>JADKKA010000023.1 GCA_016720745.1 Chitinophagaceae bacterium | reverse complement strand
GAATTTTTTTGACATTTATCTGTTAAAATGTGAAAAAAATTGTGTTTTTTGAGTAGCTAGGGCATACTAATTTAATAGTTATAGCTATAAACTC
Source organism: Chitinophagaceae bacterium (assembly GCA_016720745.1). Taxonomy (GTDB): domain Bacteria; phylum Bacteroidota; class Bacteroidia; order Chitinophagales; family Chitinophagaceae; genus JJ008. Next base: position 44,080 of record JADKKA010000023.1, on the reverse strand, counting down.
AAGGAAATTTTTTACTAAATTAAAATTTAAATAACCGTTTTTAATGTTTTGCACTTATTACTGGCAAAATAAGCGTTAGTTGATTTAATTTTTATATAATAGGTACCAGAGGTGTAATAACTATTGTGCTACTCCCATTTCGCAACTATTGCTATACCCGTTTAAGTTTATAATTAATCACTTAGCTTGTTATTTTGTCCCATATTTTAAGAATGTTTCATTCTTAAAATATGGGACAAAATAACAAGCTAAGTGATTAATTATAAACTTAAACGGGTATAGCAATAGTTGCGAAATGGGAGTAGCACAATAGTTATTACACCTCTGGTACCTATTATATAAAAATTAAATCAACTAACGCTTATTTTTGCCAGTAATAAGTGCAAAACATTAAAAAACGGTTATTTAAATTTTAATTTAGTAAAAAATTTCCTTGAGTTTATAGCTATAACTATTAAATTAGTATGCCCTAGCTACTCAAAAAACACAATTTTTTTCACATTTTAACAGATAAATGTCAAAAAATTCAATCAAAAAATAAAAAAATCATAATAAAACAACAATTAAAAAGTACACACGGAACGTAGATCTTTTTAAAAACGAGCCATGCTCATTTTTTAGTTATCGGTTTTTTGACCTCTTTAATAAGGTCCTGAAATTGACGCTCTTGTTTTAAATTTCAATGCTTAAGACGTTCTTGTTTTAAATCCAGATGCATAAAACCCCACACGATAAAGCAAGTTTCCGCAACGGAAGTCAGTAAAATAAATTCTAGGTGTAAATATATTGTTACTAAACACAGTGACATAAATGTAACTACTATTTTATAAAACTTCACTGAGAATGAAACATTCTTAAAATATGGGACAAAATAACAAGCTAAGTGATTAATTATAAACTTAAACGGGTATAGCAATAGTTGCGAAATGGGAGTAGCACAATAGTTATTACACCTCTGGTACCTATTATATAAAAATTAAATCAACTAACGCTTATTTTTGCCAGTAATAAGTGCAAAACATTAAAAACGGTTATTTAAATTTTAATTTAGTAAAAAATTTCCTTGAGTTTATAGCTATAACTATTAAATTAGTATGCCCTAGCTACTCAAAAAACACAATTTTTTTAGCTTTATTATACCTAGCTGCAAAAGGCCCTGTAAAAAAATCACTAAATGGGTTTAGTGAGGTATATGGTGTTTTTGTTAACAACGAAATCGTCTGAAGTGCGGAGTCTATTCATACAAAACAAATTATTGCAATAAAACAAGTAACTAAAAAACAACAACTAAATAAAAAAAGGAATGTAATAATAAATCGCATAAATGGTCCGCGTGGTTTAAGCATTCCGATTAACCAAATTACAATTGGTTCTTTATAAAAATAACCTTGAGCCAACAAATACCAAATACCCCAAGTTAGGGCTAAAGATACGACAAGTATTGCCTTAATATATAAATAGGGGATCATCCCTATGGGTCACAACACCCAACAAACGAGATTTAGAGGTTGTAAACTATAGTATAAAAAAAGGTTAAAAAATCACTCGAGTACTTTCTCCAGTATTTTCAAAAAAGGAATCCAGGATTCGAACCCAGGTTTCTCGGCTTTGAAGGCCGGTGCCTTACCACTAGGCTAATTCCTTCTTAGCATAGAAAATAGTATTAGCTCAGTTTTCACAAGTACCGGGCCAAACGGGCCACGGTAAATGTTGGAAAATGGATTGGTTGATGTATAAACTGCTCCTGTCTGACACGCGTTTATATAGATGACAAGATCTGCACACCTAAAACAAACCGTGTAAAAAACGCTAGTTACGAAAAAACAACATATAAATATAGCCACTACCATAGCTAAAGGTTGTATTAAAGCTTTATATTTTTTTACAAAATTTTTTAGCAAAGCTAAACTTTTTCTTTTTTTAAAAAACCCTAATTGCAAAAGTAAATTTATTATTGCAGTTTGTACTAAAGCATCTTCTATTATTAAGTCTAAACATACATATGTTGGTCTAAATAAACACCACAGTGTTCAACTAACATAGTTTAGTATGTAAATTAAACCATATATCCATAGCATTACTATGAACTTAACAAATTCCATATTAAGGGGGCGGGAATCGAACACACGTATCGGTTGCTTGCACCGATGTTTTACCACTAAACTACCCCTTAGTCATTTTTTGAAAAATTTTGTAAGTTTTAACACTTTATAAGAATGCTCAAATGACTTAGTCAAAAAATAGTTATAATGCTAAATTAATGTTATACTTAAATTATACAATAGGTGTAGGCAAAAATTATAACGCCGTAACAAGGGTAACAACACTGTAGTACATACTAAATTGTAATAAAGTTATTATAATATGTAGTTAACTAGATGCATAAGTTTTATATATATAGTTGTGCTAAAGTTTATCTAGTTTAACGAATAACGTAAACTAAGCACAAAAATTAAAACACGATAATTTTACTAATAAATTTATAATTTAAGTACAGTAAAAACCCAAACAACAGAATTTTGTAGCTTAGGTATGTTTGTTTAACGATAAAAAAAGTTTTTAATCCTTTGAGAAAGAGTTAAATCCTCTTTTTTCTGAGCTTCTTTTTTACTTAAATTTAGGTTATCTTGCTTGTACTGTTTTGTAGTGTTAGGTTTAGCTTTATACGTTGGAAAAATTAAAAAACTATTAAAGTAAAAATAGTTATACATATTAAAAGCTTTAGGGGAGTGAAGGGGGTAAACAATCCTCTCAGGAAACTTTGAGTGTTTACTGCTTTTTTTTCGCTTGCTAACTAAATAAAAATTTTTTAATGTTAAACTAACCATGTTGCGGGTTTTAAAACTTAGCCTGGATATCAACATAGTTTTTTAGTTGATTTAGTTTAAGCTGCAGTTAAAAAGGAAGACCCCAAAAAAAAAAATAAAGATTTTTTAATTGCCACTTTACTAATAAAAATAATTTGAATAACAAAATATCCAGCTGAATTCAAAAAATTGTTATTAAGCTAAATAATATAATACATAAAACTATACTTATAAAAAACAAGCGAACTGAATATTTACTTAAACAATAAGTAATTAAAGCTATTATTAGTGAAAGACCCAAGATTATTATTAAAACTACATGATATTGCACTATTCAGTTGTAAGTGTTTTCTAGCAAACTATAAAAAAACAGCACCAGTCACACGAAACTGCTAAGCCCATACACCTAAGTTTGCGGTTATGTTACTTAAATGTTTCCGCTAATAAACAACCCCATAAAGTTTGTTATTCTTTATTATACGTTATTCTATATTTTTTAAAAAATAATATTTGTTTAAATCTTGTGCAATAAAGACTAAGCGCCTTATATTTATTAAACATTTGAAATAAGTAAGAAGCAACCTCATAGTAGTAGGGTATGGTATCCATTTTTAATTTTCGTAATTTTTCTAGATAAGTTAGCCTAACGGACTGTTTAGAGTAACTTGTTTTTGACATAACATTGGCCGTATCTTTGGTCCAGTTGCAACCAAAAATACCTACGCGAAAAAAAAAAACAATATTTATAAAAAACCTAACAATAACGCCGAATTTTATACTCATTCAACGTTCAACTGTATTATAATTAGATGATTGGTGATACATTGTACTATTTAATTTCTCTAAACGCGGCAGGCTTACTTGTCCCACGGGGGGCCTAACCTAATGTAAAATAGAAATATGTTGCGAAATTTTTCCGAATCTTCTAATTATTGGTTGTTTTTTTAATCTTAAACCTCGCATTGTGTAACAATTATAGAAACGCACATAAGGCAATTGTCTTTTAAAAAACTGCATATCTTCTAGGTTATACGTAAATACAAGGTAATTTTGTCTTCTACGACGATGCATAGTTCAGGCACTATTAGCAATAAATTTACTTCAGTGTGAATAACCAAAATTAAACGTAAACTTTCTTAATTTTTTAAAACATTTTACCCTATAACTTTTACCCCTAAAGGCTATTCTCGTCCACTGTGTGACAAACAACTCCCTGTAGACATTAAATAATTTACGTGGATTTATTATAGTTTTTCTGTAAAAACTATTACAGCAGTTTAAAATATCAAAATTGTCTTTTAATGGAGAACTCAGCACCAAGTTTGCATTGTTAGTATTAAATTTTCAAAAAATTTGATTGTACGCAATATAACAACCTTCTGCTTGATTATAATAATTTACTATACTGTTACGTAGCAACCCTGTAAATTTTTATTGTTTTTGATAACCACCAAAAATTAATCTTTCTACACCCTTGTTAATATAAAAACGAGAAACACCAACTTTTCTACTAGGAACCGAAAAACTATAAGATAAAAAACACTGTAATTTGTTTTGGGAAGAGTAAAACCTGTGTTGACTATTAACGTAAAATTGCTGCAATATAAAGCTAAATCGCTCTTTTGGTTTTATTTGATAATTTGTTAAATAGCTTAGCCTTAATTTTTTCGATAAAACAGATGGCTTTCACAAAATATAACGCATTAAGTGCTTATTTAAATGTTTATTCCGACGTATCATCCCACAGCGACCAAAATTAATTATATATATTCTTCTAAAAATAAAAATTGCAGGTAGTTTTGAATATCTAATAAATTTATTTTGCCGAGACAAAACCTGTAAAGACGCGATGTGGTCTATTAAAGTGAAGCATAGCGCTAACACGTTACTCTACAGGACGGGTGTTACATGTAAATCATTCGGTTTTCCAAACTTAATAATCACTAATAAACAGTCATTTAATTTTGTGTGTAAGGTGCTTGGATACTAATAATATTAGATTATTAGTTAAATATCCTGTAGAGACGTGACGTGGTCTATTAAAGTGAAACATAGCGCTGCCACGTTACTCTACAGTGTGAAAGTTACATGCAATCGTCTAGTTTTCGGGATTTTACAATCACTAGTAAACAGTTATCTAATTTTGTGTGTAAGGTGTGTGGCTACTAGTAATATTAAATTATTAGTTAAATATCCTGTAAAGACGCGATGTGGTCTATTAAAGTGAAGCATAGCGCTAACACGTTACTCTACAGGACGGGTGTTACATGTAAATCATTCGGTTTTCCAAACTTAATAATCACTAATAAACAGTCATTTAATTTTGTGTGTAAGGTGCTTGGATACTAATAATATTAGATTATTAGTTAAATATCCTGTAGAGACGTGACGTGGTCTATTAAAGTGAAACATAGCGCTGCCACGTTACTCTACAGTATGAAAGTTACATGCAATCGTCTAGTTTTCGGGGTTTTACAATCACTAATAAACAGTTATCTAATTTGTGTGTAAAGTGTGTGGCTACTAGTAATATTAAATTATTAGTTAAATATCCTGTAAAGACGCGATGTGGTCTATTAAAGTGAAGCATAGCGCTAACACGTTACTCTACAGGACGGGTGTTACATGTAAATCATTCGGTTTTCCAAACTTAATAATCACTAATAAACAGTCATTTAATTTTGTGTGTAAGGTGCTTGGATACTAATAATATTAGATTATTAGTTAAATATCCTGTAGAGACGTGACGTGGTCTATTAAAGTGAAACATAGCGCTGCCACGTTACTCTACAGTGTGAAAGTTACATGCAATCGTCTAGTTTTCGGGATTTTACAATCACTAATAAACAGTTATCTAATTTTGTGTGTAAGGTGTGTGGCTACTAGTAATATTAAATTATTAGTTAAATATCCTGTAAAGACGCGATGTGGTCTATTAAAGTGAAGCATAGCGCTAACACGTTACTCTACAGGACGGGTGTTACATGTAAATCATTCGGTTTTCCAAACTTAATAATCACTAATAAACAGTCATTTAATTTTGTGTGTAAGGTGCTTGGATACTAATAATATTAGATTATTAGTTAAATATCCTGTAGAGACGTGACGTGGTCTATTAAAGTGAAACATAGCGCTGCCACGTTACTCTACAGTGTGAAAGTTACATGCAATCGTCTAGTTTTCGGGATTTTACAATCACTAATAAACAGTTATCTAATTTGTGTGTAAAGTGTGTGGCTACTAGTAATATTAAATTATTAGTTAAATATCCTGTAAAGACGCGATGTGGTCTATTAAAGTGAAGCATAGCGCTAACACGTTACTCTACAGGACGGGTGTTACATGTAAATCATTCGGTTTTCCAAACTTAATAATCACTAATAAACAGTTATCTAATTTTGTGTGTAAGGTGCTTGGCTACTAGTAATATTAAATTATTAGTTAAATATCCTGTAAAGACGCGATGTGGTCTATTAAAGTGAAGCATAGCGCTAACACGTTACTCTACAGGACGGGTGTTACATGTAAATCATTCGGTTTTCCAAACTTAATAATCACTAATAAACAGTCATTTAATTTTGTGTGTAAGGTGCTTGGATACTAATAATATTAGATTATTAGTTAAATATCCTGTAAAGACGCGATGTGGTCTATTAAAGTGAAGCATAGCGCTAACACGTTACTCTACAGGGCGTGGTACGCGTAATTGTTTATCTACTTTGTCTAGAATTTAATGTTATTAACGATCAACTTCGCCAAAAACAATATCGATTGTACCTATTAAAGCAGCTAAATCACCTAAATAATGACCCTTACTAAGTTTTGGTAAAGCTTGCAAGTTAAAGTACCCAGGTGACCTAATCTTACAACGTAAAGGTTTATTTGTGTTGTCTGATGTAAGAATAACACCAAACTCTCCTTTAGGCGACTCTATGTAAGAAACAGTAGTGTTTTTTTTTACATAAAAACCGGTATGTCACACCACAAAGTGCCTAATTAATTCCTCCATAGAAACGTAAGAATTTTTTTTTTGTTTTCCAAAAAATTTAGTTACATTCAAGCTAGTAATTTGTGTAGAACCTGAACTTAAGTAATTATCTAATAACTGTTTACCTATAAAGCTAACAATATTTAAACTTTCGCCCATTTCTAACATTCTTATCAAAAAACGATCATAGGAATCACCGTTAACACCACAAAAACTACGTAAATTTATCATATTGTAGCCGCTGTAACAATTTGTTCGCGCTAGTCTAAGATCGCGTTTAATCCCCGCACTTCTTGCCATTACACCAGTTAAGCTGTAGTTTTTACAATCCTCGATAGTTAAAACACCAATGTTAATCAAACGCTGACGTCATATTTTATTGTATGATAAAACGTTATGCATTTCGTTTAAAGTTATATAACAGTTTTTGGTAAATTGTAAAATATCTGCGATTAATTGTTTATCAATAAAAAAATTAAACTGGTCGACTGGTCTATGAAATGCAGCGTGCATTCTAGCACCACACACCCTTTCATAAAATTCCATTATCTTTTCTCTCTCCTCAAAAGCTCAAAAAATAGATGACATGCTACCTATATCTAATGCATGACAAGCAATAGCTAGCATATGATTTAAAATTCTTGTCAATTCGTCAAAAAGTATTCTTACAAAATTAGTAGAAACAGAGACCATACTATTACCGCTTAAACGCTCAATTGCTAAACAAAAGGCATGTTCCTGCGCCATCATAGAAACATAATCTAGTCTATCAAAGTATGGAATAGATTTTATATAGTGTTTAGTAGATATTAAATACTCAGTCCCTCGATGTAGTAAACCAATATGCACGTCAGCCCTTTGGTTTAATTCGGAATTAAGCTGCAAAATAAGTCGCAACACCCCGTGTGCCGCAGGATGCTGAGGTCCAAAATTTATAATAATAGACTTAGACTTATTTAGCTGTTTTTTAACTGAATTTCAGGTGTAAAATAAACTACGATTAATCGTATTAATCAAACCGATATCTTCACGCTTGTAGTGCTAAAACACTGGTCAAATTTAGTTTAGAAGTTATATCGTGACCTAATTTAGGTAAACGTTTTATAAAAGCTATAGCGTTTGTGATTAACTCGTGATTTACTAATTTCCCAAATCGTTTTAGTCCAATTGGTAGTTTTTTAAAAGCTTTTGGTACAGTAATATAATTTTTAGCGTGTTTTAGCTGTTTAGTTCTTATCAAATAAGAACGATAACTGATTTTTTTTGCACGACCAACTAAACGACGAAAATAAGCTTTGTAGCTACGCCTAGCCCGTACAATAGCTGAACCAAACGGGAGCTCTACTATATCTCCCTTCTCCACATATGTGTCTTCAAACAACTCTTTGCCATTATATACTTGTGGGCTATCGACTAATACAGACTTTGAAAGCTTTCACGAAATTGCAAAACAAAAACATCTTATAAAAATATAGACTAAAAACTGTGTTCACTTAATTCTATGTAACGAATACACTTCAACCCCTAAAAGTTTTTGGTATCTTCATTCGGTTAATTTTCCCAACGTTCGAAGATCTCAATGAACATACCTTGCGCAACGAAGTTTTCAAATATATTGCCTATGTAAGTTAGTAAAAATAGTTCTTCTTTTCTTTTCAAAATCTTCTTCAAACGGTTGCGGCTCTGTGTCAATATATTTTATATACTTTAATAATACCGCCTTCGGGCGTTTATATAAAAAACCAATAAACTTTTTCTTTAAGGTTTTTAGGTTCATGTGTGTTCTGTTTAAAAGTGAAAAATTTAACGACGGCCTGGATTTTTTTAAATAATTTTGACTAGGAGCGATAAAATACATTAGACCTCGTAAACACTTTTTTAAGAACTTCCTAAACATATAAAAAGAATTTTTAAAACGTTTTATTAAGCCTCTAAAAAAATAATTTTTAGCTCGTTTATTTTTAAATCTTTTAGGTTTAGACTTTATAGCCCTTGCTTTTCTTAAGGCTTTAATTCGCGCTTTTCTAAAAAGACCTTTGGGTTTTCGTTTGATAAAGAGTTTTTTTTTCCAACGATACATAAGGGTAGCCTGAAGCGTACTTGTTATAAACGCTAACCGGGGTATTTCAAAATTACCCACCCTACTATTATAAATTTCAGGCCTAATCCGCCAAAAAAAACCTTTTAGCTTACGTCTATACTTTATTTTACGCGTTTTAAATGTTTTTAACTTTTTGGCATAAACTAAAATTTTATTAAATCTTAATAAACTAAGAAGTTTTAATTTAAGTGATATCGTAGTAACTAAGGGTAATTTACCTGCCGCAGACACTAACGCTCTTGTCGCCTAAGCTTGCGCCCTAATTTTTTGTTAACTTCATCTTTTAGTATTATTTTCGGAAAATCTCTAGGAGGTCTTGGCATATAAATATATCGAGCAAATAGTAGAGGGACACCGATTGTAAACATTTTTACCAATTTTTTAGCCTTACCAATTTTTGCTGCTTTACCAACTCTGGGATAACCGTTAGTTTGGTTAGATGCAAGAACTGCTGGGTTAAAACCACCCGCTTTTGGACCACTAATTAACATTCTTATGGCAAAACGCGTTGCGTAAAGCCACTCCTCTTGTCAGTTATAATGCCACAATCTATTATTATATTCTGCTTTTACTAAAGTAGGGTAGATATTTCTTTTTTTTTGACCAAACATCTTGTAAAATTGATTTATTCGAAAATTTAGTAATAACTTATTTTTACGAGAAGAATTAGCATTTGTGTGTGTTGTATTGCCACCTTGAGGGTAACCCCGAATATGTCGCCACATACACACCAAATGTAACATGTCTTTTAATACGCAGTTAGCTACCTCTCTTTGCTCTTTTTGAGCGTAAAAGACTGAAAAAAAATAACTTTGTAACTCTTTACTTTGTAAAATAATTTTACTAAAAGGTTGTAATGTAGTTGATTCAAAAAAGCTATTTAATACTATACTAGTGGTTGTATTTTTTTTGGATTTTTTGTACGAAAATAAAAATATTACTCGTAACATTACTTTTTACGGCGCTTTGATCTAAAGAAAAACGGTTTTCTCGTTTTTGAAAACATGCCTAATTTTTTACCGACACTATAGTCGTCTACCCAAACAGTAATATTTGTTTTTCCTTGCGGTATAGTATAGTTACGATTTTTATTTCAGTTATTTATGGTTTTGCTGCGATAACTATCAACATTCACACGATAACTGGGGTTAGTTTTTTTAAAAAAAATTTGAAGATCGTTTATGGTTACTACAGAAAATTTTCACGTTACACGTGACATTATTTAGAATTTTTTGCTATTCAACCCCAAGGGCTAAGCTCAGGTTGCTTAGCCTTGGTTCGTCCCCCATTAGGGTGATCCACAGGGTTTTTAGCTACACCCCGAACATTTATATTTTTAGTACATCTAGGAAAGGACCCTCACTTCCCCTCCACAATTCGGTCTAAATGTAAATTATTGCTGGGGGCTAGTACACAATAAGTTTCGGGGCTTAGCACAATTAATTTTTGTGAGGGAAGTTGGACATAAACTAGTTTTGTTTTTTTAATGTTTTTTCTTCTAATTGCGCTACAACCAGAGCTTTTAGCAAATGTCATTTTTGTATTCTTGACATTGTATACAAAGCTTATAATACTATTAAGAGGCACAGATTTTAACTTCAAAAGTTGAGACGCGAAATTAGATAATCTTAGAAAAAGAGAACCGGGGGCCAGCAACTTAAAACCTGGTGTTATACCTTCTGTAAAAGGAAATAGTTTGTAATTGTTAAAAATAGTTTTTCCTAAAAAAAACTCTCGTAAAGGTCTAACACTAAAATAATGACTAACTGCAACAAAAAAAACTTGTAGAGGTTTTGCAATAAACAACTCCCAAAGTGGAGTTTTATACATACGACGTGTTCCATGTATGGCAACACGCCCTTTTAATGTTTTTTTGTGATGTGTTTTAAACTTTAAAAAATGTGAGATTACCCTATTTTTAGGATGTCAAACAACTATAGATTTTTTTCATCGTTTTGTACTTGTTGTTGGATGATAACTTACTAGTAACATTATTTATAAAACCCCACCCTTAGTAAAAGAATAGTTAGCTCGTCTTTTATTTTTTTGACGCAATCTAATAATAACATGTTTACGTGGTTTACGTGAACGAATCATAAAAATCTACCAATAATAATTTTTGTAAGTTTAAAACACCGTAAAACAAAGCTTCAGCTGTGGGAGGGCATCCTGGCACATAAATATCTACAGGAATAATTTTATTACACCCCTTTACTACACTATTTGAAAAATGATAATATCCACCACCATTTGCACAACTACCCATAGACAAAACTCAGCGAGGGTTGTTAACTTGCTCGTATATACGTCGCAAAGCAGGTGCCATTTTATAGGTCAAAGTACCCGCTACAATAATTAAATCTGCTTGTCTAGGTGTTGCACGAAAAATAACACCGAACCTATCAAAATCATAACGACTAACCGTGGCATGCATCATCTCCACAGCACAGCAAGCCAAACCAAAAGTTAAGGGGTAAAAAGACCCGTGCCTAGCTCAGTTAATAAGACTGACTGCTTTGCCTTTAATAGCTTGTACCTGTAACACTAATCTGTTAGTTTTCTGAATCTTCGCCTGACATGTGTTTTTAATTCCGGTATTTGTTTTACTCCATATATGGAGCGCCTTCTACGTTTAGTAAATAACGGGGAAAAATCGTAAACACCACGCAAGCACGTGTAGTTTACAACAGGAAGATCACGAGCCCCAACACCACATATTAAAACTCTCGAGTGTTTACGTAGGTTATGACCTTTACCAGGTATGTGAGCTAACGCTTTTTTTCTAGAAGATAATTTTGCTTTAACAACAGGTCTTCTAGCAGAGTTAGGTTTTCTTGGTGTACAAATCCTTAAGCGTAATACAATTCCTTTACGCTGAGGGGATCCTAATAGTTTAGGTCGTCTTCACTTGTAATAGTAAACGTTAGTTGATCATCGAACTTTTTGGTTAAGAGTTGCCAAGCTCTACTAGTATAAAAATGCATTGATGATCACGAATAAATCAAAAAAAAATATAAAACTAAACAAGCTGAAAAAAAGCGTTGAAGTAAAAAATAAGTAAAAATTGTATTTATTTTTGTTATAAGATCATTTTGTAGAGTCTACCATTGAAGTATCCTGCAGCAGATCCTTAAGTAACTCTTTGGATGGTGTGGCATTTGTCGTAGAAAATATTTGTAAATAAAAAAACATACTAAGTAAAAGATTTATAAAAATAATAACTTGTAAAAAGGGGGACAACAATTTAAGGGTTAGAGCTATAAGATTTATTTTTATAAAAAACACAAAAACTGGTGGAAGACCTGATAATTGAATAATTAAAAACTTTAACACTCATCCGCGACTAATATAAATAGATGTACCTTTTCAAACATTTGTAAAACTCATCTGCGTTACATTTTTTGCCAAGTTGTGCATTTGGCAAAATCACATAATTTGAGCTAATGTCAACACATAAAAAAATATGTATAGTGCTGCTAACGTAAACATATTACTTAAAGTATATTGTTAAACCACCACCAACTACACCAGTGATTGTAATAACAAAAAATTCTTTGTGATTTACACGTACTGATTTATTAGTAAAGCTAGTAATGCCGTATTTTCTAAAAAATTTAGTTTTTTTTACACTACCCTTTTTACCCAGTTTTCCCTTAAAAAAAAAACTATAACCTAAAACATGATTTTTTTCATGAGTATAAAAAAATCATGTTTTTATAACTCTATTTAGTATAAAAAACAAAATTCTGTGTTTTTTTAGATGCGTTTTACTCATCACAGTTTTTATTAAACTAGTGAGGCTGTTAGGGTCTTTTAAGTACGTTAATTTGCCAAATCAATTTCGAAATAACATTTTGTTTTCGTGGTAAAATGAACCTAAGATGCGCCTTTTATTGACAGCACGACAAATTAAGTTAAATCTTGTGTTTCCTGTAAGCTCTTTCATATTTAAAAAAATTCAATCAGGGTAAAACCCGATATAGATATTAATCAGCTCGCCTACATATTTACTAAGTAATCAACTTTGTAAAAATGCAAGTTGAGGTCCTAAATAGAAATTATCTGCGGTGTCTGTGTGACTTAAACTATTGGCTAACGCTAATGCTTGCACTTGTTTTTTATTTATTTTATGTTTTAGGTATTTTTGCTTTAGTTTTCGCCTGTTTTTAGCGCGAAAAACATTTACTTTTTTTAAATGTGCGTAAGGGTCAGAAAAAAACGATGTTATTTTAATACTTAGCGAATATTTTTTAATCTTAGTTTTCCAGATTAGACTGGCGTAATTAAACACTTTAGACACTAAACACGTATCTGTAGTTTTTGTAGTTTTATTTTCAATTAATTTTAAGCAAAGCAAAGCATATATAGGGTTTTTGTTGTTATATATTATGCCGATAAAAGGATTTGAACCTCTGACCTCCAGATTTTCAGTCTGGCGCTCTACCACTGAGCTATATCGGCTTTTTTAAGCTTTTTAAACTACAAGACTTATAAAAAAAAGGCATAATAAAGAAAAACTAACTGTAAAAAAAAAGCAATATACAAAAAAATAAATAACTTTCAATGTTGGGCAACTAGTTGGTCAACTCTATAACGCGGAAGAGTTCCCCTTACTAGTATAGCCACAACAACAATTAATAAAATCTTAACTAACAATCAAAACAATTGATTAGATAAGAACGTATACTAAACCTGCGATTAAGAAAGATAAAAATACAAAAGTTTCTACTAAAGCAAAAGCCATTAAAGTAGTGTTGAATAAGCTTTCTGCTTCTTCTGGGTTTTTAGCAGCGCCTAAAATATAACTAGCAAATAATACTGCGGTTCCTAAAGCAGCACCAGCTAGAGTTGTCATTACACCTGCGATTACTAACATCTTTGAGGCAGTAACTATTAACATACTTAAGGTGTTTCGTTAAATTCTGGGTAATAAAGATCAGACCGTCAAAGCTTATGTTGGATAGAGTCTATATAAATAGCGTGTTTTAATAGTCTGTCTCGCCTGTTAGTTTTTAAAGTTTGGTAAAATCTTAGGTTTAAATTAATTAATTCTCGCAAATCTACAGGTTGAATATCCTCTCAGGAATCTTCTTGAAGAGTGCTCACCTCTCATCAAATATCGATAACGTTAAAAAAAAACACAGAATTTGAATCAATAAAACTAAAAATCTGAATAAGTTTTGCGTGATCAAATGACTGATTATAATCAATTCTTTCACACAAAAAACTACTAAGTCGATTAGTGTATCTAACGTGTTTTAAACGAATATGCTGACTAAATATTTTCAAAATTTTAAAAGATCATTTTAAATTTTTAGGTTTTTGTATTTTAAAGTCTAATATAAACGCAAAAGTTTTTAATAAAACAATAACAAAACCTTTTATAGTATTTACCTTAGTTTTAGTAATTTTTATGGTAATGGTTAATAACTTATTTAAAGTTTTTTTTATATTGTGGTAAGTAATTTTTCTTATTTTTAAATTACTAACCAGTCAATACATAATTTTGTAACATTTTGTGATGTATTTTCTAAACAATTATTATAATACTCTCACGAGTTTAAGTTTGTACACATGTAATTTGTAAGCATACACCAGCTGGGACGAGTCGGGGGCTAGTAAAAAATTTTCAAAACCTGGTATAAGTCCAAACTTGCGAGACATTTTCTTTGCAGAAATACAGCGTACTATTACGCTTAATCATTTTCAGACAAATAGTAATCTTTTATAACCTGATATAAAAAAAACCCGATGTCTATAGTAAAATTCTTTTTTCCGTTTTTTAACGCGCTGACTGCGTATATTAAACAAAGAGTTTGTCTGAGATCCCCTTCACAGAAGAGCATGGTCTAAGTCATACATAGACACGTGTTGTGAAAGAGCTAGTAAAAATTCTTTATTATTAAAATTACCTCAAACGTACGGTACGTGCTCCGCAAGTAAGTGAGGGCAGAAATTAGCCCGCATTAAGGATACATAATAAAAACGTAAATCTTTGTACGAGCGTAGATACTGACTTTGGTGGACCAGTCTATTACTTATTGATTGCGTCAAACTGATCCTATATTTTAAAAAACTTAACGGTTTTCTATAGCATGTTTTATGCGAAACCGCTTGTCTAGTAACTGCAATTTTATCTGTAGTGTACTGATTATTATTGACCTTCACTCATAACAATTAAATTAAATAAAACATAAGTAGAACACTTCATGTATTTGCGGCGCTTAACGCTAAAAATTGATAAAAAGTTGTACTTTTTAAGCCCCTAATAAGCATGAAAATGTTATATATTGTAATATAAATTAATAAAGCAAATTGTTGCTGTACAAAAATCGGTCAACAATTAGCAAACATGAAGTGTAAAAGAAAGCAACTAAAAAATGCACTAGTAATAGAGAAAAAAAAAAGACTATTTGTCGGTAAATACTGGTATAGCTCTAGCTTAAAAAAATAAAACCCTGGGCCACCAATTTTTCATAATAAAGAAATTAACAAAATTTGTCAAGTAAAAAAACGCGTGAAGTAATTAAGGTGGTACAATTCCTTAAAAGTTAAAGTACCACAGTCTTTAGCTAACAAAGCCATAGAGCAAAAGATTAAAATTAAAGTAAAAAATGAGATTCATAAATAGTTACTTACTAAATTTTTTAATTTTATTAAAGTAAGAGTTTTTGATTTCATAAATGTTAGCACAAAAAAAAAATAAATAGTTGCGATTAATTCTAATAATAATAAAAAACTAACAAAGTTATCTACAATGACGAAAACCATCATTGCAAATAAAATTCAAACACAGGCATTTACGTGTATCTCATGTTCTAGTCTATAAACTTTGGATTTTTTTAAAAAAAATAAATAAGCAATGATTAAAAATGTAAATACCAAAGTAAACAATGTTAAATTCATAAATGCAGGGGTATACATTTTTTTATGCATTTTACTTGTAAATAAAAAAAACAATTGTCAAGATAAGAAAAATGAAAGGTAGTTGAGGTTGGGGGTAAATAAGGTGTCCCAAGCCTGGGGTTTATATCCGTTATAATCTTTAGTTTTATTACTTGCAAAAAACTTTCATGTGTAAAAGAAGATTAAAAAGAAAAAAATTGAGCCGTAGTTAAATATATAGATTAATGGAACCTCAGCCACTAATAAACTTTGTTAGATACTTATAACTATGTTTGGTAGTAAATGTTCAGTGGGTGCGGGAACCACTGAACTGTAATAGTTGTTGATAGTATAAATATATAATAGATAATGGGGCAAGGTCTTTTTTAACAAGATGTAAGCCGCTATTTTGATAAACATATGTAAAACTAAACACTAAATTTGTCACTCTAGTGCAGATAACGAATAATCAAATAACAACGCAGCAACTATTCACACAATAAAAACTAAAATACAAATTACAACTTCTAGGGAAATTCTCGTTAGATTTAACGCGTATGGTACTAAAATTAAAAATTCGCCGTCATAAATCAATAAAAACAGCATTACCATAACATAATTGACTTCATAAGCTATATTTTTTTTTGTTATATTTTTAAAGCCGCATTCATAAAAGTTTAGTTTGTAATCGTAGTATTTATTAGAAAATAAAGACTTTGCGGCAAAAGTTAAAATTCAAAAAATAAAAGAAAATATAATAGCATTTACTACAAGTTGAAAAAAAATAACACCAACCATTATATAAAGTTACTTTATATTCAACAATACAGGTTGTTTGATGGTTACCCTACTCAACAAACAATCGACGTAAGTAGCCTTAGTTAAAGAAGTTGTAACTAGTGAAAAAATAGTATTTTCGTTTAACTCGTGCATTAAAGCAAAACATTTATCGTGTGTAAGGGTATATTTATTAGTGTATACGCCCCTAAAAAAAAATATGTGCTGTTTTCCCGATTTAAAGTGTTTAGGTGCTCGTACATACATGAGTGGGTTGTTATCAGCTTTTCGCAATCGTACGCCACCAAACTTAAATCTACTTCGCGTAAGTAATTTTCGTGTTCTTCGTAAAAAAAAAGAAGTGTTTGTTATAATGAGAAGTGTTTTTAGCCCTGTTGTAACTACCAACCTCTACGAGTTATAAATGGCTAAAAATTTAATTGGATATCGAAATCTTAACTGCCGATGCACCTTTTGAATTCACCTGGGTGAGTAGTTACGAAATTCTACGAGATTGCGATATGGACGCAAATTTGTTGCGATTCTTATTAGTGTGCCAACGCCAGCCCCCATACGAGAATTTGTAGACTTGCCGCTTAAAATACAATTGGGTCTTACGAAAAACCAAAATTTTCTTTTTTTAAACCTCATCTTAGCGCGAATGTGTCGGCGTCTTATAACTTTTTTAAAACCACGCATGTAAATCAACTCAAAACGCTGTGGTTTTAAATTTACTAAAGCCGAAGTTCCCATTGAAAACTTATATTTACGCTTATAAAAAAAAAGTCGTCTTTTCTTAAAAATATGTTTTTTTTTTAAAATATAGTTTAAATTCAAACTCTACCACACAGTTTAATATTACAATTACCCCGATAAAAACAAGTCAAATACTATAATAGTAAGCAACATAAACAACAATAGCTTTAGATATTATTTTTATAGAATATACAAACAAAAGACTATTATACATAATAGCCTTAGTAAACTTATTTTTTAAAAAAAAAGCTAACGGAGTAAAGTAACCTTTTGAAAAAATTGCTTTTAGGATTATAGAACTGCGTGTAGTAAACTTAAAGAATAAAATATTTTGTGGAATTGACTTTATCCACTGTAAATAAATGGCAAAAATACTCAAGTGAAATAAATAAAAAACAAAATGTATAGACAAAATAACGTATAAACCCCTATTAATGGTGTAAAATAATCATAGGTTGAGCAATAAGTTACCAAAATTAAGCTTTTTGATTAAACACAAAAAAAAAATATACTTTGGCTTTAAATAAAATAGAAACATAATTAGAGTAACGCTAACATTGTTTAAGTTTTTAAAGTTAAAAAAACTATGTCTAGTAAAAACTAACCCGTACCGCATAGAAATTAATAAAAAAACACCAGCAAGTATTATTATTTTAAGGGAGTTTATGTTACACCTAGAATACAGCATATGAATAGTAATTGTGGTAATACAAACAAAAAACAATAGCATAAGTTCTATACTATCATTTACCCAAAAATACCCTCAAACAGAATTACCAAGGCCTCAATAGCCTCCGAGCAAAAGAGCAACCACACCTAAACTAATCACGTATTTACGTTTAATATGTAAAGACAGCTCTAACTTAAACAAAGAAAGAAGAGATAAAATTAGGGTAAAATAAAATAGCATTGGGTGTCAACTGTTAAAACCAATTAATAATTGATGTGGTACTGTATTGCTCGCGTAAATATTAATGCAGTTAACCGAATTTACGTAAATTAAAAAAAATATTAAAAAGTTACGAAGTTTGATAAAAACTAAACATAATATAAAGATAGAAAAATAATTTAACATAGTTGCATTTAAGTTAGAAGAATAAAAATATCAACAATTAAACTTATTTAATAAGTTTAAATAGTAATTGCTAAAGTTACAAAAATTATAGTAAATTAAAACAAAAAACAAACTCTACATTGAAGACAGCATTCGCAGTACACGCCTTTTAATACGCCCCTTACCCATTCACCTAGGAATAAACGATTGTTTATGTTGCAAAAAGTATATATGCGGGTTAAAAAGTTCCATATATTTTATAAAAAAATTATACTGCCTATAGTTATAATTACTAATTCGCATGTAGTAAATATATTTTAATGTTATTCCAAAAACTTTTTTTAGCTGCAACATCACTGTTGCTGTGTTGCGACTATCTCTCTTAAAAAACTTTATATTTTTTTTTAAAGTGCTTAAAAATTTACCAGTACTAAAGTTTTCATGTTTATAAGGTTTAAAATTCCAAATTGTAAACTGATGCTGTCTTTTTGGTAAGGAAAAAAAAAAACAACATTTTGAGTAATCAGAAACTTTCTTAAGCAACTTATTTGTATATAAGCTCACAATATCGTAAACTTTTTCAAACCTCCGAAAACCCCGGTTGGCTCTTCTTTTACGAAATCATATAACCCTCTTTATTTTAGAATTTTCTTTTAATTCGTATATTTTTTTTCGTCGAAAGTATTTTCTTAACAATTATTACATTAATAAAATTAATAAATTTAGGGAAAGTTCTAGTCCACCAAAAACTAAAATAAAAAAAGAAAAAATTAACATATAATAAAGATTAAAAAGACTAGCAATTGTAATAGCAATTATAAAAATCATTAATAATATCGCTTCGCTAACAAGTAACAAACTTAATAGCCCCCTATTAAGAAACCAAAAGCTTATTAACAAACAAAAAGTTAAATAACTAAATATAAAAAGTCAATGTAGCAACCCCTTAAAATACAAATCTTGAATAATGTTATTATAGCCCCTTGTTTCATATGAGTTATACTCAGGTGTTATAACAGTATAATCAGTTAATAAACGTCTGCCGTCTTTGAGTCCTAAAAAAGAAACATTATAAAATTCTTTTATTTCCCGCTCAACCCATACAAAACTAGAAAAACTTTTACTAAGAGATTGTAGCACTTTAGTATCTAATGCGTAAAAGTAGGATCACATATTTTTTTTAAAAAAACAAGAAAAAACAACAAATACATACGTTTTTTTGTTTTTTAACCAACAACTAGCGTCTAATGGAAAAATACTACAACCTCAGTTTAATTTTTGAAAAATAGAGGACCAATAATATGCAACAGGTGAATCGCTTGTTAATACAACGTTTGTATCAAAAAACAATGTTGTCGTATTTATCTTACAGAATTGTGTGTTGACCGATAAAAACCATGATTCTAGGGGAACAGGTTGTAGTCACACGTTAGCTACGTAATCGTTTTCTTCCCTAAAATTAAGGTTTACCTTGGGGAAAAAAGCTTTAAGATCAACTTGAACTAAACTTTGGCGTAAATCTGTAAAACAATAAAATTTAGAAACTACAGCCATAATTTTACATAAAATAAACCAAACTATTTACTGCGATATAAAAAATCATTACCAAAACGAAACCTCAAAAATGTTTGTTTTGGAAGCATCGTATACTCATAATATATGCTTTAAAGTTTTTGTAGGCTTTTAAAAGAACACCAGCCATAAAAGAAAACAACAAATAAATTTAAAAACATAAGAGAAGCAACAAAATAGTAACCCACGAACAAATCTTTTTTAAGTACATCAACACCTTTTTGTATAGCAACACTAGGTTGTCCGTACAGCACACTTAATCAAATACGACAGAACCCGATAACACCAAAAAAGCTGACAATAAAAAAAATAAAAAAACCAAAAATATTAAAAGAATTAAGCAGACTAGTTAACAACTCTCACTCAACTACTAACTTTATAAAAAATGGAAAACCCCTAAAAATTAGAATACCTAATCAGATAAGTGCGTGTAGTTGTGGAGCAACGATAGATAACCCGCTTATTGCTACTAAATTACGGGTATGAAATCTTTTTTGTATATTATCAACTAAATAAAAAAGAAAGGCTGATAAAACTCCGTGCACCAATAAGAATAAATTTATAATAGAAAAGCTAGAATTTGAATTTATTAACAAAAATAGCAAGATAAGATTCATTTCCTGTATAGTTGCAAAAGCAATTAGTCTTTTAATATCGGACGAAGTTCACATTCTTATAGAAGCATCTATAGCCCCTCAAACTACAACGGATAAACAAAATAGGGTGATGACTTCATTACAAAAAAGTACGTATACGTAGGAAAAACAAAAAAAGGCGGTCTTTACTAAAAACCCACTTAAAAAAATAGAAAAACCTGTGGGGGCTTCAACATGAACTTTTGTTAATCAGTAATGAAAAGGTCATACAGGTATTTTAATACCGAATCCGATAAAAAAAAAAAAACATAAAATAGATTGCTCAATAAAACCTAATCTTATAGCGCTAACATTAGCTATCTCAAGAGAACCTGCAACACCCAATGTGTACGCAAAGCATAAAAGAGCTATAAAAGAACCGCTTAGTGTTCATAACAATAAAAAACTAATTGTTTTTTCTACTCTTTTTGCATACCCAAATTTAAAAACAAAAAATAAAGAAGGTACGAAAATAAATTCAAAAAAAATAAACATAACCATTAGATTGCTACTGTAAACCATACACATTGTACAAAAAACAAAGACAAAAAAATACAAAATAAAAAAAACTGATTTAAACAAAAAACGTTCACTTAAGTAATATCAGCTAATAATTGTAACTATTATAGATAATAGCACTAGTGTATCGCTAAAAAGAGAGGTGTTTAAAGTTTTAAATTCTAGCCCCTCAAATAAAAGAGCAAGAGATTCACTAGTGTAGCCTAAATAAAATTTAGTGCAAAAAATAGCTAATAGTAGTAACGTACAAAAGTAAACGTATAAAGTAATCGATGTTTTTTTATTTGCAGTCTGTACTCACGATTTATAACTAAACATTAACATACCAACACACAAGTTTACTATAAAAAAAATTGTAGTAAATCAAATTAAGAGATTAAAAAACATAAAAAGGTAAGGGTAAGATAATAAACCATAACGTAAACTAAACACTAACCGTAAAAAAAATAAACAACCCCGTTAAACAAAAAACAGCAACACATACAACAGCGTATGTAAACTGAGTACTGTAATAGTCAATATATAATAGCAACAACTCAAAGAACTTAACAAACCGAAAAACCATATACTCTACAAAAAATTTTTCGGAAAAAATTATATTGTTTATATAAAACAAAAATGAAGCAGCGTAATAAGCATATTTTTTAACAAAAAAATCAACAAGCATACCAGATTTTAAAAAACGATAAAATTTAGAGGTGTAAATATATGTAAACATACCTTAGTAAGTTGTAATACGCAAATATAAGCTAAAGAAAAAAGCACAATAAACAACAAAAATTAACCATCAGCTCCAACTATGATACAAAGACAGTCCGTAAATAACATAAAAAACACCATATATTATTAAAATGTTTATATATAGTGCAAAATAAAAAATAACTCTTGCTAGTTGTCTATTTCTTGAATATCTGCTTTTGTTAAAAGATCTAGTTTTTCGTAAAAAAAACAATTGAGTCATTTGCTCATAGCTGGAATCGAACCAACACCCCGAAAGATATGATTTTAAGTCATACGCGTCTACCAATTTCGCCATACGAGCAATGGTGCGTTTAGGAATCGAACCTAACGGACCTTGGGGGATGAGCCCAGGTTGGACCTCCGCGCACCTTATTTTAAGGCTTATGAGGCTGTAACTCGTGTTGCATGTTATTTCAAACATTTTAGCGCCTTATATTCTGCTTTTTTTTCGGTCGTCCCTACTTTTTCTCAGTTGATTTTTATAAAAATGTTTACTAAAATATTTTTCTTCAACATTAGTTCTGGGTATTGTGGTGTCAACGACTCATAGAACTTCTCGACCACAAACTGTTATCCAGTGTTTGGGTTATAGGCATCCTTCTAATGCATTTATACAGCTAACAAGTGAGTGTGGGGTGGGTTGGATTCGAACCAACGACGGTTACCCAACAGATTTACAGTCTGCCGCTTTAACCACTCAGCCACCACCCCTTTATTAGTTAAGTTAGCATGTTTAAGCTTAGTATCTTAGTCTTCTCCACAGATCACTCTGTTTTTAAAGATTTCGATTTTATAGTTGTTGTCTTCAACTAGCTTATTTAAAAAAAAAGATTACAAAGTTCCCATATTAAAGTATGGTTTCATTATCAAGCGTAGCTATTAAACTTACGTTGGTACGCAACGTAATTCATTACAATTGGCTTGTTGTCCTCGGTCCTCTCGTACTGAAGTAAACCTAATCTTTTTTTTAATTTAGTACAGTAGATAGGGACCAAACTGTCTCACGACGTTTTAAACCCAGCTCACGTACCATTTTATTCGGCGAACAGCCGAACCCTTGGCAGCGTATGCTCCACCAGGATATGATGAGCCGACATCGAGGTGCCAAACAATCTCTTCGATAGGAACTCTAGGAAATTATTAGCCTGTTATCCCTAGCGTACCTTTTATTCGTTGATCGATTTTTTCTGCTACAAAAAAAATCGGGTCATTATGACAGACTTTCGTCCTTAGCTTACTTGTTAGTAAACTAATCTAGCCCAAGTTTATCATTCAGCGTTCGCTGCTTTAACATAACTTGAACCATTGTTCACCTCCGTTACTTTTTAGGAGGCTGCCGCCCCAGCCAAACTGTCTATCAAGCTAAAAAAAGCAAATGTAGGCTTACTTGTTAATGTATTTTAAAAAAGTAGTTTTTCATTTTTATAATATTACTACATCCCTATATTTTTACAATACAATAAACATAGCTAGATAACAGTAAAGGTGCATAGGGTCTCTCCGTCTAGCTGTACTTTAACGCATCTTCACGTCTATTTCAAGTTCATAGAGATAATACTAGAGACAGTGGGGCAGTCGTTACACCATTCGTGCAGGACGGAACTTACCCGTCAAGGGATTTTGCTACCTTAGGACCGTCAGGGTTACGGCCGCCGTTTACTGGGACTTATAAATTCTCATTGAAAATTTTTTTCATCTTGCAGCACTGGGCAGGTGTCAGACTTTATACTTCGTATTTCTATTTTGCAAAGTCTTATGTTTTTAATAAACAGTCGCTACCCCCTCTTAGATCATGCTCGTTCTAGCTCTCGTTATCCCGAAGTTACTGAGAAATTTTGCCGAGTTCCTTTAGTATTATTCACTCTTTTGCCTGTATTTACTCAATTAATTGACCTGTGTTGGTATTTGTACGGTGTAATGTTAACTTTTTTCAAGAAATATTGACTTTAAGCATAAATCCTCACGCTTAAATATTCAATATCGCGTAGATTAACCAGCATCGTTTATGAATTTAATCTAAAACTTAGCGACCGTTTTTTTCGCAGTCAGATTATCTATACTGCGGAACCACGTCAATATCCGGCATACTTTTTTCACAAAAGTAGTCTATTACTCATGTTGGCATAGTTACTATTTATCTCTCCAAAATATTTTCCAATATTTCTTCCCAGAGTTAAAATACACTCCACTACCTGTAATAACAATAGTGCTTCAGTTTAGGCTTTTTTGACTTTAATTTATAGGCACCGTGTGTTAAGCTGCTTAACGCTCTTATTAATATTTGAACTTTTACGTTTTCTTTAAGGGATGGCTGTTTCCAGGCCTACTTCTTTATTAAAACTTCGCAGCACCTTTTTATTAAACCTAATTAGTCACTTTAGCAACTATTCTGGGCTGTTTCCCTCTCGACTTATAACCTTAGCGCTAAAAGTCTGCTTAACTTTATCAAAACTACATTATTCAGACGTTTGAAGAGCGGATTAGCACTCAACTAGAGATTTACCAATGTAGTCTGTAAAAGTCACTCTACTTAAATAGATTTCGTGGAGAACCAGCTATCACCAGGCTTGATAAGCCTTTCACCCCTAATAACAAGTCATCCCAAAATTTTGCAACATTTACGGGTTCAGTCTTTTACTTGCTCATTATTAGATCGCCTGGCTTCGGGTCAGCATTTAAAAACTACTTTGCTTTCGCTACGCTTACGCTTGCTTTTAAATGCTACTCGCCAACCCATTATACAAAAGGTACAATAACACCAAACGCGTTATTTGATTTTTAGCATTAAAATTCAGTTTTCAGTCAAATTAAACCTTTAACCTTTCCCTCGCGGTACTTTTTTCTATCAAACCCAAACAGTATAAGCAGCGGTTTAACTACCTACTTCGATCATAGTCTACTAATTTTTATGACAGTTTTATTAACTAAACAATTACTAATTGAGCCGCGACACTAGTGTAATACCTATATAGGGGTAATACATATGATTTTGCTCGTGAATTTGGTAACTTGTGCTGGTAAGAAGCTCAATAAACTAACAATCAAGATTTAATCTGAGTGTAATTGTTTAGTTTTTTTTTATGAACTTTGTGTGTTAGTCTGCTAAAAAAAAGTAAACAAAGAGATAGTACACTTTGCAACTGAATGTCACTATTTTTTGTTTGCGTTGTTTTTATAACAAGTGTTTGTTTACGAACATTAGATAAATAAATCAACGATATAAGTTTGTGCATAACGCCTCAGCCAGGAGTCGAACCTGGATTGTGATGAGATTTTACCTCACTTGTCTTAGACCGCTAGACGACTGAAGCTACACTTTAGCCGGGAATCGAACCCGGGTTTGCAGGGTGAAAACCTGCCGTCCTAACCACTAAACGACTAAAGTTTAAAACACAAAAAATAACAACGCTGAGATAAAACAACTTAGTACTAAAAATATAATAAAACTTCAATAAAGATTTACGGAGTTGTTTTTTAAAAATTTAATTTTTAAGTTTTTGGTGTTGATAAAAAAATGAGGATACTTTGTATGATTTAATGGAAGACCAAAGTTATTTTTTAAAAAAAAAATATTTAAAACATGCTTATAGCTGGGTTTGTTTAAAATATTATTATAATAAGCTAGATAAAACTTCACTAAGAATATATCATTCTTAAAATATGTGACGAAACGCTATCCTAAATTTTCTAATCTTTAAGGCTTTAGAGGTAGGGCCGTACATTTCTTTCCCAACTGTATTCATTCTTTTTTTAAGTAAAACAAGACTATTATTTGCAAATTGATAATACATTCCAAATTTTCTAAAGTAATACCTTTGTGAACGTATAACAATTGCCCTAACTTTTCTTTTTCTTCTTTTGTTTAGTTTTACTTTTGTGTGTTTAAGTACAACCCTTAAAAATTTTCCTATATCAGCGTGCTTTCTGGTACTACATCGTCTTGTTTGTATAATTTTTACTAAAAGAACACCACTAGAGTCGCTTGGGATACTAAAACTTCCTTTCTGGAACACTTAACGTTGAAACGTTTGCATTTGACTCCGTAGAATAGCTTGTTTAACTAAGTTTTGCTTTCTGATTATTACTACAGATTTTTTCTCAGCACTAGTTACTTGCTGAACACGTTTTAATGTAAAATAAATACAAATAAAAAGAAGACTAAATAATCCCAATACAGTAGCTATATAGATTGTAATCATAGGGTAATATACAAATAAAAAAAAATAAAAAATGTATAATTCGACAGCCATTGTATCTAAAGTGTATAAGTACACAAAGTCCCGGTAAGAAAAACGTGCACCAAAAGCAAATGGTACAGACAACGCATAAATTAAAAACGCACCCAAGTAAAACCAGTAAAACGTCGTTGTAGTGGGGGTTTCTTCTTCAGTAAAAAAGTTATAGCTTAAAAATACTATTAAAAATAATAAAATGACTAGTAATTCAGTTAAAAGCATTAAATATATCATTCCGTCAAAACTTCCTCAAAAGCCTCAAAAACTTAGTAGAATTATAGTAAATAAAAAATAAATAAATTTATAACGTAAGGAATTAGTCTTTATCATGGATCAAAAACAGTATACAAAAAAAGTTAACCAAATTAAGTCTGTATAACTAACGTGGATTCAGTTACCTAATATAGACAAGTATTCGGCGTTATTACTTCATCGTAAATAATTATCTCATGTAAACATACCTAGTTATCTGTTTAGTAGTTTTTTAGTTTTATTAAAATTTTAAAACCTCTAAACCACAAAAATTTTATATATATCACGCGCCGAATAAACATACCGCGTATAACGCGGAAAAACAGTAAAGATGAAAGTACTCACCTAAGTAAAAAAGAGCAAAAAAAAAACCACCATATTCGGTAGTATAACCTGCAATTAGCTCCGATTCAGCCTCTGCTAAATCGTAAGGTATTCTACCAGTTTCTAAGTAAAAAGTGATAAAGATTATAGGTCAAATAATCATAAATAGGAAAATATTTCATTTTGCATCGGTTTGATAAGCTGCTGCAATACTAAAAGATAAAGACTCCATAAGTATTGCAAGACAAAGCATAAAAAAATTTAAAAGCATCTCTAAGTTAACATTTAAAATTATAACTCGGGAGGATGAAAGGATTGCGTATTTGCTGTTTGTTAAAAAACCTACTAATATTAATAAATATGAGAAGAAAGTAGATATAATACCCATAAAAAAAAGATTGTATTCTATCTCTAAAATACCAAAATTAGGCCCCCACACCAGGTTTGCTCAAAAAAGGTAACTAACAATACAGACAAGCGCTGGTACAAGTAAAAATAAAATACGATTGACCCGCGGTAAAACCGTAATATGTTTTACTAGTAATTTTATTGCGTCAGCGATAAACTGCAAACGCCCCTTATACCCCACATAATTTGGCCCTACGCGCCGCTGCACTAAGGCCAAAACCTTTCTCTCTATCAAGGTTACAGTTGCTATAACAATAGTCAATATCAAAAAAAGCGTTATTAGCTTGACTAAACTAATTAGAAGTAGAAAACAAGTTTCTAAAGAAAAAAGAAAATACTCTAGTGAAAATCACCCCATAAGTTTATATCGCATGGCAAATTTCTAAAGCTTTAGCTGAAGGCACAAAAGACACTAAATCTTTTTGTAATTTTAATTGTACAATCTTACCTAAATAGTATAATGCTCTTTTATTAAATCTTGCAACCAGCGAATGTAAGTATCCGACCATCTTTTTTTCTAGTTTTGAATCTAAAATCATAAAATAAAAACTTAAAACACCCAGCATCGTGATGAAATGACCAGCTGTTGCCATACTTTGTCAACCCATATATATAGCGGGAAAATCGTGCAGTCTACGAGGAAGTCCGGAAAAACTTACTCAAAATAATGGTAAAAATGTTAATCATTGGCCCCCTGTATACATAGTAATATGTAAATACCCAAAACTACGTGAATACTTAACTTGAAAAAACACAGGAAAATAAAAATAAAAACCTACAAATATCGCCATAATAACTGCGCCAGAAAGCATTAAATGGAAATGAGCTACTACATATAAAGTATCGTGCATTGAAATATTTAAGCTGACATGTGAAAGTCACATCCCCGTAAACCCAGCTACTAAAAAAAACATAATAAAAGATAGAAGTGCTAAGAAGGTTAAATCATTTTTTAAAGCACCGTTTACCAGCGTAAAAGTTCAATTTACTACTTTAATAGTAGCGGGCATAGAAATCATAATTGTAATCGTACTATACAAAGCCCTACTTCTATGATCTAACCCGATTAAATACATATGGTGTCCTCACACAATAAAACCCATATAATTCATTATATAAATAGCTCAGATAAGATGGTGTTTTGAGGCAACTCGTCGAAAATTTATAGCAGGAATTACTGAATTGACAATACCAAATGCTGGAATAACTAGAACGTAAACTTCAGGGTGACCAAAAAACCAAAACAAATGATGAAAAAAAATAGGATCACCACCGTAGGCAAAATCAAAAAAAGATGTTTGTCAATGCCTATCAAGCGCTAACATTAACATCGCAGAACCCAAAACAGGGGTTATTACAGCTAAAGCTCTCAACATTAGCAAAATTGTAATAGTAATAAAAGGTAACAAAATTCTTCTATTTCTAAGCCCAGGAATAGACAACACACGTCTTGTAGCTAAAAGATTAACTAAAGAAATTGTAGTACTAATCCCCGCGTAATAAACACCCAAAATTAACATGTCTTGTATACCAACACCAGTATACTTAACCTTAGAAGAAAACGGTGTAATAAAAGTCCAGCCAGCAACAGTTTGTGTAGCGCTAGCGCACTTAACTACGTGACGTTTTTGTCTTTTTAAATATTTAGCATTTGTAACTAAAAACCAAAAACTATCAGGAAACATATATATATATTTTCAAAAAAATAGCTTTCAAGATAGATTAGAATTTAGTAATCAAGCACTAGAATAGTTATCTGCTTTAAAAAATTTGGCAAAATGTTCTTGTTCGTAGGTTTCTGGAAGGTTTACTAAGGCATTAGTTTGCTCTAGCGTAGGTGTACCCACAAAATTGTCATTAATCCAAGGTCTGGATAAATGATTAACCTGTCGTAGACTAAAGTAGTTTACTGTTTTATCATAGTTAGTTCAGCAAGCTGTCCGTATAAAACCAATTTTTGCAATTAATAAGTAACCGCAGGGCTGAATTCAAAAACCTAAGCTATTTAAACGCGGAAATGCTACATCTTTACTCCCTACGTGATACGGTAATAGAAAATTCGCAAAACCACCAAAAAAAATAGGAACTACTACAAAAAAAATCATAATTAGTGCGTGGGCGGTAATAACTTGCAGATATTTTAAAGAATCGCCACCAAAAAAGGGACTACCGGGATAAGCCATTTCTAACCTAATTGCTGTAGCAAGTACAGCTCCTGACATACCTGTTATTAAAGAAAAATAAAAATAATTTAAACCCAACCGCTTATGGTTAATTGTGTAGCAATATTTTTTGACTAACTGTCTAGCCACAGCAACACCCTCAAAAACAAAAGTTTTGTAAGTTTTTGCGAACTTAAAGTAAGTACGTAGGTCCGCCTCAACATTAAGAAAGCGCAAAAACGAAAAGTCGAATTTACTTCTTGCGATGATCGCACGTAAACACAACTAATAAAACTACACTTAAAAAAAAATCATAAACAGCATTAAAGCTTAAGTATAATGATCAACCATTGGGGTCTGTAAAAAACCAGTAATAAACAGCATCATAAAATCTTCTAAAAATTCATTTTAGTCACTGAACATAAAATAAAATATTTAACCCAAAAAGTATAATTAAGTTTTGAATATTAACACCAAAAAGAACGTAGTAAATTCTTTTCTGCTCAAAACTTTTCATAGCAAAAAATAACCAAGATAAAAAAATAAATAAAAAATGTCAATATTTAGCAATTAAAGCTAGTAATAAATACTGGTGTTTAGCTCGAAGTCTAGGCACTTCGAACTCTAAAACTCAAGTATTAGATTGCGCGTCAAAAAGCCAAAAAGATTCAATAAACGTAGTTAATACGTAATAAAACTGATAGCTTTCTATTAGGTATATGTAAATCATACCCAAAGACAACAGTGTAAGGTGCGCCATTTGTTGTCGAGTATTAAAGTTTGGTAAATTAAGTAGTAAAAAAAAACTATAGAATATCAAAAAAACTAATAAAGCATAGCTAATGTACGCGCTTGTTAAAGAAAACAGGTGTGTTTGATTTAAGTTTGACTCGTCGTAATAATAGAGAGGCTCTTGAGAACTATTTAAGTAGTAGTAAAAAAATAAAGAGAATAAAAATCCCTCTATTAATCAAAAATAAGAGTTTGCTCTTTTTCAAAAACGTTGAATTGCACTTGTAAATTTACCAAAACGATACCTTTTTAAAAAAAAATTAAAGCCGCTTATTAGTCAAAAAAAGATTAAACCAACAACTAACCAAACACTCAGTTGTCTTAATAAGTTAGTGGTGCCGTAGTTCAACATAATTAAAAACATAAAAACTGTTACCGCAACGGGAACTAACAAACTTTTTAAAGCTTTGTAAAAAACTGCTAAATGTTTTACAAAGTGTACATTTGTACGTTTAATAACAACTTCTTTTTTTTTTCATAGAATATTACCCTTAGTAAAAAACAAAATATAAAAGTTATAATATATTATAGGTGTGTACTTTACATTGTTATAAAAAATAGCTCTTAGAAAAATAAACCAGTATTTTGCCCCCGTTAAAATACTAGAGTAATCATTTAAAAATGTTTTTTCCTCTAATGCCACTTTTGCTTTGTTTTTTAAAAAAAAATAGTTAGCGACAAAGAATAGCTTCATAACTTTAAAAGTAGTAGACAGTACGGTATTTTCAGTTTTTAGTTTATTATAAAATTTTGTAGCGCTAGCTTTATAGCTATGCTGTGATCCTTTAACATCCAAAGTTTGATTTATTAAAAAAAACGCTGTAGACAAACTTTTGATTAAAAAGTTGTCCCAATTTTTGCTTAGCGTACGACTTTTGCTGCAAAGAGATTGGTATAAAACACGTAAACTAACCACTATTTTTTTTGTTAAAAAGTCTATTAAATTTGGGTTTTCAATTATTTTTTATATACGTTAATTTAAAAGCGTTTTGTAAGTATATCTTGATAATTACAGGTAATCCGCTGAAATCATTTGTTTTTATATTTTGACTTACAGTAGAGGTTAGGTATAAAAAAGTATAATATATGCACATAGTAAAAAAAACAAAAAATAAAATTACCGCACTTTGCATAAAAGACATAATAAGGAAATGGGACTTGAACCCATAACGTCAGTTTTGGAGACTGAAGTTTTACCGTTAAACTATTCCTTACTTTTAAAGTGAGCTAGGGAAACAGGAATCGAACCTATGACATCAGTTTTGAAGACTGAAGTTTTACCACTAAACTATTCCCCATTTTTTTAAATGTAAACCTTATAAAGAGTTTTTAAAAATGATTTTTTGTTTTTTGAAGTTTTTAAAATTTTAACGAAATTAACTAAAGACAATAATACTCTTTTAGCATAAAGGCCATAGCTGTGTTTTGAGTTAAAGTTATGAGAAGCTCATAAATCTACTTCAATTAAAAACCAAACTAAAACACTAAAAGCTCAAATGCAAACGTATGGGTTGCTTGTAAGAACAGAAATTATGTAATCAATTTTATAAATACCAGCTGCGGGGTTATTATTTTCTAGTCAACTTTTTTCTAATCTACTCATCAGATTAGGTTTTATTGGGCTTAAAAACTCTGGTTTATTCCACCCACAGATTCTTCTACGGGTACCTTGTGTCAACTTAACTCAAATCACCCATAATATAGTCAGAAGTATGCTATTTTGCTGCAGTATAGTTATTTAAACTACTACAACTATATGACCTAAATAGATCTAAAACTTTTTGTTTCCCGCCTTTCGTTGGGTGTGTCAACACTTAAAATAAGCAAACTAAGGTACGACTTTTCTAAACTATGAACTTTCCGAGTGTGATGGGCGGTGTGTGCAGGACTAGTTTATTAATTCATCGCGACATGCTAATTCGCGACTACTAATGATTTCGGCTTTACTGCTTCAAGTTTCAGAAACAATTCCGCACTGAGATAATTTTTCGAGATCACTTCAAATTGCTCCTTTGTTACTCTTTGTTTTTACCTTTGTAACACGTGTGTTGCCCAACCTATAAGGATCGTGAGGACTTGACTTCAGCTAGTAAATATAGACGCAAGTTATAGTACAACAAAGTTGACAACAAATTGTGTCTAATATTAAACTAGTAACAACAGACTTGTAGCCGTTTTCACGCCACTACAAATATTCCCGTTTTGCCAAAAGCAAATGCATGTTTTATTGACCTAGTCTAGATCAAACCAACCGCTAGGAATAAAAACACCCCCAAGTTACCCCACCTGTATAAAGTAACTCAAGAGTATTAATCTGTGTAACCGTGCGTAGGTTGCGTTCGTTTATAGAACTTAATCTTAAATCGCAAAACACGAACTGACGACAGCCATGCAATACCCATTTAAATAGCACAGGTTTTCCTTAAATTTTTCTACTAAATAATTAAAGGTTGGTAAGATTCTACGTGGATTATCGCATTAAACCACATGTTCCACCATTCATTCTAGTCCCCGCCAATTCTGTTAACTTTGAGTTTTGCAACTATACTCACCAGGCGGATTGCTTAGCGTTAACGTTTAACAATCATCGTTTACGGTGGGGATTACTAGGGTCTCTAATCCTAATCACGCCCCCCACTTTCATACCTCAGCGTCAGAAAACACAAGGTAGGCACATTAGTATACCGGCAAGCAAACTCGGGTAGTAACATTTTATCGTTTTCCGAGCCAACCCCCCACCTTTGTGTTCACTCAAGAGCTTCTTTTCAAAAGTTTGACCAACTTTTATGTATTTAGTAAAACTTTATTAGCCCAGCCTACGTATCCTTTACGCCCAATCATGCCGAATAATGCTAATCACTCAGGTATTACCGCGGCTGCTGGCACCTGTATTAGCCATGACTTCTTTTTACGCTTACCCTCTCATTGCTCACGTACGTATAGACTTTACAGTAAACCTTCTTCGTCTCCGCTAATTTGATAGGTCATGCTTTCGCACATTGCCTAATATTCTTTACTGCTGCCATAAGGCGGGGTGTTTCCATACCCCAGGTGGTTGACCCTTCTCTCAAATCAACTAGGGATCGTTGGCTAGACGTCTCCAATACCTAATCCCATACGCGCCGGCCCAGAACACGCTTATACCCACAGTAAAGCTTTTAAGAAGAGTTACTTCCTGAACTGTTGCCATTTCACGTATATACTCACCATGACGCCAGTTGTTTAATCTCTCAGACCATTTAAAATAACACCCAGTTATAATAAAATATTTGTACAAAGTTTCGCGGTTAACAACCTTCAAAGAACACATCTTACTTTATACAAAAAGAGCTAAAAAAACAACTTTGACTTGCATGTATTAAACACTTAGCTAGCATTCACTCCAAGCCAAGATCACACTCATTATCTTAATTCACAACCTTTATCACTTATACCTAAATTTTATTTGATCTACGCTCATAGTTTTAGCTTTTGCTGAAGTTTCAAAACTTATACGATGAAGTCTTTTTAACCCTTTTTTTTGCCATCAAACCAAAAACTGCTCAAAAGGTAACGCGCATAATCTAACTGGCATATGATGGTGGTAACGACCACAAATTTCAGCGCACTGACCATAATAAAACCCCACATTATCAATATAAAAAGTATGGTGTGTAGATCTGCCTGGCACACAGTCTAATTTAATTCCTAAACCAGGTATAAATCAAGAGTGCACCACATCATAAGAATTTGTAATAACAGTTATGTTTACATGTGCGGGCAATACAAGAGTTCGTTTTGTTCTTAATAGTCTTCTAGCTAGGTTAACAGGTACCAGCTCCCCCCGTTGTCTATTATATTTTATTGCACGTTGATAATTAAACGCTTTGGACTCCAGGTCTTCAGTAGTCAATCTAGAGATAAGAGTTGACTTTAATACAAAAGGACTTTTACGAGCCCCTAATTTAGTAGGCTCAAAAGAGTTAGAATCATATTCTACACTAGGCATAAATTTAAATTTTTGTAATCGTTTATATTTTTTTTGTTTAAAACCTCACAAAACTTCACAGTCGTCTACTTTGGTTTCTAAATGACCGCTTTGTTTTGTAAATTTACCTGTAAATATAATGTTTTTATTTAAGTTTAAAGTTTGATTTTGTAATAAACTTAAATTATGTTTATTTAAAACACCACGTACAAAACGAAAAGGTTTAGTTTTTACAGAATCTAAAAGGTTAGAGGCAAAATTCATAGAATCGTCAATTGGGCTAAAATCATAATAACCCAGTTGTTCTTTGGTTGCTGAAAATTTATCCAGGCCTTTAGTATGGCTTGTGGTTAAATTAGCATATTTAATTAGATTTTTTTGTGTAAACACTTTTTGAAAAATTTCTTCGTTATTAACAAAAGTTTTAAAACTCCATATATTGGTTGAGGCTTTTATTGCCTGTAAGTTTTTAATATTTCAGTTTAAATTTTTGTAATCTGAGGTAACAAAACTAACAGAATTTGTTAATTGACTTGCAGAGTTTAATTTTTTAGCTGTAAGACCTTCGTCTTTTAGCAGCTTAAAGTACATGCTCTTATATTCTAGTTGGGCCCCTAAGTGAAGGGCTTGATAATAACTATCAGCACAATAAGATTCGCCAGGTACTGTAATAAACCACTTATTGTGTCCAATGTTTTTAGGCGCTGCTAATATATTGTACGCAGCTGTTGCATCAAACTTATACACCCAATACCATTGTTTTCCTTGAACCCTAATAGTAAACAATGAGCTTTCGTTTTGTCATTCTATCATACGCAGAATAAAATTCGAGTTTATTAAAATATTACCACATCAACTTAAAGGTATCAAAGCTACTAAAAAATCACCCCATTTCCCATGACCTCGAATACTGGTGTTGATAACTGGATTAAACTGCAGTGTTCTTTTATGCATAACTCGCGTAATGATAAAAAAATACATAGTTCAAAAAACAGAAAATCAAAATCACCACCAGTACTGTCACTGCGAAAGGTGAATTAAAATATCTGATTTATGCGTCGAAAACCCAAAATTAAAATTATTCAAGGTATTAGCCTCTGTCATAATGTGACCCCACAGCTTAAAGTTAAAAAACCTATAAAAATACTAAAGTAAAATAAAGTAGCAAGAGCTTCTAATGAAAAAACGTTTGGTCTAAAAACTACAAGACAAAGTAGTAAAAATAAAATATAATAAATCGTATAAAAAAGTGTAAAATAACTGCTGTACAATAACTCTAGTTTAGACTCTGAAACGACTACAGTCGCTATTTCTTCTTGAACTGAATCGAACATCATGATATTATTCATTAAACCTCAATATAAAAAGTAAGCCGTAACTATACCAAACAAGACTAAGACTAAAGTTGCTACAACGTGGTTTAATGCGGTTATATTAAACTGTTTCAACTTTACTGCTGTAAACAATAAAGAATAATTTGGGTAAACTTTTGCATTTTTATAAAAATCGAAAATAGCGTAATTTGTAAGCCTAAAATAGTATACTACACTAGACAGCAAGCCTATAAAAACAAATCCGATTTGTCATCAAGAAAGAGCTGTAAGTAAGATCAAC
This sequence comes from Chitinophagaceae bacterium, assembly GCA_016720745.1. Lineage (GTDB taxonomy): Bacteria > Bacteroidota > Bacteroidia > Chitinophagales > Chitinophagaceae > JJ008. Next base: position 8,491 of record JADKKA010000023.1, on the reverse strand, counting down.
TTAAAGAAGTAAACTTTATAAGCAATTCCTATTGTAAAAGGTAACCCAGCTAAATTTGCCCCACAAAATATCAACAAAAAACTATCTAATCGTAGAAAAGAAGCCCCATTACCCATTCACCGAGTATCTTGGGTATTGTAGGCTCTTATAAAAGTACCTGCACAATAAAAGGTTGCTGCTTTAAAAATCCCGTGTAAATATAAATAAATAATAGTAGCTACAGTATTACCTGAGCTAGCTAAAATTCATAAAAATCCGCAGTGGCTCATGGTTGAATAAGCCAATAATTTTTTCATATCTGTTTGGGCCGAGGCAACCACCCCACCATAAGCAGCGGTTAGTGCTCCAATTGTCACTAAAGGCGAAACACAGTCTATAAGTACAAATAAAGAATTAAATCTACATAATAAATATATTCCCGCAGAGACAAGTGTAGCCGAGTGAATTAAAGATGACGCAGGTACAGGAGCTTCCATAGAATCGGGTAATCATAAATGCCCTATCATTTGAACCGATTTAATAGCAGCACAAAATATTAAACATATAGCTCCAAATCATAATAAATTCGTTTGAGGTAAGGCTGTTGTGGTTAATAAATTTAAAAAAATTACGTAATTGGTAGCACTATAAGCACTATAAAAGCAAATAAACGCAGATAAGAGTAGCAAATCACTAATTACGTTAAAGGTTAAAGCTTTAAAACTTGACTTTACAACACCACGGCGTGTTCGTCAAAAATTAATAAGAAAAAAAGAAGTTATGCCAATTAATTCTCAACCAACAAACATTGTAAAAAAATTTCCTGCAAGAACCAAACTTAGCATACTTAATATGAATAAGTTTAATCAAAAAACAAAAGAACCTTCATCAGCCTCACCCCTAAAATAGCCTAAAGTATATAAATTTGTTCCAAAACCTATTACACTTACTAAAAGAGCAAATCATAAACTTAGGCTATCCATCGAAAAGCTAAAATTAAACTCAATAAAGTTGGTACCTTTATTAAAATTGTCAAAAGAGTACGTTAAAAAAACGTCTTGATACACACAAGGGTATATAGATAGCAGTAATATAACAACAAAAAAACCAATGCTAGCACTTAACACAAAAATTAGATGTCGAGTATTAATAAAACGTTTACAAAGAGGATACAATAATACTAGTACTGCGTATTGTATTAGTCCAACAATAAATAAAAATGATAAAACGTTAAACATACCTATTACTACTAATTTAGTTGTTTAGTCTTTTGTATAAGAAGTATTTTTCACTAGATTCAAGAGTAAAGGTTGTATACAAAAAAAAAAATAACCAAAAAGACAAAGCAAAGTAAATACTTAACTGAGCAATAAATAAAAGAGTCAAGTGGCCTAAATAGTATAAATACAATACTCACTGTAAAATAAAATGTCCAACATGTTCATACCAGTAAGTATAGTTATTTACAGAGAAAGTTCATAACTGGTTCGCTAAACCCGATACACTATCGTAGTAGAGTTTATCATAAATAAACTCGTACAACTCGAAAAAAGCAGAAAAAATAAAAACAAATCTAATATTTTGAATTAAAAACCTAATCATAATTACCGCAACTGAGACAAAATCTAACATGGCCTCAAATAATAAACTAGTTGTTCGCCCACTACCTCTTACATACATGACAGCGGCAAGCCCAAAATTTTTTAAAACAAAAGCAGGCACAATAAATGCAGTTAAACTAGCAACAAACAGGATACTTATAATCCAAGATAAACTATTTTTTAAGAAACCACTAAAAACTGTAAAAAAGAAAAACCAAACGATAATTAAACCAAAAATTAAAAAATAGAATAAGCCATCGTCAGCGCTTCCCAGTTCTTCCTCTAAGTCAGCAAAGTAATTAAATGAGGTTTGGTAAAGATCTACGCCAGATAAATTATTAGCCACTACTTTTGCTCCATAAGACAAACTAAAAAAAACAAGACCACCCAGTACTAAAATATAAAAAAGGTTATTTACAAAAAAATTTATTGTACTAATATAAGAAAAAACATCAACACCTTGTGCAGCTTTTACATTAAGTGCGTATACGCTTTCGTTTAAAGCTGAAAAACGGGAGGTGATATACAAATTTTGAAAGTTTGTTAAGAGTTGTGTAAATTTTTCGTTAAATGTATTTAATAATGTTAAACTGACCATTTTTAATTAATTTGCAGTTGACTTGTAAATACTGTACACTTTAGGGTATCTTAAAAAACCTGTACCTAAATAAATGAATAAGTAAGAATACGTCAATAATGATGCGTCATTACCGCCTAATCTGTTAAAGAATCTTCCAAAAGGCAGATAAGAAAAGGCGTATCAAACCGCAATTAAAAATAAAACATATGTTGCTCTGTAGAATGTGTCTTGATCGATAAATATTTTATGCAGTTGTACAAAGTTTTTTGAAAAATTAACAGCAGGTCAAAAAATAACAGACAAGGTGCTTTTTACGCTTCTATAAGCCTGTTGTTCACCTCTTACTGCAATATTTGGTTGAAAGTAAAATATAACAAAAAATAAAATAAGGCCGATTAACCCTGTGTAATGAAAAGGGCATGCAACTAATCAACCCATATAAGGTCTGAAGTATCAGTGAGGCGCAACACCAAAAAATCTAATATCAGTAGACATCCCTACGTCTCCTCACATAAATAATTCATAATTTAATGCTTCGGGTTCTTCGTATAAATATAGGCAAAGAATTCCAAAAATTATCAGTAAGTTTAACAACTGGCCTATCTCGTTAATAAGAACTTCGTCATATCAGTTAAGTTCTTGCTTAAGGCCCCCATCGCTTTCTTCACACTTTCAATCGTAGTGCATATCAACACCATGATAAACACCAAGATAACCGAGTACAAAAGCAAGGACATAGTGTAAATAAGCTAATCGAGTCATAGTGTCAACGTTTAACGTTTGATCAGTAAATACTAATCAGTATAGTTTACCGATAAAGAAACAAAACGTATGAAATGCATTAGATGCTATTGTTAATGTAATATCGCTAAGATGTGTAGCACACAATACTAGTCCTAAAAAAATAACAACTTGTGCTAATAAGAACAATAAAACTCCACTTTTCCAAGCATATTCTTGCTCTGAGTCCATTGTATTTAAGTAAAATTTTCTAAAGAGGTGTAAAAACATAAAAATTACTAGCAGATCTACTCCCCGTTCGTGTAACCAAAAAAAATCGTCTGTGTAGAGATTTTCGCAGTCTTCCTCCTCACGACCTAAAGGGATATACATAGACTCTGTAACTAGTGAAAAACTTAACATAGTACCAGATACTAACTGACTGTAAATAACCATTAAAATGCAAAACCCAAATAAAGAAGGTAGTTCGTGGAATGCAACGTGAAGCTGTTGAAAGTATTTAGCTAAGAAAATACTTAATCGCCTAATCAACTCGTTTATGATTTTACAATTAAAAACTAATAGTGCGTAACCCCAGAAATCAATTTTAACTCGATACAAAATTAAAAATTTTAAAACATAAACATTAAAAGTACATACCGTAAATAAGTTTTTTCGCAGCTTGGTTTTATAAATAGAATTTAACCTACAAAACACGGTTAATTTCAAAAATTCTGCAATTTTAATAAGACCCCACCACACCCCGTGGATTTTTTAACCACGTGTGTCGTAACAACTACCCTTTTATTGGTCCAAACGTAAACAATATAAGCAAAAACCATCACCAGTCAGCGTCGTGATAGTATTGATTTCAAAAAATTGCACGACTATGTAAAATAATAGCACTAATTAAAATACAGTTTTAGCCCTAAAATTCTCCGTCGTTAATAATTTACGCGATATTAATGGCCTTGTAAAACAGAAATAGCTAATATGCGTAAAATAATCAGTATAACTAAGGCGACTTAACAGATCGTTTAAATACACACACGTATAAATAAGTTAATTTTTTAGTTAAATATTTAAATAAACCAATCCATAAAATAAATTCATTTTATCATAAGTACTTTAGTAAATCACAGCTAACTATGTGTGAATACTTAAGTATGTTATTATTACACGTTTATCACATTGTCGCCAATAAACAAATAAAAATCTTAGTAGTTAAATATTAGTTGTAAAAGGGTAGCACCCAAACTAGTTTTAAATTTGCCTGAGTAAAAGTTTTACAGTTTTTTATATAATTTAACAAAATACGTTTAAGCACCCCTAGAAAACAAAATTTAAATAAAAACAGCAATTTGCTTAGTAAAACGCAAAACTACCAAAAAAAAAATGTTTTATTGTTTAATTGACTTGTTTATATTTTCTTTGTTAGCAAGGGCATTTAAAATATTTTAAATAGATGTAATTTCTACGCAAAGCTTAGTTTTTTACTTTAATTTTAGTGCGGTTTATTCTAATATTTAATGAAGCCTCAAACTAGATTTAATATATTTACCGTAAAAGGCTGCAAAACATAAATGCATAGTATATCTTATAAAATAAAATACGTTTTAGGTAATATTTAATAAGGTATTAACCATATAGCACCATACACAATAAAATGTTTGTTACATTTTGTTAGTAAACAATAATTAATTACTTAGACGGTCTAATATTTGGTGCTTTTTTTATAGTGAGTGTTACTATGAATAAAACACAGCAATTGCGCGTGCGTATAAAAAAGAAAATACTTACTCTACTTTGGATTAATTATACCACACATAGCATGTGGGGTTGCTAAACATCTAACAATTTGATTAAATTCTAAACCACGCAAGCTACTATTTACAAGCCCCGGTTTAAAAAAATGAACGTACGATTGACACTGATTACAATGTTCTGCAGGTTTTATCCTAAATTCTTGACATGACAGCCCCGTATACTACTATTCAAAGCAAGTGTACAGAGTAATATCGTATTAATTTCAAAACAATACGCATAAAAATGTTTATACAATAAACACCTGTGTGTTAAAAAGTTTAATACATAGTTGATTCAAACGGTTATATTTTTACAAGAGCATTGTTACGACATCTAACACACCAGGGTTGTTGACTACTAAAATTGTAGGGGTATGTACTTGTAAATTTTTATACGCACTATAAATTGCTAGCATTATTAACCACCGTGACGTAAACATAACTTTTATAGTACAGTTTGTGTATAGATATACTATTTAAATATATGAGTTATTTTTTTGTTAAAACAGGTAAACTTTTTTTTTTATTATTTATAAAACATACTTTGTTTGGCGTATACGTCTACATTTCAATAATCCCAGCGAAAGGCTCTTTTCCAGTGTCGAGCTCAAAAATATGGGGGTGTATTGCCCCCTTCGAGTGCGGGATCCTGTCTTAGTACACGTATAATATACCAAATTATACCTTTAGCATCCTTTTTTACCTTTTCAACAAACTGTGGTCAGACGTCATAAAACTTTTCACAGTCCCCTACTGCGCGATCAAACGCATAAGGCTCAATCTGCCCGTTTTTTAAGTTATCCTTTATAGATTCTAGGTGATGCTTAATTTCTTCTTCTGAAAACTCCCCGCTATATTTCTTCGATTTTTCGCAAAACTCTATAAGTCTATCTGCTAGCGTCTCTATACAAGGTCCCCCTCTATAGGAAATTGTGCTTCTGCGCAGTAAATCGCACCTATAGTCCCAACCCCACTATCTTTAAAATGATAATTAAAGAGTAATGCCGCATGAAGCTGTTCATAATTGTTACGATGCTGACATGAAAAATAATCATAAATAAAACAGTACTTATCAATTCTAGGCAAAGTCCCGTAACTATCAGCAATGTTTAAAAATATTCGATAAGATACGTTTACAGGTGATTCTGTCCTAAAAACGGGAACTTCCGTAGAGGGGTAGTCGATATTCCCTTCACTTAATGATCGTGGTCTTTTTTGCTGAAAAAGTGGAGTCTCCCCTTCTTCACTTTCTTCTCACAAACGGTCTGTAGAAATATACGGTACTCAACTGCCGCCGTTATTTCCACCCGAAGGGCCTCCAGTGGGGCTGCTCTGGAGAGGTAAGGGGTTAAAGTTTAAATGCCCAGGCAAACTTTTTACACTCAGTACAAAGCAGTTCCAGGGGCATTCAACACCTTCAACTTTGACAGGGTGGTCAGGTTTAAGATAGTCAAATACAAAAGCTGGTATACGATTTTTACTTACGTACATTTTTCTTCCCGAATCTTGAGTAAATAAGTAATTTCCTTTGTCTTGTTCATCAAAAAACTCAGGTCCTAAAGTATAATAATTAAAACAGTTTGAAGTGGTTTCCCAAGCTGTAAAAATATCAAAGTGTACACAGTTGCAGATATTGGTTAGTTCTGACTTAACTGCGAATGAGTAAGTGTGGTGAAAACTATAAAAATATGACAGAGCGGCGTCTACATCTTTTGTTACAACCACGCAACCCACAAAAATATAAGCCCAAAGCAACACAGACATAAAAATAGTTCCACCTATGTTTAACCTAACTAATAAATTCAACTCTCACACTGTTTTAATAAGTTTACTTACATATCAGTATGGCAACAAATAAATTATCTCAGTTAGTCTGTAATGCAAATTTACGGGGTTGAGCTGTTGTTTACACAAAACTACACGACAAAAAAATCTAATAGGTAAAAAAAACCTTATCTATTGCAAAATATCTTTGTTGTGTATCCACTACGTTCAAATAAAATTTTTAAAATACTTATTCTGACGCCCACTAATGTGTAAATAAGTCCCACAATTAGGGAAAAACTTAACGCAATGTGGGTTATTGTCCGGCTATAAATAACTAGTAAAACACAAATTCCAAATAAAAAACACAATTTAGGAAATGCAACGTGAAGCTGTTGAAAGTATTTAGCTAAGAAAATACTTAATCGCCTAATCAACTTGTTTATGATTTTACAATTAAAAACTAATAGTGCGTAACCCCAGAAATCAATTTTAACTCGATACAAAATTAAAAATTCTAAAACATAAACATTAAAAGTACCTACCGTAAATAAGTTTTTTCGCAGCTTGGTTTTATAAATAGAATTTAACCTACAAAACACGGTTAATTTCAAAAATTCTGCAATTTTAATAAGACCCCACCACACCCCGTGGATTTTTTAACCACGTGTGTCGTAACAACTACCCTTTTATTGGCCCAAACGTAAACAATATAAGCAAAAACCATCACCAGTCAGCGTCGTGATAGTATTGATTTCAAAAAATTGCACGACTATGTAAAATAATAGCACTAATTAAAATACAGTTTTACCCCTAAAACTCTCCGTCGTCAGTAATTTACGCAATCTTAGCAGCCCCTTAAAAAACTCAGCACACCCGTGGATTTTTTAACCAATATGTATCGCGACGAACAACCCCTCTCTTACTCCAAACGTAAACAATATAAGAAAAAACCACTACCTGTCGTGATGTTGACAAGTAATGGTTTAAAAAAAATTGTGACTTTATAAAGCGTTATTACCAGCTGAAAAATATTTTTGTGCCTAAGACAATCTGCACCAATAGACCTCACCCACAAGGTCCGCTGTTTGCATAAAATTAAAAAAGTTTAACGTTTTTTGTTAATTAGCGCCGGTAAAAACAACATAACCAAAAATAGACTAAAGTCAATAATTCGTTTTTTAAACAACTAAGTAATATAACGCCATTAAGTATAAAAATAAACTTTTATACAAGTATTACTAATTTGTAGTTAGAAATTTCACCTCGTGTATGATTTTTAAACGAGTAAAAAACTACCCAAATAAAAAATATTTTTAATACTAAATTTTTTTAAGCCCCTTAAATTGGTTAATTCGTAAGCTTTTAATAAAATATTTAGTAATATTAATAATCACGCTGAGTTACTTAAATGCAGTAAATCAATTAAGAAGATCGCTAAACACAATTTAACGATATGACTAAAAACAGTTATCTTTTTCTCAGCCCGATATATATAAATTAGAGTAGTAAACACAGTACGAGCCGCAGTATCTCGCATTACTAATGATAAAGCTACTTGTTCTTTAAAAAACCACAAATGTATATATATATACATACAAAGGACGCTAACGCTGCGCAAGGCACAATTAAAACAGCTAAAACGCCACTCAATTTGCGTATCCTCTATAAGTGCAATAACACTACAGTACAACGCTTTATGCACAGATATGCCGGTTTTTAAAAACTAAAAAACACGATAGATAGGCGCTGTACTATATAACCCTACAATCTTAAAAACCATCGTATGACCATAGCAATAGGCGAGTAACAGCGATTACTGCGGTGCCCAACGACTTGATAAACAACCCACTCACGGCTGCCTTACGGCTGCAGCCAACTCCGCGGCTTGCAAGCCGGGGCCAAAACCTACAATAGCAGTATTCGCACAGTGCTCGACTGGTTGGCGGCGTTTACACCATCGATATTTGCTATGAATGTTTTATTATTTTTTGTTAAGTATTAGTAATGACCGGTGAGCGGGTAAACACAAACCCCGCGGT
>JADKKA010000022.1 GCA_016720745.1 Chitinophagaceae bacterium | reverse complement strand
TATGCTATTACATGTTTGGGGGTAAAAATATTGTTCTTGAAAACTAACGGTTTGATATTCTACATTTTGTATTGTCATTAGGACAATACGCCAACAGGGGTTACCAATCAAGATTGGTTTTCTTCCATAAATCATCAAAAGGACTAACAATATTCACCAACTGCTTTTTGCTTACATGCAGGTATCTCTCCGTCGTCCTGATGTTAAAATGGCCCAGCAATTCTTTTATATACCTGATGTCAGTGCCCTTGTCTAAAAGATGCGTGGCGAAACTATGCCGCAGACTATGAATACCTACCTCTTTCTGAATGCCCGCTTTGTTTTTGGCATTACTGAAAATCTGCTGAACTGTACGGACAGGGTAGGCCTGACGGGTTTGTTCTGATTCAAATAAATAAACAAGGGGTTTCGGTTTGACCTGCTTCATGTATTCACGAAGTATATCCAGTAAAACCGGACTTAAATTAACATACCGGTCTTTCTTGCCCTTGGCCTGACTGACCATTATCTGCATCCGCTGACCATCTATGTCAGCAATTTTAAGATTCACGATTTCACTCACCCTTAAACCGGCACTGTAAGCTGTAAAGAGCATCGCTTTATGTTTCCGGTTCTCCATGGCATTAAAGAGCCGGGCTAATTCTTCTTCATTTAACAGCTTAGGTAATAAGAGTTGTTTTTTCGGCCGGGGAATCTCCCAGAAAAATCGTTCCTGCTTCAACACTTTCTCATAATAAAACTTAAGGGCATTGATCCGGCTGTGCAGTGTATTCTCCGATAGCTTTAGTTTCTCGAGACAGTACTGAAGATAATCCCTCAGCCTTTGTACCGTAAACTCATTGGCCGCATGATCCCTGATGGCGCCCAAAAAGACCTGCATTTCATTCAGATAGGTTTTCCGGGTGGAAGGACTATAACCTCTTAATATGAGTTCCTGCTCCATCCGGGGAAGTACATCGGCATTAATCGCATAAACTTTCGCAACTACCGGTACTTTCTTTTCTGTTTGCCGCTTAAATGGCGCTGTACCGGAATGACCTGAACTGATTATATATCGGGTTGAAGATGGACCCTCTTGATTTGCGTTTTCCTGAGATTCCGGTTTGGATATGATCGGCTGATTACTTTTGAGCCGCTCTAGAACAGCCAGGTCCTCTATTTCTGCTTTGCTCACTAAGAGCTGGTGAATTTTTTCAAAGGAAGACTGGTTCAGGGGCACATACCAGCATTTGTTGCTTACACTCCAGTTGGCCGCCATTTGCTTTCTCAGGATCCCATTTAAAGCATGAGAAAGCTCAAAGTAAATACCAATCCATTCTGCACCCTTATGTAACAGCGGTTTCAATATCACTTTCCTCATGATAAATTTTCCGGAAACTTATCAAGAGATCAGAAGAGAAACAGGGGATTTTTCCCGCTATTTATTGTTTTTTTCCGGACGCACTTCGTGCACCTCAGTCACACAGGGCATGACCGGCCAATCCGTTTCTGAAGTTAACCATTTTTGGAAAAAAGAACAAGCCCCTGGCCGGGTGGGGGAGGGGATGAACAGCAGAGCAGGAGAGCAGAGGAACAGAGGAACAGAGGAACAGAGGAACAAAGGAACAAATGATTGAAGAATGAGGAAATAACAACTGCCCTTCTTCCGGACTTCTGGACTAATCCCCACTCGTCGAACCACTCTCGAAATTTCCCTTCTTAACATACTTCGACAAGCTCAGTATGACAAACAGCCGGCCCGGGCCAGTTCCCTACTAGCCACTAGCCACTCGCTACTAGCCACTCGCCATTCCCCCTTAGGGATTGGCCCCTGGGGGGGGCAAAAAAAACCGCCCTGCCACTCTTCAGCAACAGGACGGTTATATCTATTCGTACACAATCAGGATTAACGCAAGAACAACATCTCCCGGTACTTCGGCAGGTACCACTCACGGTCGTCAACCAGTAATTCCAGCTTGTCAACATGGTAACGGATATCATCAAAGAAACTATCCTTCACCTGGCTCTGGTATGCAATGGCCTTGGTACGGGTATCCGACATGTTATTACAAATCTTACGGGCTTCAATCATCTTCTCCACCAGGTCACTGGTTTTGCTGATATGCTCGGAGATTTTCTCCAGGATCTGCTTCTGGTTCGCATAACTGTCATCTTTCAGACCAGCTTCCTTCAATCCGCGGATATTATTGGCCAGCAGGTTCTGGTAACGGATCGCAGCAGGTAATACATGACTTGTAGCGAGCTCACCCATGATCCGGCTTTCGATCTGTACTTTCTTAATGTATTTCTCCAGCTCAATTTCATGACGCGCTTCCAGCTCAGAATGATTGTACACATGGTTGCTTTCAAACAGGCCCTTAGCTTTTTCTGTTACCATGGCATCCAGTGCCAGCGGAGTGGTTTTTACATTCGGCAGTCCACGCTTTTCGGCTTCCTTGGCCCATGCTTCACTATAACCATCTCCTTCAAACAATACTTTCTCACTTGCTACAATGTATTCGCGGATCGTATGCATGATGGCGATTTCTTTTTTCTCGCCTTTTTCAATCAATGCATCCACATCTTTCTTGAATTGCTTCAGGGTCTGAGCCATGATCGTGTTCAAAGCAGTCATCGCATTGGCACAGTTGGCAGATGAACCCACCGCACGGAATTCGAATTTGTTACCGGTAAAGGCAAAAGGAGAAGTCCGGTTACGATCCGTATTATCCATCAGCAGTTCAGGAATGCTGCGATGAATATCAATTTTCAGCATGCTCTCATCGGTCTCATCCATTTTCTCTGTTACCCTTTCCTTGATCGCTTTCAATACCTTGGTCAGGTAATCACCGATAAACACAGAGATGATGGCAGGAGGCGCTTCATTGGCACCCAGACGATGGTCATTGGGGGCAGAGGCAATAGAGGCACGCAGGATATCTGAATAGTCATGAACGGCCTTGATCGTGTTTACAAAGAAGGCCAGGAACATCAGATTGGTCTTGGGCGTTTTACCGGGAGCCAGCAGGTTCACACCGGTATCGGTAGCCATGCTCCAGTTATTGTGCTTGCCACTTCCGTTGATACCGGCAAATGGTTTTTCATGTAATAAAACTCTCAGGTTATGCCGACGGGCCACTCTCTCCATCACATCCATCAATAAAGAGTTGTGGTCAACCGCTACACTCACTTCCTCAAAAATAGGTGCACACTCAAACTGTGCAGGGGCCACTTCATTGTGACGTGTACGCAGGGGAATACCCAGTTTGTATGATTCTGTTTCGAAATCACGCATGTAGGCATAGACCCTTTCCGGAATCGATCCGAAATAATGGTCTTCCAATTGCTGGTTCTTGGCAGAAGAATGACCATAAACAGTACGACCAGTCATCACCAGATCCGGACGTGCATTGAACAGTGATTCATCAATCACAAAATATTCCTGCTCCCAACCAAGGGTAGGCGTTACCCGGGTAACATTCTTATCAAAATAATTACATACATCCACAGCTGCCTTATTCAGGGAATCCAATGCTTTCAGCAAAGGAGCTTTATAGTCCAGTGATTCACCGGTATAAGAAACAAAGATGGTAGGGATACAAAGTGTTTTGCCATTCCCGATCTCCATGATAAAGGGAGGAGAAGAAGGATCCCAGGCAGTATAACCACGGGCTTCAAAAGTCGCACGCAATCCACCACTGGGGAAGGAAGAGGCATCCGGCTCCTGTTGAACCAGGGCATCACCTTCAAATTGTTCAATCGGGGTACCGTCACCTTTCAGGGTAAAAAAAGAATCATGTTTTTCTGCAGTAGTACCCGTCAGTGGCTGGAACCAGTGCGTAAAGTGACTTACACCCCGGCTCTCGGCCCAGGCACGGATACCATTGGCAATCTGGTTAGCCATGGCACGGTCAATTTTCTGGCTGGCTTTGATAGAAGACTGAAGGCTTTTATAAGCTTCATCACTTAAAAACTCGCGGGCAGTCTTGAGAGAAAATACATTACTGCCAAAAATGCCGGTGATTTTTGGGGAGGCATCAACCTTGGTCTCGGCACCGTTTGCAAGGTTGTTGATAGCGTTAAAACGAAGTGACATGCAGAATAATTTTGTGCAAAAAAATGTCATTCGCCGAACTATTCCAATTTTTTTAATCGGATGCCTTAAAAACAGGGGTAAAATGGGGAAAAACTGTGCTTTTATCGGAAAGTAGACCTGTTATTTTGGAGAAATCAGGCTGAATTATTCAAATTACGTTTATTATTAATATTATATTGAAAGAACCGGCCCAGCTTTTCCCAGTTCAGACTGGCAAGCATCGGGACCACCAGCAAGGGCATGATGATACTCCGGTAACGAACAATCGCACCCAGGTTATTTACACTGAATCCAATGGCCAGCAAGACCGAAAAACAAAAGAAGATGCAGAAGTATAAAAAAGGCCAGGAACTGTTTTCCCGGTGATGCCAGATAATAAAGATCACAAAGAGGAGTAGCAGTACATTGATTTCAATCGCAGCTGCCAGTGATAAAATATGTTTTACATCACTGGGATAGGGCCGGATAGTAGAAAGGTTAATGGCCTGCGGCGTATTTTTTAAAAAGCTGATGGCATTCGGCTCCAGTTCCTCAATCGGTATACTGGAATTACCTCCCTTGAGCTGGATAAAAGCCTGTTGCTTGTTGACCACAGCCTGGGGGAAATCCAAACCAGGACTGATATACCTGGCCGTAAAAAAAAGTATGGCGCCGGCTATATATACCCCTGCAAAAATGGCCAGCGCCTTTTTTGGCCAGCGCTGGGCAGCAATCCAGGCCACAATGGCGGGCAAAATAATGATGAGGATAAAATTCCGCAGTACGAGTAAGAGCAGTAAACCAATGACCAGTCCGGTAATCCTTTTCCAACCCCATTTCTTTTCCTTGGTCCCGAAATAAGTGGCATACACGATAAAACTGATCCCGGAAAAGATCAATCCCTCTTTATGCAATCCGCTGGTCCAGTATAAAAAAGAAGGTACCAGGAAAGTGGCCAGCAAAATCGTGGTCTTCTTCCCCGGAAAAGCATCATTCATCACCCGGTAAATCGCAAAAGCTCCAAATAGGGTGATAAAAGAATAGAAGATGACGTTCACATAATAATTTCCGAAGCTGAAGATATTGAAGAGCGAAAAAAACTTGATCAGGATATTCCCCTTCAGATCATTCCAGTAAGAATCAGTCCCCGAGAAAAATCCGCCGTAATGACCACCATAAGGATCCCGGAACAGATTGGTAAAATATTCCCCCGGGTTACTGTAAAGGAGATTGTATTCAGATATACTCTCCGCATGAAAACCCCAGGTATCCTGCATCTGGGCCAGTCCGCCATAATACAAACCAATCCACCCATAAAATATCCCGGCCATGACCTTGAGCAGGAAAATAATCACCAGCTGGGGATGACTGAGTCCGGTGGTATTAAAAAATTTCACCCTTGTCACCAGCCAGGCAAATAAAACGAGGTAAGCAATGAATAGGAGGTACTCCAAGGGAGAGGGGTTTGGGGCGCAAAATAGACATTATTAGGAAAACGATATTAGGTATTGGGAATTAGGTATTAGGAATTTTCCTCCAATGTCAGACTCTTTGTGCTATCGGAAACCCAATAACTAATAACTAACCCCCTCTCCCCCACCCGCCGGGCAAGCACCAAAACCCTCATAGCTATCGAAACCCAATAACCAATAACCAATAACCAATACCCAATACCTAATCCCTAATACCCAATTCCCTAATTTTGCCACTCAATTCAACTCCTCCATGGACATAACAGTCAAGACCGCCGAACAACTTCGCCTCACTGCTGATGAATTTGAACTGATCAAAGCCAAACTCGGAAGAACACCCAATTTCAATGAACTCTGCGCCTTCAGTGGTATGTGGAGCGAACATTGCAGTTATAAAAATTCCATCAAATGGCTGAAAACACTGCCCCGTGAAGGAGGCAGGATGCTGGTGAAAGCCGGTGAAGAAAATGCGGGATTGATGGATATCGGTGATGGTCTTGGTGTAGTTTTTAAAATTGAATCCCATAACCATCCCTCTGCGATTGAACCTTTCCAGGGTGCAGCAACCGGAGTAGGAGGGATCCACCGCGATATTTTTACCATGGGAGCAAGACCAATCGCATCATTGAATTCGCTGCGTTTTGGCAACCTGGCAGAAGATAAAACCCAGCATTTATTATCCGGTGTCGTTCATGGTATCGGGCATTATGGCAACTGCTTTGGCGTACCCACGGTTGGTGGTGAAATTTATTTTGATGAATGTTATCATACCAACCCCCTCGTGAATGCCATGAGTGTGGGTATTGTAAAAGCAGGTGAAACGGTTTCCGCAACAGCATTGGGAAAAGGTAATCCGGTCATGTTTGTCGGAAGTGCGACGGGTAAAGATGGAATTGGCGGTGCTTCTTTTGCATCAGCCGATATCACTGCGGAAAGTGCACAGGACCTGCCCGCTGTACAAGTGGGTGATCCCTTCCAGGAAAAGAAATTGCTGGAAGCCTGTCTGGAAGTAATTCAAACCGGCGCCGTTGTTGGCATGCAGGACATGGGTGCCGCCGGTATTATTTGCTCAACGGCAGAAATGAGTGCAAAAGGAGAAGTAGGGATGCGGATTGACCTGGATAAAGTGCCTACGCGTCAGCAAAACATGAAGACCTGGGAACTCCTCCTCAGCGAAAGCCAGGAAAGAATGTTACTGGTGGCTGAAAAAGGAAGAGAAGCAGAAGTAAGTGCCATTTTTGAAAAATGGGACCTGCCCTGTTCCGTAATTGGAGAAGTTACTGATGACGGCCTCCTGAATTTTTATATGCATGGTGAACTCGAAGCTTCCATCCCGGCCCATGAACTGGTACTCGGTGGTGGTGCCCCGCAATATGATCGTGAATACAAAGAGCCAGCATATTTAGCTACCATCAAACAGTTTGATGCCAACAGCATACCTGTACCGGAAGATATCAAAGCGGTGGCTGAAAAAATGATTCAATTGCCTTCCATTGCTTCCAAACGCTGGGTCTATAACCAGTACGACAGCATGGTGGGAACCAATAATACTTCTACCAATGCCCCAACTGATGCGGCCATTGTATTGGTGAAAGGAACACCCAAGGGAATTGCCGTGACCACCGATTGTAACAGCCGTTATGTATTTGCGGATCCTTACAAAGGAGCCATGATGGCTGTAAGTGAAGCCGCCCGTAATATCGTTTGCAGCGGTGGGGAACCTCTGGGGGTGACCAACTGCCTGAATTTTGGTAACCCTTATGATCCTGAAGTCTATTACCAGTTTGTCAATGCGATCAAAGGAATGGGAGAAGCCTGTGTTAAATTCAATACCCCGGTTACCGGAGGTAATGTGAGTTTCTATAACCAGAATCCGGATGGTCCGGTATTCCCCACACCAACTATCGGGATGGTGGGATTACTGGAAGACCTGAATAATAAAATGACACTCGACTTTAAAAATGCCGGTGATCATATCTTTTTAATCGGGGAGAATCCCGATGATATCAACTCTTCCCAGTACCTGTCAAAAATCTGTGGGGTGCATTATTCACCCGCCCCGCATTTTGAGCTGGACAAAGAATATGACCTGCAGCAGACCATCACCCAACTGATCAGCAAGAAGTTGATTCAATCAGCCCATGATATCAGTGAAGGCGGTTTGTTTGTGACTTTATGTGAAAGCGGCTTCCATCGTGGATTAGGCTTCGGTATACTAACGGCCACCGATATCCGAAAAGATGCAGCCCTCTTTGGCGAGGCACAAAGCCGGGTGATCGTAACTGTTTCTCCATATCAACTGGATGATTTTAAAAAAGCCATTGCCGGAATTACTGCGACAGAAATCGGCGTGGTGACCAGCGGAGAGATGATCATTGACCGGGATTTCTGGGGCACGATCGACTGGTGGCAGGATCAGTATGATACCGCCATTGAAAACTTTCTGTCCAAAGAAGAAGCAGGATCTGCATTGAGTTCGATTTAAAAGATAAATAAATACAGCAACAGGAGAGGGGGACCCTTTTCTGAAGTATGGAACTGATTAGAGAAGATGTTTATGCAAACAGAGAAGAAAATTTTACTCACCGGGGCAGCCGGTTTTATTGGCAGCTATCTGTTAGGACAACTCAATCAGCTGGGATTCCATGATATTATTATTGTGGATGATTTTAGTGAGGAGGATAAATGGTTCAATTTTGATGCAAAGATTTTTTCATCCAAAGTGGAAAGATCGGAACTCTTTGATTGGCTGCAGCAGAACAATCCGGCGATTGATTTTGTCTTTCACCTCGGTGCCCGTACTGATACTACCGAATTTGATTATGCAGTGCATGAGGAACTGAATGTAGCCTATTCCAAAAAAATCTGGGACTATTGTTCAGCAAAACAAATCCCCCTGGTCTATGCTTCTTCAGCAGCCACCTATGGCGCCGGTGAACTGGGCTATAAAGATGATCATGCCCTGGTGGAGCAATTGCAACCTTTGAATCCCTATGGTGTTTCCAAAAATGAATTTGATAAATGGGCATTGCAGCAAAATAGTCAGCCCACTGGTTGGGCAGGATTGAAATTCTTCAATGTATATGGCCCTAATGAATACCACAAAGCCCGGATGGCCAGTATGATTTTTCATGGCTATTATCAGATACGAAAAACAGGCAGAGTTAAACTATTTAAATCTCATCGCCCTGATTATAATGATGGTCAGCAACTCCGCGATTTTATTTATGTAAGAGATGTGGCTGCAGTTTGTATTTGGTTATTCTCTCAAATGACTAATGGAGAATGGAAGGGTGATCAGAATGGATTATACAATCTGGGAACAGGCAAAGCCCGGAGTTTTGATGATCTGGAGAAAGCAGTCTTTGCCGCCATGGGATTAGATCCTGTCATTGATTATATAGATATGCCGGAAGATATCCGTGATAAATACCAATACTTCACCGAAGCTGATATGCAGAAACTAAGAGCTGCCGGATACCAGCAGGCTTTTACAACCTTGGAAGAAGGCGTACAGGACTATGTAAAGGAATTCCTGATTCCTTCGCGGTATTTTTAGAAACATCCATTGAAAGACCCCAACGGTAAATGTTGGGGTGACATACGGGAAACCGGTAGCGAGTCTCCGATTATTTTGAGCGCAAATCGGGCCAGCAATACGTCATGCCGGACTTGATCCGGCATCTGTTGAAGCTATTACAATTCTTACAAAAAAAAGGAGTGGCAGAAGCCACCCCCGTTATCAACACCAACAATCAACATCATTTTTTAGGCAGCACCACGGCATCAATCACGTGGATTACACCATTGCTGGCCATCAGATCGGCGGCTGTTACATTGGCACCATTAATCATCACTTTGCCATCCTTGATCGAAACGGTTAAATCAGTTCCCTGAACAGTTTTCAGTTTCTGTCCGTTTGTCAGATCAGCTGCTTTCAGCGTACCTGCTACCACATGGTAAGTCAGTACATTGGTCAGATCAGCTTTGTTTTCGGGTTTCAACAGGTTGTCAACTGTTCCCGCAGGCAATGCATTAAATGCTGCATTGGTAGGAGCGAATACAGTGAAAGGACCTGCACCTTTGAGGGTTTCCACCAGTCCGGCAGCTTTTACTGCGGCCACCAGTGTGCTGTGATCGGCAGATCCGGCAGCAATATCCACAATATCTTTTGCCACTTCAACAGGAGGAGTTGTTTCCTGGGTTGTTACAGTGGTGGTTGTAGTGGTGGTGGTTGTGTCTTCTGCAGGCTTCTTGTCGCCACTGTTGTTGCAGGAACTAATAGTAATTGCACTGAAAAGTAAAACAGTGCTGAAAGTCATCCATGTCTTTTTCATAATGTTTATTGTTTGTTATCTCAACAGCCATTGATGCGAAAGGTTGAAAAAAAAGGGACCACTCATCAAGAAAAAAGTTCTTGTTGCAGGCTTCTGTTCTTTCAGTGTTCACTGCTTCAACAAGACGGTTACCGTGAACATGCTTATCTTTATCGTATTTAATAAAGAACAGATATGTCAAAGAAGATTGCGATCATCGGGGGCGGTAACCTGGGCACCGCTATAGCAGAAGGATTAATACAAAGTGAATTCAGCCGGCCGGTTGAACTGGCCATTACCCGCAGGAACCCTGCAGCACTGGCCAAATTTGCGGAAAGAGGATGTATGGTGCACAGTGATAATAAAAAAGCAGCAGCGGCGGCTGAAGTCATCATTTTAGCTGTAAAACCATACAATTATGCAGATGTGATTCAGCAGATCAAACCCGTGCTCAATCCGAAGAAACATATTGTGGTGTCTGTGATCACAGGTGTTTGGATTGCGGATCTGCAAAAAGCCATTGGTAAACCAGTACCCGTGATCAGGGCCATGCCCAATACGGCAATTGCAATACAACAAAGCATGACATGTATCTCCCATGCCGGTGCAACAGGAACGCAGCTCAGTTATATACAGGAATTGTTTGATGTGTTAGGCCGTTCAGTACTGATTGATGAAAAGCTGATGGATGCTGCTACCGTACTGGGTGCCTGTGGTACAGCCTATGCCATGCGTTATATCCGTGCCAATATACAAGGGGGTATTGAAATTGGTTTTGATTCAGCAACAGCAACGCTAATCGCCTCACAAACAGTAAAAGGCGCAGCAGAGTTATTGCTGCAAAAAGGCACACATCCAGAGCAGGAAATTGATAAAGTCACCACACCCAGGGGCTGCACGATTGCGGGCCTGAATGAAATGGAACACCAGGGTTTCAGTTCTTCCCTCATCAGGGGACTGGTTACCAGTTATAAAAAAATTGCAAAGGACTAAATCGGTTTCGGGACAGATTCCGTATATTCAATGTACATTATTCAACCCCAAAAACGATTGTAATGAAAAAACTTTTTTCAATCCTGGCGCTTGCCGCGGGATTAATGTTTGCATCCTGTAACAACGATAAAAAGGATGACAAGGCAAAGACCGATGATCCCGGTAAAATCGAGAGCACGGTAAAAGAAACTCCCAAAGCAACCCTGGCCGCACACGTTTGTACTGATCAGTGCAAAGAAGGTAATCACCTCTATGCTCATGGTGAAGAAGGCCATACCTGCGGTGAAGCCTGTATGAAAGATCATACCTGCACAGAAGCTTGTAAAGAAGGCGCCCATGTGTATGCCCATGGTGAAAAGGGACACGCCTGCGCCTCGGCCGACTGCGGAAAGATGTAAGGAATTATTTCAAAAAATTAAGGTCATAAAGACAAAGAGATAAATCCTCTTTTCTTTATGACCTTTTTTATTTTGGGTGGCAGGGTTATGAGAAAATTTCACCGCAGAGAATAGAGGACACAGAGTTCTCGCAGAGAGGACAATTCTACTATTTCGAGCGAAGCGAGAAATCTTGTATTTTTTTTACCCCTTCCAATCGCATGTCATTCCGAAGGCAGTGAGGAACCTTGTATTTTTTACGCCCTTAGCGCCCTTTGCGGGAAATTTTCACCGCAGAGAATAGAGGACACAGAGTTCTCGCAGAGAGGACAATTCTACTATTTCGAGCGAAGCGAGAAATCTTGTATTTACTTTTCCCCTTCCAATAGCATGTCATTCCGAACGCAGTGAGGAACCTTGTATTTTTCGCGCCCTTAGCGCTCTTTGCGGGAAAAATTTTCACCCCTTTGTGAAAAAAATATCTGTCAGTAGAACTCCCCCGTCTCCATATCCATCTGCAAAATTTTCAGGAACACATTCATTTCATTCACCCTTACCAATTGACCCGGGGCCGGATCATTATGCACATTGCTGATATGTTTGGCACCAAATATTTCAAAACTGTTTTGTTGCCTGATCGCTTGAAAAATATTGAAGCCCGAACGGATGTATAAATCCTTCCCGTCATAGGCCCCCCAGAATTCAGCCAGGATGGTCTCATTCTTTTTCTCTCCGGTATACAACTCATCCGTCAGTTTGCCCCGGCTGATCCGGAAAACCGTTTCCATGGGTTTGTTGTTTTGGAAATCTTCATAGCGCAGAAATACTCCTTTCCGGATTGGTTCTTTGAAAACAGGCAGTTGTTGCCGCTCACTGTAAAATGATTGGATCTCCGGTAGCGTTATTTTTCTTTTACCCGTAAGTGTTTCTGTCAGGTTTATTCCATTGATTCGTCTGGCCACAGAATCAAATGGCAGAAAGAACCATTCATCCAGTCTGCCCGCTCTGTAATTGTAAGTATGTAAAAAGGATGCATCCAGTTTGAACAAAGGCTGATACTGATCACCCGTTCGGATAAAAATATCCAACCCGGCCTTACACACACCTCCTCTGTTCTTTTTCGACATCCATTCGGATTGAACTACTTTTTTATCCGTTAGTTCATCAACCAGTCCTTCCTGCATCCAGAATTTCCTGATCACAATGAGCAACGAATAAGGAGAACCTGGTTGAATATTTTTTTGAAAATAATTTTGCAAAGTTTCATTCCAGCCGGTGGCTGCTACAACACGGCAATAAGCTGCTTCCGGACAACCTTTGTCAACATAGCCAATCTTGGAACTGTCAAAACGATAATCAAGTATACTGATGCCGCTGATGGGCAACCGGAGATCCTCTTTATAGAATGTTTTACTGAGTAAAGAAAGGTTGAACTGACCTGCTTCCCTGATATTTTTCAGATAATCCTTCTCCTGACCCAGGCCAGTAGTCGATTTGAAAAGCAGGATCAGCGTGAATTGAAAAAATATTCTGGCAGTCATCCGCTTATTGTTTGTAAACAATACCATCCTTCATCACAAAAATCACTTTCCCAAATACCTGCGGATCTTTCAGCGGGTCACCATCAACCGCAACAATATCCGCCAGCTTGCCAGCTTCGATACTGCCCAGTTTGTCTTTTTCTCCCAGCAGGTCAGCCGCATGGATAGTAGCAGCTTTAATGGTTTCCATCGCCGGCATACCAGCTTCGATCATATAAACAAACTCCAGCCAGTTACGGCCATGTTTGTATACACCTGCATCTGTACCAAATGCAATTTTAACCCCTTCCTTATAGGCTTTCGCTAAAGTTGATTTGATCTTCGGACCAATCTCCAGTGCCTTTGGAGTCACGAGATCCGGATAGTAACCCGGTTTTTTGGCAGAGTCGGCCACTGCAGCACCGGCTGTTAAAGTTGGCACATACCAGGTGCCATATTGTTTGAATAATGCAATGGTCTCATCATCCATATAAGTACCGTGTTCAATTGAATTCACACCGGCACGAATGGCCCTCTTCATTCCTTCCGCACCATGGGCATGTACCGCTACCTTGAATCCATAGTCTTTTGCAGTTGAAACAATGGCTTTGATTTCTTCCTCTGTGAATTGCGGGTTGCTGGCACTCTTGGCCACACTCAAAACACCTCCGGTTGCTGTTATCTTGATCAGATCACTTCCTTCCTTGTATCGTTGTCTCACTGCTTGCCGGCAATCATCCGGTCCATTCACCACACCCTGTTCGGGACCAGGACTACCCATTAAATCCCTTCTATAACCATTAGTGGGATCGGCATGTCCCCCCGTGGTAGCAATAGAGCGACCGGCAGTAAACACCCTTGGCCCCTTGATCCAGCCCTTATTGATCGCATTTCGAAGAGAAATATTCACCCCGCTGCCACCCAGGTCACGCACCGTGGTAAAACCGGTGAGCAGGGTGACTTCTGAAAACTTCACGGATTGAAAAGCAAAATCTGCGGGATTAAAAGTGAAAGTCTCCATGTAACGGTTCGGATTGGTTTCATGTTCCATGTGTACATGCATATCAATCCATCCCGGAGTTACTGTTTTGCTTTTGAGATCAATGGTCTTATCGGCCGGACCCGCTTTGCTGAATCCGTTTTCCACCCCCACTATTTTATTCTTCTCGATGATGATGGTCATATTGCTTTTTGGCTCATTACTGATACCATCAATCAAACTGCCACACCAGATCAGGGTCTTTTGTGCAGGAAGCAGGAGACTGGACATCAGGAGCAGGAACAGGAAAAATAATCTCTTCATAAAAAAAATTGTATCAACTAAAATAAAACAATTGCATTTGAATTGGTAATTTAAGATATGAATCGTCTTAACCATTGGCTTCTTTTATTCATCCCGGTGATTTTTTACAGTGCCTGTAATCATCATCCCGGCAATTCCTTTACTGAAAAGAGTTATATTCTGAAAAGGGAACAAACCATCCGTATTCCCGAGCTGGACTTGCAGATCAGTAACAAAGGATGTGGCCGGCAGTGGACGGATCAGAGTGAAACTCCATTCTGTGAACTGGAACTGAAAGCAGCCGATACAAGTTTTCGTTTCGGCCATTCATTTTCGCCGGTCTATTTCAGGAACCTGGAAATAAAAGTGATGAAAATGAACCCATGGAACAGGGAAGAAGACAGTATCCCACCCGGGGGATGCCTTGTCATGGTTCATAAACTACCGGATACCGCCCGTTAAGGTTGGCTGAGCCGGAATGCATAGATTTTCCGGTAGGTTTTATTAACCCTGAATTCAATATTGATAGTGCCTGTCAGGGTATATCCATTCACTTGCAGCAACTGGATCATTTCCTCCGGAAGCAGCATCGGTAATTTACAGACACCATGTTTCTGACCAGATTTCCTCGGCACCGCTTCATCTATATAAAGAAGGCCGTCTTTTTTGAGCTTTCGGCTGAGATCAGCCAGCATACCCGCTTGGTCGGTGAATTCATGAAAACTGTTTATGATCATGATCTTGTCGAAAAACTGTTCCGGTAAACCTGTGCCATGTTCCGTTCCCAGGATCATTTGATAGGTACCGGTCATGGGTTTCCCCCGCAGACTATCGTAATAATGCCAGGCAAAACCAGCCTGTCGCGGGTTGAAAAAACTGGTATCAATATCCTGCAGGTAAAACTGGATACTGTCTGTAGCAGCGGCATACATCGCTTCCCAGTGACAGCACTGGGCACCAATACTGGCCACCCGCTGCCCGGGTTGGAATTGATAGAAATCAAGTTCCACCTGTTTCTGCCGGTAGAGATCATCCATAGACCGGTAATAAATCCCGCAATATCCTTTGATCATCTGCATTTTTTGCGCTTTTACCGCAAAGGGTAAGCACAAAAACAGGAGTAGGAATATCCCTGGCATTTTTCGGTAAATAGTAATCCTTGTTTTTTCCACAGCAATGATTGTTATTTCTAAATAACGGAAATATCGTGTAGTTTTGCATGACCTCCCGGATATTTTACAGGGTTCTGATGTTTTACTGTTCCGCTGGTCAAATGGACTGGGTTTTATCATCATTTCATAAAGGGTTTCATTCAGTACGCAAATAACCATTTGTATGGCTAAGTATATTTTTGTTACCGGTGGAGTAACATCTTCCCTGGGTAAGGGTATCATTGCAGCCTCGCTGGCTAAATTATTACAGGCCCGTGGCCTGCGTGTTACTATCCAGAAATTTGATCCCTATATCAATGTGGATCCCGGTACGCTGAACCCTTATGAACACGGGGAATGTTTTGTTACCGAAGATGGTGCCGAAACCGACCTCGATCTGGGTCACTATGAGCGTTTCCTCAATATCTACACTTCCCAGGCCAATAATGTGACCACGGGCCGTATTTACCAGACCGTGATCAACAAAGAAAGGGAAGGAGCCTACCTGGGCAAGACGGTACAGGTAGTACCCCATATCACAGATGAAATCAAAAGAAGAATGCAGCTCCTGGGCCAGAGCGGGGAGTTTGATATTGTGATTACTGAAATCGGAGGCACCGTAGGGGATATCGAAAGTTTACCCTTTGTGGAAGCGGTTCGTCAGTTACAATGGGAATTACCCGAAGAGGATTCTGTTGTGGTACACCTCACCCTGATTCCTTACCTCAAAGCCGCCAAAGAATTAAAAACAAAACCCACCCAGCACAGTGTGAGAATGCTGAGCCAGGAAGGGGTGCATCCCGATATCATTGTTTGCCGTACCGAAAGAACATTGAGTCCCGAGCTTCGCCGCAAGATTGCCCTGTTTTGTAATGTAAAACCAGAGGCCGTGATCGAGGCAGCCGATGCCCCGACCATTTATGAAGTACCGGTGCTGATGATGCGGGAAGGACTGGACCTGATCTGTCTGAAGAAAATGAATATCACCGGGTATAAAGAACCGGAACTGAGCAAGTGGAAAGAATTTCTGGATAAGCTGAAATACCCCAAGGGAAAAGTCAATATCGGCCTCATCGGAAAATATATTGAACTGCAGGATGCCTATAAATCCATCCTCGAATCCTTTATCCATGCCGGTGCGATGAATGAATGCAAGGTGGAGATCGTGAATGTGCACAGTGAATTCATCACGGATGATAATGTGTCAGAAAAACTGGCCGGTCTGGATGGACTGCTGGTAGCACCGGGATTTGGTCACCGGGGTGTGGAAGGTAAAATCGTGGCAGTGAAATATGCCCGTGAAAATAAACTGCCCTTCTTTGGAATCTGCCTGGGTATGCAAATGGCCGTGATTGAATTTGGCCGCAACGTACTGGGTTTAAAAGATGCCCATTCCACAGAAATGGATCCGGATACCAAAGAGCCCGTGATCGATCTCATGGAAGAACAGAAAAAAGTAACGGCCAAGGGAGGCACGATGCGACTGGGTTCCTATCCCTGTACTTTACAGGAAGGCTCACTGGCGATGCAGATTTACGGCACCCCCCAGATCAGCGAAAGACACCGTCATCGCTGGGAATTCAATAATGCTTATCTCGAGCAGTACCAGAAAGCGGGCATGGTGGCCAGCGGAAAAAACCCCGGCACCGGACTGGTGGAGATCATCGAATTACCCGGACATCCCTTCTTTATCGGGGTTCAATACCATCCTGAACTGAAAAGTACGGTCGAAAACCCACAACCCATCTTTGTCCATTTTGTAAAAGCCGCCCGTGCCTACGCAGAAAAGAAGATGGAAGTAAAGAATCCGCTTTTACAGAGTGAGATGATTTAGATGTTGAGAAGTTGAGTGGTTGAGAGGTTGAGAGGTTGAGATGTTGAGTAGTTGAGAAGGTTCCGGATCCCCCAAGCCTTGTTCTTGTAATTTACGCTTCCGGTTCAGGACTGACCGACTGATAGACTGACCGACTGATAGACTGACAGACTGCCGACTGCTGACTGCCGACTGCCGACTGCCGACTGCCGACTGCCGACTGCCGACTGAATTACCCTATCTTTGCCCTCCTTTAAATGGACCCCATACATGAAGTTTGACCGTAATACCGTGATCGGTTTTGTGATCCTGGCTGCTTTGTTCTTTGGTTATTTTTATTATACCAATAAGGAGCAGTCTGCCTATCGTAAAGATAAACTTGCCAAGCAGCAGGTGGAGCAGGCAAGGATCGATTCGATCAATAAAGCCAACCAGCCAAAACAGGACTCTCTTGCCCGGATTCAGGATTCTATCCTGAAAGTCACCAACCCGGTGGCCAAATTTGTGCTCGGAGATTCTATTGAAAAAACCAGTGTACTGGAAAACAGCCTGATCAAAGTCACTTTTACCAACAAGGGTGGCCAGCTAAAGCAGGTGGAACTTAAAAAATTCAAAGGGCAGGACAGTTTGCCGGTGAAACTGGCAGGCAGCGATTTTGATAATATCAGCTACTCCATCAATACCGGTTCCGCATCGGTTCAGCGCTCGGCAGAAACAGCTGATCTCTTCTTCAGCATGGGGCAAACGGTAACCAATAAGGATGGCAGTCAGACCCTTTCCTTCCAGCTCAATCCAAATGACAGCAGCGGTCGTTCCATCACCCATGAATTCACTATTCGTCCGGATAATTATATGGTTGATTTCATCGTCAGGATGAAGAATGCAGCCCAGTTACTCACGAATAATACGATGAACCTGACCTGGAAATATGCCGCTGCCCAGCAGGAGTCGGATATCTCTTACGAAAAGCAGAATACACAAGTAGGGTATATCAAGGATGGCAGTTTTGACTACCACACCATTGCCAAAAGGAACGACAAAAATTTTGATGAAAAGACCACCTGGATCGGTATCCGTCAGCGTTTCTTTTACGGAATCCTGGTGGCTAAAAATGATTTCAGTTCCGGAAGTAATATGGAATGGACCATTCCTGCGGATTCAGCCAGAACAGTGGTGAGGTCTACTGCCAATATGAAACTCACAGTACCTGCTGCTGCAGAGTCCGCTATTCCTTTTAGTATGTATTATGGTCCCTCTGACTATCATATCCTGAAGAAATATGATATGCGGTTTGAGAAACTGATTAACCTGGGGCAGGGGATGTACTCATTTGTGCGGCCTATCAACAAATTCCTGATTCTGCCGGTATTTGATTTTTTCAATGGCCTTACAAAAAATCCCGGAATCGCGATTATCCTGTTGACCCTCCTGATACGTTTACTGATTTCACCACTTACTTATACCAGTTATCTCAGTGGCGCCAAGATGAAGGCCCTGAGACCGGAAATTGCCAAACTCAAGGATAAATTCGGTGAAGACAAGCAGGCGATGAGTATGGAGCAGATGAAACTGTTCCGGGAAGCCGGGGTGAATCCGCTGGGTGGATGTATTCCAGCCCTGTTACAAATCCCGATCTTCTTTGCCCTCTTCAGCTTCTTTAATGCGGAGACCGCCCTCCGGGGAGCAGATTTCCTATGGAGCCATGACCTGGCGGCCTATGATGCGCCCATCAAATTCGGATTCAACTTTCCGATCCTTGGTGGTCACCTGAGTTTATTCAATGTAATGGCCTGTATCACCAGCTTCATGATTTCCTGGTACAGTATGAGCATGACACCTGATCAGAGCAATCCGGTGCTGAAATACATGCCTTATATCTTCCCGGTATTCCTCTTATTCTTCTTTAATAACCTTCCTTCCGGACTGACCTGGTATTATACCGTATCCAACCTGGTGACACTGGGGCTGCAGTTTGTGATCCAGAACTATATCATCAATCATGATAAGATCCTGGAAAAAATTGAACTGAACCGGAAAAAACCGAAGACCAAATCCAAATGGCAGGAGCGCCTGGAACAAATGCAGGAGCAGCAAAAGAAAATGAAAGAAAGCCAGCAGCGGGGTCGCCGCTAAGCGTTAAAATAAACTTAATAAAAAACCGGGAGCCCTTTAAAAGCCCCGGTTTTTTATTGCTGAGAGCTTCCGGTGGGCCAAGTAGTATCTTTGCTGCAACGATTCACTTATTCTGGCACGTCTTTTTATATAGTATACTACAACATGAAAAAGATCACACAAATAACAGCCCTGGTACTGGCCCTTACTGTTTCTTCCGGCCTGATGGCACAGCGGAAGCTCACAGAAGCCACGATCTCCTATGATATCGTGATCAATACCAGCAACAGTAGTCCGCAGGCAGCCGATTTGCTCGATGGCGCCACCAGTGTGATTTATCTGAAGGGTACTTCCAGCCGTTCTGAAATGATCAGCTCATTGGGTACCCAGGCTACCATCATTGATGGGAAAAGCGGTGACATCACGGTATTGAAAGACTATGGCGAGCAGAAATACATGATCACCATGACACCTGCGAACTGGAAACAATCCAATAAAAAATACGATGGGATCACTTTTACTTATTATGATGAGTACAAGACGATCGCCGGGTATAAATGCCAGAAAGCCCTGGGCAAACTGATGGATGGCAGCAGTTTTACAGTGTACTTCACCAAGGAACTGATGCCGGCCAATAAGGATTTTCAATACCTGAATAAAAACCTGCCCGGTCTGGCCATGCAGTATGAAGCTTCTTTAGGAAAGACCATGGTGACCTATACGGTTTCCACCATCAATTTTAATCCGGTGCCTTTGACAAAGTTCGACCTGCCCAAATCCGGGTACAGGGTCATGACTTATGAAGAAAGTATGGGAGGGGGAAATTAATTCCGCTGGAACTGACGGTTGCTGATATCGATTTTAACCTTATCGATCACCGCTTTTTTGCGAAGGGGAACAACATAAGTAGTGTTGCCGCGCTGAACGGTTACAACCGTATTCAGGCTGAAATACTTTTTATCAGAATTACTATTGAAGACCTGGCTGCCTTTGTAAGTATAACCTGACTTCAATGTAAAAAATCCCTTTGTATTGGCAGTCCGGCCGGAAAGCAGAGCGGAAGTTGGCCTGGTTGTTGACTTCTTTTTACCATCGCCCAATGTGGCAAAGGCGCCAAATGCAGAAACAGCGATCAGCAGGATCACTGTTAATTTTCTGCCAAGCAGTCTTTTATAGTTGGGGTGGTTCATACGTTACAAAAATAAAGACAAAAACTGTTATAAAACAAACCGTTTATCCAGAACTTTAGTACTTCATTAACGCAGAAGATTCCGTTTTGTTACACGGGGTTGCATGAAAAAAGGCGGTATTTTGCACATTTGGGGATAAATCCGGCCATCCGGACTTCCCTTTTTTCACTTAACTTGTTGATCAGGAACCAATTTTCAGGGAGGATCCCCAATAGCACCGGGATGGCTGTCTGACCGCTCTTTAACAAGTTTTGTTCACCAAAACACCGTACAATGCAAGAAAATAACCCTTACCGGGAAGACAGGGAACAGCTACGGGAATTAATCAGGCAATATGAACACCTTAAAAATGGCAGAAAGCATAGTTTTATAGACGAAGACTCCTTCGAAAGAATCATAGCGTATTACCAGGAAAAAGAAGACCTGGCCCGGGCCATGGAGGCAGCGGAGATCGCATCAGAACAATACCCCTATTCGGCACAGTTACTCATTAAAAAGGCAGATATCCTGCTGGCCAACCGCCGCTATATGGAAGCACTCGACATTCTGGAGAAAGCAGAATTATTTGACAGTGCCGATATCAATCTCTATATCCTCAAGACAGATGCCTACCTGGCCCTGGATCAGCAGGAAAAAGCCGTGATGTTACTGGAAGAGGCCCTTACTTTATTTGAAGGGGAGGAAAAGATTGAACTCCTCTTTGAACTGGCGGATGTATATGACGATTATGAGGATTTTGAAAAAGTATTTGATTGCCTCAAGATGATTCTTGAAGATGAACCTAACAATGAAGAGGCTTTATACAAGATCTGCTTCTGGACCGATTTCACCGGCAGGAATGAAGAAAGTATCCGGCTGCACCAGCATATCATCAATGATTTTCCCTATAGTGAACTGGCCTGGTTTAACCTGGCCGCAGCCTATCAGGGCCTGAAACTCTATGAAAAAGCAATCGATGCCTACCAGTATGCGATTGCCATTGAAGAAAAATTTGATTATGCCTACCGGAATATGGGAGATGCCTATATCCGCCTGCGCAGATACCGTGAAGCCATTGAAGCGCTCGAAAAAGTAAATGAACTGGCCAAACCGGAAGACGTGATTTTTGAAGCCCTGGGCTACTGTTATGATAAACTGAAAAACTATGCACAGGCCCGCTTTCATTACCGCAAAGCATCGCATTTAAGAACAGATGACAGCCGGCTCTATTACAAAATTGCCGGAACATACTATAAAGAAGGACAATGGGAAGCCTGTCTGAAACAACTGGATACTGCGCTGAAAATCCATCCCAATCAGGCCGAATATAACCTGATGGCCGGCGAATGCAAATCACATCTTGGTTTATTCAAGGACGGGGTCCAGTATTTCATGGCCGTAGTAGGCAACAGACCCCGCAATACGGCCGGCTGGGAAGCCCTGATCCGTTGCATGTATAACGGAAAGTATTTTGAAGAAGCCCTGGTGCAGGCTGATGCCGCCCTGATCGCCACACAGGGAAAATCTTTGTTCCTGTTTTACCGCTCTGCTATTTTACTGGCAGCTGGTAAAACCAAGGAAGGGATACTGGAACTGGAAAATGCAATGGCCGTTTCTCCCAAACAATTGAAAAAATTTGTTGAACTCAATCCTTCTATTTTACAACATCAGCAGGTGGTGGATGTAGTGGCGAGGTTCAGGAAGAGGAAGTGAGAGAGAAGTCGATAGTCGATAGTCATTAGTCGATAGTAGAATGTCGGTCAGTAATACTTCAATGAATCTTCCCTAAATTTGCCGGCCTGCCAAGGAAATTGGAAATCAGGCGGTTCACTTAATTGATCCAAAAAAATCTCCGGATATGAATTTTAATTTGTCTCAGATTCCCGACAGAAAAAGCAAGCCCAGACAATCAGGTATTACCATGGTAATGGATAAAGGGCTGAGCCTGGAAGAAGCGAGAAATTTTTTGAGTGTGGCAGGTCCGCATGTAGATATTGTAAAACTTGGTTTTGGGACTTCCTTTGTAACCCCCAACCTGAGAGAGAAGCTGGAATTCTATCGTTCGCATGAAATGCCGATCTATTTTGGAGGTACTCTTTTTGAGGCCTTTCTGATCCGGAACCAGTTTGAAGATTATATCAATATGTGCCGTGATTATGGTGTAAGCTGGATGGAAGTCAGTGATGGCTCCATCACCATCCCGCATGCTGAAAAATGCGGTTATATTGAAAAACTCACCAAGCATGGTATTGTACTGAGTGAGGTAGGAAGCAAGGACGCCGCCCATATTATTCCTCCCTACAAATGGATCGAGCTGATGAAAGCCGAACTCAGTGCCGGTTCCAGTTATGTAATTGCCGAAGCCAGAGAAGCTGGTAATGTGGGTATCTACCGTGGAAGCGGAGAAGTAAGAGAAGGACTGGTGCAGGAAATCCTCACCCAGATTCCTGCTGAAAAAATTATCTGGGAAGCCCCGCAAAAAGCACAGCAATTATATTTTATCGAACTGATTGGTTGTAATGTGAACCTGGGAAATATTGCGCCTTCCGAAGTAATTCCCCTGGAAGCGATGCGGATCGGATTAAGAGGCGATACCTTCATGCTTTACCTCGATAAAAAGGAAAACGCGGGATGAGGCTCTTTGGGCTGATCGGCTATCCGTTGACACACTCTTTTTCTAAAAAGTATTTCACTGAAAAATTTGAAAAAGAAGGGCTGGATGATTGCCGTTACGAACTCTTTCCCATCGAATCAATCACTGAATTACCCGGTTTAATCAGTCAGCATCCGGATCTGGAAGGACTGAACATTACCATTCCTTATAAGAAACAGGTACTGCCTTACCTGAATCATACTGCTTTCATTCCGGCAGGACTGGAAGCCTGTAACTGTATTCTTTTTAGTGAAGGCCAATTGATAGGATACAATACAGATGTGGTTGGTTTCAGGGAAAGTCTGCGGCCTGTATTGCGCCCTGATCAGCAATCTGCCCTTGTACTGGGAAATGGAGGTGCCACGGCGGCTGTGATTTTTGCCTTACAACAACTGGGCATCAGTTACCATATCGTGAGCAGGGCATTACAGCCGGGATCTGATTTTACCTACCAGGACCTGGATCACTCAATCATCCAATCACACCCGATTATCATCAACACCACTCCTGTGGGGATGTATCCCAAGGAGGACCATTGTCCCGACATTCCTTATGAGTCGATCGATGAACGCCATCTCTTA
The DNA here is from genome assembly GCA_016720745.1 of Chitinophagaceae bacterium. Classification (GTDB taxonomy): domain Bacteria; phylum Bacteroidota; class Bacteroidia; order Chitinophagales; family Chitinophagaceae; genus JJ008. The sequence goes on along the minus strand of JADKKA010000022.1, from coordinate 1,511,658 downwards.
TTTGACCTGGTATATAATCCGGCACAAACACTTTTCCTGCGGAAAGGAGCGGAGAGGGGGGCAACCATCAAAAACGGAGAAGATATGCTGTTGCTGCAGGCAGAGGAGAGCTGGAAAATCTGGAATAGTATCTGATCAGGATCCCGTGAGCTTTTGCTTTACTTCGGCCGGGACGGCTACAATTTTCTTTTCATTGTAATTGTAACAGATCATACCTGTTTTCACCAATGCCACTGTTTGTGTTTGCGCTCCTGTGTTTTTTTCCAGCTTATAGTAAATATCAATACCGATCCGGCTGATCTCACCGATTGCCACAGAAACGGTTACCGTTTCACCATAAAACAATTCGGCCTTGAATTCAATGCCTGCATCTGCCATGATCAGCCCATTTCCTCCAACGGACATTTCTGTGTATCCATGATGTAAGAGGAACTGCATTCTTGCTTCATGTACCAGGGAAAGCAGACTGTCATTGCCCACATGACCACCATAATTGATATCATTGATACGAATGGGAATCTGGCAACTGAATGAAAAATTGTCCGGGCAATCAATCCTGATCCTGGCCATGAATTATTTTTTACAAGAATACGGAAAAAGGAATTTGGAAAATTTATTGCTCTTCCAGGGAACTGACCAGACTGAGAATATCCATGAAATTACCCGGGTGGGCAGCATCGGAGCAGGCCAGTTGTTTTTGCCATTTATCCATCATATTGGAGCAATGGGTATCTTTTTCTTCACCCGCCACACAGCAAACCATGTTGCCGAGTTTTTTAGACATCCGGATAAAATGTCCGTCCGGCGTCATGAGTACGACATAGCGGTCATCTTTTTTTCCGGTAGTGGGAATGGCTTCGGCAAAACCGAGATGATGGTTATCGTTAATTTCTTCCGGACTCAGCAATTCATCGAATGAAAAGGAAGCGGCTATTGCTGCCCGGCGGGCCGGACTGAAGTCCAGTTTGGCAAATGTCTTTTTACTTGACTCCAGTGCGGCGGCTTCCCTTGCTTCGGGATCGGCAGAAGTATTGAGGCGGACTGATTCTTCTTCATTGTTCAGTGCCGCATCAATGCCGGCACTGGCATGGGTCAACGCTTCCAGTTCAGGTGTATTGATTGATGCAATGGGTGTAATGGCTGTTTTTTCAGGAGAAAGCAGGAACTGCCAGGCAGCAAATCCTAAAAATCCGATTACGATAGCGGCCACTGCATATTTCCAGAAAGGATAGAAACGTTTGATTACTGGTTGTGCAACGGCATCTTCTGTTTCCAGTGCCAGTTGAATATGATTCCAGGCTGCAATCGGAGGAGTGAGTTCGGCAGCATATAATTTTTCGGCCACAGTACCTTCCTGAGCGGCTTCATCCAGTTGCTGACTGATGATATCCCAGGAGGAGGAGGGCGCAGTGATTTCGAGCTGGTATAATTTTTCAGGAAAACGGTAACCATTGGCAGCCTCATCCAGTGCAGTGGCAATTTGCTGCCAGCTTCCTTCGGGAGGAGCCACTTCATGATTCAATAAAGTATCCTTAATCCTGCTGCTCATTACTTACTGTTAACGCCTCTTTGCTTATCAATAAATGTTCTCACCATATCCTGTAGGATGACCTTGGCCCTCGAGAGCTGTGATTTGCTGGTGCCTTCGCTGATGCCCAGCATATCGGCAATCTCCCGGTGTGTGTATCCTTCCACCACATACATGTTAAACACGGTGCGGTATCCGGGCGACAGTTCCTGAACCAGTGCCAGGATATCCTTGGCACCGAGATCGTCAAGTACAGAAGTGTACTTGCCTTCGATCGTGTTCTCTTCTCTTTCCGTCACCGGCATGAGGTATCGCTTGCGGCGAAAATGCTCAATGGCGGTGTTGACAAAGATCCGGCGCATCCAGCCCTCAAAAGAGCCATCGCCCCGGTAACTGTCCATCTTTCTAAAGACCTTGATAAATCCTTCCTGCAGGATATCTTCTGCCTCTTCTGCCTTTCCGGCGTAGCGGAGACATACGGCATACATCCGGGGAGAGAAGCGGCGATACAGTTCTTCCTGCATCCGGCGGTTGCCACTAAGGCATCCTTGAAGTAAGTCGCTTTCGGTGATCATTTGGTTGCGTTCTGGTGTCAAGTTGAGTGGTTTGTCATTAACCTATTCAAAAATGCTACCAGTTTTTCAGTGGCCTTTTTCCGGTGGCTGAATTGATTTTTTTCTTCCATTGTCATTTCCGCAAAAGTCCGCATAGAACCTTCCGGAATAAACACAGGATCATACCCAAAGCCCTGGTTTCCGCGTTTTTCTGCGGTTATCACCCCATTACAGATCCCTTCAAATAAGAATTCATCGCCTGCTATTAACAGGGATATAACAGTCCGGAACCGGGCTTTTCTATTGGTTTGGCCCTCCAGATTGAGTAGCAGTTTGTCGATATTGGCATCAAAAGAACGGTTATCACCGGCATAACGGGCGCTTTTTACCCCGGGCTCCCCGTTCAGAGCTACAACTTCCAGTCCGGTGTCTTCGCTAAAGCAGTTTAGTCCTGTCAGGTCCTGTATCGTTTTAGACTTAACCGAAGCATTGGCTTCCAGGGTATCAAAAGGTTCTGGAATATCCTGATTGATCCCGGCTTCTTTCAGGGTCATCATCTCCAGCCGGTTGTCGAGCACCGACCGGATCTCATCCACTTTGTGTTGATTATTTGTAGCGAATATGAGTTGCATCGTTATTAGAGATTAAACAGCCTTTTCAGGCAGCCCCAGAGTTTTGTTTTTTCCACTTTGTCTTTTTCCAGTTCCTGCAGTGAAGGGGCATAAAGAAAAGTATTTCCGGCGAATGCCTGTAACTGGTAATGCGGAAAATTCATAGGCAAACCAAATGAGGCAGGGTCCTTATCAAACAGAAAAACAATCCGGCTTTTGAATTCATTCAGCAGGGTTTGATAGGGCATGTCCGGATAATGGTGCAGGTTGACCAGGGCGATATCTGCCATGGATAATTTACAGGCAGACAATACACCTGTGAGAAACAGCAGTGATTCATCAGATAAAAAAACGGCATCTGAAACATTCACCAGTACCAGGATATTTTGCTGATTATTTCCTAGTGAACGGACCGTGGCATTTTGATCTGTTGCCTGATTGCCGGATGCGGGGACTTCTTTTTTAATTGCTGCAGGCGGAATAAGGTGCTCGGTATGCTCCGAAACAAGTGTTTCCCCGTAGAGACCGGCCAATGCGGCGGGTGGCAGATTGATATGATTTAAATCCATGATCTGATTGACAAATTACACTAACGGGTGTTTCTTTTTTTCGTTTCTTTGAAAAGTTAAAGCGGGCCCCGTTACAAGCTCCCTTCAAAGGGCAAGATAAATTAAACTATTATGACAGCAGCAATGGATATCACGATAAGAAAAGCGGAAAGAAGCAAATTGCAGGAACTCAGCCTGGAAAATCTTCCTTTCGGGAAATATTTTTCCGATCATATGCTGGAGGCAGATTATGAAAACGGGGAATGGAAAAATGTGGAAATCAAACCTTACCAGCCCCTGTTGCTGAATCCTTCTGTGGCAGCCATCCATTACGGGCAATCCATTTTTGAAGGCATCAAAGCTTATAAAGACCGCCAGGGCGAAGCTTTTATTTTCAGACCGCATGACAATTTCAGGCGTTTCAATATTTCTGCTGAAAGGATGCAGATGCCGGCTGTTCCTGAGGAAATTTTTATGGATGGCATGAAACAACTGATCCAACTGGATAAAAACTGGATTCCTTCCAGGGAAGACCATTCTCTTTATATCCGCCCCTTTATGTTTGCATCGGATGAGTTGATCGGTGTTCGCCCTTCTGATAATTATAAATTCATGATCATTCTTAGTCCAACCGGTCCTTATTATGCAGCTCCCATGCGTATTTATGTAGAGGAGCAGTATGTGCGGGCTGCACCGGGTGGAGTAGGGTATGCCAAGGCTGCCGGTAATTACGGAGCCGCCATGTATGCCACGGCACAGGCTAAAAAAATAGGATATGATCAGGTACTCTGGATGGATGCCTGGGAGCATAAATATGTACAGGAATGCGGTACGATGAATGTATTCTTCATCATCGGGAATACCGCCATTACACCAGACCTGAACCAGGGAACGATTCTGGATGGGGTGACCCGTCAGAGTTCGATCACCCTTTTAAAAGAAATGGGATTTACAGTAGAAGAAAGACCGTTGAGTATTGATGATATAATTGATGCGTATAAAGCCGGCTTGCTGTATGAAGTTTTTGGTACGGGTACGGCTGCTACCATCTCCATGATAAAGGAATTGCGGTACAAGGACTTTGTGATGAAATTCGATACGGATAGCTGGAAAACAGCTCCGATGCTCAAATCCTGGCTCACGGATATCCGCGAAGGAAGGAGGGAAGACCGGTACCAGTGGATGTGGAAAGTATAAGTGCTTAAAAATCAATAATCTGAATCCCAGATTCCGCGACCAGCCCCCTGGGGGTAAAATCTTGGAATTTGGGATTTGTATTTTTGGAATTTAAACAGATCGCCCCTACCTTTGCCGTCCCAAAAATAAATGGTCAGGAATGCCTACAATTCAACAATTAGTACGTAAAGGAAGAGAAATTATCAGGGCCAAGAGTAAATCAAGGGCTTTGGATCAGTGCCCCCAGCGTCGCGGGGTATGTACAAGGGTGTATACCACTACTCCAAAAAAACCAAACTCAGCGCTGCGTAAAGTAGCCAAGGTTCGTTTGACTAACAAAGTAGAGGTGATCGCCTATATTCCCGGAGAAGGTCACAATCTTCAGGAACACTCCATCGTACTGATCCGTGGCGGAAGGGTAAAAGATCTTCCGGGTGTACGTTATCACATTGTACGTGGTTCCCTGGATACTGCCGGTGTGAAGGACAGAAAGAAGAGCCGTTCTAAATACGGTACTAAAAAAGATAAAGGCAAAAAATAATCCCGTGGCATTGCCATAGGATGACAAGCAAAAGATAAAAGAAACTAATTTATAAGTCATGCGTAAAGCACAAGCAAAGAAACTCCCGATAGCTCCCGATCCAAAGTTCAACGATAAACTGGTAACCCGGTTTGTGAACAACCTGATGTGGGAAGGCAAGAAAAGCGGAGCCTTCACTATTTTTTATGATGCACTGGACAAAGTAGCCAAGCAAACCAACGAAGATGGTTATGAAGTTTGGAAAAAAGCTTTGTACAATGTAACACCTGCTGTTGAAGTACGCAGCCGCCGTATCGGTGGTGCTACTTTCCAGATTCCTGCTGAGGTTCGTGCCGACAGAAAGATTTCCCTCAGCATCAAGTGGCTGATTCGCTACAGCCGCGACCGGAATGGTCGTAGCATGGCAGACAAACTGGCCGGTGAAATCGTGGCCGCTTCCAAAGGGGAAGGATCTGCTTTCAAAAAGAAAGAAGATACACACCGTATGGCTGAAGCCAACAAGGCCTTCGCCCACTTTAAAGTATAATCAGTATAACTGCACATATTTAAAAATCCTGCCATTACCGGCAGGATTTTTTTTATGCATACTCATTGATCATTACTCAATTGCTGCAGGGCCTAGTCATTACCGGTACCTGCTTCCAGGAATAAGCGGAGTTGGTTGCCGATGATTTCCGTCCAGCCCTGTGTGAAGCTCTCATTCATGAAATCGCTGCCATTGGCGGCAAAGCTGGCTACACCGGTATGCGTGAGCACCAGCCGGGTCTGATCCCCATCCGGAAATAATTCAAAACTGACAACGGAATAACCTTCCCTGTTTTCATAGGTCCAGCTATACGCGATTTTCTTTCCCGGAATAACTTCCAGTACCCGGCAATCATGCATATACTCTTCTCCGGTGCTGCCTTTACCGGCAAAACGGAACCGGAAACCGGGAACAGGTTGAAAGCCGTCAAGATCGAAATACCATTTTTTTAATTGGGAAAGATCCGTAAGCGCATTCCAGATGATAGCTGTACTGGCCTTGAAATTTCTTTCAATCACGATGGGGGTAGCTACCTGGTATATCTTACCGGTAATGTATTCATCCATCCTGGTGATATTTTGTACCATTCCCTCATCTGCTTTAAAGACTTTGATGACTTCCTGAAGCTGTGATGCTGATTCAAAAACGGAATGCAGGGTGACCAGGGTTTGGGTGCCCCTTGCTTCAAAGCGGGCTGTCATTACAAAAGGTGGAAAGCTTTCATGCCGCATTATAATCAGGGATGGTTTTTCGAGTGTGATATAAACATGTTTGTTTTTATAATCGGTCCCGTCGGGCCCATGCATTACAAATATCCATTCACCCCCTTCCGTAACTTCCATTTTACTGATGGTACTTTTGAAACCAACAGGTCCCCACCAATGCCGGATATGTTCCGGGTTCGTCCAGGCTTCCCATACCAGTTCCTGCGGGGCATTGATCAGTCTGCTGATCGATAATTCACGGGTTTCATTTGTAGTAGACATATCGCTGTTTTTTTAGTTGAAAGGCAAATGGCTTTTCGGCATCAGAGGGTGGACCTATTTTCGTTTTCCTGCTTTCTTTTTTACAGGCGTTTTTTTCTGCTGAATGGTATGCAGGTAATTTTCCAGCGCATCCAGTTTCAGTTCCCAGAACTGCTTGTATTGTGCTACCCAGCCGGCCACTTCATGCAGGGAGGAGAGTTTGGCCTCACAGTATCTTTCTCTCCCTTCTTTTCTGATCACAATCAGACCGCATTCATGCAGGATGCGGATATGTTTTGAAATAGCTGGACGGCTGATCTTGAATTCACCGGCAATGGTATTAAGATTCAGGTGACGGGTGGCAATCAGGCTGATGATATCACGACGCGTGGGATCCGCTATAGCCTGGAATACATCTCTTCTCATGTTGTGCGTATTTTATGTAACCATTCGGTTACAAATATAGGAAACCGTTTGGTTACACAAAGTTTCTTTTGAGGGGATCAGCCTTTCCGGGAGCCGGTTAGCTGCCAAAGAGGAGCAGCTATGAATGGACCTGATTATTTTTTTTCAGGGATACAGTAGGAGTGGATGGATACCAGTTTGCCTTCTTCATCAAAAGAATACAGATCACAGGCCTTTACATAGGCGATGTGCTGCTGGTCCCTGATAAATTCAGCCGTACCGCTCACAGCTACTTTCCGGTCATCTGTAATGGTCGTTTCAGTGGTAAATATGGTGGTCACAGATTGAAAATAGGCAGCCGTCTGCTCACATTGCGCCATAACAGCTGCCTTACCGGTATAAACAGATTCGCCAATCACATGCCATACAATATTGTCATGTAGATAAGTATAAACAGTGCTAAATGCTCCGTTTGAAAATGCGGTGGCGATTTCAGTATAATTCATATTGGAGGATTAAAGTAAAGAAGATTTTACTTCGCCTTCTTTAACTGCTGCCAGAAGATATAGGATAAAACACCCGGGAGGATCCAGATCAGCATCATGAACATCCGGGGATCAAAACTACCCGCTACGGCAAGGGCAGAAAAAACAGCACCACCCAGATCGAAGAAGAGACCGGCATAGGCCCATTCTTTGATGCGGTTCAGACCGGGGATCAGGATCACCAATGATCCGATGATCTTGGCCCAGCTGATGAGTTGGATAAAATAAATGGGATATCCCAGCCAGCCATGAAAGATCGCCTTGGTTTTTTCATCAGGGCCGATGCCGCCAACAGAAGAATATATCATGAGTCCTGAAAAGGCGAGGGTAAACACCCAGTAAAGTATTGTGACTGTTTTTTTATTCATGATTGCTGGTTGATTGTTTAAAATGTAATCCTGCTGTTTGCAGGGCTGATTTCAATTTGGGCAGGGAAGAAGGACCGATGCCATGTAAGCATAGTATTTCTTTCTCTGTATAACGGGCTATTTTCTTCAAGCTGATAAGTCCATTGTTTTCCAATGCTCTTTTGGCCGGTGCACTTAGCGTTGTCATCCAGTTATGGACAGGTTTCTTTTGCTTTTCGCAAATCGGACATACAGGGCAATCACTGCTTTTGAAAAAGATATGACCTTCCGGACATTGCTTTCTGTTTTTCTTTGCTACTGCCATGCCGTTGTAAAATACATTACTGGTTGCTGCCATCAAAAGCCGCTTGTAAATCGGCAACAATAATTTTATTCATTTTTAGCATGGCCTGCATTACCCTGCCGGCTTTTTCCCTGTCGGGGTTGCTCATTAGCTGCGACAGTTGTCTGGGAACAATTTGCCAGGAAACACCAAATGAATCCTTCAGCCAGCCGCAACGACTTTCCTGTCCGCCATTGGCAATTAAATGGTTCCAGTAATAATCCACTTCTTCCTGTCCATCGCAATCTACTACGAATGACAATCCCTCATTGAATCCGAATGGATGGGGCCCTGAACTGTCCATGGCAGTAAATAACTGCCCTTCCAGCCAGAATTGTCCATGTTTGATATAACCGGTTACATCAGGTTCATTTTCTTCATAGCGGTGCAGGTCCTTCACTGATGCATTTTTGAAAACAGAGACATAAAACGAAATCGCCTGTTCTGTTTTGCCAGATCTGTCACCGGTAAACATCAGACAGGGCACAATGGTTTCTTCTCCCATGGTACCACCCATCATCAGTTGCCAGTTTACGCCAAAGCGATCCTGGCACCAGCCATAGTATTCACTCCAGGGATATTTATTCAATGGCATCATGACCATGCCACCCTGACTGAGTTTGGTCCATCTGTTGTCCAGTTCTTCTTTTGAAGAGCAGGGAAGGAAGAATGAAATGGAAGGATTGATTTTAAAATAGGGCCCACCATTCAGTGCCATGAATTTTTTACCGGCTATTTCAAAAATTTGTACCAATCCGGTGTCGGTTTGCAGGCTTGCATTGGGAAACACGTCGCAATAAAAATCAGCGGCTTCTTTTCCATTACCATCAAACCAGAGGCAGGGATAAATTTTATTATGCATCATTATTTTTTATCATAGTTAAACATCCATTTGATGCCAAATTTGTCAACACAACTGCCCCAGTAGGCACCCCAGAACATATCGGTCATGGCCATTTCCACTACACCGCCTTCACTTAGTCCTTTGAAAATCCGGTCTGCATCTTCTCTGCTGTCGAAGTCCAGACTGATGTAAACATTATTTCCCTTGTTAACAACAAAGCCCATATGTTCTGGTGCATCAGATCCCATGAGTTTGTGGCCCCCGTTGATGGGCAGGGATACATGCAGTACGAGATTTTTGGCTTCCTCTGGAAGAGGGGGCATTCCATCTTGTGGAGGCATATCACCAAAACGGCGGATACCACCTTCAAATTCGCCACCGAAAATGGATTGATAAAAAGTGAATGCTGCTTCTGTCTGGTTCGCAAAATTGAGATAGGTTCCTACGCTTGCCATAAAAAATTGTTTTAATTGGATTCAACATGTTTTTTAAAATTGTTCAGGATCGACTGCCATCCTCCCTGTTGCAATTCGAGCGAATTCATTTGCTCTGTTTCAAATCTTTCTGTTACCCTTGTTCCGCCATCCTGTGTTTTGAATGTCGTTTTCCAGAAACGGCCATCCCCGAGTAAAACTCCGATGAACTCATTTTCTTTCACATCCTGGTAAACACCGGCAAAATCAAAACTGAAACTGCCGTCTTTGGCCGCCATGGTAAACGAAAAATTTCCTCCGTCGCGCAGATCCACCGAAGCTGCCGGGCAATGCCAGTCATCGGAAGCATGGTTCCATTGCATCACCTGTTCGGGTTGGGTCCATGCCTTCCATACTTTTTCAACCGGGGCATTGATATCTGCATGGATGGTTATTACGGGTTTCACCGTGCCTTCTGCCAATCCTTTTATTTTCTCCAGGGCCAATGGCCATGTTTTTGTAAAATAGTCGCTGTATTCTTCTGCGATATCCATTTCGAGAGTGAGTACGCAATGATCATTATCACTGCTAAGGGTATAATTTTCCAGTGATCCGGCCCAGGCTTTTACTTTTTCACTGCTGGTATCTTCAATCCCATTGTTGATCATTCCAAGGTGTCTGAACGACATGAACTCGTTGGGACGGTGAGCAGCTACCTCACTGACCATGCCTGCTCCATTTTCATCCACGAAATAAATCCTTGTGCCTTCTTTCCACTGATCTGTTTTTACAGTTGACCCTTCCGCGAACACGGTAGTCCAGGTTTCATAACAATGAATATTCCAGAGTACTTCCCATATTTTTTCTTTTGTGGCATTGATAGCTGTATGGAGTCGGAGTTTTTGCATGGCTTTATTTTTTTACAGTTTTTTTCGCTGCTTTTTTGATTGCTGTTTTCTTTTTGGTTGCGGCCTTCTTTTTGGGGCTTAGTTTCTTTTCTTCGTTTTGTTGCAGCCGATACTTCACCATTCTTTTGATCAGGTCCAGCGGGAGTGGTTCATTCAGCGGAAACTGCACCGTTCCTTTTCCTCCTTTGTATTGTTCCAGTTCTTTTTTAAACAAAGGGGCTGTTCTTGGGGCAGGATAAACACCGATATGATTGGCAAAACCGGCAAAGAAAATGAGCATGCCGTTTTGTTTATATCCTGCGATTCCATAGCTGATGACTTCTTCAGCATCGGGTGCCGCAGTACGGATTGTTTTCCTGATTTGATTGAGCAGGGTTTGCGTGGAGGGGGGAAAACTCCTGATATATGCATCCACTGATGCCGCCTTGGTCATCCTGGTTGACATGATTGCTGGTTTTTAGTGAGAACAATAAATATATTTATTATTTAGGCTAATCTGTTTGCCGGTTGTCAAAATGTAACAGCCAGTGATGACCAAATTTATCCACAAGGTCGCCAAAAAGGGCACCCCAGAAGGATACATGCACCGGATGGGTGGCTTCTCCGCCAGCAGCCAGTTTAGTGTATATTTCATGGATCTCATTTTCGCTGCTGCAATCCAGCATCATAGAAATGGCATTTCCTTTTTGTAAACCATTCTCTCCTGCCATATCAGATCCCATGATCTCCATTTGCCTGATGCGCAGCAGGGCATGTACGATGGTATCTTTCATATGTGCCGGCATGGAATCAGAAAGCGGTGAATCACCCACTGTTTGTAAATGCAGTTCACCGCCAAGGCATTGCTGGTAAAATTCCATGGCTTCCCGGCAATGGCCATTAAAACTCAGGTAGGGGGCTATTTTTTTCATTCTTTCACAAAGATCAGCGGGGACACTGAAAAGGGTGATTGTCATATATGACAGTTTTAAGGGTTGATTGCGACAGCCCAAAACCCTACCTTTATTTCATGAAAAGAGTCTCGATCCTCGTGCCGGAATTGTCCGTGATGCAGGCCATTGCCGATCCGCAATACCTGTTCAGTGCAGTGAACCAGTTTATGCTGGCCAGCGGGAAGCAACCACTTTTTGAAGTAGAACTGGTGGCTGCCAGTAAAGAAGTGGTATTGAATAATGGCATGTTTACAGTACATGCTGACTGTCTGCTAAAGGATGTTAAAAAAACAGACCTGGTTCTGATCCCGGCTTTATTCGGGGATATGCAGCGTAGTATAGATAAAAACAAAGAAATGATTCCCTGGATTCAGGACCAGTATCATCGCGGTGCGGAACTGGCATCGCTCTGTGTAGGTGCTTTTCTCCTGGCTTCAACCGGATTGCTGAATGGAAAGCGCTGTTCTACACATTGGGGTTTTCAGCAGGAATTCAAGAGCAGGTTTCCGGAAGTGGAAGTGGTAGAAGGAAATATCGTAACGGAAGAAAATGGAATCTATTCCAGCGGAGGAGCAAATTCCTACTGGAACCTCCTGCTGCATCTGGTGGAAAAATACAGTAACCGGGAAACGGCCATCCTGGCTTCCAAATATTTTGCGATTGATATTGACCGCGACAGCCAGGCGGCATTTGCCATGTTCAACGGACAAAAAGAACATGGTGATCCGGAGATCAAAAAGGTGCAGGCTTATATTGAAAAGCATATCAATGACCGGATCGGCATTGAAGAACTGGCAGCACTGGTACACCTCGGTCGCAGGACATTTGAAAGAAGATTCAGGGCGGCCACCCATCATGCGGTGCTGGATTATATTCAGCGGGTGAAAATGGAAGCAGCCAAGAGAAAATTTGAATCGAGCCGGAAGAATATCAATGAAGTGATGTTTGATGTGGGTTATACTGATACCAAGGCATTTCGTTCCGTCTTCAAAAGAATCACCGGACTAACGCCGGTAGAATACAGGAACAAATACAATAAGATGGCGATGGCATAAAAAAAGGCACCCGTGGGTGCCCTGTTGCAGCAGAGATTGGTTACGACTAAATTTTGAACCCAATAGTAAGTATTGCTGAGCCGAAATTATCTTTCAGCGTTGCAAATGTATTGGCCCTTGGTGCATTCACCCGGTAGGGGAAGCTGATATCCTTATTCATCCGGTGCACATAAGTAAGATCTGCAAAAAATCCTTTGTTACGGTAGCCAAGTCCTCCGCTCAGATTCATCCGGCTGGCTTTTAGACTTTTGTCCTGATAAGGACTACTATAATAAGCAAAGCCAAGACGGGCCATGATCACTTTGAACTTTAATTCACCCCCCAATCTGAAATTGAAAGCGGCTTTGGTGATGGCATCAATGGCCTGGTTATAAGGATTGAAGTAAGCTTTTGAATCTTCTGTTACTTCTCCTTCCGGTCCAAAACGGTTCCAGCGGTAGTTTACATATTCGATATCTGCGGTAATAAAACCTTTCTGCCTGTTGATATTTTCTACTTCCCTGAATACATAGGATCCGCTCAGGATGATTTTACCCGGAGAAAAATAGGAATAACGGAAATCGCTTACAGGTCCGCCCAGGACAGTAGCGGCACCAACGGAATCATATCCTCTACCCGGGCCGAAGAGATTTTCGAGATTGGCAGCAAAACCTGCATCCAGATTTTCTTTTACCATCATCACATTTGGTGAATGGAGTGCGAGACCAATTCTTACATAGTCTTTGGGACGATAAATCAATCCGAATTTGAGATTAAATCCTGCACCGCGGAGAGAATACTTCTCGCGATAGGACATATAGCCGAAGTTATTATTATTGTCACCACTGGCATCTGATTCGCGGAAATAAGTATCACGATCCAGTTTCAGAATGGGAATACCAAGGGTACCGCCAATCAGCCATTTGCGGTTCAATTCATGGCCCATGGCAAAAGTAATTTCAGTGATCCCTCCACTGGTTTGATTGGTTTGTTCCTGATTGAGGAGGGACGTGAATTCGGCACGGTTAATAACCTCCAGATTTCCATTCACCCTTGCCGTATCCACGAGGTAAGTATATAATGCCATTTTGGTGGTGAGGGAAACATTATCGCTGTTCAGGGCATCATCAATAGAAAGATTGGATGCTGCAAATTCATCGGCCAGCGGTTCAGCAAAACTGCTGTAATCATTTTGTCCTGCGAAATAGGAGGGTCTGTTGAAATCTGCCAGTCTGGTAACGGAAATTGAAAAACTGTTTTTGGCTTTATATCCGAATCCACCAAAAACAAAACCGGTGGTACCCAGATTAAAATTTTGCTCACTGGCTCCGGTATAGGAACTGCCGCGGAAATTACTTTGTGGTTTGCCAAATTGTAATCCGGGGGTCATTACAAAATCAGATGTTTTGAAAAATGCCAGACCTGCAGGGTTCACCAATGCAGCAGTAGCATCACCTCCCAGGGATCCCATCGCTCCGCCAATGGCCTGGTTACGGGCCGTACCGTTTTGAGTCAACCAGGAAAGGCGAATGGTTTCTTCCGGAATCTGGGCATGGATCGTATGTGCCACTAAGAGCAAAAGGAGGAGATAACATTTATTTTTCATGGTTCCAGGATAAAAAATGAACATACAGTTACAGGGAACAGCATCCGCTGAACCCGGGAAATGGTTACTAAGTCTTTAGTTTCTGGTGGGTCTTGATACCGCACCTCCGCCACCGGAACTACCTGAACTTCCGGAGCTGCCCGATGAACTTCTGGAGCCACTGTTGGATGTTCCGGATGAGGAGGAAGATGAGGGGTTATAGGTTCTGGAAGACCGGCTGCCTGAATTATCGTTATTGAAAATAGTCCGCACTTTATTACTCAGGCCATCTCCGGTAGAACGGTTATTGGTATTGTTGTAAATACTGGTATTGGTACCGGTACGGGTCGTAGAAGTCTTCATCATCCCACGATTGTTGTTGGTATTATTATTTGTAGTATTCGTATAACCGGCCAGGTTAAAATATTTTCTTACCGGTTGAGCGGCGATAGGTTGTTTGGGATTGATAAAGCCGTAATTATAATTATTCAGACAGCAGCAATAGGGATTATAATAATAGTTCCAGCGATTGTAGGGATTATTAAAGCTGCCATAGTAGTAATTGTAGCCAATGCTATATCGGTCAGAATAGTACCAGTCATCCAGATTACTCCAGCGATAACGGTTCTGCACTTTCATCCGCAGAAAACGGTCATCATAATACTCGTCATCATAGCGGTCATTGCTCTCTTCTTTTCTTTCTTCCCTGACTGTTTCATCCTGTGGACGCACAGGTGAATAATACACATCATCCGGGGTCTGTCCGGTTTTATAAGCGGTGGTACAGCTTCCCAGGACCAGTACAACAAGTATCAGCAATAAAATTGGGGTTTTCATGGCAAATGGTTTGTCGGGTTAAAGGTGAAGTTACTACTTTTGTGCGTCTTTTACATTTAGTCAATCGTTTGCGTAACCGGCACAAAGTTTAAATGGCTTTGTCAAATTATTGTCATGCAAGTTGTTAATTAAATGGTAAAGAAGAAAAGTCGGGAGTCGTGAGTCAAGAGTCGGGAACTACGCACCGGAAGCCTTGAATGAATAACGAGTTGAGAATTATGAATTAAGAATGATGAATAGAGTATCAATATCTCCCGCTTTCGCCAAGGCTACAGCGGGCAAGCAATATCCTTATATTCCGCCTTCGCTAGGGCTACGGCGGACAGGCAATACCAAATAACTAATATCTAATTCCCAATACCCAATTCCCAATACCCAAATGTTATGAGTAAAGAAATCACATCAAGAGCAGCAGATTATTCGCAATGGTACAATGACCTGGTATTAAAAGGCGGCCTGGCTGATTATTCAGCGGTGAGAGGCTGTATGGTGATCAAACCCTATGGCTTTGCCCTCTGGGAAAATATGCGTGATGCACTGGATAAAATGTTCAAGGATACCGGGCATGTGAATGCCTATTTCCCGCTTTTTATACCCAAGAGTTTCCTGAGCAAAGAAGCGGCCCATGTGGAAGGCTTTGCCAAGGAATGTGCGGTAGTCACCCATTACCGGTTAAAGAATGATCCGGGTGGGGCCGGACTGGTGGTGGATCCCGAAGCCAAACTGGAAGAGGAACTGATTGTAAGACCTACTTCAGAAACAATTATATGGAATACCTATAAGGATTGGATACAGTCGCACCGTGACCTGCCATTGCTCATCAACCAGTGGGCCAATGTGGTTCGCTGGGAAATGCGCACCCGGCTTTTCCTTCGTACGGCTGAATTTCTCTGGCAGGAAGGGCATACGGCCCATGCTACCCGTGAAGAAGCCATTATCGAAGCAGAAAAAATGCTGGAAGTCTATGCCACATTTGCGGAAGAGTTCATGGCTGTTCCGGTGATCCGTGGAGTAAAAACAGCAAGTGAAAGATTTGCCGGAGCAGAAGAAACCTATTGTATCGAAGCCATGATGCAGGATGGTAAAGCGTTGCAGGCAGGTACTTCCCATTTCCTGGGACAAAATTTTGCCAAAGCCTTTGATGTGAAATTTTCCAACAAAGAAAATCAGCTGGAATATGTGTGGGCCACCAGTTGGGGAGTGAGTACCCGCCTGGTCGGGGCATTGGTGATGGCGCATAGTGATGACAGTGGTCTGATCCTGCCGCCAAGGATTGCTCCATGGCAGGTAGTGATTGTTCCTATTTACAAGGGGGAAGACCAGAAAAAAATGATTGATGATAAAGTAAAAGCGATCACTGATGAATTGAAAGCGCTGGGGATCCGTGTGAAATATGATGATAATGATAATGCCAGACCAGGATGGAAATTTGCCGAATATGAATTAAAAGGTGTACCGGTAAGACTGGCGATTGGTGCCCGTGACCTGGAACAGGGAGTGGTGGAAGTAGCACGCCGTGACACCAAAGAAAAAAATGTGGTGAAACTGGAAGGCATCTCCGGCTACGTAGCGCAATTACTCGAGGACATTCAGGTTTATATGTATAACAAAGCAAAAGCATTCCGTGATGAAAGAATCACCCCGGCAGATACCTGGGATGAATTTGTAAGATTATTGGATGAGAAGGGAGGGTTTATTGCCGCACACTGGGATGGAACGGCTGAAACTGAAGAAGCTATCAAGGAAAAAACAAAGGCAACCATCCGCTGTATCCCGTTGCAGAATACAAAAGAAGAAGGTACCTGTATTTTGTCAGGCGCACCCTCTACTCAACGGGTACTTTTTGCACGCGCCTATTAATTGGTTTATATCTTCTGATAATACAAGCCCGGTTCGCCGGGCTTTTTTGTTTGACGGGTGTATTATTTTTCTATATTTAGGGGACATAAATAATGGAAAAATGGATACGCAACAGGAACATTCACTGTTTGATATGCAAATGGATGATTCGTCACAGCAAAGCCTGCTTTCGGTTAGCAAGTGGGCTAAGTTTATTGCTGTTTCAGGTATCATCATTGGCGCCATTGCATTGATTTTTGCCCTGGCATACGGGCCACAGATTATTCAGGTGTTTACAACCATGTTGAAGATCGGGGTCAGTCAGGAAGAAGCAGGGATGCTGATTGGGGTATTGGTGGTGGTCGTGCTCTTAATTTGCGGATGGCTTTATTTTTTACTAAGATCTGCCAGCCTGCTGAACAGGGGACTGGAATCTCGTAGTTCGGCCCTGCTGGCAGAGGGCTTCAGGTCCATGCGGGTTTATTTTGTAATCAGTTTTATTATTTCATTACTCAGTATCATTTCTGTGATCACTGAAATGATATAAATTATATAGTCAGATGGAAAACAGTCAGGCAGATAGTTCGCTTTTTGAATTTCAGTATGACGAAGAACTGAAAAACAGTTTGCAGGGTGCAGCCAACTGGGCTGGAATGGCCGCCCTGATTTCTTTTGCGAGCAGTATACTGGGTATGGTGAATTTCTTTGTTCAAAGAGCCAAAATGCAGGCCATATACCGGCAGTATACGGAGTATGGAATCAGTGAGCCGTCGATGGGCGGGGGATTGATTTCTGCTATGATCAGTTTTGTGATTGGGGTGCTGCTGTTTGTATTCCTGCTGAAGTTTTCCAAAAAAACCAAACAGGGATTAGAGACAAATGAAACTTACCTGATCAGCGAAGGTTTGTCGGGACTTTCCGTTTATTTCCGGATCATAGGGATTGTGCTCATTATAGCCATTATCTTTATCCTGCTGGGATTACTGGCTATCATCGGTCAAAGCTAAAAATATTTTTTACTTATATCAAATACATCAAAACCAAACCAATATGGAACAAAATCAAAACACATCATTATTCTCTCTGAATCTGGATGCGCAAAACAGTTATACACTCCGCAGCATGGCTTCCTGGTCTAAAGTACTGGGCTGGGTAGGTATGATCCTTGGAATCCTTTTTATATTAGCGGGTATCATGGTACAACAGGCTATGAGTCAGTATGGTGGATACCGGAGTTATCGTAGTGGCGGAATCTCTGCCACCGCGATCGGGAATTACGGGTTGATCGGGTATCTTGTGTTAGGCCTGATCTTTATCGTCACTTCCATTTTCGCCATCAATACAGGTGGGAAAATCAATGCGGCCCTCAGATCGAATGACCAGGCTGCTTTGAGTTCCGGATTTGCCAACGCAAGGAATTACTTTGCATTCTGGGCTGTGATCATCATCATCTTACTGTTATTTGTTTTACTGGGTATTTTAGGAAGTCTGGGTTAATTTTCTGTTCAGGAAAATTGAACCCTGTTAGTATCTCAGTCGCAAGTATTTCTGACACATTTCGACAAGCTTAATGTGACAGAAATACTTGCATTTATAGTAAAGCTTTGACAGACCCGCTTTGAACCCACTTCGACAGGCTCCACTTCGACAGGCTCAGTGTAACAATTCCGGGATTCTTTATTTTGTAGAGAGGTAATTGTAATCTTTCAGCAATACATCCAGGAAATCGAATGCGGGCATACCTGATTCAATTTTCAGGTGAGATTTGATTTTGGCCGCTGCGGCCTCCGCCATATTGTAATCCCCTTTTTTTCGGGCTGTTTCAAGAATACTTTTGATAGCATTAATATCCTTATCACTCAGTTGCATGATCTGATGGAAGGAGGGAACATAATTATCAGCCACTTCCTGAAATACGGTTTCTTCAATATTCCCCCGGGTTCTGACGCTGATGATAATGGTTTTGGCCAGGATATCCCCGATACGCTGCCCCTTGCGGGAGGCTACCACCAGCACAATATCTGTTGTAAGAAAGGCCAGGCCCAGCAACACAATAAAAAGCTGTTCTGTGTTGGCCCCTGCCATCCCGCTGAAAACGATCAGCAGCAGGATCACGATCCAGAGATCGGATACGCGAAGCAGCCACCGGATCAGGAACTGGCTGATGGAGGGTTTGCCGCCCAGTTCGTCTACTACCCGAAGCCCCATTATCTTTTTTCCGATACTTTGCCCGTTCAGGGTGATTTCGAGCATCAGGTGGTAAACCATGACGGGCAGGAAGAGGGTCAGCCCGATTCCGCCAATAGGATCATCGCTGCTGCCGATGGATTTATAGATTTCGATGGCAATACGGATATAGAAATATTGTACAACCATGTCTATCACGAGCGCCAGCAGCCGTTTGAAGAATTCGGGTACTTCGAATTCCAGCTCGATATTGAAATTGGTTGGTACTTTGATGGCACCCATAGAAAGGGGAATGAGTTGGAAAATTAACGTATTTCTTCTTTATAAAAGAAGGTATTTCAATGCATAAAATACTTATTTTACAAATCAAATGCTCCCGAATTGAGAGAGGCCCTTTTTATCAAGAAAAACAAAGACCGCTGGCTCCGTATCCAGCAAACCCCATCCGCTGATCCGGATGAAATGGCATCGGATTTCACCCAGCTGGTGAATGACCTGGCTTATGCCAAAACCTTTTACCCTGCCGGAAAAGTAACCCAGTATATCAATTCACAGGCTTCAAAAGTTTTTCTGGATATCTACCGGAATAAAAAAGAGGAATCCAACCGGATTGTCCATTACTGGAAATATGATCTTCCACTCACTATCCGTAAACACCACAGGGTGGCCCTTTTTTCCTTTGCCATCTTCCTGATTTTTTTCTCCATCGGTTTTTTCACTTCCATGCAGGATGAAGAAATCGTTCGGAGTATTCTGGGTGATAGCTATGTGGATATGACACAGGAAAATATTGCCCGGGGCAATCCATTTGGCGTATATGAAGGAGGCACTCCGTTTTATAATTTCATGGGACTGATGATCCACAATATTAAAGTGGATATGCTGATTTTTGTATCCGGCATTTTTGCCGGCGCCCCCAGTCTGTATATCGAAGGGAACAATGCCATCATGGTAGGTACTTTTGATTATTTGTTTTACCAGCATGGGCTGGGACTGGATTTCTGGCTCGTTGTTTTTGTACACGGTACTTTGGAGATGACAGCACTGATTCTATCTGCTAGCGCTGGATTTATACTGGGTAAAAGCT
Organism: Chitinophagaceae bacterium; assembly: GCA_016720745.1. GTDB lineage: Bacteria > Bacteroidota > Bacteroidia > Chitinophagales > Chitinophagaceae > JJ008. The sequence goes on along the minus strand of JADKKA010000022.1, from coordinate 1,491,903 downwards.
ATTTATTTCCCGGCACCATCCGTCGGCTGGACTCCCTGAAGCAGGGGGCCAAGGATGGTGTGAAGATCATGATCGGACTGCTACCCGTTTCTGCCATGGCCGCTTTTTTTGAAGCTTATGTCACCAGGTTATATAATGATGCCGCTGTAATCACCACGCTGGTGGTAGTACTGTCCCTTTTATTTGTGATCTGGTATTTTGTTGTTTATCCTATCCGGCTCGGCAGAAGAAGCCGGCACCTGATCAACGAAGAAGAAATTTAAAGTTGAAAAAGCATATCCAATATAGCTCCCGATTTTTCCGGCTCCTGCTGCTGGCCTCATTTTTATTGCTGGCATCCGCCTTACAGGCTCAAAATTCCAGCGATACGATCCCAACCGTTGAGGAGGGGGTTACTGTAGAACCTCCCTCTACTGAAGATTTTACGGATGAGGAAGAAGGGGAGGAGGACGAAAAAAAATCAACGGAGCATTTTACCCCGCTTGAAGAAAAAGATAGCCTGGTCCTTTACAAAAGAAGACTGGCATCTGGTTATGCGGATGGCTTGAAAAAAGATGATGATTTCTGGTATGCGAATGCGGAGATCAAAAAGGAAAAAGAAAAAAAGGAATCCAACACCAAACCCGACCTGGATTATGTACCATTTATGCAACGAACCTGGGTACAAACCCTGCTCTGGATCATTATTGTTGGCGGCTTTGCCTATGCCATTATGTGGTACCTGATGGATAGCCAGGTGGGCCTGTTTAGAAAAAAGAATGTGCCGGTTAATAATATTGATGGGATGGTGGAAGAAATGCCGGAAGATATTTTTGCGATCCAGTACCAGCAGGAAATTGACAAGGCCCTTGCACAGGGTAATTACCGTTTGGCGGTGCGTATTCATTTCCTTCGACTGCTTCGAAATCTGTCTGATAAAAACATGATTCAATACAAACAGGAAAAAACCAACCTCGACTACCTGATGGAGCTTTCCTCCAAAACATGGTATGCTGAATTTTTCCGTCTGACCCGGCATTTTGAATACAGCTGGTATGGACAGTTTGATGTGGTGGAAGATACTTACCGGGTTATTGCCAATGAGTTTAACCAGTTTGAAAAGAAATTATAAGGTTGAAAAAAACGAATCTTTATATCATCCTGATTTTTGTGGCTGTTGCCGTGATCGCGCTCGTGATTACAGGTAGTGGTCGCAAGAAAAAACTGGATGAACGTTTGAGCTTTCGGAAAAACGACAAAATTCCTTACGGTACCTGGGTGGCTTTTCGTTCGCTTTCAGGGATGTTCCCCTCCGCCGCTATTGTTACCAACCGGAGGGAGCCGGGGCTTTGGGAGGAAATTTCAGCAGACAGCAGTCAGCAGTTTTTCATGGCTGTTACGCCCCGTTTTATGCCGGAGGAATATGAAATGCGTCAGCTCATCCGGTTTGTTGAAAATGGGAATGATGTTTTTATCAGTACCCGGGAAATTTCAGATGCGGCGGCTACTTTACTGAACTGTGCCATTAATGATAAGGACATCCCTTATTATTTTGAATCCAATACACTGGTAACCCAAAAAGATGACAGCCTTTCCCTGCGCCTGAGTAAACCTTATTTCAATACTACAAGGAACTTTGCCTATCCCGGCCGGAAATATGACGCGGCATTTACAAGAGTAAATGAACAAACAGTATATAAACTGGGATATGATGGGGAAGGGGCACTCAATTTTGTTCAGTTCCAGGCAGGCAAAGGACATTTATACCTGCACCTGGCCCCGCTGGCTTTCAGCAATTATTTTTTATTGCACCGGCAGAACATGGAATATTATGAAGAAGTGATGTCGCTGATTCCAGCGAATGTGAAGAAGGTCGTATGGGACGAATATTTTATGTACAAAAGAAACCAGGAGCAGGAAAGGAATAAAACAAGCTGGTTAAAGGTATTGTCCCGTTACCCCGGATTAAAAGCAGCACTGATCACGGCTTTCCTCACCCTGCTGCTCTACCTGATACTGGAGATGCGGCGCAAGCAAAGGATCATCCCGGTGGTAACAAAGCCACGGAATGATTCGCTGGATTTCGTTAAAACAATCGGCCGCCTTTATTACGACAGAAGCGATCACAAGAATCTCTGCCGGAAAATGGGCACTTACTTTCTGGAGCATGTCCGGAACCGTTATAAGCTGCCCACCGGTACACTGGATGAAAATTTTATTCAGCAGCTGCAATTCAAAACAGGAGCCGCTGAAAAGGAAATCAGGGGAATCGTATCATTTATTAAATATGTAGAGGATAGCCCGGCAGTTTCAGCCGCGGATGTATCCGCTTTTCATCAACAACTGGAATCATTTTATAAAAACGCATAAGCATGGAAGAACAACCACTTTTTCAGCAACGTACTGATTTAACTGCCCTGAACCAGGCCGTAATGTCTATCCGCAATGAAATCAGGAAAATCATTGTGGGACAGGATGAAATGGTCAGACTGATCATTACTGCCCTGCTCGCTGACGGACATGTACTGATTGAAGGGGTACCCGGTGTAGCCAAAACCATGACCGCTAAACTGGTGGCCAAAAGTGTGGACGCCGGTTTTTCAAGAATACAATTTACCCCCGATCTGATGCCTTCTGATGTATTGGGTACCCCTGTGTTTAATCCGAGAGAAGCGAGTTTCGAATTCAAGAAAGGACCTGTGTTCAGTAATATCGTACTGGTGGATGAGATCAACCGGGCGCCGGCCAAAACACAATCGGCCCTGCTGGAAATCATGGAAGAAAGGCAGGCCACAGTGGATGGTAAGACCTACATGATGGCGACTCCTTTTATGGTACTGGCTACACAGAACCCGGTAGAACAGGAAGGAACTTATCGGCTCCCCGAAGCCCAACTCGATCGTTTCCTCTTCAAGGTTACGGTTCCCTATCCAAGTGAGTCTGAAGAAGTGACCATCCTCAGTCAGTTTCATCGCATGGGAAATGCATCTCCGCTGGAGATGATTCATCCGGTTCTGTCGTCCCAGCAAATTGTTGCCCTTCGTCAGCAGGTGAAAACATTGCTGATAGAAGAAAGGCTATTGCAGTTTATTGCGAAACTGGTTCATCAGACCCGTAACAATAAATCGGTTTATCTCGGTGCTTCACCCCGGGCCTCGCTTGCTATCATGAATGCATCCAAAGCCATGGCGGCCATCCAGGGAAGGGATTTTGTGACACCGGAAGATATCCTGGCTATTGCGCCACCGGTATTACGACACCGGATCATTCTTACGCCGGATAAGGAAATGGAAGGGATTACAGAAGATGATGTGATCAAACAGATCATCCAGAGTATGGATGTTCCGAGATAAGTTTCGCTCAAATGATGTGAAGTGTTTTTTAATCCGGCTGATAACAGCTGTTATACATGATAAAATCTTTTTACTTACATAAACTGGTTTATTATATCGCGGGTCTTGCCGCCGTGGTATTTGTGACCAGTTATTTTTTTCCGCAATTATACAGGATCGGTTTGCTGATCCTCCTTTTGATGGCGCTCGCCATGCTGGTGGATGGGGTACTGTTATACAGCAAAAAAAATGCACTGGAAGCGGAAAGAATCCTGAGCGAGCGTTTTAGTATTGGCGACCCGAATAAGATTTTTATCCGGTTGAGGAATAATTATCCCTTTCCCATCCGTGCCAGTATCATTGATGAAATACCGGTACAATTCCAGGACCGCAACTGGCTGAAGAAAACACAGGTAAGTGGTCAGTCTGAAAACGAGTTACATTATACCCTTACCCCTCTTTCAAGAGGGGAATACTATTTCCATGATATCAATGTCTACGCGCATGGACCTTTGCAACTGGTGAGACGCCGTTTTATTTTTCCGGCACAACAGGTAGTGAAAGTATATCCTTCTTATGTTCAAATGCGCAAGTACCAATTGCTGGCCGTGAGTAACCGTTTACAGGAAGTGGGGGTGAAAAGAATCCGTAAAATCGGGCATAGCATGGAGTTCGAACAGATCAAGGAATATGTTCGCGGAGATGATTACAGAACCATCAACTGGAAAGCCACCGCAAGGAAAGACAGCCTGATGGTGAACAATTACACGGATGAAAGAAGCCAGCAGATATACTGCCTGGTCAATAAAGGCAGGGTGATGAAAATGCCTTTCCATGGCATGACCTTGCTGGATTATTCCATCAACGCCGCTCTTGTACTCGCCAATGTGGCATTGGTGCGGCAGGATAAGGCCGGGATTGTGACTTTTGAAAAGAACATTGATATGTTTTTACAGGCAGATAAGAAACCCACCCAGATGAACCTGGTGCTGGAAACCCTCTATCGCCAGAAAACAGATTTCCTGGAAGCTGATTTTGAAAAATTGTTCTCAGTGATTCGTAACCGGGTCACCAACCGCAGTCTCCTGGTTTTGTTCACCAATTTTGAATCACTGGAAAGCCTGCAAAGAGAAATGCCTGCCCTGAAAAGAATGGCACGTTATCACCTGCTCCTGGTTGTATTTTTTGAGAATACTGAACTTAAACAGGTGCTGGATAAAAAAGCAGCTACTATAGAAGAAATTTATATCAAGACCATCGCTGAAAAATTCATGTACGAAAAAAGATTGATGGTAAAAGAACTCCATAAAAACGGGATACTCTCCATTCTCACCAGCCCGGAAAATCTCACGGTGAATACGGTCAATAAATACCTTGAACTGAAGACCAGAATGTCGATTTAATTGAAAGGTGAAAATGGAAGGTTGATAATGATGGATGCGACGCTGGCTAATCATTTCTTTTATTCATAAAACGAACACAATTTTCAATTTTCAACTTTCAATTTCCCATTGTTTACCTTTACCCGATGGAATTCAGCAAAACCGGATTTGAAGAAGGACAGGTACTATTGATCGACAAACCATTGCAATGGACATCATTTGATGCGGTTCGGAAGATTCGGAACCTTATCCGTATTAAGAAAGTAGGGCATGCCGGAACCCTTGACCCGCTGGCCACTGGCTTGCTGATTGTATGTACCGGCAAATTCACTAAACGTATCAATGAGTACATGGCGCAGGAAAAGGAATATACCGGCCATTTTACTTTGGGCGCTGTTACCCCTACTTATGATCTGGAAAGTGAACCCAAAGATTTGAAACCTTTGGATGGAATTACCAATGAAATGATCAATGCAGCCACCGCAGCATTTACAGGAGAAATCTTTCAGGTTCCTCCAGCCCATTCTGCTATTAAAGTTGATGGAAAAAGGGTGTATGAACTGGCCCGCCAGGGAAAAGAAGTAAAACTGGAGCCTCGAAAAATAACGATTCATCTTTTTGAAATTACGGCCATCGATCTTCCGGTTGTTTCTTTCCGGGTTGTTTGCAGTACAGGAACCTATATCCGCAGCCTGGCCAATGATTTTGGTGCTGCTCTTGGATGCGGTGGATATCTCAGTAGTCTGCGCCGCACCCGTATCGGGGCCTTCCATGTTGATGAAGCAATGAGTATTACAGGCTTTGAAGAGAAAGTAAAAGCTGCTTACAGTATAAACGGATAACTGATGGCCAGCTGAAACTGGTCGGCATCCCGCCATCTTTTATAGCCAAACCATTTATTCTGGACAGATAATTTATCCGGGGCCGGACTTGGATCCTTGGCCTTGATGGAATAATCCAGTCTCACTACAAAAAAGTTCAAGTCAATCCGGAAGCCGGTACCAACACCTACGGCATAATCTTTTAAAAGACTACTCATAGAAAATACCTGTTCTGATGGGCGGGTGGGAGAGGGTTTGGTATACCAGATATTACCGATATCAGTAAAGAGGGCTCCTTCCACAGGGAAACCAAATGCTTTCATGAGCGGAAAACGATATTCAATATTGGCTTCGAGATGAAGATCACCATAACGGTCGGGCAAACCGGTTGTTCCAAAATCCTGTACAGAAGAACCCGGACCCAGTTTTCTTAGACTCCAGGCACGCATACTATTGGGACCACCAGCAAAGTACTGGCGAAGCAGGGGGAGATTGTATTTTTTATCTTCCTGTACCGTTGAGCCAAAAGCATAACCGATCCCCGCAAAGAAATGAAGGACCAGTGCGGATCGATTGATGCTGATCTTTTTCGCGAAATCTACATCAATCTTAATAAAGCGGAAAAGATTACTATCGAGAAAAGCATTCTTCTTAATCAGTCCGGTCAGTATGCCGGATACTTCTGCATTCAGACTAAAAACATTGATATTCTTTTTTTGTCCGCCTTTTACCTGCATCCCGGCCATCATAGATGTAATCAATCCGTCAGTAAAAATATTTTTCAGTGAAGGATTCTTTTTAAAGATGGAATCAAGCAGGGGAAGGGAACTGAAACTGGAATATTCAATATTGGGAAAACGAAGGGTCATGAGTTTTTTGCCCCACTGAAATTCATATCCCCATGAACCGTTGATGGTATTGAGATTGTACAATTGCCGGCGTTGCGTGGTTGCGGCATTAAATACCAATAATGTACGGATGCTGTTCCTTGTTTTTTCTCCCAGCCAGTCCATTCGGGGAATGGCTTTTGGAAATGCAATGGTATGGTTGATACTTAACTGCCGGGTTTGAATAAAACGGATATCAGTGGCAGTATCACGTCCTGTTTCCACACCGAAGCGGAGATTGGTACTGGCCTGTGCCGCGGCACGTCCGAAATTTCTGTTTTGTAATCCGATATTAAAACCAATACCAAAGAGGTTACCCGATACCAGGTTCTGGTTCCGGCTTCCTTCCAGGTTAGCGGTGAATGAATATTTCCGGGCAGCAGTCAAACGGATGGTAAAGTCAGCCGTATCCTGACCTGCCCTGGGTTGCTGATCAATATTGACCAGTCGCCATGCTCCGAGTGAATTAAACCGGTTGCTGGTGCGCAGATAATTGCGCTGGTCATATACATCACCTGTATGCAGGTAAATATTGGAGGGGAGTATTTTCGGTTTGAATGTATTGCGGTAAGAAATCACTTTCACACCGTTTACCCATGTTTCCTTTCTGGTGAAACCGGTGGTGTCAAGTGGTGTATCCGGATAAATGGTAATATTTCCCACATAATACTTGCGCAGGCGGTTACTGTCCAGTCCGGGCCGGAGTCTGATTTCCAGATCTGCAGAAGGGTTGGCTCTTCTTTCTTTTAGTTTTTGTAATTGCTCCAGTTGTTCCAGCGGATCAAAAGTGGGTTGTAATAAGGATACATCAATCGTATCCCAGAGGCCGATCAGTTCCTCCCTTCCGAAACGCATATATCCGTTGTTCCGGTATAATAGTACCAGCCGGTCGAGTTCAGCAGAAATGGCTGATTTGGCAAAAGGGTCTCCTTTCTTCACCAATCCGGGTTCTTTGGTAGCCAGGGCCTGCAAATCGGGTTGTTTTATGTTATAGGCAAAGGAATCAATCCGAACCACTTTACCTGGAGTGACGAAGAAATCAACCGTTGTTCTTAATTCATCACTTGCCACAGTATCAATGCTGGCTTTATAGGTAATGGTATCGTTGAAATAGCCTAGCGACTTGAGGAGTGCCTTCATGTAAATCACGGAGCGGTCTGCATTGGCGCTTTCGTATAAAGGAGGATTGACCAATACCGGCCTGTTGATCCCCTTGTAAAGGATCTTTCGGGCGGCCCTCACCTTGATGCTGTCGTCGAGTTGGTTAGCCAGTCTTGACTTCAGCCGGTTTTTTTCCTCTGTGCTAAAGTTTCCGTTGACGGTGATATTATATTTGAAAACAAATGGCTTATTTGCAGGAGCATTCTTTGGAACCACCCCACAGGAGCTGATTACCGTCAGACAAATGACGATCAGGGAAATCCAGAGTAAATTGCGGCTGTGCATGAAAAGGATAGGTGCAAATAAATAAAACGATCAGAATGCTGTCAAAATCAAGACTCAAATATATCCAAACTTTAGGCCAGAAAAAATTCAGGCTTCAGGAAGGCTGCTTTCTTGCGGAAGGGCCCAAACTGGTAGCTGAGCTTTTAGCTGAAAAACGGGCAGCTGTTTTGGAGATTTTCGCTTTGGAAGAATGGATTACTTCGAATGAGTCATTAATTGGTGCTACGAACTGCAGCAAAGTAAGCGAGCAGGAATTAGAGAAAATTTCACAACTCAATACGCCTAATCTGGTGGTTGCATTGGTAAAGCAATTCGGTGATGCTGCTCCGGACCCTGTTGAAGGATTGATCCTGGCACTGGACAATATACAGGATCCGGGAAACCTGGGTACCATTATCCGGATCGCAGACTGGTTTGGCATAAAGCAGATCATTTGCAGTGAAGGAACGGCAGAGTGTTATAACCCCAAAGTGGTGCAGGCCACCATGGGCAGTATTGCCAGGGTAGCGGTCTTTTATACGGATCTGGAAACCTGGTTATCGGCTCAGGCATCAATCGGCATTTATGCGGCAGTTCTGGAAGGAAAGGATATCCGGAAAATGGATCCGCTGAAAGAAGGCATCCTGCTGATTGGAAACGAATCAAAGGGGATCAGTCCTGAAATACTGGCCCTGGCCAATCATCGGATTACTATACCGCAAAAAGGAAAAGCAGAATCCCTGAATGCAGCAGTAGCTGCCGGCATCATCTTATCGCACCTGGTATCCTGAAATCAAATTTTATCTGAAATGTACTGCCCGTACCGGTTGAATTTTTTTAACCAGTAATGAAGGTATCGTGAGCACGAGGAAGCAAACAGCCAGTGTGCCCCCGCAGATGGCGAGTACCTGCCACCAGATGATTTTTACTTCAGCAGTACTTACATAATAAGCTTCTTCTTTGAGCCTGATAAAGCCGGTGGCCTGCTGTAGCCATAAAAAGCCCAGTGCCAGCAAAGCGCCGGTAAGGATACCGCGTAAAGCAATAATCATCGCATGTCGGAGAAAAATTTGCTGAACCGTCCAGTCCGTGGCACCCAGTGATTTCAGGATGCCAATCATGCGTACCCGCTCTAATACCAGAATCAGGATACAGGTAATGAGGTTGATGAATGCGACGATGGCAATAATTACCATCAGGATGAAAGTGTTTTTATCCTGCAAGCTGAGCCAGTCAAATATGTTCGGGGAAATCTCCTGTGCAGTAACAGTATTCCAGGTAATGGGAAATTCATCCATGCTATAAATATCTTCAGCTACTTTATCAATTTTCCGGTAATCATCCAGAAAAATTTCATAGCCGCCGATCTGATTCCGGAAACTGCCATCACTGAGTTCGCTGCTGTCTGCATTGAGCCGCTGAATGAGTTGTATATCTGCAATGGCAAATGTTTTGTCATACTCTTCAATCCCCGTTTTGTAAATGCCTGTTACAGTCAATTTATCGGGACGCAATTGTCCATTAGGTTTGATAAAATATATCAAGACCCGGTCGTTTAAACGGATGTTCATCCTTTCGGCCGTATAGGATGAAAGCATGATCTCCCTGCTGTAACTGCTGTCATTATACTTTATGGGTCTTCCATCCTGTATAAAACGGTTGGGATGCCCTTCTCCTGTACTCTTGTCAAGTCCTTTGATGATCAGGCCTTCTATTTCGTTTTTTGTTTTGAGGATGGCATATCTCGTGGCATAGGGCTGTATACCAATAACGGAAGGGTGTTTACGGATCGCTGCAGCTACTGTATCATTCCGGGTGATCGGGGTTTCTTCGGCAATGATGGATTTGCCTGGTTCTTTTTCCAGAACCCGGATATGACCGATAAAGCTGAATACTTTCTGGCTCACGGTTTGTTTAAAACCATTGGCCAGTGAAAGTGCAATGATCATCACCATTACACTGATCACAGTGGCAATAGTGGACAGGCGAATGATGAACCTGGAAAAGGATTTTTGACCGCCGGGCCCTCTGGATGAATTAAACGCGATGCGGTTTGCTATAAAGCCTGCAACCTTCAAGTCTGGTGATTTGTCTTTAATCTCCCTGGGGAGTTGCCAAAGGGCAGACAAAAATAAGCTGCCGGAAAGATTTATCCCCTTTTTTGGGTTATTTTAGACAATATTCTGAACGAATTAGCATGAATTACCGCATATTCAGTTTGATCAGTACTATTTATTTTTTGTTCCTCCTTCCGTTGGGGGCACAAATCCCTGATCATACATACCGGAGTAGTATCCGGTCCGTTAAATTGTACAAATCAGGGGATATCTATTCTTATCCGGTGATCATGCTCAACAGCAGTGATCAGCTGGAACTTCATTTTGATGACCTGGATGGCGATGTGAAGTTTTATTATTACAGCTTTCAGCTTTGTAATGCTGACTGGAAGCCGGCCAATGTGCAGCCATTTGATTATACCCGTGGATTCCTGAGTAACCGGATCAATACTTATCGGAATGCTTCCATTGTGAGTACCCGTTATACCCATTATATGGCTACTTTTCCGGAAAGGAATTCAGCGCCGACAAAGGGAGGAAATTACCTGTTGAAAGTCTTCCTGAACGATGATACCAGCAAACTGGTCTTTACCAAGCGTTTCCTGGTGGTGAATACCAAGGCTACTGTTTCAGGGATCATTACCCAGCCATATAATAATAATTTGTTTCAGACGCATCAGCGGGTACAGGCCAATGTGAGTACGGCAGCCGGTCAGATCAATGCCTTTTCTCCCCAGGACCTGAAAGTAGTGATGTTGCAGAATTATATCTGGTCTTCTGCCAATATGCTGGACCGTCCCACAATCTTCCGGGGAAATTATTATGAGTACAGTGATGAAGAGAACACCACATTCCCTGCCGGAAAAGAGTGGCGCTGGATTGATTTGCGGAGTTTGCGATTAAGAAGTGACCGGATGCAGCAAATAGTAGATAATGACAGCAGTAAAAGGGTTGATGTGTATGTAACGCCGGATGCGGAGAGAAGACAGAAAGTATATGTGTATTACCGGGATCAGAATGGAATCTATACCATTGAAAACCGCGACAATGCCAATCCGCTCTGGCAAAGTGAGTATGCCTGGGTACATTTTACATTTGTTCCCCCCGGCAACCGGGCTTTTGAAGGGAGGTCGGTTTATGTATTTGGGGAGCTGACGAATTACGAACAGAATGAAGAATCGAAAATGGAATTTAACCCGGAAAAAGGTGTTTACGAGAAAGCGCTCTATCTGAAACAGGGTTATTATAATTATTCCTATGTTACGCTGACCGACCGGAAAGATGCCCCTGCTACCTATGAAAATACAGAAGGGAATTACTGGGGAACGGAAAATGTGTATATGATCCTGATCTATTTCCGTGCATTTGGCGGAAGATCAGATGAATTGATCGGGTACACGAGACTGGGGTCGACGTTTCAAAGGTAGGTATGGGTATTAGGTATTGGGAATTGGATATTGGGATATTCAGATATTACTTCTATGAGGTCAAATTTGATTATAATTGGCTTTTGATTTAATCGGGGAGGGTGGGTTGCTCCTTTTGCTCATCCGAGGGCCTGTTTTTGAGGCCATTCCCTGCTTTCTTTTAGGATCTTTCTGACTGATTATTGCAGTTCATTTAGCCTGCTTACCGTATATTTGCGGCGGCAGGTCTTACACGACCAGCTCCTGCTGAACCCTCCCAGGGCCGGAAGGCAGCAAGAGTAGGCGGTTGAGCGGTGCGATGTAATCAGCCTGCCATTTTTTTTCACCCGCCGTAGCTTTAGCGAAGGCGGGTTTCACATAAGCTTTAGCGAAGGCGGGTTTCATATAAAACCGCGAAGGCGGGTTTCAATTAAAGCTCCGGCAAAACGGAGATCCTGTCTCAAAGGATTTAAACACAATCATCATGAAATTTTTCATCGACACAGCCAACCTGGCGCAGATCAAAGAAGCCAATGAATTAGGTATTTTGGATGGGGTAACCACCAATCCCTCGCTGATGGCCAAAGAAGGTATCAAAGGGGAAGCCGCCGTGATGAACCATTACAAAACCATTTGTGAAATGGTGGATGGTGATATCAGTGCCGAAGTAATCAGTACTGAATTCAGTGCCATTGTGGAAGAAGGGAAAAAACTGGCTGCGATCCACCCCAATATCGTGGTGAAAGTGCCGATGATTAAAGATGGTATCAAAGCCATTAAATGGTTTTCTGATAATGGAATCAGGACCAATTGCACCCTGGTATTTTCAGCAGGGCAGGCCATCCTGGCAGCCAAGGCCGGTGCCACTTATCTGTCCCCTTTTATCGGTCGTATTGATGATAGTAACTGGGACGGTATCGAACTGATTTCCCAGATATCCCATATTTATAATTTACAGGGTTTCAAAACAGAGATCCTCGCTGCCTCTATCCGTAATGCCCTGCATATTGTAAAATGTGCGGAGGCCGGTGCTGATGTTTGTACCTGTCCGCTTGATTCCATCCTGGGTTTATTAAAACACCCGCTTACTGATATTGGTCTTGCGAAGTTTCTGGAAGACGCCAAGAAATTTGCCTGATAAAAAAGCCCCGCCATCGCGGGGTTTTTTGTTATCAGTTTCTTTTGTTCTTCTGGTCTTTTTTCAAATCTCTTAGAATTTCCTCCTGGGTGGGCAGGGGCCCGTCTGGTTTTTGTTTGATCCAGATGCTGATCTCTTTCCAAACGGCAGGATTCGATTTTAATACGGCTTTTACTGTAACTTTTTCAGGTTTGAAGTCAAATGGGATGATCAGTTCATTACCCTGGAATGCTGCTTCTTTAGAACTGAATTCAATTTCTTTGGCTGTTAATGGCATCCAGCGACCGTTACTGAGTTTGCCATCCATATTGATATAATTGTGCTGACCTTTTTTTAAACTGTCTGTATACAGGTTAAAATAAATGCTATCCACTTTTTGGGCAAAGACAGATGATTTGATGATAAGGGCCAGCAGGCAGAGTAAAATTGGTTTCATATACACATCAAGTCGGAAATCCATGCCAAAGGGTTGACTGGCTTCCTGGTTTTAGGATTGTTTAACTTTTGTCCGATTATTGATCACCAGCAATACAGATCCGGTTATCAGTATAGCCGCCAGTACAGCAAGGGAGTTCAGCGCCACTTTTACATAACCAAGGTTCCCTGCATCTACAAAGGGATAGGGATACCAGTTGATTACTGCGCCTCTGATCAATGTATAAGACAGATAAAGGGCGGGGAAAATAAGCCAGCTGAGCAGGCTCTTCCATCCTAAAGGTTCCCGTTGGGCAAAAAAGTACCAGTACAGCACATATAAAAGGGGTACTGCTACATGCAATAGATTATCTGCCACCAATTGCCAGCCGGTAGGTGACCAGATTTTACGTAACACGAGGTTGTACACCAGGCCAACAATAAAAATGTAAACAGCAATAGCAGTGGAAACACTGGTGCTGCTGAAAAACTGTCCTGGCTTACTACGCGGAAAATTAAGTTGATAACTCAGGCTAATGGCAACCAGTAAATTACTGAGAATGGTAAAGTAGCTGAAAAAATTGGCGGCCAGCATTGGTTTTGACAAACCGGTTACTTCACCGCTATTGATCATGATGCGGAATTGTAAGAACACAGCGAACCAGCTGATGGCTGCTAGGATGACCCGGGCGATGTTTTGCTGTTTCGACAACATGGTATTGTCAATGTAAGAATTTTGCCCTGTTAGAAAAAAGAAAGGGGATTCTATTTTTTAATCAGCTGCAGTAATATCGTCTTTTCTTTGGCAGGCTGGTCACAGGCCGCTTTACCCGAAGTGTTATCGCTTACGATCCAGATATTGCCATCTTTATCAACGGTGATCCCTTCCAGGTTCATGCTGAAATCCTGGTCCTTGTATTCATTGGAGATTTGAGAAAAACGCTCCACATTCAGGTCTTTCAGTGTTTCTTTCAGCAGGTTTCCGCTTTTGTCGATTTCCACTGCTTCAATGAATTGCTGGCGAAGTTTGCCTTTAGAATAAGACTTCAGACAAAGCAGCCTGTCATTTTCTTTATCATAGCAGATATCAGAATAACGCCATTGGGGATTTTGAAGAGGCAGTTCAATCATGGATTCATATTTCAGACTGAAGCTATTGTCTTCGCTGCCGGGTTCAATACTAAATGTCCAGATCTGTGCGAAAGTCATGTTTTCATTTCTTTCCCGCAGGATATAAAATTTGTTATTGGTTTCATTGGCGGCAATTCCTTCCATGCCATCACCACTTTTGGATTTGGGAGGAAGCGGTACAGAAGTACTCAATTGTTTGCTTTGACCGGTAGCCGGATCTATTTCATAAACAGCAACCAGTTCTTCTGAAACGGAATACAATTTGCTTTTATAAGAAGTCAGTCCTTCCATTTCAAATTCCTGTCCAATGCTGGTAGCAATGGTTTGAGTAATGGCACCGGTTGCCGGGTCGGTGACAAGGATCATCGGGCATCGTTCGGAGACGAAGTATAATTTTCCGTCCATGTATTTGATACCGGAAATACAGACCTGTTTATTCATGGCTTCAGGCAGAGGGACCTGCTGAATCTGGTAGGGCAGGGGCATGGGTTGTGCATTGCTGCCGAGGCTGATCAATATCGATAAAAACAGGGGGATTAATTTCATGTTGGTTCATTTAAGGCCGGGGGTACCGGGTATCCGGCGAATTTACTGAAAGTTTATGTTTGAACAAGAGACGCCGGGAGGCTTTAAAAGGCGGCAAAAGGGGACAAAAAATACATTTGATTGATCCCGGTTTGGTTCAATATGCCCCGAAAAACAGACATTTGCTTGTGGCTATTCAGGAAAATATTTCATTAAAACCTTATAACAGTTTTGGGATCGATGCCCTGGCCCGTTATTTTGCCCCATTCAGCACGGAGGAAGAACTGGAGGAAATACTGGACATGACATTGCCTGGCCCGTTAATGGTACTGGGAGGTGGAAGCAATCTTCTTTTTACAAAGGACTTCAACGGGCTGGTACTGAAAAATGAGATCAGTGGCATCGCCGAATTACATGAAGACAATGAGTATGTATACGTAAGAGCCGGTGCAGGCGAGAACTGGCACCAGTTTGTACAATACTGTATTGGCCGAGGCTGGGCGGGTGCGGAAAATCTTTCTTTAATTCCGGGAAATGTGGGGGCCACTCCGATGCAGAATATCGGGGCATATGGCGTAGAGATCGAAGATATTTTCTGGGACCTGGAAGCTTTTCATATCAGGGAAAAAAGAAAGGTCACTTTTACGAATGTGGACTGCGAGTTTGGATACAGGGAAAGTATCTTCAAAAAAAAATACAGGGATCAGTTTGTGATCCTGAATGTGACCTACCGTTTGCGTAAGCATCCAAGGTTCAATACAAGCTATGGTGCCATTGAAGCAGAACTGGAAAGAATGGGAGTCAAAGAACTGAGCCTGGAACTGGTATCGCAGGCTGTCATCAATATCCGACGCAGCAAACTTCCCGATCCTATGGTCATTGCCAATGCAGGCAGCTTTTTTAAAAACCCGGAAGTATCAGTTGCCAAGTATGAACAATTATTGACCGAACATCCATCTATTATTGCCTATCATTTGACCAATGGAAATGTTAAACTGGCAGCCGGTTGGCTGATTGAACATTGTGGTCCTGAGTCAGGTATCAGTTGGAAGGGTTTTCGCAGAGGATCAGTGGGTTGTCATGAACGGCAAGCCCTGGTGCTGGTGAATTATGGTGGTGCTAAAGGGGAAGCAATTTATCAGTTGAGTGAAGATATATTACAAAGTGTAAAAACAACATTCGGTGTAATGCTTGAAAGAGAAGTTAATATTCTCTGAGCCCGGAAAGAAATAATAATTTAAATTCTATATTGCAGATATTAAACCAATTTGTTATGAGTAAAAAAGTATACGCTATGAAAGGATTCATGATGATCCTCCTGTCCCTCTCGCTGGCTTCTGCTACTATTGCTCAGGGAGTAGAGAAAGAAGGCAGAACCACTGCCAATGCTTCACAGGTGTACCTGGAAGTTGGTGGACCCGGAATTATTTACAGTGTCAACTATGATGGTCGCTTTGGTAAGTACGAAAATGGTTTTGGTTTTCGTGCCGGTATCGGAGGTGCTTCTGTAAGCGGTGATGGCTATTTTGCCATTCCTGTTCAGGTAAATTATCTGGCTGGAGCCAAAGGTCAGTACCTGGAAGTTGGCGCTGGATTTACCTATGTTTCCGCTTCCGTATCTGATATATTTAGTGATACGCAATCCAATGGCAGTCTGGTGGCTGGTACCTTGTGCCTTGGTTTCAGGAAGCAGCCATTTGGTAAAAAAGGAATTACCTGGAGAGTGGCTTTTACCCCATTTATTAAAGACGGATTTATTCCTTCAGGCGGTGCCAGTATTGGTTATCGTTTCTGAGTAGGTGAACGAATAATTGCCACGAAGGCACAAAGGCACTAAGAAAAGGGATTTACATTCTTAGTGGCTTTGTGCCTTTTGTATTTATATGAATTAGTATTACGGATAATGATTTTGCTGCGCTCGAAGAGTCCTATGGACAAAATGAGAGAGATTCACCGCGGAGCCGCAGAGAGCGGGGAGTTTTCGCAGAGGTATTCTTAGCGCTCTTTGCGTGTATTTCCTTTGCGCACTTTGCGTGCTAGGCGGGATGGATTCACAGCTGAGTCGCAGAGAGCGGGGAGTTTACGCAGAGAGAGATTTAACCCTGCCTACCGGCAAGCAGGCGCAAAGACGGAAGGACGCGAATAATTTTTTTGCGCTCTTTGCGTGCTTAGCGGGATAGATTCACCGCTGAGCCGCAGAGAGCGGGGAGTTTACGCAGAGAGAGATTTATTACTCCCTTTGTGTTCTTTCTGTCTTTGTGGGAAAAAAATAATGCCCACCCTGCCTCTTACGCTTCCTCATCAAATTCAAAATCCTTCTCTCCGAAATCCATCATACTTCCCATAAGATCTTTAAACTCCACCTTGCTCTCAAACATTTTCTTACTGATCAGGGAGTAGGAGGCCAGTCCATGTAATACAAATTCCATCAGCAGCGCAGCCTGCTCCTCATTAACTCCGGGATAATATTTTTTAACCACGGCATGGAGCCCGTCTACTTTATAGAGCAGGATTTGTTTGTCTTTATCAGATGTGCCAAATGAAATATTGAGATGATTGCCCTTGTCAAACCATTGTGTAACGGGCCGGTAAGGGTTATCGTCTTTTGTTTCTTCTGCCGTCGTTTTACCACCGCGGGGATCTCCGGTCTTTTTTCTTTTTTTCATTTGCTCCGGGTTCGGAAAGAACTGCGTAAACTGGGAGCGGATGGCTTTGTCCACCAGGTTCATGGCCACCTGAAACGGACCTTCCTGTTCGCCTTCATAAACCAGTTCTACTTTACCTGTAATCGAAGGAATGATACCGGCCAGGTCGCTGATCCATACCTGTGTTCTTTTTTCCTGGTTAATGATGGCCCTGCGTTCAGCAGCACTGATGGCATTTTCAAATGCAGAAATAGTTAAACGGGCGCTCACGCCACTTTTCTTATCTACCAGTTCACTGTTCCTCGCTTCGAATGCCACCTGTTCAATCAGTCTTTTTACCAGATCACTGATCTCTACCCTCGACTGCTGGTCTTTATCAATCACCGCTTCTTGTTCTGTTATTTCCAATGCCTGTTCCAGGGATTTAGGATAATGGGTCAGGATCTGACTTTCTATCCTGTCCTTGAGCGGGGTAACAATCGAACCCCGGTTGGTATAGTCTTCCGGATTTGCAGTGAATACAAAAAGAATGTCCAGCGGTAATCTTAATTTGAAACCACGTATCTGTACATCTCCTTCTTCCAGTATATTAAACAGCGCCACCTGAATTCTTGCCTGCAGATCGGGAAGTTCATTGATGACAAAAATCCCCCGGTTACTTCTGGGGATGATGCCATAATGGATAACTCTTTCATCTGCAAAACTCAGTTTGAGATTGGCGGCTTTGATGGGATCGATATCGCCGATCAGATCAGCCACACTTACATCGGGAGTAGCCAGTTTTTCACCATAACGCTCACTGCGATGGATCCAGTGAATCGGTGTTTCATCACCATGGGTGGCAATTTCTTCCTGGGCATAACGGGAAATGGGATTCAGCGGATCATCATTGATATCACTTCCTCTGACCGATGGAATGTATTCGTCCAGCAATTCGGTCATTTGCCGGGCCATCCGGGTCTTGGCCTGTCCCCTTAGTCCGAGAAAAAGAATATTATGTTTACTCAGCAAGGCTCTTTCCACATCCGGAATAACTGTATCCTCATATCCGATAATACCGGAAAAGGTTGGTTCCTTTTGTTGCAATCGGGCGATCAGGTTCTCCCTGATTTCTTCCTTGATGCTCCTGGGACGATAGCCGCTTTTCTTTAATTCGCCGAGCGTTTTTATGTTATTTACTTTCATCTTTAAAGTTGACTAATCAATTAATTGGGTTCTTTGATTGAAGTCCCCCTTCAGGGGACAGGGGTTAATACACCGTCTTCCGCTTCCCGCTTTCAAAATCACTGAATATAAAAGCCCCCAGTTTATCTAATGAAGCAAAGAAGGCCTTGCCATGATTCATTTCCGTGAATTCCTGTACAAACTTTTGCAAATAAGGATCGGTGGCGATCATGAAAGTAGTAATGGGAATTTTTAATTTCTTGCATTGCGCAGCCAGGTTGAGACAACGGTTCACTACTTTGCGATCCAGTCCGAAACTGTTTTTATAATAGCGTTTGCCGATTTTCAAACAGGTTGGTTTGCCGTCCGTGATCATGAAAATTTGCTTGTTGGGATTTTTCCGTCGCCGCAGGATATCCATGGCCAGCTCCAGTCCTGCAACAGTATTAGTATGATAAGGACCTACTTGCAGATAGGGCAGGTCTTTTACTTCGATGGGCCAGGCATCATTACCAAAAACCACAATATCCAGTGTATCCTTAGGGTAACGGGTCTGAATCAGTTCACTCAGGGCCATGGCCACTTTTTTGGCAGGCGTAATCCGGTCTTCCCCATAGAGGATCATGGAATGGGAAATATCAATCATCAATACCGTTGAGGTCTGCGATTTGAAATCCGTTTCACGAATGCTCAGGTCTTCTTCCCGCATCTGAAAACTGTCAATGCCATGATTGATCTGGGCATTACGGATGCTTTCGGTAAAATCAATCTGCTCCAGCATATCCCCAAACTGAAATTGTCTGGATTCGGGATTCAGTTCATCTCCCTGTCCGGGTTTGAAGGTTTTATGGTCACCCTGTTTTGTTTTTTTCAGTTTGCCAAAGATTTCATCCAGACTTCTTTTCCGGATTCCTTGTTCTGTTTTGGGGGTGATTTTGATTTCACCTTTTTCATTATCTCCGGAGATATACCCTTTATCTTTCAACTCATCAATAAAGTCACCCATGCCGTAATCATCATCGGTCAGCTGGTATTTTTTATCCAGCTCATTCATCCATTGCAGGGCCTCGTTTAAATCGCCGCTGGTATAGGTCAGCAACTGCATAAAAAGGTCCAGCATCTGCTCAAAACGGCTTTTGCTGTTCTCGTCCGGGTTAAATTGGGTAAACTGAAATCCACGCATTGGACATGTAATTTACGATAAAAAGAGGCAGAGCGGTGTTGATTGAAATTGTTACCTCTTTACAGATGTATGACAGTTAAAAGGGTAGGATGGTTCATTACACAAGTCATAAAAAAAACCCTCCGGGGTGGAGGGTTTTAATTTTTGTAAATAGGCGAATTATTTGTTCGTGTCCTTCACAGCTGCAGTATCCGGTTTGGCAGTATTGGTTACTGTTTGCCCCGGGTTTTCGGTAGTAGGTTGCTTGGTAAGGGTTTCCGGTGCGTATTTCTTTTCCAGCTCCTCGAGTACGATCATCATGGCTTCGTTGATCCGGTATTCCATCAGCATGGAGCGGAACATCGGATCATTATTATCGGCACCGGCCGGGGAGATATCTGGTGTAATGCCTTTGTTCATGGAGATATAATATTTCCGCTGTTGCTCCATATCTTTTCTCAGGCTCAGCCGCACTTTTTCCGCCAGTTCTTTTTTGCCGGCTTTATAACAGGCTTCCAGATAAAGCATGCCCTGCTGATTATGGGAACCATAACGGCTAACCATTGCATAAGGGAGGTTTTCTGGTATGATACCGCTTTCCAGTTTGTCAATCAGTTTACCCGCTTCCTCTTTTTTACCTGCATCAGCCAGGTTGCCGGCAGCTTCACCATAGAGTGAGCGTAGGTTGAGCAGATGTCTTCTGTTTTCCTCATCAAAGTACATGCCTTTGAGATGGGCATTACCAAAACGGTACTTGGTCATGAGGTTATTATAAATGACCTGATCGTTGTTGTCACGAATCTGTGTGCCACCCAATCCCACTTCACGCAGGGTGCGGTGTACCAGCCAGCCTTCCTGGGAACCTTTTGACTGAATCGGTACCAGGCGATAGGATAAGCCGTCCTTACGGAGATATTGACCAAAGCCCAGTTCACCATAAGGAGAAGTGAAATAAATGGGGCGCTTCCAGTTGTTGGTGGCAATGATATTCAGGATCATGAAATCACTGCGGATCAGCCCGCCCTGTAATTTATCCTCCGGAATATCAAAACGAAGCTCCGATAATACGCTGTCATTTGCATTCACAGTGCCATTCTTCCTTACCATACTGGTATCAACCGGTACTTTGAATTTGGCAACCGGGAATGACCCAAATCCTTCATCCCTTCCGGTTTCCTCATTGATATTGGGTTTGCCCAATACATTTTTCATCACATCTAACAAGTCATAATAAGTATTCGGATCGCCCTGGGCACGATAACGCATGTACTCGCGGTTATGTCCTTCGATTTGTTCCGGACTCCAGATCACATCCAGTGAATCTGCTTCGTTTACGCGATAACGAAGCTGGTTGATATACCAGTCAATTCCCAGCAAACTGTTATTGATGATACGGATATCCGGACGAACACCTTCTACTTCCTGGGCATACCAGAGCGGGTAAGTGTCATTATCACCAAATGTAAAGATCACGGCATTCTGGGCACAGCTTTCCAGGTAATCCCGGGCCATATCAGGCGCCGTTGTTTTCATGCTACGGTCATGATCATCCCAAATCTGCTGGGCCATGATCACCGGAGTGATCATACAGATTATTGTTGCACCTATATTGAGTGCCATGAAATTTTTTCCATCTCCGGAAATAGCACGGACAGCGTAGGTTACCGCGCCGGTGAGTAACACAAAAAGTGCAGTAGCTACAACAGGAACAATCAGTGCCGCGCCACCGGTATCATTGACGCAACTGAGGAGGGTAACAAAGAAAGTAAGTCCACCACCGATCATGAGTGTATTCTGGAAAGAAACCTTGTCTGCTTTTTCACGAGCCAGTCTTACAAATGCCACTACCGCCAATCCGATCCAGATCGCAAAAGCGTAGAAGGATCCCACAAAAGCATAATCCCTTTCCCTGGGCTGATTACCCGGCTGGTTCAGATAGAATACAATCGCAAGGCCGGTCATGAAGAAGAGCAGGAAATTAACGATCCAGTCCTTCCTGTTGCGAACAAACTGGTACACACATCCCAGGATACCCAATAAGAAAGGAATCAGGAATAGCGTATTATGTGCTTTGTTGTTTTTGATACTGTCGGGCAGCTTGGACTGATCGCCCAGGCGCTTATTATCAATGAAAGATATGCCGGTGATCCAGTTGCCATCGCGTTTGTTGCCGAGTCCCTGGATATCATTTTGTTTACCGGAGAAGTTCCACATAAAGTAGCGCCAGTACATCAGGCCCATCTGGTAGGAGAAAAACCAGTTGAAGTTATCTGCGTAGCTGGGGGCTTCATACTTGCCCTGTTCATCACGGGCCAGGTTGAGCCAGTCGGCATAAAATTCAGCGTGATACTGGTCATTGCTGCTATCCCAGATACGGGGGAAGAGTTGTTTGACATCACTCTTGTAATTATAAGATTGTTTTCTTCCGGTTGGAATATATTTCTTATCTCCTTTTACATAGGTCATTTCCCCTTCTAACAGGGGTTTGTCTTCTACCAGATCCGTATTAGGGCTGGCAGCAAAATGCGGACCGTAAACCAGTGGTGCTTCTCCGTATTGTTCACGGCTGAGGTAGTACACCAGGTTGATCGGATTGTCCACATTGTTCATATCAATCGTGGGGTTCGCATTGGACCGGATCAGTGCGGTGAAGTACATGAAGTAACCGATCATCATGAAGGCATAACACCAGAGCGATAATTTCAAAATTTTCAATGCTGCCGGTTTCAGGAAATAGCCAGCTGCTACGGCAGCAGCACCCAGTATCAGGAATTGCAGGAATTTTAATCCTACACCAATGTTCAGGATAAAGGGCAGGGCAGACAGGAAGAGGAATAGTGTAAACCAGATGATGAGTTTGGTTTGGGAAATATTCCTTTCATTGAAACGAAGGGCCCAGATAATCAATGCACCGATGGCGATAAAATAAAAACCAAAGCCAAAGAAAAACGGCATACCCAGTGTATTCACAAAGAATATATCAAACTGACCGGCCGCCTTCATGGAATATTGAATAATGCCCACCTGTACCAGGCCGGTAATCAAACAGCCCAGGATAAAAGCCCAGATGGCGCCTTTGGTAGTAGGTTGAAAACGGCGGTAGTAGTAAATCATTACAATCGCGGGTATAACCAGGAGGTTCAACAAGTGAACACCGATAGATAAGCCCATCATGAAGA
Source organism: Chitinophagaceae bacterium (assembly GCA_016720745.1). Lineage (GTDB taxonomy): Bacteria > Bacteroidota > Bacteroidia > Chitinophagales > Chitinophagaceae > JJ008. Next base: position 1,469,256 of record JADKKA010000022.1, on the reverse strand, counting down.
ATAAAAAAACAATCCAGCGATCACTGCGGGCACGGGCTCCCGGGTCATTACCTGCTTTTTCATCGGCATGTTCCCATTTGAGCATGGCCCAGAATACGAGGGCAGTAAAGAATGATGACAGGGCATATACTTCCCCTTCCACCGCACTAAACCAGAAGGAATCGCTGAAGGCGTAAGCCAGTCCGCCAACCACACCGGCTGCCATTGTAGTAAAAAGCTGGTTTTTGTCCATTTCTTCACCGGCACTAACCATCATTTTACGGGCGAAATGGGTAACACTCCAGAAAAGGAAAAGGATAGTAGCAGCTGAGGCCATTGCACTCATGAAGTTCACCGCGCTGGCTGCATTATTTTCCCCAAAGAGGATGATAAAGAAACGACCGAGCAGTACAAACATAGGGGCTCCGGGAGGGTGGGGCATACCTACGTTTTTGGCACTGGCGATGAACTCGCCTGTATCCCATAAACTACCCCTTGCTTCGCGGGTCAGAAAATACGTGGCAAAGGCGAGGAGGAAAACCAGCCAGCCGGTAATGTTATTAATTCTTCTGAAGCTCATAAATAGATGATTTGACCCCTGTTTTGGGGGTTCACAAAAATAGGGATATTCAGGTCAAGGTTATCAGCTGATAATCCCCTGTTTTTCAGTTAAAAAATGTGAAAAAGGACAGACGGACACCGGCTTATTCAAAATAGACTTTTACGGTATGGTAGGCCAGCTGCCCCTCCCTTATTTTTTCAGAAAAGCCCTTTAAACCAAAAAGTCCGGCAGCATTGCCTTTATTGATGGCGATTTCCAGATAATCGGCACTATTAAAAAGGGCCAGTTTTTCACCTTCTGTCACATCCGCATAGGTCTCACTGATCCGGTCAATGATCTCTCCCCGGGTAAAGGCAATCCTGAATTTCCGGCCCTGCCTTTGTTCTTCAAATTGCTGGCGGGTAATATTGACGATGACGTTTTCGAAACTGTCGATAAAGATGATTTGTCCTTCAATGATATTATTATCAAGCGTGGGTCTTAAATGCCTTTTTTCCATGATGGCTACATCCGGTATACCAATCCGCTGAATGGGTTCGCCATTGGCGAGTTTGTTTACCACTGTTCCCATCACTGATGTGAGATAGATCGTGTTCTTAATAGCCGCTGTATCGAGGGGAATACCGATGACCATTTCCGGGCTTTCTTCCAGGATCATGGTCAGTAATCCGTTATCGGCACAAATCAGGTATTGTTCCTGGTGAAAAGCGAGAATCAGTTGCTCCGGTTTTTTTTCAAAGAGATTGACAAGGATAAGATGGTAGGAGTAAGGTGGAAAATTGCGAATGGCTGAGCGGCAGACATAGGCTGCCTGCGGATAATTAAAGGGAGGAATATTATGAGAAATATCCACGATGCTGAATTCGGGATTCAGCTGTAATAATTGCGCCTTCACTGCTCCAACCAGGTAATCTGGACTGCCAATATCGGATGTGAGGGTGATGAGCGGCAAGGTAAATTGAACAGTTTGCTAAAGGCAGGTTGGTGATTTAATTTTTATTGATGGAAGAAGCGTCTTTTTCCGGTTCCAACAAATTACGTGCTTTATTTGACCAGTTTCCCTTCTTTGAAAAAGAATTTATGGGCAAATTTATCGGCCAGTTTTGGAAAAAACTTTTGCATGAACACGGTTCTTTTTCCTGTGAAAGTCAGCACCAGGGTACGCTTCTTTTTCCGGATGGCTTTGAGGATATGTGCAGCACAGACATCCGCGCTCATCATTTTTCCCTCGTCCATCGGCGTTTCTCCGTGTGACTGTCCTTCTTTATTCAGCGCCGCATTCCGGATATTGGAAGTAGTAAAACCAGGACAAACCCACATTACATGTACACCATCCTCCATCAGTTCAGTTTTGATGGATTCCAGCCAGCCCTGAACGGCAAACTTGCTGGCGGAATAACCACTTCTGCCGGGGAGCCCCCGATAGCCGGCAATAGAAGAAACACCCACAATGGTTCCTTTTCTTTCAATCAGGGAAGGAAGGGCATATTTTGTACAGTAAACAGTCCCGTAAAAATTAATATCCATCACTTTCCGGATCACTTCCATATCTGCATCTTTGAGCAGGGCGCGCATGGAAATACCTGCATTGTTGATCAGGATATCAATTCCCCCAAATGCCTTGATCGTGCTTTCAATAAAGCGGCGGCAATCGTTTTCACTGCTTACATCCGTGACCATGGTATGTAAAAACGCAGAGGGAAACTCTGACTGGAGCTGGTATAATTTGTCGTGGTTACGTCCGCAGGTAGCCACTTTTGCCCCTTGTGCGATCAGGGCGGAAACCAGGGCCTTTCCGATCCCCTCAGAGCCGCCGGTGACTGCTACGACCTTATTGTTAAAAAAGTTTTGCATTTTACTGTGTATTGCTGCACAAACCTACTTGAAAAACAGACAAAAAGAATAAGAAACGCGGAAGACGCCAATCCTCTCCTTTGCGCAGCCCTTGATTTTAAATGTTGATAATTAAGGTAAAAAGTTTTGGACTGATTGCTGCAGAGGCTTATTTTTGCACTCCCAAAAAGGGAAGATGTTCGAAAGAACATTCAGGCGATCTCGTAGCTCAGTTGGTAGAGCACAACACTTTTAATGTTGGGGCCCTGGGTTCGAGTCCCAGCGGGATCACGAAGTGAGCCTATCCCGGTGCAACAGCACCGGGATTTTTTTTGCTTGTAAAAAACTGGGAGGAGAAGTTTATCCCGCAATAGCGGGAAGTCCCAGCGGGATCACCAGGTGAGACTAAACCAGTGCAACAGCACTGTTTTTTTTGCTTACAAAAAACAGGATTGAGAAGTTTATCCCGCATTGGCGGGAAGTCCCAGTGGGATCACAAGGAATCGGCTCCGTTTACCGGAGGGGATTTTTTGTTGGTGGCCGCCAGTATCTCCAGCAGCTTTTCCAGCATCCCCCGGTATTGGCTGAGTTTGCCATGTTCTGTTTCAATATTCACATAAGGGCGATTCAGATTTCCGCAATACACACTGAGGGAACCATCCTGTTTTACTTTTTCATTGTGTTGCAGGATGGCATTAAAACCGGCAGCAGCCATCTGCTCAAATAATGTTTGGTCCGTGGTGAAAACAATATCATCGGCATCCTGAGTATCAACCGGCTTTACATCCCGTGCATCGGTTGACCTTTTGCCACCAGGCAGATAAGATTTTACAGAATAATCTCCCTCCGTATTATTATGCAGGGCAATGATACAGGGAATACTATCTGGAATCAGCTGTAGCAATCTTTGTCCGAATTGCTCCACAGCATCCACTGCTGCAGGACTCACTGGACCATTTTCTTTTAAAGATTGTGAGATGCCTTCTCTTGAAAAAATCCGGTTGGGATCAAATGCATAACCCACGCCCTTTAGTTTGAATTTAACCAGTCTTTGTGCCCCGTTTTCAATCCGGAGCAGGGTGCCACCCTGTAATTCCAGTACCAAACGAGCAGCCTGCACGGCGGTATACTCGTTATCATGCATGTTGAAGCAGAAAACTGAATTAGTGGGTCCGTATTGTGAAATTTTGATTGGAATGGTCTTGCTGTCACCTATTTTGTAATAGATGGTTTTTTCCATCGGAATAAACTTTGCTTCCGACATGGCCAGGTTCTCTCCGGCAGGTTGGGCAAAGCAGGGCAGCGATAAAATGCTTAGGAACAGTAGGGAAAAAAATGGATGGATACGCAAAGGGAACATTTATACCCTAAATGTACATGGATCATGAAAGAGTGAAGTACCCTGAAAGCGGTATTTTATACCCATCAGGCCAATTCTTCCTTCATCTTCTCCATTACATTCTTCTCCAGCATCAGCTGGGCCAGGCGGATCATATTCATAAAGGCTTTGGCGCCTGAAATGCCATGACCAATGATCACAGGCTTCGCTACACCCAGGACAGGTGTGCCGCCATAGTTTTCAAAATTGAAGCGGTTGAAATAAGCATCTTCCAGTTTTCTTTCCTGGCTGATATCATAGAGCGATTCCGCCATTTTGAGAATGATATTACCGGTAAATCCTTCGCAGACCATTACATCGGCCTTGCCGGTAAGAACATCGCGGCCTTCGATATTGCCTATAAAATGGATATGTTTATTTTCTTTCAGCAGGGGATAAGTGGCCTGCGCCAGAATATTTCCCTTGCCTTCTTCTTCCCCTAAATTGATGAGTCCCACTTTGGGGTTCTCAATGCCCAGGATCTGTTGCGCATACACCGATCCCATAATGGCGAACTGGTTCAATTGTTCGGGTTTGCAGTCTGCATTTAGTCCCACATCCAGCAGGATGCCCGTTTCGCCATTGAGTTTAGGTATTATAGTGGAGATGGTGGGTCTGATCACCCCTTCAAGCGCTTTAATACTAAAGAGGGCACCTACGAGCATCGCCCCGGTATTACCAGCGCTGATAAAGGCACTGATCTGGCCTTTAGCGAGCAAGTGAAAACCAATAGCGATGGATGACTGCTGTTTTTCTTTGAGGGCACGGGTAGGATGTTCATGCATACCGATCACCTGGTTGGCATGAACGATGGTCAGGAGTTCCATCGGCACCTGCTCTTTTTGCAAGAGGTCTTCCAGGGTTTTTTGATCGCCAATCAGCAGGAGTGGAGCGGGCGCAGGATGGCTGCTCAGGTAATCACGGATTCCTTTCACTGCTTCCAGCGGTGCATAATCGCCTCCCATCATGTCTATTCCGATCGTCATGGTATTAGCTCCCGGTTGTTCACTTAACAAAATAGCAAATTCCAAACCCAACAGCATGAAAAGATCCGCCGGGTTTGGAATTCGTTATACAGAAATAATGATTTACTTCTTAACGGGTGATTTTTCAGCCACCACTTTGCCTTTATAGTAAAGCTTGCCTTCACTAACATGGGCGCGGTGACGAACATGTGTTTCACCTGTAGCGCTGTCTGTTGTTAATGTAGCAGTCGTGGCTTTGTAATGTGTCCTGCGCTTGGCACTTCTTTGCTGACTGTGTCTGCGTTTCGGATTTGGCATAGTATTCTTTTTTAAAAATCAGTTGTCTTTATGAGCGTCCTGAACAGTGTGACTTCGCTGAAACAGCTATTCAAGGTCTTTAAATTTTTCCAATCCTTTCCAGATCGGGTTATTTTTTTCTTCTTTCTCTTTTTCTTCTTCTGTTGCCAGTTTTTTCAGCATATCCATGGCGGACTTGTTACAATGCGGTCCGTCCATATTCTCAAAGCTGCAGGCCTTCTGCATGGGAAGACTCAGGTTGATGAATTCGTAGATCCAGTTGGCTACATCAATATGGCTTTCACCACGACTGATATAGTATACATCCGGATCATCTTCCTGGTCATTCATCAGTTCCGGCTCCTCCACCATTTTAACGGTGATATTGAACTCATCCCAGAGTTCAAGGGGGAGACGGCTGTTGCAGCGATCGCAGGTCACCTGTAACTGCCCTCCGATTTCGAAACGGAGGAGCATAAAACTGCTTTTTTTATCCAATGATAATTTCACATTGGCGGTGCAGTTGGAGAAGTCCTGCTGTTGATATGCTTCAAAGAACCTGTCGTCAATTACATATACATACTCATGAACCCCGGGTTTTAGTCCAACAAACGCTATCTCAAACTCCCGGCGGCGGCTCATGGGCTAGTTTTTAAAGAGTGTGCAAAGGTAAGACAAATCAGGCAATCAGATAAGGCTGAGTTGTACTTTTTTTGACCTTTTGGGGGTATTTTTGCCAAATTCATTAACCCCTATAATAGAATCACTTGCAACAGTTTTTGAGCCGTTTGTTCAGCCGATTGATGAAAAGCTGGAGCTGGGTATTGCTGATTATCGGTACAATTTTCATCAAATGGGCCTCCTGGTACCCTGGCTGGGTGGAGCAAAATTACAGCCTTGGCATCTATCCTGTGATCGCCAGTACACAGCGTTTTCTCTTTGGCTGGCTGCCGGTGAGCCTGGGGGATTTATTTTACGGGTTTTTAATACTGGTGATTTTATACAAGACTTTTATTCTCTTCCGGACCCTTTTCAGAAAACAGTTTACCCGCCAGTATTTTATTACGGGTTTGCAGCAAATACTCTTTTTTATCCTTTTTGTGTATGTGTTATTTAACCTGTTTTGGGGACTGAATTATAACCGAAAGGGCATTGCCCGGCAGCTCGGACTGGAAGTGAAGCAGTATACCATTCAGGATCTGGATACGCTCACTTCTGTGATTCAGGAAAGGGTCAATTACTATGCAGGGATGGTTACAGAAGCACAACGGGATTCATTTGACCGGAAGAAAACTTTATTTCATAGTGCTGTTGCCGCGTACAAACAGGCAGCCCTTCAGTTTCCGTTTCTGACCTACCGTAATCCCTCCATCAAACCTTCTCTTTTCAGTTACCTGGGTAATTACCTGGGTTTTCAGGGATACTATAATCCATTTTCCGGCGAAGCACAGGTGAATACAACGGTGCCCCGTTTTCTGGAGCCATATGTTACAGCACATGAAATGGCGCACCAGTTGGGTTATGCCAAGGAGAATGAAGCCAATTTTGTGGGATTCCTGGCCTGCCGCTCCTATGATAATCCGGCTTTCCGGTATTCCGCTTATTACGACATGTACAATTATGCCCTCACGGAAGTGTATCTGCGGGATACGGCCAGGGCCGCTGCTTTTCAGCGGAATGTCCATCCGCAAGTGAAAAAAGACCAGCGGGAGTTCAGGGATTTTTATAGAAAGTATAAAAACCCGATTGAACCGGTGATCATGTGGGGCTACGGGCAATTCCTGAAAGCCAATAACCAGCCTGCCGGAAAAAGAAGCTATAATGAAGTAGTGACCTGGCTGATGGCCTACTATAAAAAATACGGGACGGCTGCACTCTAAACCTTTGAAGCAACTGTTTGTAGTAGAGGTATGAACAATACTGCCAAACTTGTTATTTCAATCATTGTGCCCCTGGCCATTGGAGCTACAAGTGGGTTATTTACAGAAACGGGTGTTGGGAGCTGGTATCAGACCATTCAAAAGCCTTCCTGGAATCCTCCGGGCTGGATATTTGGTCCGGTATGGACCACTTTATATATCCTGATGGGTATCTCACTCTATCTGATTTGGAAATCGGATGCAACGCCTTCATTGAAGTGGCTGGCCATCCTCTTGTTTGCATTACAATTAGCATTGAATTTCTTCTGGTCCCTTATCTTTTTCAACCAGCATGCCATTGGCTGGGCTTTAGTGGAGATCATTGTTTTATGGCTGTCTATCCTGGCTACGATTTTTGTCTTCGCCAGAATCAACAATACCGCTGCCTGGCTGCTGGTGCCATATATCAGTTGGGTGAGTTTCGCTGGGATATTGACTTACACGATTTGGAAACTGAATTGAGAGGCGAGTGGCTAGTGGGGAACGGCGAGTGGCTAGTAGCGAGTGGCTAGTGGGGAGAGGCGAGTAGGGAAAGGCTAGTGGGGTTTGGCAAGTGGGTAATGATGAATTTTGAATGATAAATTTTGAATGCAGATCTCGGAATATCCCAATATCCCAATATCCCGCCTTCGCCATGGCTACGGCGGGCGAAGCAATATCCCGCCTTCGCTAAGGCTACGGCGGGCGAAGCAATATCCCGCCTTCGCTAAGGCTACGGCGGGCAAAGGCGTGCGAAGCAATACCTAATTCCTAATACCTAATACCTAATACCCAATTCCCAATTCCCCTCTCTCAAAACTGATTCTTCCACATCATACTTTCCACCGGCTTATCAGGCTGATTGCTGTATTTGGCATTTTTCTTTTTATCGTAGGGGTTTTCAATTTCACCTTCAACCGGGAAGTAGATTAGCTGACCGATGGGCATTCCTTTATACACTTTCACGGGTTGTTTGACGGAGATTTCCAGGGTCCAGTTGCCACAGAATCCCACATCGCCTTTTCCGGCGGTGGCGTGGATATCAATCCCCAGGCGGCCGGTAGATGATTTTCCTTCCAGAAAGGGTACATGTGCATGGGTTTCGGTGTATTCTGCTGTTACACCCAGATAAAAAATATGCGGATAGAGCACGATGCCATCATCGGGGATTTCGAAATAGTCAATCTGATTATGCTTTTTGGCATCAATCATATGTTCCTTATAGGTGGCCAGTGTTTTTCCCAGGTGTACATCATAGGAATTACTGCCCAGGCAATCGCGATGGTAAGGGCTGATCTTGATGGTTCCTTTTTCCATTTCTTCCATGATCCGCTTGTCAGAAAGTATCATATCATCTTTATTTTTTACCGCAGCGCGGCTGAGTGATTTATCTTTAGCACCGTAACAAGCGGCAAAATAAGAAGGAATCAACCAGCGATGCCTGTATTTTTTCAACATCAGATAAACGAGTTTACCCGCCTGGGTATCTGGAAGATCGAAGAAACGGAATCTTTTTTCAAAGGGAATGTGCCCCAGCACCGGGATGTGACCCATCCGCATAAGCGTTTACAGCACCTGGCAGGCCGATTTCTGCTGCAGTATTTATTTCCGGATTTTCCCTATGAACAGATCCTGATTGCAGAAACAAGAAGACCCTTTTTACCGGATGAGCGCTATCATTTTTCCATTTCTCATTGCGGGGACTATGCAGCAGCGATTGTGAGCAGTCGCGGCAGGGTAGGCGTGGATGTGGAAATTCCGGTTCCTAAAATTTTGCGGATATCTGATAAATTCCTGAGTAAAGCCGAACATCAGCTTTTTACAATTCCTTTTTCGGATAAAACGCCAGGTCATGCCGTATCAGAAAATCAACTGCCCACCCTGCTCTGGTCGGCCAAGGAAGCAGTATTCAAATGGTATGGGGAAGGAGCGGTGGATTTCAGGCAGCATATTCTTTTGGAAGCCATTGACCGGGGCAGCGAAACGATCAGCTGCCGGTTTACTAAAACAGACACTTCATTGCAGGTGCATTACCGGGAATTCAACGGACTGGTCCTGGCCTGGGTAGTATCATGATTCTTCTCCTTCACCCTGTTCATTGCCCAGCAGGTGCAGGTCAATAGAGTTCCGGCCGGCAATGCCTTCAATCGATCCCATGATATAATCTGAATTTAGAAGCGCTTTATCAAGTTGTTTTTCCCGGTTCCGCCATATTTTTTCCATGGCCCTACGCTCATCTTCAATCAGCTGTTTCATATTGCGGAATACTTCCCGCACCGCCTGCCATTGGGAAAGAAATTCCGGACTGGTAAGGTAGTTATACAAAAGATGCATCTTATCTCCTTTGTTCTCCTGGCTTTTCAGCGCGGTTGATACCCGGATAATCCCATCCCTTAATACCTGCACCAGGGGCCGGGCTTCGGCAAAACTGCAGACCCAGACTCCGTCCTTTTCTCCAAATCTTTCCAGGTCTTTCGGAAGAGCCTGTGTTACCAGTACCGCCACATCAGCACCCTGGCTGCGCATATCGGATTTGAGTTTTTCAATCCAATCGGCCTCAAAATTCTTGGTGCGTTTGCTTTCGAAAATAATCCGGCCGCATTCCTGTCCCAGGTTATTACGAACCGTTTGTATACAATCAGCTCCTTTCACGCCCTTGCCCACTTCGGAAATCAGGTCGAAGGGGAAGGAGTTGCGGAGTAATTCTTCCAATAATAATTCCTGTGATTCGCCCTGTGATTGCATGGAGCCCTGTTCGGCGCGGCGTCTCATTTCTTCAGCCAGTTTACGCTGGGCTTCGAGTTGTTCGTCTTTTTCTTTTAGGCGCAGCTGGAATTCAGTTTCTTTTAACTGACTTCTTTCTCCTTCTTCTTTGCGGATGATGTCGGTGAGCTTGCTTCTTTCTTCCAGCAGCATTTTCTGGAGCTGGATCTCTATTTCATTTTCTTTTTGTTTTAATTCCTGTTGCATTTTCAGGAATTCCAGTTCTCTTTGCCGGGCCAGTTTTAATTTCTCTTCGTTGTCTTTATTGTTTTGTTCCAGCAACTTCACTTTGTCTTCCACATCAGACAAAACGGATTTGCGGATCTGTTCTTCGGTTTCTTTCTGGGTCTTGCGTTTTTCCTCCAGCAGCAGGGTATCAAATTTTTGCTGTTGTTGTTTTTGCCAGTCGGTCATCTTATTCCGGAGTTCCTTTTGCACTTCCTCCCGGATGCTGTCGGTGGGTTCAAATTCGTGGCCGCAATTGGGGCATTTGATCGCTGTGGACATGAATATGCTTTGTTTCAAATCTACAAATAAAAAAAGCGACCTAAGTCGCTTTGTGCCCCGGATCGGAGTTGAACCGATACTCGCATTGCTGCAAACAGGATTTTAAGTCCTGCGTGTCTACCAATTCCACCACCAGGGCGATGAAAAAAAAATCCTCCGCCGCAACGGCAAGAGGATTTACTGAGCGGAAGACCGGGCTCGAACCGGCCACCCCGACCTTGGCAAGGTCGTGCTCTACCAAATGAGCTACTTCCGCTTTTCTAAAGAACTGTTGCCATTCCTGCACTGTTTGAGGTCCCAGTTTCGGTTGGCGGGATGCAAAAATAAGGCCTGCCGCCTGTTTTAAAAAATTTTTACTGCTGAATTATTTGTACTTGGGAGTATAAAGGCTGCTTTCCTGCACAGGGGCGCTGGAAGTACCATTTCCCTCTTTGTTAAAACTCTTGGTATAAAGCATAAAACAGCCACCCAGTACAAATGCCACGAGACAGGCTACCTGGAGGTAGAAAAGGAATCCTGAAGAAGATACCCAGTTATGGGTGAAATCCTTGTCCTGAATCTTCTCTAATTCCTGCTGGTATTCCTGTTGGTTACTCATACAAAAAATTTGTGCTGCAAAAATAGGGGTTCATTCTAAAAAAATCAGTTGCTTTTGCCCACAATTTCAGAAAAGGTTTTCTTTTTCCGGGCAAAATGCTGCCAGGCAATATTTCCTTTGTATACAGCTTGTAGTGGCCCGTTTCTGTTTACCGGGAAGACTGATTTTTTCTGATGGAAAAGCCACCAGCGGATAAAAGCGATATGGGCTTTGAATATGGCGAGAAAATAACCGCCGTCACCCGATAACAATCCCTTCCAGGCCGAAACGGCATCCAGCAGGTAACGAACGGGAACCACCCATAGTTTTTTCCGGAATGGAAGGTTCTTGGATAACATGATCCGGTTATTGCGAAAGTTCAGGAAGGTTTTTAAGGAATTGCCCTTGGGCAGGGTGCCGCCGCCTACATGGTACACAACAGAAGCGGGGCAGGACCAGATTTGATGTCCTGCCAGCTGTATACGCCAGCACAGATCAATCTCTTCCTGATGGGCAAAAAAGTAATCATCAAATCCATTGACTTCGTGAAAAACTTTGGCCCTGATAAACAGACAGGCACCGCTGGCCCAGAACAGGGGGCCGGGCTGGTTATACTGACCCTGGTCTTCTTCAAAATGATCGAAGACTCTTCCTTTGGCAAAGGGGTAGCCATATTTGTCGATCCAGCCACCGGCACCTCCGGCATATTCAAAGAGATTTTTCCGGTGCCAGGTCAGGAGTTTGGGCTGGCAGGCTGCAATGGCCGGGTCTTTTTCCAGCATGTCAACCATGGGCTCCAGCCAGCCGCTTTCTATTTCCACATCTGAGTTCAGCAATACATAATAATCAGCTTCAATCTGGCGAAGGGCCCGGTTATATCCGCCGGCAAAGCCATGGTTTTCGTTGAAACGGATCAATCGTATTTGCGGGTAATGGGTTTGAAGAAATGAGATCGAATCATCCGTTGAACCATTATCAGCAATAATCAGTTCCATTCCAGCATAGCTGGTTGTCAGCAGCGGAGGCAGAAACTGTTCCAGGTATTTTTTTCCGTTCCAGTTGAGAATTACAACGGCAACTTTTGGAAGATGGCTCAATGCGGGAATTTATTTGATCAAAAATAAGGCATGCCGCTATATCACCGTAAATTCGGTGCATGTTTCGTCAATACCTGAATTGGAGAACAACACTGGCCCTGATCGCGATCCTGATCGTAAGTGGTACTATATTTTATTCACAATACCTTGCCCGTAAGATAAAAGGGGAGGAGCGACTGAGGGTAGAACAATGGTTCAAGGCTGGTAAATTCATCATCAGTGCACCTGATTCCGTGGATATTGGTTTTGCTGCACTGATAGTAACAGAAAACAAAACTATACCGATTATTGAAACCAATGAAAAGGACAGTGTCACCAGTCATGTGAACCTGGATTCGGCCAGGGCTGCAGATCCAAAATATCTGGATTCAAAATTGCGGCAGTTAAAGTCACAACATACTCCTTTTGAATGGGTGGATCCGGCAGACTCCAGTATCCGTAACCGGTATTATTATGGCAATTCCAAATTGCTCGATGAGGTCAGGTATTACCCGATTATTCAGTTACTGATTGTGGCATTATTTATTGTGATCACCATTTTATCGCTTCGCAGCAGGCACCGTTCTTTGCAGAACCAGGTCTGGGCCGGCATGGCCAAGGAAACGGCCCATCAGCTGGGTACCCCGGTTTCTTCTTTGGAAGGTTGGGTGGAAATGCTGAAGGATAGTCCGCTGGATAAAAAAATTGTACAGGAGCTGGAGAAAGATGTTGACCGGCTCCGGCTGGTATCGGACCGATTCGGAAAGATTGGTAGCAGTCCCCAACTGGAGTCCACTGATCTGCTGAAACAGGTCAACAGTATGGTGGATTATATGCGCAAGCGGGCAACGGGCAAGATTATATTTACGGTGAATCATCAAAACAGGGAAGCCATTTTTGCCCGGATATCCCCTCCTTTATTTGACTGGGTGATTGAGAACCTTTTGAAGAATGCTTTGGATGCCATGGAAGGGAAGGGGGCGATTACTGTGAACATGAATGAAGATGATAAAGCGGTTTATCTGGATGTGACCGATACCGGGAAGGGGATCAGCAAAAAAAATATCGGCCAGGTATTCAAGCCGGGCTTTACTACCAAGAAAAGAGGATGGGGATTAGGGCTGAGTCTTTCTAAAAGGATCATTGCCCAGTACCACAAGGGTGAGATTTATGTAAAACATTCAGAAATTGGAAAAGGAACTACGTTCAGAATTGTTCTGAAAAAGTAAACCACTTACATTTGCAGTCCCCAACCCGGTTTCGGCCGGGTGAAGGCCCGGGTGGCGAAATTGGTAGACGCACCACTTTGAGGTGGTGGCGCCCGAAAGGGTGTGCTGGTTCGAATCCAGTCTCGGGCACAAAAACCCCGGCGCAATAGCGCCGGGGTTTTTTATTTGACAGCGTGACAAGCTCGTTTGTCAAAGCGGGCAAATAAAAAACCCCGGAGACGGCGATAGCCGGCTGGGGGATTTGGCTACGCCCCTCGGTCCGGTCACCTTCCAGCAGGCAAATAAAAACCCCCCATTTGGCTACGCCCCTCGTGAGCGTACCTGGATCACCACAGGTAATCCATTTACGCGCCTGTCACAGCGGCAAAACCCCGTCCCCCCCCCCCCCGGCCCAATCCATCTTACTATTGAAAAAACGCTTTTCAATAGTGAATAACGCTTTAGGTTTTATTAGTCGCAACGTACATCATCTTATCAATCGCATTCTTCCGGATACAGTTTTAAATGCTGCTTTCCTGCTATTAGGTAGTAACGCTTAAATTTTGAATCCAAACCCGCAACAAACTGCAAACCCCCGCAAATACCAGAAAGTTATAACGATTTATATCCAACTAATTATTCACATGATGTGATTTAGCAACAATAGGCGAACGGGTGTTAGAATTATTCAATTAAATTAGGCAGCTTAATTTTTTTATCACCCAAACAACTTTATGAGAAAAATTGTACTGTTCATGATGATGTCTGTTGCAACCTACTCGGCAACAGCACAGAATTACTGGGCTTCGCGTGAGAATGCCGGGGGAATTACAACAGACAAAGCTGTTGCCAGGCAGTCTTTCCCGAAAGACTTTAAATTATTTGACCTGGATATGCGGTCAATAAAGCAAAGACTATTCGCTGCAGTAAATGCTCGTTCAACTGATCAAACCATTATCAGTTTGCCCAATGCAGATGGTGGTATGGAACAGTTTTCCATTGTGGAAGCCTCCAATTTCGAACCGGCTCTTCAGGCACAGTTCCCCGACATCAGGGCTTTCTCCGGCCGTGGAATTACAGATCCGGGTGCTACATTGAAACTCAGCTATTCCCCCGGTGGTATACAAACTATGGTATTCCGCAACGGTGGAAAAGCGAATGAGTTTATTGAAGCTTATTCAGCAGATCATACAGTGTACGCTGTATTCCGCTCACAAAGATCAAAGGGGAATATGGGATGGACTTGTACCACACCGGAGCAAAATCTGGTGGATGGATTGAATAACCAGGTGAACAATATCAATTATATAGCACGTTCCGGCGGGAACCTTAAAACCATGCGCCTGGCACAATCTGTAACTGCAGAGTACTCCAATTATTTCGGAGCTACCAGTGCTGCACAGGTATCACTGGTACTTGCTGCTGTTAATGCCACTTTGACCCGTTGTAATGGTGTTTATGAGAAAGATCTGGCCCTACACCTGAACCTGGTGGCTAATAACACTAATGTATTTTATTACAACCCATCTACTGATCCCTATTCAGCTGCTGCTCAAAAGAGCCAGTGGAATGCTCAGTTGCAGTCTACTCTCACCTCAGTAATTGGCGCCGCTAATTATGATATCGGTCACCTGTTTGGTGCATCCGGTGGTGGTGGTAATGCGGGTTGTATTGGTTGCGTTTGTGTGGATGCTTCCAAAGGAAGTGGTATTACTTCTCCGGCTGATGGCATTCCGCAGGGTGATAATTTTGATATTGATTATGTAGTGCATGAAGTAGGACACCAGTTAGGTGCCAATCATACTTTCTCAATGAGTAATGAAGGAACCGGCGTCAATAAAGAACCCGGCTCCGGGATCACCATCATGGGTTATGCAGGTATCACTTCCCAGGATCTCGCACCTCATTCCATTGATATCTTCCACCAGGCATCCATTGCGCAAATACAGGCCAACCTGAATACAAAAACATGTCCGGTTACCCTTGTTGCTGTGAATGCAACTCCAGTGGTGAATGCAGGACCTGATTATACCATTCCCATCAGCACGCCATTTGCACTCAATGGTTCAGCTACAGATGCTGATGCAGGAGATGTGCTGACTTATACCTGGGAACAAAATGATAATGCAGGTTCCACACAAACCGGTGCCAGCAGTGTAGCCAGTGCAACGAAAGCAACCGGCCCTAACTGGATCACATTTAAAGGAAATACGAACCCAACCCGTTTAATGCCAAAACTGGCCACGATCCTGGCTGGCGCAAATATATCTGGTCCGCTCTCTGGTGGTGATGCTGGTGCGAATACCGAAGCCCTCAGTTCTGTGTCCAGAACACTGAATTTCCGTTTAACGGTAAGGGATAATGCGGTATATAGTTCTACGGCACCGGTATCTGTTGGACAAACACAGTTTGATGATATGATTGTTACGGTAACCAATACATCCGGACCCTTTGCTGTTACAGCACCTAATACCGCTGTATCATGGGCCGGTAATTCCAATCAGACAGTAACCTGGTCAGTGAATAACACAACAGCAGCACCGGTAAGTTGTGCCAATGTAAAAATATCGTTGTCTACTGATGGCGGTAATACATTCGCTACTTTAATTGCCAGCACACCCAATGACGGATCTGAAGTGATTGCTGTACCCAATACTGCCAGCACAACTGCACGTGTCAAAGTGGAAGCAGTGGGCAATATCTTCTTTGATATTTCAAATACGAATTTCACCATCACCGCAGGATCTAGCTGTGGCACTCCCGGTTTTCTTTCGTCTACCGCAATCACCAGCACATCGGCTACGGTGCTTTGGGCAACGGTTGCCGGCGCGACATCATATGATGTGGATTATAAACTGAGTACTTCAGGTACCTGGACCAATGGTCTTACTGGTACCACATCCACTTCCATTAACCTTACCGGTCTTGCATCCGGTTTCTTATATGACTGGAGGGTGAGGGCGAACTGTGCTGGTGGCAGCAGTGCTTATGCGCAATCCCAGTTCACCACCATTCCTCTGGCAGGTTGTAATACGCCGACAGGATTAAATTCAACTGGTATAACCGTTTCTGCTGCTACAGTTAGCTGGACAGCTGTCAGCGGTGCTGTTTCCTATGCAGTGGATTATAAAGCGAACAGTTCCGCCACCTGGATTAGTGCCGCAACTGCCACAACTGCCACTTCCGTTAACCTGAGCGGATTATCTGCTTCAACATTATACGACTGGAGGGTTCGGACCAATTGTACTTCCGGCAGCAGTGCATATACGCAGGCTCAGTTTACAACAACGGCTGCTTCCGCCTGTCCGGGTACATTGGATGTATCAACCAACGGTAACAGAAACGGCGCGGCTACCATTCCTTTCAACACAGATGTAAAAGGATTGATTAACCCCAGTGGTGATGTGGATTTCTACCGCTTTGTTATTACTACGGGTGGTACAATCACTGTTACGCTTGGGACATTGCCTGCTGATTATGATCTTAGATTATACAGGAATAATACACAAGTAGGTTCGTCGGCAAATGGCGGTACTACTAGTGAAACTATCAACTATACTGCAACCGCCGGTACTTATTATGCCAGAGTGGTAGGTTTCAATGGTGCTACCAATGCCAGCAGCTGTTATACACTCAGGGTTCAGTTGGGTACTGCCAGCAGGACCGAAGAACTGATTACAGAAAAAGTAATCATCTTCCCCAATCCGGTCAGCAACAAAGTGAACATACGGATTGATAACCTGCAGGGCCTGGCCGATATCAGGGTATTTGATATGTATGGTAAACTGGTACGGCAACAGCGTTCAGCAACCGTGAACACAGAAATGGATCTTTCTAAACTGTCATCCGGCATGTATTTTATCCGGGTGACAAACGGAGGTAAAGAAACAACACTGAAAGTGGTGAAAGATTAATTGCGTTTATTCACACCCATATAAAAAAGAGTCCCGCCACTGGCGGGACCTTTTTTTATGAATCATGTTAACCTTTTAAACACTTACATTAAAATCACGTAAGGCGTCATTCAGACTGGTCTTGAGATCGGTACTGGGTTTACGCTGACCGATGATCAATGCGCAACCAACCCCATATTCTCCCGCAGGGAATTTTTTAGTATATGACCCTGGAATCACTACACTTCGGGCGGGAACACGGCCTTTCATTTCAACCGGTTCAGAACCGCTTACATCAATGATCTTGGTTGATTGGGTGAGAACAACATTGGCGCCAAGTACGGCTTCTTTTTCAACAACCACTCCCTCCACCACGATACAGCGGCTGCCAATAAAACAACCATCTTCAATAATCACAGGCGTCGCCTGCAGGGGCTCCAATACACCACCAATACCCACACCACCACTCAGGTGAACACCCTTGCCAATCTGCGCACAACTGCCAACCGTTGCCCAGGTATCCACCATCGTGCCTTCATCCACATAGGCACCGATATTCACATAGCTGGGCATGAGGACCACATTCTTTGCCAGATAAGCGCCATAACGGGCAACAGCATGCGGAACGGCTCTTACTCCCAATTCTTTATAATTCTTCTTGAGCAGCATTTTATCATAAAACTCAAAAGGAGCCAGGTCCCAGGTCTGCATTTGCTGGATACCAAAATACATCAGGATGGCCTGCTTGACCCATTCATTTACTTCCCACACTGCAGATCCGTTTGGATTAATACCGGTTGGTGAAGCCGTACGCAGTCTTCCTTTGTCCACTTCTTCTATAACAGCCCTCACCGCGTCGCTGTATTTTTCATCTTTCAGTAAATCGCGATTGGCCCAGGCTTCAAGTATCAGGTCCTTCATTATATTTTTTTTGCGAAAGTAGGGAATTGTTAAATGAGGCGAGTGGCAAGTGGCGAGTGGCAAGTGGGGAGTGGGAAGAGGCGAGTGGGGAGTGGCTAGTAGCGAGTAGGGAATTAGGGGGAGTGGTTATTGAAGGAAATGTAAATCGCTGCGGGGGAGTGGGGAAGAATCTGCAACTTTGCGGCTATGAATATCCTGATCAGGCTCCCCAACTGGATGGGTGATATGGTAATGAGTTCAGCCTTTGTAAGGGCTGTTCGGGAATTGTATCCCGGCTCAACCATTGACCTGATTGCAAAAAAAGGGATCGATGTTTTACTCGAATTTTTTCCTGAACATGAGCAGCGTTATATTTTTTCAAAAGAGGAATTTCCTGGCATCACCGGCGCCTGGAAATTCGGTAAGCAAATCAGACAACAAAAAAAGTATGATTTATTTTTTTGTCTGCCGGATTCATTATCCTCCGCTGTGATGGCTTATGCTAGCGGAGCAGCCAAAAGAATCGGTTACCGGAAAGAAGGCCGGGGGCTTTTGCTTACAGCCGCATTTAACAAGAAGACCGGTCTTCATCGGGTAGAAGAGTATATGGATTTACTCCAACAGTTTACCGGGAAGGCTTTGCCGTCAGCCGTTGTTGCACTGAAGGGGCCTGGCAAACTAAAACAGGATTATATTGTCGTTAATATCAATTCTGAAGCTGTATCCCGCCGGTTACCAAAAGAAAAGGCTGTACAGCTAATTAATGAAGTAAGAAAAGCATACCGGGGTGATATCTTCCTCGCGGGCAGTAATAAAGAGGCTGCTTTTGTGGATGAAGTGTATACCAGTCTTGACAGCCGCTCAGGTATCATGAATCTGGCCGGGACCACGCCGATTCCGGAATTATCGGGTTTTCTCGAAGGGGCCAGACTGGTCCTGACAACTGATAGTGGCCCGGCACATCTCTCCAATGCACTGGGCACCCATACCATTGTTTTATTTGGGGCTGGAAATGAAAAGAATACGGCACCCTATAACCAGTCTTTGCGCAGTATTATCCGGCTGAACCAGCTGAGTTGTGAACCCTGTACCAAAAATACCTGTAAACCTTATGGCATCCCAGCCTGTTTAACAAAGCTGGATGATGCCATCATTGTGAATGAAATCAATAAAGTATTAGCGACAACGATATGACGGAAATGGAAAAAGATATTATAGAATGTCTGGAAGTTTTAAAAAACGGAGGGCTGCTGCTTTATCCAACTGATACCGTATGGGGAATCGGTTGTGATGCTACCAATGAAGCAGCAGTAGCCAAAGTATATGCCCTCAAACAAAGAGCAGATGAAAAGGCTCTCATCGTACTGGTGGCAGATGAAAGGGATGTATTACAATACACCGCCGCTCCCGACCTGGCGGTATTTGATTACCTGCAACAGGCATCAAAGCCAACAACGGTTATATATGAAGGCGCTATCGGACTGGCTTCCAATTTAACTGGTGCCGATGGCAGTATTGGTATCAGAATTTGTACAGAACCTTTTTGCCGGCAATTGATAAAAAGATTTAGAAAACCTATCGTTTCCACATCGGCTAATATCTCCGGTCAACCAGGCCCTCGTATATTTTCAGAAATTGGAATGGAAGTGAAAAAAGGAGTTGACTATATTGTTCAATACCGGCAGGATGATGCTCAAATAGCAGCACCTTCTTCTGTCATCCGCTGGACAAACGGGGAAGTGGAAGTATTGAGGAAGTAGGTTTCAGTCGACAGTCAACAGTCATCAGTCAACAGTCATCAGTCATCAGTCAACAGTCAGCAGTCTTTCAGTCAGTCAGTCTATATGCCGGGGACGTTAGTGTATTCATCAATCATACAGGACGCATGTTCCATTTCAACTTCTCAACCACTCAACCACTCAACTTCTCAACCTCTAAACTAGTCAACCCCTCAACCTCTCAACTCCCCAACCTCTCTCCATCGGCAGTAATCCATTCCCATTATCTTTGCGGCATGCAGATTCCCTGTAGTGAAAAAGATTTACTGGTTATTGATAAAGTGGCCCGGGCTTCCCAAAATCTGGGACTGGAATCTTATTTAATTGGCGGATTTGTTCGCGATAAATTGCTGGGCAGGGAAACGAAGGATGCAGATTTTGTATGCGCCGGTGATGCTATAGAACTGGCAACGGCAACGGCCCATATGTTTGACCCGCAACCCAAAGTGGATTATTTCAAAAATTTTGGCACAGCTCATATTCGATTATGGGATGGGTTTGATATAGAATTTGTCGGGGCCCGAAAAGAAAGTTATCAGCGTGATTCCAGGAAACCGGCAGTTGAGCCCGGCTCAATCAAGGATGACCAGGACCGCCGCGATTTTACCATCAATGCCCTGGCCATTAGCCTGAACGCTGCGGATTATGGTCAGCTGATAGACCCGTTTGAAGGACTAAAAGACCTGGAAGCAAAGATCATCCGAACGCCGCTGGCGCCGGTTCAAACCTTTAGTGATGATCCGCTGCGGATGATGCGGGCCATTCGTTTCGCCAGTCAGCTGGGATTTACTATTGAAGAAAATACCTGGCAGGGAATCAGGGATACGGCTTCGCGGATCAGTATCATTTCCCAGGAAAGGATCACTGATGAACTGAACAAAATCATTCTTTCACCAAAGCCTTCGGTGGGATTAGACCTGTTGTACCGCTCAGGTTTGTTGCGCATCATTTTCCCGCAAATGGTGGATTTGGCAGGGGCAGAATACAAAGACGGTCATGGGCACAAGGATAATTTCTATCATACCCTGCAGGTACTCGATAATTTATCGGTGCACAGCAACAACCTTTGGTTACGCTGGGCGGCAGTGCTGCATGATATCGCCAAACCGGCTACTAAAAAATTTGAAGAAGGGCATGGGTGGACTTTTCACGGCCATGAAGTGGTGGGCGGACGGATGGTCCCCAAAATTTTTGGAAAACTGAAGCTGCCCTTGCACGAGGATATGCGATTTGTAAGAAAGATGGTGGAACTGCACCTGCGGCCAATCAGCCTGACCAAAGAAAATATAACGGATTCGGCTATCCGCCGTTTGCTTTTTGATGCCGGTGATGATTTTGATTCACTAATGATGTTATGTGACGCAGATATCACTTCTAAAAACAAGCAGAAGGTAAAAAGGTACCTGGAGAATTTTCAACTGGTAAGGCAACGATGCAGGGAAGTGGAAGAAAAAGATCATGTCCGGAACTGGCAGCCACCCATCAGCGGGGAACTGATCATGGAAACCTTTGGTTTGCCACCTTCCAAACCGGTGGGAGTTATCAAAGATGCGTTGAAAGATGCTATGCTGGACGGGGTTATCCCCAATTCTTATGAAGCCGCCTTTGAGTTTATGCTGGCCAAAGCTGCAGAACTGGGATTGCAACCCAGGCATTGACCACATTCCCTTTTTAACAGTTAACTGACATCTGTATTATTCGTGATTTTAGCTTCGAACGCTTAATTTTGTGACATGGCAATTTTAAAATTCAGGGTCTATTTTGAGGAAGATGAAAGTGTTTACCGGGATGTCGTGATCCGCCATACCCAGCATTTCAGAGACCTTCATGATGCAATATTAAAAGGGTTTGAGTTTGATAATAAACATAAAGCCACTTTTTACCGTAGCAATGATCATTGGCTGCGGGGAAGAGAGATTTCTCTGGAACAATACGATAAAGAGTATAAAGCACCTCCATTGCTGATGGCGGAAACAACGATCGGTTCAGAAATCCGCGACCCCAACCAGCGATTTATTTATCAGTATGATTTTAATAAAAACTGGACATTTCTCGTAGAGCTGATCAATGTATCAAAAGAAGAGAACCCCAAAGTGATCTATCCTTCCGTGTCCAGATCTGAAGGCATCGGCCCAAGTCAGTATGGTACCAAAGGATTACTGGGTGAGAAATTCGCCGATGTGGAAGAGAAATACGATCTCACACAGGCAGGTGAAGGTTTTGGCGTAAAAGATGATGAAGGCGAGGATGTGAGTCTGGGCGAGGAAACGACGGAGGGAGGAGAGGAGGAAGTGTAGTCGGGAGAGCCCCCGTCCCCTAAAGGGGAGAGCCCCCAACCCCTAAAGGGGAGAAAGAAGTATGGTATCTTAAGTTTAATACAATGTTTTAATAATGCCGGGGATGACCCGGCAGCTTTTTTTAAGATGGGGCAGGAAGCAGCAAAGACAGTGATCATTATCTGTGGACCGACAGCTGTGGGTAAAACCGCTGTGTCTATAGCAATGGCACAAAAATATAATTGCTCCATTATTTCGGCTGACAGCCGGCAATGTTACAAGGAATTCAATATCGGAGTAGCCCGCCCTTCTGCTGATGAATTGAAGCAGGTGCCGCATTATTTTATAGCTTCTCATAGTATTCAGCAGGATCTGACCGCTGCCAGTTTTGAACAGTATGCTTTGGAAAAGACAAAGCTATTGTTTGCGAAAGATGATCAGGTAGTGATGGTGGGCGGTACCGGTTTGTATATCCGTGCATTTTGTGAAGGACTGGATGAGATCCCTGACATTGATCCGGCGATCAGAGTCGGAATCACTGAAATGTATGGAGCAAAAGGGATATCCTGGTTACAGGAACAGTTGAAAGAAAAAGACCCGGCCTTCTATGCAAGCGGTGAAATACAAAACCCGCAAAGGATGATGAGGGCACTGGAAGTAATTGAAAGTACAGGGCAGTCCATTCTTCAATTTCAGAAAGGACATAAAGCAGTCAGGGAATTTAATATCATTAAAATTGGTTTGGAACTGCCCCGTGAAGAACTGGTGGAACGGATCGATGCCAGGGTAGAGGCAATGATGAAAGCAGGTCTGCTGGAAGAAGTCCGCTCACTGCTTCCTTTCAAAACAAATAATGCCTTACAGACAGTAGGGTATACAGAATTGATTGACCACTTAGAGGGGCGCTGTACGCTTGAAAAAGCCGTGGAGCAGATTAAAATTCATACCCGCCAATATGCTAAAAGGCAGATGACCTGGTTTAAAAGAGATACAGCGATCAACTGGTTTCATCCAGGCAACAACGAAGGCATGTGGGACTTTCTTTGCCGCAGTTTGACTGATTAAATTATTCCGTTCTTAGTATTTTCTCCATTTTACGGCCCTTGGCTAATTCGTCTACCAGTTTATCCAGGTACCTGACCTGTTGTGTGAGCGGGTTTTGTATTTCCTCCACCCGGTACCCGCAAATCAACCCGGTGATCAGTTTTGCGTTGGGGTGCTTTTTTGCTTTTTTGAAAAAAACCTCAAAACTTACTTTGTCTCGGATCAGTTCTTCCTGCTGCTGATTGTTGTATCCGGTCAGCCATTGAATGACCTGATGGAGTTCATCTTTTGTTCTTCCTTTTTTTTCCACTTTTGCCAGGTAATGAGGATACACTGAGGCAAAACTCATTTTTGCGAATTTTTCGTCATGTGCACTGGTGTCTTTCATTTTCTTCGTTTCAGTTATATATGATCGGGTTAGCTGAGTAGAAAAAAGTAAATCAATCCCCAAATACCTATGAAGAATAATCCCATGTAAAAATTAGAAAGCTGTTGTCTCCAATCTTTTTTTATCAGTAAGCGGTATAATGCCCAGAAGGCAAAAACAATGATTAATATAATCGGGATGAATAGTCTCAGCATTGTTCAGATTTTAGAATCCTTTTTTCTCTTCCTTTTTCTCCACCTTCCTATCAGCATTCTTTACATATTTATCCAGCCAGCTTAGTTGTTCGCTCAGCAGGTGGAGCAGGTTTTCTCTTCCGGCGTAACCATGACTTTCATAGGGCAGGCTCAGGTATTTTACTGTACCGCCATGTCCCTTGATGGCATTATACATACGTTCGCTCTGGATCGGGAAGGTGCCGGTATTATTATCCATATCACCATGCACCAGCATGATGGGAGTTTTGATTTTGTCGGCATAACTGAACGGACTCATTTTATTATACAGATCCGGATCCTGCCAGTAAGTTCGGTCCTCATTCTGGAAACCAAAAGGCGTGAGGGAACGGTTATAGGCACCGCTGCGGGCAATGCCTGCCTTAAATAATTTAGTATGGGCCAGCAGGTGAGCAGTCATGAAAGCCCCATAGCTATGTCCGGATACTGCCATCCGGTTGCGGTCGCCTACGCCGAGTGAGTCAAGCGCATTCACTGCGGCCTCTGCATTCATCGTCAGCTGTTCAATAAAATTATCATTGGGCTTTTTATCTTTTCCGGTTGCCACAATGGGCATTTCAGCATTGTTTAATACGGCATAACCCTGGGTTACATACATCACCGGAGAAGCACCACCGATCAGGGTGAATTTATGTTCACTGCCCCTGATCTGTGCGGCATCATCAGCTGAATTATATTCTGCAGGATAAGCCCAGATCAGTACGGGTAGTTTGCCATCTCTTTCTTTGTTATAGCCTTTTGGCAGGTAGAGATCACCGGTCAGATCAACCCCGTCTGCTCTTTTATATTTTATTTTTTCTTTGCTTACCCCTTCCATTTGCGGGTAGGGATTGGTGAAAGCAGTGAGTTGCCGGTCTGCGATCCGCAGCCGAAGATTTTTGAGCCAGTAATTCGGCATATCTTTTTCAGATTCTTTGCGGGTAACCAGACTGAGTTTGCCTGCATCCAGCAATTTGACTACATATTCAAAATATCCTTCCGGACTGCGCCAGAGTGTATCTGCTTTTTTCTTGTGTACATCAAAGCTCATTAAAAAGGGAAGATCGCCTTTTGGCGAACTACCGGTGGTATTATTAAAGATGATCTTGTTGCCATTATCAATCGTCAATAAAACATTTTTACCGTATTGGTTAGGCGCAGTCAGTGGTTGCCCGGGATTGGCATATGCATTGGTTGTATTGCGGGTGATCAGTTTTTCAAGATCACCTGTCACAGAATTAAAACGGTCAATCTGTGTTGTTTGTTTTCCGGTTAATCCTTCTGAAACAATGGCCAGATCAGCATTGCCCCAGGTAGTACCGCGATAACGCATTTTTGTTTTGAATAACTGAATAGCTTCACCGGTAAAGGGTGCAGATAATGCATAAACTGCATCCCGGTATTCCACCTGCTTTTTGATCAGACCACTGTCAAGCGGCATGCACCACACCACTGTAGCAGCCTCATCATCGCGCCAGTCAAAAGCACGGGGTGCCAGTTGTACATTATCGTTGCCCCCTGGCGCCGTTTCTGAAGAGGGGAGATCGGCCAGTTGTTTTACCAGTTTACCATTGATATCGGTAATGAGCATTTCGGCCGGAAACCCATTTGCGGGTACGGTATAGGAGAAAGGCTTTTTAATTTTTCTGATGAGCAGGTATTTTTTATCAGGAGATACACTGATACTGCCATAGATAGCGGGCTGACCAATTTTTGTTTCTGTGCCATTACTGTTTTTCACCAGTTGGGTGCTGGCATAAAAAGCAAAGAGTTCTTCGTCATAAGGTGATTTGATCAGGTCCTGGTAAGTAGGCCGGGGGGAGGCTTTGCCATAATTCTCCTGTACTGTTGGGCCTTTGGGCATGGCTGGCTTGGGAGGTGCTGCTGTGGCTGGTTTCAGGGCGGTGCGATAAAGCAGGGTGTTATTGTCAAACCATATGGCGCCGCCGGTAATCACGTTCAGGGCCGTTTTATTGATTTTTGTTGCTTTCTGTGTGGCCACATCTATCACATAGAGATCAATCCGGCTGGCCGTAGTATGGGTAAAGGCAATTTTTTTATCATCCGGACTCCAGCTGATATTACTGGCGGCAAGTGGATTGGGAAGTCCGCTGATCTTCATTTCTTTTCCACTGCTGATATTTTTAAGGTAGAGGTTATTGACAAAATTCTGACGGCTCGGTGCAAAATTCGCGGGGTTGATCCGCAATCCGGCAATTTTCAATTCAGGTCTGGCCAGTTCTTCAACAGAGGGATAACTATTACTCTCTGTCAGCAACATCCATTCTCCTTTATCATCGATGCTCACGCCGGGTGCTCCCTTGGCCAGGAGCATATCCATCATGTCTTTGGGCGGGGTTTTGTAGGAAACGTCATCCTGGGCAAATGATGGAAGTAATGACAGTAGTAAGTAAATAATTACAGATACTTTTTTCATATTTCTCTTTTTCGATAACTTTAAAGTGATGTTGACCATTTTCAAATTTAAGGAATGTTCTTTTTGGTCGCTGATCAAAACAAAGGACATTTTTATATATAGCTGTTTTGTATTATTTGTCCTGGTTTGCTCCTGCAAACAGAAAAATAAATGTGATTGGAGAACCGCTTCAGCCCTTGAAAAAATTGATCGGGTAAAATGCTTGTCTCAACTTCCTGCGAATGATTCTTTTTATGCCCAATTGCGGAAATTCTCCTTGTCATTCAACCCATATCGAAGGCAGAACAGGATTCCGGTTCTGTCACCGGATTATGAATGTCTGTACCTGTGTCCAGGTGATGTAAGATGGGCAGGCGATATTCAGGAGGGAGAATATGTTCCGCCTTCGCATCCTTATTTAAAGTGGAAAACGGTTCAATGGACTGGAGATACACTTTTGGCAGATTGGAATTTATTTGTTGAAAATTCGGATAAGGACAGATGGGGAAAAACACTGGTGATCAATTATTATCTGGATACAATTTCAAGGAAGAACTATAAGTTCGAATACATTTATTCATCCGGAAATCCTGCTCCCGATATTTCTTTTAACCAACATCAGGCAGATTCTTTATTAAAGTCCTGGGGACTGACATATCAGTAAAACACTGTTTTTTGCCTGGCAGTTTTTCAACTAACTAATACATCATTATACTCAGGTGTTTTCTTAAAAACTGCATTCGCAAAAGGACAAAGGGGAATGATCCTGATCTCCTGTTTCCTGGCATAGTCTACTGCCGCAGCCACGAGTTGGTTGCCGACTTTTTGCCCCCTGAGTTCATCGCTAACTTCTGTATGTTCGATGATCATTTTATTGGCTGCCGGCTGTGTGTACACCATTTCTGCCAGGATATTGCCGTCCTGCTCTACAAAAAACATTCCCTTGGTTCCGGACTTTTTATGTTGTATCAGCATGTGTCTGTTTTAGCTTATAAATCTAAAAAGAATTTGGCATTCCCGTTTTAGCTTTTATATTTGTGGGAACATGAGAAAGCATAACAATACATGGTGGTGGCATACAACTCTTAGGGGGCTGTAGTGTCATAACTATCATTGTTTAACAATATTCAGGCCCCGACAATGTTCGGGGCTTATTTTTTGCCCACCCCCATCCCCTAAAAGGGGGAACCCCCAACCCCTAAAGGGGGGGAATAGAGGTGGGTCAAGGAAAGGGAGTAAACAACCTTTTCCTTCAAAAGGTGGAGTATAATTATTGAAGTTGAATGAGTTTTGAAAATGAATATTCGGTGAAACAGAAAAATATTTCTAATCTGGCATTATCACGCAGTAAAAACTGCTGATGAGCTACAAAGCTAAGTTCCCCTTCAGGGGACAGGGGTATGAAAAAAATCGAATTAAGCACCAGTTGCAAACGCATGCTCGCCGATGTATACACGCCGGTGGGGATCTACCTGCGTTTGCGGGATAAATTCAGGGATACCATTTTGCTGGAAAGCACCGATCATCATTCGGCGGAAAACAGCTGGTCATTTATTTGTATCAATGCCATTGGCGGAATGGAGGTTAGTAATGCCTCCTATGCAGAAAGTAAATTGCCAGGCCGGAATCCTGAAAAAATCAGTATCAGTAGTCCGGGTACCGTACCCTCGCTTTTATGGAATTTCATGCAGCAGTTTGAAATAAAATCAGGTGGGACAAAAGAAGAGGCGTTTGCCCAGGGATTGTATGGGTACACGACTTATGATGCAGTTTCTTTTTTTGAAAAATTACAGCATGATTCGAAAAGTAAAAATGAAACTGCCATCATTCCATTAATGCGATACCGTTTGTATCAGTATGTGATTGCAGTCAATCATTTTAAAGATGAATTATTTATTTGTGAGAATCATATCAGGGGAGTGGAGTCTGAACTGGCTGCTGTCGAATCTTTAATCCGGGGTAAGGATGTGCCGGTTTATCCCTTTGCCAGAAAAGGTGAAGAGGTCTCCAATCTGAAAGATGGCGAGTATGTGGAGATGGTGAAAAAGGGGATTGCCAGTTGTCACCGGGGAGATGTATTTCAGATTGTTCTGAGCCGACGATTTCAGCAAACATTTACAGGAGATGAATTTAATGTATACAGGGCCCTCCGCAGTGTGAACCCTTCTCCCTACCTGTTCTTTTTTGATTATGGGGAATACCGGCTGATGGGTTCTTCACCGGAAGCGCAGCTCATCATCCGGAATGGAAAAGCCATTGTACATCCCATCGCAGGAACTTTCAAACGCACGGGAGACGATGAAGCGGATCGTATGGCAACTGAAAATTTATTAAAGGATGCCAAAGAAAATGCGGAGCACGTGATGCTGGTTGATCTGGCCCGCAATGACCTGAGCCGGCTTTGTGATGAAGTGGAAGTAGCACAGTTCCGGCAGGTACAATATTTCTCCCATGTAATTCATCTCGTGAGTGAAGTAAAAGGAACGGTCAGACCAACTGCCAACCCCTTTGAAATGCTTGCCAAAACCTTCCCGGCCGGAACCCTGAGCGGGGCACCCAAGATAAGGGCCATGGAACTGATCAATGACTTTGAGCCCACTGCCCGTTCTTACTACGGAGGAGCGATTGGCTTTGTCGGATTCAATGGCAGTTGCAATCATGCAATCATGATCCGCACTTTTTTAAGCAGGAACAATACGCTCACTTATCAGGCCGGTGCCGGTGTGGTGGCTGTCAGTAACCCGGAAAGTGAATTGCAGGAAGTGAATAATAAACTGGGTGCATTGAAGAAAGCGATTGAAGTAGCGGAAGAGATTAAGTGAAGTATGAAATACGAAATACGAAATTCGAAATACGAAGTACGAAAATTGATTAAAAAAAGAGAATGAAAATACTGGTGTTTGATAATTACGATTCGTTTACTTATAATCTGGTACACCTGGTGGAAAAGATTACCCATACCAGGGTGGATGTGTATCGGAATGATCAGATTCCGCTGGAGCAGGTGGCAGCTTATGATAAAATTATTTTATCGCCCGGACCAGGTATACCGGAGGAAGCAGGTATGTTACTGCCCCTGATTAAAGCATATGCGGCTACTAAATCCATACTGGGAGTATGTTTGGGTCATCAGGCTATCGGTGAAGCATTTGGAGGGAAACTGACCAATTTATCAACAGTGTATCATGGAGTGGCCACAGAAATTAAAACGGGATTAAGTCATCAATTGCCCGTAAGCCCGCTTTTTAATGGATTACCGGATCAATTCCTGGTAGGTCGTTATCACTCCTGGATTGTGAGTGAAGAGTCATTCCCGGCCGAATTGGAAATAACGGCCCGTGATGCACAGGGATACATAATGGCGCTGCAACATAAGACTTACGATGTGCAGGGCGTACAGTTTCACCCGGAGAGTGTGTTGACACCGGTTGGGGAACAGATCATGCGGAATTGGTTGAGCCAAACCCCCATCCCCGCCCCTAAAGGGGAGAAAGGAAGGGCGGGAAAAAATTGATGGGAAAATTTGAAATTAGAAATACGAAGTATAAAAATATTTTTAATCAAAAAGCATCACCACGCAATAGAAAGCATGAGTGAGCGACAAAGTTAAGTCCCCCTTTAGGGGACAGGGGTGAGAAAAGGGGTATGAAAAAAACACTACAATATTTATTCGAACACCAAACCCTTTCAAGGGATCAGGCCCGGGAAGTGCTGGTGAATATCGGTAAGGGCATTTACAATGAACATGAAGTAACAGCCTTCATGACCGTCTACCTGATGCGAAGCATAACCATTGAGGAGTTACAGGGATTCCGGGATGCACTGCTGGAATTATGTGTGAAAGCAGACCTGGGAGATGTAGATGCAATTGATATAGTTGGAACCGGGGGAGACGGTAAAAACACATTTAATATTTCCACCCTGGCCTGTTTTATTGTGGCGGGTACCGGACAAAAAGTGGCCAAGCATGGCAACTATGGGGCTTCGTCCATCAGCGGCGCCAGTAATGTAATGGAACAACTGGGCTATCGGTTCAGCAACGACAATACTAAACTGCAAAATGAAATCCAAAAGGCAAATATCTGTTTCCTGCATGCCCCGCTTTTTCATCCGGCGCTGAAAACAGTGGGCCCGATCCGGAAAAACCTGGCCATGCGTACGTTTTTCAATATGCTGGGCCCGATGGCTAACCCTGCCACACCTGCTTATCAGTTGGTGGGAGTATATAATCTGGAAATGGCAAGGATCTATAATTACCTCCTGCAATTGGGTGGCAAACCCTTTACTATTTTACACAGCCTGGATGGGTATGATGAGATTTCATTGACGAATGATACCAAAGTGATCACACATGAAGGAGAACGGGTGATGAGTCCGGAACAACTTGGCAAAAGAATGGTGACTGCTGCAGATATCAGTGGCGGGAGTTCTGTTCAAGAAGCGGCTGGTATCTTTGTCAGCATTCTGAGGGGAGAAGGAACCTGGGCACAGAATGCGGTTGTTCTGGCCAATGCTGCCATGGCCCTGCATTGCACCGGGAAGTATGCCAGTTACGATGATGCCTTCCAGGCGGCTATCCAAAGTCTGGAGTCGGGCAGGGCGCATGCCGCCCTGAAGCAGCTGATTGAGTTGCAATGATGTTAAGTATACTATTGAAAAAATAAAACCTGATGTCTGATACCCACTGGGGTAAGATCAAAGAAGTTTAGTATGGATATTTTAGAAACTATTGTAGCATCCAAAAGAAAGGAGATTGAGCCGTTTAAGATAAAAAGCCCTATTTCCCGTTTTGAAAAGGAAGGATTTTTCTGGGAAATCGGCAATCGTTCACTCGTGCAGCAGCTACTGATACCGGGCAGTACGGGTATTATTGCCGAATTCAAAAGGAAAAGCCCGAGCAAGGGCTGGTTCAAAACCAAAGAACAGGAAGTGGAGCCGGTTGTCAGGGCTTATAATCAATCAGCAGCTGGCATATCCGTATTAACGGATGAGCCCTTTTTTGGAGGCGACCTGGATGACCTGATCCAGACCAAAGTGGTAACAGATATCCCGGTGCTTCGAAAAGATTTTATCATTGACCAATGGCAGATTGCCGAAGCCAAGGCATTTGGGGCAGATGTGATCCTGCTGATTGCCGCCTGTCTGAGTCCGGAAGAAGTAAAGCAGTTCGCCACTTATGCCAAAAGCATCGGACTGGAATCGATCCTGGAAATTCATAATGAGGAAGAGCTGGGCCATTGCTGTGATGAAGTAAGTATGCTGGGGGTGAATAACCGGAACCTCAAAACCTTTGAAGTGGATATCAATACTTCCTTAAACCTGATCAGTAAAATTCCGGCAGAAAAACCGGCCATCGCAGAAAGTGGGATCAGTAGTACCGGAGCAATCGTAACTTTAAGGCAGGCGGGCTTCAGGGGTTTCTTAATCGGAGAGAATTTTATGAAAGAAACAGATCCGGGGAAGGCTTTTGAGACTTTTGTAGCGTCATTAAAAGATGAAACAGACTAACGGATCAGCGAAAAGGCATTATCATGTACACAAGGACACGCGGAATTGAAATGAACATTTATCAATAATTGAATTGGATTAAACAGTTAAAGTAAAAGCAATATGAATATCAAAGTTTGCGGTATCACCGATATGAAACAGCTGCAACAACTGGACGGACTCGATATTGAGTTTGCCGGTTTAATTTTTTATCCTGAATCCCCCCGTTATGTGGGTGATAAACTTTCCAAAAAAGAAGTGAAGAAGGCGGATTTTGATCTGAGGAAAGTAGGGGTGTTTGTGAACCCTGAGTTAATCGATGTGCTGGATGCAATTGATGAATATGGACTGGATGTGGTACAGCTCCATGGAGATGAAAGCGCAGAAATGTGTGATGACCTCAGTTCTGAAGTGGAAGTAATCAAAGCTTTTCGTATTACAGGAGATGAAGATATTGATGAGCTGGTAGCACCGTATGATGCTGTTTGCGATTATTATCTCTTTGATACCGGCGGACTGAAAGAAAGTTTCGGAGGAACCGGTCAGCAATTTGACTGGAATATCCTGAGCAAGGCAAAAATTGAGAAACCTTTCTTCCTGAGCGGGGGTATCGGGGTAGAAGACCTGGCCAGGGTAAAAGCTTTTAAACATCCTGACCTGTTTGGTGTTGATGTGAATAGCAAGTTTGAGTCAGCTCCGGGTATCAAGGATATGAGTAAGATCCTGCAGCTGAAAATGGCGATGAAGTAATCTTAATAAAAAAGCATGTCAGCAATACAATCCTATACCCGTCCCGATGAACAGGGCTATTTCGGTCAGTTCGGAGGTGCTTATATTCCGGAAATGCTGCACCGGAATGTGGAAGAATTAAGGAACCGGTACCTGGAGATTATGCAGGAAGAACTTTTTCAGCAGGAGTTTCAGCAATTGCTCCAGGATTATGTAGGAAGACCGACACCCTTATATTTCGCAGAACGACTTAGTAATCGCTACAAAGCCAATATATTTCTCAAAAGGGAAGACCTCTGTCATACCGGGGCCCATAAAATTAATAACACCATTGGCCAGATCCTGCTCGCACAGCGATTGGGGAAAAAGAGAATCATTGCAGAAACTGGTGCGGGACAACATGGAGTGGCAACGGCAACGGTATGCGCACTCAAGGGTATCGAATGTATTGTTTACATGGGGGAAAAAGATATAGAAAGACAGGCACCCAATGTAGCCCGGATGAAAATGCTGGGGGCAACCGTGATCCCGGCTACCAGTGGCAGCAAAACTTTAAAGGATGCCACCAATGAAGCCATCCGCGACTGGATCAATCACCCGCATGATACACATTATATCATTGGAAGTGTCGTGGGACCTCATCCTTACCCGGATATGGTCGCCAGGTTTCAAAGTGTGATCAGCGAAGAAATCAGGAAACAATTAGCAGATAAAACTGGAAACGAGCTGCCTGATTATGTGATCGCCTGTGTAGGCGGGGGCAGTAATGCAGCGGGTGCCTTTTATCATTTTCTGGATGAACCATCTGTTAAGCTGGTAGCAGTGGAAGCAGCCGGAGAAGGGGTGAATACCGGGAAATCTGCCGCGACAACAGCGCTGGGCAAACCGGGAATCCTCCATGGCAGCAAGAGCCTGCTGATGCAAACAGAAGATGGCCAGGTGGTGGAACCGCATAGTATTTCTGCAGGACTTGATTATCCGGGCATTGGCCCCCTCCATGCCCATCTTTTTGAAACCGGCCGGGCTACATTCATGAGTGCCACGGATAAAAAAGCATTGAATGCCGCTTTTGAACTGGCTAAAATGGAAGGAATCATCCCTGCCCTCGAGTCAGCCCATGCACTGCATGCTTTGAAGATGATCAATTTCAACCCGGATGCGGTGGTGGTGATCTGCCTCAGCGGGAGAGGAGATAAGGACCTGGCAACTTATATGCAACATATTTCATAATAGCGCAACTGTGTACAAGGGTAATAAACTAATCCGGTACGATTGAAACAAGGACCGATCAAAATGAGCAGACTTCAACAACTATTTCATACAAAGAAAACCGCTGTCCTGAATATTTATTGCACTGCAGGTTTTCCGCAACTGGATTCCACTTTGCCGGTCATGAAGGCATTGCAGGAATATGGCGCCGATATCATAGAACTGGGAATGCCATTCAGTGATCCGCTCGCAGATGGCCCGGTGATTCAGCATAGCAGCAGTGTGGCGATTGCTAATGGTATGACGATCCGGAAATTATTTGAACAGTTACAGGGCTTTCGAAATGAAATACACCTGCCCGTGGTATTAATGGGTTACATGAATGCCGTTTTGCAATACGGATTTGAAAAGTTTTGTACTGATGCAGCGGCTGCAGGGGTGGATGGACTGATTCTGCCTGACTTACCGGAATTTGAATTTGAAACCATGTACCGCCCCATCGTTGAACAACATGGACTGGATTTTATTTTTCTTGTAACCCCGGAAACAGCTGCCGAAAGAATAAGGAAACTGGATAACCTGAGCAGTGGTTTTTTATATGCTGTTTCTTCTTCCTCTACTACAGGCAGTGACGGTGAGCAGGCTGATATCAAAACTTATCTTGAGCAACTCCGGGCGATGAATCTTAAAAACCCGATCCTGGTCGGTTTCGGCATCCGTGATAAAGCCAGTTTTGATGCGGTATGTCAGCTGGCTGACGGTGGGATCATTGGATCTGCCTATATTCGGGCATTGGAAAACAGCAAAGATGTTAATGCATCCACAAAAACCTTTTTATCGTCCATACGGGGCTGACCGGACTTTGTCATCCGGACAGTTTGATTAATTTTGTAAGCTGTTAGTGCAGCAACGATGAAAGCAAATATTACCATGAAAAGACTATTCTCCCTTGCCCTTTTGTTACCGCTTTTTGCCCTGGGCCAGTCCTCAAATACCAGTTTTACGATTGAAGGGAAACTGGATGGCTTTACTGATGGAACCAAAATCAGTTTGTACCAGAACGGGGCGCAGACCCCATGGCTGACGACGACTCTCCAAAAAGAGAAATTCAGCTTTACGGAGAAACTGGAAGAGCCCATGCTTTGTTTTATTGTTATTGAGAATGAAAAATCAGCTGTGGAATTATACGTGGAAAGCGGTAATATTTCTGTGAAAGGGAATAAGGCACAGCCGGGTAAATTTGATATCAGTGGTTCCAAATCGCACAAGGAATTCAAAGAATTTGTTGATGATTTTACACCAATAGCCCAGCAACTGAACAATATGGCTTCGGTGATCAATGGTACCATGCCGGGTCAGCAAAGGGACTCGCTGATGAATGTTTATAATGCCATGCAGCAATCACTTCAGAGTGAAATTGATAAATTCGTTAACAATAAACCGGCATCTTTTGTCAGCGTTTTTATTCTGAATGCCACCTACCGGTTCAATGAAGATATTGTACAACTGGAGGACAGATTTGCAAAATTGAATGAAAAAGTCAGGCTTTCTGCAACAGGTAAACAATTGGAAGAGTTTATCGCCAGCAGCAAGATCGGTGCGGTAGGAACTATGGCACTTGATTTTACCCAGCCTGATACTTCAGGAATTCCCATCAGCCTGGCTTCATTCCGCGGAAAATATGTGCTGGTGGATTTCTGGGCCAGCTGGTGCGGACCCTGCCGGTCAGAAAATCCCAATGTGGTAGAGAATTACCAATTCTTCAAAGACAAGAATTTCACAGTACTGGGTGTGTCGCTCGACAGACCGGGTTATCGTCAGAACTGGATTGATGCGATCAAAAATGATAATCTTACCTGGACACATGTCAGCGATCTGCAATGGTGGAATAATGCTGCCGCCAAATTATATAAGGTGGAAGGGATTCCGCTGAACCTGCTGGTGGACCCCAGTGGAAAAATTGTGGCCCGCAACCTAAGGGGACCAGAGTTGCGGACCAAATTATGCGAGATACTGGGTGGATGTAACTGATGATCAGTTTACATCTTTTCCGGCCTTCAGTTTTTCTATCATCGTTGATACACTAGTCTTATTGTTATTATCCGGAGCCAGCGGCAAAGCCATATTGGCAAATTTCAACGCACTTTTAAAATCACCAATGGCAGAATAACCACGGGTCATCCCCATTAATGTTGTAAACTGACCGGGATATTTATCATAGTTGCCTTTAAAGACTTCAATAGCTTCCTTATAATATTTCAGATTCAGTAACTGGCGGCCATACTGGTGTACTTCGTTCATTGTTCCGAAAGGAAGGCCCTCTTTCATTGCAGCTGCCGCCTCTGCATTGCGGCCCAGTTTATTCAGTACCTGGGAGCGGGTACTCCAGGCTGTAAAGCTTTTCTCACCCCCGAAATTATGTGTGGAGGAATCTGTCCATAATAAGGCTTCTTCCAGATTAACATTATTCTGCACACACCAGGCAGCTGCCTGATCCCAGCTTTGCCAGATAAATCCTTTTTCTGTTCGGAGTTCTCTCCTAAAAGAAGCAATCTGTTCTTTGATCAGGTCGGTTTCAATCCTGAAAGGGATGGCGATTTTCTCCCATTGCAAACTCACGATTGCACTGTTTGGAGTTTGATTACTGAATTCGTATTTGAGCCATTCCACGGATTCCTTCAATGAGATGGGTTTTACTTTTACCCGAAGGGCATCTTCATCAGGGTTATAGTAATAGCTGCCCCAGGAACTGGCATTTTTTGAAAAGATCAGTGTGGATTCTTCCGGCCCATAGGCAATAAAGAAACCATAACGGCCTGCCGAAAGCGGCTGGCCTTCAATTTTTACTTCAGTGGAGAATTCAAATACTGTATTCTCGTTAGCGCCAGCTCTCCAGGGGGCGGCCTTTGTGTTGCCAAATCCCTGGTCCGTATAACCGGTATGAACCAGTTGCCCCCAGATTTTACCTTCCCGTCCTTTTACACCGGGTCGGTCATAATGAATGGAAACATCTGTAAGCCCAACCCGTTCACTTACCATTGCCTTTTTATTGCCACCACTGGGAACAGTGGTCAGCGGTATTTGTGTAGAAGCTATCTGTGTCAGGAACATGGAAAAGAAAGAAAAAAGTAAATATTTCATATGATTTTATTTTGCAGGAGCAAACTACCATCTATTTGTGGCCGTCATGGGTGTATTATTATAAGTGCTTTAACAAAGGGATGAGCAGCGGCTGGCTGTGATATAAGGAAATTAAAATGTAACTTGCTGTATAAACCTTACCTGTCCGATCGAAAATTAAAATCCACAAGATGAAAATTCTTTTCATATCGCTTGCGATTATCTGCTCGCTCAATTCACAGGGACAATTAATTAAACGGATCAAAGACCGTGTGGAAGGGAAAGCCAAATCAGAAGCCGGTCAGGCCAAGAATGATGCCCAGTACAAAGCCCGGCAGGCCGCCCGTCAGGAATTGGAAGATTTTAAATCTGAGTTCGATTCCACAGATATTGATTACGCACTTCTCCTGAGTGATAACTCGGGCCTTTTTGGAGGCCGTGGCCGCAACGAAACCGGGGCTAAATTCATGCGGCTTACTACTATTGCCCGGTCTTTTTACCGCGACCAGGATCTCAGTGATGAAGAAAATGCCCGCCTCAACCTTCATTTCGGACAGTCGGCCTATGCAACCGGCCGGTATGTGTATGCAGCCAAAAGACTGAATGCAGCACAAGGATATTTTGAAAAAGCAGGTATGACCAGTGATCTCAGTTACCTGAAATCAATTGCCAGTCAGGGTTTATTGTATACCTCCATGGGCCGGTTCTCCCAGGCAGAGAAATTTACTTCCATGGCACTCAGTAAAAGAGAGGAAAGTCTGGGTAAAACCAATATGGCAGTTGCCGCTTCCCTGAATAATTATGGTGTATTACATTATAATCTGGGTCAGTACAATGAGTCAGAAAAAGATTTTATTGCCGCTATCAGTGTAATAGAAAGCAATAAACAGCAAACGGCTATGTCTTATGCGATCCTGCTGAATAACCAGGCCATTTTATACCAGTCAATGGGCCGTTACAATGAAGCTGTGGCGTTGCTGAAAAAAGCATTACAACTGGCCGGTCAGCTGGAAGTGAGCAAAGCTAGAAATCACCTGAAATTTTTTTCCAACCTGGCCCTGCTGTTTCAGCAGATGGGAAAATATACGGAGGCAGAGGAAATATACCGTGGACTGGAAAAAAGACTGGAGAAAGGAAAGCCTGATTTTGCCAATTTCCTGAACAATGTGGCGATACTCGCCATGCTGATGAAAAAGGAAGATAAAGTGGAGCAGATGCTGAAAGCCTCAGCAGAAATTTATAAAGCGAATTTTACGGAGCGCAGCCCTGCCTATGCCAAAGTGATTAATGACCTGGGTAATTTTTACCGGTACAAAGGCCGGTATGAGGAGGCAGAACCACTTTTGCAGCAGTCCCTCCAAATCAGGGAAGAAACACTTGGAGATGCCCATCCGCTTTTTGTACAGTCGAAAGAAGATCTGGCGATCCTGAAATGGAAAAAGAAAGATATCAGCGCTGCCACAGTGTTGTACAGGGAAGTCATGGAAAAAACCCTGGATTTCGTGAATCGTTATTTCCCTCCTTTGAGTGAGGCAGAGAAAACCAGATACTGGGATCTGCTCTCACCAAGGTTTGAACGTTTTTACAATTTTGCAATTGATGCAGCCAGCAATACGAAAGAACTGGTCAATGATATGCTGGAGTACCGCCTGGCCACCAAGGGGCTACTGCTGAGTTCCACCAAAAAAGTGAACGAGGCTATTCTGAATAGTGGTAATCAGAAACTGATCAGGGATTATACAGACTGGCTCGACAGTAAAGAACAGCTGACAGCACTTTATGCTTATTCCAAAGAAGATTTGCAGGAACAAAGCATCAATGTGGATTCATTGGAGAAAGCCACCAATGCCATGGAGAAAAGACTCTCTGAAAGTTCAAAAGAATTTTCACAGTTCTTTTTTACCAGTAAAACAAAGATGACTGATCTGCAAAAAGAATTGAAAGCCGATGAGGCCGTGGTGGAAATTATTCGCCTTCGGCAGTTTGACCAGGTACTGACAGACCAGTGCCGGTATGCGGCTTTAATCATCAGCAAAACAGGTACTGAACCGGTGTTGCAATTACTGCCAAACGGGAATGACATGGAAGGCAAGCATGCCAAAACCTACCGGTTGTCGATGAAAAATAAATCACCGGATGAAAATTCCTATACCCAGTTCTGGGCACCTCTGGATGCATCCGTAAAGGGGAAAAAGAAAATCTGGTTCTCACCCGATGGTGTATACAATCAGGTGAACCTTTATACTTTTAAAAAACCGGGTGCCGATTTCCTGATCAATCAGTATGATATCATATTGATAGGTAACCCGCGTGACCTGGTGACCAGTAAAAGCAAAACAACAATGGGCGCTGGTAAAAAAGCCACCCTGCTGGGATTCCCCGATTATGGATCCGGTACTGTGATAGTACAGTTGCCTGGCACCAAGGTGGAAGTGGATAATATCAATAAACTGCTCAAGACATCCGGGTTTCAGGTCGCAGAACTCACCCAGCGTGAGGCCACGGAAACTAACCTGAAATCAGCCCGCAAAGCTTCCATCCTGCACATTGCCACCCATGGCTATTTCCTGAAAGATGTTGAAAAAGCAAGCTGGCCGATTGGGGTGCATGCTGACTATGCAAAAGATAATGTATTGCTGCGTTCCGGACTGATGCTGACCGGGGCCGGAGAAGCAAATAGTGCAGCACAAACGCTCGACAGCAGCAATAATGGCATCATGACTTCCTATGAAGCGATGAACCTTGACCTGAAAGGAACCGACCTGGTGGTGCTGAGTGCCTGTGAAACCGGACTGGGTGAAGTGAAAGCAGGGGAGGGTGTCTATGGTTTACAACGTGCCTTCCTGGTTGCGGGTGCAGAAGCCATTATCATGAGTTTGTGGAAAGTTGATGATGAAGCTACTCAATTACTGATGAATAATTTTTACGCGAACTGGGTCAAAACAAATGATCGTCAAAAAGCTTTTAAACAGGCCCAGCAGCAATTAATGGCAACGGAAAAATTTAAAGCGCCTTTGTATTGGGGAGCATTTGTGATGATGGAAGACTAGAGGGAAGTCGGGAGTCTAGAGTCATTAGTCGATAGTCAATAGTCGGGAGACGGAGGTAGTCACAGAGAGGCGTTAAGTCAGTTTTGAATTAAGAGTTATGAATTGAGTAGGAATCCAGCCTTTGCGAAGTCTTCAGTGAGCAAGCTTAATATTTCAATACCCAATATCTAATATCCCAATATCTCAATATCCCAATATCCGCCTTCGCCAAGGCTTCGGCGGACAAGCCCAATAACTAATACCTAATACCTAATACCGAATTCCCATGGACATCTCAGGAGAATACATGCTCACCAATGTCAGAGAAATGGCCTCCGGTTTTTTATTAATGCCGGATCATCAGTTTCAGTTTTTTTTCAGTTATGGTGCACTGGACCGGCAGGCAAAAGGAGAATGGAAACTGGAAGGTGACCAGGTAGTATTCAACAGTGCAAATTGGTCAGGCGCCGATTTTACAATAATCAGTAGCAGCGCTGACAATCCGGAAGAAGGAATTGAAGTGGTGCTTGATCCGCCAAATCCCATGCTGGCGGCCTACCTGCATTTAAGTCTTTCCCGCGGACAAGCGGATAGCTGGATACAGTTTCGCGGACCTGGTGAATTAAGATTGCAACCACAGGCATTTGATTCACTGGCCTTACAATTTGAATTTTGCCCTGAGCGGTTTACCGTACTCCCCGTTACAAAAGGTCATACCCGTTTTGTCATCCGGCCCGAGCCTACTTTATTCGAACTCTATCTGAATCAGTTTACCCTCCGGTATACAGCGGAAGGATTGTCAGGCAAACATCCTTTGCTGGAAGGAACTTTTGAATATAGCCGCACGGGTGCAGGAAATCCTTAATGGATTCTGCCGTAACTTTCCCCTGCAAAATTTGTTTCCATGTTTAAAGGCAGGATGCGCTTCTATATTATTTTCTTTCTGGCTGCTTTGATTATTTCGCCGGGTACTTATGCCCAGCAATTTGGCGGGAACCCGACTTCCATACAATGGCGGCAGCTCAATACAGATACGGCCCGGGTGATATTTCCCAAAGGAATGGACTCCGTAGCCAACCGGGTAGCATCCGTGGTGCATTTTATGGCCGGCCGGCAGCCTTTCTCATTAGGCAAACAGCAACGTAAAATCAATATCGTCCTGCAACATCAAACCGTGGTAGCGAACGGGTATGTAGGACTCGGACCTTACCGCAGTGAGTTTTTTCTTACACCAGAAATGAACGGCCTCGGGCAGGGATCAATCCCATGGGCCGACCAATTGGCTGTTCATGAATACCGGCATGTGCAGCAAATCAATAATTTCAATAACGGACTCAGTCGTTTCATGCGGGTCATCGCCGGTGAACAGGGGTATGACCTGGCCATCAACGCAGCAATACCCAACTGGTTTTATGAAGGAGATGCCGTGTATGCGGAAACGGCTCTCTCCAGGCAGGGAAGAGGCCGATTGCCCCAATTCATGAATACATTTCCTTCCCTCTGGCAGGCAGGAAAAAATTATTCCTGGATGAAACTAAGAAATGGCTCTCTGAAAGATTATGTACCCAATCATTATAACCTGGGTTACCTGCTGGTGAATTATGGCAGGGAAAAATATGGCGCTGATTTCTGGACAAAAGTAACCCGTGATGCCAGCGCTTATCAGTCTTTATTCTATCCTTTTCAGGCGGCTGTAAAAAAACATGCAGGCATTGATTACCGGAAATTTACCAGTGAAGCACTGGCTTTCTATAAAAATGAAACTGAGAAAAAAACGGATGCTCCGGCTACCGGGCCGATTCCGGTAACTAATAACTATGTCACCAATTACTTTTTCCCCTACGCTGCCGGGGAAGATTCACTGATCTATCTGAAATCCAGTTACAGGGAAAGACCCGCTTTTTATCTGAAGGATAAGAATGGGGAGCGCCGGATACGCTTCCGGGATATTTCCATTGATGAGCAATTCAGTTACCGCAATGGCAAAATCGTTTATGCCGCATATGAAAGTGATCCCCGCCGGGGCTGGAAAGACTATAGTGTAATCAGGATACTTGATCTGCGTACCGGTGATCAGCAAACGATAAAAAAACAATCAAAGTATTTCACCCCCGATATTTCTGCAGATGGCACTAAACTGGCGGTGGTTCAAACAGGAGAAGACGGTGTTTCATCTCTCCAGGTAATTGGTATTCCAGATGGGTCATTATTACATCAGGTGCAATCATCGGAGATAGCACTCTTTACAGATCCAAAATTTACCGATGATGGTCAGCTGATTGCTGCAGCCAGAATGCAGGACGGGCAAATGACCCTGATAAAAGCTGATCCGGTAAAGGGAATAATCAAAAAGTTAACGACTCCTTCCTACAATGTATTGGGTTATCCCTGCGTAACTGCTACGCATATTTATTTTACGGCTTCTTATGGGGGGAATGACGATCTCTTCGCTTTCCGGCTTGCGGATGAAAAGCTGTTTAGAATTACCAATGGACCTGCCGGAAATTATTTTGTAAATGCAGGAGATGGAAAATTAACATGGTCGGTATTCACTTCGGAAGGATATCAGCTCAGTCAACAGGCTTTGGATAAACTGGAGATGACAACAGTCAGTGAAAACCAGCAAACCCAGTTAATTGAAAAAGCAAAAGTCAGCCATAGTGATTCACCCGGTGATATTTTGAAAAATGCGGTTCCTGACCGGCAATTTGTTTCCGGAAAATATCCCAAAGGCAAGGGCCTGTTTAATTTCCATAGCTGGCGGCCTTATTATGCTGATCCCATTTTTACATATTCTCTTTTTGGAGAAAATGTACTCAATACCTTTCAGTCTGAATTATACTATCTGTATAACCAAAATGAAAAAACGAGTGCGGTTGGTTTTACCGGTACCTATGGTGGCTGGTTCCCCTGGTTAACAGCAGGTACTGAATACACTTTTAACAGGATGACTGAATTGGGTAACAGGACCCGGCAATGGGATCAGTTGGACAGCAGGGTGGGGTTGAGTATTCCCCTTTCCTATACAAAGGGGCAGACTTTCCGCAATTTCAATGCAGGTAGTTTTTATGTATTGCGGAATGAATTCAATAAAGGTTTTTTTAAGGACTCGCTTGGGAATAACGCACTCAGCTACCTCCTGCATACTATTTCCTGGACCGAACAGGTACAAAGAGCCGTTCAGCATATCTATCCCCGGTTGGCTTATTCCGTTAGTGCCAGTCACCGGCATGCCATATCCAACGCAAAAGGTTACCAGTTCATTGGGTCAGGTGCATTTTATGTACCCGGTTTAATGAAGAGTCATAACCTCGTGCTTATCGGTTCCTTTCAGCAAAGAGATACATTGTCGCAGGTAGTCTTTGCCGATCGCTTTGCCTATTCCAGAGGATATACTGGCCGCTATTTCTCCAGAATGTGGCGCTTGTCTGCCAATTATCATTTACCGGTGATATATCCGGACTGGGGATTTGGCAATATTCTTTACCTGCAAAGAGTAAGGCTGAATGCATTTTATGATTACAGTAAAGTTTATTCAAAGGACAAGACACAGACCCGCGACCAGCGCAGTGCCGGCGGCGAATTATTTGTGGATACCAAATGGTGGAACCAATACCCGCTGAGTTTCGGTATCAGGGTCAGTTATCTCATGGATCCAGATCAGTTCGATGGACGAAAAGGAACCCGATTTGAGCTGGTATTACCTGTCAATATTCTGCCTCGTTAAAGCTGAAAATACCCGGTAGCGGGTACCTAGTCTTCATTGGTTGGGTTTAACTTTCCGCTTAAATCTGTAAGTCCTCATGCGGATCCTGCTTATCTCATTATGTTTATTGGGAACAGCCCATGCTCAAATATTCCCTTTAGAAAATGACAGTGCTTTTGTCCGGTATCAGGAAGGCCTGCCGGCCACTGAACCATTTGATACTGCACAGCCATGGGAAAAAGCAGACGGGCTTTACCAGTATATTGTCAGTTCGAATGACCTCTACGATTTATTTGGCTACAATCAGTACAGGCATTTTGAGGGTTTTGATTTTAAAAAATACCATATCCTCGGGGTACAAACCTGTTCAAAGTGTCAGTTGGTTTGCCGCTTAACCGGTCAGCCTCTCCAATGTCATGCGGATCGATGCAATTATAGCTGGGTATGGATGGTCAGGGAAAATGACCGCGCCTTTACTTTGATTCCATCGCTTACCCTGGAATCTGATAAGCATGATACATTATCAAATGCAGTAAGGAGGAATTACAGAGACACTGTACTCGAAAGACCAGGAGAAGAGAAAAGGAAAATATGGTATACCAGTGCCGGAGGCGATTGCCATGCAAAATTCAGTTACGCAGTTTTGCAGGATAAATATTTTCCGGTCTTCTTGTTAAAGGAATGGAATTTTTATGGCGGCTGCAGGGCCGGGGGCTCCTGGGAGTTCACCATACAATTTAATCAGCCTGATAAAAGCAGACAATATGTAAAAAGGACCATCTTGATGGACAGATGGACCAGGGACTGAATAGGAATCTGCAAAAATCAGAATCGCCTGCGGTTGTCGCCGTATCCGGGTTTACGATAGCCGCCCGTTCCGCCGCTACCACCACTACCACCTTTGTAACCGCCGCCACTTCCGCCACTACCGCCTTTATATCCGCCGCCACCACCAGAACCGCCGGGGCGATCTTCAGCAGCTTTTACAACCAGTGGTTTTTTGCCCAGAGAAATATCATTGAGATGCTCAATGGCATCCCTGCCATCGGCTTCTTTTTCCATTTGAACAAAGCCAAATCCACGGCTTTTGCCAGTCTCCCTGTCCATGGATACTTTGGCAGATAATACCTTTCCAAATTTTTCAAAAATCTCTTCCAGTTCAGCATCATCAAGGTCATAAGGAAGGCCTGCAACAAAAAGGTTCATACGTTCGTTTTAGCAAATGTAATCATCTGGTGAACTGCAAAAGCAGGACCTGGGTCATAATTTGTCAATAATTACTCACAAATCTGGTTACAGTATGTATTTTGCCGGGTACCAAATGATCAAAGAGGGCAGGCTTATGAGCGGCAGATACCGGATTTTACTGATACTGATTTTCATTCCGTTTTTCGGATCTTCTCAAAATTATCAGGCCGTGCATGGATCATCTTATGCCGGTAGCCTGGGAGTTACCAATAACCCGGCATCCATCGTACATGTGCCTTATTCCTGGGACCTTACGCTGTTTTCAGTACAGGCCAGACATAGCAGCAATGCGGTTGTTATCAATAATTTATCCCTATTAAAGCCTTCATCCAATACCCGCATTGACGCCGTGCAGGGGAGTAATAAATACTTCCTGATGGCCAATCAGGATGCACGAATTCTGAATGGGAGGATAAGGCTAAATGAAGAATCGGCCATTGCATTTGGAGCGGCGATCCGATCAGGCCAGTCTTTTAATACCGGGATGGTCAGCTGGAGAGATACGATCAGTT
Organism: Chitinophagaceae bacterium; assembly: GCA_016720745.1. GTDB lineage: Bacteria > Bacteroidota > Bacteroidia > Chitinophagales > Chitinophagaceae > JJ008. The sequence continues at coordinate 1,424,266 of JADKKA010000022.1, read as the reverse complement.
CTGTTCGACAGTTCATGGCAGATAATTTTGCCAACTCTCCCTTATCGGCTTATATCCGGGGACAGGCCTGGGCGGAAATATATGGCACTTATGCCCGCCGCATCATGGAAAATGAGAACGGGATACTGAATGCGGGTGTCACCTTAAATATCAACCGGGGTATCGGCGCCGCCTATGTGAACAGCACTGAATTGTATTTAAAGCCTGGTCAGGTACACGGACAGGCAGGCTATATTTTAAATGATGGCAAACTGGATTATGGGTACTCTTCCAATCTGGATGAGTGGGATAAACCCGGCACCAATCAGGAATTAAGAAAAGCATTTCTAAAAAAAACATGGTCGTCGATTTCCCTGAACCTGGGAGCTGAATATATTATACCCGCAGAGGATGAAGATTACTATAAATATGACCTCAAACTGGGTGTATCCTTACTCGATCTGGGTTTTAATAAATACCAGTACAGCAGCAATAGCAGGAGTGCCGTGATGAGCCTCGACAATATTTCCGATTCACTGGTACAGGCCACTTTTGAAGGATTGGAAGCTACCAGGGATCTGCCTGACAGTATCGCACAGATAGCAGGATCCATCCAGCAACTTGCTGGTTATTTCAGGGTATTCACACCGGCCAGACTGGTGATCAATGCAGACAAGAGAATCACCGGCAATCTCTTTATCAACGCAGAACTGACCCTTCCCATTACATCATTACTGGGCCAAAAAAAACTGTATGTCAGGGAAATGAGCCTTGCCGCGCTAACGCCTCGTTTTGAAACGAGGGCATTGGGGATTTACCTGCCGCTTACGATCAATACCAGGGGGGAAGTATGGCTGGGAGCAGCCCTGAAACTGGGCCCATTACTGGCCGGGGTGCATAATTTATCCAATGTATTTACAACGAATACCATGCAGCACGGTGGCGCTTACCTTGCCGTCAATATCCGCCCTTTCCAGAAGCGGGATAAAGAAGAGCGTACACCCGGAGAAAAAAGAAGCAGGGGCGGTGGTGGCAGAAAAGGAGGAAGGTATGGCTGTCCGGGTTCTGTACTCTGATCAGAAAATTCCAGTAACTGATTTTCGCTTTGAGGCAACTATTCGCGTTTTCCTCCGTTATATTTAGTTCCGGTTGACAGACTGTTCGGCTAAATCATCTATTTTCAAACTGGAAAATCAACAATATGCGGGCTCTATTCCTCTGTTTGCTGCTGGTACCGGCACTTACTGTATTCTCCCAATTTGAGAAATACCAGGAAGGTTACCTGGTACTGGTTACCGGAGATACTATTCGCGGGCAATTGTCCTGGAAAAAGAACAGCACACCTTCTGACAAAGTCAATTTTAAAAAGCATGAACTGGACCATCCCCAGGTATATACCTGGGCGTTGATTGCCGAAATACTGGACAAGGACAAGCAGCAGGAAATGATGGTGGTAAATGTCAAAAGAAACCTGGAGTATATCAGAGATCTTGATTATACCATCATGCTTAAAGACAGCACGGCGGAGGGGCCCGTACCACTCAGGCCTTTATATAGAGGGAAAAAACTCTCACTTTATACGCTGTATGATAAATCCAGCTTCTTCTTTGTGTATGATGGAAATCAGGTAAAGCAGCTGGCTCAGAAATACCGTTATCTGACCTCCAATGAGCGAATGTTCGATTACGAAAACGGAAGACGTTTTCATATCACTGATGAATTTAAAGGAGTTCTGGCGGCTTATTATGATTTTTCGGATGACCGCAAAATGCGTTTCCTGCTGGCTAACACCCTTTTTGAAGACCGGTCCATGAAAGTACTGATCTCAAAGATGGACAGTAAAATGTGGTAATTCCTTCATTCCTGCAATTCTGGCATATCCTTGGTCAACGGCTTCCTTTTTGCTTATTTCAATTTGAAATAACCAAAACATGGAAATAGAAATATTCAGTCTTGCCGATTTTGCACAGGATAACCAATCCAAATTAACCGTTGTTGGCACATTTGATAGTATCAATGCCCTTCAGTTTCCCGTTCAGCATTCCTCCTGCAGTATTGCCTGCCGGCTCCGCTTTGCTGCCAAAGAGGCGGGGGAGCACTCATTTAAACTCAGACTGATCAATAAAGAAGGGGTAGAAGTGATCCGGCCGGTTGAAGGGAATATCCAGATTGGAAAACCCGAAGGCAGGGACCTGGTTACCATCAACATCGTTGTTAATTTTAACCAGTTGCAATTTGAGAAACCGGGCCGGTACTCTTTCGAATTATATATTGATGGTGACTGGAAATCCGGATTGCCATTATTCCTGAACCAGCAGGCATAAAACGAAGCTGAGCTGGATTTGATTCATGATCAAACCAACTATTCTTCCTGTTTAAAATAAAAAGTAATCAGGCGCAGCAGGGTTTTGATAAAAACGTAACAGAGTCTTTGCCAGATCCAAAGAAAAAAACCGGGACGGGCCTGCCAGTTGTGTTCAGTTACTTCTTTACAATCTGTTGAAATAATTTCTTCCAGCCTTTTTTTGGTTTGAGAGGCAAAATGATTGTCCTCCACATCCAGATTGAGTTCCAGACTGGCGTAGGCGCTGATATTATTTACATTGTAGGAACCCACCGTAACAAATGCTGCATCACAAACAGCCATTTTTGCATGCAGAATTGTTGGCTGGTATTCATAAATGAAAGCCCCTTTTTTTAAAAGCCAGTGATAGAGAAATCGTTCGGCATGTTTGGCTACCATCACATCAGAATGGCCTGCCAGGATCAGTCTGATTTTAACCCCTCTTTTAATGGCATTGGCTATTTCTCTTCTGAATACCCTCCCCGGAAGGAAATAACTGCACATGATGATGATTTCTTCCCGGGCATATAAAAGCATGGACAGATAGCTGCGGGTGACCTGGTTTTTTCTTTTCACCCAGTCATTTCGACGAACCCTTACCTGCTGAACGCCGGCTGCTGATTTTTTTTGAATCAGTTGATTGACCTGATCCTGCCAGTTGTAAATCTGGTCACGACCCCATAGTTGCTGGCAGACCTGCAACATTTTTTGTACTTCGCTTCCTTCGCAATAAAGGGCCATATCCATCCAGGCGGCGGTACCTGGCATATCATTATAACGGTTGCTGATATTGATACCACCTGCCATGGCATACAGACCATCTGTTACCACCAGTTTATGGTGCATCCGGCGGCCAAAATAAAATTTTCTGCTTTTAAAAAGTGGTTCAAACCATTTGAACTGTACTCCTGCATTTTGAAGAGCAGAGATGGTCGCATTACTTAAGCGCTGAGAGGCATATCCATCTGCCAGCAGATAAACAGCCACCTGCCGGCGGGCAGCCTGAATCAGTAAATCAACAACCGCCAGGCCTGTTTCATCATCCATGAAAATGTAAAACTGCAGCCAGATACAATACCTGGCCTCGCGAATCATTTGGTGGAGCCGGTCGAAATAATCACGCCCACCTTTGATCAGCATTACCTGATTTTGATTGGAATAGCCTTCATTTTTCATGTCAGTTTTTCCTTTTACAATCATCGGTTTCCCGGGAACACTTTATGATGATCAGGGTCACAAATGATTTTGATAGCGCTCATCAAAAAGGATAGAGTAGAACAATATCTTTCAGCTGATGAATGGCAAGTTATGCTGATTGCAGTAAAACTATATGAAAGATTGGTTGATCCAGTTTTCCTGGGTTGGCTTTTTATGTTTTTTTTCCTGACCCTCCTTTTGTACAGCGGCAGGAGTATCATCGCATTGGTTTTATTCAAACTGCATGAAATTTTCATTCAGCGCAACATCTTCCTGTCATCCGGCAGGTTGAAAGGTGGAAAATGATGTTATACCGGATTTGCTTAAATTACCCAGATGCAAGGACTCGAATTTTGGCAAATGCTTGCAGGCGTGGCCCTGTTTCTGCTCGGTACCCGGTTCATGGAGGAATCCCTAAGGCAAATGACAGGAAGGCAATTCAAGCTTTTCCTGAAAAAACAAACAGAAAACAAGGTAAAAGCGATTGCAGGAGGTGTGCTGATCACGGCCTTACTGCAAAGCAGTTCGGTTGTCAATCTTCTGGTACTCGCTTTTGTTGGTGCCAGGATCATCAGTACCCGGAATGCACTGGCCCTGGTGCTCGGGGCCAACCTGGGTTCCACTATAACCGGATGGATTGTTTTGATGGCCGGTTTTAGTTATAATATCAGTGATATGGCTTTACCGGTTGCAGGGATTGCCGGATTGGGATTTGCCCTTTTTCCGCAACAGGGTAGGGGACATAACCTGAGTCGTTTTTTCTTTGGATTCAGTTTTCTTTTTATTGGCCTTGCCTACATGAAAACCGGAATGGAAGGGGTCGTGGCAAGTCTGGATTTTAATAGCATTCGGGAAGCTCCCCTGGTTGTATTTCTGCTCAGCGGATTTGTTATCACCACGCTTATACAGTCCAGTGCGGCCACCATTGCCATCATCCTGACGGCCCTGTATGCGGGAGCTATCAGCTTTAATGATGGTATTGCCCTGATGCTGGGGTCGGAGTTGGGTACAACCATTAAGTTATTCATAGCCGGTATCAGAGGGGCCCGTGCAAAAAGAAGCGTGGCCATGGGGAATTTTATTTTCAATGTAGTCACGGTACTCATTGTCTTTATTTTCCTTCAGCCGCTGAGCCATTGGGTTACTGTTAGCTTAGGGGTTAGTGATAAACTGCTGGCCCTTGTTTTTTTTCAGACCCTGGTCAACCTGCTCAGCATCCTGATTTTTTATCCATTCCTGGGTCGACTCAGTCATTTTCTTGAAAACAGGAATAGCCGGAATGAGGAAGAAACCAGTTTTATTCACCGGTCTGATTTACAATTGCCGCAAGCCGCTTTGATGGCACTGGATAACGAAACAAGAACCTTTATCAGAATGGTGTTGCAGTATGCACAGGAGGGTTTTCAATTAAAAGACAGTTCCTGCCATGACCTCACTGTCAAGAAGCGCTACCAGTCCATGAGCGTCCATGAAAAATATGAGCATCTTAAATACCTGTATGGTGATATTCATGGTTTTTGTATCCGCCTGCACCAGCAGGTGCTGATTCCGGAAGAAGCGGCCAGACTGGAGCGGTTGGTTGCCGCGATCCGCAATGCGATGTATGCGGCTAAAAGTATCAAAGATGCCCTCCCGGACATGTATCAGCTGGAGCATTCTTCCAATGATATAAAATTTGCTTTTTACGGACAAACCAGAGCAACCTTAATACAGTTTTCTCAAAAAGCCTGTCCAATGCTGGTGCCAGCTCATTTAGCTAAAGTAGAGGAGCTGGCTGATATCTATCACTCCGTCACGGCCGGTTATGCAGCAACAGTACAGGAATTCTATAAGGAAAATACTGCAGGCGGCTTAAGTGAAACAGAAATTACCACCCTGCTCAATTTCAACAGGGAAATTTATACCGCATTTAAATCCTTTGTTTTTGCAATGAAGGATTGTCTGTTTGATAAAAAGGAGGCAGCCTATTTTGATGAACTACCAGGCTTTATTCGTTAAGGTGAAGAACCTGTAAGGAAATTAGCCTTCTGAATAATAATCATAGACTTTCCCTGCAATCTTTTATTCGCTGCAAAGGCTCAAAGCCACAAAGTATAGAACACCCATTCGTGAAATAGTGGCATTTTATAGAATTCTTTTATTGTCAATCTCAGGAGTATTTATTAGCCACAAAGGCTCAAAGCCACAAAGTATTGAACACCCATTCGTGAATTAGTGGCATTTTATAGAACTCTTTTAGTGTCAATCTCAGGAGTATTGATTAGCCACAAAGGCTCAAAGACACAAAGGGATCAATCCATATTTGTGAATTAGTGGCTATAACTAATCCTTATCTGGCGCTAATCACATTAGCCTTAATTGGCCACAAAGTGATGACAACTTGCAATAACAGATTCGTGAATTAGTGGCTCAACCAAAAAAGGTCGGCGTAAGCCGACCTTGTGCCCAGAACAGGAATCGAACCTGCACATCCTTGCGGACACCAGATTTTGAGTCTGACGCGTCTACCAATTCCGCCATCTGGGCAGGCTGCAAATGTAAACGGGAAAGAGTAAAATGAGAAATTTATATCATCCCTGAATTACTATTATGCTGCTTCCTGATACGGTCAATATATTTTTTCTTGAAATAATATTCTTTCACCGCAAGCAAATCTGCTTCCGTAGCCATTTCATCCCGGTATTGTTCAATAATAGCTTTAACCGGACTGTAAATTTCAGCCTCCAGCCGGGAGATAGCCCCTGATAAGCCGGGATCCTCCTCCTCCATTTCCATCATGGATTCGTTGATCTCCATCACCTCCATCAGGAATTCAGGTGGGAGGGTAAATTTTTCTTCTTCTTCCAGCATCCCTTTCAGCGATAATACATAACGGATTGTATCATCAGGGTGCTGAAAGGTTTGAAAGGCCTTATTCAGCAGGGCTGACCGCTCCAGGGCCAGGGCCTGTTCTTCGCTGGTCCCGTTTACAAAGAAATCCGGGTGGTATCTTCTGCTGAGTTCGAAATACTTACGTGGCAAAACCGATTTATCGACCTGTAGCTGCACCGGGATCTCAAAAAGTTCAAAATAGTTCATGTAGGGGGACTTTAGGCACAAAAATTCTCAGTAAAATTGTCTTAGTTTGGTTACAAAATTAGATTCTTTGGATACAAATAAAGGAATTCGAATGGAAGTGGTCAGGAATTTACCGGATGAGGAAATCATCTCCGGACTGAAAACCGGAAAAAGGACGGAAGAAATGATCCGCAGCCTGTACCGGGGTTATTTTGAAAGCCTGAGCTGGTATGTGATGAATAACAGCGGCAGCAGGCAGGATGCGGAAGATATTTTTCAGGAAGTGGTTGTCAGTTTTATCGACCTGGTACAGAAAGGCAAATTCAGGGGGGATTCAAGTATCAAGACCTTCCTCTATTCGATGAACCGGCATACCTGGCTGAATGAACTGAAAAGAAGGGGAAGGGCCCTGGCAAGGGAAGAGAAATATGAACGGGGACAGGATAGAGTGGAAATGGATACCAGTCACCAGATTGCTGACCGGGAAGAAAAAGCAGCCATTGCCGGCCTGGTGGCAGCACTCGGAGATACCTGCAAAAAGATTCTGACCCTTTTCTATTATGAAAACCTTTCGATGCGGGAAATAGTTGATGCCACCGATTATGAAAATGAGCAGGTGGTTCGGAATAAAAAATACAAATGCCTGAAACAACTCGAACAAATGCTGCATGAAAAACCGGCATTAAGAGAGTCACTGAAAAACTTATTAAATGGATAATTCTACACAAGGTATGTCTGAAAAACTGGTCATGTATCTGGACGGGGAAATCACCGGACAGGAGAAAGCCGATTTGGAAAAACAGCTGGGCGCCAGCCCAGAGTTGCAGGAAGAACTGAGTAGTCTCCGCCAAACCAGGGCCGCCATACAGTATTTCGGACTAAAAGATAAAGTAGCCGGTGTTCATCAGCAAATGATGCTGGAACTGGCTGCCCCCGTAATTCCCATCAGCCGTGGAAGAAAAATACTACGTTACAGTATGGCCGCCGCAGCTGCTGTTATTCTGCTGGTCGGTTCCTGGCTGGCGTATAGTTTTTTCAGCCTCTCTCCTGACAAAGTTTTTGCATCAGGATACCATACTTATGAATTAAGTAATATGAGAAGCGGGGATGGTAACAGTAGTACCGCAATAGAAAAGGCATTTGAAGGAAACCAGTTTGATGAAGTATTGAAACTTTACCAGGAGGGAGCGGGTGCCGGGATCCGCGACCGATTCCTGACTGCCGTTGCAGCATTGGAAAAGAAAAATGATCCCCTGGCCATTCGCCTGCTGAAAGAACAACTGGAAAGTAACAGACTCAGCTCCAAACCGGTTTATAATGATGATTCGGAATATTACCTGGCTCTTGGTTATGTAAGGAACAAGGATTATGACTTTGCCCTCCCTTTATTACAAAAAATTAAAGACGACCCCGAACATACTTACAACAGCAAAGTTACCACCCGGCTGATCCGGAAAGTGAAACTGCTGAAATGGAGATAATGCTTGCTTAAGGTAGATGGTCCCCTTCCCGGCCCGGTTCAATCCAGGCCGGGATTTTTTTTGGTTACATCGGGCGTTCCGGCGTTGACTCATTTGTGTTAAGTGATTATTTTATTAAAAATCAACGTTATGAAAACCAGGATCCTGGCCCTATTATTATTCACCCTCTCCAGCCTTTTTGTACTGTACTCCTGTCAGAAAGAACAAAACAGCAGCCAGCAACTCAATAGCCCGCATGCTGTAAAAATTTACCTGACAGACCACCAGACACCGGTATTTGACAGTGTATTTATCGACATCCAGCGACTGGATGTAAAACTGGAAGATGATACCCTCCCCAATGATGGTTGGGTAAACCTGGTTATCCGCCCGGGTGTATATAATATCCTTCGTTTCCGGAACGGACTGGATACATTATTTGGTACCGGTAACCTGCCCAGTGGCCGGATTAAGAAATTAAGACTCACCCTGGGCAACCGGAATACTGCGGTGCTGAATGGCCAGACTTATCCACTAAGAGTAAAAGATGAAGACCGGGAAATAGAAGTAAATATTGAGCCCGAGCATTATGATATCAGTAACGGTCAGGTACAGCTTTGGATTGATTTTGATGCTGGTAATTCTATCCAGGTAGATAACAGTGGATCCGGAAACGGAAATGGCTATCGGCTCCGTTCACATATTCGTTTATTCAGCCGTAGCAAATCCGGCAGAATTGAAGGCCGTGTATTGCCCCGTGCGGCCGATCCCATTGTGAAAGCAATCATTGGTACGGATACAGCAACCGCTATACCGGAAGATGATGGTGAATTTAAAATCGTTGGCCTGAGAGCAGGCACTTATCAACTGCTTATCGATGGACAGAATAATTTCAGGGATACCCTGATCGGAAATGTGGTCGTTCGGAATAATGAAGATACCCATGTACCTACTGTCACCCTCAGGCAATAAGATTTTTTGCAACCTGTGATCAACCAGCTGCAGCAACGCAGTTTATACCTGCCGGTTCGAACGTCCCGGCAGGTTCTTTTTTTTCAGGAAATAATAAGTCAGTAGAATGATCACAATCCCCGTTGCCACCCAGGGCCAGTTGCTTCTTTTGTGGTCGGGTTCATATTCCCCAATCAGTACCAGGTGTGCCCAGTAGTTTGGCGATTTCAGGGAGGGATCTATTTCCTGTGTTTTCAGGAAATCGATCTTGGCCATTTGCAACGCTTTGTCCTTGGTTTCATTTTTTCCCAGGTAATAGTGGAGACGTTGTGTAATGTAGGCTGTTGCACGGTCCTCTGCCTTCCAGAGGGAAGTAATGATATTCGGACAACCGGCATAGGCAAAAGCCCTGGACAGGCTCATCATTCCTTCTCCTTTCACTAACTGGCCGGTACCAGTCTCACAGGCACTCAGGATGATCAGATCGGTGGTATCCAGCTGCAGGTCATATATTTCACGGGCATATAGCCTGGAAGCCGAATTGCCCGGATAAAAAGAGATATAGGAACGCAGGGGATTTTCATTATTTACACTGGCATGGGTGGCCAGGTGGATAACCCGGTTATGGTTGGCAAATTGTAAAAATTGCTCACGGGTAGCGTTATCGTCAAGCAAAGAACGGCCATTCAGGTTACTGATCTCTTCTGCTGAAGCAGGAAGCCTGCTGAGATTATTGTTTGAATCGTTGTATCCTGCTTTTGAAAAAGGGGCAAATGAAACCAGGGATTGGTTGCCTGTACTGCCTGTTTGGTTTCCCAGCAGGGCGGTGGAATACTGGTATTGAATCGCATATTTTTCTATCAGGTAGCGGCGCCGTTCATCCTGGAGTACTTCAAATGGCAGGTAATGCAGTTCATCATCAGGTATAATGATCAGTCTTTTGATCTGCGCCAGGTATCCTTCTGCCGGCCCGATCAATAATTTCCAGAGTTGACCTGCCGCCGTATTGCCGCTGTAACGTTGTTCTCCCGAATATTGATGCAGGGCCGTTTTCAGCTGTTCAATTTCCTCATAAAATTGTTTATTAATTGGTTCCAGACGGAAGTCAAATTTCCCGGCAGTTACAATCAGAATCAGCAGGTCATTTTCGGACAAATGATAGGAAAGAATGGCGGTACTGTTATCCAGTTTCCGGTGCAACTGGTTAATGGATGGGATTTTTTCTGCTGCCAGTGCCTGTCTTTTCAGCGGATCCGCATTGATCTCTTCATTTACTTTACCGAGTTCAATTTCCTGATCGCGGATAGATGCCGACAGCGATGACAGAATGCTGCTGTCGCGGATGGTTTCTGACCGGAGTGATAAACGGGTAATGGAAGATTGGATAGCAGCTTTCCTGATAAACAAGGGGTCCTTCCTTTCGCTGGATTCATTGATTTGCTGCAAAGTATTATTCAGGGAAAGGACAGAAGCTTTGTTCCGCTGATCAAATAAATAGACCTGTTCAAGGAATTCCTTTTTTTTGGTTAGTTTAAATAGCTGGATACCGATATCGATAGGGCGGTTATGTACATCATGTTTTATCTTACCAATAAAAAGCCTGGCTTCATCAGAATTATAGGTTTGTTCTACATATTCCGCCAGCCGGAAAGCGGATTGATAGGCTGCAAAAGCAGCGTTCAGTGTTTCTGTTCGGTTATCCTGGTGGTAAATCTGAGCAAATGCTTCCGCTTTATTACATAAGGTATAAAACAGATTGATATAGGAAAATATGCCTGTAAAGGAAACCGGGTTACTGGCAGGATCTTCATTATCAAATCCAGGCGTAAACTGGGTAATGGCCATTTGATAACTCGCCAGTGCTTTATCAAAAGCATTTTCTTTTAAATGCAGGTCACCCAGGTACCTGAGGGTAATTCCGTGCTGCAGGTTCTTTTGCGACTTATTCCATTTGTTGTTTTCAGCAACGGCGAGCTGCAGGTAATACAAAGCAGAATCCTCTTTTTCCATGCCTATGAATACCTGGCTGATATCATTGTATAAACGGATAATGGTTCGGTTGGGGTAATGGACCCTCCGTAGCAATTGCAGGGCTTCCTCTGGTTTACCCGTCCGGAAACGAATATTTCCGGTATTATGCAAAATGTCATTCAGATGAAGCGTATCTCTCAATAGCTCTTCATAAATTCTTCCTGCCTTTTCATATTCTTCCAGCTTGGTATAGGTGGCGGCCAGGTTGATCTTATAGTTTGCCATCATGGATCTGCCGCTTTCTCCCGTCATCTGCATGGTTTGGATGGCCTTGGTAAAATAATGACTGGCTTCACTATAGTTACCTGACTCAAAATAGAGGGCCCCCAGTGTATTCATCAGCCTTTCGGTTTCGGCCAGGCGCACAGGGCTGGACGCAGCTATTTTTTCGGCGAGCCGATAGAGTATCCGGGCTGAATCGAATTTGCTTTCAGTATATAGAATGCCGCCCAGGTAAATCAGGGGGCTGAATGTAAAGCTATCAGGAATGGAGTTGGTCTTCCGCTGGAGGTTGAGGCCTTTCAGGTACCAGTTTTTAGCAAAACTGTTACTGTCGAAATAATGATAAAGAATGGCTGTTTTGATCTGGCAATGAAAAAGCAGGGAGTCGAAACGGGGACTCAATGTCTCCAGTTCCCTGCCCAGTGGTTCAAAAATGCGAAGCGACGAAAGATTCAGTGCTGCTTCCTTCTCTTCATCATACCTGGCAGCATATGAAATGTCTTCAGCGTCCTGGTAAAGTTTATCGGCTTTCTGGTAATCATTGAGCAATGCTTCCGTATTTCTGCCCGACCGGGTAGACTGGGAAAAGCTGAACAAAAAAAGTAAAAGGAAAATGACCGCACCGGTTGTCTTGCTCATGAAAGGGGATTACCCTTCAAAATTAACGGTTGTAACGCATTTTACTGACCAATCACAATTACACAGGGAGGGCGGGGCTTGGCAAATGCGCTAATACCTTCTACAGAGCTACCAGCATTGCCGCGGAGGAAAACGCCATCGGCGGTCCTTTCATTCAAGGTTTGCCAGAGATCAGCGGGTACATCCGCCATGGTATCATACCAGTATAAAAGCACTTTCAGCTTATTTTCCCTTTTGCCGCTGGCATCATTGATTTTATAACGAATTTCAAAAGTTTCCCTTCTGTCATTTCGGGGTGTAGAACCGAAAACGCCATTCCGAACAGTCTGGGCCAGATTGATGGTGCCATCTGTGGTTTTTACAGCACAGCCGGCCCCATTACAGATATTCCCTTCATCAAAACTGGAACCCGCCAGTGGCAATGTTCTGGTAACACTGGAATTATATACGGGGAATGCGACTGAATCACCCGTGGAGAGATGATAGAATTTATCGAGAAAAGTGATACCTGATAAAACGATCTTGGTTTCTGTCTTTGTACCGTCAGGAGCGGTATGAGTGATCCGGTAACGCAGGCCTGTTTCGCTGTTGGTAACATTGATCGCTCCGGTGGTTTCATCAATTTCAATCCCCTCGGGAAATCCGGTATAAGTTCCGGGTCTTTGTTTTGTTGGAGAAACAATATAGTCTCCTGCTGTGGGCTTCATGTACAGGATCGAATCACCATAACTGAGCACATAGGTCCCGGTATCAGGGTTATCCGTTTTGGTATCTTTTGTACAGGAAAGTATCCCGGCAGACAATGCCAGCGTTAATACTGCAGTGGGGAAAAGTTGACGCATCCAGGGCCTTTTTATTTTGTAACCGCCAAATCCCTGATTGTAACCAGGAATTTTCTAGCAGAAAAATATAATCAAAGTTACAACATTTATCATGCCAGCTTTCTGATTTAAATCAGTTTGTTTAGGATGGCTGAAAGCGGCAACTTTGGGGCCTACAATTAACGATAAAGCGCTGTATGACAAGGATTGGACTCATCAGAGAGGGCAAGATACCGGCCGATAACAGGGTGGCTTTAACCCCGGCCCAATGCAAGTGGATCCATAAAAACAGTTCAACGGTTCAGGTCGTTGTACAATCCTCTCCCGATCGCTGCTTCAATGACCGGGAATACCGCCTGGCAGGAGTGGAAATCAGGGAGCAACTGGATGACTGCGATATCCTTTTAGGCATCAAAGAAGTGCCGGTTCAGCAACTGATCCCAGGCAAAACCTACCTCTTTTTCTCACATACCAAGAAGCAGCAACCCCATAACCGAAATCTCCTGCAGGCCATCATTGAAAAGGGAATTACCCTGGTGGATTATGAATGCCTGGAGCATGAGGACGGACAAAGAATTATCGGCTTTGGATTTTTTGCCGGTGTTGTAGGAGCCCATAATGGGATGATGGCCTATGGGAAAAGAACTGGATTATTTAGTTTAGACAGAGTTTATAAACAGCGTAGTTTCAGAGAGTTGATACATACGTACTTTGGGCTTCGCTTGCCGAATGTAAAGATCGCTGTAACCGGTTCTGGCAGGGTGGCCCATGGAATTCTGGAAGTAATGAACCTGATGGGCATCCATGAAGTGGAGCCGGATGAATACCTGAAGCGAAGATTTTCTTACCCGGTGTATGTGCAATTGAAAGGGGGCGATTTGTACCGGCATAAACTGGAGGGGCATTACAGCCGGGAAGATTTCCACCAGCAACCCGAGTCTTACTCCTGCCGCTTTCTTCCTTATGCAGAACAAACCGACATCCTGATGAACGGCGTTTATTGGGATAAGAACGTTCCCCGTCTTTTTGAAAAGGCCGATATACAGTCGGACCATTTCATCATACAAACCATTGCAGATATCACCGATGATGCCAATGGTTCAGTGCCGATCAATTGCGGGGACCAGACCATCGAAGATCCTGTTTATGGTATTAGCCGTCAAAGCCTGGAAAAAACAGCCCCCTATCTTTCTGAATCTATAGATGTAATGGCGGTGGGTAATCTGCCCAATGAACTACCCAGGGATGCCAGCCGGTATTTTGGTGAACAACTCATCAAGCATGTGCTGGAAGACCTGCTGGGGAATGGGTCGGAGATCATTACAAGAGCTACCATGGTCAAAGCCGGGAAACTGACGGAGGAGTATGGGTATCTAAGGGGTTATGTGGAGAGTCGGGAGTAGCCAGTCGGCAGTCTTCAGTCAGCAGTCTTCAGTCGGCAGTCTTCAGTCTTCAGTCAGCAGTCAGCAGACTTCAGTTGTCAGTTTTCAGGTGAGAGTCGGGAGGTATAAATTGTAGCGCTGGGTTAATAGAGCGGAGTGTATAAGATGGGATTCTTAGCTGGGTTGCAGTCTAGAGATGGAGATAGTATTCCTTTAAAAGTGATATAAATTCGGAAGAATATTCATTTGCTTTATTGCTGATAATCACTTCGTTAATTCCTTTTACTTCAATTTTTACCTTTGAATATTCAGCCTCCAGCATCAGTCGGAAAAATGGATGGTTTACGGTTTGTTTTACCTGAACCAAGGAAGTGATGCTGAAACCGTTTTGATGCAGCAACTCAATGATTTCATCTTTTCTTTTAAAGGGAAGCAGCAGGTAAAACCTGCCTCCGGGTTCCAGTTTTTTTTGAATGATTTCAATAAGCTCCTTTAACAAAAGCCCTCCCTGATGATGGGCCATGTTTTTTATGGGGTCCGGACTATTGAGATCGTTTTCATAAAAAGGAGGGTTGCTGACGATATACTTGAATAGATGCTCAGAACCAGTTTGCTTGATGTCCCCCTGTCTGACCCGGATCCTTTCCCGCCAGGGAGATAGACTACAGTTTTCATGAGCCTGTTCAGCCGCCTTTGCATCAATCTCAATTGCCTCAATATCCAGTGACCCATTTTCCTGTGCCAGCATCAGGCTGAGTATGCCCGTTCCGGTTCCGATATCCAATAATTTACTGCTGCCTGTGTCTTTGGATTGGGCCAGGTTTAATTTGATTTGTCTGGCCACCCAGGCACCAAATAAACAGGCATCTGTCGTCACCTTCATGGCACAGCGATCCTGGTGGATCAGGAATTGCTTGAATTGAAAATAGGAGTTAGCCATAAGTCGCTTACCATTCTGCTCTTGCACTGGCGGTGATATCCGGCGCAGCAAACTGCCCGTCGAGGAATTTATAATAACCCGTAATGGCAATCATTCCTGCATTATCAGTACAGTACTGAAAGGCAGGAATAAATGTTCGCCATTGCTGTTGGATGCCCATCTCTTCAAAAGCCTTTCTTAATCCGCTATTGGCAGATACTCCCCCGGCCAGGCAAAGGTCTGAGATACCCGTTTCGATGGCTGCTTTTTTTACTTTATTGAGCAGGATGCTGATGATTCGTTGCTGGATCGATGCACAAATATCGGCCAGGTTATCCCGTATAAAAGCCTGTTTTTCTTCTTCCGTAGCCATGAACTCTTCTTTATACAGATTGCTTTTACCGGCATTCCGTAAAAAGTATAAAATGGAGGTTTTCAATCCACTAAAGCTGAAATTGAGTCCGGGTATCTGCGGCTCTGGAAACCGGAATCTTTCCGGATTCCCTTCTTTGGCATAACGGTCCACCAGGGGCCCTCCGGGATAAGGGAGCCCGATTAATTTGGCAGATTTATCAAAGGCTTCTCCAGCAGCGTCATCAATCGTTTCACCAATCACTTTCATCCGGGTTGGTGACTCGCATAATACGATTTGAGTATGTCCTCCGCTCACCGTTAAGCATAAAAAAGGAAATTCCGGTTTGGGGTCATCAATCAGATTGGCCAGCACATGGGCCTGCATATGGTGAACGGCGATCAGTGGTTTATGGAGTGACTGGGCCAGTGATTTGGCAAACTGCGCACCAACCAATAAAGAGCCAATCAGTCCGGGTGATTGGGTAAAAGCAATTGCATCTACTATATCCAATGTTGTTCCGGCTTTTTGTAAGGCCGCATGCACTACCGGCACAATATGCTGCAAATGGGCGCGGCTGGCCAGTTCTGGCACTACGCCTCCGTATTGTTCGTGAACGGTCTGGTTGGCAATAAAATTAGACAGGATCTGTCCGTCCCTGCAAATGGCGGCAGAAGTTTCATCACAACTGGATTCTATGGCGAGGATGGTGGGCATGTCAGTCTATCAGTCTATCAGTCGACAGTCGACAGTCTTCAGTCGACTTTCAACTTTCAGGCGTTCGCAAAATTAAAGGGTTTGGGCTAATGCTTTTATTCGTGTTACTTGCTTCTGATGGCCACAACCGGGTCCATTCGGGCGGCCTGACGGGCAGGAATAAAGCCGGCCAATATGCCAACGATGATACAAATAACAATAGCCAGTGCCATATTGGAGGTAGAGATATAGACCGGGAAATCGAGAAGATTGGTCAGCACCTGTGTCAGCAGGTAGACCAGACTGAGTCCGATTAAACCGCCAATTACACAAAGGAAGGCAGACTCCAGCAGGAATTCGGCCAGGATCACCCGGCTCTTGGCACCAATAGCTTTCTTTAATCCGATCTGGCTGGTTCTTTCCCTTACCGATACAAACATGATATTGGCCACACCAAACATTCCTACAATCAGTGACAGGGCTGCAATGGCCCAACCACCCATATTGAGACTTACAAAAGCTTTGCTGATGGCATCACTGAAATCATTGATATCATTCAGGGCAAAATCATCTTCTTTGGTAGGAGGCAATTTATGCAGTGCCCGCATCGTGCCGGAAAGATCATCTTTCAGGGCCTTGCTGCTTAAATTTTCCAGCCCCTGCACCAGCATCAATGGATCGGATTTTTTCTCATCCATGATATTCCGGGCATAGCGATAGGAGAGTATAACGCTTTGGTCAAACTGCCATCCGCCGATCATCGTCTTACCCTGTTTCTTAATAACGCCAATAACTGACAACTTTTTTCCACGGCAACTAATCAGTTTTCCGATGGCCCTTTCTGCCGTGCCAAATAGTTTTTCAGCAATTTCATTACCGATTACTGCGGAAGGAGCTCCCTGGCTGAATTCGGCATCTGATAAATACCTTCCAAAAGCCACTTCAATGGGTTGGATTTCCCTGAACTCTTCGGTTATCCCATAAATCTGAACATTGGAAAGCTGGTTATCATCATAATCAACTTTGTCTGACACTTCAATTTTAAAAGCGGCAAACCGGGCACCCGGTGTTCGGTCTTTGATTTGTTTTAATTCATCATATTTTGGAACCGGCCGGTTCACATATTTCCACCAGGGGTAGTCGGGACCGCCGCCGGCCGAATAATCCCATTTGTCTATGTAAATAGTATTCGTGCCAAGCGATTTCACTTCGTTCTGTATATTTTGTTCCAGGCTGTTCACGGTGGCCAGCACGCCAATGATACAGAAGATACCAATGGTGATCCCGAACAGGGACAGGAAAGTGCGGAGTTTATTCTTCCACAATTCCTGCAGTGCCATTTTAAAACTACTTCCAACGATTTCCAGCGAGCGGCGAATCATGGCACAAAGGTAATGTCAAACACCCGATTTGGATGGGAATATGCCATCAGCAGCCAATTGCCTAATATTGCGTGCAATTCGGAAAAAATGGAGCAGGTAATCAGTAATCAGGTCAACGTATACAGCGATCATCAATTTTATCGCCGCAGGCATAACAGCACGATCGCATTTACGGTCGGGCTCCTGTTATTCCTGCTTCCCTTCATTGAGCTTAAATGTGGCAATATGGCGATTGTTGGAAATTCCGGAATAGGATTGGCCACAGGTAGTCATTGGAAAATTTCAGGCAGCTGGGCCAAAAATGAATTGAAAGAAAGAACAGGCAAGGGTGAAAAAGAACTCGACAGTTTAATGAAAGAAGGTCCGAATATTTTTGCCATTGCTGCCCTGGCTGCCGGTCTGTTTGGTCTGGGTATTGCTTTTTCAGCCTTTAGCTGGCGGTCGATGGCCGGGATGTGTGCCGGTATCCTGGCAGCATTGATGCTGATTGCCGTGATGATACAGTATAAAATTGAAATGAAGGGTCTCACATCCGGAAAAAAGCTGGGTGATGATCAGCTGGGTTTGGATATAGGCGGACTGATCAAAATACAATTCACGATCTGGTATTATTTTTCATTACTGGCATTTATAGCGGCTGCTTTTTTCAATTATATGCGGGATAAACTGGCCCTGCGGGATGCGATGGCGGCAGCTGTGGATTTCGACTTTCAGCGGCAGGAGCAGAAACCCGGCGTTTAATCCCTATTATCAAGCTCCTGCTTTACCTTACCTTTGCGGACTTAAAAACCGGTTCTGGTCCTTTAAATTACTGACAGCCTAACCGGAAATAAGAACCCTCTTGAATCATGAAATTTCACAACGAAATACAACGCCGCCGCAGTTTTGCGATTATCAGTCACCCCGATGCAGGTAAAACGACCCTGACGGAGAAATTCCTCCTTTTTGGAGGTGCCATCCAGGTGGCGGGGGCTGTGAAAAGCAATAAGATCAAGAAACATGCGACCAGTGATTTCATGGAGATCGAAAGGCAAAGAGGAATCTCTGTGGCTACTTCGGTCATGAGTTTTGAATACAACGGCACACTGATCAACCTGCTGGATACCCCCGGTCACAAGGATTTTGCAGAAGATACTTACCGAACGCTGACAGCAGTGGATAGTGTGATCCTGGTAGTGGATAGTGTGAATGGGGTAGAGGAGCAGACCCGTCGTTTGATGGAGGTTTGCCGGATGCGGGATACACCGGTGATTGTGTTTGTGAATAAAATGGACCGGGATGGCAAGAACCGTTTTGACCTGCTGGAAGAAATCGAAAAAGAATTATCTATCTCTCTTCACCCAATGACCTGGCCGATCAATAGCGGAAAGGATTTCAAGGGTGTTTATAATCTGCATAGCAAAAATCTTTTATTGTTTACGGCCAATACAAAAGCGGATGAAGACAGTATTGCCATCGCAGATATCCATGATGATATCCTCGATGCCAAACTCGGTGATCGGGATGCCGCTCAGTTAAGGGAAGATGTGGAACTGGTGGACGGGGTACACGGAGAGCTGAGTGTGGAAGACTATCTGGCCGCAAAAGTGGCACCGGTTTTCTTTGGGTCAGCGATCAATAATTTCGGGGTAAAGGAAATGCTGGATACATTTATCCAGATAGCACCCACTCCCAGAAGCCGGGATACCAACAAAAGAAAAGTGGATGTGGAGGAAGATAAACTCAGTGGTTTTGTTTTTAAGATACATGCCAACCTGGATCCGAAACACCGGGACCGGATTGCCTTCTTCCGGGTTTGCTCCGGACGATTTGAAAGGAATAAATACTTTCATCATGTAAGACTGGATAAGGAAGTCAGGTTCAGCAATCCTTATTCATTTATGGCCAGGGATAAAAGTATTATTGAAGATGCCTATGCCGGAGATGTGGTAGGTTTATTTGATACGGGTAATTTTAAAATCGGGGATACACTTACGGAGGGAGAGGATTTCTTTTTTACCGGGATTCCATCTTTTTCTCCCGAGATATTCAAGGAAGTCGTGAACAAGGACCCCATGAAAACAAAGCAGCTTGAAAAAGGATTGCTGCAATTGACCGATGAAGGGGTGGCACAGTTATTTACCCAGTTTGGCGGCAATAAAAAAATCATTGGTTGTGTGGGTGAACTGCAGTTTGAAGTGATCCAGTACCGCTTGCTGCACGAGTATGGCGCTTCTGTGGTGTTTAACAGCCTGCCTTTTTACAAAGCCTGCTGGCTCACCAGTAATGATCCGGGTAAGTTGCAGGATTTCCTGCGGTTCAAGCAGGCGAATGCGGGGGAGGATAAGGATGGTCATCCGGTTTACCTGGCACAGAGTGAATGGTTTTTGAATACGGAGAAATCGAACAATCCAGATATTGAATTTCACTTCACCTCTGAAATCCACAAATAAGCATGTTTGCTTTTGAAACTGAAAGGCTGCTGGTCCGCGATCTGTTGGTAACAGATAAAGAAAATTTTTTCCTGCTGAACGGCAGTGAGGAAGTGATGCGGTATATCCGTCCGGTTAAAACCCGGGAGGAAAGTGATCACCAGTTGGAGCAGATTATTGCTCTCGGTCCTTCTGTTCCTCATAATGGCAGGTGGGCCGTAGAAGAAAAAGTCAGCGGTCGTTTCATTGGATCATTTGCCATCATCCCGATACCTTTTGATCCATTGAAGACCCAGTTGGGATACTCCTTTATACCTGAGTTTTGGGGACGCGGACTGGCATCAGAGCTGGCACAGGCTGGTCTGGCTTATTTCCTGCAGCACAGTACGATTCCCGAAATATACGGGGTTACGGAAACACCCAATATTGCCTCTCAGAAAGTCCTGCTCAAAGCCGGCTTTGTGTACCACAGCACCAGAATGGAAGAGGGGAAGGAGTTGATAATTTTTGTGGTGAGGAGAAATTAGTCCTTCGGTGAAACACCTGTATAATTATGTGGTGTAATCCTTTTCAATTCCCTTTTCAGGTCTTCATTAATTTTCAGATCTTCTATAAACTGATGAATGGCTTTTTTGTCTATTTTATTATTTCCCCGGGTCAGTGCCTTTAGTGCCTCATAGGGATTGGGGAATTTTTCTCTTCTCAATATTGTTTGGATCGCTTCCGCTACCACGGCCCAGTTATTATCCAGGTCTTCATATAATTTGGCATCATTGATCACCAGTTTGCCCAGTCCTTTTTCGATCGAGCGGATGGCGATAATGGTATGGGCGAATGGTACGCCGATATTCCGAAGAACTGTTGAATCTGTAAGATCACGTTGAAGTCTTGAAACCGGAAGTTTGCCAGAAAGGAATTCAAAAATGGCATTGGCCATTCCCAGGTTGCCTTCCGCGTTTTCAAAATCTATTGGGTTCACCTTGTGTGGCATAGCTGAAGAACCCACTTCTCCCTTTTTTGTTTTCTGGCGGAAATATTCCATTGAAACATAGCTCCAGATATCTCTGCAAAAATCAACCAGGATATTGTTGATCCGTTTCATGCAGTCAAAATGTGCGGCGAGATTGTCGTAGTGTTCAATCTGAGTAGTGTGCTGCTGACGGTTCAATCCAAGTGCTGTAACAAATTCATTTCCCCATTTTACCCAATCGTTTTTTGGAAATGACACATGATGGGCATTGAAGTTGCCGGTGGCGCCACCAAATTTTCCGGTAAATGGAATGCCAATAAACTGCTCAATCTGGCTCTGGATTCTTTCTACAAATACCATGATTTCTTTGCCTAACCGGGTAGGGCTGGCAGGCTGTCCATGGGTATGGGCCAGCATCGGAATATCCTTCCATTCTTTGGCCAGCAGTTTAAGTTGTGAATTCAGGTTGAGAAGGGAGGGCAGGTATTCGTATTCAATGGCATGTTTCCAGGATAGAGGGATGGCCGTATTATTGATGTCCTGGGATGTCAGTCCGAAATGCACCCATTCTTTTCCTTCGGCACCACCACATTTTTCCAGTTCATTCTTAAGGAAATATTCTACTGCCTTTACATCATGGTTGGTGGTAAATTCTATTTGTTTGATTTCCTGGGCATCTTCCGGGCCAAAATCAGCTGCCAGTTTCTGCAGATGTTTAACAGTTTTTCCTGGCAGTTTAAATAATTTCTTTTTTTCCAGGAAAAGAAGGTATTCCACTTCCACCAGCACCCGGTATTTCATCAGGGAGTATTCTGAAAAATATTCATCCAGATGTTGTACCTGCTTGCGGTATCTTCCATCCACTGCTGATATCGAAGTGAGTGCTGTTAATTCCATTTTGATTATTCTTTCGGGTAGTTAATTTCTTGTGTAGTATTTCTGATTCCCTGCATAACTTAGCGCCACAAATTTAACCGAATTGGAGAAGATACGGGTTGGAATCGTCAATTATCTGAATACCAGACCACTGCTTTATGGTTTGCAACGGCCTCCTGTTAGTGATCTAATTGATTTATCCGGGGATTATCCCGCCAGGGTAGCCGAACAACTGATGAAGGATGAAATTGACCTGGGACTGGTTCCGGTGGCTGTTTTGCATAAGATGCCTGAATATCAAATAGTGGGCAATTATTGTATCGGTACCGAAGGAGAAATAGCTTCTGTGGCACTTTTCAGTGAGGTTCCGCTACATGAAATCAAAAAAGTATATCTGGACTATCAAAGCCGGACTTCCGTTTCTCTGTTGAAATACCTGATGAAAGAATCATGGGGAATCAATCCGGAGATTGTGCAGGCAGATAATGAAAATTACAGGGCAGAAATCAGGGGTACTACTGCCGGACTGGTGATCGGTGACCGTGCATTTGAACAAAGAAGGCAATCCACTTTTATTTATGATCTTGGTTCGGAATGGAGGGCCATCACAGGTTTGCCTTTTGTATTTGCAGTCTGGGTCAGTAAAAGGAAATTGCCTGAAGATTTTATCAAAATATTTGATGACGCTAACGCCTTAGGCCTGAGTTTTATTGATGAAATTGTGGCCGAGACAGAATATCCCCTTTATGAGTTAAAAAAATACTACAAACTTCATCTGAGCTATCACCTTGATGATCAAAAAAGAAAGGGGATGACCCGCTTTCTTGAGCTCATTTCCTGAATTTATTTGCCTGTATTTTGACTTTTTTGGGCAATAAGTTTTTAATTTTAAGAAAACCGAATCAGCCAATGCAGCGAAAATTAAGTAAACCTGTTGTTTACTGTATTTTCTGTCTTCTCCTAATACAGTTACAGGTATTTGCACAAACAGGTGGTATACCTACCGGGACTGATACGTCCTGTTCAAACGGCATTTCATTTTACCAGAAGGTATTTGGAGGGAATAAAGATGATTACGGTTTTTATCTGGCACCTACGTTGGATAGTGGTTATGTTGTCGGGGGCAGGACCCTGAGTTATGGGAACGGTGGTTACGACGGATTATTGATGAAGGTGAATAAGAAGGGGACTGTGAGTTGGAGTAAGGCATTTGGCGGAAGCGGGTTTGATTATTTTCAGGCTGTGATCCGGACGAGTGACAATGGTTTTCTTGGGATTGGTCAAACTAAGTCTTATGGGAATACGGCTGGAGATGCATGGCTTGTTAAAACAGATGCATCAGGGAATCTTCAGTGGTCAAAGAAATATGGAGATGGAAATGTGAATGGGGATATTGGATTTGATGTAGTAGAGATTTCAGAGGGAGGCTATGTGTTTTGCGGTACGCATAGGTATACGGCAGGGTTGGCTGAAGGATTTGTTGTTAGAACGGATAATTCAGGAAATGTTATATGGAGCAGACAGTATGGGAATGGCGGGTCTGATCAGCTATGGGGGATAACAGAAGACGGAGGGTCAGTAGTGGTGGCAGGGTTTTACCAGAATGGTTCGAACTATGACAGCTATGTAATGAAATTGGATAAGCTGAATGGGAATATTCAGTGGATGCGAGGTTATGATGGAGAGAACCGGAGTACACAATTTTACCGGATCAGAAAAAATGGGTCTGGTTTTCAGGTATTGGGGTTAGTAATGGATGGGTTTAACACAGTAAATCAACAGAATTTTGTGTGGAACCTGCAAGCTGATGGAACTGTGCAGAATGTCAGGAAGATGGTAATTCCCGGTACACAGAACCTGGATTTTGGATGGTACCCAAGAGCAGATGGAGGTTTTATTACTGTCAATGGTGAATATACCAGTAATTCAGATTTGTACATTAGTAATGTGAACCCTGATGGCAGCATTGCATGGTCTAAAAAGTTTGTACGGCCCGGTCAGCAATTCATCAACAATGTAATGCCGTTGTTAGAAGGTGGATACGCTGCAGTAGGTTATAATAATACGCCAGGCGGATCACCACTGGAT
Organism: Chitinophagaceae bacterium; assembly: GCA_016720745.1. GTDB lineage: Bacteria > Bacteroidota > Bacteroidia > Chitinophagales > Chitinophagaceae > JJ008. The sequence goes on along the minus strand of JADKKA010000022.1, from coordinate 1,400,489 downwards.
AGTAATGAAGTTTACGTAGTTCGGTTCGATAGTCTTGGAAATGCAGGAAACTGTTCAGGGATCAATACAACTGATGTTACAGTATTGACAGCTTCGAATAGCACACTAACTCCGGATGTTGTATCGCTGGGAAATGTAACAATCAATAACCCCGTAATATCTGCAGGTTCGGTTTCCTTTATTCCAATTAGTAATACACTTTGTTATTATTGCCACGAAAACATCAATGTAGTTGTGCCACCAGATAGTCTCTGTTCAAACGGCATTTCATTTTACCAGAAGGTATTTGGAGGGAATAAAGATGATTACGGTTTTTATCTGGCACCTACGTTGGATAGTGGTTATGTTGTCGGGGGCAGGACCCTGAGTTATGGGAACGGTGGTTACGACGGATTATTGATGAAGGTGAATAAGAAGGGGACTGTCAGTTGGAGTAAGGCATTTGGCGGAAGCGGGTTTGATTATTTTCAGGCTGTGATCCGGACGAGTGACAATGGTTTTCTTGGGATTGGTCAAACTAAGTCTTATGGGAATACGGCTGGAGATGCATGGCTTGTTAAAACAGATGCATCAGGAAATCTTCAGTGGTCAAAGAAATATGGAGATGGAAATGTGAATGGGGATATTGGATTTGATGTGGTAGAGATTTCAGAGGGAGGCTATGTGTTTTGCGGTACACATAGGTATACGGCAGGGTTGGCTGAAGGATTTGTTGTTAGAACGGATAATTCAGGAAATGTTATATGGAGCAGGCAGTATGGGAATGGCGGGTCTGATCAGCTATGGGGGATTACGGAAGACGGAGGGTCAGTAGTGGTGGCAGGGTTTTACCAGAATGGTTCGAACTATGACAGCTATGTAATGAAATTGGATAAGCTGAATGGGAATATTCAGTGGATGCGAGGTTATGATGGAGAGAACCGGAGTACACAATTTTACCGGATCAGAAAAAATGGGTCTGGTTTTCAGGTATTGGGGTTAGTAATGGACGGGTTTAACACAGTAAATCAACAGAATTTTGTGTGGAATCTGCAAGCTGATGGAACTGTGCAGAATGTCAGGAAGATGGTAATTCCCGGTACACAGAACCTGGATTTTGGATGGTACCCAAGAGCAGATGGAGGTTTTATTACTGTCAATGGTGAATATACCAGTAATTCAGATTTGTACATTAGTAATGTGAACCCTGATGGCAGCCTTGCATGGTCTAAAAAGTTTGTACGGCCCGGTCAGCAATTCATCAACAATGTGATGCCGTTGTTAGAAGGTGGATACGCTGCAGTAGGTTATAATAATACGCCAGGCGGATCACCACTGGATAGTAATGAAGTTTACGTAGTTCGGTTCGATAGTCTTGGAAATGCAGGAAACTGTTCAGGAATCAATACAACTGATGTTACAGTATTGACAGCTTCGAATAGCACACCAACTCCGGATGTTGTATCGCTGGGAAATGTAACAATCAATAATCCTGTTATCACAGTAAGTACATCAACTTTTGTTCCGGTTACCGGCACACTCTGTTTTTATTGTCAACCCAAACCTCTTGGCAGTTCAAGACCTTCTATAAGTGGTGATGCCGTAATGGAACATCAATTTAGAGTCTATCCCAATCCCGTAGTTACTGGGACCTTCTTTTTAGATATTGAGGCCCGTTTTGACGATGTTGCTACAATTAATATAATTGATATGAATGGGACTGTTCAGTATGTATTGTCCCCTAGAAGACTTATGAAAGGTCAGAATATTATTCGGATGGATTTGCCAATCAGATTAAGAAATTACACCAACTACCTGGTTTCAATACAGTTCGGTAATTATTCAACATCTGCTAAGATTTTTGTTTTACGGTAAAAAATAAATTAGACTTTTATGAAAAGAGTCAATCTTATAGCCTTTTGCTTTTTTGCTTTTCTTACATTAACTATGATAGCCTGCCAAAAAACCGGCCCCGCAGGACCGGCAGGTCCGGCAGGATCAGCAGGCCCGGCTGGTCCAACAGGACCAACAGGTCCAACAGGACCAACAGGCCCAACGGGTCCCACAGGTCCTCAGGGACCACAGGGTCCACAAGGTCCTCAGGGACCTGTAGGCACTGCCAATGTGATTTACTCCAGGTGGACCAATGGATCCACATGGGCAATAGATGGAAGTACCGGATTGGCCTTTAATAATATCCCTACTACCTCATTAACACAGTCTATTTTAAGCGGAGGTGCAGTACATGTTTATTGGGCTGTTCTGGGAGACACTGCGGGACATGTGCGTCAATTGCCTTTTACAGAAGTTGTGGGTAGTATTACATATAGCCATAATCCAAAGTATTCTGTAGGCAATATTAAAATAGAGACCAACAATACGTCCATGTCATCAACCAATAAATACCGGTACATCATGATCCCCGGTGGAGTTTTAGGGGGTAGGAGCAGTATTGATTTCACTAATTACCGTGAAGTACTGAGGCAATTGGGTATTCCGGAATAAGAAAATGGTTTAGCTGAACAGTTTAATGTCAGATGCCATCATTTCAGTGATCAGCTGATCTAAAGTGCAGCTGGGAACCCAATTTAATTTCTCGCGGGCTTTTGTTGCATCCCCCAGCAATAAATCTACTTCAGTAGGACGATAATACCGTTGATCAACAGCTACCACTTCCTGGCCTTCCGGAAGCTGGTACAAAGGGTTGTTGCATTTTAAGACAAAAGCTTTTTCGCTTTCCTCGCTTCCTTCGAAACGAAGCTCAATGCCACAATGCGCAAATGATTTGATCACAAAATCCCTCACTGTATTCGTGATGCCTGTGGCAATCACAAAATCCTCTGGTATATCCTGCTGAAGGATCCGCCACATGGCGTCCACATAATCTCTGGCATGTCCCCAATCCCTTTTTGCATTCAGATTGCCCAGAAACAGCGTTTGTTTTTTCTTTAGCACAATTTCTGCAACGGCCCGGGTGATTTTTCTCGTTACAAAAGTTTCTCCCCTTACCGGACTTTCATGATTAAAAAGAATCCCGTTACAGGCAAACATGCCATAAGCTTCCCGGTAGTTCACTGTGATCCAGTAAGCATAAAGTTTGGCCACTGCATAGGGTGAGCGGGGATAGAAAGGAGTAGTTTCATTTTGCGGAATTGCCTGCACCAATCCATATAGTTCAGAAGTAGATGCCTGGTAAACACGAGTCTTTTTTTCCAAGCCCAGGATCCTTACTGCTTCCAGAATCCTCAGTGCGCCAACACCATCAACATTAGCAGTGTATTCCGGGGTCTGGAAACTGATATGGACATGACTCATCGCACCCAGATTGTAAATCTCGTCTGGCTGTACTTTTTGTATGATATGGAGGATGCCGGCGGCATCGGTCAGGTCCCCATAATGCAAAAAGAGGCGTACATCATCCTCATGTATATCCCGGTACAGGTGATCAATCCGGTCGGTATTGATCAGTGATGCTCTTCGGCGGATACCATGAACTTCATAACCTTTTTGCAAGAGCAATTCTGCCAGGTAAGCTCCATCCTGTCCTGTAATCCCTGTTATTAACGCCTTTTTTTTCATGTCTTGGTAGTGTTGACCGGCGCAAAAATACAATTTTGTACCTTACTTTATTTGCCGCTAAGTTTGCAGGTATTAACTCCTCAAAAATGGCAGAAACGCTCGGTAGCTTATGCGATAAGCTCACAATCGTTAAATTGAAGCAGTATCATACGGAAGATGAGGCCCGGCTTCAAAGCCTGACCAGCCAGGAAAAGCAATTACAGGAAGAAATTAATGGTTTTGTAAAAGATGCCGTGGATGGGAATATTCCGGCAGACCGGCTGACTTTTTCTGCCAATAAAGTATACAAAAAGGAAGGGAATGAAACCCGTGAAATAGGAGGTGCTATCGGAGAAGTTTTTGCTGAACTGGCGCGTGTAAACTGTGACCTCTGGCATGAACAGGAGAAAGTGTATGAATTCGAAAAAGTAGATGCTGCCGAAAAAGATGTAGTCGTCAAAAAACTCGCTGTACTGAACCTGGAAAGGAATAAATGTATTGACGCGATTGACCGGCAGTTTCAATCTATGGTCACCCGTAAAAATCAAGCATGAGCAGAGCCATTATATTCGGAATCAATGGCCAGGATGGATACTACCTGGAAAAATTGCTATTGGCGAAACAGATTACAGTTACAGGCGTTTCCCGGTCCCCGGGACCCTGGCAACAAGGTTCAATTGCAGACCAGTCACTGGTAAATGCACTGGTGAGAGAACTTCAACCAGATTATGTTTTTCACCTGGCCGCCCGGTCAAAAACAGGCCATGAATTGTTGTTTGAGCACCAGGAGACGATTGTGAATGGCTCCCTGCATGTATTGGAAGCCGTTTTAAATCATTCACCCTCCTCCCGTGTTTTTATTACCGGTAGTGGGTTACAGTTTTGCAATAATGGTGATCCTATTCATGAACAAACTCCATTTGAAGCCAGGGATGCCTATTCTCTGGCCAGGATTCAATCTGTTTATGCTGCCCGCTATTACCGTACGAAGGGGGTAAAAGCCTATACTGGTTACCTTTTTCACCATGATAGTCCTCTGCGTTCCACCAGTCATCTGAACCGGAAAATAGCTGATGCAGCCATTGCGGCAGCAGCGGGACAGCCGGTCCATCTGACAGTAGGTGATATTACAGTGGAGAAAGAGTTTGGCTATTCCGGTGATATTGCAGCAGGGATTTTTCAACTGGTGAATCAGGACCAGTTTTATGAAGCCTGCGTCGGCACAGGGAAGGCGCATTCCGTTGAAGAATGGCTGGAAATCTGCTTTGGGATGATGAATAAAAACTGGAAAGACTTTGTACAACTGAACAGTAATTTTAAAGCTGAGTTTCGGCGGATGCTTTCTGATTCATATCTTTTACAATCAACCGGCTGGCAACCGGCAACAGATATCAATGAACTGGCAGTCATGATGCTCAAACCTGCACCTGCCCGCTGATGGAGAATTCCGGCAAAAAAATATTACTGGGTATGCTGGTAGCCAATGGCGATTGCCTGATGGCAACAGTATTGGCAAAGCAGATCAAAAAAGATTATCCTGGGTGTCACCTCACCTGGGCCATTAGCAATCTCTGTCGCGGTGTGATCGAGGGAAATCCGGATGTAGATGCTGTTTGGGAAATTCAACTGAACAATAAAAAGGAAGCAGAAAAGGAAGGTTGGTATCGGTTTGAAACTGAAGCGCGCCAGAGAAAGGAGAGCGGAGATTTTGATGAAATTTTTTTCACGCAGATCTATCCGACGAATGTGCACCAGTTTGATGGAACCACCCGGAGCACCATTTACAATGCCTATCCGCATCCTGTTACAGTCAATGCAAGGCCGGTGCTGCGTTTGAGGGAAGATGAAATTAAAAGAGTGGCTGCATTTGCTGCTGCCCATCAATTATCGGCATACCGGCATGTAATACTTTTTGAATGCTCTTCCTTTAGCGGACAATCTTTTGTAACACCTGAGTGGGCATTAGAACTAGCCCGCCGGTTGATTGAAAGAAGGGAAGATGTTTTTATTATACTTTCTACTCATTTGAAACTGACGAACCTTCCGCCAAGGATGGCCATTGCAGCTGAGCTGAGCCTTCGGGAAAATGCCGAACTGACAAAATACTGCAGCCTTTTAATCGGATGTTCAAGCGGAATCACATGGATATCTACTACTGATTGGGCAAAACGACTGCCCATGCTGCAATTCCTGAAAAGAGGGAAGGGATTTACATTCGCCTCCGTAGCATATGATCACCGGTATTGGGGATTGGATGATCAGTTGATCATAGAAACTACAAATGAAGATATCCCTGCGGCTGTCAACATGGTGACCGAAGTGCTGGATCGGGGATTTCCTGCTGTCAGGGCAAAATTTCACATGCATTTAAGGCCAAGAATGATCTCCCTGTTAAAGTATTGGTTTATTTTTTTCAGAAAAGGTAAATTTGGGAAGTCTTTTCGGGTCATCCGGAATTTCTATCGAAGGAACTGGAAATAATTTGGTATGAAAACTATTTTAATTTTCATGGTTGCGGCTGTTACAGGATTTTCTGGCTGTCCTGATAAAGCTGAAAAGAAATCTGCTGCTTCTTCAAATACAATTGACCTTTTGACCAGCCAGCCCTGGCAGGTAGATGAACTAATACATAATGTTTCAGGCGAAAATTCACATTATATAAGGGGAAGCAAGAATACGACGAATGTGAATTATGATTTAATGCAGTTTCGGTTTAAGAAAAACGGAACTGGTACTCATACAGACCAGTATGGACTAGAACACAGAACCAGCTGGCAATTTGATAAGAAAGATGGACATACCATGCATCTGGTTGTACATCTGGGAAATGATTTGTCATTTACCTGGCGAATGGTAGAAATTGGCGCGGAGTCAGTATATGCTACTACTGCTATTGATCAGCAGGGTGAAGATGATATTCTGGAATCATTCAGGCTGACACCGGTTAGATAATCAGCCTTTTTTACGAATAACAAAACTGGCGAAAGTATAGTTGATGTTCTCAAACCAGAAATCCGGTTTGGGGCAATCCCAATTCGTTTCACCATAAATACTGCAATCATTCATTGCTTCTGGTAATCTTTGAGACAGGTCTTCTTTTGTATAGAATCTGAAATCTACTCTGGGGATTTTGTCGCCTGGTTTATAATTCTGGTTATAGTCACAGGTGAGTACTGCAAAACCTCCAGGTTTTAGTAAGCTGGCAATTTCCTTTACAAATTGATCGTCTTCCTTTACATGTTCGATAACGGAAGTCGAAAATATGATATCAAAGCCAAGTTCCTTTACACCGGGCTTACTCAGATAAGTTGTTAGGTCGTAATTCAAAACCGGGTCTATTCCTTCTACAGTAAATCCAAGTTGTTGTAGTCCTATAAATGCTGTATCCTCATAGGCGCCTACAGAAAGGATCCGGGGTGATTGGAATAGAGCAGAAAGGTTTCTTACTGTTTCAAAAACAAATGCCTGTTGAATATTGGCTTCAGTTATTTTGCGACTCATTTCATCAGGACATAACTGGCAGAGTAATTTAATGACCTGATCATATTCCGCCCTTGCCTGGTTGTCAAGAATCCGGTTGAAAACAGATTCGCGGAATAATAAACTGTCGGAGGGGATTTTATAGCTGCTGTAAGTTTCTTTCTTTAATGCAGACTCACGTGCTGCCAGCATTAATTTGTCTTTATTGATTGACCGGTTAGCGATTCTTCTGAATTTTCGCAGTATCCTTCTGGCAGGAGTTTTTTCAATGAGCGAGAACAGAGAGCTCTTCGCGGCAGATTGTTTTTGAAAATGCTGAATAGCTGATCGGCTGATTCTTTCATAATCCCAGCAAAGGTTTGCAGCGGTCCATTCTTTTTTATATGGCAGAAGGTGTGCTGTACCTTGTTGAATGATTTCTTTTAATGAACGATCTTCGATGCACACAGAAGGGGTTGTGTCTGAAATATTCCTGAACATATTACTCCTGGTAATTGCAATGGGCTTGTCAACGGCAAGTGCAAGATCAATCACACTGGAGATGCCTCTGTTTTTGTTTTCGTCGTAAAAAAAGCAATTAATGGTATTGGCAGAAAGAAAATCAAGAACTTCGTTCTGACTCCAGAAAGAGTGAGTGATTTCAAGGTGAATACCTGGTTTTTTAATTAATTTTTGACAGGCTTCAGCATAAGCACGGGCGCCCTCGCCTGCCGCATCGCCAAACCGGGCAAAGGGGATATTGAAACGAATGGTTGCTTCATCAAATTCCTCTTGTACTGTTTCAATTATTTTAGTGTAGCCTTTCCCTTTTGTGCCAAATCCAAAACTGCCAATGGTGGTGATTGAAGGGTTACTTTCTTTCCCCTTAAATTCCGGGATTAATCGCCCTGTTTTAAAAACAATTGGATTGGTTAGTAAAACTGTTGGATCGGGAGCAATATGGAAATCAAATAAGGTTTTATTGGCTTCATTTACGCGGTCCTGCGTTACTTCATGTATGATTCCAATATGGGGGATACGAATTTTTCTTGTAATACCAGTGTTTAGCCATGGCATCGTACTTCCATAGTAATTGTAGATGACAGCAGACGGGTTATGCTGGCGGATGAAATTTTCAAGGTCATCTCTGTTGCTGCATTCGCAATAATGGAAATTGAATACTTTTGAATACCTGATTGCAGAATATACATTCTCGCCAAATTGATGAACACCACATTCCTTCTCAGGATGGTTGATGAACAGAATCGTTTCTGCCATTTTATACAATTTCAATAAACGGTAATGGGAAAATAAACTTGCCACCCCCTGCCCGGTATTCCTTTTCCCGGCCCAAAATATTATTCCGGAAATGCCAGGGTAGTACAAATAAATAATCGGGCTTCATGGCTTTAGCCTCTGCCTCGGATACTATCGGAATCAGGGTGCCTGGTGTGTAAGAACCAAATTTCTGCTCATTGACCTCAGCGATACAATCCAGGTAGCGGGTATCAATCCCGCAATATTGCAGTAAAACATTTCCCTTTGTGGATGCACCGTATCCGATAATTTTTTTGCCATCATTTTTCAGCCGGTCCAGCAGGTCTAACAGGCTTGTTTTATGTGCTTCCACACGTTCTGCGAATTCCCGATAAGGCTTTTCCGTGTTCAATCCCATCCTGATCTCTTCTTCCAGCATCCAGTTAATCACCGCATCATTAGACGGAAGAGTGGATCCTTTTTTCGCAGCCGTTACCGCAAAACTTCCACCATTGATGTCATTCTGCTCGATATCCAGAATCCGCAAACCAGCTTTTTCCAGGATGTACTTGACCGAAATCAGTGAATAATATTCCAGGTGCTCCTGGCAGATGGTATCATAGGAATTCGTTCGCAACATGGAAGGCAAATAACTCTGCTCAAAATGCCAGACACCATTATCGGCCAGCACCGCTTCAATATCTGCAGCAAACTGAACCGGGTCTTCCAGATCATAGAACATCGCAATGGATGTTACGATTGTGGCTTTATCATCCGGAAATATTTTTTTGAAATTGGCCGCTGTGAAAAAATCTGGCACCAGTGAGATGTCGTCCGTATAATATTCTTTGAATTTTTTCCCTGTGGGATCAATGCCAATACGGCGTAATTCCTTCGGGTAACATTTCAGGGAAGTGGCATCATTGCTGCCGATATCCAGAATGATGTCCCCGGGTTTGGTAGGTACTTTGCGGAGCAGCATGGCTACTTTGTTGGACAGGTGATTCACCATGCTCTGGTTAAGACCGGAACGGTAACCATAGTTGTCGCCATACATTTCATCCAGGCTATAAGATTGTTTCATCTGGACCAGACCGCTTTCCGGGCACCAAACCATGTCAACCGGTCCTTTGGTGACCGCCTGCTCCCTGGATGCCGGGAAAACCCCGGTTAAATATTGTTCGCCCAATGATAATACATTCACTAAATTGGTGCTGCCGCTGATCCTGCAACGGGTAATTTCCTGGTACATTAATTTTGCCGGGTTTAAAGCTGCAATATTACACCATTTAGGCCAACCGGGTATGACCGTTTCCATCATCATCATCAACTATAACAGCTTCCGCCTGACCAGCGATTGTATCCGGTCGGTGATCCAGTATACAAAGGAAATCAGCTATGAAATCATCCTGGTGGATAATGCTTCTGCCGAGTGTGACGCGGGACGGTTCCTGGAGGAATTTCCGGGTATCAGGCTGATCAGGAGCGACAAAAACGGGGGCTTCGCCTATGGGAATAACCTGGGTATTGCTGCCGCTACCGGTGATATCATTCTCCTGCTGAATAGCGACACAGTTTTAACGGAAGACAGTATCAGTTTGTCGGCTCATTATTTAGCGGCCAATCCCCAGGCAGGGGTTGTGAGCTGCCGGATGACCTATCCCGACGGCCGGATCCAGTACACGGCCCGCCGTTTCCGCAGCATCAGTTGGGAACTGCTGGACCTTTTCCGCTTTATTCCTCTGTTAATGCCCTATACAAAAAGAGCCAAAAGAATGCTGGGCAAGTACTTCCGCCATGATACCAACCTGCAGGCAGACTGGCTGAACGGTGCTTTTTTTATGTTCCCTAAAAAAATACTGGCCCAATTACCCGGCCAGCAACTCGATGGTCGCTTTTTTATGTATGGGGAAGACCAATTATGGTGTGAACAAATAAAGAATCTGGGCTACCAGCAACTTTTCTTTGCCGGTACAACTATCATTCATATCAATAGCGGCAGCACCAGCTTGTCCAAACAACTGGGACTTCGTAAAACCATGATGAAACATGAGCTGGAGATCATGCGATTGCGAAAGGGGAAGGGATTGTATTACTTCTTTTTCAAAATGATCTATACAGGTAAGGAATCAACTAGAAACCTGATTAAATCTATCGTTTTCCGGATCACAGGAAAACTCGTCAGATAGCTTTTTCAAGGACATCACTGATAATGGCTTCCCAATGATACTGCTGATAATAAGCAGCAGGAGTGGGGGAGGGATTTTCCTGGCCAGACTTTACTACCGCATTGGCAAAAGCGTTCCAGTCCCCATCCGGAATCAATACCAGTTTGGAACCACAGACTGCTTTGTTGATACCCGTAGCGCCTGTTTCAGTTGAAATCACTGTAGCCCCATAAGCAATGGCTTCCACCATCTTGGTTTTGATACCTCCACCGCTAAGAACGGGGTTCAGAAAAATATCTGCTGCAGCGTAATATAAATCGATCCTTGGGATGAATCCGGCATAGATGATATGATGTGAAAGCTCATCCCTGAGTTCCTTCCATTCTGCAGGTAAATCACCTCCACAAACCAGTATTTTGTAAGTGAAACCTGCTTCTTTCATCAGGATGGGATTAATCTTCTCCACAATAAATTGTAATGCATCCAGGTTGGGTTTGTAATTAAAGGCACCAGTGAAGAGCAGCATCTTATCCGTTGGTAAAAGTCCATGCAATTGATTGATAGCTTCCCTGCTGCTTTGCCTGTTGGCAGGATAAGCACCCAATTCAATTCCAAAAGGAAGGTCATAACAACGGGCAGGATTGATCTTCCATTCCCTGATGGCAAATTGTTTGTCATCAGGTGTAATGAAGAATATCCCGTCTGCTTTTTTAAAGCATCGGCGCTCATACCATTTCAATATGGGCCACCACCAGCGGCCCGTGCTTTTGAATCGTTGGTACTCGATATTATGGGTATGAAATAAAGTGCGTACCCCTGTTTTTTTACAAACCCGGAAGGCCAGCCAGGCCAGGTAAGGGTGCTCCCAGATTACGGCATCAAACTGTTCTTCTTTAACGAGTGTACTGATTTTTTTTACCAGACTGAAATCATAATAGCGGGAAAATCCTTTTTTAAGTAATGGCAGTAGTTTGTATTGTGTGGCTAATGAAGCGTCGTTGGCAGCAACTGATATAACCGTTAATGCTGTTTTCCTTCCCAGGTATTCCAGGAACTGCCCAATGAATTTCTGCCCGCCTGATTTCCAGGGCAGGTAGGCATAAGGCGCTATCACCAGTATTTTTTTCATCGGCATTAAGCCGTGGTCTTGCCGGCTTTCTGGAAGTATTTCCTGTAATGCATAAACAATCCACCCAGTAATGCAAGAAGTACCGCAATAGAAGCCATAAAGGCCAGCGACTTTCCTGATTTTACGGAAGCGGGTTCAAATGCAAAGCGGATGGTATGTTTTCCTGCCGGAAGCGACATGCCCCTCAGGATATAGTTCACATTGCAGTACTCTACTTTATTTCCATCCAGATAGGCATTCCATCCTAATGGATAATATATTTCACTGAATACAGCAAACTGTGGTCCATTGCAATTGGCTTCATACTCCACTGCATCATTATCAAATTTGGTCATCCTGATACCGGAAGCTGAATCCCATTGCGGCTGGGTCACCAGTTTGGCAAAGGATTGATCCACGATCGCCGTGTCTTTCAAATTGGTTTTGCCCAATGCCTGAATAGAAGCAACCCGGTCCTTCACCACATCTACATGTTTCACCAGCCAGCAATTGCCGTATACATCCGGGTTCGTAATCAATCCGGGTTGGCCCGATTGCGGGTCAGGAACAATGATGTATTTGCTGTTCAGCATGTTCAGTACTTCGGGATTCGGTTGTCTTACATTCAGGTATTTTTCAATGATGTCCTGATAAGTGCGCAGTTTGGCCGGATGATAACCACCGACAGATTTATGATAATAAGAGGTTCTTGATTCGCTGAATGGGCCACCGGTTTCCGTACCTGCCATATTGAATACGCGGTAATTGGGATTCTTATCTTTCAGGATTTCCTGATCAATTGTATTCAAGCCGAAATTGCTGCTCTCATATACTTCTTTATCGATATAATGACCTTTCTCTTCATTCAGGTAATCCTTGCTCACCATCAGAATTTCTACAGTGCTGATCAATAGCAGAACCATTCCGGCAATAAGTGAACTGACCTTGTTCTTATAGTATAAATAAATCACACCCAATGCCAGCAGACAAAAAGCCAGGGTACGTAGTAACTGTCCTCCAAATAATGCCTGCCGGTCTGCTTTCAAACCAGCCATGACAGCTCTGCCGATAGACTCATTCTTCGTTTGTTCATTCAGACTTTGTGCAATCTGACCATCAAAGGGAGCACGATAGCTCAGGGTCATATACATGGCTCCAAGAATGACGAACAAACCAGCCATGGTATAAAGAATCTTTTTAAAATCCGGTGCCTGCAGTTTGGGCCCAAAGAATAATTGCTGCAGGGCCAGTACCGAAGTAATGCCGATTGTAAATTGTGGAATCACCTGTGCAAAAGCCGGGGAGCGGAACTTGTTATACAGCGGCAGATGTTCAAACAGGAATGTATTGAATCCCGGGAGGTATTTACCCCAGGAGAGCATCATCCCCAACAGGGTAGCAGCCAGCAGTCCCCAGCGTAAAGGAGATTTGAGTAGTACAAAGCCAAGTAAGCCGAACAGACAGGTCAGCACACCCAGGTAAGCTGGGCCGGAAGTGGAGAGCTTGCCCCAGTATTCTGGCATGCTCTGGGCCACTTGTTCTGCATTGGCCTCGGGAATATCCATCTTGATCAGTTTCTTCGCTACATGAGAGCCTTCTCCAAGCACATTGCTACTGGATCCGCCAAAAGCATTGGGCATGATGAGTGTAACTGATTCTGCTTTGCCAAGACTGTATTCAAAAGCATAAGAAGTATCCAGTCCTTTGGTTTTGGCCGCTGTTACTGAATCTCCTGAAATATCAATATCCTTACCACCACGCATGGTGTAGTTGGCATATTCAGCGGTTGTTTTCAGCACCAGTGCATTACCGGCAATGGCGATCAGTGCCGCCACTGCAGTTAGGGCACCGGCAATGCCGATATGTTTCCAGTCTTTTTCAATGATCCATTTGACCAGGTAGGCAATGCTGAGGATAACAGCCACCAGGAAAAAATAATAGGTGACCTGCAGGTGATTGACCCCTACCTGCTGATAAGCAGCGAATGTGGTAAGGGCAAAACCCAGCCAGTATTTCTTTTCATAAATATTGATGATTCCTGCCAGTAGTAAAGGCATCAGGGCTGTGGCCAGCATCTGTGTATCATGTCCTGCTGCAATGATCACCGGGTTATAGGTAGAGAAGGCAAAAGCCAGAGCCCCCATCATCCCGATCACCGGGTTCACGCTTAACGTGAGACAAAGAATATAAAAGCAAAGACAGGCCAGGAAGAAAAAGTTGATAGGTTTCGGGGTTCCAAGGGTCAGCAGTTTAATCATATCAGGCATCACACTCTTGCCTTCCATCGCTACCTGGTAGTTGGGCATCCCGCTGAATAAATTGGGGTTCCAGAGTGGGAAATGCCCTGTTTTTTCCTTGTATTCAAATGAATTCTGTGCCATCCCTTTCCAACCTACATTGTCATGCTGGTTCAGTACATTGCCATCCAGTACCGGCTTGCAGAAGAACACGGAAACAACCAGGAAAAGAACAACAGCAATGAGGTGGGGCAGGGCCTTTTTCAGCAGGGAGTTTTTCATTCTGATTACAGTTAAATTAAGGTGACAAAATAATGCTATTTTAGACGAAAATCCCCGATGCGCTGGCTTTTATTTTTATCGCGACTGGCCTTCATTTCAGGCGTTTGTATTCTTGTCTGGCTGGTGCTGGCCATGACCAGCAGCGAGAACAATGAGCTCTTTTCTTCTACCATCATCATCATTGGTTATGCCATGGGAGGCTTGCTGTTGCCGGCCACCAATATCAGTTACCTCGTGATGTTAATGATGAAAAGGAAAATGAGGCCCCTGATTCCGGGCTGGCTGATTGGTGCCAATGTGTTTTTTTTAATTGTGCTTATTTACTACATATTCTACCTCAATGATCCATACTATCATCAAAAATAAACCGACCCGGCTCTTTATTATCCTGGCGGGCATTTTTATCGCCAATGCCCTGATTGCTGAAATCATCGGGGTGAAAATATTTTCTCTGGAAAAAACACTGGGGATACCGCCCCTGCATGTCCGGCTTTTCGGAAATGATTTATCTATCAATCTCACAGCGGGTGTGTTATTATGGCCGGTTGTTTTTATCATGACCGATATCATCAATGAATATTACGGAATGAAGGGCGTTCGTTTTTTGTCCTACCTCACAGCCGGTTTGATTGTATTTGCCTTTTTGGTTTTTTATGGCGCCATGCAACTGGCGCCGGCTGATTTTTTCATTACCAGTAAGCAGGGGAGTGGCGTACCCGATATGTCAAAAGCCTATAACAGTGTGTTAGGGCAGGGCGGCTTCATCATTATCGGTTCACTGACCGCCTTTATTCTGGGGCAATTGATCGATGTGTTTGTGTTTCATAAGATCAAAAAAGCGACGGGTGAAAAAAGAATCTGGTTAAGGGCTACCGGGTCAACCCTGGTCTCACAGTTTATCGACAGTTTTGTAGTGCTGTTCATCGCTTTTTATATTGGCACCCGGGTGAATGCTTCGGCCAATGATTATGTATGGCCCTTTGGATTATTTATTGCTGTTGGCGTTGTGAATTATATTTACAAATTCATTGTAGCCCTGCTACTGACACCTGTTATTTATCTGGTACATGGCTGGATAGAAAATTACCTGGGGCATGAGAAAGCGGAAGAGATGAAGAAGGCAGCGATGGAAAGTCGGTAGTCTATAGTCGATAGTCAGGAGTCGAGAGTCAGGAGTCGATAGTCGAGAGTCAGGAGAGTAAGAGTCGAGAATAAAGAGTCGGCGTCTCCTGAAAATTTAAAACCGGCCAATATTTGAGCAGTGTTTTTAGCTTATAAATTGTAATTTATTTGGATCTTGTATCCCCATAGGGGTCCTTTGGACTTGTTTCTTTTTCTTAAAAACTAGCCTTTCTCTTTAATTATTTTTGCAACTATTTTATCGATTGGCAATGTTACGGCATCAGGAGAAAATTCATCCCAGCTGATAAAGCGGAAAGTTTCAGTTTCCTGCTTTTCGGCATAAATATTTAACTGGACTTCATCAAAGTCGAAGGGCTTAATTCTCAGGGGTACGCTGATTGCCTCCAGCGGATGGGCGAAATAGTAGATAGATATAATCTGGTGCGAGGGATTGAAAGCCGACATCTGGAAATAATCCGTGGTATAAATATGGTCGCCCACTTCTACTTCTAATTGCATTTCTTCCATGAATTCTCTTTTCAGGCATTCACGGGTGCCTTCGCCGAATTCGAGTCCGCCACCGGGAAACTTGGTATAATAATTCCCCCGGATAAATTCATCACTCACCAATACCTGTTGCTGCTCATTTACCAGGATACCGTACACACGGAGATTAAACATGCTTAGAAAATTTTCTTACGGAAAAAATACCAGCCAATGATCAGGGCGATCCCCAGGGAGAGGAATGCCACGATATAAAAGGCGTAAGGAGAATGTTCGAAGCCACTGGGTACATTCATCCCGAATAAACTGGCGATCAGAACGGGGAAAGTGAGTACAATGGTGATCACCGCCAGTCTTTTCAATACCTGGTTCTGGTTATTGGCAATGATACTGGCAAAAGCATCCAGGGTACTGCTGAGGATATTGGTATAAATATTCGCCATCTCCAGACCCTGGGAAGTATCAACGATCAGATCTTCCAGGAATTCCTGCTCTTCTTCATTCAGTTTTAAGAAATTGGTTCTGGATAGTTTCATCAGCAGCATTTCATTCGACTTCAGTGCTGTGACGAGGTACACCAGGCTTTTCTGGATCTTCATCAGTTCCAGGAGTTCCTCGTTGCGGCTGCTGGCATAGAGTTTTTGCTCCATCATGTTGCGCCGCTGATTGATTTCTTTCAGGTACTGCATAAAAGCCTGGGTCACTTTTTCAAAAATCTTCAGTACCATCAGGCTTTTCTTCTCTGTATCGCGGTTGGGAAAAGTATTCAGGAATTTTTTGATCGCCGGATTGTCAAAGGAATTCACCGTTACAATCTGGTTATGGGTCAGGATAATACAAATCGGAATAGTGATATAGTAGGCATCACTTTCGTTGAATGAATTATTCTCGGTAGGTGTTTTAATTACAATCAGCCGCACATTATCGTCTTCTTCAAAACGGCTTCTTTCATCTATATCCAGGGAGTCGGTCAGGAAGTCGATCGGGATTTCCAATTCAGAGGAGAGCTCGTCGAATTCTTCCTGTTTCAGAGGCGGAGATACATTGATCCATGCACCCGCTTCCGGGCTGTCGATCTCAATGGTCTGGTGGCTGATATTTTTGAAGTACTGTACCAGGGCTTGAATTTTAGGATCGTTTCAAAAGGCAAGCAAAGGTAAGTGCCGGGTGGGAATCCGGGTATTAAAATATTGGTTTCCGGTTAGCTTCCGGTCATTTTCCGGATACTATCCAAATGATGATGGCTGTGATAGATGGTGAAATAAGCGAGCTCCCGCAGGGTGATCTTACCCAGCAGGGGATGGGGGGCCAGGTATTGATCCAGACGTTCTTCCTGCTTGATTTTTCCAATAGTGCCTGCTATTTTTATCATGGAAGTCTCATACTGCCGGAGCCATTTTTCTCTCCCTGTACTGGCTGGTATGGGTTTGGGAATATAACGGCCACTGGCTTGTCCGCCGCCGACCAGTTTATCATGGTATCTTTTTACCAGTTCATCATAACTGCGGGAAGGCCGGTTGGGTTTACCACCAATCATTCTTACCATAAATCCGGGAAGGGTAAAAGCCAGCCTTGCCATATTGGTGGAAGTGATCAGGTGTTTGGTCTGTTGTGCAGGTGACCACTTGCCTTCGGGTTGCCCAAAGAACTGATGGTCGGGAATAGAATGACAATATTGCGTATACACTGCTGAGGCCTGCAATAAGGCTTCACTGATCGTGGGTATGGTTTGAATGATGCTCATTTGATGTCTACTTGTCCTTCAAAAACTTTTTCAGCCGGGCCGCATAACCAGATATTGCTGTATTGGTTATCGTCCACCCGGTCAAATTCCACACTCAGTGGTCCGCCGATGGTTTTTACTTCCACTTCATTAAAACCATTTTCATTGTGAAAGCAAACAAGCGCTGCAGCGGTGACTCCTGTGCCGCAGGAATAAGTTTCATCTTCCACGCCCCGTTCAAAAGTGCGGACAATAATTTTATCGGGTTCGGTTAACTGTTCTACGAAATTCACATTGATGCCTTCTTCTTCAAATTCCCTGCTATGACGGATTTCGTATCCTTTTTTATACACTTCATAGTTCATCACATTGGTCACCATTTTTACATAGTGTGGTGAACCCGTATCAAGGATAAAATCATTCTGGAATTTGCGGATCGTTTTTACATCCTTCATTTTCAGGGAAACGATGCCATCTGTGTCGATCTCGGCTTCATGCACCCCATCGCTGGCCAGAAAACGGTACAGTTCGCGATGGATACGCAGGTGATAAGCAAACTTCACCATACAGCGTCCGCCATTGCCGCACATGCTGCCTTCCCGGCCATCGGCGTTATAGTATTTCATTTCAAAATCAAAACCAGGCTTCTCGTTCAGGAGCATGAGTCCGTCGGCGCCAATCCCAAAGCGGCGATCGCATAAACGGTGGATTTGTTCCTGGGTCAGACTGCTATAAGCACCATTCCGGTTATCAGCTAGGATAAAATCGTTTCCAGTGCCCTGGTATTTGTTGAATTGGAGGATCATGTTGGGAATAAATGTAGGAATTTTTTTGGGGTTCGGCGAGTGGGGAATGGCGAGTGGGGGAGTAGGGTTTGGCTAGTGGGGAATGGCGAGTGGGGATCGGCTAATGGGGGATTACGAGTGGGGAATGGCTAGAGGGGAATGGTGAGTAGGGTTAGGCTAGTAGGGGTGTCGCCCGGGCCTCGGATATGTCATTCTGAGCTTGCCGAAGAATGTTAAGTAGGGAATGGCTAGTAGGGGATGGCTAGTAGGAAGAATAAGTATCATTAGGCTCCAATTGGGTGTAGGAGGATGGGGATAAGAGGAATGGACTTAGTCAGCTTATTTTCATCGTAGACTAAGAATTTAAATTATTCGCAGGGGTATTCAGGTTCAATATCATTTTGCTGAGCATTTTAAACAAAGGCTCTAAAATGGCATGTATTAGCAGTTGTTTTTCTTTGTCTATATAGTTTAGAATTAATGAAATTTCTAATTGTGTATCAATTTCAACAAGGGAACCGCGGGCAATTTCATAAAATCTTTTTTTCTCTCTTTTGGATAACCTGGAAGCACCTTCTGCAATGTTACTGCAAACAGATATTGCGGCTCTTCTTAACTGATTCACTAATGTATATTGTTCTTCTTTTGGAAAGGACTTAGTTGTTTTATAAATCTCTTCTAATAATTGAATTGAAAATCGATACACATCCAGATTTTTGTGCGATAATTTCAACATGTCTGTAGATTTAAACTTTCTCACTTTCCCAAACCCCACTCGCCGACCCCCACTAGCCGAACCCCACTAGCCACTTGCCTTCCCCAATCTACATATTCTCCGAAAAAATCTCCACAAACCGCACAATCAACCGCTCAACAGCTGCCTTACCATCTTTTGAAAATTCTTTTTTCACGCGGTTGGCAACAATGGCATTCACTGCAAGACATTGATGCCCCAGTAATTTGCCCAGCCCGTAGATCGCAGAAGTTTCCATTTCAAAATTGGTGATCCGGTGCTGACCAAAACGAAAATCAGTCAGCCGGTTGATCAGGTCGGGGTTGCGGACACCGAGTCTTAATACTCTTCCCTGCGGGCCATAAAAACCCGGACAGGTAACCGTAATCCCCTGGTGGAAATCCTGTACAAAATGTTTGATCAGTGAAGCGGCTCCGCTACTGATATAAGGGTTACCGATCTGACTATGGAGCTGCGTTTGCGTTATAAAAGATTGCAGTAATTCTTTTTCCTGTTCGTTTTGTTCATGCCGGTAAAAATTGAGTAGGTTGTCCACTCCGAGTCCGTGTGTGGATGCCACAAAACTATCCACCGGGATATCTTCCTGCAAAGAGCCTGATGTACCGATGCGAACGATATTGAGTGATTGCAATTCTTTTTTGATCTCCCTGGTATCGAAATCAATATTGACCAGGGCATCCAGTTCATTTAGTACGATGTCAATATTATCCGGACCAATGCCGGAGGAGAGTACCGTAATTCTTTTCTTGCCGACTGTCCCGGTATGAGAAACGAATTCCCGGTGTTGTCTTTTTACTTCTATTTTATCGAAGTATTTGCTTACTTCTTTTACGCGGTCGGGGTCACCCACGGTGATCACGGTTCCGCCAATTTCTTCCGGGCGGAGGTCCAGGTGGTAAACGGCCCCTCTTTCATTGATGATCAGTTCGGATTCGGCAATTCGGCTCATATGGAATAGTTTAAGTCAAGCGTTTGATTATCAAAAATATGCTTATTTTTGCACCCTTCACAAGCGGTCTGGTTCATTCAAATGGGTGAAAATCAGACTAAAAATAGGGTCCTGTGGCCGAGTGGCTAGGCAGAGCTCTGCAAAAGCTCCCACAGCGGTTCGAATCCGCTCGGGACCTCATTAAAGTCGAAAGAGTAATCTTTCGGCTTTTTTTATTTCAGCAATTAACTTTAGAATTATGAAATCTTATTGAGCGAATGTTCATTGACCTGCAAAAGCTCCCCCACCCCCCCCCCCCCCCCCCCCCTCCCCCATTAAAGTCGAAAGAGTAATCTTTCGGCTTTTTTATTTTAATTCCTTCTTTAATGTAGCTGCTGAATTTTTCGCTTAGCTGAATTTCAAAATATCAGAGAAATCAGGAAGATCGATTTTACATTCGTAGATCTATAGATCAGCTCAAACATAATACTTGATAATCGATGAATAGGAGCACTTGCGCCTGTTCCCTTCCTCATTCATCAATCCTTGTTCTTCTGTTCATCTGTTGAACTACTTCTTTATACACGCCTTATTCCCTGCAGCACAATTATGCCACTTCCCTTCATCATTCATCAATCCTTGTTCTTCTGTTCATTTGTTAAATTATCTCTCGATATAAGCTTTACTCCCCGCCGGTGTATACAACCTCTTTAAAGAATCCAGTAAACGACTGGTATCAGTTGCCATGGCTGGTAAAACAAAAAACAGTTTGAAGCTGAGAGAGTCGCGGGTCTCCATTTTGATATTGAGACCAAAGCCTTTGAGTTTATTATAACGGGTGAGTCCGCGGATTTTATCGGCAGTTTCCACCACAAATTTATAGTTACCGGCAGGGGTGCTGATCACGGGTGCTGTTACAGGAGCTTTGACGGGCTGAGTGACTGTATCAGTGGGATTGGTAGGCGTAGTATTTGGTTGCGTGTTGGCGGGTAAGATTAGTGTATCCTCATTGTTGGTTTCAGTGGTGGCCTCCGGTTTGGTTTGGGCAGTTTCTTTGCTAGCGGAAGTACTGTTCTTGTACATTTTATAACCACCCCAGATGGCAAGTCCAACGCCTGCAAATAACAGCAATACAAAAACAATCTTGCGGTAATTGGTTTTTACCTTGGGTGCATAAAAGATGGACTTAAAACCCTCGGCCGCTGCCGTATTGCTTTCCTGCTCAGTTTGTTCACCCCTTGATCTGGGGTTGGCTTTTTCAATCACCGGAGCGCCGGGTTTAAAATCGTACTGACCATTTTGCAGTTTGCTGAGACTTCCAATCCCGTCGAATAAAAAGGGTTTGCCAATATTCAGGAACTGTCTTGCCGATTCAAGCGTTGAATCCAGATCAGCAGAAGCGAGGGCCCTGATTTTTCCCGTTGAAGCGGCAATAAAGTCCACCAGTTCGGGTGCCTCCTTAATACCGGGATTGGCCTGGAAACTGATGCCCTCACTAACCGTTTCTTTGCCGGCTTTGATTTGTTCGAGGTCGGGGTGTACATTTTCATCCAGCAAAAAACTGCCGATTCCGGGCAGGTCGAGCTTACGATGAGTGAATAAAAATTCAGCAAAAAGGGGAGCCAGTTTCAAGGTATTGAGATATTAGACGGACAAGATAACTATTTTGACCCGCTGTTGCAAGTGCCGGGAGCTGAATCTGTTTTAACTTTGTGTGATGATACTGACCGATGAAGAAAACAGGTTCCTGGCTTACTGGGAGGAAAACCGAAAAAGAAAGAAAAGCCTGATCTGGAAACTGGCAGCCGGACTACCCCTGGGAGTGGTAATGGCCCTCGCCATCCTGGTGAATGTGTATGCTGGCTGGTTCAAAGGAGCGGCCGTAGCCCTTAAGGTGAATACCCAATTATTATTTGTGGTGATACTGGCCATCATCGGGATGGTCGTTTTTATCGTGGTTTTCTCTTCCCGACACCAATGGGAAATGAATGAACAACGCTACCGGGAATTGCTGTTCCGGAAAAATAAATCCCACTGATTTCCTGCATCTTTGCAGCTAAACAGCCCCTTTTGGGGTCTATTGCTAAACAGATTATTTATTTATGAGGAAAATCCTGTCTTTTTTTACAGTTATTAGTGTCGCCCTTGCATTATCCGGCTGCGTGAAGAATACATCCTGCAAGGCCAAGACGGTTGAAAGTGAAGATGCAGAAATGCTGGCTTATGCTTCAACTGTCGGGATGACGCCTACCCGCCACAGTTCAGGGATGTATTACCAGATCCTGAACCAGGGAAGTGGCCCTGCTCCAACTTATAGTTCCCTTCTCTATGTTAGATATACCGGAAAGCTGCTCAATGGTACCGTGTTTGATTCGGCTACCACTACCCCGATCAGTTTCAACCTGGGTGGTGTGATCATGGGCTGGCAAATCGGGTTATCCCTGCTTCAGAAAGGGGGCGTTATCCGCCTGATCATCCCTTCATCACTGGCATATGGTTGCCGGGATAATGGTTCCATTAAGGCCAATTCCATCCTGTATTTTGATGTGGAACTCGTAGATGTCCAATAGTTTTCTTAGAACCAATACTACCTGCTGCGAAGCCCCGCCCATGCGGGGCTTTTCTTTTCCGGATATTCAGCAACCGATAACTATTTTTGAGTATAAATTATTCTAATTGTCTCACGAAGCCATATCAGTATTCGACATTTTTAAAATAGGGGTGGGGCCTTCCAGTTCCCATACCCTTGGCCCCTGGCGTGCTGCCCAGCGTTTTGTCAGCATGCTGCAGGATCGTAACCTGCTGAATAATGTAAAAGGGGTAAAAGTGCTTTTATACGGTTCGCTGGCTAAAACCGGAAAAGGGCATGGTACTGATATCGCCGTTCAACTCGGATTGGCAGGCGATGATCCGGTGACATTTGCCGTGGACCAGATCGATACCAAGATCCGGGATATTGCAACGAAGAAAAAAATAAAACTGATGGGGTCCCATGAAGTGGATTTTGACCCCGAAGAAGATATCGCCTTCCTGATGACCGAATCACTCCCTTTTCACCCCAATGCCGTCAGTTTCCTGGCCGATATGCAGGATGGGCAATCCATCGCCGAAACATGGTATTCCGTGGGTGGTGGCTTTGTGATAAAAGAAGGGGATACCGGGAGCGACAAAGAACCGATTCCCTTGTCCTTCCCTGTCAATACAGCTGATGACCTGCTCCACTGGTGTATTAAAACAGGAATGGCAGTACACGAAGTGGTGATGGAAAATGAACAGGCCTGGCGTCCGGATACAGATACCCGGAAAGGACTGCTTCAGATCTGGCAGGTAATGAAAGAATGCATGTACCGAGGCTGCCATACCCCCGGTATGCTGCCCGGAGGTTTACAGGTTAAAAGAAGAAGTGCTGAATTGAATAAACGTTTATTAAAAGGACAAACTTATTCCGATTATGATGGCTGGCTGGATGCCTTACAAAAGGGGGGTAACGATTTTACGTATACGCTCGACTGGGTCAGCTGTTTTGCCCTGGCTGTGAATGAAGAGAATGCCTCTTTTGGCCGGGTGGTAACGGCCCCTACGAATGGAGCAGCTGGGGTTATACCGGCGGTACTGCAATACTATATTGCTTTTTGTGATGGGAACAAAGAGGAAAAGATCATCCAGTTCCTGCTGACAGCCGCTGAAATCGGCAGCATCTTTAAAAAAGGAGCTACACTGTCCGCTGCGATGGGTGGTTGCCAGGCTGAAATCGGGGTATCATCGGCAATGGCCGCTGCGGGCTTAACCGAAGTAATGGGTGGTACCCAGCGGCAGGTACTGATGGCTGCGGAAATAGCGATGGAACATCACCTGGGACTCACTTGTGACCCAATCGGGGGACTGGTACAAGTGCCTTGTATTGAAAGAAATACCATGGGGGCCATTAAAGCCATCACGGCCTCACAATTGGCCAGACAAAGCGCTCCGGATTATGCCAAAGTTTCACTGGATGCGGTGATCAAAACCATGTGGGATACTGCCCTCGACATGAGCCATAAGTACAAAGAAACCGCCGACGGTGGACTGGCTGTGAATGTTCCGCTGAGCCTCCCGGAATGCTGATCCTGGAATTTCTGATTATTTTAAAAAGAATTGCTGCTTTACATCAAAGCAAATAGTAATTTTATTATCCCTGTTTCAAATTTGCAATCAACCTTAAACTATTGACTATGGCTACTAAAA
The DNA here is from genome assembly GCA_016720745.1 of Chitinophagaceae bacterium. Classification (GTDB taxonomy): domain Bacteria; phylum Bacteroidota; class Bacteroidia; order Chitinophagales; family Chitinophagaceae; genus JJ008. Next base: position 1,376,401 of record JADKKA010000022.1, on the reverse strand, counting down.
AAAAGGCGAAGAAGGCCGTTGCCCGGCCCGCGAAAAAGAAAAAGGCAGCACCTAAAAAGAAAGCAGTAAAAAAAGCGGTTAAGAAAGTCGTGAAGGCAAAGCCAAAGAAAAAGGCAGTAGCCGCTAAGAAGGTAGTAAAGAAAGCGGCGAAGAAAGTAGCAAAGAAGGCTGCTAAAAAAGTAGCAAAGAAGGCTGCAAAGAAAGTAGTGAAGAAAGCGGTTAAAAAAGCTGCTCCTAAAAAAGTGGCAAAGAAGGTAGCAAAGAAGGTAGTCAAGAAGCCCGTTCAAAAACAGGCACCGGCCCCTGCACCCAAGGCTGTTAAAAAGCCAGCACCAAAACCAAAACCAAAAGCAGTGGCACCCAAACCAGTAGCAACTCCTGCACCTGTTATTGTGGAAAGAATAGAAGAAGTGTACAGTACACCCGAGGAAACAGTAGTGGTGGAAACAGTGGTGATTACAGAGAATGATCTGCCGGAAGCAAGTGCTGATGAAGCAGCAGATAAGAAAGAAGAAGAGCCGGGCAATCCAACATTGTTTTGATCCGGGGATAGGCTTTTAGCATAGCATGCTATGCTTCTTCGTTTGACTCAGAAAAATATTCCGATTGTATCGGCAAAAGGCTGGCCATTCACCAATGAGCCGGCCTTTTTTAATTCAATGCCGGGTCAGGCTGGTTGTCGCGATACTGTTTGATTTCATGGTAAAGGGTATCTCTTTCAACAGGGATTCTTTTTACCTGCTGAATCAGGGTGACCAGTTCTGCTGTACTCATGGTCGGACTTTGTTCTTCTGAACCGGCCATGCTATAAATTTTGGTGGTATCATCAATGGTACCATCAATATCATCAACTCCAAAAGCCAGGGAGAGCTGGGCGTTCTGCCGGCCCAGCATAGGCCAGTAGGCTTTCAGATGGGGGAAATTATCGAGATAGATCCGGGCAATGGCATACATCCGCATATCTTCCACATGACTGCTTTCGGGAACATGGCTCATATCATTGTCCATGTTTCTGAACTTGAGGGGTATGAAAGTATTGAAGCCTTTTGTCCGGTCCTGCAGTTCCCGCAGACGGCGCATATGATCAATCCGGTGTTCAAATTTTTCGATATGGCCATAAAGCATGGTGGCATTGGAAGGAAGTCCGAGTTCATGTGCTTTTTCATGAATCGCTAACCAGCCATCCCCGTCCACTTTATCGGCACAGATCTGTTCCCGGATCTCGGGATGAAAAATCTCAGCCCCGCCACCGGGGATCGAGTTCAGTCCGGCTGCAATCAGAAAGCGAAGCCCTTCTTCCACGCTTACTTTGGCTTTTCGGAACATATAGTCATACTCAACCGCTGTAAATGCCTTGATATGCAAATCGGGCCGGTGAGTTTTGATGGCTTTTAACAGATCCGCAAAAAATGCCAGGTCCATTTTGGGGTGTACTCCCCCTACAATATGTACTTCGGTCACTGGTTGTCCGTCGTATTTTTTAACCATATGAAGCATCTGGTCAATGCTCAGTTCCCAGCCATCTTCTCTTTTGGCATAAAGCTGACTGTAACTGCAGAAATTGCAACTGAACACACATACATTGGTGGGTTCAATATGGAAATTGCGGTTGAAAAACACTTTGTCGCCATGAAGCCTTTCTTTTACCTGGTTGGCCAGGCTGCCCACAAAACCAAGACTGGCTTCATTGAAAAGGACTAAGCAATCCTCATCACTGATTCTTTGGCCCTTATTTACTTTTTGTGCGATAGCCTGCAGGCTGGGGGAGATGCCGGGGAGCGATACCATATTCACGGATTTACAGTGCAAAGTTACAGCAAGTTAGCCGACCTTTTTTGAAAACCTGACAACCCTGAAAATCCTTATCTTCATTTTAATTAATTGAAAATTATGAACCTGAAACTGCGATTAACGCTTGTCAGCTTTTTTCAGTTTTTTGTCTGGGGAGCCTGGCTGATTACTATTGCTACTTATTTCTTCTCCAACGGGATGGGAACCGGTGCCCAGTTTGGCGCCATCTTCTCCACCCTGGCCATTTCTTCCCTGATCATGCCGGCCCTGACCGGAATCATCGCTGATAGATGGATGAATGCGGAAAGGCTCTATGGCATCCTTCATATTTTGTACGGGGCTATTCTGTTTTATATTCCTCAGGTAAAGGATGCAGATACGCTGTATTATGTGATACTGGCGGCCATGCTTTGTTATATGCCCACCATTTCATTATCCAATTCAATTTCATATACTATTCTGAAAAGGGAAAACTTTGATGTAGTGAAAGTATTCCCGCCCATCCGTGTATGGGGTACCATTGGTTTTATTGTGGCGATGTGGACGACCAACCTGACCGGCAGTAAGGCCAATACCAACCAGTTTATTATAGGTGGTGTTGCCGCCATTCTGTTGGGTATTTACTCATTTACTCTTCCTAAATGCCCTCCGCAGAAATCCATTGCAAAAGACGCTTCAATTATTGAGCAACTGGGACTGAGTGCCTTCAGGCTATTTTCCAAATACAAGATGGCCCTCTTCTTTATTTTCTCCATGTTCCTGGGAGCGGCCCTGCAGCTGACCAACATGTATGGAGACACTTTCCTGGATGATTTCAAGAAAGTGCCGGCATATGGACCAGATTCCTTTGTAGTGAAATATTCTACCATCATCATGTCCATTTCCCAGATATCGGAAACGGTATTCATCCTGACCATTCCTTTCTTCCTGAAAAAATTCGGGATTAAAAAAGTGATGCTATTTTCCATGCTGGCATGGGTACTTCGTTTCGGTCTGTTTGCCTATGGCAACCCGGCTGACGGGTTATGGATGATTATTCTTTCCTGTATCGTGTATGGGATGGCTTTCGATTTCTTTAATATCTCAGGATCACTTTTTGTGGAAACATCCACCGATTCATCTATAAGATCCAGTGCCCAGGGTTTGTTCATGATGATGACAAATGGGGTAGGTGCGTTCCTAGGAAGCAAGATCAGCGGATATGTAATTGATAAATATTTTACCGTGAATGGATCTGATAAAGACTGGCAGAATATCTGGCTGAGTTTTGCTGCCTATGCATTAATTGTGGCATTATTGTTTACCGTACTATTCAGGCATAAACATAACCCTGACCAGATTGGGGAGGTGAAGCATTAAAATTTGAACATCGCCGTCAGGGTCAATGGCCGCTGATGGGATTTACTACGAATAGAGAGTAAAGCATTAAAAAGAAACCCCGTCAGGGCCCAGGCCGCTGACGGGGTTTTAATTTTTTTTAAGCTATCGCTTAAATATGTGACTCAATCTTCTTTACAAAGTTTGACTTCGGTTGTGCGCCCACCAGTTTGTCAACAACCTGACCACCTTTGATGAACAGGATTGCCGGGATTGAAGTAATGCCATAGTTCATGGATACTTCCGGATTGTGGTCTACATTCAGTTTGCCCACATTCACTTTACCATCATACTCTTTGCTCAGTTCTTCAATTACCGGGCCGATCGCACGGCAGGGACCACACCATTCAGCCCAAAAGTCCACTACGGTCAGTTTATCAGAGGTGAGAACATCAGATTTAAAATTTGCATCTGTGAATTCTTTTGCCATTGTATTCAATTTAGTTTTTGTTTTAAAGTCTTCTGATATATTAGGGAGACAAATTTAAGCCCAACCTGTTTAACCTGAAGGGATGGCACAAATTTGTGCAAAACTTGGCAGAAAGGGCTGACGGGATGGCTGGGGTATAAGCGTCAGACGCTCTGAACCTGCACCTCCAGTTCTGGCTTCTGTTCCAGGAACTGGATTAGTTCCTCATTCATTTCAATGCCGCCGCTCATGCCTACCAGACTGATCCTCATTTTGTTCCTCGGTTCAGATAAAGTAAAACGAAGGGTTGCCTTTCCCGGAAATGCCCTGAAATTTTTCTCCAGGAACTGTAACATTTCAGTTGTCAGGTCCTTCGGATGAGCTTCTATATTGACCTGTTTGGTCATGGTTTTTTTCATGCTTTCGGCCAGTGAAACACCATTTACCTTGAACTCAAATTCATCTCTGTTATACCGGGGCTTAAAAAAACCGGTAATAAAGACGGTGCTGCCCTGTTGCAGTACAGGGGTCAGTCGCAGATAATCTTCACTGAATAAAACAATTTCTGTCTTTCCCGAGTAATCCTCGATTACAAAATTGCCATACTTATTACCACTTTTGGCAATCCGGTGTTGTGCTTCGGCTACTAATCCGATAATCCGAAATGGACGGCCAGGATTGGATTGGAGCCGGATGGATTCTTTGAATTCATTGAAGTCAGCTAACGGGGTCACCCCATAATGGCGCATCTCAAACTTATAATGATCCAGCGGATGACCACTCAGAAACATCCCTGTTACTTCTTTTTCATGATCCAGTTGTACCGTCAAAGGCCAGTGCTCACAATCAGGAAGGCGGGGAGGAGGAATCTCCATACTTACCGGCAGGTCACCAAAAAGCGTATGGGCATTATTGGTTTGCTGGTTGGCGAAAATCTGACCGAACTTGATGATTTTCTCCAACCCATTCACAGATTCTCCCTCGGGAATATTGAAATACTGGGCCCTGTGCAATTCTGTAAAGCAATCAAAGCCACCGGCATAGGCCAGACTTTCCAGTGTTTTTTTGTTAACGGTCCGATGATTGATTCTTTTGATGAAATCAAATATCGTAGTAAAAGAACCTCTTTTCTGCCGCTCACTGATGATTCCTTCTACGGCTGCTTCACCTACACCTTTCAATCCGCCTAATCCAAAACGGATTTCCCCACGACTGTTCACGGCAAAGCCCTTCAGTGATTCATTGATATCAGGTCCCAGTACTTTTAATCCCATTCTTTTACATTCTTCCATGAAGAAGGTGATCTTATCAATACTGCCGGCGTTATTGAGCACAGCTGCCATGTATTCTGCCGGGTAATGTGCTTTAAGATAGGCTGTCTGATATGCTACGAAAGCATAGCAGGTAGAATGCGATTTATTAAAAGCATACTGGGCAAATGCTTCCCAGTCGGTCCATATTTTTTCCAGTCTTTCTGCTGGTAATAATTTTTTAGTGGCGCCTTCAATGAACTGGGTCTTCATTTTATCGAGCACCGACTTTTGTTTTTTACCCATGGCCTTCCGCAGTACATCCGCATCACCCTTGCTGAAGCCGGCCAGTTTCTGGGCCAGCAGCATCACCTGCTCCTGATACACCGTAATACCATAGGTCTCTTCCAGGTATTCCTGCATTTCAGGCAGGTCATAAGAGATGGCTTCCCTTCCATGTTTACGATCAATGAAGTTGGGGATATAGGCCAGTGGACCCGGACGATAAAGGGCATTCATCGCGATCAGGTCCCCGAATTTATCTGGTTTGAGTTCCCGGAGGTATTTCTGCATCCCCGGACTTTCAAACTGGAAAGTACCAATGGTGGATCCATGCTGGTAAAGGGCAAATGTCTTTTCATCATCCAGCGGGATCAGGTCAATATCAATTTCAACCCCGTGATTCTGTTTGATCAGGACCAGGGCATTTTTAATAATGGTCAGGGTTTTTAAACCCAGGAAGTCCATCTTGATGACGCCGGCACTTTCAATATCATTTCCTTCAATCTGGGTTACCCAAAGCGGAGAATCTTTGGCAATCGCTACAGGAATCAGCTCCATGAGATCACGGGGAGCGATGATGATACCGGCCGCATGGATACCGGTATTTCTTACTGAGCCTTCCAGTCTTTCCGCTTCATGTAATACACGACCGGCTAATGTGTTTTCCTGTTTATAGATTTCCCGGATCTTTTTTACATTTTCCAGGTCATCGTTTCCTAAGCCATCTTTTTCTTCCAGTGATTTTTCGCCCTCCTTCGCTTTCATGGGGGCATGCAGTACTCTTTTCAGTTCAATACCCGGTCTTTCCGGAATCAGTTTGGCCAGTGCATTGGATTCAGGCAAGGGCAGGTCCATTACCCGTGCCACATCCTTGATACTCATTTTGGCGGCCATGGTACCATAAGTAATAATCTGGGCCACCTGGTTCTTGCCATATTTTTCTACGACATAGTCAATTACTTTCTGCCGGCCTTCATCATCAAAGTCCGTATCGATATCGGGCATGGACTTACGGTCAGGATTCAAAAACCTTTCGAACAGCAGGTTGTATTTAATCGGGTCAATATTGGTGATGCCGATGCAATAAGCTACAACGGAGCCGGCAGCAGAACCACGGCCCGGGCCGATGAATACTCCTTTGTCTCTGCCGGCTTTAATAAAATCACCCACAATCAGGAAGTAACCGGCAAATCCCATTGTTTTAATAGTGAATAATTCGAATTCGATCCTTTCTTTAATCTCATCGGTTAAATCGGAGTAGCGCCTGGCAGCACCTTCCATGGTGATATGCTTCAGGTATTCCCACTGATTCAGGGCTTCCGGACTGATCACGTTTTTACCGATGGTTTCTTCTTTGGAATGAATCTGGAATTTTTTCTCGATCGGAAAATTCGGTAGCAGGATATCGCGGGTGAGGTTGAGCAGTTCTACTTTATCAACAATCTCGTTCGTATTATCAATGGCTTCGGGTAAGTGATCAAAGACCTTGCTCATTTCGGCTGTGGTCTTGAAATAAAACTGATCATTTGGAAAAGCAAAGCGTTTGTTTTTGGAATGCACATCATCATCGGTGAAATCCAGTTGCTTTTCTGTGGCAAATTTTTCCCCGGTATTGATACAGAGCAGGATGTCGTGGGCATTATAGTCATCCTGTTCTACATAATGAGAATCGTTACTGGCAATGATCTTTACTTTGTATTTGCGGGCCAGTTTGATCAGGACCTCATTTACTTTTTCCTGTTCGGGCATCCCGTGTTTCTGCAGTTCCACATAATAATCTTCCTGGAAAATATTCAGCCACCATTTGAATTCATTCTCGCCTTCTTCTTCTCCTTTTTTTAAAATCGCCTGTGGAACCAGGGCACCCAGACAGCAGGTGGTTGCAATCAAACCCTTGTGATGACGCAGGATCAGTTCCTTGTCGATCCGGGGATATTTGCTGTACATCCCTTCTATAAAACCAAGTGATGTTAATTTAATCAGGTTACGGTACCCTTCTTCGTTTTTGGCCAGTAAGATCTGGTGATGCCGGGGATCCTTTTGTTCCTTGGTAAATGTTTTCTGGTGCCGGTCGGCTGTAATATAGAATTCACAACCCACGATAGGTTTCACCTTTACTTTTCCGTTTTCATCCTTGTGTTTATAGGCTTCTGCTACAAACTCAAAAACGCCAAACATATTGCCGTGGTCACTGATGGCCAGTGCCGGCATTTCATCTTTAATCGCTTTCTTGTAAAGGTTTTGTATGGATGCTGCTCCATCAAGCAGTGAAAACTGCGTGTGTACGTGTAAATGCGAAAATTTCATAACTCTTCACTTTATCTCCTGACGACCTGCAAGTGCTCAACTGATCCAAATATTGTGAATTTCCAAACTTATCAACTTTCCAACTTGTTAACATTCCAACTACTTCTTCCTGAAACTATAAATATTAATCGCGCCATTACTATAACTGCAGACCCAGGCTTCCAGCACCTCATCGTTCTCATATACATCAACACCTACCGGGTGCCCGCCACAGGGCAAAGATGCCACTTTCTCAAAGCTGTTTTCGTTGATCTTATACACATCTACATAGTCGCTTGTATAACAAGTCACAAAAATAAATTTGTGATTCTTTGATAACATGATCGTACGGGGTTGTGAATGGGTGGATGCTGTAAAAAGCGTTTTACCGGTTCCCGCTTCCAGACAGGCAATCGTGCCCATGCTGTTGTAGGAAACAAAAATATGACCGCTGGTATCCATCACCACATGCCTCGGACTGCTCCATACATTCAGGATACTATCGGTAGTCCATGTGGTATTATCCACCCTTGCAATGGTAGAGCCGCCCATCACGGCGATATAAGATTTATTGTTTTTATCATCCACTACAATTCCGCGGGGGATGGCTGTTACCGGAATGGTGCTGATCACTTTTCCAAAGGGATAAACATCCTTATTCATTTCCAGTACACTGTTATTACGGCTATGCCAGTTACTTACCAGCAGGAATTTGCTGTCGGCCGTTCTGGAAATCACTTTGGGTGTTTTACCGGTTTCAATCAGGGGCACCCGGAAGGAATCTTTTTTAGCAGTTCCCGGGTAGACCACGGTTACCGGTTTTGTTTTTTGTTCGGCAGGGGTTCCGGCAGGGGCATTGTTTTTGGAATAATCATTCAGCCAGATGGGTACAATTCCTTCTGCATTATGTAGGGAGACCCAGAGAATCTGGTCATCATGACTTAAGCAGGCTTCCACCGGTTTTTCCTGGAAAGAGGCAATCGGACGGCTTTTATTATAATCCCAGCCCATGCCACGGGTGGGGGTGAACTTGAATTCCCGGACCACTTTTCGGGTAGCCTGGTCAAATTCATACACACTCATTCCTTCCAGATTCATGGCATAAAGCTTTGTTCCGGCAGCATTGAAAATAACCGATTTGGTCCCGGGGGCCGCAGCCACCACTTCCTTTTTCTGGTATTCCAGATTTGAATAAGGCTTTAAAACAGGGACGGGTGGAACCGTATCTTTGACTGTTATAGATTTAAGTGTGTCAGTTTCAGCCGGTTCCGTACTGCCTGAATTTTGGCAGGAAACGGCGATGGTCAGGATGGCGGTGTATTTGAGGAGGGCTTGCATAAGTAGTAACATTGGTCAATAATACTCAAATAATTGGAGTTGCCAAGTAACTGACCCGGATCAATATTAACACTGTGTACAGGCCTAAACGCCTTATTTGCAACTAGTTAAAAATGTGGCGATTATACTACGTGAATTTCGTGACCCAAATCGGGCTTTTTTTAAACTCATGCCCTTATTTTTGCACGCCTCCCTTCGGGGGGAACTGTTGGTACTAACGGCTTAACTGCGGCCGGAATTCGGGATCAACGGGAGTACAAGCCCCATGAAATCATCCTAAAAGAAAGATGTAATGGTTAAGCAATTATTACCAGCTATAGGGTTCGTTATAGCATTGAGCAGTTGTTCAAGTTTCAGGCCGCTGGGCTTCACTAGCAATAAGCAGGTGATAGCACCGGTAACAGACCCTGTTGCACGTACACGGTTTATCGAGAATATCAATGTTACCCCTGCACTTAGCATGGACAAGACGGATGTAAAACCCGAGCCTGTTGTCAGCATCAGCAGCACAGGTGGTTCCAATATCGCCGGTATGCCTGTTGCTTCGGAAGAAGTTTCTGAAATGTCACAATTACTGGCTGCCCGCACAGCGGAAGTTGAAATGGCCAGTCCTGCACAATTAAAATATGCCATCTTATTAAATACCGAAGTAGAATCACTTCCCAGCAAGCAATTGTTAGAAGTGGTGGACGAATGGTATGGGGTACGGTACCGCAGCGGTGGTAATACCAAATCCGGTGTGGATTGCTCCGGTTTTACACTGGCCGTTTACACTGCTATGTATGGAATGGCCATCCCCAGAGTTTCCAGGGAGCAATACCGTGTCAGCCGTAAAATTTCCACCACCGAATTACAGGAAGGTGATCTTGTGTTTTTTAATACCACCGGCAGAGGTGTTTCCCATGTAGGGGTGTACCTGGGTAATAATAAATTCATTCACGCTTCTGTTTCAAGAGGAGTAATGGTGAATGATCTTTTTGAAAGTTATTACCTGAAAAGATTTGTTGGTGCGGGCCGGATCGAGGATAAGCAGCCGGTTGCCGCTGCAGAATAATTCCACACTAGGATTTTCCAAAACCCAATCGGCCTTTGATGGCCTTGATAACAGCATCCACATCCGGAGAAAAACGGAAGAGGACCACTGCTGTGGCATAGATGGCCATGAATGCCGCTGACCGGATAAAGATCCCCGCCCATCCATGCAATTGCTGAAAGCTGAAGAAGCAAACAGCAAAACAGCCTCCTGCTAATGCTATTACAGAAAGCGTATGCCTGTTAAATGGAAAGAGCCTGAATTTTTTCCAGAGGAAAAGGATGCGTATCAGGTTGTATATACTAATAGAAATCAACTGCGCCAGAGCCGTACCGCGGATGCCCATCTCAATGGTAAACCAGTAACTGAGTGGAAGCATCACCAGTAATAAAACGACTCCGCTGATCATTTCAAAACGCCAGTAAGTAGAAGTGGCAATGATTTGTGAATTCACCCCGGTACCCATATCCACTACTTTGGCAGCGCCTAATAGGATCACCACATAAAAAGCCTGCTGGTATTCGGCTTTCAGTCCGAAACTATTGACTACATCATAAAAACTCAGCACCATCAGTGCTAAAATGGAACAGGCAAAAATCAGCTGGTTGATTGAAGAACGCTGATAGATCTGCTGGATCCTGTCCATCTGTTTTTCTTTCCAGGCCCGGGATAGATGCGCAATGGATGCGGCAACAATCCCACGCTGGGGTACCTGAATCATCGCTGCGAGATTTTGTGCGACAGAGTAAACGGCGAGCCAGGCCAGCCCGTCCTTTAATTTAGATGTAATGACCAGTGAGTCAAAAACCAGGGAAACAGTAAAAATTAATGAACCGGAATAAACAAAGAGACAGAGCTTGAAAATACTCCCCGAAAACCGTCGGGTTACTTTACTGATAATGCCGGTAAAATGCAGTTTGCCGCTAAAGAAAAGATAAAGCAACAGGATCAGTGCAATAAAGGGGTAACTAAAAGAAAAGACCCGTATGAAATCATCAAAATTACGGATGATGCCAAATGAAAACATTGTGATCAGCGCAGTGGTGAATAAACGCCACATCACTTCCCGTAGAAAATTGGTGAAAACAGATTTGTGCAACTGCCAGGCATAGGCTTCCAGGATGGTATATACCAGCAATCCAAAACCAAGTACAAAGATCCAATGGTAATGCGTTACAATACCTGGCGCATTGGTTACATATTTTTTAACCACGATGCCTTTAAAAATCAAACCGGCGACCAGCACCAGCAGAAAACCAATCAGTGCAACCACCATGGCAATGCTCAGCTGGTCATTCTTTTTGGGCTCAAGATGATCTTTATAATAAGGGAAGAACTTATAAATGTAGGAGGGCATGGCCATATTGGATACAGCCATCATCAGCGTTGCAATGGCGATAAAGGCATTGTAAAGGCCAAATTCACTATTCTCAAAAATTCCCTGCTTGGTAAAGAAATAAGTATTCAGCAGGCCCACGGCAAAGCCAAAGTAAATGATTAATGAAGAAATGATGCTTTGCCTGCGGATATTGCTCATGAGTAGTAGGGGTCAAAAGTGAGACGTGAAACGTCAGACGGGGACCTGGTTGCTTTAATTTGTTTTTTGCACGGTAATATAAAAATTTTTATCCGGCTCCAAGCCCTTTGCTTTTACAGCTGCGGGAACAGGGATGGCTTTCCAGCTTTCGGTGGGGTAGATCCATTCACCGGTGGTTAACTTAACAGGCATGGTAAAGCCGGGGACTACATTAGTCCAGCGGGTTGATAAGCGGTCGCCGGTTATTTTGTATTCCAATACGGGTATTTTCACAGTGCGCAGGTACTGGTCAAAGATTTTTGAAAGATCGATTCCCGCTTTTTGAGAAAAATATTGTTCTACCATTTTAGAATCCACTGTCTGGTGATAGAAGTCCTTATTTAATCCTCTTAAAATATTCCGGAATACAGTGTCATTATTGATCACCTGTCTGATCGTGTGCAGCATATTCGCCCCTTTATTGTACATATCGCCGCTGCCTTCCTGGTTAACGCCATATGGCCCGATCAGGGGCTTGTCGTTATCAATATTTAACCGGATGCCCTGTACATATTCATTGGCTGCTTCTTTTCCCCAATGGTATTCTATAAACAGTGGCTCGGAATACATGGTGAATCCTTCGTGGACCCACATATCGGCAATATCATTGGTGGTGATATTATTGCCGAACCATTCATGTCCGGCTTCATGAACAATAATATAATCCCATTTCAACCCCCAGCCGCTGCCGGATAAATCGCTGCCAAGATATCCGTCCATATAATGATTGCCATAAGCGGTGGCACTCTGGTGTTCCATTCCCAGGTGAGAGGACTCCACCAGCTTAAATCCATCTTCATAAAAAGGGTAGGGACCAAACCAGTATTCAAAGGCTTTAAGCATGGGTTTTACATCGCGGCCAAATTGTTTTTTGGCTTTCTCCAGGTTATAATCGAGTACCCAGTAATCCAGGCTTAACTGACGATCATTTTCGCCGGTCAGACTGTCTGCAAAATGAACATAGTTACCGATATAGGGTACAATATTGTAATTGTTGATGGGATTTTTCACCTGCCAGGTATACAGCATGCTTCCATCCAGCTGGTCGTCTTTGGAATATTGTCTGCCATTGGAAACAGCCACCAGGCTTTTGGGGACTTTTACCTGTATCAATGCACCCTGATCCGGTTCATCACTTTGATGATCTTTACAGGGATACCATACACTGGCACCCAATCCCTGACAGGCAACCGTGATCCAGGGGCGACCTTTTTCATCCTGTTTCCATATCCAGCCACCATCCCAGGGAGGATTGATTGCTTCACGGGGTTTGCCATGAAAGTAGACCTTCATGCTGTAAAGGGTAACAGGATGTCCTTTATCTAAGGCAGTGCGGGCGGCTACGAAATCATAACTCCCGAAATCAACGTACCAGGCATTCCCATCCCTTTTAAAAGGCTTGATTTTTTTATTGTTGAAGATGATACTGTCGATCACCATTGGTTGTTGAAGGTCCAGCTGCATCACTTTTTTGGGTCCGCCGCTAAGCACATCAAATCCGATCTGGTTCCATCCGCGAATGGTCTTCTGACTGATATCAGGCGTAACATACAAATTGTAATGCACCACATTCCACCAGCTTCTTTTACTGTTCAGGCTGCCACGGAGAGAATCCTGCCGGCTGAATTTTTGTTTATCCTGCAAAAGCTGACCGCAGGAATTCCTTGGTAATAATAATACCGTAGCCAGGAGGATGCTATAGCTGCTGAAAATGAACCCGTGAATGTATTTCAAGTTTATGTGGTTTGATGATGTAAATTTAAGGCCTGTAACAATAGATGAAAGTTAAAACCGGATATAAAGTATGGTTGGTGGCCGTCTGGCTGCTGACCGGTTGTTACAGCAAGCAAAAAGAAGAAACCGGTATTTTCCATTACAACGAATTCAATGGCATTGCTTCCCTGGACCCGGCTTTTGCCAAAAGCCAGTCGGTGATGTGGGGCGTACACCAGTTATACAACACACTGGTGGAAATGGATGACAGTCTCCACCTTGTTCCTTCTCTGGCCAAAAGCTGGGATATTTCGGAAGACAGAACCCGCTTTACTTTTCACCTTCGTACAGATGTATATTTCCATGATGATCCGGTATTTCCCGGCTCAAAGGGCCGGTTGTTGAAAGCTGAAGATGTGCAGTATAGTTTTTCCCGGCTCATTGATCCGAAAACGGCCAGTCCCGGTGCCTGGATTTTTAATGGGAAAGTAGATTCTCTTCAACCTTTCCGGGTCATCAATGATTCTACATTCGAGTTGAAACTCATACGACCTTATCATCCCATTCTGGGCATCATTTCCATGCAGTATTGTTCCATTGTTCCCAGAGAAGCCGTTGAACATTACGGAACAGATTTTCGTCGTCACCCTGTTGGGACAGGCCCCTTCCGGTTTATTGCCTGGGAAGAAGGTCAGGCCCTGGTCTTGAAAAAACATCCCCGGTATTTTGAAAAAGATAGTGCTGGAAGGGCATTGCCTTATCTGGAAGGGATTCATGTTTCTTTTTATGACAGCAAAGCCACCGAGTTCCTGCTCTTCCGGCAAAAGCAACTGGAATTTATTAATGATATTGAAGCTTCTTTTAAAGATGAAGTATTGACCAAACGGGGTACTTTACGAAAGGAGTGGGAGGGCAAGATTGTGCTCAATACCAGCCCCTACCTGAATATTGAATACCTGGGCATACTGGTGGATAGCAGCAATGCGCTGGTGAGTCAGTCACCGCTCCGGCTACGGAAAATCAGGCAGGCCATTAATTATGGTTTTGACCGGAGGAAAATGATTCTCTATCTCCGGAATTCACTGGGGACAGCTGCTGAATCGGGTTTCGTTCCGATGGGGCTGCCTTCTTTTGATACCAGTACTGTCAAAGGCTACCATTATGATCCGGCCAGGACCAAACAATTACTGGCGGAAGCAGGATATCCGGATGGAAAAGGATTACCAGAGATTCGTTTGTTAACGGTGGCTATTTATGCAGATATGGCCAATTTTATTGCCAAACAGCTGGACGAAGCCGGGATTCCGGTACAGGTGGAAGTAGTGCAAAAATCTCTTTTGCTTACGATGACCTCTTCTTCCAAAGCCGGTTTTTTCAGAGGAAGCTGGATTGCTGATTATCCTGATGCAGAGAATTATCTCTCTGTATTCTATTCTAAAAATCCCGCGCCTCCCAACTATACCCGTTATAAAAATCAGGCCTTTGATGATTTGTTTGAAAAAGCCATCCGGGAGAATAATGACAGTCTCCGCTATATACTTTACCGGCAGGCTGATCAACTAATGATTAATGATGCACCGGTAGTACCGCTCTGGTATGATGAAGTAGTACACCTGGTACAACCTAATGTAAAGGGATTTCAGCCAAATGCCTTGAACCTGTTGGAGCTGCGAAGGGTGAAATTGCAGTGATACAATCCTTATTGATCCTTCTTCAGTTTGTTTTTAAATACCTTCTGGAATTTATCCAGTTTAGGCCTGATCACAATTTTGCAGTAGGGGTTCTTGTTTTCATTATTCTCAAAGTAAGCCTGGTGATAATCCTCTGCCGGATAGAATTTGGTAAATGGGGTGATCTCTGTTACGATGGGACGATCAAAAGCACCACTCTTATCAAGTTCAGCTTTGTATTTTTCAGCCTTTGCCTTTTGTTCGGCATTATGGTAAAAGATACCACTGCGGTACTGGGTGCCTTCATCTGCTCCCTGCCGGTTAAGTGTGGTGGGGTCGTGGGTTTGCCAGAATACTTCCAGCAGTTCATCAAAACTGATTTTTGAGGGGTCATAAACAATTTGCAGGCATTCGGCATGACCGGTTTCGCCTGAGCAGACTGCTTTATAGGTCGGGTTCTCCACCTCGCCACCGGTATATCCGGAAACGGCACTGATCACCCCATCGAGTTGTTCAAAGATGGCTTCTGTACACCAAAAACAGCCATTGGCCAAAGTGGCGGTATCTGTTTGACCGGAAGAAGGTTGTTGCATTGTCATTTGTTGGGTCTCCATTACTTTTTTGATGGTAGCAGTTTTATTTTCATGATTGGTTCCCTGAGCACAGGAACCCAGAACGGCCAATCCGCTGATCAATAAACCAAATATCCATTTCATGTGAGGTAATTTTTTGATAACGCCTGCAATTTAGTTTCCGGGATGGAAGGCAATTGGTAAGTTGCAGGACATTTCCGGTTTTTTGCTATTTTATTAACAAAATCATTTACGAATGGTTCAGGCTATCAGATGCGGTTTGAAGCGATTTTTTATAGTTTTAACGATTGGGATACTGGCAGCCTGCCAACCCAAAAATAACAAGAATATGAACAGTCAGGTATTGGCACTGCGCCTGAAGCCGGGGGCAGACATCAGAGAAGAACTGGAACAACTGGCAAAGGAAAAGAATATCGAAGCCGGATGGGTAGTAACCTGTGCCGGAAGTTTGACTGATTATTCCATCCGATTTGCCAATCAGCCCGAAGGCCATACTGATAGCGGTCATTTTGAAATCGTCAGTTTATCCGGTACGATCAGTAAAAATGGTTGCCATCTTCATATCGGCATCAGCGACAGCACCGGGAAATCCATCGGCGGACACCTTTTAAAAGGTTGTAAAGTGTACACCACGGCCGAGATGGTGATCGGATACAGTGACCAGTTCATCTTTACCCGCGAAAAAGATGGAACCACGCCCTGGGAGGAGTTGCAAATCAAAGAGAAAAGCAATGGTCAGTAAGGAGTCCTTAATTTCGCACGGCAAATACACTGTAGCGAATGAAACTTTTCCCGGAATCCGCCGGAATACAACTGGAATTTAATAAGGTAAAAGAACTGCTGGTCAACTATTGCCAGGCAGACTATGCTCGTCAGAAAGCGGCGGAACTTCGTATTCATACACGGCTTGATTTTGTGGAAACGGATCTCCGGCAAAGCCATGAATACCGTCAGCTGCTGGCCAATGCCATCTATTTTCCCAATGATCATATCCTGAATCTTTCCCGGGAATTAAAATTATTATCGATTCCCGGTTCTGTCCTTAATGCAGAGGAATTGCAACTGATCCGTAAACTGGCTGAAAGCATGGAAAAATTGTTTCGCTGGTTTGATGCGGAAAGGAGGGAAGCCTACCCGGCCCTGACCAAAGTGATCAGTCAGACCTATTATGAAAAACTCATTGCCGAACTGATCAGTGAGGTATTGGATGAGTATGGACAGATCAGGGACAATGCATCAGAAGATCTGAAGAATATCCGGATGAGCCTCTTCCGGAAAAGAAATGAATTGCGCCGTTTGTTTGAGAAGATTGTGGCCAAACTGAATAAACAGGGTTACCTGGCAGAGATTGAAGAAAGTTTTATGAGTGGCCGACGGGTACTGGCTGTACTGGCAGAACAGAAAAGAACCGTGAAAGGAATTCTGCATGGCGAAAGTGATAGCCGTAAAACAGCATTTGTAGAACCGGAAGAAACCATTGAACTCAATAATATCATCAGTGACCTGGAAAGCAGTGAGCAAAAAGAAATTTACCGGATACTCAGGGAGCTGACCGGGAAACTGGCATTATATGCTACGATCCTGCAGGACTGGCATACAGTTGTCGGTGAATATGATTTCATCCGGGCCAAGGCCAAACTGGCTATCGAAATTAAGGCGGAGTATCCCACGGTTTCCGATAAGGCCGGCATCAACCTGGTAGAAGCTTATCATCCGCTTTTGTATCTCTATAATCAAAGAACCGGGAAACCTACGATCCCGCTCAGCATTACCCTGGATGAAACCAGAAGAATTCTCGTCATCAGTGGTCCGAATGCGGGAGGTAAAACGGTATCGATGAAAACGGTTGGGCTTTTGCAGATGATGGTACAGAGCGGGTTACTGGTGCCGGTTCATCCTTCCTCCAGTTTTGGCATTTTTAAACAGCTGATGATTCATATTGGAGATACACAGAGTATCGAATTTGAATTAAGTACGTATAGCAGTCACCTCCTGCACATGAAGCAGTTCATGGAAGCTGCCAACGGCCGCACCCTGTTTTTTATTGATGAACTGGGTAGTGGTAGTGATCCCAGTCTGGGTGGTGCTTTTGCCGAAGTGATTTTGCAGGAATTGCTGAAGAAACATGCTTATGGTATTGTTACTACCCATTACCTGAATCTGAAAGTGATGGCGGGAAAAACATCCGGTATCGTTAATGGAGCCATGGCTTTTGATGAGAAAAAACTGCAGCCACTATACAAGTTGCTGATCGGGAAGCCTGGCAGTTCCTATACATTCTCCATTGCTGAACGTATCGGATTGAATCCACAGTTAATCAACCGGGCACGGCAGTTGGTGGATGAGGATCATTTCCGGCTCGATAAATTGCTGAACCGTACCGAACAGGATCTGCAGGGTTTACAGCAAAAAGAAAAAGAGCTGAACAGTCTGCTGCGGGAGAATGAAAAGCTGAAGAAGGAAATGCAGCAATTGATGGACAAGGAGAAGCACCGCCAGCAGGTGGAACTGCTGCGGGAACAAAATAAGATATCAGAAGAGCGCATGGCCTATCTGAAAGATATGGAGCGGAAGCTGAAGCAGATGGTACTGGAATGGCGGAAAGAGGAGAATAAAAATAAAGTGACCAAACTGATTGGCGATCTGCTGTTGAAAAAAGATGAGAAGAAAGTAGTGAGCAAGATGCAGAAGCAGATTGATTCAAAATTTAAGGAAACAGCAGACGAGATCAGGGTGGGTTTAAAAGTAAAAATGAAAAAGAATCACCAGGTAGGTGAAGTAATAGAAATAAGGGGCAAAAGGGCAGTCGTAAAAATCGGTTTATTGCCGATGCAGGTGGATTTGAAAGAACTGGTGGTGGTGAGGGAGAAGGAGAGTTGAGTCAGTCGTCAGTCAACAGTCGTCAGTCGTCAGTCGACAGTCAGCAGTCGTCAGTCATCAGTCATCAGTCTGTCAGTATATCAGTCAAGAGTCGGGAGTCATGAGTCAAGAGTAGAAAGTCAAAATTCGAAATATCCCCCGCCTTCGCTAAAGCTTCGGCGGGCAAGCAATATATCAATATCCTAATATCATAATATCTCCCTCCTTCGCTAAGGCTACGGCGGGCGAAGCAATACCCAATACCCAATAACTAATAACCAATCGGGCGGGTACAAAAAAAAGCGAAGCCTTACGGGGCTTCGCTGGTATTTAATGAGTGTGTAAGTCAGCTGCTGATATAGGTCTGTAATTGATGGATCGTTTCCCTCTGTGTCAGGATGGTTTCTTTCACCACATCACTCATGGAAATAATTCCGGTCAATTGTTCGTTTTCGAAAACCGGCATATACCGGACATTCAACCGGGTCATTTCTGCCATACAATGATCAATGCTGTCTGTGAGCTTGGCGGCTGGAAGATCCGTTGACATGATCTCTTCTACCCTGGTATCAGTGGAACTCTTCCCCTTCAAAATTACTTTTCTCGAGTAATCTCTTTCTGTGATGATGCCTTTGAAAATGGTTTCTTCCATCACAATCACGGAACCAATGTTTTTCTCTGCCATGATCTGCAAAGCCTGCAGTACCGTGGTTCCCGGTTTAACAGACACCGGGCTGACATTCTTTCTGGTAAGTACTGCTGCTACTGTGTGCATTGCGATCTGATTTGCTATTTGTAAGTTACGGCAATTGGATTATATCTTCCAAATGATTTTAATTATGGCCCTTTGATCAGGAGCGGTTTCAATCAGGCTGTTCAATTTTCATCTTCCGCTCTTGTATTTCTTCTTTTATCTTACTTATTTCTATTCACTATTTTATACCTTGCAGATGTTCAACCTGTATGGATCAGAAGCCCACTACCATAAAAGAAATTGCCCGGCAGCTCAATGTGTCGGTGTCTACTGTTTCCAGGGCATTACACAATCATCCGAGTATTGGCCTGCGTACCCGTACACAGGTTCAGCAACTGGCGGAGGCTTTGAAATACGAACCCAACCAGGCGGCTATTTCATTCAAGAAAGGGAAGTCCATGACCCTGGGTGTCATCCTGCCCAGCCTGGGCGAAGAATATTTTTCAATGGCCATTAACGGGATTGAAGATGTGGCAACCCAAAATGGATATACCGTACTCATTGGTCAGTCGCATGATGATGTAAAAAGAGAAGAACAAATTGTGGAAGCCATGCGGAAGCAAAGGGTGGATGGCATCATTGTTTCGCTGGCCAAATCCACCAAATCCTTTGCGCATTTTGAGCAGTTAAAGGGGTATAATATTCCGGTGGTATTTTTTGACCGGGTACCAGAATTACCTGATGCATATACTGTTTCCTGTAATCTGGAGAATAGTTCAGCCCAGTTGATTGACTGGCTGGTGGAAAGAGGGCATAAACAAATTGGCTTTATTAAGGGGCCTGATACACTGATTCACTCAAAACAAAGGTTACAGGGGTATTTTGAAGGGCTCAGGAAAAACAAATTAAAAACAGATAATGCACTGGTCGTAACCACTGATCTTGGTAAAGAAAAAACCAGGGATGCCATGCATAAGTTACTGGCTTTACGGCAACCTCCCACTGCCGTGATTGCCTTCAATGATTACGTGGCCCTTGAAGCCATCAGGTACAGCCGGCAACAGGGATTGGCCATTAATAAGGATATCTGCTTTGTGAGTTATGCCAACCTGCCCATCACCAGTTATCTGGACGAACCACCTGTAGCTTCGGTGGAGCAGTTTCCCTATCAACAGGCGGAAAAGGCTGCTACCATTCTTTTCAGGCTGATTGATTCCAAAGGGGCTGATGACAGTATTCCTCATAAAACAGTTTTGGAAAGCAGGGTGGTAGTGACGGGAAAGACGGAGGGCCCATAACCTAAAGCTTCTTTTTAAGGGTGAAAACGGATAATGTTTACTGATAACAGGATTCAATAAGATTTGTTAAAGCAACTTGCTCTCAATTTATCCTGCTCCCTGCTAATTACTTTGTTTTTTTACCAGTCATGCTTTGCTTATTACGGATAAATATGATCTCGTCATATTCACCTGTCACACTATTTTTTCTGAATTCAAATTGCATGTCAAAGTCTTTAATGAAGAACATTGTCTCTGTCTCCGCAAAAACTTCAAACCTGGGTTGATTGGATGGTTGTACAAATAGCTGATGTTTGTCGAGCGTAAATGCCATACTCAGTTGGGGGTTGAACAGGTAGACTCCCGTGTATTGCCGGAGTATATCATCGTTGAGTTTGATGTATTTCTTTTCGACAGGCAACTGATAAGGTTGCTGGTACAAAATAGCCATGCAAATCATAGACAGTTGACCCGGCTGGCTGTTCATGCTATTGCTTAAAATAATCACACAGATATCGTCTTCCGGTATCCGGTTGATATGGGATTTAAAACCGGCTACATTACCGGAATGCGAGACTCTTTTCTTGTTATAAAGTGAATCAATCTGCCAGCCATAGCCATACCGGCCGGAATAGGGAGTATAGAGCAACTGAATAGAAGCGGCTGATAAAAACCGGTTTCCCATTAAAGCCTGGTGCCATTTGTAAAGATCACCAGTAGTGCTGTATAAAGCACCCGTGGTATAAAGTATGGAGGGGTGAACCGGGTTAGCTTTTGTAAAGCCACCGCTTCCATATTGTAAATAGCCAGTCGTTTTGTTGCTGTCTTTTAATGCTAAATAATCGTAACCACTATGCCGGAGATGCAGCGGTTTCAGGATCAGTTTATTCAAAACATGCTGGTAGGACTTGCCGGTTACTTTTTCGATAATATAACCCAGCAATGTGTAACCGGAATTACTATAACTAAAACGGCTGCCGGGTTCAAATACCAGTGGCTGGTTGTTGAATAACCGGATCATTGAATCCAGTGTAACCGGCTGGCTTTGATCGCCGGCCATAAAAGCCTTGTTATCGGAATAATTGTAAATGCCTGAAGTATGGGATAACAAATGATGGATGGTTATTTTATCACCATTGGGGTAACCTGGATAGTACTTACTGACTTTGTCCTTTACGGATAATTTATCCTGCTCCTGCAGTTTTAAAATAACAGCGGCTGTAAATTGTTTGGCCAGGGAAGCGATTTGGTAGATACTATTGACGGTGTTTGGTTGCCCGGCTTCGTCATTTTTTTGTCCATAAGCTTTATGTAATAAGATCTCCCCTTTTCTGGCAATAAGGATTGTTCCGGTAAATTTTTCCTGCTTTACAAATGTCATAACGGCCGCATCCAGTTCGGCACTGATGGACTGACTGATGGCATTGAAAGAAAGGAACAGGTAAACAAAGGCAATGATTATTTTTTTCATATTGTAAAACAAGATTTAAATGGCCGCTGCAAAAAAAGAAATCTATGGAAGAGGTCTTATTGACTACCAAAACAAGTTACAGGGTTGGCCGACATCTGGCTGATGTATATGAAATCAGGGGGCAGGTGTACAGAATGGGAGCGGTTTTGAATTTTCGTAGCTCAAAAAGGGGCGCTGGTAGAAAAGATCAATCGCTTTATATCCAAATCTGGATATTTGCCAATGAATTTTCTGGAGCGAATTGTAAGTAAAAAAAATACCAACCTGCTTTTCAGGGTGGGGCTCCATTTGCTGTTCTGGCTGTTGTATTGGCTGACGGCCTATTATTTCAATACCGTATCCCTTAATATTTTTGCAGGCACTTTTATAGCGTGGCTGGAACCGCTACTGAATGTGTTCAACCTGGTGCTGTTTTATTACCCGTTTGTATATTTTATATGGCCTCTTTTATTGAAGAATAAGAAATATGTAACTGGAGTTTTGCTGTTGTTGATCCAGATTTTAATCTATACCATCCTGTTTGAAGTCCAGGAAAGATGGTTAATCACAAACTGTTCTTCCTGTAAGGAACTGCTCTCGCAAATGCCTGCTGTTGTCAGGCAGGGTACCAAAGAGCCGTTGTTACAGGGAATAGCCAGCTCATTATTTTCACTGGGTATTTTTTATGTGCTGATTGCCAGGTTAAGTCCGGTTATTGCTTTTAAGATTGCCTTTGATTTTATCAAAGCCAGGACAAACGCGATGGAACTTGAAAAGGAGAATATTTTACTGGAATTCCGGTTTCTGAAGGCGCAGGTGAATCCCCATTTTTTATTTAATACTTTAAATAATATCCATTCTCTGGTGGTACAGGAAAGGAAGGATGAAGCTTCAGCCACCATTGCCAGGCTCTCTGATTTTTTACGGCATTCTCTGTATGAGAGTGGGGGAGAGAGTATTTCTATAGGTAAGGAACTGGAGTTGATGGAAGATTATATTGCATTGGAAAAGTTACGACTGAATAAAACAATGGTCACCATGGTGGCAGCAGTACCACAGAATGAAATCAGGTTGCCACCATTACTATTTATTCCGCTGGTGGAAAATGCATTTAAATACAGCGCAGATAACCTGGAAGGGCATTCATTTATTGATATCAGTATCGAATTAGTTAATCATAGGCTTTGTTTCCAAATCAGGAATAATTATGATCCGTTGAAAAGAAACCAAAATGGCGGGATTGGGTGGAGCAATCTGAAGAAAAGGTTGCAGAGCCAATATCCGGGAAAACATCAGATTTCATTATCTGATCAGGAAAAGATCTACGACGTTAAAATCACCATTGATCTATGAGCAGTCCGATTAATTGTCTCATTATTGATGATGAGCCGCTTGCCAGGTCACTGATCAGAACTTTTCTGGCCCAAAAAGGCGGGTATAGGATTTTAGCGGAGTGTATCAATCCGGTTCAGGCCTATGAATGGTTGCTGCATCATGATGTGCATGTGATTTTTCTGGACATACAAATGCCGGTGATTTCGGGTATTGAATTTTTACAATCGCTGAAACATCCTCCTAAAATCATCTTTACAACGGCACATGCCAGCTTTGCAGCCGAAGCCTTTACACTGAATGCAGTTGATTACATTGTTAAACCGGTAACTGAAATGCGGTTTGAACAGGCATTGGATAAATTGAAAACATCATTGGGCCAGACTGATCAACTCATTCAGCCTGCCAATAAGGGCTCTTCTGAATTAAATTATATCTTCTTTAAAACTGATGGGAAGCTGGTCAAAGTGGATTTTGATGAGATATTATATCTGGAAGCCCTGAAGGATTATTCTAAGATATTTTTAAGAAACGGAAATACGGTTTTGGTTGGGGAGCACCTGAAAGCAGTTGAGGCGATGCTACCTGCAACCCGTTTTGTAAGAGCCCATCGGTCCTTTCTGGTGTCTTTACAGGCTATAACAGGTGTTTTTGGTAATACCATTGAAATCGGAAAGGTTCAGTTGCCGGTTGGTGGTAATTACCGGGAGCATCTTTTTCAGCAGCTTCGAATAAAATAATGATTACGGTTTCGGCTCCTGGCTGAAAAATGCGGGGATAAAACGCCATAAATGAAAAAATCCCGATATATAATCGGGATTTCAGCGGAGAGAGAGGGATTCGAACCCCCGGAGGCTTTCACCTCAACGGTTTTCAAGACCGCCGCATTCGACCGCTCTGCCATCTCTCCGCGGCAAATGTACGGATGCAATTAATTCCCCCCAAACGATTAGCAATCTATCATTTAACTTTGCACAAATTTTTTTGTGACTCAGCTTGGCAGCCTCAATAAATATTTCTGGAAATACCGCGTCAGGCTGGGGGGCGGGGTCATATTTATATTCCTGTCCAACTATTTTAACGTACTATCCCCTCAAGTTACCGGGTTCATCATCGATCATGTACAGAAAGAGCTGCACCTGCCTGGTTATAAGGCACCGGCCAAACCGGCTGATTATGATGTGTTGGTAGATCTGTTTATTGCCAAAATGAACGGAGGCGGAATGAGTATCGGCAAAGTGGTAGCACTTTGTGGTATTGTAATACTGAGCCTGGCCCTGCTCCGTGGATTTTTCCTTTTTTTAATGAGGCAAACCATCATTGTGATGAGCCGGTTCATAGAGTATGACCAGAAGAATGAGATTTACCGGCATTACCAGCGACTCGATACCGGCTTTTTTAAATCCCACAGCACCGGCGATCTGATGAACCGGATTGCTGAAGATGTGAGCAGGGTCAGAATGTTTACCGGCCCGGCCATCATGTACCTGGCCAACCTGGTGGCAGTGATCTCCCTGAGTGTTTTTTTTATGCTCAAAAGAGATGCGCAACTGACCCAGTATGTACTGGCACCATTACCGATACTGGCAATTACAATTTATCTGATCAATAATACGATCCATAAAAAAAGTGAACAGATCCAGGAATCCTTATCGGCTTTAACCACCAATGCACAGGAAACTTATTCCGGTATCCGGGTGATCAAATCCTTTGTGCAGGAAAATGCCATGCTTGGTTTTTTTACTAAAAACAGCGAGACTTATAAGCGCAATGCCGTAGGACTGGCCAAAGTAGAAGCCATTTATTTCCCTTCCATTACTTTACTGATCGGACTAAGTACCCTTTTCACTATTATGATTGGGGGCCTTTATTATATACATGGTGGTCACAATATTGGTATCAATACCATTGTTGAATTTGTGATCTATATTAATATGCTCACTTTTCCGGTCAGTGCCATTGGTTTAACGGCCAGTATGATCCAAAGAGCTGCTGCTTCCCAGAAAAGAATCAATGAATTTCTGGATACTGAACCGGTTATTCAAAACAGCAATAAAGCTGTTTCCGTTTCACTGGAAGGGAATATCAGTTTTCAGAAAGTAAATTTTACCTACCCGCATACCGGTATAAAGGCGTTGAAAGATTTTACACTGGATATAAAAAAAGGAGAGAAAGTAGCCATCATCGGACGCACGGGTAGCGGCAAGTCGACTATTGCCCAGTTATTATTAAGAATGTACGATCCTGATAATGGGATTATAAAGCTGGATGGGCAATCAATAGGAGCGCTTGATCTGAAATCATTAAGAGAACAGATCAGCTATGTGCCCCAGGATGTTTTTTTGTTCAGTGATACGGTAAGTGGCAATATCAGTTTTGGATTGCAGGAAGCCGGATTGGAGCAGGTTCAAATGGCCGCAAGACAGGCCAGCGTTGACAGAGAAATCGCCGGTTTTTCTGAGCAGTACGAAACCATGGTGGGGGAGAGGGGTGTTACACTAAGTGGGGGACAAAAACAACGAATCTCGATTGCCCGGGCCCTTATTAAAGATCCGGCCTTTGTGTTATTTGATGATTGCCTTAGTGCCGTTGATGCACGTACAGAAAAAGAAATCATTGGGCAGCTTGATGCCTATCTCAGGGATAAAACCGCCATCATTATCACCCACCGGATATTTTCCTTATTACAATTCGATAAAATCGTGGTGCTGGAAGATGGGATGATTACAGAACAGGGCACCCATACTGAATTAATGGCCAAAGCAGGATACTATGCAGCGATGTATGAGCGGCAGCAAGCCAGTCCCGGGGATCAGACTGAGGAGTAAAAAAAATCATTAGTATGTCTCCGAACTGCCGGGTACCCCCCAATTTAACTGGCCCGGTACCGCTTTCAGATTTGAATGTGGGAAAGCGTCTCCTATAATATTAAATAAATCATCAACTCCCCGGGTATTTGAAATCCCAAATGGCGGAGCACTGTTTACTGGTCATTTACCTGCTGGATAAGTAATAAGTGGTTGGTTTTAAGCTAATTACGAATGAATCGGCTTTCAAAACAGATGTAGGCAATTAAATTACATTATAATATATTAAACGCCTGTATTAGCAAATGATACTTTTTAGTCAATGCATTTTGTAGAAAAGGAATAATCCCTGGTTCTCAAATAAGGGGTATAAAACTGTTTAAGCAGACAAAAATCCCTCCATCCTCTTAGCCCTGGGTCAGATACGGCAGAAGACAGTCAAAATCACAGATTTGGCTGTTTCAAAAACATTGATAAATTTGTATGATCTGACCAAAACTCTTTTCCTTAACTGCTAAACAATTGACAGTGTCGTACGATCAAAATGAAAAAAAAGCGGAAAGCATCTACAGTAAGCGGATCCGTGCAGGCAAAAGAAGGACTTACTTCTTTGATGTGAGAGCTACCAGGGGCAATGATTATTACCTGACTATTACCGAAAGCCGTAAACGTTTTGATGACAACGGGTATGACCGGCACAAGATTTTCCTCTACAAGGAAGATTTTAATAAGTTTATCAAAGCCCTGGGTGAAGCGGTAGATTACGTTAAAACTGACCTGATGCCTGATTTCGACTTTGATGCCTTTAATCATGATGAAGCCGATCAGGGTGATGGCTCTTACCGGGAGGAGGTTATTGCCGCCCCGGAAGCCCCTGTAAGCCAGGCTCCGGAGGTTCAAACTGACAAAATTGAAGCAAGTGCTTCAGCCTCAGAAAATGGCACAGAGGAGGTGGATAAGTGGTGATGTTAAATTTTTCTTGTAAATACTAAAAAAAAATTATCTTACGGCCTGTTTTCCGGCAATTGACTGCTAGCCGGGGACTGTTATTCATTTAAAATACAAAATATGCAACCAAAATTTACGCAAAGAAAATTATGGTCTTTTTGTGCTAAGATGCTCGCTCTCTTTCTTGTTTTAGCATTCAATGCACAAGTGAGCTCAGCACAGGAGTCCAACCGATTGACCCCGGGAGCCAAACAAGTCGCAAAGGGTTTGACTGACGCTAAAAGAGCATTTATTAATGCTCAAAGAAGGCCAGTCGATCCTAAATCTGATAATGATGCAGGAGTCCCTAACCGGAAAGTAACCGGAATTGTGAGAAATGGTACGGATGCTGTTTGTGCCACTTTTACCGGATCACTGGGTGCGCCTGATCCAACAATGTCTCAAAGGCTTAATAGAAATGGTGTACAGGGTGTTTGTCCTGGACCTAAACCATTTGCCGCCCCCTTTGCAGCCAATACATTTTTTGATACACACACCTGGACCAATACATCTGGTTTATCTCAGTGTGCAACCTTTACACTTACAAGTACAGATGCTACTACCAATATTGAATTTGGTGTGTATCTGAACAGTTTTGATCCCAATAATCTTGCAACTAACTTTTTAACTGACCCAGGTTTAAGCAGTGGCACGCCTCCAGCTGCAACTTCCTGCAGTGCAGTTGTAGCATCAGGTCAGACGCTGGTTTTTGTAATTTTCTCACCTAATGCTTTACAAACTGCATCAAACTATACACTGACTGTAGACTTACCAATTTGTTCTTCAGTTCCCTGCTCTGGTACACCAACTCCTGGTAATACCCTTGCATCAGCAACTGTAGTTTGTCCCAGCGCGAATTTTACCCTGAGTTTGCAGAACAGCACTCCTGGTAGTGGCGTTTCTTACCAGTGGCAGAGTTCTCCAACATTGACTGGTACCTATACTAATATCTCCGGTGCTACCAACCCAACATATACAGGAACACAGACTGTTGCTACTTATTATCGTTGCCAGGTAACCTGTACTACTAACACTGGAACATCGAATCCAATACAGATTACAATGGATAACATTGATAACTGTTATTGTACTCCAACTTATACCAATGGATGTGCTTTTGGTGATTATATTGCCAGGGTACAGTTTGGAACACTGAACAATGTAACAACCTGTTCTGCTCCGCCATATACTTTCTATAGCGCAGTACCTGCCCCGGTTTTAATCCAGGGAGCTACTTATCCGCTTTCTATCACTGTTGGACCTGATACATTTGGTCAGCGTTGTGCTGCCTGGATTGACTATAACAGGGATGGTGATTTTAACGATGCCGGTGAATTCCTCGGTAGCACAGGCGATGCAGGTGCTAACGGAACTGTAACTATTAATGTAACAATTCCCGCTGGAACAAATATCGGAACAACCCGCCTGCGCGTAAGAGGTGGTGATGATAACCCAACATCTCCCGGATCTACTCAGGCCTGTGGTGCAACTTCCGGTACATTCGGTGAGTCAGAAGATTACAATGTAAATATCCAGCCTTGTGTGGCATTTACAAATGTAACCGGACCAGCCAGCGCATCAGTTCAGTGTTCAGCTAATGCTACATTCTCTATTAATATCGGTTCTGCTTCACTGCCAGTTATTGGCTGGGAGTACAGAACTTCAGCTGCTGGTATCTGGCAGAATGTAATCAATGGTGTTGGACCTGCCGGTGTAGTATTCTCCGGAGCTACTACCAATGCAATTACTTTGACTGGTGTGCCTTCAACATTGTCTGGCTATCAGTTCAGGGCTTATTATTCTAACCCCTGTACGGCGATTGATTTCACCGCTCCTGCAACATTAACTGTTGTACCGCTGGTGGCAACTGTTAACCCAACAAGTGCAACCATTTGTCGTGGTTCTATCATTCCGCTGACACTGACCAATGCCACTTCACCAACTACAGCTGTATTCAATGCTTCTGCAGGTCTGCCTGCTGCGGTTCCTGATAATACACCAAATGGTATCAACCGTACCGTTACTGTTAGTGGTATTCCTTCAAATGCGGTAATTACAGAAGTAAGACTGACCTTCAATATGACTCACACATGGGCTGGTGACCTGGTCATGAACCTGGGTAACCCCACTGGTGATGTGATCAACCTGGTTGGTCTGATAGATGGTGGTACCGGTAGTAACAGTACTGCTAACTTTACTAACACCGTATTTAGTTCAGATAATACCCGTCCCGCAATCAGCGGTGCACCTGCTCCAAGAACTGCTATTTTCAGAGCAGACAGGTATAACACAATTGGTGTTGGCCCTAATAACCTGCCAACAACAACAGCTTCATGGACTAATTTCCAGAATCCTGCCAACGTGAATGGTACCTGGACACTCGGTATGTGTGATCTCGGACCTGGTGACTTTGGAAACCTGCTTAGCTGGAGCGTAACCATTATTTATGGTGCACCTGCTGCTGGTGTTTGGTCATCTAACCCTGCTACTCCGAACACGATGTGGCTGGATGCTGGTGCAACTACTCCTTATGCCGGAGACGCCAGAACTACCATTTTTGTGAACCCAACTGCCAATACCAACTATTCTGTAGTATACACAACTGCTGCACCTTCCTGCGTGTCTCCAGCTACTGTTATTCCTGTAACAGTACTCCAGCCGCTTGGAACAGTAACACAGCCGGTTGACAAATCAGTTTGCGTTGGTGGTACAACTTCCTTTACTGTAACCGCTCCTGGTGGACCATTTGCTTACCAGTGGCAGGAATCCAGAAATAATGGTCTCACATGGGCTAACGTTACCAACGGTGGTGTGTACAGCGGTGCTACTACCAGTACATTATCACTCACAGGTGTTACCAGATCAGCTCCGGTTGATATGAATAACTTCCTCTATCGTGTGAATGTAACGACCAGTCCTTGCTCTGGTAACTTTACCAGCAATGTGGTTAAACTGACAGTGTTTGCACTTCCAACTGTGACCATTTCAGCAACCAAACTGGCCCTGTTGCCAAACGGTACTTCAACTATCACAGGAAGCAGCACACCTGCTCCGAATGCTACACCAAACTGGGCATGGACAAGAGATGGCAGCCCGATTGTTGGTTCTACCAACAGCGTTGTTGCTGATATCGACAGACTGGGTGTTTACCAGGCTACTGTTACCGATGTTAACGGTTGCCGTAACTCTTCTAACCAACTCCTGATCGAGGCTGAAGCCGGTGAAAAACTCTGGCTGTATCCAAACCCGAACAGCGGTCAGTTCCAGGTAAGACTGTACTATCCTGGCGTAACCTCCGAGAAGAGAAGAATTCAGATCTTCAACTCTGCAGGTAGCGAAGTGATGAGCCGTGATATCATGCTCTCTAATGTTACTTCTCCTCACTACCAGCGCTTCGATATCGACCTGAGCTTCCAGCCTGCCGGTATCTACCTGGTGAAAGTGATCGACATGTACACGAAGAAAGCAGTTTCAGGTTTTGTTATCAAGCAAGCCAAGTAATCGCTAACGAATAAATTCCAAAGCCCCCTGCATGCAGGGGGCTTTTTTTTATGCATTCCTTCAAAACCACCGAACATAAAAAAACCAGCCGTTGCTGGTATTGAAAAATGGAGTTGCCTTAAACTACCAGGATATCACTGGAGCAGGATTTGGAATGGCTCCGGCGATTGATTCCCTTGGCCATGTCTGTATAGCCAGGTTTAATCGTTGACCTAAAGCTGGATTGAAAATCGGGTTAAGAGTTGTTTCAGGTACAATGACTGGCATATGGTAGGTTGGATGGCTGTATACGCCTTCATTATTTGCAAGCCTGTATTGTAATAACATCAGGTTGGAATAAACAGATCCCGGAGTCAATATGAAAGTTGATTTAGGAGATTCCCTGAATTGTTTATTCCCCTTTAAATGCCGGTTAATATCAAACAGGTCTTTTTGCTGAGCAGCTACCAATACGGACAGGCCGCTCATACAACCGAATAGAAGTAGATGTTTCATGAAAAATGTGTCACTCTTAATTTACATCATTTTCTCATTTCCTTCCAGGCATTGATCAGGCCATTGGTGGAGGAATCATGCGATAACACTTTTTCTTCACCTGCCAGTTCTGGCAATATTTTATTGGCCAGCTGTTTACCCAGCTCTACCCCCCATTGATCAAAACTGAAAATATTCCAGATGATGCCCTGTACAAAAATTTTATGTTCATACAGCGCAATCAGTTCCCCAAGGGTGAATGGCGTTATTTTCTTCACCAGGATGGAATTGGTGGGCTTGTTTCCGCTGAATACTTTATAAGGCAGTAATTTGGCCATGGCTTCAGGGGATAGACCCTGCTTTTCCAGTTCCACTTCTGCTTCCAGTTCTGTCTTTCCATTCATCAGGGCTTCGGTCTGCGCAAAGAAATTACTCAGTAGTTTGATATGATGATCGCCAGAGGGATTCTGACTTTGTGCCGGTGCAATAAAATCACAGGGAATCATTACTGTACCCTGGTGGATCAGCTGATAAAAAGCATGTTGGCCATTGGTACCTGGTTCGCCCCAGATAACCGGACCAGTCGCATAGTCCACCGCTTCCCCGTTTCTGTCAGTACGTTTGCCATTGCTTTCCATATTTCCCTGTTGAAAATAAGCGGCGAAACGGTGCAGGTACTGGTCATATGGAAGAATCGCTTCTGATTGTGCCCCCCAGAAATTAGTGTACCAGATTCCCAGCAGGGCCATTAACACGGGTATATTCTTATCAAAAGGAGTGGTGGAAAAATGTTCATCGGCATGATAAGCCCCCTGGAGTAAGGATTCGAAATTTTTAAAACCAATCGTGAGAGCAATAGATAAACCAATCGCACTCCAGAGCGAATAACGACCACCTACCCAATCCCAGAAGGCAAACATATTTTCTTTGTCAATCCCGAAACGGGTGACTTCTTTTTCATTGGTACTCAGTGCTACAAAATGGCTGGCAATATGTTTCTCCTTTTTCGCCGCTGCTAAGAACCATTCCCTGGCCGTATGGGCATTGGTCATGGTTTCCTGCGTGGTAAAGGTTTTTGAAGCAATCAGGAAAAGCGTGCGTTCCGGATCCACTTTTTTTAAAGTCTCCGTAATATGGGTGCCATCAACATTGGATACAAAGTAAGTCTGGATCCCTTTTTTCCAGTAAGGCTTTAAAGCCTCAGTGACCATATAAGGTCCCAGGTCACTGCCTCCAATACCAATATTGACGATATATTTTATTTTCTTACCCGTATAACCTCTGAACTTGCCGGAATGAACAGCACCGCAGAATTTTTTCATTTGCTCTAGTACTTCCCGCACCTGTGGCATTACATCATGACCACCAGTATATACCGGGCGATCAGAAAAATTGCGAAGAGCAGTATGCAAAACAGCCCTGTTTTCTGTTTCATTGATCGGGTCACCATTGAACATTGCCCTGATACCATCTTTTACCCGGCATTCCTCCGCCAGTTGAATGAGTAGTTTCAGACTCTGATCATTGATGATATTTTTTGAATAATCAAATACAATATCCGTGATACAGGATGCATATTTCCGGAAACGATCCGGGTCTTGCCGGAATAATTCCCGCATATGAACCTGTTTCATTTCAGTTGCATGTGCCGCCAGTTGCTGCCAGGCAGCGGTACTGGTTGGATTGATCTTTGGTAGCATCTAATACTTTTTGATTGTGTCAATGGTTTGCTGAATCATTGCTGCTGTAATATCCAGGTGTACAACCAGTCGCACCCGGTTCGGTGCAATAGCATATCCATAGATATTCGATTCTTTCAGTCTGGCAACAAGATCCGGGGCACTGTGACCTTCCTGCAGTTCAAAAATGATAATATTGGTTTCAGCAGGGAGGACCATTTTTACAAATGATTTTTCTGCGAGTGCTGCAGCCAGCAGCTTTGCATGCTGGTGATCTTCTGCCAGCCGGCTGATATTATTTTGCAGGGCATAGATACCCGCAGCAGCCAAAAAACCGGCCTGCCGCATGCCCCCGCCAAAAACTTTACGTATTCTTCTTGCTTTTTGAATCAGCGTTTTTTTGCCGAGTAATAAACTGCCTACAGGGCAACCGAGACTTTTACTCAGGCAAACTGAGATACTGTCGAATGCAGCACCATACTGTATTGCTGATTCATTCCGGGCAACCATTGCATTCCAAAGCCGGGCACCGTCCAAATGAAATGCCAGCCCTTTTTCACGGCAAAGCGCCTGTATTTTTTTGATTTCCTCCAGCTCATAACAACTGCCCCCACCGCGATTGGAAGTATTCTCAAGTGAAACCAGGCTGGTATGCGGCCGGTGTACATCATCAGGTTGTATCGCAGTGGCCACCTGCTCCGCCGTTATCCTTCCCAGATTGCCCTGAATGAGTTTTACAGAAGCGCCGGAATTGAAAGCAATGCCACCACCTTCGTACTGGTACACATGCGATGATTCATCACAAATCACTTCATCTCCGGGTTGCGTATGGCATTTAATAGCAATCTGGTTGGTCATGGTGCCGGAAGGACAAAAAAGGGCGGCTTCCATTCCAAAGAGGGTGGCTGTCATTTGCTCCAGCTCATTGATGGAAGGGTCTTCACCAAAAACATCATCTCCCACTTTTGCAGTTGACATGGCTGCCAGCATCCCGGGGCCAGGCCTGGTAACGGTATCGGATCTGTAATCAATAATCATCAGGAAAATTTACTGCAATATACTCCGTTCACTCCTCAAATTAAACAGTTGGCGAACAGGGAGGACCCCTTACCGGCAGTTTTTTTAACTTGCCCGCATGAACCCACCCGGCCTGCTGGAATATAGTTTGCTGATTCTTGTTTCCCTGATCTTTGCAGGGGTAGGTCTTTATTTCCTGGCAAATTTCAAACTCTTATTTAAGTCTTCAGTCAGGAATGAACTCCTGAGAAAAAATATTGTGGCCTGGCTGGCCATTTTCTCTTTGTCTGTAGCCATGGTCCCATTAAGCGGCGGCTTTTTTGTGATGCTGCAAAAGTATGGCTGGGGATGGGCTATCGGTGGACAGTTCATTTCGGCAACGGCCTGCACCCTTTTTATTTATAACCTGGCCAGACTGGTAGCAGAAAATAATTACCTCAAAAAGAAATCTTTTCTGGTCCATAACCTCCTTATTCTGGGTACACTGGTTATTTCTACACTGGCTATTAATATTCCTTTGAGTTACCTGCTCTATGGTAAAAGTATTATTCCCATCCTTCAATATATCGTTAGTAATAGTATTTACCTGGCGGTAACTGCGGGGCTTATCTATATTGTGATCAATTATCTGGGGATTGAGCGGCAAAGAAAATTTGATCTGAAGGAACTGGAACTGAGCCGCCTGCGAGAGTTAAAAACCAAGGCGGAACTGGATGCCCTGCATTCAAAAATCAACCCGCATTTTCTGTATAATGCCTTGAACTCGATTGCTGATCTGGCAGTTACAGACGGTAAAAAAGGGAGGAAGATGACCATTGCGCTGGCTGACCTGTTCCGTTATAGTATTAACTACAGTGATAATAATTACTCTACAGTGAGGGATGAAGTGGCGATGGCAGAAGTGTACCTGCAAATTGAAAAGATCCGGTTTGAGGATCAGTTGAATTACCAGATTCGGGTATCGGATGAGTGCACTTATAATCTGGTGCCCCGCTTCCTGCTGCAGCCCATTGTTGAAAATGCTGTGAAGCATGGATTAAAAGCTACCGGAAGGATGACGGAAATCCTGGTGGAAGTATTTAAAGAAGGAGAGGGGCTGCAATTGAATATCGCAGATAACGGTCCTGCTTTTCCGGAGTCAATCAGCCCCGGATATGGTGTTAAAAGTGTTTTTGATAAACTGGACCTGCTTTTTCCCGGACCTCTATGCGGTACAATTCAGTAATGAGCCCCGCAAACAGGTGACCATTCATATAAACAGGCTGATCAAATGAACAGGGTATTCAAAACAATCGTGATTGATGATGAACCCGCTGCGCGCCGGCTCATGAAGAATCTATTACTGGATCATGCAGATCTGGTAGAAGTGATTGCAGAAGCAGGTAATGGTGAGGATGCCATTGAAAAGATTGAGACATTATTACCTGACCTGATCTTCCTTGATATTCAGATGCCTGATATGACAGGCTTTGAAGTCATTGAAAAATTGCAACATAAACCGAATATCATTTTTACTACTGCTTACGAGCAATATGCCATCCGGGCCTTCGATACTTTTTCAATTGATTACCTGCTTAAACCCATACGGGAAGAAAGACTGCAGCAAAGTATCCAAAAGCTAAGGCAGTTTGGTAAACTGGGACAGGGAATCGATATGACCGGTCTCCAGCAAATCATCAGGGAACTTAAAAGCCCGGCCAGGGCTACAGCATTGCCTGTTAAAACAGGCGACCGGATCAATCTCCTGAAATTCGAAAATATAAGTTACCTGGAAGCGCAGGATAAATATGTCTACATCCATACGATTGACGGTCAAAAACACCTTACCGATCAATCGCTGACCCTGCTGGAGGAAAAACTGCCGGAACAATTTTTCAGGGTACAAAAATCCTTTATCATCAATAAAGACCGGATCCGGGAAATGCATAAGCATTTCAACGGGCGTTTCCTTTTCTCCATGGATGATAAGAACAATACACAAATCAGTTCGGGCAGAACTTACCAGGATCAGATCAAAGCTGATTTCGGTTTATAAACCCATTTTTCCGCCCGCCCCCTCTTAGTTTCCGTTCATCTTTAAACAGTAGTCTGCTGTAACCCCAAAGGCACCGCTGCGTCCTATTTCGTGTAGCCAGCACCGGCCATCACTGAATTTGGCCGTTCATTACAAAACACTGATCTATGTAATGCAAAGTACTGAAGTTTGTACTGTAATTTATTTAAACTAGTACGTAAAGTATAGCCATGAAAAATAAAATCATCATTATCACTGCTTTTATTGCCTTATTATCCATTGATAGTCAGGCACAAACAAGAAAAGGAGCAATTTCGGGAACGGTCATTGACGGTAATACCAAAACCATTGAATCAGCCACTATTACCCTTTTAAGTGCAAAAGACTCCGCTGTTGTAAAAATGGGTGCCGCCGATAAAACCGGGCATTTCAGCTTTGAGGGCCTGAAAGAAGGCCAATACCTGGTAAAAGTATCTGCCGTTGGTCATACCATTGGTTTTTCAGAAACAGTTGAAATCAGTGCCACTGCTACCAGTATCAGTCTCAAAACCATTGAGCTGGTACCCGTGGCCAAAAGCATTGGTGCTGTTACTGTTACTGCCCGTAAGCCCCTGATTGAACAAAAAATTGACCGCACCATCGTGAATGTGGAAGCAGCTGCTTCCAATGTGGGTACTACGGCAATGGAAGTGCTGGAGAAATCACCCGGTGTAACGGTTGACAAGGATGGTAATATCAGCTTAAAAGGTAAACAGGGAGTACAGGTATATGTGGATGGACGTCCATCTTATTTATCAGGAGCCGACCTGGCAAATATGCTGAATAACATGAACAGCAGTCAGCTGGAGCAAATTGAAATCATGACCAATCCTCCCGCAAAATATGAAGCAGCCGGCAATAGCGGTATCATTAATATCAAAACGAAAAAGACAAAACAGTTTGGTTATAACGGGAGTCTTTCATCTACATATACACAGGGTCGTTTACCCAAGATCAGCAATTCGTTTAATTTCAATTACCGGAAGAACAAAGTAAATTTCTTTACAAACCTCAGTCAGAATTATCGCAGGAATTTTCAGGACTTGTTTATTCAAAGAAAATTCATTGATAATAATACCAAAGAAATCAGATCACTTTTTGATCAGGAAACGAGGATCAGGGAAGGAGGGGAGTCTTATAATGGAAAAATCGGACTGGATTATTTTGCCTCACCTAAAACAACATGGGGCGTGGTGCTGAATGGATTTTACAACCCGGGTACTTTCAGCAGTAACAGTGATGTGCAGATTGCTAATCCCGGAAATACCCTGTTAAGCAGGACGATGTCAGGAACCAGCAATGACAGGAAGTGGACACATGGTGGTGCGAATTTCAACTTCAGACATATTTTTGATTCAACCGGACGGGAACTGACCGCTGATGCCGACCTGCTGAGCTATAAAAGCACCAATGCACAGGACCTGATCAATGCATATTTTGATGCGGGTGGTATCCCTAATGCAAAAACAGATACCTTACTGGGCAGCCTGCCGCAGGATATAAAGATATACTCAGGTAAAATGGATTATGTACATCCGCTTGCGAAAGGCGCCAAACTGGAAGCCGGATTCAAAACCTCTTTTGTACATACCGATAACAATGCCATCTATGACAGTCTTAATTATGGCATCCGGGTAAAAGATATTGGCCGTAGCAATTATTTTATATATGATGAGAATGTGAATGCTGCCTATATCAATTACAGCAGACCGCTGGGTAAAAAGTTTGTAGGACAATTTGGGTTAAGAGCAGAGAATACCAATGCAAGGGGAAAACAGGTAACTACAGGAACCCGTTTCAAGCGCAATTATACCCAGTTGTTCCCCACCATGTATATTCAATACAATGCAAATAAGAATAATTCCTTTGTGCTGAACTATGGCAGAAGGATTGAAAGGCCAAATTATGAGGACCTGAATCCCTTTATCATGTTCATTGATAAGTACACATTTGAGCAGGGAAATCCGAACCTGCAACCCCAGTTTTCGCATAATATTGAACTGACGCATACATTCAAGGGCTTCCTGAATACCACCCTGAATTATACCCGTACCACGGATATGATCAATGATATCCTTGAACAAAATCCGGATTCAACCGAAACATTTATCCGGAAACAAAATATCGCCAGGCAGGAACAGTTTGGAATTGCCATCAGTGCAGGAGGACAAATTAAAAAATGGTGGACCGCAAATGTGTATACCAATATATTCAACAACCGTTTCAAAGGGATTCTGAATGGTGACAATGTGAGTATCGGTGCTACTACCGCCTTATTCAATATCTCCAATCAATTCCGGTTTGCCAAAACCTGGGGCGCAGAACTGAGTGGTTTTTACAGGACACCCGGGGTAGATGGCGTATTTAAAATACAGGGACTGGGTACCATGAATGCCGCTTTCTCCAAACAGGTAATGAAAGGGAAAGGAACTTTCAGGCTGAGTATCCGGGATATTTTCTGGTCGCAGCAGGCAAAAGGAACCATTAAGTACAGTAATGTGGATGCAGCTTTCCAGCAGCGCCGGGATTCAAGACTGGTGTCCCTCGGATTCACTTATCGCTTTAATAAAGGAAAAACAGGAAATGTTCCCAAAAGAAAAACAGGAGCAGCGGATGATGAGAAGAACCGGGTAAATACAGGTGAATAAGAGAAAGCAATCAACATATAGAAGTATAGTCATGAGTGAAAGTCTCTCTGTTTTACAGAGAGACTTTTTTTTATTGTTAACAGTGATTAACATATGTACAAATTTTATCTGTGATTTTACCGCTGGTGTATTGACATGAATATCTGACCCCTTAACACGGGAACTACGAAGCTTGTCATATTCGGCGTGGATATGAATTATTCACACTGCACCTTTATCCTGAAAAACAAAAACCTTAGCCATGAGAAGTAAAATTTACTTAATCATACAGGCCTTTCTGTTGCTGGCAGCTATCCCTGCCATTGCACAACAGCAGGGAAAACTGTCTGGTAAAATCACCGATCCCGCCAATGCACCGCTCGCATCAGTTACAATTTCTCTGTTGAAAGCAAAAGATTCTACACTGGTAAAAACGGCGGTTACCAGCAAGGAAGGAGTTTATGTATTTGAAAATATCCCACCGGGTACCTATTTGCTGCAGGCCAGTTCGGCAGGAATGGAAAGAAGATACAGTGATGCGGTAATCGTAAATGAAGGAAATAATGAGGCAGCGGGTATGGCTTTGCAGCCGGTTGTAAAAAATATGGGTGCCGTAACGGTAACAGCGCAAAGACCCTTTATTGAATCTAAAATTGATAAAACGGTGGTGAATGTTGATGCTTCGCCTACCAATGCAGGAGCCACCGCACTGGAAGTACTGGAAAAATCGCCAGGTATTATGGTGAGTAATGACGGGGCGATCAGTCTTCGGGGCAAGGCAGGGGTGATCATTATGGTAGACGGGAAACCCACCTTTCTGTCACCATCTGACCTGGCCAATCTGCTCAAAAACATGCCGGCTTCTGCTATTGACCAGATTGAGATCATGACTAATCCTTCATCCAAATATGATGCATCCGGGAATTCGGGTGTGATCAATATCAAAACAAAAAAAGGAAAAACAGCCGGATTCAATGGTTCCATTATGGCTGGTATCACTACCAGTTTTTTTAAAACCGGGAATACACTGTATGTTATACCAAAATCACAAAACAGTATCAGCTTTAATTACCGGAAGAATAAGATCAACTTCTTTGGAAATTATAACCCCAATGTATTTCAGGGCAGGAGTCAACTGGAAATCAATCGTGTGAAACTGGATCAGGACAAAAAAATACTGGGGTATAATGATGTGCTCACACAATTCAAATTCGGCAACAACAATCATACCCTGAAACTGGGACTGGATGTTTATGCAGATAAGAAAAACACGATTGGTGTGGTAGTCAGCGGCTTCACTTTTTCCGGTCATCCCACTCCAAGAACCATCACCAGCACCCATGATGAAAATTATAACCTGCTTTCCCAGATGGTTTCGCAAACCGATAACCGGCTGAATTTTAAAAACCTTAGCACTAATATCAATTATCGTCATCAGTTTGATTCAACAGGACGTGAACTCACTGCAGATCTGGATTATATCATTTATGATAATGTATCCAGAATGACACTGACCACCGATTTTTTTGATGGTAACGGGCAGGCTTTCGGGAATCAATTACAATTGAAAGGTCATTTACCCTCCAGTATCAAAATCTGGTCGCTTAAATCTGATTATGTCCATCCATTTAAAAAAGGCGGGAGACTTGAAGCCGGTGTGAAGAGCAGTATTGTGGACAATGACAATATGGTAAGCTATGTCAGATGGGATGGAAATAAATGGATTGATGATTCCCGTTCCAATCATTTTATCTATGAGGAAAATATCAATGCAGTTTATCTGAATGCCAACCGGCAGATTGGAAAATGGTCCCTGCAGGGAGGACTGCGATTGGAGAACACCATTGCCAAAGGACATCAGGTAACCAATGATTCCGGTTTTACCCGGAACTTCACCAATTTGTTTCCAAGTGCCTTCCTGAGTTATGATGCGGATAAAAGTAACAAGTTCACCATTTCTTACAGTCGCAGAATCACACGCCCCAATTACCAGGACCTGAATCCCTTTATTTATTTCCTGGACTCCCTTTCATACCGGAAGGGGAATCCTTTCCTCCTGCCTCAGTTTAGTCATAATTTCGAATTAAGCCATTCTTTCAAAGGAAAGCTGATAACCACACTGAATTATAGCAATACAAACAATGTGATTTCACAATTAGTAAAACCTGATGGGGATTTACTCTATCTCACTTCCGATAATGTGGCCCGGTTCAGGAATGTGGGTATTACTATTACCGCACCGGTGCCATTGACCAAATGGTGGAGTTCTAATGTATTTATCAATGTATTCAATAATCATTATGAAGGAGTGTATGAAAATAAACCGCTGGATATGTCCTTTACATCATTCATGATCAATATGACCCAGACTTTCACCATCAAACCCGGTTTTACTGCTGAAGTCAGTGGTTTTTACCGGGCCAGGGGGATCCAGCAGCTGAATGTGGACGAGCCCATGTATGTTTTGAATTTTGGTGCCCAGAAACAGGTTTTGAAGGGAAAAGGCACGTTGCGCCTCAATTTGCGGGATCCTTTCTGGATGCAGCGGTACAAAGGCAAAACAGAATATGATATTGTTGATTCCCGGATCGCTAATAAATGGGATAACCGGCAGGTCACCGCCAGTTTTACTTACCGCTTTGGAAAAACCGGTCAGCAGAACCAGCCCGCCCGCCGAAGGAACAGTGCTGCCCAGGATGAACAAAACCGGGTCGGACAGGGCGGACAATAAAATTGTGAGTTTTCAGTGCAGTAGTTATACAATGTCCCTCTTTTCCAGGAGGGACTTTTTTATCTTTGTTCCTCACCCAAAACCACCCGCTATGCCATCATTTGATATTGTTAGTAAAGTAGAAGCACAGGCATTGGACAATGCTGTGAACGTTACCACCAAGGAAATCACCAATCGTTTTGATTTCAAAGGATCTCATGTGGTGATTGAACTAGATAAAAAAACATTCGTCATCAAGCTGGAAACAGATGATGATATGAAGATGCGGCAGTTAATTGATGTACTGATCAGCAGGGCCCATAAACAGGGAATATCTCCCGAAGCTTTTGACGCTTCCAAAGAAGGGGCACAAAGCGGAAAGGTCTGGAAAAAAGAAGTAAAGGTCCGGAACGGGCTGGCACAGGAAGATGCCAAGAAAGTCGTTAAACTAATCAAGGATTCCGGTATGAAAGTACAGGCTTCCATCAATGATGATCTCGTCAGGGTAACCGGTAAGAAAATTGATGATCTTCAGGAAGTGATCCAGCTCTGCCGTAATGGGAACCTGGGTATTCCTTTGCAGTATATTAATATGCGCGACTAAGCGTCTGACCGCGTCTGACACCTACCCGGGCGTCTGACGTCTCGAAGAGCGTCTGACGATTTGTGCATAACCCCCCAAATATCCAGTTTCCCGGTGGATAAACAGGTGCAAAACGGGTGCATATCATAATGGTCAAAAATTTGGAATAGGGTAGTCTGGTAAACTATATTTGGTATACAACTGCACGGAATTTTAGCAATAAAACGAAGTGCCGGAGCTGACAAAACCCCTCAAAAGGTGGAAGCACTCCAGGAGGACCGGAAACCTGTAACAGGGTGAAAGGAAATCCGGAAAAAAGAAACCCCTCAAAAGGTGGACATTTTCCAAAAAGCGTCGGGTAAGTAAACAGAAGGCGAAAGCCGGAAGAATGCTCACTTGGCGCTTTTGTTTTTAGCAATACTTATTCCAGTATCCTGTTCTTTTTGAACCGGATTGATCTGGCCATTCTGTTTGGAATCTACAAAAGGGTGCAGGCCACCAGTCCATGATAATCTCCGGCACTCGAAGTGGTCAGGATTAGTCCGGTTCCAGCAGCATAAAAATATTGTGTAAAATACTGGGTGCTGATCAGGTTCCCGTTCATATTGATTTTGCTCTCTGCTTCCAGCATCACTACATCTTCATAAAGTTTTCCTTCTACTTCTTTGCTGATACCCGTATCCTTCACGGTAATATGTAAAACGGAAGAAAGACCATTGGCCGTAAAAGCTGCATCCCAGCTTTCTCCTGCATTCATTTCATCTTTCAGCCAAAGCTGGAAATTATCTGTGCCCATCAATTCAAGGAACATACTGCCTCCTTCAATTTTAAGCCGGGCAGGTTCAGGGAGGGTACTGTTTTGCATGGTCACCAGACTTCCTTCTTCACTTAATACTTTGTTTGAATATACGGTGCCGTCTTTCAAACGGTATTCCCAGCTATTGCCGGGAGCAATCGGGTAATATTTCATATATCAAATCTAGTCGGTTACCTGTGTTCAAAAAAAGCTGTTTAGTAAAAGGAGGGGGAGCCGGCATCGAAATCTGCTGGTCGATGGCTTAAAATATTCGTAATCAATTATTTGGACTCATTATCGGGGACGATATCTTATCTATAGGGATTTGGATTTACATGAAATTGGGCGTATCTTCGCCGCCCAAATTTATCTATTCATTCATACGGCAAAATCCGTGTGACCTTTAAAAATCATCAGATTATGAAAAAAGGACTCCATCCGGACAGCTATCGTTTAGTTGTTTTCAAAGACATGAGTAACGGCCATACTTTTTTGAGCCGCTCCACCACTGCCAGCAAAGAAACCGTACAATGGGAAGACGGGAAAGAATACCCTCTGGTAAAACTGGAGATTTCCAATATGTCGCACCCCTTCTTTACCGGTAAAAACATGCTGGTTGACACTGCGGGTCGTATCGACAAATTCAAGAAGAAATACGCAAAAAAAGCAGAATAATATTAACTTGTGCATCACTTGTCCCGCCTGTCGGGATGAGTTTTGTTTTTCATGGCTATACTTTAGACCCCCTGATTCCTCAGGGGGTCTTTCGTTTGCATGATATATTGAATGGATCGCAAACCTGGTTATTTAACAGGAACCAGGTCCTTTTTCAGTATAAAGCCGGTGGTGATTTCTTTTCCGTTATCAAAACTCACTTCCACGAAATTGATGAGTTGCCTGGTGCTCTCCACAAAATTTCCTTTCACCAGATAGCCTTTTCTCCGGGGGCTCCCCAGTTTAGGGTTATCGAAAAAAAAGGTTTTTGCCGCAATCACTTTCCATTTGCCTTGCTGGTGCAAATCTTCATAACCGAATTTTTCAAATGGTATTAATCCCAGTTCGCCTGATTCTATCTCTGTTTCCTTCATCGTGTTTTCCATGTCGGTGGAATTAAAGCTGCCGGAAGATTCATGAAAAAGCATCCATTTTTTTATGCCTGGAGTCCAGCGGAAATCATATTCATAGACCCAGCGCCAGTTACTTCCTC
Organism: Chitinophagaceae bacterium; assembly: GCA_016720745.1. Classification (GTDB taxonomy): domain Bacteria; phylum Bacteroidota; class Bacteroidia; order Chitinophagales; family Chitinophagaceae; genus JJ008. The sequence goes on along the minus strand of JADKKA010000022.1, from coordinate 1,333,030 downwards.
CGTAAAATGAAATCGTAAAACCGCCGGCATAAAGGTTCAGCGACTGATAGGGATCGCCAAACATACCTCCATCGTGCCGGCCCATGATTGCTTTATCATTACGGATCACCTGTTTCAGGTTACCATTGGACTGACGAATCAAAACCAGAAATGGCCGGGGCATGAACTCCTCCCAGGTACTGTCTTCCAAAGGATTTTTTAAGACCAGTATCGCATCCGGGCGCTGGTCTTTGTTGATATCACCGGTTTGGAAATCCAGCACTTCATGACCGGGAAGGATAAAGGGCTTTATTTCAGCTGGTATTTCAGGTGTCTGAGCCCAGACGTTTATATGAAAAACCAGGGACAGTATTAAAAAGAATGTTGATTTAAAATGGGATGTTGCATTCATAAAAAATATTGATGGGGTTGACAATTAAAGATAGCCAAAGGCAATAAAAAATTGGCGGAAAGCTAATTTCCACTGAACGGAATAGTTTTTAAAATGGGGGAGAGGCAATCCGCCTCAGCTTTATTTATCCTGTTCTTTTGTACCTTTCCTATTCATGAACAAGCTCATTTTTACAGAAGAATTTTGCCAGCCGGAGAATCTCTATCCCTTTACCCTCACCCGGCAGATCCAGGATATCCGGATTGGTATCCTGACCATCCGGGAAAAATGGGAAAAAATGATGGGGCTCCCTTCCTATGATAAAAAGGAAGATGATTACAAAGACCTGGACCGGTCGGTCAATATTGACGAGGCCATTGGTGATGGGGCCTGTCTGATGGTGCATGGAAATGTATTACCTACACCCGGACTGATCAGGGCGGTTAAAAAATTAAAGGACGGGGAGTTTCTGGCCAGTCCGTCTGGTAATGGCGTCGTATACCGCATCACCCGGCAGGAAATTATTGACCGCTACAAGATCAAAGTTGGAAAAGCCGTCATGCTGAAAGAACAGGTAAAGCAAATCCTCTATCCCTGGGATATTTTTCAGCTGAATGACTGGGCCATCCGTCAGGATTTTACCCTGCTGACAGCCGGCCGGAAATCGCAGAAAATTTCCAAGACCAATAAACTGATCAGCCCGGAAAATATTTTTATTGAGAAAGGTGCCCGGGTGGAATTTGCGGTGATCAATGCTTCCACTGGTCCGGTTTATATTGGCAGAAATGCTGAAGTAATGGAGGGCTGCCTGATCCGGGGTCCCTTTTCCATGGGTGAATCAGCCTGCCTCAAGATGGGAGCAAAAGTGTATGGGGCGACCAGTCTGGGGCCTTATTGTGTGGTAGGTGGTGAAATCAAGAACTCTGTTTTGTTTGGTTACAGCAATAAAGCCCATGATGGTTACCTGGGCGATTCCGTGCTGGGAGAGTGGTGTAACCTGGGAGCCGGAACCACTAATAGCAACCTGAAAAATAATGCCAGTGAAGTACGAATATGGACACCGGGAGGGGAATTGAATGCCGGCATCAAATGTGGTGTAATGATGGGAGACTATACCCGAACATCCATCAACAGTGCGATAAATACAGGAACGGTCATTGGTGTAAGTGCCAATGTTTATGGGGCCGGATTAACTCCGAAATATATTCCTTCTTTTAGCTGGGGCAGTGATGGTGTACAGCGATATGATTTGGAAAAAGCTTTGCTGGATATTGCCGACTGGAAAAAGCTGAAAAACCAGGTACTCACGGAAGATGAAAAAAGTATTTTGAAAGCAGTGTATGAAAAGTTCTGAATAAGGAGACCTGTGATTAGAATAATTCAATCCTGTCATTCTTACAATCTGGAAGGATATTTATTTTCGGAAGTCTGTTAATTATCAGCATCCTGCTATTCGTATCTTTATCAAAGTTTCTTACCAAATATCATAGGATCGACATGAGTATTCAAAACAAATTAAAAGCTTTTATGTCTGGAAAAATTGAAGCACAGAAAACAGCCGGTGCCGCCTTTATGGCAGAGAATATCTCCAAAGATGGAGTGAAAGAATTACCCGGTGGCATTCAGTATGAAGTAATCAAAGAAGGTACCGGAGCTTCCCCACTGGTAACAGAGAGTGTGAAAGCACACTATAAAGGAACCCTGCTCGATGGAAAAGAGTTTGATAATTCTTTCAAAAGGGGACAGCCCTTTACTGCACCGCTTCGTGCCCTGATCAAAGGCTGGCAGGTGGCCCTGCCCATGATGAAAGAAGGCAGTCACTGGCGTTTATGGATTCCTTCCGACCTGGCTTATGGCGACAGGGGCGCAGGTGCTGATATTCCTGGTGGTGCTACCCTGGTTTTTGAAGTAGAGTTACTGGAAGTGGTCCGGTAATTTGTTTACCTGATACAAACCATAAACAGTGATGCTGTTTGATTGTATTGCCATGAACAGACTGGAAGCAAGCGAGTCAGCAGAATGATTTAAATTCCCATAAATTCCGAACCATGCCTGATACTGTAACAGACCCGCGTTATCCGATTGGGACTTATGAGCCCAAACCATTTTCTATTGAACAGAAAATTGAATGGCTGGCTGATATCAAATTTCTTCCCCTGCTGGTAGAAAATGCGATTCTGAACCTGGATGAAGCACAGCTCCATACGCCTTACCGGGAAGGGGGCTGGACGGTACATCAGTTGGTTCATCATATTGCCGACAGTCATATCAATGCCTATTGCCGTTTTAAACTGGGATTAACGGAGGATAATCCGGCGATCAAACCCTATGATGAAAATAAATGGGTACTGCTGCATGATGTGGAGAAACTCCCGATTAACATTTCAATTACCATTTTGCATGCCATCCATGCCCGTTTATACGAGTCATTGAAATATGTAAAAGATGATGAATGGAATAACCGTACCGTTTATCATCCCGAACACAAAAAAACCATGCGACTCTGGTTTCTTCTTGGAATGTATGCCTGGCATGGCAAACACCATGTGGCACATATTAATGCACTGCGGGAAAGGATGAATTGGAGGTGAGAGGGCGAGTGGCGAGTGGCTAGTGGGAAGTGGCGAGTGGGGAATAGCTAGTAGGGAGTGGTTAGTAGGGAATATGCCGACTGCTCAAAGAATTTGGGTTTGACACCCATATCAAGTTAGCTACCTTTCATTTGAAAATAATATCATAATATCTCAATATCCGAATATCTTAATAACCCAATATCCGCCTTCGCTAAGGCTACGGCGGACAAGCCCAATACCCAATACCCAATAACCAATATTCCTCTCTCATGAAATGGAAAGTCCTCTCCTCCGAATATCTCTTCAACGACCGCTGGTTCAAAGTGCGCAAAGATGTTTGTGAAAGCCCGGAGGGGAAAATCATTGACCCCTATTATGTGTATGAGTTTCCTACCTGGGTAGGAGTGGTGCCGGTTACAGAGAATGGGGAAATCGTAATGGTCAAGCAATACCGGCATGCCCTGGGAGAGGTTTGTATTGAAATCCCGGGAGGTTGTGTGGATGATACTGATCCTTCTTTTGAAGTGGCGGCAGCGAGGGAAGTGAGAGAGGAAACAGGTTATACTTTTAGTTCTTTCGACTACCTTGGCCGGATATCCGCCAATCCATCTACCAATACCAACCTCCTGCATATGTACCTGGCAAGGGGTGGTGTTAAAGTGGGAGAGCAAAACCTGGATCACAATGAAGAGATCGAAGTAGTGCTACTTAGTATTTCTGAATTAAAACAACTGCTCCGGGAAAATAAAATTGTACAATCCATGCATGTAACCTGTATCCTGTATGCACTGGAAAAAATGGGAGAACTGAAATATTAACGGAAGAAAGACCAGGCCGCTATTTCAAGGGCATCAAAAATACTGCCTTTATATTCTTCCTTTCCCCAAACAGATCTGACGGCTTCAACGCTGAGTTCACCGACCACAAATACACTTCCGCATACCAGTATCATATCTTCCTTGCCAGCTTTCAATGAGGCGGCATATAATGCAGTATTCACCGAGCTGTAGGCCTTCCCCTTCAGTCCGGCGCGACTGGCTCTTTGCAACAACTCCTCTTCAGGCATAGCCCTGGGTATCTGTGCCCTGGTAAAATAATAATGGGCTGATTTAGGAAAGAGACTAAGCACGGTATCAATATCCTTGTCATTGACCGCACCAAAAATAATATGTGCCTGCTGATGCGGAGTCATGGCGATTTGCTGTACCAGTTGCCGGATACCATCTTCATTATGCGCCACATCTGCCACGAGCAGGGGAGAGCGATGCAAAATTTCCCAGCGACCATGGAGGCCCGTAATAGCTTTTACCTGCTTCAATGCTGAATGAATATGGTCATCTTGGATGATCCAACCCTTCTTTTGCAGTTGAGCCACAGCCGATAAAACGGTGAGCAGGTTTTTGGACTGGTAAATACCTCCCAGGTCCAGTACATAAGTTTTTTCCTCTTGGCTTGCCAGATCCTCAATCGTCACTGAGAATCCTTCTTGTTGCCAATGATAATCTTTCACTGTCCTTTCTTCAGCCGCCAGAAAGAGCGGCGCGGATTGATGGATGGCCGTTTGCTGAAAGACCGGTAGTGTTTCCGGTAATATTTCTCCGATGACAGCCGGTATGGAGGGTTTGATGATACCTGCTTTTTCAAAAGCAATTTTTTCGAGGGTATTGCCCAGCAGGTTCATATGATCCATTCCGATATTGGTGATCACGGATACTTCAGGGGTAATGATATTGGTACTGTCCAGCCTGCCGCCCAAACCTGTTTCAATAATAGCGATATCAACTTTTTCTTTCGCAAAATAATCAAAGGCCATAGCTACCGTCAGTTCAAAAAAACTGGGCTCAATAGCGGCAATTTGCGGTTGTATGGCTTCGGTGAACTGAATCACAAATTCTTCACTGATCATTTTCCCGTTGATGCGGATCCTTTCTCTGAAGTCTTTCAGGTGGGGAGAAGTATAAAGACCTGTTTTGTATCCTGCAGTCTGGAGAATAGCAGCCAGCATATGACTCACCGATCCTTTGCCATTAGTGCCGGCAATATGTACTGATTTAAACTGTTGATGTGGATTTTGAATGGCCGCACAAAGGGCCACTGTGTTATCAATATCTTCTTTATAAGCGGCTGCACCGATCCTGCTGAACATGGGCAGCCGGTTAAAGAGATAAGCAATCGTAGCCTGATAATCCATTCCGGCAAAGGTAAAAAAAAGCTGCCATGACCGGGGCCATGGCAGCTGCTATCTGTTTTTAAAATATTTAGTTCACCCTGAAATTAAACTGAACCGTCAGCATGGATTCATGATCTGCTTTATCAAATTTAATATTCTGCAGGTATTGAATAATCGCTTCTTTATAAGCTGAACTTGTTTGGGTAGAACCTTTCGCAATGCTTACAAATTTTCCCACTCCTTCGGGTGATACGTTCACATTGGCATAAATCACGGCTTTGTCCAGTTCGCCCGCAAAGGAGTAATAACGGACAATTTTGCGGTCACCGCGGGTTACTTTAGGACCATTGCCCCTGCCACTACCTGTGCCATTGCCACCACCGGTTCCATTTCCGGTACCACCACCGGTACCATTACCATTGCCAACCCCGGCACCATTGCCCGAACCACCGGCACGGTCATAATCTTCCACTGTACCACCACCTTTACCGGTTCCGGTTGTTGTTTTACCCAATACCGCTTTCGGGCGGGGAGGAGCAGGCACTTCAACGGGTTTAGGTTCTGCTTTAGCAATAGACTTATTGGTAATTTTTGTCGCTTCCTTTTTTACAACAGGTGGTTTTGTGATTGGAGGAGCCTCACTTTTTTCATCTTCTTCCAGATCTTTGGAATCATCCGGGTCACCAGGTGCGGGAGGTGTTTCAGGGGCAATACCGGCAGGACCGGCAGCCTGTACTGGGTTACCACCGCCACCACCACCATCATCCTGGGTTTCAGGAACCGGAGGTTCTTCGGGTAAATTCAATTCCACTTCGATACCCGGATCCTGTGCAATTTTTTCAATGGTTGGGAAATCCCATTTTAACAGGAACATGATGATGATCATCAGCCCTGCAAAACCTGCAGTAATCAGGATCGCCTGTTGGCGCTGTTTTTCATCTAGTTGGGCTGACATCGTGTAATACTTGTTCATACAAATGTAGTTTTCGGTGATCGGCTGTGAAAGTCAATCTTTTTCACAACTGTTAGTAACGATTCAAACACCGTGCAACTTGCATAAACCAGGCAGTAGAAAATGTTAAGATTTGCCGAAAGCAGCCTGTTTGGCTTATCCGACCCTTTTATACAGCCAGTGAGGGATATGGCGGAGGACGAAAGCAACCAGCCTCCAGCGATGGCTGATATAGGCTTTTCGCCTTCTTTTTTCGATAGCCTGGATGATTTGGCGGGCCGCTTTGTCAACAGGAACCACCCAAAATAATTTGTCAGATTTGGCCATCTTGGTGGCTACAAAACCAGGCTCAATACAAGTGACCGAAAAATCCTGACTGATCCGGCCGGCCTTGAGGGCAAGTCCATAGGCATAGCTGCTCTGAAATGCCTTGCTTGCATTATAGACCGGAGCATGGAGGCCACCACGGTTGGCGGCCACGGAAGAGATAATCGCCAGTCTGCCTTCTTTTTTTGAGGCAAAATAGCGGTAGGCCCAATTAGCTGCCTGAATGAAACCAGTCACATTGGTGTCAACGGTTTCTTTATCGATACGCCATTCGAGGTCGCTGGAGGGTTCTCCTGTGCCCGCACTGATCACGAGCGTGTCGAGTCCGCCCAGGCGGTGAACCAGTTCTTCAAGTTCCTGGTCATTATTTCCGTTTCTTACATCATAACAGGCCAATTCCACTGATGCGGGATACTGGTTTTTGATTTCTTCCAGTAATTCCATTCTTCTTCCGGTAATACCGACCCGGTATCCTTTTTCGAGGTACTGCTCTGCCATTTTACGACCGATACCGGAGCTGGCGCCAATGATGATCACATGCCTGTTCGTCATAGTTGAATGTAGTCAGGATTTAAAGTTAGCAATAATGATCCCTGAAAAAACAAGGATCATTCCAATGATATGAACAGGAGTGAATGCTTCATGAAGAAAGATGACTGCTTCCAGGCTGCTGAAGACAGGAATCAGGTTCCCGAATAAAGCAGTTCTTCCGGCTCCCAGGTGATGGATGGCGATATTCCAGATCAGGAAACAAATAACAGAAGCACCTAATCCCAGGTAAAAAACAGCCACTAATAATTCTCCGTTCCATTCAATGGCGGGATAATGGCCGGATTCGATGATAAAAAAGGGAAGGACCAGCAATGTTCCCAGAGAAAAAATTGTGAATAGAAATGCAGGGGCAGGAATTCCTGCCGGTTTCTTTTTGACCATGGTATTATACACGGCAAAACAGAAAGCTGCCAGCAATACCCATAGATCACCTTCGCCAAAATGAAGTGTTTTCAGATTTCCCCAATGACCATGGCAAAGCAGGTATAATACACCGGTGATACAAAGTAACATGCCCAGTAGTTTGTGCAAACCGATTTTTTCTTTCAGGAAGATGCGGGCAAAGAGTACGGACATAATAGGGGAGGAAGTAGTTCCAATCAAAGCCAGGTTGATGGCTGATGTATAATGCGCCCCTACATAAACAAATGTGTTGAACAGGGAGATGCCTGCCAGCGCAATCCAGAAAAAATACCAGGGCGCCTTTTTAATCAATGGCCATGCTTTCTTGAGTTGATGCCAGGCAAAGGGCAGGATGAGAATGGATGCAATCAGCCATCGATAAAAATTAAGGGCAATGGGTGGGATGGATTTATTCACGGCACGGGCTACCACAAAATTGCCGGACCAGATCAGGGTGGCCAGCACGGCCAGTCCGATACCGAGACTGATATTTTTTGTATTGGATTGGCTCATGCCTTTAATGATGGGCAAAGTCAAGATCAAATTGTCCTTTGATCCTTTCCATCGGCGGATTGAAATAACCGTATTGCAGTTGCGGAAATTCTTCTTTGATCAGTTCCTGTAATTGTTTCACTCCCATGCATTCTCCTGTATCGGTAGCGCCAATCTTTCCCAGGTACCAGTCGGGATCGATATTGAAATTACGCCACTGAATCATCTTTAATCCGGTTGTTTGGATCAGGTGTTTGAGTGCTTCATACTCGGCAATCGAATCCGTCATTCCGGGGAAAACAAAGTAATTGATTGAAGTCCAGCCGCCATACCGGTTCACCACTTTCAGGCTTTCGATGATATCGTCAAAATCATAATTATTAGGACGATAATAAGGCATATAGATTTCCCTTCTGGCAGAATTGGTGCTTACACGAATGGAGTCCAGTCCTGCTTTACAGAGTTCTTCCACGGCATCGGGTTTGGATCCGTTGGTATTGATATTGATGCTTCCCTTTTTAGTATGCTTTCTTATTTCAATAATGGCATCGCGGATGGTTTCCCACATCAGCAGCGGTTCGCCTTCGCAACCCTGACCAAAACTAATAATGGGGTAGGGGGCGCTTTCAAGATGGGGAACAGTGAACTCTACAATTTCTTCCGGGCTCGGTTTAAAACTCAAACGATCCTGGGTGGATACTATTGGTTCTTCATCGGGTTGCAGGGAAATACAACCCACACAATTCGCATTACAAGCCGGTGAGGCGGGAACCGGACATTCCCATCTGCCTAAAGCAAAGTTCCGGGCGGCCGGACATTGATAGGTGAGGGCGCAATTATTCATCAGGTGCTGCACCAGTCTGTTGTGCGGATAATGTTTGATGAGTTCAGCGGCACCACCTGCAACTTTGTTAGCATCATAACCGGCGCAGTCCTGCCGGATATCGGGTTCGATACGTGTGGCAGGCACATAAAATTTTTCATCATGCCATCCTGCAGCGGTATAACAAAACAAGGGAAGAGTGGGGGCATCCGCTGCCGTTTCATAAGCGGCCAAATAATAACCGGTATGTGCCGGAGGAATAAAAGCGGCCACGGCCCAGCCTTTTTCACAAAGCCGCATTTCACCAGTCACCACATCTATCCCGATTCCTTTTCTGCCCGGTAATTCATATAATGAACCACCATCTGGTAATTCAATCCAGTCTTCAGCGGGTACTTCAAAAGCATCCCAGCCACTTCTTCCGGTTACATACAGCGATGTATCTTCAAAGATATTGCCCTTGCCGTCGGAGTAAAGGATGTATGGGGATTGTTGCATGAGTATTAGTTATTCGGTATTGGGTATTTGGTATTGCTTCGTCCGCTGTAGCATCAGCGAAGGAGGGGATTTGGATATTACGATATAGGAATATTAAGATACTGACCTCGGAATATTGGCAATAATCGTTTCAGGTAAGATATCTTTAAAAAACTAATTTAAAATTCAAAATTTAGCATTCATCATAACCTGTTTTCCCCACTCCCCACTCCCCACTAGCTAGCCACTAGCCACTAGCCACTCCCTACTAGCCTCTCCCGGCAAAATTCGTTAAATTCTTTTTCTCCCGGAAGATTCATTTTTTGTTCGGGGAAATGCTGAATGATGGAATCGTTTTTAAAATCAATGGTCAGCCAACCGTCTTTGAAAACCAGGTTATTCAGTTCATTCCATTGAATGGTCCGGCGGGGAAAGGAGGGATAAAGGATATGCGAATGACTGATAATGATATTGAGTTCTCTTTGTGCCAGCATGTAAAAAAGGGCCAGCAATATGGTAAGCAGGGCTACCCACCAGGGGCCTTTGATCAACCAAAAAAGCGAAAGATTAAGGCTGGCCAGTAAAAAGGTTTTGATATGTTTTCTGATTGGATCATTATAAGCTACAAAAAAAACGTAAAGCAGGAGGAGGATGGGCACTGCAAAAATGATCAGCTGACCTGCATTGAGGTAATTTTTTTTGTAAAAGAAAAAGCGAATCAGAACGCCCGCTGCATTCAGGATAAATAACAGTAATGCAAAACGGTCATACAACCTTTTTTTCTCATTGGGAATGGTAAAAGTAAATGAACGCTCCATCTTAGGAGTGGTTAGTCTTTAGCGGTATTACTGGTCACCAACAGGTTGCAGAGTTTGAAAAGGGCCCTGGCGCCTACATTGGCATCCCAGTCGGTATCACCACCCAGTCCTACTTCACTGAGGTCAAAGCCGATGATCTGTCGGCCGCTGGATAATACTTTATGGAAAATATGAAAGACCTGTTCCAGTTCATAGCCTCCCGGTACTGGTGTGCCGGTAAAAGGGCATAGTTTACGGTCGAGACCGTCAATATCAAAACTGATATAAACTTTCTGTGGCAGTTTCTCTACAATATCATCCACCACCTGTCCCCAGCTCTGGCCTTCAAACATCCGGCGACGGATATCTTTATCAAAATAAGTGATCACGCGGTAGTTGCTGCTGCGGATATATTCCCATTCGCTCTGGCTGTAATCACGGATACCCACCTGGATCAGTCTTTCCAGTTCCGGAATTTCCTTGAGTACATTGTACATGATACTGGCATGGGAATAAACAAATCCTTCATAGGTATCACGGAGATCGCAATGTGCATCAATCTGTATGATGCCGAAGCTGCCATGTTTTTCGGCAATTGCTTTCAGGAATCCCAGCGGTGTGCTATGATCCCCTCCGAGCAGCCCTACCAGTTTGTCTTTATCCAGCAGGGCCCTGGTTTGTTCATAAATCCAGTTATTCAGGTAGAGGCTGCCTTCATTCACTTCTTTGAGGGTCTTGGTCATGAAGTGATTGGCCTGTACATCTTCGCCTCGGGAGATATAGTCGATGTATAATTCTGCTTCTTTGCGCAGGTAATCGCTTTTCATCAGGATCTTCTTGTCCGGGTGCCGGAGAAAGAAACCCTGTTTCCATGCGTCGGGCATTTCAGAGTCAAAGAGGTCTACCTGCAGACTGGCTTTGAAAATAGCTTCGGGGGCCCGGGCGGTACCGGCAGTATTGCTCACTGTTACTTCCCAGGGAACGGGCAAAATAACGAGGCGGGAATTTTCTTCCGATGTGGGGAGGCCGAATATATTGTTTTCAGGGTTACTGACACTATTCGGGTCATAATTCGACAAGTCGACCATAAGGCTGCTGATTGAAAAGCCGTGCAAATTACAGGCCTTTCAGATAGTGGCAAAATTAACTGTCCCAAATGTGGAAAAGCCCTGCTGAACCTGGGGTATGCAGCCAAAAAAGGCACCAATGAGGTGCCTTTTTCAATTTGTTTGCGATGAATATCAATTATTTCCTGCTCAGGCTTTTCAGGTGGTTAATATGGGAAGCCACAGCTAACCTCATTTTGGGGTACTCAATATAGGGTACGCCAAAATCATTACAGGCTTTGCGGATGATCTTGCTGATGGCAGGGTAGTGCACATGGGAAATGCGGGGAAAAAGGTGGTGTTCGATCTGGAAATTCAATCCACCCACCCACCAGGAAATAAAGGGGTTGCGGGTAGCAAAATTGGCAGTTGTTTTCAACTGGTGGATCGCCCACTCATCTTCGATTTTATTGGTATCCACATTGGCAATCGGGAATTCGGTGTCTTCAACGGTATGTGCCAGCTGGAAAACAATACTCAGTACAAATCCTGCAAAAAGGGCAAAGGGCAGGAAGCCGATTATCCATGCCTGGAAGCCCAGCATATAAATAGGTAAGGCAATAAACATGAATGCATGCAGGATTTTAAAACCCCAGAAAGAGAGGTGATCAGCCAGGCTCATCTTCCCAATAGGAGTAGGGCCTACTCTTTTGGTGAAGTATTTTTTATAGTCGGTTACCAGTACCCACCAGAGATAGAGGAGGGAATAAGCAGCCCAGAAATACCAGTGCTGATAACGATGAATCTTGTAAAATTTTTGCTGATCACAGAGACGCAGGAAGGGTCTTGCTTCAATATCATCATCCACTCCCTGTACATTGGTATAAGTGTGGTGAACGATATTGTGTTTGGTCTTCCACATAAAATTATTGGCACCCAGGAAATTCAGGGAAAGACCAGCAAGCTGGTTCACCCATTTCTTTTTACTGAAACTGCCGTGCATACCGTCGTGCATTACATTAAAACCGATGGCGGCCGTGAGTCCGCCGAGTACAATGCACTCGGTAATAGCCAGCCAGGTAACCGGTGTAAAAAATACCAGGTGCGTATAAATCGCCAGGTAAGTGGTTACCAGAAAAATGGCTTTCAGGTATAATTTGTAATTACCGGTAGAGGCTGTTCCGGTCTGTTTGAAGTACTCGTTGATTCTGCGTTTCAGTTCACTATGAAATGAGGCAGAACTGTGTGAAAACTTGGGAATTGTCATGCTGTTCAATTGGATATGCAAAGGTAGTTCATATTGCTATAAAACAACTAAAATCGGACTGATTGTGCAAACCTTTGTTTTGTTAAATAAAAAGGGGTGAAAACTGGCACAAAATCGGGGATAAAGGGTTGAAATAGCATGATTCTGCTCAGGTTCGGTGGATGAAAAGGTCGCTCCAAACGACTGTTCATAGGAGTTTAAAGACTAATTTGAAATTTATTGAATTCATTCATAGGTAAAGATAGATTAGACATTATAGCTAGATAAGATTTTCAATCGGGTTCTACAATTACAGCATTCCAATTTCCCCGGCTTTTATAAATTGGAATTGTCATGCCAATGTTTACAGGCTGAAGCCATTGACCGGCGCTTATAAAAAGAGTGCAGTTACCCACAGTTACTGCACTCTTTATACTTCGCTGATAAGATTATCCCTCTTCTTCAGTTTCAGCGGCTTCCAGGTTAATAGCGGAAACGGCCACTTCAGTTAATTTTAAGTCTGCTTCTTTCTCCTCGTCCAGTGTTGTTTCAAGCAGGGTCATAACTTCTGTCAGTCCCAGGGTTTCAGCAAACTGTCGAAGGGTGCCATATGTGGCAATTTCGTAATGCTCTGCTTTTTGGGCCGCTGAAATAATACCGGCATCGCGCATCGATCCTGTTTCACATTCTTCCATTATTTCTTCAGCTTCTTTCATCAGCCCGGTCATTGCTTCGCATTTGACAGCTTCTGCTTTTTTACCAATTAAGGTAAATATTTTTTCAATTCGGATGACATGCTCTTCCGTTTCAGAAAGGTGATTTGTCAGGGCACTGATTAATTCCTCTGAACTGGCATTTTCAATCATTTTGGGAATCGCTTTTGTCAGCGCTTTTTCTGCCCAGTAAATGTCTTTCAGTTCATCTTCAAAAAGCTTCATCAGCTGTGAAGACTGCATGGCTTTTTTTGCAGATGATGTCATTGTGATTGTTTCATTCGGATGTCTTTCCGTAGTCGCTTTTTTGTTATCCATTTTCCTGTGTTTTAGTAGGTTGATATAATATTTGTTTATGCGTTGTCTGACTTTAGCAATCCTGTTTATTTCCTGTATGTCTGTACGGGCAGGCCATTGATCGTTTTGATCATTGATTACTGCAGGTTATTTGCAGTAGATTAATCGTCAGTTAAAGATGGAACTTACTGTGCAGAGCTGTGTTACAGGATTTCTAATAGATTTTATAAGATTCCTGCATCGGGTGGAGAAAGGCTTTCTGCCTGCCTGGGAAAGAAGCTGCAATGGAATTTGGCTTTTTTAATGCGAATTGCCAGAGGCCGGGGTCAAATGTTTTGAATGGTGATCCTTCTTTTTTCTTTCAGGGCTTTGAAATGGCTTGGGGTTAGCCCGGTTATTTTTTTGAACTGGGTGGAAAGATGCGCCACACTGCTATAATGCAGTTTATAGGCGATTTCGGAGAAAGTATCCTCACCGAAAATGATCAATTCTTTGATTCGCTCAATTTTCAGTGCTATGATATATTGTTCAATTGTAGTGGATTCTATTTCTGAAAACAGATTCGCTAAATAGGTGTAATTGAGATTTAGTTTTTTACTCAGCAAAACCGAGAACTTGGTATTGGGTTTTTCATCTGTATTGTAAACATGGTCAATGATGACCTTTCGGATTTTTTCAATGATGATCCCCTGCTTTTTATCGAGGAGTTCTAATCCGGCCTTTTTGATCTTACTATTGAATTCTTTTTTTTCTTCCGGTGTTAAATCCTGCCGGATTTCGATTTCTCCTAAGTCAACTTTAATAGCCGGGATATCCAGTTCTTCCAGTGCTTCTTTTACGACAATTTTGCAGCTTTCGCAAGCCATATTTTTGATATAGAATTTCATATACCTGATTTAGAAATATTGCCAGACCGGATCAATACGATCTGTACTTTGAATGATAGTGACTGCTGCTTTTTCGTTAGTGTCTATTTTGACGGAATATGTTGCAGCGAGATTGAAAGAATTTTAAAGCGCAATATTATGATTTGCTGATCTGTACTATTATTTAATAGCAGAAGAATACAATATACGCTTAATATTTCGGATTCAGGAAACTGAAAAGAGGATCATTTTTTGAAGGATCACTGCTTGATGGAGATAGATTAAATTCAACTTAAGTTATGGATCAAATAAGGGGTGGGGAGGTCCTTTTAAGTTCTTGCAGTACCGGAAAGGTTAAGTTTCTTTTTTATAGACCAATACCAGCTTGTCATTTCCTTTTTAATATCTGTTTCGTTTTTTTTGTCCTTTAACAATTGATCATAGGTCATTTGTTTGACGACAAGGCAGTATTGCACCTGTAACCAGTAGTTGTAATATTCTCTTGGAGAAATAGTGCCATCTTCAAAACTGATTTCCCAGCTGTCTTTGGGTGCTTGTTCCAGTCTGTCAATATTTCTGATCAGATCAGTTTGATCCTGATTTTTCCTGGCAATGAATTCCGCATAGCCCTCCCATTTCCAATTAGGGATGCTGGCGATGGGTTTTGATTTCCATAAGCCCAGTTTATCATATTGTACACAGTGGGTCATTTCATGTGCTAACAATTGAATCAGGTTCCATTTGTAACCATTCAGTTCCAGATAATTGCCTTTTTCATTCATTTTGCCTTGTAAAACTACTTTGTCATAAAATCCCCAGGCAAAGGCGCGGCCTCTCAGTTTTCTTATCAGGGTTGGGTAAACGGACCCGTCATTCAAACAGATATCAAGTTTCAGATTGTGGCGATAGAATTCACTTTTTTGGAGGAGAACAGCAGCTTCGTCAAGCCTTACATAAAGTAATGAGTCAATCGGTTTTTGATGATAAATAGTGAACGATGCATGTTCAGTTTTATTGGCGTAAGTAAGTATTGGATTCAGGACAATTATCAGTAATAGCCCCACTATTAATAACCCGGTTACGGTGAACCTTAATGCCCATTTTTTGATTTTGCGTTTCATTGTATGAACGATTGATTTTTAAAAGCCAAATGAATATGTCAGTTGCGTTGAGAATAAGAATGTTCACTTTATTTTTGAAATGGATAATCCTTTGGAAGTTGTCGGTTTATCCATATCCTTTAGTGCAAATCGAATCGCCTCCTGTATCAGTGCTTTTACTCCCGGGTTCCGGTAATCTGCTTTCGATTGAATATCTATATGACGGATCAGCTTGCCTGTTCCGGTTAACAGTTTTTTCGGATCTTTTAAAAGGGTTCCTTTATTGAATCCAAGGTTCAGGTGGTTGCTGTAAATGGGAATCATGCAAAAGGCATCTGATAGTTTCTCCGAAACAGAGAATACCGCAGTAAGGGCATGGGTATGATAAAGCAGCTCAATGCTGTCGGGTGCTAATTGCAGAATGTATGATCTTAAATCCCTGAACAGTTCAATTAATGCTTTGCTTTTTAAATCCAGCAGGGATTGAAAATCCGGATGTATTGGCCTGGTATTTTTCATGCTTTTACTGGTTTATCTCCCATCAGCACTGATTTCCCGGACAGAATTTATCTGAACAACATCAGCAACCCCATTGTCACAATTCCATCCAACAGATTGCCCATCCGGATATTTTCATTTTCGGCATGTTGATTATTATCGTGGTTGGCCACCGGAATGGTAACTGTTTTTGCTTTCAGTACCTGTTCAAATACAAAGAGCGGAAGCGTGCCTCCCATAGTGGGTTGTAACACCACTTGTTCTTTGGTGGTACTTTTAACAATGGCAATTACTTTTTGTATAATCGGCAGGTCCATGGAAGTTCGTTGGGCATTGACACCATCTGCTCCCGGTACAACTTTGATCAGTTTTGCATACTGATTTCGTTCTTCATCAGTGGGGTCATGATCAATAACATGGTAGCCTTTTGAGCTGATATGATTGATTACTTTTTGTTGTTGTCGTTTCCAGTCATTCCCCAATACCAGCCGGAGATCCAGGACGGCGATAGCATAAGTAGGAATTTGATTGGATGCCATCTTTCCCACATTGCCACTCTGCATGCCATTGATATTGAGAGAAGGGAGGTTGATAGATTCGTTCAATGACAAACCTTCCATTTCATTTTCAGTGATACCGAGTTCTTTTTTCATTTGTTCATCTACGGATGGCACTTCTTTCAGGGCTTTTTGTTCTGTTGCTGATAGCGGAGTTACATCATCATAGAATCCCTTGATGGTAACCTGGCCGTTTTCATCCTTCATGGAAGCAAGCAACTGGGCCAGCATCAGGGCCGGATTGGGTGCCCAGTTACCATAATGGCCGCTGTGCAATGGTCTTTTGGAAGCATATACAGTCAGATCCAAATGGGTATCTCCGCGGGCACCGAATACAATTTGTTTTTTGCCCGACTGGTGAATGGGGCCATCACAAATAATCCAGAGGTCAGATTGCAACAGCGATTGGTGTTTTTCCAGAATTTCATGGAGGTGGGGAGAACCGGCCTCTTCTTCTCCTTCAAAAAAGAATTTCAAATTACATCCTGGGGTTAATCCTTTTTTGATCAGCGCATCATAGGCATTCAGGATGGCGCCAATACCGGCTTTATCGTCAGCAGCTCCACGGGCATAGATTCTCCAGTCATACTGATAACTGCCATCTGCCGGAAAGGGAATATTGGTGCCGCCTTTGTCAATGGCATTGGTAAACAATTTGGGAACAAAGGGTTCTAACCCGGGAGCCCATTGCGCCGGATTGACAGGTTGTCCGTCGTAATGAGCATAGAAAATCAGTGTTTGGGTAGCTCCGGGAACCATTACTTCTCCATACACAACCGGAGGAACATTGGCCGTGGATGCATTCAGCAGTTGAATATTTTGGATTCCTCTTTTTTTCATCATCTCCATGATGAAGGCCGCATTTTTTTGCTGACCGGAAGGATCCGAAGCCACATTGGGTAAATAAAGAAAGCGGGCATATTCGTCAATGATCGAACCAGTATTTTCTTCCGTAAATTTTTGCAGTATCATCTTTTCCTGCGACTGGGCAGGAAGAGATTGGGAGATCAGGAGATATGATAGAACAAAAGCGAAGATTTTATGCATGGAATGAAAATAAGCTAGTTTGGGGAGATAGGAAAAGGAAATAGCCGGGTAGGAGTTGCAAAAAATAAAGTCCCTGTTTAAGAGAAGTCAATGCACCGCTGCAGATAGATTCCCATAAAGATACCGCAGTTATCTTTTTACAAGAGGAACTGTTACAATGGGGCCGGACCTTTTACTTAGGTTTCGTTTTGTATCAGTGCATCCAATCCCCTGATCCCGATTTTCTTTTCCGTTATAAATCCTTCCGCATATTTAACCCCGATTCTTTTGCCAAACATCCGGGCACGGGCAATCACACTGTCGAGGAAATCAGGAGTGGAAATATAGGTCTGTGGTTCTTCGCCATTTCCCGCCGGGTTATGAAACTGGGTGGAATAAGCTTTAATGGATTCCATTCTTTGTTCAAAGACATCACTGATATCGATTAGCAAATCAGGCTCGTGGTACCAGTCCTGGATATAATGCAATACATAGGAGGGACGCCAGCGGGCTTGCGCATTTCCCTCCTCATCCTTTGTTTCAATTTTGGCCAGTCCTGCTAAAAAAGCAGTTTCTGCAATCATCTTGCCCGCGCGGCCATGGTCGGGGTGCCGGTCGTG
Source organism: Chitinophagaceae bacterium (assembly GCA_016720745.1). Lineage (GTDB taxonomy): Bacteria > Bacteroidota > Bacteroidia > Chitinophagales > Chitinophagaceae > JJ008. Next base: position 1,315,126 of record JADKKA010000022.1, on the reverse strand, counting down.
TAATACATTGCCAATGATGATATCCGGCTGGTATTTGCGAATAGCAGCGATCAGTTGAAGTTTATGTGTTTCATCGTTTTCAAAAAATCCATCCCTCATTTTCAAATTCTCTCTTACCTGTACGCCCATAATCATGGCCGCATTGGCCGCTTCCTGGTATCGGGTATCAATCGTGCCCCGGGTGCCCAGTTCTCCCTGGGTCAGGTCAATGATCCCGCATTTCTTTCCGGCCCTTGTTTCATTAATCAGGGTACCGGAACAGCCGAGTTCCACATCGTCAGGGTGTACACCAATGGCCAGTATGTTTAGCTTCATGTAATTGAAAGTTGAAAGTTGAGATCCCGATAACTGGGAAAAATGGGTAAACGGAATAGGAGGATAAAGATATTGAATAAGTCAGGAAGTCCACCCCCATCCCCTAAAGGGGAGTAGAGAGAAGTTCGGAAGAAGTGCGGTGGAAATTTGAATGTGCTTGTTTGACTTTTTCGTTTGTTCTGGATTCAGATGTTTGTCCCCACTCCCCACTAGCTACTTGTCACTAGCCGCTAGACACTAGCTACTCGCCACTCGCCACTCGCCTAATTCACTCTATAAGGATTCTTATACCAGGCTCCATCAATTTCCTTTACAATACTCTCAATCTGCCGGTCGAGTTTATTTTCCTGCAGGTCCCAGTCCTGTTTGAGGTTACCACCCACAAACCAGGCGACGGTCTGGTAAAAACGGGCATTGAATCCGCCTTTGTATTCCTTGACGATTTCGTAACAATTATTACCTGTTTGCCTATTGATCAGTTTCATAAGAATCTTGCCCTGATACACCGATAAATTCCGCAGGGGTTCTTCAAATTGTTGCCGCAATTCTTTTTCCCTGGTTTTGATATAGGCCTTTCTTTCTTTTTTACTGCTTACATTGACCATCTTCGCATTGATATCATTGATGGTGCTGCCGGCAACCCGGGCATACGGATAAGTAACATACACCGCATTGCGCAACCGGGTCCACTCTTCAATGTATTTGCGAAGTTTTTCGGGCGACATATTTCCCACCCAGGCCATTTCCATTTCTTTGTAACCCACGATCTCTCCATGGTACCAAACTGCAGGAATCAGCACCGTGTCATTCGGGCCCCATTTCTTGCGTTGTTCCTTCATGAATTGAAGGGCATAATCTGTGGAGTCAGGTGCATACTGCAGGGTGTCAATCTGCGATAGGGCGGTATTACCCAAACTCAGGAAGAGCAGGAAAAGAGGAAGATAAAATTTGATATGACTTTTCGACCGGCGCATAGCGTATACAAAGCTATAAAACAGCTGCGTAATTATCCAGCAGACCGTAAAACTACCTCAATCGCTGTCTGGCAGCCCGTTTTTTGCCTGAATAAAATGCTAAATTTTAGACAGCGAGGACTTTCTCCGGTTTAACCGGATCCGGTGCATCATACTCATTAATATGCCGATGGCTGTTACAATAACCCCCAGCCAAAGCAGCCGGATAAAGGGAAATTTGTAGGCTTTGAGTGTTACATATTTCATCACGGCACTGGATTCTTTTACCCCCAGCTCAATCCTTTTATCAGCCCCTGCTTTTTGCAGGCGGATGACCAGGTTCTCAGCTGTGATCGTATCAGGGATCATCAGGGTTTCGCCTTTTGCATTGGCCAAACGTGGGGTGAGCGTATAGGTTGTTCCGTTTTTCGAATAAATTTTAATCGGCGTTTCAAAGAGACTGCCATTCTTCCCAAACAAATCTTCGGGCAGGCTGTCTTTTTTAATCACGTCTTCCAGGATCAGGAATCCACCGGAATAAAATACCGAATCCCCGGGTGTTAATGCATGTGCCTGGAAATTGGCCGTATCCTGTAACTTGTCCGGATTGGGGAGGGAAGTGATATAGGTAAACACATCATGATCCCAGTAATGACGGGCATCGGGATTACTCATCAGGCCTTCCTGCCCGTTCGGGTTTACAAAGGAATTCGGACTCAGTACAAAATTCTCTTTGCCATCCTTGCGTTTGAAATGAATATTAAAATAGGTCCGCTCGTCCTTTACATCCACTGTATCTTTTTCATAAGTGATATAGTAACGTCCCATATCCATCCGCTGCCCCTGCACCAGGGTCAGGTTTTCCCGGGGATCTTCATTATCTCCTAATGGAATATAAATGCCGCTGACATTATTGGACAGTACTTCTTTATTGGAAGCAGAAATGAGGATGCCAAGCAGGACCATTCCAAAACCAACATGCGATACGGAACCGCCGGAGAGTTTCAGTTTGCCTTTAAAGCCCAGCCAGATATAAGAAGTATTCGCAACAATCGTATAGATACTGCAGGCAATAGCCAGCCAGAGGGATGCATGGAAAACCGGACCTTTCTTTGTATAGTTAATCTGGTAAAATGCCATCATCGCCGCAGTAGCCAGTAAACTGATAATCGTTGGTACCAGTATTTTTTTCCAGAAATACGCACCACTGGTATCCTTGTATTTCAGGTATTGACCTATCGCAGTAAGCAGGGCAACGATCACAGCCACATACACCTGTATGCTGTTATAGGCAAACTCTGCATCCTCGGGTGGCGCAACATTGGCACCAAAGATTTTATTGAATACAGGTAAAGAGGTTTTTCCAATGATCACGATCGCTGATAAAAAGAAAACCAGTGATCCAATGAACATCCAAAACTCACGGGAGCTGGCATTTTCTTCTTTTTGAATAGAAGGAATATTTTTATACTCTTTCAGGAACAAAGCCAGGGAAGGAATCACAAATACAAAAAGGAAGGCCAGCAGTTGCCAGTTCATTCCCAGATCGGTGAAAGCATGTACAGAAGCTTCACCCAGGATACCGCTTCGGGTGAGGAAGGTGGAATATAAAATGAAGAGGAAACTTAGAATCAGAAAAAGATAAGTTGCCCTGAGGGAATGCCCGCTGTGCTGGTATATCAGCAAAGTATGGATACCGGCTATTAGGATCATCCAGGGAACTAGGGAGGCATTCTCCACCGGATCCCATGCCCAATAACCACCAAAAGTGAGGGACTCATAGGCCCAGATGGCACCCAGCATAATACCTACTCCCAATACAGCGGCAGTAAATAAAGACCAGGGAAGGGCTTGTTTCACCCAATCCGTATGGTTCTTTGTCCAGAGTCCGGCAACGGCAAAAGCAAAAGGAACCACTGTGGCCGCAAATCCCAGGAAGAGGATCGGGGGGTGGATCACCATCCAGTAATTCTGCAGTAATTTATTTAAACCATTTCCGTCTTTGATGGATGCCAGGTAATCGGCACGCAGGGGTTGGTTCAGGTCAAAGTCAATATGCAGGGCGGCGGCATTATCCAGCACACCCGAATCTCTTAATAAGATAAAGGGATTGGATCCCATCTTCCATCCAAAGAAATAAAGACCCGCAAGCATGGTGGCCAGGGCTACCTGTGCAAAACTCACGATGGTCATTACCGGAGCTTCCCATTTTTTGCTGGTTTTAATCAGTACCAGTCCGAGCACACAGTGCCAGATACTCCAGAGGAGGAAACTGCCTTCCTGTCCTTCCCAAATGGCTGCCAGCAGGTATTTGAAATCCAGGGACTTGCTGCTATGTTGCCAGGCATATTTGTATTCGTAAAGATGGTTGGTAATAATATAAATCAGGAGTGCGAAAATGGCAAAAACAGCAATAGACTCAATGATAAAAGCACCCCGGGCCAGTTTGCGCCAGGCGGAAGCATCTGTTTCGTTTTTGCTGCGCATGGTCCTGAAATAGGCAAAACTTGCCACCAGGGATGCAAAAAAAGAAAGGATAATGAATAAATGGCCTAACTGACCGGGCAGTAAATGCTCTCCTGTGTAACCCATTTCAAAAATTTAGCATACGGCAGTATAGCTGCCAGGTTATTTGATTTTAACAGCATCGGGGTGCTTGCCGCCCTTTGCCTGTTCTTCCTTGTATTTGGAAGGACATTTGGTCTGAATCTCCTTGCACTCAAAAGTGCCGTCCTGGTATTTACCCTTGAGCACCAGTTTTTCGCTCATTTCAAAATTATCGGGCTTTGGGTTTTTGTATACCACCCGCACTGATTTTCCCAGGGTATCAACAGCTGTAAAGGCCAGATAGTTGGGATTTTTCAGGGCATCGTATTCCACAGGCTGGGATTTGTCGAGCCGGGCCATCAGGTGTACAAATTTTCCGGGTTTGCTGATAGCAGTGTCCACCGTATCATAAGTGCTGGCCGTTTTAAGAAAAGTCAGCAGCACGGCAATGGCACCGGCAATCAGGACAAGGAGGATGAGATGGATTTTTTTCATGGTTCACCTTTTCAGAATGCAAAGGTAAGTCAAAAATCCTGCCATTAACCGGATGAAGAATATAGTTGCAAATGAGCTGGATTAGTGTTGGCACTTATTGTTGCCCTTATCTTTGCGTTTTTCCGTTCCATGGTTTTTAACCTGACCGGACTGTTCAAAAAAATCCACTCATATTATGATATTTCAGCTTACCGAAGAGCAACTGATGATCCAGCAGGCAGCCCGCGATTTTGCCCAGCATGAATGTTTACCCGGCGTCATTGAAAGAGACGAGAAGCAACAGTTTCCCCGGGAGCAGATCTCGAAACTGGCGGATCTGGGCTTTATGGGCATGATGGTAAAGCCCGAATACGGCGGTGCCGGAATGGATACGATCAGTTATGTGCTGGCTATGGAAGAAATCAGCAAGGTGGATTCCAGTGTAAGTGTATGTATGAGTGTGAACAATAGCCTTGTTTGTTATGGCTTGCAGGAATATGGGTCTGAAGAACAGAAACAAAAATACCTGGTGCCCCTGGCCCAGGGTAAAAAGGATGGTGAACTTTATATCGGGGCCTTTATGCTGAGTGAACCCGAAGCCGGCAGCGATGCTACTTCTCAAAGAACCACTGCGGAAGACATGGGCGATTATTATTTACTCAATGGTACCAAGAACTGGATCACTAATGGAGGCACCGCTTCCTGCTACCTGGTGATGGCCCAAACCGACCCTGCAAAAGGATCCAAAGGGATCAATTGCCTGATTGTGGAAAAAGACTGGCCCGGTGTGGTAGTGGCCGCTAAAGAAAATAAACTGGGGATCCGGGGCAGCGACACCCATACCGTCATGTTCAATGATGTAAAAGTGCCCAAAGCCAACCGGATTGGGGAGGATGGATTCGGATTCAAATTCGCTATGAAAACACTGGCCGGGGGCCGGATCGGGATTGCTTCCCAGGCCCTGGGAATTGCCAGTGGCGCTTATGAACTGGCTAAAGCCTATGCCAAAACCAGGAAGGCCTTTGGTACAGAGATCATGAATCACCAGGCCATTGCCTTTAAACTGGCAGATATGGCTACCAAAATAGAAGCAGCCCGTTTATTATGTCTGAAAGCAGCCTGGGAAAAAGACCAGCATATTGATTATACCCTCAGTTCCTCCATGGCCAAAGTGTTTGCATCCGAGACTGCAATGTGGACGGCCGTTGAAGCGGTGCAGGTTCATGGTGGTTACGGCTTTGTAAAGGAATACCATGTGGAAAGACTGATGCGGGATGCCAAGATCACCCAGATCTATGAAGGTACCAGCGAAGTACAAAGGATTGTGATCAGCAGGAGTATCCTGAAAAGCTGACGGACTAATCAGCTAACTTTAGTTTTACAAAAACAGCCTATGCGTCATTTTTTGCTGATGGTCTTACTTTGTCTGGCCATTTCCTCCGTTGGGCAGACCGGTGAGAAAGTTTATTTCATTAGAGCTGCTAAATTATATGACCCGGTGACCAATAAATTTCTGGCTAATCAGGATATTATTGTCAGGGGAAGGAAAATTGAAAAAGTCGGTCCCGGCCTGAAGAAGCCTGAAGCTGCGGAAGAGATCAATTGCAAAAACTGTACTATTACCCCCGGCCTTATAGATGCACACACCCATGTTCTTACCATTCAGCGGATGAAAGATCAGCTGGAGGAGGATATACTTCAGCATTCCGATATTGAAAGAACACTTCGGGCTGTCAGCATCTGCAAATCATACCTGGATGCAGGATTCACAACGATCAGGGACCTGGGCAATTCCGGTCAGTTCCTTGATATGAACCTTAAAAGGGCCATACAAAAGGGTTGGGTCGAGGGTCCCCGTATGGTCATATCCGGACCGATACTGAGTCCTGAAGACGGACAGTTTTCCAATCTTTCCTCTCATAATAATTATGTGATTGATCATGAATACAGGGTTATTAAAAATGTTGAAGATGCACGACAAGCGGTTAAGGATCATATTGCCCGCGGTGTGGATGTGATTAAAGTAGTGATGGGTGATGGCCGTATCACCTTAAGCCTGGAGGAAGTGAAAATGATTGTTCAAACGGCGCATACTTATGGCTTAAAGGTCACCGCTCATGCCACTTATGATCAGGTGATTGACCGTGCCCTGGAAGCAGAAGTGGATGGCATTGAACATGGCTATGGCATTGCCGATAGTCTGCTGGAAAAAATGGCCAGGAAAAAAATATATCTCGTACCTACGATCGGTAACCATGATGCCTATACTCGTTTGTTCAAAGACAATGAAAAAGAGCTGACCCCTGAAGAGCAGCAGGGCCTGAAATCTTTTATTGAGAATAGTGAAGCAATTGTGAAGAAAGCAATTGAAAAGGGAGTAATGGTGGTAAATGGTTCCGATATGTACTTATTTAGTAAAATTCCACAGGGGGAGGCTGCTAAGAATACACTGGATACCTATTTTGAAGCCTGCCATAACCCGGCTGATGTATTAAAGACAGCCACATTGAATGCTGCGATTGCCTGCGGCCTTGATGGATTTACCGGTATTATCAAAGAAAATATGGCGGCCGATATCGTGGCATTTGAAGGCGATCTGGAAAAGGATTTTCTCACCTCGCTATATAAGGTGAAACTGGTTATGATAAACGGGGTGATACTTCGTCGCTAAAAACACTTCATATATTCTTCCATAATACGTTTCCAGACGGCCAGCTTTTCTTCGGTGCTATTCTGTTTACTGTTATAAAAATAGCCGGGCTCCCGGTCATATATTTTTTTCGCCAGCTCACGGCAGCGGCTGAATTTGAGGCCGGTGAAAGAGCCAAAACCATCCCCCTCATATTTAGGATGATTAATATCTTCTGCATATTCAGTAAATCGGGGACTGCTCACATAATAACCCGTTTCTCCCTTTGCATTTTTCCATTCATAAATGGCTAAGCTGTCATTGCCAAAGTATTGCTGCACCAGGCAGTTTTGAAAAATTTCTTTGTCATCATACCCATAACGCAGGTCCTTGAATAAATAAGTTTTTCCCTCAATAATCACCCGGCTGATGATGGCGGGATTGTACCCGTTTTTTTCTGTTATGGTGCTGCTCGTCCGGCTTCTTTTTTTCTTTGATATCTCAGTGGTAGTCGTCTCCACATACACGAGATCATTGTTTTCTCCTGTCAGATTCAGTTGGGTAATGGTTCCTTCCAGTTTGTTTCCCAGTTTCAGGATGACGGTACCCTTGATTCCCTGTGAATGGGCGGAAACAAATGAATGCAGGGCAGCAATGATAAGGAGGTACCTTAAAGATTTCATGATCGAAGTTTGTGCAATGATATTAAAGAAGCTTTGAAACTGTATACCCGGACAATGGTATTTTTGCAGGGCATATGGGAATACAGATTGACAACTATCGCCGGATTTTGGAGGAACTAGGTACTTCGGTAACCCTGGTAGCAGTCTCCAAGACCAAGCCTGTCAGTGATATCAGGGCCCTGTACGATGCAGGACAAAGAGATTTTGGGGAGAACTATGTACAGGAACTGCTGGAGAAAGCCCCTCAGTTACCGGCCGATATCCGCTGGCATTTTATCGGTCACCTGCAAACCAATAAAGTAAAGTTAATCCTCCCGGTAGTGCAACTCATCCACGGAGTGGACAGTCTCAAATTGCTAAAGGAGATCAACAAGCAGGCGGCTAAAACCGGAAAACCGGTAGATTGCCTTTTACAGGTCCATATTGCTCAGGAGGAAACCAAGTTCGGACTGGATGAAACTGAACTCAGGGAAGTACTGAAAACCGTTCGGACTGAAGGGATGGACCATGTACGGATTTGTGGATTGATGGGAATGGCCAGTTTTTCTACCGATACCAGCCTGTTGGTAAAAGAGTTCAGGCAGCTCCGGCAGTTATTTGATTCCTGTAAGGAACTGGCACCAGCGGGCAACCATTTTCAGCAGCTTTCGATGGGTATGAGCAGTGATTACCGGCTGGCTATTGAAGAGGGTAGTACGATGCTGAGGATCGGGAGCTTGCTTTTTGGGGAGCGGGAACAGAAATAATACCACTTTCAGGGTATCAGGGATTCAGGGTTTATTCGTATTTTTTCAGCTTCAATATTCACTATGCGTCAATTTTTGTTTCTGGTCATTCTGTTGGCTTCATTATCAGCCTCCTCTCAAATCAGCAGAGATACCGTGCTGAGTCGTTGCCCGGTTTACATTACCGATACGGTGAGTGTCAATAATTTCTTTCTGGAAGCTCGTCCGGCTACCCTGAAAGTGTATCGGGTAAAAGGAGATCTGACGGTGGTAGTGGAACAACGCGACCAGTTTTTCTCTCTTTTCTTCCACGAAAAAAAATTACGCAATACTACATTCGATATCGAGCCCGGTTCTAAAGGCAGGGGAGAAGTGGAAGCCGCTTATTCATTTAAATCCGGCGATCAGACCGCACTGATCAGTTTGTCTGATGGTAAAATTGAAAGCAGCTTCGATAAGGATAAAAAAATGTGGAAGCTGAAAGTGAATGGAACCATCACCAATATGTCAGACCGGACCCTCAGTTATTACCGGGTTCGCACCGAACTTTGGCTGAAATAAGCCCCCCTCTGTTGCATTTCGTCAGGTCCCGGCCACCTCTTGCGTAAATCTTGTGAACAACCTTAAGTTGTAACTTTATTTCGCATGATGCATAATGCCTCATTCTTTCTGAAATACCGTCTTCATCATCTTTTTTTCTGGATGCTGGTATTTGGTATCTGGTATTTTTTCCGGGTAGATGATTATGCCCGGGCCTCCACCGCATTTCGGGTCACGGCATTGAAAGTGGTTGATCTGGCCCTGATGATCTATATCGTCAACTACCTGTTTATTCCCTTCCTGCTATATAAAAAAAGATATGTATGGTTTGTGATGGCATTTATTACCCTGATCCTTTTCAGCAGTATGGCCAAGATGTATATCATTGGCAAAATGACTCATAATCCGCTTTTATATAACTGGGGTATTGATTTGAAAAGAAGGATCTATGATAATGTATTACCCCATTTTTTTCTGGTGACCGCAGGGGCTGCCGTAAAGCTGATGATGGACTATGGCCGGCTGCAAAAAAGGATGGCTGAAGTCGCTAAAGAAAAGGCCGAGGCGGAACTGAATTTTCTCAAATCACAGATCAATCCGCACTTTGTATTCAATACCCTGAATGCTATTTATTTTCTGATCCAAAAAGAAAATGCAGAAGCCCGCAATGCACTGCACCGCTTCTCCGATATGCTGCGTTACCAGTTATATGAAATGGGCGGACAGAAAGTACCGGTGGAAAAAGAAATTGCCTATCTGCGGGATTATATGGACCTGCAGCAATTGAGAAAGGATGACCGGTACACCGTTCGTTTTTACTATACCGAACAGGTGAAAGAATTTTCCATCGAGCCCCTGCTGCTGGTACCATTGGTTGAAAATGCGTTCAAACATATATCCCATCACCAGGATCAGCCCAATGAAGTGGAAGTAAGGATGGACCGGCAAAAAAGTCAGTTTATTTTTGATATCAGGAATTCAAGAGAAGTATTGCCAACTACGGAAAAACCGGGTGGTATTGGGCTGCAGAATGTACGGCGCAGATTGGAACTGCTTTATCCTGGTAAACATCAGCTGTTGATACAAGCGTCAACAAATGAATTTCATGTAAACCTTAAAATTGATTTGTCATGACAATACGATCCGTAATCATCGACGATGAACCACTGGCCAGAAAGGGATTGAAAGAATATATCAACGATGCCGGTTTTCTGGAACTGGCCGGCGAATTTGATAGTCCACTCCAGGCCACCGAACTCATCAGCAGCGGGTCGGTGCATTTACTATTTCTTGATATACAGATGCCGAGGATTACGGGTCTTGATTATTTTAAATCCCTGCAACAGCCCCCGCCGGTCGTTTTTACTACGGCCTACCCTGAATATGCGCTCGAAGGTTTTGAAGTGAATGCCCTCGATTATCTGGTTAAGCCGATCTCCTTTGAACGATTCCTCAAAGCAGCACATAAAGCAAAGGAATTATATGAGTTGAAAGAACGCAACCGGGCGGAAGGAGGCAGCGGTGATTATTTTTTTATCAAGACCGATAGCAAGCTGGTGAAGATTTTTTACGATGAAATATTATTTGTGGAAGCGCTGCAGAATTATGTGACGATACATACCGCCACCCGTAAATACATGACCTATCTTACTTTCAGGGCCGTGGAAGAATACCTGCCGGCGGAGCAATTCCTGAAAGTGCATAAATCTTATATCGTGGCGGCATCCAAAATTGAGAGCATTGAAGCCAATGATATCCGGATTGGTCCGCATCATATTCCCATCAGCCGGAATCAGAAAGAAGAAGTGATGGAGAGATTGCTCAGGAACCGTTTTCTGAAACGCGATTAATAGCTGTAATTTAGGGCTGATGATGAAAAAGGCTGGCCTCTTCATTTTCATTTTTATTGTTGCTGGGACTGCAAAGGCCCAGGACAACCTGCATACGCTGGCTGAAAAATTATTGCGACATACGAGTACCGACAAACAAAAGGTAACGGCCATTTTCAGATGGATCACAGATAATATCAATTACAATAGTTCTCCGCAGCGAATAATAAATCCCCCGGCAACAGAAGAGGAGGAAGGACCATTGCGGCCATTGCATGAAAGAGTAGCGGAATTGGTCATCCGGAGAAAAACGGCTTTTTGTGATGGCTTTGCCCGTTTGTTCATGGCACTTTGTGAAAAAGCGGGTTTGACATCTGTGATTATTTGCGGCTATGCCCCTGGTGGATTGACCCGGCAGCCCACCCGTTTTGGGGTGAATCATTACTGGAATGCGGTATTGCTGGAGGGACGCTGGCAGTTACTGGATGCTACCTGGGCCAGTGGATTTATCAATGCCCGTACCGGTGAATTTATCCGGGAATTCAATCCCCGTTATTTTCTGGCAGATCCTGCAGTATTTATCCTGGATCATTTTCCGGATGACCCACGCTGGACCTTATTAACCAGGGATCATTTGCCGGATGAATTCAGGAAATCTCCATTCAAACAAAAAGCGTTTGGGAAATATGGGTTCAGGACTTATTCGCCGGGAACCGGAATCATTACTGCTTCAGTTGGTGATACCGTTATTCTGGAACTGGAAGCCGCGAAACCATTATATGGATTGATTGCTGCTTCGGCATTAACGGATAGCAGCTTTTACAGCCATTCGCCATCCTGGGTATTCCTGCAACCGGCCGAAAACAGGGAAGAAGGAGAAATCACTACGCGATCCCGGTATATCTATCCAATTACCAGAACAGATGTGGAATGGATTTACCTGTTTTACAATGAGGACGTGGTAATGCGTTATAAACTCAATGTGCGGAATCCTTCCTATCGTTAACTGCCCCGCTGGGAACCGGTGTTTTGCTGTTTACTTACAAAGCCGGGAGATTTGGCTTTCTGAATGAATTTAGAGCCCTGCCCGGTCGTGCTTTTATTCTTTTTGTCTGCTTTCGACTTGCCTTTCTGGTTTTTCTGATTGAGTAATGACATCTTTCCTTTTTTTTATAAAGATAAATAATTGATAGCAAACGGGCAATCGGTACAAATACCCTGCTTTCTCTTTAAAGAATCAGTAATTTCAGTATATGAAGCAAGAACCAACAGTACTGATCAGTGGTGCTTCCGGGAATATGGGACAGGCCATGGTCAGCAAATTTTTACAGGAAGGATTCAGGGTGACCGGACTGGTACCGCCTAACGACAAAGTAAAAATTAATATCAGCGATCCGGCATTTACCATCAGTACGGTAGATCTGGGCGATGAATCGGCTACAGCTGCTGCCATTCAGGAATTGATCAGTACCAATACAAGCATAGATGCAGCCATACTCACCGTGGGCGGTTTTGCCATGGGTGATATCGCGGCCACAACGGGGGAAGAGATCAGCCGGCAATATCAATTAAACTTTTTAACTGCCTATCATGTAGTGCGTCCATTGTTTTCACATATGATGGCCAATGGGAAGGGAAAAATATTCCTGGTAGGCTCAAAACCCGGTATGGATATGAAGAACGGGAAAGGAATGACGGCTTATGCACTGGCCAAATCGCAGATCTTCCGGCTGGCTGAATTGCTGAATGAAGAAGCCCGTGGGACTGATGTAGTCACTGCTGTGATTGTACCTTCTACAATTGATACTCCTCAAAACAGAGCAGCGATGCCCGATGCCAATTTTACGCAATGGGTGAGTCCGGCAGCAATTGCAGATGCTGTATATTTTTATTGTACAGATCAGGCAGCTTCGATACGCGAACCTGTCATTAAACTATTCGGCCGCTCCTGAATGGATGTAGATTCTTTTTATTTGTCCTTTTTTTTACAACTGCGATTGGTCATCATTTGATCTGACATGCTTTTGTCATTTTTCTCAGGAGATACAAGTTGAATTCACTCAGTTAATAAGTTGGCAAGGCTTTTGTTTTAGGGATGGAAACAAAAACCTCCAATATGAAAAAAGTATTGGCGATCAGCCTGTATTTCCTTTTATTGACCTTTATTTCCCAAGCACAGGTAGTAAAAGCGGGAATCAATCTTGCAAATATTTCTGTAACAAATGACGGGGATGTGGATGAGAATAAAGTACTGACCAGTTTCCAGGCCGGTATCAGCGGAGATCTTCGCCTGACAGATATTTTATACCTGCAGCCGGGTTTAGTACTTACCGGGAAGGGCTCAAAAACTTCAGAGGGAGATCCCAATGGAAATACCTGGTACCAGGCAACATCAAATCCGCTTTATATTGAAATCCCAGTGCACCTGATTTTTAAAACACCCGGTAAAGGACTAAGATTTTTTGCCGGTGCAGGCCCTTACCTGGGAATCGGGATTGCAGGAAAAAATAAAGTGAACGGAAAGTTCCTGGGGGCGTCATTTAGCAGTGAGGACAAAATCGAATGGTCAAATGATGATCCTTCCACCTTGAATTATGAAGAAGGAGCCGGATATGGTATCATGAAGCGATTTGATTATGGGGCCAATATTTTAGCCGGATTGGAATTCAGCAAATCTGTACTGAGTTTGCAGTATGGTCATGGACTGGCCAAACTACAGAGTGGTAGTAACAGTCAGGCAGATGATAAAAATAAGCACCGGGTGCTCAGCCTTACGCTGGGACTGAAATTGTAATCTTTTTCCCATCTTCTGTCAATGAGTGGGGTGCAGGACATGTTTTTGTATCTTGCGCCCCACACATTGTAATATGCCAAGAGTTTTAAAATGGATGGGAATCCTTGCGGTGCTCCTGCAGGTAGCAGCGGCTTTTTTACCCTGGGTTTATATTGAATCAAAGGAGCTGACATTAACCGGACTGGATACTACGGGTACCAATTATGGCAAACCCAGCTATCTCCATATTCTATTCGCTGCTTTTTTCCTGCTCTTTACGCTGATACCCCGGTTATGGGCCAAGCGGGTGAACCTGCTGGTTGTGGCGTTGAACCTGGCCTGGGCCCTGCGGAATTTTTTTATGGTATCCTCCTGCCAGGGAGGGGAATGCCCTGTTAAAAAGGCTGGTTTATTTCTGAGTTTACTGGCTTCGGTCCTGATGCTGCTTTCGGCCCTGTTTCCGGATATGCGCTTGCCAGCTGAGAAAAAGGACTAAGATTGTTGCCGTAATTTATTGTTCAGATCTACCTGTCTTCAATCGGGTCTTTTAAAAATTATCCTTTTAATATTTCAAGGCTTTTGGCAATGATCGCTACACATTCTTTGATTTGTGTTGCATTGATCAGCAGGGGTGGGGCAAATCGGATTTTATCTCCATGCGTTGGTTTGGCCAGCAATCCATTTTCTTTCAGTTCAAGACAAAGATTCCAGGCGGCGTCCGGATCGCTGTGTTTGATCACAATGGCATTCAGTAATCCCTTCCCCCTGATTAATGAAATAAAAGGAGAATGAAGAGCTGCCAGTTCCTGCCTTAATAATGTTCCCATCTCCGCTGCATTTGCGGCCATTCCTTCATCCAGTAATACCTGCAGTGCTTCCATGGCTACTTTACAGGCCAGCGGGTTGCCGCCATAAGTGGAGCCATGATCTCCGGGTTGTATAGTGAGCATGATTTCATCATCAGCCAGTACGGCACTCACCGGTAATAAACCTCCACTCAATGCTTTCCCCAGCAACAAAATATCCGGGTGCACCTGTTCATGATCACAGGCCAGCATCTTCCCGGTACGTGCCAGTCCAGTCTGAATTTCGTCCGCAATAAATAAAACATTGGCATCGGTGCATAGCTGTTTGGCTTTTGCCAGATAACCATCATCCGGTACCAACACGCCTGCTTCACCCTGGATCGGTTCTACCAGGAAGCCGGCTACATTTTTATTCTCCAGTGCTTTTGCCAGTGCATTCAGGTCATTGAAAGGAATACTGATAAAGCCCGGCATATAGGGCCCAAAATCGTTTTTGGAGGAAGGATCACTGCTAAAGGAAATGACGGTGGATGTACGTCCATGGAAATTGCCATTACAAACAATGATCTGCGCATTGTTTTCACTGATTCCTTTGACCCGGTAAGCCCAGCGCCGACAAAGTTTGATCCCGGTCTCCACGGCTTCCACACCGGTATTCATCGGCAGCACTTTATCATATCCAAAAAGGGTGCAGATGTATTTGGCATATTCACCCAGCAGGTTACTGTGAAAGGCACGACTGGTTAATGTGAGTTCTTGGGCCTGCTCCGTTAAGGCAGTCAGCAAACGGGGATGACAATGGCCCTGATTAACGGCAGAATAACCGCTCAGGAAATCATAATACTGCTTTCCATCCACATCCCAGACATGAACACCTTTTCCACGATTCAGAACAACGGGAATGGGATGATAATTATGAGCGCCATATTGTTCCTCCAACTGGAGGTAATACTGAGCAGACGAAACGCTGGTTATTGTTGAAGACATAACAGAATAAATAAGACTAATAAAATGGAATTAAAACAAAAGGGAAGGCTCCGGACAGATCGTCCGGTTATACAATATGCCTCATCGGTGATTGAGCAGATCGAGATTCTGCCGGAGGAATGATATGGTAGATAAACCGATAATCTTATGATGTTTGATGCAAAGATAAGGGAATTCAGTCGGCAGTCGGCAGTCATCAGTCGTCAGTCGGCAGTCGGCAGTCATCAGTCGTCAGTCGACAGTCTTCAGTCATCAGTCATCAGTCGTCAGTCGACAGTCTTCAGTCAGTCGTCAGTCGACAGTCTTCAGTCATCAGTCTTCAGTTGGGTGCTTCATTTCTCAGCACTCAATATCTTATTATCTTAATATCCAATACCCGCCTTCGCCAAGGCTTCGGCGGTCAAGCAATATCCTAATCCCCAATTGCCTTTTACCCACTTGCTACTAGCTACTAGCCACTCGCTATCAAACAATCCTTACAAAATAATTCTCCGGAAATTCAAAGGAAGGAACCTGTTCAGCAGGGAAAATGCCATACACCGTACTACCACTGCCGCTCATTGAAGCATAAACAGCACCCTTGCTGTAAAAAGCATCTTTCAGGTCAGCGATCTCGGGATGATGAGGGAATATGGCTTTTTCAAAATCATTGACCAGCACATCCTTCCATCTTTCAAAAGGGACTGTAGTAATGATCTCCTTTACTGATTGGGCAGGCTGAGTAGGGGTGATATTGAGGAAGGCCAGTCCGGTATCTACATGGATACCAGGATTGACCACAACAATTTTAAATGCGGAAAGATCCAGGGGAACTTCTTCCAGTATTTCACCCCGGCCGGTGGCATAACAGGGTTTATTGATGATAAAGAAAGGGCAGTCGCTTCCGAGCATGGCGGCATAGTCCAGTAGCTTTTCCTGCGGTATACCCAGGTGAAACATTTGGTTGAGCAGCACGAGGGTAAATGCAGCATCGGCACTGCCTCCGCCTAAGCCTGCACCGGAAGGAATTGTCTTATGCAGGTGCATTTTAATTCTGGGCAGATGCGGAAAATCTCTCTTGAGCAGTTTGTAAGCCCTTACACAAAGATTGGATGTTGGTTGTCCCTTGATGGGGGCGCCTGATTGGGTAAATGGAAAGGAGGAACTGTGTTCATGCAAGCCCTGTTGTATGATCTCCAGTGCATCTTTGATGGCAACCGGATAAAAAAATGTTTCCAGGTCATGATAACCATCTTCTCTTTTTCGGAGAATACGCAGACCAAGGTTGATTTTGCTGTTGGGAAATACGATCACGGGTTATAGGATTATGAATTAAAAAGCGCTGACGATTGATTGGATCAATGGCCCTTTTTACGGCTGTTGATCTCGTCCCTGATGGCGATGGCACGGATATAATCTTCACTTTCCAGTACATCGTTCAAAAGGGTGTTCAGTTCTTCAAGGCTCATGGTCTTCAGGTCTTCATGGCCGGAAGAATCTGATTCTTCAACCAGGACTTCCTGTTTGGCCTTTTTCTTCTTACCTGATCCGGAATCTTCCATGAGGATACCGGCACTGTCAAGAATATTTTCGTAGGTATAGATCGGACAGCCGAAACGCACAGCCAGTGCGATGGCATCCGAGGTGCGGGAATCTATTTCTACGGTATCATTTTCGGTGGAGCAAACAAGTTTGGAATAAAAAATTCCTTCCTGGAGGTCGCAGATGATGATCTCATGAAGGTCGATGGCAAAAGCCGTCATGAAATTTTTCATCAGGTCGTGGGTCAGGGGACGGCTGGGCTGCATCTTTTCGAGTGCCACAGCGATCGCCTGTGCTTCAAATCCTCCGATCACAATGGGCAGGCGGCGTAAACCATTTACTTCACCCAGTACCACAGCATAAGAATGCGTTTGGGTGATGCTATGTGATAATGCCACTATTTCCAGTTCTATCTTTTTCATATTTCGACGCACGAAACTAAGGCTTTTAGGCAGAAAAATGAAGGAGAGGCCCTTCGATTTTAGCCTCCTTAGCCTATCTTATTTGGGTTTGTATCCACTTAGGTCGAAATAGCTTTCCACATTGCCCTTTTCGATCTTATAAGCGATGATATAACTGTTTTCGTTCTCAGAAGATTTGGTCCGCCAGCCCAGTACAATCCGGTAACCAAAAACCACCGGCTGGATATTAAAGAAATTATAGTCCATCGCATTGATAAAGGAGTGCTGTTTGCTCACCAGAGCGGCCGCTTCAAAACTGTCTCCGTCCTTGAGGGTCATTTCACCACTGTATTCCGGACAAACAATACCCAGGATCGGCATGGTTTTTTTCCTGTTCAATAACATGAATTCAGTGCCGGCATTGCGGGCCAGGAGATGTTCTGTTTTATAGGTCTTGGTCCGGGAATCCAGGGTAATCAGGGTGCTGTCTGTAAAGCGGGCAATGGTTGTTTGTTCAAAAATCTGATCGGCACGGTACCCGGGAATAAACATGGTAACCCGGATCATATTCTCCCCAAAGTAAATGATCATGGAATCTTTTTCGGCGGGATCATCAGAAGTCATCCGGTATTTGATGATACCGGTGAAGCGGGTGGCTGTATCCGGCTTGGGTGTATCTTCTCCAACGGTAACGTATTCCGTCTTTACAGGTGCTTTTTTGCTGCCTTTATCTTTTCCTTTTTTGGAAGATACAGCTGGCACGGGAATAGAGTCACCGGCTTCGTAATTCACTGGTTCTTTGCCCTTACTTTTTTTCTTTTGGGCATTCGAAAACAGGCAAAACAGCGAAAACAGGAGGAACAGGAGGGGTTTTTTCATCATTGGGTTTATAGTATAAAGTTGCTAATAAAAAACCACAAACACAAGAGCAGATACTGGCATATCAATTAGGGAAACAAAAAGGCCTTTGTGATTCATGTTTTGCCGGATTACCCAACAATACAGCTATCACAAAGGCCCTAAAGAAAATACAGAGGGATCATCTACCCGGCTCCCTGGTGTAGGCTCAGGCTATACCCTTTAATTTTTTTACGGCTGCGGTGAATTTAGGCAGCACCTCAAAAGCATCGCCCACAATGCCGTAATCAGCGGCCTTAAAGAAGGGCGCTTCCGCATCCTTATTGATCACCACAATGACTTTACTCCGGTTCACCCCGGCCAGGTGCTGGATGGCACCCGAGATACCGATGGCGATATAAAGATTAGGAGCAATTGCAATACCGGTTTGTCCTACGTGTTCATGATGCGGCCGCCAGTGCGCATCTGCTACAGGACGGCTGCAGGCAGTAGCAGCATGTAATACTTTGGCCAGGTCCTCTACCATTCCCCAGTTTTCAGGTCCCTTCATTCCACGACCGGCACTCACCACCACTTCTGCTTCTGTCAATGGCACTTCTCCGCTGGCCTTGGTACTGCTGGTTACTTTGATTTTTCCTGCGGTAACATTGCTGGCAAAAGAGGCTACCGTGGCTGTTCCTTCGCCGGCCACTACCTGGTAGGCATTGGGATTCAGGGCAATAATTTTTACCGCGGTGGTTACACTGATATTCGCAAAAGCTTTACCGGAGAATACATTCTTTTTTACCACGAAACCATTGCTGGTATCGGGAAGTGCCACGGCACCGGAAACCAGACCTGCTTTTAAGCGGGCAGATAAGCGCGGGGCAATGGCTTTACCATTGAGGTTATTGGAGAATACAATTACGGTTGCACCCGTTGCAGTGGCTACTTCTGCGAGGACTTTACTGTATACCTGGGCATCGGGCTGACTTAATGCCTCTGCAGCTACCTGGTGAATGGTTTTTACACCATACTGACCCAAAGCGGCCAGATCATCCTTAACGGTACCCAATACCACGCCTTCAGCCGTGGTGCCCAATTGTTCAGCAATTTTACTGCCATAGGAAAGGGCTTCAAGGGTTGCTTTTTTTACATGTCCATCCGTAGTATCGATGAATATTAAAACTGACATATTGAATAATTTAATCTTGTTAGGAAATCAGATAGCCTTGGCTTCTTCATGCAGGAGCCTTACCAGTTCTTCTACATTTTCAGGGTCTACCAGTTTTACACCGGCCTTGGCAGGAGGCAGTTCAAATCCGGCCACCGCTGTTAATGTGTCTACGGCAACCGGTTCCAATACTTTTAACGGTTTGGTTCGGGCGCCCATGATTCCTTTCATGTTGGGAATCCTTTGTTCAGCCATTCCTTTCTGACAGCTTACAACGAGGGGCAGGTCAGCTTCCGCTACTTCTTCACCACCTTCAATTTCACGGGTTACCGTGGCTTTGTTGCCACTGATCTCGAATTTGGTAGCAAGGGAGATGTAAGGAAGATCCAATAACTCCGCCACCATACCTCCAATGGATGAACCATTGTAGTCGATGGTTTCTTTACCGGTAAACACCAGATCATATCCACCCTGCTTCGCTACTTCCGCTATCTGCGAAGCGATATAAAAACTATCATGGCTGTCTGCATTCACCCGGATGGCTTCATCACCACCAAGGGCCAGGGCCTTGCGGATAATCGGATCAGCATCGGCTGCCGCTACGGTTACAAGATGAATGACAGTGGAAGGATCTGCCTCCTTTAATTCAATGGCCCGCACCAGCGAGTACCATTCGTCGTAGGGGTTAATAATCCACTGCACGCCATTGGCGTCGAATTTCGTGTTGTTATCAGTGAAGGCTATTTTTGCCGTGGTATCCGGCGTTTTACTGATACAGACAAGGATCTTCATCGTTTACATTTAAGTCGGTTAACAGATAGTTGTTTATGCAACTAACGCAAAGATAAGGGAGCCGGTTTAAAATTAGAAATAAGAAATCAGCATGAATAATCAGTCCGAAACAGGGGGGAGCAGAATCGATAAAATCAGGGCCATGCTGGTATCGCAGCCGGCGGACTGCTTTTTGCAGCATGCCCTGGCACTGGAGTATATCAAATTGGGGAATGAGGAAGAAGCCCGTCGCTTATTTGAAGAAATATTAAACAGGGAGCCAGGCTATATCGGCAGTTATTACCACCTGGCCAAGCTGCTGGAAAGAACAGGGCAAACGGATGCCGCTGTACAGGTGTATGAAAAAGGGATGGAGGAGGCGAAAAAAGCCGGAGAACAACATGCCCTGAGCGAATTAAGATCAGCCTGGGAAGAACTTACATTCTGAACAGCAACTGGTTCAGGAGAAAGAATAATAACACGGCGCTAAAAAACCATAGCGCCAATATTTTTTTTCCAAAGCTATAAAGGAGTAAACCGGCCGTGAAAATGACAGCCGCCACTATCGCATATTTAAACTGTATATCAGCAATATCAAGAAATATTTCACTGACGGTACTCCTGGGAATTAAAGGAGAGACCAATTGATATTTTGTCCGGAACCAGCTGAAATAACCTGATAATACCACCAGCATATCCAGAACGATCAAGATCCGGCAGCCCCAGTCAATCTGTTTTTTGTATGCAGATATTTCAGCCATTGTCAGGAATACATTTTGTTTCTTTGTGACCAGCAATCATGAATCTCCTTCAGCAATTTAAAGAACATATCAGTAAAAGGCAACTCTTCACGGAGGCCGGCCCGCTATTGCTGGCCGTCAGTGGCGGATTGGATTCCGTTGTACTCTGCGAGTTATGCTATCAGGCTGGTTTCCGATTCAGTATGGCCCATTGTAATTTTCAACTGAGAGGAGTGGAGAGCGACCGGGATGAAAATTTTGTCAGGCAACTTGCCTTGAAATACAATGTCCCCATTTTTGTGAGCAAATTTGATACGGAGAAATATGCTGCCACACATAAGCTGTCTACCCAGGAAGCCGCCCGGGTACTCCGCTATGAATGGTTTGCTGATTTACTCGAAACGAAGGCTGTAAAAGAAGATACCTCAGCTGGCTTCCTGCTCACGGCCCATCATGCCGATGATGATATGGAAACCCTGCTCATGCATTTTTTCAGGGGAACAGGGTTACACGGTCTCTCCGGTATACCAGAAATGAATGGGTCTATCCGCAGGCCCCTGCTTCCTTTTTCAAGAGAGGCACTACAAGTATTTGCCAATGAACAGGGATTGGAATGGGTAGAAGATTCCTCCAATGCATCTTCCGCCTATACCCGGAACTATTTCCGAAATGAACTCATTCCGGCACTTGAAAAAGTATTCCCACAGGTTAAAAATAATCTTCGGGATAACCTGGTTCGGTTCAAAGAAACGGAACAGCTGTACCAGTTGGCTGTTGCCCAGATTAAAAAGAAGCTCATCCGGCAGAAAGGAGTGGAGCAGCATATCCCCGTCAAACAATTACTCGGGTATAAAAGCCGCGCACTCATCTTCGAAATCATCCGGGTATTTGGATTCACAGAAAAGCAAATTGATGAAGTAATCAAACTGGGCAAAAGTGATTCAGGCCGCTACATCGATGCACCAACCGGCCAATACCGCCTGATCCGTCACCGGCATTGGTTCATCACTAGTCCGGTACAAGCTGAAGAATCACTGAATATCATGATTGAAAAAGAAAATCCGGAAACGCGTTTTGCATTAGGTGTCCTGCATTTGAAAAGTAAAATGAATAAGTCAGATGCGGCCACAACTACCACCGATACACAACAGGTTTTATTGGATGCAAAAGATATACAGTTTCCCCTGCTGCTCCGCAAATGGAAAACGGGAGATTATTTTTATCCCCTGGGAATGAAAAAGAAAAAGAAGATTGCCCGATTCCTGATTGATGCTAAATTATCAAAGTCCGCAAAGGAACAGGTATGGGTATTAGAAAGCAATCAGCGGATTATCTGGCTGGTTGGTCACCGGATAGACGAACGGTTTAAAATCACGTCCCGTACAAAGGAACTGCTCTCCCTTCAATTAGAGTCCTAAGCTGATTCTTATCTTCTCAATGAATTGTTCCACCGGCTGGTAATCGGTCTTTAGGGCAGCGGCAGCAGTAATGATAAAACCAATCCCGAACAGCGCGCCCCAGATATGGGCAGAGTGATTCACATTATCTCTGGAATTTTTTTCCAGATAAGTGGAAGCGATCAGGTAGAGCGGACCAAAAATATAACCGGGAATGATCGGTGGAATAATAAAGAAACCCAGTTTGGCAGTGGGATTGAAAAGAATACCGGCAAATACCACCGCACTCACGGCACCGGATGCTCCTAAGCTGCGGTAGTAATAATCATTCTTGTGTTTGACGAAAGTCGGCAGCAGACAAAAGAATAGCGCCAGGATATACATACCGAGGTAGAGAAACTTTCCTTTCTCCCCAAATAAAATAGGACTTGAAAATGCCATCTCTACAAATTCGCCGAACATATAAAGCGAAAACATATTAAATATCAGGTGGATAAAATCGGCATGGATCAGTCCGCAGGTAAAGAAGCGATACCATTGATTCCGCTGGGTAATGGAAGGCGGATAGAAGATCAGGTCATCTTTGATCTTCTGGTTATTAAATCCCCCAATAGAGATCAGGGTGGTAATGATGATGATAATGAGTGTCAGGGAAAGCGTCATCCTTTTCTTTTTTATTAAAAATAGGGATTATTTGTGGTGGTATTTTTCATTCTTCTGGATGGTACAGGCGCGGTAGACCTGTTCCGCCAGGATCAGCCGGACCAGCTGATGCGGAAATACCAATGGGGAGAGGCTCCATTGGAAATTGGTTCTTTTTAAAACGGCCTCATCAAGTCCAAAAGCACCGCCGATGAGGAAGATGAGATTTTTTACACTCTCGTTACCTCTTTTCTGGATAAACTCGGCCAGACCGGGACTGGTCAGCGACTTTCCTCTTTCCTCCAGTGCCACGAGGTAATCATCCTTGCTGAGCCAGCTGAGGATGGTTTCTCCTTCCTTTTTTTTGAGGTCCATTTCGCTGAACATACCGGCGTTTTTAGGCAGGGGAATCAGGTTCCACTGCACCGGATAGTACTTTGAGATGCGGGATGTGAAATCCTCCACACCGGATTTTACATAGGGTTCATGGTTTTTGCCAACGCTCCAGAAATGGATTTTCATGTAATATTTTTTTTGTCGGTTTTGTAAAGCTACGAAACGGGGGAAGACTACCCCCTGCCCCTAAAGGGGGGAAGAACGGCTTTTAAAAGAACTTAAGGATTCTCATTCTTTTTTTGAGCTGTTATTCATTTGGTAAGTCTGGGATAAGTTGATAATCGTGAACTCATTTCTAAAATCTACATTTATTGTTTGTCTGTTCTGCTGTTCCACTTGGTTTTGCCCACTCCGGGGCAAGTGTGTAGCGTAGTTCTTCTTATGTTACCGACATTTAGCCCCGCTGGGGCTGGGGAAAAGTGATGCGGTTTTGATCTGTTGTAGCATTTCGTTTCAAAATTGTCGTTTGGCCTCAATCACAAACAACGCCCATTTCCTTCTTCAATCATCATTCCTTGTTTGTCTGTTCTGCTGTTCCAGTTTGTTTTGCCCACTCCGGGGCAAGCGTGTGGCGTAGTTTTTCTTATGTTACCGACATTTAGCCCCTCTGGGGCTGGGGAAAAGTGATGCGGTTTTGATCTGTTGTAGCATTTCGTTTCAAAATTGTCGTTTGGCCTCAATCACAAACAACGCCCATTTCCTTCTTCAATCATCATTCCTTGTTTGTCTGTTCTGCTGTTCCAGTTTGTTTTGCCCACTCCGGGGCAAGCGTATAGCGTAGTTCTTCTTATGTTACCGACATTTAGCCCCGCTGGGGCTGGGGAAAAGTGATGCGGTTTTGATCTGTTGTAGCATTTCGTTTCAAAATTGTCGTTTGGCCTCAATCACAAACAACGCCCATTTCCTTCTTCAATCATCATTCCTTGTTTGTCTGTTCTGCTGTTCCACTTGGTTTTGCCCACTCCGGGGCAAGTGTGTAGCGTAGTTCTTCTTAGGTTACCGACATTTAGCCCCTCTGGGGCTGGGGAAAAGTGATGCGGTTTTGATCTGTTGTAGCATTTCGTCTCAAAATTGTCGTTTGGCCTCAATCACAAGCAACGCCCATTTCCTTCTTCAATCATCATTCCTTGTTTGTCTGTTCTGCTGTTCCAGTTTGTTTTGCCCACTCCGGGGCAAGCGTATAGCGTAGTTCTTCTTATGTTACCGACATTTAGCCCCGCTGGGGCTGTCTAATTATGTAGCGGTTTTGGGCTGGTGTAACGTCAGGCTTAATAATAAAGGTTCTGCTCTAAATATGATCTAAGGTCTCACCCTTCTAAAATCTTAATTCCTTGTTCTTCTGTTCTGTTGTTCCCTTCACAAAAAAAGGCTGGAAAGTTTTCCAACTTCCCAGCCTTTTAAACTTGTTAACTTTTCAACCTTTCAACTTCTCAGCCTTTCAACTTCTCAACAACTAAACTCAGAACCCCTTCTTCACTTCCTCTTTAATCTGCACTTCCGTTACCGGACCATACTTCTCTGCAATCTTTTTGATATCGGCGGATTTGCCAACCAATACGAATTGCAGTTTGTCTTTGGGGAAATATTTTGCAATGATTTCTTTGGCTTTATCAAGAGTGAGTCCATCTACATTCTTTTCAAAATTATTGATAAAGGACTCGTCGAAATTGTACCAGAACATCTGTGTCATCAGCCCGGCCAGTTGCCCTGCTGTTTCATAACGGGGAGGGAACTGTCCTTTTACATAATTGCGGGCAGAAGTCAGTGATTTTTCATCAATGCCATCTTTGTGCAGTTTATTCAGTACTTCAATGGCTTTATCAATGGCTGGCTCAGTGGTTTTACCGGCAGTAAAAGTGGAGATCACAAAACTACCTCCGTTTTTTAGTGCGGAGAAACGACTATTGGCACCATAGGTTAAACCGGTATTCACCCGCAGCTCATCATTGAGCATGGAGGTAAAACGTCCGCCAAAAAGGGTGTTGATTACATCTACGGCAACAAAATCAGGGTTGTTGCGGCTGATGCCGGGAGCGCCAATATAGAATGTGGTTTCCTTGGCATCATCCTTATTGATCAGTAATACCTGTTGTTTGGATGGTTTGCTGATGGGCTGTGCGGCGGGATTGGCCTGGGGCTTTGTCCCTTTTTTCCAGCCGGAAAAAAGACTGGTCACCAGAGCCTTCATCTCTGTACTGTTGAAATCACCGGCAATGGCAATAGCAGCTCCATCGGGCCTGTAATTATCCGCATAAAACTGTTTCACATCTTTTGAGGTCAGCGGAGTGACGGTTGAAATCTTTCCCTGTTGGATATTGCCATACACATGATCTCCATACAAAAATTTATCAAAATAAGAATTGATCACGGAACGGGGACTCTCTTTCTGCTGTTCCAGACTCACCAGCAAACGCTTTTTTTCCTTACCGAATTCAGTACTGTCGAATACCGGTTCCAGCATGATTTCTTTCAGGAGCAGCATCACTTTGTCCTTGTCCTTAGCCGCCATCCGGGCTGATAAGCCGGCTGATTCCTTGGAAGCAAAACTATTGATACTGGCACCCAGGAAATCCAGTTCATTGTCCAGTTTTTCTTTATTATAATTTTTGGTACCATGTTTCAAAGCAGTGGCGGTAAGTGAAGCCAGTCCTGATTTTTCACCATCATAAATGGCGCCGGCGGGCAGGATGGCGGATACGCTGATGATGGGCACTTCATGCTGTTCCATCAGGTAAACGGTGAGGCCATTCTTTAAAGTGAATTTCTGATAGGCAGGCAGCTTGAATGATTGTGCCTGTGTAAAGCTGCCGGTCAGCAGGGATAGCAGCAGTATATAGATAATACGTTTCATAATAGTAGTTGATTAATGATTTATTCTTCGGTATTTGATTTCAGGATGCCGACCGTGCGGTTGGCCTTGGTGAAATATTTGTTCACCACTTTGCGGATATCTTCTGCTGTTACTTTATTGTAGGCAGCGGGTGCATCAAACATTTTCCGGTAATCACCGAAGAATACTTCATAAGTACCGATATTATTGGATTTGCCATTGATGGTTTCCACCTGGCTGTAAAAATCCATCAGTTTAATATTTTTTATTTTCTGGAGCTCGGTTTCATTGACACCGTCTTTCTTAATTTTTTCCAGCTCTGCATAAATGGCTTTCTCCAAATCCAGCTCATTTACATTTTTGGAGGCAACACCTGCAATGGTGAACAGGTAGGGGTCAAAACTTTCTCCGAAGCTGGCGAAGACCTGCGTGGCCAGTTGTTGTTTGTCGACCAATGCACTGTACAATCGGGAAGAACGTCCGGCAGAGAGCAGGTCACTCAGGATACTCAGCGCATAATAATCTTCGTGTTTGGCTTCAGGTACATGCCAACCGATAGCGAGATAGGGGGTAGCCACATCTTTCTGCACTACAACTCTTCTTTCACCTGTTTGTAAAGGCTCCACAATATTCACGGGGGGAGGCGCTGGTTGGGAAGGAATGGGTTCAATGTATTTTTCTGCGAGTTTTTTAACCTCGTCAAATTTTACATTACCGGAGATAACGGTTACACAGTTATTCGGGGCATAGTAGGTTTTGAAATAACGTTCGAGGTCGGTTTGTTTCCAGTTCTTCATATCGTCTTCATAACCGATCACCGGCCAGTGGTAGGGGTGTTCGAGAAAGGCAACACCCTGTGCAGTTTGAAAGAGCAGGTTCCAGGGAGAATTTTCAAGACCGGTACTGCGTTCACTAATCACTACGCCTCTTTCACTTTCCACCATCTTGGGGTCAATACTCAGACTGGAAATGCGATCGCCTTCCAGGTCAAAGATCACTTCGGTGGCGGAGGAAGGAAACCAGTTGGTATACACGGTTACATCTTCACGGGTATAGGCGTTATTGGCACCGCCATTGAATTCCATGACCTGGTCAAATTGTTTGGGACCATATTTTTTGGCGCCATTGAACATCATGTGTTCAAAAAAATGGGAGAGACCGGTAATGCCCTGGTATTCATTCCGGCTGCCGACCTTGTAAAATAGATACATGTTGGCATTAGGAATGGAATTGTCTTCAATCACCAGGAACTTCATTCCATTTTTCAGGGTGAAGGTTTTTACATCATCCGCTTTCATTTGCGCCTGCATCGTCATGCTGGCAAGTAGCAGGGCGCCGGCAAAAAGTTTCTTCATATACTAATAAGTGTTAGGGGGCTAAGCTACGTAAACCGGGGCTGATTTGGCTGCCATTTATCAAATAAAAAAGCCCCTTTTGCAAGGGGCCTTGACTTATTGATTTCTTCATTCAAATTTCGTCCTTTGAACTTTGTATTTCGTACTTACTTTATTTCGTAGTCCTTTCTGAACGACATCAGCGTTGACCGGTACAATACATTCGTGCTGTCCAGTGTAGCGGCCTTTGTATAGTAATCATGTGCTTCTGCCAGGTAATGGGCATCTTCCAGCATAAAGGCAATCCGGTAGGCTTCTTCAGCGGGAGCTTCAAAACCGGCGCTTTGCTTTTTGATATTGTCCAGCACGGCAGCATAGGTTTCTTTGGAAACATAGTTCAGCACTTTGCGGTCTTCATTCTCTTCACCTTTAATAGCTGCAATCCAGTAATAACTGTTACCTGGTTTGATCCGGGCAGAAAGGGTAGGAATGCCAATTTTCAGTTTAGTGACAGTGGTAGAATAAAATGGTTCCGCAATATTTTCGGGTTTGTAAAGGAAGAAGTCAAACTCCTTGGCTTCTGCATAAGATTTCCAGGAAAGCGGGAAATCACCGCCGGCATAGTTGACGGTATCGAGTCTTGTATCCACCCATACATTATTGATTTCGCCACGGCTAACGGCTCCCACGGTATTCATATAAGCTTTCCGGTTACTGCCAGGTGAACCACTGGATTTGGTCATTTGTGCCCAAACATATTTTACATAGTTGGCACTCACTGAGCTGTTGGTCACTTTGCAGGAATCGCCAAACTTACTCATTGGGTAGGTACCGGCTTTTGCAATGGTGAACATAGCTGCTTCATTGCAGATCAGGGTAACGGTACCACCGGCTGCTACTTTGAGGGTGGCAGCGGTATTGAGTGGCTTTCCGGCCTTGGCTTTTGATTCCACATTGTTTTCCACCACCGTTACGTTTCCTTTGAAACTGTAAAGGAGGTAATCATTCTGGGCAGATGCATACACTGCTGCAGTTGCGAAAAGGATAAGGAAGGTTAACTTTTTCATCATTCTTGGGTTTAAGGTTTGGTAGAAACTGATTTATTAATGATGGTGTGGTTTAAACACCGTCTTATAATTAAATTTTTTGTGCATCCATACAGCCCAGGCCTCATAAAAATAAATCACATCCACTGCCAGTACGATCGTTACCAGACTTAGCTTCATGTCCACTTTCAGCCTGTATTTATCATACAGGTAAATACCCAGCCACACAAAGAAGATAGCTGATAAGACCTGGGCAATTTTCGCCGCCAGGTGGAACCAGATATGGGCTTCCAGATAATAGTGTACAAAGAACGACATGTGCAGCCAGCAGACGAGGATCGCCAGCAGGATGTTGCCCCACAAAGGTACTTTTTTTACATAGTCCTTATCAAGTGCCATGGAGATGATATTGGCATGTATCACGATTCCGTTCATGTCAGGCACTGATTTACCGGCAAAACGGGGATTCATGGGTGTAAACTTCTTATCCTCAATGTCATTTGGATTAAAATTAACATACCCGAAAAGGACGATTTTGTTGAGAAAGGCCGAATCATCCACATTATCACCCAGGATATCCATATAATCAACCACCAGGTATTGATTGGTATGTCGGGTATAATTGATGATGACTTTATTGGCTCCTTTCTTCTCCAGCTTTTCATATGCCGCTACATCATATTGTTTTACAATCGCTGTAGAAAAGAATGGATAGAGTTTATGGGCATGATCCTGGTAAAAAGGTTCGAAAGTCCGGATACTGGAAACAGAATCCTGGAAAAAGTTCACATGGGCATATTGCGAAGCGGTATTGATATAATCCCCTGAAATTTCGGAGACAGAGTCGCCGTCTTTCCCGCTCAATACCAGTTTTCTGGCAGCGATCAGGTTTTTATTCTTAGCGAAACAGGCCATCAGCATGGAGTCCTGATGAGGATCTCTGGCTTCATAGAACAAGGCGTCCAGTCCCATCACTTTTGGTTTCAAGCTCCCTACTTTATCAATCATCAGGGCCAGTTCTTCACGGGTGGCATAACCGATATTCACGATCACAATTCGTTTATCAATATTGGTATGTTCCGCCTTTCCCAGTTTAGAGTAACTCAGGTCGTTGAAATCGAAATCCTTTAAACCCAGCTTAATGGGATTCACAATACCCAGGTTCAGCGGAATGGAACCGAGTACTACAATAAAGATGAAAACCCAAACTGTAGCGAGCAGGGTATCCCTTTCCATCAGATACTTGGTAATCCGGTGGTGTACCTTCTTTTTTTTCTTGGGCCCCGGGGAATGATGCGGGTCCTGTGGATGGTCGTGATGGTGGTTTTGGTTTGACATCTCAGTGTTTGGATGAAAATTTCGGGCCGATTGTACAAATGATTTCCCAATTTAACAGAGTCTTGCAACTTTTGCGGCAGGGAAGGCTACCATCAGTAGAATTCGCCCCTCAGGCAATTAAATTGCATTCCGCTGTAAATCCGTAAATTAGAGGGTTTAAAATTATGCGTTTTTTCCTTCTCATCCTTATTACCATTTTTTGTCTGCTTTCGGGCGGGCAGGAGGCAATTGCGCAGGCACCTGGTCCGCCCCGGCCCAGGGATACCACGGTAACAGGTCCCCAGACCTTTGCCCTGATCATGGGAATCTCTGAATACAAATATGTAAGACCGCTCAACTTTGCGGATAAGGATGCGGAAATGTTTCGTGACTTCCTTAAATCACCCGGCGGCGGTACCCTCAAGGATGATAATATTTACATGCTTTTGAATGAACAGGCGAATGAAACAAATTTTCAGGTAAAGTTTAAGGCATGGCTGAAAGCCAAGAAGTTGCAAAAAGGAGATCGCCTTTTTATGTACCTGTCCGGGCATGGTGATGCGATTGACGAGGACCAGTTTTTTTATCTCACTTATGACTGTAATCCGGCCGGTGATAAGAACAATTACCTCGTAGCCGGAGCTATCCGGATGTTTGATATCAAGGCCATGATGGCCAAGGAAGTGGGCAAGGGCGTGGAGGTTTTCCTGGTGATGGATGCCTGCCGATCCAATGAACTGCCCGGTGGGGCAGAAGGACAGGGCTTCTTCAATTCGGCCGTGTCAGAGCAAAGAGTGGGAGAGATCATCATGCTGGCCACGGGGGCCGGACAGGAATCCTGTGAGGATGCCAGTATCGGTTCCGGACATGGTTTGTTTACCTGGTACCTGATCGACGGATTGAGTGGGATGGCCGATGATATGGGGCAAAAGGATGATAAGGTTACTATGGAAGAAGTACAGAAATATGTACAAAAGAATGTCCCCAATGTGGCCCAGACTAAATTTAAACGGAAACAGGAACCTTATTTCTGCTGTCCCGATAATGGCAATAAAATTGTGAGCATTGTGGATCCGGCTTATTTACAAAAATGGATGGAGAACCGGAAAAAAACAGGAGGTGGCAATTCTTTCCGTGGTGGATTCAGTACCCGGGGATTGAACCCGGCCAGGGATACCGCCCTGATGGAAGCCTATAACCTGTTTAATTCTGCGGTTAAAGAAAGCAGATTAACCGGTAAAAACTCTGCAGAATACTATTATGAACTGATGACGAAAAGATTCCCGGGTGATAATTATACCGTGGATGCACAGTCTACATTGGCCGTTGAATTCATCAATTTTGCCCAAAGCAAGATCAACTTATACCTCGATTGTAAAGATCCTGCCGCTATCCAGAAAATGCGTTCCCAGATTGATGAGGATGAAAAATCGGATGAAGTGGATGCGAGTCTGGACCGGATGGAAAAAGTAGCCCGCCAGGAATTTTTTGAAGTAGGTAATATGCTGGAGAAAGCCATCAATATTATCCGGCAGGATGATCCTGATTTTGCCAAATCACTGATGGGAAGGATGTACTTTTTTAAAGCGAGAGGTTATTTCGGAAAAGGTAAACAGAAGCTGGATATCAGCAACGCCTTTCAGTTTGCCTATGCAGCCCTCGCTGGAGAAAAAAATGCCTCTTATGTGATGCAGACCTTGGCAGCCCTGCATTTAGATAATAACAAACCGGATAGTGCGGTGCTCTATGCCAAAAAAGCGATCAATGCTGCTCCCAAATGGCGCTATCCTTACCTGACCCTTGCTTATTGCTACAAGATCCTTAACAAGGCAGATTCTGCGATCAAGTATTACCGCAAGAGTATTGAATTGAATCCTGGTAATGCAGATGCCTATGTAGATCTGGGCCATTATTACTATTCATTATCTCGAACCGATTCAGCGCTGACCAACTATGAAAGAGCCCTCGCCATTGATGCCAGTAATGCCTATGCCAGTAATAATATCGGCTGGATCTACCACGACCGAAAAGTATATGATAAAGCCATCACCTATTTTAAGCAGAGTATTGGTAAGGATGCAAAACTGGTGAGTGCTTATAATGGATTGAGTAAAACATTTTTTGAGACCGGTCAGTATGATTCAGCCCGGATTTATTACAGCAAGGCCTTTGCGAACTACCAGGATAAATCGATTGTGAATGTATACATCGGTAATTTTTACCGGGATCTGAAGCAGTATGATTCAGCAAAAGTGTATTACCGGCTGGCCGCTGAGCTGGATGCCAATTATGAAGAAGCATTCAATAGTCTGGGAAGGGCTTCCTTCTCATTGAAACAATATGATTCCGCAAATATTTATTATCGCAGGGCCCTGAATGTGAATCCTTATTCTGCCCATGCGCTGATCAATATCGGGATGGTGTTCAAAGAACTGAAGAGATCGGATTCCACCTTCTATTATTTTGAACAGGCCATTAAAATGGAACCGGGTAATCCTTCCATCCTGAATAATCTCGGGGCCATTTATGCAGATGATAAGAATTATGATACGGCCAAGTTCTACTTTAAAAAAGCCCTGCAGGTAAGACCGGGTCATAAGGCCTCCAGTAATAACCTGATGCGGGTGTATAAACTATTAAACGAACTGGATTCTATTGCATTCATGATGAAGACCACTTCATTTGTTGATCCTGCCAGTGAAACATTTATGAATGATATGGGGATGTTATTCCTGGATCAGAAAAGATATGATTCGGCCCGGATCTATATCCGCAGGGCCCTGGCCAAAGATCCGGCCAATGCGCAATCGCTGAGTAATATGTCGCTGGTATTACAGGGGTTGAAACAGTTTGACTCTGCCAGGGTATATCTGCAAAGAGCCAGCCGGATTGACCCGGAGAATCCAATCATCTGGGCCAACCTGGCCGTCTTGTTCCGGCAACTGAAGCGGTATGATTCCGCCGGATTTTATTTCCGCAAGCAGGTGATGCGCCGGGATGATGAGCCGGCTCAGAAATGGTTTGCCATGGGTAATTTTTATGAGGACATGAAAGTGTATGACTCTGCTGTAGTTTATTTCAAAAAAGCAACAGAAGCGAATCCTAAATACATTGCGGCCTATACCAATACCGGTCAGGCCTATATGGCATTGGAAATGTATGAGGAGGCAAGGCAGTTCCTGCAGCAGGCCTTTAATCTGGATAGTGCCGCATATGCCCCGGCCCATAATCTGGGATTACTATATCATGCGCAATCGAAGTATCCGATGGCGATCCGTTATCTGCAAAAAGCCATCATCAATGATCCTTCAAAGAACAAAGCCTGTTATGAACTCGCAGCCAGTTATTCGCTGAATAACCAGCCGGAACAGGCGATCCTGGCGATTCGTCAGGCCATACAACGCGGATATAAAAACTATAAGACATTGCTCGACGATCCGGACTTCGACAGTCTGAAGAACCTGAAAGGGTTCCAGGATATACTGGATCAGTATGTGCCGGATTGGAGGAAGTAGAGAGTAGTCCGGAAGTCCGGAAGTCGGAAAGTCCGGAAGAAGGGTGTTGTTAACCCCCCCCCCCGGGGGGGCCCCCCCCCCCCCCGCCAGTCCAAGGGTGTGGGGGCTTTGTGCCGCAATGCTTTATTCCAGTCGTTTTTTGCCTTTTTTGTTCCCGAATTTGCACTATATTTGCCGCCCTGATCGCCATAGCTTTAAGGAAGGCGATCAATTGGCCCCGTAGCTCAACTGAATAGAGCATCTGACTACGGATCAGAAGGTTTCAGGTTTGAATCCTGACGGGGTCACCAAAAAGGTCAACAGATTGTTGGCCTTTTTTCATACAATAAACTCATCATAATATCCAGAAATAAAAAAATCCCCGCCATTTGGCAGGGATTTTTTTATTAAAAGCTTGAGTTGATTAGTCTTTAAACTTGGAGAGCAAACGCAGGATCTCCAGATACAACCAAACCACGGTAACGAGCAGACCAAAGCTGCAGTACCATTCCATGTACTTGGGGGCCTTCATTTCAATTCCTTTTTCTACGGTATCAAAATTCAGCAGGAGGTTGAAAGAGGCCAGGGCCACCATCAGGATAGAGAAACCAATACTGATCGGTGTATTGGAACTGGTTAATTCAGTACCAATAGCAGAGCCGGTAAAAGAATAAGTCAACCACTGGATCAGGTAGAACAAGGCAACAGCAGAAGTGGCCACCACAATCACCGTTCTGAATTTGCTGGTTACTTTAATGATCCGGTAACGGTAAATCAGGAACATCACCAGACAAACCAGCAGGGTCAGTGCCACGGCCTGTACCGGTAAGCCCGGATAAGTATAGTTATAAATCGCAGAAATGGATCCTACGAACAGTCCTTCCAGGATGGCATAAACCGGAGCCAGGAAGGTGGAAAATTTAGGTTTGAAAGCCATGACAAGCGCCAGTGCCAATCCACCAAATACACCGATATACATCATGGTGCGGGGATCACCTCCTTTATAAAACTGCGACCAGGAAAATACAGTAGAACCCATCATCAGCAGGATCAGGACGCCAAACTTATTCATGGTACCCTTCATGCTCATTTCCTCACCGGTACTGATACCTTCCAAAACAGTACCCTGGAAAGTTTTTTCCTGCATTACAGGATTGCTGGATTTGAATAATGCCATAGATTTTAATTTTAAATAAAGATAACTAAGAAAGAAACAAGAAACAAGCATCAAAAAGCCAAAAAATGATGAAATATCCCCCCCCTTTTAAACATGGTTCAAAAGGAGGTTTTTAATTTATTTGGTTCTTGTTTCTTGAATCTATTATTTTTTATTCAAAACTGCCATCTCACAAAAGCCTCCATCGCCGCATAATGGGTCAATCCCAGATCGGCATACAAGCCGGCTGTGGCAGCGTTTCTTTCTTCGGCTCTTTGCCAGAACTCGCGGGAGTCGCTACCCTGGAAGGGAACCATATCTTTTTGTGACTGATGGATGAAAATCCCGAAACGTTTTTTCATCACCTGGTCAGGACTCATAGGGATGGCCATTTCTATTTCCTCGATATTCCATTCCTGCCAGGCGCCTTTATATAACCAGAGCCAGCAATCATCCAGCCAGGGATCACCGGCGGCTTTGATGCGTTTCAATGCTTCCAGTACTACCTGAAAGCAGACGATATGGGTGCCATGCGGATCAGCAAAATCACCAGCACAATAGACCTGCTGTGGTTGAATTTCTCGTAGCAGGGCCATGGTGAGTTTGACATCTTTTTCACTCATCGGTTTTTTCTCGATGGTGCCGGTTTCATAAAAAGGAAGGTCCTGAAAGTGGATATTTTCTTCGGGGATACCCACATAACGACAGGTGGCTTTGGCTTCACATCGACGAATTAATCCTTTTATAGAACGAATCGCAGGCGTATCTACCTGATTGGATCTTTTCCGGGCAATAAAGCGGCGGGCATCGTTTAAAATTTTCCCTGATTTTTGAGTATCGATTCCTGCGATCTCTTCAAAGCCAACGGCAAAATCCAGGAAGCGGGTTACAAATTCATCGGTCACGGCAATATTGCCACTGGTCTGGTAGGCCACGTGTACATTATGCCCCTGTTCCTGCAAACGCTGAAAAGTTCCTCCCATGCTGATGATATCATCATCGGGGTGAGGAGAGAAGATCAGACAGGTTTTTGGGAAGGGCTCCATTCTTTCCGGTGGATTGGGCAGGAGGGCGGGTTTACCACCGGGCCATCCCGTAATGGAATCACGCAGTAAATAATATACCTGCAGGTTAATGGAGTATGCATCTCCCTGTTCTACCAGCAAATCACTAAGACCATATTCATTGTAGTCGCTGTTGGTTAAACTCAGCACCGGCTTTTTTAGTTTCAATGCCATGTTTACTACCGCCTTCTTGATCATTTTTGGTGTCCACTCACAATCACCCGTTAACCAGGGTGATTTATTACGGGTCAGTTCTGCAGCTGCATTTTCATCTACCACAAATGTTACATCATCATGGTTTTGCAGGAGAGAAGCAGGGATATGTTCTGAGTCATCATCTTCCACTGCATTTTTGATCACCGGTGCTTTGGCACTGCCCCAGGCCATCAGGATGATCTTTCTGGATTTGAGAATTGTGCTGATCCCCATGGTGATGGCCAGGCGGGGTACTTCAGAAATATTGGGAAACTCATAGGCATTGGCAATACGGGTGGAATTGTCAAGCGTGATCAATCTTGTTTTGGAATAGATACCTGAACCCGGTTCGTTGAAACCGATATGTCCATTATTACCAATTCCCAGAATTTGAATATCAATTCCGCCGGCATCTTCAATCATTTTTTCATAATGGCGGCAATGTTCTTTTACATCATCTTTTAAGGTTTCGCCATTGGGGATATTGATATTTTTGGGATTGATATCTATATGATCAAAGAGATTCGTCTTCATGAAACGATTGTAACTCTGCAGGGCATTGTTTGCAATCGGGTAATATTCATCCAAATTAAAAGTGATGACATTTTTGAAGCTGAGCTTTTCTTCGCGGTGCATTCTCACCAGCTCTTTGTACAATGATTTTGGGGTATAACCGGTTGCCAGTCCCAGTACACATTTCTCTTTTTTCTTTTGCTTCATCCTGATAAAATCAGCGATCTGCCGGGCGACAAACGCAGATCCATCCGTTGAATTTGGAAAGATCTTCACCGGTATCTTTTCAAAGCTGTCTGAGAGATCAATCGGGGTGGCTTTACTGGGCATATGTTGGTTTGAAATGCAAAGATAAAATGAAGTTTTGAGGGTTTGTGCGGGTTTTTGCGGGAAGATGCAGCTTCAGTTGGCAGTCGGCAGTCGACAGTCGGCAGTCAGCAGTCGGCAGTCGGCAGTCAACAGTCAGCAGTCGGCAGTCATCAGTCATCAGTCAATCAGTCTGTCAGTCTATCAGTGTTTACACAGAGGCGGTAGTTGAATTAACTGGCGCTGAACTCGGTGATGGCTAAACAACTCAACTATTCAACTACTCAACAAGTATTACAGTTCGCTTCTTAGAACTCAATATCTAATACCAAATTCCCAATAACTAATATCCCCGCCTTCGCCAAGGCTACAGCGGGCAAGCAATATCCCAATATCTCAATATCGAATACCCAATACCTAATTAACCTCTATCTCGCTTACAAACAACCATGCCTTATTTCCTGCACCAGGGTTGCCGGAAGGAATGAGACCATAGTTGCTGATGGACACTCTGACGAAACGGGCATTGACCGGTGTTTGGAATTCACAGGGGGCCTGTCCGTCAATCATGACCGGGTTAGATAAGGGAATGGGTGAATAATTGTTGCCATCTTCAGAAATTTCAATGCGGATGCCGCCGGGCTGGTAGATCCAGCTGCCGGGTTGGTGCAGATAATGGACTTTGACAAAGCCAATTTTTTCATTGGCGCCAAGGTCAATAGTTGCCACACAGTCATCACCGCTAAATCCAAGGAATTCACGGGTGCGGGCCATCCCTTTTTCATTGACCACAGCGTTGACCAGGGTGAATGCTCCATCGCCCGGATAATTTTTAGAAGCCTCTTTTGAAAGACTGATTTTTTTCCCGGTGGCTTTATTAAAGTGAAAGGTTTCGTAGACCGGATTACCCAGGGCTTTATTTCCTTTCATACTAATGGCAGCTATCAGCATATCGGATTGTATGGTGATGGGTGTTGTATAGGTTGTTCCTTCTGTAAAACGAAGGGCGTAGGGTCTGCCGGCATAATGAGTAATGTATTTGATATCAGCTGCCGGCATTTTTGTATCTAGTTTCCAGATTACGCCTTTGTAATCAGGTGCGGGTAAGATGGAGGGAATCAAATCAAAATATGCTTTGCTGTAATTGGCATTCCAGCGCTCGTATCTTTTGAACTGCGTCATCAGTCTGCTCTCAAATTTTTTCCAGTCTTTATTTTCGGGTGTACTCCAGAGCACTTCACTGAGTGCTGCCATTCGGGGGAAGATCATGTATTCCACTTTCCTGGTATTCTTCATGTATTCAGTCCATACATTGGCCTGTGCCCCCAATATAAATTTTCCTTCTTCTTCTGTTAGTTCAGCAGGAACAGGGTTCCAGGCATATACTTTTTCGATGGGATTATAGCCACCGATGGTAACAGAATCTTCATTGGCAGACTGGGAATAATCAAAATAAACCGGTGTACCTGGTGTCATGATTACCTGGTGTTGTTGTTTGGCCGCCTCAATCCCGCCTTTTTCACCCCTCCAGCTCATCACCACAGCATTGGGTGCCAATCCGCCCTCCAGAATTTCATCCCATCCGATCAATGTCCTGCCCTTGCTGTTCAGGTATTTTTCCATCCGCTGTATAAAATAACTCTGTAATTCATGTTCATCTTTGAGTTTGTTTTCCTGCATTCTTTTCTGGCAATCGGCACATCGTTTCCAGTTTTCCTTGGGGCATTCATCTCCACCCACATGAATATATTTGGAAGGGAAAAGGGGCATTAATTCATCCAGTACATCCTGGATAAAGGCAAATGTTTTATCCTGTCCGGCGCAAAAAACATCATCAAATACACCCCAGGTTTGCTGTACCTGTTTGCCGGTACTGTCGCCACTCCAGCTGCAGTTCTTCGGAAAATATTGTATGGTGGGTTCTTTGGGGAAGCAGCTCAGTTCAGGATAAGCCGCAATGGCGGCCGATGCATGACCCGGCATTTCTATTTCAGGGATCACATCCACAAAACGTTCTTTAGCGTATTGAACAATCTCTTTTACCTGCTCCTGTGTATAGTAGCCACCATATTTTTGTCCGTCATTTCCTTTACCCGGATAGCGGCCAATGATGGTGCCATTTCTCCAGCCGCCGACACTGGTAAGTTTCGGATACTTTTTGATTTCGATCCGCCAGCCCTGGTCATCGGTGAGATGCCAGTGAAAGGTATTGAGTTTGTGAAAGGCCAGGTAGTCAATATATCGCTTGATAAAATCCACGGGCCAGAAATGCCGGGCACAGTCGAGGTGCATCCCCCTGTACTGTAAACGGGCATGGTCAAAAATGCTAACCAGGGGAATTGTTTTTTTAGTAACAGGATCAACCGGCATTAACTGAAACAGGGTTTGAATAGCATGAAAGGCTGGTTCATTAAAATTGCTGTTGATCAGTATACCTTTTGTTGTGACGTCCAGGGTATAGGCTGGTTTGCCGGAAGTGGGCATTCTTTTCATGAAAAAATCAATATCACCCCTGGTACCTGCTGCTGCGGGTGTAAGGGTAATTCCAAACTGCTTTTTCATTTCAGCTTTGAAGTAAGCAAACAGGTTCTCCCATTCTCCTGCAGGGAAGCTGTTGGAAACAGTCATTTTATTTTTCAGGGTATAGGAGCCGGGGGAT
Organism: Chitinophagaceae bacterium; assembly: GCA_016720745.1. GTDB lineage: Bacteria > Bacteroidota > Bacteroidia > Chitinophagales > Chitinophagaceae > JJ008. The sequence continues at coordinate 1,276,072 of JADKKA010000022.1, read as the reverse complement.
TGCTTTAATTCAACTGGTTGGGGGATAATGGAAATATCCTGTGAAAAAACCGGCTGGCAAAGCAGTAAAAAAAGAAAGACAGGCAGAAATCGCATTTCGTACAATTTTATTGGCCTAAATTAGCCAATCTTCATCAGTAAGTCTTCCATTTATGCAAACAAATGAATCTGTTATTACAAAATTCTATACCGCTTTCCAGCAGCGGGATGCCGCCACCATGAATAGTTGTTACAACGAGGATATTGTATTCAGTGATCCTGCTTTCGGATTGCTGAAAGGGGACGAAGTGAGGGCCATGTGGGAAATGTTATGTAAAAATGCAAAGGATTTTTCACTCACTTTTTCCAATATTCAGTTGCTGGATGAAGAATATGCTACCTGTAACTGGGTGGCTACCTATACTTTTTCCAAAACCGGCCGTAAAGTGGTGAATCATATCAAGGCATTCATGCGACTGAAAGACGGTAAAATCATTGAACACAGCGATGCTTTTAAACTCAGCAAGTGGGCTTCTCAGGCCCTGGGCTGGAAGGGTGCTTTATTTGGCTGGATGGGATGGATGCAAAGAAAGATACAGAAGGGGGCGAGGAAGAGTTTGGGGGATTTTATGAGCAGTCGGTAGTCGGCAGTCGGCAGTCAGCAGTCGGCAGTCAGCAGTCGGCAGTCAACAGTCAGTCAGTTTATCAGTCGACAGTCGTCAGTCGGCTGTCATCAGTCTACAGTCATCAGTCTACAGTCGAGAGTCTGTAGTCGTCGGTCAGCTTACCGCAAGCCGTATCAATAAATACCAGAATGTTACACTTTAAGGACTACATACTAATGACTAAGGGCTAACGACTACGGACTTACTCAAGCGTCCCAAACTTCCCGGCATTCGCATCCCTGATCGCCTGTTCTACTTCGGGCCAGGTATTCATCAGGAAGGGACCGTAAGCGGCAATGGGTTCCTGGATGGGTTCGCCGGATAAAATAAGTACGATACTATTTTCGGCAGCCTTGAGTTGAATTTCTTCTCCTTCATTCCTGAATAAAACAAAATGATCGGTGGCGACATTGCTGCCATTGATCTCCACATTTCCTTCAATCACCAGCATGCCGGTATTGTAATGGGCAGGAAGTCTGATTCTTGCTGTTGCATTTTTTTGAAGCCGGGCATTGTATACCTCCATCGGACTGAAAGTAAAGGCAGGACCTTTTGTCTCCTGATAAGTTCCGGCAATCACTTCAATAAAACTTTTACCATCATCCAGAATGTGACGGCCCATTTGCGGATGGGTGATCTCCTGGTACTTGGGTTTTGTTTTTTTATGGGCAGCGGGCAGGTTCACCCAAAGCTGCACCATTTGAAACAAGCCTCCTGCTTTACTGAATCCTTCTTCATGGTATTCTTTATGCAATAAACCGGATCCGGCCGTCATCCATTGCACATCCCCTTCACCTATGATTCCGTGATTACCGGCACTGTCGTGATGGGCGATTTTACCATGATAAGCAATGGTCACTGTTTCAAAACCGGCATGCGGATGTACACCAACCCCTCTTGGTTCAGCGGAAGGAGTGAAATCAACCTTTGCACCGTAATCCAACAGAAAAAAAGGACTCATTCTTTTTTTATCGATCAATCTCCCTCCCGGGAAAAAACTATGCACTCTGAATCCATCTCCCACCATGTGCGGCGGGGGAGGGTTGATGGTATATTCGATTGCTTTAAGTGTGTTCATGTTTTTAGTATTTAGTCGGGAGTCTACAGTCGGCAGTCTACAGTCTAGAGTCAAGAGTAAGTTATTGATATTCGGCAGTCTAATACCCAATATCTAATAACTAATTGCCAATATCTAACTCACCGGTACTTCCATCAATAAAACCTCTGCATCTGTGTTTGCTACGAGATCGAATCCTGTGGTATCAGTGATACCCATGCCGTCACGCTTTTGCAGTAATTCTCCGTTAATGGATACTTCTCCTTCGATCACAAAAACGTAAACACCGTTGCCATTTTTTTTCAATTCATAAATGGTTTGAAAATCTTTATCCAGTTTACCGAGACTGAACCAGGCTTCCTGGTGAATTTGTACACCGGGATCATTTGATCCGAGGGGAGATACAACGGTTAGCAGGCGGTTGTGTTTTTCTGTATCATCAAAATGTTGCTGATCATACCTTGGTTCAACATTCTTTTGATTGGGAAATATCCAGATCTGGAAGAATTTGACGGGTTGGTCCTGGTTCTTATTTTTTTCGGAGTGTTGAACACCGGTACCTGCACTCATTACCTGCACATCTCCCTGCTTTATCACCTGGGTATTTCCAATACTGTCTTTATGTTCCAGGTCACCACTGGTGGGGATGGAGATGATCTCCATATTATCATGCGGGTGTGTGCCGAAGCCCATGCCACCGGCCACTGTATCATCATTCAGCACCCGAAGGGCACCAAAGTGCATGCGGTCTGCCTGGTAATAACCGGCAAAACTAAATGTGTGATAGGAGTCCAGCCAGCCATGTTTGGCATGTCCACGTGTACCGGCTTTGTGTATGATGGTTTTCATTTGTTATGCTTTAAGCGGTTACTTTTTCAACGACTATTTTTTCAGCAAGCCAGAGAAATTCAGTAATAAAATTATGAACTGCATTCTGGAAACTTTCGTCGATCAGGTCGCCATCCGGACTGAATTTCTTATCCACGGCCGGTGTGATCAGCATATAAGGCGATGCAATACCAAACAATGCCGGCACCAGTTGCAGTAATTGCTGGGAAGCACGCATCCCACCCATGGCACCCGGCGACGCTGTTACAATCCCAAATGGCTTGTGGTGTCTTTTAGGAAAATGATCGAGCAGGTTCTTCATGGCAGGAGAGTAGCTTCCATTATATTCCGGTGTCACCAGGATATATCCATCTGCATTAAATATTTTCTCAGCCAGCGGCTGGAGTGCTACAGGAGCTTTATCGGGTGTAACCCATACCGTTTGTACCGGTGGTACATCCCAGTCTTTCATTTCGATCAGATCAATTTCATGGCTGCTGTTTTTTTTCAGCCAGCCCTGAAGGTAAAGGGCTACACGTCGGGTAACACTGGCGGTTCGGGGACTTCCGGATATGATTGCTATTTTCATTTTCTTGATTTATGGTGTAAAGGTATATAATCAATGTTTAAACATCAAATATTTCTTCTTTCTGTTTTGTTAATCCTTTTTTGGCATGAATTGGGCCGGAATCGGTTAATTTCGATTTGTATAACTCAACAACATGATTAACAGGCGAAAGTTTATTCAGGCATCGGCATTTACCGGACTCGCAACTGCTATTGGACAGCCCTTGAGGGGAAATGACCTGCATCCGGCTATTAAGGGCAAGCCGGTGGTGGTGTCGACCTGGGATGCGGGAATCAGGGCTAATAAAGCGGCCTGGGATATTCTCAGTAAGGGAGGCCGGGCCCTGGATGCGGTGGAGAAAGGGGTCATGGTAACTGAAGAAGAGCAAAACTGTTGTGTGGGACTGGGTGCCAATCCCGACCGTGATGGATTTGTGACCCTGGATGCCTGTATCATGGATGAATTTTCCAATTGTGGCAGTGTGGCTTTTCTGGAAAGAATCAAACACCCGATTGCGGTGGCGCGCAGAGTGATGGAAAAAACACCACATGTGATGCTGGTGGGTAGTGGTGCCCAGCAATTTGCCGTAGCCGAGGGTTTCCCATTGGAAGAGCAAAAATTATCTCCGGAAGCGGAAAAAGCATACAAGGACTGGCTGATCAAATCGGAGTACAAACCACCAGCCATCAATGTGGAAAATAAACAGGGAGGACATGGGCCATTTGCACCAGCCCGTTTAAGTAATGGAGAATGGAATCATGATACCATCGGTATGGTAGCCATGGATACAAATGGAAATCTGAGTGGAAGTTGTACCACCAGTGGTGCCGGGTTTAAAATGCGTGGACGGCTGGGAGATTCACCAATCATTGGTGCGGGTTTATTTGTTGATAATGAAGTTGGAGCCTGCACCGCAACCGGTCAGGGTGAGGATGTGATCAGGGTGGCCGGCTCACATTCAGTAGTGGAACTGATGCGACAGGGATTATCGCCTGAAATGGCCTGCAAAAAAGTAATTGAAAGAATCATCAGGATCAAAGGGCCGAAGGCAAAAGATATTCAGGTTGGGTTTCTGGCCATTAATAAAAAAGGTCAGGTGGGAGCCTGGTCCATACACAAGGGATTTGAATATGCCATCAGGAACCAGGGAGAGGAAAGATTGGTGAAGGCGAAGTTTGTGATGGAGTAGAGAGTGGGATATTAGTTATTGGGAATTTGGTATTAGATATTGAGTTCTAAGAAGTGAACTGCATTTGTAGTTGAGTAGTTGAGATGTTGAGTAGTTTAGCCAACACCAGGTTCAGCGTTAGTTATTTCAATTACCACCTCTGTGTAAACACTGACAGACTAACAGACTGATGACTGCCGACTGCTGACTGCTGACTGTTGACTGCTGACTGCCGACTGATGACTAACAGACTGAAGACTGCCATCTTCCGGACTTTATCTTTATAAATATGAAGTACATCATAGAAATAGCCACTTCCGATTTTAGTACAACGGCTTCTGCAGTAGAGGGCGGGGCCAACCGGATTGAGTTATGTGGTAACCTGGCAGAAGGTGGAACAACTCCTTCTTATGGAACCATTCGTCAATGCCGGGAGGCATTCTCCGTTTTGTTGTATCCGATAATTCGTCCCAGAGGGGGTGACTTTTTATATTCAGCGGAAGAGTTTGATATCATGCTGCAGGATGTAAAAATATGCAAAGCGCTGGGATGCGACGGTGTTGTGATCGGTATGTTAGCAGCGGATGGAAGTATTGCGGCAGAGCAATGCAAAAAGCTGGTGGATGCGGCCTATCCGATGGGTGTTACTTTTCACCGGGCTTTCGATCGTTGCCGTGATCCGTTTGAAGCAGTAGAACAAATTATAGCAATAGGTTGTGAACGCATTCTTACATCCGGACAAAGACCGGCAGCGCCAGATGGCATAGACCTGATTACACAATTAAATCAAACAGCAGATAACCGGATTATCATTATGCCAGGGAGTGGTGTTCGGGCAGAGAATATAAAGATGCTGGCAGCAAAAACAGGCTGCACTGAATTTCATTCTTCACTTCGGGGCAAACTGGCCAGTGCAATGGAGTATATCCATCCAGGCTTTGCAGGTTCTTCAGAAAGTTATATGAATAACTGGATCAATCCTGAAGATGTAAAAATGTTAAGACAGGCGCTGCAACAGGGTTAAGAAGAATCGAATCCAAAGATGCTTGTCAGATTTTCAATTTCTTCATGTAACCGGCATTTGTTTTCACCGCTTCCAATGGAGTACCATTTGGATATGCTTCCTGCTCCACTATGAAATGCTTCATACCGTTATCGGCAGCGGTCTTCAAAACAGATTTCCAGTTGATGCTACCTGTGCCAAGGTCAACCGAGTTCTTGCCATTGTCGGTGCCGGGTGTTTTGCTGCGGTCCTTAACATGACAAAGTCTGAAACGGTTTTTATATTTTTTAAACCAGGCTTCGGGATCCTGGCCCCCTGCAACCACCCAGTAAATATCCATTTCAAAATCTACCAGTGAAGGATCTGTTTCATTCATCATCACATCCTGTGGTAATTGTCCTTCCAGTGTTTTGAAACTATAGTCGTGGTTATGATAGGCAAACTGAATGCCTTCTGTTTTGCAGATATTACCACACTCATTGAATCTTGCGGCGGCTTTTTTAAATTCATCCAGTGATTTCTGTGGTCCGAGCCAGGGACAAATCAGGTATTTCATTCCGATGGCAGCGGCATCAGCGGCTTTTTTCTGAAAATCTTTACTGATATCACAATGGCTGGCTACGATGGTCATGCCCAGATCGTCCATGTATTTTTTGAAACCGGTATTACCCATTCCCCAGAACATCCCTTTGGCCCCTTCATAACTTTCGATTTGTTTGTAACCGAATGAAGCTACCTGTTTAAGTACAGCGGAAGGGTCTTTGGGCATATCATCCCGCAGTGTATAGAGTTGCAAGCCAAAACGGGAAAGATCGGCGCCTGCGCCAGGAGCCATATCAATAGCAGGTGCGGTAGTTTTCACCGCACAGGAGGGCAGGAGGATGGATCCCATGGCCACCGCTCCGGTTAATTTCAAAAACTTTCTTCTCTCGTTGTTCATTATATATTATTTTTTCATCAGGCCCAGGCACGGTCGCCTTTTGTATAAGGGAATGCTCCATCATATTTTCCGGGAACCGGCAGGTGGCGCAGGGCCTCTGTCATACCGATCTTGGAACTGAAATAACCATTCAGGGTCAGTTGTTTCATCATGGTATAATAATGCGGGGGCTCGGATACAAATTCTTTCTGGTCTTTCCAGGCCAGTTTTTCATTTTCTTTATTCAAAGCTTCCCTTTTGGCTTTGTTCCTTTCATCACGCCCTTTATTGTATTCGGTGGCTTCTTTTTCAAGCGTGATCAGGAAGTCATGGCGTTGTTGCGGAGTGCAATCCATATAGGATTTGCTATTGGCTTTTTTGCAGGCTTCTTCCAGACTGCTGATGCCTTTCATGAATACATCCTGTTCCGCCTGGGTATAGCAATCGGTGATCATGACTTTCATGAATTCTCCAATCTGCGCCGCTTTAGCTCCCGGAACAGTGGTTGCCGGAATGATGGTTTCACCGATTTCATCCAGCAAAGAAATCTGGGATGCGCTGAATCCGGCTTCTGATTTGGCTCCGGTTTTGCAACCGGTGAGCATGAGTTCACCACCCACTACGGCACCACCAGTAACGATGGCAATCATTTTTAATAGTTCTCTTCTGTCCATATGCCTGAGAAATTAGGTTATTAAAGATTTTGTTTCTTGAGTTCATTCACGGCAAAATCAGCTGCCCTTGCGGTCAATGCCATATAAGTAAGAGAGGGATTGACACAGGAGGCTGAAGTCATACAGGCACCGTCGGTTACAAAAACATTGGGTGCATCCCAAACCTGGTTATTGCCATTGAGCACTGAGGTCTTGGGGTCACGACCCATACGGGCTGTTCCCATTTCATGGATGCCCATACCGGGAGCATAGCCATTGTCGTTGGCTTTTACATCTTTCATACCGGCAGCTTCCAATATTTCTTTGGCATCATTCATCATGTCGATCCGCATCTTCTTTTCATTTTCCTTGATCTCTACATCGAAATCCAGTGAGGGCAATCCCCATTTATCTTTCAGGGTTTTGCTCAGGCTGATTTTATTTTCATGGTAGGGAAGCATCTCTCCGAAGCCGGTCATGCCAAAATACCAATGCTCGGAGGGCTGGCTCAGGGCTTCTTTCAGATCGGCTCCGATGGTGAGTTCGGCCACAGGCAATCCGCGACCCCGGCTTGCACCGCCCTGGTAACCGAATCCACGGAGATAATCTCTTTTATCTTCATAGATATTCCGGAAACGGGGCACATATATACCTGTAGGTCTTCTGCCATATACATATTTATCCTCGAATCCTTCCACGGTACCACCGGCACCGGCACGGAAATGGTGATCCATTACATTATGTCCGAGTTCACCACTGGCACTACCCAGACCTCCCGGCCAGATATCATTGGCACTGTTCATCAGGATCCAGGTGCTGTTGAATGCAGAAGCGCAGAGGAATACAATTTTGGATTTGAATTCGTAGGTCTTGTTATCAGTTGCATCCATGATTTCCACGCCGCTGGCTTTCTTTTTATCCTTATCGTATAACACTTTTGTTACGATAGAAAAGGGGCGGAGGGTGAGGTTCCCTGTTTTCATAGCCGCTGGTAAAGTGGCGCTTTGGGAACTGAAATAAGCACCGAAGGGACAACCTCTCCAGCAACGATCGCGGTACTGGCAATTGGTTCGGTTTTGTTCGGGTCTTGCTTCGGTGATATTGGCACTGCGGCCAATAAACATATGCCTTTGTCCTTTGTAATGTGCTTTGATTTTTGCGGCCAGGTCTTTCTCCACAATATTCAAATCCATGGCTGGAAGGAATTCACCGTCAGGTAACACTTCCAAACCTTCTTTACTGCCCTGTATTCCGGCAAATCTTTCTACATAGCTATACCAGGAGGCCAGATCATCATAGCGGATGGGCCAGTCAATGGCGATACCTTCTTTGGCATTGGCTTCAAAATCCCATTTGTTCCAGCGGTAACTCTGGCGGCCCCACATCAGGGAACGGCCACCGACATGATAACCACGGTACCAGTCGAAACGTTTGGTTTCTGAATAAGGATGATCCTTATCGCTGCACCAGTAATCGAGGTTGGTTTCATTCAGGGGGTAATCTCTTTTGAGTACCGGATAATCTTTGATCATCTGCTGGGTACGTCCGCCCCGGTGAGGAAACTCCCAGGATTCTTTGGTGGCGTTGACATAGTCTTTAACATGTTCAATATTGCGACCTCTTTCGAGTAACAATACTTTAAGTCCTTTTTCCGCCAGTTCTTTGGCTGCCCAGCCTCCGCTGATTCCGGAGCCTACCACAATTGCGTCGTATTGATTATCCGCCATAAAAGATTGAGGGTTTTTGTATGAAGTATTTGGGGTTCCTGTTTCTGTTTGCTGGTTTACACATCACAAATCCGGATAGCTTTTTTCAGTGCTGCGATTTTTTCTTTGTTATCCTTTGAGCTCGGCATGAATTCCTGAGCTACATAACCTTTGTAGCCGGTTGCCACAATGGCTTTCATGATAGCGGGGTACTGTAGTTCCTGTGTTTCATCAATTTCATGCCGGCCTGGTACACCTGCTGTATGATAATGTCCGAAGTATTCATGATGATCACGGATGGTGCGGATTACATCGCCTTCGTTGATCTGCATATGATAGATGTCATAGAGCAGTTTGAAATTCGGGGAGCCGATTTTTTTACAGAGTTCTACTCCCCAGGCGCTTTTATCACACATATAATCTTTGTGATCCACTTTGCTGTTGAATAATTCCATCTGGATGATTACGCCATTTTTTTCGGCCAGCGACATGATTTTTTTCAGGCCCTCAGCGCAATTGTCCATTCCCACTTTATCATCCATCCCTTTCCGGTTGCCGCTGAAACAGATCAGGTTTTTATAACCCGCCTGGGCCACCATTGGAATTGCTTCTTCAAAATCTTTAATCAGCCAGGCGTGATTGTCTTTATTATTCCAGCCCTCAGTCAGACTGATTTTTCCTGCGGTATAACACATGGAACAATAGATGCCATTTTTTTGAACCGTGGGCCAGTCTTTGGGAGCCAGTAAATCAATTGCTGAAAATCCAATTTTCTTTACCATGGCACACATCTCATCCAGGGGAAGAAAATTATAGGTCCAGCTGGCGACAGAATGGTTGATATTTCCTTTTAGTGCCATTGGCTCTGCTGAGTCATGTTCCATATTGGCAAAACTTTTATCGGAGATCGCGACTCCGGCTGTACCCAGTGCTATGGATTGAATTAGCTGACGCCGGTTCATCATTTGTTTGTTATTTTTTGTTTGTCTGAAAAGGCAACAATAAAGAAGAGCATTACTGCTGCTGCAATACCGGCAGGGATCAGCCAGATCATTTTATAATCAACACCGGCAGCAGTGGTATACTTTTCAGAAATCCAGCCTGCTACTTTAAAACCAATTAACATACCAACTCCGTAAGTGGCAAGTGTAATCAGTCCCTGTGCGGAGCTTTTGAATTTTTCACCTGCGCGGGCATTGGTGTATAGTTGTCCGGATACAAAAAAGAAATCATAACATATACCATGCAGGGCAATACCAATCAGTAACATAAAACTAAGTGATCCGGCATCCCCAAATGCAAAGAGTATATAACGAAGTGCCCAGGCCAGCATGCCGACGAGGATGGTTTTTTTGAAACCAAATTTGGTAAAGAATAAGGGGAGAGCCAGCAGGAATAAAACTTCAGAGATTTGACCGATCGTCATTTTCCCTGTTGGATTTTCCATTCCGATACCCGAAAGAAACGGATTGGCAATCTGGTAATAAAAAGCAAGGGGGATACAGATAAGGATAGAAGCGATAAAGAATACAGCAAAGTTTTTATCCTTTAATAATTTAAGTGCATCCAGTCCGATGATTTGCCCGATGCTGATTTTTTCATTTCCCTGTTTGGAGGGAGGGGTAGCTGGTAATGTAAAGCTCATGAGGCCAAGTGCAGCAGCTGCAATGCCAGAAAGCAGGAATGTATTTTTAAGCATGCCTTTGCCGATATTCTCTGCGGAATCCCAGTGAAAAAGGAAACTGATCAGTAATCCGGCAACGATCCAGCCAATTGTTCCGAAAATGCGGATGATTGGAAATTCCTTTTCAGGATTTTTCATCTGCCGGAATGAAACAGAATTCACCAGTGCCAGTGTTGGCATATATAATATCATATAACCCAGCGCATAGGGGAAGAAACTACCGGCATTATCTGAACTGTACATCAGGTACATGAGTCCGGCACCCGCCAGGTGTAAAACTCCCAGAATTCTTTCAGCATTGAAATAACGGTCAGCAATCAGACCGATGATAAAAGGAGCAATGATGGCTCCCCATGATTGGGTGGAATATATATTAGCGATCTGGCTGCCATTGGCCTGCAGGTTGGCACCGAGGAAGGTTCCCAGTGTGACAAACCATCCGCCCCAGATAAAAAATTCAAGAAACATCATGACAGAGAGCTGCACCCTGGTGGTAGACTTCATAGACAATCGTTGTTTTGCTTCAAATAATCAGAGAGTTAAATGTAGTTATTTTAAAATAACTTTTATGTTTGTACTGCTTCTTTTATTTCACAACTTTACCGAAAACGTTTACGGAAATGAACAGGAAACTCAGAATGGGAATGATTGGTGGCGGTCCCGGTGCATTTATCGGTGCTGTTCACCGGATTGCAGCCAATATGGATGGAGCTATTGAACTGGTATGCGGTGCTTTTAGCAGTGATCCGGAAAAATCAAAACAGGCTGGAGAAATGCTTGGTCTCGATCCTGCCAGGGTTTATGGTTCTTACCGGGAGATGATCAGGGCTGAAGCGGCACTGCCGGCTTCCGAGAGAATGGATTTTGTGAGTATCGTTACCCCCAACCATGTTCATTTTGAACCGGCGAAGCTGGCGATGGAAAATGGTTTTCATGTGGTGCTTGATAAGCCTGCCACTTTTAATCTCGCTGAAGCAAAAGAACTGGAATCAATAGTGGCTGCTACCGGTAAATATTTTTGTCTGACCCATACCTATACCGGCTACCCCATGGTGAAAGAAGCCCGTCAGCAGCTGATGAGCGGAAAGTTTGGTGCTATCCGAAAAGTATATGTGGAGTATCCGCAGGGCTGGTTGAGTGCGAACCTGGAAGAGAGCGGACAGAAACAGGCTGCCTGGAGAACTGATCCCACCAAGAGTGGAATCGCCGGGGCCATGGGTGATATTGGAACGCACGCTTTTAATCTGGCCGAATATGTTACCGGTTTAGAAGTTAAAAAAATATGTGCGGATGTGAATACGGTTGTTCCAGGTCGTAAACTCGATGATGACGGAGCGGCCCTGCTCAATTTTTCCAACGGGGCCAGTGGAGTATTATTCGCCACACAGGTGGCAGCCGGTGAAGAGAATAATGTCAAAATCCGTGTGTATGGAGAGAAGGGTGGAGTAGAGTGGAAGCAGGAAGATTGTAATACATTACTGGTGAAATGGCTGGACAAGCCCACTGAAATCTGGCGGGCCGGAACCGGTTATCTCAGTTCTTTTGCACAGCATAACAGCCGTACCCCGGCCGGTCACCCCGAAGGATACCTGGAAGCATTTGCCAATCATTACCGCAATTTTGCATTGGCTGTGATGGCCAGTATGAAAGGGGAAGCACCTCAACCCGAATGGCTTGATTTTCCCGGCATCCGGGATGGCGTTAGAGGGATGTTGTTTATTGAGAAAGTGATTGAAAGCGGCAGGAGTGAGGAGAAGTGGGTGGGGATGTAGCAGTCTGTCAGTCGGCAGTCGACAGTCAGCAGTCGGCAGTCGACAGTCAGCAGTCGGCAGTCTGTCAGTCTATCAGTCGTTAGTCGGAGACCTAAAATAGAAGAGTAATATCCTAATTTCCCAATATCTAATATCTAATTTCGAATTCCCCCGCCTTCGCTAAAGCTTCGGCGGACAAGCAATACCTAATACCAAATACCCAATTCCTCATATCATGACAACAATCAAAGGTCCCGGCATTTTTCTCGCACAATTCATGGGTGATAAAGCCCCGTTTGATAATTTAAGGTCCATTTGTTTATGGGCGGAATCGCTTGGCTATAAAGCGGTGCAGATTCCTACCTGGGACAGCCGTTGTATTGATTTACAAAAAGCGGCAGAGAGCCAGACCTATGCAGATGAGATCAAGGGAATCGTGAACGAATGCGGATTGGAAATTTCTGAATTGTCAACCCACTTGCAGGGACAACTGGTGGCCGTACACCCGGCTTATGATGAACTCTTTGATGGGTTTGCTCCGGATGCTGTGAAAGGTAATCCGAAAGCCAGGACCGAATGGGCTATTCAGCAGGTAAAATATGGTGCTACAGCATCAAAGAACCTGGGATTAACTGCACATCCAACATTCAGTGGTTCTTTACTGTGGCATACTTTTCATCCCTGGCCACAGCGCCCTGCCGGACTGGTAGAAGAAGGGTTTAAAGAACTGGGCAGGAGGTGGACACCGATCCTGAATCATTTTGAGGATTGCGGGGTGGATGTATGTTATGAAGTGCATCCTGGGGAAGATATTTTTGATGGAGTCACTTATGAAATGTTCCTGGAAGCAGTCAATCAACATCCCCGGGCTTGTCTCTTATATGATCCTTCCCATTTTGTATTGCAGCAGTTGGATTATATTCAGTATATCGATCATTACCACGAAAGGATCAGGGCCTTTCATGTAAAGGATGCGGAGTTCAACAAAACCGGTAAACAGGGAACATTCGGTGGATACCAGAGCTGGGCCAACCGGGCCGGCCGTTATCGTAGTCCGGGTGATGGACAGGTTGATTTCAAAACCATTTTCAGTAAACTCACCCAGTATGATTACCCAGGCTGGGCGGTGATGGAATGGGAATGTGTAATCAAACATCCGGAAGATGGGGCCAGGGAAGGGGCTGCCTTTATCAGTGATCATATCATCCGGGTTACAGAAAGGGCTTTTGATGATTTTGCATCCAGCGGATCAGATGAAAAAACAAACAGAAGGATACTTGGATTGGATTAAGCTGTAATTTCACCCTCCAAAAATCAACAAATATGAAAAGGATATTATTTGTACTGACAGTTACGGGCCTGATGGCTTCCTGCGGTGGTGGTGATAAAAAAGAAGGTGGAGAAAAAAAAGATGAGCAGGTAACGGAGAAAAAAGATGATGTTTCGTCAAATCCGGATTACCAGAACGGACTGGCATTGATTGCTAAAAGTGATTGCCTCACCTGTCATAAAGTGGATGAAAAACTGATTGGTCCCTCATACCGGGATGTGGCTAATAAATATGCCGGCACTTCTGACACAATCGTAACTCACCTGGCTGGCAAGATCATCAGTGGCGGCAGCGGTGTTTGGGGAGAAGTACTGATGACACCCCATGCGGCATTAACTAAAGAAGATGCTGAGACCATGGTGAAATATATTATGTTACTTAAAAAATAAACGATGCGTAAAATTTTGCTGCCCCTGTTGGCCGGGTCATTACTGGCTTCCTGTAAGGATGCTTCCTCTGATAAAAAAACCGGAACAACAGATACAACCATGAATCAGTCTGCACAACCACTGGTTTCGCTCACCGATGAAGAGAAAGCCGAAGGTTGGATGATTTTATTTGATGGTCAATCTACTAAAGGTTGGCACCAGTATGGCGGTGCTGCAGTTGGATCTGCCTGGAAAATAGCTGATGGAACGATCTATCTGGATACCACCAGCAAAAAGGATGGAAAAATTGAAGGCGGCGGAGATATTCTGACGGATGAGGAGTTTGAAAATTTTCATCTGAAACTGGAATGGAAGATCGCTCCCGGAGGTAATAGCGGGATTATCTTTTATGTGAATGAAGATACGGCCATTTATAAGCGGCCTTATGAAACAGGCCCGGAGATGCAGGTGTTGGATAATGCAGGGCATGCTGATGCAAAAATTATTAAACACCGTGCCGGTGATCTCTATGACCTGATTTCCTGTTCAAAAGAAACGGTTACTGCGGCCGGAGAATGGAATAAGGCAGAAATCAAATCTGTGAATGGTAAACTTGATTTTTACCTGAACGGAGAAAATGTTGTGAGTACCCAGTTATGGGATGAAAACTGGACAAAAATGGTGGCTGCCAGTAAATTCAAGCAGTGGCCCGGCTTTGGTACTTTCAAAAAAGGAAGGATCTGCCTGCAGGATCATGATAATACCGTATGGTACCGGAATGTGAAGCTGAGAAAGTTGTAGAAAATACGGAATAGGAAATTCGACATACGAAGTTCGAAATACAAAATTCGAAGTAAACGCCTGACGGTTGCAATGTGCATATCCGTCAGGCGTTCTTCTTTTATTCCACTGTTCCAATTTTGATCACGTTGGTGGGAAGGTGCAGATGAACCGGGGTGCTGCCGGTACTCACCAGCACATCGCCGGTGGTAATAAAACCTCTCTCTTTCAGGATGTCAATCTGATCAAAGAAAATATCATCCAGGCTTTCTTCTTCATCATAAAAGAAGGCGCGAACGCCCCAGCTGAGACTGAGCTGATTAACAAGCGATTTTTCTTTTGTGAAAATATAGAGGAATGATTTGGGGCGATAACTGCTTAGCATAAATCCGGTATAACCGCTCTGGGTCATTCCGATGATACCATTGGCACTGGTATCGAGTGCCAGTTTACAGGCATTATAACAAATGGCATCACTTAAAAAAGAAGGGGATTTGGACTGTGGTTTCAGCATTTCTTCCCGGTCATAGTCATAGGCTTTCTGTTCTACTTCCAGGATAATCTTGGTCATGGTTTCCACCACCAGTTTCGGATACTTACCAGTAGCTGTTTCGCCACTGAGCATCACCGCATCGGCTCCTTCCAGCACCGCATTGGCCACATCAGTGATTTCACTTCTGTTGGGTTTGGTGCGGTCGATCATGCTTTCCATCATCTGGGTAGCTACGATCACAGGCTTGGCGCGGTGCAGGCATTTCTTGATGATGTCTTTCTGGATCAGGGGTATTTCTTCAATTGGCAATTCCACTCCCAGGTCTCCACGTGCAATCATGACCCCATCACTTTCTACAATAATATCTCTCAGGTTCCGGAGAGCTTCGGGCATTTCTATTTTGGCAATTACCTTGGCTTTGCAGTCAACGGATTTCAGTTTGGCTTTCAGTCCGGTAATATCTTCCGTCTTTCTGACAAATGATAATGCGATCCAGTCTACTTTATTGGCGATCATGAATTCCAGATCTGCCAGGTCTTTTTCAGTGAGCGATGGTAAAGAAATTTCGGTATCCGGCAGATTCACGCCTTTTTTGGGAAGTAGTATACCACCCAGGGTCACTTCCACTTTCACTTCTTTTGCAGCCGTGATTTCTCTGACAATTACTTCCAGCTTACCATCATCAATCAGGATTTTCTCACCCACTTTTACATCGGCGTGCAGATCGGGGTAGGAGACAAATATTTTTTCTTTGGTTCCAACTACTCTTTCGTTAGTAAAAGTGAGGATATCACCTTCATCAATTGTAAGAGACCCTCCTTCAATTTCACCTACCCGAAGTTTGGGTCCCTGTAAATCGGCCAGGATGGCTATGTTATAAGGTTCGTTCCTGTTAATCTGCCGGATATGGGTTATAATTTTTGCTTTGTCTTCATAATTACCATGCGAAAAATTCAGACGGAAAACATTCACACCGGCTTTCACCAGTTCCAGCAGTTTTTCATAGGTATCGCAGGCTGGTCCTACCGTGGCCACAATCTTGGTTCTTTTATAAGCATGCTGGCGTCCGGCTTCCTTATCAAAATCTTTGTGAAGGTATTTTTCAATATTCTTGGTCATACTTGTTGGTTATTTGCTGGTACACAGAATCAGGAGGCGAGAATCTTTACGATCTTCATCCATTCATCGCTGATCTTGCCTTTGTTCTTCACTGCGTCCTGCAAGGGTAAATAATGCATTTTATTGTTGAGGATGCCCACAAATACATTGTGTCTTCCTTCGATCAGGCTTTCCACGGCATGATAGCCCATCCGGCTGGCGATTAACCGGTCGATACAGGTAGGGGAGCCGCCTCGCTGGATATGGCCGAGGATACAAACCCTGATTTCGGCATTGGGTAATTTTTCTTTCAGGATGGCCTGTACATTGTTGCCACCACCAAATTCATCACCTTCAGCTACTACAATCAGGTTCACCAGTTTTTTACGGCGTTCTTTTTCCAGCAGCGAACTGATCAGGTCATTCATGTTGGTTTTTCGTTCAGGGATCAGGATATTTTCTGCACCGGTGGCAATACCACTGTGCAGGGCAATATAACCGGCATCCCTTCCCATCACTTCAATCACGAAGATCCGGTCATGCGCATCCATGGTATCCCTGATTTTATCAATGGCTTCTACGGCTGTATTGACAGCTGTATCAAATCCAATGGTAAAATCTGTTCCGCTGATATCTTTATCAATGGTGCCTGCCAATCCCACACAGGGGATATCAAAATCCTGACTGAATTTTACAGCACCCCGAAAGGATCCGTCACCACCAATAATCACCAATCCGTCAATCCCTCTTTTCTTCAGGTTATTATAGGCTTTCTGCCGGCCTTCGAGTTCAAAAAATTCCTTGCATCGGGCGGTTTTCAGAATCGTGCCTCCCCGCTGAATAATGTTGGCTACCGAACGGGAGTCCATCTGGTAAATATCATCTTCAATCATACCCTGGTATCCACGCATGATGCCAAACATTTCCAGTCCGTGATAAAGACCTGTACGTACCACCGCCCTGATCGCAGCATTCATACCGGGTGAATCGCCCCCGGAAGTCAAAACACCAATCCTTGAAACTTTCTTTTCCATTACTTGATTTAAGCCGTCAAATTTACGGTTTTGTTTGGTATGTGTATCGAATACATACTAACGGGTGTTAGAGCACCTTAATTCAGCAATTCATCACATTTCATTAACAGGAATACCCAATGATACGGATAAGAACCGATAATCAGTCTTTGTATGTTGTGTTATAAATATTCTATATGAGAAGATTCTTTTTTATCGGGCTTTTATTTGTTTGTATACCGGCCATTGCGCAGGACAATAGCACCTGGGTTCGGGCATTCCCGATCACGGATTATATGATTGACCTGAATGACTCAATAAAACTGGTGCAGGTGGAATTACCGGATGATCTGCAGTTCAAAGAAAAACAACTGGGTGTGATCAGGGGTGTGTATAAGGATAAACACAGCGATACGCTGGCCAAAGGATATGGTCGTTGTCAGTTGATAAAAGGAAATTTTTATTATTTCGCCATTGGTAAAAACGACAGCAAACAGCAACCAAAAGCGGGTGATCTGCTGTATACGATGATGCAAAAATCCGACCTCTTTTATGGACAGATTCCGCAACTGGCCGGACATTTTATCCGCTTACTGGATGTACAGGATGCACCATTCTATGACCGTTATGAAGTTTTCCGGTACTGGTCAGCTGATCTGGAAAATAAACTGCTGGATTCAATGATAGCGGATATCCGGTATACGGGTACCTATTTCCTGGAAAATGCACCGGACATGAACCAGCCAGTTAGCACTGGTTCGTTCAAAGGAAAAAAATTGCTGGAACTGATGAAGGATTGCCAGAAAAACTGGCTGCTGGATTTTTTTGACTATATACAGGCCCGGCCAAGATTGTATGCAGGACGTGACTGGAAATTAGCTGAAATCTTTGCCACCTGGCTCAGCGCGGGGGCGCCGACTGTAATACACGGGTCAGACTAAATGATTCATCCTTGAATAAGTCCATTTGTGCAGATGGCTGCTGCTGATTGCAGGCGGATTCCTATCTTTCAGGAACAAATATTCCTGTATGAAAAAAATCCTCCTGCTTTTATTATTGGGCAGCACAACCCGGTTGCCGGCACAATTAACTTATCCGGTTACCAGAAAAGTAGATACAATAACGGATTACCATGGAACAAAAGTGGCTGATCCCTATCGCTGGCTGGAAGATGACCGAAGTGAGGAAACCAAAGCATGGGTTACCGCACAGAATAAAGTGACTTTTGATATACTGGATAAGATTCCTTACCGGGCGGACTGGCAGAAAAGACTGGAGGAAATTAATAATTATCCCAAGTACTCCTCTCCGTCACCCAAAAGCGGATACTATTATTTTTATAAGAATGATGGTTTACAAAACCAGAGTGTCCTGTATCGGCAAAAGGGATTAAGCGGGCAACCAGAAGTAGTACTTGATCCAAATAAATTCTCGGCTGATGGCACCACGGGGCTGGCCATCTTCTCGCTTTCGAAGGATGGAAACTATGCGGTAGTTGGTAAAACAAAAGGTGGCAGCGACTGGAGAACATTGTATATCATGGATACCCGTACACTCAGTTATCTTCCTGATTCAATTGAGTGGGTAAAAGTGTCCGGTGCAAGCTGGCAGAAGGACGGTTTTTTTTACAGCCGTTATCCGGCCACAGAAAAAGGGAAGGAGCTCTCCACTAAAAATGAAAACCACCAGGTTTACTTTCACCGGGTAGGAACGAGCCAGTCTGCCGACCAACTGGTATATGAAGATCCAGCCAACCCCCAGCGCTTTCATGGAGTGTTTACAGATGAAACAGAACGGTATGTTTTCCTGAATATTTCTGACCGTGGAAAAGGCAAGGATGGGAATGCACTCTGGTATTATGATAGCCAGCAAGCCGACAAAACATTTAAACCACTGATCCGCGATGCGGGAGATTATAGTTATAATTTAATAGCAGAAGAAAATGGCCGGTTTCTGCTGCTCACCAATGATGGTGCTAAGAACAGACGCATCATCATGCTGGACCCTTCTCACCCGGAAAAGGAAAACTGGACAACTATCATTGGGGAAAAGCCGGAAAATATTACTTCTGTTTCTGCAGCGGGAGGGAAATTATTTGTGAGTTATCTGAAAGATGTGACCAGCCGGATTTATGTTCACGATATGAAGGGACAATTTGAGAAAGAAGTCAAACTGCCTTCTCTTGGTTCGGCCGGTGGTTTTGGTGGTGAAAAAAATTATAAAGAAGTGTTCTATACTTTTACTTCTATCACCATGCCACCGACCATTTACCGGTATGATATTGAAACCGGCATGAGTACCATTTTCCGGAAACCGGAATTACAATTCAATCCGGAAGATTTTGTGACCGAGCAGGTTTTTTACCCCAGCAAGGATGGCACAAAAGTTCCCATGTTTGTCACGTATAAAAAAGGCATGACAAAAAATGCAAAGAACCCCACTATTCTTTATGGCTATGGCGGATTTAATATCAGCAGCACGCCATCTTTTTCCCCTTCACGTATTACCTGGCTGGAGCAGGGTGGCGTTTTTTGTATTGCCAACCTGCGGGGAGGAAGTGAGTACGGCGAGCAATGGCATGAAGCAGGGATGCGGTTTAAAAAACAAAATGTGTTCGATGATTTTATCGGGGCTGCAGAATACCTGATCAAAGAAAAATACAGTTCCCCTGATTATCTGGCCATCCAGGGTGGTTCCAATGGTGGATTACTGGTAGGAGCTGTGATCAACCAGCGACCAGAATTATTTAAAGTGGCCATCCCGCAGGTGGGAGTGATGGATATGTTACGTTTTCATAAGTTCACGATTGGATGGAACTGGATTGCAGAATATGGAAGCAGTGATCAACCGGCGGATTTTAAGAACCTGCTGGCATATTCGCCCATCCATAATATCAAACCGGGTATTGCTTATCCTGCAACGATTATTACTACCGCCGATCATGATGACCGGGTGGTACCGGCCCATTCATTCAAGTATGCGGCCACCCTGCAGGAATATTATAAAGGGAAAAATCCGTTGCTGATTCGTGTAGACGTAAACTCGGGACATGGTGCCAGTAATCTCAAAAAATCACTGGAAACTACAGCAGATATTTTTTCATTTACGTTTTATAATATGGGTATCAAACCTGTTTTTAAAACAACTGTAAAACCTGCAGAGAAAAAAGGGTTTTAACTGGGAGTTCCGCTTTTCTCTTATTCTAACATTAAATGGAGATTTGCTATGCGGGTGCTGATCACAGGTGCCAATGGTTTTTTGGGGTATAGCCTGTCTGCCTTGTTATTAAAAAAAGGGGTTGCAGTAATTGCTACCGGCAGCGGCCCCTGTCGTTTGCCCTTTCAGGAGAATAGTTTGTTCCGGTATATCCCCATGGATATCACTGTTCCTGCAGCAGTGCATCAGCAAATAAAATTAGCAGCTGCTGATATCATTGTACATACAGCAGCGATGAGTAAACCTGATGAATGTGAACTTCATCCCGAAAAGGCATATGCAGTGAATGTAAGGGGAACCGCTGAAGTACTGGAAGCGGCCGCTTCCATAGGCAGTCATTTTCTTTTTCTTTCCACTGATTTCATATTTGACGGACAAACTGGTATGTACCAGGAAGAGGATCCGCCCGGCCCCGTTAATTATTACGGACAAACCAAGCTGGAAGCTGAATTACTGACCAGGCAATACCCTTTTGATTACAGTATTGCCCGAACTGTACTGGTTTATGGGAATAATCGCTCCGGCAGGAAAAATATTCTGGGCATGGTGAAAGAGAAGCTGGAAAAAGGTGAAGTATTTAAAGTGGTGGATGACCAGCTGCGTACTCCTACATTTATAGAAGACTTATCCTTTGGGATCTGGAAGATGATTGAGCAAAGACCAAAAGGAATCTTTCACATTGCAGGAGAAGAGCAAATGACTCCTTATGAGATGGCGGTAAGAACTGCAAAGTTTTTAGGTTATAATGTTAATTTGCTGCAGCGGGTAAATGCCTCCACATTCACTGAACCGGCCAAACGACCCTTAAAGACAGGCTTTGATATTACAAAAGCAAAAAAGGAACTCGGGTATCAACCGGTTCCTTTTGAAAAAGGGTTGGAACTAACATTTTATCAGAAATAAAAACTGATGGCTGCTTTCAGAAACAAAGGCGTTCCTGGTGTATAATGAATTTCGGAAACAGGTGCTGCTTCAAAACGGAGTCTTGATTCCGTATCAAACTGCGCCTCCCGCCAGTTGCGGTTGAGGAGGTTTTCACCTGATATCATCAGGTCAAATTGTTTGACTCTGTAATTGACTACGGCATCCAGCAGGAAATATCCCTGGGCCTGAATGCTGTTGTCTTCATTGGCCGGTCTTTCACCGATCAACCGGTAACGCAGGGAAGCACTGAAGCCTTTTTTTGTTTTTGCTGTCAATCCTCCGATACTGGTTAGGGCAGGGGCGAGGGGGATATAGTCTTCCCCTTTTGCTGCCTCCAAAGCCCTTGCTCTTGTAAGGTTGATATCAAAATCGGCAAAGAGCCAGGGATTAAACTGGTAACGCGCGGATAGATCAATTCCCATCCTTCTGGATTGTCCCCCTGGTTCTACAATGCCGGCATCACCAACATATATAAATTCCTGGGCTGAGAAAAGATGCCAGATGGCTGTTTTAAGAATCAGATTTTTGACCGGTTTAAGAATGATGCCCAGATCGGTGCCGATAACCCTTGGTAAAATATCCCGGGCGGCCTGATCCAGGATAACCCTGGTATCATTGGAATGAAATCCGATACCGTTATTGAGGTAGATCTTTATCTTGGGGTCAGGGGTATAACTCAGGTTTATTTTTGGGCTGAGGATACCCTTTGTTTGTCTGGAAAATGTAGTTGCACCTGCCAGTTCATCCCGGTATTTGAAAGTAAAATGATCATATCGGAGAGAAGCATTCAAACTGAGTTTTTGACTGAGTTCTATATCCTGGTTCACCCAGGCAAATGCATTAGTTTCTCTTACATCTCCTTTCTGTATGCTGTTGAAAAACTGATAGCGGGTGGCTTTACTCAGTTCAATATCTTTTATATCATCATAGCGGAAGCCGGAACCAAATTCTGTACTGGCTGATTTTCCGCCTAATTGCCAGGGACGTGCAGCCGTGGTGGTATAGCCCCATATATTTCTTTTTTCGCGCTGGTTGATCATATCACCGTTAACAGGGTCATCCAGAAAGAAAGTGAAATTGGAATAGAGATTGAACTGATAACGGCTGTAAAAAAGATGATCGGTTGTTTTCCAGTTGCTCTTCCATTGTTTATTGAAACGGGCACTGATATTGGTACGGCTGGTATTGCCGCCTTCTGTATTATCAATAGCTCCAAAGCGACCGATTTGTCCGGATTGAACCGCCCGATCAGGTATTTGTCCTGATGCATTCCATTTACTATCGAATGTACTGGCGCTGATGATCAGCTGGGTTTGTTTGCCCCACCAGGTATTGTATTTTCCCATCAGATTGAAGCGTCTGAATTGTTGCGGGCTTTCAAAATAACCATCGGTACGGTTATATTCCGATGCCAGGTATAATTGTTCTCTTTTTTCATCGGTGGAATTATTCAGCACTTTGATCATTCCTGCCAGTCTTTGCGTATTGTACCGGCCGATTTCTGCTTTCAGCATATTTTCATCCAGGAATTCGCGGGTATTGAAATCAACAAATGCAGCAGTGGCCAGATTTCCCTTGGTAGCCTGGTATGGGCCTTTATCAAAAGTTACTTTTTCTAAAGTCTCCGGTATCAGAAAGTGCAGGTCTGCATATCCCTGTCCATGGGCGTGACTAACCATATTCACAGGTAATCCGTCAACCGTAATGGCAATATCGGTTCCGTGGTCAATATCAAAACCGCGAAGGAAAATCTGCTCAGCCTTGCCACCCCCCGCATGCTGGGCAATAAAGAGTCCGGGTACAATCCGCAATATATCCTGTGAACTGTTTACCGGCCTCAGTTTAATATCCAGTGCACTAAGGGTATTAAGCACACTGCTTTTTTTACTATTGATTCTTACTTCTGCCAGCGAGAGATCTGCTTTTTTCAGTTTGATTGTAACAGTTGAGAGCAAGCTGGGTTTTACTTCCACCGGTACGATGGCGGTTTTATAACCAATATGCGAAACGATCAGTTCATACTGACCCGCTTCAATACCGGAAAAACGAAACCGGCCAAACAGATCTGTATTATTACCTGCTCCGACCCCCATATTAACAGAAGCACCATTGAGGGGAGTATTGGATTCTGCATCTGCAATCAGTCCTTCAATATTTCCTTTTTGGGCAAATAAAATATGTCCCATCGAAAGACTCAAGGTGAGCAAAATTGATTTCAGTTTCATTAGTTGGTGTTTCCCTTAGATACGGGATAAAAATACGACTGGTTTTGCGGTATTTTATTTTTTTAAGGATAACAG
Source organism: Chitinophagaceae bacterium (assembly GCA_016720745.1). GTDB lineage: Bacteria > Bacteroidota > Bacteroidia > Chitinophagales > Chitinophagaceae > JJ008. The sequence goes on along the minus strand of JADKKA010000022.1, from coordinate 1,252,570 downwards.
GCTGGAAAAAAGTTTTACCGGTTTCAATCCGGAAATCCCCACTCATCGTAACTGACTGAGCAACCCATTACCCTTTTCAGTACTTGAGAAGGGAAAATGATTCCACATATTTAATCATAAAACAATCAAACATGAAAAAGAAAGTTTTTACAGGGGCCTTGCTCTGTATCATTGCAGCAGGTGGTATCCTCCTGGCAGCGGATCATATTGATGCGCCTGCAGTCACCGGTCCAGGCAGTACCAGCCCGGGAAATGATATTACTGATATCTATGCCTTTCAAAGTCCGGCTGATAACAGTAAAATGGTTTTGGTGCTGAATACCCAGGGCCTGCTTTCACCAACAGCTTCCGCAACGGCCAGTTTCCCGTCTAATGTATTGTATGAATTCAATATCGATAATACAGGGGATAATGTGGAAGACCTCGTGATCCAGTGCCTGATCCAGAATGGAAAAATGCGGGTGTATGGCCCAGTGGCTGTAGGTACACCAGGATTGACGAGTACCATCAAAACCAGCGGACCGGTAACAGAAGTAATGGTAACAGGATATGGGGCTGCAGCCAATACCGGTAGCAACAGTAACGGTATCCGGGTATTTGCAGGACCCAGGGATGATCCATTCTTCTTTGACCTGGCACGCTTCAAAGAAATTGTAGGAGGCACACAAAGCAGTTTTCGCAACCCTGGTGTGGATACATTCGCCGGCACAAACGTAATGTCGATTGTAGTGGAAGTCCCCAAGACCCTGCTGGGATCCGGTGCCACCATCAATGTATGGGGAGAAACAAAATCTAAATAATTAACTCAACGAAATTTAAAAGATATGAAAAGGAATACACTTGCAGTACTTGGTTTATTCGCTGTAGCCACTCTTGGAATGACCAGTTGTGATAATGACGATATGCCGGCTGATAATTTTGACACATCTGGTACTTTCAGCCAGAACGATCAGATGGCCCGTCCTGCTGTTAATACGGTTTTTGTCGGGGCTGCCCGTAAAAATGAATTCAATACCACGGTACCTTCTGCCATGAATGCCGCATTCAATGCACAGTTTCAGTCGGTGCTGACTGGTTACGGGTATACACAGAATGCATTGGGACAGGATAAGGCCACGTTTACTGGTCTGCTTGTAACGGATGTGCTGAATGTAAAAATGAGTGGCACCACCACATTCTTTGATGGCACGAATGTACTCACCGGCAGGGCATTGGCGGATGATGTAATTGATACGGAACTGCTGCTGATTTTTGGCGGTGCTGCCGGTACGGCGAATCCGGGATTGACCAAGGACAACGTGAATGCCAATGACAAAGCCTTCATGAGCACTTTCCCTTATCTCGCTACTCCACATTAATCAATTACCGGGCAGCCTTGCTGCCCGGTTTAAATTTCAGGATATGAAAATCAGATCCGTTATTGGTTTGTTATTGATCGGCCTGATCCTTTGCTCCTGCTCCAGGAAGAAAATGGTGACCGCAACAAAGGATTATGCGCAATACATGAACCCTGCGCATTTTCGCAAGCAGGAAAAAAGGGTGAAAGCGGAAACGGCATTCTGGACTGATAGACTGAGAAGGGATACTGCCAGTTATGTGAACCTGATGGAACTGGGCCGCTGTTTTTTGTCGGAGTTCAAACTGAATGCTGACATTCAGCGATTAAAGGCTGGTGATTCATTGTTAAAAGCCGCTTCTGCAAGACTCAATCACAGGGAGCCGGAATTGCTGTACGCGCTTACACAAAATAACATTACCCGGCATCGTTTTAAAGAGGCAGCTATGTTGAATAATGATGCTGCCCAAGCCGGAGGAAGCAGCTATACCATTTGCCTGCTCGACTTTGATGTGAATATGGAACTGGGTGATTATGATGCCGCCTTGCAGCAGTTGAATAAAATAAAAGACAAAACAAGCTTCGATTACCTGATCCGAAAGGCGAAATGGGAGGATCATCTTGGTAATCTGGATCTGGCTATTTCTATTATGGAAGAAGCGGCAAAAAAGACAGGAAACAGCCGGGTGGCTGCCAGTTGGGTACAATCCAACCTGGGAGATATGTATGGACATGCGGGAGAAGTAAAAAAATCTTACCAGTGTTACCTGGATGTTTTAAAAAATGAACCCGCGAATTTTCATTGTTTGCAGGGAATTGCCTGGATCGCTTTTTCTCACGATGGGGAACCTGAGGCAGCAAAAAAAATCATTTCTTTTATCCTACAATATTACCCGGAGCCGGGACTTTATCTTCAGTTGGCACAAATTGCCGAATCGCAGGGGAGAAGTAGTGAGCGGGAAAAAAATGAGAACAGGTTCCTGGAAATGGCCAGGAATGACCGCTATGGTAATATGTATAATCAGTATCTCGTTGAACTGATGGCTGGCAAAAAAGAAACAAAAAATGAAGCGCTGCGATTAGCAGAGAAAGAACTGAATAACAGGTTTACTCCTGAAACGGCCGATCGCTATGCATTGGCATTATTAAGCAACGGGGAAGTTCAAAAGGCTTATCAGTTTGCAAAAGCATATGTGTACAGGCGTTGTTTTGAGCCATCGGTACTGTTACATACCGCACAAATATTTGCAGCAGCGGGCAGGAGCCGGGAAGCCAGGGAAATGCTATCAGCCTGCAGGGAAAGTGCTTTTGAACTGGGACCTGTGAAAATGAATACCGTGAATAGTTTACTGGCATCAGTTCCATAATCAGTGTCCGCCATTCCATTTTTGTTCGCCTGCTTTTATTTCAACGGCGAGCTCATTCTCTTTGGGCGGAACCGGACAGTTGTATTTATTACTGATATAAGCGCAATAGGGATTATAAGCTTTATTGAAATCTAACCGGAAATCATCCGACCCGATTTCCTCTGTGCTGAGATCAATATAACGCCCAACTTCATAAGTGACTTCACCATTGGTTTTATCGGTAAAGGGGATAAAAAGGTAGTTGGCGTATTGCGGATCATTCATCAGGTTTTTGGATTGGTATACATGGAGCCTGAACATCTGACCCTGCAGGGTAAAACGCAAAATGCCATACACCCTGAATGCCTTGCTGATGGTGCCGGAAGTAGGCATATTGAACCAGGGGGCATCCACGATTCTTTCAAATTGTGCCGGGATAGCATAGTTATGGTCTATTGGATAGAACTGCAGTTTTTGCCGATCCTCGCCGGTTACTACTTCATGTGTATTGATATACCTGTTCCGGAAAGCCTGCAGGCTGTCTGTATACCAATTCGTCTGCGCTTTCAAATTAAGCACCACACAGCATAAAAGACAGGAAAGTAAAACGGTTCTCATGATTATTCTTTAATTCATCATCAGCACGTTGACACTTCTTTGCAGGATATTAAAAGCAATTTCAGCCATCAGGTTTTCTTTATCCAGGGTTGGGTTTACTTCCGTGATCTCGAAGCAGCAGACTTTTCGGTTCTGCATGAATTTACTGATGAGGTCTTCTGCTTCTCTTTCCCGGAGCCCGTTGCTAACGGGAGTACCGGTGCCTTTTGAAATAGAAGAATCCAGGCTGTCCACATCAAATGAAATATAAATGTCGGTACAATCGGCAAGATATCGGATGACGGATCTTACCACGTTTTCAGCCCCCTTGCTTCTGACTTCCTTGGTGGTAATCACTTTCATGTCATATTTTTCAATCAGGTGTCTTTCTTCCTTTTCATAATCACGGAGTGAAATAAATACTACATCTTCCGGAAGAACTTTGGGGGCAATTTTCCCAATATTCTTCAGGTAGTTCCAGTAGCCGGTGGTTTCCTCATCCAGTTCATGTACAGCACATTCCTCATTGTTTTTACTGATAGAGACCGCCATGGGCATCCCGTGTACATTTCCGGAAGGAGTGGTATAGGGTGTATGTAAATCTGCATGGGCATCGATCCAGATCACGCCCAGTTTGCTCTTGGGTTTCGCCATTTTTATCCCGGCGATAGTAGCACCTGCGGTACTATGGTCACCACTGAGTATTACCGGGAAAAAATTATTTTTCATGGTATCACAAACTGATTTACTGACCCGGTCATAAATGGCCGTAATCCCCTTGATACGTTTGGCATAGGGGGATTCGATGGGTTCATAAAGCAGTTTGTTTTCAGTAGGAATTTTTTCAGAAGGGAAGTGGATAAAGAAATTACTCATAAAATCCAGGGCGGCGATTTTGATCGCATCAATACCCAGACTGGCACCTCTGGTACCGGCACCTATTTCAGATGGTACTTCAATCAGTTTAATATTTTTCATACAATAAGTATTCGTAAAACAATACGGCGGGGCCGTTGGCGCAGAAAAGTAAAGTCAGGAAAATAAGAGGTCCTGTTAATCCGGGATATAGAAATTAGCAGGCAGCGATTGCTCTGCAAAGCGGTAAATATGTTTTATGATCTGCTGAACAGGTTTCATATGCGCAATGGCAAAGGTAATTCATGTTTTGCTGCCCCGCAAGTACGGGAATTTGATCTGCTTTTATTCGTGGGCGGCCAGGATCGGGATATGGCTATGATAGGCCAGGCGTTTGGTATGGGTAGACTTGAAAATGGAAGTAGCGTTGCTCTGGTGTTTGGGTATGGTAATCAATACATCAATTTTGTAATCTTTCACAAAAGTATCAACCGCTTCGAAAAAGTCGTTTTTAGTGATGAAATAGAACTCAGTATTGAACTGGCTGAACATGCTGGCCAGTTTTTCCTTTCCTTCCTTTAAGTCATCAGGAAGAGAAACATATACATCCTTATTGACATGTATGATATGCAGTTTCGGATTGAACATCTCCAGTACGGAGCTGATCAGGGCAGAAGGGGTCACATTTTCAACGTTCTTGAAATCTGAAGCAAAAGCAACATTGCTTAATCCGTTATAAACCGCATCCGGTGGGATGATCATCACTGGGTAGAGGTTCTTATCAATCAGTCGAAGGGTATTACTGCCGAACATGGCTGCACGGATGGCAGATTTTCCGGTGATGCCCATTACAATCAAGGTGGCCCTTGTGGTATGTGCCATCCGGGAAATATTGTCAATGAGATCGCCGCCCATTTCTTTTTCACATTCCACCTTTCTGACTCCGGCGCGCAGGAATTCTTTTTTCAGGCTTTCCTGGTAATTGGTGCAAACATCCAGGTCATCATGGCTTTCATAATTGGTATAAAGTACGGCTACAGCATCTTCCTTACCTGCGAGCATTTTCGCTGTATAGCGGGCTGCATTCAGGGAAGTTTCAGAAAAGTCTACGGGAATTATAACTCGATGCATGCCGGGTTTTTGTTTGCTGCATCCAAATTTACTGAATTGATAACCAATCCCGAAAAGAATTCCTGCTAATAAATGGATTCAAAGGTTTGTTGCTGCTGCAACCGGGAAAAGCCCGGTGTTTGGCCACAAAGCAGGGCCAGTCTGCTCAAATAGGTTTTAAAGCCGGGTGAGCGGAAATGCTGGTTAGCCACTGATTCTTTCTTAAAACTTTTGATATGTACAAACCGGCAATCATCCTCTGCGGTGGCATAGCACTGGCTGCGCATTCCTCCGGGTCCATGACGGCTGAGGTCATCGAAATATTCATCAATCATCCTTTGTGCAATCTTTTGCTGACCGGAAGGAACTGCAAAAGACATAATATACCTTACCATAACTTTTTGTTTTGGTTTGCACAGCCGGTATCATCATGGCAAGCAAGAAAGAAAAAACGCTGCACCGGCAGGTACAGCGTTCAATTTTTTGGGATAAGCGGTAGTGTGGGTTATTCTTTTCCGGGGACTTTCATATTATCAACTTTCACGACTGTAGTGGCCGGACGCTGGTCAAACATTTTGCCGGCGAGTTCAGCATCGTGCTTGTACACATCGTCCCTGAACTGCAGGTTGCCATCATTATCTACCCAGGCGGTATAATAGATGATAAAAACCGGTACCGGTTGTTTGAGTTTGACCATTTGTTCGCTGGTACGGTTCATCGCCGCTACTATTTTTTCCCGGGTCCATTCCGTTTCATTTCGCAGCAGCCATTCAGCCATTTTCTGTGGCTCACTCAGGCGGATACAGCCATGACTGAATGCTCTTTTATCCTCATTGAAGAATCCTTTGGAAGGTGTATCATGAAAATACATATTGAAACTGTTGGGGAAAATGAATTTAACCTTGCCCAGTGCATTTCCGGGGCCAGGGCGTTGCCGGATCCCATTGCCATATTTCTCCATATTCTTTCTATCCAGATAGCCAGGGTTGCGGGCAATTGCCGGTAAGATTTCATTTTTGATGATGCTTTGGGGAACATTCCAGTAGGGACTGAATACCAGGTAGCTGAGATCGCCATTGAACATCATGGTATTATTGCCCACTTTTCCGACCACTACAACCATATCAAAAACGGATTGATTTCCGTCGTATACATGCAGGATGAATTCCGGAATATTTACAATGATCAGGTTGCCTTTGGGTTGCTGAGGCATCCATCTCATCCGGTCCATATTGATTAAAATCTGTTGCACTCTTTTATCAGCACTTACATTCATGTCTTTAATCAGTCCGGCTGAAAGAATACCCGTTTGTTTATAACCCAGGGAATGCTGGAATTTTTTGACAGCCAGTTCCAGGGTATCGGTAAAAATGGCTGAACTGTCTTTGCCAGGCATGTCACCTGTCAGCTGCAGTCTTTTTTTAACCAGCGGAATGGCCGGATCGCTGGCCTCTTTTTTCAAACTTCCCTTGATAACAGGGATTTCCGGCCAGCCACCGAGGCGGGCGATTTCGAAATAAACCCCCAGTTGTTTTTTCAGTGCCGCATACATGGGGTTTACATCTTCATAATATTTTTCATCCTTGTGTTTCTTATTCAGCAGGGAGTCGGCCATGATCATCGGATACATCTTTTTGATGGGGATGAATTTTTCCTGCTCTTTTCTTTTTACATACCCTTTTTCGTAGGTACTGTTGATATAGCGGATGAAATGTTCTGTAAAGCCAAACTCGGTTTGCAGCATGCCTGAGTCTTTGCTGCTGAAGACTACTTTTTCCTGGCTCATATAGCCATCTGCTTTTTTATAAAAACCGGAATTCAACAGGCTGCTGTCTTTCAGGTGGGTGACTGCATAATCATACTGGTTCCAGAAAAAGCGGGCCTGTTCGGTCAGGCCGCTAGGGGCAAACCAGGCGTACTGGTAATTGCGGGCGTTGTAAAAGCTGCGGATTCTGCGCGCAATTTTTTTATCGGAGAGCTGGCGGGTTTCAATATATCGTTCCATGGCCATGCTGTCAAGGAACACATTATTGTAAGCCGTATTTTCATCAATACTGTAATCGCGGTCGGTTACTTTTTTGGCCTTTCCCGTTTTTTCTTCGGGGGCGTCTACGTTTTCGATCTCAGGCTGTTCTGTTTGTTCTTCTTTATCCTTTTTGGAATTGCAGGAAAAAATGATCAGCAATACTGCTCCGAAGAGCCAATTTTTCTTGGACATGAATCAGGTTTATGGGTGAATGGAAAGACAGTATAAAATTAAGATAAGCCGGTCAAAAACAAAATGGGGGTGAATAACTGTTCAGGACTGCCTGAGTTTTTGTTTTAATTCTATCGCAGCCCGGGTGTAACCGCCATCGGAACCATCTACAAAGTGGATATGTTTTTCATTCATATTTCTGACATAGCAGGATAGCACCGATTCTTTACTAACAAAAAGGCCATACCAGATAAGGGATGACTGTTCAAGCTGATCCAGGGCTTCTTTTAGTTCCTGTCTTTGTGCAGTGGTGCCGGAAATGACGGTATTGATTCGTCCGTCTATCACGAGGGTATCCGATAACTGCACCAGTTGCTGTAAATAATTTTTCCCTGTTTTTGTTTTGAAATATACCCTGCCCAGCAGCGTGGTGAAAAGTTTTTGTATCAGATAAAGTGGTTGATAGCCCCCCAGTTTAGCCTTCATTTCCCGGGTGATCTTGGACACTGTTGCCTTTAATTTCAACTGTGAAACAGTAATGGGTTTTCTTTTATCCGGATCACCATAGATCCGGTCCAGTTGCTTTATTACCTGTTGAAAGGCACTGGCCTGGCTTACACCGTCACGGGCTATCACCAGCAGGCTGACCACTTCATCATTTGTGACTGGTGGTTTAATGCGGTCCCAGCGGCATTCCATACCGGTCATGTCCAGTTCTTCATCTGGTAATGGCATGGCCGGCATATTAAAATCTTCTGACTTTATAATTTTCTCTGCATGGGAAAGTCCCTTGCCCAGCATCACCGGAATGGCAAATAGCTGTGAGGTTTTGAGTTTGGTGACTTTTAATTCTTGACCGGCTGCATAAATATCATTCACGGGTACCAGCCCTACACGTAGTTGGAGGTTGAAATTTTTTTCCGTGTTATCCTGATGAAGCAGCAGGGCTTTTTTGCAGGGTTCCAGAATAGAAGGGGGGATGATAAAAGTGGCACCATCACCGCCAAAGAAAAATGGAATGGTAATCTCTGCTTTATATACAATATTCAATACGGCCACTATGCTGCCGGTAGCCACCAGGTTCACCGTTTCATGTAAACCGGCGGCAACGGCTTCCGTTGATTTTTTTACATCGGTGATGATCACATGCCAATTCTCAGGAATGCGGAAGAAAAGGTGATCTTCTGCCAGTAATTCGCTCAGTGGAATTTCATTCACCGGGAGACGGGAGTAAAATTGATCGGTGGATGACATGGGAATTAGTTATTGGGAATTAGGTATTGGGCTAAATAGAAAGAAACAAGATACAAAAAACAAAGAAGCACAATGGAGAGAAAAAAATAAAAAGGGCCGTATCAAAGATTGGTACGGCCCTTTTTATTTTTTGAGATACTGCCTGTTTTTAACAGACAGACATAAGAAAACAGGCGCCCGAAGAACGGGCGTCTGTATCAAAAAAAGTTTCGAAATAAATTAAAGGACGATCACACTGTTGGAACCACCGTATACATTCGGTGCTTCACTATCAGCTGCTGGTTCGTTCAGCCAAATCGTTTCGTTGACCAGGTACTTGAATTCATGTCTGGTTTCTTTGGGGAGATTCACATCAGCACTGAAACTGCCATCTTTCTTCTTACTCATCAGGACGGAATTTTCCCAATCACTGTTGAGACCGAGTATTTCAACGGTTTCAGCATCCTCCACTTTAAAGGAGAATTTTACTTTGCAATAGTCTTTTGTCTTGAAATAAGTTTTTTGTACCATTTGTTTTGCTTTGATTTTGAGTCAGTAAGAGGTTCACGGCAAATGGCAATCGCAGGGGTATCGTAGTTTTCCCAGCCGTTAATACGCGATTTTGGCAAAAGTAACCCTTTTTTTGACTGTTTTCTTTACCAGCCGGTAAATTAGGTTCAGCTTTATAGTGAAATCCAGACCGGGCAACCGGCCATCCAATCAGTAACCAATATCCTAAGTTATGAACCAGTCCTACTGTAATGACCAGGCATATATTGCCGAGTCCTTTCATCTCGACGATGACTATATTGGTCAGATGTCAAGATTATCTCAGTTCAAGATTAATTCTTACAAATTATCCCTGATCAAGGCATCTTTTTGCCGGACCAAGGACGAACTGGAAAAAAACCTCCATTCCACTTTATTGAATTACACCAGTCCGGCCATCATCCTTGCCGACCTGGGCTTCTTTAAATCGGAAACAGAGAATTAATCCACATTTCATACACCCAACCTTACAGTTCAGCGGGTTATTACAACGCCGCTACTGCTTCTTTTGCTACCTTCGGCCTCCAACTTTAACCAATGGCCGGACAATCACATCAGCTGGCAGCAATTCTATTTGCCGACATCGTAGGCTATACGGCTATGATGCAGGAGAATGAGGAATTGGCTGTAGAGAAAGTCAACCGGTTCCGGGAAGTAGTGGAACTGGTGGCAGAAGAGCTCAATGGCAAAATCGTTCAGTATTACGGGGACGGTTCGCTGCTGCTTTTTCAGAGCTCCACCGATGCGGCGGAATTTGCCAAACTATTACAGGAAGATTTATACAATGAACCACAGGTACCCGTAAGGATCGGCATCCACATGGGTGATGTGCTGGTACATGCCGGGAATATTTTTGGAGATGTGGTGAATATCGCCTCCCGGATACAATCACTCGCACCAGCCGGCGGGGTTTATATTTCAGAAGTGGTATACCGGAATATTGCCAACAAAAAAGAACTGGAATCGGTTTTTGTCAAGGAAGAGAAACTGAAAAATGTAAAAGATCCCATGCGGATCTACCAGTTACTGACGGAAGGCATTCCTGCACAAATGCATTTGCCCGAAACACCAGTTATTCCTGCCGCTTCATCCAACGCCAATCATATCGCAGTACTTCCCTTTGCTAATCTCAGCAGCGATCCGCAGCAGGATTATTTCAGCGATGGCTTAACAGAGGATATCATCACCCAGTTATCCAAGATCAGGGCTTATAAAGTGATTTCACGGACTTCAGTAATGCAGTATAAAACCAGTCCGAAATCAGTCAAAGAGATCGGAAAGGAATTAGGCGTATCGCTGATCCTGGAAGGAAGTGTGCAAAGGCATGGAGAAAAAGTGCGGATCACTGCCCAGCTGATCAATGCGATCACTGATGAACATATCTGGGCCGATTCCTATGACCGGTCCCTGCACGATATTTTTACCATACAGCGGGAAGTGGCATTGGCTATTGCTTCTGTGCTTAATACATCATTGACTAAAAAAGAAACCCAGGAGCTGGACTATATTCCAACGGCTGACCTGCAGGCTTATGATCTCTATATGCGGGGTCGTTTAATGCTGGAAAAAAGAAGCAAGGCAGATGTACTCAGTGCCCGGGATTATTTTCAGCAGGCGGTATCGCGTGACAAAGGATTTGCGGCAGCTTATGCGGGTCTGGCGGATAGTTTTTTATTATCCTCTTTCCGGGGATATGAGGATCCCGTTCAAATGCTCTGGCAGGCGAAAAAACATATTGATGTGGCGGCCGGACTGGATCCTTATTCCGGCGAAACACAGGCTTCGCTGGGGTACTGGTATTTCCAGAATTTCGACTGGCATGCAGCAGAGATCACTTATCAGCGGGCTATCCGGTTAAATGCCAATCAAAGCAATGTCTATCTCTGGCTGGCCATTTTATTACAGGCCAAGGGTGATAATGAAGGTGCACTGCAGGTTTATGACCAGGGTATTGAGATCAACCCGGTATGGGATTTTCTGCTCAAGAATAAAGTGATCCTCATGGCCAATATGAATAATCTGGAAGCGGCCGTGGCATTACAGGAAGAGCGGATCAGCAAGTTCCATGAGCCGGAACAAAAGGAAAAGCTCTATTCCGAATTATCTAAACTGCATTGGTCAGCCGGTAACCAGGCCGAAGCCATCCTGGCAGCCGAGAAGGCCAATGACAAAGGATTGCTGCAGTTTTATAATAACGGAGACATCTCCCTTATGAAACAACCGCTGGACAGTTATTACCAGGGAATGGAAGAAAGAAGCGAATATATCTCCCAGCTTTGGATGGGATTGCAATATGCACATGCCGGTGCGAGAGACAAAGCCATTGATTGTTTCAATAATGCAGTTGCCTTGAAAGAAGCGGCTATTTCACTGCTCCTCATCAGGGATTTCGAATTCCTGAATATCAAATACCTGAATATGGCCCTGCTGACCAGGAAGGTGAAGCAACTGATTAATTTCTGATTTAATTATTGCCTCCTGTCTTGTAATATTTTACGGTGATTCTTTTCAATTTCATTTCTCCGTAGTGGTAACAGCCGTACATTCCTCTTTTGGTTCCGGAAGGATAACCGATGCCGATTTTAATTTCAATGGTTGTACCCGGGGTAACATAACCTTCCAGTTTAAAAGAAGATGAACCGGTTGCATGAAATTCACCAAAACTGGCATCAACCGAATCAAGAGAATAAATAGTTGCCATTTTTTTCCAAATGCCTAAACTGCCATAATCACTTAAAGAATAATCAGGCATTTCATTAAATGACTGACTATTCAGTTTGTTATTCGCCTGCACCACCATATCAATTCCGGTGATTGCTCCATAAGTATCCCAACCGGTGTATAAGTAATCATACTCAAAATTGATTTCTGCTGCAATGATTTCGGGGTTATTGGGTACCTTAAATTGCTGCTGGTAACCTAGTTGGTATAAGCCTAATTTGCAAGAGTTGGCATTCGGATAAGTTTCACAGGTGGCTCCGGAATTTGCCTTGAAGGCAAGCAGCCCGGTTGCAAAATCAGATAAACTGGAATCCGGATAACCTCCATCATTCGAATGATCAAAATTATATTCCCATGCATCCTGAAAAGGAGGAGTAATGGTTTTTGTAAATTCCTGATTCCCGATCAGCTTCAATTTTTTAAGCGCAACTAAGCTGGACAGTTTTGAAAGGGAAATCGTTTTAAAAGGCTTTGCTGAACGCAATGTTTGCGGGGCATTGATACCAGCTCCTGTATACAGATTTTTGAAAAGCTGGGTATTGTTGCTAAAGAGGGCTTTCACTTTATCAGCATTTGTTTTATTGGGGGTGGCGGTCTGACTGAATTCACGGATTTGAGCAGTCAGTTTTTTGTATTCAGGATTTCTGTTAGCCGCTGTCGCCAGCTTTTCCATGACATGCGGATCGCCCCAGGCTTTTTCTCTTTGGGCCAGCAGGTTAAATGAACAGCAAATCAGAAACAGTAAAAAGTATCCTTTCATAGTTTATATTGTTATGTATGAAGATAAAAATCTCTTTCTATGAAACTAACCGTATCACATCATCAGGGTACTGGCCATTATCTCCGCTTATCTCAGTAATTTTAGGGGAATGAAAAAATGGTTCTTATTGCTTTTGATAGCTGGATTCACCAAAGCTTCGGCACAGGGAGTTCAGGCGGAGCTGTCCGCGATGGATAGCGCTTTTGCTCAGGGCCATTACCAGCAGGCGGCTCAACTGGCAGAAAAAATTTACCCGCTTGCACAAAGCCAGATAAAAAATGATACAGTGCTCGTTGAATTTCACAGTACGGCAGGATCGGCCTATTATCAATTGGAAGACTATGCAAAGGCCGGAAAATTTTTCAGGGAAGCGGCTGATCTGGCGAAGAGCCGTTTAGGTGAAACTGAATACCATTTTTCACTGGCACTTTTCAACCTGGCATCCTGTTTAAAAGAGGAGGGAAGGTATGCCGAAGCTGAGCCGCTTTACCTGCAGTCTTTACCCGTACTGGCCACGGCATTCGGACAAAGCAGTTTACAATACACCCGTTGTTTTTATACCCTGGGTTCCATGTATGTGGATATGGGCAAATATGCCGAAGCCGAAAGCATGTGTGCTGCCGCTGTTCATTTTTATAAAACAATACTGGGCGAAACAAGTCCGGATTACCTCGGCGCCCTGGGCACCATGGCTGTGATTTACCAGGGACAGGCCAAGTACGAACAGGCAGAAGCCATCTTTCTTTCCCTGAAAAATTATCATGCCGCTCAGCCTGCACCGGATCAGGCTACATTACAAACACTGGAGAATAATCTGGGTGAATTGTACCGGCACATGGGTGATTATGCAAGGGCAGAGCCTGCATTGGAAAAAGCCGTTGCACTGGCAGGTAGCAATCCCTCAGCTGCCTACTCCCTCAATAACCTGGCCCTGGTGCAAAAAGCACTCGGTAAATACAATGAAGCGGAAAACTCCTACCGCAAAGCATTACAGATTTACATAGCTCAAGGAAAAAGAGAACATCCTGATTATACCAATCCCCTCAATAATCTCGGAGAATTATATCGCAGCATGGGCCGGCTGCAGGATGCTGTGTATGCATTTGAAGAAGTGATCAGTATCCGCAAAAAAACACTGGGTACAAAGCATGCCAATTATGCCAATGCCCTCAATAACCTGGCCCTGGTTGAATTTGCCATTGGGAAATATCCGGAAGCGGAGAAACACCTGGAAGAATGTCTGGCGATCTATAAAACCACATTGGGAGAAAAGGATAAGTTTTATGCCAATTGCCTGAATAACCTGGCTTCAGTGTACAAGGCAAATGGCAATTTGAAAAAAGCGGAATCCACTTATCAGTCCAGCATTAGTATTTATAAAGCTACTTATGGTGAAACCAGTGATAAGTATGGGATATACCTGGGCGGACTGGCAGGTACTTACCGGCAAATGAAGCGCTACCCGGAAGCTATTGCACTGACCCTGCAGTCACTGGCCATTCTCCGGAATAAACTGGGGGAGTATCATTATGATCATATTGAAACCGAATACAACCTGGCAGAAACCTATCGGGAAGCGGGGCAGCCTGCTGAAGCAGAGAAGCATTATCAAAATGCCATGAAGGGATACCTGTTGCTGATTGAAAAATATTTTCCCTACCTGAGTGAAAAAGACAAGACCTTATTCTATTTCAATGTGGCCGGTGCATTTGAAACTTTCAATGCATTTGTATTAGAACAATGGACAAAAAACCCATCCGGGAATCATACGGCCCTGATCACCCGTATGTACAACAACCGTATCGCATTGAAATCACTCCTGTTGAAAGAATCCGGGAAAATGAAGGAGGCGGTGGCTTTCAGCCGGGATAGTACTGTGATCAGCAATTACCAGCAATGGTTGGCCATGAGAGAAGAAATTATCCGCCAGTACCGGATGAGTGAAGAAGAACGTACGGAGAAAAAACTGAACCTGCCGCAACTGGAACTGAATGCCAACCAACTGGAGCAAAAAATCACGATTGCTTTGGGATTGGCTAAAAATTCCAATACAGGCTTAAGAGACTGGACCAGTATCCGGTCAGTTTTACTCCCCGGTGAGTATGCGGTTGAAATCATCCGCACCGAAGAATATACAGATGGAAAATGGACCGATAAAATCCGCTATGCTGCCCTGATCCTGGATCATCAAAGCATGGCACCCCGGCTGGTATTGTTAAAACCAGGCAATGAACTTGAGACAAAAGCCATCAATTATTATCGTTTAAACCTTAAGGGCAGGAGGGAAGACCTGCAATCTTACACTGCTTTCTGGGGGCCTTTAAAAGAATACCTGCCGGCTGCTACAAAGGTTTACTTTTCAGCCGACGGGGTTTATCAGCAGATCAATCTTTATACCCTGCTCAATCCTTTAACCAGAAAATACCTGATTGATGAACTGGCCGTTTCCATGCTCACCAATACAAAAGATCTGCTGGAACCGGTAACGGAAAACAAAACGCATCGTGCTGCTATCTTCTCCTTTCCTGATTTTGGCGGATTACCTGTTACAACTGACAGCCTGCCGCTTCGAACCGGTTTTCCGGTATTGGATGAATTACCAGGTACGAGAGAAGAAACCGATTCTGTAAAATCCATCCTGATGGCAGAACACTGGACCGTGGAGGAGAGAATCCGCAAAGCAGCAACGGAAGAAGCCATTAAAAAAATCAAAAGACCCCAGGTATTGCATATTGCCACGCATGGTTTTTTTCTGAAGGATGTAAAAGATACCATGGGTACCGTTTATGGTATTCAGGCAGATATTGCCAGACAACATCCATTGCTCCGTTCCGGTGTGATCCTGGCAGGGGCTGCAGCAGTGGCGAGGAATCCCAATGATTTTACGGATCAGGATGATGGGATCCTGACGGCTTATGAAGCTGCGGGACTTGATTTAACCGGGACCGCACTGGTTGTTTTATCTGCCTGTGAAACCGGTTTGGGTGAACTGCTCAACGGGCAGGGGGTGTATGGATTGCAGAGAGCTTTTATGCAGGCGGGTGCTGCCTCCGTGATCATGAGTCTCTGGAAAGTGAACGATGAATCTACCAAAGAACTGATGATCGGGTTTTACCGGGAATGGCTCCTCCATCCCGAAGGAAGTAAACAGGAGGCCCTGCGCAAAGCACAGCTGCGTTTACGGGAACAATATGCACATCCTTTTTTCTGGGGCCCCTTTGTTCTGGTGGGTAAATAATCAATCTCGTTTTCTGCCTTTTCTTTATAAAGGAACAGCATCTATCAGGTAGTGGTCAAGGGATCGCTACCTGAAAACGGCCATCTTTCATCTGCCTTTCTAATGCTATTGTATAAAGGATTGATTCAATTGCACTGGATAGCTAAACAAAAAATCAAGTCGAAGAGGAAAAATGACCCTACCTGATAATTCAGTCAAACTGGTAGCAGCTGCTAAGTAAAAAGTCTTATTTAGCGGTTGTTAAAATGATGGGTAGAAATAAACGGGGCATTGTGGAAATAAAAGCCCACCTTCGATTGGATCCGCCTTCTGTTTTTGCGGACAATAACCCACTCATTATATGTATAATCACACCTGGAAAAAGTACCTCCCCGTTATTCGTTTGTTGCTGAAAAAATCAAATCAGGAAGATCAGCGCATGACGTTGAATCGCACTGATTTTGAAAGAAACAGCAAATTGCGGAAGCCGGTTTGCAGTTTCGATGTTGAAATTGTAAAAGGTAGATTGGACAGGGTAAATACAGATGTACAGGTGAAAAGCCTGATGTCGGTTCTCACCGAAGACAGTGCAACCATGGGTATCCTGCGCCAGGGGAATTATGCCATCAACCTCAATTCAGATTTCCAGCTCAGTATCCGGAATACTACGCCGGCAGAAGCGCCGGTTACAGCAGAAGAAGCATAAAAAAAGAGCCTTTAAAAGGCTCTTTATACGCAATGTAAGAGGAGGATTAACCTCTGTAATCGGAACGGGGAGCTTTCTCTCTCGCTACCGAAACAGACAGTGCCCTGCCTTCAATATCTTTTCCGTTCAGTCCTTTGATGGCTGAATTGGCTTCATCATCTGCGTTCATTTCCACAAATCCAAACCCGCGGCTGCGGCCGGTTTCACGGTCATTAATCACTTTTGCGGAAGCTACGGCGCCATAAGCACCAAAAAGGGTTTTCAGGTCTTCCTCAGACGTGTGAAAACTCAGATTCGAAACATACATGTTCATGCTGAAAAATTTAAAATAAAACAAATTGAAATACCTGTGATTGAAGGACTGTCAGCAAATAGTAAAGAGGAGAATAACTGTTACCGGATCGAAGAGTAAGAATTGAACTTATCCGCACTGAATGATGGAAGAACTTATAGTCACTTAGTGAAGATAGTGATTATAAAGCAGAACCGGGTATTTATGTTGTTAAAACGAAAATGCCATGAAAAAAGCCTGAAATGGCTATTTTAACCAAGCAGAAATCAATAGCCCGGCTGACTAAAAAATATGACCATCCATGGTCCGGGGCAAAGCTGCATTTTCCCGGTTACATGGGGGCAAAAAGCAGCCCTTTTTGAGGTCTTTTTGTGACATCGGGAGAAACAATTCCCGCAACTGTTTTCTTCTCACATTTTTCGCTTTCCAATGTGAATAACTGACTGGTAGCCCGACCGGTTTTTACTGACCTTTGCTATATATTCGCCGCCTGACTTTACTTGTATAAAAACTGATAACAGTGAGACTAAAGAACTTAGAAATCAAAGGATTCAAAAGTTTTGCCGACAAAACTGTAGTGCGTTTTGATGACAATATCACCGGTATTGTTGGTCCTAACGGCTGCGGCAAAAGTAATATCGTAGACAGCATCAGATGGGTGATTGGTGAACAGAAGATCAGTCAGCTCCGAAGTGAAAACCTCGACAGTCTGGTCTTCAACGGATCCAAAACCCGCAGTGCATCCGGATTGGCAGAAGTAAGTCTCACGTTTGAGAATACCAAGAACCTCCTTCCCTCAGAATTCAATGAGGTCACCATCACACGTAAGTTTTATAAAAGCGGCGAAAGTGAATACCGGCTCAATGATGTACAGTGCCGTTTGAAGGATATCCAGAACCTGTTCATGGATACCGGTGTGAGCACAGACAGTTATGCCATCATTGCATTGGACATGGTCGATGACCTGATCAAAGACAAGGATAACAGCCGTAGAAAAATGCTGGAACAGGCCGCAGGGATTTCTATTTACAAAACACGTAAAAAAGAAGCCAAGCAAAAACTGGAAGCCACTGAGCAGGACCTGGCCCGTATTGAAGACCTGCTTTTTGAAATCAATAACCAGCTCAAGGCGCTGGAAAGCCAGGCCAAGAAAGCGGAGAAATACCATGAGATTAAAAAAGAATACCGGGAACTGAGTATTGAACTCGCGAAAGCATCACTGGAAGGATTTAATCTCACTTACCAGGAACTGAACCAGCAACATGAACTGGAAACTGATAAGCGCGTAAAACTGGAAGCAGTTATTGCTGCCGATGAAGCTGCGATCGAAAAAGAAAAGCTGGCTTTTATTGAAAAGGAAAGAGAACTGCAGACCATGCAGCTGACCTTTAACGAAATGGTACAAACCGTCAGAAGCCGGGAAAACGATAAGAACCTTTCCGCCCAGCGACTGGAACACCTGAAAGAAAAAGAAAACAGCCTGCAGGAGTTTCTGCAAAAAGCGGGCGGTCAGTTACGTGGTATTGAAGAAAGCATTCAGTTTACTGAAGCACAGGTAGGAGAAGAGAGTCAGGCCCTGGAACAACTGAACCAGCAACTGGAAAGTCTGCGCCAGGAAGTGGATGCTAAAAGAAATATTCTGGATGAGAAACGCCATATTCTTGATAATCTCCGCCAGGAACAACAACATGTTCAGCGCAGCCAGTTTGATGCAGAAAAGAAAGTAGCGGTAGCGGATACATCCGTGCAGAACCTGCAAAGAGTAATTGGCCAGATCGAAGAAGAAAGAAAACACAGGGAAGAACAGCGCCAGCACCTGGATCAGGATAGAATCCTTAAGGAAAAAGAATTATCCATTAAGAAAGTTGACCTGGAGCAGTTACAGCAGCACCAGGAAAATACCCGTGAACAGATCCTGCAAATTCAGTCTGTACTCGAAGGCTTACGCAATGAACTGGCTGAAGAGAACCGTAAGCTGGATTCCAAAAAGAATGAGCACGACCTGCTGAAAAGCATGATCGACTCTATGGAAGGCTACCCTGACAGTGTAAAATTTTTACACAATAACCAGCAATGGAACCATACTTCACCCATCCTCTCGGATGTGATGTATGTAAAAGAAGAATACCGGACAGCCCTCGAGAATGTACTGGAACCTTATCTGGGATATTATGTTGTGAACAACCTGCAGGAAGGTTTACAGGCCGTACACCTGCTGGATGAAAATAAAAAAGGAAAAGCGAACTTCTTCCTTCTGAACAAATTTGATGAACAGGCTCCGGCAAGTATAGGTCACCATCTGGAAGGTGGCATACCCGCACTGAGTGTGGTGGAAGTGGAAGAAAAGTACCGGAAGCTGGCTGAGCATTTGCTGAGCAATGTATTTATTGCCGATAATGAGCAGGTGCTGGAAAACAGCAATGGGTTTGTGGTGATTGAAAAACACGGGAAGTATGTAAAAGGAAAATATTCATTGACCGGTGGCAGTGTGGGACTGATTGAAGGTAAAAAGATCGGACGTGCGAAAAACCTGGAAAAACTGCAGGAAGAAATCCTGACTCAATCGGTAGTGGTTGAAAAACTCCGTGCCGATATCCAGGCCCGTCACAATGAAGTGATCGCCTTTAATGAAGACCTGCGTGAGAATGCCGTAAAAGAAACAGAAAGGGAAATCCAGCAACTGACGAACGAAGTATTTGCCCTTCATAATAAACTGGAGAATCTGCACTCCATGCAAACCAGCAGCCAGCACCGGCTGGAAGAGCTGAACCTGCAGATGCAGCAGACTCATCAGTCTGTAGAAGGCGTAAGAAATCAATTGACCGGATTCAATGAGGCCCTGCTGGTAGCAGCTTCCAGGCTTGCTGAAGCAGATGAGGCATTCCGGATGACTGATCAGGAATACAATGAGTCGAGCCGGCAGTACAATGAGTTTAACCTGAATGTCACCAAGCACCAGAGTAAGATTGCCGGATTAAGGCAGGAGCTGGAATTCAAGGGGAATCAACTGAATGATCTTCGGTTGCAGATCGACAGCAATGGCAACCTGCTCACAGAAACCGCAGGAAGCATTGAACAGGCCACTCAAACACTCCGCGACACAGAAGAAGCCCTCCTGCAACTGATGCGTGACAAGGAAGTGGAGGAGCAAAAACTGAATGAAGCGGATCAGGCTTATTATAATCTCCGTAACCAGTTAAGTGAAAAGGAAAGTGAGATCAGGCATAAAGTAAAAGAAAAGGAACAGGTAGAACATATGCTGGCAGCTATCAAGGATAAGCTGAATGAGCTGAAATTACACCTGGCTGGTATGAAGGAAAGAATGGATGTGGAATTCAGGATCAACCTGGATGATATCCTGGGTGAATCAAGAACCGGTGAAGTGCCCGTGGAAGAACTGCACGAAAAAGTGGACCGGATGAAGCGCCGCCTGGAAAATCTGGGTGAAGTGAATCCGACTGCCATCGAGGCTTTTACGGAAATGAAGAAGCGGTATGATTTTATCGTAGAGCAAAAGACGGACCTGGTTACTGCCAAGGATAGTTTGTTAAAAACGATCGAGGAAGTGGAAGCCACTGCGAATCTGAAATTCATGGAAACCTTCCACCAGGTAAGAGAAAATTTCCAGAAAGTATTTAAAACCCTGTTTACCGATGATGACCAGTGCGATCTGGTACTGGAGAATCCTGAGAACATTGCTGATACGGGAATCGATGTGGTGGCTAAACCAAAGGGCAAAAGGCCAAGTTCACTGACCCAGCTGAGTGGTGGGGAAAGAACGCTGACTGCCACTGCATTGCTCTTTGCCATTTACCTGATCAAGCCTGCGCCATTCTGTATCCTGGATGAGGTGGATGCCCCGCTGGATGATGCCAACGTGAGCAAGTTCACCAATATGATCCGTCAGTTCAGCCAGAACTCACAGTTCATCATTGTTACACACAATAAGATGACCATGAGTACCGTGGATGTTATTTACGGTGTCACCATGCAGGAGCCGGGTGTAAGTAAACTGGTGCCGGTGGATTTCAGGAATCTGGAGAAGCAGAATTAGTCTTTAGTCGATAGTCGAGAGTCGAGAGTCGAGAGTCGCCCCCATCCCCTAAAGGGGAGCAGTGAAAGTTGGGAGTCAGAAAATGTAATTACGAAATCAGGGTAGATTAAAAATTGAAACGATTTAGAGTCCGGTGAGAGCCGGGCTCTTTTTTTTAAATCATGTTGCGATGAATACGGTTTTGTTATTACTGGCTTCGAATGTGTTTATGACTTTTGCCTGGTATTTCCATCTAAAGCAAGAGGGCTGGCCATTATGGAAAGCTATCCTGATCAGTTGGATCATTGCTTTATTTGAATACATGCTGATGGTGCCTGCAAACAGGACAGGATATGCAAAAGGAATGTCAGGCTTTCAGTTGAAGATGTTGCAGGAAGTGATCACCCTGCTGGTGTTTACCATTTTTGCAGTGTATTACCTGAAGGAGCCCTTTCACTGGCGCTACCTGGTGAGTTTTGTATTACTGATGGGAGCGGTCTGGTTTATGTTCACCAAACAATTTGGCTGATCAGCTGATATCTGACGCAGTTTCCTGATGAGTGCCCCGCTGCAAATGACGCATTTTCTGCTTGCGGATCATGTCTGACTTCATTTTATGAATCAGGGCACTGGCCACCAGGAAAATACCGGTACATAAAATGGCAGCAATGGCCATTCCCCACCAGTACCATTCATCTTTTTTGGGGATTCTTTCTGCACAAACGAACAAGGTGAGCATCACAGCGGCAATAATGGCTCCAAAACCGAATAAGAGTTTGGAAATGAATTTATCCTCGTGACTGGCCATAAACGTAATTTTTGTAAGAATTCTTCCAAAAATAGGGAAAAAATAATCTTTCGTTAATCGTCAGCAACCTGACAACCCCTTTGTGCCGTCCTTCTTAATTTTACAACAGAAACATTAACTATGAAGCATATCCTGATATTGGGTTTTTTCGGCTTGCTGTTTGGCAGCCTCCAGGCACAGAAAGCCCCGGAAGGGCTGTTTATCGCATCGAAAGCACCAGATTTTAAAGCAAAGGATCAAAACGGAAATGAGATCAGGCTGAAAGACCTGTTGAAAAAAGGTAAAGTAGTGCTGGTATTTTACAGAGGCAACTGGTGCCCCTATTGTAATAAAGAGCTGGCCCGTTTACAGGATTCACTTTCATTCATTACTGAAAAAGGAGCCACCCTGCTGGCCATTACTCCGGAACAGGCAGAAGGGATTGCCAAGACCACCGAAAAAACAAAAGCGGAATATTCCATCCTGCATGATGAAGGTCTAAAAATCATGAAGGCCTATGATGTGGCTTTTGAATTACAGGAGAATACAATCACCCGTTATAAAAATGCCGGTTTGGATGTTGAAAAGAATAACGGTGCCAACGGAAAGTACCTGCCGGTGCCGGCGGTATTTGTAGTGGACCAGGAGCAAACCGTACGATACCGTTTTTTTGAAACTGACTATAAAAAGCGACCCAGTGTAAAAGAGATCCTGGAAAATTTATAATTAATCTGACCGGGTAGCACCCACACACCATTGTCTGGGCTCAATGGGAAGTTGGAGATCCTGGAAACCTGCTTCAATAGCTGATTCCTTTAAAAATGGGGTCAGCTTATTTTTTTTCAATTCGGTTTCCCATTCATCAGCTGTATAGGGCTTAAAATTCCAGCGGGTGAATGGCATGAGGGCCATATTTTCTTTGGAGCGGCAAGTGGCAAAAAAGCGACCACCGGTTTTTAATACACGCCGGATTTCCTTCAAGTGATCTTCGGGTTGATCCCAAAAGTAAATGACATTGATACAAAAAATTACATCGAAATACTGATCGGGGTAGGGAAGAGCATCACTATTACCATTGATCAGTTGCAGCTGGCCGTTTTGAATCAGGTTGCTGTTTGCCCGACGGGTTTCCTCCACCATCAGCGGAGAATAATCAATTCCATAGAGACTGAGATTTTCAGCAGCGGATAAGACCTGCGGGAAAAAATGTCCGTTGCCAAACCCAATTTCCAGTACCTGATCTCCATCCTTTAATTGCATTTGTTCAAGCGTGAACTGGTACATATACTGGTTAGACCGGTTCATCAGTATTCCGGTTTCCTTTCCGGCATTACCGGCAGGGCGCCTTAACTGACGGGCCAGTCTTTTCCATTTCCATTGTTTGAAAAGTCGGCTAAACATTGTCCTGATCAGGATTTCTTTCTGATGATTCTACCTACTTTTCCCTTGCCACCGGCGAGATAAATGGCATCACCCAGTTTGGAGGCACGGCAAACATGAAACCCCTCCTTACTGATCCATACCCATGTTTTGCCTCCGTCTGTGGTTTGGTCCACTCCATTTAGGCCACAGGAATAAGCCTCCATTTTCGAAAAATATTCAACGGAGCTGCGGTAACCATGCGGAGGAACCAGCGGTGCCAGCCAGGTTTGTCCGCCGTCATTACTGTAAAAACAATTATGAGTGGTGGATGAATCAGCATTGAAATCGCCACCGACCACCAGCATTTTTTTGCCGCCTTTCATTTTGAAATGATCCCAGATGGCAATAGAATTGGCACCGGTTGTCTCTTTACCCTGGATGATGGGCAGGGTCACTGGTTCATTTTTGGTGAAGAGTCTGGAACGGGTACCCCCACTCACAAATACAGCTTCATCCTTATCCAGTACCCGGATATTGGTACCACTGGCAGCAAAACAGGCTTCGCCGCTATCGGCTTTTGGTCTTTTATCAAAGGGAAGATCCTGCCAGGAATTACCTCCGTCGAATGTCCGGGCAATGAAAAACCGTCCTTCCAGCGGATCACCAATCACGATGCCGGACTGTTCATTCCAGAATTCCATGGCATCCAAAAACATTCCTTTTGTTTTGTTTTCATATACCACTTTCCAGCTTTCACCAGCATCGGTAGTTTTGAGAATATAAGCGGGATCTGCCACACTCATGATAATCGCGGTGCTGGCATCAAAGGCTTCGATATCACGGAAATCATTTTTTTCAAAACCGGTCACCGTACGCCATTGCCAGGTCTTGCCCCCGTTGGTGGTACGGCCCACGGTACCGTTACTGCCACTGACCCAAACCACATTATCATTCACCACACTCAGTCCGCGGAGACTGGCATTGGTACCCGAACTCAGTATTTCCACTTCAGCCAATTGGGAATACGCTGCAGTAATTGATATAAGGAAGAGCAGCAGTGAACTTGTAAATAATTTTTTAAGCATAAATAAACTTAAGATTCACAAGCTACTTAGTTTACCTGATATTTTATCATGGTTCTTTTGGTGCTTCCATCATCCATCAGTTCCATGATGGCAAAGGCGGGTTCAAATTCCTGGAAAGCACCTTTCCACCAGTTACCCGACACAGCGCCATTGCAATAATATTTGATACCCAGGTATTCAATTTCTTCCTGTAGATGAATATGTCCGCTGATACAGGCCCTGATATTCGGGTAGCCGCGAAAGAGTTTTTTTAATTGGAGGAAATCGGTGTGCATGAGATTGCGTTTCACCAGCAGGTCGCCATTGGTTTCTGTTTTGTCAAAAAACAAACCGGCACAGATTGATAAAACCGGAATATGTGAAATGATACAGATATGCTGTTCTTTCGGAGTAATGCTGAGTTCCGTTTGTAACCAATTCATTTGTTCTTCATCCAGTTTGGCGATATATCCACCGGCCGGATTCAGTTGGGTGCTATCCAGTACAATCAGCTTCCAGTTGCCTTTGGTAAAACTGTAAAATCGTCCGGGCATCTGCAGGATATCCTGTACCCATATTTTGCCGTATAATTTATCCTGATCGGGTAAACTACCAGGTTGGGCTGCCGGATCTTTTTTATAGAACCAGCCCCAGATATCGTGGTTGCCAATGGTATGATAAACCGGCAGGCTGTTTTCTTTCTTTAGCATGGAAGTGAAAAGATCCCACTGTATTTGTGTTTTTTGTTTATCAGCTTCCAGTGCATCCATGATCGCATCTCCGCCATTGATTATAAAGTCAACTGGTTTTTTCAGGGATTGCACCTGTTGGAATGCCATGGCCATGCCAGCCTCGGGAATGGCCCCAGGTTTTAGATGGATATCGCTGAGATGGGCAAAGCGGATAGTTTTTTTCAACGGGTCGCTGGCCATTGAAACAGCTGGTAGCCAGGCAGCACCAATAACTGCCGCACTGTTCTGCAGGAATGATTTTCTTTTCATACGGGAATATTGAACCCGATTGAATGAAGCGAAACCGGGCAGGTTTATTTCAATTGTGACTGTAATTCTTCTTTACTCACTATTCCCTGTTTGCGCCAGACTTCTTTACCTGATTTGTAAACGATGAATACCGGGATGGGTTCTATATTCATTTCTTTCATCAGGTTGGTTTGAACCCCGGCATCAACTTTTACGAAAACAAAATCCAGTGATTTGTCGTTTTTCAGATCGTCCAATACCGGGTTCATTTTTACACAGGGCGGGCACCATTGCGCCCCAAAATCTACCAGTACTGTTTTATTGGCAGGGATGGATGCTTTGTATTGTTCCATGCTCATCTGGGGTTCGTTACTGGCTCCTTCCACAGGTTTGTTTTCCCGCTTCCAGGCATTCATGCCGCCCACCAGTTCCACCACGTTCTTAAAACCATTGCTCCGCATCCAGCCGGCTGCGGCATGACTGCGACCACCGGCCAGGCAGTAAATGTAAACGGGCTTGTCTTTGTCTACATACTGTATACGATCCTGGAACTGGGCCTGATTGGTCCAGTCCGCCAGCAAGGCATTTTTGATATGCCCACTATTGTATTCTCCGGCGGTTCTTACATCCAGTACCTGTACACCGGACTGGCTGAGTCCTTTTTCAAAATCAGCCGGGTTATTCTCTGCAGCGGGTTGCTGGGAATGGCAGGAAAGGAGGGATCCCAATACTAAAAGACAGGCGAAAACGTTTTTCATCCGAACGGTTTTGGTAAAATTAGGACAATCAGGACGATGAAAATGAGCCTATTGGGACCTTATTTCTTATCCACCCCCAGGCAGCAGAATGAAAAATAACCTTATTTTTAGGGGCTGAATCCAAAGCATCTGACCTTATATTAAACAACGTATGATGAAAAAATACCTTTTGTATTGGGTGGCCCTGGTTGTGGTCGTATTCGCAGCCTGTCAGAAAGAACTCAGTTTCGAGCTGCCTAATACCCCGGCTGAAGGAAGCCTGCAAAGTGAAATAACCGGGGATTGTTTACCCAAGACAGTAAGTGGCGCTTATGCCGTTGGTGCAGCATTGGGTGCTGCCAATACCATTACGCTTGAGGTTAACGTAACCAAAGTAGGAACCTATGTCGTAACAACAGATACCATTAATGGTTATTTTTTCCGTGCAACCGGAAGTTTTACCAGGGTGGGTGTGAATAGTGTGACCCTTCGTGGCAGTGGCACTCCATTTGCTGCCGGTACCAATAATTTTGTCGTGAGCTTTGACAGTACATTTTGTGATGTACAGGTTACCGTTACCCAACCCGGAGTGGGTACCCTCGCGGGTTCTCCCAATGCCTGTGCCCCGATTACGGTGGCAGGCGGTTATACACCCGGTGCGGTGATGGGTGCTGGCAATACGGCCACTGTTCAGGTAAATGTAACCACGGCCGGAGCTTTTACGATTACTACTGATACTGTTGCGGGAGTCTGGTTTACTTATTCCGGAGCACTGGGTGCGGGAGCACAGCCGGTGGTACTAACAGCCAATGGCACGATACCAGCTGCTACCACAACAGGTGATAAAACTTTTAAAGTAAAACTCGGCACCAGTACCTGTACATTCCCGGTCACGGTAGCAGCACCCGGTGTTGCCACTTTGGGTGGAGCAGGCGGTGCCTGTACCCCGATCACCGTGAACGGAACCTATAATACAGGAACCGCCTTAGGAGCAGGGAATACCATTGTAGTAAATGTTACTGTAACCACACCTGGTGTATTCAATATTACCACGAATACTGTGAACGGATATAGTTATGCCTTTTCAGGAAATATAGCCGCTACCGGTCCGGTTACCCTGACAGGAACGGGTACACCCGTAGCTGCAGGAACAGATAATTTCACGGTGACTCTCGCGGGCACTCCGGCCTCTACCTGTACTTTCTCCAATACGGTGAATGCTGCAGGTCTGGCGGTTTACACTGTGAATTGCAGCAGCGCAGTGCAGGATGGATTATTTGAGCAGGGCACCCAATTGAATGCATCCAATACTGTGGATATTGAAGTGAATGTAACTGTTCTCGGCACTTATAACATAACCACTGCGACAGTAAACGGTATGACTTTTAGCACAGGACCCGGGACCTTTGCCATCACCGGCCTCCAGTCTATTACATTGTATGCGACAGGTATTCCAACAAGTGCTGGGACAAATACCATCACTATACCAGTAGCTCCCACCTGTACATTTGATGTAATTGTGGATCCACCGCTTCCTGCCTATCACTGGCAGTTTACGGTGACTAATGCCCCTTCTACAGTATACAGAGGAGAAAATGCTCAGGTATCACTTGGCTCTAATCCTCCGATTCCGGGAACCTCCTTTGTTGTGTTAGGATCTAATGCGCTTGCTTCAGATCTTTTCGCAATAGCACTGGTTGATATTGACGGAACAATTAATAGCGGGGAGACCTATAGTACCTCGGCTACAGTTACCAATGTGGCTATTTTTAATTATGATTTACCATCACCATTGACTGATACCTATTCAGCAGACCCCAGCATTACTGGCGCGACGATGACATTTACAGTAACCAATCACAATGTGGGAACCAAAACAATAACTGGTACCTTCTCCGGAACAGCCAAGAATGGAGCGGGACAAGTAATCACCATCACGACGGGAACTTTTACCGCCACCTATCCATAAGAGATAAATGTGGAAATGTGGAAATGTGAGAATGTGAGAATGTGGGAATGTGGGAATGAGAGAATGAGAGAATGTGGGAATGAGAGAATGAAATTAGTGAAGCAACTCAATAAATAAGCCAGCGACGTTTTACTTTAACAGATAAAGTTTGACGTCGCAGGCTTTTAATATTGTACCTATTTTGACAATTCGTTTTTTCAGTGTAAGCTTAGCTTTATGTGATGCCAAAAAACACTATGTATAGGCTTAATCTGATTAACGACGGTTTTTTTACGAATTCAATTTCTCAGAATCCTTTTTTCTTACCGCTTTCCAGTTCGGGAACTTTGAAATTATCCAGGGCACTTTTCTGACTGATCATTTTTTCGATATCCTCAATTTTACGGGGAGCGAAATGGGAGAGGAGTTCATAACCGGTTTCTGTAATCAGGAGGTCATCCTCGATGCGTACGGCAATGCTCCACCATTTTTTATCACAGGGACTTCCTTCTTGTATATAGATACCGGGTTCAATGGTAATCACCATGTCTTTTTGCAGGGTCTCGTAACTGCCGCGATCGTGTACATCCATGCCGATATGGTGACCTAATCCATGAGGGAAGTATTTTCCCACTTCTGATTTATCTTTTATGATACCCAGTTTTAATAATCCTTCCGCAATCACATCTTTTGCAGCCTTGCCTGCATCGCTCCATTTGGAACCATTCTTTAAAGTTTTAAAGGCGGCTTCCTGTGCATCATATACCAGTTGGTAGATAGCTCTTTCTTCTGCAGAAAATTTACCATCAGCCGGTACCGTTCTGGTAACATCAGCCGTGTATCCATGGTACTCGGCCCCCACATCCATCAGCAGCATTTGTCCGCCAATTTTGGTCTTGGTATTCTCCATATAATGCAGCACACATCCGTTTTCTCCGGAACCAACAATAGAGCCATATCCAACTCCTTCGGCACCATATTTTTTATGTATATATTCATGCAGACCCTGAATTTCCAGCTCACTCATATCGGGGCGCAGGGCCTTCATCACTTCATTTTGTCCCTGGCAGGAAATCTCCACGGCTTTGCGGAGCAGGTCCAGTTCTTCGGGTGTTTTAATTTCTCTGAGCTGCCCCGTGAGTTTGCTGAAGAGGCGGGGATCAAAACGGTTCTGCTGGGTCATTCTTTCCGGCATGGCGGATTTGGTCTTGAATAACTGGATCAGGTCAAAGAGATCACTTTTATCCCAACGGCTGTCCGGCACATCTTTGGGTAATTCTTCGTACAATATTTTGGAGAACTTATTGAAATCAATATTTACGTCTTTGAACTGCTCTCCATTGTACACCATGGTAAAGCCCAGTTTTTCTTTGGCGCCTTCAGCTCCCAGTCTTTTACCGGTCCATTGTTCGGCCTGTGCATTTTTCTTTTGTACAATGAGCATTTCTTTAAAGCGGTTACCCAGCGAATCGGTTTGTTCTTCTTTGAAAATCAGGAGGAGGGAATGGGGTTCCCGGTAGCCGCTGAAATAATACATATCCGGGTTGGGGTGATAGAAATATTCCACATCATTAGAAAAAGTGCGGGTGGGATAGGCAAAGATCACGGCCACTGAATTATCAGGCATCACCTGTCTCAAAGCCTCTCTTCTGCCGACATGAAAATCCCGGGGCAGGTAATCGGTGGGCAGGGATTCATCGTTGGTTGGTGCAGGCTGGGCCATTAACTGACAGCCGAATACAATACCTAAAATTGGCAGGACAATTTTTCTCGGGATGGTCATTGTTATTGTTTTTGCAGATGAATGTAACTCAATTTTCCGCAGTGGAAAAAGGAAAAGGATGAACGGAAATGATCCCGCTTCTTGTCCGGCAGGCCCTTCTTTTTTTTGATTTCTAGCTACTAGTTATCGACTAATGACTGTTGACTGAAGACTGCTGACTGCTGACTGAAGACTGTTGACTGAAGACTGTTGACTGAAGACTGCTGACTGAAGACTGCCTACTCCTCCTCATCATCTTCGTAATAAGCATCTTCATTACTCCGGTAATGTTCTTCCCATTCCTTCACTTTTTCATCACTCAGGCATTCGATAATATCAAACAGCGGATCCTTCCGGAGTTTCCATTCGGTAGCCATTAAATCATCAAAACGCTGAATAAAGAGGCAATGGTCGGTTTCCACCGCCACTTTGATCAGGATGATCGGGGAGTCTTCCTTTTCTTTTACCAGGTAGTAACATCCGTTTTCCAGCAATTCATACGCGTACATACATCCTCCTTTTTTGAACTTTCATTTTCACATGCAGATGGTCAGCAATAGTAAACAGGTAGTAAGTAAATCTGAGAAGAATGGGTCAGGTGTGCCTTTCAAAATTAGGAATTTAGGGAGGGTTGAAATGGAAAGGGCGGGTAAAATTTTTGATAATTCATTAGAAAGTTAAATGGCTTAATATCAGTATATTATAAATTAAAATCCGAATAAATTGGACAGATCAGGGCCAAAAAAACTCCGGAATGAGGTATTCCGGAGTTCCGATGCAGAGATCCAGTTCAGAGACTGAATAGGCATCTCCGTTCGCAATCTTTTTTAGCCTTCGCATTTTTTTCCTGCGGACAACTGGCTTTTTTCTTGTTATTGAAGCTGGCAAAGGCCACAGCACCAATTCCTGCCATTAACAAAACAGCTACCAATGCTTTCTTCATAATGGATAATTTAGATATAAAAGATACGCATTATTCAAGATGCGATCAATTAAAATTGACCAATGGTTGATAGTCGTTGTCAGAGGCTGGTCAGTTTCATTTCCACCCTTCTGTTTTTGGCGCGATTGACTTCGGTATCATTGGGTGCCAGTGGCATATCGGGCCCGAAACCACGGATACTGATTCTGCCATCATCAATGCCTTTGGCTACCAGGTAATCTTTGCAACTGCGGACTCTTTTCAGTGAGAGTTCCCGGTTGAGGGCAGCACTGCCTTCTGAAGAAGTATGGCCCGAGAGTTGAATCTCCACCTGTATATTTTGCTTTAGAAAAGCAGCCAGTTTATCGAGTTCTGTCTTACCGGCTGGTTTCAATACTGCACTGTTCACATCAAACTGGATATTATTCAGGATGAGCTGATCACCTTCCTGCAATGTTTTATTATTAAAACTCAGTTTGCCGGAACGTTTCAATTCCAGTTCCAGGTTTTCATTGGTTTCTCCATCCACCACATCCACCTGTTTGAGCTGGGAGGAATAACCGGTATGACTGCCTTTGACGATATTCAGTCCGGCCGGAATATTTTCCATGGTAAAGAATCCTTCTGCATCTGCGATAGCCGAGCTGCCATCTTCCACTGATGCAATCGCTCCTGGAATCGGTTCCCGGGTATCCATATCAATGATTTTTCCGCGGATGCTTCCTTTGTAAATTGTACGGGGATTGATCAGCAGTTTGACAAAATCTATGGCAAAGCCATCGCCCACTTTTGATACCGGGTCATCAATTGAAATCACCAGTGAATCGCCACTCAGTTTTTGCAACAGTTCCGGGGTGAGTCGAAGGGTAATCAGTTTGCCGATGGGTCCGGTCTGATCAATCCGGCTGATCATTTTTTCTGCTTCGGTGAATCGAAGTCCGTTTATTTTAACCTGGAACTTTGATTTCATTGAAGGGGACTGGAAATCATCAATAAATAATTGCAGAGCTGCGGAGTCAACCTTGACTGACTTCACATCTGTCAGAGGGATACTGATGCTTTGAGGCAAATTGGCTGGTCGGCTGGTTGTACCGGTATAACCATCACTCCCGAACATTCCGTTTTTAAAACTGCCGGGGATCATGATCCGGTCGGTTCCTCTGGCATCTGTTGTATTCACTTTCCAGGGAAAACCATGTGACCAGGTGGAACGACCGCTGAATGGATTGAAATCTGTATCAAATCCAAAACCAAGATTGTCGATATCCCCCACACGGATCATGAGGTCGGCCTCAGCCGTATTGCGGAGCACAAGCTGCTGCAGGCTCCAGTCACCATCATTTTCAGTGCTGCGCTGGGATTGGGCGGCCAATGATAAAAACAGAAAGGGAAGGAGTAGTTTGAATATTTTCATACAGGAAGGTTTTGAGCAAGTTACTATATTCAGTGATGGCGTTCTGTTACCTGATTGTGTAAGAAATGATCAAAGTTGAAAGCCCTTTAATCCCGGTTTTCGGTTGGCTTCAGCCATTCGGACGGTTTGCTCCAGCCTTGCATTTCTTGTTTCCGGTTTTTTAGCACTGTCAATCCATGATAAAAACTGTTTGCGGATACTCATGGAGAACTGCTGAAAATGGATACCGGCCTTTTTATTCCGCTTCAGCATTTCAGCCAGATCCTTCGGAAAGGTATTCGCAGCGGCATGCTGATCGGAAACGCTGAGTGTTTCCCAACTCCCGTTTTCTTTTGCCCTTTGAATGGCGGTCATCCCTGCAGGCATCATTTGTCCGGCCTGAATCAGTTTCGTTACCCTTTGTTTATTCAATTGGCTCCATACGCTTTTGGGTTTTCTCGGGGTAAATTTCAACATGGATCTTTCGGCATCCAGTTTCCGGGGTAAACTGTCGATCCAGCCAAAACAAAGGGCTTCTTCTACTGCATCATCATAAGGGACCCTGGGTTTACCGCTTTCTGCCTTATAAAAAACCATCCAGATGCCAGGGGCTTTTTGATGATTTTTTTCCAGCCACTGTCGCCAGGCCTTTCTTGTTTTTGGATGAAAACTTTTATATTCTGTTACGGGCATGTATAAAATTAAAAATAAAACCCTGTTTTTTACAGGGCTTTATCTAAAAATACAGGTGCATTTTGAAGTACTACCAGAATGCCATTAGTTTATTTTTCTCTGTCTGACGGATCGGGTGCAAACAGGATTTTACTTTTTATCAGGTTCTCGGTCAGCAGCTGCCCGTATGTATGCGCCAGTGAATTCCGGGAATTGGTATCAAAACTGCGGCTTCGGGCAGAATAGATCAGCTTTCTGGCAGCGATATCATAGAAATTATTTTCCCAGTAATATTTTGTTTCTTCCGTAAAGTAGCCCGGTGTATAAATCCGCTCGCTTACTTCCGTAAGATAACGGTCGAAGCGGCCATAGCGGGTATAATAAGCATGGTCGGTCACCCTGCCGGGAACATAGACCTGTTCCTTTTTTTTATCCAGCAAGACAATCGTCATTACTGCATCATAACCTTTGTTGGCAATGGCTGCCTTGGCCCTGGCACTATCTCCCTTTACAAAAGTTCCGGGAGGAAAAACCTGATTGGCAGCGACAGCATTATAACCCAGATTATAGAGGTCCACAGCCAGGTGGTTTTCAATTTTTATCTGCAATTCATTGTCTGCCGGTGTCAGTACACCCAGCACCAGGATCTTTTTGTATTTAACTGGCGCATGACCGGGATCGGTCCAGGTCTGCATGATTTTGCTGGGTTGACAGGCTGCCAGCAGGAACAATATTGGAAGAAGGAGCTGCTTTTTCATAGTGGCTTTTTTCTGCCTTAAAATTAGTTCTCCACAGAGGGGATTTCGGTGAGTCTGGTCATTGGGAATCAGGAGTTTTATCAATGTTGTTTTTTCCACATTGGTTAATAACTCTGAATCGGCCTTGGAACCTCTGTTTTGTTATATTTGCCCACAACCCGACGAAATGCCTCCCTGTTGGGAGGTTTTTTGTGAGAATAGGTATTGGGTTAGGACGGCAGGTACCGGTTGGAAAGGACCTGACTAAGGGTTACACATTAATTTTAGCATTTAAAACTCCCTGAAGGGATTGTGAGTATGGCAAAAGAGAAAGAAACAGCCAATCTTTTTGATTACGACGAGAGTAGTATCAAATCACTCGACTGGAAAGAACATATCCGCCTGCGGCCGGGAATGTATATTGGAAAGCTGGGAGATGGTTCATCTCCCGACGATGGGATTTATGTGCTGGTCAAGGAAGTGATTGATAACTGTATTGATGAGTTTACCATGGGACATGGTAAAACAGTGGAGCTGATTATTGAAGGAAAACAGGTAACGATCCGTGACTTTGGAAGAGGGATTCCCCTGGGCAAAGTGGTGGATGTGGTGAGTAAGATCAATACCGGTGCCAAATACGACAGCAAGGCTTTCCAGAAATCAGTGGGCCTGAATGGAGTGGGTACAAAGGCGGTGAATGCATTGAGCCATTATTTTAAAGTGACTGCCATCCGGGAAGGAAAAGAAAAGACAGCAGAATTTGAAAGAGGGGTACTGATCAAGGAACACAAGGAAGCCAAAACCACAGAACAAAACGGTACGCTGGTTACTTTTATCCCGGATGAAACGGTATTTAAAAATTTCCGTTTTCTTCCCGAATTCCTCGAGAACCAGATCTGGAATTATTGTTTCCTGAATGCAGGGTTGAAAATTTTGTTTAACGGGAAATCATTTGTCAGCAAGAACGGGCTGCTTGATTTATTACAGCGCAAGACCAATGAAGATGAAATCCGTTACCCGATCATTCACCTGATTGGCAATGATATTGAAGTGGCCATGTCCCATACCAATGATTACGGGGAGGACATTTACAGTTTTGTAAACGGTCAGCATACCACGCAGGGAGGTACCCACCAGCAGGCGTTTAGGGAAGCGTATGTAAAAACCATCCGCGACTTTTTCAAAAAGGATTATGATGCTTCCGATATCCGTACAGGGATTGTTGCCGCTGTATCTGTAAGGGTGGTGGAGCCGGTATTCGAAAGCCAGACCAAGACCAAACTGGGTTCCGTGAATGTGGATACGGAAGGGCCCAGTATGAAACAGTTTGTAGGTGATTTCCTCGCAAAAGAATTGGATAATTTCCTCCATAAAAATTCCGCGATTGCCGAAGCCCTGAAAAAAAGAATTGAGCAGAGTGAAAGAGAGCGCAAGGAAATGGCAGGGATCAAAAAACTGGCCAATGAAAGAGCCAAAAAGGCCAACCTGCATAACCGAAAACTCCGCGACTGCCGGTTTCATATGGATGACGAACCACCGGTAAAAGGAAGGGAAGAATATATCGCCAAACAAAATGAGTCTACCATCTTCATCACTGAGGGAGATAGTGCCAGCGGATCCATCACCAAGGCAAGGAATGTGGAAACACAGGCTGTGTTCAGTTTAAGAGGTAAGCCGCTGAACTGTTTTGGCCTGACCAAGAAAGTGGTGTATGAAAACGAAGAATTTAATTTACTGCAGCATGCCTTGAATATTGAAGAAGGACTGGATGGCCTGCGGTATAATAATGTGGTGATAGCAACCGATGCGGATGTGGACGGGATGCATATCCGATTGCTGCTGATGACTTTCTTCCTGCAGTTTTTCCCCGACCTGGTGAAACATGAAAAAGTGTATGTGCTGGATACTCCCTTGTTCAGGGTGCGGAACAAACAGGAAACCATTTACTGTTATGATGAGCAGGAGAAACAGGCGGCGATGAAAAAACTGGGCAGTAAACCGGAAGTCACCCGTTTCAAAGGTTTGGGAGAAATCAGTCCGGATGAATTTGCACAGTTTATCGGACATGGCATGCGGAAACAACTAATGCGACTGGAACAGGGAGACCATATTCAGCAACTGCTGGAATATTATATGGGCAAGAACACACCGGACCGGCAGGAGTTTATTATTAATAACCTGAAAATCGAATTAGATGAGCCGGTAGAGAGTTAGGAATTAGGTATTAGGAATTAGATATTAGGAATTGCTACAAACAGAGAAACTTTTAGAAATATATCGACGCATACAATAAAGAAAACTGGAAATAATTGTTTTAATACCCAATACCCAATACCCAATACCCAATACCCAATACCCAATACCCAATACCCAATACCCAATACCCAATACTTGCTTCTTCCAACGATGTTTGAATTTCACGCCGATAGAAAACGATACTTTGACATTCAGGTACTGAATGCGGAAAAGTATGTGATTCCCTTTATCGGGGAGAAGTTTCCGTTAAAGCCGGGGATGCGGGTGCTGGAGATCGGTTGCGGAGAAGGCGGGGTATTGAAGGCTTTTATCAATAAGGGTTGTGAAGGAGTAGGGGTGGAATTGGACCTGCCCCGGGTGGAAGATGCCCGGAAATTCATGGCGGAAGACCTGGCAGCGGGAAAGATTAAATTTGTATCGAAAGATATTTATCTGGTGGATCCGGCCACAGAACTGAATGGGCTGTTTGATATCATTGTATTAAAAGATGTGATCGAGCATATCCATGACCAGCCCAAACTGATTGGCTGGATGAAGCATTTTTTAAAACCTGCTTCAGGAGATTATCCGGGAGGAATCATATTTTTTGGTTTTCCTCCCTGGTATATGCCTTTCGGTGGTCATCAGCAAATATGCAAATCCAAAATTTCCAGGCTGCCCTGGATCCATTTGCTGCCAAGAGGGCTTTATCGTTGGATACTGACCAAAAAGAAAGAACCGGTAGCAGACTTAATGGAGATCAGGGATACCGGCATCAGTATTGAACGTTTTGAAAGGATTTGTAAGAAAGAAGGGTATGCTTTTTTGCATCACCGGCATTACCTGCTGAACCCTATTTATGAATGGAAATTTGGATGGAAACCAAGGACACAGGGTATATTGATCAAGGCAATTCCTTTTTTCAGGAATTTCCTGACCACCTGTGTGTACTATATCATTACAGTAAAAGCAAAGCCTGCACCCTGACAGGTATTATTCATTATTAAAATGAAGCCGGTAAAAGGGAACCGGTCTCACCCGCTGATAGCGGATTGGAATATGATACATGTCGTTTTCAATGAAAGTGAAGTGGACCTGATGAGGACCGTGATGGAACTCGATGAAACGCTGAAAGGGGAAGTGATGCTGATCAGGGATGATTTTGCAGTAGGTCCGCTTGCAGCAATTGATACCGATGCCGGCTGGCAGGCCAGGCTGGACTGGTGGAAAGAAATATCAATCGGTTCACCTTATGTGAATGCCCCCGCTTTATTTGATGACAGGGAAACCGTGAAGGACCTGAAAGCAAGACTGGATGCCAATCCGGAAGAAGAAATGTGGATCTGGATGGGACAGAACCAGCATGATGTGACGGGCTATTACTGGCTCATGCCTCAGTTCCGGAATTACCAGGGTCGGGTGATGGTCTTGTATATGAACAATCTTCCCTTTATCAACGATAAGGGTCATATTTTTTATCCTTCCTGGCTGCATGAAATTCAGCCTAAGGAATTCAGCAAGGCGAAGAAACTGGCCCGGCCCATTACCCTCAGTGAATATGAGATTGATCCGGATGAATGGCGCAGGATTGCAGATGAAAATGCCGTGGTGAGAATACTGGAAGGCGGTAAAAAGATTGTTGGCAAGGAAGAGAGTTTTTATGACGGAGAAATTCTGAAAAACATCACGGGAGAATGGCAGAAAGCCACCCGGGTACTCAGTAATACCCTGCACCGGATGAAAATTAAAACCGGAGATATCTTCATCATGTGGCGGATGAAACAGTTGATCAGGGAAGAGCGGATATTGGTGACAGGAGATGCGGAGAGAGCCTGGAAAGATTTTGATGTAAAGAAAGCAGATGGTAAGCAGGGTGAAATCGAATTTGTGAAAGAAGAAAGCGCCGGTTAGTTAACTGACAAATACGGTCGCTATTGAACAAAGCAAGGACAGACGAAAGATTGGTCGGATCATTTCTAGAAGAAATTTTCTATGAGCACAAAAAATAAAGCAGCGGATTTTCAGCACAATGATTCAGGAATCCATGGTCAATATAAAACATGGTTCCTTGATTATGCTTCTTATGTAATTCTGGAAAGAGCCGTTCCGGCGATCGATGATGGATTGAAACCGGTGCAGCGCCGGATCCTGCATGCCATGAAAGAAATGGATGATGGCCGTTTCAATAAAGTGGCCAATATCATCGGACAGGCCATGCAATATCATCCGCATGGAGATGCCAGCATCGGGGATGCATTGGTGAATATGGGGCAGAAAGACCTGCTGATTGATACCCAGGGAAACTGGGGGGATGTAAGAACCGGAGATGATGCGGCTGCTGCCCGTTATATTGAAGCAAGACTGAGCAAGTTTGCGCTGGATGTGGCTTTCAATGCCAAGACCACCAACTGGCAACTGAGTTATGACGGCCGTAAGAATGAACCCGTGACCCTGCCGATGAAATTCCCGCTCCTGCTGGCCCAGGGTGCAGATGGTATTGCGGTAGGACTTTCCACTAAAATTCTTCCACATAATTTCTGTGAACTGATTGATGCGGCGGTGAAATACCTCAGGGGCAAAAAATTTGATCTGTATCCTGATTTCCTCACCGGGGGGATGATTGATGCCGGTGAATATAATAATGGCCGCAGGGGTGGAAAAGTGAAAGTGCGGGCCCATATTGAAGAGCTGGATAAAAAAACACTGGCCATCCGTAGTGTGCCTTATGGGGTAACCACTACCCAGATGATGGAATCCATTGTAAAGGCCAATGACCAGGGCAAGATCAAGATTAAAAAAGTAACAGATAATACAGCCGCTGAAGTAGAAATTCAGGTTGATCTGGCGCCGGGTATTTCTCCCGATATCACGATAGATGCTTTGTATAAATTCACTGATTGTGAGATTTCCATTTCGCCCAATGCCTGTGTGATCGTGGATCAGAAACCGCAATTCCTGGGCGTACAGGAATTATTAAAGCTCTCGGTTGACCGGACCAAGGAATTGCTGGAAAAAGAATTGCAGATCAGACTGGGCGAATTACAGGAAAAATGGCATTACACTTCTCTGGAAAAAATATTCTTTGAAGAAAAGATCTATAAGGAACTGGAGAAGAAACACGAGACCTGGGATAAAGTCCTGGAAGCAATTGACAAGGCATTTACGCCTTTCAAAAAGCAACTGAGAAGGGATATTACCAGAGAAGATATTATCAAATTGACAGAAAAACCGGTTCGCCGGATTTATAAGCTGGATATTGACGAACTCAATGCGCAGATTAAGGGACTGGAAGCGGAGATCAAACAGGTGAAACATGACCTGGCGAACCTGGTTGATTTTGCGGTAGCCTATTATGAAAACCTGCTTAAAAAATACGGGAAGGGCCGGGAACGTAAAACGGAGATCAAGCAGTTTGAAGTGATTGAAGCCAAAAATGTGGCTATTGCCAATGCCCGTTTGTATGTGAACCGAGAAGAAGGGTTTATCGGCACCGGTTTGAAAAAAGATGAATTTTTGTTTGAGTGCTCCGATCTGGATGATATCATCGTTTTCACCAAAAGAGGTATCATGAAAGTGGTGAAAGTGTCGGATAAAACTTTTATCGGAAAGGATATCCTTCATACCGCAGTCTTTCAGAAAAATGATGAACGTACCACCTACAATATGATTTATGTGGATGGGGAAAGCGGAAAGAGTTTTGCCAAGAGGTTCAATGTGACCGGAGTAACCAGGGATAAAGAATACGATCTCACCAAGGGACATGAAAAAAGCAAAGTGCATTATTTCAGTGTCAACCCCAATGCAGAAGCGGAGCTGGTCAAGATCGCCTTATCTTCTTCCAGCAGTGCAAGGATCAAGGAATTTGATTTTGGCTTTTCTGATCTGGAAATAAAGGGAAGGGGAAGTCTGGGTAATACTGTTACCCGCTACCCGATTAAATCGGTGAAACTGAAAGAAGCAGGGATATCTACCATTGCCGGTAAGAAGCTTTGGTTTGATGAACAGTTCGGGCGTTTGAATACAGATGAAAAAGGGCAGTACCTCGGCATGTTTGATGGGGAGGATAAGGTACTGGTCTTTTATCGCGATGGAAATTATGAAGTCACCGATCAGGAACTTACCCAGAAACTGGATGCGGAGAAACTCATTCATATTGAAAAATTCAATCCGGAGAAAGTGATTTCGGCCGTTTATGTAGATATGAAGAACAAACAGTTCATGGCCAAGCGTTTCCGGATTGAGACCACCACGCTGAAAAATAAATTCCTCTTTATCAAAGAAGGGGAGGGCAATTATGTAGAAACGGTGACTACCATCGCAGAACCGGTGCTGGCCATGCAACAGGGCCGGGGTGCCCAGGTTAGAAAAGGGAAGCTGAAAATTGCCAAAATCGCTGAAATCACCAATTATAAAACAGTTGGCACTAAATTGGCAGACTTCAGTAAATCGACCGAAATGGAATGGGTGAAAACGAATGAGGATCCTAATCAAACGGAACTATTCCAATAGGTTATCACCTTAAATACATTTGAGTATGACGCTGGAACAAATCCTCGTGATCATCCTTATTGGTGCGGCTGCCGGCTGGCTGGGAAGTTTTTTGGTAAAGGGTCGTGGTTTAGGCCTGGTTGGAAATGTAATAGTGGGTATCCTGGGTAGTTTTGTGGGGAGCTGGATACTGCGCGAATTAAAAGTAAGTATTGGCAGTAGTCCGCTGGTCAATGCCATCCTCACCGGTGCCATTGGTGCTTTTGTGATCCTCTTCGTGGTGAGTTTATTTACCGGAAAGTCCTAGTCTAATTTTTCTTTTTTCGGATACGAATGGTGGCATTTTTCTCCAGGTTACTGGATAACCTGAGTTCATGTCTGTTCTTTCCATCCGAAATAACGATCAAAGCGGTATTAGGTGGGATCAGTCCGAGGTTTTCTGCAAACATGGATATTTCATTATACTCCAGTGAACCATCAACAGGGAGGCTGAGTTTAATGGACTTATGGGTCAGCTTCTGGTTGAAGAAAAGCAGTTCCTTATTGTAGAAAAGGGAAATAATATCGCCGTCAATTTCACCATTATCATAAATGGCCAGCTGAACCGTGTCTGATTCCACTTCTATTTCATTCACGATTTCGTTCTTTCTTTCCGTGTACTCTTTCTCAATCACATAATTCACCACTTTACGCGGGATCACCTGGGCCTGCACCAGGGTGTCATTTACGCCGGGTTTCCAGACCTGGTAAGTTTCTTTGTATTCACTGATGGCTTTGAGTACGGAATCTTTTTTGCTGATATCTGCATTCATCTCAAAGTCAAAACGAATATCGGCACAGGTATACTGATACCCCGGCAGCGCTTTGAATGCGCCGGTGAGGTTGGATCCTGCCTGGGAAACCCGCAAGGTGGCCTGCAGGGTCATCATACAATCCACTTCAAAATCTTTGATAGAAGCGTGATAGGGAAGGGGTATATCGTAAAGACTTAGCTGACGGGTAGCACTATTATAATTGCCTTTTACTTTCAGGCTGCGGTAAGTGTCTTTAAAATAGCAATTGAGTATACCGGAAACATATCCTTTTTCCGGCTGCAGGATCAGTTCTATCAGGTAATTATTAGCCGAGCTGTTGGTTTTTACATTGGCATTGCCGTACCAGTAACCAAAAACAGTTTGTCCCTGGCTTTTGAGTCCCAGTAAAAGCAATGATATAATCAGGTATTTTTTCAAGACGGGGTAATATCGGCAAAAATTATTCCTAAGTAGTGTGAAGTTTTTCACAATCTATTTGATGTAGCGTTTCAAGTCCCTTTCCACATCCCTGTTCTTAATGGTTTCGCGTTTATCGTATAATTTCTTGCCCCTGGCGAGTCCGATTTCTATTTTGGCCAGGTTTTTATCATTGAAAAAAATACGGAGGGGGATCAGGGTATATCCCTTTTCCTTCAGTTTGGTTTCGATTTTCCGGATTTCCCTTTTTTGCAGTAACAGTTTGCGGTCGCGAAGGGGATCATGGTTATTTGTGGTTCCATGGGAGTAGGGTGTGATATGGAGGGATTTGATCCAGATTTCACCTTTATGAACCAGGCAGTAACTATCATTGAAACTGACCCTGCCTGTGCGCATTGATTTTACCTCTGTGCCAAGCAGTACTATCCCTGCTACATAGGTGCTATCAATGAAGTATTCGTGAAAGGCCTGTCTGTTCTTCAGTTCCTGCATATAGAAAAAATAAGAGGCGATAGTTCCTCTTAACTCAATAAGTCAATAAGATTCATTAATTCTTCAGTAAGGTAAGCACTGTTCCAAGTTTCTCTTTCAATTCTTTTCTTGGTACAATGAAATCCAGGAAACCATGTTCCAGAATAAACTCACTGCGTTGGAATCCTTCGGGCAGATCTTTTTTGATGGTTTCCTTGATCACCCGGGGGCCGGCAAATCCAATCAAGGCACCTGGTTCTGCAATATTCATATCACCCAGCATACCGAAAGAAGCTGATATGCCTCCGAATGTGGGATCGGTGAGTAAAGAAATATAGGGCAGTTTCGCATCGCTCAGCTGGGAGAGTTTGCCACTTGTTTTGGCGAGTTGCATCAATGAGAAAGCGCTTTCCATCATCCGGGCACCACCACTTTTACTGATCACCATATAACCCATCTGGTGCTGAATACAATGATCCACGGCCCGGGCAAATTTTTCCCCCATCACACTCCCCAAAGAACCGCCAATGAATTCAAAATCCATACAGGCAATCACGAGGTCATTTCCCCCCACTTTCCCTGCCGCTACCCGCATGGAATCCTTCAGGTCGGTTTTACTCCAGATTTCTTCCAGGCGTTTTTTGTAAGGCTTCAGGTCGGTAAATTCCAGAAAATCCTTGCTCCTGATATTATCAAAAAGCTCAGTGAACTCCCCGTTATCAAATAAAATTTCAAAGTAATCCTGGCTGCCTATGCGGTGGTGAAAGCTGCATTTGGGGCATACAAAGAGATTTTCCCTGAGTTCAGTCACGGTGCAAATGAAATTGCAATCAGGACATTTAACCCAAAGCCCTTCAGGAGTTTCCTTCTTTTCAGAAGTCTTGGTACTGATCCCTTTTTTGATGCGTTTGAACCAACTGGCTTTCGTTT
Organism: Chitinophagaceae bacterium; assembly: GCA_016720745.1. Taxonomy (GTDB): domain Bacteria; phylum Bacteroidota; class Bacteroidia; order Chitinophagales; family Chitinophagaceae; genus JJ008. The sequence continues at coordinate 1,209,898 of JADKKA010000022.1, read as the reverse complement.
CCTCCGACTTTCCTTCTTCTCCGGCCAGGTTGGCATCAAAATCTTCAAATTGTTTGGCCATAACCTATTCTTAGCTTGCAAATATAGGGCTTTCGGTTTGAGTCGGGAGTCGGGAGTCGACAGTCTTCAGTCTGCAGTCTGAGTCGTGAGTCAAGAGGCGGCAGTCCAAAGGTTGGGCCGGATTTTTAAAAAAAGGGCCGGGGTGCCGCCCCCCTGTCAACATACCAACTTTTAAACATCTCAACTAACTCAACCACTCAACCTCTACTTCCCCTTCAGCACTGCTTCAAATAATTTATATATCCGCTTATACTCATCAGTCCAGCTGCTAGGTTCTACAAAGCCATGGTCTTCCATGGGGTAGCTGGCCAGTTCCCAGTTATCCTTGCCCAGTTCGATTAGCCGCTGTGCCAGTTTAACGGCATCCTGGTAATGTACGTTTACATCTACCATGCCATGGCAAATGAGTAAGTGACCTTTTAATCCTTCTGCAAAATAGAAGGGGGAACTCCTGCGATAAGCCAGGCTGTCCGTAAATGGCTCATTGAGGATATTCGAAGTATACCCGTGATTATAATTGGCCCAGTCTGTTACCGGTCTTAGAGCAGCACCTGCCGCAAATACATTGGGTTCATTGAACATACCCATCAGGCTGATAAATCCGCCATAGGATCCGCCGTATAAGCCCACATGTGCGGGATTGACACCATAGGTTTTGACCAGGTAGTTCACGGCATCCACATGATCCGTCAGATCCTTGCCTCCCATATGGCGGTAAATACCGGTACGCCAGTCGCGGCCATAACCGGCGCTGCCCCGGTAATCAATATCCATCACATAATAACCCTGGTCGGCCAGCAGGTTATTGAACATATACTCCCTGAAATAACTGCTCCACCATTTATGGGCATTTTGCAGATAACCGGCACCATGTACAAACAGAACCGCCGGTTTATTGGGATGCGGTTTCGCAGGCTGATACACCCTCGCATAAACCATGGCTCCATCCCGGGCGGGGAACTGAATCACCTGCGGATCTTTCCATTGATAGGAATTGAATTCAGCACTCCGGGCTTTGTTGGTAATTTTTTCTGATTTACCATTCAATTTATTTTCCTGCAGGTATAATTCCCAGGGTTGATTGGAATAGGAGTGAAGAACTGCGAGCCATTTTTCATCCGGTGAAAGACTTACCTGATTGGCACCGGTCATACTGCTGAATTTTTCTTTCTTCCCATCAGCGATTGAGAGGCGGTAAAAATGCTGTTCTCCGGGATGCACTTCATTGGTGGTGATATAGAAATATTTTTTATCCTTCGACAATTGTGCCTGTTGTACTTCATAATTTCCACTAGTGAGTGCTTTGTATTCGCCACTATTCCGGTCAGCAATATAAATGTGGGAATACCCGGTAGCTTCAGAACGGAACCAGAACTGATCTTCATTGATCCACCCTGTATTGCCCCCGAAGAATCCGGTTCCAGGTCCGCCGATCCAGGCTTCGTCCCGCTGACGGTTCAATAATTTTACCGCACTTGTTTTGGGATCAAACCAAAACAACCAGCGGTCTTTATTATCCTGCGAACGAATCTCAAACACTGCATTCGTGCCGGCAGGAGACCAGTTCATTCCACTGAAACTGACTGCTCGCTTTGTGGGTTTCTTGCTTTTTTCCTCCAGTTGTTTGGGATAATCTTTTAAATAATCAGGGAGATCCTCTATACCCGGGATGGCCGATAAACTGATGCTGAAAATGGTATCTTTTTCCCGGTCATACACATAGAGTTCACTGCTACCTTGTTGTGTTCCTACTTTTGTTCTGGCATTGATATCAGTAGTAAAACCTGTTTCCGTCACATAGCTGGGTACAATTGTCGCTTTACCACCGCTGCCAAAACGAGCGAGCCGGTAACTGATAAAACGGCCATCCGGACTGATATTCATTCCCTGCAGGGTTTTGTCCTCGAGATTGATGGAACGGATTTCTTTTTCTTTTGGAATTGATTTGTTATAAGCCTCTGTAGCTTCTCTTTTTTCTTTTCGCTCTTTGAGTACCTGGAAATAGCGTAGCTGATCATTTTTCAGCCATTGTTCCTGCTGATTAACAGTGGTATTGCCGCTGGTTCTGCCTGTCGCAGCACCGCCGGCATCAGGAGTCCGGATATTGGTCAGCTGGATGGTTTCCCCACTCGCAATATCCCATGCATAGAGGTTCTGGTTTCGGCTATAAACAATTTTTGTTTCATTAAAACTGAACTGGGGGCTTCCTTCGTTTTCCAGTGTTTGGACAATCCTTTTGGTTTTGCCGGACTTGATATCCCTGTAAAATATATCACCGTCTTTGGCATATAAATAGGCTGACCGCGATTGATTGTAGATATAATTGCTTTGAAAATCAGGGGTCGTTTTTTGCTGCCTGCTGGCTTTTGCCGGCGTCCTGTTGCTGAGCGTGATATAGTACAATGAGTCAGCTGCTTCGTTGTCGGGATTCCAGTTAAAATACAGGGTTTGGCCATCCTGTCCCCAGGAAATATTGGAAGGGGAGCTGCCCATCCAGCGGGGATCACGCATGATTTTTTCTACCGTGAGTTCATTGAGCGTTTGGGCCTGTATCGTAATTGATAACAAAAAGCAGGCTCCCGTTAAAAGATTTTTAAACAACATGTACAGCCGGTTTAGACCGTAAATATATTGGAAACCTTTGAACAGGACCTGCCGTTTGTATAAGAAGGTTGGGATCAGTTATTCGGAGCGCCGCCGTCGATCCAGCAGATGATGGAATTTTTTTGTGCAGTGGAAAGACTGCTTCCCTGTGGCATGAGGCCGGATGATACCGCAGTACGAATCCTGGCTTTGGCATTGGAGATTTCAGTATAACTGGTCAATGGGCCAGGACCATTGGTGCTGCCGGCTGCATGACAACCTGCAATGGCACAACTGGCCTGGATGATCGGACTGATATTAGCGGCATATGCCTTATTGGTGACAGTGGCACAATCAACCGAAGCGCCACCGCCGCCATCATTATCCTTGCTGCAACCGCTGGCAAGGATTAATACAGAAGATAATACTACAAGTGATAAATACAGGGCCTTTCTCATGTGTTTAACTTTTTTTGCTTGATTTGGTACTGAAGATATCAAACGGAAAAAGTGAAAGAAGGTTGCCTCGTTAGATTATTTCTGCCACATGCCGGTGGATATTCTGTGCCAGCAGGCGGGTGGGGACATCGTTCTGGTCACCGCTAAATGGATCTTCAATTTCTTCCGCGATCAGTTCCAGACTGGCCAGTACATAAAAAATAAAGGCCACTACCGGGACTATGTAATAGCCCAGCTGGAAAACGTAACCGAAGGGGAGGGTCATGATATAGAAGAAAATGAATTTCTTGATAAAGACACTGTAGGAATAGGGGATGGGGGTGTTTTTAATTCTTTCACAGGCACCACAGATATCAGTAAAAGACTGCAGTTCGGTATTCAGGAAAAGCAGTTGTTCACCGCTGATGACCTTATCCCGGTATAATTCCTGAATATGACGATACATCATCAGGGCCAGCTGGTTGGGGATATGTTTGTCATGATCAATTTTATCCAGCAGTTGTTTATGTTCATCCAATTCAAATAATTCAATCCTTGTAGTTTCTTTGTGCAGGTGATTATGAAGGGCAAAAGCATAGGCCGGGATCATTTTCCGGAAAAAAGTCCGGGTAGCTATTTGGTCCGGAGATAAAATCATATCCAGTTTCATGGCCAGGTTACGGCTGTTATTGACCAGGCTTCCCCAGAGTTTACGGCCTTCCCACCAGCGGTCGTAAGCGGTATTGGTACGAAAGACCAGGAGCATGGAAATGGCGAAGCCCAGCAGGCTATGCATGACGGGAAGGTTACGGACATAGCTTTTATCAGAGAGGCGCCAGTATTCCAGTTCCAGCCAGGCGACCCCTGCTGCATAACCGCAAATGGCCAGTATAATTGGAAACAGCTGCCGGAAAGTATCAGCTTTATGGAAACGGAAAATAAATGTGAACCAGTCTTTGGGGTTGTAGGAAATCATGGTTCAAAAATAGGTGGTTTGGTGGGCATAAGAAGGGGGGGCAGGGGCCTCGGTAATTATTTTTTCAAAAGCATTTTTCAAGCTCACAATGTTCGATGGACAAAGTACTCAAAGATATTTCACGCTCGCAGAGTCCTGTGGACAAAGCGCGCAAAGAAATACACGCAAAGGCGCTGCGAGCGCTGCTCCATAACAAGCGCTGCGAGAAACCTGAGAGGATTTATATTTTATACAAAGGCCGGAAAAATTTTAGCGTTTCCTTGCGACCTGGCGTCTTTGCGGTTAAATCTCTCCAATTTGAATAGTCATCCTCTGATTAATATTTATGCAATGCTGATATCCTTATCCAGATACACATCCTGTATCGCATTCAGTATTTCCACCCCCTCTTTCATGGATCGCTGGAAGGCTTTTCTGCCGCTGATCAATCCCATGCCGCCGGCTCTTTTATTGACAACGGCAGTCGTTACCGCTTCTGCCATATCACTTGCCCCTGATGAAGCGCCACCGCTATTGATTAAACCGGCGCGACCCATATAACAATTGGCTACCTGGTAACGGCAAAGATCAATCGGGTGATCGGTTGTGAGGTTTTCGTAAATGCGTTTGTCGTTTTTACCATAAGCCGATTCTTTCGTATTCAATGCCAGGTAACCGCCATTGTTTTCCGGTAATTTTTGTTTGATGATATCCGCTTCAATGGTAACCCCCAGGTGATTGGCCTGCCCGGTGAGATCAGCTGAAACATGGAAATCTTTTTCCTTTGTTTTAAAAGCAGGGTTCCGCAAATAACACCAGAGGATGGTGGCCATCCCCAGCTCATGCGCCATTTCAAAAGCCTTGCTGACTTCCTGGATTTGCCGGGTGGACTCATCACTGCCAAAGTATATGGTGGCACCTACAGCTGCAGCGCCCAGGTTCCAGCTGGCTTTGATGGAAGCAAACATGACCTGGTCGAATTTATTGGGATAGGTAAGGAATTCGTTGTGATTGATCTTGACAATAAAAGGAATCTTATGCGCATATTTTCGGGATAAGAAACCCAGACCGCCAAAAGTAGTGGCCACCGCATTGCATCCGCCTTCCATGGCCAGTTCAATGATATTTTCCGGATCGAAGTAAATGGGGTTTTTGGCAAAAGAGGCACCGCCACTGTGTTCAATCCCCTGGTCTACCGGAAGAATGGAGAGATAACCGGTTCCTGACAATCTTCCTGTATTGTACATGACTTGCAGGTTCCGCAATACCTGGGGGTTACGGTCACTGGCCATAAAAATGCGATCCGTAAAATCAGGGCCGGGTAAATGCAATTGTTCTTTTGAAATAGTAGTACACTGGTGTTGCAGCAGGTAGTCTGCTTTGTCGCCCAGCAATTGGGTGATTTTGTTTGATGACATAGCAATCAGGTTTTGTTGATGAAAATTGAACTAACGACTGTTCGCAAAGGTAGGAAGATTTGGGTTGGCTAGTGGCTAGTGACAAGTGGCGAGTGGGAGGGAGCAGTCTTCAGTCTTCAGTCGGAAGTCAGCAGTTAACAGTCGTCAGTCATCAGTCGACAGTCTGTATTAAACTCATAAAATAAAAAAGCACAACAAGTTCCTTGCTGTGCTTTGTGACTATTTTAATAATAGTGAATTGTCTTTCGGTCTTCCGGACTTTCCGACTTCCGGACTTTCTTAACTATTCCTGTTTATACAATTCAAATCCTCAAACGCTACTTCCAGGCGCTTGATAAAGGTTTCTTCGCCTTTGCGGAGCCATACCCTTGGATCGTAGTATTTTTTGTTGGGTTTGTCATCTCCTTCCGGATTGCCCAACTGCCCCTGCAGGTAGCCTTCATTCTTTTTGTAATTATTGAGTACACCTTCCCAGAATGACCATTGGAGATCGGTATCAATATTCATTTTGATGGCACCGTAGCTAATGGCTTCCCTGATCTGGTGCTGCGGTGATCCGCTGCCGCCATGGAATACATAATAAACCGGTTTGGGTCCTGTACCCAGTTCCTTTTCGATATACACCTGGCTGTTTTGAAGGATGATGGGGCGCAGTTCAACATTACCGGGTTTATAGACACCGTGTACATTGCCAAATGCAGCTGCCACCGTAAACATATTGCCCACTTTGCTGAGCTCTTTATAAGCATAAGCCACATCCTCGGGTTGGGTGTAAAGTTTGGAATTCTCTACATCACTGTTGTCCACCCCATCTTCCTCACCACCGGTAACACCGAGTTCAATCTCAATACTCATCCCCAGCGGTTTCATTCTTTTATAAAATTCAACCGAAGTATGAATGTTTTCTTCGATGGGTTCTTCACTCAGGTCCAGCATATGGGAACTGAAAAGGGGCTGGCCTTTTTCTTTGAAGAATTGCTCACCGGCATCCAGCAAACCACTGATCCAGGGCAGCCATTTTTTAGCCGCATGATCGGTATGCAGCACGACGGGCACTCCGTAATACTTAGCTACATTATGAATATGCAATGCGCCGGAAATTCCTCCGGCAATATTGGCCTGCAACTGGTCATTAGCCATGCCTTTTCCTGCAATAAACTGTGCTCCACCGTTGGAGAACTGGATGATCACAGGAGAATTGACTTTGGCGGCTGTTTCCAATGTGGCATTGATCGTATTCGTGCCAATGGTGTTAACAGCAGGTAAGGCAAACTGATTGTCTTTTGCGTCGTTGTAGAGTGCCTCCAGTTCTTCACCGAAGAGCACACCTGCTTTGTACTTTTTTGTCATGCAGAAATGATAAATTTTACGTTTTTAAATGGTTGAAGCAGGCAGTAATCGTTATAGCGGGGGCTAATATAGGCGATTTATCTTGTTTGTGTTACAAACAGGTGTTAGAGGGCATATTTCAGCTATTGGGATTATCGGGCGACTGCGTCACCAGTTTCAGGTGCTTTTGCAGGCTTTGTTTGAGCTGGGTTTTCACAATATCACCCATGGACCGGCATTTCTCAAAGGGCTGATTAGTGTAAAGTGCAGAGAGCTCTTTTTTCAACTGTTCAATTTTCTCCGGTGTGGAGATGGTATCCTTTGTCATGCAGTCCAGCAGTTCCTTCATCCGGTACCGGGAAGTAGCCAGCCGGTAGGTAATCATGGTCCTTTCCTCAAACTGGTACTGTTCAATCGATTCCCGGTTCAGGTGCTGCAGTGCCATATCCACAAGGGCATAATTTTCCTTGAAGAATTGCGGGAGGTATAAATTCTTTCTGCCCTCATAAGATTGCTGATCGAAATCAATACAACGGATCCGGTACTGGTAATCTTCCACATCCGGTGTAATGTCCACTACAAAATTATAACTGCGCATATCACCCAGCAGGCGGACAAAGCAACGCTCGTTGAATTTTACAAATTCCTTGGCCAGCCGGATCCGGTTGGTTTCCGGATCTTTCAATTGCTGCCGGATAAAAACATCTCCCGGTATGCCGGGTATATGTTCTTCTACCAGGGTTTCCTGATGGGTGAAATAAGTAATATGGTTAGGAGAGAGCAGATGCTCCAGTTCCAGTCCGTAGATACGCGAGGCATCCGCTATTTTGATATAATAGTGATCATAGTTGTCGTTGAATTTATTCACGATCCTGATCCGGAAGGGATGTGAATTGCCAAAACTGCAATAATCAATTCGGGCTACATCCAGGTGTTTAATAAAACTGAGATCACCTTCTGTTTTTAATGTGGCATATATTTTTACCAGTCCTTCCCGGATAAAATCCCATTCCCTTTTATCGTAAATGGTTTTTTCCCATAAGGTATCCTTGCCATGTTTGTCGAGCAGGGGAACAGAATAGGTGTAACGGAGCAAGTCAGAATAAGCCACCGGCAGTTTTACTTCCCGGCCATTTTTTTTCAGGTAACGGCGAAGGGTTTCATTCACCGGAAACATGGGTTTTTTCCGGGAAGGCTTATCCGATTCACTGATTTCTCTGTCTGTATGGGATGCGGCAAAATTCACGGGATAAAGATACAATCAGTAAAGCTTTCTCAGTTCCTGAAAATAAAGAGGGGCATGTAAGAGCCTGCTGCCATACCAGCTGAAGATTTCGCCATCGGCAAGCAGGATACGGGTATCCGGCAACAGGGGCTGCATATGGTCAATATGTTGCTGACGAAAAGGAAAGGGTTCTGATGATAATAACAAACATTCAGGCCGGACTGCCTGTAATGTGTCCATAGTTATTTCAGGATAACGTTGTTCTGCTGCAAAAACATTTTCAAGACCTGCTTTTTCAATCATGTGATGAATAAAAGTATCCCCGCCAACAGTCATCAAGGGTTCCTGCCAGATCAGATAGGCGGTGCGAATCTTTTTTGTAAAAGTGGGCAAAGCAGCGAAAGCAGATTCTATTTGCTGACGGAGTTTATTGGCTGCTTCCTCTTTCCCGGTGATCTCTCCGGTCCGGAGGATCTGCTGCATTGCATTGTCGAAGTTTTTGATATCCGTTACCCATACCGGAAACTGAGCAGCCAGTATTTCAATCTGTTCTTTTACATTTTCTTCTTTATTGGCAATGATCAGATCAGGAGATAGACCTTGGATGATATCGATATGAATATTTTTCGTGCCACCAACTCTTGTTTTTGTTCGAAACCAGTCTTCAGGATGTACGCAGAATTTGGTGATACCAACAACACGGTCTTCCAGCCCCAGGCTGTAAAGTAATTCAGTAATTGAGGGAACAAGGGAAATGATCCGCTGTGGATGTACAGGAACAGGAACAATGGAACTGATTTGGTCAGTAGGAACAGACATAGGTTGCCTGCAAAATAAATCGTTGTGAGCAGAACAGGGAATTGGAAATAAAAAAAGGAAGGAGGGAGGCGGGGTTCACCGCGCCTCCTGCTAAACGGGGTTTAGCAGGAGGGTTCCGGACGTTTAATTCTTTTCAAGGATTTGGACACGGTGACTCAGGGTCGTTCTTCAAGGATTTTCCCGACTTTGATCGGGTTGGACTTCAATTGGTCTTTCGGTTTGGATGTTGGATTTCAGGTTTTTGGACTTGGACTTGTTTTTCGGTTTTTCTCAGGATTTGGCTTGGTTTTTCTCAGGACTTGGTTAGGTTTTTTGGATATTGATATTGGACTAATGTGATACAAAAGTAAGCCCGGGAACAAAGCTCCGCAAGAGCAAAATTGCCTGACTTTTTATAGTAAATGGCCGTCGGTTACCTGCGCTGAAACCGAAAGAATTGACCGTAAAAATACGAGCATTAAAAAACCAGGGCGATTATTGCCCTGGTTTACAATCTGTTAACTGAATGTTATTTATTTCCCCAGCGACTGAATCACGTCGTATTTGGTCACGATATGGAAATTCCCGGCCTCGTCTTTTGACAGCACGGCCCCATTTTCTTTATTAATCAGGTGGCTGAGTTTCTCCACCGGCATATCAAATGGTACCAAGGGGTAGGAAGGCTCCAAAACTTCGCTTACCAAAGCGTTCTTGATCTCCGGATTCTCAAATATTTTCTGAAATAAACCGCCCTCACTGATGGCACCCAGCGGGCCGGTTCCATTCATTACGGGAATATGTTCGATATCATATTTCTTCATCAGTTCTACTGCTTCCTTCACCGTTTGTTCAGGTGCAACAGTGATGATACGTTGTGTACCACGGGCACTCACCACATCACGGAATGTTTTTACATCGAGGAAACCTCTTTCAATCATCCACTGATCATTATAAATCTTGCCCACATAACGGCTGCCATGATCATGGAAAATACAAACCACCAGGTCCTCTTTTTTCAAACGGTCTTTCAGTTGCATTAATCCCTGGAAACAACTACCCGCACTATAGCCACAAAACAATCCTTCTTCTTTAGCCAATCTGCGTGCCACAACAGCACCATCTTTATCGGTGACCTGTTCAAAATGGTCAATCACGCTCATATCATAATTCTTCGGAACAAAATCCTCTCCGAATCCTTCACTGATATAGGGATGCACTTCATTCATATCGATCTCACCGGTGCGGAAATATTTGGTGAGCAGGGATCCGTATACATCAATGGCCCATATCTGGATATTGGGATTTTTTTCTTTTAAATACATCGCAGCACCGGTAATCGTTCCGCCTGTGCCGGCGGTACAAACCAGGTGAGTAATTTTTCCATCTGTTTGTTCCCAGATTTCCGGACCGGTACTTTCATAATGCGCCAGCCGGTTGGCCAGGTTATCATACTGGTTCATGTGGAAGGAATTAGGCGTTTCCTTTGCCAGTCTGGCTGCCACACTGTAATAACTGCGCGGATCTTCCGGTAATACATTGGTCGGGCAAACGATCACTTCGGCACCCACGGCTTTCAGGATATCTGCTTTTTCCTTGGATTGCTTATCCGTAGTAACAAAAATGCACTTGTACCCCTTTACTACTGCTGCCAGTGCCAATCCCATACCCGTATTCCCACTGGTACCTTCAATGATGGTGCCGCCGGGTTTCAGTTTGCCTTCTTTTTCGGCCACTTCCACCATTTTCAGCGCCATCCGGTCCTTAATGGAATTACCGGGGTTGAAATAATCCACTTTCGCCAGCACCGTACAGGGCAGATCCCGGGCCACTTTGTTCAACCTGATCATCGGTGTATTACCGATCGTTTCGAGAATATTGTTTTTGATATCCATCAGCTGATTTATACGAACAAAGGTACGTTTTTAAGGGGCAGTAAAAAACCTCCCCACATGCAGTTGACTGCGGCAGGGAGGCTGACCGGACTTAATGATGATCTCATTAAGCTTCTTTTCTGAATTGCTTTCTTTTATTAGTGAGATAATTATCCAGTAGGAAAAGCCCAATCACTACATTAATCATCATCAGGGCATTGACCAGGTTATTATTAAAAAATTTGCTGAAATCCAGTTTCCCGATACTTTTTGAAACAGAGGAAGCTTCACCCGGACTGCTGATCATTTGTCCGAATCCATAGATCAGGATTCCGACCATCATGGCGATAAAGAAAAAACCGATACCCCAGATAATCCGGTTGTTGATGTAATGATGGGCGGCCGGGTTGATTTGTGTGCGGGCTATCTCTTCCATCACATTTTTGGTAAAGCGAAGGGAGGGTTGTTCAGTATCGGCCTGTTGCAGCCAGTCCTGCACTTTAATCAGTTCTTCGTATTTGGATTTCCAGGCCATATCTTCTTTCAACAGCTTTCCGATCAGTTCCTTTTCATCTGTCTGGCTAAGGCCATCGATATAATCCCACAGCCTTTGCTCCATGCCGCTGTTTCCTTCCGAAGAGGAATCCATTGTATTGTTGTGGTTCATATTGATTAATTTAATTCTTTTATTTCTTCCGGATAGAATGAGATCATTTTTTCTTTCAGTCTGGCCCTGGCCCGGTGTAATCTCACTTTGGCCGCATTCACTTCAATTCCCAAAACAGCCGCTGTTTCTTCCAAGGATTGTTCTGCCTTGTAAAATAAAGTAATCACCATTGCATCATCCGGACTCAGCATTTTGATCGCTTCATTCACCATGGCCTGTTTTGATTTATGCTCCACGGCATCGGATCGCATCCCGGAGTCCAGGTTATCAGCCCTCGAAAATACCTGTTCATTGTCCAGCGATTGCACTTCCAGCCTTTTTTTCCGAAGGAAAGTGATACAGGTATTATTGACAATGGTGTACAACCAGGTACTGAATTTGGAATCGCCCCTGAAATCTTTCAGGTATTTAAAGGCTTTTACAAAAGCATCCTGTGCCAGTTCTTCTGCATCCTCCCTGCTTTTAACCAAACGCAAAACAAGGGTGAACACATAGTTCTGGTATCGGTCCACCAATTGGGCGTAGGCCCCCTGGTTACCATTCAGCACAAAGCTAATGATCTCATTATCAGTATATCCGGTCATCATCCTTGGTATAGGACTCTCCTTGTTGGTTGTAGGTTACAGTACAAGGTCGGGATTTTTTGAGAACCAGGGTTGGGAGTCGGGAGGCATGAGTCGGGGACCTATATTATAGAACATGTGATAATTAAGGGACCTGTAACCGGATTGAATGGGTGGTAGTCATAGTATTTGTAACCTTTTTAAAAAATATTCGATTGACCGGTAACCCGCCCGGCGGAACGGTAGTCAAAGAATACAAACAACCGAAAAATTAAATATATGCAAGCAGCAGAAGCCTTAGTACCGATTACCATGTTTGCCGGAGGATTTGCCATGGTCTTTGGCATATACTACCTGAGAACCCGACAGAACCTGGCCATGATTGAAAAGGGGATGAACCCCAAAGAATTTGCCAACCGCCCGGCACCTTATAAAAACCTGAAGTGGGCTTTATTGCTCATTGGATCAGGAGTAGGACTCTTCCTGGCCTATATGCTTGATAATTTTGTGATCAATCCCGGTTCTGTAGGGCATCATCAGGATGGCAGTATTGCTGCAATCTATTTCTCCCTGATTGCCATTGGGGGAGGTATGGGTCTCTTTGGATCCTACCGCATTGAAAAGAAATGGTGGGATGATAACAAGGATAAAGTATAACCATTGACCAATACAAAGAAAGGGCAATCCGGAAGGGTTGCCTTTTTATTTTGCCAGCGCTTCCATGGCTTTCTGAATCACCGGATCGGTGGTGTTCAACACCTGGAAATAAGCACTGCTCCTCCATTTGTACCGGGCCAGCAGGGCCTTCATTCGTAAAAGCAATCTTTCCTTTTCCACCGGTTTTAAGATGGTAGGTTTGACAGAATCAGCAGCCGTTTTTTGTAAAAACCCATCCCATAAAGCAGTAGCGGGGAAACCACTGGTATAGGCATCAGCACTCTTGTACTGATTCAATGCAGCCTGGTTATTCATGAAATATTCATACAGATAACTGTTAAGCTTCGTACTGCCCAGCCAGATATTCAGATGGTTGTAAGTAACACTGGTATCAATGGGAACAAAAACATCAGGTGTGATGCCATCACCCTCATACAAGGATTTGCCGCAGACAGAACTGAATTTTTTTCCGTTTTGATGACGCAGTACAGAATCCTCCGAAAACATTTCTCCGCTATTGTACCGGTCCCAGAGTTCATCCATGTACACTTTCTTGCCCTTGGCGTAAGAACGCTGGATACTTCTGCCCAGGGGTGTATAATAACGAGCAATGGTCAATCGCAAAGCAGCGCCATCGCTGAGCGGGTATTGTTGCTGTACCAGTCCTTTTCCAAATGTTCTGCGGCCGATAATGGTTGCACGGCACCAATCCTGCAAAGCGCCGGCCAGAACTTCACTGGCACTGGCAGACAATTCATCCACCAGTACAACGAGTTTACCTTTTTCCAGTAATCCCGGACGTTTGCAGCGGTATTCTGTTTTTTTGGTTTTGTCGCCCTTCATGTATACGACCAGTTTGTCGCCATCCAGGAATTCATCTGCCATATCCACCGCTTCATTCATGAACCCTCCGCCATTCCCGCGCAAATCCAGCACCAGTTGCAGCAGTCCCTGTTTCTGCAGGTCTTCCATTGACTTCATGAATTCTTCATAGCTGTTATCAGAAAATTTATTGAGCCGGATATAACCGGTTTGTTTATCCAGCATATAGGCCGCATCAATGGATGATACAGGAATTGTGCCCCTGGTAACGGTAACGGTCATGGGCTTTTTATCCCGAATCAGTTGAAGAGTTACCTGCGATCCGCCGGGCCCCCGGATGTATTTCTTTACGCCTTCTGCATCAAACCCGCGTCCTGTCAATACTGAATCATTGGCACGGATCAGTTTATCACCAGTTTTCAATCCTGCTTTTTCACTGGGGCCGCCGGGAATAACAAAAACAAGATTCACGGTATCATTGAAAATATTGAACTCCACACCGATGCCCTGGAAATTACCGGCCAGGTCTTCATTTGCTTCCTTCAGATCTACGGGTGGCAGGTACACGGAGTGGGGATCCAGTTCACTCATCATTTCTTCAATAGCTTTGCCTTCCAGCGAATCCAATTGAACGGAATCCACATATTTTAAACGAATCAGGTCCATTGCTTCCTGCAGCGTACTGCGCTGGTCACCGGCAAAAAATCCATTGCCGTTACCACGGTTTCCCAACCGGTAACCCAGGAACATCCCTGCAATCATCACCAGTGCAAATAACAGTGGCAGCCATACCTGTAACTTTTTATTCCCCATCATATCTTTAATTGCGTAATTTGCTGAAAAGGTTCAGTTTCAAGTCGCAAATTACTGGATTTGAACGGAACAGCTGTTGTTGAAGGATCATTTCAAAAGAGTATATGCCGATGGTTACACTTATTGCCGACAGCGGAGCCACCAAGGCCGAGTGGTGCCTGCTGGGAGCCGGAAGAAAAAGAACAATTTATACACAGGGAATCAGTCCCTATTTTCTCAATACTGCACAGATCATTGCCCTGCTGGAACAGGAGCTTCAGCCTAAACTCAGGAATGTTTCCATTGATGCCATCCATTATTACGGTACGGGCTGTGCGAATCCTGTGAATGCCAAATCAGTTAAAAAAGCTTTACAAAAAGTGATACCCGGCGCTAAAGTGAATGTGACCCATGATCTGATGGCCGCTGCCCGTGCACTCTGCGGGCATGAAAAAGGACTGGCCTGTATCCTGGGGACCGGTTCTAATTCCTGTTATTATGATGGGAAAAAAATACAAAGGAATAGTCCCGGTCTGGGTTATGTACTGGGGGATGAGGGGAGTGGGGCTTATTTGGGAAAGAAAGTAATCCAGTATTATTTGTATGGCACTTTTGATGAGGAACTGCGCGGACGCTTCGACCTGACTTATACCACCAATACAGCAGAGATACTGGAAAATGTTTACAAGAAGCCTTTGCCAAACCGTTACCTCGCCAGTTTTGCCCGCTTCCTGGCAGAGAACCGGGGGCATTATATGATTGAGAATATCATTGAAGACGGTCTCAATGATTTTTTCTTCATTCATCTTTGTAAATACCGGGAAGTATGGAAATTGCCCGTGCATTTTACCGGAAGTGTTGCATTTGGTTTTAAGGATGTGTTACAGCAACTTTGCAACAGTTACGAATTTGAACTGGGCAAAGTGATCAAAGCACCCATGGAAGGATTAATCGAATACCACAGTTAAAGCAAGCCGCATGGCATTTCAAAAAATTACGGAACAAACCAGCCACTATCGCCAGCTTGAAAAGATGTCGGTAGGTGACCTGCTCAGGAATATTAACCAGGAAGACATGACGGTACCAATGGCTGTTGAAAAAGCCATCCCCCAGATTGAAAGACTGGCTGAAACGGCTGCCGATAAAATGCTGATGGGCGGCCGGCTTTTTTATATAGGAGCTGGTACCAGTGGCCGTTTGGGAATTGTGGATGCCAGTGAATGTCCGCCTACATATGGTGTACCATACGGACTGGTGATCGGTATCATTGCAGGTGGTGAAAAAGCCATCACTTCTGCGGTTGAATTTGCAGAAGATGACAAAGAACAGGGCTGGAAGGACCTGGAACAGTTCGATGTATCAGATAAAGATGTGGTGATTGGTATTGCCGCCAGTGGTACTACTCCCTATGTGATCGGTGCACTGGAAGAATGCCGGAAAAGAGGGATTGCAACCGGCAGCATATCCTGTAACCCTGATTCGCCGGTGAGTGCAGCAGCCGATTTTCCCATTGAAGTAGTGGTAGGCCCTGAATTTGTAACCGGAAGTACAAGAATGAAAAGCGGTACTGCCCAAAAGCTGGTGCTGAATATGATCTCTACCACCGTGATGATCCAGTTGGGAAGGGTAGAAGACAATAAAATGGTGAACATGCAACTAACGAACGATAAGTTGGTTGACAGAGGAACCAAAATGCTGATGGAAAAAACAAAGATCAGCGATTACGAAAAAGCCCGGCAACTCCTGTTGCAATATGGCAGCGTAAAAAAGGCCGCAGATTCTCTGGCCATTTAATCAAAATTCTCAATTCTGCATTGTATATTGCAATCCATTAATAACAGTGGTCAACTATTGCATTCATATTGCCTCTCCTTCAGTGATGACATCCATCACAACTACCACTATTACAACAACCCGTTAAGGGTTGTACAAAATCATATTAACCATCGGGCGTATAGCTTCTGACCTTCGGGTAAGTTGTATTGCTATTGATCAACACTTTTCATTCAACGTTAATTCAGCAACATGCAGGTTTTAAAATTCGGGGGAACTTCAGTGGCCAATGCCGCCAATATCAATAAAGTCATTGCCATTGTAAAGGAGAAAATCAAAAAAGATAAAACCATCGTCGTGGTTTCTGCACTGGGTGGTGTCACAGATATGCTGTTGCAGGCCGCTTCAGCCGCAGCAGAAGGAACAGAAAGTTATAAAGAGCAACTGGTCATCGTAGAACAAAGACACCTGGAAGCAGTGAAACAACTGATTCCGGTGGCCACACAAAGCGCCCTGCTGAGCCTGGTCAAAAAATCATGCAATGAAATTGAAGATATCTGTAATGGTATCTTCCTGCTCCGGGAACTAACGCCCCGGTCAAAAGACCGGTTGGCCAGTTATGGAGAATGGCTTTCTTCGCAAATCATAGCAGCCGCTTTTCAGGCAGCAGGAATCGAAGCTGTTTGGAAAGACAGCCGGGAACTGATTGTAACCGATTCGGGTTTTACAGCAGCTGAAGTAAATGTGGAAGAGACCAACAAAAGGGTACTCCAATATTTTGAAAATACCGGAGATCAATTATTCCTGCTCCCCGGTTTTATCGCAGCTGATAAAAACGGCGTCACCACCACATTGGGCAGGGGAGGATCAGATTATACGGCAGCCATTCTGGCGGCAGCAGTCAATGCCTCTGTTACCGAAATCTGGACCGATGTAAGCGGCATGATGACGGCAGATCCCCGGCTCACCAGCAATGCCCGGATCATTCCGAATATTTCCTATCAGGAAGCGATGGAGTTATCACATTTCGGTGCCAAAGTCATTTATCCACCCACCATTCAGCCGGTAATGGGTAAAAAAATACCGGTAGTAATTAAGAACACATTTGCACCAGAGGATCCAGGTACAGTGATTGAAGCTGTCAGCGAGGGAAAGGGAGATATTGTGAGAGGAATTTCCAGTATTAATAATATTACCCTGATCAGCCTGGAAGGAAGCGGAATGATCGGCATACCCGGTTTTAGTAAAAGATTGTTTGAAGCCCTCAGCAATGAAAAAATAAATGTGATCCTCATTACCCAGAGTTCCTCCGAACATTCCATCTGTGTGGGGATCGATACCCTGCTCGCTGAAAAAGCAAGGCAGGCCGTGGATGCAGCTTTTGCCAATGAAATTGCATTGCAGAAAGTGGAACCCCTGAAAACCGAAACAGGACTTTCGATTGTTGCCCTCGTGGGTGAGAACATGAAAAACCATACCGGTGTCAGCGGCCGTATGTTTGGTGCACTCGGAAGAAACGGGGTGAATGTTAGAGCCATTGCCCAGGGTTCCTCTGAAAAAAATATCTCCACCGTGATTGCCACTGCCGATGTAAAGAAAGCAATCAATGTATTGCATGAAGAGTTTTTTGAAACCACTTACAAACAGGTCAATCTCTTTATCACCGGAACCGGTAATGTGGGGGCTAAATTACTGGGACAATTACAGCAGCAGCTCGATTTTCTGCAGGAACAACTCCATCTGCAGATAAAAGTCGCCGGTCTGAGTAACAGCCGCAAAATGCTGGTCAATGAAGAAGGAATCGACCTCGCCAACTGGAAGGCCTTACTGGATAACGGAGAGAAAGCCAACCTGCAGACTTTCATTGATGAAATCATCAGCCGGAACCTGCGCAATTCCATTTTTGTAGATATCACAGCCAATGATGCAGTGGCAGCAGTCTATGATCAGTTACTGAAAAAAAGTATTGCTGTCGTGGCCTGTAATAAAGTAGCAGCTTCTTCCCCTTATCAGCAATACCGGCAGTTAAAAGACCTCGCCAGAGAATACAATAGTCGTTTTCTTTTTGAAACCAATGTGGGCGCCGGTTTGCCCGTGATTGCCACCCTGAATGATCTGGTCCATAGCGGTGACCGTGTCCATCAGATTCAGGCCGTGCTCAGTGGTACCCTGAATTTTGTTTTCAATAATTATGATGGCAGCCGGCCCTTTGCAGAAGTGGTAAGACAGGCACAGGAAGAAGGCTATACCGAGCCGGATCCAAGGCTGGACCTTGGTGGCACCGATGTAATGCGGAAGATCATGATCCTGGCCCGTGAAGCGGGTGTAAAAATAGAAATGGATGATATCACCAATCACTCCTTTATGCCACCCGCCTGTATGCAGGGAACCGTGGAAGACTTTTACCGGGAGATGGGAAAGGAGGAAGCACATTTCAAATCCCTGTTAGACGAAGCGGTGAAAGCAGGATGCAAATTGAAATTTGTGGCTTCATTTGAAGGCGGAAAAGCCTCGGTAGGTCTGCAGCATATCGATCCGAAACATGATTTGTACCATCTCTATGGCAAAGACAATGTGGTGTTGTTCTTTACCGATCGGTACCAGGAACAACCCATGGTGGTCAAAGGAGCCGGAGCCGGTGCAGCTGTAACAGCCAGTGGAGTATTTGCTGATATCATCAGGGCTTCAAAAAATTAAAATGAAAAAAATCAGAGTATATAGTCCGGGCACAGTGGCCAACCTGGTTTGCGGTTTCGATATCCTTGGACTGGCATTGTCAGCACCGAATGATATCATGGAGCTGACTTTAACCGAAGAGCCCAAAGTAACCATCCGGAACCTGGATCAGTTCAATCTGCCAACAGAACCGGAAAAGAATGTAGCCGGCGTTGTCCTGCTATCCATTATGGAGAAAACAGAAAAACGTTTTGGTTTCGATATCAGCATTGAAAAACATATCAAACCCGGAAGCGGAATTGGTTCCAGTGCGGCCAGTGCTGCCGGGGCTGCGGTGGCTGCCAATCATTTGCTGGGAAATATATTCAGTACAGATGAAATTGTACAGTTTGCCATGAACGGAGAAAAACTGGCTTCCGGAGTAAAACATGCTGATAATATCGCACCCTGTGTGCTGGGAGGAATCAGCCTGATCCGTTCCATTCATCCCCTAGATATTGTTTCGATTCCAGCCCCAGATCTTTTTGTAACAGTGGTACATCCGCAGATCGAAGTAAGAACATCTGATGCCCGGCAGATTTTGAAACAACAGGTTTTACTCAAAGATGCAATTAAACAATGGGGCAATATTGCGGGTTTGGTGACCGGCTTCATGAAACAGGACTATGACCTGATCGGCCGCTCACTGGAAGATGTAATTATTGAACCAGTTCGCAGCATCCTGATCCCCGGATTTGATGAGCTGAAAAAAGGATGTAAAGAAGCCGGGGCATTGGGAGGCGGTATCTCCGGTTCCGGCCCATCTGTTTTTATGCTGAGTAAGGATGAACAGACAGCTAAGGAAGTAGAATCAGTAATGAAAGCAGTCTATAACCGGATCGGTATTGATTTTAATACGTATGTAACGACGATTAATAAGGAGGGAGTGAGGGTTGAGGAGTTGAGTTGTTGAGATGTTGAGGGGTTGGAAAGTTGGAAAGTTGGTAAGTTGATAGGTTGGAAAGTTGATAAGTTGAGTGCTTGAGAGGTTAAGGAGGTGAATGGTTGGAAGTTGAGTGAGTAGTTGAGAGGTTGAGGAGGTGAATGGTTGAGAAGTTGAGGAGTTGGGTAGTTGAGAGGTTGAGAAGTTGAATGGTTGAGAAATAGAACAGTTCCTTCACCCCAGCGTTTGTTTATTCAACTACCGTTTCCGGTTTACGAACTGATAGACTGATAGACTGATAGACTGATAGACTGTCGACTGACAGACTGAAAACTGTTGACTGAAAAAAGCAAACAAAATGAACTACTACAGCACCAATAAACAGGCCCCGGTGGCTGATTTCAGGGAAGCGGCTATCAAAGGACAGGCACCGGATAAGGGATTGTATTTTCCGGAAAGGATACCGCAGGTTGATCCGGAATTGATCCGTAACCTGGATGATTATTCCAATGAAGAAATTGCCTTCCGGGTGATACAGCCTTATGTGGGTGCCACGATAGATGAGGCGCAACTTTTTCAGATCGTCAGTGAGACAGTTAATTTTCCCATTCCGCTGGTACCGGTCACGGATCAGATATCATCCCTGGAATTATTCCATGGACCTACGCTGGCTTTTAAGGATATCGGTGCCAGATTCATGAGCCGCTGCCTGGGATATTTTACAAAAGACCGGAAAGAAAAGATTACCGTCCTGGTTGCCACATCCGGAGATACCGGTGGCGCTGTCGCCAATGGATTTTTTAATGTGGAAGGAGTGGAAGTAGTGATATTGTATCCCTCCGGTAAAGTAAGTCCGGTACAGGAAAAACAACTGACCACCCTTGGGCATAATATTCAGGCGCTGGAAGTATCGGGCACATTTGATGATTGCCAGGCCATGGTTAAACAGGCTTTTGCGGATCCCGAACTCACACAAAAATTATTTCTTACTTCCGCTAACTCTATTAATGTGGCCCGCTGGTTGCCGCAGCAGTTTTATTATTTCTTTGCTTATAAACAATGGCAGTGTAAAGACCAACCCCCGGTGATTGCGGTACCCAGTGGAAATTTTGGGAATATCTGTGCCGGGATACTGGCCATGCAATCGGGTTTACCGGTGAAGCATTTTATAGCAGCCTGTAATGTCAATGATATTGTTTCAGCATACCTGTCTACTGAAATCCTGCAACCCCGGGAAGCCGTACCCACTTTGTCCAATGCCATGGATGTAGGCAATCCCAGCAATTTTGTAAGGATACTGGAAATATTCAACCATCAGTTCCCGCTTTTAAAAGATAAACTCTCGTCGGCCACCATTTCCGATGCGGCCACTGAACAAACGATAGGGGAAGTGTTTCGCCAATTCCATTATACACTCGATCCGCATGGTGCCGTGGGTTACCTGTCCCTTGCTAATTACCTTCAAAAACACCCTGAACAAAAAGGCATGTTCCTCGAAACAGCACATCCGGTGAAATTCCCTGATGCGGTGGAAAGGAATACAAAAGAAGAACAAATAATTCCTGCCAGCCTGGAACCCATGATGCAGCAACCAAAACAGAGTATATTTATGGCCCCGGGATACCAAAACCTGAAGGAATATTTGTGGAATAAAGTATGACCCAACGATGGCCATCAGCAAAGAAAAATTAAATCATAACCGCGCCGCACTGTTTGACTGGCTGGTCGTATTGATCAGTTTTACCCTTGGGTTTACATTCCCCACCCTGGGGGATTTTATCCGTTCGCCACTTTTCTATAACATGATGCTGGTGTCGCTGCTGCTATACCTGGCTGGAGCTGCGCTCAAACATTTACCCCTGAGTTACCGGTTAAGCACTACGGGAAAAAATATTCGACCGGTTCCTTATGTTATATTCCTGGTGATCGGCCATTGGTTTATCATTTTCTTCATGGTCATTGTATCGGAGCCCGCCTTCAGGTCCCTAATCGGAATGCCGGCTTTTAAACAAGGGGAGTCGGCCAGCTGGCAGGTGATTGTATCTGCTAATTTTTTATCCACTTTCGGCACCTGGCTGGCCTACCGGAATAAATTAAATCGTCGCTTTGACAAAGCACCCGATCCGGTTCGTCTTTACCGGCAGGAAATGCTGGCGGATATATTACTGGTGGCAGGTGTATCCATTATATCTTTTATATTCTGGGAAAAAGGGATCATGGGGATGCTGGACAGGGTAGATAAAAAAAGTATCGGTACCATTATCTTCCTGTTTTTCTTCCTGGCTGCTTTGTTTGTTTTCTTTTATCTCCCTATGCGATACCTGTTTTTTATTGAAGACAGGGAGGGGGGAAGGAACCGGAAAAGACTTTTTCTGATCTTCGGCTTCATCCTGCTCAAGGCATTATTTGAAATGCTGCGGATTTAAAACCACATGCGTTAATTTTGTATTGACGTATGCAGGACATAGAACCTTTTTATAACTGGCGGCATATCTATATCAGCGAGGAAGACCAGCGCTCGCCTTTTTATGGCAGAACCTACTCAGAGTTTGAATTCTCCCAAACCGTCTATAATTTCTACATCCATCCCCAATGGGATGATTTTGGCAGCCGTACCCTTTACCTGAAAGTATTACTGGCCGATTACGAAGAAAAGTATGCGGTCATTGAACTGATCGGGGAATGGAATGATGCCATCGAGAATGATATCATGGAGCTGAAACGGGAAGTGCTGGAAAAATTCATGTATGAGGGCATCTACAAATTCATCCTGGTGGGAGAGAATGTCCTGAATTTTCACAGTGATGGCAGAGACTATTATGAAGAACTCTATGAAGAAGTATCGGACGAATATGGCTGGGTGGTTTGTTTAAATATGCCGGAACAGACCCAGTATGATTTTAAACATGCCAAACTGAACCGCTACATCGAAATGATGGAATTGCTGAACTGGAGAACCTACAAACCCTTTCACCTGTTTAAAAAAATCGATAGTGAATTAGCCGCCCGGCTGAACGGTTAAAAACCTGCCAAAGAATTTTTATTTACCCGGGGAAGGTCCGGTATTACCGGTAAACTGATTAAAATCATATCAGCCTTCTTCAACCTTCTGAAAGCAATTCCCGAAAAAATATCCCCTCAGCATTGAAGGATAAAACTTTTGACGGTTTTTCATCATCTGGTAGTATTTTTGCCAAAATTTAAATTCCTCCCATTGATCATATTGCTGATGAATTGAACAACAGGTCCTGTCAAATGTTTTGGGATGAAGAAAGATGGTTGTTCAAAATATCAGGCTAAAAACCAAAAGATAAACTGATGAAATGGTCTGAAATGTTTACCTCCTCCGTCGGCAAAAAATGGGTGATGGCTTTGACGGGTATTTTTCTGATTTTATTCCTGATCGTACACGTAGCGCTGAACGCCACCATCTGGGCCAATGATGGGGGTAAAATGTTTGAAGCCGGTGCACACTTCATGGGGTCCAATATTGTTCCCCGTATCCTGGAAATTGGACTGATGGCAGGCATCCTCCTGCATATCATTCAGGGTATCATGCTGGAGATGCAGAACCGCAGCAAAAGAAAGAAAGGCTATGCAGTGGCGATGGGAAATAAAGGCAGTAAATGGTATAGTCGCAGTATGGGCTTACTGGGTACCCTGATCCTGATCTTCCTGATCATTCACCTCGCTCATTTCTGGGTTCCCAACCGCAGCAACCAGGGATGGCTGCTCGGACCTGAGATCAGTCTATATGAGGAAATGAAAGAAGTGTTCCAGATTGAATGGGTGGTGGTGGTTTATATCCTGGGATGTATTTCTCTGGCCTGGCACCTCTTGCACGGTTTCCAGAGCGCCTTCCGTACCCTGGGTGTCAGCAGCAAAAAATACCTGTCTTTATTACAGTTAATGGGGTTGGGTTTTTCAGTGATTGTACCCCTCGCATTCGCCCTGATGCCCGTCAGTTTTTACCTGGGCTGGTTGAAATAAAACAGGTCACTGTCAGTGATCACCTTAATACATTTGAAGTATACCGCCGGAATGATGAGGCGGACAAACCATAAAGTTTATGCTTGATTCAAAAATTCCCGCCGGCTCCCTTGAACACAAATGGACAGATTACAAGGGCCATTGCAAACTGGTGAACCCGGCCAACAAAAGAAAACTGGAAGTGATTGTGGTTGGTACCGGTCTGGCCGGTGCTTCTGCCGCAGCGGCACTGGGAGAGTTAGGCTATAAAGTAAAGGCATTTTGTTTCCAGGATTCCCCCCGCAGGGCACATAGTATTGCCGCCCAGGGAGGGATCAATGCTGCCAAAAATTACCAGAATGACGGTGATTCAGTTTTCCGTCTGTTTTATGATACCGTAAAAGGAGGTGATTACCGCGCCCGCGAATCGAATGTGCATCGGCTGGCTGAAGTCAGTGTAAACATCATTGACCAGTGTGTGGCACAGGGTGTACCCTTTGCCCGGGAATATGGCGGATTGTTGAATAACCGTTCCTTCGGTGGTACCCAGGTGAAAAGAACTTTTTATGCAGCCGGTCAAACCGGACAACAATTGCTGATTGGTGCTTACCAGGCCATGGAAAGACAGGTAGCATTGGGGAATGTAGTACAGTATTCCCGGCACGAAATGCTGGATGTGGTCATCATCGATGGCAAAGCCAGAGGGATTATTGCCCGGGACCTGGTGACTGGTGAGTTGGAAAGACATTTTGGTCATGCCGTATTGCTTTGCTCCGGTGGTTATGGTAACGTATTTTACTTATCAACCAATGCCATGGGCAGTAATGTGACTGCCGCATGGAAAGCACATAAAAAAGGCGCTTTCTTCGGAAACCCCTGCTTTACGCAGATTCACCCAACCTGTATTCCGGTGAGTGGTGATCATCAGTCCAAACTGACCCTTATGTCAGAGTCATTGCGGAACGATGGTCGTATCTGGGTACCCAAACAACAGGGCGACAAACGCAAGCCCAATGAGATTCCGGAAGAAGAAAGGGATTATTATCTCGAAAGAAGATACCCGGCATTTGGTAACCTGGTTCCCCGTGATGTGGCTTCCAGGGCTGCCAAAGAAAGATGTGATGCCGGATACGGAGTAGGTTCTACCGGTCAGGCGGTTTATCTCGATTTCAAGTTCAACCTGATTAATAAATACGGAAAAACGGAAGCTAATAAAAGAGGAATCGATCATCCCGATGAAGCAACCCTGATTGCATTGGGTAAGGAAGTGGTGAAAGAAGAATACGGGAACCTCTTTGACATGTACGAAAAGATCACCGGTGAGAATCCCTATGAAGTTCCCATGCGGATCTATCCCGCCGTGCATTATACCATGGGTGGTTTGTGGGTGGATTATGAACTGATGACCACCGTAAAAGGATTGTATGCATTGGGTGAAGCCAATTTCAGTGACCATGGCGCGAACCGGCTTGGAGCATCTGCGCTGATGCAGGGACTGGCTGATGGATATTTTGTGATTCCCTACACCATGGGTAATTACCTGGCAGATGATATTGCTACCAAGCCGATCCCAACGGATCATCCTGCTTTTATTGCCACTGAGAAAGAAGTAAGTGACCGCATCAATACCCTAATCGGCATCAAAGGAAAGCAAACCGTGGAAAGCTTCCACAAACGTTTGGGTAAGATCATGTGGGAGAAATGCGGAATGGCCCGGAACGAAAAAGGTTTAAGAGAAGCAATTGCCGAAATACAAGCGCTGAAAAAAGAATTCTGGAGCGATCTGCGCATACCCGGTGCCGTGAGTGAAATGAATCCGGAACTGGATAAAGCAGGAAGGGTAGCTGATTTTATTGAACTCGGTGAACTGATGTGCCGCGATGCCCTTGATCGCAATGAAAGCTGCGGCGGACATTTCCGGGAAGAAAGCCAGACCGAAGAAGGAGAAGCCAAAAGGGATGATGACAACTATGCTTATGTGGCAGCCTGGCAGTTTAAAGGTGAGAGTGAATGGGAACTGCACAAAGAAGCATTGCAGTTTGAAGTGGCGAAGCCGACGCAGAGAAGCTATAAATAATTGAAAATAAAAAAAAAAGGGCCCAGTTTAAAAGGCCGTTCCCCCTTCTTTTTTGGGGGAAAAAAGGGGGGTTTTTTTAAACCCCAAAGCCTTAAAGGGCTTAAAGTTGGATTGGAGTAGTTCGGTTTTGTAATATTTTTTTTTGGGAGGGGGGGGGGGGGGGGGGGGCCCCGGGGGGGGCCGGGGGGGGGGGCCCCCCCCCAGGGGGAAGGGGGGCCTTTTTTTAAAAAAAAGGGCGCGGCCCCCACGAAAAAAATTTTTTTTTTTTTTTTTTTTGGGGGGGGAAACCCCCCCCCCCCCACCCCTTTTTTTTTAAAATTTGGGGGGGGGGAGGGGGGGTTTTTTTTTTATTTTTTTTTTTTCCCCCCGGGGGGGCCGGGGCCGGGGGGGGGGGGGGGAAAAACCCCCCCCCCCCCCTTTTTAAAGTGTTTTTTTTTTTTTTTGAATGGGGGGTGTTGAATCATTTCCACAATTTTCAAACATTATCACTTCCCCAGTGGACAGATATGGAACACTACACAATGAACCTGACTTTAAAAGTCTGGAGACAAAAAAACAAAGATGATCGGGGTGGATTTGAAACCTACCCGGTGAAGAATATTTCTTCAGAAATGTCTTTCCTGGAAATGATCGACGTGCTGAACGAAGAACTGATCCGGGATGGTAAAGAACCCATCGCATTTGACCATGATTGCCGCGAGGGAATCTGTGGCATGTGTTCCATGTATATCAATGGCCGACCCCATGGCCCCTGGCACCAGAATACCACCTGCCAGCTCCACATGCGTGCCTACAAAGATGGAGATACCATCGTCATTGAACCCTGGAGGGCCAATGCCTTCCCGGTTATCAAGGATCTGGTGGTGGACAGAACTGCTTTTGATCGCATTATCCAGGCTGGAGGTTATATTTCAGTCAACACCGGCAATGCCGTGGATGCCAATGCAATACCTGTTCAAAAAGATAAGGCTGATGCGGCTTTTGCTGCTGCGGCCTGTATCGGTTGTGGTGCTTGCGTAGCAGCCTGTAAAAATTCTTCAGCCCTCTTATTCGTATCGGCAAAAGTATCTCACCTGGCACTCTTACCCCAGGGCGATCCGGAAAGAAAATCACGTGCCATGAATATGGTGGCTCAGATGGACAAAGAAGGTTTTGGTGCCTGTACCAATACAGGAGCCTGTGAAGCCGTTTGTCCGAAAGGCATCAGCATTGAAAATATTGCACGCCTGAACAGGGAGTATATCATGGGTGCCGCTACAGCGGAATAACTCAAAAGCGGTAAACCCCGGTTATCGAAAGAGCAGCCAATGGGTCTGCTCCATTTTCCTTCAATACGGAAATGGCTGAACCAATTCCCCATTTGGAGTTTAAAAAATAATTGGCAGCAGCCCTTGCTCCCAGGTTGAACCGGATATTACTCCGGTAATAACTCAAGGCGGGTCCTCCACTGATGGCCACTTGAAGATTTCTGCGGCAGTTCCAGG
Source organism: Chitinophagaceae bacterium (assembly GCA_016720745.1). Taxonomy (GTDB): domain Bacteria; phylum Bacteroidota; class Bacteroidia; order Chitinophagales; family Chitinophagaceae; genus JJ008. The sequence goes on along the minus strand of JADKKA010000022.1, from coordinate 1,182,820 downwards.
CCAAACCTGTATATAATTCAAAGACGGAATAACCCCTGTATTTAAAATCCGCATTACTAACCGTCACCTGTCGACCCAGGTAATGATGTAAAGCGCCTCTTAAGAGCAGGCCTGTTTTTTGACGGGGTTGGGTGCTGTCTGTCTGACCAAATGGAATCCTGCCATATTCCATGGCAATAGAAGCCCCGGGAAAATGAGTTTCTCCAAACAGACCAACAGGAAATTGAAGCGCTGCTTCTGCCTTCCAGTGATGATGATTATTTTGTGCGCCGGCTTCAATGAAAATCACGCTGCAGAAAGTAAGAATCAGGAAGTATTTCATTTTGTAATGCATCAGCATGGATGGATCGATGATCTCCAAATTTCCTCTTTTTAGCTGAATTAACAGCAGGGGGTAACTTTCCTGCAATAAAAGGTCGAATTTTGCGATTTTGAGTTAAACTCCCTGCTATTGCATTGGTTGCGAATAATATCCCTGCCTTTCATGTTCATCCTGTTTTGCATCCATGCCGATGCACAGGTACCTGCAGGCAATACCAGCAATGGCCCCAATCTGCGATTCAGGCAAATGGCTGTCAAAGGCGATTCGCTTCGCCTTGACACACTCAGTATCATCCCGGGCTCTGTTCAGATAAAAGATATCATTGCGGCTGATTACCAGATCGACCTGGTCAATGCCATATTGGTCTGGAACAGAAAACCTGTATTCGATAGCATTCAAATCAGCTACCGGGTATTTCCATTTAAACTGAATGCAGTCACCAGCCGGATGACATATGATAGTGTAAAGACAAAATTTTATGTCACTCCTTTTGAGTTTAACAATGGTTCCGGTAATGCACAAAGAGGCATTTTTGATTTTGGGACTTTAAAAGCAGAGGGAAGCTTTGGCCGGCAGGTAGGTTTTGGTAATAGCCAGGATGCTGTGCTCAATTCAACCTTTAATCTGCAACTGAGCGGGATGCTGGGTGATAGTATTGAGATACAGGCTGCAATTACCGATAATAATATTCCAATACAGCCGGATGGCAATACCCAACAACTCAATGAATTTGACCAGGTGTACCTGCAGTTCAAAAAGAAAGGCTGGCAACTGAATCTTGGTGATATTGATTTAAGGCAGAATCAATCCTATTTTCTGAGTTTTTATAAACGACTGCAGGGTATTTCCTTTCAGACTAAAAATAAACTATCAAAGAACCTCCAATCCAAGACCCTGGTCAGCGGTTCTGTGGCCAAGGGAAAATTCACAAGGAATATATTGACAACCCTGGAAGGGAATCAGGGACCCTACCGTTTAAGGGGAGCCAATAACGAATTCTTTTTTATCATCCTGGCCAATACGGAAAGGGTATTTTATGACGGCCAGTTATTGCAAAGGGGAGAAGACCAGGATTATGTGATCAATTATAATACAGCAGAAATCTCTTTCACGCCCAAAAGAATGATCACCAAAGACAGCAGGGTACAGGTGGAGTTTGAATATGCGGACCGCAATTACCTGAATGCAAACTTATACTTGTCACAGGAACTTGACATCGGCAGCAAACTGACCCTCCGGCTCGGTGCCTTTCAGAACAGTGATGCAAAGAATTCTTCGATCAACCAGGTACTGGATGATGATATGAAACAATTCCTCACCGCTCTGGGTGATAGTGTGCAAAGGGCTTATTACCCGGCAGCCATTATTGATACATTTGCCGCAGGAAAAATACTCTATGAAAAAGTAATAGTGACGCCGGGTGCGGATTCTTTTTATCGTTATTCTACTGATCCATTGCTGGCCCGTTATAACCTTTCTTTTGTGGAACTTGGCATTGGCAAGGGAAACTATATACCCGATTTCAATGGTGCCAATGGAAAAGTATATCGCTATGTAGCACCGGTTGGCGCTGTAAAACAAGGGCAATTCGAACCTGTTCAGATTCTGGTAGCACCTAAAAGGCAGCAGATCGTTAACCTGGGGATGGACTATAAAATAAAACCCGGTACCATTTTAAAAGCAGAGATTGCCACAAGTAATAATGATGTCAATACTTTTTCAACCAAAGATGATGGTGATGACAGGGGGTGGGCCGGTAAATTACAGTTGAGTCATGATCATACATTTTCCAATTCCAATAAACTGCAGCTGACCACCGGACTTGATTATGAATTTGTGAATAAGCAATTCAGACCATTGGAAAGACTACGTAATGTGGAGTTTACCCGCGACTGGGGTCTCGATCTGCAGGTTGTTCCGGTACCGGTGGATGAACAAATCATCCGGGCCACAGCTAAACTAAGGGATGCTAAAAGTCATACAGCCCAATTTCAGTTCACGAATTATCACCGGAGCGATGATTATTCCGGTTTTCAGCAGCAGGTCATCCATTCCATCAATGCCGCAGGATGGCAGGTGAACAGCCAGTTGGTGTTCACCAGTTTTACGGCAGGTAATACCCGCGGTGCTTTTGTACGACCGCAGATAGATATCAGTAAAGAACTGAAAGCATTTGATAAATGGAGACTCGGGTTCAATTATTCGCTCGAGAAAAACAATAACAGGGATAAGGTATCTGATACATTGCTGCCCCTGGCATTCTGGTTTGATATCTACACCGCATACCTTCAATCCAGTGATTCCAAAAAGAACCGGCACCGGATCAGCTTTTTTACCAGATCAGACAAGTATCCGCTGCTGAAGCAATTTATAAGGGGTGACCGAAGCCTGAATCTCAACCTGCAGACTGAATTACTGGCCAATCCCAAAAGACAATTGTACCTCAATACGACTTTCCGGAAACTGAAAGTGTATGATAGCACTGTATCAAAGCAAAAAGAAGATGAAACCATTTTAGGCAGGGTGGAGTATGTGATGAATGAATGGAAGGGATTGCTTACCGGCAACTTACTATATGAAGTGGGAGCGGGGCAGGAGCAACGACGGGATTTTGCCTACCTGGAAGTGCCTGCAGGAACCGGTCAGTTTGCCTGGATTGATTATAATAGCGATGGGATTCAGCAGCTGAATGAATTTGAAATTGCTGCCTTTCCGGATCAGGCAAAATATATCCGGATATTTACGCCTACCAACGACTTTATAAAAGCGAATTATATCACATTCAATTACAGCCTGACCATTTCTCCACGATCCCTGCTTAGTTCGCCTGATTTGAAAGGGTTCCGGAAATTTATTTCTAAGCTGATGCTGATCAGTTCAATGCAGATCAATAAGAAATCAGTATCCAGCGGAAGTTTTGAATTCAATCCTTTTAAGTACAGTGTCAACAGTGATGACCTCATCACTCTCAATACCATCCTGCTGAATACCCTTTCCTATAACCGTTTCAGCAGTAAATGGGGCGTGGATTTCAGCAACCTTCGCAATAGTGGTAAATCCCTGCTTACCTATGGGTATGAAAGCCGAAAACTGAACGACTGGACCATGAAGTTCCGCTGGAATATCAGCCGAAGTATGCAATTTAATCTGAATGGCAGGAAAGGAGCCAATGCTTTATTTACGCCCCAGTTTGCTAACCGGAATTTTGATCTGGCCATCTACAGTGCCGAACCCTTGTTCACTTTTATCAGTGGTACCAAATTCAGGATTGTGTCCGGTTACCGGTTTGATACCAAAAAGAACCTGCCCTTGTATGGGGGTGAAAAATCGGTGTCGCATTCCATCAACCTGGAATCCAAATACAATATCCTGCAAAACAGTTCGGTCAGCGGTAAATTCACACTCAACAGCATCCGATATGATTATCCCGTCAGTACAACGGTCAGCTATATCATGCTGGATGGATTATTACCCGGTAAAAATTATCTCTGGAATCTCAGCTTCTCCAAAAGACTGATGAATAACCTGGAACTGAGTTTTACATATGATGGTAGAAAGGCCGGCACGGCCAGAACGGTTCATTTGGGCAGGGCTGGAATCACCGCACTCTTTTGAACCGTAGAACAGATGAACAAGGAATGAGGAATAATGAAATATTGCTGCATTTAAGAAGGGTGATACTTTAAATGGACAGCGTTACAATTCAGACGCCTTCTTAAATCTTCAATCCTTGTTCTTCTGTTCTAAATTCATCAGACATTAAACCGGAAATGCATCACATCCCCATCCTTCCGACGAGAACAAGAAATGAGGAATAATGAAATATTGCTGCATTTAAGAAGGGTGATACTTTAAATGGACAGCGTTCACAATCCCCCCCCCCCCTAAAATCTCCACCCCCTGTTCTTCTGTTCTAAATTCATCAGACATTAAACCTAAAGTGCATCACATCCCCATCCTTCACCACATATTCTTTTCCTTCGATGCGGAGTTTTCCGGCTTCGCGGCAGGCGGCTTCTGATTTGAAATTGATAAAGTCATCATAGCCGATCACTTCTGCCTTGATGAATCCTTTTTCAAAATCAGTATGGATCACGCTGGCAGCCTGGGGTGCTTTCCAGCCTTCATGAATGGTCCAGGCGCGGACTTCCTGAACACCGGCCGTAAAGTAAGTAAAGAGCTTCAGTAAGCGGTAGGCTGAATGGATCAGGCGGTCCAGTGCAGGTTCTTTCATTTTATATTCTTCCATGAACAGTTGCTTGTCATCTGCATTATCCATTTCGGAGATCTGTGCTTCAATGGAATTGTTCATGATGATTACCTCGGCATCCTCACTGGCTACGGCTGCTTTCAGCGCATCGGAAAATTTATTACCGGTATGCATGGAGGCTTCATCCACATTGGCTACATAGAGTACTGGTTTGTCTGTCAGCAGGAAAAGATCAGCAATGGCTGATTTTTCATCCTTGCTGAGTCCGAGTTCCCGGATGCTTTTTCCTTTTTCCAGGTGGGCCTTGCATTGCTGAAGGATTTCCAGTTCGGCCTTTAGTTTGGGATCTGATTTAGCCAGCTTCTCAGACTTCTGAATTTTTCTGTCTACTGCATCCAGGTCTTTTAACTGCAGTTCGGTATCAATAATTTCTTTATCACCAACCGGGTTGATGGCGCCTTCATCACGAAGGATATTTTCATCTTCAAAACAACGGATCACATGAATAATGGCATCCACTTCCCGGATATTGGCCAGGAATTTATTACCAAGGCCTTCTCCTTTGCTGGCACCTCTAACCAATCCGGCAATATCCACAATTTCAATTTGCGTGGGTACCGTCCGGTTGGGCAGTACCAACTCAGCCAGTTTGGTCAGTCGTGGATCGGGTACATCCACCAATCCCACATTGGGATCAATGGTACAGAAGCGGTAATTGCTGGCCTGTGCCTTGGCGCTATTACTTACTGCATTGAATAAGGTTGATTTGCCCACATTTGGAAGTCCAACGATGCCTGCCTGTAATGCCATGGTTTAGTTTTTAGTCCGAAAGTCGGGAAGTCCGTAAGACCGAAAGTTAGTTAGTCACTACCCAATACCCAATCCGCTCTCTCCCCAATTTTTTCGAGGCGCGAAGATACGAAAAAACCGGCTGGTATTCGGTCTGAAACTCCTTAACTTCAAAGCTGGAATCTGAAACTTAAAACTCTAAACATCATCCCTTTATGGCTTTAAGCAGGATATGGTCGGCGTTTATCATCATTGCCTTACTGGTGGCAGGGGGCCGTTTTATTTTTCAGGACAGCCGGGATGATATTTTCGGGAGAATGGTTTCAGGCACGGCCAAGGATGAGTTCAAATATTTTTATGCCGGGGATTCTACTACAGCAGAAGTAGCCACTGGACTTGAATCAGCCATGAAACCTTATGGCTATAAGCGCCAGGAAAAAGCGGATGAGGATACACGTTATATCATTTCTGATAACCCCATGGCCAATGAACCGGGGAGTGAGGAGCGGGCGATGCAGGCAAAGTTTCCCGCTGCCCGTATTGTTTCCAGTGAGTATATTCTTGGCAGAAAGCAAAAACCCATTGATGGGGTGATTGCCACCTGTAAAGCGGCTGTAGAAATTTGTATTGGGCTTATTGGAATCATGGCCTTGTTCATGGGATTTCTGAGTATTGCAGAAAAAGCAGGGGGGATTCGATTTTTATCCAGAATTGTATGGCCATTTTTTTCCAAACTATTTCCCGATATTCCTAAAAACCATCCGGCCAACGGGCATATCATGATGAACTTCAGCGCGAATATGCTGGGGCTTGATAATGCTGCCACTCCGTTTGGGATCAAGGCCATGGAAAGTTTGCAGGAATTGAACCCTGATAAAACGAGGGCGAGCAATGCGCAGATCATGTTCCTTTGTTTGCATGCGGCAGGTCTTGCCCTTATTCCAACAGCTGTGATCGCTGTAAGAGCCAGTACAACCGCTGTGATTGATGGAAAAATCCTGAAGGCAGCCAATCCAACCGATATTTTTCTACCCAGTCTGATTGCCACATTTGTGGCAACCCTGGCTGCCATGTTCATTGTATCCTGGAAACAGAAGATCAATATTTTTCAGAAAGCCATCCTCACCTGGGTCTTGGGCATTTCTGCGGTACTGGCCGGGCTGGTTTGGTTTATCACGTCATTAAATACAGTAGGAGTCAATATTTTTTCAGAACAACTAAGCACCGGTCTGATCCTGCTGATTTTCTTATTGATTGTACTGGGCGGCATTTATAAAAAGATCAACATCTTCGATGCTTTTATTGAAGGCGCGAAGGGCGGCTTTGAAGTCGCGATCAGGATCATCCCTTACCTCGTGGGGATGTTGGTGGCGATCAGTCTGCTGCGCACCAGCGGCACATTTGATGTGATTATTGATGGTATCAAAAACATGTTTGCTGCATTGGGTACAGATACTCAGTTTGTGGATGGCTTACCCACCGCGCTGGTAAAACCCATGAGTGGGAGCGGAGCCAGGGGGATGATGGTGGATACGATGCGGAGTTTTGGTCCGGATAGTTTTGCCGGCCGCCTGGCCTGTATCCTCCAGGGCAGCAGTGATACTACTTTTTATGTGGTGGCCGTTTATTATGGAGCCGTTTCGGTTAAGAATACCCGTTATACAATCGGTACCATGCTGCTGGCTGATCTGGTGGGCATCATTACCTCGATCGTGCTGGCGTATCTCTTCTTTGGATAAACACTTGTTTGTATTAGTAAACCTACTCCAAATTAAAGAATGACTTGATTCATATCATGAAATCATGCAGCAATAGTGTAATTTAATTTGTCTGCAATTTCAGGCTTGGATTTTGCGGGACTGGAAATGACACATACCAAAAACTACACTTATGGTGCAACTCCTGATCGACCGGCTGAATGGGCTGGTCATTCCTGATCAAATGCCAGAACCTCTTATTCAAAGTATCCATGCTTTTTCAGAAGTTAAAACTTTTTCAGAAGGGGAGCATATTCTCCGTAAAGGTCAGGTATGCCATGGAGCATTCTTTTTAGCGAAAGGGTTAGCCCGATCATATTACCTGCTTGAAAAAAAGGAAGTGACATCAAGGCTGATGGAAGAAGGATTCATTATTACTTCCTGGCTTAGTTTTTACCGGCAACAGCCCAGCAATGAATACATTGTAGCTATGGAGGATTGTGAAACAGTTTATCTGAGTTTTGAAGATATCACCCGTTTATACCGGGACTTTCCCATCTTTAATGTCATCGGTCGAAAGCAGGTGGAGTATTCATTTTGTCAGGCAGAGATACGTACTCAAATGTTCAGGGGGCTAACAACTGTTAAGCGCTTTGAGTTTTTTAAGGAAAATCATCCTAGTTTAATCCAACGTGTTCCATTGAAATATATCGCTTCTTACCTTGGAATGAGTGATGAAACACTCAGTCGTCTACGTTCTGCTTATCGCAGACGGCAATCTATTTCTTGACATTTGTCAAGACGCTACAATACATATTTGGTTTACTTTAGAAATTGATGAGAGAAATCGTACAAGAAGACAGTTGTCTTATTGTGCCTCTTTAATTGCCATCTTCCTCCGACACCCGGTGAACTCAGTTTTAATACTTATGGTTTCAAAGCCCATTTGTAAATGGATTGGAATGTAATTCGAATTAATTTTTCAACCATGTAAGCGATGGTTTTTAAAAGATTATTTCTTATTGTTTATACAGGAATATCCTATTTCCCTTTGACCGGGCAAAATGTGTCAAGGGATACTTCTTCCATAGTGACAGCTACATTCCCGGTAAATCAATTTAAAGAAGTAAACATAGCTGCGGGTAAAGTGGTTTCCCAGGGGAAGAGTCTGCTGGATACTTTTCTGAGGCCAGGGAAAGAATTGATTCGGGACTTAAGTGAAAAAGTAAATATTTTTAAAGGGCAACCAGCCGGGGTCAGACTGACGAATCTCTATTTAAACACAAATGTTGACTATATCCGGGATACTACGGGTATTGCTACAGGTTCATTTCAGTCAGTACAATATATATATAGTATAAATGCCGGCACTACATTAACCTTTGCTTCTTTGCCTTTTGATTTTCGTTTCTCCGGTAATAATGGTCAATATACATTTTATAACACGCCGTTAAACAGGTATACCAAATTCAATTTTAATCATCGGCAATATCTTGATAAAGTCCAAAAATTAGTCAGTGAAAAAATCGATCCGGAAAAAATCCTGAATACTGTTTTATCGAGGATCAACAAAGTAAAAACTCAGTACGAGAACTCACTGAAGCAGGAAATTCAGAAAATTCAACAGGAATACCAGGCAGAATTTAATCAGGTTTTACAGATTCCGGGCTCCATTACGGATATCTCTGTCAACGATTTGGCATCATTGCAATCCCGGCTGATTCCAGAGGAAGTGCTTCGTGAATACCAGTTAAGTCAACAGCAGCTGCCTGGGGCCAACCCGTTGCTGCAAGAGCAGGCTGGTACAGCGCCAGAAAAAACAAAAATTTTAGCAGGGGTTAAAAAAATGGAAGCCCTGGAGAAAATTTATAAAAGAATTGTTGAATGGAAATCAAAATTCGACGGGAACCCGGTAGTAAAAGAACTTCGATCTCATCTTCCTTTCACGGCAAGTAGTTTTGGCGGATACCTAAAAAAGCCTTCCAGTCTTGTTGATATCGTAAAACAGCAGGCCAGCTTAAGCAGCCTTCAACGGCTGTTTCTGAATATTACCAGGCTTGATATAGGAAGTAACCCCTTGAGTGGTGGGGAATTGAATTTCAGGGATATCATTAACAATGGAGTGAATACAGAATTTACCTCCAATAAGTCATCTTTTGGATTGACCCAGGGGAATGGATATAACAATATCAACCCCTGGTTGCAGGCGGGATTAAACAGTTTTGTTTCATCAGAGTATTCCCGAATGACAGGGATGAAAATGGGAACAGGGTGGAACAGTAGTATGAAGGGAGCGCTGTCAATCAATCTTTATGACTTTCGTATTTCTCCTGAATTTGGTATGATGGACCCGGGAATGCTCAGTACAAACTACCTCTCAGCACCAGCTCGCAGAGATGCGGTGATTACCTGGCGATCCGCTTTTGATTTAAGTAACAACCAAAAAATAAGTATTGGCATTTCAAAATCATTTGGTGGGTATAGAAATAGTGCTTCAGGTGATAGTTCGGCGCAGAAAGAAAATGTGTTTGGAGATATTTTCAGCAGCCGGGGAACCTCAAATTATGCGGCATCAGTTGATTATAAAGGGAATCTGTTAAAAACGGATATCCAGGTTGTATTAAAAAAGGCAGGTTTGGGCTATAGTAACCCGGGAGATATGCTGGTACGCAAAGGAGAAGATCGGGCCGGGCTTAGCGTGAGCAGAAAACTGTTTAAACAAAAACTGACAGTAAGATACAAGGCGGATTACCGTTTCCAGCGACTCGACCCCGATAAATTTTACACCTACTCCAGTTTCGCCAATAACCTGCAGGCGAACTACAAAATCAACAGGTATAATAAAGTAAGTCTGAGTTACCGGCAGAATCGGTATTCTTTCAAAAAAGGTACTGCCAGCCAGGATCATGGAAATAATTACAGTATTCAGGCAGATGCCAGCTATTTGTTTAAACTGAATGGTAAAAAGATAAATAATTATTTCAGCATTTCCGGCCAGCAGTTTGATATTCCCTTGCTAACGGGCGGCAATTACAGCAGTAAAACCTGGTCACTGAGTCAAATATCTACCCTTCAATTGAAAAAGGATATTATCACGCTAAACTTACTGATGAATAAGTCGGATAACAAGGATTATTATTTCAATACTTCCCAATTCAATGGTGAAATCTGTTATAGTTATTCATTGGGTGATAAGATCAGATTGAGCACTGGAGCAGGCTATATCAGTAATACCGGCTGGAATACACAATTGGGGTTCAGGCAGCAGATTAGCGGTACCGTAATGAAAAAAATGGACTTTGATATTGATTTAAATTTTAAAAAAGCATTGAAAATAATCAGGCCGGAGCTGGCGAACCAGGTTTTTATCAGTTCATCTTTAAACTACAGGTTTTAATAACACAAAATGAGAAGGATCATATTATATATATTCCTGCTTTGTGTAAATACAGTTGTTTACAGTCAGCTTAGTTTTACATTTATTCCCGAAATCTATGGAAGGAGTGCAGATGGGCTGGGTTCATTTCAGGTATTGAACAGGGGTGTTAGTAAAATGCCTGGCAGGATTGTTATTGTTGTTACTGCAATCAGGACACAGTCTGTAGTATTGACTGTTACAACTCCCGAGTATTCTTTCAACCCTGGAATAAATAATTTCCCCAGAACTGTATTCAGCCGGAGTCTGTTTAATTTTTCCACAAGTAACTATGGTGCCATTGTAAGCCAGACCAGGAATTTCCCTCCAGCTGAATATTCTTTCTGCTTCCGCTATATTCCAACTGATAAATCACTGTTCAATGAACAGGAAGATTGTTTTGATGGGGAAGTTCAACCCCTGGTACCTATTGCATTGCTGGACCCGGAACATCTCGATACCTTATGTGAAAAAAAGACCCTCACTCAGCTGGCAGCCTCCGGTGCCCTTTAGTCAGGATATGCGTTATAGGCTGATCCTTACAGAGAAAAAAGGTGATGATCAGGGGGTAGAAGACCTGATCATGAGAAAGCCAGTTCTGTTGCTGGATAATATCAGCTCAAACCGGATCAATTATCCTGCTGCAAATCCTGAATTACAGGAAGGTAAGACCTATTTCTGGCAGGTAATTGCTTATCAAAAAGGATTGATTATTTCAAAGTCTGAAATTTGGGAGTTTACGGTAAAATGCAAGGAAGTTAAGGCCTTGCCACCGGGAGATAGTTTCCGTGAATTAAAGCTCTTGATAAATGGAAATTACTATATCGCCAACCGCGCCATAAGGTTCTCATTGCGCAATGATTACAATATTACTAAACTCAAATACAGTATTCATGATATTGTGAATGGGCATACTGAGATCAAAAATGTTCCGGAAATCAGGCTACAACAGGGCTTTAATAAAGTCGAGATTAATCTGACTGATTTGGATCTGGTACCTGGACAGCAATATCTTCTAAAAGTTTATCCGTTTAACGAGCCGGTCCTGGAATTGAGATTTGTTTATCAGGATAATGATACTGGCTTATAAAAGGAAGGGAGCAAATGAAAGCGCAGGAAAGTAAAATATATGTATGGGGGGTAATACTGGTTTTTTTTATTGCCTGTAACAACAAGCCAAAAAACCAGGTTACAGAAAAGCACGAAATCGAAGTGAACAATGAGGGAAGAGGACTGATGTATGCCGACCGGACCGACTGCAGGTCTGTATTGCAGGAAATAGACAGTTTGGGAGGCAAAACAACATTTCATTGTTTCAGAGTAGGATTCCTGGATAGCCTGATGATAGCAAAAGCTGCAGACCAACAATCAGTAGAGGAAGGGAAATATTATCAGTATGAGATGCAATATGACTGGTGCATCCTGGTAGATGGTGACTCCGTTAAACCGGTGTTCTACCAGCCACGTCAGAAAATGGAAACACAACGAAATGAAGGTGTCTTGGTGTTTGAGGTTCCCATGACACAGCAATTGGATACCCTGATTTATACTGATTCGAGAGGGGAGTGGGGAATAAGAAAAATAATTATTAAAAGAAGCTGATCAATAATGAACGGTTTATGAGAACCACACACACAAAAAAGGTCATCGCTGTTTTTTTTCTGTTGATATTTTCAGCTCAGTTACTGATCCCTGTATCAGCATATGGGCTTACAACCGGTCCTTCTCAGCCCGAAATGTCAAAATTTGAACCAGCAGGCACTACAGACCTGGTGGACCTGTTCAGTGGTGACATGAAATATAATATCCCACTGATGGACGTGGGTGGATACCCTATTAATCTTTCTTACCAGTCAGGCGCAGGTATCGAGGAAGAGGCCAGTTGGGTAGGAACGGGATGGTCATTAAACCCGGGAGCTGTAAACAGGAGCATGAGGGGCATACCGGATGATTTTAATGGCGATGAGGTTAAAAAAACATTTCATACCAAACCTATGAAAAAAGTGGGGGGTGCATTCAATGTGAAAGCCACACTTTTTGGCTGGGAAAAGGGAAAAGCCCAGGTCGAACTGGGAATATATAAAGATAATTATTATGGTATCGGTGCTTCCGTAGGAGCCGGCGTCAGTTTCCAGCTTTCAGTGAATACCAAAACAAGCCTGAATGCCGGGTTAAATCTTTTATCTGATACCAGGGGAGGAGTGGATATCAGTCCCAATGTGGGAATTGAAACACAGGCATCCTTTTTAAGAGAGGTCAATGGAGCAGGTTTATCCGGTGGGTTTAAATATAACACCCGCGAGGGATTGAAAAGTATGTCACTAAGTGCTTCATTCAATCCGAGTAACAAGGATCTTTTCCTCGGGAATTCCCTGGATATTTCGTATGAAAAGAATTTCGGACAAACTTATACACCGGCACAAACAGTGGAAAAAAGGAACAGCGGTTTTACATTCACTTTCGATATCGGTGGACTTTTTACCGGTGTGTACGGAGGGGTGGGTGGCAAAGGATATACCTATAAAGAAGAAATTATAAATAATAATATTTCCAGTAAAGCCTATGGATACATGAATTATGTGAAAGGCAGGAATAACCCGGCGGCCATGATTGATTTCAACCGTGAAAAAGATGGGGTATTCGTTAAAGGAACTCCTGCCATTGCCTCACCAGTACCAACCTACGATTATTTTAATGTAACCGCCCAGACCGGGTCGCAACAATTCAGGCCATTCTATTCAGGAAACTATGTGGTTTTTGATAAAAGGAATACCAATGTGTCCGATAATGCCACACTTGGGTTAACTGCCGGGGGCGGCAGTATTTTCCAGATAGGAGGTAATATTAATCTCACAAACGGAGGCTCACAGACCACTAAATGGGTTGCTAATAATAACTTTCTTTCGGTGGCTGAGACAAACTTCAATGCTAACGCACTGGAAGAAGATGTATATATAAAACAAGTAGGAGAAAAGACACTGACTGACGAAGTGTACATGCCAAAGATAGGGGGTGAAAGAGCCAATCAGGTGGTGATCAACCAGCCCGGCAGTGGGTCACAGGCTGTTTCATATCCTGTTTACAAGTACAGGGGAAATACCCAGGAAAATATCAGTTCGCCGCTAAAAAGAACTACAAGGGAAAAAAGAGTGGCAGGATTCAGTTACCTCACAGCTGATCAGGCTAAAAATTACGGATTGGATAAAATGATCAATGGAGAACCTAGAATTAACACATTTAGGAAAGCGCATCATTTGTCCCAGATAAATGTGACGGATAATGAAGGTAAACGAATGATTTATGGCATTCCTGTGTATAATAAAGTGCAGAATGATATCACATTTGCTGTTAAAAAAGCAACCAATTATGAACAGGCCAGGAAATCTGGTGTATATAATTATACCCCTGGTGTTGATGATAAAGTTGGTAATGCCAACGGCAGGGATAATTACTATTCAAAAGAAGATGTTCCTGCTTATGCCACCACATTTTTATTAACGGGTATTTTATCTCCCGACTATGTTGACAAAACCGGAAATGGAATCAGTGATGATGATCCTGGAACCGCTGTTAAATTTAACTATACGAAACTTAGTAACGATTTTAAATGGAGAGCTCCTTTTGGCTTAAATAAAGCAAATTATAATGAAGGTTTTATCAGTGATCACCTGGATGATAAAGCAAGTATTTCTTATGGTGAAAAGGAAATCTGGTATCTCCAGTCTGTGGAAAGTAAAACCATGATTGCCATTTTTGAAACAAGTAACCGGGATGACGGCTTAGGAGTAACGAATGAGCAGGGAGTAATCAATACTTCGAATTTGCTGAAAAAGCTGGATAAAATTACACTCTATTCAAAGGCCGACTGGATCAAAAATGGTACAAATGCTACTCCTGTAAAAATTGTAAGGCTTACATACGATTATTCGCTCTGGCAAGGTACTCCCAATGTGTTAGGGGCAGCTCCATCGAAAGGAAAACTTACCCTTAAAAAAGTAACCTTTGAATTTGGAAAAAGTACCCGCGGCATCACTAATCCCTATGAATTCGAGTATGATCTACTTCCGGTCAACAGCCAGGTAAATCAAGCTGAATATACTTTAATGGATCCTTTGGAGAAAGGAGATCAATACACAGAGAGACAAAGCGACCGTTGGGGAACTTATAAGCAGGGCTTTTATAATCGTACCAAAATACTGGGAAATGGTAATCTCCAGCCTTTATTAAATAATTCCGAATTCCCGTATGTCCCTCAGGTTAACCCCGCAACTGTGATTGATGAAAGGGGGATTGCCGACAGGTTGGCATCTAAATGGCAACTGACAAGAATTAAAACCCCCAGCAGCGGAGTCATTACTGTTGTTTATGAAAGTGATGATTATGCGTGGGTGCAGAACCGGAAGGCGATGCAAATGTGTTTTATTAAAGGGATTGAGAACAGCGGTCAGGCAACCGGGCTGATTAATGCAGACAGGCTGGTGATTGAATTGCCCCGGCCATTAACAAGTTCAACACCTGCCGAAAGATTAACGGAATTCAAAGAAAAATATCTTTCAATGGGTGGCGGGAAATACCATGAAAGCATTTTCTATAAAGTCCTCACGAATATAAATAACAAGCCAGGAAAAGATGAATATGTACATGGCTATGCACAGGTGAATTTGGCTACGACCGACTTCCCGGATGCGGCAACCGTAAGATTGGGTTTGACCAAAATTAAACCGGAAAAATCTGATGTTTTTTACAACCCCATAGCCTTAGGGGCCTGGCAGATGTTGCAAACGGATTTACCCCATTACGCTTTTGACAATTATGATAACCTGGAAGTGGGAGACGGTGAAGCAGCTATTCGGTCAATTGTTCAGGCTTTGACCAATTATATTTCTGAATTGGGGAAGCCATTTGAGAAGAGAGCTGCCAATAAGAAATTTGCAGACTGGGTCAATCTGGACAAAAGTATGGTCAGGCTGACAAATCCCTATAACATAAAAATTGGTGGCGGAGCAAGAGTTAAAAAAGTGCAGATTTCAGATGACTGGGATCAAATGGTTTCGGGTGCTACGGCAGCAGCATACGGACAGGAATACGATTATTCGATCAGGGATAATGCCGGCAATATTATTGCGTCTTCCGGGGTCGCTTCTTATGAGCCACAAATTGGAAACGAAGAGAATCCTTTTCATGAACCGGTGAATTATACCGAAAAAGTACATTGGGCAAATGATAAGTATCATTATGTGGAGAAACCATTCTGTGAGTCTTACTTTCCGGCTGCATCAGTGGGTTATAGCAAAGTCACCGTCACCAGTTTCGGTGTCAGTAATGAAAAGCAAACTGGTTACATCGAAAACGAATTTTATACGGCACAGGAGTTTCCCACTTTCGTGGAATACATGCCACTGGATGCCAGGTCATATGAGAATAATCTGACTGTCCGGCTATTTAGTTCCAACTCAGTGGATAAAATGGCTGTTTCGCAGGGGTTTAAAGTGGAGTTAAACGATATGCACGGAAAACCAAAATTAGTCAGGGTTTATAATAAAGGGGGGAGTTTGATTTCCTCAACTGAATATAAGTACAATGTAAAGGATGACAGGGCTGAAGCAAAGGAACTGGATAATGTGGTGGATGTAATGGCAACAGACGGAACTTATTCCAAAAAATCCCTGGGGGTGGATGTTGACATGACCACTGATGTAAGGGAAAGTGTCAGCAGTAGTAGTGGTGATACTTTTGGCGCCTCCGCCGGGGTTACATTGATTCCGCCATTCCCTATTTTCTTTATTCCGCCTATTCCGATACCGATTGCAGCACCCAATTACCATCATACTTCATTTATATCTGCATATCATTCCATATCCGCAGTAAAAGTGGTACATAAATATGGCATTATTACAAAGGTAATCACCACACAAAATGGATCTACAGTAGAGGCCGAAAACCTGGTTTGGGATGGAGAGACTGGTGAAGTGCTGTTGACAAAAACGCAGAATGAATATGACCGGTATACTTATGCATTTAATTATCCCGCCCATTATGTAGTGGATTATGAAGGGATGGGGGCTGCTTATAAAAATCTAGGCACCACTTTTACCAGTTTTACAACTGGAGCAGATGGGAAAATAACTTCTTTGAATGATGCGGAAGAGAAAGCCTATTTATTCCCCGGTGATGAACTCGTGTTCCTGGGCCAGACGGAAAAACGTGGATGGATTATCAAAGGTCCGCAGTCAGGAACAACGGTACCGGATTACCGGTTAATTGATCAGAAAGGTGAATTTATTGTGGCCAGCGGTACCTGGTTACTACTTCGGTCAGGCAGGCGCAATTTGCTCACCGGTGCCGTAGGATCTGTTGTAACCATGAAAGATCCAAGAGTAGGAGGTCAGATCATTCTTGATCTGGGTAAAAATGTGCTGGATTCCAAAGCAATTGAATTCAAAGATGAATGGGCGGTTCCGGTGAATAAAATTTCCAATTCATATTCCGGCCCTGATACTACCTGTGCTAATACGTTATGTACCGGCAATTTATTTAATTCCGCCATTAAAAAAATTATCGAGCAAAATGGCACATATACCAGAAGAGGTTTGTTTGCCTGGAATACTGATAATTTGACTGTTGCCGATATGATTTATATGGGAGGTGATTGCTTTCACAATCCCTGTATGTGTAGTTTCTACAATAATCAGCCTCCTGCCGCTTTCCCTTATTTCATGCAGAATCAGCGATATAACAGCGGTACCAATCAGTTTTATATCAATCCTGGTGACGCCGCTTCGATAGGGGGATATAATATTGTTTTTGATTACATCCACCCCGACTTCATCAATTTGGTCAATTCCAGCATGAGTGAATCTGCGATGGCCACTGAACTGAATGCCAATATGTGCAGTTGGACAGGGCCCATGGAAGGATATGATCCCCAAATCACATTTGTGGCCTATATGAACAAGTATTGTTTAATCAATGAATCTGGATGTGATTACGTTTTCAGAAGAACGAATTCCTGTAATGTACCCAATGGAACCCTGATACGAGGATCCTGTATTGATTACCAGAATTTTTACGGTGCATACGCTACGTTTACAGATTTGGTCACATTCCATCTTGTTACACCACCCATTCAAATTAATAGTTGCGATGACCCGGTGAATCAAAAAATTAACCCATACTATACAGGTATCAAAGGCAACTGGCGTCCGCTGATGAACCATGTATACACGGTCAACCGCGAACAAAAGCCCGGAAACCCGGCACAAACAGGCGGAACAGATATCCGCAGTACAGGTTATTATAAATCTTATACACCCTTTTGGACTTTCCAGGGAGTTTCTATGGGTACTGCCGGACTGGTTAAAACAGGTTCAAGTGATACCCGATGGGTTTGGAGTAATAGTTCCGTTTATTATGATCAAAAGGGTAATGAAATTGAAAGCGTGGATGCCCTTGGCCGCTATGGGTCTGCATTATTTGGTTATAAGCAGTCTGTCGCCACAGCCGTAGCCGCCAATGCCCGAAATAATGAAATTGCTTTTGATGGTTTTGAAGATTATGATTTTGATCTGGAAACAGTCAATAATGAACCCTGCCCGTTAAACAGACATCTGGATTTTGGACTGGTTAATCAGAGTAATGTCTGGACAGGCCCGGGTGGCAGTATCAGCCTGGAGGAATCACATACAGGTAAATCCAGTTACAAACTAAATGGCACAACTAATATCACCAAACAGGCCGGTAATGCTCAACCTCCATCAACGCCTTTATTGTTTTATGATGGCCCCGGACATTATTTATTGGGATCAAATGAACTCGCCAATGGATTCGCGCCTGTCAACGGAAGAAACTACATTTTTAGTTGCTGGGTCTTCGATGGCAGTCCTACGACCAATTCCCTGAGCGGTGTTTCCATTACTGTCAATGGGGTGAGTCCAACAGCCATCACAGTGGTAGAGGGGTGGAAGAGAGTAGAGATACCTTTTATAGCATCATCCAGTTTTGTACTGGAGATGTCAGGGTCCGCAAAATATGTCGATGATATCAGGATTTTCCCCAATGCCGGTCAAATGAATTCATATGTATACGATAACAGAACGATGAGACTGATGGCGCAACTGGATGAAAATAATTTTGCCACCCTCTACGAGTATGATGATGAAGGGACACCAGTGAGGGTGAAAAAGGAAACAGAAAAGGGAATCATGACATTAAAAGAAAACAGGCAGTCATTACGCAAAAGAAACTAAAGGTCAAAGGATAAACATGAAAAGAAAAGGTAATATAGTTATCCTGGTTTTAATACTCAGTTTGACAGGCTTTTTTGCACTGGCAACGGGAAGGAACTGGTTTGGCCTTGGTATGAATCAGGGTGGTAATGAAGAACGGGATCCAAAAGAAGAAATAAAAAAATTAGTGGCCAAATATGGCAAGCTGGATACTTCCATTTCCCTTAAGGCAGATATTCTGCTTTACGACAGGGAAAATAAAGATATACTGAAAGAAACCACTCCTTTTAGCTATGAACGAATGAAAAATCAGGCAGCTGGTCAGCTTGGGTATCTATTTACCTATATAACGGATAGCCTGTCGGTCCAGGTTGATACAGTTAATAAGATGATCACTGTGTCAAAAATCATTCAGGATGTGAATGCCGGGCTGCAAAAAGGATTAACACTTGATCAGTATCTCAGCCAAACAGGTGAAAAGGAGCTAAAAGCGATTGTCACGGAGTCAAAAGGCATCAGGAAGCTGAGTATGGAATCTGTAGCAGATCCGCGGATAAAACGAAGCACATTGTATTACAGTCCGGTTAGCTACCTGATCATCAAGGCCGAAATTGAATGGTGGAAAGACGCCATGTTCATGGGAGAAAATGAAGAAGCTAAAAGAACATGGCTAACCGTGATGGAATATAAATACCAGCCGCTGTCTGGAACATCCATTCATGATAAAATAAAAAATATTATCAGGCCGGAAAATGGAATTTTTCAAACAACAAATGCATATAAAGGATATCAATTAATAATAAATGATTCATTAAAATGAGACAGGGCATATGCCAACCAGGAAATACATAAAAAATAGTTTAGTACTCCTACTTGTTTGCCTTTCTTTTGCTACGGGAATAAAGGCAGCTGATGAATCCTATGTTCATTCGATGAGTGGCAAGATTAAAAAGGGGGACTCCTGTACGGTCGTGGATGACAAATTCCTCAATCTGCCACTGGATCAATGGAACCTGATCAGGAACTTGTCTGTCAATAATTTTATCACTTTTGAACTTCGGCAGGATACTTCCATTTACTATTATAATAAACCATTTACCTGTACCCTCAAAGTGTCCATCCGGTACTTTACCAGCAGAGATCAGTTAAAACCAACAGAAATCAACGACATTTCACTTGTCGTCAGGTATGATACTGCAACAGGCAAATTTTATCCGCTTTATGACCGGTATAGTTTTAAGAATGCATATAAAGTGACCGTTGTTGTTAATTCAATCACTTCACCGGAATGGGGTGAGGATTTACCCGCTGTCTTCAGGATCAAAAACCAGATCCTGGTGCAACGTAAATATCCCTTTACCCAGCAGGTTACTGCCAGGTTATCGATGGCGGAGAAAGAGCCCACCCTTGTTACTGCTGGTAACAATAACCCCGGAAGAAATAACGCTATTCAGCCGCAGGGATCACAATATGAAATATCCTGGAACCCTGCGGATTTTCCAGGGGCTGAAGAATACGATGTTGAATGGACTTATATTGATAATATGAGTGAGAGAGGAATACCGCTGAATAGTCAGGGTTTAGGTCCTTATAATATTCCGGATGCAACGGTGGCAATTTGGCTGAAAAATGATAATACACGGGTTACCGTCACTACTTCTACTTATTTGATCAATGCGCCATTTCCTTCCGGATACCTGGTGACCCGGGTAAGAAGCGCTTCCTATGATATCAATACCGGCATCCGGTTAACCAGTAATTGGCAGTATCGTGATGGTGGCGGTAATACAGCAGCCATACATATTGATGCGCTGGAGGAAAATCTCAACTGGCAGTACACGGCCTCTTATGCCGAAGAAGGAAAAAAGAAAGAAGTGGTTTCATTTTTTGACGGATCAATGCGGAGTCGCCAGGCAGTTACAATTACCAATGAAGATAATAAAGCAGTGGTAGCAGAAACGGTTTATGATAAAATGGGCCGTCCTGCAGTCAATATCCTGCCGGCACCTTTGAATGATAATCAACTGAAGTTTTACCCTGCATTAAATAAGAATGCTGCCGGAATCCCATATAGTCATAATGATATTAGTGCAGTAGTGGCAGGGAATAACTGCACTATATCTGCATCAGGATTGAACACCTCCAGTGGTGCTGCTCAATATTATTCACCGAATAATGTGTTTATTGCAGATCCCAATTACTATTTCAGTAAGTATGTTCCCGATTCAAGAGGAGTGGATGGGCTGGGTTATCCTTTTACACTTACAGAATTTACACCTGATAATACCGGAAGGGTAAGAAGACAGAGTGGGGTAGGACCCGAGTTTAAAATTGGCAGTGGAAGGGAAACCAATTATTTCTATGGTAAGCCCCTGCAATCGGAACTGGATAGAGTTTTCGGAATGGAAGCGGGTAAAAGCTCCCATTATCTGAAAAATATGGTCATAGACCCCAACGGCCAGGTTAGTATAAGCTACGTCAATGCGGGGGGAAAAACCATTGCCACCGCACTGGCTGGTAAAGCACCAGGTAATGTAGATGAACTGGCCTCAGCATTAACACCGGATGCCCGTAAAACAATGACGCAGATTCTGATGAGACCGGCAGATTTCCAGGTGAACACAGGAGGCTTATTCAAAGAAGCATCTGCCACTTTTATGGCCGCGGTAACTGGTCAATTCAAAGTTCACTACACTGTTGATCCCGCCAATCTGGGTCCCTGGAACGGTCCGGGTTTTGGACAGCAGTTTTGCAGTAACTGTTATTATGATGTAGAAGTGACCGTGAAGGATGATTGCGGTAATATTATTGCTTCGGCCAGCAGCGCCCCTTTTCAGATCAATAGTGTGACCTGTAATCCCAATGCCACCCCCGTTACCCAAACTTTAATAGTTCCGGTAGTTAAACTGGGTGAACATACCGTTCATTACAAACTACGGCTAAGCGAATCAGTGATCAAATTCCAAACGGATTACTATATCGCCAATAATACCGATCTGAAGACCCTCCAGCAATTCTTCCACGATGAAATGTTGTTGGCTGATCTGAAAGCCTGCTACAGTGAGTGCAGTACCTGTATGGAAAAATTGGGCGCTTTCCCGCAATTTTTAACAAATATGAATGCGCTGTTGCAGAAGTTAAAGGA
Source organism: Chitinophagaceae bacterium (assembly GCA_016720745.1). Lineage (GTDB taxonomy): Bacteria > Bacteroidota > Bacteroidia > Chitinophagales > Chitinophagaceae > JJ008. The sequence continues at coordinate 1,161,017 of JADKKA010000022.1, read as the reverse complement.
TGAAAAATACAGTGGGCTCACTTTTAATATTTATTCTCCTGAGATTCAAAACTGGATAGCCACTACCTATAGCGAATTATTATTCAATTGTCAACAGATTGCAGCGAATTGCCAGCCACCCTCTCCCTGTGAGCAAAAGCTGGATCAGATGAAGAACGATGTAAAGCCGGGCGGGCAGTACCTCCTTTTTAATCCCTCTACCTATACAGTATTGACTGAAGAATTACCGGTCAGTATACTTTATATTAATAATGGTATTGCCCTGCATTATAAAAACGATCCGCAGATAACTAATTTCAGCTTCACTGATGAGAATGGAAATACAAGGAATATTAAAGATCCGGATGTAACGGAAGCAGAAATGATCAAAGCTTATCTGGATCATCCGGAGTGGGCAGCTGATTTTGTAAAGAGGCATATTGAGTATTGCAGTTATCTATGGTGTAAGGATCCGGGCTATCAGCCAGCTACATATAATAATGAAGCCAGTTATACATTTGATGAAAGACTTCGGGAAAAAATCAATAAAGGGTCGGAAGCACAATCTGCTGGTCTTTACAGTCAGTCTGATTTCTTGCTTTTGAGTAATGTAGATCCCTTTTTTAACGGAGGGCGGGGCACCAGTGTATACAAAGCAATGCTGCAGAATGATCTGGCAAATCTTTCCAATGTTTTGAAAATTAGGTTTAAGGATTTAAGTAATAGCTGGCTGCCCGGAAAAAATATCCAGCAACTGATTGAATGGATGTTGTATTGCAAACCAACTGATCCCGCAGCTACATCGGAAGACTATATTAATTCCTGGACCTGCAGTCCCGATCCAAACTGTCGCTCCCTGACGGCAGAATGGGAATTGTTCAGAAACTACTATTTGAAAATAAAAAGCAAGTATATCCGGCTGGCAAAGCTTGATGTTAACCCTTCCTGCGAAAACTGTTTTATTGGACAGGACCCGCTATCAGCAGCTATTTGTGAAGACCCCGGGCCTTTGCCTGATTATTCATTAGTAGGAGGTGTAACAGACAAACGCGTACAATATAAAAATGGTACTGAATCTTTCAAGGGCAATTACAGAATTAAATTGCAATATATCCCAACAGGACAGTTTCAGTATATCGATGCGATGAAGGGTACTTATTCTACAGAAATTATACCCAATCTTTATGGTAATCCAAACTTCAATATTGTTGAAGTAAAATGCATCAATGGTAACCCTCAGCAGAGCTGCAACAATGGTGGCTCCGGAGGGGGCGGAACCTGCTATGGCCTGGAAGAATTTATTAGCGAAGACCGTAATTGCACGTTTAATGGTAATGGAGGGTATGAATGGGATGAATGCCAGCGATATGCTGTTCGACCCGCCGGCCCGGTAAACTCGGTAGTTCAATTGAGAATTCAACAAATTGAGGTCACTTACTATCCCTATAATTCTTCAACAACCTATTTTGATGTCACACTCAACCCCGGAGAGCAGGAGGTATATATGGGTCAAAGCATATATCGCATTTCTGCGCCACCATATCCGGAGAATTTTATTGAAACCCGCACTTTTGGAGTTGTAGAGGTGTTAAGTTGCAGTTTCCCTTGTCCGCCAACTACCAGCTTTACAGCAACATCAAATATTGCACCTTCCAATCCCTGTTATGGTGTAAATGGTGATGCGCAACTGACGGTGAACTATACAGGTTCTGTTCCGGCCCTGCCTTTCCCCGCTGATAAAAGAATTACCGTTTATTGCAATGTTGGGTTGGCTTCTCCGGTGGCTGTCGTCATTGACAATACAACAGGATCAGGTATTTTATGTATCCCTGGTAATCTTCCCTGTTGTCCGGAAGTCGCCAGCGTACTCTGTGAGGATATAACACCTCCGCCGACTGCCCCGCCATCTACCTGCGCCAATGATCCCAGAAGGCATGATTATGGCAATAAGATGAGGATATGGAATGAGTATATCGATGAAAGCGGATACCTGGATTGCCTGTCTGCCAATGCCCCCGTTACGCAAACCGAAATTGATGCCCAGATTGCTGCTTCTATCGTAAGGTTGAGGGCTCAGGCGACGGAGAATCTGACTGCCTTGAAACAAAACTGGCTCGACAGGCTCAGGTCAGTTGTACGTGATGAAAATGAAAATGATGTAATGAGCGGATTACCGGAAAGGTTTTTCTCTCTGAAAGACCCGAACGAAACAACCATCAATGCCACCATTCAAAACCTGGTCAACCAGTTGGTGATCATCGCACAGAAATATATTGATATCGCTCCGCAGAACAATATCAGGGCCGCCAGTACGCTTCCTCCAGGAATTACTGCGATAAATGGCTACAATAATTTTACACAGGCATTTACCGCTATCATCGGTACACCACTCATGCAGCTTGGCTTTGGGCCGCACCTGCTCAATGAACCTTATCCCTATGATAAAACGCCTGTCCTAAGCAGCCCGAATATCAGTACGCTCAGTACAGAGATCTGTTCAAGGGTAACAGCAATGAAAAACAGGTGGATTACAGCCGGCAGCCCGGGAACATTCCATAATTACCTGAAGCTGGAACTGAAAGATGATTATACCCTGACCGCTGCAGAGCTGGCCGATCTGGAAAGCCGTTGCGCCAATAACTGTAAACAACTCAATGAACCTTTGTTACTCCCGGCAGTATTTGCCAGTCCAATACCGGCCAACCCCGATCATGGCTGGGTGAATTGCAGCCGGATCAATAGCCTCTATATTGGATTTACTTCAATGTATCCGGGTGTTACGGCCAATACCCAATTATTCCGGGTGCTGATGACCAATTACATGAATGCCAGTCTGGGTTATGCGCTTAGTTTTGATGAATATGAAGAATTCAGAACCACTACCTGTAACAGTAATCCTTCAGCGGTACTTTATAACAAAGCGGCTACCATTCAAATCGCTCCGGATTATACCCTGCTTTGCGTGGAAAATATCATGCGTTCCGTATTTGACCGTGCCGCACAGGAATATGAGTTTTATATAGAAACAGAAAGACGAAAATTCCGGAACAATTATATCTCCAAGTGTTTATCCACTAACGCTTCTGCCAAACTGGAAGGAGAACAGTATGAATACCACTACACTTTGTATTATTATGACCAGAGCGGTAACCTGGTAAAAACCATTCCTCCGGAGGGAGTTGATTTCCTGAGTGATACTGAAATTGAATTAGTGGAAGAATTCCGGGATACAGATCCTGCAGTATGCACCGGTGCCGGCATACCAACTACTGAAAATGCAACAGCCACTTTCAATGCCCTGAGCAGCGGATTGCAAACCAATAGTATCCGGGCCACTGAAATGTGGTTGTATTCTGCCAATGGCACCAATAGCCGTCAGGTACGGGTCGTAACACCGGATAATAAATACATGTACCAGGCGGCCATTGCAGATGGAAAACTATGGCTTGAAATATACAGCCTCACGGCATCCGGCAGCAGTGTTGATGTCACTCTTTCGAATCATGCAGTTGCGAGTGTTTCCCAATTGATGCCATTGCAGCAATGGACTCACTTGCAAATACAGTCTGCTACCAATCTCACTGATGGAACACTGCAGTTATACCTCGATGGCCGGAAATTAACAAACATTACCGGTGACATTCCAGCCTATCCTTTTGATTGGGAAATAGTTTCCAATGCCAACTCATTCACTTTGCCTGCAGCTGATCTGTCCGTTCTCAAACATTTCCGGATATATGATCGTACAGCATCAGATGCAGAAGTGCTGGCCAATTATAAAAATTCCTGTTTGTCTCCTGTAGGTGCGCTGGCTGTTCAAAGCTCTCCGCTGCAATACTGGGGAAGGTTCAATATTCCTCCTCCTGGCGGACCTACCACAACCGGTCCGGGTAGTACGGTGGAATATATCAACCGCTTTATAGTACCAGACCATGTACTGGCAACCAGTTATGCATATAACAGCCTGAACCAGGTGACTAAACAAAGTTCACCGGATGGGGGCACCAGCGAATTTTTCTATGACCGCCTGGGAAGACTCACAATTTCTCAGAATGCAGAACAGAAAACACCAAGAATTATCAATGCTGAAAATCCGGCTAACCGTTACAGTTATACCCGTTATGATGCACTGGGACGGATAACTGAGGTAGGGGAGAAACTGGGGTCGTCGCTGATACCAACGGAGAATGATACCCGTAACCAGGGCTGGTTGGATGGATGGCTCCTCAGTGGAAGCAACCGGCAGGTAACGGTAACAGCCTATGATATTGCACCTGCCTGGGCACCTGCACCGCTGGCCGGAACACAGAAAAACCTGCGGAAAAGGGTGGCGGCATCTGCTTTACTGACTACAGCCTCACCTATCACAAATCCTTCGGTCAACAGGGAGGCCGCCAGTTATTATAGTTATGACATGGTAGGAAATGTGCATACCCTGGTGCAGGAAAATCCGGCACTGGCAGCTATTGAAGCCGGAAGCGACGGATTAAAAACAATTAAATACCAGTTTGACCTGGTGAGCGGAAAAGTGAATAAAGTATTGTACCAGGATGGGAAATGGGATCAGTTTTATTACCAGTATATTTATGATGCAGATAACCGGGTGATCAAGGCGCTGAGCAGCAGGATCAATTACAGTGACCCAGGCCAATGGGTAATGGAAGCCTTTTACCGGTATTACCTGCATGGCCCGCTGGCCAGGATGGAACTGGGCAATAGCAAGGTACAGGGAATGGATTATGCTTATACCCTGCAGGGCTGGTTAAAAGGTGTTAATAGTAAGGTGCTGGATCCAAATAAGGATATGAGTGGGGATGGTTTACTCACCGGTCCATTTACAACGGTGGCCAGAGATGTATTGGGCTTCAGCCTGGGATATTATAACGGCGATTATTCCCCGGTTGGCGGAACAGGAGCGGGAGCATTTGCTTTACAGTACCAGGCACCATCCTATGATCCAACCGGGCAGGTACGGAATTTTGAGACGGGTAAAAATTTGTATAACGGAAATATTGGTCATACCACCTATGCCATCAAGGAAATAGAAAACGGAAGTACTGTGGGATATACCTACCGATATGATCAGTTGAACCGGATCACAGGAATGCGCCGAAATAATATTACGGCCGGAGCAACGGTATGGAGTAACAGCAGTATTATTGATGCATATAAGGAAGAAATCAGTTATGATGCCAACGGGAATATCAAAACCTACCTGCGAAACGGGGCAGATCAGCCCGGTCTCCCTCCGCAAATGGATCAATTAACCTATGGCTATTCCGTAGATGGCAATGGCAGACTGGTTAATAACCGGTTGAGGCATGTGAATGACCAGGTGGCTGCCGGTAACTATACTGAGGACATCGACAACCAGGGGACTGACAACTACCAGTATGATAATATCGGCAATCTGCAATCCGATGCAGCTGAGGGGCTGGTACATGTTAACTGGACAGTTTATGGCAAAATAGCCACCATTCAAAAGACTATAGGTGGAGCGGATACCTATATTACGTATTCCTATGATCCGGCAGGTAACCGTATTTCTAAAGCGGTTCAGAAACCCGGTCGCTTAGGTACCACTACCACTTATTATGTCAGGGATGCACAGGGCACAGTACTTGGGGTTTATGAATATGTACAACCTGATGGAGGTAGCACCTATTCCTGGACTGAACAGCATCTCTATGGCAGCAGCCGCCTGGGTATGGTCAGTCCTGCACTGTTTTATGATGGTAACCAGGCCTATGCACCCCCGGTCACAGGTGATCCGGTCGGAAATAATATAGTAGGACTCCGATCTTATGAATTGAGTAACCACCTTGGCAATGTGCTGGCGGTGATCAGTGATATCAAGACCGGCTTCCCGGATGGCCACTTTGAAGCCACAGTTTTAAGTGCCAATGATTACTATCCCTTTGGGATGATACAACCTGGCAGAACTTATTCCGCCGGAAATGGCTACAGGTATGGGTTTAATGGGAAGGAAAAGGATAATGATATAGCAGGTGACCACTATGATTTTGGGGCGAGGATTTATGATGGAAGGATTGGGAAGTGGTTGAGTGTAGACCCGCTTTCTGCAAAATACCCTAATGAAGCGCCCTATATTTTTGCTGGCAGTTCCCCTATTTTTATGTTAGACAAATTGGGCGAGATTAAGGAGACTATCCATATGCAATATGATGCAAAAACAGGAATATATACTGTACTAAAAGTAACTCATTCATGGGGATTAAAAAGAGTAATTACAACAGAATGGAGAGGTTCAACGCTTGCCTATTTTAACGATTATTATGATTATCAAACTTATAAAGTAACAGTAATAAATGGAAAAAAAGGGGGAGATTATTCAAAGTATACGAATCTAAGTGACCAAACATTTGGAAAGTCAAAATATCACTCTACAGGTGATGATCCATTCACAAGTACTTGGTGGGCAGAAATGAGAATTGGTGAATATGGTACATTTAATGAAACTGACATCCCACTTATAAGTAATTTTCATTTCAGACATCCTGATGCTCCACGACCTTTTGAACCATATGGCTCTATAGAATGGCCATTAATGCGGCTGAATATTTTCCCTTTAATAAATGCGCTTGGGGAATCAAATGTAGATGAAAATAAACAAGTTGAGATTAACTCACTTACAATAGGAGAATATTCGTTTGAAAAAATTAAGGCAAAAGAAGTAAAAGTGGATCTAAGGCAAACTAAAAAGGAAGTGTACAAGAAAGATCGAGATAAGCCTGAAATTATTATACCTGAAATGCGTTTCGATAATCTTCATAGTAAGCAAATCGAACAGAATATTAATGAAAAACAAAAAAATAGAAACTACTTATTTAAAGAAATAACAGATAAATTTGAAGTTGGAAAAAAAATTACGCCAGAAACACAATTAGGATTTAGGTAAATACAGATTTATTCTTGTTGCTGGCTACTAAATTTTCTATTTAAGCTTAAGAATGAAATTCAATTTTGTAACGACATTTTTATTATTGATTTTTAGTATTTCTTGCCACACTCAGGTAAATAGCCGTCAAGTTCAATGTAAAGAAGTAATTGACTCTGCTAAGATTTTTATAAGTACAAATTATTATGGAATTAATAGTCTTCCAAAAGCAAAGAACATTGAAAGAAATTTAAAAATTGATAAATGGCTTCAGCAACTACCATTTAATAAACTGGTTTGTTTGTTGAATAGTAAAAGTTTAGGGTTAAAAGAAGTAGGATTTTTGTATGCGGCAATAAAAAACAAAGATAGTTTGCTACTTTATTTTTCTAGTCTTTTAAGTGACACCACTATGGTTCAAATATTTTATTCAAACAACAGGCTGAGTACTAAAGTTAAATTTGGTGAGCATTTGCAAACGATTTTACAGACTTTAAACGATCATGAGGACGATTTCATGTCTAATTTGTCTGTAGATAGTATTTTATACAGATTCATTAATAAATATGCTCTTTACCCTGCTTCATATAAGCCGATATCTCTAACTTATTTTACAAATGGAATTGAAGAAAATGGCATTAAGACAATAAATATAAATCACAAATTTGAGCTAAAGAACATGAATGGTATAAGCCAAATTTTAACTTGCTCATTTATTCTTAGTAAAAAATTGAGATTGTGTTCACTTGAAATTGATGAGATTTCTTGCTCATTATCTTGTACTACGTGTTTTGAGATATGGGTTAAAGAATTTGGAAGAACTAATATTGAATAAAATTTCAAACTCTCATGCTAAAATATACTTAGTACTTTCCAGTTTGCCAAATAGAATATATGATAACATCTTTATTATTTTTATAAATAATTTTTTTTATAACCCCGGCTTGTTTATAACTGAAAGTGTCAATTATTGTCTCGCCCCTATTAACAACTTTAATATTGCTTTTTATTTTTTTAAACTCGATTGCAACTTCGAATATTTTAATCGAGTCTGAAACGTAATATAATGGATTTGTACTTTGCAAATTCAGGTCTTGAAAATAGTCCTTTTTTTCAATTGTGTATCTGGCTTCTGTACTAGTGAACATTTTTGCCAGGCGCTGGCGAAAGTATTTGTCATATTTATTAGTTATGTTATATCCGTACTGAATATTGGTGCTGTTTTTATATGAACTTGGTATAAAAATATAACTCTCTTCGTTTGTAGCAAATAAAAGTCCTTTTTCGCTATAAAGGACTTTCTCTTTATTAACAATTTTGATTGAACAAGAACTAATAATGGCTAACAATCCCATTAGTAAATTATGGAGTCTCTTTTTTCTCATTTTCTTTTTTGGGAGGCTCGTATCCAATATTTTTAGCCTCATCTTGCAAAATTAAAGTTTTACCGTCTTCACCAGTTTTGTAGTTCCCGATTAGTTTGTTACCCTCTTTGTCTACTTCATTTTTCAAAGTAAAAGTTGTTGCAGGTGTTCCATCTTTTCCCAGTCTCTCAGATTCTGACAATAAGAATCTTCCCCAATTATTGTAGTGAACTTGATTAATTTTTAAATCGCTTTTATCATTTGGCGAGTATGACATAATATCTCCCTCGAATCCAAGATTGTCTTCTGTTGTTGAAGTATTGTACCTTTCGTCAAGCCCTAATAGATGTAATGTTTCATGAATAGATGCATTTGCGAAATCGGTGGTGTAAGCTTGGGCACCAATTTTTGCATATTGTCCTATTAACTTCCTTGTTGTCGTACCCTTTTTTGTATCTGTAAAAGCTGGGTCGTTGTCTCTTTTCCCAATAGCATTACCTGCAACTGCAATTGTTTGATCGTCTGAAATAGTTAGCTGATTCTGCGTTTCTGATATTTTGTCTGTTTCTTCCTTTACTTTGTAAGTTATTGATAAATTAATGTTCCAATTATTACCATCTTTGTCTTTATAAGTTCCCGAAAGGGCCGTTTTTGATTTTTCAGAGCTCAAGTAATTGTTTATTTTTTCAACATTCTCTTTGGCTTGATGGCCTGTAACATAAACAGTAGTAGTAATAGTCATTGTTCCTCCTTTTCCATCAGCATTTTTAACTATTGTAACTTCTCCATTTTTCCCTAGTTTATCAATCATTAATATTGGATTATTGTTTGCAAAAACAAAATTTGATTCAAAGGGCATATCTTTCCATAACGGGTCCATACTTAAAAACTTCCCAATCCTTCCATCATAAATCCTCGCCCCAAAATCATAGTGGTCACCTGCTATATCATTATCCTTTTCCTTCCCATTAAACCCATACCTATAGCCATTTCCGGCGGAATAGGTTCTTCCAGGTTGTATCATCCCAAAGGGATAGTAAAGCATTTTCGGCTAAACCGCCACTGGTATGGGTTTTCAACAATCTTTGTATCTTTCATTTATACCTGAAATGCAGCAAAACCACCAGTTTGACTGCCTAAATCCAGTATGATGGCCTCTGTAAATTTACAAAAAGAAATACCTTTTTTTGACTTATACCAGCGGTTTGTCAACGATAGTAAGAAGGGACGAAGGCTGCAACCGAACGGGAAAAGGATTTCTCCAGGTACCGTTAAGAATTATGAATACACCGCTGCTTTATTGCAGCAGTTTACGGAAGACAAAGGCTTTATTCTTCGGATCCGTCCCACCCGGCGCCTTACGCAGCGGGAAATGCTGGCTGAGAAAAACTACTGGAAAAAATTCTATAAAAAGTTTACAGATTATCTCTATGATGATTGTGGTTACTTCGATAATTATGCCGGTCAGCAGATTAAGAATCTCAAAGTTTTCTTTAATCACTTGAATAAGGAGATGCCCCAGCTAGCCGGGGATTTTCATAAACAATTCTATGTTCGAAAGGAAGAAATTCCCATTTTCCCACTTTTGCCGGAGGAACTTGGCTTCCTTGTCTATAACAAGGATTTTGAAGCCAATTTAAAACCCAGGATGAGGCAGGTAAAAGATTTTTTTGTCTTTGGCTGTACAGTAGCGCTGCGGTTCAGTGATTTGGTGGCGCTGAAGAAGTCAAACCTCCGCATCATGAACGGCCATCATTATCTCTCCGTGCGTTCTATTAAGACCGATACCGATACTCAGGTAAAACTCCCTGCTTATGCAGTAGAAATTATCAATCGCTATCGTAAATTAAAAATCAGACTACTTCCTTCTTTTAATAAAGTCAATCTCAATAAGTTTATCAAACAGTTGCTGGAAATAGCAGGTTTTACCCAACCGGTAAGGGTAACCCGCGGAAAACGCGGCAAACGATTTGAACTGAAGGGTGGGGCAGGGGACTCCAGGCAAACCCTTCGTTTCTGCGATGTAGCCACCACCCATACCATGCGCCGAACCGCTATTACCACCATGCTCAGTCTCGGAGTTCCCGAAGCCGTGGTTCGTAAAATCAGCGGACATGCCCCCGGCAGCAAGGAATTTTACCGCTATGTACAATGGGCACAATCCTATCAGGATGCTGAGACAGAGAAAATGTTCCATGTACTGGAGCAAAAAAGCCTTCAAAAACGTTAGTTAGTCTCCAGTTCACTGATCTGTGGTTTAAGCTAATTCTTATACTCATAGCCAAGACAAGGGGCCTTTCAATTCTCAGCATTTCTTGACATTTGTCAAGGCAGCAGGCCTGTATTTTAGTTTACATTAGAAGATATTACCCCGGTTACATTTCAGTTATCAGTTTATTGACATTTCTCTATGGGGATTTTATGTAAAAAAATCTGATTATTAAAACCCGCTGTTATGAAACGTATTTTTCTTTTACTTTTTCTGTTGATCATATTGCTATCCATCAATGTAAATGCACAACAATGGCTGTTAACAGGTAACACACCCACCGCTGCCCAGTTCCTGGGTACTACCAATAACACCAATCTTCGCATTCGCACCAATGGCACTGAGAAGATGGTCGTGCTGTCAGGTGGTAATGTGGGTATCGGGGTAACAGCGCCAACCGGAGTTTTACACCTGAAAGCTGGTACGGCAACAGCTGGTACAGGGCCATTAAAATTTACAAGCGGTGTTAATTTAACCACTGTTGAAGCAGGAGTGATGGAATACAATGGTTCTTCCTTATCAATAACCGTAGGATCTCCTTCTGTGGCAAGAAAAACAATTGCTTTTGCAGATTTGTCTAATATAACCGGCACCTTACCTGTAAACCGCGGAGGTACGGGCCTGGCAGCTTTGGGAACAGCCAATCAGCAATTAAGGGTCAATGCTGGCGGTACAGCATTAGAATATTTTACACCTGCCGGAGGGGGAGGAAGTGGTACGGTAACCAGTGTCGGACTCTCCATGCCTTCCGGTTTCAGTGTCGCGAATTCACCGGTAACTACCAGCGGAACATTGGCCGTCACCACTACACTTAATGGAATCATCCGTGGAAACGGAACGGGCTTTACAACAGGTGCAATTAACCTGGCCACCGCAGATGTGACCGGTACACTGGCAGTAGCCAACGGAGGAACAGGTATTGTTACGGCAACAGGGAATACTGTTTTTGCTGCTCCGAATAATGGCGGCAGTGCAGACGGACCGCCTTCTTTTAGAAACCTGGTAGCGGCTGATTTGCCCGCCCTGGATATGTCAAAGATCACAACCGGTAACCTGGCTGTTTCCAGAATCGGGTCCATGAATACTGCCCGCCTGATTGGCCGCAGTACAGCCGGAAGCGGGGTGGCAGAAGAGATCAGTCTCGGCACCGGATTGAGTTTATCAGGAGGAGTATTAAGTGCAACCGGTGGTGGAAGCGGTATTACCACCCTGAATACCCTCAATACAGCAATTCAAAGCTTTGCTACTGGGACAACAGGTACCGATTTTGGCATATCATCAGCTGGCTCAGTTCACACTTTTAATATCCCCAATGCCTCTGCCACTGCCAGAGGACTGCTAACAGCAGCAGACTGGTCAGCATTCAACAATAAAGCACCAGCAAGCGGCGGAACCGGTTATATTCAGAATGGAACAGGGGTACAGGGATCTTCCAATTTTAATATTTCAGGAAACGGCACTATTGGAAATAACCTGACCATGAAAGGGAACTTGTTTCAAATAGGTAGTCTCACTCAGACCGGTCAGGTAGAAATCAATTTCCTGCAATCCTTTAATGCATCAGGAAACGGCTGGACATTGGGATATAATTCACCTACTACCAGTGATTTCAGACTTTTTGGTGGAGAGTCAGCAGCTTTTCGGCTTTTTACTTCATCTGCTGAAAGAATGACAGTTGCATCCAATGGTAATGTTGGCATCGGGGCACCTTCACCTGCATATAAACTGGATATCATCAATGGCGCAGGAGATAATGGAATCCGCGTTCAATCCGGTAATTCCACAAATACGATTTTAGCCAGGGATGGATTAGGGCTTGAAATTGCCGCCATTCAGTCTAACCAGGCCATTGATTTTAAAACAGGAAATACCAGCAGACTATATATTTCCGGTACGGGTAATGTTGGGGTCGGTACTACTCCTACAGCTAAATTGGATGTGGCAGGAACTTTTAAACTGGTGGATGGCACACAAGGCGCTGGAAAAGTGCTCACATCTGATGCCAGTGGTAATGCCAGCTGGCAAACAGTCTCAGGGGGTGGTGGTAGCAGTCAATGGACGACAAACGGAAGTCATATTTATTATAACACCGGCAACGTAGGTATCGGCACCAGTACTCCTGGATATAAATTGGAAGTAGCAGGAACAGCGAGAATCAACAACTCATTGGTGGTTAATGCAGATGGTACAGTGGGGATTGGCACCATCACTACTTACCCGCCAACGGGCAACTATAAATTAGCAGTAGCTGGCAATATCATCGCTGAAAAGGTAAGAGTAAAACTACAAATAAACGGCTGGCCGGATTATGTGTTTGGAGAAAAATACCCGCTTCCCACCCTGAAAGAAATTGAAAAATTTATTCAGCAAAACAAACACCTTCCCGGTATCCCATCAGCAGCCGAGGTGGAAAAAGATGGTCTTGACCTGGGTGACGGACAGGCAATGCTGCTTAAAAAAATTGAAGAACTAACCCTTCACCTGATTGAAATGGATAAAAAGCTGAATCAACTATCTGCAGAAAATGCAGCCATGAAAAAGAAGCTTGATAAATAAAAAATCCGTACTGCGATATATTTAGCCGTCCTGTATTTTCCAGGGCGGCTTTTTTCATCCCTGATCAGAAATATTCTTAGTTAGAATGACATAAAACTGGTTCAAGAAATGTAAACACTTTAGTACGCAAAGGAAATAAAATGAATAAGCTGTTTTTTTGCAGGAATAGGATCAATCAGCTTTTTTGCAATTGCTATTTTGTATCAGTTAGGCCATATACAGAATTGCAAAAAAAATCCCTCCGATTCCGGAGGGATTTTTATAATCACTATATCTTTTGCTTTTAGTAATTGATAAAAGTGGAAAGTTGTCTTAGTGTTGGGTTGGCTGTGGTATAAGCAGGTGGCATTTTCAGGTTTGAAGCTCTGTATCCACCCCGGAATACCAACGTATAACTTCTCTGGGGTCTTGGTGTTAAAACAGCAATAATATCTACAAATGTTCCACCTGGTGCAGGTAAATTATCCCAATTTTTAAGGTTAACACCTGTGCCGGTTTCACGAACATAAAAGGTATCCGTTACATTCGTGTTATAAGGCATAAATCCTGTAACCTGACTCACCGGGACATTTGTGAAGATATTCGTGTTGAGTCTCTTCGAGAAAATGTCCACTGCTGGTGGGGCGGTAGGGCTGTAGGTGAAATTCCCAAAACGAAGTCTGGCGGTATTGTCTGATGGTACAACAATATCCGTTTGCACGGTTACCTGCTTCGGTGAAGTTATTGTATCATACACAAAAACAGTATAATTCTTCCCAGCCTGAAAGTCATTGGCAAATGACAGGGGAACCTGTGTAGTGGCCGTCAGCGTATCCCTGATCAGGAAGGATTTAAACCCACCGTCAATCGCAAAACCAGGGCCTGTTGCAGGAAATAATGTCCCCTGAGTGATAGAGGCCCCATTTACTGCTGCATTGTTGACATAAATGTAATTACGGGAGGGGTTGACCATGGCCATATAGACCTGCACCATGCTTTTATCGGACAGCTTCTTATCCCCAACGAGTACGCCGTCGACTTTTTTAACACAAGCAGACTGTGTCAAACTTATGATTACAGCCCCAACCAGTGTATATTTTATTAGTATTGATTTCATCTTAATCGCTTTTAACTGTTTTGGTAATTAGGGTTGAGAGAACCACTGTTCCTTGGTATGGTAATTCAGTGCACTCGCACCAATCCGGTTCAGTTCGTTCAGGTTCCACACATATTCTGAGTTGAACCTTGGACGAAGGCGATAGATCAGGCGGCCTCCGTTATTGGCATATAAATCAGTTCCTGAAGGAGGAGTGAAATCACGATACACCTGCTGTCCGGTAATGGGATCCAGATCGGTATAATGGAATCTTCTCATATCTGTCCAGGTCTCAAATGTGCCATGGATGTACAGGGCAATGTATTTCTGCATCATGATATGGGTCAGCGTCAGGTTCGCAGCGGAAGGAACCACCAGCGGATTGGCTGTAAATGCATCCCGGATGGTGGGTGTCAGCAGTTCACCAGAAGGTACATTGGTGCTGTAGGTGCTGATCAGCATATCAAAATTCAGCTCGATCCCTTTTTTATAAGCTGCCAGGGCACCGGGTTTATCACCTTTTCTGAATAAAGCTTCTGCTTTGATGAATTGAACTTCAGAGGCTGTGATCACCGGAAATTCTGAATTATTGCGAAACAGGAAACGGCAATTTCCATCACTACCAGGAGCAGTATTGTCAACACCTGCTGCCTGACTGATTCCCCAAAAGCTTTCGGGGCGATCGTTTGCTGTAATTACAGTTTGTCCTTTATTCGGGTTCAGCCCTTTGTAAGTACCATTTGTGTTCTTACTCAGCAGGTAGATCGCACGGGGATCAACCACACCAGGGAAGGCATTGTTCAAACCACTCATCAGGTTGGCCATAAAGGAAGACTGACGAATAGCGGTTTCAGTAGCAACACCTGTACTGCCCAGGTTACCACGGAGCGGACCAAAGAAATTACTGTTACCACTGATACCAGTAGCTGCAAATTTCACCATGGCATTTTCAGTATTGGTTGACATAGCCAGGTTAGCATAGTAAACCGCAGAATCAGCATAATTGGTCAGGTAATCCGCTTTGTTGGTTAAATGATGGAAGGAGCGGGCCAGTACCCCATAAACAAATTTCTTCCATTTGTTCAGGTCGCCACCAAACATGTAGGCATCAGCTGTTGACAAAGTTGGATCAGCAGTAGCACTGTTCAGGTAGGCCAGTGATTCATGGCTGAGCTGCCTTACATAAGCATACACTTCCTCCTGGGTACCATAACTAAAGGTAAGGGCACCTGTATTGAAGGCTTCTTCTGTTTTGATGACTTCACCATGGTAATCAGAAAGCAGGAGCCAGCTCCAGGCAAAAATCGCTTTACCGATTCCGGCATAGTCTTTCTTGCCTTCCTCTTCGCCCCATTTAA
This sequence comes from Chitinophagaceae bacterium, assembly GCA_016720745.1. Classification (GTDB taxonomy): domain Bacteria; phylum Bacteroidota; class Bacteroidia; order Chitinophagales; family Chitinophagaceae; genus JJ008. The sequence continues at coordinate 1,145,518 of JADKKA010000022.1, read as the reverse complement.
TCATATTGTTACAGTTCTGCCCGATATCATAAAAGTGGATCCGCCACATGGAGGCAGCATTGTCAGTGCCCGGACGGTTTCCCATCTGATCCCACTCACCGGCGGAATTACAGAAAAGGAAGTACTGAACAAATTTTCCTACAAAACGAATATCATTGAGCGGACCATGTCCGGCACTGTTACCTGCCATGCAGGAAATAATCCCAGGCAGCAGTTTGTCAACCGGCACCCTTACATCGGCATTCGGGTTGGCATAGGCCTCGTCGATTTTCTTTGTACAACTGCTGATACCTGCGATGAGCAGAGAGGCAGCTGTAAAACTTAAAAGTATCTTTTTCATTGCTGAATATTTTTGGTTCATCTGTTTAAGAATTAAAAACCGGCACGGATACCAACATTCACACTTACGGGTGCTGGCACGTTTCCATAATCAAAACCAAATCCGCCAACACCTCTGGTTCCGGAAGTATTACCATTCACAGAAGGATCAGAACCGGTATAATTGGTCATCAGGATCAGATCGTTTGCTGTAATGAAGAAACTGGCTGTTTTTAGGAAACCCATACGCTTAATCATATTTTCTGAGAAATTATAACGCAAAGTGATATCTCTCATTCTGAACCAGTTTACATCTTTTTCGATGAACTCTTCTTCAGGCATCAGGGTGTAATAGCCCTGGCTGTAAGCAGGGATAATCGATATTGTATTGCGTGTTGGATTAGATGAGTTCTGGAATCCATCATTCAATACACCCTGGATTACGCGGGGTGTATAGCGGTCAAGCGTACGCTTGCTAACACCTTGCAGCGTGAGGTACATATCGGTCGCATTGAAGATATCACCACCTACTTTCAGATCCCATACAAAATTCAGGGTCCAGTTTTTGTACTTGAAATTGTTAACCCAGCCCAATGTAAAATCAGGATTTCTGTCACCACGAACCCGGAAGTTTCCATCAATAACCGGGAGACCATTGGCAGGGTTGATCAGGATATCTCCGGCATTGTTCCGGGTATATCCATATGAAGTAATCGCTGTTGTTGGTCCGCCGGTCACCAGACCACCACGGGCATTACCATACAACCAGGTATCAGAGATATAAAACTCCGGTACGTTGGCAGGTAATGAAACAACTTCGTTCCGCATTTTATTGAAATTGAAACGGGTGTTCCAGTTGAAATTTGTTTTCTTGATCAACGTGATATCCAGTCCAATTTCCAGTCCTTTATTTCTTGTGCTTCCCACATTAATGGTATTCAAAACATAGCCTGTACCATAACTGGCCCTGAAATTTTCTGCAATCTGCTTTTCATTCAGGGTATTGTAATGGGTTACATCCAGTCCAACCCTGCTGCGGAACATACGTACTTCAAAGCCCATTTCACGGGTTTGCTGAATCTCTGGTTCCAGGAACTGGTTATTGTTGGTAAAGCCATAAGCAAAACCACCACCACTGGAAGTTACGTTGTTAAAAATTGATTGGTTGGCATAAGGTGCACTGGAGCGGGCAGTGCTGGCTAATGATCCTCTCAGTTTCAAATAACTGAGTGTATTGTTCTTCTTCAGAGAAGGAATCATATCACTTACAATGATACTCAGACTTCCTGCAGGATAATTATAGTTCCTGAAATCTTTAGGGAAAATGGAAGAAGTCTCAAAGCGATGGGTGTAAGCAAGGAAGATATAATTCTTGTAGTTCACGGCAAACTCTCCAAAGAATGCCAGCTGGCGGCTCAATACATAGTTATATAAACCACCTGGAGGAAGTAACCCTCTGTTCAGACGAAGACGGGTAGTGGCTCTTGTTGTAGAACTGTCACCCATTTGCTGCCTGATCTGATCCATGGAAATTACCTGCAGGTTTTTCACCATCTGACCCTGGCTGTTTACAGAGTCAACGATGTTGGTACCATAAACAGAATACATCTGGGTTTTATAATCCTGCCACATGGTACCACCCATCAGGCGGAAATTAAATTTACCCAGTGATTTTTTGGCAGTAGCTGTGATGGTATGGTTATAGCCATTGTATTCACGGTAGTAATTATCCTGCTGACCACCGGTACCACGACCAAGGATCGCAGAAAGCGGGTGATAAAATGACCAGCCTTCACTTTTGAACACATCGTAACCAAAGCGACCTGAAATGCTCAGCCATTTAAAGGGGGTAATATTAATACCAAATGTGGCGATATAGCGGTTGGTTTCATCATAACCCCTGTTGAAATTGACGTTAAAGAAAGGGTTATCGATTTCGGAATTGGGAGAAGCCGCATACAACAGTTTCTTTCCACCGGAACCACTCAGGTAATCCCTGGCATCATCCGTACTTGGCCAAATCATCAGGTTCAGCAGGTAACCACCGGCACCGCGTTTGGGTTTATCATTATTGCTATGAATGAAAGTAATTGAAGGCGTAATCTCCAGGAATTTTCCAATCTTGGTATTATTGGTCAGTTTCAGGGAGTAACGCTTGTAGTTATTCTCCGGAGCAATACCTTCCTGATCAAGGAAGGAACCAGAGAAGCGGAAGGTCATGTTCTTCTTCCCATATTCAGCTGTCAGGTTATGATTATGGGTAAAAGCAGTTTGAAAAAAATTGCGAACGTTATCAAATTTCTCTGTGTTAGCTGCATATTCGGGACCGAAATACAGGAATACATTTTCAGGCAATCCATTTTGTCCCGGACTAAATTTATTGCTATACTCAGGGAAACGGGTCAGTTTGGAAAAACGGAATGAGTTGTCATAATTCACAGAGAATTTACCATCAGCCTTACCTTTCTTAGTGGTAATGACAATGGCTCCGGAACTGGCCTGGCTACCATATAAGGCAGTTGCTTCAGGACCTTTCAGTACCGTGATGGTTTCAATATCATTAGGGTTGATATCCGCCATCCGGTTGGTATAGTCCGTATTCCGGTTAGCAGTCTGGTTAATATTCCTGGCAGAAACTTCCACCAGACCCAAACTGGCTCCACCACCTGATTCGTTAATGGAGGAGTTATCCATGATGATACCATCGATTACAAACAAAGGCTGGTTATCCAAGGCCATCGAGTTAAAACCGCGCAGTACAATCTGAGAAGAGGCACCGGCAGCACCACTGGTAGGGGTAATCGTCAGACCCGCTACACGGCCACCTAAACCATTCAGGAAATTTTCCCGCTGGGTTTCGGCTACTTCGGCACCATCCAGTTTCTGAACGGCAAATCCCAGCTCTCTGGGGTTTCTTTTCTGGTCAAGCGCCGTTACAACAACCTCACCCAGCATATTATCTGCTGTTTTCAGGCTAATGCCCACCGGACCATCACCGGGCTTGATGTCTTCAGTCTGGTAACCCACATAGGTTACCTGTAATGTTTCCCCGGGGTTCATTTTTAAGGTGAACTTTCCATTGGCATCCGTCTGGGTGATACGCTTGGTACCTTTCACCCTGACCGTAACACCGGCTAACGGGGTCTTGTTGTCTTCGGATAAAATAGTACCGGTAACGGTTTTTTCCTGAGCCAGCATGCTTTGCGGCAGCAGGAACATCACCAGAGCCAAACCAAAGAGCAATCGGAGAGTTTTTCTCATAGCTGTTTTTTTTATGATTGAATAAGCAGTTCCAGTTTAAAAAAATCAAGAAACAAAAATCAAGATCCAAAAAAATACAAAATTCGAAATTCAAAATAACCCGCCTTCGCCAAGGCTTCGGCGGGCGAAGCCTAATATCCAATACCCAATATCAACCTCCCTCTACATCACTTCCAACCCCGCATTAACGTAAGGTTGCATCAAAGCGTTGTCCGGCTCCAGTTCCGTGATCAGCATATCAATATCATCCAGCCCGCAAACCCGGATAGGCTGCACGGTATTGACTTTTTCGGCAATACTGAGGCAGACTACCTTCTTAGAAGACTCTATCATGGCCTTCTTTAGCTGCACCACTTCCCAATCATTATCTGTAATGCCGTGTTCAATATCAATGGCATTGGTTCCCAGGAAACAGATATCAGCTTTTACTTCTTTGATTTTGGCAATCGCCTGAGAGCCTACCGTTATTTTGGAATTCTTGGAGATTTTATCTCCAATCAGGATCACTTCAATATTGGGATGGTGCATGTATTCCAGAATCACGGGAATACTGCCTGAAATAAATGTGGCTTTTAACTGATGTGGCAGCATCCTGGCCAGTTCAATAATCGTGGTTCCTCCGCTGGTGAGCACAAACATGCCGTTGCCAATTAAGCTGATGGCCTTTTGGGCAATCTTTTTCTTCTGGTTCTGGGAATAAACACCGTTCGAGGGGAAATAGACATGATTAAAAGAGGGGGAGAGGGCACCTCCATGCACTTTGATGATCTTACCCTCATCCGCGAGCTCCTGCAGATCCCGGCGAATCGTGTCTTCCGACACATTGATTTCCGTGCAAAGTGAGGACGACAGCACTTTGTTATGCAGGTTCACCTGGTGTAAAATATATGCTTGGCGCTCTTTTTTGAGCATCAGTTAAATTTTGGTGACTAAAAATAAGGGAAATTCCTGCATAAAAACGCAGAAACCGGAAAATATTTGCAAGGATGTGGATAGCTGGTGGGTATCAAAAACAAACCCCGGTACCTTCCTTTGGTTTACAAAGGATGGTAACGGGGTCTGCCGTCCGTGTCCATAGAGAAATTACTTGCCGAAAGTGAACCTGGCCGTAAATCCAATGGCAGCCGGTTCAAAATTGATATCATTGACCAGGTTTAACTCTGGTTTCCAGTCGAGGGAGATGTTTAAGGGGATATTCGTGAACTTATAATCCAGTCCGATCACCCCCTGGGCACCAAAATTGGCGTCCGTGCCTTCCTTTCCGGTATTCGTATTCAGTTTCTTTACAAAGCCAATATATCCACCGCCCCCATAGTACCAGGTCAATCCTTCCGGATTCAGGGGCTTGTGAAATTCCAGCAAAGCACCCAAGGCCAGCGGATCACCAAAAGTGAAAAGGGCTTCTATGGCTGTTTTGTCTGATATGAATTGTTTAAAGGATACAGAATTGTTCTGCATGGCATTCGAACTGCTCAGTCGCACACCCAGTGCTGTTTTATAACCTTGCGCAGATGCAGTATAAAAAGTGCCGGCAACCAGGACAAAAAGCGTAGCTACAATGATTTTCTTCATGATGGATGATTTAGTTCCCCATGTAAACGAAAAATAGTGCCAGCAATGTTTAAAGGAAATGTAAAAGTTCAGTCGGCAGTCGACAGTCAGCAGTCGTCAGTCAGCAGTAGACAGTCGGAATTGGAGGTCAATAGTCGGGAGTACCCAATATCCCAATATCCCAAAATCCTAAATACCCAATACCTAATACCCAATATCTCTTCTAAAAAAGATCATACTTCGTCTTCGGCCTTTTGGCATCCAGCCAGCGGAAGCCCGGTAAACGCATCTCAGAAGGTTGTTTCTGCCGGATGGGCCAGATCGTGCCGGTTACCTGGGTGCGGAAGACGACTTTATCCAGTTCTTTATCTTTAAAATAAGTATCCAGCACATCCGCCTTTGACTCATTGATGCCGGTATAGGCACTGTCCTCATCCTGTATATAATAAATACAGGCAGCATCCCCGGCTGATCGCACCGAATCAATATTCCCATCCGTAAACCAGCCATCGAGGCGATTTGATTTGACCTGGTTATAAATACCGGGCTCTATCTGATTTACCAGAAAACTATTCTGAAATGCCTTGAGCCGGTCGGCTTTTTTGTTTTTGGTAAAGAGCAGGAGGGTGTCTCCCGTAATCTGACTCTCCTTGGCCCAGACAATGGGGTTCTGGTATAATCGGAATACGGAATCCTGGAAAGAATAAAACAAACTATCACTCACCGCCTGCAACGAATCAGAAAATATTTTCACATTGCGATAAGCTTCCAGATACCGGTTAGTACTGTCTTTCTTATTCAGCGTCATCACTCTGGTTCCCCTGATGGTATCCTTTACGAGGGTATCCTTTTTGCTTAGTTTAGTGAGATCCGTTTTTTGCCGCAGTAACGTATCAGCCTTATCAGTTTTCTGAACGGTTAAAGAATCTGTATTGACCGTTTGCTTCTTTGTTGAATCTGGCATTGTTTTAACGACAGTTAAACTATCAGAAACCTGCTTATTGGTCAGTGAATCGGCTCCCGCTTTCTTTTGTTGTTTTGTCAATGAATCAATTCCGGTTTTCTTCTGCAGTGCAGAATCAGCAGCCAGTTTCGCCTGTTGAATCGAATCCTGCCGGGCGATTTCTTTTCTTTTGATTTCGCGGGCTTCATACAAATCAGTCAGACGGGCTGAGAACAAAGTATCCGCCGTGATATAAATCGAATCATTATCCTGCTTGATAATCATCAGTGGCTTATTAGTCGCCAGTGTTCTTTCATTTTTGCTGTCATTGATAATGATTCCCGCAATGATCGTGGTACCCTGTGCCGAATCTACCACCACGGCGTTGCCGGTCATTGTCGTGATACCCGACTCTTCATCTCTTTTGATACTATTGGCAGTATATCTTCTGGGGCCATCCTTGATAATCGGTCTTTGTCCGAATTCAGCCTTGCCGTTCGCCAGATCATAAAAGCCTTCCTTTGTTTCAATCTCTCTTCCGCTGCTGTCTTTGATATAAGTCTGCGCAATAAAGCGGGTCATCTGACTCTGGGTATTATATAGCAGTGAATCCGTTCGGATGGTATATGCCGGATCTATGAGTAATACATTCTTTTTAAAATACACATCATGCAAGTCGGCATAATAAAACCCTTCCTGACTGGTGAGTACTGTTTTTTTATTAATCACCTTACCACCATGCAGGTAGGTACCGATACTGGTGGTCATATCATATTCCAGATCGGGGGTGGTGAGGATGCCCTTGCCATCAGTGAGCCGGACGCCGCCATCCAGGAAGGCAATTCTTTTCTGGATCAGGTAACGGAGATGACTGGAATACACATGGGCCGTATCCGCATCATTGATATGCACATTGCCCCAGGCTTCAAAAGTCTGGGTGCGGTTATTGATCACACAACTGTCGCAGAAAAATAAGGCAGTGCCCTGTTTTAATTTTACCGTTCCGGCCAGGATGGTTAACTGGGTGGAATCATCCAGTTTCCTGAATTCCAGTTTACGAACACCGGGTAATATTTCAATATTAACAAGACTGTCTGTGGATGGGCCCGTTGTTACAACAGGAACAGGTTGCTGCGCACTGACAGTCTGGGTCAGTAACAGCAAAAACAGGAATAGCCATTGGCGTGAAATAAAACGGTAAAAATGCATCATCTATTTGACAGTGTCTTTCGGCAGGGGCGAAGTTAATGCCCCGCCCTTGTCTTTTCTGCCAAAGATGGATAAATTAACGTAGCGTTTGGGGTGTGTGCGCAGGTCGTCCAACAGAACTTCCATACTTAACACGGCATTGGAAAGATTATCATAGAGCTTCCGGTCATTGACCAATGCGCCAAGGGTACCATCCTTGCTTTCTATTTTAGTGAGGATGCCTTTGAACTGTTTGATCGTGCCATTCAGTTCATCAATCGTGGGTTGTAATTCCAGTGCAGCCAGTTTCTCTGAGGCTTTTTTGGCATTGCCTACAGTGGCGTTGATATCATCCGTATTTTTCTTCAGACTGGCAGTCAGCTCTTCTGTATTTTTCAGGGTTTGTGCCAGGGATCCTGTGGTGGGATTCAGCAAGCCATTCAGGTGACTGCTGGCCTGATTCAGGTTGGCCAGTGTTTGGGCAATTGCATCCTGGTTATTGGCACTAAGCAGTTTGTTTACATTACCCATCACTTGATCGAGGGTGTCAAGGGTACTGCGAACCTTGGTTAGGGTAGGAGTCAGTTGGGCTTTTACATCATCCAGAATTCCCACATCTACCCGGGTAGTCAATGTATCCCCAGGCTTCAGGAATTCCTTACTGCTTCCTTTCTCAATAACAATATAAGATGCGCCCACTAAAGGGGAGGAAATCATGGCTTTGGAATCAACCGGGATATTCACATCCTGGCTCAGATTGATGGTGGCCACAATACCTGTCATGTCCTTATCCTTAGCCTCCAGCTTAAACACACTGCCGATCACATAACCATTGATCTTGACTTCATTTGATTTGGAAAGGGAGCCCAGATCCGTGAATACGGCATAGATCTTACTGCTTTTTTTAAATAAGTCTTTGCCCTTCAGAAAATTAAATCCAAGGATCAGGATCGTAAGGGCCGAAATGGTAATGATGCCGACTTTTGTTTCGTTGCTGACCTTCATTAGGTTAAGTTTAACCGAATTGGTTTAAGAGGGCAAATTAAGGAAATAAGTCCGGAAAGTCCGCAAGTCGGAAAGACCTGAAGTCCGATAGAAGGTATCTGGCAATGACCGGCCTTTTCTATTTAAGAACGCTGTTTGACTCATGACTCACGACTGTCGACTGCCGACTGCCGACTGCTCAAAACCCCTTCTTCCCCTCCTCCTTATCCTTCTCCTCGCTCTTTTTTTCCAGCTTTTCCTTGTATTTCTTAAATGCTGCGAAAATATTATTCACAATCTCTCTTTGCCCTTCTTCGCTTGCCATATATTGTTCCTCCTCGGTATTGGAAATAAAGCCGATTTCGATCAGGATACTGGGCATTCCGGTGGCTTGCAATACCCAGATTCCTTTATCATTTCTTTGTTTAACCCCCCGGTCAACGCGACCGGCATCTTTAAACTGCTCCTGCACTTCACTGGCCAGTTCCAGGCTTTTCCGGAAATAATTCTGCGCATAGATCAGCATCCTGGCTTTTTCAACGGGATCGCTGGGGTCGGGCATGGCCAGGGCAGAAGTGGAATCAATTTCCCCGGAATATTCATTGTTCTTGGTCACCGAATTGATCTTGGAATCATTCTTATTCATGGCCCATACATAGGTTTCGGTGCCTTTGGCCTTGTTCTCTACATAGACGTTTTCATATACGTATTCGTAATAAGTCTTGGTGTATGTTTTCTTTCCTTTCTTATAAGTCTTGGTTCTTGGGATTTTATCCACCACTTTACGCTCATACCAGCCACCGGCTTTGCGACCGGCAGAGTTGAGGTGAATGGCTATGAATAAATCTCCGCCCGACTGATTGGCCAGGTTGGCCCTGTATTTTAATCCGGCATCAATGGTGGGGGAGTTACCAGGAACAATATCGGAAGTACGCGTATAAATGATTTTCATTTCGGGATACACTTTGGCCAGTGTATCTCCAAATTTTTTCGATACCTGCAGGGCAATGGCTGCTTCTGAAGTAAAACTTCCCCTGGCTCCGGGATCTATACCACCATGTCCGGGGTCAATGATCAGGGTCCTGATACCCTTGCGGGCAGCAGGTTGGGCAAAACCAGTATTTGTAAAGGCTAATAATCCGGCCAGTAATAGCAGTTTGCTGCTTCTCAGCATAATGAGCAGTTTGGTCATAAATAATCAGGGATTCAACGCCCGCGGCGCTGTATTTTCTCGTTATGGTCCACCATTTCCAGGAAATTCTTCACACCAGCCTGGAATCCTTTTTTGGGATCCTTGTCTTTTTCTTTCTCCTTATCATTTTCTTTTTCATCCTTCAGGTTTTCTTCCTGTTTTTTCTCCATCCAGCTTGTATAATTTTTCAGTGCTGAAATGATACAACGGGAGATTTCAGACTGGCCTTCATTGCTGTTCAGATAAGCTTCTTCTTCAGGGTTGGTGATAAAACCGGTTTCAATCAGTACACTGGGCATGGCCGTGGCCTGTAATACCCAGATGCCTACACCACGCTGACGAACATCCCGATCTACCCGACCCACTTTTACAAATTCATCCTGGATCATACCTGCAAAAGTGGCGCTGCGTTTGAAATATTGTTTGGTCTTGAGCAGGGCCATGGCCACAAACTCAGGGGAATTGATATCCAGCGCACCATATTTCTCTTTATAATTCTCTTCCTGAAGCATGGAAGCGTTTTCCCTTACCACCAGTTCCTTGTCATCCGTTTTATGCGCTCCCCAGATATAGGTTTCCGTTCCCTTGGCCTTGCTGGGCTCCGTCCAGTAACGATACTGGGGCACTTCCTTTGTTTTCTTTTTCCGGTTCTTGCCCTTGCCAACATAATAGGTCTGCGTTTTATAACCTGTAATCTCAGATCTTCTTTGACCAGGTGCCGCATTCACATGGATACAGATAAAAATATCCCCCTTGTTCTCATTGGCAATATCTGCCCGGCGATAAAGTGATGTGATTTTTTCAGTAGGTCTTGTTTCCACCACTTTAATATCCGGGTATTCCCGGTTGATATCCTTAATTAGTTTTTTGGAGATGGCCAGACAGATATCATCTTCCCAGGAATAAGAACCCTTGGCGCCATCGTGGCCTCCGTTCTCCCGGATACCATGCCCTGCATCCAGGATAATGGTTTTTATCACCGGCTGCTTCTTTTTGGCAGCTGGTTGATCCGACTGAATAAAAGAGAATATGGTAAGACAAACAGAAGGTACCAGGAAAAGTAGAAAGGTTCGTTTAATCATGCGCTGCTTTTTACAGGTCTTCGGAATAATATTGGATCAGATAATGGCCACCGGCGTTGCCGCCGGTTCAAATTTTAAAGCTCATTTCACAAATTGTTTCATTCTTCATCTAACAACGGGAGGCATAATGATTTACATTTGCCCGTTACCTGATGAAGCAACTGTACAAATTTAGGCCAATTTATATTGTTTACGGGGTACTGACTGCTGTGATATTTTATGCACAAACGTGGAAAACAGCAGCATCAGGTATTACTGCCCGTGATTTTCGCATGGCTTTAACAAGCCGTTATGATACGACCCGACTTCCCCTGAATAATGATTCACTCCGGAAATCGGCAACCGAAAGCACCGATACCACCCGACTCCCTGGCAGCGATTCTTCCAAAACAGTGACGACCATCGATACTTTTTCCATCAAATTTTCCAAGGACTCGCTGGATGCACCCGTAAAGTATGAGGCCGCCGATTCAGCCGTGATCCTGATTAAGGATAAAAAAGTGTTGCTCTATGGCAAAACAAAAACAGAATACAAGGATATCACACTCACCGCCCCGAAAGTGGAACTGGACCAGGCTACTCAAATTGTAACAGCCGTCAACGACAAAGACAGCACGGGTACAGTGATTAATCAGGCCCATTTCAAAAGCGGTACCAACGAATTTACCAGCGATACCATCCGCTATAATTTTAAAACACAGGTGGGTTTAACCCAAAACACGACGACCCAGGAAGGCGAAATTTTTGTAAATGGCAGACAGGCCAAAAAAGTAAACGAGACTACCACTTTTATCAAACAAGCCCGCTTTACCACCTGTAACCTGGATGAGCCGCATTTTGCATTCCTTACGCCAAAAATGAAAGTGATCAATGGCAAGCTGGCTGTATCAGGTCCCGCGCATCCCGAATTTGAAGGGGTACCGGTTCCCATCTGGCTGCCCTTTGGATTTTATCCGCTGAGCAAGGGACGCCATTCCGGATTACTGCCTCCCCGCTTCAGTGCCAATGAGCAATTTGGTTTGGGACTGGAAGGACTGGGCTATTATAAAGTGCTTAGCGAATACTGGGATGTAAAAGTTTATGGGAATGTTTATTCCTATGGAGGCTGGTCGGTCAATCTGAACCCGACTTACCGGAAACGCTATCGATATAGCGGTGCCTTTAACCTGAGTCTGCTGGCCACTAAATTTAATTTTAAAGGGGACCCTGATTTTCTGAAGAATAAAACCTTTTCTGTAACCTGGTCACACAGTGTAGACGGAAAAGCCAGACCCGGAACTAATTTCTCTGCCAATGTGAATGCGGGGTCTACCCGTTATAACCAGCTGGTGACAAATAATACCCGGCAGAATTTCCAGAACCAGTTGAGTTCATCCATTTCATATTCCAAGAACTGGATCGGGAAACCTTATAACCTTACTTTATCTGCGAACCATAACCAGAATAACCTGACACGTCTCGTGAATGTGAGTTTACCGGATGCCGGTTTCTCGGTGAGTACACTCTATCCCTTCCAGGGAAAAAATTCACTGGGGAATAAATGGTACCAGAAACTGGGGGTGGCTTATAACGGTACGTTCAGAAACCAGTTTTCTTTTTATGATACCGCATTCCGCCTGAAAGACCTGATTGATACTTTCCAGTGGGGAGCACAACATAATTTCCCGATCACCCTGGCCTTACCGCCGATAGCCGGAGGGGCCGTGATTGTTTCTCCCGGTATTTCCTATTCGCAGGTTTGGATCGCTCAAAAAATGCGGCGCAAATGGGATACAGCCAAACAAAAATCTGATACCACCATCACCAAGGGATTCTTCACCGATCATCAGATCACGTTCTCGCTTGGTTTCAATACAGCCATTTTCGGTACCTATCAATTCAAGAATTCAAGAGTGCTTGGAATCCGGCACGTGATCCGGCCATCCATCAGCTTTAATTATAAACCGGATTTATCAAGGAAAAATTTTTATACCGATACAGTCTCCAGGGGATTTGCTTATCGCTTCTCGGAATACTCGGGTGCCCTTTATCCCGGTTATGGAGAAGGCAGAACAGGTGGCATCAGTTTCCAGCTGGATAATAACCTGGAGATGAAAGTGAGGCCCAAAAAAGATACCGCCGCTGATGCAAAGAAGATTGTGAAACTGATCGATGGTTTTGGTTTCAGCAGCGGCTATAACTTCCTGCGTGATTCACTCAAACTGGATCTCTTTAATATTTACCTGCGAACCACCCTCTTTGAAAAAATCAGTATCACGGCCAATACCGTTTTGGATCCCTATCAAACCAATCAGAACGGGGTGGATATAGATAAATATGCCTGGGAAGGAGGGAAGTTCAAACTGGGCAGGTTAACCTATGGCAGCATCTCTGTTAGTACCAATTTCAAAAGCAAACCCAAGGATGCCAAGAAAGAGGAATTGCGGAAGAAGCAACAGGAGCTGGCCATGCAGGATCCCAACCTCGCTGCAGATCAGCAACAGTTGCTGGCCTATAAGGATCAGAACCCATCGGAGTTTGTTGATTTCAATATTCCCTGGCAGCTCAATGTGGGATTATCTATTTCATTTGTCAACCGGTTGAAAGCCGACTTGACCGGTTTTGAAAAGGATTTTACTTCCAATATGAATTTCAGCGGCAGTTTTAACCTCACTCCCAAATGGAATTTCTCCGTCAGTGGTTATTATGATTTTGATGGAAAGAATCTCCAGATGTTCCAGATGGGAATTTCCCGTGATATGCACTGCTGGCAGATGTCGATTGATGTAACACCGGTGGGATTGTATAAATTCTTCAGTTTCTCTATCAGTCCCAAAGCATCGGTATTACAGGATCTCCGGATTAATCGTACCCGGTCTTTCCCCAATTTTTAATTCAACTTCCCGGTATAATGATCCTGCATAATTCGGAAGACCTCTTCTTTTAATTGTTCTGTTGTTTTATTGATGGCTTCAACAGGAGGGAGGAAATGCATTTCCAGCCGGTGAGGAATAAACCAAAGCCCTTTTCCTGCAGGTAATACCTTACGGGTATTAAAAATGACAGCCGGAATGATGGCGGTACCGGTCTCTGTTGCTAAACGGAATGCCCCATCGTGAAATTTTTTCAGCGGTTCATTTGTCCGGTTCCGGGTGCCTTCGGGGTAAACAGACATATGCATGCCCTTTTTTAAAACGGCTTTCATTTTATCATAACTACTTCTCCGGCTTTGTTCGCTGTTCCGGTTTACGATCACGGAACCCTTCATATAGTAAAAACCAAAGAGTGGAACTTTTACAAAACTTGATTTGGCAATGGTTTTATTGGGACCGGGTATAAAGGGGCAGGAGATGGGTATATCCATCAGGGAATTATGGTTACAGGTAACAATATAGCTTTGCCCTTTTTCAAAATATTCCTCCCCTTTAACTTTTAGCGGACAGCCAACTAATGGTAACCAGATCCGCATCCAGATTCTTGCAATGCGTATAAAAATGCCCTGTCCTTTTGGATCAGGTATGAGCCAGGTCATCATGGCCGGAATAAAAATGAGTAAGAAGCTGAGCATAAAACTCAGCATGGCCCAAACAGCCATCAGGCGACCGGCGATATTTTTTAAGAATTTCATATTGCAGTAATACCGGCAAATTGTTTTTGCTTCACCGATGGCCATTCATTTTTTAATACGCTGTAAAAGATGGAAGTCCTTCTCCGGTTATTCCACATCGTCATATGGCTTCGCAGGATCCCTTCTTCAATGCCCCCAACATTTTCTAATCCTTTCCGGGCCCTTGCATTTTCCACATCTGTTTTAAATTCCACTCTTTCAAAATGCAGTTGTTCAAAGGCGTGGTTCATCATTGCAAATTTGGCATGCCGGTTAATACCCGTACTCCGGAATTCTTTGGCCAACCAGCTCCAGCCGATTTCCAGTCTTAAATCATGATAGGAAATATTTCCCATACTGCTACTGCCGCAAATCCTTCCGCTGCTTTTTTCAATGATGGTGAAAGGGCGGCGGGTACCTGCTTTTTTATCAGCGGCGGCCAGTTGAAACCATTTGGTCAGTTGTTGGGGGTCAGAAAGATTTAAACTGAAATAATACCACATATCCGGATCCAGACCGGCCAGTTGTAACATTTCATCATAGTCGGTTTCAGACAATGGCCTTAAGATGACCTTATCGGTTTCCAGGATCAGTTGCTCCGGTATGGGAATCATACAATTCAGTTTGACATTTATTCAAGCGACCAGTCAACCGGCTCGATGCCGGCCTTTGCAAGATATTCATTGGTTTTGGAAAAATGACGGCAGCCAAAAAATCCGGCATGGGCAGAGAGGGGAGAAGGGTGGGCTGCTTTTAAAACCAGGTGTTTGCTTTCATCAATCAGTACTCTTTTTTCCTGGGCAAATTTGCCCCAGAGCAGGAAGACGACATTTTTTTTCTGTGCAGATATTTTTTTGATCACAGTATCCGTAAAAGAGGCCCAGCCAATTTTTGCATGACTCATCGGCTCTCCGGCACGCACAGTTAAAGAGGCATTTAAAAGAAAGACACCCTGTTTCGCCCAGTTCGTCAGGTTGCCATGTGGTGGAATACTAATGCCAATATCCTGTTGCAGTTCTTTGTAAATATTTACAAGAGAGGGTGGAGGAGCTACTCCATACTGTACGGAAAAACAAAGTCCGTGTGCCTGTCCCGCACCATGATAGGGATCCTGTCCGAGAATAACTACTTTGATTTTATCAAAAGGCGTGGTATCAAAGGCATTGAAGATCTGTGAACCGGGAGGATAGATGGTTTTGCCCTGTGTTCTTTCTGTTTTCAGGTGTAAAACAATTTGCTGGAAATAGGATTGGGAGAATTCCTGTTTTAATACTTCTTTCCAGCCGGCTTCGATCTTAACGTCCATTTTGCTATTTGGGGTGAAACTGAATTGCAAGGTTACGGATTTTGAGTTTGCGAATAGAGAGATTAACCGCAGAGAAATGAGAAAATAGAGCTTTCGCAGAGAATTTTGTGGTTTTACCGGAGAGGTGCAGAGAACGCAGCGTTTTCGCAGAGAATTTTGCAGCCTTAATGCTCTTTGCGGGAAAAAAATGGCGACCCCTTTTCCGCTGCGATTGATGCGATAAACCCTCTGCGTAACCTCAGCTTCCTCCTTTCTCCGCGGTGAAAATCCTGGTTTCCTACCCAATAATTCCCCTTGCCAGCAAGCAATTTTTTTTTATCTTTGCGCCTCGTTCTTTTTTTATGGTCCGGTAGCTCAGTTGAATAGAGCAACTGCCTTTAATTTTGGAGCCTTAAATGGGAAACAAAACCATTTAAGTGGATACCACCGTATCGGTGAACCCTTCCCGGCTATGCCGGTTGGCAACACCGAGGAAACTTTAGATCAGTTTTGTATTTTGGGATATGATTTATCATCACACTAAAAACAAAGGTGATCTGGGCGTTTTGAAGGTTAAAGTTGATTTATTTGAACAAGGGTTTCTAATATTGATTCCTGAAACGGAACATTCTCCTTTTGATCTGGTGATTTATAAGGAAGGTGTTTTTAAAACGGTTCAGGTTAAATTCAGAAATCTCTCGAAAAATGCTGTGTTGGAAATTCCTTTCAGGAACAGTTATAGCACGGCAAGGGGAGTAAAAACAAAATCAGTTGATAAGTCGCTCGTAGATATTTACGCAGTTTATTGTCCTCAAACTGATTCCTGTTATTATTTCAGTCCCCGTCTTTTTCGCAAATCAGTCACTTTAAGGGTAAAAACGTCGCTGAATAATCAATCAAAGGGAACACATCCCGCTGACAATTTCAGAAAGGTTCCGTAGAGACTAAACGTGGTACACCTGTAATGGTGAAGTTATAGTCCAGACCCCAAATCCTGTACAACAGGAGCGGTGAAAACCGTAGCGGTATGCTAAGCAGTAGGTCATTGGTTTGAATCCAATCCGGATCACAATGCCTTCTCACGAAAGTGGGCAGGCATTTTTATTTGACAGCGTTGAAAGCTCGCTTTCAAAAGCAGACAAATAAAAATGACTGGGACCGCTAAAAGCGGGACAAAGGCTTTGGGTAAGCTCCCCAAAAATGGATCATGAAATCATCCAATCCGGATCACGATGCCTTCTCATGAATATGAGGAGGCATTTTTTTTTCTTCATAACCAGAAGCGAAATGCGTTTTAACGCATCATTACAATCAAACTCATCAATTCCCGTCTGAAGAAATTGTATTTTCGAAGAGGTCAATTCATGCGATATGAAACCTCCACTACTTGCCTTCGTCTTTATTTTCAGCTTTAGCCAATTACCGGCACAAACTTATTTCAATTTGTCTCTTGGCAATGCCATGATCCGGGCCGACAGCAGCTGCCCTTCTGCCCTGATTAGTAATATCACCCAACAGCGAGGCGATCACTCTCAATTACTGGGAACCGGTTTGGTGCCAATGCAGGATAGTGGAATGGAATGCCGCAGCCTGCTGGCTTTTGATTTGAAAAAAATATTACCATTTATTGAACCGGAACTGATCAGCCGCGCCCGCCTCGTTTTATTTCCAATGAGCCTGGAGGAAGAAACGGCCAATCAAAGTGCATATCCCGCATCTATCAGTGTGAGTCGCATCCTCAGCCCCTGGAATGACTCATTAACCAATTGGACGAACCAGCCTCCAACAGATGGGGAGCATACAGTAATTAAAAATATCCGGCGCGCTAAAGCCAATGAACTGGTGGAAATCAATGTTACCCGGCAATTAAAAAGGATGATTCGTGAAGGAAACTATGGATTCATGATCAGCACGGTCAAAGCCCCCGGGCAGTCTGATGAAGAGATCAAATGGTATGCTTCTTCCCGTCATCAGATCAGGGACTTTCGCCCTGTTCTTTTACTGGAATACAGCCGCCCGGTAAATCCTGCCAGACCTATTCCTACCGGGACTCCCTTTGCCGGTTACAGAATGGAAGATCTGGACCAGGCTTACCGCCAGGCATTGTTAGACTACAACCAATACCGTAATGATGTGAACAATGGCATGCCGGTGGATCCTAAGAACGCACCTCCGCCACCGGTGAATCCGGGGACAAAAGACTGATAGACTGATAAACTGGTGATCTGATTATTCCGGCATCCGGAACCCGTCCAGAAACAGGTTCACTTTATTTTCCGGTAATTCTTTTTTGCTAAAGGCATACAAGACGGCAATGTATTTTCCATCCGTCCAGCCCTTCACTTTCCAGCTGTTTTTTTCAGCATCTTCCCAGTAGTCAAGAATACCACGGGTATTTTCATTTTTATTGAGGCGGTGACCCTTTCCATAGCCTGCTGCTTTTTGTATAGAGAAACTCGTCTTCAGGTAATTTAAATAAGCGGTCAGTATTTCTTCTGCCTGCTCCAAACCAGTGGGGAGACTCACCAGCTTTACACAAATCAATCCCCAGCTGATACTGTCGCGAACGCATTCACCGGCATAAACGATGGAGGAATCCTGACTATAAGAAGTCTCGAAACTGATATCGCAAAACCCGTAGTAGCTGCAGCCGGATTTGGCCACCGGCATTTTTTTAATGCTTTGTGCTGTCAGGGAAATGGAAAGAATCGAGGAGAATAGAAGCAGGAGGGTACGTGAAAACATGGGTTATTTTTTTTCTTTATCGGTCATCCCCGGAAAACGGAGACCATTCAGGAATACTTCCGTCTTTTTATCAGGAAGCTCTTTATTGCTATGCATATGCATCACACAGATAAACCGGCCATTGGTCCAGGCCCTGATCTTCCATTTATTATTGTCAACATCTTCCCAGGTATCAAAAACGCCACGGGTGCTTTCGTCTTTATTCAGTTTATGGCCTTTGTCATAGCCCTTGCCTTTGACAATGCCATAATCCAGTTTCAGAAAATCAAGAATGGTGGCAATACTATCTTCCGCTGCATCCAGGTCAGTCACCGGATTTTTAAGTTTGATACAGTAAATGCCATAAGTCACCCCTTCTTTTTCACAATCATCCGCATAAACCGTTGACCCATCTTCCAGATCATACACATCAAAACGGCCGGGTAAACAATATACCTGTACCGTACAACCTGTGGTACTGATCGCCACTTTTTGTGGGTCCTGCGCTAATACGGGCAAGGCCGAGATAATGAAGAGTAATGACAGCAAGCGGTACATGCGGTAAATTTTTATAAAGATAGTCCCTGATCCCGAAGCGTTGCACCGCTCACAGAATAATCATTTCCCACTAGCCACTCGATACTAGCCATTCCCGCCCCCAACCCCTAAAGGGGAGAAACTACCCCCGACCCCTACTATCAAGGATTACATTTATAACACGCCTTTCGATTTCTTGCAACTCGTCTTTCTAGCTGCTTCCCACTAGCCGAACCCCACTCGCCACTCCCCACTTGCTGAACCCCATTCTCTAAACCCCACTCGCCACTCCCTACTCGCCACTAGCCACTCGCCACTTGCCTTCCTCTATATTCCCTAATTTGCGCCCACAACCATTGTTATGCCCCCAACTTTTCATTACGGAACCGATCATTTAACCGTGCCCATAGTACTGGAGATTGCTGCAGGTAAGTGTAAAGCCTTATTGAGTGATCAAGCCATCAGCCGAATCAATGCCAGTGAAGCAGCCGTGCAGGAAATCGTGGCCAGTAATAAAACGGTTTATGGTATCAATACCGGTTTTGGCATATTGGCCAATACCGCCATCTCCGCAGCTGATACCGCCACCCTCCAATATAAAATTCTGCAAAGTCACAGCGTTGGGGTAGGAGACCCTATTCCTATTGAAGTCGCCAAACTCATGCTCATCACCAAGGTACATGCCCTGGCGCAGGGGTTCAGCGGCGTACAATTATCTACCATCGAAAGAATCATCTGGCATATTGAAAATGATGTGATCCCGGTTGTGCCCGAAAAAGGCAGCGTGGGTGCCAGCGGTGACCTGGCTCCTCTGGCTCATCTTTTTTTACCCCTGATTGGTTTGGGCGAATTGTTTTACAAAGGCAGTCGTTATCGCACCACCGATTTGTTTCAAACCCTGGGGATACAACCCATTCAACTCGGACCCAAAGAAGGACTGGCCCTGATCAATGGCACCCAGTTCATCCTCAGTTTTGCCGTGAAAGCTGTGCAAAGAATGCAGAACTGCCTCGATGCCGCTGATATCATCGGTGCTATGAGTCTGGAAGCCCTCACCGGCACCAAGGCACCCTTTGATGAAAGACTCCATGCCCTCCGGCCTTTCCGGGGAAACCTGCTGGTGGCACAAAGACTTCGCCTGCTGTTAAATGAATCGGAGATCATGCAAAGTCATGTGGACTGCGGCCGGGTACAGGATCCCTATTCCCTTCGTTGTATGCCACAGGTACATGGTGCCTCCCGCAATGCCTGGCTGCATTTAAAAGAATGCACCGAAACGGAATTGAATGCAGTGACCGATAACCCCATTATTTTATCAGCCGATGATACGATCAGCGGGGGCAATTTCCATGGACAGCCCCTGGCCCTGCCACTGGATTATGCCTGCTTTGCCGCTGCGGAAATAGGTAATATCAGCGATCGCCGCTGTTATTTATTACTGGAAGGAAAATGGGGATTGCCGGTTTTACTAATGAACAACGTTGGACTCAACAGCGGATTCATGATTCCGCAATACACGACGGCCGCATTGGTTACCGAAAACAAAACACTTTGCTTTCCTTCCAGT
The DNA here is from genome assembly GCA_016720745.1 of Chitinophagaceae bacterium. Classification (GTDB taxonomy): domain Bacteria; phylum Bacteroidota; class Bacteroidia; order Chitinophagales; family Chitinophagaceae; genus JJ008. The sequence continues at coordinate 1,125,300 of JADKKA010000022.1, read as the reverse complement.
GCAGATAGTATTCCCACTTCACTGGGACAGGAGGACCATGTAAGCATGGGTAGTATCAGTGGCCGTAAACTCAACCGCGTGCTGGACAACCTGGAATACATCATGGCCATTGAATTATTATCTGCCTGTCAGGCCATTGAATTCCGCCGCCCGCTTAAAAGCTCGGCCCTGCTGGAAATGGCGCATGATCATGTACGTGAGCTGGTCAGCTTTGCGGAGGAAGACCGCATCTTTGCGGATGATATCAATAAAGTAGCCGGGATCATCAAGGATTTTTCCTTCGTGGAAAAACTAAATCAACTGGCGAAGGAAAAGAAGATTGGGTTGATGGAGGGGTTTGGGGAGTTTTGTTAACCGCAGAGAACAGGAGGGCGCAGAGTTAACGCAGAATATTGATATTAAAGTTAATCCTCAGTGTTCACTCAATTAGTTTATTTATATGTCCACAGGATGCTGCAATTTGTAAAAAATATCCTCTGCGTAAACTCTATTAACTCATTTCTCTGCGGTGAAAAATCCTCACATTCTCAACCCCGCCTCCAACGCCAATTCCATCATCGGCAGCAAAGCCTTCTCCCGCTCATCCGCCGAAATTTTTTCGTGGGTGGGTATAATATCAGAAACCGTCAGCAGACAGGCTGCTGTTTTTCCCAGGTGCGCTGCATTGGCAAAAAGCGCAAATGCCTCCATTTCCACCGCCACACATTCATAAGCCTCGGCCACTTTCGGAATTTTATTACTCTTCCGGTAAAAAATATCACTGGAATGTACATTGCGGTTTACCAGCGACATATTCATTTTTCGGGCCGTCTTTTTGATACGTTTAAAAGCCTTGCCCTGGTGCCGGATGCATTCATCCTTGATTCCCCAGGCATAACGGGCGAACGTACTTTCGCTGGCCGCCTCATCTACATTCACCAGGTCGAATAATTTCAGATCGGTGGTATAGGCCCCGCAGGTACCGATGCGGATGATATTATCCACTTCATATTCCGTAAATAATTCGTAGGAATAAATCCCAATGGAAGGACATCCCATCCCGCTCGCACCTATTGTGAAGGGTTTGTCTTTATATGTACCGGTATAATAAAAAATATTACGGGTCTGGCTCACCAGCTGGGCATCTGTTAAAAAGCGCTCAGCCATATATTTGGCACGAAGGGGATCGCCTGGTAAAAGCACGGTCCGGGCAATGGAGCCGGCCGGGGCACTGATATGAATACTCATGGTTCGGGTTTATAATAACAAGATATATTTTTTATTTTAGAATACCGAGTTTTGGGGGAGAGAGATTTACCGCAGAGAACAGGAGAAAATAGAGTTTTCGCAGAGATCATTTTAGGAAAAAAAGGGGATTAATCATTCATTAGTTTTAAAAGATATCTCTGCGTTAACTCCGCTAACTCATTTCTCTGCGGTGATTGAAATTTCGTTTAAATAACGACTTTTGTTTAGAAATACTTACACAGAGAACAGGAGAAAATGGAGTTTACGCAGAGAAGTTTTAAGGGTAAAAAAGATATAAATCTGTATTAACTTTTATAGCATATCTCTGCGTTAACTCTGCTGGCTCATTTCTCTGCGGTGAAAAAAATAAAACCATGACTCCCACAACTACCTACGACCCCCTCAAATACAAAACCCCTACCGGCAGCACCCTTTCCTGCAAAGGCTGGATACAGGAAGCTGCCCTGCGCATGCTCCTCAATAACCTCGATCCGGAAGTGGCCGAAAGACCCGCTGACCTGATCGTTTATGGCGGCCGTGGAAAAGCCGCCCGCAACCTGGAAGCCCTGGACAATATCATCAAGGCCCTCAAAGTGCTGGAAAATGATGAGTCCCTGCTCATTCAATCCGGTAAGCCCGTCGGCATACTCAAGACCCATCCCGATGCACCCCGGGTGCTCATCAGCAATAGCCAGCTGGTACCCAACTGGGCCAACTGGAAACATTTTGAAGAGCTGGAGAAAAAAGGACTGATGATGTATGGCCAGATGACCGCCGGTTCCTGGATCTATATCGGCAGCCAGGGCATTGTACAGGGTACTTATGAAACCTATGCATCGGCAGCTGATAAACATTTTGGCGGTAGTCTCAAAGGCACATTGAATGTTACCGCCGGACTCGGTGGCATGGGTGGTGCCCAGCCATTAGCCATTACCATGAATGAAGGCGTGGCCCTGATTGCGGAAGTGGAAGAGTGGCGGATTGATAAACGCATCGAGACCCGCTATCTCGACGAAAAACATACCGATATTGATGCGGCTATTGATGCTGCCCTGCAATATAAAAAAGAAGGGAAGGGGATCAGCATCGGGGTCTTGTGTAATGCCGTAACATTATTAGCTAGATTGATTGAAAGAAATATCATTCCGGATACATTTACCGACCAGACCAGTGCCCACGATCCCCTGATTGGTTATATCCCGCATACACTGACCAATGAACAGGCCAATATATTAAGGGAAACTAATCCCGAAGAATACCTGCATCGCAGTTATGAAAGTATGTACCTGCATGTGCAACTCATGCTCCAACTCATGGACAAAGGCGCGATTACATTTGATTACGGCAACAATATCCGCGCCCGTGCAAAGGAATTCGAGGAAAAAGCGGGAACGGACTCTCGACTCACGACTCATGACTGCTTTGCCTTCCCCGGATTCGTTCCGGCGTATATAAGGCCACTGTTTTGCGAAGGCAAGGGCCCATTCCGTTGGGCGGCACTGAGTGGTGACCCGGCTGATATTGCAGTAACCGATGAACTCATCCTGAAAATGTTCCCTGAGAACAAGGGCATGATCCGCTGGATGAAAATGGCCAAAGAAAAAATTGCCTTCCAGGGATTACCGGCCCGTATCTGCTGGCTGGGACAGGGAGAAAGGGAAAAAGCCGGACTAGCTTTCAATGAACTTGTGCGCACCGGAAAAGTAAAAGCACCGATTGTGATTGGCCGTGATCATCTCGATACCGGTTCCGTCGCTTCTCCTAATCGTGAAACCGAATCCATGCTCGATGGCTCCGATGCCGTGGCCGACTGGCCGATCCTCAATGCACTGGTGAATACCGCCGGCGGTGCTTCCTGGGTATCCTTACACCATGGTGGTGGGGTAGGGATGGGCTATTCGATTCATGCAGGGATGGTGATTGTGGCAGATGGAACGGATGATGCGGCAAAGCGTTTGGCAAGAGTATTGCGCAACGATCCGGGAATGGGAGTGATACGGCACGCTGACGCGGGATATGATATTGCGAAGGATACGTTGAGGAAGAACAGGCTGGATTATAAGGATCGGTTGTCATCCTGAGCTTGGTGATGGTTTTTATTTCTATGATTGAAGTTTGACTTCTTCACTAAAGTAGGTAAACTTTTTTTTTGAAATGGGAAATTTTATAAACAATTTCTAAAACGAAAATACATGGTAAAGAGGAAAAAATAAGAGACAAATACCTGGTAAATCTCATATATTTTAAAAATCATGTACAAAAATGCGGAGAAATGTTACATGAAGAAGGAGATAAAAGTGAAAGTAATTGAATTCTGGGAATATGATTTTAAAGAAACGAATTATAGTCTACGAAAACCCGCAGAAAGCCAATGATTGTTAGTTTGGGATTTTTATTGACATTATTTTATTGCAACCAATTGAAGCTCAATCTAGGAACTTGTACTCGGTATTCTATCACAGATTTGTTGCAATCCTTCACTGGGGTTGTTACAATGTTGCTACTGTTTTAGTTATATTTCAGGGTTACTTTGGATTTTCCCAGACTGTTTTTTTTGGCGTACAGCGAGAAAGAAAAGCGTCAAACTCAGTGCACAGATTTCGTTATTTATAAGTCATTGAATTTTCCTAATTCAAATTTCAATTCTAAGCAGTAATTCTTCTTATTCTGGGCATTCCTCCCAATGTTTATATTTGGATATGCAACACAAATCCTATTGCTTACAGGTAAACAACCAGGAAGAAGCGGTGTACCGCTTCATAGAAGAATTCTGGCCCAACTGCTATGAAAGCCATTATTCCGGCGGGTACCTCCGTGTGTTTGAGGATTACAGTCTCATGAAAGGAAATAATATCATGGTTTGTATCCGTGTGGATACCAGCCGCACTGAACAGGGGGAACTTGATATTGAAATTATTGCCGGTGGAGCCAGAACCGGACTCATTTTCGACATAGGTATGGGAAGCGAAGGCAGGCGAATCAAGAAGTTTGAAAAGGAACTGCTTTCATTTTGCAGAGAAAAAGGGATCAATCTTGAAATACTGAATGAAGGGTAATTGCAAAAGAATGAGACCACATTCACCTTTACCTCATTCAGGCATTTGATCCGCACACCAATAGCGTTTTTCCCGATTCTATAACTGATTTTCCTCATTCCGTCCAATTTTTCGTTCCTGAGGCATTTCTTTGCAAAAAAAACAAATGTCCACCCGCAACACCCTTCACAACAATATGCGCATCTGGCACCGCTATCTCGGCTTCTTCCTGGCCGGTATCATGGCGGTTTATGCCCTCAGCGGTATCGCGCTGATCTTTCGTGATACGGATTTCCTGAAACAAAAAAAGACCATCACCAAACAACTGGCACCCAACCTGAGTGCGGAAGAATTGGGCAAGGCCATCAAGATCCGCGACCTGAAAGTAGCATCCGTACAAGGCGATATCCTGCAGTTCAAACAAGGCCATTATAACAAAAGCAGTGGGGAAGTGGAGTATGTGGTGAAATCCCTTCCCAGGGCCATCGAAAAACTAACCCACCTCCACAAAGCCAATACCGGTGATCCACTCTTTTTCCTGAATGTATTCTTCGGGGTTTCACTTTTCTTTTTTGTGATCTCCTCTTTCTGGATGTTCCTGCCCAAGACAAGCATCTTTAAAAAAGGATTATTGTTTGCTCTGGCCGGACTGGTCCTGACCCTGGTGCTTTTGTTTATTTAAAGAGGGCAAATTTTAAAGTTTTGGGGCAAGTAAAACTTTATTGGGATATCTACGAAATATTCGTAGATTTGGAAAAGCACAGCCATGAAACGCATTCTTCTTTTAATTGCGCTGGGAGTATCAATGGGTACCTTCAGTCAGTCACCCAACAGCGATACAATCATTTTCAGTCGCTTTCCGGCTGAGACTAACCTGCAACCCGAGACCGTTTTTCCCTTGAAGAATGAATATGTCCGGAAAATTTATGTAGAAGATAATACCATCACTACCTGGAGCATCAACAAAGAGCAGGGCTATTTTTTTCGTCCTTATAACCTGCAGGGACAACCGCTCAATAATGGCTATATCGGCTTTGGCTTCGGCCAATACGAAGCATCCGGAGCGATTTCCGGTGGCTGTCATCGGGGCACCTACTGGTTACATGATGTTGCTTCACGCAAAATTATATTGGCCAGTCCCCAAAAGGGTAGTACCGATGCCGTTACTTTAAAGGAATACGATATACCCGAGTTCTATTATTCGGTTTCCCTTTTGGACAGCCTGCAAATTATTGGCACCGGCCGTTATGATGCCCCGGAAAAACTGCACCGGATTCAACTGCCAGCATTTAATATCCTGACAGCTTACGGAACTTTTACCACTCCTCCCGACAGAACACCTGTCAATACCTGGAGAGAGTCCTTTATTTCTTTTATTTTCAACCATCCCGACCTGCCCATGGCCGCACTGGCCTGCCGCTTTACTGACCAGGTTGATTTTATTGATCTCAAAACAGGGAAGAGCAGGGTAGTGAAGGGGCCCGAAAATTACCCGGCCATGTTTGGCAGTATGCATACAATGGGGAAGGATGTTTTAGAAAGAACAGAAGATACCCGATTTGCCTTTGTTAACGGAACAGCAACGAAAAAATATGTGTACCTGCTTTATTCCGGCAATCATGAAGTGGATGGAGCCGGCAACCTGAACAGCACGGGTAAAAAAGTATATGTGTACGACTGGCAGGGTAAGCCGGTCAGGGTGCTCCACTTCCCCAATTTTATCAGTTGTATTGCTGTAAATGACAATGACAGTATCCTCTATGCCTTCGATACCGACCGGGAGCAAATTGTTCGGGCAACGCTGCAATAAGAACCCCGGCAATCATTTTTATTCGTATGTTAGCAGGGTTAAACCCAAACCCGCTTCATGAGAAAATATGTACTGCTGATCCTGGTCGTTCTTTCCTCTTTCATAGCCAAAGCCCAGGGTCCCGCACCGGATACGGTGAGTGTGGGATTGTATATCACCAGTATCCATGATATCGATTTCAAACAAAAAGAATACAGTATCAATTTCTGGCTCTGGTTCAAATACAAAAACAAGGCCCTCGATTTTGAACATAACCTGGAAATTCCCAATGCCAAATCATTCACCCAGTCCTATGTAACCACAGATACCTCCAATGGCAGGGTGTACATGCTGATGAAAATGCAATGTACCATGAAGGATTCCTGGAAGATCAATAATTTCCCCTTCGATCAGCAGCGCCTCCGGTTATTTATTGAAAACTCCCAGTACGATTCCCGTTCCATGGTTTTTTTAGCCGATACGGTGGGAAATCATTTTGACCCGCGCTTCACACTCAATGGCTGGACCATCGATAGTTGTGTAATCACCACCGGGATTAAAAAATATGAAACAGCATTCGGAGATGATAAAGCGGCCAAACCACAGGCAGAGTACAGCAATTTCAGGGTACGACTGGTGATTGACCGTTCTGCCAATGGACTGTTCTGGAAAATGTTCCTGGGCATGTATATCGCCTTCCTGATTGCCTATGTCTGCTTCTTTATCCATGCCGATATCCTGGATGCCCGTTTCGGATTAAGTGTGGGTGCCCTCTTTGCCGTAGTCGGTAATAAATACATAATAGATTCAGCACTCCCCGAGTCCACTACATTTACCCTCGTGGATACTTTACATGGGATAACCTTATTCTGTATCCTGGCCGTAATCGTGGCCAATACCTGGGCCCTGACACTGGTGAAAAAAAATCAGTATCAGAAAGCCGTTCGGGTGGATCGCATTTTCGGAAATGCATTACTGGCAATCTATATCCTCTTAAATGTTTATTTTATCTGGCAGGCCAGTATACATTGATGGAACTCACATTAAATTTACTACGATGCCACAGCTCACCATTTCAAATTATCAGTTACAGAGCGCTGTAATGGAGCCGGTACCCGGTTCAGGTAATGTGTTAGATTTGATCAATATTGAGCTGTCCGGAACGCCTGCTCCGGGCGAAACCTGGCGGATCGTTCACCTGGTATTTGTTCCCGATGGTCAGGCACTTCAACCTGCTTCTTTGAACCAGGAAACATTAACAGTAGAACGCTTCCGGAGCGGATTCCCTTCACTCTATTTTATGATCATTGAAGCCCTGGGGCCAGGAGCTGTCAAATCCATGTACGTAGATTATGACCCCGCTTATGCAAGGGTGGATTTTGTAGTAGGTTGAATAAATTAATAAGGCAGCTTATTTTCGAAAAATTCCACCCAGCTTCCCCCGGTAGGTTTCGCCCACCGGAATACTCAGGTCATGCAGCAATAACCTGTTTTTTTCAATGACGGTAACCCTCGATAAAGCCACGATATAAGATTTATGCACCCGGGCAAACAAGGCAGGAGGTAGCTCTTTTTCAAATGAAGAGAGACTTTGCAAGGTCAGCAGTTTCTGCCCTTTTATGGTATGTATGGCCACATAATCCCGCAGCGCTTCCAGGTAAATGATATCTGCATGATCTACCCGGATCAGTTTGTATTCGCTTTTTACAAAAAAATAACCGGGGCTTGCCGGAGCAGCTACAGGTGGGGGAATTTTCTGTATCGCTTTTACAAACCGTTCGTAAGAAAAAGGTTTCAGCAGATAATCTTTTACATCAAATTCATATCCCTGCAGGGCATAATCCGGATAAGCCGTGGTGAGAATAAAATGCGCATGACCGGATGCCTGTTTTAAAAATTCCATTCCATGTAATTCCTTCATCTCAATATCAAGAAATACCAAATCGGCTTCACCGTTCAGTACCCTCGTCAGCCCATGACGGGGTCGGGTGGTCAGATCCACTAATTGTAAATCAGGAGTCTGTTGGATATACCCGGCCAGCACATTCAGGGCCAGCGGCTCATCATCTATGATCAGGCAACGGATACTCATGAATTAAAAGGCAAATTTAAACGAACCATAAACTGACCATTGGCTGAACTGGTTTCAAATAAATACTGATGTGGCAGATACAGCAGGGATAAACGCCGGCGCAGATTGCTTAAACCCAGTCCGCCTTTTTCAACAATATGATTTGAAATTTTATTCACGAGCGTAATCCGGAGCTGGCCATCTTCTTTACTTGCTTCCAGCCGGAATGGTTGTTGCGGATCTAAAAGATCACCATGCTTTAAGGCATTTTCCACCAGGGGAATCAGTAACAGCGGTGCTATCCTTGCTGCCGCGGCTTCCGGACTCACACTGATTATTGTTTGCAGGGATGGTTCATGCCTTAATTGCTCTATGGCCAGCAGGTTATTGATATAGGAAAGCTCCTGGTCCAGCCCGGTTAATTCCTCCCGCTGGTAGGTGACATACCGCATCATATCACCCAGTTTTAAAATGGCATCCGCCGTGCCGGGATGTTTGTCCAGTGCCAGTGCATACAGATTATTCAGTGAATTGAAAAGGAAATGCGGGTTCATCTGCGCCTGCAGAAAATTCAACTCGGCCTTGCGGTTGAGTGCTTTCAATGCTGCCTGCTTTTGCAGGTTCCGGAACATTTCATCAAAGAGAAACAATACAAAGCCAATAAAGATCCGGATCAGACCAAAATAAACATTGTCGATTACATAATAACGAAAGCTAGTACCAGGATTATAATTCCCGTAACCAAGGAAAATGGGAAACAGTATTTCTTCCACCAGGTAACGGAACAATATAAATAATACGAGTAGTGTACTTATCGCTGCCAGTAATTTCCATCTGGGCCTCCGGTGAAAATAAGGCCGGAATACCATGAAATGCGCTAAAGCCACCGTGAGTACAGTATAAAAGTAAAAAGTTAAATCAAGAGGTTCAAACATTCTGTTCCAGGGGATGGGCAGACCTGCATTCACATTTCCCATCAGGTTGAATCCCCAGAAATACATGAAGAAGAAAAAAACATAGACCCATACCATTGCTTTTTTGCTCATGAAACGAATCTACGTTAAACCGGCTTTTTACTGCATGTCTGTCTGCAAAACCTCTGTTTTTATCTGCCAATCCGGGGCTCATTCATTTGGCAGATAGATAAAACGGTTTGGCAGAACATATTTGGCAACCCTCTGTTACTGGCTAAAATTTGATAAAAATTTATATATGAGATACCTGTTCCTGATCCTGGCATTCAGTATTTCCCTTTCCGGTATGGCACAAAAAGTAGATTGGGAAAAAATCAAATCCTATCAGCCCGACAAGATCCTGCTGAGTGGTGACAGACAACCCACCAAGGTTTTATTACTGGGCACTTTTCATTTCGGGTATCCCAACCTCGACGGTCATAAAACAGATTCAGCTAAATTTATTGATGTCAAATCACCGCAAAGACAAAAAGAAATAGAAGAGCTGGCAGAAGTCATCAAACGCTTTCAGCCAACCCGGATTTATGTGGAATCCAGCGACCAGCCCTGGATCGATTCCCTGTACCGGGAATACCTGGCTGGTAACTACAAATTGGGCCGTAACGAAATATACCAGCTGGGATTCAGGGTCGGTAAACAAATGAATCTTTCACAGATTTATGCCGTGGATACCTGGCCTTTCTCCAGTGAATTTGAAAAGAAATATACCTGGATAGATTCTTTATGGAATGATGCCAAACCGGTGGACCAGGTACGGGATAACTATTGGGGTTCCAAATATAAAGCTATGTATGATACAGGTGATTCCCTGGAATTGGGTTTAACCATGCTGGAGAATTTTCTCTGGATGGCCGAGCCTTCGACACTGCAGCGGATGCATGGTCACTACCTCGCTTCCGGTTTCAGTACAGCAGAATTTCCTGGTAGCAACGGTCAGCAGGGGCCGGATGCACTCTCTATCTGGTGGTACAACCGCAATCTCCGCATCTTCAATAATATCCTGAGAACCCAGCCGAAATCCAATGACAGGATCATGGTGCTCTTTGGCAACGGACATATGCCGATCATGAAACACTGTTTCTATTCTTCTCCGGAGTTTGAAGTGGTGGAGTTGAAAACTTTATTACGATAGCCATGCCCCCGGTGATGCTGTGCAATTGAGCACAGCATACCGGCCGGGGTCCTCGGGCCCTTCCTTTCCCGCTATCTTCCCCGCTTTGTCAATATCTTTGGCCAAACAGCATCACATGGAATTAGGCATCAGCATGTTTGGCGATAATCACCACGGAACAGATGGAAAACCCGGTTCAGTCGGTCAGCGCTTGCGCGAACTGATCGAAGAAGTAAAACTGATGGATGAACTCGGTCTTGATTTTTTTGGTATCGGGGAGCATCACCGTCCGGACTATGCCGTATCCGTTCCTGAAATTTTACTGGCCGCTGCTGCCACCGTAACAAAAAATATCAAACTGGGCAGTGCGGTGAATGTGCTGAGTTCCTCGGATCCGGTGCGCATCTACCAGAGCTTTGCCATGATCGATCAGCTGACCAATGGACGGGCTGAACTCGTGGCAGGAAGAGGTAGTTTTATTGAGTCCTTCCCTTTATATGGCTACAAACTGGAAGACTACGATGAACTCTTCGATGAAAAACTGCACTTACTTCATCAGATCAATACTGAAAATCCTATAACCTGGAAAGGCAAACACCGGGCGGCCCTCAGAGATCAGGAAATACTTCCGAGAGCAGTGAATGATCACCTCGATATATGGGTGGCAGTTGGCGGCACACCGGAAAGTGTGATCAGAGCCGGTAAACTGGGATTGCCTGTGATCTTTGCCATCATTGGTGGTAACCCCGCTCAGTTTCAACCCCTATTTGAATACAGTAAAAAAGTACATGATCATTATGGTCATGATGCAGCCTCCTACCGGGTGGGAGTGCATATGCATGCATTTTTCGGGGATGAAAGTAAAGCAACTGCCGACGCCTATTACCCCGTATATGCCGCACAAATGAATCGGGTGGGCAGCAGCAGGGGATGGCCGCCTTATCAGCGGGACCAGTTTGATGCCGGTACCGGAAAAAAAGGTCACCTGCTGATCGGTGATGCCAGTGAAGCCATCGACAAAATATTATACCTGCAGGAAATGTTTGGCCTCACCCGTTTTTCCGCCCACATGGATGTGGGTGGCCCTTCGCATGCATCACTGATGAAGTCCATCGAAATTTTTGGAACCAAAATAGCGCCGGCAGTAAAGAAAGCAATGAAGGGCTGATCAGGTTGCTTCCCTTTTTTAGTGTAAATTCCTGTATAATTCTTATTCATGCCAAGGTTCCTGATTGCCTTTCTTGTGCTCTTATTGTTCAACAGCCGGTTTTTAAAGGCGCAGAACAAACAAACGGCACAAAAGACTAACGGTAATACTTATGCGGTGATTGTCGGCATCTCTTCCTATGAACTAAACGGAATTCCCCGGCTGGATTTTGCGCACAGAGATGCCCAGGAATTTGCCCGTTTCCTTCGTTCGGCCAATGGAGGTAATGTGCCGGAAGACAATATCCGGCTCCTGCTGAATGAACAGGCCAATTATGCCTCTATCTATAATTCCCTCTACTGGCTGGCGGATACCTGCCGTAAAAACGACCTGGTCTATTTTTATTTTTCCGGGCATGGGGATGTGGAAAACAAGACCGTCCATAAACTCGGTTTTCTGCTGGCAGCCAATACACCCCGTTTCAACTATCTAACCAGTGCGGTCCGCATTGAGGATGTCAATAGTATCGCCAATACCATTTCGGTAGAAAAAGGAGCCAGGGTGGTGATCATTACCGATGCCTGTCGCTCCGGCAACCTGGCCGGAAAGGATAACAGGGGCAACCTGCTTGTTGGGGAGCAACTCAGACTGGCAAGGGGAAATGAAGTCAGGATTACCTCCTGCGGACCCGATGAATTATCAAACGAAGATGAACGCTGGGCCGGCGGGAGAGGGGTTTTTTCCTATTATCTGGTGAAGGGAATGGACGGACTGGCCGATTATTCCCGGGATAAAGTTGTTACACTGGAAGAATTGAAACAATACCTGCAAAACTCGATTGCGACGGATCCTTTGATGGCGCAAAAGGAACACAAACAAAATCCGGTCATCACCGGGCCCCAGGGAATTATTGTAGCTGCAGTTAAAAATGCAACAGAGAATCCTATGGTGCAAATGGCGCCAGCGCCTCCTGGCGATAATATACAATCAACTGCAGCACTTGGGTTATCGCCCCAGGGTTTTTTTGTTAATCTGCTGGCAGGGAAAATGCTGGAAGAGCTGGTTGATTTCAATGAGCTGAGTGGTGTAAATGCTGCGGATATTCCTGCCCGGTTTATTGCAATGGTTGTAAATAAAAAGCTACTAAAGTCAGCTGCTGATACGGCTGTTATCGAAAAACTGAAGCTTTCACTGCAACAAAATAAAGATGCCCGGCGCCGGTTTACTGAAAAGCTCGTGGAGTTAATGGCCAACCGCGGACAGGAAGTGATCAATCTTTATCTGGAAGGAGATGCAGCTGAAATGGAAAGAAGAAGGTATTACAACAGTGTCAGTAACGGTTATGAAGTGTATGTTAAAATGTTTGCCACTGCACTCAAACTGGTTGCCCCGACCAATGAGCTGGCCCATATCCTGCAGGTGAAGTACTATTATTTTAAAGGTATCAGTTACCGCCTGCAAATTCCGCTGACAACGAATCCCAAACCTTTACTTGATTCGGCCATGCAGGCACAGCAAAAAGCAGTAGCGCTGGAAGACGGAGCAGCCAATGTGCACAATGAACTGGGGATACTTTATCTCTATCAGCAAAACGAAACAAAAGCCATCCAGCATTTATTAAGGGCGACCATGATCGCCCCCACCTGGGCCATTCCCTGGGCGAATCTTTCAGGTATTTACATGGGAAAAAATAATCTGTCAGAAGCAGCAAAAGCACTGGATATTGCCTGGAAACTGCAACCTGAATTCCAGGGCAATTTTGTCAATACAGGATTATTGCAGGAGAGAAAAGGGAACCTTCTGCTGGCAGAAGAACATTTTCGCAAAAGCATCCGCATGAACAGCCGGCATTATCTGCCTTTTGAAAGAATGGGTTATATCTGCATGAATACGACCCGTTATGCCGAAGCAGACAGTAATTTTCTGGAGGCAGATAAAAGAAAAAGAGGGTTTAATTTTATTCCAACGGTAAACCAATATAATGAAGGATTTTTAGTATACCCTCCGGTACCGCCCCCTCCGCCCTGCGACTTTGATACCTCAAAAGTAAAACCCAATGATGCCCTGGGTCATTTCATGATAGGGTTGAATTATGTGGATTCCGGAGACTTTAAAAAGGCAGAATCAAAATTTAAACAGGTTATTCGTATTGATCCCCGGCACCCATTGGCTTTTCAAGCCCTGGGTAAATTGTTATTTAACCAGCAACGCTGGAAGGAAGCGGATATTATTTTTAATTATGCCGTACAGTACCACCTGGATTCCAATTCATTTAAACGTTACTGTGATTCCCTGCTGCAATTATTTCCCCAATATGATTCAAATGCAGTGAAACTGCCGAAATCAGGAAGATATCCATGCGTGATGGTCCGTTTCCGGATGGCCTGGGTGGAGAAAAAAATATCCCGTTTCTTCCTGGGTACCGTGTACGAAAAATGGAATCATTTTGAAGAAGCAGAAAAACAGTTCCGCAGCATTGTAAAGGAAAGTCCGGATGAACAGGCTGCTTATTATAAGTTGTTTTTTCTGCTGGAAAATACCGGCCGCTATGCAGATGCCATCAAAGCAATTCAACTCTTGCCTTATAAAGAAACGGTCACCAATGAATTGTTTGGATTGTATTGCCGGATGATCAGGCGACAACCTGAAAAGGGCGAATGGTGCTATCAGGCCGGGGCGATCATGATGGATTTCTATTCTTCCTCTCCGGAACGGTTCAGGGATGATAAAAAATTTATAAAAACTGATTCAGACGAAGAAAAGTACCAGTCCCCGCAAATCTTTTACCGCGATCAGAAATCCAAATCCAGTTTTGTCCCTGGCACTGCTGAATCATTCGAGATCAAAGAAGCTGTCCTTTTCCCGCTCACCGAAGCCATTACTTACCTGAGAAAAGCAGACTCGCTGATAGCTGATGAGGAAATGTTGGCGGAAATCAATGATAAGATCGGGAACTGCTATGTATGGCAGGGATTGCCGCAGCGGGCTGACCGTTATTATCAGAAATCCGTCTCCTTACAACCGGCCAATGCCAATACCCGTAGCAAATATGTGCAAACAAGCATCATCAATTTCAATTACGGTATTGCCCTGGAACAATTGGATTCACTGTATATCAGGAAGGAAATTAATTATACGGATCAGATAGTAAGGGCCCGTTTTTGTATCCATGCTGGTCGTTTTGCTGATGTGGCACCCATGCTAACAGAGGCCAGGAATATTCACCCATACCGGCAGGATGAGATCACGGACCTGGAGGGTCGCTTACAGTTACTCGCAAATAAACCCCTGCTGGCGATACCCATTTATAAAGATTATCTGAGCCGCCATCCGGAACAAGCGGAGACCATGTACACGATCGCCCGATTATACGCCAAAACAAAAAATACCAACGAAGCATGGAGCTGGTTAAGCAGGGCCGTAAAAAGCGGATTCAACTATTACTGGGTGCTGAAGTATGATGAAAGCTGGAACGACTATCGTTCTTCGTCAAAATGGACAGCCCTCACCGGTTCCATTCAATCGAAGGAGTAAATCAACGACCTATAAAAATATTGGAATCCGGATTTTGTACACAGCCGTTTTCAGCTGTTTTGGGTTCCTTGCAGCTGTTCATTAAATGTTGACTGGTTTTGATTTTTGCCTGAGTGAGTACCAGGTCCCAGCTCACATTGGCCCTGATCCTGCTACAGTGGCTCTCTAATGATTTTTTGAAAAATTCAGTAAAAAAACTGCCAAATCCATTCTTGGCTGCAGCTCTTTGTCCTTCTTTGGCAGCTGTTGCAATTACCGATAAAGGTGTCTTATTCAAAAACAAAGAACGGATATTCGCTTCATCCCATTCAATACCTGATCCCTTGGTATTAGATGGCTTCCGGCCTTCAATAGTTACAGAAAAAATATCATCATTGCAACAATCTCCAATGACCAGGTTGAACCTGGCGCCCATCTTCCTGATCGTTTTAAATATTTCTTCCAGGTTCATGGTGCTGCCGATATTAACATCCCTTTCCTTTTTCACCCAGATCAAACTATCATTGGCCAATCTGAAATTCGCCGGACGGGGTGTTATTACATTCTTGAGTTTCAGGTTAGGATACTTGCCTGGTTTTTCAGGTATCCGGAAACCATGACCGGAATAATAAAATATCACTATATCATCCTGACTAACCACTGTTTTTAATTTGGAAAGCGCCGCCTGTACACCCGCTTTGCCATAATTTTTACCCTGAACGATAACCGGTAAAAAACGGATACCCAGGAATTTGCTGATCCCTTCAAAAGTCTCCATTACTTTTTTAACATCCAGAATGATGGCTTTCCCCAGTTTTTTGTCCAGCGTATCGGCAACTATCAACAGGTGCATCTTCACCTTTTTTTCCGAAACGGATAAGCCCCTTGTCAAAGGGCGAAACATATTGATATAAAACTCATCATCGGTATTGAAAAATACCGACACAAAATCCCGGGTTAATGCGGTACGATCATAAAACTCCCAGCGAAATTCGGTTCCGGGTTCCGGGCTGACAGATTTTTCTGTCATCACAGCATCCGGTTCAAAATACCCGCTGCCTGCACGGTATCTGAAAATAAAGAGGGGCTTGTTAAAAACTTCATTCCCGTCTGTAAGGATAAAAGAAGGATTGATGGCTTTAATATATAATACACTGGTATCTGGTTCCGCATTATTCCCGGTTGGATTATATTCTTCAATGGCTGATTCCACCAGGATATCTTCCCTGCCTTTTCCCGGTGAATACCGCACCCGAAGGATCCCTGACCCATCATCATTCCTGAGCAGGAAGGCCCGGTATTGCAAAGAATCGCCTGACTGATTGAAACGATAGCGGAAATGATACACAGATTGTGCATCAGCCCCGGGCTGAATAAGGAAGAGAAAAAACAGAAGCGGAAGAATGGTAGTTCTTATCAGCATTACAAAATTGAAAATAGTAAAAATTGTTGAAGTCGGCATGTATTCAACCAGGGGGAGGACTTCAACACGACGGTAGAATGACTAAGTGGATATCCTCAGGCTGTCAATTATTTTTTCCACCTCCGTATATATACTGTTTTTAGATCTAAAATAAGTATTACATTAGGTAGGTCTTTTTATTAACTAAACCAACACACACTCACATGAAAAGAATGATCTATTCCACAGGAATGGCAGCCATGCTTGCGGTTGTCATGATCGGTTGTCAAAAATCTTCTTCAGACAAGGCAGATGCCACTGCATTAAGTGCCGATGAGCGTAACCTGATTCAGACTGCCGGTTTCAATGGAAACTGGGCTGAGAAAACCAGCGAAGGTGATTACCTGATAGAAGGTGATATCCTGCTCACTAAAGCACAACTGGATGAACTCGCCGTTACCGCCCCTGCCCATGAGCTAGTGGTTGCAGGAGAGGAGCATTATCGCACTACCAATGTCGTCAGCACACCGGGTACCAGTCAGCGTACCATTACAGTTAGACTTGGTTCAGGATTCCCCAGTTATTATTCCACTGGTTTGGATCAGGCACTGGCCCGTTATAATGCCCTGAACCTGAGGATCAGGTTCCAGCGTGTTACCTCCGGAGGTAATATTGTGATTACCGGCCGCAACCTCGGTACTTCCGGTGGCGGTTGTATTCTCGGACAAGCATCCGGGTTCCCCACAGCCAGTGGTAACCCGTCCAGTGGTTTTACGCTCAGCACCAGCAGCTGTGCCACCACTTATCTGAATACTGCTAATAAAGTGGATGAAGTAATTGCACACGAAATCGGACATTGTATCGGTTTCCGTCATACCGATTACATGAACCGCTCCAGCTGTGGACAGAATGTAAATGAAGGTACCGCAGGAGTGGGAGCCGTATGGATTCCAGGCACACCAACCACCGTTACAGGGGGCTATAATTCCTGGATGATGGCCTGCACAAACAATAACCCGGCTTTCAGCACTGCTGATGGCACGGCTTTGACCTATGTGTATTAAAAAATCTTTTGTTAAAAGGATCCCTTCTGTATGGAAGGGATCCTTTTTTTATAACAGCGGAAATAACTAATACGTATTTTTAGTTTTCTTGCAACAGGCTATGGCGTACATCTTTCAATTTATTGGCAGGTACAGGACAGGTTTACTAACCGGTATCTGCTTTTTACTTGTTCAATTTGCAGGAGCCCAGGCCAACCAGGATAAACAGCGGGAAAAACATGCCAATTACAGGGCTTCCAAAGATGTACCGGCTTTCAATCCGAAAAAACCATTTTACCTGATTAGCTGGAATGGCCACAAACCCGATAGTATCCGTGTTTTCCGCCAGCTGGATGATTCATCTGCCATTATCATGATCCAAAGCCCCGAAGAAATGGCGACACTGCTAAAACGGGGTGAAATCCAGGCTGCGAATGATCAATGGAAATTATCACCTGACCTTCAGGTGCAAATCAAAAAATTCAACCGGGAACTGGAATATATACTCACGGCCACCAGTCTGGAAGAATTGATAATTATATTAAAGACGATCAGTGGCGTCAGGATCCTTTCTCAGAATAAACCTTCTGCTTCTGTAGTGATCAGTACTACGCCGCTGATTTTTCAGGAAAAGATCCTGCCTTTAAAGGAACTGATTTTCGCTGATACAAAACCGTTACCCAAACCGGAGGTAGCGATTATAGGCTATAACCGGAGCTTTCATGGCCTGAGTGCTGTTGACTATGCCCTCCCGGGCGCCAATGGCAAAAACATAGTGGTTGGTGTGAAAGAACAAAGAATGCAGGAGGCCGATCTGGACCTGTATAAAAGGGTACTCCCTTCCACGCTCGCAGCAGGAAATATTACACCACATGCTACCGTTGTTTCGACAATCATCGGGGGTGCAGGAAATAGTTTTTATAATGGAAGAGGCATTGCCTGGGGCTGTCGCTTTTTCCCCAGCAGTTTTGATAATCTCTTTGCAGATGATCCGGCCGTTTTGCAATCAGCAGGAGTATCGGTTCAAAATCATTCATACGGTACCGTGATCCAGTCCTTTTATGGGGCAGAGGCCTTGAGTTATGATGCACAAACCTGGGCTAATAAAAATTTCGTTCATGTTTTCTCTGCCGGCAACCAGGGAACCGCAGCAGCCTCAACCGGACCCTATGCAGGATTAACCGGTTATGCCAATATCACAGGCAATTTTAAATCAGCCAAAAATGTGATCACGGTAGGCGCTATTGACAACAAAAATAATATTGCTCCCGAAAGCTCCTGTGGCCCCTTATTCGATGGCCGAATGGCTCCCCAACTGATTGCACTCGGCCCCAATGGCACATCCGATGCAGCGGCACTTGTTACCGGCACTGTTGCAGTGCTGCAACAGGTGTTCAAAGACAGTAACAACAATAACCTGCCGGCAGCCTCATTAGTAAAGGCAGTCCTTTTCAACAGTGCTGATGACATAAACCTGCCGGGGATCGATCATAAAACCGGGTATGGCTTACTCAATAGTTTCGAAGCCATCCGGACCGTCCGCGAAAAAAGAGTGGATGGCGCTACATTATCGCAGGGACAACAATGGAGTAAAACAATCAGTCTCCCCACTGGCATAACACAATTTAAACTAACCCTTTCCTGGACCGATTCTGCCGCACAGGTAAATACCAGCCGGGCATTGATCAATGATCTGGATCTGAGCCTGGTTGAACCACTGACCGGGAATATTTATTATCCATGGGTACTGAGTAAGGCTGCAAATGCTGATTCGCTCAAAAGACAGTCTGCCCGGGGAAGAGATTCCATTCACACAGCCGAACAGATCAGCATGGCATCACCCGTTGCAGGTAACTGGCTGATCCGTGTAAACGGAACTAAAGTGATCAATGGCCCCATCCCTTTTCATATCGCATTTGCAGCAGATACCCTGCAGTCCTTTCAGTTTACCAGTCCCCAGCATACATCTGATGTGAACCGGGAAGAGAACCCTTTACTGGATATACGATGGAAAACCTTTGTAGCAGATACGAATCAAACCGGTAATCTTTATATCAGTTATAACAACGGTACTAACTGGCAACTGATCAAATCGGGACAAAAACTCTATACCAATTTTTATCCATGGCCAATCCGTGACAGCAGCAGCAAGGCATTATTGAGGATGGAAACCTCATTCGGAAATTTCTATTCAAAGGAATTCATGATCCACCCGGTTGTAAGACCGCAAATTGATTTTCTCTGTACAGACTCACTCGGCCTTTCCTGGAAAAAACACCTGGATGCAGTTGGCTACCATATTTATGCATTAACAGACAGCGCTTATCTCAAAAAGCTTTATACCGTTACGGATACTTTTACCGTCATCCGGAATAATCAATTCCCGCAGCGTGTATTTGCAGTAGAACCAATACTGTCAACCGGTATCCCGGCAGCCCGAAGCCTGGCTTTTGATGTGGGTTTGCAGGGTGTACAATGCTTTTACAGGACATTTTATTATAGCATGCAGGATGGAAACGTACTGGATCTTGTACTGGAACTCAGTGCTCCGGCATACACCGATTCCATTTACTACGAATGGATAGGAGCAGGGGGGCAGTTGCTAAGGGTGGTGGCAGCCGCAAAAACAGGGTCCTCATTTGAATATCATTACCAGGTAAAAGATATTCCCCAGGGTACCAGTTACTGGAGGGCCAGGATCAGGTTGCGGAGCGGGGCCATGGTTTATACAGACATCATCAGTGTTTTATCTTCAGGACAAAAAAAAATTCTATTCTATCCCAACCCGGCCAGCCGGGAAGCTCCGATGAATTGGGTATTGCAACAGGGAACCCCGGCCAGCAGCCGCTTACAATTATTTGATATGGGGGGCCACAAACTGGCCGATTACCCGGAATTACCGCCCAGTTTAAACCTCAGAGGATTGGCTAAAGGATACTATGTCTACAAATTGCTGGGGAGTAACGGAAGCCTGGTGGAGACCGGAAAGATTCTTTTGCAATAGCGGGAGCCTGGTTGAACACGCATCTTTTCTCAGGAAACTTACGATTTAAGTGTTTTTTTCTGCAAGATCTGATGGAAATATTACCCATCGGCTCTTACCCGATGTACCTTTACATCACAAGCTTAAATCCACCCTCATGAAAACGATTCTTCTCGCCATTGCGGCGTTCGCGATTCCTGTTTTGCTCCCTGCTCAGGATATAACCGGTCTCTGGAAAGGTCAAATGAAAAATGATTCCACCGGACAGGTGCAGGATTACGAGGTATATATCAGCAAGGTAAAGGGCAAATACACGGGTTATTCTCACACCTGGTTTGAATTCGATGGTGAAAAATACTACGGAGTTAAAAAACTTAAAATCAATATTGCACGCGATGGCAAAATTGTACTCCTGGATGCAGAGTTAAAGGAGAATAATTACCCCTTTATTGATAAAAATATCAAACAACTGAATGTGATGGATCTGACCACAACCGATGCAGACCCCGCACTCACAGGTATTTTTGTGACCAATTGCACCAAGTCCTATTATGAATTGACAGGCACCGTCAGCCTGACAAAAACCGCTGCTTATGCAGCCAGCGACCTGATGCGTTTCCTGGAAAAGGAAAGCAATGGCGCCGGTGCCATTACAGCCGTCAAATAGGCAATCAATTTGCAGGATTTTTCATGCTTCATACAACGAACGGCGGGTATATCCCGCCGTTTTGTTTTGCCCTGCACCGACGATCATTCCTGAAAATTCCTGAAATTGCAGGATGCCCCCAGCTTTAACACCCGATTCCCAGTTTGTTGTGAAAGAGGAAAAATGGCTCAATTATATCATGGCCATCCTTTTTTCAGCCCTGTTTCTGTACGGATTAATTGATGCCATTCTGCGGCAATTCAAACAGATCGATTACCAGAGTTTCATTTTTAGCCTGGCACTGATCCCCGCCTGGCTATTCTTTCGGAAAGCCCAAAGTAAGCGGGTGTATATCCGGGTTAACCGCAAAGGGATCTACCAGGATGAAAGGCTGGTAACGGGCTGGAAGGGACTGCTCAAAGCTTCAATCGGACAAAAAGAAAAAACAATAACCATTAAAGACAATTTTATGCTCATTCTTGAATTTGTAAAGGATGATCCTAAAAAGGGATACAGAAAAATGATACCGCTTACCAATACCCAGAACCAGGCAGAGGAAGATGTTCTGGCCGCTGTTCAATATTTCTGGAAACTCTACCGGCAACAGCCCATGACCTGATGATTCCCGTCACCAGCATTCAGCCTTCCATTGAATTTGGGTAACTACAATCAGGAAAGATTCTAATTTTCATCACCCGGCTATTTTTAGACTATATTTATTTTGCGTTGAATTTTTTTTTAAACAAAACCACAATCATCATGAGAAATGAGTATTGGATCAATATCAGGCATGTCGACAACAGGCTGGTCGTTTTTTTAAACGGTGAAACAGCCTGGGACAGCGGAATCATTCACGATGACCCTGTTATGGATGTCTGGGTAGAAATCACCAGTAACCTGGAAAGCCACAGCGGCCATACCAGCGAACTGATTTTTGAAGGATTTAACGACAGCTACGATAATAATGGCTCCGAATTTAACCCCTGGCATTTCAGCTACCGCGTAGTCAAAAAAACTTTCAGTGATGATGGCCAGGTTACAGAGGAAGATATGCTGGTACCATATAATGAAAAGCACCTCTCTGATCCGAATATCAAGGCCATTAATAATGTATACCATTTCTTGAAAAAGAACGATATTTTCAAAGTGGTATCCAACTCATTGTCCCAGCAATTTTATAAATAATCATGGTTCGTGTCACGTCTGGTTCCCCCCCAACCCCTCACCCCAACGGGGCCCCCCCCCCACGGCCCTCCTTTTTTGGGGGGGTCCCGCCCCCGTTAGGGGTTCGTGTCACACGTTAATGGTTCGTGTCACACGAACCATTACCTTTATTTCTTACTGATCCTGTACAAATTCCCCATATCCGTAACCGTATACAAGGCTCCATTATAATAAGCCACATCCCTGAACCGCTCATTTTTATCAGCCAGCAGCCTTTCTTCTCCCACTACTTTATTATTGACAATCACCAGCCTGCAAATATGGGCGCTGCTCAATCCGCCGATAAACAGATTATTTTTCCACTCAGGGATGGCATTCCCTTTGTAAAAACTCATCCCGCTGGGGGATAGAACCGGATCCCAGTAATACACCGGCTGTTCCATACCTGCTTTTTGCTGGATGCCTTCACCAACTGCCGCGCCACTGTACTCCAGTCCATAAGTGATTACCGGCCAGCCATAGTTTTTCCCGGCTTTCACCAGGTTAAGCTCATCACCGCCACGGGGACCGAATTCAGCTTCCCATAAATCGCCGGTAACAGGGTGCAGGTCCAGGCTCTGGGGATTGCGAAAACCATAAGCATATAAACCGGGCGCTACATCAGATCGGCTGCCAAAGGGACTGCCTGCTGCAGGCTTCCCATCCCGGGTGATTTTAAATATTTTGCCTAAACCAGCCTGTAATAACTGTGCTTGTACCCGGCCATCCATATTCGATCTTTCACCGGTACTTACAAAAAGGTTATTATCCCTGTCAAATATCAGTCTGGATCCGAAATGAAGGGTACTATTGAGTGGCGGACCTGCCCGGAAAATAACCTGTACATTTTCAACCAGTCCTTTGTCTTCATTCAATTTTCCTTTGCCAACTGCGGTCTGGTTGTTGTTACCGCTTTTTTCAGAAAATGACCAGTAAATAGTCTTGTTCTGGTTGAAATCAGGATCCAGTGCTACATCCAGCAACCCGCCCTGACCACGGTCGTCTACCGCAGGAAGTCCGGTGATTTTTTTAACCAGCGTTCCATCTGATTTCAGCAGGATCAGGTATCCTGATTTTTCAGTGATCAGCAAACGGCCATCAGGCATGGGAATCACTGCCCAGGGCCGCCCCAGCTTTTCAGCCAGTTTATCCGTTTTGTAGGGCGTCGTGGTCTTCACGGCACTGATCCTTGTTTGACCGGTAAAAGCCGGTTTATAACTGGTATTTGGTTTCTTGGTCTCCACTGGTTTACTTGTATCCGCATCGCCGGGATTGGCGCAACTGACAGTTGTAAACAGAACCATCATGATCGCTAAACTAGAATGCTGTTTCATAGTAATGTTTTGCTGTCTGTAAAAATAGCTGAATACTGCTTTATTTGAACAGCCAAAGGCCAGGGGAGGAGTTAATTCTTGCCATCATTGGATCCGGTACAAAATCATCCCCGGGATCACAGGAGTAAGGAAGATAAATCTGGCAGACTTCCTTTTAAAACTGAAATATCTCACTGACAGGGATGACTCCCATCATACCCCTCCGGCCCCCGATCCGCCAACTTTATAGTCATACAAAAACCCATCATTATGAATTACACTTCTGTATCTCATTGCGGTAACGATCACCAGGAATGGATCAAGGCCATTGATTTTTATGAAGATGACCTTGATCTGCTGGAAGGCCGCCTGGTAGAGATTGTTAAAAAAAATAATGTGCATGATGCCATGGCAGGTGTAGAACATTTTCAAAACCAGTTTATCGTTCAACGGAATAATATTGATGAATTAAAGCACAGTATCCGCGAACACGATGGCTGGGTGGCTGGCGAGGCCAAAGAACATGCCGGAAGGATGGACAGCCGTCATACCGGGGAACATGCACAGCTAAAAGACCAGGTGGATAGCTTCGGAAAAATTTTCAACGAACTGCGCCACGAGTTTAACATATTCCTTGCCAAATGGATGTAGGCGGATAAACAGGTTGTCCGGTAGCTGCTTACCTTTGCTCCGTATATGACAATCCTCCGCTATATACTATTTGGAATTGGTCTGCTCCGTTTTTACAGCGCCGGCTCTCAGGAACTGGCACAGGTAAGTTTTAGCAACGGAACCAGTTTCAATTATTTTAGCCTGCTGACCGACCGGGAAGTACAGATTCGTATTTCACCCGAAGGAAAGATCCTGGAATGGGGTATTGAAGTACAGTCCATGTACTCCGGGAACTATTATGCCCGGAACCTGCAACCCTTTATGGGAAGAATCGAGTATTATGGTTCAGAAGCCGACTCAGTTTCAAAGGGAAAACTCAGAAGTATTGGGTCCTCCATTATTACCTATTATCAGGGATTTGAAACACCGGACCTGGTTGGAAAGATTCGCAGTATCGGGCGGCTTTTCATTGATTATTATGGACGCTATGACCAAAAATCCGTTCAGGGTAAAATAAAGTTTATCGGCAGCTCGCCGATAGAATATTACCAGGGATTTGATGATCCTCAATTGCAGGGGAATCTGAAAACAGTAGGGAGCACTGCCATTCGCTATTATTCTTCCTTTGATGATAAAGCGATCCGTGGCAAGATCAAATCCATCGGTAACATACAATACAGCTGGTATACTTCACTGGACCGCCCCGGTTTTGGCGGAACCCTTAAGTCTGGCCCCCTTCGCCAGAACACTGGCGGAGTGGTGTATATCATCCAGTAATAAAAGCCTGTTGCCTTTAGTTGCCAGATTGAATGATTTCAATCATTCCCTCCTTTTCGGTGATTGATAACCGTAATTGTAATTTTACACTATATAATTTCCCATGCGTACCATTATCCTGCCTTTTACCAGAAGCTTCTTTGTTGTTATGGCAGCTGGTTTACTTTTTTCCTGTGCAGGTAGCCAGAAACCCGGCCTGCCGGAGCATTTTGATTACCGGCAATTCCGCGATTCCCTGCTCCGGTTGGAAAGCCCCAGAACAACGGATACCAGTAATCTTTTTGATAATGCAGTCTTTATTCCCGGTCGTGATTCCCTGGACCAGTTATTGCAGCAATTTGATACTATCTGGAAAGAAGAAGCCCACCTGATAGCACAAATGGATACCGTTAGAAAAAAAATAACTACCACAGCCGGTTATACAGAAGAAGAAAAAGCCATCATCCGGGCCAATATCCGGGAAGTAGATTCCTTTCTGATAGCAAAAGATTCAACCACCAGCGGTCGCTGTCATGGCAGTGACTGCATCCTCTATGTAGAAATTGATAAAGCCAAACAACAGCTCTATCTGAATATCCTGGGTGAACGAAAAGATACTTTCAATGTGTCTACAGGTAAGGGTAAAAAGTATGAAACGCCTGCCATGGAATTAAACCCGGAAGGACCCGTGCTCACAAAATACACATCCAGAAAATTTCCGGGTGGCAATTACCAGGGACTGGGAAATATGCCATATGCGGTATTTCTCAGAAACGGCTATGCGATCCATGGTACCACTCCGGGTAATTTCAGCAAACTGGGCACCCCGGCTTCTCATGGCTGTATCCGGCTGCACCCGGATCATGCCAAAGTTTTAAATGCCCTTGTAAGAACCATCGGTATCAGGCAAACCTGGGTGGCTGTCAGAGATTCTATTTAAAGCAAAAAGTGACAAACTGCACAGTTCATGAAATAAAATACACGATTCAACCAAAGGCAACCCTTCACTTATAGATTCTGTCTATTTTTGACTTATAAACCTCAAATATGAAATCACACACCCAAATCTTCCTGACCATTGCCGTTGCACTGGCCGCAATCTGCTGCAGTACCGACAGCGCTGCCCAGCAACATTACAAACTCAGACAATCCACCAGCATGATGGGGATGAAACAGGAGTCTGTTATTTACGTAAAGCCCATGCGTAAGAGAACAGAGAACAGTGGCTATATGGGACAGGAAAATAATGTGGTCACCATAGAACAGTGTGACAAACAAAGAATGGTTACACTCAATACGAAAAAGAAATTATATTTTCTTGAACCCTTTGCGAACGATAATGAAGAAGTAATTGATGAAGATGCCAAGCCGGTTACGAAGCCCAAGACAACACCGGTTACCACTAAAAAAGGAGGAATCATTTATAACTACTATAATATCACAGATACGGGTGAACGCAAGAAAATGCATGGTTTTACGGCCCGTCATCTCTGGACCACACAGAAAATGAAACCCTCTGCTGATGCCTGTATGATGAAGGATAGCATGGTGATCAAAACAGATGGATGGTATATCGATCTCCCTGATTTCAACTGCCCCATCCGGTATAAACCCACGCAAAGCCAAAATGGGGGCTACCAGAAACCTGACTGTATGGATCGCTTTGTGACCCGCCGTTCCGGAAAAGGCAAATTGGGTTTCCCTCTGATTGAAAAAAGAACCATGATCATGGGCGGACAGACCAGCACTTCTGAGTTTGTAACCGATCTGGAAACCATTGAACTGATTACCGGTAAACAGGATTCCATGCTGTTTGAAATTCCTCCGGGCTATACACTGGCAGCATCCATTGATGAGTTACAGGATAAATTTGATATGAGCGGAATGATGAAAGGGGTAACAGAAAAATATAAAAACGAAAACAATGGTATCACCACTGATCCCGGTGAAAAGAAAGCAGGTGTTTTAAGGGTGGGTATCCTGGAACCTAAAACAGATGCCCAGCTCCAGCCCCCCGTTTTACAGGAACATATGGTGGGTAGCTTTAGTGCATCGAATGTGGAAGCGGTGGCAGTGAGTTCAGCAGAGGATGCTAAATCAAAAAGCTGTGACCTGCTGCTGACCACAGAAATATTAAAAATGAAACAGGCCAGTAAAGTAGGTGGATTACTCAAAGCCATTAAAAATACAGACCCTAATGCAGCGGTTTCCTTTAATGTGGAGGCTAAAATGGTATTGACTAATTTGTCAGACGGCTCCCTTCGCTCCGAACAAAACCCCGGCGGAAAATATGAGGGTAAGGCCGATGATGCTGCCGGCAAAGCATTGGACGAGGGCACCCGTTTATTACTCAAAGCACTGAAATAACCAATCAGGTATTGAATTCCCAGGCAGTACGGTAAACACCGTACTGCTCTGTATATTCCAGAAAGGCCCGGTAAAACGGATCGGCACCAATGGTGGCACTGTCGCCAATAACAATCAGTTTTTCTTTAGCACGGGTAATGGCCACATTCATCCGCCGGTAATCTTTCAGGAACCCGATTTCACATTCATCATTACTTCTCACCAGAGAAAGAATGATGTTTTCTTTTTCCTGCCCCTGAAAACTATCAATCGTACTGATCCGGAGTCCTTCTGGTAATTGGGCCCTTGCGGCAGATACCTGTCCTGAATAAGGAGAAATAATGGCTGTTTGTGCTGGTTCAAAATTTTCAATTTCCAATAATTGCCGGATCAATTGCAGCTCGCCTTCATTTTGGAGGCTCATGCCATCAGGACCATGTATTTCTTCAAACCCGGTGCCAGCTGTATCAATGAATACCAGTTCACCTGATTGTTCCAGCAGGGAAGCGGCTGTTTGCAATTTCCCTTTATAAAAATAGTGACTGCTGAAACCGGCAATAGAAGCACGCATCCGGTATTGTGTGTCGAGTAAATAAACGGCAGGGAC
Organism: Chitinophagaceae bacterium; assembly: GCA_016720745.1. Lineage (GTDB taxonomy): Bacteria > Bacteroidota > Bacteroidia > Chitinophagales > Chitinophagaceae > JJ008. Next base: position 1,097,522 of record JADKKA010000022.1, on the reverse strand, counting down.
TGTGCTGACCGCGGTTTCAAGGATGGATCGGTTCAAGCCCAATGCCATAGCTTCCTGACTGAGTACAGTAGGAGGTAATTGCAAATGATCTCCGGCCAGTACTATTTTTTCTGCCAGCGGAAAAATACACCAGGCCAGGGGTTCAATACATTGTCCTGCTTCATCGATGATTAGTGTTTGAAATTTTTTACCTTTTAACCCGGCATCATATAATCCAATAGGTGTTCCCGCAATTACATCGGCATCAGTCATCATTTTTTCTTCCTCATAGTCCTGTATTTTCCGGATTTCATCACGGATGGACCTTACTTCTTTGAACAAGAGATTCCGCTGCTCTCTTTCGGCTTTGCCAAAACTTCTTTTATACTTCAGGGCCATCCGGCGAAATTCTTCTGCCCTGATTCTGAGCTGCTTAATTTCCTGCTGAATTTTACTGTTGGCCATTTTTCCCTCCGGTGTATGAGGAAATAAATCCACATCGGCTTTACTGCTGTTTCCGACCCGCAGTAAACGGATCCCTTTCTTAATCAAACCCCTGGCAATATGATCAACGGCAGTATTACTCGGTGCGGATACCAGCACTTTTTCATGCTGCTTCACCAGTTGTACAATGGCTTCGACCAGGGTGGTGGTTTTGCCGGTACCGGGCGGACCATGCACAATACAAATAGATTCATTTACCAAAATGGCCTTCACTGCCTCCTGTTGACTTTGATTCAGAGCAGGATCAATGGGTACATTATTATCTACAGCTACTGGTTGAGGAACCTGGTTTGTTGCGGCAGTATCTCCGTGCAATGTTTCAAATAAACGAAAGAGATTTTTATTTTGTTCAATGGCATTCAGCCCGTTTTTCATAATGCCGGTAGTACGGGTATCAGGTGCAAGTTTGATCCCAACGCCATTGTCTTCGATCCAGTCCGGAAAATCAGGCGCAAATAATCTGAATTCTCCTTTAGTGCCATCTAAGCTCAGCAATACTGCTTTTACAGGATCTTCTCCTGCTATAAAACACTCAATCGCTGCACCATCCCTGAACAGGTTGTTTTCCGGCGGGTAGGGGAGCCTGAAACTGATTTCAGGATAATCAGCATAGCCAAAACTTTTACGTGTAATGATCAGGGGGTGCAGGGCCAGTCCTTCTGCCTTAAGTTGTTTGAGCGTATGTGCCTGGTCAAGCCGGTATTTATTGGCCTGTTCTTTTTCTTCCAGTGCTGTACAATCCAGTAATTGTTTTATTCGGGGGTGCATACCTGATGGGCAACTGATCCGGTTGGTGAATGACTGTCCGGAATCCGGTGCAGGTATCAACGATCCATCCTGTCAGTGCAGGGTTTGTTTAAGTGTAAAGATAAGGCAGGCACTGCTGCCGGTATCACCCTTAACAGAAAGAGAAGCTGTTTTATAACCGGCAGGTAGCTTTACCATAGTGAAGTACCTGCCGGCCTGGTTTATTCAGTAATCACTATTTTTTTAGTGTGCTGCTGACCATTGCCATTACTGATCTGCAAGAGGTACACACCCGCCTGAAGCTGGTCTGTTTCCAGCCTGCCATTGCCACTAAACCTGAATTTACGGATCTGTTGTCCGCTCATTGCGGTGAGTACCACATCTACCGGTGAAGCCACAGTTGAAAGCAGTTGTACGACCTGACCTCTTTTGGCCAATGTGGGTTGAATACTGAACAATGGGCTTTGAATGGTATTTTCTTTTGCCTCGGATTTTATTCTTGTCAGCGTTCCTGATACAGTTACCTGGTAGCTGTCCGTAATACAATTCAAACCATCTGTAACCGTATAAGTAGTCGTAACCAGCGGTGATACAGTAATGCTCCGGGTGGTTGCTCCGGTACTCCAGCTGTAATTACCAATCCAGCTGGCAGTGAGAACGGTAGGAGTGCCGGCACTAATGGTCAGGTTATTGCTCCGGTTCACGTTTTTCATGATGGTAAACTGGTCACTGATCACACCAGTTCTGCGGATGAATTTGGCATCAAGCCGGTTATCCTCCACTTCAAAATAGAACATGCCACCATCATCCACCGACCAGGGCATGGCATTATGCGGATAGCCTGCCTGTACACCACCATCAGCACCTGCTGAACCAGCTACCACATAGACCGATCCATGGTTTTGACCATTCACTGTTTTATAGGTACAGGAATTAGCACTGCCATCATATTTGCCACTGGAATTACTGAGGGTATGTGTGTTTACATTAAATGAAGCTTCATTACCATAATGTCCGTTTAACAGGTATGATCTTTCATAATCATGGCTATGACCGCAAAGCACCAGGTCAACTCCCATGCGTTCAAGAATGCGGATAAAATTCTGCCGCATATTGATCAGTTCTGTTTCTGTGTCTGAATTATGGCTGCCCATTGTGTAAGGGGGGTGATGCCAGTATGCCACCACCCAGGGTTTGGTATTGGCGGCCAGGTCCTGCTTCACCCATACAGCCTGGGCTCCCAGGGTATCATACAAACGGGTGGTGCCACCATTCTCTTCACCATATGAATCGAGAGAGAGGAAGTGTACATTCCCCCAGTCCCAGGAATAATAAGCTTCTGTACCGGATGCCAGCCCTCCACTTTGCCCATTGGCCGGATTGGTAAAAATAGAATAGTAAGGCACATTATGATCATCCTGCCGGGCAGCGGTATTGGCATAATCATGATTGCCCGGTGCCGGGAAGAGTTGATGATTCTTTAAGATATTACTGCTATATGCATTGAAATAATTCGACTGGTATTCCAGGTCAGTTCCATTTTCATAGGCATTATCACCGAGTAATAACATGGCTTCGGCCGGGTTACTACCCACAAAATTCAGATAAGCACTTAATGAACCTGACTGAAAACTATTATCATTTCTTCCGCAATCGCCGAAGGCAGCAAATCGCATTTTACGGGTGGTATTGGCCGGGGGCTGTGTGGTAAAATAGTTATCGGTACCTGCCTGCAACACCTGAGCAGAACTGCCAAAACGATAATAGTATTTGGTGTCGGCTGTGAGACCCGTTACCCTTACTTCATGTTCTGTTACAGAGGCCGCATCATTCACCACAATCGGGTAATTGCCAAAACTGGTTCCCAGTTCAACCCGGCTATTGGTGGCCGCATCAGTTCTCCAGCGGATGGTTACAGCTGTGGCATTGCCCATGTTCAGATAAGGCCCTCTGGTAAGCAGGGCAGCGCCGGGTACCGTACCAATCAACTGAAGATCGAAACTGAGATCACTGCTGTTCGCCGCATTCTGGTGCATTTCTACGGCAACTACATTGTTGCCGCTGACAAAAGCGGTATTGCTGATGGTAAAATTCTGAGCCGTATTGCCATCATCACTGGCTGCAGTTGATGCAAGTGTTGAACTTGAAATAGTTCCCGCAGGCATATTATTGCGATATACTTCAACGCCATTGACATAAATCACAACGCCGTCATCTCTTTTTATACTGCCACTGAAGGAAGCAAAAGCCAAAGGATTGCTGATAGTAATTGCCTTCCTGAAATAAGTGGTAATGTATTTTGAATTGGCATTAGGACCAAAGCTTACAATTGTCGCTTCATCACCATCGCCATAGCCCAATTGGGCATTGCCGCTGGCCCAGGCTGCATCATTGAAATTGGTTGCCCTCCAGGCGGTGCCCTGATTGGTGCCGTTATCAAGGTATTTCCAGGAACTGCCAAAACTGATAAAGGTTTGCGGGCCCTGTACAATATCCTGTGTGGTGAAATTCCAGTCAGTGGCTGCAGTAATGCCAGCATAATCATTCCCTGCCAGATCTTCAATTACACCAGCCGCCATCTCAATATTTACTATGGCATTGTTTGCGAAATCAGTGGGGTCAATGGTTACTGTATTTCCATTAATGGTTACCGCGGCATTATTTACATTGATGGTTTGGGTAATATTTCCGGCCTCCCTGATAATGATATTCCCGGTTCCTTTTTGCACAGGCTCGTCAAAATTAATGACCAGGGATTGACCGACTGGAATATTGACACTGTTATCAGCAGGGGAGAAGCTCAATACAGTTGGAGGGGTAAGGTCTATCGCCCCAATCAACTGCAAATCAAAACTGAGATCAGAACTGGTACCTGCATTTTGATGCATCTCTACAGCGATGATATTGTTGCCACTGACAAAAGCAGAGGTGCTGATGGTGAAATCCAATGCCGTGTTTCCGTCATCACTGGCGGCCGTACTGGCCAGCGTAGTATTGGTGACAGTACCAGCCGGCATATTATTGCGGTACACTTCTACTCCATTTACATAAATCACAACACCATCATCTCTTTTTACAGATCCGTTGATCGAAGAAAAAGCTTGCGGACTGGAAACATTGATTGATTTCCGGAAATAGGTGGTGATAAACTTGGCATTGGCATCCGGACCAAAATTCACAATGGTTGCCTCATCACCATCACCATAACCCAGTTGGGCATTACCTGTGGCCCAGCCCGCATCGTTATAACCACTGCCAGTCCAGGCCGTACCCTGGTTACTGCCATCATCTAAATATCTCCAGGAGCTGCCATAAGCAATCAGTGTTTGTGGTCCCTGTGGAGCGCTTACAATTGTAAAATTCCAGGTATCAGGTACCAGGATACCGCTATAAGCATTCCCTGCCGTATCCACTAATGCACCGGTACTGATTTCAATATTCACTGCTGCACTATAGTTGAAATCAGCCGGATCAATGGTTACTAAATTACCGGCTACTGTTACAGCAGCAGAAGTGATATTAATGGTTTGGGTAATCTGTCCGGCTTCACGAATCAGGATAGTTCCGGTTCCTTTTACTACCGGTTCACTGAATTGAATCACCAGGATTTGGTTCTGAGGTATATCTATGGCATCATCTGCAGGGAATACGGAGACCAGGGTTGGCGCTGTAAGATCGGCAGGGATGGTATTGAAATTCCAACTCGTTGTATCGCTGATTCCTGCATAATGATTACCTGCCGTATCTGTGAAAACTCCGGATACCATTTCAATATTGACATTACTACCCTGACTGAAAGGTGCAGGAATAATACTGACAGAATTTCCATTCACCGTTACTGCTGCCGAACTCACATCAAAGCTTTGGGTAATGATTGCATTTTCTCTGATGATGATTTGCCCGTTACCTTTTATCACAGGTTCACTGAATAACAACTGCAATGGTTGATTCGGCAGGATATTCACTGCATTGTCGGTTGGAGAGAAAGATAAAACGGTTGGAGCGATCAGGTCAGGGGGGATGATACTGAAATTCCAGCTGCTGGTATCATTGATTCCTGCGTAATTATTTCCCGCGGTATCTGTGAAAACACCAGCGGCCATTTCAATATTCACCAAAGCTCCCTGGCTGAATTGTGCAGGGATGATGGTTGCGGTATTTCCATTGATCGTTACAGCTGCCGTACTGATATCGATGCTTTGTGTGATCACGGCATTTTCTTTGATCAGGATGAATCCGCTTCCTTTGGTAACCGGCTCGCTAAAAGTGATTTGCAATGGCTGATTCACCGCAATATTCGAAGCATTATCCACAGGAGAAAAGGAGATGGCCGTGGGCGGTATCAGGTCAGGGTTAACAATACTGAAATTCCAGGTGCTGGTGTTGCTGATGCCGGCATAATTGTTACCGGTCAGATCCCTGAATACACCAGCGGCCATTTCAATATTCACGGCTGCACCGGGTGTAAAATCGGATGGATCGATTGTTGCCACAGAACCATTGACAGTAACCGAAGCAGCACTTACCGGTATAGTCTGACTAATAATTCCATTTTCCCTGATAAGGATATTCCCTGTACCTTTTTGGATCGCTTCATTGAATGTAATACTTAATCCGGCCCCGGCTGCGACACTTGATGAATTATCGGCCGGTGTAAAACCTATAGCCAGAGGAGCAGTGACATCTCCATTACCGATAAGTTGCAAATCAAAGGATATATCCGAACTGGTCCGGTTCACCTGGTGAATTTCAACCGCAATCACATTGGTACCTGTTGCTAATACGGTTCTGGCCAGGTTAACGGTTTGCGGAGTATTTCCATCATCCGCAGCATCTGTACTCGCCCGGGTAGTTGAACTAATGGAACCCGTAGGCATATTTGTCCGGAATCGCTCTGTTCCATTAATGTAAACAACGGCCCCGTCATCTCTTCTGATGTTTAAAGTAACTCCGGTAAAACTGGCCGGATTAGTAACCGTAATTGTTTTTCTGAAATATGTGGTGATATACTTCTGACTGGCATTAGGACCAAAGCTTACCACCGTTGTTTCGTCACCATCACCATAACCGAGTTGTGCATTTCCTGTTTTCCAGCTGGCATCATTAAAGGCAACTGTCCTCCAGGCTGTGCCCTGGTTGCTGCCATTATCAAGGTATTTCCAGTTAGTTCCATAACTGATTAAATTGGTTTGCGCACTAAGGATGGAAGATGTCAATAGTAAAAGAATGGTGGCAAGTTGCTTCATACGAATGATGGGGTTTGTTTCTTATCGGAAATTAAAAATTTAGAGAAGCCTGAAGAAAGCTGTTTTTACATTCTAAGGGTTAACACCTAAGCAGTTAATAATATAATTTACGACTGATTCCGGGGAATAGATTGCTCATCCACATAGGAGAAATCATTCTTCTTTTTATAAAAAGAGCTGCGCTGGCAATCGTTTGCGTATATTTTTTAATTATGTTATTTTCATTGGAAATTTATTCAATGAGAGTTGCTTTCCACCTTTTTATCTTGATGCTTTTTTGTGGGTCTGCGTCTGCACAGTCAGGTTACTGGCAACAGGATCTTCGCTATACTATTAAAGCAGAATTGTCCGAAGCTGATCAGTCCATCCGGGCCAGTGAAACGATTGTCTATAAAAATAATTCTCCTACCACTTTGCCATTTATCTGGTTTCATCTCTGGCCCAATGCGTATAGTAATGATCAAACAGCATTGATCCGGCAAATCAAATCGGATTCTTCCCGTTCTAAAAAAATGGAGAACTATGGGAAAGGTTCCATTGAAGGACTTTCTTTTACTGTCAATGGAAGTCCGGCCGTCACCGAACCCCATCCTAATCCGGATTATGTGGATGTGGTAAAACTGATGCTCAACAAACCTCTGGCTCCGGGTGACTCCGTTGTTATCAGCACCCCTTTTACGGTCAAATTGCCGCCTTATTTTTCCCGTTCAGGTTATGCAGATGGTGAGTTTATGGCCTGTCAATGGTATCCCAAGCCCGCCGTATTTGATAAAGATGGCTGGCATCCGATCCCTTACCTGGATATGGGAGAGTTCTACAGCGAGTATGCCAGTTTTGATGTGAGTATTACCCTACCCGCAGGTTTTGTGCTGGGCGCTACCGGAACCTTACAAAATGCCGATGAGCTGCAGGCATATAAAAAAGCAGGTGCCGCCAATACAGCTGATCGGACAGGCAAAAGAACCCTCTACCAGCCAACTACGGGCAACAGCACCAAAACCCTGCGGTATCTCGCTGAACAGGTACCAGACTTCGCCTGGTTTGCCGACCGGAATTTTGTGATTCAGTATGATACAACCCGTTTGCCCGGTGGAAAAATCATTGATGTGTTTTCTTATTACCATAATAATAAAGGAACCATATGGAATAAAAGTATCGACTTCGTAAAGGAAGGTGTACAATATTACAGCAGCCGGATTGGCGATTATGTGTATCCTGTGGTGCAGGCTGTGGAAGGCCCGGCCAATAACTCAAGTGGTGGAATGGAATACCCCATGATTACCCTGATCACCAGCCCCGATGCCAAAGAATCCACCCTGGCTTCAGTGATTGTTCATGAAGTGGGACATAACTGGTTCATGTGTATGCTGGGCAGCAATGAAAGAAAACATACCTGGATGGACGAAGGGCTGAACACCTACTACCAATTCCGGTATGAAGCAGAGAAATACAGGGCCAATTCCATTTTTGGAGATGCCATTCCGGAGGATGTAAAAAAACTATCTGCCCCCGAATTTCAGCGGGTCGTTTATGATGTGATCGCTAAAAACCTCCCAATGGAATCACCCATGGACATTCCGGCTGACCAGTATCCCAACAGCGATGAATACGGACTTGTTTCCTATGTGAAGACAGCACTCTGGATGTACCTGCTCGAAACAGCCACCAGTCAGGAACAGGTGGATAAGGCGGTACAGACCTATTTTGCCAAATGGAAACTAAAGCATCCCGGCCCCGGGGATATGAAGGCGGCTTTTGAGGAGGCACTTGGTGCCAGGCTGGACAAGTTTTTCGAATTAACCAAAAAGGCAGGGAAACTGGAGTGAGTGGGGGAGGGAAAGTTTTTGCCTCCTGATTACAACAAACTTTTACTTTTGTCCCGGCAAAAAAGTTTATTGCACCCAAAAAGTCCCCCGGACTAACCCGTTTCCGACACATGACCAATTCATACCTGGATCTCGTAAAACAAACTTTTAACTTTCCGCAGGAAGGGATCGATGTAAAAGATGGCAATCTTTATTTTAACGGATTGGACCTGAAAGCCCTGATCGCCAAGTATGGCACGCCAATGAAGCTGACCTACCTGCCCAAGATCGGCATGCAGATCAAAAAAGCTAAAAGCATGTTCGCGGCAGCTTTCAAGCGACACAAATACGAAGGCAAATATTTCTACTGCTACTGTACCAAGAGTTCGCATTTCAGCTTTGTGGTGGAAGAGGCTCTGAAAAATGAAATTCACCTGGAAACTTCCTACGCATACGATATTGAGATCATTAAAAAACTCTATGCGAAAAAGAAGATTACCAAGGATACCCATATCATCTGTAATGGCTTCAAGCAAAAAGGCTATACCCGCCGGATTGCCGGTTTACTGAATTCGGGATTTCATAATGTGATCCCGGTACTGGATAATAAAGAAGAACTGCGCGATTATGCCCAGACCGTTAAAGTGCCATTTAAACTCGGTATCAGGGTAGCAGCTGAAGAAGAACCCAATTTTCCTTTCTATACTTCCCGTTTGGGAATCAGGGCCAAGGATATCCTTGAGTTTTATGTAGACCGGATCGAAGGATATGAAAGCAAGTTCCAGCTGAAAATGCTCCATATTTTTCTGAACAAGGGTATCAAAGATGATATTTACTACTGGAGTGAATTGAATAAAGTCATCAACCTCTATTGCCAGCTAAAGAAGATCTGTCCTGAACTGGACTCCATCAATATCGGAGGTGGATTCCCCATTAAACATTCCCTTGGATTTGATTATGACTATCAGTTCATGATCAATGAAATTGTACGGAATATCAAGACCGCCTGTAAAAAGGCCAAAGTACCCATGCCCAATATCTTTACCGAATTCGGCAGCTATACAGTTGGGGAAAGCATGGCACATATCTATAGCGTGATAGCGGAAAAAGTGCAGAATGACCGCGAAACCTGGTACATGATCGATTCCTCCTTTATTACCACTTTACCGGATACCTGGGGGATTGGGGAAAAATTCCTGATGTTACCGGTTAATAAATGGGATTCGGATCACCAAAGGGTGGTGCTGGGTGGAATTACCTGCGATAGCCACGACTACTATGACTCCGAGGAACATATCAATGAAGTGTTCCTTCCCAAAGTGAATGGGGATAAGGAACCGCTCTATGTCGGCTTCTTTCATACCGGCGCCTACCAGGATCAGATCAGCGGGTACGGGGGAATCAAACACTGTCTGATACCTTCACCCAAACACGTGATTGTGGGACATGATAAGAATGGGAAACTCACGGATTGGATTTATGCCAAACAACAAACTGCCCAGAGTATGCTCAAGATACTGGGCTATAAATGAGGTCGCGATAATAACTGCTGCTTAAAACAAAGCCCCGCTTTTGGCGGGGCTTCTGTTTTACCGGCTTTGCCGGCTGTATTTTTTCCACTCATCGTATTCCCAATTGCTGTACCGGAGACGCTTCAGGTAAGAAGCATCAATATAAAACCGGTTATCATAGCCCTTCCAGTAAAGGTATCCCGCCTGATTGCGGTGATAATACCGGCCATTGGAAGGATGTTGTTTCATAACAAATCCGGGAGAAGGAGAAATCACAAGGGAGGCACTGGCATAGTACCGCTGCGACGGAGCTGGTGCCGGCTGGCGGTATACTTCCCGCTCGCGGTATTCCTTGTCTTCCTTCTTTTTCTTTTTGGTTGCCCAAACCCTGCTGGGCTGACAGGAACTCAGTAATAATAATGCGACGCTAACCGCCGCAAAGGAGAGCATAAATGTCCGTTTCATGGCTGTTTATTTAGTGATAGATGTGGTTTATCCAAAATGGGTTGTTTACTCCGTTCGGGTTTTCTTCAGCCTCGTGCCATTCATGCTCACTGCCCTTGGGGTTGTTTCTTCCGGTGCAACTGATTTGACTATAACCGGTGTTTTATCTTCTTTAACAACTGATGCTGAATCTTTCTTCAAAACAACAGCTGTTGATACTGTCTGCGGGGGATAGGTTTTGGCAAATTGATCCAATACAGAACTGTTTCCGGAACTGTCCCTGCCCATAATAACATCAGTAGATACCCAGTCAGCCGTGGATACTGCCGGATCCTCCGTTTCAAAGAAGCGGAGTGCCGTGGCAGAACTGTCAACCGGCAGCGGAACCCTCGGTGCAAATATTTTTGCGGTATATGCTTTTGTAGAAGCACAGCTGGCCGCTACGGCCACCAACAGCATCAGAACTGCCGCTTGTAATAATCTTATTGTTTGCATGGCTGAAGGATTTATTTTAGTTACTGATTCAACGTTGGATTGATTCAATTCATTTGCCACAAACTCTTAAAATGCTTTTTTATGAGATACTTTTTCATAGTATTAACAGTATGGGGATATGGAATGACCGCTGCAGCACAGTCGGCCGAAGACTCGGTTAAGACAGTCATCAATAATATGTTTGCCGCCATGAAGAATGCAGATGGGGCCAGTCTTAAAAACTGCTTTTCAGACAGTATCGTTTTTCAATCAATTGCCAGGAATAAAGAAGGAGCCATGGTAGTGAGAACGGAAAGCCCGGCAGGATTTATTGACCAGATCAGTAAGGCTGCACCGGGTTCACTGGATGAGCGGATCAGATTCGAAACCGTAAAAATAGATGGTCCACTGGCCATTGCCTGGACCCCCTACAGCTTTTATTATAATGGACAATTCAGCCATTGCGGAGTGAATTCTTTTCAGTTGGTCCGTTTCAACGGCATCTGGAAGATCCAGTATATTATTGATACAAGAAGAAAAGCTGGATGCCTGTAGAAGTAAGCAGTCGACAGTCAGCAGCCAACAGTCAACAGTCAACAGCAGTCTCTACAGTCTACAGCCAACAGTCAACAGTCCGCTTCTTAGCACTTAATATCTCCTGCTTCCGCTACGGCTGGCGAAGCAATATCTAAATATCCTAATATCTAATACCCAATTCCCAATACCCAATCCTCTTGCAAAAAAAACCCTCCGTGGAAACGGAGGGTTTAAACCAAAACCAACTGCTTATGAGAAAATTTTTATAGTCGAACTTAATTAATCTTTATTTCGGTGGCTGATGCTTTGACTTCCGCTTTACGGGGAAGGTTTAATATCAGTACTCCATTGATGTAGCTGGCACTGATATTCGTTGCATCAATTTTTTCATCCAGTGTGAAAGTTCTCTTAAAAGAACGATAGCTGTACTCCCTTCGGATCTGTTTTTTTGGCTCCTGATTATTCTCATCCTTCCGTTCTGTACTTACAGTAAGCAAATTCCTTTCCACACTTACTTTGAAATCTTCCTTTGAAAAACCAGGTGCCACAAATTCCATTTCATATCCTTTCTCCGATTCTTTGACGTTGACTGGTACCGATCCCTTCGTCACGGTTTCGTCAAAATTTTGCCTGAACAATACCGGCAGTTCTGTGAACAGGTTATCTACAAGACTGTTCAGTGTTCCTTCAAATGGTCTGCTGTTAAACTTTACGTTTGTCATGGTTATTTAGTTTTTGTTGTTTGTAATTTTTTGATTTCCTTATCATCTCTCAAACCCTGTTCCACCTGCTTTTTAGCTAGCATTTTGGCGTATCAGGGTCTTTTCCCCGGACAGAATTTCCGAAAAAGGAAAAATTTGCTGCCATAATTTCAAGCCTGACCTTCTTTCTTTACGCCTTGCGTACAAATCCTGTAGCTTTGCTGTTCATAAAAACAAAAAACAGTTATGTATCCTGAAGAAATAGTAATACCCATGAAGGAGGAACTGACCGATAACGGTTTTACCGAACTCCTCAGTGCTACTGAAGTAGAATCACAACTCTCTAAAGAAGGCACCACACTGGTGATGATTAATTCTGTTTGCGGTTGTTCAGCAGGTACTGCCCGTCCGGGTGTACTGATGGCAGTAGCCAATGCCGGTAAAAAGCCTGATTTCCTGACCACCAGTTTTGCCGGTTTCGATATCGATGCCATCAAAACCCTTCGTCAGCACCTGCTTCCTTATCCACCTTCTTCACCTGCCATTGCCCTCTTTAAAAACGGACAGTTGGTACATTTTATCGAAAGACACCAGATTGAAGGAAGACCAGCTCAGATGATTGCACAGAACCTGATCGGCGCTTTTGATCAGCATTGTAACTAAAAGACTGGGTCAACATACTGAAAAACGTAAATCCGGGTTCCATACCCGGTTTTTTATTACCGTATGAGTAAGCTTCGGCAGAACAGCAGGTTTCTTCCGTATATTCGCCCTCATTAATAATAACCATGTATCCTAATTTATATTATGCCTTCAGGGACCTTTTTGGAATTGAAATAGAGGGACTTCGGGTAGTAAATACATTCGGGTTTTTCGTTGCCATCGCTTTTATAGTGTCGGCCATCGTGCTGGCCAATGAACTGAAGCGAAAAAGCAAACAGGGCCTGCTGCATCCCACAGAAATGCAGATCATGGTAGGCGAGCCCGCTACCATCTGGGAGTTGGCCCTCAATTTCTTACTCGGCTTCCTGCTGGGCTATAAAATTCTGGCCATGTTCTTCCTGGAAAGGTCAGCCACACAGGATCCACAGGCATTTATTTTTTCTACGCTGGGCAGCTGGCCGGCAGGTATCATCCTCGGTCTGCTATTCGCGGGTTTAAAGTGGTGGGATAAGAATAAATTCAAACTGGATAAACCGGAAAAAAGAACGGTACGGATATGGCCTCATGACAGGGTAGGAGAGATCACTATCCTGGCCCTTGTATTCGGACTTTTGGGAGCCAAACTCTTTGATATTTTCGAAAACTGGAGCGGCTTCCTGCAGGATCCCAAATCCTACCTGTTTTCACCCTCCGGATTGACCATGTATGGCGGGCTGATTTGTGCGGCCCTCGCTATCTGGATTTATGCCAGAAAGTATAAAATCGGTTTCTGGCACCTGAATGATTCGGCAGCTCCGGCCCTGATGATCGGGTATTCTATCGGCCGGATCGGTTGCCAGGTGGCAGGGGATGGCGACTGGGGTATCCGGAGTGACCTGGCCCAAAAACCCGGTTTTCTGCCCGATTGGATGTGGTCCTACCGATTTCCACACAATGTGAATGAATCCGGTATTCCAATTCCGGGCTGTACTGATATTAAGTATTGCAACCAGCTCGAATTTGGCGTCTATCCAACACCGTTATATGAAGTAATTGCCTGCCTTATTTTGTTCCTGATCCTCTGGTCTTTGAGGAAGAAACTGAAAGTTCCGGGTACTATATTTGCTTTATACCTAATATTCAATGGTTTAGAGCGTTTTTTGGTGGAAAAAATCCGCGTGAATAACAAAATGAGCTTCCTGGGATTCAATCCTACCCAGGCAGAAGTAATCTCCAGTCTGCTCCTGCTTTCCGGTATTGGTATCTGGATTTACCTTACACAAAAAGCCAAAAAAGCGAAAATTAAAGGCGTCTGAACAGTCATATAAATAAGACCATACCTCCAAAAATCAGCACTCCGAATTGCCTGTGGGTGAACTGTTGGTAATTTTTACTTCCAATTGCTATGAGATCCGGCGATTTATAGGTATTTTTGCAGATAGTCCCGGACGGTGAAATTCAATTTATTGCAATTAACTATCCGTTTGCATCGATTAGCAAACAAAGACTGTCTTTATTTCGTTTACGTTTAAATTTCTTAAGTTATGCGGCAGCTCAAAATTGCTACCCAGATCACGAACAGGGATTCCCAGGCCGTTGAAAAGTATTTACAGGAAATTTCGAAGATCCCCATGATCACGCCGGAAGAGGAAACAACACTGGCTCAAAGGATCAAAATGTTCAATCGGAATCCTGTTGATTCTCAGCGCGCACTGGACAAATTGGTGCAAGCCAACCTCCGTTTCGTGGTATCTGTGGCCAAGCAATACCAACATCAGGGTCTGTCTCTAAGTGATTTGATTAACGAGGGTAACCTCGGCTTGATTAAAGCGGCTCAACGCTTTGACGAAACCAAAGGTTTCAAATTCATCTCTTACGCGGTATGGTGGATTCGCCAGTCCATCCTGCAGGCGTTGGCAGAGCAGGGCAGATTAGTCCGCCTGCCTCAAAACAAAATTGGCACCTATAACAAGGCCAACAAGGCCTACATGGCTTTTGAACAGGAACATGAAAGGGAGCCTTCAACCGAAGAGCTCGCTGAATTGCTGGAAATGAGTGAAACCGAGATCAACAACATCTTCCAAAGCAATACCCGTCACACTTCGCTGGATGCACCCGTGCACGAAGCCGAAGATGTAGCCATGGGTGACCTGCTGGAAGGCAGCGATGACACGGATGATGATGTAATGAAGGATTCACTTCGTAACGAGATCCGCCGGGTACTGAAATCCCTCAGCCCCCGGGAAGCTGAAATCGTGAACGCTTATTTCGGACTGGATGGAGAAAACGGTGTAACCATTGAGCAGATCGGACAGAAGTACGACCTGACCAAGGAACGTATCCGCCAGATCAAGGAAAGGGCAATCAAACGTCTCCAGAAAGCCAGGTACAGCAGTGCACTGAAAGCTTACCTGGGTTAATTCCCGAAAAGATGTGTTAGTATGTAATAGTCCCGGTTAGTGCAAACTGACCGGGATATTTTTTTAACAGGGACAAAGAACAATTCTCAGCAGGGGCTGTTAATTTTGTCAGGTACATGAAAACAAAACTCCTTGTCTCCATTTCCTTTTTAGCATTCCTGCTCAGCAGCTGCGAAAGAGATGTCAATTTTGACCTCAATGACACAGCACCCAAGCTGGTAGTGGAAGCCTCCATTGAAAACGGACAGGCACCGATTGTCTATTTGTCTAAAAGTGTAGGGTTCTTTTCCCGGATCGATCCCGCTACCTTATCCGCCAATTTTGTACGGAATGCACAGGTTTTTATTTCTAATGGTACCCGTACCCACCAGTTAAAAGAATACAGTATCCCGGTTCCCGGCGGATACAATTTTTATTATTATTCGGCAGATCCTTCCAGTCCGGCTACTATTTTCAACGGTGAACTCGGTAAATCATATACCCTCCGGATACTGGCAGATGGAAAAGAATATACCGCCAGCACCAATATTCCTGACACCACCCGACGGATCGATGCCCTGTTTTGGAAACAAGCCCCTCCGGGCAATGATTCTAATAAAGTGTCCTTAATGCTCAGGGCCTACGACAGGCCCGGATTTGGCGACTATGTCCGGTACTTCACCAAAAGAAACCGGGAGCCATTCTATCCGGGGCTGAATTCTGTTTTTGATGACCAGATTATTGATGGCACGACTTACGAAATCCAGGTTGACAGAGGCATTGACCGCAATACTGAATCTGCCAGTGAAGGATATTCATTATTTAATAAAGGAGATACGGTCGTGCTGAAGCTTTGTAATATCGATAAAGCCACTTATGACTTCTGGCGCACCATGGAATTCAATTATGTGAGTGTGGGGAACCCCTTTTCCACTCCCACAAGAGTAATTAGCAATATCAACGGTGGCGCACTGGGTTATTTCGGAGGATATGGCGCCAATTACAGAACCCTCATCATCCCGCGGTAATACACTTTTCTTACTGACTTGTACACAGCCTGCCAAAGGTCATGCAGCAGACGAATATGAACCTGCATTTGTTGTAATTTTACCGATTAATAAACAGTGAAATCATGGATGCCATAGAAAGGATCAGTTGCCTGATCATCGGATCAGGCCCGGCCGGATATACCGCAGCGATTTATGCCGCCAGAGCTAATCTTAAACCCGTTTTATACCAGGGTATTCAACCCGGAGGTCAGCTCACTATTACTACCGAAGTGGAGAACTACCCAGGTTATGCAGACGGCGTACAAGGCCCTGAAATGATGCTGCATTTTGAAAAGCAGGCCACCCGCATGGGGGCAGATATCCGGTACGGACTGGCCACAAAAGTGGACTTCGCTCAACATCCATTCAAAGTAGAAATTGATGAAGAGAAATGGCTGGAAGCAGATGCAGTGATCATCGCCACAGGTGCCTCGGCCAAATGGCTGGGACTGGAAAGTGAACAAAGACTAAACGGTTTTGGCGTCAGTGCCTGCGCGGTATGTGATGGTTTTTTCTTTCGTGGGAAAGAAGTGGCCATTGTTGGGGCAGGAGATACCGCTGCTGAAGAAGCACTCTATCTTTCCAAGCTTTGCACCAAAGTGCATATGATTGTCAGGAAAGAAGCCATGCGTGCCAGTAAAGTAATGCAGGACCGCGTCATCAATACTCCCAATATTCAGGTTTACTGGAATTCGGAAACCGATGAAGTATTGGGTGAAAAAACCGTGAATGCCGTCCGGATCAAGAATAACAAGACCGGAGAAAAACAGGAAATCCCGGTCAGCGGTTTCTTTGTAGCCATTGGTCACCAGCCTAATTCAGCTATTTTCCAGGGACAGATCGATATGGACGAAGCAGGCTATATCAAAACCACTCCGGGTTCTTCCAGAACCAATATAGAAGGGGTTTTTGCAGCCGGAGACGTACAGGATAAAATCTACAGACAGGCAGTTACCGCCGCCGGAAGCGGTTGTATGGCGGCCCTCGATGCAGAGCGGTACCTGGGAGCAAAAGGACTTCATTAATCAGCCAGATGATTACCGTTGAACTGAAACAGGTCAGGTTATTTGCCTACCACGGTTTGTATCCTGAAGAAAGAAAAACAGGAAACGAATTTGAAATCAGCCTCTTTGTGACCTACGATGAGGGAGAGGAAGGAATTGAATCCATTCATCATACGATCAATTATGCTGAACTGTTTGAGTTACTGAAACTGGAATTCAATACACCCGTTGACCTGCTCGAAACCCTGGTGATCCAGATCGCCGCCACCATTAAAAAAGAGTACCCCATTGTAAAAAAAATCCGGATGACTGTAGATAAACTCCATCCCCCCATCAGCGGATTTAAAGGCACGGTAGGAGTGAGCTATGAAAAAGAATATTAGATGTTCTTCTTTTTCCAGTGCCCGCTCCTAAGGTATAGAAAGGATAAAAGCAATAAGCTGGACCAGTATACTAATTCTGATGCCCAGGCCCAGGTCAGTGATAGCTTCCAGACTTTTAATACCAGGTAGATATATAAGATATAAAGGAAGATACAAACCAATTCAATCATCAGGTTCACCCTTGTGTTCGCTGTGCCGGTGACCCCATTCAGCCAAACAGTAGCAAGTGACATAAAGAGTACACCCACAGAAACAATCCGGATCACAGGAATGGCTTCAGTGGTGAATGACTGGTCCCGGCCATATAAACTTAGAAAGAGATCCGGAAACAGGTTAACCAACAAACACAGCACCACCGTAAAACCAAAGCTGAGGCGGGCAATTTTCCGAATCAACTGCAATACTTTTTCTTTTTTACCCTGTCCGATAATATTACTCACCATAGCATTGGAAGTACTGGCAAATGCCCAGGCGAAAATGCCGAATATTCCAAAGATGTTTCGCATGGCATTACTGATGGCCAATGGTCTTTTTCCCTTGTGTTCTATAAAAATGTAAAACATTACCCAGGCCATTATACTCAACAGATACTGGGCAACCAGTGGGGAGGATTGCCGGAAGATCATTCCGGATATTGAAGGATTAAAACGGGTATGACGAAAAAGTGAAAACTGATGGCCGAATTGCTTATAAAAAATAATCAGCAGCACGACCAGCAATCCAACCATTTCTGCCAGAATGGATGCGACCGCAGCCCCGTTAAATCCCAATGCCGGTAAACCCCAATGACCATAGATCAGGCAATAGTCCAGTACTACATTCACGGTAGCCTGCACGCCAAAACCCAATTTCATGTATCGGCTGTTATTCGTACCGACCAGCAGGGCATTGCACATTTGAAAAAAATACAGAAAGGGAACGCCCCATACACGGATCTTTAAAAAACCGATGGCTTCCCGGTACACCTGTTCTGAGTGAATGCTATTGTAAAGAATCCAGGGACCCAGGGCATAGGTAATGAAAATGGCCGCAGCTGAAAAAAAACCGGCAATCCATAATCCCTGAATAAATAATCGTCCGATCTCCTCTGGTTTATTTTCACCCGCCCTTCTGGCCAGTAAACCCTGTAGCCCGCTGTTCAGGCCATTGCCGGCTAACGCAAAAACCAGGTAAAAAACACCGGTGATTCCGGCCGTTCCTAATTCTGTTTCTCCCAGTCCGCTGACAAATACATTATTGATTACAAAATTGATCTGGGGCACGAGCAGGGCCAGGCTGATCGGCAAAGCAATCCGGAGTATTTGCCGGTTACTGGTTTTTAAACGCAGGTCTGGTATGGTTGAGTTTGCCCCCATTTTTTTGATCTGAATGTATTCAGCGCCGGCAAACCTACGATAATTAAAATTTGTCTATTATTGCAGCAATTGATAAAAATTGAAAAGAGTTTTCCAGATAGAACCAGTGAATTTGGCAGGATTGATCCAGCCCGTCTTACTGATGCGTGCAGGAGAAAGACATTTTGCAGCAGCGATTGCTGACCAGGCTACCAGTCAATTGCATCAACTCGTTTATTATTATGAAGAAGAAGGATTAACTGCGGAACAGGTGCGTGAAATACTGGAACAGGAGGGGATGGCCGGCCTGCCGTTTTACAAAGTCAAATGCGGATACGATTTCCCCGGACAATCCCTTTTGTCAATGGCCGGATACCGCCAGGATGAAGCCGGTCACTGGAAACAAGCAGGGATGTTACTGATCACGGAACAGCTTCCTGAATGGCAATTGTATAATATTTATCCGGTACCTGCAGAACTGCATAGTGTGCTCAATGCAAGATTTCCTTCCATCGAATTCCGGAATCAGTTTTCAGCCGGTTTAAAACAACTGGACGCTGCCCGCTCAGGAGGTACCATTCAGCTGGATATCCGACATGCCGATTTTGCCCTATGGGCTGCCCGGGATGGTAAACTCCTGTTATCGCATAGCAGTGAGTACCAGGTACCGGATGATATCATTTACTACCTGCTGCGAATTTGCCGGCAATTTGAATTGTCGCAGGAAGAAGTTCAATTGGAAATATCCGGGCTGATCGACAGGGATTCTTCTTTGTATAAAGAGTTGTACCAATACTTTCTGCAAATCCGATTCAGAGAACCTTCCTGGAAGCATGCGGGAACAGACTATCCGGCCCATTTTTTTACCTCACTCAATGATATCAACCAATGCGTATCATAAGTGGTGAGCTGGGAGGCAGGCGCTTTCATCCGCCGACACATATGCCTTATACAAGGCCCACGACAGATATTGCCAAAGAAGGATTGTTCAATATCCTGCAGAATAACCTGGACTTCGAAGCGATCAAAACCCTCGATCTTTTCGGAGGTACCGGTAGTATCAGTTATGAGCTGGCTTCGCGGGGAGTAACAGACCTTACGGTAGTGGAGAAAGACCAGACAATGTTTGAATTCATCAAAAAAACAGCAAAAGAATTCAATATTGAAAACCTCAAACTCATCCGGTCCGATGTATTTAAATTCATACAGACCTGCAGCAGCCGCTTTGATTTTATTTTCGCCGGCCCGCCTTATGCTTTAACCAATATTGATGACCTGCCCCGCCTGATTGCCGAGAAAAAACTACTTGAAAACAAAGGCTGGTTTGTGCTGGAACATACTCCCAGGAACGATTACAAACAATTTCCATTTTTCCGGTCTGAGCGGAATTACGGAACGACGGTATTTTCCATTTTTGAAGAAAACAGAGACTAAGCGCTTTTTAGCGTAACTTTGCTCATTCTTCAGCTTTGAGACCTTTATGTTTTCCAGCCTTTTCCTGAAATCTTTTCGCATCCTGCTCTTCCCGTTTTCATTACTCTACTGGCTGGGAATTGCTGTCCGGAATTATTTATACGATAAACAGATACTGAAATCTTCCAGTTTCGGCCTCCCGCTGATTTGTGTGGGCAATCTTTCTGTAGGAGGCACGGGTAAATCACCGATGGTGGAATACCTGATCCGTATGCTGGAACAGCAGTACCATATTGCCACGCTGAGCAGGGGCTATAAAAGAAAAACAAAGGGCTATGCCCTGGCTGGTCCGGATACAACGGCACTTGAAATCGGGGATGAACCCATGCAGTTTCATCAAAAATTTCCCGACCTGCCGGTAGCCGTGGGAGAAGAAAGAATGGTAGCGATACCTCAGTTATTACACGACCGGCCACAAACTGAACTGATCATCCTGGATGATGCATTTCAGCACCGGGCCGTGAAAGCAGGTCTTAATATCCTGCTCACTGAGTACAGTAATCTTTTCACCCGGGATTTTTACCTGCCAACCGGTGATCTGAGAGATTTGAAAAGCAGTTATAAACGGGCACAGATTATTATTGTAACCAAATGTAAAAACGGGATCAGCGAAATTGAAAAAGAAAAAATAATAAAAGAGATCCGGCCGGTGGATGGACAGTTGATTTTTTTTACCGGGTTTGAATACGGGGACCCTTATCATTTTACAACCCGGGAAACGGCACCGCTGCAATCAGAAACAGATGTTTTACTGGTTACAGGAATCGCCAATCCACGTCCTTTAAAAATGATGCTGGAAGAAAAACATAAAACCTACCAGATGCTGCAGTTTCCGGATCATCATATTTTTACCATTGATGACTGGAAAGAAATCATCCGGAAATTCGGAGAAATAAAAACAAAAGATAAAATTATACTCACAACAGAAAAAGACGCAGTGCGTTTAGACAAATTCAGACAGGAAGCCAGCGGTATCCCTTTATATATATTACCGGTCAGGCATAAATTCCTCTTTAATGAAGCGGCAGTTTTTGAAAAGACCGTACTTCAATTTATTCAACAATTTAAACAGGGAGCGTAAGAAAAAGATGGGAAGAAAAAATTCTAAAAAACAAAAGAACAGAGAAAAAGGCAGCACAGGCGGAGGAAAACTTCTTCGCGGTGTGCTGGATATTACCCGTTCAGGAACGGGGTTTGTAACCGTGGAAGGACTGGAAACAGATATCCTGATCCGACCGGGTGATTTTAATACAGCCCTGCATGGCGATAAAGTTATGGTCGCCATCCGTGAAATGAAAAGTGGTGGCAGAAGAATGCTGGGAGTTATCCGGGAAGTACTGGAACGGAAAAGAACAGAGTTCATTGGCAAACTGCAGATGAATAAAGGCTTTGCCTTCTTTATTGCAGAAATGGATAAACCCATGCCGGATATTTATATCCCTCTTGAAAAAATCAATGGAGCCAAAGACGATGACAGGGTAGTGGTAAAACTGATGCAGTGGGAAGGGGGCGATAAACGTCCCATGGGTGAAGTACTGAGTATTCTGGCCGATGAAGGCGGAAATGAAGCGGCGCTGAAAGGCATTCTGCTGGAAGAGGGATTCCCACTTAGCTTTACAGAAGAAGCACTGGAAGTAGCCGCCCGTATACCAGATATTATACCAGCAGCAGAGATCAAAAAAAGAAAAGATATCCGGGATATTCTCACCATCACTATTGACCCGGTAGATGCAAAGGATTTTGATGATGCTATATCTATCCGGAAATTAAAAAACGGGCATTTTGAAATCGGTGTACATATTGCCGATGTAAGTCATTACCTGGAACCGGATACGGATCTGGATAAAGAAGCTTACCAGCGGGCTACATCCGTGTACCTGCCAGACAGGGTCAATCCCATGCTGCCTGAGCATATTTCCAATTTTCTTTGTTCCCTGAGGCCCAAAGAAGATAAGCTCACCTTCTCGGCCATTTTTCATATCAACGCAAAAGCAGAGGTCAAAGAATACTGGCTGGGCAAAACCGTGATTCATTCTGACCATCGGTTTACCTATGAAGAAGTACAGGCAATCATTGAAGAAAAATCCGGATTATATGCAGAAGAAGTGCTCACCCTCAATGATATTTCACAAAAACTGCGGAAGAAAAGATTCAACCATGGGGCCATTAACTTTTCTTCACAGGAGGTTAGGTTTAAATTGAATGAAAAGGGTGACCCGATAGGGATCATGATCAAGGAAAGTAAAGAAGCCCATCAGCTGATCGAAGAACTGATGCTGCTGGCCAACCGGACTGTGGCAGAACATGTTTCCAAAATCAAGATCAATCACAAACCCCTGCCATTCCCTTACCGGATACATGATAATCCCGATGAAGAGAAGCTGCTCCCTTTTGTAGCTTTTGCCAAGAAGTTTGGTCATACTTTTGACACAAGTTCTCCGGAAAATATCGCCAAATCCTTTAACCAGTTATTGAAGGATGTGCATGGCCGCCCGGAACAACATGTACTGGAACAACTGGGTATCCGCACAATGGCCAAGGCCAAGTATACGGCCGAAAATATCGGACACTATGGTTTGGGATTTGAACATTATTGCCATTTTACCTCACCCATCCGTCGTTACCCCGACGTACAGGTACACCGGATTTTATTTGATGTATTGAATGAAAACATCAAGCCGGATAAAAAACTGGAGGAAAAATGCAAGCACACCAGTGAAAGAGAGCGGGCAGCAATGAATGCAGAAAGATCCGGCAATAAATATATGCAGGTACTCTATATGCGTAATTATCTCGGAGAGGAGTTTGAAGGAGTGATCAGCGGAGTAGCTTCATTTGGCTTTTGGGTAGAAACAGTAGAACATAAATGTGAAGGACTGGTTAGCTTGAACAGCCTGCTCGAATACGATGAATTCAGGCATGATGAAGCAGATTACTGTCTCATTGGTAGGAGAAGTGGCAAAAAATTCAGGATGGGAGATAAGGTCTGGATCAAAGTAGTGGCGGCCAACCTGACCAAGCGGCAACTGGATTATGAGTGGGTGGTAGCCGGTGATTTTGTGGCCGGGAATACGGCAGCGGGGAAGGGAAAGAAAAAGAAATAAAACAGCCTGAATGCAGTTTCCAGTGGTTTATCAATTTTAAAGGAAACCGGAAACTGGGCTAGTATAAATTGGCTGTTTATTCTGCGGGTGAAGTATATTTACCCGCAAAAGCTGCCGGCCTGTCCGGTTTTGCTGCAACTATTAATATGCAATCATTCGAACAACTGCTGGAGCAATTTTCCCGGTATTTCAATATTCGTCACTTCCCGGAAGAGCCGGCCACACTCTATGAGCCCAATGAGTATTTTCTGACCATTGGGGGAAAAAGAATCCGCCCGGTACTCTGCCTGATGGGAAACGAATTATTTGAAGATATCAGTGATGATGCCTGGCATGTGGGTACGGCCATTGAACTCTTTCATAATTTCACCCTGATCCATGATGATATCATGGACAAAGCCCCTCTTCGTCGCGGTAAAGAAACGGTACATTACAAGTACGGGGAGAATACTGCGATCCTGGCCGGTGATGTGATGCTCGTAACAGCATATGAAGAACTCAATAAAATTGCCATTCCTTTTCTTCGTCCCATCCTGACGCTGTTTAATAAAACTGCAAAAGAAGTCTGTGAAGGCCAGCAAATGGACATGGACTTTGAAAAGATGGAGACCGTGAGTCAGGAAGCCTATATCCGTATGATCGAGTTAAAGACCTCCGTAGCCCTCGCAGCCAGTCTGCAAACCGGCGCCATCCTGGGCGGGGCTGGCGAAAGAAACCAGCACCTGCTCTATGATTTTGGCAGGAAGCTGGGTATTGCCTTCCAGATACAGGATGATTTTCTGGATGCATTTGGTGACCCGGATAAATTTGGCAAACAGGTGGGAGGAGATATCCTGTCGAATAAAAAAACATTCCTGCTGATCCATGCACTGGAAACTGCCACCGGAAACCTCAAAAAAGAACTGGACCGGCAATTGGCTACCAATGAACCCGATAAGGTTGACAAAGTGTTACAGATTTTCCGGGATTGCAAAGTAGATGACTGGGCGCTGGAACTCAAGAATAAATACCTGGATGAGGCCTTCCGTCACCTGGAAGATATTGCCGTCCTCACTAAGCGTAAGGAACCGCTGGAAGAACTGGCCCATTTCCTCGTTAAAAGGGACTTTTAAGCAGGTGGTCAGTGAATATTGGTTTTTTTCCCTATTTTGACTGATCAAAACCAACCAACATGCTTAAGCAGTTATTCAGGAAAAAATCAATTCCTCATATTTTAAAGGAAGCAGAAGCAGGCCTGCACGACGGTCATGGAATCGGACTTAAGAAAGTACTGGGTGTCCGGGATCTTACCTTTTTTGGAGTGGCCGCGGTAATTGGAGCGGGGATATTCAGCGGTATTGGTTCCGCTGCGTCAAATGGTGGGCCCGGGGTTGTGTTCTTATATATTTTTACGGCCCTGGCCTGTGGATTTGCAGCCCTCTGCTACGCAGAATTTGCTTCCACTGTACCGGTTTCAGGTAGCGCATATACCTATTCCTACGTTGCATTTGGTGAAATCTTCGCCTGGATCATTGGCTGGGATTTATTAATGGAATATGCCATTGGTAATATCGCTGTAGCCATTTCCTGGAGTGATTATTTTACAAGGATCATGGATCAGGCCGGGATGCATATCCCCGACTGGATGACCATGGATTATATGACGGCTAAGGCGGGTGCTACAGCAGAAGCCATTTCTGCCTGGACCAATGCACCACAGATTTCAGGATTCAGACTGATCATGGATATACCCGCCCTGATGATTGTTGCCCTGATTACTTATATCGTTTTTGTCGGCATCAAAGAATCCCGTTCCGCCAGTAATATCATGGTAATCCTTAAACTGGCCGTGATCTTCCTGGTCATCGTATTGGGTGCATTTTATATTAATCCGGATAACTGGTCGCCCTTTACACCCAATGGCTTCGGGGGAATCATGAAAGGGGTGTCGGCTGTATTCTTTGCCTATATTGGATTTGATGCTATTTCCACTACTGCTGAAGAATGTAAAGACCCGCAACGTGATCTGCCCAAAGGCATGATCAATTCCCTGATTATTTGTACGATTGTTTATGTATTACTGGCCCTTGTTTTGACCGGGATGGTTAAGTATGATACCCTCAACGTAGGTGATCCGCTGGCCATGGTATTTGATGCCCGCGGTTTGAAATTTGTGTCAGGCATTGTTGCCGTAAGCGCCATTATTGCTACCGCCAGTGTATTACTGGTATTTCAAATGGGCCAGCCCAGGATCTGGATGAGTATGAGCAGGGATGGTTTATTGCCTAAGATATTTTCAAGGATTCATCCGAAGTACGGAACCCCATCTTTTTCTACAATCCTGACAGGCTTTGTGGTGGCCATACCTGCCTTATTCCTGAATCTCGGGGAAGTACTCTCGCTAACCAGTATCGGTACACTCTTTGCCTTTGTACTGGTTTGTGGTGGTGTTCTGGTATTGCAGCAAAGAAAAGACAAGCCCGAAAGCAAATTCAAAGTGCCTTATGTCAACGCGCAGTTCCTGTATCCACTTTTACTGATTGCAGGCATTGTGCTGATTCAGGTGAACGTGCCCAGTCATTTTACAGAAGATATCTGGACAAAAGATACCTGGCCAATGGTAGTGTTCTGGGTGATTTCAGTGGTGATGGCCGTATTGTCTTTGACAAGAAAACTTTCCCTTTTACCAACCCTTGGTATGATCAGTTGTTTATACCTCATGGCTCAGGAAACGCATAAAGTCTGGATGCGATTCATGATCTGGCTGGTCATTGGCCTTGTTATTTATTTCCTCTATAGTTTCTGGAACAGTAAACTGGCCAAAAAGCAGGATTAAACTTATTTTAAATGGCAAACGGCATTCTGAAGCAGTTCGGGATGCCGTTTGTATTTTTGCAACATGAAGTACCAGATAGGTGATACCGTGCTGATCCTGCATTCCAATGAAGAAGCGGTTGTAACAGATATCATCAACAACAAAATGATGATGGTGGATGTAAAAGGGGTGAATTTCCCGGTTTATATGGACCAGGTGGACTTTCCCTATTTCAAAAGATTTACGGAGAAGAAATTATTCCCCGTCAAAAAAGAGAAAAAATTTATTGATGATGTTAGAAAGGAAAAGCAAAGCGAGATCAACCGGGTGGAAGACGGCATCTGGCTCACTTTCCTGCCGGTAATGGATACAGACGAGTTTGGGGATATTGTTGTGGATGAAATGAAATTGCACCTGGTCAACCATACAAGGGAGTCCTATAACTTCCATTATCAGTTGCAGTATTTTGGAAAAACAGATTTTGAATTAAAAAATACAGTCCTGCCTTTTACTGATTTTTACCTGCATGATATTCCTTTTGAAAATTTAAATGACAGTCCCGGTTTTAGTTTTGAATTCACACTGGCCCAGCCCGATAAAAAGAAAGCTACTCATTTCGAAGCGGCCGTCAAACTGAAACCCAAACAACTCTTTACGAAGATTGAGGAATTGAAAAAAAAGAACGAAGCCACTTTTTCACAATTGCTGTTTGAAAAATACCCGGATCATATTCCTGAAGACAAAGTAGAATTAAGCAGCCTGGCCGCCAGAGGATTTAAAATTTACGATGCCGCCAGGGCCCGGCAACACCTGGAACCGGCCCGGACGGTGGTGGATCTGCATATTGAGAAGTTGTCAGATAACTGGAAGCAGATGAGTAATTATGAAATACTCAGTTTGCAGCTGCGGACCTTTGAAAAATACTATGACCTTGCGATCGCTCACCGGCAGCCAACCCTGATTGTGATACATGGGGTGGGAGAAGGGGTGCTCCGCAGTGAAATTCATGATATCCTGCGCCTGAAAAGGGAGGTCAAATCCTTTATCAACCAATACCATCCCAGTTTTGGGTATGGTGCTACTGAAATTTACTTCCAGTACGAATAAGTTACCTTTGCCCCACTACAGGCCGGGTTATCGCTTTCCTGCAAAGGAAGGAGGAAAGTCCGGACAGCACAGAGCAATGCACCGGTGAAGAGCCGGCCATTCGTTTCCTCCGCTTGCGGGGGTGCGGATGAGAGACAGTGCCACAGAAAATAACAGCCCTGTAAGCGTAAGCAAATGGGGTAAAGATGAAAACGTGGGGTAAGAGCCCACGGCTTTTGGTGGCAACACCAATCGCGGGTAAACCTTGCATGCTGAAATGCCACATATAGTACCCTTAAGGGCGGCTCGTCCGGGGACCGGCTGCAAAGCCGGGACAGGGTACAGGGTAGGCAGATGGATTCCGCCGGGTAACTGACGGAACAGATAAATGATAACCATTACCTGCCTTCGCTAAGGCTAGGGCAGGTGATACAGAATCCGGCTTACAGGCCTGTAGTTTTTTTTGCGTCTGACACCGGCGTCTGACACCTTAATATTTAACCAGCCACCCCACTTTACATGAGTCGCAGGTTTGAAGGACAACAGCTCACCTTTGCACCGGGTGTCTGACGCTTTAAATTTTTACCCCAACACCCCATTTCAAAGCAACCACAAGTTTAAAGGAAAACACCTGAATCGTCCAGCGGGTGTCTGACATATTAAAAAAACACCCAGCCTGCCAACTCCATCATCCACGCAATCCCCAGGTGTACCATCAACCCACCAAAAACAGAGCGGGTATTATAAACGACAATTCCCAGAAGGATACCGCCAAAATAGGAACTGATACATTCTCCCATCGGTTTACCAAAATGAATACTGCAGTAAAAACAGGCCATGGGTAAAATCGCATCTTTCCCGGCCCATTTCACAAAAGCCAGCACAAGGAACCCGCGAAAGAAAAATTCGATCGTGATAAAATCAGTACCATAGGATAATTCATAAAGTAATTTGTGCCACCATTGGAGATGAATATTATTCATGAGTCCCTCAATCGATTGGATCTTAGGATAAACTTCCTGGAAATCGGCCTGCGTGGAGGCTAATAGAATGAGTGGAATCATGATCAGCAACATCAGCCAATAAGGTTTCCAGTTGATACCTTTTATTTTAAATCCATAAAAAGGTTGATAAGGGTGATAAGATCTCCACAACAATATCAGCATGGGCGCCAGTAGCAGGAGCAGGAAGGGCCAGTAAATAATATGATTCCAGTAATTGTTCCATTCCGGATCAGCTGAGAACCGGAAGCTAAAATCAACACTGATTTTGAAGGAAAATAACAAGACTGCAATTAGCAAGAACCCGATAAATGCTTTGTCCCGGAAAGGGAGACCAGCGTTGAAAAAGGATGTTATTATATAAGGGATAATAAAGGAAACGGCAAAGACCAGCAACCAGCACAAAAGTTTAACCGGGAAATTATTTTTTCTGACGGCTTCATCCAATCCAAAATAATAATTGATAAATACCAGCAGGGCAGTAAATAAACTGATCAGCAGGAGCAGCAGCTTATTTGACTGATTATAATAGTCTTTGATATAACGGATCACTGTTTTCAAGGACTGTAAAGTAAAATATTTCGCGCTTCTTTAAACTTTCTTGCTCTGCAGAGTTCAAAACATACGTTAATATTTTAAACCCTTAAAAAAGTATAACCATGAAAACTATCTTTCTTAACCGATTCCCGATCGCTGCTTTAGCAGTATTATTCTCCGTATTTGTATTTACTTCCTGTCAGAAGGAAAACAGCACCGCTGCTCCCGCCGACGAACTGACCGCTGAGCAAGCTGCTGATTTAACTGATGAAAGTACCCAGGCTGATGCCAGCTTTGGTGATGTGGAAGATATTAGTTTGACAGCCGCAGAAGAAGATGGCAATGCAATGGGTGGTCGCGGTTACAACCCAACTTTTGCTGAGCTGCGTTTGCGGATCGGTGTTTGTGCTTCCATTACGGTTTCCCCCAATGACAGTACTTATCCCAAAACTATTACGATTGACTTTGGCAATGGATGTATTTGTGCAGATGGTAAATTCCGGAAAGGAGCCATTATCATCCATCTCACAGCTCCGGTACGCCGCAGCGGATCAGTTGTTACCGTTACTTTCAGAGATTTTTACCTGAACAGGGCCCATATTGAAGGAACTAAAATTCTGACCAATCTCAATGCCGGTGGTAATATCAAGTATACCGTGCAGGTAGTCAACGGCGCTGTTACCTTCCCCAATGGTAGAGGATGGCAGTATGATGAGCAGAAAACGGTAACTCAGATTGATGGAGGTGCCACGCCTTTTGTTCGCGATGATGTATATAAAGTGGAAGGCCGCTCCAGGACCCAACTCAATGGTGGTGCTACACTGGTATTGAATACAGAAACACCGCTGGTAAAAAGAGTTGTTTGCCCCTGGTTTAGTAATGGTATTCTGAAGATCAATGCCAACTCACATGTATTGTTTGCCAACTATGGCGCACCCAATAATGGTGACTGTGACAACAAGGTATTGCTCACCTGGAATAATGGAGCCAACCAGCGATTGATCTCACTGCCCTAATCCGGCATCAATATATAAATCAGAATGCCCCCGTATTCACGGGGGCATTGCTGTTAGTATTGATTGCAGTTGTATTGAATCAATTAGTCGATATAAAAAGCGATCAGCGTTTTAATATGTTGCTTTTTGATGACCCTTTCTCCCATAGGGGCCTGTTCATGTATATATTTTAAAACCCCAACACCCGGCTTAAAATAAACCTGATCCTTCCGGTAACTGCGGGCATTTTTTTCAAAGTAGATATAGTTTTCAAATGTGCCTGCTGGAACTGTATAACTACCGGAAACTTTCAGCGACCGTCCGGCTGCAGCAATATCATCAAATCCGGACAAATATTTCACGGAATCGCCAGGGAAAAGAAACAGGTCTTTTTTGGCATCCATATAATCCGGATTATACAATTTGGGCTGTAAAGTGTAAAGCACCGAATCATTGGTATAGAGTAATTGGGGGATGCCCACATTTACATTGGATTGCCACCAGGTAAGTCCGTCAAGCAGTGAACGAATATTACTGCTGAAACGCAATGTATCATTCTTGACTTCTCTGAATACCCCATCCAGAAACACTGAATCCTGGTAAACCCAATAGTTTTTGGCACTCAAAGGCATCATTCCGCAATGCCGATCCGTGCATTTGTAGAAAAGCAGGGAGTCTGTATCATAAGACCGGCCGCCGGGATTGGCTGACTGGCTAATACAGAGATCAGTGATTGATAGAGGAGGAGCGCTGTTTTGCAAATCAGCTGGTACATCCAGCTTCTCCTTTTTACAGGAAAACAATACAATAGCGCACACAAATAGTGATAATGTTGACTTTTTCAAAGGTTTCCGATTTAATGCTCAAAGGGATGACAAAATAGAAACCGTTTTCCGTAAATCATAATTTTACTAAGTAATTTTCCGATACCGGTGTATCGTAAAAACCCCAATACGCTTGTTTTCAAGCTGTTTAGCCGGGCTATCTCAAATAAAAAAATCCGGCAGGTGGTCTGCCGGATCAAAACAAAACTTCAGATTTTACTTAAATATTCGTTTGAAAAACTGTTTCATGTCTTCCCAGGAAGCCGAATCAGCCTTCGCATTATAGGCAATGGGAATATTAAATTTTTTGCCCATTTCTGTGGCATCCGGGTTGGTAAAAGCATGGCTGGCACTGTCATATCCTTTGAATTCATATTTCATTCCCAAAGAATCCATCTGCTGACGGAACAGATTGACTTCAGCCTGAGGGACAAAAGGATCGGCATTGCCATGACAAACCAGGATTTCGGCTTTCAGCAAATCCTTATTGACCGGCACCACATTCAGGTTACCATGAAAACTAACAGCTCCCTTCAGGTTAGCTCCCAATTGGGCGGCGATGATCGACATCGCCCCGCCAAAACAATAACCCATGATGGCCATATTGGCGGTATCCACCAGTTCGTTCATTTTGAATTGCTCCATCGCCGTATCAATATGCTTTTTAGCCATCGCAGTATTCTGATAAAAAGGAGTGGCTAATCCGCCAGCCGTCGCCGGGTCATTTCCCATTTTTCCGTTTCCGTACATATCTACCGCAAATGCGATGTATCCCAGTTCGGCCAGCTTGCGGGCTCTCATTTTTACATAATCATTCAGCCCCCACCATTCATGGATCACCAGGATCGCAGGGCGCTTGCCTTCCCGGTTTTCATCATACACTACAAAACTGTTCATGTCCAGGCTGTCAACTTTATAGCTGATGGTTTCTTCTTTTAAACTGGGGGTTCCGTTACCGGCTCCTTCTTTTTTCTTGTCACTGCTTTTACAGGAACCCAGTAAGATCACAATCGAAAACAGGGTGAGAACGGAAAGACTGAATTGACGCATGGTTAAATTTTATATTTGAACAATACAATTGCAAATTGGTTGCGGATACAATTTACTTATTTTTCAGGGGAACGGGCATCCAGCACTTCTATTTCAAATACCAGGATACTGTTTGGAGGAATCTTAGCCGCCCTTGTACGGATCGAATAAGCAAGGTCGGATGGGATCACCAGTTTTATTTTTCCGCCAACTTTTAATAATGGCACAGCAATCTGCCAGCCACGGATCAGTCTTTTTAACGGGAAACTGGCCGGCTTTTCACCCGTTTGATCAAATACCTGTCCGTTGGAAAACAAATAACCTTTATAAAATATAGTAACTGTATCCTCTACAGAAACCATCCTGCCCGTTCCTTGTTTGATAATTTGATAATACACACCCTTTTCTTCCTGTTTAACGTCTGTTTTCCCCAACGTAATCGAATCATTTATGATTTTGATTTCCTTTTGTCGCTGTTGAATGCTGTCTAGATGACCAAATAAATTAATGCCTGGAATCGTCGCATTGGTTTTATCCTCACTCAGTAATTTCCAGGAACCTGATGACCGCTGTGCCCAGGCGGGCCCATGCCGGAATAACAGGTTTTGTTTTTTATGACAAGTGAATCTTAATGAGGGATTCAGGAGAGAAGGGTGCCATTTATTGAGGGTTCCGCTTCCGATGAATTTCCATTTCCCTTCCCGGGGAAGAAAAACATAACCACTGCAAACTGTAAGTCCGGAGATGGAGTCCGTGGCCTGTGCTATAAGGAGTTTGTAAGATTCCCCAACCTGCCAGTCATATTTAAAAATGATTTCATGACCCTTTAGATCAAAGCCATTATTTAAGCCGCGTTGAAGATTGTTCAGGGGAGCAGAAACGGTAAAAAAGAATCCCCGGTTTTTTCGGTTTCCAAACATCGTTATACTGGCAATATCTGTCCTTAAACTGAGGTTGAACCATTTTTTCGCTTCCGGCGATTGAACGGAAACTTCTGTAATAACCTGAATGGCTCTGACACTATCAGTGAGGGGGTAAGTAATCACGGAATCCCTGAAATTGGCATTGCTTTTTAAGCAAAAAAGGAACAGGAAGAGGGTCAGGGAGGTGCTTTTCATTTTTTATTTTAAAACTAATTTATTTCATCTTAATTTAATAGAACCACTTTGATACTAAATATTATTTGTATGAAAAAATTACTTTTCTCACTGGTTGTACAGGGGCTTGGAGTTGGTTTTTCTTTTTCACAGGAAAAATTAGGAGAAGTGGCCTGTATTTATAATACATCCACCAACCTTGATTCCACCACTGCTATTTATCAGCGATTAGGCTTTCAAAAAGTAAATGAAAATAGTTTTCCATCTCCCTGGGCACAATACAGTGATGGCAGCCTGCTGATCATGGTTCGTAAAGACAATGTAAAATATTCCGGACTTACTTATTACACCACTAATCTGGCAGCGATCGTCACTCAACTGGAAAAAGATGGCATTGTATTTTCAAAAAAACCCGGGGAAGCTGATCCGATTAAAAGGTATTATTTCAATTCTCCGGATGGCCTTTCCATTATGCTGGCTGATAACCTGGGAGGGTTTAGTCAGCCCAAAGGCATTAGTTTACTCAACATGAATCCGGCAGATTTTAAAACGGCTGAGAAATATCCAAATAAACAATGCGGTGTTTTTGGAGAATACTGTCACCCGGTGAAAGACCTTGACAAATCAATTGCATTCTGGAAAAAACTGGGGTTTACCGTGAAATCAAAAATGGATCAGCCATATCCGCATGCTATCCTATCAGACGATTTAATGATCATCGGCTTACACCAGACCAGTAATTTTGACTATCCGGCCATTACTTATTTTGGCATTCAAACGGCTGAGCGGGTGAATCTGTTAAGAAAGCAAGGCTTGTCATTCACGAATATGCAGGGCGCTGCTAATGTAGTAACAACAGGATGGGAGGGACAGCATTTCTTTCTTTTCTCCCTGGGCATGTGATTGCTCATAAAACCCTATTTTTGCCGCATGACAATCGAAAAATTACAGGATATGCGGTCCCGCATTGCCGGGATAAGGAGGTTTCTTTGACGTCGAGAACCGACTTGCTAAGATAGAAAACGACAAACAACTCTCTCTGAGTCCCGGTTTCTGGGACGATAATGCCCGCGCCACTTCCATCATGAAGGAAATCAAGGTGAACGAGTATTGGGTAAAGCTCTATGAGCAAACCGATACAGCCGTTGAGGATTTTGCCGTGCTCTTCGAATTCTGGAAAGCGGGGGATGCTACCGAAGAAGAAACCCAGGCGGCCTATGATAAAGGTCTCCAGATGCTGGAAGATGCTGAGTTCAAAGCCACCCTGAATGAACCCGAAGATGAATTGCCAGCTGTATTACAGATTAATTCCGGAGCCGGTGGTACCGAAAGCCAGGACTGGGCAGAAATGCTGGCCAGGATGTACCGCATGTACGGAGAAAAACAGGGCTGGAAAGTAACCGAAATGGACTGGCAATGGGGCGATGGAGCTGGTATTAAAACTGCTACCCTGCAGTTTGAAGGGCCCTTCGCTTATGGATTTTTAAAAGCAGAAAGCGGTGTACACCGGCTGGTGCGTATTTCACCATTTGACAGTAATGCCCGCAGACATACTTCATTCGTGAGTGTTTATGTTTACCCGATGGTGGATGATACCATTGAAATTGAAATCAAACCTGCCGATGTTAAAATGGAGACTTCCCGAAGCGGAGGTGCCGGCGGTCAGAATGTAAACAAAGTTGAAACCAAGGTCCAGCTGACCCACTTGCCAACGGGTATTGTGGTGGTTTGCCAGCAGGACAGAACCCAGCTCGGCAACCGGGAACTGGCCATGCAAATGCTGCGCAGCCGGTTATACGAACTCGAACTCCAGAAACGAAATGCGATCAAGGATGCCAATAATGCCAAGAAGAA
Source organism: Chitinophagaceae bacterium (assembly GCA_016720745.1). Lineage (GTDB taxonomy): Bacteria > Bacteroidota > Bacteroidia > Chitinophagales > Chitinophagaceae > JJ008. The sequence continues at coordinate 1,062,969 of JADKKA010000022.1, read as the reverse complement.
AAAAATCGAGTGGGGCAGCCAGATCCGCAGTTATGTTTTTCATCCTTATAAAATGATTAAAGACCATCGCACCGATTTTGAGACCGGGAACATTCAACCGGTAATGGACGGTGAACTGGATGGATTTATCAAAGCTTACCTGATGAATGAAAAGGATTCGGCATCCTGATTTTGTAATGCTGGAAGGAGCAGAAGGTGCTTAGAAATACTAAGTATCCTCTGCCCATTTTCATAGCCATTCTTTAAAATCAGCCAAAAGGATTATTTTAGGGTATCACCTTCTCTTTAGTTTTGTATTGAAATTGATCGACCCCTGAAATACCGTATAATCATATCTTTCCTGTTAAGCTTTTCCTTACCGGCATCCGCTCAATTTGCCGAAAAGGATTCATTGCTGCGGATCATCAATTCCTCATCGCCTGATTCTTTAAAGAGTGATGCATTTAATGAATTTGCTTTTTACATGTTTGATTATAATGTGGATTCTTCCATCATTTTAGCCAGAGAAGCAGAACAACTGGCCCTGAAAGCCGGGAACAGCAGACAGCAGGCAAGAGCCCTGAAAAATATCGGAATCAGTTTTGACATAAAGGGTAAGACTGATTCGGCACTGCTGTATTTTGACCAGGCACTGTTGATTGCCCGGAACAAACAGTTACATCCCACACTGGCCAATATTATCACTGATATCGCAAATGCGTGGTATGCTGCAGGAAATTATGAACTGGCATTGCGTCATCATTTCGAAGCATTACGCTATAGGGAAGGGTATAAAGCGAGGAAGGAAATTGCGCAGACTTATAATAATATAGCACTGGTGTACCGCTCCAGAAGAGATTATTCCAACGCAATAAAATATAACCAGCTCTCCCTTCAGATTAAGCAGGAATTGAACAATAAACAGGGCATCGTGAATTCGTCTATCAACCTGGGATCCTGTTACCAGTATATGGGCCGCTATGACAGTGCTCTTTTTTATGCTCAAAAAGTAATGGCCCTTGCGTTTGTTCCTCAGGATGTAAATGAAGGCAAGGCTAATTTTGCCAGTGCGCTTACGGGGTTGAAAAGACTAAAAGAAGCAAAACAGGTATTTGCATCCTTATTACCTGTTTTGGATAGGGAAGAAGAACAGTCGGCTTATATCAGCTGTTTACAGGGGCTGGGCACCATCTCATTATTGCAGGGAGAAGTGGATACAGCCATTTCCTTTTTTGGTAAAGGTGTTATTTATGCAAGGCATTATAATGACCGCGAGTTTGTTGCTTCCTTTTATAAACAACTGGCCCATGCTTATAGTCAAAAAAATGATTTTAGTAATGCCTATCGCTTTAATCTTGCGGAACAATCACTTCGGGATAGTTTGCTGAATGAAGAAAACCTGAGGCAAATCAATGAGATGAATGCCGTATATGAAAAAGACAGGCAGGATCAACAGATTGGAAAACTGACCAGCCAGGTATCTGTAAGTGAACAAAGGGCTGTCAGGAACAGGCAACAAAGAAACCTTTTCCTGCTGGCTTCAGTATTTCTGCTGGTACTTGCCTCTGTAATTCTTTACGCCTTTCAAAATAACCGCCGTAAAAACAAATTGCTTTCACAGCAGAAAATGCTGATTGAGCAATCGCTACGTGATAAGGAAGTATTAATGAGAGAAATTCACCACCGGGTAAAAAATAATCTACAGGTTGTTACAAGCCTGCTTAATCTGCAATCTCACTATATCGACGATGAAAAAGCATTTTCCGCAGTTCAGGCGGGCCGGAACAGAGTTCAGTCGATGGCCCTGATTCACCAGTTTCTGTACAGAGATACGGACAACCTTACTTCTTTACGAATCAGAGATTATATCAGAGAATTGTTGAGCTACATTGAGGATAGCAACCAAAACCCGGACTTGAATGTGCAGATCGAACAACAAATTGATGATCTTGAACTGGATATTGATACGGTCGTTCCGCTGGGACTCATTATCAATGAACTGGTATCGAACGCCTATAAATATGCCTTCATTCAAAAAGCACAGGGTATCATAAAGGTGATTGTGACAGAAACGCCTGACAGGCATTTAGTATTACAAGTCAGGGATAACGGTATTGGCATAAAGGAAGATTTGAAAGATAAAAAGCACCATTCTTTTGGCTACCGGATGATCAGGGCTTTTGCTGAAAAACTGGAAGCAAAACTTACTGTTGAAGTAGAAAACGGGACGGTAGTGTCACTATTAATTCCGGCTGTAAACATTAACATACATGAGTGAAGTAAATGTATTGATAGTGGAAGATGAGCCCATGGTTGCAGAAGATATTGCAACTGCACTTAATAATATCGATTTTAAAGTGTCTGCTGTGGTGTACACGGAAAAGGCTGCACTGGAAGAACTTCAACATAATACTCCGGATATCGCCCTGCTGGATATCAATCTCAAACATGGAAGTGAAGGCATTCAAATCGCAGAACTGATCAATCGGCTTTATCAAATCCCATTTGTTTATTTAACTGCTTATTCCGATAAAGTAACCCTGCAATTAGCGCAACACACAGAACCCGCCGGATACCTCGTAAAGCCCTTTACCGAAAAAAACCTTTTTGCCACACTACAACTGGCATTGCTGAACCATGGCAAAAAGATAAAGAACAATTTTAGTCTGCCGCCATTAGAAAAAATCAACGAAAAACTGATCGCCCGCCTCAGCGACAGGGAATATGATTTGCTCGCCAAAATATTTGAAGGATTGACCACTAAACAAATGGCAGCACAATTGTTTATCGCAGTGAGTACCGTTAAAACACATATACGGAATATCTACCTCAAACTGGATGTAATTAACCGAAGTGCAGCAATCGCAAGAATTAGAGAGTTGATGAATCGGTAATCTGTTCTTTGCCAGTAAACTATGGATGATTTTCCTGATAAGATTTACTGCTGGTTCAAAATAGCAGGTGGTTATTACATTCCTGAGTACCAGCATTTATCTACTATATTTCTGACGGGAACATCAGTTCAGGATTCCACCGCCTCAGTATACGCCACGCTGATTTTTCATCCTTTTGGCGGATACAGGGGCTTAAAAAAGTGCAGATTTTTATCGGGTTAAATATAACCGATATGAGATTCCTGTTACCCGCCTTTTTTTTGTTCCTTTCCCTGGCAGGCTTTTCACAATCATTCAGCGAGTTTTCCTTCAGCAATGATGGCTTCCCTGTTTCAGCCGCTTTTCCGGGTAAGCCTTCCACGTCATTTAAAATTTCAGGAAAGGATACATTGTTAACCGCAACAGCTTCCTTTTCAGGAAAAACATATTCAGTAATTCTCACCCGCACCGGTTCGGAAGAAATCGCCAGACGGGCAGTATTGAATATTCCCGGGCGATTAATGCAAAAATCTCTTCAGCAGGAACCTGTATCTGGTAGCAACGTAAACGGAATCAATGGGTATACGTTCAGGTATATAAACGATAAGGGGACGTCAATCACCGCCTGGCTATTTTCATTTGGCAGCCTTATTTGCCAGGCCATGGTATTGCAAAAAGGCCAGTTCCCTGATGCAGAAGCCACTCAGTTTTTTGAGTCGATCCGTTTAGCAGCAGTTTTGATTAACACGAACGCTTTTAACACCGCTAAAAATGATCAGCCTTCAACAGGAGTATATAGTGTTAACAGCAGGGTAGAGGTTTGGGATCAGCAAAAAATGAAATGGTATGGTGCCATTGTACTCAAATCACTGCCCAATGGATTTTATCGGGTGGCCTTTGACGGGTATGCAGATACTTATGATGAAGATGTGCCGGGTACAAAAATCCGGAATATGACCACAGCAACCATACCCTCCTTTGTCCCTTTTGTCCGCACCTCAAAAGGGAAAACGACCACTCTGAAAGGATCATTGAAAAATGGAGAAGTCCTTGAAGATCTTTCCTGGGCGGGCAGTAGTCAAATTGCCTGCTGGCCGGGCTTGCGGGATGTTGAATTCATGGGTAAACATGTTGGTTACTGGTTTGACTTGCCGGATCATTCCGTGGCAACAATCACCGTTACTCCACATAAAAAGAGCAGTCGGATCAACATATATGGCTACACCAGTTTTGATCTGCAAAGAATTCCACCTCATATCACCTATGTCCAGACTTGTGAGGCATCCCACCCTGTCTGGATAGGGCAACCAAATTTGAAAGAACCAGCTACCCCGCAGACCATACGCCTCAATACCGTAACAAGACATACGGCAGTTTATTTCGCAGTAGCTGGCGCAAAAGATGTGCTGGAAGGAGAATATACAATTACTATAGAAATCAAATAAACCTTAAAACAATTAAGATGAAAGGAAAATTCCTGATGCTGCTCTTTGCCTGTACATTATTTCATGGCATCACAAAGGCGCAGGCGCCTGTTGTAAAATTTTGGGTACCCAAGCCACAGGATAATACCCAATGGGATAAAGCACCAGCCGGTAGTACCTGGCCCTGTTATAACAAGACTGTTAAATTAAGGATTGAGCTGACCCGAACCGGAGGAGATGGCTACGCCGGAAAAAAAATACTGATTAATACCAGGATTTTACATCCGGTATCCCAGGTGGAACTGAAAAGCAAAACCGATGAATTTACTGTTAGTAGTAAGAATGATGGAAAATTTGCTGAGTACTTCATCGTAGAATTTTCTTTTGCTGATACCCCCAATCTTCCTGTAAACCTGCCTTCCTGTGTATTGAATGCAACAGTGACTTGCAATGATAATTTGTTGATATCGGTAACCAAAAAATATAAATATGAATAAGCTCCGATACAGGATTCACCATCAAAAGTTTTCAGGAATGAAAAAATATGTAATGGCAGGACTGCTCCTGATTTTTAGCCCGGTAGTATTTTCTCAGGCCATTTCCCCGGATACAAAACTGGCTGTCAATACCATTTCCGGTTTGTTGCCCCGGATGAAAGTGAACGAGAATTATACAAAGCCAATTGCGGCAGAGGATTTTGCCCGTGTTCGCCAGGAATGGGATGCTTTTAATGCACTTCATACTGAAGCGGTAAATGCCTGGAACAAAATTCCTAAAACAGCTTATCAGCAACCGGAAGTAATGGCTATCCGAAAGCCACTATCAGAAAAGATTACCTATTTCCAGCAATGGACAACACAGTTGCAAGCCACGCAAAAAATGATTAATGAGAATCCTGCAGCTTATGCAGCACCTGCACCGGTTTTATCAGAAACCAGCCGGCTCAAATTAATTCAGGCCGCACCCTTACTTGCCGCCATTGAAATTAAAAAGGAATTTGCAGGAATTTTAACACCGGTTCAGTATGTGCCTGCCTGTGAATGGTACCTGAAAGTGAAAGGAAATTTTAATCAGGCTTCCATCCTTTTAAACTCACTGCAAAAAATTGAAAGACCTCATCCGGATGCATTAGTGGTGGAAGAAAAAATCCTGGAGATCCAATCCATTTTTCTGAATGTTCAAAATCAACTTAAAGCGGTAGGTACGGCGCAGGCCGGCAGCGGGATCAGAAAAATGTGGTATGAAGATGTGGCAAAATATAAAGATGCTGTGTTGATTTTTGCAGATGTGCTGGGTATCGACCTTCCACAAAATACAAGCAACTCCCGTACATTATTCGAACTGACTCCAGACAATTATGAAAAAACGATGAAGGACCTGGAAGCCCTGGCAGGACTGATGACCGGAACTTACAAAGATGTGGTAGATAACCTTTCCAATCCTTTCCAAACACTCGATAATTCCCCTTGTGTATTTCGGCTGGTCTCCGTAAACCGTAAAGCGCTGCTTCCTGAAGCTGTAAAGCTATCTGCATTCCGTTTTATGACCAATGCAATGCATGGAGCACCCCGGATTGAGGATCTGGAAAAAGAGGAGGGATGGATGGATGGTGGTTTTACACCCGGAGAAAGTAAAAAAAAGCTGGCGGAAATCAAATCAAGATTTATTCCGGTTCTTAAAAAATCAGGTATATCAGAAACCGAGGCAGGTTTGAATCAAATGGACACTGCCTACAACGGATTTTGGAAAAAAGCAGAAGAACTGGCCCCCAAATGGACCTTTCCTTCAGACGCAGATGCGGCTGGTGATGCGAGAGCAAAGTCGCTGTTCACAAGAGAAATAAAGGCAGCCTACCCAGGAGCACAAATCATTAAACTGGGATTTGCCTGGGACGCCAAATGGACCGTTTACCTGGATGCCCGAAATCAACCTAAACACCGAACCATCGGTACAACAGCACTGATTAAACTCCCCGGAGAAAAATTCTACACGGCCTGGCGACTGTTGTTCAATGAAGACTATGCCGGAGGAGGACAATTCTCTGGTGGCCGGATTGAATGGCTGAAATGGAGATGGCAGAATAACAAATAACAAATAACAAAAACAAATTCATTCGATAAAATTAAAATCTACAACATGAAAATGCTGCAAATAACCTTTATCAGTTTAGTGATAGCTTTACTTTTTGGTTCCTGTAAATCCAACAACAGTGGCATGAAAAAGGGAGCAGAACTGAAAGGGGATGAAGCGCTTAGCTACCTGATGGGTAATGAAAAAAAATACTGGCAACTGGATGAAGGACACGATTACTATGAATATATACAATTGGAGAAAGCCGGAAAAGCCATCGGGCCCGGTGGTAAAGATTTTACCTATTCCATTAACAATGATGAAATCCAGCTAAGGGATTTCATCAATACAACATTTAAAATTGTTGAAATTGATAACGATCAGCTGGTAGTGACCAATACCGAAGGTCACAAACTTACTTATTTAAATATTGTACCTGGAAGTAAGCTGGAGAAGGAAAAGCCAATTCAGGCTGTAAATGCCAAATGGCTCAAAGGGAAACACGGCACCAGCTGGAAATTTTCAGAAGGCGGCAAAATTTATTCTTACATGAATAATGGAAATATCATTGAAGCCGGAACCCTGCGAAAAATTGCCAATTGGCGTTTGGAAGGAACCACATTATATTTTGGAGATAATAAATGTGTGGTTAGTCGTCTCAATCCGGTATTTTTTGACTATGATGCCATGGGCATACCTGTAACCATGAATTATTACAGTGAGGCTGCTGAAGATGGGAATCCGGTTAAGCATTAATCAGTTTTTTGCTCATTAACAGGTTCTTTACTCCATCTTCATCTCAAACAAGTGATGCATCTGAACCAGTCAATTCCTGATTTCATCAGGTCAAGGTAATTCTACGATTTTGACAAAGTATATTTCATATAAAATTCGAGTACAAATAAGTATATGTAATATATCTTTTTAATATTAGTTTCGCCTTCCACCTGATCACAAGCCACCCCCTAAAATTCATGAAAATGAAAAACCAAAACATGGGGGGATTGCATTACTATTCCCGACTTTCTGTTCTACTTCTCAGTTTGAGTTGCTTACTACTGTATTGTAATAATATACAAGGGCAGTCACCAGCCATTGGATCCGTTCAGACAGGATTGCATGGGATGAACCAGGAACTGGAATCCCGGGTAAAATCAACCCTGAGAGAAAGCAGCCGGACATTGCAACTAATTGAAAATAATGGACAAGAAGGTTTGCCCGAAACAGTCATTGCTTATTTCAGTTCCCGGTATGAAACTGTATTTATACAAAGAGATCGCCTGAGAATTGTAATAGCCAGTCCGGTAATATCTAAAACCAAGTCTGTAGCCCATAATGAAAAGGCTGACCTGCAAACAACTTATAGATCCAATAGTTTTGAAATCAGGTTTTGCGGGGCTTCTATTGCCGGAAAAAATATCAGCACAGATCAATTTCCAACGAAAAGAAATTTTATTGCTGTCCGCAACCGGCAGATTAGTTCGGTCAGTTCATCATCCAGTAGTGAAATCATCCTGCAACAGGTTTACCCGGGTATTGATCTCCGTTTATACAGCCAGCAAAACGGTCATCTGGAGTTTGACTGGATCATCTGGCCTAAAGCTGATGTTCGTAAAATCAGAATGAAGTTTTCTGGACAGAAAAAACTGGAGCGTTTAAAAAACGGGAGCTTGCGGGTTGGAATGGCAATGGGTGATTTTTTATTAAGATTGCCGGAGAGTTACTATGTTACCCCGGCGGGGAAAAAAATGGCTGCTGTGCAGTTTGATATTCAGCATAACGGGTACGTTCGCTTTAAAACTGCTCAAACTGTAAACAGGCTTTATCCGCTGGTCATCGATCCTGATCTGCTTTGGGGAACTTTCTTTGATGGTGATAATACTGATTTTGATGAATATCTCTATGGGATTACCTATAGCCCTGCAGAAGGTAAAATTTATTGTGCAGGCGCTGCCAGTCTCCAGGTATCTGTTTTATATGCAGCTGCTTTATCCCATGCTTATGATAGTACTTTCGCCGCAACACCGGATGTATTGATTTATGCCCTGACCAAAGACGGGCAGTTCATTACACAAATTACTTACCTCGGGGGTGCCGGTGCCGATGTGGGAGTGGGCATCGCCCTTACAGATTCGCTGGTTTATGTATCGGGTTATACCAGTTCAGCGGATTTCCCGGTAACATTGGCAGCGAATGGCCAGATTCCCGCCTTCGATTCAGTGTATCATGGGAACACAGACGGATTTATTGCCGTCCTGAACCACGGACTGGACTCCCTGTTTTATTGCAGTTACCTCGGTGGCGACGGAATGGATAAGGCATTAACCATCCGGGCATTTCAGGATAGTACTTTTTATATTTCCCTTTCAGCAACTGATACCCTGCCACTTGCTTCTCCCTCATATATTGCCTCTTTCGCAGATGATATATTTGAAGGAAATTCCGAAGCCTGGATAGCCCGGTTCTCATCATTCAATCAGCTTGATTTTGGTACTTATATTGGTGGCAGCAGTGATGATTTGATCAACGATTTTCAGGTGCTCAGCGATAGTGATATTGTATTTGCAGGCAATACGCGAAACATTACTGAAATTAATGGCAGCATCCCGGATAACGGTACAGGGCAGGAGGCTCTATTTGGAAGAATCAATGTACCATCTTCAGGACCGGTGAGTTTTGATATATTGGATAAGATCGGCGGATCAGGCAGTGATTATGCCTGGGGAATCCTTTCCATGGGTGATTCTGTTTCAATATTGGTTGGACAAACCAGCAGCAACAATTTTCCATTAGGTACCGGGCCTGTTTTTCAGAATACGAGGGCAGGGCAGATAGACGGATTTATTGCAAAATTGTACAATGATGGCAGTCCGGGATATAAAGCCACATTCACTGGAGGATCTGATGATGAAATTCTTGTGTCAGTCAGACCTGTTGTAGTCAACAACCAGATCGCCTTACTCAGTTGGGGAACCACCGGTTCAACGGATCTCCAAACCAGAAACTTTAACTCAGGAACTTTTTTCAGTAATAGTAATGCCGGGGGATTGGATATGCTATTTGTGATCTGTGATTTCAACCTGTCTATAAAATACTATCTATCTTATATAGGCGGATCCCGGAATGATTACCTCGGGGCAACAGGAGCACCAGTGGGGTCCAACCATTTGTATTATAATGTTACCGACTCAGCCCTTTATCTCGGTACTACCACCCACAGCAATCAATCAACCCATATTCCTTTATTTGTAGGAAGAGGACCAGCCGATTATTTAAATGATGGGGTACCTGTTTTTGATGAAACAAAAGGAAACGGGAATAATGATACACATGTGATCATCGCCTTATCCATGCGGGGCTTATATGGTATTCTGGCATCCGGTCAGATCAGTTTGTCCCTGAAACAGGAAAAGGATTGCAGCAGTTCATTGCAATGGAATGCGGAAGGGCAAACTTCACTTAGCAACTTTATCATTGAAAAAAGCAAAGATGGCCGTCTGTTTTCTCCCATCGGGTCTGTTCAGGGAAATGGCTCCGGACAATATCATTACGCCGATAAAACAGTGTCAGCTTCCGCCCACAGCTTTTACCGTATAAAATATCAAATACAGGGAATGTCAACCGGCTATAGCAACACTGCTATAGTACGGCCATGTAATCCGGTGACCGCCGACTACCGGATTTACCCCTCTGTTTTTAATAATAATATTACCGTATCCGGGTTACTGGCTTTTTCCGGAGAGCAGGTCATTGCCGAATTTTTTGATTCGGCTGGCAGGCTTGTCTTAACCCTGAGAAAAACAGTGAATGGTGGAAGTGAAATTTTTACTCTGCCTTCCAGATTGTTGCCCGGGACTTATTTTATCAGGTTAAAAAGGGGTTCCAATGAAGAGGTAATCTGCCAGCGAACTGTTGTGTCAGCGGGCTGACAATAAGCCGGATTTAGTTAGCGCTAATTTTCGCAAGCGGACATTGTATATCTTTGCACTGCTTTATAACAATAAATACAAGCAGTATGCAATTTGGAACTTTTTCTTACCCCATGCCGGTCAATGAAACTGTATTGTCATATGCACCCGGAAGCCCCGAAAAAAAGAGATTAAAAGAAGTACTGGCCGAGCTGAAGATGCAGGAAGCAGATGTACCCATGTATATCGGCAGCAAGCAGGTTCGTACCAATAAAAAAGTGGCCATACATCCACCACATGAATCCAAACATGTTTTGGGGTATTTCCATGCAGGGGAGGAGAAGCATGTCCACCAGGCCATCGAAGCAGCCCTCGCTGCAAAAGACAGCTGGGCAGCCATGAGCTGGGAAAACAGGGCGAATATTTTTTTAAAAGCGGCTGATCTGATCGCCACCAAATACCGTCCTTACCTGAACGGCACCACCATGCTGGGACAGAGTAAAAATGCTTACCAGGCTGAAATTGACAGTGCCTGTGAAATCATCGACTTCCTTCGCTTCAATGTTCATTTCCTTTCAGAAATATACAAGCAACAACCGATCAGCAGTCCGGGTATGCATAACAGAATGGAGTACCGTCCGCTGGAAGGTTTTGTGCTGGCCGTTACCCCCTTTAACTTTACAGCCATTGGCGGTAACCTGCCAACATCGGCAGCCATGTGCGGAAATGTAGTGGTTTGGAAACCAGCCAATACCCAGATCTATTCAGCGCAGATGTTTATGCGTATCCTGCAGGAAGCAGGTTTGCCGGATGGGGTTATTAATCTGATTTATGTGGACGGACCAACGATTGGCAGGGTTTGTTTCAATCACCGCGATTTTGCAGGTGTACATTTCACCGGATCTACCGGTGTGTTTAACAATATGTGGGAAACCATCGGTAAGAATATGGCGATGTACCGTTCTTATCCGCGGATTGTAGGTGAAACAGGTGGTAAGGATTTTGTAATGGTGCATAAATCGGCAGATCCGGATGTAGTCGTAACTGCATTATTAAGGGGTGCTTTTGAATTCCAGGGTCAAAAATGTTCGGCCGCTTCCCGCGCTTATATTCCTTCCAATATGGCAGAAGAAGTGAAAAAGAAACTGATTGCCGGCGTCAAATCGTTCAAAATGGGAAGTCCGGAAGACTTCACCAATTTCGTGAATGCAGTAATTGATGAAAAAAGTTTCAACAGCATCAAAAGGTATATTGATCATGCCAAAAAAGATCCTAAAGCAGAAATCTGGGTAGGCGGAAAATGCGACAGTAAAGAAGGCTGGTTTGTACAGCCCACCGTTATTCAGGCAAAGGATCCAAAATATGTGACTATGTGCGAAGAAATTTTCGGACCGGTGCTGACTGTTTATATCTATAATGCCAATCAGTTTGAAAAAACACTTGAACTGGTGGATAACACTTCTCCGTATGCACTGACCGGATCCATTATCGCACAGGATCGTTCCGCGGTTGAATTAGCTACCAACAAACTCAGGAATGCTGCCGGAAATTTTTATATCAACGATAAGCCAACAGGGGCAGTGGTAGGTCAGCAACCATTTGGAGGTGCAAGAGGCAGTGGTACCAATGATAAAGCAGGAAGTATCCTCAATCTCTATCGCTGGTTGAGTGCAAGGACGATCAAGGAAACGTTCAATCCACCAACTGATTATAAGTATCCTTTCCTGGCGGAGAAATAATGAAATGAAAATTGGTTTCTTAGCCACTTCTTTATTGTTGTTTGTTTCTGTTGCTGCACAGAATGGGCTGACTATTGTTTACAGCCATGTCAACGAAGAAGTCCCCGACTTTATAGATGTCGCTTCACCTGCACGTAAAAAAAGCGCAAGCCGATTGGTTTGTAATGATTCGATGTCCTACTCTTATGGAATGACTGGATGGAAAGATCCCATTAAAAGCAACAGGGATTATGGAAGCAGGGTATTGCATCATTCGGCAATTCTGGATTGGAGGAAGCAGATTATATATGGAGGTTCCGCCCTGGCCAGTTCCCCGAAAAAGCATTTCTACCTGGTTGATGATCTTAAGAAAGTGGATTGGATATTTGAAGATTCAATAAAAACAATACTGGGTTTTAGTTGCAGGAAAGCTTTTTTTACGACAAACACCTGGATACAGGCAGATACATCCTTTAAGCCACATGTGGAAATGACCAGTGTCTGGTATGCGGAAACAATCCAACTACCCTTTGGCCCGATGCAATATTATGGATTACCAGGCCTGGTACTGGAAGTTTACGACCAGCGTTATATGGGAAAACATATCAGGGCCGTATCAATCACCAATGAACCTGTGTCCATTCAGATTCCTGCACATATTAAAATTATGACCAGAGAAGAATTTAGGAAAAAGGGAAACTAGTGTCTATTTTTACACTAATCAATATATTCATGACAGTCCTGCTTTCAACCAACGACTTAGCAACAGCCATCCGGAAACTGGCCAATGATTTACATGCAAGTCACCGGGATCTTTCCTCAGTCATCTTTGCCGGTATACAGCAGGGAGGTGCCATACTCGGCGCAAGGATCATGGAAGTTCTTCAGACATTGAACCCCGATCAACAGGTGCAGTATGGTCAGTTGGATATTACATTTTACCGCGATGATATCCGTAAAGAAATCATTGCTCCGGATACCATGAATATGCCATTCAATATCGAGAACAAGACGGTGGTGCTGATTGATGATGTATTGTTTACCGGACGTACCATCAAAGCAGCACTGGATACCCTGCTTGACTATGGCAGACCCGATAAGGTAGAGCTTTGTGTACTGATAGACCGGAAAGAACATCGCCAGTTTCCCATACAGGCAGATTTTGCTGCCAAAATCGTGGAAACGGCCAAAACAGATAAAGTAAAACTGGTCAATGGAGAAGTGGTACTGATCCCGGGTCAGTCAAATTGATCAATTCGTATTTTTCATTTCAAACCTATAACTTCGCTCTTTAATGCAACTATCCACTCGACACCTGCTAGGCATTAAAGATCTCAACCCGGAAGATATCTCCCTTATTTTATCCACGGCAGCACAATTCAAAGAAGTATTACAACGACCGGTTAAAAAAGTTCCTTCCCTTCGTGAAGTAACCATCGTGAATCTTTTTTATGAGAATTCCACCCGTACCCGGTTCTCTTTTGAGCTGGCGGAGAAAAGACTGAGCGCTGATACCCTGAATTTTGCAGCCTCGACTTCCTCAGCAGCCAAGGGTGAAACCCTGCTGGATACAGTAAATAATATCCTGTCCATGAAAGTGGACATGGTGGTGATGCGCCATAGTGCCAGCGGAGCCCCGCATTTTCTGTCACAACATATTCCTGCTGCCATCATCAATGCCGGTGACGGGATCAATGAACACCCCACACAGGCCCTGCTGGATGCTTTTTCAATACAGGAAAAGACCGGGAGTTTAAAAGGAAGAAAAGTGGCTATTATCGGTGATATCATGCACAGCCGGGTAGCCCAAAGCAATATTTTCCTGCTCAATAAAATGGGTGCCGAAGTCACGGTTTGTGGTCCGCCCACCCTGATCCCCAAATACATTGCCCAGGCACTCGGCGTTAATGTGAGTTATAACCTGAAAGAAACGCTTTCCTGGTGTGATGTAGCCAATGTGTTGCGTATTCAGCTCGAAAGACAGAATCAGGTACTGTTCTCTTCACTCAGGGAGTACAGTTTGGCATATGGCATTAACCGAAGATTGCTGGACAGTTTGCAAAAAGAAATTGTGATCATGCATCCGGGTCCGATCAACCGGGGTGTTGAACTGGATAGCGATGTGGCTGACAGTGGACAATCCATTATCCTGCAACAGGTGGAAAACGGTGTGGCAGTGAGGATGGCGGTTTTGTACCTCCTCTCCGGAAGGAAAACGGCCGGGAATTGAGTTTAATTGATCAATAATCATTAGCTTTTCAACCTAATCTTTTGCCATGCCCCGCATCTGCCTTTTTCCAGGGACTTTTGATCCCGTCACCTTAGGACATGTCGACATCATCAACCGGGCACTGCCCCTGTTTGATAAAATCATCGTGGGCATTGGATTAAACGCTTCCAAAACACCCATGTTCAGCGCCAGGCAAAGACAGGAATGGATAGAAGAGATTTACAAGGATGAAGAAAGGGTAGAAGGAGTGGTGTACGAAGGACTCACCATCAACTATTGTAAAATAATTGGCGCCCGCTTCATACTGAGGGGAATCCGCTATGTCAGCGATTTTGAGTATGAGAAAACAATCGCTGATGCAAACCGTACGCTGGACAGAACCATTGAAACCATTTTTTTAACCGGGGAACCCAAGTATACTTCGGTAGCTTCCACCATTGTACGGGATATCATTCGAAATGGTGGTGACGCCACCCCTTTTTTACCGGAATTAGTAGCTAAATCAGTTCTTAAATAAGCCTATGTCTATTTGGTTTAAAACAGAAATTACATTGGAGCAATTGCAGGAAACCGGCAGGGGCACCATGGATGAACATATCGGCATTGAATGGATCGAAATAGGGAAGGACTACCTCAAAGCAAGAATGCCGGTGGATCAGCGGACAAGGCAGGCTTACGGCTTATTACATGGAGGAGCTTCCTGTGTGCTGGCCGAAAGTATTGGCAGCATCGCTTCTGCCATGGTCATTGATCCGGCACAATACCAATGTGTGGGACTTGAAATCAACGCCAATCATGTACATAGCGCCACTGCGGGATATGTTACTGCCGTCGCCATGCCGCTTCACCTCGGAAAATCAACCCATGTATGGGATATCCGCATATTTAATGACCATGAAAAACTGGTTTGTGTGAGCAGGCTGACAGTTGCCATCATACCCAAAAGAGATTTCAGCAAGCCCCGCTCGCTCTGAATCAGCCCAGGTAGGCTTCCATTACATCAATCACGGAAGGAAAACACTCGGGATAGTAATCTCTGGCCTTTTCCCTGCTGACCCATTTTACCACATCAATACCCTCGCCGGTTTGGGGAACCAGTTGCTGTGTACCTTCCACTTTCATATGGTACCAGTAAGATTCTTTGAGTATATACTTTGACCCTTCGTGATAAGTATGATAAGTAACCGGCAGGGGAGATAGTAATTGAATTCGCTGCAGACCAGTCTCTTCCTCCACTTCCCTGACAGCACATTCGGAAAGCGTTTCTCCTTTATCCAGTTTCCCTTTTGGAAGATCCCATTTTCCCCTCCTGAAAATCATCAGTATTTCACCTTTTTCATTTTCCACCAGACCACCTGCTGCCTGCACCAGGGTAAATTTTTTATAAAATGCTTTGCGGAGGGCTTCCAGATCAGCATGCAGGAAAACGCCGGCATGCACTTTTTCCAGCTGCATTTCATGTATCATGGATTTTACCGTATGGCTATCCAGCTCATCAATGAAAACAGCATCATCATGGTGAATAAAGGGTGTAATCACTTCATCCACGGAATCGCAGAGAAAAAGCGGTTTGTTATCGAAATATATTTTGATGTACATGCAGAAGGAAGGGGATTTAACAAGCCTGTTATCGTTCTAAGTTACAGCAAATCAGCTGAAGCTAATGAAGGACAAAAGGAATAGCTGGCAGAACTAATGAACCGGGTATGTCATCATATGGTTTCCACCGGCTAACTTTGTCCTATGAATGATGCAAGCGCTGTAGCTGAAAAATTATTGCAGGTAAATGCCGTCCGTCTGAACCCTGACCAGCCCTTTACCTGGGCCAGTGGCTGGAAAAGCCCGATCTATTGTGATAACAGGAAAGTACTTTCCTTTCCTTATATCAGGGATTTTATAAAGTCAGAAATGTGTAATGTAATTTTTGAAAAGTTTCCCGAAGCAGAACTGCTGGCAGGGGTGGCTACCGCAGGGATTGCCTGGGGAGCCATGGCTGCAGATCAGCTGAAACTGCCTTATATCTATGTCCGGCCCAAACCCAAAGAGCATGGACTGGGCAACCAGATTGAGGGCCATTATGAGAAAGGCCGGAAAGTGGTGGTGATCGAGGACCTGGTTTCTACAGGCAAAAGCAGCCTGCAGGTGGTTGATGTATTAAAGGAACAGGGTCTAGATGTCATTGGCATGGTTTCTATTTTTACCTATGGATTTTCTCAGGCCGACAAGGCTTTTGAAGCTGCGGCACTGACTTTTTATTCATTAACTGATTATCCCACCCTCATCGGATTGGCTATCGAAAGGGGGATGATTGCTGCCGATCAGCAGGAATTACTTTTGCAATGGCGGGAAGACCCCGCTGGCTGGAAGGGTTCGTTAAAAGTCTGACCCTGCTTGCAGCTTTTTTATCGGAAATTCATTCTTACAGATATGAAAAAATTTGCCCTGACCCTTTTTTGTTTCGGCCTGTTCACGCTGGCGGCATCCGCCCAGGTAAAACCGGTTGTAACGGCCATTATCAAAACCCCTAATGCGCTTTGTGAGAATTGCAAAAAGCGGATTGAATCTTATGTAAAACCATATGATGGGGTGTTGGAGATACTGGTTAACTACCGAAAAGGAGAAACAAAGGTCAAATTTGTAACTGACCGGATCAATATTGAGGAAATCAAGGCCTATATCGCCAATTGCGGATATGATGCCGATGATGTTCCTGCGGCGGAAGATGCTTACAACAGGCTACCGAAACCCTGTAAAAAATCTGAGGATGGCGGGTCACATCCCAAGCCCAAACCTGCGCCAGTTCCAGCCCAGCAATAGTTCGCTGAACAATTCTTCCGGGAACAATAATGATATCAACCCCGGAGCAAATCGTCAAATTGTATGGAACCTTACTCCTGCAAGGATTACTTTTTATTCAATAGCTGGTCGAGTTTTTGAGCCCCTTCATATTCGATCGGGTAGTTGATATAGAAAAAGCTTTTCCCAACCCTGGCGGTACCCTTGATCCTGATGCGGACCTCCCTGCTCAATAGGGCGGTTAATGAATGCTGCAGCACCTTGCCCATATCGGCATCCAATTTTACCGGAAGGCTGAAATTACCCATGGCGGGTATCTCCACCAGGCTGTCCACTTCAAATCGTCCCAGATAAACATCATCCATCCAGGCTTCTCCTTTGGCTGATTTTAGCTTCAGCCGGGTCCTGTTCGGATTGTAATACTGTACGTCTGCCAGGATGGAACTTGAGTTTTTCCCCAATTTCCCCAACCTGATATTATCCACATTCCGGAACTCTGGAGCCTGAAAAGACTGGCAGGATGATAATAACAAAAAGGAGAATAGAGCGACTAAGTAGCTGCTGATTAAAAAGAGGGTAGGAGCTGACCTGGATTGATTGTCGTTCAAGGGGTATGATTTCATATACATTAAAAATCGGGATAAAAAGTTAGCTAACAAAATTAGCGATAGGTCATTTTCTTAAGCATGAAACCTATGCTAATAATTAAATTTATTAAAAATATAGTTAATAGTCAGTTAATCAGTAAATTAAAAAGGTTAATAGAATATTAAGTCGATATTATGCTGAGATAGATTTAGGCTCGTTTGAGCATTTATGAAAAATCTTTTAATTATAAAATAAATTATAGATAAATACCAGATATACAATGATATAAAAATTATATTTCAATTAAAATATTGAATATTTATTGTATGATTAATATATACATATGAATTGGCCTCTTGCTAAAAATTTAAAGGCGCTTTTGGTGTTAAAAGGGCCTGACCTACCATTCTTTTGCCATCATTTTTTTGATGCGGGTTTACCCTTATTTAAGTAGAGGTTAATAATATCCCGTTTTTTTTTAATGGGTTAATTCACAATATTTTACTTTCAAAAAGCGGATAGAATGCCCACAAAGGATTCTTTGTAGGTTATTTGCAGCAATAATGTTAAATTAGTGCGGCTTTCTGAAAACTAAGGACACTGGACTAATGAGAAAATTATACCTATTAAGTACCCTCGTACTATTGTTAACCGTATGTAGTACCGGAGCTAACGCGCAGGATTTTTCAAACAAGGGTAGCGAATTCTGGTTTTGTTTCCCTAATCACATTCCTTCCGGTGCCAGTACCGGAGCGATGAGTATTTGGATTACTTCGGATCAGGCCAGTTCAGGTAAGATCTCGATGACCAATGGTACATTTAACGCTACTTTTTCTGTTGCCGCCAACGGTATCACTTCTGTCAATATCCCACATGGCCTTGCTCACATTAGTAACGCTGAGTCCGGAACCGTAATACAAAAGTCATTACGGTTAACAGTGGACCCCGGTCAGCCGGAAGTAGTTGCCTATGCCCAGCAATATGGTAACGCCAGAAGCGCTGCCACTCTATTGCTACCTACCAATGTATTGGGGAAAAAATATTTTGCTTCCAGTTACACTTATTCCGCAACCAATGGAGGCGGGCAAAGCTCAAGATCTCAGTTTCAGGTTATTGCCACACAACCGTCCACACAGGTTCGAGTAACCCCCATGCTGAATGGTGTTAAAGCAGCCCCATTTATTATTCCGCTTGTTAATACCGGTGATATGTACCAATATCAGTCTACACAGGACGTTACTGGTACGCTGATTGAGTCTATAGCCACGGCTACAGGTTCCTGTTTGCCAATCGCAGTATTTTCCGGAAGTTCTTCTGCAACCATTGGTACCACAACCTGTACCAACCCTGGCTCTTTTGATCCCTTGTTCCAGCAACTTTATCCGGTATCTACCTGGGGAAAAAATTATGGGTTTATTCCTTTTGGTGACTATACCAACGGCAATCCGTACCGGGTCATCGCTTCGGAAGACAATACCAGTATTTATTTTAATAATTCGCTGATCACTACATTAAATGAAGGACAGATCTATCCCGCAACCTTTAATCTTACTCCGCAGGTTTTAACTTCAGCTACCAGCATCACTTCTGATAAACCGATCTGTGTGGTTCAATATGCACAAACCAGTGCCTGTTCGGGTACCAATAATGGTGACCCGGATATGGTAATCCTGAACCCGATTGAACAGAATATCAGTGATATCACCATATTTACGTCTACCCAGCAGAGTATCAACCGGCAATGGCTGAATGTACTGATCAAGACTGCCATCGCCCCCAGTTTTACCATCGATGGCGCTCCTCCAAGTACAGCATTTGTCGCGGCGCCTAATATTCCGGGTTATTCTTATTTGCAACATTTATTCACCCCGGCTGTTTCGGGATCACACCGGCTTTATGCCGATAGTGGATTCAATGCAATCGCATATGGATTCCAGGCAGGTAACTTTGAATCTTATGCTTATTCTGCCGGAACCAATGTAAGAGACCTGAATCAGGCACTGGAAGTAAATAACGAATGGGGGATAGAATCTTCCCCCAACGTTTGTACCAATTCACCTTTTAAATTCAAGGTCTATTTTCCTGATAAGAACCTGGCTACTCCACCGGTTGAAATCAGGTATGATTCGATCAGGTGGTCAATCAGTAATCCGGGTGTACTGGTGCCTTCCAATTTCCCGCTGACGGTTTTAGGAGCACCCACAATCACCCCCGATTCAGTGAACATCCGGAATGGGAAAGACGTTGCCTGGTATTCTCTTCCCGGAAATTATACCATTAATACACCAGGTACCTATACTATTACCATTACTGTTTACAGAACTTCTACAGAAGGATGCGGTAATGCTCAGGAATATAGCTTTCCGCTAACCGTCTCTTCACCTCCGGTTGCCAGTTTTAATTTTACCGAGCCCGGTTGTCAGTTTGAAACTGTACAATTCACGGAAACCACACCTCAAATACCCAAAGCTACTTACCGGTTCTGGTGGGAATTTGGTGACCCGCTCAGCGGACCTTTAAATAATTCAACGGCCAGAAACCCTACCCATATTTTTACAGCGCCCGGAACCTATAATGTGCGTTTTATGAATATCACAACGGCAGGTTGTCTGAGTGATACCATTCCCGGAACAATCATTGTCCCACAGCTGCCGGTAGGAACTATCAGCGGTGCCATTACAGTTTGTAAAAACGATCCGAGTCCCCAGATTACTTTCAGCGGTACCGAAGGCAAGCCGCCTTATACATTTACTTACAGGATTAACGCTGGTCCGAATCAGACAATTTCCACCGCTGCCGGGCCACCTGCTGCTACTTCCGTGACCCTGCCAGTTCCAACCAATGTACCCGGCAACTTCAGGTATACATTAGTGGAAATAAGGAATACCGGCTCGACCCTTTGCGTGCAGCCACAGAATGAATTTGTAGATGTAGTGGTAAATGATAATACCACCCTCACACTCACTTCACCGGCCGGGTCAGATAATCAGACCCTTTGTGTGAATAATCCCATTGCCAATATTACCTATGCCATTGGCGGAGGTGGAACCAGCGCCAGTGTTACCGGATTACCAACAGGTGTAAACGGCATTTTTGCTGCTGGAGTGATGACTTTATCCGGTACTCCAACAGTAGCTGGTACATTTAATTACGTTGTAACCGGTACCGGCCCATGCGGAGATATCCCGATCAATGGAACAATCACGGTCAATGATAATGCTTCAATCAGCCTGTCATCACCTGTTGGTACCGATATTCAAACTGTTTGTATCAATACGGCAATTGTAAATATTCAATATAGTATAGGCGGAAGTGGTACGGGTGCCACCGTTACCGGACTTCCCGCTGGTGTTACCGGATCTTACGCGGGTGGTTTCTATACCATACTGGGTTCTCCAACTATCAGCGGTGTATTTAATTATACCATCACCACACTTGGCCCCTGTATCAATCAGTCACTCAATGGTACCATCACCGTAACTGCCGATGGAACCATTACACTCACTTCACCTGTGTCTACCAGCAACCAGACACTTTGTATGAATGTACCCATTACCAATATTACTTATGCTATAGGTGGTAGCGGAACCGGTGCTACGGTAAGTGGTTTACCTACGGGGGTAACCGGTACCTATGCAGCCGGAATTTTCACCATTTCCGGAACACCGACCACAGCGGGTACATATAATTATACTGTCAATTCAACTGGCCCTTGTGGAACCCCGTCTGCTAATGGATCTATTACCGTTAATCCGGATGCAACAATAAACCTGTCTTCACCAGCCGGAACCAATCTCCAGGAGCTTTGTGTTAATGCAACAATCGCACAAATCGTTTATGCAATAGGAGGGGGTGGAACAGGTGCTACGGTTAGCGGATTACCCGCAGGTGTCACCGGTAGTTTCAGCGGAGGCAATTTTACCATTCAGGGTACCCCAACCGCTTCCGGTACTTTCAATTATACTGTTACCACAACAGGCACCTGTGCTCAGGTCACTGCCAACGGAACACTCATTGTGAATGCATTGCCAACAGCAAGTTTTGTTCCAAGCGCTCCATCCTGCGAAACCAGGACCATCACTTTTACCAATACTTCTGTTCCTAACTCCGGTAATATCACCAGCTGGACCTGGGATTTTGGAGATGCTTCACCTCCTCTTGTGATCAACCCGCCTACAAATCCTAATGTGACGCATTCCTATGGCATTGCCAATACTTATAATGTAAGTCTGGTTGTAGTAACGGATAAAGGATGTGTGAGCACTAATCCCGCAGTACCTGTCATCATTAATATCGTACCCGAAGCTGGATTTGAAGTTCCTGAGGTATGTATCAATGATGTGGCTACCTTCTTCAAAGATACCAGCAAGATCAGATCCGGAACGCTGGATCCGGCAGGCTATTACTGGGATTTTGGAGATCCTGCCAGTGGCGCTGCAAACTTCTCTACCACCCGTGATGGAACACACCTGTATACTGCTATTGGTCCGTATACGGTGATGCATGTGGCCACCAGTGCCAATGGATGTAAGGACACTACTTATAATGATATCTTCATCAATGCAGCTGACCCTGTTTCAGATTTTAGAGTCAATAACCTTGCAACACTTTGTGCCAATGACTCTGTAAGCCTGGTTAACCTGTCAACAATCAGTCAGGGAAGTGTAACGAAACTTGAAATTTACTGGGACTTATTAGGCGCACCCGCTACTTTTGATTTAGTCAACGTGCCTTTATTTAATGGAGTTTATAAACACAAGTATCCGACATTAACGACCACCCAAACGTATACGATCAGGCTTGTAGCTTATTCAGGTACCATTTGTTTTTCAATCCGGGATATTCCTGTTACCGTCAATGCAGCGCCTGATGTATTATTCAATCCGATACCTTCCATCTGTTATGATGCTCCGCCTTATCAAATTCCTCCGGCTGTGGCCAGGGAAACAGGGGGAGTCATCGGAACTGGTATTTTCACCGGACCCGGAGTTTCACCCGGTGGTATCTTCTCACCAGCTGTTGCCGGCATTGGAACACACCGCATATTGTATACTTATACTTCTTCAGCAGCTGGTTGTATTGATACCGCCAGCAACCTGATTACTGTATGGGATACAGCCTCTGCCCGAATCGGGGTACAACCACTTGTTTGCGAAAGAAGCCCGGTTAGTTTCAACAGTAACAATTCCAGTATTCCTGCCGGAAAT
Organism: Chitinophagaceae bacterium; assembly: GCA_016720745.1. Classification (GTDB taxonomy): domain Bacteria; phylum Bacteroidota; class Bacteroidia; order Chitinophagales; family Chitinophagaceae; genus JJ008. The sequence continues at coordinate 1,040,176 of JADKKA010000022.1, read as the reverse complement.
GGCAGTATCACGGGTTGGACCTGGAATTTTGGGGATATCGCCAGCGGCGTTGCCAATACTTCTACGAATAGTTCACCTTCCCATTTATTTACCAGCTGGGGAAATTATACAGTAACCCTTTCAGTACTCACCAGCAATGGTTGCAGAAGTACTGTTAGCACAGAACAGGTACTGGTGAACCCGATCGCAAGGCCCCGGTTTGATTTCCCATCCTCTGTTTGTTTACCTGCGGCCACGATTGCCTTCAGGAACCTGTCTACCATCCCGGATGGTTCAGAAAGCGGATTCTCCTATGTTTGGGATTTTGGTGATCCGCCAAGCGGGGTGAATAATTCAGCAACAGTAAAAGATCCATCACATATTTATAATAGTGTAGGCCCCTTTAATGTGAACCTGCAGGTGATTGCCAATAGCGGTTGCCCGCACGATACCATTATTGTGGTCAATTCAATCCATCCGGAACCACGGGGATCATTTACGGTTGATAAGACCGATGTGTGTATCGGTGGTACGTTCAGCTTCCGCAGTACCAGTGACCCTGCTGATGGCAGCACCACACAATGGTTCTGGGATATGGCTGATGGTAATACACGCAATACTTCCTCCTTTACTTATTTGTATTCCGGGGTCAATAATTATCCTGTCACTCATTATATCGTGAATAGTTTTGGATGCCGGAGTAGTGTGGCCACCACACTTGTTTCAGTAAACCCATACCCGGTAGTTGATGCCGGTCCGCGCAAATTAATGTTAGAGGGGGGAGCAGTTGAATTAACGCCTATTATTACTTCCAGAGATCCTGTTACCTATAGCTGGACACCTGCAGCCTACCTGAACAACCCGACACTGGAAAGACCCCTGGCTCGTCCTCCGGATGATACTTATTTCACGCTGGTTGTAACCACCAGCAAAGGATGCAGCAACAGTGACACCATGTTTGTCAAAGTATTGAAGAAACCCGATGTGCCGAATATTTTCAGTCCGAATGGAGATGGAGTAAATGACCAATGGGTGATTAAATACCTCGACACCTACCCGGGATGCTCCGTGAATATTGTGAACAGGTACGGACAGCTGGTATTTAAATCAATCGGTTATCCAACCCCATGGGATGGTAAAGTAAATGGCGCAGATGCCCCGGTTGGAACTTATTATTATGTAATTGATCCGAAAAACGGAAGACCCCCGTTGACAGGTTATGTGGATATAATCAGGTAAACTATGAAGCGGTTTTTTATAACAGGGATAGTCATGATGGGTTTAGCTGCGCAATTATATGCTCAGCAGAAACCACATTATACGCAGTATGTGGTGAACCCATTTGTCATCAATCCTGCCATTACGGGAATAGATAATTACACCGATCTTAAAATGTCGGTCAGGGATCAATGGGTAGGTATCAAGGGAGCACCCATGACCAGCTACCTGACTATCCATGGACCAATTGGTAAAAAGGATTACAGAACATCCTCCACATCATTCCGCATTCCCGGACAGAACCCGCGCGGTCAATATTACTGGGAAAATTATACGGCTGCAGAACCACACCATGGAATTGGCATGACGATCATGAATGACCGTACCGGCAGTTTCAATTTTTTCAGTGCTACGGCTTCCTATGCCTATCACCTGGGACTTAATCCCACAACTAATTTATCCGGTGGATTTTCAGCCGGGATCACCACGGTAAGTCTGGACCGCAGCATGCATGACTTTGACGGAAACGGAACTGGAAATGATGTTGATCCGGCTACCGCCTCAGGAATCACGCAGGCCCTGCGTAAAATCCGCCCGACCATGTCAGCCGGTCTCTGGCTTTATTCAAGGGATTATTTTGCAGGTTTTGCTATCCAGCAGGTGATTCCACAGACCTACGATTTTGTAGATAATAATACTGCGATCTTAACCAAGAGCCGTTTTATCCCGCATCTTTTTCTGACTGCCGGGTACCGCTTCCTGCTAACTGATGATATCAATGCCATTCCTTCAATCATGGTCAAGTATATCAAGGGAAGTTCAATCCGTCAGTTCCAGCCTGAACTGAATCTCAAATTACAATACCAGGATTTGTTATGGCTGGGAGGAAGTTACCGTTACCAGGATGGATACGCCGGAATGCTTGGTCTGAGTGTGAGCAATACATTTAATGTAAGTTATTCCTACGACCGGTCAGATAAGAGGAATATACTCAGTCCTTATAATAACGGAACACATGAAGTAGTGTTTGGATTCCTGCTGGGGAATAAGTACAGTGAAGCCTGTCCTCGCTGCTATTAAATAATCATCCACTCAGAGCTGAACAATCTTTTTGCTCCGTGTACCTTTTAAGCGGTTCAATTCTTTTTGTAACTCGCGTTGCTTTTCAGCCAATGTACGAACAGCTACTTCTGAATCTGCTGCAGCCATTCCTGCACTCACAGAATGGGTAACCAGTTCCTTTTGCGCCCGGGAAAGATTCACCATGGCATCTGTATAGACTCTGACAAGACTGTCGGTCCGAAGATTATAAAGTGATTCTGAGAGTTGTCTGTTAACTTTTTCCCAGTTTACCTGGTCATAAGCCAGCATCAGTTTATTCTCCCATTGTTTCCAGTCAAACTTGCTCATTTCTTTCCGGTAGGCTTCTTTCAGCGCAGCTTTCTCCTTCTCGGAAAAAACATCCGCGAGGCTTTTTTCTATGCTGCTCCATTGTGAGCTTTCCAGTAATTTACGGGAAGAAGCTACGGCCTCCTGCACCATTTCTTTTTCGGGAATATCAATGGCCGATACAATATCAGCCTGGTCTGTAACAGGTTCATAACTCACATTCATCAGTCCGGGGTTTCCGGTAATGGCTCCCATCGCCGGTAAAGCAAAGAGATCCTTACTATCAGCTGCTGCCACTGCGGCATCCAATTCTTTTTGCATATTTTCAGTTTCGAAAAGATGCTTTTCAGTTCCTGCAGGTAGTGCAGAGCGGATGCCTGGAATGGTTGATGCAATGATGCCACTTTGGTTGTTATTACCCTTCATCGTGACCGTTCTTCCCAGCAGGAAGATGGTCTGCAGTAATAAAATATAAAATACCGCCGTCAGGGTCCTTGTAAATTGCCGGAATGAAACCTGCTTTTTGGGTTGAACACCCAGAATCGTTTCGATACGACCCAGCAGTTCGGGGCTGTTACCACCAGCACCGAGTACAAGAAACTGTCGCGTATGACTCAGTTTTTCCAGCGACAGCAGGGCAGAAGCATAATCATATCCGCCATATTGAAACTGAAGAACAAGTTCATCACAATTTTTTTCTCTTTCTGATTCTATAATGCCAACAAATGCTCTGGCAAAAGGATTAAAATAAAGGATGGTCCGAATGATATTAATAATCAGGTTGAGTAAATAATCATGTCGGCGGATATGTGCCAGCTCATGTAGTAAAACGGCCTCCATCTGCCGGGTACTGAGCTGATTGATCACGGCCATTGGCACCAGGATGACAGGCTTCAGAAAGCCAATGGTTACAGGTGAAGTCACCCATTCAGAAAGCCAGATTTGCACTGGTTTTTTGATCCCCATCTGCCCCGCAATTCTGTTTACAAAAAGACGCCAGTCTGCTGCAGGTCTTGAAAGCCCATATTGACGGATAACCTGTACATACCGGTAATTCCTGATAAAACGAAAAAGCGGTACACAAAGCAAAAGCAGGTATATAACGGAAGCAGCAGGCAGTATCCGGCCCAGCCAATCATTCACGGCGAGACTTTCTGCTGCAGAAAAACTGAAATAAGTAATCACGCTGTCTTCATTCCCCAGCGTGGTGAAAAATGTATAAATAAACCAGCCAAAACCGGAAATCAATAGTACCGCTGCCAGCCTGCTACGGGAGGCGGCACCCCATTTACTAAAAAGGGATGTAATCAGCTGGTAGACCAGCCACAAAAGGGCCAGCTGCCATAGACTATTGATGATTGCCCATCCAAGGGATTGCAGGAAGTTGGCCTGGTTCATCGGTTTTATTTTTTAAGACTGTCAAGTAATGCCTGGATTTTTTCCAGTTCTTCCGGGCTTGCTTTATGTTTCTCATCACCCAGGGCCTGGATAACCAGTTGAGTGGGAGAGCCGCCAAAGAGGTTATCAATCATTCTTGATAAAAGGTGCTTCTGGGTTTTTTCTTTGTTCACGGCAGACTGGTACACATGGGTGCGCATGGAATCGTCGCGTTTTACAATCCCTTTTTCATTCATGATTTGCATCAATTTGAGGGTAGTAGTGTAACCAACATCCTTGGTTTGGGCCAGTTCTTCATGAACCTCCCTTACCGTGGCCAGTCCTTTTGTCCATAGAATTTGTAAAATCTCAAGCTCGCTTTCAGTAGGCTTGATCAAACGGGGTGCAGACATAATGCTGAATTTATGTCCGAATATACGAGTAATTTCGTAATGAAATAAACCCGTTCATGTATTTGGATTTTTTTAACAAAAGGGTGGGTCAGCCCAGTATTTTCTGGCTTTGCCCGATCAGATAGCCATTGTGGTACAATTGCAGGTGATAGATGCCTTTCTGGTACTCATCAGCATTGATGGAGAAATTGAGTTTTTTGGATTCTCCCTTACTGTATTCAAAGCGGATTTTGCGGGTATATCGTTTTTTCCCATCTGTTCTGGTATCAATGGTACTGGCAGACTCCCAGGCATCATTAGTCAGTAAAGTGCCATCCGGCTGTGTGATCACTACAAATACATCAGTATTGGCGTATTCCGCAATATTATTCTGAACGGAAAATGATACGATCAGTTTGGAGGTTTTATTGGCCAGACTGGTTTCCTGTTCCTTGTCATTTTTTACCATTACCGGGGAGAGACTGACCTCTGAAGCAATAAAGGCAGATGCCTGGGTCATTTTTTCGGTCAGGTTTCTGTTTTGCTGATCTAATTGCTGATTGGTGTTTTCAAGGTCTTTTACCTGTACGTTTACTTTATCCAGGACTGAGGCAATCTGTGCTTTTTCTTCTTCAATTGTGCTGTTGCGGCTTTGCAGCTCATTCACCAGAAGCTGTAGTTCTATTGTTTTTTTCCTGGCCAGATCCAGGTCTGATTTTTTTACATCTGTTTTTTTAAGAATCGTGGATATTTCTCCGCGAAGCCGGTAGATCTCAGACAGCTTGGCATTGAGTTCCTGCTGCAGCATGCCTTCCGTATTCTTGCTGGAATCCAGCTGTACCCCAAGGTCACGGATTGTAAGGGAATATATTTTGTGAAGGGAGTCCTGCACACCCTGTGCAACGGCAATAGAATCTTTGATATAGATTTCCTTTCGCTGTTTGCTGTAGCGTGATTTATCGGCCAGGTGGTACACCCAGGTACCAACAAGCCCGACAGATAACATAGCCAGGAGGGATGAACGGATATCTTTCACAGTATCAAACTAAGCATTACCGGATGGATGCGGTTAAAAAAGAGTTCACAATGTGGAAAACCCTGTCAGGGCTCTTAATCTTCCAGTACATCATCCACATAGGCAGAAACCCATCCTACCTGCCCGTTTTTGATCAGGTAAAAAGTTTTTGTATCGAAGGATGATTCAAACTGACGCATGATTTTAAGGAGGAGTCCTGCTCCGGCCATGAGCGCACGCTGATCAAATACCTTATGCACTCTTTCCATTTCCCTGACCGCAGCATCTTTTTCAGCACCCGGCTTCAGATTTTTGCCAAGGTTGGCAGGTGAGTAGGCATTGTAATCAGTATATATTTTCTCACAGAATTTTTTCAGTTCATCAAAACTGACAGATACAATGGGCTGGTCGGTCAATTCCGGATGACTTAAAGTGGCCACCGCCCAGGCAATACCACCACTAACAGCGATATTGTCTGAAAGAGGAAAGGCACCGCTGGCATTGACGGAATAGATGATTTCACTGTTTTCAGCCCCTGCCAGTACTCTTTGTAACTGACGGTTAAAATTGTTCAGGCTTTGATCGGTTTCCAGTCTTTTTTCAGCTGCATTTGCGGTACTCTTGGTTCCCCAGTTCAGTTGAAATAAACGGAACTCCTGTTTATTTCCATTGGGGAAAAACCCACCCTTGGTATTTCCGCTTCCGATATCAATCAGAAATGTATTATAACGTCTGGACTCAGGAATGATTCCAAGATGGGAAAGCCGGGCTTCCTTTTCCACATCCACTACTTCTACCTGACGGCCAGGTTCTCCGGTTTTTTGCCGGAAGGAACTGATCAGGCGGTTGATCCATTCAGTCTTTTTGTCTTTCTCAGCCTGCATTTTAACACCGCTGCTGATAACAGTAAAGATTCGTTTGGAAGGGATCCGGTATTCATTCAGGGCCTTATTGTATAATGCCGTGATGCCTTCCAGAGTGGCTTCAAAACTCGGGTCAGTAAAAGAAATGAAATCAGTATTGACAGAGGTATCTTTTAAAATATGAAAGGCACCGGTACTCTTGGCGTTCTTACCCATTTCAATCACACTCATTTTGACTCCTTTGGAGCCAACTTCAATTCCGGTATAAGTCGTCGTGCTGCTGAATTTGGTTTTCAAAGCGTTTTGCGCCGACAGGGTTATACCGGTACACAGCAAGAGTACAGACAGCATGACCTGCCTGGATCGTACACACAACATAGGTTAGTAAGTTTATCCTGTAAAATTACTGTAATACCTGCCTGTTCAGATAGACCCTACCGCCCTAAAGTCAATATGTGCATAAGATGTGTTTATTTGGGAGTATCATTCAAAAAAAAGGCCGCTCCATAGGAGCGGCCGAAGCAGGAGTTCACTGCTTTAACCGAATAAACCACCTTTTTTAAGGCTTCTTACACCTTCACCGATTTTGAAGCCATTATGATATATTTCAATCCGGTAATCACCGGTGCTAAAATCACCGTTGCGGATCGGATACTGAATTGTTTTGCGCTGCCCCTGGGTATAATCTACTGATACTTTTGTTGTAAAAGTTTTATCGCCATCAATACGGGTATTCAGGGTACTGGAACCCATGGAAGCATCACTGATCACTTTGCCATCAGGAGCTGTTACGATCAGGTACATATCTGCAGGGCCTGATTTGGCAATCCTGTTCTCTACATCAAATGATACGAGCAGTTTGTCAACACGTTTAGCCGTAGCTGTATTCTTTTCTTTACCACTTTTCTTTTCATCAACCGGGATCACTTTGATATTGGAGGCTGAAAAAGTTGATCCGACATCAACCGTCTTGGATAACTCTTCTTTCTCGGTATTGGTGGTCACCAGGTTTTGTTCCAATACAGTTTTTTCTTCTTTCAATGTGGAATTAGCTGCTGTCAGTTCCTGATTTTCACCTGTGAGTCGGGCTACTTCAGCTTCCAGGCCATTGATTTTATCATTCAGTTCGGCGACCATCTGCCTGGCTTTGGCCAGCTGACCATCGGTGGCTTTCTTATCATTCAGGATTTTGCGGATCTCTGCCTTTTTTGAGTCAATGTCCTTTTGTCTGTCTGCCAGTTGTCCCTGCAGGTTATTATTAGAACCGGTTACGGAGTCCAAACGGGCCAGGGCATTGTCAAATTCCAGTTGGATGGAAGTTTTGGCAGAATCAAGCGTATTGATCTGCGTTTGTTGCTGGGTCATCTTTTCCCCTGCTTTATTCTTGTCGTACAGCAGGTAACCCCATGTTCCAAGCAGACCGGCTGCCAGTATACCAATAACGATATTCTTGCTGCCTCTTCCTTTAGGTGTTTGCGGGGTTACAGGTGTTGTTGCTGAAGGATAATTGGTGTTCGTCATACAATGAAATTTTAAGTTATTAGAACGTCGAATTTGTTGTTTACGTATAAATAATTTGCAAAGGTAGACCGGGTCTAAGGGGTATTGCTTATATATACTGTTAAAAAATGCTTTGTCTAACCTTTCCGGGCAGTAAAATTTCGAAAACCGTGCCAGAATAACGCTTTCTATTTATTCACGCCTGTTGGTAGTGGCCGAAACGGATGCTGAAACCTTGTATCTTAGCGGCTTATGAGTGTGGAAAAGATCATCGCAGATTGGAAAAAGAAATTGTTCAAGCCGGTTTACTGGTTTGAAGGCGATGAGGAGTATTTTATTGACAAAGCGGTGACATATGCAGAAAATCATATTCTTCCAGAATCGGAAGCCTCATTTAATCTCACCGTTTTTTATGGAAAGGATGCGAATTGGGCCGATGTGATCAATGCCTGCAGACGTTATCCCATGTTTGCAGAAAGACAGGTTATCCTGCTCAAAGAAGCCCAGCAGATGCGGGATGTGGAGAAACTGGAAGCTTATATTGACAACCCGCTTTCATCCACCGTGCTTGTCGTATCGTACAAGGATAAAAAGCTGGATGCCCGTAAAAAGTTCACCAAACTGGTAAAAGATAACGGTGTACTGGTCACTACCAAAAAAATGTATGACCGGGAACTCCCCGAATGGACCCAGCAGATGATACATGGCAGGGGGCTAACCATCACTCCGAGGGCATTGAGCCTGGTGGTGGATCATATTGGTAATGACCTGACCCGGATTGAGAATGAGATTGAAAAACTCTCCCTGAATCTGGGAAAAAGAAAATCCATCACAGAAGAAGATATTGAGGAATATATTGGTGTCAGTAAAGACTATAATGTTTTTGAACTGCAATCTGCCCTGGCCACAAAAAATCTTCCTAAATGCATTCAAATCATCCAGTATTTTGAAGCCAATCCCAAGGCGGGTCCGGTGCAGATGATCCTGCCTTCCCTCTATAATTTCTTCAGTAAAGTATTCATGGTTTTTGGGGCAGGCACACAGGATGAAAGAACCGTGGCCACCTCTATTGGTGTCAATCCCTATTTTATAAAAGACTACCTCCAGGCCGCCCGGGTATATGCTTACCCCGGGGTGGAAAAAGCCCTGTTACTGCTCCACCAGTATAATCTAAAAAGTATCGGAGTGGGTAGTTCTTCCACAGAAGATTCCTCGCTGATGAAAGAAATGGTGGTTAAAATGCTTTCCTGAATATTCACAAAACAGTTACACTAAATACTGTTTCTTTGCGCAACGAAAGAACCGGAAAATACATCCGGCTAATAAGAAAAATGAATATGAAAAAACTATTGTTGAGTCTTTTAACAGGGTCGGTCATACTGACCGGCTGCCTGGAAACCACACAGGAAGTAACCTTACAGGAAAATGGCAGTGGTACTCTGAGTACTACCAGTGATATGGGTTTACTGCTCGGCATGGCCAAACAAATGGGAGGGGGCGCTGAACTGGAAAATGCAGGAGATAAAGCCATGGACACCACGATTTATTTCGGTGCCAATGCGGACAGTATCCCTGATATGTCAGCGGATGATAAAGCCCTGTTGAAAAAGGGAAGTATGAATATGAAGTTCAATCTCAAGAATGAGGAGTTCAAAACAAAACTGAATTTTCCTTTCAGTAATGCGGAAGAACTGCAACGTTTTAACCAGCTCACTGGTAAAATGCTTTCACTCGCTATGAAAGATCAGATGGGCGATTCTCCCATGGGAGGACTTGGTGGACAAATGCCTGCATTCTCTTCTTTTGATGATTATTTCGTTCTGGAAATTTCCAAAGGAGAACTGAAAAAGAAACTGAACAAGGAAAAATATGCGTCGGTTGCATCTGATGAATTTTTAAACGGACTCAAAGAAGCAGCCGGTATGGGGATCCCTGTCGGGGCCACTTATATTTTTAATCTTCCCCGTCCTGCGGAAAAAGTAGAAGGTCAAAATGCGCAACTGTCAGACGATAAGAAAAAAGTAACGGTGAAAGTTGAACTCGATGATTTCTTTGAACACCCCGAGAAGTTTGAGTTCAAGATCAAATACTAGGAGAAAGTCGATAGTCAGAAGTCGATAGTCTTTAGTCAGTACATACAATGAGGCCTATCTCTTTGAGATAGGCCTCATTGTAATACCTAATATCCAATACCTAATAACTAATAACTCTCTTTATAACACTTTCAAACTATTCACCTTATCCTGGTCAATTTGTTTAACCAGCGCTTCCAGTCCATCGAATTTAATTTCTTCCCGCAGGTATTTTTTAACGGTCACCTGCAGGATCTGGCCATAGATTTCCTGGTCAAAGTCGAAAATATTTACTTCAATCACCCTTTTTCTGCCATCCACCGTCGGGCGAAATCCAATGCTCATCATGCCTTTGTAATGCTTATCGGGTATTGCTTGCCCATCGTAGCCTTGGTGAAGGAGGGGGTATTGGATATTGGGTATTGAGATTCCGTAAGTTTGGCCTGTATTTACAGGCTCGGTTTTGTCCTTTATAAGTTTAGCATAAACCGCATAGATTCCATTGCCCGGTACCAGTTTTTCCTCATTCTGCACTTTGAGATTAGCCGTAGGGTATCCCAGTTTCCGGCCCAGTTTATCGCCATGCACCACTTCTCCGGAGAAAAAGAAATCATAGCCCAGTAATTTGGCTGCGGTACCGGTATCACTATGCAGAATAGCTTCCCGGATATTGGTAGAGCTGATGGAAATATTGTCCAGCACATGTTTGGGGATTTCTTTCAGCTGATACCCAAAACGGTCTGCATTTTTTTCCAGTAAGCGGTAATCACCCAGCCGGTCACGACCAAAACGGTGATCATATCCGATGATGATGGTATGCGGCCGGAATTTACCTATCAGGAAGGAGGACAGGTATTCTTCTGCCGGTTGATTAGCAAAGGCATCGGTAAAGGGCACCACCACCAGGTGGTCAATACCAAGGCCTTCCAGCAGGCTTATTTTTTCCTCCAGGGTATTGATCAGCCGGATGCCGAGGATGGCTGAAGAGACAATTTTACGGGGATGCGGATGAAAAGTGATGATCACTGTTTCACCGCCCACCGCTGCTGCTTCTGACTTGAGCCGGTTGATCACCTGCCTGTGACCCAGGTGTACGCCATCATAGGTACCGATGGTGATCACGGCATTGGTAAAGACAGGCAGTTGGTCGATATCGTAGTGGACTTTCATGATTTGGCTGGCAAAACTAATTGATAATTCCTGCCCTACGGAAAGGAATATTTTTTTAATTAAGGCAGGCGGGGATAACGGTCATTGAAAATTGAACAGTAGATTTGCTGCCATTATGAGCCTGTACAGTCAAAGAGGCGTTTCAGCGCAAAAAGAAGAAGTGCATGCAGCCACCAAAGGCCTTGATCAGGGTCTTTATCCCAATGCCTTTTGTAAGATTTACCCCGACTATTTATGCGGAGATGCAGATTGGGTGAACCTGATGCATGCCGATGGGGCCGGAACCAAGAGTATCCTGGCCTACCTCTATTGGAAGGAAACCGGGGATCTTTCAGTCTGGAAAGGGATTGCCGAAGATGCGATTGTGATGAATCTGGATGACCTCCTTTGTGTAGGGATTCATGACCGCCTGCTTTTTTCTTCTACAATTGACCGCAACAAAAACCTGATTCCCGGAGAAGTGTTACAGACCATCATCGAAGGCAGTCAGGCATTTTTTGACCGGATGCGGAGTTTTGGTGTACATATTACCTATATGGGTGGAGAAACGGCTGATGTGGGAGATGTGGTACGCACTATCGCTGTGAACGGTACCATGACTTCACGCTGGCCTAAAAAACAACTGATCACCAATGAAAAAATCCAGCCGGGTGATCTGATTGTAGGGTTGGCCGGATTTGGACAAGCCGCTTACGAAACCGAATACAATAGTGGAATAGCCAGTAACGGACTCACTTCTGCCCGGCATGATGCCCTGCATAAGACCTATGCAGCCCGTTATCCTGAATCATTTGACAATTCCCTTCAGGAAGAAGTGGTTTATATTGGTCCGCACCAGCTGACAGATGAAATCAATGATGCAGGAACCATGCGGTCTGTTGGTAAATTGTTATTGAGTCCGACCCGCAGTTTTGCACCGGTAATGAAAGAAATACTGACCAGTCATTTTGATGCGATACACGGACTGATTCATTGTTCCGGTGGTGGACAAACCAAGTGCCTGAAATATGTTCCGGAGAATGTCAGGATCATCAAAGACAAGTTATTTGAACCACCGGTAATTTTCAATATTCTTCAGAAAGCCAGTGGAGCAGATGACAGGGAAATGTACCAGGTGTTTAATATGGGAACCCGGTTGGAAATGTATACCGACGAAAAAAATGCAGATCAGTTAATCAGCGTTGCCCGTCAGTTTGGAGTCGAAGCGCAAATCATTGGCAGGGTAGAAGCGGCTGATAAAAAAGAACTGACCATACGTCAATCAGGGAAAATGGATTTACTGTATAGTTAAACTGTCTTTTTTCTGTCTTTTCCCCCTTAGTTTTCTTTAATTTGCAATTCCGGAAGTCATCCGGACAAAACCCATTGAAATGGCCGAGCCGATTATTGAGCTGAAAAATGCAAATATTTACCAGGGCAATAACCTTGTGTTACAGAATGTTAACCTGGTGGTGAATAAAGGAGAGTTTGTATACCTGGTTGGTAAAACCGGTACGGGTAAATCAAGTTTACTGAAAACACTTTATGGAGAATTGGAACTGAGAGAAGGGGAAGGAACCGTAGCCGGATTTGCGCTCAAAGGGCTTGATTGGAAAAAAGTGCCCTTTCTCCGGAGAAATCTGGGTGTGGTTTTTCAGGAGTTTCAATTGCTGACCGACCGGAATGTAAATGATAACCTGAAATTTGTGCTCAGGGCAACCGGCTGGACTGATGTAAAACTGATGGATGAAAAAATTGCAGATGTGCTGGATAAAATGGGCTTAAAAGCCAAGGGGTTTAAAATGCCATTTGAGCTGAGCGGCGGTGAACAGCAAAGGGTGGATATTGCCCGTGCGCTGTTGAATTCTCCCAAACTGATCCTGGCCGATGAGCCTACCGGTAATCTTGATCCGGAGACTTCAGACGAGATCATGAGCCTGCTTATCCAGATTGCAAAGGATTATAACACTACGGTGGTTATGGCTACACACGACTATATTGTTGTGAACAAGTTTCCGGCACGTACGATCCGTACGGAAAGGGGACAGGTGCTCGATAATGCTACCATAAGTATTGAATAAGCTGCTGCAGGTTCCGCTCATTATTATAAGTATCTCCCAATAATTGCTGTCTCAGCCTGATTTCTTCCGGTGTAAATGGCTGGTGGTATAATTGCATAATAACAGAAGCAAAGGCTTCGGCAGAGGAAGCCACATGACAGGCTCCGGCCAGCCCGGTTTCCCTCACCATGGGTTCATTCACCAGGCAATGCCTGCCCTCGTATAATACATGGAGCAATTTCAGGCGCATGCCGGTCATATGCTGGTTAAAACAGGGCAGCACATTAATATGTGCTTTGCGAATCAGGTCGTTTAATTCATGATCGGAAGGATCAGCCACCAGACAGGTATGCTGGTAGAAATGCGCCATTTTTTCCAGTCTTTTAGAAGGCTTCTTCCCGGCAATGACAAATGGCTTTTTTACTTTATTAAATACATTCCGCAATAACCAGAGTGCGGCTTCTTCATTTTCCGGTACCGATAAATTACCATGATAAAGACATAAACTGCCAGCCCCTTCATCTCCGGATACTTTTTGCCAGGAAGGAAAAGCAGGCAGATAGCTGATCTGATGTAAATGACCATCCCTGCCCAGTTCCTTTACATCAGCAGGGGTTATGCAGGCATAGGTACAGTCATCGGGAAGTTGCCGCGTATAACGTCTGATCAGTCTGCTTTCTCTTCTGAAGAATATCTTTTTCCACAGAGAAGGTTCAGCCCTGGCCAGTTCCCGGTAATAAGCGGCTTCATCATTATGCATACGCACGACTACTTTCCGGTCCTGCAAATCCAGTTGGGAAAGAATACCGGTGCAATGCAGCCCTTCCAGCAACACAGGATATTTATCGCGGTTGAGATTCGTTACCAGTTCCTCATTAATGCGCGAAGCAACGATATAAGGCAGCCTTGCTGAAACACCGCTACGCCCGGTTTTTCTTTCATACACATGAATCTGTTCACAGAACTGATTCAATTCATTGGGGGTTCCCCTTTCATTATAACTAAAATAATGCAGGTGAATGGCCACGCCCGCTTTTTTGAACATCCGGATACGATTCAGCATATCAATGGCACCCCCATAATCGGCCGGCCATGGAACATCCAGACACACTATATGCAGGTGTTGATTCAAGACGCAAATACTGTTTGATAATAAGAAAGCAGCTTTTTTTCCTCCTCCTGCCAGTTCAATACCTCACGGGCCCGGAGGCAGTTTGCCCTGAGCTTCCCGTAAAGAACAGTGTCAGCCAGTAAATTGTTCAATGCCCGGGCTACAGACTGGGGAGAAAGATCGTCCAGCAGCAAGGCCACTTCAAATAAACTGTTTAATTGCCTGTATTCCGGGTAGTTGACGGTTACCTGTGGGAGCCCGGCATGAATATAATCAAAGAATTTATTGGGCAGGGCCAGCCACTGGTTCATACCCGTATTTTCAGGAACGGCTACTGCTATATAAGCAGAAGGGGAAAACTGCCGCAAAGCCTCCGGACTCAGCATGCCCTTGAGTTCAATTTTTTCATTTAATCCATGCTGGCGGATCAGTTCCTTTAACTGGTTCATATAGTTTCCATCTCCGCAAATCACCAGTTTGGCATTCACCCATTGCATGGCCGGAATCAGGTTCTCGAAGCCCCGGGCTTCATTCACCGCACCCTGGTACAAAATGAATTTCTCAATGCGCTGTGTTGTCGTTATTGCCTCCATTACCGGCATATTCCGGATAGTGGCATAGCTGACCCCGTAGCGGTTCTTAAATTCGGCTGCAATGCTTTCACTGACGGTATATCCCCATTTGAATGCGGGTACCGCTTTCTTTTCAATCCGGGTCCACCATTTCAGTACAGCGGGTCTGGACACCACTTCCTTTAAACCGGTAAACAATTCATGGGCATCATATATCCTTTTTATTTTTTTAAGCCGGGATACATAAAGGCAGGGCAGGATAGTATCAAGGTCTATCGCACATACGGCATCCATTCTTTTAAAGAGCAGGTAAAAAAACAAACGGATATTATACTCAGCATAAAATATCTTTCCCTTATTGAACCAGCAGCGTATTCTTTTTTGCTGAAAGGAACGGGGTGGGAGTGGCGTTGATTTTTCCAGTCTTCTTCCCACAAGTTTTACATCATAACCATGGGCCGCCAAACTGCCGCAGATCCGCTGCATGCGCTGATCATAGCTGAGGTCGTTGGTTACTGTAAAATAAATGCGTTTGCCCATCGGGATGATTCAGGACAAAGAAACGGAATTGTAGATTCTTTCGATGGCTTCCACCGTTTTTAAACCATCTCCGGCAGAGATAAAAGGGTGCTGTTCATTGGCCAGTGCCTTCAGCAGGTTTTCATATACCTGATCGTGGTTGCTCATGGATCCTTTATAAAAACCATAATCATTGGCGGCCCCTTCCACCGGAGTATCCAATAATAAATCACCGGATGCCTGGTATTTCAATTCATTCATATAGCCACCACCCAGTTCGATGGTTGCTTTTTCGGCGATCAGGGTCAGACTGACTTCCATATTTTCCCGGTAGGTATTGACTGACCAGTTTAATCCCCCGATCAGTCCAGATTGCATTTCTAGTGCAACTATACCGGTATCTTCTGATAAAATACTATCATGGTGTGCCAGGTTCTTTCTGAAACCGCTCACCTGACTGATATCTCCCAGCAACCAGAGCAGGGCGTCTATATAATGACTAAACTGAGTAAAGAGTGTTCCTCCATCCAGTTCTGTCCCTCTCCAGCTCCCTGCATAATAGGCAGGAGGCCGGTTCCAGAAACAATTGAGCTGAAAACTGTATAACTGCCCCAGTTTTTTTTCATCAAGGGCCATTTTAAGGGATGCAATAGCCGGGTTATAACGGGTTGATTTGACCACAAAAAGTTTTTTACCGGTCTTTTCGGCTACCTCAATCATTCTTCGGCCATCAGTGGCACTGATACTAAGTGGCTTCTCACAAAGTACATGGGCGCCATATAAAAGGGCGGTAATGGAATGTTCGGTATGCAAGCCATTGGGTGTACAAACGGCTACCACATCGATGGCACTGCTGTTCTTATAGAGTTCATCCGGGTGATAAAAAGCCTTAGCCCCAAACTCCTTAGCCAACTGATCCGCTTTTTCAGGAATTATATCACAGACGGCAATCAGTTCACCATGCTTTTTTATTTCAGTGGCATGCCGGGGAGCAATTTTCCCACAACCCAATATGGCAAATTTCAACCTGCTCATAGTGTCAAATATACGTTGTGAATGGCATGGTAGAAAAGCAAAGAAAAAGCCCCGCAGATGGCGGGGCTTTATATCAAAAAGGTAGTGATTACATATTCATCATATCTCCCTGTCCGTTGTCCGGGTTTTTATTGTTCTTCCGTTTGAAAAGATTCGGGTCGAATTTACCAAAACGCCAGTTAAAATTAAGACGCAAAATCTGGGGATCCCTTCTGCGGAATACATCCTGAACAAAGAAAGGAGATTCTGAATGGATATCTGAACGTCTGGTTCTGAAAATATCATTAATATTCAGTGAAAAAGATGCCTGCTTGTTTTTCAGGAACTCATAACGGAAACCGGCATCCACAAAATAATTGGCACGCTGGTAGCCCTGAGACGAGGTAGCCTGTCCAAACATACCACCACCGCCGCCGCCGAACATTCCGCCACCACGACCACCGCCACCACTGTTTCCACCACTTCCTCCGGGAGGAAGAATGGTCTTGGACTGGTATTCACCGGAAAGCTGCATGCTGAAATTCTTGAATAACTTGAAAGTGTTATTCAGTTTACCAAACCAGCTAACCAGCGCTGCCTGGTCAGGCTGACCGGCGATACCTGTATTGATTTTGGAGGAGAAAAGGTTCATGTTCACCGTCATTTCCCACCATTTATTCATCTTGGTTTTTTGTGTCAGTTCAAAACCTGTTACATAACTGGAATTGGCATTGATATATGTATTCACCAAAATGGTATCAGGAGTTGTTTCCTGGACCTGATAACGTGCGATCAGGTCATTGGTATTTTTATAATAAATAGATGCCAGAAGATTATCCTTGTTTTTCTTGAAGACTTTTTGATAAGAAAGCTCCACAGAATTAGTGAACTCTGGTCGCAGATTGGGATTACCCCTGCTGATATTCAGTGAATCAGAGAAATCTGTATAAGGATATAACTGGAAGAAATTAGGACGGTTGATCTTTCGCGTATAATTCAATTGCAATTCCTGGTCATTCTTCATTTTTTCGCTAAGGAACACACTGGGGAAAAAGCTGACCGGGAATTTAATATTGAAGGTCTGGTTTTTGTCAGGGAGTATACCCTGATAGTCTGAGCTTTCTACCCGAAGCCCTAACTGGTAACCAAAATTCTTTACCTGGCTGGTGAAAGTTGTATAGGCGGCATATACTTTATCCGTACTCTGGTAGTTCACCGAAAGCAAAGGATTGTAGATAGCAGATCCGTTGCTGATGAGGAAGAAATCATTCTTGTTATCCACTTCACGGATACTGGCCCGCACACCCATTTCCAGTTTGGATTTATCAGTTAAGGGGTTGACATAATCGGCCTGGAAAATATAATTTTTATTGGCACCCAATCCATCCTGTCGCTGAGAGGAAGATTTTACAATATTCTTTGTGTTGAAATCCAGGGAATCTGTAGTGATGAAATTACTGCTATTACTTCTGCTCTGGTTAAAAGTAAAATCTGCAGTGAATTCTTTGCCGGTTTTTGGGAAATTGTGCTTGTAACCGATCATGGTTCCCACATTCCTGAAGTTATTTTTTGAAACAGAATTCCTTTCTGCCAGTGAAGTGATCATTGGAGTTCCCAGCAAATCAGTCTGCATCGTGCTGGTGTTATTGGGATTCATGGACCCTTTTACAAAATTGCCTGTTACGGATAAGGTATTTCGGTTATTGATGAAATAGTCAAACCCTCCACGTCCAAAACCAAATGTACCTTTCATGATGCTTTTATCATCCTGGGTCAGCTGACTGTTAGGATTCCCGAAAGTGGTACGGTCTGTATTTCCGGTACTGATCGATTTACGCTGATTGAGATTACCACTCAGGAAGAAATTCACTTTTTCCTGACGCAGATTAATATCACCTCCCAAACCAATACGCCCCCTTGAATCAATATTGGTACGGATACTTCCATTGTATCCCACTTTTTTATTTTTCTTCATGATTACATTGATGATACCCGAAGTACCACCAGAAGCATCAAATTTGGCTGAGGGATTCGTAATGATTTCCACGCTTTCAATCACATCTGCTGGAATCTGATCCAGTGTCATCGTGGTAGGCCGGCCATCCACAAAAATCTGCGGACTATTATTCCTCATCGTTACATTACCATCAATATCCACACTTACAGAAGGAACGTTTTTCATGACATCTACTGCCGTACCACCGGCGGAGACCAGGTTTTTATCTACCCCGAAAACTTTACGGTCGATACCCAGCCGGAGTCCTGGATTTGAATTAGAAGTAACGGTTACATTATCCAATACTTTTTCTTCAAATTCAACTTTCACATTACCCAGGTCTTTGTCCAGTGCACTCATCATATCCGCTCCGCCACCGGGTTTAAGGTCAAAAGAAACTGTTTGTTCATATGATTTATATCCTACTATTGAAACACGCAGCTTGGATTGTCCGAAAGCAGGAACATTTTCAAGACTGAACTCGCCATTGGCCCGGGTAAGCATACCTGCTACTACGACTTCTTTTCTCTTTTTGGTCACCGTATCCATCTTGTTTTGGACCAGTTGAACAGATGCATATTCGATGGGTTTGCCCGTCTTGGATTCTACCACTTTACCATAAAAGCGCCCGTTTGGCATCTGACCACCCCCTGGGCGACCCCCACCGGGTTGGGCTGAAATTGTATAACTAACTAGTAATGAGGCGAAAAAGAAGAAAATATTTTTCATTATTGCGATTTAAAAATGTACCGAGGGTTAGACGTGTAAAGAGGTCCTGACTTGCTGACAATACGGTGACATCTTGATGAAAGGTTAAAGACAATTTTTAAAGGAGATTGTTCAGGATATACAGGGCTGTTGATAATTACCGGGTCAGCCAGGTAATGAGAACCTGAACGGCTCCAATCAGGAAGCCGATCACGGCCCCGATGATTTCTACAAATCTGAATTCTTTTGACATGATCTGGTAGAGTATTTCTTCCAGTTTGTCGGATGAAAAAGCGGCAACTTTAGCGGTTACAATACTTTCAATATCGAGCTCATCTTTCAGGTTGGCAGCATATTGTTTCATCACTTTCGGGAACAGGGTTTCTATTTCCTGCATGAAGGCCGACTTCATTTTTTGGATGGTCTTGTCACCAATAAACATACTGATCACAGGCATTTCATCACTGAGTTTTACCCGGAGGAAATGATCAATATGACTTTCCAGCATCGGCATGATTTTCTTCAAATTTTCCGGGTTGCTGATCTTTTGTTCAATATCCGAATAGGAGAGAAACTCATTACTGACCGTTCTCCCCAGCTTTTCTGCAAACTGCTGCTGCCTTTTGGGAAAAATGCCATGAAAGGTGATGCCTAAAAATTTCCTGGGTTCCCTGGGATGGAAAAGCATTTTGATAGCCACCCAGTTGGTGATCCAGCCAATAAAGGCAGAAATAAGCGGAACCAGGATGATGACCCAGATATTCATGATGAAAACATAAATTAAATCCCCGGCGATGTACCGGGGATCAAGGAAAGGGTGGCTAACCGGGCTCGAACCGGCGACCCTCAGAACCACAATCTGATGCTCTAACCAACTGAGCTATAACCACCATTTGACAATCAGCCGTACAAAGCCGGTTCCAATTGCGGGCTGCAAAAATAAGAAAAAGGACTGTTCAGAAAAAATAAAAGCCTGATTACTACCCGGTTTATAAATGGAAGGAGGACACCGATAGCTTTTAAACCATTCATCAAAAACAGTTGTTAAAAGCTTATAAAGGCAAGAAAAACAATGTTTTTGCGTTATTTTTGGATTATGTCAGGCACATTAAAATACCTGTTCAATATGAAAAGACTTCCGATACTCATTATGATGCTGGTGGCAGGGTCTTTCCTTGCCTTTAAAACGATGGGAAGGGGCACACACCCGACCACACCCCCCTCCAAATACGAAGAAATTTTAAGGTTGGTAGGCAAAATGTTCCAGGAGGCACATTACAGTCCCCAGGACATTAATGATGCTTTTTCTAAAAAAGTTTTCAAAAAATTCCTGAAAGACCTCGATCCGGAAAAGAACATTTTTCTCCAGTCAGATTTCAATTTGCTGAAAAAGCATGAAATCCGGGTGGATGATGAAATCAAAGGAGCCCCTGTTGAATTTTTCATGGCGGCCGGTAAAACCTTTAATACTAGGGTAGAAGAAGCCGCAGCCATTTGTAATGAGATCCTGGCAACACCCTTTGACTTTACCGTTAATGAAGAAGTAGAGCTGGACGGTGATAAACTGGAAACACCTGCCACGGCAGCTGAACGCAAAGATCGCTGGAGAAAAAAAATAAAATTCCTGGCGTTGGAGCGTTATACTGATCTGCTTGATACCCGTGAAAAAAATAAAGGGAAGGAAGGATTTGTAGTAAAATCGGATGAGGAACTGGAAAAAGAAGCCAGAGAAAAAGTAAAGCGGCTGACCGATCGTACATTCGACCGCTTTCGGCATAAATTCAATGATGATGATAAATTCAGCATGTATGTGAATGCCATCACCACTACCATGGATCCCCACAGTGAGTTTTTCCCCCCGGTTGACAAAAGATATTTTGATGAAGAAATGAGCGGCCGTTTTTTTGGAATCGGAGCTTCACTTCAGTATGATGACGGCAATATTAAAGTCAGTAGTATCCTCACCGGAAGTCCTGCCTGGAAATCAGGCGAGCTCCAGACCGGGGATATTATTGTGAAAGTAGGGCAGGGAAATGACGAGCCGGTTGACCTGACCGGATATGTAGTAACGGATGCTGTAAAAGTAATTCGTGGTAAGAAGGGAACAGAAGTAAAACTGACCGTTAAAAAACAGGATGGCAGTTTGAAAATAATTTCACTGATCCGGGATGAGATTGTTCAGGATGAAACCTTTGCCCGCAGTGCGATTGTAAAAGAAGGCGGTTCCAGGATCGGTTATATCTACCTGCCTGAATTTTATGCAGACTTCGATCGTCCCAACGGTAATCGCAGTTTTGTAGATGTGGCCAAAGAAGTACAAAAACTGAAAGAAGAGAATGTGGATGGCATTGTACTGGATCTCCGGAATAACGGTGGTGGTTCTTTATATGATGTGGTGCAGATGGCCGGTCTCTTTATTGAGGATGGACCGATTGTACAGGTGAAAGACAGGGATAATAAACCCACCGTCTTAAAAGATAAGGACCGCAATGTATTATATACAGGCCCTTTCGCTGTAATGGTAAATGAATTCAGCGCCTCTGCCTCTGAAATTTTTGCAGCTGCCATTCAGGATTATGGCCGTGGTGTGGTAGTAGGAAGTACTTCAACTTATGGTAAAGGAACAGTACAAAGAAATATTGGATTGGATACTGAAACCGGTTTTTCCATGACCAATTCTGACCTGGGTACAGTAAAACTGACTTTACAGAAATTCTACCGGATCAATGGTGGTTCTACCCAATTGAAAGGGGTGAGTTCTGATATCGTGTTACCTGATAACCTCGAATACTTGAAAGTGAGGGAAAAAGATGATGAAGATGCCCTTCCCTGGGATGAAATCAACAAGGCCAGCTATAGTAACTGGCAGTCCAGTTTTGATCTCAAAGCCCTGCAGCAACTCAGCCAGCAACGCCTGGAAACTGATAATACCTTTCAGCTGATCAGAGAGAATACAGAATGGCTTTCAAAGCAAAATGACAGACATTATTCCCTGCAGATTGATCAGTATAAAAATGAGCAAAAAGCAATCCGGAGTACCATCAAACAACTGGAAACCCTCCTGAAACTGAAAGGAGAAATAGATGTTGCAGCGCTTCCCAAAGAAGTGAACCGTTGGGAAAATGACAAGAGCAAACAGGAAAGATTTGAAGCCTGGATTAAAAACCTTAGAAAAGATATTTACCTGGATCAAACCGTTAAAGTGGTGAATGATATGATCAACCAGCAGAACCTGGTAAAATCCAAGACAGCAGAAGAGCCCAAAAAGAAAGCATTCTGAGTACTGGAAAAAATAATAGTCAAAGCCCTGCATTTCTAATGCGGGGCTTTTATTTGCAGGGCAGGCCTGCATTACCTTATTTTGCAAAAAAAGCCCATGAAAACATTCATCCTCTCTCTTGCTTTGCTATTCAGTAGCCATATACTCCCGGCACAAACGGCCATGAAAACCATTACCGTTGGTCATCCGTTCACGATCAGTATGCCAGCATACATGACCCGCACCATCGGGTTGAACACGAGTGCCGCACTGGAATATAAAAACACCGTAAAAGATGTTTTTGGATTTGTAATCATTGATGATAAAGAAAGTCTCCGGCTGGCAGAAGTCAGCTTCTCCGGTGTGACAGAATTCTATGAAGATTTTATCAAAGATTTTATTGAAGGAGAGGAGAAAGTGAATCAATCCAAACCTCAGGTAAAACAATCAGGAGCCATAAAATTTCTGGAAGCTGATCTGAGCTATTATGATAAGGATGCCAAAGCTGAAATTTATTACCTGGTGGGAATGGTAGAAACCGACAAAGCATACTACAAAGTACTCTCTTATTGTACGTTGGAAAATAAAGCCAAATTCAAAGAAGATTTCAGAAAGATCCTTTACAGCCTGAAGGACTAGTTTGCATTTCCTCTTACAGGTATCGCTCCTTTAAAATCCTGAGATGATGGTTGACGTGTCCGGCAATGACAAAACCCATGGCCATAACCGATACCGGATGCTGGTTGGCAATACCCACCGTTTCTAATTGCTTCTTATTGAAAGAGCGGAAAAGTATTTCTGTTGACCGGCGCACAGCTTTGAATTCTTCAATGAGGTCATACCAATCCCGGCGATTGGCTCCGGAATGATCGGCATAGCTGTTTTCATCAAAGGAGGGAAGTGAGGTTTTATCCTGTCTGGCAAAGCATAATGCCCGATAGGCGAATACTCTTTCTGTATCGATCATATGCTGCAGCATTTCCTGAATCGTCCATTTGCCACGGGCATAGCGGTAGCTTCTTTTTGCTTCAGGAATACGGGCAAAAAAGCGAAACAGCGCAGTCGTTTGTTCGCTGATTATTTTTTTTACATCGTTGCCGGGTGCCTGATTGATATAGTTGTGAAAAAATGGGGGAGTATTGTTCAGATCCGGACGGGGCATATTAATTCGTTTTTGGTTTTACCGGTTCAGCGGCCGGTTTACTGTTCAGGGGGGCGCCTACCGCTATATCACAGCGGTGACCGGGTTGTCCATGCGCTGGATTCATTCCGGGTGCTGTAACTGTTTGTGTGGCTACTGGTGTCACAGCTGTTTTAGCCGGCGTTACAACCGGAGTAGCCCCTGGAATAGAAGGTTGCAATGAAACGGGCTGACTGGCCGGTGCACTTGTATTTGATGGAGGGCTGTTTAAAGGGGCTCCAACTGCGATATCACAACGGTGACCGGGTTGGCCGTGTGCAGGATTCATTCCGGTGGCAGTATTAGCCACTGGCGTAGTACTTTTAGTAACAGTTATCGGTGATACTACCGGACTGGATGGATTATTGTTAGTATTAAGCTGAATGGGAGTGGAAGCAGGAGCTGTGGCGCTGGGAGGGCTGTTCAGCGGTGCACCTACGGCGATATCACAACGATGCCCGGGTTGACCATGCGCCGGATTCAGGGCACCAGCTCCCGGAGCAGGGCTGGTAACTACCGGAGTAGCGGGGTTAAGGGTTACGGGTTTGGTGGTATCTGTAGTAACCGTGTTGATAGTGGTTGTACCAGCAGGTGAATGAATGGTAGTATCCATCACTACTTTATCATCTTTTTCAGATGAACTACCACAGGATGTGAAAACACAAAGGGCAGTAAGGCCAGAAAAAATAGCTGTATATCGCATAATATTTGGGTCTGAAGTTCAATGCAAAATAGGCAAGATTTATAAGAAATATCAAGAAATAAAAAACCCCGCAAGGCAGGGTTTTGATGATATTTTATCAGTTGCTGATTAACCTTTTCGGCCTGGTTTAACAGTAGTAGCTGGTTTTACAACAGCTGGTTTTAATTCTCCTTTGGTTACTGCAGCCAATTTCATGGCTTCATAAGCGTTGATAATACCTCCGGAACGGCTGAGTTCAGACAGTTTCACCATCTCATCATTACCAGGGTTCTTGACTTCTGTACCAGGGTCTTTGGATGATTTTTCAATAATGTTTTTTACCTGTGTTGCACTCAGGGTGGGATAGTAGGACATAATAAAAGCGGCCAATCCTGCCACTACCGGTGAAGCCATACTGGTTCCCTGGAGGTTCTGGTAGGTATTACCACCCGGAACGGTAGAATAGATTTTTACACCGGGTGCAAAAACGTCCACTTCTTTTTTACCATAGTTAGAGAAACCGGCAGTTAAACCACCTGCTTTGGGGTCACCGCTGGCACCAACCGTAATCCAGTTTGTTGGCCGGGTACCATCAATTAGCTGGGGACTGGGAAAGTTAAATGTAGTATCCAGGTTCTTGGCATCGTTTCCTGCGGCATGTACCAGCAAAACACCTTTGCTTTCTGCATATTTTACGGCATCATCCACCCATTTTTTTTCGGGAGAGAAACTCTTTCCAAAACTCATATTGATGACCCTTGCTCCATTGTCAACAGCATAACGAATGGCCAACGCAATATCCTTATCATGCTCATCACCATCAGGCACTGCACGAAGTGTCATGATGCGTACATTATCAGCCACCCCGTCCATTCCTTTACCATTTCCCCTGATCGCTCCGATGATTCCGGACACGTGGGTGCCATGGAGGGCTGATTTATTACTCACCATTACATTGTTGTTCCCGTAAAATTTATCATTGAAATCCTCGTAATTGTCTTTTACAATATCATCCCTGTATTTTTTAGGAGCAATTTCGGAGGCTTCCATTTTATTCAGATCGCCTTCCAGCTGATCGAGGATTTGCTGATTGGTAATTTCTTCATTATCGTTAGCCTTACAGATACGAATCAGGATATCCCTTGTTTGCTGGGCAGACATCACCGCTGATGTATAAGAACCGAGATCCTTACAGGAATACTCTTCTTTCTTGATATCATTACGAATGATCGAGTCGCCTGCCTTCATGGTTTTGGACATACGGCGAAGCTGGCGAACCTCTTCCGGGTTTACTTCACCAACAATTTCCTGTTTGGCCCTGACCCATGACTGGTATTCAAAGGCTTCATCAGGAGAAAGGGATGAGATGTTCACATTGCTTTTCGCCTCCCATTTTTCTTTGAATTTGTGATAAACCCTGGCAGCTTCATAGGAGTCCTGCTCCACATTCCGGCCATCACGGCCCCCCAGGAAATTCCAGCCATAGATATCATCTACATAGCCGTTTTTATCATCATCGATACCATTCCCCGGGATTTCTTTTGCATTTTTCCAAAGGATGGTTTTCAGGTCTTCGTGAAGGGTATCCACTCCTGAATCAATCACCGCTACGATCACCGTGTTACTCTTCAGTTTTTTGGTCTTTACAAAGTCGTAAGCCTGACCAATGCTGATACCCTGGTATCCGTCTTTTGTTTTGTCAAGCATATGCCAGCCTTTGGGCACATCATCTTTCTGGGAATAACCAATCAGGGAAATGGCGGATAAGGCTGCAATCAATAAGGTACGTTTTTCGAAGAAAGTCATACGCATAATTTTATGGCTGTAAAATTGGTGAAGTTGTAAAAATAGTGATTACCATTCATACATTATTGCATACAAAACGGCAGAAATGTGAGCGGTTTTATGTTTTTTTTGACGAATGGTAATGCTTCGTGGTTGTTTTAAAGAATGGTTAAATCACAAACCCATCTTCAAACAAACCGTTTATACATCAAATCGGATACCCTGAGCCAGTGGCAGGGAACTGCTGTAATTGATGGTATTGGTTTGACGGCGCATATACACTTTCCAGGCATCACTGCCACTTTCCCTTCCGCCGCCGGTTTCCTTTTCTCCCCCAAATGCGCCACCGATTTCAGCCCCGGAGGTACCAATATTGACATTGGCGATTCCGCAATCACTGCCAGCCTGTGAAAGGAATTGTTCTGCCTCCCGCATATTCAGGGTCATGATGGAGGAGGAGAGCCCCTGTGGTACCCCGTTCTGGATTGCAATAGCCTCATCCAGCGTTTTATATCGCAGCAGATAAAGAATGGGTGCAAATGTTTCGTGCTGTACAATGGCATCATCAGGTTTAGCCTCGGCAATACAAGGTTGTACATAACAACCGCTTTCATAGCCTTTTCCTTCCAGTACTTTTCCCTCTACTACAAAATGACCACCGGCTGCTTTGCATTTTTCAATGGCATCGAGGTACATTTTTACGGCATCCTGATCAATCAGCGGGCCCACATGATTGGCTGCATCCAGCGGGTTGCCAATGCGCAATTGCTGATAGGCGGATGTCAGTTTAGCCTTTACTTTATCATAAATATCTTCATGAATGATGAGTCGTCTTGTGGTAGTGCATCTTTGTCCGGCTGTACCTACCGCTCCAAACAAAGCCCCAAGGATGGCAATATCAAGATCTGCTTCTTTAGAAATGATGATGGCATTATTTCCTCCCAGTTCCAGTAACGCCCTGCCTAATCTTGCACCCACAGCAGCGCCTACTGCTTTACCCATCCGGGTAGAGCCGGTTGCTGAAACCAGGGGTACCCTGTTATCTGCAGCCATCCATTCACCTACTTCACGTCCGCCATTGATTATACAGGAAACCCCTTCGGGTACCTGGTTCCGGGCAAATACTTCATTGACGATATGCTGACAGGCGATAGAACAAAGAGGCACTTTTTCAGAAGGTTTCCAAACACAAACATCCCCGCAAACCCAGGCCAGCATACTGTTCCAGCTCCATACGGCTACCGGAAAATTGAAAGCTGAAATCACGCCAACGATTCCCAGCGGGTGGTACTGTTCATACATCCGGTGCCCGGGGCGTTCACTGTGCATGGTTAAACCATGTAATTGCCTCGAAAGCCCAACAGCAAAATCACAGATATCAATCATTTCCTGCACTTCTCCCAATCCTTCCTGCAGACTTTTTCCCATTTCAAAGGAAACGAGTTTTCCCAGGGGGTCCTTGTATTGCCGCAGCGCTTCTCCGATCTGTCTGACTACTTCTCCACGTTTGGGTGCAGGTACCAGTCTCCATTGATGGAAGGCAGCTGTTGCTTTGTTGATCACGGCATCATAGCTGTCCCGGTCGGCCGCTGTTACAGCCGCAATTTTTTTTCCATCTACGGGGGAATAAGACTCAATCAGTGATCCTTTTCCGGAAAGCCATTCCTGGCCGGTACTAATGCCACTGTTTTCCTGCTGAATACGAAGGGTATGTAAAAAATCCATGCTGCAAGCAATTTTTAAGGATTACAAAGTTATCTCAATTCCACCGGATAACCATCGTCCGGGCATGGATGCACCAAGTAGATCACTGTAGCTTGTATTAAAAATATTATCCCCCTGGAGATAAAAACGACAATGGTTGCCTGGCAATATATAGCTCAGCTTCAAGCCCATGATAAAGTAGGAAGGACTGATCCGGGCGCCTATTGCAGTGGCCTCCCTGCTGTTTCGTTCTTTGTAAAGTCCGTTTATCCCCAATGAAAAGGAATGGATAGTAATCTGACTGGTAAAATTGAGCAGGTGCCTTGCATGTGATGAAATATAAAAGGAAGGAACGGCATCCTCATTTGCAGAGCGGATAAATGTATAACCCAGGGTTCCGGTGATGCTGCTATGTGCACTGAGTTTCTTTTTAATCAACCAATCAATTTCAAGGCCGGATGTATTGATCCGTTCCAGGTTCCGGGCCAGTGAATAACTGCCAGCAGGACTCAGATTTTCTTTTCGGGGCATCTCAGCATAGGGAGTAGGTGTCCAGTCGATCAGGTCGCGGTGCCAGCGCCGGAAAATGGTTGTTCTTAATTGCCAGCCATGGCGACTATAGTAATCCATTCCTGCTTCCAGGTTCCATGACTGCTCAGCCTGCAAGGCCGGGTTTCCAATACTTCCGCTGGTGACCAGTGCTTTATTATAATTATTATAGCGTTCGGTGAAGTCTGCATCACGGAAGGAGCGTCCTGCGGATAGGCGGAAACTGAATTTGGATGGAGACCAGGCCATATTGAACTGTGGAGCCAGGATCACCCCATAATTTTCATCCCAATCGAGGCGGATACTTTCATGCAGATGAAAATTTTTGGAAGCTTGCTGATGAAAGATCGAATAAAGGGCTCCATGCCACAAACGATGATTCCCCCTGTCATTGGATCGGATGGCTTTCCGCATCAGTTGGATACCTGTTGTATAATCTGACTTTTTTCCAAGAGTAGTATGATAAAATGCCTGTGTGCTGAACAAGTTTGTTTTGTTATCATTCGGAGTGGCTGCAGGCCTGAACCAGTATTGATCCCGAAGTTGCTTATACCCGGCATCCAGTTGTAGCAATCCTTTGCGGGTTTTAATTTCCATCCTTAAATGGTTCCACCAGCTCTTCACTTTTTCCCTGGCTGTATCACTGGTAAATGTGGTAAAGAAATTTTGTGCATTAAAGGAGCGGATATCTGCAGCAGCCCGGAATCGGATGATCCAGTTTTTGCTGAGCTGTGTTGCCATAGATATATTGGCATTGTGCAGATGAAAAAAGCCATCTGTACCGCGGAGTGCGGGCCCGTTGGCATTATTGGACTGCAGTCCTGCCGTAAAAACTGATTTGGCAGTCGCAATCCGGCCATATGCTTCTCCATTCAGCAACGCATATTCACCGGCAGCCAATCTACCCCGGAATTCTTTTTTGGGCTGGAAGGACTGCTGATGAAAACTGCGGCTGATAATATTGATCACGCCACCAACGGCTTCTGATCCGTAGATGGCCGCCGCAGATCCTTTCAGGATTTCTATTCTTTCAATTTCAGCAGGATTCAAAGGTATATAGCTGTTGAAATGACCGGTTAAGGGATCATTTAAACGGATGCCATCAATAATCACCAGTACCTGTTGGAAAGTGCCCCCACGTAAAATGATATTGCTTTGTGCTCCCTGTGGACCTCTTTGCTGCACTTCCACTCCGGGCAGGTAGCGTAATAATTCATCCAATGAATGGACGGCAAGGGCATTAAAATAATCCCCCCGGATACTGATCACATTTCTTCCGGTTTCTTTTTGTTGTTGTTGCAGTAAACTGGCAGTTATGGTGATATTGCTCAGTTCCTGGATGCTATCCTGTGCTTTGATTCCGGTTATTAAAAAGAAAAAGGAAATAATGACAAATAAAATTCGGCGACCCATAAACATTTTTTTGATGATCTCTATTCGATCTGTTCCGGGCGCAAAAATAAGGGGGCGAAAACAGGGAAACCCGTTTACTGGTGTAAGCTGACAAACACTTTACAATTCAGTATTGTTCCTGTTGGTTGGGGAAGTCCGAAGCTTTTACATCATTGATATATTGCTGTACGGCCTTGGTCGCCATTTCATGTATGTCAAGATAGCGTCTTAAAAACCGGGGATTAAATTCTGTATTGATACCGAGCATATCATGCATCACCAAAACCTGTCCGTTACAACCGCCACCGGCACCGATACCAATAGTGGGGATATGTAAACTATTGGTTACTTCAGTGGCGAGGGTAGCGGGTATTTTTTCCAGTACAATGGCAAAGCAACCAGCTTCCTCCAATAGTTTGGCATCCTGTCTTAATTTATTGGCTTCTGCTTCTTCCTTGGCTCTGACGGTATAGGTACCGAATTTATAAATAGATTGCGGGGTCAGTCCCAGGTGACCCATCACCGGAATACCGGCTGAAACAATTTTCTTCACTGACTCCAATATTTCTTCTCCACCTTCCAGTTTTACAGAATGAGCGCCGGTTTCTTTCATGATACGAATAGCAGAAGCAAGTGCCACGTCCGGATTAGACTGATAATGGCCAAATGGCAGGTCAACCACCACCAGGCAACGATTGATACCCCTGATAACAGACTGGGCATGGTAGATCATTTGCTCCAGTGTGATAGGGAGTGTGGTTTCATGTCCGGCCATTACATTGGAAGCAGAGTCACCCACCAGGATCACATCAATACCGGCTCCATCAATGATTCGGGCAAATGAAAAATCATAAGCCGTCAGCATGGCAATCTTCTCACCGGCCTGTTTCATTTTCAGGAGCGTGTTGGTGGTTACTTTTTTAATTTCCTTATTGTCTGACATGATGGAGAATGGTATTTGGTATTAGTTATTAGGAATTTCTTTAATCGCAGTAGTCTAAGCGAAGGCGATGGGTATAAATATTAAGATATTAAGATATTGAGATTTCCTCAGAAGATTTGAGTGCTTTAAACAATAACGTCTTAGAACCTCCCGTTCCCCACTAGCCACTAGCCACTAGCCACTAGCCACTAGCCACTAGCCACTAGCCACTAGCCACTAGCCACTAGCCACTCACACTTCCAGTTCTCTCAATTTCACTTCCTCATATAAATTATGGATCAGACCGTCGGCGAGACCAATCTTGGGAACAAAGATTTCCTGTGCATCTGCCCAGCGCATCACATTAATATAAATCAGCAGGGCAGGAACGATGACATCGGCCCGGTCTTCCCTGAGTTTGTGCAGGGTGATTCGCTGGGAGAGGGAGAGGTTGCTGAATTCTTTATAATAATCCCGCAATAATTCAAGGGTAAGGGCCTTGCCTTCTTTTCTTTTTGATATAGAAAAGATCTTGTTGATATTTCCACCGGATCCGATAGCTGTAACATGGTGGTAACCCTTTGTTTTATTTCGAATAAACTCCTTCATCTCATCCCAGGCTGCTTCGGTCACCTGGTTTTTGAGCAGTCGGATGGTTCCAATGTTAAATGATTTTTTAAAGACCATTTTCCCATCACTGAAAAAAGTCAGTTCTGTACTGCCGCCGCCCACATCAATATAGAGATAGGATTCCTCAACGGATAAATTTTCCGCAATATGATTCTCATAAATCAGGGAAGCTTCCTGGTCACCAGTAATTACTTCAATGCCTATGCCCGTTTCAGTTTGTACTTTTTTAATAATCTCCGGGGCATTTACCGCATCCCGCATGGCAGAAGTGGCGCAGGCTTTCAGGTGTTTTACTTCATATACATCCAGCAGTAATTTGTAGGCCTTGATTGTTTTGATGATCTTATCGGATTTGCCCGGAGAAATTTCTCCTTTGTCAAACACATCAAATCCCAAACGCAGCGGTACCCTTACCAGTACTACTTTGATGAATTCAGGTTCGCCCTGCAATCCCGGTATCACATCCGTAATCAGTAATCTTGCCGCATTACTACCGATATCAATTGCTGCCAGTCTCACTCAGTGCCTGTGTTTTTTTGTACAGATAATTGTAGGTCTCCACCTGGGAACGAATTTTTTTTCGGGTCGTTGTCACATATTCATTGTTCAACTGGTTATCGAGCCATCTTGCCTTCACATTATCCTGGAGCTGTATATTCAGGATTTCCTTGAGCTCCATTTTTAATTCATCATTCCACACAGGGCAGGTTACTTCTACCCGGTGTTCCAGGTTGCGTAACATCCAGTCGGCCGAAGATATATAAACTTTCTCTTTGCCCCGGTTGTGAAATACCCACACACGGGCATGCTCCAGGTACTCATCAACTATACTGATGGCACGTACCGGGATTTCAAATTTTTTATGTTCCGAGTACATACAATAAATACCGCGGATAATCAGCTTTAGCTGAACACCGGCCCTGGCGGCTTCATATAATTTCTGAATCAGGTCTTCGTCAGAAAGAGAATTCATCTTCAGCGTTATGGCGGCTGGCTTTCTTTTCCGGGCCGCTTTGATTTCTTCATCAATCAGGCGAAGCATTTCTTTTTTAACGATGGACGGACTGGGGATGATGAATTTGCAATCACGCATTAAAGCGGCATTGGTTTTAGGCTGTTCCAGGTAATTAAAAATCCTGTTCACGTCACCCATGATCTTCTGGTTAGAAGTCAGCAGGCAATGATCGGCATATACTTTGGCAGTCCGTTCGTTCAGGTTGCCGGTACTGACAAACCCATACCAGTTGAAATTATTGTCCTTTGTTTTTTTCCTGATGGAACAGATCTTGGCATGTACTTTCATATTGGGAATACCCACCAGTACTTTGGCGCCTTCTTCTTCCAGCCTGTTCTTCCATTCAATATTGGCTTCTTCTTCAAATCTCGCCCGCAATTCAATCACCACCACTACTTCTTTGCCATTCCGGACTGCATTAATCAGGGCATTGATGATTTTAGATTGCGGGGCCAGCCGGTAACAGGTGATCTTGATGGTAGTCACATCCGGATCAAATGCTGCTTCCCGGATCAGATCAATCAGGGGCATGAAGGAGTGATAGGGGAAATGCAAGAGGATATCTCTTTCCATGATCACATCCGATACCCTGCGTTCTGTCAGGAGCGGATGATCAAAAGGCTTTTTGCGGTTCCTTTTTTCTTTGAACACATGTTCGGGAAAATCCATGAAGTGACGGAAATTATGGATACGACCGCCCGGTATCAGGTTATCCCGTTTAGTAAGGTTGAGCCGCCTGACCAGGTATTCGAGCAGACCCGGATCCATTTCCCGGTCATACACAAAACGAACAGGTTGTCCTTTCCGGCGGTTCTTGATCCCCTTTTCCAGTTTCTGAATAATACTGGTAGAGATATCTTCATCGATATCAATTTCAGCATCACGGGTTACTTTGAAAATATGTGACTGGTATTGGTCATACCCGAAATAAGAAAAAATATCAGGCAGGTTAAAGCGGATTACATCTTCCAGCAGGATGATATGGGTTTCATCGGGTCGGGGAGAGGGAAGTATTTTGAAACGACCCTGGGTACGGCTGGGTACTTCGATCAGGGCATATTTTCTTTTCAGCGCACTTTCCTTTTTCCACATCACTACACCGAGGTAAATCGATTTATCACGGAGGGCCGGGAATTCCGGAATGCTTTCGATCATCAGGGGAATGACTTCAGAACTTACTTCTTCTTCAAAATAATTTCTTACAAATTCACGCTGTTCGCTGTTCAGTTCTTTTTCGGTTTTCAGGAAGATCTTTTGCTGGTTCAGTTCTTTCAATACTTCTTCCCAGATCCTGTTGAACTCTCCCTGCTGGTTCAGTACATTCATCTGGATTTCATCAATAATCTCCTGGGGGTTATTCTCCAGGTGCATTTTGGCTTTATTGCCAAACTGAATCATCCGGCGAAGAGTAGCCACCCTGACCCGGAAAAACTCATCCATGTTATTGGAAAAAATACCGAGGAAACGAATCCGCTCCCGCAAAGGAACACTCAGGTCGGCAGCTTCCTGCAGAACCCTGGCATTAAAAGCGAGCCAGCTGATATCCCTTGCGATGGTCTTGCGCTTTGGATGAGGATGAGACATAGTATGAATTTTCAGGTTTAAATAAAGATAAGAATCCGGTAAAGAGACAAATATTAAGTTTTATCAGCCCGGACGATGCCCCTTCATTTTTTCAATCAGGGTGGTGCTGGAGAAACCTTCCAGTATCGGATTGATGATGACCTGTCCGCCATTGCCGATCACTTCTTTGGCACCCGCTACCTGGTCAATTGTATAATCGCCACCTTTCACCAGTACATCCGGCATGATGGCTGTGATCAGATTCAATGGCGTATCTTCTTCAAAAATCACTACGGCATCTACCATGAGCAGGGATGCGAGCAGGATGGCCCTCGATTCCTGTGAATTCACCGGGCGACTTTCTCCTTTGAGCCGTTTTACAGACGCATCTGCATTGAGACCGACAAAAAGGAAATCGGCTGTTTTGGCAGCTTCCGACAGGGAGAAAATATGCCCCTGATGAAGGATATCAAATACCCCATTGGTAAATGCTATCTTTTTTCCGCTCAGTCTAAGCGCTCCGGCTTTTCTGGCGGCTTGATCCAGGGTCAGGATCCTGGAAGGAATCAGGTCAGCTCTTTTCAAGATTTCTTTTTTTATTATAAAATGGAATGGCGACAAAACTAATAATACCACCAAAGACGATCACCGCTGTAGTAGCCAGCCAGAGAATCCAGCCAAAGGCAGTGGCGATCGCTTCATTTAATCCGTACAGCATCATCGTTTTTTCAATCATGAAGGCATAGGCTCCAATACCTCCGGGAGAAGCCACCATACCGATACTGCCTGCGGAGAGAATCGTGAATGCTTCCCGTATGCCATAGATTTCAGTTTCCCGGAAGGCCATGAAACCGATATAACCGCCAAGAAAATACAGGGTCCAGAGTGCAATCGTTAAAAAGATAAAGGACCATTTCTTTTTCAGGTGCCTGATGGCTCCAACGCCTTCCGCCATTCTCCAGCCGATATTTTTTATAATGGCCCAAACATCCCCCGGTGTTTTTTTCCGGATAAACATCCAGATCAGGAGCGCGATCAGCCCCAGTGCCAGCACCAGCAGCATGATCCAGGAATAAGATGCTGAACCGGTGCTACCGCTTTGTTTGGTATGGAAGAAAGTGTCCATGATCCTTGAATAAAGATCAGGCTGTATGGCCAGGGTGATCCCGAAAATCAGGAGCAAGGTTAGCGCATCAATAATTCTTTCGAGGATGATAGTACCAATCAATTTATCTACCGGAATCTTTTCATATCGGCTGAGTACCGTGCATTTCATGACCTCACCTAAACGGGGTACTCCCTGGTTCACGAGGTATCCGATCATCACGGCAAAAAAAGCATTCATCTTTGAACTGCTGTAGCCCAGGGAACCAATGAGGAGTCTCCAACGCATGGCTCTTACATAATGGCTCAGAAAGAGAATCACAAAAACCGGAATGATCAGCCAGTGACGGGCATTCGCAAATGCTGTTTTGATCTTGGCCAGTTTTTCCTGATCCAGGTTTTTCAGGGAGAGCCAGGCAAATAAAATCCCCAGGCCTAAGAATATAATATACTGAAGTATGGTGCGGAGTCGCTTATTCATGTTTTCGATAGGGGTACAAATTACTAAATCATTCTGTTGCTTTGTGAACAAGCATATTATCGATTAGCCTCACGCCTGATAGAAAGGCAGCAATCAGGGCTACCAGTTCTTCTTTCCCATCCCAAACCTCCACCAGGGCCAGGGTTTTGGCATTGGCCAGTTCAACATAATCGGGCTGGAAACCATCGCTGGACAGGAGCCCGGAAATTTTATGTTTGAGTGGTGCCAACTCACCAGGTTGCAGTTCCTCCCGGATCTGTAATAAGCTTTGATGGATCAATGCTGCTTTTTCCCGGTCTGCCTCATTCAATCGCATATTCCGGCTGCTCATGGCCAGTCCGTTTTCTTCCCGAAGGGTAGGGCAGATGTGGATTTGGATCCCGTTACCGGCATTTCCCATTAATGCCAGTAAGCGGGTTATCACGAGACATTGCTGATAATCTTTCTGCCCCAGCATCAAATGATCCGGCGCCACAATTTCAAGCAGGCGCTCAACCACCGTGCATACGCCCTGAAAATGACCGGGCCGGCTGGACCCATCCAAGACCGTTTCCAGGTAGCCCAGTTCATATTTCTTGCTTTCGGGCCTGCCATTGGGGTAGATTTCTGGCACATCGGGCAGGAAAAGGGCAGTGCTGCCGGCTGCTGCCAGCAGTTCAATATCCTTTTCAATGGTCACCGGATATTTGCTGAAATCCGCCGGGTCATTGAACTGGGTGGGGTTTACAAAAATGCTGCAGACAGTGACTTCGGCCTTCTGCTTTGAAGTTTCAATCAGGGATAAATGACCCTGATGAAGGGCACCCATAGTAGGCACAAAACCTATACTTTTTCCGTTTTTTCGCTGACTCTCAAGCCAGTTACGGAGGTCAGTTATTTTTTTAAATAAAATCATTTCTATAACCGTTTGCGGGAGAATTGATGAGAATCACTTCAATTCAGCTTAAAATTGTTACCTTTGCTGCCTTTTATAAAAGGGATTAAAACAAAGAACACCAATGTCAGCAAAGAAAAGAATTTTATTCATCGCTAATGAAATGTCACCCTACCTGGAGTTGACTGAGTTTTCAGAAATTGTGAATAAGCTGGCGATCAAAGCTAACGACAATAATTTTGAAGTCCGTTGTATCATGCCCCGGTTTGGGGTGATCAACGAACGTCGTCACAGGCTGCATGAAGTGGTCAGGCTCTCCGGTATCAATGTTTCGGTGGACAATGATGATCTTCCCCTGCAAATCAAAGTGGCCTCTCTTCCCAGCGCCCGTTTGCAGGTTTATTTTCTCGATAATGAGGAGTTATTCAAAAGAAAGTTCATTTTTCATGACGAAAATGAAAAGTGGTTTGAGGACAATGACCTCCGAACCATCTTTTACTGCAAGGGAGCCCTTGAAACCGTGAAGAAATTCGGCTGGCCTCCTGATATTATCCATTGTAGTGGCTGGATGA
The DNA here is from genome assembly GCA_016720745.1 of Chitinophagaceae bacterium. Classification (GTDB taxonomy): domain Bacteria; phylum Bacteroidota; class Bacteroidia; order Chitinophagales; family Chitinophagaceae; genus JJ008. The sequence continues at coordinate 1,003,530 of JADKKA010000022.1, read as the reverse complement.
CCGGTCTGATTCCTGCTTATCTCAAAACAGTTTATAAAAAGGAACCGGTATTTGCCCACAGTAAGATTGTGTACACCGTAGGCCAGAATACGTTTAAAGAGAAACTGGGTGCAGGCTTTATTAAAAAGGCCCTGATCCACGCTTCAATTAAAGAAAAAGACCTGGAACTATATAAAGAAGGAACCAATACAGCTATTTTCCGGGGTGGTGCCAGCTATGCTGATGCCATTACATTCGGGGCTGAGAAAGTGGATAAAAAATTACTGGAAGAATTCTCTAAAGTGCGGGGTAAGAAGACTTTGCAATTTGATCCGGAAGGAGATTTAACAGACTATTTACAACTCTATAGCGACCTTGCGGGCAAATAAAATCACTTACCATTTCTAAACCAGTTTTGTGAAGCAACGTTACCCGGTACTCCAATTTTCGCTGTTCTTTTTAGCTGCAGTAGCCCTGATTAGTTCCTGCAGAAGAATCAATGATTTTACGGATGTGGGTGGTGGTTTGATCCCCCCGATTGACAATATCAATACGTTTGATTCCAGTCTCCGTGTACAGGCTTTCAATGATACATTTGGCATTCTGAACGACTCATTAAGGGTTATTTCAACTGACCAGCAATTTTTAGGACTGATCAACAGCGATCCGCTTTTTGGGAAAACAGATGCCCAGTTGTTTTTTGAACTGAAACCGGAATTAAGTGGATTTTTTACCAACGGCACTTATCCTTTTCCCCGGAAAGACAGTCTGGTACTGGATTCTGTGGTTTTAGTGCTGGGATATGCCGGCCGGTATGGCGATTCAACGATTCCCCAGACGATCAATGTGTATGAACTGACACAGGCATTTAAAAAAGATTCCGCCTATTTAATCCGGCAACAACCGCTTACTTATGGCGCCCAGCTTAATCCGGGTGGTCAGCTCGTGTTCCCCAGCAGATTAGACGATTCTGTAAAGGTTTTCCGCGATACCACAGCAGGCCAGATGCGTATTAAACTGGATACCAATTTTGCGCGACGGATGTTGAATTATGATACTACCAATGCCTATCGTTCAGACTCTGCTTTTAAAACCTATTTCAAAGGGTTTGCGGTGCGGTCTGTCAGCTCCGGTAATGCGATCATGGGCTTTAATTTCAGCGGAAATGCCAATACCAAACTGGCCTTTTATTATAAAATGCCCAAGAAATCAGGCTCGCTGGATTCCCTGAATGTTACTTATTTCACATCCTATGATGAGTGCCAGACTGCCAATTATGTAAAACGAGATTACAGTGGTAGTCCGGTAGCAGCTGCAGCTGGGCAGGTACTGGAAGCCCCGCTGGTATATATTCAGAAAACACCGGGCACTTATGCTAATATTAAAATACCTGATTTGCCCGCCATCAGTAATCGGGTGGTACACAGAGCCGAGCTGATCATGGAACAGGTTTACGACCCGCTTGATGATTTGCTGACACCTCCCTCAACTTTATTCCTGGATGCATTTGATCCTTCTATTTCTGGTAATAATAAATTCAGGACCCTGCCTGCATCTCTTGACCTTTCACCGAGTACCAGTAATCTGGACCTGACAGGATTTGGGGTTGTACCTGAAGATGGAAAAGATCCTTTTGGCAGGACGATCAAGATCTGGAAGTTCAATGTGACCAGGTATGTGCAGCATATTGTCAGAGGTACCCAGACTTCTTACGACCTCAGGCTCTATTCTCCACTCACCTTCAATGGTAAAGCCAAATTGCTGGGGACAGATTTTGACCTGGCAGGCGTCTATGTAGGTACTTCCATTGCAAATGGCAGAGTAAGACTAGGAGGTGGTAACCATCCTACTCAGCGGATGAGGCTTCGTATCGTGTATTCCAAACTCTGATGAGTTATTAAGATATGTTTAAAAGTCCTGCCCCCGGCGGGACTTTTTTCATAGGCACCCTGCCCTTATCTTTGCGACCGCTGCAACGCATGTATGCAAGCATAAACTTAAAAAATAACCCATGCCTTATTTATTTACATCCGAGTCTGTTAGTGAAGGCCATCCTGATAAAGTGGCTGACCAGATTTCAGATGCCCTTATTGACAATTTTCTGGCTTTTGATTCACAATCCAAAGTGGCCTGTGAAACCCTGGTAACTACCGGACAGGTGGTGCTGGCTGGTGAAGTAAAATCCAGGGCCTATCTGGATGTACAGGAAATTGCCCGTGGAGTGATCCGCAAAATCGGTTATACCAAGAGTGAATATATGTTCGAAGCCAGTTCATGCGGTGTATTATCTGCTATCCATGAACAATCCTCTGATATCAATCAGGGTGTGGAAAGGAAAAAGAAAGAAGATCAGGGTGCCGGTGACCAGGGAATGATGTTTGGTTATGCCACCAACGAAACTGAGCATTATATGCCCCTTGCACTGGATCTGGCGCATAACCTGCTGATTGAACTGGCGGCCATTCGTCGCGAGAAAAATTCCAAAATGCCTTACCTGCGCCCGGATGCGAAAAGCCAGGTAACACTGGAATATGATGATAATAATAAACCGGTGCGGATTGATGCCATCGTTATTTCTACCCAGCATGATGATTTTGACAATGAATCCAAAATGCTGGCCAAGATCAAAAGCGATGTGATCAATATCCTGATCCCCCGCGTGAAGAAAAAATATAAACAATACGCCCGTCTTTTCAATGATGATATCAAATACCATGTAAACCCAACCGGTAAATTCGTGATCGGTGGACCGCATGGTGATACCGGTCTTACCGGCCGTAAAATCATTGTTGACACTTACGGTGGTAAAGGTGCACATGGTGGTGGAGCTTTCAGTGGTAAAGACCCTTCCAAAGTGGACCGTTCTGCAGCCTATGCTACCCGTCATATTGCCAAAAACCTGGTGGCGGCCGGTCTCTGCAGTGAGGTACTGGTACAGGTTTCTTATGCCATTGGTGTGGCAAAACCCACCAGCATCAATGTGAATACATATGGCACGGCTAAAGTTGACCTGAATGATGGTCAGATTGCCAAAATTGTAGAAGGCATTTTTGATATGCGCCCTTATTTTATCGAACAGCGCCTGAAACTCCGCAGCCCGATCTACAGTGAAACTGCTGCTTATGGTCATATGGGCCGTATCCCTGAAGTAGTAGAAAAGACCTTTACATCACCTGATGGAAAATCGGTCACCAGAAAAGTGGAACTCTTTACCTGGGAGAAACTGGACTATGTATCGAAAGTGAAAAAGGCTTTCGGTTTGAAATAATCAATTTTCAATCTCCTTTTTAAAAGGAAATCAGGACCCTGAAGGATTCACCATCTTTCAGGGTTTTTTGTTTATACATTTGTGACGTGAAAAATTTCAGACATCCCCAAAGACCCAAGAAAAGCTCCCTGGTTATCGGACCGGCTGCTGTTATTCAGGCCATGGAAGAAGGCATGCAACTGGACCGGATTTATCTGGACAACAGGGCGCTCGGACAGGAAATTGCTGCCGTAAAAAAACTGGCCGCACAAAACGCCGTCCCCATCAATTATGTTCCTGTTGCCAAACTGAATGGTTTTAATATCACCGGGCATGGGGGAGTGGTGGCTCAAATCGCCAAAGTGCATTACCAGGATTTGCAGGATGTGATTTCTTTTGTCACGGAAAGCGGGGAACCGCCTTTATTCCTGATCCTGGATGGCATAACAGATATCCGCAATATCGGAGGCATTGCCCGGACTGCCTTGTGCACTGGAGTGCATGCGATTATTATACCGGATAAAGGAGTGGGGGCACTGAATGAGGATGCCATCCTCACTTCTGCAGGTGCGCTGGAAAAAATAGCCGTTTGCCGGGTGAACAGCCTCATGAAAGCGATCGATGAATTGCACCTGAATGGGATCCGCGTTTTTGCAGCAGATATGAAAGCGGAAAGAAATATTGCCGATGCCGATTTCTCCATTCCGTCTGCGATTGTGATGGGCAGTGAGGAAAAAGGAATCTATCCGGCTGTGATGAAGATTTGTGATGAGAAAATTAAAATTCCGATGAAAGGGGAATTTGAGAGTTTGAATGTAAGTGTGGCGACGGGAATGATTCTATATGAAGCAATGAAGCAAAGATTCTAAATGACAACGCATCCTGCCATCAAATTGATTGAATGTCCCCGTGATGCCATGCAGGGCTGGAAAAAACATATACCCACGGAACAAAAAATCAGGTATATCAATTCCCTCCTGAAAGTGGGGTTTCATACAATTGATTTTGGAAGTTTTGTTTCCCCCAAAGCTATCCCGCAAATGGCCGATACAGCTGAAGTACTCAGGGGACTTGATCTCAGCAGCAGCACTTCGCGCTTACTGGCCATTGTTGCTAATTTCCGGGGGGCAGAAGAAGCTTCTGTGTCTGAAGCCATTCAGTATTTGGGGTTTCCCTTTTCCGTTTCTGAAACCTTCCAGCAGCGCAATACACATTCCAGCATGGAAGAATCACTGGGAAGGGTAGAAGATATCCAAAATCTCTGCATTAAAACGGGTAAGCAACTTGTGGTTTATTTGTCCATGGGTTTCGGCAACCCTTATGGGGATCCATGGGATGAAGAAATTGTATTTGAATGGGCCAACCAACTGGTGGCAATGGATATCGGAATCCTTTCACTGGCTGATACGGTAGGTATGGCAACTCCGGAGCAGGTATACGATATGACCAGTTACCTGGTTGAGTCATTACCCGGAACGGAAATAGGTGTACATCTGCATTCCACGGTGGAGAACTGGCAGGAGAAACTGGATGCTGCTGTTAAAGCGGGTTGCAAAAGGTTTGACGGCGCACTCAAAGGTATCGGTGGTTGCCCCATGGCCGATGATGAACTGGTCGGGAATATGAATACCGAATGGTTGATTGATTATTTCGGTGAAAAGGGTATCCGTACAGGAATTGATCAGGAAGCTTTGAAAATGAGTTTAGCCATCGCGGGGGAAATATTTGTCTGAAAATATCAAGAAACAAGACACAAGAAGCAAAATAAATTAAAAGGGAAGATAAAAACCGCTGTACTATTAAACGGAACGCTGTTGACAAATCAAATCTCAAACGCTGAATTTTAGCACTGGTTTTATTTTTCAAATTTTAATTTCTTTGTTATTTGTTTCTTGAAATTTTTCTTTGTCATTTGTTTCTTGCTTCTTGTATTTTTTCTTTGCTATTTGTTTCTTGTATCTTGTTTGTTTCTTGTTTCCTGTATCTTGAAATTTTTCTATGGATTTTCTCCTCAATATAGACCTGAAAAAACATCCCCAACCCATCCAATACCGGGATAAGATCCTGCTGACAGGCTCCTGTTTCACAGAACATATTGGCAATTCTCTTGCGGCGCTCAAGTTTGATGTTCTGCAAAATCCGAATGGCATTCTGTTTGGACCTGATGCCGTTTGTAAAAGCCTGCTGGCTTATAAGGATAAAAAAATATATCAAGAAGAAGACCTTTTCCTTTTGAATGAAGTCTGGTACAGCTGGGATCATCATTCCAGGTATTCTCATACCAGCAGGGAGGCCGCCTTGCAACTAATCAATGTATCGCAGGAACAGGCCCATGATTGCTTAAAATCCGCCAACTGGCTGGTGATAACCCTGGGTTCGGCGTTCAGTTATGCCTTAACCGAAGAGGCAGATCGGGCTACTGCCGGAGTAAATAGCAGGGTTGCCAATTGCCACCGGGCCCCGGCTTCCTGGTTTAGAAAGGAGATGCTTGAAATAAGTGCGATCGTTGATATGCTACACAATTGTATTGGGGAAATCCGTCAAATGAATCCGGCATTACAAATCATCTTTACCATCAGTCCGGTCCGGCATATCCGGGATGGAGTCGTGGAGAACAACCGTAGCAAGGCCCGGCTGATTGAAGCGGTCCACCAGATTGTATCATCGATGGAAAACACTTATTATTTTCCAGCCTATGAACTGGTGATCGATGTACTCCGGGATTACCGTTTCTATGATATTGACCTGGTTCACCCGAACTATCCGGCTACTTCCTATGTACTGGAAAAATTCACGGACAGCTGTATTGCAGAAGAGAGCCGGTTACTGATGAAGGAAATCAGGCAGATCATCAATGCCCGAAAACACCGGCCTTTACAACCCGGAACAAATGCCCACCGGCAATTCCTTTTACAAAGCCTGGAAAAGGTAAAACAGGTACAGCAGCAGTATCCTTTTTTAAATCTGAAAGAAGAGATCCATTATTTTTCAAATCATACCTGATGTGGATGGTTACCATCCTCTACTGGTTCCAGGTTTTTTTTTGTCCGGTTTTAATATTAGGTATTACGGGTTTGTTCGCCGGGGATCAGCAAATCCTGATTATCTTGCTTACTGCAGGAGCAATTACCGGATGCATACTGGCTCAATATATCAGACGAAAAATCGGTCTCTCTGTTTTTTTTGCCAGATTATATAGTAATGATCAAGACCCCAAAAATGACAACACATCAGATACATGCCAGTGAATTAAAAAGAGAATTCAATCGTTTATTTTCCCGAAATCCGGAGCAGTTATTTTTTTGCCCGGGCCGGATCAACCTGATCGGGGAGCATATAGATTATAATGGCGGACAGGTACTGCCTTGTGCAATATCCATGGGTACCTACCTGGCAGTTGCCAAAAACAATGATAAACGTTTCCGTTTTCATTGTCTCAACTTCCCGGAAACAGCCGATCTGCACCTGCAATCCTCTTACAGCAAAACGGGTGCTGAATGGTTTAACTACCCATTGGGAGTAGTGGACCGGATCCTGCAGGATGGACATGACCTTTCCGGTCTGGATCTTTTATTTTATGGGAATCTGCCCATTGGTGCAGGGCTTTCTTCTTCTGCCTCAATCGAAGTGCTGATGGGGTTTGCGCTTTCTTCTCTTTTCGGACTGGATATTGATAAGAAGGATATCGCCCTTCTTGCCAAAGATGCCGAGAATCATTTTATCGGGGTCAATTGTGGTATCATGGATCAGTTTGCCGTGGCCATGGGAAAAAAGGATCATGCGATTCTGCTGAATTGCGATAACCTGGGGTATGAGTATATTCCTTTTAAAACAGCCAACTATTCTTTACTGATTATTAACACGAATAAACAACGCAGCCTGGCGGAATCTAAATACAATGAAAGGTTCACCGAATGCGGGGCAGCATTAAAACTGCTGAAGCAGGAACTTTCTATTCAGCATTTATGTGATGCCAGTCTGGCGGATTGGGAAGTCAATCGGTACATGGTGAATAATCCCGTACTCGAAAAAAGGGCCACCCATGTGATCAGTGAAAACCAGCGGGTGAAGGATGCGGTGATAGCCATGCAAACCGGAGATATGGAACTGTTCGGAAAATTATTATACGCCTCTCATCATTCCCTGCGATATGATTATGAAGTATCCGGAAAAGAACTGGATACCATTGTTGATTTTTGTACTGACTACCCGGGATGTATCGGTGCCCGTATGACTGGTGCCGGCTTTGGGGGCTGTGCCATTGCCCTGGTACAGGAAAACAAAATTGAAGACTTCAGTGAAAAATTACTGGATCATTACACGCAGCAAATTGGTTATGCACCCGGCATTTTTGCAGCTGCTGTCAGTGAAGGGGTTTGTGAGCTTCAGATCACGAACTGATACTCCTGTTGCAGGAAATGTTCCAGGTTTTTCAGCAGGGCGAGCTGATTCCGGGTTCTTTCCAGGTTTTCGCTTTCATGACTAACCTGATAATAAATATCCCCGTTCAGGTAATCGGTGAGAAATCGTAGGCTTTGCATATAAATCATCAGCAAACCAGCAGCATGAATGTATTTTCTTTCTGATGCGGTGAGGATGCCGCCCAGTACATCTGTATAACCGGTTACGATCGCTTCATAAAATGCTTTGCGGATTACCGGCTCAGCCGTTTGATTCTCTTCGGCTGCACTGGTCATGGAGCGGATCATGTCTCCCAGGTCAGAGAAATAATATCCCGGCATCACGGTATCATAATCGACCGGGCAAATCACTTTCCCGGTTTTTTCATGAAAAAGTACATTGCTGATCTTTGCATCATGGTGCATCACCCGCTGAGGAAATTCATCCGAAGAAGTGATGATCTCAAAAAAATGACAATAGCGCTCTCTTTCTTTCAGTTCCTTCACCAGGTCAATAGCTATTGCCATCCGTTCATATAATTCTGTTTGTAGTGATGCTTCAAATTGCCGGAACCGGAGACTCAGATCATGAAAACCCGGGATTACTTCTTTTAATAAATCAGTATTCATTTCTTCCAGTGCCAGTGTAAACCGGGCGAAAGCTCTTGCTGTTGCTTTAGCCTGCGCCGGTTTTTCTGCTGTTGAAATGGTTTTACAATTTTCTATGAATTCAAATGCCCGCCAAAAATGCCCCTGGTTGTCTTTGTATAATGTCCTGAGATCACCGCAAAACAGTGGTGCAGGTAATCGTAATCCGGTAAATTCAGATTCGGCATACTGCCAGATCTGCATATAATTTTCTTGCAACCACTCGGGGTTTTCAAAAACAGTAGTATTGATTTCTTGCAGGAAAAAATCAGGTAATTGCCGGTAACTGATTTGATAGGAATGATTGATCAGTCCATTGCCGATTCTTTTTATCTGAACCGAATCTGTTTCCTCCTGTAAATCCGGAATAAAAGCTTTCAACACTTTTGCTGGAATATACTGTTGCATCAGGGTATGAAAATAGGGAATGAAGGCGGGATTGTATGGTTCAACCGATTGCGGGAATTGGGGAGGGGATTAGGTATTAGGTATTGGGTATTAGGAATTGGATATTGGTGCATTCACATTTTGAAATTTCCTACTTAATTTTAACTCCCAATTTTATTACTCTCAACTCTCAACTCTCAACTCTCAACTCTCAACTCTCAACTCTCAACTCTCAACTCTCAGCTCTCAACTCAATGTATCCTGTCTCCCCGAACCTCCAGCTGCTGCATCACTGTAGCCTCGAAAGCCAGCCATTCTTTCCAGCGGTGGCGGACTCTTTCTTTATCCAGGTAAGTTTCGGCAAGCTCAATAAAGAGGGTATAATGACCGGCCTCGCTTTCCATGAAGCGGCGGTAGAATTGTTGCAGATAATCATCCTGCAGGCCTTCGCTTAATCTTTTGAACCTTTCGCAGCTTCGGGCTTCAATCAGGGCCATGGTGAGTAACTGATCGAGCATCCGGCCCTCCCAATGCCCCCCTTTTTGCTGAAAACCCAGCAAGGCATTCACGTATTCATCTTTTCTTTGCCGGCCCAGACTAAGTCCGCGTTTATGAAGTTCAGCCAGTACCAGTCTGAAATGGCCCCATTCTTCGGTTACAATGGGGGAGAGGGCTTTGACCAGTTCTGTTTTATCGCTGTAGCGTTGTACGAGGGTGATACAGGTAGTGGCGGCCTTCTGTTCACAAAAAGCATGATCGGTGAGGATCTCCTGAAGGGAAATCCCGGCCAGGTTGACCCATCTTGGATCGGTTGGCAGTTGCAGACCCAGTATATTGCGGGTGTCCTGGGATAGTTCCATGCCTGCAAATGTAGGTTAAGCATTGATAACCAGCGTTGACGCCGGGAAATTGAGCGGAAAAATAGCCCGCAAACCTTTTGCTGTTCCGCAAATCTGTCTTACCTTTGCCGCCTTAAATATTAGATGTCAAAAAATCGGATGAAATTTAAAAAGTAAAAAGATGCCCCTTACAAAAGAAAAAAAAGCAGAAGTATTAACCACCTATGCCGGTTCCGCTGCCAATACCGGTTCCATTGAAGGTCAGATTGCCCTCCTCACTGAAAGGATTGCCCAGATCAGCGGCCACCTTCAATCAAATAAAAAAGATTTCTCAACACACCGCGGTCTGATGCAACTGGTTGGTAAACGTAAGCGTTTACTGAACTACCTGCAGAAGCACAACCTCACTGGTTACCGCCAGTTGATTGAGAAACTTGGATTAAGGAAATAACCCGGTTCCTGAGGGATATTGGGAAAGGTCTTTACTCCTTGGTTTCTTCAAATACAGAAGCTCAAGATATAAGCTATTCCCAATGTCACACTGATGTTGGGAATAACTGTTTTTAGGACAGCAGCCTTTTAAAATAAAAAAGGATAATCGAACTGCTGATGCGGAAGAAAATTTATTTTCAAATGCTTTCTCTAATAGTGTTCCTGATCTACCGGTAAACGGATTCCAAATAAAATTGCTGATTGTTTGTCATGGCGGAGATGATCTGTCAGACGCCTAAAAATTAAAAACTATGTTACAACAACCCATACGTAAAACATTTGATATCGGTGGTGGCCGTGAGGTAACCATTGAAACCGGTCGTTTGGCCCGCCAGGCCGACGGTGCGGTAACAGTAAGTCAGGGCAAATGCATGATCCTGGCTACCGTTTGTGCCAATAAAGATCCAAGAGAAGGACAGAGCTTTTTCCCTCTATCTGTAGACTACCAGGAAAAATTCGCCGCTGCCGGTCGTATTCCCGGATCTTTCTTTAAAAGAGAAGCCAAACTGAACGATTATGAAGTACTGACCAGTCGTTTGATTGACAGGGCACTTCGTCCATTATTCCCCGAAGATTATTTATGTGATGTACAGGTGCTGGTGACCCTGATTTCCAGCGATCCTGAAATCATGCCTGATTCACTGGCCTGTCTCGCAGCTTCTGCAGCCCTGGCCGTTTCAGATATTCCCATTAAGGAAATTATTTCTGAAGTACGTGTATCCCGTGTAAATGGAGAGTTTGTCGTGAATCCGAGCCGTACAGAAATGGAAAAATCAGATATGGACTTTCTGATTGCCGCTACCGAAAAAAACCTGATGATGGTGGAAGGTGAGGCAAAAGAATGTGCCGAAGCAGATCTGGTTAAAGCGCTTCAAATTGCTCATGATGCCATCCGTATTCAGGTAAAAGCGCAGGAAGAACTCAGAGATATGGCTGGTGTAAAAGCCAAGCGGGATTATAAAAAGCCAGCTACTGATGAAGCCCTGAAAGAAAAAGTATATGGCTTCGCCAAACAAAAAGTATACGAAGTTGCCAAAGGCGGACTCAGCAAGCACGATCGCAGTGATCGTTTTGATGCTATTAAAACCGAGCTGGATGAATTCCTGAAAAAAGAATTCAATGTGGCTGAAGGTGAAAGCCTGCCTGATCTGACTAAAAAACTTGCTTCCACTTACTACGGCGATCTGCAGTATGATGTGGTTAGAGATATGATTCTGGACGAAAGAGTAAGGCTGGATGGCCGTAACCTGGAAACAGTAAGACCACTGGATATGGAAGTGGATGCCCTGCCTTCTCCACATGGTGCCGCCCTGTTCACAAGGGGTGAAACTCAATCAATCAGCACAGTTACCTTAGGAACTCCTTTAGATGAAATATTGGTGGAAAGTGCCGCAAAATCGGTTGATTCCAAGTTCTTCCTTCACTATAATTTCCCTCCATTCTCTACCGGTGAAGTGAAAATGATGCGTGGTCAGAGCCGTCGGGAAGTAGGACATGGTAACCTGGCCCAGCGTTCATTGAAACAAATGATGCCCGGTTCTGATTATCCTTATACTGTCAGGATTGTGAGTGATATTCTTGAATCCAATGGTTCATCTTCAATGGCAACCGTATGTGCCGGTTCACTGGCCCTGATGGATGCCGGAGTACCAGTACCCAAACACGTGAGTGGGGTGGCCATGGGACTGATCACCAAGGGTGACAAATTTGCCATCCTCACCGATATCCTGGGTGATGAAGACCACCTGGGTGATATGGATTTTAAAGTAACCGGTACCCGTGATGGTATTTGCGGTGTGCAGATGGATATTAAAGTAGACGGACTGAAAATGGAAGTGATGCAGCAAGCGCTGGATCAGGCCCGTAACGGACGCTTACATATCCTGGATGCCATGTACAATTGTATCCCGGCTGCCAGGGCTGATGTGAAGCCACATGCACCGAGAATGGTGAAACTCTTTATCGATAAAGAATATATTGGTGCCGTGATCGGGCCCGGTGGTAAAGTGATTCAGGAAATTCAGCGTGAAACAGGTACCACCATCAACCTCGAAGAGATCAACAACAGGGGTGAAGTAAGCATCTTCAGTATCAACAAAGAAGGGGTAGACAAAGCCGTTGACTGGATCAAGGGTATTGTGGCTGTTCCAACTGTAGGTGATGTTTATGATGCCGTGGTGAAATCCATCATGCCATTCGGTGCCTTTGTTGAATTCCTGCCTGGTAAGCAAGGTCTGGTTCATATCAGTGAAGTCAGCTGGAAGCGCCTTGAAACGCTGGAAGGTATTGTTAGGGAAGGTGATCCCATGAAAGTGAAACTGATTGGTACAGATCCTAAATCAGGTAAGTTCAAATTGTCAAGGAAGGCCCTGATCCCAAAACCAGAACAACAGTCAAGGGAACAGCAGCAAACACCTCCGCAACAAGAGGGATAATTCCTGCAACCATTTTATACAATAGCCTCAGCAATGAGGCTATTTTTATTTTCGTAACTTTTTGCAATGCCCCAATATATTCAGATCACATTTCAGCAAATTCAACCCGAACAGCAGGAAATGTTGATTGCGCAACTGGCTGCTGCCCGTTTTGATGGATTTGAGGAATCCGATCAAACACTTCAGGCCTTTATTGTGTCGGATCATTATGATCCTGATTTAGTACAGGAGATCGCTGCACAGCATCAGCTGACTTTTACAGTGCAAACTATTGCTGAACAGAACTGGAACAGTAGCTGGGAATCCAATTTTGATCCGGTGATTGTTGATGATTTTGCAGGCATCCGGGCTGATTTTCATGAGCCAATACAAGGGGTGGAGCATGAAATTGTGATTACCCCAAAAATGAGTTTTGGAACCGGACACCATGCTACCACGCATATGATGTTACAGGCCATGCGTGAGCTTTCATTTAAAGAAAAAAGGGTATTTGATTTTGGAACCGGTACCGGTATCCTGGCCATCCTGGCGGAGAAACTGGGTGCCGGCAGTATTGTCGCTATTGATAATGATGACTGGAGTATCAGCAATGCGGCAGAAAACCTGGATCGTAACCAATGCAGCCGGATCCATCTGGGAAAAGCAGAAGCGCTTCCTGAGGATCAGGTCTTTGATATCATACTTGCCAATATCAATAAAAACGTGATCCTGGATCATTTTGAGTCCCTGAACAATCAGCTCGCTAATGGAGGTATACTGGTGCTGAGCGGTCTTTTGGAAGAGGATGAACCGGATATCCTCGCCAAAGCGGGTCAGTTTCCTTTAACAAGCATGGGAAAAAAGTCCCGGAACAACTGGATCTGCTTAATATTCAAGCATTAACACAAAGTAAACAATGGATTAAATTAATGTTACCTGAACCGGTTTTTACCTAATTTTGCCTTTCTCAGGACAGGTTTCTATGAATGAACTTTTGTTGGTTATTCTGGCTTATCTGATTGGCAGCATTCCTTCTTCGGTTTGGGTCAGCAGGCATTTCTTTGATATTGATATCAGAGACTATGGCAGTGGCAATGCCGGTGCCACCAATACCTATCGGGTACTTGGTCCTAAATGGGGTACGGTGGTGATGGTGATGGATATGCTCAAAGGGATTATTGCCGTTAAACTCGCCCTTCTTTTACCTGAATATGCAGACAGTGAAGTGAATCTTCAAAACCTCCAGACTGGTCTTGGACTGGCCGCAGTCATCGGGCATATCTTCCCGATCTGGGCAGAGTTCAGGGGTGGGAAAGGGGTAGCCACTTTATTTGGGCTGGTGCTTGGTATATCACCCTGGACAGCGCTTAGCTGTGTGGGTATTTTTATGCTGGTACTTTATCTCACCCGCTTTGTTTCCCTGAGTTCGATACTGGCCAGTGTCGCTTTTCCTGTTTTCATTCTCGTGATATTTAATGTAGATAATCCGCTTTACCGGGTTTTTGCCATTGCAGTGGCATTGATGGTGTTGCTCACACACCAGAAAAATATTGGTCGTCTTTTACGTGGAAGTGAAAGCAAAATGCCCATTTTCAGGGGCCGTGATAAGCGGCGCCAGCGCAACAACAGCGCTTAAGAATTCCGGAAAAAACTTACCTTAACAGCAGAAATATTTTTGATCCTGTACCAACCTGGTACAATCGTTGATCGTCATTGAAAAAACTATTTATGGTGAGAAAACTCATTCTTCTTTTTGTTGCAGCTGCTTTTGCAGTATCCTGCTCCAATAATGCCCTATCAGGTAAAAAGACACTGACCTTATTGCCCGAGGCCGATTTACAATCGATGGCTACCACCGAGTACCAGAGCTTTTTATCCAAAAGCAAGGTAGTGGCTTCCACTTCCAACAGGGATGCCGATATGGTGAAGCGGGTGGGTAACCGGATCATCAGGGCAGTTGAATCTTATTATGCAGAAAAAGGAATGACTGATAAACTGACCGGTTTTAAATGGGAAGTGAACCTGGTGGATGATGCCACCGTGAATGCCTGGTGTATGCCCGGAGGAAAGATTGTTGTTTACACCGGTATCCTTCCCATTACCCAAAACGAAGCAGCACTGGCAGCAGTGATGGGTCATGAGGTATCGCATGCTTTGCTGCAGCATGGTAACCAGCGAATGAGCCAGGGACTTTTGCAGCAATTGGGTGGCGTGGCACTGGCTGTAGCCGTTTCCAACAAACCGGCTGAAACACAAAATTTATTCATGGGTGCTTATGGCGTAGGAACTACAGTGGGAGTGATGCTTCCTTTTTCCAGAAATCATGAACTGGAAGCAGACAAATGGGGTTTGATCTTTACGGCCAAAGCAGGTTATAATCCCCAGGAAGCGATTGGTCTCTGGGAAAGAATGGAAAAAGCCAGCAATGGACAGAAGCCACCTGAATTCCTGAGTACCCACCCATCTGAAGGCCGCAGGATCGAAAAACTGAAAGAACTGATGCCGGAGGCCCTGAAATACTACCAACCGATGAATGGAGGCAAATAATTAGGTCAATTTTGGCCTAAAACCCGTCTAATAATGCTTTGGACGGGTTTTTTTATTGAAAATGTGTGGCAGTTACACCTTAATTTTTTACCTTTGCCTTCCCCATTGCTATGAGAACTCCGTTGAAGACCCCCACCGGGTAAAACGGTTAACTTAAAACAGTTACCAGGTATGTCTCAAACGCTCCTCGAAAAATTACAACTGGCCGACGAAAAGAATCTTTTAATCCAGGGATTACCTTCTTCAATCGAGAAACAGTTCAGCAAATTATCCTTCGCCAAAAACATGACTCCGCTGCTTAAAAGCAGGAAGATTGATTTTGCACTGGTATTTGCAGTAAATGAAAATCAACTGAATGGCATCCTCAAAGATGTGATGCCCTCGCTGAAAGGAGAGTCTAAATTCTGGGTAGCTTATCCGAAGGCAACTTCCAAAATCGTTACTGACCTGAACCGGGAATGCAGTTGGAACCGCCTCACCTGTGAAGGATACGAAAGTATCGAAAGGGTGGAGCTGGACCATGTATGGACCGCCATGCGTTTTACCCGTTGTGATGAACAACGTGGTGATGACGTGGTGCACAGCCGGAAAAGACAGGCGGAAGCGGTGGCCGAATAAGGCTCGTTATCTGATTTAAAAAGGTTCGCTGATAAAGCGGGCCTTTTTTTTGTTTAGTAGTTGAGAAGTTTAGTTGTTGAGCCCCTTATATTAACTTGCTGTCTCTCCAAATTCAAACTCTCAACCCCTCAACTCCTCAACTATGTCCTTCATCAATATCGAAATCAAAGCCCGTTGCACTGATCCTTCATTTATCCGGAATTACCTGCTCTCGCATCATGCTGAACTGCGTGGCACCGATCATCAGACGGATACCTACTTTAATGTACCCAATGGCCGTTTAAAACTTCGTGAGGGTGTGATTGAAAATAATCTGATCTTTTATGAAAGGAATAATCAGGCAGGTCCGAAGCAATCCAATTTCAGGTTAGTGAAAGTAGAAGATGCCAAGGGACTAAAAGCCGCATTGACGGCTGCTCTTGGACAAAAAGTGGTAGTGGAAAAGAAAAGAGAGATCTGGTATATTGCCAATGTGAAATTTCATATTGATGAAGTACCCGGATTGGGATCATTTATGGAAATTGAAGCAGGTAATCTGCTGGCAGATCTAAGCAAAGAACAATTACAGGAGCAGTGTGATTTCTATATGAGTGAATTCGGCGTGAGTGCAGCAGATTTGGTGGAGGTATCTTATAGTGATCTGCTGCTGAAAGAAATTATTTGATAATGACGGTACCAATCCGGCCGGCCAGGGCGATTTCCATATCTTTTAAATGCTCATGGGTTTGACGGAGTACATTGTATTCCTCAGCAGTATGTTCCTTTTCCATGTCCTGCTGATTTTCCAGCAGCATCCTCCGGATCTTTTTCAACTTCAGGTAATTGATGGCAGATTCCACCGCTTCGTTGGTCCGGTCCTCATCCATTTTGAGGTATTTTATCAACCGGCTATCATTGTCCTTGGCAATGGTTTGCATGAAATCCTCATAGGATTGTTCAAATAATTGCAGACTGTAGCCGGTTGACTGGCTGAATTCTTTGCGCCAGTGATCGCTTTCATCGTAAGGGAAATTCAGGAGGGAAACAGCAAAAGAACTGATCTTTTGATCGGGGTGGTAAATAAAAAAACTGCTGATGGCGGTAGTCGGGTCTGCCTGGTATTTTTCCCGGAAAGCGTGCATCAGTTGCACGACATCTTTATTATCCAGCAGGCTTTCATCCATCATTTCATCGAAAATATAATCAGCCACCCGGCGGAATTCATCCCATTTTTTGGTACCATGTTCCAGGAGCATTCTCGCCACTTCTTTTTCCTGCAGTTCATCTTTAAACAACAGGTTGAAAGTGGTCTCATCAAAATCAGTGGCTTCCGCCTGGCGTGCATTAGCTTCTCTTTGCAATGCATCTTCCACCGGTTGCTTTCTTTCCTGGGTACTGATGCGATCGCGGATGAATTTATTCACCAGGGTATGCATCCCGGCTTCATCAATTTTGAGTAGCTGCGCACATTGGCGGATATAATCCTGCTGCTTGGTAAAATCCTCTGCCTTATTGATCCGGGAAATGGTCTCTGCAATTCTGTTGACCACTTCTGATTTTTTTACTGAATCATTGCCGGCATCTTTCAAAGCCACTTCCAGCTGGAAAAGAATTACATCTTTTTTATTCTTACTGATAAAATCGGTAAAGGCGGAAGCACCCACTTTATTGACATAACTATCCGGGTCATCCTTATCCGGGATCAATACCAGTTTTACATTCAGGCCCTCCTCAAGTGCCAGGTCCAATCCGCGCAGGGCCGCTTTCACACCTGCTGCATCCCCGTCATAAATAATCGTGAGGTTATTGGTGTATTTCCGGATCAGTCTTAACTGGTCAGGGGTGAGAGAAGTACCACCACTGGCCACTACATTTTCAATTCCTGCCTGGTGAAGGGAGAGTACATCGGTATAACCTTCTACCAGGAGGCATTCATCGGCTTTATCAATGGACTGTCTGGCAAAATAGGAGCCATAGAGGATCTTGCTCTTGATATAGATCTCATTCTCCGGGGTATTGATATACTTGGGCGCCTTATCATTGCTTTTCAGGATACGGGCACCAAAACCCAGCACCTTGCCACTGTGATTGTGAACCGGAAAGATCACCCGGCCGCGGTAATTATCCTGAAGCTGTTCATTTCGGTTTGCTACCAGTCCGGATTTAATGAGTAATTCCGGATTGTATTGTTTGGCAATGGCCTCTTTGGTGAAAGCATCCCTTTGTTCGGGGGAATAGCCCAACTGAAACTTACGAATCACCTCTTCCCGAAAACCTCTTTCTTTAAAATAAGCCAGCCCGATATCCTGTCCTTCTTCGGTATCAAAAAGTACCTTTGAAAAAAACTGCTGAGCAAACTGGTTGATGATATAGAGGCTGTCAGCTGCCTGCATTTGCTGTCTTTGCTCATCCGACTGAAAGGTTTCCTCTATCTCGATCCCGTATTTATTGGCCAGCCAGCGCAGGGCTTCGGGGTAGCTGTATTTTTCATGCTCCATCACGAAGCTCACGGTATTGCCACTCCGGCCACAACCAAAGCATTTATATAATTCCTTGCTGGGGGAAACGGTGAAAGAGGGGGTTTTTTCGTTGTGAAAAGGGCACAGACCCAGAAAATTGCTTCCCCGGCGTTTCAGCTTTACAAAAGCACCGACCACATCGATAATATCGATCCGGTTCAGGATTTGCTGTATGGTAGCCTGTGAAATCATCAGTTTATGCGGACTGCGAATATAAGGCATCGTATCAAGCCTGATTCAAAATCAGCGATGGTTCCCTTCGCCGGACTATTTTATTTTTGCCTCCAGTAAACTCCGGGCAATTTGGCCTGTCTTACACAAAACTATTGTATGAAAAAACAGTTTATCCGTGCAATTTTCCTTCCCGCTTTCCTTTTGTTTAACCTGTTACTGCAGGCTCAGTCTCAATCCGGCACAGACTCTACCGGATTACCCGGAGATCAGTTCAGTCTGCAGGGAGCCTTGCAGTTATTCAAAGAAGCAACCAGTATTGAAGAGTTTGAAAAAGCCATTAACAATGATGGGAATCATGTCAATAATCTTGACCTGAATGAAGATGGAAATACCGATTATATAACCGTGATCGACAAGTCTGAAAAAGAGGTCCATGCCTTTGTTCTCCGGGCCCTGGTATCGGAGAATGAAAGTCAGGATATCGCCGTGATTGAACTGGAGAAAACCGGTAAAGAATCGGCCCTTATCCAGATATTGGGTGATGAGGATATTTATGGGGAACAGGTGATAGTGGAGCCGGTTGATGAGAAGGAGCAGGCTCGGTTTGATTTTATTAATAACAGCAATAATAGCGGACCCAGTGCTCAGTTTGATGACTATGCTCCCGGTATCGTCATCAATGTGTGGTTCTGGCCTTCCGTGAGGTTTGTATATGGTCCGGTATACCGTCCCTGGATTTCCCCGATTCGCTGGGCCTTTTATCCGGCCTGGTGGAAACCCTGGAGACCCCTTGGATGGGCCGTCTGGCACCCGTTCCGGGTCCGTTTTCACCCCCGTTATTCCATTGTAAGTACACACAGGGTGGTAGTCGCTCACCGCGTTTATACACCGTTCCGTACGTCATCTGTTACCGTCAGAACCCGTCATTCTACCGCTGTAGGGAATTATCGGGTTACGCGCAAACGCACGACCGTCACCGGTCCGGCCGGAAATAAGACCACGGTCAGGCGAACCACGGTAAAAGGTCCCAATGGGGGAAGGGCCACCCGGGTAAAAGTGAGGAGACATTAATGAGCAATTAACCTCATGATAAAAAGTACCTTTTCGGAGGTACTTTTTTTTTGTAGCGCATTTTGAAGAAGCTGAAGGAAGGCTGTGCATTTTTTTTTATAAATAGGGTGGGCTGACTATTTGAATTTTCCAAAATTGGACTTACCTTACTCCCGTACGAAAACCTGCGCATTTACCCCATTCCGAATCCCCCTGAAAGGCAACGTTCTTATATTGTTTCATTATTAAATTTAATTGCCATGGTTCAGGTAGACATCTCACAGCTCACTTTAGAGTGCAATGCCTGGAGAGAAAAACTCCGTCAGTACAAAGAAGAATTTGCCCGGGATGAAATGAAGCTCCAGGAAACCGTCAAACAGGCGTTATCCAAAGACCAGTTACAGGAAGTAGAACATCTCCACAATCAATTTCACATCCAGCTGATCAACATTCACGATCTGAAGCAATCCATCAAAACACACGACCGTAAAATGCAATTTGAAAAAGTAGCTTTTAACGGTTTTGTAAATGAAGACAGACTGGCCCGTCATGAGGAATTGCTGGCTGAGTACCAGCAACTGGAACAAACCCTTCTTGAATTAAGGGGCGAGTTCAATCAGTACCTCAAAAAGGCAGAGTAACTGACTTCAAACCACAGGCATTCACGGCAGGGAAAATCAACCCATTTGCTGAGCATTGTCATCCCCCTGAGGAAGGTATGCGCCGACCTTTAAGGCTGACAAAACTATCTCTTCATCTTTAAATTGAATTGCCATGCCAGAGTTTGATACCTCACACGTTAAAAATATTGTCTTGTTGGGCCATGCCGGCTCAGGCAAGACCACGTTAGCGGAATGCATGCTATTTGAAGCCGGCATCATTTCCCGCCGGGGCAGCATTGCTGAACGAAATACCACCGGCGATTACCATGAACTGGAACAGGAAAGGGGAAATTCTATTTTCAGTAAACTCCTGCATACCAAATGGCGGGGGTATAAAATCAATATCATAGATACTCCGGGTTACGATGATTTTGTAGGGGAAGTAATTTCTGCACTTCGTGTAGCAGATACCGGTGTGATGTTGCTCAACGCCGTGATGGGAGTGGAAGTGGGAACTGATATTATATGGGATTATACAGAGCGTTTCAAGACCCCGATGATATTTGCGGTGAACAAACTGGATGATGATAATGCAGATTTTGAAAAAACGGTAAGGGAAGCGAAGGCGCATTTCGGCAGTAAAGTGGTAGTCGTGCAGTATCCCCGCCAAAGCGGAGCCGGATTCCATGAAATCGTTGATGTACTCCGGATGACGCTGTATAAATTCACCGATGGGGGAGGTAAGCCGGAGAAAATGCCGATACCGGAGGAAGAAAAAGCCAAAGCCGAAGAACTGCATAAAGAACTGATTGAAGCCATTGCCAGCAATGATGAAACCCTGATGGAAAAATATTTTGACAAAGGGGAGCTGGATGAGGATGAAATGAAAAATGGCCTGAAAAAAGCCATGATCAATCATGATCTTTTTCCACTCTTCTGTCTTTCTGCTGAAAGAAATATGGGCAGTGGCAGGTTGATGGGATTTATTGACAATGTTTGTCCGAGTGCCAATGAAATGCCTCCTCAGAAATCCAGATCAGGCGAAACGGTGACCTGTGATGCATCCGGACCAGCCTGCATCTTTATTTACAAAACCACTTCTGAACCACATGTGGGTGAGTTGTCTTATTTTAAAGTGTACTCCGGAACCATCAAAAGCGGGATGGAACTCGAAAATGAAAGTACCGGTGTTACGGAAAAAATCAGCCAGCTCTTCATGGTGGAAGGCAATAAAAGAACAGCTACCAATGAACTGGTTGCCGGCGATATTGGCGCCACTTTAAAGCTGAAGAACACGCATACTAATAATACCCTTCATACAAAGGGAAAGAATTACGAGTTGCCATCAATCGAATTTCCTTCACCCAATATGACGGTAGCCATTGAGCCGTTGAAAAAAGGAGAGGAGGAAAAATTATCCCAGGCCCTGCATCAGTTAAGGGAAGAAGACCCCACGCTGATTGTGGAAATATCTTCTGAGCTCAAGCAAACCCTGATCCATTGTCAGGGAGATATGCACCTGGCGGTGGCAAAATGGAAAATAGAGCACAGCCATAAACAGGAAATAAAATTTGAGAAACCCAGGATTGCCTACCGTGAAACCATCCGTAAAATGGCCGATGCCAGTTACAGGCATAAAAAACAAAGCGGTGGTGCCGGGCAGTTTGGAGAAGTGTATATGCGTATTGAACCCTGGTATGAAGGAATGCCGGAGCCCAATGATCTGACGGTAAGAGGAAGGGACCTGCACGACCTGGAATGGGGAGGCAAGCTGGTATTTTATAATTGCATTGTGGGTGGTGCCATTGATGCCCGATTCCTTCCATCGATTCTGAAAGGCGTGATGGAGAAAATGCACAACGGCCCATTAACCGGTTCTTATGCCAGGGATATACGGGTTTGTGTATATGATGGCAAGATGCACCCGGTTGACAGCAATGATATTTCATTTAAAATTGCAGGACTGCAGGCATTCCGTCAGGCTTTCCAGCAGGCTGATCCGCAGATTCTGGAACCTATCTATCATGTGGAAGTGCTTTGTCCGGATGATCTGACTGGTGCGGTGATGGGGGATCTTCAAAGCCGCCGGGCCATCGTGGAAGGCATTGACAGCGAAAGTCATTTTCAAAAAGTGATTGCTAAAGTGCCACTGGCAGAAATGGATGGTTATTCCTCTTCTCTTCGTTCCATTACCCAGGGCAGGGCAAAATTCAATATGCATTTTCAGGCTTATGAGGCCGTGCCTTTTGAATTGCAGCGCAAGCTGGTTGATGAGTATGCAAAACATGCGAAAGAGGAGTATGCATAATGAATATTTTAAGTTTCGTAAGAAAGGGCTGCTGTATCAGGCAGCCTTTTCTATTCATTCCTTAGTTTTACAGTATGAACGAATTGCCCGATCTCTCTAAGCCCAGCTGGTTTTTGCTGGCTTCACTCATTGTTTTTGCAGTAGTTGTTGGCCGGTATTTTTTAATTTCCGGCATCTTCTACCTGGCATTTTATGTTTGGCAAAAAGATAAATGGATGCCCCGTAAAGTGAACCAGCGGGCCTATCCAAAAGGACAGTTCCGCAAAGAAATCATCCGCAGCAGCATCACCAGTATTTTATTTGGGGTATCTGGCGCCCTGCTATTATGGATGTGGCAAAAGGGCTATGCCAAAATATATGAAGATGTACATGCTTACCCGCTTTGGTGGCTGCCGCTGAGCCTGATGATTGCGCTGGTATTACAGGAAACTTATTACTACTGGCTGCATCGCTGGATGCATGTTCCCAAAATTTACCGGATTGTGCATGAATGGCACCACGACAGCCATATTTCTTCTCCCTGGACCGCTTTTTCTTTTCATCCTTTGGAAGGTCTGATCCAGGCTGTTTTCCTGCCCCTCATTTTATTATTCCTGCCCATGAATGTATGGGTGCTGGTGGGGATGCTGATGATCATGTCTTTCAGCAGTGTGATCAACCACCTTGATATAGAAATTTACCCTTCCTGGTTTGCCCGGGTGCCTTTTGTGCGCACCCTGATCGGTGCCACACACCATTCTCTGCACCACAAACAGTTTAAATACAATTATGGATTGTATTTTACCTGGTGGGATAAATGGCTGAAAACGGAAAGTCCGGTGTATGATAAAATATTTGAAGAAAAATCATCCTCCAAACTTCCCCCTCTTAATTAGCGTTTCTGCCAGAACCTGTCTCTTTCGGGCTATTAATAATGGCATCAAATTCTTCCCGACTAAGATAGGAAGGCTGATAAATGATGCCCCTGAATGACAACTGCTCAACAAAGGCACGAAGGTGATTTCTTGATCCCCGCATCAGATTTTCATATACCTGACGTATATCCTGTTTATTGCTCAGATGCAATTGTTCTTTCAGATCCCTGATATCCACTTCTTCTATAATCGCACCAACAGTTAATGCCTGCCAGTCACTACTATCAGCTTTGGCAGACAATTGCAAAAACAACTGACTGATAACTCCATTGGAAAATACACCGATTCCGTTTCCGGCTGATGGATCAGGTACACCATATTTGGACAGGAGCGATCTGACGGATGCCATATGCCTGTTTTCACTTTCTTTTATATTCTGGAATTGCGTGATTCCCCAGTGGGTGAACTGAAGCGTATAAACATCAAATGCCATTTTTTCTTCTTCAATCATAAAGGCCAGGCTTTGCTTTTCGGCAACTGTTAACGTACTGTCAGTATCTGTACCATTTTTTTTATTACAGGCAGATAATTGCATACCCACTGTTCCAGCGAATAAAAGCACAAGAGAAATCATTGACTTTTTCATAACCGGGATTTTAAGCAAAGATTAGCCCGGTTTGAAAGTAAATACAGTGACAAAAGTTCCGCTGCTGAAAATTTGAGAGAAGAGGCAGGTCATTTTAACAAAAAAGCTGTATGATTTTAGTCATACAGCTTTTTAAATTAATTGAATCAATAATGATTACCGATCCCGGTACACGGCAATAGACGAGGTTTTATCATTCCAACCCGAGAGATAGAATTTGGTTTTGGATTCGGTAATGGTATATGACTTTCCTCCGAAATTAGGATGCTCATAAATCACTACCCGGAAACCGGCCGGTACCTGTAGTGAACTAATGGCATCATCCGGGAAATTCAGTAAACTCATATTTCCGTACGTACCCGGTAAAACAGAAACAGATTGTCCCCGGTAATTCTCATCCGTATAAATAATCACCTGCTGGTTACCACCGGGAGGATTATTCCCGCCATAATTACCACCACCGCCAAAGCGGCGTTCTTCCACCACAATGGATGCGATACGGTCATTCATCGTACCGGAAAGACAGCTGCTGTTTTCAGTAAGGGTATAAGATGTACCGGATAATTGTTCGTTATTGA
The DNA here is from genome assembly GCA_016720745.1 of Chitinophagaceae bacterium. GTDB lineage: Bacteria > Bacteroidota > Bacteroidia > Chitinophagales > Chitinophagaceae > JJ008. The sequence goes on along the minus strand of JADKKA010000022.1, from coordinate 979,249 downwards.
TATAGACTTTCACGCGCAAATTGGAAGGGACTTCAATAGAAGAAATATCGTACCGGAACATACCCAGTTTATCTCCCTGGTAGTAACCAGGTCCCAGGTGAACACTGTTACCCCGGTAATTACATTCTGTATAGAAGGAAACAACAGCATCTGTATTATTTCCATTGTTGCCACCTCCATAATTGCCACCGCCATAATTACCAGGTGTCGTCCGGTATTCAATTACAACGGATTTAATTTTATCGTTATAACTGCTGCTTAAACAAGATTGGGTCTGATCGAAAGTATAAGAATAACCGGATGCATTATCACTGGAAGTATACACTTTCACCTGCAGGTTTCCGAAAATGGAAAAGGAAGAAATATTTTCCCGCATATTTCCTAATTGCGCCCCGGAATAAGTGCCAGGCCCCAGGGTTCTTGAAAAACCTTTTGCGTAACAGTCATTATAAAAAACAATATAATCGTTGGCATTATAACCGGGTGGGAGGGTGCTTTCCACTACCAGTGAAGAAGCCATGTCATTCCACTCATTATCCAGACATGCTACCCCTGCGGAAAATGTTTTTGATTTTCCACTGAAATTATCATGCTCGTAAATGGTGAGTTTTAATCCGGAAGGTACCTGAATGGACGAAAGCTGATCATTGTCAACCTTCATCTGGTAGCCGCGATAATTCCCGGCTTCCAGGTAAAAAGATTTTCCCTGGTAATTGCAATCTGCAAAAAGGGTGACATAGTTTTGAGCGGAACAGGTGAAAACAGACAGGGCCAAAATGGCCAGTGCCGGTATAAACGCAGGTTTCATAAAAAAAGGTTTCTTTGCTTAAAGATACCAAAGTTTGGCCTCCATTATTAACACTAGGAGGTGAAACTGATACATTCCTTTATTTCTTTTTCCGTGTAAGCCACATTGTACTGTTTAAGTACTTCTGCAGGAACGCCGTTCCACTGGGTAGGCTTATTGCCTGCATAGCCAATATCCTTTACACCTTCTTCCGAGGTATAAAACCCGGTTGCTGTCAGATTACGCATCAGGCTGAAAAAAGACACCCCCGGTTTTAGTTCTGGTTTATCTTTTGCTCTTTCCGGGTAGGCAATCAGGTCCACCATTTCAATCTGCTGGGCAGGGGTACAATCTTTAAATGCCTTTTCATATTTTTTGAGACAATGCATATCCAGCCAACGTAGGCCTCCCCGCATGGGCACCTGGTGCTGGGGCATATCTTTTACGATAAACTCAATGAATGCAGGCACTTTGGCATCAGAAGCGCTGCCACTAACGGCATCTTTAGGTATAATGATATCTGCCAAAACTGTAATCGTGGTCATTTCCTCCGGGGTGAAAAATTTTTCTTTGGCCAGTATTTCCTTTTCATATTTCAACTCGTCGGGATTACGATCGAGATTAAAAGTCTGATCATTCGCCTGCGGGCTTTCCGCTTTTTTGTCATCGGTATTACAACCGGCAATAACAACAGGGGTGGCAAGTGCCCCGGCAGCAATCAGCTTTAATGATTTTCTTCTGTCCATACTAGTTTTTTTAAGGCCGCAGCCTGAATGATTAAATATGCTGCTTTTTCATTTCATCAATAATATACTCAGAGGCCCGCATACTCAGGGCCAGGATGGTCCAGGTAATATTTTTATCTGCCTGGCTAACAAACTGACCGCCATCCACACAAAAAAGATTTTTACAATCATGGGCCTGGCTCCATTTATTGAGGGCAGAACTTTTGGGATCATTTCCCATTCTCACCGTACCCGCTTCATGAATGATTTCACCCGGCTTGGATAATCCCCAGTTATTCTTTTCATCATCATCGGCACCCCAGGTGATAATGGCCCCCATATTGTGCATCACTTCCTTGAAGGTTTCCTTCATGTGTTTGGCCTGTTTGATCTCATGCTCACTCCATTTTACATTGAATTTAAGCACCGGAATTCCAAACCGGTCAACCGTGGTCGGATCAATTTCACAATAATTGCTCGCCAGAGGTATGGCTTCACCGCGACCGGCCATTCCTACACCACAACCGTAGAAGTAGCGGTAATCTTCTTTTAATGACTGACCATAACCACCCCCTTCTTTTTGCTGACCCTTTACCAGGTATTTACCATTCAGGTTTTCAATTCCCCAGCTAAAACCATAGGAGGGCTGGCTCATACCGCCCCAGTATTCGATATGATAGCCTCTGGGGAAATCCAGTTTTTTATTATCCAGCCACCAGGGCGAATAAATATGCATTCCGCCCACACCATCTTCATTGTATCTCTTGCGGTCGAATAATTGAGGAAGAATGCCTCCCAGGGCTGCACCGGTTGAATCATGCAGGTATTTACCCACCACATTGCTGTTATTGGCTAAACCGTTGGGGTGCCGGGCAGATTTTGAATTCAGCAGGATCCTGGCACTTTCACAGGCACTGGCCGCCAGGATCACCACACGACCCTCTACCTGGTATTCCTGCATATCATCCTTGCTGATATAAGAAACACCAGTGGCTAATCCTTCTTTATTGGTAATTACTTCGCGAACCATGGCATTGGCCACCACATCAACATTACCGGTTTTCAGGGCCGGGTAGATCAGCACATTGGTTGAAGAAAAATCTGCTTTGGCCACACTGCAGTTCCGATTACACTGCCCGCAGAAAAAACAGGCTCCCCGGCCAGCATCATTCTCAATTGATTTGGTCAAAATCGACAAACGGGAGGGGATTACTTTTACACCGGCTTGTCCGGCAGCATTTTTTATAAATAATTCATGCAGCCTGGGTTTGGGGGGAGGAAGGAAAAATCCATCGGGATCATTCTCCAGTCCTTCATTGGTTCCAAATATGCCAATCAATTGATCCACCCGGTCATAGTATGGTTTTACATCCTCATATCCGATGGGCCAGTCATCACCCAATCCGTCAATACTTTTTCTTTTAAAATCCTTGGGGCCAAACCGCAGCGAAATTCTTCCCCAGTGATTGGTCCGGCCACCCAGCATCCTGGCCCGCCACCACATCCAGTCGGTTCCGGCTTCCTTTGTAAAGGGTTCTCCTTCTACTGACCAGCCACCGTAGCAGGCATCAAAATCGCCAAAGGGCCTGATCTTGGTGCTGGCTCCCCGGCGGGGTGAATCCCAGGGGTTTTTTAACTGGGTCACATTTTTTTGCGGATCATACATGTAACCGGCTTCCAGCAAGCACACTTTCAGACCGGATTTTGCCAGCATATATGCTGCCATACCACCGCCTGCTCCCGAACCTACGATGACTGCATCATATTTTTTGGCCTGCTTCTTAATCTGGAGATCTCCCATATATACTTTTCTATTTAATATTCATTGATACGACAATTTACAGGATTGATACCTGATCTGCTTCATATTTATATGAATTTTCTTCACATCCCGTTGAATCAACCGCAGAGGCGGTAAATTTGGAAACCGGTTTTGTTCTATTGTGATGGTACAGCAAACCTGATCAGCGAAAAATTATTTGTCACCAATCATCAGTCCGGCATGAAATATAAAATCCTTTTGTCATTTATTATCCTTTCAGCAATGGCAGGCAGGGCACAACAGCAATCAGGCACAGCAGTAGCTTTTGATCAATACCCGGTATACACGGGTAAAGACCTGGGATTGACTTATTCACCGGAAAAAAGTTTCTTCCGGCTCTGGGCACCGATGGCCATGGAAGTAAGACTGATGATCTACAGTGATTTTGCCAATCCCAATTTTATCGATGTTTTTCCTATGAAAAAAGAAGCGGGAGGTACCTGGACTTTTACCTGGAAAGGTGATCACAAGGGAAAGCTGTATGCGTTTTCGATTTACAAGGATATGAAATGGGGAGATGCGGTACCTGATCCTTATGCAAAAGCAGTGGCATTAAATGGAAAGAGAGCCGTGATCATAGATCTGAAAGAAACCAATCCTTCCGGATGGGAAAAAGATAAAAGCCCTTCGTTTACCCAAAAAACTGATGCGGTCATATACGAGTTACAAGTAAGGGATGCCAGTATCGCTGCCAGTTCAGGTATCCGGCAAAAAGGTTTGTTTAACGGACTTGCGGAAACCGGTACCCGGAATCCGGGTGGCTTTTCCACCGGACTGGATCATATCCGGGACCTGGGAGTAACCCATGTACATCTTTTACCGGTTTTTGATTTCAACTCCATTGATGAAAGTCTGGCCAAACCCAATTACAACTGGGGATATGACCCTTTGAATTATAATGTGCCGGAAGGTTCTTTTTCTTCCAATGCCTATGATCCGATTACCCGGATCAGGGAATTAAAAAACCTGGTAAAAACATTTCATGACAACGGGTTAAGGGTAGTAATGGATGTAGTGTATAATCATACGTCACAAACCGAATCATCTTTATTTAACCAGCTGGTTCCGGGTTATTATTACCGGCAACAAAAAGATGGGCGTTTCTCCAATGCTTCGGCCTGTGGTAATGAAACGGCCAGTGAAAGACCGATGATGCGGAAATTCATCCTCGAGTCCATGAAATACTGGGTGCAGGAATATCATATTGATGGATTCAGAATCGACCTGATGGGCATCCATGATATTGAAACCATCAATCTTATTTCAAAAGAGCTTCATCAGATCAAACCTGGTATTCTGCTATATGGAGAAGGGTGGACGGCCGGTGCATCCCCTTTACCAGATAATAAAAGGGCTATAAAAGCCAATGCAGCCCGGCTGGACCGGGTGGCTGTTTTCAGTGATGATATCAGGGACGGGATCAAGGGCAGCGTATTTGAACATGCAGACCCCGGATTTGCCAGTGGAAAACCCGGTACGGAAGAAAGTATCAAATTCGGCATTGTAGCTGCCTGTAAACACCCCCAGGTGGATTATAGTAAGGTGAATTATTCCAAAAAGCCTTTTGCCGCTCAGCCTTTTCAAACTATTACCTATTGTGAATGTCATGACAACCATGTGCTGTGGGATAAGTTAGCCCTTTCGATGAAGGATGCTACCGAAGAAGAACGCCGTCAGGTACACCTGCTTTCATTGTCCATAGTACTCAGCTCACAAGGCATTTCATTTCTGCATGCGGGTACTGAATTCCTGCGAAGCAAAAAAGGCGTGGAGAATTCTTTTGAATCACCGGATAGTATCAACCAGATCGACTGGAACCTGAAAACGAAGAACCAGGATATCTACCTGTACACCCGGGCTTTGATCCGGATGCGCCGGGATCATCGGGCCTTTCGCCTGCCCACTGCAGCCCTGATCGGACAATGTATCCGTTTTCAGACTGGATTACCTGATGGGGTGATTGCCTATACGATTGATGGAGCAAAAGCCGGAGATTCCTGGAAAAAAATATTGGTTTGCTTCAATGGTACAAATACCATGAAGCGGGTAGCGGTCGGGAGCGGCAATTGGATTAGTTTTATCAGGAATAATCAGCTTTCGGCGAATGAAAAAATAAAAGGAGCACTGGAACTGTCTCCAAGAAGCTGCAGTATTATCTATATCAAATAAAAAATGAGAACCTGTTTTCTTTTATTGTTGCCCTTTTTCTTTTGTGCTGAAAGCAAGGCACAAAGAGGTGATGAACTCCTGGTTTATGCGGTGAAGGGAGAAGTGACTGCATTTTACAAACAACAGGAGACCCGGGTTAAAATCGGCAAGGTGCTCAAACAAGGAACCACCATTAAAACAGGTAAAGATGCTTCGCTGACGATGCTTTGTACAAAGGGCAAGGCTCTTTCATTACAAAAAGAGGGCAGCTTTCCGCTTTCACGCTGGCGCGACAGTTGTACGACTTCTGACGGTTCCATTACCGCTAATTATTTCAAATATATCTGGCAACAGATGTATGCCTACAGCCCGGAAAAAAAAGAAGAGATGCGGCGCAGGAATAATATGGCCGTTTCAAGAGGGGAGAACCCTGCCACCGGAAAAAAACAGAAGTTTACAAAACTGGAGTTCAAAAAATCACTGGACACATTGCAATATGACGGGGAGCCGTTTATTTTATCCTGGACCGGTAATGGTTACCGGGGCATGTATTATTTTACCCTTTATGATGCTTTGGGAAAGGATACATTATATGCTGACAGCAGCAGGCTCAGTTATATTGACACTAAAAAATTTGCAACCCTGCTGGAGCCTGGAAAATCCTATCGTTGGTCGGTTAAAGCAGCCGCCGTTCCGGTATCTAAGAAAAGAGTCCTGAATTTTGTTTTACCTGAAGAGAAGCAGCAAATCATGGATCAACTGCTGAAACCTTTTGCCATTGATGAAGATTCGGCTACTACCAGTTTCCGGATAGCTTATAGCCTGGAATTAAGTCATTACCTCTCGGCCGCCTATCAATGGTACCAGCAAGCGGCGATTCAGGATCCTGAATCGCTCATTTACAGGGATCAGCTGACCCGCTTCAGAAATGATTACTGGATCCGCTAGAAAGGGCTTATTCTTTACCCTGAGCGTCGATTCGGCTACCAATTACATAACCCAATGCTCCGCCAGCCAGCAAGCCAACCACGAGCCATAACATCGTGCCCTCGGTTACAAAATAACCGATGGCCAGGCCCAATAATGCACCGCTGATGGTGAAAACAGAAATTGCTCCGGCTCTTGATTTTACAGAAGAAACATTGGTATCGTGGCTATGCCTGAATTGCTGCACATGGGTTTTGTGCTTTTTGCGATGATGAGACCTGGCCATTTTTTTATTTTGAAATTACTAAATTACCTGCTCATTCACCTGATAATAATCAGTCGCCCATGCAACAATGGTTTGGAACAATCAGAACAGGGGAGTTCATCAATATCCCGCAACCCGGTCTGTTGAAGGGACTGGAACCCATGAAGGATACGGATATCCGCTTTGTGGGGTATCCCGATTGTCAGCAATTACAGATCTGGCTGCCTTATCCGGGTAATGAGTATGAGCGGCTGCGACTGGTCTGCATTCCGTCTGAGGAGATACAAAATGAGTGGTCTGTGAATGAAATTATAAGCGGATCTGTCAAGTTACTCATTGACTCATCCTTTATCCCCCCGGGTGAATACCGGCTGGAAATTGAGAAACAGGGGCATTGTGTTCACACTACTATGCTTACTAAATACAAAGAAGGAGAGGAGCCTCCGGAAGAGGAAAAGGATACAGCAACCGAAACCCCGGTTCCAACTGAAGGCTATATCCAATACCGGGATGGATGGGGGAATCTCATTCCGGATGAAGACCTGATTCTCAGGGGAAGGGTATTACAGGGAATGAGCGACCGGTTCAGCCGCCGGCTGGAATATCATTCAGAAGGCAGAAGCGGCACAGTCGTTTATGTGGAAGGGGATAAGCGGCTTTCTTTTTATTATGAATTCGGTGGTGGCGATTGCGTAGCGTTTATCGATGTGCCTGTTCAGGCGAAATGGGAGAAAGAAACGGGACTGTCAATTGATAGAAGAGAAGAGATCATTGAATTCATAGCTCAAACGGCGCTGCGAGATCAGGTAAGCAATGGCTATTTTAAAATCAGTGAAAACGCCATCAGCTTATACCGTAAATAGCAAGTCCCACTGTAGAAACAGCAGGACTTGAATTAATGGTTCTGATTAAGCTTTTATGGCGTGTTGGGAACTGATAGTTTATAATACTTCAAATATAAAGAATCAGGTTGTTCCACCCCGTTGATCACCAATTTTTTATTATCAGTGAATTCGATAGAATAATTATCAGAAGTAATTAACCCATCGGCTTTTAAAGCCGTGGTGAGCGGACTCAAAGTGGTGCTGGTATCGGAAATGCTTTGTTTGATCACCAGTTGCTCTTTGATTTCTTTTTTGGCTCCGGTCCCTGCAGCACTATGGTTCATCTGCGCCAGGGAAGGGGCGATCACCAGGGAAACGATAGACATCAGTTTGATCAGGATATTCATGGAAGGACCTGATGTATCTTTAAAAGGATCACCAACGGTATCACCTGTAACAGAAGCTTTATGGGGTTCTGATTTCTTGTAATACATTTCCCCGTTGATTTCAACTCCTTTTTCAAATGATTTCTTGGCATTATCCCATGCACCACCGGCATTGTTCTGGAACATTCCCATCAAAACACCGCTTACAGTGGCACCAGCCAGGAAACCACCGAGTGCTTCAGGGCCCAGCAGGAATCCAATGATCAGGGGAGATACAATGGTAATAGCTCCGGGTAACAACATTTTTTTAATAGAAGCCTGGGTAGAAATAGCCACACATTTATCGTATTCCGGTTTACCGGTCCCTTCCATGATTCCGGGAATGGTACGGAACTGCCGGCGAACTTCTTCCACCATGCTCATCGCTGCCTCACCTACCGCACGGATAGCCAGAGAAGAGAAGATCATTGGGATCATACCACCGACAAACAAAGAGGCCAATACTTTCGCCTTGTATATATTAATACCATCGATACCGGCCACACCTACGAATGCCGCAAAAAGGGCGAGCGCTGTAAGGGCAGCAGATGCAATCGCAAAACCTTTACCTGTTGCCGCTGTGGTGTTACCTACCGCATCCAATACGTCTGTTTTCTCTCTTACTTCTTTAGGCAGTTCACTCATTTCAGCGATACCACCTGCATTATCGGCAATGGGTCCGAAGGCATCAATGGCCAGCTGCATGGCAGTTGTGGCCATCATACCTGCTGCAGCAATCGCCACACCATATAAACCGGCACACTCAAAAGAACCCCAGATACCTGCGGCCAGAACGAGAATAGGAAGGAAGGTTGATTCCATACCCACGGCCAAACCGCCAATTACGTTGGTAGCATGACCAGTAGATGATTGCCGGATGATTGAATTCACCGGACGTTTACCCATGGCTGTATAATACTCCGTGATAATACTCATTAAGGTACCCACGGCCAGACCTACACCAATTGCGCCGAGCACACCCCATTTGGTGAACTCCAGTCCGCGCAATACCATGGTCTCGGGTAAAATATAATAAACCAGTCCTACAGAGGCGATGGCTGTTAATACAATCGAACCCCAGTTACCCATGTTCAGGGCTTTCTGTACACTATCTGTACTCACACCTGCTGCATCGCTGATGCGAACAAACCAGGTACCTATAATAGAAAAAAGAATACCTGTACCTGCAATCAGCATGGGCAGCAGGATCGGGGCCAGTCCGCCGAATGCATCAACAGATCTTGTTTCCTGTCCCAGTACCATCGTTGCGAGCACGGTGGCTACATAAGATCCAAAAAGGTCAGCACCCATACCAGCCACATCTCCCACATTATCTCCCACGTTATCGGCGATGGTGGCAGGGTTTCTTGGATCATCTTCCGGAATACCTGCTTCTACTTTACCAACCAGGTCGGCGCCTACATCGGCAGCTTTTGTATAGATCCCTCCACCTACACGGGCGAAGAGGGCAATGGATTCAGCACCCAATGAAAAACCGGTGAGCACTTCAATGGTACGAACCATTTCATCAGAATCAACCGGGGCATTGGCTGCAAAAAAGTATTTGAATATGATAAAGAGACCACCCAGTCCCAGTACGGCCAGACCTGCAACACCTAATCCCATTACTGAACCTCCGGTGAAGGATACATTCAGAGCTTTGCTGAGACTTGTACGGGCTGCCTGAGCTGTACGAACATTGGCCTTGGTAGCTACTTTCATTCCGATATAACCGGCTACGGCACTGAATACGGCACCAATGACAAAAGCGCCGGCGATTAACCAGTGTGAATGAGGATTAGCAGAAGCCATCACGGCTAATAGGATCGCAACAATTACCACAAAGTATCCGAGAATTTTCCATTCCGCTTTCAAAAAGGCCATGGCACCTTCGGCAATGTGATTGCTGATTTCTTTCATCCGTTCATTTCCGGCATCCTGTTTGGCCACCCATTTGAACTTCACCAGCGTGTATAAGAGGCCGATCAGGCCCATTACCGGTACGAGATAGATCAATTTGTCCATAAGAGTTGATTCTTAATCTTATAATTATACAAAAATGCCCTAGCAAAAGCTATGACTTTCGAGGGCGGCAAAGATAGGGGATGCGGCTCAATGCCCCAAACCATTAAGTAGCTTTACAATCAGCGGTTTAGGTAGGGATTCGGCGGCTATTTCACAGAAATTTCCGCCACAGGTGCGGCAGTATTGGCTGTGTCCTTCATCTGCAGACAATCACAGTCACAGTTCCGGGGCCGGAGCAGCTCCACTTTTTTAAGTGCTGTATCCAGGTTTCGGATCTCTTTTCCGGTTTCCCGGAGCAGGGGGGCATTTTTGGTTTCGGATGCGTTGATGGAAATGCCGTTGAGCTTGAGTTGCCGGATGGCTTCATTGAATGTTTCGGGATCGGCGGTTTGCAGACTGATTTCCAGTTCCTGATTCAAACCGGTGCTGAAGGGTTTGATGGCAAAGGCGACCGAGTTTTCCGTTTCGGCGATGGCCAGGATATAGGCCGTGGTTTGCTGCGGGAGATAGATGCTGCCGTCATTATAGGCAAAGACCTTTTGTTCCGGCTGATCTTTTTTCTTTCCACCCTTTGTATAGGTTTGGGTGGAAGGAATGATCAGGAATACTTCGGCATCTTTACTATGTTCACCGGTCAGTCGAACTGACAAATCACTTTTTACCGATCCGTCTACTTCTTTGAGAAGCATGTCCACATTGTACCAACCAAAACTTTCAATGCTGAACTGGTAATAGAGGGATTGTTTATTCTCTGGTTCAACTATATCTTCCACTCTTATTGGGTTGCTGTTTATCGACGGGGGAAGGGCTGAGGTTACAGGAGTTGTGTCGGGTGCTACCGGAAATGTTCTTTCTTCTTCAGAAAGACTGTGTTTGTCTTTTTCCAGGGTATCCATTTTAGCCTTAGCAGCTTCCTTTTTTTGTGTCAGCAGCTGTTTTTGATTTTTATATTGAAAACAACTGTCAATACAATCGTTTGGAATGGCATTAGCGGGGATGGGCAGGTTCAATCGCTCACTCTCATTTTGAATATACTGGTAGATGCCGGTCAATATGGCTTCATCCAAATCAGGGAATGCCGTTCCTAATGATCCATATTGCGATTTCTGATTACAGAAATATAACCACTGGTTTTCCCATAGTTCAGGGTTTATATGACTTAGTTTGTTACGCAGTTTTTGATCTGTAGGAGAACCCATCTCGAACCAATCACCTTCCACATTATTTTGATATGGCCAATGGAGGGAATAACCTCTCACGAGTAAAGTATCTCCGCTGAATCTTTTCAGGAAATGAGCAAGGTCCGGGCCCGTTAAATCTTTTCCGATGCCGTGACAACTGGCGCATTTTTGATGAAATAAACGCTGTCCGGTCTGGATCATATTGAGTTGCGGATTATTGGGAAGTGAGACCGGGTTACCCCAGTTGATACTGCCATCAACGGTTTTCTCTCCTTTAAAAAGTTTCATCTGTTCATTGAGCTGTCTGCCCGGTATCGCTACTTTGATGGGCTTGTTTATGGATACGTCGTCACCAGCTTTAGGAATTATTTCAATCATCCCGCCGCTGGATAATACTTCTTCTCCGGCTTTTGTTATGAGTCCGGAGCGGATCATCTGCTCCAGGTTATAGGCTTCCTTAATGGAGAGTGTTACTGCGGTTTTACTGCTTTTTAAACTACCAGCAGGAATAAAGAGAATGGCCCCGTTTTTCGTAACCAGATTGGTATCAGCCAGAGTATTGATCAGGTATTCATCCGCTATGATATCACCAGGTTGTTGTAATAGTTTACCGGAACGAGAGGAGGTGCGACAAGCAATCAGTACAATCGTGATCAGCATTACTGCTGTGACCATTTTTTTCATAAACAGGTTTGAACGGGGTTATTATTGATTCCCTTTTTATAAAAAAGTAACCCTTCCCAATCAATAAGATTGTATTTGCTGATAAGCTTTGCCGATATAATCACTGATATTTCCGGCCAGCATGGCTTCCATCGAAAGATCCGCAGCAGCCAGATCGCCTGCCAGTCCATGCAGGTAAACAGCCAGCAGGGCTGCTTCCAGCGAATGATATCCCTGTGCCAGTAAGCCGGTGAGCATTCCGGTTAATACATCTCCGCTGCCGGCAGTGGCCATTCCGGGGTTGCCGGTTGGGTTAAAATATCCTTTCCCGTCGGGTGCAGCAATCAGGGTAAAATGGCCTTTTAATATAATCACCAGTCCCTGTTCTTTGGCCTTTTGTATCGCCAGCAAGGCCCGGTCAAAATCATTGGCTGTTGGACCAAATATTCTTTCAAATTCTTTGGGATGCGGGGAAAGGATGGATCCCTTGGGAATCAGTTGAAGCAGGTCTTTCTGCAAGCCGATTATATTTAATGCATCGGCATCCAGCACGACCGGACTGCGATAAGCATCGAGCAAGTCATGTAACATCATGATCGTTTCACCTGCTGCTGTGCCGATACCAGGGCCAATACCAATGGCATCATAGCCGGAGAGATCGGCATGTAAACTCGTATTGATCATTTGATTTTTATCGGTCTGCAGCATGGCTTCCGGAACTACAGACTGAAGGATAGTATAACCAGATTCAGGAACATGACAGGTGAGCAGACCGGCTCCGCTTTGTAAACAGGAGCGGGCAGATAAAACAGCAGCCCCCATTTTACCATAGCTGCCTGCCACTAATAAAGCATGACCGAAATGCCCTTTATGGGCAAACTTTTTGCGTGGCTTGTAAATAGATCGGATCAAAGATTGATCTGTGATTTCCAGTTGTACCTGTAGCTCCCGGTAATAGTCAGGATGCAAGCCAATATCTAACAAATGCAGTTCACCGGTGAATCCACTGTTCTCGGCAAAAAGAAAGGCCGGTTTATAACATTGAAAACTCAATGTGTGTTTTGCTTTGATAGCGATGGCTCCCTTTGAAGAGCGATCGGTAAATAAGCCACTGGGGATATCAATGGAAATAATATCCTGACCTGATTGATTCAGGTGATCTACCAGGGTAGCGGTCAATCCCTCGAGAGCCCTGTTTAGTCCGGAACCAAAGAGCGCATCAATAATCACCTGTGCCTCCGGAACCGGATGGATCTGTTCGGTGGATTGCACGAAGTGAATATCAATTTCAGCATACTGGTGCAGTCGGGCGAGATTGGCCTGGAAATCATCTGTGCCTTTGTGTCCAAATTCAAGGATATGTACCGAGACCGGAAAATGCTGTTCATGTAAGAGCCTGGCGATGGCCAGTCCGTCTCCGCCGTTATTCCCTTTTCCACAATAGATACCATAGGATTCAGCAGCCGGATATTGTGTCAGCAGCCATTTCACCACGGCAACAGAAGCTCTTTCCATCAGGTTGATGGAAGTGATGGGTTCATGAAGGATCGTGTATTGATCCCAATCCCTTATTTCGGCAGCGGAAAGAATTTTCATTGCTACCTAAAGTTGAGAAAGAAAGCGCAGAATAAAAATGATTTATTTCCCCTCTTTTTTGTTTTTTTTCTTTGATTCCTTTGGGGAGAGCAGGGTGGTCTTCAGACTGTCGATTTCATCTGATTCCGGCACTTTTTGCTGTTGGTAATCCCCGAAAATATCATAGGCTAACTGGGCGGCGCTGTAGATTCTTCGGGTAAACCGGTTCCCAAGGATGATGATGGTTACTTTTTCATCCAACAGCCTTGCAAAAGCAGCATTGTTCCCATGCCATTTGCCAAAATGATACACTACTTTTTTGCCGTTGGGAAGGAGTTGCAGCCGCCATCCCAGTCCATAATTGTGAATGGATGGTTTTTCAAAACTATAAGGTGCAAAAGCAGAATCCAGCAGCGTGGGTCGAATCACCTGATCAGTATAGAGGGCCTGATCCCATTTAAGTAAGTCTTGCGGCGTAGTATATATATTTTTATCTCCATAAGTGGCATCCAGGAAATCCAGGTTCCACCAGGTACCAGTGGTGGTAAAAGAAGGAGTTGCCGTGAGGGTATCTTTCAGGGTAAAGACAAAACTGCTTTCCATCTTCAATGGTGCAAACCATTTTTGCTTCATGTAATCGGGGTAAGACTTACCACTGATTTTTTCAATAATCAGGGCCAGGAGTACATAATTCGTATTGCAATAATTAAATCTTCCGTTGGCTTTACCCGTCATATCCGGTTTTTTACTGATCAGCATTTGCAATACATCTACATTACGTGCATACTTCCGGTTCCATTTTCCATCGGGTCCTTTATCCCATTTCTCATTGCTCATAAAATAGAGATAGTTGGGAAGCCCGCTCCGGTGACAAAGCAGCATCTGAACCGTGATACCGGCATAGGGAAATCCCGGAAAAAACTGATTGATGGTATCAGTTAATTGCAGCTTGCCTTCCTGAACCAGTCTTAAGATAGCAATGGCCGTAAATGTTTTTGAAGTGGAGGCAATATGTAGGGCCGTTTTACTGCTGATGGTATCTGATTGGCGCAAATCAACCTTTCCCTGGTATTTTTCATAGATCACGGCACCATTTTTAGCGATCAGTATACCTCCATTGAATTCGCCTTTGGGTAGAAGGGTATCAAAATGCGCACCGAGTTCCCGGTAATATTTTCTGAATTCATCTTTGCTGATTGCTTCCGGGGTGGGTGGATAATATTGCAGTGAATCATCCCCGGATTTTTGTTTGGAGGATGATAAATTACAGGCGGCAATAACAACTGTTAGTAGTGTAATCCAATACAATCTTTTCACGCGTTCCCTTTGCAACAAAAATAGCGGCCGCATTCAGGATGTGGAAGAATGAGTTTTCCCCAAGCAGCTAAATATCTTAATATTGCAGCATGTCCAGTGCAAATACTACGAGTTATCCCAAAGAAAAAATACGGATTTTATTTTTAGAGAATATCAGTGATGCAGCAGTGAAACATTTCCGGCAGCATGGATATGTGCAGGTAGAAAAAATCAGCAAAGCTTTAACGGAAGATGAACTGGTAAATGTCATAAAGGATGTGCATATCCTGGGCATCCGGTCAAAAACACAGATCACGTCCAAAGTGCTGGATGCTGCTAAAAAATTACAGGCCATTGGTTGCTTTTGTATCGGAGTGAACCAGGTGGACCTGAAAGCCGCCACTAAAAATGGGGTCGTTGTTTTTAATGCCCCTTATTCCAATACACGTTCAGTGGCTGAACTGGTGATCGGGCTGGCCATTATGCTGATCCGCCGGATTCCGGATAAGAACAAAGCCGCCCATGAAGGGATCTGGATGAAGGAAGCGAAAGGCAGTTATGAACTGAGAGGAAAAACACTGGGGATTATTGGTTATGGCAATATTGGCAGTCAGGTGAGTGTACTGGCCGAATCTCTGGGTATGAAAGTGCTTTTTTATGATGTGGAAACGAAACTGCCACTGGGGAATGCCACCGATGCCCGGACTTTGAAAGAGTTGCTGAAAAAATCAGATGTAGTTACCCTGCATGTTCCCGAAACAACGCAAACCACGAACCTGATCAATAAAACAACCCTGAAAAGCTTTAAACAGGGCGCCATCCTGATCAATTATGCCAGGGGAGAAGTGGTTGATCTGGATGCATTGCGCAAACAGATCATTGATGGGAAGATCAGTGGAGCTGCCATTGATGTATTTCCATGGGAACCGGAGAAAAACGGGGATCGTTTTCAGACACCATTACAGGACTTACCCAATGTGATACTAACTCCGCATATCGGCGGCAGTACGGAAGAAGCCCAGCAGAATATCGGAGAAGATGTAAGCAGCAAACTTTATAATTATCTGGAGAAAGGAATCACTTTTGGTTCCCATACTGTACCAGCGCTGGCCTTACCACCGCAGGAAGGCAGTCACCGGATCCTGCATATCCACAACAATGTGCCCGGTGTTTTGTCTGAAATCAATACCCGCTTATCCAAACATAATATCAATATCCTCGGACAGTATCTTAAAACCAATGATACCATTGGTTATGTGGTGCTGGATGTGAACAAGAACATTTCTGCTCATGCCCTTCAGTTGCTGAGAGAGGTGAAGGGGACGATTAAAGTGAGGATGCTTTACTAGAGAAAGGTATTGGGTATTAGGAATTGGGTATTAGGTATTGGGTATTAGGTATTAGGTATTGGGTATTTACTGACCGCAGTAGCTTTAGCGAAGGCGTTATATTAAGATATTAGGATATTGAGATATTAGGCTTGCCCGCCGAGCTTTAGCGAAGGCGGGATATTGGGATATTATGATATTGGGATATTTAGAGATTTGGTTTTTCTCCGGTGATGAGGTAGTATCCAAATTTTTTACGGAACAATCCCACCAGCATTCCCAGCAGGGGAGCATAGACATTATGCCATCTTTCTTTTTTCATCCGGAGACTTTTATTTTTCCAGAGTTCCTTTACAAAAAATTTCAAACAGACCAGTGGGACATAAGCCACAGAAGGAGCGATCCGGTAACTGATTTCCTTTACGCAGATATTGGTCAATCCTGCTGCTTCCAACTCACTCCGGAATGCGTTGATGTCTGCAAACCCGGGTACCGCCCAATAACCGGTCATTTTCTGATAGAGCCATTTAAACATACCGGATGGGGGCTGATTGCTTTTCAGGAATCCGTCTGCAATGCAAAAACGGCCACCCGGTTTTAATATCCTGGCCATTTCCGTAATAAATTTTTGCTTGTTCGGTGAAGCCGCATGACAGGCACTTTCTATCGCATAAGCATGGGTGAAATTGTTTCCGGAGAGATGCAGATTTTCAAAATTATCCCGGCATACCGTGATTTGGTTTTGCAAGCCGGCGGCCTTGTTTAATTCTTTGGCCATGGCCACATGTTTTTCAACAATACTGATAGCCACCAGGTGGGAGAGGGGATAATGTTCAGCCGCATACCTCGCCACCGTGGCCATTCCGCAACCCAGATCGGCGATCCGGGCTGGTTGCAGGGGATCTATTTGCAGTTCCTCCAGCACTTTGGCATTCATCTGTTGTAACATGCTTTCCAGGGAAAAAATATCCCGGAAACGACGGCAGTATCCAAAATGCATATTGAAATGGGGGCTCCAGGTTTCATAATCCGGTCCGGCAATTTCATAATAGTTTTCTACTGTATGATAAACGGGGTGAAGCGGAATTACCGGTTCCTGGTACAGGATGGGCCGGGCGGGTTGGTTGGGGTTCATAAACAGATTTTGTCCCCAAAGCTAAAATTATTTATTCCATATTTTCAATAATTATTGAAAATAGTGTAAGTTTGTACTGTAAAACCAAGTTATGAAAGTCGTTATCGCAGGGGCCGGATTCGGGGGACTGAGGCTGGCCCGTCAGCTCAATAATAAAGCAGGTTTTGAAGTAACCCTGGTGGACCGTTTCAATTATCACCAGTTTCAACCCTTATTTTACCAGGTGGCTACAGCCGGTCTGGATGCCAGTAATATTTCATTCCCGCTCCGCAAAGTTTTTCAACGCAGTAAAAATGTAAGGATCCGTTTAGCCGAGATTCGCCAGATCCAGCCGGAGCAGCAGCAACTTTTGACAGATAATGAAGTGATTCCTTATGATGTGCTGGTATTGGCCATGGGAGCGGGGACCAATTTCTTTGGGAATGCGCAGTTGGAAGAACATACATTTCCCATGAAGTCAACCGTGGAAGCCCTCCAGTTGCGGTACCGGATTCTGCAAAACCTGGAAAATGCCTTAACCGTTTCTGATCCAGCAGAACTTCAGCGACTGATGAATATTGTGGTGGTAGGGGGAGGTCCTACCGGTGTTGAACTGGCCGGGGCGCTGGCAGAAATGAAGCAATATGTTTTACCCAAGGAATATCCGGAACTGGATTTTTCCAGGATGCATATCTGGTTGCTGGAAGGTTCCGGTAAGACCCTGTCAACCATGAGTGAGCAGTCATCCGCCCGTTCCCTGAAATACCTGGAAAAACTAGGAGTGAAGGTGAAAACCAATACCCTGGTAAAAGACTATGACGGGAAGACAGTATTGCTGGCTGAGGGGCAGGAGCCAATTCCATCTGCCACCGTGATATGGGCAGCTGGTATTAAAGGAAATGTTCCGGAAGGTATAGATAAGAATATGATTGCCAGAGGAAACAGAATTAAAACGGACAGGTACTGCCGGGTAATAGGACAGTCAAATGTTTATGTCATTGGCGATTTGGCCTGCATGGAAACACCTGATTACCCACAGGGACATCCGATGGTGGCACCGGTGGCCATGCAGATGGCAGACCTGGTAGCAGGCAACTTGAAACTGCTGGAAAGGAAATCCAAAAAGGGAAATCAATATGAATTTGTGTACCGCGATAAGGGGTCGATGGCCACGGTGGGAAGGAACCTGGCAGTGGTGGATATTCCCAAACCCAAAATGCGACTGGGCGGGTTTATAGCCTGGATGATCTGGATGGGATTGCACCTGATGCTGATCCTGGGAGTGAAGAACCGCTTTTTTGTATTCTGTAACTGGTTATACAATTATGTTACTTATGACCAGAATCTTCGTTTGATTTTCCGTGAATTTGATAAACCTAAAAAATGAAATCGATACCAAACTGGCTGATCATTGCAGGCGGGATCGGTCAGATTTTTACCGCCGCTATTTATCCTTATATCCGGCACCGGGTATTTGACTGGTACAACGATATCAAAAAACTCAAACCACTGAACCAGGAGATTGCCAAAACCTATGGCCGTTATATACAGGGACTGAATTTTTCATTTGGACTGATCGCATTATTATTAACCGATGATTTACAGAACAAGACCGGACTCGCCATCGCACTAACCGGTTTGATTGCTGCGTACTGGACGGGAAAACTGATTACCCAGTTTGCTTATTATCCCATGTACCAGATTCCCCGTAAATTGATATTCCGTATTGGAGAATATGCGATGAATGGTTTATTTATCCTGTTCACGGTGGTGTTTATCTGGCTATTTGTGTACAATCTTTCTTAATAATTGAATAAGGACGATATGACTACTCAACGTGTTTTTCTGAAAGCAGAGTGGCGAAAGCTGATTATGGCCAATTACGAGGTCGATCCGGCGATTTTGCAGCCTTATGTACCCGCCGGAACAACCCTGGATTTCTGGAATGGCCGTTGTTATATCAGTCTGGTAGGTTTTTTATTTAAAAAAGTACGGGTGAAGGGGCTGGCGATTCCTTTTCATACGCAGTTTCCGGAAATCAATCTTCGTTTTTATGTTAAGCAGGAGACGGATAATAATACAAAAAGAGGCGTTGTATTTATCAGCGAAATTGTTCCCAAACCAGCCATCAGTTTTGTGGCAAATCATTTGTACCAGGAAAAATACAGGACCCTGCCCATGAAACATGATTGGCGGATCCATCCCAATCAACAGCAGGTAAATTATCAATGTAAAAACAGGGGCAAGTGGAATAGCATGGAAGTCATCGCCAGTCAGCAACCAGATGCACTACAGGCAGGATCCGAGGAAGCATTTATCACCGAACATTACTGGGGATTTGCTGCGGGTAAAAGGGGCACAACTGCTTATCAGGTAATGCATCCCCAATGGGATATTGCGGCTGTGCAATCCAGCTTCATTTCAAAAGGATTCAGCTCGCTGTATGATCCTGCATTTCAGTTTCTGGATGAGGATACACCAGCATCTGTTTTTTTAGCAGAAGGTTCAGCGATTCAGATTTTCAGCGGACAACGCTTTGAGTATCGCTGAAGCCCTTGAACGGAATGCCTTTGATTCATTGTCCCATTGCTGATGAATGATTGCCAGTAATTCGTTGCTGATTTCCGGATGTTTTTGGGATAAGTGATGGATAATCGTCAGGCAGGAGGCTTTCACCGCCGGCTTCTCTGCAGGATTTGTGAGATAACGGAAGCATTTATCCATGACAAGACCCTGCAGTGAGAGCGGTATTTTGATGAACTGCAGGATCCTGACGGTGTTTCTTTTTACAGCTTCATGTTGTGCAGGTCTGTCGAGGTTTAGCACCAGTGCTTTCAGGTGTTTGCGGATCAGGGAAGGGTGGGCGATGACGGCTTCACTGAGTGGCCAGGAAGCTCGTTGGGTATCGCAATAGTCGGTTCCCAAAAAAATTGCGAATAACTGATCGAAGCGGGACTGCTGATCTCCGATCCAGTCTGTGATTTTCCGGCAATTATTCTTTGAATGTTCTGCGCGTATGGCTTCCTTTAAATCCATTATTGTCCCTGTCCGAAATGGGTACCTGCCAGCACCATTTCACCGTTGGTGAGTTCGTTGCTTTTAATTTTAACAACATGACTGGTGAGGCTGGCTGCTTTGGGAATGGCCGGAATTTTAATGGTTTCCAGATCGCCGGGTTCAATATTCTGGATGGTATAAAAATCGTTCCTGATAATTTTACCGTCTGCGCTAAGGGCATTCACTTCCACAATGGCTTTTTGAAAAGTGGTGCCGGTGAGGGTATTTTTTACGGTAACCACGGCGTTGCTGATCCCGGATCCATTGGCCTGAAATTCTGGTTTGGACACCAGGTACTGATCGATCCTGGCGAGGATTTCATTATTATCCGGACTGGCGCCAATGCTGTCTTCTGGTGCTGCAGCTGCGGGAACCGGAGGCAAATCCTGTTGAATATTTTCACTGCCGCTTTTTTCTTCCTTATTAATAGTTGTTTCATTTGTTGCTCCATCGGCTTTGTTTTCCGCTCCGTTACAGGAAGCTAAGACGACAATAACGAGGACTATGACAGGAAGTTTAAACATTTTCATTTGGATGTGATTTGATGATGTAAGCTACTATCATTCAGTACAGGCACCAATACCCTTTACCCACAAAAAATCAGCTTTTCTTTCCAATAATGTTCTGCGTTATGTTAACATAGTCAGCGTTACGTTGTTTTTAGTGACGTAACTGCGAAGCCTTGCGTTGGCCACTTTATAACGGCATTTTCCAATAATTTATATTATGTTAAATAACCGTTTTAAAGAAAAGGCCACTATTATGTGGCCCCTTCCAATATAGGTTCTCTTATTTAATCGAATCATACCGATCATTCCACTTCTTCTCTTCTGCTGT
Organism: Chitinophagaceae bacterium; assembly: GCA_016720745.1. Lineage (GTDB taxonomy): Bacteria > Bacteroidota > Bacteroidia > Chitinophagales > Chitinophagaceae > JJ008. The sequence continues at coordinate 958,250 of JADKKA010000022.1, read as the reverse complement.
GTATTTCGCCAGATCAGCAGGTTTTCCTTTTGACTGCACTTTTTTGAAAGCAAAGATATCGGCCAGGTAATTGCAGGCTTTTTTATACTGTTGCTTATCCCTCATTTCCAGTTTTTGTTTCGCAGCAAAAATCTCTGCGGCTTTCTCATAAGGTTCGCGGGCCATTTCCAAAGCGTTACCATAGTCCAGGTCGAGTTTATCGCGTTTGGCAATATCATCTTTCGAAGCCATGGTTCCGGGTTTGGTACGGGCCTTCATTTCCGAAGCATGTGCTGCACGGGCATCATTCACTTTTACGGCTTTGTTAATGAAATGGTCGCCCATATAGAGGTAAGGAATTTCACTGTTAGGTTTAGCCGCTGCTGATTTTTTGAATGCATTGATCATTTTAGTTTCCAGCTCTGCTGCATTGGAAGGCAGTACAGCCCCTTCACGGGTGGAATTCAGGGTATCGTAAATGATCTCTCCCAGCACCTGGTTGGCTTTGAAATTTTCAGGATCCTTGGCAAGTACAGTTTCTACTTCTTTCACTTTATCATCAAACCCATCCACCAGTCCTACGGCAAAATCAACCTTATCAAATGTGAAATACTCGCTTTTGGGATACAATTCGGCACCCATGGCTTTATATTTCTCAAATGATTCCATATCCTTCTTACCGAAATAATAATTCACCAGGTAACGATAAATGCTTTCAAATTCCGCTCCGGGGATTTTTACATCCGCCAAACGGCCATAATATTTGGCAGCATCATCACTGTGTTTGCTGTTTTCGGCTGTGATTCCAGCCAGGATCAGCACGTTCGTATCAAGGGTTACCGTCAGGAGTTTTTTGGCGATCAGCAGATCGGATAATTCAACTGCTTTTTTTAACCTTTCATAACCCCCATTCCAGTTCTTGGTGGTATAATCAGTATATCCTTTCGAATAATTGTAAGAATAAAGGTTGACAGGACCATTCTGATAGATCGGATCGTTCAGCAAAGCCTGAGCTGCATCCATTTCTTTGTACTTTTTGAATGCGGCCTCCGCATCTGCCGCCAGTTGTTCACCGGTAGCTGTACTTTTATTGGCATTGTCCATGGCCAGTGCCGCATACACACAGCATTTCAGCATATAAGCCTCGGGTTTGCTGTTGAATTTGGCATTGCCCATTCCCTTATCCAGTTCTTCTTTTGCTTTCGTGTATTGTTGCAACGTTAGCATTGTTTTAACTGATTCGATGGTCTGCGCTTCTGTGGCAAGCGTAGCGCAAATAGCCACGAACAGGTAAATGATTCTTTTCATCTTGTGTATTTTATTGGTTTGAACTATCCTCAGATGTATTTTCTGCCCCATCGGTTGCCTGCTCCTTGTTTTCTGGAGCCTGCTCCTTGTTTTCTGGAGCTTGATCGGAGCTATCCGGACCCTGCTCCTCGTTTTCAATTGCTGCTTCCCCGGTCTCAACTGCCGCTTCTCCGTTTCCGTTCTGGGTCGTCTGGTCCAGCAGGTTGGTGATCGCTGCAATTTCATCCCCATCATCCAGCCTGATCAGTTTAACACCCTGTGTGGCCCTGCCCTGCTCACTGATGCCACCCACCGGCATCCGGATGGTAACACCGCTTTTGCAGGTAATCATCAGGTCTTCGGTTTCCGACACGGAAAGTATCCCTACCAGTCCTCCTGTTTTTTCGGTCACACTGATGGTCTTAACCCCTTTCCCTCCACGGTTCGTGAACCGATATTCATCCATCGGGGTTCTTTTTCCAAATCCTTTTTCACTCACCACTAATACTGTTCTGGATGATTTCTCTTCCTGATTTACACAAATCATGCCGACCACTTCATCACCGGCTTCATCCACTTCAATCCCTGCCACACCAATGGCACCACGTCCGGTTGCTCTTACTTTTTCTTCAGAGAAACGGATGGCTCTTCCGGTACGGACCGCCATCAGGATTTCGCTGCTTCCATCAGTTAATTTGGCATCCAACAACTCATCCCCTTCCACGATGGTGATAGCGTTGACACCTGTTTGACGGGGTCTGCTGAAATCTTCCAGTGCCGTTTTCTTGATGATTCCTTTGCGGGTGCAGAGAACAATATTATGTGATTTTACAAATTCTTCATCTTTCAGATCCTTCACATCGATAATCGTTTTCACTTTATCATCCGGAGGCAGCTGGATCAGGTTCTGAATAGCTCTGCCCTTGCCGGTTTTCTCTCCTTCCGGAATCTCCCAGATATTGAGCCAGTAGCAACGGCCCTTTTCAGTAAAGATGAGCATGGTATGGTGGGTAGAAGCCACAAAGAGATGTTCGATATAGTCCTCATCCCTGGTACGGCCACCCATCACTCCTCTTCCACCCCTTCTTTGTGCACGGTATTCATCAGCGGGTGTTCTTTTTATATATCCCAGATGTGAAATGGTGATCACCACATCTTCTTCCTTGATCAGGTCCTTGATCTTTACTTCATCATCCAGGTAAGTAATTTCAGTTTTACGCTTGTCTCCGAATCTTTCTTTGATCTCCAGTAATTCGGTTTTGATCAGATCGAAACGCATGCCTTCATTGGAAAGCAGTTCCTGTAACTGAGCGATCAGCTTCATCAGTTCATCAAATTCTTCCTTGATCTTATCCCGCTCCATACCGGTTAAGCGCTGTAAACGCAGTTCAAGGATGGCCTTGGCCTGGATTTCATCCAGTCCCCAGCCGGCATTGATCAGGTTTTCTTTGGCGACTTCGGGTGTGGGAGAACTGCGGATCAAACGAATCACTTCATCCAGGTGATCCAGGGCGATCAGGTATCCCTTGAGTATATGTGCTTTCTTCTCTGCTTCGGCCAGTTCAAATTTTGCCCGGCGTACCACTACTTCATGCCTGAATTCAACGAATTCGCTGATCAGGTCTTTCAGGTTAAGGGTCCGTGGTCTACCTTTTACAATCGCAACATTGTTGATCCCGTAAGAGGTTTGCAGCTCCGTTAATTTATAGAGCTGATTGATGAGTACATTGGCAATGGCATCTCTTTTCAGATCGATTACCAGACGGGTACCTTCTTTATTGTTCGATTCATTATTGACGTGTGCGATACCTTCAATCACTTTTTCATTAACCAGTTCACCGATCCTGTTCACGAGGGCATCCCGGTTCACCTGGTAAGGTACTTCGGTGATGATGATCTGCTCCCGGCCGCTGGCTTTTGTTTCTACGGTTAATCTGCCGCGCAAAACCACCCGGCCACGACCCATGTGCATGGCCGCTTTGATTCCTTCCATGCCGTAAATAATACCACCGGTTGGAAAATCAGGTGCTTTTACATATTCCATCAGTTCTTCGATCGTGATGTCCCGCTTATCGATATAAGCAATACAGCCATCAATCGCTTCACTCAGGTTATGCGGCATCATATTCGTGGCCATCCCTACGGCGATTCCGCTGGATCCGTTGATCAGCAGCTGTGGAATACGGGTGGGGAGCACGGTAGGTTCTTTCAGCGAATCATCAAAGTTCAGCTGCATATCCACCGTATCTTTTTCAGATCCTCCAGCATGAACTCGGAGAGTTGTTTCAGTCTGGCTTCGGTATAACGCATGGCCGCCGGTCCATCCCCATCCTGGTTACCAAAGTTTCCCTGTTTGTCGATCAGTTCATAACGCATGTTCCAGTCCTGCGCCATTCTCACCAGGGCATCATACACGGCAGTGTCACCATGCGGATGGTATTTACCCAAGACTTCCCCTACAATGGAAGCTGACTTTTTAAAGGGACGGTTATGCCGCAGACTCAGATTGTCCATGGCAAATAAGATCCTCCGGTGTACCGGTTTCAATCCATCTCTCACATCCGGAAGGGCACGACCTACAATCACCGACATTGAGTAATCAATGTAGGCGGTCTTCATCTGCTCTTCAATATTAACGGGGATGATACGGTTATTGTCCTGCGTTTCCTGTGGCTCAAACTGCTCTTCCATCGTTGTTGTCGCTTAGACTTTTTAGTTGAATTTGAATACCGGATTTAGTCCTTTTTCAGGGGCTTTACCGGGGTTTGCAAATCTAACTTTTACAGGGGTGAAAACCTGATAAACCTGACTGTTTTTTGCCCTAGTTTTCCACCCCTGTGGATTCAAAGGAGGGCTTCCCGGGCACCCGGATTTTACCTGTATCTTTTACCCTTATTTTATGGGTTTTTCATCCTAATTTACCGGCCTGTCAAAAGGCTTTATTATGAAGACGATCCTATTGTTCGGAGCGGGGAAATCGGCAACTGTCCTGATAGATTACTTACTGGAAAACGCAGTTGACCAAAACTGGCGGCTCCTGCTGGTTGATGCGGATCTCAACCTGGCCCAGTCCAAGATCGGGGCTTCTAACCGCGGGACGGCCATCAGCTTCGATATACAGGATGAAGCAGAAAGAGGCCGGTATATCCGGCAGGCTGATATTGTAATTTCTTTACTGCCTCCTTCCCTTCATATTGCCATTGCCCGGGATTGTGTCAGGTTTCAGAAAAACCTATTAACCGCTTCCTATCTGGATGATGCCACCCGGGAACTGGAGCCGGCGATAAGCAAAAACAAACTGCTCTTCCTGTACGAAATGGGATTAGACCCGGGTATCGATCATATGAGCGCCATGCAACTGATTGACGGGATCCGGAAAAAAGGCGGTAATATATTTTCCTTTGTATCACATTGCGGCGGGTTGGTAGCACCTGAAAGCGATGATAACCCCTGGCATTATAAGATCAGCTGGAATCCAAGGAATATTATCCTTGCTGGCAAGGCCGGGGCACATTACCGGGAAAACGGAGCCGAAAAGAAAGTGGAATATGAAAGTCTTTTTACGAATGAAAGACTGGTTGATATTCCTGATCTCGGCACCCTGGGATGGTATGCCAACAGGGATTCTTTGAGCTACACCCGTCTTTACCAGTTAGAAGATGCTGCTACCTTTTTAAGAACCACGCTGCGGCACAGTGATTTTTTATACGGATGGAGAAATATCATCGAACTCAAACTCACGGATGAAACACCGCAATATGATACCAACGGAAAAACGTTGCAACAGGTTTTCAAAGAACATATGGACCGGCATGGATTCAGTGAATGGCTGAATCAAAAACTGGCTGCCCGCTTTGAAGAAACCAAGGGGATGCTGGAGAACCTGATGAAACTGATGGATGCGGAACAGGAAGCAGTGGAGACCGGTGAATCTTTACCGGATTCTTTCATGACAGCAGATGATAAGGGTAATCTGCAGGAATTTGGTGTGGAGGATGTGAAAAACCAGGCAGCCGGATTTCTGGCGTATAAAATGCACGAAGCCAACCTGACGCTGAAACAACTTTTTTTCCTGGGTCTGGATGATGATGAGACCCTTGTGAACCGTGGCCTTTGCAGTGCTGCCGATATCCTGCAGTTTGCCGTGGAAAAAAAGCTGGCCTTAAGACCATATGATAAAGACATGATCGTGATGCTGCATGAGATCGGTTATGAACTGGAAGGGAAAAAATTCGGGATCAGCAGCTCACTGATTGTGAAAGGAGAAAACCATCTTCGTACAGCCATGGCCAAAACTGTTGGTCTGCCCCTGGGAATTGCCGCCAAACTGATATTAGATGGCACTATCCGCCTCCATGGTTTACAGATACCAACTTCCCGCGAAATCTATGAACCGGTCTTAAAGGAACTGGAAGCCTGCCAGGTGCAATTCAAAGAAATCAATACATCGCTTTGAGCCGCTGCATTAAATCAGCCACTCCTTCTGTTGCATTTTTTTCAATTAATTGCAATCCCGGAAATGAAGAAAGGGCTGGGATTTTTTTATCAATCACAAATACGGGAATACCAGGTTGGGTATAATTCACCAGTCCGGCGGCAGGATAAACCACCAGGGATGTACCCACCACTACAAAGATATCTGCACTGTTCACCACTTTAATGGCTTCCTGAATCATAGGAACCGGTTCTTCGAACCAAACAATATACGGCCGGTATTGAAAGCCATCTTCAGCGAGGTCACCTAAACTGATATCATCCCTGATTTCTTTCACCAGTGATTCATTTCGCTCACTGCGCATTTTAAAAATCTCACCATGCAGGTGCATGACATGACTGGATCCTCCCCTTTCATGCAAGTCGTCAATATTCTGGGTAATGATGGTTACATCAAAATCATTTTCCAGACTGGCCAGTCCGGTATGAGCTGCATTGGGCATTGCTGCCGCCACATCTTTTCGGCGCATATTATAAAAATCCAGTACCAGTTGCGGATTCTGGTGCCAGGCACGTGGTGTGGCTACTTCGGTTACCTGGTACCCTTCCCAGAGTCCGTCACTGTCGCGAAAAGTACGCAAGCCACTCTCCGCACTGATACCGGCACCGGAGAGTACCACCAGTTTTTTCTTTGCCATGCTCAAATGTAAGACAAGAACTGAAAAGTATATTTCGTTCACTGTGCTCTGCGGGCAGAGATAGATTCACCGCAGAGAGGCTGAGCGCGCAGAGTTTTCGCAGAGGCTTAACCGCTAAGACGAAAGGGCGCTCGAAGAGTCCTTTGGACAAAGAAGTAACTTCCTGAACATCCATCTCTGCGAAACCACTTGTAAGTTTTGTTCGTTTCGGTGAAACTCATTTCGAGTCCTTGCGCCCTTTCGTCTTAGCGGTTACATCTCTTTCTGATTTTTCGAAGCAAAAAATTACTTACAAAATATCCAACTCTGCGAAAACTCTTTTATCTCTAGTTCTCAGCGGTGAATCCCCAATTTACTTCTTCGCCAATAAAGTTACTGTTTGCACCAGGCTGATAAATTCTGCCCGGTAGCCATTGGCATCTGTTCCTTTCGCTGATCTGGCCAGGTTCAATACCTGAGCATAGTTGCCCTGCTGAATAAATGCCGAGCCTCTGAGCAGGAGTCCGAATTCAGCCACCGCTGCTGAAAAGCGGAAATTATCTGAAGTGGCTGCCAGTGTTTTGTGTTCATCCATTACCGGATGAACAATGAGTTTGCTGGTGTTGCCTTCCGGTTCTTTGTACCGCAGTTTGATGGTAAGCATTTCGTTTGTAGTTCCATTGATTTTTTTGTCGTTCGCCTGGTATTTCAACGGATCCACTGACACCGTAAAATTATCTTTAACACCAACCGGTATAATTTCATACAAGGCCGTTACGGTATGACCGCTTCCCAGTTCCCCTGCATCTTTGAGATCATCATTGAAATCTTCTGCCGCCAGCATCCGGTTCTCATATCCGATCAGGCGGTATGCCTGTACTTTGGCTGGATTGAATTCGATCTGAATCTTCACATCCTTGGCAATGGTAAATAGCGTACTGCCAAATTCACTGACCAGTACTTTGCGGGCTTCGTTGATATTATCAATATAGGAGTGATTGCCATTTCCTTTATCAGCCAGTTGCTGCATTTTACTATCCTGGTAATTTCCCATGCCATAACCCAGCACAGACAAAAAGACGCCACTTTTTCTTTCTTCTTCAATCAGTCTTACCAGTTCATCTTCGCTACTGACACCTACATTAAAATCTCCGTCGGTTGCCAGGATGATGCGGTTGTTTCCACCTTTGATAAAATTTTCCCTGGCGGTCTTGTAAGCCAGTTTAATTCCCTCCCCTCCTGCTGTTGAGCCTCCCGCTTCAAGGTTATCAATGGCATTCCTGATCGCTGTTTTATTGGCGCCATTGGTGGAGGGAAGCACCAGTCCAGCATTACCTGCATATACCACAATGGCTACTTTATCATCCTGACGCAACTGATCAGTTAATAATTTCATTGATGCCTGTACCAGTGGCAGTTTATTCGGTTCGTCCATAGAGCCTGACACATCAATCAGGAAAACCATATTGGAAGCTGGTAGGTTTTCCATGGGAATTTCCTTTCCCTGCAAACCGATATGCACCAGTTTATGTTGCGGGTTCCAGGGACAATCAGACATTTCAGTATTCACCGCAAAGGGTTCTTTGTTTTCCGGTCTGGTATAGCTGTAATCAAAATAATTGATCATTTCTTCAATCCGAACTGCACCTGCGGGAGGTAATGACCCACTTTGCAGGAAGCGCCTGATATTGCTGTAGGCCGCTTCATCCACATCAATGGAAAAAGTGGACAGCGGATTTTGTGTGGCTGCGAGAAATTTATTTTCTACAATTACATCATAACCTTCCGAATCATATGAAGCTTTCTGGTCTTTGATTTCATTTTTTTCAAAATCTACCTGCTCTGCCGGCATTCCCGCTTCATCGTTTACAATTGTAATGGTTTGCTTTTGATTTGACTCTTGCTGAGGTGGTGGCGGTGCTGGTATCAGTTGAGACTCATCTGTTTTGGGTGGAGGCTCATTCAAGTTATACACTTGTCTGGACGAAGTTTTTTTCCCTTCATGATCACAGGCAATAAAAGTGCATAGCAGCGTAGCTGCCAGTAAGGCGGTTTTGATTTTCATGGCGTATACTTTTTACGTTACAGCATCTAAGATGCCGGGATGAGATGTTTGCATAAAGAAGGTCCTGTATTTTTCAGATACAGGACCTTTATTTATTTCGATTTCAGTAGGAGGATCGGATCGCTGCCGGTTTGTTTCAGCTCCAGGCTGTCGGCAGTAAGTTTGCTGACTTCGTATACCATCTCCAATGAATCAGCAGGAGATTTCTGAACTTTAAGTCCAATACTGTCTTTCCAGGAATAGTAAAGAGTATCTGTTTTTACAGTATCACTGGCTGCAAAGAGTGCCGTTCCATCTTTTCTGAATTCCCAGCTCAAACTGATTGTTGTTGAGTCGGGAACTGCCTTTGTTTCACCGGCCCATTTTCCAATGATCAATTCTTTGTTGAACCCTGTGTCAATGGGTTTCTCTTTGTTCTTTTTAATGACAAAAAAATAGATACCTGTTCCGGCTGCCGCAACGAGCAGCCCGATCATTAATTTTTTCATGGCTATACTTTTTAAGTTTAAGTGAGTATGAACATTGATACCACGAAGCAGTAAAAAGTAACCTTTGGGAAATGTTAAAGAGAGGGATTGGATATTGGGTATTGGATATTAGGTATTGGGTATTAACAAGCGATGGTTAAGTGATGGAGGGATATTAGGATATTGGGATATTGAGATATCAGGATATTGAGATACTCAAGTTCTTCCTATTAACGCTTAGTTCCAGACGCCCCACTGACAGACTGATAGACTGACAAACTGAAGACTAATGACTGTAGACTGAAGACTGCAGACTGTAGACTGATGACTGTAGACTGATGACTGTAGACTGATGACCTACTCCCCCGCCAGCTCCATCACCACTTTCCATTCTTCTTCACTAACCGGTTGAACAGAGAGCCGGCTGATTCTGACCAGGGCCATTTCTGTAAGTCTTTTGTCTTTCTTTATTGTATCAAGACTGACCGGCTGTTTTAATTTTTTAAATGGCTTCAGGTCGACAGCTACCCAGCGATCATCATCGGTGGTGGGATCCTGATAGGCTTCTTTCACTACTTTGGCAATGCCGATGATACTAGTGCCTTCATTGCTATGATAGAACAAAACCTCCTCTCCTTTTTTCATGGCGCGGAGATGGAGCCGGGCGGCGTAGTTCCTTACACCCGTCCAACTGGTTTGTTTTTCCTTTACGAGATCATCCCAACTATATACAAAGGGCTCCGATTTTGCAAGCCAATATGCCATGCTTTAATTTTTGTAAAAATAGTTGCTTTTCAGAAATCCGGTTTATCTCTTATCCACGTATCTGTAACTGTTATCTTATTTAAACCTTTTAAAATAAAATGTAAACCATGAAATCGTTGAAATCAATGAGCCTGATATTGGCTGCAGCATTTTTGTTTAATCTTTCTTATGCGCAAATGGGTAAAGAAAAAACAGTGGAAGTGGGCGGTGCCCCCATGTATCCTTCCAAGAATATTGTTGAGAATGCAGTGAATTCGGCTGACCATACTACCCTGGTAGCGGCAGTGAAAGCAGCCGGTCTGGTGGAAACCCTGCAGGGTGCTGGTCCTTTTACCGTTTTTGCCCCTACCAATGCGGCTTTTGATATGTTGCCAATGGGTACCGTTGAATCACTGGTGAAGCCGGAAAACAAAGCAGTTCTTACCAGTATCCTTACTTATCATGTGGTGGCAGGTCGATTGGGCACCAAAGAACTGAATGATTGGATCAAAAAAGGAAATGGTACGGCAGAACTGACAACTGTGGCCGGTGGAAAACTATGGGTCATGAAAAAGGATGGCAAGTTCTGGTTAAAGGATGAAAAGGGCGGAATGGCCTCTATAACCATTGAAAATGTGTACCAAAGCAATGGGGTGATCCATGTGATTGATCATGTAGTGATGCCAAAATAAGGGGAAAGCAACCCTGTTAGCAGGTATCGCGATCTGATAGTATATCCGTTTCCTTCAGCATATAGTCCTTGTGTCTGCTATCAAACGGGCCGGTCTCCCAGTGAGACCGGTCTTTTTTATGACCAGCCCGATGCCAGCACATCGGCTAAATGCATGGTCCGGAGGGCATAGCCCTTATGATTGATATAGCCCTGCAGGTGCATCAGGCATGACAGATCCGTTGAAATCAGGTAATCAGCTCCAGTAGCCAGTGCATGTTCCACTTTCTGCTCTCCCATGCCGATAGAAATGGCTTCAAATTTTACGGCAAATGTTCCGCCAAAGCCGCAGCAGGTTTCTACATCATTCATTTCGGTGAGTTGCAGCCCTTTTACTTTCGACAGTAATTGCCTGGGTTCTGCTTTGATCCGGCATTCCCGGAGTCCGGCACAGCTGTCGTGATAAGTTGCCTTCCCGTTCAGGCTCGCTCCGAATTCATTTACTTTTAAGACATTGACGAGGAACTCACTCAGTTCAAAAATCCTTTTACCGGTATCCTGGACTTCATGATGGAGGGAAGAATTATCAAATAGTTTAGGATAATAATTTCGTACGAAACCGACACAGCTGGCGCTGGGGGATACTATATAATCCGTGCCACTAAAATCTTTGAGGAATTTCTGGCATACCGATTTTGATTCATCCCAGAATCCAGCATTGAAAGCCGGTTGTCCGCAGCAGGTCTGATTCGTATTATAAGATACTGTACAGCCAGCTTTTTCCAGCACTTTCACCATATTGAAAGCCGTATCAGGATAAAGCTGATCTACAAAACAGGGTATAAAAAGCTGTACGTTCAACGGTATTATTGGTTGTTTTTGAGATAAGTTTTCAATGGAATATAATCTCCTTCAACCGGATCCATCACTTTGATTTCTCCGCTATTTCTGTCGATCTCGAAATCATAATAGGTTTCAAAACGATCAGCACCATTATATCCCGCCTTTACCAGGAAGGCCTGGGCGGTTGTATCGGTCATAAAAGCAATGCCATGACGATGATTGCTGAATGAATCGATATAATTATTACTCTTGATGATAAACGGAATGGTGAGCAGGGTATCCGTTACACTTGCTTCTTTGGCCACTGGCATGGGTTCTTCGTTCACGGGTGCGGTGACAGCTGATGTATCTTTTCCGGTTTCTGTTTCAGGATTGTCCTGTTTTTTATTATTACAGGCGAGTGTAAAAAAAAGGGCGGTGATAAATAATACTCTCATATTGAACATTTTTATTTTTTCAGGTTGATCATTTTCAGGGCAGTGACTGCTGCTTCCACGCCTTTATGACCATGTTTACCGCCCATTCTCTCCCGGGCCTGTTCTTCATTGTTCACTGTCAGCACGGCAAAAATGCTGGGAACCGGCAAAAGCAGGTTCAACTGCAGCACCCCATCGGTTACCGCCTGGCATACATAGTCGAAATGCGGGGTATCTCCTTTGATCACACATCCAATAGCAATATACGCATCCGCCCGTTTCTTTTTTCCGGTCTCTTCCCAATGCTGTTTGATAGCAAATGGAATTTCAAAAGCACCGGGAACAGTCAGGGTATTTATTTTTTTCACACCCAGTCTTTCCAGTTCCTTTCTGCAGCCTGATTCCAGTTCATCAGTAATAGCGGCATTCCATTCTGTTTTCACCAAAACAACACAGGCATCCTTTTTAAGAATGCCCGTACTGGTTTGCAATAATTTGCTGTTATTGATATCCGCCATAATTTATTTATCGGTACTGTAAACGCCCATCTGCGCCAGATTGTTATCGGCATCAAAAGCCTGCTGGGTTTTAGGGAATTTTTCTTTCAGTTCTTTATAAAGAGCGGTAGCTGTTTTAGAATCGTTCATGGTTTTTTGAGCCAGGTAGGCGGCCATGTACAAACAATCAGCTGCAAATGCTTCGTCTTTTTCAAAGGCAGCGGCTGCTTTTTTATAATAGCTGAGGGCATCTGCATTTTTACCCAGATCTGCATAAGCATCACCCAGGAGTTTATAAGCTCTTGACTGCAAAGGCTTGGATGAGGAACTGAATTTTTTAAGATACTTTACTGCCTTATCATTTTCATTCAGTTTGATATAGCAGCTACCTGCATAAAAACTGGCCATATTGCCAGCCTTGGTACCACCATATTTATCAATCACTTTCAGAAAACCCCAGTACTGTCCGTCGCCGTTCAGTGCTTTCACAACTGAATCCTGGCGATAATACTCTTCTGCCTTGAACATGGATTCAGTAGCTTTTACTTCTTTGGGTTTTTGAACAAAATTGCGGTATGCATACCAGCCACCGGCCAGTAAGATAACGACCACACTGATGATCGAAGTGAGTTTGCCATATTTGCTCCAGAAATCTTTTGCTTTGGCGATTGCCACCTGCTCATCAAATTCCTTCACATTTTGCTTGTCTGCCATACGTTATTTTCAGTTTACAATGATTAGTCTACAATAAAGGGATAATTCGCATCTACGTATACATCTTTCAATACTTCACTATCATCCGGCCAGGGGCTTTCCTCAGCGAATGTTAATGATTCAGCCACGATAGCATCCACCCGCAGATTGATCGCATCAATCTCTTCCTGGGAAGACATTTTACCCGTGAGCATGGTACTTACAACCTGTGTCAGCGGATCTCTGCCTTTGTATTCATCTACTTCTTCCTTGGTACGGTATTTCTGGGGATCACTGATCGAATGTCCTTTGTAACGGTAAGTTTTGATCTCCAGCAATGTGGGTCCGCCTTTTTCACGTGCACGGGTCACAGCACGGCTGATGCCTTCGTGCACCGTTTCTGGCGTCATCCCGTCGATGGTATCGGCCGGCATTTCATAAGCATCCGCCAGTTTATAAATATCAATCACGTTGGAAGTACGCTCAATAGAGGTACCCATTGCATAGTTATTGTTCTCGCAAATAAAGATCACCGGGAGTTTCCAGAGCATGGCCAGGTTAAAGGTTTCATGCAACATCCCCTGACGGGCAGCGCCATCACCGAAAAAGCAAAGCACTACATTATCCGTACCGCGGTACTGTTCGGCAAATGCCAGTCCGGCACCTGTCCCGATCTGCGCACCAACGATACCATGTCCGCCATAGAAATTTACATCCTTACCAAAGAAGTGCATACTGCCTCCCTTGCCTTTGGCACAACCGGTTGCTTTGCCATAGAGTTCAGCCATACAGCTGTTGACAGATACCCCTTTGGCAATCGCCAAACCGTGGTCGCGGTAGGCGGTAATAAAAAGGTCACCTGGTTTAGTAGCAGTCATACATCCTGCTGCGATGGCTTCCTGCCCGATATAGGCATGGAAGAAACCACGGATCTTCCCTTCCATTTTATACTTTTCTTCGGCTGCTAGTTCGAACTGACGTATCAGCTGCATGAGCTCATACCAGTACAAATAAGTTTCTTTGGAAAATTTTACGGCCACCGTATAAAAAAATTTGCCCGAAGGACCCCTTCGGGGAGCGCAAAAATAAGGGGAAAATGTCAAATTTCACAGCTTATTTTGGAACGCAGATTTTTGATTCTTACGGTATTAGGTGACAAATCCCTCCGCCCCCGTCCGTTGCAAGGGGCAATGCCGTTATCTTGCAGCTGCTATGCTTCGCCTTCAGCAAATATCCCTGCTTCAGTTCAAAAACTATCAGCACCGCCAATTCCGCTTCACGGAAAGGGTGACCGGTATTTGCGGGAGTAATGGAGCCGGTAAGACTAACCTCCTGGATGCCATTCATTATCTCTGTTTTACACGGAGTTATTTTGGCCGGCTTGATGCCGGTCATGTATTGCATGGCGCTTCCGGATTCCGGATCGAAGGCCAGTTCAGTACGGAACAGGAAGAGGAAAAGGCAGTTTGTATCCTGCGGGAAACGGGCCGCAAGGAATTCCTGGTCAATGAGACCGCTTATGATAAATTTTCCAGGCATATCGGCCGTTACCCTGCCGTAGTAATTGCCCCGGATGATGCTTCCCTGATCACCGGCAGCAGTGAATTTCGCCGGAAATTCCTGGATGCCCTCCTATCCCAGCTGGATGCGGATTACCTACAGGCCCTGATTACCTATTCAAAAGTCCTGCTACAGCGAAATTCCCTGCTCAAGTCATTTGCCGACAGCGGCAACCGAAATGAAAAACTGCTGGAGGTGCTGGACGAACAACTGGCGGCACCGGGTGATTTGATATTTGAAAAAAGAAAATCATTCCTGACCCAATTTTTACCTGTTGTTGTACACCTGTATAAAGAAATCGCCGGTAAAACGGAGCCCGTCAATCTGTTTTATGAATCAGAATTGATAGAACAAAACATGACAACTTTACTACAGGCGAACCGGCAAAAAGACCTTTATACCCAACGCACTGTTTCCGGGATTCATAAGGATGAACTTGATATTCAAATGGGGAGTCAGCCTTTTAAACAAATTGCTTCACAGGGACAAAGAAAGAGTCTGCTCTTTGCCCTTAAACTGGCAGAAATGGAGATTCTTCGCAAGGAAAAGGGCTTTGCCCCCCTCCTGCTGCTGGATGATGTGTTTGAAAAATTAGACGAACAAAGAATTGCCAATCTGCTGCACAAGGTTTGTGTGGAAAATGACGGACAGGTGTTTATCACCGATACCGATCCGGTGCGCTTAACTGCCCAACTTAAACATTTGGGAATTGGTTTTGAGATAATCGGGGTTTGATTTAATTATTTTGAATTATAAATTTTGAATGTTGAATTGAAGGATTAACTATTTCATTTTCCCTCTCCCCTTTCGTGGGAATTAGCTTTCAATTTTAAACTTTCAATTTTACAACCACTAACTTTGTATCATGGGTGAATATTCGATCAGTGAAGCCATGCAGGAATTTCTCCGCCGTAGCCGGCTGAAGGGCGGTATACAGGCCCTGCAGATCGAAGATGTATGGGAGGATATCATGGGAAAAACCGTTGCCCGGTATACGGATAAACTCCAGATCATTGGCGATAAACTCATCATTACCACCCATGTGGCCCCGCTGAAAAATGAACTGAAATACCAGAAAGAAAAGATCAAACAAAGAGTGAATGAGGCCCTTCACCAGAAAGTGATTAACGAAGTGATTATTCAGTAACCCTTTCTCTTTTCCTTCCTTTCAGAAAATGTTTTTCCATCAGTTCATAAGACAAAGCTGAGAGCAGTACTGTTACCAGCATACTGGCAATGACCAGGAGTATTTCACCCATCATGCCAAACGGCAAAAAATGGTTACTTAGTTGCAGACAAATCACAATGGCAATTGGATGCAGCATATAAATCCCATAAGATATTTTTCCAAGGTACAGCATGACCCGGTGATTGAGCAGGGCAAACCGGATACCGGATGACACGAGCGATAAAATCAACAGCGAAAACAAGAACGCATATACCTGTTGGGTGATCCAGGAAAATGTAATTCCGCCAAGCACCAGGAATGTTAACAATATGCTCAGACCAAGGGCCATTCCTTTTTGCCGGATGAACAGCAACCATCTCCCCCTGATATGATCTTTATTGAGCAGCACCCAGGCCACGAGGGCGCCGGCACCAAAAGCATAGATCCGGTATTTATCGGCAATCACATACAATACACTTTTAACATCAGCAGAAAGCCGACTGTAACTGTTCAGCAAATACACGAGCACAGTCAGGAGCAGTGACAAAAAAATAAGCAGGAAGAAGTACCTGCGTACATTTTTCCTTTTGACGAAATAAAGTCCGATCGGGAAAAATAAATAAAAGAATTCTTCCACCGCCAGCGACCAGGTTTGTCCGAGAAAGGGTTGCGGGCCATATTGGTACTCCGTATAATTCGGTAACCAGACAAGGTATCCGGTCAGCCTTTTTAAATGAAGATCATTTGTCAATACTTCAGCACTGTGTAATCCTTCAATTTTTGGAAAAGCAAAAAAGCTGAGCAGGAGTAACAAATAATACAATGGCCAGATTCGTCTGATTCTTTTTCCATAGAATTGAAACAGACGGAAACGATTATCATGACTGGCATATTTTTCTTTCAGTAAAAGATAAGTGATCAGAAAACCACTCAGCACAAAAAAGAAACTGACCGCCATCTGTGCGGAATTACTAAAAAAGCGCCAGCCTGTTCTTTCCAGTCCGTAGGATGCTTTGATAATATCAAAATGGCAAATGGCCACCACGGCAGCAGCCAGAAAGCGAAGACCATCGAGATTGGATATTCTGCCGGATGCTTGCATGGGTTTTCTGCTAATTAATCCTGACTCTGGGATCTACTACGCCATATAGAATATCGGCCAGTATATTGATGAGTATGAAAAAAGTGGCTGATACCAGTACTGATCCCATCACAACAGGATAATCCAGTTTTTCAAGGGCATCAACAGTTACTTTCCCAATCCCCTGCCAGCCAAAAATATATTCAACAAAGAATGCACCGGCCAGCAATTCAGCAAACCAGCCGGTAACAGCAGTGATCACCGGATTCAATGCATTGCGTAAGCCATGTTTCCAGATCACAGTACGTTTACTCAAACCTTTTGCATAGGCCGTGCGGATATAATCCTGATCGAGTACATCAAGCATGGCACTCCTCGTTAGCTGAGTAATAATAGCGAGGGGACGAATACCCAGGGTTACAGCGGGCAAGACAAGATTCTGTAAGGAAAGCCTTCTTTGTCCTTCGTCATCAATTGCAAACCAGTTCCCTGCAATATGTAAACCGGTCCAGTCGCTCAGCAGGAAACCAAAAATGTAAACCATGATGATCCCCATAAAAAATGAAGGTGCAGAAATTCCCACAATACTGGAGAAAACGGCGGAGGTATCCAGCCAGGTATCTTTTTTAACCGCAGCAATCACCCCCAATGGAATTCCAATTAAGACAGCAATGAGCATGGCAGCGATGGCCAGCATCAGGGTACCGGGAAGGGCCTTCACCAGAATATTCCAAACCGGCCGCTTGCTCTGGTAAGATTTTCGCAGGTAAGGAATTTTAAACCCAAACTTATTTTTTCCGCCGAAAAAAAATCCTTTCAGGTTTTTCTGACTGATCTCGGCACTGCTGTGAAAAGCTATCGGGGAAACATCATTCAGATATAAAAGGAATTGCCTGAAGCGGGAAATGGGTTTTCCTGCTTCATCAATCAGGTACAATTCTTTTTTAATATTGGCCTGGGTAGTGGAATCACTGCTTTGCCCGGCCACCATTCTTGAAGGATCTCCAAAACCCTGGAAAAGAAAAAACACCAGCACCACCACTCCTGCCAGCACCAGCAATCCATAGGCTAATTTTTTGGTGATGTATTTGAGCATGGTGGCGATTGATTCCTGTTATGGCAATTTGCTGATATGACTGGCGGCCGATGAAAAACAGGGACTACTCCATTTGCCTTTTATGGTCCCTTTTTCAATCAGGTAAGCAGTGACTGGTGCCCTGGAAGCCGTTTCGATAACTTTATAATCACATTTGAATACCTGACTGCCGGCAAAAACGGTACCTGCTGTTTCTGTGATGGCTTTTGCAGGTTCTGCTGTAATGATAAAGACAGGTATTTGTCTGGATTTTGCATGATCCGCCACTTTGGCAAATCCTTTTTTCCAGGCATTGCCCGCTTTTTTAAAATTCTCAATAAATAGTAAAACGGCCCTGGGTTGTTCCAGAACAAAGGCAGTGGAATCAGTATTTGTATCGCCGGAAAGCACAAAGCCCTTGATGGGTGGCTCATTGTTTTTGCCTTTCCGGATCAGTTTATCGTAGCGGCTGACGAATTTATAGGTGTCCGCATTAAAATCAGCCGGGAACTGATCGGCTGTAAACTCGATGTCTTTGCCCTCTTTCTTGTAAACAAAAGTGATGACAGTGCTATCCGGTATGGCATTGGCCGGCATCTTCATTTTCTCCGTAATATTATTCCCCTTTTTGAATGGCAGACAATCCACCACCGGCAGGTATTTCAAAGTGTACCACTGGAATCCGAAACTCAGTAAGGTTACAATGAACATGCCCCCATACAACCATTTTTCTTTGAACAGGGGTTTGATCAGCTGTTGCTTCCAGAGAAGGAATCCGATGAGGATGGTGAGTAACACATCTTTCCCGAAAGAAGTTTTAGAAGTGATGGGCAGGCAATCGCCAAAACAACCACAGTTTTTGGGTGTACCGGTGAGATAGGTATAACCGGTTAAGAAGGTAAAGAAAACAATCAGGAGCAGCAGTAGCCAGATAAAAAGTTTGATCCGCCATCCGAGTAAAAGGGCGATGCCGGCAATGATTTCAAAAGCATTCATGATCACAGAGAGGAGCAAAGACCAGTCATTCAGGGAATGCATACCCCATATCTCAAAAAACTCCTGCATTTTATAGCTGAGTCCCATGGGGTCATTGGCCTTGACCAGTCCGGAGAAGATGAACAGCAATCCTACAAAAACCCTGGTGATTTGAACAGCAATTTTCATGTTTACAATAGTATTAAGGCGAATACCGCGTAATTAATGATGTCGAGATAGTTGGCATCCACTCCTTCGCTGATGATGGTTTTGCCTTCATTATTCAGAATCTGACGGATGCGTTGCAGCTTCATCAGGATCAGGTCGGTAAAACTTTCCTGGCTCATGCTGCGCCAGGCTTCCCCGTAGTCATGGTTTTTATCCTGCATCAGGGTTTTGGCCGTATTGACCTGCTGGTCGTATAATTTTTCTACTTCAGCAATATCCAGTTCTTCCCGGATATCTGATTCCAACTGGAGCTGTATCAATCCGATCACTGCATAATTGATGATGCCTTTGAATTCTGCGGCGATCCCGTCGGCCACTTTTTGTTCTTTTTTTTCCTGGATGGTGCGGATTCGTTGTGCTTTGATAAATATCTGGTCCACGATGGAAATCGTTCTTAAAACCCTCCAGGCCGTTCCATAATCCTTCGCCTTATTCAGGAAAATGTCCTTGGAAGAATGAATCACCTGGTCGTATTGCTGATTGGTTGTTGTCATGCTAAATTTGGCTGTCAATTGGGTCAAAATGGGTCAGAACGCATCGCTCAGGGGAATTTGATACCGCTGTCTTTTCCGACTGTTCTTATCTTAGCTTCAAAAATAACGAACTGGCGCTAATGTTTACCCTGAACTGTAAAGGAAGGTTGTTGCTGCTGGAAAAACCGGTAGTCATGGGAATTATCAATCTCACCCCGGATTCATTTTATAGCGGTAGCCGGCAACAGGCAACAGATGCGGTATTGGCGGAGGCCGGAAAGATGCTGCAGGAAGGGGCCATGATTCTGGACCTGGGGGCACAAAGCACCCGACCAGGCAGTGAGCGGGTAAGTGAGGAAGAAGAATTAAAGAGACTGCTGCCGGCACTGGAAGCCCTCTCCCAACAATTTCCGGAAGCCTATATTTCTGTGGATACTTTTTATGCGTCAGTGGCAAAAGCAGCAGTTGAAGCCGGGGCCTGTATGGTGAATGACATTAGTGCCGGTAATATGGATCCTGCGATGATTTCAACGGTTGCATCCTTATCAGTGCCCTATGTGCTGATGCATATGAAAGGAAGCCCGCAAACCATGCAGCAAAACACTGATTATACTGATGTGACCCGGGAAGTGCTCGATTACCTGATCTGGAAAAAAGCGGAGATAGCAAAAGCAGGTATCCGGGATATTATTATTGATCCGGGGTTTGGATTCGCTAAAAATGCAGCGCAGAATTTTACGCTACTCAAAAATATCCATCTGTTCCGTTTATTGGATGCCCCCCTCCTGCTGGGTATCTCCCGCAAGTCATTTATCTGGAAAACCCTGGGCCTAACCCCGGAAGAGGCGCTTGAAGGCACCATTGCCATGAATACGGCCGGCTTATTAGGTGGTGCCGCTATTTTAAGAGTACATGATGTAAAAGAAGCCGTACAAACCATCAGGCTGGTTACAGCACTACAGGCTGGATAAAAAAGAAAAGTCCCGGTAATATTGCGGGACTTCTCATATACTATTGCCTGAATGTTTTTGCAAACCTTCCGCAACAAATTCAAAAGGGATTGTCGGATAACGGGTACATCAACCTTGAGTTTTCAGGGGACGGGGTTTTAAAATCAGATGCTGGACTAAAAACGGGGCCACACAAAAAACCCGTTCCGGGAACCGGAACGGGTACAAAGTTGCGCTTTTTTTTGATCCGGAAATCGTTTACCGGATTGAGCCGTATCAATTATTTGGCGGCATCGGCATGTTATTAGCCGGTTGCTGGGGCATTTTATCCTTGATATCCACCAGTTCGATGTCAAACATCAGGTGTTCATTGGGTTTGATTTTCGGTGGCTTACCGGAAGAACCATATCCAAGGGATGAAGGAACATAGACCCGGATTTTTGCACCCTTTTGCATCATCAGTACGGCTTCGTCAAATCCTTTGATCATTTCATTCATTCCGGCATTGTAACTATAAACACCAGGATGACCGAAAGTACTGTCGACATTGCTGTCAAATTTTTCACCGTTCAGGAAAGCTCCGGTATAATTTACAGAGACAAAATTACCGGTATCGGCAACAGGACCTGTGCCGGCTTTAATCACTTCCAGGTAAGCTCCTGATGGCGTTTTTACGGTTGTAATTTTTTTGTCAGCGATGATTTTTTCAATTGCTTTTGATTCGTTGGCAGCAAATGCTTTTCTTTCCTTATCCTCATCCTGTCTGGCCAGTGAATCATTGGCAAAAATGCCCAGAATTCTCACATGGGTGTAAATCCTGTCTCCTTTTTTGAATGATGGAGGAAGTCTGTCCGGAGCCCTTTTCAAAAAAGTATCAACCATTTGAGTAGCAACCAGGCTATCTCCCATTTTCAGGCTGGTCCATAACTCAGAAATATCATAAGGCTGGGGAGGCTGCTGGCCTACCATCAGGTAAACTGGCAAACCGTTATCAGTGGTAAACAGAACACTGTCGTTCAGTTTTTGAGTAACGGTTAGTTTGATAATATTACCCGCCATCACTTTCTGGGTGTCTTTACTGGCATAAAGTTTATATGGCATGCCACCCGTTGTTTTCTTGTAGGATGTTTTACCACAACTGGCAACAATTACTGCTACCATGAGTAAGAACAATCCGGCTTTTCCTTTCATCATTGTTTGATTGTTTATTGTAAAAGTTTTCCGTTTTCTTTCATTACTTCTTTGAACCGCTGAACAGTTTTGTCAAGTGAATCACTGCTCCTGCCACCTGCTGCATTAAAATGCCCGCCACCTTCAAAATATTTCCTGGCAAAGGTATTGCAATCAAAATCACCTTTACTCCGGAAACTCCATTTGCGCTCTTCGTCCCGGTCAATGACCAGGGCCACCATTTTGATTCCCTGGATACTTTGCGGGTAATTCACTAAACCTTCCGTATCACCTGTCCGGATTTCATATTTTAACAGATCTGATTTAGGAATGGCGATCAGCACTGTATTGTACTCGTAAAATACTTCCATCCGGTTTTGCAGCACATGGCCTACAAAGCGCCAGCGGTTTTCTAAAAAGTTATCGAACAGCTGATCATGTACAAAACTATGTTCCAGTCCCTTTTCTTTCAGATCGGCTACCAGCCGGTGCACACTGGCACTGGCCGAGGCAAAACGAAAAGAACCGGTATCACCCACCACACCGGCATATAAGCACTGGGCTATTTTGCTGTCGATGAGATCCGCATGCGCAGATCCGGTTAAAAAATCATAGACCATTTCGCAGGTTGAACTCTTGGCGGTGGTACTGATGCCATAATCAAATGAGTCCACATCAGGTTCCTGGTGATGATCAATCAGTATTTTGGTGCACTTCAATTCCTGCAATTTGCTGGTCATGGATTTGGTGCGGTGAAAAATATTAAAGTCCAGACAAAACAACCATTCTGCTTCATCCAGTATGGCATCTGCTTTTCGCTTTTCCTTTTCGTAGTCGATCACTTCTTTTGTACCAGGCATCCAGTTAACCCATCCGGCCCAATTGGTGGGAGAAATAACGGTGACGGTATGTCCCAGTTTCACCAGCCATTGCTGTAAGGCCATAGAGGATCCCATGGCATCAGCATCCGGCTTCTGGTGAGTGGTTATCACCACCTTGCGGGGAATGGATAATAGCGGATATATTTCAGAAATCGGCTTCATCAGGCGGCTGCGAAGGTAAGGATTCGGGGGGGATTTGGGATTGGGTATTAGTTATCAGTTATTAGGTATTAATTATTGGGTAATGCTTTGTCCAAAGAAGCTATAGCGTAGGCGGGATAATAGGATATTGGGCTTGCCCGCCGGAGCTTTAGCGTAGGCGGGATATTAAGATATTGGATACTTCAGGGATGTCTCTCGACTCTCGACTGTAGACTGTAGACTGAAGACTCTCGACTAAATTCCCTACCTTTGCGGCCGCTAATTTAAAAAACGTAACTATGAGCAATCGTACATTCACCATGATCAAACCCGATGCCTTTAAAAACGGGCATGCCGGGGCAATATTAGACAGGATCCTTCAGGAAGGTTACCAGATAAAGGCCCTTAAAATGACCAAACTGACGCCGGAAAAAGCGGGTGAGTTTTATGCCATTCACAGGGAAAGACCCTTTTTTAACGAGCTGGTTTCTTTTATGTGTGAAGGACCCATCATCGCTGCTATTCTGGAAAAGGAAAATGCAGTGGAAGATTTCCGCAAACTGATTGGTGCCACAGACCCTGCAAAAGCGGAAGCCAATACTATCCGTAAATTATATGCCGCTTCTGTAGGTGAGAATGCGGTTCATGGAAGTGACAGTGATGCCAATGCCATCATTGAAGGAAATTTCATGTTCTCCGTATTGGAACAGTTCTAAAATGAAATGAATTTTGTTTGTAAAGCAGCCTTCGGGCTGCTTTTTTGTTTAATACCTTGTCTTGATTGGCACATCCATCAGGGCACCGGCTTTGTGTATAAAACTGGCTCTTTTATATGAAGGCGGGCCGAATGCCCCTATTACATTATTGGAGAATCCATACCCTTCTTTGGGCAGACCAAAAGCGTTTTTGTTCAATTGCTGGTCATTATTTTCATCATGCAGGATCGAAATAGCATAACTGCCTGCAGGTAAATCAGGGAAAATCAGGACAGCTTTTTTGTTGAAAATCGCCACTTTATCTGTCCGGAATGCCTGGGCTGCTTTATCCGGAAAACCCTGACCTTCCTTAAAAAGGCTCACAAGCACAAAGCCCTTATCGTTTCGCAGGTTAGTGACCGTTAGCTTGATGCCATTATCAGGCTGAGCGATAGATTCAGATACACCAGTAACAAAGAAAAATAAGAGTGGTAATAAAAATTTCATTTTCATACTGTCACAACAATAAAAAATGGAATTGGTTGATGTACACCGCATTTTCCTGCTCACAATTCCCGGGCCTCGTCCCTTTTATTCTGAACCGGAGTAACTTTATAACCTTCTTTCCGTAACAGTTCAATTACTCCCTGCTCTCCCGGCAGGTGTCCGGCTCCTACCGCCACCACCAATGCCTTTTCATGCAACAGGGTTTTTAATTTAGCTACCCAGTTCCGGTTCCGGTTGTATAATAACAGGTCTTCAAAACCACGCATATCATTATCAGAGGAGGCGATCAGGGCACTTAACTTTTCAAGATCCTGTTCCCGGTAGGCAGTCATCATCTCCGTCATTAATTTTTCCCCTTCCTCCTGCGATTTTTCCTCTCCGGCAATCGCTTTATATAATTCTTTTGCCTGTAACCCGTAAGGAATACTATCAAATACACTCATCTGATAAGCCATGGTCTCCAGTCCATCAATTCGCTTCCCGTTTTTCTTTGCCTCTTCCATGATCAGGGTTTCCATGGCCACCTGCTGGTCACATACCATGGATGATTCCATCAGTAAAGAAGATGCCACCATGGGTTTATAGGTTTCCAGTACTGAAAATGGCAACATGGATTTTTTCTTCTCAAAAAATGCTTTCGTCAGTTCATACTCTTCAACTGTAAGCAGATCTTTCAGTGTGGTGTCATTCTTCATTTTCATTTTGGACATCATCCCGATCATTTCGAAAAGATTATCCATATCCAGTTCCAGATAAACCCGGTCGGCATCCCGGATCGCTTTCATCATATTCTCGCTGAGGTAAGCATCTTCCTTGCAAAGCATATGCATGGTACCAAATAAATAGGATGGCTTTTCCAGTCCGTTGCCGCTGATTTTCCAGAGCAGGCTGTTATTTTTTTTCTGTGCGGCCGATGCCAGACTGATCATCGCCAGCAGGAATATGGCAGTTATTTTTTTCATCCGGGATGTTTAATTTAAACTGTTGTTATCAAACGGTTACCTGGTATTTCTTCAAAACAGGTGTATTGAACTTTCAAATACCGGGCCGGGCCTTTGACAATGACCTTCTGGCAGTTTCAATAAAACAGTTCTTGCCAGTAACGGGAAAATTTGGTACCCCATTGCACCGTCATTTCTGCAGCGGGAACCGGTAAGCCCAGTTCCTGCTTTAACGCCAGTACCGGAAGGTTAATTCCTGCCCCCAGCCCTGCCGAAATGGTTCCCTGCACCCGGGGATTGATTTCAAGGACGAGGTATTTCCCCTCCTGGTTGGCTTTTACCTGAATCCCGATATTTCCATGGAGTTGCAATTCACGGATGATCTGAGAACAATAAGTAATGATGGATTCCTCTTTAATGAATTCTCCCTCGACACTGATGCCATTGATCATTTTTTTCCTCCAACGTGGTACCACCAGTACCGGCACTCCATTGTTGGCCAGACAGTCAACGGAGTATTCATCACCTGGCAGGTATTCAGATACTAAAAGTTCAGGGAAAGGACCAGATGAAAGAATCCTGACCGCTTCTTCCAATGTAATATAAAGGGATGAGGGTTTCTGGTTGAGTAATACGTCCAGTTCATTGACTGATTTACTAATGATGCGGAACCCCCTGCTTCCATTTGACTGAAGGGGTTTAAAACAGACCGGCTTTTCCGGGAATCCTAATTCCCGGATGGCAGTCTGAAACTGCTCTACTCTGTCAATAATCCTGAAATCAGGAAGGTCCATTCCCCGCCATTGTAAGAATTGATAGAGCTTGCCCTTGTTAATCGCAATCTCCAGTGCATTTACGGGAGAAAGTGGAATCATGATCCCCGCTTTTTCAAAAGACTCCCTGTGCATGGCCAGAGGAATCAGTTCGCGGGTAACCAGGGGGAGAATTATTTTAATATCATGCTTCCGGCAGATTTCCAAAACCTGATCAGCAAAACCAGGTTGATCGGCTGCAGGCAATAATTCAAAAGATTCAGTCAGGTATCGCCCATATGCTTCTTCCCGGGCATCAGCAGCTACAATGGAAAAACGGGAATCCATTTTCAGGCAATGTATAATTCCTGCTGCTCCCGGAGCGCCTGCCCCGGTCATGAGTACCTTAGTAATATTTTCGCTCACAGTTTAAATGTAAAGGCTAAAAAGGAGAAAGCGAAAATAAATCAATGTACCGCTGCTTCCTCCCCGTAAATCTGCCCTTTGAATTTTAATGAAGGAGATGGAATCAACGGCCCGATTCCCAGCGTATCCCATTTCTCATCCACCGACCGGATCGTTGCCTCATCGGCTACGATAATATTCGGCCAGTCGCGCTGGAAATTGTCCAGTTCCTTTGTCTTTCTTGTGCCGTCCAGTCCCACACAGGCGGTATAAAAACCGGCAGTGTTAAGCGGACTTTTATACAAATGATAATCTCTTTTGGGATCGAGATTATTACAAAAACGCCAGAGGGCTACGGGCAGATCATTGGCCTGTACTGTATGTTCTACATAAAGAATCATTTTAACGGAAGCCATTTCAGACAGGTCGGCTATTTTTTCATGCAATTCCCGAATATGGCCCGGCTTGTTCTTTTCAATGGCCAACAGCAGACAACTGATACCATGTGGCAGGAGGGACTCATTGACTTCCTTTATCTCCGGGTATTTTTCTTTTAAAACTGAGCTGAGCTGTCCGGGTTGCAGCGCGAAATCTGTTGCCTGGTAAGCATCATCTTTTTCTTCTTCCATTTTGGCGGTTCCATCTATACACATCTTTCCGCCAAATCCCAGTTTGCTGCAACTGTGATCCAGTACATCCATGGGGCCGGTGGAGAGATAGATATCAGTGGCCGGATTGAGGTGCCGAAACACATGTTTGGCCAGTGCCGGATAATCCTGTATCGCCACTCCCTCATCAGCCAGCACCAGGATTTTATTGAACATCATTTGACCGGCTCCCCACATCGCATTCATTACTTTTTGCCCCTGACCGGCATAATCTTTTTTGATTTTGGTGATCACAAGATTATGAAACACACCTTCTACCGGCATATCCATATCCATGATCTCCGGCACCATGGTCATCTTGATCGGAGCGAGAAATATTCTTTCAGTTGCCTTACCCAACCAGGCATCTTCCTGTGGTGGTATCCCTACGATTGTTGCAGGATACACTGCATTTTTTTTATGGGTGATGGCGGTGATATGAAAACGCGGATACCAGTCCGGCAGCGAATAATAACCGGTATGGTCCCCAAAAGGTCCTTCCCAGATCAGTTCCTCCTGCGGGTCTACATAACCTTCGATGATGAAATCTGCATCTGCCGGTACTTCCACTTCAGGTTGTGAAATACATTTCACCAGCTCTACTTTCTTTTTACGAAGAAAACCAGCCAGCATGTATTCATCCACATTCTCGGGCAGTGGTGCGGTGGCGGAATAAGCGTAAACCGGATCGCCTCCCAAAGCCACAGCTACCGGCATTTTTTTATTGAGCTTTTTATATTCAGCAAAATGTTTGGCAGATACTTTGTGTTTATGCCAGTGCATACCTGTAAGTGAAGGACCAAATACCTGCATCCTGTACATCCCCACATTTCTGGCTCCGTGATTAGGGTCTTTCGTATGGATCACGGGAAGGGTCAAAAAGGGTCCGCCATCTTTGGGCCAGCAAGTGATAACAGGGAGTTGGGTGATGTCAGGGTTGGTCATGATGACTTCCTGGCACTCGCCCCTGCCCTTTTTTACCTTGGGCATCCAACTGGCAAACTGACCAAGCAAGGGCAGCATTTTGAGTTTGTCCAATAAGTTCTCCTTGGGAGAAGATAAAAGGTGAAACAAGCCCTCAATTTCCTTTGCAACATCATCCAGTTGTTTCACGCCGAGGGCCATGCACATTCTTTTTTCGCTACCATAGGCATTCATCAGCACCGGAAAATCATAACCCGTATTTTCAAAAAGCAGGGCCTTTCCTCCGTTGCCGGATTTACTGATCCTGTCGGTGATCTCTGCTATTTCCAGTTTGGGATTGACATAAGTTTTAATACGGATCAGTTCTCCGGCTTGTTCCAGTGCG
This sequence comes from Chitinophagaceae bacterium, assembly GCA_016720745.1. GTDB lineage: Bacteria > Bacteroidota > Bacteroidia > Chitinophagales > Chitinophagaceae > JJ008. The sequence goes on along the minus strand of JADKKA010000022.1, from coordinate 930,520 downwards.
TCGATGAATTGCTGTTGATTTTTCCAGGCCATAGCTTTGTTTGGATGTGCAAAGGTACAACAAGGGCCGTGAGGAAATGTTTGAATGCTGGGTCAGAACCGGGTGGGGCAACGTTGACTGGGAACCGAACGGTTATTGCGGAATAAACCACCCAGGGATTGCAATTTGAATTCCATGGTCACTCCAAAGAAATAGTACCAGTCCATTTCTGAAGGGGTGCCCCGTTGATCCCCATGGGCGGGAAATTGCTGTCTACCAGTAGGGATTTCGCTTTCCCGGAAAGCCAGTTCTACCGCTTTGGCTCCTTTAGCCTGGAGCAGCACAGAACGATCCACGTAGATGGAACTCACATCATCCAGGTAATCTGTAAATGTTTTGCGCTGACTGAATTCAATCCCGATAGCCAGGTCCTCGCTGATGGCGAATTTCAATCCGCCGCCAAACGGGATGGCCAGTTGGGTGAGTTGATAGGGTTGCTGGGCCGGATATTGGGGTAGCCCCTGCCCTTCTGTACTCAGTGGCTTCAGATAGGTTTTGGCACCGGCTCTATCGCGTGTCCATGGATTGAAATGAAAAACAGCGATGCCGCCATATACATAAGGGGTAAATCTTTTGGTGGAGAGATCAAAAACGTTCAACTCTAATCCGGCATAGGCTTCCTTAACGGTTGTTGTAAAGTTCAGGTTGCGTTGCTGCAGGTAATCCCGGTTCCATTGATCTGATGCGGTGATGGTACCGATATTCACGCCTGCCCGGATAGTCAGTAAAGGGCTGATGGGCTTTCGGAAAATAATTCCTCCGGTGAAATTGGAATGGGAAAACTTGAAACTACTGGGGTTAAGATCGCCCTGGTAATTCATGAGGCCTGTAAAAAGGGATATCGTAGGTGAAAGAGACGGCTCCTCCTGTGCAAGAACGGTTTGCCCCGAGGTGAAAATGACCAGGAGGTATAGGGTTAGTTTTTTCAAGGGTATTGGTTAATCAGGGATTATCTGCCTATTATTAACGATCAATCAATACTAAAATGATACTGCCAGACTTATAATCCTGATGAATGAGGAATAATACGTATGCAATAATTCGTAGTTTTTCCCGTCATACTACAAACCCATTTAGATGCGCAATTTTCTGGTTATTACGTTAGCCCTTTTTATATACTTAAATTCTTTAATAGCTCAGGAAAACAACCTCCCTCCTTTATTGAATGGATTAAATAAAAACGATCGCTTATTAAAGGGTACACCCACTGCCTTTTTATCCGATCAGTACTCCTTACTCGTATTAAGAAAAGTGGAGGATAACTGGCTATTGAACGATGAATACCTGTTGGGGATTGGTAAAAAAAACAACAAATGGTACCGGTTAGAAGTAAGGGCTGGACATGCTTTTAGTGATAGTACCGCAATAACGATCAAATCCGTCAGGCTCGCAGACAGTACAGGCAACCGGATCTGGCAATTATTGCAGGACAACCAGCTTTTTACCATGCTTGACGAAAGAACGGAGCCAAGGCCTACCTGCAGTGCAGCCATATTTGATGCAGGAGTTTGTGTGATAGAAATAGTCGTGAACGGCCAGTACAAAAAACTTTCTTTTGATACCCCTGAGTTTTACGAACAGCGATGTCCCGCTCAAGTTATACGAACCCGGTTTATCCGTTGCTTTAATGCTTTGAATATAGTCCGGTATAAGTAATCCCCAATCCGGGTTCACCGGAATAGCTGATCTTCCCGAAATCATAACCTATACCGGTGGCCAGGTCTTCCTGTAACAAGAGCGGGCCATCCATATCCACATGATCAATAAAGGGCAGCAGGTGGGCAATGGCGGCGGAACCGATGGTGGATTCATTCATACAACCGATCATGATCTGCAGGTTCAGTTCCCTGGCCTTTTGTATCATTCTTCTGGCCGGTGTAATACCACTGCATTTGGTAAGTTTAATATTGATGCCGTGAAAATGATCTTTGCATTTCTCCACATCGGCTTCATACACACAGGATTCATCAGCATAAAGCGGCAATACAGATTCTCTGTACAGTACTTTCATTCCTTCCCAGTTGTCTTTGGCCAGTGGTTGCTCCACCAATTCTACACCCAGATCTTTCAATTGCGGAATCAGTTCCAAGGCCGTTTCCAAATCCCAGGCGGCATTGGCATCCACCCGAAGAACTGCTTCTGTGTTTTGGCGCAAGGCTTTTACAATAGCAATATCATCAGCCGTACCCACTTTGATTTTATAAATGGGCCAGGGTTTTTCTTTCATCTTAGCTACCATCTTTTCAATACTGTCGATTCCGATAGTATAATCACAAATGGGGTTACGACTGGTATCACCGCCCCAGAGTTCATAGAGTTGTTTTCTCTTCATTTTGCCATAAATATCCCAGGCGGCAATATCAAGGGCACAAACGAGAAAATGATTATTAGGATACAGGTGATGGAGATAATGCCAGTAGCGTTCGGGATCCGTGAAGGCAAATTTTTCAACAAATGTTTTTTTAGCTTCCAGGTCTGCCATCATCTTTTCCACCGGGATATTGTAATAGGCAATGGCCGGCGCTTCCCCATACCCTTTGATCCCGAAATGCTCCAATTCCACTACCAGTGTGGGCTGATGTGTTTTCGTTCCTTTGGAGATTGTAAACGGGTGTCTGAATTGAAGGCTGAAGGGCCAGTACTGGAGTTTCATGCAGCGAAGGTAAAACTTGTGTAAATTGTAATAAAAGATCATCTGCACAAAAAACAATTTAATATGAGAAAGTTATTTGTACTGGTTCTAATCTGTTTTGGATCCGCAGCACTGTTTGGCCAGACAGCACCCAACCCATTTCCCAAAACCATCACCGTATCCGGCAGTGCCGAGATGGAAGTAATCCCTGACCAGATCTTTGTGAATATCCTGCTCCGGGAATACCAGAAAAAAGGGGAAGCCAAAAAGGATCTGGAAACCATCAAGACGGATTTTCTGAAAGCCTGTCTTAATGCAGGGATTGCCGACTCCCTGATCAGTATTGTCTCGTATACTGGTTACAATAACTACTACTGGCTGCACCGGAAAAAGAAATCACCGGATATGAATGCCAGCATCACTTACCAAATCCGGTTTTCGCAAAGCAAACAAATGGATGAACTGGTTGACAAACTGGATGATGAAGCCACGCAGAGTTTTGATATTGTGGGGACTAATCACAGTAAAATGACAGAATTCAGAAAACAGTTAAAGATCGGTGCCGTAAAAGCAGCGAAGGACAAAGCCATCTACCTCACTGACGCCATTGGAGAAAAACTGGGGCCCGCTATTACCGTTAAAGAACCAAATGATAATATTCAAAGTTCTTTATCAGGCAGAGCTGCCGGGATGACAACCAATGTACAGATGCGGTATGAATATAAGGAGGTTTCAGGAGGCAGTGGCAAGACATTTGAAATTGATTTCAAAAAGATCAAACTCCGCTTTGAAGTGGAAGTCATATTCGCACTGAATTAACTGGTATGCCGGAGCATCAATTTCATTGGCGAACTTATTGGTGGCTGGTATGGGGGTTCATGATAGCTGTTCCTGTTGGAACCGTTTTACATGAATCGGCCCATTACCTCACCGCAAAAGTGATGGGTTATGAAGGGTATCTATCCTACCGGTCTACTATTTATACATTTATACCGGATGCAGGAAACGCGTTGATGAATAAAAGAATCCTGGTAACGATGGCCGGTCCATTGCAAACCATGCTAACAGGTTTGCTGGGACTGGCCTTTTTATGGTACCATCGCCGATCTATTCAAAAATCCCGGCAACTGAATATCAGGCAATGGATCTTGATTTTTTTATCCTTTTTCTGGCTACGGCAGGTAATGAATTTATTCATCTGGCTGATTTCAATGATATTAGGCGGAGATCATATCAAGAACTCGGATGAAATCAAAACATCCATTTACTTTGGCTTGCCTTTCTGGCTCATTACGGTAGTGACTGGAATCATTGGTTGCGGGCTGTTGGCATTTGTATATCTGAAATTTATTCCCAGATTGCACAAATGGGTTTTTCCTGCCGCTTTAATATCAGGTTGCGCTGCCGGCTATTTCTTATGGTTTGGATGGTTGGGAAAAATTCTGCTTCCGGTTAAATGATCACTGAGCGCCCCGGCCGCAATTGTCAATATAACCTTTCAGTTCCTGGTTGAAATCTTTTTCTTTGATCAGGTCTTCCAGGGAGATATGCATCCGGTATTGCCAGTAATGTTTGGGATTTGCCGGATTATTGATTCGTTCATCCTGTGGATTCTCTCTTCTGAGTTTATCACTCATACCCAGAATATCCTGAAGCTGGAAGATGCTCCACATAGCCGGAGAATACAGGTGTTGTAAAACAATCGCGCGGTTGATCCATGGTTCGCAGTAAACTGGTGCATCGCCCCACTGACCAAGTACATTATTGTAGAAATGTTTTGTTTGTTCCCGGTCTTCCTCCCACCAGCCACGTACCGTACTCATATCATGAGTGGATGGTGTGATCACGGATAAAAAAGGCGCATCATTGGGGTGGAAAAATTCCTTTTGAGGATCCTTTGGCATTCGCTGAATTTCCAGGCTGAGGATTCCTAATTGCTGCATTACTTCAGGTACACAGTCGGGCACCATGCCCAGATCTTCCCCACAGACCAGCATATTCGTGGCTTCTTTCAGCTGGGGCAGTTTATGCATCGCTTCCCGGAACCAGAAATCATCCTGCCGCCGGAAGAAATAATTCACAGCAAGATCCTTCAGTTTTTCCTGCACATGTGGTATGAGGTGACGGAAAGAACTGGTCTTTTCCATTGATATCCGGAAATGAAATTCCTGTCCCTGTGATCCTTCCTCTTCAAAGAGAATCACATTGGATACGAGGTCATATAATCCGGACCGGAGATGTTCCAGGTCATTTCCTGTTAGTTGTTCATCAAAATACTTCTCCAGTTTCTTTTGGGTATCAAAAGCAGACAGGAGGTCATAACTACCAAAATCGTTGGGAGTCAGGAACTGTTCTTTGACCTTTTCTGCGTCATCATGAAAAAGTTCAGCCAGTACTTCATCGGTAATAAAGGGCTTGCAGAAACGCTGGTAATCGAACCAGATTCCTTTTTCACCAAATTCATTGATATGAACCGGCAGACAGGGAACAAAACGCCCCATGATACCCTGAACAGCATCAATGGGAATGCTCCATATCCTGAAAAATCCGAGGATATGATCAATCCGGAATGCATCGAAATAAGTGCTCATCTGGCAGAAGCGCTTTTTCCACCAGGCAAAGCCATCTTCCTGCATTTTTTTCCAGTTATAGGTCGGGAATCCCCAGTTTTGACCCACTGCCGTAAAATCATCAGGTGGTGCCCCGGCCTGCCATTGCATATTGTATAAGTCAGGTTCCATCCAGGCATCACAACTATTGGGTGAAATGCCAATGGGAATATCCCCTTTCAGTACAATTCCTTTTTTGTGTGCATAATCTGATGCTTCTTTCAGCTGGAGATGCAGGTGGTACTGATTGAAATAATAAAAGCCAATGCTTTTAAAATGCACCGATTTGGGGGCACAGATTTTATCGATTTCCGATTTATTATATACGGCATGGGTGGGCCACTTACTAAATTCAGCCGTTCCATACTGATCCCGGAAATGACAAAAAGCAGCAAAGGGTTCCAGCCAGTGTTTGTTTCCTTTGAAAAAATCTTTGAAATCTTCTGAAGCCAGGGTCTCTGCTCCCATTGCCGTATATAGTTTTTTCAGAACGGCAAACTTGTACTTCATCACTTCTTCATAATCCACTACGGTGAGTTCATTCAGCTGCTGCTGGATTTTTTTCAAAGGCGCCAGTTCTTCTGCATATTCTTTACCCGCTACTTTTTCCAGGTTGATATACATCGGATGCAGGGCAAATGCTGAAATGGCGGAATATGGATAAGAATCCATCCAGGTAAAACTGGACATGGTATTGTTAACAGGAAGCAGTTGAATTAATTTCAGTCCGGTTTTTACCGCCCAGTCGGCCAGTAAACGGATATCATTGAATTCGCCAACGCCAAAACTTTTTTTACTGCGGAGACTAAACACAGGAATCGCTACACCAGCACCTTTCCACGTGTTATTGGGTAGCTGCACAAATCCATCGTGCTGGTAGGTAAGTTTTCTTTTGGCTGCATCACTGTATATGAGCCGGTTATTTCCATCTTCGTAACGGACAAAGGATTTGGTCGTGCTGTCATAGACCCCGTATTTGTAAGCCAGCGGGAAGCTTTCTTCCGAAAGGTCAAGCCGGGCCACCCACCAGTCACCCGGTGAATCTCCGTTTTCTTTTTTCAGCACCAGGGGCTTTTCGGTTTGCCAGTCACCCAGCCGCTTTCCAGTCCCCATCAGGCAAACTGCCTCATTTTTTTTGAGCAGGGGGGCTTTGACTTTGAAAATATGGGTGGGTGATTTATCAGCAGACCGGGAACCGCCGGGAGCTGTTCTTTTCAGTAATACTTTCTGGAAGGGGGCAGAAAAAAATGCATTTTCATACTCACCAGCATGATTCCAGGTGTCAACCAGTTGAATTTCCTGTGTTTCTTTGTCTGTTTCTTCAATAAAGCGATCCTGACCCCATTCCTTCACCCACTCTCCTTCTTCATTTTTCAGCAGGTATTTGTAAGTGAGATTTTTACCCAGATCTTTACGCCGGATTTCAATGGAAGCAGTCCAGAATTCATCATTGAGATATTCCATTGGAATCGCCCTGGTTGGATCATCGTTCCCCATCGTGTCGGAACTCCCCGAAATCCATAAACTTTGTCCATACTTTGTATGAAAACGCAAATAAAACTGGAACTTCATCGCAATCGTGCTTCTTTGGTTTTGCGGCTGGTCGTGTTTCAATAACACATTAAGTTACGAATATAGTTTAAAAAACGGGCAACCCTTCCGGTTTGCTGCAAATTATCGGAAAAAATTTACACAAACGTATGAGTAATAACATTCAGGGCTGGAGAAAGCTATTTCTTTTTTCGCTGGGGCTCTTTGCCGGTACGGCATTTTGTATGAAGTGGATGGAAAAGGATTTCTTGTTCCAGGGACAGTTGTTTACCATTATTGGGCTGGAGATATCCTACTCCGGTGACCGCCTGGTCGAAATCCTGTCCGGGATCACGCCCGCTGTAAAACAAACCCTCGGCTATCATCTTTATTTTGATTTCGCCTTTATGGCTGGTGTTTATCCGGGTATAGCTTCGCTTTGTATGATCGCCAGGGGGAAATCCCGTAAGGGTTGGCTCAGGCAGTTGTTGCTGATCCTTGCCATCGCCCAGGGGATTGCCTGGGCCTGTGATATTATTGAAAATATTTACCTCCTGAACTGGATCAGGAATCCGGCCTCCGCCGGACCTTTCACCACTTACCATATGGTTGTGTTGTTGAAGTGGATCCTGGCACTGACTGCTGCCCTTTTGGCCATCCCGATTGCGATACGGAAGAGCAAATACTAACAGACCTGTAAAACTATTTTTATCATTCCCCCTGCGCACCTTATTTTTGCAAAAATTTTCTGCAATGGAGCAAACTAAAAAATACCGTGGTCTCTGGTTTCTGGTTTTTCTGGCTTCTACCGCTGCCCTCTTATTTGCCATTTTTACCCACTGGGAATGGCTGACCCTGATCCTGCCTTTTATGACCACTTCTTTTGTAAAGGCTTTGGACATTATGTAAGCTATTAACACCTGTTGAAATATTTATAAGCCCCGCCAATAGGCGGGGCTTAACTTTAGTAAAACATCCTGTTCACCAAACTGACCCGTTATGAAAAAAAGCCTGCTGCTGATTCTTTTTTTAGGTATGACTTTTCTACGGCTCAGTGCCAACTTACCCGTTCTCCCTCTTTCTGATTCCCTGTCTGAAAATCAAAGGGCCATCACCCGGGAAGCCTTTACGGCCTTCAAAACACTTCCGAAAGGAGAACGAAAAGAGCGGCTTAAAAATGCCCGTAAAGCAATCAGGAATTATTATGCCGATAAAAAATCGGGTAAGGAAACGGATACCAATACACTTATCCTGGTGGTGCTGGCCATTTTGCTTCCACCTGTGGCGGTATACCTGTATGAGCAGGAGACCAATACCAAATTCTGGATTACGCTTTTACTGTTTCTGCTGGGCATCGCGGGGGCCGTATTTTTCAGCTGGCTGCTGATTTTTGCGGCCATTGTGTTTGCATTACTGGTAGTGTTGGGTGCGGCTTAACTTTGATTTCCTATTACCTTTAGCAAACAGAATAGAATGATGATGAAACTGAGTACCATCTTCTGCCTTATTATCCTGATTTCCTGCAACAGCAGAAAATCCGGACAAGTGACTGTTTCAAAAGATTCCCCTGACACAAGGATTGATACCCCCCCTCCGGCAACTCCTCCAATTCATCAGATTGTTTCAAAGGAAACCGAACAGGTCAATCAACTGCTGGCTGAACAATCCGGGGGTACGCTGGCCGTGCTGACAGATGAATCAGCCGCCTGGAAAAAAGATGATTTTGACTATTTCATTGCTCCTAAAAGAAAAGATAATCCTGACTATCCTTATCTGACAAAAGGAGACTTTAACGGAGACGGACAGGCTGATATGGCTGCCCTGGTTAAAACAAAAGGTAAGGCGGAGTATCAGCTGGCTATCTTGTTGGGACAGCCACTGAGTCAGGACCGGATCATTTACTGGAAAAATGATATTGAAGTCTGTGCAATTTCCACCTATCCCAAAGGAGAACTGGCTGGATTGGATCAACCCTCCTTTAAATTAAAGTCAGATGCCATCAATGTGGAGTATTTCGAAAGGGCTACATTAGTTATATATTGGGATGGGAAGGCATTCCGGAAAACCCATACCGGAGACTGACCCCTTCATTTTAAATGCAATTATTTTAACACCAAATACCAAACCCCTTACCATGATTAAGAAAATCGCCATCCTCGTCTTTTCTACGGCCTTATTAGTTTCCTGCGGAAAAAGCAAAAGCGGAACCCAGATCGGAGAAGAAGTATGTGAATGCTCCAAAAAAGCAAATGCCATGGACCCTGCAGACCCCAACCGTGCCGTTGCACAGAAAGACTGCTCCACCAAGCAACTGGAAGCCTGGAACAAAGTAAAGGACGATCAAAAAAAGGCCGACGAATTCAATGCCGTATTGGGCAAATGTGCTGAAGAGCAGATCAAGAAAAGTTTCGGACAATAATTAAAAAAAATACAAATCAAAAGATACAAGAAACAATAAGCAAAAATACAAATCACAAGATACAAGAAACAAAAAGAGGCGGTCATTTACGACAGCCTCTTTTTTTATGATGTAGCTATTTGACTTATTTCACAGAATCAATCAGGCTCTTGAATGTTTCCGGATTGTTCATGGCCAGGTCAGCCAGTACTTTACGGTCGAGTTCAATTCCTTTTTTCTGCAGGCTGTTGATGAAAGTTGAATAGGTCATTCCTTCAGCACGAACTGCTGCATTGATACGGGCGATCCACAGACTGCGGTATTCCCTTTTCTTGAGTTTACGGCCTACAAACATGTAGGTCATACCTTTTTCTACAACGTTTTTGGCAACGGTGTAAACATTTTTACGTTTGCCATAGTAACCTTTGGCTTGTTTCAGGATCCTTTTTCTGCGGGCCTTGCTGGCAGCAGAGTTGACTGAACGGGGCATATAATAAAGAGTTTAGAGTTAAAAATTGATGAATACCAGGCGGCTTATTTCAGGCGCAGCAAACGTTTTACAAAATCAAGATGTGATTTTGCTACCGTTCCGTCTTTCCGCATGTTGCGTTTTCTTTTCTTGGATTTCTTCGTCAGAATGTGACGCTTGAAACTTTTCTGATGCATGATCTTTCCGGTTGCCGTTACTTTAAAGCGTTTTTTGGCACTGGAATTCGTTTTTACTTTAGGCATGTTACCCAGTATTAATTGTTCACCCTTGAGGCATTCCCCACCGGGGGACCTTTATCGAACCTCTTCAGGAAATAGTCCCGCAGCGCGGGGCTCCGTTTTTCAACGGGGTGCAAAGATAGCCATTTTGCTACAAGAGGCCAAGCCGAATTACAAGAAAAAAGCGGGTTTTTGAAACCCGCCTTTATTACAATTTATTAGAAATAAAAGCTTTTTAATCCTTTGGATTCAATGCTTTATCAATTCTTTTAGAAAGATCTTGTAAATGATACTTTGTCATCGGATCGGGAATACCATTTGCCCCGGCATTAATCTCTGCTCGTAAAGCGGCCAAATGAGCCAGGATAATACTTTTGACATCCGACTTATCGGAAAGCCCGCCACCAATGCTGATGGTAAAAGTTCCGCTGGTAATAGGTGCTGAACTAGCAGCGATCAGACCAATAATAGTGCTTACATAAGATTTTTGCAGGTTGCGCCTGTAAATATCTACCGGTTTGCGGGCAGCCAGTTCTGACCAGATTCCTTTTTTCAAATCAGCCAGTAATTCTGTCACCTGGTAGGCATTGTTTCCGTTCACTGCTTCAGCATCCAGGAGTTTGCCTAAAGTGCGACTACTTAACAGTCTGCTCAGTGCATTATCCTGCAAATTCCCAATCACCCTGGTTCCGGTCTCCCCGGTTTTATCAAAAATATCCTGATTGATCAGCCAGGATGGTGTAGTGAAAAGATTCTTGTTCAGGAAATCAACTGCTTCTTTTTGTTTTTGTTCTGGTACGATTTCATAGACAGGCCCGGTCTGTTCCTGTGTTTTGGGGGTTTCCATGATACCACCAACAAATTTGGCAACATGTCCATTGTATAAACGGAACTGTCCGGCGACTGCTGAATACATATCTTTCAGACTGGTAAAATCTTCATTCGAAGCCCGGGTCCATTCGATCAGGTTGGGGATGATACGCTGGAGGTTTTTGATACCGTATACACCTGCTTTCATTGGGTCATCTCCTATTTGCTCACTTTGGCTGCGAGGATCATCGGGATTGGATTCGGTGCCAAACCAAAGTCTTTTATCTTTCAATCTGTCGATCACCCAACGGTTCAGGTGGCCTTCTTCCGCCTCGGGAGAAGTGTATTGAGGGAAAATCTTATAGCCCCATTCAATGGCCCATTTATCATAATCCCCGATCCTGGCCATCAGTCCTTCTTCCGGAATATTATCCTCTGGCTGTGCTACATAATTAAAACGGGCATAGTCCATAATGGAAGGTGTATGTCCATTGGCCTCCAGCCATGCTTTATTCCGCAGGTTTTCGACCGGTACAGATGAACTGGATCCATAATTATGACGAAGACCGAGGGTATGTCCCACTTCATGTGAGGATACAAAACGGATCAGTCGTCCCATCAGCTGATCATCGAATACCAGTTTACGTGCCCGGGGATCCACGGGTGAACATTGTACAAAATACCAGTCACGAACCAGTGCCATTACATTATGGTACCAGTTGATATGGCTTTCCATGATTTCGCCACTGCGGGGATCGGAAATACTGGGGCCGCTGGCGTTGGGAATATCGGAAGGCTTATAAACGATGGCTGAATTCCTTGCATCATCCAGGCTCCAGGTACTGTCTTCCTCCCAGGTAGGAGCCATTTTAGCCATGATAGCGTTTTTGAAACCGGCTTTCTCGAAACAAACCTGCCAGTCATTCACACCTTGAATCAGATAAGGAATCCATTTTTTAGGAGTGGCGGGATCAATGTAAAAGATGATGGGCTTTTGAGGTTCCACCAGTTCTCCACGCATATATTTTTCCCAGTCACCGGCCTTGGGTTCCAGTTTCCAGCGTTTCACAATATTGATTTGTTTTACCCCCTGCGGGTTGATGTCAAAATCATTATACCCAACATAGAAATATCCAACCCTTGGATCATAATACCTGGCCTGCATTGGTACTTTGGGGAGCAGTACGATGGAACTGTTCAGTTCCATGGTCATGTTACCCGAAGAAACTGCTATACCCGTTGTCCCGGTTGCGATGGCGGCAGCCCTGCTGTAAGTTTTAACCGTCTTCAATTCCACATTAATGGGGAATGAGCGGACACTGTTGATATATGATTTATCCGGCTGTAATCCCCCCAAACGAAGGGCTCCTTTCGCACCGGGACCAAAAAACAGGATATCATTATCTCCGTTAAAATACTCTGTCATGTCTATCACCGCCCCACTGGAATCTTTTCCCAGTGATTTCAGGTCAAATGCTGCAGCAATCTGTTGCACATTGGAGTTGGTGACGGCAGTAAACATCGGGGAACTGGAATCCTTGGCATATTCAGCAAAAGAGATACTCCGGAGAAACACTTTATTATTGGGTCCGCGTTCAAAACGGATTACATTCTGACCGATCTGATCACCGCCATATCCGAAAAAACTACCCTGTGAACGCATACCGGCAGACGCTTTAGAAATACGATTCACCACCAGCAGTTCTCGGCCAAGCAGGGAGTCAGGTATTTCCACAAGATATTTATCATCCAGTTTGTGAACAGTAAACAGTCCCTGGTCTGATACCGCCTTTGAAGTAATTACTTCGCGGTATGGTTTAGGTCCGCTGCCATTGCCTCCACCGGGGCCGCCAGGTAAGCGACGGGTACTATCAGGGCGTTGTCCCTGTACCGTAACAACCAGTAAAAACAAGCTTAAAATGGAAAGAGAAATTCTTTGCATAGATATGGTGTTTTGCCTGTAAATATTTGGCTCAAGATACGGATTGGACTGATTTAATATTGGCTTGTTTGCTTTTTTGTACAAACGGCAGCCAAAAGCCATCAACAGGTAATAAAAAAACCCGCCAGGGCGGGTTTTGATCTTTTATTGTTCGGCGAATCATGCTTTCTTTTTTCCCTTGGGAGCGAACATCGCCAGCATTCTCCGGCCTTCCATCTTCGGCATATTTTCAAGAATACCTACTTCTGCCAGTCGCTCGGCAAATTTCAGCAACAGGAGTTGTCCTCTGTCCTGAAACTGGATAGCACGTCCCTTGAACTGCACATAGGCTTTCACCTTATTACCATCTTTCAGAAAGCCTTCGGCATGTTTGGCTTTGAAATCAAAATCATGATCATCGGTATTAGGCGTAAAGCGAATCTCTTTTACTTCAGAGACCTTGCTCTTGGCCTTCATTTCTTTTTCCTTCTTCTTTTTGTCGTAGAGGAATTTGTTGTAATCGATGATTTTACAAACGGGGGGATCAACGGTGGGGGAAATTTCTACCAGGTCAAGACCCTGTTCCTGTGCCATTTTCATCGCATCAGGGGTATCATAAATTCCAACTTCCACATTGTCGCCCACTAACCGGACCTGTGGCACCCGGATAAAGTGATTAATGCGGTGTTCTGCTTCTTTGCGCGGTCCGAATTTATTTCTATTAAAACCGCCTTTGTTAAATCCGCCACCACCGGGTCTGAAACCGCCCTGGCCTGGTGGCCTGCTGAACCCGCCTCCGGGTTTTTGTGGTACTGCCATTGAATAATTTTAGTGAGCCCTTCCTGACGGGCATTGATTTGTCTTATGATGATTGCTCCCTACTCAGGAATCGGGGCAACTGATAAAAAACTAGTCTGCTCTTCTTTCTTTGATTTCGGAAACCGCATCCTGCAGGAATTCTTCTACTGACTTCACTCCCATATCTCCCTTTCCCTGCCTGCGTACGGCTACTTTTCCTTCATTCATTTCCTTCTCTCCTACTACCAGCATGTAAGGTACTCGCATTAATTCAGTATCCCTGATTTTCTTGCCGATTTTTTCATTCCGGTCATCCACTTCACAACGAATATCAGCTTTTTTCAGCGTATCAGAAACAGTCTTTGCATAGTCTATGAATTTATCACTGATCGGCAATACTTTAACCTGTACCGGTGCCAGCCATAACGGGAATTTGCCTGCATAATGTTCCAGCAGGAATCCGATAAAACGTTCGTGGGTTCCCAGGGGTGCCCGGTGAATGATCAGGGGTACTTCCGGTTCATTCTGCTGGTTGGTAAATGAAAGTTTGAAACTGCGGCTCTGCGCAAAATCCACCTGGTTGGTGGCAAGGGTGAACTCCCGACCAATGGCACTCCAAATCTGCACATCGATCTTCGGACCATAGAAGGCCCCTTCTCCTTTTACTTCCACAAAGGGTACACCTGTTTCAACCAGTACATTCCTGACCAGTTCTTCGGTCTCATTCCATAATTCTGGTTCATTCACGTATTTCTGTCCCAGCTTTTCGGGATCATGTAATGACAACCGCATTACATATTTTTCAATCCCGAAAATTTTGAAATACTTCAGGTACATATCATTAACGGCCCTGAATTCCTGTGCAAATTGCTCCTTGGTACAGTAAATATGGGCATCATTCATGTGCAGGCAACGTACCCGCATCAGCCCAAACAATTCTCCGCTTTGTTCATAGCGGTAACAGGTACCATATTCTGCCAGGCGGTATGGCAAATCCTTATAGCTTTTGGGTTCCGCATCATAAATTTTATGGTGGTGCGGACAGTTCATTGCTTTCAGGTAATACTTCTCCCCATCCATTTCCATGGGAGGAAACATACTGTCTGCATAATAAGGCAGGTGACCACTGGTGAGGTACATGCTTTCCTTGGCAATATGCGGTGTCACCACTCTTTTATAACCAGCCTGTAATTCGGTTTCCTTGGCCAGTTTCTCCAGTTCCTCAATGATCACAGTACCATTGGGCATCCATAAAATCAGCCCCGGTCCCACCTGGTCATCCATGGTGTAAATACCCAGCTCTTTGCCCAGTTTCCGGTGATCTCTTTTTTTAGCTTCTTCCAGCATCAGCAGGTACTCATCCAGTTCTTTCTGAGAAGGATAAGTCACGCCGTATACCCGGGTCAGCATTTTATTTTTTTCATCACCTTTCCAGTAAGCCCCGGCAATACTCATCAGCTTGATGGCTTTGATAAAACCGGTATTGGGAATATGGGGTCCGCGGCAGAGATCGGTGAATTCGCCTTGTGTATAAAATGTAATTTCTCCATCGCTGAGGTTACTCAGCAGATCCAGCTTATACTCATCGCCTTTCTCTGTAAAATACTGCAGTGCTTCCGCCTTGGGTATTTCTTTGCGGATATAGTCGCTGTTCTTTTTGGCGAGTTCATTCATTTTTTTCTCCAGTGCCAACAGGTCCTCCTCGCTCATTTTGCGATCACCCAGGTCCATATCATAATAAAAGCCATTTTCAACGGGAGGTCCTACCCAGAACTTTACGCCGGGAAAAAGGGCTTCCACTGCTTCAGCCATCAGGTGGGCGGAAGAGTGCCAGAAAGTATTTTTTCCTTCCGTATCATTCCAGGTCAGCAATTTTAAGGAAGCATCCTGCTGAATGGGTCGGGTGGCGTCCCAAACCTGTCCATTGATTTCTGCGGCCAATACTTTACGTGCCAGTCCCTCGGAAATGGATTTGGCCACGCCCAACGCTGTTGTACCGTTTTCGTATTCTCTTACTGCACCGTCCGGAAGTGTAATCTTGATCATAATCTGTTTTTCCTGCTTGATTTCAGGAGGGCAAAATTAACAAACTATTGCCGGAGTTCCATCTTCCCGTACGAACTTATTCGTTAGTTTTGACCCTGTTATCAGGTGGATTATGTTCAGAAAATTTGCCTTGTCCTTTTCTTTGCTGTTGTCTTTCTCTTTTTTAGTTCCGGCCCAGGATGTAACCGGGATCTGGAAGGGCTATTTTATTACCGAAACAGGAGACTATTATAAACTGGAATTCCAGGTGCTGCAAAATGGCAATGCTGCGGCCACGGGAGTCTCTTATTCTTATCTGGATGTGCGCTTTTACGGTAAAGCTACCATGACCGGCAATTTCGTCCGGAATTCCTCTTCTTTCAGGATCCGGGAAATCAAAACGGTTGAAGTAAAAAGCAGTCTGGGTGGTGGCACCTGTATCATGAATTATAATCTCAGTTATTCCCGCTCCGGAAAGGAAGAATACCTCGAAGGAACCTACCTGGGTAAATATGAAAGCAAGTACAGCTCTCCATCGGGCGGAAGATGGGGCGATTGTGGAAACGGGAAGGTCTTTCTCCGGAAAGTGAATACGACCGATTTTTATGTGGAACCATTTTTAAAAAATAAGATCAAGGCCCGTCAGGTAATCGTCAATCAGCCTCCCCCTCCTAAAAAGGATACCCTTAAGGTCAATCCTCCCATTACCAAGCCTGTTACAAAACCTGTGGTGCCCAATAATCCCAAACCCAATAATCCGCCACCTGTTGTTACCAAGCCGGTAACCAAACCGGTGATTCCTCCGGTTGAAAAAAAGGATACCACCCGTAAAATCATAACGGAACCCATTGTAAAGCCCAAACCCAAAGTGGTGATTCCCGCCCCGCCGGTCATTAAGAACCGGACCAATGAACTGGTTAAAGTCTTTACCGTTAGTGTGCCGGTAGTAACCGTAAAACTCTACGATAACGGGGAAATTGACGGTGATACGATCTCCGTATTCCTGGATAATAAACTGGTGCTGGCCTCAAAAAGACTGACCACTACCCCGCTGGTGGTGACCATTCCCATGAGCGATGATGATGGTGAACATGAGCTGACCATGGTGGCCGAAAACCTGGGCACGATCCCTCCCAATACTTCTTTAATGGTGGTAGAAGCCGGTGAGCAACGTTTTGATGTGCGTATTACGTCTACTGAACAGAAAAACGCTGTTGTGAGGTTTAAATACAAAAAACCGGAGTAAAATTAACCGTTGCTGTATTCCCGTGGCCGTGTGACAAATATTTAAGCCCTGCATGATTATTTATTTTATTTTTCCGGCCAATACATGATCCATCGCTTCATTTTATACTTATTACTCTTCTCCCCTACCCTTATTCAGGCACAGGATATCAATGGTATCTGGAAAGGAAAGCTGGTGATGGCCCCCGGGGGTTGTTTCCCGGTATACAATATCGAATTGCAATTACAGGTGGCCGGCTCCAGAATTACCGGTACGGCCTATCATTTTTCCGATTCGCTGAATTATGTAAGGGAGAATTTTGAGGGCACTTTCAAAAAAGACAGTAACCAGATCATTATACAGGAAAACGGAATTGTGACTTTTAAAATCAGAGAAGATTGTGTACCCTGTGTAAAACGCTATGTACTCAGTTTTCACAAAGGCGGCGGTAATGTGGTTACAGAAGAGCAGCTTCGGGGCTCCTGGACGGGTAAAGCAACGGATGGTAAAACCGCCTGTGATCCGGGGACGCTGGTGCTCACCCGTTTTGAGAAGTCAACTTTTAAACCAGAGTTCAAGTTACCTCCGGCACTGACCAAAAGGAAAGTGGAACTGGTAAAAGAGATTAAAGTGGATACGGGTCTGATTCAGATTGATTTTTACGACAATGGTACAATTGACGGAGACACGATTTCCGTTTACGCCAATGGGATGCCCGTTGTTACCGGCAAAAGGCTTACCACCAAACCGGTTTCCATGACCCTTCGGATTGATTTTAAGAAACCGGAGCAGGAACTGATCATGGTAGGTGAAAACCTGGGATCCATTCCTCCCAATACGGCCCTGATGATTGTGAATGCCGGTGATAAAAGATACCAGCTCTACCTTACTTCTGATGATCAGAAAAACTCCATGGTGCGGTTTATTTATGAGAAGCCCGGCACTGCCCAGCGAACCCCATAAAAAAATTCGGCTGCCGATGCAGCCGAATCAGATTCATTCTCTATCCAGATTTTAGTTACAGTAATACTGATCTCCGGCTTTGCCTCCGGTTGAAGGATAACAAAAATGGAGAGCACGGCTATTGACTCCGATTATATAAACATTTGCCTTCTTCCCTTTTTTATTACCGGTTGCCTGAATATTCGATCCGCTTTTCGCTGGGATCGTGCCTAATACCAGGGTTTCTGAACCGACAATTTTTTCCTTCTTCAGGTAATCCACCCGTAATGTTACTTTATCAACGGCAACGTTAAATCCATTATATACCGGAATGGTGAATGGTTTTACTTTATCATCTCCTTCGGTGGTAAATGACCCAAGTGTTACATAACGGACCCAGCCATTCCGCATTTCCATTTCTTTGGCAGCTAATGCCTGAGCGGCCAGTAATTTTTTCTTTTCTTCTTCCTTTTTCTTTGCTTCTGCGGCTAATTGTTTCTTTTTCTCTTCTTCTTTTTTATTGACAACCGGCACTACCGGCTTTTTCACTTCTTCCTTTTTCACATTTGCATCAGCCGGATTTTCCTTAACAGATTTATCCGTTTCAGCAAGCGGATCTTTGCTGTCTGCTGTGGTTATTGTATCAGTATTCTCTGTTGTGATCCCCGGATCCTGTTTTTCAACATCAGTATTCGTTGGATCCTCCTTTTCAACTATTGTGGTATCGCTGCTGGTTCCGATATCCATGCCGGTCACCATTTTACTGTCTTTGTTTTTTTCCATATCCTGGTACACGTAGTAACCGGTTCCACCCAGCACCAGTAACGAAAGCACCCAGGTGATCACGGGATTTCCTTTTGTACGAACCGCTTTTGCTGCCATGGCTGCAACAGGAGCAGCAGCAGCCACAACGGGTGCTACCGGTTCCGGGGAAGGCGTAGCAACAACAGGTGCTACTGGTTCCGGGGCAGGTGAAGCTACAACGGGTTCAACTACTGATGCAGCCTGAATAACGACAGGTTCTTCCACGGGTAATGTGTCGGAGCTGAAAGTTTCTGCTGTCACAGGACTAACAGGTAAGTTGCCAAGTGCTGACTGTAGTTCTTCTACCTGAGAAGCTGTAGTCCAGTTTTCGATTCCTTCGTACCAAACAGCTGTATCTGGTCCGATTCCTTTGGTTATTAATTCCTCCGGACTAAAGGGTCCCTCCTGATCGCCGGCATCATTTTTCAGAAAATACTTTTTCATACTTGGTGGTTTATGGTGAATGTAACAGAGGGCGGGGCTGGATCAGCAGGTATTGGATGGAAATATAAAGCTAATGGCTTTCGCAGCGCGAACCAAATGCAAAACATACCCTGAATGGGGTACTAGAATTTGAAGTTCCAGGTAACAGCGGGGATCACCGGGAAAAGGGAAACCTGTTTGGCCTGGACTTTCAGATCGCCATTCACGGCCGATCCTTCCTGGTCAAAATAGATGAAATAAGGATTCAGGCGACTGTACACATTGTAAATGCTGAAGACCCAGTAACCATTCACCCTACGCTTCTTTTTGGGAGCCGGAGTATAGGTGGCAGATAAATCCAACCGGTGATAAGATTTCATCCGGTACTGATTCAACCGGCTGTACTCCTGTGTGAGTACCCCGTTGACAAAATAAAACCGCTCTGGCAGGGTGATGGCATTTCCGGTGCCATACACGAGTACCGCTCCGAATTTCCATTTGGTGCTTTGTTCATAATTGGCCACTACCGACAAATCATGCCGGCGGTCGTAGCGGGTAGGGAATTTTATTCCGTCGTTAAGCGCTTCGAATTTTCTCCAGGTCCAAGACAGGGTATACCCAATCCAGCCTGTCAGCCTTCCTTTTTGTTTGTTCACCAGGAATTCTGCGCCGTAACTCCATCCGTTACCAAAAACGAATTCTTCTTCCGGATCTTTCAGAGATGGAGTATAACCTTCTTTGTAATCCACCTGGTTCTTCATGTCCTTATAATAAACCTCTACTGAGGTTTCATACTTATTATCCGCAAAATTTTTAAAGAATCCCGCTGCATACTGCCAGCTGATCTGCGGTTTTACCAGATAAGTACTGGGTACCCAAAGATCTGTAGGCAGGGTATTACCTGAATTACTCACAAGGTGGATGTATTGGTAGTTACGGGAGACCGCGGCTTTCACAGAAGTCTCGTCATCAATGGCATAACGAACGGTAACCCTGGGCTCCAATCCGCCATAGGTTTTCACTGGTTTAAAAGAGCCATACTTCGTACTGTCCAGTTTGTTACCATCAGCATCCCTGGAATAACGGGTATAAGGCCCTAACTGTGTGAAGCTGGTATACCTCAAACCGTAATTGATCTTGAATTTTTCACCCAGTTCCCAATCATCCTGAATATATAAAGCGGCTTCTGCAGCAAATTTGTTGCTTTCATTGTTGGGCGCAAAAATCACAGAATCCTGCCGGCCACTGGCCACATTGGGAATGAATTTGTGATAGGTGAGCAAGCCACCGAATTTGAGTTTATGATTGGGGAGCGGATAATAATCAAAATCGGTTTTGAAGGTTCCGTCCTTGATTCCTGAGGAAAGCCCGATCTCAAAATTTTCCTGACGGGCGGAGAATTTAAATTTATAATCGTTGTACACCAGGGTGGTGTTCGCGAAAAGACGGCGGTTGAATACATGGTTCCATCTTACAGTGGCGGTGGAATTGCCCCATGGAATCTTGGTACTGAAGGAACGTTTGCCATTGACGAAATCAAAAACATCACGGCCGAAGTATCCACTGATATACAAGCGGTCTTTGTCTGAAAACCGGTAGTTGACTTTGGCATTGAGGTCATAGAAGTAATATCCTGATCCATAAAAGCTGCTGCTTTTTTTAATCGCGGGTTTGATCAGTGCATCGATATAAGTACGACGGGCTGAAACGATAAAAGAGGCTTTATTCTTTTTCAATGGCCCCTGGATCGAAAAGCGGGAAGCTACCAGGCCCACTCCCCCATCCATCTGGAGTTTATTGCTGTTACCATCCTTCATCACCACATCTACCACCGAGGAAAGACGGCCACCATACTGGGCAGGCATACCGCCTTTGATGAGTGACACATTCTTGATGGCATCAGAATTAAATACTGAGAAAAAGCCAAAGAGGTGCCCGGGATTATACACGACTGCATCATCCAGGATAATCAGGTTCTGGTCGGGTCCGCCTCCCCTCACATAAAACCCTGCATTCCCTTCCCCGGCGTTCCGGACACCCGGAAGCAATTGTAATGCTTTGAGCAGGTCAATTTCACCCATAAAGGCGGGTATATTTTTGATCTGATTCATGGAAAGGTCTACCCTACCCATCTGGGCATTTTTGACATTTCCGTCGCGGCGCTTGCTGTAAACCACCACTTCTGTGTTACCATAGGTCTTGGACAACAGATCTGCATTCAGGCTGATATTACCCGATAAATCCACATCAATTGTTTTGCCCAGGTAGGAAACATGTGAAATATTAAGCTGGTAGGTTCCTTTTTCCAGTGTGATGGCATAAAAACCATATTGATTGCTGGCCACTCCCTTTGATTGCCCATTAACAGATATCGTGGCACCGATGATGGTTTCACCAGTCAGGCTATCCCGGATATAACCGTTGATCACGTAACGGTCGGTACCGGTGGCAGGATGCTGGGCCAAAAGGGGGGCAGAAAACAGCAGCAGGAGTATCACAGCGACGAATCTGAACATATATGGGATAACAGAAAGTGCAAAAGATGGTTCATTCACTTAAAAACCGGGACAAAGATAATTGCAGAAGGGCAGAACATCGGCCGCATTACGTTATTTTTGCCAGCTTAACATTTGATTATATTTTATGCTGGCTGGATTACAGAGTCTCACATTTGAATTTGGAGCAAGGACGATTGTGGAAGATGCCACCTGGCACATACAACCGGGGGAAAGGATTGGTCTGATCGGTTATAACGGAACCGGCAAATCCACTTTGTTGAAATTACTGGTGGGTGAATACCTCCCCTCAAAAGGAACGGTGGAAAGAAGCCGTAGTACCAGTATTGGATACCTGCACCAGGATCTGCTGAGTTTTGATACCAATGAAACCATTCTGGAGGTGGCGCTGAGTGCTTTTGAAAGAGTACAGCAACTGGAAAAAGAAATTGAGGAGTTGGGGATTGAACTGGAGAAAACCGGGGATGAAAAAACCCTGCATGAATACAGTGACCGCCTGCATGAGCTGGAAACCCTTGGGGGCTACGATATCCATCACAAAACAGAACAGGTATTACAGGGGCTTGGTTTTGCCAATGCAGATCTCTCCCGCCCTTATAAAGAATTCAGCGGAGGCTGGCGGATGCGGGTTTTGCTCGCCAAAATGATCCTTCAGCAACCAGATCTGCTCCTGCTGGATGAACCGACCAACCACCTTGACTTACCATCTATTGAATGGCTGGAGAAATACCTGTTGCATTATCCCGGTGCTGTAGTGATTGTGAGCCATGATAAATACTTCCTGAACCGGATGGTGACCAAAATTGTGGAAGTGTACCAGCAGCAATTGCATATTTATTCCGGCAACTTTGATTATTACGAAAAAGAGAAGGCCATCCGCATCGAAATGCAGCAAAAGGCTTATGAAAACCAGCAGGATTATATCCGGCAGAATGAAAGACTGATCGAAAGATTCAGGGCCAAGGCCAGTAAGGCAGCCATGGCACAGAGTCTGATCAAAAAACTGGACAGGCTGGAAAGAATTGAAGATGTGGAATTTGAACGTCCTAATATCCGGATCAATTTCCGGGTGGATAAAGTGCCCGGCAAGATCATTACTGAATTATCACATATTTCAAAATCATTTGGGGAACAGGTCATCATCCGCGATTCCAGTGTGGAGATTGACCGGGGCGATAAGATTGCACTGATCGGTGCCAACGGAAAAGGAAAATCAACGCTGCTTCGGATCATTGCCGGTATTGAGACATTTTCAGGAGAACGGAAATGGGGGCATAATGTAGATGAAAGTTTTTATGCCCAGCACCAGCTGGAGGCCCTGAATTTAAATAATACCATTATTGATGAAATGAAAGAATGCGGTAGCCAGATGACGGAACTGGAACTGCGCAGTCTGCTGGGTTGTTTTTTGTTCAGCGGTGATGATGCGGATAAAAGAATCAGGATCCTGAGTGGTGGTGAAAAAGCAAGGGTGGCCCTGGCCAAGGTGATCATCAGCAAGGCCAATTTCCTGATGCTGGATGAGCCTACAAACCACCTGGATATGCATAGTTGTGATCTGCTGATAGAGTCCCTGAATAAATACGAGGGCACGATGATCCTGGTGAGTCACGACCGTTATTTTGTTTCCAAGACAGCCAATAAAATCTGGGAAATCGTAGACCAGGAAATCAAGGAATTCAAGGGAGGTTATGAAGAGTGGGTACAATGGAAAGAAAGAATGGCCAAACATGAAATGGAGAAACAGAAAACAGTCGCGTCTGAAAAACCTGCTGCCAGAGAATCAGCCAAACCAAAAGAAGAAATAAAACCAATTAAAGAACAACCCACTATATCCGGTCCGATAAACAAAGAACTAAAAAAAGAACTGCAAAAGGCACAGAAACAATTACAGCAACTGGAGGAGCGAATGGCGCAGGTGAATCAGCAAAGGACCACCCTTGAAGCCTCACTGGCCAATCCTTCTACTTATTCTGACAAATCAAAATTTCTGGAAACAGAAGCTGCTTACAAAAAAGCGGGTCAGGAACTGAAGCAATTGAATGAGCAATACGAAAAGCAGTTTGAGAAAGTCATGCAACTGGAAGAGAAACAATCCTGACGCCATATCAGGTTATTAAAAGTTTCGTACCTTTTAATAACTAAAACCAATGATATGCGGGAAAAAATTTACTTTGTTTCTGCAGCATTTATTCTTGCGTCGCTTTTGGCATTCACGCATTCAGTACAAAAATCTTCCCTGCCGGTACAGCCCGCTTTTTTAGCTGAAAGAAAAAGCATGATTGTTCGTTGTTCTCCGGACTGGAACGAACTAAATGCCTGGCTGGAAGCTTCTGATATTCCACCGTTGCCAGGAGCAGGTAAATACCAATGGAAAATAAGCACGGCCAATGACAGTGCTCAGTTTTATTTCAACCAGGGCATCAATGCCTATTATGGTTTTCATATCATCGAAGCAATGGCTTCATTTGCCAAGGCTTCCCGTTTTGATCCTGAGTGTGCTATGCTTTACTGGGCACAGGCATTGGCCTATGGACCCAATATCAATGATTTTGGTTATATCGCCTCTCCTGCTGCACTCGATGCACTGGAAAAGGCGAATGCATTCTCGGGTAAAGCTTCCGGTTTTGAAAAAGCCCTGATAGCAGCTATATCTGTCCGATATGTTGCCGATTCAGCAGATGCTACCCGGAAAAATTT
The DNA here is from genome assembly GCA_016720745.1 of Chitinophagaceae bacterium. Lineage (GTDB taxonomy): Bacteria > Bacteroidota > Bacteroidia > Chitinophagales > Chitinophagaceae > JJ008. The sequence goes on along the minus strand of JADKKA010000022.1, from coordinate 906,440 downwards.
GAATGAATCCTATACCGCCAAAATGGAGCAGGTACATCTGCAATTCCCGGGTAATGCAGATGCTGCCGTTCTCTATGCAGATGCCATGATGCTGGAGCATCCCTGGGATTTATGGTTTACCAATGGCACACCCAAACCATGGACCCCGCGGATCCGGGCAACACTAGAAAAAATTTTATCAAAGACACCCCTGCATCCGGGTGCCAATCACTATTACATTCATGTGATGGAGCCCTCTCCTTTTGCAGACAGGGCCCTGCCCAGTGCAGAAAGACTGGGCATAACCAATCCAGGACTTTCTCATTTGGTACACATGCCTTCCCATATTTTTTTAAGAACGGGGCATTATCAGAAGGGAATTGATGTGAACGCAAATGCCGTTCTAAGCTATCAGCAATCACTTGGTTTGTATGCGCCTGTAGGAGGTGCTGACTTCCTATACCTGATTCATAACCTGCATATGAAAACCAATCATGCCATGCTGCGCGGACAATTTGATGCAGCAATTGGTGCCGCTAATGAAACGATTTCTGGCATTCCTGCTGATTATTTAAAAATACCTGCCCCAATGGGGAATTATATTCAATATATCCATTCCACCCCATTACTTGTTTATTTGCGTTTTGGGAAATGGGACATCCTGAAGGAAATGAAATCACCGGAGAAAACTCAAATCTTCTCCACACTCTTATATCATTTTGGCCAGGGCATTGCCTTTGCGAAAAAAAAGGAGTTTGATATGGCAGCCAGTTCACTGGATCAGCTCAGAATACAAATGAAAGACTCTTCACTGTATCTGCCTTTTGTACCATTTTCACCTGCAATTGATGCAGCCAGGGTAGCTGAGCAATTACTGCTGGGAGTGATCCATGAGGAGCGGAACCTATTAGATGGTGCCATCAGGCATTACAAAATAGCTGATTCCATCGAATCCAATATGGTTTATAATGAACCCAGGGATTGGATGCTGAATCCAAAACATTTTCTGGGCAATGCATTGATGAAAGCCGGTAAATGGAAAGAAGCGCTTACCATATTAAAAAAGGATCTCTTAGTAAACAATAATAATATATGGGCCTTAACAGGTATTGTCAGGGTTTTTGAGCAAAATAAGAGTACAAAGGAAGCAGCTATTTATCGAACAAGACTGAAAAAAGTAACCGCTAACGCAGATTCAGGTATCAGCCACCCGGTTTTTTAATTGAAATAATGAAGATTGATTATACCGGTTCCTGAGGTTGCTGATCATTAGACTTTGTATCATCATTTTTTTTGGCCATTCCAAAAACAGCATAAGCGAGTGTGAACAAACCCAGTATCAATACCAGGTATGGAATCCCTCTGATTTTAGATGGAATGGAATGCCGTTCATGTCCCCACATCAATCTTACAAAATATCCACCCACCAACACAGCGATTCCGCCGAGGATACCATAGAGGAGTCTGTCAGTAAATGAATCTTTCTTCATGGTTGTTTATCAACGATAGAAATCCCCTTTATAAAATCAGTAACCAGGTAACTCGCCAGTTTACCGCTGGTCGCATCTGTACGTCCATCCGTTAAACGGGTGGCTCCTTCACAAATATGAAAATAAGCTGCTTTAGAATCGGCAGCTGCAAAGGACACATATTGCCGGGCATGAACCGGACTGATACCCACCGGTGTCATGGCACTGCTCAGTGTATTTTGAATACCGTCCAGATCAATGTCAATACCCGTCATTGTATCTTCAGTAAAGCCAGTAGCATGAGATACGGCCTGCATAAAGGTTCTTTTCTCATGCACAAAAATGTCTTCGAATGTAATACAGTCAATAAACGGATTATTGACAATATCCACCCAGCTGTTTTGTGGTATATAATTCTCATGTAGTCCGATCACACAGTATTTAGCCAGGTACCCGTCTTCTTCTGCATAGCGAAAGGCATTACCGCTATGACGCCCTTCCAGTGGCCGGTAATCAGCATGTGCATCCAAATTGATGCAATTGAGCTGGGCCAGTTCCAGTTTGCCGGCCCGGTGCCAGCCTTTGGCGGCTCCCTTGATGAGCGGATAGGAATTATTATGCCCCCCTCCCACCACGATCGGGATTTTCTTATTTTCCGTTATCAGTTTGACAAGGTGTTCTACTTCATCATCAATCGTGTTTACTGCGTGCCGGTAGGCTTCAATGCGTTCCTCATCACTTTTTGCGGTGGTATCAATCAGGTACTGGATATCTCCGAAATCAAAATGCCCCAGCAACAACACTTCATTGCCATCAAAAAAATCATTGCTCTGAACATTCAGGAAGGACTGCAGAAAAGGAATCCATAGTGTATCTGTTCCACCAATACCCAGGTTGCCTTTTGCTCCTAAGTCTTCAGGGATTCCAAATAATACAAATGGGGCTGAGGATTGCTGGATAGTGCCTGCAATATCTTCCGGATGATGGGCCACCTGTAGCCTTTCACCGGTCTTGGTTTCAAAACGTCTGACTTTGGTAAGCGAGAGCAGGTCGGGTTTACTGTAAACTTTAAAATGCTGCATGTGGGTATCCCTGTTGCCTTTTTTAATGAATATGGCCGCAAAAGAATACTACAAGGTTACGACGCAGCCAATGAATAAAAAAAGAAAAATCGGGGGATCAACCCTGTGAAGCAACTTCATTCCCTTCCTGGTCATAGAACCCTGTCTTGGTATCTTCCGGCATATCAGTGGATTTAATTTTAGATTCCTTTTTCATCATCTTCCACTGCTTATCATTCAGTTTTGGCTGCGCAGCATCTGCCACCCCTTTTTTGGTTTTTACCTGTTTGGCATATTTCAGGTTATAAGCTTCCGGATCCAGATTGGATTGCGTGGAAGCATCCAGAACAGATTTTGATGCTTTTTTGGATATCTTTTTGGTAAACTGCCAGCCGGGGTTTTTTTCTTCTATTTTTTTAAGACTCATGTCCACGGTTTTATATGATGAATGTACAAAATTATACCTGATCTCACCAGCCCAGCCCGAGGCAGGTAAACTGATGCAGAATTTTGATCTCAATGGCTTTGTAAATAGCCTTGGTTAATCCATGCGGAATATTGGTGGCATACTCTTTTTTGGCTTCCAGCAGGGCCAAAGCCGGTGGTAACCCATTCCTGATTCCGTTCCAGAAGGAAATATGCATGGGTTTGCCAAAGAAATTTTCATGGGTAAGCCGGGGTGAATAATGTGCTCCGGTACATCCTACAAATGCATTGACCCCGGCTTTTAAAAAGGCCAAGGCGATGGATTGTTCATTGGTCCTTGATCGCAATTTCATACCCGGTTCTTTCCGGTCTGCCTTTGGCAAAGCAACCAGTGCGCCATAACAACATCCGCTGAATACAACAGTCTCCCGGCAATCATCCGGAATATTATAAATATCAAATGCCTCATAATATCCCGTTTTCGCCTGTAGTTCACCGGTAAAACGGGTGGCATCAGCATCATGACCATGGAGCATAAAGTAGAGTGCACCCCGGAGTGATTTCGTATTGACCGTCTTGGGTGAACAGTCCTCCGAGACTTCCAGAAATTTTGTTTCAGTAAATGGAATGGTTTCAAATACCTCTTCCGCGAAGGGTCGTTTGATATTCCTTACGCCATATTTATCGGCTATTTTGGGTAAGGGTGCCTTTAATGCGGTCATCAGCAATCCAGGGCTCTTGCCATCCGGTATCCGGCTGACCGGAATCTCCGGTAACAGGTCACCTTCCACATCGCCATAAATATCATCACTCCAGATAATGAAATCATCAATATCCCATTCCTCACGGCTATTTCCATCATCATCTTCAATCTCTTTCAGGAGGGCATCACTGAGTACATTCAGCTGCAGGGAGGGAACTACATCATACCCGCCAAGAATCACGACTCCCCTGGTTGTAGTTTTCAGGTGTTTACGCAATGCCGCTGCGGCTTCCTCCGCTTTTTCAAAGGGCGGAAGATCCACCAAGGCGGAACCTTTGTATTGTTGCAGGAGTCCGGTGATCTGTTTGGTTTCAGATTCCCCAATGTTCTTTTTCAGGATTTCTGTGCAGGTAACAAATAATAAATTCTGAAACCGGTTGCCGGGTGAAACTTTATCTTCAGACTCAGTCGAAGAGATATCTTCACTCAATTTTTTTTTTCACCATCTATTTCGATAGTGATTCGTACATGTCTGTTTTCCGGTATGGTGGCTGAAAATTGTAGCTGACTACTGTCTCCGCTGGAAACAACGGTGGTTGATGGCTTGTCCTTGGGTTTATTTTCCGTACTAACCGGTTCTGTTACAGACTGGTCATCATTGCGGGGTTTATCTTTGTTTTTGGCGAAATTGTTGACATCACCCTTTGTAATCCACATGCTCAATTCCCCATTCTCGTCCTGTGCTACGCGAATCAATCCGTTCCGGTCTGTCCGGGCGTATTGGATTTTATCTTCTCTTTCCTTTAATGCTTTCAATACATCCGGTTCCGGGTGAGAAGGATCGTACAATCCACCCGAATGCCCGAAAAATTCTGTTCCATCGCTGATCCATTGGTCCATCATTTCTTCGCTCAGTCCATTATAAGAAGTATGATGTGAAGTCTTGATAAAATCATATGGCCCGCTGCTGTTTACTTTACTCAGCAATTTGGTCATTTCCGCATCCAGACCAGCCACTTCAGGAACTGCAAACTGCATATCTCCGGAAAGCATGGCCGTCCAGCCCTTTGGACCTTTTTGTGAAAATTTCAGAATGATACTTTCATTATTGATAGAGCCTTTGTTTTTAGCAGCATCCATCACCAGCAGGCTATCGGTAGCCGTCCCTGCAAATAAACGACGGTATCGGTCTGCAGGCTGAACAGCAGTATCAGTAAAAGCGGAACTGGATACAAAATCTTTCAGCGTATCCACTACTCCCAACAAGGCCGTTTGTGTGAGCTTTAAATGTTTTTTGGTCGGTCCGAGTATTTTCATTCCCAGGCTGCTGAACTCTTTTTCAAGTGTGCTGAAGTCAGTGGCATCCACTCCGTTAAAGAATATAACTTTCCCTTGATTTTTTAAAGCCTTAATCATATCCCCGTATCGGTCCACCAGGCCAGCTGCATCTACCAAAAACTGTTCCAATTCATCATCCGGTAAAAATGAATGATCTTCTTCCAGCAGGGCATCCACAAATCCGTCGTGACCGGTAATGGTATCCACCCCTCCTTCTTTCCAGCGAAAGACCGGGTTCATCAATAATGATTTGGCCAGGGTGATATCCCCGTTTTTTATCAGTTCAGGTAAACAGCCGATATGATCATCGTGGAGGTGAGTAACTACCAAAAGGTCAAAATGATAAGGGCCCTCTTCTTCAAAGATGGCTTTCATTTGTTTTTTCAGCAGTGCTGAATCGCCTTTATGGGCGCCATCAATCAGGATACGCTTTTTATCATTATGGACAATGATACAGTCTCCGTATTCACGGGTACCAACATCCAGCAGGTGAATTTCCATATTGCAGTGGTTTGGACAAAGATTAAGGTCTTTAAATATATTCCATTTCCACTGGAACAAAAATTAATTTTCCGTTTCCTTTGTTCAGTGTTTAAGCATTTCCACTGATGCATTGATCAACCAATGCAATAATTTCATCTTCCATCGCCCGGGTCTTAACAGCGATGGCTGCTGCTTTATTCAGCATTTCAGTTGTATAATGCTGATCGGCGAAACCTGCCGCATTGATTTTTACATTCATATAGGCACCCATCACGGCCGTTCTGGCACATAAGGCTCCTACTCCTGCATCTGAAACAGAATTGGGATTGCCATTGATCGTCATGGCCCTGATGATGTCCATACTGCTATAAGCTGCCTGCATTACTTTAAAGGGCACTTCAATCGCATACCTGGTTGCATCCATCATTGCTTTCGAGCGGGCGGCTTTTTCTTCTTCCGTGGATTTGGGTAAACCCATGGCGGTCATGATGCGGTTAAATGCCCTGGTATCTTCGTCTACCAGTTGCAGCAATTCATTTTTCAATTGTTCGCCTTTCTCTGCCCAGTTACTGAATTCTTCCCAGCGATCATCCCATCCTCTTTTGTGTGAAGAAAGGTTGGCAACCATGGTTGCCAGTGAAATACCCAATGCGCCAACATATGCTGATACGGATCCACCACCCGGAGCCGGGCTTTCACTGGACGTTTCATTGGCAAAATCAGCAAGTGTCATGCTCACCAGCTTACTATCAGAAGGATCTTTCAACAGGTATTCAATGATCCTTTCTTCTGGTTTAAAAGGAGCCAGCTCATCCAAACCCATGCTCTTTACAGCAATCTTGATCAGTTCTTTTTCTGATACCCCTGTACTACGCTGTTGCTTGCGCAGGAAAAATTTACCGGCATCCAGCATAGCTTTCAAAGGAACTAATCCAACCAGTTCACTCCCGGTTACACGGATCCCTCTGGCGGCAGCTTTATTACAAACCTCATCAAATGCAATATGTACGGGAGTGATATTGATATTAGTCAGGTTCATGCTGATCTGTGCCACGCCGTATTCTTCAATGTACCAGCCAATGGCTTTGACAGACTTCAATGTACCGGGTTGATTAACCTTTACGCCATTCTCCATCACATTTCTTCCGGCCTCTCTAACATCAAAAGCAATGGCATTGGCCCTGCGGGTAGAAGTCGTATTCAGGTTGATATTATAGGCCACCAGAAAATCTCTGGCTCCGATAACGGTGGCACCGCGCTTTGCATCAAATTCTGCCGGACCGAAATCCGGTTTCCAGGCGGGGTCTTTTATTTTTTTAAAAAAGCCCTCGTATTCTCCGGCCCTGATTACCGACAAATTGTTTCTTTCTTTATTGGGTTGTGCAGCTTCATAGAGATAAACCGGGAGATTCAGTTCAGTGCCAACCCTTTGAGCCAGTTGTTGAGCCCATGCCGCTGTTTCCTCCATACTGATATTGGCGATTGGGATCAACGGACAGACGTCGGTGGCACCCATTCTGGGATGTTCTCCTTTGTGTTTACTCATATCAATCAGCTCACCTGCTTTTTTAATTGCCCGGAAAGCAGCTTCTGTAACGGGTCCTGGTGCACCAACAAAAGTGACGACGGTCCGATTAGTCGCTTTTCCCGGATCCACATTGAGTAACCTCACCCCTTCCACCGTTTCGATTTCGTTGGTGATCTGGCGGATGATATTTAAATCCTGTCCTTCGCTGAAATTGGGAACACATTCTATCAATTGCATGAGTCTAGTTTTAACAGATAACGAAGGTATTGGATATGACGGAATTGACCAGCACCTGACCGGTTAAACAGCTGTATACCAGGCAACCCTGTTTTTGTAATGAATCTGTAAAAATAAGCGCCGAATCGGTGGAATTAACAAAATCAGAAGGACACCCGCATGGTCTTTGTCCTATCTTACTTAAAATCTGATACATGAAATATACTATGCTGCCCATCACGATGGCCCTGTCGCTTTTGCTTTCCCTTTCTTCTATAGCCCAGATGAGTTCAAAAGATGAAAAGATTTTTAAGGATGCACAAACAGCCAAAGAAGCTTTTATTGACACAGATGGCCTGATGAAAAATTTATTCAGTGATGCATATGCCTATGCGATATTACCTAATGTAGGAAAAGGTGGAATGGGTATCGGGGGCGCTGCCGGTAATGGTGTGGTATTTAAAAATGATCAACTGATCGGAATGGCTAAAATGACCCAGTTGACGATTGGATTTCAGTGGGGCGGTCAGGCCTACCGGGAAGTTATTTTCTTTGAGAACAGTGAGGCGCTGGAGCGTTTCAAAGAGAACAGACTGGAATTTTCGGCCCAGGCTTCCGCCGTGGCAGTAACAGCCGGTGCTTCTGCAAATGCCAAATACAGTGACGGCGTGATGATCTTTACCCAAACCAAGGGAGGACTGATGTATGAAGCTTCCATTGGCGGTCAGAAGTTCAGTTTCAGGGATATATCAGAATAAGTCCGGTTTGTCCCTATTCATTCCGCTTCATTTCCCCGGGTATTTAATCAAACGATATTCTTTTTCACGGATGCTATCCCCTGGAAAAAGAGTAACCCTTTTCCGTAATGTATCAATTAAAGCATAGCCCTGAAGTCTGAAAAGTTTTTTGCGCATTTTTTTAACCATATAAATTGTATCCCCGGATAAAAAATAACGCCCCCTGTCTGTATCAGGCATCCGTAACATTCCCATCAGCAATATTTTATTTGCATAGTATCCGTTTTTCCGTAAAATAAAATATTCATCATGTAGCTTATGTGCAGAATCGGCTTCCAGTATTCTTTTTGAACAGGACAAACTGAAAACTATCACTACAAATAATAATAAGATCAATACTTTCCTGTACATGGAAATTGTTAATTGTCTTTCTTCAGCGGCTTAAAAACCGGTTCAGGCTTTTCAACCGGAGGAAGGATGAAATCTTTCGGATGTCGTAAAAAATACCATCCGATGGTTTTGATTAAGCGGGGGTATTGCGACAAATGAATGCCCCTTGATTTTACAGCCATGATAAAGGCCAGAGAAAAACTCACCACGAAATTCATCAGACCTATACCTAATACGCCGGTAAATACAGCCAGCATAAACCAGGAAGGAATGTTATCCAGTCCAAGTCCATAAACTCCAATCGCTGTATTCCCCGCTGCAATGGTAATATGCCTGATATCGAAAGGTATTCCGAAAATTTTTCCAAGTACGCCTGAAAATCCGAGAAAGAAACCCAGCGCGATGCTGCCCATCAGGGAGCCAAAATGTTTTTCAACATAAGTGGCCAAACGATTCAGCCTTTTGGGGGAAATGGTTCTCTTCAGGGCCGGGTGCCGGATCAGTCGCTCCCGGATCCTGCCATATTGAATTTTATTTTGCCAGTAACCGGCAATAATTCCACTTACAAACAGAAAAAAACCGGTAAAGCAGGCATAGAGCAGTGAAGCGCTTCTCCAGGGATGCTGATCTACCAGCATCTTAAGTGCAGCCCCGCCACTCACGATTTGCCGGTTAAAAATTTCGTGATAGCCCCAGGCTAATAAAAAGGTCAATGGAAAGACGATGATCAGGTTGCCAAAAAATGAAGCGATCTGACTCCTGAGTACCCGGGCCACAGTAACAGCAAGCCCGTCCAGGTCAGGTTCTCCTTCTGTTTTTTTAGAATCGAGTGAACTGGCTACGGCACTGGCCGTAAAAGCCGGTTGTTTGGTAGCAAGGGTGGATCCGGTTTCTTCGATCAGGATAAAACCGGCACTGTAATTCATACTGAATAAAAACCCGGCCGGAAAAGGAGCCAGCTGCAGTTTATTGATCAGGTTTTTAAAAATAGCAATGAAGGAAATGATAAAGCCGCCCCACATGGCGCTGGCAATCATTTTAAAATATTCCTTTCGGGAAACGGTAATATATTTACTTCCCTTGTTTCCTTTGTGTTCGGCTATCTGGTAGGCCAGGTATCCTACGCCCTGCGACAAAAATTCACGGATGGAGTTTTTTCTTTTTTCATTCCGGATCAGCATACGAAAGAGGTCCACAAACCGACCCGTATCAAACTGATCATCTGCATCAAGCGCATCCAGGATCAGCTGCATTCGCTGTAACCGGTTTGAGAGGATCAACAGGATATATGTTTGCTGTATACTCGCTCCCTTCTCGGTATGGCTTTCCCGGATATGATCAATCAGATCATAAGCATGCTGCATGTCATCTTTTAACTGACCTGAAATGACGGCCAGTTCATGGGGTCCGGCATTTTGTTCCAGCAGGTTTTCCAGCTCATGTACTTTGTAATTCTGGATCACAAAGGGTGTGTCATGATGCTGATCTTCTTTAGGGAGGTATTCCAGTACTACTTTTTCCAGACCCAGCTGTGCCACCTGGTAAGAAAGAATTTTCATGGCCTGCATCAGTTCCTTCTTGAATTCAATTCCGGCCATTCCGAAATTAAAAGAGGCGGTTGTAAAAAAATCGATCCAGATTTTTCTTGGAATCGCTTCTACCCAAACAAAATCATTCTTCAGGTAAAACACAGTTTGTATGACATAAAGAAAGTCATCCTCATCCAGCAGGGGAGGTAAAATTTTATGTTTTAACCGGTTTGATAATTCCTGCCAGAAACCACGGGCAAGTGGTATCCCGCTTTCGGTAATGGCGGAAGTCAAATCGGTACTGCTGAGTTGGGAAAGCAGGGCATGCTGCAGGTTGGCCAGTAAAACCCGGTTGTTCCTTATTTGCTCAATGGCTTGTTGCAGGTTTTTGGCGGCATCTTTTCTTTTACCGCCACCGGGTCTGATTTCCCCGATAAAATCGACCAGGAATTGGAGTCCCTTTTTGCGGTCGGTTGCGGGCATGATCTGATTGCCTGCAATAACCTGTTCAAAAAATCCTGGTTTTCTTTTTTTCAGCCGGATCATGTGTATCGAAAATACAACATCCGTTTAGTAATCAGCTAAAACAACTGTTATATAAATGGAAAGACTCAGGCCCATTCGCCGGCAATCATGACCCGGTCAATATTCATAGCGCCGAATGCATAAGGCAGGTAGGCCAGTGAAGGAATAGGTTTTGTAAGAATGAGATTGGCTTTTTTTCCGGCGCTGATACTACCCAATGAATCCTCCAACCCCATGGCGAAGGCCCCGTTTATTGTGGCCGCATTGATGGCTTCTTCCGGAAGCATTTTCATTTGAATACAGCTCATGGCAATGACCAGGTTCATATTTCCCGAGGGCGATGAACCCGGATTAAAATCAGAAGCCAGGGCAATGGCGCAACCGGCATCGATCAGTTGTCTTGCCGGTTGAAATGGCATCCTTAGAAAAAAAGCAGCCGTAGGTAATAAAGTGCCAATGGTATCAGAAGCTGCCAGTAATCTGATTGCAGCATCATCCATCGTCTCAAGATGATCTACGGAGAGGGCACCAAGGGTCACTCCAGCCTGCACCCCGCCGGAAAGATTCAACTGGTTTGCATGTATTTTGGGGATCAGTCCGTATGCCATACCGGCCCGGCAGATATCAATTGTTTCTTCTTCAGAAAAGAAACCTGTTTCACAAAAAACATCAATATAATCTGCAAGCTCCTCTGCTGCAATCACGGGCAGCATTTCATTTTTAATCAGGTCAATATAACCGGAATGATTTTCCCGGTAGGCAGGCGGATAACTATGTGCGCCAAGAAATGTTGCTTTGACCGGGATGGGTGAAGTTTCTTTCAGTCTTTTAATAACCCGCAGCATTTTTAATTCTCCTTCCACTGATAAGCCATATCCGCTTTTTATTTCAACAGCTCCGGTACCCATTCGAATTAAATCCTGAATCCGGATCCAGGCCATGCGTATTAATTCAGATTCGCTGGCCTCATTAAGTTTTTGTGCGGAATTGAGGATCCCCCCTCCTTTTGCAGCAATCTCAGCATAACTAAGTCCCTTGATCTTATCTACAAATTCTTCTTCCCGGCTGGCAGCAAATACAAGATGCGTATGACTGTCGCACCAGCAGGGCAAAATCATTTGGCCTGTTGCATCCACTATTTCTTCTACTACCGTGAATGATTCAGGCATTGCGTCCATTTCACCGTAAGCAGCGATAATACCATCCTCTACGAGCAGGTAGGCATTTTTTATTACCGGAAGATGAGCAAGGGCTTCCCCTCTCAGTAGCTGATTGTCTTCCCTGGTATTGACAAGAAGTCTTATGTTGGTAAACAGAGTTGCTGCCATTCCCCGCAATTTACTGGTAAAACCGATGCAGAAAAAACAAAGCCGCCCGGGTATTCCCTGGCGGCTTTATCATCAATGTTCAGTGTTTATTAATAAGGTAAGATGGCTGAACGAGTATTACCACCCGGTCCGGTCCATACAATTTTCATGTAATAACTGTTTGCACCCGGACAGCCTGTTGGGTTGCCACTGGCATCAAGTCCAAAGGTAGCTGCCGCGTTAAAATAAGCGGTACGGTGTTCCACTTTGCCGCTACCAAGACGGAAGCTGCAATCCTGCCGGAATACCAGGGGTTGTGTAATAGCGGAGGTAAAAGTATTTCCAAAACGGTTGGTTCCCCATTCAGCAACACCGCTGATTCCATTTTCAGTATGCATACCGGTGACCGTTATGGTACCACCATTGCTGTAATTAAATACCCTTTGACGGGCTACCTGCCAAACACGCTGAGTATTATTATCAAATGTAACAGACATATTACTGCTGGTGATTGTATGGGTGATTGTGTTCATTATGGGGAGATTGATCAACAATCCACCGCTGACATTGGTATGGGTTTGTGTACCATTAATCAGGATACTTTTATTATCACTCACCCGCGTGATCCGCAGATTCTGGAAGCTGACATTGATCTGAGCACCGGCATTTTTCCATCTGACTCCCTGGGCCATTGAAATGACTACTACTCCGGTACGGGTGCGGTTACCTATACAGTTCGTTCCATTATAGGTAATGGTAATGGTACGGGGATTACTCATTGTGTCCACGGCAACAGTCGCATCACAAATCAGAGATTGTACCTCCTGTCCTCTTCCGGCAAAACCGGCGGTGGCATCCAATGTAAATGCAACATCATTAGCCGCTGCATCAACCTCTCCGGAAAAGCGGTTCTGGTCATCCGAATGAGCCGCAGTTTCGGCAGAATAATCGGCCGATTCGGTATCCTTCTGACAGGAACTGAAGGCAAACAAAACGGTTGCCAGCAGCAGGGTATAAAGGGAAAAACGGGTTTTCATACTGGTGATTTAAGTTTTAAATATGCGGGGCATAGCATAGACCTGACCTGGTTTATGAGGTTTAATGGGTCTGCCAAATTATTCCCGGTTCGCAGAACAATCAATAAAAACGAAGGAAAACCCTGTTTAGTACAGGGAAAATACGGTTGGGGTCCTGAAAATATACGGTGAGGGAGAATTAGTCATCCTCCCATTCAATTTTCAGCTTGCGACGGAGGAGTTCGCCTTTCGGCTGACCATTTTCATCATATTCAGAAACAGCTACAATAAAGAGGTAAAGGGGGGTATTCACATCACGGAGTTTCACCACTTTACCTTCTCCTACATTATAGAGCTGGCGAATCGCTTTGGTGCAGATCACTCTTCCGCTATCCAGTCTGGTTACCTTCCTGTTAAAGGGATGTTCAGTGGAATCACGTTTATAGAACCAGTAAGACCAACCGGTTTCACTGATATTCAATTCCCGGTTTGTGTTGAATTTATCTTCATCCCGCAGTTCCAGGAGTTTAAGATAGGAGAAGTCGCGGATAATGCTTGTTTCAGTAAAACGGTAAACAGAGTCACGGATACTGGCAAAAACATAGACCCCTTCCACTCCTTTAAGCATTACCTGGAATTTGAAAGGCTTTCTTTCGAGCCGGAGATTGGTTTGAAAATCGCCAAGCATGGTGGATTCGCTCTGGATCACACGAATCATGACTTGTTTTTGCTGGGCCCATAATCCAGCGGAGAAAAGAACCATGAAAATGAAAACAGTTAACCTGCGTTGCAACATTATTTTAAATTATATCGTAAAGGTATATAATATTTAATCCTCATCCCTCCAATCAATTTTTATCCTTCTTCGGTATAATTCCTGCATTGGCTTCCCGTTGGCATCTGCCTTTTCTGCTGCCACAAAAAAAAGATACAGGGGTTTGTTATTTTCTTTGAGTTTAACGGACTCCTGTGCTGCAACCAAATAAAGCTGTTTTATCGTTTTGGTGCCTACTACCCTACCACTATCGAGAAAAACCATTTTTTTATTGAAGCGGTGCCAGTCCAGCGACGGATCAAAAAACCAATAGCTCCACCCGTCATCCGCTACCAGCAGTTCCTTATCCTTATTAAAGGCTTCTTCAGCCATGACTAAATCCGTAAGTGTAGTAAAACCGGGAACTGGGTCCGGTCCGGGAAGATTATAAAGGCTATCCTGGAAACTGGCGAATACATAGACCCCCTCCAGATGCTGAAGCAATACCTGAATTTTGAAAGTCTTTTGCTGCAATGTAATTGCAGATGTTCCGGGCTCGGGATGATGTACCGCATCTTCCTGTACTATCCGGATGGAAAACCCTTTCTGCTGTGCTTCAGGATATTTGGATAAGCAGAAGCTGAATATAAAAAGAAAGATGATTTCCCTGTACCATTTCATGAAAGCAAATTAATCAATTTGATGCTGAACCTGCCATTCATTTTGATACAAGTTCCCTATACATCAGCCAATCCGTTTGCGGATCATTACCCAGCATAAAAACATGGGTATTGAATTTTTTGAATCCCCACCGGGTATAAAACTGAATGGCTCTTTCATTTTTCTCCCAAACACCCAGCCAGATGAATTGGTAGGACTGCGAGATGGCAAAATCTATTGCTGTCTGCATGAGCAGGTTTCCAACTCCTTTTCCGATTTGCCGGGCTGTAACATAGATCCTGGCTATTTCTAATGTAAGTCTTTCCCCGAGTTCAGGAACTGGTTCGCTCTCCCGGAGTTTCAGGTAGCCCGCTGTTTCATGATCATTAAAAGCGATAAAGAAATGATTTGTGTTAACCGTCACTTCCGCTATTAATTTTTCACGGCTGAATTGTTCAGTCATGAACTTCTCCATATTCTCTTTGCTGTTTTGGGCAGCAAAGGTCTCCGCAAAAGTCTGCCGGCTTAAGTCAGCAATTAAGGATGCATCTGATGCTTCGGCTTTGCGAATATGCAGCATAAAGGCCCGTTGAAAAATGGATGAAATGGGAATGAAGCCGGATATTAGTTCATATCCATATTCTCGATTACCATGGCAGAAGCACCACCTCCCCCATTACAAATGCCGGCTGCACCATACCTGGCTTTATTTGCCTTAAGTATATGGATCAGCGTTACTATAATTCTCGCACCACTGGCACCCAGGGGATGTCCCAGAGAAACGGCTCCGCCATGTACATTCACACGGGCCGGGTCGAGCTTCATGCGCTTTGTATTTTCAATTCCTACTACGGCAAAAGCCTCATTTAACTCCCAGTACTGAATATCATCCATACTGAGTCCGGCTTTCGCTACTGCTTTAGGTACAGCCAACGCCGGTGTGGTAGTAAACCATTCGGGCGCCTGTTCTGCATCGGCATAAGATACAATTCTGGCGATGGGTTTCAGGCCCAGTTCTTCAGCTTTTTCACGGCTCATGAGCACCAGTGCGGCTGCTCCATCATTCATGGTACTGGCATTTGCGGCTGTAACAGTCCCGTCTTTCTGAAATGCGGGGTTTAGTCCCGGAATTTTATCAAACTTTACGTTCCAGGGTTCTTCATCCTTTGCAATGATGACGGGATCCCCTTTGCGTTGCGGAATCTCAACTGGTATTACTTCCTCATTAAAGAGGCCTTTTTCCCAGGCCGCCTGGCTTCTTTTATAACTCTCAATAGCAAAAGAGTCCTGGTCTTCCCTGCTGATCCCGCATTCTTTCGCGCATAATTCAGCAGCATTACCCATGGCTTTACCATCATATACATCCGTAAGGCCATCTTTTGCAAGGCCATCATTCATTGATACATTTCCGTATTTATTTCCCCAGCGCATGTTGTCGCTGTAAAAAGGAACATTACTCATGCTTTCCATTCCACCGGCTACTACGATCTCTGCATCACCGAGAAGAATGCTCTGGGCCGCCTGTGCAATGGCCTTCATACCGGAAGCACATACTTTATTGATGGTAGTACAATTCACTTCATTGGGCAATCCGGCAAATTTTGCAGCCTGTCTGGCCGGCGCCTGACCAAGGTTGGCCTGCAATACACAACCCATCAGCAGATCCTGTACCTGGGCAGGCTGGATACCGGATTTGGCTACAGCAGCTTTTACGGCTGCTGCACCCAGTTGGGTAGCTGAAATAGATTTAAGCGCGCCGCCAAAACTTCCCATGGGGGTCCGCACAGCGGAGATAATGTATACTTCTTTCATATAGCAATCTGATTAAGCAAACAAAGTTAACGAATCAGGGTAATTGTGCCCTTGCGTATCCTGTTAAAGCGGGCCAGGCTGAGCAGGTAGGTATAAACACCCGCAGACATTTCAACACCACGAAACCGCCCATCCCAACTGATGCCCGGTCCATTTGCCTGGTAAACCAGCTGACCGGCCCTGTCAAATACTTTAACAACCGGTTGCCAGTCGGGATCTAAAAAAGGAATCCTCCAGCTATCATTGAGTCCGTCATTATTGGGAGTAAAGGCCGTGGGAATATAGATATCATTGATCACATTCACTGTTACCTGGTCTTCATTGATACAGCCTTCTGCTGATATTACTTCCAGCTGATAAGTGGTGAGAAATAGCGGCGCTGCTTTAGGCTGGAGCACCAATGGATTTGAAAGAGAAAATGAAGGTGACCACTGGTAAGAAGCCCCTGTTGAAGCGATTCCCGATAAAACAACTGAATCACCTTTAAGGAGTACTCTGTCGGGACCTGCATTGACCAAAGGTTTGGGCCAGATATCAAATTGGAGGATATTGGAATTGATTCGGCATTGTGCCGGGGATCCCGTTTCTGCTACATTAAACCTGTACCAGAAATGCCCGGCCGCGGTGGCAGTCCTGGTATATGTTGTCTGGTTAGCTCCGGATATATTGATCCAGTTACTGCCCGAATCTGTACTCAGCTGCCATTGTATCTCCGGGGCTAAATAATAACCGGAAGGATCCGCATCCAATGCAACTGGTAACTGGTCATAAACACAGGCACTGATATTACCCGTTGTACCGCTGATAGTTGCAGTTACTGCAGGTCCGCAGGGGCGAAATGTAATATCATCAAGTGCCAGGTCATTCCCATTTCCTCCGGGTGCATTGTTCGTAATTCGCAACAGGATGGCCGGATTATCCGGAGGCGTGGTAAAGAAAAAACCATATTGCAACCATCTGGGATTGGTTTCACCGGCAATGGGGCCAGTGGCGTATTGTCCCAGAATGGTACCATCAGGTTTTTCTATTCTGAATGTAAGATCAGGCATGATGCCGTTTGATTTAAGTACATTCATGATCCAGGCAGCGAATTCGTACGTGGTGTTGGGACAAAGATTATTGACTGTGCTGCTAAAGAAATCACCTGGTGTATAAGAGGCATTGACCAGCATAAAATTGCCGTTCCCTGTATGATCTGCTCCTACTGAATGCCAGTTGCCCCCAAAACATGCGGAGGTACTGCCGGTAATGGTATAAGAGCCGTCGTTGGGACAGGTAGAAGATGTATAGGTATATGCTGCGGGTGGAACAAAATTGCTTCCGCTGCTATTGCCGGTTCCAAAAGTGATATTTACAACCGGATCTCCCAGACTGCCTGTACAAAGCTGTGCACCCAGCTGACTGCTGTACAAACAGATTAAAAAAAGCAGCGATACACGGGTAACGATATACATAAAATTTGAGAACCAAAAAGGTCTGTAAAATTAGTTCAATTGGGGTTCAAATCGATTGTTAAATCGCCTTAGTTTATGTCGAATACCCTCTACCGGGTAGCGCTTGCCGGATCCGATTGTTTATTTTACAGCAAAAGTCAGTACTGCTATGCGTATTGTAATTTTCCTGCTTTCTTTTTTGCTGATACAAAGGCCAGTCAATGCCCAGCTACCCGGTTACCCTGTGCCTGAAAAAGTGAAGCTGAGGGATTCAATTGATTGTACCAATGTCAAGGACCAGGGCCTGAGTCCTACCTGCTGGGTTTTTGGCACTAATTCCGTTATGGAAAGTGACCTGATCCGACTGACCGGTACGCGACTGAATATATCCGAAATGTTTGTAGCCCGTTATGCTTATATAGATAAAGCTCAACAGTTCCTCGCATCCGGAGGCACCACCTATTTTGAAGGAGGCGGTCAGTTTCATGATGTGATCCGGGTAATCAGGCAACATGGAATTGTTCCGGAAGAAGTTTACAGTGGCAGGCAGGGGGAAAAGTTTACCCATGACCACCGGCTGCTTGATACGGCTATGAAAAAACTGGTACATGGATGGTGGAGAAGCGGAAAGAAAAGCATGA
Organism: Chitinophagaceae bacterium; assembly: GCA_016720745.1. GTDB lineage: Bacteria > Bacteroidota > Bacteroidia > Chitinophagales > Chitinophagaceae > JJ008. The sequence goes on along the minus strand of JADKKA010000022.1, from coordinate 888,433 downwards.
CAGACCGGGATAAGGCAGAAATTAACGATACCCTCGATAAATTTCTCGGCAAGTTACCCATTCAATTTAACTGGAGGGGCAAGCAGTATACCCCACTATCTTTTGCAAGGGAACAGGTGAACTTAGGCGATGATTATGCTGAACTGGTTTCCTTTTCCGACAAACCACTTTACCGGCAATTTGTGTTAGCGGACAAATACAATTGGGCCAATGATAGTTTTTGGAATATTTCTCTGGCAGATATGCAGGAAGTAGTGGACACAGCATTAGCTAAAGGCTGGTCTGTTGGATGGGAAGGTGATGTTACGGAACCGGGATTCAATTATTATGGAGGCTATGCCTCCATCCCGGATTCTGCTTTTCAATTTGATCAGCAAAGACTGGAAAATTATAAAACGGAAGTAACTGAGCGGGATCATATGCTGCATCTGACCGCTGTGGGAACGGATGCTGGCGGAAAGAAATGGTATTACCTTAAAAACTCCTGGGGCACCTGGCTCAGCCGGTATAAAGGGTTCCTGTATATGGAAGAAAATTACTTCAGGATGAAAACCGTGATCCTTTTTGTCAATAAAAGAGCCTTGCCAGCCTCGTTACGTAAAAAGATGAAATTATAAGCTCAAGAATTTCCTGAACTCCCGTCCACTAAAAAAAATTGACTGCCCTGTAGGATTCCGTTTCAGTGAAGCGGGAGCTGCAGGACAGTCAAAACTTTGAGAGAACAACTTACTTATAGTGGTAATTCATCAGGATGATTTCTCGAATTTCAACAAAGCACCTGTGGCTGAAAAAGTAGCTTCATATTTCACGGTACCACGCATGATATGGGCTTTCCAGCTGCCATCGTTCCTTAAATTCCACTCATACACCATATCACCGGGATAAAGCTGACGGAATGCATCCAGGACTACCTGAGGTACTGCAGCGGAAAGACTGATCACTGAATGAGATGACCGGTGTCCGTTATCATCGTACCCTGCACTATGCCGCTGGCTGCTTTGATTAAACTGTACGGTAAAACTGTTATTACTGCTGCGCATCCATTCAACACTACCCGCACCGCTGAATTCTGACGTAAAGGCGGTAACGGTGGAAGCAGGTACAGAAGTAGCTGCGACAACGGTTACAGCTGTATTACTTCCGTTATTATCAACGGCTTCTTTGGAACAGGATACAAGGCTGATGGCGGCGATCAATGCCGGGATGATTTTGTTTTTCATGAGCTGAACATTTTTTAAACTGATAAATAATTTCATATAGATATGGGTACGCCCTGCAGGAGGGAATGTAACCGGGCTTCCGGTTTATTTTAAAAATCCGTAAAGAAGAATGGCGGAAAACAAGGTTACCAAATGCTGGAAACCAGGCCCAGAGCGGGTTTGGGCGGAAATGGCCTCTTATATTATATCAAACTGCAAAAAACGAAAAAGCCCCGACGGTATCGTCGGGGCTGTACTTAAACCCAATTGAATTAAGATTTAGAAGATATTGTAGCCGTAGCTGATATAATACAATCCGCCAACAGCAGGGCTGCCATAACCGGTACGGGCGTAGAAATTACCCAGGTTGGTACCACCTACACGGAATACACTCTTGGTGCCATGAGGACGGTAAGAAACCTGTGCATCCCACCAGCCGAAATAAGGCAGTGTACCGGATACAAATGTTCCTTCGTAATAGTTATTGTCCTGCCATTTGTAAACCACGTTAAAACCAAGTCCTTTGCAGAGATCATCGTTGCGAAGACCGATATTATAACGGTATTTAGGAGCATTAAAATATGTTACTTCATTAGCAGGTACATCTTTCAGTACATCAGAGAATACGTTACCATACACTACATAGTTCTTGATCGCACGGTATTCAACGCCAGCACCCCATCCGTAAGACTTGATAATAGCCGCAGAATTCTGGGTGTAAGAAACGTTATTGGTAGAGAAAGAAGAGTAAAGCGGAAGTCTGCCTGCATTGTCAGACTGGGTTTGACCTGCTGCTACTGACACCAGGAAATCTTTGTAGCGGCTGGTATAGTAATAGGCATCGAAAAGGAGTTTCTTACCGATGATACCCTTATAACCAATTTCGTAAGATGTAACCACTTCAGGTTTTACTTCATTGAAAGTAGCGCGTACCAGTCTGCTGGAATCACCAGGAGCACCGGCTCTGTAAGCGAGGATACTCTCAGCAGTATAACCAGGTCTTGTACCATTCAGCTTATAATAAGTCTGGAACTCAGGAAGACATCCGATCAGGAAGCTGCTTCCGCCACCCAGCCGCAGACTGATGTACTGGTTCTGGTTGCTTGGGAAACGATACGCTGTCTGATAAGACAAGCGGATATTATTGTCTTTGGCAACATTGATTACCGCAGTTACCCTTGGTGTGAATTTGCCTTTAAAATTGGTTTGTTTATCGTAACGTCCGGAGGCTGTAAGAGTCAGTTTATTGTTCAGCAGGCTTTTCTTCAACTGAATATAAGAACCATACTCATTGATCAGGATGGTCTGCAGGGTATCAGCGAAAATGGTACCCTGAGATTTCAATGCCCATTGTTTCCAGTTGGCACCAATTAATACATCCACTACTTTAGAGAAATGCAGCATTTCAGAAATGTTTGCATTGGCTTCCATTGCATAGAGGTCTGACTTGTCAAGGAATTTAGCGCCACCAGGCTTGCTGACAGATGTGTTTCTGATCACATTGGCAGCATCATTAAATTGTTTTGTTCCGGGCAGGAAACGACCAGCATCTGCTGTTCCGCGGGCTGCGGCATGCAGTTGAGCGTCACTGAAAGCACCCAGAGAGGTACGGCGACCTTCAGAAAAAGTCAGCATATATTGTGGTAACCAGGAAGCGGCGATGGAGGTAAGACCACCAGCAGTATTCAGACTTGGTTTCCATGCTTCGTTGATGAAAGCACCCAGGGCATCTCCGATATAAGAATCACCGGCATTTTCCTGGATGGTATAAGCACGGTACATCCAGTTTTTAGACTTCATTTCAAATTTATGCTGCGCCATTTTAAAATTGCGCAGAGAATAACGGTTGGCACCGGTATAAACTGTTGTACCTGTACCAAAGTAAGAATTCAGTGAAGCTTCCAGGTTATCGGTGAATTTGTAATGAACCCCTGCATTGAATTTAGCATTCAGGGTATTGTAATCCACCAGTTGGTCTTCATTATATCCTGTACGGGTTACATTATTTTGTGTACCAAAATAGTTACGGGTTACACCCAGGTAAAGAGGAGCATATAACTGTGCGGCCGGTTGAACGGAGGTAGGGAAAAGACCAACAAAGCCAGCTACCTGCGCATTTGATGGATAAGTAGGGTTACCAATTGCACCGAAATAAGTATTGGCCGTACCCTGCAAATTCACTAAACCACCGGATTGAGCAGCCACCAGTGAATTGATACTACCGGATAAAAGAGCAGCCAGCTGACCTAAATTAACACTGGTTTCATCACCATATACGTTCACCCCATTGAAATTAGGATCACCGGCACGGTTACCACCTACCACTTTGCTCAGGATACCGATCTGGGCTTTGTTACGATAGTCTTCTGCTTCCCAGTCAGAACCACGGATCAATTCCCCTGAAAGACGGAAGGCCAGTTTGTTTTTGTAAACTTTGGCCCAACGCATAGAGATATTATTATAAGGAGCGGCACTTCTTTGCTTTTTATCCACGTGCATCATCCCCTGCTTTACATTATAACTGAAACCCTGGTATTTGAAAGGGCTTTTGCTGGTGATCAGTACGGTACCATTCATACCACCTGAACCATACAATGCAGAAGAAGCACCGGAGAGTACTTCGATATTATCTACATCCAGATCTGTAAGACCCACGATGCTGCTCACGGCAAAATTGAGACCGGGAGCCTGGTTGTCCATTCCGTCAACCAATTGATTGAGGCGGGTATTACCGCTGCTCACAAACCCACGGGTTGTAACAGTACGGAAGGTTAAACTGGCGGTATGTACGTCAACACCTTTCAGGTTGGTGATTGCTTCGTACACGGAAGGTGCTGCCACATTCTTAATGATAGCACTATTCATTCTTTCCATGGTAACCGGAGCTTCCAGTATACGCTGGGGAAGACGACTGGCCGCAACCACCACTTCCTGGCCGAGGTCAGATTTTACTTTGAAATCAACTTCAACAGCTTTGGCCGCATCGCTTACGGTTACTTCCTGTGATTCAAATCCAATGGATGAGAACACAAGAACAACCGGCAGTTTGGCTACTTTAAGACTGAATCCTCCGTCGGAGTTGGTATAAGTTCCCTGGCTGGTGCCTTTCACTATAACAGAAACCGCAGGCACATTATCCTTATTGGCACTGTTCTTAACTGTACCGCTAATGGTAACGGATTGAGCATAAGCTGATACTGAAAAGAGGCAAGCCATTAACCAGGCAGCTAAAAAGCTATAGCTTTTTCTCATAAGTAAGTAGTTTTAGTTTTGCCCCGAAGGTAGTTCTTCGGCGTAATTTGGTGGAAAAATAAGCATTGTCCACTTTTTGTAAAAATTTAATTTTTAAGGGGCTAGCCCCGGTTGTGGACAAAAAACAGATTTCCCGAAATTACGACCGGATTGGATAAAATGTTGAAATCTGCTCCCCCCCTTAATTGGCCGGTTTTAGCCCCCTTCTTACTTTCGGCCATGGCTCAATTTTCTTTTCCACAGCAAACCGGATTTTACCGGGGTAAAGTGCGCGATGTTTATACAATTTCCGGGGATTTACTGGTGATGGTCGCCAGTGACCGGATTTCGGCCTTTGACGTGATCCTCCCCCGCCCGATACCTTATAAAGGGCAGGTTTTGAACCAAATTGCCGCTTTTATGCTTCGGGCAACCAGTGATATTTGCCCCAACTGGCTCTTGGACGTACCGGCTCCACAGGTCTCCATCGGCAAAAAATGTATCCCCTTCCGGATCGAAATGGTGGTTCGGGGCAACCTGACCGGGCACGCCTGGCGTACTTATGCCTCCGGAAAAAGGGAGCTTTGCGGGGCGATGATGCCCGATGGCATGAAGGAAAACGACTATTTCCCCCAACCCATCATAACCCCCAGTACAAAGGCCGCAGAAGGGCATGATGAAGATATCTCCCCCCGGGAAATCATAGATACAGGTCTGGCCACAGAAAAAGAATGGGAAATCCTGAGCCGCTATGCCCTCCAGTTATTTGAAAGAGGAAAGGCCATTGCCGCTAAACAGGGCCTGATCCTGGTAGATACCAAGTATGAATTTGGGATGCTGGACGGACAGGTAGTATTAATGGATGAGATCCACACCCCGGATTCTTCCCGGTATTTTTATGCAGATGGCTATGTTGAAAGACAGCAAAAAGGGGAAAGGCAAAGACAACTAAGCAAAGAATTTGTGAGGGAATGGCTGATTGCCAACAATTTTATGGGAAAAGAAGGGCAAACCGTGCCCGAGATGACGGATGAATGGGTAGACACGATCTCTAAAAGATATATAGAATTATATGAAAAAGTGATCGGCACCCCTTTTTCACCTCAGTCCTTCAACGAAAACGAAACATTTCAGAAAATTCTTGCTTCTTTGGAGAAATTGCACTGATGTTCGAAAAAGTACATGACTATTACAAAAGACTGGTTCCGGGAATGTCTGTTGCAGAGTGGAAAGCCCTGGAAAGTAAACTCACTTTGCAGCAACTTACAAAAGGAAGTTTACTGATTCGTCAGGGGGAAGTCAGCCGGTCGGTTAGTTTTATCAACAAAGGACTTGTCAGAATTTACTATCTCTCCGACGGCAAAGAGATCAATACCGGTTTTATTGCTGAAAATGAATATGTGAGCTCTTATTCCAGTTTCCTGACCAGGCAACCTTCCGCCGAAAACATTGATGCCCTAGAAGATTGTGAACTGATTAATCTTTCCTTCGAATCGATGCAGGAACTCTATCTCTCCCACCCGATTTATGAACGCTTCGGCCGGAAGATCGCAGAAATGCTTTATATCATGGTGTCTTCTCATACCACCCTCCTGCTGACATTGAGTCCGGAAGAACGTTACCAGACCATGTTACTGCAACAGCCATATCTTTTACAAAGGGTTCCTCAGTATATGATCGCCTCATTTATTGGTATTACGCCGGAGCATCTGAGCAGGATCCGGAAAAAAATGAGCAGTAAGTAAGCCTGCCATTGATATTTATCAATAAATAATTAGCGGATCACTTCTTAACAAATGTCAACAGGAATCCGCCCGCTGCTTTGAAATTTTGTACCAGCAAAAACCAAAGCAATGAAAAGTATATTTCTATCCACTTTTTTCCTGACCCTCTCCCTGCATTTATTCGCCCAGCCCCAAAGCCAGATTATCAGGGGTATGATCACCGATAAAATAACAGAACAGCCACTTGCTGGTGCCACTATCAGTGTTGAAGGAACAGCACAGGTAGCTCAAGCTGATGAAAAAGGTCGCTTCTTTATCTCAAATGTACCTGTGGGAAGGATCAGGGTGACTATCAGTTTCAGCGGTTACCAGTCTGCAACGATCCCCGAAATTCTGGTTACCAGTGGTAAAGAAGTGGTGCTGGATATCGCGCTTGAACAACAAGTGGCTATCCTCAGTGAAGTAAAGATCAGCAGCAGTAAAGTTAAAAAGGGAAATGTGAGCAATGAATTTGCCGGCAACAGCGCCCGTAGTTTTAATATTGAAGAAGTAACCCGTTATGCAGGTGGCAGGAATGATCCCAGTAAACTGGTCAGCAATTTTGCGGGTGTCATCTCTAATAATGATAGCCGGAATGATATTGTGGTTCGGGGCAATTCACCGGCAGGCGTACTTTGGCGGATCGAAGGTCTCCCCGCTCCCAGCCCCAATCATTATGCTACCCTGGGCACCACCGGTGGTCCAATTTCCGCACTTAATACCAATGCACTGAAAACATCTGATTTTTATAGCGGTGCCTTCCCGGCAGAATATGGTAATGCCACCGCCGCAGTTTTTGATATCAGTTTCCGTGCCGGCAATACAAACAAACATGAAAGAACATTACAGGTTAATTTATTCAGCGGTCTTGAAGTAATGCTGGAAGGCCCTTTGAATAAAAAGAAAAACGGGGCCTCGTACCTGGCAGGTTACCGCTATTCATTTGTGCAAATCGGTCAGTCGCTTGGACTGGATGTGGGCACTGCTGCTGTTCCTAAATACCAGGACTGGGTTTACCATATTCAACTCGCTCCCTCCAAAGCAGGAAAATTCTCTTTCTTCGGAATGGGAGGAAAAAGCAATATTGATTTTATCGGTCAAGAAATAGACACAACTGATTTCTACAGCAGAAAAGATCAGGACAGTTATTTTAGTAACCGGCTGTTGATGTTCGGCGCCAAACACAGTATCGATCTGGGGAAAAAGACTTATTGGCGAACGGTTGTATCATATAGTAATACCAAAAGTGATTTTGAAACTTATCAGTATGCATTGCCCGTTCCACCCTATGGTACTGCCTGGAAAGTAACAGATGTGCTCGATCAGCAGGATGTCATTCGTTTTAGTTCCCTCCTAAATTCCAAAACTTCGGTGAAGTTTTCATGGAGGGCTGGACTAACCGGTGAAAGTTTTGGGTTAGATACCAGGGTCACTGACCGGCAGGGACAGAACAGCACGGCTCCTTTTAATCTGGTCCGTGATTTTGATGACCGCTTTCTGCTGCTTCAGTTATTCGGCCAGTTCCGATACAAGCCTTCCTCCAAACTAACCCTGATCGGCGGGGTTCATGGCATGAATTTCAGTTTTAATCAAAGCAGCATCATTGAACCCAGAGCTTCGGTACAATACCAGGCCAATCCTAAAAATAGTTTTAGTATCAGTTATGGACTCCACGGTCAGCTGCAACCCCTGCCCGTTTATCTCTATGAAAAATCGGATGGCTTCAACACGGATCGCAGTAACCGCTCTCTTGGATTTTCGCGCGCCCATCACCTGGTGCTGGGATATGAAAACCGATTTGCCACTGACTGGAGGCTGAAAGCGGAATGGTATTACCAGTCTTTATTTGATATACCCGTTGAAAAAACAGCCAGCGGTTTCTCTATGATCAATGCCGGCAGCGACTTTACTTTTCCTGAAAAAGCAGGGCTGGTCAATAATGGAAAAGGCAGGAATACAGGGATCGAATTGAGCATTGAAAAATTCCTGAGTCATGGATTTTACCTGCTCAGTACCGGTTCTGTTTTCCGGAGTAAATACAAGGGAAGTGACGGGATTGAGAGGAACAGTTCCTATAATTATGGCTATGCGGCGAACCTGCTGGCCGGGAAGGAATGGAAAACCGGTCATGAAAAGCGCAATGCTTTTACACTGGATATACGGTTGTCGATGATTGGTGGCCGTTATGCCACGCCTATTGATATCACCGCATCACTGGCAGCCGGGAAGGAAGTGCTGGACGAATCGAATTATAATGCAACCAAACTTTCAGGGTACCTGCGGGCCGATACCAAATTTGGATTCCGGTTGAATAGCAGGAAAAGGAAAATGAGTCAGACCATTTACCTCGATTTACAGAATGTAACGAACCGTGAAAATATCTTCCTTCGACGCTTCAACCCCGTGTATGGAACAGTGGGCAATGTGAACCAGATCGGTTTCTTCCCCGATATATTGTACAGGATCCAGTTTTAAACTGACAACAACATTCTTCTCTTCAACAATTTCAATCATGCAAGTAATGTGGTGGCTGCAGGCATTAGCGCAAAGAAACAGTGGTCTATTCTGGTTTGGCATCCTCTGCCTGGGCGGCGGTCTGCTTTGTATGTACCTAGCAGGCACCAGTACCGTACAGGTCAACGGTATCAGTGCCTGGATTAAACCCATGAAATTTTTTCTAAGCATCTGGATTTTTTGCTGGACCATGGGCTGGTTACTGCATGAATTGAATCAGCCGGTGGCTGTCAGGTCCTATAGCATCATGGTGGTAATAGTCATGAGCATCGAACTGGGTATTATCACCTGGCAGGCTGCCTATGGCCGGTTATCGCATTTTAATACTTCAACCGTCCTTTACAGCAGTCTGTTTACCATCATGGGAATTGCTATTTCATTGTTAACGGTATGGACCTTTATCATTGGGCTGAAATTTTGGGGACCTGCTGTGGCGGATCTTCCGGCGGGCTATTTATGGGGTATTCGACTGGGCATCATCTTCTTTGTAATTTTTTCTTTTGAAGGGGGGATGATGGGAGCCCGACTGGCGCATACTGTCGGCGCCGCAGATGGCGGTGCCTGCATCCCGGTTTTGAACTGGAGCAAGGCCCATGGAGATTTACGAATCGCCCATTTTTTTGGTATTCATGCTTTACAACTGCTGCCATTGGCTGGTTATTTTATTACAAGGACAACGACAAGCAGTATCCTTTTTTCCATGATATATTTTGTGTTGGTGAGTTATTTGTTGTTGAGGGCTTTGCGTGGTTTACCTTTGCCAAAATTCTCTTCATGAAAATTCTTTTCATCGGCGGAACCGGTATGCTCGGCAAACCTGTTGCTCAGGAGCTGATCAGGGCCGGATTTGATTGCACTTTTTTTGGAAGAGACCATGATAAATTGAAGGCCATTTTCCCGGAAGCAAACATTATTCAGGGTGATATTCTGGATATGCAAAGTATTGAATCAGCGATGAAGGGAATGGATACAGTGTATTGCAATCTGTCTGTTACCCAGCATTCAGGCATGAAAGATCCGCAACCGGAAAGAGAAGGGATTGATCATATTCTGGCTGCTGCGATAAAAAACGGGATTACCCGGCTCGGTTATCTATCCTCACTGGTGCACCGGTATGAGGGAATGAATGGGTTCAGCTGGTGGGCTTTCCGAATGAAAGAAGAAGCGGTCCAAAAAATCAAAGCGTCCGGTATCCCTTATACCATTTTTTATCCCTCTACATTTATGGAAACTTTTCCTTTTCAGATGTTGAGGGGAAATAAAATTGCGTCACTGGGACGTTCCATTGCACCCATGTGGTTTATTGCGGCAGCTGATTATGCCAAACAGGTCAGCCGTTCTTTTCAACAGCCTGGGAATGATAACAGGGAATATGCCATACAGGGACCAGCGGCTTATACTTTTGAAGAGGCAAACCGGATTTTTATTACCCACTACACCAAAAAGAAACTAGGCATCCTGAAAGCGCCTATCTGGTTGATGAAATTCCTGGGACTTTTTGCCAATCAGTATAACTATGCCTGGCATATTTGCGAAGCGTTGAATAAATACCCCGAAAAATTTGAATCGCAGTTGACCTGGGATGAGCTGGGGCAACCTGCCACCACTCTCGCAGCCTATGCGGCCTCCAACCCATAAAAAAACCACTGCCCTCAGGCAGTGGTGTATCTAACGTCAGGAATGATATCTATTACTTGGTGGCTTCCTGTTTAATGGTGGAAGTTTTAAAGGTCCGGGTAGCGCCTTTACCAGCAAGGGGACAATAATAATCCAGGGCGTCCTGTGCTTCGGTGTATGTCAGCCAGTAGTCGGTTACGGTACCGGTGAATATATATCCGGCACTGCGGTTATACATATCCCTTGTACCACGGGCGCTGAAATTACCGTACACAAATGATCCTTCTGATGGGCGGTACCCGCCGTTTGCCTGTACAATATTGAAACCATAGTAGGTCTCCACCACATAATAACTGCAGTAAGAATCGCTGTACACTACTTCTCCCCTTTCTTTGGAGAGCCAGTAACCTTCATCAATACCGGTGTAGACGGTGCTTTTAACACAACTGGAAAGAAAGATGCTAATCGAAAGCACCAGGGCCGAAAGGGTAAATATCTTTTTCATTTTTTAAATTTTTGGGTTATCAATTGTTGTCGTAGTAGTAATAGCAAGATTGTGCCAGAACCGGATCAGCCATTGTTAAAATCAATATAAAGGGTAATTTCATTTCTCAAACTATCGCATGAATCGTCTTGCCTTAACATTTCTATTGCTTTTACCTGGTCTCCTTCCGGCGCAGGAACACTACCTTTTCATAGGCACTTATAGCTCCCCATTAAACGAGGGCGTGCATGTATACCGGTTCAACAGTAGTACAGGTTCGGCAACGCCCGTCAGCAGTATTCCATCATCCAATCCGTCCTTTATCACTCTTGCCCCCAACGGAAAAAATATATTTGCTGTTTTTGAAACAGCCCCAAAGGATGGAAAAGGAGGAGATATCGCTTCTTACTCTTTTGATGCTTTGACAGGTCGGTTAGCTATGCTTGGAAAAACCCTGTCCGGCGGTGATCATCCCTGTCATGTAGAAACAGATCGCAGCGGGCATTGGCTGTTTGCCTCCAACTACAGTAGCGGCACTTTATCTGTTTTACCCATTGACAGTAACGGCCATGTGGGACTGGCAAAAAGTATCCGTCATTCCGGTTCCGGACCCGATACCAGTCGACAGAAGGGTCCACATGTACATGGCTCGCTGATCAGTCCGGATAACCGCTTTCTGCTGGTGACTGATCTGGGCATTGATAAAGTAATGATCTATGCTTTTGATGAAAAGAGTGGAAACCTGGAACCTGCCGTTCACCCCTATTATAAAGCCAACCCGGGCGCAGGCCCCCGCCAGATCTGTTTTGATCCATCGGGGCGTCGTGCTTATCTGATTGAGGAATTATCAGGCACAGTCGTTTTCTTTAAATACAATAATGGCCGGCTGAAACCACGGCAACGAATCAGTACCATGGTGGAAGCTGATCGCCGTTTTCCCGGGAGTGCGGATATCCATCTCTCCCCGGATGGAAAATTTCTTTATGCTTCCAATCGTGGTGAGGTAAATAATATTGCAATCTATCGGGTCCTGCCCAATGGAAAGCTGCAACTGAAAGCACATCAGTCTACGCTGGGCAAATCGCCCCGTTACTTTAGTATAGATCCCAGTGGCAACTTCCTGCTTTGCGGCAATCAGAACAGTGACGAGGTCGTCATTTTTAAAAGGGACCTTCAAACCGGTTTATTAACTGATACCGGCAACCGGATTGCACTTGGTAAACCGGTTTGCATGAAATGGGCTGCCATCCCCCAATAAAAGCCATTACTTTTTTATGGGTAGATCATCACCGGTATTTTAGTAAGCGGGTTTTCGATGACCGCTACTTTCACCCGGAATATATCTTCTATTAATGTTGCATTCAATATCGCAGAAGGAGGCCCCTGAGCTACCAGCCTTCCTTCGCGAAGAAAAAAGAGTCTGTCCCCATACTGAGCCGCCAGATTGACATCATGCATCACCGCTATCAGAACTGTCTTTTTTCCCAGTAATTCACGGGCTGATTGTAGAAATTCCTGCTGATAATTTATATCCAGACTATTTAAAGGTTCATCCAGAAAAAGGTAACGATTCCCGGATGCGGGTGGCTCCCATATCTGAGCCAGCACTCTGGCAAACTGAACTCTTTGCTTCTCCCCACCACTGAGTGTGAGATAATTTCTTCCGGCAAAATCATCCAGTTTCATTTGCCGGAGTACGTCGGTACAAATTTGTATGTCCTTTTTACCGGGTGCAAAACTGAAATGAGGATAGCGACCCATCATCACAACTTCTTCCACAGTCAGTGGAAAATGCAGGTCAGGTTGCTGACTCATTACCGCTCTTCGCATGGCCAGTTCCTTCCATTTCCTTTGCTGTAATGGTATCCCATCGTAGGATATTTTGCCTTGATAGCTTTCCTTTTCACCACTGAATAATTTCATCAGACTGGATTTTCCGGAACCATTCGGCCCCAGGATCATGTTGAATTCCCCCGGGTGAAACTGAACAGAAATATCCTGCAGTATTTTTTTGCTGCCAATACTAAAATGTACGGACTGAATATCAAGCATGACCCCCTCCTTTTTGATTGAGCAGATTGTACTTACTTAGTAAAAGGATAAATATGGGTGCGCCAACAAGTGAGGTGATGATTCCAATGGGCATTTCGGCCGGAGCCAGTAATAATCTGGCCCCCATATCTGCAAGAGTTAACAAAACAGCCCCCAGTATCATGGATGCCGGCAGCAGGCGTTTATTATCACTTCCTATCAGCAAGCGAAGGATATGGGGTACGATTAATCCCATAAAACTAATCACTCCTACAAAGGCTGTTGCCACAGCAACCATAGCAGTATTCAGGATCATGATCCGGCTTTTTAATCTTTCTGCATCTACACCCAGATAAGCTGCTTCCTCTTCTCCCAATAAGAGTGCATTGAGCTCTTTTGCGTACCGAAAAGATAAAAGGAAAACCAGGATGGCAATCATCCCAACGATACTTACCTGTAACCAGGAAGCACCTGAAAAAGTGCCGAGGCTCCAGAATGTAATGCTGCGTGCCTGCGGATCCCTGGCGATATAACTCATGAATCCTGTACCACTCAGCCCAATGGCATTGACGGCAATACCCAGCAGTAAAAGTGACATGATAGAAACCTTTCCTGCGCTTTTAGACAAAGCATAGACAATCCATGTAGCGAGTAATCCTCCTGCAAATGCAAATAAAGGCACCAATAAAGGACCAGTTGCTGATTTTAATACAGGGCTCATTTTAGGAGCCATCACGAATATAAAAGAGGCGCCGAAAGCTGCACCGGCGCTGGTACCGGTAAGACCTGGTTCAACGATCGGGTTACGGAATAATCCCTGCATCAAGACACCAGAAACCGCCAGGATGGCACCGGTAACAGCAGTTAATAATACCCGGGGCAGGCGCAACTGCAGGAAGACGCCTTCATGTAGCGTTGCCGGCTTCCTGCCCTGCAAAAAATGTAGCAGTGCTGAACCCATTTCGGCCGGTGAAATCCTCACAGCTCCCCAGGCAATCGCTGCCAGTAGTGTCAGCAGGAGCATGATGATGAGTACTGGAAAAAACAGTTTGTTATGTTTTAGCATGTGTCAGGGATGAATCAGATTGAATAATTTCAGGATATTCTCTCCTGTTCTCGGCCCGAAATAAATCAGGTCATGCTCTTCAAAACGATAGATCCTTTTATTTTTTGCTGCATTGGTCAATGATACACCCGGTACTCCGATGATGAATTTGTCCATATTTCCCATCTGATCAAAACCATAATCCGTTGCGATGATGATATCGGGATTAGCGGCGGCCACTGCTTCCGCACTGATTTGTCTGGCTCCTTTGGCATCATAATGCGCAGTTTTTCCACCGGCCATTTTAATCATTTTATCTCCGGCCCCGTTTCTTCCGCTCATCACGAAATAAACATTATTCGCCCTTCCAAAATGGATGATCATCACAGATGGAGTATCGGTAATCTGTTTCTCAGTCACTTTCCTCGTAGCCAGGCTGAGATCATTGTCCATTTTTTTGATAATGGAATCTGCTTTTGAGCCAGCTCCAAAATAATCACCCAGTTCTTTGATCAACAGCTTCGCACTGTCAATGGTATTGGCAGCACCAAATATTTTTTCTTTGATACCAGTTTTCAGTAACTGGCTTTCGACCTGTTCTGGTCCGATATCTTTACTATGGATCACCAGGTCAGGCTCCATGGAAATAATTCCTTCTGCACTCAATGCACGATGGTACCCGACTGTTTTAAGTAGTTTGGCACTATCAGGATAGGTGCTGCTCAGGTCAACCGCTACAATTTTATAGCCCAGGTCCAGAGCAAACATTATTTCTGTCAGGTGCTTTGATAGACAAACAATCCGCATTTCCTTATTTTCCTCATTTCCTTTATTACCAAAACGACCGCAGCTGAATAAGAGCAGGCTAATCGCAGTTACGAGTATCGTATTTTTCATACTTCTGTTTTAAATGGATATTGAGAGACGATCGTTGATCGTCTCTCAATACCATGATTATTTATTGAAATTGTATTTCAGGTTGATGCCGCCAAAGATTACTGCTTTTGGTGGTGCCGGGATATATGCATCGGGTAACTGATTGATGAATACCATCAGCGGGTACTGCACTCCGGTGATATTGTTGACGCCAAAATAGGTATCAAGGCCAAGATGCGAGGACAGGTTTCTCCGGATACCAATCTTTGTGTTCAGCAGGTTATAACTGCTCGCCTTCCTGAGTGTGAATGCTTCCGGACTGGGATAAGTTTGTGTTTTCTCCAGTGAAATATTCATCGGGTCCTTGTACAAATGGGAAAAGCTGGCGTAAATGCCCGGTTTAGTTACCAGATCAAATCCCCAGGCGGCCATGATTTTGGGCGTTCCAAAAACATTCAGTCCACTGTAATTCAGGGTATCGATACCGGCATTGGCGGTAGTACTGCCTGTTTTATATACAAAATTGTCGCCGTACTTAAAATCAGAATAAGTAAAAGTGACAAAGGGTGTCAGATCGGTAAGGAAACCGTCACCGCTTTTAATGATGGAATATTTCACTGAAGCTTCCACTCCTTTATGATCCTGTTCCCCAGCATTGATCATGTAACTATAAGCGGTGGCAGTTGCCGGAGGGGTTGTTGTTGGAACGGGCACGGAAACGGATGTCATTTTGTTTTTAAAGCGCAAATGAAACAAAGCCAGTTCATATACCAGCTTGCCATTGATTGTATTTCCCTTTGTTCCGATTTCAAACTGTGTACCTTTTTCTGATTTCAGGTCTCCATTCACCCGGGCTGCTGCCGAAGCAGATCCTGCATTCGGCGGTGTTCCGATCTGTGGTGTTGCAATAAAGAAATAAGAACTGACCGGAGCTTTGAAACCGGTGCTGTAGGAAGCGTATACTGAAATCCCTTTCTTAAATACTTTATTAATCGCCAGATGGGGCGATACCATATTCTTGTAAGCGGTATCAAAATGGGAAGGCCGGAGGGCGGTGGCACCGGGAGCACTAAAACGGTCATCCAGCACGATCCGCTGCGTACTGAGTCCGATTCCGCCAGTGATAGAAAGATCTTTAGGTAAGGCAAGAGTCCATTCTGTAAAATAAGCCGTTGGGGTGGTAACAAAAGCCGTATTGGAAGTAACCGCATTGATGATCCAGTAAGGACTGGACCCATATACCCATGGGCCGCCCGGGTTAGGATCTGATGGGTTTACTTTCATACTGTACCCAATGACCTGTGCATCCTGGCGTTGTAGTTCCATTCCTGTGATTCCATTCAGGAAGATTCCATTATTAAAAAAGAAACGGGTATTAAAGGAAGTCCTGAAGCCATAGTTAACAGATGTTTTATCTGTCCAGCCACCCGCAGAACTTACATCACTGCGGAAACCCATCCCAAAAACAGAACTGGTGTTACTGATGGCCTTGCTGAAATGATAAGTATGTGACAAACCTGCCCGGAAAGTGCTGACATGGCTATGTGCATTCCGGCGGATGTATTCGATATTACCTGAGTAATCCTTATTCAGGTACTGTGCAATCGTCAATTCACCAAGACGTTCATCATAACTGTCGGTGTATCCTACATAGGTGCTGAGATTTTGTTTTTCACCCGGTTGGAAATTTCCAACAAAATTCACGAAGTCCTTATGGGAGCTGTTATGGATGGAAAAGCCATCAGATTTTTGTTTCCCATAGGTCAGCATCATACTGCTGTGTTCCCCAGCAGTCAGTAATTGTGTAGTATAACGCTGCAATCCGTAATTCCCCAGCATCAGTTGCTGACTGATAGCTGTTTTTCCTTTTTGCGGGGCGGCAATTTTCAAATTCACGGCACCTGAAATTGCCTGGCCATACAGTGTGCCGGCAGGCCCTTTTACGATTTCTGTATTACTAACTGCTCCGTAGTCAATATCATCCAGGGTACTGATACCTTCTGCATCGGTAACAGGTATATCATTGAGGTATACTTTGTATCCCTGTCCGTCAAAATTACTATTGATACCTCTGGTACCTCTTGATCCGTTTCCATAACCCCGGATATTGAATTGCTGACCACCTGAAACAGTCCGGCGAACCATTTGCACTCCAGGTACGCTGGTTTGAATGGCATCATCCAGAAAAAGCCCCTGCCCTCTTTTCAATTCCTTATCCGTCAGTTTCGTGATAGACTGAGGCTGGTTCAGCAGTGATTTATTCTGGCTGGAAGTAGCGGTAATTTCTACATTGTCTAATATATTGCCCTGGGGGCTCAGCATGATTTTGATATTATCGCCACAGCTTACGGATTTAAAGAAGGTTTCAAATCCGACAAAACTCACCTGAATCTGTTGATAGCCGTTACAGGGGAAACTGAAAAAACCGTCTTTATCGGTAGTGGCTACATTTTTACCATTGCTATTAATCGTTGCTCCGGAAAGTGGCGTTTTGGAAGATTGATCCAGCACTTTTCCCTGCAGGGAGGATTGTGCCATTCCCTGAATGGAAAAGCACAGCATTATTATGAAGACAATTACTGTTCTCATTGTTAGTTTTTTATGTTGATGTAAAAAATGGCGGGCATGCAGACACTGCATTTCACTTTGCATGGAAGATGGGCTGATAAATAATTTATCAGTAATCAATCTGGCCATGGACAGGTAAAAAATCTGAAAGCCCGGAAAAAGATCATCCATACATTTCCTGCTTTTCAACAGGAAATAGCGGATGCAACAAATCAGGAATTACATCAACAAAACCGGGGCGGAGGGGTCAACACTTTTGCAAACCGGTGTAAAAGGGAATAGCGACGGGGATCGCTCTGTAAGTTAATTTGTATAACAGGTGCCGTGGCTAATGAAAAGGTAGTATTGGTCAGCGCTTTGCCAAGCATTGTTAACATGAACATGGATCGCTTTTTGGATTTCTGGTTAAAATCCTGCTGTGCGAGCATCTTATAATGGTCAATAAGTTGTTTTTCTTTTATATCATTCAGACACCTGATTACCAGCCGGTCTTCCACCACTTTCTTTTCGATCACATCATAAAGCTGATCATGGTAGCGAAATTCATGCTGGTCAACCCAAACAGGCATCTCCTCTTTATCACCGGCCAGCATTGGAAAGCTGAATGTTTCAGTCAATGCGGGATCAATCCTCCGGCGAAGCATTCGTTTGGCTGATTTTTTGAGATCGAATTTACGATACTGGAATACCAGGTGGTAACCGAATACCTGGAACAGGAAAGAGAGTAGTAATATAAATACGACTGCTTTTTTCACGGTTAGTTTCTGTGAAAGCGAAAATATAACATTTGCCGATACACTTTACAGCAGTCCGTGAATCTTACAGCAGTTACCGGGGAAAAGCAGGTTCATATTGTAATAAACCAATAATTAAAAATCAATGACTATTAGGAGTCAAACCGTTGATTTTTCTCGATTTGGACTTATTAAAAATATTTCGCCCTTTGTCCACCCCGCTTCTTCTTATTTTCTGCTCTTCTTCGGGCAGGTGGATAAAATCATAACATTCCGTACTGCAGGTGGTCTTCATTTTTTCCCTGCAGTCATCACACTGAATAAAGAGCAGGTGACAGGCATCATTCACACAGTTTACATGGGTGTCTGCCGGTTTTCCGCACTGGTGACAATGGGAAATGATTTCATCAGTCACTCTTTCTCCCAATCGCTGGTCAAAAACAAAATTCTTTCCATGGAATTTGTTTTTCAATCCACCGGCTTTTACCTGGTTCACATAATTAATGACACCTCCTTCCAGGTGAAATACATTTTTAAAACCCTGGTGGAGCATGTATGCCGAGGCTTTTTCGCAACGGATACCCCCCGTGCAATACATGATGATATTTCTATCCTTATTGGGCGACATCATTTCAGCTGCCATGGGCAATTGTTCCCGGAAAGTATCACTGGGAATTTCAATAGCTTTTTCAAAATGTCCCACTTCAAATTCGTAGTGATTACGCATATCGATTACAACGGTATCGGGATCTTTTGTCAATTCATTGAATTCGGCGGCATTGACATAACGACCTTTGTTCGCCATATCGAAAGAAGGATCATCAATACCATCAGCCACTATTTTTTTCCGCACTTTGATATCAAGTACATAAAAACTTTTCCCGTCATCATCGGTGGCAATATTCAACCGGAGATCTTTTAAGGGTTCATAAGAATATAAAACATCCCTGAAGCGGTAAAGATTGAAAGTTGGCACACTGATCTGGGCATTGATCCCTTCTTCTGCCAGGTAGATCCTGCCATACACGCCTAACTCACTGAATTTCCTGTATAATTCATCCCGGAAAACAGGAGGCTCAGTGATCGGGAAATAACAATAAAATGAAATGGTAGTGCGGGGAGTATGATCCTTTTGAATACGTTCTTTCAGCTCCTTTCGGGAGATGCGGTTGTGTAATAATGCCATGATGTATGAATTTTAGTTGCTGAGAACCCCAATTGCAGGTTGGGCAAAATTCTAAAGCAGGGCAAAATTACGAAAAATTCAGATTATTGAAGGGGGCTCAACTTAACAGTAAGTTTTTATCAGAGACGATAAGCAAAACTTAAAATATTACTGCCCGGGCCGGGTCTGTTCAACATTTATTTCAGTTTGCCTTTGATGCCCGGAGAAAACTCCCGGAAAGGGCTGCCAGTCCGCCAACCAATCCGCCGATAAAGCCTGTAACCGCGATAATAGCAAAACTATTTCCGCCCAAGGGTAATAATGCTGCTACTTTATGAGAGAGTACACTATTGTTCTTCATATCAATCCACCAGGCCAGTCCGGCCCAAAGCAGGAATACGCCCAGGAAACCAGCTAAAAATGCCTTCCCCGGTTTTTGGTGAATCATTGCTGCAATGGCCAGTGCAACTATCGCGATGCCCCACCAGGGTAAAAATAATCCGCTGATAAAGGATAGTAATGCCGTTAATATAATCGCAGTCAGAAATTTCATAAGCTTTGTCAGTTTTAATTGTCAGTCCTTCCTCTTCTTGCGGTTCTTTTCATCAAACAAGAATACTTAATACCCAATTCCTAATACCTATTTCCTATTCCCCCTTAAACTTCATCACCCATTTCACATTTTTATCGGTTCTGTCACCGTCACGCATGAACCAGAGTTTATTGTATTTTCCTTGTACCCACTGATCCAGGTAATTATCATAAAACCTGCTTCCCGGGTTCCCGCTCTGCCCACCGGGATAAACGCCATAGGCTTCTGTGGGACTGCTCATTTGAACAATCATACGCCAGCTGGGGCCATGACTTCCTTTAACGGCATTCACAATATCACCCCATCCTCCTACATGTAAACCCGCCCTGGCAAAAGGCAAAAGGTCTTTCTTAGACTTATCCATGATATGATATACACCGGGCTGGTTAAACTTGTACCATTCCAATCCTTCTTTTTCCCTTGCGTTCAGCTGACCGGCTGCTTTTTTGAAAGCACCGGTAACCATATCATAAAGCGTTTCCCGGGCAGGGGTCCGGATATCATCTGCAAATTTCATAGCAGAATCACGAAGCATATATTCAAATAGCGTCTGGGTTTCAGGCCAGTCATCTTTATTGGGCATGCCGGCAAAATCATCTCCCCAGATGGTATCTTCTAATGCAAACCGCCAAAGGCTGTACACGGTTTGTCCTTTGGAATCAGGGGAAGCCTGCAGATCCCAGTTACGGAATAAATCCAGGTACTTCTTCTCATCAGCGTTAAGCTCCGTTTCTTTTGTATACTTTAATAATACAGTCCGGGCATCTTCCGCCAGGGTATTAAAATAATTCCCATGCAGGGCCATCATATCATTGACGGTAATACCAGACATAGCCGCCAGTCTGTTTTCAATCGTTATGCCACGTGCTGTGATATAGCTGCCAGGTATAAAATAAGGATAGGTCGAATCTGCTGGTCGCTGGTTAGCACTTTGCAGAAATCCGCGTTCCGGGTTTTTAGCATGCGGGTTCTCGGTTTGCGGAATAAAACCCTGCCACATATAGCTGCTGTCTTCTCCGGGCATGATATATAAACCCTGGCGATCCCAACGGGCCGGGAATCGTCCCTGTTGCCAGATGGCGATATCACCTGATTTGGAAGCAAACACAAAATTCTGGCCGGGGCAGGTAAAGTCCTTGATCGCGTTTACATACTCATCATAGTTTTTTGCCCGGTTCAGGTGATAAACAGCCATGCCCTCGTTGCTGGGATCGTGGGCCGTCCAGCGAACGGCCAGGTTGCGTCCTTTTCCTTCATTTGCTGCACCCTGAAAGTTCTCGTCATACATCACCGGACCAAAAACGGTATAGGCAACCGTATCATAAACCGTTTTTCCGCCTTTTACTTTAATCTCTTCCACTCTTTGTGTGGTGTTGGCCCAGGCGCCATTGAACCAGTACTCTTTTTTGCTTTTATCCTTGAACTTTATTTCATAATAATCTTTTACATCCCTCTGGGAATTGGTGACTCCCCAGGCTATACTGTCATTAAACCCAATGATCACAAAGGGGCTGCCGGGAAGGGATACGCCATACACATTACTGGTTGGTGTTACCAGCTGCATTTCGTACCAGATCGAAGGAAGGGATAATTCCAGGTGCGGGTCATTGCAAAGAATCGGTGCTCCGCTTTGCGTTTTGCTTCCGGCCACGACCCAGTTATTACTGCCATTGCCGGGATCGGGTTTATCGATTTCTCTGGCCGTGGCAATGTCTTTACGACTCAGGTAAATGGAATCGGCTGATGCGGGTGGTATGGGTTTGATGCCTGGCTGGACAAATGCCGTTCCCTTTGGTACAATCGGAACCAGGGAATCGGGTACCTGCGGGTATAAGTTCTTCAACTCATCCGGCATAAACATGGCTTTGGCATTGGTCATCGCCAGATCGCTTTCAGTACCGGATGACAACATTTTAGCCATCATCTTTAATAATAAAGCGGTACGCAGGTTACTCCATTTCTCCGGTTTAAGATTCAGGAGTTTGTATTCAATGGGCATATCGGCTTCCTTCATTGAGCCAATGTAAGCGTTGATCCCATTGGTATAGGCGGTGAATAGTGATTTCGACTGCTCATCTTTTTCAATTTCCTTCATGGCATTTTCAGCAGCAAACAACATCCCCAGCCTTCTTTGTTCTTTATCAAAATTGATGGCTTTGGGACCAGCAATTTCACTGGCTCTTCCGGCCGCTGCTTTTGTCTGCAGATCGATCTGGAACAGCCTGAATTTAGCATGCAGGTAGCCCTGGATAAAATAGAGGTCTTCGTCTTTTTCTGCAAATACATGCGGCACCAGGCGATCATCAAAATATACCTCTGCCTTTCCTTTCAGATCAGGAAATTTCAGATCTGCATCAAAACTTTTGTTTGCTGGTTCAGCATTTTGCCAAAAACCCTGTTGGGGACTGAGGAATTTCCCCATGGGAGGAATGGATCCCCATTGTTTATTGAGGGCAAATACCAATCCTCCGGTGAGAATAGCGGAAATGGCAAAGGGAAGTATACGCATGTGGCAAGTTGTGCTTTAAAATAGCAATTTATTACAAATCAGTAGAACTACCCAAAAGTGGTATTTTCTAACATATACTCTGGTATTATTTTTGAATCAATATTAGCACCTAAACCAAACTTTTATTTATGAAATTCAGCAAAATTCCGGGGCAGCTTCTACTGGCTGCCGTTTCCATGATGATGTTTTTTAGTTCCTGCAAAAAAGATGAGGTCATTCCACCCGTTTATCCCGTTGAAGGACTATGGGTTGGTAAATATGGCTCTGGCACAAGCACACCTACCTCCGGGTATTCCATGGTCGTGGAGGCAGGCGGTAAGATCACCGTTGCGGATGGAGACAATATTACCACTTCATCCAAAGCTACCGGCACCTGGGTATTGACCGGAAATGTTTTTACAGCTACTTATACCTACACTACTGCGGGAGGCAGTACATTTAGTATAAAGGCAGACTGGAGTAATAGTGGTACGATGACGAATGGCACTTACGGATCTGGAAGCAGTCCAACCGGCGCGGGCACCTGGTTCATGAACCGGGTGAATTAAAGAAACTACTGACTATTTCCTGAAAAACCGGCCTGGCCGGTTTTTTTCTTTTATTTACCTAATTTCATTGTTCAAATAATACCAATATGCCAGTTTTAATTATTGTAGGAATCATTGTTATCCTGATCATCTGGATTGTTAGTCTTTATAATGGCCTGGTTCGTTTACGCAACCGCCGCCAAAATGCCTTTGCCGATATCGATGTACAACTCCGCCAGCGGCATGATCTGGTACCTCAACTGGTAGAGACTGTAAAAGGTTATGCCGGTCATGAAAAGGACCTGCTGCTGAAAGTAACCGAGGCCAGAACAGCGGCTGTTGCAGCTACTACAATTGACGGAAAGATTGCCGCTGAACAACAACTGAGTTCGGCGCTGCAGGGATTGAAAGTGCAGGTGGAGGCCTACCCTGACCTGAAAGCAAATCAGAATTTCCTGCAGTTACAGGAAGAACTAAGTGATATTGAAAATAAACTGGCTGCCAGCCGCCGTTTCTTCAATGGGGCCACAACAGAATACAATAATGGCGTGGAATCTTTCCCTGGCAACCTGATCGCAAGGAATTTCGGGTTTCAGAAAGAAGTTATGTTTGACCTCGGTACAGATACCCGCAAGCAGATGGAAGAGCCACCTGTTGTGAAATTTTAATCTGGCAGCATTCAGTATTTAATTAACATCATCATCGAATGAAGTATGTTGGTTTAGACAGCCAGATCCGCAGGAATAATTTCAATTCTGTTTTACTTTTGATTGCTTTTCCCGTTCTATTACTGGGGATGGGTTATGCGCTACTCTATTTTACCAGGGGGGAGCATCAGGAAGATCCCAATCAGCTTTTTCTACAGATCATACCGGTCGTTCTGGCGGCTGTAGGAATCTGGTTCCTGATCGCCTGGGCCGGTCATGCTGCATTTATCAGGATGGCAACGGGCAGTAAGCCGCTGGACAGAATTGAAAATAAAAGAGTCTATAATCTGGTGGAGAACCTCTGTATCTCCCAGGGGATGACCATGCCCAAAGTTTATATCATTGAAGATGATTCTTTAAATGCTTTTGCCAGTGGCATCAGCAACCGGAGCTATTCCGTTTCACTGTCGAGGGGAATCATTAATAAACTGGATGATGAGGAACTGGAAGCCGTGATCGCTCATGAACTCACGCATATTAAAAATAAAGATGTGCGTCTGCTCATCATCTCGATCATCTTTGTTGGCATTTTTGCATTCCTGGCCGAACTGGCATTCCGCAGCCTTCGTTTTGCCGGGTCCGGCAAAAAGAAAAGTGATGGTAAAGGCAGTGGTGGGATTATCCTGATTGCGATTGTGATCACGGCGATCGCTTATTTCCTCTCCATCCTTTTACGCTTTGGTATCAGTCGTCGCCGGGAATACCTGGCAGATGCCGGGGCAGCCGATATGACCAAGAGGCCCTATGCACTTGCCAATGCACTCCGCAAAATTTCCAACGACCCGCTGATCGAAGCAGTGGAGAGCCGCGATGTAGCCCAGCTATTTATTGATAATCCAAAACCTTCCACCCACCGTTCCGCCTCCTGGGATAATTTATTCGCCACCCATCCTCCGGTGGAGAAAAGGATTGAGTTGCTGGAGCAGTTCGTTTGAGAGAAGTCGTTAGTCTTTAGTCGATAGTCGTTAGTCAGTCCTTAGTAGCGAATTTTTCAATTCAGGCGAAACAGCTACTGTAGCCTGGAATGTTTGACTGGTTTGAGCCAAATTTTTCTGAAGGTTGCCATAAAAATGGGCGATTACAGAAAATTAATAGGCTACCAAAAAGCTTATGATCTGGCGCTGGAGATTTTTCAAATCACAAAAAATTTCCGCTGAAGAAAATATTCTTCTCTTAAGCGGATCAATTGAGGCGTTCTTCCAGATCAGTTTGCTGCAATTTTGTTGAAGCTTATAAAAGAAAAAGATACCGGGATTACTTTGTTTCCAAATTAAATGATGCTGAAACAGAAAATGCTGAAACGCAGGTATGGATTGATTTCTCACTGTCGTTTGGGTATATAACAGCAGAAGCAGATCAATTTTAACTGAAAAAAACAATGCAATCGCCAAGTTGATTTTGTACATGATTAATCACCCGGAAAAATTCACCTAAACAGCGCGTCTTTTTAATTACCTGGCCCAATTAGTACCGACTAATGACTAATGACTACCGACTACTGACTGCGTCCCCCAAGCATCGGTACAAAAGAAAAATGATCAAACACTTCTTCCCGGATAGCGCCGTTCTCCAGTTTAGTGAGACGGAGCATTTGTTGCACATCACCGGCTCCCAGAGGGATCACCATCATTCCACCGGTTTTAAGCTGTTCCACCAGTTTGGCAGGTATTTCAGGCGCTGCGGCGGTAATTAAAACGCGGTCAAATGGAGCATAGGTAGGCAGGCCTTCAAAGCCATCACCATAGAAAAATTTGATCGTGGGATATTTTTTGAGGAAATCAAATTGCTTGTTGGTTTCGAAAAGCTTCTTCTGTCTTTCGATGGTATATACCTGAACACCCATTTCTGCGAGCACTACGGCCTGGTAAGCACTGCCGGTGCCGATTTCCAATACTTTCATAAAGGGTTTGGTCTCCAGCAGCTGGCTTTGATAGGCCACCGTATAGGGTTGTGAGATCGTTTGACCTTCACCGATGGGAAATGCGCGGTCTTCATAAGCTACTTCATCAAACGCTGAATCAAGAAAGTAATGCCGTGGTACGGCAAGGATGGCATCCAGCACCCGTTCATCGGTAATGCCCTTGGCCTGAACAGCCTGCACCAGTTTTTTGCGCAATCCTTTGTGTCGGTAACTATCTTCTGTGGGTCTCATAAGCTGCTGCAAGATATTCAATGAAATTCGAAAGTCGAAAGTCGAAATTCAAAAGCCCTCAGATAAACAAACAGTACCCAATCGCCTTTAAAATTGAAAGCCAGGTGAAGAAAGCAGGTATATCCGATAATGTAGCGTAAATTGTAAGGTTATCGAAAGCATTGTTCTTAAAAGCGAACTGTGTATTCTTTGAAAATGTCAGCTGATCAATTCAATATTCCCGGTTTAACTACTGAGCAGGTGCTTCTTGCCCGGGAGAAATATGGGTCTAATACATCAAGTTACAAGGCCGAAAACAATTTTGCAGCCGCCGTAAAAAGGATCATCAAAGATCCTATGATGATTTTACTGCTGACGGCCGCTTCCATTTATTTTTTCAGTGGAAAAACAGGCGACGGCTTTTTCCTGAGTGCTGCCATCATCTTTCAAACCTCCATTTCTCTTTACCAGTATTCCCGCAGTAAAAATGCGCTGGAAAAACTAAAAGACCTGTCGCAACCCCGTTGTAAGGTTATCCGCAATGGTCAGGTAACCGAAATCAATAACACAGAACTGGTGGTTGGCGACAGCCTGATGGTGGAAGAAGGAACATCGATTACAGCTGACGGGGTCATTGTTCATTCCAATGATTTCTCTGTTAACGAATCCGTATTAACCGGCGAATCATTGTCTGTTGCAAAAGATAAGAGCACGAAAGACAATCTGGTCTTCAGTGGTACTACTGTTGCCAGCGGACTGGCCATTGCTACCATCACCGCTATTGGCAATGAAACAAAACTGGGAAAAATTGGTACCAGTCTTCAAAACATCAAAGAAGAAAGAACACCGCTCGAAATACAAATTGCCAATTTTGTAAAGAAAATGGCCATTGCCGGCGCCCTGGTATTTATCGTTGTATGGGTGATCAATTATTGGCATTCCCGCGACCTGCTCAACAGCCTTTTACAATCCCTCACCCTTGCCATGAGTATTTTACCCGAAGAAATTCCGGTAGCCTTTACCACATTCATGGCCCTGGGTGCCTGGCGACTCATGAAACTGGGCATTGTGGTCAAACAAATGAAAACTGTGGAAACCCTGGGCAGTGCCACAGTGATTTGTACAGATAAAACAGGGACCCTTACTGAAAACAGGATGAGTCTGGCCAGATTATACATCCTATCATCCAATCAGTTTACCAACCCCGAAGATCAGCTTCCTCCGGCCGAACAGGATCTGCTTCGTTCCGCCATGTGGGCCAGTGAACCCATCCCCTTTGATCCGATGGAAACGGCATTACACCAGTCTTACAAGGATTTTAGTTCGCATGACGAACGACTTGAATATAAAATGATCAAAGAATACCCACTGGGCGGAAAACCTCCTTTGATGACCCATATTTTTGAGGATCAAAAAGGGAACAGGATCATCGCAGCCAAAGGAGCCCCGGAAGCATTTCTTTCCATTTCTTCCATGAATCCGGCAGAAAAACAACAATTACTTGAAGCCGTTGATAAAATGGCCGCTGAAGGTTTCAGGGTACTGGCTGTTGCGGACTCCGATTTTAAAGGAAATGATTTCCCGGAAAGCCAGCAGGAGCTCCCCTTTCGCGTGAAAGGACTAGTTGCATTTTACGATCCTCCTAAAAAGAATATCCGGAAAGTGCTGGATGATTTTTATACGGCCGGGATCATGGTTAAAATTATCACTGGTGATAATGCCGCTACCACTACCGCCATTGCGCGGCAAACCGGACTGAGGGATTATGAAAAAACAATCACCGGTGATGAGCTGATGGCTTTACCGGAAAGTGATTTGAATAAAAGGGTGCTGGATACAACCATTTTTACCCGGATGTTCCCGGACGCCAAATTGAAAATAATCAATGCACTGAAGGATAGTAACCAGATTGTCGCCATGACCGGTGATGGAGTAAATGACGGTCCGGCACTGAAAGCAGCACATATTGGTATTGCCATGGGTAAAAAAGGAACCGAGATCGCGAAAGAAGCGGCATCATTGATCCTGACAGAAGATGATTTGTCTAAAATGGTGACTGCCGTGGCCATGGGACGAAAAATTTATACCAATCTGAAAAAAGCCATCCAGTATATCATTTCCATTCATATCCCCATTATCCTGACTGTATTTATTCCGCTGGCACTGGGATGGATCTACCCCAATATTTTTTCACCGGTACATATTATTTTTTTAGAAATCATCATGGGTCCCACCTGTTCGATCATCTATGAAAATGAACCGATGGAAAAGAATGCTATGTCGCAGCAGCCCAAAGCACTCACCACTACTTTTTTTAACTGGAAGGAATTATCTGTCAGTATCCTGCAGGGACTGGTCATTACTGCCGGGACTTTATTCATGTACCAATATGCTGTTCAGCAGGGATACGATGAAACACTCACCCGTACCATGACGTTTACTGTACTGATCACGGCCAACATATTCCTCACCCTGATCAACCGCTCCTTTTATTATTCCATTGTAACCACGATCAGGTATAAAAACAACCTTGTGCCGCTCATTGTATTCAGTACGATCGCTATTACAGGAATTATTCTTTTTGTAGCCCCGGTGACCCGCTTCTTTGGCTTTCAGCACATGACAATGATACAATTGGGTATTGCTACTGCGATTGGCTTTGTTTCCGTCATCTGGTTTGAACTGGTGAAAATATTCAGGAGGATGCGAGCCCGGTAAAAAAATAATAAGTCCCTATAGGTTCCTTACATCCGCTACCTGGCTGATGGTGAAAGACTCACGACTATCGACTCAGGACTGCTCATAAATTCATATCTGCAATCACCGCTTTTATCTTCTCATCCAGCCTTGCATTCACTGCTTCAAATTCTGCAGCACTGTTCAACTGATCATTCACACTGAAATAGAATTTGATTTTCGGTTCGGTGCCACTGGGACGTGCCGAGATAATGGTCATATCATCCAGTACAAACTGTAATACGTTTGACTTTGGCAAGTCGAGTTTCCATTCACCGCCTGATTGCAGATTTTTCTTTACCTGCTTTTCATAATCCAGCAACATCACTACCGGTACTCCATTGATGGATTGCGGCGGATTGTTCCGGTACCCTTCCATCATGGCAGCGATCTGTGCCTGTCCGTCCATTCCTTTTTTAGTAATGGAGATCAGGTGCTCTTTGTATAACCCGTATTGTACATAGAGATCAATCAGTTTCTCATAAAGACTCCTTCCCTTTTCTTTTTCATAAGCGGCCATTTCGCAAAGCAGGGCCACGGCACTTACTCCGTCTTTATCGCGGATCTGATCACCAATCATCAGGCCAAAGCTTTCTTCCCCACCAATGATATATTTCTCCTTCCCTTCTTTTTCACGGATCATGGCGGCTATCCATTTGAAACCGGTGAGTACCCGGTAACATCCCACCTGGTTGCCCGCGGCGATCGCATCAATCATGGGGGTGGTTACAATCGTGGTGATCACCATATCATCGGGGCCAGCAATACCTTTTGTTTTGCGGGCTTCCAGTAAATAGTTGAAAGCAAGAACGGCCGTCTGGTTCCCGTTCATCAGGATCCACTCTCCTTTGTTGTCCTTGATCCCAATCGCCAGGCGATCGGCATCAGGATCGGTACCACAAAGAATATCAGCATCCAGTTCTTTGGCCAGTTTCAGTCCCAGGTTCATGGCTTCGCTTTCTTCCGGATTGGGATAGACTACTGTGGGGAAATTGCCATCGGGCACTTCCTGTTCCTTTACGATGTGTACATTATTGAATCCAAACTTTTTCAAAACCGGTGGCACTAGTTTGATACCCGTACCATGGATAGAGGTGTACACGATTTTCATATCGCTGTGTTTGGCGATCACTTCTGGGTACACACTCAGTCCTTTGACCATGTCCATGTATTGTTCATCCAGTTCTTTACCTACTGGAATGATATTGGCTTCTCCCCCGCTCCATTTCACATCATCTATGGAAGCAATCTTATCCACTTCTTTGATCACATTTTTATCATGGGGTGGTACCAGCTGTGAGCCATCATCCCAATAGGCTTTGTACCCATTGTATTCTTTGGGGTTATGGGAGGCCGTACAAACCACGCCGCCCTGGCAGCCCAACTGACGGATGGCAAAAGACAATTCAGGTGTCGGACGAAGTTCTTCGAAAAGATATACCATGATGCCATTGGCCGCAAATACATTGGCAGCTGTTTCAGCAAAGAAGCGGCTGTTATTCCGGCTATCGTGGGCAATAGCCACTTTGACACCATTTGTGAAGCATTGGTTCAGGTAATTGGCATAACCCTGGGTGGCCATTCCTACCGTGTATTTGTTCATCCGGTTGGTTCCGGCTCCCATCAATCCACGTAAGCCACCGGTACCAAATTCGAGGTTGCGGTAAAAAGCATCCGCCAGGTCGGCCGGATTTTCTTTTTGCAAACGGAGAATTTCATCTTTGGTAGCCTGGTCAAAACTGCCGGAAAGCCATGCATCGATTCTTGCCTGAATTGCTGCGTCCATATGGTTCAATATTTGGGATGAAAGTTATTGATTTTTCATTGTTTCAAACCGAAAAGGCTGCGGAAACGTAATTTTGTAATCTATGATTCCAGCCAGCCTGCGGCTTTCCGGTTCAATCCATCCCTGGATATTGAAATTGCATCAGCGTGCTGTCAGCTGCAAAGCTGCCGTCTGGTTGTTGACACTTCTCTTGTGTACGCTCTTTATTCCGGTCTATGCACAAAATAATATAGATACTCTTTCCAAAACAGCGGCCATTCCTGCTATTGTACAGCAGGCAGATACTAAAATTTATGTAAGTGATACTACTGCCAAGACGCCCATCAGCATCTCCGCAGCAGCCGGTTTTGTCCAGGACAGTCTCCTTCCCCGCCAGAAAAAATCACGCACCTGGGCTGTCACCGGCCTCAATGTACTGGGCTATGGCGGAGTGATGATCGCTCTGGCTGCTGCCTGGTATGATGATTATCCCAAAACAAAATGGCACTCGTTTGATGACAGTAAAGAATGGCTGCAGGTGGATAAGGTTGGTCATTTCTACAGCACCTGGATCGAGAGCCGTGCTAATAACGAAATGTGGAAATGGACCGGGATGGAGCGTAAAAAAAGAATCTGGATCAGCGGACTTACCTCCTTTGCCTTTCAAACCACCATTGAATACCTCGATGGCCGCAGTGCCAAATGGGGCTGGAGCTGGGCCGATATGGGGACGAATGTCCTGGGCTCCGGCAGTTTTATTGCACAGGAACTGGCCTGGGATGAACAGAAGATCAAACTCAAATGGTCATCCCACCGGAAAAAATACAATGACCCCTCTCTGAACCAGCGCAGCAATGAGCTTTTTGGCAAATCTTCTCCGGAAAGATTTTTAAAGGATTATAACGGACAAACCTATTGGGCCAGTGCCCCCTTAAAAATGATCCTGCCCAAAACAAAAATCCCGGACTGGCTTTGCTTTTCTGTAGGCTATGGCGCCGAAGGCATGTTTGGCGGCACAGAGAATCTGGCAAGGGATGAGAATGGGAATATCGTTTTTGACCGGAGGGATATCAAAAGATACCGGCAATGGTACCTGGCACCGGATATTGACTGGAGTAAATTCAAAACCAATAGCTGGGGACTTCGTTTTTTGTTTAAGATTCTGAGCGCTTTTAAGTTTCCGGCACCAGCGCTGGAACTTTCGAACGGCGGACTGAAAATGAGGGCCCTGGTTTTCTAGTCAGGAGTCGAGTCAGGAGTCGAGAGTCGGCTGCCGACTGTTGACTGATGACTGATGACTGTAGACTGACTGAAGACTGGCCGACTGAATAAATTTCCCCACTCATCCACTTCGCATTAATTTAGCAGCGTAATATCAGACTATGCAAATCGCACAACAGGTTGTATTTATTTTACTAAGCGCAGTAGCCATCTGGCTTTTCAGTAAAAAGGTAAAAGAAATCAGCCGGAATATTAAACTGGGTCGCGCTGAAGACCTCAGTGACAATCCCTCCCTGCGCTGGAAAAACCTGCTGTTGCTGGCATTCGGACAGAAAAAAATGTTCCGGAATCCCCTGGTAGCCGTGATGCACTTTTTTGTTTATGCCGGATTTATCATCATCAATATTGAGGTACTTGAAATTGTGCTGGATGGCATCACAGGGAAACACCGGCTTTTCGCTGCCCCGCTTGGAGGTTTCTATTCTTTGCTCATCAATGCTTTTGAAGTGCTCGCCCTGCTGGTACTGGTTGCCTGTGTCATCTTCCTGATCAGAAGGAATATCATCAAACTAAAAAGATTTATCAGCAAAGATCTGGATGGCTGGCCCCGCAGCGATGCCAATTATATTCTGATTACGGAAGTAGTGCTGATGTCGCTTTTCTTATTTCTGAATGCCAGTGATACCCTGCTGCAGATCAGGGGTGAAGCGCATTATGCGGCCCATCCCACCGGTAATTTTGTGATTTCCCAATACCTCCAGCCGGTTCTCAATGGAATGAGTAATGAAGCCCTGGTGATAATCGAGAGAGGTTCCTGGTGGCTGCATATCGTAGGTATTTTTGCATTCCTCAATTATCTTCCCTACTCTAAGCACCTCCATATCGTATTGGCATTCCCCAATGCCTATTATGCCCGCTTAAAGCCCATGGGAGAAATGGACAATATGACTTCTATCCAAAACGAAGTCTTGTATGCCATGCAACCGGAACTGGCCCCCACTGAACCGGCCGCTCCACAGCGCTTTGGTGCCAAGGATGTGATGGATCTGAGCTGGAAAAACCTGATGGATGCCTATAGCTGTACCGAATGTGGCCGTTGTTCCGCTGCCTGTCCGGCGAATGCCACCGGCAAACTGCTTTCCCCCCGTAAAATCATGATGGATACCCGCGACCGGCTGGACGCAGTAGGTAAAAACATCAATGCCAATAAGGAATTTAAGGAAGATGGTAAAAGCCTTCTTCATGACTATATCACTGTTGAAGAGCTCCGTGCCTGTACCACCTGCAATGCCTGTGTACAGGAATGCCCGGTGAGTATCAGTCCGCTCGATATAATTCTACAATTGCGCCGTTATCTCGTGATGGAAGAAAGTAATTCACCACAGGAATGGACCACCATGTTCAGTAATGTGGAAAATAATTTCGCCCCCTGGAAATTCAGTCCGGATGAAAGAGATAAATGGGCGGAAGAAATGCCAGCCTCATGACAGATAAAAAGGATCTTTTCAATTTGGATCCTGACAAATCCTTACTCACCGCTTTTGGCTGGTGGGAAAAACGCCGCTGGATTTACAATGTGGTGGTTGGCTTCACCGGTGCCTTTTTTATGTTCCTGATGCCTATGATCAGCAGCTTTGATGTGTTGGGTATCATTTTTTATGGTCTGCTGGCCAATCTTTTTTATTCCCTTGGTTTTTTAATAGAAGTGGTGGCCCGTTATTATTTTAAAAACGAATCCGATTTTACAGACCGAAGAAAGCTGATGTTTGGGGCCGGACTGGTTTTTGCAGTGCTGGTAACCGCTTTTCTGGCCACTGCATGGGGTCTTATGTCTGGCGGGGGGCCAGATTGAAGAAACAAAGTCCAGTGATTTAAAGGTGTCCGCAATATGTAGCGTTAATACTAAGTATGCCAGCCATACGTTATTGAAACATGAAAACCCCTATTCTTTTCCTGATATTAACCACAGTAATGATCAATGTTGCTGCCCAATCCAGAACCGAATTGGGTGCCGAGTATATCCGTTCCATGGGTAAAGGGTATAACCATGCCAAGGCAGCAGTAAGAGGAGAATCATTCAATGGAAGTAAAAACAGTTTCAGTGCCGGAATCACCTATCAGTTAGGATCCAAAAAAGCGTATTCGGTTTCCCATGGCTTTGGGGTATATATTGGGTACCGTTATTCGTTCAGTGTGAAAACAGCCAGCTCTGCTTTTGCCGGGGCAAGGGTTTTATTTTCCCTGGAAAACTTTGAAGGCCAGACCCGGCAAAACAGTGTGTTCATGACTCCCTGGGCCGAAGCCGGATATCATATAGGCATCGGAAAAAGATATTATGCAGCCCCCTCATTGGGTTTTGGAAAGACATTCAAATTCAGCAAAGATTATCATTCACTGGATGAAGACAATGGCCCGAGGCTGATGCCTTCGGTATCGGCAGGTTACCGGTTTTGAACTAACGGTAATCCTTATCCGAAATCATTCGATTTCTTTCTCCTTTTCGGGATGCTCCATTTTATGAATAGCATCTTTTTTGGTCAGCATCCGCCAAAGCTGGATCAAAGCCGTGATGGCAAATATGCCGCCGATTACCCAGTTCAGGATATGCTGGTTATTATTGATCTTTTTAGCGATCAGTAAACCGCCAAAGATGAACACACAATTACCGATAAATGTACCGATACCAATACCGAGGATATAGGAGTTATAATGATCCGAACGGGGTAATAATACTTTTTTAGTAAAGAGAACGGTACTCCACCCGAACCAGAAAGGGATTTGAACAGGATTTAAAGCACTCATTACAAACCCAAGGAAGAATTTAGGCAGTGAGCTGCTGAGTACTATGTTCTTTTCAACAGAAGGGTGCATGGCTGAGTAAAAGCTGGAAGCAGCCAGGGCTAAAACAATCACCAGGGTGATCCATTCCAATGCCTTCAGTATTTTTTCCTGTTTACGGATCCAGTCCATCGCTACCAGCGAAAGCCGCACATAGATAATTTCCACAATCAGCGAACCGATGGAAAATAGCATAGCAGCTGTTATCCCTTCTGTTACGGATATCTGCATAGCCGCAATATTGAGGGTTCCCAGGGGAAGCGATCCCAGGAAACTCACGAGCATGCCGGTAAAAAATATCTTTAACAGGGGGTGCATGCAACGAAAGTAAATAATATCAGGTAACCATCACCAGTTGCCTTAGTTTTTTGGTATCAGGCAGACTGATCTTTTTGCGGGTAATCTTTAACAAGCCTTCTTCTTCCAGCTGATTTATTACCGTTGTAACGGTTTGCCGGGCACTGCCGATAAGTTTTGCCACATCATCGTGCGTGAGAAAATTATTGAAAGTAAAAGAAGCGGTGCTACCATTGTAGCCCTCCATCATGGCCAGGTTATAAAAAAAAGCAAGGAGCCGGGACCGGACATCCTTATTGAGCATTTGCAATAACCTGAATTCTGCACGTCGAAGCTTCTCTCCTACCTGTTTGGCATATCGGATGGCCAGTTCAGGTTTATTCTTCAGCAGTCTTTCAAAATCTTCAACAGAAAAAGCACAGAGACTCACTTTGCCTTTGTAGGCTTTGGCGAATTCCCCGTTCAGGTTCTTTTTTTCAAGCGCAAACTGACCAAAGATTTCACCTTCTTTAATGATTTCTTTTACGATCTCATTGCCTTCTTCATCGATATATCCGATTTTGATATAGCCGTCTTTTACAAAATAGAGTTTATTCAGATGATGGGAATCGAAATAGATATAATCGCCCTTCTTGGCCTCAATAAAATGATGCGCCACATTCAGCTCCTGGTATTCTGCATCGCTCAGGTGGCACCAGAGGTCATAATTACGTAACAGGAGCATTTTATCTTCGTTATCCATCCTTACAGAGATAATATTGGCTTAGTCATATTTTTCAAGGAGTTTGAAATGTCTTTTGGCGTCTGTCAGGTATTTCCAGCCACGACGAAATGACCAGTAAGGAGTTCCGTTTTTGTGATTATAACGACTGATCCTGTACAAAGCCTTCCAGTGGTGGAGTATCACGCCATATGCCTTCCACAAACTCATGCCGCAATCATAAATATGATTCGGCTCAGCTCCACAGCCGTTGAACTCAAGGATCAGGAAATTCTCCCCTTTTTTAAGATCTTCAATGGAAGTCGTTTTGATATCGTAACGGCCGTAATAGAATTTATCGGTAAAATGGCTGAGTTCATCAAATACCTGGTGAATCTGTTCATCTATTTCTTTGTGCAGATTGGTAAAATGGGCACCCCGGTTATGATTGCCGGCATAGGACAAATAGAATGTTTCTCCTTCCGGTACGATCCGTTCGAAACGGTGGCCATGCCGGTGCTGCATTTCTTCCATCCTGAATTTAGCCCTCGGGTGGTTTTGCACCAGTTCCTGCAGGGTAGCCAGTCCATTTCCTTTCACCTGTAATAATTCCTTGTCAATAAAACCACTGACCACTCCTTTTTTTTCCCAGGGATACCGGTAATAAAACACACTTACTTCTACCGGTAGTGTCACCAGGTCCTGAACAATATACTCCACCGGAATTTTTTCATGGTATTTCTGCAACTGATCCTCATTATCAATTTTACGGAACAGGATGCCCTTCATTCCCACATCCGGTTTTACAATAAAGGGGTATTGGAAGCCAGCTGCATGAATTGTTTCCAGCACTTTTTCAAATGGCCAGTCGTGCATGACATAAGTTGTCCGGGGCACCAGATGTGCCGGCAACTGATCATACATCTCCTTCTTGCCTTCCCCTTCAAACCCGCCAAAAGTGATGGTGGGATTGGAAGAACTGAAGTACCAGAACGACCCGCTGCGAATACAATACCAGAGCCACACGGGTCCTAATGGGAAGTAGAGCACATAAAAATTCCAGAGTTCCCAGTTAAAAAGCTTTTGAAAAAATTTCTTCATTGGTTGCTAATGTGGCAAAAATAGCCATTGGGACCTTATTTTGGCAATTGCTGTTTAAAGTTTAGCTCTAAATGGACCAACTGTTTTATCAGACTTTATTGATTGAGTGCTGCTGACAGTCTGGCTGGCAATCATTCCCGGTCAAGGCAAAAGGCCAAAGGCCCTTCCAAACGCTAAGTGACCATTTCCCTGATTGCGATCCTGTTTGCCATAGCCTTGACAAATTTTGAGCTATTTTGATGGTTGGTTAACCGGCATCAAAGATATTTGCAGATATGAAAATCAGAACAGCAGCCGATTTAATGGCAGAAGGCCGGAGTCCTGAAATCCTTTTTTGGGTAGGATGTGCCGGCAGCTTTGACCAGCGGGCACAAAAAATCACCAGGGCCTTTGTGACTATTCTGGAGAAAGTTAAAATTGATTATGCCATCCTGGGTAAGGAAGAAATGTGTACCGGCGATCCTGTTCGCAGGGCCGGCAATGAATTCATGTTCCAGATGATGGCCTACCAGAATATCCAGGTGCTGAATAATTACGGTATCAAAAAAATTGTAACGGCCTGTCCCCACTGTTTTAATACCCTGAAAAATGAATACCCTGTGCTGGGTGGTCATTATGAGGTTATTCATCATACCACATTCCTGCAACAACTCATTGATGAAGGAAAGATCAAAATGAAGGAAGGCGGTATTTTCAAAGGAAAGAAAATCACATACCACGATAGCTGTTACCTCGGCCGTGCCAATGATATTTATGAAGCACCCCGGAAAGTACTGGAAGCATTGGATGCCGAACTGGTGGAAATGAAACGCTGCAGGAGCAATGGTTTGTGCTGCGGAGCCGGGGGCGGACAGATGTTTAAAGAAGAAGAAAAAGGGGAAACAAGGGTGAATATTGACCGGAGTAATGAAGCCATTGGCACTGGTGCTGCCGTGATTGCAGCTGCCTGTCCCTTTTGCAATACCATGATGACGGATGGCGTAAAGCTGGCCGAAAAAGAAGATCAGGTTCAGGTACTGGATGTGGCCGAATTGGTGGCCGCCAGTTTAGCCGACTGATGCATGGGCCATCGTCAACCTTTCCTGTACTTCAAAAGCTTCTTTTAATTTACCTCTGGGGATCGG
Source organism: Chitinophagaceae bacterium (assembly GCA_016720745.1). Classification (GTDB taxonomy): domain Bacteria; phylum Bacteroidota; class Bacteroidia; order Chitinophagales; family Chitinophagaceae; genus JJ008. Next base: position 850,958 of record JADKKA010000022.1, on the reverse strand, counting down.
CACCCTGATGCCCCTGATTACTTTTCCCTGTTCATAGGAAATTTCGAGAATATTCATTTTACCGGCTTCCCGGATTTGAATTTCCCTGATCTGCCGCAGCTGATTCTGGAAAGGTTCATGGCTGTTATTGACCGATATGCGGTCGGCCATGATCCTGATTTCCGGTATCTTTCTCCGCCAGGGGATCAGTTTACCGGCAAGAAAGTATAAAATCCCCTTCTTCCGGGCTTTCCATTGCAAAAAGCGGTTCCATTCGTCCTTTGTATAATTCCAACGGGTTAATAACATGTGCAATATTTAGGGTCAGCGTATACAATCGTTTATACTGTAAATTTGCAGTATGAATCTGGACTATCTATACCTGCTGGACGGTAATTTTCACCCTGATTCCAGGGTTTGGGTTTACCAAAGCAGCCGGCTTTTCAGCCTGGGTGAGGCACTGGAGATTGAAGCCAACCTGAACAGCTTTACGGAGAAATGGCTGAGTCATGGTGCCCCGGTGAAGGGAGCCGCCTATCTTTTTTTTGGACAGTTTATTGTTTTGATGGCAGATGAACAGGCTACCGGAGTCAGTGGTTGCAGTACTGACAGTTCGGTAAGACTGATCAAAGATCTGGAACAACAATACCGGGTTAATTTGTTTGACCGAACCAGTCTGGCCTTTGTTGTAAAGGATAAAATTCAATTGCTACCTCTTTCCCAATTGCAGTACGCGGCAGACAATGGATTTATCGCGGCCAATACTCTTTATTTTAATAATCTGGTTCAAACCAAAAAAGAGCTGGAGGAACAGTGGATCATACCCGTGAAAGACAGCTGGCTGGCCAAAAGGGTTTCTTTTACTCCGGAATTGTTGTAGATTAATTGTATTAAAAACAGCGTTGTAAGCTATTAACTCCCGTCTTCCGCTCATTTTTTTGCTGCCGCTGGTTTTACCGGCGGTTTCTTTTTGGGGGCATTAGAGAAAAGGTAGGCCAGGCTCAGGCGATAATTGCGGGTACGGGTACTGCTGTAACTTTCCAGGTTGAAATTAGTACCGTAAGTAAAGCTGCGGTTTCTTTGCTGCACAAAGGGATCAATTGTGTTGATGGTTACCGTGAGCTTACGGTTAAAGAATCTTTTCATCAATCCCAGGTTCATACTGGTGGTCCAGCGCGCATAACCCTGCGGATTGGCAAAACGGTTGAAGTTGAAACCACCGGTGAGATTCCAGATATCTTTCGGTGTATATATAAAACTCATATTGGAAGTGAAGGAACCCCCATCTCTGAATTTCCTGACGGTTTTATCAAAGCTGCTATAGACATTATAGATATAACTGGCACTGGTATTCAGCCTGAATTTTTTTGAAAAAGTGAGTCCGCTCCAGGTGCTGGCTTCATATTCTTTGCGGTCACTGATATTTTCCCAGGTTACCTGTGTTTTACCTTCGGCCAGCAGGGTACGCACCTGACTGAAAATATCTTCTACTACATTATAACCAAATCCCAGATTCAAATAGTATTTAGGGCGGGTTCTTCCCAGAACCAGGTCGAAATTGTGGGAAGTGGATGCTACCAGTTTTTCATTCCCAAAGCGAACATTATAGGGATCCGAAAAGTCAATGGTCGGATTGAGTTCACCGATTCCCGGACGGCGGATGCTTCTGCGATAAGACAGTGTCAGGTTCAATTTATCTTTCCAGGTCCGGTTGATATTGGCAAAAGGCAGGTAGGTCCAGTAATGATTCTTAACATCCCGGTTATCTTTCAGCAATTCAAAAAAGATATCCGTTCTTTCCGCAGACACACCCGCTGTAAAACTAAAATTGGGAGCGATGATCTGCTTGACAGAACCCAGTAAGGTGGATACGGTCTGGTGAAACCAGAAATCATTACTCAGCAGGTCAAGTGGTGCCATGGTACCCTCCGGCTTTTTCTTATAGCTGGCATCCACATCCACATGATTATTGGAGCGGTTATAGGTGCTGGCTAAAGAAAGAAAGGTTTTTTTATTGTCCAGCATCTTATCATAACTCAGCCGCAGGTTATGACCATTGATTTTTGTCACATTCAATTGCTCCTGGGTACTGTCGGTACCATTGAATGTATAATCCGGATTTAAAAACTGCTGGTAATAATCACGATCGCTGTTATTGAATGACAGATTCAATCCAGATATTAAGCGAAGGGTTTCTCCTAATTTCCCTTTCCAGGTATAGGTAAAATTAATAGAAGGGTTGTAATTATCTCCGGTGCTGCCGATATCCCGTCGGCTCAGTCGCCAGGTATCCCCAAAGCGGTTAATATTTTTGTATTCCGTACTGCTGTGATTATCGAAAGTGTATTGGTTATAATTCAGCACCAGGTTAATGATATTCTTTTTATTGATATCATAATCGAGGTTGAGCCTGAAATTGGGTCGCAGACTTTTATTCCCAAACTGGTTACTGGTATTAAAAAAATTAGAAGAGTCCGTATAAATATTATTCCGGATCGAATACCCGTTTCCATTCAGCCGGTTGTATCCCAGTCCGCCATTCACGCTCAGGGCAATTCCCTGTTTCCGGTAGGTAAAATTGCCGCTGATATTGGCTTCTCCCCTGGTACCGGTAGAAACAGCGATACGGCCACTCTTCCCTACCCTGCCCTTGCGGGTCACAATATTGATCACCCCACCCTGTTCTGTGGCATACTGCGGGGGTGGATTGGTCATCACTTCAATTTTCTCAACAGAACTGCCGGGCATTGATTCCAGCAGGTCCTGTAATTGCTGCATATTCAACTCTACCGGTTTATCATCAATCAGTATTTTGGGTTCTTTACCTCTCACAGTGATCTTGCCATCTGCACCCTTGGCAACAAGAGGCACATTGTTCAATAAATCACTGGCATTGCTGCCGGCTGCCAGGGCGGATTCACCGGCATTGAAAGTGATATTCCCATCTTTGGATTCGATGAGAGGCTTTTCGGAATAAATGATTACTTCGGCCAATTGCGCATTATTCACCTTTAAGATGATATCGTTCAGATTGAAATCGCTTCGCTCTGTTCTGAAATAAAGGCTATCAAGGGTTAATTGTTGTTTACCTACATAAGAAAAACGCAGGCGATAATATCCAAAGGGAATAGAAGATATTGTAAACCCACCGTTTTTGTCGGTTCGTACCGATTGGCTGCTGATACTGTCGTTAAAGGAGAAAAGCGTGACCGTAGCATTTTCAATTGCCTTTTTAGATTCATCCAGTACGTTACCGGTCAGCACACCCTGCCCCTTTCCCTGCGTAAAAGCAGTAAAGGCCAGCGCCATAAAGCAAAAAAGGATGGTCAGTTTTCTCAAAACAAATTTTAGACGATAAAGATATTTCGAACTTGCTAACTCATTGATAAATAATTGGCTGAACGGCAAAAAAGCAGAGAGGACAGTACAGGACGACCCTGACAACCTGTCATAAATTCGGGTTTAAGCAGTATATTTGCTGTCCTATTCTACATTTTTATGCTTGATTTTGTGACAGATAAGACACATGATGAGGACCGGCAGGGAGAAGCTTTTGCTCCCTTTCAGGCTGACCCCAATCAGTTTGGGAAGCGGTTCTATATTGAAAGCTATGGCTGTCAGATGAATTTTGCTGACAGTGAAATCGTGGCTTCGATCCTGCATCAGCAGGGTTTTGGTGCTACCCGTAATCTGGAAGAAGCTGATCTGATATTTATTAATACCTGTTCCATCAGGGAGAAGGCTGAACAAACCGTTCGAAAAAGATTGACTGAATTCAGGAAACTCAAAGAGCGCAAGAAAGGAATGCTGGTGGGTGTACTGGGTTGTATGGCCGAACGACTGAAAGCTAAATTCCTGGAAGAAGAAAAGCTGGTGGACATTGTGGTAGGTCCGGATGCCTATCGTTCCCTCCCTGCGCTGGTGGAAGAAGCATCGGGCGGACAAAAAGCCGTGAACGTATTATTGAGCAGGGATGAAACTTATGCAGATATTTCTCCGGTTCGGTTAGACAGTAATGGTGTGAGCGCCTTTGTCAGTATCATGCGGGGTTGTAATAATATGTGCTCTTTCTGTGTGGTTCCATTTACAAGAGGAAGGGAAAGAAGTCGTGATGCGGCCAGTATTATTGCAGAATGCCGTGATCTGTTTGAAAAAGGATACAAGGAAGTCACTTTACTGGGACAAAACGTAGACAGCTATTATTATACAGCAGCTACTACAGGTGACGAGGTACCGGCTCCGATTACCTTTGCAAACCTGCTGGAACAGGTAGCACTGATCTCTCCCCTGCTGCGGGTGCGTTTTTCCACATCCCATCCAAAAGATATTACTGATGAGGTACTGCATACCATTGCCCGGTATGAAAATATCTGTAACTATATCCATTTGCCGGTACAAAGCGGATCATCGCGGATCCTGCAGATGATGAACCGTACCTATACAAGAGAATGGTATCTGGCCAAAGTGGACCGGATCAGGGAAATACTTCCCGGTTGCGGTATCAGTTCTGATCTGATCGCCGGTTTCTGTACTGAGGAGGAAAAAGATCATCAGGAAACACTCAGCATCATGGAGTACAGCCGCTATGACATGAGTTATATGTTTTTCTATAGTGAAAGGCCCGGTACACTCGCACAAAAAAGATATGCTGATGATGTGCCGGAAGAGGTAAAGAAAAAAAGGCTGGCAGAAATTGTTGCGTTGCAGAACAGGCTTTCACTGGAAAGCAACCTGCGGGATATTGGAAAAACTTTTACCGTATTAATTGAAGGTAACAGTAAAAAAAGTGAGCAGGACTGGATGGGGCGCAGTTCGGAGAATAAGGTGATTGTATTCCCGAAAAATGACAATAACCTTCAGAAGGGAGATTATGTAAAAGTAAAAGTGACAGACTGTACCCAGGCCACGCTGCTGGGAAAAATTATTTAAAGTAAATACCCCTTCCGGGGCGTGCGTATGGATATACAAAGTATTAAAAACCGTTTTGGCATCATTGGTAATGCGCCTGCCCTGAACTATGCCTTACAGGTAGCTGTACAGGTAGCCGGTACCGATCTTACGGTGCTGATTAACGGCGAAAGCGGTGTGGGAAAGGAAGTATTCTCTCAGATCATTCATGCCTTATCGGCCAGAAAGCATAATCCCTTTATTGCGGTGAACTGTGGTGCCATTCCGGAAGGAACCATTGATTCTGAATTATTCGGTCATGAAAAGGGTTCTTTTACCGGTGCCGCTGATGCCCGCAAGGGATATTTTGAAACGGTGAATGGCGGTACCATCTTCCTGGATGAAATCGGGGAATTGCCATTGGGTACACAGGCCAGGTTGTTGAGGGTACTGGAAAGCGGAGAGTTTATCCGGGTGGGTTCTTCCAAAGTGCAAAAGACTGATGTACGGGTTATCGCGGCAACCAATAAAGATTTACTGCAATTAGTTCAGTCAGGTAAATTCAGAGAAGATCTTTATTACCGCTTAAGCACGGTTCCGATCCGTGTACCGGCCCTGCATGACCGCCCGGAAGATATTCATATTCTGTTCCGGAAATTTGCGGCTGATTTCGCCACCCGATACAGAACTTCCTCGGTACAATTGGATGAGGAGGCAAAACAACTGTTAATTCAATACCCATGGCCGGGCAATGTGAGGGAATTAAAGAATATTGCAGAACAGATTTCTGTACTGGCCCAGGATAAATTGATCAATGCCAGGGAACTGGGTAAGTACCTGCAGCCTTATTCCACCAACCGGATGCCGGTGCTGGCCCATCCCAATGGACAGGGATCTGAGTTTGCGAATGAAAGAGAAATCCTGTACAAGCTTTTCTTTGATATGAAGAAAGATGTAACAGAATTAAAAAGAATGTTCCTGGAAGTATTGCAAAATCCGGGTATGGTGGCCCAAAGCCAGTCCATGATCAATGAACTGAGGGAGTCTGAATCATTCCGGATCAATACAGCTGATAATCTGGTGAACCTGCCGGCTGCAGGCCCTTTGAATATTACGCCAATGCAACCCGCCATTGCTAACAACCAGCCGGTACTGATGAATAATAATGATATTCATGCGCATGTGGAAGTGGAAGAAAGCCTGAATATCATGGACAAGGAAAAAGAACTGATCATTAAAGCGCTGAAAAAACACAAGAGCAAAAGAAAAGATGCGGCGATGGATCTTGGTATCAGCGAAAGAACGCTTTACCGGAAATTAAAGGAATATGATATCGAAGAATTATAAGACCGATCTTTATACTGATATACCGTTAACTAATTTTTGATCATGTATCGTTTCATAAAAAACATAACCCTTGTATCAATTATACTCCTGTTCATCCTTTCAGCAGGATGCGGGGTCTATAAATTCAAGGATGTTTCGATTCCTCCCGAAGTAAAAACGGTCAAGGTCAATTACATTGAGAACAAAGCCCGTTACGTGAACCCGCAGTTAAGTCCCCGGTTAACCGATAAACTGCGTCAGAAAATTGTGGGACAAACCCGGCTGACACAAACGAATAATGACAAAGTAGACTGGGAAATCACTGGTTTTATATCAGACTATTCTTTCAGTACTTCGGCGATCTCCAATCAACAGGTGGCGAATAACCGATTAACGGTAAGTGTACATGTTACCGTGACTGACAATACCAAGGATAAAGTAAATGATTACGATATCAGCCGGAGTTTTGAGTTCAAGGGTAATCAATCCTTTCAGCAGGCTGAAAATTCCCTCGGTGATGAAATGATACGTACCCTGACGGATGAAATTTTTAATAAGCTATTTTCCAACTGGTAACTTACCGCTAACTTGGACCCATGAATATCCGGATCGACCAACTGGTAAGATCATTGCTACAAAAAGATTCGCTGGAACATTGCAGTTTACCCGAACTGCAGCAGTTTGCCGGAAAGAACCCCTATCTGGGTGCGGCACAATTACTGCTGGCAAAAAAAATGCAGGCTGAAAAACTGGAAGGGTTCGAAGATCAGCTGCAAAAAACACTGCTGTACTTCCATAACCCGGCCTCAGTAGAACATCTCCTGTATGATACCGGTCAGGCCGAGCTGATCAAACATAAAAAAGAAGCGCTTGCAAAAGAAGCCCCGGAATCCGTTCCAACTGAAACGGTAATTGAACATTGGCCGGAGGATGATTCGATGCAGGTTGAACCAGTTATTGCAGCTCCTGTTGAAACAATACCTGAAGAAACAGTAGCCATTGAAACAGTTCAACCGGAAATAAACCGGGAACCCGTTGATGAAGCTGTACCAGCAATACCTGATACAATACCGTTTACCATAGATGCTGAAAATCCTGATCCGGCCCTGTCACCAGCTGTTGAGGCGGAAAATGTGATACTAAATATAGAAAAGCCGGTGACTACTGAGAGAGATCCTTTACTGGAAAATCCTGCTTTTCAAACGGCAGCGAATGACCAGGGGGGGCAGGATTTGCTATTCGAGCCCTATCATACCGTTGACTATTTCGCTTCACAGGGGATCAAATTCAAAGAAGACGAAAAGCCGAAGGACAAATTCGGACAGCAATTGAAAAGCTTTACAGAATGGCTGAAAACCATCAAAAAAGCGCCTTCAACGGACATAAACCGGCAAAATGAGCCCGCCACCGAGGATAAAGTGGTTAAACTGGCGGAAAACTCGATCCGCGAAGAGAATGTATATACCGAAGCAATGGCTGAAGTATGGGAAAAACAGGGAAATAGCGTCAAAGCCATTGATATCTACCACAAATTAAGTTTGCTTGAACCCGCTAAAAGCACTTATTTTGCAGCGAAAATTGAGGATTTAAAGAAATTGAATTGACATGACAACTTTGTTCATTGTACTCGTGGTGCTGGCTTCGGTGATACTGGGGCTTATCGTATTGGTTCAGAACCCCAAAGGTGGTGGTCTTACCGGTAATATTGCCGGCTTCAGCAACCAGTTCATGGGGGTAAAACAAACCACCGATGTACTGGAAAGAGGTACCTGGATTTTTGCCGGTGTGATTGGTTTACTGAGTCTTTTATCAGTGATCTTTATTTCCGGAAATGCCAGTTCTGCTACGGACAGGACGAAAGAAGCTGCAGGTGCAACTGTACCGGCCAGTTCTCAACCTACTGTTCCAGCAAATACAGTTCCTGCTGTACCGACTACCACTCCCCCGGTTACGACTCCTAAATAATTATTTATTTGAAAATATTGTGGACCCGTTCCTTCACTGGAACGGGTTTTTTCATGTCATTGAAACCTGAATAATCAGCGGATTTATGCCCCGAAGCCGTTAAATTGCAGTAAGCATATCAAGTACCGAATATGAAGAAAAAGCTCATCTGGGCCATCATTGGCATCCTGCTGGTAACTGTGGGTTATGTTGTTTTCATGGTCATGCGCCCCTCTGTCAGTAATCCTGATAATAGTTTTTTTTATTTACAGGAAGGAACAAGTCTGTCTGAACTTAAAAATCAATTAAACGATAAAAAGCTATTGAAAGGCAACGGATTCGATTGGGCCTGCAAGCTGCTTCGTTTTAAAAAGCCAAAAGCCGGACGCTATTTGTTCAAGGATGGCATGAGTGCTTTTAACCTTGTCAAAATGCTTCGCAGCGCCGACCAGTCGCTGGTTAAAATGACGATTGTAAAAGAAAGGACAAAGGAATTGTTCTCTTCCAAAATGGGGAACGGAAAGAAATTTGATTTCCAGTTTGATTCCCTGCAAATGGTCAGTTACCTGAATAATGCTGACTCGCTCCGTGCTTACGGCGTGGATACCAATACGGTGATGTCACTGATCATCCCTGACACTTATTTTCATAAATGGAACAGCAGCCCGGAGAAACTCATGCAGCAACTCTTTGCAGCTTATAACCGCTTCTGGAATGATGACCGGAAGGCAAAGGCTGCTGCCCAGGGTTTAAATCCGCAACAGGCCATGATCATGGCTTCAATAGTAGAGGAAGAAACCAACCGGAAAAACGACAAAGGCAATGTGGCTTCGGTATATATCAACCGGCTGAAAATGGGAATGCGTTTGCAGGCCGATCCTACCGTTAAATTTATCACCAGAAATTTTCAATTAGGCCGTATCACCGGGGTTCATCTGAAACTGGAATCGCCTTATAATACGTACCTGCACGAAGGTCTGCCTCCGGGCCCTATTTGCACTCCTTCTATTGAATCAATTGAAGCGGTGCTGAATGCCCCTCAGACAGATTATATCTTCTTTGTAGCCAGTTACCAATTCGATGGCAGCACTATCTTCACCAGCAATCTCAATGACCACAACAAATATGTGAAGCTCTTTCATGCTGAGCAGAACCGACGGGCCGATTCGATCCGTAAACAAAAAGCCCTGCAGGCACCAAAGTGATCAAACGTATTGCCAATAAGATCAGCAACTCCGCACCGGCTAATTATATAGTTGGGAAAAGCAAATTAACCTCCTTCCCTGGTTTCCGGGGAATTCCATTGTATGATGTGATCCTGTTTTTTATCAAACAGGTTAAAACCGTGGGAATGACGGAAAGGGCATCGGCAATTTCCTTCAACCTGGTGATGGCCATCCCTCCTGCGATCATGTTTTTGTTTACACTCATCCCCTTTCTTCCGATTTCAGCAGATTTTGAAGAAGGTTTGTACAGTCTGATCAGGGATGTGATTCCGGGTGAAAAAAACAATGCCAACCTCATTCATTTCTTACAGGATTTTATCAATAAACCCCGTAACGGATTACTCTCTCTTGGTTTTTTACTGTCCATGTTCTTTTCCTCCAATGCGATGATGGGCATCCAGCGTTCTTTTGATAAAAACTACCTGGGCTTCCGGAAAAGAAAGGAATTACAAAAAAGGCTTTCGGCCATCAAGATCACATTTATCTTATATATCCTTGTCAGTATATCAGTACTTATGCTGGTGGCGCAGGGCAAGGTGTTGAATATCCTGGACATCAGTGACACCTGGAAGGTCATCATCCGGAATACCCGGTGGATCGTGATCATCCTGCTCTTCTTTTATTGTATTTCTTATATCTACCGGCATGCACCGGCTGTCCATAAAAAATGGCGGCTCCTCAATCCCGGGTCGATCCTGGCTACCGTGCTGATGCTTTGTACTACCCTGCTTTTCTCCTGGTGGGTCAGCCGGTTTGGGTATTATGATGAACTGTATGGGTCTATTGGAACGATTCTGATCATGATGGCCCTTATTTTCAGTAATTCGCTGGTGCTGTTGATTGGGTTTGAGCTGAATGTCAGTATCAATTCACTGAAAAAAATTGCAGACGAACGGAAAGAATCGGCGACAGATGGTGCTGCTTCCTGATTGAAATTGCTGTAATTTAGAGGAGCAAAAACCAGTAATATGAAAAAAATATTTTATGCAGCTTTCCCCGTTCTCGCCCTGGCAGCTGCCTTTGCAGTAAATGTGGACCCATTACCATTGGGTTCTCCGATTCCCAAACCTGATCTTAAAATGAAGGATGTGTCGGGCAAAGAAATATCTCTGCAGGAGGCCCGCACTGATAAAGGACTGCTGGTCATGTTCAGTTGCAATACCTGTCCTTATGTGATTAAAAACCAAAGCCGGGCTTATGAAGTCTGCAAATATGCCCTGGGCAGCGGCCTTGGGGTAGCGGTTTTGAATTCAAATGAGGCCCAAAGATCTGCTGATGATTCTTATGATGAAATGAAAGCTTATGCCAAAGATCAGGGCTATGGCTGGTATTATATGGTGGATCAAAATTCATCGCTGGCCGATGCTTTTGGAGCGAACCGGACGCCTGAATGTTTCTTATTTGATGGCAGTGGCAAGCTGGTCTACCATGGTGCTATTGATGATAATCCGAATGATGCAGGTGCGGTAAGCCGTAAACACCTGCGGGTGGCTATAGATGAAGTGCTGGGTGGTAAAGAGGTTACACTCAAACAATCCCGCTCCGTTGGTTGCGGAATTAAAAGGCTCTGATCAACAGATAAAATGAATTAAAAATCCTCCCGGTTAGATACCGGGAGGATTTTTTTTGCAAATCTTTATGGAATTTTTTAAGGACATCATCTAAGCCGGTAAGTATCTTCATTACCTCACCCAAATCAATGCTTATGTCCTCTCGTCAGCTCCTTAGCCGCCTGATCATTTTTGGATTCATGATTTTAGTGGGATTTGCCCTTGCCATGGGTATTTATTACAAGAGTTTTATGGGCATCACCCTGGCCCTGATCAGCCTGGGCGCCGGTATATATTTTCTGCAGATCGTGGCGAAAGCCCGTCGTGAAATGCAGGAAGCCAGGGAAGAACTGGTCTAGATTATTCCAGTATAGCCATGAGTTCTCTTTTCAGTGCTTCCGGGGAGAGTTGTTCCTCAACAAAATTCCGGTAACCCTTTTTGGGATTTACAAAGAGGGTTGCCGGAATTACTCCCGACCATTTGGGGTCTACTTTCGGACAGAAATAATCGGCATTGGTTTCATCCAGCCAAAAGATCTCTGTCGTGAATTTTCTTTTATTTACAAAATTCCTGAGCTGTTTGGGGTAATTTTCTTTCCCATCCAGACTGACCAGTATCAAACGGATACTATCGGTAGCTGAACGGACTCCCTGGTTATGTTTTTTGATCTCTTCCAGGAAATAAGGAATTTCTTCAATACAGGGTACACACCAGGTCGCCCACAGATTGATCACAAGCGGGCGGTCTGTTTCACTGATGATCTTCTCCAGCTCCGTCGCCTTCACCGCCCTGATCTCCTGTGCATGCCCCGCCCAGGCCCATATCAAACAGCATATAAATGTCAGTCTCCGTTTCATGCACTTCCCATTTCGTACTTTGTATTTTGAACTTTGTACTTCATTCATCCCTGTTCTCCTCCCACTTCTTCATCAACGCCTCATATCGGACGGGATCCAGTCCGGGCTGGTTGTAATGTCCTGCCAGCGTTTTTTGCCTAAAGGCTTCATAGAGGGTAACAGCACAGGCTACGCTGATATTGAGCGATTTGATGATACCTACCTGGGGGATGATAAAATTCCCATCTGCCATGGCCCTGATCTCATCACTGACCCCGCTGTGTTCATTGCCAAATACGAGGGCTATGTTTTGTGTAAAATCAATCTCATGCAAACCTATGGCATCGCTGCTGAGATGGGTTGTTAAAATAGTTGAATAGCGCTCACGAAGGGATGAAAAACATTCAGCGGCATCCGTAAATTGATGTATGCTTAACCATTTGGCCGCACTGGAAGAACTGCGTGCACCCCATTTTTTATGACGGGGGATTTTATTATTCAGAATATAGATATCCTGCAAACCGATCGCATCCGCAGTGCGCATTACGGCGGAAATATTATGCGGATCAAAAACATTCTCCAATACAATTGTAATGTTCCCCTGCCGCTTGTCGAGTACCGATGTCAGTCTTTGCTTTCTTTCCGGTGTCATTGAAATTGAATCCTTTAGCTTGCAAACTTCGTTAAATTAAGTATATTTATAGAAGATGAATTTAAAAGTCTTGCTATGAAATACGCAGCCATACAGAATTATATCAACGGTCAGTTTGTACCCGCCTCTTCCACCCTTACCCTTCCGGTCATCTCTCCGATTGATGGCAGCCATTTATCGGAAGTACCGCTCTCCACGGCAAAAGACCTTGATGAGGCGGTAAAGGCAGCTGCTGCTGCATTTCAGATCTGGAGCCGCAAACCAATCAAGGAGAGAGTGCAGGTTTTTTTCCGGTATAAATTTCTATTGGAAAAAAATATGGATGAACTGGCTAAACTGGTGCAGGAAGAAAATGGCAAGACCTATTCCGAAGCAGTGGCCGAAGTAGAAAAAAGTATTGAACTCACCGAATTTGCCTGTTCCCTACCACAGCTGGTTACCGGTGAAGTACTGGAAGTAAGCAAGGGGGTTGAATGCCGGACCGAGCATGTACCGCTGGGTGTAGTGGCCTCCATCGTACCCTTTAATTTTCCTTCGATGGTACCTAACTGGACCCTCCCCAATGCCATTGCCCTGGGTAATTGTATGATCATGAAGCCATCAGAAAAAGTGCCATTGAGTACCGCCAGGCTGGCTTTACTTTTAAAAGAAGCCGGTTTGCCGGATGGGGTTTTCAATATTGTGAATGGAGACAGTGACATTGTCAATGCTATTTGTGATCATCCTGGTATTGAAGCGGTTTCCTTTGTGGGTTCCACCAAAGTGGCTAAAATAGTTTACCAGCGGGCCACTTCCCAGTTTAAAAGGGCGCTGGCGCTGGGTGGCGCTAAAAATCACCTGATGGTATTACCAGATGCCAAACCTGATATGACAGCCCAGAATGTGGCGGCCAGTATGAGTGGTTGTGCCGGACAAAGATGCATGGCCGCATCAGCAATGCTCGCAGTTGGGGAGGTCGATCATATCATTGAAAAAATCTGTGAAGAGGCCCGTAAGATTATTCCAGGTGACAACCTGGGGGCTGTGATCAATAAAGTATCAAAAAACAGAATTGAAGCCTATATCACGGAAGCGGAAAAACAGGGAGCTAAAATTCTGGTGGATGGCCGAAACCCCATCGTGAAAGGAAAAGAACAGGGTACTTATGTGGGGCCCACGGTGATTGACTTTGTCACACCGGATATGTCGGTGGCTAAAGAAGAAATATTCGGTCCGGTTATCTCCATCATGCGAACGAATACCGTGGATGAAGCCCTGGCGATTGAGAATGCCAATCCTTATGGTAATGCGGCTTCCGTATTTACCCAGAATGGCGGGATGGCCCGTTATATCATTGACCGCGCCAGTGCCGGTATGATCGGGGTGAATGTGGGTGTGCCTGTGCCCCGGGAGCCCTTCTCCTTTGGAGGATGGAATGAAAGCAAGTTTGGTGTGGGCGATATCACTGGCAAAAGCTCGATTGAATTCTGGACAAAGCTGAAAAAATCAACAACAAAGTGGAATCCTGAAGCGGGGGTAAACTGGATGAGTTGACAACAATCAAAAATATTTCATTCATCACTCAGGAAATTTGATATCACAAATTGTGATATCAAAATGGTTAAAAACAAAGTCTGCTTTAACAATGATCAGGAGTTACTTTGTATAAAATGATACCACAAACTTTTATATTAATATGCTTGATTTTCATAACATCATGTAATGAAAATAAAAAGAATGGGGATTTGTCAAATACAAAAGAGGTTAGCGATTCCAGCTTGTATGCCGATATAGACATGTTTCAACTGAAAGGAATTGACAAAATCGATACCCCGGGATATTTTCCTAATATAAGCATTAAAAAAACGATCGGGGATAGTATACGGATCACATACAGAAGTACAGAAAAAGACTCTTTTGTCAGGGAATATACGTTAATAAACAAAATCTGGACAACTTCTTATGAACACCCGGCAGACACTGGCTACGAAAAAGTTTATGAATACATACTACCAGAAAAGATTATAGAATTGTACTATTTCGGCGATTTAGAGAGGAAAAATTATCACCTCCATGATGCAGCAGTGATAAATAAAAATGGGGCAACCATATATGGATTTGGAGGAGAAAAAGGATTAAATGTCGTGCCGAACCCCGATAGGCTAAATGATGTAAAGAAAATGGCTCAAACATTTATGAAGGACTCAATTTTCGAAAAAAACAGGGTGACATATAATATTTGGGAGAGAATTGATACCCCTTTTGAATTTTCAAAATACCAAGACACAGTGCAATACAATGTTTCTGGCCGATCCTGGCATTGGATCAAAGCATTTGGATGGACACTTAAATAAAAAATTATGCCTACAGTTTCTATTTCAAAATCGTTTGACATCGTCAAGGACAACCTCGACTATAAACTTTTTTTATGGAGCAAACAAAAGGGCATCACACCCATCGAAAACCCCAATTCTTCAAGGTCACAATTTGTGACCTTGAAAACCGGCAGAGGGAGTAATATTAAGTACCTGCCCTATGCTTTTACTGAACAAGGTGTTGCCATGTTAAGCGGCATTTTGAATTCTGACAAAGCCATCGCAATGAATATTGCAATTATGCGGGCGTTTGTTGATATCAGAAAAATACTTGTTCAGGAAAATAATCTCCAGGAACAATTAAAACAAATAAAGGAACGTATAGGAGAACATGATATTCAGCTCAATCAGTTATATGATGCTTTGGAGAATTTATTGGATGAAAACGCCGGTAAAAGAAAATGGGAAGAAAGAGAAAGAATAGGATTTACAATAAAAGAATAAAGAACTTATCAAATAAATTTAACTGAATCCATATGTCAGATATCACAAAAGCGGGGCCACCTGCAAAGAATAGCAGCACATCAGATACAGGAAAGCAAATCATTCAGGATAATCTCGATTATACCCTCTTTTCCTGGAGCAAACAAAAAGGCATTGCACCCATTGCCGTGAAACATGCTGAAGGCGTGTACCTCTACGATTATGATGGCAAACGCTATATTGATTTTTCTTCCGGACTGATGAATGTGAATATTGGTCATGGTAACCAGCGGATCACTCAGGCCGTGGTGAAACAAATGCAGGAAGTGGCCTATGTCACGCCCAGCTGTGTAACAGAAGTAAGAGGAGCATTGGGAAAAAAACTGGCGGAGATTTGTCCTGGCGATCTCAATAAAGCCTTCTTCACTTTATGCGGCGCTACGTCCATTGAAAACGGAATTAAACTGGCCAGGCTCTATACAGGCCGGCATAAAATATTGACAAGGTATCAGTCTTACCACGGTGCTTCTTACGGTGCTATGAGTGCGAGCGGTGATCCTCGTCGGATAGCGATGGACAGTCAACAGGCACCCAATTTTGTCCACTTCGATCTCCCCTATTTGTATCGCTGGGAATATGGAGAAGAGAATCTTTTAAAAGAAGCAGTAGCATCATTGGAAAGGGTAATTGCTTACGAAGGCCCCGGTAATATTGCTGCTATCCTGCTGGAAGGCGAATCTGGTTCATCCGGTTGTTTACAATACCCGGCGGGTTACTTAAAAGCCGTCCGCAGCATTTGCGACAAACATAGCATCCTGCTGATCATGGATGAAGTGATGAGCGGATTTGGCCGCACCGGCAAATGGTTTGGTTTTGAAAACCACGGGATCATTCCTGATATGATTGCCATGGCCAAGGGTCTCACCTGTGGTTATCTTCCTTTTGGTTGTCTGATGGTGAGTGACCGAATTGCAGCTAAATATGATGACACAGTGCTTTCACTCGGATTAACCTATAGTGCCCATCCGGTCAGTTGTGCTGCTGCACTGGAAACATTAAAAATATACGAAGACGATGGACTGATCGCCAATGCAGCAGCCATGGGACGATATGTGGATGAGCAGGTGGAATTGCTTAAGGCAAAACACCCAAGTATCGGCGATTTCAGGAATACGGGTTTGTTGGGCTGTATTGAACTGGTCAAAAACAGAACAACCAAAGAACCTATGGCACCATTTAATGCCAAACCAGATGAAATGGCCGTAATGAATAAAGTGGCAGCAAAGATCAAAGATCTGGGTATGTACACTTTTGTGAGGTGGAGTTATATTTTCATCGCCCCTCCCCTATGTGTAACCAAAGAACAAATTGATGAAGGGCTGGCGATTATTAGTGAAGCGATATGCATCGCAGATGAGAGTATGGGGAATTAGGTATTAGGAATTAGTTATTGGGTATTAGACTTGCCCGCAGAAGCCTTAGCGAAGGCGGGTATTAGTTATTATGATATTGGGATATTCAAAGCTTCTACTTGCTTATGCTTGACTCTTCAGTAAACAAAGATGCATCCCTCATTAATGAGGATCTGGCTCCGATACCAGCCAATAAAAGAACCTGGGGTACCGGTAATTATGCCGCTTTATGGATCAGTATGAGTTTGTGTATTCCCACGTATATGCTGGCCAGTTCATTAATTGGTGGTGGCATGAACTGGTGGCAGGCCATTCTTACTATTTTTCTGGGAAATACCATTGTACTCATTCCAATGATTCTGAACGGACATGCAGGCGCAAAATATGGTATCCCCTTCCCTGTTTTTGCAAGAGCCAGCTTTGGCACGATTGGGGCGAATATACCGGCCATGCTCCGGGCCATTGTGGCTTGTGGATGGTTTGGCATTCAAACCTGGATTGGCGGTGATGCACTGTATCATATTTTGAAAGCCTGGAATCCTTCTTTAGCAGAAGTGGATACCCAATCTCTTTTCCCGCAGGCGTTACCGATGATCTGCTTCTTATTTTTCTGGTTATTGAATATGCTGGTTGTGTATTATGGCGTGGAGAGCATCCGTAAACTACTCGTATTCAAAGCCATCTTTTTACCATTGGCCGCATTTGCGCTGCTGGCCTGGGCGATAACTGCAGCTAAAGGTTTGGGTCCCATACTTGAACAACCTTCTCAATTACATGGAGCTGCTTTCTGGAAGTATTTCTTTCCTGCCTTAACCGGAATGGTGGGATTCTGGGCTACCCTATCATTGAATATACCAGATTTTACACGGTATGCACGTTCACAAAAAGCGCAAATTCGCGGACAAGCCATTGGGCTCCCTACTTCTATGACCCTATTTGCGTTCATTGGTGTGGTGGTTACATCCGCTACCCCAATTGTATATGGCAGCACTATCTGGGATCCCGTGCAGCTGGCAGGTAAATTTGAAAACAAACTGATCGTCAGTTTTGCGATGCTGGCGGTTGTGATCTCTACACTGGCGACCAATATTGCCGCTAATATTGTGAGTCCTGCCAATGATTTTGCTAATCTTGCCCCGAAGAAAATCAATTTTAAAACGGGCGGTTATATCACTGGCATCATCGGCATCCTCATCTTTCCCTGGAAATTAGTGGCGGATCCTAGCGGATATATTTTTACCTGGCTGGTGGGATATTCCAGTTTATTAGGGCCTGTTGGCGGGATCATGATCGTGGATTATTACTTTATCCGTAAACAGCAATTAGAGGTTGATGAATTGTATAGTTTTAAAGGGCGTTATCAATTTAGCGGGGGCATTAATTACAAAGCGGTGCTGGCTTTATTGATTGGTATAGTTCCCAATATTCCCGGTTTTCTGGTAACCATAAATGTGTTGCGAGCGGATATGGTTCCTGCAGTAATCAGCAACATTTATCATTATGCCTGGTTTGTAGGGTTCCTGGTAAGCGGATTAGTTTATTTAACCTTAATGAAGAATGATACACCGCAGAGAACATGAGAAAAAGAGATTTCGCGGAGTTAATCTGTGAAAACGCTTGCTTCTCCTTTCTCTGCGATAACTCCGCTAACTCATTTCTCTGCGGTAAAAAAAATCAGCATGACTACACTCATCAAAAACGGAAGGATCATCACTGCCACCGACGACTATTCAGCAGATATCCTCATCGAAGGAGAAACCATCAAAGCTATCGGTAAGGATCTTCAGGTAAAAGCAGATAAAGAAATCGATGCCACCGGTAAACTGATAATCCCCGGTGGTATCGACCCGCATGTGCACCTGGATATGCCATTTATGGGCACTTATTCTTCCGACAATTATGAAACTGGCACCAGGGCTGCACTATTTGGCGGCACTACCATGGTAATCGATTTTATTTTACAAAAGCAGGGTAATAGCCTGCAAGCTGCACTGGATGAATGGAGAGGCCGTAGTAATGGCAACTGTGTGGGAGATTATAGCTTTCACATGGCCGTGACTGACTTTAATGATGAAACTAAAAAAGAAATCAAAGGATTGATTGAAAAAGAAGGAATCAGTTCTTTCAAAACCTTTATGGCCTATAAAGGTGCATTGATGATTGATGACCGGCAAATGGTGGGACTGATGCAGGAAGTGAAAAAAAACGGTGGCCTGATCAATGTCCATGCCACCAATGGCGATATGATTGATTACCTGATTGCCAAACATCGGGCGGAAGGAAGGTTGAGTCCCTTGTACCATTATCTGTCACAGCCGGAAGTTACAGAAGCAGAAGCCAGTGGTCGCTTCGCTGATCTTGCGAATTACACGGGTTGCCCGGGTTATATTGTTCACCTCACTTGCGAAGGTGCTTTGAATGCGGTACGGAATGCCACCCGAAGAAATCAGAAAATATTTGTAGAAACCTGTATCCAGTACCTTATCCTCGATGCCTCATTATATGAAAAAGAAGATGGCGCGAAATGGGTCATGAGTCCTCCCCTGCGTGAAAAGAAAGACCAGGAAACATTATGGGCCGGTATCAACCAGGGGTTGGTACAGGTGGTGGCCACAGATCACTGTCCCTTTATGTGGGAACAGAAATTAATGGGTAAAGATGATTTCTCAAAAATTCCAAATGGTCACCCTGCCATTGAAAACAGGATGGAACTACTTTATAGCGAAGGTGTACACAAAGGAAGGATCAGCCTGAATAAATATGTGGAAGTAGCCTGTACCAACCCGGCAAAGATCTTTGGTATGTTCCCTCAAAAAGGTACCATTGCCGTAGGCAGCGATGCGGATATTGTGATTTTTGATCCGAAGGAACAACATACCCTCTCCGCTAAAACCCACCATATGAATGTGGACTATAGCGGATACGAAGGATGGCAAATAACAGGTAAGGTAAAGACAGTGTTACTCCGGGGGCAGGTAGCGATAGAAAATAATCAATGCAGGATTCAGAAAGGATATGGTAAATTTATAAAGCGTCAGAAAGTAGGCAATAAAATTTAACCGCTAAGACGCAAAGTCGCGAAGAAACGCGAAGAAATCCTTGCGAATCCCTGCGTCTTAGCGTCTTCGCGGTTAAAAAATTTAAAATTCAACATTTATCATTCAAAATAATCTTTAATGCCCAGAATCATCAAATCAGGCCTCATCCAAATGAGCCTCCCAAAAACTGAAGGCGAAGGAACCATTGCAGAAATCAAAGAAGCCATGGTACAAAAACATATCCCCCTGATTGAAGAA
Organism: Chitinophagaceae bacterium; assembly: GCA_016720745.1. Lineage (GTDB taxonomy): Bacteria > Bacteroidota > Bacteroidia > Chitinophagales > Chitinophagaceae > JJ008. Next base: position 831,072 of record JADKKA010000022.1, on the reverse strand, counting down.
GCCGGGAAAAAAGGAGTTCAGATTCTTTGCTTCCAGGAAATATTCAATACGCCTTATTTCTGTCCGGGGCAGGACAAAGCCTGGTATGAAAGTGCAGAGACGGTACCTGGTCCGACCATCGAACGAATGCAGGAATATGCCCGAAAATACAATATGGTGATGATTGTACCGGTATATGAAAAAGAACAGGCAGGGGTTTTGTACAATACAGCTGCCGTTATTGATGCAGATGGAACATATCTGGGGAAGTACAGAAAAAACCATATCCCCCATACTTCCGGTTTCTGGGAAAAATTCTTTTTCAAACCCGGTAATCTGGGATATCCTGTATTTCAAACCAAATATGCCAAAGTTGGGGTGTACATCTGTTATGACCGGCACTTCCCGGACGGAGCAAGGATTCTTGGATTGAATGGTGCAGAGATCGTATATAATCCATCTGCAACCGTAGCTGGTCTATCCCAATACTTATGGAAACTGGAACAACCAGCCCATGCTGCGGCTAATGGATATTTCATGGGATGCATCAACCGGGTGGGAACCGAGAAACCCTGGAACCTGGGTAAGTTTTATGGCAGCAGTTATTTTGTTGACCCGCGCGGACAAATTTTTGCACAGGCTTCAGAAGACAATGATGAATTGTTGATTGCTGAATTTGATCTGGATATGATTGAAGAAGTGAGATCGGTCTGGCAGTTTTTCCGTGACCGTAGACCGGAAACATATGGGAAATTAACTGAGCTTTAAATAAATCACCGCTGAGAAAATGAGAACACGGAGGTTTCGCAGAGTTACTCAGCGAAACCTCTTGACTCTCTTGTTCTCCGCGGTAAAAAAAATCGAAAGCAATGGCTATTGCTCCAAACAAACTCACTACGCAACAGTACGACAAAAACTTCGCCGACATCCATCCGCCATTTGACAACAAAACAGCGGCACAGGTAGAAGCAAGTCGTTGCTTGTTCTGTTATGATGCGCCCTGTACCAAGAGCTGTCCTACCCATATTGATGTTCCCAAGTTCATCAAACAGATCGTGACAGATAATGTAAAAGGATCTGCACATACCATTTTTTCCTCCAATATCATGGGTGCAGGCTGTAGTAAAGTTTGTCCGGTGGAAAAACTCTGTGAAGGGAGTTGTGTATTCAATCTCCTGGATGAGCCGCCGATCCCTATTGCTAAACTGCAGCGCTATAGTACAGAAAAGGCACTTGATAATAACTGGCAGTTATTCCAGCGGAAACCTTCCACAGGTAAAAAAGTAGCGGTAGTAGGTGCCGGTCCTGCCGGGTTAAGCTGCGCCCATGTATTGAGTCGTGAAGGAGTGGATGTCACCATCTTTGAAAAAGAGTCCAAAGGCGGTGGCCTCATGACTTATGGGATTGCAGCCTATAAAGTAACACCACAGTTTTGTGAAGATGAAGTCAATTATATAACAGGTATTGGTGGAATACAAGTTAAATACAACCAGGAACTGGGAAAGGATATTTCTTTGGCTGAATTGCAGACAAACTATGATGCCGTTTATCTGGGCATCGGTGTGGGCGTGGCCAGAGAGCTTGACATACCAGGCGAAGAACTTGAAGGGGTGGTAGATGCGATCCGTTTCATCTATGATATTCGTACAAAGGGTTTTCCTGCTGTACCCGTGGGTGATAAAGTAGCTGTGATTGGTATGGGCATGACAGCGATTGATGCCGCCACACAGGCCAAAAGACTTGGAGCAAAAGAAGTAACCATGCTTTACCGCCGTACGGAAGCAGAAATGCCCTGCACCCGTCATGAACTGGATATTGCCATGCTGGATGGTTGTGAGATTGTCTGGCTGGCTGCACCTAAGGAAATCCTTGGTAATGGAAAAGCAGAAAAACTGATCTGCAGCAAAATGAAATTAGGCGAACCTGATGCCAGTGGCCGCCGCTCCCCTGTTGAAACCGGTGAAACGTTTACAGTGGAAGTAGATATGGTAATCAAAGCTGCAGGACAAAAACCGTTTGAAGAACTGGTTAAATCAATGAACCTGGAAAACAAAAATGGAAAGATACAGATCAATGAAAACTGTTCAACTAGCATAAAAGGTGTATTTGCGGGCGGTGACGATGTGAACGGAGGGAAGGAAGTGGTGGATGCGGTACAAGCAGGGAAAGATGGAGCAAAAGCTATTTTGAATTTTATATTTTGAATTTTGAATGAAGACAGAGAATAAGATCCAGGAGTTGTCATTTGAATTTGCGATTATGATAATTGGACTGTACAAGACTATGACAGAAAAAAAGGAGTATGTTTTATCAAAGCAATTGTTAAGAAGCGGGACGAGCATTGGTGCGAATATTGAAGAAGCTATTGCTGCACAATCAAGAAAAGACTTTATCTCTAAAATGTCGATTGCTTCTAAAGAAGCCCGGGAAACACGTTACTGGATCAGGCTATTGGATAAAAGCAGGATTATTGATATGGACTATGCAATGTATTTAACCAAGATTGAACATATCATAAATATCCTGACGAAAATTGTTAAAACCAGCCAGGATTCCATCAAGTAGTATGCATTTAAAATTCAAAATATAAAATATAAAATAAATGGCCTCTCTCCAATCAAATTTCCTCGGTATAAAATCACCAAATCCTTTTTGGTTGGCTTCAGCCCCTCCTACCGATAAAAAATACAATGTCCTCCGTGCCTTTGAAGCCGGCTGGGGTGGTGTGGTCTGGAAAACACTGGGATCACAGGTAAAGAATGTATCATCAAGATATTCTGCTGTGGACTATGGCGGGCAAAAGGTTATGGGACTGAATAATATTGAACTGATCAGTGATCGTCCGCTGGAGATCAACCTGAAAGAAATTGCCGAATGCATTAAATTATTTCCCGACCGGGCGATGGTGGTGAGTCTGATGGCCGATAACGATAAAAAAAGCTGGCATGAATTAATAAAGAAAGTAGAAGATACCGGTGCTCATGGACTGGAACTCAATTTTGGTTGTCCGCATGGCATGACAGAAAGAGGAATGGGCGCTGCAGTTGGGCAGGACCCCGAGATTGCCTGTATGGTAGTGGAATGGGTAATGGAAGTAGCAAATATCCCGGTGATCACCAAACTCACCCCCAATGTACATTCGGTTGTTCCCACCGGCCGTTCTGTAGTTAAAGCAGGTACCAATGGGTTATCATTGATCAATACTATTCAATCAGTAACCGGGATTGACCTGGATACCCTGGTTCCCAATCCATATGTTGCAGGCAAATCAGTTTTTGGTGGCTATTGTGGTCCGGCCGTTAAACCCATTGCTTTGAAAATGCTGACCACTATTGCGCAGGATGAACTGACTTCCAAAGTCCCCATCAGCGGAATCGGTGGTATCAGTACCTGGAAAGATGCCGTGGAGTTTATGTTATTAGGAGCTTCCAATGTACAGGTCTGCACCGCTGCCATGACACATGGCTTCAGGATCATTGAAGATCTCTGCGAAGGAATGAATAACTGGATGGATGAAAAAGGCTATCAACGGCTGGAGGATTTTATCGGCAAGTCGGTACCGACCATCACCCATTGGGAAGATCTTGACATCAATTATCACCATATCGCTAAAATCAATCAGGATAAATGCATCCATTGCGGGCTTTGTTATATTACCTGTGAGGATACTTCACACCAGTCCATCAGCCTGGAATACGGGAACCCCTATAACAAATACACTGTCATTGAAAAAGAATGTGTGGGCTGCAATCTCTGCAAACTGGTTTGTCCGGTTGACAATTGTATTACGATGGAAGAACATCGGGTGGCACCGGAGTATGTGAATTGGGTAGAGTGGCAGAAAAGAGGTTTACCGCTGAATGATCATTGAGAGATAGTCAAGAGTCAAGAGTCTGGAGTAATGAGTCGCAAAGCATTTTAAACCTGTTTCAACCACCCCGTAATACTCATCCTGCTTCTGTTGCATAGCGCCACTTCATGTTCCATTTCATCGCTTTTGAAAAAAACAGCTGTCTTGGATTCAGGCTGGATTTTCTGCACCGTCTCATCCTGGTACAGGTATAACTGTCCGCCATCTTCTTCCAGCCAGTCTTCATTCAGGTAATTGATGAGTGAAAATTTACGCTGATTATCCGACCGGAACTGGTCAATATGTCTTTTATAAAAATTGCCCTCTTCATAAACTGCATAATGAAACTCGTAACTATTGATACTGGTAAAACAGGTGCTGTTCAGGTGACCAATAAAAGCTTCGGCCAGTTCAAGAAATTCCTGTTCAAATACATTATTATTGTTTTTATCAAGCCAGCAAATTTTGTCACTACGCATCTGCTGATTGGCATCTTTCACCCGGTCATTGCCGATTCCGGCCGTTTTCATACCATTATCTTCCTGTAATTGCCTGATATTTTGCTGTAATCCTTTTGATAATTCCCTGCTGAGAAAGTTTTTATCAATCCCTACCTTATTGGCAATAAAACTGTCGATCAGCACATCAAATTGTTGATTCATAATGGGAGTGTGAAAACCGGAAGATAGGCTATTTGTGCTATGCTTAGGAAGATATGTAAATCCGAAGCAATGCCGGGATAAAACGTTATTGCCAATTCAGGTTAACTAAAAAGAAGATACAGCCGGATAGAAATTATTCCCTACTCCTCCATCATGAAGCTACAGGCTATTCCGGTTTCCCCTTTTCAGCCATCACCCGTTTCAGGGTTTCCTTTGCATTACGGCCGGTTTCGCCATGTGGATCCAGTTCAATGGCTTTTTTGTAATACTCAATTGCCTGATCAAGCTTTCCTGATTTCCAGTGCGCCTCTGCATAACTGTCCCAGGCATTAGCCGACTTCGGGAACAACCTGGTATTAAGACCAAATACATAAAGTGCCCCTTCCATTTGATGATCATTCAGAAGTTTATACCCTGCTTCATTAAAATTTGATTCAAAATTGATATAACGGTATCGTGGGTCGGCCACCATTTTTAAAGCCTCGGATTCTAATGCAGACATTTTACGTGCCAGATACAAATCCCGCAGATGTGAAATGGGATCAACAATCGCATTGTTGTCATTAAAACTCAGACAGGCATCCAGTACAGGATCCTTATTGGTTTTATATTCTTCAAAACTCATATCTACAGCCAGTCGCGGAGCCAGCCAGTCAGCATTCTCCCATTGCGGCTTATCCTGCCACCAGGCGAAAGAAAGGAAGACGGGTAAACCGGTTTTCGGTAAATCAATCCGTCGATTATCGCCCCAGAAATTGATATTCTCTGCCGTCGGCTCCCCGACAAATATGGCATTCGTATAATTGCTAAGTTCGTTCACCAGATTCTGACAGGCAGAAAATGTTCGTCGCCCCGTAATAACAAATAACTTACCTGGCTTGTTGATTTTTTTGCATTCAATAATCCCCGTCACCACAGGTTTATTTTTATAGTTATTCCCTCCCCCATTTAGCCGAACATCAATTACCAATTTGTCCACCTCATTGTTATCTATGAACTCGAAAACTTTTTTGTAGAATGCTGCAATAGTTTCGGTTTTATCGTCCAATACCTGGCTTTGCCGGACATACACTGTTTTGTTAGCAGGAAGGTATTCGTAATAATAATTCTGATCGATATTTTTCAGATAGAATGCAGTATGCTCCTGATTCCGCGCACTGATCCAGTCGCCCTCCTGCTTGGCAAATCCATAATTTCTTGGCAAATGAAAACGCTCTTTAGCTTCAATATCCAGTTCAATTACTTTTCCATTTTTTTCAAAACTATAGTGAATACTTTTTTTAAGCGTTTTGGTAATTCCCTGCGCATGCAGTGCTTCCGGAATGACAAGCATATCCAGTCCATAGGCTTTGAAATATTGATCGTTTTCAACCGGCACTAATGGCTTTATTTTTTCCAACGCTTCTTCCAGCTTCATCCCTTCTACTTTTATCAATTTGGCGCCAACGATAGCTGCATATTTTTGATCAGCCCCTTCCGCAAAAAACCCATCACTAAACCAATAAAAATTAATGGGTGCCACATGGTATGTTACAGGGCTGAGCTGCCAGCCCAATGATGTATGTCCATATTTAAACATTGCTACGATACGTCCAAATCCGGCCATGCGTTCATGATTCTGCATTGCCGGGATGGCCTTGTATAATTCTTCAACAGCCAAATCAAAATCAGCCGCTGTTACTTTTTTAAACAGAAATGCATACTCCTGATGAACTTTATGCTGCAAAAAACGCAGATCTGCCTGCCAGTCAGCACTGGTTAATTTTGCCGGGTCAACTTTTGAGGCAGGAGGTCCTCCGGGATGCCCATCTTGTGCATTTAAACTGGTTAAAAGAAATAAACCGGTAATTAACATGCAGATTTTTTTCATGGCGCTTATTTGAGGAAACTTATGAAAATTGAATCACCATTGAAGTCAAAATGGGTTAAAAGGTTCAAAACAATGGCGAATTTGTCTTGAGACGCCTGTTCTGTGAAACAGGTTACACCTATTTCTGCTTTTCAGTAGTATTTCGCAAACAATACCTGTTATTATGGCACTTATATGATTCTCCAGGAGTCTATACTAATTACAACTGGTATCATCTTTGCAATTCCGTAACTTGTAATACTCAACACTGAAGATTATGAAATTGCTGAAAAAGATATTAAAGATCACAGGTATCAGCTTTCTGGTACTTATTTTACTGGCTTTTACGATTCCTATTATCTTTAAAAAGCAGGTACAGGCCATTGTAAAAAAAGAGATCAATAAACAATTAAATGCAAAGGTTGAATTTACCGATGCCAGTCTCTCCCTGTTCCGGCATTTTCCCAAAGCCACCATTCGCATCAAAGGGCTCAGTATTGTGGGAACCGGAGCGTACATCAATGACACGCTGATCGCGGCTGACAATGTAGATATCACGGCAGGGCTTTTCAGTGTATTAAAAGGAAAAGACATCAAAGTTCATGGACTTTACCTCAATCAGCCCAGGATTCACTTGCTGATGGATGAGGCTGGGAATGCCAATTGGGATATTGCGAAAAGCAGTGGCAGCAGTAGTTCGGATACAACGGCATCTGCTTTTAAAATTTCCCTGAAACAATATAAGATTCAGGATGGCTACCTGGTATACAATGATAAAAAAGCAGCCACTTATACTGAACTATCAGGACTTAATCATTCCGGCAGTGGGGATATCACGGCTGATGAATTTACTTTGTCAACTTCCACCAGTGCGGAATCTGCATGGTTTACACAAGATGGGATTCCCTACCTGGTTAATACCAAAACAGATCTTGATGCCGACATCAATATTGATAACAAAACCAATACCTACACTTTTAAAACCGATGATATCCAGCTGAATGCTTTGAAACTTTCTGCGGAGGGATTTGTACAAATGCTCAATGCTGAAACTTTCAAAATGGACATCAAATTCAAATCCCCGACTAATGATTTTAAAAATATCCTCTCCATGGTTCCGGCCATGTACACAAAGGATTTTGCAGGCATCAAAACAAGCGGGGAAGCCAGTTTCAATGGTTTTGTAAAAGGCACTTATTCGCCACAACAGGTACCGGCTTATGATGTAAAACTGCTGGTGAAGAATGGCTCTTTTCAATATCCCGATCTGCCCAAACCGGTCAGGAATATTCAGCTGGACCTCCGGGCTCTCAATACAGATGGGCAACCGGACCATTCAGTGATTGATATTACCAAAGGACATCTTGAATTCGATAAAGAGCCTTTTGATTTCAATTTCGCTTATAAAAATCCGGTCACGATTCAATACATCGATGCCGGTGCCAAAGGGAAGCTCGATCTTTCTCAACTTTCTAAATTCATTAAACTGGGAGATGGTACTCAACTCAGCGGACAGGTTTGGGCTGATGCTTTTGTAAAAGGGCCCTTGAAAGCCATACAACAACAAAGCGGTCCTTTCAGTGCCGGTGGATTTTTTGATATCAGGAATCTGTTTTACAGTGATAAAAGTTTTCCGCAACCGGTCAGTAACGGAAATTTCAAGGCCACCCTGGCCAATGCCGGTGGTATCGCAGATAACACCGTCATCAATGTATCATCCGGTCATATTGAATTAGGAAAAGATCCGATTGATTTCACACTCCGGCTCAGTAATCCTGTGTCCTCCGTCAACTTTGACGGAAAGGCCAAAGGGCGATTGACACTGGATCATCTCAAACAATTCACTGCTTTTCCGCCAGGTACTTCCCTCAGCGGAATCCTGAATGCCGATATGGGATTTGCCGGCAGCCGGGATGCCATTAATAAAGGGGCATATGATAAAATTATTTTGGATGGAAAAGCTGATTTTGTCAATTTGAAGTATCAGGCAAAAGAATATCCGGGGGGAATCCTGATCCCCTCCTCCTCCCTTCTTTTTAATGCAAAGAATATTACCCTCAGCAACCTGACCGGAACATATATGGGTACTCATTTCACGGCAGCCGGCACATTGAATAACCTGGTTGGCTTCATCATGGAAAACCAGGCTTTATCAGGTAACCTTACTGCTACTGCAGATAAATTGAACCTGAATGACTGGATGGGTACTCCTCCTTCTACTGCAGGCAATACTGTTAATCCCGCAGTTACATCGGCGGCAGCCACCAACAGCACAACCGCAAATGCAAGTCCTTTCCAGGTGCCTGCCGCAGTTAATTTCAATGTGAATGCCAAAGTGAATGAAGTGCAATACGACCAGGTGGCCTATAAGAATATCAATGGGGACTTGCTCATTGCAGATGAAAAACTAACCTTAAAAAATATAAAGACGGATGTGCTGGATGGCTCAGCAATCATCAATGGTTCTTATTCCACTAAATTGAATAAAAAGGAGCCGGATATTGGTTTCAGTTATGTGATCCGGGATATGGATATCCAAAAAGCATTCAATGCCTATAACACAATCCAGTTCCTGATGCCGATTGGAAAATTCCTTTCCGGCAAACTCAGTTCTGAATTATCCATGGTGGGGAACCTGCAATCATCTATGATGCCCAAACTCAACAGCCTGACAGGGAATGGTAATTTGTTGTTACTCCAGGGTGTCTTGAAAAAATTTGCCCCGCTTGAAAAACTGGCGGCTGTTTTACAGATTGACCGGTTGAAGTCTATCAGTGTAAAAGATATCCGCAACTATATTGAATTTGCCAATGGCCGAGTACTGGTCAAACCTTTCACCATCAAGATCGATGATATCGAAATGCAGATCGGCGGTTTCCATGGATTTGATCAGTCGATCGATTATGCCATTCAAATGAAACTGCCCCGTTCGGTGATGGGTAATAGCGGGAATAACCTGATTAATAACCTGGCGGCCCAGGCGAATAGCAAGGGTTTTCCGGTTAAACTGGGTGAAACAGTGGATCTCAGTATTAAATTAACCGGCAGTATTAATGATCCTGCTGTAGGTATCAATTTGAAAGAAATGGCCGGTAGTGTGATCGACAGCCTGAAAGAACAGGCCAAAGATTTTGTTCAGGCCAGGATCGATAGCATCAAACAAAAAGCAAAGGATTCAATAAATGCAGTCAAGGAACAGGTGAAGGATAAGATAAAGGATAAAATCAAAGAGCAGATTTTGGGAAGGGATACGAGCCGGACAAATCCTGCGGATACGAACCAGACCCCTGCACCTGCAGATACCGGTTCTAAAAAGACCGGGACGATCATCAAAAACAAATTAAAGGACCTTTTTAATAAAAATAAGAAGCCAAAAGATTCTCTTAAATAACAGAAAAAGGGTGGACGAAACCGGCGCTTTTTATCAGGAATGGCGATTAAAAGTCCGGATAATCTTTTCGCTTTTTACCTGTTTAGTGCTACATTTGCCGCCCGGTTATTCGGGTGGTGGCGCAGCCCGGTAGCGCACTTGCATGGGGTGCAAGGGGTCGCTGGTTCGAATCCAGTCCACCCGACACTAAAGGGGAACTTACCGGGTTCCCCTTTTTTCTCTTTTACCCGATCCGGGAAAAAACGGGTAGTAGCCCCGCCGAGCGGGGCACTACGTTCGGGACGTAGGGGTCGCTGGTTCGAGTCCAGTCTACCCGACTTGCAAAGCTCTTTACGAAGGGCTTTTTTATTCTGCCTACCCCTATTCCATCATCCCAGCTTTTAATCACCGATTTTTTGATACGGTCAACAAACTTTATCTTCGACCCTTAATGAAAATACTCATTAAGCAAGCCCGGATCACTGATCCAAATTCCCCCCACAACGGCCAAACAACCGATATTTTTATTGACAACGGTATTATAACCCGTATTGGCAATGGACTGACTGAAAAAGCCGACCATGAAATCAGTTTGAACGGTCTTCATGTATCACCAGGCTGGGTTGATCTTTTTGCCAATTTTGCCGATCCAGGTTATGAATACAAGGAAACCCTGGAAACCGGAGCCCAGGCTGCGGCAGCCGGAGGTTTTACTGATGTTTTTATCATCCCCAATACCAAACCAGTCATCCAGGATAAATCAGCCGTTGAATATATCAAACAAAAAAGCCGTGACCTGCCTGTTACCATCCACCCCCTGGGTGCGGTGACCAAAAATGCCGAGGGCAAGGACCTGGCAGAAATGTATGATATGCGTAACAGCGGAGCCATCGCATTCAGTGACGGACTCAACAGTATTCAATCTTCAGGACTACTGGTGAAAGCCCTGCAATATGTAAAAGCTTTCAACGGCATCATCATGCAGCTGCCAGATGACAAAAGCATCAACCCCCAGGGACTGGTCAATGAAGGCATCGTTTCCACCCGAATGGGATTGCCAGGAAAACCTGCCATGGCCGAAGAACTGGTAGTGGCAAGGGATATCAAACTGGCAGCTTATGCTTCATCCAAACTGCATTTGACCGGGGTCAGTACACGGCATTCTATCTCTTATATCAAAGAAGGAAAAGAAAGCGGTGTGGACATCAGTTGTTCAGTCACTCCTTACCATTTATATTTCTGTGATGAAGATCTCCATGGCTACCAAACCAACCTGAAAGTAAACCCTCCGCTGCGAACACGTGAAGAAATGGAGGCATTAAGAAAAGCCTTAATCAACGGAGCCATCGATTGTATCGCTACCCACCACCTGCCACATGAATTTGACAGCAAAGTGATGGAATTTGAATATGCCAAATACGGAATGACCGGTTTGGAAACAGCATTTGCTGTCATCAGAACAGCGGTACCCGAATTACCCATCAGCAAAATGATTGAATTGCTTGCATTGAATCCCCGGAAGATATTCGGATTGCCTGCTGCAACGATACAGGAAGGTAGTCCCGCAACCCTCAGCCTTTTTAATCCGGACCTGGAATGGACCTATCAGATTTCTGCCGGCCATTCTAAATCCGGCAATAGTCCCTTCGATAGCAAACAGCTTACCGGTAAAGTATTGGGAATTGTGAACCAAGGTCAGTTGATACTTTCATAAACACAGCAATGATCATGAAATTATCCTCGTCAATAAAAGGACTGATTACGGCTGCCCTGATGGTGGGGGTTTTTCTGTTGATCTATCAGGCAGATAAAAACAGTGATCAGCAAAAAACATCCGTCGGCAGTAGTTTACAATACATCGTCTATGCCATTTATGGAGCTGGAATCGTGTGGACATTACTATCCTTCCGTCAAACACCGGCCTTTACCGGAAAATTTGGAGATAATTTTCAGCAGGGCTTCCGCTGTTTTGTAGTGGTAACCCTTTCCATGGCCCTTTTCTATGGCATTTTCAATGCCCTGCACCCCGAATTTTCTGAACAGATGGCCGTTACCCTTCGAGAGCAATTAACCAATGAAAAAGGCAAGCTGCCTGCCGAGATTGATGATGCGGTTGCTGCCTTCAAAAAACAGTACACTTTAAAACTGGTTTCAGGGGCAATTTTCGGATATTTGATCATTGGCGCAGGTATTACGGCTGTATTATCTGCCCTTTTAAACCGGAGAAAATAATTCATGGACCTTTCCATTGTAATACCGCTGATAGATGAAGCAGAATCCCTGCCTGAACTTACCGCCTGGATCGAGAAAGTGATGGCGGAGCATCAATACAGCTATGAAGTGATTTTTGTGGATGATGGCAGCAGTGATAATTCCTGGGAAGTGGTGCAGCAGTTACGGGCCAAAAATGCCTCCATCAAAGGGATCAAGTTCCAGCGGAATTATGGAAAATCAGCCGGCCTGAATGTAGCTTTTGCCGCTGCTTCCGGCGATGTGGTCATAACCATGGATGCCGATTTGCAGGACAGCCCTGATGAAATTCCCGAACTGCATCGCATGATTGTCGAAGATGGTTTTGACATGGTCAGCGGCTGGAAAAAGAAACGTTACGATAATACCCTGACTAAAAATATCCCTTCCAAATTCTTCAATGCGGTTACCAGGTATGTATCCGGTATCCGTTTGCATGATTTTAATTGCGGACTGAAAGCATACCGGAACCGGACCATCAAGGGAATTGAAGTATACGGAGAAATGCACCGCTATATTCCCGTCCTGGCCAAATGGGCCGGATTCAAAAAGATCGGTGAAAAAGTAGTCGAACACCGGGCCCGTAAATATGGTAAATCCAAATTTGGATGGAGAAGATTTGTGAATGGATTCCTGGATCTGCTCTCCATCAGTTTTGTTGGGAAATTCTCAAAGCGTCCCATGCACTTTTTCGGTTTATGGGGCACATTGTTTTTCCTGCTTGGGCTGGGTATATCCATCTATCTTATCATTTCAAAATTTGTTGTGGCCGATTTTAGTCTGACGAATAAACCCGGCTTTTACCTGGCCCTCACTTCACTGATAATCGGTATGCAATTATTCCTGGCCGGTTTTATCGGGGAACTGATTTCCCGGAATTCGCCATCCCGGAATACCTACCTCGTGGAAGAAAAAACAGGATTATAATGGCAAAGCTGGTGATCATAGGACCTGCCCACCCTTTGAGAGGTGGATTGGCCACCTTCAATCAGCGGCTGGCCAAAGCATTCAATGACGAAGGACATTCCTGTTCCATCTATTCCTTCTCCCTGCAGTATCCTTCCTTTCTTTTCCCCGGGAAAACACAATTCACAGATGAACCTGCTCCCGAGAACCTGGTCATACATTCTGTTATCAATTCCATCAATCCTTTTAACTGGATCCGAATCGGAAACAGGCTGAAAAAGGAAAAGCCTGATATGATCATTGTTCGTTTCTGGTTACCTTTTATGGGGCCGGCTTTAGGCACCATTCTTCGCAGGGTTCGGAAAAATAAACATACCAGGATCATTTGCATCGCTGATAATGTAATCCCGCATGAAAAAAGATTCGGTGATAAACCCTTCACCCGGTATTTCCTGAAAAGCTGTGATGCGTTTATCACCATGAGTGAAAAAGTAATGAGTGATCTCCGGCAGTTTCAAAAAGAGAAACCAGCCAAACAGGTCGCCCACCCGCTCTATGATAATTTTGGAGATATCATTCCAAAAGAAGCAGCCCGCAAACAGCTGGGGCTTCCTGAAAACGAAAACATCATTTTATTCTTTGGTTTTATCCGCCGGTACAAGGGTCTGGATATGCTGTTGGAGGCGATTGCCTTCATCAAAACGAATCATCCGGAAGCGCTACGTTTCAAATTAATGGTGGCCGGTGAATTTTATGAGGATGAAAAAAGTTACCAGGATCAGATTGACCGATTGGGAATTCGTGAGCATTTAATCCTGCGCACCGATTTTATACCAGATAGCGAAGTAAAATATTATTGCTGTGCTGCAGATGCAGTGATTCAACCTTACCGGAATGCCACCCAGAGCGGAGTTACTCCCCTCGCCTATCATTTTGAAAAACCCATGGTGGTGACCAATGTGGGAGGCTTACCGGCCCTGGTGCCTGATGAAAAAGTAGGACTGGTAGTAGAGCCCAATCCTGAAGCCATTGCTGCCGGTATCCTGCGTTTCTACCAATTAGGAGAAGATTTTTTTATTCCGCATCTTCGCAGTGAAAAACAAAAGTATAGCTGGGAAAAAATGTGCAGTGAAATCAGGGAACTGGCGGAGTTATAGCGCTTTGAGACAGGAGAAAAAGAGCCAGGAGCCTTGATACCCGAAAATGAAGACGCAGACTATCGACTATTGACTATCGACTACTCTCTACTATGATCTACAGAAGTAAAGCTCCATTGCGAATTGGTCTGGCCGGTGGTGGCACTGATGTCAGTCCTTACAGCGACCTTTATGGTGGCGCCATTCTCAACGCCACACTGTCTTTATATGCACATGCCACTATTGAACCACTGGACTCCAATCAGATCATTCTCGAAGCCATTGACCGGGAAGAATCCGAAGTATATGAATGGACCGCAGCTTTACCTGTTACAGGAAAACTGGATTTACTGAAAGGGGTTTATAACAGGATACAGCGGGACTATGGCATTAAACAGGGTGGGTTTCGTTTATCTACCTATGTTGATGCACCTGCCGGTTCCGGTCTGGGTACTTCCTCTACCCTGGTGGTGGCCATCATTGGTGCTTTTGCAGAAATGCTACGCCTTCCCTTGGGAGAATATGATATGGCCCATTATGCATTTGAAATTGAAAGAAAGGATTTGGGTCTGGCAGGTGGTAAACAGGACCAGTATGCTGCCACATTCGGGGGTGTCAACTTTATGGAATTCTATGGGGATGATAAAGTAATCGTTAATCCCCTCCGGGTCAAACAGCAGCATTTATTTGAACTGGAAAACAACCTGCTTTTATATTATACTTCCACCAGTCGGGAATCGGCCGAGATCATCAAAAAACAAAGCCAAAACGTATCCGATCATAAAGAAAAATCAATTGAAGCCATGCACCAGCTGAAAGAGCAGGCTAAAATGATGAAGGAAGCCCTGCTGAAAGGAAGGCTGAATGAATTTGGCGAGATTCTTGATTTTGGTTTTCAGCAAAAAAGAAAAATGGCAGAGGGAATCAGTAATCCGCTGATGGAAGATATATATGAGGCCGCAAAAAAAGCCGGGGCCACCGGGGGAAAAATTTCCGGAGCCGGGGGTGGTGGATTCATGATTTTTTACTGCCCTGTCAATACAAAGTATAATGTGAGCCGGGCACTTGAACAATTTGGAGGCCGGTCCAGGTATTTTCAATTTGTGGAACATGGTTTGAAGAGCTGGACTGTATAACCGGTTATTTTCATTTTTTTAATTCACTCATTCCCATTTACTGATCATGGAAAAAATAAAAGAAATCATCCGGGCATCCATCCTTACGAAAGAGAAAATGCTGAATAACCCGGTTTTACTTGAAACCATTAAACAAGTGGTTGACCAGGTTACCGCTGCATTTCAAAACGGGAAGAGGGTTTATTTCTGCGGTAACGGTGGCAGTGCAGCAGATGCACAGCACCTGGCCGCCGAGTTTTCCGGCCGCTTTTACACCGACCGAAAAGCATTGCCTGCTGAAGCCCTGCATTGTAATACCTCCTATCTCACGGCTGTGGCCAATGACTATGGCTATGATGTGGTTTACTCAAGAATGATAGATGGCATCGGAGAAGCCGGAGATGTACTGATTGGGTTATCCACTTCCGGAAATTCCATCAATATCATGAAGGCCTTTGAAGTAGCGAAAGCCAAAGGGATCATCACTGTGGCCTTTACCGGGGAAAGCGGTGGTAAGATGAAAGACCTGGCCCGTTACTTAATCAATGTACCTTCAGGCGATACACCGCGTATTCAGGAAAGCCATATCACGATTGGACATATTATTTGTCAGCTGGTAGAAGCAAAATATTTTACATCTTAAGTTGCCCCCGCATTACTAGTAACCTATGCTGAAAGAATGTATCATACTGGCGGGTGGTCTCGGTACCCGGCTGCAATCAACTGTTCCGGATCTTCCCAAATGCATGGCTCCTGTAGCAGGGCGCCCTTTCCTTTTTTATGTCATCAATTACCTGCGTAGCCAGGGTATTGAAAAATTTATCTTTTCGCTTGGCTACCTGCATGAGCAGGTGGAAGCTTATCTCCAAAAAGAATTCGCTACGCTCGCATATCGATGTTCAGTGGAAGATGAACCCCTGGGTACCGGGGGTGCTATCCTGCTGGCTTGCAGTCAAACCACAGAAAAAGACGTGCTGGTTGTGAATGGAGATACTTTGTTCCGTGGCCATTTACAGGAAGCCTTTCAGTTTCATACCCGGCAGATGGCGGAGTGTACATTATTACTGAAGCCGATGCAGGAATTTGACCGGTACGGTGTAGTAGAAACCGGGAAGGACCAGCTGGTCTGTTCTTTTAAAGAGAAGCAATATTACCAAAAAGGCAATATCAATGCCGGTGTATATATCCTGAATATACCCCGTTTTCTGGAGGAGGAATTTCCTTCGCGGTTTTCATTTGAAAAAGATTATCTGGAAAAATATTTTTCACAAAGACGGATTTACGGACAGGTACAGGACAGCTACTTTATTGATATCGGCATTCCGGAAGATTTCCGTAGGGCCAGCCAGGAATTAGCAAAGCCTGATTTGGACCTGAAAACAATTAATAAAGGCTGGAGCCTTTTTTTAGACCGTGATGGGGTGATCAATGAGGACAAACCCGGTAGTTATATTTTCAGTGCCACTGAATTTGTATTCATGGAAGGAGCCCCAGGTCTCTTCCATAAACTAACGGATATATTTGGACATATCCTGGTTGTTACTAATCAGCGGGGAGTTGGTAAAGGGCTGATGAGCGTTGCTGATCTGGAAGATATCCATTCAAAAATGCTCGCCGGTATTGAGGGTGCCGGAGGGAAAGTGGATGCTATTTATTATGCCCCCTCATTGGATAACAAGGACACACTTCGTAAGCCTAATCCCGGAATGGCTTATAAAGCAAAAAGGGATTTCCCCGGTATTGACCTGCATCGTTCCATCATGGTGGGTAATAAAATGAGTGATATGGGATTTGGCCGGAATGCTGGTATGTACACCGTGTATATTGCCAGTACCAACCCCGAAGCCCCCTTCCCCCACCCGGATGTGGATTTACGGTACCCATCCCTATTTGAATTTGCCAATAGTTTATGAGTTCCCATAAAATTTTATGCCTCTTTTGGCGTTAAACCCGGGTAGTCGCATTTTGGCCTTTGCAACCCGTAAATGACCAAATGCATCTATAAGCCCAGTACATTTGCAGTAATCAATCTAATCATCTTGAAAAGCAGCCTGCTCATCATCTTCTTTTTGTCGCTCCAAATCCTGGCAGCCGGCCAAAAGATCAATCCGGCCGACCTGAAGAAACTCAGGGCCAAAGAAGATACCCTGAAGGAATATGCCATGTATATGGTCACTGACAGCATGACCCAGGACAGGATGGTTTCAGACAGTATCTTCACAAAAACGCTTGTCAGGGCCCTGCAGATTAAAAATTCATTTTTCTTTCCTTTTGATTCGGTGATCGGTATTTCTAAATTATATGCGCCGGATACCTCCTTCCGGATTTTTACCTGGAGTATCAGTTATGATGATTATTACCACCGGCAGAGAGGCGCCATTCAATTCAAAACCAATGACGGTTCGATGAAGTTGGTCCCACTCCGGGATGTTTCCGAATTCACCATGAGTGCCGAAGATTCAGTTCGGGGAAGGGGTAACTGGATTGGAGCTGTTTATTATAACATCATTAAAACCCAGCACAAGGGAAAAAACTATTACACGCTTTTTGGGTTTGACCCCAACGGGGCTCAAAGCAGCATGAAATGGATGGATGTACTGAGTTTTAATGAAAAAAGTGAACCTGTTTTTGGCGGTCCTTTTTTTACTTATGAAAAGGATAGTATTCCCAAAAAACCAAAATATCGTTTTGGGATTGAGTTCAAAAAAGGAACCCGTGTCCTGGTCAATTATATCCCTGAAATGGAAATGATCCTGGTGGATCACCTGGTATCTGAAACCGATCAGCCCGAACTGGCATGGACCATGGTACCTGATGGCGACCAGGAAGGTTTCAAATGGGAAAATGGTAAATGGGTTCATATCGACAAAGTCTTCACTTTTAAACTGCAGGATGGACAGGCACCAGTAGGTGAGCCATTGCTCGATCCGAAGGGCAACAGGAATGAACAAAAACTGCAGGAAAAAACAGATAAGAACAAAACAAAGGAAGGCCGCCCCCCGATCAACTACGATAACTAAAGCTTTCATTTTCAAAGCTCATTGGTTATCTTTATAGCCAATGTCATCCTTCATTTATTACATAAAACCACCCGGTCGTTTTACGGCAGGCCTGAAAGAATTATGGCAATACCGGGAACTGTTCTACTTCTTCACCTGGAGGGATATTAAAGTCCGTTATAAACAGACTTCACTTGGAATCTTATGGGCCCTGATCCAGCCGCTGGCGATGATGGCCCTTTTTACACTGCTGTTTTCAAAAGGCTGGTCGATCAATACCGGAGCCCTGCCCTACCCGATTTTTGTTTTATCCGGACTTATTTTGTGGGGACTGTTTCATTCCGCGGTATCACATGCCAGTGAGAGTATTATCCAGCATTCAGCCATCATCCGGAAAATATATTTCCCCCGCCTGATCATACCAGGATCTGCTGTGCTGGTTGCATTCTTTGACTTTATCATGGGCTTTCTGGCCTTTCTTATATTCTGTATCATTTATCAGCAATCATTCAGCTGGCAGGCAATGATTTTATTCCCAGCCGGTATATTGCTGGTATTGATCACTGCCACCGGTGCAGGGATACTGCTGGCAGGACTCACCGCCAAGTATCGCGATTTCAGGTATACCGTTCCTTTTCTGCTTCAATTTTTGTTTTTTGCAACTCAGGTGATTTACCCGATCCATCAGATTCGGCAACCCTGGTTAAAAACCATTTTGTCTTTTAATCCGGTAAGTGCCGCTATTGAATTATTTCGGGCACCCTTGTTTCATACAGCACCGGACTGGACACTGGTGCTACAGGGAACAGCCGTTTCCATTGTACTTCTTTTTACCGGAATTTATTTTTTCAGAAAAACAGAAGTTTATTTTGCCGACCTCGCCTGATGCAAGCCGCTATTGAAATACGAAACCTGGGCAAGCAATACAAACTGGCCGCTTCGGAACCCTATATTGCTTTACGTGATATCATTGCCGGCACAGTAAAAAATATGTTTCGTCCCCGGCAGCAACAGGATGATAAATTCTGGGCACTCCGGGATATCAATCTCGATATTCAACCCGGAGAGCGGGTGGGAATCATTGGCAGAAATGGTGCTGGCAAAAGTACCTTACTCAAAATCATCAGCCGGATCATTCCCCCAACTACCGGAGAAGCCACAATCCGTGGAAGGGTTGGCAGTTTACTGGAAGTTGGTACCGGATTCCATCCTGAATTAACGGGCCGGGAAAATATATACCTGAACGGATCCATCCTCGGATTGAAAAAAGCAGAAATCAACCGGCAACTGGATGCGATCATTGACTTCAGTGGTGTTATTAAATTCATTGACACACCCTTTAAAAAATTACAGCAGCGGGATGCAGATGCGACTGGCTTTTGCCGTGGCCTCTCATCTTGAATCAGAAATTCTTTTGATTGATGAAGTGCTGGCGGTGGGTGATCATGAATTCCAGAAAAAATGCATTGGAAAAATGGAAGAAGTCAGTAAACAAGAGGGACGAACGATAGTGTTTGTGAGCCATAATCTTGCCGCAGTCAGTACCCTGACTTCTAAATGTCTTTTTTTAAACAATGGCCTTGCTACCGCATTTACCAGCACGGCTGAAGCCATCGGATTATACACTTCCCAGTTATTATATAGCAGCGCTTTTGAAGCAGATCCACTGCCCGACAGTCCCAGCATAACCGGCGTTAACATTATAACTTCTGAAGGCGGTAGTCTGCAAAAACACGGTGCACCAATGGATCTTGGCTTTAAACTGCATGTACCGGAAGCCAATCAGCTACACCTGGCACTGAGTTTCCAGATTATAAACAATCAGGATCAGGCAGTAACTTTCAACTGGCTTTTTGACCACGAACAAGCTTTTGGCAGAAAAAAAGGATTTCAGGAAATCGGATTTACCTTTCCTGATCTGCAATTATACAAAGGGAAGTACCGCTTAAAAGTATTCCTGGCGAATAGTAAAACAAGGGACCGTTATCAGGAAATTGACTGTTGTCCTTTTGAGGTTGACATGATTGGTATACCGGAACCTGATTGGGGATGGAATGAAGGCAATTGTCAATACCTTGAAAAAGGTAACTGGAAAATTTAAGAAATGAAGAAAGTTCATTATAACAAACATTTCTTCAGTGAGATGGAAGCTGGCTCCTCCCGTTCAGCCGGGGTATTGATACCGCTGGTAAAAGAGTTATGCGCTCCCGGATCGGTAGCAGATATTGGTTGCGGAACAGGCAACTGGCTTCAGGTTTGGCAAGAACAGGGAGTGAAAGATATTGCCGGTTTTGATGGCAGTTATATTGATTCTTCAGCACTTAAAATCGACCCGGCCTTTTTTCATGCAGTCGACCTGGAAGAACCCATTAAGATCAAACGGCGTTATGACCTGGTGCAATGCCTGGAAGTAGCAGAACATCTGCAACAGCCGGCAGCTGCAACTTTAGTTCATTCACTATGTCAGTTGAGCGATGTGGTCCTTTTTTCAGCTGCCATACCCGGACAGGGTGGCACTAATCATATCAACGAACAGTACCCGGATTACTGGACGCAATTGTTTGGCAGGGAAAACTTTCTCCCGTTTGACTGCCTCCGGGCTAAAATCTGGGACAATTCATCCGTTGATACCTGTTACCGGCAAAACATATTATTCTTTATACAAATAAATCGCATACAGGATTACCCACTGATTACTGCTGCGGAACAAAAGATACTGAGCCTTGTACATCCTGATACATTTGCCTTTCATTTAAGAGAACTTGATCATCACCGTAAAATACTTCGCTCCCCATTTCATGCTAACTGGTACTTTGTCAAAAAGTATACCCGGCAATTACTCACCAAACTAGGATTATGGAAGTAAAATTTGATCCGGTGATTACTGACATAAACGGTATCCATTCGGGGAAGACGGATTATCTGGTCTTTCAATACCTTCTTCCGGATTTGAAAAAAGCATTTGCAGACCATGCCAGTGGTGACCTGATTGATATTGGTTGCGGAAACCGACCTTATGAATGGATCATTAAACCTTATATAACATCCTACAAGGCTGTTGATTTCACCCAGAACAAATTAAATTCGGTTGATATTATTTGTGATGCTGCCCAGGTTCCATTGCCGGATCAGTCCTTCGATACCTGTATTTCCACCCAGGTTTTAGAACATGTGAAAGACCCCAATGCTGTGATTGCAGAAGCCTGCCGTTTACTGAAACCAGGAGGCAAGCTCATTTTTTCAGTCCCACTTTACTGGCCGGTACATGGTGAACCCTGGGACTTTCATCGTTTCACCCGATTTGGCATAGCGGAACTCATCAACAAAAACGGATTGAGGCTGATCAGTTTAACTGAAAACGGAGGTTCCTGGGCTACTGCCGGGCAGGCCCTGGCGAATGCGTTTTCGTCTTCTACCCGTCGTTCCATTTTCTTCAGGTCGATCCGTTTTTTTTACTATCGTTTGGGAATGATCAGACTGACCAATCGCTTGTTCAGGTGGATGGATAAAAAAGATTTTCACCCGGAAGGGACAATGAACTATGTTGTAGTGGCTGAAAAGAAATAAACACACATGATCTTTTGTACAGTTATTACGGAAAATTACCTGCCGCTGGCACAAGTGCTTCATCAATCACTCGTACAACAGCAGCCTGGTACCCGTTTAATCATACTGGTAGCCGACCGGCAGGAAGCAACTCAAAAAGGAAATGCTGACCTCCTCGGACTCAATGATCTTGTCAATGCACCCTTCTTTCGCGAAATAGAAAATAAGTATGCACACAGTAATAAAGATGTATTACGCTGGGCGCTGAAACCGGTACTATTAGGGCATTTGTTGCAATCAGGCCATGAGAAAGTAGCCTATGCCGATCCCGATCTTTTCTTTACCGGGGATTTTAACTTTATTGCTGATTTACTGAATGAAGCGGCGGTCGTCCTGACTCCCCATTGGGCTGATCTGGATCTGCGCAGAAACGACGACAGCATCTTTTCCATCTTACGCAATGGGATTTTTAATGCCGGATTTGTTGCAGCCGGAAGGAAGGGGCTTCCCGCCATACATTGGTGGGCCGGTATGTGTCATTTTAAAATGGAAAAGAAACAGGAACTGGGCTTATATGATGACCAGCGTTACCTGGATTTAATGCAGGTGCAATTTAAGGAGATACATGTCCTGCGTCATCAGGGATGCAATCTGGCAGCCTGGAATATTCATTCCTGTAAAAGGGAAATGAAGGATGGCCGTTTACTGATCAACGGGCAATACAATCCCGTGTTTATTCATTTTACACATGATACGATCAATAATATTCTGGAAAAGAATGATGAACCACTCAGGCCATATCTGGATGAATACATGAAACTATTAACTGCAAAAGGATTTAACCTGTTGGGGTCAACAGAATCAGATGCTACTGCTTTTCATAATAGCTGGTTGTACCGCATCAAGCATCAGCTCAGGTTGCGAACACGTATCAAAAATTTACTGTTCCGTCTGGCAGAAAAATTATAACCATTGGCTCACAGTAAACATATACTTATTCTCTGCTCCCGGCTGGATCTGCCCGGCGGTATTGAACGTGCAGTAGTGAATACAGCCAACCTGTTAGCAACAAAAGGGCATCGGGTCAGTTTGCTCATCCTGGACCAAACAGCTGAAAGCTTTTATCAAATTAATCCGGGTATAGATCAGCAGCAAATCCCTTTGTTTTTCGGCATCACTGAAAAAGGTAATACGCTGACACGTAAACTCGATTTTTACAAGGATATCCAGCATTTAAAAAAAGCTATACTCAACATCCGGCCGGATGTGATTCTTTCTTCAGAGTATCCATTTACGGTTGCTACTATCCTGGCAGGTGGTATGAAATATGCGAAAGTATATGCCTGGGAGCATCATCATTTCCACTGGCTCAAAAAAAGCTGGTTTTGGAAAAAGTTCTACCATTATGCCCTGGGTAAAACAACCGGTATTATTTGTCTGAATGAACAGGAAGCGGGTTATTATAAAAAATACAGTCCGGTTACCATCATCCCCAATCATACAGATAATGAATCTGGCCGGGTTGCAGATCTGAGCCAAAAACAATTATTAACGGTGGGGCGTTTAATCCACCGGAAAGGAATTGATTTGCTATTGCCCATTGCCAAACAGATATTGAAAAATAATCCTGCCTGGACCTGGAAAATTATTGGTGATGGGGAGATAGAAAAACAGGTCAACGACTTTATCGGCCAGGAACAATTATCCAACCGTTTGTTGTTGATTCCTCCTATGAGTCAAAACCTGGCAGATGAATTTTGCGGGGCATCTATGTATATAATGACCAGCCGTTTTGAAGCTTTCCCGATGGTACTGCTGGAAGCGATGAGCTATGGTTTGCCCTGTATTAGTTTTGATTGTCCCAGCGGACCTTCCTCCATCATCACTCATCTGCAAAACGGCCTGCTGGTAGCTCCGGAAGACAGCAGTAGCATGAAAGATGCTATCCAGGATTTGATTGATGATGGTAACAAAAGAGCAGCAATGTCAAACCAGGCCTTAATAAAGGCCCGGCAATACTCCGGCGCATCTGTTTACAGGTATTGGGAAGAGCTGATTTTAAATGATCGGACTGGCAGGTAGCCGGTCATTGCTGTTTTAAAAGGATCCTGCCGGTATTATCAATCCGGTGGAGTAAAACTTTGTCTTGAAAATACTCATCAGTGGCTTTTCGTGATCCTTGCCAGTAACCGTAATCATCCAGTAACAGTACCCCATTTTTTTGCAACCGGGGATACAGGTGGATGAGTTCATGGCGGGTAGAAGCATACCAATCTGTATCCAGTCTAAGTAAGGCAATCTGATCCGGTATTTTCCCGGGAATGGTCTCTTCAACTTTCCCTTTTACAAAATGCAGCTGTGTATCCGGATACCTGGTAAGCCGCAGGTTAGCGGCAACCTCATCTTCCAGTGCCAGGCACCAGTTACTCTGGTCTTCCCCGGTTTGCAATTTTTCCCATTCTTTTTTCTCTGTCTCTCCGTCTTCTTCACCAGGTTTCGTCATACCTGAAAAAGTATCATATAACCAGATGTTCCGGTTGCTCACACCCAATTGCTGAAGCGTTAATGTCATCAGCATGGAACTGCCACCTTTCCAGACACCACATTCAACAAAATCGCCCGGGATATTTGCCGAAACAATATATTTTACTGACTGGTAAAGGGCATAACATCTTTCTATCCCAACCATTGTATAGGGCTGTATACTTTTATAAATGGATAGAAAGGCCGGATCCATTGCAATATCCGGTGGCACCCATTCCTCTTCCTTTTTTTTGAACGGAAGCAGGCCAAGCCATCGAAAAGGCTTTCTTATGAGCTGTGAAAAATTCATGTTTGCTTGAAAGTATCCGGTTTGACGTTTCAGATCTCACGTCCTACGTTTAACGTCTTACTCATCCAGTTTCAGCACGGCCAGAAAAGCTTCCTGTGGCACTTCCACATTGCCGATCTGCCTCATTCTTTTCTTTCCTTCCTTTTGCTTTTCGAGGAGTTTACGTTTCCGGCTGATATCACCACCATAACATTTTGCCGTTACATCTTTCCGCATCGCAGAGATATTTTCACGGGCGACCACTTTTGCACCGATGGCGGCCTGAATGGCAATCTGGAATTGTTGTCTGGGTACCAGCTCTTTCAGTTTCTCACAAAGTTTACGGCCAAAATCATGTGATCTGCTACGGTGGATCAGGGCAGAAAGGGCATCCACTTTATCGCCGTTGAGCAGGATATCCATCTTAACGATATCACTGTCGCGGTAACCGATCGGATGGTAATCGAAGGAGGCGTAACCCCGGGTTTGTGACTTCAGTTTATCGTAGAAATCAAATACAATCTCAGTCAGGGGCATTTCGAAGATCAGCTCTACCCTGGTTTGGGTCAGGTAGCTCTGGTTCATGAGGATTCCTCTTTTGCCGAGACAGAGGGTCATGATATTACCAATGTATTCAGGTTTGGAAATGATCTGAGCTTTGATAAAGGGCTCTTCAATACGCTCTGTTTTCACCGGATCAGGGAATTCAGTCGGATTATTCACGATCACCTTCTCACCCTTTGTAGTGTAAGCAATAAAACTCACGTTGGGCACCGTGGTGATCACTGTCTGGTTAAATTCCCTTTCCAGCCTTTCCTGAATGATCTCCATGTGCAGCATTCCCAGGAATCCGCAACGGAAACCAAAGCCCAGGGCCTGAGAAGTTTCCAGTTCATAGGTCAGTGAGGCATCATTGAGCTGGAGTTTATCCATGCAGTCACGCAGTTCCTCAAAATCATCTGTATTCACCGGGAAAATACCGGCGAATACCATGGGCTTTACTTCTTCAAAGCCCTGGATCATTTGTGGATTCGGGTTATTGGCCAGGGTAATGGTATCACCCACTTTTACTTCCTTGGCCACTTTGATCCCTGTAATGATATATCCCACATCACCGGTCATCACGGCCGGTTTTTCTGTCATTTTCAATTTCAAAATCCCCACTTCATCAGCCCCATAAACCTGACCGGTACTGACAAACTTAACCTGGTCACCTTTTTTGATGGAGCCATTCAGGATCCGGTAATAAACGATGATCCCGCGAAAGGAGTTGAATACAGAGTCAAAGATCAGGGCCTGAAGTGGTGCTTGCGGATCACCTTTTGGGGCCGGAATTCTTTCAACAATTGATTCCAGTACTTTATCCACGCCCAGACCGGTACGACCACTTGCATGCAGGATATCCTCCCTTTTGCAACCGATCAGCTCCACAATCTGGTCCTCCACTTCTTCAATCATGGCGCCGTCCATATCAATTTTATTGACAACAGGAATGATCTCAAGATCATTGTCAATTGCCAGATATAAGTTGCTGATAGTCTGCGCCTGAATACCTTGTGTTGCATCCACTAAAAGAAGACATCCTTCACAGGCAGCGAGGGCCCTGCTCACTTCGTAGCTAAAGTCCACGTGGCCGGGTGTATCAATCAGGTTCAGGATATATTCCTGTCCGTCTTTGTGTTTATAATTGATCTGGATTGCATGGCTTTTGATAGTAATCCCTTTTTCTCTTTCCAGGTCCATATCATCCAGCACCTGGTCCATCATATCACGGTCCGTGATCGTGCCGGTACTTTGTAAGAGCCTGTCGGCCAGGGTTGATTTACCATGATCAATATGAGCGATGATACAAAAATTACGAATATTCTTCATGTGTTTGATGCCTCCCTGCCTGCCAATCGGCAGGATTTTTCAAGAGGTGCAAAGGTACGGTTTTTAGGCCAGCCTGAAGCTTTGTCTGAACGGGAAAAACCGGGCCGCAGAAGTCCGCCTACCCTTAATTTCCTAACTTCCCTGCAGAAACAATTTTCATGCCTACCAACCAACCCGTTCTGATTATTACCGGCGCCTCATCCGGTATTGGAAAAGCAACCCGTTTACTGATGCATCAAAAGGGATGCAGGGTTTATAACCTGGATATCATGGAGCAGAATGATGAGATCGGAGTGTATATCCATTGTGATATGCGTGACCGGCAGGCCATCCGCGAGGCTGTTCAGCAGATTGTAAATACCGAAGGCCGGATTGATTTGCTATTTTCCAATGCGGGGGTGCATTTGTTTGCGACCATTGAACAAACCAGTGACGAGGAACTGGATCGCCTGGTGGATATTAATATCAAGGGAACTTATTTCATTTTGCAGGCTGTACTTCCTCATATGCGGGAGCAGCAGAAAGGGAGTATCGTTCTCATGGGTTCCGATCAGAGTTTTGTGGGTAAGGCCAGCAGCTCTGCATATGGAATGACCAAGGGCGCCGTGGCGCAACTGGCCAAAAGCACGGCGATTGATTATGCCCCTTTTCATATCCGGGTGAATTGTATTTGTCCGGGTACCATTGATACTCCCCTGCTGGATAAAGCGGTAGATCACTATGCCCGGATCAGCGGGCAGGACACTCAAAAAATTATGTCAGACCTGAATACAATTCAACCCGCTGGCAGGATCGGTAAGCCGGAGGAGATTGCAGCTGCGGTAGCTTTTCTGTTATCCGATGAAAGTTCTTTTGTAACCGGCAGCCTGCTGAGTGCAGATGGTGGTTATGTTTGTCAGTAATGAAATCCCTTTTCAGGATCCGTCAGTAACTACAATGAACCTCCCTTCCTGAATAATCTGAAATATCTTATAATAAACGAAACATTTCGTACTTTGAATATTAAAAAGGCCATGCGATTTATCCTGCTATTGGTAATACTTATATTTCAAACCGCCTTATATGCCCAGGAACCAGAAAAAATTATAAGCGGGATCATTCAGGCACAGCAGCCAATAAAGCATATCCGGGCATATACAGTAAGACATGATACACTTGTAACTGGTCATATAAGAACCATGCAGGGTTGGGTGTCTCTTACAGCAGATACCGCTGACCGGATCTTTGGCTTTCGTTTTTTTGCAGCTCCTGAGAATGGCCGCACCGCCAGTATCTATGATGGACAATACAGTTTCTTTATTGATCATGAGAAAAAGGAGTTTACAAAATACAGTCAACCTGAAATGCTGGATGCCATCATGGGATACCCGGGTGGGCAACTGATCTGGAAGGATTTGATGCGGATAGATACCAGTACGGCAACCGGTTTCCGGGTTCATGAAGATGATCAGCATTATTATCTCAGGATATTGCTCCCTGATATTACCCGTTATGATGTGATCAAAAGATCAAAGGAGCTCACGATCAGCAAAAAAACTTTCCTGCCTGTCGCAGTGAGACAGCACCAGGAAACTTTGGGGAAAGTGCAGGATCTTTATTACAGTGTTTCCAGGATTCAGGTCAATGAAGAAGGAATCGCTTATGATTTTTCACAGGAGAGATATCCGGCAGGATATAAACCGGAAGAGGATGCACCTAACAAACAGCTACTCGCCCTGCAGGGAAAAAAATTGCCTGCTTTCAGTTTGACAGGATTTGATGGCAGCCCTCTCAGCTCCGATGACTTCAAAGGCAAACTAATTTTACTTGATTTTTGGGAAGTATGGTGTGGTCCCTGCGTGGCTTCCATGCCCCGGGTTAAGGAGCTGTATGAAAAATACAAATCATCGGGATTGGAAGTGATTGGCATCATCCACCAGACGGAGCACCTGAAAACGGCCAGGTTATTATTAGAAAAAATCAAACCCGGTTTCAAAATGGCGCTGGGCAATGAGCAAATGAAAAATAATTTTTCCCTGCAGGCTGTTCCACTTTATATTCTTGTTAACCGAACTGGTAATATAGTATTGGTAAGTGAGGGTTTTCCTGAAACACTGGAGGAAATGATCCGGACTTACCTGTAAACATTCCGCTACTATTTTTTTAAAAACGCTGCCTACCTTTGTTTCATGCCTATCAAAATTGCCCAACTGACCGATGCTCCTGAGATGGTGAAGCTGATTAACAGTGCTTACCGTGGAGATCAATCTAAGAAAGGCTGGACAACGGAAGCGGATATTATTGGCGGTGAGTACCGGATCCTCCTCCCCGATCTGGAAGCCCTGATCCAAAAACCGGGGGTTGTTTTTTTGCTATCAGTTAATGAAGAACAGCAAACAGAAGGATCTGTTTTTCTGGAAAAGCGGGGGGATCAATTATACCTGGGTATGCTGAGTGTGCATCCGGATCTGCAGACCCGTGGAACCGGTAAGCAATTGATGCTGGCAGCAGAAGATCAGGCCAGGCAGATGGGTTGCCGGTCCATCATTATGCGGGTAATTCATTTGCGGAAAGAATTAATCGACTGGTACCTGCGCCGTGGATACTATGATACCGGTATGACAGCATCTTACACAGCGCCCTCCTACGAGATCGTTAAAATTCCATTTCATTTTGTGATCCTTCAAAAAGATCTATAACCATTTGTCAGGCTAAGGATCTATACCCAAAGGAGTAAATAGACAGTTTCAATCTGCTGCTCCATCATTCCTTAGAAAATTATTCTCTTTATTTTTTTCTGCAAACGCATCAGTAAAGCTGTAATCTGCTACAGGTGTCAATTTAAAAAACCAGCGCAGCCATGCTGTTTTTAAGATAATCTTTTACAATGAAGAGTTCATTCTAAGTATGTCTTTCTATTCAGATTGATGCATTAACAATTTATTTTACCGGAATTGGCATACTGGCATCCTGTTTGGAATTATACCAGTAACCGGGCAACAAACAAAAAAGTCCAGCCATCGCCCGGGATGCCGGACAACACAATTAAATTGAACGTACTATGAAAAAGATTTTTACTCTCTTGAGCGGCCTGTTTCTTTCCTTCGCCTTACTGGCGGCCGATCCCAGGCCTGTGGTTACACTCACCAGCATGAGCAACTACAAAGTAGTGATCGACGGAAAGGCTTTCTTCAGTAATAACAGCCAGATCAGCCTGCGCAACCTGTCAAAAGGTTACCACTCTGTACAGGTGTTTGAAATGCGCCGGGGTTATTACCAGCAAAGAGAAAAAATGGTCAGCTCGACTTCCTTTTTCCTGAAGAGGAATGATATCAGGATTCTCATCAACCGCTTTGGTGATGTCCGAATCAAAGAAGTAAATGGATTTGGCCGTTTTGAAAGGGATGATGATGACTGGTATGAAAAAGGCCGCAATGATGACAATGACAGAGATCGGGATCGTGACCGTGGCAGGGGAAATGATCGTCAAAGATTCTGACAATATCAATAACCATGCAGTGCCGCCTTCGGGCGGCACTGTTATTTTATAAAGCGGATACAACAGGTGTCAGGGAAGCAGTTACAGTAATCACAGTCCCATTTCCTTTCTGACTTTCCACCTGGCACTTCCCCCCCATTAACAATGATCTTTCCTTCATTCCGATCAATCCAAGTGTTTTCTTTCTCGCTACTTCTTCCATATTAAAACCACAGCCATTATCAACAATCCGCAGCACCACAATATCATCCGTAGAACTGAGATTCACCCATATTTTACTGGCCCTCGCATGGCGGATAACATTTGTGAGTGATTCCTGGAAAATCCGGAATAATGCGGTTCTTGCTTTATCAGGCACCTGTTCGTGCAACAGTTCATTTTGAAAATAAGTCTGGATGCCAAAACGGCTTCTGTAATCCTGCAGGTACCACTCGATGGTGTCGGCCAGCCCCAGGTCATCCAGCATACTAGGACGCAGCTCGGATGAAAGTTTTCGTACGGTAAACATGGCTTTCTCGAGCAGGGCCTGTATATTTTCCATTTTTTCCCGAAGCAGCGGATCTTCTGCTTTTATCCTGGATTCGATCCAGGACATATCAAAACGCAGAACGGTCAATTGTTGCCCCAGTTCATCATGAATTTCCCTGGCAATCGTGGCTCTTTCTTCTTCCCTGACATCCTGCAAGTGTGCCGATAATTCCCTTAATTGTAAAGTGGATTCTTCCAGCTGTTTTTCCACTTTTTTCCTTTCTGTCATATCAATCCCCATCCCCATGGCACAACGTTCTCCCTGATAATTAACAAGGATGCAATTGAAATAATAAGGAATTTTTTCCTGCTGTTTTGTATAAAGAAATGACTCTGCACTGGCTGTCCCATCTATGAATGTCAGCTTGCTTTTTTCCGCCATATAATCCTGGTCAGGTTCTGCAAAAAAACTAAGGGGCGACATACCTGCAATTTCCTCAGTACTATATCCGGTTACTTTTTCCAGATTATGGTTCCAGCGGTAAAACTGTCCGGAACTGTTATAGATATAAAAAATTCCCGGCAATGTATTGATGATGGAATCTGACAGGTCTTTCTCCCTGATGATTTCCTCTCTGGCCAGTTTGGAGGCGGTGATATCATGCAGGATGCCTGATACGCAGATGATCGAACCTTTATCATCCTGTAATGTACTTCCGTTGAATTCGATCCAGCAAACCTGTCCTGATGCGGTGATCATCCGCAATTCCAATGAATGGGGTTGTGAAGTCTGAATAAAGATCCGCTGAAAAAGTTCACTGGTCTTTTCCCGGTCATCCGGATGAATAAAAGCTATAAAACTTTTCCCAAGACTTTCTTCCCTGGTATAACCGAATATTTCCGTCCAGGCCCTGTTCAAAAAAATCCAGTGTCCGCCGGGATCGAGCTGGAAAATCACTTCCTTACTGCTATCCACAACGTTCCGGTAAAGCTGTTCACTGTCACGCAGGGCCAGTTCACTCATTTTTTCCCCGATGGCAAAAGCCACTTCACTCGCAATGGTCTGTAACAGCCTGATTTCCTCTTCTGTAAAAACGTGCACCTGGTTATAATACACCATGAATTTTCCAAGGAGCCTGCCAGAATAAACCAGTGGAATAAATCCTAAGGCGGTGATTCCTTCTTTTTTGATGGTAGGTAAAAAATCACGCAGGCTTTCATCGTAAGCAACATCTTCTACCAGGATGGGAACAGGATCCTTTACATCTCTTTCCCATGGACAGTGATGGGCAGCCAGTTCTTTATAATGCTCTGATAAACCAAAGGAAGCCCTGAACTCCAATACCCCTTTATCATTAAACTGAAGAATGGATGCCCGGTCGGCGTTTACCTGTTGCAGGAGACCCCGGATGGTCAATTCATAAATATCATCCAGTTCATTGGCCCGGCTGATAGCATCAGTTAACTCATACAAAAATTTGAACTGGGCATACTTTTCCGACAATTTATTTTCGGCCTGCTTGCGGGAAGTAATATCAATAAATGAACCGAATAAAAACAGCGGCTGACCGTATTTGTTTCTTACAGTACTTCCTGTATAGGCCACATCAAATAAACTACCATCCAGCCGCCTTGCTTTTGTTTCACGGTATTCTACCCCTTTTTCAACTACCTGCGACATCATCTCATTGATCTGAACAGAATCAAACATTTCAGCCACATTTCTTCCAATGAACATTTCACGGTTTTTTGCACCCCACAGTTTACAAACTGCTTCATTCACGTAAATAATTTGTCCTTGTAAATCGGCGATACCGATACCGGATACAGCAGAAGCGATGGCATGGTCTTTCATTTTCAGATCATTCTCGATCCTGGCTTTTTCAGTAATATCCTTAGCCAGTGCCATATAGTTTCCATCCGGCAGCATCACCGTGCTTACTTCTATCACATAAATCCCTTTGTCTTTGGTCCTGATTTTTCTGTAATCAGTTACTTTACCAGCAACGCTGATTGCATTAAAATCAAGCGGCCTTTTTTTCATGTCCGCTTCCAGAATGAGGTCCTGAACATATAATGCGGCAAATTCCTCCCTGGAATAACCCAGGTGCGTATATGCGCCTTCATTAAAATCAATGATTTTCCCTTCCTTGTCGTAAATAATCAGCCCGTCTGAGGCGAGCTGTAACAGGAATTTATACCTGGTTTCAAAATTGGTCATACTGGTGGTGTGAAATGGTGCAAGCTGCTGAATACTATCGCCTAAAATACAACCAAAAAAAACTTTACTGGCAAAATTCATTGCAGTTTGGGATGCTCCGGTTGATGATTTCAATCGGAATAAGTATTAACACTTAATCAATTTTGCCATTACCCCCGATCACTCCAAAAAATGTCGATTTGGTTCATATTATAGGAAATCTGTAATTTAACGGAAAGCTTGCCGCATGAATCAATCATTTCCCGCCGACCTGGCCAGGGAGGCACATTCTCTTTTCAGGAGAGGATTTAATGAAGAAGAAGTCAGTTTGGAACTCAGACAAAAAGGAGCTGCAGAGAATTTGCTGCAGGACCTTATCAATCATGTAAAACAGATCCGGACTAATAAGCGGAGAAAAAATGGTTTTCTCTGCTGTGGTACTGGTATTTTTCTCCTGGTATTTGGTTGTATGCTTACCTTTTTCCTCTATAATAATGGCGGGGATATCCGTTTTGTCATGTACGGTTTGACCACTATTGGAGTAGGGTTTACCATCAAAGGTATGATTGATCTGCTGGGTTGGTAAATGCAGAATTTGAAACCACTTTTCTTCATATTCATCATTGCCTTAGGTTTTCCTGCCTGTACCAGCCAGGAAACAAATCAGAAAAGTCAGGCAGCATCCGAAATCACAGCTGCAGAAAAAGCTTTTGAGAAAATGGCAGCCGAAAAAGGCATTGCCACTGCATTCTGGTTTTTTGCAGATACTGCTGCTGTTATCAAAAGAGGCAATGACTCCCTCATCAAGGGGAAAGAAGGCATCCGGAATTTTTACAGTGCTCCCTATTTTAATACCGCGAGGGTTAAATGGAGTCCCGACTTCGTCGAAGCCTCCGGATCAGGGGATTTGGGGTATACTTTTGGCCGGTATGAATGGAGTTCCACTGACAGTCTTGGCGCTGTACATACCAGTACCGGCGTTTTTCATACCGTCTGGAAAAAACAGAAGGACGGTAGCTGGAGATACACCTGGGACTAGAACCCAGGTTCTCATAAATTTCTGTTTATACAACCTTACAGTACCTTTGCGCATCACTAACTGAAAACGGTACCATGATGCGATCTTTACTCCTGCTTTTTTTACTGATTCCAATGGCCCTCAGTGCTCAAAAGAATTTGGGCAAATCCCGCCAGGTATTAATGGATCATCTGCAACAATTCATTAAGAACAGCCCATCATCCAAACTTGAGTTTGACAAACAAAATGAGCGGCTGGTCATGTCAACCAGGGATAGTTCAGGTCAAAGCATCCGGTATGAATACGGTTTTGATGACAAGTCCGGAGCCTGTTTCACAGAAATGACGGTTTCAACCTGTGAAACCTGTGTCCGTAACGAATTGAACAGGCTGCTATCCGTAACATCTTATCAATGGAAAAAGATAAACGAGAGTCAGTATGTTTCGCGGTTTGAAGACTACCTGCTCATTGAGTGGCAGCAAACCGGTACTGAATTCTCGTTTACCCTGATAAAGACAACCTGGACCCGGGAGCTTTACAATATGATGAAAGAGAATTGAAGTAATTCCATTCTTATTTTTCCATCAGTCCGTCCGTTCTCCATTGTTTGAACAGATTGATAGTGCTGTCGTTCAATTTTGCCGGTTTGCGGAATGGCATGAATCCACGATCTGCCGGATTGAGGTCTATCCTGCGTATAATCTCATCTATATCTGATTTTACATTGGCGAAATTATCATAGGCCCGCTTGTTACCACCTTTTGAAGGGATATGACAGGGGGCACATTTGTCTGCAATAACAGCCTGCAAATTGGTTTCATAAGTCATTTTAGGAACGGGGACTGAAGCTGTACCTGCTTTTTTCGAAGGTCCGCAATTGCTCAGCAGCAACACGGTTGAACTGATGGCTGCCACAAGAAAAAACTGTTTCATGTTGGTTGTTTTTTTAAAAATTGAATGTACTCAAAAAAATGGAGTTTAAACACTGTAAAAACTGAATCGCAATAAAAGAAGAGTTCGTTGCCAATGTCATTGACAAAGGAGTAAATTTGTCTGCTCACATGATCCGCCAAACTGCCCGCACATATCATAATGCTTATCGGGGTCTTTCCAGGGAAACCTGGCTCCTGTCTTTTATCATGCTCATCAACCGGAGCGGGACCATGGTTGTGCCTTTTATGACTTTATATCTTACCAGGCCCGAAATGGGTTATACGGTGGGAGAAGCAGGAATTGTATTTGGGTTTTTTGGTGCCGGTGCATTCACCGGTGCCTGGCTGGGAGGAAAAATGACCGACCGCTTTGGGTTTTACCCGGTACAGCTGATCACCCTTACCGGTGGAGGCCTCCTGTTTTTTATACTGGGCCAGATGAATGCCTATCCGTTTATTTGTCTTTTTACTTTCCTGCTCAGTTTTGTAAACGAAGCTTTCCGACCGGCTAATTCCACGGCCATTGCTTTTTACAGCCGGGAAGAAAACAGGACCCGCTCCTATGCGGTGAACCGGCTTGCCATCAATATTGGCTGGGCGGTCGGGAGTGCCCTGGGGGGCTATCTGGCAGGTATTAACTATGAACTCCTTTTTTGGGTAGATGGATTCACGAACCTGGGAGCCGCGTTATTATTGTGGATCTTATTAAGACCGGCCAGCTTTCAGCCGGCCCATCATCAAAAAAATGCTGAAGTGTCAAAGCCGGCCTACCTCGATCAGGATTTTATGTTTTTTGTAGCGGCTACGGTACTCTTTGCCACCTGCTTTTTCCAGCTCTTTACCAATCTGCCGGTTTTTTTCAGAAAGGATGTCCATCTCTCTGAGTTGGAAATCGGAATAATTATGGCAGCCAACGGGATCCTGATCGCCCTGTTTGAGATGGTGATAGTATATAAACTGGAAGGGAGAAGAAGAAATCAGTTTTACTTTACGATTGGCGTTTTGTTTATCGGCATTTCCTTTATGCTATTAAATTTACCCGGTGCGGGTATACTTACCTGTACAGCGATGATCCTGGTCGTAACATTGGGTGAGATCCTGGCCCTGCCCTTTATGAACAGTTATTGGATCAGCCGGACTCAGGCTGGAAACCGTGGCCAGTATGCCGCCATTTATACCATGGCCTGGTCGATTGCCCAGATACTGGGACCCACCGGAGGCGCCCAGATAGCACAGCATTGGGGTTTTACTGCACTGTGGTGGATAGTAGGTGGACTTTGCCTGCTTTCTGCCCTCGCTTTCAGAAGATGTGCCTGATGAATAGTCATCCTGTCTTTTGACAGTAACAGCGACTGCCGTATTTTTGCAGGCTATGAAAAAAATGATTCCCGGTTTTTTGTTCCTTTTACTCTTTTGTTCCTGTTCTTCTAAAGAAAATTTAACGGAACAGGAAGTATTATCGGTGATTGAAAAATTTGACCAAGGCTGGAAGATGAAAGATGCAAAGCTGGTTGATTCCGTGCTCTCAGATAAATACGTTTATTTCACCCAGAGCGGACACACATTCGACCGCGCCAGCCTGGTAAAAACGGCAGGCTCCAATGTATACACCCTCCAGAATATGGAGCGGGAATCCTACACAGTGATGCTGGAAGGGAATACAGCTGTAGTCAATACCACCTGGCAGGGAAAAGGAGTTTATCATGGTCAGAATTTTGACGATAAGCAACGCTGCAGTATTACCATCGTCAAACACGAGGGAAAGGTGAAGATTCTGTCTGAGCACTGCACCCCAATCAGGAATACACCCATCGTAAATTAATCAGCCAGTGCAAAATCAACGGCGGCTTTGGCATGCCACCAGGCGGTGTCAAAAACCGGAACCGGTGAATGCTCCTGTTTAATCAGCAGGGGGATTTCTGTACATCCCAGGATCACTCCTTTTGCTCCCTGTTCCATCAACTGCCCGATGATCCGGACATATTGCGCACGGGTATCCTCCAGAAACATTCCCTTATCGAGTTCTTCATAAATACTTTGATTCACATAACGGATGCCTTCTTCATCAGGAATGATGGCCCTGATTCCTTTTTTCATCAGCCGGTCCCGGTAAAAATCCATTTGCATCGTATACTTTGTTCCCAGCAGTGCTACCGTATCCAGCCCTTTTTCCCGGATGGCTGCAGCACTGGCATCTGCAATATGTATCAATGGTACCCTGATGGACGCCGCTACCTTATCTGCAATATGATGCATGGTATTGGCACCAAGCAGGATGCAATCTGCCCCTGCTTCCACTGTACGCACAGCAGCCGATGTAATAATCTCTGCAACACCGTCCCAGTCATCCGCCAGCGTTAATTTCTTGATCGTACCGAAATTGACCGAATACAGGATGATCTGTGCTGCCTCCTCCCCTCCCAGCCGCTGATTGACCATCTGGTTGAAATAGCGGTAATAATCTGCCGAAGAGTGCCAGGTAAGCCCCCCAATTAATCCGATTGTTTTCATATCATAAATGTAGGGCAGGCAGCCCGGCGGACAAAATAAACGTCATCATTCGTTCATCATCCGGAAATGATCAAAAGCTTACATTTGCGCAAACATGGTTTCATGCAAAGAATAATAGTAGCAGCCCTCTCATTTTTGCTTTTTGCGCAGGGAAAGGCCCAAAATAATCTGCAAAGACCCAAACTGGTAGTCGGTATAATGGTAGACCAGATGCGCTGGGATTATTTATACAGATACTATGACCGGTATGCGCCCAATGGCGGATTCAAAAGAATGCTGAACAATGGGTTCAGCTGTGAAAATGCAATGATTCCTTATACACCTACTTATACGGGTTGTGGACATAGTTCCGTTTATACCGGATCCGTTCCTGCGATTAATGGTATTGCCGGGAATTACTGGTGGGACAAAGAAAAATGCGATCTGTGTATTGTGCCGAAGACAATACCGTGAATACTGTGGGCAGCAAATCTTCGCAGGGCAAAATGAGTCCGCGGAATATGCTGAGTACAACGATTGGTGATGAATTAAAAATTGCCACCAATTTCCAAAGCAAGGTGGTGGGTATTGCCATCAAGGACCGCGGGGGCATTTTACCGGCAGGTCATAGTGCCGATGCGGCATACTGGTATGATAACAGTGTGGGTGACTGGATCACTTCTGATTATTATATGAAAGCACTCCCGGCCTGGGTAGATGCATTCAATAGCCGGAAAATGGTCAATAAATATTACCAGGATGGCTGGAAATTACTTTACCCGGCAACTACTTATCTGCAAAGCACGGCTGATGAAAAAGACTATGAAGCAAAAGCCCTGAATGGAAATAAATTTCCCTATGACCTGAGTGGTTTTGCCGGAAAGGATTTTGGGAAAATTTCCACTACCCCAATGGGCAACAGTCTGACTGCTGAGTTTGCCAAAGCAGCCATACTCGGTGAACAACTGGGAGCTGATAATATTACTGACCTGCTCGCCATTAGTTTCTCTTCACCTGATTATATCGGTCATTCCTACGGGCCCAATTCGCTTGAAGCTGAAGATGGGATGTTGCGCTTAGACCAGGAACTGGGTGCATTTTTTGATTTCCTGGATAAAAAGTCGGTGCTGGACAGTATACCGTTTTCCTGACAGCTGACCATGGGGTGGCCAATATTCCTGAGTTCATGACAGAACATAAGATTCCAGGGGAAGAATTGTAATGAATAATGTTACGAAGGATATAAATCTCCAGTTGAAGGAAAAATACGGAATCGGGAATATCATTCTGTACGATGATAATTACCAGCTTGCCCTGAATCATCCTGCCATGGATTCTGCAAAGCTGGATAAAAAGGAAATTACGAACTGGATCATCAGCAGACTGATGAAGGAGCCGGGAGTGACCAGGGCTTTTCCCGTGGAGGACATGAACAAAATTCCGCTTCCGGAAAAAATACGGGTCATGCTGAATAACGGCTACTTCGCTAACAGAAGCGGAGAGATTCAGTTCCTGATCAAGCCCAATTATATTGATGCCTGGAGCAATACAGGTACTACGCACGGGCTTTGGTATCCTTATGACAGTCATATCCCCCTGCTTTGGTATGGTTGGGGCATCCGGAAAGGAAAACTGAACCGGGAAACAGCAATGACAGATATTGCTCCGACCATTTCGGCCATGCTCCGGATACAGATGCCCAGCGGGAATATCGGCCATGTGATAGAAGAAGTATTGAAATAAAGGCTGATACCTGCAACTATTTCGTAATTTTCTGAATCAGATAATCACCACCAAAAAATAGTGCATATGAACAGGTTATTTCTTTTTTTAACCACCATTTTGATCTGTGGTACAGCTGGTAACCAGTTGAAGGCCCAGCAGGTAGACAGCTTACAATTCTTTTCGGATGAAGTGGCTATCGAAATGCAACTGACCACGGATATCAAGGCCTTACAAAATGAAAAAGGCCAGGATGTGTTTCAGCCGGCTACGGCCAGTTTAAAATTTCCGGATGGAACCGTCATCGAGGAACCCATCCAGGTGGGGCCAAGGGGTAAATTCAGAAGAGGTTATTGTCGGATCCCTCCGATCATGATGCAGTTCCGGAATGCCGGTGCAGTACGTTTATCTTCCCTGGGCAAACTGAAACTGGTGATCCCCTGCGGAGGAGCCGCAGCTGACGAGGAACTGATCCTGAAAGAATTCCTGGTATACAAATTATATAATCAGCTCACCGATTTCAGTCTGCGTGTAAGGCTGGTTAAAACCACTTTCAACGATAGTAAGGGCAAGTTTAAATCCTTTACGCAATATTCCTTTCTGATGGAAGATGATGGAGACATGGCCCGGAGGAACGGCTGTAAGAAAAGAACGCATGGACAGATTCTCACCGAAGCCACTGACCGAAAAACCATGACAAGGGTTGCGATTTTTGAATACATGATTGGAAATACCGACTGGTCTGTTCCCAATAATCATAATATCGAACTGGTATTCAGCCGGGACAATCCTGCACTGATGCCTTATGCTGTTCCTTACGATTTTGATTATTGCGGCCTCGTGGATGCCAGCTATGCTGTTCCTGCAGATGTGATTGGTACTGAAAAAGTGACCGAAAGGGTTTATCGCGGTTTCCCCAGAAATATGGAAGAAATCCAGGAGACCCTTGATTTATTCAGGGCCAAAAAAGAGAATATCCTGGGGGTGATCCGGAATTTTACCCTGCTGCCGGATAAAATCAAAAACGGCATGATCCGTTACCTGGATGAATTTTTCAAAATCATTGAGAATAAAAACGATGTCAAATCAGCATTTATTGATAATGCCAGAACCAGTTAATTGAAAAACTTATGGACCTGAAAACACAATTTGAACAAGCGGCTGCTGACAGTAAAACCCTGACCGAAAAACCCGGTAATGATGTACTGCTACAACTCTATTCCCTGTACAAGCAAGGCAGTAGCGGGGATGTGAACAGTGATCCACCCTC
Source organism: Chitinophagaceae bacterium (assembly GCA_016720745.1). Classification (GTDB taxonomy): domain Bacteria; phylum Bacteroidota; class Bacteroidia; order Chitinophagales; family Chitinophagaceae; genus JJ008. Next base: position 791,148 of record JADKKA010000022.1, on the reverse strand, counting down.
CAACCCCTTTGATTTTGTGGGTAAAGCCAAATACGATGCCTGGGCTGCTTTAAAAGGCAAATCAACTGAAGCCGCCATGCAGGAGTATATTGATTTGGTGAAGAAACTCAAAGGCTGATCAGGTATTCGCTAAAAGCCGGTTGTAAAGATCTAACAGTTGTTTACCTACTGTTTCATAACTGAAACGGCTGGCCGCATCTTTAGCAATTATCTGACGGTTAAAATGCAATTTCTTTTGCCTGATTTGTTTCATTGCCTCCACTAATGCGTTTTCATTGGCGGCCGGCACCAGTATTCCATTATCTTCCTTAATTAATTCAGGGATGCCTCCTACCCTGCTGGCAATCACCGGCAGTCCGCAGCACAATGCTTCTCCGATTACACAGGGTGAGTTTTCGATATGACTGAATAGCAAGAGGCAATCTGACTCCTGCATCGCTTTTGCCACCTGTTCATAAGGGATTTCACCAGTAAACTGAATGCTACCGGGTATTTGATTGAGTTGTGCAGCCAGTTCCCTGATAGCGGGTTCTCTGTCACCCACCATCAACAGCGTACTATCGGGGTATTCCTTTTGCATGGCGACAAATGCCCGTAGAATCCCGCCTGCATTTTTCAGTGGCACCATATTCGAAACATGGATAAAGCGGAAGGCGCCTTTCTCCTTCTCCCTGAAATTAAAAAGAGAAGTATCTGCCACATTTGGAATCACTTCATACTCTTTTCGGATTACCTGTTGATTCACGCCCTCTGCAAGAAAACGGCTGACTGAAATAAATGCGGCTGCTTCGGAAAATATTTTCCGGGTTAAGTACCGGAACAAAAAACTGCGCAGGCAAAACCTGTCCTCCGCCACCTCATTATAAATTCCCCAGTGCTCGGTAATCAAAAATGGAATACGGTATCGCTTCTGAAACCATCGCGCAGGAATCCCGGCTTTCATTGGAATATGTACATGAACAAGGTCTGGTTTACCGTTCCTGATGATATAATCCTGCAATATCTTTTTATATAATTTTAACCAGCGGTAATGGGCCAGTAGCTTCCCGGAACTGGTTTCGCTTTTAAAATAATAAACCAGTTGTTCAGTCAATCCATTTTCATGGCGCCATTCCGTTTCATGCCCAGATTCCGGTTTTTGAGGTACCGGGGCCAGGTGAATAACATGAATATCACAAAAGATAGCAGCCGCCCTGGCATGACGCTGGATAAAATCCCCGTTAAAAGGATCCGTTTTGCCGGGATACCAGCTGCAAAGCCATAATATTTTCCTTCTTGGCATCAGGCAATAAAAATAGCCTTTGGCGGGCTGTGAACAAAATCAGGAACAAAGGGTTGTTGAATAGCAAAGCTTCAACCTACATTTGATTATGGCATTTTTGAAAAAAAATAAGCTGAAACAGGAGGAAAATACCGGATTCAGCAATAACAGTACCAGTACCGGAGGAAGGTTTATCAACCGGGACGGTAAGCCCAATGTAACCAAACGAGGAGTCGGTCTGTTGAACCGGTACAGCTGGTATCATACCCTGCTGGAGATGAAAAGAAGCAAGTTCCTGCTGATCCTTCTCGCCATTTATATAGGAGTCAACCTTGTCTTCGCCGGAATTTATTACCTGATTGGCATTGATCACCTGGGTGGTATCAACAGTGGATCCAATCTGAAAAATTTTTCGGAAGTATTCTTCTTCAGTGCCCAGACTTTTACCACCGTTGGGTACGGCAGGATCAGTCCGGTTGGTTTTGCGGCCAGCACAGTCTCCACCTTTGAAGCTTTCCTGGGTTTATTAAGTTTTGCCATTGCCACAGGATTATTCTATGGCCGTTTTTCAAAACCAGCGGCCTTTCTCCGGTTTAGTGACCAGGCGCTCATTGCGCCATTCAAAAACGGAACCGCGTTCATGTTCAGACTGGTTTCCTTTAAAAATAATGCTCTCTCTGAAGTAGAAGTAAAAGTGACGATGGCCATTACAACCGAGGAAAACGGTAAACTCACGGATCAGTTTTTCAATCTTCCGCTGCAACTGGCCAAGATTGACGGACTGGCCCTGAGCTGGACCCTGGTGCATCCCATTACGGAAGACAGTCCTTTTGTGGGTATGTCCAAAGAAGATATCCGGAATACTGATATTGAAATCATGGTTTTTGTAAAAGCCTTCGACAATGTATTTTCCAATACCGTGGTCAGCCGAACCTCTTATATCAGCAGTGAAATTGTTTGGGGTGGTAAATTCCGTATGATGTATGAACCCAGCAATGATAAAAAGAAAACAGTGCTGCACATTAATAAGCTGAATGAATTTGACCTTGTGGATATTCCGCCGGTCATACCGGCAATCGCTAACGGATAACAGGAACCAGTTTCAGAAAATCTTTTCGGTTCAGGTAATAAAACAGCAGCAGGTACACCAGGGGCAGGAAACTGAATACTTTCAGGATCAGGAGACCGCTATACAGTCCTCCCAGGTAAAAGGCAGCCAGCATCAAAAATCCAACCAGCAATTCGGTATCGTTGATCGCACAACTCACTTTAAAAAAATAAGTATTCACGTCTTTGTACACCAGCTTCAGCGGGGTGGTAATATGATACCCATCAGTGATTACAATGCGGGGATTATTCTGGTCCACAGAAATCAGTACCGGCCCTGTGGTATCCAGTGGAAAAATCTGGCGACCGTTCACAACGGCCCTTATCTTCAGGAAGCTGAGCAGCACCTGGTTCCTGCGCTGGATTACTATGTTAAAAACGGATGCGATAAAGAGGATCTGATTATTTCAATGCCCGGATAATCTCCACAAATTCTGCCGCCACCAGGGAAGCACCACCTACCAGTCCGCCATCCACATCAGGGGAGGCAAACAGTTCCTTTGCATTGGCCGCTTTTACACTTCCTCCGTAGAGGATAGGGATTAAGTCAGCCACTTCCTTTCCATACTGGTCAGCCAGTACAGAACGTAAATACTGGTGCATTTCTTGTGCCTGTGCGGTGGAAGCCGTTTTCCCGGTTCCAATAGCCCAGATCGGCTCATAGGCAATAATCAGGGTGCTGATTTTTTCAGCAGGCAGATGAAAAAGTGATTCTTTAAGCTGGGCGGCTACGTAGTCGTTTTGTGTTCCAGATTCCCGGATTGAAAGGGGTTCACCACAGCAAAAAACCGGGGTGATGAAATTGTCGAGACAGGCATTTACTTTTTCAGCCAGGATACTATTGGTTTCTCCATTGTATTCTCTTCTTTCACTGTGCCCGACAACACAATAATTGATATTCATTGAATGCAGCATTTCTGCAGACACTTCACCGGTAAAAGCACCGCTCTTCTTATGATGACAATTCTGTGCTGCAGCAGCAAAATGCGAACTGAACTCCTCCTCTACTTCACTCCGGGTCATCAGCAGGTAAGGAAAGGGTACGGCAAACAGGGCATACTGGTGTTCTTTTAAATCAAATCCTGCTTTCAGAATTTCATCCAGCAGTTTTTCTCCCTGCTGATAAGTAAGATTCATTTTCCAGTTAGCTGCTGCGATTTGTTTTCTCATATAATTATTGCTTGGGTATTTTATTGTTTATCCTTCCCGAAGGGAATGACCGGTGAGTTTGATAAACACATCTTCCAGGTTGGCCATCTTCATTTCTTTTGGCCTTTCAAAACCAGTGGCAATCAGCTCATCTATCAGTTTATCGGGAGCATCCATGGCGATAATTTTCCCTGAGTCAATAATAGCTACCCGGTCACAGAGGTATTCCGCCTCATCCATATAATGTGTGGTGATGATGACCGTGGTGCCTTTATCACGAATCTGTTTGACCAGTTCCCAGAGACTGCGCCTGGCCTGCGGATCCAACCCGGTAGTGGGTTCATCCAGGAAAATAATACGGGGCTGGTTGATTAATGTGGTGGCTACGGAGAAACGTTGTTTCTGGCCGCCGCTGAGTTCCTTCACTTTTGACTTTGCTTTTTCCCGGAGGTTCACCATATCCAGGAGCTCCATCGGGTCTACATCACGGTTGTATAAACCGGAAAAGAGTTCGATCAGCTGCAGCAGGTTCAGTCCGGGGTAATACCCGCTGGTTTGCAACTGCACACCGATAATTTTTTTGATTTCGTGAGGTTGTTTATCAAGGCAAAGTCCGTCCACTGAAACAGTACCGCTGGTTTTGGGGCGCAGCGTTTCAATAATTTCGAGGGTGGTGGATTTGCCCGCCCCATTGGGCCCCAGTAATCCGAAAATTTCCCCTTCTTTTACTTCAAAGGAAATTCCCTTGACTGCCTGGAAATTTCCATAATTCTTTACAAGGTCCTGGACCGATATGATCGTTTTGCTCATTTGTAAAATTAAGAATTCAAACAGGATTCCAGCTCTTCCATCATCAGTTTACTGCCAATAAACATGGGAGTACGCTGGTGTAATTCGGTAGGTTCTACATCCAATATCCTTATTTTGCCATTGGTGGCTTTGCCACCTGCCACGCTGACCAGGAAGGCAAAAGGATTGCATTCATACAGGAGCCGGAGTTTCCCTTTGGGTTTATCAATGGTACCGGGGTACATAAAAATCCCTCCGCGGATCAGGTTGCGGTGTACATCTGATACCATGCTGCCTATATAACGCTGGGTATAGGGACCTCCATTGGTTTTGTCCTTCCGCTGGCATCTCTCAATATATTTCCGGACCCCTTCTTCATACTGGAAAAAATTACCATGGTTCACTGAATACATTTTTCCTGATTCAGGACAACGGATATCGGGGTGACTCAGGGTCCATTCTCCGATGGAAGGATCCAGTGTGAAACCATTCACCCCCCTGCGGGTGGCATAGACCAGCATTGTGGATGATCCATACACCACATAACCCGCAGCAATTTGCTGGTTACCCGGCTGCAAAAAATCCTCTGCCTTTACCACCGTGCCGATTGGGGTTACTCTTTTATAAACAGAAAAAATAGTACCGATTGAAACGTTTACATCAATATTACTGGAGCCATCCAGCGGATCAAACAGACATACATACTTTGACCGTACACTTTTCGCATCATCGAAGGCTACAAAATCATCCAGCTCTTCACTGGCGATACCGGCACAGGCAATTCCATGCTGCAATACCCCGGTAAACTGGTCGTTGGCATATACATCCAGTTTTTTCACTTCCTCGCCCTGTACGTTTATGGTGCCAACATCCCCCAGGATATCCACTAATCCGGCTTTATTTACTTCTACATTAATCCTTTTGGCGGCGAGGCCGATATTCCGCAGCAGGTGTGATAATTCCCCGGTGGCATGGGGTATATCGCGGAGCTGCTGGATCGTGAACTCATCGAGTGTCTGAATCTTCCGGTTTACATCCATAATGGCAGTATTAAGCCCAACAAAAGTACGGGATTGCCGGATGCAAAGAGGTTGATAAATTGGGCGGAATATTCCGACATTTGCAGCCATTATTCCGGGACTTTATCAAATGGAAATTAGGGTATGAAAGTTTTCAAATTCGGAGGAGCGTCGGTCAATACAGTGGAAAGAATCCAGAACCTGGCGCGTATCCTGCAACCATACAGCGGTGAAAAAATCATGGTGATTATCTCGGCCATGGGAAAAACCACCAATGCCCTTGAAAAAGTAGCGGAAGCTTTTTTTGCCGGCAAAAAAGAAGAAGCATTAGCACTTTTTGAACAGGTAAAAAATCAGCACCTGACCACGGCCAAATACCTGCTGGTTACCGGTTATCTGGCCTGCGAAAGACAACTCCGTGATTTTTTTACAGAAGCAGAATGGTTACTACACGATCAGCCGGTAAGAGAATATGATTACTATTACGATCAGCTGGTGAGTACCGGAGAACTTTTTTCTACTGCCATTGTCAGTGCCTATGTGGCTGAAACAGGTATCCCGAACCACTGGGTGGATGTAAGAGATATTTTCAGAACTGATGATGATTTCAGGGATGCCGAAATCGACTGGGCATATACGTCAGCAAGAGTTAAGGAGGGTATCATGCCCCTGTTTCACAATCATAATATTGTGCTGACCCAGGGTTTTATCGGATCCACCGATGAAAATGAAAGCACCACACTGGGACGCGAAGGCAGTGATTATTCAGCTGCTGTTTTTGCGAATATGCTGGATGCAGAGAGCCAGACCATCTGGAAAGATGTGGTGAGTGTAATGAATGCGGATCCCAAACAATTCCCGGAGGCAGTGTCTGTACCCGAACTGAATTACAATGAAGTGATTGAAATGGCCTATTACGGTGCTCAGATCATACACCCGAAAACCATCAAGCCACTGCAGAACAAAGACATCCCACTTTTAGTAAAAAGTTTTATCGACCCCTCCCTGCCGGGTACCGTGATCCACAACAAACCAGTACCTCATCTCCCTCCCATCATTGTTCTTAAAGAACAACAGGTTCTTTTGGAAATACGATCCAGGGATTTTTCTTTTATTGGAGAACATCTTGTTGGACAATTGTATCATCTTTTTGAAAAATGGCATCTGAAACCCAACCTCACGCAGAATGGTGCCATCAGTTTTCTTTGTGTACTGGATGATAAACAGGAGAAGATCGGTAAGCTGGCACAGGAAGCCGCTGCACTGGCCGATGTACAACTGAAAAGAGGTTTATCGCTCCTCACGATCCGGCATTATAACCAGTCCGTTGTGGATCAACTGACAAAAGGAAAACAAATACTGCTCCGGCAACAAACTCCGGAAACCATTCAGTTATTATTATCATGATCAGGTCAAAATCAACTCAACGATACGAGACAGGCTTCTCACAAATTCCTATTTGTCAGCCAACTGTTTTGTAACTTAGAAGTATCATGCAGTCTGCTGACATGGAAACAAAAACGGTTCGGAAAATGAAACAGCTGCTCCTGTTGGTTTTATTCAGCGCCACGCTGAAAGCCGGGGGGCAATCGGCCTGTACATTACCCGGGCAAACTCCTGAATCTGCCATCCTGGTTTGCGGTTCCGTTTCCCTCTTCGCCAGCACTCCGATCTTTTGCGGTATTAAACCCATTCCCCCGCCCTGCGGAGATGGATTTCCCTACCGTGACCAGAACCCCAATTTTTTCCGCATGGCCTGTTATACCAGTGGCACACTGGGATTCACCATTACGCCCGCTAATCCCATTGGTGATTTTAACTGGCAGCTTTTTGATATCACTGCCACCAATCCTGTAGATATTTTCACCAATCCGGCCTTGCTGGTGGCCTGTAACTGGTCGGCCGACCTGGGGGAAACGGGTGCTTCTTCTTTAGGGACCGATCTGGTCGTTTGTTCCGGTCTACAACCCCTGTTTAGTAAGATGCCGGATATCATTCAGGGTCACACCTATCTGCTGATGGTCTGTAACCAAACTCCAGTAGCAGAAGGTTATGAGCTTAATTTTTCAGGAGGAACAGCCGTGATCACTGAACCCGCATTGCCCAGGATGTTACAGGCAAGACCTGATTGCAGGGGAACGGAAATACTGGTGCGGATGAATAAGAAGATCAATTGCGGTAGCGTTGCTTTAGATGGTTCTGATTTTATACTGAGTGCCGGGGCAAACATCACCAGTGCTTATACCCTGGGTTGTGATGCAGTTGCTGGTTCTGACTCTGTTTTTCTCAGGCTTGACCGTCCGATCGTTAACGGTTCCTATACCCTATCCATTCAAACGGGAACAGATGGCAATACCATTACGGATATCTGTGGGAGCGATATTGCGGTGGGTGAATCAATTGCATTGAATGTATCTGCCCTTCAACCTGCGACGGTTACCGGTATCAGTAAAACCGGATGTGCGCCACAATGGATTGATATCCATTTCAACCGACCGATCAGTTGTGCGAGCCTGGCAGCAGATGGCAGTGATTTTGTCATCAATGGACCACAGGCCGTTCAGGTCAGCATGGCCGCTTCTACTTTTTCAGGGTGCAGGTCGGGATTAACCAACCTGGTAAGACTAAACATCTTATCTCCCTGGAATACCGGTGGCAATTACCAGCTGTCGATTGTGAGCGGTAGTGATGGGAATACTGTTACCGATGAATGTGGAATCATAACTCCCGCCGGACAAGCAGGCAGCTTTACGATTACAAATCCGATTTCAGCGCAATTCAGTTTTATCATTCCTCCATCCTGTAATGCCAGCACCATTCAGTTTTCACATAATGGAAACGGAGGTGCCAGTTCCTGGCAATGGGATTTTGGGGCCAGTGGCAGTTCAACCCTGCAAAGTCCTGTGTACACATTTGCAAGTACCGGTAAACAAACGATCCGATTAATCACCACGAACGGTCAATGCATTGATACTGCAGTACAGGATATTATTATCAGGGATATGATGAAATCACAGTTCATGGCTCCAATGGTGGTTTGTCCGGGTGACACTGTACACCTCGAAAACCAGAGTACCGGGAATGCGGATCAATGGAGATGGGAATTTGGTAATGGCCAATTCAGTACAGACAAAGACCCGGCTGTTTACCGTTATGCGCCATTGGGAAGAGAACAATTGTACACCGTAAGCCTGATCGGCAGCAATACGCAATTGGGATGTTCCGATACCAGTAAAAGAGTGATCAGGGTACTGGCCAACTGTTATATAGCTGTGCCTACGGCATTTTCTCCCAATGCGGATGGCAAAAACGATTATTTATATCCCCTGAATGCGCTAAAAGCCGATCAGCTGGAATTCAGGGTTTATAACAGAATGGGGCAAATCATATTTTCCGGGAGAGACTGGACCCAAAAATGGGATGGTCGGGTAAACGGGCAGGAACAAGCTACAGGTGTTTATGCCTGGACACTTACCTACATTGATAAGGAAACAAAGCAAAGAGTATTTCAGAAGGGAACCAGTTTACTGATCCGGTAATTATTCTGCTGCGCCGAGCACAACAGTCTGAACCATCTTTTTGGCAACTGGTTTATCGTGGAGCAGGGCTGGTTTCCAGGTTCCCATTTTCTCCAGGCGGCTGATGAGGATATCATGCAGCTCTTCTCCGTTCTTCACGCCTTTCATGACTTTAAAATTCACCGGCACCCCATCTTTATCTACAATGAATTCAACCTGGATATAAGCTCTTTTCACGCCTTCAGGAAGAATGCTGGTTAATTCTTTTCCCAATGTTTCCAGGTATTTCATCAGGGCATCACCGCCTCCGGGATACTGCGGCCACTGGTGTACGGCATCTGCAATATTGGTAATATTTCTTGTGAGGTGCTGAACTGGTTGCCTTTTGGGCTTTTCCTCGGCTACCAGCTTCACTTTTTTGGGTGGTACATCATTGATGATATATTCGCCTTTTTCGCCGACCATGACTACGGGTAGCTGTTTGTATTTTTCAAAATAGTCATAGGCATCTTCCATCCGGTCTGCAAATTTTTTAAGCCCCTGGTCATCCTTGGTCAGTCCTTCAAGGTATTTTACACTTTTCTCCACGCTAAAACGAACCGGGAAAATATGAACGGGAATAAAATCCTGTCCCTGGTCCTTGGCATGAGCGGCAATAATGTACAATTCATCAATCTGTTCATCCCTGATAGGGATACAACCCACGGTGACACAACTGCCATGGATATAAATTTCGCTGCCGGGCCGCAGGGAATCACTCAGTATTTTATCGGATGCATTGGGATAATTTAAACCGAGGGAGAGATAGTAATTGCTCTTGGGATTAAATACGTTGATATAATAAAATCCTTCGGGTACCTGATAATCGCCTTCCATTCTTTTGGGGCCGAGCGTTCCGGCCAAAGCACAAACCCGGTAGGTCTTGAATAATTTGAACGGCTCCTGCACCTGATTTTTCACCCATACTTCCAGCTGACTGTCATACTTAAAAGAACGGATGTAAATGTATTTAGCAGGCCATGCCAGATTTTTGGCTTCAAATTGTTTCTGAAGGGTGTCTTCCTTTCTTTCCAGTGCTTCACTGGGCCGGGGAAATGTTTTCTGGTAATCAATAAAAGAATAGGAATTACTACCGCTCTTGGAAGCAAAGGGTTGCCCCATTGCACCGGTAAAAACCGCTACACAGGAAATGGATGTAATGAGTTTCTTCATCTTAATCAGTTTAGGATGAACGACGGGTGGCGGATTTTAGTGTGGTGATGATGGTAAAGATAGAGAGAAATCAGGTATTGGGTATAGGGAATTGGATATTGCCGTATAACCCGACGTTATTTTAACAATACTTAGTATCCAATATCTAATACCTAATATCTAATACCTAATATCTAATACCCATTTCCGTTTTACAAATTCCCCCTCGAATCCTGTTCCCTTTCCAATGCTTCAAACAGGGCTTTGAAATTTCCCTTGCCAAAGCTTTTGGCCCCTTTGCGCTGGATGATTTCAAAGAAAAGGGTGGGTCTGTCTTCTACAGGTTTGGAAAAGAGCTGGAGCAGGTAGCCTTCATCATCCCGATCCACCAGGATACCCAATTCCTTTAGCGGCTCCAGGTCCTCATCAATTTTTCCTACCCGGTCAAGCAAGTCATCGTAATAGGTATTGGGTACGCGAAGGAATTCCACTCCCCTGTTTTTTAACTGGGTAACAGTTTTCACAATATCATTTGTCGCCAGGGCCACGTGCTGGCATCCTTCGCCGTCATAAAAATCAAGGTATTCTTCTACCTGGCTTTTCTTTTTGCCTTCTGCGGGTTCATTGATAGGGAATTTTACAAAGCCATTTCCATTACTCATCACTTTACTCATCAATGCAGAGTATTCAGTAGAGATATCATTGTCATCAAAACTCAGGATATTGCGAAAGCCCATCACTTCTTCATAAAATTTCACCCGGGGATTCATCTGGTTCCAGCCCACATTTCCAACACAATGATCTACATAAAGCAGTCCGGTTTCAGTGGGATTATATTCTGATTTCCATTCCCGGAAGCCTGGCATAAAAGTACCACGATAATTTTTCCTTTCTACAAACACATGCACGGTATCCCCGTAAGTATGGATTCCACTCAGCACCACTTCTCCCTGGTCATCTTTCAGTACAGTGGGTTCTATATAAGCTTTGGCCCCGCGTTTGGTGGTTTCATCAAAAGCGCTTTGGGCATCATCAACCATCAGGGCCAGGGTTTTTACCCCATCCCCATGTTTATAAATATGATCGGCAATGGGGTTCCCGCTACGTAATGGGGTGGTGAGTACAAAAGTGAGTTTGTTCTGCCGGATCGCATAACTGACCCTGTCTTTTATACCGGTTTCCGGTCCGGCATAAGCCAGGCTTTGAAACCCGAATGCGGTTTTATAAAAATGGGCCGCCTGTTTGGCATTACCGACATAGAATTCCACATAATCGGTTCCCTGCAATGGAAGAAAATCTGTTTGAGTAGTTGATGATGGGTTGGTACTTGTTGCTGTCGCCATGATGTTAAGATTTTAAGCTTTAGAAAAAGGTGATCCTGTGCCTGAAAAGGTATTCAGGATCAGCAGTGGTCCATGGCCAGTGTCACCATCAGCAAACTGAACTGGCTGCGTAGGTCACTGAATCTTTTCTGAGGATAATCGGGGCGCATAATACAAAGGTAAATAGTTCCTGTCAGAGGAGATGGAAACAACACTCAATTTACTATTTTTGAGTGAACCCAAAACCAATAACCGTGCTGCCTTTTATTACGCATCCGGCATTTTATACCATCACCATCCTGTTGCAGGCTATTTGTGTGATTCATTGTGTTCGCTCCAGGACCCAGCAAAACTGGATCTACCTGATTATCTTTTTACCATTGATCGGCAGTCTGGTTTATCTTTTTTCCGAAGTGATTACCCGCAGGGATATGCGGAATGTAAAGGCCGGTGTGGGGGAAGTGTTTAACCCCTCGGGCTCACTTAAAAAACTGGAAGAAAATTTTCGTTTTTCTGACACTTTTAATAACCGGATCCTGCTGGCCGATGCCTGCCTGGCAGCCGGACAAACCCAGCGTGCGATCCACTTGTATGAAGAAGGACTGGAAGGGGCTTTTTCTGAAAACGAACTCGGGATTTCACGGCTGATCCTGGCTTATTACCAGGAAAGAAGATTTGAGGATGTGGTAAAGATTACGCCCCGGATCATCTCACTCCCCCAATTTGCAAAATCAAAATCGCATATTTTATATGCTGCTTCTCTGGGTCAATGCGGACAGCCGGAAAAAGCAGAATCTGAATTCAAAAAAATGAATGGGCGCTTCGGCAATTTTGAAGCCCGGTATTACTATGCCTTATTTCTCCGGCAACAAAACAGGCAGGAGGAAAGCCTGAACCTTCTGCATCTGATAGCAGAAGAAATTCCACAATTAAGTGCGGTGGAAAAAAGAAGCAACCGCCAGTGGCTGAATTTATCGAGAGAAGCATTGCGCCGTTAATCGCATGCTTTTCATCCCTTTTTGATTGATTATCTTTGCCCGCATGCATAAAAATTCATCAGTTCCAAAAATCGGTATCCTTGGTGGTGGTCAGCTGGGCAGAATGCTTTTACAGGCGGCAGCCAATTACCCGGTTGATACCTACGTACTGGAAAATGATCCGGCATGTCCGGCTGCACATCTCTGTCACCATTTTACCCTGGGTGATATCCGTGATTTTGATACGGTATATGCGTTTGGAAAAGGACTGGATGCTATTACCATTGAAATTGAAAATGTAAACGTAGCGGCTCTGGCGCAACTGGAGCAGGAAGGGGTAAAGGTTTTCCCGAAACCCGCAGTGCTGGAAACCATCAAGAATAAAATAAAACAGAAGGAATATTACCGGCAGCACCAGATTCCAACCTCTGAATTCATCATTACCAATGATCTGGCGGCCTTAAAAGAAAAAGCCGGTTTTTTACCTGCTGTTCATAAAGTCGGGGAAGGTGGTTATGATGGCCGGGGGGTACAGTTACTTCGCTCAGCAGAAGATCTCAGCAAAGGATTTGATGCCCCCTCTGTGCTGGAAAAAATGGTGTCCATTAAAAAAGAAATTGCGCAAATGGTGGCGGTGAATGAAAAAGGAGAAACGGCCTTGTACCCACCAGTTGAAATGCTTTTTGACCCCCGTTTGAATTTGCTGGATTACCAGCTTTGTCCGGCCAATCTGGATGAAAAAACGCTTTGGAAAGTGGAAGCCATTGCCCTTTCCGTAGCCAGGAATTTCAAATCGCCCGGCCTTTTTGCGGTTGAAATGTTTGTGGATACAGCCAATGATGTGCTGGTGAATGAAACGGCCCCCCGTGTACATAACAGCGGGCATCATACCATTGAAGCGCACTACAGTTCCCAGTTTGATATGCTCTGGCGGATCATCCTTGGTTATCCGCTTGGAAATACGGATGCGATCCTTCCCTCCATTATGGTTAATATCATCGGAGCCGAGGGCTTTAGCGGGGATGTAAAATATCAGGGGCTGGAAGATGTACTGAAAATTGACAATGCTTTTGTACATCTCTACGGTAAAAAGCAAACCAAACCCGGCCGGAAAATGGGACATGTGACCATCCTGAGCCGGGAAAAGCAGGATTTAATGTTCCAGTCGAATAAGGTGAAACACACCCTCATTGCCCGTACCTGATCAGCCATTTATCCCAGCCCTGTGCCGTTGATACTTCTTTGAGAATCAGTGCAGGTACCGTTTTATTCCTGCGTCTAAAGCCTTGGGATGAAACCATTATCTTTATTCCCGGAATTTTTACCTCATACCATTCATTTTTTATGAGACTATTTTTTTTCGCAGTTGCAGTTTGTTCCCTCTCACTGGTTTCATGCGGGGGCAAAAAAGATAAGATTCAGGCACCTAAAAACGGTGGAGGGGCAGCGAAGGCTCCCCCGTCAAAAGTGGACGGTTATATTGTCAGGCTGGAAGCTTTCCAATCCACTATCGAAATGCCAGGAAGCATTGTTGCCAATGAGGTTACCGAAATTCATCCGGAAGTATCGGGCCGTATTGTACAGTTAAACCTGGTGGAAGGCCGTTATGTTGGCAAAGGAGCTGTGCTCGCCAAATTATATGATGGCGACCTGCAGGCCCAGTTAAGAAAAGTGCAGGTACAACTGGCACTGGCCAAAAAAACCGAAGAAAGACAGGCACAATTATTAAAAATACAGGGGATCAGTCAGCAGGATTATGATATCAGTCTGCTGCAGGTGAATAATCTTAATGCAGACATTGGCATCCTTCAAACCAGTATTGCCAAAACAGTGGTGAGGGCACCCTTTAGCGGAAAAATCGGGTTGAATAAGGTTAGTCCGGGTGCATATGTAAGTCCGGCTTCCGTTCTTGCCACCATCAGCCAGACTGATCAGTTAAAGCTTGATTTCACAGTACCTGAAAAATATTCCGGAAGAATTAAGATCGGCCAATTAGTGAGTTTTACTATTGAAGGAGCTAAAAAAGAATTTGGCGCCAAAGTGGTGGCCACTGAATCCAATGTGATGGAAACAACCCGAACCTTAACGGTCCGGGCAGCTGTGATGGGAAAAGATGATGCACTGATGCCGGGAGCTTTTGCCAAAGTGCTGCTCAGTTTTGATCCGGATCCCAATACGATCCTTGTTCCCACACAGGCCATCCTGCCACAGGCCCGCGGAAAAAAAGTAATTCTATTTAAAGGCGGAACAGCTGTTTTTGCAGATGTGGTGACGGGGGAAAGAGATTCCGCAAGGGTACAAATCACACAGGGATTGAAAGAAGGTGATACAGTTGTGGTCACCGGTTTATTAAGTGTGAGACCGGAAGGGAAATTGCTGATTGGGAGGATTGTGAATTAAGAAGTAGATATTAGGTATTGGATATTAGGTATTAGGATATTGCTTGCCCGCCGTAGCCCTAGCGAAGGCGGGGGATATTAAGAGATTGGAATTTCCTTTATCCACGGAATTTATAATTATGAATTTAGGAGACGTATTTAAGCGATGAATATATCAGAACTCAGTTTACGGAGACCGGTACTGGCGATTGTGATGAATATCCTGATCGTGCTTTTTGGCGTGATTGGTTTTCAGTTTCTCGGTGTCCGGGATTATCCTGCCATTGATCCCCCGAATATCAGTGTCCGTACCTCCTACCCTGGTGCCAATGCTGATATTATTGAAACACAGATCACGGAGCCATTGGAAAAAGCCATCAATGGTATTGCCGGTGTAAAGAACATCACTTCCAGCAGCAGTAACGGAACCAGCAATATCAATGTGGAATTTGATCTGGGTGTAGACCTGGAAGCAGCGGCCAATGATGTAAGGGATAAAGTATCTCAGGCGCAGCGCTCACTTCCCTCTGACTTGGATGCACCGCCGGTGGTATCAAAGGCCGATGCCAGTTCCGATTTCATTCTCTCCATGACGGTGCAAAGCTATACCCGCACGCCTTTACAGATCACAGAATTCGCGAATAACACACTGGTGGAAAGATTGCAAACCATTCCCGGTGTAAGCGGAATTCAGATTTGGGGAGAAAAAAGATATGCGATGCGGATCTGGATTGATCCCGCTAAACTGGTTGCCAAACAGGTTACCGCCAATGATGTACAAGCAGCTTTATTAAGAGAGAATGTAGAACTTCCTTCCGGAAAAATATCCGGTAACACTACCGAGTTAACCGTCAGAACCTTTGGCCGCTTAAACACCGAAGAAGAATTCAACAACCTGATTGTAAAAAATGTAGACGGAGCCGATGTTCGGGTAAAAGATGTTGGAGAAGCAGCCCTCGGACCCGAGAATGAGGAATCGGCACTGAAAGGTGATGGCACTCCCATGATTGCGCTGGCGGTGATCCCTCAACCAGGATCCAATTATGTATCAATATCAGATGAGTTTTACAAAAGACTGGAACAGATTAAGAAAGATGTGCCGGATGATATCAAGATCAATATCGCACTGGACCAGACTAAATTCATCAAGAAATCTATCCTGGAAGTTGAAGAAACCCTGATGATTGCCTTCCTGCTGGTGGTGATGATTATTTATGCCTTCTTCCGCGACTGGATCATTGCCATTCGTCCATTGATCGATATCCCGGTTTCCCTGATTGGTGCTTTCTTTATCATGTACCTGATGGGCTTTACCATCAATGTACTTTCTCTGCTGGCCATTGTACTCGCCACCGGACTGGTGGTGGATGATGGAATTGTAGTAACAGAGAATATTTATAAGAAAATGGAGCGGGGGATGAATAAATGGCAGGCCGCTTTGGAAGGTTCCAAAGAGATTTATTTTGCGGTCATTGCCACATCAATCACCCTGGCCGTGGTATTTCTGCCCGTGATCTTCATGCAGGGTTTTACCGGAAGGCTGTTCCGTGAATTCGGAATCGTAGTGGCCGGTGCCGTTTTGATTTCAGCCTTTGTATCCCTGACCCTGACACCGGTTTTGAACGTAAAGCTTTCCCGCAAAGATGTACATAAACATTCCTGGCTTTATAATAAAACGGAACCCTTTTTCCGCTGGATGGAAAACAGCTACCAATCAGCGCTGAAAAGATTCATGCGGATCCGCTGGATGGCCATTGTACTGATTATCGCCAGCCTGGCATCAGGAATTTTAATCTGGAAAGGATTGCAACAGGAACTGGCGCCGATGGAAGACCGTAGTCAGTTTCGTTTACAACTGACGGCTCCTGAGGGTACTTCTTTTGATGCGATGGACAAATATGTGGACAGGCTCACCCAGTTAATGCTGGATTCTGTTCCGGAAAAAGAAATTGTGCTTAGTGTTACCTCCCCTGGTTTTACCGGTTCAGGCAATGCCAATACCGGGTTCGTGAGAGTAACCCTGGTACCACCAACGGACCGGGTACGTTCTCAAAAAGATATTGTGGCCATGGTTAATCGTAACCTGCCGAGGTACAATGAAGGCCGTGCCTTTGCCATTGAAGAACAAACCATTTCCCAAAACCGACGCGGTGGTCAGCCGGTATCATTCGTTATTCAGAATAATAATTTTGAAAAGCTCACTGCAGTATTACCCAAAATACTGGAACAGGCCAGGCAAAGCAAAGTGTTGATGAATCCTGATGTGGATCTCAAATTCAATAAACCGGAATTAAGAGTAGAAATTGAAAGACTGAAAGCAGCACAGCTGGGTGTGAGTGTCAATGATATTTCCCAGACACTACAACTGGCATTCAGCAACCGGAGACTGGGCTATTTTACAAAAGATGGCAAACAGTACCAGGTGCTGGGACAGGTAGCCAGAGGTGACCGGGATGATCCCAATGATTTAAAAGTGCTGTTTGTCAGGAATAACCGGGGAGAATTGATTAGCCTGGATAACCTGGTAAGCATGACGGAATCCAACACCCCTCCTACTATTTATCATTTCAACCGATACAAGTCAGCTACGATTTCTGCCAGTTTACAACCCGGAAAAACTATTGGTGACGGAATTGCAGAAATGGAAAAGATCACGGAAAATATGCTGGATGAAACATTCACCACTTCCCTTTCTGGTTCTTCCCGTGAGTTCCAGGAAAGTAGTGGCAATACCTTAACGGCCCTTTTACTGGCCCTGGTGCTGATCTTCCTGATCCTGGCTGCCCAGTTTGAAAGCTTTATTGATCCGCTGATCATCATGTTCACCGTACCACTAGCATTTACCGGTGCAGTTTTATCACTCTGGTTATTTGGTCATACGCTGAATATCTTCTCCCAAATCGGAATGATCATGCTGATTGGTCTGGTAACGAAAAACGGTATCCTGATTGTGGAATTTGCCAATCAGAACCAGGAGAAAGGGATGTCCAAAACAGAAGCGGCTGTCTTTTCAGCCACACAGCGCTTGAGACCCATTCTGATGACCAGTATGGCGATGGCACTGGGTGCCCTGCCACTGGCCATGTCATTAGGAGCTGCTGCTACCAGCCGGATCCCCTTAGGTATTGTTATCGTAGGCGGGATCATGTTCTCGCTTGTACTGACTTTATTTGTAATCCCGGCGATGTACTCTTTCCTTTCTTCTAAAAAGAAAAAAAGTGAAATTGACCAGCTGATGCACCCGGATAGCAAGAATGAAATGGCTGAGACAGCCACCCAAATTGCCGAATAACATGAGACGATTTTTTTTACCCATATTGCTTTTGATCACCCTTGACAGTATTGCGCAGAAAAAGCTCACACTGGAAGAAGCGATTGCCACCGCACTCAGTAATAATTTTGATATTCAGTTATCCAGAAATGATTCTATTGTAGCCGCACTCAATTACGGATACCGGAATGCTGCATTTTATCCCAGGCTGAATGCCAACACCGGGGTTGTTTTCAACAACAATGACCAGAAACAAAAATTTACTGATGGAACGGTAAGGGAGCGGAATGGTGTAAAATCGAATAACCTCACTGCCAACCTGGCTTTGAACTGGACATTGTTCGACGGATTCCGCATGTTTGCCACCCGCGATAAAGTAGCCGAACTGGTTAAATTAGGTGAGCTGGGCATCAAAGAGCAGCTGGTCAATTCAGTTGCAGCTGTTATTAATACCTATTACAATATTGTAAAACAGAAACAACAGCTTCGTGCCATTGAAGAACAGATGTCGATCAGTCAGGAAAGAGTAAAACTGGCACAATACAAACTGGATATCGGTGTGGGTGCCAAGCCGGATGTATTACAAAGTAAAGTGGATCTCAATGCCCAAAAAGCTGCTCAACTGGAACAACAGACCCTGATCAGGCAACTAAAAGATCAGCTCAGTCAGTTAATGAATACGGCAGAAACCAATTATGATGTAAGTGATTCCATTCCCCTGAACAAAGGGCTGGTGTTAACCGATATTCAGTCCTCATTGGATAAAACCAATCCCGCCCTCCAGGTTGCTCAAAAAAATATTCTGATTGCAGGACTTACATTAAAAGAAATTAAGGCCGACCGTTTTCCGGTTGTAGGCTTTACTGCAAATTATAATTTCAATAAACTGGATAACAAAGCGGTCGTCAATCCATTTCAACCACTTAACAGCCGCAACAAAGGCTTTAACTACGGACTTACGGCCACCATACCCATTTTTAATAATTACAATGTAAAACGGCAGATACAGCAGGCAGAGCGTGATATTGTTTTCAGAAAGCTCAGCATGGACAATCAGAAATCCCAAATCAGCCTGGCCGTTCTCAATGCCTGGAATAATTACCAGTGGCAAAAGCAGGCGCTGGACCTGGAAGAGGAAAGCATTGTACTGGCCAGAGAAAACGTGGACATCGTTTTCCAGGTGTATAAACTCAATTCAACCACCCTGATCCAATTAAAAGAAGCACAGAAAAGTTTGCAGGATGCCCAGACCAGACTGATCAATGCCCGTTATAATACCAAACTGGCCGAAACCGAACTCCTCCGCCTCAAAGGAGAACTGGTAAAATAAACAGCCTTACAACTTATCAACTTTCCAATTTATCAACTTTCCAACTATTCAACCTCCCAACTACCCCCAACCCCTAAAATTCCTATTTTTGCCTAAACTCCTCCAATGAACCCTCTTGTTGGCATCATCATGGGCAGCGATAGTGATTTGAATGTAATGCAGGCTGCATCAGATTTCCTGAAGCAGTTTGATATACCCCATGAGGTAACCGTGGTTTCTGCACATCGAACCCCGCATCGGATGATTGACTATGCGCAACAGGCCAAGGGACGTGGATTGAAAGTTATCATTGCCGGAGCAGGAGGTGCCGCTCATTTACCGGGTATGGTTGCTTCAGTTACCGTTTTACCTGTCATTGGAGTTCCTATTAAATCATCCAACTCCATTGATGGTTGGGATTCAGTTCTCTCGATTCTGCAGATGCCAAACGGGGTTCCGGTTGCAACAGTGGCCCTCAATGCGGCCAAGAATGCGGGTATACTGGCTGCGGAGATACTGGGTACTTCAGATGAATTGATTTCCCAAAAAGTAGCCCAGTACAAAGAATCACTGAACAGTGAAGTGATTGACAAAGTAGAAAAGATGAAGAACGAAGGCTGGGAGAATAAATTTGACTAATTAAAACCGGCTGTCAGAATATGTTTCTTCGATCTCCTCAAAAAACAACCCCCTTCTTTCAACTGGCAACTGGACTTACATTCTACGGATTATTCTTTCTTGTCTTTTGTGTTTTAATCGGTAGTTGTTCTTCACAAAAACATATGCTGCAGGAAAAAATCCTGCTCCCCGATTATCCCTCAGCTTCCGGTATAGATTTCCGCAATCAAACAGTTTATATCATTGGAGATGATGCCAATAACCTGCTGATCCTTGACAGTAGTTTAAAGACAAAAGATTCTATTGCTCTCTTTTCATTTAGTGAAAAAAGGATACCCAAAAAATTAAAGGCAGATCTCGAAGCGATGACGATACTTGACAACGGAGATATCCTGTTAAGTGGTTCTGGTTCTTTGAACCCTACCCGATCCGTTGCCTGGCTGATCAACCCGGTAAAAAAAACAAAAGACAGTATCCGCCTGGATACTTTTTATCAGCGGGTCAGTTTGCAGGGAATAAATGAACTGAATATTGAAGGTATTGCTGCCTATCCTGGTGGATTTATACTGGCCAATCGTGGCAGCAAAGGTTATCCTAAAAACCACCTGATCTTTACCCGCCGAAATTTCTGGCAAAGACAGACGGGTGTTGAAATTTCCAGTATGCTGGCAGGAGTCAATACCGATTCTTCACAATTCAGTGGCATTTCCGGTATCACATATGCGCCAAAGCAGGATGCATTGATCCTCACTATCTCTACAGAAGATACACGTAACAATATGGATGATGGCGCTATTGGCACCAGCTATCTCTGGATCATTCGTAATATCAGCTCTAAAAAAAACTGGAAGGCTGTTAATCCGGATACCATTATCAATCTAGATCAGCTGGATCCAAAATTTATCGGCCAAAAAATAGAATCGGTATGTATTTTGAAGGAAACATCTTCCAGATACTATTTATTACTGGCGGCAGATAATGACAATGGGAGCAGCACCCTGTTCAAAATGGTTGTCAGTAAATAGTCGGTGTCATATTCCGAAAAATCACTATTTTTCTATACCATTCAGCCAATCTAAACCGGAATTATGAAAAAATCAGTCCTGCTTTTGCTTGCCTGTATCGCCATGAGTTGTCAGTTCATCAAGGCGCAAACCCCTTTAAAACCCCGGGATACCACGATCACCGGCCCGCAGAATTTTGCTGTAGTGATGGGCATTTCAAAATATAAATTCGTACGGCCATTGAATTATGCCGACAAGGACGCTGAACTGTTTCGGAATTACCTCAAATCACCTGGTGGTGGCCGGCTCAGTGATGATAATATTTATCTACTGCTCAATGACCAGGCTAATGAAACCAATTTTCAGGTCAAATTCAAATCCTGGTTAAAGTCTAAAAAATTACAGAAAGGAGACCGGCTCTTTATGTACCTGGCCGGTCATGGTGATGCGATAGATAAGGATCAGTTTTTTTACCTGACTTATGATTGTAATCCTGCAGGAGATAAAAATAATTACCTGGTGAATGGTGCGATCAGAATGTATGATATCAAGACGATGATTGCAAAAGAAGTAGGCAAGGGTGTGGAAGTATTCCTGATCATGGATGCCTGTCGTTCCAATGAATTGCCCGGTGGTGCAGAGGGACTTGGATTTTTCAGCTCTGCCATTTCCGAACAAAAAGTGGGGGAAGTGATGATGCTGGCCAGTGCGGCCGGACAGGAATCACTGGAAGATGCTTCCATCGGAAATGGCCATGGTTTATTTACCTGGTACCTGGTAGACGGACTGAGCGGGCTGGCCGATGCAGGAAAGGCGGATAATAAAATCACTTTTGCTGAAATAAAGAATTATGTAGAGAAGAATGTTCCATCCGTTGCTACTGAAAAATTTAAAAGAAAGCAGGACCCCTATCTCTGTTGCAATGAATTCAGTGAGAAAGTGGTCAGTAATGTGGATCCCACCTATCTCCAGCAATGGTTGAAGGAAAAAAATAACCGGCGCGGCGGGAGTAATTCATTCAACGGAATCACTGCAGCCGATTTTAAACGTTTCGCCGCTGACACTGCCCTGGTAGAAACCTATAACCGCTTCAACCGTGCGATCCGGTCCAATAATCTCACTGGCTCATCTTCTGCAGAAGATTTTTATCAGCAGCTGGAAAAAAAATATCCTGGCAATCCTTATACACAGGATGCCAAAAGTTCGCTGGCCGCCGAATTCATCAATGATGCGCAAAAGAAAGTAAACCAATACCTGACCTGCGGTGTGATCAGTTCTTCCAAGGACAAACAGGAGCATGCTGCTGCCGGTGGGAGAATTGAAAAAGCCATCGCCCTGCTTCGTGCTGATGAACCAGAATTTGCAGCGGCACTCCGTGGCCGTATGTTCCTGCTCAAAGCAAATGGTGATTACGGTACCACTTCGGCTGCTTTTGATTATGCGCATGCTGCCAGGGCCATTGATCCCAACGGGGCTTATATCCTGAATCAGTTATCGAGGCTGCATTTAGAAAATAACCGGCCGGACAGTGCCGCTTACTATGCAGATAAAGCTGCTAAAGCCGCTCCCAAATGGCCCTGTGCTTTAACCACCCTGGCATTGGCTCAAAAAGCCCTGGATAACAAAAAGCCTGATCTTACCAATAAAGGTAAAAAGCCAAGCCCCAAACTGCTTTGTAAACCCAGTTTTGGATTTACACTCGGTGGAGGTTTGAATCAATCCAATCCTACATATTCCGGTAATCAGCAAACGGGTTTTACAGGCGTAAATTCAAAATCAGCCGCGGGTGGCAATGCGGGCTTTCTTTATCATATTTGTCTGGGGCCCTCGATTGCTATTCGTCCAACCGCCACCGTATTATTTGAAAGTACTGATATCGAGTTTGAAAGAAGAAGTACTTCCGGCGCACCGATTATTGAAACGATTTCTGTGAAAGGCACGACTGTATCCATGGCGCTACCATTACTGATCCGTCTTTCCTCCGGAAAGCTGGCACCCTATATAGCTTTAGGACCCTCATTCAATTATATGCTGAGCCAGAATGGTACTTCGGCAGATCAGTTGCCGGTTAAAAAATCACTTTTCATGGGGAATGGCGGTCTGGGACTGGATATCAGTCTGATGAAATCAGGCTGGGTGCTGTCACCCGAGTTGAAATATTCAGCTGGTCTGAATGATATCAATAGTAGCACCAGTACAACCGTTTACTCAGCAGCGCTGGGCTCACTGAAGAAAAATACATTCTCGCTGAATTTATACCTGAGAAAGAGATAAGGAAGATCCCTTTTATAAAATTGTAAAGAAAGCGGTCTGAGAAAGGCCAGGGAAAAATTACTGTGCTTCCAGGATCACAAATTCCTGTTCAAGACCGGGAGAAGCTTTGTACAATTCTTCTATAAAACCCTTGCCCCACAGCGCATAATACCAGGACATATTTTCTTTTCGTTCCTGTAAGCCATTTCCGGGAAAGAGTTTTTCTTTCAGTTGCCGGATCTGTCTTTGCTGGTCATTGAATTTCCTTTTTTCCGCCCGCAACATCTTTTTTTCCAGCTCCTGTAAACGATAGAGTGCATTTTTCTTCAATGCTTCTACATGAGGAGCGAGGGTTGTATCTATATTGGCAGCCTGTTTGCTGAAGCCAGCATACATTTTTTCCAGGGCCTCCAGTCCCCCGTTTAATCGGGTTGGGTTGCTGCTTTCACGGAGCACCAGCTTATTCAGTAGTTCCTGTTCAGATAAAAATAATTCTTCCGTTGTAAAACCTAGACGGGCTATCCTTTCTTTCCATTTTTTCTCCACTACCAGGAATGAATTACGCAATACGAGTACCGGGAAGGGAATTTGATAATGGGTGAATAAATCTTTCAGTTGTAACCAGTAAGCAGTTTCCCCTCCTCCTCCAATAAAGGCAATATTGGGCAATATCTTTTCCTGGTATAAACCACGAAGTATGACATTCGGACTAAATCTTTCCGGATGTTCTTTTAATTCCGTTAAAATCTCCGCTTTCGAAAAGGTCTTTCTGCTGTTGACCAGCACCCAGTCCTCTCCTTTTCTTTCGATTCTTTCTCTTTGATTTCCTTCCAGGTAAAAGAGGTTGATTTCTCTGGGATTGGCCTGTACTTTATACCCGGCCTTTTCCAATGCATTGGCGGAGGTTTCTACAATACCAGATGCCGTCTGCTGTAACAAATCATCCTCAAATATTGTGGCCATCTGGCTTTTCAGGGCTGCATTGTCCGGCTGCAATACAACCAGTCCATACTCACTGAATAGAAAATTGACAAAATGAAAAGTAGCCGCGGCCACTGTCATGCCTTTTTGGTAGGATGCCCGCAGTGCTGCAATGATAGATTCGCCAAAAGGATGTACCAGCAATTCACCCTGCATCCGGTCAATCAGGGAAATCAGGTGCTGGTCAATGACCATCCGGCCTACGGCTCCGGTCTGACTGCAATTCCAAACCAGCTTTTCTCCATTGAGCCAGGTATGGTTCAGTTCATCCAGGTCTGCATCTTCAGAACCTATATAATAAACTGGTACAAAATGCTGTCCGGGCCAGGTTTCATTGAGCTGATCGGCCAGTTTAATGACATGCAATATTTTGTAAATAAAATAGAGTGGGCCAGTGAAAATATTATTCTGATGTGCGGTTGTAATTGTAAATGTATCAGGAGATAAAAGTGATTCGATATTCTGCTTTACCTTTTCCGAAGCATCCATCTCCCGGTACTGATTCCTTAATTGTTCCACCAGTGACTGTCTGTTGGTGCTGCTTTTTTTTCTTTCGCTGATGGCTTTTTGCATCCCCTGCAGGGAGGGTGCATGAAGATAAAATGGTTTCAGTGCTTCCGCCTGGTCAATATAATCCAAAGCAATCCTGGTGAAAGCGTTGGTTTGACGGTAAGGCAGCCGGGTAGCAATCCAGTTCATAAATGTGCGTAAATGTAAGAAGTAGTTGGCGAACTGCTGAAAGCAAGCCCACTTAAACAATTGCTAATTCAGTAAAAAATAGCAGTCGTATTATTTCCGCCTTTCTTTCTACCCAAATCTTTCAACGGCAAAGGGACTGATATCCATACTGGCGGGCTGTCGGTTAACCAGTTCTGCCACCAGCTTACCGGTTCCGGCTCCCAGGCTTAGTCCAAGCATCGAGTGGCCGGTAGCAATGGTCAGGTTCTCGTATTTTTTAACCCGGCCGATATAGGGCAGGCCATCTGCCGAGCAGGGGCGGTACCCGTACCAGATTTTATCTTTTGCGGGAAATGGGACATCAAAATCAGGATAAAAGCGTTTTACAGCATCCAGGATTCCCTGTACCCTGTTCATCCGGGGAGGCGTTTTATGAGCAGTAATTTCCATGGTGCCGCCAAAACGAATTTTATTGCCATCCATGGGGGTAACCGCGGCCCTTCCTTCCAGTAGAACGGCCGGATAGTTTAACTGATAAGGTGAATCCTCCAGAGTAACGGAATACCCTCTTCCCGGCATCAATGGAATCCGGAGGGCTAATAAGCGGGCAGTTTCCCTTCCCCAGGAGCCGGTTGCCATTACTATTTCATCTGCCTCAAAGGCATTATTAGTAGTAATAACTTTGGTCACCCTGCCGTTCGACTTTTCAAATTTGATCACCTCCTCAGCTTTCAAAAGGGTAACGGATTCCTTTTCCAGGTGCAACAGTAACTGTCGCATGAGTTGGTTAGGCCAGCAGTGAGCATCACAATTAAAATGGATAGCCCCCAGCCCGTTGATGGTTGTATGTGGCTCCAGGGACTGTAATTCTTCTTTGGTTAATAGTTTGGTATCAGACAGTCCCAGTTCATGGGCTTTCTCCACCGTGTGCCGGGCATGTTCAGCTCCTTCAGCAGTTTGAAATATTTCCAGGAGTCCTTTTTGCTCATAGGCAAAATCAAATGCCGGCAATTGAAGCCAGGACTCATATTCTTTTTTACTCAACAGGGCAATATCGCGCAAAGGAACAGCTGCCGTTGCCACATGATCTTTGGTAGCGCTGCGGATAAATTTCAAACCCCAGCTCATCAGGTTCCAGTCCAGCCTGGGTTGTACATAAAAAGGGCTTTTTGAATTCCACATCCACTTTAATCCCTGCTTCACGATACCGGGAGTAGCCAGTGGTATAAAATGACTGGGGCAGATATACCCGCAATTGCCATAAGAACAGTTATCGCCGAAATCACTTTTGTCCAGCACGGTCACCTCCCATCCGGAACGACGTAAGTATAATGCTGAACTGAGTCCGATGATACCACCTCCGATTACAATGGCTTTGCTCATAATTTGGGGATTGGGTATTAGATATTAGGTATTAGGATATTGAAATATTGGGCTCACGATTAATGACTCGCTTTTCTTGACTCACGACTCTTGACTCACGACTCCAGACTCTTGACTATTGACTAATGACTAATGACTAACGACTTTCCTTCACAACCCGCACTCCAAACACTCTTCCCGCTGTTCTTTTATAATTCGCTTCTACTTTAACTGTGATCTGTTCTTTATTTTGAATCAGTTCTTCCGGCAAAGTATATTCATGGTCGTAGAATATGCCTGTTTTGCCTCCCTCCCATTCAACGGTACTGATTTTAACTCCCTCTACAAAGATGTCAAATTTACGACCTTTATCGTCGCCAATATAGGTGAATACCAATGCAGACCTGGTGCCTGGTTTCAATTTCATATTGAAAGAAAAATAATTTCCGCCCCGGGCTTCGCGGCCTTTACGTCCCATGGCATCGCTTACATAACTTTTTTCACTGGCCACCAACTGATGATCCCTTTCCGGTTGCATTTCTCCGATCCGGAAATAATCAATGGTACGGGCTTCGAGTTCTGCTGCCATTTTTTTAGCGGCTTCATATTCATTTTGCCTGCGCGACCATTCTTCATTTGTAAAATAATCCCAGTATACACTGTAAAACTGGTCATAGGTTTTATAAAAAGGAGCCAGCTTTACATCATTCGGCTTCCCTACTCCATTTAATTCAAACTGCAGAGGACCACCGGCTGGCCGGATCCAGTCTTTTAGATTTTTGTTATCGGTCAGCAACACAGGGGTTCCATACAAAGGATCGGGCATATTCTTACCCAGCTGGCCAGCCAATACCAAGGGACCATACTTAAAAGCAATCCTGTTTTTATTATCCGGCATGGCTTCTGTATACAATTCCATTTCCGGTTCGATGACGATCCGGTACTTGCCTCTGGCCAATGGTCCGAGGTTGAGATAGCCGGAGGAATCAGGTAGGCGTTTATACATAACCCCATCAATCAGAATATCCATCCGCTTTGCCCAGTAAGGCATCCTGATTTTAAGGTTCAGGGCTTCTTTATTTTTTTGATCAAGCAGGAATAGAATCCGGTTGCTTTCTGGAAAATCAGTCTCTTGTCGCAGTACCCATTTATTTGCAGGGTCATTCAGCACGGAAGGGATAAATAGGTTGACCCATAATGTATTTTTTCCATCATGGCTGTAAATCTGTTCTGCATATTTACCGTGGTTTTCAATGCCACTGCCCACGCAGCAGGTGAAAGTATTGAAGGAATCACTGAATTCTTTTTGGGTCCCCATCCGGAGTGGAACAAAATAAGTCATCATTCCGTTTTCAGGATGCTGGGAAGCCAGGATATGATTATACAATGCGCGCTCATAATAATCCATCAGTTTGCCTGAGGGCTCCCAGGCAAATAAATGCCGGGTGAGTTTGAGCATATTGTAAGTGTTACAAGTTTCACAGGTGGCATCACTCAGTCTTTCACTCAGCGAATCCCTGGCCCCGCAATATTCATAATTACTGTTTCCTCCGATAACATAAGTGTGATGATCCACCATATTCTCCCAGAAAAAGGAGGCAATCGTTTTATCGCGTTCATCCCCGGAAATTTCATAGCGCCTGGCACAGCCAATGGCCTTGGGCACATTGGTATTACTGTGTTTACCGGGCATGGGATCTACTCTTTGAGCCAGTTTGCCCAAGACAAATTCATCATGAAATTTACGGGAGAGCTGCAGATATTTTTCATTCCCGGTAATGGCATAAATATTAGCCAGGGCTTCATTCATGCCTCCATGCTCACAGTTGAGCATTTTAAGTCTTTGTTCCTCCGTTAATCCGTTGACGATGGTTGCTGTCCAGTCTGCTATACCGGTAGAAATCGTCAATGCCATTTTATTATCGCAGTATAAATAAGCATCCAGTAACCCTGCCAAAACCTTATGGAGGGTGTACCAGGGTACCCAACCGCCATTCAGGTCAAATCCGCCAGTACGGATATCCCCTCTTTTTACCTGAGCAAAGATGGTATCTTCATTGGGCACGGCCCCTACATAACCAGTTTTCCTGGCCAGCTGACAACGCCGGAGTTCCTGAACAATATATTCTACTCTTTTTTTAAACTCCGGGTTACCGGTACTGGTATACATCAGGGCACAGGCAGACAGATAATGCCCCAGGGTATGTCCGGAGATACCATCCTGTTCCCATCCTCCGTAAATCGAATCCTTTACCGGTAGTCCGGCATGTTTGTGAAAGCGGTACAATAATCGATCAGGTTTGATCAGCAAGAGATAAGCACTGTCCATTTTCATGGCATGCCGGAACGGGCTGTTCAATAATTTCACCTGTGATAACTGATAAGACCAGGCTTTGATGAGGGGCACCGGCTTTTGCTTCATTTTTGTATCCGCTATCACCGGTACATATGACTGTGCCACTACATTAGCTGAGATAACCAATGAGATGCTGAACAGTATCAGAAATGTCAATCTTTTTTTAGCCATTTTACTTCAAGCATTTTGATAAAATAACCACCCACTACGCTTCTGGCCTGAAAGCCCACCTGTTTACCATTTGTGGTTTCATGCCAGTCGCTCAATGGCACCCTGCTGGGCGTTTCGGTTGCATATTTATAAACAGGTTGAATCAGGGCTTCAAAATCCTTTTGATTTCCGGCAAGGGTAGCCGTCCAGACGATCCAGTCGGATTTCGTATAAGTTCTTCGGCTGTCAAGCGGCAGGCCATATTTATTCTGATGTTGGAGATAAAACTTGATCTCTTTCTCATAAACATCAACAGGAAAAAGTTTCAGGCCCAGTAATTTATCCCAAACAAGGTTATACTTCTGACTCCAAGTCCCCTGCTTTCCAAAGCTAAGAGCATAGTGATCGCCATCATTGGCCATTTGTATCCATTTAGCCGCATAATCAGTAGCAATATTATGATAGGTGCCGGCTTCCCCTTTTTTATTTAATCCCTTTGCCATTTGCGCATAGGCCGCAATACCAACAATGGCTTTCATAGATAAATTGACATTTCTGGCCAGGTGTCCGGCAAAATCATCGGTACATAACTGGTTGGCCGGATCCAGTCCATCTTTAACAAGGAATTCAACCCATTGGCTAAGTACCGCCCAGTGCTTTCTGGCAAATTCATAATTACCTTCTGCTTTACAAATCGCAGCAGTCAGGATGATCATATTACCCGCCTCTTCCACCGGCATATCTTCCGGGTAAGTTTGCCCGTTGGCCAATGGGTAGGTACCCAGGTCGTGGGCCGGGAATGGTTTGGTCCATTTCCCGCTTTCACTGTAAATCATCAGGGGTTCCACCATTCCTTTCAGCAGTGCCGGATTGTATAATAAAGTAAGTGGTGCAGAGGGATAGGTTACATCAACCGTCCAGATCGAACCGTTACTGAAATTTTCTTTTTGGGGAAAGAGCACTTCATTATTAGGACCCCTGACCAGTTTATGTGCTGCCAGCGACTGCCGGTAAGCCAGCACACATAATTGTGCATATTGCTCCCCTCCTGCAGTCACCGCATCTGCCCAGAGCTGGCGATCAAACTTGTCACAACGCTCGGCAATACTTCCTTCCTGTCCGAATGACTCTTTAACCATTTCTTCCACCGTGCTGTATTTCTTCTTCCACCAGGCCTGCAAGCGCTGACCGAAATATTCGATAGCATTAAGATCATCATAAGCAAGTATTACAGACTTTTCGACCGGAACTGCTTTTACTTTTCCATAATCAATTTCCAGATTACATAAGGCTGCAAATCCCTGCCTCCCTGCAGCACCCATTTTTACCCCGGCTTCGTTGGTAGTAGCGAGATAGGCATATCCCCAGTCAATTCTTACATCATCCCCCTTTCTTTTCAATATGGCCTGACTGGTAGTTCCTGTTTTTTGATACAGGATCCCGTCCCTGTTGTAGATGACTGTTTTAACTTCCTGTGAAGGTTGATGCCTGGCCAGATCAGGAGCAGTATTCAGATAGAGTTTTACATCATGCGGGTTCCCGTCTTTAGACATCACATTAAATCGCAGGTAAGTAATTGGTCTTGCATAAAGGTCAAGGTCGTTTGCCAGCAGAGGTGATAAAAAATCCAGTGCCAGGAAGACCGGTCCGCAATCGAACTCGTATTTGGTTTGTGTGGCCGTTATTTCTACTTTCCTTTGAATAGCCTGAGGAATTGAAGGAGGGGCTGCACGATTGTATAATCCTCCGTCTATATAGGCTTGTCCACCGGTGTTCTCACAATACATAGCCAGTATATTTTCACCGGCTTTCAATACAGCCAGTTCCTTATTCAACAGGATTTCTTTATTGGCAGAACAACAACCGGCTTCGAATATTTTTTTTCCGTTCAGGTAAATCAGTACATTATCATCATACCTGGTTTTCAAGATCAGGTCATTCAGCAAGAGGTCTTTTTCCTGTAATTTAAATTTCCGCCTGATCCAGATAAAGCGGCTGCTCCATTCCGTCGCAGGTCCGATATCTTTAGTTCCAAATAATCCCTTCCCTGTTTTCCATTGGGAATCATCGAAGGAGGCATTGATCCAGTCATCTGCCGGTTTGGTTTCCGTGTACTGACAACTATAAGCATTCAGGTCCGCATCCGGCAACAAAGGTTTCATGGGTACGGGAGGCTGTCCGAGGAATTTATAAATTTTTCCATCCACACTCAGCATACCCAAAATGGATTGTTCCGCCCCAGTCCAGTGCCTGGTGGTACTCTCATTTACCTGATCTGTTGAACTCCAGATACTGAAGTAGGGATCATGTACGGCTAAGGGATAGGCCGGGGCTTTTGAAACCTGGGCATTTACATGGGACATCCATTGACCCAGTAATATCACCAACAAAGCGATTCTATTCATCAATAATTGATTTTGATATCTGCAATTTTTACCGGCAACCATACCTGCATTTCATTTTTACCACGGTTAGCCCAGGTATAATATGGAATGGCAATTATTTTTTTCATTTCTGTTTTCAATGAGAGCCCGTCTGCTCCAACTGTTACCACCGGCACTTCAGCCGTTAATGCCTTCACGGTTTCATCCTGTACTTTATGATCAATGATGGTGAAACGGGTGTTCTCCGGAACAATGATATTCCAGGCCTTTCCATTATTATCTGCTCCTTCCACACAATATACCAGTGGCCCCCGCTGGATCGCAATCCTTCCTGAATCCTGTTTCAGTTCAGGTCTGGCCGACATCATACTTACCCCCATACTCAGGCTGAGCTCAATTTTATCGCCTTTACTCCATTTACGGTTTATTGCGATATACCCGTTTTCTTCCCGGTAAGGGACTTCCTTTCCATTCAGTAAAATGGAAAAAGCATGAAATCCATTGGAACTACCCTTGTATAAATTACCGGGAGAATTAAATGTGGTATAAGCCCATTGCGGGATCCTCATTTTCAATGTGAAAGTGGCCGATTTTACCGGATCTATTTGCAATGCAACTGCACCCTCCCATGGATAATTAGTTTCCATTTTAACTCCTACATCCCCGGTTGTAAGTGGAATAAGGGTATTACTACCCACATATAAATTCACATAGATGGCATCATTTGATTTGGCATAGATATAATCACCGAGTGATGCAATCAGCCGGGCAATATTGGCCGGGCAACAGGCGGTTCCAAACCATTCTCTTCGCTGGTGCTGACCACGTGAGGCAAGCGGATTGCCATAAAAGAAACGATCGCCGCTTAAGCTGAGTCCATCCAGTGCTCCATTGTACAAACTTCTTTCCAACACATCTATGTATTCGGCATTCCCACTCATGGCAGTCATACGCTGATTCCAGAATACCATACCCACGCTGGCACAGGTTTCACAATAAGCATGTTCATTTGGCAGGTCATAGTCCTGCGAAAAACCTTCATTACTGCCTGCTGACCCGATACCGCCGGTGATATACATATTTCTATACACCACATCTTCCCAAACATTGCGCATGGCTTTTACATATCCTTCATCTCCGGTTTGTGCGGCCACATCTGCAGCGCCGGTGTACATGTACATGGCCCGCACGGCATGACCGGTGATTTCTTTTTGTTCTTTTACCGGTAATACATCCTGGGCATAGGCGGTATCTTTCCAATCAGTCCAGGTATATCCTTTAGCCAGTTTTTTTCCCCGCTCACTCAGGAGCCAGTCGGCCATTTTGAGGTACTTGTCATTCTTTGTGGCTTTGTACAATTTTACCAGGGCCAGTTCCAGTTCCTGGTGACCGGTTACCCAATGTCTTCTACCCGGCCCAAACAGTGCATCAAAATGATCAGCCCATTTGATACACACATCCAGTAGTTTTCTTTTCCCGGTGGCATTAAAATAAGCCACGCCGGCTTCAATCATGTGTCCGGCATTGTAATCCTCATGCATGCTCATATCGGTGTACCGGTCCTGCAGGCCTTTTAATGTGTACCAGGTATTCAGGTAGCCATCTGGTTGCTGGGCAGCCGCGATTTTATCAATCCACTCATCACATTTTTTTTCCATTTCCACACTTGGATGGGTTTTCAATGAATAAGCCATCGCTTCCAGTGCCTTGAACACATCACTGTCATCATAAAATATTCCTTCATGCGCTTCTCCTTTGGCCCTGGCCACCCTTTCAAAATTTTTGATACGGGGTGTGGCCACTTCTGTCTGGTAAATACAGGCCGATAAAGTTTTGGTGGCCACTTTATCAATCTTTGGTTTCCAGAACTGATCGGTAATATTTACTTTGGAAAAACTGACAAACTCCAGTTTTTGAAGCGTACTTTGGGATTGTCCTGCTAATGCTGCAAGGATGCCTGCTGCCAGACTGTATACTGATTTTTTCATCTGCTCTTTTTATAATGAAATGATCATTCCTTCTTCTGCCACGCCCATGCCGGTTTTTTTTACCTGTTCTTTTTCAGCCGATTTTAGTTTC
Organism: Chitinophagaceae bacterium; assembly: GCA_016720745.1. GTDB lineage: Bacteria > Bacteroidota > Bacteroidia > Chitinophagales > Chitinophagaceae > JJ008. Next base: position 757,992 of record JADKKA010000022.1, on the reverse strand, counting down.
AGTAAAGGATTGGTATGATTGAAATGAATGAAAATGATTTTAGCTTTCTCCTCCGAAGGTAATGACGAAAACCGTTGCAGGCTTTCTGCCACAAATGGATGGGGTATCTCGCTCATATTCCTGCCAGGCAGTTCCCCATCCTGGTAAAAAGTGCCATCAATTAATGCAATATCTACTTCCCGGATCAACTGGATGATATCCCTGTCCCATTTTTCCCATTTATCTATATCCGGAATAAATAAAACTTTTTTCTTTTCGCTTTGAATAATAAACCCTACTGTTTCTGAAAATTCATCCCGGTGTGGAACCCGAATAGCCCTGATTGTAAAAGAATGTTCAATGCGTTGCAGGCTATCCTCCACCAGTGGTCTTAATTGAATATTATTTAAATTAACCAGTTGGCTCCAGGGGCCGTTGTTTCTGATAAATGAATCCATCCGGGGCATTACATATACAGGAACATCTTTTGTGCCCATCACTTCCCGGCCCAGTTGCATCAGCCCGGAATAATGGCCAATATGTGCATGAGTGATAAATACGCCGGCAGGCAATGATGGCCAGCTGCTGTCTGTATACTGCTGCACACGGTTTAGTTGTTCTCCCATATCAGGACTGGCTTCAAATAACCAGTATTGCTTCTTCAGGCGATCTACAAGGGTCAGGCTGGTCACCAGTTTTTTAGTTTCTTTTCCATTATAATAAGCAGCGCAACATGCTTTCTGACATCCGGCCTGGGGATAGCCGGCATCCTGTGCAATGCCCAGAATGCTGATAAATGTATCTGGAAGATTGGCTGGTACTGATTCTTTATTTTTTTTCGGAGATGACTGACAGGAGAATAAAATCCCTATTAAAAAAAAGGGGATGATGGCCAAAGTTTGAAAAGCAATGCGCATTTTTATTTACCCGATCACCGGTAATTTGTATCCGTTATTGTAGGGAGCTGTGAGGTATTTTTTATTGACCGATTCATCTGTGAACCTTCCTTTTTGCAAATCCCAATCCAGTTTTTTCCCGGAACGGAAGGCAATATTTCCCATCTGACTGAGTACGGCAATATGGGAGGCTTCTTCAATCGGACAGGCGAGTTCCTGCATTTTGCGGGAACGGATCACACTGACAAAATTCTCCATATGTTTATCCAGGCCATTATCGGATTGCTTTCTTCTTTCCACTTTGGCCTTTTTATCGCTCTTGGGTTCTTCCATTACTTCCCAACCACTACGGTCAAGGGCCAGGGTACCATGTTCGCCAATATAGGCAATCCCATGGCTGGTTTTATTCATCCCGCCTTCGATACCGATGGTATGTTCCCATTGCAGATTGAAATCGTTGAACTGATAAAGGGCTGTCATGGTATCTGGTGTTTCCTGCGGAGATGAGGGATCTGCAAAATTGCCACCCATGGCACTGATGGATTTGGGTACGGTGGCTTTCATCCCGATCAGTGCATAATCCAGCAGGTGTACCCCCCAGTCGGTCATCAAACCGCCGGCATAATCCCAAAACCAGCGGAATGTAAAATGATACCGGTTAGCATTAAAAGGTCTTGATTTTGCAGGACCCAGCCAGCGCTGATAATCCACTCCGGCCGGTACCGGGCTATCGGCCAGTACTGAAATCGGTTTTTTCCAGCCCACATAGCACCATACCCTTACAGCACGGATCCTTCCCAGTTGTCCGGTGCCGATATAATCAACGGCATCTTTAAAATGTTGCTGACTGCGTTGCCATTGACCTGCCTGTACCACCCGATTGTATTTTTTCTGGGCAGCCATCATGACCCGGCATTCCGTAATGGAATTTCCAACCGGCTTTTCCACATAGATATCCTTACCCGCCTGGCAGGCATCTACCATTTGAAGACAATGCCAGTGATCGGGCGTACCGATAATAACTGCATCCACATCCTTATTATCCAGTAAAGCACGGTGATCATTGTAGCGTTTCACTTTGGTCGCATCTACTTTCATCCCGGCTAATTCAGCCATTCTCTTATCAAGTACATTATTATCAATATCGCAAAGGGCTACCAGGTTAACACCAGGTACTTTAAGGATGGCTTTGAGATCGCTCCAGCCCATCCCGTTGATCCCGATTACTCCCACATTCAATTGGTCAGAAGGCGAAATCCTGTTTTTGAAAATGGCGAATACATCATTCGCAAAGGAGCCGGCCAGCATGGTGCCGGCAGTAAGCATAGAGGCCTGGTGCAGGAATTTTTTACGGGATGCCATGAGATTTATTTGAGCCCTTAAGTTACAAAGAGAATAAGAAACAAAGCACAGAAAATAAAATGGCAGCTACCGGTTTGTGAAATCAGGCAGGACTGCTTATTGTACCTTTTTTCCGGGCATTTCCTGTCCGTTTTGGATCAATACCATACCAGTTACTTCTTTTTTATCATTCCTGACAAACCGGATTTGTGCTTTCACTACTTTCAAAAAGAAAAGATCCTCTTTTTCCGGAAAGATTTCTGCCCTGCTTTGCCCGCTGGCCTGAGCGTAAATCCGGCTGTTTTCAAGGAAAATACTGATAAAGAATTCAGGGGTCAGTTCATACTTCCCTGTGTATTGCTTCAATAAACTTTCATCCAATTTTATTTCCTGCTTGGCGATTGTTTTGACACCGTAAAGGATATTCCGGAGTTCATCCAAATCAATGTTAAAGCGATCATGATTACTCAGGATGATGATTGTTTTCCGGTGATCCAGGTGTTTTTCAATTAAGGTATTGTACCCGGGCCAGCCACCGGTATGAAAGGCCACCCGGCCTGCCGGTTCCATTCTGCGCAGCATCCAGCCAAATCCGTATCCGTGTTTTATATGCTGGTTATCTTCACCACTGGTCAATATTTCCCTTCTTACAGCTTCGGGAACCAACAGATTTTGATCAAGGGCCCTTGACCACTTTAACAGGTCTCCTGTGGTGGAGTTAACAGTTCCATCACCGCAAATTCCATCCAGTTTGCTGATAAAATCTTTTAAATCCGGATGATCATCAGGCAGGATATATTTTTTAGTAGCAGTATCATATACATGCCCCAGGGCATAGTTGGGAATTATTCTTTTCTCATACCTCCGCCGGTATACTTCCGTGTTTTTCATCCCGAGGGGAGTAAAAATATTTTTTTGCAGGTATTCAGTGTACCCCGTACCGGATACTTTTTCAATGATACTGGCCAGTAAGGCATAACCAGTATTACTATATTCCCATTTTGCTCCGGGTATAAACAAAACTGGTGGTTTGTGACGTGCGAGAATAGCTATCAATTCCTTATTGGTTGCAATCGTTCCTGACGGAGTGTGTTCCAGCACCAGGTCCATATAATCGGGCAAGCCGGATGTATGCTGCAGCAGTTGCCGGATACTGATATTGCTGTAAGGTAATTCCGGAAAAAAATGACGGAGACTGTCTTCATATTTCAACTTTCCCTGTTCTTTCAGCAAAACAATTCCCATGGCAGTAAACTGTTTGGAAACTGAAGCCAGTTCAAAAACAGACTGATCATTTAATAGTCGATTGGTGGCATGATCTGCCTTACCATAGCTCTGCTGCCAGATCACCGTATCTCCTGAAGCAATCAGGATATTTCCCTGGAATAGTCCTACTCCGGCATATCTCCTGAAGTAATCCTCCAATTGCTTTGAAATATCCTGTGAAGCACAAATATTACTGACGATAATTCCAAGTACCAATAAGTATTTTCTCATGACAACATTTTATAAAATAATCTCTCGCGATAGTTAAATGCCAGTCTTTCAAACTACAAAACCTGAAACCCATGCGCATAGGGATCATCCTCCGGATCAATCCAGATGGTATTATAACCGTAAATACGGGCCCAGCCTTCCACACTGGGGCGAATGGCAGGCTTACCATGAACTAGCAGTTCTTCTTCAATTCTTCCGGTGAACTTACTGCCAATGATACTTTCATGAATAAACTCCTCCCCTTTCTTCAGCATACCTTTTGCATACCATTGGGCCATACGTGCGGAGGTACCCGTGCCACAGGGACTGCGGTCAATGGCTTTATCTCCATAAAATACGGCGTTTCTGGCTGTTGATCCGGGATCAAGCACGGAACCTGTCCAGAGTATATGACTGCAACCATTAATGGTGGGGTCGTCAGGGTGAACAAACTGGTAGCGGGCATTGATATCTTTCCTTAATGCCCTGGCCCAGGCGATCAGTTTATCAGCGGGATAGTATTCCAATCCTCTGAAATTTTCCTGTACATCCACAATGGCATAGAAATTACCACCATAAGATACATCCACTACCAGTTCGCCTAATTCAGGGCATTCTGCAATCAAATCACTGGAATGAAGAAAGGCCGGCACATTGGTTAATTTAACGCTTTCAACTTTTACCCGATTCCCTGCAGCCGTCCGGTTTTCTTCGGCCAACTTATATTCAATCTGAACCAGTCCGGCAGGTGCTTCCATTCTTATAAATCCCGGGCGCTTCGGTTTGATGAGTCCTTCTTCTATCGCAATGGTAATAGTGCCAATAGTGCCATGGCCGCACATCGGCAGACAGCCGCTGGTTTCGATAAATAGTACGGCCACATCATTGGCCGGATCATGCGGCGGATACAGGATGCTCCCGCTCATCATATCATGCCCACGGGGTTCAAACATCAATCCGGTACGGATCCAGTCGTATTCTCTAAGGAAATGCTGCCGCTTTTCACTCATGCTGGCACCTTCCAGGTCGGGACCACCTTCTTTTACCAGTCTCACCGGGTTACCACAGGTATGCGCATCGATGCAATGGAAAACAGATTTCATAATGGCATGAAGATAAGAAAGTGGTGGATTGGAAGGGAGGTATTCTGATAAATTTTAATCACCGCGGAGAAAGGAGAACGCAAAGTAAACGCAGAGATTTAAAACTAAAGTGTTATTAGAACCTAACTCTGCGAAACCTCTTTATACTCCTGTACTCTGCGGTAAATATCTGCCCTTAAATTTCAGGCTTCCCCTCAATTCATCCCTGACTTCTATCATTTCAAGCAAAACCTTCTTTCCGGACATTTTTTTCAACCCCATTTTTACGGCCACAAACGAAAAACAAACAAAACCATTAACCATTAACCTTTCTTTATGAAATTCAGAAAAACCTCAGTTATCCGTTTCAGTTATTGGGGACTTGCCATTGCCCTGATCATCCTGCAACAAATCACCAGCTCTTTTTCCGGTAAGATGGCAGAGACCATCTGGCAGCAGCTGGGGCTTAACCAGCAACAGGGCACCGAACAGATCAGGTATAGTTTTGCTTCGGGTTATTCCAATTTTTATGGTGCCAGGAATGCCAGAAACATTGCGTTGGGTAACCGGGCTGCTGTTGCCAAAAATCTATTCCAGTATACCCGGACCTATATCAGCAGTGCTGAGTTTAAGAGTTTTTATGCCAAAGAAAGAATGGCGGCCAGACCCACAGAACCAACCCCTGCTAAAAGCAAGGAAGATATTCGGAAGGAGCTGATTGCAGACACAGAAAAGAATATCCGTGACGCTGAAAAAGCAATGGCGACAATGGGAGCTGATCTTAAAAAAGCGCTTTTACCTTCTGTAGAACAGGCAAAAAAACAGGTGGAAGACTATAAAAAACCAGATAATAAAATTATTGAAATCCATTACCAGGGAGAATTGAGCCGGTTTAAAAGCGATCAGGAAGAGTATGAAAAGAAAATGCAGTACTGGCAAAATAACTACCCTGAAGATATCCGGGTATTGATCAAAAACAGGCTGGAAAAATACCTGAACCTGGCTGCAACGGTGGACTTTGAGGCGGAGCTGGTGCTTAAAAACGGAAAAAAGAAATTTGTTAACCCGGCTTATGAATCCAAACACAGCGACTGGAAGACGATTTTCAGGGCAGGAAAAGAAGTGTATCAAATCGTAAAACCACTGGCCGAGGATTGGCTGAGTAAATTATAATAAGACTATTTCAGGTCTGATAAAAAAACCGGGGTATTACCGTACTACCGGTTTTTTCTTAATCCCTAAACTGACCGGGATATATCATGTTCAATAAAATAATATATGTAAATTAGCTACCTTATTGCCTGCATATGGAAGCCTACGGTCATATTCTGCTTTTTGCCATGCCCGCATTCCTGGCCCTGGTACTATTTGAAAAATGGTGGGGCTGGAGAAAGGGCTTTGATACAGTCCGCACCATGGACATGATCAGTTCCCTGAGCAGCGGGGTAACGAATGTGACCAAGGATGTACTTGGACTGGCCATCGCCATTGGCATCTATCCTTTCATGGTCAAGTACCTGGCCATTACCAGCATAGAAAACACGCTGATCGTTTACATCCTGACTTTTATCATTATTGATTTTAATGGCTACTGGGTTCATCGCTTGAGTCATCATGTGAACCTGTTCTGGAACCTGCATGTAATCCACCACAGCAGTGAGGAATTCAATCTGGCCTGTGCCCTGCGGCAGAGTATCTCTTCCTTTTTCAATTTGTTTACGGTATTACTTTTACCGGCCGCCATTCTTGGCATCCCTGAGCAGGTAATTGCTATAGTAGGACCCATCCAGTTATTTGCCCAATTCTGGTACCATACCCGGCATATCAACAAGATGGGATTTCTTGAAAAAATACTGGTCACCCCCTCCCACCATCGTGTGCACCATGCCGTAAATCCGGAATACATGGATAAAAATCTGTCGCAGATTTTTATTATCTGGGATAAATTATTCGGCACTTTTCAGGAGGAGCTCAAAGAAGTACCACCGGTTTATGGTATTACAAGACCTGCCCGTACCTGGAATCCGATCCGGATTAATTTTCAGCATCTCTGGCTGATGATTAAAGATGCCTGGCATACCAGTAACTGGAAGGATAAGTTTACCCTTTGGTTCAAACCCACCGGATACCGGCCCGCTGATGTGGCGGCCAGATATCCCGTTGATAAAATTGAGGATGTGTATCATTTTACAAAATATGATACTAAAACCAGCCCCCTTTTCACCGCCTGGAGTTGGATTCAGCTGGTCATGGTATTGCTATTTGTAAGTTACCTCTTTGGTCAGATTGCTTTTATCAATCAACTCGATGCTTCCTATATTTATTGGTATGGCGCTTTTGTATTTCTTACTGTCTATGCCATGACAGACCTGATGGATGGTAACAAATATGCTTTTATATGGGAACTATTGCGAAGCGGACTGGGTTTGTATTTCCTTTTTGATCAGGGTGATTGGTTTGGGTTACAGCAATGGTCTGGCATGGATAGCCTGAAATTAATCCTGGTGGGTTATTTTGCTATGTCGCTGATCGTAACTCTCTATCTAACCCTCAAATCGCCGGCTATTCCTATCAAAGAATTTACCGGTAAATCGCAATCCTGATTACATAGACCATTTTCGTCAGCTTCAATTTCAGGAAAATCAGTTAACTGCCTTAAATCAGTGGAATGTATTTCTCGTTGATGACCCGGAAATGCCATCGCTGATGCCCCACCAGAATAAACCCAATAGCATGCACGGAGTACTCTCCTTTAAAACCCATCCCCAGTTTGGCAAGCATTTCAGTTGTAAAGCTGTTAAACAGACTGATGGTTGATTTTCTTACAATGATTGCTTCATTCAGCAGGTCATCCCAATCCCTGTTTATGGCCCCGGCATTTACGGCATACCCATCTTCATCAAATGGCTGCACAGTCGCTTCTCCTCTGGCAAAGGATAATGCTCTGTAGCTAAACACCCTTTCTGTGTCGATGATATGCTGCAGGATATCCCGGAGGGTCCATTTACCGGGTGCATACACTTTATCACCAAGGGACTTCCAGATAGCAACTGCTGTATTCTCTAATTCATGTAAACTCATTTCCAGTGCCTCTGTAAGGGTAACATCATCCGCTTCATTGATATACCGGTCAAAATAAACCGGAAGGGTCAGTTCACTTCTTTTCATATTGCTCATTTAGTCTTTTGTTTGTTGATTATTCCAGAAATAAAAATTACTGCCTGACTCCAGTTCAAATCCCGTTGCAGGGTATAATTGGTTGCCGATTTGATTCGTTTTGGCCGTTTCGAGTAACAAACCACAGGCATTTGTAGAGATGGCCAGATTCTTTGCGGCTGCAATTAGTTGCTTTGAAATACCCTTTCCCCTGTGTTCTTCCAGCACAAAAAGGTCATTAAGCAGCCACAATCTTTTCATCCTGGTAGATGAATAAAGCGGATACAATTGTGTAAATCCGGTCAGCATTCCCTTTTCACTACATGATATAAGGATATGAGAATCCCCCGCACTCATTCTTTCCCTAATAAAATTGATCGCACCAGGAATATCTTCCTTTTGACTATAAAAAACCCGGTACCGGTTAAATAAGGCAGCCAATTCAGGAGTATCTTCCTTTTGAGCTTTTCGTATAGTGTTCATTACAGGTCATCATTTAATTGTTCCTGAAGATACTGATTCAATGCATCAGGGGTTTCCGGTTGCATCAGGAATTTTGACACCCAGGCATTTCGTTCAAACCAAAGAATCGCCATTTCCCATACACAGGAAATGATTCCTTTGTCAGAAATCAGGTGAAACTGATCCGGCACCTGCTCATCTGCGATGTAGGCAAAGAGCTGTAACATATTCTCGCCTGTCCACCAACTGATGATTGCATAACAGTGATCCCTCCCATCATGAATGATCAGGGTCGCTGCTTTGTAAAGAGAGTGCTGGGTCAGTTCAGCCTGTAGCAGCCATTCCGGAATCCTGTCCTTGGCTGCCTGTATTTGTTTTTCGCTGGCATATTCATTTTTACAGGAGATACTGTAGCACTTTATTGTCCATTCTCCGCAATATTCTAAACCTAAAAACCGGATCGGTCGCTTTTGATATGGTGCTACTATTCCCATGAACAATCATTTATCCGCAGGAGCCGGTCTCAATTGTGTTTCGTAAGCATTGATGGCCTGCATCGCATTGGCATCCTGACTGAATCTTTTTTTAAGCGGTTCAAATATTTCAAGTCCTTTGGAATCTCCCAGTGTGGCAATCAGTAACACCTGATAAAATATATCCTCTTTCAATCCTTCTTTCATGGCCAGTTGAAATCGCTCATGAAGTAATGCATAAGCCTTTTCTGTTCTTCCTAATTGTGATAGTGTTTGTACCGCTACAAAAGGATAATCCCATCCATTTCCTAAAAACCAGCGGGGCGACTGTACATCCTGCAAAGCAGCTAATGCAATTTTTTCAGCTTCAGGATTTCCTAATTGACCTAAGCCGGCCAGGCAATGCATGAGGCTTTGGTTTTTCCAGGAGGGCCTTTCTTTTAACCGGAGCAGGGCCTCCCATGCCTGCTGGCTTTTCGTTTTTCCCAATGCAATCGCTGCGGCACTGATTACACGGTCGCTGGTATCATTAAAACAACTGATGTAAAGATCCTGATAGGCGGAATCCTTTGTCATACCCAGACTACTGATGGCTGCTGCCTTTACCCAGGAGTTTTCATTTTTGATTAGTGTAACCAGTAAAGATCTGGTGTCGATATCCAGCGGCGAAGGACTGATTTGCCTTAGCTGTCCAATGGCGTTGAAACGAAAACGCCAATAAGCGTGACTATTCAGCACCTGCTTCAGCGCATTCACAATACTGTCTCTCAGTGATACAGTTATTGTTGATTCTTTTGCCTGGCTTACCAGTTCCGTCAATGCCGTGTTTTTGGCAAGGACATCTCTGCTATCTTTTAAAATACGTAGCCAAACTTCTGAAGTTCGACTCATCTGTATTTCTCTGATCCATTGTTGGTGCATATCCAGATTAACAAAAACGGGAGCAGCAGGGAGATCAAATTCGAATTCATTGAGTGCCCGGGGAAGAAGTTGAACGATTCTTTTTTGATCACCAATTTCCACTTCCATCTTGCCTTGAAAATAGCCGGTATACAAGGATTGGATAGAAGTATCTGCCTGCTGTACCTGACGGATTTGCAGTTTCAGTTTTTTCCTGACGGAATCATAGGCTTGATTGAATTCAAAAACAGGGTGCCCGGTATGATAGATCCATTGATCAAAAAACCAATGCATATCTTTTCCGGCTATACGGCTGACCAATTCCTGGTATTGTCTTGTGGAGACCGGTTGAAAGGCGAACTTTTTGAATAATTCCCGGATGGTTTTAAAGAATGTTGCCTCACCCAGTTCCAGGCGCAACAACCGTAAAACCAAGGCTCCCCTGTATTTGCTATAGCTGTCAGTATTAAATAATTCCGGATCTTCCACCGACTGAGGTACAATCGGATGCCGGTTTCCATTATTCCAATCCCCAAAAACACTTGATGTTTCAAATGGGTGGTACCAGAGCAGGTATTCTTCCTCCCCATTCCTTGAAGCAGTATATAAGCCTTCAAAAAGCTGGGCAAAGCCACGTGTGAGCCATAAATCGGACATTGATTGAGGATAAATCAGGTTCCCAAACCATTGGCTGGCCAGGGCATTCATTTCCACACCGTCCCATAAATAAAGAAAATCACGATGGGTACCGAAGTCATCAATCATGTTATCTGAAATAAGACTTACCGTGTTTTGTCCTGCAAGGCCCGGGAAGGGGTAATCCTGTATCATCACTTGCGCATACTGTGAAAAAGGATATGCAAAACCAGTTTTCTCTTCCATGAAATGCAACATATCCGGGAACCGAACAATTGTTGCTTTTGCGGCTTCCCGTTCATCCGGATAACAAAAAGTATGGACTGTTGTGCCATTGACATGCTGCAGCAGATCATCATAAACCCCGGCAGCGATTACAGTAAGATAGGCCGGAGCCGGTTGCTCTGTCTTGTAATGAAATGTGGTCCATCCATCAGACCTGAGCGCCTTTGAAACTAATTTTCCATTACTGATGAACTGAAAGCCCGGTTCCATGCTGGCGATACATTCCATTGTGCTGGCATCTGACATATCGGGATTGCAGGGGAACCAGGATGCCGTATGAACAATATCCGATTGCGCCCAAACCTGTTTCCTGCGTGCCGGATTAATAGTACTGGGGTGAAAAAAGCGGATACCCCTGCCAAAACTTCCCCCGGGTGCATTCGGATCCGGATCATTATGGCGATTTGTTTCATAGGTAATAGTGATATCCGTTTTTTCCCCGGTACGGAATTTTTTATCCCATTTCAGATTCAGATATCCCAGCAGGGTATCTATCGTGTAGTGGATGGGTATGTCCGCATGATCTTTAATACGGAGAACTGAGACATCTTTTAAATTAAGTCTGATGGAATTGACTGCTTGCCGGAATTTCATTGAAACCCGGGCGTCAATTTTTGTAAGCCTGGAACTCCAGTCAAACTGCAGGTTTAATCTGTAATGGAGAATATCAACCGGTGAGTCAGAAATATTTACTGGTTGTGCAGTCGGTTTATCCAGAACCATTAGCAGGAAAAATAAGGCGAGCCCTATTTTCCACTTCATAAAACTGGTATCGCTTTGCATATAAAAGCAAAACTACCAGCATAGTCTACAATGTTCAGGTCAAAAAAATGACATTTTCAGCCAATTACTGAAGCAGCCGTTCCAGTTGTCTTTCGCTTTTCAACCCCACTTTATTGGCGATTTGCTTTTTGGACAGTTCCGGATTTTTGAGCAGCTCCTTTATCCTTTCCACCCTGATTGTATTGATATACTGATTCACCGTAATACCAATTTCTTTTTTAAAAATCCGGGTAAAGCTTCGTTCGCTCATATTGGCAATCGTGGCCAGGTCGTCCAGGTGGTATTTCTGAGAAAGGTTTTCAAGGATATAATCCTGTACCCGGTGGATTCCTGCATGGATATGGTTGCGGTACTGAAAAACGGGACTGATCTGGTCTGAAACCCCTTTGCGACGGTTATACACAACCAGTTCCCGGGCTACTTTGTGCGTAAAATAACTATCGGTTTTTTGTTCCAGCAAATACAGCATCAAGTCAATACCGGAAGCAATCCCGGCACTGGTATGAATGGTATCACTTGAAACAAAGAGTGTATTTTCTTCAACAAGGATGTCCGGGTAGCGATCCCTGAGTTGTTGGGTCAGCTGAAAATGAGTAGTACAGGGAAGTCCTTTTAATATTCCGGCTTCTGCAAAAACAAAAACTCCCACACAAATACTCACCAGGTTTACTTTTTGCTGATGTGCTTTGACCAGCCACTCAAAAACCTTTCTGTTTCTTTTAAAATTATCAGAAAGAATATATTTCACTCTGGAGCCTGGAACGATGATATAATCTCCTGCCCGAAAATCAACTTCAGAAAAATGTTTCAGGCCTGATATCCCAAGACCTGCAGAGGTTTTAATTGCCGGATTGATACCGCAATATTCGATTTCAAAATTGGCCCCTAAGTCGATCGCTTCACTGATTACCTGGTCGGGCCCTGCCAGATCGAGCAAGTGTACTTCCGGAAAAATCAGGAAAATAAATTTAACGGGTATGCTCATTGCTTTGCCTCTTTTACTAAACGGTAACTGCATCGTCTGGCTACAAATATCAAAAAGTTTTTAGTACTTAGTGATTGCATCACCAATAACCCGTATGCAGCTGCTCAAATGTAAATGATATCAGAGGAATAAAGTTCAGCTAATAACCGGTGCAGGGGCATTTCGGTACTTGCGGTACTGACCCGTCAGTTGGCCCAGGCTATAAACTATTGGTAGAATTATTTTTTTGACAAATGATGGTATTTCGGGCAAATCAAATTCAGTCTTATATCTTCTTAACAGAAATGCCATATCAGCTAAACCCGGTCTCCCGCTCTTGCTCTTTTTCTGAGCTGCGAAAACGGCACTCAGGTAGAATACAATATTGTTGGCAGGTTTTAACCAGCCCCGGCATTGGAGTATTTCTGTCCCTGCGTTCCAAAAACGATGAGGTATTCCCCTTCTGAAAACTACCGACTCACCCGGACCGGCAAATTGTTCCGGACCACCCTGTACCTGGTAGCCGATTTTTCCTTTGATGACGGTAAAGCCTTCGTCCTGCAGCCAATGTACATGCATGGGTGGTCCGGCATTGGGCATTACAGCGTTGACACCGATTATGGTATCGCCGTCCGGTTCGTGTATGAGCTCATTAAAACTAATGGTTTCGCCATGACCGTTTTCAATCGTGATTGGCAGATTCATTTTCATATTAAAGGTTTAATACCTTAAAATTAAATGGAATTAGAAGCAACAATACTTCAAAAAGGATGAATCGGGTTTTTGACAGACTGAATTGAATAAAAACATCACAGGCGAATTTCCCACTATCCGAAAATCTCCATTTCAGACTCTCCCGGGATATCTATATCTTACTACTCTAAAACCAACCACATGCTCACCCTCACTATTCTTTATGGTCACCCGGAAAACCCGGATGCATTTGAAACATACTATGCAAACACCCATTTACCACTGGCCGATAAAATCAGTGGTGATCTCCGGAGGGAGTATACCAAATTCCTGAGTGACCCGATGGGTGGTCAACCCGCATTTTACCGGAAAGCAGAATTTTGGTTCGAAAGTCCGGAAGCTATGCAAAACGCTCTTGGATCACCGGAAGGAATGGCAGCAAGTGCTGATCTGGGGAATTTTGCAACCGGGGGAGTCAGTTTCCTGGTAGGTATGATTGGTTAGAAAAAAATTGGCTGAAGCCTGGAACTCCGTATGGCAAGGATTCCAGGAATGGCCCTGCGAAGAATCTTATCCAATTTTCTTCAGCATATTTATGTTCAACCGGGTTCTGGTACGAAAACCGATTGATTCATATAAACCAATGGCTGTGGCATTTTCTGCCAGCACATGCAGGAAAGGTATAAAAGACTGCTTCAGGATCAGATCCATCACCCGCAACATCAACGCTTTGGCGTAACCTTTACCCCGGTGTTCGGGATGGGTACAAACGGCACTTACTTCCAGGTAAGGTACGGGGTTCATTCTTTGTCCGCACATGGCAGCCAACTGGTCATTTTCAAAAATGCCGAAATAATTACCAAAGAGAATGGTGTTTTGAAAGAAGGGACCCGGGCGGGTCATGGCTGTCAGTTCAAGCATTTGGGGAATATGCGCTTCCGTCAATGGCTGAATCTTTTCCGACTCCCGGGTAATAAATGAATTTACAGGTACTTCATAAATCATCTGGCAACAATCCATTTCCCTGATGATGTTCCAGTACTGTGTGTCAGGTTGCAAGTCGGACGGATAAGTCAGTGCAATGGTTTTATTGTCAGGCAGGAATTGATGCAACCGGTTTAAATGTTCTATGTCGGGTTCTGCCATGGCAGCAAAGGGAGCAATATCCGGACGGTAATATGCTGCATAGTCATTCAGAATAGCCATATCCCGGTTACCCGTTTGCAGGGCATTCCAGATCATGTTATCAAGCAGGTGATTCATGACTGCAACTTAAAAAGAAAAATTGCCAGGCTGCTATATCAGAATATGGAAAATTGGGGAGATCAGGTAGTTTCCGTGGATTTGATCAGCCCTGCTTTCTCAGGTATTTCGTGAGGATGACGATTTGCTGTCCCTCAATCCTGCCTTCAATCTGTTCCGTGTTTCCGGATACCAGTCTGATATTCCGAACCACCGTACCTACCTTGGCATTCACCGTCGACCCTTTAACATCCAGTGATTTGGTGAGAACCACATTATCGCCTTGCAGAAGAATGGCACCGTAACAATCCCGGTGTAATTCTACAGAACTATCATTTTCATGATCCCCGCTTTGTTTGGCCCAGGCCAGTTGCTCATCACTCAGGTACATCAATTCCAGTTGTTCCGCCGCCCAGCTTTCGTTGCGAAGCCGGTTCAGCATTCGCCAGGAAACAACCTGTACGGCAGGTATTTCAGACCACATACTGGTACTCAGGCATTGCCAATGGGTGCTATCCAGTTCCTCTTTTTTCTCAATCTGTGCCATGCACTTGGGACAAACCAGTATCGCATCTTCCATATTGCCGGTAGCAGGGGGCACTTCGTAAACTTTCAGTCCTTCCGTAGCATTGCATAACTCACAACAATTTCCGCTCCGGTCTTTTAATCTTTCTTCCTGGTTCATACACTTGATTTGGGCGCGAATCTACAATAATTTAACAGTCTTTCAACTGATTCTCAATCGCCTCAGGCATTCCTGAAAAATCCGGATATTCCCATATGCAATCCTTCCGGCGCTGGCATCTGGCATAAAAGCTTATCAAAATTGAACCTGACATTTTTATGAAAAAAATACCTGTATTTGCCCTGCTGCTGTTTTCCTGCCTTTCATGCTCCCTTTTTGGACAAAACAGCCTACCCGATCGCTGGGAACCGGGAATGACCATTCAGCTAACCTATGGTGGCGGTATGCGTTATTATTCCTATGAATTATTTGTGAGTGACACCGGTAGTTATTATATGGAAAATAATGAGGGAAGAATTATTAAATCTAAAATCAATTTCTATAAAGATCAACTCGACAATTTGCTGGCCTTTTTGAAAGAGCAACAATTTGACCAAATACAATCAGAATTGACGGCACCCATGCACGACAAAGGATCAGAGCTGATAACCATTCAATGGGGACAAAAAAAGATTGCTATCGGAACAGGACACGCCAAAGAAATTATTGATGCGCACAAATCGAGATACCTTAAAGTCCGGAACTATCTTCAGCAGATGAGATCATCAAAAAACAATTAATTCTTAATACCGGGTAATCGTAATTCTGAATCCGTTCAGGTCTTCAAAAACTACTTCCCTTTTTCCGTTATGTGGTTCTTCAGTGATTTCAATGATTCGGGCCCTTGTTTGCAGGCGTTCTACAATATCATTCAATGATTGTACCCTGAAAAAAAGGCCGGCATCCTTAACGATGTTATTCTTTTCTGCCGGGAAGGGGAAGAGCATAAATGCGGCATCCTCCCATTCCAGTTGGGCCCAGCTCAGTTCGGCCTGCGGATCCCAGTACCGGTTACTCCCGGTACAACGAAAACCCAGGCTTTCATACCATACAACAGTTGCCTCTACATTGGTCACTCCCAGGAAGGGGATACACACAGCCATCGCGAATATTTTGAGTTTAAACGGTAAACCGAAAGGGATATTTTACCAATATAGGCTTTTGTCTGTCGAAATTATACCCCTCCGGCAGACCGATTTTCTTCTTTTTTTGCCGCCTGTACAAATATTTTGGCAGGCATGCAACATTTGACGGGTTCTGTTTACTTTAATATAAAACCAATTCCCTGGCACTGACCGCAGTTATACATCCGGCTGAAATGCTTGTTCAACGATGTCTGGAAGGTGATCATACCGCTTACCGGCAATTGTATGAGCGCTATTCCAGGGCTATGTTCAATACCAGTCTGCGAATTGTCAATTCAAGGCATGATGCAGAAGATATTTTACAGGAAGCATTTGCGGATGCCTTTCAGCAACTCAGTCAGTTTGAAAAAAGATCCACTTTCGGTGCCTGGTTAAAGCAGATTGTGGTTTATAAAAGCATCAACCTATTAAAAAAGAAAAAAATCAATTTCCTGGAAATTGATGGTAGTTCAGACAGAGCCGATGAGGTGAATGCAGAAGATACCTGGTATACGGTTGAAATGATCCGGGAGCTGATTGGAGAATTACCGGATGGATACCGGACTGTATTATCGCTTAGTCTTTTTGAGGGGTACAGCCATGAACAAATAGCTGAAACACTTGGACTGGCTTCCTCCTCCGTGCGAAGCCAGTATATCAGGGCCAAACAAAAATTATTGAACCTGTTAAAAAAGAAAGCAGTCAATGAACACTAAAGATTCTATTGAACGCTTTATCCGGGATAATCGCAGTGAGTTTGACTGTGAAATCCCAGATAATAAAGTTTGGGAGCAGCTGGCATCCAGTCTCCCGAAGCAGCAACCAGTCAGGCGTTTTACGCGGAATGAACTGATCCGCTGGACTGCCGCTGCGGCCATACTGGTGGCCGTACTTACCTCCGTTTATTTTTTATATATAAAGAATAGCCATGAAAAGCAAACTGTATCTGGAGATGAACTCAGCAGTAATCCCGTAAAGGGGCTGGAAGAAACAGGCAGCATGAATCCGGAATATGCTGTTTTGTTTAAACAGGTATCTGCTTCGGTACAAAACAGACAGGAACAATTAAAAGCGGCTGCTAGTGGCTTGCCCGAACTGTACCAGCAGTTTGAAAAAGACCTGGCCGTGCTGGATAGTTCTTTCCGTTCCCTCCGGCAACAGGCCGGCCAAACCCCTAACCGGGATGTACTGATCAGGGCCATGATCCAGAACCTGCAACTTCAGTCCGAACTATTGGAAAGACAATTGCAGGTGATACAGGAATTCAAACAACCTCAAAAAACAAACAATGAAAAAACGATTTAAATTATTATTGCTCCTGTTGCTTCCCGTTCTTGCCTTATCGGCGCAACAACAGGGGAAGACACATGAATACAAAAGGCTGGAACATTTCAGGGAAAGAAATATTTCCAAATCCTACCCGGCATCCGGGAACGCACTGGTGATCGACAATAGTTTTGGTGATGTTACCATCAGTACCGGAGGCAGTGAAATAAAAGTGGAGATTCATATTGAAGCAAGCTCTTCCAACAAAGAACATGCAGATAAAATTTTTGAGAATCTGGATGTGGCAGACAGCAAAGAAGGGAATACCGTTAAATTCAAAACCACTACCAACAAAAACAGCAAGGGAGATAATTACAACTGTAAGAACTGTAACAGTTCTATGATGATCAGCTATAAAGTACAGTTGCCCGCCGGCACTCCACTGACGATCGAAAATTCCTTTGGAGACATCATTTTACCAGATTACAGCGGGGCGGTCAACCTGACCAGTAAATTTGGTGATTTGCAAACAGGTGCTTTGTCCAAGGCAGAGAAAATACAGTCAGAATTCGGGGGCGTGAATATCAAAGAAGTGAATAACCTGAATTGCACTTTTAAATTCTCTACTGTCACAATCGGTAGCCTGGGCGGAAACAGCAAAATCAATCTGGAATTCTGTAAAGCCAGCCGGATCAATCTGTCGGGAAGTATTTCCTCACTTGACCTCCGGGAATCCTATAGCCTGATCAACCTGGTGCCATCCTCCGGCTTATCGGCCAGTTATGATATCCGAAGCAGTTACAGTTCTTTTAAAAACAAAACAAGTGCAGATATCAAAAGAACGGATGATCCGGACCAATACGGTCCTGATGCAGACCGGCATTATGAAGGCCGCTCCGGATCCGGTTCAGTTAAAATAGATATCCGGTCCAGTTTTGGGAAACTGATTCTCGGAGAAGCAACAGCGGAAGAAATGAAAGAAAAAGATAAAGAAAAACACAAGGGTCAGGGCCAGGTCATCTGATCAAACCACTGCAAATACGGGGCTGTTCTCCAGGGAACAGCCCTATTTTTTTAACTCATTGTTTTCAGTCCGCCAGATTCCAAGCGGGTTGCTATCCTTCAGCGCATCGGGCAAAAATTGGTCGGGCCAGTTCTGGAAAGCAAGCGGCCGAACAAATCTTTTGATGGCATCTGCTCCAACAGAACCAAAGCGTGCATCGGTTGTAGCAGGGAAAGGCCCGCCATGTTGCATACTCAGGCAAACTTCCACTCCGGTGGGCACACCGTTCAAAATCATTCGTCCGCATATATTAATGACAAGCTCTATTAGTGCTTTGTGTTCCTCAACGTCTGCTTCTGTAGCCATCAGGGTGGCCGTCAACTGTCCTTCCAGGTGACGCACCAGTTCCAGCAATTCCGCTTTGTCTTTACAACGAATCAACAATGAAAAAGGGCCAAACACTTCCTGGTGCAGCATGGGGTTATCGATAAAATCCCTCCCGCTGACTGTTGCCAGGGCCGCAGCTCCCTTCCCTTCTGTTACTGATGCAGTGGCCAGCGTATCTACTCCTGCCTGAGACAGGGTTGATTCTTTTTTACTGATATAATTTTTGTATATCCCATCGTGTAACATGGGGGCCGGTACTGTTTTACTGATCTCCTCACTTAAAGCATTGCTGAATGCTGTCAGCTCCTCTCCTTCGATACCAATTAATAATCCGGGATTGGTGCAAAACTGTCCCACGCCCAGCGTGATGGAACCTGCATATGCTTTTGCCAGTTCAGCCGCTGATTCTTTTAATTTACCAGGCAGGAGGAAGACCGGATTAATACTGCTCATTTCAGCAAAAACGGGGATGGGCTCTTTTCTTTGATTCGCCCAGTCAAATAATTGTTTGCCACCGGCAAATGAACCGGTAAACCCAACAGATTTTGTATATGGATGCTCCACTAATGCCCTGCCCACTCCAAAACCTGCTCCGTGCAAATGAGTGAATACACCAATGGGCATTTGACATTCGGTGGCTGCTTTTAAAATCGCAGTGGCGATGAGATCACTGGTGCCTGGATGAGCTGGATGTGCTTTCACAATCACCGGGCATCCGGCAGCCAATGCACTGGCCGTATCTCCACCGGCAGTGGAATAAGCAAATGGAAAATTAGATGCCCCAAACACCAGGACGGGTCCAACCGGTACCATCATCTTGCGGATATCCGGCTTCGGCGGGTTTTTATCAGGAATGGCGGTGTCAATTCTTGCTTCCAGCCAATCGCCTTTTTCGCAGGCGTCGGCATAACTATTGAGCTGAAACATGGTTCTGGCTCTTTCATTCCGTAAACGGGCTTCTGGCAGATTGGTTTCCCGACCGGTAACCTGCAGCAGTTCATCACCTAATGCTTCGATTTCTCTGGCAATGGCCCGCATAAAATCCGCCCTTTGTTTCAAACT
Source organism: Chitinophagaceae bacterium (assembly GCA_016720745.1). GTDB lineage: Bacteria > Bacteroidota > Bacteroidia > Chitinophagales > Chitinophagaceae > JJ008. The sequence continues at coordinate 738,217 of JADKKA010000022.1, read as the reverse complement.
TGTATTCCGGTAAAGATGAAATGCGTTCCAGGCCAGTTCCATGGCCCTGTTGATTTCCTCCAGTGATGCATCCTTGATCATGATACTTTTATTAAATTTTACAGGCTGATTATAATACAGGTCTGGCGGCAATGCCGTCATTGATAACTTTCAAGATGCGATCGCGCTCTTCTCCCTCCAAAATCAGTCTTGGTGCCCGTACATATTCACTCCCGATTCCTGTTCCGGCTGCTGCTAGTTTGATATACTGAACCAGTTTGGGATGAATATCCAGTTCCAGCAGGGGCATGAACCAACGATAAATTGTCCGGGCCTCTTCCAGCTTTCCCTGTAATACCAGGTTATAAATGGCGGTGGTTTCTTTGGGGAAGGCACAAACCAATCCGGCCACCCATCCATCTGCACCGAGGCATAATTCTTCCATTGCTAATGTATCTACCCCGCATAGTACTTTAAACCGGTCGCCAAAACGGTTCTTCATCCGGGTCAGGTTGGTCACATCTCTTGAACTTTCCTTAAGGGCAGTAATATTATCGCATTCAACCAGCTGATCAAACATATCAGGCCGGGTATCGATTTTATAATCCGGCGGATTATTGTAAATCATAATAGGAAGATCCGTAGAATTTGCCACTGCTTTAAAATAGGTAATGGTTTCCCGGTCATCCGTTTTATAGCGCATGGGAGGCAATAACATTAAACCGTCGGCACCCCATTTTTGGGCCAGAGCAGCCTGTTTTACCGCTTCCGAAGTGGTTGATTCGGCAATATTGACAATCACCGGGATTCGTCCGTTGATGTATTCCACTGAAAATTCAGTAAGTGACTCTTTTTCTTTTTCGGTGATCGTACTGGCTTCTCCCAAAGATCCGCCAATAATAATACCATGAATACCTGCATCCAGCTGTGCCTGCAAATTGGTTTCATACATGCTGAGGTCCAGTTGCTCATCCTTTGTAAATGGGGTGAGTAATGCCGGAAAAACGCCTTTCCATTCGAATGCCATAATTAATGATTTTGAAGTTCTAAAGTTAAGGCAAATGGCCTTTCTTCGGGCTACGGATCCGAATCCATTTATTCATTGAATAAACTATACAGGATCTTCATTTCTGATTATTGTACAGTTCTAAACCAATAAAAAAGCCGGTGATCATCTACCGGCTTTTTTAATTATCATTTTAACTGCCACATTTATTTTTCACATATTCATAAATACTTTGCTGTGCGGCCTGCGGCTCCAGTCCGGAAGAGAGTACCCGCAGGTTATGCGCCGCACCGGTGATCACATCACTGCTGATCAGTACGGCTTTCTGGTTATCGGTAAGTTGTAAACGAAGAATATCATCTATCTCCCGGCACTGCGACTGGTCATAAATCGGAAAGCAGACTTCAATCCGGCTATGCAGGTTGCGATTCATCCAGTCTGCACTGCCCATATAGTATTCCGGTTCGCCATTATTATGGAAAACAAATACCCTGGCATGTTCCAGGTAACGGTCAATGATCCGGTACACTGTGATATTCTCACTTTGACCAGGTACACCGGGTGCCAGTGCACAGATACTACGTACGAGCATATGCACTTTAACCCCTGCCCTGCTGGCCTTGTACAATTTGGCAATCATGCCCCTTTCCTGCAGGTTATTGACCTTGATAATGATGGAGGCCGGTTTCCCTGCTTTGGCATTATCTATTTCCCGGTCGATCAGCTGACTGAATCTTTTGATGAGATTGAACTGGGATACCAGCAGGTGTTTGAAAGGAATTTTGCCATATTCTGTTGGCTGGATCCGGGACTGCAGGTAATCAAACAACCAACCGAGTTCGGTGCCGAATTCGGGGTTGGCGGTAAACATCACATGGTCGGTATAAAATCTTCCGGTAGCTTCATTGAAATTGCCGGTGGCCAGGAATGAATAATTACGCATTTCCTTTCCTTCCATTCTTTTGATCAGTGCTACCTTGGCGTGTACTTTCAACCGGGGTATACTATTGATGATCCTTACACCTGCCAGCTTCATCTTCTTGCTCCATTTCAGGTTATTGGCTTCATCAAATCGGGCTTTGAGCTCCACAAAAACAGTTACTTTCTTTCCGTTTCTTGCGGCGCTGATCAGGGCGTTGACAATATGCGAATCAGCAGCCACCCGGTATAGCGTTACATAAATCTCTTTAACATTCGGATCAATGGCTGCTTCATTGAAAAACCGAAGAATGTAATTATAGGAATGATAGGGCAAATGAAGCATTCGCTCCTTTTCAGTAATAGTCTGGAAAATAGACCGGTGGGTATCAAAGCCGGGGTGCGACACAGATGGCCAGGGACCATAAGTCAGTTTTCCTTTTTTCGGATTGGGTAAGCCTCCCAGGTCTTTCATATTGTGGTAACGACCACCTTCTGCCATCTCTTCCTCCCGAAGTAAAAAATATTGCTTCACAAATTCTCTTACCTCAGCCGGCATGGCTTTATCAAATAATAAACGGGTCGCATGACCGGCATCTCTTTTCTCCAGTTGCTTTTCAATTTTTTCAGCAATATCTCCGGTAAATTCATCTTCCACACTCATTTCTGCATCCCGGGTCAGTTTCACGCTATAGGCACCGTGTATTTTATAGGCAGGAAATACTTCCTCCAGATTTTCGCGAATTACATCATCCAGAAAAACCAGGTAATGGTCATCCCCCAGCATGGGCAGTTCGGCAAAACGGGGCAGATTGAAGGATGGGATATTCAATAATGCATAAGAATGCTTGCCGCCTGCATCCGGAGCTTCCAGATCAACAATAAAATACAGGGCATTATTTTCAAGGAAAACCTGCGACTGGTTTTCTTTCTGTAAAATCAGGGGTTGTAAGAAAGAAAGAACTTTGGACAGAAAATATTCCCGGACCGTTTCTGCATGTTCCGTCCGCACCGGATCACCATAATAAAGGCAGATATTATTCCGCTGCAACTCAGGCAGGATCTGTTCCCTTAAAATTCTTCCAAATTCTTCCTGGTGCTGAAGCACGAGTGATTGTACCTGACCTACCAGTTCCTTGGGATACTCATCTCTTAAAGAGGTTTTTTTAGCATCAATACTGGTAAAAGCAAAGATGGAAGGCATCCGAACCCTGAAAAATTCATCCAGGTTGGAGGAGAAAATGGATAAAAATGAAATCCGGCTATAAAGGGGTACAGATGCATCTGCGGCTTCAGAAAGCACCCGGTGATTAAAACTCAGCCAGCTCAAATCGCGATTCAGAAATACATACTTATTGTCAGCTGCCATACAGTGGTAAGGTTTATGGACTAAGATAGGGTTTTTGGCTGAGCTAAGGAAGCGGGAGGCCTGAATAACAGGTTTTTACCTCAAAATCAGAGCGGGAGAGCTGATCTTTATCAACTCCAAAATGGACTTTTAAAAATACCTTGCAGGAGGATGAAAAACAGGATTAAAATCTTACTGGCATTGCTCCTGCTTTGCGGAACGACAGAGATACACCAGTTTCTCAAAATCCCCCTGCTATTTTCGCATTACCAGCATCACAAGACCAGTACTCCGGGATTAAGCCTGCGCGACTTCCTTCAGCTACACTACAGTAACCAGGAACATCCGAACGACAACGATGATCAGGAAGATGAGGAATTACCCTTCCGGTCAGCCGGAACGATTGCCCATATTGACCCTTTTCAACCGGTACTGAAAGAAATACAAATAGTAACAGCATTGCCTTTTCAACAATCAGCTTACGCGCTTTATCCGGAAGGCAGTCCACTCCATATTGCCTTTGCCATTTTTCACCCACCGCAGTCAGAGCCTATTTCGCTTAATGGCATATGAAAGGCTGAAACAGTTTCGGCCGATTTTTAATTTAAAATATTTATTTATGAACCAGGCACAGATTCATCTGGCGCTGAACCATGCGCCTTTATTCCTGGCCCTGATTGGCGGAATAATATTACTAGTTGGAATGATACGGAAAAATCAATCCTTAATGACTATTTCACTTTACCTCTTAGTGGGAGCAGCTATTTCTGTTCTTCCTGTTTATTTCACCGGGGAAGGCACGGAAGAGTTAGTGGAAAATCTTCCCGGCGTACAGGAGGGTATGATTGAAGAACATGAAGAGGCTGCAGGACTGACCCTGATCATTCTCATTATTACGGGTATTGGGGCTTTAGCGGCGCTGATTTTCAGTAAGAGAAAATTACTGGCCCGTCCGCTTTTATGGCTCTCTCTTATTTTATCACTGGCTTCTTTCGGCAGTATGATCCGTACGGCACATCTGGGCGGACTCATCCGACATTCCGAGATCGGATCAGGGGTACAGTCTGGTGTAGAGAAAGAAGATAAAGAAGATGATGACTAGACAAAACAGGCCCTGTTAAATCTGGTCGATTGTCAGAACGCCTGCCCCGCTTAATACCGGAGGCTATTATCAGTTAACGACAATCAGCAGAAGCAAAACTGTACACATTGACATCAGTTAAATGTGACAGTTTTGCTTGCTGTTTAGTCAGCCAGTTTTTATCAGGATCAAATGTTACTAAAGTCATATTCATTCACTGACCGAAAAGCTATCTTTAGGTCTGAAATATATGTTCATGCCCAATTTAAAAAGTATCCAAACCGAAATAGACGCGGCCTATCTCTATGGAAGATTAGCAGAAATAGAAGAAGACAAGGAAGTCGCTGGCATTTTTAAACAAATGAGTGAAATTGAAATGGGACATGCCAGTTCTTTTTTGGAGAAAAGCGGCTTACCCCCGGATCAAATGCCTGCCCCCTCCTTCCGGGCAAAGACTTTGAATAAAATCGGAAAAGTTTTTGGTTATGATTATGTGCTGGGCACCCTGATGGATACAGAAAAAACGCTATCCAGGGCGGTGGTAAAAACCAAAGAGCAATTAAATATGCCTTTGACCGGAGCAGAGACCAATCACGTAAAAGTTTTAAGGAACATCATTGAAAACACCAACGTATCCGGCAGTACGATTGCCCGTTTTGAATCAAGACATAAATCAGTTGGCGGCAATGCACTCCGTGCGGCCGTATTGGGTGGCAATGACGGATTGGTTTCCAATTTCAGTCTGGTAATGGGTGTGGCTGGTGCCACGCAGGGAGGCAGTGGGGTATTACTCGCCGGTCTGGCTGGTTTGCTGGCTGGTGCCTTATCGATGTCACTGGGAGAATGGATTTCCGTTAAAAGCTCACAGGAATTATATGAGAACCAGATGGCCATTGAAATGGAAGAACTGGAAACAAATCCCGAAAATGAACAGAAAGAACTGGAACTGATTTACCGGGCCAAGGGCATTCCGGCAGAACAAGCCAAAGAAATGGCCGCCGCAATAATCAACGATAAGGAACATGCCCATGAATTACTGGTAAAGGAAGAACTGGGCATCAATGCAGAAGAATTAAAAGGTTCTGCTATTGAGGCAGCGATCTATTCCTTTATATTATTTGCGATCGGTGCCATCATCCCGGTATTTCCTTTTATGTTCCTCACAGGCACCACAGCCATCCTTATCAGTGCCGCGGCGAGCGCCATCGGTTTATTTGTGATTGGAGCAGCCATCACACTTTTTACAGGGAAAAGTATCTGGCATTCAGGTATCAGACAGGTCATATTCGGACTGGCTGCAGCAGCCATCACATTCGGGATCGGCAAACTGATCGGAGTAGCCATTACCTGAGCAGATAAGTGATTGGGGAAACTGATGAGGTAAGAATGGAATCAAATTAATCCCCGAACTGCTTTTGCCAGCGGAGGGTTCCTTTCCTGTAGACCATGATTTGCTGCAACCTCCCTTCTGGAGAATAAATTTTCCATTCCTGCTCCTTCGATCCATGCCGGTAACTACCTGCAATGATTACGGAGGAAGGTGATTCCCGGTGAATCCAATATCCTTCCCGGAGACCTTTTTGATAAATGCCCGAATCCTTTACCAGACCATTGTCAAAAAAATTCATGTATAAACCATCCAGGAGGCCTTTCTCAAAAACAGGCCGGTAACTTTGTCCGGTATGATTGGCTAATACAAGCTCCCGAAGCGAATGAAATGCAGGATCCCTGCTTTTATCAGGGAAAGAATAATCAGCCTGCAGATAGCTGAAAGCCAGTTTGCGGTTTTGAAGGGCTAATTGCCCCAGCTGATAAAAATTTCTTTTGGGATTGGGGCGGTTAATTTCTTCCAGCACCCGGTAATACCCTTCTGCATTAAAAGTCCGCAAGGCCAGCAATTGCCCGGCCTGATTCCGGATCATCCATTCCCCATCCGGTATATTCCTGACCAACCGGCCCGAATCACATGTTTGTCCGTTTTGGTACCAACTCTGCCACACCCCATGCAGGGCGGATCTTTTTACAGTGGTCCGGTATAATAAACGGCCATCCAGATTTTCCTGCAGGATCGCATTTACAGGTAATGGTATGGAAAAATTCCTGACAGAGGGAGTAAACTGAATGATATGTCCGGTACTATTAAATTCCTTTCTGACACCCTGGCCTTCCTCTTGTGCAGAAACAGGACAATACAGGAGTAGCAGTATTCCGGCTGGAATAAACTTTCTCATAGCAAGCAATTGTTACTAAAATTAGCAAACAATCGGGCTAACCTTCAAAAAAAACATATTGACAGGGTCTGCATAAGTCCAGACTACCCCTGTTCATCATATTAAATGTGTGTATATATTTATAGGGCGAACCAACAACCCCTTTTTTATGACAAAAAACAGACTGGAAGCTTTTTGTGATGCCGTTATTGCCATCATTATTACCATTATGGTGCTGGAATTAAAAATTCCACATGATCCCAGTTGGGAAGCCATTAAAGCACTCTGGCCTGTTTTCCTCAGTTATATCGTGAGTTTTATCAATTTGGGCATTTACTGGGGAAACCATCACCACCTGATGCATACCATCAAAGAAGTAAGAGGAGGTATTCTCTGGGCAAATCTTCATCTCTTATTCTGGTTATCACTGATTCCTTTTGCCACTGCCTGGATGGGAGAAAATCATTTTGCAAGAAATACAGTTGCTGGATATGCTATTCTGTCAAACTGTTGTGGTGTGGCTTATTTTATTTTACTGGAAGTCATTAAAAAATGTAATCCCGGTAACGAAGCCATGTTACTGGTGCTCAAAAAACAATCGCTTAAAGGAACAATTTCCTGTGTTTTATATACGTTGGCAATACCAGCTGCATGGTTTCATACTGGTATCTCCGGTGCCCTGATCATCCTGGTGGCCATTATGTGGCTGGTACCCGACAGAAATATTGAAAAGGCTGTAAAAGAAGAAAACTGATTATTAGTTTATTTCCCCTTCCGCAAACTCAGATTGATAATGGCGGCGCCGATACTACATTGATTGGACTGCAATTTTTTCAGCAGTTTTTCAGTAAGCTTTTCTTTATCGGTCGTAGTTTCTTTGCCATGTTTTTTATCAAATGCATCCAGACATTTGAAAACAGCAGAGTTTCGGTCACCAATGCTTTTCATTTTTTCAGCGAGTCCTGTGGCTTCTTCCGTGTCCATTTTTGCGAATGCTTCTGTCAGTACTTTTTGAGGCTGTTCTGCCGTTGACACATCTTTGAATATTGCCATCTCTTTCTCACTGACTGATTTACTGAAATCATCAAAACAGTGACACATTTCACTGGCCAGTTCCGGTACTTTCTTATCTGCCGAACCTTCAGCACAGGAGCTTACCATTGCTAATACAGGAACAAATACCAGGGTCATTTTAATCCAGTTCATTTGATACTTATTATTTGTTGCAAAGTAATCCTTCCTCCTGTCGTCCTTTCCCGACTTTGGTAACTGCAACCCCTTGTTCCATATCCGCAGGTTTAAAACACATAAATGCTATAATTGTCAATATCATTACCCCTTCCACTTTCACTTATTCCTTTTTTAACCCCGGTTATACATTCTATGTTATCAGGTATTTAAATGACTGATTTGAAAAAAAACAGCATGCTATTTTAGCACTCTCTATTAACCGGCACCTTTTGTAAACCCTTAAAATCCACTTATGACAAAAAGAATTTTTGTATTGTCCGCCATTCTCTTTTCCATCCTCCTTTCGTCCTGTAAAAAAGAAAGTACTCCGGCGCCCAGCCCTGAACCGGATCCAACGCTGACGGCCATTAGTCCAACTGAAGGGCCAAAGAACACATTGGTAACCATCAGGGGAACCCGATTTGGAACCAACACTGCCGCCCTGAAAGTTTACTTTAATAATGTACAGGCTACTATTCAAACTGCCACCGATACAGCTATCACGGCCCTTGTACCCATCAATGCCGGCACCGGCGTGGTAAAAATTGAAAAAAGCAGCAAACAAATTACCGGTCCCTCTTTTACTTATCATGGGAATGGATGGGTTAATTCCATAACCCTAACCGGGCCTGCTGCCACCATTTTTCACCCTTCAGGAATTGTGAAAGATGCCAGCGGAAACCTCATTATCTGCGACAGGGATAATCACCGGATTGTGAAAATCACGCCTGCTGGTGTAACCAGTGTTTTAGCGGGTAGTGGTGTTGGAGGATTCGTAAACGGTACAGGTGCAGCTGCTCAATTCAATGGGCCCTATTGTATTGTTGCAGATGCAAGTGGTAATTTCTATGTGGGTGACCGCATAAATAATGCCATCCGTAAGATAACACCTGCCGGTGTTGTAACTACCCTGGCTGGTAGTGGTACAATGGCCAGTGTAGATGGAACTGGTACTGCAGCCAGTTTTGCTGAGCCCCTGGGTATTGCCATTAACAGTGCCGGTAATTTGTATGTAGTGGATTATGCCAGCCAGAAAATCAGAAAAGTGACTCCGGCTGGTGTTGTTACAACTCTCGTAACAGGTTATATGGCATTTGGACTGGCCGTAGATGCCTCCAATGTTATTTACTTTACCAATTACTTTCAGAACCGGATTTATAAGTTCACCGAAGGTTCACCCACACCAGTATTAGTAGCAGGTGACACCAATTCAGGCAATACCGATGGAAACGGTGCTGCAGCCCGGTTTAACACACCGGCCGGCATTAGTGTGGATGCCGCAGGGAATCTGTTTGTAACAGAAACTGGCAATCACCGTATCCGGAAAATTACTCCGGCAGGTGTTGTATCAACCATTGCCGGCAGCACTGCTGGATTTAGTGATGGGGATGCCACTACTGCCCGCTTTGATATTCCACTGGCTATTGCAGCCGATGTCAGCAATAATTTACTCTTTGTGGCAGACTTCAATAACAGTAGAATACGGACAATTCTTATTGATTGATAACGATAAACAACTACAGTTAACCGGAAACCGTAAAACATAAAAGCAGCATGAATAAACAGGAATTCTGGCCCAAAGAAGGCAAGCTGAAAAAAACTGGTATCATCCTGGTGGTAGTCATCCTGGCGGCCCTGCTGATTACATTGCTGGAAGAGAAAACCAATTTTAAACATACCAAACGTTTGCCTTTTTTGATTGCGATCAGTTGTATTGGCATCTGGCTCTACCAACCGGCCAAAAAACAGGAGGAGCAATGAGAACATTCAGTTTTCTGCTGGCGATGGCCATCCTGGCAACAGCCGCTTTTATGGCCAGATCAGATTGGTGGATCGTTCCGGCGATCAACCGATGGCAGGCTGGTTTGCTGGGCAAGAACCAGTACTTCCCGGCCCTGACTGTTTTCATCCTGGCACTGCCTCCCCTTTTGTTACTGGCCCTGGTCAACTGGATCTGGAAAAAGAAAAGAAAGCACTATTGAGCAGTAATAACCGTTACCCCCGTCTCAAGAAAATCCTGCCTGGCAGGATTTTTTTTGTCTGCACGACCCATCAGAATAACTGATGCTATTAAATAAGCAGTTGCTTCCAACTAATGAATATCCGATTTCACTGAAACTGATGTTCCTGGCATTTTTGCAGGAACAAACAAATGTTAAGACCAGATTAGCTTACATTTAAGGATAAATATCCCTGTTATACAATGAAAAACATCATCTGTTTTCTTATCATATGGGTAAACATTACAGAAGTGTTACTTGCTCAGGACTGCGATTGTAAAACTGCTACTGATATTCGTAAACAACAAAGGAGCAATGACCGTTTTGATCTTCCAGCAGCCCTCAATGTCTTGCAAAAAGAAACTGCTGGCAACTGCCCTGCCAGTTATCAGGAATGGTTAGCAGAGTCTTACATGTTACGAACCCAATTTGATTCTGCAACAGAGTGCCTCAGTAAAGCCTATCAGCTGATCAGTAAAAAATCATGTAAAGAGCCCTCCTTTTTTCATTACTACAGGCAGATGGCCAATTTAAATTTCACCATGGGTGAATACACCAAATCTCTTGAATTTAGCCTGAAAGCATTGCCACTTGCTGAAGAGTCCGGAGATCAGTTTGAAGAGGCGGTTTGCTTGTTACAGGTAGCGCAAACTTTCAATAAAATGAAAGAATCAGCCAAGGGTATAGAATATGCAAGAAAAGCACTGGGGATACTTGAAAAAATAAAAGAACCGCTGGAGAAAGCTTCCCTTATCAGCCGTCTGGCCGCTGTGTTTTTCTGGAGATACCAGGATACTGAAAATATAGCTTTGCTGGATTCCGCTAAAAATTTCACCAGGGCACAATTAGTGATTTGCAAAGAACATCAATTCATAAAACTCCTGCAAAAAGGCTATAACATGATGAATGGGTATGCACACGAAACAGGTGATTACCCAACAGCCCTTCTGTATATTGACAGCAGTTTTTACCTTTCCAAAGCTGCTGGCGACATGACATTAAAGGCCACCAATTATGGCGACAAGGCAGATGTGATGATGGAAATGAAAAATTTCCCGGAAGCCCGCAGACTGGCCGATTCCTGCCTGATCCTTCATCAGCTAAGCGGTAACCCGGAAGCTATCGCCAATGCATATGCGCTGATTTACCAGATCAGTAAGCGGTCTGAGAATTATAAGGATGCGGTGGATGCCATGAACAGCTATATTGAAATTTCAGATAGCCTCACTAATGCGGAAAAGTCAAAGACCATCAATGAGCTGGAGCAGAAATATAACAAAGCTAAAAACGAAAAAACCATCAAAGAACTGGCTCAGCAAAAAAGAATCTATATCCTGCTGGCAGTAGCTGGTCTGTTTGCATTGATTGGCCTCGCTTTTTTTATCAGGCAACAATCTTTAAAAAGCAAACAAAAAATCCTGGAAACCGAACAAAGACTGAACCGGGCGAGAATGAATCCGCATTTCTTCTTCAATGCCTTATCCTCTCTTCAATCGTTCGCCATGGAAGGTAATGATGGCAAAAGCATTGCCAGTAACCTGTCCAAGTTTTCACATATCATGCGGGAAACACTGGAAAGCACCTATAAGGAATATGTAACCATTGAACAGGAAACTGAATTTTTGAAAGAATACCTGGACTTACAAAAAATCCGTTTCCCTCATAAATTCAGTTTTCAGATCAGTATAGCGGATACCATTGAACCCGAATACACCCTGATCCCTTCTATGATCCTGCAGCCCTTTATTGAAAACAGTATTGAACATGGGTTTTCAGGAATTAATTATCCGGGCGAAATTATTGTTGATTTTAAAAAAGAGCAATCTGATTTGCAGATAACAATAACAGATAACGGTAAAGGGCTACTGGTTACCGGGAAGGAAAACAGTGAGCATATATCAAGGGCCAGCCAGATCATCCGGGACCGGATTTATCTGCTAAATATTAAATTAAAGACAAAGGCTTCCTTTAGTATAGATAATAGTATTTCCGGCAAAGGAGTGGTTGTTCAGATCAAACTACCTTTAATAGACAAGGACAAACAGAACAGCTAGTTATTTCAGGTTTTCACAAAGCATTTCCTGGCCTTTGCCCACGGCATAAACGGATTTCGTACCAACGAAAGCTCCACCCACATATTCCTGCTGTATAAAAAATTCACGGATCAGGTAACATTTCCCTTCCGCATTTTTATAGGCAATAGCAGCTTTGCGCAGCCTGCCGGTAACAATACCTGATACTTCGTTTCTTTGAATGGTCCAGTCATCACTCAGGATTACTGCCTTCAGCGCTTTCCCTTTAAATGACTCACTGTACATTTTGTTGTATGCCTCCATGAAAAGCTGTTCCAACCCGGCGTCCTTGACTTTTGGCGCGGGGATCATGGTTTCCTTAACCAGGCGGGTATAATTGGCCGCTACGATATCCTGTAGTTTTTCCACCGAACCCATACCATTATATATCCGGGAAGTGAGATCATATGCTTGTCCCATTTTTGTTTCCCCGGGGAAAATTTTCCGGGCGGCATCCCAAAAGGAGCGATAATAGCCAAAACGGTAAAATTCAATAGCTGCCATTTCCTTATCCGTTCCTTCGAGGCACCTTTTCTCCAACAAAAGATAGTCATTCTGGGCATCGTCAGCTTTTTCATTTAGTCGAACAAGATATCTGGCCAATGTCCTTAGGTTACCACTTCGGTCAAAAGCCAGTAAGGCAATCAGATTTTTGTCCAATGCTTCTGTTTTACTGCGGATATTTGGTACTTTATTTTCACCGAGGCTGACATCAAAAAGAGCAGCTAATAATTCGTTCACTTTTTTAACGGTCTCCTCTGAAATATCAGTATTGTCCACAGTTTTTACTCCATACCTTTCATTCCTAAGCTTTTGTTCATTCAGAATAAGTGATTTCATTTTATCGGCCAGTAAACCCGTATTAAATGAACGATCTTTTTGCTTGATTACTACAATCAGCCTGGCAAGTTCTTTTTTCAAACCGGCATTTTCAGCTTCCCCGCCCCGGGATATCGACGCTTCCAGATTAGCCGCCACCTGCCAGAATGAATCAACCTGTTCTTTCGCTGGGCCTTTGTACAATGGATCCTGTGCAGTTACTGAAAAGAACTGGCTAAAAAACATGAGTAGAAAAATCAACTTGCGCATAATAGTGTATTTATTTTTTAACATTTTCACAGCGCATTTCCTGGCTGCCCAAAATGCCATAGGGTGAAGTGGTAGCAGTGGTAAAACTGTTCCCGATATATTCCTGGTGAAGGAAGAAATTACCCGTGAGATAGCATTTCCCTTCTGATGTTTTATAAACGATAACCGCCCTGCGGGTACGACCGGTAATGATGCCAGTGATTTCGTGCCGCTGTACCGACCAGTCGGTGCTGGTTATCACGGCTTTGATGGCATTCCCTTTAAACTCTTCAGCATGGTACTGATTAAAAATATCCAGGAATAATTTTTCAAGTACAGGATCTGTTACCGTCGGTACCGGAAGCCGGGTGTCATTGATTTTCTGTTCTTTACTTTTGGCCGCCAGGGCATATACCTGCTCAATGGTACCAAGACCAGTTAATAACTTCTGAGCAATTTCATTGGCTTTTGCAAAATCAGGCTCTTCCGGATATACCTGCCTTGCTGCATCCCAAAAAGCCTGTGACAGCATCAGCTCATAATACCGAACAGCCGCATTATCCTTATTGGTTTGCTCCCGGCAACGACGATCCAGTTCATACAAATCTTTCTCGGCCTGACGAAATGTTATTTTCAGCTTCGTTTTATGTGACTCCAGTTCTTTGCCAGCCCCGCTACGGTCCATAGTGAGAATATCAGCTGTCTTTTGTTTATAGGCTGCAATTCTTTCTTTGATTCCCGGTAAATCAGAATTTCCTAACTGGGTACTGTAATAAAACAGGTTCTTCAGCGCTTCTGTATATAACCGGGTGCTTTTCATCTTATCCATCACAGCCACTGATGCGGCTGTATTTTTTTTCAGATTACCCTCGATCTTCTCTTTTAAACTGGCAATCTTCGCTTCCATGGAAGCAGTACTATAGGCAGGGTCTTTGGCTTTCACTTCGAAAATTTTCCTTTGCAAAACAATAAGTTTATCCTTGTCCAGATTAGATCCCCCACCGACAATAGATTGCTCTAATTTACCAGCACCATCCCAAAATGCATTCACAGCAATTTTAGCAGGTCCCGCATAATCGGCTGGTTGTGAAAATCCTGTAAGGCCAAACAATATCATGGTCATTACAAATAAATATGCTTTCATGGTACTTCATTTACTCAAAGCTATTTTGAACATTTTCAAGTTTTCACCTGATTTCACTTTCGAATAGCCCCATTTGATAACTGCAATCCCCAGCCTGGATTCTTTTTTATTTCATTTTCATCGTTTGTGCAACCAATTCAATCGTCCATGAAATGAAAATCATCGCTGGTGACACCGCTTTCCACTTCGTTGAATTCCAGCTAATTTTAGCCCGTAGAATATGAAGATTCAAACACTCAGTAAAACAAAATTTGTCCTGCATACAGGAGAAAATCAGCCTGCAGCCACGCTGGGATACACTGATTCAGGCTTTTTGGGTGCCGAGCTGATTACTTGTGACAATTTCCTGATTCGGCAAACAGGAACCGGTATCTGGCATACGATGCTACAGACAAAAAAAATTGCCAGTACCACTATTGAGCCGGGTGCCCGATTGATTATTCAGCTTGTCAATAGAAGAAGGAAATACCGTTTTACCAGATCCTCTAACTGGAGGCTTCGTTTCTCTCTCTATCATCAAAATGGAGAGGAAATACTGGCCTTACTCCCCCGGGTGAACTGGCAAAAGGAATCACATGATTTTGTCCTGCAAATGAATGAGGAGTATGAAAGGGAATGTGATTCATTTCTTATCTTACAGGCACTGCATTGTGCCAATCTTTGTCTCAGTATGATGAATGGAGGGAAAGTACCTGCCTTAATCAATATCTAATATGTATAACCGAAAGTATTATATCCTTTTCTTATTGGCCGGATCACTCCTGATCAACTTGCCCCTGCAGTCACAGGAAAACTGCAAATGCCCCGAGGCAGAATCCCTGAGAGCACCAATGGGCTACTATTTCAATTCGGGTCAACTGGACTCCGCTTCTTTTTATGCCCGGAAACTCCTGAATTATAAAAACACTGCCTGTATTATTTTCTATCAGGGATGGATGGCCCAGATCGCTATCGCAGAAAAAAATACCGGTGCTGCCCGTCTCTTTCTGGCCGAAGAAGAAAAACTGCTAAAAGAAAAAAACTGTAACCAGGATTTATATGTGAGACATTACAGCACACTGGCTAAAATGTATTTGGAATTAAATCAGCAGGACAGTTTTGTTATTGCCGGTCTGAAAGGAATTGATGCCGCCACAAAAGCAAAAGATTACTACGGACTCAGCCGGGCCAACACAGACCTGGCTTCCGCATTTTCCTCCATCGGCCAAACGGCAAAAGCCATTTTTTATTACCGGAACGCCATGGCCGCAGCAAAACAACAAAACAAAGTACCCTCCCTGGTTGCCTCTGTTGCCACAAGACTTGCCAATTCCTATCTTGACTTGTACAAAGAAACCAGCACTTCTTCCTATGCCGATTCCGCTTCGATCCTTGGTCTCGAAGCAATGAGTATTGCCGAAAAAAGCAAGGATATCCTGGCTTTCCTGGAAGCCAATGAAACCATGGCCGGCTATTCTCTGCAAACCGGCAAAACATCAGAAGCCATCCGGTATGCCGAAATCATAATTAAAAGCAGCCCAAGAGGAGTACACTTATTCGACCGGATTACTTATGCCGGATTCAGTAAAAAAGCTGCAGCATTATATCAGATGAAAAAATATGAGGAGTCAGGTATTATGGCGGATTCCGCCCTGCAATATGCGACAGCTTTTAATCCGCAAATGATGATCAGTGCCTACGAAAATATTTACCTGGCTTCTAAAGCAAACGGAGACAGCACCCGAGGTCTTAATGCGTATGAAAAAATGGTTGCCATCAGGGACAGCCTATTCTCCGTAGAAAAAAACAATGCCATCACGGAACTGGAAAAAAAATATAATCAGGCCAAAAACGAAAACACGATCAGGGATCTCAGCAAAAAAAAACAGATTTACCTGTTGCTGTCTATCGCCGGTATCCTTGCGCTATTGGCCATCGGTTTTTATGTAAGGCAACAATCCCTGAAACACAAAAAGGTTGTACTGGAAACAGAACAAAGACTCAACCAGGCCAGAATGAATCCGCATTTCTTTTTTAATACCCTTACCACATTACAAAAGCTGGCCCTCCAGGAAAATCATGGAGAGGTAATGGCAGGTAATCTGGCAAGGTTCAGTAATATCATGCGGGAAACACTGGAAAGCACTTACAAGGAATATATCAGCATTGAACAGGAAATCGATTTTCTGACCCAATACCTGGAAGTACAAAAAGTGCACTACCCGGATGCCTTTTCCTATGAAATAGTCGCGGCAGGTGATCTGGAAACCGATGAATTGCAGATTCCCCCGATGATCATTCAGCCCTTTGTCGAAAACAGCATTGAACATGCTTTTGCCGGTCTCCAATACAAAGGCGAAATCAAAGTGGCCTTTCACCTACTAAATAAAGAACTACTGATTGAAATTACAGACAATGGAAAAGGGCTCCCCTCCCCCGGCCAAAAGAACAGCGACCATATTTCCAGGGCTACCCAGATCATCAGGGACCGGGTTTATTTATTGAACAGGAAATTAAAAACCAGGGCCGGTTATCAAATCACCAATAACGAGAATAAGCCGGGAGTGCTGGTCGCTATCCACCTCCCGCTCATTTATAAAGATCAAATTTAAAAATCCTCAACATGAAAATCCTGCTGGTTGACAATGAAAAAGCAGTCAGAGAAACATTGGCAAAGATGGTTCACAACTGGAGTAAAGATGTTCACCAGGTGGAAGAAGCAACGGGCGTCAAAGATGGTATTGAAAAAATTACTCAATTCCGGCCGGACATTGTGCTGCTGGACGTAGAAATGGATGACGGCACCGGCTTTGACCTTTTACAACAGATACCGCAACCCGGTTTTCAGCTTATTTTTACTACCGCACATAATGAATATGCCATACAGGCTTTCCGGTACAGTGCCATTGATTACTTATTAAAACCGGTAGATCCGGCCGAACTCCGGCAGGCTCTGGAAAGGGCAATTACAAATATCAATCAGCAATCCATGCAACAGCAAATGACCATCCTGCTGCAGCAAATCGGGGGAAAGACAGATACCGAAAAACAAATTGTACTAAAAGATGTCGATAAGACTTACTTTATAAAAATCAGGGATATCCTTTTTTGTGAAGCGGAAGGGTCTTATACCAAATTTTACCTCAGCAATGCAGAACCCATCTTTGTTTCCCGGAACCTGCGTTCTTATGAAGAAATACTGGCACCGGCCGGATTTATCCGTACCCACCACT
This sequence comes from Chitinophagaceae bacterium, assembly GCA_016720745.1. Classification (GTDB taxonomy): domain Bacteria; phylum Bacteroidota; class Bacteroidia; order Chitinophagales; family Chitinophagaceae; genus JJ008. The sequence goes on along the minus strand of JADKKA010000022.1, from coordinate 720,949 downwards.
CCTGCCTGGTCAATCCAACCAAAATAAAAATATACGACCGCAAAACAGACAGTGGCACCCTGATCCTGGAAGGAGGCCATAGTGTACCGGTTTCACAGCGAAAAAAGGATTTTGTGATTCAGTTTCTTGAAAACCGCTAATTCAATTTCTTGGAAAAAAATCAAGATCAGATACATTTCCAGACTGATCGTTTAAGAAACAAGCTGTTTCAGACATGAAACGCCCGTAAAACCTTCGGATAAAAGAAGTCTCTTTATGATCAAATAATACCGATCATGAAAACAACACTTTTTTTATCCGCCTTCTTATGCAGTTCTTTATTTGTCGTTAGTTGTAAAAAAGAAAAAGACAACAACACAGACAATAACCCCGAACAAATGGGGCCCCAACCGGGGAAACTGGTTCATTACCCTTTTAATGGGAATGTTAGAGATACCAGTGGGAACAGCCTCAATGCCTTAAACGTTTATAACATTATTTTCGAGGCTGACCGATTCGGGCGGCCCAATGAAGCAGCAGTATTTGGGTCGGGTCCCAACAATAGCACAATTGCCGTACCTTCTGTCAGCGCTAAACTCAGTGGACTTCCATTTTCCATTTCTATTTGGTTTAAAACGGCGGATCCTAACAGCAGTCAGGCATTAATAAAAGCCGATGGAGGTGAATATAATAACACCAGCGGTTTTTGGCTACAATTGGGAAAGGTCGGACCCGGTAAAATGACATTTGGTTTTGGCGATAATAGCAGTTTAAATGAAACTGCTATTAATACCATTACAACACCTGCCCTATTCAGTGCCAATAACTGGTATCATATTGTAGTGAACGTAAGAGGGGCCAACGATATGGATTTCTATATCAATGGAGAAAAAAATACGTCCTGCAGCTATGCTGGTACTGCCACCAGTATGGTCTTCTGCACACAAGCTAATCAGCTGATCGGCTCATTTGGTTTTCACCCGGGTTTCACTACATTTTTAAACGGTTCTATCGACGATTACCGGGTGTATAATAAAACATTAAGTCCCCAGGAAATTAATGCACTCTACTCTTTCCGGCCCTGATCCTGTAGCTACCAATAAAGAAATACCCGGCTGATGTGACCGGGTATTTTTGTTGTATTTGGAACTGGATGGAAATACTAAATCAGGATTAGACCGGCCATTACTTTATTTTATCACAGCCAATTTCCTTTTTCCCGCCATAGCTATTGAATTTCACCGTGCCACTGTAATTCCCTCCTCCGGTATATTCCTGCTTAAAGCTGAACTCCTGATAATAGCATTTGCCATCATTACTTTTCGTAGTGCAAACGGCACCCAACCAGCGATAAAGAATGACACCTGTCAATTCATTTTTGGCAATATTCCAGGAGGAGGATGTGATGATAGCTTTCAGAAATTTATCGTTCCATCCCTCGTTATTAGCCGCCGCAACCATTTGCTGTTCCAGGGCTGCATTGGACATTCCTGCTTTGGGCAATGTGCGGGAAGCCATCAATTCGTTGTGGAATTTGGTGGACAGCGCTTTGATATCTGTTGATCCGCCACTCAGATCCAATGAAAAACCGCTCTTGATATCACTGATTTTACTCGATGGGAAGATCAATTCGTAAGTGATGGCATGACTGATATCACCGCTGCGGACAAGATCATCCATCAGATAAGAAAAGGTCCAGTTCTCTTCTGCCATGTAGGCTGCATAATTATCTTTCAGCCATTGTGCATTTGGAATAAAAGCAAACTGAAACCAGGATTTTCCCTGTGCAGTCAATGGAAGTTCTATATAAGACAAATCGCCACCCCATACCGCTGTTCCGCCATCTATCCGGATCCGTACGCGCAGGTTGGTATTACCTTCCATAACATCTTTTGCGTTCACTCCCAGATAGGCGGTTCCAAAAATATAATCTCCGGTTTTGAATTCATTTTTGATAGATGCCGCCATCTCCTTTTCTTTCCCAATGACCAGCGGTTGTGTGCTCCACACAATTTTGTTCAGGTTCTCTTTATGAAAATCGCTGGTAAAATATTTGGCTGCTTCGGCATCGGCTGCTCCCAATAATTTATTGATTTCATCCAGTTTTTGCTTGAAGGCCGTATTATTCGGTGCCAGAATCAGGACGGCCTCACATTCTTTACGGGCATCAATTAGCAATTCCGTTTTTTCCTGTGGGTTCTTTGCTTTTGTGCTGGCAGTCATGGGAGCTATTACATTCCATTTCAGGCGATCAGCCCTTTTTACATAATTATCATAATCAGCCAGCATGGCATCAGCCAGCACCGGATAACTATTGGGTCCGCCTTCTGGTGACGCTTTTCTTTTTTCTTTGTACTCATCAATATTCAACGCTTTTACACGTTCCAGGTAAACAGCTCCTACCACACCCGGTTGTATATCAATTCCACTTGAGTACACACCTATCATTTTATTATGAAAGTTTTTGAAATATAATGTCTTTGCTTCTTCAGCAGATTTGGCATCGGCCTTACTAGACGCCTCCTGAGCCGCTTTATCTTTATAGGGCTGCAACATGGCGCTAAGCGTGCTTATATCAAACCCGGGATCCTGCTCTTTGATTTGTTTGAGCATTCGATCTGCATTGTTAAGGGAGGAGGCAGTTCCGGTTCCCGCCTTTATCTTTTCCATATGGGTCCAGAAAGACTTCAAAGATACTTTTGCCGGCCCCGTATAACTGGCATCGTAAGTTGCCGTTACAGTAGGTTTTGCAGCCGTATCGGTTGCGGGTTTTGGACTTTCAGTTACGGGTGGAGTTGTCTTTGTTTCCCCGGATGGACTAGTCTTTGATTCATTTCCGGCAGGACTGGTTTTGTTATCGTTACCGGAAGGCTTGGAGGAAGGAGACCCCGTATTTCTGGGGGTTGTTTTGACATCCACTTCACTGCCGCCCCCATTTTTTTTGACTCGGACAGAGATCTGGGCCTGGGAACATGTAAGGATGAGCACCCCGGTCAGGAGCGCAAGGACTTGTTTCATAATAACAGATTTTACTTAAAGCTATTTAACCCTTCCAAGGGATTTCAGCCCAATAAGCAGCTGACTCAAAAAGGCTAGCCGGCGCAGCCCCTGAAAGAATATCTGCAAAAAATGCAGATGCGACCTGCTTTTAGTAATTTCGCCTGGAATATGAAAGCCCTGATAATTGATAATGAAGCGCATCTGCGCACTGGTCTGCAACAATTGCTCTCAGCATATTGCCCTTCCGTAACAATCATTGAAACGGCAGAAGGAGTCCAGACCGGCTTACAAAAGATCAGGACTTTCCAGCCGGATATACTGTTTTTGGATGTTGAAATGGATGATGGAACCGGTTTTGACCTGATGAAACAGGTATTAAATCCAACTTTTCAACTCATCTTTATTACCGCCCATAATCAATATGCCATTGAAGCTTTCCGTTTCAGTGCTATTGACTACCTGCTGAAACCGGTTGACCCGGAATCGCTTCAATCAAGTGTTTTGCGGGCAGAAAAGAACCTGCAATCAAAATCCTTACAGCAACAGGTACAGGTGTTATTGCAACAACTCACGGGGTTAAATCAGCATGAGAAAAAGATCGTTTTAAAAGATATTGACAACACCTATTTCATCAAAGTCACCGATATCCTGTATTGCGAAGCGGAAGGTACTTATACCAAATTTTTTATAACTGGTAATAAATCCATCCTCGTTTCAAAAAATCTTAAAGAATATGAATCCGTGCTGGAGCCGCTGGGGTTTGTACGCACACATCATAGTTTCCTGGTGAATCCAGCTAAAATCAGGGTATTTGACAAAAGAGATGGCGGCATGCTGATACTGGAGGAAGGCTTATCGGTGCCCGTATCCCAGAGAAAAAAAGAATACGTCATGCAATTGCTGGAAAAAAACTAACCTGCCCGAAAGCAGGTTAGGAATCAAAAACACCTGACTGCTGGTTATTTACCTGCGTTTTCACAAAGAAATTCATCTGCCATGATACCATGGGAATAACGGCTGCTCACCCCGCTATACCCGCTTCCGGTGTATTGCTGTTTAATTGTAAAATTATACATCACACATAGACCAGATTTCGGTTTGGCTACAATCGCCGCAGACTGTGTCCGGCAAATAATCGCACCTGTCAGACTATTCCGAACGATTTCCCACTCTCTGGTCAGAATATTTATTTTAACGATAGTCTCATTCCATCCTTCAGCCAAAAATGCTTCTTTGAATTCAGCTTCTAAACTGGCATTAACAACAACTGGTTTTGGCATAAAGGTATTGCGCAGCTTTTCTTCTTTTTTAGCTGCCGCCTTTGACAACCAGCCTTCCAGGCCCCCATCAGAAGCCAACAGGCTTTTAATCATTGTATGAACTTCTGCAGCTGCAGTCAAATCCGGATAGAGCTTCCTGGCAGCATTCCAAAAAGCTTCTTCGCCCAAAATCTCCCGGTACAAATAATGTACTGCTTTAGGTTGAATCAATTTTTCTAATTGGTTCCTGGATTTTTCAACCGCAGTTCGGGCAAGGCCAATCCTGGACTCAATAAAACTCTTACAATGTTCAACCCCATTCATGTGGTTGGCCAGAATATTATCCAGTTTTTGCTGATAAGCCTGTAGCTGCAGTTGATGGGCCTTTATATCCTCTTCCAAATCGCCTTTACCCCGCATTTCGGTGGTAGTATTTGCCATGAACAATCCATAACAGCCCTGGTCAGAAGCATGCCAGCCGACATCATCTATCTTTTTATTATGTGCTTCTACTGCTGCTATTTTGGCCTCAATATAAGGCTTAACCATTGCTTCAAGTGGTGCGATATTATAACCTGGATCCCTTTTTTTAAGGTACTCCAGCTGTGTCATGGCATTATCTGCCAGTATTCGAAGTACCGAAACTTCGTTGGGTAAATTCTCGGCATCCTTCTTTTTAATATCTTCTACAATTTTCAGGAATTTATCATAAAATATTTTCCCTCTTTCATTAGGCATGGTAGTCTGTGAATAGGCTGTATAGCTGAAGAAAGACAAAAGAAACAGAACAATACATTTCATAAAGGCGAATTTTTATAGCCTAAAGCTATAAAAGGGAACTGCAGCTTCTTCATAGCTTATACAATTGTACGGTTTGCTTATACAGGTGTATTACCTGCTTATGAAACCGTTTTCAGCCATCCACAGCTAAACAATTTTCTAACACAACTGTGAAGGAAATGAATACAGCTGTGAAGGCTGGCCTTAATGAAGAAAATCCGGGTATAATTTGGCTTTTCTTTTACCCTTTAAATCAACCTTAATGAAAAAAATCATCCCCCCTGTACTTTTGGTGACCCTTATTCTTATCTCCTGCAAAAAAAACACTGATATCGTTGCAGATGATCCCATCGTGTATGTAGCAGGACAGCAGGCAGACTCCGTTTCGGGCAGATCCCAATCTACAGTATGGAAAAACGGTGTGCCGACCACCAATCAGCTTTCCGGGAACAGAAGTCATTATGCCCAAGCTATTGCTGTTAGTGGAAATGATGTATATACTACCGGTTTTGAAAACCAGATCGGCCAGTGGAAATGTCAGGTTTGGAAAAACGGCAATTTCCAATACTCACTGGGAAGCGGCTATAGTTATGGTAATGGAATTGCAGTATCCGGAAGCGATATATATGTAACCGGTGGCGGCTATGTTTCTTCCCCCCGTAATTATTCAGCCATGCTTTGGAAAAATCAAAGCGGGCCGGCAACCACTTTAGCCAGCAACAGTAGTGATGCAGTCGGAAATGCCATCGTCATTTCCGGCACCGATATTTATGTAGCCGGAAATGAAAATAATAACGGACGGATTTGGAAAAATGGGGTTGCTCAAACCTTAAATAATGCAACCGGATTCTACATTAGTTGTATTGCCGTTTCCGGTAACAATGTATTTGGTGCTGCTTCAGATGGCTCCATCATTCGTACCTGGAAAAACGAAATAGCAACAGATATCAATATACCTTCAGGCTCCTCTGCTTTTGTATCCGGAATTGCTATTAATGATAATGACGTCTACCTTTGTGGATGGGAATACAATGGATCGCTTGGCATAGCGAAATACTGGAAAAATGGCGTTCCGGTAACACTTGGCGACGGGATACAATCTTCAAGGGCCACCGCCATAGCCATTAAGAATAACATCGTTTACATAGTTGGAGATGTAATAAAATCCGGAACCGGTTCTTCTTATGCTACCCTTTGGAAAAATGGCACCCCTGCAACAGTCGGTTTTGCAAACAGCAGCGCGATGGCCATCATAGTAAAATAATGAATTATGAAATTAGTCACCACCGGCAAAATGGCCTACCAGCTCTATCTGGATGATGGCCATTTTGCCGGCTCTCTTATCTATAAAGATGCCTGCTTTGATACTGCAGAAATTTTTACTGATTCAGCTTATATTCTTGAAAAATCCGGGGCTGGCAATTGGGTCACCCGGAAAAATGGAGAAGCTATGATCCTGGTAACCTCCTGGGTGGAGCTTGATGGAAAAATAAGTATACAATATGGAACAGGAATGTATTCCTTTGTAAAACCAATCAACTGGAAACCCCGTTTCTGCCTCCTGAACAGTCAACAAGAGGAAGTAGCTGCTTTTATTCCAACGATCAACTGGGAACTCAATACCTGTAACTTTTCGATCCAGTTAAATGAAGAGTTCAGCAATGAAACAGAAGCTTTTCTTATCTTACAGGCATTGCATTGTGCCGTATGCGGAATGGCAATGATCAATGGGCTAACAATACCCGCTATCGGCAACCTGAACGGATAACCAACTCACCATGAAACTGCACGTGTTCATTCTCCCTCTTCTGCTGCTGAAAGTTTCATTCTCCAATGCACAAACCTGCCACTGCACGGAATTGGAAGCTGACAAGGAAATCAGCATCGCTACCCTGTTGAGTTCAAAAACTGATTTTTGCACCGCAAAAGGATTCGAAAAACTGGCCTCTCAGTTTTTGGATGAAAAAAAGCTGGATTCGGCAGCACACTATCTCGGATTGGCAGAAACCCTTTTTCAAAAAGAAGCGTGCAAAACAGCACAATGGATCACTATCTATAAATTGCGCTCAGCCCTGCATTTCTCATTGGCCGAATATGAAAAGGCCCTGGACTACAGCCTGAAAATGCTCGCCTTATCACAGGAAAAAGGAAACAAAGAAGAAGAGGCAGAACTGCTCCTGGGCATCTCACAGATCTTCGCCAGACTAAAGCAGCTCGAAAAGGGACTTACTTATGTCCGTCAATCCCTTCCTTTGATTGAAACACTTCAACCTGGCCCCTCCAAAGTTGACCTGCTCAATAAAGCCGGTTCACGTTTTTACTTCTTTTTTCAGGACACAAAATCAGTGCCCCTGTATGATTCTGCAAAATTATATTTTACTCTTGCCCTGCAAATTGCCAAGACAATTAATTACAAAAAAGGAATGCAGGTCAGTTATAATAAAATGAATAGCCTGGCCTATCAGCAAAAGAACTTCGAACTCTCTCTTCGGTATATCGACTCTTCGATTGCGCTGTCAGAGCCGGGAAAAATAAATAATACAATTGCAACCAGTTTTGGTGATAAAGGAAATATCCTTCTTAAACTGGGCCGGTTCAGGGAGGCCAAAAAATGGGCCGATTCCTGTCTTTACTACAATCAGGAGCTAAAATTTCCACCCCTGATTGCTAATGCCTATAGTTTGGTAGCTGAAATTGCTGACAGCCTGGGCGATTTTGCGAGTGCTTATCATGCTTTGTATCTGGAAAAGAAAATCACTGACAGCCTGAATACTGCAGAAAATGCAAAAGCGGTTACAGAAGTGGAAAAAAAATATATCCAGGCAAAAAATGAAAAAACCATCCGTGAATTGAATCAGCAAAAACAGATCTATGCACTTCTGGCCATCGCTGGTTTGCTGGCTGCCGGCATCATTGCTTTCTACCTCCGTCAGCAATCACTGAAGAACAGGCAAAAAATTCTGGAAACCGAGCAAAGGTTAAATCGCGCCCGCATGAACCCCCATTTCTTTTTCAATGCGCTGACCGCTTTACAGCGCTTTGCCATGAAAGAAAACAATGGAGTGGCACTGGCTTCCAGTCTATCCAAATTCTCACATATTATGCGTGAAACACTTGAAAGCAGTTACAAAGAATACGTGACGATAAGGCAGGAACTGGAATTCCTGAAAGAATACCTCGAAATCCAGAAAATGCGGTTTCCCAGTACCTTTAACTATTCCCTGATGATTGACGGTGAATTAGACGCCGGAGATACCCTGATACCCTCCATGATTATACAGCCCTTTATTGAAAACAGTATTGAACATGGTTTTGCAGCTATCAACTATCCTGGTGAGCTGCGGGTAGACTTTAAACAGGAAAACAAACTGATCAAAATCGAAATCACGGATAATGGCCAGGGACTTTCCAGTCCGGGTAGCCGACAAAACGAACATATCAGTCGTGCCAGTCAGATCATAAAAGACAGGATATATTTGCTGAATATTAAACTGAAAAGCAAGGCTGCATTTAGTATTGACAATAACAAAAACGGACCCGGAGTTTCCGTACTGATTCAACTCCCCCTCCTCTATCAGCATGAAAATACTACTGGTTGATAATGAAAAAGAAATCAGGGAATTGCTGAAAGATATGATTCAGGCAATTTACCAGGAACCCTGCTCCATAGAAGAGGCAGAAGGCGTTAGCACTGCCTTTCAGAAAATACATTCATTTCAACCAGACCTCGTATTTCTGGATGTAGAAATGGGTGACGGCACTGGTTTTGACCTGATGCAAAAGATACCCAATCCTGCCTTTCAGCTTGTTTTTACAACCGCACATAACCAATACGCCATTCAGGCTTTCAAATACAGTGCGATCGATTATCTGCTTAAACCAATTGACATTACTGAGCTGGAAACCTGCATCCGAAAAGCAGCGGGGCATATCTCCAAAAATAATCTCAGCCGGCAAATGGAAGTGCTGATGCAACAGCTGAACAGCAGTGAAAATACCGGCAAACAAATTGTACTAAAAGACAGCGAAGCCAGTTATTTTGTAAAAGTGGCTGATATCCTTTATTGTGAAGCAGAAGGATCTTATACCAAATTCTATTTTGCCCTGGATAAGCCCATCGTGATTTCTAAAAATCTCAGTACTTATGAGGAACTGCTGGGCGCACACGGTTTTCTCCGAACCCATCACTCCTACCTGGTCAATCCCCGGCATATCAAAATGTATGACAAAACAGATGGGGGCACCCTTGTACTTGATTCAGGTCATACTGTGCCGGTGTCACACCGTAAAAAAGATCATATTCTTCAACTACTGGAAAACAGATAATTCATCCAGTCCCCTATTTCGGATAACAACTTTTTCCCATCACTTATACAGCCGGAGAATTCAGTTACAACATTACAGGTTATCTGTTTGAACAAGGAACTATGTTCGGGGCTAAAATCATATATCATGCTACACATCAAGCGCAGTTTCTTATTTTTTATGACCTTTTCAATGTTTTTACTTTCCTGCAATGAAAAAGGGAAGAATCAAACAACTGATACAAAGAATGACAAGGACCAAACAATTGTTGCCGATCCTCCCAAAGAAGAAAGCAAAGAGGGAATGACCATTGCAGACGCCAAAAAATTCCTGGACGAAAATGAAGCGAATTCCGGCAAAGAAGTCACAGTATCTGCCTATAGCTGGGGCAGTAATGATATGATGGGCGGAATGGTCAGCTTGAATCTGGGAGATAAAAAACTGGAAGGTTTTCAGCAGACTACATTCTCCTGCAAATTTGAAAAAGAAAAAGCAGCGGCTGTAAAGGCCATTGCCAAAGATGCTATGGTAACTGTTACTGGTAAAATTGCAAAAGGATCAGGTGGTGTTGAACTGACCGATTGCACACTGCATTAATAGATCTCAGGTTTCTGGTTTAACTGAACCGGCCCGGTTTCTACCGGCTGGTTTTTTTTGCACTTCAGTCAACCACTTCCCCCTCGAGGTCATAATCATATGCCTTGCTGATCCGTACATTCACAAATTCACCGATCGGCAGTTTTTTGGCAGTATGAATAACTACTTCATTATCCACTTCCACAGAATCAAATTCAGTACGGCCCAGATAACGGCCGGCTTCTTTTTTATCGATGATTGTTTTAAATGTCTTTCCGATTTTTTCCTGATTCAGTTCATAAGAAATTTCCTGCTGCACTTCCATGATTTCCTGTGCCCTTAACTCCTTTTCTTCGGCCGGTACATCATCCTTCAGGTCATGCGCCGAAGTGCCTTCCTCATGAGAATAGGTAAAGATCCCCACCCGGTCGAATCTTTGTCTTTCCAAAAAGCCTTTCAACTCTTCCACATCATCTCTTGTTTCTCCGGGAAAACCTGCAATCAGGGTGGTACGCAGACAAATCCCGGGCACTTTTTCCCGGATGGCTGCAGTCAGGTCCTCCATTTCTTCCCTGGTAATCTGTCGCTTCATGGCCTTCAGCATATTATTGGCCGCATGTTGCAATGGCATATCCAGGTAATTGCAGATATTTTCCCGGTCCCGCATCGCATCCAGCACTTCCAACGGGAATTTAGATGGATAAGCATAATGCAGACGGATCCATTCCAACCCTTTTACATCTGCCAGCCGGTGTAATAAATCACCCAGCATTCTTTTTTTATAAATATCCAGTCCGTAATAAGTTAATTCCTGCGCAATCAGCATCACTTCCTTCACCCCTTTTCTTACCAGCCCCTCTGCCTCTTTAACCAGATCTTCCATACTCCGGCTCACATGCTGACCCCGCATCAAAGGGATTGCACAGAACGAACAAGTACGGTTACAACCCTCAGAGATCTTCATATAAGCGTAATGCTGAGGAGTAGCCAGCAGTCTTTCCCCAACGAGTTCTGACTTGTAATCGGCTTCAAACTGTTTCAGGATCAACGGGAGTTCCATGGTACCGAAAAAAGCATCCACTTCAGGGATTTCGGCTTCCAGGTTGTTCTTATATCTTTCACTCAGGCATCCGGTTACATAAACTTTGTCCAGTTTACCCCTTCGCTTCAGTTCCACCTGATCCAGGATGGTATTGATACTTTCTTCCTTGGCTTTATCAATAAAGCCACAGGTATTGACCACCACAATATTATGGTCCAGTTTTTTATTCTCGTGTATCACCTCAATATCATTGGCCAGTAATTGCCCGCTCAGCACTTCACTGTCTACCATGTTCTTGCTGCACCCGAGGGTGATGATATTGACTTTGTCCTTATGAAGTTTTTTTGTTTTCAAAGCTTAAAGTTATCGTTGTTTTTTTATTCGAACCTGCCAGGCGTACTCATAAGTATCCAGGTTCGTAAACCGGAAGGCTGATGGCGGTATAGAAGGAAGGTAACTAAACAATTTCTCCTTTGTGAACCGCTGGCTCCAGAATCCTTCCCTGGTGGCTGTAAAACTATCTTTCTCATCTGTAATCACCGTCATTCCCATTTTCCGGTAGGAGTCTTCCTGTTTCTGTCTTGTTGAATCATTGTCAATATAACAGGCGCCCAGTACGATTTCACCTCCCGGATGCAACAGTTCATATGCCTTGCTGAAAATGCTGGTAAATTTTGTATTCACTGATAGGTCCAGTTTGTCCGAACTTTGGTTATACTGCTCAAATGAAAATCCATCAGGGTAGAAATTGCCGGGCGTGAACCATGTACAAATCACCAGATCATGTTGTTTGGGCCACTGGTCAAGTGCTGTGGCATCAAAGAAATGAATAAAGGTTTTATTGCCGATCCCAAGTGATGTAATTTCTTTCTCAGCCAATTCAATACAGGCTTTTGCATTATCGGTGCCATCATAGGATGAAACCATCTCCCATATTTCATGAATCCCGCTCAGCCTTTTCGGCACCCTCGCGTTACCTACCCCGATATCAAGCATACTGATCGGTCTCCCCATCTCAGCAGCCAGCTCCACAATTAGCTTTTTCAATTCCACCAGTTCAGCCCATTGAGCCTGCTGCAGGTATTCACTGATATAATCAGTATCAAAAGATGTTCTAACCGTATTTTCGTTATCGTACATGGCCATATGCTACCAGTTTGAACTGTTGTACGGAACTGCACTATTCAAATACGGCCTCCTGGGATTTTTTAGTTATTTGTTTTCAAGACTAAACAAACTGTCTACAAATTCATGCTTATCAAATACCAGCAGGTCTTCCATTTTTTCACCCACACCAATGAATTTCACCGGTATCTTAAACTGATTGGCAATCGCCAATACCACACCACCCTTGGCCGTTCCATCCAGCTTCGTGATAGCCAGGGCCGTTACATCGGTGGTGGCGGTGAAATGCCTTGCCTGTTCCAATGCATTTTGTCCGGTACTGCCATCCAGCACCAGTAACACTTCATGAGGCGCATCGGGTATTGTTTTCTGGATCACTCTTTTGATCTTACCCAATTCATCCATCAGGTGGGCTTTGTTATGCAGTCTTCCCGCTGTATCAATCAGTACTACATCCGCCCCCTTGGAGACCGCACTTTGTACCGTATCGAATGCCACAGCTGCCGGATCACTGCCCATGGCCTGCTTCACAATGGGAACACCTACCCTTTCACTCCAGATGGTCAGCTGGTCAACGGCTGCAGCACGAAAGGTATCGGCCGCACCGAGCAAAACTTCCTTTCCGGCTTTTTTAAAATTATAAGCGAGTTTACCAATCGTGGTTGTTTTTCCCACACCGTTTACGCCTACTACCAGGATGATATAGGGTTTGGTGGGCAGGTCTGAATCAAATGCATAACTATTGGAACCCGGGGCGTCTACCAGTAATGCTTCAATCTCTTCCTGCAGCATCCGGTTGAGTTCGGTACTGTTCAGGTATTTTTCTTTGGCGACCCTTTTTTCAATTCGTTCAATGATTTTAACGGTGGTCTCGATCCCCACATCGGCACTCACCAGGGCTTCTTCCAGGTTATCCAGCACTTCTTCATCCACGGTGCTCTTTCCTGAAAAAACCCGGCTGATTTTTTCAAAGAAACCCTGTTTGGTTTTTTTCAACCCCTCATCCAGTGTTTCTTTTTCTTTTTTACCGAATAGTTTATTAAAAAATCCCATACCCGTTTCCCCTGGGGGAATCATGAAACCTTACCCTGTATAAAGTTTCGTTTATGATCTGTATATGCCAAGCAGGGATGGCATTTCAAAAAATGACCTTTAATGAAAAAAGCCGCCCTTAATGGAGCAGCTTAATATCTTCACTCCCCTTCAGGGGATGATGGTTTATTTCTGAGCCAGGAAATCCTTCACCTTATCCTTGTGCACAATCTGCTCTTTGAAAGTATAGGCGCCTGATTTCGGACTGCGGACAGCACGAATCACTTTTGTCCAGTTTTTCGCTTCGGCAGATGCCTTTACGTCTTTAACCTTTGCGTTCTTTGATGCTGCTTTTGCCATAATATTAGTTTATGAATGTGGAAATTTGAGAATGTGAGGATGTGGAAATGAAATACAATTGCTCAGATTTTCACATTCTCACATACTCACATTTTCACACTTGATTACTTAATTTCTTTGTGAACAGTTACTTTTTTCAGGATGGGATTGAATTTCTTCAGTTCCAGCCTTTCGGGGTTGTTCTTTTTGTTCTTTTTCGTAATGTAACGGCTGGTGCCGGGCTGACCACTGTTTTTGTGTTCAGTACATTCCAGGATTACCTGTACACGGTTGCCTTTCTTTGCCATGAGTGATAATTTTTATTTCCTTTTATTGTCATCCATAACCCGCCAAAACGGGCAAAGGATTAAATGTGTTGACCCTGAGCCCTCAGCTCTTTTACAACAGTATAAAGACCTTTTTTATTGATCGTACGGATCGCATCAGTGGTTAACTTCAGCGAAATCCATTTATCTTCTTCAGCAAGATAGAAGCGTTTTTTCTGCAGATTGGGCAGAAACCGGCGCTTGGTCTTGATATTTGAGTGAGAAACCCTGTTCCCACGTACCGGAACTTTACCTGTTACCTGACATACTCTGGCCATGATTCATACAATTTTTGGGACGGCAAAGGTAGGGAAAATCTACTGATATAGATGCGCCAATTGAAGTTTTTTTTACCCAGCCTGTGTAAAACCCAACTTCCTGCTTAACGCTGTAATTCAACACTTTAGTTCCCGGTACCCACCCTTTCGGTTTCCTCTGTGGCACTGCCGGCCGATCTTTTGATGGCTTTCATCGCTTTTCCGAATCGCCAGCTAAAGCTAAACCGGACAACCCTTGAGTCCCATTTTACCTCAAAAGGCTCATCCGAATTCTGAAAATTAGAATAGCCGGAATAATTCTGGGTATAAAACAGGTCCCGCACATTCATCCGCAAAGTGGCCCTGTTTTTCATGATCTGTTTGGAAATACCAAAGCCCATTTCTCCCTGCGGAGTCAATGACTCCTGCAGGTCAATCTGGCTATTCGTCTGGTAATAGCCACTGATCTCCGCTGCCCATCCTTTGTTAAACTGAAACTGGTTATTGGCACTGATATTCAGTTGGTGAACCTTCGCTTCAATCGGCGTCCATACCACCCCGCGGATATTTTTATACGTATAGATCGCAACAGCTGTCAGGTTCCACCATTTAGTCAACGGCAATTGCAGGGTGCTGGTCAGCGACAGACTCCGGAAACTGCCCACATTCCCCCGGGTATAAATAATCGTATTCTTATTGACATTACTGCTATTGGAATCAATGATGAATATCTGTGAAAAATAATCTTTGAGATAGCTGTATGCAATACCGGTCGACAGCCTTTGTTTGAAATGATGTACCAGCTCCACATTCCAGGTATACTGGGGACGGATAAAAGGATTCCCCCCTTCAAATGTGTATTTATTAATGGTGATCAGAAAAGGATTCAGGTTCTGAAAGGGCGGGCGATCAATTCTTCTGCCAAAACGCAGGGTCAGACTGTGATTGGAATCTGCTTTGTAGGTGGCAAAAACGGAAGGGAAGAGACTCCCGTAATTTCTGCTGAATGCAGAATCCTTCACCTGGGCATTGCCCAACTGGTTGGCTTTATAGCTGGTGATCTCATATCGCAAACCTGCCTGCCATTGCCACTTTTCATTATCACCACTCAGGCTGCTATATGCAGCATGTATGTTCTCCTTATACAGAAAATGATTGCTGCGGCTGAGATCTGCTGTCCATTGCTGTCCGTTATTAAAAAAATACTCTGCCAGGTTATCGGTATTGGTGCCGGCCGTTTTCACGCCTGTTTCCAGCGAAACTTTTCCCAGCTTCCGGGTATAATCAATTTTAGCGGTAAAAATATCCAGGTCAGATGGGGTATTCCCCCTGGTCGCCTGTACAGGACTACCCGGCGTGCTGAGTTGTGTTTCGAAAAACTGGCCTCCTTCAATATTGAAGCGGATCAAATCAACATCCGCCGTCAGTTCATCTTTACCAGGAAAAACATGACGCAGGTTAAAATTAATTCCCGAGCGGTTGAAATCAAGTAAACGGGTACCCCATGTATTGATGGTGGAATCAATTTGGTAAGCAGGGGTCATCCAGTCAATGGTGCTGTAACTTTTTACGTTCCGGTTGTTGAAAGATCCGGTGTAAACCATCCCAATGGTTGTATTGTTTGTAACAAACCAATCAACCCCTGTTTTAATATTATGTGCATTGATCCTGGTCTTGGTGAAATTGGGCTGATTCAAATAAAGTGAATCCCTACCCTGCTGATCGAAATATTTCCGCAAGGCATATAAGTTCATCATTTCATGTCCCAGCCGGTTGCCGTAATTCAGAAAAACATTCAACTTCCCGGCCCGGTAATTCAGATTCAGGCTGTTGTTGAATTTCTCGTAAAAGCCCTGACCATAGCCCAGACTCAGGGAACCGTTGAACCCCTTTTGTTTTAGTTTTTTTGTACGGATATTGATGATCCCGGCATTTCCGGCCGCATCATATCGGGCCCCGGGATTATCGATCAGTTCAATCACATCTATTTGTGAAGCCGCAATACCTGATAAATAGGCCTGCAGGTCAGCACCACTCATTTGTGTTTGCTTCCCGTCGATCATCACCATTACCTGGGCCTTGCCTTTCATACTGATCGTTCCGTCACGACCCACAGTAACCCCCGGTGATTTTTCCAGCACATCCATGATTGAAGTGCCGGCATTGGTGATTCCGGCGTCAACATTCACGATTGTTTTATCCGGCGCAAACTGTACAAAAGGTTTTTTGGATTCGATAATTACATTCCCCAGTTCAGTAGCCATGGGCAGCAGGGTGATTGTTTTTTCAATCCCACCTGGTTCTTCCAGAAAATTCAGGCTTTGGAAAGCGGACTGGAAACCGGCATGACTGACCTGTATAATATATTTTGCAGCAACCAGTCCATTGAACTCAGCCATCCCCGATTGATCAGATACCTGCACTTTTACAATCACAGAGTCCGTCTTCATTAACTGGATGGTAGCCCCGGATACCGGTTGCTGTGACTGGTTCACAATGCGCAGCTTTACGCCATGGTTCACCGGTTGCCAGGCCATGGCCACTGATACATTGCAAAAAATCAATATGCACAAAACTATCCGCTGCATTTTGCTGTTTCGGCTAATATAGAACAAGCCTTCTTTCCCCATTCAAAAATATTTTGAGCGGCCAAAAGGGGGTGCAGACGTTCCCTCCACCTGTTCACCCGAAAACGGAGCGACCGGCCACTCAGCTGGTTTGCCGGTTTGCATCTTTTCAAATAACTTCGCAACTCCCCTGTAAGGGAATCATCCTCATTAAAAAAGCAGAAGATTATGGCATATGATGTAGTGGTACTTGGAAGCGGCCCCGGTGGATATGTGGCGGCCATCCGTGCCTCCCAGCTTGGATTTAAAACAGCAGTGATTGAAAAAGAAAGTTTAGGCGGTATTTGCCTGAACTGGGGTTGTATTCCTACCAAGGCCCTGCTGAAAAGCGCACAGGTATTTGAGTATATTAAACATGCCAAAGAGTTCGGAATTGAAGCCACTGGCGCCCCCCAGTTTGAATCTGTGATTAAAAGAAGCCGCGGGGTGGCTGATAAAATGAGCAAGGGAGTTCAGTTCCTGATGAAGAAGAACAAGATTGATGTGATCATGGGATATGGGAAACTGGTGGCCAAGGGTAAACTGGAAGTTACCGCAGCCGATGGCAAAAGCCAGACCGTGGAAGCCAAACATATTATCATCGCCACCGGCGGCCGGAGCCGGGAACTTCCCACCATGAAAATTGATGGCAAGAAAATCATCGGTTACCGTGAAGCCATGGTGTTGCCGCAAATGCCCAAATCCATGATCGTGGTAGGCAGCGGCGCCATTGGTGTTGAATTTGCTTATTTCTACAATAGCATGGGCACCAAGGTAACCATCGTTGAATTCATGCCCCGGATCGTTCCGGTAGAAGATGAAGAAATTTCAAAAGAACTCGAAAAACAATACAAGAAGAACGGTATCGCCATTATGACCAGCAGTGAAGTAACCGCCGTGGATACTTCAGGTGCCGCCGGTGTAAAAGCCACCATTAAAACGGCCAGCGGCGAACAGGTACTGGAAGCCGATGTTTTACTGAGTGCCGTTGGTGTAGCCGCCAATATTGAAGGCATTGGCCTGGAAACATTGGGTGTAAAGACAGATAAAGGAAGGGTAATGGTTGACAAGTTCGGACAAACCAATATCCCCGGAATATATGCTATTGGTGATTGTTCACCCGGACAGGCCCTGGCACACGTGGCCAGTAAAGAAGGGATTGTTTGCGTTGAGTCGATCGCCTACAATGAAAACAAGTACCACCATCAGCCGGAACCTATTGATTATAATAATATCCCAGGTTGTACCTATTGTGTTCCTGAAATTGCATCTGTAGGTTATACGGAGAAAGCAGCCAGAGATGCTGGTTATGATATTAAAGTAGGCAAATTCCCCCTCAGTGCCAGCGGCAAAGCTTCAGCCGCAGGTCATCCCGAAGGTTTCATCAAAGTTATTTTTGATGCCAAATACGGTGAATGGCTGGGTACGCACATGATTGGATACAATGTAACGGAAATGATTGCAGAAACGGTTACAGCACGTAAACTGGAAACAACTTATCACGAAGTATTGAATGCCATTCACCCCCATCCAACGATCAGCGAAAGTATCAAAGACGCGATCGAAGTGGCTTACGGGGAGGCGATTCATATCTGAGAACAACCCCTATTTCCAATACCTATTTAAAAGTTGATTAGCAGCTTAACTTATTTTACTAACAGTAAATCGATTTGCTGTGGAAGGTATTTTATTATACGGGTTGGCCTTTTTAGCTGGCTTATTCCTGTGCATCACATTTGTGTCCGTTTTGGTCAATAACCGTTTTATCAGTATCCGGTATCAGTCGGAGTACTTTTTTCTGGCCGTGATCCTGGAAATTGCCATTACCCTGCTATTGGTTGATTTTTGACCTGCCTCTTGCCCACAAAAAAAGGCCGCAGTTGCGGCCCGTTTCGTTAGTTGACCGGGATATGCGCCCGGCATTCAGGGTGGTTGGTTGCGACCTACAATTTGACAAACTTCATTTTTAAAGACTCTCCATCATCCTTTTTCGCTGCAAGGAAATAAATTCCTGCCTGTAATTTTTGTAAATCAATCCGCAGGTTCTTGGCTGTTACCTGTAAAGACATAACGATCTGTCCCTGCAGGTTGATGACCTGGATTGTTTTTCCCATCCAACGGCTGTCATAAGCCAGATCAAGGTTGATAACATTACTGGCCGGGTTGGGATATAATTGCGGCTGGAGCCATTTGGGATCTTCTTCGGGTAGTGGTGATTCCGCAATCAGCGGCAGGTTCAGGCCAGTTGAACTGAGCAGCTTGACCCGGGCACCACCAGCTGCGAAGAAGCTGCGCATCCTGGCTTTCTGCCCTTCTGTAAACAGGTTCATACAGGCATCGCTGGTCAGGTCCATATAGTTCATGTACATATCTCCGTATGGGCCATTGCCACAGGTAACATTAATGGTATTGGGACATTCAATATTGTAGCCGGCTTGTTTAGGTGTATCTGACACGCCATCATCTCCGCAATAATCATCACCCCAGATATGTTTCAGTCCGAGCCAGTGTCCTACTTCATGAACGGTTGTTTTACCCATTTCATAACCTGCCTGATTATTGATAGTGCCAAATGCGTCCAGGTCAATCACTACCCCATCTTTTCCAGCCGCATCTCCCGGGATACTGGAATAACCAGCTACCTGGCTCAGGTTGCAAACCCAGATATTGAGATAGCTATTGGGATCCCAGGCATCATCACCCATCTCTGCATTAAATTTCATTTTATCATCTGCCTTCCATTCTTTGATCGGCGTGTATTTGCGGATCAATCCGGAAGTGGAACGTTTCCTGCTGTCTGATATAGCCAGGTAAAATTCAATCTGGCAGTCTGCCGCGATGCCCTTGAAGTAAACCGGTGTACGTACAGTATCGGCACTGCGACGGCGAAAACAACTATTCAATGCGTTGAGCTGGCTTTGTACCTGCTCAAGGCTGATTTTTTCTGTGGGAAAATGATAGAGATTATGAATCACCACCGGAATTTTAATCACCGTGGCTTCACCCCTGGCCGCCGTACTTTGAGTAAGCTGCCTGTTGATAAAGCTTTCGGTATGGCTCATCAGTTGGGCCAGTGCCGGATCATCTTTCAATCTTTGTTGCTGATAATTTTGGTCGCTGCATTTTTTTTGTGCAGCTAACTGACTTGTAAACGTCAGTACCAAGAGCAATAATGCTAAACCCGCCTTCATAGTTTCCAGTGTCTTTTAGTAGTTACGGCATGGTCATTCTTAATGCCATGAGTTGATCACGCGGGATTGGAAATCGGTCAACTGTTTGCTCCTGCTAACAGTGGGTAAAGGATAAAAGGAAACTAAAAGAGTTGTTCGAGGGATTAGATTTTATGGAAGAATAGGTTCTTCCGGGGGGTCTGTTCGCATAAAGATAATACAAATAACGAATTGTGCAAGAGCCCCTTAAATCGTAAATTTACCATTGATATGAAATTGAGTTGCCATGTTTAACAATTGGCATCCGTTTCAGCCCTTATTTTTGTCGAAATCAGTTTTTGAATGAAAAAATTCCTGCCTTTCCTCCTGGCATTTGCCCTGACGGCCTGCAATAATGGAGAAAAAGATGATCCGGATCAACCCAAACCTGATGCCCCAAAGATCATGTCCGAAACTATCGTGAACACTTACCCGCATGATACTTCTTCCTTTACCCAGGGTTTGCTGATCTACAATGGCGAATTGTATGAGGGTACCGGTAATTATGGAAGATCCAAGCTTCTGAAAGTGGACCTGAAAACGGGAAAGGCGCTCAAAGAAATATCGCTCGACAGAAAGTATTTTGGGGAAGGCGTAACCATCCTGCGGGACACGGTTTACCAACTCACCTGGAAAGAAAATACCGTATTTGCTTATACCCTGCCTGATTTTAAAAAGGTCAAGGAATTCACCGTACAAAGAGAAGGCTGGGGACTCACCACCGATGGACAATCCCTGATTGCCAGCGATGGATCCAGCACTTTGTATTATTACGACCCTTCCACCTTTAAGCTGCTGAAAACACAGGATGTAACAGAAGCCGGCAGCCTTTCTTATAATTTAAATGAACTGGAATTTATTGACGGCTTTATTTATGCCAACCAGTATCAGGCGGCATATATTTTCAAGATCGATCCGGCAACGGGTGCCATTGTAGCCAAGGCGGACCTCAGTAAATTATGGAATCGCGTCAAAAACATTAATCCGGAAGTGGATGTTCCCAACGGCATTGCCTGGGATCCTGCCACCAAAAAAATGTATATCACCGGAAAATGGTGGCCTGAACTGTACGAAGTACAATTCAGTCAGTAATCGGAAGCCAATTTATTTTTTAGATTATTTTCCCAGCACATAAATCAGGGAACTGCATTTCCGCAGTTGCCCTGCTGCTTTCAAATTTGAAGTAAGGCCCTGGTAAAAGGAACCGGGCAGACTGGTTTTTCCATGTTTGTACTTACTGCTCAGCATGGAAATATAAAAACTATCAAACCACATCGGCTTACAGGAAAGCAGCTTTAAACCATGAATCGAAGCCAGTTTTTCCATGGACCCCGGGGAAAAATGATAGAGATGCCTGGGTACATCATAGGCCGCCCAGTAAGACTGGTAATGGCCCGCATCACCGGAAGTATAATTGGGAACGGCAATCAAAATCCGGCCGCCTGGTTTCAATAGTTTTTTAAGCTGATCCATGTATTCATGCAGGGTATGCACATGTTCCAGCACATGCCACATGGTAATGGCATCAAACTGTTCAGCCGGCAATTGAAAAAATCCACTGATATCCTCCAGGGTCACAGCAAAACTATCCTTGGCCACCTGTCTGGCACCGCTATCAGGTTCCAATCCGGTAACCCTCCAACCTGATTTTTCCATTTCATCTACAAATGCCCCTGTACCACTGCCGATATCCAGCAATTGCCCTTTGCCCATTCCGGTTTGCTGTTGCACCAGTTTCCTTTTTCTTTTCAGGGTTCTTTTTCTTACAGCCTGGTAGAGGCGGTTGATGAGTCCTTTGGAAGTATTGCTGTGTGAAATGTATTCTTCAGATTGATAATAAGGACCAATGGAAGCCGCATCGGGCACATCCTGTGTAAATCGAAATTGACAGGCGGAACATTCCCAGATGGAAAACTCCTCCCCGCTCACAGAATGATCTTTTACCCGCAATGCTTCTTTGATAGTGCCGGCACTGCAGACAGGACATGCTTTATAATGTATACGGGATGACATGGGTTAACTGGAAACGGGGACAAAGTAAAATGAATTTGGGGAAATCAGGGCAGCAGTTTATACGTAGATACAGCTGATTCCCCGGCCTCCAATGATTTTGAATTGGCGATACCGGACATATCCAGCCCGTGCTCAGATAAATACCAGCCCGAAAAAAGAACGGCCACTAATCCAAGGGCCAGGGCCCAGGCCCACCAGTATGATTTTTTCTCGTCGGGTTTTGACAGGAATAATTCCATCTCTGCCGCAGTTCTTTCATCCTCACCCACCCGAACGGTATGTTCTGCTTTTTCACGCAATACCCGGATGGCGGGTACCGGGGCTTCCTGAACCAGTGGTTCATGAGCTGTAAACCGGATTTCTTCCCCTAATCCTTTTTTAACCTGCCCCACTCCTTTCCAGTCGATCATATGACCTTTCTCCAATTGCTTTTTCATTTCAAAAGCAAAATTGTTGAACTGCACCACGGCATCCATCGAAGAAATTCCGAGCGCAGTTCCCAGCCATTTAAAGAATCCTCCTTTGGGCACATTGGCCACGGGATCCAGCGCATAGCTGTATGAGGGTGGTAACACTTGTTTATTGGGAAAATCAAAGCGGGCCGGACTTCTTTCCAATAAAAAAGTGCCGATGCCAGGCACCGACAATTTTTTATACTGCAATAAATACTGGTATAATTCCGGGTACATTACTTGTTCTTTTGATCGAACGAAAATACGATTCCGCCGACAAAGTTGAACCCATAAACCGGGTATTGGTTCCAGCGCTGGTAAGATTTATTGAAAATATTATTGAACTGCGTCCAGGCATTGATGTTTTTGGTGATTCGGAATTCCAGTCCTGCATTCAGGTCCATGGCACCATCCAGCTTTCCGGCCGTTCCATCTTTTTTCAGGTAAGAAGGACCGCTCCAGGCAAAGAGGTCGCCTTTCAGCCAGAGATCCTTGATGATCTGCATCCGCATGGCCGCTTTCAGTTCCAGTGGCAGAAGTCCCCAGGCTTTCGCATTATCCCTTAATCCGGTAAACTGGTTAAACTGTAAACCGGCGGTCAGTGAGAATTTCTCCTGGAAATTCACCCCGATTTCACTGCCAAAATTCACCACATTGATCCGGCGTTCGTTGACTACCCTGAATGACTTGCCACCGAGGCCTGCTGTTGTATCGTTGATAAAGAGCGGCTGGTTATTCACGCGATTGAATGCAGCCTTGGCTGAATAGGTAAAATGATCTCCCACCGAACCTTTGAAGCCGGCAAATCTTTCTTCAATCCAGGAGTTTTTGAACTGATCCGGTATCCATAACCAGGGATTCTGCGAAGCCAGGTACATATAGGTGGTCTTGCGCACATAGCCGGTCCAGCCTGCCTGGAAAGTAAAGCGGCTGTCGTTACTGCTGATATCAGCCAGGATATTCGGGAACATCTTGAAGGTCTTATTATCCCAGGATGGACGAATACCGGCCTGTACATTGATATTACCCGTTTTGTATAATACAGAAGGAGAAATATAATACATGGTATTATTGATCGCCGCTTTTCCTTTGGGTGATACCCGGGTCAGGTCAAATGTGAGGCCGAGATTCACCGCAAACTCTTTTCCGATTGTTTTTTCCAGTGGCAGGTTCACCACTGTATTACTTTCTGAATTATCATGATTATCGCTGAATACATCAATCTTCACATCGGGTGAATAGGTCAGACCGAAATCGGTTTTATTGATATTATGAAATCCAACCCTTCCGCTGATTGTTTGGAATTGTTGTTTGAGTGAATCGGGTGAAAACACCAGGGTCTGTGGTTCGTATCCGTATTTATAGGTACGATCCTGTTTCATACCCAGTGATGCATTCCATTCCAGGTTATTTCCTGAACGGAAATATCCCATCAGTCTCACCTGTGTGTTGGCATATTTCTGGTATTCCCTTTTTCCATCTGATCCCACATGCTTCGCATAGATATTCAAACCGGCTGTTTTCCCATCTCCCAGTGAAATGCCGGCCTGTACAAAGGGCGTACGAAGACTACCAAATCCCGCCTTGATATAACTGCTGTTATCAAAAGCTCCGCTGGTATCAATATCCATTGCCAGTGGTTTTAAAGTACCGGGCTGGTATGCGAATAAGAGATTCTGTGTAGGAATATCATAATTCAGTTTTGCCTTAGTAGTATCCACCGGTGCCGGAGCGGCGCCAAAATTGATCTTGGCGGTTTGTCTTAATACCGGTTTAAAACTCGACACGATATCAATTCCTCCCTTGCCGGATGTATCTTTTTGGGCCGAGAGCAGCAATGCGGCAAAAACGGCAAAACCTGTACTGATGATTCTTTTCATATTAGCTGTATGGCGCTTCATGGATTGTTGTTAATTTGATCAGTTCTCTCCTACTTTACTGGACTGACTGTCTTCTGCATTTACCCGATTCAGTTTTTCCTGTGCTTCTGACTTCAATTCCGGATCAGTGGTATTTTCTACCACACTCTGGAATGTAGCCTTAGCATTGAAATAATCCTTTTGCTTAAAATAAATATCTCCCAGCAGGATATAGGCTTTTGTAATCCAGTAATCATAGGACCCCGATTTACTGATCGTTTCAAATGCCGCTTTCTCTGATTCAGAGAATTTATTCAACAGGTACCAGCAACTGGCAATTTCATAACGGGCCTCGGCAGCCAGTGCCGCTTTATTCAGCTGAACTACCGATTTAAAGGCGTTGATGGCTTCGTTATACTGACCGGCTACCTGGGCCGATTTGGCAATCACCATATTGGCCAGGGTCTTATCATCCGCACTGCTACCCTTAGATGCGGTGAGTTCTTTGGCATTGGCGGATGCTTCTGTCCATTTTTGCTGATTGTACTGGCAACGCAGTAAACCGCGCATCGCTTCCAGCTTTAACTCCTGGTTGGAAGTCAGTTGTTTGAGCTGGGCATAAAATGTTTCGGCCTTTGCATAATTCTTCAGTTCAAAGAAATTAATCCTTGCGGCTGAGAGAATGGCCCGTTCTGCAAATGGATTGGGCGCCTGCGCCGCTACAGCTTCAAATGCCACCACGGCATTGTTCCAGTCTTTACGGGTATTATAAATCTCTGCTCTGTTAAAATTCGCTTCCAGTACATGTGCCCCGGAAGGGAAACGCTGGATATAACTGTTATAAGCATTGAGGGCTTCATTCAGTTTCTGATCATCGTATAATTTTTCAGCTGCAGCCCAGGTGAGTTCGTCTTCCGTATCCGCACTCAGGGGTTTACCGATCTGGCGCATGTAAGCCGCATATTCATCCGGCTTGCCATCTTCTACATAAATCGTTTTGATATTGTCCAGGGCATCTTCTGCTTCTGCTGAACTCGGATAACGATCAACAATGAACTTATACTGCCGCAATGCTTCCTCGTTATTGTCAATATTATAATAAGCGGTACCCAGTTTCAGGACGGCCTGGGGGGCCAGACTGCTGTTATCTGTATTTTCTGCTACTGCCTTCAGGTAAGGAATGGCTTCCCTGAATTTTTCATTCCCCATATAAGTATTGGCAATCTCCATATTGGCATCAATAGCCAGGGGTGATTTGGGGAATTTCCGGATCATGGTATTCATCCCGCTGATCTTTTCATTGGCGCTCCTTACACCGGCCAGCATGGCAATCTGGAATGTGGCATAATCTTCTGCCGGCCAGGATAATTTGATGGCATTATCATACATGCTGCGGGCCTTATCATAATTCTTCATCATGAAATAATTATCGGCCGTCCGCAGGTATGCATCCTGGGTAAAAGCATCCGTGTTCAGTGCCGGTGCTTTGATCAATGGTTCGAAAAAAGTAACAGACACCTTAAAATTCTCTTTGCGCAGATAGGAATAGCCCAGATTATACTTTGCATTCACCGGATTGGCTTCACCAGCCGTTGGGGCACCGGCGTCCATATAAGCATGAAAATATTTAATGGCGGTATCCAGTTGTTTGTTCCGGTAACCAATTTCTCCTTTCCAGAAATAGGCATAAGGTAATACCGTTCTGTTATACGGATCTTCCAGTACCTGATTCAGCAGGCCATCGGCTTCAGCCAAACGACCATCATTGATCATTTCGGTGGCCCTGCCAAAAAGAATCCTGGGATATACCCTTTTTGAATTCTCGGAAGGGTTTTTTAGTGTTTCCAGCATGGCCTGTGCATCCTTGTAGTTATTGGTGTTGGCCAGCACATCAATCATCAGTTCTTTAGCTTCTGTATTATACTTGGAGGCCGGATAATCGGCAATAAAGGAACTCAGGCTGTTCAGGGCTTCATCCTGGTAACCCAGTTCATAGGAAAGCTTGGCATACTGGTAACGGGCAATCTCTCTTTGTTCCGGATTGCTGCTGTTGGATGAACAAAAGAGGAAGGCATTCCTGGCATTGGATTTCTGTCCTGTTTTCAGGTAAGCATCACCCAGCAGGTACATGGCATGCTGACTCAGCGAATCGTCTTTGCCACTCAGCTGTTTGAACCCATCGATGGACTTCGTGTAGTTCTTTGCCTGGTAATAGGAATAGGACAGTTCATAGAGGTCTTCCCTTCTCACTTTTTTGGAGCGGCCCACATAATCTTCCAGATAGGGCAAGGCCTTGGCGTATTCTTTCTTTTCAAAATAGGCATGTCCGATCAGTTGCTTTAATTCCAGATCGTAGTACTGTGAACTGCTGCCGCTTTGTAATTTTTGCTGGATATAACTGATGGCTTCATCTTTTTTGCCCTGGATATAATAAATCTGGGCAATATAGTAAGGCACTACGGTACCATAATTCTTTTCATTCTCTACTATCCGGAAGCTTTCGAGTGCTTCTCCGTATTGTTTATCGCGGAAAGCCAGGAAGCCATAATAATAATTGGCGGCCAGATAATTGGGATCATCCTTGATATTCCGGATAGAATTAAAGAGCGGTTTCGCTTCATTAAAACGCTGCAGGGCAAAATAAGAATAGCCCTGGTGGAATTTCATATCGGCAATTTCCCGGTTGCTGAGGTTGGCGATATTGGCGCCTTCGTAATACCGGATGGCATTGGCAAATTCTTCTTGCCGGAAATAAAATTCTCCGAGATGATAATGCATCATTTGTACCCGGGCATTGTTCTTCTGCACTTCAATAAATTCCAGTGCAGCATCTTCTGCCCTTCCCTCATTTTGTTTGAGGGCACAAACTGTGCTGTAATACTCGATTTCCTGCGCAGTGACCGGAGTATTGGCCTTATTGGTTTCCCGCAGGTCCTGTTTTAATTCCTTCAGTAAGGGATAAGCCAGACTATACTGCTCTTTCTGAAAATAGGCTTTGGCTTCCTGAAACTTTGTTTCGGGATCCGTATAAAAAGCAGTCTGCTGGGCAAATACCGGGAAACTGATGGAAATGGCGATGATGGCCGTAAGATGATTCTTCATTGAATAGTTTGTCCTTTAACCGTAAAAGCTAAACGTTGCGAATATTCGAATTATTTCGGGTTAGCCCAAACATCATTCCAAACAGCTGTGGAAAACTACCTATCTACCAACGGTTTAACATTTTATTGGTGAAAAGAACCTCTTTTTGATCATTTTGTAAATTATTATCTTACCAAAATGAAAATTTCACAACTCGCTGAATACAGCATCATCGTTGCCGGCGTCATTTTTGGCTTCCGCTTTGTCGACAATCTCTTTTTCCTGATCTACCAGTTATTACTGGTTTCAGGGGAATATGGCTTTTCGATGAAATATCATTTTCGGAGCTTGTTTTTTATCGCCGCATATTTTGCTGCATTTGTTTTATTGATCCGTTACAGTGGCCTTATTGCCCGATGGCTGCTTCGTGAGGAAGCGGACAAGCCAACTGGCCTGACCATCAGTTGGCAGCATGTCCTTTGGGTCGTATTGATCGGCATGTCAGTTTCTGTGATAGTGAGCAACCTGCCGGATACCCTGAGTTACCTGTACAAGTCATTTCAAAAAGGATCAGGCAGCAGTAAACTGGACCCTGAGGAATGGGAGCTTCAGAAAGTAGAACTGATGAATGCTACATTCAGAACTGCCGCAGCACTGGTCATCCTGGTATTTTACCGCCCCATCAGCCATTGGTTTATCCGGAAGCATGAAGCGAATGACCTTATCTTTGAAACCAAAGAAGAAAAGCAATAATTCATGTTTACCAGCGAAACGCAAGTCCGTGTCCGTTATGCCGAAACCGATCAGATGGGTGTAGTGTATCACAGCAATTACTTTCCCTATTTTGAGTCGGCCCGTGCTGAATCCATCCGTGAGTTGGGATTCACTTATGCAGATATGGAAAAAATGGGTGTGATCATGCCGGTGGTGGATGTGCATTGCCGCTATCTCCGGCCTGCGCGTTATGATGACCTGCTCACTATCCGCACCATGTTAAAAGAATTACCAGTCCACCATAAAATTGAATTTCATCACGAAGTTTTCAATGAATCCGGAGAATTGCTGGCCGTGGGTAAAATCATCCTTTATTTCATGGAAGCAAAGGATATGAAAAGAACAACCATGCCCGAGCTCCTGCTGCGTAAATTAGAATCCTATTTTAGTTAATTTTAGCCGATGGAGCCAACACCCGGGCAGGAAATGAATCCCGATTTTACCTCAGCCAGCGAAACAAACGCCATTCCCATGGTAGTTGAACAGGTTCCCGTTCCGCCCCGGTACCGGAAAGAGGAAAACAGTTCCAATGTATGGCTCAAATCCATTATGAGCCTGGCCCTGTACCTGATTATCGGGTACTATATTTTTCCCAGTTATAAAACCTTGTTGCTGATCACGGCCATTGTGATGATTCATGAACTGGGTCATTTTTTTGCCATGAAGCTTTTCCGTTATGCAGATCTGGGTATTTTTTTTATTCCCCTGCTCGGCGCCTATGTGTCCGGATCAAAAAGAGAAATGTCGCAACGGGAATCAGCGATTATCCTGCTGGCCGGTCCGGTGCCCGGTATGCTGATCGGTATTCTTTTTTATTACCTGCACCTGCATACCCCCTATCCCCAGGCTTTCTTATTCGGGCTCCCCTACGAATACATTTCTTTCTGGTTTATTTTACTGAATCTCTTTAATCTGCTGCCAGTGTATCCGCTGGATGGTGGCCAGTTACTCAACCGGGTTTTTCTGGATGAAGAAAGCCTGATCGGTAAAGTTTTTGTATACCTCTCCACCGCAGCCATGATTTGGTTTGCCTGGCGTTTATATTCGCAAACAGGGCATCCTGTCTATTTCATTTTCCTGATCTTCCCATTAAGCATGATCCTGCGGATGTCCGGTGATGCCCGTTTACGCGCGGTGGAAAAGAAAATTGAAGCCGAAGGAATTGATATGGATAAATCTTATGAGGATCTTTCCGATGAAGATTACTGGAGAATAAGAAATATCCTGATCGAACATTATCCTCCTTTTCGTGAAGTGCCTCCCTCGCCTCCCTATGAATACCATGAAAAAGAAGAACGGATTATGCAAACCATCCAGAGCCTTTTACACCGGCACCTGATCCAGGATGTAAATATTGCAGGAAAGGTTCTCATTTTCCTGATCTGGGCGGCGGCCATTGCCTCTCCCTGGCTGCTGCATTTGAATATGAGTTTTTTCAGCCGATTTGGCTTTTAACTGACTATAAATAAAAAAAAATGAAACCGCTTATCCTTTCCTTTTTGGTATTGGTATTCCTGAGCTGTAATGATCATAAAAAAGAAAGTCCGGCTGCTGAAAACGACACTACAGCCATTGCACCGTCTCCGGTGACCGATACCACCCACACTGCTCCTTCAGGCAAAATTGATATAGAGCGTTTTGGTCCGGTCAAAATCGGGCAGCCCGCTTCTGAAACCCTGAAAGCGCTGGGTGAACCAGATGAAAAAACAGTGGCTACCGAATGGGGAGCGGATGGTTTATTGCATGAAGACTGGACCTGGATCAGCCATGGAATTAAAATCAATCTCTCATCTGAGAAGACAAATATATCAGGAAGCATGGCCGTATTCTCGATCAATGCCAGCGCTACCTGCCCTTTTAAAACAATGGCAGGTATCGGCATCGGCAGCAGCTATGAAGATATTGTAGCGGCCTATCCCAGGGATATCAATAAAGAAGAAAGCAGCCAGGAACAGGTGACCATTGGGTCTGTATATGGCGGCATCATCTTTATTTTACAGCAGAATAAAGTAACCAATATTTTCCTGGGCGCAGCGGCTGAATAAATTATACCCGGTGATAATCGCCCTTCCAGTTTTTAATTGCCATCTTGATGTCCTTTGGAGCCATTTTTTCAGCCAGGGCTTTCTGTGCCAGGGCCGGCAATTCCTCATCACTGGCAAAACGCAGGGCAATGATCTGACCCATTCTTAAATTTTTATCCAGGGGTTTTCCCGTGAGTATAAAATGCCGGAAGTTTTCTTCAGCACGTATGGCCCGGTCCTGTGCTTTCAGGGCAAAACTGCGGACAAACCAGAACAGCAATAAGAAAACGATAAAGACTACAATGAGCAAGGCCGCGGAATAATGATTTCCGGGTTCATGGTGATCACATAAGTTGATAATACTACCGATCAGGCCGGAAAGGATCAGTAAAAAAGTGACTCCGTGAAATAAAGGCACCAGCCTTGTATGGTTCTTAAAATTTTGTTCGGTCATAGCAATTGTTTTGAAGGATGAATATAGGGTTTTTTGGGGTATTGGGAATTGGGTATTAGGTATTGCTGCGCCCGCCGTAGCTTTAGCGAAGGAGGGGATATTTTGATATTAGGATATTACCTAGTTGAGACGTTGAGTTGTTTAGTGGTTGAGTTGGTTCCGGCATGTCAAACACTCCATTTATAACCAACCGCTCCCGGTGACTGATAACTGACAGACTGATAGACTGACAGACTGATGACTGCCGACTGTCGACTGCCGACTGCTGACTGCTGACTGTAGACTGAAAACTGCTACTTCAACTCATCCAGCACCTTAAACATCTTCTGCACCAGCGGACTTGTCTTGCCGCTGTAATTATTCACCAGGAAAGAAAAGATATACTCCTTACCATCCTTTGCTTTGTGATAACCGCAAAAACCTTTCACATCGCTGATGGTGCCGCTTTTCATGGTCATGCCATTGTATTCCGGTAAGGATTGAAGAAAAGAGGGAAACCAGTCTTTCGTTTTGGCATATTTGAGAATTTCCACCTGCGCATGGGTGGTAACCCGATTGAGCGGTGATAAACCGGAACCATCATAGATATTCAATTCATCCTCATCAATACCCTTTCCTTTCCAGAATTTTTTAACAATGGCCACGCCGCTGTCGGTGGAGCCAATGCCTTTTTGTTCCAAAGAAAATGTTTTCAATAAGGCTTCCCCATATAGATTGATACTTTTTTTATTGAACCAGTATATAAGAGAATCCAGTGTCGGCGAAAAAACAGTATGAAATAACACAGCATTGTCTTTTGTAATGGGTACAAATTCCTGCCCACCCTGATTGATATTTTTAACGTCAAACAAAGCAATCAATCCGGTTTTTTGTAAGGTGTCCAATACCCGTTGGCGAAATTCTTCGGCCGGATCCACCCAGGCACCGGAAATGGTAAAAGAATTTTCATTAACTGGTATTGTTCCTCTTACAACCGAAGGCTGATGACCCAGTGGCAGGTAGATATATGCGTTATCCCCTGATCCTTTTGAAGCTGATTTCAATTCCGAAATCATTTCATGATCCCCATAGATATAAGGTTTGATCAGTTTGATCTCTACAGGATCCCCGATCCTGCTACCGGAAGAAAGTACCAGATCATACTGGTTTTCTCTCCAGTTCAAAGCTCCGGCACCTGCTCCATAATAATTTCCAATATCCTGCCATATCCAGCCATCCGGTATACGGCTATCGGCAAACCTGCTATCATCGATATAGAGCAGATAGTCTGCCGTATCAATATTTAATTTCTTGATTGAACCCAGTAAACCCGCCAGTACCTTTGACTCCCTGGTACTTTCATATCGCCAGGTACCAAGGGTTGGATCTGCTCCGGGCAGAATAAATATCCTGCCATATAATCGCTTCCCTGAAATTTTCCCCTGGTAGCCAAATTTTGTCTGATAACGATACTCTTTCCCCAACAACTCAAAAGCCGTTACACTCGTAATAATTTTCTGTGTCGAGGCTGGTGCCAGTCCCAGTTGCGAATTTTTATCAAATACCACTTCCCCGGTTTTAGCATCGATCACATACAACGAACTAATGGCATGTTTTAATTGTTCATCTTTTTCAAACAGGCTGTATGCTTTCTGCAGCTGTTGTGCGGTGGTTTGTCCGGCCAGTTCCGTGATAAAAACCAGCAAAATCAGGGGAAAAAACAGTTTTTTCATGGGCGAATATATCAGGACTGAAATTAAAAAGAATTAAATTTGGAATATGGAAAATGAAGTTAAAGAACCGGCGCTGAAATACAGTTTTGTCAGTCCTGAAGAATACCTGGCCACGGAAAGAGCCGCCCAGCAGAAACACGAGTACTTTAAAGGGGAAGTGTTTGCCATGTCCGGGGCCTCATGGGAGCATAACCTGATTGTTAAAAATATCAATACACAGGTTTTGCCTTTTTTAAAGGGAAAGGACTGTAACCTGTTTGGCAGTGATCTTAGGATTCATATTCCTGATAACACCTTATATACATACCCCGACTTTTCCATCATCTGCGGACCTCCATTGACATCAGATAATGAAAAAGATAATTTTATTAGTCCTTCTGTACTGATTGAAGTACTTTCTAAGTCCACTCGTGATTATGACAGAGGATCCAAATTTATGTTATACCGTCAGATTCCCAGCCTCAAAGAATATATCACCATTGATTCCCTTTCTGTAAATGTTGAGGTATGGAAGAGAAATCCCGATGACAGTTGGGTGCTACATGATTTCAGGCTAATCACAGACAGTTTTACCATTTCAACCATTGGTTTTACTCTTCAGCTCAGTGATATTTATGAAGATGTAACATTTGCTGAATAAAATTCCATCCCCTTGAACACTATCAACGCCTCCATCATCACCATTGGCGATGAACTCCTGATCGGACAAACCATCGATACCAATTCCGCCTTTATTGCCCAGGAACTGAATAAAGCCGGCGTGTGGGTACACCGCCGGTTAGCCGTGGGTGATGTATATGAGGATATCTGGAAAGCACTGGATGAAGAAGGAAAACATTCATCTATCGTGATCGTTACTGGCGGACTGGGCCCTACAGCCGATGATATCACCAAACCCCTGCTCTGCAAATATTTTGGCGGACAACTGGTGGTGAATGAAAAAGTACTGGCCCATGTAAAATACCTTTTTGAACAAGTGTACCGGCGCCCCGGTGCCCTATTGGAACGTAATCTGAAACAGGCAGAAGTACCGGATGTTTGCACCGTACTGCACAATGAGAGAGGGACGGCCCCCGGAATGATGTTCGGTCCGCAACCCAACGGTACCGTCTATTTTTCATTGCCGGGAGTACCGCATGAAATGAAAGGGCTGACCGTAAAGGAAGTGATCCCCCGGATCAAAGCATTGTTTCCCCTTCCGGTCATTGTACACAAAACCCTGCTCACTGCGGGCATCGGAGAATCCATGCTGGCCGAACAAATCAGCGATTTTGAAAACAGTCTCCCTGCAACGATCAAACTGGCCTACCTGCCCAATTTTGGGATGGTCCGTCTCCGCCTGACTTCACAAGGCGAGAACAAGGATCAGTTGGAAACAGACATGCAGTCTTATTTTGAAGAGCTGCAGAAAGCCGTCAAACAATACCTGGTCACCAATGAAGATGAGGGACTGGAAAAAGTAGTGGGCAAAATCCTGCTTCAGCAAAATCAGACAATGGGTTTGGCCGAAAGTTGTACCGGTGGTTATATCTCCCACCTCATTACATCCATTCCCGGTTCATCTGCCTATTTCAAAGGTTCAGTGGTGAGTTATTCCAATGAGATCAAAGAAGCCGTATTGGGTGTTTCCTCCTCCACCCTGCAAACCGAAGGAGCCGTGAGTGAAGCAACGGTCAGAGAAATGGTAAGCGGTGCCCTGACCACCCTTCAAACCGATTATGCATTGGCCGTATCCGGCATTATGGGACCAGATGGAGGCAGTGAAGAGAAACCAGTTGGTACCGTCTGGATTGCCACCGGAAACAAAGAGAAAACAGACTGCATTCAGCTCAACTTGCGCTTCGACAGAAAGAGAAATATTGAAATGACGGCCATGCATGCCCTTAACTTCCTTCGTAAATTTATTCTGGCTAACAGTTGATAGCCTGATTACACCCAAATCATTACCTTTGACCGGTAAAATTGCTTGCTGGCATTGCCGGGTGGATGAATGTATATTTGGGGCAGAGAAGACCTGAAATCGCAATACAGCCGGTTACCAAATCAAACTATTATGGCCTTAGTGGATTTAATCATGCCTAAACTGGGTGAAAGTATCATGGAAGCCACCGTGCTGAAATGGCATAAACAACCTGGTGATACCGTTAAAATGGATGAAACTATTCTGGAAATTGCCACCGATAAAGTGGATAGTGAAGTTCCCAGTACTGCTGAGGGTGTGATTGAAGAAATCCTTTTCCAGGTGAATGATGTGGTTCCCATTGGTACTGCAATTGCCAGAATCCGTACGGGTGCCGCAGAACCGGCGCAGGCCAGCGCCCCGGTATTAACGGCCCCGGTGCAACAGGCAGTAGTAGTGGAAGCCGCTCAGCCAATTGCCAGGCCAGTACAGGTTAC
Organism: Chitinophagaceae bacterium; assembly: GCA_016720745.1. Classification (GTDB taxonomy): domain Bacteria; phylum Bacteroidota; class Bacteroidia; order Chitinophagales; family Chitinophagaceae; genus JJ008. The sequence continues at coordinate 686,348 of JADKKA010000022.1, read as the reverse complement.
ATCAAATAATAATGGCAGTTCCAATCGTTTTTACTCTCCTTTGGTTTTAAATATTGCCGCCAGTGAAGGGGTGAGCATGACCGAACTGGAGACTCTACCCGGTACCGGCAATGAAGGAAGAGTAACTAAAAAAGATATTTTACAATATATCAGCGATCGTAAATCCGGTCAACAGCCCGCTCAGGCCAGAACAACCGAAATGGTGATTCCGCTTTCCAAAGTGGAGGCTACTCAGCCCGCCCCTGCCCAACAAGCCATTACTACTTATTCCGGTAATGTGGAAGTTATTGAAATGGACCGCATGCGGAAACTGATTGCCGATCATATGGTGCGGAGCAAACAAACCAGTCCGCATGTAACCAGTTTCACCGAAGCTGATGTCACCAATCTGGTGATGTGGCGGGACCGGGTGAAGAAGGATTTTGAAAAAAGAGAAGGCACTAAAATCACTTTCACTCCCCTCTTTATTGAAGCGATCGTCCGTTGTATCAAAAAATTCCCGCTGATCAATTGTTCACTCGACGGTAATAATATCATTATCAAAAAAGATATCAATATCGGTATGGCCACTGCGTTACCAAGCGGTAACCTGATTGTCCCGGTGATTAAATCGGCCGATCAGCTCAACCTCGTGGGTTTAACCAAACAGGTGAATGGCCTGGCAGATGCTGCCCGCAATGGTAAACTGAAAGTGGATGATACGCAGGGTGGCACTTTTACGCTGACCAATGTAGGTACATTCGGTAGTCTGATGGGAACCCCCATCATCAACCAGCCACAGGTAGCCATCATGGCCGTAGGTGCGATCAAGAAAAGACCCGTTGTAATTGAAACCCCTGCCGGCGATAGCATTGCCATCCGGCACATGATGTACCTGAGCATGAGCTATGATCACCGGATCGTAGACGGCAGTCTGGGTGCAACATTCCTTACAGCGGTGGCCAGGGAACTGGAGAACTTTAATGGAGAGAGAGAATATTGAGATATTAGGATATTTGGATATTAAGATATTGGGCTCTCAACTCAATACTCACCACTTATAAACTGACAGACTGTGACTGACTGACTGCTCGACTGATGACTGACGACTGCTGACTGCTGACTGCTGACTGCTGACTGCCGACTGAAGACTGCCGACTGAAGACTACTTCGGCGGTGCCCCATACTTCTCATTCGTAAATTTATACCTCGAGCCCTTTCTTTCCAGGATATACAGGTTATCATACTGATTATCTTTCAAGTCACCGGCTACAACCGTAGCGGCCGCCAGCTTATTAGCGATATCATCAATAGTATTACTGTGCCCCACGATGAGGATATTTCCCTTTTTGATTCCTTTGATTTTCGCAATAAAGGCATCCATTGAATCGGCCTTGCTGCTGTAGAGCTGGATAGGCATTCCCAGATACAATTCTTTCAGTGGTTTGGCGGTGGAGATGGTGCGGGTGGTATTAGTGGAGAAAATATGTTTAATATCTTTTCCGGCAAGGATCTCTTTCAGTTTCAGGGCACGCAAATCGCCTTCAGCACTCAATGGCGGATCGGTGGAAGGTTTCATCGTGGCCATATCAATACCTGTTTCTTTTTCGGCATGACGTACCACATAAATGGTCTGACTGCAGGAAACCAGGAACAGTGAAAAGGCAGCTAATAAATAACGCATATTTTATTTTTTAACACTATGTGATTAAACACGCATTGACTTTGATACGTCTTTACTGTAAATTAGGGAAACAAAACAGACGACCGATGAAAAATTTATCCGAAACCTGGTTTGCCGAGGGGCGCATTGATTTTGAGCTGAAAAAATACACCCTGTTAGCCTATCTGCAGGAAGTGAACAAATATTTCAATGAAAACAAGTTATACCCGCAGCTGGCGGATGTAATCTTTCATTACCATAATATCATCTCCTTCCGCGAGAATAAAAAATACCTGCAGGAGCATTTTCCCAAAAAGCTCACCGGTATCCAGATGGAAAAATTGCAGGTATTATATGAGCAAATGATTGAAGACGATGAACTGATGCAGGAACTGGAAGAAATTATTCATTACTCTGCCGGAAAAATCAAGAGCACGATCAGCAGCGGAACCGAGATCTATGAATTTGTAGAGGAAAAAATCAGCATCAATCCGATCGGGCTCTTACCACTCGATACACAGGAAGGATATTTCTTTCTCAGTGCCGCTGAAAGCAGTCGCACCCGGGTCTATCATTACCGCTTGTCCATATTTGAAAAACATGATGAAAAGTACCGGAGTATCAAAACCCATTTCCTGGATCACTGGGTACGCAGCATCAGCAGCACCTACGAGCATATCAAATCAGAATTAATCAGGCACCGGAAAGATCTTCCGAACCCGGCTGTTTACTCCATTGAAACAAGCCTGGACCTGCCGGTGGATGAAACCTTATTACCCATTGCCAAAAGAAGTTTGGTGAAGTTTATTTCAACCTGATCAAGTCGACAGTCGACAGTCGATCAGTCTGTCAGTCTATCAGTGGTGAGTATTGAGTTGAGAGCCCAATATCTAAATATCTCAATATCCTAATATCTCAATATCCCCCGCCTACGCTAAAGCTACGGCAGGTGAAGCAATACCCAATTCCCAATAACTAATACCTCTTCTACTCCAACTCCAGCCCCCACTCCTTCCCCTTCTTCACAGCGGGTAATCCTTCTGTGATCCATTTAGCAGGATGAGCACCTTTGAGCATATAATCAAAAAACTGTTGCATCCGGATCTGGTAATCCCGCATATCCTGGCGCTGGGTGAGTCCATGTCCCTGTCCGTTGTAATTGAACATCCAGACTTTTTTACCCAGTCTGCGTAGGGCTGTAAACATTTCAATTCCCTGGTACCAGGGTACGGCACCATCGGCGTCGTTTGCCATCATCACCATGGGGGCCGTAACTTTATCAAGGTGAAACAGAGGTGAATTTTTAAGATACAGGTCCGGCTTTTCCCATAATGTAGCACCGATCCGGCTCTGTGTTTTTTCATACTGAAACTGCCGGTTCACGCCGCTCTCCCAGCGAATACCTCCATAGGCACTGGTCATATTGGCCACTGGCGCACCGGCCCAAACAGCTTTATAAAGTTTTGTCATGGTAGCCACCTGTGCCGCCTGATAACCTCCCCAACTATGACCCTGTAAGGCAAGATTGGTACTATCTGCCCAGCCTTTTTTTACAATGGCCCGGGTACCGCTGACGATATAGTCGTAGGCTCCCTGTCCGGGATAACCGGTTTTATATTCAATATCAGGCAGGAAGATGAGATAACCATTACTCACGAAATAAGGAATATTAATCGCACTGCGGATGGGAGCCGGTTCTTTGTAATCAAATAAATTATCACTGAGTTTCTCATAGAAATAAACCACCATCGGGTATTTCTTTTTGGGATCAAAATTCTCAGGCTTATAAAGGATCCCTGTGGCTTCTTTTCCATTATAGGCTTTCCAGCTGAAGAGCTCAGCCGTACCCCAGTTATAGCTGGCCTGTTGGGGATTGATAGCGGAAAGTTTTACCCCATCTGCTCCTTCATCGGTCATGTACCAGTAATAGAGATCAGGAGATTCGGTGAACGATTCCATCGTGAAGATATAGTTCTCAGCATTTTTGGCTTTCATCACCTGACTGATCAGGTGCCCGTCATCACTATGAAGAGGAAGCAATCCATTTCCGATTGACTTGTCGGAGTCATATTTACCTCTCCATAAACCGGCGTGTTTTGTTTTTTCATCAAAGGAGGAGAAGAGCATGTTTTGCCCTTGCTTGATCACTCTTTCTTCATTGTCTGTCTGGATATACCGGTAGCGGTATTTTTTATCCCGCTGCCCGATCAGGTAAACGGGATCTTTACTTGTAGAAGGATGCACTTTCCAGATACCAAAACGATCATTGATAAAAACATGAGTATCTCCTTCTTCCCATTTCACAACTCCATAGTTGCCTGGCTCATCGGGTGTATCCCAATCCTCCTGGTACAAAGGCACTTTAATTTTTTCTGTGATATTTTTTACAACACTGCCATCCCAGGTAAAATAATGCCGGGACATACGATCATACCACAGGATATACTTTCCAGTTGATGAAGGATAAACCTGTCCGTGCAGATTTTCTTTCACCAGTTTTTTATCACCGGATGTAACATCAATGCTATAAACATCTTTCCGGGTAGCACCGAGCCACTGGCTTTCTACTCGTTTACCCCAGTCTGTTACCCCGATAAAATGGTCTCCGTCGCCTTCATTCGTAGGCAGAATCTGCGGTAATTCCCGGCTACCGAGCTGGCGGATCGTTTTATTATCCAGATCATAGACAGCCAGGAAATTCTCCTGCTGTGCGGCTCTCAAGCGGGCAGGATATAACTGAACGGTCTGCAGGTAATCATCTTTATAATGCCAGATATCCAGTTTAGGCAGATCCATTTCAATAATGCTGGTATCTTTTGCCACAGGCACAGGGGCTGTGCCAAAGAAAAGCCGTTTGCCACTTTTGCTGAAACTGGTATTGCCAAATTCGCTGACCGTCATGCCCAGTTTCATCCCCGTTGAATTTTTATCAGCAACCAGGATGGCACTGTCCATACCCGACTGATAATACCAGAGCTTATAATACTTAACCGGGTCTTTAGGTTTGGCATCCCGTTCAGCCACATAGGCAACCTGTGAACCATTTTCTGAAAAGGAAAAATTCCGGTATTCATTTCCTCCCCGGCTAAGAATCCGGGAAAGCCCTTTATTCAGATCGAATAAAACAACTTTTCTTGTTCCCGCTGAATCCCTTGCCTGCTCAAATAAAAGCTGATCTCCCTTTTTGGAAAAATAATACTCCAGCACCTTTTGGAAAACAATCTCCTGGCCCGTCAACAGGTTTCTGATCACCAGGTCATTTGCCGGTTCGGCTGCTGATGGAGAAACATCATCCCCATCTGCATCTTCGAATGAAAGATCGATGATTGCAGCATCGTCCTCATCTTTATTCTTTTTCTTTTTAACAGGCATTGATTCAATTATCCGTTGGAGGGAATCAATCACCCGGTTCAGGCTGTCTGTAGTTTTTCCCGCTGATTTATTATCTGTTGTTTTGGGTTTAGTTGCTGCCTCCATCGGTTTTTCGAGTAGGTAGGCCATCCAGCCGGCAGACTGCTGAGCTGTTTTAAAGTTCAATACCCTTTCTCTTTTCCAGATTTCCTCTTTCCCCAGCTCAATGATCCCGATTGAATCTTTCGGCATGTCATCCGCCTTCTTCTTTTTGATTTTTGCCTCACGGGTATCTTTATACGGAGACTTAATTTTAAATACTACAAAGCGGCTGTCTTCCGTGATCAGGGCATTATATCCTCTTGGAATCAGTTTGCTGTATTTTTTATCTGCAGACTGAAGCAACAGATTATTATCTCCCTCCTGGGGATCGATGGTATATACAATCCATTTCCCGTCATTGCTGATCATACTTTCCCCGATATGCTGCCAGCTATCATATACAGAATGATCCAGGGGCTTTTTTTGTGCAAATACCGTATCAGTAATGATCAGTAAGAAACAGATATAAATAATTTTATGCATAACTAGACGATTATTGAAAGACAGCTTTAATAATATTCCAAAAATTGAAATCAGCATTGAATCCCTGCCAATATCCCAGCAATTTGTAAATATATACCAGAACAAAATAGGTTGACAGTCCCAGAAAAATACATTTTAGAATAGCCCAAAATCCCCTGTCACCAAATACCAGAAATAAGTGGAAGAGGATAAAAAACCAAATCAGCCAGTCTGTAATATACCTGATCATGTGCCGTTGGTCTACCCAGGCAAACTGAGGTATGAAAGAGATCAATTCTATCAGGATAATGGCCCCGATGCAAAAAAACCAGAACGCAAAACACTCCGCGAGATTATGGGTTTTATGAAACAATGCCCAGGTGAGTAAACTTATAACCGGTATAAAAATCAGGTACCTGATTTTCTGAAACTGGAATAATATTCTTTCCACATTATTACTGTTACCGGTTACACGGGTATCCCAGTTCAGGAGCTGTCCACCCAGGAAAATCAGCAAACCCATGCCCAGTAAAAAGAAAGTGACCGGACTGAAATAGGTTTTCCTTTTACCACTAAAATAACTCCTGTATAATTTTCGGGGTGCAAAAAGTATATCCCGGCTGAGTTTCAGGACTCCTTTTTCCGTATGCGTAAATGAATGAACGAGTTCATGATAAATTTCATGCATGGTCAGTCGCCCAACACTCCCCTTTTGGCCGCAGTGGGAACAGTATTTACCTTCAAAAGACTGGTGGCAATTATTGCAAACAGGCATTTTTAAAAATACTGATTCATTTCATCGCATCAAACTATTCAGGAACCTTTCTGGCCGGTGATCAGCCCATACTGCCAAAGCCCTTTTTTCATTCCCAGGTACTGGTATTTACAGGCAGCAATATTCTTCCGCTGAAGTTCAGTAGGCGGACCGGAGAAATTGATTTTTTTCCAGAGCAGGTACAACCTGGCAAGAAAATAAAAACGATATAATCTTTTAGCGGATCGCCAGGTTTCTTTTGAAATATCACGGCTCTCAATAGTTGTAAATCCGGTTTGCTTCATGATTGCAGTAAACTCATCCATGGTTTCCAGGTAATTCACCTGCCATCCATCCAGCCATTGCCGGATCACCGGATGATCGTTGTTGCCTGCTGCAGTCACAAATCCATCAGCTACCACCAATCTTCCCCCGGGCTTTAATAAGCGGTAAGCTTCCCGGATAAATGCTGCTTTATCATCTGCATAGCAAATGCTTTCACAACCCCAGATTACATCAAAACTGGCATCCGGAAAATCAGTTGCCGCATAATTCATTACTTTAAAATCCGCCAGCTCACTGACTCCTTTTTTTTGTGCATGGGCTGTAGCCTGTTGCACCTGTCTTTCACTTAATGTAATACCGGTTACCCGGCAACCCAGCATGGAGGCCAGGAAAATACTGCTTCCTCCCACCCCACAACCGGCATCCAATACCCAGTCAGATGGCTGAATACCTGCGGCCTTCATCATCACCGCATTCATCCTTAAAAGGGATTCGGGGAAATTCTTTACTGATTGATCCCAATAGCCATAATGGATGGACAGGCTGTTATTCAGGTCCCAGGAATCCTTATAAGCATTCTCGGTGTCCCGGTAGTAATCAATGATTCGCTGATGGTATTCCGTGGGTTTCATTTAATTTTTTTTGGCGGTGCTCCCGCATCAGCACCCATACATGGATAGCCAGTGCAGCGGCAATCATGGCAAACCCGATAAAAAACCATTTGCTGAGCAATTCATTTTCGCGGTACACCATAAAGGCAAGGATGATTCCGTAAACCGGTTCCATATTAAAAGTCAGGTTGACCGTAAATGCAGATAGTTTACGAAGGGCATAAGCAGAGAATTGAAAAGCCACCACAGAACAGAGCCAGGCCAGTACCAGCAGCCAGAACCAGTCGTTGGCATCCGGTATCAGGTATCTGGTAGGAAACCAATAGAGGTAAAAGGGCATCACTGCAGTGAGGGCAAGAAAACCACCGCTTAACTGGTAGGTCAGGGCTGTTTCCGGATTGATCCTTTTCATTACTTGTTTCAGCAGGATGATCACAATCGCAATCAGCATGGAGGAGGTGATTCCTAAAATGATCCCTGTTTTATAATGCGGATCAAAATGAAAGATCAGGTAAATGCCAGCCATCACCACCAGCCCCAGCAACATCTCCATCCATTTAAACCGGACGCGGAGTAACAATGGTTCCACCAGCGCAGTAAAAAACCCAACAGAAGAAAAGCAGACCAGGGCCACGGATACATTGGCCACTTTAACTGATCCGTAAAAAGTAACCCAGTGCAAAGCAGCGAGAAAGCCGATTCCTGACAATTGAAGAATGTCCTTCCAGGCTATTTTCCTTAATTTTTTGGTGATAGCAAAAAGGATCCACATCGTGACGGACGTAATCAGTAAACGATACCATACCAGCAATCCTTCATTCAGGTCAATCAGTCTGCCGAGTATGCCGGTGAAACCAGCAAGGAATACGGCAATATGCAGCTGAATAAAGGCTTTTTTCATGCAGCTGCAAACTAAAGAAAAGATGTAAAAGGAAATGGGTTATTTCGTTTCCGCCAATACTTCGTTCTGGGTGATATTCTTCCCTGTATCGTTACCGGATGCATGTGGCTTCTCAACCCTCCGGTATTTGGTGAACCAGCTGTTCCAGCGGAGTTTGAGTACGCCGAGTATACCTTCTTTTACGATGCCTTTGTTCATTTTAGACATCCCGTAAATCCTGTCCTTAAAAATGATGGGAACTTCTTTGATTTTAAACCCGAGTTTCCAGGCCGTGAATTTCATGGCAATCTGGAAAGCATAGCCCACAAAGGGAATCTTATCCAGATTGATTGTTTCCAGCACTTCCTTTTTATAACACATGAATCCGGCTGTAGGGTCCCTGACGGGCATCCAGGTGATGATCCGGGTATAAATAGAAGCACCTTTGGAAAGTGCAATCCGGTTGCCCGGCCAGTTGACAACACCGCCTCCCTTTACATACCTTGATCCGATAGCCAGGTCGGCACCCTGATTTTTACAGGCATCATAGAGCCTGGAAAGATCGGCCGGGTCATGGGAAAAATCAGCATCTATTTCGAAAATAAAATTGTAATTATTCTTCAAAGCCCATTTAAAACCATGGATATAGGCAGTTCCGAGACCCAATTTTCCGGTTCGCTCTTCAATGAATAACTGACCCCTGAATTGGTCCTGCAGGTCTTTTACAATCTGGGCAGTTCCATCAGGCGAACCATCATCCACTACCAGGATATGGAAGTCCTGGTTCAATCCAAAGATGGCATGCAGCATGTTGCTGATGTTCTCTTTTTCGTTGTAGGTTGGTATGACGACTAACTTTTCCAGACTGGAGCGGTTAAACCCGAATGTACGGAAATAGGACGGGTGGCCTTGTTAAAAATTGTTCACCGGTTATACCAGCTGCTCAGCTTTTTTTAAGCATGGTGCGGGTATAGATTTCAGTGAGTTTTTGCTTGGTGTGTTGCGGAAAATCGCCCTTCATCATCCAGTCGTAATACTGGGGCTCAGTTTTTAATACATCTGCGACCGGGCGGCCTTTGTATTTACCAAAATTGAAGACTTCAATTCCGTTTTCCATAATAAAGCGGCGGGCGAAATCAACGACCTGGTCCTCCCCCAATACTTTGAGAATGGACTCCACGGATTGTCCGAGATCGGGATATTTTTCAACCTGGGCTTCCAGTATCTCATAGGTTGCTGTGGCATCCACTTCGGCACTATGGGCTCCTTCCAGGGTTTTGTTACAATAAAAACGATAAGCCGCACTGAGTGTACGAGGCTCCATTTTATGAAAGATGTTCTGTACATCCAGCAGCTTGCGGTTCTTCATATCAAAATCAACCTGCGCACGCAGGAACTCTTCCATCAGCAGGGGAATATCAAAACGATTGGAATTATAACCTGCCAGATCACAGCCATCCAGCATTTGCTTCAGCTCATGGGCCACCTGTTTAAAGGCCGGCGCATCTTTTACCATATCATCCGTAATTCCATGAACATCGCTGGATGCTTTAGGGATTGGCATTTCCGGATTGATCAGTTTACGTTTGATACTCCGGGTTCCGTCCGTCAGTATTTTTACAATGGCAATTTCCACAATCCGGTCAGTACCCAGGTTAATTCCGGTGGTCTCCAGATCAATAAAAGCAAGAGGCTTCTTCAGTTGCAGCATCGGGTCAGTAATTACGCTAATTCTGTGAATGAAATCCGCCTTTGGCGGCTAAAGCGGTAAAGTTAATGGATTGCCTACTTTAACAAAATGAATTTTTAAGGGTTTTAACTAACGTGAAATGAAGAAAACCAGTGACTTACAAGTGGTTTTACATCGGAATTAACGTAAAAGACCCTTGTTTTCCTGTTAATTCTGGCTGTATCTTTGCAGAAGAATAATAACCAATCATTGAAAAACGTTCTATCACCAAATATCCACCAGTATGAAAAATAGATTTTTCCTTGCAATTGCCCTGTTGACAATTATCGTAATTGTTACATCCTGTGCCAGTCAGAAATACGGTTGTCCGAATAATCCTTCTGCTTCCACCCGATTCAAAGGTTAAGCTGCTCCGGCTGCTTCTCCCCCTTTTTACGAAATAATCGCAGACGCCTTTTTTCCTTCGCCTGTTTGTCCGAGTGAAAATAAACGGACTGGATATGTATTTCCTGTTGTTTCCCCTTCAGTTGAAAAACACCCATATCATCCGTTTTCAAATAGGCAGGCATTGTTGTTTGTCCGATCACCCAATTGGATACCAGCAGATCCGAGGCCAGTTCATGGCATTTCCCCAACATCCTGGCAGTCGTATTCAGCACATCTCCATGATAGGCGATCTCTGACTTGTATTTACCAACCTCAGATACAACAACGGTCCCCCCATGCAATGCCGCTTTGAATACCGGCACCCTTCCGTATCGCTTTTCATAATAGGCGCTGTACCTTCTGATCTGTTTCTGCACAGCAAAATAACATCGCACAGCTACGGCATAGCGTAATCCCTTTTGTAAGGGCCAGGTCACCACCACTTCGTCGCCCACATACTGATAAACCCTGCCAAAATAACGGGCAATGGGCTCACTGATATCATAAAAATAATCCTGTAAAAAATGGCTGTACTCCAGCTCCCCCATTTCTTCAGCTATATCGGTAGAATCATTCAGATCGATAAAGAGAAATAATCTTTCCTCTTGTTTTACCTGGTGGTATTTACCCAGCACCAGATTGTAAATGGCATCCCTCCCCAGTTTCCGGTGCAGTTCGTCCAGAAAATTGGAGAACAGAGATACGGCGAGGGCGATGGCCAGGAATTCAAATAATTTACGGGTGGCAAAAAAATCATAAAGACTATGCGGAAATATCGTTTCATAAGTATCCACATTCAGCCAGATCACCAGTAACATGATAAAAAAGAAAAGCATCATGAACCATACCACCACCCGGAAAGTGCGATACACGAGGTAGATCCAGAAACTGTTCCGCCGATGCCTTCTCCGGAATTCCTGCGACTGTGTTTCAAAGAATGCAATAGCAAAACCTACCGGCACACTTGCAATCAGAGATGTGGACAGTGCAATCCAGTTGAATCCGTAACGGGCAAAGGCATACACTGCAAACAACAGCACCGAGAGATAGATGATATATATATTATTCGGGGAAATCACCTTCCAGGGTCTCAACATATCAAAGCCGGCCTGGCTCCGCCCCGAGGCTGATCCTGCCAGACTCCCCCAATCTGCCACCCGACCCTGTTCCTGCTGTTCCATACAAGTGTTTGTATAAGAAATATAAATAATCCTTCGCTAAATTAAAACAAGATTCAAAATTATTGGCAACACAATTATGATCGACTATCTTTGCCATCCAATGCAAAATTTTAACCATACACATCATCATTTCCTGCACTCCCGGGTGTAAGCCAACTGATGGTATGTATCAACATAATAAAGGGCTTACTACGGTAAGCCCTTTTAATTTTTAATCAATCGCAGCTATGCAGGAAACACTCAGAATTGCCGTTCAGAAATCAGGCCGCCTCTATGAAGGCTCCATGAAACTGCTCAAGGAATGTGGTGTGGAAGTAAGTAATGGGAATAACCAGCTAAGGGTACAGGCAGCCAATTTTCCATTGGAAGTCTTTTTCCTTCGCGACGATGATATCCCCGAATATGTACAGGACGCCGTTGCCGATATCGGGTTTCTAGGTGAAAACGTACTGGTTGAATCCGGCAAACAAGCAGATGTGGTGGAGAAACTGGGATTTGGCAAATGCCGTTTGTCTATTGCTGTTCCAAAAAACGGGAACATTACTAATATCCAATCATTGAACGGCAAACGCATTGCGACCAGCTACCCAACTATTCTGCGGGATTTTCTGAACAGGAATCAAATCAGCGCTTCTATCCATGAAATCAGCGGCTCCGTGGAAATTGCGCCCCGTATCGGATTGGCTGATGCCATCTGCGATCTGGTGAGTTCAGGCAGTACTTTATTTACCAATGAACTGAAAGAAATTGAAACCATCCTTTCTTCAGAAGCAGTCATGATCAGCCACCAGCAACTCAGTGCCGGAAAAAGACTGATCCTGGAAAGCCTCCTCTTCCGTATCCGCTCCGTTAAAAAAGCAAAGAACAATAAGTACGTTCTGCTCAATGCACCCAACGAAAAACTGGAGGATATTTTTGCGCTGCTTCCGGGTATCAAGAGCCCCACAGTTTTGCCACTGGCCGCTTCCGGTTGGAGTTCGGTCCACTCTGTGATTAGTGAAGATGATTTCTGGAGCCGTATCGAAAGTCTAAAAGCTGCCGGTGCAGAAGGGATCCTGATCATCCCGATTGAAAAAATGATTGCCTGATCAAGGAAATAAATCACTATGAAAATTATCAAGTATCCCGATCAGCAGGAATGGACAAAACTGGCCGGAAGACCGGTGCAGGATCATTATTCCCTGCTAAAGCCGGTACAGAAAATACTGGATAAAGTAAAAGAAAAAGGCGATAAAGCCGTGTTGAAATACACCCGACAGTTTGATGGAGTTAAAATAAAAACACTTTCAGTAAGCCCTGAAGAAATACAGGAGGCCGGCAACCAATTGAGCACTGAATTAAAATCAGCCATTGCTGTTGCTGCCGCGAATATTGAAAAATTCCATGCTGCTCAGATTCATCCGGTTGAAAAAATATCAACGATGCCGGGGATTGACTGCTGGCGTCAGTCAAGCGCTATTGAAAAAGTAGGGCTTTATATACCTGGTGGCAGTGCCCCGCTTTTTTCTACTGTACTGATGCTGGCCATCCCTGCTAAACTGGCGGGTTGCCGGGAACTGATTCTTTGCAGTCCTCCTGATAAAAACGGGAATATCCACCCCGCCATATTATATACGGCTGCATTATGTGGCGTTACAAAAATATTTAAAGCCGGTGGCGTGCAGGCCATTGCAGCCATGGCTTACGGAACCGATTCCATTCCGAAAGTTTTTAAAATTTTCGGACCCGGTAACCAGTATGTTACTCTGGCGAAACAACTGGTACAGCAGGATGGCCTGGCAATTGATATGCCAGCAGGCCCTTCTGAAGTATTGGTGATAGCTGATGATACAGCCAACCCCGCTTTTGTAGCAGCCGATCTCTTATCACAGGCAGAACATGGTCCCGATTCACAGGCCGTATTAGTTACGACCAGTGAAAAAATAGCGGAGCAGGTAAGTACCGCCCTGCAGGAACAACTGGCCTTGTTACCCAGAAAAAATATCGCTACCAGGGCCCTGAAAGAAAGCAGGATCCTGCTACTGAAAAACCTGGAAGAAGCGATGGCTTTTTCGAATTTGTATGCACCGGAACACCTGATTCTCTGTACAGACAATGCATTGGATTTATCTGCAACCGTGACTGCTGCGGGTTCTGTGTTTATTGGGAATTATAGTCCCGAAAGTGCCGGCGATTATGCCAGCGGTACCAACCACACCCTGCCCACCAATGGCTTCGCAGCCATGTACAGTGGTGTGTCGGTTGACAGCTTCGTTAAAAAAATCAGCTTTCAGCAAATCAGCCGGGAAGGTTTACAAAATATTGGTAGCGCAATTATGGAAATGGCTGCCGCTGAAGGTTTGGAAGCTCATAAAAATGCCGTATCCATTCGCTTAAAAGAAAATATATGAGTTTTGATATTAATGATATCGTCCGACCCAATATCCGGAAAATGACCCCCTACTCTTCTGCGCGGCATGAATTCAGCGGAGAAGCCAGTATTTTCCTGGATGCCAATGAAAATGCATTTGGCTCGCCATTGGCTGCGAATGTGAACCGTTACCCTGATCCGCTTCAACTGGCTTTGAAAGAAAAAATCAGCAGCATCAAGGGTGTACCTCCAGGAAATATTTTTATTGGTAATGGCAGTGATGAAGCCATTGACCTGCTCTTCCGGATTTTTTGTGAACCGGGAAAAGACAATGTAATTCTTTATCCGCCCACTTATGGCATGTATGAAGTTTGTGCAGAACTGAATAACGTGGAAGTAAGAAAGATTCCACTGCTTGACAATTTCCAGCTGAACCTCGACAGTACAGCTGCTATGATTGATGATAATACCAGGCTGATCTTTGTCTGCTCCCCCAATAATCCAACCGGCAACAGTATTGATAAAACGGATATTGAAACCCTGCTGAATAATTTCAACGGATTGGTAGTGGTGGATGAGGCCTATATCAATTATGCCCGCCAAAAAACGATGATCCCGGAACTGACTGAGTATCCCAACCTGGTGATCCTGCAAACGCTTTCCAAAGCATGGGGACTGGCCGGATTGCGAATCGGAATGGCTTTTGCCGGGGAACCGTTGATTGCTTTACTTAATAAAGTCAAATACCCGTATAATATCAGTACGGCCACACAACAACTGGCAATCGAAGCACTGAATAATATTTCCAGTGTAAACAATTGGACCAAATCCGCCGTAGAGCAACGGGAATGGATGGCGGAGCAATTGTGTCAACTCCCCTTTACCCAAAAAGTATACCCTTCTGATGCTAATTTCCTGCTGGTGAAAATGGAAAACGCCAGAAAAATCTATGAATACCTGGCTGGAAAAGGTATTATCGTCAGGGATCGTTCCAAAGTAATTTTATGCGAGGATTGTCTGCGCATTACCATTGGCACTGCAGATGAAAACAAACAATTACTGGCTGCACTCAAAATATATGAAGCATGAAAAAAGTATTATTCATTGACCGGGATGGTACCCTGATACGTGAAGCACCACCCAGTTATCAGATTGATTCATTTGAAAAACTGGAATTTTATCCAGGCATGTTCAGTTGGATGAAAAAAATTGCCGGTGAACTGGATTATGAACTGGTAATGGTCACCAACCAGGATGGATTGGGTACCCCCTCCTTTCCGGAAGAAAATTTCCGGCCCGTACATGAATTTGTGATGAAAGCACTGGAGAATGAAAGCATTCATTTTTCTGCAGTGCTGATTGACCGCAGTTTACCGGCCGACAATGCCCCAACCCGTAAACCGGGAACCGGTATGTTAACCGCCTATCTCAACAATCCTGCTTATGATCTGGCCAACTCCTATGTGATTGGCGATCGGATCACCGATGTACAACTGGCCAAAAACCTGGGTTGTAAAGCAATCTGGATGAACCTGGATGCTACATTGGGAGCAGCCGAAACCAGTGATTCCTCCAATACACTCCGGGAAGTAGTGGCGCTGGAAACCACCAACTGGCAATTGATTTATGAATTTCTGAGGCTGGAACAAAGAAGAATCATTCATGAACGAAACAGTAATGAAACAAAAATCCGAATAGAGATAGACCTTGATGGAAAAGGCGATATGCAGATAAAAACCGGTCTTCATTTTTTTGATCATATGCTGGAGCAACTCAGCAAACACAGCGGGGTGGATATCCGTCTCGAAACAAAAGGCGATCTGCATATTGACGAACACCATACCATTGAGGATACCGCGATTGCGCTAGGTGAGGCATTTTTGAAAGCCCTTGGCGACAAAAAAGGCATTGCACGTTATGGCTTTTCCCTGCCAATGGATGATTGCCTGGCACAAGTGGCACTGGATTTTGGCGGCAGGGCCTGGCTGGTATGGGACACTTCATTTAAAAGGGAAAAAGTAGGTGATATGCCCACGGAAATGTTCTATCATTTCTTTAAATCCTTTTCAGATGCGGCCCGTTGCAATCTTCATATCAGGGCTGAAGGAGACAATGAGCATCATAAAATTGAAAGCATATTCAAAGCCCTGGCCAAATCCATCCGGCAGGCTGTAAAAAGAGACCCCGATCATATGCAATTACCCAGCACAAAAGGAATGCTCTAATGAATCTGGCGATTATTAAATACAATGCAGGCAATATTCAGTCGGTGCTCTTTGCACTGGAAAGATTGGGCGTATCCGCAACGGTTACCGATGATCCTGCCCAGATCAGTGCAGCCGATAAAGTCATTTTCCCGGGTGTGGGTGAAGCCAGCACGGCGATGCAATTCCTGAGGGAAAAAGGAATGGACCAGTTGATCCCTTCTCTGACACAACCGGTGCTGGGGATTTGTCTGGGGATGCAATTACTATGCGATTACTCTGCAGAAAATGATACGCATTGCCTGGGTGTCTTTGATAATGTGAAAGTAACACGGTTCAATCCTGCAATCAGCAGCATCAAAGTGCCGCAGATTGGCTGGAACAAAATCGCTTCACTACAGGGCCCTTTGTTCGATGGTATTGAAGAAGGAGCCTATTGTTATTATGTACATGGATATTATGCCGGTATCAGTCCTTATACAATTGCCTGCACCCACTATGACCTTATGTACAGTGCTGCCTTGCAAAAAAATAATTTTTATGGTGTGCAGTTCCACCCGGAAAAAAGTGCTGCCACCGGTGAACATATTTTAAAAAATTTTTTAACCTTATGAACTCAAGTATTTTATTACCGGAACGACCGGTACCATCTTCTGCCCCTGTGCCGATTCATGAAAAAAACGAAGCATTTATCATACCTGCCATTGATATCATTGAAGGGAAATGTGTGCGACTGACCCGTGGAGATTATTCCCTTCAGAAAGTGTACAATGAAGATCCGCTGGAAGTAGCCCTTCAGTTTGAGCAGGCCGGGTTAAAGCGTTTGCACCTGGTAGACCTGGATGGTGCCAGGGAGGGAGCAGTTAAAAACTGGAAAGTGCTGGAAAAAATTGCAGGCAAAACAAAACTGCTGATCGATTTCAGCGGGGGCATCAGCAGCATCAAAAGTGTTGACATCTGTTTTAATTCGGGAGCCAGCTGGGCAGCAGTTGGCAGTATCGCCGTTAAAGATGAAACCGCTTTTACAGGATGGCTCCTGGCTTATGGTCCGGAGAAATTCATGATTGGGGCGGATGTAAAAGATGAACAGATCGCTATCAGGGGTTGGACAGAAACCGTTCCCCTCTCGGTATTTGATTTGATCGCCCAATATAAAACAAAGGGGGTGCAGCAGTTCTTTTGTACGGATGTAAACAAAGATGGTCTTTTAGAAGGCCCTGCGATTGACCTATATAAAAAAATCATGAATCAGCATCCATCCGTTGATCTCATTGCCAGTGGCGGCATCAGCAGCCTGAAAGATCTGGAAGATCTCAGGGAAGCTGGTTGTTATGGAGCCATCGTAGGCAAAGCCATTTATGAAAACAGAATATCACTGAAAGAACTGACAAAGTTTTTATAGCATGTTAACAAAAAGGATCATCCCCTGTCTGGATATCTGTGATGGCCGTACCGTCAAGGGTACCAATTTTCTGCAATTGAGAGATGCAGGAGATCCGGTTGAACTGGCCATGCGTTATTGCGAAGAAGGTGCGGATGAACTGGTCTTCCTGGATATTACTGCCACTACGGAAAAAAGAAAGACATTGGCAAAGTTGGTGAGGGAAATTGCCACTCATATTAATATCCCTTTTACTGTTGGAGGGGGTATCAATACTGTAGAGGACGTGCATTTATTGCTCGAGAATGGAGCTGATAAAATTTCTGTCAATAGTGCGGCTGTAAAGAACCCCTCCCTCATTGACCAGTTGTCGAAAAATTTTGGCAGCCAGTGTGTGGTGGTGGCGATTGATATCAAAACAATCGAAGGGCAATGGAAGGTAGTTACCCATGGCGGACGACATCCTACGCCACTGGAAGCCACAGCATGGGCCCGGGAAATAACTTCCCGTGGAGCCGGAGAAATTCTGCTCACTTCCATGGAGCATGATGGAACCAAAAATGGTTTTGCCTTGGGCATCACGGGTGAGATTGCGTCATTGGTTCCTATACCGGTGATTGCCTCCGGTGGCGCAGGCACCATGGCCCATTTTGATGCGGTATTCCGGGAAGCAGGGGCTGATGCAGCCCTGGCGGCCAGTATTTTTCATTTCAGGGAAATTCCAATCCCTGATTTAAAGCGATATTTACAGGAACTGCAAATTCCGGTTCGTTTATGATTGTCATCCTCTTTGTTGCATTGGCCATTGTGTACTACCTGGTACAGTATATGGATAAACGAAGAAGAGACCGGAATGAAGAAATGCAGGAAAGAAGAAAGAATTCCTATATCAAATTGCTGGATGCGCTCAAAGAGAATCCGGCTGATAAGGCAACACTAAATAAAAATGATGATGAAACCTGATTTTTCAAAATACAGTGATTTGCTGGTCCCGGCCATCATTCAGGATGAGCTAACCGGCCGGGTGCTGATGCTCGGATATATGAATGAAAAAGCCCTGCAGCAAACCGAAGAAACGGGTAAAGTAACTTTCTATAGTCGCAGTAAACAAAGACTTTGGACCAAGGGAGAAAGCTCGGGAAATTATCTGTACCTGAAATCAATCCTGATGGATTGTGATGCGGATTGTCTGTTGATCAAAGCGCGTCCTGCAGGTCCGGTTTGTCACAGTGGTAGCGATACCTGCTTTAACGAGACCAATCCCGGCTTTAATCTGGCAAAACTGGAATCAATCATCACAGAAAGAAAGGATCAGCCGGCCGCAGCATCCTATACTTCTTCCCTGTTTGCCAAAGGCATTAATAAAATTGCACAGAAAGTAGGCGAAGAAGCTGTTGAACTGGTGATTGAAAGCAAAGACAACGACAGGGAAAAATTTCTGGGTGAAGCTGCTGATCTGCTTTTCCATTATCTTGTATTATTACAGGCAAAAGGATCCGGCCTGGATGAAGTTGTAAAAACCCTGGCCACCAGACACAAATAAAATGATCCGGCTTTATACTGAATGGCTGGTATTTTATTACGATCAGTAAAACCTTTTAAGGATGACGATCACCAGACTATTCAAAGATTTTTTTGACAGCGAAAAAGCCGGAGGTCTGGTATTAATCGCATGTACCATTTTATCCTTATTGATTGCGAACTCTGGTTTTAGTACTGAATATCAGAATTTCTGGCATTTACAGGTGGCGGGGCATAGTATAACGCATTGGGTCAATGATGGACTGATGAGTATATTCTTTTTACTCATCGGCCTGGAACTGGAGAGGGAGATATATAAAGGAGAGCTCTCCAATCTAAAGGATGCTTTATTGCCAATATTTGGCGCTTTAGGAGGCATTCTGATTCCTGCCGGTCTGTTTATGCTTTTTAATTATGGTACCGCTACTCAATCCGGAGCCGGCATTCCGATGGCTACAGATATTGCTTTTGCATTGGGTATATTATCCCTGCTTGGCAATCGTGTTCCTCTTTCTCTGAAAGTATTTTTGACAGCCCTGGCAGTGATCGATGACCTGGGGGCTATTTTAATCATTGCCGTTTTTTATACAAAGGCCATTATCTGGACTAAATTGATGATTGCCTTAGGCATTTTCGCCTTGCTTTTAATTTTCAATCGGTTAAAAATAAGGAACCTGATTCCATATATACTGGGTGGAGTAGTCATGTGGTATTTCATGTTACAATCCGGGGTACATGCTACCATTACCGGTGTGTTGCTGGCTTTTGCTGTGCCTTTTGGAAATGGTGACAATAAATCAAGCTCTTATATACTGCAGCACTTTTTACACAAGCCTGTTGCCTTCATTATCTTACCTGTTTTTGCTTTAGCCAATACTGCGATTAGTTTAAGCGGAGACCTTGGTCATATATTTACGCAAAATTATAGTATAGGAATTGCAGCAGGTCTGATCGCCGGGAAGCCCCTTGGGATATTTTTGTTAACGCTCCTGGCTGTTAAAATTGGCCTCTGTAAGCTCCCTTCAGATCTCAACTGGAAATTAATTGCCGGTGTTGGCTTTTTAGGAGGAATCGGCTTTACCATGTCGATATTTATTACACTACTGGCTTTTGACAGTGAAACAATTATCAATCATGCTAAACTGATCATCCTCGTGTCTTCAGTTATAGCCGGATGTATTGGTTTTATACTGCTTAAAAATACATTGAAGAAAGTATCAGGACCTGTTAACCAGGATTGAATCTCATTTATCCATCTGGCTAACAGGTCCTGTAAGAGTTTTCAAAAAATTATTATCACTTCTAACTAACGTCGCTAAGAATATTTTCTATTTTTCTATCAGCACCTGCTGTGAAAACCGCATCAGTTGCCCCTGCAGGTGAAGGGTATAATAACCGGTGGCAATTTGAATGGGCAATTTGATTAGAACAGCGCCATTTGCAGTCATGTCAATTTTCCCCTCACTGACCTGCTGTCCGGTATTATTAAACAACTGGTATTCATAACTGCCTGCCGGTGCCGATCGATTCAGTAATGTTATTGCTGTTTTGGCGGGGTTCATCACTGTTATTGCCGTGCTAAAAGATTGCTTGTCGGACAGCGCAATTACCCTCGAATAAGTGAAGCTGCCATCATTGTCTATATTCTTTAAACGGTAATAAAGGATCCCGTTAAAAGCAAAGGGATCATCTTTGCTGTATATCTCACGGATGCCTCTGTTTCTGGCACTGGTATTACCTACGGGGATAAACAGATTACCATCCAAACTTCTTTCCAATGAAAAATGACTCATGTCCTGTTCGTTTTCAGATACCCAGTGCAGGTAAGAAACTCCCCCCTTTCTCCAACCGGTAAAGGATACCAGTTTCAAAGGAATCGGGAAACTGGTGTAAGCCAGTGTAAGCGGACTGAATGTGCTGATGGCATTGGAAGTTACAGAACCGGTAGTAGCTACATCACCGGTGGCAGTTCCTCCGGCATCTGTCCAGTTTCCTCCTGTATAATGGCCTGCGCGGATTTCAGAAAGCAGGATATTATCCATCGGAATTTTGGTATGATCCCAGGTCATTGTCACCCTGGCATTTCCGCCTGAAACTTTATCCAGTTGCCAGTATTCTGCTGCCCGAACCTTTACAATGGGCGATTGCAGGTTATAGATATTGGGGGTTGTCGCGTAATAGTGGCAATTAAATTCAGCAGTAACACTGAGTGAGGAAATAGCAATGGTTCGCAAAAAGCTATTGTCACCAACCGGAAAGGTAAAATCATCAGACCCGATTTTTTTAACCCACCCTGTTACATGTCGACTGTCAGTAGCTCCGCTATTGGTGGCACCACTTTCGTAGATCAGGTAATTGGGAGTAACTGAACTACTGATCAGTCCATTGACAAAATTGTGATTACCCCCTACACTCAGGTCATTATTGAGGGTAATCCCGGATGAATTATCGGTTACAAGATGATAGGTTTTCAGGGTGGCCGAACCAGTCAGCTGTTGGGCAGCTGAACCATCAATATACAAGGTGCCCGCACCTGTAGCCATGGCAACCTGGTGATTCGTAACATCAGCTTTGAGATAAATGCTACCATTATTCACCAGTGTGGCCGTACTGCTATTGGTAAAAGGCAGGCTGCTGGATAAACCGGCGCCGTTATGTACCTGCAGGTTTCCCTGATTTGTTAACCCTTGTGCGAACAGTTGCTGCTGCAATAAGGAAACTAAAGAAAGGAAGAGCAGGAAAAAAAGATTTTTTTTCATCAGCTTTGTTTTGTGTTCATCACTTGGTATTGGTCAGCCAGAGCACATCCTGGAAGTTAACGGTATCACCGCTACTGGAGGATGTACAGAATATTTCAAAATAGTCGCCAGGTGCAATATCTGTGACATACACTACCGTTGAAAACTGGAAAGGCTGATTACTGGCAGTTATGCGGAGGGTTGTTTCTCCGTATCGGGTTCCAGAACTTCCGTTTTTAACAATACCAACTGAAATCGTCCGGTTCGCATTATTGCAGGCCAGGTTTCCTGATATGATCATCCATCCGTTTCTGCGGTTAGTAGGCTGAAAAGTGATCCGGTTATTCGCAATGGTCCATTTGGTGGTGGAAGTGGACGTGTTGGTCCAGTTCCCTTTATACCATGTATTAGAGGTTGTAACAGTTGTATTAGTTCCATTGTTCAGCACATTAATTGTACTGCTGGGGTTGGCATCTCCTACCCCGGCATTACTTTCCATGATCACATTGGCATCTCTTCCGTCAGACCTTGTAAAATCAAATCCTTCAATATATTTTCCGGTATTGTTCCAGGAGTTTCCGGTAATAGATATACTGGAATAAGATGTAAAATTTGAGGGCTGGTAATAAATAGCTGTATCACCACTATTAGCATTATAATAGCCACCTGATGCCAACTGTATAGTAGCACTGGTTCCCTTGCTGAGGTTGACCCCATAATTACAACCGATAAAATCAGTTTCCGCCACTTTTACAATTACCCCGCTAACGGCCCCATGCACCAAAATACCGCTGCCTCTTGAATTGGAAATATCACACTCAAAAACCCATAACTCTGCATCTGTTGAATCAAGAATCGTATTGTAAAATCCGTCAAAAGAACAGTCTTTTACTTCATTATAAGTACCGCTTCCCAATAAACGAATGGCGTCCTCCCCGGCCAGGGTTCCGTAACTGGCCAGGCTAGTTGCATCAAAGGTCAGCATCTTAAAATAAACTTCAGACAGGCAGCGAAACATCGGTTTGCCGGTGAGTCCGGTAGCCGCCTGAACAGTAGTTGTGCCATAAGACAAACCCTGAAAGGTAATTGCGTAGGGCAAATCAATTACTACTGTTGAAGAAATTTCAACAGTTTCATCTGCCAGCCTGATCACGGTCGGGCCGGTCATGTGTAAATCAAGGAAGGCGATCACTTCATCCACTGTTGCCCAGCTGCTGCTTTCATCTACATCCAGGATATGATCTTCCTGTGTATTACTTCCATGTTTAACGACCCAGTTACCACCATAAGCAATAAAGGATTTGCCCACGAATCGGGTAAGGGTTGTATTCGCCATACCATCAACTGTGGCGCCACCGTTACCTTCTACGGTTATCAGGTCAGTGTAAGTGCCGTAATTTTTAATGGTAATTTGCAAGCCATTGTCTGCATTGGTCACTACCGGTAAAGTAAGGGTGATATCATTACTGGCCAGGATAAAGGTTTCATTTTTTAAAATCGTTGCATCGGCCGATTTGGCCACCAGGTTATGGTATCCATTATCCAGTTTTTTCCATTCAGAACCTGTCCAGTAGTAGAATCCTACAGGAAGCGAACCTGATCCGTTGAAGACGGTCATACCAGCAGGTACCGTACCTGTCAACGGTGAAACACTACTTAAACTTGTAAGTGTGACACGGGGAGGCAGAAACCCTTTATTGGTGGTTTCCATTTCCAGTAAAGAATTCACATCAATGGTTCCGGGATTATCACCAATCTTAACCTGCGCATTGGAGTAAAAGACATGCAGCAGACAAGCTGCCATTAAAAGGTACTTCATAACTTGGATTTTGGATTTTACTTGAAATATCGACAAGAACTTTATTTTAATTTGCTATTCAAATTGTTTCATCAGTTTATTTTCAGAAATCATTATTAATATATAACCGGTCATAAGGACAAGCTCTTATTCTTTTTTTTACCGCTTAACCGGAATTCATAGTTAAGCCCTGCCATTACAGTCTGACCTTTTCCAAAAGGGCGAAACAGATAAACCGGAAATGAAAAATCTCCCGCATTCAGCCCGACGACGATACCGGGTTCAAAATCCCCAACAGCAGCCTGCAGTGTATATTGAAAAGCAAGCCCTGCATAAATCCGTTCAGACAGGTCGTAACCTGCTTCTGACCAATTGAAATAAAACCCTTCCTGATCACTAACAAGTGCATGACTGTATTGCATCTGGGATGAAAAATAAAAACGACCTGAACTGATTTCTGTATTCAGCCCAATTGAAAGCCCCTGAAAATTACCAGCGGAATATCCCAGCATGGGTGTCAGGGTTCCGGAAACTTTATTCCGGTTAAGTTTGAAGGACTTACCTGCAAAAATTGAAAATGTACCTGCGTCCTCATAATTGTAACGCAATTCAGCATAATATCCTTTTGCGGAAGAATAATGTAACATCGGTATCCATAAATAAGATCGCTCCTCTCCCAGCTGGTGATAGTTCTCCATACCACTCCTGGCCTGGGCCGGCACTTGCACAGCAATCAAAACTGCTGCCAAAATACTAAGAAGCCTTTTTTTGTTCTTTGCCAAAGCTTTTTCTTTTTTCAAGTACGTTCACCTCTGCATTCGCCAAACGGCTCAGCAGGTGCAGATCTTTTTTAAATGGATTCCAGTAAAATATCAACCGGTCGATCGGTTTCCATAGTATGACCCAACTGAATACATCAAGGGTATTATGCAAGGCGCCCGAGAGTCTTTCCTCGAAAAGCCCGGTTGCATAGCTCAGTAAACCCTGGAATAGCAGCACGGTAACCAGGCTGGCAATCAGTAGCCGGAAAGTGCGTTGGCGGAACTTGGAAAATTCCATTTCCTTTAATTGCTTCTTGAGATTAAAATGATTCCGGATAGCCTGTGTAACCGGGGCAATAAAGCGTTTATCTGCATGATCCAGACAAATCACCTGGTACCTGATCACGGTTTCCCGGCTGGAAGTAAGAAGGGAGTTAAAAATGTATTGCTCAAACTCATGTCCAAGCTGGCGCTTGTATAATGGAGCAGGATCATGATGATTAAAATAATCATGAACTGTTTGTTCATCAAGCCTGATATAAATACATACTGTTTCGGCTACAGGCGTCTTCATAAGGTGGTTTTACAGGTTTGGATCAGGGTTAATTGAGGTAACCCTAATAGTAAACGGGATACTGATACTTCAATTACACTTATTCGCTCTTATATTCATTGAATAAGGATTAATGCAGTTATTCCTAAGCATTAGTCCTTACACTTTTAAATCAGGCCGCTGCACCCGGGAGTTGAACTGTCCTGAACCAGAAACGCTCAATACTTTGCACAACTTCCAGGAATTTCCCAAAATCAATTGGTTTGGTGATAAAACAATTGGCCGATCGGTCATAACAGGCTTTAATATCCGCCGTGGAAGAAGAAGTCGTCAGCATCAGTACCGGAATCATCTTCAAAAACTCATCAGACTTGATATGTTCCAGTAATTCGATTCCGTTCATTCCGGGCATATTAATATCGAGCAGGATCAGTTGCGGCGGCAGTGATTGCGAAAATCTCCCTTCCCTTCGGAGATAGGTCAGCGCTTCGGCGCCGTCGCGAACCACATCGATCCTGGTACCTGCCTTCAATTCACTGAATGCTTCCATCGTTAGCAGAATATCCCCTTCATTATCTTCTACCAGCAGTATTCTTATTTCATTCATAGGTGTCGGGTTGGTTTTTGCAAATCATTACTTATGACCGGATTGACTGATTATCTCATCATTTTATCATACGGCACAAACGATACATAAAATGCTTCAATTTCATGCATTACTTTGGTGTATTTGTCATAATCTATGGGCTTGGTGATATACCAGTTCACCTGTTTCTCATAGCACTCGCTGATATCGGCATCTTTATCCGAGCTGGTCAGCATCACCACCGGTATTTCTCTCAGCTCATCATCCAGTTTGATGATCTCGAGCAGATCCTTCCCGTTAATACCGGGCAGATGAATATCCATCAGGATGAGTTGCGGCAATGAGACATCCTTGTACCTTCCCTCTCTGCGCAGAAAGCGAAGTGCCTCTTCTCCGTCTTTTACAACAGATATGCGATTCTCCAGCTGCATATCTTTAAATGCTTCGGTGGTGAGAATAATATCTCCTTCATTATCCTCTACCAGTAAAATATGTACTACATCCATGGTTAACACGATTTAGATGATTGATTCAATTCAGGTATAGTCAAAATAAATGATGATCCTTTTCCAGGGGTGGATACTGCCCTGATCTCCCAACCATGCAATTCACAAATTCTTTTGCATAAAGCCAGCCCGATTCCAGTGCCTTCAAAACGTCCATCCTCCGGGTGCAGTTTGCGGAAAACTTCAAAAATACTCTCACTGTAAGCGGGATCAAATCCAATTCCCTGATCAGTAACAATAACCTCCCAGCCATGCGCATTACCGCTTGATGAAACTGAGATATCGGGTGTTTTACCGGCACTGAATTTGACTGCATTTGCCAACAATTCTTCAAAAAGCAGGTTCATTTGATTTCTTCTGCCGTTTACAAGCGGCAAGTCGTCCACCTGCCATTTTACGTGTGCAGATTCGCCTTTTGCCTCATTCTTACTGATCAGGTCTGCTATCAATTGACCGAGATCGATTTCAACCATCGGACTATTATCATTGTAAAGAGAAGCATGCAATTGCAGTGCCTTTATTAAATTTTTCATCTTTTCAGCACCCTTTACAGCGAAACCGATATACTGTATGGCCTTTTCATCCAATTGCTGACTGTACCGGCCAGAAAGTAAATCAAGAAACCCTGTGATCATCCTTAAAGGTGACTGCAGGTCATGCGCCACCACCGAAGTAAAACGGCTGGCATTTTCTTTAACGGCCTTTAACTCCTCCTTTAAAAGATGCAGCTCTTTTTCAGTAACGGATCTTACACTATTCCGTTGATTCCCTGGTTGAATATTTTGAAGAATTGTATTCATGAATTTATTTTATCAGGCCCTGATCAGATCCATTTTGACCGGTTTGATTAATTCTGCCGCTTTTTTTAATGTGAAATAAAATGTTGTTCCCAGGCCCGGTATTGATTCCATCCAGATTTTCCCGCCGTGCATTTCAACAATTTTTTTGCAGGTAACCAGTCCCAAACCAGTTCCTGGATATTCTTCTCTCCGGTGCAGACGCTGGAAAGCATTAAATAATTTATGCTGATCGTTTTCTGCTACCCCGATCCCGTTATCCCTGACACTAAACAGCCACTGGTCACCACTCTCTTCCACCATTACGGTAACTTCCGGAGGGCAGTCTTTACGACAAAACTTGATTCCATTACTCACCAGATTCAGGAACAACCGGTACAAGGCAGATTGTGCACCTTCTACAACCGGCATTGAATTGGAGATATACAAAGCTGCATCCGCTTTGTCCATGACGATCTCCATATCCTGATGCACCAGATCCAGTACATGATTCAGATCCACAGGCTCGTACTTAGCTGATTTATTTCCAGAACGGGAATATTCCAGCAGGTCCCTGATCAGGATACTCATCCGGTCAGCACCATCCTTGGCCCGAACGATATATGATTTACCCTGCTCATCAATCTGGTGACCATATTTTTTATCAAATAATCCAAGGAAACCACTTACCATCCGTATAGGTTCCTGCAAATCGTGGGCGGTGATATTGGCAAACTGATCCAGGTTCTGGTTCAGTTGAAGGATTTCCTGTTCATCTGCTTTTCTTCTGGTAATATTCTCCAGAGTTCCTTCAAAATAGCCCGTATTGTCAACCTCCACATACCTGATATTGGCGCTAACCCAGATGGTTTCCCGGTTCCGGGTCACAACCTGGATCTCGTAATCCTCCACATGTCCGTACAAGCGGATCAGTTCGGACATGGTTTCTCTTTCTTCTGCTACCGCATACAATTGTTCACCAATATTGGTGACCATCATCATCATTTGTTCCGGGGAATCATACCCGAATATGGCTGCCATTGAAGGGTTGACCATGATAAATTTTCCTTCCGGTGTACTTTGATATATACCATCTGCCGCGTGGTCTACGATATCCTCAAATTTTCTTCTTGCCTGTTGCAGGGCTTCTGCATCTCTTTTCCGGTCAGAGATATCCTGGGTGATCCCAAACATACCCGAAGGCTTTCCGGTTTTTTCATCAAACAAAATCGTTCCCTGTTCAAAAACAAACAAACAGCTGCCATCAGCTCTTGTTATCTGATGTTCCAATGAAAATTCAGCAATTCCATCAATGGTATCATTGATCAGTCTTTTGGTACGGTGTTGTTCAATGGGATCCAGAAACAGCAGGTATTGGTCATAGGAAGGCTGAAACAGTTTTGGATCCACCCCAAAAATCCGGTACTGTTCCCTACTCCATTTGAGATGGCCTGTCTGGAAATTCCATTCCCAGCTTCCGATCTTTCCAATCTGTTGTGCCTGTTTGAATTTCAAGTGATTCAGGATCATTTTTTTCTGCGCTTTCCGGAATGTTTTAGCCGCAACGAGCATCAGCGCTACGAATACAAATAACAATAAGAATAAACCGGCCACATTCCTGTTTCCTTTTTCATTGATGTCAATGGTGATGCCCCGGAGATGGTCCTGAAAAGTATTTTTTAATGCAGCCAGATCCAGTGATACTCTGTTGAGCAAATCTCTTTTACCAGGCTGCTGCATAAAAGCGACCGCTGCTGCGGTTCCTTCATTCCTAAATAATGTGATGCCACTGTCTAAGGATGAGAGCCTGGTCTTTACCAGTCCGTCGATACGGGTAATATTGACCAGGTCATTCTGATGAACAGCATTTTTCTTCAAGGCGGACAGGTTTTGAAGGCAACCCGTTTTGATTCTGTAAAAATCACGGAGATAAGTCACATCCCCTGTCAATTGAAAACCACGCTTCGCGGATTCCAGTTGCAGGAGGTTATTGATAAGTGAGTCTGCCTGTATCAGGTTATTTTCAATCACCAGGATTTTATTCTGCAATTTCACCTGCTTTCTGAAATTGGTGAACAGAATGGCAAAGCTGCCCAGGACGATTACCAGGGAAACATATAAAAACAGGTATACTTTGTTTTTATAATTTTTCATACCCCTGATTTTTGAATTTAGGAATGGTAAACCAAAAACGACTGCCGCCTGCTGTTCCGGCATCCACTCCGATCCTTCCCTGGTGAATACGAACTATTTTTTTACAAATGGCAAGGCCCAAACCCGTACCACTGTACACTTCTTTTGAATGCAGCTTTTGAAACAGGTCAAAAATCTTTTCCCGGTGATCGGGGTTGATACCGATCCCGTTATCAGTTATAGATATACAATACTGGCTTTCTTCTTCTTTACTGCTGATCAGGATTTGCAAAGGATGTTCAGACCGGTATTTCAGTGCATTGCAAACCAGGCGTTCCATTAATTGCGTGATCAGGTGGCTGTCGCAATATAAAACCGGAAGGGATTGATATTCTAAGGTTGCGCCTGCTTCCTGCAATTGCCGGTTGTAGCTTTGATGCACAGCTGCAGCAATAGATTGCAGGCTGGTAAATCTGAAACTATCCTGGCTGCCGTTTACTTTCGCATACTCCAGCAGGTCCAATATCAGTTTCTTCATACGGGCTGAGCCGTCTACAATGTAGTTGATATATTTTCTGGATTGTTCATCCTGATGTTCATCGAATTTTTTTTCAAGTAATTGTACAAAACTGCTGATCCTCCTCAAGGGCTCCTGTAAATCATGTGAGGCGGCAAACACTATTTTTTCCAGCTCCTCTCCGGCTGCTGCTTTTTCCATTTTACAGGCAGCCAGCATTTCAGACAATTGCCTGGCTTTTTCTTCTGCCTGCTTTTGCATGCTGATGTCAGAAAAAAGGCAGATCATTTCACCCACACTATCCCGATCCGATTGATAGGGACGAACGGTCATTCTCAGCCAGATCAATTCACCTTCCAGATTGTCAAAAACAAGTTCTGTTTCAAATGGAATCCTTTTCTGAACCGACTGCTTCATTTGTGATGCGGCCTTCCTGTTCCCTGGAAACCGGCCAACTATCTGGTCAAGCTGCTTTGCCAGCAGTACCTCCTTTTTTCCACCCAGCAGCTGAAGGGCATCATCATTACATGAAATAACAATACCATCCGCATCAACAATCAGCAGGGCTACGCTCAGGCTGTTTAAAAAAGAAGCATCTTTTCGCAGGTATTCCCCTTGCATTGGATCATATGCAGGAGATGCAGTCATTGCAGGACTTTCTTATTATGAACAGAATGAAAAAACGGTAGGGAAACCGGGATATCAACTGCCAGTGCAGGTTGATTAAAAGCAGAGGTTGCATACGTGCATTGCTCCTGTCGGCAAGGACAGGTACACCGTTCAGGTATACGGTTCATCAGATAGTGGATTTAAAGTAACGGCAAATACTGGTTGAAGTATTTCCGCCATCTTATATGCAAGAACCGGAAAATCAGTGAATAAATTGGATAATGGGCCAGGGATTTTTGCGGAATAAGAGCAATTGCTTATTTAAAATAAATCAAAGCACTAAATTAAATGGCCGGGTATTCAAGCTTTCTCGCTGCTCCCGGTTTCAAAGGGCAGGCTTATTTCAAGTATACATCCTTCACCCGGTGCAGAGCGCAACTGGACATCACCATTATAATATTTTGCCCGGTTATGGATGTTAGCAATGCCGATTCCTTTGCTGGTTTGTTTGATATTAAAGCCTTTCCCGTCATCCCGAATAATGAGGTTGACCACCATATCCCTTCTTTGTAATAGAATGTCAACGTTACCGGCCTGGCTGTGCACAATAATATTTTTGAGTTGTTCCTGACAGATCCGGAACAGGGTAATCTGCATCCCGTAATCGAGCAGGTCGGTTTCCAGATCATGTGTGAAACGGATGTTCAGATTGGTAGTATAACAAAAATCATCCACCAGCTGCTGGATGCTTTTGATGAGGCCGATTTCCTGTAAGCTGGGTGTAACCAGTTCTTTGGATAATTTCCTGATTTCATCAATAGCCATCAGGAGATAGCCCACACTTTTTTCCTTGATTTGCCTTTCCTCATCCGTTCCCGGCGTCAGCATATCCACAAAAAGCTTGGTAGTGGATAATATCTGGTTGACATTATCATGCAATTCATGACCGATCCTGGTTCTTTCTTTTTCCTGTACACGAATCGCGGTTTCCGAAACTGTTTTCTGGAGATTCATTTTTTCCTGAATGAGCTCGCTTTCCAGTTTCCTCATCTCAGTAATATCGTGCAGGGATCCGATCATGCGGATGGGCAAACCATTTTCGTACACAACAAAACCTTTATCCAGCATATGTTTATAAGTGCCGTCCGCGCATTTAAATCTGTATTCTTCTTCCCATGACTGACGGCCGGCATCTGTTACTTCTTTTACCCGGTCGCTAACCCTGTTTCGGTCTTCGGGATGGATTCTTCTCAGCCACCAGGACAATCCACGGGTTTCTTCCTGCGGATAACCAATCATATCCATCAATGCATCATTACGGAAAATATAACCGGTTTGCATATCCCATTCCCAAATGGAGTCCGAGGCAGCCCTTGTCATCAAGAGGAGTCGCTCATTGGTTTCTCTCAGCTGCTTTTCAATGGTATATTTTTCAATCATGTTCACGGCCTGTCCGCCCAACATTTTTTTCCCCCCTGATCCTTCAAAAGGGAAAATAGATACATGGAAAATGAATTGCGTACCATCTACCCAACTCATTTTTTCGATCAGGGATACCGGCGAGCCGGTTGTTATTACCCTCGCATGTTTTTCATATAATGAAGCAAATACCTGTGCGGGTATTATTTCCTTTGTATTTTTCCCTTCCGCACTTAACGGATCAATCTGAAAATGATCGTAAAAAGCTTTGCTGGCCACCACCAGGTTGGCATCTTCATCCACCACCCAGGCAAGATTGGGGCTATTGTACATAAAGTCGATGAACAGTTTTTCCCTTTGCTGCAATTGTTCAGTCAGCATTTGCTCATTTGTAATATCTCTGATACTGGAAACAATGGCGCAAACTTTCTTTTTTTCATCATCCAGTAAAGGCTGCGACCTGAAATGAAACTGTCTGATATCCTTATTTTTCAGACAGACCCTCATTTCGCCTTCACATAATTTTCCGCTTGCCGCAGTTTTCATAAAAGGGGTATCATCAAAATCCAGCTGATTCCCGTTTATATCAGTGATTGTCCACTCTTTGTTCCATTTACTTCTGATGTCACTGATTTCATATATTTTTTCGAGTGTGGTTCCGAATATTTCAGCCGTTCGCTGGCTGACAGAAATGATATCTCCATTTGTTTCCTGCAGCAGTATTCCTTCACCCAGGCTCTCAATCACATGCTGGTAATGCCTGGCACCTAATGCGGCAAATTTCCGTTGCCTTTTGCTTTCAGGGAGTTTGAAACCCGCACATAAAAAATGCTGGTTATTATCATACTGGTCATTAAAAGGTATGACCTGCCATTTCATGGGTTGGTAATGACCATTCTTCAGATAGAGTTCCGTTGATCCGGTTACTCCTTTGAGGCGGCAATGACTGAGGACATTCCTGAAATTTTCCTGATTAACAGGGTGGATCAGGTTAATAAAATCAACTTTATTTCCCCTTGGATTGTCCAGCTGGAAAGTCTGAATCATCCGGGCATTGGCATTGAGCATGTATCCTTCCTCATTTATAATAGAAAGATACATTCGCTCCTGCTTGTCATAGTCCTTCAAGAAGTTCTTAAACTCCGTCCAGTTTGTCCTCATGCGGTGGAAAAATTAAAAGCCTGACTATTGTTATTAAACTACCAGAGATGAAATAACGCCGTAATCATTTGACTTGTCTAAAAAATGTGATGCCCCCAGTTTCAGGCATAGTTGTCTGTAATATGAATCAGCATGATTGGTGATCATGATGATCTCGCAATCAGGTCTGTGTTCTCTGAAAATTTTCAACAGCTCGATCCCGTTTTTTCCGGGAAGATTGATATCCAGCAAAACCACCTGGTGTTCTTCAGTAAAAAACAAGGTTCTTGCTTCTTCAAAATCAGAGGCAATATTGATTCCCCTGATACCTTTCACATCTTCCAGAAGGCCAATCAGTCGTTTTACAAAATTCAGGTTATCATCTACAATTAATACGAGCTTCCCTGCTTTCATGGTTTGAATTTGAATACAAAAAAAGGAAAAACGGGGGTTGAAATAAATAGAACAGCTTATACAAAAAATGTACTATCCTCCTTAGTTAACTGTCGTTGATAAACTACAAATGAGTGTATCCACTTATCAGACAATTCCGTTGCTGATGGCGTAAGTAATCAGGTCCGCATTATTCTTCATATCCATTTTCATCAGAATCCTTGTGCGGTAAGTGCTCACGGTATTCGGACTAACTTCCAGTAAAAGGGCTATATCTGAAACGGACTGCCCCCGAACCAGGCCCATCAGCACTTCCTGTTCTCTTTCACTCAGGAGTTCATGGGGCATTAATCCTGCCTGTTTACGAAGGTTTTCAGTGAGTTTTTCAGCAATAATAGGTTGTATATACCGGCGTCCGGAGAGGATGGTTTTGACGGCATTTAATAATTCGTCTGTTGCCGCATCTTTATTCAGATAACCGGCAGCACCCATACTGAGGACTTTGACGGCATAATGTTCTTCGGGAAAAATGCTCACAATGAGAATCGGTTGAGCAGGCTTTTGCTTTCTGATTGCTCTCAATGCTTCCAGTCCGCCCCCTCCAGGCATTGAAATATCCGATATGATGATATCCCAGTCCTCCTCCAAAGCCATTCGAATCAGTTCAATCGTTTCAGGAGCTTCGCCGATATGGGGGAAAGCAAGACCTTCCGTTAGAATCTGCCTGATTCCCCGGCGAACAACAGCATGATCATCAGCAATAAGTACTCGGAGCATGGGTTGAATTCAGAACCATTTGAGTGAGTGGTCCTTCCTTTAAATGATGCCCGTAAATTTTTGTAAATTTTACGTAACCGCTTGTAAGGCTGGGAATTAATTACGTGTAGTTATTCAACTACTAGGGGTAAACCTTTAATCAGATTAGCTTCTTTTCCAGTGCGTAGCGGGTGATATCTGCATTGTTTTTCAACGCGGTTTTTTCAAGTATTCTGGCCCGATAGGTACTTACAGTGGTGGCGCTAAGTGACAGCTGTTCAGCAATTTCAGTAATCGACTTTCCACCCGCCAGCATTTTCATGACGTCAAATTCCCTGTTACTGAGTTGTTCATGCGGCTCCAGTTTTTTGTCGGCATCCAGGGCCCCGACCAGTTTTTCGGCGATTCCTGGTGTTATAAATTTTCGTCCGTTTTGGATGGTTTTGATAGCCCCAATCAACTCCTGGTGAACCGCATCTTTTGAAAGATATCCGGATGCCCCGGCTCTGAAGACCCTGACGGCATATTGATCCTCTGAATGCATGCTCATGATCAAAACAGGAAGTGATGGTTTGATTTCTTTTATTTGCTGCAACGCTTCCAACCCGCTTCTGCCGGGCATACTGATATCACATATGACAATATCCCATAAATCCTTTATCACCAGGCTTACTAATGATTCCACATCTCCCACTTCCCCGATTTGTGCCGTTGGGTATTCCTCCAGTATGAGCTGTCGTAACCCTTTCCTTACAATAGCATGGTCGTCTGCAATGAGTACTTTCAGCATGTTCTTCAGTTTACATGTCCTGTAAAGGTACTGAAACCTTTACCCTTGTCCCCTTTCCGGGGCTACTTTGTATATCATATTCCCCTTTGATGATGGCAATCCTTTCTTTCATCCCTAATATACCCAATGTTTTCTTGCTTTCTATATCTCCGGGTAAAAAACCCTGCCCGTTATCCACTACTTCCATCAGCAATCGATGCTGTTCCATTTTAAGTGAAACATGAATCTTTGAAGCATTGGCATGTCGGGCCACATTGGTCAGGCTTTCCTGGAATACACGGAACAGCGTAATGGCCAGTTTGCCGGGGAGAGGGACTTCCTTTTGCTCAATATCGGTTTCAATAACCAGTCCTGTCCTTTTCATGAATTCCTGTGCATGCCACTCAATAGCTGCGGGTAATCCCAGGTCATCCAGCAGGCTGGGTCTGAGTTCAGAAGAAATTCTTCTGACCGATTTCACAGTATTATCCACCATTTCGATCAAACCATCGAGTTTTTCCCTGATTTCCGGTTTGTCGGTATCCAGTTTTTTGGTCAACCAGGAAATATCCATTTTGAGTACGGTGAGCTGCTGTCCAAGTTCATCATGGATTTCTCTGGCAATACCGGTTCTTTCATCCTCCCTCACATTTTGAAGGTAGATATTCAACTCTTTTAACTGGTTATAATAATGCTGTAATTCCTGTTCTGCCTTGATTCTTTCCGTCAAATCCCGGATTACAGACAAATACCTTCCATCCGGTAATTGTTGTGATCTGACTTCCGTCGTTACAACACTACCATCTTTTTTAAGCATTTGCCGCTGTCTGACTTTGGAACTCCCCTGTGTCATCAGCTCAAATTGAAAAGGATTATACCTGTTTTCTTCAGAAGTAAGCATATCCTGCATCTTCATTGTCAGCAACTCATCTTTTGAATATCCCAGCAGGGAAATGGCACCTGAATTCACATCTACCAGTCTTCCGCCATCTTCAAAAAGCAAAATGGCATCAGCCGCCTGTTCAACAAGTGTTCTGTATTTCACTTCATTTCTGGCCAGTTCAGATTCCGCATTCTTCCTTTCGGTGATATCGATGGTAACACCCAATATGCTGACGATTTCACCTCCTGCATTCCGGAAGGGGACGATACTCACCTCACACCATCTGACTTTCCCATTCAGGGTATTCATTTGAAATTCCATCCGGCTTTTTTCACCTTCACCGGCTCTTCTAACAAGGTCAGCTGCTTTTTCACGGTAGGGCGCTGCCACCACCTGTAAAATGCTTTGCCCCAGGATGTCCGCATACTGATCAGCTCCCACCATTTCTAATCCGGCTCTGTTGATATCCAGCAAACGACAATCCCGGTCCATCAGTTTAATGCATTCGGGGTTGGTGTCAAGGATCGTACGAAGCCTGTTTTCACTTTCTATAATTTTTTTCTGTACCTGGTAGATGGGTGTCATATCCACCATCGACCCGATCATTCGAAATGCCTTTCCATGTTCATTCCGCATGATATAACCCCTGTCAAGTACGTTGAGATAAGAGCCATCCGCTTTCCGGTACTGGTATTCTTCCCGCCAGGAAGAATCTCTTCCTTCAATCGTTGACATGAACGAGCGGTACACCCGCTCCCTTTCTTCCGGGTGGATATTGCCAAACCAGTCATCAAGGCTCACCAGTTCTTTGTATTTTTTGTAACCCAATAATGTATAATAATTATCATTCCACCACAGGCCTTTATCTTCCAGGTTCAGGTCCCATACCATATCGCTGGTGGCTTTGGAAAGGATTTGGAAACGGGCATTGGTTTTCATGATGCTCTCCTCTGCCTTTTTCTTTTCAGTAATATCAGTGGTACTGATAAAAGCACCGGTGATCTGGCCGGTGGCATCCCGAACAGGACTATAAGTAACCCTTCTCCAATGAGGGATGCCACGGATTTCCACAGTGAATTCATACTCCACCCTTTCCCCTTTGAA
Source organism: Chitinophagaceae bacterium (assembly GCA_016720745.1). Taxonomy (GTDB): domain Bacteria; phylum Bacteroidota; class Bacteroidia; order Chitinophagales; family Chitinophagaceae; genus JJ008. The sequence continues at coordinate 650,067 of JADKKA010000022.1, read as the reverse complement.
AACCCTTTCATAATTCTCCCTGATGAATGCTTTTCTGTGATCGGGGAAAATATCGAGGATATAAGTGCCTTCATTGACCTCATTGTCCCAGATATCTTTCATATTTCTTTGAGCAGACTGATTGATCAGGGTTACCTTAAACTGGTGATCAATTACATAAAAATCATCTGCGCTGCTCGAGAGGATATGCAGGATTTTTGTTTCAGAGTCTCTGAGGTCCTGCTCCGCTTTTTTCCGGTGGGTGATATCCCTTATAAATGCACAGAAGAAAGAATTTTCTTTCCTGTGTACCGGAACAATTGACATTTCAATGGGGAACTCCTCACCATTAATTTTCACTGCCGTTAAATCCAGTAAGCGGTTCAATACACGTCCTACACCTGTTTCCAGGTATCGCTTTAATCCGTTCCGGTGTGCATCCCGGTATTTTTCAGGGATGATAGTATCAGTCAGGGATTGGCCCATTACCTGATCTGCTTTCCAGCCAAAGATTGTTTCTGCCTGAGGTGTCCAGACCGTCACCAGCCCTTCCATATTGATACAGACGATTGCATCCATGGCCGAATTCATGATCAGCCTTCTTGTTTCTTCGCTGTCTTTGAGTGCCAGTTCTGCTTTCTTTTTTTCATTGATATTCACAATGGAGCCACGGATCAGGACCCGGTCTTCAGCCGGTAATCTGACCAGGTTCACTTCACAAAGAAAGGGGGTGCCTTCAGAATCGGTATGTACCCATTCAAAAACCGGTTTCTCCCCGGCAATTGATTTTGCAATCCAGTTTGCTGCGGCTTCCGTGGATAAACTGCCATCGGGCTGATGTAGAGGGCTCATATCAGCAGGATTCCGTTTCTGGAGTTCCTCCCGGCTCATTTTAAACATTGATACTGCACTATCACTGACACTGATGAACTGGCCTGTTGCCATATCAATCACTACCAGGGCTTCCACTGCCTGTTCAAGCAGGGCCCGGTATAATGCCTCGCTTTCCCTGATTTTAGCTTCCGCTTTTTTCTGTTCCGTCAGATCCAGCATACTTCCCAGCATCCGAATTGCTTTCCCTTCCTGGTTTCTGACGATATAGCAACGGTCATAAATATTCCGGTACCCGTTATTGGTAGAATTAAACCGGTATTCAGATATAAAAATATTTTTTTCGGAGTCAAGTGAGGTCTGTTGCCTGAGCCGCATCTTATCCCTGTCTTCCGGGTGAATGCGCAACAGCCACTCTTCTTCGGTGGGAACGGGGTCTTCCGGTGAAAGTCCATACAGCAACTGATGCATATCATTTCCCCAGAGCTTACCGGTTTCAAGATCCCATTCCCAGATGGCATCATTTGTTGTGCGGCTGATCAGGTCAAAACGTTCATTGGAGTGGATGAGTGCGTCCTCCGCTATTTTCTGGTTAGTGATGTTTTTAAAATATACGGAGACACCGGAAACAGATGGATACACTGTAATAGCATACCAATTATTAAATGGCTGATAATAAATATCCTTTTCCACTGGTTGTAAATCCCTGAAACCGGATTCAATGAGTTCATATGCCGGAGAATTAACAGCCTCAGGCAATACTTCCCAAATACATTTTCCGGTTAGTTGTTCAACGGTGCTGTTCATGATTTCGGCAGCGTAGTCATTGATATAAGTAAACTCCCGGTTATTATTCAAAGAGTAAAATCCATCCCTGATTCGTTCAACGATACTCCGGATCACTTCCGTTTTTTCCCTGACCTGACCGGATAGTTCTGCATTAAACTGACTCAGTAATTTCTCATTCAGTTTCCTTTCGGTAATATCCCGGAGAATCACCACCACTCCTGCCGGCTCATCTTCTTCATTTGTTAACTGCGTCACTGAACCCAGGCAGTAAATCTCCCTTCCATCTTTGCTATATACTTTCGATTCTTTAGAGAGACTGCCTGCTGCATTCATTTCTGAAACGATCTGTTGCGTTTCTGCCTCTGTTCTGCCGCTTCTGGTGATAGCGGGCGCATATTTCCCGATGGCTTCTTCAGCTGTGTATCCAAAGATATTTTCAGCTCCTTTATTCCAGCTAAGAATGATCCCCTTGTTATCAGTCGAAAAAATGGCATCGCTGGATTGTTCGGACAATCGGGCGAGATAACGGATTTGCTTTTCATTATTCCGTCGGGTCTTTTCTTCTATGAGCAGTTTCCACACCAGCCAGATCAATGCGGACAGCAATACCAAAGAAATCACCAGCAGGAACCTGAAAGATCGGCGGGCATTTACCTGACGACTGTTACCGGATTCATATAATATATTCCGGTCTTCCTGTTCGAGCCGGAATATAATAGCCCGGATACTATCCATGATCTGCCGGCCTATTCCAGATCTCGTATTTGCTGAAGCCAGTTCATATTCGCCCTGGCCTACCTGTGATACGGTAGTAATGGCATGGTTTACTTTGTCTTTAACATAGAGTAGTAATTTCCTGTACTCGGCTGAACGTTCAGGGTAACGGGTAATAATTTGTAATACCAGGCTGGTATCTGATTGAAGTTTTTGGAGACTTTCTTTGTAAGGCAGCAGGAATAATGTGTCGTGGGAGATAATATAACCGCGCTGACCGGTTTCGATATCCTGCATATTATCCATGATCCCTTCCAGTGCCTTGAGCGACTGGAGGCTCCTGTTTTCCCATTGGGCCTGCTTCATTGACTTGCTGAAGCCCAGGAAAGTATAATAGGCCAGAAAGATGATAATACCGGCTGTCACCAGAATACCTATAATAATATTTCTCCTGGTGAATAACCTGGGCATATTCATGACGATAGTCCTGTAATAATTATTGCAGGCGGTTCACAAATTTATAATCCATGCGTATTGGTGAAATTGACCAGCGCTGCGGTGTTTTTCAGGTTCAGTTTTTTGAGAATATTATAACGGTGTACTTCCACTGTTTTCAGAGAAATATCCAGTTCATGGGCAATTTCACGGGATGACATTCCTTCTTTGATCAGCCGGACGATATCAATCTCCCTGCGGGACAGTGCATTCATGTCGGGCTTTGTGCCATCTTCTTCCAATTCCTGATGAGCCAGAATATTTTTTACTTCATCACATATATATTTCCGGCCTTCATTCACTTCTGCTATGGCATTCAGCATTTCGTCCTTGGATGAGTTCTTGGTAATATATCCCATGGCACCCAATTGCAGCATCCGACGGGCATAGGCTGGCATGGAATGCATCGATATCCCAATCACTTTTGCACCTGGTGAATATTTGCGCATGAGTTTGGTGCCGTCAAAACCATTGACGGGCGACATATTAATGTCCATTAACACGATCTTGGGTTTCCTGATTTTCGCAATTTCTACGGCTTCTTCGGCGTCACTGGTTTCACCGATGACTTCAAACCGGGGGTCGCTATTGAGGATAAAGGACCAGGATTCACGGATCAATTTATGGTCATCCACAAGGAGGATGGTGATTTTTTCCATAACAGGTGGTTTAACTGATTGAAAAGGATGAGGTTTGGTTTGCATAAATTACAGTTTATTGTAGTAAAAGCCATTAAGAATCTTCCGGTTTCTTTAAGGGTAATCCAAGATTTTTTGAATTTTAAGTAGTTCCACTTAGGACGCTTACGTTGAACCCCCGATTCTTAATTTGCTTTTAAAAACGTCATTCCAGGTTTTGATTTTTTCTATATCAAAGGAACAACAAGTATTTACCCTAAAAAATAGTGCAAATGCTTTTCTATAGTAATGTTTAACACTGAGTGATTGTAGTCGGATTGCTACAATTACACATGCCAAAACTTATGCATATTCAAATAAAATATAGATTCATTAGTATATATCATAAAAAAACCGCCATAGTGGGTACTATGACGGTTGAGCGTGGAGGCGAGGAGAATCGAACTCCTGTCCAAACATATTCATCAAAAGCTTTCTACATGTTTATCCTGTTTTGATTTGTCGGGAAACAACTGGTCCGAAGGACTCCTTCGGAGAAACCGGCAACCGATTATTTCCTTAGCTGGATAGTCTTAAGCAACAGGCACAGCCTGCTGTTGCAGCATCTTGTTTTGTTTTGAGTCGGCGGCGGGGCGTGGAAACAAGCGAACCGGCCCGGCGGCCCTAATGACTACTTAATCACTGATTAGGCAGCCATGGCATACTGAGTATTGCCATTTATGGTTTTCGTATTCAGATTAAACTGCTAATTACGCAACGCAGTACATGCTTACACTTTCAAAGACCTATGCTGTCAAAACCGGGCGCCCCCTTTTTCAGTCTGGCAGTCGGCAGTCTGTCAGTCTATCAGTCAGTCGGCAGTTAAAAGTTGATCTGCTTCTCATACTGAAAGACTGACAGACTGAAGACTGCTATTTCCCCCAGCCAAACCAATCATTCCCATTGGCATACAGCATCAGCCCCAGCAGCAGGATCATACCTACAATCTGGGCGTATTCCAGGAATTTTTCATTCGGCTTGCGACGGGTAATCATTTCATATAATGTGAACATCACATGTCCGCCATCCAATGCTGGAATGGGTAACATGTTCATGAAGGCCAGTACAATGGACAAAAAGGCCGTCATGGTCCAGAATTGCTCCCAATCCCAGGTATATTTATTAAAGATGCGGGCCATGTTTTTAAAACCGCCTACCCCTTTATATGCCCCTGTTTTTGGATTCAGGATTTTCTTGAACTGTTCAATATAAAATTTAAGTTCAGCTCCTGCCCTTCTCACTCCTGCAGGGAAAGCAGCGAAGAAGCTGTATTTTTTCACATTCAGTTTTACCAAACCCATGCTATCCATTTGCTGGTAATCCATCCCATAAGGCAGGAAACCGATCTTGCCTTCCTGACTCACCTGAACCGGAAAACTCATTTCCTTTCCATCCCGTATCACCGTCAGTAAACTGGTTTTACTTTTCAGCTTCAGCAGTTCATTCTGGAGTTCATCATAAAATTGAAACCGGATAGAATCCAATCCCACCAGCTGGTCATTTTTCCGCAGGCCGGCTTTATAAGCCCTTGTGGTATCGGGAACAAGAAAAGCGATTGCCGGTTTTCTTACTTCTACAAAACCAGTGGCATCCTTGCTTCTGTTTTCCACCAGTTGTCCGATCAGGTCCTCATCCAGCGACAAATTGACTCTTTGTCCGTTACGGTCAACAGTAACGGTGCTGCCAAGCAGGAGCCTGCGCCTTAATTTTTCATAATCGGTTACTTCCTTTCCGTCAATTTCAAGAATCTTATCACCATTACGCAATCCCATTTTGTAGATGGTGCTGTCAGCCACGTGAATCCCGTACTTCATGGAAGCGGTCGGAATTTTCTTTTCACCCCAGATCATCAGGATGAAGGCGTATATAACAAAGGCAACAATGACATTCATGATAATGCCACCCATCATGACGATCAGTCTTTGCCAGGCCGGTTTACTTCTGAATTCCCATTCTTTGGGTGGTTCTTTCATGGCTTCTTTGTCCATGCTTTCATCAATCATTCCTGAAATCTTTACATAACCTCCCAGCGGCAACCAGCCGATACCGTATACCGTATCACCCACTTTTTTCTTTACCAGTGCAAACCAGGGATCAAAGAAAAGAAAGAACTTTTCTACCCTGCATTTGAACCAGCGGGCGGTGATAAAATGGCCAAATTCGTGCAGTACAACCAGTAAGGAAAGTGCCAGCAGCAGTTGCCCTGCCATCAATCCCACCTGTGACCAGTTTATTGCGATCAGATTCATATGCTTTATTAAAAAAAAATCTAAACCCGTGACAGATTTAGAATTGGTGTTTACAGTTTGATAATGTCGGCGGCAAAGTTACGTGCCTCCCCGTCGCTTTCAAAATATTCCTCCAGACTGGGCTGGGCGATAAAGGGGATACTTTCCATGGTTTTTTCAATCACATTGGTCATATCCAGAAAATTGATCCGGTTACGGAGAAAGGCAAAGACCGCAATTTCATTGGCGGCATTCATGATACAGGGCAGGTTCCCGCCTTTATATAATGCATCCGTGGCCAGAGCCAGGTTCCGGAAAGTTTTGCTATCCGGTTCTTCAAAACTAAGCGTACTCACTTTTTTGAAATCGTACCTGGGAAAATCATTTTTAATCCGGCGTGGAAAGGCCATCGCATACTGAATGGGCAATTTCATATCCGGCAAACCCATCTGGGCCTTGATGCTTCCGTCTTCAAACTGTACCATGCTGTGGATGATACTCTGCGGATGGATGACCACCTGTATCTGATCCGGTTTGAGATTGAATAACCATTTGGCTTCAATCATTTCCAGCCCTTTGTTCATCAATGTGGCGGAATCAATCGTGATCTTGGCACCCATGCTCCAGTTGGGATGTTGTAAGGCATGTTCCCTTTTTACATTCACCAGGTAATTGGGTTTACGGCCGATAAAGGGTCCTCCTGATGCGGTCAGAATAATTTTTTCTATGCGGTTGCGGGTTTCTCCCACCAGGCACTGAAAAATAGCAGAGTGTTCTGAATCCACGGGTATAATGGGCACTTTATTCTCTACGGCCTTCCGCATCACGATATCTCCTGCTACTACCAGGGTTTCTTTATTCGCCAGTCCGATGGCTTTCCCGTTTTCGATTGCTTTAAGGGTGGGCTTTAATCCGGCATATCCCACGATGGCGGCCAGCATCATATCGTAACAATCCATGGCAGCCACTTCTTCCAGTGCTTTCTCACCGCAAAACACTTTCACATCTGTTGCCTTCAGTGCTTCCTTTACTTTGGTATATTTTTTTTCATCCCCGATAACCACCACATTGGGATTGAATTTCAGTGCCTGTTCCACCAGCAATTCATCATTGCTTTGGGCGGTCAGCACATCTGCAGAAAATTTATCGGGGTTGGCGGCAATCACTTCCAGGGCCTGGGTACCGATGGAGCCGGTTGAGCCAAAAATAGCAATGCGTTTTATCGTTTGTTCCTGCGTCATATTATACAGTAGCGGGATTCAGCATCCATTTGGCCAGGCCGTTTGCAATCACTCTGTCATTGCTCAGCCGGGGCACTTTGTTTTGTCCGCCTAATTTACCAATTGATTTCATGTAGTCAATAAATCCGTTTTTGCTGACCGGGGTCAGTTTCAAAGGACGCAGGATATTCCCGCTGATGAGGTCATCGTAATATACGTTTTTATCCCGCAGGTGCTGGTCGAGACGGGTGGCAAATGCCTGCAGGTCATGCGGCAATTGTTCAAATTCAACAAACCACTCGTGATAAGATTTACCGGCATCGCTGCTCACAAAAGGTGCCACGGTAAATTCGTTCACCTGTATCCCGGTTTCTGCGGTAGCTTTCATCATACAAGCTTCCACTTCCTCCCCGATTACATGTTCCCCGAAAGCAGAAATAAAATGCTTGGTACGTCCGGTTACCACGAGGCGGTAAGGTGATGTTGACAGAAACCGGACGGTATCCCCGATATTATATCCCCAAAGTCCTGCGTTGCTATTAATAATAAGCGCATAGTTCTCTCCTACTTTTACATCTTTCAGGCTCAGGCGGGTTGGGTTTTGACTGAATATTTCACCGGCGGGAATAAATTCAAAGAAGATACCACTGTTACTGTTGAGTAATAATCCCTCGGCCTCCTGTGAGTCCTGAAAAGCAAAGAAGCCCTCACTGGCAGGAAACAATTCAATGCTGTCTACTTTTCTGCCAATGCTTTCCATGAGTCGGGCCCGGTAGGGTTCAAAATTGACCCCACCCTGCACCATGACACTGAAATTAGGAAACAGTTCTCCCACTTTCTTTCCGCTTCTTTTGATCAGTTCATCAAAATACATCTGCATCCAGGGGGGAATACCACTAATAAGTGTCATGTTCTTATCCAGCGTTTCATCTACAATCTTTCCCAGCTTGGTTTCCCAATCCTCGATACAATTGGTTTCGTAGGATGGCAGTTGGTTGGTGCGGAGGTATTTCGGCACATGGTGATTCACGATTCCACTCAGCCGGCCGGTAGGGATCCCTCCCAGTCTTTCCAGTTCCGGAGAACCGGACAAGAAAATCATTTTTCCGTCTGCAAACCGGGTATTGCCGGTTTCTGCCATATAACATAGCAGGGCATTCCGGGCTGTATTAATATGGTTGGGGATTGAATCCCGGGTGATTGGAATATACTTGGTCCCGCTGGTGGTGCCGGAAGTCTTGGCAAAATAGATGGGTTTCCCTTTCCAGAGCACATTGTGCCGGCCCTCCTTGATTTTATCGATCCAGGGCCGCATTTGCTCGTAGTCCACAATGGGCACAGCCTGCCTGAATTCCTCATAAGAACCAGCCTGGTCCAGCCGGGTTGCTTTGCCAAATTCGGTGTTCCGGCCGGTTTTGAGCAGATTTTTCAGGATCTGGTCCTGATCCGTCAGGGCCGTAGCCATCCCTTTCCGAATACCTTTATATATATAGGAAGCAAAGGGTTTTGCTAAGAAAGACTTGATTTTCATATAATTTGCACCAATTCTACCGCCTGAACCGTCCCTGATTCCCGGGCGGCTTACAAATATAGCAGAAGGCTGATCAAAACAGGGTGAATTTATAGCTAAAATCGGGGCGCCTTGTGGGGGTCAAAATCCTCAGGAAAACCTGCTTTTTTCGTTTGCAGGTACGTTTTTTCCCCTTACCTTTGCCGCCCCCGAAGGGGTTCTTCGGACAAATTTTTAACGTATGATAGCTGTAGTAAAAGTAGCTGGTCAGCAATACAAAGTTGAGAAAGACCAGACCCTGTATGTACCCCACCTGGATGGTAATGCCGGTGACAAAGTGGAACTGGAAGCACTGCTGGTGGAAGCCAATGGACAATTGTCAGTCGGCAGCAGCGTAAAATCAAAAGTACATGCCGAAATTATCGACCATGTGAAAGGTGATACGGTTATCGCCTATAAACAAAAAAGAAGGAAGGGCTTTCGTAAGAAGAAAGGTCACCGTACCGAGTATACGAAGATCAAAGTAACCAGCATCGCTTAATTAAAGCCATACTGGTAACCCAAACACTCATTAACTAAACAATTTTATACAATGGCACATAAGAAAGGTGAAGGTAGCGTAAAGAACGGCCGCGATTCACAAAGCAAACGTCTTGGTGTGAAGATCTTTGGCGGACAACCTGCCATTTCCGGTAACATCATCGTACGTCAGCGTGGTACAGTGTATCATCCTGGCAAAAATGTAGGAGTAGGAAAAGATTTTTCTCTCTTTGCACTCAGTGATGGTGTTGTTGAATTCAAGAAAGGAAGGAGTAACAGGACATTTGTTTCCATCATTGAAGCAGGCGCTTAAGGTGAGAAAAAATCACCCAAGTGGCTTCTTTTCAGAATTTTGTGGAAAAAAATTTTGGGTAGTATAAAATTATTATTATTTTTATACTGTTAACCCATTTTTACTAACATTAAATTCTAAAAAATGGCTACTAAGAAAAAAGCTGCTAAAAAAGCTGCTCCGAAGAAAAAAGCTGCTCCTAAGAAGAAAGCTGCTAAGAAAAAGAAATAAGTTTTCGAACGATTTCTTTACAGAAAATAACAGAGTCCCGGTGCGAGCCGGGACTTTTTCTATTTTACCCCTCCCTACCTCCCCTAAAGGGGAGGAGCAGTGTGCTACACATAATTAGTCTTTTATACTATTTACTAGCGACTCTCGCCTCTTGTCTCCCGACTAATGACTCATCACTTAATTCTCTCCACCCCTCCCAGCCTCCCTTAGGGGTAATGCAAGCCCAATACCCACCCCTAATCCTCTCCCCACTTGCCACTCGCCACTAGCCACTCGCCTCGATTTCATAATTTAGCAGCATGGAGAATGCTGCGATTGCCGACAATTTTGACCTGTTGGCCAAACTGATGGATATCCACGGAGAGAATTCTTTTAAAGCAAGAACCTACGGGGCAGCCGCTTTTAATATTGAAAAGCTGCCAATGTCCCTGAAAAACACAGCACGGGAAGAATTATCTGGAATCCGGGGTATCGGAGACAGCGTGGCTCAGAAAGTAATCGAAATGCTGGATACCGGGCAACTAGAGATCCTGAATGAATATCTCCGAAACACGCCAGCCGGTGTGATAGAAATGCTCCAGATCAAAGGAATTGGTCCTAAAAAAATAAACACCATCTGGAAAGAGATGGGAATTGAATCCATCGGCGAATTACAATATGCCTGTCATGAAAACCGCCTGACACGCTACAAAGGCTTTGGCGAAAAGACCCAGCAAAATGTTCTGGCATCCATCCAGTTCTATTTACAAAATCAGGGACATTTCCTCTACGCACAACTGGAAGCTATTTTCCCGCAGGTAGATGGTTACCTGAAAAAATTATTCGGTGCCGATAAAGTAGCCGTGACCGGGGATTATCGCCGGCAGGCCCTCACCATTGAAGAACTGGCCTTTGTGGTAGCCGCACCGGTTGAGGTCATCAAACCAGCTTTCCAGACGGCTCATCCACCGGAATTACTGGAAGAAAACACTGAAAGTCTTTTGTACCAACTCAGCAACGGATTAAAACTCCGCCTGCATCTCACTGATAGCAGCCTGGCCACTACCCTTTTTCAAACCACCGGAAGTCCTGCCTTCCTGGAAGCATTTCATCAGGCTTATCCGGAATTAAAGATCCCGGCCACAAAAGATGCAGCAGATGATATTTATTTTACCGAAGCAGGAATCGCCGCTATCCCTCCCTGTCTGAGGGAAACAGCCAACATCATTGCATTGGCTCAAAATAATACACTCCCCCATCTGATCCAGCCGGAAGATATTCGAGGCATCATTCACAGTCATAGCACCTGGAGTGATGGCAGCAATACCCTGGAAGAAATGGCGAATGCCTGTATTGAACAGGGATTTGAATACCTGGTGATCTCGGATCACTCCCAAACAGCAGCCTATGCCAATGGATTAAAGGAAGACCGCATCAGGGCCCAGCATCAGGAAATAGAAACGCTGAATAAAAAGCCCGGGGCCTTTAAAATATTCAAAAGCATTGAGAGTGATATTCTGAATGATGGCAGCCTGGACTACCCGGAAGAAGTATTAAAAACATTTGATCTGGTGATTGCTTCCGTACACAGTAATCTGCAGATGACGGAAGAAAAAGCTATGGGCCGGCTGATCAGGGCTATTGAAAATCCCTACACAAGAATCCTCGGACACATGACCGGCCGCCTCCTGCTAAGCCGGAATGGTTATCCGGTGAACCATGAAAAAATTATTGATGCATGCGCCGCTAATCATGTGGTGATTGAAATCAATGCGCATCCCCGCAGACTGGATATGGACTGGCGATGGGTTCAAAAAGCAATGGACAAAGGGGTCCTGCTTTCTATTAATCCGGATGCCCACTTTATTGAGGGATATAAAGATGTCAAATACGGAGTACTCGCGGCCCAGAAAGGCGGCTTGATCAGGGAACGCAACCTGAGCAGTTTTGGGTTGAAGGAGTTTGAGGAGTGGCTGGGTTAGCAGTCGTCAGTCAACAGTCTACAGTCGGCAGTCGACAGTCGGCAGTCGGCAGTCGGCACAGTCGACAGTCTGTAGTCGACCGTCAGCAGTTGACAATAGTAAGGCCCGACTTATCAACTACTCAACTCAACTCTCAACCACTCAACTTCTCAACTACTCAACTTCTCCCTACCACCCAATCCCATAATCTTCTCCATTATTAGAGGAACCGCCCCAGAAGCTGCCGTGTTTCCAGTCGAAATAAATAGCATTAATAGGACCGCTGGTGCGGTTGCCGGTGGTGACTTTATATCCCATGTTCTTTAATTCATTCCGAACGGCTTCGGGGGTACTGTTGCCCACCAGTATTTCACCGGGCCTTGGTTTACGGTCTTCTATCTTGGTACCACCTAATGATAACCATAACTGATTGCTGTTGATATTGGCGGCTTCGGTGGCTTGTTGTACCGTCATTCCAAATTCCACCATATTCAAAAAGAATTGCAGCAGGTTCTGGTCCTGGGTATCGCCTCCCTGCACCGCAAAGGATAAAAATGGTTTCCCATCTTTCAGGGCGAGTGTGGGTGTGAGTGTTACTCTTGGCCTTTTACCCGGTTCAATTACATTGAACGGATTAATAGCCGCATCCAGTACAAAGCTTTGTCCGCGCTGACTCATGCCCACACCGGTATTACCTGCAATGCAGGCTGGTAACCAGCCACCGCTGGGTGTAATGGAAACCACCCAGCCTTCTTTATCGGCTGCTTCAACGGATGTAGTACCTCTCCACATCCGGTCCATATATTCAGGATCCTGGAAAGCAACCGCGCCTGAATCATGTGCAGGAAGGAAATTGCGATTCCCCTCACCGGCTTTATTCCAGTTCTTTAATAACTCGGTATAAGGATTTGTTTTCCCTTCAAATGGATAAGGATCACCGGGAGCCACCGTTGCATCATTGCGGTCGTACCGGATGGTACCCATCCTTTGTTTTGCATACTCTTTGCTTAATAATCCGCGGATGGGTTCCTGCGGGGCGAAATAAGGATCCCCATAATAAAAATCACGATCCGCAAAGGCAAGGTTCATGGCCTGATAAATGGTGTGGATATAGGGAGCCGTATTATACCCCATTTTTTTCAGATCGAAATTTTCAAGGATATTCAATGACTGTAACAATGCAGGTCCCTGGGTCCATTGCTGCATTTTATATACATCGATCCCTTTGTAGTTAACGGAGAGCGGTTCTTCTTCTATCACTTTCCACTTAGCCAGGTCATTCATGGTAATCAGTCCGCCCTGTTCCTGACAACCTCTTACAAATTCTTTGGCAATATCGCCTTTGTAAAATCTTTCATTGGCTGCCATGATCGCCTCTTTCCTGCTTTTCTTTTGTTTGAGTGCTGCTCTTTCTGCCTCCACCATTCTTGTAAGCGTTTCCAACAGTTCTTTCTGTACAAAGATTTCTCCGGCCTCGGGAGCTTCTCTTTTTTCACCGGTATGGGGCAGGAAGACTTTTTTGCTGTAAGGCCATTCTTTGATCCTGTCCTTTCCTCTTTCCATGGCATTCGCGGTTTGTGCTTCGATGGGATAGCCCGCTGCCAGTTCCATCGCGGGTTTTAATACCTGTTCCAGGCTCATGGTACCATAATTAGCCAGCATATAACATAAACCACCGGGTGTGCCAGGTGTTACCGCAGCAAGCGGACCATATTCAGGAGGAAAAGCATATCCCTTGCTTTTATAGAAATCAGCTGTAGCACCGGTGGGTGCAACACCAAGGGCATTGATGGCAATTACTTTTTTTGTTTTCGGGTTATAAATCAGGGCTTGTGTTTCACCACCCCAGCTGAGCACATCCCACATGGTACAGGTAGCGGCCAGCATGGCACAGGCGGCATCCACGGCATTACCACCCTGCTGAAAAATCATCGAGCCTGCAGTAGCGGCTAATGGCTTACCGGTAATGGCCATCCAGTTTTTTCCATGCAGGGGTGGCTTTTGGGTAGGCTGGGAAAAAGATATTAAGGAATTGATGAATATCAAAGAGGTGAGGAAGAGCCTTGACATGTAGGTTCGTTTGGATTAAAGATAATAAATGAAATGAGAACAGATGAACAAGGAATAACGATTACTGAAGTTCAACGACCCGGCCTTCATCATTCTTAAATCCTTGTTCATCTGTTAATCTGTTCATTCACTCTTCAACCAACAAAGGCAACTCTACAAAAAATGTGGTTCCCTCTCCCATCCTTGTTTCAAACCATATTTTCCCCTGTGCCTGTTCAACAATGCCTTTACACATCGCAAGGCCCAGGCCGGTGCCGGATGATTTGGTCGTGAAATTGGGGACAAAGATTTTATCCTGCATCTCCGCCGGTATACCTTCTCCGTTATCCTGAATACTGACCAGGAATTTTTGTGCTGCTCTTTTTTCATCAATGAGAATCCGGCAGGCGCCACTGTCGCTGCAGGCCTGCACTGCATTGGTGAGCAGGTTGGTGAAGAGCCGGTTCATCTGTGTTTTATCCGCCCGAAGCATCACACGATCATTGATCGGATACCATACCATGTTTACTTTCGGATCTGCCTGGTACAAATCACGGAGGGAGCCCATTACCTCATGCAGATCAAAAACCTCTATATGGGTATTCCCGATATTGGCAAACTGAGAGAAGTCGGCGGCAATCTTGGCCAGGTGATCAATCTGCTCTACCAGGGTATTGGCCACACTGGCGGATAATTCTTTTACATTATCCTGGTTATTATTGATGGCTTTTTGCAGGTATTGGATACTCAGTTTCATAGGAGTCAGCGGATTCTTGATCTCATGCGCTACCTGTCTTGCCATTTCCCGCCAGGCCCCTTCCCTTTCACTCTTGGCCAGTGCGCTGGCACTTTCTCCAAGTTTTTCCACCATCTTATTGTATTCCTTAACCAGATCACCAATCTCATCATTCCGGTTCCAGGTGATGGCTTCATTCAGTTGTCCCAGGCTCACTTCTTTCATCTTATCACTGATGATGGCAAAGGAGCGGGTAATCCGGTTGGTGATAAAGAGGGCGATCAATCCTGCCACCAGGAAAATAAATGCGTTCAGGTTGATGATCGTGACGAGGAAATTAGAAATTTCCTGTTCCAGCTCAGGCTTTGAAGTGAAATAAGGAATATTAATATAAGAATCTACCTGCCGGCTTTCATCTCTTACCGGTGAATAAATACTGAGGTAGGAAAAATTACCAATCTTTTCTTCCTGCGCATGTTGCACCTGCCGTAATTTACTGAGATGATAAAAAGCCGTAGGGTCCATCTTCTTCCCCAGTACGCCCTTGGTGTACACATTGGCTTCAGAAGAGACCTGGAGGTTCCCATTGAGGTCGTACACATTTACATCCACTCCATGAATATCTGCCACTTCATCTACCAGTTGTTGCAGCGGATAAATGGATACTGAATCATACACTTTTAACACATCATCAAATACATTATGATCAGAGAGTTTTTTCTCCATCTCATTCACCATGATTTTCATGGTGCGACTCAGCTTATCGTTATTATTCCGGTTATAGCGGCTGATAAAAAAGGAGATAGTGGCCGCACCGATAATCAGGAAGGAGAATACGCTGATAAAAATAATCGTTCCATGTACCTGCGAACGGATATTAAGCTGCAGCATCCGTCGCAACCCAGTTCTTTCGCTGATGGCTTTCAATATAAAACTCAGCAGTTGAACAAAGGCAACCAGGAAGAGAAAGGAACAGAATATATAGGAGAATAAAGTGATCGCTTCAATAAAAGTCTCTTTTTTCCGGGCGATCACGATGGCCTTATTGTTTCCGGCCTTGTACCAGAGTTCTTCAAAGTCCCCTTTGTCTCTTTTCTCAAATTCTTTCTGGGGTTTTTCATTGGCCTCCAGCCAGGTGGCAAAGGGATAATTTCCCGGAGGTGATACCAGGCTGTCATTCACATACACTGCATTCGAAAATACCGGGGAGGTTTCCGGATCTGCATTCTTGCTAAACTGCCGGAATAGTTCAGGGAAGAGGGCTTCCCGGCTATACACTTTCGGGTTAGATACAATAAAGAAAGTGCCGATTTTATTCATCCCGGTATCAATTACATCCCTTCGGGTGATATAATTGAATTTATCAAAGGAAGCTTCATAGTAATAAAGCCCCTCAATACTTGTTGGCCTTGCCTGTACATTCAGAATGGTGTTCAGGGTTTCGTAAGAAGTGAGGTCCTCATTAAAAAGCGGTTTCCCTTCCGCATCATACACATACAAACGGGTATCATATTTATTCAGGTAACCGCTGTAATTTTCAGTGATGATACTGTCGCGGAATTCCTTCCCCTGTTCTTCATCATAAAAGCGTTTGAAATTATCCGTCAGGAAATCATTGTCAAGGTACTGAATGGCAATATTCATCAGTCTTTCACTGGAAGGGTCGGTTTGCACCGCCAGCTTTTCCGCAATCCTTTTCCTTTTTTCCCATTCTGCTTTCTGGATCTCACTCAGCATGATGGAGGCAATGGATACCGAGAAAACAAAAATCCAGGAAAGGATACTGGCGATATTGATCCGGAGTTTGGAAAAAATCAATCCCTGCCGGTTGATCAGCCAGGTATATACCAGCAGCCAGATCAGCACGGGTAAATAAAACAATACTTCGGGGTGACCGGAACGGGTAGTCAGGTATAGTAAACCGGCAAAGCCGATGGCGAAATAGATGATATACTTCCTGTCCGCAAACAACGGGAAGATGAGCCGGAAAAGTAACTGTGAAAAGTAATAATAAGAAAGCGATAAACAGGCCAGCACCACAAACCCGACTACCGTGAAGAAATTAAGTGTAAAGAAATTGGTTACATCAAAAGAGATTTTTGAATCCGCCACCATGCTCCGGATCACTGATGCCAGTACAAATGTGGAAAGGATGAGCAATACCAGGGATAGGATACCTGCGATCCATTTCAGTTTTGCTGAAAAAGCAAGGGTGAGATCATCTTTCCGATGGAGTTTGGACCAGGCAAAGAGCACGATCCAGCAGAAAAACATGGCATTGATCAGCAAATCACCCAATGAACGTTGTACAATATTGGAGCCATACCAGGCCGGATTGAACAATTCAAATTGCCGGAGATTGAGTAAGGCCGGAAAAAAGTAAGTTGCCACCCTCAACAGTAATAAGAGCAGGGTGAGTAAACCGATACCTGTCCAGGGGCCTTTTATCCTGGCGGTTTGCTCCACCTGCAACTGGATAAAAAGAAAGAGCAGGAGAATACCGAACAAGCGGAGCAGGATGGTGAGCCGGTCGTTATAGGGTACCGCCCCACTGGCTTTTTTATCCAGATAGAAAAGGGTGATGCCCGAAGCTGTCTTCACCGGAAATTCAGTTTGTTTACGGGAAATCAGTACCCGTTTATCGGCTGAGCTGCTATACGCAAATTTTTCAGGAAGGTAATCGGTTTGTATAAAGAATTTGGCGCGTACCAGGATCATGGCACAGGCAATTCCCCTGTTATCGGCCAGGGTTTTACGGATCATGTAGTAATATCCGTTGGAAAGCTGCATAAAATATTCCCCGTCCTTACCGGTAACCAGTTCCGGTGGCGGAGTAATCAACTGATTGCTCCAGAACAGCATGGAAGCTTCACTAAAATCCTGCTGCTGATAGAGGAAGAAGCCAAAGGGCTGTCCCGTTACCTGATCATATTCTGTACGGGATGATGATTTAGTCAACAGCCGGTTCACCAAACCAGTATCCTGCAATAAACTGTTGAAATCCTTTTGCCGGGAAGAGAGATACCGTTCGAGCTTCTTTACTTCCTGGGTAACCGAAGAGCGGTTACTGTATCGTTTATTAAAAAGAAAAGAGAGGCCAAACAGGATGATGGCCACCAGCAGAACAAGGTATTTTCCCCTTTGATTATGTTGAAAGAGTGAATTCAAGACTGTGGCCGCTGTTGTTTGATGGTGTTCCAGATGGCATCCATTTCTTCCAGGCTCATATCATTGAGATTTTTTCCTTCCTGCAGGGCAATGGCTTCCATTTGCGTAAACCGGTGGATGAATTTTTTATTGGTCCTTTCCAGTGCGTTTTCGGGATCTAACTGCAAAAACCGTGCATAATTGACCAGGGAGAAGAGCAGGTCCCCAAATTCTTCTTCTGTTTTGTCCGCACTGCCGCTTTGAATGGCCTCTTTTAACTCAGCTGTTTCTTCCTCTACTTTTTCCCAGACCTGTTCGCGGTTCTCCCATTCAAAACCGGTTTGTTTGGCTTTTTCCTGCAGGCGCATGGCTTTGACCATGGCGGGCAGGGAAACGGGCACGCCGCTGAGAACGGATGTCTTGCCTTCTTTAAGCTTTAGTTTTTCCCAGTTAGACTTTACTTCTTCGTCATCCTTCACTTTAACATCTCCGTAAATATGGGGATGACGGGCCACCAGTTTATCGCAGATCCCGTGGATCATTTCGTCGAGGGTAAAATGCCCCTGTTCCCTTCCTATTTTGGAATAAAAAAGGATATGGAGCAGCAGGTCCCCCAGTTCTTCTTTTATCCCTTTCCAGTTGGCATCGGTAATCGCATCGGCCAGTTCGTAAGTTTCTTCAATGGTCATTTGCCGGAGTGACTGAATCGTTTGTTTACGATCCCAGGGGCATTGCTCCCTCAGTTCATCCATGATTTGTACCAACCGGGAGAAAGCAGCCTCGTTTTTTTCTTGCATGGTATTAAATTTCAAATACGGCCAATAAGACAAAGATGATAAAAAGCAGTATCATGATTAGCAAAGCCGCTATGTTCAGGAGGATAAATTTCAGCAATGTTTTACCATACCCCTGCTTATAAAATCTTTTCATGGAAAGAAAGAGGTACAGACCTCCGGA
Organism: Chitinophagaceae bacterium; assembly: GCA_016720745.1. Taxonomy (GTDB): domain Bacteria; phylum Bacteroidota; class Bacteroidia; order Chitinophagales; family Chitinophagaceae; genus JJ008. The sequence continues at coordinate 631,732 of JADKKA010000022.1, read as the reverse complement.
TAGAAAAAGCAGGCCTGTTAGCCAGTCGAGGTCTTCAATACCGGTCAGGCCCTGGATTTCATCAATTCCAAAAACAAAGGCCAGCAGGAGAAAAGAAAAAATGTAGTGATAGATACTGAAAATACCGTGATCTGCATAATAGTATTCCTTCCTGCGGATATAAAGCAATTTGAGAATCAGCGCAAATAATGGCAGCGATACAAACAGCATATAGGGCAGCTTGTGGAGGACGGCATCGAATAATTTGGATGTGCCGGTCCGGGGATCGCCGCCGTATTTCTTTTTCAAAGCCAGGTTTCTTTTTTCGATCAGACTGATCAGCCATCCATCTTTCTCCTCTTCGGGCAGTATCTTTTGTATGGAATCATATTCCTGCCGGTTGCGGTAACTCCGGCTGCTGACATTGATAAAATCAAAATCATTCCAGTACCTGACCATGTCCTCACCGGTCAGAGTCCGGGTACTGTCTTTAAGCATCTCCAGCATTTGTTTCCATTCTGCATTATTGGGGTTCTTCTTCAATTCTCTCTCCCCTTTCCGGATATTGCTCGCTCTTTCTGCCTTTGTCAGCGGCTGATCCAACCCAGTGTCGATATTATCCGTCTTCACAAAAATGCCAAAGAAAAGCAGGAAAAAAACGGCGGAGGTAAACACATATTTTTTAACCGGGTTGAGGTAGCTGGCCCGGCGGCCGCGGACATATTCTGCAGGAAGAAAACCCGGTTTAAAGAGCAGGAACTTCATCGAGTCGAAGAACTTGCTGTCGAAATGGGTGATATCATACAGAAAATGCTTCACCATGTGCCAGAAGGTCTCATGGGGAACCACATTTTCCTGGCCGCATTCCTGGCAGTATTTGCCCTGGACAATGCTGCCGCAGTTCAGGCAATCCTTCTCTTTACGCTGGGGGATATGGGACAAGGAAATTTTTGCTTAAAAATAGGGACAAAAAAATACAAGATGGCATTCTTTTTCGTTACTGTACAATTCAGGTAACTTTGATCAAAGTACAATATCGCTGACATGAAAATCACCGTTCTTTCCCTTTTAATATTTATTGCCGGAACTGCCCGGGCCCAGTATTATTACAATGATATCGTTTCCACCCAGGAGACCAACCGGCAGATGCAGGTCTGGCGCAGCAATAAGGTTAAATTAATCACCGCTACCGGTTATGATGCCAATGGCACCCGCTCCACTAATTTTTCAGAAGTGAAGGAAATAAAAGAAAATGGCCGCCTGCTGAAAGTAAGTACCCATAATGCGGGCTACCTGAGTGTTTATTATAATCGTTATGATGAGCAGGGGCGGCTGATCTATAGCACTGATAGTTCTCTGAACTCCATCGGCAGCACTACCAGCTACAGCTATGATGGCAGTGGAAAAATCACTGAAGTTAAAACGGCTGTAACTGACCCTTCCGCTTCTTTTGAAAAAACAGAACAACATTTATGGCGCTATAATGCCGCTGGCAAACCAGAAAAAATGTGGCGGGTGATTAATGGCCGTGACAGCCTGGAGATTCGGTTTGAGGCCGATGAGAAAGGCAATGCCGGAGAAGAAGTACTGTATAAATGGGGGGAAGAATCGAGCCGGATCTATTATTACTATGATGAGAAAGGGAATGTAACCGATATCGTTCGTTTCAATGACATCGTAAAAAAGCTGCTGCCGGATGTGATGCTGACTTACGATGAAGCGGGTCAGTTGATCCAGAAAGTGAGTACGACGGGCACCGATAACCTGGGTAAATTAAAATGGGTGGGGTATATTATCTGGCGATACCTCTATAACGACAAAGGTCTGAAGACCAAGGAAGCTTTATTTGATAAGGAGCAGCAACTGACCGGTAAGATCGAATACAGCTATAATTTCTTCCAGTAAGGCCATCTTCATCCCGCTTGATGACTCCCCTCATTGTTTTCCTGTGTATGTCCGCCTAGCTTCGTGTCCGGAACGGATTACACTTGAATTACCTTCTACGATATTTCCGGGAGCAGGAAAATATTATCCTTCAACAACTCGTCCTGATCCGGCAACTGCCGGGGAAGAAGCCGGTACATGATCTTCGTGTAGCTTACAAAAAATGGAGAACGGTATTGCGATTCGCGGAAGAGGAGTGCAAACCGAATTGCCATCCGGAGATCGCAACGGTGCGAACTATTTTCAGAATTGCAGGAATTTACCGCGATGAGGAAATGAGTGATGTGTTATTGAAAAAGTATTCCAAAAAAGAAAAATGTTTACTTCCCTCCTTTCAGCAATATCTCCGGGCTTTGAAAAGTATCGGGCGGGTACAGACGAAGGCTGCGGCGCTTACTGATATCCATTCCTGTCTGCTATCCATTCAGCATAATCATTTGCCAGTGCTGGCTGATTACACGGATGCTGGGCTGAACGACTTGATACAAACTTATACCAGCCGGAAATGGAAAGAGTGCTTATCCATGCAGGAACACTTTAACAAAAAGGCACATGCCATTCGAAAGGAACTTAAACAGGTTTATTATTTACTGCTGCTTTGCCAGGTGAATACATTATTTGATGACGGGCAAATGAAGCAGCTGGACCAAATCCTGAATGCATTGGGCAACTGGCATGACCATGAGGTATTGCATCAGCGGCTCCGTTATTTCAGAAAAAATATGCTGGTAAAAGAGATGGAAGAATATGGACAGGCTATAAAACTAGAGGCCTTATTGAAATTGGAAAGAGAGGGCTGGTTGTTAAAAGCAGATGAGGGGTTGAAGGAGATGTAATTGAATAAAGCCCCTGAACAAAGCCGGAAAAAGAAATACATCCTAATAAAATAAAAAAAGGCCTTGATTACTCAAAGCCTTTTTGTGCCCAGGACTGGACTCGAACCAGCACACCTCGCGGCGCCGCCACCTGAAGACGGTGCGTCTACCAATTTCGCCACCTGGGCCCCTTTGGGGGTGCAAATTTATTGGATTAGCGCCAATCAATAAAACTTTTTTAAACAATTAAAAGACTGCAGCCCCTTAAATCACTGCCATCCATCCTGCCCAATACTTCAAAGCCCCCGCCGGGGGCCGGTTTACCCGCATCCTCCGTAGCAATAAAGGCACAGGAATCCCGGTTCGCCAGGTCAATTACATTGATAATACCTGCTCCCTCCTGCCGGATGGCCAGGGGGTCCTCTTCATCCCGCATCAGTATCCGCATCCAGGGCGGACAGACATATATTCCATCTCCGGTTGCATAAGCCTGGGAGAGTAATTCCGTCATTCCATATTCCGAATGTACCCCGGGTACCCCAAAGGCCGCTTTCAACTGCTGGTGCACTTCCTCCCTGATCAGTTCCTTCCGACGCCCCTTCATTCCGCCGGTTTCCATGAGGATGGTGTGCTGCAGTTTCATGGGGTATTGCATAGCAAAATCAAGTAAAGCGTAAGTCACCCCGATTAAAATGGTCTTTTGGCCGGATTGCTCCAATTGCTCCAGTTTTCGGGCCAATTGCGCCGTTTCATGGAGATAAAACCCGCTTTCCGGATGACCACTCATCCGGATCAGTTGGTCCACCATATAAACCAGTGATGAATGTTGTCTTTCCAGATAAGAGGGCAGCAAACCAATGATACAATAACCAGCCGGTGGCCCATATACTCTTTCAAATCCATGTGTAAAACTGCTTTCATAAAGCCCGGGATCCACCACAAAATGCCTGCTGGTCTGCGTACCGGTGGTACCACTGCTCTCAAAAACAAGGGCCGTTGCCATATTTCCCGTCTTTACCTCATGGGTTTTAAAGAAGCGGATGGGCAAAAAAGGGATGGATGCGATATCGCGGATCGTTCCGGGCTGGATATGCAGGGCATCAAGGTAGGCCCGGTACACGACATTCTCCCTGGCCTGGTACCGGAAAAGTTCCAGTGCAGCATCCCCGAAAGAATGATTGTCAATACTTAAAATGCTATTAAACCAGTCAGGTTCCACTTGAAGGATGTTGATAAAAACTGTAAATTTGAGTATGCACAATTCATGGCCCATGAAGAATAAACTGATTCTGCCCGCTCTCCTTGTCCTTCTCCTTGCTGCCTGCAACAAAGATAAGTTCAAAACTGAGCCGCAGGTGACAATCAAATCCATCTCACCCAGCACAGCGATTGACGGGAATGTCATCAGTATCCGTGGCAATTTTACTGATGATGAAGGCGACCTTGATTCTGCACTGATTGTTTACAAATGGTACAATGGGGCCACTGTGGTGAAACCGAGTATTGGCGATACCCTTCGTTATACTTTGAAAAACCTGAATCTCCCGCTAAAAACCAGACAGGCTGATATCCTGATTGAATTTGAATTAGGCACATTCAATAACCCGGATATGGCCAAACTCCCCAGCGTATCCCGCGATACCACGGCCACACTGGGTTTGATTCTGAAAGACAAAAAAGGACAACGCAGTAATTACAGCGAATCAGAAAAAATAAGGCTGTTAGATTAAAGATCGCCCATTGAACTTTATCCGAAAGCTGCTGCATACCCTCGTATACAGCAATCTTTTTATTGCCGCCTGTGCGGTACTGATGACCAGGCAAACTGAATTGCTTTGGCTGCCTGGAAGCTTACCGGATCAAACATTCCTGGCTTTTGTTTTTTTTGCTACTCTTTGCACATATAGTTTTCATTACTATTTCACGCCACCCTCTTCACAGCATACAAAAAGGAATGAATGGAGTCTGCAAAACAGGCCCCTGCTGCTGCTTTTATTTTTATCAGGTTTGGCAGGCACCATTTATTTTTCCATTCCGCTGTTACCGCACTGGCGTTATATCATTCCAGCCGCTATTGCTACATTTTTATATACTGCCCCGCAATTGCCCCATCCGTTTTTCCGGCGATTGAGAAAGTACGCCTATGGCAAAACCATTTTTCTGGCCCTGATCTGGACCTATGCTACCAGCATCCTACCCCTGCTGCTGAATCATGATCGATGGGAATCCGGTTTTACCATTTATGCGACAGGCCGTTATTTTTTGATCTATTGTATTTGTATATTATTCGATTACCGCGACCGGGAGACTGACCGGCAAAACGGTGTGAAAAGCCTGATTACGTATTTAAGCGATACCGGGATTCACCGGCTCTTTGTTTTTTCTTTACTGGCCTGTCTGGCAATGACAATACTACTAACGGAGACAGGCCAAAATGAGCGTGATATCATCCTGCTTTTATTACCTGCAATACTTTTACTCTTCCTTTACCAGCCAGCCAAAAAAAAACCGACGGACATACTGTTCCTTGTCATACTGGACGGATTAATGGCTCTTTCTGCCCTCCTGCTGCTGTTAGCCCGTATTTGATTAAATTTGCAGGATAATACAAACAACGCATGGCAAAAGCAGTCGCGAAAAAATCAACCCGTACCGGTGGCAAGTCCCTGATTACCCCGCAAGCTTTCGAATTTTTAAAGAACTATATCAATAATGCCTCTCCGGTGGGCTTTGAAACCTGGGGGCAGAAACTCTGGATCGAGTACCTTAAACCTTATGTGGATACCCACTATGTAGATCCTTACGGTACCGCCGTTGGTGTGATTAATCCGGAGCATCCATTTAAGGTAGTGATTGAAGCCCATGCGGATGAAATCAGCTGGTTTGTAAATTATATCACAGCCGACGGACTGATCTACCTCAAAAGAAACGGTGGTGTGGATCACCAGACGGCCCCTGCCTCCCGCGTAATCATTCATGGCAAAAAAGGACAGGTGAAAGCAGTCTTCGGCTGGCCTGCTATCCATACCCGTATTGGCAGTCCGGACCAGAAAGAACCAAGTCCCCGTACCGATAACCTCTGGCTTGATTGCGGTGCCCGAAGCAAAAAAGAAGTAGAAGCGCTGGGAATTCATATTGGTGCTGTGGTAACTTATGCCGATGGATTTGATGAACTGGCCAATAATAATTATGTAGGCCGTGCTTTTGATAACCGGATCGGTGGTTTTATGATTGCAGAAGTAGCCCGCTTACTGAAAGAAAATAAAAAGAAACTTCCCTTTGGATTATATGTAGTGAATGCAGTACAGGAAGAAATCGGTTTGCGTGGTGCGGAGATGATTGCCCGCCGGATCAAACCCAATATTGCTATTGTAACAGATGTGACACATGATACCACCACTCCCATGATCAGTAAGAATATTGAAGGAGATGTGAGTACCGGCAAAGGTCCTTCCCTCTCCTATGCACCAGCCGTGCATAATAAATTACTGGCCCTGGTGGAAAAAGTAGCGGCTGACAAAAAAATTCCGGTTCAATGGAGGGCACTCAGCCGGAGTACCGGTACGGATACCGATTCATTTGCTTATTCCAATGATGGTTGTCCTTCCGTACTGATTTCAATCCCCCTGCGTTATATGCATACGACTGTGGAGATGCTGCACCGGGATGATATCGAAAGTACTATTAAGCTGATGTATGAAACCTTACTGACCCTGACGCCTAAAACAAATCTGAATTACCTGTGAGTTTTTTCCTGAACTATATTGACCCTGGCAGTGGCAGTTACCTGGTACAGGCGATCATTGCGGCTGTATTGGGAGCAGGTTTCTGGATCAAAGCTTCCTGGCACCGGATCCGCGCTTTTTTTGGCGGTCAGAAATCTGCAGCAGAACAAAAAACAGAAGAGAAAGAGTAGTAGTTAGTTATTGGGTATTAGTTATTGGGTATTGAGCTTATCAAGAATATATTTTACTCCTTCCTGATAAGCAGCAGGACTGTTATAAAAATGTTCCCGTTTCAGAGTGTCCATTTTAGCAGCAAAACTTTCTTTGGATTGATACGTGTTGTCGATCAGCGATGGGATTTTTGATAAATCTTCCGGATGAACCACTAATCCTATCTGACTGCGAATGGCATTCTCCAATGGCTCCATTCCCCATTTCCGCCATTCTTTATTTGCTTCTTTCAGGGCTGTCTCAATAAAAATAACCGGTCTTCTGCAACCCAAAGCAAATTCAAGCGCGATACCCGAGCGATCCGTGATCAGGATATCGGTTTCAGATAAACGCTGTAGCAAATCAGCCTTGTCATCCATTTCCATTTGCGGATTGTTCCGGATCATTTGCCGGATAGACTGCATTTTTTTCCTGTTTCGTTTTACATATTCCGGGTGTGGACGGAGGATGATCCGGTAAGGCAATGATTGCAGGGTGGCTAATAATTCCTCCAGACAGGTATCAAAAATACAGCCTTCGAACCAGGAAGGTGCGAGCAGGATCACTGGTTTTTCTCCAGTCCTCTTTACTTCATTCTGCAACTGATCCAGCAGCGGATAGCCGTAAGGCAGTAATTGTTTGGCGGGCAGGTTAAAAAGTTTTTCTTCCTTTTTTAATTCTGCTTCCTGATAAGGCCCGGTGCAAAAAACAGCATCATAATTTTCAAAAGCATTTTTCCGGTATTGCTGATGCGTACTCACGGCAGCATGAAACATATAAATATAAGTACCGGTACCGGGAGAACGTTTATAGAGAAAATGCCCCAGATCTGGCATGGTCATGATCATCACTTTGGCTTTGATTCTTGAAAACAAATGCCCCAGCATCCATTTTACATAAATCACCTTCATACCCGTTGGAGCATTTTGTAATAAGGGATCCGCTTTATCTGAAGTGATATAAGATACAGGTACTTGCTCCTGCAACAGATCATGAATCAATTGCCGGTAATACTGAAAATAAAAACGGCTTTCTGCATAAACCACTACCTGCTGTTTTTGCTGCAGTAGTTGCTGTACTTCCCGGTATTCTTTAAAAAAGCCCATCAGCAAAGAATTAAAATTAATTCACTCAGTTGTTCCCGGTTAAATGCCACTGGATTATTCTCAAATCTTTCCTGGTTGATTTCATCCAGTAATGGGTCGATGATGGCGTGTTTGTCCAATCCCAGTTCATCAAATCGGATGGCTAGTCCTGCAGTTTGTATCCATTCTCTTACCATCGTTACTGCTAATACAGGATTCTTTTCTCCCAATAATTCAAGCAGGTCAATACTCAGGTGATTATAAAGAAAAAAAACGGGCATAAAAAACGCTACTGCCTGACCATGAGGCACCGAATGATGAGAAGTAAGATAATAAGAAAGGGCGTGCGGGCCGGTGGTTCGGGTGATATTAATGGCCTTCCCCGCCAAATGTGAAGCTTGCAGCATTCCTTCCCTGGATTCCTTATCGGGATGGCTGATTGCAATGTGATAATACTTTTTCCATAGCTGAATGGCGGCAGCACTATATTCCTTCGATTCCTGGTTGGCATTTTTACTCCAGTAAGATTCTACCGCCTGACAAAATACATCGATACCAGACACAGCAGTCTGGTAAGGACTTTGTGTAAAACTGAGTTCCGGATCGAGGATCACCAGATCGGGCAATAGCATCGGATGAACCAGTGATAATTTCTTCTTTTCCTGATACATCACGGCAAAATGCGTGGCTTCCGTTCCTGAACCAGTGGTGGTGGGCGCAACGATAAAGAGTGGTTTCTTTTCAACTTTCTTAATAAGCTGATAAATGATCGTCTTGGCCAGATCGATTACACTCCCACCGCCAATGGCCAGAATGGTATCGGCACCCGAATCTTTAAAAGCCTGACAAGCGAGGCTGGCTTCTTCTTCTTTTACATTCACTCCTTTTTTGAGATACTGAGTAAAAGGTATTTTGTTTTCCAGCAGACTTCTCCCGGCTGATTCATAGTGAAGTCCGGTAACCAGAAATACCCGTTTTCCGTTTCTGGAAGCGATCAGTGCAGCTGCTTCTTCTATCCGTTTAAATCCCTGTAAAACTTCCTGCATGGGTATTTCATTAGTCATTGGTAAGATGTGACATGAAATCATTTTTCCAATCCTTCGGATCACCGGCTGGCCGTCCAAGGTCAGGACGACTGATGGCATTGGTCCTGATTTCCACAAACTGTGTATCAGAAGAGGATAAGCTATTTTGTAACCAGTGGTTCAGTTCCTGTTCATTTCGAATTAAAAAAGTATGCTGATAACCGCTGGCCCGGGCAATAGCTGTACAATCGACACGGAAAGCTTCTGTGGGTTGTCCGCCTACAGATTCATGACAGCCATTATTGATCAGCAGGTGAATAAAATTTTTGTTGGCAAAATGCGAGATCGTGGGCAATGCCCCCATATGCATTAATAATGCGCCATCCCCATCAATCAGGATGGTTTTGGAAGGGTTTTGTAAATGAATCCCGAGGGCGATATGACTGGCATGTCCCATGGCTCCTACACTCAGAAAATATTTTTTGATCTTATTGCCGGCCGCTTTGTTTTGTTCATCAAACTCCCGGCCGGATTTTCCGGTTGTGCAGATCACTGTTTCATCTCCTGATAAAGTTTTGATCAGTTCACGGATCACTGATTCCCTTTGAAGAGAGAGTGTTGCAGGTATTGTCGTTTTTTCATACTGCACTTTTTCAAATATATCTGCGGACAGCAACAGGGCAACCGGGTTTTGTTTTTCGCGGGCTGTTTGTATGGCGGTTGAAACAATTTGTAATGGATCAATGCTTTGCTGATCCAGTTTAAAAACCGGCACTCCCAACACTTCCAGAAGTGGAACGGTGATGGCACCCATTTTACGGTGCTGGGGTTCATCGGGAATACCCGGCTCTCCTCTCCAACCAATCAGTAAGATCATGGGAACTCCATACATTTCCTGATCAGCGAGGGAACTGAGTGGATTCACCAGATTTCCCAATCCAGAATTTTGCAAATACACCAATGGCAGTTTACCGCTTTGCAGGTAATAACCGGAGGCCAGTGCGAGGGCCAGTCCTTCGTTTGCCGTGATGATATGCTGTTCTCCGGCTGTATGATCCTGCACATACTGCAGAAAATTTTTAAGCAGGGAATCCGGCACTCCGGTATAAAAGGAAATCCCTTCCCTGCCCAGGTGATCATATAATTGTTCAGTGCGGATCATAATTGGCGGGAATTAACTGTATCAGTTCTTTTACACTGATGAGGGAGCTTTCTGCTTCCATGCTGCGGTCATGTTGCAGAATGGATTGTGCCGTTTCCATCATGGCCGGGTAGGCACTCCGCAGCAGATGGTTCGCATAAATAATAATATTGAAACCGGCTTCCTTCAAAGCTGTTGCGGTGAGCTGATGATAGGCAGTAGGTACTGCTACCAGGGGAATACTGCTGTTTTTTTGGCGGATCGCTCTGGCTACCGTGCAAATATCTTCCCCCTCCCGTGATTTACTGTGAATCATGATACCGTCCACTCCGGCATCCATATAGGCCAATGCTCTTTCAAGGGCATCGTCGGTTGATTTACCCAGCACGAGACTTTCAATCCGGGCAATAATCATAAAATCGGGGGTAACACAACTTCTCTTTCCGGCCTGTATTTTTTCACAAAAAGCCGGAATACTATCCTGTTCCTGTGAATCCTGTTGATCCAGTAATGAATTACGTTTTAATCCTGTTTTATCTTCAATGATGATGGCTGATACACCCAGTCTTTCCAGTGAGCGCACCGTGTACACAAAATGTTCGGTCTTTCCTCCCGTATCCCCGTCAAAAATCACCGGTTTGGTGGTTACTTCTAGTACGTCATGCAGGGTTTGTAACCGTGAAGTCATATCGACAGCTTCAATATCGGGTTTACCCCTGGTCATGGAATCTGTGAGGCTGCTCATCCAGATCGCATCGAATTCAGTGCTATTGCCTTTTACATCCTTTGCCTGTGTATTCTCCACGATCAGCGCACTGAGTCCGCTATGTGCTTCCATCACCCGGATAAAGGGTTTTACACTGAGTATTCTTTTCAGTCTTTTCAAACGCCATTCGGGCGTGGTGCCCGTTTCTTTCATGGCTTTCTGGATGATGGTAGAACTGATGCCACCGGTATATGGAACTTCTACGAGTTCTCCTCCCCACTGCTGCAGGGTTTCAATTACTTTTTGCCGGGTCGCCTGTTGGACCCCTTCCTTCCAATCATCGCCATGCACCACATAATCCGGCCTGAATTGCTCCAGGTTAGCTGTATAATCAAGGGTATGCTGGGCCACTACTTCACTCACCCCACTGATACTTTCCACCACGATCTTTCTTTGTTCAAAATTCAGATAAGGAACACGCTTGTAGCTGGCAATAGCCTGATCGGTCAGTAAACCGATGATCACCCTGCCCAGCTGACGTCCGGTATGGATAATATTCAAATGTCCCGGATGCACCAGGTCAGCACTCATACCGATATACACGGTTTTTTCCTTCATAAAGCCGAAAATAAAGTATTCCCGGGGCAGTATAAAATCCAATTAATTAACTGTTGTAAGAGGCAGGAATCCTAATTTTACCTGCTTAGTCTACTACATGAAATTGTTCGCAACCAGACCATTGTTTTTACTGCTTTTACCCCTTTTCGCGATCCTGCATGCGTACAATGATAATTTTGCACCGGGAATGGGAATGGCCGTACTGACTCAGATTTTACTGTACACAGGAGCCGGTTTGCTTTTTTCGGTATTACTGATACCGGTGACCGGAAATTTCAGGAAAGCTGCCCTGGGTGCTGTTGTAATAATCGCCATCAATTTTTTCTTTGGTGCGCTGCATGATACCGCCAGGGAGATACTGGGGCGTGGGCATTTTTTAGTCCGTTATAGTTTTATTATTGTGACGCTGCTGATCATGCTGGCCCTGTTTTTATTCTGGCTTCGAAAAACTAAAAAAACTACCGACCAAAGCTATCGTTTTCTCCATCTTCTTTTTGCCGTACTCATTCTATGGGAATTGCTGAGCCTTGTACCAGCGCTTTATGGCTTAAGTAAAAGAAATACCAGGGCCCTTGCTGCCAGTCTTCCAACCTGCGATACCTGTTCCAAACCGGATATTTATGTCATTATTACTGATGAATATGCCGGAGAACAACAACTGAAAGATATTTTCTCCTTTGATAACAGTGCGTTTTATCAGTCGCTTTCAGAACGGGGTTTTTTTATCGCTCCCGGGAGTTATTCCAATTACAATGCCACCGTGCATTCCATGGCTTCCCTGTTCAATATGGAATATGTGCCTTTATCCGGAAAAGACCTGGTGACACAGGGTAATATGCTTTTATGCAGGGATATCATCCGGCACAGCAATACAGGTGTCTTCTTCAAAAAAATGGGTTACGAATACCGCAACTATAGTTTTTTTGAACTGGAGGGTCAGCAGAAATCGGTTACCAATATGTATTTCCATCCCAGGGGACGTATCCTCACTTTTGGTACGTTTGTCAACCGTTTTCGTTTTGATGCAGGTTTTAATTTTTTTAGTAAGTCTACCGCCGACCGGCTGACCCGCTTAACCTTTCTGAATGATGAAACCACCGATAGCCTGACAAGAATTGAAGCCCTTCGGGTTTCGGCAAAGCCGAGGTTCATCTATTCCCATTTCAGCCGGCCGCACCACCCTTACTATGTGGATCGTAACGGGAAACCGATCGCATACAGTGATAGCCTTCCTGGATTCGAAAGAATCAAGTATGAATACAAGGAACACCTGATGTATACCAACCAGCGGCTGCTATCCCTGATTGATCATATCTTAAAAAATGCTAAACAACCACCTGTTATTTTATTAGCCAGTGATCATGGTTTCCGGCAGTTTGACAAAGAAGCACCGCATCAATACTACTTCATGAATCTTTGTGCCATTCACCTGCCCGGAGCCATGCAGAATCCATTTTATAAAGGGATGTCTTTTGTGAATACATTCCGGGTGATCCTGAACCAGCAATTCGGACAGCGGCTGCCGATGTTAAAAGATTCCAGTACTTATCTTACAGAAAAAGCTCTCTGGTAAATCTATGCAAAAGGCAAACGCCATATGGATCAGGACATTCAGCGACCCCCGGTTTTCTGTCGCGGTAGTGTTGCTGGCGATTGCTGCCCGTTTTCTTCAGCTGCATTTTTATGTTGATAGTTTTTTTGACACCAGCTTCCAGGTCATTGCTACGCAAAATTTTGCCAGCGGACATGGCATCAGTACTGCAATTGCCCGTGTCGCTGACTTGGGTGAACCGGTTTATCTACCATTGGTCAACTGGCCCCCGGGTTATTCTGTCCTGCTGACACCGTTTTACCTGCTCTGTGGTAAAGAATACCTGCCTGCCTGTATGATCCTGGAAATGCTATCTGCCATTTCCATTATCCTGTTATGCAGAAAAATCCTCTGGCAGCTGGGAACTACGATCGCTGTCATCAATCTGTTTACATTACTAACCGCTTTCTTTATTTATTATTTCTATTATACCGGTTCCACAGACAGTATTGGGGTTGCCTTTTTCCTGGGGTCGATTACACTCTTGTTATCGGCGCTAAAGCAAAAAAAATATCCCATCACTGCAGTATTGGCTTCTGCCATTTGTTTATTGGGTGCTGCCAGTATGAAATACTTATTCTTTCCGGTGGTATTTGTAATACCGGTATTTGCTTTTATTTATGGATGGCAAAACCAGGAAGCCGGTATCAGGCGGGGAGCAACGGTCCTTTTTGCCCTGGTGGCGGTAGGTATCGGAGGACTTTATCTTTATCAGAAAAGCATCAGCGGAGCGGGTACTTATATCAGTGCCAGCGGCCGGGGCTTTTTTCCTGAGCATCTGTTGCGGTTACATCCCCTGATTCCCTGCAGTTTTATCACACCGAATACCATCCGTAAACTCCCGCCAGCCGGCGCCAGTACAGTGATGAATCTGTTCCGGATCATCCATATCATTTTACTGTTATCACTCACGGTGATTGCCATCCGTTCTTTTTTCAGGAAAGGCCTAAAAGCAGCATCCATCCAAAGGACTTTTATTTTTTTATCCCTTGCATTGGCACTGGCCATCAGCCTGGTGCTGGGAGTGCTTTCTTTACTGGTAGATAAGGAACTGATTCCGCCTGATCTCTGGTGGACCTATGTGGAAGATGCCCGTTATTATGGCCTGGCGGATATCCTCGTGCAACTGGTTATTTTTATGGCCTTCTCATTTTACAAAAATCAGTTCAGTGGCGGAATCAGGCTGGCTATAGCCGTGTTGCCCTTCCTGCTCCTGCCCGAAGCAGCCAGGGGAATGGTATTTACATTCAGAAGAGTGATCGGATTTGGAAAGGAAGACTATTACTGGAAAACTGAAAGGGTATTCTTTAATTATGCAAAAGAAGTTGTCAAAAAGAAAATGGCTGTTACCGGTTCTGCTCAAACGGTAGTGACCGGCTCACTTTATTATGCAAATTACCGCAGCGCTCTTTACATGAATGCCCCGGTGCTTGAAAAACCTGATTGGCTGATACAACCTCAGCTATTCCGGAGTAGTAAGCCCGTGATCCTGCTGGCAATTATTGGTGCTGAACAGCAAAAAGACTACCAACCCTTTATTGACCATCCCGGAACAGAACTTGGGGGGCAACTGAATGGGTTTTATTTTTATACGCTTTATGTTGCACCCCGATAAATCAAAACCGGTTTTCATCATTATACCCGCCTATAATGAAGAAAAAATGATCCGGGATGTCCTAAAGGGATTAATTCCACTTGGCTGCCAACTGATCGTGGTAGATGATGGATCAGCAACCCCATTACAACCATTACTATTTGATCTGCCGGTAACCGTGCTGCGTCATGCGATCAATCTCGGACAGGGAGCGGCCCTTCAAACGGGTTTCGAGTATGCCCTTTCAAAACAGGCAGGATATATTGTTACATTCGATGCCGATGGGCAGCACCTGCCTGCGGATATTGAAAAATTATTGATCCCCTTAACAAACGGTGAAGCCGATATCGCATTGGGATCCAGGTTTCTCAGCGCTGGCAGCAATATACCATCCGGGAGAAAACGGCTATTACGGATTGCCCGGCTGGTCAATTATTTTTTTACAGGATTACTCCTCTCTGATGCGCATAACGGCATCAGGGCCATGACGGCAGATGCAGCTGCAAAAATTCAACTCAGACAGGCAGGCATGGCCCATGCCACTGAGATCGTTGCCGCCATTCGGAAAAAAAGGCTTCGCTACAAAGAAGTCCCGGTCAATATTCACTACAGCAGCTACTCAAAAGCGAAAGGGCAATCTGCCTGGGGGAGTTTCAGAATCTTTTTTGATATACTTTTAAACAAAATTTTCAAATGAACGGGATCCAGGTTTTACTGATCAGCGGGGTGGTGGTTATTTTCACCTATTACGTATCCCGTTTCCGCAATGCCCTGATCGACCTGGCTGCGCTGGTGATATTTGCCGGACTCGGTATCTTCTTTATCCTCTTCCCTGATTACACCAATGTAGTCGCAAAAAAGCTGGGAGTAGGCCGGGGTGCCGACTTGTTATTTTACAGCTGTATTCTTTTCTTCCTTTTTATCATTCTCAAACTATTTGCCCGTTTGAAAAGACTGGAGGACAAAATCACAGAGCTGGTAAGGCAGCAGGCGATTAAAAATGCATCCGGAAACCAAAAGGACCAGGCTGCTGACTAGCATGAAAAAAATATTCCTGAAATACCCTTTCTTCTTATTCCTGCTTCCGCTGTTTTTTGTGTTGCATGGTTTAACGGAAAATGCCGGGCTGGTGCCGGTCTCGGGTGCCGCTATGCTGCTTTTGTTCTACCTGGGTATTGCACTGGGATTACTTTTATTTTTTTATCTCTTCTACCGGCAATTCCGGAAAGCAGCGATCATCGCTTTCTGTTTATTGGCTTATCAGTTTTTTTTCGGGGCCGTACAGGATCTTTTCCGCGACCTGTTTCCCGGCTCTTTTCTTAATAAATACAGTTTTATAATCCCGGTTTCCCTGCTTGGATTTCTTGGATTACTCATCCTGCTTAAAAAAAGAAAAACGATTCCGGACAAACCGGTTCTCTATCTGAACCTTCTTTTCCTGTTGCTGATTGCTCTTGATGCAGTTCAATTACTGCGCTATGCTGTCAATCATAAAAAAAACGAGCCCGTCGTTACAACTATATTACAGCCATGTATTGATTGTCCAAAGCCTGATATCTACCTGCTGTTAGCTGATGGCTATCCGGGTAATTCATCTGTAAAGGACTTATTGGGTTATGATAACAGTGGATTTGAAACACAACTGAAAAACAGGGGGTTTCATATAGTGGACAGCAGCAGAAGCAATTATAATTTCACCGCATTTTCAGTCGCCTCTCTACTGTCCATGAATTACCTGCCCGGAATAAAAGGCAGTAATCATGACAAAAAGGATCTGGAAATTTGTAAAGACGAAATGCGCCAGAGTCCCCTATTGTCTTTTTTGCAAAATGATGGCTACCGTTTTTACAATTACTCCATTTTTAGCTTTGATGGTTACCCCTCCTATACGACTCCTACATTCCTGCCTCAAAAAACAGTTCCCATTACCGCACAAACTTTCACCCGCAGAATCGTTAAAGATCTCTGGTACCATATGGCCACCACTTTCCGGATGCCATCGGTGATCCACCGTTTTAAATATGCTGACCAGATTAATAATGAAAAATTGTATGCGCTGACCCAAAAAGTAATCAGCAAAAAAAGCAGTGCACCCAAATTTGTATACACCCATCTGGTCATGCCGCATCATCCACTGTATTACGACAGTGCAGGAAATTTATACCCGATATCCAGGCTCGGCGATTTTCATTATCACGATACCGCCCGCCGGATCGGTTATCTGCAATACAGTAACCGAAAATTACTGTCACTGATTGACTCCATCCTGAAAGCATCGGCCCGTCCTCCTGTGATTTTTTTAATTGGCGATCATGGTATCCGGGAATTAAAAAAACCTTTTGATGACCGTTACCAGTTTATGACGATCAATGCCATGCTGATTCCCGGGAGTGACTATGCCGGATACTATAAGGGTCAAACGCATGTGAACCAGTTCAGAATCTTTCTGAACCGGCAATTCAAACAGCAACTGAACTTGTTACCCGATACCAGTTACCTCATCACTGAATAATATTATCTTTAGGCATGACTGTTCCTGCAAACATACTGGTACTGGCACCCCATACGGATGATGGTGAACTGGGTTGCGGAGCTTCCCTGGCCCGTTATGTAAGAGAAGGCAGCAGGGTTTCCTATGCTGCGTTTTCACTATGCCGCAAATCTTTAGCGGCAGGCCTGCCTCCTGATACCCTTGAAAAAGAATGCCGGACAGCTACCCGGGAACTAGGGATTAACGAAAGCCAATTGTTCTTCTTCGATTTCGAAGTGAGAACATTTGACCAGCAAAGACAGGCCATCCTGGAAGAAATGGTACAATTGAACAAACTGCATCATCCGGACCTGGTCTTTATTCCTTCTGCTTCCGATCAGCACCAGGATCACCAGGTCATTCATACCGAAGCACAAAGAGCCTTTAAACACTGCTCCCTGCTGGGCTATGAACTGCCCTGGAACCATGCCAGTTTTCGTTCCACTTATTTTATCCCGGCAGATGAAGAATGTTTGCTGAAGAAAGTAAAAGCGGTGCAGTCTTATCAATCCCAGTCACACCGTAACTATATGTCAGCCGATTTCATCCGGTCGCTGGCCAAAGTCAGGGGTGTACAATGTAACCAGTTACTGGCGGAAGCTTTTGAAGTATACAGACTGATTGACTGATCACCAGCCAATGCGCTGCCCCCATTTACCCAAACTGAAATATTTATTCAGGGTCAGGTTTAATCCCAATTGATGATAGGCGGTATTGGACTGGTACTGCGCTCTTGCAAAGCGGATATCCATTTTACCCAGCTTTACTGTTGCACCCATGGAGAATCCATTCAGTCCATTGCCCTCATTGCCAATATTGAGTTCCCTTCTTCTCAAAAAATTATACCCGGCCTGTACTTCCACATGATCACCGATATAGATCGTAGTTCCCAGCACCAGGTGATCCAGCAATTTACCGGCCGTAAATTTTCCTGAGGAACTGTTAACAAATCCGTTTTCATTATTAAAGAGGGTATCCTCATAGCGGATATTAAAACGATGTACCCGCTGACCGGTCAATGAAATACCAAAGGGAGCTTTGGCCATTCTTTTGGTGAATCCGATTTGAAAATCGAATGGAAGGTCCTCTGCCCCGGCACCGGGATAGGCTTTTAACTGGCTGCCCATATTTTTTACCAGGACGGAAGCGCTGAATAATCCGGCAGAATCGGTGTACAGCAGTCCCACATCAGCAGCAATCCCATTAGAACTGTAAATACCATAAGCCGAACTGATAAATTTTACATTCAGTCCATAGTTCCACCGGCTCCCATAGGAACGGGAGGCCCCTATCTGCATCACCCAGTCGCGGGGTCTGAAACTGCCGAGTATGTTTCCTGCCGCATCTGTTTGTGTGCTGTTGCCATAATCGAAATAATGCAAACCCCACAAAAAATTGGTGTTCAGTTTTTCATTTCGAAAAGCAAAAGAAGTATGATACACTTTGATACCGGCATACTGCAGATTAAACACCGTATTCAATTGTGTATGCATGGTTGATCGTAACTGGGCCGGATTATTGAAAGCCAGTCCGGCATCATTGGAGAGTTGCGATATATTCACTCCACCCAGTGCTGACAGTTGCGGGGTATTGGGCTGTTTAAGAAAACTGAAAACCGCATCCCCGCCAAGGGTCTGGGCGGGAGCAGCCATATTGCAAATGACAAAAGATATGAAAAGAAGGTATTTCAATATCCAACGAAAATACAGCTTTGAAAAAGGAAATCCGCTCCAGTAACGAAGCGGATTTATATATGATTTTATTTCAGTCAAAACAGTCCTGTACTGCCCGTTGATGTTGCTAGCCAGTTATTTCTCTACCAGGGCCAGTTCCAGCACCTGGCTCATGTTTTTTACAAAGTGGAATTTTATCCCTTTGATAAAGGCAGATTCAATTTCTTCCACATCTTTTTCATTCTGCCAGCAAAGAATAATTTCTTTTAATCCGGCCCGGCGGGCAGCCAGTACTTTTTCTTTGATCCCCCCTACCGGTAATACCTGACCACGCAGGGTGATTTCTCCGGTCATGGCCAGAAAGGGTTTTACTCTTTTACCGGTTAAGGCAGAGGCAATGGCCGTCATCATAGTGATACCGGCGCTTGGCCCATCCTTGGGCACGGCCCCTTCGGGAACGTGAATATGGATATTCTTCTTCTCGAATAATTTGCTGTCCAGCTTGTATTTTTTGGCGTTGGATTGCAGATAGGTTAGTGCGGTACTGGCACTTTCCTTCATCACATTTCCCAGGTTACCGGTTAACTTCAATTCTCCCTTACCATCGCTCAGACTGGTTTCGATAAAAAGAATATCTCCACCTACATAGGTCCATGCCAGTCCAACCGCCACTCCAGGCATATTGACGGTTTTATAAATATCATTGCTGTAACGGGGCTTGCCCAGGATTTTTTCGATATCCGCTGCCGTCAAAATATTTTTCAGTTTGCCTTTCGACGCCAATTGTTTGGCCTGGTACCGCATGATGGAAGCCAGTTGCCTGTCCAGTTCCCGCACCCCGCTTTCCCGGGTATAGTCCTGGATAATTTGTTCCAGCACCTTATCGCTGATTTTAAAGAGGCTGTTTTTAAGACCATGCTGTTCCCTTTGTTTAGGCAACAGGTGTCTCTTCGCAATTTCCACTTTTTCCTCTACGGCATAACCGCTGAGGTCAATGATCTCCAGCCTGTCGCGAAGGGCCGGTTGGATATTCTGGAGGTTATTGGCCGTTGCGATAAACAATACTTTGCTCAGGTCATACTCCATCTCCAGGTAATTATCATAGAAACTATGATTCTGTTCGGGATCCAGTACTTCCAGTAAGGCAGAAGAAGGATCGCCCCGATGGTCGCTGCCTACTTTATCAATCTCGTCGAGTATCATCACCGGGTTGGATGATTTTACTTTTCGTAATGACTGCAGGATTCTCCCGGGCATGGCACCGATATAGGTTTTCCGGTGACCGCGGATTTCACTTTCATCATGTAATCCACCCAGACTGAGTCTTACATATTTACGACCAATGGCTGCGGCAATACTTTTACCAAGGGAGGTTTTACCTATACCCGGAGGGCCTACAAAACAGAGGATGGGACTCTTCATATCCCCTTTCAGTTTGAGCACGGCCAGGTATTCAAGAATTCTTTCCTTGATCTTGTGCATACCATAATGATCAGTATCGAGAGTTTTTTCAGCTTTTTTCAGGTCGTAATGATCTTCGGTATAATCTTCCCAGGGAAGATCGAGCATCAGATCGAGGTGATTGTATACGACAGAGTAATCGGGTGTGCTGGGATGCATTCTTTCCAGTTTCTCCGCACCTTTCTTGAATAATTCTTTGGCAGATGCCGGCCATTTCTTGGCTTCTGCCTTTTTCTGCATTTCTTTTACTTCCTGGGCATTGGAGTCTCCGCCGAGTTCTTCTTTGATGCTCTTGAGTTGCTGCTGCAGGAAGTATTCCCTTTGCTGCTTATCAATTTCTGTTTTTGTTTTGGTGGTGACCTTGTTTTTGAGTTCGGCAAACTGCAGTTCTTTTTGCAGCAATTTCATCAGCAGGTCTGCTCTTTCCCGGATATGATTCAGTTCCAGCAATCGCTGTTTATCCCGGATATCGGTATTCAGGTTACTGGATACAAAATGGATCAGGAAGGAAGGATTCTCAATATTGCGGAGGATGATCGAGGCTTCGGCCGGAATATTGGGTGACAATTGAACAATATCAGCAGCCAGGTCCTTGATATTGGCCACATAGGCATTGAAATCTTCGTCTTTCGGAGATTCTTCTTCTTCCAGCTTCTGGATTTTTGCCTTGAAATAAGGATCATCGGAAAAGATATTCTCGATCAAAAAGCGGTTCTTTCCCTGAATGATAATGGTAGTGCCGCCATCGGGCATTTTGATCAGCTTCACGATCCGGGCCACGGTTCCGATCTTTTCCAGATCACCCATTTCCGGATCTTCGGTATTACTGTCTTTCTGGGCCACTACCCCAATCAGTTTATCGCCTTTATAGGCATCGGTTACAGCCCGGATACTTTTATCCCTACCCACTGTGATCGGTAAAACCACACCGGGGAAGAGAACAGTATTCCTTAATGGTAATAATGCTAATTCTGCGGGTATTTCGATTCCATTAGGGTCATCCTGATCACTTTCATTCAGCGGAATGATGGGTAAAAAATCCATTTCATCTTCCGCCTTGAGTAAAAACTGCTCTAAATTCTTCATAATCAATTCTTCAGTTCAATCTGCCAAAATGCCCCTTCAGCAGGGCAGGCGGTAAAAATATAACGCCAATTCAGTATTGCCAAGATTTATGCCCGGCTCTTTTGATCTGCCAAATTGGATGTATTCTACCAAAAAAGAAAGCCCTTCCTGACGGAAGGGCCTTTCATAAGGGTTGGAGATTATGTTATAGGGCCAGTCCAACGGATACCTGGAAGCCCTTGCTTTTCCAATCGTCTTCATTGGGAAGATCTCCGATATTATTCAGTCCGATAGCATACCGGGCACTCAGCCGGAACGCCAATACTTTGAATTGTACACCTGCCAGCATGGAAAAATCGCCGCGTTTAAAGGCATTGCCGCCATTCTGGAGTAAAGTTTTATTCTGATCGAGTAATATGCCAAACTGGGGACCGGCCTGCAGTGACAAGAAGCTGCCGATTAATTTGTAATTGACCAGGATGGGGATCGAGAGGTAATTCAGTTTTACATTGGCATTGCCATTGAATACATCTTCGTATACATTTTTGTAATTACTGTCCAGTCTGGTCGCATACTGGTTCCACAGCACTTCGGGCTGGATCACAAATTTGTTACCGGCCCTGATTTCCATAAATCCACCCAGGTGGTAACCATAACGGAATTCATCCTTAAAGGACTTGCCATCCACCTTGGTGATATTGGCACCGCCCTTGATTCCGATGTGAAACTGGGCCATCGATGCCTGTGTGATTAGTAAAATGGCAAAAAGTGAGAAGAGTTTTGTTTTCATGTGATAGCTTTTTTGGTTAAATAATGACCGCCTGGTGTTTTCATCAATGCTTCCCCGGTTACCGTCCCTGGGCCGGGAAAGCATTAATGATTAAATCCATGGCTTTACTTCAATTTCAGACCTCAGAAAGTTTCAAGATTAGTGCCAGTCACCTGCTGATCCTGTTAAATTTCATTAAAAGGTATCTGTCATTTTACAGACGTATTTCGTAACCTTAAAATGATTGGGGAACTGTGAATGTTTTGCAAAAGGATCAGAACATCAAACCGGCATTGACCGAGAACAATGCATTGAATCTTTTTTCAGTGGCCGGGAAAAAATAATCCAGTGCCAATTGAGGTTGCAGGAAAAATTTTCCCAATGAATACTCACTTCTCAGGAAGAGGGTCAGGGACAGTGGCTGGAACTTCAACTCATCATCCAGGTAAAAATTATCGGTATTGTACAGCACATTACTGGTGCTGCGGATGGAAGTGGCATAAGTAGTGGAAGACTGGTTGAACCCGAATTTCTGGGTACCGCTGGTAAAAGTCAGTTGCGGTGTAAAGCGGATATGGTCTTTTTTGCCAAAGATATCCAGCCAGTAAAAATCATGACGAACTGAAGCCATTACAGAAAAGTCGCTCACTTTTTCTTCGGTATTGATATAAGTAAAACCTCTTCGGCGTAAACGCAGATCCTGTATTAAGACTTCCCTGGCTTCATAATCACTCCGGCTGCCCCAGCCATAGCTAAGGGCCAGCATGGGTCTGACCCACCACTTCCGGTAAACAAAATAAGCATAGAGCTCATTTTGAATCGGGGTAGTGTAAAAAGGGAGGGAATCTCTCGTAAAAAATTTGGTGAATGCAAGTCCGGTTGCAAAATCTTTATTCTTCAGATAGTCGAATGAAGGAGTTACTCCGGTTTGAAAAAAGTTCATGCCATTTCCGTCATCCACCAGGTAACCGTTCAGCGTAATGCCCAATCCGGACTTATGATAATACCCCAATGTGGGGGAATAGGTCAGTTTTTTAGCAGTTGTGAAATCGTAGGTACTCTTGTTCTCGAAATTATAGAACCCTTTACCTCCGGAAATACTGGCCAGGAAATAACTACGGGGAGAAAGGATGGAGTCCATGAATTCATCGAAATCGCGAAAGAACTCTTCATAGTCCATACTGGTATCAATCAGGGAAAGATCCGTTAATGGAACCGGCCGGACAGCCGTATCCGATGGGTTGTTTTGTGCTTTTGCAGCAACAACCAGAAGGAAGAGGGCCGGTAATATGGACCATCGTTTCAGCATCGGCAGTTGTACCCGTTGGTGACAGGACAGGTTATTCTTTGGTCAACCCGAAAGGTAACGCTGGCCTTGAGACTGTAAGATTAAAAAAAAGTTTAATTCCCTGCGAATCAATCTTCAAACGATGGGAAAGGAAGATTATTGGGGGATCAGACCAGTTCAAGAATGGTGATTTCCGGCAGGATGCCCACCCGGCCAGGATAACCCAGGAAGCCAAAACCCCGGTTCACATAGAGTTTCTGACCATTTTCATGTTCATACAAACCGGCCCATTCTTTATAGAGATATTGTACGGGACTCCATTTAAGACCGGGTATTTCTATGCCAAACTGCATGCCGTGGGTATGACCTGAAAGCACGAGGTCAATATCCGGATATGATTCCAGCACTTCGGCCTGCCAATGCGAAGGGTCG
Organism: Chitinophagaceae bacterium; assembly: GCA_016720745.1. GTDB lineage: Bacteria > Bacteroidota > Bacteroidia > Chitinophagales > Chitinophagaceae > JJ008. Next base: position 608,081 of record JADKKA010000022.1, on the reverse strand, counting down.
TGGCTTAATAAGATTTTAAAGGGCTGGTCCGCTGCTCCCTGATAGGCCTGGGGCAGGTTACCATGCTTGGGAAAACGGGCTTTGGCACTCCAGTTCTCCACTCCCAGGAGGGCGATTTGTTGTCCGGCTTTCTCCAGCGTCACATGTTCATTCATCAGTAGTCGCCATCCCAGCTTCGCATGTACATTCTTCAACTGTTCCAGGTTGGCTTTTTTGTCCTCCGGAGTATCCCATTGTACATATTCCCCATAATCGTGATTACCCAGAGTGGAATACACGCCTAATGGTGCCTGCAGTTTATCAAACACATCCATATAATCATCCATTTCACTGGCCACATTGTTCACCAGGTCACCGGTAAAAAGGATCAGGTCCGGGGATTCCTGCATGATTTTCATGACCCCTTTTGCCACTGCATCTTTATCTGTAAAACTGCCGGAATGGATATCGGAAATATGGGCAATTTTCAACCCTTTGAATGCGGCCGGGAGATGCTGGTAGGATAGTTTTTGCCGGCGTACCTGGTAGCGGTATTTATTACCGAAACCATTCACCAGGGTAGCAAACAATCCTCCTCCGGCAACCATTCCTGCCCAGCTCATAAAAACAGACCTGGGAATTTTCTCACCGGCAGTTTCGGCTGTACCGGTCGATTGATTGCCCATGATCCGGGAGGCGCTCCATTGCACCCCTCTTCTCAAATCATCAAAGAAAAAAAAGATGGAGGCCACCAGTTTGGCAAAGAATAAACCCATGACCAGAGAGAAGATGGTACTCTTGCCTAAAAGGGCCTGTTTATCTGCTTTAAGGTAGGGAAGCATTAATAAGGTCACGATGGCTGTTACAGAGATCACCCAATAGATAATAAAGATGACGGCCCTTGTTCGGGGACCTGCATGCTGGGTCAGCAACCGAAGTGCCTGGAAAAAATAAATATCCAGTGCCAGCATCAGCCCGATAAAAATCCACCAGAAAGGAGAGTTTCGCATAGTGGGATCAAAATTAACCCGGGAACCATTCAGGAGCTTATTTTTGCCCTTCCATTAACCGGTAATTAAATGCAGTTCACCTATTTTGGCCATTCCTGCTTCCTGGTAGAAACCAATGGCAGCCGAATTTTGTTCGATCCCTTTATCAGTTCCAATGAACTGGCAAAAGATATTTCACTAAGTGACATTGAAGCGGACTATATCCTGGTTTCCCATGGACATTTTGACCATATTGCTGATTGTGTGACCCTGGCACAAAGCACCGGGGCCAAAGTGGTGAGTAACTGGGAAATTTATGAGTGGCTCACAAAGCAAAAACTGACCAATCTCCACCCCATGAATACGGGCGGAAAATGGGATTTTGGTCCGTTTTCAGTCCGCAGTACCGCCGCCCAGCATTCCAGCGGTCTGCCCGACGGAACTTATGGCGGAAATCCGATGGGATTTATCGTCAGCAGTCCGGAAGGCAGCTTTTACTACAGTGGTGATACGGCCCTGACCATGGATATGCAATTAATACCAGTGTGGGCAAAACTAAATTTTGCGGTATTGCCTGTTGGCGACAACTTTACCATGGGCTATGAAGATGCAGTGGAAGCGGCCAGGATGATTAATTGCAAAAAGGTGATCGGCGTACATTTCGATACATTTGGATTTATCAAAATTGATCATGCCAAAGCGATTGCTGCATTTGAGGAAAAAGGTTACCAGCTGACACTTCCCTCAGTTGGTGAAACAATATCATTATCATAATTAATTTTTAGCGGAACAGGTATGGCAAGGATCATTGGTGTAGCAAATCAGAAAGGAGGGGTGGGCAAGACCACTACGGCCATCAACCTGGCCGCCAGTTTTGCCGTATTGGAATACAGAACATTATTGGTAGATGGCGACCCGCAGGCTAATAGCACCACGGGTGTGGGCTTTGACCTGCATAATGTGACCCAAAGCCTGTACGACTGTATGGTGAATGAATCCCGGGCAAAAGATGTGATCCTGAAAACAGAGATTCCCAACCTGGACCTTCTCCCCTCTCATATTGACCTGGTAGGTGCTGAAATTGAAATGATCAACTACCCCAACCGGGAAATGGTATTGAAGAATATACTGAATGCAGCCAGAGAAGATTATGATTTTATCATAGTTGACTGCTCCCCTTCCCTCGGTCTCATCACCGTGAATGCGCTTACCGCAGCAGATTCGGTTGTGGTACCGGTACAATGTGAATTTTTTGCACTGGAAGGATTGGGTAAATTACTGAACACGATTAAAATAGTCCAGGGCCGTCTGAATACCGACCTGGTGATAGAGGGTATCCTGATGACCATGTATGATGGCCGCCTCCGGCTCTGCAACCAGGTGGTCAGTGAAGTCAGGCGCCATTTTGATGATATGGTCTTCAGCACCATTGTACACCGGAACGCCCGTTTGGCGGAAGCACCCAGTGCCGGTAAACCGGTGATTCTCTACGATGCCAACAGCAAAGGCTCGATGAACTACCTCAACCTGGCCAAGGAAATTCTGCAAAAGAATGACCTGACCAAGATTAAAAATGAGGAAAGGATTCTGGAACTCTAGTATTTTCCCGTTGTATTGCTGCTCATTCACCCCGTTTAGGGGCAATTTCCGGTTGCTCCCTTTCTCTTTCCCGCAAGACGCAACTAAATATTAACTTTGATTCCCCCGGAAATAAAACCCAGGATCTGAATCACGAACGCTTTATTCATTAACTTAATAAAAAGATATCGGGAAAGGAAGGCTGTTGCAGACTCCTGACTCAAGACGCAATACTAACATGACCAATCCCAAACAAAATAAAGAATTGCTTGGCAAGGGTATTCGATCCCTGCTGCAGAGTATTGATTCGGATCTTAAGACCAATTCCGGTCAGTTAAAACAAAATGTGGTGGAAAACGCCACAGGTATTTCCCGGATTCCGGTAGAAGATGTAGAAGCCAATCCAAAACAACCGCGGAAGGATTTTGATGAAACCTCTTTGAAAGAACTGGCCGACTCTATCCGGCTTCATGATATCATTCAGCCGATCACTGTATCGAAACTGAGTTCTGGTAAGTATCGTTTGATTTCGGGTGAAAGAAGACTGCGGGCCTCGAAACTGGCCGGACTGAAAGATATTCCTGCCTATGTACGCCAGGCCAATGATGTACAATTACTGGAACTGGCCCTGCTGGAAAACCTGCAAAGAGAGGACCTGAATGCCATGGAAGTGGCATTGAGTTATAAAAGAATGATGGAAGAACTGGATTATACCCAGGAACAGGTGGCAGAAAGAATGGGTAAGGATCGCAGTACAGTGGCCAATTTTATCCGGCTGCTCAAATTACCGCCGGATATTCAGCTGGCCGTACGAAATGGTAGTCTGAGCATGGGTCATGCCCGGGCGCTGATCAATGTAGACACTATCGACCACCAGTTATATATCTTCAAAGAAATCCGGGAAAAAGGTTTGTCAGTCAGACAAACAGAAGCCCTGGTGCGAAACCTGTTCAAAGAAAACGGAGGCGTTAAAAAAACGGCAAAAAGCGGACTGGCCCCTGCATTTCAGCGAATAGAGGATAAATTAGCATCGCATTTCAGTACCCGGGTTAAACTTCGTCATAGCCGGAATGGCAGCGGACAGATCACCATTGATTATTATTCAACAGAAGAACTGAACAAAGTACTCCGGCAAATGAATGCATCACTTGATTAATGCCAGATCCCACATGATGCCCCGCCCCCTGCTGATCATATTATTTCTCTTACTCTTTTCGGGTACCAGCACTTCTTTGCTGGCACAGGAAGAAATCATCATGAAGGAAAAAATAAAGGAGAAAGATAAAGGGAAAAAAAGCAAGGTGACGGATACGATCCCCCCTGCTAAAAAACCGATGAACAAATATGATTCTGCCTTTGCTGCCCATCAACCCAAAAAAGCGGCGATCCGTTCTGCGCTTTTACCCGGGCTTGGACAGATTTACAATAAAAAATACTGGAAGCTACCTATCGTGTACGGTGCATTGGGCATCAGTGGTGGAATCTTTTTTTATAACCTGAAGAATTACAAAGACACCCGTTTTGCTTATAAGGTCAAATACAATATGCGGGTGCTGCGAACAGATTCCGCGCTTTATTCAAAAATCAAACCCAACCTGCAGCCACTCGGGGAAGAATCCCTTCGCTTTTACCGCAACCAGTTCAGGCGGGATATTGATTACTCGGTGTTGTTTATGATCCTGATCTGGGGACTTAATGTAGTAGATGCCGCTGTTGATGCGCATCTCAAAACCTTTGATGTGAGCCCCGATCTCAGCCTGCAATTCAAACCCGGTTACAGCGAGCTGGCCCGCACCAACGGACTCAGCCTGATCATTAAGATCGGAAAATAAAATCCGTACCAGTACGGGTAACAGCCCCTGCCAATAATAATTACATTTGCTTTGATTGTTAGCCTTTCGACCAATCATATTTATACTAAATCTGAAACATGAAACTGGCGCTAATCGGATATGGAAAAATGGGAAGAGCCATCGAAGAAATTGCCATCCAGCGTGGTCACCAGGTGGCACTGATCATTGATCAGCATAACCTGGATGACTTTACTAAAGAAAACCTGAGTGGAATTGATGCGGCCATTGAATTCACTGGACCACACAGCGCCCTGAGTAATGTTCAGCAAATGCTGGAATGGGGTACCCCCCTGGTTTGCGGCTCCACGGGCTGGACCGATCAGCTGGATGCCATGAAGGCCATTTGTGCAGAGAGAAAAGGTGGATTTGTGTACTCCAGTAATTTCAGTATCGGCGTCAATCTATTTTTTGAACTGAATAAAAAACTGGCCGCCCTGATGGCACCTCACCAGGAATATGAAGTGATGCTGGAAGAAATCCATCATACCCATAAAAAAGATGCCCCCAGCGGGACGGCTATTACCCTGGCGGAGCAGGTACTGGATTCCATTCACAGGAAAAAAAGATGGGTGAATGAACTCAGCGATCATCCGGAAGACCTGGAGATCATCAGTCAGCGAATTGACCCGGCACCCGGTACCCATCATGTCCGGTACGCCTCTGCCATTGATACCATCGAAATCATTCATACGGCACATAACCGGATGGGATTTGCCGGTGGTGCCGTACTGGCTGCAGAATTCATTCAATCCAGAAAAGGATTTTATGCCATGAAAGAAGTCCTGGGATTGTAATCCATGCGTTTGTTTTTTGCCACCATATTAACCCTTGTTTTTGTTACCACCGGATTCAGTCAGCCAGACCCTGACAGTCTTCGACAGGTCATGAATTCGAACAGACCCTATGACCAGCAGATAAATGCGGCCATCAAACTGGTGGAGAGCTATCAACTGAAAAACTTTGATTCCACGATTATTGAGGGGGATAAAGCACTCCGGCTGGCCAGGAAGAATACAGATTCCATTGCAGTGGCCCAGCTCAAAAGGCATATTGGTGTGGCCAATTATTTCAGTGGCAAATATGATGTAGCCGCCAAATACCTGCAGGAAGCCATTGCCATTCTGGAAAAAGATAAAAAGAACCGCAGTAAACTTGCTCCGGTTTATAATGACCTGGCCAAATTGTACCGGAAGACCCGTGATCTCGACAAAGCCCTGGAAAATTACAGCAATGCCAATGCCATTTACCGTTCATTAAATGATACATCGGGGATCGCCATGATCCTGAATGAATCGGGTGTAGTATATGAATACAAATATGATTATAAAGAGGCGGTGAACCGTTACACCATGTCCATGCACCTGGCAGAAAAAGCTGGGGATTCCCTGAGTGTATCCTATTCCCTCAGCAATATTGCAGGCGTGTATGTGATTGAAAAAAAATATGACCTGGCTGAAATAAATCTATTGCGTTGTCTGCGTATCAGGGAAATACTCAAGGATAGTTTTTCCATGGCCCTGGCCTATTCAGACCTCGGTGTTGCCATGAATGCCAAAGGTGATTACAAAAAAGCCATTGACTACCTCACGATGAGTAACCGGCTGGCGGAGAAAATGAGGTATCCCGAGTTGCAATCAAATAATTACAACGAGCTCTCCGCTGTTTCCCAAAAACAGGGAGATTTTCAAAAAGCTTTTGAATACTTCAACAAAAGAACGGCACTGCGTGATAGTTTGTTCAACCTGGAAAAAACAAAAGAAATCCAGCGGCTGAACTCCCAATATGAAACTGCCAGGAAGGAACAACAGATTCAATCCCAGCAGAGCAGGATCCGGATGCAGAATTACCTGATGGCAGGTATTGGCGTGCTGGTGATTTTAGGACTGTTACTAGCCTTTTCCTATTATAAGCGCTACCGCCTTAAACAGGAAAGCCAGTTGCAGGCCGAGATTTTGAAACAGCAGGAATTGAAGGCCCGGGCCATTTTGGAGGCGGAAGAAAATGAAAGACAAAGGATCGCCAAAGACCTGCATGATGGCGTGGGACAAATGATGAGTGCCGCCAAAATGAATCTCTCTGCTATTGAATCAGAACTGGCATTTACTGATCCAAAACAGAAAGAAAACTTTGAAAAAGCCATCAGTCTGGTGGATGAAAGCTGCAAAGAAGTACGCACCGTATCCCATATCATGATGCCAAACGCATTATTGAGAAATAGCCTGGGAAATGCCATCCATGAATTTGTGAATAAGCTCAGTAATAAAACCATGCAGGTGCATGTATATACAGAAGGACTGGATGAAAAGCTGGATTCCAATGTAGAGACGGTGTTGTACCGGGTTATCCAGGAATGTGTTCACAATGCCATGAAACATGCCCATGCCAGCAACCTGGATATTTCCCTGATCCGTGACAAGGACGGTATCAGTGGCACAGTGGAAGACAATGGAAAGGGCTTTGACCCTACAGATAAAGAAAAATTTGAAGGTATAGGCTTAAAAAACATCATTACCCGAATTGAATACCTCCGGGGAACCGTTGATTTCGACTCCGCTCCCGGTCGGGGGACGGTGATTGCGATGCATGTTCCGCTGCCTTAAGCAGTCGGTCAGTCGACAGTCTACAGTCAGTAGTCGACAGTCTTCAGTCGGTCAGTCCGCTCCAAAGAACCTAATTTCCCGCCTTCGCTAAAGCTATGGCGGGCTATGGCGGGTACACCCCTTTGGGGCGAAGCAATACCTAATACCCAATATCCAATTCCCTCTCTTTAACAATTCCCCAACTGTAATTTTTCCAACCCCTGCATCCTTGTTTACGTCATGATTTTCATGACAATAACAAACCAAAACCCAATTTTATGTATTTTACCAGCGGCAATGATACCGCCACCATCGACAAACCGGCTACCAAAATGAAGAATGGAAAAATTACCTTAGGCATCGTGGATGATCACCAGATTGTGATCGACGGATTAAGCTCCCTGCTCAAAGGACATGAGAAATTCAATTTTGCCTTTGCCACCACCGATTCATCCGAAGTTCCGGAACTGATCAAAAAACACAAGATTGATATCCTGCTCACGGATGTGATGATGCCGAATATTCCCGGTAACCAGCTGGCCAAAATGGTTCGGCAGCAATTTCCTGATATCCGGATCCTGGCCTTGTCCATGAGCGGACAGGGAGATATGGTAAATGAAATGATTGAGGATGCCGATATTGCTGGTTATGTGCTCAAAAATATCGGGAAACAGGAACTGGTGAAAGCACTGGAAAAAATTGCCGGGGGTGGCATTTATTTCAGCGAAGAAGTGCTGGATGAACTGCAAAGAACCAGCAACCGTAAAAAGCAAAAAGAAGATGCCCACCTTACCGGTCGTGAAGTGGAAATCATCCGGCTGATCGAAAAAGAATATAACAACAAACAAATTGCTGAAACCCTTTTCATCTCTGAAAGAACCGTTGAAACACATCGCAAGAATATTTTCAGGAAGACCAATACCAATTCCGTAATCGGACTGGTGAAATATGCCTACGAACATAAACTGATCTAATCGCGGTGATTGCTTATAATTTTGGTCCTAATTTTACGGCATGCAGCCCTTTCGGATTCTTACAGCAGGTATTGATGATGCCACCTTACTGGCCCAATTAGGTAAAGAAACCTTCCTGCAATCTCATGGTCACAGTGCCCCCGCTACTGATATTGCCGCTTATGTTACGGAGAAATATGATCCGGATATTGTAATAAAAGAATTGAGTGACCCGGAAAATATCTACCGGATTATTTATGCAGGCAATGAGCCAGCTGGTTTTTCTAAAATCATTTTTAATACCCCCTGTCCTCCTGTTGCCATTGCTCCTGTTGCCAAACTCGAACGTATTTATCTGCTGGATGCATTTCACGGACAGGGACTTGGAAAAGCATTACTCCTGCACAATATTGAAATGGCTATTGCGGCCCGCCAAAAAGGCTTCTGGCTTTACGTTTGGCTGGAAAATCAAAAAGCATTTGATTTTTATACCCGCATGGGCTTCCGGATTGTTGGGCAATATGATTTCCGGATTTCTCCCACCCATACCAATCCCAATCATCAAATGTTCCTTTCCTTTTAAATTTATTGCAGAATTTTTCTGTTGAAAATCGTTAAACAGGATCTACATCTGGCACTACGGTTACAGAGCGGAAAGTGGGTTCCTGGTGCAGGATCGCCGTATGTTCCAGCAGGTCCTGCTTGCATTGGTTGATGGTCTTCCCATCGCGGGGGAGTTTCAATAATAATTCCATCAGGTACTGGTTCCTTATCCGGCCAATCACCGGTTCAGCAGGACCAACCAGGTAAGGACCATAACGCTTCTTGAGTGCGTCGGCATATTTGACTGCCGCTCTTTCCACCACTTCCCTGAATTTATGTTTGAAGGTCAACTGAATGATCCTTGTGAAAGGCGGATAGGCAAACTCTTTACGCTTTTTGATTTCTTCTGTGAACATGGCTTTGTAATCATGCTGCTGCACTACCTGCAGTAAAGGATGTTTCGGTTGTGAAGTCTGCACCAGTACTTTACCGGTGGCTTCCTTCCTCCCTGCCCTGCCACTTACTTGTTCCATTAATTGAAAAGCTCTTTCATTCACCCTGAAATCAGCAAAATAAAGCAGGCCATCTGCATCCAGGATACCCACCAAATCCACATTGTCGAAGTCAAGCCCTTTTACCACCATTTGTGTGCCCACCAGGATATCGATCCGCTCCTGTTCAAATTGCTGGATCAGTGCATCATGGGCATTCTTCCCTCTTACGGTGTCCATATCCATCCTTGCCACTCTGGCATTGGGAAAGGTTTCCTGTAACTGTTCTTCAATCTTTTCGGTTCCGAAATTCCGTTGGGTGAATTTATCGCTTCCGCAGGCCGCACAACTGTGTACCGGTGGATAACTGGTACCACAGTAATGACAAACCAGCCGGTTGCTGAGTTTATGAAAGGTCAGTGATACATCGCAGTATTTACATTGAGGAATCCATCCGCAAACACCGCATACCTGATAAGGTGCATAGCCCCTCCGGTTTTGAAAAAGAATCACCTGTTTATTCCGGCCAATTACTTCATTCACTGCTTCTACCAGTTGTGGGGAGAGAATGATTTTATCATGCTTCGGTTTATCCGGGATGAACACTTTCCGCATGTCAATCATTTCTATCGTGGGTAAAATCAGGTCGCCGTAGCGGGACAACAATTCAGCAAATCCATATTTGCCCGTACTGGCGTTATAATAACTTTCTACGGAAGGAGTACCGCTTCCCAATAATGTTTTTGCGCCAAAAAGAGAGGCAAAATAAATGGCCGCATCCCTGCCATGGTAACGGGGTGCCGGCTCCTGTTGTTTGAAAGAGGCATCGTGTTCTTCATCGCAGATCACCAGTCCCAGATCACGGAAAGGAAGGAATACTGCCGACCGGGCCCCAAGGATGATCCTTAGTTCGCCGGTTTTGATCTTGTTCCAGATTTCCACTCGCTCATTCTGTGAAAATTTAGAATGATACACTCCGATATATCCGCCAAAATGTTTTTGCAAGCGGCGGATTACCTGTGAGGTTAATGCAATCTCGGGCAGCATGTACAGCACCTGTTTTCCCTGCCGGATCATTTCTTCGATCAGATGAATATAAATATTGGTTTTACCACTTGACGTAACACCATGTAATAAACAAACCGGGCGCTGTTCCCATTCCGTCTTTACTTTTTCCAGGGCTGCTTTTTGTTTTTCACTCAGCTCAAAATCAATCAGTACATTTTTCGGCAGGTAACTGATGCGGTCAATAATGCGTTTCTCCAGCCGCAGTACCTGTTTATCCACCAAACCTTTGAGTTGAGCATCGGATGCTCCTGATTTTTTCAGCAGGGATGATTTTGTTACCTCCCCGCTTGTTTTCATCAGATGGAGATAGCTGAGCAGGAGTTCCATTTGTTTGGGGGCCCGTGTCCAGTTATTCAGCAATTCAGATAAACTGTCTTCGTTATCATAGACCGGGTTCAGCAATACATAGGTTTCTTTTTTGGGAACATAGGTTTGCTTCAGTGCTTCCCAGACATGACAAACCTTTTTTTGTATCAGGCGGTTGATTACCGGGTAAACATGGGAAGAATCCAGGAGTTGCTGTACTTCTCCCAGGTTCAGTTCTTTTTTCAGGAGCAATGCCTCCCCTACCAGGTATTCATCATGGTCGAGTGCAGAAAAATCATCCCCATATTCTTCATTGAATACCAGGATGGTTTCACTGGATAGTTTGAAGTGAGCCGGAAGGGCTGCTGCCATTACTTCTCCTTCACTGCACATATAATAAGAAGCCATCCACTCCCATAAACTGAGCTGCTCTTCAAATACTACCGGTTCAGTATCCAGTACATTCAGGATGTCCTTGGTTTCAATGAATTCCGGTTTTTCTTCCAGCAATTTCTTTACAACCCCTGCATACTTTTTATTCTTTCCCAGATTCACTTCCACCCGGCAACCCGGTTTTACCTGCTCCAGTAAATGGGCAGGAACCGACCATGTATAATTTTTCGGTAATGCGGCAGGTATGATGATTTCAGCGTACAAGTGATTTTTTACTTTGTCTTTTTTCAGAATAGGATGCAATGCAGTTGCTTCGCTCGTCAGGCTTTTCGCCAGGCATAATTGTATGCGACCAGTTTTTGCTCCATTAAGCTATATACTTCTGCTTTTAATTTGGGCAGATCGGATAATGTATAACCGGCTACCTGCACTTCCTCCAGGTACAATATCCTGCTGATACCAGGACTCATATGAAACAAAGATTCATAGGGCATTCTTCTGTAAGCGTCCAGAAAAAGGACCGGCTTTACCGGTGTTTGCGTTTCAATGGCCACCCTGAATGCCCCGTCATAAAAATCTTTTAGTGGGGTGGTGCCCATATTAAATGTTCCTTCGGGGAATACCATCACTGAAATTCCTTTATTGATCAGTGATTTCAGTATCCGGATACTTTTGGCTCTGTTACTAACACTGCTCCGGTCCACCGTTACAATCGCATTCCGGTAGATCAATCCGAATATCGGCACTTTGCTCATCTCTGCTTTTCCCAATGGCCTTGCCGGCTGGCGGAGTGCTTTGGGGATGATGGCCGCATCGATATAAGAGATATGATTGCTCACGAATATATAAGGCCTTTGCTTATCATGTGGTGCTTCGTAGATCTTCCGGTGCCAGATAAATATCAGGAAGAACCAGATATCTGCCCAGCGCATGCAAAGCCAGAACACCATATTTCCTCCCCGGATCTTGCCAAAAAAAGTGGAGATCAGTGCAAAGGGAAAAATCAGCAGCATGACGGCCACGAAACTGAGAAAATGCATAAATACTGTAAAGCCATTTCAGCGGCATCAGGAGCAGCTTCATCGGCCTTTGTTTTTATATTGATTATCATCTCCCGGGCAGTCACAGGCATAATCAGTTCCCAGATCAATCACCGTTACCACCACCGTCTTTTCATTGCATTGTGCAAAAATGATCCGCACCCGCTGGTCATCATGCGTCACCCCTTCGAGAGCATAACGCGGGCAGCGGGCATTTTGTAAATCGCTCTTTTTATAATTGATTTTTCCTTCCAGCATGATCTCTTCTACCTCCGATTTGGAGATTTTCCGGCATTGCATCCGGCAACTGGCATGCTGGCTGTAATCGAGATAGGATGTGCTGCGGTCAAAGCCTTTATCCCGGTTGGTTGGATTGGAAGCCGGGTCTTTGGGCCGGTCGGGGTTGGTGACCTTTGGTTTGGGTACCGGATCCTGATTACCCTTACACTGACGAATCAGTACAATCGCCACCAGCATCAACGCCATCAGCAAATAAGGCAGCCATTTCCTGTTCACTGTCAGTAGTTTGTCTAATTAATAATTATTGATCCGGCAGGCAAGTTAACAAGATAAGGCCGCTGTATCAACATTTCAACCGCTCAACTTATCAACTTATCTTTGCCGGCCCTGCCAGCTCCCGGATCGCATTAAATGTCCGGTTAAACAGGCAGGACTGAACAGATGACAGCATCCCGGACCATTGCATTTCATACACTAGGCTGCAAGCTCAATTTTTCAGAAACATCTTCCCTTTCCCGTATGCTGGAAACGGAGGGGTTTGAGAAAAAGGAGTTTGAGGATCTGGCTGATGTGTATGTGATCAATACCTGTTCGGTCACCGATAATGCTGATAAAGAATGCCGGCAGCTGGTGAGACGAATCCAACGAAAAGCGCCCGAAAGTCTGGTCGTGATTACCGGTTGTTATGCCCAGCTCAAACCCAAGGAAATTGCGGAAATCCCCGGGGTGGACCTGGTGCTGGGTGCGGCGGAAAAATTCAATATTGCTGCGCATATCCGGGAACTGACAAAGGGAGATTCCACCAAAATCTGCAGCTGTGATGTGGAAGAAGTAACCGGGTTTCATGCCTCCTGGTCGGTAAATGACCGCACCCGGACTTTTTTAAAAGTGCAGGATGGTTGTGATTATAATTGTTCTTTCTGTACCATTCCCATGGCCAGGGGAAAAAGCCGGAGTGATTTAATCTCAAATGTGGTGGCCAATGCCACAGCACTGGCGGCATCGGGTGTGAAAGAAATTGTACTGACCGGTGTAAACCTGGGTGATTTTGGGAAAGGACCAGACGGCGCAGGAACGGTTCAGTCACTGAGCGGAAGAGAAGAAAATTTTTTCGAACTGGTCAAAGCGCTGGAAAAGGTAAAGGGAATAGAACGCTATCGCATCTCCTCCATTGAACCCAACCTGCTCAGCAATGAAATTATAACGTTCGTGGCCAACAGTGATCGCTTCATGCCGCATTTTCATATTCCCCTGCAAAGCGGAAGCAATGAAGTGCTGGGGGCCATGCGACGCCGGTACAAAAAAGAATTATATGCAGAAAGGGTGAGTCTGATTAAGCAACTGATGCCCCATTGTGCCATTGGAGTGGATGTAATTGTTGGTTTTCCCGGAGAAACGGATGAATTGTTCAGGGAAACATTTGACTTTCTGCATGCCTTGGATATATCTTACCTCCATGTATTTACTTATTCTGAAAGAGACCATACCCATGCACTCAGCCTGGGGCCGGTGATACCGATGCATATCCGGAATGAAAGAAATAAAGCGCTCCGGAATTTGTCGTACATGAAGATGCAATACTTTACAGAACAGCATACTGGTGAAACCCGTAAAGTTTTATTTGAAGACCACAACAAAAACGGGATGATGGAAGGTTACACGGACAACTATATCCGTGTGAGTACGCCTTACCGTACCGAATGGGCCAACCAGATTATAGACTGGGCATTGTAATTAAAAATCAACACCGAAAGCAGCAAAGCTGGCCCATTGGGAAGACTTTGGAAATTTTGCCCTTGTATCAATCAGGGCCTGCCGCAGTGGCTCTGAGGGCATGAAGCGATGCGGTTCCTGCAGGTGAATGATAAAGCGGTTCATTAAAAAAGCGGTGGCTTCATCATCCACATTCCATAAACTCATGATGATATGGTGGGCGCCGGCCAGCATAAAGGAACGTGCCAGTCCGGCCACCCCTGCTTCCATTGATTTTCCCAATCCGGTCTGACAGGCGGACAGAATCACCATTTCCGGAAATTTTTCGAAGAGGTTCCGGCAATCCATGATATTCTTGGCAGTGAAAAAAGGATCCTGTCCGCTGAGTACCAGAAAGCATTTGTTTTTGGGATCTTCATCACTCGCCATTCCATGAGTGGCAAAATAGACCAGGTCTGCATTTTCAATATATTTCAACACACTGTCTTTTTGAGCAGCAGCACCTTTTAGCAACACATAGTTTTGGGCAAATGGAATGGCCAGGTCAATTTCTTTTCCGGCACCGGGCAAATCAGGAAAGGAATAAGCTGTATGCAAGGGATAAACCGGGTTACTGATAAATAAGGGGTTCTCCAATTTAAAGGCGGCTGAATCCATTTGACCGGATTCCGGGATCTTATTAAATGGAATCCTGATATTCCCATTCCAGCCCAGGAATAATTTCAGCATTTTTAAACGAAGGGCGATTAAATCTCCAATGGTAGGGGCGACAGAATAACTGCAGTGATCCAGCAGGATGGACTGATCGGGATAAGGGCTGAGCAGGTAAAAAGGCAGGGTACCCAGGTTCAATGCCGGAATAATAACCAGATGTTTCCAGGACTGATCGAACCAGGCTGGCAAAAGCAGCGTAGTCGCTTTCTGAATTAATTTTTGATACGTGAGGCCGGCAGTAGCTGGCGGTGGTTTTACAATCGCACCCCGCAGGCTCGGCATCCTGCTATCTGAGGATGAATAGAGTCCGAGGAGATGATTGAAATCGGTCCCCAGTTGCAGGATTTCTTTTCTGGTAACCGGTATGTATATCTTTTCTTTTACTTTACCTGGTTCCAGCACCACCCTTCTTAAAGTATCGTTGTAAAACTGATAGAAAATGAAAAGAATCCCCTGATTGTCCGGGTATAATTTCAGGAGCAGGGAGGCCAGTTTATCATCTGAACTGATATCATTTTCCTTATAAACTGACAGGATCTCTGCGATGGCTTTATCATCCATTCCCCTGACCTTGAGCAGTTCGGCGACCTGAACACTGTAAATCTGGTAGGCTTCCGCATCTTTTCCTTCTGGATCCTGCTGGGCAATGAGGGCTGACGGGAACCATATACCAATAATCACCAATACGAAACAATACACACGCATTGCTAAAAATAGTGATTGTAATTTGATTGGACCCTTAATGTTGAAAGAACCATATCCTCTCAATAGAATCAGATACAACCAAATTTCCTGCTTATTCATCCAATATGTTAATTTCACAGGAGATACCCGCCGCAGGGTATGCCGGTTTTCATTTCCCGTTTTACATTTATGCTATCAAAAAACCACCACTCAATTATTTTGATATGAAAAAGATTTGTTTCAGTGCCCTGCTTCTCCTGATGTGCTTTTTCAGCAGCCAGGCCCAGACCAAAAGAGCCCTGATCGTGGCTATCGGCGATTACCCGGATTTCGAGACCAACAAATGGAAGGCCATTAATTCGGTAAATGATGTAGACCTGGTTAAAAATGCTTTATTGAAACAAAATTTTCCGGAAAACAATATCCGTACCCTGATTGACGCAGCGGCAACGAAAGAAGGAATTGAAAATGCCTTCAAAAACTGGTTTTAGATGCGGGACCAGGTGACATTGTTATCATACACATTTCTTCACACGGACAACAACTGGAAGATGATAATGAGAATGAGGAAAGCGACGGGCTGGATGAGGCCATTGTACCATATGGAGCCGTATACTCCATGGACAAAAGTATTTTTAATAAAGTGTCAGCCGGTTATTACCGGGATGATCAGTTTGGCGAGATGGTGACACAGTTAAGAAACAAACTGGGCAAAAAAGGTGACCTGCTGGTAACCATTGATGCCTGTCACTCCGGCAGCGGTACCCGGGGCAATGTAGCCCTGGCGCGTGGGAATAATGCTCCGATGGTCAGCAATAATTTTGCTAAAAAGAAATTGCCGGAGAAAGATGAAGCCGGTGTATTCAAAGAAAATACCAGGACCAAACTCAATACATCCAATGCATCTTCCTATGTGGTTTTATCAGGTGCCCAGGCCCAGGAGCTGAATTTTGAGTGTCTCGATGATCAGAACAGAGCCGTTGGTTCTTTATCCTATGCATTCAGCAAAGCCATTAGCAATCTTGGCGGTAAGATTACCTATCGCACTTTGTTTGCTCAGATTGAAGATGTAATGCGTGAAAAAGCGCCTAAGCAGAAACCGGTGCTGGAAGGTGACGGGATCGACCGGGAATTATTTGGAGGAAAATATGTAAGACAGGAACCATATATCACCATTAATCCGGCCCAGAGTACTTCAAAATTAATTGCTTTAAACGGCGGAACTGTTTCGGGTTGCCAGCCTGGTTCTATCGTGGGTTTCTATCCCGCTGGTACTGCTGATCCCGCAACCGCTACTCCCCTGGTAAAAGGAACGATTTCAGATGCTACTAATTTTACTTCCAAAGTAAAACTGGAAACAGAAAATACAGATTTGCTGAAAAAAGCAGTTTGGGCATTTGTCATTGAGACTGCCTACGGAAACGGGAAAATTAAGCTGGGGCTTGATTCTTTAAATGCCGCCAGAGGGAATAGCAGTCTGGCAGAAGCCCTGCATGATTTTCAACTGGTGGAGATCAATCCTGCCTGTGAAGTGTATGTGGGCCGTTCGGAGAATGGTTCCGGCTGGGCACTTCGTTATGCCAACACCGGTGCCGTATTTGCGGATGATATTGACATCACAGATGGCAAAGCATTCAAGGACCTGATGAAAAAATATGACCGCTTCCGTTATCTGCAGAGCCTGAAGTTTACAGAGAAAGGGCTGACCGCCAGAGTGGAATTGGTTTTTCTGGATGAAAAGGGGAATATTGATACGGCCAAAATGAGGAAGCGTACCAAATTCGGCAGACTGGAAATCCAGCAGGATGATGATATCTATGTAAAAGTGGTAAACACCGGTATCAAAAAATTCTATGTGAATATTGTGGATATTCAACCTGATGGAAAGATCAATCCGGTGATCCCCAATAAAAACCTCACCGATCTGAATAATAATCCTGCTCCGATCCGCTGGGAGGATTGTGCCGTGAACCGGGGGAGATTCCCTCTTCCTGAAAAATCTGGCGATCAGTATTCAGCCTCCCTTCGGAAATGAGGTATTCAAAGTATTTCTTTCATCTGACCCTGGATCTGGAAGATATCCTGACCGATAACAATGACAAAACCAGCCGTAACAGCCGAGGTGTATTGAATAATCTGGCAAAAATCTTTAAAGAATCAGAAGTTACGCCGATCGGTACCCGTGGTGGGGAAGGCAAGATCAATACGGCGCAGAACGGTACGATATTCGGGGTGAATTTTACGATTGTGCCGAAAGAGTGATTTGGAAAATAAACTGATAGGAAAAGCAACCGGAAAAGCTGGTTGCTTTTTTATTGGTTAATAGAAATTTGTTGATATGGTTGCTGGATTAAATAAAGTTCGGTCTGTATATACTCAACCCTGTTAATAGCAATACTTGATTCTCAATAATGTGTCCTTGCATTTTCCCTTGTTACTAGTTTTACTTCAAAACATATTGAAGCAGGCTTATGAGTAAACAAAATTTGAAGGATATCAAGGCAATTTACGACCAACACTACCAAGACCCTATTTTGTCCTGAAAATGGGTTAAAAGCCTGCCATAAGCCTTTGAGCGGCTATTGTTTAGCGAGTTTCAGAAAATTCTATTTCTTTTTGGCAGAAATGGTTTACCCCTGTATATTTGCACTCCCAAAAACATGGGAGTTTAGCTCAGCTGGTTCAGAGCATCTGCCTTACAAGCAGAGGGTCGGCGGTTCGAACCCGTCAACTCCCACCAAAGGTCCCGCTTTCAGCGGGATTTTTCATTATGGCAACTACCTACTGTGAATTTATAAGGGAAAAAGGAAAGGGTACTGTTCATGAACAGTACCATGATACGGAATATGGTTATCCGATTCATGACGATAATCTGCTCTTTGCTAGACTGGTGCTGGAGATTAATCAGGCTGGATTAAGCTGGGAAACCATTCTTAAAAAGAAGGATCATTTCTTTCTGGCCTATGATCAGTTTGAGATTGCCAAAGTGGCGAAATATTCTGATAAGAAAAAGGAAAAACTGTTGCAGGATCCCGGTATCATCCGCAACCGCTTAAAAAGTGGAGGCGGCGATTCATAATGCGAAAGTCATCCTGGGTCTGCAAAAGAACATGGTTCTTTTAAAAACTGGCTGGATCTAAATCATCCTAAGACAAAAGAAGAATGGGTCCGATTGTTCAAGCAGCAATTTAGATTTACCGGCGGAGAAATTTTAAATGAATTCCTCATGAGTACGGGTTATTTACCGGGAGCGCATCATCCCGATTGTCCGGTCTATAAAAAGATTACCCGGTTGAAGCCGAAATGGATGATGAAGAAATAAATTAATTCGGATTGACTTCGGGAAGACGGTAATGCTGTCCGTCGAGTACCACCAGCTCATCAATTTCATAATTCCAGAACCGGTACAAAGGGGATTTGGTGAGAATTTTTCCACTTCTTTTTTGCTGTCTGCATTCAGTGTAATCCAGGCCCGCTGGGTTTCGATACTCACCGCATAATGGTCAATAATCCCTTTGTTGATCAGCATACCGATATAGGTCCGGTGAGGGGGTACCAGGGACATAAATTCCTCAGTCATCTCAAACTGTATCGTTACCTGGTACTTGATCATCTATCTAATTGACAATTTAAATCTACAAAAGTTGCACGGGCACCGTACAATGTTTAAAACTATTAATTTTACGGCTCCGGAACTGTGGTATATGGTCCGGGTTGATTTTTCTGGAACGTTAGCTCAGTTGGTTTAGAGCATTACTTTGACAGAGTAGGGGGTCACTGGTTCGAATCCAGTACGTTCCACACGCCCGCCGTAGCTTTAGCCAAGGCGGGCTTTTCTTTGCTTTAGCAAACGTGGTGTAGATTTTAATAATCCAAAGCTGCTTCTGCTTTGTTTTCCTATAACCTGACATTTTTCACCCCACCGGAGGCTCCCAAAGCTCAATTTTATTCCCTTCCGGATCCATGATCCAGAAAAATTTACCGTATTCTTCATCCACCGGCTCCCCTACCATCTCCACTCCCCTCTTCTTTCAGTGTTGCCATCAAAGCAAATGCATCGGCAACAATAAAGTTCACCATCACTTCTTTCCGGCTGGGTGAAAAATAATCCGAATCGGCTTTGAAAAAGATAAAATATTGTACCCCTCCCTGGCCGATCCATCTTCATTTTTAAATGGAAGGGTCGTGAACACCGATCCGTTGAAATTAAGCCCCAGGTACTTTTCATACCAAGCCGCAAGCGCTTTGGGATCATTGGCTTTGATAAAGGGTCCGCCGAGACCAACTACTCTTTGCATGATTTTTCGTTTGCCTGAAAGTACAATAACAAAATGTATTTTTGTCCCGTGAAAGGAATTGATCCACATACCGACAGTGCTGTACTGGAGGAAGCTGATGTACTCACCAGTACAGAAGACCCCTGCAATCTGGTTGTATGGAACGATGAAGTGAATACTTTTGAATGGGTGATCGAAACCCTGATGGACGTATGCGGTCATTCAGCAGAACAGGCCGAACAATGTGCTTATATCATCCATTTCCAGGGTAAATATGCCGTTAAAAATGGCAGTTATGAAGATCTCAAGCCCCTATGCGATGCCATTACAGAGCGTGGTATCAATGCCACGGTTGAAATAGTAGCCGGTTAAACAATATGCCGCTATTTGCGCTCGATAATAATCTCGTATTTCCCCCTGTTCACCTGGCCGAACCGGATGGCTTACTGGCTATTGGCGGGGATCTGTCCACCGAAAGACTGATCCTTGCTTACCGGCAGGGTATCTTCCCCTGGTATGAAGGGGAAACCATTCTCTGGTGGTCGCCCCATCCCCGTTTTGTTTTATATCCCACTGAATTAAAAATCAGTAAAACCATCCGGGCCCTTCGTAAAAAAAATGCATTCCATTTTACCATCAACAAAGCCTTTCCGGAAGTCATTCATGCCTGCCGGCATATCAAAAGACCCGGACAGGATGGGACCTGGATCACCCCTGCCGTAGAAGCAGCATACTGCCGCTTGCATGAAGCCGGTTATGCGCATAGTGCGGAGGTTTGGGTGGATGGCCAGCTCGCCGGCGGACTCTATGGTATCAGGATGGGAAAAGTTTTCTTTGGAGAAAGCATGTTCAGCCTTGTTCCGAATGCCTCCCGTTATTGTTTCACCAGTTATGTGGAGCAGCTGATGCAGGAAGAAGTGATGCTGATCGATTGCCAGGTTTATACGGAATATCTGGAAAGCCTTGGTGCCCGTATGATCGACCGGCCAGGTTTCATTTCCCAATTGGCACAGTGGACCGATCCCCAGCTTCCCAATAGCTGAAGAAATAAAAAAAAATAGTAAGCAAGAAGGAACTAGAATTTCGCACCCAGGTAATGAGGAGCATGGCCCTCCAGGTATTCCAGTCATGCGGCCACTCCGCTCCCCAAACATCCAGTTCATACCAGATGCCTTTGTCATAGAGTATCTTGGCGAATCGACCGCTGGCATGGGGATCTTCATAAGAACCACTGCCGGTGAGAATATGAATATGCCTGCTCTTCCGGATTTGTTCGAGAATACCATGATCCGTAAGATTGCTCATATAGTGATGCGGACTATTAAAATAAACATCTTCATCAAAATATCCATTCGTGTATTCCGTCAGGTCATACACCCCGCTCATGGCAATCACCCCATTGATCAGATCGGGTCTTTTCAGAAAGAGGTTCATGCTGTGCAAAGCACCAAAGGATGCTCCGCAGGTGATGATCGGTGTTTCAGCGCTGGTGCTGTTGCGGATAAAAGGCACCACTTCATTGAAAATATAATTGTTCCATTGCTGCTGCCTGACCGACTGATACCTTGGATCCAGCTGTTTGTTCATCCAGCTGTCATTATTGATACTATCAATTGAGAATACTTTCACTTTACCGGCATCGATAAAAGGCGCCAGGTGATCCATCAGTTGAAAACGCTCATACTCCAGGTAATCGGCAGCAGCCGTAGGTACCAGTAGCAGGGCAAACCCATAATCACCATAGGTGGCGATCGGCATTTCTTTTTGCAGGGATGGACTGAACCAGGATTGTAACTCTCTTTTCATACCGTCTTACATTATTTAGTTACGCTGAGGCTATTTTTTGGAATTGCGAATATACCGGCAAAAGGCGAAGCAACCTTTCTGAATCAAAACATATCGTAATTCTACGAGAATCGGCTTTGAAAAAAACAGTAAAAATGCTTGGTAAAATAAGCAAGTAATATTACTTTTAACTTTCAGTATTTTTACTATTTAATGAATTTACGCCTCACCAAATCTGCCATTAGATCCCAGCCCAAGAAAACAGTTTTTAACCGTAATCCCAAATCATGACCACCCCACAGATCAGGATCGTTCTGGCCGACGATCACCAATTAATCCGCGAATCCTGGAGAATGCTGCTTGAAAATAATCCCCGGTTCAAAGTGGTAGCCGATTGCGCCAACGGTCATGATGCGATCCGCAGTATCAGCGAACACAATCCCGATATTCTGCTGGTTGATATCAATATGCAGCCGATCAACGGATTTGAAGTGGTTCGCCATGTAGTGGAACATAACCCAGCGGTAAGAATCATCGGTATGTCCGTTAATAACCAACCCAAATACGCAACCAGGATGGTGGAACTGGGTGCCCGTGGCTTTTAACCAAGACCTCTTCCTTATCGGAAATCCACCATGGAATCGAAGAGGTCTACCGCGGTGTCGTTTATATCTGCGATGAAGTAAAAAACCTCATGCCCCCTCCCGCTAACCGCTACCGCCCGCTGTTTCCGCATCTGGCCAAAACAGGGTACATTTGCCGCTCATTTACAGCCCTTTCCGGGCTACCCAAGCAGGATTTACCATGGAAGAACTGAGCAAAAATTTTGACCACCAACAAGCCGAACAACAGTGGTACCAGCGCTGGCTGGACAAAGGATATTTTCACAGCGAACCTGATGAACGGGAGCCTTATACCATTGTGATCCCGCCCCCCAATGTAACGGGTGTGCTGCACATGGGTCACTGCCTGAATAATACCATTCAGGATATCCTCGTCCGCAGGGCAAGGATGCAGGGAAAAAATGCCTGCTGGGTACCAGGTACCGATCATGCTTCCATTGCTACTGAAGCCAAAGTGGTGCAAATGCTCCGTGAAAAAGGCATTGCCAAATCCTCTCTTTCCCGCGATGAATTTTTAAAGTATGCCTGGGAATGGAAAGAAAAATACGGCGGGATCATTCTGCAGCAATTGAAAAAACTGGGTTGCAGTCTGGATTGGGAAAGAACCAGTTTTACCATGGATCCTGATTATTACCAATCAGTCATCAGCGTATTCATTGACCTCTACAATAAAGGATTTATCTATCGCGGAAAAAGAATGATTAACTGGGATGTGAAAGCAAAAACAGCCCTGAGTGATGAGGAAGTGATCCGCAAACAAACCAGTCAGAAACTCTACCACCTGCGTTATCAATTAAGTGATGAAGCAGGGAACCCCATTCCTTTTGATGCCTCCGGTGAAGGTGGAATCATCATCGCCACGGTTCGTCCTGAAACCATCATGGGCGATACGGCAATATGTGTACACCCGGATGATGAACGATACAAACAGCTGCATGGCAAATTTGCCTTTGTGCCACTGATCAACCGCCGCATTCCCATCATTACCGATGATTATGTAACGATGGATTTTGGTACCGGTGCACTGAAAGTAACTCCCGCCCACGATACCAACGATTACCAGCTCGGACAAAAACACCAGCTGGAAGTAGTGGACATACTGAATGAAGATGGTACCCTGAATGCAGAGGCGCAGATTTTTGTAGGCACTGACCGCTTTGAAGCCAGGAAAAAAATTGCAGCCGAACTGGAAGCAAAAGGTCACCTGGTTAAAACGGAAGAATATTCAAGTGAAGTAGGATACTCCGAAAGAACAGATGCTGTGGTGGAACCCCGTCTTTCCCTCCAATGGTGGGTAGATATGAAAAAAATATCGGGTCCTGCCCTGTCGGCTGTAATGGATGATGAGATTAAATTCTATCCGGCCAAGTTTAAAAATCTCTATCGCCACTGGATGGAGAATATCAAGGACTGGTGTATTTCGCGACAACTCTGGTGGGGCCATCAGATCCCGGCCTGGTATGATGGAGAAGGACGTTTTGTAGTCGCTGCAACGGAATCGGAAGCGAAGAAAGCATTCACGGCACAATTTGGCATCAGCGATCCTGTCTTGAAGCAGGATGAAGATTGTCTTGATACCTGGTTCTCCAGCTGGTTATGGCCTTTTGAAGTTTTCAAAGGATACAGCAACCCCGGCAACCCGGATGTGAACTACTACTACCCTACCAATACCCTGGTTACGGCGCCTGAAATTATTTTCTTCTGGGTGGCCAGGATGATCATGGCCGGCTTTGAGTATAAAAAAGAAAAACCTTTCAACGAGGTTTATTTTACCGGGATTGTGAGAGACAAGATCGGTCGCAAGATGAGCAAGAGCCTCGGTAATTCACCCGACCTCCTGGAAATGATTGATAAAGATGGGGCCGATGCGGTTCGATTCGGCATCATGATTTCTTCCCCTGCAGGAAATGACCTGATGTGGGATCCTTCCGGCAATGAACAGGGTCGCTTCTTCATCAATAAAATGTGGAATGCACTGAAGCTGGTGAAAATGTGGGAAGGGAGATTAGTCGGAAGTCAGGAGTCGGGAGTCGGGAGTCAGGAAACAAATAGTCATTTTGCGATTGACTGGTTTGAGAACAGGTTGAAAGAAGTGAGACTGGAACTGGATGCACAGTTCAAAGAATTCAGACTGAGTGAAGCGTTGAAAACAACTTACTCCCTGATATGGGATGATTTCTGCAGTTGGTACCTGGAATGGGTGAAACCGGGTTTTGATCAACCTATTGATGAAAAAGTATATCAGAAAACAGTTTACTTCTTTGAGCAACTGATGCAGCTGCTCCACCCCTTCATGCCATTTATAACAGAAGAGATTTTCCAGCAATTGAAAAAACAGGACAAAGATCTTACTGTTAGCTTGTTTGAACCTGCCGGGCAGGCGGATCAGCAACTCATTACCGCCGGTGCTTTACTGAAAGAAGTGATTACAGCTATCCGGGATGCCCGTAATAAAGCCCAGTTAAAACCAAAAGACACCATTCAACTGCATATACAAACGGAACAAAAGGAAAATTATACAGCCATTGAATTGATTTTGGCCAAGCAGGTGAATGCAGCCCAAATTCATTATACCAGCACGGCGGTTCCCAATTGCATTAACCTGGTGGTACAGAAAGATAAATTCTACCTCGAAACAGAGATCACAATGGATCCCGCTTCTCAGAAAGAGCAAATGCTGAAAGATCTGGACTACCTGAAAGGTTTCCTCTTATCAGTTGAAAAGAAACTCAGCAATGAACGCTTTGTACAAAATGCCAAAGCCGAAGTAGTGGATGTGGAAAGAAAGAAAAAAGCAGATGCGGAAGATAAGATCAGGGCTATCGAAGAAAGTCTGCGCTCACTTTAACAGATTAAATATCCCTGAAAAGGGTTAGGATTTTTCATCCACGCTGCGTTAATTTCATACCAGATGAAACTACCGGTAGCCTATACCACAAAAAAGCACCTGCTGTTTGAACTGGCGGGATCAGCAATAGTCCTGCTCCTGCTGATCATCCTGCTCACCCGATCTTATGTTTATTTTCACTGGGTAACAGAAACCTGCTGGGTGGCAGCTGCTTTGCTATTGGTAATACCGGAACTGACCCGCGATAAACCGCTGATGAAGTACCCAGCCTGGTTGTTGCATCCGGTAACTCCCATGCTTTTTTGCTTGTACCTTTTCCTCTATCATTTCTTTATCTGCTATTTCCGAATCAGGAATATCAATGTCAACTGGCTCCTGCATGCTTCCGCAGCTGTACTTTTTGCCCTCTCTTTATTAAGCAGGGCTGCAGCATTTGGTATTGCCTGGAAAAAATTAAAATGGACAAACCTGTTACGGTTTCCTCACTGGCCATTCTCCATTGGTGCCTTTTTATGTATGCTTGCCCCCTTTTTTAAAATGACCCGTTTTTATTCACTCCGGAGTAATTACGGGATGCAGTTTGGTTATAATGCCTACGATGGCTGGGGATATAACAATTGGGGATACAATTATTATTCCGTCCGAATTGCGATTAAAGGTTATTATGCTTACTGGGGACATTTTGCCTGTATCCTCCTGGCGTTTATCCTGATCCTTCATATCCTGAGGGCCTGCGAAACCAGGACATATCCTGCTATTAACAAATTCATGAAAATAGCGGTCCCGGCTGCTCTGGCCTGGTGGATTTTTGGGGCTAAAGGATACCAGTCTTTGAAAAGCTTTGGCAATATTCTCTTCATTCCCGGCATCCTGATGATGTTAGTTTCTGTATTTCTCCCAAAGGAAGTAGAAAACTGGACCAAACAAAAGGATTTAATCAAGTAAACATAACGCTCATTTATACTACAGTCCAGCGCATAGCTACTTTATATTCCCCGCCCAGTGTAAATCCGTCATCAACAAATCGCATACTAAGTTCCCTTGCAAATGTTTCACTTGCGAAGGGAGGGTTTCCAGCAATAATTCATCCGTTGAAATTTCACTGAAATCATCTGCGGCATAAAATAATAGTCCGTCGCCAATAAACATAATTAATGTACCTATTCCAAGAATTGTTAAAGAAAGCGGCAAACCCACTGCAGGGAAAAACAAGGTAATCAGACTACCGGTTGCAATAATCTTTCCTGTAATTCGCATAATAGCACCTACCCGCTCTGTCACTTCCTTATTGGCAAAAGATCTTTCTCTGTCATAAAAACCGAAGCGGCAAAACTGGCCGGAAATACGGTTCCAGTGGAATCCGCTATACTGAAACTGAAGAGATTACCGGCTGCCCCCAGGGACTTTGAATCATCCTTTTTGAATTTTCCGGAGAAGAAATTATTAGCTTCCTGCAACTCACCATTGCTGCTTAAGACAAAGGCAGAAACACTGATTTCGTCTTTCCGGATATCATTTGTCGCTTTACAAGTGATGGATTCAACTGTGAATTGTAAAGCAGTACCGGCGACAGCTTGCCTTGGCTGAATGGTTTTAGTTTTTTCTTTTACTGTTGATTTCAACTTATTCTTCGCTGCAGGCTTTCTAAGCATTTCTATATCTGCTTCCGTGAACTTGATTTGATCCGGTACCGGTACCGTTTCAACCTGGCTGGATACCATTTTATTGCTGTGTAAGTCCACCGCTGCCAGTGTGCCATATTTTTGTTGCCGGGCAGCTGCTGTGGCGGTTATTGAAGTTTTCATTTTCTCCAGAAATTTTCCCTTTTTCTTCTTCGGGAGTACTTTAAATAAATCAACAATCGCATATTCCAGACTTTCTTTCCCGGAAGGAAGTGGAAACTGAGCTGGAGTTACTTAAATGGGCAGCCGCTTTCTCTACAGAGAGGCTGATGGTATCAGACAGTCGTTTTCTGGCAAACTGAACTTTCGGATGAATAACTTGAACTGGCATAGCAGGTTTATTAGTGGTTAATGTTCAGGAAAAGTAGATCGAATTAAAATAAGTGCCTATACCACAAACTGGTGTTTTTTAAACCACGATTGACGCCAGTTTGTTTTCCGACAGCAGCTCATCTATATCTGGCCTGCTATCAGGAAAGAAAAAATTTCAGTCGTAAACAATATGGAATCAATGATTTTCTTCATCCAAGTGATTATTTTCAATCAAAATCAATATATGAAAAGAATCTCCTGCTCCTTTCAACCTCTCTCCTGGCCCTTTTTGCCATCATCCTGCTCAGTTCCGGAACCTCTAAAGATTCCCGCTATGATGGTGGAGGCAATGACCTGGTGCAGGAATTGTACGAACAGGCGGTAAAACAAAATGAACAACTGCAGGACCTGCAGGAAAGCATCAGTAAATTTTATAAGAAAAAAAATGAGGCCCTTGAAAAGTACAATAGCTATACCAGTTATAATAGCCGTTATTACAGTGATGCCCGCCAGAAGATGGAACAAATCACAGACACAGTCAGCAAAAAGAAAGCAATGGCCCTGATCAGTAAAAGCGAAAACAATTACAGGACTAGCCTGAGTGACTGGCAAAACAGGATCAATTCGTTAAATGCTAAGGAAAGAGAATTGGTCAATCTGCAATCATTACTGCAGATCACAGTATCAGAATCGATGATCGCCAAATACCAATCCGGCAATTTTCCCGATAATACCCGTTTCAAAGAAGCCGCTGCAGAAATCGAATCCATCATTAACCGGTTAAAAACGCTGACCAGTCAGTGATTATTGGGGCTTTGATATTCGATCCAGTAATTTTTGCAGGGCCTGGTTAAATGCATCGGGTTGTTCCAGCATGGGATAATGCCCGCTGCCCTTAATCGTTTCGAGCTGATAACCCAGTTTACAGTATTTGTTCAGGGAATCAGCATTCACCGGGTATACATCGCTGTTTAGCAGGAAAAGGGGGAATGGCAGAGAACGCATTGCCTCCTGCTGATGCGGTGTGAAGAGGCTGTTTTCCTTGAGCACTTTAACGGCTATCTCCGGTTTAGTCCGGAGTATATCATCTAATACTCTTTTGCGGATACTTGAATCAGTGGAGGGTTGAAACAAGTCAACTGCCATCATATTTTGAACAATACTGTCATAGCTACTAAACATCTTATCAAAAAAAGTCTCCACCTCCAGTTTTTGGACCTCGCTGAGTTGCCCTGCAGGCTGATGCAGGTTATCGATCCCAACAATTCCTACTAAATCGCCGGGGTATTTCTGGGCATAGTCCAGGATCAGGTCTCCCGACATGGAATGACCAATCAGTACCAGTTTCTTTAACTCCAGCTGATCTACCAGTGCCTTGATATCGGCGGTATAATTTCCGAAGCGCCAGTCGCTACCCAGTTCTTTGCCGGACAAACCAAAGCCGGGAAGGTCAATGGTAAGCACCTGGTAACGCGGACTGAAAAAATCCACTTGTGACTTCCAGTAAGTTTGGTTGATACACCAGCCATGGATAAAAAGCAGGGTGGTATCGGCTTTCCCGCTGATGGAGTAAGCAATTGGGTTGCCATTACTGCTGACTGGTTTTGCCTTTTTGTCCTTACTGGCACAGGAACTTAGAAAAGCACCTAAAAGAAATATGGAAATGAATCGAAACATATATGCTTTATTATTCAGTCAGTTCTTTTTTGCATTTTGATTTATATTCATCAAAACAGCTTTTACACAATACTTCTCCCAGCAGCCTGATCTTTTTTTTCTCATTTTCCTTCCAGCCCCAGAAAACCCTGATATAAATATCTGCTTCCGATTTCAGGTGCAGATCGGCTGAAGCGATATCCACCCACCGGCGGTCGTCCATGATGATATGAATACTATCTGATTGCAGCTGCCATTCCAGGCATTGGCCGTTTTTAAGCTTGAATGGATGACCGTTAATGGTAAAACGGATCGGAAATCCCATTTGCTGGTTATTGGGGATGGTCACGATATGCAACCTGCTCAATTGGGAGAAGCAGGAGAATGATATACTCAGGGAAAAGCAAAGGGAAAGGAAAAATCTGCACATTACTCTCAGCTTTATCATTTAAATCAGAACAGGGAACTGACAGTTCCCCGTTCTGTATCCTGAATTACCTGGCGGTATCTTTAGCGGGTTCTAAACTATTATCCATCGGTTCCCCTGGGGCCATCATGGCGGCCATTTCTTTTGGATCCATAAAGACCCAATGTTCAACCGCCTTGCCATCTTTGAATTTGGTGATATCCGCACTGGTCATGGTGGTGACTTTTCCATCCATTGTTCCGGTAAACTTCGCCCAGGTCATCACATATTCATCATCCGCCATTTCATGGATAACGGTGGATTTCATATCCGGCATCATGGCCCGGTATTTTTTCATTTCGCTGATAATATTCTCTAACCCTTTTACATCGCCTGTCTCGCCGCCATGATCAATAGCATCTGCGGCCATATAATCTCCCATTTTGCTGAAATCACCTCCCTCATAGGCTTTCATGATAGCAGCATTAACTTCTTTGTTCTTTTTGGCCTTTGCTGAAAGACCGCCACCTCCGCTACAGGATACGATGAATAAGGTACCTGCAGCCAATAAAAATTGATAATACTTTTTCATGTTGGTTGTTTTAGACATTTAAGATAACAAATAATTGGCGCTATGCCGAATTGCCGTTTATAGCTGTCTTTTACACTTAAAGGGGACTAAATCACAGGAAACAGCAGATTTTGTTGAATTAAATGGGATAAAACCGGGATATACTGTCAATCATGACAAGGATCATTATCAGTTAAAACGGAGATTGCGGCCTTAAATGACTATCTTCACCACCTCTGAGGTAATTCGTAATAAAACTACGTTCTCATTGTTGAGAATGTAGTTTGACAATCCTGTTCTTCACGAATTACGTAATTACCGCATGGCTCCTATTTTCATCTTTATTATTCTGCATTGGTACGTGTCTTTGTTTTTTCAGTCTTTTTTCTATCATCGCTATGCTGCCCATGGCCTTTGTAGCATGTCCAAAGGCTGGGAAAAATTTTTCCAGCTCTGCTCGTATATCACCCACGGCACTTCTTATATGAGTACCGGTTCTTATGGCATCATGCACCGACTGCATCATGCGCATACGGATGAAGCAGAAGATCCGCATTCACCCCATTACAGCCCCAACGCCTTAACCCTGATGTGGAAGACGCGTAACAGTTACCAGGATGTGGTCCAGGGACGGATTGATGTTGATGAAAAATATGCCAAGGATTTGCCGGGATGGCCTGCGCTGGACCGGATTGCCCATAACTGGATTTCAAGACTGGTCTGGGCCCTGATCTATACCGGTATTTTTATCTGGCTCAGTACCGAATGGTGGCATTTTCTTTTTCTCCCGCTTACGATAGCCAGTGCGGCTTTCCAGGGACTGGTAGTAAACTGGTGGGCGCATAAATTCGGGTATGAGAATTACAAAATGACCAATACTTCCAAAAATATCATTCCGGTTGATCTATTCTTTGCCGGGGAAGCTTATCATAATAATCACCACAAACATCCGGGCCGTGCCAACAATGCCGTCCGTTGGTTTGAAATTGATCCGACCTATCAGATCATGCGAGTGATGAATTTTCTGCATATCATCCGGCTGAAGAAGATGACGTCTGTGGACTAATCATCCCGGACAATCGTCAAACATCTTCGCCAAAAGCAATAAAATCATCCAGTGAAACTAAAAGTTTCGCAGCCTTGCTCTCATCATTTACCGGTTTGATTTTGTGATCATGGGCACTTGTGATAATTTCAGAGCGCCATTATGATATACATTTACATTGCATTGATCCTGCTGGCGGCTTTTCCGCTGTTGCTCACCATCTGGCGCATGCGCCGGACGGCACGCATTAAGAAACTGGGCATACATTGTAACGGAACCATTACTTCGATCCGTTCTATCAGAATCAAAAACACCTATATTGACTCTCTAACCATCGAATACCGTGACCGCAGAACCGGACAACCATTCCAGGCAAAAGCCACAACTAACAGGGGTAAATACAACAGAGGGGACCCCATGGGAATCGCTTATTTACCCGACCAGCCTTCCAAATACGCTTTAACCGATACAAAGGGGGGCTTTACTTTCATGCTGGTATTTTGCATTATCATTTTCCTGTTTGTCATTTTTGCGGTGTACAAGATTGATGAGATGGTTAAATAAGGTTCGTCGGATACGAATCAATACCATTTACATTTCATTAACAGCCATTTCTGTTTCTTTGGACATGTACCGTCCGGCTAAAATTACATTGTTGCTGTTTTTGATCACTTCTGTCAGCAATGCCCAGCAAAGCAGTCTTGTTTTTAAAAAGGGAAACAAAGTAGTGCAACGGTTCTGGATGGGAAACGAAATAGCTTTTCAATCAGCCGATCAATACTGGCACAAGGGCCGGATCAAAAAACTGACTCCTGATTCGGTATATATCCAGCCCATCACCGTAAAATACCACCTGATGGGAACTGATACCATTACTTGGCCGGTGGAAGGCTATCATTTCCGCGATATTGCCGCCCTGCCCAAAAGGGGTTACCTGATCAGTATGATCGATAATCAATTCCAGATTAACCGGGATGCCGGTCATGTTCATTTTTACTGGATCAAGAGCGGTGTACTGTTCCGGGTGGGTGCAGTGGCTTATACCGGAGTAATGTTATTTAATAACCTCAGTGATAAAAATCCAAACAAGACTGCCATTAAAAAAGGATTACTCACCGGTGCCGGTATTTACTTATTCGGTTTCCTGCTGAAGAAATTGTATAGCCCGGTGTATAAAACCGGGAGAAGCTATCATCTTGAGTTTGTTGATTACGCCACTACCCCATCAGAAAAAAAAGGGTTGCCTAAGGCGATGTAATGAATTTGGTCTCCCACAAAACTGAGAAACTCAAAATTTCATACATCTTATCCCAATAAAAAAAGCCCGGATATAATACCCGGGCTTTATAAAACACTTCAAATACAGAGTAGCCTTATCAACTATTCAACTTACCAACCACTCAACTTAAAAACTACTTCACTTCCTCATAAGGCACATCCGTTACATTATCACCACCCGCTGTTGCACCTTCCGGCTGATGAGCCTGTTCAGCACCTGGTTGGGCACCGGGTTGATCCTGTGTTGCCTTGTACATATCCTCACTGGCAGCCGTCCAGGCAGCATTGAGGGCAGTCATGGCTGTATCAATTAAAGGAAGATCCTGTGCTTTATGAGCTTCTTTCAGTTTCTCAGCAGCCTGTTCGATGGCGCCTTTTTTATCGGCAGGGATCTTATCGCCATAATCTTTCAATTGCTTCTCGGTCTGGAATATGAGGCTGTCGGCCTGGTTCAGTTTATCCACTTTTTCACGCTCGGCCTTATCAGTTGCTTCATTGGCCTTGGCCTCGGCCTTCATGCGTTCTACTTCATCTTTGCTCAGACCCGATCCGGCTTCGATATGGATCTTTTGTTCCTTACCGGTGCCTTTGTCTTTAGCCGTTACATGCAGGATACCATTGGCATCAATATCAAAAATCACTTCGATCTGTGGTACACCGCGGGGTGCCGGTGGAATATCTGATAGATTGAATCGGCCCAGGCTCTTGTTCTGATTAGCCATGGGGCGTTCGCCCTGGAGTACGTGGATTTCCACACCGGGCTGGTTATCGCTGGCAGTGGAGAATACCTCTGATTTTTTTGTCGGGATGGTGGTGTTGCTGGGGATCAGGGTAGTCATGACACTACCCATGGTCTCAATACCCAGTGATAATGGGGTTACATCCAGCAGCAATACATCTTTCACTTCTCCGGTTAAAACCGCACCCTGTATAGCAGCACCAACGGCTACCACTTCATCGGGGTTCACTCCTTTATTAGGTTTCTTGCCAAAGAATTTTTCTACAATTTCCTGCACTTTAGGGATACGGGTAGAACCTCCTACCAGGATCACTTCGTCAATCTGTGAAGTGCTCAATCCGGCATCTTTCAATGCGGCTTCGCAGGGCTTCAGACAGCGGGCGAAAAGATTATCGGCCAGTGATTCAAACTTCGCACGGGACAGCTTTTTCACAAGGTGTTTGGGAACGCCATCCACGGCGGTGATATAAGGCAGGTTAATCTCTGTTTCGGAGGAGGAAGACAGTTCCACTTTGGCTTTCTCTGCGGCTTCTTTCAAACGCTGCAGGGCCATAGGATCTTTGCGCAGGTCGATGGCTTCATCTTTTTTGAATTCATCGGCCAGCCAGTCCATCACCACTTTATCAAAATCATCACCACCCAGGTGGGTATCACCATTGGTACTCTTAACTTCAAAAACACCATCTCCGAGTTCAAGTACGGAAATATCGAATGTACCACCACCGAGATCAAATACAGCGATCTTCTGGTCGTGTCGGGCTTTATCCAAACCATAGGCCAGGGCAGCTGCTGTTGGTTCATTCACGATCCGGCGAACAGTCAGACCGGCAATTTCACCAGCTTCCTTGGTGGCCTGGCGCTGGGCATCATTGAAATAAGCCGGTACGGTAATCACGGCTTCAGTTACTTCATGGCCCAGGTAATCCTCGGCGGTTTTCTTCATTTTCTGAAGCACCATCGCAGAAATTTCCTGTGGGGTATAGAGCCTGCCATCTATGTCAATTCGTACGGTATTATTGTCACCTTTTGCCACTTTATAGCTCCAGTGGCTGATTTCCTCGGTCACCTCATCAAAACGGCGGCCCATGAAACGCTTCACGGATGCGATGGTATTTTGTGGGTTGGTAATGGCCTGGCGTTTGGCCGGGTCACCCACTTTGCGCTCGCCGTTCTTCAAAAACGCTACAACTGAGGGGGTTGTGCGGCGTCCCTCGTCGTTGGCGATTACCACCGGTTCGTTGCCTTCCATTACGGACACACAACTGTTAGTGGTTCCAAGGTCAATTCCAATGATCTTTGCCATAGTTAATGTATTTATGTACTGTTGATTATCAACGATTATGCCGCCTGACAGGAATGTGCAATTTTGTCAGTAAAACAGGCAAAGTCTGCTTTCAGTGGCACCCGTAAAAGCAGTAGCGACACAAGATGACAGGTGTAAAATGGTGAGATACAGGTGCTGAACCCTGCCTATTTGAGGTTCTGGACGATCTGGTTTTTGGTGGAGTCAATTTTCTTCATAATGTTCGAAATTGTGCTTTGCATTTTGGAAACCCGGTCCATGTACATCTGGAGACGGAGGCTGTTCATTTCACTCATTTCATTCATGGAATCCAGTTCGCGGCCCAGCTTTTCAGCCAGGGTATTGATATCCTGCCGGCTGACCGTTCTTTGATTGACGGATGCATTATTCTGATTGACTACTACATTTTGTTTAATAGCTGGTTTGTACAGGACCAGGTTGAATGAATCATATTGTGCAACGCTGATTTGCTGATTATTCTTGATGATTTCCTGTGCTTCCCTTAGTTTTTTCTTTTTCTCATTATCCGACTTCACTTTTTCCATGATAGCCCGGATTTCTTCATTCGCTGATTTGGAAGCCTGCATCAATACCAGAAAAACCAGTGCCTGAATATCTTGTTCGGCGGTTATAGAATAGATGCTCCCATAGGCTTTTGCTTTTCGGCTCAGCAGCTGCTGGCTTAAATTATTGAAATTTGTATCGGCTGCCGTCCGATTGATCCAGCCAACATGTTTACTATTGATCTGGCTCATGGCCATACTAAAAAACTGTTCTGCTTCCGGTCCGGCTTGTTGTTGAGCCCGCGAAAGAAAAGGTGCTAAAAAGCAAAGGCAGATAAGGAGGATGCGCATGGGAAAAGGTTTAGTTACTAAAGTTCTGCATTCGTTCCTGTTTTAAAAAATTAAAGCGGGTGAAATTATTGTCCATCCGATCCGGTAAATTTGGATAAAACATTATAATGGCCACTGCAGTTTGCGATAAACTCCGGATTAAAGCGGGGAATAAACTATTCACACTCAATGCCCCGGCTACTTTTAAAAAAGATTTGGGTAAACTCCCGCCTGATGTGCTTTTCTGCGAAAACGGAAAGGGTACTGACCAGGTACATTGGTTTGTAAAGAACCAGGCACAACTGAAAAAGGAGCTGAGTAAACTGATGCGGATGCTGCAAACCGGTATGACCGTTTGGATCTACTATCCCAAGGGGAGTTCGAAAATACAAACAGATTTAACCAGGGATAAAGGTTGGGATTGCCTGAAGGCGGAGGAAGACAAACTAACCTGGCTCAATCTGATATCTTTGAATGAAACCTGGTCGGCCTTTGGCTTTAGAGTAAAAACGGAGGCTGATAAAAAGAAGGAATCGAAACCAGCAGTGGAAAGGGAAATATTTAAATGGGCGAACTCCGCTACTAAAGAAATCATCCTTCCTCCTGATCTCGCAACGGCATTTAAAAAACATAAAAAAGAAGCGGCCTATTTTCATTCCCTGGCCTTCAGTCACAAAAGAGAATATGTGGAGTGGATCGTGACTGCCAAAAAAGAAGAAACCAGGGCCAAAAGGATTGAGGGGACCATTGAGAGATTGATGCTACAGTGGAAGAACCCGAGGGATCAGTAGGCAGTCTTCAGTCGACAGTCGACAGTCTTCAGTCTTCAGTCGACAGTCCGCTCGCTCGAAAGATCCTAATATCTAAATATCATAATATCCCAATATCTTAATAACTCAATATCTTAATAACCCAATCCCCATGCTTTTAAAACGAACCAACAGTACCGATCCTGATTTTCAACAATTGGTCCATCGCCTCAATCAATACCTGCAGCAGCAATATGGTGCTTTACAGGATTTCTATAGTCAGTTCAACAGTATCGATCATATACAACATGTCATCCTGATTTATATAAATCAAATGCCGGCAGGCTGTGGTTGCTTTAAACCCTTTGATGAAAAATCCGTGGAAGTGAAACGTATGTTTGTTGCGGATGAATTCCGTGGTAAGGGTGTGGGAAGGGCGGTGCTGTCGGGTTTAGAAAAATGGGCGGCTGAGATCGGATACAGCAGGATGGTTTTGGAAATGGGTAACCGACAGCCGGAAGCTGCCATCCTGTATCGGAATGCGGGTTATATGGTTATTCCTAATTATGGTCAGTATATCGGGATGGAGGAAACGAGTATTTGTATGGAGAAATCAATTTCAGGGTTTCCCAATTCCTGAATTTTTCGCCAGGGATAACCAGTGCCTGGTTTGATTGAACAAATGACCATTTTTCTTCCTGCAACGGGTTACACACGGGTCAAAAATAAAATGGTTACCTCCCGAATCATCCCTTCCAATCAGCCACAATAAACTCAATTGCGGGATAGTGTTGCAAGCGCTTCCCCTTCCAGATGCAGCCGCATTTGAAAGTTATATTCTCATAGATCATGAGATGCATATGTTGATTCCGGAAAAGGCCACGATCAATTTAAGCGAAATGCCACGATAAGGTCTTTTCAGGCCCCACTAACCCTCTTTTATACCAATAACATTGATAGCTCCAAAAAAAGGTGTTTTCACCTAAAGAAATATAGTCATAACACGGCTGAATAGTTGCCGCCATTGAAATTAATTTGTCTGATTGCGCTAACGCCTATTTCAGAACCGTATAGCCATTTCAAAATCTGATACGGTTGTTATGGGAATCAGCAAACACTTACATCTATAGCGAAGGCTGAAACAGAAAATTATTTTATTCAGTGCTTTGCTGACCTGTACATAACAATCCTTGACAATGAAAAAAAACTGCCTTTACATAAACGAACGACAAATGAAAACAGCCTTGCTTATGTCTCTGTTGCTCTTGCTAAGAATCCCCCCGGCATATTGCCAGGGGTCTGAATTCTCATACCTGGAACCAAAAAGTACTGAGCAGCGGATTCAGTTCATAGCCGACAGTCTGAAATGCCCGCTATTGGTAACCACGGATAAGATTTATGCAATCGGCAGTAACTGCATCACAAGATTACTGGATGGAGGCATGAACGACCGCGACCGGAATGGAGACAATGATGATCGTCTTGACGATGGCAGCAACAATGATAGAAACCAGGCCGGCGGATCGTCTGACAGGATCAGAAAAGGAAAAAATAATAACCGGAAAAAGAAAGGGGGTGATAATGACCGTGACAGGGATGGCGACAATAATGATCGCGACAAGGATGGTGACAATAATGAACGAGACAGGGATGGCGACACGGATGACAGGAATGCAGATGGCGGATCCAGTAATGGAACACGATGCTCTGTTGCCAAAAATGGGAAAGTGCTTTTATATACCCGCCAGTCCATTTCCTCAGAATCAAGCCGTATTTATTACAAGACCCAATACTTCGGACCCAAATATTTTAAAATCATCAAAATCTAGATCATGAAATTAAACATTGTATTGCTGGCATCCTGCTGTAGCCTTTTATTCAACTCCTGTGGCTCTTTAAATGTGCCCATTGAGAAAAATAAAACAGAGAATAACACGTCCATTACTTTCAGCGAACAAAACTTCACGGTTAATGCCGGCGATTTTTTCAGTCTTTCCGAAAAGGGACTGAGGGCTAACACCAAAAAAATCATGATCGCCAGTTCGGCTGACATGTCGAAAGTGATCATCTACATGCAGAAACAATTCAAGAAAGGAAATTTCATTTTTTACAATATCACGATAAAGAATCCCAGGTATGCAAAGCCTTATTACGGTAAGATCGCCTTTTTTAATACCAACAAAAAAAATCAACTGGAAGCAGTCTCTCGTTACCGGGAGATTGAAATCAGTGACAGCTATTTCCAAAGTGCCACTAGGGGTCGCGTTGCCCTGATGTATGAATATTTCAAAAGCAGGCTTGTTCAGACCACGGTACAGGTTCCCACCTGGGTTATCCTGATGAGTGATGAACCACTGTGATGTTTTCAGATGCCCGAATCCAAAGGGCAGTTGCTGGTTGGATCCGGAATTGGGCTGGAGCTGAGCAAAATTGCCTCGGTTTTGAGCGCTTACATGAAATAGCCGGGACCAAACTGAAGTTTCAAAAAAGAACAATAAAGAGAGGTCGAAAGTCGCCCGATTTTTGGGTAAGTGACTGAAATACTAAGGTTGACTACTCTAAGAGTTGTCAACCTTAGTACCCAATCTTCACATTTCTTTTCCCTCCATTTGGTTAATTTTACGCGTCAATTAACCGAATGAAAGGAATTATTCTTACCGCCGTCATCTTAATTTCCACCCTCTCCTGGTCCCAAAAAATAGACCCTGCCAAACCCGATCTGTCGCCGGGGAATTTCCGGCTGGATTCATTGCCGGAATCTGAAATCAATATTCCCATTCAGGTGAACCTGAAACCGCTTTTTTCCATGGCAGAAAAAAGCGTGGATACCCTGTTTACCTCACCCAAATACCCCGATGAATGGGTACAGGATGGCTGCGATGTTCGCTATAAATACTCTTTCCGGAGAAGCCCTTTAAAAATCACCGGTGTTGGTAATACCCT
Source organism: Chitinophagaceae bacterium (assembly GCA_016720745.1). Taxonomy (GTDB): domain Bacteria; phylum Bacteroidota; class Bacteroidia; order Chitinophagales; family Chitinophagaceae; genus JJ008. The sequence continues at coordinate 569,908 of JADKKA010000022.1, read as the reverse complement.
TACTCTGGGCTTTACCGGCTATTATAAAATCGTTGGCTCCACCCGGCTCTGTGTGAATGGCACCGTTGTATCCCCCTGGACCCCCGCCTGCCGCTGTGGTTTCAGCGAACCGGAAAGAAGAGTGAATGTATCCTTTCTCAGCGCCCTTAGTGTGCAGCCTGATTATAAAGTAAAAGTGTTTATTAAAAGAAATGAACCCGAACCACTGGACAAATGTGAGGTCTGTTTCTGGGGACAGGATATCACCAAACAGGTATTAAAGGGACTGGTCACCGAACTCGATGCTTCCAAAAAAGAACTTGAAAAATCCTACGGAACGGTTGATCTGAAATCAAAATTCCAGCAGGTATGGGACCAGCTGAATAAAGTATATAACCTCTACGGACTGGGCTGGCTGCAGATGAATCCGCAAAAATTCAGGATCAATACCCTGACTATTAATAAGGACCGGCTGGATATCAGTCTCGGCCTTTCTGCCAAACCCATGATCAGTTTTGAAAGACCTGTTGAAAAAAGTTCATGGGTACCGAATATGGGCAGTTACAGCAATAAAGAAGGATTCTCCATCTTCCTGGATGCGATGCTGAATTATGATTCACTGAGCATGATCATGAACCAGCAGATCGTGGGGAAGGAATTCGATTTCAAAAAGGGATTTGTCAAGAAAAAATTCATCCTCGACAGCTGCCGGGTTTATGGAGGTGGATTTGATAAACTGGTGATCAAAATTAATTTCTCCGGTACCAATACCGGGGTATTCTATCTTACCGGTAAACCCGTTTATGATTCTGCGAAAAGAAGTCTGGAAGTAAAAGATATTGAATTCGATATCAAGTCAAAAAACATTCTCCTGGGTTCAGCCGACTGGCTCTTTGATAAAAAGATCACCAAAGAAATAAGCAAATATGCCCGTTTTGAAATGGGTGCTTATATCGACAGTGCCAAAACGACCCTTAACCAGCAACTCAACCGGGAACTGAGCAAGGGAGTAAGAAGTATGGGATCCATTCAGGACATCCGTTTGGCAGGGATCTATCCCCTGCAGCAACACCTGATAATCCGGAGTAATTGTGAAGGCAGACTGGCAGTAAAAGTGGAATCAACCGACTTTAGCTTTTAGAGGCATCTTCTGGAGCAGCTTTGAATGAATAATTCCGCTGGGCGATATAACTGAATAAGACTACTACACAAATTGTGAGCACCTGTGCTAAGACGGGATAGATATGCAGGGTTTCCACCAGTACTTTCAAAAGAATATAATTCAGTGCCAGGTTGAACAAACAAATCATCAGGTACCGGAATAACTGAACCCTCCCCTTCATGTTCGAGTCACTGAACACGACATATTTCGACATAAAAAATCCCACCGGAAATGTAACCAGAAAGGAAAGGGCCAATGCTGCAATGTGTCCTTTGAAAGCAAAGAAGCCAAACTCAAATGTCTTCTCTGCAAATATGTATTTGAAGCCGATATAATAAACGATCAGTCCCAGCAGGGTATTACCCCCTCCCGATGCTGCATAGCGAAAAGTCTGCAGGTTCATCAGCTTTTTAAAGGGGGGATAAAAAAAGTCGATGATGGGCAGTACAAAATCTCGGGCGCTATGGATATGGCGGCGCATGGCGGCAAAGTAAGGAAAAATTCAGTCGACAGTCATCAGTCTATCTGTCGACAGTCATCAGTCATCAGTTGGCAGACAGTCAGTCGGCAGGGATCAGCCCCTTTGTAATCAATATCCTAATATCCCAATATCTTAATATCCAATACCCCCACCTTCGCCAAGGCTAGGGCGGGCAAGCAATACTTAATACCCTTTAATAATCGTAATTTTGCACGCTAAACAAGACCGGATGAGTATTATCAAGGATATCAAACCATTATTACAGGCTTCGCTGAAAGAGTTGTACGGCTATGAGGCGGCTGAGACAGAACTGACCATCAATTCCACCAAACCTGAATTTGAAGGCGATTATACCATTGTGCTCTTCAGTTTTGTAAAGCAACTGAAAAAGTCACCGGAACAGCTGGGACAGGAACTGGGTACCGATCTGGTACAGAAAAACCCGGGATTGTTTACCGCATTCAATGTGATCAAAGGCTTTCTGAATTTATCCGTAGCAGATGCCTACTGGAATCGCTTTCTGAACGATCATTATCTGCAGACCGGCTTTGGATCCCGTCCGCTAATTGGCAAAAAAGTAATGGTGGAATATGCTTCCCCCAATACCAATAAACCTTTGCACCTCGGCCATCTCCGGAATATTTTCCTGGGATGGAGTACGGCTGCTATTCTCAAACACAGCGGACATGAAGTTTACAAGACCTGTATCTCCAATGACCGGGGGATTCATATCTGCAAGAGTATGGTCACCTGGCAGCTATATGGCAATGGCAGTACGCCTGAAAGTACCGGCACGAAGGGCGATCATTTCGTAGGAGACTATTATGTGAAGTTTGGCATCGTTCAAAAAGAGCAGATGGCCGAACTGATTGAAAAAGGGATGGATAAAAAAGAAGCGGAAGCAGCCGCTCCCATCATGAAAGCTGCCCAGCAAATGCTGGTGGACTGGGAAGCCGGTAAACCGGAAGTGATTGCTCTCTGGAAACAAATGAACAGCTGGGTCTACAGTGGTTTTGATATTACTTACAACCGTATCGGAGCTGATTTTGATAAAACTTATTACGAAAGCGATACCTACCTGCTGGGCAAAAAAGCCGTACAGGATGGTCTGGCCAAAAAAGTATTTACGCAAAAAGAAGATGGCAGTGTGTGGATTGACCTGACCGCTGACGGACTGGATGAAAAAGTAGTACAAAGAAAAGACGGTACAGCAGTTTATATCACCCAGGATATCGGACTGGCCGCACAAAAACAGGAAGAGTTTGGCTGCGAACAAAGCATCTATGTGGTGGCAGACGAACAAAACTACCATTTCAAAGTACTCAAACTGATTTGTGAAAAACTGGGCATCCCCGGAGCCGCCGGTATTTATCACCTCAGTTATGGCATGGTGGAATTACCAGATGGCCGGATGAAAACAAGAGAAGGCACCGTGGTGGATGCCGATGATATGGTGGAAGAAATGGTGAATGTGGCAAGGGCCAAGACAGAAGAGCTGGGAAAGGTAAAAGACTTTACTCCGGAAGAACTGAAAGAACTCTATGATATCATTGCCCTGGGTGCCCTGAAGTTTTTCCTGCTCAGAGTGGATCCCAAAAAACGGATGATCTTTAACCCGGAAGAGTCCATCGATTTTCATGGCTTCACCGGACCTTTTGTGCAATACACACATGCCAGGATCAAGTCTGTATTGAGGAAAGCAACTGAAGCAGGTTTTGCCTATGATAGCCCATCTGCATCCAATGAAAGTTTATTGAAACTGGAAAGAGACCTGATCATCCTCCTGGAACAATACCCCATTGTACTGGAACAGGCGGTGGCAGAACATAATCCTTCCGTGATTGCCATCTATGTATTTAACCTGGCAAAAACATTCAATACTTTCTATACCGAACATTCAGTAATGAATGCAGAATCGGATGAAAAGAAAAGCTTACGTCTTCGCATGGCAGCCATGACGGCAAATGTGATTGCTTCGGGAATGGGGTTGATGGGAATTCGGGTGCCGGAGAGAATGTGAGAGCAGTCGTTAGTCGATAGTCTTTAGTCGATAGTCATATATCTGAAGAACGCAGGAGACAATTAAGAGGGGCCATTACCAAGATTCGTAAAAACAAAAATGTATAAAAAAAGGGCGTCAATATTGAATTGACGCCCTTTTTAAATATGTTTCTTACTATCAACTAACAGCTCCCCTTTAGGGGATGGGGGCTGACTGCTCTACAAACCCGCCATCATCTTCTTCTGTTTCAAACTAGCCAGGGAAGGATCCATTTCAATGGCTTTATCACAAAGTCTGATTCCCTTTTCTGTATTCTCCTTACCGCCTTTGCGCTGGTAGCACATCCCAATCATGTAAAGGGCAGATGCATTTTCTTTATCGTATTCCAGCATTTTATCCCAGTACTGCATGGCCAGGTCAAACTTGGCTTTACCATAGTAGGCTTCGGCCACCATACCGAGGATATTCAGATCACTTGGTTTTCTTTTCAGGATTTCATTCAGCATTTCCACGCCTTTGTCCAGGTCACCGATATTGAGGTAAGCAATGGCCAGGTTCTCCAGGTAATCATTATCCTTTTTCAGCCCCTTCTCCCCTGCTTCCAGCATGTACTTGAGGGCATCCTTATCTGCATGCATGGCATAACAGATCAGGCTCAGTTCATAGGTCCAGTAGGCTTCGGTGGGTTTCAGCTCGAGGGCTTTTTTGAAATACGGTACTGCCAGCTTGTAGTTCATCATGTCTGCATAGCTGTGTGCGATCAGATAAGGGATCTCTGCATTGGCGGGATCTTCTTTCTCTGCAATATTGAGGTACTTAATTGCTTCTCCGTAATTATCATTATCGTAGTGTACGCGGCCAACATAAAAAGCCACTTTCTCGTTCGGATCGGCCTTCTTCAGTTTGTCGGCATACAGCAATACATCATCCTGCTGTTTCAGCTGATAAGAAAGCAGCATTAATTTTTTAAAGAGTTCGGGGCTCTCGTCTCCCATGGTCACCAGTTTTTTGTAGTTCTCCAGTGCCAGGTTGTATTTGCGTAAATCATGATAGGCCAGTGCCAGCTCATTTACAATGGGCTTGCTGTTGGCATCATAGCGTACTGCTTTTTCAAAATTTTTCAGGGATTCGAGGCGGCGACCATTTTGTTTTTCCTGCAGACCTTTCTGCAAAAAATAATCTCCGCTGTCTACCGGGGGATTGGCGCTGATTCCTGCCTGTTGCGTGAATGTATCATTCTGGGAAAATGCCGGCCACACCGCCAGGGCAATACCGCAGGTTAAAAAAATACGTCTCATAGGGCTTTATTTAGGATGGATTTAAAATAGCTACACATGCAAGTTATTATTTGCGATGGATGAATCAAAGCTTAACCGGCTACAAATCAGCTAAAATCGTTCCAAAATAGTATTATTTCAGGATGATCCCGGAAAGCGCTGGTAAATTTACGGTCAGCTTGTACATTTTTTGATTCTTATCAACTAGTTCGCAGCGGATGTCGGGGTTGTAAACATCCCCGGTGCCCCAGTATTTTTTGCTGTCACTATTGAAGATTTCCTCTGTATAAGGCTTATCACTTACCCAGACTTCCCAGTCATTCCGCACCATCGGAGTCAGGTTCAGCATTACCAGGAGGTCATCCTTTTTCTTTTTCCCTTTTCTTTTGAAGACCACCACCGATTCTTCCCGGTGGTTCAGATCCACCCATTCAAACCCTTCCATGTTGAATTGTTGCTGGTGCATGGCTGGCTCGGCCTTCAACAAACGGTTGAGTTCAGATACACAATCTTTCAGTAAACGGTGACAATCGAATTGTAACAATTCCCAGGGCAATTCTGATTTATAATTCCATTCACTGGTTTGTCCGAATTCATTCCCCATAAAGAGCAGCTTGGCGCCAGGGTGGGCCCACATGTAGGTATATAGCAGTCGCAGGTTGGCAAACTTCTGCCACTCATCTCCCGGCATTTTATACAGCATGGGGCTTTTGCCATGAACTACTTCATCATGACTGAAGGGTAGCATAAAGTTTTCATCATAGTAATACATCATACTGAATGAAAACTTATTCTGGTGAAACTGGCGGAATACCGGATCGAATTTGAAATAGTCCAGGGTATCATGCATCCAGCCCATCATCCACTTCATGCCAAAGCCCAGACCGCCTTCAAAAGTGGGTTTGCTGACTCCGGGCCAGTCAGTCGCTTCTTCGGCAATGGTTTGTACATCCGGAAAATCACGGTAGATGGTGGCGTTGAGGTCACTGATAAAAGCAATGGCTTCCAGGTTTCCGTCACCGCCATGTTCATTAGGTTCCCATTGACCGTGCTCGCGGGAATAATTGAGTTTGAGCATGGAGGAAACCGCATCTACCCGGATACCATCAATATGAAAAAGATCAAACCAGTAACGGGCACTGCTGATCAGGAATGATTTAACCTCTCCCCTTTTGTAATTGAAAATATAACTGTTCCAGTCCGGGTGAAACCCTTTCCGCATATCCGCATACTCATAAGTATGAGTACCATCGAACATGAATAATCCATGTGCATCATAGGGAAAATGAGAAGGCACCCAGTCGAGGATCACACCGATCCCGGCCTGGTGACAGGCATCAATCAGCCGCATCAATCCCTGTGGATCACCAAATCTTGATGTAGCGGCAAAATAACCGGTACACTGGTAACCCCAGCTGCCATCGAATGGATGTTCCATTACCGGCATCAGTTCAATATGGGTAAATCCAAGTTCCTTTATATAGGGTACCAGTGTTTCTGTGATCTGGTCATAACTGTTATAGGCTTCTTCATCATCTTTTACAGGTCGCTGCCAACTGGCCAGGTGTAATTCATACACTGACCAGGGTGCATCAAGAGCATTTTTCTTTTTCCTGTTCTTCATCCATGCTGCATCTTTCCATTCATAATACATATCCCAGGTGATGCTGGCCGTTTGTGGTCTTTTTTCCCAGAAGTTGGCAAAAGGATCTCCTTTATCCAGCGCTCGTTTGGCATAACCAATGATATGATACTTGTAAGCTTCTCCTAATTTGAAACCGGGGATAAATCCTTCCCAGATACCGCTTTTATCCCAACGGGGGTATAATTCATACTCATGGTTTTTCCAGTCGTTGAAATTCCCTTTCACAGATACAGCACTGGCATTAGGAGCCCAAACACAGAAATACATTCCCCAGGTGCCATTCACCTGAATGGAATGTGACCCGAATTTTTTATATAGCTGATAATTTGTGCCGTTTTGATAATTGGTCACATCTTCGGGAGTGAGTAATGAATAATTCCAAACCGACTTAGTGGTATCAACAAATTCCGTTTCTTCATACCGTTTAGCGACCGCCTGTACTGTTGTACTCGCCGCAGGCAATTTTGCGGAAGCTTGCTCGTTATCCTGCTGTAATTTGCTGGCAGATTTTTTCTTACTGGTCGGCATTCGGAGGATTTGTGGGATGATTGTATATCACCAACTTACATCATTTTGATGAAAGTTTAACATTCCCAAAGCACTCGTTTTCCGGGACCCTGAAAGAAAAGCCCGATTTTGCACCGTTTCCTAAAGTATAGCTCCGGATAGTAGCAACCAAACAGGTCATTTCCGGATCAAACCAATTACCAGCCATGTTAAAACAAGCCGCTTCGGCCCTGTTGTTCCTGCTATTTTGTTCAGCCCTTAAGGCCCAGAAAAGCACTATCAGCGGATCTGTTACCGACACCACAGAAAAGAAATCTCTTTCTCTTGCTTCGATCAGTCTTTTACGAAAAGCAGACTCCACTCTTGTAGCTTTTACCCGATCAAATAAAGAAGGCAGGTTTCAGTTGCCATCCACTGATACCGGTCAGTATGTATTGCTGATTACCTATCCCAAGTTTGCCGACTACATGGATGAACTGACGCTGAAAGGCAACCTGAATACCGGTCCTATCAGCATGACACCCGCCAGTAAATTACTCGATGCTGTAATTATTAAAACTGTAGGCGCCATCCGTATCAAAGGCGACACCACCGAATTTGTGGCCGATAGTTTCAAAGTAAAAGAAGGTGCTACGGTGGAAGATCTGCTGAAAAAACTACCGGGTTTTTCTGTGAATGCCAAAGGGGAAATTGTTGCTCAGGGTAAGCGGGTGGATAAAGTATTGGTAGACGGTGAAGAATTTTTTGGGGATGATCCTACCATGGCCACACAGAATATTTCCGCAAAAGCCGTGGATAAAGTACAGGTCTTTGAAACCAAGACCGATCAGCAAAACATGACGGGTATGAGTACGGGTAACGAAGGGAAGACCGTCAATATCAAACTAAAAGAAGATGCCAAAAAAGGTGCTTTTGGAAAAGTAGCAGCCGGGACGGATTTCAATAAATACTATGAAGGCCGGTTGATGTATAACCGCTTTGTAGGGAAAAAGAAAATTGCCGCCTATGGCACCCGTACCAATGTGAATGCAGGCAGCCTGAACTGGGAAGACCGGCAGAAACTGGGTATTGAAAACGACTATGAATATGATGAGCTGAGCGGTTTTTATTACAGCTTTGGTGGTAATGATGAATTCAACGACTGGAGTCTGCGGGGATTGCCAAATGCCTGGACCGGTGGCGCTCTTTTCAGTAATAAATGGAATGCAGACAAACAAAATATCAACCTCTCTTACCGCTACAACCGCCTGGGAACAACCAATACCGGCACTACACTGACCCAAAACATTTTGCCCACTGGTATTACCTATAGCAACCGTTATACCACCCGGGATAACCTCAGTCAGCAGCACTCCACCAATGGAAAATATGAAATCAAACTGGATTCACTGGCTTCCTTAAAATTTGTAATTACCCATACTTATAAACTGGGAAAGAGTTTTGGTACCAATAACAGTGAATTCATCGGGACCGACCTGGATACCGTGAACCAGAGTTTCAACTACTTTGATAATAATACCAAAAGAACACAGCTGGATAATCAGCTGACCTATAAACAACTCTTTAAAAAGAAAAACAGGCAGTGGCAAACCGTATTCAGGTTTGGGGTAACGGATGATGATAACGACGGACTGAACCTGACCCGTATCCGCTATTATGATGCGAATGGCCAGTATAACCGTACCGACACCATTGATCAGCAGAAACTCTTTGATGGCCGATCCACCACCATTGGTATCAAGAGCAGTTTCATGGAGCCGCTGTCTGATAAGTGGATGCTGGTGATGGACTATGCCTGGAATAAAAACCATTCCCGTTCCCTGCGCAATACATTCGAAAAAAGCCTGAATGGAAAATATGAAGATCTGATCACAGATTTCAGTAACAATTTTGAACTGGATGCATTTTCAAACAGTGGTAATGCGATTTTCAGGTACACCGGTAAAAAAATGAGAGCGGGTATTGGTACGGGTATCTCTGATATCAAACTCAACCTGAAAAATCTGGATGATAATACCATCAATAATTACCGCTTCTTCAATGTGACGCCTCAGGCACAGATTAATTTTATGCCCAAGGCACAGTTTAATATCGGGATCAACTACCGTGGCAATACTGTTCAGCCGAATATCAGCCAGTTACAACCCCTGCGGGATAATACGGATCCCCTGAATGAGTATAAAGGAAATCCTGATCTGAAAGTGGGATTCAATCACCAGACCTCCGTTTATATTAACCAGTATAAAGTATTATCGCAACAATGGTTGGGACTCAGTTTCTCTTATACTGTTCAGCAAAATGCCATTACACAGTTCAATACCGTGGATGAAACAACCGGTAAAAGAACTTATTACCCCGTGAATGTAAACGGTAACCGGAACTGGTTCCTCTGGGCGAATTTCAACAAGAGCAAGGGCAATGGCAAACCGAATTACGGATTTGGCTTGAATGGAAACGGCAGCCGTTTTAATAATTTCGTGAACGGACAGAAAGCCCTGACCCAATCCTTTACCTTCAGCGCCAATCTGGATTTAGGTATTTCAAAAGAAGATAAGTTCGACTTCAGTCTTTCTCCACGGATAGGATATAACAGTTCCAAATCATCCCTGAACAATGCCATCGACAATAATTATTTCAGCTATGGAGGAAACTTCAATGCGGAAGTAACCCTGCCTTGGAAATTGGAAGTCTATACCAACCTGAATGCAGACCTCCGCCAACGCATACAGGCTTTTGCCAGCAATGTGAACCTGGTGGTTTGGAATGCAGGGATCAGCAAAAAGATTTTCAAGAAAGATACCGGCAAAATCAGTTTTTCTGCCAATGACTTACTGGACGATAACAAAGGTTTTACCCGGAATATCAGTAACACTTTCGTTAGTGATGACAGATACCAGCGGATCAGCCGTTATTTCCTGCTGCGCTTTGAATGGTCATTCAATCAATCACCCGGAACACAACCTAAATAATGAAAACAGTAATCATAGCCGTCAGTCTGCTCCTGAGCAGTACCAGCCTCCTGGCCCAGGCCAATTTCTTTTCTTCGATCAAAGTGGAATACGAAAAAACCACCAGTGTCCGTCAACTGATGAAGGACCTGCAGGAAAATGACAGCTGGTATGAGCAGAACAAGGACCGTTACCCGGTATCCATTCTGAGTTATTATGAATTTACCGGAGATACTGCCCGTTCTGTTTACAAACCCGGTAAAGAAGTACCTGTTGACCCTCGTATGTGGTGGAGGCCTGTAGCTGACAAAAATGTAGTGTACAATGAGTATGCATCTGGCCGCACGATCAGTCAGAAACCGGTTTTTGAAGAGACTTTCCTGATGGAAGACAGTCTCCTGAAAATTAAATGGAAGATCACGACCGATCTCCGGAATATTGCGGGATATGAATGCAGGAAAGCCATTGGTCTTATCAATGATTCTATTACTGTCTTTGCTTTTTACAGTGATGAATTACTGATCAATGGAGGTCCTGAAGGTTTGCACGGCTTACCCGGGATGATACTGGGTGTGGGTATACCCCGTTTGCATTGCACCTGGTTTGCCACCAAGGTAGAAGTGAATGGCGTGAACATGAAGCCGGTTACTCCTCCTTCAAAAGGAAAGAAGGTGACAAGAACTGAAATGATGTCCCGTCTCGGTAAACTGGCAGATGAATGGGGCACTTATGGCAGCAAACTCCTGGTGAACTTTGTTATTTAAGCAACTCCATCACATAACTCTCTTTCGGATCCAGTTCGATATCGGATAAAGCTTTTACTTTTCCCGTCACCACGTTACGGGCCTGTGTAAATCCTTTTACCCGCTCCTGGTACCAATTCCAGTCAGGCTTGATTTTTTTATCGCCTGTATTACTGATGGTCATCACCGTTTGCTGCTGGTCATAGCGGAAGTAAACATACAGACCATCTTTTGGCAGGTACTGCATCATTTTTCCGGAGCCGATGGCAGAAGAAGTCTTTCTGAATTGAGCCAGGCGGCTGATATGCTGAAATGCTTCTTCCTGTTTATCACTCCTCCCCTCTTTAATGAAGCGGTTGTCTTTGGCTTTATCGTTGGGCCAACCGCCGGGAAAATCTTTTCTCACTTCTGCATCACTGGGATCCTTGAAGTTTTTCATCAGTACTTCATCTCCATAATACATTTGCGGGATGCCGCGCAGGGTCAGCAGCAGGTTCATTCCCATTTTAAAACGATCAAAATCTTCGCCAATCACAGAATAGATCCGGTCCAGGTCATGATTGGTTAAGAAAATACAGTTCCGCATCGGATTTTTATACAGCAGGTCCTGTGCCAGTACCTGGTACAAACGATTCACGCCTTCGTTCCAGCCATAAGGTTGTTTCAATGCATCTACCAGAGAGAAATAAACCGGAAAATCAGTCACCCCCTGGCAATTATGTTTGAAGGGGATATTCATATTGTTCTCACAGAAATAGGCACTGTTGGTAACAGTTTGAACCCATGTCTCCCCAAAAACGGTAACAGCCGGAAATTCTTTAAGCAGGGCCTCATTGATCTTATTCAAAAAGACGGGGTCGCTATAGAAATAAGTATCCACCCTCCAGCCATCGACTCCAAATTCTTCCGTTGCCCAGATGGCATATTGGATCAGGAAATTGGATACGAAAGGATTGCGTTGGTTCAGGTCCACCAGAAAAGGTGTGAACCATCCATCTACAGAAACTCTTTTATCAATAGCAGATGCATAGGGATCAACCAGGGGCTGATCCTTGTACGAAGTATTTGTATAAGCCGGCCATTGGTTCACCCAATCCTTCATGGGCATATCACGGATAAACCAATGGTCATTGCCCACATGGTTATACACGGCATCCTGGATGACCTTCATTCCTTTGGCATGGGCAGCTTGTACCAGCTCATGATAAGCGGTATTGCCACCAAACCGTTTGTCGATCTCGTAATGATTCGTAAATGCATAGCCATGGTAAGTACTGCGGCTGACACCTCCTTCCATGGTACGGGTCATATCATTCTCCACCACCGGCGTCATCCATAGCGTTGTCACTCCCAGCTCTTCCAGGTAAGGAAGGTGGTTCTGGATACCTTTCAGGTCGCCCCCGTGCCGGTCAAAAGGATTATCGCGGTCGTGGCCCTTATCACGCATATCATCAAAATGATCATTGGATGGATCGCCATTGCTGAAACGGTCGGGCATGATCAGGTAAACCAGGTCTCTGGCGGTGACGCCTTTCACCCTTGTTCTGCCATTCTCAGTGCTTCTTTTTTTCAGTGTAAAAGGAATGGATTGTTTATTGCCGTTACCGGATAGAATGATTTGAAAAGTGCCCGGTTTTGTTTCAGCGCCAATCAGCAGGTCTACAAAAAGATAGTTTTTATTTTCAGCGCGATGCAGTTTCAGCATTTGAATACCCGGGTATTTGATCGCCACCTGTCCGCTGTTGCCGATCCCCTCTCCGTGGATCATCAGTTGCAGTTTGTTATTTTTCATACCGGTCCACCAATGGGTGGGGTAGGTATTGGTTTGACCAATGCCCGCAATTTGGATCAGGGTCAATACGGCAAATAAGAAGATTCCCTTTTTCATAGTCATTTATTTATCTTTTATACGAAGGGTCAGTAATCCGGCAATAATCATGGAGCAACCACCCACAACAATTGTCATGATGGCATCGCCATTAAAAATATGTTTGGTCAGCATGCCCAGTATGGTGGCCGCCAGGATTTGAGGGATCACAATGAAGAAATTAAATATTCCCATATAGACCCCCATTTTATGGGCTGGCAAAGCCTTAGTCAACATTGCATAAGGCATCGCCAGGATACTGCACCATGCCAATCCGATACCAGCCATACTGATGATGAGCATATTTTTATCTGTAAAAAAGTAAAGCGAAATCAGTCCGATTCCTCCGGCAAATAATGAGATCAGATGGGCAGTTGGTCTTGAAAATTTTTTGGCCAATACGGGTAATAAGAAAGCAAATAGAGCTGCGAAACCATTATAAAAAGCAAAGAGTACACCCACCCAGTTACCCATATCATTATAAGCCGTGGACGTGGGATCAGTTGTTTTGGCGATATGCTGGGATAATGCCGGTGTGGTATAAATCCACATGGCAAAAAGGGCAAACCAGGAAAAGAACTGCACCACGGCCAGTTTTTTCATTGTTGGAGGAAGAAAATTCAGATCATCCATCACTTCGGCAAAGCCATTCAGTTTACCATATTTCACCAATGCGCCTGCCAATAACTGGCAAAGACCGAAAACCGTAATGCCGCCGGTAAGTACATATAATTCTTTTTCAAGCGGAGTAGTTGCAGACTGATTATATAAATAAAGTACTGCTGATAAAGCCAGACCTATAATTGTCCAGATCAATCCTTTTCTGTTAAAAGAAGACGCCGGTGTTTTAATAGATAGCTTTTGGCTTTCTTCAGCTACTTCACCAAAGGATTTCATTTCCTCCGGAGAATATTCACGGGTAGTAAATACTGTGTAGAAAATAGCTGCCATGTAAACGGCGGCACCTGCCAGAAATGAAATTTTGATCGAATCAGGGATGACTCCCCTGGGAGCTTCATTAGCCACGCCAAATTCTGTGAGCAGATAAGGCAATAGAGAGGAAATCACAGCGCCGATGCCGATAAAAAAACTCTGCATGGCAAAACCGGTCGTTCTTTGAGAATCCGGCAGCATATCACCCACAAAAGCCCGAAATGGTTCCATTGATACATTGATGGAAGCATCGAGCATCCACAACATGATGGCCGCCATCCAAATCTCTGTTACATTCGGAAAGATGAGTAATGCCGCCGAAGCACAAATGGCTCCAATCATGAAAAAGGGTCTTCTTCTTCCCCATTTCTTATGCCAGGTCTTGTCGCTCCAGTGACCAATGATCGGTTGCACAATCAACCCGGTTAAAGGAGCTGCAATCCATAAAATAGGGATATTATCAATGGACTCTCCCAGCGTTTGAAAGATCCTGCTGACATTGGCATTCTGTAACCCGAAGGCAAATTGAATTCCAAAAAAGCCTACACTCATGTTGATGATTTGTGCAAGGCTGAGCCGGGGTTTGGTACCCACTGTAAACAAAGACATAAGCAATCGTTATTAGTTAAACAGCTACCCTAAGGTAGGAATAATATGTAATAAGTACACATTTAAAACATTGATCAAAAATACCACGGTTTTCCGTGGCATTTTTAAAAATCAGATCACAAATCCATTGGGTAATATGGCTCCTTTTTTCACCACCACAATCCCGTCCTTCACCGTATACAATGCATGATCGGTATTTTCAAGATGCACCCCACCATTGATCCGCACATCATTGCCGATTCTTACGTTTTTATCCAGAATTGCATTCTTGATATAACAGCGGTCGCCCACTCCCAGCAAGGGATACCCTCCTGCTGTGGCCGCAGCGATCTCCGGCAGTGTTTCATAGTAATCGCTACCCATGATATAAGAACTCACCAGGGTAGTGCCATGACCGATCCTCGAGCGGATACCAATCACTGAATGCTCCACTCTCGAGGCATTGATAATAGAACCTTCCGCCACCAGGGTCTTTTCCAGGGTGGTACCACTGATCTTGGCAGGGGGCAGCATCCTGGGACGGGTATAGATGGCATTGTCGTTATCAAAGAGATTGAAGTCGGGTAATTCCTGGGTCAGCCCAAGGTTCGCTTCAAAGAAAGAATAGATATTACCGATATCAGTCCAGTACCCTTCATACTGGTAACTGGCCACTTTGTATTTTGATATTGAAGTAGGGATAATTTCCTTACCAAAGTCCGTAGCACTGGCATGCTCTTTCATGAGCAAATCAAACAGCAGCTTGCGGTTGAAAATATAAATACCCATGGAGGCCAGGTAATTCCGGCCTTTTGCTTTCATATGTTCTCCGGTATCACTTTCCCAATCAGGAAGGATTTCTTTTTTAGGCTTCTCTACAAAGGAAGTGATCAGTCCTTCTGAAGATTTGAGGATGCCAAATTCCGGAGCTTCCCTTTGCCCAACGGGGATGGTGGCAATGGAAATATCGGCGCCGAGTGCTTTATGATTATCCAGCATATCGGCAAAATTCATTTGGTATAACTGGTCACCGGAAAGAATCAGTACATAGTCACTTTCAAATGGCTCGATATGCCGGAGTCCCTGCCGTACAGCGTCGGCAGTTCCCTGGTACCAGGCTGGGTTATCAGGTGTTTGTTCTGCTGCCAGGATATCTACAAAGGCCTTACTGAAGGCGCTGAAATGATAGGTATTCTTGATATGCCTGTTGAGGGAGGCGGAGTTGAACTGGGTCAGTACAAACATCCTTCCGATACCGTTATTTAAACAGTTGGAGATCGGGATATCCACCAACCTGTATTTACCGGCAATGGGTACGGCAGGTTTGGAGCGGCTGGCTGTAAGCGGATATAATCTGGAACCGGCACCGCCGCCTAATATCACACAGAGCATTTCTTTTGAATGGGTAATCGTTCTGATTGCCATAACAGATAGTTTACTTCAATGATTGGTATATATCAATATATTGCTGCGCTGAACTGTCCCATGAGTGATCGATGGTCATCATGTGTTCCCGCATCCAGGTATAAAGGTCTGGTTTATTCTGATAAAGGTCAATAGCACGGCCTATTGAATAAGTAATATCCCAGGTGGAAGCCTGGTCAAACCGGATACCGAATCCCTGCCAGTCGCCCATATCCGTTACCGTATCTCTCAGTCCACCTACATTTCTAACCATCGGAACCGTTCCATACCGGAGTGCATACATCTGGTTGAGTCCGCAGGGCTCCACCCGGCTCGGCATCAGCAGAAAATCCGACCCTGCATAGATCAGGTGACTCAAGGGCTCACTATATCCGATATAAGAATTATAATAACCGCTAAACTGGTGTTTCATCTGATCCAGCTGGTCTTCCAATGCCGGATCTCCGGATCCCAGGATCAGGAAATTTACCTGTCCATGGTGCTGGTAAATGGCCTGGCTGATGGCTTCGGGTAAAAGATCCGCCGCCTTCTCTCCTACCAATCTCCCGATAAAAGACACCAGGGGCTTATTGGGGTCCAGTCCGAATTGTCCCGCCAGTTCCTGTTTATTTTTCAGCTTTCCTTTTGCGACCAGTTCCTTATCATAATTTTTGATGATCATGGAATCGGTGAGCGGGTCCCATACATGGGTATCAATTCCGTTGAGGATCCCATGGCTCTTGCCCACTTCGTATTGAAAAAGATTTTCCAGTCCGTTAGCGGCCTGCTTTAATTCATCCAGGTAACTATGACTCACGGTGGTAACCTTCCAGGCGCATTTCACGGCTGAAGCCATTGGGTTGATGGTATTGTTCCAGTCGAGCATCCCCCATTTCCATGAATCAAAAGGTGGCAGGAGATAATATTTACTCCAGTCGATCCAGCCCTGGTACTGTCCGTTGTGCACGGTAAACACAGATGGAATGCCCGCCAGTTTGTTCCGGAATTCCAGACCGTATTTCATCATAAAAGGGATGAGACCGGTATGGTGATCATGACAATGAATCACATCCGGCTGATGATTCCATTTGCTGAACCAGTCGCAGCAGGCTATCTGGAAAGCCAGGAATCTTTCGGTATCATCATCGTATCCGTAAATTTTTTCCCGGTCCAGCAAACCATTGATATCAATGAGGTATAAATCAAAACCCAGTTTATTGGTTTTCTCTTTGATTACACTGTAATGAAATGGCTGAGGGCCCATGCGCTGGTCGCCTTCATGTACCAGTTCCCAGTCATTATTATAAAGGAATTTCGTCCGGTACATCGGCATCACCACTTTGGCTACATGTCCGAGATCCGCCTGGTATTTTGGCAGGGCGCCTACCACATCTCCCAGTCCGCCCGCCTTGGCAACCGGGTAACATTCTGCCGCTACATGAATGATCTCCATAACTGATCAACAAGATTTGGTTGAAATTAAGTGGTTTAAGGCTGATTGCAAAACTAATGCAGACAGATTATTTGCCTTTTCCAAATACCCCTAAAGGAAAGGCAGGTTTTTTTATACAAGCTGCCAACAGGCTTTTCTTTGTTTTCCTGCGTATTTAAAATTGTTATACTTTCATTACTTTATCTAACAAATCATCGATTGCAATGAGTCAGCAAACCAAACAGCCAACGAATTTTGGAGCACTGGGAACCCTGGTTACCGTTTTCTTCTTCTGGGGTTTTATCGCCGCTTCGAACAGCATTTTTATCCCTTTTTGCAAATCCCATTTTGCATTAAGCCAGTTTGAATCACAATTGGTGGGTTCCGCATTCTATGGTGCCTACTTTATCGGATCTCTGATCCTCTTTCTGGTTTCCAATGTGCTTGGGTATGATATCCTGAACAAAATCGGATACAAACGGGGAATCATCTATGGCTTGCTGATTTCAGTGGCCGGGGCCTTGCTGATGCTTCCCTCCGCCAATGCGAATTCTTTTCCGGCACTGCTGGCATCACTTTTTGTTATTGCCCTTGGGTTTTCGCTCCAGCAAACGGCTGCCCAGCCCTTTGCCATTTCTTTAGGTGATCCGGCTACCGGGTCTCACCGGTTGAATCTGGGAGGCGGTGTGAATTCACTTGGTACAACACTTGGTCCGATCATCGTGAGTTTCTTCCTGTTTGGATCCGTTGGGGCAAGTGACACGGTAGTTACTGTTACCAACATCAATACCTTATACCTGATTGTGGCAGGTGTTTTCTTTACGGTGGCCATGTTTTTCCTTTTCTCCAAACTTCCCTCGGGAAAAAATGATGAAAAATTTGAGAAAGGAAATAAAGCAGCTGGCTCTCTGATGCTGATGACCGGCATTATCATTGCCATCATCATCACCGCCCAACTGGCAGAGATCCCTAAAATGGTATTATTACTGATCACCCTGGTGGCCGTGATTGGAATTCTTTTCTTCTCCAATGTAAAAGCCCAGGCCAATGGCGATGGATGGGGTGCGATGAAATACCCTCAGCTGATTTATGGCATGCTGGGCATTTTTGTTTATGTAGGAGTAGAAGTTACGATTGACAATAATTTTGGTGCCCTGCTTAAAACACCTGACTATCTCACAAAAGCAGGCTTAAATGAAAGTGAAATCTCGAAATACATCTCCCTATACTGGGGTAGCCTGATGATTGGCCGGTGGACGGGTGCGGTTAGTGTGTTTAATCTGAAAGGGATGGCAAAAATCATTGCCCGGATCGTTATTCCTTTTATTGCTTTTGGCGTTGTATTGTATGTGAACCACCTGCATGGCAGTGATGTGTCTGATCTTTGGGGTTATGCCGCATGTGTTGCTATTGCGATCGCCGCATTCTTCTTTGGGCAGGAAAAACCTGTCAAAACATTAGTGACGGTATCTATACTTGCAGCCATTGCCATGTTGATTGGCACATTTACAAGTGGTATTATTTCAGTATATGCTTTAATGGCAGGAGGTCTTTTCTGCTCCGTGATGTGGCCTTGTATTTTTGCACTGGGGATTGGCGGTCTTGGGAAATATACCGGTCAGGGCTCGGCCTTCCTCATCATGATGATCCTGGGTGGAGCGATCATTCCACCACTGCAGGGAGCCGTAGGTGATATCAGTGCGGTTGGCATACATATGTCCTATATGGTGGCCGCTGCCTGTTTCTTGTTCCTTGCCTTCCTGGCTTTAAAACTGAAAAGCGTTCTTCACAAACAGGGATTGGATTTTGATGAGCAAATCGGTGGCGGACATTAATCTGGATTCAAAAGTTAATGAGTATGTCAAATTACGCAGTAGGTATTGATATCGGCGGTACTAACACCAAGTTTGGGATTGTAGATCGCAACGGCCATATTATAGAACAGGACCGAATGGCCAGTAATGAACATGAAGAGGTGGGAGAATTTATTGAAGAACTGATCAGCAAACTGGATCCCATGATCCAGAGAGCCGGCGGTAAATCCAATTTTGCCGGTATTGGTGTAGGAGCCCCCAATGGCAACTACTATACCGGCACTATTGAATATGCCCCCAATCTGAAATGGAAAGGGATCATTCCGATTGCCAAAATGTTTACCGATCGAACCGGTTTAGCCACCCAGCTCACCAACGATGCGAACGCGGCCGCGGTGGGAGAAATGATGTATGGCTGTGCCCGGGGGATGAAACATTTTATTGTGATCACCCTCGGTACAGGCGTGGGCAGCGGGATTGTGATAGACGGAAAAATTTTATTAGGTCATGATGGGTTTGCAGGTGAACTCGGACATACCATTATCCGCCATAATGGACGATTACACAAAGGCACCGGTATGAAGGGCAGTCTGGAAGCCTATGCATCTGCTACGGGTGTAAGGGAGACTGCATTGGAACTACTGACCCAGTATCCTGAACAGGAAAGCCTGCTGCGCAATTATTCCATCAATGAACTCACCAGTCACTCGGTATTTGAGTGCGCTATGAAAGGCGACAAGATTGCCAATGAAATATTTGAATTTACCGGACAGGTACTGGGAGAAGCCCTGGCTAATTTTGTAATGTTCTCTTCCCCGGAAGCGATCATTCTTTTTGGAGGACTCACCAAGGCCGGTGACCTGATCAT
Organism: Chitinophagaceae bacterium; assembly: GCA_016720745.1. Classification (GTDB taxonomy): domain Bacteria; phylum Bacteroidota; class Bacteroidia; order Chitinophagales; family Chitinophagaceae; genus JJ008. Next base: position 550,258 of record JADKKA010000022.1, on the reverse strand, counting down.
GAACCCTACCCGGAAGGCCATGGAAGAAAACCTGCTGCAGATTTTTCAGAATAAAGTAAAGCTGATGTTCAGCGAACTGAAAGAAGCCGATGCCGCAATTCTGGGAGCCAGTGCTTTGGTTTGGGAATAATGATTTATTTCTTCTGCTGAATCAGGAATACTGCCGGTACTGGCCTTTGTCCGCCTGTATCTGATACTTTGATGGTTTCCTTTCCATTCACCAGCATACAACTGCTGCCACCACCGTCGAGGTTCAGTGCTTCCCAACATCCCAGGTCTTTCAGCATTTGTGCTTCCTGGGTCAGTGTAGCGCCTTCTGCTTTACCGGGGTTACGTCCTTCGATCACTAGAATGATGAGCTTATTATCCCTCGTATAACCCATTGCAGTCCGTGGATGTTTATCATCAATGGCTTTACCGGCAAACTTGATTTCTTCATTATTGCTGATATGAATCTCTCCGTTCTGTATTAAAACCGGTCCCCCACCAACTGCCGTTTTCATTTTCCAGGGACCGAAATCCAGTCTGACCCTTACTTTGGGCGGCCATGATTGCTGAATAGCCCTCACTGCAGCATCTTTGCTGAAACGAATAGCTGAGTCCTTAAGTGCTGGTACCGGCCCCTGATAGGCATAAGCATACTTTGTGGATGAATCAGTATACAACCAGGCAATATCTGCTTTTCTGTCCCTGCTGATCCCGATGGCACTCCCCAATGGATGCCGGTAGGTAAAAGTATCTTTCCCCCTGCCATTGATGGTATGGATATTATAACCGATGAGTTTTTTATCTCTGATGACAATATTCAGGTTCTGATTGGTAGCAAAAGAAAAGAAAGTAGTATTCACTACCAGCAGCGGTTGCTCATTTTTATCGTAGTACTGAGAAGGTTTTAGTCTGCGCTGAAAAGTTGTATCCACCGTAAATTTCAAATGCCGGTCATTCAGATCTGCTTCCAGATAATAAGCAATATGCGGCTTCCCGTCTAATGAATCTGTTGTTTTATAAACATGAACGGATGCAGGCAAAGGCCCATACTGGTCGTCTACATTTTTCCATTGCAGCTGGGCCGTAGAGAATAGCGGAAGGAACAGAAGAAGGAGAATTACTTTGGGCATTGGGAATAGAAATTGGGTATTAGATATTAGGTATTAGTTATTAGGTATTGCTTTGACCGCCGTAGCATTGGCGAAGGCGGGGGATTGGGATATTAAGATATTAGGATATTCCGGTCTTTGGAACATACTGTCGACTGAAGACTGCCGGCTGAAGACTGTCGACTGAAGACTGCCGACTGAAGACTGCCGACTGAAGACTGTCGACTGAAGACTGCCGACCGAAGACTGCCGACTGAAGACTGCCGACCGAAGACTGCCGACTGAAGACTATCGACTTCCCTCCTCCCACTCCTTCCTGCCCAAACCGGCAAACACATGTTTCTCGCTATGATAGGATGAACGGACGAGCGGACCACTTTCCACATAATCCAATCCCAGCTGGTAACCAATTTCCCGATACTCTGCAAATTCATCTGGATGTACAAATCGATTGACCGGTAAATGTTTTTTTGTAGGTTGGAGGTACTGTCCGATTGTGACCACATCACAACCATTATCGCGGAGATCGGTGAGGGTTTGAATCACTTCTTCCTTTTTTTCACCCAGTCCGAGCATGATCCCACTCTTGGTACGCATACCACCGGCCTTGAGCGTACGGATCACTTCCATGCTGCGCCAGTACTTCGCCTGTATTCGTACCTGACGGGTTAATCTTTCTACTGTTTCAATATTATGACTTACTACTTCCGGAGCAGCATCAATGATGCGTTGTATATTTTCCTTTTCGCCTTTGAAATCAGGGATCAGGGTTTCGAGCGTGGTTTGCGGGTTGAGCGACTTCACCGCCTTGATGGTATTGTACCAGATAATAGAACCTCCGTCTTTGATCTCATCCCGGTCTACCGAAGTGATGACAGCATGCTTCACTTTCATCAGGTGGATGGCTTCAGCCACCCGCTGTGGTTCATCCCAATCCACCGGATCGGGTTTACCCGTGGCTACGGCACAGAAGCCGCAACTGCGGGTACAGGTATTGCCAAGAATCATGAAAGTGGCAGTGCCGGCTCCCCAGCATTCACCCATATTGGGGCAATTACCGCTTTCACAGATCGTATGTAATTTGTAATTATCTACCAGGCCGCGCACATGCCTGTATTCCTCTCCAATAGGAAGTTTCACCCGGAGCCAGTCCGGCTTCTTCACCCTTGTCTGTTCAACTGCTGCTACTACGGGAAGTTCGGTCATTGGGCAAACCTACGAAAAAATGCTGACCCGGTTGGTACCGGAGAGGATGATTAACCCGCCCTTCTTTTCATTGGTAAAAAACCTGTTTAAGCGGACTTATTTTCGTCTGCCAAAAGCCAGGGCAATATATCCCTGAAAGAAGAATTGTTTATCCTTCTGGCCCACCATGAGCGGGATTTTGCTGGCATAGAATTCCCCGCTGACACCGATTTCAATGCCGGACACCAGTTCGTTGAAGCGTCCGTAATCAAAACGAAGGGCAGCTTTGACAAAAGCGCCTGGTTTGATGCTGATTTCATTCCAGCCCTTTCCAAATCCGGAGCCGCCGAGGATGGAGGAACCGACAAAGAGCAGACTATCTGCCTGCGAATACTTGATTAAGCGTGACTCACCCTGATCGTCAACTTCAATATAATAAGGGCGGAGTAATCCGAGGGCCAGTCCGCCATTGTACACGGCAGAAACGGCTACCCCGTTCTTATTTCCTTTCTGTCCTAAAATGTATTGCTGACCGAATCCCAATGTGGCCTGGTAGAAATAATTCTTTTTGGCAAAGATGTAAGGGTTGCCAAAAATGATTCCGGCATTAGGTTCTTTGTCCTCTTTTGGATGTTTGATTTCAGTAAAATCGAAACGGTAAATATTGGTGCGGCGATTGCTTTTGCTACGGCCCAGTTCAAAATAAGCGCCGTACCCATTGCTGCGGAACTGCATGCCAAACAAAGTTTGTTTGCTGTAGATCAGCACGCCTTCTTCCGCCTGCTTCATCATATCATTCACCCGCTGGCGGCGTTCTTCTTTTTTTTCTGCTTTGCCGGATGCTTTACGTTTACCGGTACTGTCCTGCGCTATCAGTAGTACAGGGCATAGGATGAATATGAAAAGGATCAGTTTCTTCACAGAAATACTTTTAACTGCTCTTGAATGGGAACTATCAGGTGTAAGGAGAAGACCCTTTTAAAAAAAGCTGCTTTATTCAGCCAGATTTCATGATTTTCTACCCTTTCACCGAGTCCCTGAATTGAATAAACGTAAATTTAGGGCAAATTATTGATAATGACTTCTTCAGTACACTATACCGGGGGACTTAGAACCACCTGTACCCACCTCAAAAGCGGAAATTCGGTTGAAACGGATGCTCCTACCGATAACCATGGTAAGGGCGAAAGATTTTCCCCAACGGACCTGATGGCAACCAGCCTGGCCACCTGTATGATTACCGTAATGGGAATCAAGGCGCAAAGCATGGGTTTCGATCTTGACGGCGTGAAAATTGATGTGCTTAAAATCATGAAGGCCGATCCCCGCCGGATAGGCGGTATTGACCTCCACTTTTCTATTCCAGGTAACCTGCTGGAACTGGATGAAAAAACAATCACTATCCTGAAAAATACCGGTGAAACCTGTCCGGTTATCAAAAGTATTCATCCCGATATTGAAGTAAAAATAGACTGGGGTGCCTGGATCAGAACAGGATCCTGAACAGCTATAAATGGACTGCTCAGGTGAGTGCAATGAATGCCCTCTTTCACTGCACTCCTGTTTTGAGTAGTACATTACCAATCATACATTCCAGGCAGCGTTTGTTATTACAATATTCATTCTTGAGTTCGGTAATGGCCTGGCTGTCGTAACCATTGCTGTTCTTTACGCCCATTCTGCGAAAGCCCTGGGTAATGCTGTTGTTCTCGGCGGTAGTCCGCTCCAGCAGATCCATTGCTTTTTGCTTTGTTGCTTCATCCCCATGATAGAGACCATAAGCAAACAACAGGGGAACGACCGCATTGATCAGCAAGCTGTCGGACATTACCGCTCCCATTCTTTTTTCCCGATACCGGGTGCCTTCTCCAAAACGGTAATGATAGTGCCAGTAATCATTCGCAAATACATCAAAGAGTTCTCTCAGATCAGCGGCATCTGCCGCATCACGGATACGGGCAAAGAGATGTGTTGTTTTGTGCATCAGTGCCGCCAGCTGCGCCAGCCGGAGCGTGGGAAAATTGCCTGGCCGCATTCTTAAAAAATAAACCGGCTGGCTGACTGGTTTCAGCCGGTATTTCTCCCGGAAAAAATGGTACTCCCGCTGCAATAATGTATAGTAGTCATCCCCTGAAATCTTTTCGCGTAGCAAACCAGCCTGCCCCATGAATAAGGACTCCAGTTGAATCTGTTGTGAACGATGTCTGGCCAGCAGGGGCAGTGATAAGGATTTGGCCATTTCTTCAAAGGCCGCCATATTGACCCTTGATCCGAAATTTCTGGCGATGATCCACCAGCAGGTCTCTTCCCAGTTCCCTTTATTTTCTTCCAGGTATTTTAAAACTACGGCCGACTTTCTTTGCAGTCTTTCTGCCACGAGACGGTCCTTCCAGCTTTGCCAGTGAATTTCTTCTACCCTGGTCATCATTTTTTCGCAGGGAATAAAAGAGGTTTGGTTCATCAGTCCTTCAAATTTTTCCAGCAATACCTTGGGTACCCTGTTTTCCAGTTCCAGCACGGGTACGCCATTTTGTTCTGCATCGTGTTTCCATACCACATGCAAAATCACATTATCATAATTGCGGTCATGCTGGTGCTGGTGCCGGTACCAGTCGCTTGTGCGCAGGTGGAGCTCAATATTACCCGCCCAGGTTGTTTGCCTGATTTGTACCCGGGCCTGTTTGAAATCAGGGCCCTGATCAAAATTATAAGTACCTGTTGCAATCACTTTCAATGGCTCGCCGGAAACGGTTACGAGTTCATTTGGATTGTAGTACTGTTTTTGCCAGATAAAATGCAGTAGCTTCTCGTTCATCTTGAAATGAATAAGTAATTAAACAAAGAGAACAGGAAGAAGTCTGCAGACTGACTATAACTCAACACCCTTCGACAAGCTCAGGGTGACAAGCCTCTGACCCGACTGCAGACTGTCGACTGCAGACTGTCGACTGCTGACTGACGACTGCTGACTGCTGACTGCCGACTGATGACTGACAGACTGATAGACTGACAGACTGCTCCCTTCCGTTCCATTAACAACCCGAAGCTATCAGGCATTAAAATAGTGGCAAGGTGAAATACCCCAGTGAAAGATGTTTTTTTCAACTGTTGATCCGGTGTAATTCACGGACAACACGGCTGACGGGAAGGCCCATGACATTGTAGAAATCGCCATGGATGGATTTGATACCCACTACACCAATCCATTCCTGGATGGCGTAGGCCCCGGCTTTATCATAAGGTTTGTATTTATCTACATAAAATTCTATTTCCTGCTCACTGATCGGATGAAACTCCACTTCTGTTACATCTGCAAAAGCAATTTCTTTCTCTCCTTTTCTGATTACCACCCCTGTTACTACCCGGTGCTTTTCACCGGAGAGAGCCAGCAACATGCTCACGGCATCTTCCCGGTGAACAGGTTTACCAATGATATGATCATCCAGTACCACAATCGTATCTGCCGCCAGAACTGTTTTTTCTCCTGCGTTTTCCTGTACAGCCAGGGCTTTGTTGCGGGCAATATAAACTGCCACTTCTTCCGGAGAGATACCCGGTGGAAAATGTTCATCGGTTTCCTTTACGATGATCTCAAAAGGTATTTCTGCCCATTCCAGTAATTGCTTGCGCCGGGGGGATTGAGAAGCCAGAATGATTGTATTCATAGATAATAATAAAAAAAAGCCATGGAAAGTATACCGGTCAGCATGACCAGTTTGGTGAGGATACTCAGCCGGTGAAAATGGTCGGTGCTTTGGCTTTTTCTGAGTTTGAATAAAATAATCAGGAGCGGAAAAATGATTGCCGGAATACTGTAAGCAATGCCCAGCCACCATTTAAACTGCATCACATATACCTGCAGGATCAGCAAAACGGCTATGAGTACCACCAGCCAAACTGCTACATACACTTTGGTTACATTGGTTCCCCAAACAATGGGCATTGTTCTGCAACCATAACGCGCATCACCCGGCATGTCTTCCATATCCTTGATGGCTTCCCGCACCAGTGAAATGATAAAGGCAAATCCCGCATAAAGAATGGCCAGGCGGAAAAAACGGTAATGCTCCCCGGTAAACGCACTCGCCAAATCCAGTTTGGAAAAGAAAATGACAAGGATGGTCCAGGCAGTAAGCAGGGAGATCACAATATTACCGGTGAGCAGGCTTTTTTTGAAATTGGTGGAGTAGAACCAAAGCAATACCACACAAAGTACATTGGCCAGTATCAAATACCATTTTTGAAAAAAGGGCACGGCCAGCACAGTTAAAATAATTCCCCCGCCACTGAGCATGAAATGCCAGGCAATGGCCCAACGCCGGTGAATCAGCTTATCCACCACCATTTTTTTGGGCTTATTCACCTCATCAATATTGATATCAAAATAGTCGTTGATGATATATCCCGCAGCTGCAATAAAAAGAGAAGCAAATAAAAGCAAGATGAAACGTAGCAAATCACTATCCGGCACATGTCCGCGATAAAGAGGATAATAAATACAAAATTGAAAGAGTAACTGGGTCAGTGCCATGAAAATGAGATTGGGCAGTCGGACCAGCCGTAAAAACGCGACGATCAATCTCATGCAGGAAATTTATGGAAAGATAGGAAGAAGTTGGGGATTGGGTATTAGGAATTGGGTATTAGGTATTAGGTATTAGGTATTGGGTATTGCTTGCCCGCAGAAGCTAAAGCGAAGGCGGGGGGTATTAGGATATTAAGATATTAGGATATTGAGTGCTAAGGGGCTTTTGACTGATGACTGTCGACTGACTGTCGACTGACCCCCCCCCCCCCCGCCCCCGCCCCCGCCCCCCCCCGCCCGCCCCCGCCCCCCGGCCCGCCCCCGCCCGCCGGCCGCCCGAGCCGACTGTCGACTGAAAACTGCTCACCTGGAAGCTACATGCTCCGAATACTCCCAGTGCCCATTGAGCTTCATCACTTTTTCAATCACTTCCCGTACACAGGTTTCACCTCCTTTGAATGGTGAAATATAATGTACGGCTTCTTTTACTTCGGTAACTGCATCGGCCGGGCAACAGGAAACACCGGCATATTGAAGGGCTGGTAAATCAGGAAGATCATCACCCATATAAAGTACCTGTTCTCTTTTGAGTTTTTTACCGGTTACGAAATCTGAGAGTAGTTGCTTTTTATCCATTACTGACATACTCACATCCTTTACTCCCAGTTTTTCCAATCGATCCTGCACTTCCGGTGAATGTCCCCCGGAAATGATCTTGATCCGGTATCCTTTCTTTAATGCCATCTGCAGGGCAAAACCATCTTTGATATTCATTCTCCTGGCCTGCAAACCACCATCCAGTACTAAAACAGTACCGTCTGTGAGCACCCCGTCCACATCAAAGACAAAGGCCGTAACCGGTTTGAATAATTCCAGGATATTCATGGTATCAACAAAATATTCGTTTTAAACATCTCAACAACTCAACCTCTCAACTACTCAACCTCTCAACCCCTCAACCATCTCACTTCTGACTATCCCTCCACTCATATACCCAGCTGCTCTGGATCATTTCCAGATGGCCTTCGTTGCTTTCCTCTCTGGTACCGGTAAAGCCGGGAATTTGCAATACCCACTCCAGCAGATCAGTGAAACGGATCCGGTAAATCTTTCCTTCATTGAAATCATCCCCAAAACGCTCATAGAGTTTGAGGGCAATATCTTCATAATCGTTCCAGTGTATGGGGGGCTCGAATTGAGACATGTGTATTATTTTTTAGACTGATCAGGGAATTAAAAGATTAGGAAACATTGAATACTCTGTCAGCGATGATCGATTCTTTATTCTCCCAAAAACTGCGTCTGATCAGGTAAAGTTACTTCAATTAAACCAGTACCATCCAGCAAAAGGGACTGACAGCCCAGTCTGGAGTTCAGTTTCGGACTGATGGCCCGGTCAATAAAATCTTCTTCCCGGTCAGACAATTCATCGATATGTTCCATCCCCTTTTCTATATACAAATGACAGGTGGTACAGGCACATACACCTCCGCAGTTATGGTGGAGGTCAATATCATTGGTCAGTGCAATTTCCAGCAGGCTTTGTCCGGGTTCCACCTGTTCAAGGGTGACGGGTTCCAGTCCTTTTTGTTCAAATTTGAATTTTACAGTGTACATCTCGTCTTGCTTATTGATGATCTGGTTCCGGCCTGCTTCATTGGTAAAGCTGTCCGGGGCGCTGCAAAAATAGTGGTAAATCGAGCAAGGGATTTACTCGTTTGGTAAAAAGACGTCAGGGCTGCTGAATGCTTTCGGTCATCATCAGGTAGATATTCCTGAGTTTAGGATGCGTATGCAGTATTTCGAGGTGTTTTTCGATGGTCTGCTTATCGTGACGGATGGCCGGACCGGTCAGAGACTGGGCAGGGCTGTGATCGCGAAGGCGAAGGGCCGTTTCTTCGATCAGGGGCTGGAGTAATTTGAAATCAAGTCCTTCCTTGCGGCAATATTCTTCTGCCAGCTGGTACAGATGATTGGTAAAATTATTCACTACTACGGCGGCCACATGCAGCTTGGCCCGGTCATCATCAGCAGCCACCCCCACCTGTTCTTTGGAAATGGAAGCTGCCAGGCTTTGCAGCCGCCCTTTGGTATAGTCATCATTACCATCTACAAAAAGAGGAATTTCAGTGATCGTGCCAATATCCTTGCTCAAACTTTGCAATGGATACAGCACCCCATAATGTTCTGACACATTCTTCAATATGTCCATTGGCACCGAGGCTGCTGTATGTACCACGATCTTTCCGGGCACACGAAGGTCATCGGCTACGTCATCAATTGACCGGTCATCCACCGCAATGATATAGAGGTCTGCATTTTTCTGTATCATGCTTTTGTAGTTCGTGGACTCTGAATCCAATTCATAGGCCAGTTCTGAAGCGGCACTGGCATTCCTGCTATACAATTGCACGATTGTATGTCCTGCAGCTTTTAATTTTCTGCCCAGCACAGCTGCCACATTTCCGGAACCGATCATGACGATATTCATACTTCCTCCTTCCTGTTTGTAATAACCAGCATTGAATGACACAAATTGATCCGGCCATTATAAAAGGCCTTAACCATTATTTTTGCATCAATGAAATTGTCGCAACGTCTGGCTATTGGTTATATCAGGACAAAATTCAAGCTTCTTTCCACCATCTCCAAAAAGAAAGCGGCAGAACAGGCATTTACCCTCTTTTGCACCCCGCAGCGGAGAAACCTGAAAAAGCCACCCAAAATATTTGAAGAGGCAGAAACTCTGCAGTTGAAAGTAGAAGGGATCCTGGTTAAAGGCTGGCGCTGGAACCATCCGGCTCATAAAAAAGCCCTGATTATTCATGGTTTTGAATCTTCCGTTGTCAATTTTGATCGTTATATCAGGCCACTGATCAAAAAAGGCTATGAAGTCCTGGCTTTTGATGCCCCGGCACATGGGAAAAGCGGTGGCAAACAGATTACGGCCCCTCTTTTCAAAAAAACCATTCAGGAAGTATGTAAAACCTTTGGCCCGGTACATTCATTCATGGCACATTCTTTTGGCGGACTGGCCGTTTCCCTGGCCCTGGAGGAAATGAGTCATAACCCCGATATCCGCCTGGTTCTGATTGCACCTGCCACGGAAACCCTCACCGCCGTGGATACTTTTTTCCGTTTCCTGAAACTCGATGATGACGTGAGGACAGCATTTGATAAAATCATCATTAAGAAAGGCGGTGTCAGTCCAACCTGGTATTCCATCCGCAGGGCCATGCAGCATATCAGGGCCCGGGTTTTATGGATTCATGATGAGGAGGATGATACCACTCCGATTGAAGATGTAAGAAAAGTGCAGGAAAAAAACTATCCGCAGATTCAGTTCGTAATTACCAAAGGCCTGGGGCACCGGCGGATCTACCGGGAGAACAAAATCACCAGGTTGATTGTTGATTTTTTATGATACGCATCCTGTTTATATTCTGTATGTTTATTTGCAGTAGTTCCTGCGACAAAAAAGACATGCCGCCGGTTAACCCAACCAATATGGACAGTATCCCTTCCCCTGCCAATAGCAGGAAATATTATTACCTGGCCCTGGGAGATTCCTATACCATTGGGGAATCCGTTCCCATCGGAGAAAATTTCCCCAACCAGTCGGCCTTTTATTTTAAGACAGATAGTTTTTATCTCGATACCCGCATCATTGCCCGTACGGGCTGGACCACCGAAGAATTGGAAGCCGGAATCCTTGCGGCGGATGCGAACAGCCCCCTGCGGACCGAATATGATTATGTAAGTCTGCTGATTGGCGTCAACAACCAATACCGTGGCAGAACGGTTGACAGCTACCGGCCGGAATTTGAAAATCTCTTAAAAAAAGCCATCCGTTATGCCGGTAACCGGCCTTCGAGAGTGGTGGTTCTCTCTATTCCCGACTGGGGGGTAACCCCATTTGCCAGCGGACTGGACCGGGCCAGAATAGCCGGGGAAATTGATGCATATAATGCGGCCAATAAATCCATCAGCCAGTTATATAATGTACAATATATAGATATCACTCCCTGGACAAGAGAGGCTGCTTCAGACCCTACCCTTCTTGCACCGGATGGTCTTCATCCCTCCGGTAAAGAATACCGGCGCTGGGCTGAAAGGGTGGCCAACTGGATGCGGGCTGTACGCTGATCAGCGGCAACCGCCATTATAAACATGAAAAATATCGTTCAGATAATTTCTGTTCTTACGTAAAGCTTTCCGGATCTGACCGTTTTTCAGATCGATCATCTCCACTGCCTTCGGGCAATCTTTTACAAAACGAATAATATCTTTCTGACCAGCAATTGGCTCCAGGTCACCATCATCTCCTACCTGCACATAATGATAACAGGTAAGTCTATCGCGAAAGGTCGTCATCCCGGTTCTGCTATTGGTGGAGGCTACCGTCACCATTTCTTCCGTATAATAAACATTTAGTTTGCCACTGATGATTCTTTTGGCATAATTGGCTCCTACCTGACCATAATATTGTCCGTTATAAAAATATCCCCGGGTATCCTTGATGCGGTATTTCTCCCCATCTACTTTTATTTGATCTTTTACTACCAGTCCGGATTTCCAACTGATTTCATCACCATATATTTTCTTTCCATCCTTTAACAACACATATCCCCTCCCGCTTCCTTCTTCGGATTTATCATAATAATTAAATGCCCCGCAGTGGATCTTATTAATCTTCGCACTGCCGGCAGCAAGGATCATAAAAAGGGCCAAAACGGCCAGGCTCATCAAGTGTTGATGCTTATATTTCATATCGGTGTTTTAAGATTCCTGTATTTCGATAATAACAGATTGAAGCCAATAGCGATTCCATAGCCAGCGGAATAAACCAGTATATCCAGCCAGTCGGCCGTACCCGGCATCAGTCCTGTTTTTTGCAACCACTCGGTAACTACTAACATGAGCCAACCGGCCATCAGCCAGAACAGTTTTGGTTCGTTATCCCAAATGAGCAGTAGGGCGGACCCCAATGCATAGGCCCATAACCCATCCGGTAAATAATTTTTGATGGACAGAAAAAAGGGATCTCCGGAACCTGTCAGGTAGATGATAAACCCTGCCATTAAGGGTATAAAGCAGTGCAGTATTAAAATTTTGAATCGACTGTAGCCCATGTAAATGAAGTACTTAAAGCTAGTGGCAAGAGTACGATTTCACAAGTTTCCGGAAAAATTTATTATCCTTGTCCTAACTTGCGACCGCCAAGGCCTTAAAAGCAAAGGCGGTTTTTTTATAAGTTACTACCCATTATGGCTAAAAATCTGTTGATAGTTGAGAGCCCTGCGAAAGCTAAAACCATTGAAAAAATCCTGGGAAAGGACTTCCAGGTAAAGAGTTGTTTTGGCCATATCCGCGACCTGCAAAAGGCGGATATGGGCATCGATGTCGAAAAGAATTTCGAACCCTCCTATATTGTACCGGCGGATAAAGAAAAAGTGGTTGCCGAATTGAAAAGACTGGCCAAGAGCTCCGAAGAAGTATGGCTGGCAACGGATGAGGACCGTGAAGGAGAAGCCATCAGCTGGCATTTATGTGAGGTGCTCGGACTGGACCCCAATAAGACCAAACGGATCGTGTTTCATGAGATTACGAAGCCAGCTATTCAGGCCGCTGTGCAGAACCCCCGTCGTGTGGATATGAACCTGGTGATGGCCCAGCAGGCCCGCCGGATCCTGGACCGGATCGTTGGTTTTGAACTCAGTCCGGTGCTATGGAGAAAGATCAGCATGCGCAATAACCTGAGCGCCGGAAGGGTGCAAAGTGTAGCGGTAAGACTGATCGCAGAAAGAGAAAGAGAGATCAACGCTTTTAATACTGTTAGCACCTTTAAGATTGAAGCTCAGTTTACTGCAAAGGATGTCTCTAATAAAAATGTAACCTTTTCAGCCGAAGGCAAGAAGCAAAATTCACCAGAGGATGCCGAGACGTTTTTGAAAGGTTGCGTAGGTGCTGATTATAAGGTAACCGATATCCAGGTTCGTCCGGGTAAACGTTCCCCCGCCCCTCCTTTTACTACCTCAACCTTACAGCAGGAAGCCTCCCGAAAGCTGGGTTATGGCGTTTCGAGGACCATGCTGATTGCCCAGAAATTGTATGAAAACGGGTACATCACTTATATGCGTACGGACAGTGTGAACCTGAGTAATACCGCCCTGGGCGATATCACCAATACAGTGAAAGGCATGTACGGTGAAGAGTACCACCAGTTCCGCAAATACAAAAACAAAAACGAAAATGCTCAGGAGGCCCACGAGGCCATCCGCCCTACTTATATGAGCAATGCCTCCGTTCCTGAACAGGAATGGGCCAGGTTGTATGAACTGATCTGGAAACGCACGATGGCCTGCCAGATGGCTGATGCCGAACTGGAAAAGACTACTGCCAAGATTGAAATCTCTACCAATAAAGAAGAACTCACAGCCGCTGGTGAAGTATTGAAATTTGACGGGTTCCTGAAAGTATACCGGGAAGACAAGGACGATGATGAACTGGAAGAAGAAGCCAACGAAGGCATGCTGCCGCCATTAACGGTAGGCCAGCAACTGCCTTTTAAAGAAATGAATGCCACCGAACGCTTCAGTCGCCCCCCTTCAAGATACACCGAGGCCTCCCTGGTAAAGAAACTGGAAGAACTCGGAATCGGCCGCCCCTCTACCTATGCACCTACGATTTCAACGATTCTGAAAAGAGGGTATGTGGAGAAAAGAGACAAGGATGGAACGGAGCGTTTCTATACCGTCTATTCACTGAAAGAGGACAAAGTGAATAAAAAACAATCCAGTGAAATGACCGGAGCAGAGAAGTCTAAACTCTTCCCTTCAGATCTGGGATTGGTAGTAACCGACTTCCTGAACAAGTATTTTGATGATATCATGGATTATGGCTTCACGGCCCGGATCGAAGGGGAGTTTGATGAAGTGGCGGAAGGCAAGATGAAGTGGAATACAATGATCAAGGATTTCTACAATCCTTTTAAAAAGGATGTAGAGAAGACCATTGAAACAGCGGAAAGAGCCACCGGTGAAAGAGAACTGGGGGTGGATCCGGAAAGCGGCAAACCGGTGATGGCCCGGATGGGAAGATTTGGCCCTATGATCCAGATCGGGGAAGCCAATGATGAGGAGAAACCGCGTTTCGCCAAGATCCCGACCGGACAAAGTATCGAGACCATCACATTCGAAGAAGCCATGAACCTCTTTGGGGCGCAGGGCGTGATGGGACAGTATGAAGAGAAAGATGTGCTGGTGAATGTGGGTCGTTTTGGTCCTTATGTAAAATGGGGAGATGATTTTATTTCCCTTCCCAAAGGAACCGATCTGGGGACCATCACCCTGGAAAAAGCCATTGAAACCATCAAGGCCAAACAGATTGCTGATATGCCCGTGGGCACATATGATGATAAACCCATTACCAAGGGTGCCGGTCGTTTTGGTCCTTATATCAAATGGGATGGCATGTTTATCAATGTTCCGCGCCGGTACAATTTTGCCAAACTGAGCCAGGCGGATATGGATGAACTGATTGATGCCAAGGTGAAGAAGGAAGCCAACCGTTATATCCAGCGCTGGCCTGATGAAAATATTTCGGTGGAGAACGATCGCTGGGCACCGATCATCAAATTCGGCAAGAAAAAAGTATATCTCCCTAAAAAGAAAGATGATACCCGCTATACTGCTGAAGAAGCTGCAGCATTTACATTAGAAGAAGTGAAACAGTTTATTGAAGCGTCGATACCGGGAGCATTCGCTAAAAAGAAAAAGGCGGCAGCGAAAAAGGCACCGGCTAAAAAGGCGGCACCCAAAAAGAAAGCAGCGCCCAAAAAAGCAGCGAAGAAAAAATAATAGAGAAAGAAGCTAACTCAGGTTTGAGTTAATTGCCACAAAGTCACTAAGCCACTAAGTCTACTGAATTTAACAGCTTCTTTCTCTTTGCTACTAACGCTTAATTACGCAACTGTATCGTTCCAATGTCCGTTTCTCTTCCGGTTTGAATGGCCACTCCGGTCAATGTGGTATCCCGGTAACCGTTGGCCGTGGCATTGATATACACATCTGCTGTAGTCCCCCTGATACCCCTGATCTTGAACCGCCCGTCTGAATTGGGAAAGGCAACGAGTGTGTCATTATTGGCTATTACTGATACCACGGCATCCGCACGGTCGGGAAGGATTTTTCCTTTGATGGCAGCCGTTTGCGGCGGCAACCAGATTCGCAGGAATGATTTCAGTATAAACTGATTATTTTGTATCCGCACAATGGACCGGCCCGCATCAAAATCCAGCCAGATCTGCAGATCACCCGGACGGATTTCCTCAATATCCTCTCCCCTCACATTAATCGTAATCCGGTTATAATTATTCCATAAACGCAGCGGATACGGCACACTGTCGATCACTACGGAATTTTGTGTGCCCAGGGTCAGTCTGATTTTTTTGATCTTTCCGGCCACAGTAATCCCTGAAGCCAGTAAGGTATCCACACCGTTTGAAAGGTCAAGCAGGTTATAAATACCCGGACGGATATCCAGCGTATCCCAGATCATACAACTGTAATCCTCATGATCATCATGCTCATTATCATAATGGCAATCCCCATCTCCTCTTCCGCCACGATCGTCATCATCATCTTCATTACTTCTGTTGCGGCAGCTATCAGGGGCTACCAGTACTTCCACCCGCTGAATATCCACATTCACGGCATCATAATTCACCGGACCATCACTCATCCTGATACGGATCCTTTGCTGGCCTTCAGGAATTGTGTTTTCGGAGGCTTCTTTCTGACAGGAATACAGGACAATCAGGAGCAGGCCGGACAATAGCACGGCTGCGTGTAATTTTTTCATACACGATTCAATTTTAGGTCAAATAAATATTGTTGGTTTCAGGTCTCATTCAAGGACCCGCCCCTGGTGGAAGATTGTGGTGAACTTTTAATAGCGAAAAACAGACCAAACTGTATTTTGTGGAAAACTAACCTGCATGGAAAGAAACTACTGGGAAAAAATGGCCCCTACTTATGGAGATGAAATTTTTGATGTCCTGGCGAATGACCGGAAAGCCCTGATCCGTGCAGTGATCATGCAATATGCAGGTAAAAACAAAAGCGTGATCGATATCGGTTGCGCCATTGGGAAATGGCTGCCTGTACTGGCACCGGCTTTTAAAAAAGTGGTAGCGGTTGATATCTCAGCCAAAAATCTCGACATCGCAGCTGCTCTTTACCCCCAGTATAAAAATGTGGAATACCTCCGGGCCGATATGAGCGGCAAAAAAACAAAAGTTCCCTGCTGTGATTTCGGTATCTGTATCAATGCCATTCTTACACCGGTAGCAAAAGACCGGAATAAATTTTTTGAGTCGCTCCAGGCCTGTGTAAAAAAAGGAGGCCGTATCGTCATCACTGTCCCCTCCCTTGAATCCTGGCTCCTGACAAGTATGCTGCAGCAGCAATATGGTATCGATAAAAAATTATTCCCTCCGGAAAAAAATGCAAAGCAGGCCATTCGCAAATGGAACAATATCCGGCAGGGTAATGCGGATATAGATGATGTGCCACATAAACATTATCTCAAAGAAGAACTATATCACTTATTAAAAGATGCCGGCTTTATCGCTGAAGCATTTCAAAAAATTGAGTACGACTGGGATACCGAATTCAATCGCCCTCCCAAAGGACTTCAACAACCCGGGCCATGGGATTGGATGGTAGTCGCCAGGAGAAGTCGTTAGATGATGGGTATTGGGAATTGGGTATTTGGTATTAGGATATTAAGATATTTAGATAATATGATATTGAGTTCAAAGGTGTGAACTCCTTACTGGTAGACTGTAGACTGATGACTGATGACTGCCGACTGCCGACTGTTGACTGCTGTCCCTGACTCTGGACTAAGGACTCTCGACTCTCGACTTCTCTCTATCCCCACTTGTGGAAAAGATTAACTATTTTCTTTCCTTCGCATTCCTGAAATTGTGCGGGAATCACTCCTTGGAAACCAATAAAGAAATATCGGCCCTGTTTACCCTGATCGACGACCCGGATGAGGAAGTGTTTGGTGCGGTTTCGAATAAGATCGTTGATTATGGCAGCCATATCATCCCCAACCTGGAACATCTCTGGGAAACCACACCCGAAGAAGCCGTGCAGCAACGAATTGAAATGCTGATTCACCGTCTGCACTTTACGGACCTGACAGAAGATTTCCGCCAATGGGGTTTATCCGGTCACCATGATTTGTTACTGGGTGCCCTGCTGGTCTCCAAATTTCAATACCCTGATATTGCAACGACTGCTGTGTTGCAGGAAGTGGAAAAAGTGCGCAGGAATATCTGGCTGGAACTGAATAATTACCTTACGCCACTGGAACAGATCAATATTGTAACCAGCATTCTCTACAGCTACTACGGATTAAAAGGATCGGAGACCAATTACAAAGAGACCAACGAATTCCTGATTCACAAAACCCTGGAATCTAAAAGGGGTAACCAGATCAGCAATGGCATTCTTTATCTCGTGCTGAGTGAATTGCTGGATATCCCCATCAGGGCCATCCGGATTCCCAAACAATTTATCATTGCTTATTTCAAACCGGGTTATTCAGAGGACAATATTCCCAACCCGCTGCATAAAATAGAATTCTTTATTGACCCCACTTCCGGACAGGTCTTCACCCAACAGGATGTGGATGGTTATTTCAAACGTATCTCCGTTCCGCCCGTCGGCGCTTATTTCAAACCCCAGCAAAACAAACAAGTGATCCAGCATTTACTGGAAGAGTTTGGCAAATGCTTTACCGCTGAAAAAGATTTGTACAAACAAAAAGAGCTGATGGACCTGGTAAAAATGCTGGACGAATAATTACCTGAAAAATTATTTTCTTAAGAATTGCCGGTGCTGTATCATTTTTTGTGCTACAGCAGGAGTCAATACGCAGCACCCTTTAAGTTTTACAACCTCTTCACAATCTTCAATGTGTGAATCATAGAACTATATCTTACAGCACTATAACAACCGGCTTCCGGGATACACTCAACTTTGTATCACGTTATTCTCATTAAAGAAATAGCGCCATACACATGAAAGGATTTACTTGGCCGGTTTTATGCAGTTTGGTTGTAATGGCAGGTTCCTGTACTTCAACAAAGATCACCAGCAGCTGGAGGGAGCCGGAGAAAGAAATTGCTGTGGACCAGATCAATAAAGTACTGGTCGTAGCCCTCTTTCAGAATGAAACCAGTCGCCATAAGGCAGAAGATGAAATGGCCGGTTACCTGAAAGGGAAAGGAGTTGTGTCATACAATTACCTGGATGCCAATTTCAATGAAAGAAATGAAGACGCCCTTCGGGATAAAATAAGATCCGACGGATTTGATGGCGCCGTCACCATGCGATTGGTAGATATAGATAAAGAAAAAATTTATACCCCCGGTTACGGAGCACCATATCCCTTTAGCTATCGCAATTTCAGCGGCTATTATTACAGAAGCTGGTCGTTTTTATCAACACCCGGATATTATACTACTACGAAAACGTATACGATTGAAACCAATGTCTATTCCATAAAAGAAGACCGGATTATCTGGAGCGGTTTGACCGAAACTACCAATGTAGATGGTGTAAAAGCCATGACTGAAGAAGTAGTGAAAGTGGTGTACCGAAAAATGGTGAAAGAAGGATTTATCACCAATAATTAGTACAGGTCTGCAGCAAAATCCTCGGCCCCCCCCCCCCCCCCCCCCTTCCCCCCCCCCCCCAAACAACCGGCGGCCGGGGGCCCTCTTCCCCCTGGGGCCCCCCCCCTCCTCCCCCCCCTCCCCAGTCGGCAGTCAACAGTCAGTCTATCAGTCTATCAGTTTATCAGTCTATCAGTTTATCAGTCTATCAGTTTATCAGTCTATCAGTTTATCAGTCACTGCGCCGGAAGCGTTTGTCACTAGAACTGTGGCCAGGAATACCGGTTACCTCTCAACATCTAAACGACTCAACCGCTCAACAATTCAATCGTTCAACAACTTAACCTCTCAACAACTCAACACTATTACCTGTCAATTTAAAATTCAACATAACAAAATAAGCCCGTGGCATAGGGTGTCGGCTTACGCCTCTCCCCCACTCGCCACTCCCCACTAGCCACTCGCTTCTCTATTACCATCCCTGCCTGTACTCCCTCCTCACAAACTGATTGGCTTCATCAAAATTGGTGACCTTCATATTCTTTGCATCCCAGAGCAGTTTTTTACGGCCCAGGTATTTATCATCCCATCCTTTGAGTTTTGGATTCTTCAGCTGCCAGCTGCGTATCGCCAGGTTACCCATCAGGATACTTTCTGTAAAGGGTCCTGCGAATTCAAATGGTGAACTGGTTTGGGCATTTCCATGTCCGGCGATACAGGCATTCACCCATTGCAGATAATGCCCTTCCGGCACTCTTTTGATGGTAGGCGTTGGCATCGTCTGCTCTTTCATCAGTTTGGTAGGCAGTAATCTTGGATTACCACCATAACAATCAATCAGCATTTTACCCTTGGTACCGATCAGCAATACACCGCCGTCCCAGTTGCCAAAAGCTTCTTCCGGTAATAATTCTTCAGGCCGCTCGGGGAGAAGACCGCCGTCATACCAGGATATCTTGATCTTGTTACCCGGTACTGTTTTATCAGGATAAGTAAGATGAATGATGGAAGCAGGCGGACAGGCATCCGTGTTCTGTGTATCATTCCACATTTCTTTCCAGATCGTAGCCACACTGCATTCGGCTGATTCAGGGTAATCAATCGGCAGGATACGGTAGATCGGATCCATGATATGACAGGCCATATCACCCAATGCACCCGTACCATAGGCCCACCAGCCCCTCCAGTTAAAGGGCAGATAAGCAGGATTATAATCTATTGCTTTTGCGGGTCCCTGCCAGAGATCCCATTTCAATTCTGTTGGTATATCAAATTTTCCGGTAGGTGTGGGAATACCCTGTGGCCATACCGGCCGGTTAGTCCAGGCTTTTGCTTCAACCACTTTGCCAATCATTCCGGCATCTACCATTTCCTTTGCCTGGCGAACCCCGTCACCCGAACCACCCTGGTTGCCCATCTGGGTGACCACCTTATATTTTTTCGCTGCTTCGGTAAGCATCCTGGCTTCATAAATATCGTGGGTAAGCGGCTTTTGTGTGTATACATGTTTGCCCAGTTGCATGGCGGCAATAGTGGCTACCGCATGGGTATTATCAGGAGTGGAAATACTACAGGCATCAATATTGTTTTTTTCTTTCTCGAGCATCTCCCGGAAATCATGGTAGTAGGAAGCTTTCGGAAATTTTTCCCTGGTCTTTTTTGACTCGCGGTCATCCACATCACAAAGTGCAACAATATTCACCCGGGGGCTTTTAGCGAATTCAGACAGGTCACTGGCCCCCTTACCACCCGCACCAATCCCGGCGATATTCAATTTATCACTGGGTGCTATATAACCCCGGCCCAGTACATGACGGGGAACAATCAAAAATGCTGCGCCAGTGATACTGGTGTTACGGATAAAATTTCTGCGGGAAACGGAAGATCCTTTTTTAACGGGTGTCATATGGCAAATTTGCAATCAAGATACTTAGAAAATAAATACAGTGACCCTCGCTTTAAAATTTAACGCGGACCTGACATCAAAGATTTTCATCATCCGTTTATACTGTTACCATCTCTCCATTTTTTATTAATTTACCAGTATGATCAGCTGGACCGATTTTGAAAAAATAGAGATCCGGGTAGGCACCATTCTGGAAGCACAACCCTTCCCCAAAGCCCGAAAACCTGCCTTGAAATTGCTCATTGATTTTGGACCGATTATCGGGACTAAACGTTCATCGGCACAAATCACCGTCCATTATCAGGCCGCAGACCTGATCGGCCGGCAGGTGATTGCCGTGGTGAATTTCCCGCCCAAACAAATCGCCGACTTTATCAGCGAATGCCTGGTACTGGGCGTGTATGATGAATCGAATGCTGTAATTTTACTGAAACCGGATTTGCCGGTTTTAAACGGACAAAAGATTGGCTGAAAGTCATCATACCTATTACCAGTCACCCGCCGGCCTCCTCAGGATCAGCGGCACCAATGATTATATCAGCGAAGTAAGCTTTCAGGATTCGCTGGAAAAAATTCCGGCCAGGAAAAAACAGGTCCCTCCCCTCCTGATCCATTGTATAGAACAACTGATTCAGTATTTCAACGGAGAAAGACGGATTTTCGAATTAGCCCTGCACCAGGAGGGCACACCCTTTCAACAGGAAGTATGGAGTGAACTGATCCAGATTCCCTTTGGCAGAACCATCAGCTACCTGGAACTGGCCCGCCGTACCGGTGATACAAAGGCCACCCGAGCAGTCGCCAATGCCAATGGAAAAAACAATATTGCCATCATTGTTCCCTGTCACCGCGTGATCGGAAGTAACGGCAACCTGATAGGTTATGCAGGAGGTTTGTGGCGAAAGAAAAAGCTACTGGAACTGGAGAATAAAGTGGCCTACGGCGTGCAAACCTTATTTTAACTCTGTACTGGTAAAAGCAAAGGGGAGTAAATCAGCAGCCGTTCGAATGATATAGATATGCCCTTCCATTCCACCGAGTATCAGTCGCATCGGTTGTTTCATCCTTGATTCATATTCTACCAGCGCCTGACGGCACATGCCACAGGGAGAAATGGGATGATCGCTGATTACTTTAGCTCCCTGGTAGCTGATCGCCATGGCACTAATGGGAATATCGAGAAACTGATTGGCCGCAGTTCCCAGCAATACTCTTTCTGCACAGGTACCAACCGGGTAAGATGCATTCTCCTGATTGGTGCCTAGCACCAGCTGACCATTATTTAATAATGCAGCAGCCCCAACCTGAAATTGAGAATAAGGGGCATAAGCCTGTTTAGTGATATCCCTGGCCTGTTGCAATAATGCCGCATCGGCCGCATCCAGCTCAGTAATATCATTGTATTCTTCGTAAACAAGCGATGTTTTCTTTTCCATCATCGTATAATTTACGTCAAAACTTCTGAAGATGCAAAAGGGCTGTTATTTAATTCAGAAGTAACGAAAATGCCTCAAACTGAGACTTAACCGCTAGGACGCAAAGTCGCAAAGAATATTGCATAGCCTGGAAGTTTCTCTTCTACTTTTTTGATGGCCGCGGTGCCCAATGTGGAGTGCGCTGCCTTTTCAATTGCGCAATTTGCGCTCTTAGCGTTCTTTGCGGGAAATATATTGCTGCTTTGGAAAAAACTTATCGAACTATTTTAAAGAACCTCTTCCAGCGCGGACCACCATCCCAGCTGAACCAGATCATCCAGGCCTTACCCACCACCCTGTCTTCGGGTACAAAACCCCAGAAGCGGCTGTCCTGCGACTGATGCCGGTTATCACCCATCATCCAGTAGTAGT
Organism: Chitinophagaceae bacterium; assembly: GCA_016720745.1. Taxonomy (GTDB): domain Bacteria; phylum Bacteroidota; class Bacteroidia; order Chitinophagales; family Chitinophagaceae; genus JJ008. The sequence goes on along the minus strand of JADKKA010000022.1, from coordinate 528,006 downwards.
CCATTTTGAATGTATAGGATGTTACTTCTTTTCCATTGAGATAATACTTACCATTACTGGTACTGAATTCATTTTTTTCATAGACCCTGATGGCACGCTGGTAAATATCATAAGTAGCTGCATTCAATGGAAGCGTGGCTCCCTTTTTTGGAATCCAGATCGATCCGTAGTTATCAATACTCCAACGGTTATTCAACACAAATCCTTCAAAAGCGGCACTGTTGGCAGCAATGGTATCCAGCATAAAACGTAAATCTTTCACCAGACCAGACTGCCTCAGTTTCTCAGCAGATTTTGTTGTCATATTGATCCGGTACTTGTTCGTTCCCAACACGGTGCTTTCCTGCGGATCAAATAAATTGATATTATATTCTGACTTGGCAATATCAGCATCCAAAGGCTGGGTGGTTTCCAGCATGTACTCCATTTGAGCATAAGGAGGCATCTGTTGTTTCTGGCCATTGATATAAACCTCACCCTTATCCACCCGCAATGTATCACCAGCTACCGCCACACAACGTTTGATATAGTTATCTGTTTTATCAGCAGGATGGATCGCCAATGGGAACTGATCCGGATCCGCCAATACGATTTGTCTTCCTTTATCCATGTCACCGTTACCCAGTTCCCGGCAAACCTGGTAATAGGGAACTTTGGACTGATAATCGGGCAGATTGATCACCGTATCACCGGCAGGAAAATTAAAGACCACACAATCCCCTCTTTTTACCGGTGAGGCAAACCAGCGGGTATAAGGAATCTGAATCGCTTCAGAATATGATTTACGGCTGGAACCGAAGGGAAGGTAATTATGTACAAAAGGAACCGAGAGTGGTGTATTCGGAATACGGGGACCATAACTGAACTTGCTCACAAATAAAAAGTCTTTCACCAGTAAGGTCTTTTCCATGGAAGGAGAAGGAATCGTATAGGCCTCAAATACAAATGTGCGGATCAATGTGGCGGCAACCACCGCAAAAATGGCCGCATCCACCCATTCTCTCCAACCTTTTTTCTGGTGCTTTTTTACCGCATCAGGACCAATAAAAGCAGGATTCTCTTTATAAGCGAGATAAGGAAAATAAAATGGAGCAAAAAGAGAGGCCATGGTATGCTGCCCAAGCGAGAATCTGCCAAAGGTTTTTACAAACTCAATAAAGATACCCGGTGTAATGAACCAACCCACTACAGGAATCAATTGCCAGAACACCCAATGCGTGGGTCTTTTTGCCGCTTTCTGCATTTCCCAGGTGTTGTAAAAAGGCACATAGGCTTTCCAGGCAGCAATACCTGCTTTGGGGAACAATTTGGCCAGCCCAAAGGATGGCAGGAAAACCAACAGGGTTCCAATCAGGTAAACGATAAACATATGGTTGAGGGGCATGGGCCTTTTTTTAAGCGGTCAAAAATATCATAATTATCTGCCGCTTAAAATTTTAAGTACAAAAGTTTTGCAAAACGGCGGCCAATGGCAGGTATTGACCGGTTAACGGAGCCAATTAATGCCGGAATTCATTATTTGGGCATAACATAGCTCCGAATATCCTCATCTGTGATGGTTTTTCCGGAAAGAATAACCAGTCTTTCCACCACATTGCGCAGTTCACGGATATTTCCTGTCCAGTTGTATTGCTGTAAAAGGTCGATAGCAGCCGTTTCTATGGGCTTTACGGCAATGCCATAATCGGCACAGATATCTTTCAGGAACTGGTCCACCAGCATCGGAATATCGTCTCTGCGGTCATTCAGGGATGGTACATGGATCAGGATCACACTCAACCGGTGATAAAGGTCTAACCTGAAATTTTTGGCTTCTACTTCTTTCAGCAGATCTTTATTAGTGGCCGCAATCACCCTTACATCCACGCTGATATCTTTATCGGCCCCTACCCGGGTAATCTTTCCCTCCTGCAAGGCCCTTAATACTTTGGCCTGGGCACTGGAACTCATGTCGCCTATTTCATCCAGGAAGAGCGTGCCTCCATTGGCGGATTCAAATTTGCCGATTCTTTGTTTAACAGCTGAGGTAAACGAGCCTTTCTCATGACCAAAGAGTTCGCTTTCGATCAGTTCAGTAGGGATGGCCGCACAGTTTACTTCCACAATGGGACCGGTAGCCCGGTTGCTCTTTTCATGCACCCATCTGGCCACCAGTTCCTTTCCCACTCCATTTTCTCCGGTGATCAGGATCCGGGCTTCGGTGGGGGCTACTTTCTCAATGGTTTCTTTAATTTTTTTGATCGGGGCTGAATCACCAATCATTTCCTGTACCCGGCTCACTTTTCTTTTGAGCACTTTGGTTTCGGTCACCAGGTTGCTCTTATCCATCGCATTCCGGATGGTGATCAGCAGCCGGTTGAGATCCGGTGGTTTAGAGATATAATCATAAGCCCCTTTCTTCACCGCTTCTACAGCGGTTTCTATATTACCGTGACCCGAGATCATGATGATAGGAATATCCGGGTTGCTCTCCCCTGCTTTCTGCAGAAACTCGATCCCATCCAGTTTGGGCATCTTGATATCACAAAGCACGAGGTCGTAGTTCTTTTCCTTGAACTTTCTCAATCCTTCTTCCCCATCAGCTGCTTCTTCAATTTTATATCCTTCAAAGGACAAAATTTCTGTCAGCGTTTTCCGGATTGCCTTTTCATCATCAATGATCAGTATATCAGCCATTATCTACTTGATTTAAGAACAAAAATAGCGTATTTGCCATGCATGGTAAGGGCGGGAAAAGCGGAGTACAGGTAAAAATAAAAGGCCGGGTAGAAACCCAGCCTCGTTTTAAAATCCAATATCCTATGAAAAACCATAACAAAGATGCGGTTTCTTACGGGAATCGCTGCACGAAATCTCAAAAATATTTTATGCTTAGTATATCTACGATGCATAAAAAAGCCCCGCTTTGAATGAATCAAAGCGGGGCCCGTTTATTTTTGTCAGATTTTATTTTCTAGTGTACATCACTTCTTTTACCAGTTTCACTGTTCTGGATACATCCGGTAAAGCAGCATTCACCAGGTTTCCTGCATAGTGCAGTGGTGCATCAGCAGCCGTAATACGGCGGATCGGCGCATCGAGATAATCAAAACCTTCTTTCTGGATCCGGTAAGTAATTTCTGATGAGATAGAAGCAAAAGGCCATTGTTCTTCCACAATCACCAGACGATTTGTTTTTTTCACGCTTTCGAGGATGGTCATCCAGTCCAGCGGACGAATCGTACGAAGATCAATCACTTCGGCACTCACGCCTTCTTTTTCCAGTTCTGCGGCAGCTCCAAGAGCTACTTTCATCATTTTATTAAAAGAAACGATGGTCACATCCCGGCCCATTTTTTTGATATCGGCCTTGCCCAGTTCGATATAATATTCTTCTTCGGGTACTTCGCTTTTGTCGCCATACATCACTTCACTCTCCATAAATACCACCGGATCCTGCTCAAAACGGATGGCCTGTTTCAGCAATCCCTTGGCATCATATCCGTTGCTGGGAGATACCACTTTGATACCCGGAATATTCGCATAGAGACTTTCAAAAGCCGTAGAGTGCTGGGCTCCGAGCTGACCGGCTGACCCGTTAGGGCCGCGAAAAACGATTGGGCAACTAACCTGTCCACCGCTCATTGCCAACATTTTAGAAGCTGTATTGAGAATTTGATCTAAAGCCAAAACGGCGAAGTTCCAGGTCATGAATTCAACCACGGGGCGTAAACCATTTTGGGCGGCTCCCACAGCTACTGCGGTAAAACCCAATTCTGAAATGGGGGTATCGATCACCCTTTTGGGACCAAATTCAGCCAGCATTCCCTGGCTCACTTTGTAGGCACCATTGTATTCGGCCACTTCTTCACCCATCAAAAATACCCGGTCATCCCGTCTCATTTCTTCGTTCATTGCTTCTCTGAGGGCTTCCCGGAAAGCGATTGATCTTGCCATTCGGTTCTTGTTTTAAGGAGGGCAAATTTAAGCGGGAATGCCGACAAAACCTAAAAGCAAAAGGCCTGTACACTTAAAATGTACAGGCCTTTTATTATAAGCAGATTTCTTTATTCGAGGCATTTGTTTTTATAACGGTCCACCACGGCTGTTACATCCTCTTCGGTGAGTGTTTCCACCTCACTTACATCAGGGTAAAGTGCTTCCATTTTTTCCACCATGCACTCACAATACCGCTCAGAAATGGAACGGGTCTGGCCATTTTTAACGGCTTCTCTTACACAGCTGTTTACAAACTCATCCTTGCTGGACTGCGGCCAGCCAGCAGCTGATTTGCGGTCATCGTCTTTGTCACGGGTACCTTTCTCATCGTCCTTGTAATCAGTGGTGCGGGAATCATCTTTTTCTTCATCGTCCCGGCTACGGTAATCATCTTTTTCCTTTTCGCGGTCGCGGGTAGACCTGCGGTCATCTTTTTTATCATTGTTACAGGCCACAAAAAGGCTGGTTGCAAAAAACAGGATCAGTAATTTTTTCATAATGCTTGGTTTTGATAGTTAATTGATCGGCTCCACAGGGAATCGATGAAGAGGTCAACAAATTAGCCAAAGTTTTTGATCCGTAAAAAAAACAGTTGCTGATTTTTATCCCAGGCGTAAAATTGCCTTTCTGCCTGCTGATTTCACTCCCCTAAAAGGGTGAAATCGTTTTCCGGAATCCCTTTCTTTCTTAATTTAACGGGCATGAAAACAATGCCCAGGCCCCTGCTGATTGCGATCATCGTCATTATCGTCCTCACCGGAGGTATCCTTTTCCTCATCCGCACTTGTATGAACAGCGGTTTTGGCGGTGCCCCCAAAGGAATGAAGGAACAATATGCTTCGGTGCCGGCCCTTTATCTTGAAAAAGACGGCAAGGGCGTGATCCTGACCATTATACCTCATTTGAAAATCCATAGCTATTCCCGCCAGGGGAATATGGTGCGCAAATCTGCCAGCACTACTTATTACCTGCAAACCAATGATGCCAGCACTGCCGCTAAACTACTGGAGATAAAAGTGAAAGCCCAGAGCGATATCAAAAACCATCCTGTAGAAGTGTTAGGCGCTTCCGGTTCCCAGGCCTGGGTGTTTATTGGCGAGCCCATGGCTTTTGACGCCATGACCCTGGAGAAGAAAGCTGATATCTCCATCCTTGAACAAAAGAACCCGGCTTTAAGCGGAAAGTTCCCGGCTGAACGACGTTATTACCGTTTTGACCCCGGCTCTACCCTGCTTTATTTTACTGCCCTGGATGGCAACAAATGGAAACTGAATACCCAAACCCTGCTGGCTGAAGCCACTGATGATGACGGTTCCCAAAATACAATTGAAAAAATGCTGGAAGAGGTGGAAGCCGCCGAAAAACATTACCGGGCAGATATGGATTCCCTCTATGAACAAAAAAACAGACGCCCCTCCAATGATTATGCCGCCCGCCGGATCAGTCAGGCTGAGTACAGCCGCATCACCAAAGAATACTATGCCGGCCGGGATCTATTGAATAAGCGGAGAGACAGTTTACACGACAGAAAATTCCAGCTCCGTGATCAGGAACGCAATGGCCGAGAAATTGCCAACGATTTGGAATCACTGATGAGGGGAACACCCAATTACAATGAATTATATGTGAACCAGGATACCATCGGCGGGCAATGGTTTGGCTTGTACAGTCCTGCTGAATTTAAAAAACTAAGCAGCAGCCTGCAACGCAATGCTGAAAATGATGAAACCGCCCGCAGGCAATTGTATATCTCTTCACTGGATAAAAAAAGACCCGGACAGTTTACTTTGAATAAGGATGCTGCTGAGAGTCCATCCTCTCAAACCGGTTTTCTTCACGGCGGTTTTTTACTGGATAAAAACACAGCCAGACCCATCCGCCTGCCAGGTAATGATTTCCTGATTATTTACCGGGAACAGATCGGAAGGGATGCCCGGATCCTGTTGGGAAGAATCAGTGCCACAGGAAAGACTATCTGGACCATGAACACCGGATTAAAAGAATGGGGCGATTGGTTTTACAACGGCCGTCAGTTGTTGATTCTTGGAAAAGATAAAGAAGAACTGAGCAGCGGACAGATCAATCTGCTCCTGCGGGTGGATATCAACAATGGTAAGGCCAGCCGATATGATTATTATAATGATGAAATGAGAAAAGAATAAGGCTTATAAGAATTTTTTCTTTTCTCCTGAAGGAAGCACTCTGTAATAAGACCCATCTTCAACCAGTAATCCCTCTGTATGTCCTTTCAAATGGTGCACATCGGTATTGATGAGTTTACCACCCATTAATGCAGATATAGTATCTGCGATCACGGTATGACCGGTGGCGATTTTTTTCACTTTATATTGCCGGAGCGTACTGTCGATGGTATTCATTGTTGCCCGGTCGGCTCCCCCATAATACCCGCGGTACCAGAATGGCCCCAGATCACTGTATAAAATTTCCAGCTCCGGCTGTTTAAAATTCATCAGGCTGTCGGCATAATGCGGACGCACCATTTTATTTAAACGGGAAGTACTTAAGTCCAGCATATTCACCGGGGCTGATACCCCACCATGTATAAAAAGAATATCCCCGATTTTTTCCATCACATTCTTGGTCCGTAGCCAGCGTCCTAATTCGGAATTAGGTCCGTATAGATCTGTAAATCCCGTATTCAATAAGCCAGCCGCCTTCAGGTACTGCGGATGTACATACCGCAGATCACCACTCATGTTCATGATCTCGTGATTACCCAATACATAGTGTACATAACCACCGGCTGCTTTGGCCTGATCTTCCAGGGAATAGATCAGCCACAGTACTTCATTGACCATGGCGCCCCGATCCACAAAATCGCCGGTAAGTACCAGATGACCATTGCCAAAAGTCCACTGAAAATTAGTATCAATGATACCCCCGGCCTGTAATAATTGCCGGAAAGCACCGAAATTTCCTTCGATATCAGAAACGATGAATTGCTTTTTAACATCATTGTACTCTGTTCTCTCAGCATCCAATTCAGTCTTCAGTTTGACCGAGAAAAATTTATCGGGCAGATCTGTTGCAACCAGCAGACTGATTTCTCCTTTTTTTCCAGTCTCATAGGCGGTAGTGGCCGCCCTCCAGCCCTTCTCTTCCTGCAAGATCTGATGGACATAAATTTTACTGCTGGTATATAAAACGTAAGGGCCATCCGCCGGCGCAGCAGTTGTCCGGTGTAAATTGCATTGTTCACCGGGTAACATAAATCCGGCTATTAACAGGGGCAGAAAGGCAAAAGCAATATTCTTCATTCGAATAAGGTTTGAATCTCAGTGCTATGACTGTCGGATAAGCCCGGAAGTTGCCTGCCGGGATGTATAAAGATATTTGAATTTTACGAGATGTCAGACTGGTTTTGCCACTGGGACCGGCTCATTTCAAAACGGATTTCTCCCTTTCCATACAAACCGGTTTCCTGCCATCCCGCTTTGCGGTAAAAACCTTCTGCCCGGGTTCCGGGCGAGGTACTGAGCCAAATGGGTTGATCGGTTTGACTGAAATACCAGTCCATCATCGTATCATGAAGGGCCCTGCCAATTCCTTTTTTATCCTGACCAGGCTCCACAAATAATGCCCATACATTCTGATCGCTAACTGAAACAATTGAAAATCCAATGATTCGTCCCGCTTCTTCCCAAACCCAGCCCCGACCCCTGCGAAGGATATAATCCTCCACATCTGCATCTGGTACCAGTCCGGGATCAGAGAGTGTATTTTCCTTTACGGCATTTCTGACAAACTGGATTTGCGGAATGTCGTTTACAAAAGCTTGCCTGATCATTAATAGGCATTTAAATGTTAAAACGCAAGAATACTATAAATTACATCAAAATCAGAACAGCCAACTAACACACATGAACCGCAGGGAGCTATATCACCGTTTTGTCAGCCTGATTGTTTTATTCACCACCATCCTGATTTGCAGCGAACCCCTTGCTGCCCAGAAACCAAGAGCAGACAGTCTTACCAGGGAATTGACAAAAGTGAATGCCGATAGTAACAGGGTTACCCTGCTCTGGAAACTGGCCAGTGCCACCAGCGTATTCAATCCGGATACAGCACTGACGATTGGATTTGAAGCATTATCCCTTGCCCGCAAGATCGATTTCATGGAAGGAGAGTCCAGATCAAACGGAATCCTGGCCAACACTTTTTTTAAAATCGGCAACTACAGCAAAGCACTGGAACTGAATATTGAAAAACTCAAGATCGAAGAAAAAAGAAATGTGCCGCTTAACCTGGCCAGTGTACTGATGAATATAGGTATTGTGTATGCTTTTCAGGAAGAATACCCCAAGGCCCTTGAATATTATCGCCAGGCAGATTCCATTATTCAGTCAAATAATGTAAAAAAACTCAAGTACAATATTGCACTAAATACTGGTGACACCTATGACCGGCTCAATCTATCGGACTCCGCTTTCCGGTATTTTATTTTATCACTTGATCTGGCCCGGCAAGATGAAGATGACGATCTGATTGGCACTTCAATGACTGGCCTGGGACATAGCTACCGCAAAATGGGGCGCTTTAAAGAATCAATGGAACATTATGAAGCAGCCATCGGTTACCTGAAAGCTGCGGGTGATGATGAAATGTTATGTGAAACCACCCTGGGACTGGCCCGGCTTTTTGAAGAAACTAAACAATATGATTCTGCCAGTCACTATGCAACGCTTTCGCTGAACGTTGCCAAAAGCGGAAAATTTCTTTCCAAGGAACTGGATGCCGCCCAGTTCCTGACCGACCATTATAAAAAAATCAGGGCGATTGACAGTGCTTTTAGTTATGTGGATTATGTAAAAAGTTTAAATGAAGAACTGAACAGCCGAGATAAAATCCGTGAATCACAGGTTATTTCCAGTAATGAACAATACCGGCAGCTGGAATTACAGGAAGAAAAAGCAAGGGAACATAAAAAAAGAGCCCAGCAATTACAGATGCTGCTGATCGCTATTTTTATTCCGGGTATTTTTCTGCTGACATTAATGCTCAGCCGGGTGAATGTGCCGGTTAAACTGATCCGGGTATTGGGTGTACTTTCATTGCTCTTTCTTTTTGAATACCTCACCCTGCTCCTGCATCCAACCGTTGCCAATCTCACCCATCATACCCCTGTATTGGAGATCCTGATCTTTGTGGCACTGGCCGCCATCCTGATCCCCATGCATCATAAGCTGGAGCATTGGCTGATTCATAAACTATTGCAGCATCGTCACAAACATGCAATGGCCCATCAGCATCATCCGGCACCCGAAATACCGGCAGTGGCAGACATAAAAAAATCACCCGCTGATAACAACGGGTGATGCAATTTTTTTTCTAATCAGTACACTTACTCTCCTGGTTTCACCGGCTTGGGAACAAGGGTATCACCATTAGCAGGGGTATCAACCGGAGCTGTTACCGGAGCTGTTTCAACTTTTGGCGTGTCAACTTTTGCAGGTTCTTCCTTATTTTCTTTTTTGTTATTGCAGGCAACTGCAACTACAGAAAGCACCAGGGTGCCCAGAAAAATTGTTCTGAAAGTTTTTCTCATTGTAGGTGGTTTTAGTATTATTCGTAATTCTACGAAAATTGTACTACAATACAAAATCCTTTGAAGAAAGACATACTCCCCTTTTTTATGGCCGGGACTTAGTCTTTGCCATTGGCAGCAACTTGAAATAAGTGACTTTGAAACGATTGTCCACTACTTCTCCCTGCACTTCTGCCTTGCGAACGGCTTCACAAAAACCATCATGGCCATGAGCATCTCCATGATCATCAATGGTAGTACCATCTACAAAATAAGATTTGCCATCCATCCTTACAGCGAGGCTGCAACCCTTGCCCAGCATTTTAAACTGGCATTGGCCGCAGGAAGCTTCCACGGTCATGATTTTTTTTGTACTGTCGGGTACCGATGTTTTTGACTGGGCGCCTGCAGCAGAAAAAATCAGACAGCCGATCACGAGGGCAAAGAATGTTTTCATTTGAATGCTTTTGGCAAAAATAGCCAATTCGGGGAAGTCTCCAAGTTCCGGCAAAGCGCTTCTTACCAGCGGCGGAGATGCTGCTTCTTGAAATGCCATTCAGGCGTATAAATGTTGCTGTCTGCTCTGGCCTGATACCAGGGACTGAGGCTGCTGTCCACCGGATTTACCAGGATATGCATGTCCTGTGCCGGCTGATAACTTTGCAGCAACAGGTATATCTTTTCTCCTTTTTCATTTTCAGCCAGGTCAATCACCATTACCGCATGTCCGGGGAACCCACCCCGGATCAGTACATCACCGATGCTGATATCGCGGAAATCGCTGACCGGTTTTAATTGCTTTTCAAGAGAAGCAGAACCGCAGCAGCCAAATACATGTTCGAGGTACCCCTTCAATGCAGCTGTATCTTTTCCTCCCTTCCATGGATAGGTTTTTCCGGCATAATCTGTAAACGATATTTTTTCAAACTGGCCTGTCGCAAAAAGATATTCCGCCCTTAACCGCATCAGGGCATCTGCACATTGCTGCAGGTCCTTTTTGCCGGTACTGATATTGACTACTGCAAATTGAGCAGACTGATTGGCTTTCGGTTTTCCATTGTAGAGATAAACAGTCTTATCCTTCTTCAATGGCAATTGTCGCAGCCATTCTCCAAAACTGCCTGTGGTTACCAGACTACGTTTATAACCGGGAGGAAGCGGAATCTCACCACTCTTTGAAGGAATTTTTTCAAAAGCTGGTATCGCCCCGGTGCCGGGAGCAGGGGGAGCCGGACTTTCCCGGCAGGAAGAACCGATCAGCAACAAATGAACCAGCAGAAGGCAGACCGCTCTCATATCTGTATAAGAGCATCAGCCCTGATGATTCCATATTTCCGGCCAGATTATTCTTTATTCAGCGCAGTGCCAGTTCCTTTGCCTCGACGGAACTGATTAATGCAGTAACTTCAAAACTGGCCAGGTCACTCCACTGACTAATCCATTGATCGAGTAAAAAGCGATCCCTGCTGGTCATGATTTGCCAGCAAATACTGAGGTCCTCACTTACCCAGCTGTTGACATACTCCACTCCTTCCGGGAGCATTCGGCCCTTTTCAGCGAAGCGCTGGTAGAGTGCTTTTACTTTTCCCGGGTGAAATCGTTCTGTGATCATGTAGTGCATAAAAAAATCATTGAGTTTCAATACCCTGTCTACGGTGAAAAATCACCTGTTGCGGTGATATTCGTCACAGGCGGGTAACCAGGGATTTTATTGTTTCACAGTGTAAAATTATGCAACATGAAACGGATTCTTGTACCTACTGATTTTTCACCCAATGCAGACAAGGCATTGAACTTTGCCGTGCAGATTGCCCGTAAAGCCGGCGCAGAGATCATGCTGATACATGCCGTGGAAACACTGATGGATGATGTTGATTTCGGAAAGATGAAAGAAAAACTGGAGGAAGTGGCCGCTAGTATCAAAGCCACTGAATTTGTGGAAACCAGTACCAGGGTTTTCCGGGATTCATCAGTGAACAGTGTGATCAATGCTGTATATGAACATAAACCGGAGCTGGTCGTCATGGGTACCAATGGCAGTAGCGGATTAAAAGAAGTGGTATATGGCAGCAGAACAGCTGCCGTAATTGGTCGCAGTCCGGTACCGGTGCTGGCCGTGCCCCTGCTCGCAGAATGGACAGCGCCGCGTAAGATTTTACTGGCCGTGAATAAATTCACCGTGCCCGATAAACTGCTGAATCCGGTGATTACCCTCGCACGCTATTTCCTCTCCTCCATTCATGTAACTGTGTTTACAGATATGGATGACGACTATGCAGAAGATTTCAAAAAACATGAAAACATGATCGCTGATTTCAGGGATGAGCTGCGGGAAAAATATCCCGATACTGAAATACATGCCGTTCATTTGGCCGGCCGCCATTTCAGGGAAAGCCTGCAGGGATGGACTGATAAAGAAAAAATTGATTTAATAGTGATGCTGACCCATCGGCGAACATTGATTGGAAGCATTTTCAATAGCAGTATGACCAAGAAGATGTCCTATCATACCAATATACCGCTGATGGCTATTCCCGACAATACCGGTGCAAACTAGTGTAACAGCTTTTTGCGATCAGTAACCCCAAAAAGCAAAAACATTCCGGCCAGTAAGCCAACCGGTAGTAATAAGGAAGCGGAGAGTACTGCCTGTGGGATCACCATGATCAGGGCTCCCAGGATGATGGCGGCTCCAAATGAAAGGGCAATCCCTCTTTCCTTTTTTCCATTCACAGACCTGATCAATAAAGCCGTAGTTGCCGGTATCCCTGATTGCAGCAAACCAATACCGATACAGAATAGCAGCAATTCATTCCGGAAAAAATGAATCAAAGGAGCTGCGGCTGTCATCGACAGCCAGGTATAGGTTTTCCATCCGACCCGGTCTGCCAGCCATCCTCCCAGAATTTTTCCTGCAAAGGCAGCCAGGGCAATCGCCAGCAACCAGTCATACTGCTGGTCGTGCAGCAGTTGAAAAATATTCCAGACAGCTGAACGAAGGGAGATAACCAGCAACAACAGGATCATGATCAGGTCATGCTTATCAAGATGAATCCCTGGGCTTGTTACAGGCTGATCCCGGCTGCTTTGCGATGCAACCATATTGGGTATCCCGATAAACTGTATGACCACTATAAATAAAATACAGATGGAAACAAGCGGCCACTGCAATTGATATTGTTCCCAGGCCAGGTAACCACCGGCAATCAGACCGGCTACACCCGGTGCAGCAAACAAACCAATGGGCAGGGCTTTATCCCTGGAAGCACATACACTGCCACCAGCCACATGATAAATGGCTGAAGCGATTCCCGCCATCACTACGGCCAGTGAGGGAATGCTAAAAAAAAGAATAGCCGCTCCCAGATTCAACAGAAAGGCTCCACTGATCATTTTCTGATGCTGCCCTATTCGTTCCAGCCAGATGGCAACCGGATACTGCCCACCAAATGCCAGCAGATTATACAATAGTAAGGAGAGTCCGATCCTTGTGATGTCGCCGGATCCGGCAGCCAGGCATCCGAGAAAATAACCTGCCAGCAGGTCATTGATGCCATGACCCAGGGCCAGGAATGGTATGATTATTTTTGATTTCAACGGGCAAAGAACCGGATATAGCCAAAGAATAATAGATAACTCAGCAGGTTCATCAGCAGGGAAACAATGATCGTGGATTTCAACTGCTTTTGTCTGTTAAACAGGTAAAGTACCGGCGTTTCAATCAGCACGGTGATCAGCCAGAGGGCTGCCAGGTTGAGCAATTCGTTGGGGAAAAAAAGTCCGGGTATCCATTCCAGCAACAGAAACCCGATGGCCAGTGAAGCCAGGTTGGCCAGCAATGACTGAAATAAGGCCTGCCCCCATTGCTGGTATTTTAAACCACGCATCAGGGCGGCTTCTGCCAGGATAGTAATCCCCAGCAACAGATAAAAACTCAGTCCGGGGCCATTGGCCTCACGGGCAGGTACTACATCAACCACATCCAGCAGTAAATAGTCCATGTTTAAGAATAAATTCCGATGATTAAAATATAGGCCAGTAAATAAGTGACGGCATTCATCACCAGACTAACGAGTATTGTTTTGGTAAGGGGTTTCTCTTTATACATCAGGTATAAACCGGTGGTCTCAATCAACAATGTCACCGCAAACATCAGGGCAAACCCAGCCATGTTTTCCAAATGGAAAAGATCGGATGATGAAGATGTTAATATAAAACCGGCTGCCAGCGAAATGAGGTTAACAACAAATGAGCGAAGCAGGGCTTTTTTGAAAACGGGTTCATACTTCATCCATTGCATCACCATGGCTTCTGCCAGGATGGCAATAAAAATAAAGAGCACCCCAAGACCAAACAATAAAAGGAGAAAACCAGCCCCTACCCCATCCAGTAAATAAATTGACATGAAGATGTTTTGCTAAATGTAACTATTCCTGATGATTTTGAAATACCCTGCTTCCGGTACAGAAATCGGAAAATTGTTAATAAAAACCTGTTAAGAAGTCCAATATACTTTATGGATTCCCGTTCAATTCTTAATTTAGCTTATGCCTGAAAAACGATCGACTTTTTTCAACCGGCTTTTCCTTTTATCCTTTGTATTGCTGATGACGGCTGCTGCCGGTGCAGGCCAAAGCGACTGGAAGCTGACCAAATCAAAAAACGGGATCAATGTTTATACCTCCGCAGTAGCCAATTCCTCATTTAAAGCGGTAAAAGTAGAATGTACCATCAGCGGCACTTATGCTAAACTGATGGCTTTATTACAGGATGTAGACGGGTTTGAGGACTGGATTTACAAAACCAAGAAAAGCAAGATCCTGAAGAAGAACAGCCCGAATGATTTTATTTATTATTCTGAAACCTCCATGCCAATTCCTTTTTCTAACCGGGATGTGGTGATCAGGATGCAGATCAAAACAGACAGTCTCCCTAAATTCCTGACCATACAGGGCGGTCATCAGCTGGATTTGATTCCGGAAATCCCGGGCAGACAAAGAATCACCCATTACAAAGCCAGTTGGAAAGTCACCATGCCAACGGCCAATACCATTCATATTGTTTATTTCATGGAAGTAGATCCGGGTGGCAGTTTACCCGCCTGGCTTGCCAATTCATTTGCCGATACAGGACCCTACCATACTTTCAGTAATCTAGCAGACAAACTGAAATAAGCCTATTCCATAATTACTTTCTTTAAATAGAACATGGAAGGATCGATCTGCAAAGCGGTTTTACTGCTGACACTGATTCCTTTTTTATCCACCAACAGCCTTTTTTTCCCCTGGTCTGTAATGATGTCAACTGGCAGAGGCATATCCATATTCAGCAGACGAACCAGGTATTTGTCGTCGCCGGTTTGTTTAACGTGGATTTCCAGCTTATCAATGGTGTAAAGGAAAAGATGAAAAACCGGTTGCAGACTATTTCCATAGGCACCACTGAATAATTTTTCAACATCAGCGGTCACCACGGTATTATCATATGTGTATTGGGGATCAGTGGCCAGTTTTTTTAGTGTGGGGAAGAAGATGTCATCGCCCATGATATAACGAAGGGTATGCATAAAGAAAGCTCCTTTCCCGTAAATATCGCCGATATAGGCACTGTCTGAATCCACTTCTTCACCCCTAACAACCGGGTATCGGTTCTGTGTACCCCTTCCGGTTTGCTGCATGCGTTTCAGGTAGGCTTCTTCGCCGGCCAGTTCCCGGGTGGCCATGGCATCCCCGAAAGTGCAGATCCCTTCCTGAATCCACATATGGGCCCAATCGCGGTTGGTGACTTTATTCGCCCACCATTCATGTCCGTATTCGTGGTGCAGGAGCCAGTCAAAATCTTTACCGCCCATTTTTTCATACCGGTATTTATTTCCGTATGCTATATTGGTCTGGTGCTCCATCCCCAGGTGGGGTGTTTCGCAGGCAGCAATTCTTTCTTTAACCCAGGGATACTCGCCAAAATATTTTTCATGTATCCGGGTAGACTGTTCAAAAAGGTCCAGCAGTTTTTCCGCCTGATTGACATTTTCTTCGAGCACATAATATTCCATCGGCACTTTATTGCCATTGACCGTTGTAAACATTCTTTTGGCCAGCTTATATTTTCCAATATTGAAAAGAATGCAATAGTTGCTGATGGTGTAATTCGTTTTCCAGTGGTAGATTGATTTGCTTCCTTTTGTAGTTACTTTTTGTAATAAACCCGGTGCAGTTGCCACCAGGCCCTTGGGTATGGTAAGGATCATATCAGCCCCTTCATTGGGTTCATCGCTGGGATGATCTTTGCAAGGAAAATAAATCTTGGCCCCCTCTCCCTGGCAGGTGATAGAAACCCATGGATTGCCATTCCTGTCTGTTTCCCACTGAAAGCCACCCACCCAGGGAGGACGGGAAGACACGGCAGGGGTACCGCCATAAGCAATTTTTACCACTTGCTTTCCCGCAGGAAGTGGCTGAGAAAAAGTCATGCTGACCAGGTCCTGCTGGTTATGAACGAAAGATGCTTCTTTTCCATTGACCCATACCTTTGAAATGGTTAAACCGTGCCAGAGATCAAATAGTAAATCAGCAGAAGGTTTTAATAAATTCAGGTCAATTTCAGTATACCCATTGATCGTTTTCTTAACAGGATCCACTTCCAGGGCAACGGTATAATGCCGGATATCCATATTGGCCTGTACCGGTTTTAGCACCCCTCCTGATTTCAGATTCTGTGCAGTGAGGGCAGCGTACAAAAAGCAGGACAGCAGGAGTAAAATAATACGCATGGGGCGATGATTTTCTCCAAGTTAAAAATTAAAAAGCAATTTCCCCTGGTATTAATGTTTCAGGGGTCTTTTCTTGATCATGCCTCCCCTGGTATCTTTCACACTGCTCATCACCACAAATGCATCGGGTTCGATCCGGGCCAGTTCGGTATTCAGTTTATTCAGTTCCAGGCGGGTAATGACGGTATAGATGATCTCTACATTTTCGTTCCCTCCCCTTCTGCCATAGCCGTACTTCCCCATATAAACCGTAACGCCCCTTCCCATCACTTCGATGATCATTTTTCTGATTTCTTCACTATGAGAAGCGACGATGGTGACGCCAACATATTCTTCAATCCCTTCTATTATAAAGTCCAGCGTTTTGGATGCCGCGAGATAGGTGATCATGGAATAAAGGGCAATTTCCACGGTAAGCAGGTAGGCTGCGGTGGTAAAAACCACAGCATTGATCACAATGATCACATCACCGATGGTAGCACCGAATTTCCTGCTCAGCCAGATAGCCAGTACTTCGGTACCATCAATCACTGCTCCTCCCCTGATCGCAAATCCTATACCTGCACCAAGAAAAAAACCACCGAATACAGCTACCAGCAGGTTATCGTCTGTTACATTCCGGAAACTCACATTCGCCACCACAATGGCCAGTCCGGTGATGGCCAGTACAGTTTTGATGGCAAAATTCTTTCCGAGGGTTTTATAGCCCATGATCATAAAAGGAATATTAATACCAATGATCAGCAGGTAGAGTGGAATATCACTCAGGGCCGAAATCAGCAGGGAAACACCGGTGGCGCCCCCGTCAATAAAACGGTTGGTCATCAGAAACCCTTTTAATCCGAATGCCGCACTGAAAATACCAATGCTGATAAGGATAAAATCACGAACATATCCTTTCAGGGATAAACGGGTGGCCCTGTATCTTTTTGCTTTCTGATAGGGTGATAAATCATCCATGTTGGTATTGATTACTGCCATTTCTCCTTTTTTTAAGCGTTTGGTAGGAATGACGGTACTGCTGCTGCAATACCGTCATTAAAATTTTATTTACTTTCCTGATTTGTTCAGGGCATCTCTTTTTTTATCGCGGTCATGTACCCGCACCAGGAGCCATATCACTAAAAAAATGGATCCCAGGAGTACCAGAACCGTTGTTAATGTCGGATTCATTGTACTGGTTATTTAAAATGAAAAATTACCGGGTCTGCATAAAGACCGGTTCTATCTTACCTGAAGGAAACAGGAATCACCAGAAATGATGGGAAGGGTAAATGAAGAAAAGATAGGCTTTGTGACTATTCACATGTCCCTGGGCCAGCACACCGGGTGTTCCGGTATATGCAAATCCATTGAGGGCAACAGGTAAGGCTTCACCACCGTTGACTTTCTTGTGTACGGAAAGCTGGAGGAATGAAGCAGTAAGAGAACTGATCCTTTCAGGATCTTTCTGCGGATTTTTTTTGGGGCTGATACCTGCCTCTCCGGTTGGATGAAACTGTTGAACAGCGCTGTAACTACCAGCCGCTCCTGCCCCGGCCAGCAGCAGAAGACTTATTGCAAAAAAAAGAGGTATGAAACGCCGGATGAGCATATATTGAAGATACGAAATATACGGTCATGAGCCGTTGCTAAAACAGCCCTTTCAAGGATTTTAACGATCAAATTAGTAGACTAATGATATGCTTAGTTGCAAATCTTCCCGTCATGAATTTGTCATGCCCCTCAATTCCTGCTTGATTAAATTTTACCGTTGCATTCTTTAGTAATTATTAATTTACTGTTCAGAAAACAAAATCAACATGAAATATTTTCTACCGGTCATCCTGCTGTTAACATTTTCCTGTAACACGCATCAAAAAGAATCCACTTTTTCATCAGCCGTAAAGAAAGGGCGCTGGGTGGATCTGACTTATTCTTTTTCTGATGAAACCCTTTACTGGCCCACGGCTGAAAAATTCAGGTTTGACACTGCATTTGTCGGAGAAACAGCTGCCGGTTTTTATTATGAAGCTTATAATTTTTGTGCGGCGGAACATGGGGGCACCCACCTGGATGCTCCGGTACATTTTGCAAAAGGTAAATGGGCGAGTGATGAAATCCCTATCGACCGGCTTTGCGGAGAAACAGTGGTGATTGATGTGAGTGCTTCCTGCGAAAAACAGGCAGACTACCAGATCAGTGTGGCGGATCTGGAGAACTGGGAGAAAAAAAACGGGCGGATACCTGATGATAATATCCTTCTTTTCAAAACAGGCTTTGGCCGTCATTATCCGGATGCCCAAAAATACCTGGGTACCAGTGAACGTGGAGCTGCAGCAGTAGCCAAACTGCATTTTCCGGGCATACATCCGGATGCAGCCAAATGGCTGGTAGCTAACCGGAATATCAAAGCGGTCGGACTGGATGCAGCCAGTGTGGATTATGGACAGTCTGTTCAATTTGAAACCCACCGCATCCTCTATGAAAAAAATATTTATGGACTGGAGAATGTAGCTAACCTCGACAGCCTGCCCGTAACAGGCGCTTATCTGATGGCCCTGCCCATGAAGATTAAAGGTGGAAGCGGGGGGCCGTTGCGGTTAGCAGCCTGGATTCCGGATAAATAGACATTAGCAGGAATCTTGTGTTCTTTATCCGGCATTCCCATCAGTTCGGCAAAGTCACCACCATTTCAAATCCTTCTCCGGGAGCAGTTCTGATTTTCATTGTGCCATCGAATACGCCAATCCGGCTGTCGATATTTTTCAGTCCGATTCCTTCATTCACCTGGTCCGGTAACATGCCAACACCATTATCTTTTACAGACAAACGGAAAAAATCAGGAACGTTTTCCAATGTAATACCCACTTCGTTACCCTTCGCATATTTAACAATATTGGTGCACTGCTCCTGCAATACACGGTAAACCGCCAGTTGTTTTTCCGGACTTAACGCCGCAGCTTGATAATTGGTACTATTAATGGTTACCTGGTATCCTGCCATTTGCAGCATGGACCCGGTTAAACGTTCTATTAACTGCAGCAGATCGCTTTTCTTGAGATTGGGAGTAATCAGTTCATGGGCGATTTTCCGGTTTTCAGCCACGGCCAGTTCTATGTTCTCGATACATACCGGTAACACTTCGGTAGATTTTTCAGGATTCGTATTTGCCAGGGAAAGCATGATCTTAGTCCCGGTGAGTATCTGATTCACATTGTCATGTAATTCCCTCGCAATAGAGCTACGCTCTTTCTCCTGCCCCTGCAACATGGCAGCAGTTATATTTCGCTGCTCCACTGTTTTGGCTTTCAGTCGCTCCATTTCCAGTTTTCTGAGCGTAGTAATATCCAGATGCATCACAACGGCACCGGAATATTTTTCATTCTCGATCGGAGTCACAATCATTTTATACCAGTTCCTGCCGGTTTTACTACCACACATATATTCATACTGAAATTCGGGAATTGATTTTTTCAAAACAGACTGTATGCCATTCTGCATATTAAATCCGTCTTCTTTTCTGGATCCTGCATCTGTTACTTTATGCAAGTAATCTTCCCCGATACTTATGTAACTCTGGGTACCACAGGCCAGGCAATCAAAATTTCTCCAGGCATTATTGACCTCCATCACCCGGCCCCAGTTATCGATTAATGCAACACGGGCTGGCAGTGTATTAATAATGGAAGAAAGCCTTTCCGTGAGTAATTTATTTTCCTCAAAACTCTTATTCAATTCATTAGAGGTACGCTTGATCTCACTGATATCTTCCATGGCACCAACCATCCGGGTAGGCTGACCGTTATCATCGTAAATAATATAACCGCAGTCATTCACGTAGGCCTGTGTGCCGTCTGCCCGCATATACCGGTAATCATCTTTCCAGAAAGGCCGGCGATGATTGATACAATTCCGGATTCCGTTATATATTTTCTGGCGATCATCCTGGTGTACATGTTTCCACCAACCGGCATGGTGTTCTCCGTTGCCACTGCCATTATCGTAGGCTATTGCGACTCCATTTGCTTTGCCATTCCCGTTTCCATTTCCATTTGTTGACGGTTTACTATAACCATAGTGAGTATAAAAATTATCATTCCTCCAAACGATTCCTGCCCGGATATCCCAGTCCCATATTACATCTCGGGTGGCCCTTGAAACCATTTCAAAACGCTCTACAGATGTCCGAATGGTTTCCTGTGACCTGATTCTTTCGGTAATATCAATCTGAAAACCGTCCCATACCATCATACCATCCATTCGGGTTCTGGGTACAGAATTCATATGATAATACCTGGTTTCTCCGGAAGGAAGGACCAGCCTGATTTCGGCCTCAAAACGGCTTTTGGCCTCATAGGATTTTTTCTCTTCCAACATGAGCAATGGAAGATCATCCGGATGAATCAGTTTGTATAAAAGCGTCGGTTCTTTGAGCACTTCCTCCGGAGTATGGCCGGTTATACTGGTAATTTCTTTGCTGAAATAAGTGAAGTGGCGGTCATCAAAATCATAACCTGCCATCTGATAGATCAATAACCCTGGCAGGTTATCACTGATTGTTGTTAACTGGCCCCTTTGCAAATCGATTTTCTCGGCAGCATTTTTTGATTCAGTGATATCCATCATGATCCCATTCGCCAGCACAGACCCATCCGGCCCTGGTGAAACATGGGAGGAACCTTCAATCCAGATCAGCCCTTTCACCGGATGATGATACCTGTACTGTACTTTCCATGGACTTAATTCCTTTGTTGAACGATCAGCCTCGTTTGTCATCATTATCAAATCATCTTTAAAAATTCTTTTTGAGATGATGCTGAAATCCTGAACGACATCTTCTGGTTTTACACCAAAAATATCTTCTGCTGTTTCACTTATATACAGAATCTGAGTACTTTTATCCTCATTATACCTGGTACTGTACAACACACCGGGTGTACTGGCAACAATCCATTTCAGCTTATCCTGCTCCGCTTTCAGGGAGTCCTGAACCTGTATTTTCTCAGTCAGATCCCTCACCAGCACCAATTGTGCTGCATGTCCTTCATAGGTGACGGGGTGTTTGAAAATCTGCACCTGTGCGATTGAACCATCTTTCCGGGCATGTAACCAGGTGTTTTTAACAGTATCCGCATTTGTCAAATTTCCATGGCCATCAACAGTTTCCGTATTTCTTTCAACTTCCGGAAGCAAATCGGACATCTTCATGAACAGGAACTCATCTCTGGTAAATCCATACAGATCAATGGCTGCCTGGTTCACATCCCTGAAATGCCTTGAATGCTGTTCATACAAAAGCATCGGCATTGGATTATTTTCAAAAAGATTGCGGTACTTCGTCTCACTCTTTCTCACTTCATTTGTACGCAATTCCACCATTTGTTCCAGCTCGGTATTATACATCTTCAGCTGATCTTCCATTTCTTTTCTTTTGCTCAGGTCCCTGGCCACAATCATTGCTGATTTAGGCATCCCCTTTTCATCTCTTACCAGGCTGCCGGATAACTGTCCAAAAAACGAGCTGCCATCCTTTCTGTATAAAAGGCCTTCCAGATCCCAGCTTCCTTTACGCATCAAATTTTCGACACTGGATTTTAATTCAATTTCTGAAAACCGGCCCAGACCCAATTCGTCCACAGTATGCCCTATTGCTTCAGCAGCGGTATAGCCATGTAATTTTTCAGCCCCTTTGTTCCAGCTCAGTATTCTCCTGTGTATATCAGTCGACAGGATTGCTATACCTGATTGTTCCACAATACTGGCGAGATATTCTACTTCCTGTTGTAAACGGGTAGATTCAGTAATATCATAACTTACCGCTACATACCCGGTCAGTTCTCCCTCTTTGTTTGTAATGTGAGTAAGGGATGTATGTACAATTTTTTCGGTTTCATCCTTTGCTTTAATTGTCAATTTCCCCTCCCAGTAAGTCTGATCCTTACTGCCATGAACCATTTTATAGGGCTCCCCGGTATTTTCCTGTGTCAATAAATAGTCTTTTGCATTTTTGCCAATGGCTTCACTGGCTGTATATCCAAAAAGGGCTTCAGCCCCCCCGTTCCAGGTGCGGATTGTGAAATCGGTATTCAGGATGGCGATGGCTTCGTAAGCCTGGTTCACCTGCTGGTAAAGTGTCCTGACTTCTTCTTCAGCAGCTTTTCTGGCCGAGATATCCCGGATAGATGCCAGCATATAAGATTGGTCATTTATTTTGACAGGTGAGAGACTGATTTCTACCGGTATTACCTCTTCGTCTTTTTTCCGGAGCTGGAGCTCCAGTCCTGCATGAAATGCACGGACCATTGCGGATTCCTGAAATACATGCCGCATCCGGGCATGTTTTTCCTTTAAACCTTCCGGGACCAGCTCTTCCACTTTCATGCCTTTTAGTTCAGCGCTTGTATATCCAAACATCTGCACAGATTCTGCATTGCAAAAACGAATAACTCCTTCCTTATTGACCAGAATCATGGCATCTGGTGCTGCATCAAGTAAAGTGCTGAAACGTTTTTTTTCATTGATATGCTGCTGATACTGTCTTCTTGCTTTTACGTATAATCCCAGCCCAATCAGCATTACCGCTGCCAGTGACAGGAACAGAATGATATTCAGGTTTAAAAGTCCATTCTGATTTTTCATTTCTGAAGCCCTCAGCTTTTCGGTTTCAGTAACCCAAAATCCATCACATATCTGCAGAATTTTTTTTTCAAGAAATTTGCTTCGCTGAAAGACCAAAGCCATGTAAGATGGTTTTAAAGAACCTTTTTCTTTTCCATGTAACAACTCCATCCTGATATCCAGTCTTCGTTGAATTAAGTCAGATAGTTCAGCAAGTTTTTCGGAATTTTCGGACGAATGTTTATCCTGAATCCGTAACCATGAAAGTGATTTACTAATTGTATTTTGGAGAGAATCAGAATCCAGCAGAAATTGTTTATCCCCGTTAAAAGGAAGGCCCTGTTACCGCTTTGCAAAGCAAGCAAAGATGTGGTGATCTTATTCACAGCACGAAGCGACTCTTGCGTATGAGTAATATCATTACCAGTCTTTGCCACTTTACCGGATTGTGTAACAGAAATAAAAACAATCAATCCAGCCACCAACAATGATAAAATCAATGCAGCATTGATGATCCGGTAGTATGTATTAATTTTCATGCCCTGTAAGGTTTTGGTTCGTGACTTCAGCTTCTATTATTGTTTTCCGGAATGACAACTCATTCAAACAGGAAAATCAGTTATTTTATCAGGGTACAGGAATACTAAATTTGCATTATTCGCCACCAGTTAGATTGATCTGACTACATCCAATCGTTGATTATAGTCAACTATTTCACATTTTATAGGCGTTTACAAGTTATAACGTATAACACTTTAATGTCATTTCCGAAGAATAAAGAATTTACACCTACAATAACATAAGCATTTGTACTTACTCTCTGAATTTATATGACAAAAAAAAACCGGCAGCTCTCAGCTGCCGGTTTGAAACCTGTCCTGTTAGCTTATTTCGCTACCAACACTTTTATTGTTTGTACTACGCCATTTACATACACCTGTACATGCAATACATCTCCGGTGCCACCTGTAAAACCGGTTATTGGCAAACTGAACCGATGCGTTCCGGCATCCAGTTTCAGTTCCTGCTGCAACACTCTTCTTTGCATGGTTTGTGATGAGGTAACCACGATACTGATTGTACTGCCTGTTGTTAACTGAAGGCTGACTGATAAAATATCACGTACCGGATTAGGGGAAACGGTAACTGTTACCGGAGATACACCGGCATCAGTTTGTACACCCAGTTCAAAATCACGCAGTATTTTTTCAATATACAATACACCATTGTCGTAGTCACCGTGGATTCTGTACCGCCCCTGATCATCCAAAGGTTTCATTCGCCTTTCCTGTTTTACTTCATCCAGCAGTTTGCTGTATTTTTCTATAGTAAGGGTCACCAGCAATACACCAATAAAGGGATCACCGGCGTTCACGAATTTATCAAAAACCAGTACCGACACTGCTGCCGGATGACGAAGCGCCATCGCTTCCAGCAACCGGTACTCTTTGTTGCGGCAATACATGGAAGGGTCGCTCTGGCTGGCATTGGATGCTTTAGTGGCATCCCATGCCTGGTACAACTGCTCAAACTGATCTTTTATTTCAGGATTTACTTTTGACTTTAAACTACCCAGTTTATCCTGTGCAGTATTACTCAGCCTCGCTTTGTCAATGATAGCAACACCGGCTCTCACCGCATCCATATCCGTTGCAAATCCATTTTGTGTTATAGGTCCAGCTGCATAGGTGCCGGTAGGTTTGTAATAATTGGATACTGCTCCGTACCAGTTAGGCTGTTCAAGTGCATTGCGGGGATGCAGGGTCCGGCAAAGTCCACCGGGTTTGCTTTCCCAGTCATATCCATGCGGATTATTATTACCCGGCTTCCTGACAGAAGCATGTGTATAAGCCGAAACTGTTTTCCATAAATCTACCACGGAGTTTGAAACTGTAGCACCCGTACGGGTATAATTCCAGGCACCCGGGTAGCGTACCGGATTGTTACTATAAAAATTATCAAAGCATTGCAGGTAGTTTGCACTCGTGCAATTATAAGTGGAAAGTGCATAGGGTGGCCATATCCAGGCAGTAGTAACTCCACCACTCCAGGCGATGCAATTATAAGCACCTGACGAAGGTGCGGTCAGGATCGCATCATCATTATATACCAGCGGAAAATTCAGGGGCTCGGCATCATGCAGGTTACTGTTCCCGGTTCCAACATACAAATCACAAAGTCCGGAACTGGTTGGACTGTATGCACAGATATATCCATACTGAACAGAGTCTGCTCCAATGAAATTCTTTTTGATCCTGCTGGCCCTGCCCCATGACCAACTACCACTTCCGCTATAATCATCATTGTAGCCTCTCACACTGCTAAAAGCCGATCTGCTCACAATCAAACGGGTATCCGGATTAGTCCCTGTGAGTTTGCAGGTAAAATGATTCATATCTCCACCGCGAAGACTACTCATCGCAATCCTGCGTCCTCCAATAAAAGCGTTTGCCACCAACAGGTTGCCATTATAATAGATATTAGTTGATCCCGTTTGCCCGTCCGTCACCGGCCTCAGCATGATGGCATAATAACCTGATAAACCCACAATGAGGTTTAAGGCCGATTCTCCCCCGGCTCCACCATTATTATTACTCCAGCTGTAAGTAAAGTTGCTGGGGTTAAATACCGTGAGGACCCGGTTGATGGAACTGCCACTTGTATTAAACTGATGATTACCAGCTGTAAGATAGATCCAGGAGAAATGGGAATAACTGAAACTGGTATCCACAAAATGATTATACGATCCTGCAGGGTTGGGTAAAATGGAATTCGCTGTGATTTCTTCTTCTGAAATAAAATTGAACCCGGCAGCGGGCTTAAATTGCCCCACCTGCCCGATGAAACGATTTCCATCAGCAAATAGTTCCGACTCCTTTGTTGTTGCACGATTTACCCAGGGATTATTCAAAGTCATAAACAGATCTTCCACCATAGGAACAGCCGCAGAATTCCCTTTAAAACGTATTTCATTTTTGCCCTGTTGCAGCTTTACTGCCGGTAATTTATCTCCGATCCATTGCCAGCCTGCAATATTTGGATAAATGATATCAATAGGCTGATTATTGACAATGACCTGAATTTTTTCGTCTGCCCGCTGATTGGCCAATGCCCTGATATAAAAATACCCGCTGGTCAACCTGCAATTCACGGTAAATACTTTGTCTGAATAGCCATTGACCATTTCCCCCCAATTGTAGACCATGTCTACATCACCGCCCATCAGGCTGATATATTTTTTGACGGCTGTGTTCGTTTGAGCTTGTACAAGACTGAAAAGTGCCATGCAGATGGCACCCAGGAAGAATTTTCTAGGCATGTTTTTGGTTTAATGGTTTGTACAAATGTAGTCCCATTCAGTGGACGGAACTATACCACATTCAGGTTAATTTTTACCTCATTAAATGGAATTAAACCTTGATTTACAATAAACTTATTTGTCACCAGGTAAAAAACTAACGAGAGTCAAAAAAGTACCACTACCGGCCAGGAATCGCCAATACCTTCATTTTTCAGGGAAAATGTATCATTTCAACTACTGCTTTATCAGATGTAGATAAAGCGATACCCGATTTTTACTCTCAGTCTGCTGCTGATTCATTTACAAAAAAGCATCAAGCTGCTCTTGTATCCTCCGAAGATATCTGACAGATTTTCGATGCATAATGCCCACTATCTTTGTTACCTAACCACAGCATATGGATATTGCATTTAACCGGAACGAGGATGTCATGAAGTTGAGCCTTAGCGAAATGCGGCAGCGGCTGGAAAAAATTTATGAGGGTGGCGGTAAAAAAGCCATTGAGAAACAGCACAGCCAACAGAAATTGAGTCCCCGGGAAAGACTGGCCTACCTGCTCGACAAGGATGCCCCTTTTATAGAGATCGGTGCTTTTGCCGGTTATGAAATGTATGCAGAACAGGGCGGATGCCCCGCCGGAGGTACTGTTGCCGGTATTGGTTATGTAAGCGGCCGGCAAGCTGTGATACTGGCCAATGACCAGACCGTAAAAGCCGGTGCCTGGTTTCCCATTACCGGAAAGAAAAACCTGCGTATGCAGGAAATTGCCATGGAAAATCATTTGCCGGTGATCTACCTGGTTGATAGTGCCGGTGTCTTTCTTCCTATGCAGGATGAAATCTTTCCCGATAAAGAACATTTTGGCCGCATCTTCCGGAACAATGCCCGCATGAGCGGAATGGGTATTACCCAGATTGCTGCCGTGATGGGTCCCTGTGTGGCCGGTGGCGCTTATCTTCCCATCATGAGTGATGAAACCCTGATGGTAGAAGGTCGTGGCTCCATTTTTCTCGCAGGTCCTTACCTGGTGAAAGCCGCTATCGGAGAAGAAGTAGATGCAGAAACCCTGGGTGGTGCAGCAACGCATACAGAAATCAGTGGTATTGCTGATTATAAATTCAGTACGGAACAGGAATGCATGGATCATATTAAGCGCATGATGGGATTGCTGGGGAAAAAAGCGGATGCAGGGTTTGACCGGGTTTCTCCTCTCCCACCCAAAAAAGATCCCGCTGAATTATATGGCCTCTTCCCTTCTGATGGGAAACCTTATGATGTATTAGATGTCATTGAAAGAATAGTGGATGACAGTGCCTTTGAACAATTCAAAGAAGATTATGGTAAAACCATTGTATGTGGTTATGGCCGGATTGATGGATGGGCAGTAGGCATCGTAGCCAATCAAAGAAAAATTGTAAAAAGCCGGAAAGGTGAAATGCAAATGGGCGGAGTGATTTACAATGACAGTGCCGATAAAGCCGCCCGCTTTATCCTCAATTGCAACCAGAAAAAAATTCCATTGGTTTTCCTGCAGGATGTCAATGGCTTCATGGTGGGCAGCCGCAGTGAGCACTCCGGTATTATTAAAGATGGCGCCAAAATGGTGAATGCTGTTGCCAATTCTGTTGTTCCCAAATTCACCATCATTACCGGGAATAGTTTTGGCGCCGGTAATTATGCCATGTGTGGCAAAGCGTATGACCCCCGATTGATTGTGGCCTGGCCATCAGCCAGAATCGCCGTGATGAGCGGAGACTCTGCCGCCAAGACCTTATTACAAATTCAGGTAGCCGCCATGAAAAATAAAGGAGGAGAAGTAAGTCCTGCAGAAGAATCCAAACTGCTAAACGAAATCAAAAGCCGTTACGAACGCCAGACATCTCCTTATTATGCAGCAGCCCGGCTTTGGGTGGATGCGATCATCGATCCCTTGGAAACAAGAAGACTGATCAGTGAAGGGATTCATGCGGCTAATCAGAACCCGGAGATGGCGGATTTAAAAACGGGGGTGTTTCAGGTGTGAAGTGGCGAGTGGGGAGCATTGCCCGCCGAAGCATTTGCGAAGGAGGGTGGCGAGTGGCTAGTGGCTAGTGGGGAAAACAGGGCTATGTATCATTTAAATCTCAATTCTTTGTTTGACTAATTTCACCCCTTTAGGGGATGGGGGCTGATAAAAAATGAAAAGAAAACATTTTCTGCGAATATCTTCTGCATTGGGGCTGGCCGGTTCTTTACCGGTTACTGCTATTGCTGCAGCCAATGAACCAACGGAAGATAAATACCCCAATGACCGGGCATATTGGGTTCAATTACTTGCTAAAATATCCGAACCGGTACTATCGAATATGAGTAAAGGGCAGTTGCGAAAAAATATGCCCATGCAATACAGTCCGGGTTGGGATAACCGCAATAAAGAAGTGGCTTATATGGAAGCCATCGGCAGACTGCTGGCCGGTATTGCTCCATTTTTAAACCTGCCCGCAGATAATACCCCTGAAGGAAAAATCAGACAGCAATTAATTGAACAAAGCCGGCAAAGCCTCGTTCATGCCGTTGATCCTTCCAGCCCCGATTATCTTTACTGGGGATCCCCGGACAGTCGTCAACCATTGGTTGATGCGGCTTTTCTGGCCCAGGGCTTACTGATGGCCCCCGATGCACTCTGGCATCCGCTGGATGCGCTGACCCGTGACCGTTATATTAAGGCTTTTAAAAAAATAAGGGAGATTCAACCCTACCAGAGTAACTGGCTGTTATTTGCTGCCATCATCGAAACCTTCCTTCTCAGCATCGGTGAATCGATTGAGGCGTCGAGAATTGATAACGCCATCCAGGCCATCAATAAATGGTATGCCGGCGATGGTTGGTACAAGGATGGTGAGGCTTTTCATTTTGATCATTATAACGGCTATGTCATACAACCCATGCTCACAGAAGTCCTGCGGGTGAATGTAACGAAAGGACGTATAGATCAAAAATTACTCAACACGGCTAATCAACGCATGCAGCGCTATGCGCAGTTTCAGGAGCGTTTTATCAGTCCCGAAGGATACTATCCTGTATTTGGCCGCTCTTCCACCTACCGTGCCGGATTGTTCTGGCCCCTGGTGAAACTGGCCCTGGAACAACAATTACCCAAAGAAATAAAAGGTGCACAGGTCCGCAGCGGATTAACGGCTGTATTAAAACACCTCTTTATCCCTTCCAGTTTTACAAAAGAAGGATGCCTTACATTAGGACTGGTAGGCGACCAGCAGTCGGCCATTGCAGATGTTTATACTAATACCGGAAGTCTGTATATTACTTCCATGGTGTTCTGGGCACTGGGATTGCCGGCCACCGATCCATTCTGGAGCGACCCTTCTGCCGAATGGACACAAAGAAAAGCCTGGGCGGGTAAACCCTTTCCAAAAGATTATGCCGTTAATTTTTAAAATGCAAGCATGAGAAGATTCCTGTTATTATTATTGCTTCCTATTATTACGGAGAAAGCCGCAGCGCAATCAAGTGACCAATCAATGCGCAGTCTGATCAAGGACAACCTGCAATTCGCTGCCTCCCAATACCAGTTGCTTTTCCGCAATACACCTGATACGATGATGCCTCGGTTTTTTGACCCGGCTAAAAACAAAATGGAATCCAGTGATACCAAGTGGTGGTGCAGTGGTTTTTTCCCGGGTACCCTGCTGTATATTTATGAATACACCAGAGATACTGCCATCCTGAGGCTTGCAGAAAAGAAACTGTCTATCCTTGAAAAAGAAAAACATTTCACCGGTAATCATGATCTCGGTTTTATGATGTTCTGCAGTTTTGGAAATGCGTACCGGCTCACCGGCAATCCGGCCTATAAAGAAGCGGTAATGACGGCAGCAGGATCACTGGCTACCCGCTATCGCCCTGCCATACAATCCATCCAATCATGGAATGGCGGGGGGCGCCTGCATTGCCCGGTGATCATTGACAATATGATGAATCTGGAACTCCTATACTGGGTGAGTGACCAGGGTGGTGATCCGAAATACCGGGAGATTGCCCTGACACATTCGAATAGTACCATGGAAAGGCATTTCCGTCCGGATAACAGCAGCTACCATGTACTCGACTACGATCTCTCTACTGGAAAAATTATTCAGAAAATTACCTGGCAGGGAGCAGCCGATTCATCTGCCTGGGCCCGCGGACAGGCCTGGGGCTTGTATGGTTTTACCATGATGTACCGGTTTTCAAAAAATAAGGCATATCTCGAACAGGCCCGGAAAATTGCCCAATACTTATTGAACCATCCCAACTTGCCGGCTGATAAAATTCCTTACTGGGATTTTCATGCACCCGGTATCCCCGGCACTTACAGAGATGCATCCGCTGCCGCTATCATCGCATCTGCCCTGCTGGAACTGGCACAATATGTAAAGAAGGCCGAGAGAAAACAACTGCTGGCAGCAGCTGAAACGATGCTCCGTTCCCTCGCCTCCCCGGCCTATCGCTCGGCCCCGGGTGAAAATGCTGGCTTCCTGATTAAGCACAACGTGGGTTCTCTGCCACACAAAAGTGAGGTCGATGTATCACTCACTTATGCCGATTATTATTTTATTGAAGCCTTATTGCGTTACCAAAAATGGTACAGCGGGAAATGAGTAAGGACATTACCATGTATACCGATGGCTCTTCCCGTGGCAACCCCGGTCCGGGTGGATATGGGGTGATCCTCATGAGTGGCACACATCGCAAAGAATTATCACAGGGATATCGACGTACGACCAATAATCGCATGGAACTGATGGCGGTGATTGCCGGTTTACAGGCATTAAAAAAAACGGGGATGCATGTCACCATTTTTTCGGACAGCCAGTATGTGGTAAAAGCCTGGGAAGAAGGCTGGTTGAAAAACTGGATCAAAACTAATTTCAAAGGCGGAAAAAAAAATCCGGATCTCTGGAAAATATTCTGGCAACTCGCACAACTGCATCAAATCAAATTCAAATGGGTAAAAGGCCATGCCGATAACCCATTCAATAACCGCTGTGATGAACTGGCTACATCTGCTGCTGATGGACCAGCGCATGAATTACTGAAGGATGAAGGCTTTGAACAGGAAGGGCCTCTTTTTTAAATGACTGCAGCAAAAACCTGACCCTTTATCGCAAAAAAAATCCGCCCGGAGGCGGATGTATATTTTTACTGTAGCAGCATCAA
Source organism: Chitinophagaceae bacterium (assembly GCA_016720745.1). GTDB lineage: Bacteria > Bacteroidota > Bacteroidia > Chitinophagales > Chitinophagaceae > JJ008. Next base: position 496,617 of record JADKKA010000022.1, on the reverse strand, counting down.
GCCAGTTTTAACTCAGTCCTGTTCCGGACGATATAATTGTAGCTAAACAATAACAGTGGTAAGAATACGAGCATGGCACCCATTGAGTTTTTGTAGAAAGGAAGACCCGCTTCATAACAGGTCATCAGTCCGCTAAAATTTCTGGAATACACCGCTTCAGAAGTTCCCTGCCATACCATAAAATTGGATGCCAGGAAATAAACAGTAGGTGCCAGAATCCCACCGGCAACCAGTCCGCTGTACCTCGCGCCTTTCACCATCCAGCCAATCAGGGTGGCGGAAAGAATGAGTAAATAATTTTTCCACTGACCACCATAGAATCCGGCATATTCAAAATTTCCGGTTTGATACAGTAATTGAATTGCCACATCACTCAGGAACAATGCCAGCAGGGGAAGGATGAATGAAAAATCCTTTTTGGGGATGATAAACCCAGCCAGCAAAGCGATGGCAATCACCGGTGAAAATCCTGACCAGGTGATATCCGGGCCCAGGAAAAATTTACAGGCCGTTGCCGCAATCACCAGTAAAAGAGTAAAAAACAATATCCTTCCATTAACCTTCATAGTAACATGTATTAAAAGGCAAAAATAAATGAATTGACCTAAAGTACCGGTCAAGTTATCAACCGTTGTTAACAGTCCCGGAGGCCCTGAAAATCGTTGATTTTGAGGCCGCAGCCAGGTAAACGGTCTCTCCCGGGAATACCAGCGCTGCCGGGCTGCCTGCTTTTAAAGGAAGGGCAATCCGGTCATCATCCAATTCTGTTTTTCCACTGGTCAGCAGGATCAGCTCAGCCTGTTCCGGTAAAAAAGAATAAGTATCCCCTGCTTCCAGTTCAATTTTGCGAAGATTAAAATCAGGATAAGGGGTATGGTAAATCTGTTCATGCTCATTCACCGGATCCCCGACCAGGATATCCGGTTGCATACCTTCACATTGAACATTGCGCAATAATTCTTTGATATCAATATGTTTTGTGGTCAATCCGCCCCGCAAAACATTATCGGAGTTCGACATTATTTCAACAATCTGACCTTCCAGGTAGGCATGCAGCACACCAGGTTCCTGGAAAATACCTTCTCCTTTTTTCAAATACACAATATTCATCAGGTAGATAGAAAAAATGCCCCTGTCAATATCCATTCCGGGTTCATGATTCCTTGTAGCCTTCATTACCCAGTAATCAGCCTCCGACTTCTCCGGCTTTTTTACATGATAACGCCCCGTTAAACCGGCCAAAACAGGCTCCAGCATTTGGTTGACTGCTGTTTGTGGCATTTGCATGATATGCTGATATAATCCGGTATGTCCTTTTTCTTGAAAAACCGGGAGCAACTCTTCCAGACCACTCACCTGCTGCAGCGAATCGATGATGCCTTCCCTGCTTTTAAAGCCATGCAATAACCAGAAATCGCCGAGGGCAACAGATAGTTCAGGCTTATGATTAGGATCCTTATAATTCCGGTTCCCTGCATCGGCCGGGATTGCTGCTGCCTCTTCCGCAGCAAATTGTTCTGCTGCTGTTTGTTTATCGGGATGCACCTGGATGGACAGCATTTCTTTTACATCCAGAATTTTCAACAAAAAAGGCAGGTTGGGTGTCAAAACTGATAACTCCGTTCCGGTACTGCCACCCGTATCCACCAGGGCGGTTCCTAAAGGATGAATCCCCAGCCAGTATTCCGCAAATGGCTTTCCCGGCGTATTGGGTACCTGCAATAAGGCAGGGATAAAAGAATTACCTCCCCAGTCATAATGTTTCACTACTCCTTTCAGTACGTAAATGCCCGGCATGCTCAATAATTTTTATATTGGAGTAAAGATAATACATGGCTGATCATAATGAACTGGGAAAAGAAGGAGAAGAAATGGCCCAAGAATGGCTGACGGAAAAAGGATATTCCATTGTGCAAAGAAACTGGCGTTTTGGCAAACACGAGATCGATCTTATTGCCACAAAAGGAAAATTTCTGCACTTTGTGGAAGTCAAAACCCGGAAAGATTCAAAACTGGGGCATCCGGAAGACAGTGTAACCCGGAAAAAATTTAAGTCCCTGCAAAAAGCGGCTGACGAATACCTTTTCCGGCATCCCGGTCACCCCTGGATCCGCTATGATATCCTGGCTATAACAGTGTATCCTGATCCGGACCGCCAACCGGAATTTTTCCTGATCGAGGATGTGTTTCTTTAAAACAAATCAGTAGGTAACGGGTCCGGAATTCATGGACATATCTTCCTTTCTTTTGGAACGGGCTAATGCTTTTTCTTTTTCCACAGGAGTGATGATGAGTTCACCACTTTCCCATTGTTTCATTTTTTCCACCATTTTATGGGTAGCGGGACAATACTCCACATTCTGTTTATGGATATGAATAAAATCCTTGAGCTTTTTTTGCAGGTGTGGGAAACCTGCACAATCCGCCGGCCTTACTTCATAAATATTACACATATTGGTCTTTGTATCCAGAAACTGACAGGGCTCCTTTTTATTCATCCAGTCGCCACTGCTCCGCTCTTTATACAACCATTTCTTTTTAAAATCTTCTTCGGTCATGCCCAGGTGGGCGGAGATCCGCTTCATATCCGCGGGCGTAAAAGTAGGAGTCATTGTTTTGCAGCAGTTGGCGCAGTTCAGGCAGTCAATATCCTCCCATACTCTTTTCTCCAGGGCCGGTGTCACCGGCTCCAGGCCACGGATGGGATTTTTTTCAATGCGGGTAAGGAATCTCCTGAAACTGTTCCTGTCCAATAACATTTTCTTCTTATAAGAGCGAAGATTAACGGGTTCTTTTTGTGCCATGCGCCGAAGATAAGGGAAATGAATAAATGAAAAAATGCCCGGGCCTCCGGTTTATTGTCCGTTAACCTGCAATGACTACATTTGTCATACATAAAATTCATACATATGCGCGTTCGTATTTCCGTTTTGGCTGCCATCCTTTTTGTAGTTTTTGTTTCCGGTTGCAAATCGGGTTCCTCGGATGCTCCGGCTACATTTTGTGACACCGGCTGCCTCACAGACACTATCCGGTACACGGCTGAACATAAACTGGCTCCCTTTATTTATATCAGTACTAAAAACTGCAAACCCGAAAATATCATCCGCAGTCATAAATCAATGAGTGGTATCCTGAATACCGGTTTTGGTTTTGCTACAGTAAATTTTAATAAAGATTATATCCGGGTAATTGTGGATGATACATCTGCCGCATATATTCTGTTCAATGATTGCCTGACCGGCCGTGGTTATTCCATCAAACTGCCGTTTAATAAAACTGGAACTATCAATAAAAGAACCAGCGCTATCAACAACTTTGATAAAAAGTTTGCGGTAGATGCTCATATGGTAGCCTATACCGACCGGGGAAATATTTATGTGGAAGAAACCAAATCAGGCAAAAAAGCCATGATGACATTTGGCAAAGCCCTGGATATCGACTACGATGCCATTCACGAATACATCGATTCAGTCAATGTAACCCCCGACAGAATCTGGGTGAAGGTTAAAATCGAGAATGAGTGGAAGGAGTTGGAAAAGAAGATTACGCTGGAGTAGTAGTAGACGTCAGGGGTAAGATTTTAGACGTCAGTGATAGGAATTTAAACGTCAGACGAAAATCGTCAGACGTAAAACGTCAGACGAATGTGGGAACCCTATAAAAAAGGATTCAAAGCCTACCTGCAGCTGGAGAAATCTTTATCTCCCAATTCCGTGGAGGCCTACCTGCGGGATATCGAACACCTCACTCAATTCCTGATTGATAAAGGCATCACCGAAAATCCATCAGGGATTCAGCTCAAACACCTGCAACAATTCCTGAAATGGATTGCGGATTTAAGCATGACCGGCAGTTCGCAGGCCCGGATCATTTCCGGTATTCGTGCATTTTATAAATATTGCCAGCTGGAAGATATCTCCAAAACCGATCCCACTACCCTGCTGGAAGCGCCTAAACTGCGCCGGAAATTACCCGACACCCTTCGGTTTGATGAAATAGAAAAAATGATTGCCGCTATTGACCTGAGCAAGGCCGAGGGAGGAAGAAACAAAGCCATGCTGGAAACCCTGTACAGCTGCGGCCTCAGGGTGAGTGAACTGGTGGGATTAAAATTTCCCATCTCTATCTCGATGTAGGTTTTATCCGGGTAACGGGGAAGGGTGATAAAGAAAGACTGGTACCCATTGGCAGCAGTGCCATCAAATACATCAATATTTACAGGAACAGTATCCGGGTACAACTCAATCCGCAAAAAGGTTGTGAGGATATTTTATTCCTGAATAACAGGGGAGGAAAATTATCCAGGGTCATGGTCTTTTATATTATCCGCGACCTGGCGGCTAAAGCCGGTATCCATAAAACCATTTCACCCCATACCTTCCGGCATTCCTTTGCCAGTCACCTGGTGGAGGGCGGCGCCGATCTGCGTGCGGTGCAGGAAATGCTGGGACATGCCAGTATCACCACCACTGAAATTTATACGCATCTGGACCGGGAATTTTTGCGCAAAACACTGGAGCAGTTTCACCCGGGATTTAAATGAATTTATTGCACGATAAATTTACCACTGACCTTCTTGCCATCATCCTGCCCTGTGATCAATAACCAGTATTGGGCTGCGGGTAATGAAGGCAGGGGAAGACTGATCGTAGTAGCATTCGGATCCATCCATATGTTTTTATCCATTACAATTTGACCGGCCATATTCAACACCTGGAAACGATAATAGCCTTCCTTTTCAACATTCCATTGCAGATTCAGTTGTTCACCGCGATGGACCGGATTAGGATAAATCGTCAGTGCCGGAGGCTTTACCGCTTTATTGATTTTCGTATATCTGGTGTCTCGGACACTCACAGTCCCTGACACAAGCCCTTTTCTGTACATGCCATAGGTAGATTTGAGCACCACCTCGGGTAAGTCCGCTTTGGCTTTTAAGGTTACCACCTGTGTTGCTCCGGATTTGTTGCAGTTCTTTTGCTCCAGTGTCTGAGGCAGGTAACCGACAGCTGTAATATTGATTTCATGGGCTGTTTTCACTTTTTTGCCTTTGATTTCTGCAATACCTGATTGATCTGCTGCAAGTATAACCTTACCATCAATCTCTATGCTGGCAAATGGAACAGGATTCTTCTGTTCATCCTGCACCTGTAAACGAATAACAGGTTCCTGATCCCGGCGAACAACAACCATTCCTGCGGTAACAACGATCACTTCCGGCCGCAGTACGATTTCAAGCGGTTGTTTTGTTGTGATGACCCGGCTATCCTGCCCGTAACCTAGCATAAAAAAATCTATCGATTCACCATTGATCACTTTGATTTCAAAATGCCCGGTTTTATTGGTGACAACTGCAGTCTTTTTCCCTTTTACCTGGACCATCACCCCTACCAGTGCTTCACCATTGGCATTGACAACCCTGCCCTTTACAATAATATTCTCAGCCGGATCCTGCTGGAATATTTCTCCTTTGATGGTTTCAAATGATGGTTTACCCATTATAAGATCATTGCAAACCGGATCCTTTGCTTTTTTGCCACTGGTATCTTTGTTAACGGGACGGATAAAAACGGGCTTACTAACCATTCCCATGGTTTTTAATTCGCCATAAATCCTTTTACCTGTGGTGTCTGTTCCTGATCTTTTCACCCGGATCTGACCCTGGGTTTTAGCAGCAACTGATTTAAGGGAAAGGAAAAAGGCGGGAATGGCCATAGTAAAAAAGTAACGGAGCCAGGGGATTCTTTTTTTCGGGATTTCAAAATCTCTTTCCAACTGATCGGTCATGAATCGGCCGCAGACAGAACCCGTTGAAGGCTTCTTAAAAAACTGGGCCAGCTCCCGGTCGCTCATGGTACTGAAATCGATCACTTGCTTCTGACAGGAACCGCAAAACTTACCTTTCTCAACGGGGGTCATGCCGTCCCAGTCTTCATGACAGGGTTCCGGGATATTCAGTTGAAATTTCTTTGCCATGGGAATTATTGAATGATTATTGTACCGGATGCAGCCACCCTTCCGTTTGCATAAAGGATACGGAAAAAATAGGTTCCGGCAGCCCAGTGCTGGCCGCTGGTAAAACGTAATTGGTTGACACCCTTACTGGCCGGCATATTCCAGTTACCCATCTGTGTTCCCGCCGCATTGAAAACCTGCAGGGATACTTTTTCATCGGATTCCAAATGCTGTTCAATGGTTACTGTTTGTCCGGGCCGGGCGGGATTGGGGAAGGCCTTTGTTTCTTTTTTACCTGAAGCTGTCAATACCTGATGTTTTTCACATCGGGTGATGCCTGATACACAGCAGGAGATTCTTTTGGTCTTCCAATGAATATAATTCACAATAACAACTTCCTGATTGGTGATCAGATTACGTTGTAGCAACCATTCATCAGGGTTGGCCTGCGCCAATTTGTTTTTATAGGAAAAGGAGATTGGCCGGTAACCACTGGCACTGATGGATACCTGATAATTCATTTCCCTTTTAAGCCGATCGGTTACCAATATACCACTATCATTGGCGAAAAACATAAGCGTATCTTTTCTATCTGCTGAAATAAACCTGATTGTTGCACGGGGAACGGGTTGCTGATCCTGAAAATCACGGATCACCATGTTCCGGATTCCTGATTTCTTTGTTGTAACAAAAAATGCTCCACGTACAGCATGAGAGCCAAAAATGGCGGTGGCAGCAGGCCCTTTTAAAGAATCAATCTGATCTATTTCACTGACTGGAATTTTTTGTAAATAGCTAAAAGAATCAACCAGATTTCCATCTACCAGCAGTATCGGCTCAGCTGGTATTTGTATTGCACCACAGCGAAAAATTACCCGGCAAGTTTTAGGTGCTTTTATCTGGATTAATGGTATTGATGATCCGGTATCCAACAGGTTGGAATGAATGGTTACCCTGACTGGTAATTCAAGCCCTTTCAGAGATCGTCTTACAGGTGGTATGCTGTCATCAGGAAATACAGTTTGGCTCAGTATCCCATTTCTATAGGTTCCGCAGCCTCTAAATACTGGTAATGTTATTTTCCGGATTGGCTCAGCCCTGATCCGGGAAACAATGGCCTCGAACTGTGCCTGTAAGGTTCCAAAAAATGAAAAACTAAGTAGCGTAAAGATTAGTTTCATAAGCGTTGATTTGGTAGAAAGGAGTCTTAAAAAAAAAGGGGGGCTGGTAGACACCAGCCCCGAAATCACTAACCGGCTGTTAAATGATCAGTATTATTGATGCTGTTTCATGGAGAATTGCATATCCTTATGGATAGAAAGTATTAACAAACAGGTGGCGGTACAAAAAACAGGACTGGTTATACAGTGGTGACCATTCCAGCTACCATCAGTATTCTGGATATTCAGGAGCTTGCCACTCATCATATCGTACCAGGTCTTCCAGTTCTCCCCACCCTGCATCAGCACACTTTCCCCTGTCATCAGGAAGCTCATGTATTCCTCTCCCCCGTTATTGCCAAAGCCACGCATCACATCTTCTCTTACAGACTGCGACTGGGAAGCCTGATTAATTGAATAGGCCGTAACCAGTTGCTTCGCTTCCACTACATCCACGCCTGCTTCTTTCAGATTGTCTTCCGTTACTTTATCATCCTTGATCTTTCCTTCCTTCTTGGCTTTTTCCACCAGTTCTTTAGCCCTTTTGGATTCCTTGGCACTCGCACGGGTGGTACTGGATAATCCATAGAGCATTACACCAGCAGCTTTATCTGTAACCGCGGCATTGGTCTTGGTATCGAAATTGCCGTTCTGGTAATCACGGCTTTTTTTCATTACATCCTTATTCACCGTGCGACCCACTTCATCGGCACTTTCCAACGCATTATTGGCCAGGGCCGATTGTAATACCGGGGCCCAGCCGCCATCGCGCCAGCTGCCATCTTTGTCCTGTCCTTTTTCAATCCGGGCAATACATTTATCCAGGGCTTTCTCTACCCTTGCACGCAATTTTGTATCACTGAATTCATAGCGGAGCAGATTGGTAAAATACTGAGCGGTGAGGATCACATCAATATTCCTTCCCAGTTTGATCTGCGGTTGGGTATTCTCCAGTAAGGTGAGGTATTGCTGGTTATCCGGACATTGTTCAACGGCTTTCAGCAAAAACTCTGTGGCTTTCGACAGATTGGCCGTATAAGTTCCTTTATCCGGTGTATTGTCTGTTCGCAGCAGCGACATGGCCACCAGTGAAGTGGTTGCCGGATCACTGGGCACGGCATGCGGATCACGTACGTTCTGGTTATAATGACTGCCGGCTCCCCAACCACCATCGGGTGCCTGGGCCTTGTCCATCCATACCAATCCTTTTTTCACTGACTCCTCTACTAATTCCGGCGTTTTGAATGTACTGATCAGTTTACTTTCCTGCGTGGTATCCAGTCCCAGGAAAGTCTTCATCACACACACATGATTCATATCCGGATTGTCACAACATTTAATATCCCGCTTTCCGGTATGATCATTTCGCAGGGTAGTCCCCGCCAGCAGGGCAGCAACCGCCAGTGCGGAGGCCGATAACAACACATTTCTTTTTTGGAATAAATTCATGGCTATACATTTTAGGTTAAAAAACTTGGGAATGTTGAACAGATGAACAAGGAATATCGAAGGCTGAAAGTGAAAATCGTTTCACATCTGAAGTCTCACTTCTCACTTCTCACCTCTTCTCCTTCCCTGATTATTTTAGGATCTTTTTTATTCGCTGCCAGCATTTGCGCAGATTCTGCCAGGCGAATAAATTCGGCACGATAACCTTCCTCATCTGTGCCTTTGGCTTTGCGGGCCATGGCTACTACATTATTAAAGGAAGCAGATGACTTGAATTCAGATTCGCGGAGCAGCATGCCAAACTCAGCAACAGCAGCCGCGAAACGAAAATTTTCTGAAGTGGATGCAATAGCAATCTGCCTGTCTTTTACAGGATGTTCCATCAGTTTACTGACCTCTCCATCCGGTGCTTTGTAACGGAATTTCACCGTCATGATTTCTTCATTATAACTGGTCTTGCTCAGGGGTTGAATGTTCGCCTGGTATTTCAGCGAATCCACTTTTTGCAGGAAACTGCTTTTTACTCCTACGGGGATGATTTCATATAAAGCGGTTACGGTATGTCCGCTGCCGAGTTCGCCGGCATCTTTTTTATCATCATTAAAATCTTCCTTGGCCAGCATGCGGTTTTCATAACCAATCAGGCGGTAGCCCTGTACTTTGGCAGGATTGAATTCCACCTGCAGTTTTACATCTTTGGCAATGGTGAACAGGGTACCCCCAAATTCATTCACCAACACTTTTTTGGCTTCTGATATACCGTCTATGTAAGCATGGTTACCATTTCCCTTGTCGGCCAGTTTTTGCATTTTCGCATCCTGGTAATTACCCATCCCGTAACCCAGCACGGTCAGGAATACGCCTCCCTTTCTTTCCTGCTCGATCAGTCTTTCCATCGCATCATCACTGCTTTCACCCACATTAAAATCGCCATCGGTGCAAAGGATCACCCGGTTATTACCCTTCTTCACAAAATTTTCTGCGGCTACCCGGTAAGCCAGTTTGATACCGGCACCACCAGCGGTGGAGCCACCTGCTTCCAGGCGGTCAATGGCATCCTTGATTTTTGTTTTATCCGCACCACTGGTGGGGGCTAATGCTAATCCGGCAGCACCGGCATATACTACGATGGATATCCGGTCTTCCTGGCGCAACTGATCCACCAGCAATTTCATGGAGGATTTCACGAGAGGAAGTTTTTCAGCCGTTTGCATGGAACCTGATACATCAATTAAAAAAACAAGGTTCGAAGCGGGCAGATTTTCAGTCGGTATTTTTTTACCCTGTAATCCGATCAGCACCAGTTTATGGTCCTTGTTCCATGGGGCATCTGATATTTCAGTATTGATAGAAAAAGGATCGCCATTAGTCGGCTGGGGATATTCATATTTAAAGTAGTTAACCATTTCTTCGATCCTGACGGCACCTGCAGGAGGCAACTGACTATTATTAATAAAGCGACGGATATTGCTGTAAGCAGCGGCATCCACATCAATCGAAAAAGTGGAGAGCGGATTGTCGGTAGCTTTCAGGAAACGGTTCTCTGTAATTTTATCATATCCTTCCCGGTTGAAGTCGATGTATTCACCGTCCTTATCCGTACGATAGTAAGTTTCATCTCTTGAAATATACCCTGAAGTCAGGGGGGCACGTCCTCCGAATTGCCTGCTCTCTTTTACTTTCAAACCGTAAGCCCGGTTAACCATGACATCCTCTGTTTTCAGACTAACGCTTTTCAGGGATACATGGATGCTGTTTCGTCCGCTGATATTTACTTCCAGATTTTCATATCCAAGGGCACTGAACTGAAGGACGGCATTCCCGCTGGGGGCTGCGATCTGGTAATTACCTTTGGAGTCGGCGGCGCCGCCGGTGGTGGTACCTTTAACTTTAACGGAGGCAAAGGGAACAGCCATTCCCTTTTCATCAGTTACTGTACCGGAAACGGTATGAATTTTCACGGGGCGGAATGCCAGCATGATCAGCAACAGGGGCATGACCATCAGAATAATTCTCTTCATAAATAAAGTTTTAATGGAATGTTTAATGGAACTACATACCCTGATGCCGGTATTTTAGCATTTGCATAAATGGCCCCTTAGAAATTATTTGTTAATTTTAGCCGTTGGCTTTTCTCCGAAACATACCACACAACACACTGACCGATAAAGAGCTGGTGGCCCTTTATAAAGAATCAGGCGATATGTCCGTACTTGGTGAACTCTACCAGCGGTATATGGAACTGGTCTATGGGGTATGCCTTAAGTATTACAAGGAGCCGGAAGCCTCGAAAGATGCCGTTATGCAGATTTTTGAAGAATTGGTATCAAAATTGAAAAAGCATGAAGTGGACAATTTCAAGGGCTGGTTGCACCAGGTAGCCAAGAATCACTGCCTGATGCAGTTACGCACACCGCGGAATATGAAAACGGTGGAGTTCAATACGGAACTTATGCAATCGGAGGAAAACCTGCATCTGAATGGTGTACTGGAAAAAGAGGAACATTTCAAAATGATGGAATTTTGCCTCGGTACCCTGACCGATAAACAGCAGGAAGCCATCCGGCTCTTTTACCTGGAAGGAAAATGTTATAATGAAATAACGGAAATGACCGGGCAGGACTGGAACCAGGTCAGGAGCCTGATCCAGAATGGCCGGAGGAACCTGAAGAATTGTATGGAGAAAAACGAAACCGCTGTCAGGAGCGTTTAATCCTGAGGAAAGGAAGCCAGCATTTGCTGAAAAAATTAGAATTTTGTAAAGCCTTATGGCAAACGAGCATCACATAAAACATTTCACCGCAGCGGATATCGAAAGATACCACCAGGGACTGCTTTCTGCAAAAGAAAGACATGACCTGGAAAAAGCAGCCCTGGAAGACCCCTTCCTGGCCGATGCGTTGGAAGGATATGCTGATGCCGGGTCGGATTTACAAAATGATCTCACTGATCTGAAAAAACGCCTTGCAGCAAGAACAGAAGGGGCCAAACTCGTCTCCATGCGCGGTTCGGGAAAACAATTCTCGCCCATGCTTCGGGTAGCAGCCATGGTTATCCTGCTGGCAGGTGCCGGATTACTGGTGTATCAATTTGCGTTTAATAAAAAAGACAGGGAAGTAGCACAGGTAAAACCCGAAACCAATAAAGCCCCGGAAGTATCAAAAGTTATTATAGACAGTGCTGGCGTTCCCACAAACAGTGCCGGGTCAACTACTGCCAATAATGATAACGGCCCGGTGCGCTCAGCAGAAAAAGCTGATAACAAATCGCTGACCCCGGACCGGGACGAGTCGGCATCAGCCAATACCAAACCGGTTGCGAACCCGGCTGCTCCCCCGAATAAAGAAAATGGCTATATAGACAATAAACCAGTAATCGTCAGTGGCGAAATCAATACCGCACCTGGTTCAGGAGCAGTAGTGGTTACACCCAAACCAGCTCCACTGGATAAAACATCAGAAGAATCACTTGCCAAACTAAAAGATAAAGAAGTCGCCAGAGAAGAAAGTAAAACAAGATCTGTCGCTGCTAAAAAACAGGAAGAAGATATTGATGCATTTAAGAAAAAACAGGTACGGCAGACCGATGATGAAAGAAAGAACCTCAAACAGGTAACGGCCAGTCAGCAGCAAAACAAAGATTACTACAATGCGCAGGCCATGAATACTTTCAGGGGCCGGGTAACGGATCCCAATAATGTAGGTTTGCCTTTTGCCAACGTGACCAACGTCCGCGATAATGTGGGCACTTATACAGATGCCAACGGTAATTTTATACTCACTTCTCCTGATACCGTACTGGCGGTGCAGGTGCGCTCAATCGGATATGAATATAACAATGTACAGTTACGGAATAATCTGCCTGCTAATAAAGTAGTGATGCAGGAAGATCGTCAGGTATTATCGGAAGTGGTCACCACCAGCCAGAAGCCAAATGCAGCTGCCCGTTCCGTGAATAATAACCGGACCCTGGTAGAGCCGGAACCAATAGATGGCTGGGATAACTATGATTCTTATCTCGCCAATAATCTCAATCTGCCAGAAGAATACCGGCAGCAAAAAACAACAGAAACCAGTAGTGTGCAATTATCTTTCGAAGTGGATAAAAACGGAGAACCCGTGAATATCCGCGTGGAAAAATCTCTCTGTAATTCCTGCGATAAAGAAGCGATCCGCCTGGTAAAAGAAGGCCCCAAATGGAAACGCAATGCGGGCAAAAAAGGACGGACAAGGGTAACGATTAATTTTTAACCCCTACCCCCAACCCCTAAAGGGGAGAAAAACGGGAAGACCGGAAGTCCGAAAGAAAAGAATCCCCTGGTAAATTAAGAGCTACTCCCGACTCTAGACTCCTGACTCCCGACTCGCCTCTCTCCCCACCCTCCTTCGCAAATGCTTCGGCGGGCAATGCTCCCCACTAGCCACTCACCACTCACCACTCGCCCCTTTTCCCCTACCTTTGCCTCCTCTAAACAAAGCTTGTATGAAACAACTACTGACAACAGCCATCGCTGTATTTTCCTTATTTATTGCCAGTGCTCAATCCCTGACCACGCCGGCACCTAGTCCTACACAAACCATTAAACAAAATTTCGGGCTTTCTGCCGTTGAATTGTCCTATTCCCGCCCCAGCATGAAGGGAAGAAAGGTATTTGGCGACCTGGTGCCCTTCGGACAGGTTTGGCGTACGGGTGCCAACTCCGCTACTACCATTAGTTTTGGAGATGAGGTAATCATCAATGGCACCAAGATCCCCGCCGGTAAATACGGTTTACTGACGATCCCCGGTGAAAAAGAATGGATCATCATTATCAGCAAACAAACTGATGTAACCAGTCCTGATGCCTACAAACAAGACCAGGATGTTGTCAGAGTTAATGCAACTCCACAAACCATGCCTGTGATCATGGAAACATTTACCATGAGTTTTGATTTCATGAAAAGCAACAGCTGTGTACTCAGTATGCTCTGGGATAAAACATGGGTGGCTTTAGAAATCACTACCGATGTAGACGGCAAAGTGATGAAGTCGATCGACAATATCATGAATAAGGATAACAGACCTTATTATGCTGCGGCTTCTTATTACTATGACAATGGCAAAGACATGAACACTGCCCTTAGCTGGGTAAACAAAGCCGTTGAAGCTTCTCCCAATGCACAACCCTGGGTACATACACTCAAAACCCGTATCCTGGTAAAACTGGGCAAGAAAGCGGAAGCCATTGCTGCTGCCAATAATGCCATCCGGATCGCAAATGAAACCAAGTACCCTGAATTTGCCAAGCAAAATGAAGAGATCCTGAAGACACTGAAATAAGTCTTCGCACTATACTGAAAAGGCCCTGCTGTTATAGCGGGGCTTTTTTTACCCCCATCCCCTAAAGGGGGGAATGGCGGAGTGGAGAAGTATAAGGGGAGTGTAAAAATTGAAATGTTGAGAAGTCGAAGTGCTGAGAAGTTGGAAAGGAAGAGGCGTAATCTTCATGTCAATTTCAATGAACTCATATTCACCTTAAAAGTCTTCCCTTTGAATTCTCAGAGTGGCCATGTGTAAGTCCGGCTGTTGACTGCCGACTGATGACTGTCGACTGCTGACTGATGACTGTCGACTGCTGACTGATGACTGAAAAACTGATGACTGAAGACTGTCTACTGACGACTCCCGACTCTCTCTCTCTTCAATCCCTGCAACAAAACACTAAAGAATAAGACGCCCAGCGCCCCAATCGGATTCAGCCAGAGGAATCCCATTTTGAAAACGCCCAGTCTGGTCAGAATGAATACCGTCAGTACCAGCAATTCGGCCAGTACCGCTGCCCAGAAAACGACATTGCCACTCCGTATTTTTTTCAGAAAAAAAGCTACCAGGAATACGCCAAGGATGACACCATAAAAAAGTGAACCGAGTACATTCACTGCTTCAATCAGGCTGTTTCCGATATTATAGGTGAACATGGCAACGATAATACAAAAGATACCCCAGCCCAATGTGTACTTCTTGGATAAACGATATTCATCCTCTCCGGATTCTTTCTGTTTGGTGAATCGCCTGTGAAAATCCACCATGGTACAGGAAGCCAGTGAATTAATCGCCGCCGCAATACTTCCCCAGGAAGCAAGGAAGATGATGGCAATTAATAAACCAACCAGTCCGGCCGGTAAATGATCCACCACAAACCGAAGGAAGATAAAATTGGTATCATTGCCATCCCCTCCGACTTCTTTTTTATTCAGCCAGCTTTTTACTTTAGTACGCAAACTGTCTGATTGCCTTTGTAAACTTCTGAGTTGGTTCAGCAATTCAGGTTTCGACAGATTGTCTGCTGATGCTGATTCGGCAGCATAGGCTTTCACCGTAGCTACTTTCTGAATGGCAATCGCATCATAAAGGGTACTCGCAGAAGAAAGTGAATCACTGTATTTGGTCTGCTCCAGTTTTTTCAATTGTACTTCATTGAAAAAAAGCGGGGCCTTATTAAACTGATAAAAGGTAAAGACCAGGGCACCAATCAGCAAAATCGCAAACTGCATGGGTACTTTCACCAGTCCGTTCATCAGCAAACCCATCCGGCTTTCTTTCAGTGATTTCGCTGTGAGATAACGGCCTACCTGGCTTTGGTCGGCCCCGAAATATGAGAGCGCCAGAAAGAATCCTCCCACAATTCCGCTGAGCAGGTTATACTGATCACTCCAGTTAAATTTACCGTTCTCAAATCCGGTGGTGATCACATTCAGTCTCCCCATTTTTCCACTGATCTCCAATGCATCGGTAAAGCCCACATGATCCGGCAACATCCGCACCACCATATAACCCGCGAGGAACATTCCGGTAAAAATGATGATCAGTTGTAATTGCTGGGTATAAGCAACCGCCTTTGCACCCCCGCTCATAGTATAGATGATCAGCAGCCCGCCCATCAGCAGATTGGTATAATAAATGTTCCAGCCAAATAAGGATGAAAGAATGATGGAAGGGGCAAACACACTGATGCCCGTAGATAAACCCCGCTGCAAAAGAAACAGAAAAGAAGTGAGTGTCCTGGTTTTATTATCGAAACGGTTCTCCAGGTATTCGTATGCCGTGTATACTTTCAGTTTACGGAATATGGGAACAAAGAAAATACAGATCACCACCATGGCCAGTGGTATCCCGAAATAGTATTGTACAAATCGCATCCCATCGGTATAAGCCTGTCCCGGTGCTGATAAAAAAGTAATGGCACTGGCCTGGGTACCCATGATACTCAGCAGGACCAATCCCCAGGGCATGCTCCTGTTGGACAAAAAATAGCCATCGAGGTTATGGGATGTACGGCTCTTGTACAATCCATAGCTGATGATGGCCAGCAGGGTTCCGCCAAGTACAATCCAGTCGAGCTGGCTCATGCAAATCGTTTGGTAAATAAATAAAAGAGAATGATCAGCAATACCAGGAAGCCAATCACAAAAATATACCAGCCTCTCCAACTGCTGAACAAAGGTGCTTTATCGTTATCGTCCTTTATCATTTTTTACTCATGAACCTGAAAATAGTGGATAACCCGATCAACAAACATAATACCACCCCAATCATCACCCCTACCCTGATTCTTTTAATCAGGACACCAATCACCAGTCCCACGACAATGGCAATGATATAGGCCACTTCTCCCTTCCGCAATCCGCTTGGTTTGGCTGTCATCAGAATCCTTTCTTTTTATTCAGTGCAATTAAATTCGCGATCAGCCGGAATGCCCCCGGTACACCGGCCGGCAATTCACGGAAAAATACCAGTCCGGTATAAGTAAACCAGCCTTTGCCATAACGGGCAACCAGCAAACTGCCATCATCAGCCTTTTCCCCGGGGTCGGCCATGCTGATTAGTTTTTCAAATTTGCCACTGGTATCTGCTCCATGGTAAATACTACGTTCCTGTATCCATCCCTGAAAATCATCGGCCACAATTTTGTTTGGAAAATTGAAAACCGGATGTTCTGGTTTCAAAATATTGACGGCCGCGGTTTCATCTGTTACACGGGTCCTCGTGATATTGAAAGGGAAAGGACCAATCTTTGCCTTTACCGGACCAATATTATTGCTGGTATTATATTGTACAATCAGGTTCCCGCCTTCCTGTACATACTTCATCAGTTTATCGTAGTACTTATTCATCCAGTCATGGGTATTATAGGCCCTGACTCCGGTGATGATGGCATCAAATTGCCCCAGGTTATTCTTGGCCAGTTCTTTGTTCCCCAGCAATACCACTTCATATCCCATTTGCTCCAGTGATTCCGGTACCTTATCGCCGGCCCCGGTGATGTAACCAATCTTTTTGCCATAAGTCTTCAGGTCAAGCCGCTCGTTACGAACAGTAGCCCGGTTGAAATAAGTGATATAAGGCACATGGTCGTAACGGATCTCTTTCATGCCAACAAAATAAAGATCCTTCCTTCCGTTATTGGCATCCACGGCAAAATGGTAATCGTTATCACGGGTAGCCTGTATGCTGTAATTAACCGGAATACTTTTGTTTTTTTCGTCAAAGAATATCTTGTCAGGTGAATAAGTCACTTTCACTTCATCGGGCTGCTCCTTTCCTACACCGTCAAAAAAAGTCTGGAAACCTTTTTTCTTACCGGTAAGAGTCAGGGTTCCTTCAAACTGATTGTTGTTCTTTGAAATCTTCGTGGTATTATCCGGCTCCAGTAAAACAGGTGGCACCACTACCAGTGGCTGGTAGAGCTCTCCTTTTACCGGATCGGTAAACTTATACCTCACTGGCCTGGCCATGATATATCCTTCCCCGTATATATTGAGATGGATAAATGCATTGAAAGCGGTATTCACATTGGGCTGACCGATCAGGAGTTGGTTGGTAACATCAAAATAACCTTCCTTCATTTTCTTTTCCAGCCAGTAAGGCTGGGTAATCGGTTTGTTTGCCGGGATATAAAGCGTTTTTGAGAAACCGAAGTTTCTGTTTTTTTCCAGTTGACGGGTAAAGCTGCTATCGAACTGATCCAGTATAATTTTTTCCAGACTGATAGAAGATCCCAGCCGGTTATTGAAGGCGAAATTGAAACGGAGCGAATCTGTTTGTACGGCGAATTGCTCTGCAGTGGTAATATCCATGAACAAGCCGCTGCATTGTACGATCAGCTCCTGTACTTCTTTTTTCTTCTGCGCTTTCCAGTATCCATCCGGTAACCCACTCATTAGCTGATCCAGTTTCACCAATCCTTCTACTGTTTTTTCAGGATGAAGCAAGTCAAAATTGCGGGCCAGGGATTCTATAGCGGCCGCTACACGGTCTCCTCCGGGAATCCGGTTCCAGCTCAGGTCAACGCCATCCATCAGATCATTTGAAGGTTGATCACCCTTGGTGGCTTTGAAATATTCGAGTGATTCTCCACGGGTAGCGGGTACGCCAAAGCCCTGGCTCTTATGCTGGCTGCGGCTTTCGGCTGCGATCTCGCCATAACTTTTTCCGAGCAACGGATTATAACCCCCTACATCCACTTTATACTGGTCTTCCCTTGTGGTATTAGTGCCTCCGAAATTGAATGTGTTCCAAAGCACTCTTTTAGCCTGCCATACTTTTACAAATTGTAACTGCTCCGGAAAACGATTGGGATCAGCGGCTGCAGCATAGGCTTCATTGGCCAGTATACCGGAAGCGGTATGGTGTCCATGTCCGCCCTCCCCTGTTACCGGAAACCGGTTGATGATTACATCGGGCTGGAATTTCCGGATCACCCAAACCACATCAGCCAGAATTTTTTCTTTATCCCATTTATTAAAAGTTTCTTCCGGGTTCTTGGAAAATCCAAAATCATAAGCGCGGGTAAAAAATTGTTCCCCACCATCCACTCTTCTTGCAGCCAGGAGCTCTTGTGTGCGGATCAATCCGAGTTCTATTCCCTGTTCTTCACCGATCAGGTTCTGACCACCATCACCGCGTGTCAATGACAAATAACCGGTGCGCAACATCCTGTCTTTGGAGAGATAAGTAATCAGGCGGGTATTTTCATCATCAGGGTGAGCTGCGATATACAAAACAGATCCCAGTACCTGCAGCTTTCGAATCGCATGATACATATCCGCAGAGGTCCAGCTGACCGGTGCCTGTGCCCGTATCAAACTGCTGATACTGGTCAACACAGTCAGTAACAAGAACATTTTTTTCATCCTTTCTAATCTGTTTATATAAGAAAATTAAAAAGGAAAAGCCATGCGGCCCTTCCGTTCATATAATACCTAAGACTTTTAACGGATACCGGTCATGAAAATCGCATTACAGAAGAGCAGCTTGCCATTCTCCCAGAAATTCCGAAACAGCACATCATCTGATAAGGCAATCACGGCTCCGCTGCCAATACCCTGTACGGCAAAGAGGACCCCGTCCCTGAGTTTTTGTTTGAGATTGCTGCCTACAAAACCCGCCACCTGGTTATCTTTTTTAATCACTCCCACATTCCAGCCACCATCAGTGAGGAATTCATATAACTGGTCATCCTGTTTCAGTGTGTAATAATAATCGGGGTAACCAAAAGCCAGCGGATGCGTATTGTCGAGTTCTACTTTGTAAATAGATCCGGCCGTCATATCGGTCATGGCATCTCTTTCACGCTCCTCAAACTTTTTAAGGGCATCATAGCCGGGACTGTTCTCTTTTTCCTTTTTATCGGGCTCATCCGATTTTTTGGGTTTGGGCCCTAATTCTGCTTTAGATAATTGTGCCACGGCACTCTCCAATGCAATCACCCGCCCGCCTTTACGGATCCAGGCTTTGAAATTTTCGGTGAGATCTTTATCATTCAGGAAGCGGTAATTCCCATCAGGCATAATCAGCACATCCACTTTGCTCCAGTCGATCCGCTGGATATCATTGGTGCTGACCTGTGTGAGCGGATAACCCAGTTCCTGTTCAAAGAAACTCCAGATGCCCCCTGCCGCCGTGGTACTGATGGCATCACCCGTAATCATATAAACTGATGGTGCTTTGAGCGTATGCACCATATCACTTCCAAAATCAAATCCTTTGTCCACCATCCCACTATTCACCGGGTATAACTGAATATTATTGGCATCGGCTACTGATCTCACCAATGACCAGAGATTTTTTCCTTTAGCTGTATTGGATGTTTGCAGGATAATCACTGAACCTCTTTCAAATTTGTTACCATTCAGTTCAAAGGGCGTTTCTGCATATCGCAGCGTTACACCTTGTTGCAACAATTGCCCTGCTGCCCGCGCACTGCGTACCCCATTCCAGGGCATCACATAGCCATAGCTGGTTTCTTTATTCACTGCTTTGCTGCTGTTTAAAGGGCCACTTGCGGTCAGCTTATCCCGGCTGGCAAAAGCTTTGAGTCCGTACACATAGGGCAATGACCAGGCCGTGATATCATAAGTAACGGAATCATTTAATTTGGAGCGTGGCTCGAATAATACTTTCACCATGGCCGAACGGGGTTGGAAACTGCTGATCAGCATATCTCCTTCACCAATGCTAAATGCTTCTTCCTTACCGTTGAAATAATTATAGCCACGGGCAGCTCCGTTGCCACTGCTGTACTGAATACCATTGCGATCCATCAGTTCCTTCAACTTATCGAAACGCTGTGCGTTGGTGGCATCATACTTAATCACATAGGACTTGTATTCACCGATACCGTTGCTCAGGGCAGTGCTGAAATATTTTTTGAATTCACTGATCAGTTTACCGGCATTTTTTGATGCGGCTTCAATCGTACTCATGGATGTCACAAAATGATGCTGTGCCCTGTCAACCAGGGTCAGGGTATCCCCGTCTTCATTGATCACACCCAGTCCGCCGGAAATTCCTCCCTGCTCATAGGTCATACCAATGGAGCCGTTATACATCGGATAGGTATCCCCGTAAGAAGGGTAAAACAAATCAAAACGGATTTTCGTAAAAAACAACCAGCCCTTCTCATCAAAATAGCCTGCATTATTTTTTCCGATGGTTTGTTGAAAATCTCTTTGCCAGGGGGTGATCACTTCGTGCAGTGGTTCGGCGGCGGGGGCGAAATAATAGGGCTCATTGTATCCCTGTTCATGATAATCCACATGCACATGCGGCATCCACTCTAAATATTTTTTAATCCGG
The DNA here is from genome assembly GCA_016720745.1 of Chitinophagaceae bacterium. Lineage (GTDB taxonomy): Bacteria > Bacteroidota > Bacteroidia > Chitinophagales > Chitinophagaceae > JJ008. The sequence continues at coordinate 475,933 of JADKKA010000022.1, read as the reverse complement.
TGTCTGCTCTCCTGCTGTGTTTGCCAGGCCCAGTCTCGGTTCAAATCAAAATTATAATGATTGGTTCTTCCCTGTGGCCATGGCTCCCGGTGTTCACGGGCCAGCGGAATAGGGTTATAGGTTTTACCAACGGCAGAGTTATACCAGTTCACATAACGGTCGCGGCCATCCGGGTTCAGACAGGGATCAATGATGACCACGGTATTCTTCAGCCATTCTTTGGTACGGGTTTCGGCCGGGTTCAGCAGGGCATACAATGCCAGCAAAGAGGCTTCAGATGAGGCTGGTTCGTTTCCATGTACATTATAACTCAGCCATACAATGGCAGGCGCTTTTTCTTCAATCGCAGCCATCTTATCTTTTGATAAACTGGCCAGTCGCAGGTTATTCTGACGGATGGATTCCAGTTTACTGATATTTTCAGGAGAAGAAATGAATGCCACCAGCAGGGGTCTGCCTTCATTGGTTTCCCCGTATTGTTCCAGTTTCATAGCCGCTGCAGACTGGGATGCGGCATGATTGAAATAGTTCACGATCTTCCAGTGCGGGGTATAACGGGTCCCTACAGGGTAGCCTAAAAATTCTTCCGGTGATTTAAGTTGGGCATTGACGGTAAAGGCAAAAAAAAGCAGGAGGGAAAGCGTCCAGGTCTTCCGGGTCATTTGGGAAAATTTTATCGGGCAAGTTAATGAAGAGCCACCGAAATCAAGACCCTTTTTTGCGAACGGGAAATGCCCCTGATTCAGTAGTTTTATTGTCCATACACCCAACATATGCCAAAAAAAACGATGCTGTTCCTGCCGGTACTGGCCACGCTGCTCCTGCTCGCCTGTCATCCACAGCAGAAGTCGGCCGCACAAGCAAGCGGGATCAATCCTTACGCTTATACGATTCAGAAAAAAACCATTGCGGATCACGGTGCCGTGGTTTCGGCCCATCCTCTGGCCAGTAAAGTGGGGGTGAGTATCCTGCAAAAAGGCGGGAACGCAATTGATGCAGCTATCGCCACCCAACTGGCATTAGCCGTAGTATATCCCAATGCCGGAAACCTGGGCGGCGGGGGCTTCATGGTAGCCCGGCTTGGAAACGGGGAACTGCTGGCATTGGATTATAGAGAAATGGCGCCGGCTGCGGCTCACCGGGATATGTATATTGACAAAGACGGAACTGCCCGGACCGACAAAAGTCAGGATGGTCATCTGTCCTCCGGTGTACCAGGTACCGTGGCCGGATTATTCGCCTCACATCAATATGGTAAGCTGCCTTTTGAAGAGTTGATCCAGCCCGCCATTGAACTGGCAGAAAAAGGATTTGTAATCAGTGAAAGAGAAGCCCGTTCCCTGAATAACCTGCAGACAGATCTTAAAAAACTAAACAGCATCATGCCGGTTTTTGTGAAGGAAAAATGGAAGGCTGGTGATACCCTGGTACAAACCGATCTGGCCAATACCCTGAAAAGAATCAGAGATAAAGGAAAGGCCGGATTTTATGAAGGAGAAACGGCCAGACTGATTGTAGAAGAAATGAAAAGAGGCGGTGGGATTATTAGTTATGAGGATTTGAAAAATTATCAGGCGAAATTCAGATCAGCTCATCGATTCAATTATAAAGGATACCAGATTGTAGGCATGCCCATGCCCAGCAGCGGCGGTTTGTTATTACACCAGATGATGAAGATGATTGAAGACCGGAATATTGCAGCCATGGGTTTTCATTCGCTGCCGGCGATACAACTGATGACGGAAGTAGAACGCCGTGCATTTGCAGACCGCGCCGAATACATGGGTGATGCCGATTACTACAAAGTGCCGGTGACCATGCTCAGCAATGAAGTGTACCTGCAGGAGCGGATGAAAAATTACAATCCCTCCAAAGCCACCCCCAGCACCGATATCAAACCCGGCATATTACTGAAAGCAGAAAGTGAAGAAACCACTCACCTGAGTGTGATTGACCAGCAGGGAAATGCAGTGGCCATTACTACCACCCTGAATAATTCCTATGGCAGCCGTACCGTTGTGGGCGGTGCCGGTTTTTTTCTGAATGACGAGATGGATGATTTCAGTATTAAGCCCGGTATACCGAATATGTATGGAGCCGTGGGTGGTGAAGCCAATGCGATCAAACCCGGAAAAAGAATGCTGAGCTCCATGACCCCTACCCTGGTATTAAAAGATAATCAACCCTATATTGTAGTGGGCACACCAGGTGGCACCACTATTCCAACCCAGATTTTTCAAACACTGGTGAATATCCTTGAATTCAATATGAGTGCAGAAGATGCCGTGTACAAACCAAAATTTCATCACCAGTGGCTCCCTGATGAAGTGATGACAGAAACAGGATTTCCCGCGGCGGTTAAAGAAGCCATGAAAAAAATGGGCTATACATTTTCTACTGAAAGAAGCGGTATCGGCCGTACAGAAATTATCAAAGTACTACCCAACGGAAAGTTTGAAGCGGTGGCGGATAAGCGAGGGGATGATGCAGCGGAGGGATATTAGAGAGAAATATTAGATATTGGGGATTGGGGATTGCTTTCTTTGGATCGGTGTTTTGAAATTCGTCGTTAGATTACCCGGGATTGGACGGCAAATAATTGGGATATTGTGATATTTGGATATTCATTTCTAAGGGTTGTTGTTTGGAGAATGAAGTGAAGGTATTTCTTATCAGACTTATCAACTATGAGCAGAATAATTCTATTATTTATTTTAATTAATAATACTAAAATTAGTAACCCATAATTCCAATGCTTCAACCAACAACCCCTATGCATCAATATCCCAATATCCTAATATCTCAATATCCCAATATCTCAATATCTAATTATCAATCAACCATTCCAATCTACCTGATCCCCAATACCCAATTCCTAATACCTAATAACCTTCCTCATGAGCACAGCCAAAATCTTCCTCGAATCCGCTATCAGCCGGTTGAAATACTACAAAGAACTGGGCGATAAAAGTTTTGAACAACTGAATGAATGGGATTTTCATTACCAGCCCAACGATGAATCGAACAGCATTGCCGTGATAATTCAGCACATGGCGGGCAATATGCTGAGTCGCTGGACTAATTTTCTTACTGAAGATGGCGAGAAAGAATGGCGGCAAAGGGATGCTGAATTTGAAACCGGCAAGCAATCAAAAGCGGAGCTGATTACTCTTTGGGAAAAGGGCTGGGAATGTTTCCTCGGTACTTTACAATCACTAAAAAAGAAAGACCTGAAAAAAACAGTCACCATCCGGCAGGAACCACTCACTGTTGTGGATGCCATCAATCGCCAGATGGCTCATTATCCCTATCATATCGGACAAATTATTTATATCGCTAAAATCATCAAAAGTAAAACCTGGAAAAATCTGTCCATCCCCAAAGGTGCCTCACAGGAATATAACAGTGGAACAGGTATAAAAGATCCTGCTAAAAATTTTAAGTAAATGGTCTGAAAAGGTGATTTAAAGCCATAATTGCCTGTTCGCATTTCTTTTGGTAAAGGGTTGCATGAACGGCTTTTAATGGCTACTTTTAACCCCTTATACTTTAACCTCTTGTATGAAAAAATCATGTTTACTTTTTACTGTCCTGCTGATGGCCGGATGGCTGCAGGCCCAGACAGAATTTGGCCTTTTTGCCGGAGGACAGGCTACCTGGGCTTCCTATAGCACCCCGGAAATCAATCTGGGAAGCACCAAACAGGATACCAAAATGAAATATGGTTTTCAGGGAGGTGCGATGGCCCGCATGCAGTTTGAAGGAAAGCTTTATTTTGCCCCGGCTGTTTTTTATAGCATGAAAGGATATAAAGTAAACTTCACCCGCCCTTCCTTTCCACCGGATTCATTGGCCATTGACAATGATGTAACCGTACACACTTTTGAATTCGCTCCGATGCTGCAATACAATTTCAGCGAATCAGAAGGGCATTTCTTTATCAAAGCAGGTCCGTCGATTGACCTGCAGTTATTTGGAAAAGAAAAATTCAATAAATCTTCGGGACCTGCCGTAAGCCGTAATATGAAATTCAGTTATGGTGATTATGGCCGCTTTGGCGCTAACCTCCTGCTCCATCTGGGTTATGAAACCAGCAGCGGACTGATTATTTATGCGCACTATACCCATGGCGTGGCTACGATTGTCAATACCGATAACGGGCCTACCGTACGGCACAGAGCCGTAGGATTATCCGTAGGTAAATTCTTCAACAGGAAATAAGAAAACCGTTGCTTAAATACCAGCGAGGTATTGATGGTTAATATACCTGGCTACATCGGTCAGGTTTTTGGATTGGTCAAACACAGCCAGCTGACGGTCTGCCCCCGTTCCATTTTCCAGCATTTTGTGGATATACGCAATCCTATGACGACTTCCCAGGTGATCCAATACGGGATCAAGGAAATCCAGCAACTCATACAATAATGCCCGGGTATTCACTTCCTCTTCTTTTCCAAAATCAATCAGGTGCCCGTCCACACCATAGCGGCTGGCCCTCCATTTATTTTCGTTGAGCAGTGCCCTTGAATACTGAATAAAATTGAGGTTCTTACTGCGGAGCATATAAATCCGCGCACATACCGCCTGGAAAAGAGAAGCCAGGGTAATGGTTTCATCTACTGTCAGGGGAATATCACATATACGGAATTCAACAGTATTAAAAAACGGATGCACCCGCAGATCCCACCAGATCTTTTTTGCATTGTCAATACAATTCGTTTTGATCAGCAGTTTCACATAATTATCATAAGCTTCAATGCTGTCAAATGAATCAGGTATACCGGTACGGGGAAATTTATCAAATACCTTGGTGCGGAAAGATTTATAACCCGTCATCCTTCCTTCCCAGAAGGGTGAATTGGTACTGAGTGCAAAAATATGCGGAAGAAAATAACGGGTACTGTTCGCGATATGATTGGCCATCTCCCGGCTCTCCATACCCACATGCACATGCAATCCAAAGATGAGATTGCTTCTGGCAGCTTCCTGTAATTCATTCACGATCTCATTGTACCGGATATGATCCGTAATCAGCTGACTTTCCCAGTGACTGAAAGGATGGGTTCCCGAAGCACCCATGGCAAATCCCAGTTCCCCGGCAATACCTGCAATAGTTTTCCGCAGATTGGATACATCCTGCCAGGCCTCATCGGCATCGGCACAAATATCCGTTCCCACTTCCACCACAGCCTGGTGCATTTCAGCTTTTACTTTATCCTTAATGGCTTTCTGCCCTTCCTGCACAATCTTCTGCTCATGGCTCTTGAGCTCAAAAGTCACGGGATCAAGTACCATGTACTCTTCCTCTACGCCAAGGGTAAATGTTTTATAGTTGAGATTCATAAAATGGTATTAGGAATTAGGTATTTGGTATTGCTTCGCCCGCCGAAGCTTTAGCGAAGGCGGGATATTGGGTATTGTGTCACTACTCATAATTCATCATTCTTAACTCATCACTAATTTAACTCCTCAGGTATTGACTCCCAACTCTCTACTCCCCTTTAGGGGATGGGGGCGGGGATGGGGGCAGCGATAGGGGCACTCAAACCAACGGCAGTCCTGAGCTGCTTCTTTTCACATACTCCCCCCATGTCAGATTATCCTGGCCTTCTTTTAATTCCAGCGCTTTTTCAATCGCATAAGTAGCGGCAGTTTCTACTACCCATTCAAAGTTTTCAGCGCCCACACTATTGATATCCGCATCCGGTGCCGGATTACAGAAATCAATGGCATAAGGAACGCCATCTCTTACAGCCAGTTCCACGGTATTAAAATCATAGCCCAGGTACTTATTAATCCGAAGCACGATATCTGTCATCTGCTGTAATCTTTCCGGAGAAGGACTAAAATCGGCCACATAACGCAGGTGATGCGGGTTACGCGGTTCGTAAGACATGATCCTTACATACTTGCCACCGATACAATAACAACGATAGTATTCTGTAAACACAATTTCTTCCTGTAATAACATCACCAGCTGACCGGTTTCACTGTGTTTGCTGAAGAAATCTTCTGCATCAGTGAGTTTATATACGTGTTTCCATCCGCCTCCGGCAAATGGTTTCATATAAGCCGGAAAGCCTACATAATTAAAGATATGTTCCCAGTCGAGCGGGAAAGCCAGATTACTGAATGAATCATCAGAAGTATCATCAGGCAGATCACGGGAAGGGATGATGGCCGTCTTGGGCACCGGCACCCCCACTTTCGTCATCAGGCAATTATTGAAGTACTTATCATCGGCACTCCACCAGAAGGGGTTATTGATTACCGCCGTACCGGTTACCGCTGCATTTTTAAGCCAGGTACGGTAAAAAGGTACATCCTGTGAAATCCGGTCAATGATCACCGCATAACCGGAGTTTTCGCCCTGCATTGCTTTATCAATACGAACAGGCTCTGCCATAATACCAGGTACTTGTTTGCTATTAACCCTGGCCACAAACGCATCAGGGAAGGAACGTTCTTTACCATGCAGGATACCAATTTTCTTCATAAACAGATTTTAATCGTTTGTCCAATATAGGTGCCCCCCCATCAGGGGGTCTACCAAATATATTTGCTCAACCTCAAATTAACAAATCCGCCTGTTCTTCTTCCGGGGAGTTGAACCCATTTGAGAAACTGAAACAGGATTATCCGTATTTTTGGCACCATGCCTACCACTGAAACGATTCCTGTATTTGTTGAGCACAGGACCATTCCTTCCCAATTTCTGCAAAGAGAGGTCAAAGTAGATTTTTACCTGCCCCCCTTCGGCAAAGCCGGACCCGGGAGCAGTCTCCTGCTGATCAACGATGGCCAGGATATGGCCACCATGAGTTTTGATAAAATTCTTTCTGAATTATACAGCTCGCAGTCCATCCAGCCACTTTTATGCGTAGCCATCCATGCCGGCCCGGAAAGAAGAATGGAATATGGCACCCAACTGATACCCGACTATAAAAACAGGGGAATCAAGGCCGCCCTCTATAACCGGTTTATTTTTGACGAGCTCCTCCCCCTGGCGGAGGAAGCCTATAATAATGGTTCCCGCTTCATGGAAAAAGCCTTTGCCGGTTTTTCGCTGGGCGGTCTCAGTGCCCTGGATATCGTCTGGAACCGGCCTGTTGAATTCACCAAGGCCGGGGTATTTTCCGCCTCCCTGTGGTGGAGAAGTATGGACCAGGACGATCCCGGTTATGATGATGAACAACACCGGATCATGCACCAGCAGGTCAGGAAAGGCAGTTATGCCCCCTGGCTTAAATTCTTTTTCCAATGTGGTAACCTGGATGAAACCAAGGACCGTAATAACAATGGCATCATCGATTCTATTGACGATACGCTGGACCTGATCCGTGAGCTCGAGGCCAAAGGATACCAGCGCAATTCCGATATTGAATACCTGGAACTGGCCGACGGCCGTCATGATGTTCCCACCTGGGGTAGATCCATGCCCGCTTTCCTGCAATGGGGCTGGCCGGGTAATAAATAATCTTTAAAAAATGGCTTTAAATAAAAAAGTCCCGCTTCTAGCGGGACTTTTTATTATTTGACAGACGCGGATCAGTTATTAAAGATATAACGGATACCGAGCTGGATAGAATAAGTAGAAGAAGTGCTTACCACATCACGGAAAGTACGGGTGATCATTTGACCCCTGTCCTGTGCCAGTGTGAAAACAGGAAGTACGGAACCACCAGGTACCAGATTGCCTGCATTAGCAATACCCAGGATGGAAGTGTTATTGGTTGCTTTCACCTTACCCCAGCTATTATTGATCAGGTTTCCTGCATTCAGGATATCAACTGTGAACTGTAAAGTATTACGGTATTTGCCTGCTTTTACAAAAACATCCTGCATGAATTTCACATCCAGTTGGTTTCTCCAGGGGGCCAGGCCTCCATTTCTTTCTGCATACTGACCACGGCGATTGCGGAGGTATTTATCCTGCTGGATATAATTTTCAAACAGATCACGTTGTGCCTGCTGATTGTATACCACACCATTCACAGTTTGGCTGTTGAACAGCATTTGCTGTACCTGTGTAGCCGTAGGGATGAAGATCAGGTCGTTACCACTAATATTATCCCGGTTGAAATCACCGCTATATACATAAGTAAAACGATAGTCAGATGCCCCGGACCAGAACAAACTAATAGTAGAGGCCATATGCTTCAGGTACTCCTTACGGTAAGAAACGGCAGCCACAAAACGGTCAGGCAATACATAGGCTGAATGAGAGAGAGCCGGCGTATTCAGGCTGTTCACCTGCTGTGTACCCTGATAAGTTCCAAGGGGTTGGTCTCCGCTACCATCATGCAGGTTAGCAGATAAAGACTTGGTATAAGCTACCATTCCGGAGAATCCTTTGCTGAAAGGTTTCTCAACCTTGAAAGTAATGGATCCATAATATCCTTTAGAAGTTGGGGCATTATCAATGATGACCGGGTTAAACTGAGAACTGCCTCCGGGTACAAACAAACCAGCACCGCTCAGAGTATGGATAAACTTGGTTTGTATAGTGGCTCCATAAATCGGCCTGTTATCAGGATAGCCGGCTACATTCAGGTTCTGAGGCAGTTGGTAGTTAGGATTGCGGAAGAATACTGTTTTGAGATCTTTATTAAAGATCGCTTCTACTGAACCGATCAGGCCCCATGGCATTTTAGCATCCATCGCAATACTTGATTTCCAGGACTGGGGATTTCTGAAATCTTCATCCATTGCTGTAACGGAAGCTGGAACCACTGTACCAGCCTGAGGTACTGAACCTGGCAGATAGGCATATGGATTGGGGTTAAATGGACCAGCATTCGCAGCAATATCAGCAGGGGTATTGAAATTTCTTGTAACCTGGATCATTCCATTGTCACCAGACTGGCTCACGATCCATACAAAGGGAACCTTACCGGTGAAGATACCGGTACCACCACGGATCTGGAGTGTACGGTCACCATACACATCCCAGTTAAAGCCCATCCGGGGAGACCACATAAAGCGAACCTTAGGCAGGTTACCGGTATTCACGATTTCTCCATTCTCAAATGTTTTGGCAGCCACCAGCGGGTGTGTCACAATTTGTGGCACATCCGGATAAGATGGCAGGTCCAGACGCAGACCAAAAGTTAACCTGAAGTTCCGGCTAACGGCAATCTCATCCTGTCCGTAAAATGACAACTGACGGAATTTGAAAGAAGAGAAAGCAGGGGCAAAGTTTTTAGACAGGGAATAAGTAATTGCAAAGTCAGAAGGTAACTGACCGGTTGCAAAAGCATTCCAGGTCGGGAAACGATAAAAACTCGTGGCAAAACGCTGGAAACCGTTGATGGTTTCACTTTGTTCAAACTGACCACCCACTGTCCAGCTATGCTTGTTCTTTGTCCACGAAAAATTATCCACAACAGAATACACTTTTACTTTACGAAGGTTGCCAAAACTGAAAGGCTCATGACCAAATGATGTATAAGGCAAAGAGCGGCTCGCACTGGAAGTACTCATAATATCCACAAAGGGGAAAATCTGGCTTTCAGTTGAACGGGAATCATTCTGGTAAGTATAGGTACCTCTCAGTACATTGGATACCTTACCCCAGCTGGAATTTAATTCAGCAGCGAATGAATAGAAGTTAGCTCCCTGGAAATAGTTGGAATTTTTAAACCAAAGCGCATGGACCTGGTTTCTGTTGTCTGCAGCTGCTTCAGTAATACCTGTACCTCCAACCGATCCACTTACCGGGAAAGGTTCACCACCTTCTACCTGGCTATAACGCAATACAAGCTGGTGCTTGTTGCTGATATTCCAGTCCAGACGAGCCATGTATTTTTTCCGCTCTTCATTCGGGGTATAATTATCATATGGACCCGTTACATAGCCATAATTAGATAAGAGGTAATTACTGATAAAATTCAGGGAGTCAGCTGTGGGACGGGCCACGTTGGGGGAACTGCCATAAGGCGCTGCAGCTGTAGCCGCAAAACGGGTTTGAATCGGCTTGGGTTTGCTCTCTGTTTCGTAGTTGATAAAGAAGAACAATTTGTTCTTAATAATCGGACCTCCAAAACGGAAACCCCACTGAGAGAAATCTTCAACAGGCCTTACAAATTTTACACCATCCACTTCATCACCCCTGTATTTTTCGTTTCTGAAATATTTATACACAGATCCGGAAAAATCATTTGTTCCTGAACGTGTAACCGCGTTAATGGCGCTTCCGATAAAGCCGGACTGGCGCACATCAAAAGGAGTAATATTAACAGATATCTCCTGAACGGCATCCAATGAAATGGGCGCACCACCCGCAGGGAGGTTAGAACCAATACCAAAACTATTATTGAAATCAGCACCATCTATTGTAAAGTTGTTCTGACGGAAATTACCGCCACCGATAGATGCACCATTTGACTGGGGAGTAGCCCTTGTCAGATCATTCAGACTCCGTGTAACAGTTGGCATCTGATTGATCATGCGCAACCCAATATTGGTTACCGCACCGGTTCTGTTTTTATTAAGTATCTGGCTGCGGCCTGTAGTAGTCAGGACCACGGTTTCCATCACCTTCTCAGTTTTTTTCAAAACCGGGTTCAGGATAAATGATTCAGCCAGCTGGAGATAAACATCTGTGTAAGTTTCCTTGTCATAACCCACATAAGACACTTCAATAGTGTAAGGGCCGCCGGAACGCAGGTTCTCCATCCTGATCGAACCACCGTTACGGGAAACTGCCGTGTACTTGGTACCTGTGGGAACGTGAGTAGCCACTACCGTAGCACCCACAAGGGCTTCATCAGTCGTACTTTTGATCGACCCTGTGATGGTAGACGTTGTGATCTGGGCAGATACGAATTGACCAGCCATCAGGGCAAAAGCAAAGAAAAAGAGTATTCTCTTAAGCATATAGTTTGGTTTTCGAATGCAAAGAAAGGGAATATTCCCAAAATAAAAATAGGCAAATATTAACAATTTCGGCCTGAAAAATAAGGCTTTATAATGACAAAAAGTCTTTCAATTTTGCTGCACCCAATCGTTGCAACCGAACACCCGGTTGCTTTGTTCTATTTTTGCACAAAATCCGCAATATGTTAGACAGTATCAGCAGCGCCCTGGACGATATCCGGAATGGTAAAATGGTAATAGTAGTAGACGACGAAGACCGGGAAAATGAGGGCGATTTCGTGATCGCCGCCCATACCGTAACCCCCGAAGTGATCAATTTCATGAGCAAATATGGCCGGGGACTGATCTGCGCCGCCCTCCCCGAAGAACGCTGCGATGAACTCGGTCTGGACCTGATGGTTAATAATAATACCGCCCTCCACGAAACCGCTTTTACCGTATCTGTAGACCTTCTCGGCTATGGCTGTACCAGCGGAATCTCGGCCCAGGACCGGTCCAAAACCATTCAGGCCCTGATCAACCCCGCCACTTTACCCGCTGAACTGGGCCGGCCCGGACATATTTTCCCCCTACGCTCCAAAAAGGGAGGTGTCCTGCGCAGGGCCGGTCATACCGAGGCCGCAGTTGACCTCACCCGCCTGGCCGGTTTTGAAGCCCCCCATGGCGGTGTACTGGTGGAAATCATGAACGAAGACGGCAGCATGGCCCGGCTCCCGGAACTAATGGAAATCGCCAAAAAATTTGACTTAAAAATCATTTCCATCAAGGACCTGATCGAATACCGGATCAAAACCGATTCCCTGATCGAAGAGGTCGTAAGAGTGGACATGCCCACCCGTTATGGCGACTTCACCCTCGTGGCTTTCCGCGAAAAGTTATCCACCAACGAACACCTGGCCTTGATCAAGGGCAGCTGGGAAAAAGATGAACCCGTCCTCACCCGGGTCCACTCCTCCTGCTTTACCGGGGATATCCTGGGCTCCCTCCGCTGTGATTGCGGCGACCAGCTCCACCAGTCCATGCAAATGGTACAGGCCGAGGGAAAAGGGGCCATATTATATATGAACCAGGAAGGAAGAGGAATCGGGCTGCTGAATAAACTCAAGGCCTACCGCCTGCAGGAACAGGGTATGGATACTGTTGAAGCCAACCTGCACCTGGGTTTCCAGATGGATCAGCGGGATTATGGCCTCGGCGCCCAGATCCTCCGCTACCTGAATATTACCAAACTACGGCTGATGACCAATAACCCCCGCAAAAGAGTGGGACTGGTTGGCTACGGACTGGAAATCGTGGAAAATATACCCATCCGGATCAAACCCAATCCCTACAATGAAAAATATTTAACGGCAAAGAGAGATAAAATGGGGCATGAGATTTTGGGGGAAGGATGATAATTAAAGATTGAAAATTGAAAATGGAAAATGGAAAGTTGAAATCCAGAGCCTTTCATTTAAAATTCAACATTTAAAATATAAAATAATCACTCCTCCTCTTCTTTTTTAGGTTCCGCCACGACCGGTTGCTTTTCCGTTACCGGTTCAGGCTCCGGTACTTTCTTCTTCTTTTTCTTCCGGAAAATATCACCAAGGCTGTCGAAATCCTTCCGGTAAGAAATATTCGCCCCAATTCGTTTGGCCTTACCCGGGCTACCCGTTGTAGTAGAAGCCAGGTAATCATTATTCTCCCGGTAAAAGAAAGAAGCCCGGATACTGCCGCTCTGATTGATCAGCCATTCCAGTGTTACATCCGGTAATAAACGAAGCGCCTCCTGCACAGCCGGACCACCATCCAAAGCCAGGTCAAGCGTACTACCCACTTTTACCATGAACCGATCCTTGAATAAGGAGATCGGTATATTTATGTCGAGCTGCCCCTGGTTGGGATTGAATCCGCTGTTCTGACTCAGCAGGTTCCGGTTATACAATGAGCCACTGATATTGAAACCAATATTATCTGAATTGAAAATTTTAGAGAACGCACTGTTCACTACCTGGCTGATCTCATTGAATAATAAACCCGAGATGCTCGATACCGTACTGGAGGCAATCACGTTGAGTGCTGAACTGGATAAATTGGTAGAATTGCTGCTATTACCCGCCGGAGCAAAACTATTGAATACAATCAGGTAGGTCACCTGCCGGTTAATCTCATTCAGGTTTCGCTGCATCTGCTGGAATACTAATGCCAGTTCCGGATCATTCACCGCCACACTGGTATTGGGGAAATCGAGCGAGAAATTAATCACCGGTTTAAAAAGCTTATCCGTTAAGGTCGCAATCACATATACATCTTCCCGCGCATTCGCGACGGCACTGTTTATCTCCCTCAACGGTGCAAAACTTACCCGCTCTGCGGTATAAGCTGCATTGAATCGCACATTGGCATCATATGGATCCCCGTTCCATTCAATATAGTTTTCCCGGCCCTTTCTTAAATCAAATGGCTTTTTGAAAAAAGACTGGAAGGTGAACATATAACTCCCCTCCTCAATATCAAATCGGCCACGTAACGATAATGGCTCCGATGTACCCGAACGGATATTCAATGCACCATATCCCTTGCCTTTGATCTCATCTCCTGTCAAATCATCCAGAATAATCCGCACCCCTACCATCGGCACCGGTGTTTTGTTGACCGTGATATCAACATCATACACAATGCTGGTACTTCCTCTCAAATCTCTGGCATCCATCTCCCGGCCATATTTTCTTTCCACCAGAAAATCCGCACTCCCCGATTCCCTTCCGGTTGATGGAGGCAGGGTAATAAAACTGCTGTCCGTTTCAGAAGCCACCGCATCAATCTTCATATACATATTCGACTGCGGCCCCAGCAATGACATGGATCCTGTTCCCTTTACATTCCCAAAGAACTGTTTATTATCTTTTAAGCTGGTCATTAATAATTGTACCGGCTTATTGTCCGTCTCCAATATCGATTTGGGTTTACGGGTGGAAATATCCAGATTATAAAACATGTTCTTGAAGGATTGGTGTTCAATCCCTCCCGTCAGATAAATCGGATTCTTTGTAATAGGATCCCGCAGGATAATGCCATCCAGTTTGATTTCAGTATTCGTGAGCTCGATATCGGTATCCTGGATATCATAATAACATTGGGTGAAGATGACTTTCAACCCCGCATTTTTTAAACGTCCCTTACCCGTTACCGTTAGTTCATCAAATGGCCCGCTGATATTTACATCACCCGTGAGATAACCCTGTATGTCCGTAAACAGATTACCCAGGAAACGTTCCAGCACATCCAGCTGAAAACTTTTAGCCTTGAGTGCAATCAGGTTTTTTGCAGCCTCCTCTTTATTCAGGAAAATATTGGCATCAAATCCCAGGTAGTTTTCCTGATTCAGGGTATTCCCCTTTACTTTCAGGTTCCTGGTGGCATCATCATAAACCAGACTTGCTTTTAATTCACCCAGTGAATCATTATCCAGTCGCAGGAAACGGGTCTGGATATCATCAGAAGTAATTTTTAAACTTCCTGCCGGATCCTCAACAAGGATATTACCCGTCAGCAATCCTTCCAGTCTGTTCTTCGGCAAAAAATAAGGAGCAAAATCTGCCAGGTTCACATCCGTGAGTTGCACTTTGACATCACTACCCTTTCCGTTTTTTGATGGTTGTGTTTTAACCAATATGCGTTCATCTCCTTCTGTTAATACCAGCAGTGCCGTTGCGGGTGTATTGCTCCGGATCACCAGTTCCCCATTGTCTTCAATGGTCCATGTCTTGCTGTTGATGGTAAAACTGGAAGAATCAAATTCTATTTTCACACCATCCGGATATGTCATCACCATGGCATGCAGGTCTGTTTTTTCCACCGCCTGTGTGGCACCAGTATGTATGGAAACCCGGGACGTATCTTTTCGGGAATGAATACTGAATGAAGCAGTCGGAATACTCAGACTGTCATTGATCCGGATTGTTTTGGTAGTTCCGTTCAGCTGCAGACTGTCATTATCACCACTGGCTGTGATATTCACAAAATTGAACTCATAACCAGCCAGCGAAAAATGCGGTACGTTGAGCGACATATCCAGTTTACCACCTGAAACATCCAGCCTGCCTTTCAAAGTGGTGTTATTGAATCCGGCCAGTTTCGGACTGATCAGTTGCAGGTAATCATCCACATAATAGGTTTCGATATCAAAATCAAAGGATTGATCCTTTGTCAATTTTTTAGGTGCCGCAATTGATTCAGGATAATACTGGTGCAGAAAATAATTGACCACAGCAGGCAATTCATTGAGTGCATAATTTCCACTGACTGTACCCCGGAATTCATTGGATGATGCAGCAAGCGTTTTCATACCGGCTTCATTATAACCGGCAGTCACATTGAGCGAATCAAAAGATAATCTGCGGCCATTACGGTGCAGCGTGGCATCGGATATCCTGGCTGTGCCCAGAAAATTATCAATTGTATTACTGGTGAAATCCAGATCAGCTTTTCCGGTAAAGACAAGCGAATCCTTCATGAGGCCCAGTGCCAGCAGATCAGCCCTTGTCACATCCGCCAGTAATTTGAACCTGGGTTTTTTCTGATTGAAATCAATGACGCCGTTCAGGATCAGATCAGCATTCTGATCCCGGATGGAAGCTACCCCTTCAAACATTTTTTTGTCGAGCTGTCCATCCACCGTGATATTGCTGTACCGGTAACCCTTGATTTCAGCAAATTTTATTTTCCCTTCAATGCTGGTATTCCTCGTCTGATCATTAAAGCCTCTCCCCTTTACTATGGCATCAAATGCCACCGCACCAATGGTTTTATCACCCAGGAACTCACCCAGTCTGAAATTCTCTGTGGAGATATTTCCTGAATACAATGGCTCCTGCCCCACCGGCAGTTTCATATTGATATCGGTAACGAGTGTACCCAGGTTGGTTTGTACGGTACCAAATGTGACAAAGTCGCGGATAAAGCCGGTGAAATTCCCCTTAAAATTCAGGTATTGAATTTTTCTCAGATCCGGTGAAGTCACCCGGCGCATAGCGGGAATAATGGTGACCATATCGGCATATACGGTTCTGAAATCATTAGCACGTAGATCAATAAAAGTCTGTTTAATATCAGGAAGGCCGGACATGGAAATATCTCCGGCAAACATAGTCGCATTACCTGCCTGTACCTGTAAACCGGTACCGCTGAGATTATCTACCGTACCTCTCACTTTTCCGTTCAGCGTTATCTTCTTTTTCCAGTTCGCCAGCTTCGGTGCAAAAAAAGCAATATCGTCACTATCAATATAAGTATCCTCAAATACAGCCGCCATTTTCACCTTGCTGATATAGGCACCAAGATCATCCATATCATCATAGGACATCGAAAAATAATTCCGGATCACACTGCGGTTGGTTTTGATCTCCATATCACTGAAGGCCATCCCCTGCGGTGTCATTTTCACATCAGCCTTCATCTCTTTTACTTCAAAGCCGCTTTTTTCTTTAGCAGATAGCTGCATAGTGGCAAAAACAGTATCTTCTTCAAAACGTGCATTACTCCATTTACCATTGATGGCAGTAAAGAGCAGGTGCTGCCCATCGAAATAATCCAGCCTTGGCTTGTCAGCTCTATCCGTACTGAATACCCCATTGATGATGGCGAGATTACCCACTTTCACCACGCTGTGGTTATTCCAGCCCAATGCTCTTTTTACTTCCGCTTCTATATCGGCAGCCGTGCTGATCTTTTTGGGTTTACGTCTGTCGTATTTATTGATCGCCACCACCGGATTGTTGATCAGCAGTGAATTCACTTCAAAACGATTGCCGGATAAACTCAGTTTGTCTGCATCCATATCCAGACTGCCCACTTTGATATGCATGTCCTCCCCCATCCAGCCATCTCTTTTCAGGAAACTGACATTCTTCAGTTCCAGTTTACGGAGGTCCAGTTTCAAACCACCTTCTTTCTTTTTACCCGATCCGCCGGAGGAACCAAAATAATCGAGGAGAAATTGCTGCCGCCATACGGAATCAGTTCGCTGAAATTTGATGATGGCATTTTCCAGTCCCACATACTTCAGCTCCGCCTGTTTTTTAAAAAAGAACCAGTCGGTGATCCTCACTTTCATATCCCCGGCATAGAGTACCGTATCACCCTGGCGGTCTTCGATCAGTACACCCTCGAGGTGCATTTTATTGAAAAGGGAAAAATCAACATGGGCAATGCTGACCCTGGTCTGCAGGTCCTTCGATAAACGTTTCGTCACCTGTTTGGCGATCCAGTTTTGTCCAAACGGAGTCTGTATAAAAATGTAAATCCCCACCAGCAAAAAGAGCAGGATCAGAAAGAACCACTTCAGTATTTTTTTGAATCGCTTCAGGCCCCCGGGATTTAGATGTAAAAGTATGCAATCGAATCCTTTAGGCAAATTCAATACCAGAATGAAGGACAAGCGGCAGTTCCTGTAAATTGCATCAAATTCATTGTATGAAACGTCTTTTTATCCTGTTTGCCCTGTTTATTCTTAACAATTCTTTGGCCCTTGCCCAAAACCAGCCGCTTCGCGACAAATTTGTGCTGGTGATCCATGGCGGAGCAGGTACCATCCTCAAAAGTCAGATGACCCCTGAAAAAGAGAAAGCCTTTCAGGATGCGCTGAACAAGGCCCTGCAGCTGGGCAATGATATCCTGCAAAAAGGAGGAACAGCCCTGGATGCGGTGGAAGCAGCAGTAAGAAGTATGGAAGACAATCCCCTTTTCAATGCCGGAAAAGGAGCCGTTTTCACCAATGAAGGAAAGAATGAACTGGATGCAGCGATCATGAACGGAGAAAACCTGGCAGCAGGATCCGTGGCAGGCGTTACCACGATCAAAAATCCCATCAGTGCGGCCAGAGCGGTGATGGAAAAAAGTCCGCATGTAATGATGACCGGTAAGGGTGCCGAAAAATTTGCAAGGGAAAAAGGACTGGAGATTGTGGATCCATCCTATTTCTATACGGAACACCGCTGGAAAGCCTTACAGGCTGCCATTGCAGAAGATTCTACTAAAATGAAACTGGATCATGATGATAGTACCCGTCAATCTGCCTTAAAACAACCCGAAAACAGGGATTACAAATATGGAACCGTGGGTGCAGTGGCATTAGACCGGCACGGGAACCTGGCAGCAGCAACGAGCACCGGGGGCATGACCAATAAAAAGTTTGGAAGAGTGGGTGATGCACCGATCATCGGGGCGGGTACTTATGCCAATAATCAAACCGTAGCCGTCAGTGGCACCGGCTGGGGAGAATACTTTATTCGTTTAGTCATGGCCAAGAGCATCAGTGATATGATGGAGTTTGGAAAGATGCCGTTGAAAAAAGCCGCGGACGAAATGGTGATGAAAAGATTGCCGGCACTGGGTGGTGATGGAGGTTTGATTGCAGTAGATAAAGATGGAAATATTGCGATGCCTTTTTGTACGGAAGGGATGTACAGGGGTTTTATTGATAATAGTGGGAAGAAGGAAGTGAGGATTTATAAAGATTAGGTTTTTTCACCGCAGAGGTGCAGAGAGCGCGGAGGTTTGCGCAGAGAGAGAGATTTAACCCTGCCTACCGGCAGGCAGGCGCGAAGGCGCGATGACGCTAAGATATATTCACCGCCCGAAGGGTCCTGTGGACAGAGGTGTAGAGAGCGCTGAGTTTTCGCAGAGATGTATCTGCAAAACAAAGCATAATACTCTGTAATCATTATGAGAGTATAATCCGTTTTAATCCGCCCAATCCGCGTCATCCGCGTTCCCATTCTCAATCGCGCAGCGATTCAAATCCGTTTTCATCCCTATTCGCGCAGCGAATTAAATCAGTTCTAATCCATTCAATCCGTTAGATCCGTGTTCCTCTCTCCCATTCGCGCAGCGAATAATAATCCGCCCAATCCGCGTCATCCGCGTTCCCATTCTCGCGTCATCCGCGTCATCCGCGTTCCCATTCTCAATCGCGCAGCGATTCAAATCCGCCTACTGAATTTCCACTTCAATTTTCAATTTTCCATTCTCAATCTCTCTCACTCCTTCACCAAATGAAACACCTGTGTTCCATTTTTCATCCTCACCACCATCGTATCTCCATTGAACTGATAATAATAATCAAATTTATACTGATTGCCATCGGCCTGAAAGGTGAAAGTACTGTCGGTTACTTCCGTTGTTCCCGGATTCTGAAACCCATCTTTTCCAAAACTCAGTTTACTCCCTTTAAAACTATACACTGTTCCTACATTCATTTCTGCCATGCTGCCTTCTGCTCTTTTAATCACCCAATTACCCTCAAGCCGGGTAGCGGTACCGGTTTCTTCCTTTTCCTTTGTAGCTTTCTGTTCTTCCTTATTCTTCGATTCATCCGTTTTTTTATCCTTACCGCCACAGGCACTTAGGAGAGTGATCATCATAAAAAACAATACGAATGTTTTAATGGTTGTCATAACATTTTTATTTAGATATGAAAGTTAATTGAGCTTTCTCAATTTCCGGAGAGAAGATCCGAAATTCTTTTATTCATTGCCCCTGCGAGCGTTCCTACCATTATTCGTGCAGCGAATAAATATCCGGAAGAATTTCACGCTCGCAGAGTCCTGTGGACAAAGACCGCAAAGCTAAATTCCCCATGCTCACGAAGTGAGTATAATCCGTTTTAATCCCTGCCTACCGGCAGGCAGGCGCCCAATCCGCGTCATCGTCCGCCGCCATAGGCTTTGGCCGACGGCGTCCGCGTTCCCATTCTCAATCGCGAAGCGATTCAAATCCGTTTTCATCCCTATTCGCGCAGCGAATAATAAATCCGTTTATATCCGCTCAATCCGCGTCATCCGCGTTCCCATTTCCAAATCGCGCAGCGATTCAAATCCGTTTTAATCCCTATTCGCGCAGCGAATAATAAATCCGTTTATATCCGCCATCCGCGTCCCGCGTCCCTTCCTCCGCAGCGATTCAAATCCGTTTCATCCCATTCGCGCAGCGATCTATCACCCATATTCCCTATTTTCATCCCATGAAATTCAAATATCTCCCCCTCCTCCTACTCGCCGCCTGCAAAGGGAAAAACGATACCGGCAAATCCGAAGCCGACTTACTCGTTTACAACGCCACCATCTATACCGTTGACTCCGCCTTCTCCACCGCCGAAGCCATGCTGATCAAAGAAGGTAAAATTTTGGCCACCGGTGATACCGCCAGTCTGCTGAAATTATACGACCCCAAAGAAAAATTAGATGCAAAGGGTCAATTCATCTATCCGGGTTTTATTGATGCCCATGCCCATTTTTTAAATTATGGCAATTCACTGCAAACCGTGAACCTGGTAGCCAGCACCAGTTGGGAAGATGTACTGGGTAAAACAAAAATATTTGCGGATCAACACCCTTCCGGATGGATCACCGGCCGCGGATGGGATCAGAATGACTGGGAGAATAAATCCTTTCCTACCAATGAAAAACTGAATGAATTATTTCCGGATCGTCCGGTACTACTCACCCGTATCGACGGACATGCCGCCATGGCCAATCAAAAAGCACTGGAACTGGCAGGCATCCAACCCGGTGATACTTTAACCGGTGGAGAGATTGAAGAAATGGAAGGCACCCTCACCGGTCTGCTGATTGATAATGCCATTGATCTGGTAAGCGTTAAAATACCTGCACAAACCGATGCCGAATTCAAAAAAGCCATGCTGGATGCTGAGCAGAATTGTTTTGCCATGGGACTCACAACCATTGATGATTGCGGTCTTGATTTTAAAGAAGTGGAATCTATCAAAAAATTACAGGAGAACGGAGAACTGAAAATGCGGCTCTATGTGATGCTCAGTGATAAAAAAGAAAACTATGACTATGCAGCAAAGACTGGCATGATCAAAACCGATCGTTTAAACGTCCGCAGCTTTAAAGTGTATGGCGATGGTGCCCTCGGTTCCCGCGGTGCCTGTTTGCTGGAACCCTATAACGATCAGCCCGGTCATTATGGGTTTTTATTAAGCAAGCCAGCGCATTTTGATTCCGTAGCCAGCTGGATCAGTGAAAAAGGATGGCAGATGTGTACCCATGCCATTGGTGATAGTGGCAACCGGACCATCCTGAATATCTATGCCAAGTATTTAAAAGGAAAGAATGACCTGCGCTGGCGGATCGAACATGCGCAGGTGGTGAATCAAAATGATTTTACATTGTTTGGTAATTATTCAATTATTCCATCGGTGCAACCCACCCATGCCACTTCCGATATGTACTGGGCCGGTGATCGCTTAGGGAAGGATCGTGAGAAAGGTGCTTATGCTTATCAGCAATTGTTGCAACAAAACGGATGGATTCCATTGGGAACTGATTTTCCTGTGGAAGACATTTCTCCCTTTAAAACATTTTTTGCCGCCGTGGTCCGCAGAGACAGTAAGGCCCTTCCAAACGGAGGTTACCAGATGGAAAATGCATTGAGCCGGGAGGAGGCATTAAAAGGAATGACCATCTGGGCGGCCCGCTCCAATTTTGAAGAAAAAGAAAAAGGCAGCCTGGAAAAAGGCAAACTCGCCGATTTTATTATCGTTGATACCGATCTCATGAAGGCAGAGCCGATGGCCTTGTATTCGGCCAAAGTCTGGTACACATTTGTGGGCGGGGAGAAAGTCCATGAGAAAAAGTAAGCGGAATTACCCGATACCGGTCCGGCAAAATCATTAAATCCACATTTGTGGGAAAGTCTGCCCCCCCTGTTTTACTGCCAAAAGCTTAAAAATCAGTAAATTTGCAGGATGAATTGGTTGGAAAAAGGACCCGTTAAAGTAGCCATCCTGGATCTCTATGAAGGCAAGGCCAACCAGGGCATGCGTTGTATCCGTACCATCCTGCACGACTGGGCAGGATCCAATGATCTCGAACTGCAGGTAACAGAATATGATGTACGGCTCCGCAACGAATTACCCGATACTTCTTACGATATCTATATCTCTTCCGGTGGCCCCGGTGATCCGCTGATCAGTCGCTTTGATGACTGGGATATTGCCTGGGGCAGGTGGCTGGATAAAATGACCCGCTGGAACCAGAATCCTTCCACCACCCGTAAAAAATACATCTTCTTTATTTGTCATTCTTTTCAACTGGCCTGTCGTTATTTCAATGCCGGACTGGTTTGCAAAAGAAAATCCACTGCCTTTGGTGTATTCCCGATTCATATGCTGGAAGCAGGGAAGGATGAACCGGTATTTGACCGGCTTCGTGATCCTTTTTATGCGGTGGACAGCCGCGATTACCAGGTGATTCAACCCAACCTGGACCTGCTGAATGATATGGGCGCCAAAATACTTTGTATAGAAAAAAGCCGTCCGCATGTGCCTTATGAAAGGGCGGTGATGGGCATCCGCTTCAATGATTATATGATTGGTACCCAATTCCATCCCGAAGCCGATGCACCGGGGATGAGTATGTACCTGCGCACAGAAGAAAAACAAAAGACCGTCATCGAGAGCCATGGAGAAGATAAACTCCGCAGCATGCTCGAACACCTCGAAGATCCTGATAAAATCAGGTGGACCTATGCGCATATTCTTCCCAACTTTTTGAACCAGGCGATTGGGTTGATGGAGCCTGAGCTGGTGTAAAGTCTCACCGCAGAGAACATGAGACAACAGAGATTACGCAGAGTTAATTTCAATAGTTTACGTGTTGTAGCACAAAAAAATTTTAACCTCTGCGAAAACTCCTTTATCTCATGTTCTCTGCGGTGAAATTTCCTTGAAAAACTACCCTACAAAAAAATAATATCCACAACCATCGCCATTTCTCAGAATCCTCCTACCTTACAACTGGTTAAAGTCAGGCAGCATCCGCTCCTGATGATTTACAGGAATATTTCCACATCTGATCAGTAGCAAAAAACGAATTCAGATGAAACTACTGGCTGTATTACTACTTATGCAGGCCTGCCATAGCAGCCAACCCGATACAGCTGGTATCGATACCATCCGCATACATCCTCATGAAAGTTTCGACATTAAACTGGGTGCAGTTTTAGGAACCGGTTTTCGCTGGATGCTGGCAGATTCCTCCTACCAGTCTTTTCTCCGGCTGGATACATCACTTATTGTACAGGCAAAAGACATTGATGGTGAACCCGAAACACAGGTTTTCACTTTTACGGGTATAAAGAAAGGAACCCCGACTCTTCACTTTGTGTACCGCCGATCCTGGAAGAAAAAAGATCCTCCGGCTAAAGAAAGAAAATTCAAAATCATTATTCAATAAGTATTTATTAAACCACAAACCTTTAAACATGAAAATGAACAAAAGAAACAGCCTGCTCATCCTTTGCAGCATGGTGCTGTGCACTGCATTATCGGCGCAGATTGAATTACCGGCCAAGTACAAAACAAGGGAATTGAATGCCCCCACTCTTGTAAAAAACAGGATTGCTGCACAGCGTATCCTGATTGGTCAGCAGAAATTAAAATACAATGTAGGATTCACAGGAGTCAGTAATAAAACCCTGGCGCAAATCACCGGTGAAAAGGAAGTAAACGCCCAGGAAATCACACGGGTAAAGAACCTGCAGATCAGTCGTAAACTCAGTCCTGAAGCAATGGAAATTATTAAAGTTTACCTCATTGCCTGTTTTGCCAGTAAAAAATCCTATGATGCCAGAACACAATACTATGTAACACCGGCCCGTGATCAGCAATGCGGTAATTGCTGGTCTTATTCTGCCATGGGCGCTTACGAAGGAAGTTACCTGCGGGTCAATGGTGCTTCTGCTGCTGCCGCAAACAGTCTCAATACTTCTGAACAACATGTAGTCAACTGCTCTGGTGCCGGCAATTGCGGACCCGAAGGCGGTCTGGCTTACCAGGTATTTGAATGGATGGTGAATAATAATAAAAATATTGAAAGAGAATCTGTATTACCAGACGCAGGCGTGGTGGGTTCCTGTGGAGCTACTGCTCCCTCCACCAATTATTTTGCCACCGACTGGGGTGTGGTAGACCCTTCCGGCGATGTAACTAAAATTGCCTCTGTAGCTTCTATCAAGGAAGCAATTTGCAAATACGGACCGGTGGCTGCCAGCCTGGTATCCACACAGGCCCTGCAGGATTATACCAATGGTGTTTTCTATGAAAATCCCAGTAACTATGCCAACCCCAGTTCTAATCATGCGATCATCATCCTCGGTTGGGACGATGATAAAAATGCATGGCTGATCAAGAATTCATGGGGAGCAGACTGGGGTGAAAATGGCTATGGCTGGATTGATTATGGTACCAATAATGTCGGCCGCCGTGCATCCTGGGTATTGGCGAAAAAAGCATCTAAAATTATCAGGCCAGTTAAAGGAATTAAAGCTGTCAACTGACCGGCTATTCAACAGTAAAAATAAAATTTGATTCAAAAGCATCCTGTATTGTACAGGATGCTTTTTTATTAGAAAGGTTTAACCGCTAGCAGAGCTCTGTGAACGGGAAATAATCAGTTTATTTTTTGCGATGCGAAAAAGCTTAACCGCAAAGACGCCAGGACGCGAAGAATGAAATAGAGTCCCAAGAAGAAATTTGTACTTTCAAATAGAGCTATACAACTATTTATAACGGGGCTCTTAAGACATAAATGATTTTTCTTTTTATATAAGATTCTGTGAGTACTTTTCCTTGCGCCTTTGCATCTTTGCGGTTAAGACTTTGCCACTCCCCCCCAATTCAGTAACTTCCCCTCAAATCTCTCATCATGATTCCCGCTATTCGTCAGGCCTACAACCAATCCTTTACCAAAGAACAATACGAAACATTTTTAGCCAATCTCAACGCCGTTCACCCCGGTGGTATTGAATTCCGGGTGGCGGAGACGCCCATCTTTGTGCCAAAGGATTTCAAAGACAAAATCCTCGATGCCTGCGAAGCCATTGTGGATATCATCGCCGACCCCGGTTTTAAAAACCTCACCCGCAACGCCATTCCCAAAGGCCTTGCCGTTCCCGGTGAAAATGAACATACCCATTTTATCGCTTTTGATTTCGGCATCTGTATCAACGAAGCCGGTGAATACGAACCCCAGCTGATCGAGATGCAGGGCTTCCCCACCCTCTTTGCCTATGAAGTACTGATTGATGAGGTCTTCCGGCAAACACATAAAGTACCGGATAATTTCTCCGCCTATCTCGGCGGTCATGATAAAGCCAGTTATATCCAGCTGCTGAAAGACATTATCGTGGGATCACATGATCCCTCAGAAGTGATTTTACTCGAGATCTTCCCGCATCAGCAAAAGACAAAGATTGATTTTTACTGCACACAGGACTATCTCGGTATTCGTCCGGTTTGTATCACGGAGCTGATCCGCGAAGGAAAAAAATTATACTATCTCCGCGATGGCGTTAAAACCCAAATCAAACGTATCTACAACCGGGTGATTTTTGATGATCTGCAGCAACAGACGCCGGAGGTGCAGGAAAAAGGA
Organism: Chitinophagaceae bacterium; assembly: GCA_016720745.1. GTDB lineage: Bacteria > Bacteroidota > Bacteroidia > Chitinophagales > Chitinophagaceae > JJ008. The sequence goes on along the minus strand of JADKKA010000022.1, from coordinate 450,614 downwards.
AAAATATTATTCGAGGAACTTGAAGTGGAATGGTGTCCGCATCCCAACTGGTTTTACCGGATCAGTAAATTCACATTGCCCTTGATTCGTCATCCTTATGTGCCGGCTACTTTTTATCTGAATGAAGTAAAACAATTACCAGCCGACCTGGAAAATTATGTATTGAAACCACTCTTCTCCTTCGCGGGCCAGGGAGTAGTAATTGATGTTACCAAAGAAGATATTGACAAAGTAAAGGATCCGGAGAACTGGATTTTACAACGCAAGGTGAAATATGCAGATGTGATTCAGACCCCCGATGTACCAGCCAAGGCCGAGATCCGCATCTTTTATTTCTGGAAAGATGGCGATGCCCGTCCGGTGCCTACCAATAACCTCGGCCGCTTAAGCAAGGGCAAGATGATTGGGGTGCGGTATAATAAGGACAAGGAATGGGTGGGGGGAAATTTCTGTTACTTCGAAACCCCCTAGCCCCCTAAAGGGGGAAGAACTTCATCATTCTGCAATCATTTGCTCGTCTGTTCTTATTTAGGCGAGTGGCTAGTGGGGAGTGGCAAGCTTGCCCGCCGAGTGGCCAGTGGGGAAAACCTGTTCCACCAGTACTCTGTCAACTACTAAAGGTACCCGACTAAAGACTATCGACTAAAGACTATCGACTGCAAACACCGACCAGCACCACTTTGCCTGAATCTTAAACCAACGCCTAATGCTAGAAACAACCCTCCGCTACCTCCACTTCCTCTCCATCCTTACCATTGCTGCCACGGTATTGGGGGAATATCTCTTGCTGAAGCCGGTGATGACCCGAAAGGAAATCGGCCGTCTCTCAAAAATTGATGCTTTCTATGGTTTAGCGGCAATTGTATTACTCGGTGCCGGTCTTACGCTCTGGTTTGGCGGCATCAGCAAACCAACTTTTTATTACAGTAAAAACTGGATCTTCCATTTAAAAGTGGGGCTCTTTGCATTGGTGGGAATTCTTTCAATTTATCCCACGGTATTTTTTATCAAACAAAGAAAAGGTGATGCGGCAGAAACCATTTCTATTCCCTCCAAACTGATCTGGATGATCCGGCTGGAGCTGATCCTGCTGCTGATCATACCTTTGCTGGCGACACTGATGGCTCGTGGAATCGGGCTATGATTATTTTGAATGATAAATTTTATATTTTAAATTACCCATCGTCCTACTTATTCAACAAACACCATTTAATATTCAACATAAAAAAATAACCCTCTTCCATTAAATAAATAACGCCTGAATCATCCCTCATACAAAATTCAAAATATAAAATTTAAAATAATACTCAATGCCCCTGTTAAAAAACCAGCCCGCCAAACCCCTTGCTCCTGGCCTCACCGGTTTTTACGCCCACGGCAGCAACATGACCCTTGGTCTGGTAGAAATCAAGGCCGGCAGCAACCTGCCCAAGCACAGTCACCCGCATGAGCAGATCACCTTTATCCTGGAAGGCCAGTTGGACATGACCATTGGCGAGGAACAATGCGCATTGACTTCCGGTATGTTTTATGTAATCCCCTCTAATGTCCCGCATGGGGCTGTGGCAGTTACAGATTGTAAAGTGATCGATGTATTTAATCCGGTGAGGGAGGATTATCGGTAGTAATAACGGATTGTGATATAACATGGGTACGGAAAAAGTTATTTTACATGAAGTTATTTTTAAACTTACTCATTTGTAATACACAATCACCGGCATTTCCCTTATTGCCTTCTCCACCGTCAAACCTAATTTTTCAATTGATTGTAATATACCCTCCCGGTTTCGCAGTTCTACATTTGTTTTGATGTCATAAAACCCCGTCAACCCGGTTTCATCAACGACGGGAAATTCTAATTCATTTGTAAGATAATCTGACGCAAAATCAGACACTAAAACTTTAACACCGTTGTACCCGGCTCCACTGAATCCATAAGAGGCTTTTTCAGCAACGGATTTTGTTAGTTTAATTTTCATCCCTGATTTTTGCTTTAAGACCAATACTTCTATAAACTTTTTCTCCAATCGGGACTGCACAGGAAAATGTTTATTGAGGTATTGTTGCAGTATGATATACAGACTGTCTTTTTGTTCAGGCTTAACCAGCAAATCCACACAATATGAAGCTGTTTTATTTTTCATATTATAGTTGTAAACCTCCATCTCACTTACTGTACTATCGAATACTTCCTGGTGTTTAAAAGATTTTATACCATAAGCAGCCCGGTACAAAGAACCAATTGACAAATTAAAAAATGTAATCCTTCTGTCTTTATATGTTTTATGGTCCCAATAGGCATTAGACATACTTGCCAGCCCTTTTTTATACCCCCTGATGGTAAAACTATGCAGGGTACTTGAATCTATGTCAAAGGCCTCTTCAAGTACAGGGTTATTAGCTTCTTTTATGCCTGCGCTCATCAGTACTGTATCTCCCCGTAATATTTTATTAATCATCTGCTGATTAATTGAATCCGTTCTTACCAATGCTACAATCCTTCTATCGGCGCTAATGATAGCACTCTGACCTACAAATGCAAGGCCCAGCATATTATAAAGCGTGTAGTTTGTATCTGTAGCTAACCACAAACCAGATGGCTTCTTTTTCAGGTATTTCGATTTCCGATCTTCATTATCGTCGGAAATGGCAATAATCTGAATTTCCCCTTCATTACTCTTTTGAAGCACTGCCAATGTGTCCATTTCAGGAAGGCAAGGCCCACACCATGTGCCCCAAAAATTCAGAATATAATATTTATTGTCTGTTACCTTGTTCAGGTAGATTTCTTTTAACGGTGCGTTACTAATATGGGAAATAGTAATCTCGGGAAAAGGGCTACCGACTTTCAAAACCGGATCCTGCGCATTTAACTGTACCACAGTCAGCATACAAAAACAGATCATCATTTTTTTCATAAATTATATTTTTACAAAGCTCCATATCCTGCCAATATCTTAGCGTTAACCACCCCTAATCGAATGTTATCGTTTGTTAACGGTCACTGCCAGCCTGGAACAAGCTTTATATTTGCAGCATGATAAAAAATATCCGGTGGCTACTATCAATATGCCTGTTGGCTATAACAGGGGTTATTCTGCTGCAGTATTACTGGATAACAAATTATTACAGCGCCTCCCGGATTAATTTTGAAAGAGAAACAAATCTGGCCTTTGAAGATGCCATAAAAAAAGATTTTCAGCTGCGCTGCGATACCATTGAGCAAATAATAACAGAACAGTTACTGGATACTTCTTCCTTTATAATTTCGAGTAAATATTTACCCAACGTAGACGAGATTTCTCATCGGATTACTAACGCAAAAGACAAGAACGACTTTACATCCTTCAGCCATCCTGAACTGGCAGCTTATCTAAAGCAGGATGATACCGCCTATAAAAGAAAAATAGCACAGCGCTTTGCCCGAAACCTCCGAACTGAAGACCTGGAAAATCATGTGATTTATTACCGGATCCAAAGCCTCGGAGATTTTGCCCTCGAAAAAGTAACCCAATATGGTTTTGACACTAGTCGTTTTCGTCCGTTACTTCAACAATATCTGGCTGAAAGAAAAATTTTTACAAATTTTCATTTCTATTTAAGCCATGCAGACAGTCTTTTCAATTACTCCAATTTCCCTGATACATTGATAAAAAAGGGAGAAATTGTAACCAAGGCACAACCCACCTATAAATGGTGGAAACAAGAAGAACAGTATATAAGAGCTGTTTTTGACTCTCCGATCAGACATGTACTTTCCAAAATGATTTGGATATTAGCCGGATCCCTGCTCCTGGTTTTTTTAGTCTCCTTTTGTATCTGGCTGTTACTAAAAGCATTAATTCATGAAAAAAAACTAGCCGTCATCAAAACCGATTTTATCAATAATATTACGCACGAATTAAAAACCCCTGTGACCACTATTTCTGCCGCCTTAGAGGCATTAAACAATTCAGAATTAAACAAGGAAAAATATTTTCGCTATATAGGACATGCAAAAAATGAAACTAAAAGGCTGGCCGGTTTAATAGACAATATTTTAAACATATCCCTGTTCGGAAAAAAAAGCATTCCTGTCCATTTAGAAGAAATAGAAATTGAAACAACGATTAAAGAAATAACAGAAACTCATAAAATTTCAACCGACAAAAAAGTACATTACCAATTTACAAATAATACAGGCATAAATTTGCTCATGGCAGACAAACAACTTTTTCAGCAAGCCCTGACAAATGTTATAGACAATGCGATTAAATATTCAGGGGAGGATGTTCACATTGATATTATCTGCCAATCAGACAACCGTCACTTTCGCATCATTTGTGAAGATAAAGGGGAGGGCATAGCCAGTTCCTCCCTACCCTATGTGTTTGATAAATTTTACAGAGAGCCTAAGCCGAATCATGCTGTAAAAGGACATGGACTGGGATTGAGCTATGTGAGAAATATAATGGAAGCACATCATGGGAAAATTGAGATAAGCAGTACCAAAGGGAAGGGCACAATCGTTACATTGATATGGCCATATTAAAAATCCTATTCATAGAAGATGAAACCGCACTAGCGGAAATTGTAAAAGAAAGCCTTGAAGCAAAAGGCTTTGAAGTGTACCATGCTCTTACGCTTGCTAAAGCCATGCTTTTGTATAAACAGGAAGAACCCGATATCATTTTAGCAGATGTGATGCTGCCCGACGGAAACGGCTTTGAATGGATTGCAACAATCAGGAGAACAGACAGCATGACGCCTGTAATTTTTCTTACGTCCCGTTCACAAACTGCTGATGTGGTAAAAGGCTTTGAAATGGGTGGCAATGACTATTTAAAAAAACCCTACAGCATTGCTGAGCTAGAGGTAAGAATGAAATCTCTGCTAAAAAGAGAGTTGAACCCTGTTGCATTAACTAAAAATGTAACTTATTCATGGCAGATTGGCAAATCAACATTTTTATACCCGTCAGGCGAACTAAAAATGGGAATCAGAAAAAGGCAACTTACATCCCGTGAGGCCGATTTGCTGCAGCTTTTACTATTAAAGCGCAATGAACCGCTGAAACGAAATGATATACTGCAAAGCTTATGGGGCAATACTGACTATTTTTCCGGCAGAAGCCTTGATGTTTTTATTTCTAAATTACGAAGCTATCTAAATGCAGATACAACCGTAAAAATTATTAATGTAAGGGGATTGGGATATAAATTAATTTGCTAGTTGCATTTGCAAATGATTAAACCCAATGATACAAGTAGTTTTCCTCAAATAAAATTCTACAGCTTTTAAACTCCTTTGTTATTTGTAGCATTCCTCAAAACTCTCATCATCTTTCAGAATACCCAATTAATAGCACTGTTGTGCTCATGTCTTTGACTCAGCACCATCTCCGCCAAGGTTTGCCTAACGCAAAAATTACAAGATATACAACAGTTAATTTTAATACTCTAACAAATACTATAATTAAAAGATAGTTTTTACGATATTCACCCGATGCATCCCTCCCAACACAACCTCTCTGGCACCTGGCTTGGCCATTTTCAATACGGCCCGGAGTATGGGGACTTTGCCGGGGAGAAAGTCAGCTTTACCATAACCATTGAAATGCTGGAAGAAGGTCAGTTCCGGGGTACCTGCCAGGAGCTGGAAGGACCAGGATTGAACCCACACCCAGCTACGATACAGGGATATATTGATGGCAGGGCCATCCATTTTACAAAAGAATACCCTGTTGATTTTGCCCTGGAGGATGATGGCAAAACAACCGCCCAAAACCTCAGCAGAAAGCCCCTGCTAATATATGATGGTGAGTATCATGAAGCGGCACATACATTTACTGGAGTCTGGGAAGTCGAAGTAAGCATCGGGCCTTCATTGAATAATGAAGAGCTATGTATATATAGCGGAAACTGGGAGATGTCTATCATTGCCACACAGCAATAGTACAGGTGTATTACTTGGCAAGCTTTTGTAAATAAAGTCCTCCTTAAAATACTTACTACTTACTTTTAGAAGCAGTCAGCTCGGCCAGTTAGAATATCCAATCCCGACTATCAGCCCGGCCTTGCCTTTGCCAGTAATGTTGAAGGCAGACACTTAACATTTTCGGAGTTAACTACTGCAGCTATTGCTAATTTACTGTCACACAATTAATTATACAAATCAACCGGTTGATCAGGATACCTGAGCCCCAAAATCAAGTGGCAGGTAACGTTTAATGTCTATTATTTAAAATATATCAATAATTTTTATTTGTTTTATTTAATTAAATGCCTAGGTTTGTGTGATACTCCCTTAATCTTTAAAATATGGCCAGGACAAATTTTTCAAAGCCCCAATTCATTCAAGCTGTTTTGTGGGCAACAATTGCCTTTTCATTTTTAGCACTCGTATACCACCTGCGTTGGTTTATTGCCTATTTAACCAATGATTACTCCTACGTGGTGCCGGCGGGGCAGGCCCCCTTGGTCTGGTTCATCACACAAATAATCAGCAACATTATCTTTTTATATGTCGGGTATTTACTAGTGCGGCTTTTTAAAAGATATAGCCGTGCCGGGTTCTTTGATGAAACAAGCTTAAAAGTATTTAACGGCGTTATAATGTCCTGCCTTTCCCTGGCGGCCATCGGTGCGCTACAGGTATTGTTCAATAATTTCGCGGAAGTGCATATTTCCGAATGGAAATCTCCGGAAAGCGCTTTGAATTTATTCTTCAGATCATTCACCAAGTTATTTGTAATTGAAAGTCCACAGACAATTTATTTTCTTTTAGCCATCATATTATGGTCTGTTAAACAATTCGTGACAAGGGCATTATTTATTAAAAAAGAAAACGAATCCTTTATTTAATCATGGCGATAGTAATTAATTTGGACGTAATGATGGCCAAACGCAAAATGTCGTTAAATGAACTCTCGCGACGAGTTGGACTCACTACGGTAAACTTATCTATACTAAAAACAGGTAAGGCAAAAGGAGTTCGGTTCGATACCCTTGCTTCCATTTGCGAGGTCCTCGATTGCCAGCCAGGCGATATTCTTGAATACCGGGCAAAGAACAATATAGCTACCAGTAATGACAATACTAACCAGTAATTGGCAACTGCAAAGGCCTCAGCCATTATTATTCTTCACTTATAAAGCGGCAATCTGACCATCTTCCTACTTACAGGATTCTTTTACTGGGGCACCAAACAGCCTGCCCTCTGACCAATTATTAACCGGATCAACCCTATTCCAAACAAACCCCTAAATGAATGGCTCTTTCATTTAAAGGAAGCTATAAATTCTTAGTACCTTCTGTTGCTGTAACCCGGGCTTGCAAATAATCAAATAACAATAAGAAATGTCCGGTTTTATTAACTTTAGGAATGCCGCTTATAAAAAATGGGAATTAAATGAAGAAGATTCTATTATTCTTGCTTATTCTGAATTTGACATTAGGTTCATGGGCAAATCATAAAGATTCCGCTATCCTCAATTTAAGGACTACCTCCTTTAAAATGAGTATTAGCGGGACAGGATCAATTCTTGATTTTACAGATCTGAAAACGAATAAAAACTATCTGGCGAAAGACGCTCCTGTGTATTTAATGTCCTTACGAATAAATAATGAAATTAAAGTATCGCAAAAAGCTAAAGCAAGCAAAAACACGATCTCCCTTTTTTTTGAAAATAATATCGAAGCGAAAATAAAAATAGAAGAAAAGGCATCCTATCTCAGTTTTGAACTGATATCCTTAACCAATAAAGATGCAGTTGATTTAATTATCTGGGGACCTTATTCGACAACGATCAATAAAATAATCGGAGAGACTGTCGGCGTTGTCCGGGAAGATGAATATGCTTTAGGGATTCAGTCATTAAATATTAAAACACTCGGTGGTTATCCCTGGAACGAAAGTGATCGCATGCCTGCCTTTGATATTTTCAGAGAAGCAGACATTAATAATATGCACCCGAAAACAGATGAATCTGTACTATACAGGGTCGAAGCGGCCAAACCAACGATGACAGGCAGTAGCCTGCAGGCATATTGCAGAAACAGGAATAAGGACAGAATTATTCAGGATTTTAGTCACGAAAAAATGGTAGCACCGGCTTATGATGACGGTGGCGTCATTCATTCTAAAATTGCCCTTTTCGGATGCCCATCAGCAGAAGCATTGAAAACAATCGGCGAAATTGAAATAACCGAAGGCCTCCCCCATCCGATGATTGATGGAGAATGGGTAAAAACATCCCCTCAGGCAGCAGCGGCCTATATTATTACAAATTTTACGGAAGACAATATCGATAGCGCCATTGCCTTAACAAAAAAAGCAGGCTTAAAATATCTATATCATTACGGCAAGACTTTTGAAAACTGGGGACATTTTGAGTTGTATAAAGGAGAATTTCCAAACGGGATGGCCGGGTTAAAAAAATGTGTTGACAAAGCGGAGGCCCAGGGCATCATGGTGGGGACTCACTTTCTGTCAAATTTCATTACAACCAATGACCCCTATGTCACCCCCATTCCTGATAAAAGACTGGCAGTTGTAGGGAATTCAATAATTGTCAAAAATATTAATGCCACTGACACTGAAATCCTGATTCAATCGCCTGATTTTTTCAACCAGATGGAGAACAATAATTTAAAAACGGTGATGATAGGAAATGAACTGATCCGTTATGGAACAGTTTCGGAAAAATCTCCATGGAAATTACTGGACTGTCAGCGGGGTGCATTTAATACAACAGCAGCAGAGCATCCATCTGGCGAGAAAATAGCAAAATTAATGGATCATGGATACAAAGTATTTCTGACGAACGCAGAACTAACTGTTGAAATGTCAAAAAGAATAGCAGCGATATATAATCAAACAGGCTTGCGTCAGATTTCATTTGACGGGTTAGAAGGGAATCGCTCAACCGGATTGGGCACTTATGGCGAGTCATTAATGCCTTATACCTGGTACAACTCCTTATCGCCTCAAGTAAAAAAACATTTAATCATCGATGCCAGCCGCACCACTCATTTTTTCTGGCATATCTATTCAAGAATGAACTGGGGCGAACCATGGTATGGAGGATTCAGGGAAAGCCAGACGGAATACAGATTTAAAAACCAGGCCTATTTCAAAAGAAATTATATGCCGGGTATGTTAGGCTGGTTCAAAATGACCCCCGAAACAAGCATTGAAGATATTGAATGGCTCTTAGCCCGATCTGCGGGTTATGATGCCGGCTATGCTTTCGTAGCAGCACTGGAGTCCATTGAGAAAAATGGCCATTCCAATAAAATTCTTGAATTGATAGGGGATTGGGAAAAACTCAGGCTTGGAGGGGTATTCAGTGAAAAACAGAAAGCATTATTCCGTGATTCGAAAAAAGAGTTTTCTATCAAAAAAATCAATGAGAATGAGTGGACTTTGTACGAAATAAATGCTGAAATATTTACGCACAAAAAGACCGACAAACAACCCGGCGAACCGCTTTTCTCAACTTTTAAAATGAATAATATAGGGGATGACCAAACTTTACATTTCATCCTTACCGCCATTGATTGTGAAGCCAGGGATATTGTAATAGAAATAAATAATTACAAAGAAATAAAATTACCAATAGTATTAAATAAAGGACAGGCCATTCAATACACAGGTGGCAACAGGGCAGCTGTATATGATGCGAACTGGCAACTTATTAAGGAATTTGACATAAATCCATCTGATTTTAAAATAAAAAAAGGCGAAAACTCACTTTCTTTTGATTGCCAATTTTCAAAAGAGGATAAAAATGCAAACATCAAATTGGAGATAAGAACTTTTGGGAAAGGTGAAAAAATCATTTTGAATAAATAATGTTGATATTTTTTCAATTTTGTGAAACAATCAAGCATTTCCGGAACAGTTCCGCTACCCATACCAGTTTTAAAGCAAACTGATGATTAGCAGAAATAGCAGTGGTTATTAGTCGAAACAAAGTCTGGGGAAGCATGAAATCCGAAGTCAACAATCATATATATTTTCATCATATGAATTTGAAAATACATGTAAAAATGGTCATTCTTGCGAGCCTGCTAATTGCTATGTCCTGTAAGCAACCAGAGCAAAAAACACCCGAAACAATACCGCAGGGAAAGATAAGCATCCCCGCAAAAGCTGAAAAAGGAGCTGATACCACTAAGTGGACGGATCAATTTCTGGCACTACAAAAAGCCATTATATCGGGAGATCTGAATGCTATGAAATTATTTATAGATTTCCCGATACTTAATAAAGGAAACGAAATCTGGTTTTTGGCGGATTCGAAACTGGTGATGGATATTGATCCTAAAGTTATCAAGCCTTTTACCGAATCTGATTTTGACAAATACTTCAGTACCATTTTTGCTTTGGACCTGAGAAAAACATTGGAAATATTAAATGCCACTGCACTTTTCCAGGAAGGCAAAAGCAGCAGTCCGGAAATTGAAGTGGTCAAAGGATCAAAAACTAAACTGGAAGCCCGATACGATAAAAAAACACAAAAAATCACTCTTCGGTTAATTACCTCGGATAAGGACTTTCAGGATTTCAGTATCAATTATCTTTTTGAAATCACTGTTGATCAAAAAATAAAATTCCGGCAGGTGCAGGTCACCGGGTAACATTTCAAATGACTCGAAACATAAAAGGGAATCCGCCGGAAATAAACTCATTTTAAACCCCCTTTAACCAATTAGCAACAATTATCTGCCTATTTTCATGCAGTCACATTCATCCCTCTGACAAAAATTATGAAATGATACTTTCTTCTCCCCTTTTATACATTTCATTACTATTTACCCTCGCTAAGGCGGGACCAGCGAATTCAGGTTTGCAGCCGGAGCGATCAATTGCCACACCCAATGATACGATTACCTTCACGATGTCATGGGACTTTAATGGCGATTGCGGAAAAGATTGTTATAAATTTATTGGCACTGGAAAAATAACAGCCATTAACGGAAAACCTGTTGGCAAAAACTGTCATCATCTCTTTGTGAAATGCCCTTCCAAATTACACTTTGTAAAGGGTACTACATATCAATTTATAGCGGCCCCTTTCAAACCAACCGATTGCAGTACGGTTATTGATACCTGCATGGAAAATAAATTTTATGTGCTGATTAATAGTATTGAGTAGACAAGAAAGAATGGTTAAGGAGTTTGAAGTTGAAAAGGACATGGTTGGGGCACTTTAGTAATTTCCGCTTTCGGTTAAATAATCTGACCGAAAACTGCCCATGTGCTATCATCAGTTTTCCCTCTTCTATTTTATGGCTTCGGTTACGGACCTATCAAGAGCCCTGCTTACACAGCTTTACACAGGGCACTTTTTCTGCACGTAAGAATTGCGTTCTTACTTAAATTCTAAGTACATTTAATAGATGAAGGCAGGTTCAGCTTTGTGTTTTACCCGGTACCCATTTTGTTACCTCCTTTTCTTACTTTCATTTATTTCTACCCAATTACCTGCCCAGGCCCCTACCATTTATTGGGAACAGTATTACGGTGGGACCAAAGTAGATTTTAGCGGCAGATTAAAAAAAACAGTGGATAATGGATTTGTCATTGCCGGTTATGGGCAATCCGTAGACGGTGACCTGAGTGGTACGAACAACGGGTTTAATGATTTTGAACTGATCAAACTGGATGCATGCGGCAATAAACTATGGGGGAAAGTAATGGGTGGCAATCACCAGGATCTGCTTTATGCAATGAGTGAAACTACAGAACATGGTTTCCTGCTTTCCGGGATTACCTTTTCCACCAATCTTACCAATGGTTATCACGGGGGCACAGAAGACGCCATTGTTTGTAAAACAGATGACACAGGCAATACACAATGGATCAAAACATTCGGCGGATCGCAATCAGACATTCTATTTAATGCGGTATCGCTTCCGGATTCATCCTGCATCATTGTCGGATTTACCAGTTCAACCGATGGCGATGGAAGTCCCCTCGGGAAAAATGGCTGGGTAATGAAGCTAGACAAGAACGGTAATATTATCTGGAATCAATTCCCGGGTACCGGGGCTTTTTACTTTTACGATATCATCGCCAGTGGAGACGGTAATTTTATTTTATGCGACTATAATGGTTCTCTTGTAAAAATAGATGGAGCCGGCAACTTGCTCTGGGAGAAAAATTATGGCGGCAAACTGGTCAATATAGAAAAGGCTGCAGGGGATGGTTTTATTGCCTGTGGCATCATCAATAATAACCCGGGCGGACAGGATGGATTTGTAGAGAGAATTGACGCAGCCGGTAATTTATTATGGCAGAAATCCATAGGCGGGTCTGCCACGGATTACCTGGATGATTTGCTGCTAATGCCCGGTAATACCTATATCCTGGCCGGATACAGCAATTCATCAGATGGCGATATTCCCTTCAACCGGGGATTGGCAGATGGGTTTGCTTTGGCGTTGAATGATAACGGAACAATAATTTGGACAAAAAGCTATGGTGGCAGCCGCCGGGATGAATTTCACGGATTGGCAAAGGGAGATGATGGCTCGATCCTACTGTCCGGATTTGTGGGTTCTTCAGATGGAGATGTTACCGGTAATCATGCAAGCTGGGATTTTGTACTGCTGAAGCTGAAAGACAAAACAGTAACCAATATTGATTCTGTGTCCTGTCAGCCTTTGTTTATTAGCAATATCCTTCTTGACCATGACTCAAGTTTCACGGTTATAGCTAAAGACATCTGTAACTATGACTCTGCCGTTACCCACTATAATGTAATGATCAGGCCAGAAATGGTGCATACCATCAATGATACTGCTATCAATTATCTTGACCGGATTCAATTAACAAGTACTGCTACCGGGCCGGTAATCTGGAAAGGCCCGAATCTAAGTTGTTATAATTGTTTGTCGCCCGTCACTTCCCCCTTACGTAATGATGTTGCTTTCATCATCCAAACGGGCCAGGCAAATTGCATGGTATCAGATACTGTTCAGGTTACTATAAAATCAACAGATCTGCTTTATGTTCCATCTGCATTCACACCAAATGGAGATGGCAAAAATGATTTATTTAATGCACTGGGCATTGTTTCAGATTATACAATGGAAATCTTCAACCGGTGGGGCGAACGCGTATTTCGGACAAATTCTTTGCAGTCGGGATGGAACGGACAATACAAAGGAGTGCTGCAACCTAATGGCATATTTGTTTATTTGATCAGGTATAAAACAAGTCACAATATATTAAAACAACAAACCGGGACAATTTCACTGATCAGGTAATTGTATCTGTCAAACAATATGGGAAAGCTTGACCGAAAGGAAACCAGGCTGGACTACTCAAAATTGAAACCCTGAAATAGTCCTTCAACGCTAAACAAACTGTTTACATTGTTTCCATTTCATTATGAAAATCATCACCTGGAACTGCAATATGGCTTTCAGAAAAAAAGCGGGCCTGATACTCGCTTACCAGCCGGATATTATTGTGGTACCGGAATGTGAACATCCTGATAAAATTAAATTTGATCCGGCCCTCCCCCAACCCAGCGGACAGCTGTGGTTTGGCGATAATCCACATAAGGGACTTGGCATATTTGCCTATAACGGTTATCAGCTCAAAAAAGGCCGGAATCATCAAAAAGACCTGAAACTGATCGCACCGGTCATCGTTACCCGTGATGATAAAAAATTCAATCTATTCGCTATCTGGGCCAATAACCCTGATGACCCCGATGGACAATATGTGGAACAGGTCTGGAAAGCTATTCATTTTTATAAAAGGCAAATCAGGAAACAACAAACAATCCTGATCGGGGATTTTAACAGTAATACGATCTGGGACCGGAAATACAGGACCGGCAATCATTCACATGTAGTAGATCATTTGGCCAAAAAAGGGATACAAAGTTGTTACCACTACCATCAAAAACAGGATCAGGGCAGGGAAATGCATCCAACTTTTTATCTGTATAAAAGAAAAGATAAACCTTATCACCTGGACTACTGTTTTGCATCAATGGACTTGCTCAGTCAGCTCCATTCAATAGAAATCGGCGATCATGAAACCTGGAAAGCCTACAGTGACCATGTCCCCGTGATAGCCACTTTTTTAAACCCATCCTAATCTCCCAGGTAAACGCATCATCAAATTTTTTGAAGACACCCATCCGGCCTGTCAGGATACCCTTCAATCATTTTTTAAATGGTCCCAAATCGCCATTATCCATTGGTACCAGGTTTCAATATTTTGATTTATCAAGATGAGTTCATCACTGAAAACTGTCGACTGACCGACTGACGACTGTCTGACCGACTGACGACTGAAGACTGACGACTGTCGACTGAAAGACTGCATTAAACCTCCCCCCTTCTCCCCGGTCTATCCCTAGTACCTGACACCGAAACCATGAAAACATTTTACCTTTTACTAGCTATTGCTGTCGCCGGATGCAGCAAACCTGCAACAGAAAATAATAACCCGGCCAGCCCGGTTGACAGTACTGAAACCAATACGGAAAAAAGCTGCAGCATCAATCAGCAAAACCTGATCCCCATAACTGATTTGGGAACCGGGTATTATCGAGGATACCAGGGCGGGCTGTATCCCGGTGGACAAAACCAGCGAAGCGGTGCGCATCTATCGCTGGCATTGTCACAGTCCGCACAGATACAACCCCTGAATAATAACGGACAACCTGCAGCGAATGGAAAAGTAGTATTGATCGGTGTGGGTGCTTCGAATCCCCGGACTGAATTCGAAGCCTTTAAACAACAGGCACAGTCATCTGGCTTATTGAAACCAAGCACGGCAATAGTAAATACCTGTATTGGCGGACAGGGCGTGCAAAAGATGAACCAGGCTTCAGCTAATTACTGGCAGCAGGCAGAAAACACATTGCAACAGGCCGGACTCAGTATGCAACAGGTGCAGGCCGCCTGGGTAGAAACTGAACATACCGGAAATGCAGATACTGTATTTCCCCGTGCCCCGCAACAACTGATGTCGGATATGCGCACCCTCCTGGTCACCATGAAACAAAAATTCCCCCAACTGAAAATAGTATACCTCAGCGGGAGAGCCTTCTCCGGTTTTGCACAGGCTGCTGCCAATGAAGTAGGCAAGGGTTTGCTTTATCCCCGGGATTATTATAATGGCTGGACTATGAAATGGATGGTGGAAAAACAGATCGCTAACGAAGCAGGATATACGCTTTCCGATATTCCCTTTATCACCATGAGCACTTATCTCTGGAGCCGCGGTGCCAATCCCCGCAATGATGGTTTTTTCCTGGATTGTATACTGGATGTTGGACCGGATGGTCTCCACCTCACTGCCGCCGGTGAACAGAAGGCTGGGCAACAACTCTATCAGTTTTTCTTTTCAGATCCTACAAGTGTTGGGTGGATACGGTAGGGATCGAATTTTATTTGCTGCGCGATTTTATGTAAGAAAATTGCAGGTCAAATTGAGCTTGTATTTTCTTTGCGGGAGAGATTTGATTTTGCGTCGCCCGAAGAGTCCCTTGGACAAAATGAGAGATATCTAACCGCGAAGACGCCAGGACCAAGATTTTTTCCTCTCTTTTTGGGGGGGGGGGGCCTCCCCCCGCGGCGCCCCCGGGGGGGGGGGTCTCCGCGGGGGGGGACCCCCCCCCCCCGCCCCCGGGGGGGGGGGGGGGGGGGGCGACGAGCCCCCTCTCCCCCCCCTCTCTTCTTTTGTTCCTTGGGGGGAATTTTTTTGGGGTTTTTTTTTTTCCTCCCCCGGGGGCCCTGAATGAGAGATATCTAACCGCGAAGACGCCAGGACGCGAAGAATTTTTGCACAACTTGCGTGCTTAGGGGGAGAGTTTCACCGCTGAGCCGCAGAGAGCGGGGAGTTTTCGCAGAGAGAGATTTAACCACGAAGACCGCATAGGAGGCGCTAAGGGACGCAAAGAAATCTTGATCTCTCCTTTGTGTTCTTAGTGTCTTTGTGGGAAATATTATTGCGGATTTTGATTTTGCTTCACTCGAAGAGTCCCTTGTATAAAATGAGAGATATCTAACCGCGAAGACGCCAGGACGCGAAGAATTTTTGCACAATTTGCGTGCTTTGGGGGAGAGTTTCACCGCTGAGCCGCAGAGAGCGGGGAGTTTCCCTCCACCCGTTTGTCCAAAAGATTAAACAAAATCCCCCCTTATCTGTTACATAACTGATCTGCATTAATTCATATTATCGTTTTATAAAATATATTTGCAGCAACATTTTACTCAGTAAGAATCATGAAGTACCTCCTGAAAAACCCCGCTATCCTGATCCTTCTCCTCCTGCCATTCTCGGCCCTCTCGCAAAACAATGGACGCATTTCCGGCTATGTACTGGATAAATCCACCCAGCAACGACTGCCTTTTGCTACCGTGTCTCTTACCGGTATCAATAAATCCGTTGCCACCGACAGTGCCGGCAATTTCAGAATCACTGACCTTCCACTAAACGTTTACACACTGGAAGTGTCACTGGTGGGTTTTAAAAAACAATCATTCTATAATATCGGCATTACTTCAGGTAATGAACAGAATATCGCTGTGGAACTCGAGCCGGATGCACAGCAACTGCAGGGAGTAACCATCAAAACCAATAAACGAACGGCCAGGGCTGCTACGCTCGAAACACCATTGAGTGTTCAACGTTTAACATCTGAAGAAATCAAAAGCAATCCCGGTGGTAATTTTGATATCAGTAAAGTGATTCAAACCTTACCTGGTGTAGGTGGTGGAGCACAGGGCGGCAGTTTTCGCAATGATATTATCATCCGGGGAGGTGCTCCTAATGAAAATGTATTCTACCTCGATGGTATCGAGATACCGGTGATCAACCATTTTCAAACCCAGGGTAGCAGTGGTGGTCCGCAAGGTATCCTGAATGT
The DNA here is from genome assembly GCA_016720745.1 of Chitinophagaceae bacterium. Classification (GTDB taxonomy): domain Bacteria; phylum Bacteroidota; class Bacteroidia; order Chitinophagales; family Chitinophagaceae; genus JJ008. The sequence goes on along the minus strand of JADKKA010000022.1, from coordinate 433,732 downwards.
ATCCTTTATTGAAGATGTAAAACTCAGCAGCTCCGCCTTTGACGCCCGGTACGATAATGCCATGAGCAGCGTTTTCCAGTTCAAACAAAAAAACGGAAACCCCAACAAACTGCAGGGCAATATCCGGTTAAGCGCCACCGAACTGGCTGCAACCTTTGAAGGCCCTCTGTCAAAGAATAAAAAAACAACCTTTCTCGCATCGGCCCGGCGCTCCTACCTGGAACTTTTATTTTCCGCACTGGACTTACCCATCCGGCCTAATTACTGGGATTTCCAGACCAAGCTCACCCATCAGCTGAACAAGAAAACAACTTTATCCTTCCTCGCCATTGCTGCGATCGATGAATTCAGTTTTGCCAAAATCAAGGATGCCACCCCCGAGAAATTATATATCCTTAATTCCAATCCCATCATCAACCAGTGGACCTATACCGGGGGGCTCAGCCTGAAAAAGTTAATCCGGGACGGCTTTATCAATCTCGCCCTCAGCCGGAACAGTTTTGATAACCACATTGACCGTTATGAAGACAATGAACTGAAACTGCCTTCCCAACAAACCCTTGCTTACCAGTCAAGGGAAACAGAAAATAAATTCCGCCTGGATGTCAACCTGAATAAAAAAGGCTGGAAGATTGCCTATGGGGCTGTGATCCAGTTAGCAGAATACGATAACAATACTTTCAATGTGCTGCGGAAAGAATTGAGGGATATCAATAACAATATCATTCAGCCGGCTGTCACCGTGAATTTCAGCAGCCCATTGAAAAATTTCTGGCGATATGGTGCCTTTGCACAAATCAGTAAACGATTTTCAGATAATCGAATGGGCATCAGTGCAGGTATCCGCAGTGACATGAATTCTTTCACTACTGATGGCAACAATGGTTTACAAACTTTATCACCCCGGATCGCCTTGAGTTATGTGTTAGCAGATCAATGGACCCTGAATGCTTCTGTTGGACGATATTATAAAATACCTCCTTATACTATCCTTGGATTTGCAGATCAAAATAAAGTGCTCATCAACCGGAACTGCAAATACCTGCAGAGCGATCACTATGCAGCAGGTATCGAATACCTTCCCAACGACGGATTGCGGTTTACCGTTGAAGGCTTTTATAAGGATTATGCCAATGTTCCGGTATCGGTAAGAGACGGCATCTCTCTTTCCAACCTCGGCAGCGATTTCAATGTATTGGGAAATGAAGCCATCACTACCAATGGAAAAGGACGAACCTACGGAGTGGAATTTTTTGCACAGAAAAAACTGACAAAACATTTCTTTGGAATTCTTTCCTACACTTTCTACCGCAGCCAATACAGCGGTAACAACAAACAACTGATCGCCAGCAGCTGGGACAACCAGCATTTACTGAGCCTCACCGGGGGATATAAATTCAAACGTAACTGGGAACTGGGATTGAAATTCCGTTACCAGGGCGGAGCACCCTTCACCCCTTATGATGAAACTGCATCACGCCTTAATTATCTTACCCTCGGACAGGGCGTACCTGACTATAGCCGGCTCAATGCCAGCCGGCTTGGCTCATTCAATGCCAGTGATATCCGGATTGATAAAAAATGGAATCTCCGGAAAGTCACTATCGACCTGTTTCTTGATGTAACCAATTTTTATGCAGCGAAGAGTCCGGCCCAGGATAGTTATACATTTAAAAGAAATGCATCCAATACCGGGTTCATGACCACAGACGGGCAACCCATCAGGGCAGATGGTACTAATGCGATTCCCGATTTTATAAAGAATAATGATGCGCAGGTAACGCCAACGATTGGCTTTATAATTGAGTTTTAAGGCAAGAGTGATTCTTTGCAGCAGGGTATGACGAACTTGAATTTATACAGTCGGATATTCAAATTTGTCACGCCATTTGGAATAATGTAAATCGCAGAACTCTCCGAGCTTGTATTTGCTTTGCGTGTATTCCTTTGCGGTCTTTGGGTGAAATAGTTTCGCATAGACGGATTTACCAAGGTGCTTGATGAATGGAAATTTCCTTGTGCCATGCGTCTTAGCGCCCGCCTGCCGATAGGCAGGGCAAAACTATTCTCCGGTTCACAGCAGCCTTGAATAAATACCCCTGATAGTTATAGTTCCAATTTCTGGTTCCCATCCAAAATAAATTAACTACTTTGAGCGCAAAGCATACCGATTATTTTCATGCGGCTTTATTGTTTCCCTTTATTGTTTATCCTGCTCTGTAATTTAAGCAAAGCACAACCCTTCCACCCGGTTACCGATCAGGCACCGGTTGATAAATACTCACCTGTTAACAGGCTTGTAAAGAAATTAGGGATAAAATCTATAACCGACAGTTCGGCATTTATCAGTCCAGAGGGAATACATGTAAAATACTATGATACCGCCGGGCGACTGATCGCAGAACTCAACCGGCTAACTGACAGCATACCCACGCCCTTTCTGTATCAATACAGGGGTGATACCATTTACCGTCTACGTTATATCCGTAACGATACTGTACTCGCCAGTTATCAACGCTATGTGATCAACCAAAAAGGACAATTACTGAGTTTCCTGGACTGCGGCAACTATTACCTGAAAAAAGACAGTTATTATGCAGGCTATGAAGAATTTCATTATGACGAAAAGAACCGGCTCAAATCCTGGATCAGTTATACTAAAGGAGAATACCCTGGCAAACTTTCTGCTTCTTTACAAATTCCGGCAACAAGTCTTGAAATGAATGACCTGGTTTACTACAGCTACCAGCCAGCCAAAAAAGGCCGGCGCCTCATCATTGGCAAACATGCGTTGGGGGAAATAAATAACCGAAAAACTGACAGCATTTTAATTGACGACCAAAACAGGATGATGCGGCTCAGCACATTTTCTCCCAAAGGGACTATGGGCGAAATGGTATATGATCATTTAACCAATATTGCAACACGCAGTTACAATGAACGGACAGTCATTGCCAGTTTCTATTCAACATACTGCCGGGCCATGAGTGCCAAAAACGGTTGCCTCGACATGGTGGAGCTGGATACAGAAAAAGAAGAAATCATTTATAACCCCGATGGCACTTTACAAATTGTTTACGGCTTCTATCCTTCCGGAGAAAAATATGTGGTGGATAAGTATCATTACCGGTTTTATTGAGGGATGAAATCCCGCAGAGACCTCTGGCAGATTGAAATCACTGCGCAATATAATGAATGGAACAGCTGGAGTATCCTGTGGACGGATGACACTGATTTAACACATTTGAAAGGTTTCTTTTAAGGTTGTATCTAAAATACTATCCGCAAATTTATTTAGACCGGAGAACGGATGATGCACACTACCTGGTTTGGCAATCTTTGTATGCATTTTCTTTGCCCACTTCGCGTGAAAAAAATCTATCAGATTTCCGTAATTTTGCAAAATGTTCCGCAGAAAAGTAGCACTCTTCCTGCTTCTTGCCTTTGCTGCCCTCAGTTTTGGCAATACCCTGCTATTACTGGACTACCAACTCAATCCCCGGAATTATGTACGGAACTGTGTAAATAAATACCGGCCTTCCCTGCATTGTAAAGGCCAGTGCCAGCTAATGAAAAAGATAAAGGCGAAAGAAGAAAAAGAGAAAAAAGAATCTGGCAGCCGGACCGAAATTAACATTGTACTTTTTGCACCTGTTCAGGAAACCATGCCTAATACAATTCCCCTTTCCCTTCCATCCATCACTGAACAGGAGTTGCCGGAACCCTGTCATGCGGGTTTTCATTCCTCCGTTTTTCAGCCTCCCCGTTGCTGATCTTCGAATGAAAGGCTTTATTCCGGACTGAACCGGCATTTTCAATTTACCAAAGCAATCACATGAAATGGATACTGATGGCAGTAGCCATCCTCCTGTCATGGCAAGCCCAGGCCCAGAGGGTATACTGGAAAGAACACCGTGACTTTGCAGAAATGGTGATCAATGTATTACATCCTACGGAAGATAATGATCTGCAGCCTGTAAAGGATAGCAGTGCTTACCTGCTGGAAAAAGCAAAAATCTGGCAGGCCTCCAAGATTCCGGGAGGTATCAAAAAAGATGCCGTTCAGAAAAGCCTGGCCGAACTGGTAAAACTTTGTACCGATTTACATAACGCCGTAATGGAAAAGCGAAAAGATTTTGACATACGGCTGCTGGCATTTAAAGTTCATAATAAGTACCATTACATTGATGGCCGCCAGCTCATCAAAAACTGACAAAAACAATCACATGAAACAATTGATCATACCGGCATTTGCCGCAATTTTATTCGCCTCCTGCACCGCCAGTCTGCAACAAAGTTCCACTGCTGTGTATTCCACAGCGGATGGAAATGTCCGGTTGCTTTTCGAAAATTACGCCGGACTACAACCCCTTACCCTGAATAAAGACACATTCAATACTGCATCAGGGGAAAGAATGACCGTAAGTCTGTTGCAATACTATATCACCAATATCAGTCTGAAAAAAACGGACGGCAGCATCCTGACCATCCCTCAGGATCAGTCTTATTTTCTTATCAAAGAGTCCGATCCCGCATCCCGTGAAATCAGCTTAAACATTCCTGAAGGGAAATATGAATCGGTAAGTTTTGTACTCGGTGTTGACAGTCTCAGGAATACCAAACCCATTGCAGAAAGAACCGGTGTACTTGATCCTGCAACCGGTGGTGCAGGCATGTACTGGAGCTGGAACAGCGGCTATATCTTTTTTAAAATGGAAGGCTATTCGCCCGTGGCCAGTCCGGGCAAAAACAACGACTATAAATTCCGTTACCATATCGGGCTCTTTGGGGGGATGAATACACCCACAGTGAATAATGTAAAAACAATCACCCTGCCCCTGGATAAATTAAAAATCAGTGAAAAAAAACCTGCTGCTGTTCATATTCATACAGATATTCTGAAAATGTTCAGCGGAGTAAATGATATCAGTATAGCTAAGAACACAACCGTTATGGTCACTCCGTTCAGTGCAAAGATTGCCGACAATTTTACTGGCATGTTTACAGTATCGGGCATTGATCAATAATACTGCTTATGAAAAAGAAGGGTCGTACAATTAAGCCGCTTACAGTTGCATTTGTTATAGTGCTGTCCGTTTTTTTGCTCACTGCCTTTATCAGGCTGCAAAATATTTTCAAACAGCCCGCCAATTTTCCATCACCCGTTTATTCCTTCCGGGATAATGCGGTTACGGAAGATGGATTTCTGCTGGGGCGGCGTTTATTCTACGACCCGATTCTTTCTGCTGATCAAAGTATCAGCTGCGGCAGCTGTCATATCCAGGCCGCTGCTTTTACCCATCATGGTCATGATCTTTCACACGGTATCAATGACCTGTTGGGCAACCGCAATACCCCGGCTATTCAGAACTTGGCATGGTACAATAGCTTTATGTGGGATGGTGGCATTCTTGATCTGGACCTCCAACCTATTGCCCCGATTACCAACCCGGTGGAAATGGGGGACACCCTTTTAGCCGTACTGAAAAAGCTGAATGCACATCCTGAATACCCCGCCCTTTTTAAAAAAGCATTTGGCAGCAATACCATAACCACTTCCCTGCTGATGAAGGCCCTGAGCCAGTTTATGCTCATGCTGGTTAGCGCCGACAGCAAATATGATAAAGTGATACGAAAGGAAGGAATGGTTTTTACCCCGGAAGAACAAAATGGTTATACTGTCTTTAAAGAGAAATGCGGAAGCTGTCACAAAGAACCTTTGTTTACCGATTTTAGTTTCCGTAACAATGGCCTTTCACCCGCTGATGAACCCGATGAAGGAAGATCACTGGTAACAGTGGAAAGCAAGGATCAATTCCGGTTTAAAGTCCCTTCCTTAAGAAACCTTGGGTTTACTTTCCCCTATATGCACGATGGCCGGTTTTATACACTCGACGAAGTACTGGATCATTACAGTAGCGGGATGCATGAAAGTTCCACCCTCGACCCGCTATTCCGCTTATCTGACAATAAAAATGGAATTATCCTGTCTGCCGCTGAAAAAGAATCCATCAAAATTTTTCTTGCCACACTGGATGACAGCAGTTTTATCCGTAACCCTGCTTTTTCGGAAGAGAATGCGATGAAGTATGTGAAGTGAGGGAGTATTGTTGAGGGGTTGAATAGTTGAGAGGTTTAGTAGTTAACAAGTTGGTAAGGCACTTGTACCAGATACGTTTGTTTTATTAACATCCGCCTCCGGTTAAACGACACTCGACTGTCGACCGTAGACTGATGACTGATAGACTGCCGACTGATGACTGATGACTGCCGACTGATGACTGATGACTGTCCCTATTCCTTAAAATTCTTCTTCAGCTCCATCAACTTCGCCTGAAAAGGATTCAGTGCTGCAGGTTTGCTTTGTACCTGTGGACGCCCTCCCGATTTTTGGGTTTTGGCTCCTGACTCACGACTCGTGACTCCCGACTCTCCTCCTGCTTCCTTTAAAGACAAAGCAATCCTCTTTCTCGTTGTATCCACTTCCAGTACCGTGGCCATCACTTTTTGTCCGAGTTTAACTGCTTCATTAGGATCACTGATATACCGGTTGGCCAGATGAGAGATATGAACCAGTCCGTCCTGTTTCACCCCCACATCCACAAAGGCTCCGAAATTGGTGATATTGGTTACGATACCCGGTACTTTCATTCCTGGTTTTAAATCAGCCATGGTGCTTACGCCCTCTGCAAAACGAAATTCTTCAATCGGTGAACGCGGATCACGACCCGGTTTCTCCAGCTCTTTTAAGATATCTTCTATGGTAAACTGACCAATCGTTTCACTTACAAAATCACGGGCTTTGATCTGCTTTCTGGTCTCCGGATTTTTAATCAGCTCCGGTACACTGGTAGCTGCTTTAGCAGCCATCGCTTCCACCACATGATAAGATTCCGGGTGAACCGCTGAATTGTCCAGGGGATTAGCGGCATTGGGAATTCTTAAAAACCCTGCGCATTGTTCAAAAGCCTTGGGGCCCAGCATGCTGACTTTCCTTAGTTCTTCCCTGGTTTTGAAACCACCGTTCTTCATTCTGTACTCTACAATATTTTTGGCCACAGTTGCACTCAGACCAGATACATAGGTCAGCAAATGTTTACTCGCCGTATTCACATCCACCCCAACAAAGTTTACACAGCTTTCCACCACCTGGTCCAGGGCTTCTTTGAGCCGGTTCTGGTTTACATCATGCTGGTACTGTCCGACCCCGATACTCTTGGCATCAATCTTTACCAGTTCACTCAGCGGATCCAGTAATCTTCTGCCGATACTAATGGCACCCCTAACTGTTACATCTTCATTGGGGAATTCCTCCCTCGCTACTTCACTGGCCGAATAAATAGAAGCACCGCTTTCATTCACCATAAAAACAGAAACCGGTTTGCCGAAATCAATACCTCGCACCAGTTGTTCAGTTTCCTTGCTGGCTGTGCCATTACCATAACCAATAGCCTCGATATCATAACGGGCTACCAGTTCTTTGATCGTCTGGGTGGCACCGTTCCAGTCGTTCTGCGGCGCATGCGGGAAGATGGTAATGTATTTCAAAAAAGTACCCTGTTCATCCAGACAAACCACTTTACAGCCGGTACGGAAACCCGGATCAATGGCCATCACTCTTTTTTGTCCAAGTGGTGAAGCCAGTAATAACTGCCGCAGGTTTTCTGCAAATACACGGATGGCTTCTTCATCCGCTTTCAGTTTACTCGCCATCCTGAACTCTGTTTCAATAGAAGGCTGTAATAAACGGTTATAAGAATCTTCAATGGCCAGCTCCACCTGTTTGGCTGCTGGATTGGAAGCTTTGAGCAATACTCTTTTCAATTCAGCATGGGCGGTTTCCTTATCAATATTGATGGTCATGATCAGGAATCCCTCTTTCTCACCGCGACGGATGGCCAGGATCCGGTGAGAAGGACTTTGTGCCAGCGGCTCTTTGAATTCAAAATAGTCACGGTATTTCTGGGCTTCTTCTTCCTCTTTTTTAGTGCTGAGTACGCGGGAAGCAACCGTGGCTTCTTCGGTAAATATTTTTCTGACCAGGTTACGTGCCTGTTCTGATTCGGCCATCCATTCGGCCATGATATCACGGGCACCCTGCAGGGCTTCTTCCTTGTCTTTTACCTGTTCATTGATATAAGCAGCGGCTTCTTCATCCGGATTGGCAGATCCCTGTTCAAACAATAATTTGGCCAGGGGTTCCAGTCCTTTTTCAATGGCCACGGTGGCCTTGGTTTTGCGCTTGGGTTTAAAGGGCAGGTAGATATCTTCCAGTTCAGTGGCATTGATACAATTGTCAATCCTGGTTTTTAACTCAGGAGTGAGTTTTCCGGCTTCTTCAATGGTTTTGATCACGGTTTCTTTCCGCTTTTCCAAATCATTGAAATATTTAATCTGGTCGATCACATTCCCGATGACCACTTCGTCCAGGTTCCCTGTTGCTTCTTTCCGGTAACGGGCAATAAAGGGAATAGTAGATCCTTCATTGTGCAGATCGGTGATACTGCTGATTTGCTTGATGGACAGGTTCAGGGTAGCGGCAATATGATGGGCGTATTTTAGTTCCATAGGTTCTTTGTTGGGGGAGCAAATCTACAAGTGAACCAGAAAGAAAAAAATTTGTTTATATGATATTTTGGTACAAGATTACACCACCAAAGCCTCCTTATGTTATTGTGGAAAAAAAATAAACTACTACCAGCCTTCCTCCTACTGACTTTGCAGGGATTTTCACAGGCTGATAATGAAATTCAGGTATATGCTTCTCCTACCATTCAGCACAAATGGACCATCTTTGAGCTGCACAGTAATTACACTTTCAAGGGCAGCAAAAACCTGGCCAGGCCAAAGGATGCACACTGGACCAACGAAACACTGGAAATCACCCATGGCTTTGGGAAAAATTTTGAAATCGGTTTTTATACTTTTACCGGTATTTCCCCGACTGGCCGTTTTCAATACCTGGGAAATCAGGTAAGACCCAGGGTTACTGTACCGGCTTCCTGGAACTGGAAATGGGGCGCCAGTCTTTCCCTTGAGTTTGGATTTTTCCGCCCTGATGATACCACAGGTTTTTTCTGGCAGGGAGAATTAAGACCCATACTCGATAAAACCGTGGGTAACTGGTATTTTGCATTCAATCCCAATATTGATTTTGTTGTCAATGGTGCTGAAAAGGGTGTGGGAATTTCTCCGCAGATAAAAACAGTCTATACCATCAAAAAAGTGGGAATCGGTTTTGAATATTACAGCGGACTGGGAACTTTCAAACAGATTCTTCCTTTTCAGCAGCAGGAACACCTGTTGGGCCCCATGATCGATTTGTACGTTGATCCTAAATGGGAGGTGAATGGCGGATTTCTTTTTGGCCTCACCCGCAATTCAAATCAGCGTGTATTTAAACTGCTGCTGGGCAGAAGAAGAGGAAAATAATTTTCTACTTTTTTAAGGTACAACGAATACCGGCAAACACCCGGATGCCCTGGTTGGGAGCATACATATAGGCTGGATCAAAAGTCAGTGCATAGGGATTTTCTGCAGTCGATTTGACCTGCCCGTTTGATTCATATTCCACTTTTTTGTCGAAAGGATCATGCGAACGGGCGATCAGGAAGGGCGTATTCCGGGCCGGCGTCCAGTTCAGTAAATTTTTTACACCGGTAAAAATTTCGGTACGGGCACTGAGAAATTTACTAATCTGAATATTCTGGATACTCCATACCGGAGAAGTAGCCGGACGCGGATCAAGTGGCGATATCAATGGTAATCGCATGGGCCCATAAATATTGCCGGTATAATCGATTGTGATGCCCGCTCCGGGAAAGACATAGGTGATGGCCCAGGTACCACTCCATTTTTCTGTCAGCATGGGTGTTTGTTTCACCCGGCGTCCATCATGCCCCTTTTCAGTTTTGGAGACATCCTGTAAGGTTACACCCATTAAAGATTTAAACCGATTTCCCTTGTTCAGTTCAATGTTCAATGTCAAACCCTTTGAGGAGGAAAACCCATGCAGGTTATCGTAAATAATTTTATTCGGATCGGTATCATAATCCGCAATGATCTGGTTACTGAAACGGGAATACCAGGCGGCTGCGTCAATATTAACACTGGTATTTTTCCAGCGATGGTAACGGGTATAATTGAGATTGATATTAAAACTTCTTTCAGGGTTCAGCGATTCCTTCACTTCTACTGACCTTGCTCCGGTAAGGGCAGCATGTTCTTCTGTAAAAAGACTCACCACCCTGAAACCGGTTCCGGCATTAACCCGAAGGGTCTGTCCGTCTTTCAGACTCCATTTCCAGGCCAATCGGGGGGTAAGGATACTTTTATGAATGGGGTGATGATCATATCGAAGACCCAGTAACAACAGGTGTTTGGGATGCAGTTTCCATTCATCCTGTACAAAGAGACCGGGGATGGTATATTTTTCCGGCTGATTAATTAAACGGAGCGTATCAATGGTCGCTGTGGAATTATCATCGTAATAATTATGACGAACAGCGAGTCCGGTCAGGAGCTGGTGTGAAGTTCCGGCTGCTTTGTCCCACAACAATTGTCCGAATGCAACACGTTGTTTGGCCATATAGGGTGTAGTACCATAATAGGAATCCTGCTGGTGACCTGTAGCCGAAAATGAAAAGAACAATGGTTCATTGACTGGCAACTGGTATTGACCGATTATTTCCCAGCGACTGGTAAGAATACTTTCTCCATAGAGACTATCGCTTCCGCGGAATGAATGATTCCAGCGCATATCCCCTCCCCAGCGGTTTTCATAAAAATATCTGGCGGCTATAGAAGCCGTCCGGTTTTGCTTCCGGTTAAAACTGATTTTATTGAAAAGCGAAATGCGGTGCTGCAGTGTCACATCCGTAAACTGGTCATTATTTTTATCCAACGGATGCTGGTAGTTGAAATAATTGATCCCCAGCAGGGATGATACTTTTTTACCAAGACGGAATTTGACACCCAGGTCAACATTATGTTCCAGCCAGGATGTAGTCATGAAATTACCGGTGAATGCCGGTGCTTTTTCCGGCGACTTGGTAATGATATTGATCAGCCCGCCAATGGCTTCTGCCCCATACAAACCGGATGCAGGTCCTTTCACAATCTCAACCCGGTCAATCAGCTGGGAAGGAATGCCAAACAAACCATATACAGAAGCCAGGCTGCTCACAATGGGCATACCATCAATGGTGATCATGGTATAGGGGCCTTCCAGGCCATTGATATGGATATCACCTGTATTGCATACGCTGCAATTAAGTTGCGGCCTGACGCCATTTACATTTTGCAGGGATTCAAAAATACTGGGGGCCGGATTTTTTTTGAAAAAATGGGTGGTATACACTTCTACCGGTACCGGACTCTCGGTTTTCTTTACTGCCCTCAATGTACCTGATACAACTACTGCATCCATTTCTTTCTGTGAAGGCTGGAGCAGGATCATCAGGTGATCCCGTTGATCAAGAACAACTGTTTTCTTTTCATAACCAATGGCGGTCACCTGTATAGAATCAGCCGCAGTCAGCAATGAAAACTTTCCCTGCTGATCTGATAACACTGCGGCTGATGAACCTGCCATGATTGTGGCACCTGCTACCGGTTCAGCTGTCAGTTGATGCAGCACCTGACCCTGAACCGTCCGTTGCGCGTTGACTGACAAACTAAAAAGGAACCCGGTAAAAAGGAGAAAAAATTTCATTATTTTTAGACTTGTCTAAATTTATTGTTAGACAAATATAAATAAATGTTTTGACAGGACATATATTTCTTGTAAAATGCTGATTGACATTTCTCTTTACCAGACCTCTCCCCTTATTCCCCTCTCCAATGAAGGGGCCTTAAAAAAATTTAGAGTCTCTCCAATTAAATCCCAAACTCAACTCCTTTGTGGCATTCTTCACCTTCCTATGTGGAGTTATGGCACTTTCTTCCCCCTCCTTTGGAGGGGGTAAGGGGGAGGTCTCTCTTACCTTCCCCGGGAGGGGGGCTAGGGAGAGGTCTTTCTCTATTTAATCTTATACCTCAGTCCTGCATAAAACATCCTTCCTGTTACCGGCCCCCAGATCATAGAAGCATCAAAATAAGGCCCAAAGGGCTGATCGGCACTTAGGATGGCATCACGCTGTAAAAAATTAGTCAGGTTCTCCCCTCCAAAATAAACATCAGTATGTTTATTTTTCCCCAATGATTTACTCAGCTGTGCATTCATCAATACATAGGAAGGAGAAGTTGCAGCACGTTGATGAATAGTTGGATTTGAACTGGTAGCCGTGATCCGTTTGGTCCCGGTAATATTGATGGTATAATCCATCTTCCAGCCTTTTACTTCATAAGCCAGATTGGAAAAAGCACGATGCCTTGCGGTAAAAGGTTTACTCAGCAACTGACTGGTATAAGTCATTTTCACATCATAAAAACGATAGGCCAGCCGCCATTCCAGTCTTTTGACCGGCTCCATGTTCAATTCAGCCTGGAAACTGTTTGAAAAAGATTTCCCATCCAGATTATAGAAAACCACTTTTCGCGGATTCTCCAGATCGGTAATCACCTGTTGTTTGAAATCATTGCGAAAGAAATCAAGGGCCAGGTTACTGTTACGACCAAACAACTTGAATTTCTGATCAATACTGATTCCCTTGTTCCAGGCTATTTCAGGCAGAAGGCCATAGGCGCCGCCACCGGATGATGCAAATATTTCTATTTGTCTGGCACTCACAAATATGCTGTTGTTCTCTGCAAAAATATTCGCCGTACGTTGTCCGCGACCCGCACTGATCCGGATAGTAGTTCCGGTTACCGGTTCATACCGGATATGCAAACGAGGTGTGGCAAACCAGCCAAAGAGATTGTTATGATCGGCCCGGATACCGGCTACGATATTGAAATTTTCCACCGGGGTAAATGTATATTCAAAAAAACCACCGGGCACATTCTCCTTTCTCTTGTAACGGGTCAGCTGAAATTGCTCATCGTAATGATCAGACAAAAAACTAAGTCCGGTCCGGAACTTATGTATGGTACTTCCGATAATGGACTGATAAATCAGATTAGCATAGAGATTCTGTTGCTTTCCGTCATAAGTGGTCAGTCCATAATAAGCATCCTGCCGATGATCAAATACGGAAAACTGAATACCTATACTCTGGTATTTTTTCCCTGGGAAAACATATCCTGCCTTGGCATAAAGTTCGTATCGGTTGGTTTTAATCCCCAGCCCATAGATGCTGTTACTGCCCTGATCCTGTTTCGGGCGAAAGCCGGTTTGACCACCCGTGATATCATCTACTAATATTTTAAATCCCAGTTGTGATTCAAATCCTTTGATGCCGTTATAATTCCAGCGGTTCACCGCCGCGAATAAATTTCCGGTGGTATTATCCCTGAAGCCATCTTTATTATAATCCACATCAGCCCTGGCCTGGAAATTATCATGCAGCATCAGTGCTGTGCTCCAGCGATCATTCAGTTTTTTGGTCAGTACCAGGTTCAGGTCTGTTTTCGCCATATCATTGATATAAGCATTCACATATACCCTTTCTGCCGTTTGAGGCTTTTTTAATTCCACATTGATTTGCCCGGCTATACTTTCAAAACCATTCACTACGGAACCGACACCCTTACTCAGTTGTATGGATTCTACAAAAGGACCCGGAATAAAATTCAACCCGAATGCAGTGGCCAGTCCCCTGGGACCCGGCAAACTCTCTACTGTCAATTGGGTATAGTTGCCACTGAGTCCCAGCAACTGGATTTGTTTGGATCCGGTCACCGCATCATTATACGATACATCTACAGATGGGTTGGTTTCAAAACTTTCGCCCAGGTTGCAGCAGGCCGCTTTGAACAATTCCCTTTCCGTCATTACCTGGGTACGAATCGGACTCAGGCTGGACAAATACGTGGACCGCATCCGGGAAGTAACCGTCACTTCATTGAGTTGCTTTCCGGTGGCCATGATCACTTTCATTTCTGTGGCATTACTCACCAAAATAGTATCTGCCTTATATCCCACATAACTAATGACCAGCTGGTTAATATCCTTTACAGAGCGGATAGAAAAGACGCCGGATGAATCGGTGGTAACCGCTGCATTGCTTCCGAGCCATTGCACCGTTGCGCCAGTAAGTGGTACAAAACTTCCCTGTTTATTTTCTTCCATCACTACTCCTTTCACCAATTGATTCTCTGCCAGTATCACAGCAACTGAACCTGTTACCGCCTGTCCGTTAGCAGTGATTTTACTGCGGTAAGCACAGCAGGATGGAAGGGACTGGTACACGGCATCTTTTGCTTTTTCAAAATCATTATCATGTCCGCGATCAGCCACCCGGCATAAAATCCTTTCCAGCGTTACCTGCTCATGATTAAAAGAAACAGTTAGTAACTGAGTGGCCAGGTTCCATTGAGCTGATTTAACTCCTTTCCGTTCCAGTGCTGCTTTTTCAATCCTTGTCTTGCACATATCACAGGCACCGGCTACAAAAGCTGATGCCGTGGTATCATTGGCAGATTGGGCCAGGCCTTCTGTATTACCAGCTACCAGTAATAGCAATATGATTACATATGAACGTAAAAAATTCATTGTCGTATTTTGAAATAATGGGGCTATTACTTAAAAGCCCCTAAAAAGGTCCGCTCAAAGCTGACCTGCCAGCTGTTATTGGCCATCCGGCTCATGTTGCCGGTGGCCTGGAAACGATAGCCCAGATTCAATTTGGCATTGCTGTTAAAAATCAGCTGTACTGCCGGCGCGATATCCAGGTAATTGGTTTTCCTGTCAAGGGTTTGCTGCGACAATATTTCGAGATAGAGATTGAGATTGGTTTGCTTATAATCCCGGTATTCTTTGGGGAAGACCAGGTAGCCTGCAGAAAGTGCATAGTTCATCGCCTGGTAATTCCTTTCGGGTATATACAACACTTTATTAAAACGGGAATTATCCAGCAACTGGGTATGTGTTACCGTTGCAGAAACCGCCAGTTTATGCCAGAGCTGTGTGGCCACCAGACCCAATGCCATTCCTTCCTTATCTCCCATCAGGGTGATCTCATCATAATGAAATGGTGCTTTGGTGGCAGAAAGATTAGCAAAGACCGCCATCCTGAAATGCTTGTGCAATTCATCCTTTGACAAAAAACGGTACTTGGTATAAAAATTAATAGACTCCGCCTTGAAATCCGGCGTATGCATATTGGAAAAAGTTCCACCAATCTGAAACATTAGTTTTTTGCTGACACCCAGCATCACCTGTGGCATCAACCGGTGGGAGAAACGATTGTAAATATTATCACTGGTTACAAAATGATCGGTCAGCTTTAAACTAATGGAACGGGCAGGAATATTCGAAGCCGGCTCTGTAAATACATACAGTTCCTGTGCGTTTGCCTTTAAAGCAAACAGGAATATCAGTATTATCAATCGCTCCCACTTCATTTCCTGCACTTATTTATCAATCAGTTTTTTTAATGCATTCTCCAGGTTCTTGCCTTCCAGATCCATGGCCAGTAATTTACCGTCACGGTCAATCAGATAGGTTGTAGGAATGGAATACACTTCCCAGTACAATGCCACGGCTGATTTGTTGATATCCGGATCATTGACCTGCAGCCAGTTTATCTTATCCTGTCTCACTGCACTCAGCCAGTCACTGCGATCGGCATCAAAGGAAACACTGAAGATTTCAAAACCCTTGTCTTTGAACTTTGAATAGATTTTAGAAAGACCCCGGTTGGCGACCCGGCAGGGACCACACCAGGATGCCCAGAAATCAAGCAATACCACTTTCCCCCGCAGGGAACTGAGGTGAATCGTATCTCCTTTAGCTGTTGGCAATGCAATGTCGGCTGCTATTTGCCCCTGTCTTGGCTGGGCCTGTACCGCAGCACTAATAAACATCAACAGTACAATGGTGAAGAATAGTTTTTGTTTCATCATATATCGAAGGATCAAAAAGTCCCTTTCTGCAACGCAGAAAGGGACTGCTTATTTTATATCATCACATGATAAATCCTGTTTCCCGCAGCCATGCCTTCCCGCGAACAGGCACCCGTGGCCTTTCCTGTTTGCACACAGGGCAGCTGACTTTCCTTACTGATTTTTTTGAATTGCTTTTCAGATACAAAATTCTTATCCACTACCATGATTACCTGTTCACCGTTCAGGGTTTTACCATCGCCGTTGAGAAAATGAAATTTTTCATTGCCGATAGTAACCGCCTGATCTTTTATCAGCCTGGTGTCATTGAAATGACCAGTCAGGCTGAGTCCGCCAACAGAGAATCCGGCATCTTCCACAGCCGCTTTGATCGCATCAATATCCAGGTCAGCCCCTTCTTTGAACACAATACTGAATGAGGAGTTTTTGATATCTGCCCTGACTGATGCCACAAAGGGCAATTTCAATACCGCTTTATTGATGGCATTACTGCAAAGTGCACAGGTTAAGCCGGTAGCCTGTAAACTGGCCTTGGAAAACTGTGCCTGTCCAACAGGTACCAACAGAACGGATACCAGGATCAGAAAGAAAAGCCGTTTCATGGGTGAAGGTTGTTTTTCAATCTGAAATTAAGATTTTTTGCAACAATCCTTCCCGTCATGACCGGGCATACTGCATTTACCATCTTTGCAGCAATCCATTTTCCCTTCTTCTTTCTTACAGCAATCTTTGCCATCATGTCCGGCCTTGCCGCAATCCATTTTGGCACCATCCTTTTTGCAACAATCCTTACCATCATGACCAGCCATGCTGCATTTACCATCTTTACAGCAATCCATTTCTTCGCTGGCAGTAGCTCTTTCATATTTGCAGCAACCATGCAGTTTGTCATAAGCTTCATTGGTAGCTTTAAAACCCACATTATCATAACCTACTGCTGCAATTTTTTCCTGGATCTTAGCCGCATTGGTTGAACTGCTTTTGTAGGTAACCGTCAGTTCTTTGCTGTCTGCATTCCAGCTGGCTTCTTTGGCTCCTGCATCTTTTGCTGCTTTTTCAATTTTTGTTTTACACATGCCGCAATTGCCTGACACCTTAAAGGTTTCTGTTTTTGACTGGGCAATAAGGACGGTACTGAGCAACATAGATACTGCTGCAAGCGAAAATATTTTCAATGTTTTCATTGTAAATGAGTTTAAGATGAATATAATAAATTGAAACATGCCGCCGGGTGGGGCATAATAAGACTGACTTTGATGGGTATCAAATCCTGAAAACCTGAAGTCTTAAATAAGTATCCTGTTCGGATAATAAAGGGGGAGAATGATTTTGAAAATGCCTTTCTGATTTCAGATTGAAAAGAGAGGCTACTAATAAAGAATGGTCGTCAGCCGGGATAGATTCCGGTGGCTGGAGTTCAAAAATAATTCCGGGCACTTTAACCTGATCCTGTACCAGTTTCAGAAAACGGGTATCGTCATGACAGCATCCGGGATTATCATGCATCTCCATTCCGCACTGTCCGCATTTGTCTACACTGGTCTCGAAAAGTTTGACTGATACCAGACTTTTCATGCAGTAGTGAGCATTAATTATAATGCCACTGGTAGCTGCCAGGTAAATAAATAATGATATGACGGCAAGTCCTTTTTTCATCAGTTTTACAAAGATAGTAAGTAATCAGAAAGAATCATATGAGGGGACTCAACCGGTAAAACTTTGATAATCAATTAACAAAACTCCACCATACCCCCAGGCGGATTTGTAATCCCGGCAGGGCATAACCCGGGGCCACCAGGTTATTGTTCGTAAAGCCAAATCCCCCGTTACTCATTTTACGGGCAGTATTCAGGTTCTCGGCACGAATGAAAGCTTTGAAGGGCCGGATTCGAAAATGTAAATAAGCGGACACATCAGGCAGGCTATTGCTGATAGTTGTCTGGTCCTGGTAGTAAAACTGTCCCAGTACCGGTGAGTAGCCATCGGCTTTATACGCAGCGCGGTACTTGATTTCGGTACCGATAGCAATATCCAGGTTTTTGAAACCGAGGTTTCCTTCATACCCGATCCGGTTGCGGGTATAGATCACCGGTACATTCAATGCCACATTTCCGATTTTTTGCTGGAACCAGATATCTGCATGCCAGTTCCAGCGTTTTCCCAGTTTGATGGTTTTGTGGATAGCGATCTGCAGCAAATTGAAAAGGGAGTTTTCCTGGTTCACTTTATAATATGAGGTGAAATAGGTGTAGTTCGTAATCAGGTAATAGTGTCCGCTGATCCTGAGCTTAAAGGAGGGCAGGAAATAAGTGGCAAATAAGTGGGTATTGTTTTCCTTTTTCAGGTTTACGGCCGACTTCATCAGGTAAAAACTGCTGCGGCTGTCGAAGAGAAAGGATGGCTGCCGGCTGGCATTTTCAAAACCCAGTTGCAGATAACCCAGTTTTTTTCCGAGCAGGCGCTGCAGGCTGAAATGTGCATCAAAATCGCCTGCATTGAAGCCGGTGAAAAAAAGTTTTCCGCTGGCGGCAATATCCCATTGCTGGTTCCGGCTGCGGTTTCGGTACTCCGCATGCCCCATTGTATTGAAAAATGTTTTTCGGCCTGTAGAGAGTTCGCCCAGGATATTCTGTATCGTTAGTCCGATCTTGATAAACTGATTCTGGTTTTTGGCATCCGGAAACTGGGTGATAGAAAAATCATTACTAAGTGTTCTCCACCTTTCCACCAGTAACAGGGTATCAGTTGCTCTGCCGATGGAAGTATCATAGTACTTCCGGTAATACAGGGAGTCGCCGATATAATCCTGGTATACATATTTATTTTTATCCAGCTGCAGGGTATGTTCAAACCGAAGGCGGGGATAAAAGAGAGGTGTTACCGTAGAGTCAGTAACGATGGAATCTTTTTTACCAAAATCATACTGCTGCCGAAGCAGCACTGTGAACTCGTTGTACCGGTTACCGGTATTGATCTTACTGCCAAAAAAATTAGAGGAAAAGGGATTGGCCCCACCCAGGTTCGTACTGATATTGTAACGCTCTTTATAAATTGGGTCATCCAGGATATTCGTTGTATCAATGATCCCACCGTTCTCCGCAGCCAGCATTTTATTTCCCAGTAACACCACATAATTGGTGTAACGCAGATTTTTGGACTGGAACCGGGAATTGAACAGGTAATTATTATGATTGGTCCGCTGATTCTGAAAAAAACCGGGGGCATTGATCAGCCGGTATTGAAATGCAAAATTCCAGTTCGGCTTGATATTCTGGGTATGCATTACTTCAATGATCTGCTCTACCCTGCTGCCCAAAAAATAATTCAGTTCGGAATATGGGCGGGTGGTATTAAAGAACCGGACTTTATCCAGGGTCCATTTATATACATCAAAAGCATGAAAGCCCGGATCAAAACCGGACTGCATCACGGGTGAAAAAAGCAGGGATTTTGAGGCCAGTCCTGTATTGCCAAGATAAATATGGGTTCCGGGCACAGGATAGCGGCGGGTAAAATCATTGACCGAGGAGTCCAGCTTAAAAGTACCGGTTGAATCGAGGTAACGAAAATAAATGGTGATCGAGTCTTCATGTTTATCGCGGCGACGCAAACTATCGGTACTACTGCCACCGGTCATCGATCGGATACCCCCGCCCAACCGTTGCATCCGACCCATGATTTGTTCCTGGGCCTGCAAAAGGCCGGTGGAAAGGAAGAGTGTAACCGTCAGGATATATATTGCTTTGTAGCTCAGGAAAATACTTTTAAGATAAATGATTTCTGCCGCAGGCAAAGGTAGGGTCTGGGGCCAAAACAAGTCGTTAAATGCTGCAATAGCAGTGTCAGGAACAGGATCAAAAGGCTTTTTTAATAACTGTAGCGGTAAAAGTCACAGTCTTCTTCATCACATAAGAGCTGCTTATAGCGGGGATGATGCAGGAGTTCCGTATAATCCATCCATTTTCCATTCAGTTTTATTTTCCGGTAAATCAACCGTACGCCCTGACTATAATCCACCCACCAGTTAACATGACCAGTATAAAGGGGCTGAATCGGTTTTCCATTAGGCTGGTGCCAGCCATAGATGGCGACCCGGTTGGGTCTTTTGTCGTTTTTAACTGCAGCACTGATCACCAGGTCTTTTTTGATTCCTGCAATCAAACCCTTCCTCCCCTTTCTTTGGCCTTCAATAATCAGGTGGTGCTGCCACATCGTGGGGGTACTGTCTCGGAAAGCATACATGGGTACCGGTGGCAGTTTCACAGTGGAAGCCCGGTAAATATCATCCACCATTTTACGGGTGGGTAAAAAACAACCCAGGCTGTCGGCCAGTTTTTGTGCCGCCATGGGAGTAATATTAATCCGGGCCCAGTCAGAATTGGTTCCCAGGGAAAGATAATCCGGTGCCGCATAAAAAACGGCCCGGATGGTTTTACCGGTAAGGCTATCTGTCAATGATATTTTCACCGGACGAAACCGTTGCAGGAATGCCGGGATATTTCCCTTCAGCAATTCTTTTGTTACCAGAGAATCCCTGGATTGCCAACCCATGGCGGCGGCCTGCCGGTAAAAAGCAGATCCACCCAGGTCAGATTGTCTGGCGGGCCAGTGCAACCGGGGAGCAACCCCACAGGAACCCAGCAAGAGGGCAAACAGGAGCAGTCGGTACATGGCTGTAAGGTACAGTATCTGCAAAAAATCTCCCGGGCCGACAGCATTCAAAGCGCCTTCCTTATCTTCGCGACAAATTTTTACAAGATGAATCTCCATGAATACCAGGCCAAGGAATTACTGAAAAAATACAATGTCCCTGTTCAGGAAGGATATGCCTGTTCCACTGTGCAGGAAGCGGAAGATGCTTATCGTCAGATCAAAACCCAGACCGGCAGCAAGTTCGCGGTAGTGAAGGCCCAGATCCATGCAGGTGGCCGTGGCAAGGGTGCCATAAAAGAAAATGGAATGAATG
This sequence comes from Chitinophagaceae bacterium, assembly GCA_016720745.1. Taxonomy (GTDB): domain Bacteria; phylum Bacteroidota; class Bacteroidia; order Chitinophagales; family Chitinophagaceae; genus JJ008. The sequence continues at coordinate 412,818 of JADKKA010000022.1, read as the reverse complement.
GTGTAAAAGTGGCCAAGTCACTGGAAGATATCCAGGAATTTTCCAGCAAAATTCTGGGAGGTACCCTGGTAACAGTACAAACCGGACCTGCTGGTAAAGTGGTTAATAAAATATATGTGGCGGCGGATATGTATTATGATGGTCCGAGTGAGCGTAAGGAATTCTATCTCTCCATCCTGCTTGACCGCAGTAAGGGGCAGAATGTAATCATGTACAGCACCGAAGGCGGAATGAATATTGAAGATGTGGCGCATGATACTCCCGAGAAAATCTTTAAAGAGTGGGTACACCCTTCCGGCGGATTACAACCCTTCCAGGCAAGAAAGATTGCTTTTAACCTGGGATTGAGCGGAGAAGCATTTAAGAACTGTACAAAATTTGTGACCAATCTTTATAATGCCTATTCCGGACTGGATTGTTCCATGCTGGAGATTAATCCTTTGTTCAAAGCCTCGGATGATAAAATTATTGCAGTGGATTGCAAAATGAACCTGGACGAAAATGCGCTGATGCGTCATGCGGACCTGGCTTCATTGAGAGATGTTACTGAGGAAGATCCTACAGAGGTGGAAGCCGGACAATACAATCTGAATTTTGTAAAACTGGATGGTAATGTCGGATGCATGGTAAATGGTGCCGGTTTAGCAATGGCGACCATGGACATGATCAAACTGAGTGGTGGTGAGCCGGCCAATTTCCTGGATGTAGGTGGTACGGCAAATGCCCAGACGGTGGAAGCCGGATTCAAGATCATTATGAAAGATCCTGCTGTAAAAGCCATCCTGATCAATATTTTTGGCGGTATCGTTCGTTGTGACCGGGTAGCACAGGGGGTGATTGATGCTTATAAAAACCTTGGCAATATCAATATCCCGATCATTGTACGTTTACAGGGTACCAATGCTGTGGAAGCCAAGAAGCTGATTGATGAAAGCGGTCTTAAAGTTCAGTCTGCGATCTTATTGAGTGAGGCGGCTGAGCTGGTGAAGAAAGCTGTAGCCTAGGACCCCCATCCCCTAAAGGGGAGAAGATAAGTCGGCAGTCGACAGTCGGCAGTCTATCAGTCTGTCAGTCTACCAGTCGTCAGTTAAATAACCGGAGGCAGGAGTTCTAAAAACAAACGCTTCGGGTGACCGAACCATCTCAACTACTCAACCCTCAACCCTCAACCACTCAACTTCTCAACCATTCCAACTTATCAACCTTTCAACATACCAACTTAAATAAGAAGCCCCGCTACAGGAAGTAGCAGGGCTTCTTTACTTTATTGAAATCTTTTATTCACTAACTGTAAAAGATACTGCCAGATTACCCCAGTGCAGGCTGATCATTCCGCTATTCGAAATTGTAAATGTCAGTTGCTCGGTCACATCAGCAGCAGTGCTACTACCCTTCACCTGTACCCGCAGGGCATCTTCTGCTTCTTTGTATCCAAAAGCGCCCCACTGACTTGATTTTGTATTGAAGATGATGGTCCAGTCGTTTCCGTTCTTAATAGTGAACAGGGCATATTTTCCTTTGGCAAGGGGTTTACCTTCTACTTTGATATCGCCATCTGTTTCAAAAACAGTGGCTTCATTGGCACCCGTGCGCCATACTTTTCCTTCTTTGGGCTCGAGGTCCTTTCCGATCTCCCTTCCTTTTACAGAAGGCTGGCTATAATTAATAGTAATGGTGGTATTTCCGATTTTTCCGGTAGCAGTTGCTGGCGGACTGGGACGTTTAGACTTGTCATCCTGTGCATGAAGAATAACGGAGCTAAATAGTAAAAAGGCGGTAAAGGCCAATGGAAGGATTTTTTTCATCTTGATTATGCTTTTAATTAAAGGTTTTTATAGTCGCTAAAGCTAACACTTTGAATTGATAAAAGTTTGCCGTTGATGGAAATAGAGAGAGGCGAGAGGCGAGGGGCGAGTGGCTAGTGGATAGTGGCTAGTGGGGGCCGAAATAAGAACAGACGACCAAATGATTGAAGAATGATGAAGTATTATCCCCAACTACTGAAGGGGAAAAACTACACCCCCAACCCCTTGCGAATCATCCTGCGGAAAAGCGGAGAAACTACTCTTACTATGGATTGAAGGATAAAAGAATGGTCTCTCGTTTTTCCCCACTTGTCACTCGCCACTTGCCACTGGCCAATTCCCACTTACCGAACCCCACTAGCCGAAACCTAAATTAAGAACAGACGAACAAATGATTGAAGAATGATGAAACAATTTCTAAGGAAGGTTCCTTTTCCCCCTTTAGGGGGCCAGGGGGTGAACTTTCTTTATGCAAAATCCCCGCAAACCGCATCTTCCCTCAAAACACTGCTATGAGACTACTCTTCCTGGTCAGCCTGGTCATGTTAATGCAAACCGTCCTGGCGCAACCCAAAAAAACAATTGAAAGCAAGATTGATAAAGTAACCGTATTCCTGGATGGGGCGCAAACGGAAAGAACGGCGAAAACGACCCTGATGGCCGGTAAACAGGAGCTGGTATTTGCCAATATCTCCCCTTCTATTGACAAGCAGAGTATCCAGGTAAAAGCAGATGGAAATGTGACCATCTTGTCTGTGATTCATCAGCAGAATTTCATGAAAGAACAACAGAAGCAGGATGAAATCAGGGAAGTGGAAGCACTGAAAGAAGCACAGACAGAAAAAATTGCCCTTCAGAAAAATATCCTCAATGTATTTAAACAGGAAGAAACACTCCTGCTGAAAAACCAGCAGATCGGTGGTGCTAATAACGGACTCAAAGCAGCTGACCTGAAAGATGCAGCGGATCTGCAAAGGGCCAGATTAACTGAAGTATACCAGAAGCAAATGGAAACGGACAGGACCATCAAAAAAATGGAAGCTGAACTGGCGAAAATGAATAAACAGTTACAGGAACTGAACCAGAAGGCAGATATTTCCACCAGTGAAATACATGTAACGGTCAGCACCAAAGAAGCCGGCAGCAGCCAGTTTAGCATCAGTTACCTGGTGAAAAAAGCCGGCTGGTATCCTACTTATGATATCAGGGTAAAGGATATCAGTAGTCCGATCAATATGCAATACAAGGCCAATGTATTTCAGCAAAGCGGGGAAGACTGGAAAGATATCCGCCTGTTTTTATCAACCGGTAACCCCAATGAAAATGCGAATAAACCTTCCCTGGATCCCTGGTACCTGAAATATATTTATGCTTACCGGCAAACGACCAATACGATACAGGCTACCTATACACCTGGAACGGTGAGTGGTAAAGTTGTGGATGGAAGAGGTAATCCCGTAGCCGGTGCCAGTGTGGTATTAAAAGGAACGCGAACAGGCACTACGACCAATGCCGGCGGGATTTTCCAGATCAATGTACCTGCGGGTTCCAATTCAATTGTGATCAGTGCAGTTGGTATGGAAACCATGGAAGTGCCGGCATCCGTCAACGGAATGGCCAATATTACGCTGCAAGAAAACCAGCGAAGTCTGGAAGAAGTGGTGGTGGTTGGTTATGGTACCACAGCTGACCGGGATGGATTTACAGATATTGAGCGGTCGGAGAACAACCGGAACAAACAGCGAAAATCAGAAACCGCTTTAACTACAACCATCAGTTACCAGCCCACTACTACTATTTATGAAATCAAAGAACCTTATACCATCCTGAATGATGGCAAAACCTATATGGCCGAAATTGATGGCTATGAACTGAATGCCGCTTACGAATATTATACCGCACCAAAAATTGCTGAATCCGCTTACCTCACTGCTAAAATTACCAACTGGCAGGAACTGAATCTGCTCCCCGGCGAAGCCAATCTTTTCTTTGAAGGCACGTTCTTGGGCAAATCATTACTGGATGTGGCGAAGGCGGGCGACACGCTGAGTTTATCATTGGGAAAAGACAAAGGCGTTGCGGTAAAACGTACCCTGCTGAAAGAATACAGCAGCAAGAGGTTTATTGGCAGTAACCGGACAGATACCCGTCAATATGAAATCAGCATTCGCAATAACAAACAACTGCCGATCAGTATCATTGTAGAAGATCAGTTTCCGATCAGTACCCAAAAAGAAATAGAAGTGCAGGACCGGAAATATGAGGGGGCTAAACTGGATGAGGATACGCAGCAAATTACCTGGCAGCAAACAGTGGATGCAAAAAAAGAAACGAAACTCAGTTTCCGGTATGAAGTAAAATATCCGAAGGATAAGACTTTGCAGCTGGATTGATGTTGGCGAGTGGCTAGTGGCTAGTGGCGAGTGGCAAGTGGCGAGTGGCTAGTGGGGAGTGGCTAGTGGGGTTGGCGAGTGGGGGGTGGTTAATAGGGTTGAGAAGTTGAGGGGTTGAGAAGTTGAGGGGTTGAGAAGTTGAGAGGTTGAGAAGTTGTAGATACCCGATCCGTTCGTTTTTATAACTTCCGCCTCTTTTTAAACGACTCTCGACTCTCGACTCTCGACTCTCGACTGACGACTGACGACTGTCGACTGTCGACTGAAGACTGAAGACTGAAGACTGTTTATCTTTACACCATGACTCCACATATCCGATCCATTCAGGCAGCAGATAATGCACAGTTAGCACATATCATCAAAAGCACTTTGGCTGAATTCGGGGCTAATCATCCCGGAACGGTTTATTATGATGCCAGCACGGATTATTTATCGGAAGTATTTACGGCAAAAGGCTCTTATTATTTTGTTGCGGAACTCAATGATGAACTGGCAGGAGGTGCCGGTATTTTTCCAACTGCAGGTTTGCCACCTGATACCTGTGAACTGGTGAAAATGTATTTGCTCCCGAAAGCAAGAGGCATTGGCCTGGGCAGGCTGTTGATTGAAAAATGTATTGCTAAAGCGAAGGAATCAGGTTATCAGTACATCTACCTTGAAACCATGCCTGAGTTAAGACAGGCACTGCAGGTATATGCCAAATTCGGATTTGAATATCTCCCCGCTCCCATGGGTAACAGTGGTCATACCGGTTGCAGTTTATGGATGAAAATGAAAATCCCCGAACAAGTGAACGCTGATTAAGTACTCCTGGCTGAAAACTGTCGACTGAAGACTGAAGACTGTTGACTGAAGACTGTTGACTGATGACTGATCGACTGACAGACTGATAGACTGACAGACTGCCCCACTCCCTGAAATAAGAACAGATGAGCAAATGAAATAAGAATGAAGAAGTATCTATCAACAATCCAACCATAATCCCTACTCGCCGACCCCCACTCGCCACTCGCCACTCCCTACTCGCCACAAGCCACTCGCCTCACTTCATACACCGGACTAAACAAATACCACTTCTTGGTTTTTACTTCCTCGCATTTGAAACGTTTGCGTAGTTTTTCTCCTTTTCTGAAAATGCGGCCGTCTGCAATGCTGAAGAGAGCTCCGAAGGGAAGTTCCTCCAGTAAATGATGGCCTTCCTTTTTCTCATCATAATTTCTCAACACTCTTAAAAGACCTTCTTCGGCACAACTGCTGGCGGCCGGGTTATGCAGGGACTGCATCAGTTCCTTTTCAATATCAGCAGGAAATATTTTATGCTGTAAAAACCGAAACAGCAGCTCACCATAGATTTTTTTCCACTCCGCTCCATGTGCCTGTACCCGATTTGTATGGGCTTCAAAAGTGAGCAGATGGGCCAGTTCATGCAATAGCGTAATCAGAAATGAATAGGCATTGAGGTTTCCATTCACACTGATCCGGTGGGCATCATAATGCGTGCGGTGCCGGTAATCGCCGAGAATAGTTTTTCGTCCGCGGGTAATGGTCAGGTGGACTTTATACTGATGGAGATAAGTCATGACCTGCTCCCCCGTTCCCGGAGGGAGATAATGCTGCAGGTGATCAACGGGCACTTCCTTTTTAGGCATTCTTTTTAGCGTTGGCCAGTTGCATCAGGGCCTTGGTTTCAAGTGCAGTGTAAACAATATACAAACCGGCCAGGATCATCAGTCCTGGTTTATTGACCTGTTTTTTGGCAATCATGATATAGATAAAAGCGGCCAGGGCAATCAGGAAAAATTTGATCATGAACCCGGCATACATGCCGCGTACCGGTGCATTGGGGTTGGAGGACCGAAGGCTGCTTGTATTGATATAATAAGCCCCGAATGTTACTACGAATAAAAGCAGGTTACCATAGATCAGTAAATCCTGACTGATCCCGTTTTTCAGGAGCCAGTCTTTACCAATGATCCCAAATGCGGAGATTACTATAAAAACAAGAATCAGCGGTCTGATGGGTTGTAAAGCTGCTTTATTCATGGGTGTTCTTTCTGCTGGTTTCCCTGAAGAGCCGGTAAAAAAGGGCCGACAGGATGAGCAAAGGTAAGACACAGGCCAGCAATGGAGATGTATGCAGCCATTTGTCGGCTTTTAAACCGGCAAATACACCGAGGCCAATGGCCACCAGGAACTGGGTGCCCATTCCGGCATAGCGCATCAGGAACTGGCGGTTACTGAGGGATTCTTCTTTTTTATCTGGCGGCTGCTTGTTGTTCATTGCTGTTCATCTCTACCACATTGGCCCCCATATGGCACTGACCGTTGAAAGTGGCAGAGGGCTCCACCTGTAGTTTGCCCGCATAAAGGTTACCGGTTACCACCGACTCCCCACGCAGTTGCAGGATTTCCTTGGCCCGGATATCACCGGAAACTTTTCCTACAATATCGGCCTGGTTACCGGTGATATCACCTTCCACCACGCCATTGGCTCCTACAATAATTTTGGCATTGCTGCTGATATTCCCATAAATGGTTCCATCAATCCGCAAATCGCCATTGCTTTTGATATCACCCTTGAGTACCGTTCCGGCACTGATCAGGGTTGTACCATTGCCGGCTGGCGCAGGGCCGGCATTGTCGGTTTTGTTTTTGGCATTGAACATAAGTATGTTGGTTAATCGTTAGAAATTTCAGCGGGCGGCAGGTTCAAACGGGTGGTATCCAGTTGAACCGCTGTGCCACTAAGCACTGTTTTTAATCTTTCAATATACTGTGTATTCTGGGCATTTTTCCTTTCCAGTTCATCGACCTGGTATTTCAGCTGTTTTAGCTCGGATACGGACTTGTAATTCGTTCCGGAACCGGGTATATAATACTTCAGAGGTGTGAAAACGATGAGGGCGACGGTGAGTCCCACTAACACTACAAATATTGTGCTCAACATGATATAAACGCTCAGTCTGGACAACTTAAAGGTCACCACTTCCTCATAAGTGTCATCATTCATCACCACCAGCCGGTACCGGTTTCGAAGCCGTTTCAGGGTGGTGCCTGCATCTAATTTTACCATAACCAAGTATTAAGGGGATTAAAGGTAAGCATTGGAGATTGCTTTTGCCAGCCCTCCCCGGGGATAAAAAAACCTGCCAAAAATTGCCTTAGTTTTATACTAAATTATTTGAAATTCAGTTAATAAGACTTTAGATTGCGCACGAAAATGCGACCCATCCAACATACTGTAACTGCCACTTTCAGCCTCCTCCTTTGTCTGTTGGGTCTCCAGTCATCCGGACAGATGGGCTTTGCTTTTGATATCAAAAAACCCCAGGAATACGATGAGCGGGTGCTCCGCTCAGAGAAATCAGATCAGGGCAAATTTGGACTACCTAAAAGGTTCATGCAGAACACAGTTACACACTTTAATTACTATTTCAATGCCAATAACAAACTGAACGAGGTGCTGGAAAGAGCCAAGGAATCTTTCCGGGATGATTATTCCCGTCTCCTCCCCTTTTACAATTATACCCTGGATGTTACGGCGGGCGACTCAATTCAGCTGGACTCCATCACCTATAAATCTTCCAGTGGTATTGCCCTGCATGACCTGCGAGGCGACTGGGTGGATAATTTATACCTGCTTTGGGGGGCTTCCTTCTACCTGCAAAAGAAATTCGATTCGGCCTACCTGATGTTCCAGTTCATCAATTATGCTTTTGCCCCCAAGGAAAAGGATGGGTATTATCTCACGATCGGCAGCGGCCGGGATGGCAATTCGGCCCTCAGTATCGCCACCAAGGAAAAAAAGAGTATCATCAAAAAAATACTCTCTGAACCACCCAGCCGAAATGATGCTTTTATCTGGCAGATAAGGACCTTCCTGGCCCAGGACCAGTTTGCAGAAGCAGCCAGTTTAATCGTTACCCTGAAGAATGATCCTGCCTTTCCTAAAAGACTGCAAAACGACCTGCATGAAGTACAGGCCTACTGGTTTTATAAAAACAGTATGTGGGACAGTGCAGCGGTCCATTTAACCCAGGCCCTGAGCAATGCCGGCAATCTCCAGGAGAAAGCAAGGTGGGAATACCTGGCGGCCCAATTATTTGAGCTGGGTAAAAATTATACAGAAGCTGAAAAATATTATAACAAGGTTATCAGTCATACCACGGACCTGGTGCTGGAAATCTATGCCCGTCTGGCTAACATACGGGCCGACCGGGATGGTGATAAAAAAAGCATTGAGAAGCGGGCGGAAGATCTGGCGAAAATGGCCAAAAGAGAAAAATACGAGGAGTACCGCGATATCATTTACTATATGGCTGCCCAGATGATGCTGGATGCCGGTAATGTGGATGCCGCGATCAGCATGCTGAAAAAAAGTACCCAGTACCCGGGCAATGATCCCTCCCAGCGAAACAAAGCATTTTTGCAACTGGCAGAATTATCATTTGCCAAAAAATTATACCGTCAGTCCTATAATTATTACGACAGTATCAATATCGGAGATCCCGCTTTAAAAGACACTGCCCTGATCGGTTCCCGTAAGCGATCACTGGGTATCATTGCCAGCAATGCGGAAGTGGTATACCGGCAGGACAGCCTGCAAAGAATCGCTGCCATGCCGGAAGAAGAACGAAAAGATTTTGTAAAACAACTGGTGAAAAGGCTGCGCAAGGAACAGGGATTAAAAGATGATAACAAGAATCCGCTGACCAACCCGATTGCGCTTCCCAATAATAACCTCTTCCCTACCGGTAATAATCCGCCAAAAGGAGAATGGTATTTTTATAATACGGCATCCAAAACAAGGGGACTGAGTGAATTCCGTTCCAAATGGGGAAACCGGCCCAATGTAGACAACTGGAGAAGAAGTGCGGCCATCATTGGCATGACCGGTCAACCAGCGGGCATGGGTAATTCCGGTGCCACGGCACAGAATGGTAATGCCGGGCAGGGCGCCACCGAACTGAGTTTTGATGCATTGTATGAAAAGCTTCCGCTCAATGAGGAGGGACTTAAAAAATCAAATGACTCCTTACAGGAAGCCATGTTCCTGTTGGGCAAAGCGTATATCCAGGAAATAGAAGACTGCCAGGCCGGTACTGAAACACTGGAAAAACTCAGGACCCGATTCACTGCTTTTGAGCCCATGGATGAAGTGTTGTTCAATCTTTATTATTGCTATAATAAGCAGGGAGAAACAGCCAGGGCTGCTGCCATCAAACAACTGATGTCGGCCAAATATGCTTCCAGTAACCTGACCAATATCGTGACCACCGGAAAGAACCCCCTGCTGACGGAGAAAGAAGTGGCCACCAAAACTTATGAGGATATTTATGACCTCTTTATCGAAGGAAAATTTGAAGAAGCCCTGCAAAGTAAAAAAGCAGCTGACGAAAAATATGGCAGGAACTACTGGACACCCCAGTTACTGTATATAGAATCCGTATACTATGTGAAGCAAAGAAATGATTCTGCTGCTATCCGTACGCTGAATGATATCATCAACCAGTTTTCCGGCAACCCGCTGATTCCAAAAGCCAGACGATTGATTGATGTGCTGAACAGAAGGACACAGATTGAATACGAATTACAGAATATGGTTGTTACCCGTGCCACCGATTCAACGATTGGCAGAACCATTACACCGGTAGCCGTGAAGCCTCCACAGCCAAAAGCTGACAGTACCACAAACAAACCGCCTGTAGCTGTTATTCAACCACCTCCTACCACTCCAAAAGACAGTATAGCGGTGAAACCACCGGTTAAAAATAATACTGCCTTTAGTTACAATCCGAATGAGGCGCATTATGTGGTACTGGTACTGAATAAAGTGGATCCTGTTTTTGTAAACGAAGCGAAGAATGCATTTGTGCGCTATAACAAAGACACTTACTATAACAAAACCTATTCGGTCGACCTTTATCAGCTGGATACGGAGAACCGCTTCCTGATGATTGCTCCTTTTGCCAGTGCAGCCGATGCCGTAAAGTACATAGATGCTGCCAAACCCAAAACAGCCACGGAAATCCTGCCCTGGCTGAAAGGCGGAAAATACAGCTACCTCATCATGACCGATGGTAATTTTGACATCCTGAAAGCGAACCCGGATATGGAAGTTTACCGGACTTTCCTGAACCAATACCTGCCCGGTAAATTTTAAGGGCTGATTTGTGAAAAAATTAATTCCCCGGCCTCTCCCGGCGGGCCGGCTTTTACTTAATTTCGGTACCTGTTTCCGGAGCGGCCGGTAACCACAACCAATCCTTCATATGAAAAAAGCAGTTCGCATATTCTGGCGCATCTTCTTTGGCGGTTTTGCCGCTGTCATCATCTTAATCCTGCTTGCCAATTTCGGGGTATTTGGAAAAATGCCTTCATTGGAAGAGCTGGAGAACCCTTCTATTCTACAGGCCTCGGAAGTATATGCCGATGATGGTACCCTGATGGGGAAATACTATACAGAGAGAGGAAACAGGAGCAATGTAAAATACCGGGATATCTCTCCCCATGTGATTGATGCCCTGGTGGCCACTGAAGATGAACGATTTTACAGTCATAGCGGGATTGATTTTAAATCCACCCTGCGGGCCGTTTTCACACTCGGTAAACAGGGAGGAGGAAGTACCATTACCCAGCAGCTGGCCAAGGCCCTGCTGGAACAGGGAAGTAAAAACAAAGCTTTTCGGGTAGTGGAAAAGCTAAAGGAGTGGATTATCGCCATTAAGCTGGAAAGAAATTTTACCAAGGAAGAAATCATCACTTTATACCTGAATGCAGTACCCTTTGGAGATAATATCTACGGTATTCGCAACGCTTCCCGCACTTTTTTCAGAAAGAACCCGACCGCCTGAATACGGAAGAAGCAGCCGTGCTCGTTGGCATGCTGAAAGCGAACAATACGTTTAACCCCCGCCGGAATCCCAAAGCTGCACTCGACAGGAGGAATGTGGTATTGAAACAGATGGAGATTAACGGAAAGATCAGTTCTGAAGAAGCGGCCAGATTAAAAGCCCTTCCCATTAAACTGAATTACCGGAAACTGGATGAGAATACAGGCTATGCCCCTTACTTCAGGGAAGTATTGAAATCAGAAATCAAGGAAGCCCTGAAAGGACTGGAAAAACCCAATGGCAAGCCATATGATATTTATGATGACGGCTTAAAAATTTATACCACGGTCAATGTCCAGATGCAGCAATATGCAGAAGAAGGACTGGCCCAGCACATGACTTTTCTGCAAAAAAGTATTGATTCCCGCTACGATATGAAAAACGGTTCGCACTGGAAGGGAAGAGAAAAATTGCTGGAAAAAGCAGCCAAGGAATCAGACCGCTGGAAGAACCTGGCAGAAGATGGCTTAAGTGATAAAGAAATCAGGACCAGTTTTGATACGAAGGTTCCTATGAAAGTTTTTGCCTGGAACAGCAGGAGGGAAAAAGACACGGTGATGACCCCTATGGATTCCATCAAGTACCACCTGCAAATGGAACAGGCCTCTTTTATGGCAATGGATCCTGTAACCGGTGAAGTAAAAGCATGGGTAGGTGGTATCAATTATAAAACTTATAAGAATGACCATGTGAACCTGAAAACAAAAAGGCAGGTGGGTTCTACCATCAAACCATTTTTGTATACACAGGCCATGGAAGAACGTGGATTTACCCCGGATACAGATTGTGAAAATGCTGCGCAGTACTTTGAAGGATATGGCTGGGTACCTTCCGGCAGAAAGGCTGGTGGCGGAACCATGACCATGGCCAACGGACTTGCTTTTTCCAAGAATGGTGTTACAGCCTATTTGATGAAACAGGTGGGACCGAAACAATTTGTGGACTTCCTGCAAAGAATCAATATCCCCACCCCGATCAAGCCCTACCCTTCCATTGCACTGGGTACCTGTGACCTCTCCATGTATGAAATGCTCTGGGGCTATACCTATTTCGCCGGCAGAGGTTTTTCCACCAAACCGTATAGCATCAGCAGGATCGAAGACCGGAACGGAAATGTGATTAAAAGATTTGACTTTAGTGTGAACCGTAAAGAAGTGGTAAGTGAAGTAACGGCCTATACCATGTGCAGGATGATGCAGGGTACTGTTGATAAAGGCACGGCTCGCGGTATGCGCACACGTGTTGGTGCTGCAGAAATGGGCGGCAAAACCGGAACGACTGATGATAATGCGGATGCCTGGTTTATTGGCTACACCCCGCAGTTGCTGGCAGGTTCCTGGGTAGGTTTTGAATATACTTTCATGCGCAACACCGGTGATGGTAACAGGATCGCCAGACCTATTGCAGAATATTTCTTTAAAAAAGTGCTGGAGAACAAAAGCCTGGGTATAGAAAAGAACGCCAAGTTTATCAAACCCGCTGAAATGGAAAACGAGATCAACAGTGCTGATATCATCATCAGTGACTATGACCCTAATCCGGAAGCACAGGGTGATGATCAGGGAGTTGGTACCCAGGATGATTATAACGAGTATGGACCTGCTGATCCAATCGGACCGGAATCAAAACCGGTAGAAGATGATCCAAAGCCCAAAAAAGATACCCAGAAAGTAATTCAGAATAACCCGGCCAATAAAAAAGATGATGATGCCGTGCCGATTGGGACACCCGCCGATAAACCTGAAAAGAAAAAAGGTTTATTGAGACGACTCTTTGATAAAAAAAATAATTAATGTAACATTCTGTAATACAGTTCGCAAGGCCGCAAATTAATTTGCGGCCTTGCTTGCATTTACCCTTATTTTTTTCTAGGTTTACACTCTTAACCACCAACCCAATCTCCGGAAACCACCGTTTCCCATATCCTCCGTAAGATCTACCCAAAGGCTATCCTGGATGACCACCATTTTTAAGCCGAAAACGAACCAAGATGTTCCGAACCCTTTTTTTGCGCCCATCATATGGGATCATATGCTTTTTTTTGCTGCTATCGAATTTTGTAACCGAAGCACAGAACCCCATTGTTACTGAAAATAACAATCCGGGTAACCCTGCTGCTGAATGGGATATTTCCGGTGCCGGAGATATCAGCATCCAGGGTTTCAGCACGGACCTGAGTGTTGACAATGGAAACAGCGTCCATTTTAAAATCAATGTAACAGATGCTGCTAACTACAATATAAAGATTTACCGGCTGGGCTATTACCAGGGTAATGGGGCCCGCCTGATTACTAATCTTGGCAATTTTACAGGTATCATACAACCTGCTCCTTTAACTGATCCGGTAACAGGATTGGTTGACTGCGGTAACTGGTCAGTAGCGGCTTCATGGGCTATTCCTTCCAATGCAGTTCCCGGTTTATACATTGCACGTCTTACCCGTACCGGAAATGGTGGAGCCAGTCATATCCCCTTTGTTGTCAGAGACGATAACAGTACCGCCGATATTTTATTCCAAACCTCCGATGCCACCTGGCAGGCTTATAATGTATGGGGAGGTAATTCATTGTATGTAGGATCCACTTCATTTCCTTCCGGACATGCCACCAAAGTAAGTTATAACCGCCCCTTTGTAACCCGTGGTGGTGGTGGTGGCAGCGGAGCTTCAGAAGACTGGCTATTTCATGCCGAATACCCGATGATCCGCTGGCTGGAAAGAAACGGGTATGACCTGAACTATGCTACTAATATTGATGTGGCGCGCAATCCCAATCTCATGCAGCCGCATAAAATTTTCCTTTCGGTGGGCCATGATGAATACTGGTCCAAAGAACAAAGGGATCATATCACGGCCGCCCGCAACAATGGCAAACATCTTGCTTTTTTCAGCGGTAATGAAGTATACTGGAAAACCCGCTGGGAAAACAGTATCGATGGATCCGGAACTGCTTTTCGTACCCTGGTCTGTTATAAAGAAGGTACGATGGGCGAAAATACCTGTGGATCTAAATGTGATCCTGATGCGGCCTGGACCGGATTATGGAGAGACGGATGTAACCCACCCTATGCACCCAATGACGGATGCCAGCCCGAGAATGCATTAACAGGACAAATCAGCTGGCTGGGAGCAAATGCCGCACTTGAAGTACCTGCAGCCTGTAAGGATTTCAGATTTTGGAGACATACCAATATTACTTCCCTTTCTCCGGGACAGGTGGCCACATTATCATCGAATACTTTAGGGTACGAACTGGACTGGGAACAACCTAACGGACATTATCCTTCCGGAAGAATATTGCTTTCATCCACCAATGTGTCAGGCAAAACGCATAAACTTTCCCTTTATAAACATGCTTCCGGTGCCTGGGTTTTTGGCGCAGGCACGGTACAATGGTCATGGGGACTTGATGGCAACCACGATAGTGGCCCTTCAACAGAAGACCTTCGAATGCAGCAGGCCACCGTTAATCTGTTTGCAGACATGATGGTGCAACCAGGCAATCTGCAGGCTTCACTCACGGCCACTACTGCCTCTGCTGATGTAACAGCACCGGCAACTACTATCAATAACCCTGCTCACAATCATGCTGTACTTAGTGGCATACCGGTTACCATCAGTGGTACTGCTACCGATGCCAATGCAGTAGCAGGAACTGAAATATCTATTGATGGTGGCAATAGCTGGCAGCCGGCCAATGGAACGGGTCAATGGAGTTATACTTTTACACCCGCTTCAGCAGGCACCGTACAAATAAAAGTCCGGAGTTTTGATGATAGCGGTAATATGGAAGCAAGCGGTAATGCCCCTTCTCCTAATGCCATTCAACTGACGGTAATCAATGCGATCGCTCCTACGGAAGGTCCGGGCGGACCAGTACTGGTAATCAGTAAAAACGCTAATCCCTTCAGCCGATACCCGGTGGAAATCCTGAGAGCACAGGGCCTAAACTCTTTTTCTGCGATTGATATCAGCGCCATGAATACGACGATACTCAATAACCATGATGTAGTTGTATTGGGTGAAATGAGTTTAACAGGACCTGAACTCACGATGCTGACCAACTGGGTAAATGCCGGTGGTACCCTTATCGCATTGAAACCAGATGTACAACTGGCCGGATTGCTGGGCATCACTCCTACCAGCAACAGCTTAACCGATAAATACCTCCTGGTAAATACCAGTTCTGGCCCGGGTGTTGGAATCGTTAACCAAACCATACAATACCACGGAACAGCTGATCTGTATAACCTGAATGGTGCAACCTCAATCGCTACGCTTTATGCAGATGCAGTAACAGCAACCACATATCCTGCCGTAACCAGCAAACAGGTAGGTGCGAATGGAGGTTCAGCTGTAGCCTTTTTATATGATCTGTCCCGTTCAATTGTTTATACCCGTCAGGGAAATCCTGCCTGGTCAGGTGATGAAAGAGATGGTGTTAATCCCCTTCGCTCTGATGATTTATTCTTTGGCAATAAAGCCGGTGATGTACAAAACGACTGGGTTGATCTGAATAAAGTAGCCATTCCGCAGGCCGATGAACAAATGCACCTGCTCACCAATATCATCACGCAAAATAATTTACACCGCAAACCACTGCCAAGATTCTGGTTCCTCCCCAAGGGGCTCAAGGCCGCCATTGTAATGACAGGTGATGATCATGGAAATAACGGAACGACGGCGAGGTTTAATCAATACCTGTCATTGAGTTCCAATAATTCTCCTACTTCTGTTACGGACTGGACGGCCATCCGTGGTACATCGTATATCTATCCCAATACACCCATGAGCAGTGCACAGGCCACTGCCTTTGAAGGGCAGGGTTTTGAAATTGCTTTACACCTGAATACCGGTTGTAACAACTGGACACCTGTCAGTTTTCAAAATGATCTGACCAGTCAGTTAGCACAATTTGGATCTTCTTTCCCCGGCATTGCAACAGCGGCTACTAACCGCACACATTGTATTGCCTGGAGCGACTGGTCTTCCGCCGCTGAAATACAGGCAGCCAATGGCATCAGACTGGATGCCAACTATTATTACTGGCCCGGATCCTGGGTGATGAACCGGCCGGGTATGTTCACGGGATCGGGTATGCCAATGCGTTTTGCCAAAATGGACGGATCCATCATTGACTGCTATCAGGTAACGACTCAAATGACAGATGAGTCGGCTATCAATTATACCAGTTTCTGTAATGCCCTGCTCGATAAAGCCATTGGTACGGAGGGATACTATGGTGTATTCTGTGCGAATATGCATACCGATGCAGGCAGTTCTGCAGGCTCTGATGCGATCATCGCTTCTGCACAGGCCAGACAGATACCTGTTATCTCTGCCAAACAAATGCTGAACTGGCTGGATGGCAGGAATAATTCCTCCTTTGGTTCATTGAACTGGAGCGGACATGAACTCAGCTTCAGTATCACGAATAATGCAGGCATGCACCAGATCAAGGCCATGCTACCAGTTGTAAAAGAAGCCAATGCCTCTTTATCTTATTTACTGAAAAACGGTAGTCCGGTTCCTTATACCGTACAGGTGATCAAAGGAATTGCCTATGCATTTTTTGATGCAGCGGGAGGAAATTACATCGCAGGTTATCCTGTTGATAATAATCCTCCGGTTATTACCGCCATCACTGCTACTCCTCATACCAATGGAACAGCAACTATTAGCTGGACTACGGATGAAAACGCCAATTCATCGGTTAGCTATGGTCTCAGTGCCGGCAACCTGAATCTCTCAGCCAATGATGGCGCCATGGTCACCAGTCATTCAATGGTGCTCACCGGACTGATCCCCGGGAATATTTATTATTTCCGTGTTCAATCTGCTGATGGCTCAGGCAACAGTACCACAGAACCTCTTTCACCTGCTGCACCTTTGAGTTTTACCATGCCCAATGGAGTTTGCGCCAGCGATAATCTGTTTGCCGATTTCAGTCAGGGTACTACGGATGCCAATACAATCATCACTGCAGATGGCGATGGTGCGGTGAGTTTAAAACCAGTGATGCAGGAATTGTTTACAGGAGTATCCGTTCCTTCCGGCTGGACAGAAGCGGTATGGGATGGACAACCAGGTGCTTCAACTATTTACAGCGGCGGACAAGTAACGCTTGATGGTACACATCTTACTTATAATACAGCTGTAGCTCCCGGCACTTATCTTGAATTCAGAGCGATGTTTACTGCTGGTAATTTTCAGAATATTGGTTTTTCTGGCGATGCCAGTTTCAACAATCCCTGGGTGGTGATTGGCCGGGGCAGTGCCGGTGATAATCATGTGTATGCCCGCACCAGTGATGGACATAGTGCTTCATTGGGAGCAGGTTTACTGGATGCCATGCATACTTACCGGATCGAATGGCAAAGTGGTTCCGGCAGTTTTAGTTTTTATGTTGATGGCGTACTTGTATCTACCCCCGGTGTAACCACAACAGTAACCGGTAATATGGTGGTACAGATCAGTGATTATCCTGCATCGGGTGCAGCCCTTACCGTTGACTGGATACGGGCAACACCTTTTGCTGCCTCCGGTACATTTACATCCCGTGTTTTTGATGCCGGTGCCGCCCGTAACTGGGACCTGGTGAACTGGAATGCCAGTGTACCAGCAAATACCAGTCTGCTGATTTCTGTCAGAAAAGGAAATACGCCGGTGCCTGATGGCAGCTGGAGTAATTTCATTCCTGTAACAAACGGCGCATCTATTGGCTGCAGTCCTTCACAGTATATACAATACAAAGCTGAACTAAGCAGCACCCAGTCCACTGTTAGTCCGGTGCTGTATGATCTGGCGATTGATTGTGGCAATTATCCTGCTGATAATACTGCTCCTGTGATCAGTAATATCAGTATCAGTCCGAACAGCAATGGAACCGCGATCATCAGCTGGACTACCGATGAAGCTGCAACATCTGCTGTTCAATATGGCACGGTACATACCAACCTCAATCTGAACAGCAATGATCCGGCCCTGGCAACAGCGCATAGTATTACATTAACCGGTCTGATACCGGGCACTACTTATTTCTGCCAGGTGGTTTCAGCTGACTGCAGTGGTAATTCATCCACCGGGCCTTTGAGAAGTTTTGCCATCCCCTATCCTGCCTCCAACTGTTTCCAGGATATTACAGCAGCAGATTTTGCACAGGGAACAACTACAGGCACTGCCATCTCTCCTTCAGCCGATGGCACACTGACACTGCAACCTGCCTTATCAGAAATATTCAGCGGTCCTGCATTACCGGCAAGCTGGCAAAGTTTTCCCTGGACGGGAGGAAGTTCTACCATTTCATACGGGTCAGTAGTAGTTGATGGTGCCCGTTGCAATACCGTGCCGGCCACAACTACTTATGGACCGGGAAGCAGCATGGAATTTTCTGCCATATTTGGTGCGGGCTCTTTCCAGCATGTTGGATTTGGTGGTGGAACAGATGCGAATGGTACTGGTGGCATTTACAATGGTGATGATCCATGGGCCATGTTCAGTACCGGCAATTCTACTTCGGTGCTGAAAGCAAGGGTATCACCGGCAGCAGGAACTTATTATGACATGGATATTCCGGGTTCTTATATCGGCACATCCCATGTTTACCGCATTCACTGGAAAACAAACAGTATTGAATTTTATGTTGACGGAGTCCTCGTACATACCCAGGCTGCTACTATCAGCAGTCCGATGCGACCTGCCATCAGTGATTACAGCAATGGAGGTGCGGTTATAAAAGTGGACTGGCTGGAAGTATCTCCTTATAATTTATCAGGACAGTTTGAGTCAAGGATATTTGATGCGGGTACGCAAAAACAATGGCAAACAGCAAGCTGGAATGCTACTACTCCGGCGGGAACTCAATTGCAGGTTTATTACCGTGCTGCCAATTCACCTGCCGGCATAAGTTCTGCAGGCTGGACCCTGATTCCGGCCAGTGGTGATGCATTGAATGTAGTGGCACAGTACATACAATACAAAGCAGATTTAGCCAGTACAGATCCTGCAGCCAGTCCGAAAGTGCAGGATATCAGTTTCCAGTGTGCCGATGTGCAATGGATCAGTATCAGCGGGAATGTATGGAATGATGTGAATGCGATGAATGACAATATGGTCAACAATTCAGGTTTGCAGCAGTTACCACCGGATCCGGGAATTCCAACGGGGTTGCGGGCCTACCTGGTGAATACGGCAACGGGATTAATTGAAAAATCAGCGCTGGTATCACCGGCTACCCATATTTATCAGTTCAGCAATGTGGCACCCAATAAAACCTATCGTGTTTACCTCAGCTTTGTCGTTTATTCAACCGGTGCGGCAGAGAGCAGTATTATTCCATTGGTAAATCAGGGATGGGAGCATACGGGTCAGAAGAATGCCAATCCGCCCAATCTTCCAACGGGAAGCGATGCGGTGAATGATGGAAAGATCACAATACCGGCGGGTATCATCAATCTGATCAATATCAATTTTGGTATCAGGGTCACTGGTGGAGATGCGGTAACAGGTTAAGGAAATTTCTGAAATGATGGGGCTTCTGTTATCTTTATCCATCTGCAGGAAATAAAAAAAACAGATGGATTATATCGCATTGGCCATTGCTCCCGGACTCGCCATCAGTCTCTTTATTTTTCACCGGGATGCCTATAACCGGGAACCCAAGCTCAATTTATTATTGAGTTTTGTGCTGGGCATTTTCAGCATCATTCCTGCCTTTTTTATTGAAAAGGCATTCACGGGTTATTTTGGAAAAGGGGTACTGGATCAGGCGATCATGGCCTTTTTGGTGGTTGCATTGACAGAAGAGCTTTGCAAATTTGCCGTACTCCGGTTGTATGCTTATCCCAAGAGAAGTTTTGATGAACCTTTTGACGGCATCGTGTACAGTGTGATGGCCAGTATGGGTTTTGCCACGCTCGAGAATATTCTTTATGTCACCAATTCGGCACAATACGGACAGGGTTACCAGGTCGCCATCATGCGGATGTTCCTGGCGGTACCGGCCCATGCCACATTCGGGGTATTGATGGGCTATCATGTGGGAAGGGCAAAATTTGAGACCCGCCGCACAGGAACACTTACCTTACTTGGCATTTTCTGGGCCGTCCTTTTTCATGGAGCTTACGATACCTTTTTATTCTGGCAGCAATCTCCCGAGCTGGATGCCTATATACCCGACTTCCTTTTGTTTATCGGAGCAGTTGTTTCATTTATTGTATCGCTCCGCTTGAGTTTTAAGCTGATTGATAAACACCGAAGGCTTTCGCAACGAAGTTTTATGCCGGGGGCTTCCCTCAGTCTGCGAAGAGCATATGAAAAAGATATACCGCTGATCCGGAACATGAGCATGGAGGTATGGCCGCAAACTTATTCCACCATACTGACACCTGATCAGATCAGTTATATGCTGGAGATGATGTACAGTGAGCAATCGCTGAGCAAACAGATGAAGGAGCAGCATGAATTCATAATCGTGAATGACGGAACGGATCCGGTTGGCTTTGCTTCTTTTAGTTTACAGTCACCGGGAATATATAAACTGCATAAAATTTATATGCTGCCTTCCATGCAGGGCAAGGGTGCCGGAAAATTTGTGATCAATGAAATACTGAAAGCCATTCACCGCAAGGGCGGGCAGGCATTGCAGCTGAATGTAAACCGCAATAACAAAGCTGTGGACTTCTATAAAAAAATCGGATTTGACATCATCCGGGAGGAAGATATCAATATCGGCAACGGTTATTTCATGAATGATTATGTGATGGAAAAGAAATTGCTATCCGGCAGGTCCTAAAAACCTTTCAGTACCCCTTTACAACTCAGGAATTTTATCGGGTCCACCGGTGTTTCAAATTCATACATGGTGAGTTCAATTTTGCTGCCCGGACTGATATACCCGATAGGCGTACCGGGTTTCACCACATCATTTCTTTTCACCAGGAGTTTATTCATTCCGGTGTACCAGAAATAAAAATCTTTTCCGTTGATTTTTGCAAAAAGCACGACTCCCAATCCGGATTCTTCTGTATTCTCTGTATTGGTGATCCGGCCCGTGCCTACTGATTTTACCACGGTATCCGGGATGCTCATCAGCACCACACAGAGATCGGGTTCATCAAACTTGACGGCATTTTTGGGAGGAGGAACCACGGTGGCTTCCTCCAGCGGGCAGGGCAATGGAAATGAGTTTTGCTGGGCATGGGCAAATGATATGCCGACAAAAAAGACAAGCAGGGCAACCTTAACCTTCATATATACAATTTACGACATCCGGTTGAAAGACGATCAAAATGCATTAAACGTTCCGGTCCAATCTTAATTTTTGAGCCAGTTCGGCACTCATTCCTTCTGCAGAAATTCCATATCCCGTTACTAAAACTCCTTTTACGCCAGTATTGGATTCCACCGCATAAACAACAGCTTCGTCAGAAGGGTCGGTATCCCCCTCAAAGCGGTACCATTCCGATATCTCAAAATCCTGAATGTCAAATCGGTTTCCCTGGCAGATCAGGCAGTTCTCGGCCAGGTTAAAATCAAGGGTAAACCCTCTTTGTCTTAAACCTGCAAGGGCTTCTGTAACGGTATCATATACATACATAGCAGACTGACTTGTGACTGTAAAATTATCTTATTTGCTTAGAACCAAAGCATTGGAAAATATTTATTGTGTATAAGTTAATAGGGATGCGGGACAAATAAGCTGAAACAGCAGGTCCTTTATTGGGTTGTAAACTGTACCTTTGCAGCCGAAAAATAAAAATAAGCCAATGTCAACAGTTACCAAATCCATTGATTTCAGCCTGCCTTATAAAGTGGCAGATATATCCCTTGCAGAATGGGGACGTAAAGAAATTCGCCTGGCAGAAGCAGAAATGCCCGGTTTAATGAGCATCCGTAAGGAATATGGTCCTTCCCAGCCACTGAAAGGTGCCCGGGTTGCAGGATGTCTGCATATGACCATTCAGACTGCCGTACTCATTGAAACCCTGGTGGCCCTGGGTGCCGAGGTAAAATGGAGTTCCTGCAATATCTTTTCTACACAGGATCATGCTGCTGCTGCTATTGCTGCTGCAGGTATTGGTGTATTTGCCTGGAAAGGACAAACACAGGAAGAAGCGGACTGGTGTATTGAGCAGACCCTGTTTTTCGGTGGTAATGACAAGCCCCTGAACATGATCCTGGATGATGGTGGTGACCTGACCAATATGGTGCTGGACACTTATCCTGAACTGGTGCAGCATGTAAAAGGAATTTCTGAAGAAACGACTACTGGTGTACACCGTTTATATGAAAGAGTGGCCAAAGGTACTTTACCAATGCCTGCTATTAATGTTAACGACTCTGTTACCAAATCAAAATTCGATAACAAATATGGCTGTAAAGAATCCCTGGTGGATTCTATCCGTCGCGCAACAGACGTGATGCTGGCCGGTAAGATTGCCGTTGTAGGTGGTTATGGTGATGTGGGTAAGGGTTCTGCGGCTTCACTGGCAGGTGCCGGTTGTCGTGTGATTGTTACGGAGATCGATCCGATCTGTGCCCTGCAGGCGGCAATGGACGGTTTTGAAGTAAAGAAAATGATTGATGCGGTAAAAGAAGCTGATATCGTGGTAACCGCTTCCGGTTGCCGTGACCTGATCCGTGGCGACCATTTCAAACTGATGAAGGATAAAGTGATCGTTTGTAATATCGGGCACTTCGATATCGAGATTGATATTGCCTGGCTGAATCAGAACTATGGTGATACAAAAGATACCATCAAACCACAGGTTGATATCTACAATGTGGATGGCAAGGATATCATCATCCTGGCAGAAGGCCGCCTCGTGAATCTGGGTTGTGCAACTGGCCACCCCTCTTTTGTAATGAGTAATTCCTTCAGTAACCAGACCCTGGCGCAGATTGAACTGTGGACGAACCATAAGAATTACGAAAACAAAGTATATGTACTGCCCAAGCACCTGGATGAAAAAGTGGCCAGGCTGCACCTTTCCAAGATTGGTGTGGAACTGGATGAACTGACAACCGAGCAGGCCAATTACCTGGGTATCGCTAAAACCGGTCCTTTCAAACCGGAGCATTACCGTTATTAATCAGTTTTCAAAAAGTATAATAGAAAAGGGCTGTCTGCATTGACAGCCCTTTTTTTAATCCTTAGAATGAACAGGCTACCCGGTTCAGGCAGTCTGTTATTTGCTTGCCTGCATCATGCGGCAAGTCTCGGTGGTATGCTCAGGGAAATAGTGGTTTCCAGTTGTCGGGGGTTTCGGATATCCAAACTTCCCCCCAGGCTGCTGACGGCCTGCGCCAAAACGCCAATCCGCCAGGCCAGTGCAAAGCCATTGTAATTATTTTTTCTGTGATTTGCAGGATCAGGCGCTGATGCTGCCGGCTCGCCCTGATATGAATATCTCCTTTTTTGGAATTATCAATCACGGCATCGAGGATCTCTTCTACCAGACTGGTGAATGTTTCGCTGACCCTGTGAAGGCATACACCCTTGCCCACTTCATTGCAAACCATGCTGCCATGTTGCATTGCTGCGGGCAGGGAGTTACCTACTACACCATCAATCAGCTGCTGTAAGCGGATGCGATTATAACCATGAGCGCTGTCACCAGCTTTTAATTGTTGTTTCATAAGGTCGGTGTTTGCGGGTTCGGAAACGGGACAGTGAATTTTTTTTTTCAAAGGATCAGGATAGTGGATTTGGATTTTTCTCAACTGCTACTACTTTGTTTGGCTTTTTCAAAGGATTGGATCAGGATAGTGGATTTGGATTTTTTCAACTGCTAGTACTTGTTTGGTTTTTTCAAAGGATTGGATCAGGATAGTGGATTTGGATTTTTTCTCAACAGGTCAGGTTTGTTTGGTTTTTCAAAGGATTCGGATGGGTTCTATTCATAGGTTCAATTCGGTGCTCAGCGTCTGTTTTTTTCAACTGTATCGGATGTCAGTAAAGCTTCACGTGCTAATCTGAGTGCAAGTAACAACCGTTAGAGGCAAAAAAAAATAGGATTAGTTATGATTCAATCGTCACTATTCTACTACAACCCTGCTCTATCTCCTTTAGCGGGTATAAGTGTTTTCGCTATACGAATTATTAAAAATATAAGACTTTCAAAAGCGGATGGCTATGAGAAAACACTGAGAAAAAAAGGAATTGGTAAAACTGAAAAGCTATTGTCATTCAAAACGCCTTTTCATTGATGCCACTATATATATAAATTTTACAGGATAGATGCGTTGCCGGGTATAGCAATTCCGCTATTTACCTAAGTGGATAGGACTGATATATGTTTCCCTGAAAGATGACCTGGATCAGCGGATCAGCTGACGTCCTTCTGTGAGCACACAATTGGCCAGGTACTGCAGGGCTTCCTGCTCTTTGATTCCCAAATTAACCGTGATGGGTTTCTTGCTGTTACCTGTAAAAATAATCTGCGTGAGCTTTTTTGTTGTCAACCGTTGCAGGATCGTTGTGGGTGAGCTATTTGAATTTTTAAAAACCAGCTGAAACAACCCTTCGCAATTCATGGTGCCGGCACTGCGGGTCATCGTTTTGGATTTGATGCCTTCAAAAAACAAATCGGCGGTAGAATTATTATCAAAACATTTATCAGAAGTCTCAATGGAAAACAGGAATATAATTTCCTTGCTGTCGGCATCAATGGTTACTGAAGCACCATCCAACCCGATAAACCCACTCGATAATTTAATTTCCTTTGTATAGGGGTCGGTTTCCTTGATCAGCTTACAAACCGTGCTGTCCTGCGCCCTCAGCGATCCGGACATACTCAGGCAGAGAATCAGCACAAAAAGGGTCAGTTTTTTCGGCATTTTCATTGATTGATTTTTAAACTATTGAGGGGCTTCTTTGTTCCCTTCGGAAAGATACAAAAAAGGGGCGGGTGGTTGCAAAGCCAGACAAGCAACCCCCGGTTCAACCAACCCGTTTAAACCATAATTTTAAAGCACTCCGGACCGGAGGATCATGAAACAATTACTGACTATTACCCTTTTCCTGCTCTGGGGAAAAATGGCCCTGGCCGGTCATATCACCGGAGGGGAAATGTATTATACCTATGTGGGTATGTCCAATGGCCAGTACCAGTACAATGTCACCCTGAAATTATATAAACGTTGTAATATCTCAACGGCCTTCCCTGATCCGGCTATTATCTCTGTTTTTGCCAAAATGGATCAGTCCCGTTTTGGAGATTTCTATGTACCGATGACCCGCAGCGAGAATATCAACCTGACCAACGTAAACCCCTGTATCAGTAACCCTCCCCTGGTTTGTTTTGATATTGCTTATTACAGTTTTACCCTCCTGCTTCCCGGTTCACCGATGGGTTATACCATTTCGAGCCAGGTCAATTTCAGGATCAACGGAATGAACAATCTCACGGCCGGTTATTCTGGTATTGGCGCCACTTATACGGCGGAGATACCCGGTACAACAGCGCCCGCAACCGGTATTCAGAATAACAGCGCCCGTTTTACGGGTACAGACCTGGTGCTGGTATGTACCGGTAATAATTTCAGTTACAGTTTTGCAGCTACCGATCCGGATGGCGATCAGTTGTATTACAGATTTTGCTCCGCTTACCGAAGTACCAGTCAGGGTGGTAGTGCTCCCCCACCCGAAGCACCACCCTATCAATCCATTCCTTACAATACACCGGCTTATTCGGAATCCCAGCCTATGGGTGCCGGTATAACATTAAATAGTAATTCGGGCTTATTACAGGGGATCGCTCCGGCTGCCGGTCAGTATGTGGTTACTGTATGCGTGGAGGAAACCCGAAGAGGTACAATAATAGCCACTCAGCGAAAGGATATACAAATCAATGTAGCCGACTGCAGCATCACTTCTGCTGTTTTAAAACCGGAATACCTTTTATGCGATACTTCACAAACTATATTTCTTTTTAATGAATCAGGCAGCAGTGGTATTCAAAGCAGTACCTGGGAAGTTCGGGATGCATCGAATAACCTGCTCTATCCCTACAATGGAGATACCCTGCAATACCGGGTTGCAGATACCGGTACTTATCGTGTTAAACTGGTGATCAATCGCAACCTGAGTTGTGCAGACTCCACCCAAACTACCGTGCGGGTATATCCCGGATTTAAAGCAGGGTTTGGCTTTACCGGTGGTTGTCTGCAAAGACCCACTTCATTCAGTGACAGTACCCGATCTGTTTATGGTGTTCCCAATTCCTGGAGCTGGGATTTTGGAGAAGGAACTGTGACCACCGATATTTCTGCCTTACAAAATCCTGTTTATAGTTATCCGCAAACCGGACCCAAAACGGCGAGGCTGTTCGTAAGCGATACCAGGGGATGCCGTGACACGATTGAAAAAGTATTGAATATTACACAGGGACCCACACTCACGCTGGGCTTTCGTGATACACTGATTTGTATCAATGATCCGTTGATCCTGCAGGCAAGCGGTACCGGACAGTTTACCTGGTCACCTGCAGTGAATATATCGGATATACATTCCCCGACTCCGGCCGTGAATCCACCGGTTAGTATAACCTATTATGTTGATTTGAATGATGGCGGTTGCACCAATCGTGATTCTGTGATTGTGCGGGTGATTCGTTTTGTAAGCCTGCAGGTAAGTGATACCAGTATCTGCGAGGGAGATACTACCCGTTTACAGATTATTTCAGATGGGTTGCAATATACGTGGTCACCTGCTGCCCAACTGATCGGGCCTTCAGTAAAAAATCCGCTGGTCATTAGTCCTTTGCCAACGCTGTTCACAGTTATCGCTACCGTAGGCAGTTGTTCCGCAACCGGCAGTTTCACTGTTACGCCAGTCCCCTACCCATTGGCCAACGCAGGACCTGATCAGTTAGCCTGTTTTAATACGCCTGTTCAGTTGAATGGTCAAACAGATGGCAGTTCTTGGTCCTGGTCGCCCGCAAGGTACCTTGATGATTCCAGCAGTCTGCAACCGAATGCCCTTGCACCAAGACCTACTTCATTCATATTTCGGGCATTTGATACCAGGGGCTGCCCAAAACCTGGAATTGATACGGTTTTGATCAACTGGATGCCCAGATTACAAATCCGTGCCGGTAATGATACGGCAGTGGTGACCGGTCAGCCTTTACAGTTTAATGCCACCGGAGGAGTCCGGTACAACTGGTCCCCTGCTTTTCCATTATCTGCGACGAATATTGCCAATCCGGTAGCTATTTTCAATAGTCCGGCTGACGGATTACAATACCAGGTAACCGGATTTGATTCGGCGGGTTGCGCAGCCACTGCTTATATGATGATCCGGGTTTACCAGTCTGCTCCTACGGTTTTTGTCCCGACTGCCTTTACGCCGAATAATGACGGACGGAATGACAGGTTACGGCCATTGGGAGCAGGAATCAGTCTGATCAATTATTTCAGCATTTATAACCGCTGGGGTGAACAGGTCTTCAGTACCCGCCAAAACGGAATGGGATGGGATGGCAACAAAAACGGACTTCCTCAGCCTACAGGCACTTATGTTTGGCAGGTAAAAGCCATTGATTACAGAGGCCAACCCTATTTTCAAAAAGGTATATTTACCCTGATTCGATGAATACTTGTGTGCTGTCAATTTTGTGAACAACTTTTCATTCCACAAAAACAATGACTAGCACAGTAATTGCAAATACACCCGTTCAACCTGATTAGTATGCATCTTGAGTTCAGCAGAATGATTCAGTTCTCGCTGCTGGTGAAGGCGGGGAACAGGGTCAGAGAATTTAACTTCAGAAAACTGAGAAATCCCGGAGAGGAGCAGTTAACCGTGAATGTATGTGACGAAAGAGGAGAACGCATCCTGTTCGACATGCACAAAAGGGATGGCAACTGGCGTATTGCAGCAGCCGGACTGCCGCCATGGATTACCCAAAGCGAGGAGCAGATCCGCAGTGCCGTGGAGCAGGAATTGACCCGATGGTAGATTTTATTCTGCTTTTTTGGTAAACCGCTTGCTGATGACCTGCAATTGTTCTTCATTCAGGCTGGTCGTCTTTTTCAATACCTCAATAAAATAAGCCACTTCCTCTTTTTCGTAGGGACATCCTGTATTGACTTTACCGGTCGGACTACCATCTGGTTTCATGGAATCGGCCAGCAGATTGCCGTCTTTGTCAAATACCAGCCAGAAAGGAATGCCCTTTCCATCGCCCCCGTATTTTGTAAAGAAAGCAGCACCGCCGGGTGTTTCCAGGTTTTTCTTATCCGGACTTTCCAGCACGGTGATCAGCAGTGTTTCAAACTGCTGATTGAAAAAAGGCTTCACATCAGCTTCATCCATATTTTTTTTCATGCGATGACACCAGCCACACCAGGAGGCCGTAAAGATCACCATCACTTTTTTATTTTCTTTACCCGCTTTTGTACAGGCTTCTTTCAGCAACTCTTCAGCTGTGGCAGTGCTCTGTGCAGTTGAATACAGGACAGTTAAGATGGCAACAAAGGCCAGTAGTATTTTCTTCTTCATATATTTTTTTATCAGATTCTTACAGCCGTACCCGTGGCAATCACCATTAACATGCTTCCACCCACCGTTTCAAAATCAAGGTCTACTGCCAGTATACCATTTGCACCCATGGCCTGTGCTTTCTGGGTCAGTTCACGAAGGGCATCTTCCTTTGCTTCTTCCAGTACTCTTTCATAGGTTTTACTCCGGCCTCCGAAAACATCCCGGAGTCCGGCAAAAATATCCTTGAAAATATTCGCCCCGATAATACTTTGCGCGTTGATGATACCCAGGTACTCCTGTACCGGTTTTCCCTCAATGATACTCGTGGTGGTAATAATCATAATGTATTTTTTAATTGATCAAATATTGCACTGAGTTTCTCTATTTCTTTTATTTCAGCTCCGGGGGCAGCTTTTTGGATATACTCCATTCTTTTATCTGTATCCGGATGGCTCCCCAAAAATTCAGGAAGCGCTGAACCGGGTGCTGCGTTTTTCAGGTGTTTGAAAAGATCTGTAAAGCCGGCCGGATCAATCTTTCTTTCCATTAAAATTCGCAATCCCTCCATGTCGGCTTCTTTTTCCAGGTTGCGGGAATACTGCAGGTGTTTCAGGTTTTCGGCCTGACTTACCAGTACATTGGTGACCGCTCCAAATTTTCCAAAGAGCAGACTGATAAATATTCTTGATCCGAGTGAACGAAAAATTCTTTTGGTTGCATGCCGTTCATTGATATGGGTAAATTCATGACTGAGCAGGGCCGCCAGTTCAGGATAGGATCTGATTTGCAGTAGCAGTGGTTTATAGACCACGATTCTTCCACCCGGTAAAGCAAATGCATTGATCACACCATCATCTACCACCGATATCCTGATATCATATCGGGAAGGAATATTCATGGCCTTGAAAAACTCATTGAGAACAGCCGATGAAGCTTTGTCTTCTTTGGTTTCCATTCCCATGGCATTGTAAACAGCATCCCCCATTTCCCTTTCAGTAGCGGCAGGAACTTTGGATGCCAGTTTTGCGGACAACCAGGGTACCATCAGCAGGTAGACCAGCACTAATATCCCGGCAATGCCCATGAAAACCATTGTACTCCTCAGCCAGTCGCGTCCGCTACTGCGTTTGATCCAGGGCTTTTGGAGTTCCTCTTGCAGGGATTGAATATGAGTGGCTGCTTCTGTTCCATTGATGCGTAATTCGCCTGGTATTTGCAGGTGACGAAGTAAAGTGGAATCATCGGAGCGTTCTGTGGTAACGGTCAGGTCCTTCAGGGGCCATTGCAACATCTGGTTACTGCCATCGGTTTTACGGTACCCGATACTGATCATTTTATCAAAAACCAGTACGGTTGATTCAACCGGGCCGGCCCCGGGCTGATGATATGTACCAAAATAGCTCTTCAATCGAACCTGTTTAAGAGTATAAAGATAGAAAGTTTAGTTTGTGGGAATCAAACCATGCAGGAATTGCTTTGTTAATTCACCGGAAAACAAAACCTTTGCAGCCGTTTATGGTACAGGCTTATAACTTTCTGGCATCCTGGCAGCTCTTTCCTGAAAAGGGGACTTATGAATGGGGTGAGCGCCCCAAAAGCGGCATTTATAAAATAGAAGCCGGTCTGGCTCCAAAAGAGTTGACTATTTATCATAATTGGGTCTCCCTGGAGAGTCAGGCATTTTCTTCTGCCTATACCATCCTGGCTGATGGCAATCTGAATCCTTTTACAGATACACAACTGGCTGAGCAGGCACAGGCTGTTTTTCCGGACAGCATTAGTTTTGAAGTCCATTTTTACAGGAAAGGGGAAGCCCTCCTGCATATCATTCATGAGATCATGCCCAATGGCTACCTGCGCATCAGTTTGCAGGGGGTAAGGGAGGATGGAACGGCTTATACCAATACAGAAGTTTACCATAAACAGTTGAGCGTGCTCCCCTATTCTGCGGCTGTATCCGGTGCCGTAATCAGGCCTACGGAAGAAGGCGTGATCAAACACAAGGCACTTACTGCCATGGAAGAGCAGACCAATATGCAGCTGGACCAGATCCGGAAACAAATAGAATTACTGGCATTGCAGGCGCATGAAATCCAGAAAAGAAAAGAATTGTCGATGACGATTTATGGGGCTAAAATGTCCTTCAAACCCAATATCGGGCAAACCTATCATCTCTACGAAAAACAGGATAGCAGTTACCTTCTTTCTCTGGTTTCTCCCAAAGAATGGGGGCCTTCCGGTCCGTTCAAAAGGTTTGTGGCCACGGTAAAGCTCCTGGCCGATCATACCTGGGTGGAATTATAACTTACTGCGAATCCGAAGTTTACACACTCCACTACATAGAAGCACTTAATTTTTTTAGGCGTTTTCGTACTAAGCTGATACCTCCATTCGTTATAGTCATCCATCATCCAATATCCTAATCATGAAAAGACATCTACTTATCATGGGCATGACCTTTATATGCCTGACCCAAACCACTTTCTCCCAAATCAATTTAAACTGGGCCTCCTCTTTTTCACCGTCATGGTCTAATGGTGACTTGAGCAGAACGGCATCCAATATTAATGGGAATAGTATCAACTGTACTGCTACGGTCACTATGAATGGTGGCGGCTTTTTTACAGGTGTTAACGGTAATATTTTTGGAACAGCTACCCCTACCGTCTCCTCTGCCACATTTACGGTTCCAGGTGCTGCCAGCAGAATACACCTGACACCCAATTACAGTTCCAATACTTCTTATACGGATATTGTTTTCACTTTTAGTGCGATGACCACGAATGTGAGTTTTCGGATTGCTGATATTGACAAGAATGACGCCACCAGTACCACTTATTATGACAGGGTCACAATTACCGGATCCAATGGCAGTACATCCTATAA
This sequence comes from Chitinophagaceae bacterium, assembly GCA_016720745.1. Classification (GTDB taxonomy): domain Bacteria; phylum Bacteroidota; class Bacteroidia; order Chitinophagales; family Chitinophagaceae; genus JJ008. Next base: position 381,355 of record JADKKA010000022.1, on the reverse strand, counting down.
CCCTACGATCACAAAATATGATGCAGTCACCGATCCGAATTTTCTCGTGATCAGCGGAAATACTGCCCATGTAAATACCAGCAGCGGGATGGCAGACAATACAGCTTCAGATGCCACCGACCAGCGTGGTACGATCAATGTAAGTTTTGGCTCCAATGTGATTAATAGTATTACCATCCGTTATGATAATGCCCCGGGTGCCAATTCAAACACAGCAGCCCAGGCGATTGCAATAGGCGCTGTTAGTTTTGATCAGTCTACTTTACCAGTTAGTCTTTCCAATTTCAGCGGATACCGGAAGGACAATGATGTATTACTTAACTGGACCAGCAGCCGGGAAATGAATTCTGCTGCATTTGACATAGAAAGAAATACCGGTTCGGGCTGGGAAAAAATTGGTACCGTAGCCGCTGCAGGTTTTAGCAGTGGTGACAAAGATTATTCTTACCGGGATATTCGTCCCGTTGGCAACATCCTTTTATACCGGCTTCGGCTGACGGATATCGATCAAAGTTTTAAATACTCTACAATAGTCCGGATCAGTTCGGATAATAAATCAGGTGGAATCGCCATTTATCCTAATCCGGTACGGGATCAGGCGGCGGTTTCCATTTACAGTGCCGCGCAGCAGGACCTGAGTATCAGTATTGCTGATCAATCGGGAAGGATTGTACAAACACAAACCCGTAAAGTATTTGCCGGAAACAATACCATCAGCCTGCAATTTCCGGTCACCCTGCCCAAGGGTGTATACCAGGTGATTGTAAGGGAAGAAAATGGCCAGATTACAGGCAGTACAAAAATTCTTAGGGAATAAAACTGCAAGTCAAGGTTGCAGCCCGTTCCGGTTATCCGGGGCGGGTTTTTTATTGCAGCAGGGTTACCTTTGCGTATGACCAAATTGTCTGTGAACCTCAACAAATTTGCCACGCTCCGCAATGCCCGTGGCGGCAACAATCCGGATATTGTAAAAGCTGCGATCGATGCCCAGCGTTTTGGTGCGGATGGCATTACCGTGCATCCCCGGCCCGATGAAAGACATATCCGTTATGAAGATGTGCGACAGATCAAAAAAGTAATCCGGACAGAATTCAATATTGAAGGCAATTGCCGGGAACAAAAATTCATTGATATCGTACTGGAAGTAAAACCTGATCAGGTGACCCTGGTTCCGGATGCCAGTGGGCAGCTCACCAGTGATCATGGCTGGGATACGATTCGTCACCAGGATTATCTGAAAGAAATCATTGCGGTATTTCAAAAAGCGGGCATCCGTACTTCTATCTTTTGTGATCCCGATGAAGCCATGGTGAAAGCAGCGGCAACAACTGGTACTGACCGGATTGAATTATATACTGAGCAATATGCCAGCATCTATGCAACAGGTGATCATGCCAAAGCCATTGCACCTTATTACCAGGCGGCGCTGGTAGCCAAAGAATGCGGACTGGGTATCAATGCCGGTCATGATCTGGATTTGCAGAACCTGAAATATTTTAAAACCGCCATTCCCTGGACAATGGAAGTGAGTATTGGTCATGCGTTGATTTGTGATGCGATCTACCTCGGTTTTGAAAACACGATACAGTTATACAAACGGCAATTACAATAATTACAATACTTATATTTTTTTATGGCTGAAGATCTTCAGATTATTAGCGGAAGCAAGAAAGAACAATACCAATCCCTCCTCCCCCAGATCAAAGGATTACTGGAAGGAGAAACTGACCTGGTGGCCAACCTGGCCAATATTGCGGCTGCATTGAAAGAACAGTTTGGCTGGTTATGGACCGGCTTTTATCTGGTTAAAGAAGATGAATTGGTACTCGGTCCTTTCCAGGGACCGGTAGCCTGCACCCGGATCCGAAAAGGACGCGGTGTATGTGGTACCAGTTGGGCAGAGGCAAAGACCTTAATTGTTCCCGATGTAGAAAAATTCCCCGGGCATATTGCCTGCAGTAGTCTCTCCAAATCAGAAATCGTTGTTCCATTGATCAAAGATGGAGTAGTGACAGGTGTGCTTGATGTTGATGCCAGTGAGTATAATCAGTTTGATGAAACGGACAAGAGGTTTCTGGAAGAGATTGTGGGGATGCTTAAATATTAGGTATTAGGTATTGGATATTGGGATAATAAAACTTTGGAATTTTCGCTCATAACTCATCATTCACCACTCATAACTCATAATTCTCTACTCAAAGCATCGACTCCCGTCTCATGACTCCCGACTCACGACTGTTGACTGATAGACTGATAAACTGACAAACTGATGACCACCCTCTCCCTCCTTATCACCGGAAAAGTACAGGGCGTCTACTATCGCCAGAGTACACTTAAGAAGGCGTTATCATTAGGCCTCAGTGGATATGTAAAAAATCTACCCGATGGTGCTGTATATATTCTGGCTACCGGCCACCAAGAGCAACTGGAAGAAATTATTGCCTGGTGCAAAATAGGACCGCCTGCCGCATTGGTTCGTGATGTGATTGTGAAAGAAATGGATGTGGAAAATTTTGAAGGATTTGAGATAAGGAGGGGATGAAATATTAAGATATTTTGATATTGAGATATTACTTCGCAACTCATCGCTTTAAATGTTATAACGCTCCCTGTGTTAACCTCCCGACTGTTGACTGAAGAGTGCCGAATGCCGACTGTAGACTGTAGACTGTCGACTGTCGACTGTAGGCTGCTGACTCTCGACTCCCGACTAAAGACTAACGACTTCTCTCCTCCCCTTCAGGGCTTGGGGGTACTCAGATTCCCCAGCATATCCTTCGTCATCCCTGCCAGATCAAAATCCTCCTTCCAGCCCCAGTCGCGGCGGGCCACACTGTCGTCAATACTTTGCGGCCAGCTGTCGGCAATGGCCTGGCGGTAATCGGGCTGGTAAGTCAAATTTCTTTGGGAGAAAAACTCATCGAAGAAATATTGTAGGAAGTACGGATGGATATTTTATTTGCCGGAGCTTCCATGAGTTCGATGGTGGCACGTATCGCATCAGGCATATACATCATTGGCAGGTAGGTATCGGGGCCCAGGAAACAACTGTATTTTTTTTCTTCCAATGCTTCATGAAATATTTCTATCGCATAATCCGTGGTACCACCACCGGGAGGTGATTTATAGGAAATCAGACCGGGATAGCGGAGGCTTCTCACATCCACACCAAAACGCTGGAAGAAATAATTACACCAGAATTCGCCGGCATACTTACTGATACCATAAACCGTGGTGGGTTCAATGATGGTTTGCTGCGGACAATTTTGGCGGGGAGAAGTAGGACCAAATACAGCAATGGAAGAAGGCCAGTAGACTTTGTGCATTTTTTCTTCACGGGCAATGTCTAATACATTCAGCAGCCCCTGCATATTGAGGTTCCAGGCCAGTCCGGGATTTTTTTCACCGGTGGCAGATAGAATGGCGGCTAATAAATAAATCTGGGTAATCCCCTGGCGGATGACCTGCACATGCAGCATCTCTTTATTCATTACATCAAGCGAAACATAGGGACCGGTTCCTTCCAGCAAAGGATTTTGCTCCCTTAAATCTGAGGCAATCACATTGGCATTTCCATAAATTTTACGGAGGGCCATGGTGAGCTCCACCCCGATCTGACCGGAAGCGCCGATCACCAGTATTTTTTCTTTAACCATAGCAAGCTTTGATAAGGCAAATATGATACAACTGCGGGCAAATCCCAAAAACCAGTTTAAACCAAAACTTCCGTCTATTTTTGCGGCATGGAAAAATTCCTGACCGACCTTTTTAAAGATCAAAGCTATGACCCCGCTAATTTTTTTCTGCTGGCGGGCCCCTGTGTGGTGGAAAGTGAAGAGCTGGTAATGGAAGTGGCGGAAAAAGTATCGGCCATCTGCCGGAACCTGGGTATCCCCTATGTCTTCAAATCTTCCTACCGCAAAGCCAACCGTACCAGTGCTTCCTCTTTTACCGGACTGGGTGATGAAAAGGCATTGAGTATACTGGGCAAGGTCCGATCAACTTTTCAGCTACCCATCGTTACCGATATTCATGCTCCCGCTGAAGCGGCCATGGCTGCCAAAGAAGTGGATATTTTACAGATCCCTGCTTTTCTCTGCCGGCAGTCTGACCTGCTCCAGGCCGCCGGGGAAACCGGCAAGATTGTGAATATTAAAAAAGGTCAGTTTGTAAGCGGTGCAGCCATGCAGTTTGCGGTGGAGAAAGTAAGACAAACCGGGAATGAGAAAGTAATGCTTACTGAAAGAGGTACCACTTTCGGTTACCAGGACCTGGTAGTGGATTACCGGAATATTCCAGCCATGCAGGCACACGGGGTGCCGGTGGTGATGGATGTAACCCATTCGTTGCAACAACCGAATCAAACCAGTGGGGTAACAGGAGGGCATCCGCAGTTAATCGGCACTATTGCTAAAGCGGCCATTGCAGCCGGAGTCGATGGATTATTTATTGAAACGCATCCTAATCCTGCAGTAGCAAAGAGTGATGGGGCTAATATGTTGCAGCTGGATTTATTGGAGCCATTGCTGGCAAAGCTGGTGAAGATCAGGAAGGCGGTGGTATAAGATGAAAGCGGCCTTTAAAAAGCAACATAAGGGTTTTCCACAAAGACACTAAGCACACAAAGGAGAGACAAAAAATTCTTCGCGTCCTGGCGTCTTCGCGGTTAAGCCTCCGCGGTTAAATCTCTTCGAAAACTCAGCGTTCTCATTACTCTGCGGTGAAATTTCACGCTCGCAGAGTCCTGTGGACAAAGTCGCAAAGGAACAAAGACGCAAAATACAAGGTTCCTCTCTGCGTTCGGAATGACAGGCGATGGTTAGGGGTTAAGGAAATACAGGATTTCTCGCTTCGCTCGAAATAGTAGTGAACGTAACTTCTCTGCGTTATCTCCGCGCTCTCCTTTCTCAGCGGTGAAATTTCACGCTCTAAAATTCATTCAGGAAAATAGGTGACTACTCAACGAAGATCCACTTCTTCTACGCCGGGGTATTTCTTTTTATCAAAAGTAAAAATAGCATCGGCCATGGCGGCATTGGTACTGAGACTGGTGACCGTATAGATATATCTGTTACCGGCATTCTCCAGCACTTTGGTACTATAAATAGTTTTAGAAGCTTTATCTACCTGCACAAATACTTTATGAAAGGGCTTGCTTTTATCTACCGGTGTCATTTCAATTTCCTGTACGGTTTTATTGCCCACTTTCTTTTCTCCATTGAGCATATAGAGAAAATCCTTGTCGTAGAAATTGGTAAATAATTTTTGCGGTGTAATCATGCCGGAAGAGGCATCCAGACGGGAAATTGTTACTTCATTGGCAGCCTTATCATAGTTCCATACGGTGGTGCCGTTGCAGAATATTTCCTGGCCGCTGAATAACACATAATACTTGGTGCCCTTCATTTTAATAGTACCGCTCTTGGTGGAAAGGGCCTTGCCTGATGCATTCTCTACTTTATAGGTAAATGCAGCCTGAACGGTTTTAAACGTCTTGAATTTTTCGCTTACCCCATCCAGAATCGCTTTGGCAGCCGGGTCATTTTTAGCCTGGGCAGTGGCCAGTAATGCAGACACTATAAAAAAGGTGGCAATATATAATTTCTTCATTATTCAGGGTTTGTGGTGGTGGTACCGCTTTTTCGGGATGCAAAGATAAATGAAATATGGTCAATCAGCTCTTCACAGCTCTTGTTACAGGAGTATGACCGTCATTGACCATACCAGGTTGTATCCGTTTTCCTATCTTAACACGCTGCTAACGAACGGCTCCGCTTAACCCAATGCATCCAGGTGCTGCTGCAGATCCATTTCAGTTTTGATCAGCACATCACGGGCTTTACTGCCCTGGTTGGGTCCAACGATACCGGCCGCTTCCAGCTGATCCATCAGCCTGCCTGCCCGGTTATATCCCAGTTTCATTCTTCTTTGCAATAAGGAGGTGGATCCGATCTGGTTTTGCACGATCAAACGGGCAGCATCTTCAAAAAGGGAGTCCCGGTCAGACATGTCAAAATCCCTTCCTTCCAGCTCTTTCTCATCTACATATTCCGGTAAAAGGAAGGCCTCGGGGTAACCGCGCTGATTGCCGATATACTCCACTACCTGTTCCACTTCAGGGGTGTCCACAAACGCACATTGCAAACGGGTCAGTTCCCCATTGTGAGAAATCAGCATATCCCCTTTACCAATCAATTGTTCCGCCCCACCGGTATCCAGGATGGTACGGGAGTCAATCTTGGAAGAAACTTTAAACGCGATACGGGCCGGGAAGTTGGCCTTGATGGTACCGGTAATAATATTAACAGAGGGTCTTTGTGTGGCAATGATCAGGTGGATACCGATGGCCCTGGCTAACTGTGCCAGACGTGCAATGGGCATTTCGATTTCCTTACCGGCCGTCATGATCAGGTCGGCAAACTCATCAATCACCAGTACAATAAAGGGCAGGAACTGATGACCTTTCTGCGGGTTCAGTTTCCGCTTGATGAATTTTTCGTTGTACTCCTTGATATTTCTCGCACCGGCTTCCTTCAAAAGATCGTAGCGGTTATCCATTTCAATACAAAGCGCATTGAGGGTGTACACCACTTTCTTGGTATCGGTGATGATGGCATCTTCTTCACCAGGTAACTTGGCCAGGAAATGTTTTTCGATCTGCCTGTAGATACTCAATTCCACTTTTTTGGGATCGATCAAAACAAACTTCAGCTGCGAAGGGTGCTTTTTATAAAGCAGTGAGACCAGCAGGGCATTTACCCCAACGGATTTACCTTGTCCGGTCGCACCCGCCATCAGCAAGTGGGGCATACTGGCCAGGTCCACAATGAAATTCTCATTATCAATTTTCTTACCGATCGCAATCGGCAGGCTATAGGTATTGTTCTGGAATTTTTCGGAAGAAAGCAGGGTCTTCATGCTCACGACCGTCTTGCGTACATTGGGGACCTCAATACCAATCGTTCCTTTTCCGGGGATGGGTGCAATGATCCGGATACCTAGGGCGGCCAGACTCAGAGCGATATCATCTTCCAGGTTTTTAATTCTGGAAATCCTTACGCCGGGGGCCGGTACAATTTCATAAAGCGTAACCGTGGGTCCAACCGTAGCACTGATCTTTTGTATTTCGATAGAATAATTCCGCAGGGTGGCAATGATCTGGTTCTTGTGGTTTTCCAGTTCACTGGTATCCTGTATTATTTTTTCACTGCCATGTGTTTCCAGCAATGAAAGCGAAGGGTATTTATAATTACTGAGATCCAGGGTGGGCTCATAGGGAGGCAGGTTCTCGGCGACCACCGGTTCATCCACTACCTTTTGCGGTACGCTTTTAATTTCCAGTTCCAGGGGTTCATCTGTCTTGCGACTGGAAGGCTTTTGCTTAACAGGCTCCGGAATCTCCAGTTCTGTTGCATCCGTACCCGTATACATATCCTCGTGGGTATGCAGGATTTCGTTTACAATTTCTTTTTCCGGACTGGTTTGTTCGGCAGCCATTTTTTCGATGGCGGCTTCAATCGGTTCATCTTTTTCGATCAGCTGCAATTCCGGCAGTGTTTTTTCTTCCGGAAAATTGATCACGATACCATCGGCTGTCGTCAAACTATTTCCGTTTCCTGCTTTTTCAGTGGTTGCAGTAAGCGGGCTCAATGTTGTGGCCGTGGCAACGGACTCTTCCTTTTCTTCCCTGTTATCTGTTTCAACGGTTTCTTCTTCTCCCCTTTCTTCTTTTTGTGCCGGCCAGTTAAAGGTTGGATTGAACTGCCAGATAAAATATCCGGCTGCCATGAGCAGGAGCACTGCGGCGGTACCCACATTACCAAGGGCACCGGTCAGTTTATCGCTGATCATATCACCCACGGCACCGCCCCAGGGGAAACCGCTTCTCCCGAAAATAAAGGCCATGGATACGGAGAGTACGAGTAAGCCGACTGTTACATATTTCAGGTTGCGCCAGATTGAGAATATTTTTCTTCTGAACAGGAGGTTGACACCTACTACAAAAAAGAAAGTGCAGATCAGGAAGGAGGCTATGCCGAAGCCATAACTGATAAAGAAATGAGAGACCAGGGCACCTAATTTACCCAGGAGGTTTTTTGCCTTTAACGAGTTATCAAACAGTGCAGAAAACCCTTTTTGCGCTACATCCTGGTCTTTTTGACCGTAAAACAGGTAGGAAACAAAGGAAATAAAGAGGAAAATGGCAATCAGGATAAAGATAGTACCCACAATTTTCCAGGTACGTTCGTCCCGGGCCAGTTCTTTCCAATCAATCTTTTCCTCCTTTTCCGCAGTAAAGCCTTTGGAAGCGGAGCTGGTTGCTTTCGGTTTAGAAGGTTTTTTCGCAGGGTTGTTTTTCTTTTTCAGCCTGGTAGCCATCCGACAAAGATAAACAGTTTGATATGAAAAGATTACCGGAAAGTAGTACCCCGATCACTGGCAAAAACTGCACTGATTGTTTACATTTACTGCATGTCGCTGAACACCCTTCTTCGCATAGTTAAAGCCAGGTACCTGCTGCTGTACCTCTTTGCATCCCTCTGGCTGGGAATGGGGGCCAGCGGGCAATCCGGCGAGGATCCATCCATTGATGTGACAGGAATCAACCTGGCAGTTGAAATCAGGGACCAGATTTCTTCCGTATTTATCAAGAATGAAGCGGAGTTGTTAAAAAAGTTTCCGGCGATTGCATTCACAAAAGGGGCGATCATCACGGGGCCGATTCCGGAAAAATATGTTACACAAACCGCCCTGGTCAGGTTTCGGATCCATAATAGCGGGAACCAGGTAAAGAAAATATATTTCTTTCCGGGATTTTATTATAAAAGAATCAGTCTGTACCAGGTTAATGGTAAAAATCTACAGCTGCTACCGGAAATTTTGCCGGATACCAAAGAGCAATCAGGCTACCGGGAAATCACCATTGCTGCCGGTGATAGCATGGAGATCATTGCTGCCCTGGGTATGCTGAAAACCTATGTGAATAAAATCAGACCCAGGCTGGTGAATCCGGAGTACCTGCCATCATTTATAGCCGGCTTACATAATATCAGCTGGGCAAGTGATTTGTTTACCTATGTGTTTTGCGGCTTACTGCTGATGATGGTACTCTATTCCCTTTCCGTTTATTTTCAGGGAGCCAATAAGGAGTTTTTGTATTATTCGGGTTATGCTTTTTTTATCGGATTGATGCTTTTTACCAAGGCCCTGTATAATTATCATACGGAGCCCATGAATTTCTTCCTGGAAGAATACCTGGATTTTATGCTGCAGGCTACGGGAATCATTTTCTATATGATTTTTATGCAGAAATTTCTGGATACCCGTAACCGTTATCTTTTCCTCAACCGATTATATAATAGTGGCATCTTCCTTTTGCTTTTTGCTACCCTGGCTTTTACTGTTCTGCATTATGCCACCGATTTATACCATATTGAATTTCTGGTAGAACAGGGAACCAAATTCCTGTTACTGCTGATGATCGTGATCTTCCTGGTGTACAGCAGCAGGCACTGGTCCAATAGATTGTTCCGTTATCTTTTCTGGGGCAATTTCTTTTACCTGGTTTTCTCGCTGATATCTTATGCGCTGATCATTGCACCGGGTTTATTTGCCTATCACCCTATTGCCACCAATTCCCTGATTCATTATGAAACAGGTCTTTTCTTTGAGCTGGTATTTTTTCTCGGTGGACTCAACTATAAAAACAGGCGCTATATCATTGCGCAAACCAAGGAAAAAGAGGCACTGAAAGCCCAGGCGATGGTGCAGGAATATGAAAAAGAAATTGCAGTCTATAAAGCCCAGCAGGAAGAAAGGCAACGTATTTCTGCCGACATGCATGATGAACTGGGCTCGGGCATGACGGCCATCCGGCTGATGAGTGAAATTGCCCGGAATAAGATGAAGGAAAACACCCCGGTGGAGATTGAAAAAATATCCAGATCCGCTGATGATGTGCTGAATAAAATGAATGCCATCATCTGGAGTATGAACAGCAGTAATGACACACTCGACAACCTGATTTCCTATATCCGGGCCTGGTCGCTGGAGTATTTTGAGAGTACACCGGTCAATTGCCGGGTAAACACTCCTGAAGAAATTTCCCAGCAGGAACTCACCGGAGATAAAAGAAGGAATATCTTTTTGTGTGTAAAAGAATCACTAAACAATGTTTTAAAACATGCCGGCGCCAGTGAAGTAAGTATTGATATCCGGGCCGATGAAACAGAATTGCTGATACAAATTCATGATAACGGAAAGGGCATTGATAAAGAAAAACTCCGTCAGTTTGGCAATGGATTGAAAAATATCGGGCGGAGAATGGAAAGTATTGGTGGCACCTTTTCTATCCAGAATGAGAGTGGTACCGTCACCACACTCCGGCTTCCTTTATGATTTATCTTTTTTCAGCGCTGCCAGCATGAGCAGGATCCAACCTGCTATAAAAAACAGACCGCCGATAGGTGTAACAGGTCCAATCATTTTGCTCATTCCTGATTCCTGAATTTTCAAAATGGTCAGTAGATAGAGAGAGCCTGAAAAAAGGAGAATGCCGGTTAGAAAACACCAGGCGGTATACCGTAATAATTTTTGATTCACATGAGCTGAAAAAAGAATGGCCACCAGGATCAGTGCCAGTGCATGCCATCCCTGGTATTGAACGGCTGTCTGGTATGTCTGTATGATTTTAGCATCACTGGTTACTCTTTGCAAACCATGTGCCCCAAATGCACCGGCTGCTACGGCCAGTCCGCTGAGCCCCGCCCCCAGGGCCAGGAATTTTTTATGCATGAAATATTTTTTCTACGAGTTTATCAATATCCACCGGCTCTTCATCAATGGTTACTGTAGCCTGTTCATAATAAATCTTACGGTCGGAATATTTCCGGAAGATAAATGCCATCAACTGATCATCCGTCAGATTGCGGATCAGCGGACGGCCTGGTCTTTCTTTTACTAATCGTTCAAATAATACGGATACAGGTGTGTGGATCCAGACCGTGGTTCCGGAGCGGTTCATATAATCGATATTATTAAAGAAACAGGGCGTGCCTCCTCCGGTAGCCAATATAAAACTATCATGGCTTTCTGTAATCATGAACAGCACTTCTTTTTCCAGCAGGCGAAAATGCTCCTCTCCTTCTGTATCAAAAATTTCAGGGATTGATTTACCGGCATGTGTTGTGACCTGCTCATCAAGATCAAAAAAAGGAATACCCAGTTTTTGTCCCAGCAGGCGGCCGAGGTAGGATTTACCGGAGCCCATGAATCCTATGAGGAAAATCTTCATACCCCCGTTTGTTTTTCCATGATTTTTATTTTCCTATTCCCCTAAAGGGGAGATGCAGGACTCCTGAAAGACCTACAGATTTTTTTTACTGAGCGGCCTGTTATTTACAATTCATATTCCCCTTTAGGGGATAGGGGCTTACTTAAACGCATTAAACCCTGTCACATCCATCCCCGTAATCAGTAAATGAATATCATGTGTTCCTTCGTAGGTGATTACACTTTCCAGGTTCATCATGTGCCGCATCACCGGGTATTCGCCGGTAATACCCATGCCGCCGAGCATCTGTCTGGCATCGCGGCAAATATTGGTGGCTACTTCACAGGCATTTCTTTTGGCCATGCTCACTTGTTGCGGACTGGCTTTTCCTTCGCTCATCAATACTCCTAAACGCCAGTTCAGGAGCTGGGCCTTGGTAATTTCTGTCAGCATTTCGGCCAGTTTTTTTTGCTGTAACTGAAAACTGCCGATGGGTTTACCAAACTGTTCCCGTTCTTTGGAATAACGGAGTGCCGTATCATAACAATCCATCGCAGCACCAATGGCACCCCAGGCGATGCCAAAGCGCGCTTTGGTTAAACAACCCAGTGGTCCTTTCAGGCCTTTTACGTTGGGGAATATATTTTCCTTTGGCACTTTTACATTATCAAAAACCAGTTCACCGGTAGCTGAAGCACGAAGACTCCATTTGCCATGGGTGGTGGGGGTTGAAAATCCTTCCATTCCTCTCTCCAGGATCATCCCATGAATTTCACCGGCTTCATTCCGGGCCCATACTACGGCTACATGAGCAAATGGTGCATTGCTGATCCACATCTTGGCACCGTTGAGGATCACATGATCGCCGGCATCTTTGAAATTGGTTAACATACTGGAAGGATCACTGCCATGGTTGGGTTCGGTTAAACCAAAACAACCCAGCCATTCTCCGCTACCAAGTTTGGGAAGGTATTTCTTCCGCTGTTCTTCACTGCCATACTGATAGATCGGGAACATGACCAGGGAACCCTGTACAGAAGCCGTGGAACGAACCCCGCTATCGCCTCTTTCCAGTTCCTGCATCATGAGTCCGTATGCGACATAATCCAGTCCGCCCCCACCGTATTCCACCGGAACGGTTGGACCAAAACAACCCAGGTCTCCCAGTTGCTTTACAATATGCTGAGGGAATTCCGCTTTCTGGGCATAGTCTTCAATGATCGGAGAGATTTCTTTTTTTACATAATTACGTACTGATTCACGGATCAGTAAATGCTCTTCGGAGAGGAGTTCATCCAGTCCGAAATAATCAGGACTGGTAAAAAGGTCTGTACGGGCTGCCATCGTCTTGAATTAAGAGTATTTTAGATAGGGCAAAGGTAAGCGAAAGTATGGCAAAGGCTAAGGGACTGTGGAAGGGAACGATGAGGTGGAGGTATATCACTTTTTAACAACAGCGATCACTTGCCGTGGCCTTCCCTTTTAGTAGTCTGTTGTGCCCCGCTGGGGCACTGAACACTCTTATCGGTGTTTTGTTACCGATATTGAGCCCCGCTGGGGCAGAGAGAGCGCTGTGATCGCTAGTGTTTTCCCTTTTAGTACTGTGTTGTACCTCTCCGGGGCACCGGTAACACTTATCAGCGATTAGTTACCGATATTGAGCCCCGCTGGGGCAGAGAGAGCGCTGTGATCGCTAGTGTTTTCCCTTTTAGTACTGTGTTGTACCCCTCCGGGCACCGGTAACACTTATCAGCGATTAGTTACCGATATTGAGCCCCGCTGGGGCTGAGAGAGATCGCTGTGTGTGCTGTGGTTCTAATTGCAGAATTTTTTAAACCACGGCGAACACGGAGATACGCCGCGGGTGGTTGCCGATATGATGTCGCGATAGGGCAAAGAGAGAGCGCTGTGATCGCTGTGTGCGCTGTGGTTTTTCCTTTTAACCAGATGTTGTGCCCCGCTGGGGCGCCGGTAACACTTATCAGCGATTAGTTACCGATATTGAGCCCCGCTATGTTTTCCCTTTTTTTAGTACTGTGTTGTACCTCTCCGGGGCACCGGACACTTATCAGCGATTAGTTACCGATATTGAGCCCCGCTGGGGCAGAGAGAGCGCTGTGATCGCTAGTGTTTTCCCTTTTAGTACTGTGTTGTGCCCCTCCGGGCACCGGTAACACTTATCAGCGATTAGTTACCGGTATTGAGCCCCGCTGGAGCTAAGAGAGCCCATTACAAGCTGTCCATACGACTTTGCGATTGATCGCAGTATTTATTTACGCATGGTGACAGTTGATCCCGGAGGGGTCCAATATCGGTAACAAAAAGGCCCAACAAAAAAAGTGACCCCAGCGGGGTCAAACAGTGGAAAAGCATGGTAAAAAAATTGTTAACGAAACCATGATCCGCAGGAACAGAGATAAGGCTATACAAAACACCCTTGCGAATAGTTACTAAATAAAATTGCCCTACTTTCACCCCAAAAATATGCGGCGCTTATTTATACTCGGTTTGGTTCTTTGTTGTCAATTGATGGCAGTAGCCCAGACTATCAGCAAAACAGGATGGAAGACCTTTACAGATACAGCAGGTATGTTTACAGCGCAATATCCCCCCACCTGGATCAACAAAATCAAGGAAGGAAACCGGGTCTTCTTTACCTCCCCTGCTGAAAGCGAAACGGATAGTTTCAATGAAAATGTCAATATCAGTGTAAAATACAATGCCGCTTATGGCGGGCAGATCAAGATCAATGATCTGTTTCCTTCTGTTACCGATCAGCTGAAAACAGCTTTCAGGGATTTTAAAAGTGAAAGCCAACGCAGTTTTACCTGGAATAAGACCGAAGCAGTCGAAATTATTTATTCCGGATTCAGCAGTCTGGATGATAAAATGCGCATCAGGATCATTCAGTGGTTCTGCTTCTACAAATCAAGACTCTATACCGTTACCTATACGGCAACGGCCAGCAATACCGTTTTAAAACCAACTGCGCTTGGTATCATGGGAAGTATCCGGTTCTGATTTTACAAGAAGCTATGTCAAAAGTCATTGCCCCAAGTGATGTCATGCCGGGCTCGATCCGGCATCTAAAGGGAAGACGTATCCAAAGAAAGATACCGGGTCAAGCCCGGTATGACGTAAAACGACTTTTGAGATAGCTTCTAGAATCCTTTCTTTGGTTGCTGTTGTCCTCCGGCACCAATCACAGATGAGCCCATTACTTTAATCGTTGATTTGATAAAGTCCGATTCTTCTGCTTTATAAATATTGTCTACATATTTCTGCGGATTCCGGTCGATATAAGGGAACCAGGTACTGTGGATCTGGATCATGATTTTATGCCCTTTCTTAAAAGTATGCAGTACATCCTGTAAAGGAACATTTACATCTGTGGGTTGTCCGGGTACAAAAGGCTCCGGCTTTTCAAAACTGTTCCGGAAACGGCCGCGGAACACTTCACTGCGCACCAGTTGCTGGTAACCACCCATTACAATGTTCTTGGGATTGTGTTCGTAGTTGGGATGATTATCCGGATACACATCGATCAGCTTCACAATAAAATCTGCATCGGTACCGCTCATGGCCACTTTCAGTTTGGCCAGGATTTCCCCGGCAATAGTTACTTCATCTCCCAGTACTTCTGTTTCAAAAGTCAGCACATCCGGACGCATGGAAGCCTCGCGCTGGTCATCACTCATGAAGTTTCGGGGTGTAAATGTGAGCCCTTCTGTTTGTGAAGTATAAGGAACCGGCTTGGCAGGATCGCTGATATATTCAAAGGCATTCTCAGCACTTACTTCTTTATTGATCACCAGCTTTCCGTTGGGTTCAAAACGCATTTGCAGGGAAGCGGCTTCTTTGGGAGGCCATACATCATGTTTTTCCCATTTCTTGGTTCCTGTATTAAACACATAAGCTTCGGGCATGTCTTCGGTACCCTGGTCTTTCAGATATCGGGCAAAGAATTTAAACTCAATCTCCTTTTGATAAAAGCTGGCAATACTGTCTCCGAAATAAATATGGTTGTGGGTGCTTTTCGCTTTTTCATCGGCCCAGTCACCATGACCCCAGGGACCCATCACAATGGTATTTTTAGCACCGGGGCTTGTCTTTTCAATGGTCTTGTAAATATTGATCGGCCCAAACAAATCTTCTGCATCAAACCATCCGCCCACGGTCATTACAGCAGGCTTAATATTTTTCAAATGCGGGAGCAGGCTTCTTTTCTGCCAGAAGGTATCATAGTTTGGATGATCAATGATCTGGTTCCAGAAAAAATTATCATGATGAAATTCGCTGGTCACATTTTTCAGGGGGCCTTTTTTCAACCAGTAACTGTAGGCGTCCTTGGGAGCCTTGCCATAAACCCTCATCAGTTCAGGCATGTACCAGTCTTTACGGGTGGTATCTTTTTTCTGGTATCCAAAAACAGCAAAGGCTGCTGTATAGCTTTGGAGATAGGCACCCATATGGTGAAAGTCGTCAAAGAAAAAATCAGATATTGGCGCCTGTGGCGAAACTGCTTTCAAAGCCGGATGTGCATCAGGAAGAGCAGCGGCTGAATAAAATCCGGGATAGGAAATACCATAGATCCCTACCCTGCCGTTATTGCCTTTCAGGTTTTTGACCATCCAGTCAATCGAATCCCATGTATCCGAACTTTCATCAATCGCCGTTTTGTTTTTGGGGTCATTGCCGGTAATATTCGGCCGCATATTGTCAAATGTTCCTTCGCTCATGTAACGGCCGCGAACGTCCTGGAATACGAGGATATACATATCTTTTACCAGATAATCGGAGGGATGACCATGGGTATTAAAATTAGCATAGCCCGATGCGTTGTAACAGGTACGGTTCATCAGGATGGGATAAGTTTTGGAACGATCCTTTGGCATGTACACCAGGGTGAACAGTTTGATCCCGTCCCGCATGGGAATCTGGTATTCGAACTTATCATAGTTCTCCTTCATGAAACTATTGATGGAGGACTGCGAACGGGCGAAGATGGACGCAGTAAAAAGGATAATCAGGATCAGTGTTTTTTTCATGCCAGTTATTTAGGCTGAAAAAATACAGAAAATTAACCGAACCCCGTTATCGCAGATCAGTTCATCTGGAAATCCTTAACCATTACCAGCTCATTGCATGCCTTTGTTCAACAAATGCAGACAGGATACCGTTTCAAATCACCAGGTTCCAGCCATAGGGATCGCAGCCGGGCCGGGAGCGGATCATTTCCAGTTCCTTTTTCAGGATTTGCTGGATACTATTGCTGTCATAATCAGGGATCGTATAATCCAGTCCGTTAATCCCAACCAGATTGATAGGTGCTACTACCGCTGCGGTACCGGCACCGAATATTTCGGTGATGGCATGATTCAAAAATCCCAGGGTGAGTTCTTCAACAGCTACCGGTCTTTCTTCCACCTGAATGCCTTTATCCTGTGCGATACGAAGCAGGGAATCGCGGGTCACCCCATCCAGAATGGAATCTGATAAGGGGGCTGTGACAAGGGTACCATTGACCACAAACATCACATTCATGGTTCCGGATTCTTCGATGAATTTATTTTCGGCGGCATCAGTCCATAGTACCTGGTCGTATCCTTCCTCTCTGGCCAGTTTAGTAGGAAGAAAGGCTGCACCATAGTTACCTCCGCATTTCGCAAAACCGGTTCCGCCTCTGGCAGCTCTGATATAATTGGTTTCTACTTTCACCCGTACCGGCCGGGCATATAATTCCGGAACCGGTCCGGCTATTATGACAAAGCGGTATTGCTCTGAAATTTTTACGCCGAGTTTTGGTTCACTGGCATACATGAAGGGCCGGAGATAAAGCGCCGCACCAGCTTGTTTGGGTGCCCATGCTTTATCTGTTTCAACTAATTGGATCAGTCCTTCCCTGAAAATTTCTTCCGGTGGTGCCGGCATACACATTCTTTGCAGGGATAAGGCAAAGCGTTCGTAGTGTTTATCCACTCTGAAAATATTCAGCCGGCCGTCTTCCATATAAAAAGCCTTCATCCCTTCAAATACCGTTTGTCCGTAATGCAGGGCCAACGTAGCCGGATGCATGGAGAGATTGGACAAGGGCACAATTTGCGGTTGCTGCCACTGGCCATTGGCATAATCACATACCAGCATATGATCGGATAAATGCTGACCAAATTCCAGGTTGTCAAAATCCACTTCATCAATCCGGGAGCGGGTCGTCTTTCTTACAGGGATCTCGGTGATCATTTCCATGTTTTATTTTTTTATACTGATACAGACAGTCATGCTCACCTGCTATTCTGTTGTTCAGGTGAATCATATCATTTTCTGTGATACAAAATTTTTACATTTATAGTAAATAAAACAGATTCAGTTTATGTATTTTTGACTAGATCAGTTTTCAGTCGACAGTTCTCAGTCAGCAGTCGACAGTCACCCCCAGCCCCTAAAGGGGAGGAGAGAAGTCGAGAGTATAGAGGCGGTAGTTGATGATTGCGGCGTTAGGATAGCTTTGAGTGATGAATTAAGAATGATGAATTGTGATTAGTGTATCAATATCTTAATATCCCCGCCTTCGCTAAAGCTATGGCGGGTGAGGCAATATCCCAATTCTAGCCTTCGCTATCCTAATATCTTAATATCCAAATACCTGCCTTCGCTATGGCGACGACGGGCGAAGCAATATCTAATACCCAATAACTAATACCCAACTACTATGCGCAATACAGACCATCTCTATCTCCAGGTTGCCGGCGGACTGGAACAAATGATCAGTGAAGATGTACTCAAGATCGGCGATAAACTTCCTTCTGTACGGATGCTGAGTGAAGAATACGGGATCAGTATGGGCACGGCTTTTCAGGCTTACTATCATCTGGAAGGAAAGGGACTGATTGAGGCCCGGCCCAAATCAGGATATTATGTGCGCTTTAATCAGCGACGTTTCCGGGAATTACCGAGGGAAATGGCTCCCGAAACCATGTCGCATGAGGTGAGTGTAAAAGAAATGATCCATTCCATCTACGGTGATATTGCACTGGATAACAGCAAAACGGTGAACCTGGCTATTGCAGTACCGGATGTATCCTTACTTCCTGTTGCCAAGATCAATAAATCAGTAGTGCAGGCCATGCGGCAGTATAAAGATCATTGTATCAGTTATGAAGAATCAGCAGGTAATCCCGAATTACGTAAACAGGTGGCCAAGCTTGCTTTTAACTGGGGAGGGAAAATCAAACCGGAAGAAGTGGTAATCAGTTCTGGTTGCCTGGAAGCCATTACTCTTTGTCTGCGTGCCGTAACAAAACCCGGTGATACGGTCGCAATAGAATCTCCGAATTATTTTGGCATTTACCAATCGGCCGAACAACTGGGATTAAAAGTAGTGGAAGTATCTTCTTCACCGGTAACCGGACTGGATCTGGACAACTTACAACAGACCCTTCAGCAATTCCCGGTGAAAGCCTGTGTGGTCACCCCCAATTTCAATAACCCGGCCGGTGGTTGTATGCCGGATGAAAACAAGAAAAAACTTTGTGCGCTGATCAGTCGTTATAATATCCCATTGATTGAAGATGATATTTATGGGGAATTGTATTTCGGAAAGAAAAGGCCCCGCACCTGTAAGTATTATGATACTAAGGGACTGGTGATGCATTGTTCTTCTTTGTCCAAATCCCTGGCTCCGGGTTACCGCATCGGCTGGGTACTGCCCGGTAAATTCCTGGATGAAGTGCGTTTCATGAAAAGAATGAATGATATCAGCTCCCCTACCCTGACCCAGGCAGCCATGGCCCATTTTTTACAACACGGCCGTTATGAATACCATTTGAAAAAATTGCGCAACGCCCTGCATACCCAATGCCTGCGTTATATGCAGGGTATCATTGAGCACCTGCCGGAGAGTACCAAGGTATCAAGACCACAGGGGGGTCTGGCATTATGGGTGGAGCTACCCAAAAAAATCAATGCATTTCGTTTGCGGACGGAAGCCATGAAACATCATATCTCGATTGTACCGGGTAAAATCTTTTCATCCGGAAGACATTACGGGCATTTTATCCGGATCAGCTTTGGCCGGCCCTGGAACCAGGAGATGGATGATGCCCTGATGACATTGGGACGGATCATCCGTAAAATGTTATGATTGTTTTTTCCGTTTGAACCGGTAATAATAGTAAACCGGAATTCCTGCAGCCGTAATCAAAATACCCAGCAACGAATTCACTACGGGCTGCCGGTCATGCATATAATTATTGATATCATTATAAAGGGTAACGATCAGGAAGAAGGCTGCAAATAAAATAAAGAGAATTGTCGTAATGGGATGCTTCCAGATTTTATAGGGCCGGGGCAGTTCCGGCATTTTTTTCCGGAGCAGGAAAATACCCACAGCGCCCATACCATATACCACCCAACTCATAAACACCATCATATCCGCCAGCATATCAAAGGAGCCTGAAATAATCAGCATGGAAATCCAGGCGGCATGCA
This sequence comes from Chitinophagaceae bacterium, assembly GCA_016720745.1. Classification (GTDB taxonomy): domain Bacteria; phylum Bacteroidota; class Bacteroidia; order Chitinophagales; family Chitinophagaceae; genus JJ008. The sequence goes on along the minus strand of JADKKA010000022.1, from coordinate 361,596 downwards.
GCCAAAGCGCATTACCCGGTGTATGGTAACGGGGATGTTCTTTACCAGTAGATGCAGCAAATAAACGATCGCGGCCCATGGCATAAGTAACCCTTGTGGTGGCCATGATATTTCCATTCAATGCCCCCAGGGTACAAATCACAATCATGGCAGCCACAATAGCCTGCCCGGTTGTACCGAAAGCAACAGCAATCGCATCTGAAGCCACCAGGGAAGAGGATGCAATTGTTTCTACCGGTAGTACATAGAGATAGGCCTGGTTCACGAGCACGTACACAATCACACAGGCCATCACACCGGTAAAAAGGCTTTTAGGAATATTCCGCTGCGGTTCTTTGATCTCACCGGCAATAAAAGTAATATTCACCCAGCCGTCATAAGCAAAGAAGGCCCCGGTTAATGCAGCTATGATCCCACTCATCAGGGCCCCTCCTTCCTTGGGTGCAGTAGCATCAATAAAATGGTGCCAGTCGCCTTTGCCTGAAAAAAAGATGCCGCCAATTAATGCGGCTATCACTGCCATTTTTAAAAAGGTAGAGATTAGTTGAAAAGCATCTCCGGCCTTGAGGCTCCGGTAATTCAGCCAGGTAAGCCCGAGTACCATGACTATTGCCAATGATTTCACACCGGCATTTTCCAGAGGATACAGATTACCTATGAAAGGAAGATGCCATACAAAAGCATGTTCGGTGATGGTATCAAAGCGTGGCAGGTGCAGGAAATAATTGGCATAACTGGCACAAACAAACGCAATGGCCGCTACGGCAGAAGTGTTGATAACAGAAAAAGCTGACCAGCCATATAAGGAAGCCGTGAACTCGCCGAACATTTTCCGGAAATAAACATAGATCCCTCCTGTTTCCGGCATCATGGCCCCGAGCTCAGCATAGATCAATGCACCCAGTAAGGAGAAAATACCGGCCAGTATCCAGATCAGGGTGAGCCATACCGGTGATCCCAGTTGCCCGGCCATACTGGCGGGTTTCATAAACACGCCTGAACCAATGATACTTCCAATGATAACGGCAACGGCTGACCAGAATCCGATCTTGGTGGCCGGGGATGGCTGGGTGGACATAGATATAGGAAGATAGGTATTCCTTTATTAAAAAGTCCCGGCTCCTATTTATTAAAGGAACCAGGACTTCAATGAATTTTTTCTGGCTTCAACCCGAATATTCCGGTATTTCCGGAACATACCCCCCGGCCGGATACAAATTTTTCCCGGAGGGATTAACAGGTACGGCAGGCATTGGATTTACACCCAAAGAATGACTTTGGACCAGAAATCGTGGTAAGAGCTTTGCTTGTACGACTAAGATAAAAAGAAGTAGGAGGAAAGTCAAGCCCCTTTTTTAATAAATAATCCGAAGGGGCAACCCCGCCAAGAGCCCTGCCGTTTTACCAGATTAATGTTTTACCTTTAAAACACAAGCGGTACCGGTGCAAAGAATGTTCCCTGCCTATATTGAAAACCTGTTCCATTGCTGCAGCAAGCCGCTGTTGCTTATTTTTTCTTTGCTGCTCAGCCTCTCCTCCCTTCATGCGCAGGACTGCCCCCCGAATATTGATTTTGAAAACGGAAGTTTTGATGGCTGGACCTGCTATACCGGCACCGTAGCCGCAGTTAATAATGCCAACCGGATTTCATTAACGCCCTCTGGTCCTACCCAGGATCAGCATACGCTTTATGGACCTTCCAATGCTGCTGACCGGGATTATTTTGGCCGTTTTCCTGTTCTTTGTCCCAATGGCAGTGGCTATTCTGTTAAACTTGGAAATACAACTGGCGGTGCTCAGGCGGAAGGTCTTTCCTATAGCTTAACGATTCCTGCAAACCGGAATACTTATTCCCTGATTTATCATTATGCGGTGGTATTCCAGGATCCCTTTCATCTTCAGTTCCAGCAACCCAGATTGGTATTGGAAGTGTGGAATGATACGGATAGTGAACTGATACAGTGTTCCTCCTTTACTTTTTTCCCGGTGGGTTCTCCCCTTCCCGGTTTTTTCAATGCGGGAATGGCAGATTCTGCCGATGTATGGTGCAAGGACTGGTCGGCCGTAACCATTAATCTGAACGGGATGGCAGGAAAAAATATCCGTCTGTTTTTCAAAACAGCAGATTGCACTTTCCGTCGCCATTTTGGATATGCTTATATAGATGTGAACACCGAATGCAGCGCCGAGTTTACCGGTGCTACTTATTGTCCGGATGATACAGCAGTTGTAGTAACCGGCCCTTACGGTTACCAGGGCTATCGCTGGTATGATGCCGGTTTTACGCAGCTATTGGGGACATCGCAGATACTACAATTGCAACCCCCACCTACCACTGGCACCCTGATTGCCGTTGAAGTAACCCCTTATAACGGGTATGGATGCCGGGACACATTGTATGCGCGGCTTGTTGACACCTTACGGCTTACTGCCAATGCCGGCCCTGACATAGTATCCTGTAATAATTCATCTGTCCAGATTGGTGAAAACCGAAAACAGGGGGTCTTCTACAGTTGGAGCCCTCCGACTAATCTGAGTGATGCCACCATTTCAAATCCGAGGGCCAGTCCATCAATTACCACCGATTATGAAGTCGAGGTCCGAAGTGTGGGAGGCGGCTGCAGAAATAAGGATACGGTTACAGTTATTGCATCGGTCATTGATAGCAGTCTGCTGGTTGTAGGGAAATCCCTGTTCTGTATTACCAGTAATGACAGTGCGGTATTGCATGTGCAGCCAACAGATAGCATCCAGTGGTTCCTGAATAATTCGCCGATCACCGGTGCCAATCAGACCCGTTACCGGGTAGGACAATCTGGAACTTATTTTGCCAAACTCTATACTGATTTTGGATGTACTTTAACGACCAGGCAGGAACAGGTGGTGATTGAAGTGCCACGACCCGCCATCCGTTACCCCCTGCAATATGCTGTGATGAATTATCCGGTACAATTGCAGGCAAGAGATTTTGGAGCCACTTATTTATGGCAGCCGGCGCTATATCTTGATAAAACGGATATCATCAACCCGGTATTCAATGCGCCTGTTATTGGTGACGATGTGTACACCGTTGATATCACTACTGCAGCAGGTTGTCTCACTGTTGATACACAAATGGTGAATACCATCAAAGAAGTAAAGGTTTATGTACCTACGGCCTTTACACCCAACAATGATGGCCGCAATGATCTCCTCCGGCCCATCCTGCTTGGTGCCAAAGAATTAAAATACTTCAGGGTGTATAATCGCTGGGGGCAACTGGTATTTGATATGCGTAACAGCGAAAGAGGCTGGGATGGCAGTATCAAAGGTGTTCAGCAGGGTACCGCTGTATTCGTTTGGATGGTAGAGATTCTCGGACTGGATAACCGAAGGCATTTTCAGAAGGGAACGGTAACGCTGATAAGATAGCAGTCTTCAGTCATCAGTCTTCAGTCTTCAGTCAGTCTTCAGTCATCAGTCTTCAGTCAACAGTCTTCAGTCAACAGTCTATAGTCTATAGTCAACAGTCGGGAGCTTTACACCGGGAGCGTGCTACTTTTGATGAGTTGAGAATGATGAATGATGAGTTATGAGTTATGAGTTATGTACAAATATTCTGCCTTCGCAAAGGCTAAGTCGGGCAAGGCAAATATCCTAATATCCCAATATCCCTGCTTTCGCTAAAGCTACGGCAGGCGAAGCAATATCTAATTCCTAATACCCAATAACTAATACTCTTTCTCTCAACTGTACATCTCTTCCTTCAAATTCTTCACCCTTTCATCTTCCAGGTATTCATCAAAGGTTGTGAGGCGGTCAATGATACCTTTGGGCGTTAACTCGATAACCCGGTTGGCAACGGTTTGCATGAAGGTATGGTCATGACTGGTCAGCAGGACGATGCCTTTATAATCGGTACACTGTTCGTTGAAGCTTTGGATACTTTCCAGATCGAGGTGGTTAGTGGGCTGATCGAGCAGGATCACATTGGGGCTTTGCAGCATCATGCGACTGATCATACAACGCACTTTTTCACCACCGCTGAGGACGTTCGTCATCTTGAGTACATCATCACCACTGAACAGCATCTTACCCAGGAATCCACGGAGGAAGGGTTCATCCACATCCTTTACATGATCGGGTACATATTGACGCAGCCAATCCATCAGGTTATTATCGCCGGTGAAGAATTCATTGTTCTCTTGCGGTAGATAAGCATGTGTTACGGTGCTGCCCCACTCATAAGAACCACTATCGGCCATGGCATTGGCCGTAATAATATTGAAGAAACTGGTAATGGCCAGCGGGTCACGGCTTAAGAGGGCAATTTTATCGCCTTTGTTCACGGTGAAGTTCACATCACTGAAAAGAACACGACCATCCACCGATTTTTTCAGTTTCTCTACATTCAGTATCTGGTTACCCACTTCCCTTAATTGCTGGAAGATGATACCGGGATATTTGCGGTAGCTGGGTTCAATTTCTTCAATGCTGAGTTTTTCCAACGCTTTTTTACGGGAAGTAGCCTGCTTACTCTTCGAGGCATTCGCACTAAATCGGGCAATGAAATCAATCAGGGCCTGCCGCTTTTCTTCTACTTTCTTATTCTTGTCGTTTACCTGGCGGGCCATTAATTGGGAAGACTGGTACCAGAAAGTATAGTTACCGGTAAAGATTTTAATTTTCTGACGATCCACATCTACCACATGGGTACATACTGCATCCAGGAAGTGACGGTCATGGCTCACGACCAATACAATATTTTCATAGTCGGCCAGGAAATTCTCCAGCCAGCTGATAGTTTCAATATCCAAACCGTTGGTCGGCTCATCCAGTAACAGGATGTCAGGATTACCAAAGAGTGCCTGCGCTAACAGTACCCTTACTTTGATATTGGAAGGAATATCCCGCATCATGGATTGCTGAAATTCTTCATGCACACCCAGTTCACTCAGCAGGGTGGCCGCATCACTTTCAGCCGTGTATCCGCCCATCTCACCATATTCTGCTTCCAGTTCTCCGGCACGCATACCATCTTCTTCTGTGAATTCTGCCAGGGCATAAATGTTTTCCCTTTCTTTGGCTACGGCCCAAAGTTTGGTATGACCCATCATCACGGTATTGAGTACCGTTTCTTCATCGAACTGAAAATGGTTTTGTTTTAATACAGCCATCCTTTCTCCGGGAGTAATATCCACCGTCCCCTTATTGGCTTCGATCTCGCCGCTAAGAATTTTAAGGAAGGTACTTTTCCCTGCGCCGTTGGCACCGATCACACCATAACAATTTCCTTTGGTAAAGTTGAGGTTGACTTCCTCAAACAATACCCTTTTGCCATAGGCCAGTTTCAGGTCTTTTACACTGATCATGAAGCGATTTTTTTGAAGCCGCAAAGGTAAGTGAAATTAGGCGGATCTTTAAATGGAAAAACGACTGATAATCCACTAGTTATGACTTCAAACCCCGTCACATCCTGATCCTTGTTAGGAAAACCCTGTACCGGATTTTATAATTTAGAACCCCTAAACAGCCCGTATGAGAACGATCTTCCTGCTGGCAGCCGTCATTTTCCAGTTCACGCTCTTCTCGCAGAGCAGGGAATCGGTATTTGTTTACTTTGATCTGGACAAACATGAAATCAGCCGTGCCACGCAGGCCCGCCTCGACAGTCTGACAGATAGTCTTGATCTGAAAGACCAGATAGAACTCCATGGCCACTGTGATCATTCAGGTTCGGATGGGTATAATAATCGTTTATCGGTGAGAAGAGTCAAAACGGTAGAGAGTTACCTGCTCAACAATGGCTGGGAGAAAAAAGACATTCTGTTAACGTCAGCACATGGCGAAAAAAATCCACTGAATCAAAATGCGACTGACTGGGAAAGAAAGCTGAACCGGCGGGTAGAGATCAGGATCTGGAGAGGAACAGGTACAGGCAGTCAGCAACAGGCCAAGCTACCCGGCCCGAATGATAACAGCGTCAAACAAAAAATCGACAGCACGGTCAAAGCAGGTGATAAGATCATTCTAAAGAATATCCATTTTGTTGGCGCCAGGCATCAGTTGTTGCCGGAGTCCATGCCTGTGCTGGATGAATTGCTGGCGGCTATGAAAAAATTTCCAAGACTGGTGATTAGTATCGAAGGACATATTTGTTGTGTGCCCGCACCTGCTGATGTACTGGACCTGGATACCGGTGAAAAAAATCTCTCCCAGGCCCGGGCCAAAGCCATCATGGGTTACCTGGTTGAAAATGGAATTGCTCCGGTTAGAATCAGCTACAAAGGCTTCGGCCACTCCCGCCCCATCTATGCTTATCCGGAAGAAGATGAAGAGCAAATGAAATTGAATAGGCGGGTGGAAATAAGGATCGTCAGTAATTAAAAACAAAAGAAACAAGATACAAGAAACAAATAAGCACCAAATAGGGAGAAAATTAAAACCCCTCCGACCATTCAGCGGAGGGGTTTTAATTTTTGCCTTTTAATTTATTTGGATCTTGTTTCTTGGTTCTTATTTTGCAACGGTGCCAGACTGGCAACTTCCTCTCAAACATGCTTCCCTTCGATTCCTCAGGGTAAACTCAGCTCCTGCCTTCGCTATGGCTTCGGCAGGCAGGCAGCATGACAAGGTATACCCCCGGGCCAAATCCCCACTAGCCGAACCCCACTAGCCATTTCCCCCCACTCGTCACTCGCCACTCGCCACTAGCCACTAGCGAATATGTACCTTCCCTTCCACCAACTTCGCACCACCCGCATCTCCTACTGATACAAAATAAATGCCGCGGTTGACTGAACGAAGATCAATGGGCAATAAGGTATATGCACCGGTAATCGTGAACTGCCGGTCATAAACCCTGGCTCCCTTTGTATCATGAATGATGATTCTTCTTTGCGTACTGGTTCCGCCATTATTATAATAAGAGACAGTGAATCTTCCGTCATTCGGACTTGGGAAGATAAAGAGCTTGTCGCTGATAGTTGCCTCAATCACTACATTAAGGGATTGATTGGAACAGGATAATCCGGAACCATAGGTTTCCAGAATATTGACCCGGTATGTTCCAACCTGTTCTACATTCACCACTCTGGTATTGCCGGTATTCGTAACCGGATTATTGTTGTAGAACCAGGCAGTAGACAGCGTACCTCCGTTTGAGGGCCCGGGTGTTGCGGTAAGTGTGGTGGTTTTTCCGGGCAAAAGACTGCTCAAAGCCCCAGGACTGAGTATCACCGTTGGTAATGCCCTTACGGTTAATGTGGCCGCATTGGAATTTACCGGATTAGTACAGGTGATATTATTCACCAGGCAGCGGTACTGGTAAGTATTATTTCCCACTACCGTATTGGTTAAGCTAAGCGTAGCGGTTCCTGCACCGGCATAGATACCACCGTCGGTGATATTCGTCCAGCTACCGCCACTGTTGGTACTCACCTGCCACTGATAAGTGATGGTTTGTGTACTGCTGGCCGTAATACTGAATGTGGTATTGCCGCCTGCACAAATTTCGCGGGCGATTGGTTGTGTACTTACTATAACCGGGCTTATCACATTCAATGTAACCGCATTCGAAGTTGTAGAAGTAGCACAGGCCGATGTAGCCACCACCCGATATTGGTTACCATTTTGACCTGCTGTGGTACCTGTTACTGTATAAGATGGATTTGTAGCCCCGCCGATATTGGCAAATGGTCCGCCACCTGTACTAATCTGCCACTGGTATCCAGAAGCATCGGATGCCACTGCACTGAATACTGCATTGGAGCCAACACATACGGTTTGTGCAGCAGGTTGTGTAGTAAAGGCAGGGGTTACCGTATTGCTGATGGTGAATACAATATTACGGGTACGGACAGGTGAACCGGCTAAAGTACCGGTAATCGTAACAGTATAGTTACCGGGGGCCAGTGCCGCCGTATTATTTAATGTAACGGTACTGCTGCTGCCTGGAGCCACAGGATTGGTACCAAAACTCACAGTAGTACCTGGTGGATTTCCCGCAGCACTTAAGCTGATGGTTCCACCCAATGAACAGGGGTTCAGGGTACCGAGTGTAGCTGTAAGACTGGCCGGAACCGGACAACCGGAAATAACAGTAGCCGGTGAATTGAAATCAAAGCCTGTCTGAATCGTAAAATTATTATTGGAAACATCAAAGAAGATATTGCCAAGGGCTTCTACTTTGATTCGTGCCGTGGCACTGGGTGTACAAGGTAATACCAATGCTTCTGATCCATCATTGGGAGTGCTGGCCGCTAAAACGGTTGGGTAGGTTAACCCGCCATCGAGTGATAAAGAAATTTTTACATTGGAAACATTAAAGGGTGACAGGTTGGTACCCGCTACATTCCAGGTAATATTTTCAGCAACTCCACCGGCAGATATACCTCCGCCATTCGGCGCTGTCAGCAGGAAGGGTTCCGTACCGGCAACATTCACTGTGAATCCGGTAGAACTCTGGCAACCTCCACCACCACTTGATACCACTCCACCGCCACCGGCACGGTTATCTCTTACGGTAAGTCTGAAATTCATACTGCGGGTAACAGGTGATAAGGTTTCTCCTTTTAATCCACCCATGGTAGCGGCCGGATTGGCCGGGTATCCTGCCAGGATCACAGCCATATCAGGAAAGGTTCTGCTGCCATTTGTTTTTGGAATTCTGGATTTGAAAAGCGGAACTGTATTTCCGGCTACAGCCGTAGCCCCTGCATTCCAGGTATAAAAATTACCACCCCCGATATCCCATTGTTCCCAGCAATACGTCAGCGGATCGCCATCGCCATCCGTGGCGCTTCCATCCAGTGTGAATGGAGTATTGATAGGAATGGTCAATCCGTTATTGGGCAAAGGATTGATAACAGGAAGTGTATTCAAAGTGGGTGCCGTGGTGCCGCATGAGGTTCCACCTCCCGTGGTAATATAATTACTGATTTCATCAAAGCTGATGGGATGGAAATACGGATCACTATTGGGCTGAATATTTTCAGCGCCACAAATACCGGCATAGGCCTGGATACTGGTACCGCTTCCTACTTCATACTTGGTGGAGTTTGGTGAAGAACCACAACCTGCCATGGAGTGATTGCCACCCCACTGGTGTCCCATTTCATGGGCTACATAATCAATATCAAAAGGATCACCGATGGGTAATCCGCGGCCGGTCACACCCTGTGCTTTGCTGCCTGCATTGCAGGGAGAACGAAGTACCGCCACTCCACCGCCACCGGTACTGAATACATGTCCGATATCATAATTCGCTGTTCCTATTACGCCATCAATATTCACCTGGTTTTCACCCAACATTGCACTGCCACTACCATTGCTGTACGGATCTGAAGCCCCGTCGAGATAGATCAGGTTATTATTATTGGATACCAGTATCATTCGCAATGAAACTTCCGCTTCATACACCCCGTTCACCCTGTTCATGGAAGTGAGCATGGCAGCAGCCGTTAATGGAATGGTTGGCGCACTGGGTGAACAAACTGCCACGGCATATTCACCGGTACAGGCCAGGGCCAGGCGATATGTGCGCATGGTAGTACCGAGGCAATTAGCAGTTACAACTGCAGGATTGGCGGGCAATGGATTGATATCCGTTACCTCACAGGTAAAACCGCCTCCAGCAGTATAATCTTTTGTATAGTAGCTCATGTATAAGGACAGATCACCCTTGGCATAGGGATCAATAAATACCCTGCCCTTTGCTGATGATAGTATCTGTGCATGAAAGCCGGTATAAGGATTAAAATCAAAACGTACACTGGCATAAGGATCATCGATACCCTGTCCGAGAAACTGTTTCATCTCCGGAAATTTGGCAGCCAGTCCTGGCTCCATGATCGAACTTTCCCAAACCCTGAACCGGGCCATCTTTCCATCCGGCATGGGTAATTGCAGGACGGGTGCATTGCTGCGGCTTTTGTTCAGTGTTTTTTCTGCAGGCAGGGACCAGAGAAATGACCTCAGTCCTACTATATCCAGGGTAAATCCTGCATACCGCTGCGGAAAAATTTCCTGTTTGCCACTGGTGGTTCTTTTCATATTCGCGCCGGCAAATCCGAAAAAAGATTGCTGTGCGGAAAGGGAGAAGCTAATGGTGACCGTCAGCATGAGGGCCAGTAATCCTTTGTACAGTTTGTTCATAAATTGAATTGGAGTATAAAGTTCCAAGTATCAGTAAAATTAATCAGAGAATGCGAAGCAACCGAAGGAATTTTCCGATCCCTGAAATGAAAAATCCCACCTGATAACAGGTGGGATTGTCTTTTGTTTATTGCCATAATTAATAATCCATTCCGCCCATGCCAGGTGCAGCATGGCTATGGGGCTCTTCTTTCTTTGGTTTGTCGGCCACCACACATTCAGTGGTCAGCAGCATACCGGCGATAGAAGCAGCGTTTTCCAATGCAACACGGCTCACTTTGGTAGGATCAATCACACCGGCTTTGAAGAGATTTTCGTAAGTCTCTGTGCGGGCATTGAAACCGTAATCACCTTTGCCTTCTTTGATTTTCTGAACCACGATGGATCCGTCGATACCGGCATTGGCGGTCAGGATACGGATGGGCTCTTCCAGCGCACGGCGTACAATGGCCATACCGGTTTGCTCATCTTCAATCTGACCTCTTACTTTAGCTTCCAGGCTCTCAATGGCGCGGATATAAGCCACACCACCACCGGGAACGATACCTTCTTCAACGGCCGCACGGGTAGCATGCAGGGCATCATCCACACGGTCTTTCTTTTCTTTCATTTCCACTTCTGTGGCAGCACCTACATACAGTACAGCAACACCGCCGCTGAGTTTAGCCAGGCGTTCCTGTAATTTTTCTTTATCGTAATCGGAAGTAGTTGTTTCGATCTGTGCTTTGATCTGGTTCACACGGGCAGTGATATCTTCTTTCTTACCCTTGCCACCTACCACAGTGGTATTGTCTTTATCAATGGTTACAGAAGTAGCCTGTCCCAGGTAAGTGATATCGGCATTCTCCAATTTGTAACCCTGCTCTTCGCTGATCACCATTCCTTTTGTCAGGATCGCGATATCGGTGAGCATTTCTTTTCTGCGGTCACCGAAGCCGGGTGCTTTAACAGCAGCCACTTTCAGAGTACCACGGAGTTTGTTTACTACCAGGGTAGCCAGTGCTTCACCTTCCAGGTCTTCTGCAATGATCAGCAGCGGACGACCGCTCTGGGCTACTTTTTCCAGGATATGCAGGATATCTTTCATGTTGCTGATCTTTTTGTCGTAGATCAGGATATAGGGGTTCTGCAGTTCAGCTTCCATTTTTTCGCTGTTGGTCACGAAATAAGGAGAGATATAACCGCGGTCAAACTGCATACCTTCTACCACATCAACAGTGGTATCGGTACCTTTTGCTTCTTCTACGGTGATCACACCTTCTTTACCCACTTTGATAAATGCTTCTGCAATCAGTTTACCGATGGTATCATCGTTATTGGCGGAGATAGTAGCCACCTGCTGAATTTTTTTGCTGTCGTTACCAACAGTCTGGCTCTGACTTTTCAGGCTTTCCACCACCAGGCTAACAGCTTTGTCGATTCCTCTTTTCAGGTCCATCGGGTTCGCACCGGCAGCCACCATTTTCAGTCCTTCGCTGATAATAGACTGGGCCAGAACAGTAGCAGTGGTAGTACCATCACCGGCGATATCGGCGGTTTTGGAAGCTACTTCTTTTACCATCTGGGCACCCATGTTCTCGATGGGATCTTCCAGTTCAATTTCTTTGGCTACGGTTACACCATCTTTAGTAACAGCAGGAGCGCCAAATTTTTTCTCGATGACCACGTTACGGCCTTTGGGTCCCAGGGTCACTTTCACTGCGTTGGCGAGTGTGTCAACGCCTTTCTTCATTTTATTTCTTGCTTCAATGTCGAAGAAGATTTGCTTTGCCATATAATTTAGTTGAAAAGTTAATTAGTTAATAAGTTGACAGGGAAACAGCGAATCATTAAACGATTGCGAGGATATCAGATTCACGCATGATGAGGTAATCATCACCATCGATCTGGATTTCTGTTCCGGCATATTTGCCATACAGCACCGTGTCTCCGGTTTTTACCGTTACCGGCTCGTCTTTTTTACCAGGTCCTGCGGCGATCACCACACCACGCTGGGGTTTTTCTTTTGCGGTATCAGGGATAATAATGCCACCTGCGGTTTTCTCTTCGGCAGCGGCTGCTTTTACGATCACCCTGTCATGAAGCGGGGTAACATTCACTTTCTTAGCCATAGTTCTATTGATTTGAGTTTTTTGAAAATTGAGGTCAGCCTTCGCCAAGGCTACGGCTGACAAGCCGGCGAAGGTACAGGAAATAACATGCCAAGCGGGGTAAACCAGCCATTTTTTCAGGTTCAGCTACCCTATTTGGCAGATGCCACTGAATCCCTGATTTTGTTTGGACAAATTTTCATTTCCCGTTCAAACCATCCACAAAAGTCTGCCATCCGGGGTAGATTTCCACACGGTATTCACGTATCAAATATTTAATAATGAATTGATTGTGTGCATTTGTATTTTTAGAAGGAAATACTTATTTCAGGAAATGACCGGCCTGAATACTTAAAATCAAAACCATGAAGAGAAACCAGTACTACTGTTTTTTGAAAATGCTCCTGCCAGTTTTTTTACTGGCTTTATTACAAACACGATCGAATGCCCAGGCCAGAAGGGTGGGCAGATCCATTGAACGACCCGTTAAAGCGGCCATTGTCAATTTTCAGCAAATGGCAGATGTGGAAGCCCTCCTTCCAAGACCTCCGATCAATAGGATGAGTTTTATCCCAAATGAAAATGCAGAGCATGAAGAGCCCTATTCTCCTATCAGTCCGGCACCACAAGGTACCATCATCGCCAACCGGACAACGGTGGCATCTCCCTCCCCGGTATTAAATTATGAGGGAGTACCTGATGGCCCGCAAACAGGGTCAGGTTTTTGGAATATCCCTCCGGATACTTATGGAGCTGTTGGTCTGGATAAAGTTTTTGTTCAAGTGAATAATAATTATCGGATTCTGAATAAAGCTACCGGTGCACAATTAAGTGTCGTTTCAATTGAAACATTCTGGAATTCTTTGGGTGTTGATGGCGACAATGTCTTTGACCCGCGTGTAGTATATGACCCTTACAATAACCGATGGATTGTGGCTGCTGTTTCGAATGGCAACAATGCTGCCTCAAGAATTTTACTGGGTATTTCCCAGACTCATGATCCCCAGGGTAATTACAATTTATTTTCTTTTGATCCGGACCCTGGTACTGCCAACTGGGCAGATTTCCCCATGCTGGGTTTTAACAAAAACTGGGTGGGTATCGGCATCAATATGTTTGTTGTTGGCGGAGGCGGGACTTCAAACAAGTTTTATGCTATTGATTATCCAACTCTCCGGAATGGCACAGCCAATGCCACTGTTTTTAATGGTACTGATTTTTGCACTCATCCGGCTGAAACCTATTCATCAACAGAAGGTACCTTATATGCTCCATCACATTTGTCAAGTGCAGGTGCTCAATATAGCTTAAACACAATTACCGGAACAGCAGCTGTCCCTGTTTTTAATTTCGGTGCAGTAAATACCAGAACCGGAGGTGGCTGGGTCCAACCAGCCGGTAATATAGCTCCACAGGCCTGTGTGAATGGTGCAGCGCCAATTTTTACCTGTCCTGGTACTCTTACAGGCCTTGATGTTGGAGATGCTAATCTCAGAGGAAATGTAGTGTTCAGGAATAATGCAGTCTGGTACTCTCAGACTTTTGGTGCAACAGGTCTGAGTCATACTGGCGTTCAATGGACCAAACTTAACACCAGCGGAACTTTTGCAGATGGGGGAAGAGTGGAAGTGCCAACTGCGACAAATAGCAACGGTGAACACTGGTACACTTATTCAACACTGGCCGTTAATAGCAATAATGATGTTTTGATGGGTTTTACCAAAACCGAAAGTGATGGCTATGCAGGAGCTGCCTATTCGTTCCGGTATGGAACTGATGCAGCGGGCACCATGCAAGACCCCGTTGTATATAAAGACGGGGTTGACTATTATGAAAAGGATTTTGGCGGATCCAGAAACCGCTGGGGTGATTACAGTCATACCATGGTTGACCCATTGAATGATGCTTCTTTCTGGACCTTACAGGAATACGCACAATCCAGAGCCAACCCTAATCTGGATGGTTATTCCAAATGGGGTACCTGGTGGGCCAAGGTGGATCCCAATCCATGTTTGTCCAATGCCGCCAGCGGAAACTGGAATGTAGCAGGTACATGGGGTTGCGGATCAGTACCGGTTGCAGCCAATCATGTTAGTATTGTATCCGGACATAATGTAACCCTCAATGTGGATCCAAGCGCTGCCAGTATCACGGTTCATTCAGGCGGAACATTGACCATTAACAGCACCCGCACCCTTTCCTGCAAACTGATTGTATACGGAACACTGAATATTACCGGAGGTAAACTAAATCTGGGTAATAATGATGTATTTCTGGCAGAAGGTGCAACGGTAACCGGCGCCTCTTCCTCCTCCTATTTTGTTACCAATGGCACCGGAGTCGTCACAAAAATCATCGCAGCCGGTTCCAGTTTTGAATTCCCTGTATCCCCGAATACCAGTTCCTATAATGCACTTACCATCAATAATACCTCAGGGCCTATTGAAGTGTACAGTGTTCGGGTATCTGCAGGCATCACTCCCTCCAGTTCCAATAACGCTGTATGCGTTCAGCGTACCTGGAATATCAATGAAATGACCACCGGTGGAAATACTGCCAACCTGACTTTTAAATGGGCGTCCGGAGAACACGGTGGTTCATTTAATGTAGCCGGTACTCCCTATACTTTCAGACATAACGGATCTACCTATCTGATGGTGGGATCAATGTCAATACCTTCATTGTCTGCAGGTATTTATTCCTCCACGACCAGTGCACCCGTTAGTTCATTTTCACCCTGGATCGTTTCTTCCTCCGCCGCCCTCCCTATCGTGATGGAGTATTTTACGGGTAACAAACTCAGCAATGGCACTCACCAGCTCGACTGGAAAGCCAACTGTACCGGTCCTACGGCAGAATTTGTACTGGAAAGAAGCAGTGATGGCAGGAGTTTCAGTGCGATTAAAAATATCGCTGCTGATTATAACCGTTGTCTGCAACCCTTTGCCCATACCGATCTCTCCCCACTCCCCGGTAAAAACTTTTACCGTGTGCGGATGAAGGACGAAGCCGGCAAGATTACCTACAGTAATATCGTACTGCTGCTGAATAGCAAATCAGGATTTGAGATTGTGAACCTGCAACCGAACCCGGCCAGCAGTGTGGCACGTCTCAATTACAGCAGCGCCCAGCGGGAAGAACTCAATATCGTGATCACGGACAGCAAGGGCAGTCTGGTATTCCGGAAAACAGTTCAGGCTGTTCCCGGTGTTAACCAGGAAGAACTGAATGTATCCGCCCTGGCCGCAGGAACCTATACCCTGAGTATCATGAGTGAATTGAACGGACAGAAAAACATACGGTTTGTAAAACAATAAGTTGCATCCAATTTAACAGGCAGCCGGAATTCAACCCTCCGGCTGCTTTTGTTTTTCACCTATCTTTGCGGCTTCAAACAGCTCTTACGCATGATCAGCAGAAGAAATATCCGGGTGAAAGTGATGCAGACCCTTTATACTATCAGCAACCTGGACCATGACAGCGAAGCCCTTCGGGGTAAATTGCAGCCCCAGAAAATTCTTGAAACACATTTCAAACAAACCAGTTCCCTGCTCAGTTACCTGACCTGGTTCCTTTCTGAAGTGGCGCGTTACGCAGAAACCGATGCCCACCAGCGGGCCTCCAAACACCTGCCAACTGAAGATGACAGAAAAGTGAACACGAAAATTTCCGGCAATGAACTGCTTTGGAAAATGCTGGAAGATGAATCCCTGAAAAAACAATTTGCGGTTGATAAACCAGCGATGCGCTATAATCAGTCAGACGAAAAAGACAATGACCTGATCCGCAAAATTTATGTGCAGTTGTCGAATACTGAGGAATACAAAAAATATATCGCCAGCGGCGCCAGAGAGAAAGCTACTGAAAAAGCCATCCTGGATTATATTCTCAACGATCTCCTCCTCGCCAATGAATCATTCACTTCGCATATCGAAGACCTGTTCTCCAACTGGGATGATGATGGCGAAATGATTGTACAACTGCTGGTGGGCTTTATGCAAAAACCCGGCAGCCTCGATTTTGAGCATTTACTGGGGGCCGATAAAGAACAATTTGCCAAAAAACTCCTGCAAACCGTACTGGATAAAAGTGAACACCTGCAAACCCTGATCGTTCCCAAACTGAAAAACTGGGACCCGGAAAGGATCGCCCAGTTGGATATGATCCTGATGAAAATGGGGGTAGCCGAATTCCTGTATTTTGAAACCATCCCCCCCAAGGTGACCATCAATGAGTACATTGACCTGGCCAAGGATTACAGCACGGCCCAAAGCGGCCAGTTTGTAAACGGCATCCTGGATAATATTCATAAAGAACTGGTCCAGGATGGGAAAATGCAGAAATCAGAGTATAAAAAACAGTAATCGGCAGCCTGTATACGGCAGTTTACCGCTTTGGCTTACATTTGCGATCTAGAATTTCAGATATGAAAAAAATAACCCTTCTTTTCCTGCTGGCCGCCAGCCTGATGGCCTGCAAATCCGGCGATAAAAAAGCCGTGAATGCCCCGGATAACCTGAGCGCAGAAGAAAAACAAAAAGTATTAAACGATACCTCCAACTTTACCAGTATTGAATGGCTGGATCCCATGGTGCAAAACCTGGGTAAACTGGTGAAAGACCAGTCCATTGAAGTGAGTTTTCGTTTTAAAAACTCAGGTTCTAAAATTTTACTGATCGAATCAGTAACTGCCCAGTGCGGATGCACGATCCCCGAAAAACCGGAAAAACCTTTTGCACCGGGTGAGGAAGGTATCATCAAAGCTAAATTCAATGGCAGCGGACAGGGCACCATTTCCAAACAGATTTACGTGAAGGCCAATACCGGTCCTTCCAAAGACCATACCCTTACCTTTACCGGTGATATCCAGGAGAAATAATTTTCACAACATACCTTTTAAAATCAATCAATGAAACTACGTATATCGTTCTTACTGACAGGTCTTTTGTCCATTTACCTGACTTCCTGTATGCCTCCGGGAGGCGAAGGAGGAAAAGGTGGTTCACAGGGTGGAGGCTTCCAGTTTATTTTTCTGGGCCTGATGATCCTGGTCTTCTGGCTTTTCTTTATTCGTCCGCAGGCTAAAAAAGCCAAGAACCAGAAAAAATTTATTGAAGACCTGCAGCGGGGTGATAAGATCGTGACTATTGCCGGTATCCATGGTACCATCAATAAAGTAAATGATGATGGCACCCTGAATATTGAAGTGAGCCCGGGCAGCTATATCAAGATTGAAAAATCTGCCATCAGTATGGACTGGACAGCCAATGTCAACAAACCGGCTGTAGCAGACAAGAAATAAGAAAATTTTTATTCAAAAAATTCCGTGCTTCCAGTTTTGAGACAACAGGAGCACGGAATTTGTATTTTTGGTAACTATGCTCAGGGTCGGATTGACAGGCGGTATCGGCAGTGGCAAGTCCACTGTGGCCAAAGTATTCGAAATACTGGGGATACCGGTTTATTATGCCGACAGTGCCGCTAAATATTTAATGAATACCGATCCGGATCTCCAAAAAGCCATCATCCTGGCATTTGGACAGGATGCTTATACCGGCACTGAACTGAACCGGAAAAAAATAGCCTCCATCGTTTTTAATGATCCGGCGAAACTGGAAAAATTAAACCAGCTCATTCATCCGGCGACTATCCGGGATGCCGAGGAATGGATGAAAAAACAAACCAGTCCCTATGCCATTAAAGAAGCCGCACTCTTATTTGAAAGTGGTGCGGATGCCGGGCTCGATAAAATCATCGGCGTAGCCGCCCCACAACAACTCAGGATCAAAAGAGTGATGGAAAGAGACGCTGTGACGGAAGCTGAAGTACTCAGCCGGATCAGGCGACAGATGGATGAGGAAAGCAAACTCCAACGCTGCGATGAAGTCATTCATAATAATGAACAGGAACTGCTGATTCCACAGGTGCTGGCCATCCACAAAAAATTGCTTAGTTTTCAAATGAACTAAACCGATACCCATACTTCTCTTATAAAAATTCAGCTATATGCGAAATGCCTTCCTTCTCCTTTCGGCCCTGCTTTTATTTGCCTGCAGTTCCAAAAAACAGGGTACCAAAGACATCACCGGTCAATGGAAACCAGTAGCATTTATTTCTGACAAAGTCAATGAAAAGGAAGTGCAGGAAATGCTGCAAACGGCGAGTGTCGAGTTTACGGCCGATCACAAGTATAACTCTTATGTTTCTGGCAAAAAAGAAGAAGAAGGCAGTTTTACTCTGGACGAAAAGCAGCAACAATTGACCGTAACAAACCGGTCAGAAAATCAGGTGTATACCATCAGTTGGGCAGGCGACACAATGGTGTTGTCCAATACTGAAAAGGAAACCATGAAACTCCTGAAAAAATAAAGGCGCTTATTTTAATTTCGACAACGCTTCTTTAATTCTTTTCCATCCCTCTTCAATTTTTTCCATGCTGTTGGCAAAGGAAAACCGCACACAGTTGGGTTCCCCAAACGCATCTCCCATGACGGAAGATACATGCGCGGTATTCAGCAGGTACATAGAAAAATCGGGGGCATTGGTTACCGTGGTTTGTCCGTCTGACTTACCATAATAACTGCTTACATCCGGGAAAATATAGAAAGCGCCATCCGGCTCCGGGCATTCGATACCGGGAATATCCCTCACGAGTTCGAGCACTCTTTTCCGGCGACGGGTAAATTCTTCTGCCATCTCATGGGTCGGACGCAGATCAGTTGTTAAAGCAGTAACCCCTGCTTTCTGTGCAATGGAACAGGTACCACTGGTAAATTGTCCCTGTACTTTTTCACAGGCTTTGGCAATATCAGCATGGGCGGCAATATAACCGATCCTCCATCCTGTCATGGCAAATCCCTTGCTCAGTCCGTTGATCAGCACAACGCGGTCTTTGATATCATCAAACTGCGCAATGCTTTCATGTGCCCCAACAAAATTGATATACTCATAAATTTCATCAGAGAGAATGGTGATGTCAGGATATTTTCTGAAAACCTCTGCAAATGCAGCGAGCTCGTCTTTTGAATACACGGTGCCACTGGGATTGCAGGGAGATGAAAACATAAATACTTTTGTCTTCGGAGTAATGGCGGCTTCCAGTTCAGCGGCACTGATCTTGAACTGATTCGCGGCTTTACTCTTGATCTCTACTACTTTCCCGCGGGCAATTTTAACCAGTTCACTATACGTTACCCAATAAGGAGTGGGAATGATCACTTCATCGCCTTCATCTACCAGGGCCAAAATGGCATTGGCCAGACTTTGCTTGGCTCCGGTTGATACGACAATCTGTTCGGGTTTATAATCGAGGTTATTATCTCTTTTCAGTTTGGTACATACTGCTTCGCGCAGGTCGAG
This sequence comes from Chitinophagaceae bacterium, assembly GCA_016720745.1. Taxonomy (GTDB): domain Bacteria; phylum Bacteroidota; class Bacteroidia; order Chitinophagales; family Chitinophagaceae; genus JJ008. Next base: position 342,013 of record JADKKA010000022.1, on the reverse strand, counting down.
AAAACCGGGTACCGGTGTGTAATGGCTCCAGTTATCATGGATGGCTTTAACAGCCGCGTCCTTGATATGCTGCGGGGTATCAAAATCGGGTTCACCCAGACTAAGATCAATCACATCAATTCCTTTGGCTCTGAGTTCGCGGCCCAGCTTGGCCATTTTTAAAGTCTCTGGTTCGTTGAATCGCTGTAAGAAAGAAGATAATTGCATAATCATTTCTGTTTGCCGGATGGTTAGTAATAGGCAGGCAATCGCTTTTTAAAACGGCCACGAAGATAAGTCATCTGATTTCTACATCACTGTAGTTAATCAAAAAAGAACGAAGATCAGGCTGCTTCTTTCTAACTCTCGTTTGTTCATATGTCATGATGAGTTGTCCCAATGCTTTCATAAAGGGCAGGCCGATCGTTTTGTATTCATAGCGGTCGTCATTGTAAATACCATCGCTATTGCAATGGATCACCGCACTGATGATACAGTCGGTCTTGTTATTGAAATTGACGATATAGGCCGCATCAATCATGAACCCATAGGCATCGCCGGGTTTGTTGAAAATCCGGATACCGGGTTCGGACTTATTTTTTTCCGCCCCGTAATAGAGAAACTTCACATAGGTATCCCAGGCATTCGTAGAATCATAGGCCGGTCTTTTGGATTCGCCGGGCATCATGGACATATATTTCCGGAGAAATAAATAATCATCGGGGGCTAAGCGGAAACGCTGACTGGCATTCATGGCTTCGGGGAAAATAATGGAACGGAGGATATTGTGAAGGGCGTTGAGGGTCATCCGGTTCTTTGCTGAAAAATCAAAGGGTTCATTCACTAACTGTCCGCCCCGCATGAATCCTTTTCCCATTTTGGTCTGCCGGTTCGCGTAAATCATTTTGCTTTTCACCGCAGGTTGTTCATACAACAGTTTTCCTGTACTGTCATAAAACCGAAGGGGGTTAGTCCAGCGGTTCTCTGCTTCCGGCAAACTGATATCCAGGCGATGCAGGATTTGAATATCGGTATAGCCCATGGCATGTAAACGGTTGTTGATATATTCCTGTCCGAGGAATTCATACAAACGGTTGAAGGCATCGTTATCGCTGACCAGTAAAATCTTTTTGATATAATGTGCAATGCTTGGGCGGCCATCGGCGGAGCTGGGATCATTAAACACTTCGGTTTGTCGCTCTCCTGCTGCGCCGGTGATCATCGTGCTGTTGCGGTCGAGGCCGGGAATGGCCAGCTCTCTTATTTTCTCCAAAGCCAGGATCGCGATGGGCAATTTAACGGTGGAGGCGGGATAGAAATAACGCTGATCATCCACATTATAAAAATGATCGCGGAACTGAACCTTGTTTTTTTTATCGCGGTTGATTTCAGAATAAATAATCTGTACCTGTAATCCGGACTGATCATTCAAAATATGACTAAACTGCTTTGGGTTTGATTCCATTAATGTTTTGAGCAGTTCATCCCGGCTTTGATTTTGTGCAGTACTACTGATCGCAATACAGCATGTCCATGCGGCTACAATCAGTTTTTTGCTGTTACCAGTTTTTGAAATTAGAAAGGCTTTATTCACGGTGAAAGCTAATTTATACCAAAGGGGCCGTAAAAAATCAAATGAAACCAGTTGTATAAATCAGGCTCCCGGAAGGCTCCCGGAAGCCGGAAGGGTTCCCGGGATCTGTCATGATGAAAAGACAAACAATTAAATTATTGATTATCAGAAAGATACATTCAGATAAAGTTTGAAAATTAGCCCGGCATCGCATTTCGCTTTCCCGCCTAAAACCCTATCTTTGCCGTCCTTAAAAATTCGTATAAAACCCTTGTACTGTTCAGGATAGAACGCAAGGCAAATCTGTAAATCACCCATTGTATGCAACTGAAAGGTTTGGTCCGCTTCTTTACAGTTCTTCTGATCATTTACTCATTGTACCAGCTTTCGTTTACCTGGTTTGTAAGGAGCCATGAAAAGAAAATGGAAGCTAAGGCGATGTCTTCTATCAAAAAGATGTACCCTGATGCAAAAGTAAAGTATCCCGGCAACAAAGATTCCCAGGTTATCTACCAGGAAATGGTTGAAAAGGAATACCAGAAGAGACTGCAGAGATTACTGGACAGCACCAAGGACAAAACTGTTACCTATGGTATCAACGGTGCAGTAAGTTATAAAAAAGCAAAGGCAGAAGAATTGAACCTGGGTCTTGACCTGCAGGGAGGGATGAACGTGACCCTTGAAGTAGAGATGACCGGCCTGCTGCGCTCTTTGACCAATGATTCCAAGGATCCTAATTTCTTATTAGCGATTCAGAATGCCAATAACCGGAAACTGAACAGTGGTGCTGACTTCGTGACTCTCTTTATTGAAGAGTACCGTAAACTGGAAAAAACCAGACCCCTGGCTTCACTGTTTGCTGGTGGTGCTTCCGGAAAGATTGATATCAACTCTTCCGATAGCAAAGTAGAAAGCTATATCCGTAAAGAAGCCAATGACGCTTTTGACCGGACGTACAATAAACTCACCAAGCGGATTGACCAGTTTGGGGTAGCCCAGCCTGCGATCAACCCGATCAAGGAAAAAAACAGGATCAACGTAGAGTTGCCTGGTGTAAAAGACAAGGACCGTGTTAGAAAACTTTTACAAACAACAGCCAACCTGCAATTCTGGGAAACATATCGTTTGCAGGATCTGCAACAGGCATTTATCAATGTTGAAAATGACTTTGACGGATTCCTGAAAGGAACTTTAAAAGACACGGCTGCTGCTCCTGCTCCGGATACAACTGGTGCCATCGCATCTGCAGATACAACTGGCAAAAATGATACTTCTAAAGGCAAACTGTCAAACGTTATTGATACCGCCAAGGACAAAAAGATTGACAATGCTGCCGCCCAGAAAAAATCAATCGGTTCCATCATCCAGTTAGGTGCCGGTGAAGGGGTTGGTCTGGTTGAACTGAAAGATACTTCTACCCTGCTGCAATACCTGATGACTCCGCAGCTGCGTAAATACTTCCCTGCTGATGCCGTATTTGCTTATGGTGATGCCAGCCGTGCAGGAAGCAAATTATACCCGCTCTATGTTTTGCGCACTTACAACAGAGAAAAAGCCCCACTGGAAGGTGATGCGATTTCCAAAGCCGAGCCGCAGTATGATAATGCCGGCCGCCCGATCGTTTCTATTGAAATGACCGGTCCTGGTGCAGTAGAATGGGGTAAGATCACAGAAAAAAGTGCCCGTGATAAAATTCCTATCGCCATTGTACTGGACGGTACGGTTTACTCTGCTCCTATTGCAGAAGGCAAACTGGGTAACCGCTCTCAGATCACCGGAAACTTTACCATTGAAACAGCGACTGACCTCGCCAATATTCTGAAGATCGGTAAGCTGGATGCTCCGGCCAAGATTGTACAGGATCAGCAGGTAGGTCCTACCCTTGGTAAACAAGCTATCCTGGGTGGTTCAAGAGCTTTCTTTATCTCCTTTATCGTGATCTTCCTCCTGATGCTGGTATATTATAATACCAGTGGATGGGTTGCGAATATTGCCTTAATCCTGAACCTCCTCTTTACCATTGGTATCCTGGCAGGTTTTGGTGCCACCCTTACTGCCCCCGGTATTGCGGGTCTGGTACTGACCATTGGTATGGCGGTGGATACGAACGTAATCATCTATGAACGGATCAAGGAAGAGCTATCGAAAGGAAAAGGATATATACCGGCCATCAACGAAGGGTATAAGCGTTCACTGCCACCGGTATTGGATGCCCACGTCACTACTTTGTTAACAGCCATCATCCTGTTCTATTTCGGATTAGGTCCGGTTAAAGGTTTTGCCACTACCCAGATCATTGGTATCCTCTTATCGCTGTTCTGCGGTATCCTGGTGAGCCGTTGGGTGAGTGATATCTTTACGACTAAGAAAAAGCACCTCGAATACTTTACTTCTCTTTCCCGCAGGGTGTTCAAGCATGCCAAATTCAAGTTCATTGAATACCGCAAAGTGGCTTATGTGATCTCTATGATCGTACTGGCACTGGGTATTGCATCTTATTTCAACGGCTTTGATTATGGTGTGGAATTTAAGGGTGGCCGTAGCTACCAGGTTAAATTCGACAAACCAGTTGATGTTGAAAAAGTAAGGGATGAACTGCGTGTTGCTTTTGGTGGTGAGAACCCGGTTATCAAAACCATTGGTGATAATGCTACCCTGGATATCACAACTTCTTACGAAATCAATAACACCAATCTTACTGCTGACTCAATCGTGGAAAGCAAACTGATGCAAGGATTGAAAAATCACTTGCCACCCGGTATTTCTTACGACAAATTTGACAGTCAGTACAAGCAGGGATCCAATAAAGTGTTACCTACGATTTCCGATGACCTGAAATCAGGTGCGGTGAAGGCGACCATCTTTGCGATGCTGATCATCTTCCTGTACATCTTTGTCCGTTTCCGCGACTGGAGGTATTCACTCGGTACCATTGTAGCCTTGCTGCATGACGTACTGGTAACCCTGGCCGTATTCAGCTTTGCCCGCACGATTGTTCCTTTCCCGCTGGAAATTGACCAGCACTTCATTGCGGCGGTACTAACGGTAATCGGTTTCTCCATGAACGATACGGTGATTGTATTTGACCGTATTCGTGAAGACAGCCGACTGATGCCGAATGCGCCCAAGACGGAAGTGATTAACCGCGCGATTAACGAAACACTGAGTCGTACCATCATGACATCACTCACCGTATTCCTGACCATCCTGATCCTGTTTATCGTAGGTGGTGAGGTAACGAGAGGTTTCGCCTTTGCGATGCTGATTGGTGTGATCACCGGTACTTACTCTTCTATCTTTGTGGCCGCACCGATCCTGGTTGACCTGGGTGGAAAACGTGGTCTGGGCCAGAAAGCTGTACCAGAAAAAAAGCCCGCAGCAACAAAAGCATAATTTAATAGATTAGGGATAATGAAAAAGCCTCCTTTGCAGGAGGCTTTTTTTATGCTTTACTGTTCCAAATAATTAAACGGCGAAACTGGTTCCGCAACCACAGGTAGAACTGGCATTCGGATTTCTGAAAGTAAACCCGCGGTTATTCAAACCATCCTGCCAGTCAACTTCCATCCCGAACAGGTACAACTCATGTGCCTGGTCCATCACACAGGAAATACCATCGATCTCAAACGATTTATCATTAGCACCCGGTTGATCAAAACCCAGTACATAGGTCATCCCGGAGCAGCCGCCTCCTTTTACTCCCACGCGTAATTTTTGGGAATGATCAAAATCTGCTGCTGCCATCAGTTTCCGGATGGCAGTAATAGCACCGGCCGTGAGACTTACCGGAGTGGTGATTGTGTTTTCCATACTGCAAAAATAAACCAATCCGGGGATGCCGGCCCTACCCTGCTTTTCGCAAGCCGGAAATTTAACAGGTTGCAGGATGAGGAAAAGCAAGATTTAACCAGCCTTCCTTTCCTATTTTTGTAGTGGAACCGGCCCTTTCCGGAACAATAAACTAATACAATGGATACCACCACTTTCAGCCTGATTATTTCGATTGTTGCCCTGCTTGTTGCGATTGCAGCATTACTTAAAAAACCGGCGAAACAGGAGGCACCCGCCGCTACCATTTCAAAGGAGTCCGCCACACTGAAACTCCAGGCATATGAAAGACTGGTGCTGTTAACAGAAAGAGTGGCCCTGCCCAATCTGGTGAGCCGGCTGAACCAGCCGGGTATTTCGGCTTATGAAATGAAGCTGATGCTGATTGAAAATATCAAAGCAGAATTTGATTACAATAGTACCCAGCAATTGTATGTAACACCGGTATGCTGGGATGCGGTTCGTAACCTGAAAGAACAAAATATCATGATCATTAATAAGGTGGCGGCGATGCTCCCTCCTACTGCATCTGCGCAGGACCTGAATAAACAATTGCTGGAATTATTAATGGCCCAGCCCAACAGTTCCCTGCATGAAATGGTTTTGCAGGCCCTCAATTATGAAGCACAAAAACTCATGCAATGAGTGACTCAACTACACGCAGCACAGACAGTGGTATTCCCATCAAACCGGTTTATGTTGCCACTGACCTGCCCGGTGCTGATACCGGTACCCCGGGGCAGTTTCCTTTTACCAGAGGGATTCAGCCGGATATGTATCGTGGAAAATTATGGACCATGCGGCAGTATGCCGGGTTCTCTACAGCAGAAGAAAGCAATAAACGATATCATTACCTTTTATCACAGGGCGTAAGTGGTTTAAGTGTTGCATTTGATCTGCCCACGCAAATCGGGTACGACAGTGATCACCCCCTGGCAGAAGGGGAAGTGGGAAAAACAGGTGTAGCGATTGACAGCATTGAAGACATGGCATTGCTGTTCAAAGGAATCAAACTGGAAGAAGTCAGTACTTCCATGACCATTAACGCCACCGGGTATATCCTGCTTGCTTTTTATACTGCACTGGCCAGGCAACAGGGAGCAGACCTGAGCAAAATAAATGGAACCATCCAGAATGATATTTTAAAAGAATATGCGGCAAGGGGCACCTATATCTATCCGCCCAAGCCTTCCATGCGGATCATTACTGATATATTTGAATGGTGCAGTCATGAATTACCCAAGTGGAATACTATCTCCATTTCAGGTTATCATATTCGTGAAGCCGGTAGTACAGCCGTTCAGGAAATTGCTTTTACGCTCAGCAATGGAAAAGCCTATGTACAGGCTGCTTTGCAAAAAGGGCTTGATATCAATGTGCTGGGGAAAAGGTTATCTTTTTTCTTTAATGCCCATAATAATCTCTTTGAAGAAGTTGCCAAGTTCCGGGCGGCCCGGACTTTATGGGCGAAAATTATGAAGGATCTGGGAGCCACGGATCCCAAGGCCATGATGCTGCGTTTTCATACCCAGACCGGAGGCAGCACTTTAACGGCACAGCAGGCGCATAATAATATTACCAGGGTTACGCTTCAATCACTGGCTGCTGTATTGGGTGGCACACAGTCGCTGCATACCAATGGGTTTGATGAGGCCTTGAGTCTGCCTACAGAAGAAGCCGCCGGCATTGCGCTTCGTACCCAGCAGATTGTGGCATATGAGAGTGGTGTTACTGATACAGCAGATCCTCTGGCAGGTTCCTATTTTATTGAAGCACTGACCCATGAAGTGGAAACCGCTGCCCGTCAGCTTATGGATAAAATAGATGCGATGGGGGGAAGTGTAACGGCTATTGAAGAAGGATTTATTCAGGATGAAATTGCCCGTAGTGCCTATGCCTACCAGCAACAGATTGAAAGAAATGAGAAAATCATTGTAGGCGTCAATAAATTCCAGCAGGAGGAAGCCAATAAAATCCCCATCTTCAGGGTGGATGATAGTATCCGCCAGGTACAGTCCGACCGCCTGGCCCGCCTCCGGAAAGAAAGGGATCAATCCCGCTGTGGTCATTTACTCGCCCAGTTAAAGGATAAAGCCGTGTCCGGAGAGAATATTATGCCGGTGGTTTTGGAAGCCGTAGAAAGCAAATGCACGCTGGGGGAAATTTCCGATACCCTTCGTGCGGTTTTCGGGGAGTTTAAATAAGTATCCCCGGTATTTTAATCCAGGAATCAGCCCGATTTCTAATGGTATCCCCTAAAAGTGGTATAGGCCAGGAATATGAAAAGTATACCTTTCTGGTCCAAAACCTTCTTTTATGAGACCATTGAACTATTCCAGGATCCTCCCGCTGATCCTTTTTTCATTGTTAAGTTTCTATAGCCAGGCCCAGGTTAAGATTGGGGGTAATCCAAAAGAAAACCCGCATCCATCCGCTGTGCTTGAACTGCAAAGTGCGGATAAAGGGTTGCTTTTCCCCAGGCTATCCCAGCTGCAGATGGAAGCTATTAAGGCTCCTGCAGATGCCCTTATCGTTTATAATACTGATGCGAAGGCTGTGTGGATATACAGTCTGGAGCAAAAGCTATGGATGCCCCTGCTGCAGCAAAACTACCGGGCAGCGGCCACTCCTGCTGATTCCAGTGAATGGGTCTATGACTCCACCACCCTGCGGGTATTTCTCCGTCGTGGTTATGAATTGGGAGATTCCATTTATTATAACCTGGCCAGAAGGAAATTTATTTTCGCGGATAAAATCAATGTTGATGGTGTCAACAGTCCCGCAGATATATTCTATCCGGGTAAATATATTTTCAAAGGGAATGCCTCAACGGTTTTCAATGATTCCGCATCTTTGAATTTTCCCAGTATCACACTTAGTAATTTTCTTTTCTCGGTCGACAATGATTCTTTTGCCCTTGCGAATCCGGGGTTGGCTTTCTACAATGGTATGCGTATATCTACACAGATGCAACCTGGTGCTACCCAGCAAGCCGCCACGGTTCGCTCTTTGCTCTTACAGGTAAACCATACCGGTGCAGATACGGTGCAGGCGGTTACCGCTATGGCCAGTAATGCCTTTGTGGATGGTCAGGGTTTCACGGGTTCTTTCAATGGTATACAGAATAATTTATCCATCAGCAGTACGGCCGCCAATAATATTGGATCTGTAACCGGTTACCGGAATGCCATCTCAATGGCTCCCGGAGCTGCCGGCAGAGTGCTCACGAATGTATTCGGTTATCAGGGAAGTATCAGTGGTTTCCGGGATTCAGCTAATAACAGTACCATCAATGGCAATGCTTACGGTATTTTTTTGAATACAATTAATGCTGCTCAGCCCCGCCGGAACTATGCTTTTTACAGTAACAAAGGACATAATCGTTTAGGAGATTCCACACTCATCACTGATGGGTTTACTGTTTCTCCACGTGCCGTACTGGATATCAACAGCAGCAGTGCCATGATCATTCCTTCGGGTACCACGGCGCAACGCCCGGCCACTGGAGTTACTGCGATGTTCAGGAATAATACAGATCTCGCGGCTCCGGAATATTTTAATGGCAGCAGCTGGCAAACACTGGGAGCCGGAAGCAATGAGTGGGTATTTGATGCGGGTACTAACCGTGTTAATTTACAGCGTGGTCTTAGTCTGGGGGATTCTATTTATTATAATACCCTCAGAAAGAAATTTGTATTTGCCGACAAAGTATTTTCCAATGAACTGGGAACAACAGTGGATGTTTTCTATCCCGGAAAATTTATTTTTAAAGGAACGGCTTCATCCGTTTATCATGATGCGGCTTCCCTTAATTTCCCCAGTATTACCCTGAGCAATAACCTGCTGGATATAGATAATGATTCATTCGCCCTTGCTAATCCCGGAGCGGCCTTTTATAATGGCATGCGGGTGGCAACAAGGTTATTGCCTTCGGCTACTCAGCAATCTGCTACCATTCGTTCCTTATTATTACAACTGAATCATGGTGGTGCTGATACGGTAACTGCCGTAACCGCTTTGGCCAGTAACAGTTTTATTGAAGGACAGGGCTTTACCGGAACTTTCAATGGCTTCCAGAATAACATGTCTATTACTGACAGTGCCCGGAATAATATTGGCAGCATGACTGGTTACCGGAATCAGATGTCAATGTCACCTGGTGCCGGCGGCCGCATATTGAGTAATGTATATGGCTACTTTGGTTCAATGACAGGTTTTACAGACAATAGCAGTAATACCCTTATTAACGGAAATGCTTATGGTATTTTCCTGAACACAATTAATGTGGCCGGTCCAAGAAGAAATTTTGCTTTCTATTCCAATAAAGGCCTGAACAGACTGGGTGATTCAACCCTGATTACGGATCAGTTCTTTACTACTGCCAGGGCTGTTTTGGATGTTAACAGCCCCAGTGCCATGATCATTCCTTCCGGTACTACCGCTCAACGCCCTGCTACTGGTATTACGGCCATGTTCAGGAATAATACGGATCTGCAGACTCCTGAATACTTCAATGGCAGTAGCTGGCAATCTTTATCTACCGGTGTTAATGAATGGACTTTCGACGGACTCAATAAGGTTTATCTCAATCGCGGACTGCCATTGGGTGATACGATCTACTATCAATCGCAACGGAAGCAATTTGTATTCAGCGACCGTGCCACCAATACCAATAGTCTGGGACAGGATTTCCCTGTTGAAAACTTTGGAGGCAAGTACACTTTCAAAGCCACTGCTTCCAAAAGAGATTCCACGCAGTTTGACGGGCCGAATATGAATATTGTTTACGAGGTGGATAATACGCCAAACGGCACCGTTTATAATGCATTGACTATTGCCAGTGTCATGAACCCGAAAGCCTTTCAGAAGGGTGATCTGCTTTCCGGCATTTCCAATACCATTATCCATGCAGGAAATGATTCTGTACAACAGGTTGTCGGCTTACAGAATACTGCCCGTAACAGTGGCAATGGTAAATCCGGCAGTCTGATTGGTATACAGAATGCAGTCAGAATTCAGAATGGCATAGCGGATAATTCCGGTGAAATGGTGGGTATCCGGAATATTCTTTCCCGAAGCGGTGCCGGTGCTGGAAGGGTAACAGGAAATGTGTATGGTTTACAACAGAATTTTTCCGGGCTCAATAATAACGTGGATGGCACCATGTATGGTATTTTTATGAACAATGTAAATGGCGCAGGTCCACGGAAAAACTATGCCATTTATACCAGCAAGGGTTTGAACAGGCTGGGTGACTCTGTGCTGATCACAGATGGCGGCAGCATTACACCCCGTGCCGTACTGGATGTAAATGCCAGCAGTGCCATGATTGTACCTACAGGAACCAGCGCACAAAGACCAGCCGCAGCTGCATCTGTAGCCGGTATGGTGCGATACAACACGGATAATGGCGGGAGGCTGGAATCATACAATGGTTCTGCATGGAGCGGCATCCTGAGTGGTGGAATTGGTATTGATCCCCCTAATATTGTTGCCAATGGTGGTATTACGGTCAGTTTTGCGTTTACAGGCGCCACCGTTGGGGCTACGGTCACTATTTCCCCCTCCACTGCCCCACCCAATGGAATCGTTATTGCCTGGGCCAGGGTGAGTGCCGCAAATACGATTGAAGTCAGGTTCCAGAACTGTACCGGAGCTGGCATCAATCCACCCTCTTTAGGTTATAATATCCGGGTTATTCAATAAAATATGTAAAGATTTGAAAGCCGGTCAGCTGACCGGCTTTTTTTTTGCTATGATGTCCCTGTTGCCACAGTTCCTGTTTATTGAATTATATATGCCATAGCTTAGTTTTTACCACTCAGCTGAAACTCTCCAAAAACTTGCCAATTTATCGGTATTTTCATCGCCAAAAAGCTACAGTATGAAGATGGTGAAACGGAACCCTGCTACCTGGTTGAGATTAATTCTACCGATTATTTTACTGACAGGGGCAATCGCCACTGCACAGCCTCCTACGGTTGGGAATGTGTCAGGTACCCGCAAAGATTCCACCGGGGTACCTGTAAACGATCCGGCAGCAGACCGATTAAAGGCGGATCGTGCAGCGAAAGAAAAAAAGATCAAAGAAGCCGAGGATCAGTCGAGGGCCATCAGTGAGGGAATCTCTAAGACATCCACCCTTGATTTACCATCCGGCACACCCCCATTTATTACTGATAGCCTTGACGCCTATGTAAGGCGCGGCATGAAACAATGGGAAATCCCAGGGCTGGCCATTGTGATTGTAAAAGATGGAAAGGTGATCCTGAGCAAAGGCTTTGGACAAAGATCCATGAATAGCCCGGAGCCCGTAGATGAAAACACCTTATTCATCATTGCTTCCAATACCAAGCTTTTTACCGGTACCGACATGGCCTTACTGGAGTATCAGAAAAAAATATCCCTGAATGATAAGGTTACCAAATACCTACCCTGGTTCAGGTTATATGACAGCAGTTCTACCCGCTTAGCTACCATCAGGGATATGCTGTCTCACCGGATCGGCTTAAAGACTTTTCAGGGAGATTTTACTTTCTGGAATTCCAGCCTGCCCAAGGATTCAATCATCTGGAAGATGCGTTATTTAAAACCTTCCGGTGAATTCAGACAGGATTATGGGTATTGTAATTCAGGTTTTGTTGTTGCCGGCCGTATCCTTGAAAAAGTAGCCGGCAAATCCTGGGAGGCATTTACCATTGAAAATATTCTTACCCCTTTAGGAATGGATAATACCTGGATGAATACTGCCAATATTACCCGGCATGAGAATGTGGCCTACCCGCATAATAATCTTTACGGGCCGCTGGAGATTATCCCTTTTGATAAGATCGATAATATGGGGCCCGCTACCAGTATGGTTAGTAATGTAAAGGATCTGGCTAAATGGATACAGTTTCAGCTGGATAGTGGCAAACACAATGGCAGGCAGGTCATTCCATGGGAGGTCCTGCAAAAGACAAGAGATATCAATATCCTGACCGGTAGCCGTAAATCGCCCTATTACCCCACCCATTTCAGGGGTTATGGCCTGGGCTTATATTCCACCGACTACAATGGCCGTCAGGTGTACTGGCATACGGGTGGGGCATTCGGGCAGGTGACCAATGTTTGTTTTATTCCGGAGGAAAAACTGGGGATCGCGATTCTCACCAATAATGACAACCAGAGCTTTTTTGAAGCGCTGCGTTACCAGGTGCTGGATGCTTACCTCAATGTAGCCTATACCAATAGAAGCGATTTCCAGTGGAACTTCTTCGCACCAAATAAAAAAAGAATGGATGATGCTGTAGCTGCTTTGAACGCCAGGGCTGATAAAAAAAATACCCCTGAAATAAAATTAGCTGACTTCACCGGTACTTTTTATAATACCGTCTACGGAAAAATGACGATCAGTGTTACCGGTAACCAGTTACTCTGCCGTTTCCAACAGCATCCCGAGCTGATTGCGGTGATGGACTATATGGATAACAATGAATTCAGAATAAAATACTCCAATCACGGTTATGGTGTTTATCCTGCGAAATTTAGTATCCAGAATGGCAAACCATTCAGTGTTCAGGTTCAGGCCAACGAGTTTGTAGAATCTGATACTTATCTTTTTGTCAGGGATCCGAAAGCAAAACCGGTGAAGTAGGGATGGGGATTAGGGATTGGGGATTAGGTATTTGGAATTAGGTATTGCTTCGCCCGCCGAAGCCTTAGCGAAGGCGGGATATTACGTTATTTAGATATTAGGATATTGAGATATTAGGCTTGCCCACCGTAGCCTTAGCGAAGGCGGGATATTAAGACAGCACTTAATGCGTCCAATATTCATCTTTCTACTCCCACATAAACTGATTATTTATCCAGAAAAGCAAACTGATTGCGCTAAGGCGCAAGGCCGGTTGGCTCGCTAAGAACCAGATGTCGTTGTGTGTTTATACGGTATTATCAGAGCGGCCTTGGGTTTATATAACAGAATTAAATAAATACTAACAGCTAAAATCCTCTGCCTTTTTCGGCTATTTCCAGCACCCTCGATTCGCTATACTTCAATTCGAAATAAGAAATTGGTTTGTACCTATGGCCACAACAAAATTTATCCCGGCCATTCCCTAACCAGGCAAATGTTACAGGTTTTAGCACTTGTATTGCGGCCCGGATCTCCAGCAATTTTCCGAATAAATCAGTGACAGGAATATCTGTTTATTATAAAATATTCCCTCTCCCGTTGATACTCCTGGTTCCCCGAAAACACAGGAAAAAGGAAGTCAATATACATACAGAATATACTGAGGCAGGCTGCACCCTGACAAAGTAATACAGGCAAGCATTACCAATCACATCCAGGCATCAGGAAATGCTTAAAAGTGCTTTAGTATACACTACATGTCGCAGGCAGGCGGCTCCTATTCTTTGGCATTAGTCGGAAGCATACTCAGTAACTAGTCATCCGGTAACAAGCCCTGGTACCTTTCAGGCTTAGGCCCTTGGAGGTTTTGCATGGTGTGGAAAGACTAAGACCAAACCGGCAATACATCATTCATATGAAATGACTGCAGGAGGAATCTATGGAATCTGTGCCAATTTACAGGATTGCTCCCCTTCATCATCTCTGAGTCAGCACGGCCTGGGGTTTCACAGGCATCCTTTTAAGTAGCCACACTAAACTATTATTAGATAAAGCAGCTGCCCACATTCAAAGAAATAGCTGGCCGGCAGGCCGGGGTTAATTATTGTCGGCAGTTTTGCTGAGCTGTTACTACATGGGTAAAACAAGAGTCCATACCAACTGCAGTCCCAATGACATTAGAAGCGAAGAGCTAGTCCATAAAAAAAGCCATCCCGGTTGACCCGGGATGGCTTTGCCATATTTTGCTTTTAGACGATTAAGGTTTCTTCCTTACAATGATCTTCTTCACACCTACACGCTTGCCGGCTGAATTAACCAGCTCAACGAGGTAAGAACCATCAGCGATAGCCGGAGGAAGTACCACATCGATGCGGGTATAGGCCAGGCCTGTAACCACAGAGCGCTCGTAAACTTTAGATCCTTTTTCATCCAGTACCCTGAGGGTAGCATTCTCATTAGCGGTGTTGAAGAAACGCACCTGGAATGTACCGTTGTTTGGTACAGGATATATCCAAAGGTTCTCAGAAGCCAGACCAGTGATTACCACATCAGCAGATGTGCCAACACAACCGTTAGGATCTGTGTACACGAGGCGGTAAGTTCCGATATCATCTACAGTCAGGTTGCTCAGAACTGGTCCAGCAGCCAGCGGGCTGGTGATCAGAGAACCATTCTTGAACCAGGTATAAGTACCACCTGTCATACTAACTGTTGAAATGATATTCAGTGACTGACCAGGCAGCAGCGCTGGAGGAATAGAAGTTACCAGACTTACTGTTGGCAGCGGGTTCACATACAGTGTTGCGAATGAAGAAGTAACATCTGAACATCTTCCTGTCAGGATTACACGGTAAGAATTGGTATTCTGTGCAAATGTAACTGAAGGAATAGTGTAAGATGAAGCGGTAGCGCCAGTGATATCAGCCCATGCACTTCCGGTCCACTGCTGCCACTGATAGGTCAGCGGGTTGCCGGTACCAGCAGTAGCTGTTACACTGAATACTGCATTACTTCCCACACATACAAACCTTGTAGCAGGCTGTGCGCTGATAACAGGGATAGAAGCATCATTTACAGTTACTGTGAATGAGCAGGTCTTAATATTTCCAGCAGCATCAGTAGCTGTGTAAGTAACGGTAGTAACGCCTACACCTGTTCTGCCGGTAAGGCCAAACTGTGTAGTTGTTGGAACCAGGTTGATACCTGTTGCAGGAGAAGAACCGGTAGTGGCTCCGCTCAGGGTCCAGGTCAGCTTGGTTACACCGCAATTATCAGCATAGGTTGGTGTAAGGTCAGCGGCATTGGTAACAAGTCCGTAACATACACCAGGTTGTGTATTGATCGTTCTGTTTGCAGGGCAGGTAATTGTTGGAGTCTCACTATCTGTAACGGTTACAGAGAATGAGCATGTTGATGTATTACCTACGGCATCTCTGGCTGTAAAGCTGTTAATTGTGGTACCCACAGGGAACACGCTACCAGAAGGCAGACCAGATGTTTGTGTCAGCACTGGAGGAATAACAGGGATCGTACCGCCAATATCAATGATATTGTGATTGGCAGTGAAACCAATTGAAGCCAGTGTAACAGGATTCGGTACGCTACAAGCAGTAGAAGAAATATAGCTTGGTCCGGATTCACCCAGTGCGTTAGCAGCAGGGAATACACCACCTACAGGGCAGGAAACCTCAACTACAATCACATCTGTATTCGTTACAGTCGGAGGCGCAGTCAGGTTCACCGTATAGAATGTACTGGCAGCAGCTGTGATCGCAACAGTTCCGGAACCAATCAGGGTTCTGGTTCCACCAGGGAAGGCAGCTCCTGTTTGACGATATACATTAGCTGTAATTGTCTGGCCTACACCTGTATTGTTTACTTCCACACCAAATCTTACCGTACGGATCGTAAATGCTCCGGTAATGGCAGGGAAAGAAGCAAGGTTGTAAGCTCTCCACCACTGGGTAGCACCTGCGCCGCAGGAGATACCAGTATTGGTAGTGATCGTTGTATTATTTGTAGTCTGAGAAATCGCAACTGTACCAGGGAGCGGACAGTTATCAACTACTGAAGGCAGTGCATAGTTCACAACCGCGCTACATACACCTGCATTGTTTGGCACGGTGATATTTGCAGGACATGTGATAGTTGGCGGAACGTTATCAGTTACAGTTACTGTAAATGAGCAGGTAGCGCCAGATGCAGTACTTACGTTAACAGTTGTTGTACCAACAGGGAAGAATGTACCGGAAGCTTTAGAGTAAGTAATTGGACCGCAAAGACCGGTAGTGGTCGCTGCAGGATATGTTACATTGGCTCCGCAAAGACCAGCTGTTGCACCTGTTGTAATGTTAGCAGGGCATGTCAGTACGCAAACCGCACCGCAACATGCCGGGTGAGCAATAACCACATTATCAACTCTCCAACCGGTAGCAGAAACACTGACATCAGTTGCTTCTCTGAAACGAATTCTTGTTGGCTGACCATTGGCAGCGGCCGGCATATTAACAACGGTTGTGATATAACCTCCACTGCTACCAGTCCAGGCCGAACGACCGGCAATAGGGCTACCGAAAGAGGCGCTAATGGTACCATTGTATCCATTAGATACAAAACTACCTCCAGCAGTTATGATATCCTGCCATGCACCTCCGTTGATGGAAATCTCAAGAACACCACCATCAAATGTGCTTTCTGTTGCATAACTATTGCTAAATGTGAGGCGGGCACCTGTACTGGGTACAAAGCTTGGTGATTCGAGAAGATTATCTGAAACAGCGTTCGGATTGGCTACAAATGCCGCGTTAGGTGCAGAAGAAGGCGTTGTGGCAGATGTTGTCCACAAAGTTGCTGCAGCACCGGTTGCAGTTGTTGACCAGCCTGCAGGAAGTGCAGGAGCAACCACCGCATCGAAATTCTCAACCAGTACGTTTACGGTTGTACCTAAAGTAATCGCTCCAAAACTCGCAATTCCAAGATTGGTAGCACCATCCTGAACCTGGATTGAAGGAGTGATAGTCGCTCCGCAGGTTGCGGATGAGTTTGTGAAAGTGAACGTGCGGCAAACCTGGTCAGTCGGGTTCATTGCACCATAGTTCTGCGGACCTGAAGGAGTAATGATACCACCAGTAGTTTGTAATGTACCTACTACGTTAGTAGCAGCAGCGGTACCTGTATTCCGTAAACAGAAGCTTACGGTTACTGTTTCACCTGGGTCAATTACACCGTTGGCAGGAGCGCAACTTTCAGATATCAATGTGTAACCATCTGCAGTAATGACAGGTGTTGGAGCACAACCACCGCCTACTGTAAAGTTTACGATTCTTGTACCCCAGTTCTGGAATGTACCAAAAGCTGAAGTAGAATACTGACCTGTACCCCAGAATGAGTTTGGAGTAACGGGGTCAAGTTCCAATGAGTTATAATCGCCATAACGGGCACCTGAGGGGTTGTTCGCAGATCCGTTTACAACGATTTGTTCTGCAAGTGTCATCTGACCAAGCGGGTCACACTCATTTCTGGCAGTATAGCGGAGTGAACCCTGTACTGCTGCACTACTTGCATTATATAATATAGCGATATTACCATTTGTACTGATGGTGATTGATGGCATAAAACGATGAATCGCATCAGCAGGAGCATATAATCCTTCCTGATAGATGCTCCATGCACCAGCACCTCCGGTTCTTCTCAATTCCCACCATTTAATACCGGCACGTCCGCTACCCGCATCGGCAGTAACGCACATTACGATTGACTCGTGTGTACCGAAATTGCGGTAAGTAGGCTTGAACATGGTTTTACCGGCCAGTGTACCAATTGAACCACCACCAGGTGTTGGAGCAGAACCGGCACCCAGGTTAAAAGGTAAGCTGGCAAACTTTTCTGACGGACTAACTACTGAACTGGCAGGAGTTGTAAAATTGGGAGTAAACTGGATTAAACCAACGCTATCTGCAGGAGTTGCAGGAGCCAGGTTATTATCCCTGTTATATGCAAAGAAACCACTCTGGTTGGAGGGTGTTGTTCCTTCCATAGAAACAGCACAAATTCCCCAGGTTGTGGTAGAAGCACTTAAATTCAATCTTACCCTAACCATTGTAGCAGTAGGGGCAGCGGCCAGCATGGCTGTACGATCAAAAGCCCAGATAGAACTTCCTACAAAACCAGGTGCAAAGTCCTGAGTGCTTAAATAATAAGCATTATGCCAAACTGAATATTTTGGATAGTCGGGGAAGAACGTTACATCAGTATAACGGTAAACCGCCCATGTACTGGTAACAGGATCAGATGAAGAAGATACAGCAATATTAACTGCACCACCATTGGCACCAACAGCGTCAAACTCAGAAAGGAACCACCTGCCGGCAAGTGCATCGTACAATACTACAGGGTCACCACCACCGGTTTGTCCGGTCAGTGAAGACAGAATAGTTGAACCTTGTACAACTACACCAGCCTTGGTTCTGATTGTAAAAGCAGAACCACTGGAGTGGTTAATGATTTGAATGATGTGGTTTGGACCAACAGCCATATTGTTATCAGAAGGTGCGAAACCAGTTGCGGTAATACCATCCGCATTGTAGTTAATACCGGTAGTAGGCACATTCCTTGTAATGCTGTTATCAGTAAAAGGAGTTGCCTCTGATGGCTTTGAATCCCCTACTCTTTGGGTAAGCGTTTCAAGGAAAGCCTGTTTGGCAGCGATGTTCTCAGGAGTCTGACGTGCAATCAGTCCTTTCTCGTTTCTTGTAATTACAAACGGCTGACCGTACATACTGTTACGGTCAATCTCAGAGAGTTTTGGAGTAATCCTGACCAGCCGGCCAACGGAAGACTTGAGTTCCTTTACTTCCTGTGCAAAGAGGTCATTGGTAATGACACTTCCCAGCAAGAAAAAACCCATAAATGAAAGAAGGGTAATAAATCTTTTCATATAAGCGCTGTTTTGGTTAAGTCCATAATGTAGTTAACGAAACTATAAATAATGCCCGAAAGTATTGAAATTAAAAGTAAATAAGTTCAAAAGTCCAGAAAAAAAAAGTTTTTTGTGCGAACTTATCCTACTGATAATGTGGATACAAGAAATTTAAGCCCGGAAAAAGCCTCTTAACTCCCCTTAGCCGCCCTTTTTGGTCCAGCTATCCTTTAACCCAACAGTTCTATTGAAAATCAGCGAATTAGCCCCTGATTCTCTATCCAGAACGAAATATCCCTTGCGGATGAACTGATACCGCTCTCCAAGGCTAGCCTCCTGCAAGGCTGGTTCCAGGTATACCCTATTGACAATCTGTAAACTATCAGGATTCAGATAGTCCTTAAAATCACCTTCCTCATCCGCCGGATCCTCGACCCTGAACAACCGGTCATACATCCTTACCTCTGCTTCCAGGGCATGCCGGGCACTCACCCAATGAAGTGTTCCTTTTACAGTGATCCCGCTGGTATCATGCCCGCTTTTGCTTTCCGGGATATAAGTACACCTGAGTTCCGTGATGTTCCCATCGCTATCCCTGATTACTTCTTCACATTTGATGATATAAGCACTTTTCAACCGGACCATTTGCCCGGGAGCCAGCCTGAAATATTTTTTAGGAGGGTTTTCCATAAAATCATCCCGCTCAATATAAATCTCCCCGCTGAACGGAATTTCACGGCTACCGGCCCCTTCATCTTCCGGGTTATTTTCACTCAGGAGCATTTCTTCCTGCTGCTCATAATTGGTGATCACTACTTTCAAAGGATCAAATACCACCATTCTTCGAAGTGCAATTTTATTCAGGTGTTCCCTAACGCAGAATTCAAGCAGACCCACATCTACCATATTATCTCTTTTGGCCACTCCAATCCGGTCACAGAAATCCCTGATGCTTTCGGGAGTATAGCCTCTTCTTCTCAGCCCGCTGATAGTGGGCATGCGGGGATCATCCCATCCGGTGACATATTTTTCATTGACCAGTTGTAATAATTTCCTTTTACTGGTTACCGTATAATTGATATTCCGGCGGGCAAATTCATACTGGTGAGAAGGATATATTTCCAGCTGCTGAATTAACCAGTCATATAATTCACGATGCGGGATAAATTCCATCGTACAGATCGAATGCGTGACTTCCTCAATGGAATCACTCTGACCATGTGCAAAATCATACATGGGATAAACACACCACTCATCTCCTGTGCGGTGATGATGGGCATGTTTGATCCGGTAAAGGATCGGATCCCTCATCAGCATATTGATATGGGCCATGTCGATTTTTGCGCGCAGGGTCCGACTACCGTCCGGAAACTCCCCGTTTTTCATCCGGGTAAATAAATCCCTGTTCTCTTCAACGGATCGGTTACGGTAAGGACTGTCTTTGCCCGGTTCGGTAGGTGTTCCTTTTAAAGCAGCAATCTCTTCAGAACTGGAATCATCCACATAGGCCAGTCCTTTATCTATTAACTGGTGGGCAAACTGGTACAAGGAGCCAAAATAGTCACTCGCATACCGCTCATGTTTCCACTCAAAACCCAGCCAGCGAACATCTTCTTTGATACTGTCCACATACTCTGTTTCCTCTGTTTCAGGATTGGTATCATCAAACCGGAGATTGGTATAGCCAGGGAACTTTTTGGTCAAACCGAAATTGAGACAGATACTGCTGGCATGACCAATATGCAGGTAGCCGTTTGGCTCCGGTGGGAAACGGGTGACAATGCTCTTGTAAGTTCCCTGCTTCAGGTGTTCTTCAATAATCTCTTCTAAAAAATTCAGGCTTTTTTCTTCTGACATGGGTATGTGTAATGAGGTGCAAAGGTAATTTATTGTTTTGGATGAGCGGTAAGTTCCCGTACTACCGCTTTTTACTATTTTGCAATACCCGAAAAAAGCAATCATGAAAAAAATCAGCCTGCTCTTCATTTTTCTGTCCTTCGCCGTTTTACCGCTCTGTGCACAGGACAGCAAAACAAAAGAACCCAATATTAAACAGTTCTGGATGGTGATTTTAAAAACGGGGCCGCAGGACAAAGTCATAACCGACTCCGTACAAAGAAGCAACATCTTTAAAGGCCATTTTTCCAATATGGAAAAGCTGCACAAAGAAGGAATTCTGAAAGTGGCCGGGCCATTCGGAAAAAATGATTTTACCTGGAGGGGCCTCTTTATTTTAGATTGTGCCAGCAGGGAGGAAGCAGAAAAACATGTGAAAACCGATCCCTCGGTAGCGGCAGGAGTCTTTATTTATGATATCGTTCCCTGGTATGGTGAACCCAGCGGCAGCTTTAAACCAGGTAAGCCAGAGAACAAGGAAGGCCAATAATTCATATGAGCGAACAAAAAGAAAACACATTCGTCAGCAGCTTTTTTGCCATATTGGGAGGAGTAGTAGCAATGATTGCCTCCGCTCTTATTCTTTATCCCTTAGAGATGATGATTGCTGATCGTTATCTTGAATTCCATTGGGGAGAAGCTGGCGATGTGGTTACCAGGAACGACCTCATTTTCTTCAGTTCTGTGATCCTCTGGTTTTCTATCGCCGCCTTTGCCGGCGGACTCATCTCTTCTTTGATCAGCCGTACAAATGAAATCAGACATGCCTGGATCCTGTTCTTCCTTTTCTTCATTATTCTTGTCAGCAAGCAGGCAGGCGAAAGATTACGTCAGTCAGACATCCTTTTCGATATAGTATTGCTCGGGAGTGTTTGTTTGATGTTTCAGCTGGGTGCCAGGAAAGGCATCATTCTCAAACAGAATAGGAAAAAGAAAAAGGAAGCAGCACAGGACGGAGCGTGATCATTTTGACAGGTAGACGCTCATCTCCTGCTGTACCGCAATGGCCATTGCCCGGGCTTTTTCAGCATAATCTGTACCACCGGATGCATAGATAATTGCCCTGCTCGAGTTGACCAGCAGACCGCAATCTTCCGTCATGGCTTTTTCAGAAATATCTTTCAGACTTCCCCCCTGCGCCCCTACTCCGGGTACCAGCAGGAAGTGACGGGGAATGATTTTCCGTATACTTTCAAATTCTTCCGGTTGGGTGGCACCGATCACAAACATCAGGTTCTCTGTTGTTCCCCAGCAGGCCACTTTACGCAATACTTCTTTGTATAGTTCCGTATCTGCACCTTTTTCAAACACAAAGGGTGACAGTACCAAATTCTTCAGACTATTATTGATTTTATCCGCATCAAATAAATCCAGTTTTTGAAAATCCCTGCTGCCTTCATTGGAGGTTAGTCCCAATACAATAGCCCACTTCCCCTCGTGTTTTAAAAAAGGCATCACACTATCCCGGCCCATGTAGGGAGCCACTGTTACGGAATCAAAAGGCAGGGTCTCAAAAAAAGCTTTGGCATACTGATCTCCCGTATTACCAATATCACCCCGCTTGGCATCAGCAATGGTAAAATGATCCTGACCAATATAGGCTACTGTTTTCTCCATGATCTCCCAGCCTTTGGCCCCCATCGCTTCATAAAATGCCGTATTGATTTTATAGGCCACACAAAAATCACGGGTGGCATCAATGATGGCTTTGTTGAAACTGAGTACCGGCTCAGGGCCCAATAAGAGATGCCCGGGGATTTTGGTCACATCGGTATCCAGTCCTACACAGAGATAGCTTTTCTTTCTCCTGATTTGTTCAATAAGTTGTTGTCTTGTCATGCAGCTTGTAAAACTAATAATAAACTCTGTACCTCCATCAGCGGATGAGCTGAATGATCCTGGCCAGTGTTTCGTCAGATTCCCAGTTTTGTTCTATTCCCGGCCATTGCATCACCTGTTGCATAATGGCTTCCTGTTGTTGTCCTCTGCGGAGGGCCTCACTGTAGCGGATATGCGGACTGAATGTTACCTGGCTATAGGCCGGTATCCATTCTTCCGGGTATTTTTCATGTAATCTTGCTTCAATCTTTTTCTGAAATAAAAAAACAGGGTCAGCTGTTTTTTCCCGCATTTCGGTAAAGTTATTAATGGCCAGATCGGCAATCGCATCGGCATCGGGTTTTCGCAATGCCTGGTATTCCTGCAGAATGGACTTCCAGTTGTGCTGGTGTTTGTCAATCAGTTCATCCAGGACCCGGCAATCTTCAAAACCACAATTCATTCCCTGCCCAAAAAATGGTACGATCGCATGTGCCGCATCACCGATCAGTGCAAAGCGGTCATCCCTGATCCAGGGAAAGCATTTCACCGTAACCAGTGAAGATGTTGGATTGGCGAAAAACTCATCGCAATAATCCGGCATCAGCGAAACTGCATCCGGGAATATTTTTTCAAAAAAGGATTTCACCTGTTCCCGGCTGTTTAATTTTTCAAAAGAAGCTTCCCCTTTAAAAGGGAAAAACAAGGTACAGGTAAAACTCTTGTCCAGGTTGGGCAGGGCAATCAGCATATAATCTTTCCGTGGCCAGATATGCAAGGCATTTTTCTCCATCGCAAATTCGCCCTCGGCAGTGGGAGGAATGGTTAATTCCTTGTACCCGCAATCAATATAATACTGACTATAATTGAACTGGTCATGCTGTAACTGATGTTGTAAACGGGCAGCCGAGAAAGCACCATCGGCAGCAAACAAGAGATCGGTTTGGGAAGGAGGCAAAGACTGTCCGGCTGTATTTTCAAAACTGATCTGTTCTTTTTTCCAGTCTATTTTATCCAGCTTCTCATTAAAATAAATACTGACACCTGCTTCTTCTGCCAGATCCATCAGTTTGGTATTGAGTGTAGCCCTCGAAACAGAATTGATATACTGTCCTTCTTTTCCATATCGCTGAAAAGCCGTGCTTCCATCCTGGTGATGGATAAAGCGGCCATGCATAGGGATAGAGATATCACGAATGGCATCGGCCAGACCCATTTTCTCCAATGCCAGTAAACCACGATCGCTCAGGGCCAGGTTAATGGACCGGCCCGCACTCATTTTCTCGCGGCGCATATCTCCACGCCGTTCATAGACGGATACTTTATACCCGCGTCTGGCCAGATAAATGGAAAGCAGGGAGCCCACCAGGCCCGCGCCAATGATCGTAATATTTTTGTTAATCCCTGCACTCATGACTTTAATTGTTGGATGCTGTGATGAATAATCTCCCCAAACCGAAAAATATCTTCAAATGTATTATATAAAGGAACCGGTGCCACGCGGATAACATTGGGTTCTCTCCAGTCTGCAATCACTCCCTGTTGGGTGAGTGATTCAAATACTGCTCTGCCGTTCTTCAGCATCAGCATAGATACCTGACAGCCTCTTTCACTTTCTACAGCCGGAGTAATCACTTCAATGATTGGATGCTGATCCTGTTGATTCAGTTCCTGTAATACAAAATGAAGGAAAGCTGCCAGTTTTTTTCTTTTCTCATGCAGCCGGTCCATGCCTGCAGCATCAAAAATATCCAGTGATGCTTTATGTGCTGCCATACTTAGTATGGGTGCATTGCTCAGTTGCCAGCCTTCTGCTGTTGGAATTGGCTGAAAACCTTTTTCCATTTTAAACCTTGTTTCCTTTTTGTATCCCCACCAACCTGCAAAACGGGGAATGGACGGATCAGCCACATGCTTTTCATGAATATAAACGCCTGCCACTCCGCCCGGTCCGCTGTTCAGGTATTTATAGGAACACCAGCAGGCAAAATCAACCTGCCAGTCATGTAATTTCAGTTCCACATTCCCGGCCGCATGTGCCAGATCAAAACCTGCATAGGCCCCTACCTGTTGTGCTGCTTCGGTGATGGCTTTTATATCAAACAGCTGACCCGTATAGTAGTTGACCCCGCCAAAAAGAACCAGTGCTACCGTATTCCCATGCTGCGAAATAGCTGCTAAAATATCTTCCGTGCGGATGCGGTATTCTCCTTCTCTCGGGCTCACTTCAATAATCGCATCATCCGGGTTCAGCCCATGAAACTTTACCTGGGATTCGAAAGCATACTGATCAGAAGGGAAGGCTTTGGCTTCACAGATGATTTTATAACGCTGACGGGTAGGCCGGTAAAAACTAACCATTAAGAGATGCAGGTTCACCGTCAACTGATTCATCACCACGATTTCATTTTCTTTTGCTCCGACAACCGGGGAAAGTAATCGGGGAAAAATTTCATGATAGGGCATCCAGGGCTGTCGCGCATGAAAATGACCTTCCACTCCAAAACTGGCCCAGTCCTCCAACTCATTGAGCACATAATCCTGTGTGGTTTTGGGCTGAAGTCCGAGTGAATTGCCGGTGAAATAGATGGCTTCCTTTCCATGGACCATTGGAATATAAAACTGATCTCTGAAACTCCTCAGTTCATCCTGGGCATCCAGTTCCTTTGCAAAAGCGTGTGTGTTTTGAAAACTCATGGTCAATAATTAGTGATACATCAGTCAATCGTAGCAATTACTTTTAATTCAATAGCAATGGGTGTCGGTAAACTTTTTACTTCCACGGTAGTGCGGCAGGCCTGTACCGATGTAAAATACTCCGCATAAATTTTATTATAGACGGGAAAATCTTTTTTCATGTTAGTCAGAAAAACGGTTACATCTACCATTTTGTCCCAGCTGCTGCCACTGGCTTCCAGTACGGCTTTTACATTGGCAAAAACGGAATGGCATTCCGCTTCAATGTCGTAGTTCACTATATTTCCGGCAGGATCCAGCTCCAGTCCGGGTATGGAATTATCTTTCGGACTCCGGGGTCCGATTCCTGACAGGAACAACAGGTTCCCGACCCTTCGGGCATGCGGATAAGCTCCGAGGGGAGTGGAAGCGTTGGAAGTATTAATAATTTCAGACATAGTGTTTTTTTTACCGCAGAGAATGAGAGATAAAAGAGAATACGCAGAGTAGTATGCTGTTTTATCTCCGCGAAACTCAAAGTTCTCTTTTCTCTGCGGTTAATATTCTTCTCCGCGAAAACTCATCGCTCTCTTTTCTCTGCGGTTAATATTTTTTCTCAATAGTTAATCCCTACAACTGCACACAAACATTCTTCGCCTCCGTAAAAAACCGCAAAGCTTCCCAGCCTCCTTCCCTTCCCACCCCGCTGTTCTTCATGCCACCAAAGGGTGTACGCAGGTCACGTAACAACCAGCAATTGATCCAGATAATTCCGGATTCCAGTTGGGCAGCTACCCGGTTAGCCCTGGAAATATCCTGTGTCCAGATCGTAGCTGCCAATCCATAACTGCTGGCATTAGCCAGGTGCAGCGCTTCTGCTTCAGATGTAAAAGATTGCAGCGTCACTACGGGTCCGAAAATTTCTTCCTGGTTGGTTTGGCAATCGGGACCCAGTCCTTCGATCACCGTAGGTTCTATAAAATAACCATTGGCGCAACGGCCTTCTGGTTTTACCGGATGACCGCCACAAAGTATTTTCCCTCCTTCCTGTTTAGCCGTATCTATACAACGA
Source organism: Chitinophagaceae bacterium (assembly GCA_016720745.1). Classification (GTDB taxonomy): domain Bacteria; phylum Bacteroidota; class Bacteroidia; order Chitinophagales; family Chitinophagaceae; genus JJ008. Next base: position 315,636 of record JADKKA010000022.1, on the reverse strand, counting down.
AGTATTTTTTCAAAATGCATTTTACTCACAATCGCTCCTTGCTTTGAATCCGCTGCTAAAGGATCACCTACTTTCAATTGACTTGTCCGTTCCACAAAGTCAGCTTTGAACTTTTCATAGACGGATGCTTCTATTAAAATCCGGCTGCCACATAAACAAATTTCTCCCTGGTTACTGAAAGAAGAACGGATGGTATCATTCAGCATCTTTTCCCAATCGCAATCCGCAAAAATGATGGCAGGATTTTTACCGCCCAGTTCCAGAGATAATTTTTTGAATTTGGGAGCTGCCAGAGAAGCGATCCTTGCTCCGGCCCTTGTGCTTCCGGTGAATGAAATGGCTTTAACATCCGGATGCGTTACGATATGTTCTCCTGCACCAGGTCCGGTACCATGTATGATATTCAGTACCCCCGGTGGCAGTCCGGCCTCCATGCAAATTTTAGATAAGAGATAGGCTGTTACCGGAGTTACTTCACTGGGTTTGGCAAGGACACAGTTACCTGCGGCCAGGGCAGGAGCAATTTTCCAGGTAAATAAATAAAGCGGCAGGTTCCAGGGAGAAATACAGCCTACAATACCGATGGGTTGCCTTAAAGTATAATTCACCGCTTTGTCTTCCATCACATGGCTCTCTGAAGCAAAATGCATGATTCCCGTGGCAAAAAAACGAAAATTAGCAGCCGCCCTTGGGATGTCAACCATTCGGCTCAGCCAAACAGGTTTACCATTATCATCCGATTCTGCCAGTGCCAGTTTTTCCAGGTTCGATTCAATTCCTTCCGCGATCCGGTTCAATATTCTGAATCTTTCTTCTGTAGTGGTTGTACTCCACTGAGGAAAAGCTTTTTTAGCAGCCACCACAGCGGCATTGACATCTTTCACATTACTATCCGGAATTTGAGAGACTACCATCCCGGTAGCTGGATTTACATTATCTATGAAATTCCCCGATAACGGACCGATCAGGTTTCCTCCGATATAATTTTCCAGGTGGTAAGGGATCTCCGGTTTCATGGACAACTGTTCGTTGAATGTGATTGTATTGATTTAAATACTTCCGGTACGGCCTCCGTCAACCGGTATACTGGTGCCATTGACATATGAAGCAGCGGGTGAAGCCAGAAAAGCGGCCACCGCTGCCACTTCTGATGCATTGGCAAAACGTTTCATCGGCACTTCTTCTTTCATGTTATCTTCCACTATCGCTGCCACTGTGTTTCCTTTTCTGGCAATATTATCAATCAGGGTTGCTAATCGCTGTGTAGCGGTAAAGCCCGGCAAAACATTATTGACCGTGATATTGAACTGCCCTAATTCATTGGCCATGGTTTTAGCCCAACTCGCCACCGCCCCACGGATGGTATTACTGACCCCCAGGTTTTTCAAGGGGATTTTTACAGAAGTGGAAATGATATTGATGATACGGCCATAGCCTTCTTTCTTCATCGAAGGCACGACGGCTTTGCTGAGGATATGATTGCAAATCAGGTGCTGGTTGAAGGTATTGAGGAATGCTTCTTCACTTGCGTCAATGATGGGACCTGCAGGTGGACCACCGGTATTATTGATCAGGATATGTACCGGATGACCGGCAACATGTGCTTCTATCACTTTCTTTAACTGATCAGGCTGATTAAAATCTGCCACCAGGTAGCCATGCTGTTGCTTAGCGGAAGTATCTAATTTTTGTAGCGCCTCTTGTAGTGCGGCTTCATTCCGGGCCAGCAGGGTACAACTGGCCCCTAACAGTGCGAGTTCTTCCGCAATAGCCAAACCAATCCCCTGCGTACTGCCGCAAACCACCGCGAATTTTTCTTCTAATGATAGATTCATTTTTTTTATTTATCAGCCAACCCAATAAACGGCCTTTAATATCAAATATCCTCACAATATCTACCTGAATACCCGCAAGCAGGTCGGGAACCTCAATATCCCAACATCTTAATATCTAATACTCCCTCCTACGCTAAAGCTACATAGGGCAAAGCAATTCCTAATACCTAATATCCAATACCTAATCCTCATTCCTCTTCAAACCTAAAGAAAATAGTTGTAATTTTTCGACTTCAATCACGCTTCAAACACCTGCCATATGTCAGTTATCGCCCCTTTCAACCTTAAAAAATGGATCGACGAAAATCGTGATCTGCTCAAACCGCCTGTCGGCAACCAGTGCATTTATAAAGATGCCGAAAATTTTATTGTGATGATTGTGGGTGGGCCCAATGCCCGGAAAGACTATCACTTTAATGAAACCGAAGAATTGTATTACCAGGTGGAAGGAGATATCGTTGTTAAAATCATCGATAATGGTGAATTCAAAGATATTCCGATCAAAGAAGGAGAAATCTTCCTGCTGCCTCCTAAAACACCACATTCACCACAACGCGGACCCAATACAGTCGGATTGGTGATCGAAAAGAAAAGAGACAGTGAGGATGATGGCTTTTTATGGTTCTGCGAAAAATGCGGACATAAATTATATGAAGAAACCCTGCATGTGGATGATATTGTGAAGCAGCTGCCGCCGGTGATGAATCGATTTTGGGAAAATACACTGCACCGAACCTGTGAGAAATGCGGGTCGGTGATGGAACCACCATTGAAAAAATAAAAAGAAACAAGATACAAGAAACAAAAAAGTAAGAACCAAAATCTATCCGGGAAGAAAGGAGTTCAAATTGCCGCCAACCCTTTCTGCGACTTAGTATTCTAATGTAGCGGCTTTGCCTGAAATGAAAATCGACATCCACACCCATATCATGCCTGCCGTGATGCCCAACTGGACCCAAAAGTTTGGTTACGGCGAATTCATCCACCTGGAACACCGGAACTGCGAAGCCTGTATGATGAAGGGCGACAAAGTTTTTCGGGTCGTGGAAAAAAACTGTTACGAGACGGAAGACCGCAAACAACAGATGGAGGACACAAAAGTTGATATCCAGGTACTATCCACCATCCCGGTACTGTTTAATTATTGGGCCAAAGCATCCGATGGACTCGAAACATCCCGTTTCTTCAATGATCATATAGCCGAAACAGTTAGCAGGGATCCTCATCATTTTATCGGACTGGGAACTGTTCCGATGCAGGATACCGATTTGGCCATTCGGGAAATGGAGCGTTGTATCAAAGAACTGAAGATGCCCGGACTTGAAATCGGTTCCAATATCAATGGAAAAAATTTATCAGATCCGGCCTTCTTTCCCTTTTATGCGGCTGCAGAAAAATTGGGTACTGCACTTTTTATTCATCCCTGGGAAATGATGGGAGAAACCCAGATGGAGAAATACTGGCTGCCCTGGCTGGTAGGGATGCCCGCCGAAACTGCCAGAGCGATTTGCTCCATGATCTTTGCCGGTGTATTTGAAAAGTTTCCCAAACTCCGTATTGCATTTGCCCATGGTGGCGGATCATTCCCATTTACTCTCGGAAGAATTGAACATGGCTTTAAAGTAAGGCCCGACCTGGTGGCCGTTGACAATCCTGTTAATCCCAAAAATTACCTCGACCGCTTTTGGGTAGACAGTCTGGTGCATGATAAAGATGCCTTCCGTTTTTTATTGGATACAATGGGAGAAAACAGAATTTGTCTGGGTAGTGATTACCCTTTTCCATTGGGAGAACATCATCCCGGCAAACTGATTGAGAAAATGGACCTTGGCAAAAAGACAAGCAGAAAATTGTTGTACCGCAATGCGCTTGACTGGCTCGGACTCAATGAGAAAAATCTGCCTGAATTTTAATGTTTATTCAGCATAAAGATTGGGATAGTCAGAAATCACACCATCCACTCCCAATGCCTTCAATTCATTGATTGTTTTTTTGTCATTCACGGTCCAGGGAATCAGCTTCATCCCTTTATCATGACATTGCTTAACCAGTGCGGCATTCACCAATGAAAAATGTGGACTATAAATCGTTGCGGTAAAACCTAATTTCCGGAGCTGATCGTTCAGTGATAGCTTATCATAATCCTCCACCAGCATCGCTGTTTTTACGGATGGGTATTTTTCATGGAGGTATTGCAGGGTTCTGAAATCAAAAGACTGAATGGTTACAAAATCGGTCATCCCCTTTCTGATAATCACTTCCATCAGCAGGTCTACAAATTCTGCTGGCTTAGGATGAAAAACGCCATCGCCTTCGGGGTTGGTCTTTGTTTCAATATTATATTGAAGGGGTGGTCTTTTTCTGGTCATCATGGCCTGTGTCACACTATCAAATACAGCTTCCAATAATGGCTTATTCACCTTCATCTTTTGCTGCTGTGGAAAACGCGGATGAGGTTTCATCCCCACATCAAAATCCTTTGTCTGCTCATAAGTCATCCAGAATATATTGTAAGTCCTTTCCGTTCTCTCCCCAATATATTTACCGTCTGGCAGTGTCGTGATTTCCTTTCCGAACCATGGCTCGTGGGAAAGAACAACTTTTTTGTCTTTCGTGATTATTACATCCATTTCCAGCGTGGTAACACCCAGATCAATGGCATGGAGCATGGCGGGAATCGTATTCTCAGGCATGAGGCCACGACAGCCCCGGTGTCCCTGCAGATCAAATGCTTCTCTTTGATAAGTGGTGCCGGCAGCGGGGGAATGATTGTCTTTCATCTTCCTGGTATTGGTGCAGGACAGGAATATTAAAATGAAGAAGATGCTGCCTGCGGATTTCATGAGGAGAAGAGTTTAGATTTTCGTTGTTCCATTTCTGCTGCAATCAGTTGCGCATCGCCACCCTGTTCTTTCAGCCGGCTGATAATGGTTTCAAAACTTTGCTGGTCCCTGTTCTGACTGAGTTTGAACACATGATCAATGGCTGTGATTTCAATTTCAAATGCCAGAATTCCTTTCAGCATTCTTTCTGTGTATTCAGCCGGAAGATTATGATATACTGTTGAGGAGTCAGGATTTCCTTTTTCATAATGCAGACTCAGTCTTTCCAGTGCGGCCGGAATCGCATCGCCATCCTGAAAAAGAATGGTTCCTTTTGCATGAACAGTCATATAATTCCAGGTACTGCCCATATGCGGATTTCCATACCAGGTAGCACTTACATAAGCATGCGGGCCGGTGAATAAGGCCAGTACATTGGAATTTTGGGCAAAAGCTTTCTGGTGGTCGGCATTTCTCATCATGTGGCCTGAGAGAAAAATTTTTCCGTCCTTCTCATCCATAAATACCGGCACCTGAGTAGCTATAGGATGGTTGTTGGCATCAACTCCTGTCAGCATAATAAAAGGATGGTCCTTCATGAACTGAAGGACTTCCCCGGAATTACCGCTTTTAAAGTAGGGAAGATTATACATAACAAATTCAAAATTGAAAGTGGAAAGTTGACAATGACTGTGTAACTGTTAACAGCTGAACATTAGACCGTCTCTGCAATTTTTTCTGCCTTCATATTGGCATTCCGCATGGCGATGCTGCGCACCACAATGGAAGCAAAATCCTGGAATGCTTTCTTGGTGATGCTTTCATCTCCCATCATCACCGGTATACCCAGGTCACCGCCTTCGCGGATGCTTTGTACCAGGGGGATTTGACCGAGGAAAGGAATATCATATTCATCTGCCAGTCGCTTACCACCCTCCTTTCCAAAAATATAATATTTGTTATCCGGTAATTCTGCCGGAGTGAAATAGCTCATGTTTTCAACCAGTCCGATGATGGGTACATTCATTTGTGCCTGTCCGAACATGGCAATTCCTTTTTTTGCATCGGCTAATGCCACATCCTGCGGGGTGGTTACAATCACGGCTCCTGTAACCGGAACGGTTTGCATCAGGGTCAGGTGAATATCGCCGGTTCCCGGAGGCATATCCACTACCAGGTAATCCAGTTCATCCCAGAACACATCCGTGATAAACTGCCGGATCGCACTGCTGGCCATCGGGCCGCGCCATACCACTGCATTCTTTTCATCAACGAGTAAGCCGATACTGATCAGTTTGATACCATATCTTTCCAGGGGAGCAATCATGGGTTTTTCGGCACCCACATCAACCATCATGGGTCTTTCTCCCCTTACACCAAACATGATTGGCACACTGGGTCCGTAGATATCTGCATCCATCAAACCAACTTTTGCGCCGCCCTGTGAGAGGGCCAGGGCCAGGTTGGCGGCCACGGTTGATTTACCCACTCCACCCTTGCCACTGATAACGGCAATAATATTTTTTACTCTTGGCAGAACATTTCCCTCGTCTGTTCTTTTTGTAGTAGTGTTGGAGGTAAAATTCACCTGCACATTTGCTTCTTTATTTACCAGCAACTTCACTGCATTCACGCAGGCATTTTTGATCATGTCTTTCATGGGACAGGCAGGTGTCGTCAGTACTACCGTAAATGAAACATCATTGCCGTTGACCGCCACATCTTTTACCATGTTGAGGGTCACCAGGTCCTTACCCAGGTCAGGTTCCTGTACATTACTGAGTGCTTCCAGTATTTTTTCTGTAGTCATTCTTCAAGTATTTGTTAAAACTCGTCTTTCAGGGCAAAGTTAAACATTCAGCACCCTCTTTTGTTTTACTATTTCAATAACAACTGCCTAATTTTGAAGCCTGTGAGAAAATTTCTGCTTTTTACCATGATTACCCTGCTGCTTGGCACCCAGGCAGTAAGGGCCCAGTTTGAAACAACCCGCGACTCTGTTGTACAATTATTCGGCGTGGTGATGACGGCTGACAGCCTGGTGGGGATACCTGCCGTGAGTATTGTGGTCAAGGGTCAAAACCGGGGCACGATTACCAATGCTCAGGGTGTTTTTTCCATTGTAGTATTAAAAGGAGACCTGGTTGAATTTACACACGTAACTTATAAATCAAAGACCGTTACAATACCAAGGAATCTGGAAGGCAATCAATATAGTCTGGTTCAATTAATGGTCATTGATACTGTTTATTTGCCGGCTACGATCATCAAACCCCGACCTACACCGGAACAGTTTGCCCGGGATTTTGTAAACGCCAAGGTACCGGATGATGATATCGAAATAGCCCGCAAAAACACCAGTGCCGCCAACCGCAGGGCCTGGATGCGTACCATCCCTGGTGATGGCGGTGAAGCCACCCGTATTCAGTTTAATAAAATTGCCAATAAAGCGGTTTATCAGGGTGCCCTGCCGCCGCAAAATCTCTTCAACCCGGCCGCCTGGGCCAGTTTTATTGAGGCATGGAAGCGCGGTGATTTTAAAAGTAAATAACCCCCAGCCCCTAAAAGGGTGATACCCCAGCCCCTACCCCCAACCCTTAAAAGGGATATACCTTAACCAATACTGAGGGGGATATAAATTGATTTATCAAATATGCTTATAATCCTACTGCGATTTGAACTATTAAATTCTTTCCTGAAATAGAATACCATTTGATATGGATCATTTTGGTTCAGGATCAATCTCCTTACTTTTGTTTTCTTATAAACAATTTTACCTAAAGGGAAAATTTACAATCCCCCCTTTAGGGGCCAGATAAAATAAAAATCATATGACTATCAATGGGGGTATCTCCGTCATCGGCGCCGGCACCATGGGAAATGGTATTGCACATGTATTTGCACAACATGGATTCAAAGTAACACTGGTGGATGTATCGCATAACCAATTGGAACGGGCATTGGTGACGATTGGCAAAAACCTGGACCGGATGGTGGCGAAGGAAATCATTCGTAAAGAACTGAAGGACCAGACACTGGCTAATATCGCCATTCAATCCAATATGATTGAGGGTGTAAAAGATGCTGAACTGGTGGTGGAAGCCGCTACGGAAAATGTGGATTTGAAACTGGAGATATTCCAGCAGCTCGACAAGTTTGCGCCAAAGGATGCTATCCTGGCGACCAATACTTCTTCTATTTCCATTACCAAAATAGCGGCCGTTACCAACCGCGATGCCAAAGTGATCGGCATGCATTTCATGAATCCGGTACCAGTAATGAAACTGGTGGAGATCATCAATGGCTATGCCACATCCAAAGAAGTAACAGAAACCATTGTGGCACTCAGCCGCCAATTAGGCAAAACGCCCTGTGTGGTGAATGACTATCCCGGATTTATCGCCAACCGGATCCTGATGCCCATGATCAATGAAGCCATTTATAGTTTATATGAAGGCGTGGCCGGAGTGGAAGAAATAGATACGGTGATGAAACTGGGTATGGCCCACCCGATGGGGCCGCTGCAACTGGCCGATTTTATCGGACTGGATGTATGCCTGGCCATTCTCCGGGTATTACATGATGGCTTTGGCAATCCCAAATACGCTCCCTGTCCATTACTGGTGAATATGGTTACCGCAGGTAAACTCGGCACCAAATCAGGTGAGGGCTTTTATGTACACACAGCAGGAAGTAAGGAATTGGTGGTGAGCGGGATGTTTAAAAAATAATTTACTAAAAACCTCTCTGACCTGTAGCCAGCTTCCTCGGAATCTTTTCATCCCTTTGTGCTGTATGATAAACAAATGATGCAATAATCACTGATGCCTGTTTCAGGTCATCCGCAATCAGGTGATCATAGGTATCCATATTGGTATGATGGGTCCTCGTATCGTATTCAATCGGATCCTGTATAAACTGGAAACCAGGAATGCCCAGTCTGTCAAACGACTGATGATCCGTACCACCTGTATTGCTGATGGTAACTGTTTTCGCTCCCATTTCATTGAAAGGCTCCAGCCAGGAGGCAAACAGGTCTTTTACATTGGGGTTTGACTGCAGGTATATGCCCCGAATCTTTCCGGTTCCGTTATCCAGATTATAATAAGCCGATACCTTGCTCCTGGCAACTGAATCTGTAAAATGATTGGTCACATAATTACGGCTGCCAATCAGTCCCTGTTCTTCTCCACCCCATAACGCAATCCGGATCGTACGACGAGGCTTTAAACCGGTAGATTGCAGTAAGCGAACTACTTCCATCATCACTGAACAACCCGCTGCATTATCCGTAGCTCCGGTGGCTCCATGCCAGGAATCCAGGTGACCACCCAGCATCACCAGTTCATCTTTCAATAATGGATCAGAGCCGGGAATCTCCGCCACTACATTGTATCCTTTTAAATCCTCATCAAAAAATTGTGTTTTGACATCGGCTTCCAGTGTAACCGGTGTACCCGCCTCCAGCATCCGCTGTATTCGAAGAAAATCATCAGAAGATAAAGCCACGGATGCAGGTGCGATAGCAGCATCTTTTGCAAACGAACCTCCGCTGCTGACAAAAACAGTTCCATCATTTCCTCTTTGATTCATGGTGAGTATTAAAGCCGGTTGTTCTGCATTGATCAGTTCGGCCAATCTTCTTTGCGTATTGAATCCTCCTCCGGGTGCTCCTTGTGGCCTGCCCTGGCCCTGACCTTGTGCAGGTACTTGCAATTTCGCATTCGCCATTTTTTCTAATACAGAATCTGCGAAACGTGATCCGTCAGCTTCAAATGATGGTTTGACGGTAGCAGCCGTCCATTGCATGATGATCTTCCCTTTTAATTTACCTGCATACTGCATGAGTTCAACAGAGTCCTTTGCTTTAACCAAAACCACTTCTCCTGTCATTGGTTTTTTCCCCGGAGTACTTCCTGTCCAGGCACGGGGAATAGCGATCAATGACTGATAATAAGGTGCTGTCATGGCCAGGTAACATTTCTCCTGCTGCCATCCTTTTCCGAAATCTCCCCAGGGCTCCAGTTGGGCATTCACCAGACCCATCCTGGTCAACTCTTCTTTCGCCCAGTTGGCGGCCCTCAAATATCCGGGTGAACCGGTTAACCGGGAACCACTTACATCTGTTAAGTAGAAAGCATAATTCATCACTTTGGAGTTTTTCAACCCCTCGTCTTTCAGTTTAGTTACCGCAGCCAGATCAACTTTTTCCTGACAATTAACAATAACAACCAAAAGCATAGACAGCGATGTAAAAAGAGATTTCATAAATCAGATTTAGGTGAACTGAAGATAACCTTTTTGAAAGGAAATAGTAAAGCCCTGTGAAATAGCTCCTCTGAAGTTAATTAGATTTTTTCCGACTCCACGCCTCTGAGTTCATTTAATTTTTCAAGCGCCCGATCCGACTCATTGATGGGTATTCCGATCTCGAGCAGACAGAATAACAGCGTCTCCTGTTTATACACGGCACAGTCAAACTGTTTGACCAGCCGCATTACATCATTCATTCTGGAATAATCAAATTGCAGCCGGTAATTAACCAGCACAGGTTTTTGAATAACAGCCGCATTGGCTAATGCCTCCTGTGTTACGGTCTTATAAGCGTTAATGAGTCCGGGTACCCCGAGTAAGGTCCCGCCAAAATAACGAACCACAATTACTGCCACATTGGTGAGTTCCTTACTATCAATCTGCCCCAGGATCGGCCTTCCTGCAGAGCCGGAAGGCTCCCCATCATCACTGACCCGGAATACATTTCCATCCATGCCAATCCGATAAGCAAAACAATGATGCACGGCCTTGGGATGCTCTTTTTTTAATGCCGCTAATTTCTCTTTGAACTCAGCGATATCCGTTATCGGATAAGCATAGGCAATGAATTTGCTGCCCCGGTCCCGAAACTCGGCCTGGGTGGGTTGGAGGATGGTATGGTAGAAAGAATGCAAGATTGGGTATTAGTTATTAGGTATTAGTTATTGGGTATTAGATATTGGGTATTGCTTCGCCCGCCGTAACCTTAGCGAAGGCGGGTCGCCCGCCGTAGCCTTAGCGAAGGCGGTGGTAATTTATTAAGATATTGGGATATTATGATATTAAGTACTTAGAGGCGGGAGAGGATATAGAATGGGGGTTGGTATAAATGTCTATGCTGTCAGATTTTATTTTTTCGTGGGAGATATGGGTGCTGGCAGGTAGCAACGGTGCAGCTATGCCTTCTTCATTATTCAGGAAAGCAGGTGCTGCTGTAGCCGATTGAATAATACGGATCTCGTCCCAGCATTCATGGTCAATAAATGATTGAAGGGTTTGGGCACCGCCTTCTACCAGTACACTTTGTATATTCATTTTATAAAGAACCTGCAGGATTTGCGGCAGCAGGTTTTTTTCATTGCTTAGCCGGCTATACAAAATATTCCCCTGCTCTTCCTGCTTCAAAGTATTGAATACAATCGTTTTGACTGCCCCATCGAGTACATGCAACTGAGCAGGTAGTTGCAGGTTGCGGTCGATTACTAATCGCACAGGACTTGTACCCGGCGACAACCGATTCGTGAGTGCCGGATTATCGGCTAATGCGGTTTGGGTACCCACCATGATTGCCGCCTCCTCTCCTCTCCACTGATGCACCAGCCGGTTTGTATATTCATTGCTGATCAGCAGCCGATCACCTCCCTTCTTCCCCATCCATCCGTCGGCTGTCTGCGCCCATTTCAATATGATATATGGTCTTTGCTTTGTATGAAAAGTAAAAAATCGTTTGTTACATTCAATGGCTTCCTTTTCCAATACCCCGGTGATTACTTCCACACCTGCCTCCCTTAATCGCTCGATTCCTTTTCCATTCACCTCTTCAAAGGGATCCCTGCAGGCAATCACGACCTTGGGTATATCATACTTGATGATCAGATCCGTACAGGGTGGGGTTTTCCCAAAATGATTGCAGGGTTCCAGCGACACATATAGCGTTGACTGCTCAATCAGGTATTTGTCTTTCTCCGCTACCGAATGGAGACAATTGACTTCCGCATGTGGTCCGCCAAAAGATTCGTGCCAGCCCTCACCAATGATCCGGTCCTCGGCAACCAGCACCGCCCCCACCATCGGGTTCGGTGCAACAGTGCCTTCTCCCTTCAGGGCCAGCGACAGGCATCTTTGCATATAATGATCGTGGAGTGACATGAGTGACGATTAAATGAAAGTCAGCAAATATATCTTTTATCCGGTGGAAGAAACAGGAGATCAATCAGCCAGCCAAACAAATCCCTTTCCCTTCGTATGTTTGTCCTCATGACCATGCAGGAAGCCAATTTTTACTTGCTGAATAAACTTCGGGAGATCTATCCTGAAGGGGAAGCAGCTGCCATGACTGACTGGGTGATGGAAAACCTGACCGGCTCCAAAAAAGCTGAGCGCATGATTTATAAAAATGCTGCCATCACTGCTGAGGAAGAAACCCGTTTACAAGCGATCACCCAACGATTAATAAAGCATGAACCGGTTCAATATGTACTGAATGAATCCTGGTTCTGTGGCTTTCGTTTTTATGTGAATAACCAGGTGCTGATTCCCCGTCCGGAGACTGAAGAGCTGGTGGAATGGGTGATTGCCCATTGCAAATTCCCCATTGATACATTAAAAATTCTGGATATCGGCACGGGTAGCGGCTGTATCGCCATATCCTTAAAAAGAAGGATCCGTAAAGCCGAAGTCTGGGCCTGTGATATGAGTGCAACTGCCCTGGAAGTGGCTGCTAAAAATGCAGGTATCATGGGAGCGGCTGTGCAATTTCAACAACTGAATTTCCTGGATCCGCAACAAAGAGATCAATTGCCGGTGTTTGATATCATTATCAGTAATCCGCCCTATGTGCCGCTGAAAGACAAAGCCCAAATGAACCCCAATGTTCTGGAGCATGAGCCTGCCATGGCGCTTTTTGTTCCCGATAACGATCCGCTGGTCTTTTATCAGGCCATTGCGGATTTTAGTTTATCGCACTTATCTCCGGGAGGTTCAATATATACAGAAATTCATGAAGACCTGGGAACTGCCACAGCAGAAATTTTCCAGGCTGCCGGCTATCTTACTGAATTGAAAAAAGACATGCAGGGGAAGGAGCGGATGATCAGGGCAGAGAGAAGTCGATAGTCTTTGGTCAATAGTCTTTAGTCCACTACATATGGAAAGTCAGGTTATAAATGATGCGTTTATTTGATGAATTGACTAACGACTGCTGACTGATGACTGCCGACTGCTGCCGACTGACTGCCGACTGCCGACTGCCGACTGATGATGACTGCCGACTGGACTTACTGCTCAATCCTCGCCACCACTTTTGCCGAATCCTTTTTAGCAATCCGCATTACGCGGAATACTTCTCCGTAAAAAGCACTGGTATCTGCATTGATCACCACAACAGGGGTATCACGCAGGGCCCGGTATTTCCGGATCTCCATCGAGAGCAGGGAATCAAACTGATTGGATGGCACTTTCTTATTACCAATGGAATATTGCTGGTTCTTATCAATAGAGACCATGATATCCTGCTTGGCCTTGGTGTCCTTGGTTCCTTTGGGCAAGCCGACCTTGATCACATTGGGGTTAGCCAGTGTGGCCACGATGAGGAAGAACATCAGCAGGATAAAGAGGATATCGTTCAGCGAATCGGTGAACACCTCTGACTCTTCTTTATGTTTTTTTCTGAAACTCATGTTACTGTCTTGGATGATTGAAACGGATTTTCATTTTCTCAACCGCTTATCGGGTAGGCTCCTGTAATACATCCAGGAAATCCGCTTCGGCAGCTTCCATTTTATTGGCGGCTTTATCAATTTGTGTTTTCAGGTAACTATAAGCCAGATAGGCACCCAATCCGATGATCAGACCGGTAATCGAAGTAATCAGCTTGGTATAGATACCACCTGCAATGGTTCCCACTTCAAATTCATTGGAGCTGTTGATCCGGGAAAATAATTGCATCAGACCTACCAGGGTACCCACGAAACCAAAGATGGGTGCTGCTTTTGAGATGGTAGATAGCACCCCAAGGTTCTTTTCCAGTTTGTACATTTCCAGTTCCCCTACATTATCCATACTTTTTTCAATACTGTCGATCGGCTTGCCGATACGCTGCAATCCCTTATCTACAATACGACCCACAGGTGTATTATTATTCTTGGCAAAATTTCTTGCTGCAGTAAGGTTACCGCTCACAATATTATCCCGGATGATATTCATGAAATTGCCATCGATTTTGGCCGCATTGCGGATGGCGATGGTTCTTTCTGCCAGTACATAAACAGCCAGCAGGAGCATAATGGCCAGGGGGATCATGATCCATCCACCCATTTTAAGGAGCTCAAAAAAACTAAGGTGTCCGTCGTGGTTACTATCGCCTGCCGCAAACTGAGCGGCTTTCTGAATACTGTCCGGTACAATCTGTAAAAGGTCAAACATAATTTTCTTCTTTAGGTGTCAAAAGTAGGGGTTGACGCTAATAATGCTTTTAGCTCTTATCAACAGTTGTGCATTGAACGAGAAAAATAATGCCACGTTGTTGTGACAAATGAATTTTTAGTCTTATTTAACAAGAAGGGGGTAGAAAGTTAATAGGTTGATAAGCTAACGGGTACCCCCATCATCTCATCAACCTATCATATTTTAAACAACTCAACTTCTTAACTCCTCAACCCCTCAACCTCTCAACTCCTCAACTACTACTATTTCCCCACCCCTGCCTGCTTCACCATCAGGGCCTGTATCTGCTTCATGGTTCCTTCCATGCCATCCGGACTTCCATCCAGGAAGATCACATTCCCCTTGCCATATTCCGCAAAGTTCTTGATGGCTTCGGTCCACATACTGAAGAGGATCACATTGGTATCCAGATTAGCCTGTTTCATTTGTTCGGCGGCTTCAGTCATACCCCTTGCCACTTCCTGGCGGAAGAGTGCCACACCCTGTCCTCTCAACCGGGCTGCTTCTTTTTCTGCCTCCGCTGAAATTTTGATGGCATTTCCTTCTGCCTCGGCGGCCTTGGTCTTGGTAATTAACAGTGCCTGGCCTTCGTTCTCTGCCGCAGCTTTCAGGTTATTACTGGCCACCACCTTGCTCATGGAGTCCAGGATCATCTTATCAAATGTAATATCATTGATCTGCAGGTCCTGCAGGTGATAACCCCAGGTTTCCAGGGTATGATCAATTTCTGCTTTTACATATTCTACAATCTCCTTGCGCAAAGCAAGGATCTCGGCCTGCTTTTTAGTGGCCACAAATGAACGGATATTCCCTTCGATGGTCCGGATCAGGGCCTGCATCAGGTCCTTATCAGCAAAGAATTTAAATGCGACTTTCTTGATGGTTTCTTCTTCTGAATTCTGCACCGAGTAAAGCAACATGCTTTTGAAATAAACATTGGCCTGGTCTGCGGTTACCGCCTGGAACTCGAGTTCTACCGAACGGTTTTGAATCGATACTTTACGGTATACCGACTCAAGGAGTGGAATTTTAAAATTCAAACCCGGACGGGCTACCCGACGATATTTACCAAACATGGTGATGACACCAACATAACCCTGGTTAATGGAAAACAATCCGCTGAAGATAAAAATCACCAGCACAAGAATCCACCAGTACTCTGAAAGCCATTGCCTGATATCCATATGTATAAAGTTTAATAATGCAAGTTACGGGTAAGTTTTTTCTTGCCCGGATCAGGATTTTTCATGCCATACCTGTACCAGGTGCACCATCATTTGAACCGCTTTTTCCATATCCTGCACACTGATATGTTCCAGCTTGGAATGGATGGCCTGTTCTCCGGCAAACAAATTCGGACAGGGAAGTCCCATAAATGAAAGCCGGCTACCATCGGTACCACCCCGGATACTTTCCATTTTTACTTCAAGACCGGTGCGCCGAATGGCTTCTCTGGCATATTCCACCACATGTGGGTGGAGATCCAGCACCTCTTTCATATTCCTGTATTGTTCGGTCACTTTAAATTCAAAAGAAGCTTTTGGATAGGTTCTTAAGCGCTCTTCGATCTGCGTACGCAGGTAATCTTCTTTTTTGATCAGCCCGGCAGTATCAAAATCACGGATGATAAATTCAAGCGTACATTTCTCTGCAATCCCTTCCACCCTTACCGGATGGATGAATCCTCTTTTCCCTTCCGTGGATTCCGGAGAAAGACGGCTCTTGGGTAAAAATGCGAGGATCTCACCGGCAATTTTTAGGGCATTGATCATTTTTCCCTTGGCATAGCCGGGATGGGCACTCACGCCATGGATGACGACCTGTACAGCATCAGCACTAAAAGTTTCATCTTCCAAAGAACCTATATCCCCGCTATCGAGCGTGTACCCGTAATCCGCTCCCAGCTTTTTCATATCCACTTTGGCCGTACCCCGGCCTATTTCCTCATCGGGTGTAAAAAGGATTTTGATGGTCCCGTGTTTCAGTTCAGGATGGGTGCAGAGGTAATGGGCCAGGTCCATGATCTCCGCCACTCCGGCTTTATCATCAGAGCCGAGTAAAGTGGTTCCGGAAGCGGTGATGATATCATTGCCAATCTGTGTTTCGAGATAAGGATACTCACTCATCCGGAGTACCTGGCTGGTATCATCGGGGAGAATAATATCCTTGCCCTGGTAATTTTGATGCAGGATGGGTTTTACACCCGTACCGCTGCAATCAGGAGCAGTGTCCATATGCGCACAGAAACAAATGACCGGAACCTGCTTATCTGTATTGGCAGGAATCGTTGCATACACATAGCCCCATTCATCGAGGTGGGCATCTGCAAGACCTATTTGCTGTAATTCATCAGCCAGTATCTTTCCCAGGTCTTTTTGTTTGGCCGTGGAAGGATAACTGTCGGACTGCGGATCACTCTGCGTATCTACCTGCACATATCGCATAAAACGGGAAGCGGCAGTATATGTATAATTACTGAACATCATTTTTAAGTTTGGGGTATCGAATATACAGCAAAAAAAATGGCCGGGGTCGAACCCCGGCCATTTGAATGAATTTAACAAAACCTGTTTAAGGCATGATGATCAGCGGACTGCCACCCAGGATCTCCACCAGCTCAAGATCAAAAGTCAGATCTTTTCCTGCCAGGGGGTGATTGGCATCGAGGATCACAGTAGTTTCCCTGATTTCAGTAACAGTTACCTGGAACTGCTGTCCCTGTCCGTCGCTCATCATCAATGGCATTCCAGTTTCCAGTTCCATATCTGCCGGAAATCTTTCTTTAGGCATATCTATCACCATTTCCGGATTCACGGGGCCATAAGCTTCCATGAACGGGATATTGATTGTTTTTTTATCTCCAACGGCCATTCCGGTTACACCATCATCAAATCCCTTGATCACCATTCCGCTACCCACTTCAAATTCAAGGGGATCACGTCCGGCTGAACTGTCAAATGTTTCACCAGAACTGAGTTTACCATGATAGTGTACTTTAACTTTATCACCGCTTTTTACCTGTTGCATGCTTACAATTTTATTATAAATGAAGGCTTGCAAGGTAATTGAAAATATCCAATGCAACCGTTTAAATAAAGAAAACGGTCTGAATGATAATTTTTCTGACATTTAAACTATGAAAAGAAGCACACAAAGAAATCTGTTCATACTGCTGACCAGTATCTTATTCAGCCTCACCACAATGGCCCAGCCCGAAGGCAAAGTGATCCCCGCTGCCGAAAGACTCCATGTGTACCTGCCGCTGATCAAGGGCAAATCGGTGGGCATCTTTGCCAACCAGACTTCCATGGTAGGCAATACCCACCTTGTGGATACCCTGCGCAGCCTGGGGGTGAATGTAAAAGTGATCTTTGGACCGGAACATGGTTTCCGGGGCAATGCTGATGCGGGTGAAAAAGTGGGCAACTATACCGATAGTAAAACAGGTATCCCCGTTGTATCACTGTATGGCGCCAAAAGAAGGCCCTCCGCTGAAGACCTGCAAGGAGTAGATGTACTGATTTTTGATATACAGGATGTGGGTGTACGGTTCTATACTTTTATTTCCTCCCTGGAAGAATTCATGGAGTCGGCTTTCGAAAACAAAGTTCCCCTCCTGCTGCTCGACCGTCCTAACCCCAATGGCTTTTATGTGGACGGGCCCGTGCTCGAAACCAAATACCGCTCATTTGTGGGTCGTCAGCCTGTGCCAATTGTATATGGAATGACGATCGGAGAATATGCCATGATGCTGACCGGTGAAAACTGGTTGTCTGAAAAAGCAAATGCTTATGCTGATTATTTTAAAAAAGTGGAGCAACATCATCCGGATACTCCTTTTCATTTTATGACGATCAAGTGCAAAGAGTATGATCATAAAACGAAGTATGTATTGCCGGTAAAGCCTTCTCCCAACCTGCCCAATATTCAATCAATCTACCTCTACCCCTCCACCTGTTTTTTTGAAGGCACAGTACTCAGCGAAGGAAGAGGTACACCCAAACCTTTCCAGGTATTCGGGCATCCTTCCTTACCAAAAAACCTTTATTCTTTTACGCCCAATCCGAATGAAGGGGCCAAAAACTCCAAACTCTACGGACAGCTTTGTTATGGCTGGGACCTCTCCGGTACACCGGAAGAAGTACTGGCAAGGATCAACAATAAAATCCAGTTGAAATGGTTCCAGGAAGCTTACCGGCTCTTCCCGGAAAAAGATAATTTTTACCTGAAACCCAAATCAGGTAAAATGGAGGAATCCTTTATCGTTAAGCTGAGCGGGAATAACCAGCTCTGGGAACAGATTACCAAAGGACTCAGCGAAGAAGATATCCGTAAAAGCTGGGAACCGGCCCTGAGTGAATTCAAAAAAATCAGGAAGAAATACCTGCTCTACGACGATTTTGAATAAACTTTTGCGCCGGGAATATATTTGTATTTTTAAGCATGTTGCATTACCGGCTACTGGCATTTTTACTGGCGGTTTCCACCCTATCCTTCTCGCAGCAACGCTATGTAGAGAATTACACCCCGGCCAATGGTTTACTGGATGCAAGGGTGACCCGGATATTTCAAGATCAACGGGGTCTGCTTTATTTTCTGACCTGGGAAGGTGTTTCCATATTCGACGGACAAAGCTTTCATAATATTTCCGAATACAAGGGAGAAGCCATCGGACTGGTCAATGAAATGATCCAGTGGAAAGGAGATACCTGTTATCTTTTTACGTTCAGAAAAGGTGCTTTCAAACTCATCAATAACCAGCTGATCAAAGACAGTCTGCTGGATCATATCTATGAGCCTACCCGTGTAATAGCCACTGAAAAAAATGAATGGATCATCATTGCGAATGGCGGCCTTTATAAATGGAACGGAGCTGTACCAAGACAGCTATTGATTCAATCTGGTCAAGAACCGGCAAAAGAAATTGATCAGGCCATTTATCTGAATGGACAACTGATCTATTTCAAACAGGCTGAAAATATACTCCGGATCATGCGACTGGATAATGGTGCCATTACTGGTAGCCTCGCCGGCCAGCGAACCGAAGCCATTACTGGCAATTCGTCCGGGAACATCTTTGTTAAACTGGGCGGGCAGTGGCTGCAACTAAATCCAACAGCCCTTCGTAATGGACAACTGCTTACTGAGCCGCTTTCATTTGCAGCAGCCATCCCTAAACATTTTCATATTGATCAGTTATATGTAACGGGAGATCATATTTGGATACAGGACCAGACAAACGGATTTTTATTACTCGATACCCAAACAGGTATCACAGAATTTTATCCGGCTACCGGATCAATTGATGCCGGCGCCAATATCGTATTTGGTGACCTGACCAATAATTTCTGGATATCTTCTTTTAATAAAAAAGTACAAAAAGTCTTCTACACGCCGCTTCGTAAAATTGAGATGCCAGCGGTGCAACAATACGCTGCACTGCAGTCGGATGAGATGGGTCAATCCATTGCCCTATTGGACAATAACGCTTACTTATTACAAAACGGACAATACCGGTTACTGACAGGTTCCGGTCAGCAACCCATTTCTTTTTACTGGCAATCCAAGGCCTGGCACCTGAAAGAAAACTGGCTTTTCCGGAACAATCATGGGGATGCGATTGATTTGCGAAAAGCATCCACCGGAGATAGCAGTTATTTTCACAGCAACCGTTTTTCATTTGACGAAGAAGGAAGACTGCTGATCAGTGGCAGCAGTTTATATCTTGTAGACAAAGATCTGTCTGTCCATGGCAAACAACTTCCTTATTTCACGGATAATTTAGTAAGCGCTAACAGGAATGAATACATCGCCATTACCCGCAATGCAGCTATCTGGAATTACTCATGGAATGCAGACAGCCTTAAAGGGAAGCAGTTTGTCAGCCAATTACCTCATCTGGATCCCCGATGTGCCATCAGGTGGAACCAGGATACATTTTGTATTGGCACCCGGTTCCAGGGCATTATATGGATGATCATTCAACAGGGAATGGCCCGGGAAATTGGCCGGATCAGTACGGCAAAAGGTTTATCGAACAATTTTGTCATTGCACTCGCGAAGAAGCAAAATCAACTTTACGTGGGTACCGGAACCGGCTTTGACCGCATTACGCTGAATCAAAAGGATACTACGGTAGAAAACCTGGGAGCAGCCAATAATTTATATGCCTCTTTCAACTGGGTACAAAAGAATAAGCTGGATGAAGTGTATGCGCTTTCATCAGACAATCAGGTATGGCAGGTAGTGGACAACCAACAAAACAGTTCCAGTTTTACACCGGCAGTATGGTTCAGGGAAATCGAAGTAAATGGGAAAAAAAGAGCCGAAACAGAACAGCTATATAACTATTATCAGAACAATTTCAGGTTTGCCATTTCTGCCCCCTGCTTTACCAATGCGGCCAATATCCGGTTTTTATTTCAGCTGAAAAACGGGAACAGGGAATGGCAGCAACTATCTTCAGATAATGTATTCAACATCACAAACCTTCCTCCGGGCCGGTACAATTTGACATTAACGGTGATGTACCCCGGTAAAATTTACCCCGATAAATCCCTTCACTGGTCCTTTACTATACAGTCACCCTTATGGAAACAATGGTGGTTTATTTTATTATCCCTGCTGGTATCCTTCGCTATTATTTGGGCACTGATCCGGGCCTATTACCTGAAAAAACTGGCCCTTCAAAAAGCGGAAGCCGATAAACAACAGGCCATTGAAAAAGAAAGGAACAGGATCAGCAGGGATATGCATGATGACCTGGGCAGCGGACTGACCAAGATTGCCATCCTGAGTGAAGTGGCCAAAAAACAAATGCCTGAACCGGAAAAAGCAAAAGAACAACTGGAAAAAATTTCCCAGTCAAGCCGCGAACTGGTGGATAGTTTACAGGATATCATCTGGGTACTGAATCCGGCCAATGATACGCTGGAGAGTTTAGCTGCCTATCTCCGGGAATACACGTTGAAATTTGTGGAGCCCTTTTCCCTGGAGACCTTTTTTGATTACCCCGAACATTTTGCGGCTATTCAGTTGTCAGAAGAAAAAAGAAGAAATGTATTCCTGACAGTCAAAGAAAGCCTCCACAATATTGCCCGACATGCCCATGCTACCCGAATAGATATCAGTATTAGCGAGGAACCCGGAGTGTTTACCCTGTTGATACGTGATAATGGCCAGGGTTTTGATACAGCCAATATCCGTGTATTTGGAAACGGATTAAAAAATATGGAAAGCAGGATCAGTCAGGCCGGAGGGATTTATCAAATCAGCTCCGCACCGGGAAAAGGAACATTGACCAGCATCCGGATGCCGGTATAACATTTTTGTGTTAGGCAGACCAGCCCCTGCCTTCTTAATTTTGCAAAACAACATGATTCAGGTAGCCATCGTAGAAGATATCAGGGAGATCAAAGAAGGTCTCGAACTACTGATCGACAGTAGTGAAGGGTTCCGTTGCATTAAGACCTATTCGAATGCAGAGGAAGCGATGGAGGATTTACCCCTCATTAATCCCGATGTGGTATTGATGGATATTAACCTGCCCGGTATCAATGGCATTGAGGCTGTGCGGTCGCTGAAACCGAAAATACCTGCTACCCAGTTTATCATGAGTACCGTGTATGAAGATGATGAAAACATTTTCGAATCGCTCAAAGCCGGAGCCAGTGGCTATCTGCTGAAAAAAACCGCTCCCTCCAAAATACTGGAATCCATCACAGAAGTATTCAATGGCGGCTCCCCCATGAGCAGCCAGATTGCCCGGAAAGTAATTGGCTCCTTTCAGCAAAAAAATTCAATTGAAGACAGCAGCCTGCTGACCCAGCGGGAGAAGGAAATCCTGAAATTACTCGCCAGGGGACTCCGTTATAAAGAAATTGCCACTGAGCTCACGATCAGCATTGATACCGTAAGGACCCATACCCGGCATATTTATGAAAAACTCCAGGTCCAGAGCCGGATTGAAGCCATCAATAAGGTAATGGGCAAATAACTCCTCACATCTTTTTGCGATTCCCTCGTAAGGGAATAATCCAAAGATTTGTAGCAGCTTCAGGTGAACTAATCAAGGGTAACATTCCCATTATTACCACAGGTTCTTTACACCAGGCCATAATAACCATGAAAACAATACTGATTTCTGCGCAGCTGCTTTTCCTGCCATTCCTCATCCTTGCACAGAGCCCAATGCAATTCGACATCTTTACCTGCCAGGCACCGGCTGGCTATGTGTTAAAGGACAATAAAGAAAAACTCTTTTTTGAGAAAATTGAAGGCAGTGCCTATTGCCAGTTATATTTATGGAAAGCAACCACTGGCGAATCAGACCCTGAAAAAGATTTTGCCAGGGACTGGAACAATTTTGCAGTCACCCCCTATCAGGTGAGTGCCCCTGAAACAAAAGAAATGAATTCTGCAGATGGGTGGACAGTAACCAATGGGGCTGCCCGGGGGACTTACAAAAATATTCAGTTTGTTATCAGCATCAGTACCTATAGCAAGGGAGCTGTGACTTATGCCATCGTGTCTGTTTTAAATGACCGGAAGTACCTGGCCGATGTGGATCAGTTTACTGCTACAGTTGATCCTGATCTGAAAAAATTTAAACCAGGTAGTTCACTTGCTAAACCGGTTGTCAACCAACCCGGACAGTTGATGAACATGGCGAAACCAACCACGAATTTTGATGATGGATGGATGGCCCGGGCACAGACCAGTTATGTACAATTGCAAAAATCCAACACAGAAATCAGACTGCACTATGTTGATGCGGCACTGGATGATGCCAAATCAAATATGATTGATGCCCCGGAATATTACTGGAAACATTATATAGAGCCCTATTTTTCCGTTCGCCAACCGGAAAAATGGAGCGGTGTCCAATACCCTGTCATTTATTTCATGCAGGGGAATGCAACCAATAAACAAACCGGTGCTTCCTGTTTTGTAGCGATCAAGATTGTATACAATGGAGGAGCCAGGCCCATTGTGGTCATTTCTCCGGATCAATCCAGTTATCAGCGGCAGTTTCCGCATCCCAATGACCTGGACCGGATGCTCAGCTATAATAAGTTCGCCGTAACTGCGAAAGATATCATTGGCACCTGGAATGGCGGCGGAGGTGGTGGGCTGGAGTACTATAATGCTTATACCGGAAATTATATGTCCAGTCATACATTATCAACCACTGACGAGTTTAGTTTTAATAGCAATGGCACCTACAGCAGTATGTATCGTTCCGCCAATATCAATGGCGGTAATGCGCAATTTGGCGGGCAGGATTTCAAAGGGAAATTCAGTTGTACCGACTGGCAACTCAGTGCCAGCAACCGGTACCGAGGGGCTACCACCAATTTCAATGCGCAGTTAATAGCAGTAAAAGGGGGGTACCTTCTCTATCTGCAGGACAAAGCAAACAGCTCCATGCAATACACATTATACCGGACTAAATAATAAGCATACAAAATCATTAAACATTTAACTGATATCTGATATGAAAAGAAAATACTCCTTCCAATTGACGAGCCTGGCTATCCTGTTATTGATGTCGACAACTGGTATACAGGCGCAGACAGAAACCCTTCCTGATATGACATTCCCTTCCCTGCCTTATACACCTAAACTTAAAAAAGGCTGGGTGGGTCAGTATGTTTATGAAATTAAGATGGATGGGAAATCTGCAGGACTAACCGGGGTAAACGAAACATGGTACAGTGTAAAGGCCAATAACCAGCATTCGGGGTTTATTGAATTTCCCATGGAAGTGCGGGGAGCGATCCGTGTCAATCAGCCTGACAAGAACAATGGTACCCGCTGGGAAAGCTGGATCCGTTCGGGAAGCAGCAAAAGCTGGTCCAATGTGGATGTCCTGATACAGACGTTGCAGCCAATGGCTGGTTTGGCAAAAGATGGGATTACCGGCAAACTGGAAAAAACATTTCGGTATGGCACTGGTGGTACATGGGCAGATGGCTGGTTGGATAACACTGATCTGCAAATTGATCATACAGAAGGGAAATACAGTTTTGCAGTACCCTATGTTAGTTATAAAGCACCAGGAACAGAAAAACAGGTGAACACAGTTTACAAACCGCTCAAGGTTGATTCGCTCACGAAAGAAATGAGTCTGACCCACGATTTTCGCGATCTGATCTTTGTACAGTTCCCTGAATGGAATATCGTATCGGGTGATTTTAAAGAAGGACAACAGGAAATCATTATCCGGAAAAGGATCCCCCTGCTGTTGCAGCAAACAGCCTCAAGGGCAGGTAAGGATACTAAATTATCAGCCGCAAAAGGTTATATGGATTTTTATATGGTGCTGAAGAGGATTGGGTAAGCAAAGGACAGCAATTATCAGATTAATTGCAATTGAACGGCTGTTTTGATCAGCATGGCGATATTTCTGGCATCGAATTTAGCCAGTAAATTTTTCCGGTGGGTATCTACCGTAGCCACACTGACAAAAAGTTTGGCAGCAATTTCATTATTGGTCATCCCACTGGCGATTAATTCCAGTACCTCCTTTTCACGACGGGTAAGAACCGGAATTTCAGTGTGGTTGTTTTGAAGCGACTGTGCGGCTTCCACACTGAGATACAATTTCCCTTTCATGACAGAATTGATTCCTTCCATCAGTTCTTCCTGTGTGGCATTTTTCAGTACATATCCGGAAGCCCCGTTATCCATCATTCGCTGTATGAAGCTTTGTTGATTAAAAGTACTCAGCCCTATTATAAAAATGGAAGGGTATTTCTTCTTTACCTCTGCGCAAAGATCAATTCCGCTTTTGTCAGGCAGGTTGATATCCATCAGTATTACATCCGGCTGATGCTGCTGTAAAAAAGCAAGACAGGAAGCTGCATTCATGGCATGGCCCATCCACTCGATCTCTTTTTCCTGCTGCAGCAAAGAACGTATCCCTTCAATAACCATGTAATGATCGTCAACTATAAATACTTTTGTTATCATGGCAGATCCAATTCAATATGAACAGAAGTCCCCTGTCCGGGTTGTGTATCAATATCCATTTTGCCTTTCAAAAAATCAACCCGGTTACGGATATTGTTCCAGCCAATACCACTACCCTGTCTGAGCAGGGATTTATCAAAGCCTCTGCCATCGTCCTCCACAGTAACTGTCAGTTGCTGTTCCCGCCTGGACAGCTGTACAATTGCATTTCGTGCTCCGGCATGTTTCATGGTATTATTTAATAATTCCTGTACTACCCGGTAAACGGTAATGGAAATGGTCTGATCAATGTGGGCATCCTGCATACCAATAGACTGGTAACTGACTTGCAATGCTCCGGATTGATTAATATCGTTACAAAAGTCTTTTATCGCTGCATCAAGTCCGAATTTCACCAGTGCTTCAGGCATCATGTTATGAGCCACTCTGCGCATTTCGCGGATAGAGCTATCCAGCATGTCCATGCTTCTTTCAAAAGCCTGCTGATTTTCTGCTGTCATGATCAGATTTCCTTTCATACTGTTTAAAGAATATTTGATTCCGGATAACATTCCTCCCAACCCATCGTGCAGGTCCTTGGCCAGCCGGGTTCTCTCCTGCTCCTCTCCTTTTAAAACCGCCTCAGTAGCCATCAGTTTTTTTTCCGTTTCCAGTTCATTAATCCGCTGCTGCTGTAATCTTTGCTTCTGACGGTAGTTACGGTACAACAATGCAGAAAGTAAAAGAATAGCCGCAGTCCCAAAGATCAGTATCCTGTTGAGCAGACTCTTCCGCTGTATGGAGGCTTCCTGCTGACTGATTTGCTTATCTTTTTTGGCTGTTTCATATTTTTTTTCGAGGTCAGCGGTACTGCTCAGCACCCTTTCATTCAGCGAGGCATCTGTAATCGAATCGGCTTTTTGTCTGGCAAATATTGACTCTCCGAAATTCCCTTCCCTTGCCGCGATATAAGATAATACTGTATAACTGTTTTTGAGTTCATCCCTAAGGCTGTCTGCCTGGGCGATTGCAAGTCCTTCCCGTATATAACGATAGGCTTCCTGATTGTTATTATTGAAATATTGCGCATACGCCATGTTATAAAGTGAACTGGCCAGCATCTGGCGGCTTTGCAGTTCTCTTGACAATGCGAGTGATTTTCCGGCAGCAACCAGCATCTGATCAAATTTTTTCATCGAAGCCAGCAGGTTACATTGATAACCATAAATAACCCCTTCTGCGTATTTATCATTTGTCTTTTTTGATTCACGAATGGCAATTTCATAATAATGTAATGCACTGTCCTGAATTCTCAATCCCTCATAACACTGCGCCAGGGTGGAGTATACTCTGTTGATATAGCCATTTTTCACGCTGGCATACTGCTCCTGGTAAAGCCCATGCAAGGCAGCATCGGCCCCTTTCCTGTATTGACCCAGATTATAATAACAATTAGCCAGATTATGCCAGACTCCGGAATACTTGGCCGAATCTTTTCTTTCTTCGATAATATTTTTTACCTGCATGGTGTAATCCAGCTGCTGCTCGTAATTCCCGAGATAGGAGTTGATGATTCCCATATTATTCAACATGGTAACTACCATGGAACTATCTTTCAGTCTGCGGGCCACAACCAATCCGTTAACAGACAAACTAAGCGCCTCCTCATAACTTCCCTTTGTATAAGCCAATACGGCTCCCTGCTGATAATAATAATAAATACCCCTGTCAAACTTCAGGGACTCGGCCAGCTCCTTCCCTTTTTGCAGATAATAAGCCGAGGAATCCTGGTTATTTGTTTCATACCAACTGGCCAGTGTCAGCAACAACATGGCACGGCTGGTATCAGGCTTTGATTGCTGGAGCAGGCTCAATAAACTATCAACCTTCCTTTGCTGATCGGTTCGCTGAGCCGGGGCTACAGTTGAAATAATAATACTACAGAAAAAAATAAATACTGATTTCATAGTTGCACCCTTTCCCGCTTTTAACAAATTAACAATTTTAACACAGGCTTCCACCTCCCCTTTTTCCATGATTTTCTGAATGAATGGAATATCCTTCTTTTCCGGGATACAGATAAAGTAAATGTAAAGCCATATTTACAGTGTAAACCAGTAAAGTTTCTCACACTAAAAATAAAAGGCGAAATGAAAACTATCAAATCCCCCCTTCGCACCCTCCTGTTAAGAATTGTACTCAGTTTCCCGACAATTTTCTATGCAGGATTTGGCCTTGCCCAAAAAGAAGATAGTATCCAGGTAAATATATGGGCCGATAAACTTTTCTGTAAAACTGAAATGGAGGATGCTGTTACTGACGGAAAGGGCAATGAAGCCTTTGTGCAATACCATTGGGCCATTGTGGATGCCAATAACGGCGCCATCACCAAAAGCGGCATCCAGGCCAACCTGGATATAAAAATGCTTTTCAGTGGCAATAACTACCCGCTCAACAAAATGATTTTTGGTGAAAAACCGGTTCGTGAAAATGAGATACTCGTGATTGTTCCCGTCGTCTGGGAACAGGACCGGTCAGGCCCGGATGTAATGATGGCATTTAACCAGAATATGGTTGCTTGTATCAATATCATTGCCGGTCAGTTGCCGGCTAAGTATGCCACGCTACGCAACAACTATAATAACAGTCTTACAGGTTATTACACGAATATTTCCGCCGATGTAGACAAGGTCAGAACACTGAACTGGAATTCATTTACGGGACTCCCCTCCTTTAAAACCCTGCTGGAACCGGTCCGGGGTAGCGGGGCCACTCGTCCGGTAGGTATCAGCAGTAATTTCGAATTTACACCAGCGATCTTTACTTTTTCCAGGGCTTCCATGCGTTACCTGGAATACCTGGCCTTTTCCTCCCCTAACCGGAGTGACATGGCCCAATTCCAGGCGAATTATATTGAAGGTGCTTTCGGTGACCCCAATAACCGGCCCAATTTTACTGTTTTCATCAGCCTGCAGAAAAAATCAATCTACCCATGGGTCGTTAATCCCGGCCCACCTGTAGTTACCCCTCCCTATCATGCTGGTATTTGGGAAGGCAGTTGGGATGGTTTATCTGACCCCTTTTTTAAAATGAAAATCAGCGCTGACGGGTTCTTTCAGTTGTTTGACGCCTACAATACTCCCAGGCAAAGCGGAACTTATACAATGACTAACGATCAGTTCAGTGGCAAAGTAACCCTGAATAGTAAAAAGTATGAACTAACCGGCACCCTGAACAGGACTGCAGGCACTTTGTCTGGCAGCTGGAAGTACAACGATGGATTTACTACCAAATCCGGAACATGGTCACTCAGAAAATAAGAATCAGTATACCATTAATAAAACATCTAATTAATTAAAATGAAAAATTGGGTACTCTTATGTTTATGCGGCTTTGTTGCCGGCAGTTTGTTCACCAGTTGTAACAAGTCAGATGATGCGGGCGACATCCAGCCACCGCATGTGAAAGCAGTATACGCAGCTGGCTATTACACCCTTTCCGGCAAAACCTATACTGCGTTATGGAAAGACGGCAGGGCAACTGTTTTTGATTCCAGTGCTGTTCCGATGGACATGTTTGTGAACGGAAATGATCTATATATCAGTGGAATAAAAAACTCCAAAGCCTGTTACTGGAAAAATAGCACGGCTACCCAGCTTAGTACAGATCCTGCATATGGCTATGTCATTGCAAATTCAATTGTAGTATCCGGTTCAGATGTTCATATTGCAGGCATGGCTGAAGAAGCCACCACTTACCGGAAACAGGCTATCTACTGGAAAAATAATGCACCCCAGATGCTGAATGCCGGGTCCAATACAGAAAACTCCTATGCACTATCAATAGCAGCCAGCGGCGCTGATGTTTATATAGCGGGTTACAAAACAATCATCGGCGGAGGAACTGCAGTTGTGCTCTGGAAAAATGGCACAGCCACTGAATTGATCAGTAGCCCCTCGGTTGATTATGGCAATATCAACCTTTTTGTATCCGGAACAGATGTTTATGTGACCTGTTACGAATATAATTTCCCCGCTACAGAACAGATCAGGCTATGGAAAAACGGCACACCGGTTACATTTCCATCTTCTCCGCTGGGAGCAGCGCCTTATTGTCTATTTGTAAATGGATCGGATGTTTATATCGGTGGCTTTGAAAGAGAAGGCACCGTATTCAGTACCAATACCGTTCCCAAATACTGGAAAAACGGAGTGGCAGTATCGCTGGGCGATTCACCAAATGGTGTCGATATCGTTCATAGTATCTATGTAGATGGAACCGATGTATATGCCGGCGGTACGATTGGGTCTGTAACAAGTGCTTCCAATCCGGTGATTTGGAAAAATGCTGTTCCCTATCCTCTCACCGGTGCTGTCACCAATCCATATGGTGAAATAATGACTGTTTTTGTAAAGTAACAGCTCTAAATAAAAGAAATCATGAAAAAAGCAACCCTCATTCTGTTTTGTCTGACGCTGGCCGCCATTTTTACTGCCGCACAACCCGGCAAAAAACCGGCACCTAAACCAACGAATCAGCCAGACATGAACAAACTGCTGGAAGAAGCCATGAAGAATGAGGGCATGAGCAAAGAAGAGATGGAGCAAATGAAAAAAATGATGAAGGATGTGATGCCTGCATTGAATGAAGTCAATGCGAAAACAGCAGACTATCCCGAATTCAGCAGCAATAAAGGACTAATCCCCGTAAAGAATCCTGCAAAGATCGGTGCCATGTCCAGAAAAGCATTGTCCAAAACAGAAGTGGCCGGGTATGCCAACGGACTATATTCCAAAATAATGGCGAAGGGAGATCCGGCAGAAATGGCGATCGTTAAAAAAGTGGTTAGCATGACCCCAATGGCTGCCGCCATCGGCAGCGCCACAGTATTGGCCATGCTCCAGGGACATCCCCAGGCAGCCCTGGCATTAAGTATCAAAGCCGTAGCTACGGATCCTGGCGACCTGAACTGGCAAAACAATATGAGCGCTCTGCTGACCAATTATGGTTACCCGGAACAGGCCATGCCGCTGCTGAAAAAACTGAAAAATGAATTACCCGGAAACAGTACTATTCTGAATAATATCGGGTACGCCTGGCTGGCTGCGGGGGAAACAGACAGCGCCCGTCGTTATTTTTCTTCATCACTCCGTAGCAATCCGGCTCACCATGAGTCAAAATGCGGAAATGGACTGATCGAAGAAGTAAAAGGAGATCCGGTAAAAGCTGGAAAAACATTTGAAGAAGCAATGGAGTTATCTGTCAACCCATTTATAGACCAGGTGCTCAAAAATAATAAAGGAAAAAAAGGAATGGAGAACCTTGATTTTGAAAAGATCAAACGGAATCTTTCGATTTATGAGTATTTCAAAAAAGACTGGATCAAAGAACCTCCTGTACTGCACAATAATGTAAAATACTATAACGAGGACCTTGGCATGATCAAAGGATACCAGGATATGACCAGTGAGCTGGGTGACAGAATTGAAGAAATGACAAAAACACTGGGTGCAGAACTGGATGAGCTTTCAAAAAAAGGAGAAGAGGAATTTGTAAAAGAAATGGCGGCAGCTTCCATGAAAGGACTCAGTTTTATGAGCAAACCTGCCGTTGTAGTGTTGGGCGTGCTGTCAACTTATACTGCCAAATGGCATCTTGATTATACCGATACCCTGAAAAAAATAACGGAATGGAAATACCAGCTGAATGTAAAAAGACAAAAAGAGATTGATGCCATTTATAAACAAATCAGCGATCAGCGTGGCACAACCTGTGAGCAATTTAAGGGGTCCCTTGACAAGATTGAAAATGACTTTATGAAAATCGTCAACACAAGACTGCGTGAACTGCTGGTTCAAAAAGTGGAAGAGTATCGCCAATGGCTGAATGCCTGGTGTACCTGGAGCTGGTATGTAACCGGTAACACAAAAAATATCATCCTGATGCAGGATATCAATTTCACCCAATACCTGACAGAAATGTATTCACTGATTGTAACCTCCATGGAAGTAAAAGGAGAACATTGCAGCCCGCCGGTATATGAGGTAAAGGAAAAGATCGAAGCGCCACCCATTCCCAATTTTGCATGTCCGGCAGTCGTGAGTATCCCATCAGGAGAGGAATGGAACGAACTGGTTGCGGATTCAAAAGATTTTGATATCAACCAATACCAGATAAAGAAAAGCGACAAACCTGTTCCCAATCTGTCTGTAGCTTATGGCAGCAAGGGCCAGGTGGCACAGCCCGGTAAAGTCCCCTTTGTTAAAACCGCCAATGGGAGCATTTCCCCGGGCATGTTTAACGACCAGGGAGATGGACTGAAAACACCCGTGGATGCCAGCAATATCAAAGATCTCGCCAAACAATACACGAATGATGCCATCAGGAATAAGGGAGTTGCTGAAAGTTCAATTGAAGCGGATCAGGATGAAGCAGCAGCATATATCCGGAAAGAATTCAATCAACTGGTACAGGAGTTCCTGAAGACTGATATGTCCGCTGCAAAAAGAGAAAGAATGGATAAACTCGCTGAATTACTGATGCTATACAATGAACTGGTAGCGGAGCGGTCAAGTACACGGACAAAGAACCTGCTTTCTAAATTACTGTCCGCAGACTGTGACCAGAAAAAAAAGCCGCAGGACCGGATCAATGAAGAAATAAAGAGAAAAGCAGAAGAAAACCATCAAAAAGCCAAAGACCTGATTAAGCAGTCCGATGCAGATGAAAAGGAATTTGAAGCCAGTCAGAAAGAAGCAGCTGAATTCTTAACCAAAAAGTTTACAGAACTGATCGACAAGTTTATCAAAGGAGATATCACTCCTGAAGAAAGCGAAAGAATGGAGAAAATCGGGGATGTACTGGAAGAATACAAACAGGATTATAAAGAAAAATTCGGGGTTTATCCGACAATCAGCAGCGGAGCCCAGGCACCGGGAACTTTTACACCTGACAAAACTTTATTCCAGTAAGCCATCCATGATTCAAATCATCAAACAAAGCAACATGAAAAATAAATTATTTATCGCACTCAACCTGGTCATACTGACCTCTTTCCTGACCCTTCAAAGTCAGGCACAACTCCTCAATAAACTAAAAAAGAAAGCGGAGAATGCGGTGAGTAAATCACCCGATAAGCCGGCTGATAACACAGAACAGACAGCTGCCGTAAACAATAAAGAGACTTCAAAAGAGACCCCGGTCTCCAACACTGCCACTACCACAACTACTAAAATCAACGGTGATTCCGACTTTATACCCGGTTCCACTGTATTGTATTTCGACAACTTTGAAAAAGACAAAATCGGTGACAGTCCTTCCGGCTGGTTGACCACCAGTTCTGCAGAGGTAGTAGCACCTGAAGGTCTGAAAGGTAAATGGCTCAAGATGGCCGCAGTAAGTGCAACGCATATTACCCGCAACAAGAAACAAAGCTGGAGTAACAGCTTCACGGTAGAGTTTGACATCCTGATCGTAAAAAAAGACTATGATCCCAGGATAGATTTCTCCCTGATCAATACCGGTGGCAGCCTGGTGACCGATGAAATGATCCTCCGTAACGCGAAACAAATCGCTTATGTCAGCACCATCCTCGGGGATGAAGGAAGAAAGACAAGGGTTAGTCTGGCCGGAAATAACAATATCTACAAATCACTGGTCGACAGGATGAGTGATCAGTTGCTATATAGTAATACCATACCGGTTCATATCAGCATGTGTGTACAGGGAAAAAGATTCAGGTTCTGGTGGGATGATAAAAAAATTCTGGATATGGAAATGATTGACCAGCAATATATCCCCAACCAGCTTGGCTTCTATTTTGGCTCCGTTGGTGGTTCCGAATTCTATGTCAGCAATATCCGGATAGCTAAAGATATCCCCGCCACCAAACCGGCCAACCCGCCAGCCAATACCAGTACAGTTACAACAGCACCTGAGGCGCCCTCCAATACCAATACAAAACCTGCGACAGCGGCAGAAGCAGTAACAAAGGTTGACCTTCAAAGTAAAATTCTAACAACAAGTCTTCCTTACGCACAAATCATGAAAACAGGTGACTACAGTTATACATTTATGGCTACCAAAGAAGAAGGCAACTATAAAGAAAATTATTTCAAGATTAAACTGGAGACCGGGAATACCAGCCTGAAAGCAGAAACTTTTAATTTCAAAGAAATCAATCAGAAAAATCCTTTGTATGGCACCAAGAAGTATCCGGAAATAAAAAATACCGAAGCGGTGCTTTATTATGGTGCTGCAAAAAAACCTTATATCTATCAGTTTTCACCAATTATCGCCAATGGCAGCTTGGCATCTTATGTAGACGCATCGCTCGAACGTCATTTACCCCCGGTTTCAGCCCTCAGCAAACTGGTTATTGAAAAAATGGAAGATGGGAAAGCCAGTGGTTATTTTACATTTGGCATCATGATCCAGGGCTTGAAACCAGTGACAAAGGGAGATGCAATGACCGAAACTTTCACAGAAGGTTTTTCCGGAGAAATAAAATGTAAATTCACCAATGTACCTGTTTACTAGTTGCCGGAAACTGGTTGAATGAATGATTTTATTAAGAGATAATTGCAACCCAACAAAGTTAATGACAGTCTGAAATAAATATCAATTGCCTAACACCCCTGGCTAAAAACACCCCATGACCAAACTTAAAGCAATCCTCATCACACTCATTGTGTCGCTCAGCAGTTTTGGGCAATCAGTTCCATTAACTTCCTCCCCCCGGGATGTAGCAGTGGACAGCAAGGATAATGTGTTTGTACTTGTAAAATATGGCATCATCAAAATTACACCCGACGGCACCCTTATAGAACTCAGAAAAATTGAAGGCAACCGGGCGCTTGATGTTACTTTCTATAACCTGGTCATTGATTCAAAAGACAACCTTTTTGTGGCAAAAGATAACATCATTAAAAGAATAAGAATCAGTGACGACAACAAAGCGACTATTGAAAATTATGCGGGTGATCCCTATAAATACAGGATTGCAGATGGCAACCGGAATACGGCCATGTTTACCAATATCGACAGAATGGCGATTGACAAAAACGACAATCTTTATGTCACAGACAGCTATGATAAAATCAGTGACCAGATCGGCACCAATTATGTAACAGACCCTTTCTATGGAAAAGACAAAAAACTCAAGTATCTCAAAAACTTTAGCCTGATCCGGAAAATAAGTGCCACCGGGGAAGTCAGTACGCTTAAAAATGCAGAGGGAAAATATGTGCTTCCCAACGGACTGGCAGGGATGACCTGCGATGTGGACGGCAATCTTATTTATACAACCGGGGGTATTGCCCGCAGCGTAGAGAAAATAAATCTGAGTACCGGGGCCTTTATTCATATTGCCGGTAAACCTTACAAAAGAGAATGGTGTCCTGTATATATCACCGGCGATACCAGTAAAGCAGAGCTTTTTGACCCCGGCTATCTCACTGTGAATAAACAGGGAGAAATCATTTATTCTGATAACAGAAGTCACCGGCTGACTAAAATTGCCGGTGGAAAAGTGATACATCTCGCTGGCAATAATATCATCGACCCCTGTGGGCAAAACATAGGTGGAAGGGCCCAGGAAGGATATAAAGACGGCAAAGCATTAACGGCTTTATTCAGCTTCCCAAGAGGAATCAGTTTTGACAGCAAGGGAAACTTGTATATTGCTGACGACTGGAATAACTGTATCCGGAAAATGACTGCTGCCGGTATTGTGAGCACCCTGAATACGCCAGTATTTAACTATAAATAATTTTATCAGATTTCATCATGATGTGCAGACACTATTTAAAGAAACCGTTCCTGGTATTCATTGCATTGGTATCATTGGCAACTGCTAAAAGCCAGCCCGTGTCCAACCCTGGCATGCATGAGCTGGAAAACAAAGTAATTCCCTGGTCCCGGATCTTACCTCCCGTTGGCAACGCCATCGGCAAATCAACCCGAATTCAGGGAAGAAACTATAGCGCTTACCGCATTGCGCTGATTGACAGCTTTACCAATTGGATCAAAAAAAGCTATATACCTGTTGGCGGAGTCCCTGAACCTGAGAGACTGGCCTTACCTGATTCAAAAAACAATGATGAATATTTTCCATATGGTACCGGGGTTTCGATGGGACTTTGGGGCCCTTGCTATGATGTCACCGGAAAAAAAATCATCAAATCCCAGCCCGCCACCGTTAGCAGAATTACTATTTTAACGAATCATATCAAGGGGCTTGAAGAAGCGATTTTCTATAATAGCCCCACCCAGACCTATTTTACCATGTCCTATGATACAAAGGGTAACCTGGTAAACGAAGAAGACAGGCAGAAAAATGCCGGCAGGTTTGCCGAACTGAAATCACTGACAGGAAACTATCTCTGCTATTTTACAGGAAGATTATGCAATATCATCCTTTCCCCGGTTCAGGAACTACCCGTAGTCCCGGTATCTATTGGCGAAGTACTTGACAAAGGAGAAGAAGCCGCAGACCGGGCCTATCCCGACAAAACCGGCTCTATGAACACCAGTATCAAGGAGAATATCCGGAAACTGAGGGATAAATACAGGTCCCGGCTGCAGGAGCCTGCCTATATCAATCACTCACAACTGAGTGTGTATGATTTCAGCAGCGATTACAATGATCTCTTTCAAAAGCAAACCAGTACCCGTACCATGTTACCGGTTTATAAATTTTCTCCCACTTATTACGAATTATCCAAACTCGATAAACCACAGCTCGTTCACATCAGTTTCCCATATGCGACAGAAAAAAGCGAAACGGTTGATCTGGAAATATTCAGGGCAATGACCCGGAATTTCAATTACCAGTATGTGTACGACTATTTCTTTAACCCTGAAAAAGTAAAAGGAAAACCCTATCAGCCAAGGCAGGAAGTTTCACAGACAGCTGCCATTGAAAAAGCAGAGACGAAAGATAAAAATACCAAAGAGTCAAAAATCTATCCCGAAGGCATCCATTTCATGGAAGATTTCAGCGATGCTGTTTCAGGCCGAATGCCAACCGGCTGGACGTCGACAGAAAACAACCGGGGGTTTACGATTGAATCAAAAAGCAACGAAACAGGAAAATGGCTGCTGCTGGATGGTGGATCCAATATCACCCCCTCAGCAATGAAGAAACCACTTCCCCCGGGTTTCACACTGGAATTTGATTTACGCTGCACCGATTTTACTAACAGGACCGGTCGTACCGTAACCCTTAAAATATCCGGAAACGTAAATACGGTCAACCTTTTCTTCACTCCCGGCAATGCAGAAAACCTTGCTATTTATCCTTCCATGGCAATAACAAGGGTTGAGTTACCGCCCTTCAAAATCACCTCGCATGATATTGAATTCTCCAGTTATTCAAATAAGAATAACAAGGCACATATCAAAATTGTAAAATCAGGTACTACGATCATCGCCTTTGTCAATGGCACAAAAGTGGAAAGCGATCCCAAATACAAAAGAGATTATTTGAAAGAGATGCAACTATCCGACAAAAACAGTTTCACAAAACTGGAATGGAGCACCGATGCGGTAGTGCCGGGTGTAGACAAAGGCAATGTGTATATCAGCAATATTATAATTACTAAACAATGATGTCATGAAATTAATCCTTACCGTCAGTCTGTTTTTTGTAACAAGCAGCATAGTTGCACAGCAACAGCAGTTTGATATCATCAGTTATAATCCACCCGGTAACTGGAAAAAAGAGGTTACGGCCAGTGCCCTCCAACTCTCCAAAGAAAATACGACAACCGGAGGCTATTGTATCATTACCGTTTTCAAAGCCTTACCCAGTCCCGCAAAACCCCAGGAAAATTTTGATGCGGCCTGGGAATCGGTAGTTAAAGAAATGGTGAAGGTAACCGGCAACCCCGAAATGCAACCTGGTTCCACGCAAAACGGATGGGAAGCAATCAGCGGATATGCCCCATTTGAAAGTGATGGCCAAAAAGGAATTGTACTGCTCATTACATCAACCGGCTCCGGGAAAATGGTCAATATCCTGGTGCTTACCAATACAAATGTTTTTGAAAATGAACTTACCGCTTTCCTTGAATCGGTAAAGCTCCCTGAATCATCGGGTACTGGATCGATTGGATCCAAAACAGGGAATGCCGGAAATACAACCAACACCCCATCAAAACCAGTCAACAATGGGTTTAGTTTCAATACCACCAATTTTGATGATGGCTGGACCAGTACGGTACAGGAAGACTGGGTGGAAGTAAGAAAAGGAAACGTAAAAGTGCTGATCCATCATCCGAATAAAAAAGCAGATGCTTACAATTCTGTTTTAATGGACGGGCTGAAAAACGCCTGGAATATTCTTGTTGCCAACCGATACAGCAGTGGCAGTAATTTCGAATTCAAACCCGTCAGCGGCTGGCAACCGATTGAATTCGCAGAAGCCGATCTGGTAGAAAAAGGAAGCGGCAAAAAAGTCCATGTCGTTTTGTTTAAGATGAATTATTCCAATGGCAGCGGCAGATATATGGAATTTATCACAGATAGTAAACGAGCATTTGAAACTGCCTTTGGTGCCTATCATACAGAATCCTACGGATGGGAAAATCTGGAGCGAATGGCCACCTATAATAAATTCGCTGTGGGGGCAGGCGATCTGAAAGGCAAATGGACTAGTAATTTTTCCGGGCTGACACAATATGTAAATGCCTATACCGGTGCCAGTGCCGGTGCCGACACTCATGCCTCCAACCAGGAGTTTGCATTCAACCCGGGGAATACCTATCGCTGGAGAATAGATATGGCCAGTGGCTTCGTTGGCAATATCAAATTCCAGAATGCCAAATCAGCGGGCAAATTTTCCATGACAGGCAACTGGCAGGTGAATTTCTCAGACATAGAAGGGAAACCCCGTTCCTACCCGGTTTATTTCACCTGTATCAAAGGGGCCAGGGTTTTATGGATCGATGGTACTGGTTTTGGAAAAGCTGAATAACCTTGCCATTGAATTCTATTAGTTCAACAACAGTATACTGTATGTTTCATAAAAAACATTACTCAAATACCCGATACATATGAAAAGGATACTCATAATCCTGACCTGCTTTATTCCCGGCTTTGCTTTTAGCCAGCAACAAAATTTTGACCTGATCAGTTATACCCCGCCAACCGGGTGGAAAAAAGAAGCAAGCGCCAATGCCGTTCAGCTTTCAAAAGAAGATACAAAAGCCGGAACATATTGTGTGATCACCATCTTCAAATCCATTCAGGCCACCAATAATTCTAAAGAAAATTTTGACGCTGCCTGGGAAACCGTCGTAAAAGAAATGGTCAAAACCAGCGGAGCGCCGGAAATGCAGCCTGCTGCCAAGGAAAATGGATGGGAAGCCCAAAGCGGTTATGCGCAGTTTGAAAGCGAAGGCCAGAAAGGACTTGCCCTGCTGGTGACCTCTACCGGTTTCAATAAGATGGTGAATATCCTGGTACTGACCAATACCAATGTGTATGAAAAAGAACTGACCGCTTTTCTTGAATCGGTAAGTCTGTCGAAGCCTGCCGCCGGCAATAGCAATAGTAATGTTGGTTCCAAAACAGGCAATATTATTGGTGCCAATACAGGAAATGTTACGCAAACAAAGGCTTCTGCCGATGGTTTTGCTTTTACTACCACCAATTTTGATGATGGCTGGACCAGCACCGTACAACCCGACTGGGTGGAAGTAACCAAAGGGAATATCCGGGTACTCCTGCATTATCCCAAACAAGGCACCATTATTCCTGCAGATCCGGAACCACATGTCAATAATGCATGGAATATCCTGGTTGCTCCCCGTTACAGCAGCCTTCAGCAGTACAGAACGGCCTATATCAGTACCTACAACCGTCCCTACCTGGGAATGGGAACGGCCACGGATAACAGGACAGGAAAGAAAATGTTTGTCGTCTTATTCCGACAGGGAGAAACCGGCTGGATTGAAGCAGTCTGCCCCGACAAAAACAGCTTTGTACAAACTTTCCGTTTTGATCCTGAAACCATCAGATGGGATAGCGAAACAGAATTATTAAATCCGATCATTGCCATGACCAATTATAATAAGTTCGCTATTGCAGCCAGTGATTTTACCGGAGCCTGGACCAGCGATTTTACCGGCGTTCAGCAATTGTACCATGTGTACACTGGTCAATATGCCGGCATGAACATCAATCAGTCTTCACAAACTTTCCAGTTTGGTGCAGGAAATACTTATAACTGGAAAATCATTGCCGTTAACGGACAGGTAGGCAGTATGAAATATGGTCAGGCTAAATCAGCGGGCAAATTCAGCATACCCAATAACTGGCAAATCAGGTTCTCAGATATTGAGGGCAAACCCACGCTCTATCACGCCCATTTCTCCTGTATCAAAGGAGGGCGTTTACTGAAAATACTGGATGCCCAGTATCCCGGATCCGGTATTTATACCGTGTTTGGCAGAAGCAAATAACAGATGCTTTACCTTCGCAGGCTATGAAGGATATCTCATCGCTGCGGATTGTTTTCATGGGCACACCTGAATTTGCTGTTGCCTCACTGGATGCACTGGCCAAAGCCGGCTGCCAGATCGTTGGCGTTGTAACCGCACCAGATAAACCCGCAGGCAGGGGAATGAAACTAACCGAAAGTGCCGTTAAACAATATGCAACAGCAAATGGACTCCCGGTACTGCAACCTGCAAAACTGAAAGACCCTGCATTCATTGAAGACCTCCGATTATTAAAAGCCGATTTACAGATTGTTGTTGCCTTTCGGATGCTGCCGGAAATCGTTTGGAATATGCCTCCTATGGGTAGTGTCAATCTGCACGGCAGTCTCCTCCCCCAATACCGTGGTGCGGCCCCCATTAACTGGGCCGTGATCAACGGAGAAACGATCACCGGAGTCACTACATTTAAACTGAAACATGAAATTGATACAGGCGATATCCTGCTACAGGAATCATTCCCTATTCATGAAAATGAAACGGCCGGTGAAGTGCATGACAGGATGAAAGAAATCGGCGCCCAATTGCTGGTGAAAACGATTCAGGGATTAGCGGCAGGAACTTTAGAAGAAAAACCACAGGAGTTTTTTGAAAAAGAAACGAATGAAAAAATGGACCTCCGTCATGCCCCGAAAATATTTACCGACACCTGCCGCATTCAATTCAATCAACCAGTGACACAGGTTCACAACCTGGTAAGGGGCCTCTCCCCTTTTCCGGGGGCATTTACCCTGCTCAACAACAAAACACTGAAAATATATCGTACGGAAAAATTGCTGTTGACACATGAGCAGGCTCCCGGCACACCGGACACCGATGGAAAAACCTTTCTTCGCTTTGCCTGCCCGGATGGCTACCTGCTGGTAAAAGAATTACAACTCGAGGGAAAGAAAAAAATGGGCGTAGAAGAATTTCTAAGAGGTTACCGTTTTGAATAACGCGCTGTAAGAATATCCAGTAGACCGAATCAACGACCACTTACATTTCCTTTACAAGCAATTCCGGTTAATCAATACTGTGTTTTGATAATGAATTTATCCTGTTCGGAGATTTCTAAGGCTGCAGCCGCCGCATTACTGATCCTGATATTATAACCCTGGTTCTGCCGGATCCCGGCCATTTCACCCAGCACTTTCGCAAAAACAGCCTTATTATTAGAAGGATTAATCAGTTTGATAATGGTCCCTGGCTGCACCTTATCCATCAGTAAATAATATTTTGCATCCTCCCATCCGCTGGTGGTTTTGAAGATACCGGAAGTGACCGTTTCTTCTTTCGATACCGGCATCACTTTTACCTGCTGCTCAAAATGGGATTTAAAATAGCCCTGGCCTTCTATCGAAGGCTTCCGCATATCTTTTACTACCGGAGGAACGGTTTCCTTTTTTTCCTCTTTCTTCTCTTCCTTCTTTTCAGATTTCTCCTCTGCTTCCGCTATTTTCTTTTCCTCCTTCTTGGTGATATCTTCTGTTGCTGTTACAGGGGGTGTAACCGGCTCCTTCTTTTCTACCGGTACTGGCGGCAGTTCCTCCTTTACAGGATTACTGGCAATAGTCACCGCCTTCATTTCTTTTGTCATCAGAAACCCGATGATCAGTTTTGCATCTTTTTTCAACTGGTCACTGCTCAGCCCGTTCCATTGCCGGAGTTTGGCCAGGGTAACATTATTATTCTTTTTGCTGACCGTAAGCAATCCCTCATTCTCTCCCACCCTGTACAATACCGGTGTACCACTGTTACCGTTCTGGGTGAAATTGGTATCTGTTAGCGGAACCCTGATCTTTTGATCAATATTCAGCCCTTTGTTCATATCGAGCTTGTTAAATGCGGCAATGGTTTTAGGATGGAGATTGTACAAACGGCCCAGTGAATAATAAGACTCCTTGGGTGCCACTTTGTGATCCAGATACAACCCGTTATCACTGCTTTTTACCAGCAGGTCACCCTTTTGTGCCAGCAGGGATACAGCCGGAAAAAGAAAGATTAAAATCAGCCCAAAAACATTTTTCATACCGACAAGATTTGCCTTGCAAAGATGTGGATTTTTTGGCTACTCCCGGGCCTCATTTCTCTTTTAAAATGCGGAGCTCTTTGGGGTAATAATTATTGAAGCGGTTAGGCAAAACATTGATCCATCCCAGCGGTAACTGATCATAGACAGCCAGTTGCCAGCCCTTTTGACCAGTCTCTAAACTAAATTCTTTTTTCTGGAGATAGGCAATGGCCTGGTCTAACTGGAGCGCAGAACTTAACACATCATTTGCCATACACGTACTCATCGCCAACGCATGATCAGGTATTAGCTTTTCCCGGATGAGTTCTCCCACCCTTACCCCACTATAAACCACCCGCAGTTTATCCAGAAAGAGGTGAAAGTCCTCTACCCATTTTTCCGGCCAGGCATAAACAGTTGATTCATGCAACAGCAGTTGTTTCCCTTCTGTTGCGATCCATGGTTTAACCACGGCCCGGATCTGCTGTCCTGCCTGACTTAATTGTTTCGCCGTTTTTCCATGATATTTTTCCTGCCCTACTGTTTTTTGAAAGCAGGCCAGGAAGAAGCCTTCTCCTTTTACCCGATCAGGCCAGAACCGGTATCCATCTCCTGATTCAATGATTCCCCATTCCATTGGTACGGATAATTGAACAGGCTGCATGCCATGTTCGGCACTTAACCAGTGACAGATTTCTTCATCTTCCTCTTTCGAATAGGAACAGGTTGAATAAATCAGGATCCCCCCGTTTTTCAGTGCCGGCAATACATCTGCCAGGATTCTTTGCTGCCTTTGAGAACATAGCTGCACATTATTCTCGCTCCATTCCTCCATGGCCTCCGGTTCTTTACGAAACAAGCCACTGCCACTGCAGGGCGCATCCGCTACCACTACATCAAAATAATGTTCCAGTCTTGCAAAATCCTTTGGATCGTTGTTGGTCACCACCACATTATCACCACCCCATTTAATAATATTATCCCTGAGTATAAATGATCTGGCCCTGATAACTTCATTACTCACCAGCACGCTCTCTTTGCTGATCAGCGATTGCAGATGAGTGGATTTTCCCCCGGGGGAGGCGCATAAATCCAGTACTTTCAAGGGAGCTGACAGATCCACTGATTGTTTCATCGCCTGCTCCAGGAACATACTGCTGGCTTCCTGCACATAATAAGTACCGGCATGAAAAAGGGGATCAAATGTAAAAGAGGGTCTTTCAGAAAGATAATACCCCGTATCACACCAGGGAATCGGTGAAATAGTCAGGTCTGACAAAATTCCTCCGGAAATTTTTAAAGAAGAAGGTGGAAAAACCGGTAAAGGCTTCAGCGGATTAAGCCGGACAGAAGTAACGGACAATCCCGATGTATGCGCCGCTGCAAACGCATCTTTGCTGAAACCAGCTGTACCGGTTAACTGCTCCAAAAAGCCGGGCGGAAAATTCATGACGCATTTTTATTTCATCAGCCACATAGTATCAGCATACACCATGCTTACCCCTTTTTTACGAACCTCAAATATACAATAGGATGATGTGGCGGCTGTAATGGTTACCCGGCTGGGTATCTGCATAATGGAATCCAGCATGGCTTCCTTACTGCCAGCTGCTGCGTTGACCGGTGGGTTCCTGTTCACCAGTTCATATTCACAATCGCTGATCCACCTGATCCGGTATAATTTCTCCACTCCCCTGGCACTATTCCATTCATACTGCAGACTGTCATTCCTTTCTACCATAAAAGTATCCGTTCCTTTAGAGTGAATCTGAAACCGGCCTGTTTTATAATCGGAACAATCCAAACCCGACCGCGGGCCTTTGCAACTTATAAAAAATAGGGAAATGCTTATCAGGAAGAATAATGGCAGAAACAGCACCCGGACATTCATTACCTCAGAGATTTTTAATTTCTCCAACAAGATCCTGCAATACTTTTTTAGCATCGCCAAAAAGCATGGATGTCTTTTTCTGAAAGAATAATTCATTTTCAATACCTGCATATCCCGGCTTCATGCTTCGTTTGTTAACAATAACATGTTTAGCCAGTTCTACATCCAGGATAGGCATCCCGTAAATGGGAGATGCTGGATCGGTTTTAGCAGCGGGGTTCACCACATCATTGGCACCCAGTACCAGCACTACATCGGTGGATGGAAATTCTTCATTGGCCTGCTCCATTTCCAGCAGCTTCTCATAAGGCACATCCGCTTCAGCCAATAATACATTCATATGTCCAGGCATACGACCTGCCACCGGGTGAATCGCATACTTTACTTCCACTCCTTTGCTTTCCAGCATCTTCTCCAGATCATGACATACGTGCTGCGCCTGAGCTACTGCCAGTCCATAACCCGGAACGATATAAACCCTGTTGGCATAACTCAACAACACAGCTGAATCACTCACAGAGATTTCTTTAAAGTTGCCTTGTTCTTTTTTGCCAGCTGCTGCTGCAGTTGCACCGCCACCACCGAATGAACCAATCAGCACATTGGTCAAAGAACGGTTCATCG
Source organism: Chitinophagaceae bacterium (assembly GCA_016720745.1). Classification (GTDB taxonomy): domain Bacteria; phylum Bacteroidota; class Bacteroidia; order Chitinophagales; family Chitinophagaceae; genus JJ008. Next base: position 271,540 of record JADKKA010000022.1, on the reverse strand, counting down.
CCTTACACATCAGGATCGTGAGCAGCGTTCCTGCAGCCCCTACCAGGATACCACCCGTGAGCATCACTTTATTATCATAGAGGAAACCACCACAGGCAGCGGCCACTCCGGTAAAAGAGTTGAGCAATGAAATCACCACCGGCATATCAGCCCCGCCTATCGGCATTACAAAGAACACCCCGTATAATAATGCCAGTGCTAAAATGATATAGAAAATCAGTTTGGCCTGCGGAGGCATCCAGCCTACGAGATACACTGATAAAGCCAGAATGATCAGTAATAAAACGATATTAAAAAGATGCTGCCCTTTGAAGGAAAAATCTTTCACCTTTCCGTTTAGCTTTCCCCAGGCAATCATCGAACCGGCAAATGAAACAGAACCGATAATTAGTCCCAGTACAATAATCAGTACATGCCCCACGGCTGCTGCAGGATATACAACCTGGTCCCATCCCGGAACAACCGGAAAAGCCAGGTGGTTGAATTCAACAATGGAAATCAATGCTGCACAGGCTCCTCCCATTCCATTGAACATACTCACCATTTCAGGCATGGCAGTCATCTTTACCTTTTTCGCTGCCAGTGTACCTACAATTGCTCCGATAGCGATCCCGCCAAATATCCATCCATAATTCCCCAGCTTTTGTCCCTCTTCTTCATATAAAAAAATAGTACCGATAATAGCAATGGTCATACCTGCTGCCGCCACCAGGTTTCCCGTCCTGGCCTTGGCCGGGTTGGACAACATTTTCAATCCGATGATGAATGTAACGGAAGCGATGATATAGCAAAGGGTCAGTATATTGAGTTCCATTCTCTTTATTTTTTACCGGTCAGCCAATGGGTTTCCGGAGTTGGGCATATCGGTGATCAGCGTTCTTTCTTCTTTTTAAACATTTCCAGCATCCTGTCGGTCACCACAAAACCACCCACCACATTGATTGTACCCAGTACCACAGCCAGGAAACCCAGGATCAGGGCCAGGTAATTATCCTGTTCGGCCTTACCCATCACAATGATGGCCCCAATGATCACCACTCCATGAATGGCATTCGCACCACTCATCAGCGGGGTATGCAGTACCGATGGCACATGCCCGATCACTTCGATACCCACAAAAATCATCAGTATTACAATGTAGATGATCTGCTGGTGCTGGGTGATCCAGTCGAGAAATGTTTGCATATTCAATCTGTTTTACTAAAACGTGATATTGATTTCACGCTTCTTATTTTAATCTTTCATGCACAATTTCACCATTGTACGTGATACAGCTTCCTTTCACGAGATCATCTTCCCAGTTCAGGTGCAAGGCTGCTTCCTTACTGGTGATGAGTTGCATGAAATTCAACAGGTTTTTTCCATACACTTTGCTGGCATCTGATGGTGCCGTTGACTGTAACAAAGAGTTCCCAATGATGCTCACCCCATTGAATACAACGGTTTCATTGTTTTTGGTAAAAGGGGTATTACCACCGGTAGCTGCGGCAATATCCACTATCACAGAGCCACTGCGCATGGCTTTGATCATCTCTTCCGTGATCAGGATGGGGGCTTTCTTCCCGGGTATCTGTGCCGTGGTTATTACAATATCTGCTTTCGCAATACTATCAGCTATTTTCTGTTGCTGCTTTTGTTTGTATTCTTCAGTTTGTTCTACGGCATACCCTCCGGCCTTGCTTGCATCCGCCGCGCCATCCACTTCAATAAATTTGGCACCCAGACTCATCACTTCTTCTTTTACGGCAGGACGGGTATCAAATACTTCCACAACTGCACCCAGCCTTTTAGCAGTGGCAATCGCCTGCAAACCCGCTACACCGGCTCCCAGAATCATTACTTTTGCAGGTTTGATGCTGCCTGCTGCCGTCATAAACATGGGGAAATAACGCGGATATAATGTGGCTGCAGTCAACACTGCTTTATACCCGGCAATATTGGCCTGTGAGCTCAACACATCCATGGCCTGTGCCCTTGTGGTACGAGGGAGCATGTCCAGAGAAAAACAGGTGATATTGGCGATAGCCCATTGTTTCACCGTATCTGTATTGTAAAGGGGCTGATATACACCAATGATAACTTTTCCGCTGAGTGGATTGATTTCATCTGCAGCAGGAAGATGTATACTGAGTATAATTTCGGCTGATTGAATGACTTCGTTACGGCTGGCTAATACGGCACCCGCGCTGATATAATCTGCATCACTGCAGAAAGCTTTATCACCCGCTCCGGTTTCCACCAGTACACGTATACCTTTTTTGGTTAAAGCGGCCACAGATTCGGCCAGGAGAGACACTCTTGTTTCATAGGCGGGTTCTTTCAACAGTCCGACAGTCATAAGGAACATTTGATTCTTGAAACGGATCTGATTCCGGGCACGAAGGTAACGAATTTTAGTGCCGGATGACAAAATGCTGTTTTTCCCGGAATTCCTGCCGAAACACAACAATACCTATGAAAAACAAATCAATGGTGCATCGAACTGCCGGGTGTTTCCGGATGGTTTCCCAGGCGCTTTCCATTTCCCTGCTCCAGTGAATATCATCAAATACCAGGATGCTGTTATTCTGCACTTTTTTTAGTAACGCTTCAAAATACTGAATGGTAGGTTGCTCCCGGTGATTGCCATCCACAAAGGCAAAGTCGACCCCGGACAGCGATTCCAGTACTACCGGAAGCTGGTCATCAAAATTGCCGGTTATCAACTTTACATTTTCAATCGCCAGCTCCTTTAAATTGACAGCAGCTGTTTCCGCAATGGCCGGAGAACCTTCAATGGTCATTAATTGTGCTGCAGGTGCCGCCTTAGCCAGGTAGGCAGTGGTGATACCAAGAGAAGTGCCCAACTCTATCAGAGTTTGAGGCTGATAATACTGCACCATCCGGTAAAGTAACTGCCCCAGTTTTTTAGGTTTGGCTGCATGACTGGCAATGGCTGCGATTTTTCGCTCATTGGATTGATTCAGCCCCGAACCCGCCCCCAGATCCAGTACCGGTAAAACCCGCTGATCCTTTAATAAACGGGACCTCAATGATTCCACTGTTGCATAAGCCGGATAAGTTTGACGGTCATTCAACACATTGGTCACAAAATCAAATACAAAAGGAGAATGCAGTCCATGCCCCTTCCCATTGGAAGCACCCAGATAATAACGAAGGTATTTAAGGGCTAAAGTGGGAGCAGCATACATGCCGGAAAATTATACAATGAATAGGAAAGACGTAAAATTAATGATGCCCTGGCAGTTGCTTTGCTTTTTTCTTTAGGCTATTAGGCAAGCAGCATGCATGACTTTTTACAATGCCGGACACCCGAAATTCAATTCTGTAATGCTGCATTTTCTCAATTCAATCTTTCCCAAACCTGGAAGGAATAATTATAAGCATTCTTCTCATCCGCCTCATGGTTTTTCTGACTCATCAGATGCCATTGCTGCGGATCAATAACAGGGAAAAAAGTATCCGCATCGGGTTCTGCTTCTACCCTTGTCAGATATATTCTTTTCGCACGGTCAAAAAGAGATTTGTAAATCTCCCCTCCCCCAATCACCATTACTTCTTTCATATCAGCTTCCCTGGCGACAAACAAAGCATCTTCAATGCTTTTCACCACAACGGCTCCGGGTGCCGACCATCCCTGCTGCCGGGATATCACAATATTCTTGCGACCGGCCAACGGTTTTCCCAGTGATTCAAAAGTTTTACGCCCCATCACAACCGGCATTCCCCAGGTCAGGTTTTTAAAATGACGCAAATCATTAGGCAGGTGCCAGGGCATTCCTCCCTCCTTACCAATGGCATTGTTATTTGCGGCCGCGACGATGAGTGAAATGGTCATGAAAGGCTAGGTATTAGGAATTGGGGATTAGGTATTGCTTAAACAGCTACTGGTGCCTTTATCGCCGGATGACTTTGGTAATCCTCCAGCGTAAAATCTTCAAAACTAAAACCAAAAATATCTTTTATGGCAGGGTTTATTTTCATTTTGGGTAAAGGATATGGCTCGCGGCTCAGTTGCAGATTCACCTGTTCCATATGATTACTGTAAATATGTACATCCCCGAAAGTATGGACAAAATCTCCGGGCTCCAGGTCACATACCTGCGCAATCATCATCGTCAGCAGCGCATATGAAGCAATATTAAAAGGTACCCCCAGGAATACATCCGCACTGCGCTGGTACAACTGACAACTCAGCTTACCTTTTTGTTCCCCCTTCAGGGGGTTAGGGGGTGCTACATAAAACTGAAATAAACTATGACAGGGCATCAGGGCCATCTTCGGAAGCTCAGCCACGTTCCAGGCACTGATGATCAGCCTGCGGCTATCCGGATTTTTTTTAATCTGGCTGATCAGGTCTTTCACCTGGTCCACCACCACCCCATTGGCGCCCTCCCAGCTTCTCCATTGTTTGCCATATACAGGTCCCAGCTCTCCTTGTTCATCCGCCCACTCATTCCAGATACTCACACCATGTTCTTTCAGGTAAGCAATATTCGTTTCCCCTTTCAGGAACCAAAGCAACTCATGGATAATGCTTTTCAGGTGGACTTTCTTGGTCGTCACCAGCGGGAAACCATCCTGCAGATTGAAACGCATCTGATAGCCAAAAACACTTTTGGTACCGGTTCCGGTACGGTCTGTTTTAGCGGCACCTTCATCCAGAATATGTTGCAATAAATTTAAATACTGACGCATGGCTGCAAGTTAATGAAAAGCGATCGGGCGGTTTCAATAAACCGGGCGGTTGTGGGCAGACTGTTAATTACCGGGATGTCCATTTATAGGCTTTCAGCCAGTCATAAAATGCTTCCAGCTTTGCTTCATTGTCTTCCAGCCATTTCATGTTTTCTTCATCACCGGTTTTCATATACATCAGGTGGGCCAGGGTTTCCACCATCTCTTTTTCCTTCATTTCGGTAAAAAATGGCACATAGTGATCCCAGTAAAACCCTTTGTTGCTTTTCTTTTGTTCTGACAATAAATTGATCAGCATCTGTAACCGGAGGCTCAGTTTACCTGCCGCTGTTTTTCCCAGCGAATCCAGCTCCTTACTTCCGGCCGTGATCATGAAGATCATTTCTACCGGACTGAAATTATCCTCCTTACTTTTATCCTTTCCGTTACCCAGCAAAGCGGCATCCAGAAAGATGGTGGTATTATTCCCTTCCGTTTTAGTATTCCCCCATAAAATCTTTTCAACTCTTTTCATGGCTTCCCCGGAACGTTCGGAACGGGATTCAATCGCCAGAAAAGTGGCATAAGCCAGCAGCGAAGGAATCTTATTGGAAGATTGTAACAGGAATCCGGTATAAAGATTGGACGAGGAGTGCAGCGGTTTTAACTGAAGGGATTTTTTGTACTCAGCCAGGGCTTCCTCCGCCTTATCCATTTTCTGTAAGGTCAGTCCTTTATTAAAATGAAGCAGGAACTCACCCGGAAACAGGGCAATGCCTTTATCATATATTTCAATGGCATCTTTGGGCTTACCCAGATCATCCAGTGAACTGCCATATTGTACATAAATATGCTTCAGGCCCGGGTCACCAGGAAATTTTTTGATCGCCTCTTTGGAAAGCGCAATGCATTCCTTTTTCTTTCCCCACTCAAATAAACTAAAAGTCTTTTCATACCATGGTAAAAAATACTCCTTGTCAAGGTCTATCGCTTTATCATATAAGGCAATAGCTCCTTCATAATCGCCCTTATCATGCAATGCGATTCCCTGTTTCACCATTGATTCTGCTGAGGCCCGGTCCTGCGAATAGCTAAACAGCACTACAAATACCGTGCATATAGTAATGAGGATTTTTCTCATACCGGAAAATTTAACCTTTAAGTTACTTCAATTACATCACTTTTCAATACGGGGTTATTTTGAGAACAAACATTGGAATAACTGACAGAAATCAGCAGCAGCATTGTTACATCATCCTAACTTGTATTAGCTAAATCAAGGGCCATGTTAAGCTCCAGAAGATTTTATAAAGAACTCGGCAATCTGTTTTATGCGATTGCAGCCGCGGATAAAAAGATCAGTGACAAAGAAAAAAAAGCACTGGATGAAGAAGTGCAGTTTGCCTGGAAGCATTTTGACCATACCACCGACCGCTTTGGCAGCGATCGCGCCTTCCTGATTGAATTTGAATTTGAAACCATGGAAGACAATGATGAACCCGCTGAAAACGCCTTTCGCTCCTTTGAAGAATTTTTCCTGGAATATGAAGACCAGATCGATCACTTCACCCGTACCCGGATTTTTAACAGTGCCCGGCATATCGCCGAAGGCGTAAGAAAAATCAATCAGGAAGAGCTCGCCTTCCTGGTCCGGTTGAAAAAATTAATGAAGATTTAAGCCTGCTTTTTTCTCCTTTGTAATTCTTTGCTGATGAGTCCCAATTCCCTTCCGGTTTGTCCGCCTACGGAAGTATTTTCCTGTGCCCGGCGCATCAGGTAAGGAATCACATGCTTGATGGGACCGAAAGGCAGGTACTTGCTCACACTGGCTCCGGCATGTGCCAGATTAAAAGTGATATTATCACTCATGCCATATAACTGGCTCCAATGAATATGCGGATGATTCAGGGGCAGGCCTTTTTTCAGCATGAGCTCCGCAGCATAGAGATTACTATACTCATTATGTGATGCCACGACCAGGGCTACCCGGTCAATATGATCAATACAGAATTGAACTCCTGCATTGTAGTCCCGGTCACTGCTTTCCTTATCTGGCTGGATCGGAGAAGGATAGCCCATATCAGCCGCCCGCTTTCTTTCCTTTTCCATATAAGCTCCTCTGACCAGTTTGGCACCCAGGATAAAATTCCTTTCCAGTGCGGCTTCATATGAAGCTTTCAGAAAATCAAGGCGGTCATGCCGGTAATGCTGCAGGGTATTATAAACCACACAGCGGGTTTTGTTGAAAGTATCCATCATCAGGATCGTAAGGGCATCCACCGGATCCTGGATCCAGGTCTCTTCTGCATCTATAAACACACCCACTTTTTTCTCCACTGCTGTTTCACATATCCGCATCATTCTGTACCGCACCCGGTGCCATTCCTCCCGCTCATCTGCCGGCAATTGCTCAATGGCCTGCAGGAAGCGCTTCATTAATGTCCCCTCTGAAGCATGCATCAATGTATCCAGTTTTTCCAGTAACCCGAAGCGGGTAAGACCGGTTACCTTGATACTCATAAAGGGAATATTGGGCTGTGTGGCCGCATAGTTGATCACCCGGATAAATTCTTCTGTTGACTGCTCAAATCCTTTTTCTCCATCATGCCCGCCTTCCACACCATAATCAAGGATAACCTGTACTTTGTATTCCCCCAGTTTCCGTGCCACAACGGCTGTTTCTTCCAGGGTTTCACCACCAACAAATTGCTGAAAAATGGTTCGACGGATAATGCCCTTTACCGGTAAACCTGCCCTGATAGACCAGGGCGCCAGCCGTGTTCCGATTTTTACAATCCAGGGCTTGGCCATCATGTTAAATAGAAAGCGGGCTTTTCGCAGTTGCTTGTCTGTCTTGTATTCAAAGGCGAACTCCGTATTGTCGAACGAAATAGAAGGATCAGCAGGATTCATACAGCAATTTATTCTGCAAAAATAGCCGAAAGCAACGAAGGTTCGTAATGACTATTCTCAATAATAATCAGATGGCCTGGTGATTAAATGGCTGAAGAACCATTTCACTTACCACGGCACTGGCCGGCTGCTGGGCCAGGAACCAGATGGCTTTGGCCGCTTCATCTGCCCGGATCATTTTTTCCCTTTGCACTCTTAAATCAATAGTATCCCAAAACGGTGTATCCACCCCACCCATGTAAATATTGGTTATCCGGATCTCAGTCCGCTTTAATTCTTCCCTGATACTTTGCATCATCCCGACCAGAGCATATTTAGAGGCTGAATAAACTGCTGCTCCCGCCATGGGTGTTTTACCCAATACACCGGGGATATTGATGATCAAGCCCCGCTTTTCGGTTTTCATATGCGGCAGGAAAAACCTCAGCAGGTTAAATGAACCCAGCAGGTTTGCCTGTAAAGATCGCATCATGTCATCAGTAGTAAGCGACTCTAATGGTTTGATGATACCCAGTCCCGCAGCATTGATCAAAATATCAATCTTCGGATAAACCGAGAAAAAAGCAGCATGAAGGCCGGATACCTGTTCTTGATCAGAAATATCTGCTGCAAAAAAATGCTGCTCCGGTAATCCGATTTCAGCCGCAATCGCCTTTAGCTTTTCATTGTTTCTGCCTGTCAGAAACAAATGCGCACCGGCTCCGGCAAAAAGCCTTGCTGTTGCAGCCCCAATTCCACCTGTTGCACCAGCCAGTAATACGTATTTCCCCTTAATCGGTTCCATAAAGATTGATTTGCCCAAACAACAAATCTTTGGAATTATTGTTGAGGACTTTAATGAACAGTTGCACACTCATTTTCCCCCACCAGCTTTTCAGGCATCACCCGGCCCTCTACAAAAGCAGACCCGTTTGGATTGTGGAAGAATTCCTTTTTTTCCGCCAGTACCGTTTTCATCAGCAAAAGATCATGTTCCACCGTGCCAGTATGAAGGCCTACGCCCATTTCCTGACCGGACAAGGATACCAGGTACATTATATTGAAAGCAGCGATCACCAGTCTGATATTCGTATCCTGATTCGGGAAAGCAGCAATAAAGGCCCTGTTCATTTTTACTACTGTGATACTGTGGATGACTGGCTGGAAAAAAGAATACATCAGGCAGCAGAAGAAAATGCCTGTATTCTTACCAAAATGGATAGTCCCAATTTTCTGAATACCGAAGGAGAACTGGCTGATTATTTTCTGACGCATCGATACTACCAGACTGAATTTTATATTCATCAAAGAAAAAAAAGAGGATTGCTTTTAGAAACGACGGGAAAACCACTGGGCGGTAAATGGACCTTTGATAGTGAGAACCGGAAAAAAATGCCCGCGAAGGAACAAACAGCTTCCATCCGCTGGCCGGAGGAAAATGATTTTACAAATGAAGCCGGTGAATATACCCGCCGTTATTTTATGGACCATTATGGCAGTACCGAACAATTCCGTTACCCGGTTACACATCAGGATGCAGAAAGCTGGTTTCAGGACTTTCTTGATACCCGTTTCATCCATTTTGGTGTATACGAAGATGCCATGAAGCAGCAGGAAAGTATCCTTTATCATTCCCTTCTATCCCCGCTGATCAATTCCGGCTTACTGGACCCCAATGAAGTCATTCATAAAATTATTCAACATGTCAATCAGCATGCCGTCCCGCTGAACTCAACAGAAGGACTGATCCGCCAATTGATCGGCTGGCGTGAATTTATCCGCGGAATCTATATACTGGAAGGCCGAAAACAAAGAACCCGGAATTACTGGGGATTCAGCCGTAAAATTCCCGCCGGCTTCTGGACAGGAGAAACAGGTATTCATCCGATTGATACCGTGATCCGCCGTATTTTGAAAACGGGATACTGTCATCATATTGAAAGACTAATGGTGCTCGGTAATTTTATGCTGCTATGCGAATTTGACCCCGATGAAGTGTACCGCTGGTTCATGGAAATGTTTATCGATAGTTATGACTGGGTCATGGTACCAAATGTTTATGGAATGACGCAGTTTGCTGATGGTGGAACCATGACCACCAAACCTTATATCAGCGGAAGTAATTACCTGCTAAAAATGGGCGACTGGGACAAAGGCCCCTGGCAGGAAATATGGGATGCCCTATTCTGGCGGTTCATGCACGTACACCGTTATTTTTTTGGCGTTAATCCAAGACTCGGTATGCTCCTGAATACATTTGATAAAATGAGTCCGGAAAAAAGAAACCAGTATCTTTTGACCGCTGAAAAATTCCTGGCCACATTGGACAGATGAAAACAACAAACAAAAAAAACCGGCCGGTCAAAACCTGTCTTGTTTGCCAGCGACCGTTTAACTGGCGAAAGAAATGGGAAAAGAACTGGGAAGAAATAAAGTACTGCAGCAGCAGTTGTCGGTCTGCAAAAAAGCCGGTGCCGGTGAGCTGATGCATTTTTGTTAAACAATTGCACAATGATGCAGCATTTCTGCCCAACAAAAACAGCATACCAACAGGATTTACAACTTTCAGTGATAGCCGTTTGTTGTGATAGATATGCAATTCAAAACATTCCCCACCAGCTACCAGGCGATACTGGATGTCATTGATGCGGTTGATCCGGTAGCATATTCCCGGTACCGTAATCATGTAGATGGTCCGGTTACGTATTTATCTCCCTATATATCAAGGGGTGTCATCTCCACAAAGCAGGTATTGAATGCCCTGTTGGAAAAAGGTTATACACTGAAACAATCCGGAAAGCTGATTCAGGAAATGGCCTGGCGGGAATATTTTCAAAGAGTATGGCAATCGCTTGAAGATGATATTTTCAGGGATATCCGCAGCCGTTATACCGGTATCAGACATGCACAAGTGCCAAAGGCCGTACTGGATGCCAGCACTGGTATTGAAGCGATTGACCAGGGCATAAAGGATTTGTATCAGTATGGTTATATGCACAATCATCTGCGCATGTATACTGCCAGTATCACCTGTGTAACGGCAAAGGCCCATTGGCTCAATCCATCAAAATGGATGTACTATCATTTGCTGGACGGAGATCTCGCCAGTAACAGTTGCAGCTGGCAATGGGTGGCCGGAAGTTTTTCATCCAAACAATACTATTGCAACCAGGAAAATATCAATAAGTATTGTGGTACCAATCAAAAAAATACATTCCTCGATAAGGAATACCATGAACTACCCCTGTTAGAAACACCTGCTGTGTTAACAGAGGCTGGCACATTTAATCCGGTTACCATTTTACCTGCTACTCAGGCTCCCCAACTGGATCATGAGCTGCCGCTCTTGCTTTACAATGGTTATAATTTGGATCCGAACTGGCGAAAAGACACAAAAGCCAACCGGATCTTACTGCTGGAGCCATCTCATTTCAGAGAGTATCCTGTGAGTGAAAAAGTAATCCGCTTTATAATCGCCCTTGCAGAAAACATTGAAGGCATACAGGTCTTTACCGGTGAATTGGCGGACCTGCCGGAATTACAAAAATTCCCGGCTGTCTATTCAAAAGAACATCCCGCGTTTCCACATTACCCGGGCATCAAAGATGAAAGAGATTGGCTCTTCCCGGGAATACAGGGCGTCCATTCCTCCTTCTTCAGTTACTGGAAAAAATCTGAGCGGGAGCTTTTCCGGTTATATGGAGAATCACCTTTTCCCCGTCCTGCCAAAATAAAGCGGCAACACGCTTATCTTTGAGCCGCGACTGAAATCAATCAGTGCCTAAAAAGCCGATATGGAAAACAAAAAAGCTGCAGAAAGTATTACGATCATGACCGAACTGGTGCTGCCCAACGACACCAATTTATTTAATAATCTCATGGGAGGTCGCCTCATGTACTGGATGGATATTGCAGCGGCACTATCTGCACAGAAACATTGTAATGCACCGGTTGTAACCGCTTCCGTGGATAATATTTCATTTGAGAACCCCATCAAACTGGGAAACGTTGTTCATATTGAAGCAAAAGTGACCCGCGCTTTTACTTCCTCCATGGAAATTCATCTGAAAGTATGGGGAGAAGACCTGACACAACAATACAAATACAAAAGCAACGAAGCTTATTACACTTTTGTAGCCCTTGACCCTAACCGGAAACCAAGACCGGTACCCGGGCTCCTGCCTGAAACGGAAGAAGAAAGAAAATTATACGATGGCGCTTTAAGGAGAAGACAATTGCGTTTGATCCTGGGCGGAAAGCTGAAACCGGATGATGCCACTGAACTGAAGGCATTGTTTGTAAAAGATTAATCCATCACCGGCTTTGCCTCCGGGTGCTGCCGCCCTTTCATCATGAAAGGCTTGCTTTGTTCAATAGCATCCATTACCTGTGCCAGTATGGTGGCTGCCGGTGCGTCATAATCTATTGTCAATGGCGCTTTAAAAGTAATACTGAGGGCCGTTCCCTTTTTTTTGAAGCGCAGCCCCTTTTTATTAAATGCCCGCCAGAAACCACTGATCACCACCGGAATCACAACTGGTCTGGTTTGCTTAATGATCATAGCGGTCCCTTTTCTTCCAGGTGCAAATGGTTTGGTCGTCCCCTGAGGAAAGGTAATCACCCAGTTTTGCTCAAGCGCCCGGAATATTTTACGGGTATCAGAAGGATCAAGTCCTTTTCTCACTTCCTTCCCTTCCTCCCGCCAGGTTCTTTTAACAGTGAGTCCGCCCGCCAGCAAAAAGATCCGGCTGATCAGGCTTCCTTTCATGGTTTCCTCTGCCGCAACATAATTCACCCGGGTAAAAGGATTCAGCAGGTAATATGGTATACCCAGCCGGTTTTTTTTGCCCCATTTCACAGCACAGAAAATATGCAGGAATGTAATCACATCAGCAAAATAGGTCTGGTGATTGCTGACAAAAAGCACATTTCGTTTGGGAAGGTTGGAAAAGTGTTCCGTTCCGCTGATGCGGAGCTTATTGACGATGGCGAGTCCGGGATACGAGAATAGCCCAACGAAAAAATAAACGATTTTTCGTATTGGATGGAAATTCTTCAGCCGGTTAATGATAGACGAAGCCATAAAAAGCAATCATTCAAATCGGTCTCAAATTAAGAAAACTAGACTTTGAATCAGCAAAGTCTGGCTGCAAAGCAAAAAAAAAGGCCTCCCCGAAGGGAGGCCAGTATCAGCTGTAAACCTTTGAGCATGAAATCAGCTGAAACAAAGATTTGGCAGCTTGCCAAGCATTTTTGAACGGTTTGGTTTTTCCAGGATAAAATAATATAGGGGTAAAAGATTCCCGGGGAGGATCTCCCCGGGAATAATTGTAATAAATTATTGCAATGTCACTTTCTGACTGTAAGACTCACCATTCTCGGTATTCATGATTTTCATGATATAAGTACCGGCAGGGAGATTGTTTCTGTTCACATTCACATACTGAACATTATACTGAACCACCGCACGCTGTGAAGCTACTTCCTGTCCGCCCATATTGTAAAGGCTGATCAGGTACGCTCCTTTCACGTTGGAGAATTCGACACTCATATTGCTGACAGCCGGATTCGGGAATACCCTCACACCCTTGATGCTGCCTGCTTTACGAACTACTGCAATATTGCTGAATTTGTAACTGCCATCTTCATCCAGCAAGCGGAGTCTGTAATAATATACAGGGGCCTGCATGTTGAAATCTGTATGCGCATAGTTTGATTCTACCACACTGTTACCCATGGCTGCCTTGGTGCCAACAACACTGAAATTGACTCCGTCAGAACTCCTTTCAATCTGGAATTCTTTGGTATTGATTTCAGAAGCTGTTTTCCAGTTCAGTTGTACATCGTTGCCATTCAAAGCTGCATTTAATTGCATACCAGTTGCAGGCAGAGGAATTAATTGTTCCTGTTGCAAGCTGGCAGCTATAAACCAGATATCACCGGTGAGCGGATTTCTTACACCTCCATTTACAGCAGTACCCGGAGCAGACCAGTTGAACTGAGAACCGGTAGCACCACGGAGATAAACACGGAAACGAAGGAAACGCACCGTCTGATTCACCCTAAAACTTCCGGATGCAGCACCAAAATTATTAAAACTGCCGGGAGCAGGTACCCCCTGGTCAGTTGATTCACCATTAGGTGTAGCCAGATTATTATTAACGATAAAATTACCAGATATTCCAAAAAACTGATTCCCTGCTATGCGATCCATTGGATATCCACCCACCAGTTCCAGTTCCGTAGTAAAGAAGGTAGAAATCCAATTGGCGGTATTGGAAGGATCCAAACCTGTTGGGCAATAGCGGTAAGAACCACCCAGACCGGCAATATGAATAATCGGATCCTTAACAAAGCGACTGAATGCAACGATCACATCACCATAATAATGGCGGGTGGTGGCATTATGGGCTCTGCCCAAATCAGCCATCACCTGAGCACAGGTGAAAATGCTAACAGCACCATTTGCATCATTGGCGGGTGGTGGCAATGTAGATTGTGCATCAATACCAGATCCCTGAAATGCGGGATAATATTGACCGGGACTTAATGCAGGCGCCAGAGGATTTGAAATGAACATTTCGTTTCTTGGACCCCAACCGTTACCAAAAGCACCTAAGAGATCATAGCTGTTCAAAGGGGAAGCCTGTTGTACATTGGGACTGCCAGGAGCAGTACCGGTGGCCTGTGAAGGGCCTGCTCCAAAAACAAGCCCGCTATTAACCGCATTGGTTGTACCACCCAAATTGGTGGTACCGGCACCATAGGTAAGACCTGTGAACTCCTGCCTGTCAAATGAAATGGTAGTAGAGATGTAAGGCGCATTAATAGGGTTAGGATTGCTACCTTGAAGGTCAAAATTGCCATTGTCCAATCTGTCCTTATCAAAATAAATTACATGGTTTGTGGTCCTTGGACCAAATCCACTCCCGGCAATAGGCGTAGTAAGATGATTTAGGGTCATTTCCAGCCTTGCCTGGCCGAATGATGCTGCTCCCGCGAGAAGTGCGGACATGATCAGTGCGCAGCGTTTTGTGTTTTTGCTCATAACAGGTTTTTTAATTATTAGAAAGAGTTGAATATTTTATTAATTATCCGATTACAGTATCACCACCGCTGATTTTAATACCAAAATTGATATTGATCACACTGGTACCACCTACAGGAACGGTGATTCTACCGTCGTTAATTCCATCGCTGCCGGTTGGTAAGTTTGGCGGGTTGGCATTTTTCTGACCGGTATGCTCCCATCCTGAAGGCAGGATATTGGGAATAGAAGCTTCAGCAGTACCTAATGGAAGTACCAGACTGGTGAGGTAAACACGATAGGTTTTATTCGGTGTTACATTGTTGAAATTGTATGTACCAGTTGCACTTGAAACGAGGGTTACTTTTTCAATCAGTCCGGTGGTGGTATTTACCAGGTAAGCACGCAGACCAACAGGAATTCCGGCAGCCGGAGGCGCCTGTGCAGCACCACTATTATTAACCAGGTTATCATTCATCGCATTTACATCATGCCATACATTACCACTCAGGGTAACGAAGAAGGTCAGACCCGCATCAATGTCCTGCCTGATCTGTCCGGGCACCAGTGTAAAGGCATCAGTCAGTCCGGTAGTAACATCAGCATTACTGTCATTGGCAGTAGTACTTCCTGCAGCATTCTTAGTTGTAAATACAGAACCGGTTGGTTTGTCTGTAAAACCAATAGTATAGTTAGCGCCAGCAGCCGGCACAGGGATATTATTGATAAAATAGTATCCGTTTCCGTCAGTTACCGCTGAAGCAACAGCCACATTGGAACTGTTATAAAGCGTAACGGTTACGCCGGCAACGCCTGGCTCACCTGCATCCTGGATACCATTTGCATTCAGGTCGTTCCATACAAAATCACCCACTGCGGCAAATTTGGTTACCAGACCTGCATCAATCGTTGTATTGGTTTGACCGGCAACCAGCGTAAATGCATCTGTTTTACCAGTGGCTGGATTCACATCGTTGTCTGATGCATCAGCACCATTGTCTTTGGTTGTAAAAGATGATCCGATCGGAAGTCCGCCGAAGCCCATAGTATATGAACCTGGTGTAACATTTACAAACAGGTATTTACCATTGGCATCTGTTACGGTAGTAGCAACTGCTGTACCGGCACTGTTGTACAAAGTAACCAGCACACCGGGGATTCCTGGCTCATTAGTACCCTGCTGACCGTTACCATCCACATCACTCCATACATAATCACCTACTGCAGCTGTCGTTGTGCTTTTGATACCCAGGTCCCTGCTCAGGTCAATACCGCCGGCAGCAAGGGCAAATACATCGGTCGTCAATGTTCCGCCATCCGCGTCACTGTCAGTTGCATCATTCACAGGTGCAGCATCTTTTGTGGTAGCCACAAATCCTGCAGGCAGGTTGCCAAAGCTAATGCGGTAGTTACCGGCAGCCAGATCAGTGAACAGATAAAAACCATTTGCATCTGTAACCGTATTCTTAATCACGTTACCGGCATTATCAATCAGGAATACACTCACACCAGGCACACCAGGTTCTGTTGTACCCTGGAAACCGTTGGCATCGCTATCAATCCAAACATAATTACCGATACGGCCCAAAGTAGTATTGGTATTTCTAACCGCTGCATCAACAGTAGTATTAATCTGTCCGGGTAACAGGGTCACCGGCCCGGTTTTGCCTGTACCAGCATCTGCATCACTGTCTTTCGCATCATTACTTCCCGCATCTTTGGTTCCGATTACATATCCCGAAGGCAGACCACTGAAACCAACTACATAAGTACCGGCATTCAGGTTACTGAACTGGTAATTACCCAGGGCATCTGTTGTGGTTGTAGCAACTACTGTTGTACCATCTGCAGCATACAGGGTAACGGTAACACCGGCGACACCGGGCTCACCTGCATCCTGAATACCATTATTATTCAAATCATTCCAGACGAAATCTCCAATACTGGCTTTTGAATCAAACACATTTGGATTGGAAACAATACCTGCATCCCAGGTAGTAATCACATTCCCGGAACCGGCAACAGTAATCGTTGCAGTACGTCCGGTAGCAGGGTTCACATCACTGTCAACGCCATCGGCACCTGCATCAGCCGGACTGAAAGCATAACCGGCAGGCAGGTTACTGAAACCAATGGTATAACTGCCAGCAGCCACATCCGTGAACATATACAGTCCCTGCGCATTAGTAGTGGTTGTTTTTACTACCGCGCCTGTGGTGGCATTATACAGTGTAACAGTAATTCCAGGAACACCGGCTTCACCCGGATCCTGAATACCATTCTTATTAAGGTCGTACCATACAAAATCTCCAATACTATTCAGAGCAGTAGTGGCTCTTAAACCGGCATCGATGGTCATATTCACGGCATCTGCAATCAGCGTAAAGCTGGCAGTAGTACCTGCTCCGTTTGCACCGGTAACATCACTATCCTTTGTGTCATCTGCACCGGCATCAGCTGTTACTACATTGTAACCGGCCGGCGTTCCTGAAAATTTCACATAATAAGTACCTGGAAGAACATTATTGAATACATAATATCCCAGTGCATTAGTAGTAGTTGTAGCTGTCAGCACATTGGCACTGGTGTACAACTGAACAGTTACACCCGGAACACCGGGTTCGTTGGCATCCTGAACATTATCGTTATCAAGATCTATCCAGACATAATCGCCAACAGCGGCTTTTGTAACATCCGTAACATTCAAACCGCCGTCCAGTGTCAGATTCACGCCGGTTGTTACAGCAAATGGAGCTGTTCTGCCGGTAGCAGGAATAAAATCGCTATCAAGATTATCAGCAGCGGCATCCTGAGCAGAGAACTGGTATCCGGCCGGAGGCGTTACACCCAGGGTATAAGTACCAGCAGGCACGTCATTGAATTCGTAATGTCCATTGTTATCAGTGATGGTGGTTCTTACCGCTACACCACTATTATCATATAAGGTAACAACAACACCAGCGATACCCGGCTCGCCCGGATCCTGGTCGCCGTCCTTATTCAGGTCATTCCATATAAAATCACCGATTCTGTTAGGTTGTGTAAGATATAAGCCTGCATCCACATAAGTAACATTAGGTACGGCCGTGGTCAGGGTGATATTACCGGTTCTGCCAGTAGTAACATTCGCATCACTGTTTGCAGCGCCAGCTACACCAGCTGCATCCGCATTCTGGGGAGAATATACATAACCCGGAGCCTGGCTGAAACGAACCTGATAGTTTACACCAGCTGCACTTACCGGAAGATTGGAAAACTTATATAAGCCATAAGCATCTGTTACTGTAGAAGCAATCAGGCTGCCGGCATTGTTATAAAGAGATACAGTAACACCAGCCAATCCTAATTCACTGGCATCCTGAATACCATCTCTGTCTGTATCATTCCACACACGATCAGCAATAGAACCCGGAGCGGAAAATGTTACACACCAGAGATCCGTTTTGATCCAGCTGCCTGTTCCGTTAAAAGCGACATTGGTATACTTAGCACCCTGAGGCACTACAGCGGTCCATTGATACTGCTGAGGACCAACAGGGGCAGCACCCAGTACTTTGTTAACTTCAACAGCGGCCTGTGACATATAGTTCCAGTTCGCATCAAAGAACTGAACGGCTACCTGATGATAGAATGAGTTATCATGTGTTCCTGCATATACACTTACATTGATCTCTGTACCTGGTGCCAGATTGGTACCGATGGTCTGAGAAACCCAGTTACTCGCAGCATTGGTGATTTCAAAATCACCTGATTTTACACCACAGGCAATGGCACCTCCACCAGCAGAAAAATTACCACCTGACCAGCTCCAGCTGGTGGTTCCGCTTTCAAAGCTGGGGTTCAGCACAACATTACCAGGGCAGGAACAACCATCATTTAATATAAAAGTGATGGTTTCTTCATCACAAATTGTACCGGTAGCATTGGCACCACTGTAAATCTTAACATTCACAGCATAAGTACCAGCTGTACCTGTCCACGCACCTCCACCAGTGGCGGGTGAATTATAGGGAGCTGTATTTTCAATATTTGAGCTCGGAGTTGGCCCGGTAATAGTATATGCTACACTGCCTACTGTTCCGGTAGTTGCTGTCTCCAGATTATATAATGATGCTAACTGAGCAATAGTAAATGTGGCACCATTTGTAATCGGCAGATCTGTTCCACCATCCAGTTTATTGAAGTACAAACTGGAAAACTGCGCCGTACAGGTTGTAGTGGCACAGGGCGTATTGGTTACAGCGATGGTATGATTGACACTGGGGTTACCTGAGTTCCAGGTATTACCCGCAGGCATATTACAGGGATTCACACCCGCACCATCAGAAATCACACAACGGATCACTAATCCATGCAGGGCGCTGTTGGGGTTATTAAAAACGATCGGTGCGGGATTTGTTGTGGCAGTAGAAGTTGCCCCGCTAACGGAATAGGTGTTTCCGTTGATCGTGTTATTTCCATTTACAATACATACCCAGGCTCCGGAAGCATTCTTGTACTGCCAGGCATAATTGGAAGCAGAATTGACATTAATTACTGTTGCATCAATACTGTAAACCGGACCCGTTGTACAACTGGCGGTATAACCGGTTACATCATGTGCGAATACGGATACTGAAAATAAAACGGCCAGTACCGTGAAAATTGTTTTCTGGAAAGAAGTTGATACAGAAAATGTACCGTTTCTCCGGGCGGATACGCTTGGTGTCATGCTCAATTATTTTCTTTAAAAGAAAAAAGGTTAATTGGCTTCAGGGGATACAGGTAATAAGCGATCTTTCGCAGGAATAGGGATACAGATTTATATTGACCTTATAGGGGGTCAGCTATCAACGAATTGATGCAAAGGATGGAAGGTTTCGGTCTTCGAGGTTAAATTGGAGTGGATTGTCCGGTAGGATGTTGGGAGAGCTAAGTGTTTCTTCTTAGGAGGACAAATGTATATTTCACATTTAACATTTGCAATGTTTTCCCAAGAATTTTTTTTTAATTTTTTTATCCTAAGATTTTCATAACCTGACACTTAGGCAAAAGTCATTTATCGTAAAATCCCTATGGCATTAAAACTGACGCAAAAAAAAAGCCGCAAATTGCGGCTTTTTTGATTGATTTTATGTGCTTTATTCAGCTTTTGGCTCAGTAGCGGCATCATCCTTCGCACTGCTGTCGAGTTTCTTTTTCAGGTCAGCCAGCACACCCAGGTCACCCAGGGTAGCTTTTTCCACCTTACTCTGAACAGTCTTTACAGCTTTACGGGTTTGTTCTGCCTCAGTCCTTGCTTCTTTCTTAACCGCCTCAGCAGCTTCTACCTGGCCTTGTTCCCAGATACGGGTGTGAGAAACAACAATCCTCTTTTCATTGCGATCAAATTCGATCACCATGAACTGGGCTGTTTCATCCGCACCAATACTCTTTCCATCTTCTTTTGACAGATGACGGTTAGGGGCAAATCCTTCCAGTCCGTAAGGAAGCTGAACAGTAGCGCCTTTATCATCTCTGCGGGTTACCACACCTTCGTGCAATGTGCCGATGGCAAAAGTATCCTGCAGCGTATTCCAGGGATCTTCCTCCAGTTGTTTGTGTCCAAGCTGTAATTTCCGGTTATCCTTATCGATACCCAGGATGATTACATCAATGTTGGTACCCACTTTCGTGTACTCACCAGGATGATTGAAACGCTTCAGCCAGCTCAGGTCACTGATATGAATCATACCACCAATACCGGGAGCGAGTTCTACAAACACACCATAGTTGGTGATATTCTTCACCAGACCGGTATGCTTGCTGCCTTCCGCGAATTTTGATTCGATATCACTCCAGGGATCAGGAGACAATTGCTTAATAGAAAGACTCATCTTGCGGTTCGACTTATCCAGTGTTACCACTTTCGCTTCATGCTCATCACCCAGTTTGAAGAATTCTTTGGCATTGATCGGCGTGTTTGCCCATGTAATTTCTGATACGTGTACCAGTCCTTCCACACCCGGCTGAATCTCCAGGAATGCGCCATAATCTTCAATATTCACTACACGGCCTTTTACTACATTGCCTTCAGCAATACTTTCAGCCAGTACATCCCATGGATGAGGCGTAAGTTGCTTCAGACCAAGGCTGATCCGCTTTTTCTCATCATCAAAATCAAGTACCACCACATTGATCTTCTGATCAAGCTTCAGCACTTCTGAAGGATGAGAAATACGACCCCATGAAATATCGGTGATATACAACAGACCATCCAGTCCTCCCAGATCCATGAACGCACCAAAGTCTGTGATATTTTTCACGGTACCCTCGAGCACCTGGCCTTTTTCCAGTTTGCTCATGATCTCGGCACGCTGTGCTTCGATATCGCTTTCGATCAGTGCTTTGTGAGATACAACGGCATTCTTGATGGTTTCGTTGATCTTCACCACTTTGAATTCCATTGTTTTTCCTACAAACTGATCGTAATCGGTTACAGGTTTTACATCGATCTGTGAACCTGGCAGGAAGGTTTCCATACCAAATACATCAACGATCAAACCGCCCTTCGTCTTAGAGGTAACCGTACCGGTAATAACTTCACCGGTTTTATGTACTTCCACAATTTTTTCCCAGGCACGGGTAATACGGGCCTGCTTGCGGCTGAGGTTCAGGTGTCCTTCCCTGTCTTCTTTTTCAACCACCATTACTTCCACTTCATCTCCTACAGAAAGACCGGGGATATCACGGAATTCATTCAGAGAAATCAATCCATCACTTTTGAAACCGATGTTCAGTACTACGTCAGTCTTGGTTAAACCAACTACGAGCCCTTTGATCAGTTCTCCATCATTCAGTTGAACAAAAGTGTTGTCGTACACATTGTGGTATTTCTCTCTTTCTTCAGTTGTGTAAGAGATCACATTGCGTTTGTCTACACTCCAGTCAAAATCATCATGGGCAGTCGCTACCACTTCTGCGGTCGCTGCTACAGGTGCAGTTGTTGTCGCTGTAGTTGCCTCTTCCGTGTTAGCGGAACCGGCAGACTCCTGTGCATCAGCGTTTAATTGTTTTGAAAAAACATGTTCAAACATGATAAATAGGTCCCGAAGGGTTTTATTTTCGGGGTTGCAAAGATAAAACTTTGTTTCGGGGTTCCGGCACGGACAAGGCAGTTAATTTTATCCAGAATTGTCTTTTCTAATGATTTGATTTTCATATTTTTAACCCACTCAGAAATGGGCCTTTCTGGCATACCTGGCCCGATCTGGAAAAGTAGAACCCAAAAGCCCTTGCTTTATCCCATCCTGAAAATATTAGCCCGTGCTTCCTTTTGGATATATTGCCGGAAGCTGGTCATGAATGAACCGGCTCTCCTCCGCATCAACGGGCCGGTATTACTGGCCGCCAATCACCCCAATTCATTTTTAGATTCCGTGATACTGGATACCCTGTTCAGTAAACCAGTATGGTCTCTGGCCCGCGGTGATGCATTTAAAAAACCATTGTACAGCAGATTAATGAGGGCCATGAAGATCATGCCGGTGTACCGGACCAGTGAAGGGGTAGAAAACCTGAGCAGTAACTATCAAACATTTAATGATTGTATCGCATTATTCCGCAATGATGCGATCATCTGTATTTTCAGCGAAGGAAAATGCATCAATGAATGGCATCTGCGCCCTTTGAAAAAAGGAACAGCAAGACTTGCCATCAAGGCATGGGAAGAAGGAATTCCTTTGCAGGTGATACCAGTGGGGATTAACTTCAGTTCATTCAGTCAATTCGGTAAAAATATATTCCTGCAGTTTGGCCAGATCATCCGCAGCACAGATATCAACCTGCAGCAGCCAGATGGGTTACGGCATGCAGCATTCAATACCCTGCTGGAAAAAGAATTACAGCAACTGGTTTTTGAAATTCCAAAAGATGATTTGAAATTACAACAGGAAAAACTGGCCTTCCCTCTCTCTCTTCTGAAAAAATGGCTGCTGTTTATACCTGCTTGTATTGGCACTTTACTTCATGCTCCGCTGTTTTTGCCGGTCCGGAGTTTTGTCAATAAAAAAACAAAGGATACTGATCACTATGATTCAGTGATGGTAGCCATCCTGATGCTGCTGTATCCGCTCTACCTGATACTGCTCACTATTGTAATTGGAGTATGGGCTGGTTGGTGGGCCTTATTAGTTTTAATCATATCACCAATCACCGCCCGTGCATTTGTTATGCTCAACCGGCAAACAGGAAGCTGATCAGCGGCTCATGGCAGCAATGGCATCCGCAGCAATCCATCCGCTGGTCCAGGCATGCTGAAAGTTAAACCCGCCGGTAACACCATCTACATCCAGTACTTCCCCTGCAAAGAATAAGCCGGGCAGCTTTCTGCTCATCATGGTCTGTGGATCAACTTCTGATAACTGAATACCGCCAGCTGTTACGAATTCTTCTTTGAATGTGGTTTTGCCTTTTACCGGGCACTCATAAAAAAGCAGGTTTCGGATCAGTTTATTCTGAACGGCTGAAGGCAGATCAGCCCAGCGCATGGAAGTGGTTACCCCTGATTGCAGGGCCAAAAACTCCCATAAGCGGGTAGCCAGTCCATAACTATTCCGCCCCATTATTTTTTGTGCCGCATGCATCATTCTGTTCTGCTGAAATTCCTCCCGGAGTTCGATCTCGGTCATTCCGGTGATCCAGCTGACCTGTGCAATAAAAACATATTGTTTCTCTTTCAGTTCCCGGGCAGCCCATGCACTGAGTTTTAAAACAGCTGGTCCGCTCAACCCCCAATGTGTTATCAGCAATGGTCCTTCTGTTTCCAGTTTTGTGCCTGCTATTTTTACTCTTGCATTGGCAATACTCACCCCCATTAATGCTGTCAGCGGATGACCTTTTGTGCCGGTCATTCCTCCGGTAAGATTGAATGTAAAAAGGGAAGGAACCGGCTCACTAATCGTATGCCCGGTTGCTGTCAGCCAGCTAAACATCGATGACTTCGGGTACCCGCCCGAGGCAATGCATAAGTAGTCTGCCTCGGCTATTTTTCCATTGGAACAACGGATCTGAAAACAGCTATCAGTACGGTTGATTCCGCAAATCTCCTGTTTCAAAAGAACTTCCACCCCATATTGTGCGGCTTCTTTCAGCAGGCAATCAATTATACTTTGCGATGAATTGGTCACCGGAAACATCCGCCCGTCATTTTCTGTTTTGCAGGCTACTCCCCTCTCCTTAAACCAGGCGATGGTATCAGTTGTAAAAAAACGGTGAAAAGCTTTTTTAACAAACTGTCCGCCCCTGGGATAGGACTTGCTCATGGCAGTAATATCAAAACAGGCATGGGTGAGATTACAGCGGCCACCACCGCTCACTTTTACTTTGGAGAGCAGTTTATCTGTCTTCTCCAGCAGGATTACTTTCAATGATGGATTCAGCCGGGCCGCATTGACGGCACAAAAAAAACCGGCAGCACCACCGCCGGCAACAATCAATGTGGCTGAATCAGGCATAAAGGAAAAACAGCTTAACAATCAGCATGCGATCAGGAAGAGGTCGCTGCCATTTTGTTTTGTGTAAATAGGTTGGGGTTTTCTGCTTCCGCTTTTTCTATCGGGCGGTAGTCCGATAAAATATCGGCTTTTGTTTTACGAACACATACATCATGTTCAAAATGCACAGAAGGTTTTCCGTCAATCGTTCTCACTGTCCAGCCATCATCTTCTGTATACACATCTTTCTTTCCCATATTGATCATGGGTTCAATGGCCAGTACCAGTCCTTCTTTTAATTTGGTGCCACTTCCTCTTTTGCCATAATTCGGCACTTGCGGATCTTCATGCAGACTTCTTCCCAATCCATGTCCTACCAGTTCCCTTACCACCCCATAACCATTTTTCTTTTCGGTATGTTCCTGAATGGCAAAAGCTATATCACCGGTTCGGTTACCTGCTATGGCTTTTTCGATTCCTTTATACAGCGATTCTTTGGTAATACGAATAAGCTGCATCACAGCTTCACCCGGATCACCTATCGCAAAAGTATAGGCATGATCGCCATGCCATCCATCCAGGATCACACCAATATCAATGGATACAATATCTCCTTCCTGGAGTTCTTTTTTAGAAGGAAATCCGTGCACGACCACATCATTTACAGAAATGCAGGAATTGAAAGGATAGCCTTTATAATGCAGAAAAGAAGGGATGGCCTGATGATCTCTGATAAAAGTGCCGATTGCTTTGTCAATAGAAAGCGTGTCAATACCCGGCCGCAGCGTCGTAGCGATGGTTGCCAGGGTCTTACTCACCAGCAGGGCGCTTTTCCGCATCATTTCTACCTGCTCGTCGGTTTTGTAGATCATCATAATTGCAAATATCCGTAAAAAATAAAAACCCGGCAAGCCGAAGCCAC
This sequence comes from Chitinophagaceae bacterium, assembly GCA_016720745.1. Classification (GTDB taxonomy): domain Bacteria; phylum Bacteroidota; class Bacteroidia; order Chitinophagales; family Chitinophagaceae; genus JJ008. Next base: position 246,570 of record JADKKA010000022.1, on the reverse strand, counting down.
CGGGTTCTATAATGAGGTTTCGAATTAAAGATTACATCTGAATCGCAGAGGTCGTTTGCCGTCCCTGGATTCTTCCGCTCTTCATCAATCCATCGTACTGGCGCATCAGCAGTTGTGTTTCAATCTGCTGCAGCGTATCCAGGATAACCCCTACCATGATCAGCAGGGAAGTACCACCGAAGAATGAAGAGAAGTTTGGCTGAACACCAAAACGTTGAGCAATACCGGGCAGGATACCTACAAAAGCCAGCAGGATGGCGCCGGGCAGGGTAATACGGTCCATGATGGTACCAATATAATCTGCTGTAGGCTGACCGGGTTTTACACCGGGAATAAATCCATTATTCTGTTTGAGATTATCCGCGATTTGTTTCGGGTTAAAGATAAGGGCCGTGTACAGGAAGGTAAAACCGATAACTACAATAGAGTAAATCAGCATATACCAAACATTACTGTGGTCATTCAGCGCCAGCAGAAAACTACCACCACCTTCTGGATTAAAGTTGGCAAAAATAGTAGGGATAAAAATGATGGCCTGCGCAAAGATGATCGGCATTACACCGGCACTATTCACTTTCAGGGGCAGGAACTGACGGGCTCCGCCAAATTGCCTGTTTCCAACAATTTGTTTGGCATAGTTCACCGGTACCTTTCTTACACCCTGAATCAGCAGAATACAACCCATAATGATAGCAATCAGGATGGCGATCTCAATAATGAAGATCAGGATCTGTCCGTTCCGGACTGACTTTGTACTTAACTCTTCCAGGAATGACTGCGGTAAACGTTGAAGGATACCGATCATGATAATCAGTGATGTACCGTTACCAAGTCCTTTATCAGTTATTTTTTCACCCATCCACATCACAAACAGGGTACCTGCCGTGAGGAGGAAAATGGAAGAAATCCAGAAATAATTGGCATAGGCCTGAATCATGGCGCCATTGCTCTGGTTCAACCCACGGATGTAGGTAACATAAGCAGATGCCTGTAAAACCGTAACAGCTACCGTGAGGTAACGGGTATACTGGTTGATTTTTTTACGGCCACTCTCTCCTTCCTTCTGCATCTTCTGGAAACTGGGCACCAGCACGGTCATCAGCTGCATAAAGATAGAAGCAGAAATATAGGGCATGATTCCCAGGGCAAAAATGGATTGCTGGTTAAAGGCACCGCCTGAGAAGGTATTGATCAGACCAAGCACACCGCCATTGGCTGTTCCTTCACTTAATTTGGCTGGGTCGATACCGGGCAATACAATCTTGGTTCCAACCACATAGATGGCAATCAATGTAATCGTGAACAGTATCTTGGATTTAAGCTCCTCGATACTCCAGATATTTTTTAAAGTCTGTATTAATTTTTTCACGGGGATCTAAAAAATTTAAATAGCCTTAAACAGAAAAAGACGCATTTAAAATGCGTCGTTGCAATTTAGTGATTTTACTTCACTATTTCTACCGATCCGCCGGCTGCTTCGATGGCAGCTTTGGCTTTTTCACTCACCGCATTCACTCTGAAAGTGAGCTTGGTTGTCAGTTCACCATTGCCCAGGATCTTTACTTTATCGGTTTGGTTAACCAGCCCGTTGATGTAAAGGTTCTCGAGAGTGAATTCGCTGATATTGTACTTACCGGCCAGTTGTTCTGCCTGTCCGATATTAAACACTTTATATTCCACACGGTGCGGATTCTTGAAACCGCGCTTGGGAATCCGGCGCTGGATTGGCATCTGTCCACCTTCGTGTGACATCTTCCTTTTGTAACCGGCGCGGCTTTGACCACCCTTGTTACCTTTTGTGGATGTACCTCCGTGTCCGGAAGCCTCACCACGTCCTAATCTTTTTTCTTTGTGAGTCGCGCCTTTTGCAGGCCTCAGTTGATGTAGTTTCATTGTATTGATTTTGTACTTACCGGGGAATCACCCCTCGCTTATTTTTAATTTGGAAATGTGACAGTATAGAAATGTGAAAATAAAATCAATCCCTTCATTCTCACATTTACACATTTGCACATTTACACATTTACACAATTACACATTCTCCACCTTCACCAGGTGTTCCACTTTGCGCACCATGCCCAGAATCTGTGCAGTTGCTTCTACTTCCTTGCTTCTGTTGGTTTTGTTAAGTCCCAGTGCCTGCAGGGTCAGTTTCTGACGCTCAGGTCTGTCAATGGGGCTTTTCACCAGTGTGATTTTTATCTTTTTCATAATTACTACTTGTGTTTGGCTTAGCCGTTAAAAACCTTCTTCAATCCAACGGTACGTGTTTTGGCAACATGTATTGGTTCCCTCAGCAGGGCCAGGGCCTTGAATGTTGCTTTTACCACGTTATGCGGGTTAGCAGATCCCAGTGACTTTGCCAGGATATCTGTTACACCGGCTGATTCCAGAACAGCACGCATGCTGCCTCCGGCAATTACACCGGTACCATGTGCGGCTGGTTTGATCAGTACTTTGGCAGCGCCTTCCTTGGCCCACTGGTCATGGGGAATAGTACCTTTCATCACCGGAACCTTGATCAGGTTCTTCTTGGCATCTTCAATACCCTTGGTGATGGCTTCCTGTACTTCCTTGGCTTTACCAAGACCATGACCCACTACGCCATTCTCGTTACCTACTACCACCAGTGCAGAAAAACTGAAAGAACGTCCGCCCTTTGTCGTTTTTACAACACGGTTGATGGCCACAACTTTGTCCTTCAGTTCGAGGTCACCTGCTTTTACCTTGTTTACGTTAAACTTTGACATTTATACGAGATATTAAAGTTTGAATAGAATTAAAATTGAAGACCTCCTTCCCTGGCACCATCTGCGAGTGATTTCACCCGGCCATGGTACAGGTATCCACCCCTGTCAAATACCACTTCCTTCACACCCAGTTCAGTCGCTTTGCGTGCAATAGCGGTACCTACCAGTTTGCTTTTATCGCCTTTGGAAGTTTTCTGTGCGGCAATTTCCTTATCGCGGGATGATGCAGAAGCAATGGTTACTCCGGTTACATCATCGATCAGCTGCACATAGATATCGGTGTTGCTCCGGAAAACAGACAAACGGGGTTTGGTAGCCACGCCGCTGATTTTGTTACGGATGCCAAAGCGAATCCTTTGTCTTCTTGCTGATTTAGTTTTTGCGTTCATCTCTTTATTTTTTGCCCTCAGCCCCTGAAGGGGTGTGAGGAAATTAAATACTATTTCGAATTAAACTGCTCCTGATTCCCCTTAGGGTTTAGGGGCATTATTTACCTGCAGCTTTACCGGCTTTCTTACGAACCACTTCACCCACATAGCGAACACCTTTTCCTTTGTAAGGTTCCGGCTTGCGGAGACCGCGCAATTTAGCTGCTACCTGACCAATCAGTTGCTTGTCCACTCCTTCCAGAATGATCAGCGGATTCTGACCTTTTTCCTGCTGGGTAGTTACTTTCAACTCAGAAGGAACTTCAATCATGATATTGTGAGAATAACCAAGTGCCAGATCCAGCAGGTTTCCCTGGTTGGCGGCTTTGAAACCCACACCGATCAGTTCGAGTTTGCGAATATATCCGTCTGTAACGCCTTTCACCATATTGGCAATCAGGGCGCGGTATAATCCATGCATGGCACGGTGACGGATCTGGTCAGTCGGGCGGATAAAGTTCACTTCGCCATCTTTTATTTCAACCGTGATGTCACGGTCAATAGCCTGCTTCAGTTCACCTTTTTTACCTTTTACGGTAACCACATTGTCTTTACCCACTGTAATGGATACTCCTTCAGGGATAACGACCGCTTTTTTTCCTATACGAGACATTGTAAATGTTTTATTTGTTTTTAATTCTTGTTGCAGTCATCAACCGGTCAGCCTATATAGGTTCGGCTTAATGTATCGACAACTTTTTTATTATGACCAACCCCCACCGGGGGCCGGCATTAATATATATAGCAAAGCACTTCGCCTCCAATATTGCTTGCTTTGGCTTCTTTGTCAGTCATCACTCCTTTTGAAGTAGAGATGATCGCCACACCCAGTCCGTTCTTTACACGACGGAACTCAGCAGGCTTGGCGTACTGACGCAAACCAGGGCGGCTGACTCTTTCCATGCTCTGAATGGCCGGCTGTTTGCTGGCCGGATCATACTTCAGGGCGATTTTGATGACCCCTTGTTTGTTATTGTCTTCGAACTTGTACTTCAGGATATAACCCTGGTTGTACAGGATCTCTGTCATCCTTTTCTTCAGGTTTGAAGCAGGAATGTCTACCACACGGTGACCGGCCATCTGCGCATTGCGGATTCGGGTCAGAAAGTCTGCTATAGGATCTGTTACCATATTTTTTGCCCTCCTACGTCCCAACAATACTGTCGGGATAATTGGAAAAGTTTAGTTTAATAATTTAATTGTCACACTGAGCAATGTCGAAGTGTTACCAGCTTGCTTTTTTAAGCCCCGGAATTTTTCCGTTCAATGCCATGTCACGCAGGGCTATCCTGGAGATTCCAAAATAGCGGACATAACCCTTAGGGCGTCCGGTCAGCTGGCAACGGTTCTTCAAACGAACCTTTGAAGAATTCTTTGGCAGTTCATCAAGGGCTTTCCAGTCGCCTGCTTTTTTCAGCTCTTCTCTTTTTGCTGCATGCTTGGCCACCATTTTCTCCCTCTTCCGCTGCCTGGCTTTTACTGAAGTTTTTGCCATGTTTGTTTATCCTTTAGTTTGAATTAGATTTAGCGTTTTTGAACGGCATGCCGAGTTCTTTGAGCAGCTCGTATGCTTCTTCGTCGGTATTGGCAGATGTCACGAAAGTGATATCCAGACCCGTGATCTTATTGACTTTGTCGATATCGATTTCCGGGAAGATGATCTGCTCTGTTACACCCAGTGTATAGTTACCACGACCATCAAAAGCTTTTTCATTTACTCCTTTGAAGTCACGCACCCTGGGAAGGGCAACAGCCACCAGCCTGTCGAGGAATTCAAACATCTTGTCGCCACGAAGGGTTACCCTTGCACCGATGGGCATGTTCTTCCGCAGTTTGAAGTTGGAGATATCCTTTTTGGACATTGTTGCCACTGCTTTCTGACCGGTAATAGTGGTCAGTTCTTCAATCGCGATATCAACCAGTTTCTTATCAGACACAGCGCCATTCACACCGCGGTTCAGACAGATTTTTTCCAGTTTGGGAGCCTGCATTACTGAAGTGTAACCAAACTTCTTTACGAGGGCCGGTACAACATCTTTTTTGTACTTGGCCACCAGTCTTGGGGTATAAGTTGTAGTACTCATTATTTTTTACCTCCCTGTACTTTTTTTGTTTTGAAAACCCTTTCCGTTTTTCCTTCTTTTCTCACCCTTGTTACACGGGCTCCTGCTTTTTGGGCAGCATCCCAAAGCATCACATTACTGATATGGATGGGAGCCTCTTTTTTCACAATACCACCCTTGGTGTTCTGGGCAGAGGGCTTGGAGTGTTTAGTAACGATATTCACACCTTCCACGATCACTTTGGTATTCTTCTCACCAATCAGCACCTCTTTCACCAGGCGGGGTTTGGAAAGGTCCTTATCGTCACCGGTGATCACCACCACGTTGTCGCCTTTCTTGATGTTAAACTTGGGTTTGAATCTTGCTTTCATTTTCTTTTGAGCTTTGAGCTATTCGGTCCGGGCCTTGGCCTTTATCGATAGCATGTAACAAAGTTTTTTATCTGAATGGGCTTTTACTCACAGCCCTTCATTTTTTATAATACCTCAGGGGCCAGTGAAATGATTTTCATATAACCCTTGTCACGTAATTCCCTGGCTACCGGCCCGAAAATACGGGTGCCCCTTGGCTCATCCGCCTGGTTCAGGATTACCACGGCATTGTCGTCGAAACGGATATAGGAACCATCCTTACGGCGCAGCTTATTAGTAGTTCTTACGATTACTGCTTTAGCCACGGTACCTTTTTTGATCCCTCCGGCAGGCAGTGCATCCTTTACGGTAACCACAATCTTATCGCCAATCCTGGCATAACGCTGACCGCTGTTGCCGAGCACCCGGATACACAGCACCTCTTTGGCACCACTGTTATCCGCCACATTTAACCGGCTTTCTTGCTGAATCATCTTTATTCGCTTTTAGCTGTTGGCATTGAACCGGGGTTCTTTGCCTAAATTTTGTTATTGCTTTATCTCGCCACCTTCCCGCCACAACGGTAAAGGCCTGATGCTTACTTCACTTTTTCTACCACTTCCACCAGTCTCCAGCGTTTTGTTTTGCTGAGCGGACGGGTTTCCATGATTTTCACCACATCACCGATACTGCACTCGTTCTTGTCATCATGTGCATGAAGCTTGGTGGTTTTTTTCACGAATTTTCCATAAATCGGGTGTTTCACTTTTCGCTCAATGGCCACAGTAATGGTCTTGGTCATCTTGTTACTCGTTACCACTCCGATCCTGGTCTTTCTTAAATTTCTTGCTTCCATTTTATTTTTTTTAGTCGACTGGTTGTCAGTTCCGCTTACCGGTACTGACACCGGTCTTCAGAAATTATGCTTGCTGTTGCTTTAATTGGAGTTCCGTTTGCAGACGGGCAATATCCCGGCGCAGGGAACGGATGGTCATTGGATTTTCCAGCGGAGAAATAGCATGGGCAAATTCCAGCTTTTTCAAACGCTGCTTATCCTCTTCCAGCCTCGCTTTGAGGTCCTGCTCATTCATTCCATGAATGCTCTTTACAAAATCAGCTTTCTTCGACATGTTTATTAATTTGACAATTTGAGAATATGGAACTGTGAAAAATTTACCACGCCTCTTTCTTCATCTTCTCATTTACACATTTTCACACTTACACATTTACACATTTTTTACGCTGTAACCAGGTCACGGCGTGCAATGAATTTGGTTTTGATGGGCAGTTTACCTGCAGCCAGTGCCAGGGAAGCTTTCGCTACCGCTTCGGTAACACCATCTACTTCAAAGATGATACGACCAGGCTTTACAACAGCAGCCCAGAATTCCAGGTTACCCTTACCCTTACCCATCCTTACCTCGAGCGGCTTGCGGGTAATTGGCTTATCAGGGAAAATGCGGATCCACACATTTCCTTCCCTTTTCATTTCACGGGTCAGCGCCTGACGGGCCGCTTCAATCTGGCGGTCTGTGATCCAGTGACTGTCCAGCGCCTTCAGGGCATAAGAACCAAATGAAATGGTAGCACCACGCTTGGCATCACCTTTCATGCGTCCTTTCTGCATTTTCCTGTGTTTCGTTCTTTTCGGTTGTAACATTTTAAAAAAATTTGAAAATCTGAAAATGTGGAAATGTGAAAATTAACCACATTCAAAAATTATCTTTTATATCAGATGTAAGAATCATTTTCACATTTTCGTATTCTCACACCCGCACATTTATTTATTAGTTCCTTTTATCTCTTCCACCACCTCTTCTGTCACCACCACCTCTTCTGTCATCACGACGGTCACCTCCACGGTCATCCCTTCTGTCTCTTCTATCGCCCATGGCACCACCTTCTTTACCACCGGCAATGAAATTTGGATTCAGGTCTCTCTTCGTCAGCACCTCGCCTTTACAAATCCATACCTTGATACCGATTTTACCATATACTGTTTGTGCGAACACGTTAGCATAATCGATATCCATCCGGAATGTATGCAGCGGCACACGGCCTTGTTTGAACTCTTCGCTACGGGCAATCTCAGAACCACCCAAACGACCACTCAGTTTCACTTTGATACCTTCAGCACCCATACGAAGCGCAGAAGCAATCGCCATTTTAGTGGCCCTTTTGAAATTGATACGGTTCTCGATCTGACGGGCAATCGTATCACCTACGATCATCGCATCCAGCTCAGGACGACGAATCTCGAGGATGTTGATCTGCACATCATCTTTGTTTGTCAGCTTCTTCAACTCTTCCTTGATACGATCAACCTCTCCACCACCTTTACCGATGATGATACCTGGCTTGGAAGTGTGGATCGTAATGATCAGTTTACCCAGGGTTCTCTCAATCACAATCTTGGAGATACCGCCCTTGTTGATACGGGCATTCAGGTAAGTTCTGATTTTATGATCCTCGATCAGTTTGCCGGCATAATCTTTCTTGCTGCCATACCAGTTAGACTCCCATCCGCGGATGATGCCTAACCTGTTACCAATCGGATTTGCTTTTTGACCCATGTTATTGGTTTATTAAGTCTTTTAGTTTTTAGATTCTTTTGTATCAACGATCACAGTCACGTGGTTGCTGCGCTTGCGCACCCGGTATCCACGGCCCTGGGGAGCGGGACGCATACGCTTCAGCGTACGGGCACCATCCACAAAAATGGTTTTTACCACCAGCTGGCTTTCATCACCACCTTCATTCTTTTGCTTCCAGTTACTGATAGCGCTCAGCACCAGTTTGCGCAGAGGAACTGCGGGGTGCTTCGGGTTATGCTCGAGCTCGGCCAGCACCTTCTCCACTTTCTGACCACGAATCAGGTCAGCCAGCAGGCGCATCTTGCGGGGCGATGTCGGATAATTTCTGAGTTTAGCTACTGCTTCCATTTTTATTTTCTTTTTTCGGGAGGCTGCCCTCCGCAATTGGATTAACCTTCTTTTTTAGAGTGTCCTTTGAACTGGCGGGTCGGGGCGAATTCTCCCAGTTTGTGACCAACCATGAATTCAGTTACATAAACCGGGATAAACTTGTTCCCGTTATGCACCGCAAATGTGTGGCCTACAAAATCAGGTGAAATAGTAGAGCGGCGGCTCCATGTCTTGATCACCCCTTTTTTGCTTTTGCCTTCGTTCATAGCCATTACTTTCTTGTCCAGGTGAGTGGCTATATAAGGACCTTTTTTAATCGAACGAGCCATGATGTATGTCGTTGTTTATTGAATGAACTTTTTTATTACTTCGCCAGTTTGCTTCCGTTCTTGCGCTGGATGATCAGCTTGTCGCTGCCCTTACCCCTGGTCCTTGTTTTCAGACCTCTGGAGTACTGACCATTCCTGCTCCGGGGCTGTCCACCGGAAGCCTTTCCTTCACCACCACCCATCGGGTGATCCACAGGGTTCATCGCCACACCACGGTTACGGGGTTTGATACCCTTCCAGCGGTTACGACCGGCTTTACCCATGCTCTGGAGACTATGATCGCTGTTGCTTACCACACCTACAGTAGCGTAGCAATTGATCAGCACTTTCCTGAGTTCTCCGGAAGGCATTTTCAGGATTGCGTATTTTTCTTCTTTGTTTGTCAGCTGTGCGGATGAACCGGCACTGCGGGCCAGTTTACCACCCTGACCAGGCTGCATTTCAATATTGTGAACATTGGTACCCAGGGGCATGTTCTTCATCGGCAGGGCATTCCCTACTTCAGGAGCTACATCTGCACCGGCTTCCACTTTCGCGCCTACAACCAGTCCCTGAGGGGCCAGGATATAACGCTTCTCACCATCAGCATAAGTAACCAGGGCGATAAACGCTGTACGGTTCGGATCATACTCGATGGAAGCAACCTCAGCTACTCCGGCTTTATTTCTTTTGAAATCAATGATCCTGTATTTCTTCTTGTGACCACCACCGATATAGCGCATGGACAGGTGACCAGATGAGTTACGACCACCGGTTCTTTTCTTGGGCTCAACCAGGGTCTTTTCAGGTACATTGGTTGTAACCTCTGCGTATGCGTTACCGATTCTCCAACGAGTACCGGCCGTTACGGGTTTAAATTTTCTTAATGCCATCTCTTTTTAATTCTGTTATTAGTTTGTTCCAACACTTCGCGGCGGTTGATTGCCATTCTTGACAGTCGTTTGTGTCTCACAAACGACAGCTATTTAAATATTCGAGTAGAGATCAATGTTCTCTCCTTCCGCTACCGTTACAAATGCCTTTTTATAGGCAGGCTTACGGCCTGAAATCACACCGGCTTTGGTAAAACGGCTTTTGTTTTTAGCGGGCGCTACTGCAGTATTCACACTGGTAACAGTAACACCGTAAAAGGTTTCCACCGCTTTTTTAATCTCCAGCTTGTTAGCCTTCCTGGATACCTTGAAAGCATAGCGGCGCAGTTTTTCCTGCTGGCTATTTGCTTTTTCAGTAAGGATCGGCTTTATCAGCACTTCAGAAAGTTTCATCTGAGTAAAATTTGAAAATTTGTAAATATGGGAATGTGAAATTGAGTTTCCTCTGTTCGCATCCCCTGTAATTTCAAGAACTTTTTGTGCTGCTCATTTTCACATTCTCACTTCCCACATTCCTCTCACCAGCACATTCACACATTCATTTACGCTTCTGCTTTTTCATCATCTGCAAAAATCTTTGCAGCACTCTCTGTCATGATCAGCACATCTGAGTTCACGATGTCATAAGTATTGATATCGCTCAGCAGCACACCCAGTACAGAAGGCACATTACGCATGGATAAATCCAGGTTATCATTGTATTCCGGATGTACAAACATGACTTTCTTATCAGCCAGTTTGAGGTTCCCGAGAATATCCACAAATGTTTTAGTCTTCGGCGTATCCAGATTGATATCTTCCAGCACAACGATCGCATTCCCCTTTGCCTTGTGTGAAAGTGCAGAGATCTTGGCCAGATCCTTTACTTTACGGTTCAGCTTGATATCATAACCATGAGGCTTGGGGCCGAAGATCGTACCACCACCTTTGTACAATGGGTTGCGGATATTACCCTTACGGCTTCCTCCGGTTCCTTTCTGACGATGCAGTTTACGGCTGGCACCCTGTACCTCGGCACGGGTCTTTACCTTATGTGTACCCTGACGCTGTGCAGCGAGATACTGCTTTACAGCCAGGTAGATCACGTGATTATTCGGCTCAGCACCGAAAATATCTTCCGGCAGCTCTACCGTTCTTCCGGTAGCCTTTCCTTTTGTATTTAAAACTTCAACTTGCATTTTATTTCTTTTTATGAGCCATCCGCGGACAAGCTCTGGATGACATCAATTACTTCTGGATTAAAACAATTGAACCGTTATGACCCGGTACAGATCCGCTGATCAGGATATAATTCTTGTCAGAGAAAATCTTCACCACTTTCAGGCCTTTGAGTTTTACCCTGTCACCACCCATACGACCAGCCATCCGCATACCTTTCATTACGCGGCTCGCATCAGATGAGTTACCCAGTGATCCCGGGGCACGCTGACGGTCATGCTGACCGTGTGACTGCTGTCCCACACCATGGAAACCATGGCGCTTTACCACACCCTGGAAACCTTTACCCTTAGTTGTACCCACTACTTCCACATCATCGCCTTCAGCGAAAATGTCGAGAGTAATGGTTTCACCAATATTTTTTTCAATGGAAAAGTTCCGGAATTCTTTAGAGAATTTCTTCGGAGCTGTAGATGCTTTTGCGAAGTGATTTTTTTCGGCTTTGTTGGAGTGTTTGTCGTTCTTGTCGCCGAAAGAAAGCTGAAGTGCACTGTACCCGTCGGTTTCTTTTGTCTTAACCTGGGTAACCACGCATGGACCCGCTTCAATGATCGTACAGGCGGTTTGTTTGCCTGTGGGATCGAAGATGCTGGTCATCCCGATTTTTTTCCCAATAATACCTTTCATGGTTGTTCAATTTGTGCCTGCAAGGTTATTGGGACAGCTTTGATGAGTGTCTGCACTCATCACCCGGCTTCGTGGGACACGAATCCGGGCGCTTCAATCCCCGTTTGCCACCGACCTTTTTCTTTATGGGAAAGTACCGGCAGTAAACAAACCCTGAATGGCTTGTTTTATGTACCCTTATTCTTTTGCTATCATTTAGTATAAAACTAAAGTCAGCGAAGAATAAGAAATTTACTTATTGTCAGAGCTCTTTTCTCGTTTTTGGTTCGTTTCAAACGAACCAATTCGTTCATGATTCGTGTTCAACGAACCACTCAACCACGGTTGAGAGATAACTAAATTTTTATTTATAAGAACTGTTGTGGTTCGTTTCCGACGAACCAGGTTTTGATATTGGTTCGTTAGAAACGAACCAACTCATTCTACGCTTTGATTTCAACTTCCACACCGCTGGGAAGATCCAGCTTACTCAGGGCATCCACCGTTCTTGAAGAAGAAGTGTAGATATCCAGCAAACGCTTATGCGTAGCCAGCTGGAACTGCTCACGGCTCTTCTTGTTCACGTGGGGTGAACGCAACACTGTAAATATTTTACGGCGTGTGGGCAGAGGAATTGGTCCTGTTACCACGGCACCAGTGCTGCGCACTGTTTTTACGATCTTTTCAGCTGATTTATCTACCAGGTTGTGATCGTAAGACTGCAATTTGATTCTGATTCGCTGCGACATGGATGAAATCCCCATTTTTCTTTTGGGAGTGCAAAGGTAGGGCTGACAGCCTTACCCTCCAAATACTTAGGTAAGAATTTTAAAGGATGTGGACAAGCCGGGTGAAAAATTCAAAAAAATATTACAATGGCTTGATTTTCAATGACAGACAAGCAAAGCCACCCAGCTCTACATGCTCCACCCGGAAGCTGTGTTTGCCTCCCAGAGCCAGTTGCAATTTACGACGGGGAGATTCATCAAATGAATATTTAGAAGGATTCCACTCATCCAGTACCAGTTTTCCATCCACATATACCCTGACTGCATCATCCCAGGTTACCGATAACTCATAATTTCCGGGTAGAAAATCTCCGGTACCATCCGCGACAGTAAAAAATTGCGGATAATTGGTACCCTCCGCCCTGATCCCACCCCACCAGGCTTCGTCCAGCCGGTCTTTTTTTTGGGTCAGAACCGGTGCTTTTCTTTCCGTCATAGAAAAAAGCATCCCGGTCCGGATCGGGTTATGATAGGCGGTATCCATACTGTAATAAAGAATATCCCAGCTGATCGGCTGAAAGAATTTGCTGAACTGAAAAAGATAAGGCTTGCCTGCTTTTATGGGTTCCCCCATATTATTTGTAAACGCCGCACCCCGGTATTCCAGTTCCAGCAGAATATCTGTTCTTTCACTGCTTTGTCTGACTGCAGTAACTGTAGCAGGAAAACTTCCTTTGGTAGCTGATAATTTTTCCAATCCCCTGACTGATTTGATTTCCCAAACACCTTTCGGGCCGAGGATCTCAAAACGCAGGGTATCTCCTTTCTCAACAGGGTTAGTCTGCCAGATCATTGGATACCTGAAATCATAAGGCCCCCATTCTGTGATCATGATATTATGTTTCCCTGCCAGTTTCCCATTGCCTTTAAAAGGATCGATCGGATTGGGCACCACCGGAATGACCAGGGTGGTATCAACTAATTCCACATCAGTCGAATCCAGATTCGTAACAGTAGAATCGACCTGCCAGATGGCACCATAGCCCTCATAGCGGTTATTGGCTATTTGCAGACTATCTGTACCCTTCAAACTAAATACCACCGGATTGCTGTTAAAACTATTACCGGTGATTGTATAGCCCACACTGCGGGTGTCGCGGTATTTGGCATAGCCCCAGTCTGATGGCTGCGTTTTTCTGGACCATAATTTCACTGCTTCCCGGTCACCAACGAAAATATTATCAGTGATTTCATTGTACTGCCCATGTTCAACTGCAATACCAATCCGGTTATTCCGAAAATGATTCCCCGAAAATTTAGAGGCATAACTGTAACCACCCCAGATGCCATGATCACAATCAAATAAGCGGTTATTGGCCACCCGCACCCTGCTGAATGTCACTTCCACTCCATTAGTGGGGGCATAGGAAAAATCATTCGAAACGATCTCATTATAATTGCAACCGCCCTCCCCGCTATCCATGGTTGTTTGTCCGGCCCATAAAAAGAAACCATCCCCGCTATGCGTTGCAGAATTTTTATAGAAGATATTAAAAGAACTCTGTTCATACACCAAAATACCGGCACTATCCTGTCCACGATGATAAACCCCGTGACTATACCCCCTCACATTAAAATTGATGCGGTTAAAAGCAAATTCATTGCTGTTACTGCGATAAAGTCCAATACCGATTCCTGAATTAAAGGAAAAATCATTGTTATAGATTTTACCGTTATTACAACGCATCATCATGAGTGCATTTTGTCCGCCCGTGACCCTGCAGTTCCGGACAATAGGTGCGTTGCAGTCTTTCAGGTAGATAGCAGCTCCATAACGCAGCCACTCATCTTTTTCATTCTGGTGATAACTCATCCAGTCACTCATATCTTCCTTTTCGGCCGTACTGCCCAACTGCTGCCGGTAGTTATAACTGAAATCGCAGTTCTCGATCAGGAGCCCCTGGGTATTCCGGGCAGTCAATGCAATTTTATACCCTCTTGCTTTAAGGTTGCGGATGGTTACATTCCTGCTATTACGAATCAGCACCGCTACCCCATTATAAGTATCCGGTGTTTGTTGCCGGTCACCTCTCAGTTCCGTTCCCCCAAAATCCACCACTATGTTTACACCTTCAATGATGATAATACTTCGGGATGTATCAGCCGGTGCAGGTAAAAAAGTAATGCTCTTTGTAAAACGGGTTGACTTTGTAATTTTCATTCCGGTTTTGATGACCGGTTGCTGTGCATCTGCTGCTAAAGACAAACAGGTAACAAGTATCATCAGGCAGGGCCATTGGAAGATCCGGTTCATAGTAGAAACAATTTACAGTAAAATCATTGCCGGCTGAAAAAATAAGGGATCCGCAACCGGATCCCTTACCCAGGACTAGTGTTTTTCATAATCAGGCTTCGCCTTGAGAATCTTAAAAACGGAGATTATCTGTATCTGAGATACCAAATACAATGCCGTGTATCAAAAAAAACATTGATTTGAATTAAGTTATTACAAAATACTGCAGACCGCACTTATAAAAATCACTGTTATTTTTTCATGAATACGCGTGTAAGCGTTCTTGCTCCTGCCATCCACTGAATAAAATATATCCCTGAGCCTAATTGCTGAATCTCCAGCCTGGTCTGCGTACTGTTCCTGGCCGTTTTAATCTCCAGCACAGAACGCCCCAGAACATCCACAATTCGTAAACTTGCCGGAATCGTAACAGAAGAAGGATGCCTGATAACAATTTCTCTGTCACCCGGGTTGGGAGCAACCGTCAGTTCAGCAGAGTTAACAGACCCTGGTCCCCCTACTGCTGTGACCGTGGTAAAAGTAAAGCCGGCCAGTGAGGCAGTGCCTCCAGGAGTGGTAACACTCACCAAACCGGAAGTTCCGCTGCCCACTACTGCCGTTATTGTTGTTGCATTAACTACAGTAAAAGAAGATGCCGCTGTCCCTCCAAAGCTGACCGTTGTTGCGCCCGAAAAATTATTTCCTGATATGGTCACCGTCGTTCCGGTACCAGCTGTTAAAGGAGTGAATGAACTGATTACCGGGGCGGGAATAAATGTGAAGCCGGCCAATGATCCGGTGCCTCCAGGAGTGGTAACACTCACCAAACCGGAAGCCCCACTGCCCACCACTGCAGTTATAGTTGTGGGATTAACTATTGTAAAAGAAGATGCCGCCGTTCCCCCAAAGCTGACCGTTGTAGCACCTGAAAAATTATTCCCTGATATGGTCACTGTTGTTCCTGTACCAGCTGTCAAAGGAATAAATGAACTGATTACTGGTGCGGGAATAAATGTGAAGCCGGCCAGTGAGGCGGTTCCGCCAGGAGTAGTTATACTCACCAAACCGGATGTTCCGCTGCCCACCACTGCAGTGATTGTATTGGTATTGACTACTGTGAAAGAAGTGGCAGCTGTACCACCAAAACTCACTGCTGTGGCCCCATTGAAATTATTTCCTGTAATGGTTACCGTCATTCCGGCACCTGCTGTCACCGGAGTGAATGAACCAATGACAGGTCCCGGAATAAAAGTGAAGCCGACAAGAGAATCGGTTCCACCGGGGGTGATTACCCTCACTGCGCCGGATGCGCCACTGCCCACTGCAGCAGTAATTGTGCTGGCATTGACAACAGTAAAAGATGAGGCAGCTGTTCCGCCAAATCTCACAACGGTAGCACCTGTAAAGTTGGAGCCGGAAATGGTTATCGTGGTTCCTGTACCTGCAGCAGTTGGAGAAAACGAACTCACCACCGGAGCTGTTAAATAGGTAAATCCGGCAAGAGAGGCCGAACCACCGCCGGTGGTTACACTCACTGAACCGGAAGATCCGCTTCCCACTACGGCAGTAATAGTGCTGGCATTGACCACCGTAAATGAGGATGCGGATGTTCCGCCAAAACGCACAATCGTTGCACCAGTAAGGTTACTGCCTGAAATCGTCACCAGGGTTCCTGTTCCTCCACTGGTGGGTGTAAAGGAATTGATGACCGGAGGAGTTCCGGAAAAAGCATCGGCCCCAATATCTACAGGTGTAAGGTTAGCCCTGGTTTCGTTATCATAATCAATGACCAGGGTATTTGCACCCGATCCCGCCGCATCAGCCGGAGAGCCGGGGCTCAGGTGAAGATTGATGGCATTGCTTGCCCCAGCCGGATTAATAAATAAGGGGTTTGAAAAAATAGCATTTGCATCCACACCGGTGGCAGTACGCCAGGCCGATAATGCCGTGTAAGGTGTACCAGAACGAATACCCAAAACACCACCGGTTCCGGAATAGAAATACATATTGTAATCCGAAACATAGGAGACCCCCACACTTACACTGGAATGTATGGCAGCACTGCCTGTATTCTGGTTGGAACGGGCATTGAAGAAAATATTGTTATAGCAATTTGTCAAATTCACCGTAGCATTCATACAGGTACTGCCCGCATTCCCGTTAGCCACATTGCTTCCATTGATATAAACACTGTTATGCCGCAAAGCATCGGCCCCATCGATTCCGTAAATGGTTAATCCGGCGGCTGTGAGGCTATTCCCCAGACTGTCAGTACCCAGACTGATCATATTATTTTCGAGCCGGCCGGTATTGTTCGCCATCAAAATACCTTTAATCGTAGCAAATCCGGCGCTATTTGTGGTATAGAGATTACGTATGAAATTTCTTTTTAGATTCATAAACACTCCCGCCGAAATACCGGTCACATTCCCGCCACTGCTGACTGATTCCTGTACCAGGGAATAAATATGGTTTCCCTCAATCAGATTGGCCAGCCCGCTAGATGTATTGGGCATTATTCTCATTCCAAATAATGGCTGAAAGCCATTGGCCCCGCCATTTCCGTTTTTTAAATGGAATATCGTATTGTAAGCAATGCTATCAATATATTCCCCCTGCATATGTATTCCCGCCATATGGGCGTTATTATTACCGTTATCGGAACTAATCCTGCAAATTGTATTGCCTATTACCCGGGCTGAGTTAACGGACAAAAGGCCAATTCCATAGGTTTGGCCGGCACTATTGTTGAAAATGCAATTAGGAATAGCCGGGTCCCCAATCGCATTATTCCGGATATTGGCATCCGTATTACCTCCGGCTGAAATCACCTTCAACATGATGCGTGTAACAGGAGAAGAACAACGTAAATGAGAGAACCTATTGTTACTTACCTGTCCCAGTCCGATCATTGATATCCCATTAACTTCCATATCAACGCTTGAACTGTTACTGGAAACATGCAAACTGTCACTCAGACTGGAAGAACCAAAATAATTATTGTCTATTACATAAGTTACCTGAGCGGGTACCAGCCGGGCCAGAATAAAATTGACCACTGAGTTGTTGATACTGTTTGATCCATTATAAAGCCTGACCCTCCTGAAATAATTATTACTAACAACTGCTTTCCCGGTAATATCAATAAATGAAAATGTGGAAAAGTAGCCTGCAGACATCGCGTTTCCCTGGCAATTGGCTGCAGTCCCCCCGAAATAGTTATTCGTAACCTGGTGACTGGCTGCAACAGCATTCAGTGATGAAATCTTTATGAAAGCCACATCTGATACATAATTGACCGTTGCCGTATTATAAAAACTATTTCCACTGATCACCCATCCGTTGCTATAATCAGAAAGCTGAATCCCAGATGCGGCGAAATCATAAAACCTGCAGTTGATGATTGAGTCATTATCGTTCACAAATCCGGCGGCACCCACCGAGGAGAGCATTATATTCTTAGAATTGGGTATGGCACTGGTACTATATATCTCACAATTCCCGAACCTGTTATTGTCCGAACCTGCTCCCTGAGACCCCACCAGATGAACCAATCCTTCCGGCACGGATGGCCCCGTATTACTTCCTCCGATTTTCAGGTATTCAAATTTATTACCGGATGCATTGTTCAGGCGGAAAACAGATCCGAAACTATTATTGATGACGCTTAACTGGCTGCTGGTTCCTGTACCTCCCGGCCGGCCGTCGAAGACGACATAACTGGCACTGTCGAGCAAAAACAGCTGTGTGAAATTACTTCCTGCAATCTGCAAATTGACTGCAGCAGCCTGCGGACGAATGGTTACCCGATAATTGCTGATACAAGGCACCTGTAATGTTTTGGGGAAACTGATCGGAAACAGTTCACTGCTGCTGGTATAGGATCCGGTTAACTCAAACTGAACATTTCCTGCCACCCCTTTATACCTGATGCTGTCGATTGCATGTGTCAGGCTGGCATAATTTGCACCAGGACCTACAGTATATGAACCATTCAGCAAACAACTGGTGGTGGCATTTAAAGTGTTGGTACTTTGTAAAGATGCTCCCTCTGTGAAAGCAATCACTCTGAAGTAATAGGTATTTCCAAGCACCAGGCTCCCTACCGTGAAAAAAGTTGAGTTGGGGCCAGTTGTTCCGGCTGTAACAAAATTGATATTGTCAGAAGATACAAGTATATGATAACCCAGTTCATTTGTACAGTTGTCATTCCATTTCAATGAAACAATGGTCGCTCCAATTTCCGTAATCTGAAATCCCGAAGGAGCTGATCCGCTGAGGGCAGGGGCGGTAAAAGAAAATAGCCGGCGCTGACCCTCTGTCAATGAATGCAGTCCGATGATATCACCAGCAACTGCAGTATTCACCAGGCTTTGCGTGGCAGGCTCCTGTGCAGCAATTGCCGTAAACGGAAAACTGCTGAGGTTCTGTAAAGCCAGGAACTGGTTGTCGGTAAGCCCGTTTGTAAACCCGATTGAAGCAGTAACCGTTGAGGAAGCACTTACGATGCTCATGTTACCATACACATATTCGATTATTCCACTTCCTTCGTATATCCTTAACTGGAAGCGGGCACTGGGTGAAGGAGAGGGTGCACTTGAATTGATAATAGTATTCCACTCTATAACGCGGCAACGGTTAGGCGTGGTTCCGGTAATCAGTGTGCGGACTGTTGCTCCTGTTGACGGTGTATACATTTTATCCCAAAATGGGGCGAGCACAGGGGCATTGTTCACACCCGGCGGATAGACCACGGTTCTTGTGAGATCATTATTATCAGTCGCCCCGATTATTCCGGCGGCAGAATTAAATATCCCCAGTCCCAGATCACCATTTGAACCGGCTACAAAATGGGTATAATACCTGCCCATATACACAAAATCAAACCCGATTGGTTGTAATGCAGAAATAACATTGGTGGAAGAATTCGGCACCAGATTAGGCTCAGTGGAAAAGATGACAGGATTACCCGATTTATCAGCTGCCATGGAGCCAGTGGTAGTTGCTGCTGTTGTATAGTTCAATGAAGACTGTGATGCTGCAAGAACCGCATTAAAGAGGAACAGAGATAAGATTAAATACCGGGTAATAGTATTCATAACATTTTTATTTCATGGCAGCCCAGAGCGCTAATTAAATTTAAACATTTATACATACTTATACAAATATTGTAAACCCGCAGGCCTGCATATTGAGTTTCAATCCTTGCGGAATGGATACCCAAAAAAATATCCCACCTGTTTGGCGGGATATTTTTTTATTGGAATAAGTGATAAACTTAAGCGTTCACTTTGCCCTTTACTTTAGAGATCACTTCCTCTGCGATATTATTCGGCGCAGGAGCATAATGTGAGAACTCCATGGTAGAGGAAGCACGACCGGAAGACAATGAACGGAGCTGTGTTACATATCCGAACATTTCACTCAGCGGAACTTTGGCTTTGATTACCTCGGCACCGGCACGGTTATCCATTCCTTCCAGCATGGCACGACGACGGTTCAGGTCACCCGTTACATCTCCCATGTACTGGGCAGGGGTGATCACTTCCACCTTCATGATCGGCTCGAGCAGGATCGGCTTGGCTTTTCTTGCGGCCTCACGGAAACCTTGCTTGGCGCAAAGCTCGAAGGACATAGAGTCAGAGTCAACTGCGTGGAAGCTTCCGTCGAATACACGGATCTTCATATTGTCAACCGGATAGTTAGCCAGTACCCCTGTTGTCATTGATTGCTCAAAACCTTTCTGGATGGCAGGAACAAATTCACGGGGAATGGATCCACCAAACAGATCGTTGACAAACTGGTATTGCTTATCGGGGTTTTCTGCTTTCCATTCTGCATCCACCGGACCCAGACTGAACTGGATATCGGCGAATTTACCACGACCACCGGTTTGTTTTTTCAGGGTCTCCCTGTGCTCAATCGTAGCATTGAATGCTTCTTTATAAGCCACCTGAGGTGCACCCTGGTTTACTTCTACTTTAAATTCACGGCGCATACGATCAATGATGATCTCCAGGTGCAGTTCTCCCATTCCACGAAGGATGGTCTGACCGGTATCCTCATCTGTATTCACACGCAATGTTGGATCTTCTTCCACCAGTTTGGCAATGGCCATACCCATTTTGTCCACGTCAGCCTGTGTTTTCGGCTCCACCGCTACGGCGATTACCGGCTCAGGAATGAACATGTTTTCCAGTGTGATCGGATGATCTTCATCACAAAGGGTATCACCGGTTTTGATTTCCTTGAAACCAACGGCTGCTCCGATATCACCGGCTTCGATGAAATCAATCGGATTCTGCTTATTGGCAAACATTTTCATGATCCGGCTGATCCTTTCCTTTTTACCACTTCTTACATTCAATACATAAGAACCGGCATCCAGGTGTCCGGAATAGCACCGGAAGAAAGCCAGACGACCCACGAAAGGATCGGTCATGATTTTAAAGGCCAGGGCTGCAAATGGTTCTTTGGGATCTGCCTTACGGGTCAGCTCTTCGCCAGTATCAGGATGGGTACCCTTGGTATCGGGAATATCCACCGGTGAAGGCAGGTAACGGCAAACGGCATCCAGTGCAGTTTGTACCCCTTTATTTTTGAAAGATGAACCGCACATCATCGGAACGATGCTCAGGTCCACTGTTGCTTTGCGGATCGCTTCATGCATTTCATCTTCTGTAATGCTGTTAGGATCATCAAAGAATTTCTCCATCAGTTTATCATCATATTCAGCCACTGCTTCAACGAGGGATGCTCTCCACTCTTTCGCTTCTTCCAGCATATCAGCAGGAACTTCAATTTCGTCAAATGTCATTCCCTCTGTTTCCATGTGCCAGATGATCCCTTTCATTTTGATCAGGTCAACTACCCCTTTAAAATCATCTTCCGCACCAATCGGTAACTGCAGGGGAACGGCTTTGGAACCCAGCATTTCTTTCACCTGCTTAACCACCATCAGGAAGTCAGCACCAGCACGGTCCATTTTATTTACAAATCCGATACGGGGAACACCATAACGGTTGGCCTGGCGCCATACGGTCTCAGACTGAGGCTCTACACCATCCACGGCAGAGAACAGGGCGATCAGACCATCCAGTACACGCATGGAACGCTCTACCTCTACGGTAAAGTCCACGTGACCCGGAGTATCAATGATATTGAAAGAATATTTCTTGGTATCAGCAGTGGCTTTACCCAGTACAGTCGGGAAATTCCACTGACAGCTTACCGCTGCAGATGTAATGGTAATACCTCTTTCCTTTTCCTGCTCCATCCAGTCGGTGGTAGCAGCACCATCGTGCACCTCACCAATCCGGTGAATCATCCCTGTATAACGGAGGATACGCTCCGTAGTAGTGGTCTTGCCCGCATCAATGTGCGCGGCGATTCCGAAGTTTCTTTGAAATTTTAAGTCTGCCATGACAATTGTTGTTTGTTACCCAAGGCCCGGTTTTCACCTTCGCCTCTTTTAATGATTGATTTTTTATTTTGATTTATTTGAAGTCCCGGTTCCTGTTCAACCTGTTCTTTTTCCCGATCCGAACAGTCCCCGTTATTTTTTAGATAAGATCAGCTCATAGAATAAATATCCCTGGCGGGAAAAAAGCTGATATGTAGATTTAGACTCTCATAGACTGCCACTTGAAGAAAAAGCCCGCCTCAGGTGTCGATCCCACAAATGCTCCTCTTAATGGCGCCGCAAAGGTAGGGAATATATGGAACAAAAAAGCAGGAAATCTCAAAGGGAAATCCATGTCTCCAAAACAAGATAGCAGATTGAATATCAATTACTAACAGTCCATATAGTAGGTTTACGGTGTCGGCCGGCCCCTGATCAACTTGTGATAGAACCGCTGTAGTTGAAAAAAAAATGTCCCGCCAAAAGCGGGACATTCCATAAATATTTCCAGTTCTTTTATTTGTAATAGCTAAGGGTAAGCTCAGAACGTCTGTTCTGCTGGCGACCGGTTGCTGTATTGTTAGTAGCAATTGGCTTGGTTTCACCATAACCAGTGGCAGCAATACGACTTTCGTCCACTCCTTTACTTACCAGGTACTTCTTCACGGCATTAGCCCTGTTTTCACTCAGTGTCTGGTTATAAGCATCAGCACCTACATTATCAGTATGACCATCAATAGCGAGTTCGATTTCCGGATTTTCGGACATGATCTTGGCTACATCATTCAGTCCTTTGAAAGAACTGGTTCGCAGGATAGACTTACCGGTTTCGAACAGGATATTTTTAGCAGCAACGCTTATCCGCTTTTTGATTTCCTCAGGAATAATGGGACAACCCTGGTTTTCAGGAACCCCTTTCAGGTTGGGACATTTATCTTCTTCATCATTCACACCATCACCATCTGAATCAGGAATCGGACAACCCTGGTAACGGGCTACACCTGGTACAGTCGGGCATTTGTCTTCCTCGTCATTGATACCATCTTTATCTGTATCAGGAATCGGACAACCCTGGTAACGGGCCAGACCGGGAACAGTCGGACATTTATCTTCCTCGTCATTGATACCGTCTTTGTCAGTATCCGGAATCGGGCAACCCTGGTATTTAGCCAGACCTTTTACATCGGGGCACTTATCGTCTTTATCCAGAATGCCATCTCCATCACGGTCAGGACAACCCTGTGTAGCAGCGGGACCAGGAACATCAGGACAGGCATCCACATTATCAGGAACACCATCACCATCACGATCTAAGACCACCACTTTGGGTTCTGGTTTTTTACCCAGACGAGCCGCCACACCGATGGCATGCTGCAGGTGATAATTAGAAGTTTCAGTAGTCAGGGGAACCCTGTAAGTAGAGTTGATGAACAGGTGTGCTTCATCAATAAAATTAATTTTCAGACCAACTCCCAACGGAAGGTTGGCGCCATAATAATTCAGGTATTTGTGACCAGATACACCCAGAGTTATATAGGGCTGCACCCAGTATTTCTCTGTCATCATTTTCAGGTTCACTGCAGCGGAGGCTTCCAGCAACAGTTTATCTGTACCAAATGATTTATTCGGCATTGGGTAGCGAAGAAAAGTACCGCCGAGTGATAAAGCATAATCCATATGCTTCCTGATCCCTTTGAAATAGTTGATCGCAATACCTGGACTCATTTCACTGAGCTTAGCCAGTTTTTTGTCGGCCAATACTTTTACCAATGAGCTGGAACGTATACGGGCAGGTGTCACAAAATCGTTTACAAAAAAACTAATACCGAGCGCCTTAGGTCTAATTTCATCTTCTTGACCGTAACTGGCAGGTACAAGCAGGTACAGTGCAATTAATGCAGACAGTATCTTCTTCATAAAGAGATAGTTTGGTTTTAATCTAAACAAAAATAACGGGTAAGTTTAATATCAGGAAATAAATTATTTAGCTATGATTCATAGGGTTGCGAAGCCTGCCAGGGTGTAGAAAACATGTGAAGAAAGGGCTTAAAAGGTCGTTGGACGGGTATAGTATTTTTCCCGGAGATACCGGTCTTCCCCATACACATCATCATAAAATTGCAGCCGGCCTTCCCGGCCCTCACAGGTCAAATACCGGATAAAAACGGGCATTTTATTCCTGATTTGGATATGATGCTTCTCTTTATTGGCCAGCCAGACCCTCATGGAGTCCCCTGTATGAAAGTTCCGGGGTGCCTTCAAACTATCGGTACGAAGGACGTACCGGGCCAGTTTCTGCCAGTCCTGTACCCGAACACAACCATGGCTCAGGGACCGCATAGCGTTGGAAAAAAGGTAGCGCTGATTGGTATCATGCAGGTAAACAGAGTATTTGTTGTCAAAATGGAACTTGATGATCCCGAGGGCATTAGCATCCCCACTACCCTGCACCACCCGGTAAGGAATCCCCTTACTGTATTTGGACCAGTCCACTGAATAAGGATCCACTTCGTTGCCGTCCTTATCCACCAGGCTGAATCCCTTTTTGGCCAGATAGCCCGGATTCTTTTTTACCGCCGGCAGGATTTCCTTGGAAACGATACTGGGAGGAGGCACCCATTGCGGGTAGGTTATCAGAACCGATACGGCACTATTCAGCAAAGGAGTCCGGGTTTTGGGTTTCCCGCAAATCACCCGGGAGGTAAAAGCGATTTTACCATCCTCCACCATATCCAGGTAATTAGAGGAGGCATTGACCCAGATATATTTCTCCGGCATTTGCGCCGGCAGTTTTTTGAATTTATCCAGACTGATCACGATCCGGATGAATTTCTCCTCATCCGACAGGTTCAGCATACGCACCGTTCCTTCCCCGGCACGACCATCCACCGTCAATCCCTTTTCTTTCTGAAATTTCTTAACTGCTTCGGATAGCTGTGCAGAGTCAGCCGCAACAGAATCAAAAGCGATATACCCTCCTTCAAATAGTCTTTTTTGTAACGCTGTTTTATAGTCCGCCTGTTCTTTTGCAGGCACTTTGGTAAAAGTTTTAAACTGCGCATTTTTCAAAAAATCAGGAATGCCCTTTTTAATCTCGTGATAAGCCAGATGATCCGGCTCCAATGAACGAATGAACTGGCTGAAAGCACCTGTTTCTTTTAGCTTATCTAATTCCGGCAACAGCCAACTGGTATTAATGGCAGTGTCCTTATTTAAACTGATACTGTCATTGGGCAAGCGCCCCAGTTTGATATCATGTACCAGTTGTGCAAAGGCATCGGTCAGCATCAGGTCGGCCTTTGCCCAAAGCATGGCATCCCTTCTTGCATTTTTTGCCAGACTATCCATTACCATTTCCTGCCAGATACTGCCAAGTGCAGTTGCATGGTAATCTTCTGGAAAAAGCCCCAGCAACCGGGCCGATTGGATGATAGCCTGTAAGGAGTCCGCTCCCGGCTTCCATTGCTGTCCGGCAGCCCATATATGCTGGTTATTGTTTTGTTCATACATCAACTTCACCAGTTCGGCCTGTTCTAATCTGAAACCGGAATCTGCATCAGCTGTCGCTCCGCTCTTCAATATATCAGCAATGAGTGCATTGGTTTTCTGGCTGAGTTCTTCCGGACTGGATGCATGGTTGACAGACTGGCGATCCCCGTCACCACAGGAATGAATCACAGCAACAACTGCAATGGTCAGGATCAACCGCAAAAAGGATAGGTAGTGGCTCATATGGGTTTTAACGGTGTCATCCGGTTTTTTCAGGTAATTTACGCTTAAATCAGGTACGGCCGGATGAGTAACAAAATACAAAAAGCTTTTCGCAGTTATAGCTGCTGCTGTCTCTTTTTTATAACTGCCCCCTTTTACCAAACGACTGCACAGGATACCGGGTATATCCGGCCTCCGGTTACTTCCAAATATGAGGAGTATAAAAAACAGGTGAAGCAGGAAGTCAGTAAAACCATGGTAGAACTACGGGACGCTGTTCCAGGGATTGTATATGATCTCCGATATGCCAGTACCAATAATTTCATGCACCGGCTGATGTATCCCGCCGGAACCCGTCAGACTTTTTTAAGAAAACCTGCAGCCGAAGCCCTGAACAATGTACAGGAGGAACTGGCTAAAAAGGGAATGGGACTGAAAATTTTTGATGCCTACCGGCCTTATTCTGTAACCGTAAAATTCTGGGACCTGATCCGGGATGAAAGATTTGTGGCACATCCCCGAAATGGAAGTGGACATAACCGCGGTATCGCCGTTGATCTTACCATTATTATGCTTAAAACCGGTCAGGAACTGAATATGGGGACCGGCTTCGATAATTTCTCGGATACCGCCCACCAGGGATTTTCAAAATTACCGGAAGCTGTATTACAGAACCGCCAACTGCTTCGAAACCTGATGGAACAAAACGGTTTCAAACCTTATGCTGATGAATGGTGGCATTACTCCTGGCCATCTGCGGTAAAATTCGAAATACTGGATATCGAATTTAAAAAACTGGCAAAAGATTTATAATGGGATTACATCGGTGACTGCCGACACATTGATCGGTCCGTATACATGGGGAAATGTATCCTGTGTGGTAGGTGACCAGTCGAAAACATAATGACTGGTCAGTTGATCAGTATCAATCACCAGTTTCACCAGGTTTGTTTTCCCATCAAAATATCTTTCCAGTACACCGGCTACCTGATGGTCCTGTGAGCAATGAATAAACCCTTCATCCTTCAGGGAAGGATGCTCGTAAGCCCCTTTTTGTCTGGCGTCCTCCCAGGCATCTGCAAAAGCAACATGATAGATTATTGGCATTATAGCACCCGTTTAATTTGTTGATGAAGCAACATGAAATCGGCCAGCACAATGGCGGTTACGGCTTCTACAATAACCGGTGCTCTTAAAGCCACACATAAATCATGACGCCCTTTAATGGTAAAATCTTCAGTTGTACCGGTCTCCCAATTCAAGCTATTTTGTTCTTTTGGCGTAGAAGATGTCGGTTTTACCGCCAGCCTGAATACCAGTTCATTCCCGTTACTGATGCCACCCACTACTCCGCCGGCATGGTTGGTACGGGTGGTACCCTCCATATCTTCGATGGCATCGTTGTGTTCACTTCCAAACATTTTCGCTGCAGCAAAACCAGTTCCGAACTCAATTCCCCTGACAGCCGGAATGGCAAATACAATATGTGCCAGGGCTGATTCCAGTGAATCAAAATAAGGTTCGCCTAAACCCACGGGTAATCCGCTAACCCTGCATTCCACCAGTCCGCCCACTGAATCCTTGGCATCAATTGCTTTTTGTAAACCCTGCTCAAGGTTATTATCGCCGCCGATTTCTGTCACAAAAGCCTGTATGGTCAGGGGTGAGGTCTCCCCATGATATGACACACCCAACATCAGCAATTTCTTAGCAATTGCACCCGCAGCAACAATCCCGGTAGTTAAGCGGGCACTGAAATGTCCACCGCCCCGGTAATCCTCATGTCCGCCAAATTTCTGGTGCGCCACCCAATCAGCATGACCAGGCCTGGGGATACTCCGTTGTTTGTCGTAATCCTCACTCCTGGTATTCTTGTTTTCAAATAGGATAGTAATGGGAAATCCGGTTGTCATTCCATTGAATACACCGCTTTTGATCAGCGGATAATCATCTTCTTTACGTGGCGTGGTTCCTTTGCCTTGTCCGCCCTTTCTTCTTTCCAGATCAGGCAACATATCTTCAGCTGTCAATGGCAATCCTGCCGGACAACCATCAATGGTAATGCCCACACATTCACCATGTGATTCACCGAAAATGGAAATCCGGAAAAGCATCCCAAAACTATTCATGAAGTTTAATCTTGTTATCTAAAGATACGTCAGCGCCCAGTTTTTCAAGGTCTTTAAAAAAATCAGGGTAAGATTTATTCACTGCCCCGGCCTCATCAATTACTGTTTCATCTACTGCGTTTAATGCAGCCACGGCACAGGCCATTGCAATCCGGTGATCATGATTCGAATGAACATCAGCTCCTTTTACAAATTCACTTCCGTGTATGGTCATAGTATCTCCTTCCAGTTCAATGAAAACACCCATTTTATCAAACTCATCCTGCAGGGTTAAGGCCCGGTTACTTTCCTTATGCATCAACCGGCTCACACCCCGGATAGTCGTTTGACCATTACAATAGGCAGCTAAAGCCACCAGGGGAGGAAACAGATCAGGACAATCAGTGGCATCAAAATAAAAACCATCCATTTCTCCCGGATGAACCGTGATTCCTTTCGCATCCATCGCAATCGCAGCATTGGCGGCCATCAACGCATCAATAATGGCCCTGTCGGCCTGAGTTGATGTAAGATCCAGTCCCCGCACTGTAACCGGACCCGCAATGAGGCCAGCCACCAGGAGAAAAGCGCCACCACTCCAGTCGCCTTCAACAACATATTCCACTGGAGAATTAATGGCTTCACTTGTCGGTTGTTTGCTAAAAACAAATTTTTCGTAATTAGAATGCACCGGTACATTCAAGCCGAATTGCTTCATGACATCCAGTGTCAAATCAATATATGGTTTACTCTTGAGGTCCTTTACCGTGATGGTGGTTTCCTCCTGTATGCTGCCTTCGGATGTTTGACCATAAGCCATCAGCAGTCCGGTCAGGAACTGCGAACTCAATGATCCATCCATTGTAATATTCCGGGGCTGTAAGGGCCCCTGTACAGTCATTGGCAATTTGCCTTCCTGACTGCTGATCTTTACTCCTAATTGCGGCAGCACTTCATCAAAAAAATCCATGGGCCTTGTCAAGAGGCTTCCAGAACCGTTGATAGTTATTTCCTGGTTGCTCAATGCCACCAATGGAGTAAACATCCGGATACTTAAACCACTCTCTCCGCAATGGATCGTATCAGCGATAGGCTGCACTCCCCCGCTTTTAATGACCAATGCATCCTGCTCATGGGTAACTGTGGCACCTAATGCCTGGATGATTCCAATCGCGGCTTTATCATCGTTGGAATGGCCGGGATTCAGTAACCTCGATACTCCTTTATTTAATAACGCGGCCGCACAGGCTCTTTGCATTGAACTCTTGGAAGCCGGAGCCAGGATACTGCCTTTTAACCGGGTTGGGCGAATGGTTGCTTTCATTGGTTGATTACTGCGATGAATACATGTATAATTGAAAAACTCAAATTTCCGGCATCAACCGGGTACCTGTTTTACAAAAACTTATTTTTCTATAACCGTGTAATTATTTTTTCTAATTGAGACAGCGGAATGGTTTTAACCACTCCTTTTCCGATTTTTTCCAGCAGCACATAATTCATTTCTTTTCTCTCTCTTTTCTTATCCATCTTCAGTACTTCAAACACTTTTTGCCGGTCAAATGTTGCGTAAGTCGGGAGATTATATTTCGATAAAAGATTAACAACCTGCTCCGTTTGTTTAAACCCGCAAAGCTGTTCTGAAATATGACAGGCATAGGTCATACCAATTGCAATCGCCTGTCCGTGTAATAATTCATATTGTGTTTCCAGGGCGTGACCAAGAGTATGGCCAAAATTCAATAAACGACGATCGCCTTTTTCAAATTCATCCTGCTGCACTACCCTGAGTTTGATCATTGCATTTTGCTGCACCATTTGGCAGATAGCTGTTTTCCTTGACTGGTACTGTTTTAATGAGGAGGCTTCGAGTGCTGCAAACATCCGGGAATCTTTGATACAGGCATGTTTGATAATCTCGGCGAAGCCATTCTCCCATTCAGATGTGGGCAGACTATTCAGGAACTGCATATCATGCAGGATAAAATCCGGCTGGCGTATCACACCAACCATATTCTTATAAATACCTACATCAATTCCGTTCTTCCCCCCAATAGATGCATCTACCAGTCCCAGGATGGAAGTAGGTACAAAACCAAAACGCAGTCCGCGCATATACACCGATGCCACATACCCAGTAAGATCAGTAATGACCCCGCCTCCCACTCCAACCAATGTGGTTTTCCGGTCGGCTTCCATGGCAATCAGCTGTTCAATCACCGCATCAACAGTGGATTGAACTTTAAACTCCTCACCTGGTTTCAGCACAATCGTATTCCAACCTTTCATTTTCTTAGCATGGGCCCTGAATACATTTTCATCAGTAATCAGGATACTTGCTTTGGGATCAGTGATTTTTTTCAACGCACTGAAGCCGGCTGCAAAATGCAGATCAGTAGATGAGGCTGAAAATTTAAAGCGGCGCTTCTCCATAATTTAAAAAAAACACAAGAACCAAGAAACAAGAGACAAATAAATAAAAAATTAAACCCGATCTGCTTATGTAAATGTTAGCCACAGAACAACTGTTTCCTTATCCCCACTCGCCACTCGCCTCTACTGACTCCCCACTACCAACTTACCGTACCCTACTAGCCGACCCCCACTTGCCACTCCCCACTAGCCACTCGCCACTAGCCACTAGCCACTCGCCACTAGCTATCCAACACTTTCTTCTGATGATTAATACTTTCCATATGCACCGCATCAAAATACCGGGTGATGAATTCCTTGCTCAGACCGATTTTTTCACCGCGGGCTGTGGCACGTTCAATGATTTCATTCCAGCGGTTGGTTTGCAGGATGGTGATATTATTATCTTTTTTATACTGACCAATCTGCTCCGCAATGATCATTCTTCGGCTGAGTATCTGCATGAGCTCATCATCCAGCTGATTAATCTGGTTACGCAGTTTCTCCAGAGCCGCATGGTACTCCTCTGAGTTTACATCTTCTCTTCTCCATACAATACTGTCGAGCATTTCTGCCAAACGTTCCGGAGTCACCTGCTGCTTGGCATCACTCCAGGCATTGTCCGGGTCAATATGACTTTCAATAATGAACCCGTCATAGTCAAGGTCAATCGCCTTTTGCATGGTATCGAGTAAAATATCCCGGCGGCCACAGATATGAGAAGGATCGTTAATGAATGGCATATCCGGATATTTCAGTTTCATATCAATCGCTAAATGCCACATCGGGGCATTTCGGTATTCTGTATTTCCATAAGAACTGAATCCGCGATGGATCAATCCGATTTGTTTGATACCGGCCCTCGCTACTCTTTCCACCGCACCACTCCATAATTCCATATCCGGATTGACCGGGTTCTTGATCAGTACGGGTACATCCACACCCCGCAATGCATCCGCCAGTTCCTGTACACTGAATGGATTCACAGTTGTACGGGCACCAATCCAGAGTACATCTACATCAAATGTCAGCGCATCCTGTACTTGTTTGCCGGTGGCAACTTCCACTGTGGTGGGAAGTCCGGTTAATTTTTTGGCTTGCTGCAGCCAGGGTAAACCTTTGGCACCTACCCCTTCAAACATGCCCGGTTTGGTACGGGGTTTCCAGATACCAGCCCTGAGCATATCCACTTTTCCGGTGGCTGCCAGTCTTTGTGCGGTTGCAATTAATTGCTCTTCTGTTTCGGCACTACATGGACCACTGATAATCATCGGCCGCTTATTCCAGACGGCCTGTACTTTTTCATTCAAGGATGCTGCTGTTGTTTGCATTTTTACAAATTTAATCTCCCTGTCCGGTAAGAAGGACAGAAATGGGTCATATATTTTTCTTTATCTTTTTAATGGCTTCCTGTTTTCACCTTTTAGCGGATGATTCTCTTAATGGTATTGGCCTGTTCAATTAATGTCCGCAGTTGTTCTGTCTCACCTTCCTGAATCGAATCCCTGAATCGGGTCAGCTGTGCTATATGTTCATTCAGTACATCCAGCACATTTTCCCGGTTTTGTAAAAAAATGGGCACCCACATAGCAGGATTACTTTTTGCCAGCCGCACCGTGCTTTCAAAACCGGCAGATGCCAGTTCGAAGATGGCGTTCTCTTCTTTCTCTTTTTGCAATACCGTATTGGCCAGTGCAAAAGAAGTAATGTGTGAAATATGACTGACATAAGCAGCATGCAGGTCATGCGCCTTCGCTTCCATATCCAGTAAATGCATTCCAATCTTTTTATACATCTGCTTTACCCATTGCAAAGCATCTGCATCTGAATCTGCCGCATTACAAAAAATCACGGCTTTGTTTTCATAAGCTCCGCGTACCGCAGCAGCCGGACCACTGTATTCTGTTCCCCACATCGGATGCGTCGCCACATATCTTCCTCTTTTCGGATGATTTTTCACCACTTCAATTAATTGCGATTTGGTGGAACCCAGGTCCAGTACGATCTGCTGATCCACCAGGTCCAGCACCAGGGGCAACAAATGCACCAAACTATCAACCGGTATGGCCAATACCACTACATCTGCTTCGCGAACCGCGTCTTCCAGTGATAATATTTCATCCACCAGTTCCAGTTCCAGGGCCTGTTGAGCATGCATCGGATTGGCATCCACCCCAATCAGCCGGGAAGAAATTTTCTTCTCGTGCAATTGAATGGCCAGGGAGCCTCCGATAAGCCCCGTCCCAACGATTGCAATTTTTTTTCTTTCCATGTTCATTTATTTGAATGATGCATCAACATGCTAATCCTTTATCGCCAGTATTCTTTTTATTGCTTCTTCAAATTTTTCTACCGGGCTGCAAAGACTGACCCTGATATATGGCAGTCCCGCCTCCCCGAATATGCCGCCGGGTGTAATAAAGACCCTTGCTTTGTACAATACTTCATCACTGAGGGCAAACCCGTCTTTGTATTTTTCGGGAATAGCGGCCCACACAAACATACCCGCCTGCTCTTTGTTGTATGTACATCCCAACTCATCAAGCAAAATGAAAACTTTTTCTCTTCGTTCACGGTATACCTGATTTACTGAATCATGCCATTCTTTTCCCAGGCCCAAAGCCTTTGCTGCTGCCAGCTGAACAGGTAGAAACATCCCGCTGTCCATATTGCTTTTGAAACGCAGGACTTCTTCAATTCTTTCCTTTGACCCGCAAAGCATCCCCACTCTCCAGCCGGCCATATTGTGTGATTTACTCAAAGAGTTCAATTCAATCACCACTTCTTTTGCCCCTTTCACCGAAAGCAAACTCATCGGTTGCTCATTCAGGATAAAACTATAAGGATTGTCATGAACAATCAGGATCTGATGTTTTTTTGCAAAACGAACCAGTCTCTCCATCAGTGTTACCGAAGGCAATTGTCCGGTCGGCATTTGCGGATAGTTCACAAACATCAGCTTGATCTTTCCGGCTTTCTTTTTCAGCTGATCAAAATCCGGTTCGTACTGATTTGAAGCAAGTAAAGTATACGGTACAGCTTTCCCTCCTGCCAGTTTGATCGCACTGCTATAGGTAGGATATCCGGGATCTGGCACCAACACCTTGTCACCCTTATCCAGGTAGGTCATACAGATATGCATGATCCCTTCCTTACTCCCGATCAGCGGAAGTATTTCCGTATCCGGATCAAGATTCACACCATACCATTGCTGGTACCAGCCGGCCATGGCTTTACGCAATACCGGTGATCCCTTGTAAGACTGATAAGCATGTACATTGGTTTTGGCAGCTTCTTCCTGAAGCGTTTTAATCACATCCGGATGCGGAGGAAGATCGGGACTACCAATACCCAGATTGATGATGGGTGCACCGGATTGATTTAATGATTCTATTTCCCGCAGTTTCTGCGAGAAATAATATTCACCGATGCCTTTTAATCTTTTACTTGTTTTCATAATGCGATAATGTTCCGCTTTGGAAAATTTATTTCCATACGCCTCTTTTATAGACACCATAAATTTTAATGGCTTCCGTCATAGGACGAATAGCCCCAATCACTTCTTCAAACTGTGGAATAGAATCAAACTCCATATCGGCATGAAAGGCATATTTAAATTCGGTACCGGGGATCGGAAAACTCTGCAGTTTGCTGAGATTGATTCCCCCTTCGGCGATCCGGCCTAATACTTTGGCCAGGCTCCCTCTGGAATGATCGGTATGAAAAGTGACAGAGGCTTTATTGGCTGACTGATCCTGCTCAAATAATTCTTCCCGCTGCAACATCAGGAAACGGGTATAATTATTTTTCATGGTATGAATATTTGGCGCAAGCACTTCCAGTTGATATAATTCTGCTGCGAGTTTACTGGCTACTGCGGCCGTGTGCCGGCTCCGGTGCTGGTGAATATGTCTGGCACTTAATGCCGTATCATCTGTTTCCACCAGTTTCCATTTGTATTTATCCAGAAACACATCGCATTGTTGTAATGCCATGGTATGGGAATGTACTTCTCTGATATCTTCCAGTTTTACACCGGGATTCACCAGCAGGTTTTGACGAATCTGGAGATAGATTTCCCCGGCAATCCTGAGATTACTTTTCTGTAATAAATTATAATTGGGAAGGATACTGCCTGCAATGGAGTTTTCAATAGCCATTACGCCACCATCGCTTTCCTTTTTATTAGCGGCGATTTTAACCACTTCCCGGAAGGTATCACAGCAAATCACTTCCACCTGTTTGCCGTAATATAATTGTGCGGCCACCTGGTGAAAACTGCCCTCATATCCCTGAATCGAAACTTTCATAATTCAATTTTCATGGTTCAATCCTCCTTCATGGAGGGATAAAAAAAATCCCGGCCTGTGTTGGCCGGGACTCTTATGTTGATTTTTAGTTGTTCTTATTTCGCTGTCAACAAAAGCATACCCGGCCTCTTTCCAAAAAAGAAGTAATAAAAATAATAACCAAAGTATGCTTTCACGCTGTTCATGCTTCAAATGTAATCAGCGATGCTGATGATTCAAAATCTATTTTATTAATTTTTACGGCGTCCACCACTCTCGGCATCATTCATCCGGATCTTTCTTCCTTTGAAATTCTTGCCATCGATGGCCTTGATCATTTTTTTGGCCGCGCCTGCTTCCACTTCCACCCAGCTGTTCATCTCCTTCATATCAATCTTTCCCAATACATCTTTGCGCAGATCGCTCAAATCCAGAATGAACTGCAGGAAGCTGGCTTTGTAAAAACCATCCTTGGTTCCCAGGTTTACAAACAAGCGTTGGTAATTACCTTCTCCGCTGAATGATTTGCCACGGCTTTCTTTACCCGGGCGGCTTTCTGTGCGTTCTGTACGGCGATCACCTCGTCTGTCATCGCGCATATTGAGGTCGGCGGCATTTTCATAATATTTCAGGAAGCGGTCAAATTCAAGCGCCGCTACTCTTTGCAGGATCTCCTCTTTCTCTACCAGTGCAAACTTTTCTTTGAGTATGGGAAGATAAGTTTCATATTCACCATGACTGATATCGGCCTGCAGCATCTTATCAATAAAATGGAAGAACTGTTTGCGGCAAACATCTTTCCCGCTGGGGATATCCATTTTATGAAACTGGGTCTTTACAATTCTTTCGATCTGCCGGAGACGGTATACTTCTTTGGGAGTTACAATCGACACCGAAACACCACTGCTTCCCGCCCTTCCGGTACGGCCGCTTCGGTGGGTATATACTTCCACATCATCCGGTAGTTCATAATTGATGACATGGGTGATTCCTTTTACGTCAATACCACGTGCCGCAACATCCGTTGCCACGAGGAGCTTCACGCTTTTATCGCGGAACAAACCCATCACTTTATCCCGCTGCTGCTGCGTGAGGTCACCATGAATCGAATCGATATCATAACCTTCACGGGTCAGCTTTTCTGCAATTTCCTGGGTATCCATCTTGGTACGGGCAAACACAATACCATAAATACCGGGATTGAAATCAATAATCCGCTTTAATACTTCATAGCGGTTATGATGCTGGGTGGCATAGTACTGGTGGTCAATATTGGAGGCACCTTCATTGGTTTTTCCAATGGTGATTTCAAAGGGCTTGTCCATGTACCGCTTACTCACCTGCCTGATCTCCGGTGGCATGGTGGCACTGAATAACCAGGTGCTCTGGCGGTTGGGAGTGTTCTTCAATACAAATTCAATATCCTCTTTGAATCCCATGTTCAGCATTTCATCGGCTTCATCCAGCACGATGTATTCCACCTGCTCCAGGTTCACGGCCTTCCTTTCAATCAAATCGATCAAACGGCCGGGAGTGGCTACAATGATATGGGTGCCTTTTTTCAGGCTGCGGATCTGCTCTCCGATGGAGGCGCCGCCATAAACAGCGGTTATTGATAATTTTTCTGATTTGCTTTTGAATTTTTCCAGATCGCTGGTGATCTGGAGGCAGAGTTCCCGGGTCGGACAAATAATCAGGGCCTGGGGGTAGCGTTGCTCTTTATCTATCAGTTGCAGCAGTGGCAATCCGAATGCTGCTGTTTTGCCGGTACCGGTCTGAGCCAGTCCGATAAAATCACGGGTGCCCTGGAGCAAAACCGGGATGGCTTTTTCCTGAATGGGCGTGGGTTCTGTAAAACCTAATACTTTAATGGACTGTAAAAGTCCCTCTTCGATTCCTAAGGCTTCAAATTTGGGTGAAGGCATGATAAAATTTATGGTGCGTGGGCAAAGGTAGCTTTTATAGGGCGGAACAGGGGTATAAAATAAGAAAGCCCAACCTTGCGGTGGGCCTTCTCATTGCTTGCCATTCTAAATTACTTCTTAGTTGTATCAACAGCAACTGGAGCTGTAGTGTCAACAGGAGCAGGAGTAGTTGTGTCAACAGGAGCTACAACTGTAGTGTCAGTAGTAGGGGCAGTAGTAGTATCACCACCTTCTTTCTTGTCACCGCTGTTGTTACAAGCTACCATTGCTGTAGCGATCAATGCAATTGCAAATACTTTTTTCATGATTGTTGTTTAGAAATTTTTTGAAATATTTCACTGTTAATACCGGGATTGAAAAAAGGTAACCCGGACAGGTAAAAAAAAACGGGGATTTTCTTAAAATAATTCATATTAAATTTATTTGTTATTTAAAACATTCGTTTTTTCAGCCATTTACTGTTATTTTTGCAGGGACATCCCCCCAGAAAAAAATTAGAAAAGTATTCCCTTCAGGACCATTACCGCTTCTTTCAGACCTGATCCGGCTGCTTTAATATATTTTTTGCAGTCGGGCAGGGTTACTATTTTTAAAATCCTGTATTAAATAACGGAATGTGAAGCCCCTAAGCGACGAAAAGGAACTATTAAAAGGACTGGCAAATAACGACAGAAAGGCCGTTGAGACGCTGTATCAGGAGAATTTCAACACGATACAGTCATTGATTATCAACAACAACGGCTCTTCAGATGATGCAAAGGACATATTCCAGGAGGCAATTATTGTTCTTTATGAGAAAGTGAGAGCAGGTGGTTTTGAACTGCAATGCCAGATTAAAACATTCCTGTATTCTGTGTCCCGGAGATTATGGCTCAAAAGGCTCCAGCAACAGAACCGGTATGCGTCCCCCGGCGACAGTATGGAATCGGTGGTACCGGTGGAGGAAGACCTGGAAGCACATGAACAGCGGAATGCGGAATTTGAAATGATGGAACAGGCGATCAGCCATCTGGGAGAACCCTGCAAAAGTTTACTGGAAGCCTATTATCTCCAGAAACAGAATATGCAGGTGATTGCGGCTAATTTCGGTTATACCAATGCCGATAATGCCAAGAACCAGAAGTATAAATGCCTGATGCGGTTGAAAAAAATATTTTTTGCGCAATATAAAAACGGAAACGGTGATGAATGATACTCAGATTTTAGATGCGGTAGAGCGTTATATCCGTGGGGAAATGAAACCTGACGAACGCCTGCAATTTGAAACCCTCCGGAAATCAAACGCCGAAGTGGACCAACTGGTGGTGGAACATACCCTGTTTCTTCAGCAGCTGAATCATTTTGGAGAACGCAAAGAACTGCGCTCCTCCCTGAATGAAATCCATACCGATTTAACGGAAAGGGGTAAGATCGATTCCATGAAACTGAAAGGTGCGGCCAAAGTTGTTTACCTCTGGAAACGCTATCGCCGGGTGGCCGCCATTGCTGCTTCTATTGCCGGGATTACCGCCTTATCCATCTCTGCACTGGTTTGGGCCTTTGCTCCCAAGGCCAATTCAGAAGTTGACCAGCTGAAAAGAGAAATCACTGACCTGAAGAACAGGACCAATCAGCAAAGGAACGAACTCACCACGGTCAAGAACAGTATCTCCGAAAAGAAAAAGAACAATATTGTTTATAAATCCGGTGGTACCGGTTTTATCATTGATGCCAAAGGCTACCTGGTCACCAATTTCCACGTAGTGAACAAGGCCCGGGATATTGCTGTACAAAACAACAAAGGTGAGTTCATTGCCAAAGTGGTGTACACCGATCCTTCAAAAGATATCGCCATCCTGAAAATTGATGACGAAAGCTTTAAACCCTTATTCCGCCATCCCTTATTCTATCAGCAAATCATCTGCCCGTCTGGCCGAACCGATCTTCACCCTGGGTTATCCCAAGAATGAAATTGTATACGGACAGGGTTACCTGAGTTCCCTCACCGGTTTCAATGGTGATACCCTCAGCTGTCAGATTGAAATCGCGGCTAACCACGGTAACAGCGGAAGCCCCATCCTGAATAAGAACGGAGAAGTGGTAGGTATCCTGAATGCCAGACAAAACAGCACAGAAGGTTTCACCTTCGCCATCCAGGGTAAATACATCTACAAAGCACTGGATGATCTGAAGAAAACAGATACCAGCTACCAGCGCCTGAAATTAACTTCAAAATCTTCTATCGCCGGAATCGACAGAACCGAACAGGTTAAGAAACTGGAAGATTATATTTTCATGGTGAAAGTGAATTAAGTGATTGATCCCTATAAAAAACAGGAGCCACCCCATGGGTGGCTTCTTTTTTATACAGCTGGCTAAAGCTGGTTAAAATTTGCCACTAAGACTCGAAGACACAAAGAATTGAATACTAAATTATAATACTTAGAGCCTTTGCGTGAAATTCTACCGCTGAGAAAGGAGAGCGCGGAGAAAACGCAGAGATGTTACGTCCATTACTATTTCGAGCCCAGCGAGAAATCCTGTATTTCCTTAACCCCTAACCATAGCCTGTCATTCCGAACGCTGTGAGGAACCCTGTATTTTACTACTTATGTCCGTCGGACACCTCAAGTATAGTATGCGTCTTTGTCCATTGGACTCTTCGAGCTCCTTTGGCTTTGTCCACAGGACTCTGCGAGTGGCAAAAATCGTACTTATCAGACACCCTCTTCTTTTTTAAAGCTTCTTCTTTATTTCCATAATGAAGCAGGATATGCTCCCTGATCAATCAGTAATTTCAGATTAGACGCTACAAATGGCGCGTCTTCTTTATAGGTAACCCCAAACCACAATGAACTGGTGGGGATGATACTGACTTTTCCACCCTCGCGGATAAACTGATCAGCCACAATCGGAATAAAAAATTCTGATTTCAGTTCTTTACCCGATTCAGCAAGGAATGCATCAAAGAGTTGCTGGGTATAGTCGAAATAAGATTGGTCAAAGCACCAGAAATTCATTGAGACCCTTGTATCTACCGGTAACTCTTCGGGTTCCTGTCCGTCATCACAAACAATCCGGTCATTCTTTCTTGAAATATTGATCCGCTCCCGGATGCCTGCCAGATCGCCATTGGCATCCAGTGTGCAAACACCACGGTTCACGGTACCATGATCAGATAGGGTTCTTAACAAATCATATCCCACAATGGCATAGTTCCGGCTGCTACAACTTCCATTTAAAAAAGCAGCAGCCTGAACAAATGCATCACTGCCATAAAAATCATCGGCATTGATCACGGCAAATGGCTCCTTTACAACTTCCCTTGCACAAAGCACGGCATGGGCCGTACCCCAGGGCTTGGTTCTGTCTGCTGCCGGCTCATACCCATTGGTAAAAGAATCGAGCTGCTGATATACGTATTCCGTTGTAACCAGTCCTTTGAGTTTGGGCTCAAAAATACTTTTGAAATTTTCAGCGAATTCCTTGCGGATAATAAATACAATTTTTCCAAAGCCGGCCCTGATGGCATCATAGATGGAATAGTCCATGATCGTTTCTCCGGAAGGTCCGAATCCTTCCACCTGTTTCATGCTGCCATAACGGGATGCCATGCCTGCTGCCAGAATTACCAATGCGGGTTTTGCCATAGTTTAAAAATTACGCACAAAATTAATCTAATTTCGCATCGCTACTATGCAAATTATCCCGCAGGATATCAGGCTTGATGCCATTACCACCGATCTTATTTCCATTCCGGTATTCAATTCCCGTCAAATACAAGTGGAACTACTTAGACTGGACAAGATTCATCCTTTGATTTCAGGAAATAAATGGTTTAAACTGCAGTATTATCTCCGGCAGGCGAAAGAGGAAAATAAAAAAAGGCTGATCACATTTGGCGGCGCCTGGTCCAACCATATCATTGCCACTGCGGCGGCCTGTCATTTATATCAACTTCCCTGCACGGGTATCATCCGAGGAGAAGAACCATCCACCTTTTCTCCGGTATTAACAGCAGCCAAATCACTAGGCATGGAGCTATGTTTTATCAGCCGGACCAATTATGCAGCTGAACAAATTCCTCCTGAACTTAATCACCCGGATCATTTGATTGTTCCCGCAGGTGGATATAGCCATACTGGCGCCACCGGTGCGGCTGATATCCTTACTCATTGCAGTAATAAAGAAAGCTACACGCATCTCTGCTGCGCGGTGGGAACCGGCACCATGATGGCAGGGTTACTGAAAGCCAAAGAAAAACATCAACAGGTAACGGGCATCAGTGTGATGCGGAATAATCATACCCTGGAAAACGAAATGAAAGAACTCCTTCCTGACTGTCCGCCCGAATACAGTCTTCACCATGACTATCATTTCGGGGGTTATGCAAAGTATACCGATGAATTAATCCACTTCATGAATGAATGGTACCGGCAAACCGGCATCCCTACTGATTTTGTGTATACCGGTAAACTCATGTTCGCGATAAGTGATCTGGCCACAAAGGGCTTCTTTCCCGAAGGAAGCAAACTACTGCTGATTCATAGCGGCGGATTAACGGGAAATGCATCCCTGGGCAAGGGAAAGTTAATATTTTAGGCATTTCCCACCCCTGCCCTATCTTTGTTTTAACCACAAATAAGATCCAGTCCGGTTCTGAAATGAAGATGAAAAAACTGATACCGTTCACCCTTCTCCTGCCTCTTTTGTTTTCAGGGTTCCTGAAGGCACAGGACACGCTGCCCAAATTCTCTTTGATCAATGCTGGCAATAACCGGGTGATCATTGGCTGGGTGAATAAACTGGAAAATGTAAAACAGATCAGCATCCAGCGTTCCTTTGACAGCCTGACCGGTTATAAATCCATCCTCACGGTAGCCGATCCCAGTACCCCCCTCAATGGTTTCATGGATACAAAAGCACCCAGTGACCGGATGTTTTACCGTATCTATATTATGCTGGACAAAGGCATGTATCTATTTACTGATGCCAAACGTCCGGCAAAAGATACTTTACGTGTATCGGGGCCGTCAATTTTGGTCAGACCTGATAGCGCTACCTCTAAAATCAAACCAGTTAATCCAAGAGATCCGGCAGTACCTGATTCTGTAGAACGTGCTAAACCAGTAGTGATCCAGTTAAATGGTTTTCCCGGCAATACAGATTCTGTGGCCGTTCCCACTCCGGTAACGCTCCGCAACAAGCCCAATGCTTTTGTGCCATCCATCTATGTATACACTGGTCGCGATGGTCTGGTGAACATTAAACTACCCGATGAAGAAAAGCCAAAGAAATACAGCATCAAATTTTTTGAGGAAGAAACCCTGCTTTTTGAATTGAGAGAGATCAAAGAAAAAGAATTCAAACTGGATAAGTCCAATTTTTACCATGCCGGCTGGTTCCGTTTTGAGTTGTATGAAGATGGCAAACTACTGGAGAAACACAAATTCTTTCTAGAGAAGGATTTCTGATACCAGATCCGCTTCGAATACTTCCCCGAAATGATGGCGGATTTTTTCTTTCACTTCTTCCATTAATACCACCCTTCCCAGTTCTTTTTCCAGGGAAGTCACCTGCTTATTGACAATACCGCAGGGAATAATATGATTGAAATAAGATAGATCAGTGCTTACGTTCAGCGCAAAACCATGCATGGTGATCCAGCGGCTGCAGCGCACCCCGATGGCACAGATTTTTCTTTCTTTCCCTGGAATGGATGGATCGATCCACACACCGGTTTCCCCTGCAGAACGTTCCCCTTTTAATCCATAATCAGACAAAGTACGAATGATTACTTCTTCGATATTGCGCAGGTACCGACCGATATCGGTGCCAAATTTTTCAAGATCCAGGATGGGATAACCCACTACCTGTCCCGCTCCGTGAAAAGTAATATCTCCTCCCCGGTTGGTATGAAAGAACTGGATATTTCTTTCCTGCAGTTCGGTATCGTTGAGAAGGACGTTTTCTTTGTTTCCGCTTTTTCCCAGGGTATATACGGCAGGATGTTCTACAAAAAGCAGGTAGTGCCGGGTTGGCAGTGCATGGACATTCTGATGTTGATGAAACTGGGCTGATTTAATTTGAACATTCTCCTGTAGCAGTTGCTCCTGATAGGTCCAGGCAGCCTGGTAGTCCAACTGCCCCATATCCCTGCATATAATCTTTTCTCTGGCCATGACGGGAAGCAAATGTAACAACAAATCCCCATCCGGTTCCTTATGCAGGACTGCCCGCTTACCCATACCTTTGCGCGAATGCAGGAAGAACAAAGCCAATTGAACCCGGAATCGACCGACAATAATGATGAACTGTATGAACGGTTCAGTATTACTATTGATAAGGGACAGGAACCGCTTCGGATTGATAAATTCCTGATGCAAAGACTGGAAAATGCCACCCGAAATAAACTGCAGCAGGCGATTAATACCGGGATGGTGCTGGTTAACGGTAAAGAAATCAGACCCAACTATAAGATCAGGCCCCTGGATCAGGTAGTGATTTACTCCGATATGAGTCCTGAACAAACTGATGTACAGCCTGAACCCATTCCATTGAATATCGTATACGAGGATGAACACCTGATGCTGATCAATAAACCCGCAGGAATGGTGGTGCATCCGGGGAGTGGGAATTATACTGGTACCCTGCTTAATGGTGTGGCCTGGCACCTGAAACAAATCAAACCGGATCTGACGGAAGATGCCCTCCCCCGTTTTGGACTGGTTCACCGCATTGATAAAAATACCAGTGGTTTGCTCGTACTGGCCAAATCAGATATCGCCATGCGTCACCTGGCCAAACAGTTCTTTGACCATAGTATCAGCCGGAAATATGTAGCCCTGGTGTGGGGTGATGTAGAACAAGACAGCGGTACCATTATTGCACATGTAGGCAGGCACCAGCGATTCCGTAAACTCTTTGAAGCCTACCCCGAAGGAGATCATGGAAAGGAGGCGATAACGCATTATAAAGTACTGGAACGTTTTGGATATGTGACCCTCGTGGAATGCATACTGGAAACAGGTCGTACCCACCAGATCCGGGTACACATGAAATACCTTGGTCATCCTTTATTCAGTGATGATTTTTATGGGGGCGACAAAATTGTAAAAGGGACGGTGTATGCGCGGTATAAACAATTTGTAGATAACTGTTTTGCAATTTGCCCGCGTCAGGCCCTGCATGCAAAGACCCTCGGTTTTATTCATCCGGGCACCGGGAAAGAAATACTCTTTGAATCTGAATTACCTCCTGATATTACAGAAGTGATTGAGCGCTGGCGGAACTACAGTCAGTCAGTTGGAAAAGTTAAATAAGGTAGCGGTAAAATTGCTTCTCTCTCTTTTCTTGAAAACAACATCCCAGTTACCGGTATACCGGAGCAGTTTAGGAACCAGGTAGTCACCGAATTTAGTCATCTGCACTTCCATGTGTACATCAAAATCGTATACACCGGCATCATAACTCATATCATAGTTGCGGGCCATCACTTCCATGGTTTTGGT
Organism: Chitinophagaceae bacterium; assembly: GCA_016720745.1. GTDB lineage: Bacteria > Bacteroidota > Bacteroidia > Chitinophagales > Chitinophagaceae > JJ008. Next base: position 202,672 of record JADKKA010000022.1, on the reverse strand, counting down.
ATGAAACCATGTCACCATTTTATCAATCACAATGGCATTGCGTTTACCACCCAGTTTTTCTTTGGCCTGGATTGTGAAAATGTAACAGGATTCCCCTTCATAATCATCATAGCCAATACTGAAATCATATAATGCCGCCCGATCCGGGTCAAAAATGTCAATCTTATCACCGATAAACGGAATACCCGGGATTTTTTTACCGGGGTTAAAGAATAGCATTTTCAATTGTTCCTTATGCTTGGCCATGCCACTTTTGGAGCGGGGCCGGAAATCATATCCTTTCACAATATTACTTTCTCCGCAAACTTTACCGGTGGTAAAAAACAAACCGGCATATAATTCACCGGTGTAGTAATTGTAATTTCCTGATTCGTCAAAAAAATCACCGCTGCTTGTCTGGTCCACCACTTCCATTGTACGGCAGCCTCCCGAATGCATTTGCCGGGTTTTGCTTTGCAATGAGGCTTTTGTATTTCCTTTCTTATCGCGGATCCGGATATCATTCCAGGACGTGAAGCCCAGTACACGCAGATTCCGGAATGCTTTATAGAAACTGGTATCCTTTTTTACCTGGTCCATAAAAAGAGCCACATCCAGCTTATTCCGGATTACCACTTCCGACAAACTCACCATTTTCGCCAGCCGCTCATTGTCAAGCGAATCTTCCTGCCCCTGTCCAAAAAAGGGGAGAAAAAATACCGCCGGAATTAGTAAATAAAGCCTGTACATCCTGCAAGTTAACCCCTGTAAATGAATGCCAAAAAATCGACCGAAATTTACCCGGGATACCCTATTTTTATCTGCTGTATCATTCATACTACCGGCCAATGATACAAGCAGGAAAGGGCCGGCTATCAAACCTTATTCAAAAACAAATGAAACAGATGAAAAAGATCGTACCGGTTATTGCCGGATTATTGCTGTTCGGATCCGCCCAGTCACAGGAAGCCGAATCACTCAAGAAACATTACCTGAAGACCTATGACAATGCCCTCAGGTATAATGACATCAGTGTAGCAATTAATGCACTTCATGGTTATGTGGCCATTGACAGTGGATTAACTTACAAAGACACTTTGTCCATTCTTTACTTCAACGCCAAGTCTTATGTCAGTTCCCTGATCCTTGCAGAAGAAGTGTACAAAGGCCAGGCTGCGAATACGGAAGCAATGGCCAGAGCTGCAGAATGCTATGATGAACTGGGAGATCCTAAAACAGCCGTTGGATTGTATGAGCAGGTGGTACCCAAGACCAAAAGCCCTTACCATATTTATAAATTGGCTGTAGGACAGTATCAGCTGAAAAGAACACTGGAATGTGAGGCTTCAGCCCGTGCAGTGATAGCTGATACCAGCAGCAAGAAGATTGGTGTACTTTTTACATCAGCAGATGGCAGCCAGCAGGCGGTTCCTGTGAATGCAGCAGCAGCTAATCTGATGGGGGTACTGAAAATGGATACTAAAAATTATGCAGGTGCGAAGGCAGATTTTCAGAAAGCGCTTGAATTCTTTCCTTCATTTGCAGGTGCCAAGGGCAACCTGGATGTATGTGATAAGAACCTGAAAGGAGGTGCAAAACCAACTGCTAAACCGGTAGTGAAGCCAAAGAGTTAGTAAAACATATTTCAAATAAAAAAAGAGGATGATAATCATCCTCTTTTTTTATTTGAAGCCACTGCTTTTTCCAAGTAACAATTGAGGGAAGACTTGGTCTTTCCTCAATTGTTATTTGGCGAATGGTTTACTCACCTTGACTCCCCTGAACTTTCTTTTCAGTAACGGGTGCAGCTTTATCGTCGATTGAGCCGCCTTTATCTGTACGATTTCTCACCGGTTTGCTGGCAGGCTGGTTCTCAATGGAACCACCCTTATCTTCAACTTTCGGTTTGGATGATGGCGCTACCGGATCCAGGCTGCCTCCTGTATTAGCCTCAGTAGGTATGGTCTTTACAGACTTTGTTTCAGTTGGTTTTAAACTACCATCGTTCTCTGATTTGGAAACTACCTTACCGGGCTTTGACAGCGTGTTCGGGTCTGTGGAACCGGCATTATCTTCATTGGTACCACGACTGGCAGGCATGTTATAGGCCTCCGGAGAGAAGTATTTTCCTTTGATACCGGCAGGTTTTACTTCTTCTGCTTTCAGTTTATATACATTTTGCATGTATGCATCATTTCTGACGCCTTTGATCTCCCAGCTGACTTCAACATTAGGCAGGCTGGTAGCAATTTCAAATTGGTTATTGCTGACTTTTTTGGAAATAATAGCCTGAGCAAAGGAACCGATCACGGTTAACTGATAACGAAAATCTTTGTTGATTGCTTCAAAATAATCCGGAAGTTTCACTACCACTTTACCACTGGCATCGGTGGTGGCATTACCGCTATAGCTGTTCAGCACTTCATTACTTTCTACAGCAAAATGGCGAAGCATTTTATTTTCCGGGTCAAGTGGATGATCGATGGTAAAAGCTTTAACTCCGGAGGCAGTGAAATCGCCGATCACGTGAAGACGTACGGTTGGCGTAGATGTATTGATACCCACAAAACCGGTGGCATCCTGGATACGTAATCGTGAAGCTGATCCCAGTTCAAAAATTTCATAATCATCGGTGGATGGATTATTCCTGGTATTCCACATTCCGGTTCCGTTTTTTTGGAAACGGAGGGCGGCATCTCCGCTGAATGCATCGATATCTACTGTGGAGAAGCTGGCAGATGATTCAACTTTAATGCCGGTGCTTCCCCCATGCAATACATGTAATGCATGTGTCGGCGTTACTCCGCCAATGGCTATATTGCCTGTTCCGTTTTCAATACTGAATCTTTCTCCGCCACCGCCCAGTTCAAATATCTGCAGGTTATCGGTACCCGGCTGATTACGGAGATTCCATTGATTCGTACCATTATTCGCAAATCGGATGGCCGCATCACCGGTAGCACCATCAATATCAAAAGCCGAATAAGAAGAAGTAGATTTATTGCGGATACCCGTACTGCCTCCATGCAGGATATCCAGTTTATAGGTTGGTGTACTTCCGGCACCTATAGAAATATTTCCAGTTCCATTTTCAATCACAAATCTTTCACCACCGCCTCCCAGTTCAAAGATCTGGAGATTATCAGTACCAGGTTGATTACGCAAATTCCACTGATTGACCCCATTATTGGCAAAGCGGATAGCGGCATCGCCTGTGGCACCATCAATATCAAAAGCCGAATAAGAAGAGGTAGATTTATTCCGGATACCGGTACTGCCGCCATGCAGGATATCCAGTTTATAGGTTGGTGTACTTCCCGCACCAATAGAAATATTTCCAGTACCGTTTTCAATCACAAATCTTTCTCCACCACCGCCGAGTTCAAAAATCTGGAGGTTATCGGTGCCGGGCTGATTCCGGAGATTCCATTGATTAACACCCGCATTGGCGAACCGAATCGCTGCATCACCTGAAGCTGCGTCAATATCTAATACGGAGAAACTGGCAGCAGACTCAATTTTAATACCGGTACTTCCACCATGAAATACATGCAGGCGATGGGTGGGAACTGATCCCCCGATAGAAATATTCCCGGTTGCGTTTTCAATATGCATTCTTTCTCCTCCACCACCCAATTCAAAAATCTGGAGGTTATCTGTTCCCGGCTGATTGCGCAGGTTCCACTGATTGACTCCTGCATTGGCGAAACGAATGGCTGCATCACCACTGGCCGCATTAATATCCAAAACTGAAAATCCGGAAGTTGAAGTAATACCAATGCCCGTACTGCCACCATGCACTACATTAAAGCGATGAGAAGGAGTAGTGGTGCCAAGTCCCACTGCGCTTCCATCATCAAACAATAATGAATTGCCGAGGTTGGTACCATCCGGTGTCCATTTAGAAACAAAATTGAGGGTTCCGGAACCTCCGATACCTACACCACCACCGAGGGCCTGCCAGGTTGCATTTCCGGAAGCATCAGATGTTAATACTCTGTTGGCTGCTTCACCTATCCCCTGCAATCTTACTCCACCGGTTGTATGAATGGCAAGTCCGGATGTGGTTGTAAAACGTCCGCCTGTTCCGGAATTAGATGTACCATTTACACCAATTCCACTGTTGGCAGAACCATTCACACCGATACCACCATTGGCCGTTCCATATACACCCCAGCCGCTGCCGGCCTGAGATCCCCATACACCAATTCCCAGTCCGCCAGTACCATTATTGATACCGCGAACACCGGCAGAAAACCCACCAGGTGAAGTTGAACTGATAACACCCTGAACAGCAACCGCGCTGGGATCAGCACTGGTACTGTTTCCCAGTACAGCCGCTGCGGTGCCGGTTGTGGCCGTTTTGTTGCCCACAACAGCAGATCCACTTCCATTTGTATTTGCTTCTACTGTGTTTGCCGTACTGGCAGCATTAGTAATATTGAATAAACCGGCACGGCCCAAGCCTGCCTGGTTTGACTGAAGGTTATTAGATGTATTGGTAGCGTTGGTTTGCTGAAACAGACCAGCACCATTGGTACCGCTACTGATACCACGGATGGCCCAGCTGGCACCTGTACCCGCAGTAGTAGCGCGAAGGGCATCTGCGGTACTGGCGGTATTCGTCACTTCAAATAATCCGGCATTTCCTGTACTACTAATACCATACACCCCTGTTCCGGATCCATTAGATAAACCATACATTCCAAAACCGGTATTTGTTGAACCATGTACTCCTATACCACCGGGCGTGGTACCATATACACCCCAGCCGCTACCGTTCTGGGAACCATATACTCCAATTCCTAATCCACTCGTACCATTATTGATACCACGTACACCCGCTGAAAAGCCACCGGGGGCTGTATTAGACACTGTACCAACTACAGCAGAAGCATTGCCTGCTGTACTGTTTGTTACTCCTTCCAGTGCTGTGCTGCCAGTTCCGTTTCCACTGTTTGTGACCCGGAACAAAGTACCTGCATCTGCCTGTGTTTTATTGAACGGCAGGACCAGGTCATTGGATAAGGATGAATACAATGAATAAGGTACACTCGCCAGTTGCGCTGTCCCAATATTGATAAATGTGGATCCACCATTGGGATCAATTTCTACCTGGATAAATTTAAGACCTACTCCCCAGGGTACTCCGGCAATCGTGCCGCTTACTCCTGCAGCACCGGGGCTACCCAGCTGCACATTGAATAATCCAAATGGATTTGTAGTAACCTGACGGGTTTCTGAATACACCACCGGACCGGCCGCTGACCCGTCATGGATCGTTAAGCGAAGGCTGATGTTCTTATTCACCAGCACATTGCCCACGCTGTTGCGGGCAACCCCCTGGTAGTTCAGTATGCCGGGGGCCGGTGACTGGGCATACATCCCTGCTACCGCCAGCAGTAATACTGATAATAAGGATAATAATTTTTTCATTTGTTCTGGTTTAATTGATTGATGTGATTGATCTGTTTAATGCAAGTCAGGCATCCGCCTTTTGCACTCTCATTCTTACTGGTCTATCTTGACCACTTTCAGTCCACTGTGACGTACAACTTCTAACCCGTCCGCTCTGGGCGTATCAGGACGAAGATCAGCCACCACAAAATAAACGCCCGACGGACGGCCCGTCAGGTCAAATAATTCGATCCGGCAACAACCATCGTAGTGATAACTCCTTGACTCCAGTATCTGACCAATTGAATTGATCAGCTGCAAACTCATCTGACCAGGAGTGGTCACAAAAAAGTTCAGCTCAAACTTCCCGGAAGTCGGGTTGGGAAACAACTTGTAATCTCCTGCTTCAAATAACAGGGAATAAGGGGATGGACCAATCTTGTCCGTACACGGCTGCAGCACACCCTGCGTAACCAGTATCGAACTGTCCGGCGGCGCAAAGGCCTGTACCAGCACCAGCTCCCCAAAACTCCATTCATAACGGTAATACGACAACGCGTTATCATAGGTACCTCCGGCACTGTTCATCACAGCCGGTACTACACCATTATACGGAATCACTGAGGGAACCTGGGATCGGGCAGAAAATGAAATGGCAAGGAATACTGCCATCAGTGGAAGAAAAAGCATTCTTCTCATAAGCGTTGGTTTAAATGGTTAACTGAATACCTCCGGCCTAAAAGGCGTACCCGTTTGTATAGGAGATTTCGTACTTAATTTACAACGATTTTAGAAAATAAAAAAAAGGAAGGCCATAAACGGCCTCCCTTTTTTATATAGCTATAAAAATAGCTTAATTATTCACCCTGGGTGCTGCCACCTTTCACTTCCACTTTCTTATTATTCTCAGCAGGTTTTGGCATTTCATCCAGACTGCCACCTTTTGCATCAGGAGCAGCTTTGGTAGACTTCGTCGCAGGAACATCTTCTGTGCTGCCACCTTTCGCTGCTGGTTTATTTGCAGTAGGAGCTACAGGAATTTGTTCAAGGCTGGTGCCTTTCACATTCACAACCTTGTTCAGTACAGGAGGCACGATGGCTCCCTGATCCAGGCTACCACCGGTAGTAGGAGGTGTTGCTTTAGACTGAACAGGTTTATTATCATTCAAAGATGATTCGATGTTCGCATCATAACTAACATGCTTGCTCATTGGCTGGTTGTGAGCGATCGGATCAAGATATTTTCCTTTTTGTGCAGCTGATTTTTCCTGTTCTGCTACATAAGGGAACATCTTGAAACGGGCATCATTACGTACACCTTTTACTTCCCAGCTTACTTTTACATTCGGGATGCTGGTAGAAATCTCAAACATGTTACCAGCTACTTCTTTACTGATAATGGCCTGAGCAAAAGATCCAATAACAGTTAACTGATAACGGGGATCTTTATTCAGCGCTTCAAAATAATCAGGAAGACTTACAACAGCTTTACCACTGGCATCAGTAGTAATATTTCCGCTGTAAAAGTTGATTACTTCATTACTTTCCGCAGCAGCGTGACGCAGGATTTTATTCGCAGGATCCAATGGGTGATCCATTGCGAAATTCTTGGCACCCAACACATCCAGATCATTATTGATCCATACATGACCAGTTGTGTTATCAATCCTCATTCTTTCACCACCACCACCAAGTTCAAAAATCTGGTAGTCATCGGTAGCGGGGTTATTACGGGTATTCCACTGGTTTACACCGGCTTTGGCAAAACGCAGGGCAGCATCACCATTCGCCGCATCAATATCCATCAAAGAGAATGTTCCGGAAGAACGGCTTCTGATACCAGTGGCACCACCATGCAATACATCCAGTTTGTAAGTGGGATTGGTTGTTTCACCGATACCCACATTACCAGTTCCATCCTGGATCACCAACCGGCTTCCGCCACCACCCAGTTCAAAAATTTCATAATAATCATCGGCAGGACGGTTACGGGTGTTCCACTGGTTTACACCGGCTTTGGCAAAACGCAGAGCGGCATCACCATTGGCTGCATCAATATCCATCAATGAGAAAGTACCGGAAGAACGGCTACGGATACCGGTAGCACCACCATGTAATACATCCAGTTTGTAAGTTGGATTCGTTGTTTCACCAATACCTACATTACCAGTTGCATCCTGAATTACTACGCGGCTTCCACCACCACCTAATTCAAAAATTTCAAAATAATCATCAGCAGGACGGTTACGAACATTCCACTGATTTACGCCGGCATTGGCAAAACGCAGGGCAGCATCTCCGGAAGCACCATCAATATCCACTACAGAGAATGATCCGGAAGAACGGCTGCGGATACCGGTTGAACCGCCATGTAATACATCCAGTTTGTAGGTTGGGTTCGTTGTTTCACCAATACCTACATTACCAGTACCATCCTGAATAACAACACGGCTTCCGCCACCACCTAATTCAAAAATTTCATAGTAATCATCGGCAGGACGGTTGCGGGTATTCCACTGACCTGCTCCTGCTTTCTGGAAACGAAGGGCTGCATCACCGTTAGCAGCATCAATATCAATTACAGAAAATGTGCCGGTAGACTTGCTACGGATACCCGTTGCACCACCATGCTCAACATCCAACTGGTAAGAAGGAGCAGCAGTAGCACCTGGGCCACCGATACCTACAAAACCAGTTGCATCCTGAATTACGAAACGGCTTCCGCCACCACCTAATTCAAAAATTTCATAATAATCATCAGCTGGACGATTTCGTGTATTCCATTGGCCTGCTCCGGCTTTCTGAAAACGCAGAGCAGCATCACCTGAAGCAGCATCGATATCCACCACGGAGAATGATCCGGAAGAACGGCTGCGGATACCGGTTGAACCACCATGCAACACATCCAGTTTGTAAGTTGGATTCGCTGTCTCACCAATACCTACATTACCAGTTGCGTCCTGGATCACAACACGACTTCCGCCACCACCCAGTTCAAAAATCTCGAGGTAGTTGTCACCTGGACGGTTACGCAAATTCCATTGATTAACTCCGGCATTACCGAAACGAATAGCTGCATCTCCACTGGCTGCATTGATATCCAATACAGAAAAACTTGATGTGGAATTGATACCAATACCGGTACTGCCACCATGTGTTACATCAAAACGATGGGTAGGGGTTGTAGTACCTAAACCAACAGATGTGCCATTATCAAATAATAATGAATTACCGAGATTGGTACCAACCGGTGTCCATTTTGGAACAAAATTTAAAGTTCCACTACCAGTTACTACTCCTACGGCTGCAGCAGACTGCCAGGTGGCATTACCAACCGCATCTGAAGTCAGTAAACGGTTAGCAGCTTCATTGATTCCTGTAAGCTGTACTCCACCAACTGTTTGTAATGCTTTTGGCGCACCATTGGTGCTGGCAATACGTAAACCGAAACCAGTACCAGCCACATTGATATCTACTGCATTGGCAGTGCTGGCAGCATTGGTTGAATTGAATAAACCGGCACGGCCTAAACCAGCCTGATTTGACTGAAGGTTATTCGCCGTATTAGTCGCATTGGTTTGCTGAAATAAACCAGCACCATTGGTTCCACTACTGATACCACGAATGGCCCAGCTGGCACCTGTACCCGCAGTTGTTGCCCGGAGGGCATCGGAAGTACTGGCAGAATTTGTTACTTCAAAAAAACCTGGAAAACCTGTTGAGCTGGTACCATATACACCAGATCCGGAGGTAGAACTACCAAATACGCCGAATCCGGAACCAGAAGCACCATTAACACCGATACCACTGGGTGTAGTTCCATAGACACCCCAGCCACTTCCGTTTTGTGAACCATATACACCAATTCCTAATCCGCTAGTACCATTGTTGATACCACGCACCCCTGCAGAAAATCCGCCGGGACCGGTACTGGTAACTGTACCAATGATCGCAGAAGCATTACCGGCTGTACTATTAGTCAAACCTTCAAGAGCTGTACTGCCGCTGCCTGTTCCGCTATTAGTAACCCGGAACAAAGTACCTGCATCTGCCTGTGTTTTATTGAACGGCAGGACCAGGTCATTGGATAAGGATGAATACAATGAATAAGGTACACTCGCCAGTTGCGCTGTACCAATATTGATAAATGTGGATCCACCATTGGGATCAATTTCTACCTGGATAAATTTAAGACCAACACCCCAGGGTACTCCGGCAATCGTGCCGCTTACTCCTGCAGCACCGGGGCTACCCAGCTGCACATTGAATAATCCAAATGGATTCGTAGTAACCTGACGGGTTTCTGAATACACCACCGGACCGGCCGCTGACCCGTCATGGATCGTCAAGCGAAGGCTGATGTTCTTATTCACCAGCACATTGCCTACGCTGTTGCGGGCAACCCCCTGGTAGTTCAGTATTCCGGGGGCCGGTGACTGGGCATTCATCCCTGCTACCGCCAGCAGTAATACTGATAATAAGGATAATAATTTTTTCATTTGTTCTTGTTTAATTGATTGATGTGATTGATCTGTTTAATGCAAGTCAGGCATCCGCCTTTTGCACTCTCATTCTTACTGGTCTATCTTGACCACTTTCAGTCCACTGTGACGCACAACTTCTAACCCGTCCGCTCTGGGTGTATCAGGACGAAGATCAGCCACCACAAAATAAACGCCCGACGGACGGCCCGTCAGGTCAAATAATTCGATCCGGCAACAACCATCGTAGTGATAACTCCTTGACTCCAGTATCTGACCAATTGAATTGATCAGCTGCAAACTCATCTGACCAGGAGTGGTCACAAAAAAGTTCAGCTCAAACTTCCCGGAAGTCGGGTTGGGAAACAACTTGTAATCTCCTGCTTCAAATAACAGGGAATAAGGGGATGGACCAATCTTGTCCGTACACGGCTGCAGCACACCCTGCGTAACCAGTATCGAACTGTCCGGCGGCGCAAAGGCCTGTACCAGCACCAGCTCCCCAAAACTCCATTCATAACGGTAATACGACAACGCATTGTCATAGGTACCTCCGGCACTGTTCATCACAGCCGGTACTACACCATTATACGGAATCACTGAGGGAACCTGGGCTTTACAGAAGCCAACCGCAAGAAAAACGGCTAACAGAGAAAGAGTCAATTTACTTCTCATAAGCTTAAGGTTTAGTGGTTAAAAAATTAATTACAAATCCATGGGGGACGTATCAATAACTTCAAAAGCTATTGCTAACCAGCTAATCAGAGTAATTTAACCTTATGCTATTTCAGAGGGGGAATACAGAACGAAAATAGTATTAGTCCTGAATGGCAACAAAAAAACTTAGATGAAATCAGGGTTATTTTTCAAAAACCCCCTGATTGTGGTATGGGTTTGCAGGTTATTGCGGTGTCAACCTGGAAATAACATCCTGTAATCTACTTTAATCTTCCCGCGGGTGATATCATTTAATTTCCCTTTCATCAGTTTTCTTTTCAATGTGCTGATATAATCAATGAATAGTTTCCCTTCAATATGATCATATTCATGCAGGATTACTCTTGCCGTAAGGCCAGTGAAACGCGCCACTTTTTCATTAAACTGTTCATCATAATACCGGATCGTAACTGTTTCCTGTCGAAATATATCCTCCCTGATCTTGGGAATACTTAAACAGCCTTCATTATAGGCCCATTCTTCACCTTCCAGCTCTTCAATCCGGGCATTTATAAACACGGCTTTCAGTCCCTCATCACCCGGAAATTCTGCTTTCTCTTTTTCATCCATGCCCCGGAACATTTGCTCAGTATCTACTACAAAAAGGCGAATATTCCTGTTGATCTGAGGTGCTGCCAGTCCGACCCCGTTGCTGGCATACATGGTTTCCCACATATCAGCTACCAGTTTTTCCAATCCGGGATAGTCCGAATTAATTGGTTCCGCTATTTTTCGCAGTACCGGATGCCCGTATGCTACAATCGGTAAAATCATCCTGCAAATTTACCCCCAATATCTCAATATCCCAATATCCTGATACCTCAATATCTTAATATCATAATATCTGAATATCCTAATCCCCCTTACCCTTTTTGCCGCAGGTATTCCTGTAGCATAATTGTGGCCGCGATCTCATCCACCAGGGCTTTGTTCCGCCGCTGCATTTTTTTCAATCCCATTTCCATCATCGCGTCTTTGGCCATTTTAGAGGTATACCTTTCGTCTACTTTCTGAACCGGTATTTGAGGAAACTGTTTTTGCAATACCCCAATAAATCGCTCCACATGGGCCGTTGCATGGGTAGCGGAATCATCCCAGTTAGTGGGCCAGCCGATGAGGATCAGTTCTACCTGCTCTTTTGCAAAATAATCTTTTAGAAAAGGGAGCAGTTCTTTATGACCAACAGTAGTCAAACCCGTGGCGATGATCTGCAAAGGATCTGTAACGGCTATTCCGGTTCGCTTGAGACCATAATCAATGCAGAGGATGCGGGGCATGAGGAGAGTTAGGTATTAGGAATTAGATATTGGGATATTAAGATATTGAGATAATGTGATACTATTCAGTGATCAAATTCAGAGATTGATGATGATAAAATAATCAGCAATGACAAAGATGGCGAAAAGAACAGAAGCGACCCCGTTGGAAGTCATAAAAGCCAGATTGACACGCCGAAGGTCGTTTGGCTTTACCAGGGTATGCTGATATACCAGCATACCAATAAAAATGGCTGCTCCGATCCAGTATATTAATCCGAAATGTCCATCATAACCCGCAAAAAGAACGGCTGCGGCACTTATAAAATGTAATAGTTCTGAAACCCTTAATGCTTTAGCCTTCCCCAAACGGGCAGGGATAGAATAGAGTTGTTGCGACTGATCAAATTCCACATCCTGTAAAGCATAAATGATGTCAAACCCACTGACCCAGAAAAGCACAGTCACTGAGAACAGCATCGGTAATAGCGCAAACTGCCCTGTAACTGCCAGGTAAGCTCCAATCGGAGCCAGTGATAAACCCAGCCCAAGGATTAAATGACAAAGTGCAGTGAACCTTTTGGTATAACTGTATCCCAGAATCACCGCCAGTGCCACCGGTGACAGATAAAAACAGAGCCGGTTAATAAAGAATGTACAGGCAATAAAGAGCAGACTACTGATAATGGTAAATAAAAGCGCATTCACAGGACTGATTACTCCCGCCGGAATTTCTCGTATAGCAGTCCTCGGGTTCCGTGCATCGTATTGACGGTCGAGATACCGGTTAAAAGCCATCGCTGCACTACGGGCAAATACCATACAAAGTATCACCAGTAAAAAATACCTGGCAATTACAGGGAGGGCGCTCGTTTCCCCCCTGGTAATTAGTTTCCATAACAAAGAGTCACCCGCTACTTCGTTTTCCCAGGCCCATCCCAATGAATGATTCAAATCCCATTGATATACCCCATTTTTATTGCGCCAGGCACCGATAAATGGATGGTAGGAAGTGCTGAATAAACCCAACATAAAGCCGATCAATGCAAACGGCATCGCAAAAATGGTATGCGAAAATTTGATCAAACTAAGATAGCTCTTAACCTTACTCATACATTGAATCTAAAATCAGATCTCCAATATCCAAATATCATAATATCCCAATATCTCAATATCCCAATATCTCAATATCTCAATATCCCAATATCTCCCCCCTTCGCCAAGGCTTCGGCGGGCAAAGCAATATCCTAATATCTCAATATCCTAATATCTTCCCGCTGTAAGAACATACTGCGATAGAAGAAATAACTAATACCTAATAACCAATTCCTAACTCCCAATCCTCCCCCGCACCAGTTCCCACAACACCACACCAACAGCCGTAGCAATATTTAATGAATGCTTCATCCCCAGCTGAGGAATCTCCAGGCAACCATCACTTAGGGCAATGGTGGACTGCTCCACACCCGCTACTTCATTGCCAAAAATAACGGCAATTTTCTCCTCCGGTTCAAAACCAATGGCATTCAGGCGATAGCTGCCTTCGGCCTGCTCAGCGGCATAAATATTGTATCCTGCATTTCTTAATTCAGCTATTGCCGCTTCGGCATTGGGAAAATGCTTCCAGCTCACCGTTTCCTCTGCTCCCAGGGCCGTTTTCTTAATTTCCTTATGCGGAGGTTTGGCAGAATAGCCCGTGATATAAATCGCCTCAATTAAAAATGCATCCGAAGTCCTGAACACACTGCCCACATTATAAGCACTGCGGATATTCTCCAATACCACAATCACCGGTATCTTGGCCGATTGGCGGAACTCTTCTACCGATTTGCGGCCCAACTCGGCCATGCTTAATTTTCGCATCGGGCAAAAGTAATTCACAAAATGCACATCACTTTCGGGATCGTGAACAAAGACTATATATTTGCCGCCTGCCATGCTTCTACAAGCACAGCATGACAGCTTCCCCATGGCAAAAACAGCAGGCAGTGATACACCGATGATGCAGCAGCACCGGGCCATCAAACAAAAATACCCGGATGCAATCCTCCTATTTCGCGTAGGTGATTTTTATGAAACTTTCGGCCAGGATGCCGTACTGGCTTCACAAATCCTGGGCATCACCCTGACCAAGCGGAATAACGGTGCCGCCTCTTCTGCCGAACTGGCCGGCTTTCCTCACCATGCCCTGGATACCTATTTGCATAAACTGGTTAAAGCCGGACACCGGGTAGCTATCTGTGACCAACTGGAAGATCCCAAACAGGCCAAGGGGGTTGTGAAAAGAGGTGTCACAGATATGGTGACCCCTGGCACCACCGTGAATGATAAATTACTCGAACATCACAGCAACAATTTCCTGGCCGCCATCCATTTTGCCAGCGATGACCAATACGGACTGGCCTTTCTGGATATTTCCACCGGCGAATTTTTGCTGGCAGAAGGGGACCGGGAATATGCTGATAAACTGCTGCAAAGCTTCCGGCCTTCCGAAGTAATTTTTCAGCGGCACCAGCAAAAAAAATTCAGGGAGTATTTTGGCAGCAAGGTCTATACTTATACATTGGATGAATGGATCTTTGATGCCGGTTATGCCGCCGAAACCCTGCTCAAACATTTTCAAACCCATTCACTGAAAGGGTTTGGGGTGGAAGAACTGAAAAACGGTCTCACTGCTGCCGGAGCCATCATTCATTATTTAAGAGATACTGAACACCCGCACCTGCAGCATATCGTTTCCCTTCAAAGAATTGACCGGGATGATTTTTTATGGATGGACCGGTTCACGATCCGCAATCTCGAACTGATCCACGGAAATGCAGAGGGAACCCATACCCTGCTGGCTGTGCTGGATAATACGGTTTCCGCCATGGGTGCCCGACTACTCAAACGCTGGGTCATTTTCCCTTTGAAGGATATCCAAAAAATAAATGAAAGACTGGAAACCGTTGAATTTCTGATCAGGGAAACCGAACTCAGGAATAAACTGGTGAGCCATATCCGGCAGTGCGGAGATATTGAAAGACTGGTTTCCAAAATCCCGATGAAAAAAATCAATCCGCGGGAAGTTTTACAACTAGCCAGGGGGTTGAAACAGGTGGAAATCCTGAAGCAATCGAATCTGGATACCAGTAATGAATACCTGAAAAGACTGGGTGATGCTTTGAACCCCTGTCCTTATATCGCCGGAAAAATTTTTAAAGAAATTACAGAGAACCCACCAGCCCTGGCTGCTAAAGGAGGAATGATCAGTAACGGGGTGAATCCTGAACTGGATGAACTCCGGCATATCTCCAGCAGCGGCAAGGAATACCTGGCACAACTGCAGCAACAGGAAGCCGACCGTACCGGTATCCCTTCGCTGAAAATAGGTTTCAATAACGTTTTTGGTTATTACCTGGAAGTAACGAATGCCCACAAGGATAAGGTACCAGCGAGCTGGATGCGCAAACAAACTCTGACCAATGCAGAAAGATATATCACCCCCGAGCTGAAAGAGTATGAAGAGAAAATCATGGGGGCCGAAGAAAAAATTCTGCGAATTGAACTGGAATTATATGATGCGCTGCTGAACGAATTATACGATTACCTCGCCCCGGTTCAAACCAACGGACAATTGCTGGCCATCATGGATTGTCTCTGTTGCTTCGCTCATAACGCCATCCATTACCATTATAAAAAACCCATACTCCACAATGGAGATGAATGGGTGGTAAAAGAAGGAAGACATCCGGTGATTGAAAGAAATCTTCCTCCCGGAGAAGCCTATATCAGTAATGATATGGAACTGAATAAAGATGAGCAGCAGATTATTATCCTCACCGGACCCAATATGAGCGGTAAGAGTGCCCTGCTCCGGCAAACAGCCCTGATTACCCTGATGGCCCATATGGGTTCCTTTGTACCCGCTTCAGAAGCCCGGCTGTCCCTGACCGATAAAATTTTTACCAGGGTTGGCGCTTCCGATAATTTGTCCGGCGGGGAGTCAACATTTATGGTAGAGATGAATGAAACAGCCAGTATCATCAATAATCTCACCCACCGCAGCCTGGTATTACTGGATGAAATTGGCCGGGGTACTTCCACCTATGATGGTATTTCCATCGCCTGGAGTATTGCCGAACACCTGCACCAGGCTCCTCAGCAACCCAAGACCCTCTTCGCCACACATTACCATGAACTCAATGAACTGGAAGAGAAATTGCCAAGGGTAAAAAATTACCATGTAACCAATAAGGAAGCAGGTAACCGGATTATCTTCCTTCGTAAACTGGCAAGAGGCGGAAGTACCCATAGTTTTGGTATCCATGTGGCCCGGATGGCCGGGATGCCCCCCTCTTTGATCGAAAGAGCCAACGAAATTCTAAAGGAGCTTGAAACAAGAAGCCGTCAGACCGATGTGGGCAGTTCCCCGGCAGGCACGATATTACAACATCTCAATAGCCCCGGAGCCGGTAATCCAAAGATGCAACTGTCCATTTTTGATGCCCATAGCGAAACATTTGAGGAAATCCGTCAGTTACTGGAAGGAACCGATATAAACCGCCTGACGCCGGTAGAAGCACTGCTTAAACTGCAGGAAATTAAAGGAAAGTTGAAATAATCTGGCCCCTCTCCTTGCTTAAAAAGTAAACAGAAAGTCCCCCCTTTCCTTTAAAAAAGGCCTTGATTCAGCATTTATCAGAAACCGGTGCATCCATACCTGTATGCTGCACTGCCCGGGAAGGCCGGCCCGGACCAGATTGATAGCTTTCTAACAGCTTACTCACAGGCTTTTAGGGACTTTTTTAAAAATATTGCAGATTCAAAAAACTTCTTATTTTTACCACAAATAGACCAAAACATGAAACTGCTAAAACTGACTGTTTTACCCATTTCCCTTTTTGCCCTTCTCCTGAGCTTTAGTTCCTGCGAACCCAATGCCGAACAAAAGAGAGTGACCGATTATGAGAAAAAAGGTATCGTCATGAGCGGTGCCCAGGAAGTTCCCGCCAACGCCAGTTCTGCGATTGGTACCCTTGATGTGGCTTATACCAGAAATACAAGAACACTTACTTATACTTTCAGGTGGTCAGGTTTGACCGGCCCCGTTACCGTATTCCATATTCATGGCCTTGCGCCGGTAGGTTTCACTGCTCCGGTGGTACAAACTTTCAACGCAGCGAATATTGTCCGTTGTAATGCATCCTCCACTACGGCCTGTGGCTCTTACTCCGGTTCCTTCCAGGTGGATGGTGTCGTGGTAAAAGAAGAAGACCTGCTGAATGGTATGTACTATGTTAATATCCACACAGCGACTTATGGTGGTGGTGAAATCAAAGGACAAATCAGGTTCCAGTAAGAATAAGAAATTGATTGAGAAGCCCGTTCCCATCCGGAACGGGTTTTTTATTTATTATTACCCCGATGAAACCAAACCGGTTTAGGATCATTCCATTCTCCGTTGTAATTAATGAATAATTCCTCTCCTACTCCAATAGAGCGAACAGCTGTAATCCTGATTTGTCCAAAATCAAAATCAGTTTCATATTCACAGTTACTTTCATATGCGTGATTGTAAATTGGTATATAACCCAATGCCATACAACACTGATCTCTTTCCTCTCCCCATTCAAAAATATAATCATGCAATAGCGTCTGATCCAGCAGTTTTCTTTCGGTAGCTGACATCACTATTACCGGAGACACTTCAATCAGGGTACCTGCTTCAATATTTTCAGTCGTAAACACTCCACGGCCCATGGTCGCAGTGGGTGCAATAATTAAACATGGTAGTATCATGATAATAAACAGTAGATACAAGTTTAAGAAATATGCAGGAGATTAAGATATTGGGTATTAGGTATTAGGTATTGGCTATTGGGTATTGGGTATTGGGCTTCCGATTATCGGCGACTTACTCCAGACTCATGACTCTCGACTCTCGACTGCCGACTGATGACTGTCGACTGATGACTGCCGACTGTCGACTGATGACTGATGACTGTCGACTGATGACTGCCGACTGATGACTGCCGACTGCCGACTGATGACTGACTCCCGACTTTTCTCTACTTTTGATCCATGTCGCTGGATCTAGATCAAATTACATTACAGGAGCAGTTTGAAGCCCATATACAAACAGAGGATAAACTGGCGATCAGGGCCTTCCTTGATGATCAGAATATCAGTGATGTGGCTACCCTGGTAGATGAATATCCCGAATATGAGGATAGTATCATTGCCAATATGTCCATCCATCGTGCAGCCAGTGTTTTCAAGATACTTGACCTCTCTGTTCAAAAAAGAATCATCCATGAACTGCCTCCCAATACCACAGCGTCACTATTAAATGAACTTCCGGCTGATGACCGGACCGATTTCCTGGAAGAGCTGCCCAGCAATGTGGTGCGGGAACTGATCAAACTGCTGGACCCTGAAGAAAGAAAGATCACCCTCTCCCTCTTAGGTTATCCCGAAAACAGTATCGGGCGACTGATGACACCGGATTATGTGTATGTATATCCATGGAATACGATTGAGGAAGTTTTTACCACGATCCGTAAATACGGCAAGGACAGTGAAACAATCAATGTTATTTATGTAATTAATGAAAAAGGACAATTGCTGGATGATATACGGATCAGGGATTTTATCCTGAATCCCCCGGAGAAAAAAGTGGAGGAGCTGATGGACGAACGCTTTGTATCCCTCCACCCTGAAGATGACCAGGAAATGGCCAGCGAAGTTTTTAAAATGAATAACCGGGTGGCATTACCTGTCGTCAGCAAAAGTGATAAACTACTGGGGATCGTTACCATTGATGATATTCTCTGGGTAGCTGAAGAAGAATTCAGTGAGGATATGCAAAAAATGGGAGGTACAGCAGCACTTGAAGCCCCTTATCTCGATGTACCTATTTTCAAGCTGTATAAAAAACGGATTATCTGGCTCATCATTTTATTTGTGGGAGAAACACTCACGATTATCGCCATGTCTAATTTCCAGAAAACACTGGAACAGGTACTGGTGCTATCTACATTTATTCCCCTGATCATTTCCAGCGGTGGTAATAGCGGATCACAGGCTGCCACCCTGATCATCCAGGCCCTGGCCCTGGGAGAAATTACCGTGAAAGACTGGTGGCGGATTGCCCGTAGAGAAATTTTCTCCGGTATATTCATGGGTGTAACCCTCGGCATTTTCGGTTTCCTGATTATTTACGGTGGATACCAGTTCTTTGGCTTATTCGGAGAACATTTCATACGGATCGGATTCGCCATCGGTATCGCAATTATTGGCGTGGTAACCTGGGGTACTATCATGGGTTCCATGCTTCCCCTATTATTGAAAAGACTGGGAGCCGACCCCGCCACTTCATCCACTCCTTTTATCGCAACGCTGGTAGATGTAACCGGTTTGCTGATTTATTTCGGAACGGCATACCTCTTGCTAAAAGGTGTTTTACTTTAATAATTTATTCCATCACTGACTTCATAAAATAAAAGATGCGGTTTTGTGCGGGTTTGATTTCTTCATATCCCTAAATCTCTATTTTTGTGAACCTAAATTCTATAGATAAACCATTCATCCCTTATGTGCGGAATAGTTGGATACACCGGCCCCAGAGAGGCATACCCCATTATCATTAAAGGTCTGAAAAGACTGGAATACCGTGGCTACGACAGCACTGGCGTCGCACTGCAAAACGGCGGTCTTAAAGTATATAAGAAAAAGGCAAGGTAGCCGAATTAGAGGATTTTATCGTTGGCAAGAACCTGCATGCCCATGTTGGCATCGGTCATACCCGCTGGGCCACCCATGGTGAACCCAGTGACCGCAATGCACACCCTCATCGCTCCGCCAGCGGTAAACTGGCCATGATCCATAACGGTATCATTGAAAACTACAGCCAGCTTAAAAAAGAACTCACGAACCTCGGTTATGTTTTCGAAAGTGATACCGATACCGAAGTACTGCTGAACTTTATTGAAGAAATTAAAAAGAATAATAACTGCGGCCTGGAAGAAGCTGTAAGGATTGCCCTGAAAAGGGTAACCGGCGCTTATGTGATTCTTTTACTGGATGAAGAAAATCCGGATACCATCATCGCCGCCCGCAAAGGAAGTCCGCTGGTAATTGGTGTTGGCAAAGGAGAACATTTTCTGGGATCTGATGCCTCCCCCATGCTGGAATACACCAAAGAAGTGGTGTATGTAAACGACTACGAACTGGCCATTATCAGACCCGATGAGCTGATCCTGAAAAACCTGGGGAATGAAAAACTGACCCCCTATGTCCAGAAGCTCGACCTCGAACTGGCCGCGATAGAAAAAGGCGGGTTTGATCATTTCATGCTCAAGGAGATTTTTGAACAACCACAAACTATATATGACTGTCTTCGAGGCAGGTTGGATGCAGTTGCAGGTACCATTACCATGAGCGGTATCCAGCAGTATGCAGATCAAATTGTTAATGCCAATCGTATTGTGATGGTGGCCTGTGGTACCAGCTGGCATGCCGGACTGGTGGCGGAATATATTTTTGAAGAACTCTGCCGGATCAATGTGGAAGTGGAATATGCTTCTGAATTCCGTTACCGGAATCCCGTGATTCATAAAGGCGATGTGATCATCGCCATTTCACAAAGCGGGGAAACTGCTGATACACTGGTGGCCATCGAAAATGCCAAACAAAAAGGAGCGATCATTCTCGGAGTGGTGAATGTGGTAGGATCTTCGATTGCCCGCACCAGTCATGGTGGCGCCTACACCCATGCGGGCCCTGAAATTGGTGTTGCTTCCACTAAGGCCTTTACTGCACAACTGGCAGTACTCACTATGATAGCTTTGAAACTGGGCTATCTCAGAGGAACCATCAGTGAAGAACGTTATCGCAACCTCCTGACTGAATTGGAACAAATACCGGAGAAAGTAGCATGGACCCTTCAGCAAAGCGAACATATCAAAGCACTGGCAGAGAAATATAAAGATGCCCGAGATTTTCTCTACCTGGGCAGGGGTTATAATTTCCCTGTGGCTTTGGAAGGGGCCTTAAAACTGAAAGAGATTTCCTATATCCATGCAGAAGGTTATCCCGCGGCTGAAATGAAACACGGCCCGATTGCACTCGTGGATGACCAGTTACCGGTTGTTTTTGTAGCCACCCGTGATGCCTATCATGAAAAAGTAGTGAGCAATATGCAGGAAATAAAAGCCCGGAAGGGAATAGTTATTTCCGTGATTACAGAGGGAGACAGCCATTCAACAGATATTTCAGATGATGTAATGATCGTACCGGAGGCAGATGAAATTCTGGCCCCTATGCTGAGTGTGGTGCCCTTGCAGTTACTGGCCTACTATATTGGTGTTGCCAAGAACCTGGACGTAGATAAACCCCGGAACCTGGCAAAAAGTGTAACCGTGGAATAAAAGTTGAAATCTGTCATCCCCGTTAATTTACTTCTTACACGAACAGCTGATCAGGGATTGATATGTTGAATAAGATGATCGGTACCAGAACAATTGTTTAACCAGCTTTGAAGCGCTTTGCACTTCAGGGTTCAAAAACCCTTCGGGGTTGGACAATATGAATATCATCCGAAAAGAACCACTCAATTCGCTGGGCTATGGCTTTATTGAAAAGCAATATATCCCTAAAGGAAAAGATGAATATTACCTGCGCAACAGGCAAAACAGGAATGATACCATCTACCGTGCGCTGAGCAGGACCGCCATCAGGATACTCGAGAAAAACGGAAACAGCTCCGACAACTGGAACATGGTAATGGTTGCGGAGGCCTTTGACCCTTCTCTTGTAAAAAACTGTAAATTTTATGGACTGGTCCGAATCGGAAAACTGGAACCCTATTTCCATGAATTCAATAATCTGCGGCTGCCGGTTGGCCTTTATAACAGTACCATCATCAGCAGTGATATTGGCGATAATGCCGTGATCGACAATGTTGGTTTTATGAGCCACTATATCACCGGAAATGATGTGATGCTGGTCAACATCAATGAACTGGCTACCACCGACCATGCCAAATTTGGTAATGGGGTACTCAAACAGGGGGAGCAGGAAAACATACGGATCTGGCTGGAGATCTGTAATGAAAACGCCGGCCGGAGCATTCTCCCTTACAACGGAATGCAGGTGGCAGATGCCTACTTATGGAGTAAGCATCGTGATGATGAAAAACTGCTTCAGCGATTCAGGGAATTTACTGATGCCAAGTATGATACCCGCCGCGGTTACTATGGAAAAATCGGCGATCGTACTGTCATCAAAAACTGCCGGATCATCAAGGATACCTGGATCGGAACGGATGCTTACCTGAAGGGCGCTAACAAAATCAAAAATATCACGATCAACTCTTCCCCTGCAGCCAAAACACAAATCGGAGAAGGATGTGAATTAGTAAATGGTATCATCGGCTTTGGATGCCGGATATTCTATGGGGTCAAAGCTGTACGTTTTGTGATGGGAAGCAATTCGCAGTTGAAGTATGGTGCCAGGCTGATCAATTCCTTTCTGGGCGATAATTCCACTATTTCCTGTTGTGAGGTACTCAATTCATTGATTTTTCCTGCTCATGAACAGCACCACAATAATTCTTTTCTCTGTGCGGCTACTGTTTTCGGACAAAGCAATATGGCTGCCGGCGCTACAATTGGTTCCAATCATAATTCTAGGGGAGCCGATGGAGAGCTGATCGCCGGCCGTGGCTTCTGGCCCGGCTTATGTGTAAGCCTCAAACACAATTCAAAATTTGCTTCCTTTACATTAATCGCTAAAGGAGATTTTCCGGCAGAACTGAATATTCCCATTCCTTTTTCACTGCTCAGCAATGATGTGTCAAACGAAAGACTCCTGCTGATGCCGGCTTACTGGTTCATGTATAATATGTATGCCCTGGCCCGGAATGTAACCAAATATACCAGCCGTGATAAAAGAACTGATCAGCGGATCCGGATCGAGTATGATTACCTGGCACCAGACAGTGTAAACGAAATCTTTGACGGACTTCAATTGCTCCGTCAATTTACAGGTGCGGCCTGGGCCCGGAAAAATAATCAAGTGCTGAACGAGAAGGCCTGTATTCAAAAAGGAAAAGAATTACTGGATACCAAACCCAATGAAGCCGCTACCCTTGAAATACTGGCCAATGGATTTGAAAACAGCCGCCGCAAAGTAGTTATATTGAAAGCTGCTGACGCCAGTACTATTTTCCAGGAGCTTATTGTTTATTACGGGGTACTGGAAATCATCCGGCTGATCGAACGAAAAAAACTGACCAGCTGGACTGCCTTACAAAAAGCATTGCCCGCCAGCCCGGCCAGATCAAAATGGATCAACTGCGGCGGCCTGCTGATGAAAGAATCAGCTGTACAAACCCTTCTCAGCAATATCCGTTCAGGAAAATGCAGTAACTGGGACGAGGTTCATGAATATTATTTCCGGAAAAGCCATGGCTACGAAACCGATAAATGCAGTCATGCATTGGCCTCCTTACTCGAAATACTTTCGCTATCTCCATCCCGGTTCACCAAAAAAACATTCCTGCAGTTATTGCCCAAAGTACTCCGTACCCGTGAGTGGATCACCGAAGGCATCAGTGAATCCAGAGCCCGGGATTATCAAAGTCCTTTCCGTAAAATGGTATACGACACCCGGGAGGAAATGGAAAAAGTGATGGGCAAACTAAGCGACAACAGTTTTATTCGCGAACAGCAGAAAGAACTGCTTGCATTCAGGGAAAAAATAAATAACCTGCAGACACAATTTTCCTAAGCTACCAGCAATATCCGGATCATATCCAACATCATGCGACTTGTTGATGAATATATTGAGCAACTTCCGGATCAACTGCAGCCAATCTGCAAACTGATCCGCAATCAGGTTTTAGAACTAGTACCGGCGGTGGAGGAGAAGCTCAGTTTTGGCATCCCTTTCTATCACTATTTTGGAATGTTCCTTTACCTCAATCACACAACCGAGGGTATTGCCGTTTGTTTTTGCCGTGGAAAGGACCTTTTAACTGCTTTCCCCCAGTTGGAACTAAAGAAAAGAGCCATCGTAGCCAGCATCACTCTAAAAGAAAAAAAAGACATTCACCGGCTGGAACTGAACCAGCTAATCCTGGCCGCTGCAGCATGGAATCAGGAAGCCAAAAAAAGAAAGATACCAATGGTAAAAAAAAAGTCTCCCGGAAGAAAAACTAAACCCGGCCGGTCATAAAAAAAACCCCGCTGCTGCGGGGTTCGAGACACAACTCAACAAGGAAAATATTATTTGCCCTTATACTTACTAAAAGGGTAATAGGTTGCTGCAAATCCTGCCTGGTGGCAAATCCCGTAATACAAAAAATCAAGCAGGTATTGTTTGAAAGGTTTTTTACCTTCTCCAATTTTGATCACCATCGCTGTTCCCCAGGCTGCACGATTAATAAAATTGTTCAGATGGTATTGATCCGTAAACATGATGAATACAGATGTTGATCCAAAGAACTTTGCTCCGGCTTCCGGATCCCCGTTTTTATATTTATTTCTCCAGCTCAGGGATGGATTGAACCATTGTGCATTGGCTCCGGGAAACTGTCTTCTGAATTCTTTCCAGTGAAACTGTAAGGTTTCATTGAATCCTTTGGCTGCACCGGCCAGGAATACCAGGCCTCCTGTCCAGATATGATTGCTGCTGATTTTCCATTTCCGCTGACCCAGCAGCACATCTTTCTTTACTTTATCGTTCCCTGGTATATTCAGACTGGTCAATGAAAATCCGGGAGTGAATTCGATCGCCGCTTTGTCTGGTTCCGGCTGAGCTTCGTTGGTTAACTGTGATCTTCCTTCAAGGCAAAGCATAGCAAATGCCAGCACAAATAAATACTTCATAATACAGGTGGTTTTTGTCTGTTTGCGGCTGGTCAAAGGAGTAAAGGAAACAGGACAAGGGTTCGCTTACCTGTGCTTGTGATTTTGCAATAAGAAGATTGGAGGGGCTTTAAGGAGATTGGGTTGGATCGCAAGGCGAAGATTTAATATTTCTTCGCTACGTTGGCGTTTCTGCTTTCGTTTTAGTAAGCGTTATCTGCCTTCTTTATGTCAGCATTATCCGCCTTCTCTTGATTAGCGTTATTCGCCTTCTTTTAAATTGCGTTATCCGCCTTCGCCAAGGCTACGGCGGATAAAAGGGTACGGGCAATAGCCCATCATTCAGGCTACCAAAATAGTATCTGTAATTTGATATTGCAAGAGAATGATCGAAAATATTCTATCACCGAATCGTATAACTACGATACAGACCTATGATAATACATTAGCAAGCCCAGCCAGACACTTTCACTCCCATTTGCTTCTATATATTAATTTCTACTGCTTCACAAACCTGCAGCGGCTGCTAGCATTTCCTGTTTGAATATGCAGATAATAAACGCCAGGAGGCAGGTTTGCAAAAGACCATACAAGGGAATTGGCTCCTTTATTTAATTTAATTATCCGATGCATTACTTGCAGTCCCTCCATATTGTAAACAGTTAACCCAGCCATGCACTGTTCTGCGGAACCGATACTAATAACAGCATCATTACTCAGCGGGTTTGGAGTAATCGCAGCAACTATTACTGCGGGACCAGCATTCTGTAAGGCTACAATATTGGAATATAGACTGCTCCCATTCAGAAGCAGGGCCTTTATTCTATACAATTGCCAGCCAATTTGCAATGAGGAATCAATCATACTATAACTAAGCAGGTTAGCAGCAGCACGCTGATATGCAATCGTTGCAAACGATCCTCCGTTAGCAGCACGTTGTATTTCGAAGCTACTGATCCCGGTCACACCGAAAACCTCCCAGCTGACCCGGGTACTAAGCCCCATTGATTGTGCTCTCGCAGTTATTGAAAAATTCAGCGGCAACAGATGACCACCGGACTTACCAATTGCATAAGCCGATGATATATTTCCAATGGGAATATTATTAACTGTACTGACTGTATAAGGATTAGCTCCTGCTGTTGGCCTGATCCCGTTTCCGGGAATTACACTCCAGGCCACAGCGCTGTGCTGCAATATTTCCATATCTCCCGGCAGTATTACACCAGCATTTGCATCCGCTGCTGCAAACTGAAAATGTAGTGCAGCCGTTGTATTCCCGGAAGCCCAAACATGCCAGGTTCGGTTTACGCCATAAGAAGGAAAGGCAATTGCAGGATTGATTCCCGTTTGCACTCTTGCAGAAAAATTTTCGCCGCTACCATTATTAATGATGAGTGGATTGTAACCCGAATTTCCAATCGGAAATGATTTACCCCCTGCATCCACAGCCTGTAGTGTTAGTACACCCAGTCCGTTTGTCCTGATATAGGCATTACCGGCACCACCGGTAATTGAACCTGTTACAGTCAAATTGAAATCACCCAATTCAACATAAGCATTTTCTGATAAAACAATATTGCCGTTCACAGTTTTATCACTCAGCATGGTTACAGTTGTGCCAGGGCCAATCGAAAGGCTTGCGTTGAAAGGACTCATGTTGATCACACCAGCGCCCCCCAAAACAGCGGTAGCTGCACCTTCAATCGCAATAATTCCCGTAAAAGCCGGGTCAGTTGTGATAACTGCGGTACCAGTAATACCATTGACAAAAGATTTATTAGCTGTACCTGTCAGTTCAATTGTCGCATTCACTTCCAATTGGCCATGAATCACGGTTGGACTGTTTCCACCCAAATCAAAATTGGGCGGGGCCGAAAATCTGAATATAACAATCTCACCTGCCGAAAAATAGGTTCTTCCTGTCCATTCCGGAGTAAAAACGGAAGTATTCCATTCGTACACACTGCCTGTACGGAATAAGACAGCCGGGTTTGAATGTGCAAAATCATCAGAAAGACCAGGTGCCGTATTGGCATCAACACTAACTAAACCACCGGAAGAAATTTCGATGGTTCCGCTTCCCGCAGGCTGAGACCCGTTTAGGATATAGGTTCCGTACACTGTCATATCAGTACCTGTGCCATTGTTCAGTGTAAAGCTGATCCCATTTCCATGATTCAATGTAGCACCAGTAAGAATACTGAGCTGATCTGCAGTAGCCGTTGCATCAATATAAACAATATGCGGGCTCTGAATCAGGATGCTGTTGGCATTAAATGTCGGCACTTTGGTAGCGGCTATCCAATTGGTATTATTAGGCGAAGACTCCCATGTACCGGGGCTGCTCCAGTTACCTGTTTGTACGGAACGGTAATAGTCGGTTGCAGCAGAACCACATCCACCCGGACCATTCTGGGTAATAGTGAATGCCGCTGATGAAATTCCGGTTACTGCCGGATCGTTACTGATCACACGAATAAGATATCCGCTTCCACCTGCTGTTCCGGCTGGAATGGTAATGGGAATAGTGCCGGAGGGATCGTTCCCACCGAGATCACTTAAAATACCAATAGTAACAGGAGCCGCAAAAGAACCGGCATCATCAGATAGCTGGGCGATAAAATCATTGGTTCCGGAAAATAAACCTGTACTGGTAAAATCTACTGTACCTGTAGCAGTAGCCGTACAGCTTGGCAACACAAAAGGTGTTGACACCACCGCACCTGTAACGATACCTGCCGGCACGAACTGATTAAAATAAACCTGATCAAACTCCGCTGTATTAATTGCAATTGCACTGGTTGTATGCAATGAAGCAACGCCAATATATCCGTTTGAAGCAGGCACCAGACTATTTTCTGTTCCTGCCCCCTGCATCACCGGGGTATTGGCAATATTGGGTATATCAGTTGCAACAGCACCGGTACTATTCGCAGTTGGAAGAGCAGATGTATATAAGGTCCAGAGCCCGCTGCTGTTTCGTGTAACCCTGACCAACAACCCAACATCAGTAAGGCCATTTGCCAGACCTGCAGCCGATACTATTATGGTTGCACTCACTGACCCATTGACGATGTATTGTAACCTGAGTTCATCCGGACCTGTATCATCTCCAATTGCGATCCTGTATCCATCAACCGTTGAGGAATTTAAATTGGCTTCATTGGCATACAGCCAGAAATAGGACTGATTCGCATTTGTACAGGCCTGATTTCTTCTGCCCAGCCAAAACCCCCATTCCTGCCCGGTGTACCAATTGGCTATTGAACTACTGAGATATTCTGTTTGTGATACTGCAGGTGCATTCAGTCTTAGGGTTTGTGAACCTGTTGCACCACTGGCCACATCACTGTTGGCCACTATTGTCCAACTGGACATACTGCCCGTCCAGACAGGCGTAACTGTAAAATCCCCGTCAGTAAATGACTCATACAATGTCTGGGCACTGATTGAAAAATGTAATGCAATCAATACAACCGCTGATAATAACCTTCTCATATGCTTTCTTTTTATTGTTAAAGAGAACACGGATGCCGGCAACATAATACCGGCTGGAAGGCATTCGAAGAATAGTTGGATACCTGTAAAATAAAATTTACAGGTATCCAAAAACTAAAGTCAGGAAAATCCCAAAATGAGCGGGAAAAAGACGGTTATTTTTTGCGGAAAAACAGGCGGACTGGTACACCCTGCAGATCAAAATTTTCCCGCAGCTTATTCTCCAGGTAATTTTTATAAGGCTGTTTTACATCGTCAGGAAAATTGCAATAGAAAGCAAAGGATGGAACCGTTGTGGGCAACTGAGTAACAAACTTGATCTTGATCGGATGGCCTCTCACTACAGGCGGGTGGTATGCTTCAATCGCCTTAAGGATAATATCATTTAGTTTGGAAGTAGCGACCCTGCGCTGCCGGTTGGCATATACTTCCAATGCAGTTTCGATGGCTTTAAAGATCCGGGTCTTCTCTTTAGCAGAAACAAATAAGACCGGCACATCAGTAAAAGGGGCCAGTTTCTGCTTCAGCTCTTTTTCATAATCTTTGGCAGTATTGGTTTCCTTTTCCACCAGATCCCATTTGTTTACCAGCAGTACGATACCCTTACCCTTCCGTGCAGCCAGCGCAAAAATATTAATATCCTGTGCGGTGATACCCTTGGCAGCATCAATCAGCAATAAACAGACATCGGCTTCATCCATGGCTTTGATCGCACGGATGACGGAATAGAATTCCAGGTCTTCATTTACTTTACTCTTGCGCCGGATACCGGCTGTATCGATCAGTACAAATTCCTTCTGGAATAAATTATAGTGAGTATGGATGGTATCACGGGTTGTACCGGCAATATCGCTGACGATGGTCCGCTCCTGCCCTGTGAGGGCATTCAGCAATGATGATTTTCCGGTATTGGGCTGTCCAATAATGGCAAATCGGGGCAGTTCTTCCATCTCCTTTGCCTCTTCGGATGAATCTTCTTTAATTAAATCTGTGATGGCATCCAGCAATTCACCGGTACCACTACCACTGGCGGCGGCCAGGAAAAATATATGTTCAAAACCCAGGCTGTAAAACTCAGTAGCTTCCAGCATCCTTTCATTATTATCCACTTTGTTTACTGTCAGGAAGACCGGTTTCGTACTCCTGCGCAGCAGATTAGCCATGCTATCGTCCAGGTCAGTCATACCAGTTGCTGCATCCACCATAAAAATAATAGCATCGGCCTCATCCAGCGCGATCAAAACCTGTTTGGCAATTTCTCTTTCAAACACATCATCACTACCCGCCACAAAACCACCGGTATCGATTACATTAAATACTTTTCCGTTCCAATCGGCCACTCCATATTGCCGGTCACGGGTAACACCACTTACATCATCCACAATCGCCTTGCGTTGTTCCAACAGGCGGTTGAATAAAGTACTCTTGCCCACATTGGGCCGGCCAACTATTGCTACTGTAAATGACATAATTTTTGCTTTACCCTTATCGAAATTTAATCTAATTATTGACTGCCGACTGTTGACTGCAGACTGCCGACTGCCGACTGCTGACTGCCGACTGTTGACTGCCTGACTGCTGACTGCCGACTGCTTAATACCCGTACTCTCTCAACATCAGCTCATTCTCTCTCCATTTCGGCTTTACTTTGACAAAAAGTTCTAAAAAGACTTTCTGTCCGATAAAAGCTTCAATATCCTTACGAGCCATCATCCCGATTTTTTTAATCATGGAACCTTTTTCGCCAATCAGTATCGCTTTCTGTGTTTCACGGTGCACAATGATATCTGCCACAATTTTCACCAGTGTTTGTTTTTCCTGGTACTCACGGATCAGGACTGCGCTATGGTAGGGTATTTCGTCAGAGGCCAGTTCGTATATCTTTTCACGGATCATTTCACTCACAAAAAAACGGGTATGCAAATCACTGATATCGTCTCCTTCAAAAAAGGGTTCGCCCTCCGGAAGAAATTCCAGGATGGCCTGCATAAAAGTTTGCTTGTTGAAACCTGTCAGCGCCGATATGGCCAGCACTTTTTTACAATAAGGCCGGCTGCTGAAAAAAGCAGCAGCATCGTTGGTGCTTGCCTTATCTGATGTATCTACTTTATTCAGTAAAACAATGGCCGGTACTTTGAGTTTCAGTGCGGAGAAGATGGCATCCGCCTCGTCCCGGTTTTCTTTAATATCGACCAGCAGGAGGGCCAGGTCTGCATCTTCCAGTGCACTTTTTACTGCCTGCATCATTTTCTCATGCAGTTTGTACCTGGGTTCAATGATACCAGGTGTATCTGAAAATATGACCTGGTAACCGGCTTCGGTCATGATGCCTTTGATCCGGTGGCGGGTGGTTTGCACTTTCGGTGACACAATGGCCAGCTTCTCCCCCATCAAAGCATTGAGGAGGGTGCTTTTCCCTGCATTCGGGCGGCCAAATATGTTCACAAATCCAGATTTCATAATGAGTCTGCAAAGGTACGGTTTAAAAGGGTCATGTCAGCTTAAAACTACATCCTGTACAAGACCTGCATTTTGACCTTTAGAAGCTGATAGCCAGCATACTGTCAACAAATTGCGAGTTGCGGATGCAGAAAAATATGGGCTTGTAGCATTCAGTAAATGTCCGGAGACAGGTCTTTGACCAATTCCAAAAGCAATATGACCAGCCTGCGGGGTTGCAGGTCTCGCAGTGCAAAGGCTTTGTAAACGCTTGACAAGGCCTTATTGGCAGCTTTGCGAAACTTTCAGTTTCGCAATACTATGCTGTTGCCTTTGGCAACCTTCCCGCAATGCTCCTGTACGGTTTCTTGCTAACTTTTTTCATTTCCGGCAACTTGCCCTTTTAAATAACTTATCAAATTCTTAGAATGAGCTACACATTTACCGGAGGTTATAAAATCCGGAACCAGGATGCCACTCATTTCCTGACATTTACCATTGCTGGCTGGGTAGATATTTTCAGCCGGCAACGATACCGGGATATCGTTCTTGAAAGTTTTTCCTTCTGCAGAAAAAGAAAAGGCCTCATGCTGGGAGCATATGTCATAATGTCCAACCATATTCATACCATTTGGACAGCCCGGAACAATAACCTGAGCGATTTGCTCAGGGACTTTAAAACTTACACCAGTAAGGCGATTACCGCATCCGTTGTTACTGAACCTGAAAGCAGAAAGGAGTGGCTACTTTATATGTTTCATTTTTTTGCAAATGGAACGAATGCCAACGAACAATTTAAAGTTTGGACAGGCGATAATCACCCCGAAGAGATTTTCAGTCATTCCTTTTTAAGATCAAAGCTGAATTACATTCATTTAAACCCTGTAAGGGCTGGGCTGGTATCTGCACCGGCAGATTACTTATATAGTAGTGCGGCCAATTATGAAGGAAAAAAGGGATTAATAGAAATAGACTTTTTAGAATAATATATTGCCAAAGGCAATAACATAAAGCTGCGGGACTGCAAGTCCCGCAGAGCAACCTGACTGCGGATCTACAATTTTAACAGAGCAAGAATTTTTTTTATACTGGTGAATAAAAAAAAGCCACCCTTAGGTGGCCTTAGTTGCGAAGGGAGGGATCGAACCTCCGACCTGCGGGTTATGAGCCCGCCGAGCTACCGCTGCTCTACTTCGCGATGTTGGGAGGCAAAATTACGAGAAAACAGGTGAAATACCAAAGAATTAGTAGTATTTACCGCTTTAGAAGCTTGATTTTGACATATATCAAGCTCTTGTACAATATTTCTGCTTTATTTTCATTTAATATAGCAACCAGGTATTTTTTATCAATTATTAAAACCAACAATATGAAAAAATCTTTGCTTTTCGTTTCCGTTTCCTTGCTACTGCTAGTATCCTGTAAAAAGGATGATAAGTGTGAAACCACCGTTGCCAAAATCGCCGGCAATTACAAAGTGACCGCTGCTAAATACAAAAGCACTCCCACTTCACCGGAAAGCGATTTATTTATCCTCCTCGATGCATGTGAAAAAGATGATATAGAAGTGCTGAATGAAAACGGTTCCTATACACACCAGGATGCCGGCACCAGCTGTACACCCAGTGGCACTTATTCAGGCACCTGGTCACTGAGTGGCAATACCCTTACTATTGATGGGGAAGTAAGTACCATCACAAGTTTTGATTGCAGTACGCTTGTATTTACGGTTGCCAATTATTTTGCATCCGGTGATGTAGCCACCTTCACCCTGGCTAAACAATAATATTATTTTCTTTTAATAAGGAAGGGCTGCATGTAAACATGCAGCCCTTTTCATGGTTATACCCTGTGTATGACTATCCTTTTGATACACTGCTGGAGCCACTGCTCTTAAGATCACGTATCACTCCCTGCCCCTTGTAACGAACATCACTGGCACCACTGGCATTGGCAGACAATTCTTTATTGACAGTTATTTTAATATCACTGGCACCACTGGCCCTGGCATCACATATTTCTGTTACCAGATCATACCCTTTAAAATCGCTGGCACCACTAACTTCGATAGATACCTGTCTGGCTGAACCACTCACCATTAAATCAGAAGCGCCACTGAGGTCTACCGTCAGCTTATCCACATCCAGTTTGCCCCGCAAATCACTGGCACCAGATTGCTTTATATCGAGATTAGAAGCCTTCAGCGTACCAGTAATGTACACATCACAGGCACCACTGACCTGCAGCCGGTCAATTGCCTTGTAAGAAATATAGGCTTTCAGTTTTTTATTCCCTTTGCCCCAGCTTAGCCCCTTACTGTCGAATCCGATATGTAAAATGCCGGCTTTGACTTCCACCGTAATTCTTTCCCTGCTTTTTTCATCAGCGGCACTCACGGCAACTGCTTCCGCATTTCCTTCAGAGATGTACACATCAAATGCACTGGATACACTGATGCCATGAAAGTCTTTGGCATTCCGGACTTCGGCATTGGGATCATTCACCTGCTGGGCCAGCACAGTGCAGGCCATGAGCAGGGACAGGACAATCATTTGTATCTTCTTCATTATTTAAATTTTAAACAGTTTATATTCTGGAAACACTGCCTCCGGTATTGGCTTTTACAGATTTTATTCCCGCCTCTCCTTTATATTTTACAATGGCACCGGTACTGGCTTTTACCTGCAGTTCCTTGTCCGCATGAATCGTAAACCGGGCCCCGGTGCTTACTTTTACTTTGCAGGTGGATGTGGTCATATCTTCTCCAATGAACTTACTCCCGGTACTGCCTTCGGCTTCAACCAGACCCGTTTTTCCGGACAATGTTACTTTAGATCCTGTATTCTGATCCAGTTTCAAACTACCCAGATCAACCTGACCAAGGATAGTAGCACCAGTATTGGCTTCCATGTCCAGTGAGGCAGATTGTAATACACCACTGATTTTTACTTCTGCTCCTGTACTGGCATGGAGGCGGTCCAGTGTTTTACAGGAAACATAGGCTTTTAGTTCCTTGTTCTCCTTAGTTTTATTGATCGCTCCGGTCTTTGTTTCATACTGGATTTTCAGGATCCCGTTCTCTACCCGTGTGATGATCCGGTCACGAAATTCAGGTGTAGCGGCACTAACAGCCACTTCTTCGGTATTGCCCTGGGTAAGCAGTAACTCAATCCCCGTACCCACATCAATACCATGAAATGAACCCACATTTCTTTTTTCGGCATTGAGGTCATTCACGGTTTGGGCTGTAAGACCCCAACCCATGGCCATAAACAGTAATATTCCTAATAACTTCTTCATAAACGATGGTTTCCTAGTGGTACGAAAGGCCTGTTCAAAAAGTTACAGTTCCCCCAATCTTTTTTTCACTTAGTTTTGTATTCAATTCATAGTCTTTAAACCAAAAGGCTTTGATTTACAACGCCTGCCTGGCAAAAGGCAGGTTTCCCGGGGTGTTTCTCCTGTAAGGACCAAAGGAGAATCTGAGATTATACCCGTTTTAACCTGGTCAGGGTAATGCCTGCGAAGGGAAGGAATGACCTTGTTCTCCTTTCTCCCACAGCGTTTCCCTCTTCTGTTAATTCTAAAAAATTAAAACAATGAAGAGGATTTGTATGTTCGGCTGTATTGTACTGACAGCCATTTCAGCCCAGGGGCAGGAAGTCCCAAGGGATAGTTTTTACCTGCTTTCTCCTGTCGAAGTTCGTTCTGTAAGGGCCTCGGATCTGACTCCGGTAACCAAAACGAATATTGGCAAATCAACCCTTGGCAAGTTAAACCTGGGTCAGGATATTCCCTTCCTGCTTAACCAAACGCCATCCGTAGTCGTTAATTCAGATGCCGGGAATGGCGTGGGATACACTGGCTTAAGAATCCGGGGATCCGATGCCACCAGGATTAACCTCACCCTGAACGGCATTCCCTATAATGATGCGGAAAGCCAGGGCCTGTTCTTTGTGAACCTACCCGATTTCTCTTCTTCTGCCAGCAGTATTCAGGTACAACGGGGAGTTGGCTCTTCTTCAAACGGAGCTGGCTCATTCGGCGCCAGTATTAATTTCAGCACCAATGATGCAAACAAAGCCGCTTACCTGGAACTCAACAACAGCGCTGGTTCCTTTAATACCTGGAAAAACACCATCAAAGCCGGAACAGGTTTACATCGCCATTTCACGGCAGACTTCCGGCTTTCGCAGATCAGCAGTGATGGGTATATTGACCGGGCCAGCAGTGATTTGAAATCTATCTATGGCAGCGTGGCTTATATCGGCGAAAAAAATTCTCTTCGATTAAATGTATTTTCAGGTAAAGAAAAAACCTACCAGAGCTGGTATGGGGTTAGTGAAGCGGATCTGGCTGCCGGCAAACGCCGGATGAATTCAGCCGGTACAGAGAAGCCGGGCGATCCTTACGAAAACGAAACTGATAATTATACCCAGACACACTACCAGCTTTTTTTTAATCAGCAAATCAAACCCTCCCTGCATTTTAATACCGCCATTTTCCTTACTACAGGGAAAGGATACTATGAGCAATACAAAGCCAGAAGGGATTTTGCAGAATTCGGCCTCCCCTATCCTGTAAATGGAAATGATACCACATTTGAAGCAGATTTTGTAAGACAGCTTTGGTTAGACAACGATTTTTATGGCAATACTTTTTCTCTGCAATACAATGGTCCAAAAACAGAAGCCACACTGGGGGGGGCCTATACCCGGTATACCGGCCATCATTTTGGTAAAGTAATCTGGTCTTCTGCAGTGAATATCAGTCCGCGTAAATGGTACGACCTCATTGCAGAAAAAAATGATTTCAATATTTTTTATAAACAACAAACTAGAACCGGAAAGTATTTCAGCCTTTACTATGACCTGCAGTTCAGAACGGTGCAATACCTGATCAGCGGATTCAGAAACAATCCCGTTCTTATTGTAAATAACCGGTTCAGTTTCTTTAACCCCAAAGCAGGGGTGGTGTATCGCAAAAACGGCTGGAAAGCTTATTTATCTTACAGTATTGCAGGTAAAGAACCCAACCGGGATGATTTTGAAGCTGGCAATAACCGGCAACCGCTCGCAGAAAGACTTTATGATACTGAACTCGGCATTGAACAAACAAAAAATAAATATAACTGGTCTCTTACTCTTTTTCATATGCAGTATAAGAATCAACTGGTGCTGACCGGTATGATCAATGATGTGGGAGCATATACCCGTACCAATATTCCCAAAAGCTACCGGGCGGGAATAGAATTACAGGGTGCTGCCCATTTTTGCAAATGGTTCAATGCCGCGGGTAACCTGGCCCTGAGCCGGAATAAAGTGAAGCAGTTCACCGAGTACCTGGATGATTATGACAACGGTGGGCAAAAAACTTTCTCTTATCAGGAAGCAGATATCGCGTACTCACCCGCCCTGGTAGGAAGTGCGACCTTTAATTTTATTCCCACTAAAAAAATTGAAATCAGTTTGATGAATAAGTATGTCAGCAAACAATATCTCGATAATACCCAACAGGAGAACAGAAGCCTTAGTGCTTTCTTTGTCAATGACCTTCGTGGCATTTACACATTCAAAGGCAAAAAACTAAAAGAACTGAGCATTATCGCACAGCTGAATAATCTGTTCAATGTGAAATATGAACCGAATGGGTATACGTTCAGTTATATCTATGGAGGCCAAACCACCACGGAAAATTTTTACTTCCCGATGGCAGGATTAAATTTTATGCTGAGTGTAAATGTGAGAATGTGAGAAATGTGAGAATGTGGGAATAATGAAATGTGAAAATGTAGGAATGTGAAAATGTGAGAATGAATACAGGGCGGACACTAATACGTCTGTCTACTGCCGACTGTTGACTGTTGACTGCCGACTGCTGACTGACGACTGTCGACTGAAGACTGCCGACTGAACCCTATCCTCCAAACTTCGCCTGCCATTCCAGCATGCCGCCTATTACATTCTTTGTATTGGTAAAGCCCATGGTATCGAGCAGCATACAGGCCTGTCCACTGCGGTTGCCACTGCGGCAATGAATGATAACTTCCTCATTCTTCAGATCTTCGAGTTCATCAATCTGGAAGCTCTGAAATTTGCCCAACGGAATGAGCGTAGCACCGATATTGAATTCGGCATATTCATTTGGTTCC
The DNA here is from genome assembly GCA_016720745.1 of Chitinophagaceae bacterium. Lineage (GTDB taxonomy): Bacteria > Bacteroidota > Bacteroidia > Chitinophagales > Chitinophagaceae > JJ008. The sequence goes on along the minus strand of JADKKA010000022.1, from coordinate 165,900 downwards.
CGGCAATCAATCAGATTCAGTTTTTCTCCGGCATCCATCCGGGCTTTCAGTTCATCTACAGTGATCGTTTGCATAAGCAGTATTTTTATTTGTTGTATCCATTATCCTTGTCCCCCTCCTCTTCTGGTTTCCGGGGTTTAGGTTTGGGCTTATCTCCCTTTTCCTTTTTTCCGGTACTGTCTTTGGCTGGTTTATCATTCTGCAACCAAACGTCCATGGTTTGTCCGCTACGAATCCGGTTAAACCGTTTTTCGTCATCAAATCGCTCCGGGTTTTGCTTATAAATATATGCAGCGCAGGTGTCTTCCACATTCGGATCACTCACCACAGCACCTATGATAATACCGTGCTCTTCCAGCCTTTCTCTTGCGTCACAGAAATTCATACCCGTAATATCCGGTACCACAAAATCCTTGTTCCCCACACCATCACCCAATACCAGGGATATCTCGCTTCCTTTTCTGATTTTAGTTCCGGGTGTAATCTGCTTGCCATTATACAATTGCTCCAGTACGGCATTGGTTGCAAAATCAGGTTTAAAAGTAGTATCCCCCACTTTCAGGTCCAATCCTTTTAAAACCATTTCTGCGTTCCGGAAACTGTACCCTACCAGGTTTGGCATTTCCATTTCAGGAGGAATGACTCTGCTGATAAGCAGGAATACGGTACGGTTTGATTTCACTACTTCATCCGCTTCCGGAATCTGTTTCATCACGGTCAGTGGCCTTGCTGTATCAATATAAATGGAGTCCTGGATATCCACTTTAAATCCTGCCTTCTTCAAAATCGCTTTAGCCTCCTCATAGGTTTTTCCGGTAACAGAGGGCACTGTGGCCGCCTTGCCATGTCCTGTCAGGCATTTCAGCGATGACAGAAAAAGGAAAAAGATCGCAAAGGTCAGCAGGATGCCGGCCAGTATATTTACCCAGAGGGGGCGATGTGTGATAATTTTCAACAGCTTTATTTTTTATGTACAGGTTAAGGCAGGGCCTCTTCCACCAGTTTTGTATAAAATTCTTTCAGGCTCCAGCCCATCACTTTTACCTGCTGTGGTACGATGCTGGCTTCGCTCTGCCCGGGTATCGTGTTTACTTCCAGCATATAGGGTCTTCCTTCCTTCTCATTATAAATAAAATCAATCCGCACGACTCCGCGGCAATTAAATACCTGGTACACCTGTTTGGCCGTTTCCCTGATTTTATCCGCAATTACGTCATCCACCTGGGCCGGTGTGGTTTCGGTGGACTTCCCCTGGTATTTCGCTACAAAATCAAAAAATGCCTGATCCTGGTCGGCCTTTACTTCCGTCAATGGCAGTACAATAATATTCCCTTTTGACTTAAATACGCCAACCGTAAACTCCCTTCCCTCCACCATTTCTTCTACCAGTACCTGATTGTCTTCGCGGTAAGCTTTTTCAATTGCAAGCCCAAATTCATCAGTAAAGGCATTCACTTTTGACATACCAATGCTGGAACCTCCATTGTTGGGTTTAACAAAGACAGGGAATTTAAGATTTTGAGCTGCCTGATCGGGACTAACTAATTGGTCACGGAAGAGGACTACAGATTTAGCCACGGCAATCCCTGCGGCACCTGCCACCGCTGTGGCATATCTTTTATTGAAAGTGATGGCCGATGTAGCGGCATCACAGCCGGTATAGGGAATACCCAGTGTATCAAAATAGCCCTGCAGTTTGCCATCTTCTCCGGGCGTGCCATGCATGCCGATAAACACCGCATCAAAGCTGATTTTGTTTCCGGAATCCAGGATCGTGAAGTCGTTTTTGTCAACCGCTACCGGATTACCCGTTGCCGGTTTGTACCACCAGCCCTTTGCGTTAATATCAATCAGATAGACATTAAAGCGATCCCGGTCGAGGTTATTGTCGATGGTAATAACGCTTTTATAGGATATCACTGCTTCCCCGGAGTATCCACCGGTTACCAGTGCAATGTTCTTCTTCATTATCGGTTTTGTAGTGGTGGTCCCATGCCGGGACCGGCTCTGCAAATATTGCAGAAATATTTAAAATGCCCAACCCCGCAGCCCTTATTCCCCCATGATTAACAAAAATTATATGAGTATTACCCGCAATTGACTGCAGCAGACAGGATCTTTCCGGATTCGCATTCCATTGGGCTAAAAACAAAGGTGAAGGCCATTCAAACCTTCACCTTTTTACGACGGGACATATCACCCGCCACTCTTTCGGCAGCTTTCACTGCTTTGAATTGAGATATATTACTAAATTACGATCCCCTTCTGCCGGTTTCCAAGAAAATGGCAGTCAATTTATGCACATTGAGAAAAATCAAATATGCATTTTATCCTTCTTGGCGATCAGTTCTTCCACAGTCTCCCGGTACATTTCATCAGGCACACAGCAATCAACCGGACATACGGCAGCACATTGTGGCTCTTCATGAAAGCCCTGGCATTCCGTACATTTATTGGGGGTGATATAATACACATCGGTAGCAATCGGCGCATGTTTCTGGTCGGCTTCTGTTACCGATCCGTCCATCAGGGTAAAAGATCCCTTAACAGTTGTTCCGTCGGCAATAGCCCATTCCACACCACCTTCATAAATGGCGTTATTGGGGCATTCAGGTTCGCAGGCACCGCAATTGATACATTCTTCTGTAATCTTGATAGCCATAAATACTTATTTAACAGGTTGACAATTACTTTTGTACAAATGTAAAAAGCCGGCATGAAATTACAACACCGTATTGATTTATTAATTGAGCTTGGACAATATATTTTAAAAGATTCCGGGGAGCTGCAGGAAGCCAAATTAAAAGCCGCTGCGGAGAATGGTTGGTTCAATCCTGAATTTCAGGAACAGGCCCTCCAAAATATAGCAGCCGCATTTCTGCAAAAGGAAGCGCTGGAAAAATGGGTCCAATCCTACCCCAACCTTTCCGCTGACTTTACCAGTAAAAGGATTGGAATTATTATGGCCGGGAATATCCCCCTCGTGGGCTTTCACGACTGGCTGTCGGTTTTCATCAGCGGACACCAGGCCCATGTAAAACCCTCCTCAAAAGACCAGGCACTGATCCGGCACCTGGTTCAAAAACTAGCCGAATGGGAACCCGGAATGGCCACACAAACCATTTTTTCGGAGATGCTCAAAGGTTGCGACGCCTATATCGCTACCGGAAGCAATAACTCCTCCCGCTATTTTGAATATTATTTTGGGAAATACCCCCATATTATCCGTAGAAACAGGACCTCAGTCGCCATCCTGACCGGGCAGGAAAAAAAAGCAGAACTGGAAGCGCTGGCCGACGACGTACTTCTATATTTTGGGTTAGGCTGCCGCAATGTGACCAAAATTTATATCCCGGAAGGCTATGATTTTGTACCCCTGCTGGAGGCATTCCGGAAATACAGTTACCTGGCCGACCACCACAAATACAAAAATAATTATGACTATACCCTGGCCATCCACATCCTGAACAAGCAATACTATATGACCAATGGGGCCATCCTCTTATCTGAAAACTCGTCATTATTCTCCCCCATCAGTCAGTTGAATTACGAGTTTTATGCTGACAAAAATGCACTGGCCACGCAACTGGAAAATCATGATGACCTGCAGGGAATCGTAGGGGAGGGTTATATTCCTTTTGGACAGGGGCAAAAGCCCGCGCTGGACCAGTACGCGGACGGGGTGGATACCCTGGCTTTTCTGGCTAAGCTTTGACAAATCAGGGTTAAATGGTATACCTGGGAAAAGGAAATCACATTAAATTTACAGCAGTGCAGAACTACGAAGCTCTTAGTAAAGATTTGTTAAACTGAACCGGAGGTAAGAACGGTTGTTATGACAGTTTGTTACTTTGTACAGCAGAGGCACATAATTTGTGAAAAAGCGAATAATCTTTATTTATTACTGACCAAAAAGTATAAAGCACTATGAAACTCAAACAGATTTTACTGATCGTTGCGGTGAGTGCCGTCTCCGCCATTGGGAGCGTCATGATTTACGGTAAACTGACCGGTTCAAAAAACGGGACATTTGTTCAAACCAGTCCGGATGGAAAAGTACCGGTGAATTATGCCGGATTTTTTGAAAACGGAACCGGGGCCGGAGAACCAGTTGACTTTACTAAGGCTTCCAGTGCCGCCGTACCAGCCGTGGTACATATTAAAACAAAGACCGCCGCAAAAAAAGTGACCAATAACCTGGGCCGTAACCGTAACGACGGCGGCATGCAGGATCTTTTTGAGCGCTTCTTCGGTGAAGATGTTTTCAACCAGCGTTACCAGCCTGAGCAAAGGGCCAGTGGCAGCGGGGTGATCATCAGCGAAGATGGCTATATCGTTACCAATAATCACGTGATCACGGACGGAGGCGAGGGTATTGCCGATGAAATCATGGTTACCCTGCATAACAAAAAAACGTATAAGGCAAAAGTCATCGGCAAGGACCCCAGCAGTGACCTGGCCGTCTTAAAAATTGACGGAAAAAATCTTCCCTTCCTTTTATACGGAAATTCAGATAATGTAAAACTCGGCCAATGGGTACTGGCAATTGGTTATCCGCTGACTTTGGAAACAACAGTAACAGCCGGTATCGTGAGTGCCAAGGGAAGAAGTATCGGCATCAATAGCCGTCAGAGCCGGACCCCTGTTGAATCATTTATCCAGACTGATGCAGCCGTGAACCAGGGAAACAGTGGTGGTGCCCTGATCAGTACGGATGGTCAGCTGATCGGTATCAACTCTGCCATTTATGCCCCTACCGGTACTTATGCCGGTTACTCCTTTGCCATTCCGGTAAATATTGTAAAAAAGATTGTGAATGACCTGATCCAGTACGGAGATGTGAAGAGAGGTTTTATCGGAATCAGTTACCCCTCTGTGGATACTGAAAACGACAGACTGGTAAAACAGGCTGGTATTGCTGATGGGCAGGGGGTGTATGTATTGGCAGTTCCTACAGACGGAGCCGCGGTACAGGCAGGTTTGAAAAAAGGAGATGTCATAACTAAGATCAATGGCAATCCTGTTGCTTCCGGACTAGAAATGAGTGCACAGGTGGCCAGTTTTAAACCAGGGGATAAGCTGCCGGTTACCTATGTCAGAAACAATAAAGAGTACACGGCTTCCATAACGCTGAAAGAAACAGCAGGCAAGGCTGATGAATTAGCAGCGGCTACGATCGCTGAAACGCTTGGGGCGGAACTGGAAACGCTGGATTCCAAAAAAGCGGCACAGTACGGAATTGAAGGAGGTGTACTGGTGAAAAAAATCACCAAGGGTGGTGCATTCAGTAAGACCAGGATGCAGGAAGGATTTGTAATCACCAGTGTGAATGATGCAGATGTAACCAATATTGATCAACTGGGGAATGCCATCCGTAACTCAGAAACCGGTGTTTACTTTGAGGGCATTTATCCTGAAGCACCGGGGGCGGTTTATCGTTATCCGCTGATCATTGAGGAATAAAATTAAAAGCTGCGGCAGCAGTTCAATACAATAAAATAAAAAAGCTGAATGAAGCAGAGACTTCATTCAGCTTTTTTCATTCCTGTAGTAGTTATTTTTCAGACCCTCACTTATTCAGCAGTATATACCAGGTATTCCCATGCCTGCATTTCAAATTGCTTATCCGTAGTAAAATCATTAGCGGCTCCTGAAAAAGCATTGTTGAAGCGTCCTTTAACCAGCGGGTCAGTAAGTTCAAAATGCAAATCCTTTTGTGGAGAGAGATTCAGGATCACCAGCACTTTTTTCTCTCCATGCTGCCGCATATAAGCGAATACATGTTTCGGGTCAGAAGTTTTTATACGGTAAGTATGCACCGCTGGATCCCCGGCACGTAAGGCCGGGTGGCTGGATTTGAGTTGTAATAAAGTTTTGTAAAATCCCTGCAGGGTATTGTTATCAGTCCATTCAATGGGATCTTTTTCAAAAAACTCCAGTCTTTTTTTATTGGGCAGTTCCTGTCCGGAATATAAAAGCGGGATACCGTTCCAGGTGCAGCTGAATACCGCCAGTGCCTGTGCCATCTCTCCGTATTTTTCATACTCGGTACCATTCCAGCTGTTTTCATCATGATTCGTAGTGAACCAGGCCCGCATGGTACTGTCGCCCAGGTCATCGTATTTTTTAAGAACGGTGAGCAATGAATCTATCGGCAAATGGTTTTGATAAAATTCTTTGGTACGGTGCATCCAGGTCCAGGTATAACTGGCATCAAAGGCTTCTCCGTATTCCGGTTTTTCCAGTTCATCATATTCACCCAGCCAGAGTAATGGTTTCACCGCATCAACCTGTGGCCTGGCTTCTTTCCAGTAATCCAGTTCTACCCAAAATGCCAGGTCGCAGCGAAATCCGTCAATATCACATTCTGTGACCCAATACTTCATGGCATCGGTCATTGCTTTGCGCAGGGCCGGGTTACTGAAATCAAGTTCAATGATATCATCCATTCCTGAGGCGATCTGGAAATCATTGGTGGCCGTGTCTTTCAGGTAATAGTCCGGATGTTCTTTTGTCCAGCGATGATCCCAACCGGTATGGTTAGCCACCCAGTCAATGATCACTTTCATCCCGTTGTCATGGGCCATTTTCACAAGGGCTTTAAAATCATCCAATGTCCCAAATTCGGGGTTGATGGCCGTATAATCCGAGCAGGCATAATAACTGCCCAGGCTTCCTTTTTTATTTTTTTGGGCAATCGGGGTAATGGGCATGAACCATAAAGTTTCAATGCCCATTTCTTTTAGCCGGGGAATAGCTGCGGCAAATGCATTGAATGTTCCTGCATTGCTGTACTGGCGCAGGTTCACTTCATAAATATTAGTGGTATGGGCCCAGTCAACGGGTTTGAACCTATTCAGCATAGCACTTGTTGTTTTATTGGTTTCCTTTTCCGATTTTTTAGGCATCAGTTTACAGGATGCCAGCAGCCCGGAAAAGCAGAGTATTAGCAATGGCAATCGCATGGGTTGAACTTTGGCGAAAGATACGGAATCCGGGCCTTCGCCAAGGCTCGACAGTCAAGCTCAACATTCCTAAGAGGGATCAGTCGACAGTCTTCAGTCTACAGTCAGTCTAACATCGTGAGCCCATATCCTAATCTCTCAATATCCCCCTCCTTGGCTAAAAGAAAGGCTAGGCTTATCCAATTCAACATTCCCAATTTAAATTCAAATACCCTCCCCAACCCTGCCCCACTCCCCTCCCCACTAGCTATCGGGACCCCACTAGCCATTACCCATTTACCGAGCCCCACTAGCCACTCCCCACTAGCCACTTGCCACTTGCTACTCGCCTCTAGCCACTCCCCATTCCCCTTTTCCCAATACCTTTGCCACATGAAGCAGTTCGATGTACCCATTATTTACCGGAGCCCGCTGATCAGCGCCATCAAGAAAAAAAGGAAAGAAGAGGACCGGTTAAAAAAGGATGATGCCCCTACCCTGCTGGATTTTGGTCCGGTACAAATTTTACTGGCCCGGCATTTTGGATTCTGCTACGGTGTGGAGAATGCGATTGAAATTGCATTCCGAACTGTTGCGGAAAATCCTGGTAAAAGAATTTTCCTGCTCAGTGAAATGATTCATAATCCCCAGGTCAATGCAGACCTGCTCTCCCACGGCATCGAATTTCTGCAGGACACCCATGGCAAACAATTGATTCCTTTCGATAGTCTAGATGCAAGTGATATTGTGATGATCCCAGCTTTTGGCACTACACTCGAAATTGAAAAGCAGTTACATGACCGGGGGATTCAAACGGAACCTTACAATACTACCTGTCCTTTTGTGGAAAAAGTCTGGAACCGCAGTGAGGCCATTGCTAAAAAATCATATACGATTGTCATCCACGGCAAACCCATTCACGAAGAAACGAGGGCTACCTTTTCACATGCTGCGGCCAATGCAGCTTCCGTGGTGGTAAAAGATATGCAGGAGGCCATCCTGCTGGCCTCGTATATCCGTGGCGATGAACCTGCAGATAGTTTTTATACCCGGTTCCAGGGACAGTATTCTGCCGGTTTTGATGTTACAAATGATCTGCAGCGAATTGGCGTCGTGAACCAAACCACTATGCTGGCCAGCGATACACAGGCCATTGCTGATTACCTGAAACAGGTGATGCAGGAACGATTTGCACCTGCAGATATCAGTGAAAGATTTGCTGATACAAGAGATACGCTTTGTTATGCCACCCTGGATAATCAAACCGCTGTAACCGGAATGCTCGAAAAGCCAGCTGACCTTGCCATTGTGGTGGGAGGCTATAATTCATCCAATACCTCGCACCTTGTTGAATTGTGTGAACAACAACTGCCAACCTATTTTATCAGTAATGAAAATAAAATTCATTCTGCTGAGGAAATCCTCCACTACAACTTTCACAAAAAAGAAGAATTGATAACGCAGGGATGGTTACCATCCAAAGAACCGGTAACCATTTTAATGACCAGCGGTGCTTCCTGCCCGGATGCGCTGGTAGAAGGTGTGATAGAAAAAATAGCCGGTTTTTTTAAGGAGGCAAAGCCGATGAATGAAATGCTGAAAGGTTGGAGCCAGTAGCGGACCCCTAAAGAGCAGTCGGCAGTCTTCAGTCGGCAGTAGACAGTCGGCAGTCTACAGTCTTCAGTCTATCAGTCGACAGTCGGCAGTCGGCAGTCGGCAGTAGACAGTCGGCAGTCTTAAGTCTTCAGTCGACAGTCATCAGCCTATCAGTATTCAGTAAGGATTCATGAATCTCAGGAAAACCCAATACCCACCCCCATCCCCTAAAGGGGAAAATCAGCTCCATCTTCCCATTAGCCAAACCCTACTAATGACTCCCTACTTGTCTCTCCCCACTAGCCACTTCCCACTCGCCTCTCACTTATACAGCAAATCATAATACTCATGCGCCATCCGGTTACTGTCGAACTGGAGACGCACATCCTGCATTCCGTTCTTCATCACCTGGCGCCAGGTACTGTAATTATCATAGTACAGCGGCAGTATTTCATTTTCCAGTATTTCGTATAATTTATTGAGATCGTACTGGTCCTGTTCGTGGGTAGCCATATTTGCATAATCTGCCTGTGGTACTACAAAACCGTTATGGCCATGATTAATAAATTCCGGAATCCATCCATCATCTGTTGAGAAATTCACTGCGCCATTCATCGCGGCAGTCATACCACTGGTGCCGGAGGCTTCACGGGGAACCCTGGGATTATTGAGCCAGGCATCAGATGTCTGCTTCAGTCTTTTGGAAAGTCCCAGTTCATACCCAACGAGAACAGCCATGTTCTTGTATTGCTTGCTGAGATGGACCAACTGATTAAATTCACTGATCGCCGGATGATCTACCGGGTAAGGTTTACCGGCCCAGATGATTTGTACCGGATACTTTGAATCAGTCATCAGCTTGTGAAATTTTTCCTGTGCAGTAGTGATCAGTCCTGCCCTTTTGTATCCGGCAAAGCGACGGGCCCAAACGATGGTGAATACATCAGGATTGAAGATTTTACCGGTCTGGTCTGCTACAATTTCAAATGCTCTTTTCTTCAGGTATTTTTTCCGGTCATCAAACCAATAATCATCCCCCGCTTCCATGAATTTGTACATCTGCTTATCGGCCCAGTAACGCCAGTTCTGGGCATTGGTGATAGAGATGATTGGACAGATATTATCATACTTGCTCCACATTGCTCTGGACACATCGCCGTGTAACTGAGAAACACCATTGGCCAGCCGGGCAAAACGCAGGGCTGCCAGTGAATGGTTGAACTGATCACTGTCATTGTCATAGAGTTTCTTTACTTCATCGACACTCAGGCCGCAGAAATAACTCATTTTATGACAGAGATAAATATCATGTTTTTCATTGCCGGCTTCTTCAGGAGTATGCGTAGTAAAGACAAGCCGCTTTCTCACCTCTTCCATTTTATTACCGAATTTCCGGTACAGGTAAAAGGCAGCAGAGAGTGCGTGGGCCTCATTTAAATGGTAGAGTTCGGGTTGAAACCCTAGCAGGTCAACCAGTTTGGCTCCTCCTACCCCCAGTAAAATGAACTGGGCTACCTTGGTAGCCACATTGGCATCATAGAGCCGGTGGGTAATGGTTTGAGACACATAATCATTTTCCGGTACATCAGTAGACAGTAAAAATAAAGGGGCTGTTTTAAATGTTTCGGGGTTCAGGTACCAGACTTTTACCCATACCGGGTGTTCATGTATGGTTACCTGGTACTTGATGCCAGTATCTTCCAGAAAACTGTATAATTTTTCATTCCAGGCTACATCCAGTGTCTGATCCTGGTTACGTTCCTGATCATAATAACCGTATTTCCATAAAATACCGATCCCAATCATGTTCTGGCGCAGTTCATACGCACTTCTAAGGTGAGAACCTGCCAAAAAGCCAAGACCGCCACTGTAAATTTTCAATGGCTGGTGGGTGGCAAATTCCATGGAGAAATAGGCCACTTTCTTCGAATATCTTTCTTCAACGGGATAAGGCACAGAAAAAGCAGTAAAACTCATAGTGTTGTTTTTACACGAAGCTGCAATATTAGTGGAAATAATTTATTGGGAGACAGGAATCCGGAGAAGTCCTGCACAGCGGCTGATTTGTTCAACAAAATAAAGGCTGACAACGTTTGCAGGTGGTCATTATTTTTTATTCTTCTTTCCCGCAGGCTTGGGTTTGCTTTCTTTTTTCCGGGCATAACTGCCGTTAAAAGAACAGTTTTGCGGACGGTAAGCACCGCAACCCTCCATTTCCTGCAGCGTTACCGATCCGGAGGAAAAAATAAATTTCAGTTTACAGGGGTCACCGTCCTGCCGGTACTCAGCGGTATTATTGCCAGTGATATCTGCTTCCCCTTTCAATTCACCGCTGCAGTTTCCTCCTTTTTCAAAATGGATAAAAAAACGGATTTCATTGTTTCTTCTTCCGTCCCGGATGGAGACCAGGTTCATCTTACCTGATGAATAATCTGCTGTCCATTTCTGTTTACGGCTCAGGGTGTCAATCGGGTTGATCAGTTCTGCCGGTTTATCTTCGAGTGCATCTGTCATAACCAGATAATATAAACGGCTTTCGGCATTAAAAGCATAAACATCCCGGCCCTCACTCATACTACCATCCCGGTTTTTCCGGAGCACATTCTTGGTAATTAAATGACGTCGGTCAAGGGTGAATGACTCATTGGTAGTGGCATCCTTATCTGGTTTCAGTGCGGTGAGAGAAGCGGAAAAAGATTGATCGGGCAGAAACCCAAGTATTAACATGCTACGCTTTTCGGCGGTGATTGTTTTCACCACCAGGTAAGTTTCCTTATTAGGACCAATGGTCTTGCCTACCGCATAGATTTTCGGCTTTGTACCCTTCCCGTATATTTTTGACAACACGGTATCCGGTACCACACTGGTAAAAACTTTGTAACTGATCTGCAGGGAATCTTTTTCCTTTATCGTTTTCCGAAGGCTGCTGTCTGCATAATAAAAAGTCAGTTCCAGATTTGGAAAAAATGCTATAAAATCGGCTGCATTAACCGGTTCATCCCCGGAAAGAGAAACCGTTTTTTTCTTTTCTCCGCAGGCTGCGAGCAGGAAGAGCCCCCCTAAAAGTGCTGACAAAAATTTACTGTACATAGGCATAATTCTGCCCGAAAGTAAGCGATTCCGGGAAACCCGTCAATGGATGTTTTTGCGGGGATCAAATTTATTTTTAGCTTTGTCTAAATTTATTTTTAGGCATGCTGAATTACTCTACCAGCGAGGAAAATTATATTAAAGCGATTTACCGGCTCCAGGGTTCGGATGGAACCGTGAGTACCAACGCCCTGGCCAATGCATTACGCACCAAGCCGGCTTCTGTTACCGATATGATGAAGAAGCTCAAAGCGAAAAAATTGTTGCATTACCAGCCCTATCAGGGTTTTCGCCTCTCTCAGGAGGGGTCCAGGGTAGCGCTGGGGATCATCCGGAGGCACCGGCTCTGGGAATTTTTTCTGGCAGAAAAACTCCTGTTCAGCTGGGATGAAGTACATGAAGTGGCGGAAGAGCTGGAACATGTCAGCAATAAAAAACTCATTGATAAACTGGATGAATTCCTGGGTTTCCCCCGGGTTGATCCGCACGGTGACCCGATTCCGGATGCCAATGGTAAGATTGAAGTGTATAAAAGAACCTGTTTAACCGAACTCCCTCTGCAACAGGCCGCCATCGTAAGTAATGTAAAAGATCAAAGCAGTCCGATCCTTGAATTACTGGAACACATGAAAATCCGCATCGGTACAAAACTGGAAGTAAAGAAGAGATTTGAATTTGATGAATCCATGGAAATAAAAATCGGCCGCCTTCCGGCCGTCCTCATTAGTAAGCAACTGGCCGAAAACATATTTGTAAAGTATGAAGGATGATCGTTATAACTATACTTCGCTGAGTGAAGTTCATCAGAGTGTGGACACGACCAGTAGCAAGAGAAAGGGCTGGAGAAAAAGCCTTGCCTTCCTTGGGCCTGCTTACCTGGTGAGTGTGGGGTATATGGATCCCGGTAACTGGGCGACTGATCTGGCGGGAGGTAGTCAATTTGGTTATAAACTGATCTGGGTACTGCTGATGAGTAATCTGATGGCCCTGCTCCTGCAAAGTTTATCGGCCAGGTTGGGAATTGTAAGAGGCCGTGACCTCGCACAGGCGAATCGTGAAACTTATCCCCGCTATATTAATTATGCATTGTATGGCTTAGCTGAAATAGCCATTGCGGCCACGGACCTGGCCGAAATACTGGGGATGGCCATTGGTATACAATTGCTGACAGGACTGCCACTGATCTGGGGTGTTAGTATTACTGTGCTGGATACTTTTCTTTTCCTGTTATTGCAAAGACTGGGGATGCGGAAGATGGAAGCCTTTATCATTGCCCTGGTGGCAGTGATTGGACTTTCCTTCCTGATTGAAATCATTATTGCCAAACCCGATCTGGGAGAAGTGGTCAAAGGATTTGTACCATCCATTCCCAATAACACGGCACTTTATATTGCCATTGGCATTATCGGGGCCACTGTGATGCCGCATAATCTTTACCTGCATTCGGCACTGGTACAAACCCGGAAAATCAAACGGGATGATGCCGGAATTAAGAGAGCACTCAAATTGAATTTTATTGATAGCGCCATTGCCTTGAACCTGGCTTTTTTTGTGAATGCAGCGATCCTGGTACTGGCGGCCACCGTATTTTTCAAAACAGGCCGTACGGATGTTGCAGAGATCAAACAGGCACATGAACTGCTGGCCCCTATGCTGGGCAGTGGTCTTGCTCCCATTCTTTTTGCCGTGGCATTGATTGCATCCGGTCAAAGTTCCACCATTACCGGCACCCTGGCCGGACAGATCGTCATGGAAGGTTATCTCCATTTGCGGATCAATCCTATGGTTCGAAGGTTACTCACCAGGGTGATTGCAATCATTCCAGCGGTGCTGGTGATCCTGATTAACGGAGAAAATAATATTGATAGTCTGCTGGTGCTGAGCCAGGTGATCCTGAGCCTGCAACTGGGGTTTGCGATTATCCCCCTGATCCATTTCACCAGTGATAAAAAAACCATGGGAAAATTTGCCATCAAACCACTGGTGATTGCAACGGCTTCCCTGATCACTGTCATCCTGGTCTATCTGAACATCCGGATGGTACTTGAACAGGCTGGTACATTTTTCGAAACCTCCTCCAATCTGTTCTGGAAAGCAGTGATTATCCTCGGTGGCATTTTTTACCTGGTGCTGCTCATCGTGGCTATTTTTTATCCGCTTCGTAAAAAAATAATTCCGGCTCCATCCAAGCAACTGCACAGCGATGCCGCCCTGCTTGATGCCATTGAAACACCTGTATACAACCAGATCGCCATTGCGCTTGATTTCAGTAAAGATGATGCGAGGCTGATCGCCCATGCACTGGGACAGGGCAACAGCCAAACTAATTATATCCTGATTCATGTGGTGGAGAGTGCCACCACCCGGCTGATGGAAAAAGATACCGATGACCTGGAAACCAGAAAGGATCAGGAACAGCTGAATCATTATGTGCAGCAATTACAGGATAAGGGGCATCAAGCGAAAGGACTCCTCGGCTTTAATGAGCGTGCAAAGGAAATAGCAAGAATTGCCCGTGAATCAGGCGCGGAAATGCTGGTGATCGGCGCCCATGGCCATAGCGGGATCCGGGATATCATTTATGGTCAAACTGTAGATGCGGTAAGACATGAATTGAAAATACCGGTATTGGTGGTGAATGTGTGAGTGATGGCGAGTGGCTAGAGGCGAGTGGCTAGTGGGGTTCGGCGATTGGGTATTGGGTATTGGGTATTTGGTATTGGGTTTTCCTATGATTTATGAATCCCTACTGAATACTAATAGACTGACGACTGTCGACTGTAGACTGACGACTGATGACTGATGACTGTAGACTGTCGACTGATGACTGAAGACTCAAGACTCCCGACTCTTCACTCCTTTAATCAAATGCTTAAACCGGCTGAATGTTTCAGGCTTGATATTGAGATAAGAGGCCAGGAATTTTTGTGGTACCCTTTGCAGCATTTCCGGGTTCCTGGTAACAAAATGGATAAAACGCTCCCTCGGACTCAGTTTCACCAGCAACATTTGCCAGCGGTCTTTGATTACCATGGTATGGGTGATGATCATCCGCCCCATATGTTCCATTTGCTGAGATTGGGCAAACATGGCTTCCAACTGATCAAAAGTGGAAGACACAACGATACTGGGTTCAATCGTTTCAATACTGTATTCTGAGGCGGTACGACTATGAAAAGACTCCTGACTGTGAATGATATGTCCTTCCATGGAAATCTGTGTATTGATCTCCTCTTCCCCCTTCAGGTAAAATTTCCGGATCAGTCCTTTCCCGATAAAATTGATCCAGTTCTCCCGTTCTCCGACACGGGTGATGAGTTCTTTTTTGGCAAACTTGCGGATCGTTAAAAAGGGCAGGATCATGGTTTTGAAATCATGATCACTGATCTCAACGAATTTATTCAGGTAATGATGAAATGCTTTTGTGGCGTCCATATTGATGAGTCAGTTCAAAAGGTACAAAAGTTCTTGATTCAAGTCAAGATCTTTTTGATGACCCATTGATTTTTTGTGATTTACGCCCCAGGTGTTTGAGCCGGCTAAAGGTTTCAGGTTTGATATTCAGGTAACTGGCCAGGTATTTCTGTGGTACCCGTTGGAGCATATGGGGATGATGGGCTACATAGTCCAGAAAGAGCTCCCTGACTGTTTTGGAGGCCCGGGCATAACGGCGTTCATCTTTCTTGATGTACATGGCGGTCAGCATCAGTCTTCCCATTCTTTCTCCCTGAGGAAAATGTTCCAGCGCCTCTTCCATTTTATCAAAACGGAGGGAAAGCAGTTGGGTGGGTTCCAGGGTTTCCAGTATCGCCAGGGAGGGTTGCCGGGTTAAAAAAGATAACTCGGAATGGACTACATGCCCTTCCGTTGCCAGTTGCAGGGTTTGATCCTTGTTATTGCTGCGAACATATTTGCGGACTAAACCTGATAAAACGATGTTCAGGTAATCATCCACCTCCCCTTCTTCCACCAGTTTGGCTTTTCGGGGAAATTTCCGGACCTGGCAGTATTGCAGCAGTGCCTGCAGGTCGGTGAAGGAGAATTCTGGCATAAATCCCTGGAAATAACGGAGTGCAGACTGCCCCATTTCAACGCTGATATGGCTGGCACTATACTTCATGCAGCGGTTTGTTTTTTATGATTCTTCCGGAGCAGGTGTTTCATCCGGCTAAATGTTTCCGGTTTGATTTGCAGGAATGAAGCCAGGTATTTCTGGGGTACTCTTTGCACCAGGTGATTGTACTCGGCTACAAAATGAAGAAACCTTTCTCTTGGACTTAATCTTGTACTGCTGAGAATTTGTTTTTCCTGTTGTAAAAGGAAATGCGTGGTAATGATTCTTCCGAATTTTTCCCAGCTCCGGTTACTGCGATATAATTCTTCCAGTGCTCCTTTATGGATGGCCACCAGGCTGCAGGGCTCCATCGCCTGTAAACAATAATGAGAAGGTGCCCCGGTAAAAAAAGAAGTAACAGAACCGGTGATGGTCCCTTCACTGATGAGGTCCGTTGTGACCTGCTGGCTGCCCTTGTAAAAATATTCCCGGATCAGTCCTTTGACCACAAAATAGAGGTAGAGTTCTGTATCCCCGGCATCGGTGATGATATCTTTTTTCCGGATATGCACGACAGCCGATTTCTTTTTGAGAATGGCAAAATCCTCCCCGGAGAGAGGTAAAAACCTTCCCAGGAATTCCTGCAATGCCCCGTAATTGTCCATGGGCGGAACTTAGGATGATCAAACAAGAGAGCTGTCACTGCAAAGTTGAGGATTTCGCTGCTAAAAAAGCACTTGGGATAAGGTTCTTTTACAGTAGGTTTGCAAGCTAAAATTCTGCATATGTCTCAAAAAATCAAAGTGGCCAACCCGGTAGTTGAACTGGATGGCGATGAAATGACCCGCATCATCTGGAAATTCATCAAGGATAAACTGATTCTCCCTTATCTGGAGCTGGATATTAAATACTATGATCTTGGTATTGAGTACCGGGACCAGACCGATGATCAGGTAACCGTGGATGCAGCCAATGCCATTCGTGAATATGGAGTGGGAATTAAATGTGCCACCATTACTCCTGATGAGGCCAGGGTAAAAGAATTTAACCTGAAACAAATGTGGAAGAGTCCGAACGGAACCATCCGGAATATCCTTGACGGTACCGTGTTCCGTGAGCCAATCGTGATCAGCAATGTACCCAGACTGGTGACCAACTGGACGGCTCCGATCATTGTAGGCCGCCATGCATTTGGCGATCAGTACCGTGCCACAGATACCGTGATCAAAGGAAAAGGAAAACTCACAATGACTTTTACCCCTGAGGGCGGTGGTGAGCCGCAGGTTTTTGAAGTATATAATTTCAAAGGAGATGGTGTAGCCATGAGCATGTACAATACGGATGAAAGCATCATGGGTTTTGCCCGCAGTTGTTTCAATATGGCCCTTAGTAAAAAATGGCCCCTTTATTTGTCTACCAAGAATACCATCCTGAAAAAATATGATGGCCGTTTCAAGGATATTTTCCAGGAGATTTATGAGAACGAATTCAAAACCCAGTTCGAAGCTGCCGGAATTGTTTACGAACACCGCCTCATCGATGACATGGTGGCCAGTGCCCTCAAGTGGAATGGTAATTTTGTATGGGCCTGTAAGAACTATGACGGCGATGTACAAAGTGATACTGTGGCCCAGGGTTTTGGTTCACTGGGGCTCATGACTTCTGTGCTGGTAACGCCTGACGGAAAAACAATGGAAGCCGAAGCGGCCCATGGAACAGTTACCCGCCACTACCGGGATCACCAGGCTGGTAAACCCACCAGTACCAATCCGATTGCCAGCATTTTTGCATGGACCCGGGGGCTGGCTTTCCGCGGTAAACTGGATGGCAACCAGGCCCTGATCAATTTCGCCAATGCCCTGGAAGCAGTATGTATTGAAACAGTGGAAGAAGGCAAGATGACCAAGGACCTGGCGGTTTGTATCCATGGCAATAAAGTAAAACACGGAGAACATTTCCTGTATACGGAAGAGTTTCTCGAAGCCATTGACCAGAACCTCAGGAAGAAACTGTCCTGATCCGAAAAAAAACATTTTTATACGTTGTTTTTCACCGTCCCGCTATTCCGGCGGGACTTTTCTTTGCAGTCAATCCCGGTATCACAGTAACTGTTCACGTAAGCCTTGGTCTCATTTCAAGAGCAGATACCGGGATTTTTCATCCAACTCAATAATTATTTTAAGGGAATCCGGAAACTGCAAACCTTGCAAACCCGTTTTGAAAAAAACAGCAAAAGGCATAAGGGCATAGCTTGGGCTGATGTAAAAAAAAGGCTGGAGTCCAACCCCGGCAAATGCCGCTCCTTACAGGAAATGGAGGATACCGGAGGCGAACCGGATGTAGTTGATCAGGATAAAAAAACCGGCACATATATTTTCATGGATTGTTCACCTGAAAGCCCGGCAGGGCGCCGCAGTTTTTGTTATGACCGCGAAGCACTCGATGCGCGAAAAGAGTACAAACCGGCTAACAATGTTATTGATATGGCTGCAGCAATGGGTATTGAATTACTCAATGAATCCCAATACAGGTCATTACAGGAACTGGGAAAGTTTGATACCAAAACTTCCAGCTGGATACTGACACCTGAACCGATCCGAAAACTCGGCGGGGCCCTTTTTTGCGACAGACGTTATGATCAGGTGTTTGTTTATCATAATGGGGTGCAGTCTTATTATGCGGCACGTGGTTTTCGGGGGTTATTAAAAGTTTAATTACGTTCTTAACTATCACTGAAATCAGCTTTTTTAATTTACTGCCTATGTTAACCCATATCCATCCCAAATTACCCATGCGTGAAAAAACGGCTACTATTGCATATTACAATGGCCAAACTGGGTTTTATCATCGTCAGCGATTATGGCGATTACCTGATTCTGGAAAAAGACAAGGTACAACTCCATTTTTTTTCATTTCCGAATCTGGATCCTTACACGAATTACGGGCAGGTGTATATCCGTTGCAGCGATATTGATTTATTCTACCGGCAGCTGATCGATCAGCAGGTTCCCATTCATCCAAACGGAAAACTGGCCAATAAACCCTGGGGACAAAGGGAATTTTCTCTGCTGGACCCCGATCATAATTTACTCAGTTTCGGACAAAACATTTAATCCGCTAATTTACTGCCAGGCTAAGATGGTAACAGGCCGTGAACTGTTACTGATCATCATCCATTCTTATTACCTTCTATCCTTTTTCTCTATTTCAAGTTCTGACAATTGATTTTTTTTATACGGAATCGCCTGAAAAACAAAAGCACTCAAATGAAAAAACTATTCCTGGCACTAGCTATTGCTTCCTGTTTCCAATATTTAAACGCCCAGGAATTGCCCAGAAAAGCAGGACTGGGTGTAGCGTACTATACTACAGTTCCGGATAGCCTGGTTTCAATACTGGACTATAAAAAGGGTGCCGTGGTACAAACCGTAGTGCCTGGATCCACTGCAGCGGCCATGAACCTCCAAGCAATGGATATCATACTTTCTGTAAATCAACAGGCCATACAAAGCCCTGCAGACCTTGCCCGCTCTGCCAAAACCTTAAGGGAAGGACAGGCCGTTTCGCTGACAGTTTCCCGTAACAAACAACTGATCAGTTTTACCGGAAAGGCCATTGCGAGGCCCTATGAAAAAAGTGAAACGGCCAATATTACTTATGGTGCTTTTGCTTATAAGGGAGGTTGGGTCAGGACCATTTACAAACGTCAAAAAGAAAAAGCGCCATTGGGAACCATCTATTTCCTGCAGGGGCTTCCCTGTTATTCGATGGACAATTTTACAGAAAAGGATAAAACAAAACAGGCGATTGATGCACTGGTGGACAGGGGCTTTGCGGTATACCGGATGGAAAAAGCAGATATGGGTGACAACCTGAATCAGGCACCCTGTGTATCGATGGGATTTGATGCTGAACTGGATATGTACCGGGCCGGATACCGGAATCTGCTGCAACTACCAGGTATTGACACATCCAATATCTTTTTGTTCGGACATTCAATGGGAGGTGTAACCGCCCCCCTCCTGGCAAAGGAGTTTCAGCCAAAAGCTGTGGTGGTATACGGTACCGTATTCAAACCATGGATGGAGTATATGCTGGATGCCTTTCGCATCCAAATGGGGTACTTTGGAGAGGATCCTCAAAAACTGGACAATGCATTAAAAAAATACAAACCTTTTATAGCAGATTATTTTGAAGGCCGGCAATCCATTGAAAGCATTGCCGCCAATCCAACCGGATTAGAAGCATTGCAATTAATCCTTTCTTATGATCCGGCAACAGGACTGGCCGCATCGGGAAGAAGTCCGCTTGTATTCAAAGAAATCAATGCCCATGACCTCTCCAAAGCCTGGCAGCAAACAAGCAGTTATGTACTCGCGATTTATGGCGAATGTGATATTGCCGCCAATAACGATGCGGATCACAAGGCGCTGGTCAGCTGGCATAATCGGACACACCCCGGTAAAGCCAGCTTTTGGTTGGCGCCAGGCACCACCCATACATTTGAAGAAATTGGTACCATGGAGGATTATATACGCTGGCAATCGACCCCTTCCGCTTATTACCAGTATGCAGAAAACAGGTTCAATGCAAAGGTTTTTGATTATGTAGGGAACTGGCTCAAAAGCCTGCTCCAAAAGGGCTGAGACCCGCCTCATTTTCCCGATGCCGCTAAAACCTTACCTTTGCAGGGTTTTAATGACAGATTTGCTGCCCAGTAAGCTGGTTATCAAGCATATCTGAAGATAACCCTAAACGTCCATCCTCAAATTCTGAATCGTATGGCAGATATTTTTGAAAGGCTATTGAAAAATTATGGTCCTATCGGACAACACCGTGAAAGGGCCCATGGATATTTTGCATTTCCTAAACTGGAAGGTGATATCAGCAGCCGGATGAAATTCCGTGGAAAGGAAGTCATTGTATGGAGTTTAAATAATTATCTGGGGCTGGCTAATCATCCCGAAGTAAGAAAAGCAGATGCTGAAGGCGCTAAGGATTATGGTCTGGCTTACCCAATGGGTGCCAGGATGATGAGCGGAAACAGTAACCTGCATGAGCAACTGGAAACAGAGCTGGCTGCCTTTGAGAATAAAGAAGATGCAGCGTTATTAAATTATGGCTATCAGGGAATGGTTAGTATCATTGATCTGTTGTGCAGCCGTCATGATGTGATTGTTTATGATGCCGAAAGTCATGCCTGTATTATTGATGGCGTACGACTGCACCCCGGCCACCGATATGTATTCAAGCATAATGACCTTGATGATTGTGAAAAACAATTGCAGAGAGCAACTGCCCTGATTGAAAAACAGAAGGCAGGTGGTATACTCGTGATCACGGAAGGAGTATTTGGAATGGCCGGTGATCAGGGTAAATTGAAAGAAATTGCGGCCATGAAAGATAAATACCAGTTCCGTTTACTGGTGGATGATGCACATGGTTTTGGTACGCTTGGAAAAACAGGAGCCGGTGCAGGAGAAGAACAGGGATGCCAGGATCAGATCGATTTGTATTTTTCAACCTTTGCCAAATCAATGGCTTCCATCGGTGCCTTCATTGCCGGCGACCGCAAGATCATTGATTATATCCGTTATAATATCCGTTCGCAGATTTTTGCCAAGAGCTTACCTATGCCACTGGTAGTAGGAAATCTCAAACGCCTTGACTTACTGCGAACCCATCCCGAATACAAGGAAAAATTGTGGAGCAATGCCCACAAATTGCAGGAAGGGTTGAAAACAAGAGGTTTTGATATTGGCAAGACTGACTCGGTCGTTACACCTGTTTACATGAAGGGAGATGTACCAGAAGCTACTGCCATGGTAATGGACCTCCGGGAAAACTACGGGGTCTTTGCCTCCATTGTTGTATACCCGGTCATTCCTAAAGGACATATTATATACCGGTTGATTCCATCCGCAGCCCATACGGATGAAGACATAGAAATTACCCTGAAAGCCTTTTCAGAAACAAAGAAAAAGCTGGATGCCGGTGAATACCGGGTAGAGGCGATTCCAGATATGGCAGAAAACAGGAATTAAGCCAGCGGGCCGGAAATAAAGAAAAAATTAACGAACCAGAGACGATACGTTCCCATACGTATCGTCTTTTTATTTGTACGGCTCCCCGTTTTGCAGGGTTTGCCCTACATTTACGGAACAGGCAGGCCCTACCTGGCTGGATTAAAAAAGCACACACTATGCGTAAACTTTTGTTTGTTTTATTCCTGTTACCAATAATGGTTCAGGCCCAGGAGAAATCCATCACCCTGGAAGATATTTATAAGAAAGGAACATTCCGCGGCGAGCCGGTCAGGGCCGATTTTGGCACTACTAAGACAAGCCCTGAACTGAAAACAGATGAGTTGAAAGATGAAACGGGCAAGCCCTTCGGACAGGCAGATGATATTGTATTCAGTCCTTCCGGCAATCAGTTTGCCTTTCTGAAAAAAGGAACGGAACAAATTTACCGCCGGTCTTCAAAATCCTTTGTTTATCTCTACGATGCCAATACCAAACAGCTGACAAAACTCGCGGATGAAAAAGTACTGCATCCCAGTTTTTCTCCTGATGGCAGTAAAATTGCCTTTGTAAAAAATAATAATCTCGTTTTGTATGATCTCGCCACGAAATCATCCAGGAATATCACCACCGATGGCAAATGGAATCATGTGATCAACGGGAATTGCGACTGGGTGTATGAGGAGGAGTTTGAATTTTCCCGTGCTTACGAATGGAGTCCCAAAGGAAACTTCATCGCTTACTATCGTTTTGATGAGAGTGAAGTAAAGGAATACAATATGACTTTTTATGACAATAGTTATAATAAAGATTACCGGTACAAATATCCAAAGGCCGGTGAGGATAATTCCAAGGTGGAAATTCATATTTATGATCTGGCGGCTAACCATGATGTAAAGGCCCGTTATGACCAGGGAGATATTTATATCCCCCGGATCAAATGGACACGCGACGACAATTCCCTGGTCGTTTACTGGATGAACCGTTACCAGAATGAACTGAAGTTACTTGCTACCGACGCCAAAACAGGAAACAGCAGTATCCTGTATGAGGAAAAAAATAAGTACTATGTTGAAATCAATGATGACTGGTGGTGGCTGAAGGATGGCAAGAATTTTCTGTTCAGCAGTGAAATGAATGGTTTCAAACATTTGTATCTCTATAGCCTGGATGGAAAATCAAAGATTCAGCTCACCAAAGGCAACTTTGAAGTAACAGATGTGAATGCAGTAGACGAAACCAATCAGCGCATCTACTTTACCATGGCTTATCCCAGGCCGATGGACCGGAACCTGTTTGTAACTGATTTTACCGGTAAGAAAACATTCCAGCTCACACAGGGTGAAGGCTGGAACCGGGTGGAATTGAATGATGAATGCACTCAGTTTTTTTGCTTCCGCAGTGATATCAATACGCCTCAAACTGTTACCCAGCATGAAATTGTGGTGGACAAGAAAAAGAATATCAGTGCCAATCTGATCAAGACCGTGAATGAAAGTGCCAAGCAAAAAGCAAAAATTGCAGAATATGGCTATGGAAAAGCAGAATTCATCCGCGTTCCCAACAGCAAAGGTGATACCTTAAATGGCTGGATGCTGAAGCCCGCCAATTTCGATCCTTCCAAAAAATATCCGGTCCTGTTTTGCAATTACGGTGGTCCGGGTTCCCAGCAGGTTGCCAATCGTTTTGGGGCTGTCAGTCCATGGCATCAGTTGTTGGCCCAAAAAGGATTTATTGTGATGAGTGTGGATAATACGGGTACCGGATATCGCGGTGAAGAGTTCAAGAAAAAAACATACCTGCAGCTGGGCAAATTTGAAATCGAGGACCAGATTGATGCGGCAAAATGGGTGGGCAAAATGCCCTTTGTGGATGCGGCCAATATCGGGCACTGGGGATGGAGTTACGGAGGGTTCATGAGTTCACTCGCCATTACCAAGGGCAATGAAGTGTTCAGTGCCGCGGTGGCTGTAGCGCCGGTTACCAACTGGCGTTATTACGATAATATCTACACAGAAAGATATATGCGCACACCCCAGGAGAACCCCAAAGGATATGATGATAACTCTCCCATCAACTTTACTGATAAGATCAAAGGGAAATACCTGATCATTCATGGAACGGCGGATGACAATGTACATTTTCAGAATGCCACACAGATGATCTCTGCGCTGGTAAAAAGCAATATTGATTTTGAAAGTGCTTATTACCCGAATAAAAATCATGGGATCGGCGGCATGATGGATAATACTACATTCCACCTTTGGAGCAAAATGACCAACTGGATTCTGGAGAATATGGGCAACACCAATACCCAGGGTCCGGCGCAACCCGGAAAACAACCAAAGGGTTTCTAAACAGGTTCCACTAATAGTATTAAAGACCCTCAATTGCAGGGTCTTTTTTTTTGCACGAATTCACGAATTATTTTATTAGTGAATTAGTGGCTGTAAGACAGAACCCAGGATTAGAAAAATCAGGTTCCAGACTCCAAACGCCAGCAGGTTGTTGGCCACGAATTCACGAAGTATTTTTTTAGTGAATTAGTGGCTGTAAGATAGAAATCAGGGTTAGAAAAATCAGGTACCAGGCTCCATACACCGGCAGGTAGTTGGCCACGAATTCGCTAAGTATTTTTGTTAGTGAATTAGTGGCTGTAAGATAGAACCCAGGGTAAGAAAAATCAGGTACCAGAATCCAAACCCGGCAGGTTACTGGCTACAAAATCTCGAAGTATTATTTACTGAATTAGTGGCAACTGTTACCGGAAATTGGTGAACTCCGCTGTTGGTGAAGGCCCCAAAAAAAGAACCCCCGGTGTGAAACCGGGGGGCCCTAATCAAAAACCATTAACCATTAAACCTTATCCTATGAAAATTCATGGCTAATATCGCTAATAAAAGGATAACACAAAATATTTTGCCGCCATTTTTTGGGTGGAAATGGGAAATATTGAGCTCATTTATAAATTATTGACCTTACTCAATGATAAGAGACTCAATTCTGTAAATGAAGGCCTCATCCCTTGTAGATATTATTCTACAACGATTTGCGCAAACGATTGACTTTTTAGACGAAGATTTATTGAACTTTACCGGATATATCGGGTTATTTGAATATGAAAAAAACAGTTATCGCCATCACGGGTGCCAGCGGGTCGGTGTACGCCTCCCAGCTACTGGAAAAACTCAGCAGGCTCAAAGGCCAATGGGAAGAGCTTTCTGTTGTGATGACCATCAACGCCAGGGAGGTTTGGAAAACAGAACTGTCCAATGAAAACTGGGATCATTTCCCTGCAAAATATTTTGGTACCGGTGACTTCAACGCCCCTTTTGCATCCGGATCCGGACGATATGATACAATGATCATTATTCCCTGTTCAATGGGGACATTGGGAAGAATTGCTGCAGGCATTTCAAACGATCTGATCACCAGGGCTGCAGATGTGATATTAAAGGAGAAAAGAAAACTGATTTGTGTTGTCCGGGAAACACCCTATAACCTGGTGCATATCCGGAACATGGAAACGCTTACCCTGGCCGGAGGTATCATCTGTCCGGCGACTCCCTCTTTTTATAGCAAGCCAACTACTGTGGAAGAAGTGGCTGATACTGTAGTAGACCGTGTACTGGACCTTGCAGGTTTTGATATCAGTACCTATCGATGGGGACAATAAAAAAGGGGCCGGTATTACCAGCCCCCGTATCAATAGACACCAACTGTCTAGTCTGTATATTTTCCACCCGCATTGATCCAGTCCACTATTTTCTGTCTTTCTGACGGAGGCAACAACCCCGTTGGCGGCATCGAAGAGGGGTTCGCATTCACCGCCCGGATCTGTATTCTGTCCCGGTTATTGACAATATTGCAATCCACTTCAAAGTTCATACCTCCGTTAGCATTAGAAGCACTATGACAGGTTACACAATTGGCCTGAATCAATGCTTTCACAGCGGTAAAAAGTGGGCCCTGTGGCCGGTTAGGAATATTGATACTGGCTGCTGTATTGCAGGTGTTGACATCCCTTACAACGAGATTATAATTTCCGGCTGTGAGATTATTAAAAATTCCGGAGGGTTGAAAACCACCTCCATTAAGACTATACGTATATGGACCTGTTCCACCAGTGGGATTAGCAACGATAGAGCCAGTACCAGCAGCAGAACAGGGGATATGACCTGTTACCGTACTATTATGATTAATGACTACTCCGGCACAAGGATTAGGATCGGATAAAGTAAAATTGGCAGTTCCCGTACATCCGTTTGCATCCCTGGCGGTAACGGAATAAGTGCCTGCACCCAGACTCGAAAATGTACCGCCAGCCTGGAATGTACCAGTTCCCAATCTGTATTGAAATGGCCCGGTACCACCAGATGCGGAGGCATTGATACTTCCGTTGGTTGCACCTGCTGAGGTAGGATTGGTTGTAACGGCTGTAACATTAATGGTTACACCGGTACAAGGATCAGTAAGATTAAAATTGGTACTACCTGTACAGCCATTAGCATCTTTTGCAGTGATCGTGTAAGGACCTGCAGTCAGGTTAGTGAATAAACCTGCTGATTGAAAGTTGACGCCATCCCGGCTATAAGTAAATGGACCTGTGCCTCCCGTAGCAGTTACGTTTATACTTCCGTTATTCCCGCCGCCGGTTGTTGGGTTACCCGTTGATCCTGTTACTGTGATAGTAACTCCGGCGCAGGGATTGGGTGCCGTCAATGTAAAGCTGGCGGTTCCGGAACAGCCATTACTGTTTTTCGCAGTAATAGTAAAACTGCCGGCTCCCAGACCTGTAAAATTGCCGGAAGCCTGAGATGCCCCTCCATTTAAACTATATGTAAATCCTGACCCGCCCGATGCAGTGACACTGATACTTCCATTAGTTGCACCAGGTGCTGAGGGATTTGTAGTGCTGCCTGATACACTAACTGTAATTCCTGAACATGGATTTGGGGCGGGTGATCCTCCCCCCTTGCCACAGGATCCGGCAATCAGAAAAGAGACCGCAAATAAAAAGCAAATTGAGTAAATAATTTTGCGCATGAAATATAACAGTTTTCCTATCAATCGATGCAATGCACCTGATAGTTGCCTGTTATATTATTATTTGGATTTTGGGGATTGGAATTTACCAAACGGATTTGCCGTAATCGTAAACATAATACCCGTACTATTCAGCCTTACTTTTCCATTTCCCACACCTCCCATCGGCAGCTTGAGGTAAGGCTCTGCGATAACCGAGAACCGTTTACCCAGTGCAAGTTGGTATCCTGCTGAAAGGTTGAGTTGAGAAAAGAAATGCCGGTTTTGATTATAGGTAGAATACGATCGGTTGATAACCGGACTTGTTGCACTGTACTTATAAAAATAATTATAAGTTTCTTCTTTCATGATCAGGGAAGAAACCCCTGCTGAAACAAAGAAGGGGCGATTATTTTTATTGCCAAAATGATAACTGATATTCAGTGGTATTTCCTGTACCTGACAGTCTGCGTCAATTTTTTGCAGGTTAGGATAATACTGATAGAACTGTGGCGACCCCTTATAATTAGCAGGAGAAGCCGTATAAATTTTCTTGCCTGAATAAATTCCGGTTCGAAGGGTAATACGCCCCCGGAATGTATAACCAAGACCGAATCCACCTACCATTTTCATCCTGCCCAGTTCATCTCCGCTGGTAAAGCTTACATCAGGTCCTGCCGATACCGCAAAAAAGAAATTACTTTTTTTCCTGGCCAGCATTTTAGGTTTCGACTCCTTCTCCTTTTGTGGAATGGTTTCCTTAGCAACAGCGGATTCCTTCGCCTGATCCGGATTATTTTTATTCTCCTCCGATTTAGGCTGGTTACTGGTCAATGGCTTTGAAGGAGGAACAGCAGAATTTGTTGTTGATTTCTGTTCGCCCGCGGGAATGCTTGCAACGGTTTCTGCTGCAGGTGGAGGCGGAAGATTTTCAGGCTGCACTGTGCCAGGTTGCTTGTTTATACTTTTTGCAGCTACGTTGGCAGACTGCTGTTTAATACCAGACTGTTGCCGGGAGTTTACAGGTCTACTTTTTTGTTTGCTGCCCCTGGTTGCTGTCTGTGAGATAAAAGATGGATTATCCTTAACCGGGTTTTGTTTTATTGCATCCGGACGCACCTGCCTTTCAGCAGCTGGTTTATTTAATTCTTGTTGACTGGTGCCCGCATCTTTGTCAATTTGATTGTCATTGGTAATTGCAGAGGGGGCTTCATTCAAAACAGTTGATGCTGTATTCTCCGAATTAGCCGGAGCCGGAACAGATTGATTTTTTTCAGAAGGAGGCTCTGAGTTGGCGGGTTGCTGTCTGTTCGCCAAAACGGATGCAGGCGTTGATTTGTCTTTTTTAGCAAATGGTCCCCACTGGTATAAAGCTACAGCTCCGCCCAGCAGAAGGAAGATCAGGAGGAAGAATAAACCTCTTCTTCTGCGATCATCTTCTACAGGCATGTGTTTGTCCAGCTGCTTCTTCATACCAGCCCATGCCCTTTCATCGTAGGCCGGGTGGTGGTGTTGGGCAGCTTCCCTGATCTTTTTATCAAACTCTTCAGACAACATTTCTGGTTACTTGTATTTCGTTATACTTATAAAGTATCTTTTGTAATTGTCTTCTGGCTTTCGACAGATTTGACTTTGAAGTCCCTGTCGATATACCAAGATGGTCTGCAATCTCATCATGGCTCCAGCCTTCAATCACAAAGAGATTGAATACCGTTCTGTATCCGGGTGATAATAGCTGGACAGAGCGGATGATTTCTTCATATGAAATTTTATCAAGTGCATCATCTGCAGATGATTGCACCTGGTAAACCACATTATCCAGCTGTGTGAGTACCTGGTGTTTCTGGTTCTTCCTGAAATGATCAATTGATGTATACACCATAATCTTTCTTAGCCATCCTTTAAAGGAACTGACTACATCGGCATAAGCCGGACTGTAATGATGAATTTCCCTGAAAACTTTGAGAAACCCGTCGTTCAGTATTTCCATCGCATCATCCTGATTTCCGGCATATCGGTCACAAATGGCCATGGCATACCCATAGAAGGAGCTGTAAATCATTTTTTGGCTCTCCCTGCTATTACGGCCAGCAGCCGCAACATGATAAGTTAGTTCCTCAGCAGACAGCAAGTGTGTGTTGTATTGATATAATAAACGTCATTTTTGTTACCCGGGTTGCCTTTAGTCATTCAAAATACTATTTATTTAAGGGCCTTGAAAATTCGTTGAAGATCAAGCAGTTCGGCACTCGTTAAGGGCTCATTATTCTCATATTTTGCCTGCAGGTATTTCACCTGTTTATGGTCAGGAAACCGCTCTAAAATGGCCTTGATCTGTAAACCGGTTTTTTCCTCCTTTTCATACAAAGGCCTTATTTCCGGTTTTGGCGATCGGGTCTTTTCATTTTTCCTGAGAATGATCGCTTCCAGGGTCGCCAGTTTTGCAATTGAAATTCCTGGTAATTTTTCCGCTTTGCCGTACAGGCCCTGTAATTGTTTTTTACTCAGCCCTCCCCTTTCCTGATATTGAATCAGTATGCTTTGGGCAAAACTGTTTCCCGGATTCGCTTCGGCCACATCCTTTAAAAGATCCATTACAATATCTACTTCCGGCTTCAGCCTTTTCATATCAGTTTTGCTTTCCAGCAAATTTAACGGAAGTCATGTTCAGGGAGCCTGCTACCAGCTGATCATTAAAAAATTCGGGTTCCTCCCCCTTATCCTGCAACCCGAGAATATACATCAGGGGGTAATAATGATCTGGTGTGGGAATGGCCAGTTTGGCGGAAGGATGCAGGGACTGATAATTGATCAGTGACTGGTGATCTCCCGCAATGATTTTTTTCCTGAATAAATCATGCATTTCAATGGCCCAGTCGTATCCATATCCCGGTGTTTCCAGTTTATCCCAGGCTACCATTCCCAGATTATGAATCATATTGCCGCTCCCGATGATCAGTACTCCTTTTTTACGGAGTTTCGCCAGTTCCTTTCCAAGGTTATAATGCCATTCAGCCGGCTTTGCATAGTCGATACTCAATTGCAATACAGGGATACTGGCATCAGGATACATTCTTCTCACCACCGTCCAGGTACCATGATCGAGCCCCCACTCGTGATCCAGCGTTACCGCGGTAGATTGAATCAGGTCACGGGTTTCCGCAGCCAGCCGCGGATCACCAGGTGCAGGGTATTGTACTTCATACAATGCACGGGGAAATCCCCCGAAATCATGGATCGTTTTTGGATGATCCATGGCAGTAATCTGCGTTCCCCTGGTGAGCCAGTGAGCTGAAATCACCAGAACCGCTTTGGGAAGAGGTAACTCTTTGCCGGTTTTCTCCCAGGCTCGTGAAAAATCATTGTTTTCAATTCCATTCATGGGAGAGCCATGTCCGACAAATAAGACGGGCATCTTTGTTTCCTGCTCTTTTAAAGCATCCGTAAACTGTTTAAATGCTGCTATTCCGCTCATGGCGATAACTCCTCCGGTTAATGAATAAATGAATTGCTTCCTTTCCATTCCTTTCTAAAGGTAGGGTTATTATCCGACTTTTAATGTTTAAACATTGATAAAAATGATTTCAACTCCCCCTGATCCATTAACTTCCCAGTCCAATGCCCCTCAGTTACTATGTATATGGCTCAACAGGACTCCTGGTCCTGGTATTTTTTATCTGGCTTTTCTCCCGGAAAAAGAAAGGATAACTGCATTACGTCATTCCCCTGCTGCTGCTTGTCAAAGGAATTTTTACACGACTAGTCTGTGCCTTTACTTCACTGGGTCAATCCATTTTTCTGATCATCTTAAAAAATCGCCATGAAAAAATTAATGACCCGGATCGCCTTGCTGCTGATCCCCTGCTTAACACTTTTCTCCTTTGCCAATGCTCCGGGAGGGGAAGGTTTTGAAGTGTACCTCAATGGTAAACTGGTGCTGCAGCGTTTTGGGACTGATTTAAACAAGCCCCATACCCTTCGTTTCGCAGCCGGCACTGCAAATGATGAAATTAGTTTTCGGTATTATCATTGCGGACAACCTGGTAAAGAACGGGTGCTGATTGTAAAAGACAGCGGGAATAAAACCTTGCGGGAATTATCATTTGGTAATGAAGAAAATACCAAGGCAGGTATGCAATGCCGGGTCAGTGACCTGATCAGTCTGCGTAAGAATGAAACCGATGTGCTGAAACTGTACTACCGTTCCAGTGAAATTCCGGATGGCCGTTTACTTGTTTCGATCGTCACAGATAAACAAGGAGCTGCAGTTCGTCCGTAACAGAAAATGATTGTAATAAAAGTACAGACAAGAAAAAGGCCGGTCACTGACCGGCCTTAACTATTTCAATGGAGTAGCATTATCCTTTTGCAAATTCTGAACGAATCACATTGAGTGCCCCGCCGGCCTTGAACCATTCGATCTGCTGGGCATTATAACTATGATTCACCTGGATAGTATCACTGCTGCCATCGGCATGGTGCAGCACCAGTTCCAGTGGCTGGCCGGGTGCAAAGCCGATCAGACCATTGATATCAATGCTGTCATCTTCCAGGATTTTATTATAGTCTTCTTTATCCGCAAAGGTGATGGCCAGCATTCCCTGCTTTTTCAGGTTGGTTTCATGGATACGGGCAAAGGATTTAACCAGTACCACACGCACTCCAAGATGACGTGGCTCCATGGCAGCATGCTCCCGGCTGGATCCTTCTCCATAGTTTTCATCACCTACCACAATGGTACCAATGCCCGCCGCTTTGTAAGCACGCTGGGTATTGGGAACGGTTCCGTATTCACCGGTCAGCTGGCTTTTTACGGTATCTGTTTTTTCATTAAAAAAGTTGGTGGCACCGATCAGCAGATTATTACTGATATTATCCAGGTGTCCGCGGAATTTTAACCAGGGACCGGCCATGGAGATATGGTCAGTGGTACACTTGCCCTTGGCTTTGATCAGGAGTTTCAATCCCTTCCAGTCTGTTCCTTCCCAGGCTGCAAAGGGATAGAGCAGTTGTAAGCGTTTACTATCAGATTTCACGGCTATAATAACGCCGCTTCCATCTTCTGCAGGAGCCTGATAGCCGGCATCTTCCACAGCAAAACCTCTTATCGGCAATTCATCTCCCGTTGGGGGATCCAGTTTTACCTGTTCTCCTTTATCATTGGTTAATGTATCTGTCAGCGGATTGAATGTCAGGTCCCCGGCAATCGCCAAAGCTGTTACCAGTTCAGGGGAAGCAACAAATGCCAGTGTGTTGGGATTACCATCCGCTCTCTTGGCAAAGTTCCGGTTGAAGGAATGCACGATGGTATTCCTTTCCTGTTTTTCCGCACCCATCCGATCCCACATACCAATACAGGGCCCGCAGGCATTGGCAAAAACGGTGGCACCTATTTTGGCAAAGGTTTCCAGGAAGCCATCCCTTTCAATGGTGTACCGCACCAGTTCACTACCAGGAGTAATGGTGAATTCTGCTTTTGTCTTTAAGCCTTTTTCTGCCACCTGGCGGGCCAGACTCACCGCCCGGCTGATATCTTCATAAGAAGAGTTTGTACAGCTACCGATCAAACCTACTTCAACCTTTGTAGGCCATCCGTTCTTGGCGGCCATTTCTTTCATTTGGGAAACCGGCGTTGCCAGGTCAGGTGTAAAAGGACCGTTGAGATGGGGCTCCAGTTCGCTCAGGTTAATCTCGATCACCTGGTCAAAATATTTTTCAGGGTTGGCATATACATCTGCATCTCCGGTGAGGTATTCTTTGATGGCATCAGCGGCAGTAGCCACATCAGCACGGCCGGTTGATTGCAGGTAACGAGCCATACTTTCATCGTATCCGAATGTAGAGGTAGTGGCTCCGATTTCTGCACCCATATTACAAATGGTTCCTTTACCCGTACAACTCATGGAAGTAGCGCCTTCTCCAAAATATTCCACAATAGCATTGGTTCCTCCTTTTACAGTGAGGATGCCTGCTACTTTCAGGATCACATCTTTGGGAGCTGTCCAACCACTGAGTTTACCGGTTAGTTTTACACCAATCAGTTTGGGCATGAGTAATTCCCAGCTTAATCCTGCCATTACATCGCAGGCATCTGCTCCACCCACACCAATGGCGATCATTCCTAATCCTCCTGCATTCACGGTATGGCTATCGGTCCCGATCATCATTCCCCCGGGGAAGGCATAATTTTCTAAAACTACCTGGTGGATGATACCGGCGCCGGGTTTCCAGAAACCGATTCCGTATTTATTTGAAATGGAAGCCAGGAAATTGTAGACTTCCTCATTATCAGAAACTGCTTTACTTAAATCGGCCTTCCCCTCCGTTTTGGCCACGATCAGGTGATCGCAGTGCACGGTAGAGGGAACAGCGACTTTTTTCCGGCCGGTGGTATCGAATTGAAGGAGGGCCATCTGGGCGGTGGCATCCTGCATGGCTACCCGGTCCGGAGCAAAATCCACATAATCTTTTCCTCGCTTAAAATCCTTGATATCAATGCCTTTCCAGAGGTGAGCATAGAGAATTTTTTCAGCCAGGGTCAGGGGGCGGCCCAGTGCTTTACGGGCGGCATCCACTTTGGCTGGCATTTCAGCGTATGTCTTTTTAATCAGATCCAGGTCAAATACCATGTGGGGAGCTTTAAGGTTGTTAAAAAATCATGGCAAAAGTACAAAAATCGCCTGTCTCTATAACTCCATCTTGGCGGTATTGTTCAAATTTTATATATTAGGACTATGAACAAACTGAAAAGCTTTGTAGAATGGAATGCCTTTGGCGTTTGTTCGGCCATTGGCAACCGGATGGGCATTGCAACCAGCCGGATCCGTCAATATTTCATGTATACATCAATTCTCACGATGGGCTCCCCCATTATCATTTATATGGTGCTTGCATTCTGGAGAAATATGCGCCGCTATATCTGGGCTGCGAAAAGAAATCCCTGGTATTACCTGTAAAAAAAATTGCCCGGACGAGCCGGGCAACATGCTGAAAATTCTTCTCTGCCGAATTGATAAAAAACGGCTCAACTTCTTTTATTTCTTTTTGGATGTAACAATCACTACTCCATTCTTTCCCTTATCACCGTAAAGATCCGTTGCTTCTTTATCTTTTAATACCCTTACTGACTCAATACTGTTAGCCAGTTTTTGCTGCATTTCTGTTTTGCTGATTTCTTTACCATCTAAAATATACAATGGCTCTTTTTCTTTTGTTTTGATCATCACATTTTCTCCCGAACCAGGATTATTCAAAGAAGCGTCTGTCCGGTTGAGATCCAGTCCCTTGACTGTTACTATACCATTTATCCTTGCTTCCTCTGTGGGTTTTGTAGTGATTTCAACTACGCCATCTTTACCAGCTTCGCCATAAGATAGCAGCGACTGTTTGTCTTTGATTACATTGACCTTGCTGATAACAGATGGTGCGATCAGGTTTACTTCCGCAAGACTTGTTTTCTTTCCGTCCACCATGTAAATGATATGTTCTGAGAGTAAATCGTTCCCCAAATTCATTCCTCTGACTTCCACCCTCTTTTCCGTAATAGGGCCTTCCACCGGGCGTTCTTCATAGATCTGTGTACCCTTCACAGTTTTAGCTGGTGGTGGCGGGGGAGGTTCGGGCAGTTTACCATATTTTTTTTCAAATGCTTTTTCCTGGGCCGGGTCACTAAAAAGATAGGTTTCTGTAATTCCGTTTTTCAGTTTCACTTCGGCCTTATCGTTCTGGATACTGATACTTTTCACATGATCGGGCAATTTAACAGGGATCGCAGGGGCTGGTGGTGCCGGAGGTATCCGTCTCTCTTCCAATACAACCCCTTTGACGAGTTTCCCCGGTGTGGCAGATACATCGGGAACTACCTCATAAATTGCAGCTTTACCAGGCGGTGGCGGAGGGGGCGGCGGTGGAGGTAAGGCACCATACAACCCTTCATAATAATTTTCTTTTTGCGACCATTCCGTCAGCAATATTCTTTTTACCACTTTGTTATTCCGGTCTTTGACTACAACCGTACAATTTCCTTTAGTATCTGTAATCGAGATTTGGTAGCCTTTTTCATTGAGATCATTCACGGATCCCGGTGCAGGGACCGTATCATTGATTGACAAATTTGATGAAGGCAATCCGGCCGCATTATTAATTTGTTTCAACAGCGGATACACCGTTTCAAAGCTGATATCTTTCAATATATTCCCGTTTCCAACCAGGTTTGAAAATGAAAGGTCTTTTGATCCTTCAGGGGAGAGTCCAAAAAATTCAACCGACTTACTATAACGCTGGTAGATATGGTCTTCTGTAAAATTGCCCCAGTTTTCAGTTTGCAGCAAAGACCCATAGCCTGGTTTAGTTACCAGCATGGTAAATGAAAGCGGCCGGTTTTCAAATGGAATTTCAAGTAAGTAATACCCTTTAGAATCAGTTTGAGCCGTGATATTTTTTTCCTTTACATAGATTGACGCATTTCCCAATGGTTTCATGGTGCCGGCATCAACCACCAATCCGGCTACGTACACTTTCTGTTCTTTAGTTTCTGTTTTTTTCTCGCTGTCCCATTGACTGCGGAATGCCAGCAGCAATACCGCCAGCAGGGGCAGGATAAAGAGGAATCGCACCAGGTGTACCCGGGCGCTTTGTAATTTGTTCATCATGGCTATACGTTTTTTTAATGAAGAGAAATTAAAAGGGGTTGCTATACTGTATTGATTATTCCCTGTTACTTTCAGCAACAGGTACTGGTATTCTTTTTTAGGAATGCCATGTTCCAGCACTTCCTGATCAGCAATAAATTCCAGATTTTGCCGGATGGCTTCTTTCAGCATCCAGGCAAAGGGATTGAACCAGTTCAGCAAACAAAGCAATTCTGTCCAGAGTATGTCGATACTATGCCGTTGACGGATATGGACAAACTCATGCCGTATGATTTCCTGCAATTCTGCTGCTGTATGCAGTTCCCGGTTAATAAAAATGGAATTCCCAAAAGAAAAAGGAATAATGGGGGCATTGACTTCATATAATTTCATTCCCTGATCTGACAGACAGGAAGCTTTCTTAACCATTTTCCGGAATGAAAGTAATTGCAGCAGGAGTCGGACAAACATCAGGACCATCCCGGAGAGAAGCAGTAATCCCGCTACATCGATAAAAGAAATGGATGATTCTTTGGTGGCAATACCCGCTACTGACTGGGACTGGACAACCGGTACCCAGTTGATCACCTGGCTGCCTGACCAGTCATTTTTTTCAAGTACCGGAGAAATATTGAAAAATGGAATGATAAAAGATAATAAAGAGTATCCCAGCAGGAACCAGCGGTTCCAGTTATAAAAAGTAAGTTTTCTTAATACCAGCTGATAAAAAAGGAATACCAGCGCCAGGCTGATTGATACTTTGAGCAGGTAATATAAAATGGCAACCATGCTGATCTTTTAAGGGGTTAATTATTTACCTTTTTCAATGAGCTGAATGATTTCTTTCAGTTCTTTGGCAGAGAGCTTTTTCTGCTCTACAAAAAAGTTAACCAGCTCCTTGTAAGAATTATCAAAATATTCTTTCACTACATTTCCCATGAACTTCTTCTTGTATTCTTCTTCGGAAACAGCAGGACTGTAGAGGTAGGTATTTCCGATCAACCGGCTTTGCAGGTACCCTTTCTTTTCCAGGTTCTTGACAATTGAGGCTACGGTGGTATAAGGCATCCCCTCTTCCAGGTACTCCATAAAGGCTTTTACATTGCCTTCACCGGTGCGCCAGACCGCCTGCATGGTTTCTTCTTCTGTATGGGTGAGTTTTTCCATTTCTACGAAATTTTCGTAAAGATTACGAAATTATCGTAGACTCCAAAATTTTTTTTCGTCAAGTCTCAAACATTTTGTTAAATAGTAACGGTCAGTTGGGTAAAGAGGGAAGAACCGTTATAAAAACGGAGGGTATAA
The DNA here is from genome assembly GCA_016720745.1 of Chitinophagaceae bacterium. Lineage (GTDB taxonomy): Bacteria > Bacteroidota > Bacteroidia > Chitinophagales > Chitinophagaceae > JJ008. The sequence continues at coordinate 129,233 of JADKKA010000022.1, read as the reverse complement.
GTGCCGGCTGTTACGGCGCTGATCGTACCTGTAGGATTGATTTGATAAAGGGCCTGTGCACAAACTGTCGGCTTGCAGGGAACACCGGCAATTACTTTAATATCGTAGGATTTATCACCAGTTTTACTGATGTTCAATTGTTTAAAACTATAGCAAAGATTGGGGCCATACGCATCCAAATTAAAAATAATACTATTGGTTACATTAGAAGCCGGAGAAATGGAAACCTTGGTGATCTCGAGATAGGATTCACAATTTTCTTTCTTTTCCTTTTTGCAGGAAAAAGATAAGCTCAAAAAAAAGAGGGCTGTGATAGAAATGAGCTTCATTGTCAATTTTGATAGTCAGACTGCTTTGACAGGGGAAATGCTGCCCGGGGATCAGAGCAAATCTCTGATAAGTCCGATAACCGCATCCACTTCTTCCCGGGTATTGTGCTTACAAAAAGAGAAACGCACGGGTACCAGGTTGGGGTTATTGTTGATGGCCCGGATCACATGACTACCCACATCCGCACCGCTACTGCAGGCACTGCCACCTGAAACACAAATCCCCTGCATATCCAGGTTAAAGAGAATCATTTCTGATCTTTCCGTTTTGGGGAAGGAAACATTTAATACAGTATAGAGACTTTGGCCTTTATAATCACCATTGAACTGTACGCCTTTGATCTGCTGCTGCAGCTGTTCGATCATATAAGTTTTGAGCGACTGAATATAAGCGCTGTCTTTCTCCAGCGATGCATCAGCTAATTGCAGGGCTTTGGCAAACCCGACAATACCATATGTATTTTCTGTACCGGCCCGCATATTGCGCTCCTGCCCTCCCCCGTGAATCATGGGACGAACTTTGATATTATCATTGATATAGAGAATCCCGACGCCCTTGGGGCCATGAAATTTATGTCCGGCACCGGTGGCAAAATGAACAGGTTTGTTTCGAAGATCAATTTTGTAATGCCCGACGGTTTGCACCGTATCGGAATGGAAAATGGCGTTGTATTTTTTACAGATTTCACCGGCTTTGTAGATATCCAGCAGGTTTCCGATTTCATTGTTGGCATGCATCAGAGAAACCAGGCAGCGCTTTGTTTGTGCAGCCAGCTGCTCTTCCAGGTCGTTCAGGTCAACATGACCATCAGGCAGCACTTTCACAAAACTGCTGCTCACCACATCATCCCGGTCAAAATGCTCTACGGCATGCAGTACCGCATGGTGCTCAATGGGTGAAGTGATGATATGCCGGCAGCCCAGATCATGGATAGCCGATGCAATAGCCATATTATCACTTTCCGTTCCGCCGCTGGTGAAAAAGATTTCACCGGGATTGGCATTCAGGATCTTTGCCACCGTTTTACGGGCCGTTTCCACTGCCAGCCGGGATTCCCTTCCATAAGAATAAATGGAGGATGGATTCCCAAAATGATCAGTCAGATAGGGCAACATGGCGTCCAGCACTTCTTTATCGAGTGCGGTAGTAGCGGCATTATCAAAGTAGATTCGGGTCATAATAGTAGGGCTGCAATCGGTGATGAATGATACAAAGATAGTCTCCTGTAAACTGATGAAAGATGAACCTGCTCAGTTTTACTGGCTGCTGAATTCCCGGATATCCCGCATCAGTTGCATGGCCATATTACCGGCCTTTGTCTCCAGGTCGCTTTCCGCATAAATCCGGATGATGGGTTCTGTATTGGAAGTCCGCAGGTGCACCCAGTCATTGTCAAACTCAATCTTTAAACCATCCTCCGAATTGATGGGATGCTTGCTGTATTTCTTGCTGATCTTTTCAAATATGGATGGTACATCAATCGCTTTCCCGCCAGTAGCCGGTAATTCAATTTTATTCTTTGATATAAAATAATCGGGATAAGTATTCCGAAGAGATTTAATGCTTTTTCCAAAGGCTGCCAGGTGACTGAGGAAAAGACCGATACCGATCAGAGCATCACGGCCATAATGAAAATCCGGGACTATGATGCCACCGTTGCCTTCACCGCCAATGACTGCATTCACCTCCTTCATTTTTTTCACCACATTCACTTCCCCTACGGCAGAAGGATAATAATTACCCCCGTGTTTCTGCGTGATTTCCTTCAGGGCCTTGGTACTGCTCATATTGCTGACCGAGTTTCCCTTTATCTTTCCCAATATATAATCTGCCACAGCTACAAGCGTATACTCTTCGCCAAACATAGTACCGTCCTCACAAACAAAACAAAGCCGGTCCACATCCGGATCAACGGCAATACCGAGATGGGCCTGTTGTTTCACCACTTCTGCACTGAGTTCAGACAGGTGTTCTGGTAAGGGTTCCGGGTTATGGGCAAAACGGCCATTTATTTCTCCATTTAATACAATCACTTCATTGATGCCCAACGCATGCAAGAGGGCTGGTACAAATGTGGCACCGGTTGAGTTCACCGCATCCACCACAATTTTAAAATCCTGTTTCTTGATCAGCCGGGTATTCACCAGCGGGTACTGCAGGATGGCATCAATATGCTGTTGCATATAAGTGTCATCCACGGTTACCTTCCCCAGTTTATCAACCGGAGCAAAATTGAATTTTTCCGCGGCGGCCAGTTCCAAAACCCTGGCACCGGTTTCCGCATCAATAAACTCACCCTCCTGGTTCAGGAGTTTCAGTGCATTCCATTCTTTGGGGTTATGACTGGCGGTGAGAATAATCCCTCCATCTGCTCCGGCCATTTTGACGGCCATTTCAACCGTAGGTGTGGTGGATAGTCCAAGGTCAATTACATCAATTCCTAGACCGGCTAGTGTATTAACCACCAGGGCCTGTACCAGATTACCACTGATACGGCCATCCCGGCCTACTGCGATTGTTGTATTGGATTTGCCTTCGGCGATGATCGTTCCGTAAGCGGCGGTAAATTTTACAATATCAACCGGAGTAAGATTATCTCCCGGTGTTCCGCCAATGGTTCCTCTGATTCCTGAAATACTCTTGATTAAAGCCACTGCTGATAGGTCAATTTAGGGTTGAAAATGGGTGCCGGCAAAAATACAGTTTTCGCCAGCAACCCATTTAATATGGGCTGCTTACTTTTGCGCATGGCCGAAAAAGCATGGTACAAGGACTGGTTCAATTCCATTTACTACCACAAACTGTATTTTGAGCGGGACGAAAAGGAGGCAGATGCGTTTATACAGACCCTGATCGGGCACCTCCGGCCTGTTCCCGGTTCCCGGATGCTGGATGTAGCCTGCGGCAAGGGCCGGCACAGTAAAATTCTGGCAGCGCTTGGTTTCCAGGTGACCGGCATTGATATTTCCCCGGCCAGTATCGAAACCGCCCTTCAATCTGCATCTGATCATCTCGATTTTTATGTGCATGATATGCGACTTCCATTCTGGGGAAATTATTTTGATTATGCTTTTAATTTCTTTACCAGTTTTGGCTATTTCAAAACCAGGCGGGAACATGACGATGCCATCCGTACCATCGGCAAGAGCTTAAGACCTGGTGGCGTTTTTGTAATTGACTACCTGAATGTTCATTTTGCAGAAGAGAGGCTGGTGCATGAGGAAGAAAAACAGATTGGAGACAGTCTTTACCAGATTCACCGCTGGGATGATGAAACCCATTTTCATAAAAAAATTACGGTAACGGATCCGGCACTCAAAAAGCCATTGGTATACACTGAGAAAGTTGCCAAATTTAACCTCGGTGATTTTACCGATATGCTGGCCTACCAGGGCATGCAGGTGCAGGAAGTGTTTGGTGATTACCAGCTGGGCGCCTACGACATCCGGAAAACACCCAGATTGATACTGCTGGCGAGGAAATAGATGAAGAGTAGTTGAGTAGTTGAGTAGTTGAGAGGTTGAGAAGTTTAAATGTTGACAAGTTTAGTAGTTGACAGGGAAGAAACGAGATTTACGATTCATCATTCCCGCTCCGCTTCCGGCGCAGATACTGCTATATTGATTGACTGATAAACTGACAGACTGCTGACTGTAGACTGCTGACTGTCGACTGACTGACTGTAGACTGCTGACTGTCGACTGCCAACTACTCTTTCTCATTCTTCATAATCAGGTATTTCGCTGTTTCAAAAAAGGCACCGGTAAATTCAGACAATTTCTTTTTGGCGGAGTCCTGCTGCATTTTACTGAACCTGGAGGCTCCGGTGTGCATGGGCGTCAGTTGTTCTTCGCTGGAATTAATATTCCGGGTATAATAAAAATCATCGCTCACCATACCCACTACATCTGCCGTATTGGTGATAAAGGCAAAATTGTATTTTTTGACAGGATCCAGCAGATCACGTCCAAGTGTGGTATTCACATAGGACTGATGCAGCATTCCCGCAATGGTAGGCAGCACATCAATCTGGGAAACCACTTCCTTTCTGCGCTGGGCCGTTAATAATTGCGGGGCATAAAAGAGGAGCGGCACATGTTCATCAGTCAATCGCTGTTCGGTCCATACCGGCGGATAAATGGCTTCTGCGTTACCGGCAACACCATGATCACCCACAAAAACAAAAATGGTATTGGAGAAATAACTTTCTTTTTGTGCCGCTGCCAGAAATTGCTGTACACAATAATCAAAATAGCGGAAGGCATTGAATTCATCTACCGATTCAAAACCATACTTCTTTAATGTTTCGGTTTCTACACTGACTCTGATAAAATCCGTATCAGTACTGGCCATGGTTTTATCAAAAGGGCGGTGGTTACCGGATGTCTGTATATATGCAAAAAAAGGTTTTGCCTGTTTCCGGAATACTTCATTCGCTTCCAGGAACAGGGCTTTGTCACTGATCCCCCACACATTTACATCCGGCGTGCCGGGTCTTTTGCCGGCATGCACTTGCAGGTCATTGATATTATTCAGTACGCCCTGGAAATTGCCAAATTCCGGGTCCCCTCCCAGAAAATAATGTTTGCTGTAGTCAGCAAAATTGTCAATGATAGTATGCTGCTTTACTGCTTCAGGGTTCCGGCTGGAGAATTTAAATAACTGTGCATCCGGTATACCTGATAATATGGCAAATAAGGCACGTGCTGTTGAGAAATGCGGGGTAAAGCATCGTTCAAAGAAGATCCCCTGCCGGCTCAGACTGTCGAAGTAAGGAGTGGCATTCAGCGGATTCCCGCTCATGCTGCTTTTATACATACTGTATGACTCACATTGCACCAGTACAATATTGGGTTTGCTTTCCAGTGAACTGCTGCGGGGGCCGATTTCTCTTCGGAATGTAAAACTGTTCCGATCATTAAACTGCATCCATTCTGCCATGACAGGGTAAGCATCCCTGGCTTTTCGCTCATTAAAATCAGGTTTGCGTAATCGGAGTGTGGCAAAGAAATTCTGTAAGGGATTGAGGGAAAGATAAGATTTGAAACTATTATTGAACTGGAAACAATCGTTGCGGGATAAGGGGGGCCAGGAAAAATTACCCCAGGAAAAAAAGAGCAGTACAAGTGCTGCGATCACAAAATGTTTACGGCGGTAAGGAATCCCCAAACCTTCCGTGCGGTTAATCACCTGCCAGTGACTGCGGTGGTACATCCAGCGGAAAAATAAAACAGCGACGATCAATCCCAGCAACATCCAGAACAATGGATAGGTCTGGCTGATCATTCGCCAGGAAATTTTGAAGTCTTCCGCAAAATTCATCGCCCCGGCATCCAAAGGAGTCTTATTATATGAGAAACTGCCAAAGCCTGCCGCAAAAAAGAAAAAGATGATGAAGGTGACGATGGCCAGGTACCAGGTCCACCATTTTTTGTTGCGGGAGGAATAAAAAGGAGATAGCCTTGGCGTTAAACTGAACAACACGATCGGGAGCAGTACAAAAGAGATCCAGCGCAGATCATATCGAAGTCCCATCCAGAAAGCCGGAAATGCATTCCCGAATGAAATGTTCTTTGGACGGAATGCTAAAAAAGTGACCAGCCGGTACAGGGTAAAAATAAGCAGGAAAATGAGCAGGAGATTGATCACCCACAAAATGGTCTTAGGTATGCGATATTTCCTGAGCATTGCAGAATTGAATGGATGCTGGTGCCACGCAAAATAAGCTATTTAGCTGTTTTTGATGCGCATTTGTGTCAGTCCCATCTCCTTTCTTTAAAATAATGAGCAAGCCCTATTTTTGCCTGTATGCTGTGGTTGTCTATTACTTTCCTTGAAAGACTGATCATCTGGGATAAAAGTCTGTTCCGTGCCATCAATACCCATTGTGCCAATCCGGTATTTGATGCGATCATGCCTTTTATGAGAAAACAACAGCACTGGTATCCGCTTTATCTGGCATTGCTCGTATTTGTTGTGGCAAAATTCAGGCAGCGCGCCATCGGATGGATTCTTTTTTTTATCCTTACGGTCGCCCTTACCGATCTTACCGGTACCAATATTTTTAAGTACGGATTTGAGAGAATCAGACCCTGTAATGATCCGGATTTACTGGGGACGGTCAGAATGCTGGTACCCTGTCCGGCAGGTTTTGGTTTTACATCGAATCATGCCGCCAATCATTTTGGAATGGCCTGCTTTTTCTTCTTTACGTTCCGGCATTTATTGAAGGGCTGGGTATACCTGGGCTTTCTCTGGGCCGGACTGATTGCTTTTGCCCAGGTATATGTTGGGGTACATTTTCCGGCGGATGTTATTTGCGGCGCTTTGCTTGGATTTTTTTATGGAACACTTACCGCCTGGTTGTTTAACCGTTATGTTGGTTTTGAAAAGAAAACACCGGGCGGCCTGTCAAACTGATTTATTTCCTGTTATTCAACAATAAATAGCGGGAGGTTTCATAATAACCCATGGTCAGGTTGCGCATTATTGCCAGCAGACTGTCTCCTGGTTCATTGGGTGAAAGCAGGTGATTATCCAGCAGGGAAAAGATGCTTTCCCTTCCAGTCATTAATTCATACTTATAATAGTACTTGTGGCTCAGGAGCCCGATGAGTTTCTGGTCAGGATCGGTTACAAAAGTATGATCCCCTATCAGGCTGCTGTCGCTATTGCTGCTAAAAACATCGCGGCCCAGTGAAGAATTGGTAACCGGTATTCCTGCCAGGTGGCAAACAGAAGGGATGATATCCAGTTGGGAAACTTTTTTATCGCTGACCCCGGCGGAGAACCAGGGCGCATAGAAGAGCAGGGGTACATGCTGGGTGGTCAGTCCCTGGTCGGTCCATACTTTCGGCATCATATTCCCGGCATTGCCCCGGATACCGTGATCACCTACAAAAACAAAAATGGTATTATTAAAATACTTTTCCCGGGATGCCGCCTGCATGAATACTTTAAACGTATAATCCATGTAGGTAAAGGCATTCATTTCAGCATCGGACCAGAACCCATATTTCTCCAATGTGTCCTTTGGAAAACTCCGTTGCTGAATGGCGGCCTCGTCTTCTTTTGGAATCGTATATGGACGATGATTATAGGCGGTCTGAATCACGGCAATAAATGGACCCTTTTCTTTTTTTATCACCTGGTTGGCTTCCAGGAAAAGGTTTTTATCACTGATCCCCCACACATTCAAGACCGGTGAATGATAATCCTGCTGTTCATAGAGCCGGAGTCCTTCAATATTCCCCTTCAGCACACCCCTGATATTGGCCCAGCTGGCACTGCCGCCTATAAAATACATCTTCTCATAATTACTGATATCATTTACAATATTTCGCTGATCTACCATCGACAGGTTCCGGCTGGCTGTTTTGATTTCAGATACATCCGGTATTCCGGTCATGATGGCCCATACACCCCTGGCAGTTCCGTAAGCAGGAGAGAAACAGTTTTTGAAAAAATATCCATGCTGACAAAGTGAATCAAAATAAGGAGTGGTATTCAGGGGGTTTCCCCACATGGAGCTTTTATAGGCACTGAAACTTTCACAAATCACCAGTACAATATTGGGTTTACTGGCAATGGCCGAATCAGGAATAACAATATTCCTCATAAATGAGAGCTGGCCGGTATCGGGATGATCAATACCAATTGCTTTTGCGATCAGCGGGTAATACTGGTGCGTCCGATTGAGATCGTAACCTGCATGCCGGAACTTAAAACTGCTGGCGAAACTCTGAAAAGGATTCAGGCAGAGGTTGGATTGATAATCATTTCCAAAACGATATGCATCACTCCATCGGAGCGGGAACTGTCCGATCTTTCCAAATATAATCAGGGCAATCAGGACAAAGCTGATGACATAGGTAAGCGCCTTTTTCTTTTTGGAAACAGTATCAGTTATTCGGGATGAGTGACGGTACAGGTGCCGGATAACGAACCAGAGTCCTAAAAATGCAAGGACCCACCCCAGCAGTACTTTAAAAACTGGATAGGATTCCCATACCATGGTCAATGAGATGCCCGCATCCGCCGTATAACTAAGGACACTGGCGTTTAATCTTTGGCGGAGATAGGCAAAATGGGCAAAATCAAAACTGTACAAAAGAATAATCAGTACTCCCAATAACCAGCTCAAGCCCAGTAAATAGATTCTGGCGGCTTTATGTTGAAACGGGCGAAAAGCATAAAAAAGGCCGGGAAGCCAAAGCAGAAATAGATAAATTCCTACTACCCTTGCATCATACCGTAAACCCAGCCACAAAGTTTCAAAACGGAGTGAATCCCCTGATAGGTGAAATACCATGTGAAAAACCAGGCGCAAAATGCTCATCAGCAGCAAAAAGAAAATGCCGCTCACTAACAGGTAGTGTAGCGTTTTGGTGGGCATGAGGCTGGTTTTGCCTTAAAAAATTCATACTAACTTAGCATTAGAATGAAAAAAAATTGCTGATTCTCCTCAGTACCCGGAGAACTGTCCGGTCCCCATGCTATCCGAAACCCCTAAACTGTCCGAATTCACTATCTTCGATGATTAACCAACTGGTTCATCCTGATGGATATCTTCATTTTAGGCATTCTTATTTTAGTGAATGGTCTGTTTTCCATGTCCGAAATTGCGCTTGTTTCTGCCAGAAAAGCCCGGTTAGAGGGTCAGGCAGACAGAGGGGATAAAAAGGCCAAACTGGCACTCGAAATGTCCAGTCATCCCGAAACTTTTCTCTCCGCTGTGCAGATCGGTATCACCCTGATCTCCATCGTAACCGGGGTATACTCCGGTGAAAAATTCAGCAAAGACCTGCAACCAGTGATTGAAAGAGTGGAGTTATTCCAGCCTTATGCGGAGGGGATTTCCACGGCCCTGATTGTGGTGGTTGTCACTTTTGTATCGATCATATTCGGCGAACTGATTCCTAAGCGGATCGGATTGCTGCGTTCCGAAAAAATTGCCAAGAATGCTGCAGGGCCCATGCGTTTCTTTGCCCGTTTGTTTTATCCTGTTGTATGGCTGCTGAATAAAACCAGTAATCTGTTCTTCCGCATTTTCAATATCCGCCGGATGAAAGAAGATGCCGTAACGGAAGAAGAAATCAAGACCCTGATCACAGAAGGAACGGAAGCCGGCACCATTGATGAGGCCGAACAGGAAATCATTGAAAGAGTGTTTCACCTCGGCGACCGTAATATCACTTCGCTCATGACCCACCGGAGTGATATCATCTGGTTCAGTCTGGATGATAATGAAGACAAGATCAAAGAAAAAATATTACAGGAACCCCATTCTGCCTATCCTATCTGCGATGGCAGTATTGACCAGATCAAAGGCGTTGTTTCCATTAAAGATCTCTATGTTTCACCGGACAGTACTCCTTTCCGTGAGATCATGTACCCTGCCCTTTTTATTCCTGAAAATAATTCGCCATACCAGGTACTGGAGAAATTCAAGGAATCCAAAATTCATTCTGCGTTTATTGTGGATGAATATGGCAGTATCCTCGGACTATTGACCCTCAATGATATCCTCGAAGCCATCGTAGGTGAAATGCCACAGCCTGATGTGGATGATTATGAAATCCGCAAAAGAGATGATGGCTCTTACCTGGTTGATGGCCAGATTCCCTTCTATGATTTCCTTACCCGTTTTGAGAAAACAGAATGGATGAATGAAGGTGAACATGATTTTGATACCCTGGCGGGTTTTATCCTGCATGAACTGGAAAGAATTCCCAAAACCGGCGACAAACTGGACTGGAAAGGTTTCCATATGGAAGTAATGGATATGGACGGACACCGGATTGATAAATTGCTGGTGACGCTGAGCGAGGAATTGAAGGAGGAGATTGAGGAGTAGGTCAGTCAGCAGTCGACAGTCAGCAGTCGACAGTCGGCAGTCGGCAGTCGGCAGTCGGCAGTCGGCAGTCTTCAGTCGACAGTCTATCAGTCAGAAAGAAAGTGTCGTTTCCTTATCAGGGTAATTCAACTTGGTGCTTTTGCGGTTTCCGTTAACAATGACATGAAAGATATTCATCTGGTCATCGAACATATCATACATGACTGATGTAGAAATATCCAGACGGGTAAGAGAAGGAATGTTAGCCACTTCGATATACCCAAAAGCGGCTTCATGATCGTTTTCAAAACCCAGGTAACTGAATTGAACAGGGCGACCATTGGCTTTGATGGAAAGATGACTGAAAATATATTTCTTCACAAGGCTGTCCATGGCTGCTTTATTGGGAGGATTGATCAGGTCCACCTTGGTTTTATAATTTTTAGCCAGCACTTTTTCAAAATCGTCGGTGAATATTTTGCAACTGATTTCGAGGGTCTTTTCTGAAGCATTATGGTTGATTTCAGTCACGCTGACATGGAAGGGGTGCGGGACGGGCGGACGACTCACAGGGTCAATATGAAAAGGCAAATTACCGGAGAGCAATAAAAACAGGGGGGAAACTGTTAAAAGGAGCCATTTATTTAACCATGCTGCCATTGACACAATAATTTGCTGATTTACAAAAGTCTGGATTATTTTGATGCCCCAACCGGCTTTTTGTTGAAAGTGGCGGGGACGGTAAGGACGGTTATTTTAATTGATACGATGCAGGACATAGGTTTTTATTTCAAATTAGGCTGGGAACACATTATCAGTAAGGATGCGCTGGATCATCAGCTCTTTATTGCGGCACTGGTTGCTATTTATCTGATGAAGGACTGGAAACAGGTCCTGATCCTGGTTACGGCCTTTACTATTGGTCATTCCCTGACCCTGGCATTGAGTGTACTGGATGTGATCCGGTTCAATAGTAAATGGGTGGAATTCCTGATCCCATTGACCATTGTGATCACGGCTGTGAGCAATCTTTTTCAGAAAAAATTCACTGCCAAATCCATCCGGATCAATTATTTTCTGGCGCTGTTTTTCGGACTCGTGCACGGGATGGGCTTTGCCAACAGTATCCGTTTTATGCTGGCATCTGACCAGAGCATTGGCTGGAGCCTGCTGGGTTTCAATATCGGACTGGAAGTTGGACAGATTGTAGTGGTAACTGTGTTACTGATTCTTGCCGCAATATTTACCGGCCTTTTGAAAGTAAACCGCCGCGAGTGGGTGATTTTTTTATCTGCCGCAGCTTTTGGTCTCAGCTTTAAAATGTTGCTGGACCGTTTCCCTTTTTGATGAATATTAAACACAATAAATCGAAAGCCATGAAAAGGATCATTGCAATGAGCGGTATCCTGTTACTCGTATCGGCTGCCGGAAAGGCACAGATACAGAATAACAGCAATTCCAATCATGCCAACAAATTTGAACAATTGGGTACCGTATTACCCACTCCCAATGAACAGCGCACGGCCAGCGGAGCCCCCGGCACCAAATACTGGCAGCAAAAAGTGGATTATGATATCAAATGTGAACTGGATGAAACCGGAAATAAACTCACCGGTTCTGAAACCATCACTTATTTCAACAATTCACCGGACGTACTCAGCTATTTCTGGATGCAGCTGGATGAGAACCAGCACAGCACCACCAAAAATGCCGGGTACGAAACATCCAACCGGATGCCCACCCAGCAGGCCACGGATAAATTCCTGGACCGCTTTGAAGAAAAAAGATCGGACAATGGCTATGGTGTGAATGTTACTAAACTCACAGATGCGGCTGGCAAACCACTGAATTATACCATCAATAAAACGATGATGAAAGTGGACCTGCCCATGCCATTAAAGCCCGGTCAGAAATTTGTTTTTAAAGTAGACTGGAATTATAATATTGTAAACCGGGGTGATTTCATGCGTTTTGGCGGTGCCCGCGGTGGTTATGAGCATTTCATGGAAGACGGCAATAATAATTATACCATGACACAGTGGTATCCCCGTCTCTGCCGCTATAGCGATGACCAGGGCTGGCAGAACCATCAGTTCACCGGTACCGGTGAGTTCACTCTTTGCTTTGGTAATTTCAAAGTAGCCATGACTGTACCTGCTGATCATATTGTGGGTGCAACCGGTGAATGTCAGAACTATGCTCAAACACTCAGCGCTACACAGATGGCCCGCTGGCAGAAAGCACAAACGGCAAAAGAACCCCTGCAGATTGTGACACTGGATGAAGCCTTAGCGGCTTCTAAAAAAACCAGCAACCCGGCTAAAAAAACCTGGATTTATAAAGCAGATAATGTGCGTGATTTTGCCTGGACCAGTTCCCGCCGTTTTGTATGGGATGCCATGCCGGCTTTTATCGAAGGGAAAAAAGCCATGGCCATGAGTTATTATGCCAAAGAGGCTTATCCGATTTACAGTAAGTTCTCTACCAAAGCGGTGGCCCATACCCTGCGCACTTATTCTAAATTCTCGATCCCTTATCCTTATCCGGTTGCCATCAGTGTGGAAGGCAACCAGGGAATGGAATACCCGATGATTTCCTTTAATCCGGGGCGTGCAGAAAAAGATGGCAGTTATTCTGAAGGAGCCAAGAATGCAGCGATCCTGGTAATCATCCATGAAGTAGGGCATACCTTCTTCCCCATGATTGTGAATAGTGATGAACGCCAGTGGACCTGGATGGATGAAGGTCTGAATTCCTATCTGCAATACCTGGCCCAGGAACTTTGGGATAATAAATTCCCTTCTGATGGAGGCCCACCCTTCCAGATCACAGATTATATGAAACTGCCCAAGGATCAGTTGGAGCCCATCATGACCAACTCGGAGAACATCAACAATTTTGGAGCAAACGCATACGACAAAGTAGCAGCCGGTTTGAATATTCTGCGTGAGACCATTGTGGGCCGTGAGCTATTTGACAATGCGTTCAGGGAATATTCCCGCCGCTGGGCTTTCAAATCCCCTACCCCGGCCGATTTCTTCCGCAGTATTGAAGATGCAACTGGTGAAGACCTCGACTGGTTCTGGAGAGGATGGTTTTATGGAACAGATGCTTGTGATATTTCTATTGACTCAGTGAAGCATGCAGTGCCTGATGTAACGGCAGTACCTGCCCTGACAAAGGACAGTACCGTATATCGTTCGCTGGCCAGACCTTCAGTAAATGATTTTGAAGACATTTCTAAAATCAGAAACAAACAGGATAAAAACATTGTGTTTGAAACTGATAAGGACACTTCACTTCGCGATTTCTACTGGAAGTATGACAGGGACCTGGAAAAATATGACTCTACCAAGTATCCCGTAACCATGCGTCCGCAAACGGAGGCCCTTGATGAAAATGGCCGTTCAAAATATGCGGGTAAACATTTGTATGAGCTCTATTTCACCAATAAAGGCGGACTGGTAATGCCCATCATTATTGAGTGGACCTATAAAGATGGTACCAAAGAAATCGAACGAATCCCTGCACAGGTTTGGCGGAAGAATGAAAAGAATGTGGTGAAGACCTTTATGAAAGATAAAGAAGTAGCCTCTGTTAAACTGGATCCTTATAAAGAAACGGCCGATGTGGATGAAAGCAATAATACTGCCGGCACAATTAAAGAACCCAGCAAATTCAAACTCTTTAAACAAAAGCAAAATGTGCCGCCGGCAACGGGCATTAACCCGATGCAGAAAGCCATGGAGAAAAAAGGATTTTAAAGTTCATTTGATACTATTTTGACAATCAAATAAGATTGGCAATCTATTTAAGCCGCTCATACAAGAGCGGCTTTTATTTTGTGCTGATTCGTATAGATTTGGTAGCTTTCAATCCTTCATCACACATTAAAATAATATATAAGATGAAAAGATTCGCTTTCCTGTTATCCTCCATGGGAGTCATGGTGCTGGCTGCGGGACAGAATACTCAGAACAACCCCGGCAGTAACCATGGTAACAAATTTGAACAAATGGGAAATATATTTCCCACACCCAACGAGTACCGGCTGGCCAGTGGTGCACCCGGCCCCAAGTACTGGCAGCAACGCAGTGACTATGATATCAAGTGCGAACTCGATGAAAAAAACCAGGTATTGAATGGCAGTGAAACGGTGACCTATTTTAATAACTCACCTAATGAACTGGTTTTTCTCTGGCTGCAGTTGGACGAAAATCAGCACAGCAGTGTGAACAATGCCAACTACCAGACCAGTAATACCATGTCACGCAATATGAGCCCCCAGCAAATCGAAAGGGCGCAGGAAAATAAAAGTGATAACGGTTATGGTTTTAATATCCTCAAGCTTACTGATGGATTGGGCAAGCCATTAAAATATACCATCAACAAAACCATGATGCGGGTGGAACTGCCTGCTCCGCTGAAAGCAGGGCAGCGTTTTGTTTTCAAACTCGACTGGAATTATAAAATTGCCGACCGCATGAGCCGTGGTGGCCGTGGCGGTTATGAATATTTCCCTGAAGACGGGAATCATATTTTCACCATGACCCAATGGTATCCCCGTCTCTGTGTGTATAGCGATTTTAAAGGATGGCAGACCGGTCAGTTTACCGGTCGCGGTGAATTTGCCCTCACATTTGGCAACTTCAAAGTAGCGATGACTGTTCCCGCTGATCACGTGATCATGAGTACCGGTGAAGGTCAGAACTATGCTGCAGTATTAAGTCCTGCCCAATTGGCCCGCTGGAACAAAGCCCAGCAATCTTCAGAGCCTGTGGAAGTAGTTACCCTGGAAGAAGCCAAGGCTGCTGAAAAACAAAAAAGCGACAAAAAGAAAACATGGGTATTCAAAGCGGATAATGTGCGTGATTTTGCCTGGGGCTCCAGCCGCAAATTTATCTGGGATGCACTGGCCGTGAAAGTAGAGGGTAAAAGAGTGATGTGTATGAGCGGTTATGGCAAGGAAGCATACGGCCTTTACCGGAAGTATTCTTCTAAAGTTGTAGCGCATACCATCAAGACTTATTCCAAATTCACCATTCCTTATCCTTACCCGGTAGCCCAGAGTATTGAAGCCGCCAACGGAATGGAATATCCGATGATCTGTTTCAATTTCGGTCGTACAGAAAAAGACGGTACATACAGCGAAGGCACCAAGAACGGAATGATTGGTGTGGTGATCCATGAAGTAGGACATAATTTCTTCCCCATGATCATCAACAGTGATGAACGCCAGTGGAGCTGGATGGATGAGGGACTGAACACATTTGTGGAATACCTCACAGAAGAACTCTGGGATAATAAATTCCCCAGTCGCCGTGGCCCTGCTACTTTTATCACTGACTATATGAAGCTGCCAAAAGACCAGCTGGAACCCATCATGAGTAACAGTGAAAACATTGTGCAGTTTGGTCCTAATGCCTATTCCAAACCGGCTACCGGACTGAATATTTTACGTGAAACCATTATGGGTCGTGAGCTGTTTGATTATGCGTTTAAAGAATATGCCAGGAGATGGGCTTTCAAACATCCGGAGCCGGCTGATTTCTTCCGTACGCTGGAAGATGCCAGTGGTGAGGACCTCGACTGGTTCTGGAGAGGATGGTTCTACAGCACAGAGGTTTGTGATATTTCGCTGGATACAGTGAAGTATGCACGTCCTGATATGGATGCTGTTGCACAGGGAACCAAAGAAACAACCATCAAAAGAGAAGCTGATAAACCGCAGGTACCCACATTTGATGATATCTCTAAAATCCGTAACCGGGAAGACAAGAATATTACTTTCGAAACCGATCGCGATACCAGCATGCGTGATTTTTACTGGCGTTATGCACGTGGAATCGAATCCTATGATACCAGCAAACTGACCCTCACCATTCCCGGCAGCCAGCCGGAAGGTCTTACTCCTGAGGAAAGGGCAAAATTTGGTGACAAGCACATGTATGAACTCACTTTTAGCAATAAGGGTGGAATGGTGATGCCAATCATCATTGAATGGAATTATAAAGATGGTACCAAAGAAATTGAAAGAATCCCTGCACAGGTATGGCGTTTGAATGAAGGAAAAGTGGTGAAGAGTTTTGTTAAAGACAAAGAAGTTGCGTCGGTGAAACTGGATCCTTATCGTGAGACAGCTGATATCAATACCAGCAATAATGGCTGGAACACGATTGGTGAGGCTTCGAAATTCACGATGTTCAAACAGGGCCAGGGTGGTGGCCGCAGAACCGGTGGCGGACAGGCAGGTAACCCGATGCAGAGGGCGCAGGATAAGAAAGGATTTTAAAAGGGGCGAGTGGCTAGTGGCTAGTGGCGAGTGGGGTTCGGTGAATGGGGTTCGGCAAGTGGGTAAGGCCATTACCATTCAGAGTTTCGAAAGTGAATTTAAAAAATGACAGATCTTAACATAAAAAGCGGTGGTTCCTGCAACGGAGCCGCCGCTTTTTTTATCTTTAAGGCATGAGAATATTGTCTTTACTTCTTTTTGCCCTTTTCCTGCAATTATCAGGACAGGCAGCGATTGTGGATACCGTTTCGATTCCCAGCAAGGCCATGGGCAAAACATTTAAATGTGTGGTCATTATGCCGGATAACTATGCAAAGGACACGGATAAAAGCAAACGCTACCCGGTGGTTTATCTGCTGCATGGTTATGGCGGCTGGTACAGTAATTATGTGACCCGACTCCCGGAAATTGTAAAATATGCGGACCAATTCCAGTTTATCATCGTTACGCCGGAAGGAAAGGATAGTTGGTACCTGGATAGCCCGGTAGATGATTCCATGAAATTTGAAACCTATGTCGGCACAGAAATACCGGCCTGGATTGATACACACTATACCACCATCAGCGACAGAAAAGGAAGAGCCATTACCGGACTGAGCATGGGTGGTCATGGCGGTTTATACCTGGGCTGGCGGCATGCCGATCTTTTTGGGGCCTGTGGCAGTATGAGTGGCGGGGTTTACCTGCGCCCCTTCCCGAAGAACTGGCAACTGATGAAAAGACTGGGTGACACGCTCAGTAAGGCTGAAAACTGGGAAAAGTATTCTGTACTAAATGTAATTGAAGAAAAGCCCAAAGATTCCCTGGCCATCATCATTGACTGTGGCACAGAAGATTTCTTTTACGATGTCAATAACCGGCTGCATGCCAAGATGGAGAAACTAAAAATCCCGCACGACTATATCACCCGCCCCGGCGCCCATAACTGGGATTACTGGAGAAATGCCTTGCAGTACCAGTTTTTGTTTTTTAGCAATTATTTCAACAGGGTTAAAGGGAAATAAGAAAATAAAGACCAGTATCTGACAAAAAAAAAAAAAAAAAAAAAAAAAAAAAAAAAAAAAAAAAAAAAAAAAAAAAAAAAAAAAAAAAAAAAAAAAAAAAAAAAAAAAAAAAAAAAAAAAAAAAAACCACAAAAACAAAAAAAAAAACAAACCCAAAAAACACCCAACCCCCCCAAAAAAAAAAACCAACCCCCCCAAAACAAAAAACAAAACAAACCCACAAAAAAAAAAAAAAGGGGGGGGGGGGAACAACCAAAAAAAAAAAAACCCCCAACCCCCCCCCCAAAACACCCCCCCCCCCCCAACAAAAAAAAAAAAAAAAAAAACACCCCGGACCCCCGGGAAGGGGAAAGGCAACCAGGGGGAAAGGAAAAAAGGAAAAACCAAAAAAAGGAACCCAAAAAAAAAAAACTATAAAAGTGGATGTAAAAAAAAAAAAATTAGCCCTACCTGAATAAAGATTACGTCATATCAAAGACAGTTGTAGAATTCCTCCCCCTTTAGGGGCGGGGGTATTCCTCCCCTTTAGGGGTTGGGGGTATTCCCCGTATTCCCATCCCTCACTTTGTGCTTCTTCTTATTACTTTTCTCGTAGTCCAATATCACCTGTGGTTTCTGGACTGTTTTATTGCTGGAGGTATCTGATTTAGCCTTTGCCCGGTTCAGGTCGATGGGCCTTAACTCATCATCAGCTACCATGCTGCCATCATCGGTCTGTAATTTATTCATCACATAATACTCAGTGGCCTCTACCCTGCCCTCGCGGGGATCAAAATAAACCCACTTACCATGTTTCATCGCAATGCCTTCATTCTTCACCACCACATCCCCGATCTTGAGGGTGGGGTCTTTCAGATCGTATAAAGCAACGGTATCATAGGCATTGGCCGGATCCATGGCCCTCCAGCTTTCTTCGCGCATCAGTCCGCCGTTATAGGTATAATATTGCTGCCGGCCATTCAGTTTCCCCCAGCGATAATTTTCCTGAGCGATCTTCACCCCTTCCAGGGAAAACTTTTTCCATTCTCCGTCCTTCATATCATCGAGGTAAAAACCTTCTTCCTCATAGCCTCTTTCTCCCCGCAGATCGGGGACTTTCACCGTCCAGGGTCCCTGTTTCCGGCCCTTCATATCCACCCGGTTCAAGGTATCCCCCCGTACACTGATCACATAATCCTTCCACTGCGCCTCTGCACTCATGGAAAATAGCAGCAGTAATACAATGAATAATCGCATAGTTTAGTAAGTTTGATAAAATGGCCCGGGTTATTAAATGATGATTCACCAGTAGCCCAATAACTAATACCTAATTCCTAATACCTAATTCCTCTTCACAAATTTACTAACGAAAAACAACTGCTTTTATGCTCCGTCTGTTAAAAATCCTGTTCAGCTTCGTTTTCATCCATTTTTCCCTTGTGGTTTTCCCGCAGGTAAACCCTACCCCTGCCTCGGAAAGAATGCAGGGGATGGATCAGCGCCGCAAACTGCAGGCCCAATCCCCACTGAATGGCATACAATTTCGAAATATCGGGCCTGCCATCATGAGTGGCCGGGTGGTGGATGTGGATGTAAACCCTGAAGACCCCACTGAATTTTATGTGGCCTATGCCACGGGCGGGCTCTGGCATACAACCAATAACGGACAAAGCTTTACACCAATCATGGATAGTCTGCATATGCTGTTTATTGGTGATATCGCCGTTAACTGGGAAAAAACAACGGTTGCAAAAGGAATCACCGTCACTGATCGTATCATCTGGGTGGGTACGGGAGAAGTCAACAGCAGCCGTTCCTCCTATGCAGGAGTGGGCATTTATAAAACTATTGACAACGGAAAGAACTGGGAATACAAAGGACTGCCCGAATCCCACCATATCGGCAAAATTCAACTGCATCCTACCAATGAAAATATTGCCTGGGTGGCCGTACTCGGACATCTCTATTCACCCAATAAAGAAAGAGGAGTTTACAAAACAACAGATGGTGGTCGCAGTTGGAAACAGACTTTGTTTGTAGATGATAATACCGGCGCTGTTGATCTCGATATCAGCAGTACCAATCCCAATGAATTATATGCTGCCATGTGGTACCGTACCCGCCGTGCCTGGAAATTTGAAGAAAGTGGTAAAAGCAGTGGCATTTATAAAAGCAGCGATGGCGGAGAAAACTGGACCATGATTTCAGGTCCGGGTTCCGGTTTTATGACCGGTGATAAAATTGGTCGGATCGGCATAGCTGTTTATCCCAAAAATCCTAATCTCGTTTGGGCCGTGGTGGATAATAATACCCCCAAGCCTGCCGAGACAAAAGCCAATGATTCACTTTATAAAAAAGATCTTTTCAAGAATATCAGCAAGGAAGAATTTGCCGGGTTGAAAACCAACCTGATTGATACCTTCCTTCGCAAGAATGGATTTCCCCGCAAATACAATGGCAAGCAGGTAAAGGAACTGGTGGCCAGCGGAAAAGTGGCCCCCAATGCATTATGGGATTACCTGGATAGCGATGATGGATTTCAGAATACAGGCATTGCCGGTTGTGAAGTATATAAAAGTGAAGATGGTGGCAAGAGCTGGAAAAAATCACACGAGAAACCCATAGTCATATTTAACACTTATGGATATTATTTTGCCAAGATTTATACATCGGCCTATAATCCTGATAAGATTTTCATCCTTGGTTTTTATGCGCAGATGTCGACTGATGGTGGCAAAACCTTCAAAACAATTGACCAGAACAATGTACATCCGGATCACCATGCATTATGGGTGAATCCGAAAAAAGATTCCCACCTGATCAATGGCAATGATGGTGGTGCGAATATTACTTATGATGATGGCCAGAACTGGTTCAAGGCAAATACACCACCGGTCGGACAGTTTTATGCCATTACAGTAGATGATGCCAAACCTTATAATGTGTATGGTGGTTTGCAGGACAATGGCAGTTGGTGGGGTCCCTCTACCCATAAGGAAGATATCGGCTGGATTGATAATGGACAGTACCCTTATAAAGGAATCAATGGGGGTGACGGGATGCAGGCCCAGGTGGATACCCGTGACAATGCCACAGTGTATTCCGGTTCTCAGTTTGGCGTGTACAGCCGCTATAATAAAAATACAAGAGGATCACAGAAATTTATTCGTCCGCAACATGAACTGGGAGAAAAGCCCCTTCGCTTTAACTGGCAAACACCCATCCTGCTTAGTAAACATAACCAGGATGTGTTATTCTATGGCAGCAACCGGCTGTATCGTTCTCTGAACAAGGGTGATACCATGATTGCGATGAGTGCGGATCTCACCCGGGGTCGTGTAAGCGGGAATGTACCTTATGGTACCATTACGACTATTTCTGAATCACCACTTCGTTTTGGATTAATCTATACCGGTACGGATGATGGCAATATCCATCGTTCTTATGATGGAGGATATAGCTGGGAGCAACTGAATCAGACAGCTCCCCCGCCCCCACCCGTGAAAAAAGGCGCAAAGCTTCCGGCTGTCAGTAGCAAATTAGTCAGCAATCAATTGTGGGTCAGCCGGGTCACGGCCTCACAACACAAAGAAGGCCGGATCTATGTTTCATTGAATGGCTACCGCTTCGACAATTTCGCACCCTACCTCTATGTAAGTGATGATTATGGCATGAACTGGAAACCTATTCATCAACAGCTGCCACATGAACCCATCAATGTGGTAAAAGAAGATCCCAAAGATGAAAATATTATCTATGTGGGAACTGATGGTGGATTGTATGTAAGTTTTGATATGGGACAAACCTATATGATCTGGAATGGCGGCATGCCATTAGCTGTACCGGTTCATGATATTGCCATCCAGCAAAGAGAAAATGAAATTGTGCTGGGCACCCATGGCCGCAGCTTATTCGTATCAAAACTGGATGATATCCAGGCCCAGCGAAAAGACCCCGAATGGATCAAAAAGAAAATGGAGAAGGAAAAGCACAAGCCGGATCCGAGTGCGAATGTGGATGATAAGTAGACAGTCGGCAGTCAACAGTCGACAGTCAGCAGTCGACAGTCAGCAGTCGACAGTTAACAGTATTAAGTCTTGTCAGGCGGGTAGATGATAATACTGAATAAGAGCATTAAAAAAGAGCTGATCCAGAACCAGAAGGCAACCCCGGGTGTGGTTAGCATCATTTGCCCCCCTTCTGATTCCGGAATCTCTTTCACTGTCAAAAATGTCAATCCAAATAATACCGACAACAGAGAGAACACAATTCTCTCTGTTCTTTTTCGGGATGGGATCAAATACGCTGCAAAAAAAAAGATATTCGCTAACCAGGAAAAGAAAACCGCCGAGTGGCCCAGCAACCCCATCTACCCCATCAATAAGGCACTAATACCAGGCGTATTATCTGCTTTAAATACCGGCAGGAAACAAGCAATAACATAAATCCAGAGGGGATAAAGTGTTTTTTTTCGGATGATACCAGAGTCAGTCATTCTTATAAAATTACAAACCCGACATTAATCAAAGAATACAACACTGCCTTAAGTTCCCGTTAAAATAAGAGCGGTTATGTATAATGTATATCTTTAACCACACGCAAATCCTTAAAGAGAAAGGCACTAAGAGCAAAGAAATTTAATCTCAACCCTTAGTGCCTTTGTGCCTTCGTGGCAAAAAATCAAGCTTTCTTCCGCTTCCTGAATATCAAAAACAACAACAATATCAGCACCACCGCCCCACCACCGATATAATAATACATCGTCATGTCCTTAGGTTCTTTATCCAGGCCACGGTCAATTTTGTCTTCTGTTTCCTTTATGTATTTATCAATAAAGGGGAAGGACCCATTATTTTCTTTTACTGCATCGAATTTTTCCAGTGCTTTTTTATAGCGTTCTTCATCGAAGAGATCCAGTGCTTCTTCAAAATCCAGTGAGATATCACTCATCTCGGGTTCGATCTTGGCTTTGCGGATAAATTCCTTTACGATCGTTACCGGCACAATAAAATTCATCCCCTGTACTTCTGCATTCCGCTGGTAGTCGATACTGCCGAATGTAGCGAGACCAATCACTTCACCATATTCATTCAAAACCGGACCACCACTGTTTCCGTGGGTGATAGATGCATCGGTTTGCAATACTTCCCAGCCATCTTTCATGTTCTTCTTGGCACTTACAAGACCACGGGTAAGGGTGGCTTCTGAAATAGATTCTTCAGAAATCAATGGATGAAAGGTGGCCACAGCAGGATATCCGATGGCATATACCTGGTCGCCCACCCGCATTTCTTTATCATCACCAACACGGATCGTGGGATACTCATGCTTTTTAGTCAGTTTCAGGATAGCCACATCTTTACCGGGGATGGCTGCTCCCTGGGTTACCAGTTTAGCAGGGACATGCATGGGTTCAATCTTGCCCCCCTTCCCGGAAATACCAATCACTACACTGAATTCTTTATCAATCCTTTCCACTTCCAATGTTTGTGAAAAATACCAGGAATTGGCAGTAGTCAGGTCTTTTCTTTCATCTTCTGTCAGCTTACGGCCCATACTCTTTTCAATTTCCTTGGAATCATTCTCCATGATTTCCTGAAAAGCCTGCTCGGCAAAGCTTTGTTTGGTGGATTCATCATTTTCATCCACCACGTGGGCATTGGTAATCACATAACCATCAGGGGTTACAATAAAACCTGAACCAACCATGGTAATGTCCAATTGCTTGGATATTTTTTCAGTACCCCTGGTCATGTACTTATCTATATTCTGACAAAAAGCCTTGATATAGGTACTCCAGAAAAGATCAGTGGTAAATGTTCCTGCATTCTCCAGTTCCTGTCTGATAGCAGACGCTAACTCTCCCGCCCCGGCTTCATCGACGATAGGTTGAATCGCTGTAACTGTTCCTTTAAACTTAGCCAGGATCATCACGGTTCCGGGCTTATTTCTTTCTGCAATCTGTACCGGGGAAAGCTTCTGGGCAAAAGAAGCAAAGGCAAAAAATGCCGGAAGGATAAAAAGTAACTTTCTCATATAACTGGTTTTGGGTATGTAAAAGGGCGGATTAAAGATAATCCACCCTTTGCAATTATTTCTACCGGAAAAACAGGAGGTCAAAACTGGTGAAACCGGTCATGACAGCATTTTTCCAGCATTTCACGGTCATCAGGATGGGCGATACTGATCAGTGCCTTGGCTCTTTGCCGGAGGTTTTGTCCAAATAGATAAGCCACCCCGTACTCGGTAACCACATAGTGGATATGTCCGCGGGTGGTAACCACTCCGGCCCCTGGTTTCAGGAAGGGTACGATCCGGTTCACGCCCTTGGCGGTCCGGCTGGTCAGGGCAATAATAGGCTTACCTCCCTCACTTAAGGCGGCACCGCGCATAAAGTCCATTTGTCCGCCAATACCACTGTATTGAGTTGTACCAATAGAGTCAGCACATACCTGACCGGTAATATCCACTTCAATCGCACTGTTAATCGCCACTACTTTGGGGTTACGGCGGATTACATGCGGATCATTTACATAATCAATATCCAGAAACACAAAAGCAGGGTTATCGTGTACATAATCGTACAATCTGCGGGTACCCACGGCAAAACCGGTTACTGTTTTGTTGGGGTGGATCCGCTTCATGGAATTATTGATCACATCTTTATCAAAGAGATCAATAATGCCGTCACTGCACATTTCGGTATGTACTCCCAAATTTTTATGATTGCCCAGTGATTTTAAGACTGCATCCGGAATGGTACCGATGCCCATTTGAATGGTGCTGCCATCATCAATCATTTCAGCAATTCTTTTCCCGATGGTCAGTTCTTCCGGACCTACTTTGGATCCATAATCTACTTCCGGCAGGTCCTCTTCATGGTATACCATGCTGGTAAAACGCTTGGTATGTACGAGGCTATCGCCATGGGTACGGGGTACGCGTGGATTGACCTGCGCAATGATATGGGTAGCTGTGTTCACCGCACTGCGGGCAATATCCACGGATACGCCCAATGAACAATAACCATGTTCATCCGGAGGGGAAACCTGTACCAGCGCTACATCAATATGCATTTGTTTGCGAAACAGGTCAGGTATATCACTCAGGAAGACGGGAATAAAATCAGCACGGCCATCATTCACGGCCTTGCGGACAGATTCAGACACAAACATGCAATTGATATGAAAGGAATCCACATACTCGGGTTTGTCCAGTTCAATATCACCCTGCACGGTAATGAAAGTCAGTTCAACACCGCGAAGATCAGCGGCCCGCTTTCCTAATTCACGTAAAAGATATAATGGGGTTTGAGCACTGCCCTGCACAAATACACGATGACCGGATTGTACAACAGACAATGCCTGTTCTGCGGTTTGATAAACAACGGGTAATTTCATGCTGCAAAACTATGAAGGTTAAAAAAGCAGCAACTGATGATGCTTATTAAAACTACTGATATGTATCAGTATTTGTGAATGAATCGCTCAGCTGATCCCTTCTTTCATGAGGCTTTACCCGTAGTGAGCGGATACTTTATCAACGGGACAGCAGGTAATGGATTGCCAGTTCATAACCTTTCAAACCCAAACCGAAAATACTGCCTGCAGCTTTCGCACTAACATGTGATAGTTTACGAAAATCTTCCCGGGCATGTACATTGGAAATATGCACTTCCACAACCGGCGCTTTTATGGCTGCAATGGCGTCTCCGATGGCAACCGAAGTATGTGTATATCCACCGGGGTTGAATACAATGCCATCGTGATCAAATCCCACTTGTTGAAGTTTGTTGATCAGTTCACCTTCCACATTGCTTTGGTAATAGGTAAACTGCAGATCCGGGAATTTATTTTTCAATTCCTCCAGGTATGCTTCGAAGGGCTGGTTCCCGTATATATCAGTTTCCCTCTTTCCGAGCAGGTTCAGGTTAGGACCATTGATGATGGCGATCTTCATGATTCGAATTTACGGGAAAGTCGGGAAGTCAGAAAGACCGAAAGTCCGGAAGAATAAAACCCGTTAATAATCGAAGCGATAAAGCTCCGGCGGTGGTTTTAACCCCGGCGGAAGCTGTAAATAAATTGAAAATTGAAAGTTGAAAATTGAAAATGACGGGTCCTCGCTGTTTGAAAAAGCAAGGACCCGGTTTAGTATATCGTTCTTACTCGTATCGGTTTCTCCCCTTTAGGGGTTGGGGGTTAATACACCGAAACAATCGGAATGGTTTTCACCAGCACATTATCATGATAGAACTGTACTTTCCGGATACTTTTATCCTTGGGCACGGTTACCATGGTTAATGGAATCACCGTATCATCAGTAGAACCATGTTTTCTTACATTCAGGTACACATGCAGGATTCCGTTATTAATTACAGTTCTTTTGAATTTCACACGATACACATAATTGGCTGTTTCCACTTTGGCGGCCAGCACCATTTGTTCCTCAAAAGCAGGATGCATCACTGAATCATGTAATGGTTCAAAATCACGGAGAAAGACTTCTTCGTTGGTCACTACCCAGAGATTAAAATCATTCAGACTGATATTATTATTCCTGAGGCGATAACCAGACAACTCGGTTACATCACCCAGGACAGGAGCTTTTAAAGGTGTACTGAAGCCAGAGAGAATCAGGCCGGTCAGCAGGATTACGATTATCTTTTTCATGGTTGATCAGGTTTTTGTAACCCAAAATTCCAACCGGGAAAGATGGTAGTCAAGCCCAAAGGGTGCGAATTGCGGTTTTTGCAGGTTAAACTGCGGTTTTATGCCGGCCGTGTTAAAAAAATGTTAACGGAAATAGGCATTTGGGGACATTTCAGGCCTATTTCACCCAGTTAGTACTGTATGGATTGTAAAATGGAACCGGTTCCCGGAATGATCAGTTCAAATTCTCCCTGATCATGGAAATGAATTCATCAAAAAGATACCTTGAATCATGCGGACCCGGAGTGGCTTCGGGGTGGTATTGCACAGAAAAAGCCGGCTTGCCTTTTACCCGGATCCCTTCGATACTCTGATCGTTGAGATTGAGATGGGTGATTTCAATATGTTCGGCTTTTCTGACAGCTTCCGGATCCACACCAAAACCATGGTTCTGGGTGGTGATCTCGGAGCGTCCGCTGATCAGGTTTTTCACCGGATGATTTAATCCGCGGTGACCATGGTGCATTTTGAAAGTGGGGATGCCATTGGCCAGGGCCAGTAACTGGTGGCCCAGACAAATACCGAATACCGGTTTATCTGCTTTCAGAATTTCTTTTACCGTATTGATGGCATAATCCATGGGAGCCGGATCACCGGGACCATTGGAAATAAAATACCCATTAGGCTGGAACTGATTTACTTCTTCCAGTGATGTTTTGGCAGGGAATACTTTTACAAAAGCACCTCTGTCCACCATGCACTGCAGGATATTTTTCTTCACGCCATAATCCATCACAGCGATTCTTACTGCAGCATTTTTATCACCCATTTCATAGGCGGTGCTGGTACTTACTTTACTGGCCAGTTCCAGTCCGTCCATATTGGGAACATCCGCCAGTTGCTTCTTCAACACTTCAATATCGGTTGTTTCGGAAGAGATGATACAGTTCATTGCACCCTTGGTGCGAATCTGCGCTACGAGGGCCCGGGTGTCTACGCCTTCAATCGAAACGATATTGTGTTTTTTCAGGTAATCATTCAGGGAGCCATTGGCCAGTTTGCGGCTGTATCCATCTTCCAGGTTACGTCCGATGAGTCCGTTGATTTTGACAGAATCACTCTCCACATCCATATCCCTCACGCCATAATTCCCGATATGGGCACTGTTCATGATCAGGATCTGCCCGAAATAACTGGGATCGGTAAACACTTCCTGGTATCCGGTCATGCCGGTATTGAAACAAATCTCACCGGTAGTAGTACCAATAGCGCCAAAAGCCTGTCCGTGTGCTACGGTTCCGTCGGCCAATAATAAAACAGCGGGGATGGGGGAATTGAGCATTTCTTTACTTTGTTCTTTTAAAAACAAATTGTGCAAATGTAAGGCAGTTCAGGAGAAGGGAAGAGAGAAAATTATAAGGAGTTATTCACAGAGGTATTATGATATTGGGATATTAAGATATTAGGGTATTGGGTATTGGGTATTAGTTATTGGATATTGGATATTGGATATTGGGCTTCCGATAAAGGACAATTCACTCTCGACTCTTGACTCTCGACTCCAGACTCTCGACTGCTGACTGAAGACTGACGACTGTTGACTGAAGACTGAAGACTGACGACTGTCGACTGAAAACTGCTCACCTCCTCCCCAACAAAAACTTCTGCCTTATCACATCCTGCACATTCACCCCGCTGATCTTGCTTTCCAGCCAGGAGATGACATCAAGATATACAAAGGCACGGGTCTCAAGGGGGTTGCCTTCGAATTGCCGGAGTTCGGCCAGTAGCTTTTCGAATTCAGGTTTCAGTGCTGCCGCACCTACTTTGAAAGAACGGCGCAGGAACCCGAACATGGCTTCTTCCACCCGGCTCAGGTTTTCCATCTTGGCCATATAGCGGTAGACAGACTTGATCAGGTATTCCAGCAAGTCAAAATTGCCGAGTTCATAATGCGCAATCAGGTGCAGCAAACGGGCATAACATTGCAGGTCGGTTCTTAAATCACCTTTCTGGTTGATGACCCGGTTGAGATAATCAATGGCTTTTTCATTGTTCCCACTGCCGAAATACAGGCAGGCAATCTTATAATAAAATACCAGTACCCGATGGGTATCCAGGTACAAACCATATTCCTGCAGCATTTCTTCCAGGAAGGGAACCAGTCTTAAGCCCTTGGTAAACGTACCCTGTAAAAAATAAAGATTGATCCTTGCCGTGTACAAATACTGATAAGCAAGGATCCGGTTGTTCTCATTATCCTCCAGGTGTTTTTGTTTGGTAAATAATTCAAACTGCCGGATTGATTTGGCCAGTCGCTGGTGATCCAACAGGTTGAACTGCGCTCCCATCAGGTTGTGCATTCCCTTGATATAATTGGCTGTCTCCACTTTCAATAAACCAGGAAACTCTGTAAACAGGTCCACCCATTTTTGCGAATACCGGTAGTACTGTAAAAAATCCTGCCGAATGAAAGCATACCACATATAGGACTGGTACAGGTATAATCTTTCATAAAAACCACGGCTGCTGATGGCATCGGCAGGCAGATGGCTTTTAAAAAAAGAATGGGCATTTTCTATATCCTTTTCATTACGGGCATGGCCGTGTTTGATATACCAGCTATAGAGTTGCAGGGCGAGATTCGATAACTGATTAACCAGTGTGAGTTGTGCACTCACGGTATCCGCTTCCAAACGAAGTTGCTCCGCCCGGTCCTGCATACTACGGGTGATATATAAGGATTCAATTTTTTTCTCAAAGAATAAAGCCTGTTGTAAATAAGTCAGCTGCTGGTAAGCCCTGGCTGTTTCTTTCAAACGCTCCAGCACTTTCAGGCTTTGCAGGTACAATCCTTTATTGAAGAGAATCCGGGCATGATCCATTTGTTCGTGGAGCCGGATATCAATATTGTCTTCTTCCTTGATCAGGCGCAGACTGGAAAGGATCTGTCGGTACAAATGCGCCTTTAAATTGGAGAGCTGCTGCTTACGCACCCCCTTGGCTTTTTTGAGCAGCTGGGCCTCGTCATAATCCGGCATTTTATCCAGCGCATCAAAGAGTTGGGTAATCTTGAGGTCCTCCGTGGCCGTGTTGCGCTTGACGTATAGCTTGAAATTCCGCTTTTCGCTCTTTTCGAGCGATTTGATCAGCTGGAACAAACTATCTGTTGAGCGGTTGGGCATCGTAATTCAAAATTTTTAAAATGCAGTCCTGGCAAGGGTTTCAGCCGATTTTACCCCGTTTATGAGCTGTAAAAATGGGCTTATTTTGATTTCCCTTCCCCTGCTGGTAAAGTTAACTTAGCAAGGCAGGTTGTTTATTTAAATGATTTAATAGCAAGCAATTCCGTCTCCAAACACTGTTTTTTCAGATGGCGTGCCGGGAAGGATACAAAAATAAGCAGCCTGCTTTTTTATCTCACCTATTTATCAATCTATTATGTCAGAAGGAAAGGTAAGGATCTTTGATACCACACTCCGTGACGGAGAACAGGTTCCAGGTTGTAAACTGAATACCGGGGAAAAGCTGATGCTGGCCCTGCAACTGGAAGAACTGGGCGTGGATATTATTGAAGCGGGATTTCCGATCTCCTCCCCCGGTGATTTTGAATCGGTGAGCCAGATCGCCAAAGCCATAAAACATACAACTGTTTGTGGATTGAGCCGGGCCGTTCAAAAAGATATTGAAGTAGCCGCTGCCGCTCTGAAAGGCGCGGTTCGCCCCCGGATCCATACCGGAATTGGTACTTCCGATTATCATATCAAATCCAAGTTCAACTCCACCCGGGAAGATATTCTGGAAAGAGCCGTGCAATGTGTAAAGTGGGCCAGAAATTTTACCGATGATGTGGAGTTCTATGCCGAAGATGCCGGCCGTACAGATAATGATTATCTCGCCATGGTCATCGAAGCCGTAATCAAAGCCGGCGCTACAACAGTGAATATCCCGGATACCACCGGCTATTGTCTGCCTTACCAGTACGGAGAAAAAATCGCTTATCTCGTAAACAATGTCCCGAATATTGATAAAGCGTTTATTTCCTGTCATTGTCATAATGACCTGGGACTGGCTACGGCCAATTCGATTGCAGGAGTAATCGCTGGTGCCAGACAAATTGAATGTACCATCAACGGACTGGGTGAAAGAGCCGGTAACACTTCACTCGAAGAAGTGGTGATGATCCTGAAACAGCATAAACATCTTGGATTGTATACCGATATCAAAACAGAACAGCTGAATCCTTTGAGCAGGTTGGTCTCG
Organism: Chitinophagaceae bacterium; assembly: GCA_016720745.1. Taxonomy (GTDB): domain Bacteria; phylum Bacteroidota; class Bacteroidia; order Chitinophagales; family Chitinophagaceae; genus JJ008. The sequence goes on along the minus strand of JADKKA010000022.1, from coordinate 98,879 downwards.
GATACAATGCGGATGCCGGTACAGCCCAACAAAGCCATTGTGGGCAGCAATGCTTTTTCGCATTCATCCGGCATCCACCAGGATGGCTTCCTGAAAGATGCCCTCACTTATGAAATCATTAATCCGGAAGAAGTAGGTGCCGACAGTTCCAAAATTGTACTCACTGCCCGCAGTGGTCGCAGTGCCCTGGCTTATCGCTTCCAGAAACTCGGATTCCAGTTCGACCGCAACGATGTGGATGTATTATATAAAGAATTTTTAAATGTAGCCGACAGCAAGAAGGAAGTAGAAGATACTGACCTGAGCAAAATGGCCACCGAGTACCAGCAACAAACTGCTGTAGCATAGCACCCCTGCGACTGCCAAAAGATAGTGTAAGAAAAAAAATCAGATCAGAAATACCTTCCAATAAAATGAGTGATACAAACCAGCAGGAGCTTACTACAACCACCCCTTTAGGGGGCGGGGGTGCCAATTCATTATTTGAGAAAATCTGGAAGAAACATATTGTAAAAACAATTGAGGATGGCCCCTCGGTTTTATATATTGATCGTCACTTTATACATGAAGTAACCAGTCCGCAGGCATTCACCGGTTTGAACAAACGCGGCATCAAAGTATTTCGCCCCAAACAGATAGTAGCTACGGCTGATCATAATGTTCCTACCCTCAATCAGCATTTACCCATTAAAGAAGAACTCAGTCGCAAGCAGGTGGAAGCACTGGTGAAGAACTGCGCTGAACATGATATTGAACTCTACGGACTCGGTCATCCTTACCAGGGCATCGTGCATGTGATTGGTCCCGAACTGGGGATTACCCAACCGGGCATGACCATTGTTTGTGGCGATAGTCATACCTCCACCCATGGTGCCTTTGGTGCCATTGCATTCGGAATCGGTACCAGTGAAGTGGAAATGGTAATGGCAACCCAGTGTTTATTGCAGAGTAAACCCAAACTGATGCGGATCACCGTGGATGGTGAATTGAACAAAGGGGTCGTATCAAAAGATATTGTTCTTTATATCCTATCCAAATTAACAGCCAGTGGTGCCACCGGTTATGCGGTGGAATTTGCGGGTTCAGCGATTCGTTCATTGAGTATGGAAGCCCGGATGACGATCTGCAATATGAGTATTGAAATGGGTGGCCGCTGCGGACTAATCGCACCGGATGAAACAACTTTCCAATACCTGAAGGGAAGAACATTTGCTCCCAAAGCTGCCGAATGGGATGAGCAGGTAGCAAAATGGAAAACTTTACATTCGGATGCCAATGCGGTGTTTGATAAAGAATATCATTTTGATGCTGCTGATATCCAGCCGATGATCACTTATGGCACCAACCCCGGAATGGGAATGGCGGTAGCTGATCATATTCCTACAACGGAAACCATTAACGACAGTGATCGTTCAGGACTGGCGAAATCACTGGCCTACATGGGACTGGAGCAGGGTGCTCCTATCCGCGGACAAAAAATAGATTATGTCTTTATCGGCAGTTGCACTAATTCAAGAATTGAGGATTTAAGAATGGTCGCCGATTTTGTAAAAGGAAGAAAGAAAGCCGCTGATGTGGAAGTTTGGATTGTACCCGGCAGCAAACAGGTAGAAGCACAGGCAAGGGCCGAGGGCATTGATAAAGTATTTGAAGAAGCCGGTTTTCAGCTGCGTCAACCCGGATGTTCTGCCTGCCTCGGGATGAATGAAGACAAAATCCCTGCCGGTAAATATTGTATCAGTACTTCCAACAGAAATTTTGAAGGCCGTCAGGGTGCGGGTGCCAGAACCTTATTGGCCAGTCCGCTCACCGCTGCTGCCGCCGCCATTACCGGTGTTGTAACAGATGTAAGAGAATTATTAAACTAAGTCATGAAGGCCTTAACTACAATACACAGCCGTTTTGTTCCCGTCAATATTGAAAACATTGATACGGACCAGATCATTCCCGCCCGTTTTTTAAAAGCAACAACAAGAGACGGCTTTGGTAAAAATTTATTCCGCGACTGGCGGTATTATAATGATGACGAATCCAAAACCAGGGCAGACTTTCCTTTGAATATGTCGCAGTTTGACGGAGAAATTCTGGTTGCCGGTAAAAACTTTGGTTGCGGTTCATCCAGGGAACATGCGGCCTGGGCCCTGCAGGATTATGGGTTCCGGGTAGTGGTCTCCAGTTTCTTTGCCGATATCTTCCGGAACAATGCCCTGAACAATGGCGTGTTACCCGTGCAGGTAACGGATGCCTTTCTGCAACGAATTTTTCTGCAGGATAATAATACGGAACTGACGGTTGACCTGGCCAGCCAGACTATTACCATCAACTCCACGGGAGAGCAGGAACAATTTGATATCAACCCTTATAAAAAAACCTGTCTGCTCAATGGATACGATGATATCGATTTTCTATTCAGCATGAAAGAAGAAATACAACAATTCGAAACCCAACAAGCCGGAAAGCCATGAACAAAAAAATTGCAGTTATAGAAGGGGATGGAATCGGTCCTGAAGTCACCAAACAATCCATCAAGGTACTGGATGCGATTGCTGCCCAGTACGGACATCAGTTTGAATATACTTATTGCCTGATGGGAGCGGATGCCATTGACAAAACCGGCAACCCCCTTCCCGATGAAACCATCACTACCTGTTTGAACAGTGATGCCATTTTATTCGGTGCCATTGGTCATCCGAAATATGATAATGACCCTACGGCCAAAGTAAGACCAGAACAGGGCTTACTGAAACTTCGCAAATCATTGCAGTTATATGCGAATATCAGACCAGTAAGCACTTATGCTTCCCTGCATCATTTATCTCCATTGAAAAGTAAAATACTGGAAGGGGCTGATTTTATCATCTTCCGGGAACTGACCGGTGGTATCTATTTTGGAAAAAAGGAAAGCAATGCTGAACAAACATTTGCCCTCGACGAATGCACTTATACCCGCGAAGAGATTGAGCGCATTGCGCACCTTGCCTTTCATTTTGCACAAAAGCCCGGTAGGAAAAAGAAACTGACCCTTGTTGACAAAGCCAACGTACTGGAAACCTCAAGGCTCTGGAGAAAAGTGGTACAGGAAATCGCAGCACAGTATCCCGATGTAACAGTGGAATATATGTTTGTAGACAATGCCGCCATGCAGATCATTCAGAATCCACGTCAATTTGATGTGATCCTGACGGAAAATATGTTTGGAGATATCATCAGCGATGAAGCCAGTGTATTGAGTGGATCACTTGGACTGCTTCCTTCAGCTTCTGTTGGCACCAATGGTAAAGTGGCACTGTTTGAACCTATCCATGGTTCTTATCCGCAGGCTGCAGGCAAGGATATTGCCAATCCAATTGGATCCATCCTCTCTGCTGCCATGATGCTGGATTTCCTTAGCCTGCCGGAAGAAGCCGGTATGGTGAGAGATGCGGTGAACTGGACCCTGATGAATTCATTTGTAACAAAAGATATTGACCCGGTAAATTTTTATTTCACCTCAACGATTGGTGAACTGATCTGTGATTTTGTAAGCGGGAAAGTATCAGGCTCGGTGAATTCTCAGAATATTGAGTTAAGAAAATCAACCATTATATAAACCTTTCCGGAAAAGGTTACAAATGTTAGTATTGAAAAGTCCACTAAAGTGGTATTCTATCTAAAATAATTGCTTGCTTAGTTCTTTTTTTAAAAAGGCGGGTGTATATTTACCAAACACACTTGCAAATGTTGAAGAACAGTATATATAATAAGATCACACTTGTCAGCACAGTCATTATTGTGGTGGTGATTATTATTATCTCTTCAGCGGGAGGCGGTGTATAAGATTTAAACAAACAAACTTAAATAACAACCCGCCTCCAAAAGGCGGGTTTTTGCGTCTGCGTCTGACGCCTACCAGGGCGTCTGACGCATAAAAAAACGAGCGTTTCAAAGCGTCAGACGCTCTTCGAGACGTCAGACGCCGACGCCAAAACAAAAACTATGGCAGCATATTATAACGACAACACGATCATCTATTTCAACGGTGAATTTGTAAAAGCATCTGAAGCTAAAACAGATCTTTATAGTCAGTCACTCCATTACGGCTATGCCGTTTTTGAAGGGATCCGCTCCTACCCCGTGAATGGTGGCACTAAAATGTTCAAGGGAAAAGAACATTACGACCGTCTTCGCCGCTCGGCAGAAGTAACGCGTATCCCCTTTAGTTATACTACTGAGCAACTGGTTGAACTTACTTACGAGACCCTGCGCCGGAATAATCTGACTGATGCATATGTACGTCCCATTGTTCTCTGTTCGCCTAATATGTCTTTATCCAAAGGACAGATTTCCTATCTCGCTATTGAATGCTGGGAATGGACCAATGGCTACATGAGTAATCAGATGAAGATCATGACTTCTTCCTACCGCCGGCCCAATGCAGATGCCTTTCATGTGGATGCCAAAGTGAGCGGACATTATGTGAATTCTATTCTGGCCTGTCAGGAAGCCAAGGATAAAGGATATGATGAAGCACTGGTGCTGGACTGCAATGGTTTTGTTGCTGAAAGCAGTGGTGCTAATATTTTTTATGAAGAGAATGGCGTATTGTATACCGCACCTAAAGGACATATCCTTCCCGGCATCACCCGGGCCACAGTGCTGGAGATCTGCGGGGAACTGAATATACCGGTGATCGAAAAATTCTTTACCACTGATGAAATGAGAGGCGCAGATGCGGGTTTCTTCTGTGGCACTGCTGCGGAAGTAGTAGCGCTGAGTTCACTGGATGATGTGCCATTCAAAAAAAACTGGGAAGACTCACTGAGTTACCTGATCCAGCAGGCTTATCGCTGTAAAGTGATGGAAAAACCATTTCGCTTAAAAGAAGAAGTTGCTTAACACATGAATGAACTGAACAAATACAGTAAAACGCTGACCCAGGATCCCACGCAACCTGCTGCCCAGGCTATGTACTATGCCATTGGGTTTAAAGAAGAAGATTTTCAAAAAGCACAGGTTGGCATTGTGAGTATGGGATGGGATGGTAATCCCTGTAACATGCACCTGAATGCCTTGTCGGATCAGGTTAAAGAAAGTGTGAATCGTACCGAAGGCTTACTGGGCCTCCGCTTTTATACCATTGGGGTAAGTGATGGGATCAGCATGGGTACTGATGGCATGCGCTACAGCCTGGTGAGCCGGGATGTGATCGCAGACAGTATTGAAACGAATGCCGGTGCCCAGTATTATGATGGTTTAATTGCTATTCCCGGTTGTGATAAAAATATGCCCGGCGCCGTGATGGCCATGGGTCGCTTGAATCGTCCTTCCATCATGTTGTATGGCGGTACGATTGCACCGGGACATTATAAAGGAGAAGACCTGAATATCGTGAGTGCTTTTGAGGCACTGGGACAAAAAATTGCCGGCAACCTGAGTGAAGGTGATTTTAAAGGAATTGTGCAGCATGCTTGTCCGGGTGCCGGCGCCTGTGGTGGCATGTACACCGCCAATACCATGGCATCTGCTATTGAGGCATTGGGAATGAGCCTTCCCTACTCTTCCAGCAACCCGGCATTGAGTAAAGAAAAACAGGATGAATGTGCTGCTGCCGGAGCGGCGATTAAAATATTGCTGGAAAAAAATATTACACCGAAAGCCATCATGACCCGTGAGGCATTTGAAAATGCCATGACGGTGATCATGGTACTCGGTGGCAGTACCAATGCGGTACTGCACCTGATTGCCATGGCGAAGTCAGTGGGTGTTGCATTAACACAGGATGATTTTCAATCGGTGAGCGATCGTATTCCGGTGCTGGCTGATTTCAAACCCTCCGGCAAATACCTGATGGAAGACCTGCATCAGCATGGTGGTGTTCCGGCAGTGATGAAGTACCTGCTTCGCAACGGGCTTCTGTATGGTGATTGTTTAACTGTTACCGGTAAAACCGTTGCTGAAAATTTAGCCGGTGCACCCGATCTGGATTTTAATCAGCAACAAATAATTCAGCCGCTTGACCGGCCTTTAAAGAAGACCGGTCACCTGCAGATTTTATATGGCAACCTGGCCAAAGAAGGAAGTGTGGCCAAGATCAGTGGTAAAGAAGGAGAAGAGTTTGAAGGAACAGCCCGTGTATTTGATGGCGAAAAAGATTTGATCGAAGGCATTGCCAGTGGCAAGGTCAAAGCCGGTGATGTGGTGGTGATCCGTTATATCGGCCCGAAAGGAGCACCGGGTATGCCTGAAATGCTGAAACCAACCGGTGCGATCATAGGTGCTGGATTAGGTAAATTAGTAGCCCTGATCACAGATGGTCGTTTCAGTGGCGGTACCCACGGATTTGTAGTGGGTCATATTACTCCTGAAGCCTGGGAAGGCGGACTGATTGCCTTGGTAAAAGACAATGATATTATCCGGATCGATGCGAAGAAAAACAAGATCACACTGAAAGTAAGCAAGGAAGAAATTAAAAAACGCAGGAAGAAATGGAAGCAGCCGGCCTTAAAAGCCAGTAACGGTATTTTATACAAATATGCCCGCCAGGTAAAACCGGCCAGTGAAGGATGTGTAACGGATGAATCCTGATAAAACAACTTGAACACTAACAATATTTAATATGGATACGCTGGAACTACAAACAGTGAAAGAAGCCAAACAACCCATCAGTCAGCTCAGCGGTTCCAAAGCCGTGCTGGAAGCCTTTGTGGCGGAGGGAGTAGATACCATTTTTGGTTATCCCGGTGGTGCCATCATGCCGATCTATGATGCATTATATGACTATCATGATCAGTTAAAACATATCCTGGTCAGACATGAACAGGGTGCTATACATGCCGCACAGGGCTATGCGAGAGTGAGCGGTAGAACGGGCGTGGTATTCGCTACCAGTGGCCCCGGTGCCACTAACCTGGTAACGGGATTGGCAGATGCAATGATTGACTCTACACCGGTTGTTTGCGTTACCGGACAGGTCTTTGCTCATTTACTGGGTACCGATGCATTTCAGGAAACTGATGTTATCAATATTACTACGCCGGTCACCAAGTGGAATTATCAGGTAACGGATGCGAACGAAATTCCTGCTGTACTGGCCAAGGCATTTTATATCGCCGGAAGCGGCCGCCCAGGTCCGGTATTAATTGATATTACCAAGAATGCACAGCTGCAGCTCTTCGATTATGAAGGCTATACCAAATGCGATCATATCCGCAGTTACCGGCCAAAACCTATTGTGAGAAAAGAATATGTGGAAGCAGCCGCGAAAATGATCAATGCGGCGGAAAAACCATTTGTCATTTTCGGACAGGGTGTTATACTTGGAAAAGCAGAAAAGGAATTCCTGCAATTCATTGAAAAAGCCGGTATCCCTGCGGCATGGACCATCATGGGGATGAGTGCTATTCCAACCGAACACCCATTGGCCGTTGGCATGCTGGGCATGCACGGAAATTATGGCCCCAATGTGCTGACCAATGAATGCGATGTATTAATTGCGATTGGGATGCGCTTTGATGATCGGGTAACGGGGCGGCTGGACAAATATGCCAAGCAGGCTAAAGTGATCCACTTAGATATTGACCCGGCCGAGATAGATAAAAATGTAAAAGCCAATATTGGAGTCTGGGGTGATTGTAAAGAAACATTGCCTATGCTGACCCAGTTGGTAGAGCAGAAAGTATACCCGCAATGGCTGAAAAAGTTCAATGACTTTAAAAACCAGGAAGAAGAAATCTGCATTGTACCGGAAATGAATCCCACGGGCGAAGCATTATCCATGGCCGAAGTGATCAATCTGCTGAATGAACTCACTAAAGGAGAAGCGGTGATTGTAACCGATGTGGGCCAACACCAGATGGTGACCTGCCGCTATGCAAAATATAAATCATCCAAGAGCAATATCACATCCGGCGGACTGGGTACCATGGGCTTTGCCCTTCCTGCTGCCATCGGTGCCAGCTTTGGAGAAGCCGTGAGAACAGTTGTGGCTGTAATTGGTGATGGCGGATTCCAGATGACGATCCAGGAGCTGGGTACCATCATGCAAAGTGAAGCGAATGTAAAAATCCTGATCCTGAACAACCAGTTTCTTGGGATGGTAAGACAATGGCAGCAACTCTTCCACGACAAAAGATATTCATTCGTGGATATTGCCAGTCCGGATTATGTACAGGTTGCAAAAGGATATCGTATTCCGGGTCAGAAAGTGGACAAACGGGAACAATTAAGAACAGCCATGCAAACCATGCTGGAACAGAAAGGATCTTATTTACTGGAAGTAATGGTTGGCAAGGAAGACAATGTATTTCCCATGGTGCCACAGGGATGCAGTGTTTCTGAAATCCGATTAAAATAATATTGACGCTGAAAGGATAAAATCACAGCAGTATGAGTAAAAAAGAATTCACCATCACCGTATATACCGAAAATCAGATCGGCATTCTCAACCGGATCGCCATCATTTTTTCGCGCCGGAAGATCAATGTGGAGAGTTTAAACACTTCTCCAACGGAAGTGGACAGTGTACACCGCTTTACCATTGTAATTAATGAAACAGAAGATGTGGTTAAAAAACTCTGCCGACAGATTGAGAAACAGGTGGAAGTACTAAAAGCTTATTACAATACAGAAGAGGAAATCGTTTGGCAGGAACTGGCTTTGTATAAAGTCCCCACCGATATCATCGCGACCGAAGTAAAAGTGGAACGCTTACTAAGAGAGAATGGCGCACATACCGTAGTAATCCGTAAAGATTATACAGTGTTTGCAGTTACTGGTCACCGGGAAGAAACAGAAGCCCTGATTAAAGTGCTGGAGCCCTATGGACTGATTGAATTTGTGCGCAGCGGAAGGGTGGCCATCCTCAAAGGTAGCAGTGATTTCCACGATCGTCTCAAGGAATTTGAAAAACAGGAGCCGGGTGAGGATGTGAGAGAAAATGAATTTTTAAGTGAAAATGAAAAAGTGTTTTCGATGTAGGGTCGAGTTGAAAGGTTGATAGGTTGGAAAGTTGACAAGAAGCGGCTGAGCTGAATGAGATATCTGACTGATGGATGGACCTGACGGTATAAATTAAAGAAAAAAATTAATCACAATAATTATAACAACAAAAAGCAATAAAATGGCAAAACTCAATTTCGGCGGTGTAGAAGAAAATGTAGTTACCCGCGAAGAATTCCCCCTGAGCAAGGCACAGGAAGTATTGAAAAACGAAACCGTGGCCGTAATCGGTTATGGTGTACAGGGCCCCGGCCAGGCATTGAACCAGAAAGACAATGGCATCAATGTGATCGTGGGTCAGCGAAAAAATTCAAAAACATGGGACAAGGCCATTGCAGATGGTTTTGTACCCGGTGAAACCCTGTTTGAAATTGAGGAAGCTTTGCAAAGAGGCACCATTATTTGTTACCTGTTGAGTGATGCCGCACAAATTGCATTATGGCCCACGGTGCAAAAACATTTAACAGCCGGCAAAGCCCTTTATTTTTCCCATGGCTTTGGTGTAACCTTTAATGAACAAACCGGTATTGTTCCTCCCAAAGATGTGGATGTATTCCTGGTTGCTCCCAAGGGTAGCGGTACGTCCCTGAGAAGAATGTTCCTGCAGGGCCGCGGACTGAACAGTTCCTATGCCATTTACCAGGATGCCACTGGCAAAGCATTTGATCGTGTGATTGCCCTGGGTATTGCTGTAGGCAGCGGATACCTTTTTGAAACTGATTTCAAAAAAGAAGTATACAGCGATTTAACCGGTGAACGCGGAACCCTGATGGGCGCCATCCAGGGCATCTTTGCCGCACAGTACCAGGTACTGCGTGACAAAGGACATACTCCTTCCGAAGCATTCAACGAAACTGTAGAAGAGCTCACCCAATCACTCATGCCATTGGTTGCTGAAAATGGAATGGACTGGATGTATGCCAATTGTTCTACTACCGCACAAAGAGGTGCTCTCGACTGGTGGAAAAAATTCCGTGATGCCACCGCTCCTGTATTCAAAGAATTGTATGAAAGTGTAGCCGCCGGAAAAGAATCACAACGCTCTATTGATTCCAATAGTAAACCCGATTACCGCGAGAAACTGGAAGAGGAATTGAAGGAATTAAGAGAGAGTGAAATCTGGCAGGCTGGAAAGACTGTGAGAAGCCTTCGTCCGGAGAACCAGTCCAAAGCGAGCGGCACAGAAAAAAAGACATCTTCTACCAAAGATACTTTCAGTAAGCTGACCGCCAGCGTCTGATAACAAAGTGTCCGGCAGCTATTACTGCCGGACACCTAACCTGATACAATGGAGCCAAACAATCTGACCACTACAGTATACAAACATCCAGGCCAGCAGCCCGGCAGTCTTGATTTTGTATCAGCCCACTTGCGGCTGAAAAAAGTAGTGAACCGCACCCCGCTGATGCTGAATCAAAACCTTTCTAAAAAATACCAGTGTAATGTGTATTTGAAAAGAGAGGATCTTCAGATTGTTCGATCTTACAAACTGCGTGGTGCTTACAATATGATGAGCACCCTGAACCCCGAAAAATTAAACCAGGGTGTTGTTTGCGCCAGTGCCGGAAACCATGCACAGGGCTTTGCCTATAGCTGCAAAAAACTCAATGCAAAGGGTGTGGTATTTATGCCGGTCATCACGCCTAAACAAAAAGTGAACCAGGTAAAAATGTTTGGCGAACATTTTATTGAGATCCGTTTAACCGGAGACACTTTTGATGATTGTGCAGTAGCTGCCAAACTATTCACAGAAGAAAATGGCATGACCTTTATTCCTCCCTTTGATGATTACCGCATCATCGAAGGACAGGGAACTGTGGCATTGGAGATTCTTGAAGACCAGTCTGAAATTGATTTCCTTTTTATTCCTGTTGGTGGTGGTGGTTTATCTGCCGGAGCCGGTTCCTATTTCAAAACCTATTCTCCCCGCACAAAAATTATCGGGCTGGAACCGGAAGGTGCTCCTTCGATGCATGCATCGCTAAAAGCGGGTTACCCGGTGACACTGGATCAGATTGACCGCTTTGTAGATGGTGCCGCAGTTAAAAGAGTGGGTGATCTCACTTTTTCCATTTGCCGGGAAGTGCTGGATGATATGCACCTGGTACCCGAAGGAAAAGTATGCAGCACTATCCTGAAACTCTACAATGAAGATGCCATCGTAGTGGAACCTGCCGGTGCCCTTTCCATTGCGGCATTGGATGATTATGCTGAAGACATCAAAGGAAAGAATGTAGTCTGCATCGTCAGCGGCAGCAACAATGATATTGACCGTATGCAGGAAATCAAAGAAAGAAGTCTGCAATACGAAGGACTGAAACATTACTTCCTGATCAGTTTTGCCCAACGCCCCGGCGCACTGAAAGAATTTGTGAACCATGTATTAGGCCCCACCGATGATATTACCCGTTTTGAATACATGCAAAAAACCAATAAAGAGAATGGACCGGCCCTGGTGGGAGTCGAATTACAGAGTCGGGCCGACTATGATCAGCTGTTGGAAAAGATGAAAGCATTTCATATTGGTTTTGCTGAAATAAACAAGAACGACCAGTTGTTCGGATACCTGGTTTAATTAACGAATGACGCTGCATATTGTGGAAAATTGCAGTCCCGAATCCCCATCCTGCTGAAAGCTATTTTGTATCTTCAAACGAATTGCTTGCTATTGAAACTGTAAGGTATTTACAGGTATCAACTTTATTTTTTCATTCAATAAAATTGAACAATGGCAGGCTACCAGGGACTCTATCATCCTTCCTTTGAACATGATGCATGCGGTATCGGTTTTGTAGCGAATATCAAAGGACATAAATCCCATCAGCATATTTCTGATGCCCTTACCGTGCTCGAAAACATGGAGCATCGTGGTGCCTGTGGCTGTGAACAAAATACGGGTGACGGTGCCGGTATCATGATTCAGACACCGCATGAATTTTTCTTTGATGAATGTCTGAAGCTGGGTGTACATCTTCCTTCCTTTGGCCGCTATGCAGCCGGTATGGTTTTCTTTCCCAAAGAAATCCGCTTAAGAGAAGAATGCCGAGATATCTTCAACCGGTCAGCAGAAAAACTGGGACTGGAAATCCTGGCTTTTCGTAAAGTACCTGTAAACACTGCTGGCATTGGTCCCACCGCATTAAGTGTGGAGCCGGAAATGGAACAGGTATTTATTGCCTGTCCTGACCATATCAATAACCCCGACGATTTTGAAAGAAAATTATTCATCCTCCGCAATTATACCACCCACCTGATCAACAGCACGGTGCGCAAGGATGAAATCGGTTTTTATATTGCTTCACTGTCCTATAAAACGATTGTCTACAAAGGGCAGCTCACCAGTCACCAGGTCCGCGAATATTTTCCTGACCTCAGCAATAAAAGAGTAGTAAGTGCTTTCGGATTGGTGCACTCCCGTTTTGCCACCAATACTTTTCCTTCCTGGAAACTGGCGCAACCTTTCCGGTTCATTGCACATAACGGAGAGATCAATACATTACAGGGGAACCTGAACTGGTTAAAGACCAGTGAAAAAGGCTTTACCACGCCTTATTTTACAAAAGAAGAAATGGAAATGCTGCTGCCGATTGTTACCGGTGGCCAAAGTGATTCAGCCTGTCTGGATAATATCATTGAACTGCTTACCCTCACCGGCCGCTCCCTCCCCCATGTGATGATGATGCTGATTCCCGAAGCCTGGGATGGTCATGATGAAATGGATCCGGTGAAAAAAGCTTTTTATGAATTCCACTCTTCCTTTATGGAACCCTGGGATGGACCGGCTTCTATTTCCTTTACAGATGGAAAAATTATTGGTGCCACCCTTGACCGGAACGGACTTCGTCCATCCCGTTACTGTGTAACCAAAGATGACCGGGTGATCATGGCATCTGAAACAGGTGCATTACCTGTTGATCCCGCACTGATCCTCGAAAAAGGAAGGCTGCAACCCGGAAAGATGTTTGTGGTGGATATGGAGAAAGGAAAAATCATCAGTGATGAGGATTTAAAAAATGAAATCTGTTCCCGCAAACCTTACGCTGAATGGCTGAACAAATACAAGATCAGACTGGAAGAACTGCCTGAACCACGAGTGATGTTTACCCATCTGGAACATGACCAGGTATTCAAATACCAGAAAGCATTTGGTTATTCCACGGAAGATTTAGACAGTATCATTGCTCCGATGGCCCTGGATGCCAAAGAACCGATTGGATCGATGGGTACCGATGTGCCTTTGGCAGTATTGAGTGATCAGCCACAGCACCTGAGCAGTTATTTTAAACAATTATTTGCACAGGTCACCAACCCGCCGATTGATCCTATCCGGGAAAGACTGGTGATGTCGCTCGCCACTTTTGCCGGTAATAACGGTAACCTGCTAATTGAGGATCCGCTCACCTGTCATAGTGTGGCACTGAAACACCCCGTACTCACTAATTATGAACTGGAAAAAATCAGAAGTATTGATACCGGTTTATTTCAATCCAAAACCATTCAGTGTTATTTCAGGGCAGATGGCAAACCAGGCTCTTTAAAAAGAGGACTGGAAAGGATCTGTGATTATGCCGAAGATGCGGTGATCGACGGATTCAAAGTACTGATTCTGCAGGATCGTGCCATCGACTCCAACCATGCTCCCATCCCTTCCCTGCTGGCTACTGCGGCGATCCATCACCACCTGATCCGGAAAGGGATGCGCGGACAGGTAGGGATCATTGTTGAAGCCGGAGATGTATGGGAAGTGCACCACTTCGCCTGTCTGGTTGGCTTTGGTGCTACCGCGGTAAATCCCTATCTCGCATTATCATCTATCCGTGATCTGAAAGAAACGGGTAAACTGCAAACCAATTTGCATGAAGATGATCTCAAGAAAAATTATATCAAGGCCGTTAACGATGGCCTGCTGAAAGTTTTTTCCAAAATGGGCATCTCTACCCTTCAATCTTACCAGGGTGCACAGATATTTGAGATACTCGGGCTGAACAAAGAAGTAGTGAACAAATATTTTACCGGTGCCACATCACGGATCGAAGGCATGGGGCTGGATGAAATAGCCAGGGAAGCATTGGCCAAACATTTCTTTGCCTTTAGTAAAAAAGATATTCCGGTGGATCGATTGCCGGTAGGTGGCATTTATCAATGGAAAAGAAAGGGGGAGTTTCACCTCTTTAACCCGCAAACCATCCACTTGCTGCAGCATGCTACAAAAATGAATGATTATAACAGCTTCCGGAAATATTCCAAGCTGGTGAATGATCAAACAGAGCAAGCCTGTACCCTGCGGAGTATGTTCCAGTTTAAAAAAATCAGTCCCTCTATTTCCATTGATGAAGTAGAACCTGCAGAAAATATTTACAAACGATTTGCCACCGGTGCCATGAGTTTTGGCTCTATTTCCTGGGAAGCACATACCACCCTGGCCATTGCCATGAACAGGCTGGGTGGTAAGTCCAATACCGGAGAAGGCGGAGAGGATGAAAAAAGATATGACCTGCTGCCCAATGGTGATTCGATGCGAAGTGCGATCAAGCAGGTGGCATCGGCCCGCTTTGGTGTAACAAGTTTGTATCTGACTGAAGCAGATGAGTTACAGATTAAAATGGCGCAGGGTGCCAAGCCCGGGGAAGGCGGACAGTTACCCGGACATAAAGTAGATGAATGGATTGGAAAAACAAGACATAGTACACCGGGTGTTGGATTGATTTCTCCTCCACCCCATCATGATATTTATTCCATTGAAGACCTGGCACAATTGATTTATGATCTCAAGAATGCCAATCGCAAAGCCAGAATCAGTGTGAAACTGGTGAGCAAAGCGGGCGTTGGTACCATTGCTGCGGGAGTCACCAAAGCAAAAGCAGACGTGGTACTCATTGCCGGCAATGATGGTGGAACGGGTGCCTCACCGGTATCTTCCATTAAACATGCCGGCCTACCCTGGGAACTGGGACTGGCAGAAACTCATCAGACCCTGGTAAAAAATAAACTGCGCAGCCGCGTGGTGGTACAGGCAGACGGACAATTAAAAACCGGAAGGGATATTGCAGTAGCCGCTTTACTGGGTGCAGAAGAATGGGGAATTGCCACTGCTGCACTGGTGGTAGAAGGTTGTATCATGATGCGCAAATGTCATTTGAACACCTGTCCGGTAGGTGTGGCCACACAGGATCCGGAATTAAGGGCCCGTTTCAAAGGCGATCCGGATCATGTGGTGAACTTCTTCAAAATGATTACGCGTGAACTCAGGGAAATCATGGCGGAGCTTGGTTTTCGTACGGTGGATGAAATGATCGGACAGGTAGAACATCTAGAAGTAAGAGAAGACATCAAACACTGGAAATACAGCAAACTGGATCTTTCAGCCGTATTGTATAAAGAACCTAATTCTCCTTACACTACACTGTATTGCAGTGAAGAACAGGATCATGGTATTGCTGAAATTCTTGACTGGCAATTACTGGAAGCAGCGAAGCCGGCGATTGAGAGCGGAGCAAAAGTAAATGCTTTATACAATCTGAAAAATACTGACCGCACGGTAGGGACGGTTTTATCGAATGAAATCACCCGTAAATACAGAGCGGCCGGGTTGCCGGATCATACCATTCATTTCCGGTTTAATGGTACGGCCGGACAAAGTTTCGGTGCCTTCAATACAAAAGGAATTACCCTTGAACTGGAAGGTGATGCCAATGATTATTTTGGAAAAGGATTGAGTGGGGCCAGACTGATCATCTATCCGCCCAAAACGGCTACCTATACTCCGGAGGACAACAGTATCATTGGTAATGTGGCCTTCTATGGCGCAACCTCAGGTGAGTCATTTATCAGGGGTAAGGCCGGAGAAAGATTTTGTGTACGGAATTCCGGAGCGAATGTAGTAGTGGAGTCAGTAGGGGATCATGGTTGCGAATACATGACAGGTGGCCGGGTAGTGATCCTTGGCAGTACCGGCAGAAATTTTGCAGCAGGAATGAGCGGAGGTATCGCCTATGTGTATGATGTGAAAGGAAAATTCGCCGATAACTGTAATCCCGAGATGGTGGACCTTGATCCATGTGATGTGAATGATAAGAATGATTTATTCACCATGATCCAGCAACATTTTGATTATACCGGAAGCACGGTGGCTAAATTCATCCTGGATGATTTTGACAACCAACTGAGGCATTTTGTAAAAGTGTTTCCGAAGGACTATAAAGCGGCGTTGACACAAAAAGCAACAGGTGTTATTGAAAAGGCGGTGAAGAAGTGAAGCGTATTGGGTATTAGATATTGGGTATTGCTTTGCCCCATAGGGGTGTACCCGCCATAGCATTTGCGAAGGCGGGAATTGGATAAACAACATTCATTCATAAAACAAGAAATCCCCTTTAGGGGTTTGGGGTATGGGTAAACCAACAGGATTTAAAGAATTTGCAAGGGAGACGCCTGGTAAACAACCGGTGGAGCAGCGGCTGGGTCATTACAATGAATTTGTGGAAAGGTACAGTGATGAACAGTTGAACCAGCAATCTGCACGCTGTATGAATTGTGGTGTACCTTTTTGCCATCATGGTTGTCCGCTGGGCAATGTGATTCCCGAATTCAATGATGCGGTATATAAAAAGGAATGGAAGGAAGCTTATGACATCCTGAGTTCTACCAATAATTTTCCGGAATTCACCGGAAGAATTTGTCCGGCCCCCTGCGAAGCCGCCTGTGTACTGGGTATTAATCAACCTGCTATTACCATTGAAGAAATTGAAAAGCATATCATCGAGATCGCATTTGATAAAGGATTTGCCAAACCAAAGAAACCCAACCTGCGATCCGGAAAAAAAGTAGCGGTGATTGGATCAGGGCCGGCCGGACTGGCTGCTGCTGCCCAATTGAATTATGCCGGTCACCAGGTAACAGTATTTGAAAGAGATGATGCTCCGGGTGGTTTGCTACGTTATGGTATCCCTGATTTCAAGCTGGAAAAATGGGTGGTGGACCGCAGGATAAAATTCATGGAAGAAGAAGGAGTGGCATTCAGATATCTGGCGAATGTAGGAGTGAATGTCAGTATCAATGATCTCTTAAGAGAATACAATGCCATTGTACTCGCCGGCGGCAGTACCACGCCAAGAAATCTTTTTATTCCAGGACGGGAACTGGATGGGGTACATTTTGCCATGGATTTTCTGAAACAAAGCAATAAGCGGGTAGCTGGTAAGGATCCATTAGCGAATGCCTCTATTGAAAGCAATATTCTGAACGAGGATCTGTTTGCAACAGGAAAAAATGTAGTAGTGATTGGTGGCGGTGATACCGGTAGTGATTGTGTGGGCACTTCGAACAGGCAGGGGGCAAGCTCGGTAACGCAATTTGAATTATTACCCAAGCCACCGGCCGACAGAAATGATTTCATGCCCTGGCCTTCCTATCCCATGCTGTTAAAGACCACTACTTCGCATGAAGAAGGAGCGAGCCGGCAATGGGCTGTGGCCACCAAAGCATTTATCGGTGATGAAAATGGAAAATTAAAAGCTTTAAAAATAGTGGATCTGGAATGGGCCATTAAAGACGGAAGACCGGCGAGTTTTGCAGAAGTTGCTGGTAGTGAAAGAGAGATTCCCTGTGAACTCGCATTGCTGGCCATGGGGTTTGTACATCCGCAACATGTGGGCTTTATCAATGACCTGGGTGTGGCATTGGATGAAAGAGGAAATGTAAAGGCTACCGAAAAAGAATACCAGACCAATATTGCTAAAATATTTGCGGCGGGAGATATGCGTCGCGGACAAAGCCTGGTGGTATGGGCCATCAGCGAAGGAAGAGAATGTGCCTGCCGGGTAGATGAATTCCTGAATAATGGAACCGGAACCATCCTGGAGAGCAGGGACCGGATGTTGCAGTTTGCATAAACAAAAATTAATCGCATTAATAGAGCCGGGTTGTACCCGGCTTTTTTATTTACGACTTGTAGCAATTGAAGGTGAGAGTGAATTGTTGAAACATCAGCCATAGCCGCTCTTCGCATTCATGTCTTCTCCTTAGTTCCTTTCTGCCTTTTTGGCCCAAAAAATAGCCTTCATTTTTATTGATTCATTTAATAAACCCTGTGTTTTAATTATATTATTATTTTATATAATTTATATATTTTTCCACAAATGGCCTAGTTTTTAAACATTTTGAAACAAATAGTTAATATAATTTAAAATCCTAACACTCGTTAAGTGCATATTTTGATACTTTCACTGCAATATATTCATATTTATTTTTTCTTTAATTAAACAAACAGCTATGAGTAAAAAAACGGTTAAGCAGGTAGCTCCCTTCCTGATTTTATTGGGAGTAGCGGTTGCAGCCATATTCGTCAGCCCCTCCGCTTCCTTTGACCCGGCTTCTGTGCTGGGTGAAGATGGTAAGTCGCCCAAGTATGTTTACAACAGTGGTGATATTGCCTGGATGCTGGTATCCTGTGCTTTCGTTTTTTTGATGACTCCTGCCCTGGCCTTTTTCTATGGTGGCATGGTGGGACGCAAGAACGTGCTTTCAACAATGATCAAGAGCACGGTTTCTGCAGGTATTATTTCTGTTTTGTGGATCGTGGTGCAATTCAGCCTTTGCTTTGGTAAATCCATCAATGGCATCATCGGCGATCCTACCACATTCCTGTTCTTTAAGAACGTAATGAATGGAGAACCATGGAGCCTGGCATCAAGCATTCCGCTTCCTTTGTTTGCTTTCTTCCAGCTCATGTTTGCGATCATTACACCCGGACTGGTTGTAGGTGCTGTTGCGGAAAGAATCCGTTTCAGTTCTTATTCCCTTTTCATTGTGTTATTCGGGGTACTGGTGTATGCGCCACTGGCACATATGGCCTGGCATCCTGACGGACTGATGTTCAAATGGGGTGTACTTGATTTTGCCGGTGGTACAGTAGTACATATTTCCGCCGGTATGGCTGCATTGGCCGGAGCCATTGTGCTCAAGCCCCGGAGAAGAAGCGTCAGCCATCCTCCTGCCAACATTCCTTATGTACTGATCGGTACCGGTCTGCTCTGGTTTGGCTGGTTTGGATTCAATGCCGGTAGTGCAGTAGGTGCCGGTTCACTGGGTGTGTATGCTTTTGCCACAACGAATACCGCAGCAGCAGCAGCCGGTTTATCCTGGATGTTCCTGGATGTGATCCGTGGTAAAAAACCTTCAGTACTCGGATTCTGTATAGGTGCTGTGGTCGGACTGGTTGCGATCACTCCAGCCTGCGGATTTGTAGGTGTACCTCAGGCGCTGTTTATCGGCTTTATTGCCGCTATCATTTCTAATCTGGTAGCAGAATTTCTCAAGAATAAAACCAAACTCGATGATCCGCTGGATGTATTCGCCTGTCATGGACTTGGTGGTATGACCGGCATGCTGCTCACCGGTGTTTTCGGAAATAAAACCGTGAACTCAGTAGTAGTAGACGGACAATTCCTGATTCAATTGAAAGGAATGGCATTAGCAGTGGCCTTCAGTTTCGTGATGTCCTTTATCATCTTCAAATTCATCAACCTTCTGTTGCCTTTACGGGTAAATGAGCAGGAAGAAGAAGAAGGATTGGATGCTTCACAACATGATGAAAAATATGTTCAGGGAACCTTACTCGTTCAGAACAATGGTTCACTGGAACTGGAAGAAAGATCCGCAGAAGAGTTTGTTAAGTAAATAAAATCGAAAAAGGCACTGCGTTTCCCGGTCGAAACCAGGTGGTATAATCTTCTCGCAAAAGCTTATACCTGCTGTGCCCTTTTCTCACATTAAAAATGCATTACAATGATACGCAAATTATTTGTGGGAGCCATTTCTGTGCTCTCCCTCAACCAGGCCTTTTCACAAGTAGCCTCCGCCCCTGTTCTGACCGCTGATTCAACTGTTAAAGCCCCGGAAGAAGAGAAAAAAGCACCGGCATTAACCATTACCGGATCTGTTGATGCTTATTATCGCAATGACCTGGCCGATGTAAAAACCAATAGCTATACCAGCTTTACGCCCCTGCATAATTCCTTTGCACTGGGTATGGCCAGTATCAAATTTGAACACAAAGGCAATAAAGTAAGCGCCGTGGCCGACCTTGGTTTTGGACCCAGGGCGAAAGATTTCTCTTACACTGATGATGGTATCACTCAGGCAATCAAACAGGCCTATGTTTCCTACGCTCCGGCAGACTGGGTAAAATTCACCCTGGGTACCTGGGCAACACATGTGGGGTATGAATTACTCGACCCACAACTGAACAGAAACTATAGCATGAGTTATATGTTCACTAACGGGCCTTTCTCTCATACCGGTTTCAAAACAGAATTCACTAAAGGCAAACATGGTTTCATGCTGGGCGTGGCTAATGCCACCGATTACAGAATCCCCGCTGAAGACCAGATCAATAAAAAAACCTTCCTGGCCCAGTACAGTTTTCTTCCCAGTGATAAGCTGAAATTTTACCTGAACTATGTTGGCGGACAAAACCCTGATACTTCCAAGACCAGCCAGTTTGACCTGGTGGTACTCGGTAAGATCAGTGACAAATTCAATATCGGTTTCAATGGTACTTACAATTCTACCCGTGTATGGGATGGTGCCAAGAACCTCGATGGCAAACCCTGGTGGGGTTCTGCCATCTACCTGAACTTTGATCCAAAAGCATGGTGGGGATTAACACTCCGCAGTGAACTGTTCAGCGATAAAAATCAGTTCAAAGCATTTGCTGCTGCCTCAGAAGGCGGACAAATCCTGGCTACCACCCTCTCTGCTAATTTCAAAACCGGTGGATTTATTTTTATCCCTGAATTCAGGATTGATAACGCGAATAAAAAAGTATTGTTTACAGATAAGAACGGCGGTCTGACCAAGACAGCCAGCAGCTTCATTTTTGCGGCGGTCTATTCCTTCTGATCTGTGTGGACATAAAGTTTTAAATGGCAAGCAATCGTTAAAAGTCTCCTGTTTCTACAGGGGACTTTCTTTTTTTTTCACCGCAGAGGAGCAGAGAACGCAGAGTTTTCGCAGAGGCTAAACCCTGACTACCGGCAGGCAGGCGCTAAGACGCCAAGGTGCAAAGAGGGTTGAAACGTTGGTGAGGAAATACTATTTCGAGCTCTGCGAGAAATCTTGTATTTCCCTATATCTCCAAATCACTTGTCATTCCGAACAAAGTGAGGAAACTTGTATTTTTTCACCGCAGAGGCTTAACCGCTAAGACGCAAAGGCGCAAGGAGAGATTCACCGCAGACCTGCCGGCAGGCAGGCACAAAGTCGCAAAGAATCGCGAAGATGGTTCTGTAGTGGGAAAGTCCCGATGATAGATGAGTTCTTTTGCGCCTTTGCGTGAAAATAAACAGTAACAATAACAAGCCTGCACAATCCGCTGCTCCGCTGTGTGCGCCGCGAGAAACACTTCGTACTTCGACCTTCGTACTTCGAATTTACATTGGTTCCTGCTGACTCAAACAATGAAAACTCCCCAATCCCCAGATGATATCGGTTGAATCAATTCCTACTACCGTTCTGTCGGGGAAGCAGTCCTGAATAATCTGCAGGGCTTTCTCATCACGGTCGGAACGGAATGTGGGGACGATGACTGACTTGTTGGCTATATAAAAATTGGCATAAGAACAGGGCAGACGCATATCCTCATAGAGCAGCTCAGGTGGCATGGGTAATTCCACAATATTCAATTGCCGCCCATTCAGCAGGCGCATGGTTTTTAACTGCCGGAGATTATGCTGTAAGAGCTCATAATTATCATCTCTCTTGTCTTCCTCAATCACCGTGATCACTGTATCGGCATTCACAAATCTTACCGTATCATCAATATGGCCATCGGTATCATCTCCTACAATCCCTTCATCCACCCACAATACCTGTTCCACCCCGTAATAATTACATAAGTATTCTTCTATCTGCTGCTGGTTCAAATGCGGGTTGCGGTTCTCATTGAGCAGACAGGCGGTAGAAGTCATCAGCGTTCCTTTGCCATTGAATTCAACAGATCCTCCTTCCATTACGATCCCGGGATGGAAGACCGGTATATCAAACTGTTTTCCGATCAGGGTAGGCACCACATCATCCAGATCATAAGGTGGGTATTTATTACCCCAGGCATTATAGCCCCAGTCTACAATTACTTTTTTTATTTCCGCAGCAGGATTCACCAGAAATGCCGGACCATGATCCCGGCACCAGGCATCATTAGTGGGATGAAAAAAGAATTCTACTTTAGACAGATCCACCAATTCTTTTTCCAACTCACTGATGGCAAAAGCTTTCATCCCCTCATCCGCCACATTGATGCGCACGAGTTCGCCTTTCGTAAGCTCCTTTACAAATTTGGAATAGGAAGGATAGATCGTATGGATCTTTCCCGGCCAGGATGCTTCTTTATGTGGCCAGCTGAGCCAGGTAGCGATGTGGGGAGCAAATTCGGCTGGGAAGCTGTAACCGAGTTCCCTTGGCGTTTGATTGGTCATTTGGAAAATTTTCAATATTCAATTTTCAATGTTCAATTCTCAAGTAGTTCTCCGTCACGATTATGGTTGTCACTACCCTTTTAAAACTGACTCAGCTATAAAAGCAACAAATTACTTCAATCCTTCCCGCTTCACTACCTGAACATTGCGTATTGAGCATTGAGCATTGAACATTTTCTTCCTTACTCGTCAATGAACCTCTTCGTAATCGGCTGATAAGAATCTATCCTCCTGTCCCGCATAAACGGCCAGTGCGTACGGTAGCGATCTGTTTTCTCCAGATCCAGTTCCAGCACTTTGATTTCTTCTGCATCGTGAGAGGCTTTATATAACACGGTGCCAAAAGGATTGGAGACAAAGGATCCGCCCCAGAATTTCATAGCGCCGTTTTGTTCAAGGCCAACCCGATTCACACTTACCACATGCACGCCATTGGCAACAGCATGACTCCGTTGTATGGTTTGCCAGGCACCATATTGTTCGGTATTGGTTTCTTCATCCTGCGAAGTGGCCCAGCCAATGGCCGTAGGGTAAAATAAAATTTCTGCGCCCATCAACGCTGTGATTCTGGCTGCTTCGGGATACCATTGATCCCAGCAGATCAAGACACCAATCTTTGCAAATTTTGTATTCCAGACTTTATATCCCAGATCACCGGGAGTAAAATAAAATTTCTCGTAATAAGCCGGATCATCTGGTATATGCATCTTCCGGTATTTTCCCAGGTAGCTTCCATCGGCATCAATCACGGCGGTGGTATTGTGGTACAAACCCTGGGCTCTTTTTTCAAATAAAGAAGCGATGATCACAACACCCAGTTCACCGGCCAGTTTCTGTAGTGTATCCGTTGAAGGGCCCGGTATGGGCTCAGCCAGTTTGAAATGTTCATAATCCTCTACATCACAGAAGTAGAGGGACGTAAATAATTCCTGCAGACAAACAATCTGCGCACCATCAGCAGCTGCCTTTTTAACGCCATCCATTGCCTTTTGCAGGTTGGCAGACTTATCTGCCGAACAGGTCATCTGCACCAAACCGACTTTTACTTTGCTCATAGCGGAAAATTATGGCACAAAAATAATGTTTTAGCAGCCAATGTTGAATATTCAAAGGCAGGATTGAGTTGGAAGTCGGAAGTCGGGAGTCCAGAGTCGGGAGTCGAGAGTCGAGAGTCAAGAGTCGATAGTCATTAGTAGGGACCCTGTATGTAGCGGCTTCCCTGATACCAGATCTGGAACCCAATACCTAATACCCACCTCCGTAAAATCTAAGGCGGGTACACCCCTATGGGTCGAAGCAATATCCCAATATCTTAATATCCCAATATCGCTCTCCTACGCCGAGTTTCTTCCCGCATTAATAATCCCAAAGGAACACCGCATCGCCAGCTTCTCATAAGTTTCCTTCACCGGAGCCTGTACCAGCTGCTCATCCAGTTCGCGGATCTTCGACAGGGCATATTGTTGAATGGTGACCAGCGGCAGTACAATACGTTCCCGCATCTGGATAGATAATTGTTCAACGGGATATTCTGCCATCAGTTCATTGCTGCCCGTTATTTTGAAAAGGTATTGCTTGGTGAGTTCATATTCATCATAGATCATTTGCCAGAGTTCTCCAAACTGTTTGTGTCCGGCCATATAGGCGGTTAAGGGAAAGAAAGATTTCATCATCGCCATTTCACAATTATCCAGCAGGGTGCGGAAGAAAAGCGACTGATGATAGAGTTTCTGCAATTGCAGCAATTTTCCTTTCTGTTCCATTTGCTGCAGCGCTGTACCCACGCCAAAATAACCGGTTACATTCTGCTTTAGCTGGCTCCAGGAACCGGCAAAAGGAATCGCCCGCAAATCTTTTAATGATAAGCCGGAAGCCGCTCCCCTTTTTGCCGGCCGGCTGCCGATATTGGTTTCACTGTAAAAACGCAGCGGACTCACCTGTAATAAATAATCAGCCAGATATGGATGATCCCTTAAAGATTTATAGGCTTCCAGTCCGGCTGCTGCCAGCTCACCCAGCATCTCTTCTTCCTGCTGACTCAGCGTGGTATCCTTATTGGAGAAAAGATCATTGGAGATGCCGGCATTGAGCAGTTGTTCCATATTGAACTGTGCCGCATCAATGGTTCCGAAATTGGAGCTGACGGTTTGTCCCTGTACCGTGAGCTGAATTTCTTTATTGGAAATATTATGTCCCATGGAAGCATAAAACTTATGGGTCTTGCCACCGCCTCTGGAGGGAGGTCCACCCCTTCCATCGAAGAAAACCACATCGATGCCATAAGCACGAGATACACTGGTCAGTTCTTCTTTGGCCTTGTAAATACTCCAGTTGGCCATCAGATAACCACCATCCTTGGTGCCATCAGAAAAACCCAGCATGATGGTTTGCCGGTTGGAGCGGCGCTGGAGGTGTTCGCGGTAAACGGGATGACTGTAAAGTGTAGTCATGATCCCTGCCGCATGTTGTAAATCACCAATGGTTTCAAATAAAGGAACGATATCAATCTTCAACTCTTCTTTTGTCCAGCCACCCAGTAAAAAGAGGCCAAAGACTTCCATGGCATTGAGTGCACTGTTACACTGACTGATAATATAACGGCTGCAGCCTTCCTGTCCGTTGAACTGCTGAATGGTTTTGATCGCCATTACAGATTCCAGTGTATCCTTATAAACCAAATCTGTAATGCCTTCGGATGATGCAGTACCGTTGATGCCGGCGAGGAGATTCATTTTCTCCACCGCATCCAATGTTGCATAACCAGGAAGTAAATCAGGCTGGTTCTGACTAATAGCTTCCAGCACTTTCCCATGCACGGTACTTTCCTGCCGGATATCGAGCGAGGCAAAATGTAAACCGAATACTTCGATCTTATTGATCAGGCTGCTGACCATATGGAGGAAGAGCCCGTTGTGCTGGTGGATGATGATTTGCCGGATCTCCTGTAGTGTTTGCAGGATTTCTTCTTTTCCCAAATCACTTTTATAACCGGGTATAAAAAGGTTTTTATACAGTTTACTTTCCAGCTCCTGTAACAATACTTCCACTCCTTCAAATGTGAGTCTGCGTCTCAGTCTCCTCACATCCATATAATAACATTTCATGATGCCGCCGCGCAATGCATCGGCCACCTGAAGGGTGATGGCACTGGTGACAAAGGGATTACCATCGCGATCACCTCCGGGCCAGAAGCCCATCCTTAGCACAGGATTATTACTGTCCACTGCATCGGGGAACTGAGATTTCAGGGAACTGATGATACGACCCGCTGCCGGATAAAATACATTCTCCAGGTACCAGACCAGGGAGATGGCTTCATCATAAGGCGTGGGCTTTTTCTTTTTGAAGAAGGGTGTCTTGCCCAATTGTTGCAGATAAGTATTGATCAGACTGGTATTATTGTCAGACAGTGCTTTTGATAAATCGTTGATGATCCCCAATACCGGTCCGGGATAAAACTGGGTGGGGTGAGCGGTGAGTACGAGGCGAACGGCAAAGTCTTTTAGTTTAGCGGCCAGCTCATCTTCTTTATTATCCCTGATCACTTCGGACTCCAGGTGTTTGAGTGTACCCACACCGTTCAGGTCATTTACATTTCTAAAGGCCGCATCTTCCAGGGCATCAAAAAGCACAACCTGCCTTTCGATGTATTGTACAAACCGAAAAAGCAGGTCATTGCGTTCCTGTTCCCGGCCATAGGTGGTATGTCTTGCAAAGAAATCATCAATGATGGCGGTAGGACTTAATTTCTTCTTATAGCCTTCCTCGCAGTTATTGGACAAGAGGGAGAGCAGGATACCGGTCTTTTCGATCCGGTGAAATGGCAGAGAAGTAAATAGGCTGTTGTACAGTTGAAAGCGGATACCCACTTCATTCCGGAATTGCTGTAAAGCCCTGTTCGAGGGGTGCACCATATTGTTGATTTTGACAATTGAACTATCTACAGCAAGCAATTCTAAAATTAATTGATTTAGGCTGTTTTGCTGCAATAAAAAAGCCCCGAATCAGATCCGGGGCTTTTAGAAAACAGTGGTTTGTATTATTCGCCTGCTTTATCTTCTGCAGGTGTTTCTTCTGTTTTATCAGCCGCCCCTTCTGCCTTTTTCTTAGCTGCAGCGGAACGACGTGTTTTCTTGGCAGGAGCTTTCGCTTCTCCTTTACCCTTACCATAGATCTCGTTGAAATCCACCAGTTCGATCATCGCTTTTTCAGCGTTATCGCCGGGGCGGGCTCCTAACTTAATGATCCGGGTATATCCACCAGGACGACCGGCTACTTTCTCCGCTACGGTACCAAACAGTTCAGTAACAGCCTCTTTATCCTGCAGGTAACTGAATACCACACGACGCTGGTGCGTGGTATTTGATTTACCCTTGGTGATCAGGGGCTCCACATAAACACGCAGGGCCTTGGCCTTTGCGATAGTGGTGATGATCCGTTTGTGCTCGATCAGCTGGCAGGCCAGGTTACTCAACAGGGCATCCCTGTGGGCCTTTGTGCGACTTAAATTTTTTACTTTGTCTCCGTGACGCATGACTTGTTAATTTGAAAATATGAAAATGTGAGAATGTGAAAATTAAATCACAAATACCCGCATGACATATTTTGGTTTAAAAAATTCGACTACACCGTGTCAGGAATTGTAGTCTACTGTTATCAATTTTAATTCTTCATTTCCCCATTCTCACATTCCCTCATTCCCACATCCTCACATTCCCACATTTTCTCAGAACTCACTAGGATCAATGCCCAGTTTCTGCAGATCCATTCCGAAATGCAGTCCTCTTTCGGTCAGCACCTGCTCAATTTCAGCCAGTGATTTCTGACCGAAGTTGCGGAATTTCATCAGGTCTTCCTGCTCGTACTGTACCAGTTCGCTCAGGGAGTTGATTTTAGCAGCTTTCAGGCAATTGAAGGCACGAACAGAAAGATCCAGGTCTTCGAGAGGAGTCTTCAGCACTTTGCGGAGCTGGAGTGTTTGCTCATCCACCAGGTCTTCTTTCTTCTCTTCTTTATTATCGAAAGTGATGTTCTCGTCGGTGATGATCATCAGGTGCTGGATCAGGATGCGGGAAGCTTGCTTCACGGCTTCTTCCGGATGGATGGTACCATCGGTAGAAACTTCCATGATCAGTTTTTCGAAATCGGTTCTTTGTTCCACCCTTGTGTTCTCGATCGTGTACTTCACGTTCTTGATGGGAGTGAAAATAGAATCGATGGGAATATATCCCAGCGGGGCATCCTTCGGTTTGTTATCTTCTGCAGGAACATAACCGCGGCCTTTACCGATCGTCAGTTCGATATCCATACGGGCAGAAGAATCCAGGGTGCAGATCAGCAGATCCGGGTTCATGATCTGGAAGGTATGGGTGCCTTCGCCGATCATACCGGCTGTGAATTCTGTTTTATTCTTGATAGACAGAATGATTTTCTCATTCGTTACTTCATGATCTACCACTTTTTTGAAACGAACCTGCTTCAGGTTCAGGAAAATTTCCACCACATCTTCGCTGATGCCTTTCATGGTGGCGAATTCGTGGTCAACGCCCTCGATCTTCACTCCCACAATAGCATAGCCTTCCAGTGAACTCAGCAGTACACGGCGGAGGGCGTTGCCAATGGTTACACCGTAACCAGGTTCCAGCGGACGAAACTCGAATTGTGCTTCGAAATCAGTTGCTTTTTGCAGAATGATTTTATCGGGTTTCTGGAAATTTAAAATGGCCATATTTAGAATTTAATTTTTAACAAATATTACATCCTTGCAGCGGGTTGTACAGCCGGTTGCAGGAAAGACCTGTTATCCGGAACTGCTGTTCCCGTTACGTTTACTTAGAATACAATTCCACGATCAGTTGCTCCTTGATATTCTCCGGAACGCTTTCCCTTTCAGGATAAGTGATGAAAGTACCTTTCATCTCTGTTTCGTTGAAGTCGATCCAGGTGAACTTGGGGTTCTTAGGGCTGATCACGCTGGTGATGGAAGACCTGCTGCGGCTGTTTTCCTTAATGGTGATAACATCACCTGGTTTCAGCTGACAGGAAGGAACGTTCACCACTTCACCGTTTACTTCGATATGCTTGTGGCTCACCAGCTGACGGGCAGCAGGGCGGCTGGGGGCGATACCCATACGGAAAACGGTATTGTCAAGACGTGCTTCGCAAAGTTTAATCAGGTTTTCACCGGTTACACCTCTACGACGGGCAGCTTCTTCAAATGTTTTGCGGAATTGTTTCTCCAGGATGCCATACGTGTATTTGGCTTTCTGTTTTTCGCGGAGCTGCAGGGCGTATTCACCGAGGGTTTTACGCTTGCGCTTCTCGCCGTGCATACCGGGAGGATTGCTGTTTTTATTCAGCCATTTACCATTGCCCAGGATGGGCTCACCGAAAATGCGGGAAATCTTGGTCTTTGGACCATTGTACCTTGCCATAGTGTTTATTCATTTACGCTTTTTTGTAACGGTGCTTTGATCAGTAAAAGCGTTAAAAATCAATCAGGCACCCTTTGTTAAAATGAACGAATCTTGGCGATTCTTATGTCAGTCATTAGTCTATAGTCTTTAGTCGTTAGTCGGCCTTTACTGGCTATTGACTATCGACTAAAGACTATCGACTGAATTAAACTCTTCTTTTCTTCGGAGGACGACAGCCGTTATGCGGCATGGGAGTCACATCCTTGATCATCACTACTTCGATACCGCTTTGTGAAAGGGAACGGATGGCGCTTTCACGACCTGAACCGGGTCCTTTTACAAATACATCCACACGCTTCAGACCTGCATCGAAAGCTGTTTTGGCAGCATCAGCAGAAGCCATCTGTGCAGCATAAGGGGTGTTCTTTTTAGAACCTTTGAAACCCATTTTACCGGCACTGCTCCAGGAAATAACCTGGCCTGTCTTGTTGGTTAAACTGATGATGATGTTGTTGAAAGTGGCGGAGATATGTGCATCGCCATAGGCGTCCACTTTTACCACTCTTTTCTTAGAGGATTGTTTGGTATTCCCCTGTTGTTGCGCTTGTGCTTTTGCCATAATTGTTGTTCTGAGGTAATCGTTACTTTTAAATGCCCACCCGGGGGTGAGTGAATCAGTGCCTCCTGCTGACCTACGAAGCGATCCGGTACTGATCCAGGTTTGGTAAGTCCCCTTTACTTCGCCAGCGGTCACCGTAGTGACCCATTGGCAAAGCCAAAGGATTATTTTTTCGGTGCCTTCTTTTTACCGGCAACGGTTTTACGCTTTCCTTTTCTGGTACGGCTGTTGGTTTTGGTACGCTGACCACGAACCGGCAATCCTTTACGGTGACGGAGACCACGGTAGCAGGCGATATCCAGCAGACGCTTGATGCTCATTTGCACTTCAGAACGGAGCTGACCTTCCACTTTCATTTCTTCCGTAATGGTGTTACGGATAGCATTCAGTTCATCATCATTCCACTCATGTACTTTCTTGTTTACATCGATATTATTCTTTGTAAGAATGTACTTGGCAGTAGAAGGACCGATCCCATATATATAGGTCAATCCGATTTCTCCTCTTTTGTTCTTTGGTAAGTCAACACCGGCAATACGAGCCATAATTATTACTATTTAAATGTCTGGTAACTGTTCCCGGTTATTCCGGCGAACGGGTTCCCTTTTTTTGTTTTACTGTTACGATTAACCCTGACGCTGCTTGAAGCGGGGATTCTTTTTGTTGATTACGTAGAGCTTGCCTTTGCGACGCACAATCTTGCAGTCTACACTTCTTTTTTTGATGGATGCCCTTACTTTCATTTTCTTAAGTGTTGAGCGTTGAACCGGAAGCAAAAAATTTTCATCATTGCCGCTGGTCCGCTGCTGTTATTTATACCTGAAATTGATTCTTCCCCTGGTTAAATCATATGGCGATAACTCCACTCCTACTTTATCACCAGGAAGAATTCGGATGTAGTGCATCCTCATTTTTCCCGAGATGGTGGCCAATATTTCATGCCCGTTTTCAAGTTTTACCCTGAACATCGCATTGGACAGGGCCTCGATAATGGTACCATCCTGTTTTATAAGGGGTTGTTTCGACATATTTTTTTGGGAACGCAAAGGTAAGCGTATCAGGGCAAAAAAGGAAAAAAGCCCCGTCTTTTTTGGGGCTGATGTGGAAAAAGGGGGCGCGGGCCCCCTTTGATTTATAAGTTACTGATTATCAGCGTAGGTCTAAATGCACTTTCGTCATGTCCAGGTACAGGTTTTGTAATTCATGCACCTGCAAGGGGTAATTAAATTGCCTGCGGTCTTCCCGCCACCACATTTCAACATGGGAAAAATCACCTTTTGTGGGGGTGATCAGCCGGAATGAATCCCGCTTGTATTTTACCCCACCATCCTGATCTTCCCTTGTAAAGCCCAGCCGGGTCAGTTGGTTATCATCCAATGGTACTGCATTCATTTCTGCAGGACTGTACCAGAAGTCCTGCACCCCGTTGTTGACCAGGGCCTGGTTTTCTTCATGACTGATTTCCACCACCGTTCCTTCCCTTACAACGCCTTCGTCATTGACCATTACGAGGTCACCTGATTTGAGATGTCCGATTTTTAGCATAGCAAGTCGTTTTTGTTGAACTAAATATAAAAAATTCAGCTGACAAAACAAGTGATCCTTACACAGTGAACCAGTCCCTTTTTCGTATATTCAGTCATTAATCAACCATAAACCAGGACCATGATCAAAAAAACTATCAGCATGGCCGCTCTTGCAGTGGCCCTCCTCCTCAGTGCCTGTGGAGGTAAAAAAGAAACTGCCGCTTCCATTGCCCAGAAATGGTGCGATCTGAACGGCAAGGCCCATAAAGCGGAAGGCGCTGCCAAAGAAGCGGCCGAAGCTGCAGTAGAAAAGTTTGAAAACGAAATGGAAGCAAAATATAAAGACGACAAAGCCTTTATGAAAGAAATTGAGAATGAGGCGGAAAAATGTGAGGACGCTTCTGAAGGAAGATAATCCCCATCGGGCCATTGTCAGCTTCTTTTCCGGTAGCTGATAATGGCCCAACTATTAAATAATAAGGCAAAGCCTCCCATGATCAGCAAATGCCGGCTGATATCCCCCAGCGTACTTCCTTTTAAGATCACCATCCGCATTACTTCTATAAAATAAGATACCGGGTTGAAACGGGTGATCCACTTTGCCCATTCCGGCATACTGTCAATAGAAGTGTATAATCCGCCCAGTAATATAAAGATCATCATCAGGAAGAAAGAAACCAGCATGGCCTGCTGCTGCGTCTGCGCATAGGTTGATACCAATAAACCCAATCCCAGTACCGCCAGCAGGTACAAGGCCGCAAAGACATAAATAGTAAAAAAGGTTCCCGCCGGAACGATACCATAGGCCAGCCTCGCAATCAAAAGACCAATACTCAATACAAAAATTCCCAGTAACCAGAAAGGCAGGAGCTTGCCCAGTATAAAATGGTACTTCTTCACCGGCGTTACATTGATCTGCTCAATCGTACCAATTTCTTTTTCCCGGATAATATTAATCGCCGTCAGGTTAACTCCCACCATCGTGAGCAGGATCACCAGGATACCCGGCACCATGAAATATTTATAATTCATCAGTGGATTGAACCAGTTGGAAGTAGTGACTTCAATCTGTGTTTCCGGACTTAGTCTGGGTAACTGGATCCAGTCCAGCCTCACTTCGCGGTTAAAATCCCGGACGATGCTTTGCAGATAAGCGCCACCCAGACTGGCCTTGGTGCCATTGATCGCATTAATGGCCAGGAATAAACCGGATTTATCTTCCTTGATCAGGTGCTTCTCAAATCCCTGGGGAATCTCCAGCACCAGATCAGCTTTGTCCTTTTCTACCAGTTGCAGGGCCTGATCATAGGATGCCTCATATCCGGCCAGTTGAAAATATCCTGTAGAACTAATCTTATTGATCAGCTGACGGGAATAAGAAGAATGATCATGATCCACCACCGCCAGTTTGATATTCTTGATTTCATAATCCGCTGCCCATGGCAAAACCAGCAACTGAATCACCGGCATAATAAAGATCAGCCGCAGGATGGATGGATCCCGGAATATTTGTTTGAATTCTTTTTGTAATAAAAAACGTAAAGTCCTCATGCCAGCCTGATTTTAAATTTTTTAATCGCCAGTCCCAGGAAAAAGACCAGCATACCATTTAGTATCAGGAGTTCTTTCCAGATCGCTCCCACTCCCAGTCCTTTGATCATGACCGCCTTGACCATACTATAATACCATTTGGCCGGAACGATATTCGATACTGTCCGCAATGGCAGGGGCATATTCTCCACCGGAAACATGAAACCACTCAGCATGATGGTCGGCAGAAAAAGTGCCACCAGTGAAATAAACATGGCAGTTTGTTGTGTGGCGGCCCCGTTTGAAATCAATAAGCCCAGCGATAGCGATACCAGGATAAAAAGAATACTGATCGCCAGTAACAAGGGTAGTGATCCATTGATTGGTACTTCCAGCACAAACACACTTAATAATAGAATACTGATGATATTAAATGTAGACAAGAGCAGGTAAGGAATGGCTTTGGCAATCACAATCATCATGGGTTTCATGGGAGAAACCAGGAGGATCTCCATCGTACCTGTTTCCTTCTCCCTCACAATGGTAATGGCCGTCATCATCGTACACACTAATAATAATACCATCGCCATCACTCCCGGTACAAAATTGAATGCCCCCTTTAACTGCGGGTTGTACAGCATCCTGATTTCCGTATTGATGGTATAGGGCAACTGCCGGTTACCGGTGATCCGGTTCTGGTAATCCATGATCACCGATGTGGCATAATTGCTGAGCTGGTTGGCGGTATTGGGATCTGCTGCATCGGCGATCAGTTGTACCTGTGCTTTATTGACATGTTTTAAATCTTCCCCAAACTGCGGAGGAATCACCACTGCCATTTTGATTGTTCCTTTTTTAAACTCTCCCTCTACTTCCTCATATGAATGCAGATTTTTTTCCAGATCGAAATAACGACTGGCATCCAGTTCTTCAATCAAGGAGCGACTGGCTTCATCCCTCGCGTTGTCCAAAACTGCTATTCTCGCATTCTTCACCTCATTTGTCAACGCAAATCCAAATATAATGATCTGCACCACGGGCATACCGAGGAGGATGAACATGGTTCTCCTGTCACGGAAAATGTGGAGGAACTCCTTTTTGATGAAGGCGAGGAATTGAGAGTTGAAAATGGAAAGTTGAAAACGGGGATTCATTTAGTTTGGAATTTCTTTTGTAATTCTATATTCATTATAGATTTTTTGAATGTTCAATATTCAATGCTCAATATACCCCCAACCCCCCTAAAGGGGAGTAACAGATCTATCTATCGGCGCTTAACTAAACGATACGCCTCAATGTTACTCCCACATCCCATTCACTGAGCCCCACTAGCCTCTCGCCACTAGCTACTCGCCTCTTATTAAACTGCCGGCGGGGCCAAGGCCGCCGCCGGAGTTATCAACTATCAATCCTCTTCGCTTTCCTCGCCAGCTGCAAAAACACTTCATCCATCGAAGCAGCACCATACTGCTGCTTGAGCATGGCCGGTGAATCCATCGCTTCAATTCTTCCATCCACCATGATGCTGACACGGTTGCAGTATTCGGCTTCATCCATATAGTGAGTGGTGACAAAAATGGTCGTACCTGCAGCAGCTGCCACATAGATCATGTTCCAGAACTCTCTCCTGGTTACCGGATCCACGCCACCAGTGGGTTCATCGAGAAATACAATCTCCGGTTCATGAAAGACCGCTACTGAAAAAGCCAGTTTCTGTTTCCATCCTAAAGGCAATGAACGAACCAGGGTATCCGCTTCCTCTTGCAAATGCAAATGATCAAGGATAAATGCTGTCTTCTCTTTGATAAAGGCATTGCTCTTGCCATAAATGCCACCATAGAAGCGCATATTCTCCCTTACGGTCAGGTCATCATACAAGGAAAACTTCTGACTCATGTATCCAATATTTCTTTTGATCTGCTCATTCTCCTTGTACACATCAAAACCCGCTACTGTGGCTTTGCCTGAACTGGGCATGGATAATCCGCATAACATCCGCATCGCTGTGGTCTTGCCCGCCCCATTGGCTCCCAGGAAACCGAAGATCTCTCCCTTGTTCACTTCAAAGGAAATAGCATCCACCGCGGTGAAATCACCAAACTGTTTGGTCAAGGCTTCTGCGGTGATGGCATAGCGACTATTCATACATTTTTCATTAAGGAGATAAAA
Source organism: Chitinophagaceae bacterium (assembly GCA_016720745.1). GTDB lineage: Bacteria > Bacteroidota > Bacteroidia > Chitinophagales > Chitinophagaceae > JJ008. The sequence continues at coordinate 64,168 of JADKKA010000022.1, read as the reverse complement.
CAATCTTCAATATTGGCTTCCGTTCTTTTGATCACGAGGTCTTTGTTTGTTGTGGGACTGATTCTTTTCTTCAACTCCTCGGCTGCTTCCTCATTCTTCATCACCGCATGATGGTATTCGCCAAAGGGATAAGCATCTGTTACAATATCCAGTTGCTGTAATTCGCGGAGCAGGGGAAGCATATTGGCCGATTTCACCGCCATCAATGGTTGTTTGAATTCACCAACAACTCCCGATGGGGTATTAATAGAAAGGATTTTTCCTTTTTGTAATAAGGCCACCCGGTCACATAAGCCGGCTTCATCCATATAAGGAGTTGATACCAGGATCGTGATGCCCTTTGCTTTCAAACCCCGCAGCATTTCCCAGAATTCTTTTCGGCTTACGGCATCCACTCCGGTAGTTGGTTCATCGAGGAATAAAACTGTGGGACTATGAATCAGGGCACAACTCAATGCCAGCTTTTGTTTCATACCCCCGGATAATTTTCCGGCTCTTCTGTTTTTGAAAGGTTCTATCTGGACATAAATGTCTTTGATGAGCTCATAGTTTTTTTCAATGCTGGTTTTAAAGATGGTGGCAAAGAATTCCAGATTTTCTTCAACTGTCAGATCCTGGTATAAAGAGAATCGCCCCGGCATATATCCTACCCGGTTGCGGATGGAAGCAAAATCTTTGACCACATCAAAGCCATCAACCGTTGCGGTACCGCTATCCGCCAGCAACAAAGTGGTAAGGATACGGAAGAGCGATGTCTTACCCGCCCCATCCGGTCCGATGATGCCGAAGAGCTCTCCCTTTTCTACGTTGAAGGAGATATCATCGAGAGCGGTGACCTTTTGTTTTTTGGTACCGTAGGTTTTGATGATATGGTTGATACTGACTGCGGGCATGGTGCTGTGTTTCGATATTATTTTATTAGACCCCTCTGGGGTCTGGTTTCATTTATTATGTTGTGTTGTTACCAAAATTGTGCCCCTCCGGGGCAGTTTTCAATTTGGCGTTTGATTTGAAATAAGCGTTTGTTTCAGTTTAAACGGCGCCTAACAATTTTCCCCTTTCAATTCTCAATTTTCAACTCCGGAAATCCTCCAATTAGTACGGACTCACGACTCCAGACTATCGACTCAGGACTATCTCTCCATACATCCCAATCTTCAGCAACCCATCATTCTTCACTCTTACTTTGATTGCATACACAAGGTTGGCTCTTTCTTCCTTGGTCTGGATGGTCTTGGGGGTGAACTCCGCTTTATCACTGATCCAGCTGATGGTACCTGTGGTTTCACGGTATTTATTTTTTCCATCGTCGGTAAAGACTTTTACGGTTTGTCCGAGTTTGACCTGCGATAACTGACTACCGGTGATATAGGCCCTTAATGTCATCGTGCGGAGATCCGCAATTTTATACAAGGCTTTTCCGGGAGAAGTGATCTCTCCTTCCATGGCATACTTGGTGATGATGGTTCCCTGTACCGGATTTAAAATATTGGCCCTTCCCGCCTGGTCCTTGATTTGCGCCGCCCTTTTTCTCAAAGGCTCGGCTTCACTGAGGATGCTGCGGTTCTGGGTGGCGATATTGCTTTGCTGTACATTGATCTGTTGTTTGGTTACTGCCATATTCCGCACCGCCACATCAATCTGGGCATTGATATCATCGAGTTGTTTACCGGTGGCTGCATCGGCCTTGATCAGGTTTTCAATCCTGGCTCTTTCATGTGTCAGGTTATTGAGCTGCGATTGCTGCACGGCCAGCTGGTTGCGGAGTAATTGTACCTGCGGATTCACATCAGCTGTCTTCTGGTTCAGCGCATTGATGCTCGCTTCGACTTGTTGTTCCTGTAAGGAGAGATTGGTGGCATCCACCATGCCCACGATACTGTCTTTGGCGATCTCCTGCCCTTCTTCAATTTGGAGGGAAAGAATCTTGCCACCCAGTTCGGAGGAAACGATTACTTCATCCGTTTCAAATGTGCCGGAAGCATCAAATTTGTTGCCTTTTTTGTTGCAGGCCTGCAGCCCGAAAAACAGGGTGAGACTTGCGAGGTAGACCAATTGTTTCATGTTAAATTTCGTTTATGGATCAGGGTTAGTTGCTTTGTCCTGAAATGGTTTGGTAATTGATTTGTGCCTGGATCAACTGCACCTGGTGCGTGATCAGCGACTGACGGGCCTGGTCTTCTGCATTCACTTCCCGCAGGTAATCATTGGCGGTGATGACCCCGTTTTCCAATTGGGCTTTCGCCGCATCCTTTACTTTGATCCGCAGGTCAATGATCTCCTGATCGGTGCTGACCAGTTTCTGCAGTTTATCGATTTCTGATTGCTGCTGTTTTAATTGTGTATTGGTGTTCAGGAGAAAGACATCTTTCTGGATATCGATGGTTTTCTGGTTCAGCTCCAGGATTTTCTTTTCATTCTTTCGGGTATAGAGTCCGCCGAATGACCAGCTGAGTCTGAAACCTGTGGTATAGAAAAAGCAAAAATCATTTTTTAAGAAATTCAAACCCGGACGACCATAACCACCCTGCCAGAAGAAACTGGCTTTTGGTTTATTCTTTGCATCAATCAATCCTACCTGACTGCCCAGCAGTTTTTGCTGGGAGCTGAATAATTGCAGTTCAGGACGATTGATATCCGGAGTGACCGATGGTTTTGCCTGTGGTTTTTCCAGTTTGGTATTTTCCGGAAGTGGCTGATTAATAAAAAGCGAGAGCACATCCAGGAATCCTTTTCTGGAAGATTGCAGTTCAATGATCCGCTGATCGGCTTTGAGCAGTTCGGCTTTAAGTACATTCAGGTTGGAACGAAAAGCCACGCCATTATTCACCTGGGCTTCCACTCTTTTGATACCATTATTGAGATCGGATTTGACCAGCTCTACCTGTTTGAGTTGCTCATCGAGGAATAATACGCCAAGGAATAACTGGTTGATTCGCTCATTGAGTTTGTATAATTCAACTTCCAGTTTTTGTTGCTCTGTAGTTTCATTGAATTGCTGAATGGCTTTCTGCTGTTTGATCATCCCGCCATCATAGATCAGCTGACTGATATCGGCCAGGAGTTTATACTGGTCTTTATTGAGCGGATCTACCGTAACACCGGGAATGGGAATTTTAATCTGGGTGACTTCCGATTGATAAGTGGCCTGTCCGTTCAGACTGAACTGCGGCAGAAATCCCTTGCCGAGGTTATCAATGGTCCAGTCGCGGGTTTGCCGGATGAGTTCCCGCTGTTTCACCAGTGGATAATTGGCCCTGGCCAGGTCGTAGGCTTTTTGCAGGCTGAGTGGTTCCTGTGCGGATGCTGTCATCAGCAGCATACAAAGCTGTCCGATGAGCGCCGTAATTTTTTTCATGTTGGTCTTTATTTCCTGATTGCGTTGATAATAAATGACGGTATTTCCTTTTTGCGTTGTTCCATGATTTCTTTGAACTGTTTATCGCTCAGTCGCAGGTTGCGGACAAACATGGGTTTACCCACAAAAGGAAAAATGGTCATCGAAATCATATTCATCAGCAGGTGGACCGGACTGATGGGACGGATTCTTCCTGCTTTTATTTCTGTTTCTATTTGTTCTAATAATTTGCCGGGTTTGGGCAGGTTATCCTTTCCCCAGATTTTATACATAAACTGATCGGGATCCCGGTTGATTTCATTGAGTACAAACCAGGGGAGGTAGGGATTCTCCACCATTTCATCAATATACTCGCTGACGAAGGTTTCGATCTTCTCAAACAGCGGTTGTTCCGAGGCAAAAATGGCATTGATGGTAGGGAAAAATTTCTGGGCTTCTGCCAGGAAGACGGTTTCGAATAATTTGTCCTTATCCCTGAAATAATAATGGAGCAGGGCCTTGTTCATCCCCGCCTCATCGGCAATATCCTGCATCCTGGCCCCGGCCATGCCTTTCGTGGTAAACACTTTGCGGGCGGCTGCCAGGATTTTTTCTTCCGTTCCGGTATCTTTTGCCTTTTTAACCATTCAGTTTAACCATTTGGTTAACAAAACTAGGCAGGCCATTCCTTCCGGCCAAATTAATTTTGGATGAACGGGGGTAGATTATTTTGAATTTTAAATTTTGAATGTTGAATGGAGGGAGATGGGGGTATTAGGCTTGGCTATTGGGTAACAGCTTTTTACAATTGGGTTTCCGGGGGACAATAGGCTTTGGAGATAATGCCAATGCCTCCAAAACTGACGATTGATTGACTGACAGACTGATCGACTGTCTTTACTTCATCCGACGCACTTCATAGCCGGACCCATTCTCTAAGGGAAGCAACATAAATGTTTTATAATCATGTGCCGGATCATTGCAGCGAATGGCTTCTTTCTTTGATACAACGGGTGTAACAGAGGTTTCCGTTATTTCGATCCATCCGTTGATGGTGAGTTTCCGGTAGGTTCTTCTTTCCACTTTTCCACCGCTGGTGCTGGTACTGTAACCAATTACTCCATTATTACAGCCTGATCTTCCGCAACTGGCACTGTACTGGAATGCCTTGATATTGGCATAGGTATGCGGGGCCACCTTCTTTAAGTCACTGGCTGTGGTCTGATATAAATTACCATCATACCGGAACTGGATATACACAGTGGTGCCCACCGACCACATTTTCATTTCAGTAAAAACCTGTGGAAGAAACAAAAGATTCACCCAGTCTGAATACCCGAATGTATTATTGAGCTTGTAGGTAAACTGTCCGGTTTGTTCAAAATCAACAATCTCCGCTCCGGGGATATATAATATTCCGGTGTGATCCCGGTCTGGGAAACCTTCCAGGCTGCCACTTGTACTTTATCTTTTGACGGATAAATAATCAGGCTGTTATTTATGAACTGAATCTTCTCCACGCCGCTGGTACTGTTAATTGGATCAGGATAACGGTTCCATCTGCCGGCAGCAGTTTTCAGCCAAAGTCCCCGATCATAATACCAGTACTCGACAATTTTTGTAGCAGTACGGAATAAATTCAATGTTACCGGATCAAAAACCTGGATTCCGTTTTTATCCAGTACTACAAATAGTGCTTTAAGTTTATTTCCTCATTGATCTGAAAACCAGTAATGGTATCGTAAACGGCTTCCAGTAAGTTCACGGTGCGCAGGGTATCCCCTGTACCCCGTACTTACCATTCAGGCGAAATATATATTAATCCCCCACCTGTTTGATTTGTGTTTCTATTGGTTTTGTATCTGCCGGCTTAACCGGTTCTGTTTTTCCTGTAACCACCGGTACCGGCTTTGAGGGATTACTGGTTTTAGCAACCACCGCTATGGAAGGATCTGCTGCTGCCGGATCCCATTTGAGTACATAGCGCTGTTTGTAATTGTTCATATAGAGATGCTTACCAAATCCATACACCCAGAAGGAATTATTATCTGCCAACACATGTGATCTTTGTTCCAGGATATTCACCCATGCATTCTTCCGCCACCAATAAACGGGGTAATCGTTGTTGGACTCATTTTTCTTATTCAGTTGCACCTGCGCAAAAAACTGATCCTTCCTGCCATTTCATACCTGATATAGCTCACATCCGGTTGTGCAAAAAATCCGGGATCCATATTCAGGGCGGTCCAGCCCGATTTTTCTGATTTAAAAATTCTTCCTGCCTTTGCGCCTGCTTCCCCGTTTAGTACAAGATGGAGTGTACCATCTTCACCGATCAGTAATCCCTGGATAGTTCCATTGATACCTGTCAGCAGGATTGTAGTCCATACAGTTCCGTTCCACTTGGCTACTGCACTACTGGTAAAAGCATAGAGATTTCCTGCCGCATCAGATTTGTACTGCTTCCTGCTGGCCGGATCAGTAAATCCATTGACCAGTTGTAAAACCTGCACTGGCCCAGACTCCCTTTTTAATAATCATTAATGGGCCAAATTCACTGACCATTTTCTCCCTGCATTCACCAATCACCCGGTCCAGCGGGTCGATATAGAGATTCCAGAGATGCAGGCTGCGGCCCTTGTTTTCGCTGAAGGCTTCCATCCGGTCACCATTCCATTTCCTCACTTCTTCCATATCACCCTTGAGATGATAAAGAATATAGATGCCTGATTTATTATCAATATAGGTTTTGAAATAATCTCCCTTTGCATCAATATCTGGCGCGCCCAGCAGCAGCTCAGCGGTATTGTTTTTGATCCGGAAAAGTTCGGGCGTTTTACCAGAACTGTTACTGGTATATCCATAGAGTTCGCCGTTCCGGCTGATCAGTCCGTCGAAATAAGATTTCTCTAATACCAGGGACCAGTCGCCCGTATTCACCGGTGCTTTATTGGTCTTCCCCGGCTGAGCGCCGGCCTGAATAATAGAAATGAAAAGCAGCAGGATGAAGAGTCTTTTAAAGCAGGCAGGCAGATTTAATATACCTCAATTTATGCAAAACAGATTGGAATTTTAGATTCCCGATTCATCATCCCGTGAAAAATCAACCCGTTTTCTTTACTGAATTTTATTTCTTTTACTCTGATTGGCGGCGATCGCTGCAAGCGGCAGTCCGATCGCCACGATAATAATAAGCATACCAATCACTGCCTGTTTCCAGTTAAAAGGAATAGCGGGAGCCTTACTCAGGGGAACAATCAGCTGTGTCATGATGGCCCAAACCATGGCGCCATATCCGATACCGGTGAGGATCCAGCAGGTCCGGAGTGTTTTGATATTTGCATAGGCCCAAAAGAAAATGATGGTCCAGATCATGGCAATCAAAAGGTGAAATGTAATACCTGCAATCAGCATATCGGTTCCTCCCTTTAAAGCCGTTGAACCAAACACCGCACTGGCGATAAAATGGAATATTTTTTCAGGATGCTTCCCTCCTTTTACCAGGTAACTGATAATCGCAGCAATGCCATCCAGGATTCCTACCAGCAAGCCTGCTGATACTATTAAACGGGTTGTAAATAGTTTTTGGGGGGTGTTTGCTGGTTGATTATTCATGATGAAATATTTAATTAGTGCAGACCCATTTGTCATAGTGTCTGCGCTGTGGGAGATAAGTTTACCCTAATGCGATATTGAGAAGTGACCGGAAACCGCTGCTACTTAACACCCTTCGACAAGCTCAGGGTGACACCCCTTTGTCACACTGAGCTTGTCGAAGTGAGACCGGAGACAAACACCCTTTGTCACACTTAGTTTGTCGAAGCGGGACCGGAGGCATAAACTCCTTTCTTACACTGCTCCGCTGCGAGCGCTGCGTACGTTGCTCCATTGCGGGCTCAGCTCCGCTGCGAGCGCTGCGTGAAATTCTCCATTGCGAGCCCTGCCTGAAATACAAGGTTCCTCACTTCGTTCGGAATGACATGTGTTTTGGAGATATTGGGAAATACAAGATTTCTCGCAAAGCTCGAAATAGTAATACCTCCCCACCCGACTCCAACGCCTCTTGACTCCCGAATCTCGACTCTTGACTCTCGACTCTCGACTCCAGACTCCCTACTATCGACTAAAGACTATTGACTAACGACTTCCCTCTCATTCCGCCCAACTCATCACATAATCCTTATTCTCTATCTCCAGCGCCTGCTTCGTAATCATCAGCGGCCGGAAAGTATCCACCATCACCGCCAGTTCTTTAGTCTCTTTGGCGCCGATGCTTTTTTCAACAGCACCGGGGTGTGGACCGTGCGGGATACCGGCCGGGTGTAAAGTGATCATGCCACGGGTAACGTGTTTACGGCTCATGAAATCCCCATCTACATAATAAAGCACTTCATCACTGTCGATATTGCTATGGTTATAAGGGGCAGGTATGGCCTCAGGATGATAATCATATAAACGTGGCACAAAGGAGCAGACTACGAAGGCATTGGTCTCGAAGGTCTGGTGGATCGGTGGCGGCATATGCACCCTTCCGGTGATGGGTTCAAAATCGTGGATGGAAAATATATAGGGATAGCAGCAGCCGTCCCAGCCGACTACATCGAAGGGATGGGTGCCGTAGTGCAATCCATACAACATGCCTTTCTTCTTGGCGCGGATCAGGAAGTCACCGGTCTGGTCAAAAGTCTGCAGGTCCTGCGGTGGCCGAATATCCCTTTCACAATAGGGAGAATGCTCCATTAACTGTCCGAACCGGCTCATATAACGTTTGGGATAACGCAAGGGAGAGAATGACTCCACAATAAAGAGCCGGTTGGCAGTAGTGGCAAAATCAATCTGGTAGATCGTTCCCCTGGGCAGCACGATATAATCGCCATAGCTGAAGGGTAGTTGTCCATATTGGGTTTTCACCACGCCGCTGCCTTCATGTACAAAGATCATTTCATCTGCATCGGTGTTTTTATAAAAGTAATCTCCGGTTCCGCTTTCTGGTGCGGCCAGTACGATATGACAATCGCTGTTCACCAGTACCGGTACCCTGCTTTGCAGGTATTCTCCCCCGGGTTTAACATGAAAACCTTCAAAACAACGATGTTGCAGCATTTTCTCTTCTGCAATCTGCGGACTCACATCCTGCTGCGGTTCTGTTTTAATGATCTGTGTGGGCGGGTGACAATGCTACAACAACGCATCATCATCACTGAAACCTTCGGTAGAGAACAATTGTTCATGATACAAGGAACCGTCAGGTTTGCGGAACTGGGTGTGGCGTTTGTGGGGGATGGAGCCGAGTTTATGATAATGTGCCATAGATTGGGAATTAGGTATTAGGAATTGGGTATTGCCTTGTCCGCCGTAGCCTCAGCGAAGGCGGAGGTATTAGATATTAAGTATTAAGATACTGAGAGATTAGGATTCTTTATATCTGCCCTGGAATCTGTGAGGGTGAGCGTACTTTGTAGCTCTGATTTCTGAAAACAATCGAAACTATTATAACAGACTTAAATTCTGAAAAGATGATGATGAAAATGCCTGCTAGATGAAACAGGACTCCGCCTAATAAGTTCCGACTATCGACTAATGACTAAAGACTAAGGACTGCTCCCTCCCGGGCGATCAACAACCGATCATCGAATACCCTCAACCGCCACCATAAGGAAGTAGTGCTTCCATTTGCGCTTGTCGATATAATAAGTAAAGTTGCGGTGAAAAGGCATGAGGTAAAGGTAGGTATTTTGGGGAATCGGTAAAAAGGGGGAAGGTCAGGATCCCATTTATAATTACTTGCCTGGTGGCTTTAGTTTACTAAGGTCAATCCCCGCCTTCATCGCCAGTTTGGCCAGGTCCTGCATCAGCTTATGCTCATAGGAAACAGAATGATCTTCGATTTCAATCCCCAGGATATCACCAATAACAGCGTACAACTGATAACAAAATTCCTAATCCTCGGTTTCCGGTTTGTTGAGATATACTTAATTAACATCTTTTTGTTTGTATTTTTTTCTTGCCCCAGGAAAAGAAAACACTTTACCTTCCCCTAGTGTTAGTAAACCTAAAATGACTATAATACCAAGCCCTGTTCCCATCCATATAACACCCAATGGATGATGCTGTTTCACAGGTTTAGACAATTCAGTAAACAATTTACTTTTTTCGTTATCTACAAACATACCCGGATGTGAAACAGTATAGTTTCTGATTTCCTCATGTAGAGCATGATGAATTCTCAGTGAACTAACTAATGCAGAAATAAAAGTAAATAAGAAAATTGAAAATATTACAGAGATAGTAATTCGTACTAACGGTTCAATTTTTTTTGCAGAACCAATATATCCTAATATCCCAAGAATAACAGTAAAGATAACAGTTATATATGCCAATTCTTCGGATGCTTCTTGCTTATGATAGGAAAGCAAAGTGTTTAAGTCCAATGTTTCATTCATAGCATTTACTTTTGATATCATTTATCTGTTTCAAAATTCCTACCCAGTTGAGACCATGTTTCCATTATGGCAGCCTTTTTACATTACCGCCAACGGGCAGGTCTTTGTTCTGGTGTGGCATTAGAATTCCGTCCGCCCACAGCCGCTGATGATTGAAAAACTGAAGTTGAAGTTAAGAACTAAAGCCCAAAGTTATTTATCCAGCCCGGACCACAGCCTGGATTTGTAACCTGCCTGCCGGCAGGCAGGTTGGCTGATGTTTGTTTGTCAAGCCACACTTGCACAAAACCCAATGTTGGCTGCTGTTATTCTCTATTTTTTCCTGTGTTAATTACTCCTAGTTGCATCATAAGACCATAAGTATCTCTTACCACCCAGTCTTCAATGATTTGTCCATTTTCAATTCTGTGAGTAATATAGCCTAACATTTTAACCTGTTTGTCAGTGGGAGGAAGTGGCCCAAATTGTCCTTTTTGCGTTCCTGAGGCAGCAAAACGAATAACAACTTTATCGTCTTCTGCAACCATTTCCTCTATGGTAAATTTTAAATCAGGGAATGATTGAACTAGTTCCTTCATTCTATTAATGTTGCCTTCGGGTCCACCTCCAATATCATTGGGGTTAGAATTATCATGATGACTCCAGTTTTCAGCATGAGTTTGACGGACAATCTCAAAATTCCGATTATTCCAACCGTCTTCGTAAAATTGACGAACTATCTGCTTGTTTTTTTCTAATGTGTTCATAGTTGATTCTATTATTTGATTGTTAATATTTTCATTATTCCTCTTAGAGGCTTAACTGAAAAAAGGAGTTTTTAGCACTACAAATAGCAAGTGTCTTGTATTCAAGTTGCAAATTCTCTATAATAGCAGCCAACGTTCAAGGCTTTTTGCAGTTGGGGAATTGACCAAATGTCCGCCTGGAACTGAAGCTAAATTTATAACTAAAAGCCGAAGTTTAGAACTACTGCCCGGCAGAATTCCGTCCGCCGAAACCAAAGCCTGGATATGCACTGCCGATGATTGCTTCAACGTCGAGCCCCAATTGCACAAAACCTCTTGTTGGCTGCTGAGCTCATTGAAGGCCTCGATTACTTATAAAATATTGAAAACATAATTGTCAATAGAATGATAAGAAACGAATAAAGATTTAGTGATCTAAAATTGAATTTGTCTTTAAACCAAAATATTAATGAGGCTACTGGCAAAATGAAGATTAAAGCCAAAACAGGAAGCCATAACATTTCTAATATTGCTCCAACTACTGCGAAATGATAAACATTAATTGTCCGGCCAAGAACCCAAATTATAGATACAATTATACTAAGCAGAAGTATTATTTTGCTAATTCTTGTGTTTATAAATAATGTAATATTCCCTGACATAAAGTAAAATTATTTAGGTTGTTCCTAGCTTTGCAGCCAACTGTTAATATACGAAACAAAAACCTTCCTCAATTTTTCCGCTCACATGAAATTCAATTCATTGTCCTGCAAAACGAAAGCCTTTACCATTTCGTTATTCTTCCAGGTTATTCGCTATTAAGCACTTATAAATGCTTACTCTACCCTAATTTACCCTATCTCCCTTACACGCATATACCACATACGGGTATTTTTTACTATAATATCTAAAGCCCAAATAAACCTTTTGAAAATCAACACTTAGCAACTATTGTTCTTGATAAAACAGGCGGCTTAATCAGTCCAACACCCCCCCTCATATACCCCTCCTCCATCTGCCTGGAAAAGAACAGAGTATCACAATTATTGAAATTATGCAAATAAGATGGCCTGGTATTGTTAGCGAACAAATTGGGTGAATAACTCAGCTACCAATTCGACGTTGCTACGGATACTGTAGTCGGTATGCACGAATCGGGATTGAATACTCTCCCCACCTGAAGCAAAAGCCCGTGTCAGGGGTTCGCAATTATTGTTCAGGCTTGGCTATTGTTTATATTCAGAATAAGGAATAAATTCTTTTCCTTCGAAAATATAAAGACCATTTTCTTTCGTACCCATCCAAAGATGTCCATTGGCATCTTCCAAAATGGATCAATTTCCTAAATTGGCCAGTCCATCTTTTGCCATAAAAGGAGCGATGGATTTTCCATCGTAACGATAAAGTCCATCACCGCTGAACCAGATATTTCCCTTTTTGTCTTCAAGAATGGCAGCAATCATTGTACCTGTTATGCCTTCTTTAAATGAAAAACCGGTGATTGTTTTTCCATCATACCGGTAGGCGCCGCCCCAGCTGGTGAACCAAAGATTCCCGTTTTTGTCCTGCAATTGAGGCCAGCCCCCACTAACAGATTTAGGCCTTGGCCCGTTTTCCCCCTGGATTAATACTGGTAGTTGCAAGTGGGTTACGGTTTTACCATCATACCGGAATACACCTTCATTGGTTCGACCACCTAACCAGATATTACCTTCCTTATCTTCTAAAATACGTTCCACCTTATCATTACTGGTCAGGAAGCCATTGGCGGCTTCCACCATTGGAAAATGTGTAAATGTTTTGCCATCGGAAATATAGACGCCATCAATTGTTGCCAGCCATAGTTGCCCGTTTTTGGCTTGTAAAATACTATATACCCAATGGTTTTGCTGGTAGGGATTCTTGTTAGGAGGCAGGTTATCAGGTAAAGGAATCTTTATGATGTTAAATGATTTTCCAGTGTAAAGACAAAGTCCCTTCTCAGTACCTATCCAAAATTGACCCTCCTTATCTTCCAGCAGGCAATATATATTATTACAATCCAAGCCATCTTTTACCGTAAACTGTTTGAAGGATTTTCCGTCATATTTATACAATCCATTTTCAGTAGTTCCAAACCAAAGATTCCCTTGCCTGTCCTTTAAACTACAGCGCACACTGCCAAACCGGGGATCGTTTATCGATTTTACGAGTTTTAAATCCGCCTCATCTTTTACTATATCTTTTTTTACGGGTCCACCGCAGGCAGTACCTAAAATGAGTATTGTCAGAAAAGTGAAAATTTGCATTTGTAATAATTTTAATTGTTCAACTTCGCAAAAAATTATTTGCCGCTATTATTCAATTGCTCTACATATAAATTAGCGGAAGTGTATCCTGTCTTATTTCCAATACTTTAAAACAAGACTACCCCATTCTGAAATATTTGTAACCGGTATATAAATATTTGCCCTCCCTACACTGGAAGGGTTTTCTTTTACCATTTGCTTTCAGTTTGTGTTTCTACATTCCAAAATATCCCTGTTTTAAAGTCGCTAACAACAAATTCGAAAATTCTTTCTGCAGATTCCTCCGGCGAAAGCCGGCCATTGATATTGCTTTTTGATAATGTTGTCCGCACCCAACCCGGGTGAACTGCAGCGACCCAACGTTTTTCTGATTCCCGGTTGGCCAGGATTTTTGTATACATATTTAATGCCGCTTTTGACATTCGATAGGCTACCGAATCAGTCAGTTCGCATGCAGCGATAGACCCCATTTTGGAGGAAATATTGATGATTTTGCCACCCACTGCTACTTGCCTGCTCATCTGCTCTGTAAAAAATGTTGTCCCGGTTACATTAACAGCAAATGTCAGTTGAAAGCTGTCTTCCCCGGGAAATTCAAGATCCAGATCGGGGCCAATGCCTGCATTATTGATTAGCATGTCCAATATCACCTCATTGCCCTGAAAATGCCTCTCAAATCCCCTAATGCTGTCAAGGTCAGACAGATCCAAAGACAAAGACTGAAAATCAGGATGCTTTATATCATGTATAATACCTGACCGGCTGGTTCCAATAACTTTGTAATCATTGGCCAAAAATGTCCTGGCTAAGGCAAGTCCAACTTTGCTTGCACCTGTAATCAAAACGGTCTTTCTCATTTTCTATTTAGTCTTTTACTGGTAATGAAAGTCTTCTGTCAATGACTGCCGGGGATTACATTTTGCCGGAAGAAAGGGTTCCGGCGCATTTCCCTTTATCCGGGAAGAGGTTGCAATGGCAGCATTGTATTGGTTTTAATCGCCTGATCTCCCCATTGGCTACTAGTGGTCAGGCGGTTGTTTTTTTCTTTGCAATTATGATTGTATGCAATTCATTACTGTCTGCTTTTTTATATTCCACTTTAAATATTTTAAAGTCACCAAAATTATTTTCAGCAAGCTGTACGCTAAGATCGTTTAAATGATAAAAATAAAAATAGCTCCGGTCTCCTGTACCTGACACCTGATAGTCAGATGCGCCTGCATCACCTTCTACAAAACTAATATAGAGCAGTCCTCCATCATTCAACAAATTGTAACAGTCTGTAATAAATTTCGGACAGCCGGCAGGTGACAAATAAGGCAAACCAAAACCGCAAACTATTCCGTCATATTTTGTTTTGATTTCGTCAATCTTCCGGATATCCATTATGGCGAATGCTGCAGCAGGGTTATTCTTTTTCGCCAATTCGATCATATTGGGTGCAATGTCGATTCCAAAAATGGAAAAGTCAGGCCGGACTGACAATAAATATTTTGTAATGTTACCTGGCCCACAAGCAATTTCTAACAGTTTCGCACTGGGAGGAGTGATGGCCTTACAAACAAAATCATAGCTTTCATTATAGATATTCAGATCCATAAAGGCGTCCTGATACAATGAAGCCAGTTTGTTCCATGTTTCAAATGTTTCTTTATATCTGTCCATGTATTGGCGTTTTATAAAATGATGCCCTTCTCATTTTTCATGTAATATCCGCTCCATTCTTTCCCCATATAAGAACAATCCTTAAAAAAAGGCGGAAATGGTAATATTAAAGGAAGGGTATGCGAGATTTCGAAATATGCCAACTCCCTGCATCTGAAACATTGATACTTGCCAAAAGAACTTCAAGAACCGGTTTTGTTGCTAAATTCATTATCACATTCTATCAGCGCATTTAAAAAATCAGCCGGGTCATAGTTAAAGAACTCCCGGAATAATTTCAACACCGCCTCATTCCCGACCGCATAATGCATAGTCATCTTCTGCTGGAGGGTGGCTTTTCCAAAACCCAGGAACCCCTTCTTTTCCTCCATCCGCTTGTACCCGATGATGTACATGCGGGTTTTCTCTTCATCTTCTGATGTGGCAAATAAGGCTACCCATAAAAGCGGTAGCTCATTATCCGGATAAACCGTGATGGTGGGAGCGGCGGGATAGTTGTCCCATTCCATGTTGAGGAAGATGGTTTCAAAATCAGTATAGCTGAGGGATTGCTTATCAGTAACGGAGCCGGAGCTGTTTTCTTTGTCGTTGGGGGTGTAGAGGTCGTAAGTATAACTCATATCCGTTCATTTAAAATTTGACATGCAATAAAGCATTCAGAAATGATTAACCGGTTTCCTCCTGATATACCACTCCATCGCCCCCACCCCAACAACCAACAACGCAATCTGCGGCAACAGTGTTTCCAGCTGACTGCTCTTGGTAATTGGCCAGGCTTTGTCCATCGCCGGATTTGAGTACCCATAAATGATAAGAACCGCTGCTGATACCAAAAGCCGAAGTAGTCATGTTCACGGCATAATGCAGACCGGTGGGCAGGGCAATACCACCACTGCGGTAAGCGGCCAGTCCAAAGATAATACCCCATACACCAGCGCCGAGGAAGGCGTTCTGGAGGGTCCACCCATTGGCGAGATGATAGGCGCCAAATAAAATGGCCATGACCAGTATTGTTGTGCGGATCCCTGTTTTCTTTTTATTGTTTCCAGGGGATAGGCACGGAATGCCAGCTCTTCCATAAAGGCCAGGGGTAGCAAGGGAAGCGTTCCCCATAAAAATTTCAGGAGGTTGCTTTCTGCATTCCATTCTATTTTGAAATGGGAAAAGAAAATAACGGCCCCGCTCATAAGTCCCATAAGTCCGATGCCAATGACCAGTCCCAACAGAAAACATTGAATGGTTATGCCTTCCCCATACAATCCAATATCCCGGAAGCGCTTCTGGTCCCATTTCAGGAATAACCACGTAACCAGCAAAGCCACCACAATTCCAATGATGGCATGGGCCAGTTGTTCGGATTCCTGGAATACGGGTGACTTGATAAAATAGATCAGCACATAGAGTCCTGTGAAGGCAATACAAAAGAGGGTGGCTTTGAGGATGGGATGGAGGGGTTTGGGCATGGGGTTATTAAATGTAATACGGTGAGAAAGCGTCTGAAACTTTTTTTAGATCATCGACTAATCAAATATAAACTACCTCTCCGATTAGGAAACATTTTCGCCCGAGTCCCCGGAAAAAGAGAGTAATACAAATAAGAATTGTTTGTATCAATATGGGAAGTACGGGAGACTCCGGGCGGGAATGGGTGTACTGAAATCGCGCCAGTTAGATAGACTTTCCTGCCCGGAGTCTCGCGTCTAAGGATGATCGAAGAACTTCGTCAGTTTTTGGGCAAGTGCATATTTCTTTGAGGGCGGACTCCGGGCATTAAGGAACTGCAACATCGAAGAACGCCCGGAGTCCCAGGAAAAAAGAGAGTAATACAAATGAGAATTGTTTGCATCAATATGGGAAGTACAGGATACTCCGGGCGGAAACGGAAACATTTCGAATTTCGACCTTTGTATTTCCAACTTCTACTTCAGCTCCCTCATCACCCATCCCGCCCCACTCATATCCGCCGCCGATGGAATGCTGGCAATTAATTTTCCGCCGCTTAAAAATATTTTGGAGCCTGTACGATATCTGTTTTCAATAGAATATCCGCCACCGGGTGCGGGCTGAATGATCCAGTGGGCACTCCAGGCGCCATCAGGAATGACTGCCGCTGTCAGAGGTCCCGATTCCATATGCATCCTCCAGCCTGTCTTCCATTTGTTTTCGATCCAGTAAAAATCGGTACCCGGAACTTTTTTAAGGCGCCATAAGGCACTCCAGGCACCGTCACCAATCGGACCGGCTAACAAAGTTCCCGTTTCCACATGCAGGGCATAGGATGGAAAAGCAATGTTCTCCATTCTGAATTCTTTTCCCACCCAATCCGCTGCCGCAGCTGCTTTCAAAGGCAGGCTTACTCCACGGCCCGGAGACATGAGCGTCAGCGAAATATTGGTGAGCACATAGGTCTTTAACTGCCCCTTATCGTAAGTTGATATTTGAATTTTTTCTATCTGCCAGTCATCGGCGAAATTTTCAGCTGAAAATAAATTCAGATGAGTCAGCTCTCCCAGATCATATCCGGTAAATACACCGCGAACAGTTTGTCCGCTCAAAAATAAATTATCGCCAACCTGACTGCCCGGTGCCCGCATAATCCCCTTAATGGAAACAGGGATATCTGCAGTTTGCCCCCATTCAATGACAACTCCACATTTTCAGTTGTCCCGAATGTTGGACTCCCGCTCTTTGTGGTGATCTCAACTGTATAGTCCCTGAATCCGGAAGGAGCCGTCAGGGGCATGAGCATATTATAGGTGATCGGTTTATTGATGAAACCATACATCAACGATCCATCCGGATTTTCCACATGCATACCATTTAAAATCCAGGGATCTGCAGATCCATTGTTAAACTGGACCGACTGCACGGGACCAATATCCGGTATGGTCAAGGACATCTCTCTTTTCATGGACCAGAAAGCATCGGGTTCATTCGGATACTGACTGATGGTGACCGGCTCTGATTTTCCCGATACTCCAATCAGTGTAACGGTTGTCGCCCGCATCACCTGCTTTTTATCCAATCCATATAAAGTGACTTTATAATTCATTTTTTTACCAACAGATAACGCCAGGTTCACCGCTGTTTGTCCGCTCCGGATTTCACAATTCGTACAACTGGAAAATGCACCATTGCCTGCAGGGGCTGTACGGCCACCGTGTTGAGTTTTAAATTATCGGTCATACCGGCATTCAATGCCTGTATCCGGATTTGATTCAAGGTACCCAGGTCCTTTTCTGTTTGCACGGAGAAGGTGGTGCGTTTACCAGGCTGCAAAACACCAAACTGTGTCAATGGTAATAATTCAGTACTGCCCATGTTTCCGGTGAGCACCACGCCCAGTCTTTCTGTTGTAGCCGCATCGGCATCCATCGTGGGTTCGAGATTGATGAGATATGAATAAAGAACAGCAGGTGGCTTAGTGGCTGTGGCCAGACTTTTTGTTTCGCTTGCAAAACGATATGCCGTCACCGGTTTTTTTAATTCATCCGCAAAAGATTTGGAATAACCCGATTTTAGAATATTCCCGGTGATCATATCTTTTGCAATGGTTTTGGCAGATTCTCCCAGGTTTTTAAAATCAATGCCCACCGTAAAATGATATGGCTTTTTCGCCAGGGTAAAATTAAATGCCACATTGGCCTTGTATTCACTGTTCAATCCGAATACTCCGGCAAACTCGGCCGATTTTATATCAAATAATCCACCGAGTACATTGTCCATATTTACTAAATCCTGCTGCGTTTTCAAAGCCGTTTGCTTTTCTTCCAGCATTTGCATGTTAAAAGCTTCGCGATCGGATGCCACTAAACGACGGGCATCAAATATTTCTTTATCCACGGCAGCCAGGTTATCAGTTGCCGTTTTTAATTTATCCTGGTTGGCTTTGATGCTGTTTTTAACAGATGATATCTGTTCATCAATGGCTGAAGTGACCAGTTGATTTAATCTGGATATGATATCGTTGCGCAACACTGCTCTTACTGCTATGCCGCCACCGGAGCTACCCAGACTTTGCCCCTTTGCTTCCAGCGTGGCTTCAAACATGTCTGCAATTTTCCCACTGGTGGTGAATTCAAAACCTTTATCGTCGAGGTTTAATGTAGTTTCACTGGACATACCGAGCAGACTCACTTTACCATCCACAAACATGCTGGGCATGGATCCCTTGGTATAAGCAAAACGAAACTGTGGCCGGTCGGTGGTTCTTCCACCCAGGACAAAAAATGCCATTGCCCCAGTTGATGGGATCCATGGAACCGGCACCAGCTACACCATTATCATTAATACTGAAATCACCATTTGCCTTGATCCCGGCAATGGAGATTTGACCGCTTACACTCACGCCCTTGTTATATGTCTTACCAAACGCCTGCATCCCATCCACGGGTACCACTAATACCCTTGCCTGATCGATACCAGTATTCAGCATCGTGCGCAGTTGTCCCTGTATGGATGCATTCTCCACAAAGGCTTCGATCATGGCCAGGATGGTCATGTTCTTCATGGTAATATCAATCAGACTATTGGTGGGTTTGGTGATATCCACTACAATGGTGGCATCGCCTTCAATATGTTTATTGCGGTTAGATACCGTACCTAATCTTGCTGCACCGGTTAAACCGAGTGAGCTGATGAGGATGGGATTTTTTAAAATCAATTCCGGCATTGCCCCCGATTTTGCGCAGACCGACTCCGGGTATACCAAAGGGATTGGTCCATTCGGGAAGATCAGATTTTCCATCGGGCCCCAGTTTACCATTCATCATGGCTCCATTCTCTTTTCTGAGAGCGGCCATGAAAAACTCCACTTGATCTTTTTGATCAACGGGAGCAAAGGAAAAACTGGCATTAAAGCCCAGCAGGTCCTTGCCTACCTGTGCTTCGATGCGGCCACCGAGACTGAGTTCAATGGGATTTACGGTACCCAGTCGCAGACCAAATACCACTTCCTTCATCGTCACGCTGCTGCCCATGGGGATATTCAGATCCAGCGCCGCATTCATACTCATATTGGTGAAAGTCTCGTTGCAGGTACCCCTGAGTTTGATGGCATTTACCTTGAGCAGTTTAGCCAGGTCCTCACTGAGTTTGATGCTGGATAATAAGTTCACCCCTTCTTCCACTTTGATCTCGCCTTCATCTTTTAAGGCAGCCAGATTACATTTGGCATCATCCTCTGCCATGGTGGAAATGATCAGGGCCGAGCCGGACAGATCAATTCCATCCATTGGTGCCAGGTGGAAGAGCGAAGAAAATTTAAAACCGGCCGGTGGTGCCAGGGCAAAAGCATCAGTGATTTTGATTCTTCGGTGGCAGCGGTGAATTGTATTTCAGCTTCCCCGAAACTGGTGGAAGCCAGGGCGGAAAATTTTTGGTGGTGGGATTGATACTGGCCGTTACCGATGAAATTTCTTTTGATTTCATGGAGGCCGGTATAAAGCGGAGGAGGCTATTGGCCCGGTTATCACTTAAAAATGCCTGGAGGAGATTGGGGATACTGATATTGCTGGCGGTGAAACTGAATAACAGATCATCCGGATCGGAGGACATATTGGCCGACAAATTGATGGGCATGGCGCCGATCCGGCCATCACCGCTGATGGTGGCAGTAGCTTTGTGCTGGGGTGATGTTGGTTTATCCAATATAAAACCAACACTGACACCGTCTATTGCAAAACCATCAAAGCCTTCGAGCTTATATTGACCGATGCCAAAATTGATATTGACTTGTTCGAGACTGTCACCCTTCTCATCAAAACTGAGATTGAAATCCTTTAAAGAAATCCCCGTTTGCAATGGAAAGGATTTGGGCAGGAATTGGCTGAGGGATTTACCGGATAAGAATTTGCTGAGCTTATCGGCATTGATGCTGGCTGCTTCCGGGAAGGTAGCCGCGATAGACTTAATCTTTTTCGTTGATTGTATTTCGGCTTTCAGCGCAATATTATCAAAGCCAAAGAAAGAAACGTTCCCGCTGACGACCTTGCCCCCGCTTTCTCCATCAGACAGACTCAGCTCACCGATTTTAATACCGGCAGGGTCCAGAAATTTATTGATGGCATCGGCGATGGCCTGCTTTTCTTCTTCGCCACCGATAATTTTTGATTGATTCAGCTGCGTATGTAGCGGCTGGGCTTCAAAGAGGAAAAACCAGTAATGGCAAACAAAAAGCAGAAAAGAAAAAACGGGAGAAAACGGCGCATGGGGTTATGTTTAGTGGTAGCTTGTAAATTACAGGACAGGCATGGCCTATCCATGGTCCAAATCTATCTTAATTGGAGGCATCTGCCACTCACCCTGTCAGGTGATTTATAAATGCCCGGAGTCCCCTGAACAAGGAGCGAAATAGAAATGAGAATGTGTGTATCAGTATGGAAAGTATGGGAGACTCCGGGCGAATAATGCCCGGAGTCCCCTGGAACAAGGAGCGAAATAGAAATGAGAATTGTGTGTGGGAGACGTATGGGAGACTCCGGGCGGAATGGTCAGTCCCTGAACAAGGCGAAGAATGAGCATTGTCTGATCAGTTTTGAAAGTCGGGGGAATGGCTGTGTTGAAGTAGCGCCTCTTAGTTAGACCTTCTTGCCCGGAGTCTCGATGGTAAGGATGATCAAAGTGCTTCGTCGGGTTTTGGTCAACCGTATATTTTTTTGATAGCGGACTCCGGGCATTCCGGACTCGGGGTGCTAATAAACATTGTTTGCCTCTCCATGGAAAGTACGTGAGACTCCGGGCGGGAATGGCTGTGTTGAAGTAGCGCCTTTAAGTTAGACCTTCCTGCCCGGAGTCTCGATGGTAAGGATGATCAAAGTGCTTCGTCGGGTTTTGATCAACCGTATATTTTTTTGATAGCGGACTCCGGGCATTCCGGACTCGGGGTGCTAATAAACATTGTTTGAATCACCATTAAAAATACGGGAGTCTCCGGGCGGGAATGATTTAACCGGCTTATATCAATCCCTTCTCATAAGCCAGTGCCAGGGCCTGGGTCTTGTTGTTTACATGCAGTTTGCTATAGATATTCAATACATGCTTTTTAGCGGTATTGGGACTAATATCCAGTTGATGACCAATCTCCTTATACTGCATACCCTGTACCAGTAATTTTAAGATTTCCTGTTCTCTTTCTGTGAGGTTAAACATCGGCTTATCCGGTACTGGCTTGCTTTTCTGAAGCGTCACTTCATTTTGCTGCACCAGCTGCAATATTTTATGAGCGATACCCGGTGAGACCGGCCCTACACCATTCTCATGCATTTGATTCAGAACTTCAGCGATATTTCCGCCACTTTCATCTTTCAGCAAATATCCAAAAGCACCGGCTTTGATGGCCTTAAAAATCTTTTCTTCATCATCAAAAATGGTGAGCATTACAAATTTAACCAGCGGATAAAGGTAAGAGCCGGCGGCGACTGCATCCACCCCATCCATTTCCGGCATTTCCAGATCCATTAATACCACCTCGGGGGTTTTATCAATATGCAGGGATTGCATTTTTTCTAAAAAGTCTTTTCCGTTTTCGGCAACCAGTGTAATATCAAAATGGGGATGACGCATTAATTTATCCTTCAGGATACTGCGGTTACTCGCTTTATCATCTACTATGGCTACCTGTATCGGCATTTTATATCATTATGTTTATCGTTGTTCCGTTATGTGGTGCTGACTGAACACTGAATTGAAACCCTGCTTCAGCAGCACGATGTTCCATGTTATGTAAGCCATTCCCTTTTTCTGATTCCTTCAGTTCATTTACACTAAACCCCGCTCCGTTATCCTGAATAGTTAAGTCCCATTTGTTGTCAGCAGTCGCTGCAGAGATAATTTGTATCGTTGAAGCGCCGGAATGTTTAATACTATTGGTAACGGCTTCCTGAACAATCCTGACTACATTCAAAGCCCTTGTATAATGCAGTATTTTATCTACCGGCGCCTCCCCTTCAATAATGAAATGTATTTGCTGATAATATCTCGATAATGGCAGCACAAAATTGCGGATACGAAGCAGACATTCATCAGCCGTATACTGCTCTTTTTTAAAAGCCCAGACCGTTTCCCGCAGTGAAGTAATGATGTCTTTAGAGGCAAATTTCAGATCACCTATCAGCTCATTTCGTTTTGGTTCGGCTTTCTCTTTTTCAAGTAATTCAATATTATAAAGTACGGCATTGGCATATGCCCCCAGGCTATCGTGCAGGTCTTTGGAAATACGCTCCCTTTCCAATTTGATCTGTCTTTCGTTCTCCAACTGCTGCAACCTCCTGGCATATTTTCTTTTGTTGCGCTGGTTAATACCATAAGTAAGAAAAGCAATGAAACCGATAGCAAGCAATGTCATGAACCACCATGACTTCCAGAATGGCGGCTGAATGATGATTCTTATCGACTTCAGGGGAATGGCATTTTGTCAAACGAACGGGGAAGCATACACTTTGAATGTATATTTTCCAGGGCTAAACTATAACGCACCGTCTGCATATTATCATTCTGTATCCATTGTTTGTCCACCCCATCCATTCTGTACTGATAAATGTACTGGTCAGGATTATGGTTCCCCATGGCCGTAAAATCAAATGAAAGTGCATTCCGGTTATACGGCAAACGAATACTTGAAATATTCCAATCGCCGGTATCAGCTATTGCCTTTTCGTTGTTTACCATCACTCCCGTCATCAGCAAACGAACACTGTCTTTTGAATCTCCGATAGAAGATGGGAAGAAACTATTAAATCCGTTGACACCCCCGAAATATAATTCACCATCGGCAGATTCGGCAACTACATTGGTGTTAAATTCATTTTCCTGAAGGCCGTCCTGTTTCATTAAGTGTTGCAGCACCTTCCCATCTGCCATTTTAAATATTCCTTTATTAGTGCTGCACCAGATATGCCCTTCCTTATCAAAAGCCATCGCATAAATACATTCATCGGGCAGGCCGGTTTCCTTATTGAACTGCTGCAGGATTGTTCCGTTGGTATCTGTTACAAAAATTCCTTTGTTAGTACCTGCATAAATCTTCCTTTTCTGTCGTTCAGGTAACACCTGATGCCACCTGTATTCTTAAAGGGAATTCTTTTAACAGTGCTGAAATCTTTTTCATCCAGAAAAACAAGTTCATCATTATAATGAATGACAAAATAGGGCTTGCTGTAAACGCCACTCATGATATACCCGTTGGCTGTAGGATACACATCAACTTTGCTGTTATTAAAATCCAGCCGGTAAATTTTGTTTCAGATAAAACGACGGCTTTTTCCCTGTCCTGGTATAACAATTTGCAGAAATATCCAACTCCTGTGCTTCCCGCCTGAAGGTGGGAAATAAACGGCAAAAGGGTCAAGGTTTTTAAATCCCCGCTCAACTTCCAAACAGCATTTGCGCGAAATGCAAAAATAAAATACTCGCCTTTTTCATTTTTTAAAATCGTATTCGGACCCAGCGATTTGCCTGTACCTGAAGGGATTGGTATCTGCTTTATCAATTGCCGTGTTGTATCAAATATCAATATTCCGGTGGTAGCGGCTCCTGCCAATACCCTGTTTCTTTCTCTATCAGCAAGTAAAGCTATTATGAAGTTCTTTTCCTGGGACCCGGTGCTGTAATAGTTCAAAGGATAATTCCTGGCAATTATTTTACGTATCCCTCCTGTAACCGTCCTTAAAAAAAGATTTCCGAAATTATCCTGCAGCATATCCTGAATGGTGGCACTTCCGGAAGGGGGTTCATTTTGATAATTAACGATTTCATATTTAAAATGACGAAAAGATGTATCCGTTTCGTAAACTCTTTCGTTAATGGAAAGTAACATCCTGTTTTGCCACTGAAAAAGAACACACCTGCTGATTTCAGTTTGCTCCTCACCGTCAAGATGAATCTGTCGCTTTTGGCTTGTTACAGTATTTATTACCTGCAATGTACCCTTTGGATTATAAGTATAAAATAAAATTTCATGCTCATTGATTTGCCTTAGGAGAAAGTACGAAATATCCGGGTATACAGGCGATTGAAACAACAGCTCACCCTTTTTGTAAATCTCAGGTGTATATCCTTTTATTGACAATCATAGCAACTTTACCGCCAATGATATTGTCGCTTAGCTTTGGATTGTAGGAGAAGTCCTTTTTATAATCCGGCAGTCCGGTTTTAAAAATGGACTGTAATTTGAAACTGCCGGCATTGATACCAATGATTTCAGCTGCTTCGGTATAAAAATAAATAACGCCATCATTTTCCCCGATAAATTCTGAAGAAGTGGTGCAGATCTCTTTATAAGCGTATATCAGCGCAAACTTATTCCCTTTATCGTCATACCTGCTGATTCCATTCAAATGACTGACAAGTAAACTACCGTCTTTGCATTTGAAAAATCGGGAAAATTTATTATCAGGCAGTCCGGGCTGTATCGGCACAAATAAAAAATTTTTACCATCAAAGCGCTGTAAGCCATTGGGGTAGGATAACCACCAGCAATTATTTTTATCAAAGGCCATGTCGTGGATGGTGCTTTGCAACAGCCCCTCATTTACATTGTAGCTGAAGCTGTTGAAGCGGCTGTATTGCTGCGCACATAATGGCCTGAAGAGCACCACAAGAAAAATAGATATTAATATCAGGCTGCGTTTGATCAATCAGGTGCTTTTATGTATTCTTAAAATTACGGATTAGTTTTTTAAATGACATCTAATCCAAAAGGAGTATAGGCGAACGGGAAGGTTGAAAATATATTCGTTTCCCTAAACGCGGACTACTGGATGAAATCACCCCTACTACTATTCACTCTTTACTGTTTACGCCAAATGCAAAAGAGCAAAATGTTTTTCCACCGAATCGGGTGGGCATTCATTCTATTTCTTTTAGCAGTCGACATTTCTACTGCCCAGGCCCCCCAGGTATTAAAAGATATTAATCCTTATCTGACACTCTCTTCACAAACAACAGCAGGGTATAACTATAAAGGCTATAACGGGTTTGTTTATTATTCGGCAGACGATGGCACCAATGGATTTGAGTTATGGAGAACTGATGGCACGGAGGTAAATACGGAACTGGTAAAAGACATCGTTACAGGTGCAGGTTCCTCCAGTCCACAGGCTTTTTTTGAAATGGGTGGTATCTTATATTTTTCTGCTATCAGTTCCGGTATAGGCAGGGAATTATGGAAGACCGATGGCACGGCTGCCGGTACAGTGCTGGTGAAAGATATCAATACCGGTTCGGCCAGTTCATCGCCGTCCAGCTTCACGGAGGTGAACGGGGTGCTGTATTTTACGGCTGTCACTTCCGCCAATGGCCTGGAGCTATGGAAAAGTGATGGTTCGGAAGCCGGTACGGTCCTGATCAAAGATATTCTGAGCGGCAGTACGAGTTCTTTCCGCTGAATCTAACAAAAGCAGGAACCCTGCTCTATTTTACTGCAGATGATGGAGTCAACGGAACGGAGATATGGGTATCCGATGGCAGTAGTACCGGAACCTTTATGCTGAAAGATATTATACCGGGATTTTCAACTTCCAGTCCATCCAATCTCACTCCTGTGGGCAATTATATCTATTTCAATGCCTCAGATGATAATACTATCGGGAACCCTGAGTTGTGGAGAACCGATGGCACGACAGCAGGCACGGTGCTGATAAAAGATATCGAACCGGGAATTGAGGGATCTGATCCTCAAAATCTGATCAACCTCAACGGCACGCTGTTTTTTTACAGCTACCACAATCAGCAATGGAACCGAATTATGGAAAACTGATGGTACGGAAGCGGGAACGGTGCTGGTAAAGGATATAAATGTGCTGGGTTCCGGCGGGGCTCCGTTTGGATTGACCGTGATGGGCAATACGCTATACTTCTATGCCTTCACGGATGCCAATGGTTCAGAATTATGGAAAAGCGATGGCACAAATGCAGGTACCGTTCTGGTAAAGGATATTCAAGCAGGCCCGGGTTCCAGTGTGTCATCTGATTTAATGAACGTAAATGGCACCCTTTTCTTTACGGCCAACACCACTACTGAGGGAAATGAATTATGGAAAAGTGATGGGACCACTGCGGGAACATTGCTGGTGCAGGATATCAATCCGGGTTCAGCCTCTTCTTCTCCTACCCGGATTACGGCGGTCAATGCTGATGTATATTTCAATGCCACACAGGGCGGCACTCAGTACCTGATGAAAACCACGGGTGGAGGTACCGGTGTTACCACGCTTAACAATACCGTGGTCAGTGGCGGAACCTTTGTCAGCTTTTTCGGGTTCGCGAATAAGCTGTTTTTCATGTATGATGGTTACAAACCCGGTATTCCTTCAACTGCCACAGGTCGTGAACCATGGGTAAGTGACGGTACCAATGCTGGCACCATGCTGGTAAAAGACATTAATACAGTGATCAGCGCAAACAATGCAAATCCCGCATCATATGCCAGTGCTGGTAATAACGTATATTTTGCTGCTACGAACTCCAGTAATGGAGTAGAACTTTGGAAAACAGACGGCACCGAAGCAGGGACCATTTTATTGAAAGATATTATTCCAGGCAGCAGCAGTTCCAGTCCGGCCAATCTCACCAATGTAAACGGCACCATATTTTTTACAGCCAATGCTACAGGATTTGGTATTGAACTCTGGAAAACAGATGGAACAGCAGCAGGTACCGTGATGGTAAAAGATATTCGTACAGGCTCATCATCTTCCAGCCCTACTTTACTAACGGCATCGGGTAGTACTCTTTATTTTGTTGCCAATGATGGTACCACCGGAAATGAATTATGGAAGAGTGATGGTACTGTAGCAGGAACGGTATTAGTAAGTGATATTGTTGCCGGCACAGGCAGTCCTTCACCGGTACTGCTGACTGATGCAAACGGAACTTTATTTTTCCGTGCAACAGTGTCCGGCATTGGTTCCGAATTATGGAAGAGTGATGGCACTGCTGCAGGTACGGTACTGGTAAAAGATATTTCGGCAGGTGCCGGCTCTCCGAATATTGATGAAATCGTTGCCTATAACGGAAAAGTATATTTTCCTGCAAATGATGGGGTGAATGGAGAGGAACCATGGGTAAGTGACGGGACAACCGCAGGCACCACTTTATTGTTGAACATTGCGCCTAACGGATCCTTTCCGAATTCCAATCCCAGAAATTTTGCTGTAGCAGAAGGTAAATTATATTTTACAGCCTTTACTGCAAGCACATCATTTGAGCCCTGGGTAAGCGATGGTACAGGTGCCGGTACGTATATGATTACTGAAATTATTCCTGGCGGTAGCGGATCCACCCCAATAGGTTTTACTGGTATGAATGGTTTGGTATATTTCAACGCCGGTGCCTCAGGTACTGGCCGGGAGCTTTGGAAAACAGATGGAACTGCAGCAGGCACACAATTAGTAAAAGATATTAATACAGGTGCAGCCAATTCATCCCCGGAGCTGCTGACCGTTGTCAACAATACATTATTTTTCCGTGCCACTACAGCCAGTGAAGGTCTTGAATTTTTTAGAAGCGATGGTACTGATATCGGAACAGTTGGTTATGATTTATTTCCCGGCTCAACCAATTCTTCTCCTGATAATTTCACCCCTTTAAATAGTAAACTTTTATTTGATGCCACCCATCCCACATTTGGGATAGAAATGTGGAAAGCTATCGCCTCCCCTTCGTCTTCATTTACAATCGTTGGAGACACGATACCTTGTGTATCAGGTATTGCTGTTTACAGGGCTTCCGGAATTGTAAACGACGGATTTACTTTTAACTGGACTTTACCGCTGGGTGGTGGTACCATTCTAAGTGCATCGGATTCAGTTGTCGTGAGATGGGATACAGCCGGCACCAGGGCGGTGCAGTTAGTGCTTTCAAATGAAGCCGGCAGTTCCGCTCCAAAACAAAGAAGCGTGGTCGTAAGCGGTACCCCACCCTCAAGGACTCCGGTAATTTTTAACTTTGCCCGCACCCTGAGTGTGGATTCTGTATTGCAAAGTGCATCTCTCAAATGGTTCCGAAATGATACCGTGATCAATGGTGCAACCAACTCCTCCTATTATGCAGGCCTGGCAGGAAATTATACGCTGAAATATAAAAATGATTGCGGCTATGGCCCTCCCTCCAATGTTTTTAACTTTCCGGCAGATACCATTTCACAAACCATCATATTCCCACATACCGACACCATTACCCTGGCACCGGGCTTAAGGATCGCATTACCGGCCACTGCCAGTTCGGGTCTTCCGGTATTTTATCAGAAAATCAGCGGCCCCGGTAATGTAGTGAATGATTCGCTTCTGCTAACAGCGGTAGGCACCATTATCATCAAAGCCCTGCAACCCGGTGATGATTTATATAGTCCTGCATTGCCTGTTTACGACACGATCATCGTCAGGAAAGGAAATCAAATTATCAGTTTCGATTCTATTACGTCAAAAATTTATCCGGTAGCGACTTTCCCATTGACGGCTACATCATCTGTTGGTCTGCCGGTTAGCTTTTCAATCATTTCAGGTGCTGCCACTATTTCCAACGGTAACCTGAACATAGCCGGGGCAGGCACTATTACCGTAAGAGCCACGCAAAGCGGAGATGCCAATTATAATGCAGCAATAGCTGTAGACAGAACCTTTTGTGTCGGTGTCAGAACGTTGACGGCCATCACAGGTATTACCTCTCCTTGTTTTGCCAGCTACCGGTATAACACACAAAAAATTGCAGGAGCCAATTATGTATGGACATTAAGTGGCGGTGGTATACTGACAACAAACAATGATACCGCCTGGGTACAATGGCAAACAGCGGGAACACATACTTTAACGGTAAAAGCCAACAGTAGCTGTGACCCGGAGTATACCAACCTACAGCAACTTAATATTACCACTTCTAATAACACAACGATTGGCGCTGTTTCAGGTATGTCCCTGTGGATGGAATTGTTGATCAGCAGTTACCATTACGTTTATCCTGGATACCCGGAATCAATAATGTGAATTATGATCTCTATGTCTGGGATTCCGCAGCAACAGAACCCTTAGTACCTTATGTATCCAACATATCCGATATAGCATACACCCTACCCAGAAACGCCCCCTTCCCTTATAACAAAACCTATAAATGGAAAGTGGTTGCTAAAAACCCCTGTGCCCAATTGGCAGGACCCATTCAGCATTTCAGACTGATACCCTTACCTGATTTAGTGATCAGTGAATTGCTGGCACCGCCAACGGCCACATCTGGTCAAACGATCAGCATCAGCTGGAAAGTAACCAATATCGGCCCCGGAAAAACTTTGCCTGACCAGTCTTGGGTAGATGGAATATATTTTGCACTGGACACTGTTCCGAATGTGAACTTAGCCAACCCAGTCCCTTTCCCATCATCCTGGAGCCAGTTAACTGCTGCCGGAAGACCATTATTAGTGGGAAAGAAAACCAGGCCCGCGGCACTCGACAGCGGACAGTTTTACACCAATAGTATTGACTTTACACTGCCACTGAGTTATAATTTTCCGGTGTATGTATATGGTATTGCCGCCAATAACGGCGCTATTTACCGCATATTACAGGCCAGTAATGCGAATGATACCACCAGGGCTGCTAACCAGATAATCATAACAGAGCCCCCTGTTCCGGATCTGCGTGTTGATTCTATATTTACAACTGCCTCCATTTTTTCAGGCAGTACCATGAATGTTACTTACAAAGTAAAAAACTATGGTGTGCTAACTCCTGCAGGAGGCTATTGGGTGGATTCATTCTTTATATCCCAAAATCCGTTGTTTGACAGAAACCAGTGCATCCCGCTGAATGCGCCAAAGACAAATGGTTCCTATTATCCTTTTGCACTCGGCGCATCGGCATCTAACAATGTTCAGTTGAATGCAGACAGCAGTGTCACAAAAATTCAGCAGGTAGTCATTCCCAATTTCATTTTTGGCACCTGGTTTATTTATGTAAAAACAAATGCAGGAACAACCAGTGGCAATTTTATTTACGAAGGGGCACTCAACAATAATAATGTCAACCAGGCATTACTGCAGATTTATCTGACACCCACTCCTAAACTGACTGTCAGCGCCCTCAACGTTCCTGTAACGACGGCCAGTACTACACAGCCGATCGGGGTCAACTGGACCATAAAAAATGATGGCTTCCGCGACAATATTGAAAAGAACAGGGGACACTTTATCACCATGGGCACCTGTTTTGTACCCTGTAGTCCGCCAAGAGCAAATTGCGTGGCCACAATTGCTTCGGTCACCAGGGATAGTGTGGTATTCGGTGGCAGCTACTGGATAGACAGGGTTTATCTCAGTACAGACTCAACCGGATTAAACATTGCCAATGCCACTTTGGTAAAAGAAGTAAAGCATGGCACTGAAAATTCCGGAGTTTACCAGGATGCAGGCGGCCCGTTATTCAGTTTCGTTAGTTGTCCTGCTGCCGCCTTTGGTAATATAAATGTGGCAAACGAGATTAAACCCGGTGCTGACTATGCCAAAGCGGAAAACTTTACAATACCTTCTACTCTTCAGCCGGGCACTTACTATGTTTATGTTTATACCAATCCAACGAAAAAAGTATTCGAATATCCCGGTACTCCCCAGATCAGAAGAAGCAGTATACCCATCAGTATCCAGCGACCAGATGCCGTAGTATCTACTATTGATTGTCCACCTACTGCCTCCGGCGGACAAACTATCCTGATTAATTACAATGTGCTGAATAATGGCCCCGGGGCTGTATTCAATCATCAGCGGAAGGACCGTTTGTATATCAGCAATAA
The DNA here is from genome assembly GCA_016720745.1 of Chitinophagaceae bacterium. Taxonomy (GTDB): domain Bacteria; phylum Bacteroidota; class Bacteroidia; order Chitinophagales; family Chitinophagaceae; genus JJ008. The sequence continues at coordinate 32,937 of JADKKA010000022.1, read as the reverse complement.
CCCAAGTTATGACGGCACGGCACAGTTACTCAGCACACAAACTTTTACAGAAAGCCTGCCGGTTGGCACAAATGTTCCCCATACATTCAACTACGACCTACCCCCGTCTTTAACAGGCACGAGATATTTTTATGTGATTGCCAATTACGACAGCCTCTTCAAAGAAACCAATCAAACCAATAACATCAGCGTCGCCGCCACAATATCTGTAACTGCTGCACCACCCGCTGATTTAATTGTCAGTTCTGTTCTGCCACAGGATTCTGTTTTGTTACAATCACCGGCCCTGTTTAAATATACCGTTATCAATAGCGGAACAGGACCTACAATAGGTAACTGGACCGATAGCTTATTCATCAGTTGCAGCCCGGTTTTTAATGCTGCTACTGCGAAGTTTGTAACAAAGCGTACACAAACAAGGGTGGTCCCCTCCGGAGGTAATTATACGGACTCGTTTACCTATACCATTCCGAAAATGAGTTACGAGATCAATAACTGTTTTCCTCAGCAGACCTATGCCACCGGATACTTCTTTGTAAAAACAAATGCCGATAACGGAGCTTATGAAGGCGGTGCCAACAGTAATAATACAACGGCAAGTACCAATCGGGTGATCATCAACCCACTGGTAGATCATCTGATGGTATCGGCTTCCATGAACAGGGATACCGTATCACTTGGCAGTCCATTTTCTGCTTCCTGGAAAGTAAAAAACACCGGGTATAAACCATTCTCATCGTACTATTATTTTTATGATGATGGTATATTCTTTTCACCCGACTCTATCATCAATGCCAATGATGTACAGGCATTGGGGTACCGGAGTTTTAATACCATCAACCGGAATGACAGTCTGGTAACTTCAACATCACTATTGCCCCCGGATGTACCGGCCGGGGACTACTATGTGATTGTAAAATCAAATTACTCCAACCGGATTCTGGGCGAAAAAATACTGGGCAACAACAATGATTTTATCCGGGAAATAAGTGGTCAGGCGAAGAAGATACACCTGATCAGGCCCCCGCTTCCTGATCTGGTGGACAGCATTATTTCGGTGCCTGCTTCAGTTATCATGGGACAACCCTTTACGGTCGTTTACAAGATCACCAATATTGGTCCTGCAGCTACATTTCCGGGAGGATGGAAAAACGATTTAACCTTATCAACGGATTTCGAACCGGAAGTGGGTGACCGGTTAGTTTCCAGCAGCACCAGAACTACAGCCCTGGCCGCCGGCGCATCGTTTCTTGATACCGTTACCTGTACCATGCCCACCAACATAGCACCCGGAAATTATGTGTTGATCGGCAGGGCCAATGCCAATAATGCTGTTCCGGAAATCACTAAAACTAACAACCTGGGTTTCGGATTTATAGAAGCACAAATGCCGGATTCGACTGACCTTATTGTGGAGAATATTATGCAACCGGACACCGTGTACCTCGGTTACACAATTGACACCGCCAAATGGGTGGTTAAGAATATTTCAAGTGCCCGCGTAAGGGGCTGGGTCACCGATGGTATCTACCTTTCATCTGGCAATCTGCTGGACTCAACCGCGACTTTGCTGAGCTCCAAAAAACGCTTTATAGATTTATTGCCATTTGAAACAGATACTCCGCTGCTGACACCGATGGTAACAACTGCTACAGAAGGCCATTATAATTTGTTTGTAAAAACAGATCTGCTGAATAATATCATTGAACTGGATAAAACAAATAATACCAGCGTCTCTCCCACTCCTATTTATGTAAAAGCAAAAGAACTGAAGCTGGATATTCCGGAACTGAATACACTTCAAACCATTAACAGATATTACAAACTGCGGATACCCGATTCCCTGCAGGGATCTACTATTCTTGTTACACTGAAAACAGACGATTCCCTGCTGGTAAGAAATGAAATGTTCATCGGCGGCGGATTTGTCCCTACTCCGGCCAATTACGATTACAGGTTTGAAATACCGAACTATGGCAACCAGCAAATTGTATTAAGTGAGGTTAGTGATTCCGTTTATTATATCATGTACCGCTGCGTTTCTGCCAATCCCCCGCTGCAGGATATTACACTCAAAGCTATAGTGCTGCCATTCTCCATCCTGAGTGTTCAAACCAACAGCGGAGGTAATATCGGAAATGTAACCGTACGGATAAGAGGTTCTTTGTTCAGGGATAGCATGATCGCCAAACTGAGCAATGGAACAACGACTATTTATGCTTCTGCGGTGTATTATACCAATAATACGCAGGTATACGCCACCTTCCCCTTACAGGGCAAACCGATTGGCATTTATGACCTGACACTTATTAAGCCCGATGCTTCCACAGCGGTTTTACCCTATGGATTTTCTATTGTCACAGGTAATAATGGCGGACTGATAACAGGTGGTGGTCCTAATACGGGTCCGGGTAATGGCAATGCACCCGGTTGCGACCCGGGTGCTGCCAGTGGATTAAACTCACAACTGGTAGTGGATCTCATTGTACCTGCCAAAGTGGTCAGGGGAAGACCTGTTGTGATTATTATCAACTTCAGCAACCCCACCAATTTTGATTTACCGGTGCAGTCAAGGGTATTATACAATGATGAGGATGTGAAGATGGCATTTACCAAAGCCGGCATTCCAACCGGTACTTCCACACTGTACCTGGAGTTTTCTGAATCGGGAGGTCCTCCGGGCATTATCAGACCCGGTGGAGGGGGATCCATCATCATCCATTGTTTTGCACCACCACAGGTCCCTGAAGACAGATCAGTATTGTTTAAACTTCAATAAAGCCAGCTAAATATATTTTATGTATCGCCTGCAAAATATTTTTACCAGGAAGATTGGCAGTTACCGGATGGCGCTGCTGGTAATGTTTACTGTCAGTTGCCTGGCCTCACAGGGTCAGAACCTGAACAATCCCAATAAGCGGGGTCCATTAAGTACCCAGGTAAATACTTTAAGTGGAAACTTATTCATTCCCCGTACCGATTTGTATGTACCGGCCAGGGGCTTTAACATGAATATCCGCTTTAACTATAATAGTTTTTTGTTCACAGAAGAATATGGATATGGCAAAGGATGGACTTTTGAATACAATATCCGCTACAGACATGATACAACACCCGGCACAAGACTGATCCTATGGGGTGACGGAAGAGAAGACCAATATGACTCCATCCCCGGCGGTGGTTATAAAACACCCTTGGATTCTTCAATACACTTTCACAATATCAGCCCAATAAGTATGTGCTGACTGAATTAAACGGAGCGAAATACTTCTTCGATAATTCGGTACACAAAAGGATCACCCGGATGGAAGAACCAAATGGGAATTTCATCAATTTCACCTATACAGATACCCTGCTCAGCAGCATGACCAATGCCTCCGGACAAAGCATCAGTTTTAATTATGATCCGCAGGGAAGGCTGGCATCCCTGGTGGATGCGATTAGCTCACCCAGCAGGACATTCACCTATTCCTATGACACCGGTGGCAACCTAAAGGAAGTGACAGACCCCCTGGGCAACAAATACAAATACACTTACCTGATCAATGGGCCCATGAAATCAGTGGCCGATAAGAATAATAATAAGGTAGATATCATTTACTTCCCCGATTGGACCACCCGGGAGCTGATCGGCTGTAATAAAAGACTGAGCTTCTCCTATGATACACTATCCAAAACCACCTTTGTAACCGATCACCTCAGCACCGGCAACCAGGTAACAAAATACAAATACAAGACAGTCGGGAATATCTCCTGGGTCACTTCCATGTCGGGCAACTGCTGTGGTTTCAATATGAGTTATGATTACGACGACCAAGGCAACCAGATTAAAATGACCGATGCCAACGGACAGGTATATACTTATACCTACGATGCATTTGGCAATATGCTTACCGCAAAAGACCCACTGAATCAAATCAGCACCTATACTTATACAACTGATTTTAAAAAGATCAGCAGTTTTAAGGATCCAAAAGGAAATCTTTATAATATCAGTTATGACAGTCGTGGCAATATGACACAAATGGTAGCCCCGGGCAATCTTATTTATACGGCCACCTACAATTCCAACGGTGACATTATTTCCAGCACCGATCCAAAAGGGAATACTTATACTTACAACTACGATAGTTATGGCAACCCGGTTAATGTTACCGGCCCCAACGGTTATCAGGCCATTTTGTCTTTTGATGCCAGGGGCAACCTCCTCTCTTATACCGATGCAAGAGGGAATATATCTTCCGCAGAGTATGATATCCTGAGCCGCTTGAAAAAAATAACCGACCCCATCAACAATAATATCCAGGTCACTTATGATGCTTCAGGTAATCCGGTTATTGTTAAAAATGAAAACAACGAAACAACAGCACTGAATTTTGATGCCAGCAACCGGCTGGTTAATATAACCGGGCCTACCGGTAATCAATCAAGTTTTACCTATGACGGGATGGATAATCTTATATCGGCCAAAAATGCATTGGGACATGAACTCAAACTGAATTATGATCACAGGAACAGGTTGAAGGGAATAAAAGATCCGGAAAATAACAATACAGCTTTTACATATGATGGAAATGGTAATATCATATCAGCGAGTTTACCCAATGGCCGCCAGGTGAATATTACTTATGATGCCCTCAACCGGATCACGGCTATCAGCGACGCCACCAGTACGATTGCCAGCTATGCGTATGATAAAAACGGGAATGTGACCAGTTATACCAACGCAACTGGTGCCAATACCACGGCTTCCTATGACAGTCTTGACCGCGTGAAGAGCATCACCGATCCATTAGGGAACAGTACTTATTTTACTTATGATAAAAACGATAATATTATTTCAATAACTGACCGGGAAGGTCATATCAGTCTGTATACTTATGACAGCCTGAACCGGGTAAAAACATTTACCGACAATAATGGATTTGTTATCGCAGTGGGATATGACACAGAAAGCAATATCAGTTCGCTGACTGACCAGAATAACAATACGACGACTTATACCTACGACAGTCTGAACAGGAGAAAGCGCATGACTTTCCCCGATGGTAAATATGTTGAATTCACATACGACAAGGAAAGTAATATCACTGCCATCAGGCGTACCGATGCCACTGTCATTACATTGCAGTATGACACGCTGAACAGAGTGGTAAGCCGGACCATGCCCGATGGAGAAGTGCATACTTATACCTATGACAAATTGAACCGGGTACTTACGGCCAGTAACCTGAATGGTACGGTGAGCTATACTTACGATCCACTGAACCGGGTGACTTCCGAAAATTATGACGGAAGAACTGTTCAATACCGCTACAGCATCAGTGGCAGAACACAGACCACTGTTTATCCTGACAGTACAACAGTCATTAAACAATTTGATACCCGCAACCGGCTCACCAGGATTTTAAAAGACAGTGCCACGGTGGCCGAATACAGTTATAACAATGCCAACCAGCTGACGCAAAGAAATTTTAATAACGGAGTGATCAGCAATATGCAATATGATTTTGCCAACCGGCTCAGTAGCCTGACCACTACTGCTGCGAGCGGGATTATACAAAACAGCCAGTTTACTTACAATAAAGAATACCAGAAGACAGCCATCACCCGGAACAATAACCCATCCCTCTCCGAGCAGTTTACCTATGATAATGGCTACCGGCTTACCAATTATAAAAGAGGCCCTGCGGGCAGCCCGGTAATACAAAATTCATATACTTATGATGCCGTAGGCAACCGGACAGCTGCCAACCTGAACGGAGCGGCAACCACCTATACGATTAATAACCTGAATCAGCTCACTGCTGTAAACAGTACCAGTTTCAGTTTTGATGACCGGGGAAATCTTACTTACGACGGAAATTTCTACAAAACTTATGACACAGAGAATCGCCTGATAAAAGATTCCTCCTCCCCTTCTTCAGTGATTACCTATGGATATGATGCCATCAACAGACGCATCATTAAAAGCATCAACGGGAATACTTTAAAATACACTTATAGCGGAGCTGCCCCAATTGAAGAAAGAAATAGCAGCAATGTAATATTGACCCGTACGGTATTCAATGGCTTTTTATCGCCCGTCATGAATGAAAAAGACGGGAATAAGTTCTATTACCACCCGAATGAACTGGGTTCTGTGGAAGCCATTAGTAATAATAACGGAAGACTTACCGAAAGCTATCGTTATGATGTGTATGGAAAATTGTCAATGTATGACAGTTTGAATAATGCTCTGGCCGGATCTATGACGGGCAACCGCTTTGGATTTACCGGCCAGGAGTATGACAGTGCCACAAACAGTTACCGCTTCTTTTACAGAAACTATTCGCCTGAAACCGGGGTCTTCACTCAAAGGGATCTTATTGAATATGGAGATGGGATGGGTATGTACCAGTATGTGGGGAATAATCCGGCAAATGGGGTGGATGTATGGGGATTGGAGCAGAGTAGAGGCTGTGCTTATGATGCGTCGTTGGTATCGTCACCTGCGGGTATTGGTGGTGCTCTCTGGAAATTGGGAGTAGATAATGAAAAAGCCATGGAATTTCTTCAGGATAAAGGGGCAAGATTAAGGGACGCGGCAAAAGACTATAAAAAAGAAGCAATAGCTGCATATAGAGTAACAAAAAATGAGGTATTGCAGGCCATAGAAGCCGGAAAATCTGGCAAAAGCTTCCTCTCTGAGTCAGAACTAATGACTTATGCAAATACATATGTTCAGAAAGGTCTTCAATATTTATCATATACAAAACAAGCAGATGGAGTATCCGCGGCGGCAACCTTCCTTGCCAACTCAGCACCAACCCTTAAAACAATTGGAAAATATGCAGGTCCTGTTGGTTGGGGAATCATAGCTTATGATATAGGCGATAACGGCATAAACACTTATGAATCTTATGTTACCGGGGATACTTATGGCACGACAATGAATGGCATTAAAACAATAGAATCTATTAATAACATTAATCCCTTTTTGGAATAATTAATGGTGTTTCTGAACTAACAAGCGGTTATACTTTAACTGAAACCAGTGAATTATTAGGTGATGATCTTACGTTTGGCGGCCTTTTTTCTTTGGGAAAAGGGTTTAGATCCGGTTGGGAATGGTATTATAATAATGATGATCTGCTCAATGTTTACCCAGCAGGAGAAGCAGGCTGCAATGAAAACGGCTCCCGCTTAAGGTATATAAGGGTTTATAATCCGGAAACAGGAAAGATGGAGATACTACTCACCTCCGACCCCAACCTGATCAAAGGCCCGGATGGTGCACCAGACAAAGCCTGGATCAGTGTAAAAAACATAATTCCCTATACCATCCTTTTTGAAAATGATACCACTGCTACTGCCCCGGTACAATACCTGAGGATTAGTTCACCGCTGGAACCGAAACAGGATGCTGCTACCCTTGAATTGGGAGATGTGGGATTCAATAATTTTTCATTTGAAATCCCAAAGGGTAATTCATTCTACTATCAGCGATTAGATGCCAGGGATTCCACTGGTTTGTTTATTGATATGACCGCAGGCTATGATATTGTGACCAATAATATTTTCTGGGAGTTCCAGGCCATTGACCCCATTACCCTGCTTCCCCCTGAAGACCCGCTGGCTGGTTTTGTATTTGTACAGGATACCCTGAATCCCGAATACGGACATGGTTTTGTCAACTTTACCATCAAACCCCGGCAGGATGCACAAACACTGGATACGATCGGTGCCAGAGCCTTTATTGTATTTGACCAGAATGATACCATCCCTACCAATATCCATAAGAATACAATTGATGCAGTTGCTCCTGTGAGTCAGATCAACACCATCACCAGCATTAGTACGAATCCCATCACGCTTAGCTGGACTGGCGCTGATGATGCCAACGGCAGCGGTATTGATTATTATACAGTATATGTTTCAACCGACCAGCTGAATTACAATGTGTTGTTTCCGCAAATACGCAGAACAGATACCACATTCAGTTTACCACCCGGTTTGAATTACTGCTTCTTTGTACTGGCAACGGACCGGGCTGGAAATACAGAACTTTTACGGCAAGGTGTTACCCAGTGCTCTTCAATTGGCAATGCCTTACCGGTTACCCTGCTTTATTTTAACGGCAGCAATGAGGGCAAAAACAACTTACTGAAATGGGCTACAGCTTCAGAGCAGAACAGTAAAGAATTCAGACTGGAAAGATCACTGAACGGAACTGATTTCAGTCAGATAGCCGTACTCCCTGCAGCCGGTAACAGCGTTTCAGAAAAACGTTACCAATACACCGATCAGCGGATTGACCGCCTCAATAGCCGGGTCATGTTCTACCGGCTCAAACAGGTAGATATCGATGAGCGGTCGAAGTATTCGAATATTGTCCGGTTGAATTACAATAAAGATGGCAACTCACCGACGATTGTTTACCCGAACCCGACCAAAGGCGTTATCAATATTTTAGTAGGCGATCTTTCAGTGATTGGCAAGGAAGCAATCATCAGTGATATGAATGGAAGAGTCCTGAAGAAAGTCATTATCACGGCTGCTAACCAGCATATTGATCTCAGCACTTATCCAAATGGATTGTACCTGATCAGGCTGAGCAATGATGAGGTATTAAAAGTGGTGAAACAGCAATAATAATCCTGGAGAATAGATGTTCATTTTGTTTAATGGCCGCCGGGTTTTTCCGGCGGCCATTGCTTTACACGAACTCAGGATGCAATCATTTGCCGTTTAATAATATAAAATCGGGTTGCTTCAAGCGACTGAGGTTCCTGCAAAAAAAACAGGCTTATGCAAGCATAGAGCCGGACAAATGCCGAAAGAAATCGGCGCCAATGGTTTGGTTTTTTATTGGAAGCTATCTAACGATGGAACAGGCCTAACTTACCCATCAACCCACTCGTTCTTTTGGTAGTCACCTCCCTCTCAACCTGACAGGTAAATTTATGGATGGGCGACCTTCCTGATGCGAATATCCCTGCATTGCAGGCTTGTTACAGATCCATCAAAGAGGCTAATAAAACTGGCACTGAACAGTGCGGATTCGGGGGAAATGCTGATCCAAAGGGAATAATTTTCTTCCAGTGAACAAAGCAGGTCCCATTCATCCCGCAGGTAATGGAAATCAACCAGTCCATGGAACTGAATTTCGGTGAATTCATGCTCCAGATCCGGGGTGACACCGACCATGGGATGGCCCCAGAGGATGAGAGCATCTTTTTCAATCCGGTGGCCGGCCAGTTGTCCGATGGGGGCATTCATGGTCTGTGTTAGTTTGTTACTTTTTCTTTTTGATGATGACTACTCAATGCTGAATTTCTTCCCGTGCCTGTATCGCTAATTATAGATCTAAGTCCTTCTTTGCCTTTCCAATCAAAATCTTATTAAAGCCTGCTTTTTGAAAAAAGGCAAAATCATTTTTGAGAATATCTTTTTGTGATACCTGCTCATTTGGCTTTTTAGCCAGAAATTCCTGATACAAGGCGATCGCTTTCTCATATTCGTTGTTGAATAAAAAGCCATGAGCCAGACTACTGATCGCTACATGATCATTCGGATAAAGCGCTGTGGCCCTGCTTAAATATTGAATAGCTTGCGCAAATCTTTTCGTTTCCAATAAGTGCCAGCCAAATGCAGTCAATTCTCCTTCATTCGCCATAATGGTATCTACTCTTGTAATTTTAGTGGCCGGCACCCTTAATTCTCCATTTAATTTTCTTGCATACCCTGTTACATTACCTGAACCATCCATGAGGAATGATTTTTCAGTCTGAAATTCCAGGTTGATAAAATCACTTTGTGAGGTAAAATACATCCTGCAGTTCTGACCGTCTGCCCAATACAAAAGGCCATCTTTTCCTTTCGTTACTTCTGCAATCTTCCCTTCATACAAATAAACACCAGGGTATTTTTGAGCAATGGCATCAGGTATCGTAACGGTATTGATGTTCTTCGGCTGGTCAAACCCTTTCCAGTGATAAACACTGGCCACGCTGTTTAGTAATTCCAGAATAATACTCCCCTCATCTGAATTCACAAACACAACGATGCCATTCCCTCCGTCAACACTCCCGTAATACAAACCACGGTAGCCTTCATTTCCTGCATCATGAAAAAAATATTTTTCTCCTTTTCGCTCACCAATAAAAGCACCCATGGTGGCTGACTGATCAATATAAGGAGTGAGTTGCAACCCGGCCATTTGCTGATTTAAGACTTTTGATGATTTTCCATGATAGGCCAGTTGTATTTCAATCATATATTTAGCAAGGTCTTCGGGAGTTGTCCATAAACCCAGGGGGGCTTGTTCGGGATAGGTATTAAATGTAGCCGCTACTTTTGCTCCATCCCTGGTGTAGCCCATTGCATATTTATGCAGTTGATTTTGGGCTGGTGCTGCGGCAGAATAAAAACTATTTTTCATACCGAATGGCTTCAATACACTATCTGACATGAATTGCTCATAAGACTGTTTGGTCAAATCAGTAATGATGAGTTGAGAAACGATGGTTCCTCCACCTGAATACTGAAATTGCAGGCCGGGTTCAAATAAGGAACGAACTGCCGGGCTGTTGGCTGGTGGAACACCGTCTAAAATTTGTGGAATCGTTGGTATCCTGGATTTTGCATCATAGCCGGGGAAACCGCCATAAACAGATAAGCCGCCCATATGGCTTAACAAATGAGCAGTTGTAATTATTTTACCTTTTGAGAAGCTGTCGTAGGGGAATTTCCAGGACTTTAAATAGTCGTTGATGTCTTTATAAAGATCCAACCTGTTACCCTGTGCTAATTTCAAAACAGCTGCAGCATTCAGTGACTTGCTAATCGAACCCGGCTTAAATAAAGTGGCCGTTGTTACAGGTAATTTTTTAACATCATCCGCCCATCCATAGCCCTTAGTCCAAACCACTTTATAATTACTGACAACCGCAATACTTAAACCTTTCACTTTGAAGAAAGCCATGCGGTCATGAATATTATCTGCTTTCCCATTCAGAATGATACGCCCAAACAGATTGTTTTCTACCTGTTTAATCTGGTTTTGAATTTCTTTAGAATAAGTTGCTTGTCCCCATACCTCACTCAAGCTAAAGCAAAGCGAAATGATTAACAGTGATTTTTTCATTTTTTAGTTTACCAACATTTAAGTTGTGTGAGCTTGTTACTTGCTAAGTGATGTAAGTATGTACTGATACAAATGTTAATGCCAAACTTTTTGGGATTCGAGCAGATCATTTAATCAGAACGATCCCGTACTTGATTAATGCTAAGATACTTTAATAAAGTACAACGATGATAGCTCAATCCAGGCTTGCGAAGACCCGAGTTTGTAAGCAGTTACCGATAACTAACATTTAATGCCGCCAGGTTGTCATCGACAAATTTCCATTTTTATCAATTTGATAGTGGCCGAGCATTAGTCTTTTGTCATAGCTTTCAAAGCCAACAATTAAGCATTCATTTTGATCATAGTACGGATTATATAATTTTTTGAAGCCCTTAACAGGTTTGAGTTTTTCTGACAACTGATCTACTAAGTATAAATGATAGCTCTTATTTTCCTGCCCATTATTCGCATTGTAAATAAGTAAATCTTTGATACCATTACCATCCATATCGATCATCCTGAAGACAATAGTGTAAGCAAAGAGGGAATCGACATATTGAACCCGTTGAGCTCCGAAATGTGAATTAAACACTATTAAAACAGCATTTTTGCGGCTAATATCTTCTTCACCTGGATTAAATATTTTCAATCTTACCTTAATATCTTTATTCCAGAAAATAGAAATGGTCGTGTCGAGCCTTTCGGAATCCAAACTTTGTGCATTCAATGCTTCCAAAAAGAAAAAGGAGAGTAGTAAGGCAATATTTCTATAACAGATCATACAAATTTCTTACAACTAAGAAATTTACAAAACTCACCTGAATCTTCCAAAAATGCCGGTTGAGATCAAAACAAAATCATCTCCGATACAAACTGTCCAATTCAAACTCATAAGCCTGTTGGAGGTAAAGGAGATGTGGTATACATGCTGACTGATCGACGTAATTTCAAACTCACAATCAACCTGCATATCGGGTGCCAGGGGATGCTTTTGCTACCGGTCGGAAACCATATTCCCCAAGAATAGACTGATTTACCTCCTTACTTCCCTATATTACTTATTACTGCACAAAAAACTCATCGAAAAATACCCAACCCCTCTCTCCTTTGCCGGGATGCCAATTGGGGAGTATGACGGGTTTCACCACCACTTTTAAAACCTTCAGCTCAGTCAAGGGGAAAGTCACTTGATTCATGGCCATGGTTGGCGGCATTATCATTTTTGGCTGATCCGGATTTATTTTTTGCAATAATCTCAGATTGGATTTACTGGCACCACCCCAAACTTCAATTTGCTGAGCTGGCATGATATAACTATTCACATCCATCAGCATACTCATCGTAATACCAGACAGTTTTACCGGATTGCTAAAGTATAAGTATGCCTTCAGGTCACCCTCCCGGTAACCCAGCCATTTCGTACGGAAATTCAAATCCCCTTTTATTTTATCATGCAGGGTTGTTCCGCCATTGGCGGCATATTGTGGATTCGGCTTCGTCTCCAATTCAATGGAATCTATTTTTATTCCTGCATGATAGAAACTCTTTTCTGCAATATTACTGCTCACCCAACCCGGCAAAAATGCTTTTACTTTTAAGATGCTTGTTTTATCAATCAAAATCTCTCCTTTATACATCGGAGATGTCAGACTATCCGGAGTACTTCCATCTGTTGTATATCGCACCACCGTATTCCTGATCAAGCCCTTAATTTTAACCGGCACGACGGTTGTAAAAAACGCTTCCTCTGCTTCAATAATCGGGGCACTTAACTGAGTAATAACCGTATCCCCGTTAAACCCTGTCTGGAATGAAACTCCGGGGAAGGCAGTTTTTACAGCAACCAAATCGCTTTCACGAATACCTGTATTCCACAGATAAACCGTATTCAATTTATTCATCCCCTTGAAAACAGATAAGTCGGTTGCTTTTAATGCATTTCCTGAAAGAGACAACTGTTGTAATTCTTTCAATGGCTGTAATTGCGCTAATCCTGCACCAGTAATTTGTGTAAAGGACAGATTTAGTTTTCTAAGGTTGGTGAATCCTGAAATCCATTTTAAATCTTCATCCTTTACTGGCATTTTATTAAGACCCAGACTAATGATATTATTTTTTACAATTTCTAATTCTTTTAATTGCTCTCCTTTATAAAAACCTGCTCCGTAAAATTCAACACTTAATGCGGGCGACTGTGCATCAACAGGCTGAACAACCCGGTAATCTGTATTCAGTTTTTTTATTGTACCTGCATCTGCCACAGGAAAATCATAAACGGCTGCACCAGTCCTCTTAAACTTACCGGCCGCCAATATTCTCAATGAATCTGCCTCATCATATGCCACAATTTTCTTTGTAAAACTGGCTCCGCTTTTTAACCAGTAGAATATCGATTTTTTCTCTTCCTCGGTTAGCTGTGGTTTTCCAACCGGTGGCATATGCTCTTTGCCATCTTCGGCCATATGAATTCTTTGCATCATTAATCCAAAGTCAGGAGATGTACTGTCCCAGAGTTTTCCATTTTTACCCCCCTTCAATAACAAAGCTTCGGTTTCCATCACCAAACCACCTTTCGCCTTCTTAGTATTGTGGCAACCCATGCATTTTGCCTGCAATATGGGCTGAATAAAATGCCTATAGGCCTCTGCATCATTCAGGGGAACTGCAACTTCCTTGTTCTCAGCAGGGCTAAGAGGAGCCAGTATAAAATTGTTACCGTGTGTTATATTAGCCCCTTTATGCCCTGTTATAACGACAGCTACTGCAGCAACGGAAGCGATTAATACATTCACAAAGCGGAGGGATCTTATTTTTTCTCTCCACGCATACCAGCACAAACAAATAAAGCTTACAGCAACACCGGTCCATTGATGCCATGCAATGGCTTGCTGATCGTATCCACCCTCTCTGGACAGGAATGATCCCATTAAAGCAGTGATCGCTGAAGTAAATGCGGCCGACAGCAAAAGCCAATTGGCCGTTTCCTTTAATGACTGGTTATCGCTTCGTTTAATGACTGATTCCGTGATGATGCCTAAGAATACCAGCACGATTGGAAAATGGAGCAACAAGGGGTGCATACGGCCAACAACCTGTAATACAGTGGGCACTGCTATTTTATCGCCCAAAACTGTAATACTGAGCAACAGACAATTGAGCAGGATGCAGCTGTTGAAAATAATATTTTGTACCCGTTGGCCCACGTCTAATAAATTTTTAATTCATCAATAAACAGCCATCCCTTTTGCCCCTTTCCGGCATGCCAGTCCGGTATTTTACTGCAAGTATATATCCTTAGCTGCACAAGATCTGTTCTGACTGTTTTACCGAAGGGAATCACAAAGGGTTGAACGAGCTTTGTGTCTTTATTTTCTACCTTGGCGAAGAACATTTCACCCTGCTTTTGCATCACTCCATCCATATTACAATATACTTCCGCTTTATCCGGAAAAAATATCCAGCTATTGTAATCCTGCAATAATTGAAACAATACAGACTGAACCGCTTGTTTTTTATTCACGGCAATGGTAAATGTAATCGTGTCCATTAAAAATCCCAGCCAGGTCTTACTCTGTAAAGAAAGTATCCCTCCTTTATTATCATTCAGGGTCTTTCCGCCATCGCCGCTATATTTAGCATCAGGTGCCGGGTGTTCAATGCTTTTAACCGGAATTCCTTCCTTCATAAATATCGCCTGTTCTGTTTCAGAAGCTAAAAAGCCTTTTCCAAAAACCCTGGCTTTTACTGCGGTGAAGTTCTTTTTAATAACCAGTGGCTTTGTATAAACCGCATCTGTCTCCACAGGCACTGCACCATTGAGGGTATAATGAATGGATGATCCTTGTTGAGCAAAAACAATTTCCACACTGGCTTCCTTTTTAAAAAAAACAGATTGATGTTTGATAAAGGGCGCTGCCAGCTGAAAGGTATCCTGTGCCGCTGAAAGAAAAAAGGATTGTATAAAAACAATAAAACAGCCGATATATTTCATGCGTGAACGGGTTCAAATTTATAAGGATATACTTTCCCTGAATTCCACTGCGCCACATACAGATTCTCTTCATCATCTATACATACATCATGAGGGTACTGAAAAGCCCTGATGGTTTGATACATTTCGTTTAAAGTATTATTAGCATCATAAGCCGGCTCACTGCCAGCCAGATTGCTGATTACTTTATTGTTTTCATCTAAAATGGTAACGAAGCCTGATTGCTGCCACTGTCTGCTGTTGGATTGCAAAACGGCCGCATATAAATAGTTACCCCTGATTACAGGCCGGCAGACCCAGGCGCCGGGCATTGGAATCGTGCTCAGATAATCACCTGTTAAACTAAATCGCTTAAATGCATTTTGCATTCTGGAGGTTACCAATAAACAGGGATTATTTTTATCTCTCCCATCTATACAAACACCGTGTGCATTCAACACATTTTTTTCAGCATCTCCTTTTCCGCCAAAATGCCTGATGTACTTTCCTTTGGCATCATACTGGATCACAAAATCTTTTCCATATCCGTCGGCCACATAAATATCGCCATTGGGTGCTATGGCCGTTTCTGTGGGTATAAATTCATCTGCAGACTTATACTCACCGGTTTCTTTGGGATAATCAAGCACCATCAGCACTTTACCATCGATGGTGGTTTTAATAACCTGGTGCCTGTTGTTATCACAAATAAATAAAACATCTTCTCCGTTTTCATGAAACAGTGTTAATCCGTGGGCGCCCGGATATTCAGTTCCCCAGGTTTGCAGCAGTTTCCCGTTTTTATCATACATCAATACATTGTTCCTGGTTTCATTGGTCAACAATATGATCCTTCCCATACTATCCTGAACCATTTCATGACAATCCTTAACAGGATAGCGGCTGATATCTGCCTGACTCCAGCGTTTATTGATCCGGTACTTTTTGTTATGATGCCCGAATATGATTTCGTTCCTGATCAGCAAATCAGGAATACAGAGCGCACTGATGCCCGCAAGGGATGTATTCGTTATAAAATCTTTCCTGTTCATTACTATTTTTACAAAAGACTTAAGCGATAATCGAGCTCACTACTTTTCCGGCTACATCCGTTAAGCGATACCTTCTCCCTAAATGCTTAAAGGTTAACTTTTCATGATCCAGCCCCATCAGATGCAAGGCCGTAGCATGAAAGTCGTTAACATGTACCGGGTTCGAAACAATATTATATCCAAATTCATCTGTTTCTCCGTAAACACCGGGCTTTACACCTCCGCCTGCCATCCATATCGTAAAGCATCTTGGATGGTGGTCTCTTCCATAGTTTTCTTTTGTAAGCGTCCCCTGGCAATAATTGGTCCGGCCAAATTCTCCGCCCCAGATCACTAATGTTTCATCCAGTAATCCCCTCTGCTTTAAATCGGTAATTAATGCGGCTGAGGCCTGGTCTGTATCCTTACACTGGCCCTTCAGTTCTTCCGGTAAATTATTATGTCCATCCCAACCCTGGTGATAGAGTTGAATAAACCGTACACCGCTCTCAGATAGTTTTCTTGCCAATAAGCAATTGGCAGCATAGGTTCCGGGCACCATGCATTCTGCACCATATAATTTGATGATATTCTCCGGCTCATTACTTAAGTCTGTTACTTCCGGTACTGCGGTTTGCATACGATAAGCCATTTCGTATTGCTGAATTTTCGCAGCCATTTCAGGATCTTCAAATGTCTTATTACTTTCTTCATTTAATGCTGCCAAATTATCCAGCATGACTCTTCTGTCGGCTTTATCGATCCCGTCCGGATTATTCAGGTATAATACCGGGTTTTCGCCACTGCTGAACTGCACGCCCTGGTGCACTGAGTCCAGAAATCCGTTGGTCCATAATTTAGAATAGACCCCCTGCCCATTTCCTTTTCCCTTTGATAACAATACGCAAAAAGCAGGCAGGTTTTTATTTTCACTTCCCAATCCATAACTTAACCAGGAACCCATACTGGGCCGATTCCCCACCTGTGCCCCTGTTTGAAAAAAAGTTAGGGCCGGGTCATGATTAATCGCTTCTGTATGCATACTTTTTATGACGCACAATTCATCTGCGATTTTTGATGTATAGGGTAATAATTCACTCATCCATACCCTTTGCTGCCCATACTGTTCAAATTGAAATGCAGAACCTGCCAATGGAAATTGTTTCTGATCGGCTGTCATACCGGTTAATCTTTGTCCCATCCGGATTGAAGCAGGCAGATCCTGTCCCTGCATCGTTTGCAGCATCGGCTTGTAATCGAATAAATCTAACTGAGAAGGTGCTCCGTTTTGAAAAAGATAAATGACTCGTTTTGCTTTAGGCGCAAAATGAGGAAGTCCGGTCATTACCTGTTCCTCGATACTTTTTCCACCAAACAAATCGGGGATCAATAAGGAACCCAGAGCGGCCCCCCCCAAACCCATGCCTACGCGGGTTAAAAACCTGCGCCGGTTGATATGTAACTGGTGTTCTAATACTTCTTTTTCCACTTTATCAGGTTTTTGTAATCGCTTCTTCCATATTGTAAATGGTGACTATTACTTTCATTAATGCCGCCAGTTCGTTTTTATTCACCCGTTCGTCCTGCGCATATTCTCCCACATGCAATGTTTTTACCGCATCCAGTTTTTTGCTGTTAAATTGATTGAATTGCTCTTGATAATAGTCGGATAGAATGTTCAACTGCTTACTGGTAGGTGTGCGGCAAATAATACTTCGGAATGCCAGCTGAATTTTTTGTTCAATACTGTTGTTCTTTACAAATAATTGCTGTGCAAATACTCTTGAAGCCTCCAGTACCAATGGATCGTTCATCATGGCCAATGCCTGTAAGGGTGTCGTTGTGTTCAGCCTTCTGACTTCACATTGGTCTCTGTTGCTGGCATCAAACATGATCATATTGGGAGGCGGCGCCGTTAACTTAATAAAAGTGTATAAGCCCCTTCGGTACAGTGCCTCTCCATGATCCTGTTCATAAACAGCCAGTACTCCTCTTCCGGAAGTGGCCGCTTCCCAGATTCCTTTAGGCTGATAGGGTTTTACACTGGGTCCTCCGATTGTTTTCACCAGGAGCCCGCTGCTTCCCAATACGATATCCCTGATAAATTCTGCTTTTTCCCTGACCCTGGGGAAGCGGCTTAAATAGGTATTTTCCGGATCAGTATTGCTATGCTTTGCTGAAATCCGGGAAGATTGACGGTAAGTGGCAGAGAGTACAATTTTTTTAATGAGTTTTTTGATATCCCAATTATTTTCCATGAAGTCAACGGCCAGCCAATCTAATAATTCAGGATGCGTGGGTAAATTTCCCTGCATGCCGAAATCACCGGTAGTTGCCACAATTCCTTTCCCAAAAAACTCGGCCCAAAGTTGATTCACAAAAGCCCGGGCCGTCATTGGGTTTTCTTTATTGACTGTCCATTTGGCCAGGCCGAGACGGTTACGGGGAAACTGCGTGGTATCAAAATCCATTACGGATTTCAAACCGGCTGCCTGCACTGCTTCGCCATGCTGATCATAAACACCCCTTTTCAAAATATAGGTGGTCCGGGGTGTATCGGCTTCTCCCATTACAGAGACTGTTAAAAGGCCGGTATCTTTTTTATGAATAAACGATACAATGTTTTTTACATCATCGTCATTCAAAACAAGGACCGGTGTTTTGGCCGGTTTTGAAATGGATACATCGCCTTCAAATCCCTGTTCTTTACTGGAGTTAAAAAAACCAAAGAGCTGATAATAGTCCTTCTGAGAGATCGGGTCGTATTTATGATCATGACACTGCGCACATTCCACCGTTAATGCCAGCAATCCCTTAGCAAATGTTTTTACTTTATCAATATTATACTCTACCCGGTACTCTTCCGGAATAACGCCTCCTTCTTCTGTGTACTTATGGTTTCGTAAAAAAGCAGTAGCAAGTATTTGTTCTTTGCCGGCATTGGGTAGTAAATCGCCCGCCAATTGCCAGGTGACAAACTCATCATACCCCATATTTTTATTAAAAGCATGAATGAGCCAGTCCCTGTAAGGCCATTGTGTCCGGATATTATCATCCTGGTAACCATAACTATCAGAATATCTGGCAAGATCCAGCCAGTGAACCGCCATCTTTTCGCCGTATTGGGCTGTGTTTAATAATTTATCGACTACATTTTCATAGGCATCCTTGCTTTTATCGTCAGCAAATGCATCCATCATTTCCACAGAAGGAAGCAATCCTGTCAGGTCCAGTGAAACTCTTTTTAACAGTATTTCCTTTTCAGCTTCCTCATTCGGTGCTAGTCCCTTTTCCTCCATCTTAGCCAGCGTAAAATGGTCTATTTCGTTTTTTTGCCAGTCCTTATCACTGGTAGCGGGCAGATTTACTTTTTGAGGTTTTACAAATGCCCAGTGTTTTTCATACCTGGCTCCCTGTTGAATCCAGGTGGTAAATAGTTTTATTTCATCGGCTGTTAACAGACCAAGGTGCGACTCCGGCGCAGGCATTTGATAGGAAGGGTCTTTGGAAGAAATGCGTTTGATTAATTCAGATGCTTCCGGCTTTCCCGGGACTATCGCATAGGCTCCTTTGGTTTCCTTTAATGGAGCCAGGGCGCTATCCATGATATCCAACCGAAGGCTTGCCTTTCTTTTGTTAGCATCAGGCCCGTGACAGGCAAAACATTTGTCGGAAAGAATGGGACGAATATCAAAATTGTAACTAATCGGGCTCAACTCACCCCGCTGCTTTGCTTTGTTATTATTAAAACAGGAAGCTATAAAAGTAGCTATCGTGACGAAAAGGGTAATACAGAGTACTATTTTTTTCATAGCAACCGGCAAGCATATTTTGTCTTGAAGTTAATGATAATCTATTAAGATGAGAATTCTGGCCCCTGCCTGATAAAAACAACCTCATCTCCTGTACCGCTTTTGCAGTTCAAATTCGTTGCCTCTGATGGAGGTAAAGGAGATGCGGTACTCCTGCTGACTGATTGCCGTAATTTCAAATTCACAATCATCCGGCAAACCGGGTGGCAGCGGGCTTTTATACTGCCGGCCGGACACAATATTCCACAAGACCAGACTGTCCGGCTTATTGGTTACAACCGGGTTGTTACTGAGTAGGAACAAACTATCCTTCCAGTAATTGATACTGATCCCCCATCGTCCTTCTCCCATCCGGTTGCTGCCATCCGATTTGTTGAAGACCTGATAATGAACCGGACTGCTGTTTCCATTATCAAGACGGACCAGGAAAAAATCCGAAAACTCTTCTTCAACCACTCCGAGTGACCAGGGTGATTGGTAAACAGAAGATTGATTGAGCAGGTGCATTTCATTCCCCTTCCGGAGGTAGAAATAGCGCATACTGTCATCTTCGCCATAGCAGGTAATTCCTCCATCCAGCAAAGTATCCGACCCCACTACTTCCTTATAGTATAACGACATCGCTGAATCATAGGTATCGAGCAATCTCTTTCCATTGGGCAGCAACTCAACCGATGCGGATGATCTGCGCTTTTGATCGCAAGACAAAAAAAGAAGACTGCAGACCAGAAAGCAACAGAAAAGCAATTTTATTTTGCTGAAAAAATTCATCATTGAAATATCAGCCCAGGCGTTTTAAAATCTCCAGGCCTTCTTCCCACTGATAATGCCCAGAATCCGCATTGATATGACCGGCAGCACCGATATCAAGAAATTCACTTCCCCAGTGCTCAGCAAAATGGCGGGCTCTTTCGGGCGTTACCCAGATATCATTACTGCTCGAAACCACGATACTGGGAAATGGCAGAGGATCTAATGGCACTGGGGCAAAACCTTTGGCCGGAAAAGTATAGATATCAGCTTCGGGATCGCTGGGGGCCACCAGCAGGGCGCCCTTGATGGTGCGTTTGTAATTTTTTACCCAATGTGCCACAGTGGAACAGGCCAGGCTATGGGCTACCAATACAACCAGGGCCGGATCATATTCATGCACAGCTTTATCCAGGTTGGCGATCCAATCGGCACAAACCGGTTCGGTCCAGCTTTGCTGTTGTACCCTTTTAAATTGCGGGCTGCTTTCTTCAAAATAGGTTTGCCAGTGGGTGGGGCCTGAATTGCCGAGGCCGGGGAGGATGAGGTATTGGGTCATGGGTATAAATGTATAGAAACTGTATTTATTTCAAAACGCTAATCTGCCAAAACTTACGACCAATCATTCAACTCTTTTTTTTAAGCAGATCGATGGCTTTCACGACGGCATCTCTGTTCTTTGAGGCAGTCATCCACTTTGGAAGTCTGCTACCCAGACTTTGATTTGCTTTTACCTGCGTATTCCTTTCTCTTAATCCGGCTGCCACGTGTTGCTTTAAAAACTCCAAATGCTCCAAATTATATGCCCATAAAGTATTGTCACAACAATTTATCGTTAACCAAAGTGGCAAGTGGAAATAGGGATCTATCGCTCCGCCAATTATCATATACCTGCCTGGAATTGTTTTTGTGGAATCAGAGAATAAAATAGCACCCGGCTTTTCCTCCAGCCTTTTACTGTGGCCGCAACCCGAACAAATTAGTTTAACATCAGGTTCATTCAGGTTTTTAAATGGAAGTCCTGAGGCCTTTACAATGGCTTTTCCGCTACATGAGGGGCAAACAACAAGAATGTCTTTGATGAAGTAATAGACCTGTTTAAGATAAGTGTCTTTAGTGCGGTGTGTCATACTAAAAAGTTCAGCGCCATGGCCTGTCAATGGCCAATCAAATTTAACAAAACGCAACGCAAAGGCTATCGTTTTAAAATTTCAATGGTTACCTAATGTTTACATCCAACCTGAATGATGGAGGAGTTCCAAATTCTAATTTTTAGTTTCATTTAGTGATGAAGCATGCAGATGAGCAATTTTCCATATCCGTTTTTGCTTTATCATGACTCAGGGTCCGCCGGGATAATGAATTGACCCCATCACCCAAATGAAAGGTAACAATAGCAGTTTTCCCGTAAAGCTGTATATGAAGGTTTTTCGGATTGATTTGTAATTTTCTTGTATTGGCTGTGTCAGCAAACTCCGGAAAGATGAGTAGCCATGTTTTTTCGATAGCCTGTTTGCCGCTGATTCTTTTCGCCTGAGTCCAAAAAGGATAAAATATTGATGCATCATCAGTGAATGATCCCCGAAATTCTTCCCAGTTAAAATTATTAAAAGCGGTCACGAAGTTGCCGGCAGCCTTTAGAACGGCCAGCGAATCTTTATGCTGAGCCTTTGTGTCAAATATTAAAAGCAGGCTAATCAGTAAAAATGAAAATCGGGTCTTAGTCATTTTTTAGTTGAATTTATTTAGTCGTATCTTCCTTAAATCGTTTAACCAGCAAAGGAAATCCTTTTTCAAGCCAAAATTCTGAACACAACTTACCTCGTGACATCCCGGCAGGACCATACTTACGTGAATAAATGATTCCCCCTTTTTATGGTTTTTGGCCTGTTAGTTTTTCAAATTGATGGAGCAGCAGATTCTCGAATTCGGCTACTGAAGATGGAATTTCCTGCGATGCCAATTCTAATTTCATGTGTCTCCACAAATGAGGATCACCACGCAACCCCCATTGATTTGGTTCGGGTTCAAAGTACTTTGAAATAAAATTGCCAGTAGTCCTGTACTTTTCTAAAATCCGGGAAAAGCTTTTAAATAAATGGAGCACTGCCTCATTTTCTAATTCTATCGCACGGTTTAAAGAAACCGGAAATATTGAAATACCGGAAAATGTATTATGATGTAAAGTAAGCACCCTCCCATTGTAAGTGAAATCCCAATATATTGAGTCCGTTTCACTGACTCTGTTTTCCAGAGAAATATCCATACTTGCCTGTAGAAGTCCGGCAATTTTAAAGAAATCTTCAACAGATCCTCGTTCAGCTAAGACTGCTTCAGTCCAGCCATTATTATTGTCAATTTTCATTTAAATAAAGTTATCCAATAAATTTATAGACCCCGGTTTAATGTTTATGCAGATTGCTTTCTTCAAAAAAAAGCCTGCCAGTAATTAAGATCTGAATTACATGGCCTGGGAAGCTAAGGTATTGGTTTACAGAGTTGAAACTTATAAATCTGGGCATATTTTTTAATCGGATGTGAGTCAAAGAATATATTAACTCACAAAACGAAAATTTATACTCAAGCTGTTTGATTGTCCTTAATACAACTTAAATAAGCCAATACAGATAGTTATTTTAATTGATAGCATCTTTAAACCCGGGCCTTACCCGATTTCCAGACAGTACATCTTTGACAACTGCTGCTATATTTTTATTTACGGCATCCTGTGGGTTTAGCTGAATTGCTTTCTCAATCATTTCTTTGGCTTCATTGTCTTTTCCTGCTACCAGTAAATTCATGGCATGATTCCCCATTAATGCAAAACTGTCCGGCTTTCTTTTTAAAGACTCTTCAGAATAAAATAGTGCTTTACTGATATCATTAAGATGCATGGCTTCCAAAGAAGCTTCCAGCGGAATGGAATGATTCTCCTTTTCAATATGAAAGGCGGTTTCCAATTGCTGAAGCGCCTCCTCATGCCTTTCCATTCGCTGATAAGCTTTAGCCATTAATACCATAGATTGCCAATGCACTGGCAAAATCTCCAGGCATTTCTGGAAATCGCTGATGGAGGCCTCCAGTCTTTCCCTTTCTGCTGAACCAAGTGGCTTTCGCCGGTAACCATCCAGTAAAATCAAATCTTCCTGTCGCCTAGCAGCCTTTTCAAATAAGGCATTAAAGTCCTGATACTTCCTGGCCTCGGCTTCCTTCTCCTCAATTTTTTCATAGATAGTACCATTCAGGAGGCTTTCAATTTCTTCCGGAATTAATTCCTTTCCATAATCTGAATATGGATTTAGTACAAAAGTGGCTCCCTGGCCATCCCGAATAAATCCTGGGCTTTTAAACTCATGTAATACAGTTCTTCTTTTACGATCCCCTTATCATTAATTCTGTTAGCGGAGGTAAAAACAGGAATCTGCCCACCCTCAAATGCTACTAATTGAACCGTTGTATCTTTTTCCAGCACCTGCACCCCCTCTTTGGTAACTGATTCTTTACCTGTAAGTACATAAAGCTGACTCCATAATAATTTCTGGTAAAATTCCTTTTGAGCAGCAACACTGGAAGCTGCCTGCATTAAACTTTGTTCCAGTTCATTTTCGGGAAAGCTGGATATAGTTTTCTTCTTCTTGAAAAGGTCAAATAATCCCATTGGTTATTATTGACGATGAATGTACGGAAATATTTCACTAGCTAAAGCGCTTCGTACTGTTGTGGTATGCATTGTTCCATCAGCGGGGACTACCGCCCCCAATCAAGTAAAGAAATCCGGATGGCTCATGACTGAAGCTGAGTAGCGGACTGGACAATCAGTATATGTTCGGTAAGCCGCCATTGCGCCAAACCCGATGTTGTGCGTAGTCAATTCTGCAGGTAAGAAGCTATTTATATTCTAAAACAATACTTGAAAATCCTCCTTTGCTGTCATAAAACGAATTAATTGTCCCCCAAACAAATTGTCTATTACTGCCGATTTCTTTTGTCAACCAATTGTCGTAATAATCTTGGTTTTGTAATTCTTTCTTTTCACTCCAGCCATCCCACGATCCATCAACAATAAGTTTGTCGCTAATAATAAAGTCAAGTTTTTTTAAAATATCATTGTCAAAGTAAAATGTGATGATAAAGTAAGTGTCATTTATTTTGATGTTCCGAACTGAACAATGTTTCCAGCCTGTTTTTATATCATTAATACTAACATTTTCTTGTCCGAAGTATTGAACAATTTCTTCTTGTATCGTTTGTGAGGAAACGGTAAACCCATTTTCAAATCGTAAGTGCCCGTTTTCAATATCAATAATTTTCTCTGTCAATTTTAAAATAGCTTAAAGTCTACTTTGATAATTGAAGTGTGTCACAATTTAATTACGCACAACTCAAAAATATACGAAACTTCCCTCTCTTCCTCCCTATCGCTCAAGCTCGACCCAAAAACAAACTCCTTCTTGCATTTCGTCAATACCAGTTTCTACACGTTTATAATCGCTTATAAGTATTTATCACCCAATTTACCCCTCCCTCCCCTTCCGCCCTATACCACGACTGGTATTTATTGTAAACGGGGTAACGGACCTAAAAAGGAATTGAGAATCAATGCAACTGAAAGGCATTTACGGCTAACCGTAATGAATAGGCGATAAAAAAAAGGAGGGCACTCAGGCTTTTTTGCGCCGGTACCA
Organism: Chitinophagaceae bacterium; assembly: GCA_016720745.1. Lineage (GTDB taxonomy): Bacteria > Bacteroidota > Bacteroidia > Chitinophagales > Chitinophagaceae > JJ008. The sequence goes on along the minus strand of JADKKA010000022.1, from coordinate 7,579 downwards.
TTCCATGGCCGCAAGTCCGGTCAACAGCAAACAAACAGCGGGCAATAAGACTTCGAGCTGACTGCCCTGGTAGTTTTCCAGACTCTGGCCATCAGCGCTTTTGAGTAAGAAGAGCTGGTAAGAACCGGTGCTGACCGTAAAGGCCGATGTTGTGAGATTCACGGCATAATGCAAGCCCGTGGGCAGGGCAATACCACCCGACCAAAGCGCGGCCAACCCGAAAATGATGCCCCAGACCCCGGCACCGAGAAAGGAATCCTGCAATGTCCAGCCATTGGCGAGATGATAGGCCCCGAATAAAAAAGCAGTGAGAAAGATGGTGATGCGGATCCCTGATTTTGCCTTCAGGGTTTCCAGCGGATAGGCACGAAAAGCAAATTCCTCCATAAAGGCCAATGGCAATAAAGATAAACTAGCCCATAAAAAACCAGGGATCGTACTACCCGGATTGAGGACGATCCGGAAGCAGGAGAAAAAGATCACAGCCAGTGTCATTGCGCCCATTAATAAAATCCCTATCAATACCCCGCGGACAAAACGCAACAAAGTCTGTGAGCCCTCCCAAAACAAACCGATCTGCTTAAAGGTCTTTCCATCTGCTTTTAAAAACAACCAGGTGAGCAACAAAGCCACCAGCACCCCGATTATAGCATGGGGCAGTTTTTCATATTCATTGTAAACGGGCGCTTTGATAAAGTAAGCGAGCAGGTATATTCCGGTGAAGGCAATGCAATACAAGGTAACCTTCAAAGCGGGATGGAGGGATTTGAACATAGCAAGTGCGGGGAGGATTGAATAGGACCCACAATACACAATTTAGTTCATTACAACAGGATCATAACAGCCCCTATTTGAATTATCTTTATCCCATGACCCGTATCGGCCTGATTTCCGACACCCATGGTTTTCTGGATGAAGCAGTTTTCCGGCATTTTGCCCACTGCGATGAGGTCTGGCATGCCGGTGATTTTGGGCCTGCCGTAGCAGAACAACTGCAATCTTTCAAACCGCTCAAAGGCGTGTATGGTAATATTGATGATGCTTCCATCCGTCATGAGTTCCCGGAACAACTGGTCTTTACCTGCGAAGGAGTAAAAGTGATGATGCGGCATATTGGCGGATCTCCTCCCAAATACAATCCGGAGACAAGAAAAGAACTTGCCATCCACCAGCCTTTATTATTTATCAGTGGTCATTCCCATATTTTAAAAGTGATCTATGATGAAAAGATCAGCTGTCTCCACATGAATCCCGGCGCCGCCGTAAACAGGGCTGGCATAAAGTGCGCACCCTGATCCGGTTTGTGATTGACGGGAGTAATATGCGGGATTGTGAGGTGATTGAGCTGGGAGGGAGAAGTCTTTAGTCGATAGTCTTTAGTCAATAGTCACCCTATCCCCTAAAGGGGAAAAGAAGTCGTTAGTCAGTTCTAAGATGCCATATCCTTAAAAAGGACAATGGCTAAATTTATTTACCTACCGACAAAAAGTAAGGGCTAAAGACTAGCGACTAACGACTGTACCAGCCGCTCCTGTAAAATAACCTTGCCAAATTAATTTCCCTCCATACATTACCGGAAAATAAATTGCCATGAAAAAATTCATACTTCTTTTCGGTTGCTGTTTATCCCTTAGCCTGTTGTCCGGCGCCCAGACAAAGGAAGAGGAAACAGAAGCCATCAAAACCGTTTGTAATTATTATCTCGACGGAGGAACCAATGGCGATAGCATTATGTTCTCCAAAGCCTTTAGTCCGTCCGGACAGATGCAATACATGCGCAACGATACCCTGGTGGTGGTAGCACTCAGTGATTTCATGGCACGCACCCGGCATACCCTGAAAAAATCAGACCGCAAAACAAAAATTGAATCGGTTGAAGTTTATGGCAATGCCGCTGTTGCCAAACTCACCATCGAATATTCTACCTTCTACTTTCATGATATCATGAGCCTGCTGAAGACAAAGGAAGGATGGAAGATTGTGGGGAAGATATTTTACAGAGAAATGAAGAACAGTCATTAGTCTGGAGTCATTAGTCCTTACTATTAGTCGAAAGGAATATAAATTAGTCGATCCCCTGTTTTTTCAACAACTCCTGTTAGTAAAAACTGTTGACTGATAAACTGATAGACTGATAGACTGATTACTGTTAGACTGTCGACTGCTGACTGTCGACTGCTGACTGTCGACTGCTGACTGTCGACTGCTGACTGTCGACTGCTGACTGTCGACTGCCGACTGCTCACATCCCCGGGAACCAAGCCCTCCCCGCCCCTACTGCCCGGAAAGGCCATGGAATGGAGATGAGGATGATTAATAAAGCAAGTCCAAAATAAAGCAGGAACGTTTGTGTTTTCTTTCATCCGGCACATTTTGTTTGCCATACGCATAACCCATATGGATCAGGATGATGGCGGCCAGCATACCGATGGTATGTTCTACGGCAAAGAAACGAAGGCCGGGATTTTTCATCACATTCCCGAACCCATTGGCCTGGATACTTTTTAAACCCCAGGGTCCGGTGAACCACTGGTATAAACCCACCAGCAACATTAAATCGCCTGTAATCATGAGGAATAAACCGGTTTTGCGATGACCTGCGGTAAAGGCCTGGTGCCGGCTTACAAAATGGCGATACACTGCAACCAGTAATAAAATCAGGATGACCCAGCGAAGGAAACTGTGCAGGTGAAGCATTCCGTTATACATAAAAGCAGATTTTGGTGAGGGGTTTAAAAAATAAAGGTAGGGCATAAATGAAATGCCCTACCTGATTCGTTTAATTTTTTTACCCTGCCATATCTGCCTTATTCCACCCAATCAGCCAAAAACACATTGGTATCCCGGGTGCCTCCATTATTGCGGTTGCTGCAAAAGATAATCTTCTTGCCATTAGGCGAGAACATCGGGAAAGCATCAAAACCCTTGTCGCGGGAAATTTTTCTGCAGGTTTGTGCCATCTTCATTGATGGTATACAAATTAAAAGGAAAGCCTCTTTTGTATTCGTGGTTGGAAGCAAAGATGATCCTTTTACTGTCGGGCATAAGGCGGGAGCCCAGTTAGCCTGTCCGTAAGATGTGATCTGCCGGGCATTGCTGCCATCTGCATTCGACACCCATACTTCCATATTGGTGGGGGCTACCAGGTTTTCAGAAAGAAGGTCTTTGTATTCCCTTGATTTCAACTTCTGTCTTGGGGCGACTGGCCCTCCAGATGAGTTTGGTGCCATCCGGACTAAACCAGGCACCACCATCATAGCCAAGTGTATTGGTGATGCGTTTTTCGCTGCCATTTTCCAGGTCCATGATGTAGAGTTCTATATCCCCGTCCTTGGTACTGGTGTAGATCATTTTCTTTCCATCGGGTGATAAAGTGGCTTCTGCATCATATCCTTTTGAATTCGTCAGCTGTTTTACAATCTTACCATCGAGATCCGCCATGAAAATGTCGAAACTGCTGTACAGCGGCCAGATATATTTATTGCCGTATTTGGCACGATCAGGTGTGGGCGGGCAGGCTTCACTTCCCAGATGGGTGGAGGCATAAATCACATGCTTATTATCCTTTGTAAAAAATTTGCCAATAAATATCTGATCACAGGGAATGCCGTCTTTGGGATTGGTGCGCTGAAACACCAGCATTTTGCCATCAAAGCTCCAGTAAGCTTCTGCATTATCCCCACCATAAGTTAGCTGCTGGATATTCTTAAAATGGGATTCTTCAGGGTACCGGAGTGAGTCTGTAGCAGGGGTAGCCGCCTTTTCAATTTTGGAACTGTTGTTACAGGCAGCCAGGATACTGAGCATACCCAGAAAGGGAATGATACTTTTTTCATTGGTTTTCGTTTATTTCAGCGGCTGCAAAGGTATTTTTGCCGGCCACCCTGTTTGTCAGGGGATTGTCATACCTGTTCAAACCCCCTCAATTGATGAAATATTTAGCAAAAATATTTGCCCTGACGGCCTTTACGATGACTATAATCATCAGCTGTAATGATAATAGCAGTGACTCCCCCTATGGTGAAATCTTCCGCCAAAAGCCTTTTGAGGCGATCACGGACAGTATCAAAAAAGATCCCGGCAATGACCGCTTACTATTCCGCAGGGCCGTACTGCTCAATACCAATAATTTTCCCGAACCGGCCCTGGCTGATTTTCAAAAAGCCTGGTCCATTAAGAAAGAAGAAAGATATGCCCTGGGGATCAGCACACTCCTGCTGGATAAACAGGCTGATTCAGCCATTCTCTTTTTTCAGGAGGCATTAAAGGAACTACCACGCAGTTATCTTCTCCGCCTCAGTCTGGCCAGGGCTATACTGCTACCAGTAAAACAAAAGAAGCACTGGCCATTTGTGATGGAAATCCTTTCCCAAAAACCAGATCTGGCTGATGTGATCAAACTTAAAGCCGATCTGCTGGATAAAGACAATCAAACAGCTGAAGCCACCATTCTCTGGGAAAAGCTTATCAACTGGCTCCTTTTGATGTGGAACTGAACTATATCCTGGCCTTCGATATGCTGGGCCCAAAAAATTCCGTGTATTGTCATTGTGCGACTCCTGATCAAAGCCGATACAGAAGGCCGTCATGCCGAACCTTATTATTGCAAGGGCATCTATTATTCCAACCTCAACGATAAAGCAAAGGCGCTCTCCGCTTTCGATGAAGCCATCAAACACGATTATTATTTCCTGGATGGATATATTGAAAAAGGGCAGCCTGCTTTATGACATGAAGAAAATACGAAGAGGCCCTGGCCGTCTTCAACTTGGCCCTCACCATCTCCCCCTCTTTCCTGAGTGCCTATTACTGGATCGCCAAATGCCAGGAAGCCCTTGGTAAAAAGGAAGAAGCAAAAGTGAATTACCTGCGGGCTTACGAGTTGGATAAGTCGATGAAGGAGGCAAAGGGCTGCTGAGAAATTGTGATTGGGTATTGGGTATTAGATATTGGCTAAATGAATGGTAATACCCAATAACTAATACCTAATTCTAATTACTATTCTTCTTATCTTTCACCGCAAACCTCCCCCTGCATGTCCATTGTAGCCCCTTCCTGCTGGCAGCCGATTTTCTGAATTACAGTCTGAATGCAGATGCTGAACGAAAGTGAGGCCGACTGGTTCCACCTGGATGTAATGGATGGCCGTTTTGTTCCCAATATCAGTTTCGGTCCGATGATTATTGAGTTTATCCGGAAAACAACAACCAAGACCTGTGACGTTCACCTGATGATTGAGGAGCCGGAAAAATATGCTGAACAGTTCAAAAAAGCAGGTGCAGATATCCTGACTGTTCATATCGAAGCCTGCCGTCATCTGCACCGCAATGTGCAGCAGATTAAAAGTCTGGGTATGAAGGCCGGTGTGGCGCTGAATCCGCATACTCCTGTTTCTTCCTTAAGTGATATCCTCCATGATATTGACCTTGTTTGCCTGATGAGTGTGAACCCTGGTTTCGGCGGGCAAAAATTCATTCCTTACACTTTGGATAAGATCCGGCAACTCCGCCGGATGATTGATGAAAAAAACCTGGGTGTACAAATTGAAATTGATGGCGGGGTGACCCTGGAAAATGCCGCTTCGATTATGGAAGCCGGTGCCCATGTATTAGTGGCCGGGAATACGGTATTCAAATCAGCAGACCCGATCAGCCCATCCATCAGTTGAAACAATTGTAAGCGGCTGACCATTATAAAGTGCGATTGAAAGTACAAATACATCATATCCTTTTACCGTCCTCCTTGTACTGGGCATTGGTTGTGGATCAACACCTGCGCCAGGAAATCTGCAATTTGGGTTGATTGGCTTCAGCGATCCCGAATCCAATCAAATTATACTACGGAAATACACCCTGGGATCACAATTTTCCCAAAAGATCGACAGCGTTTTTGTAACAGCAGGGTTCAGCAGGAGCAATGATACGCTGACCATGACTTCCGTGAATGGAGATGGCCTGCTCAGGAGTTCCTATGACTATGAAATTGTGTTACCCCTAGCCGGAAGGATTTATCAATATCACCCAAAATCCAGGAAGAAGAACGCTTTATCAAACATTCTCTTTTAAACCCAGACGCGACGGATGTATCAACCGTATACCAGTTGTAACGATCAATCAACAGGAGACGCTCACCGAGGACTACTTCCGGTTTTATCTGAAAAGTAAAGGCGGGATGGGGTAGATGATGATAGTAGTTGCCACAAAGACGCTCGAAGAGTCCTTTGGACAAAGGCACTAAGTAAATAAAACTCCCCCAAACATTCGTTTCTATGTGCCTTGTGGCTACAACCTGCTGTGCTGGACTTGCAGTCCCGCACGACTGCAATATCGCTTTTAGCGATATTCCACTGACAAAAGAAATTGACCTTCCCTCCCTCAAACCTTCGTTATCTTGGCATATCAACTCTTGTATGAAAGACGCTGCCGCCGAATCTCGCTGACTGCGTTTCTCCTGTTCATCACTGTTATCAGTTGTTCCCAAAACCCGCCAGCTGAAAAAGCGAAAGTCAGCTTATCATCCGGCAAAGTGCTGGATGAAAGGACGCCGCCTCTCCAGAGTTCCAATTATCATCCTTGGTAAGTCAAAGGCTATCTCAGTAATGATTCCGGTTATTTCAGAGATCAGGGTTCGGTTGATAAAGCTTTTGCCCTGGTGTTTAGTTATGCTGGCTGGGACACGGAACAGAAAAATTTCATGCTGGATGAAAATGAAGAAGAAGTCATCAGCATCCGTCTCGAGGAGAGAGAAAACCTGGAAGGAGTCATCGTCACCGATCCGCGGGAACGCCGGGAACCCGGCTCGGTCAAACTCATCCCCAAAACCATTTCGTTTCAACCTCCGCTGTGAGAGGATTGGAAAGCCTGATTAAAACTGTTTGTAGGATCAACAATGAACTCGCTTCTCAGTATTCCAAGAGTTGGCAGTTATGATGAGAACCGGAATTATGCCTTGAATGACATTGAAATCTTTATTCCGTACCTCGTCCCAAGCGGTCAGCAGGAAAGATTGAGTTTTATCAAACCGAAGAATGGTTACGCCAGTATCAGCTTTTACAACGGTGGATTCCGGGCAAAGCGCGGAGATGGAAATATGAGCAGTGTGCTGGATATTCAATACCGAAAACCAAAGAAATTAAATTGGTTCGGCGCTGTCCCAGTATCCTGGAACCGGATTGCAACTGGAGGCGCCGATAAAAAAATAAATTCGGCTACCTGCTGGAGATCCGGAGCCACTGAGGTAACCGCAACTTGTTAAGGTGGCTTGAGGAAACCAAGGAGCAGTTATGTTCCCTCTTCTTCGATTTCCAGCCCTGCTGACCTATCAGTTTAGATGTTCCAGAAATGGCAGGCCCAGAACTCCCTCAGCAATATTTCACAGACCCATGACACACTGATTCAACAGAACAAGTCAATTGTTGAAAAATTCCGTGATCTCTCCTTATTTTCAGTACCACAGTAGGCATGGATGTGTGTTTTGAAGGAAGGAAGAAAGAACCAGTACCAGACCCAATATAGTGGGTTTTCCATTTGACCAATCAGAGTAAGCAAAAACTAGAGGTGAAATGGATGGCTTCCCGTTT
>JADKKA010000021.1 GCA_016720745.1 Chitinophagaceae bacterium | reverse complement strand
CAATAAGTGCCAGCCAAAGGCAGTCAATTCTCTCCCTCATTTGCCTTTATGCCCTCTGCTTGTGTAATTTTAGTGGCCGGCACTCTTAATTCTCCATTTAATTTTCTTGCATACCCTGTTACGAACCTGAACCATCCGCGAGGAATGATTGCCGTTAATTCGAGGTTGATAAATCACTATGTGAAGTAAAAATACATCCTGCAGTTCTGACCGTCTGCCCAATAAAGACCATCTTTCCTTTCTGAGCCTCAGCAATCTTTCCTTCATATAAATAAACTCCCACATACTTTTCGAAATGGCATCAGGCACTGTAACGGTATTGAGGTTCTTTGGCTGGTCAAACCCTTTCCCGGTGATAAACACTGGCCTACGCTGTTAGTAATTCAGAATAATACTTCCTTCATCTGAATTCACAAACATACAACGATGGCCCTCCGTCAACACTCCCGTAATACTGACCACGAGCCTTCTGTTTCATCATGAAAAATATTTTCTCTTTCGCTCACCAATAAAAGCACCCATGGTGGCTGACTGATCAATATAAGTGAGTTGCAACCCGGCCATATGCTGATTTAAAACTTTTGATGATTTTCCCTGATAAGCCAGCTGTATTTCAATCATATATTTAGCAAGGTGCAGGGTCGTCCATAAACCAAGGGGGCTTGTTCGGGATAGGTATTAAATGTAGCCGTAACTTTTTGCTCCATCCTGGTGTAGCCCATTGCATACTTATGCAGTTGATTTTGGGGTGGTGCTGCTGCTGAATAAAAACTATTGTTCATGCCAAAGGTTTTAGCACACTATCTGACATGAATTGATGTAAGACTGTTTGGTGGAAATCAGTAATGATGAGCCGAGAAACGATGGTTCCTCCACCCCGAATACTGAAATTGCAGGCCGGGTTCAAATAAGGAACGAACTGCCATGACTGTTGGCTGGTGGAACACCGTCTAAAATTTGTGGAATCGTTGGTATCACGGATTTTTGCATCATAGCCGGGAAACCGCCATAAACAGATAAAGCGCCCTTATGGCTAACAAATGAGCAGTTATAATTCTTTTACCTTTTGAGAAGCTGTCATAGGGAATTTGTGGACTTTAAATAGTCGTTGATGTCTTTATGAGATCCAACCTGTTACCCTGTGCTGAATTTCAAAACAGCAGCATTCAGCGACTTGCTAATCGGGCGGCCAAGAATAAAACGGCCGTTATTTACGGGTAATTTTTAAACTCATCCGCCCATCCATAGCCCTTTGTCTAAACCACTTTATAATTACTAGCAACATGGCAATGCCAACCTTTCACTTTGAAGAAAGCCATGCGGTCATGAATATTATCTATGCTTTCCCATTCAGAATGATACGCCCAAACAGATTGTTTTCTACCTGTTAATCTCTGGTTTGAATTTCTTTAGAATAGGGTGCTTGTCCCCACACATGTCCCAGGCTAAAGCATGGGAAAATGATTAACAGTGATTTTTCATTTTTTGGTTTATCAACATTTAAGTTGTGTGAGCTTGTTACTTGCTGAGTGATGTAAACCTGTACTGATACAAATGTTAAGACCAAACTTTTGGAATTGGAGCAGACCATTTAATCAGAACGATCCCGTACTTGATTAATGCCAAGATACTTTAATAAAGTACAGCGATGATAGCTCAATCCGGCTTGCGAAGACCCGAGTTTGCAAGCAGTTACCGATAACTAACATTTAATGCCGGGTTGTCATCGACAAATTTCCATTTTTATCAATTTGATCATTGGCTGAGCACATTAGTGCTTGCGCTTTCGATCCAACAATTAAGCATTCATTTTGATCATAGTACGGATTATATAATTTTTGACGCCAGCAGGTTTGAGTTTTCTGACATTAACTTCGTCTACTAAGTATAAATGATGGCTCTTATTTTCCCCCATTATTCGCGTTACTAAATAGTAAATCTTGTGCCATTACCATCCACTTATCGATCATCTAGGAACAATAGTGCTTAAGCAAGAATCGACATATTGAACCCGTTGGCGAAGCCGAAATGTGAATTAAACACTATTAAAACAGCATTTTTGCGGCTAATATCTTCTTCACCTGGATTAAATATTTTCAATCTTACCTTAATATCTTTATTCCAGAAAATAGAAATGGTCGTATCGAACCTTTCGGAATCCAAACTTTGTGCATTCAATGCTTCCAAAAAGAAAAAGGAAAGTAGTAAGGCAATATTTCTATAACAGATCATACAAATTTCTAACAATTAAGAAATTTACAAAACTCACCTGAATCTTCCAAAAATGCCGGTTGAGATCAAAACAAAATCATCTCCGATACAAACTGTTCAATTCAAACTCATAAGCCTGTTGGAGGTAAAGGAGATGTGGTATACATGCTGACTGATCGACGTAATTTTAAACTCACAATCAACCTGCATATCGGGTGCCAGGGGATGCTTTTGCTACCGGTCGGAAATCATATTCCCCAAGAATAGACTGTTTTACCTCCTTACTTCCCTATATTACTGCACAAAAAACTCATCGAAAAATATCCAACCCCTCTCTCCTTTGCCGGGATGCCAATTGGGGAGTATGACGGGTTTCACCACCACTTTTAAAACCTTCAGCTCGGTAAGCGGAAAAGTCAATTGATTCATGGCCATGGTTGGCGGCATTATCATTTTTGGCTGATCCGGATTTATTTTTTGCAATAATCTCAAATTGGATTTACTGGCACCACCCCAAACTTCAATTTGCTGAGCTGGCATGATATAACTATTCACATCCATCAGCATACTCAATGTAATACCAGACAGTTTTACAGGACTGCTAAAGTATAAGTATGCCTTCAGATCACCCTCCCGATAACCCAGCCATTTCGTACGGAAATTTAAATCCCCTTTTATTTGATCATGCAAGGTTGTCCCGCCATTGGCGGCGTATTGTGCGTTCGGCTTCGTCTCCAATTCAATTGAATCTATTTTTATTCCTGCATGATAGAAACTCTTTTCTGCAATATTACTGCTTACCCATCCCGGTAAAAATGCTTTTACTTTTAGGATGCTTGTTTTATTAATCAATATCTCACCCTTATACAGGGGAGATGTCAGACTATCCGGATCGCTTCCATCTGTTGTATATCTCACCACTGTATTCCTGATCAACCCTTTAATTTTAACGGGCACGACGATTGTAAAAAACGCTTCCTCTGCTTCAATAATCGGGGCACTTAACTGAGTAATAACCGTATCCCCGTTAAACCCTGTCTGGAATGAAACTCCCGGGAAGGCAGTTCTTACAGCAACCAAATCGCTTTCACGAATACCTGTATTCCACAGATAAACCGTATTCAATTTATTCATCCCATTGAAAACAGATAAGTCGGTTGCTTTTAATGCATTTCCTGAAAGAGACAACTGTTGTAATTCTTTCAATGGCTGCAATTGAGATAATCCTGCACCTGTAATTTGTGTAAAGGACAGATTTAGTTTTCTCAGGTTGGTGAATCCCGAAATCCATTTTAAATCTTCATCCTTTACAGGCATTTTATTAAGGCCCAGACTAATGATATTATTTTTTACAATTTCCAATTCTTTTAATTGTTCCCCCTTATAAAAACCTGCTCCGTAAAATTCAACACTTAATGCGGGCGACTGTGCATCAACAGGCTGAACAACCCGGTAATCTGTATTCAGTTTTTTTATTGTACCTGCATCTGCCGCAGGAAAATCATAAACGGCTGCACCAGTCCTCATAAACTTACCGGCCGCCAATATTCTCAATGAATCTGCCTCATCATATGCCACAATTTTCTTTGTAAAACTGGCTCCTTTTTAACCAATAGAATATCGATTTTTTCTCTTCCTCGGTTAGTTGCGGTTTTCCAACCGGTGGCATATGCTCTTTGCTATCTTCGGCCTTATGAATTCTTTGCATCATTAATCCAAAGTCAGGAGATGTACTGTCCCAGAGTTTTCCATTTTTACCCCCTTTCAATAACAAAGCTTCGGTTTCCATCACCAAACCAGCTTTTGCCTTCTTAGTATTGTGGCAACCCATGCACTTTGCCTGCAATATGGGCTGAATAAAATGCGTATAGGCCACTGCATCACCCAGGGGAACTGCTACTTCCTTGTTCTCAGCAGGGCTAAGAGGAGCCAGTAAAAAATTGTTACCGTGAGTTATATTCGCCCCTTTATGCCCCGCTATAAAGACAGTAACTGCAGCAATGGAAGCCATCACAACATTGACAAACCGAACGGATCTGATTTTTCTCTCCACGCATACCAGCACAAACTAATAAAGCTAACAGCAACACCGGTCCATTGATGCCATGCAAAGGCATTTTGATCGTATCCATCTTCCTGGGACAGGAATGATCCCATTAAAGCAGTGGTCGCTGCAGTAAATGCGGCCGACAACAAGAGCCAATTGGCCGCTTCCTTTAATGGCTGGTTATTGCTTCTTTTAATGACTGATTCCGTGATGAAAGCTAAGAATACCAGCACGATTGGAAAATGGAGCAACAAGGGATGCATACGGCCAACTACCTGTAACACAGTAGGCACTGCTATTTTATCGCCCAAAAGGTAATACTGAGCAAGAGGCAATTGAGCAGGATGCAGCTATTGAAAATAATATTTTGTACCCGTTGGCCCACGTCTAATAAATTTTTATTTCATCAATAAACAGCCATCCCTTTTGGCCCTTTCCGGGATGCCAGTCAGGTATTTTACTGCAGGTATATATCTTTAACTGAACAAGATCTGTTCTGACTGTTTTGCGAAAAGGAATCACAAAGGGTTGAACGACCTTTGTTTCTTTATTTTCTACCCTGTTGAAGAATATTTCACCCTGTTTTTGCATCACTCCACCCATACTACAATATACTTCCGCTTTATCCGGAAAAAATATCCAGCTATTATAATCCTGCAATAATTGAAACAATACAGACTGAATCGCTTGTTTTTTATCAACGGCAATGGTAAATGTAATCGTGTCCATTAAAAATCCCAGCCAGGTCTTACTCTGTAAAGAAAGTATCCCTCCTTTATTATCATTCAGGGTCTGTCCACCATCGCCGCTGTATTTAGCATCAGGTGCCGGGTGTTCAATACTTTTAACCGGAATTCCTTCTTTAATAAATATCGCCTGCTCAGTTTCAGAAGCTAAATAGCCTTTTCCAAAGACCCTGGCTTTTACCGTGGTGAAGTTCTTTTTAATGACCAGTGGCTTTGTATAAACAGCATCTGTCTCCACAGGCACTGCACCATTGACTGTATAATGAATGGATGTTCCTTGTTGAGCAAAAACGATTTCCACACTGGCTTCCTTTTTAAAAAAAACAGATTGATGTTTGATAAAGGGTGCTGCCAGCTGAAACGTATCCTGTGCAGCTGAAAGAAAAAAGGATTGTATTAAAACCAGGAAACTGCCGATATATTTCATGCGTGAACGGGTTCAAATTTATAAGGATATACTTTCCCTGAATTCCATTGCGCCACATACAGGTTCTCCTCATCATCTATACATACATCATGCGGGTACTGAAAAGCCCTGATGGTCTGATACATTTCGTTTAAAGTATTATTATCATCATACACCGGCTCGCTGCCTGCCAGGTTGCTGATTACTTTATTGTTTTCATCTAAAATGGTAACAAAGCCTGACTGCTGCCATTGTCTGCTTTGGGATTGTAAAACGGCCGCATATAAATAGTTGCCCCTGATTACAGGCCGGCAGACCCAGGCGCCGGGCATCGGGATCGTGCTCAGATAATCACCTTGTAAACTAAATCGCTTAAATGCGTTTTGCATTCTGGAGGTTACCAATAAACAGGGATTATTTTTATCTCTCCCATCTATACAAACACCGTGTGCATTCAACACATTCTTTTCAGCATCTCCTTTTCCTCCAAAATGCCTGATATATTTTCCTTTGGCGTCATACTGGATCACAAAATCTTTACCATACCCGTCGGCCACATAAATATCGCCATTGGGTGCTATGGCCGTTTCTGTGGGTATAAATTCATCTGCCGACTTATACTCCCCGGTATCTTTGGGATAATCAAGCACCATCAGCACTTTACCATCGATGGTGGTTTTAATAACCTGGTGCCTGTTGTTATCACAAATAAATAATACATCTTCTCCGTTTTCATGAAACAGTGTTAATCCGTGGGCGCCCGGATATTCAGTTCCCCAGGTTTTCAGCAGTTTCCCGTTTTTATCATACATCAATACATTGTTCCTGGTTTCATTGGTCAACAGTATGATCCTTCCCATACTATCCTGAACCATTTCATGACAATCGTTAACAGGATAGCGGCTGATGTCAGCCTGACTCCAGCGTTTATTGATCCGGTACTTTTTGTGATGATGTCCGAATACGATTTCGTTCCTGATCAGCAAATCAGGAATACAGAGTGCACTGATCCCCGCAAGAGACGTATTCGTTATAAAATCTTTCCTGTTCATTGATATTTTTACAAAAGGCTTATGCAATAATCGAGCTGACTACTTTTCCGGCTACATCCGTTAAGCGATACCTTCTCCCTAAATGCTTAAAAGTTAACTTTTCATGATCCAGTCCCATCAGATGCAAGGCCGTAGCATGAAAGTCATTGACATGTACCGGGTTCGAAACAATATTATATCCAAATTCATCTGTTTCTCCGTAAACACCGGGCTTTACACCACCGCCGGCCATCCATATCGTAAAGCATCTTGGATGGTGGTCTCTTCCATAGTTTTCTTTTGTAAGCGTGCCCTGGCAATAATTGGTCCGGCCAAATTCTCCGCCCCAGATCACTAAAGTTTCATCCAGTAATCCTCTTTGTTTTAAATCAGTAATTAATGCGGCTGAAGCTTGATCTGTATCCTTACACTGGCCTTTTAACTCCTCGGGTAAGTTATTATGTCCATCCCAACCCCTGGTGATAGAGTTGAATAAACCTTACACCGCTCTCAGATAGCTTTCTTGCCAATAAGCAATTGGCGGCATAGGTTCCGGGCACCATGCATTCTGCACCATATAATTTGATGATATCCTCCGGCTCATTGCTTAAGTCTGTTACTTCCGGCACGGCTGTCTGCATACGATAAGCCATTTCGTATTGCTGTATTTTCGAAGTCATTTCAGGGTCTTCAAATGACTTATTGCTTTCTTCATTTAATGCTGCTAATTTATCCAGCATGGCTCTTCTGTCGCCTTTATCGATCCCGTCCGGATTATTCAGGTACAATACCGGGTTTTCACCACTGCTGAATTGCACGCCCTGGTGCACGGAGTCCAGAAATCCGTTGGTCCATAATTTAGAATAGACACCCTGCCCGTTTCCTTTACCCTTCGATAACAATACGCAAAAAGCAGGCAGGTTTTTATTTTCACTCCCCAATCCATAACTTAACCAGGAACCCATACTGGGACGGTTCCCCACCTGTGCCCCTGTTTGAAAAAAGTTAATGCCGGGTCATGATTAATCGCTTCTGTATGCATACTTTTTATGACGCATAACTCATCTGCGATTTTTGATGTATAGGGCAATAATTCACTCATCCAAACCCTTTGTTGCCCATACTGTTCAAACTTAAATGCAGAGCCCGCCAGTGGAAATTTTTTCTGATCTGCTGTCATACCGGTTAATCTTTGTCCCATCCGGATAGAAGCAGGCAGATCCTGTCCCTGCATGGTTTGCAGCATCGGTTTGTAATCGAATAAATCTAACTGAGAAGGTGCTCCGTTTTGAAAAAGATAAATGACTCGTTTTGCTTTAGGCGCAAAATGAGGAAGTCCGGTCATTACCTGTTCCTCGATACTTTTTCCGCCAAACAAATCGGGGATCAATAAGGAACCCAGGGCAGCTCCTCCCAAACCCATGCCTACGCGGGTTAAAAACCTGCGCCGGTTGATATGTAACTGATGTTCTAATACTTCTTTTTCCACTTGATCAGGTTTTTGTAATCGCTTCTTCCATATTATAAATGGTGACTATTACTTTCATTAACGCCGCCAGTTCGTTTTTATTCGTCCGTTCGTCCTGCGGATATTCTCCCACATTCAATGTTTTTACCGCATCCAGTTTTTTGCTGTTAAATTGATTGAATTGCTCCTTATAAATAATTGCTGTGCAAATACTCTTGAAGCCTCCAGTACCAATGGATCATTCATCATGGCCAATGCCTGTAATGGTGTCGTTGTGTTGAGCCTTCTCACTTCACATTGGTCTCTGTTGCTGGCATCAAACATGATCATACCTGGTGGCGGTGCTGTTAGTTTGATAAAAGTGTATAAGCCCCTGCGATACAGTGCCTCTCCATGATCCTGTTCATATACAGCCAGTACTCCTCTTCCGGAAGTGGCCGCTTCCCAGATTCCTTTTGGCTGATAGGGTTTTACACTGGGTCCTCCGATTGTTTTCACCAGGAGTCCGCTGCTGCCCAATACAATATCCCTGATAAATTCTGCTTTTTCCCTGACCCTGGGAAAGCGGCTTAAATAGGTATTTTCCGGATCAGTATTGCTATGCTTTGCTGAAATCCGGGAAGATTGCCGGTAAGTGGCAGAGAGTACTATTTTTTTAATGAGTCTTTTGATATCCCAATTGTTTTCCATGAAGTCAACGGCCAGCCAGTCTAATAATTCAGGATGCGTGGGTAAATTTCCCTGCATGCCAAAATCACCGGTAGTTGCCACAATTCCTTTTCCAAAAAACTCTGCCCAAATTTGATTCACAAATGCCCGGGCCGTCATAGGATTTTCTTTATTGACTGTCCATTTGGCCAGTCCGAGCCGGTTACGGGGAAACTTCGTGGTATCAAAATCCATTACGGATTTCAAACCGGCTGCCTGCACTGCTTCGCCATGCTGATCATAAACACCCCTTTTCAAAATATAGGTGGTCCGGGGTGTATCGGCTTCTCCCATTACTGATACCGTTAACTGGCCGGTATCTTTTTTATTAATAAACGATACAAGACTTTTCACATCATCGTCATTCAAAACAAGGACCGGTGTTTTGGCCGGTTTTGAAATGGATACATCGCCTTCAAATCCCTGTTCCTTACTGGAGTTAAAAAAACCAAAGAGCTGATAATAGTCCTTCTGAGAAATCGGGTCGTATTTATGATCATGACACTGTGCACATTCCACCGTTAATGCCAACAGCCCCTTAGCAAATGTTTTTACTTTATCAATATTATACTCTACCCGGTACTCTTCCGGAATAACGCCACCTTCTTCTGTGTACTTATGATTTCGTAAAAAAGCAGTAGCAAGTATTTGTTCTTTGCCGGCATTGGGTAGTAAATCGCCCGCCAATTGCCAGGTGATAAACTCATCGTACCCCATATTTTTATTAAACGCATGAATGAGCCAGTCCCGGTAAGGCCATTGTGTCCGGATATTATCATCCTGGTAACCATAACTATCAGCATACCTGGCAAGATCCAGCCAGTGCACCGCCATCTTTTCGCCGTATTGGGCTGTATTTAATAATTTGTCGACTACATTTTCATAGGCATCCTTGCTTTTATCGGCAGCAAATGCATCCATCATTTCCACAGATGGGAGTAAACCTGTCAGATCTAATGAAACCCTTTTTAGCAGTATTTCCTTTTCAGCTTCCTCATTAGGCTTCAATCCCTTTTCCTCCATCTTAGCCAGCGTAAAATGGTCTATCTCGTTTTTTTGCCAGTCCTTTTCACTGGTAGTGGGCAGATTTACTTTTTGGGGTTTTACAAATGCCCAATGTTTTTCATAGTTGGCTCCCTGCCGGATCCATCTGGTAAACAATTTTATTTCATCTTCAGTTAACAGACCAAGGTGCGACTCCGGCGATGGCATTTGATAGGAAGGGTCTTTAGAAGAAATGCGCTTGATCAATTCAGATGCTTCCGGTTTTCCCGGGACTATTGCATAAGCTCCTTTGGTTTCTTTTAATGGAGCAAGGGCGCTGTCCATGATATCTAAACGAAGGCCTGCCTTTCTTTTGTTGGCATCAGGCCCGTGACAGGCAAAACATTTGTCGGAAAGAATGGGGCGAATATCAAAATTGTAACTAATCAGATTCAACTCCCCCTGCTGCCTTGATTTGTTATTATTAAAACAGGAAGCTATACAAGCAGCTATCGTGACAAAAAGGGTAATACAGAGGACTGTTTTTTTCATAGCAACCGGCAAGCATATTTGGATTTGAAGTTAATCATAATCTATTAAGATGCGAAACGCCTCCACAACCCTTAAAAAGGCCGGTTATAGCGTAATCCAAAACTATCTCTTGTAGCGCTTTTCCAGTTCAAATTCATTACCCCTGATGGAAGTAAAGGAGATACGGTATTCATGCTGACTGATGGCCGTAATTTCAAATTCACAATCATCCGGCAAACCGGGTGGCAGTGGTGTTTTGTACTGCCGGCCGGACACAATATTCCACAAGACCAGACTATCCGGCTTATTGGTTACAACCGGATTGTGACTGAGCAGGAACAAACTATCCTTCCAGTAATTGATACTGATCCCCCATCGTCCTTCTCCCATCCGGTTACTGCCATCCGATTTGTTGAAAACCTGATAAAAAACCGGACTGCTGTTACCATTATCAATGCGGACAAGAAAAAAATCAGAAAATTCTTCCTCTACCACTCCCAGCGACCAGGGAGACTGGTAAAGCGATGATTGATTGAGCAGGTGCATTTCATTCCCCTTCCGGAGGTAGAAATAGCGCATGCTGTCATCTTCTCCATAGCAGGTAATTCCGCCATCGAGAAGGGTATCGGAACCTACCACTTCTTTATAATAAAGCTGCATTGCTGAATCGTAGGTATCGAGCAGTCTTTTGCCGTTGGGTAACAACTCAACCGTTGGGGATGATTTGCTCTTTTGGCCGCATGACAAAAAAAGAAGACTGCAGACCAGAAGGCAACAGAAAAGCAATTTTATTATGCTGAATAATTTCATCATTGAAATATCAGCCCAGGCGTTTTAAAATCTCCAGGCCTTCTTCCCACTGATAATGTCCCGAATCCGCATTGACATGACCGGCAGCACCGATATCAAGGAATTCACTTCCCCAGTGCTCAGCAAAATGGCGGGCTCTATCGGGCGTTACCCAGATATCATTACTGCTCGAAACCACGATACTGGGAAATGGCAGGGGATCCAATGGCAGTGGTGCAAAACCTTTGGCCGGAAAAGTATAGATATCAGCTTCGGGATCGCTGGGGGCAACCAGCAGGGCGCCCTTGATGGCACGGTTGTATTTTTTTACCCAATGTGCCACAGTGGAACAGGCCAGGCTATGGGCTACCAATACAACCAGGGCCGGATCATATTCAAGCACAGCTTTATCCAGGTTGGCGATCCATTCTGCACAAACCGGTTCAGTCCAGCTTTGCTGTTGTACCCTTTTAAATTGCGGGCTGCTTTCTTCAAAATAAGTCTGCCAGTGGGTGGGACCAGAATTGCCGAGGCCCGGGAGGATGAGGTATTGGGTCATGGGTATAAATGTATAGAAACTGTATTTATTTCAAAACGCTAATCTGCCAAAACTTACGACCAATCATTCAACTCTTTTTTTTAAGCAGATCGATGGCTTTCACGACGGCTTCTCTGTTCTTTGAGGCAGTCATCCACTTTGGAAGTCTGCTACCCAGACTTTGATTTGCTTTTACCTGCGTATTCCTTTCTCTTAATCCGGCTGCCACGTGTTGCTTTAAAACTCCAAATGCTCCAAATTATATGCCCATAAAGTATTGTCACAACAATTTATCGTTAACCAAAGTGGCAAGTGGAAATAGGGATCTACCGCTCCGCCAATTATCATATACCTGCCTGGAATTGTTTTTGTGGAATCAGAGAATAAAACAGCATCCAGCTTTTCCTCCAGCCTTTTACTATGTCCGCAACCCGTACAAATCAGTTTAACATCAGGTTCATTCAGATTTTTAAATGGCAGTTCTGAGGCCTTTACAATGGCTTTTCCGCTACATGAGGGGCAAACAACAAGAATGTCTTTGATGAAGTCATATACCTGTTTAAGATAATTGTCTTTAGTGCGGGGTTTCATACTAAAAAGTTCAGCGCCATGGCCTGTCAATGGCCAATCAAATTTAACAAAACGCAACGCAAAGGCTAACGTTTTAAAATTTCAATGGTTACCTAATGTTTACATCCAACCTGAATGATGGAGGAATTCCAAATTCTAATTTTTAGTTTCATTTAGTGATGAAGCATGCAGATGAGCAATTTTCCATATCCGTTTTTGCTTTATCATGACCAGGGTCCGCCGGGATAATGAATTGACCCCATCACCCAAATGAAAGGTAACAATAGCAGTTTTCCCGTAAAGCTGTATATGAAGGTTTTTCGGATTGATTTGTAATTTTCTTGTATTGGCTGTGTCAGCAAACTCCGGAAAGATGAGTAGCCATGTTTTTTCGATAGCCTGTTTGCCGCTGATTCTTTTCGCCTGAGTCCAAAAAGGATAAAATATTGATGCATCATCAGTGAATGATCCCCGAAATTCTTCCCAGTTAAAATTATTAAAAGCGGTCACGAAGTTGCCGGCAGCCTTTAGAACGGCCAGCGAATCTTTATGCTGAGCCTTTGTGTCAAATATTAAAAGCAGGCTAATCAGTAAAATGAAAATCGGGTCTTAGTCATTTTTTAGTTGAATTTATTTAGTCGTATCTTCCTTAAATCGTTTAACCAGCAAAGGAAATCCTTTTTCAAGCCAAAATTCTGAACACAACTTACCTCGTGACATCCCGGCAGGACCATACTTACGTGAATAAATGATTCCCCCTTTTTGTGGTTTTGGCCTGTTAGTTTTTCAAATTGATGGAGCAGCAGATTCTCGAATTCGGCTACTGAAGATGGAATTTCCTGCGATGCCAATTCTAACTTCATGTGTCTCCACAAATGAGGATCACCACGCAACCCCCATTGATTTGGTTCGGGTTCAAAGTACTTTGAAATAAAATTGCCAGTAGTCCTGTACTTTTCTAAAATCCGGGAAAAGCTTTTAAATAAATGGAGCACTGCCTCATTTTCTAATTCTATCGCACGGTTTAAAGAAACCGGAAATATTGAAATACCGGAAAATGTATTATGATGTAAAGTAAGCACCCTCCCATTGTAAGTGAAATCCCAATATATTGAGTCCGTTTCACTGACTCTGTTTTCCAGAGAAATATCCATACTTGCCTGTAGAAGTCCGGCAATTTTAAAGAAATCTTCAACAGATCCTCGTTCAGCTAAGACTGCTTCAGTCCAGCCATTATTATTGTCAATTTTCATTTAAATAAAGTTATCCAATAAATTTATAGACCCCGGTTTAATGTTTATGCAGATTGCTTTCTTCAAAAAAAAGCCTGCCAGTAATTAAGATCTGAATTACATGGCCTGGGAAGCTAAGGTATTGGTTTACAGAGTTGAAACTTATAAATCTGGGCATATTTTTTAATCGGATGTGAGTCAAAGAATATATTAACTCACAAAACGAAAATTTATACTCAAGCTGTTTGATTGTCCTTAATACAACTTAAATAAGCCAATACAGATAGTTATTTTAATTGATAGCATCTTTAAACCCGGGCCTTACCCGATTTCCAGACAGTACATCTTTGACAACTGCTGCTATATTTTTATTTACGGCATCCTGTGGGTTTAGCTGAATTGCTTTCTCAATCATTTCTTTGGCTTCATTGTCTTTTCCTGCTACCAGTAAATTCATGGCATGATTCCCCATTAATGCAAAACTGTCCGGCTTTCTTTTTAAAGACTCTTCAGAATAAAACAGTGCCTTATTGATATCATTAAGATGCATGGCTTCCAAAGAAGCTTCCAGCGGAATGGAATGATTCTCCTTTTCAATATGAAAGGCGGCTTCCAATTGCTGAAGCGCCTCCTCATGCCTTTCCATTCGCTGATAAGCTTTAGCCATTAAAACCATAGATTGCCAATGCACTGGCAAAATCTCCAGGCATTTCTGAAAATCGCTGATGGAGGCCTCCAGTCTTTCCCTTTCTGCTGAACCAAGTGGCTTTCGCCGGTAACCATCCAGTAAAATCAAATCTTCCTGTCGCCTGGCAGCTTTTTCAAATAGGGCATTAAAGTCCTGATACTTCTTAGCTTCAGCTTCCTTCTCCTCAATTTTTGCATAGATAGTACCATTCAGGAGGCACTCAATTTCTTCCGGAATTAATTCCTTTCCATACGGTGAATAAGGATTCAGTACAAAAGTGGCTCCCTTGGCCATTCCGAATAAATCCTGGGCTTTTAAACTCATGTAATACAGTTCTTCTTTTACAATCCCCTTATCATTAATTCTGTTAGCGGAGGTAAAAACAGGAATCTGCCCACCCTCAAATGCTACTAATTGAACAGTTGTATCTTTTTCCAGCACCTGCACCCCCTCTTTGGTAACTGATTCTTTACCTGTAAGTACATAAAGCTGACTCCATAATAATTTCTGGTAAAATTCCTTTTGAGCAGCAACACTGGAAGCTGCCTGCATTAAACTTTGTTCCAGTTCATTTTCGGGAAAGCTGGATATAGTTTTCTTCTTCTTGAAAAGGTCAAATAATCCCATTGGTTATTATTGACGATGAATGTACGGAAATATTTCACTAGCTAAAGCGCTTCGTACTGTTGTGGTATGCATTGTTCCATCAGCGGGGACTACCGCCCCAATCAAGTAAAGAAATCCGGATGGCTCATGACTGAAGCTGAGTAGCGGACTGGACAATCAGTATATGTTCGGAAAGCCGCCATTGCGCCAAACCCGATGTTAGCAGTCAGCAGGGGTTTTTTCTAATCTGAAAAAATGAAACCTTGTGTATTAGGATTAATTGTCCCAAATTGCTATTACTGCAATTTTTTGTCAACCAATTGTTGTAATAATGGCTTTTAAATCTTTCTTTTCACTCCAGTCATCCCACGATGAATTAACAATAGTGTCGCTAATAATAAAGTCAAGCTAAAATATCATTGCCAATTAAAATTTGATGATAAAGTAGTGTCATTTATTTTGATGTTCCAGACTGACAATTTTTCCAGCCTGTTTTTATATCAATTAATACTAAGGGCTTTTTCTTTCCAAGTATTGAAGAATTTCTTCTTGTATCGTTTGTGAGGAAACGGTCACCCCATTTTGCCAAATTGTAAGTTCTCGTTTTCAATATCAATAAGTTCCTGTCTTTTAAAATGAGTCTTAAGGTCTAATATTGATAATTGAAGTGTCTCACAATTTAATTACGCAAACTCAAAAATATACGAAACTTCCCTCTCTTCCTCCCGCTCGCTCAAGCTCGACCCAAAAACAAACTCCTTCTTGCGTTTCGTCAATACTAGTTTCTACACGTTTATAATCGCTTATAAGTATTTATCACCCAATTTACCCCTCCCTCCCCCTCCGCCCTATACCACAAACAGGTATTTCTTGCAAACGGGGAGGCAATCCAAAATAGGAATTGACAATCAATAGCATTTACGGCTAACCGTAATGAATAGGCGATAAAAAAAAGGAGGGCACTCAGGCTTTTTTGCGCCGGTACCATTCCATAGCCGCAAGTCCGGTCAACAGCAAACAAATAGCGGGCAATAAGACTTCGAGCTGACTGCCCTGGTAGTTTTCCAGACTCTGGCCATCAGCGCTTTTGAGTAAGAAGAGCTGGTAAGAACCGGTGCTGACCGTAAAGGCCGATGTTGTGAGATTCACGGCATAATGCAAGCCCGTGGGCAGGGCAATACCACCCGACCAAAGCGCGGCCAACCCGAAAATGATGCCCCAGACCCCGGCACCGAGAAAGGAATCCTGCAATGTCCAGCCATTGGCGAGATGATAGGCCCCGAATAAAAAGCAGTGAGAAAGATGGTGATGCGGATCCCTGATTTTGCCTTCAGGGTTTCCAGCGGATAGGCACGAAAAGCAAATTCCTCCATAAAGCCCAATGGCAATAAAGATAAACTAGCCCATAAAAAACCAGGGATCGTACTACCCGGATTAAGGACGATCCGGAAGCCGGAGAAAAAGATCACAGCCAGTGTCATTGCGCCCATTAATACAATCCCGATCAATAGCCCGCGGACAAAACGCAACAAAGTCTGTGAGCCCTCCCAAAACAAACCGATCTGCCTAAAGGTCTTTCCATCTGCTTTTAAAAACAACCAGGTAAGCAACAAAGCCACCAGCACCCCAATGATGGCATGAGGCAGTTTTTCATATTCATTGTAAACGGGCGCTTTGATAAAGTATGCGAGCAGGTATATTCCGGTGAAGGCAATGCAATACAAGCTAATCTTCAGCGCAGGGTGGAGTGATTTGAACATAGCAAATGCGGGGAGGATTGAATAGAACCCGCAAGACACAATTTAGTTCATTACAACAGGATCATAACAGCCCCTATTTGAATTATCTTTATCCCATGACCCGTATCGGCCTGATTTCCGACACCCATGGTTTTCTGGATGAAGCAGTTTTCCGGCATTTTGCCCACTGCGATGAGGTCTGGCATGCCGGTGATTTTGGGCCTGCCGTAGCAGAACAACTGCAATCTTTTAAACCGCTCAAAGGCGTGTATGGTAATATTGATGATGCTTCCATCCGTCATGAGTTCCCGGAACAACTGGTCTTTACCTGCGAAGGAGTAAAAGTAATGATGCGGCATATTGGCGGATCTCCTCCCAAATACAATCCGGAGACAAGAAAAGAACTTGCCATCCACCAGCCTTTATTATTTATCAGTGGTCATTCCCATATTTTAAAAGTGATCTATGATGAAAAGATCAGCTGTCTCCACATGAATCCCGGCGCCGCCGGTAAACAGGGCTGGCATAAAGTGCGCACCCTGATCCGGTTTGTGATTGACGGGAGTAATATGCGGGATTGTGAGGTGATTGAGCTGGGAGGGAGAAGTCTTTAGTCGATAGTCTTTAGTCAATAGTCACCCCTATCCCCTAAAGGGGGAAAAGAAGTCGTTAGTCAGTTCTAAGATGCCATATCCTTAAAAAGGACAATGGCTAAATTTATTTACCTACCGACAAAAAGTAAGGGCTAAAGACTAGCGACTAACGACTGTACCAGCCGCTCCTGTAAAATAACCTTGCCAAATTAATTTCCCTCCATACATTACCGGAAAATAAATTGCCATGAAAAAATTCATACTTCTTTTCGGTTGCTGTTTATCCCTTAGCCTGTTGTCCGGTGCCCAGACAAAGGAAGAGGAAACAGAAGCCATCAAAACCGTTTGTAATTATTATCTCGACGGAGGAACCAATGGCGATAGCATTATGTTCTCCAAAGCCTTTAGTCCGTCCGGACAGATGCAATACATGCGCAACGATACCCTGGTGGTGGTAGCACTCAGTGATTTCATGGCACGCACCCGGCATACCCTGAAAAAATCAGACCGCAAAACAAAAATTGAATCGGTTGAAGTTTATGGCAATGCCGCTGTTGCCAAACTCACCATCGAATATTCTACCTTCTACTTTCATGATATCATGAGCCTGCTGAAGACAAAGGAAGGATGGAAGATTGTGGGGAAGATATTTTACAGAGAAATGAAGAGCAGTCATTAGTCTGGAGTCTTTAGTCATTAGCCCTTACTATTAGTCGAAAAGAATATAAATTAGTCGATCCCCTGTTTTTTCAACAACTCCTGTTAGTAAAGACTCTTGACTGATAAACTGATAGACTGATAGACTGATTACTGTTAGACTGTCGACTGATGACTGTCGACTGCTGACTGTCGACTGCTGACTGTCGACTGCCGACTGCCGACTGCTCACATCCCCGGGAACCAAGCCCTCCCCGCTCCTACTGCCCGGAAAGGCCATGGAATGGAGATGAGGATGATTAATAAAGCAAGTCCAAAATAAAGCAGGGAACGTTTGTGTTTTCTTTCATCCGGCACATTTTGTTTGCCATACGCATAACCCATATGGATCAGGATGATGGCGGCCAGCATACCGATGGTATGTTCTACGGCAAAGAAACGAAGGCCGGGATTTTTCATCACATTCCCGAACCCATTGGCCTGGATACTTTTTTAAACCCCAGGGTCCGGTGAACCACTGGTATAAACCCACCAGCAACATTAAATCGGCTGTAATCATGAGGAATAAACCGGTTTTGCGGTGACCTGCGGTAAAGGCCTGGTGCCGGCTTACAAAATGGCGATACACTGCAACCAGTAATAAAATCAGGATGACCCAGCGAAGGAAACTGTGCAGGTGAAGCATTCCGTTATACATAAAAGCAGATTTTGGTGAGGGGTTTAAAAAATAAAGGTAGGGCATAAATGAAATGCCCTACCTAATTCGTTTAATTTTTTTACCCCGCTTTATCTGCCTTATTCCACCCAATCAGCCAAAAACACATTGGTATCCCGGGTGCCTCCATTATTGCGGTTGCTGCAAAAGATAATCTTCTTGCCATTAGGCGAGAACATCGGGAAAGCATCAAAACCCTTGTCGCGGGAAATTTTCTGCAGGTTCGTGCCATCTTCATTGATGGTATATAAATTAAAAGGAAAGCCTCTTTTGTATTCGTGGTTAGAAGCAAAGATGATCCTTTTACTGTCGGGCATATAGGCGGGAGCCCAGTTAGCCTGTCCGTAAGATGTGATCTGCCGGGCATTGCTGCCATCTGCATTCGACACCCATACTTCCATATTGGTGGGGGCTACCAGGTTTTCAGAAAGAAGGTCTTTGTATTCCTTGATTTCAACTTCTGTCTTGGGGCGACTGGCCCTCCAGATGAGTTTGGTACCATCCGGACTAAACCAGGCACCACCATCATAGCCAAGTGTATTGGTGATGCGTTTTTCGCTGCCATTTTCCAGGTCCATGATGTAGAGTTCAATATCCCCGTCCTTGGTACTGGTGTAGATCATTTTCTTTCCGTCGGGTGATAAAGTAGCTTCTGCATCATATCCTTTTGAATTCGTCAGTTGTTTTACAATCTTACCATCCAGATCCGCCATGAAAATGTCGAAACTGCTGTACAGCGGCCAGATATATTTATTGCCGTATTTGGCACGATCAGGTGTGGGCGGGCAGGCTTCACTTCCCAGATGGGTGGAGGCATAAATCACATGCTTATTATCCTTTGTAAAAAAGGCACAGGTGGTACGGCCCTTTCCTGTACTGAGTAATTTATACTCAAAGGGCTTACCCGGCTTGGGTATTTTGCCAATAAATATCTGATCACAGGGAATGCCGTCTTTGGGATTGGTGCGCTGAAACACCAGCATTTTGCCATCAAAGCTCCAGTAAGCTTCTGCATTATCCCCACCATAAGTTAGCTGCTGGATATTCTTAAAATGGGATTCTTCAGGGTACCGGAGTGAGTCTGTAGCAGGGGTAGCCGCCTTTTCAATTTTGGAACTGTTGTTACAGGCAGCCAGGATACTGAGCATACCCAGAAAGGGAATGATACTTTTTTTCATTGGTTTTCGTTTATTTCAGCGGCTGCAAAGGTATTTTTGCCGGCCACCCTGTTTGTCAGGGGATTGTCATACCTGTTCAAACCCCCTCAATTGATGAAATATTTAGCAAAAATATTTGCCCTGACGGCCTGTACGATGACTATAATCATCAGCTGTAATGATAATAGCAGTGACTCCCCCTATGGTGAAATCTTCCGCCAAAAGCCTTTTGAGGCGATCACGGACAGTATCAAAAAAGATCCCGGCAATGACCGCTTACTTTTCCGCAGGGCCGTACTGCTCAATACCAATAATTTTCCCGAACCGGCCCTGGCTGATTTTCAAAAAGCCTGGTCCATTCAGAAAGAAGAAAGATATGCCCTGGGGATCAGCACACTCCTGCTGGATAAACAGGCTGATTCGGCCATTCTCTTTTTACAGGAGGCATTAAAGGAACTACCACGCAGTTATCTTCTCCGCCTCAGTCTGGCCAGGGGCTATACTGCTACCAGTAAAACAAAAGAAGCACTGGCCATTTGTGATGAAATCCTTTCCCAAAAACCAGATCTGGTTGATGTGATCAAACTTAAAGCCGATCTGCTGGATAAAGACAATCAAACAGCTGAAGCCACCATTCTCTGGGAAAAAGCTTATCAACTGGCTCCTTTTGATGTGGAACTGAACTATATCCTGGCCCTTCGATATGCCGAGGCCAAAAATTCCCGTGTACTGTCATTATGCGACTCCCTGATCAAAGCCGATACAGAAGGCCGTCATGCCGAACCTTATTATTACAAGGGCATCTATTATTCCAACCTCAACGATAAAGCAAAGGCGCTCTCCGCTTTCGATGAAGCCATCAAACACGATTATTATTTCCTGGATGGATATATTGAAAAGGGCAGCCTGCTTTATGACATGAAGAAATACGAAGAGGCCCTGGCCGTCTTCAACCTGGCCCTCACCATCTCCCCCTCTTTTCCTGATGCCTATTACTGGATCGCCAAATGCCAGGAAGCCCTGGGTAAAAAGGAAGAAGCAAAAGTGAATTACCTGCGGGCTTACGAGTTGGATAAGTCGATGAAGGAGGCAAAAGAGGCTGCTGAGAAATTGTGATTGGGTATTGGGTATTAGATATTGGCTTAAATGAATGGTAATACCCAATAACTAATACCTAATTCCTAATTACTATTCTTCTTATCTTGCACCGCAAACCTCCCCTGCATGTCCATTGTAGCCCCTTCCCTGCTGGCAGCCGATTTTCTGAAATTACAGTCTGAATGCACGATGCTGAACGAAAGTGAGGCCGACTGGTTCCACCTGGATGTAATGGATGGCCGTTTTGTTCCCAATATCAGTTTCGGTCCGATGATCATTGAGTTTATCCGGAAAACAACAACCAAGACCTGTGACGTTCACCTGATGATTGAGGAGCCGGAAAAATATGCTGAACAGTTCAAAAAAGCAGGAGCAGATATCCTGACTGTTCATATCGAAGCCTGCCGTCATCTGCACCGCAATGTGCAGCAGATTAAAAGTCTGGGTATGAAGGCCGGTGTGGCACTGAATCCGCATACTCCTGTTTCTTCCTTAAGTGATATCCTACATGATATTGACGATCCGGCAACTCCGCCGGATGATTGATGAAAAAAACCTGGGTGTACAAATTGAAATTGATGGCGGGGTGACCCTGGAAAATGCCGCTTCGATTATGGAAGCCGGTGCCCATGTATTAGTGGCCGGGAATACGGTATTCAAATCAGCAGACCCGATCAATACCATCCATCAGTTGAAACAATTGTAAGCGGCTGACCATTATAAAGTGCGATTGAAAGTACAAATACATCATATCCTTTTTACCGTCCTCCTTGTGCTGGGCATTGGTTGTGGATCAACACCCTGTAGCCCGGGAAATCTGCAATTTGGGTTGATTGGCTTCAGCGATCCCGAATCCAATCAAATTATACTACGGAAATACACCCTGGGATCACAATTTTCCCAAAAGATCGACAGCGTTTTTGTAACAGCAGGGTTCAGCAGGAGCAATGATACGCTGACCATGACTTCCGTGAATGGAGATGGCCTGCTCAGGAGTTCCTATGACTATGAAATTGTGTTACCCCTGGCCGGAAGAATTTATCGTATCACCAAAATCCAGGAAGAAGAACGCTTTATCAAACATTCTCTTTTTAAACCCAGACGTGACGGATGTATCAACCGTATGCCAGTTGTAACGATCAATCAACAGGAGACGCTCACCGAGGACTACTTCCGGTTTTATCTGAAAAAGTAAAGGCGGGATGGGGTAGATGATGATAGTAGTTGCCACAAAGACGCTCGAAGAGTCCTTTGGACAAAGGCACTAAGTAAATAAAAAAACTCCCCCCCAAGCATTCGTTTCTATGTGCCTTTGTGGCTATAACCTGCTGTGCGGGACTTGCAGTCCCGCACGACTATGCTATCGCTTTTAGCGATATTCCACTGACAAAGAAATTATTTATCCCTCCCTCAAACCTTCGTATCTTGGCATATCAACTCTTATGAAAAGACGCTGCCGCCAGATATCGCTGACTGCATTTCTCCTGTTCATCACTGTTATCAGTTATTCCCAAAACCCGCCAGCTGAAAAAGCGGGAAAGTCGGCTTATGTATCCGGCAAAGTACTGGATGAAAATGAGCGCCCCCTCTCCAGAGTTTCAATTATCATCCTTGGCCAGTCAAAGGGCTATCTCAGTAATGATTCCGGTTATTTCAGAATCAAAGTTCCGGTTGATAAAGCTTTTGCCCTGGTATTTAGTTATGCTGGCCGGAATACGGAACAGAAAAATTTCATGCTGAATGAAAATGAGGAAGAAGTCATCAGCATCCGTCTCGAAAGAGGAGAAAAAACCCTGGAAGAAGTCATCGTCACCGATCAACGGGAACGCCGGGAAGCCGGTTTGATCAAACCCAATCCCAAAACCATTTTGAATTTGCCCTCCGCCGTTACCGGGGTGGAAAGCCTGATTAAAATATTTGTAGGATCCAATAATGAACTCACTTCTCAGTATTCCGTAAGGGGTGGCAGTTATGATGAGAACCTGATTTATGTGAATGACTTTGAAATCTTTCGTCCTTACCTCGTCCGCAGCGGTCAGCAGGAAGGATTGAGTTTTATCAATCCCGAAATGGTGCGCAGTATCAGCTTTTACAACGGTGGATTCCAGGCAAGGCATGGAGATAAAATGAGCAGTGTGCTGGATATTCAATATAAAAAACCAAAGAAATTCGGTGGTTCGGCCTTTATCAGTATTCTGGAACAGGGGTTGCAACTGGAGGGTGCTGATAAAAAAAATAAATTCAGTTACCTGCTGGGGATCCGGAACAGAAGTAACCGCAACTTATTGAGCCGGCAGGAAACCAAGGGCAATTATGTTCCCTCTTCTTCCGATTTCCAGGCCCTGCTGACCTATCAGTTTAGTCCGAAATGGCAGGCAGAACTCCTCAGCAATATTTCACAGACCCGCTTTACACTGATTCCGCAGAACAGTCAGTTGACCAGTTCCGTGATCTCTCCTTATTTCAGTACCACAGTAGGCATCGATGTATTTTTTGAAGGAAGGGAAAAAGACCAGTACCAGACCAATATGCTGGGTTTTTCGCTGACCAATCAGGTAAGCAAAAAACTGAAATTAAAATGGATGGCTTCCCGTTTTGAGAATGATGAAAGGGAAAATCTGGACATCATTGGTGCTTATTTATTCGGGGAAAGGGATTTTGATCAGCGAAATCCCACCTATGGTGCCATTGTGAATCCATTGGGTGCCGGGGTATACCAGACCTGGGCCAGAAATACTTTGAACATTGAAAACTGGAATATTTCCCATAAAGGAAATTATGACCAGGGGAACCATGCTTTTCAGTGGGGACTGGCATTCGACAAATCCCGGATCAATGACCGGCTCAATGAATGGGAGTTCCAGGATTCTGCAGGATATAGTTTGCCATACCAGCCGGATTTATTACGCCTAAACAAAGTATTGAAAACTGCTGCCAGTCTTGATATCAATAAATTTTCAGGTTATATACAGGATAATATTTTACTGGGTGATTCTGTCAAGTCAACTACCATCACGGT
>JADKKA010000020.1 GCA_016720745.1 Chitinophagaceae bacterium | reverse complement strand
TTTTCATTTTTGTCTGTTTGTTTTGGCTTGTAATAATCCGGGGGAAAGCCGTTGATATTCCGCCAGAGTTCGTACCAGACCGGTACATCTTTCAGCAGGGCAATTCCCTGGGCACCAGTACCCATTTTCAGCTGGTAAAGAGTAGGAGGTTTATCGAGCTAGATCTTCTTTGCCAACACCCTGAATTTTCCATTCTGACTCACATTGCTTTCAATAGCCACTATTTCGCCACCAAAAGTTCCGGAAGAAGCCTTGGGCCATCCGCTGAACACAATGGCAGGGAATCCATCAAACATAAATCTTACTTTTTGGCCGGGTGCCAGCAGTGGCAGGTCCAATGGCCGCACAAACATTTCCACCACTGCTGGTTTATCCGGAACGATTTCCCAGCGATCGTAATGTGCATCTTTTCGAATTCCCCAATCCCTGCTTTCTGGGCTTTCACTACTTGCCCGCTCTGGGAAGCCAGTACATAATACATCCCATTGCGGATCGTATAACTGGCGAATTGATTTTCCAGCTTGGCTATATCGGCCTGACCGCTGGCAATCTGCGTGAGTGACTGGTACTGATCACCCTGCGCCTTTGCCACTTTCTCCAGGTTTTCCTGTTGAATGGCGCTCATTTCAATTCTGGTAATGGTCAGATCTTGTTTACTATTGGCCAGTTTATTTTCTGCACTGATCTTTTTGGCCATGGCATTCTGGTACGATTGGTTTCTTTGTTCCAACTGGGTTAATGAAACCAGTCCGCTGTCATACATTGCTTTTTGCCGGTTGTATTGAATCGTGGCAATATTGAAATCATTATTGGCAGCAACAGCATCTGCGCTGTCAGCCTGGACTTTCAGGTTCAATTGTCCCAGCTTATTTACCAGCTGGTTCAGTTTTAACTGTAAGCCATTGTTGATGGCATTGATTTGTTGTCCGGTAATATCTACTTTGTTTTTGTAATATTCCACCGACAATTGACCTGAAAGCTGATCCGCAATTCGGTCCAGCAGATTGGGATCCAGGTAATCGGTTTTTACCTCTGATAATTGTACCAGGGTATCCCCGGCTTTTACATAATCCCCTTCTTTGATATACCATTTCATCACCCGGCCGCCAATAATGGTATTAACCTGTTGGGGTCGCTGGTCCTGAAACAGGGTGGTCACTGATCCCCTTTGCCCGGATATTCTGGGTCCAGGGAAAAATAGAAAATAATAAAGATGCCCACGCAGATATAAAACCAGTATCGCACTTTGCTTTTCTGGTTATACATATAGATGCGGGAGTAAGATTGTATGCTGTTGTTCATTGTAATCTTTTTTAGTTGTTGATGACCAGGGTCCAGTTTTCATTTAAGCAAAAAAACCTTGTCTCAACGATCGCATATTTGTCATTGGTTACAACCAAACTGTTTATTTGGCAAGCCAAGCAGGGTTTTAATCGTTCAAGTCTTTGCTGATCTTTGCATTCATCCAGGGTTCTTCCGTGAGAGCAAACGGGTTGGCCGCCAGGGCTCTTGCCATCAGTATCTTTTGGGCCACACTGCGGGGTAAACGTCTGCCGTGGGATCCAGCAGGTATCAAAACCTTCCTTCAGGCTGGCCACAAAATCCTGTAAGCCTGACTGAAGCGCATTCCCTTTACCGCTTCTGGGCTGATTTGTTCATTTCCCAATGTGATATTCTCCAGCGGGTGCCATTGAAAATATCCTGCTGACCCAGTAATACACCGGTGCGGCTGCAGTGAATCCAGCTGGTAATTACCCACCGGAATATCATCTACCAGGATGGCTCCTTTAAAATCAGTATAGGAACCGGTCAACAAGCGCAGCAGGGTTGATTTTCCGGAACTGTCTTTCCCGGCAATACAGATTTTCTCATTTGGATTGATCAGCATACTGATTTGCTCCAATACCTGTTTATCATCTGTATAACCAAAACTGACCTCTGAGTTCCAGTTTCATTCCTTGTTCCAGATCAGGAAGTACGATTGATCCGTTTTACTCCAGTGGTTTATCCGTGATTTCGGCCAGTTTTTCCACGGCCGTCAGTGTATCATACACACTTGATAAATTGATGATCAGTTTTCCAACAGAATTCAACACAAGCAGGATCACGATCTCAGCTGCAATAAACTGTCCAACGGTCAGTTGCTGGTTCACCATGAGCAGGGTCCCCACGATCAGCATGGCCGCCGTGTTAATTGAGTGAAAACGACCAGCAGATTGAATTGGAACAGCAATACCCTGGTGATGATTTCGGGCATCCAGATAATTGCTTACTTCCTGATCTGCTTTACGAAGATGCAGGTCATTATTCTCGCCAGTTTGATGGATTTGATCACCCTGGCCATTTCTTCCAGCCAGGCAGCTACCTTGTATTTGTACTTGCTTTTTTCCAGACTGGTTTGTAAGCCCCTTCCCCCGGTGAATTGCAGAATCAGTACAAGTATACTCACCAGGATGATCCCAAACAGTATAAAAGCAGGGTGATAGAAGGATAGCAGGACTAAACCAAAGAATATCTGGATCACTGCAGTGGGAATTTCAGTAATATTTTGGACAAACTTTTTTTGCAGCACCTGCACATCAAAAAAACCGGTTCACCAGTTCCGGCAGGTAAACGTTATCATTTCTTTTCAGATCCAGATCCGGCAGGTGCCGGGCAAAGGCCAGTGAATAGCGGACAAATAATTTCTGCTGAATTTTTTCAATGATTTTCATCTGGTTGATCTGCATGATGCCGGCGACCAGTACACCTAACACCACCAGCGCAATTAGTACAACCAGTGATGCACGCATAGAAGCGCCCAGCACATATCCGATAATGGCTTGTACGCCAACAGGGAGAGAAAGCTGGATCAACCCGTTCAGGATGGCTAGAAGTAAACAGCAGTGATTTCATTGCGTTCCAGTTTGAGCAGGTTTAGAATCCTGCTGACCGGACTTTTAGAGAGACATATTGCGTCAATTTTTATTGATCAGTTAGAAATACCGGTATGCATTAAATACCGGAAAAGAATAAGAGGGCTGATCAATAAAAAATTCGGTGGCGGAGCTACTTTTTCAATACAGGGGAAGGGGTGTATTTTCTCAGAACGAAGAACAGCGAGTGCAGATTGACGGGTTATACCGGCTGCCTGCAGACTTTGGCGGATACAATCTTTTTGTTGTCTTTTTTGTGATCTTCTTTTTGCTTGTCTTCGTTTTTTTCCTCATCTACCATAAAAACCATGGTAGTGGGATTAATGAGTGAAGCAATGGCAGGACCGGCCTGAACCAGGCTGAAAATAACCAGTAATATGAAGGCGATCCTTTTCATTTGCGACTGCAAAGTTCGTTTCGCATAATAACAGTCGCAAATGTGAAATGTTTGAAAATTGTAAAATTTTTTAATCGTTGGTATACAAGTCTTTAGACTTTTGCGGGAGGTGGTCATATTCCCCTCTGAAGGCATACCAGCCAAAGATCACCAGGCCGATGGCAATGGGCGTAAAAATGGCAATGATAATGATCCAGATCACAGGATTGTTGATATCCTTTTTTCCGGCCGTATCAATATGCTGGATTGCCCCATTGATCAGTTCAAAAATCACCAGCGGAGCCAGGAGTAACCAGATCAGTCCGAAATACTTTTAATTGCATTCATGTCATTTATTTTACTCCAGGTTGTTTTATATAATTTCCTAATATCTTAATATCCCAATATCCCAATCAAGTACAATCGTCTCTCCACACTCCGAACCATCTTGTCGACTCAATACCTAATACCTAATATCCAATACCCAATATCTTAATATCCCAATATCTCAATCACCAAAGATCGTCTCTCTACATATCCTCGGACCCATCTTGTCGACTCAATACCTAATACCCAATAACTAATATCTAATCCCTGATATTCCTGTCAATTTTATTTCTTAAATAAAGCATCCTATCACAAAAAAAAGAAGCCACTCCAATCGGATACCACAATCCCACCAGCGGATCAGCCGGGTAAGTAGTGGTAAGCAGGAGACCGATAAAAGGAACCAGTCCGCCAAAAACGCCATTACCAATATGGTAAGGTAAACTCATACTCGTGTACCTGATCTTGGTCGGGAACATTTCTACCAGGAAGGCGGCAATGGGCCCATATACCATGGTGACAAAAATGATCATGATCCAGACCTGAAAAGTAAATTTCCATTGTTTGCTGCTGTTCAGTTTTACAGCGGTATACACCGTTTTGGTATCAGTTATCGTTTCAAATGTCAGGGAATCATATGGGATACTGTGTTTATCCTGACCTAGCGAACTGAGTGGAGGATAAACCGTCCACGCACCGGCTGCTACCACCATGGTATCTGTACTTTTTTCATGGAAGCGGGTGCCTTTGTAGTTCCAGGAAATCTCATTTTGTATTTGAATACGAAGTCCATTTTCAGTATCCAGCAATGTGTCAGCCTTTGATTTCTTTTCAACGACCACCATATTGGCCGGATCCGTTTTTCCATTCTTTGATCGCTGTATCTTTTAGAAAGCTGCCAAATATGGGCCGGTAAAAAAGGATACCTCCCAGCATTCCCGCCATCATGATCCATTTTCTGCCAATCTTATCACTGAGCCAGCCAAAAACAATGAAGAATGGTGTGGCCAGTGCAATGGCCACCAGCATAATTACCCGGCTCTGGGTAAAATCAATATAACACCGGGTTTCCAGAAAATTTTGTGCATAGAACTGTCCAGTATACCAAACCACTCCCTGTCCCATCACCGCACCAAATAATGCCAGCAATACCATTTTA
Source organism: Chitinophagaceae bacterium (assembly GCA_016720745.1). Classification (GTDB taxonomy): domain Bacteria; phylum Bacteroidota; class Bacteroidia; order Chitinophagales; family Chitinophagaceae; genus JJ008. The sequence continues at coordinate 20,202 of JADKKA010000020.1, read as the reverse complement.
AAATTGGCCTTGTGCCGGAAACTTTCTTTAAGCGGATTCAGCGAAGTTTTCCCTCTGCTTTTAGTTTTGAGAATAAAGGCGATTCACTCATCTTCATCCGGATATAAATCGATACCCCCACCAGGACGATGGAAATCCAGAAAGGATAACGCCAGCCACCCCATTCCGCATTGAAGGCATTGTCGCTCATATTGGATTTTACCACCAATATGATCCCCAATGCTACAAACAATCCCAATGTTGCTGTTGTCTGGATCCAGCTTGTATAATATCCACGGCGATGGGCCGGTGAATGTTCCGCCACATAGGTAGCTGCACCACCATATTCACCACCCAGGGCCAAACCCTGTAATAAGCGAAGCAGCAATACAATGATCGGTGCTGCAATCCCAATCGTTTCATAACTCGGTACACAACCAATCAGGAAAGTGGAACCACCCATTAAAATCAGGGTGAGCAAAAAAGTATATTTTCTTCCAATCAGGTCTCCCAGTCTGCCGAAGACCAATGCCCCGAAGGGTCTTACAATAAAACCGGCAGCAAAAATGGCCAGGGTACTGAGTAAGGCAGCTGTTGGATTGTCTTTAGGAAAAACTGGCTGGAAATAGTCGTAGACAGCATGCCGAAAATGTAGAAATCGTACCACTCGATCATGGTTCCCACCGATGATGCAGCTATGACCTGCTGTATACTGGACCGTTTGTGAGACGGACTGTTGGTTTTGTTCATGCGTTTAAAATACGAATTGATTTTCGCCCGTTCAAAGGAGCCAAGCTCAATATTACCGAGAATTGTATTGACCGTCACCTGGCCACGATGGGTGATAAACCTGCCTTTATCTGGGAGCCCAATGGTCCAGATGAAAGAGTACGGGTAGTGACCTATAACCGGCTGCACAAAAGAGTTTGTCAGGTGGCACAGATGCTGAAGAATAACGGAGTGAAAAAAGGTGACCGGGTTTGTATTTATATGGGCATGGTACCCGAACTGGTGTATGCTGTTTTGGGTTGTGCCCGGATCGGTGCCATCCATTCCGTGATCTTCGGAGGATTCAGTGCCCAGAGTATTGCCGACCGGCTCTATGATGCCAATGCCGAATTCATTATTACCTGCGATGGTGCTTATAGAGGTGGCAAGGATATCCCGCTGAAATCAGTGATTGATGATGCGCTGATTGGCAATCGCCAGGTAAAAAAAGTAATTGTATATACCCGCACCCGTATTCCCGTATCCATGATTAAAGGACGGGATGTATGGTGGGAAGATGAAATGGATATTGCCGAAGAACAGGTGGAAAAAAAACGGGGTGGTGAGTTTTCCGGCAGAAGAAATGGATGCCGAGGATCCTTTATTTATATTATATACCAGTGGTTCAACCGGCAAACCCAAGGGCGTAGTACATAGTTGTGCGGGATATATGTTATGGACCACTTACACTTTTGTGAATGTGTTCCAATACCAGCCCGGTGATATCCATTTTGACGGCTGATATCGGCTGGATCACCGGACATAGTTATATCGTATACGGTCCGCTTTGTGCCGGTGCCACTTCGTTGATGTTTGAAGGCATCCCCACCTGGCCGGATGCGGGGCGCTTCTGGGATATTATAGACAAGCACAAAGTAAATATTCTATACACGGCACCAACCGCTATTCGCAGTCTGATGGGTTTTGGTCTGGATCCTTTAAAAGGAAAAGATCTTTCTTCATTAAAAATACTGGGTACCGTTGGCGAACCGATCAATGAAGAAGCCTGGCACTGGTACGATGATCATATCGGAAGAACAAATGTCCGATTGTGGATACCTGGTGGCAGACAGAAACCGGTGGTTGCCTGATCTCCAATTTAGCAGGAATCACAGCCGCCAAAGCTTCCTGGGCTACCCTGCCAATGCCGGGTGTACAACCGGTACTGGTCGATGAAAACGGAAAAGAAGTAACTGAAAAAGATGAGCATGGTTTATTAAAAGGCAACCTCTGTATCCAGTCGCCCTGGCCTTCCATTATCCGCACAACCTGGGGAGATCATGAACGTTGCCGCACGAATTATTTCGCCACTTATGAAAATCTTTATTTCACCGGTGATGGTGCCCTGAAAGATGAGCATGGCAATTACCGCATCACCGGCCGCGTGGATGATGTACTCAATGTAAGTGGTCACCGGATAGGTACCGCCGAAGTGGAGAATGCCATTAATATGCATGCCGGCGTGGTGGAAAGTGCTGTGGTGGTTATCCGCATGATATCAAAGGACAGGGCATCTATGCCTATGTTATTTATAACGGGCACCATGGCGATGATGAACTTCGCAGAAAAGATATTCTGCAGACTGTTACCCGGATCATCGGGCCGATAGCCAAGCCGGATAAAATTCAGTTTGTTTCCGGTTTACCCAAGACCCGAAGCGGAAAGATCATGCGGAGGATTTTAAGAAAAATTGCAGAAGGGGAAACTTCCAGCCTGGGCGATACCAGCACCCTGCTGGATCCGGCCGTTGTAGAGGAAATCATGCATGGCAAATTGTAAATCCATAAATACCCGGTACCGGGTATTGAACCGGTTCCGCATTGGACCTATTTTGCCAAAAAGAAATATGGTCCGCATCGCCCTGATCCTCTACTGTTGTACTGGAATTGCTTTTTCCCAGTCCATCAATATCCCGGCACTGAAACCATCGGTAGTTCCCTTTACGCCTGTTAAAGACCAGTACCTCTCTGCCACCTGCTGGAGTTTTTCCAGTACTTCTTTGCTGGAAAGCGAATTGATTCGCATGGGAAAAGGGGAAACTGATATCAGTGAAATGTTTATTGCCCGTCATTCTATGATGCGGAAAATCAAGAGGCACCTCCAGTTAAAAGGAGGAAATTTCTTTACGCCCGGGGGCAGTTTCATGATGCCGTTTGGGTGATGAAAAATTATGGCCTGGTTCCCGAATCGGCCTATTCCGGGAAAGCACGCGGGGAGAAGGATCATAACCATGGCGATATGGATACACTCCTGAGTAATATTGTCAAATACTGTATCAGTAACCAGATCACTGAGCTGAACAAGCGACAGGAAATGGTAGTGGACAGTATTCTGGATCATTATTACGGAACAGTCCCAACGGAATTTGTTTACAAAGGGAAAACCTATACCCCCGAACTTATAGCGATCAGTACCTTGGGCTTAATCCGGACGATTACCTGAAATTACTTCTTATACGCATCATCCTTTTTATACCCGTTTTGTACTGGAGGATAAATACAACTGGACCGGGGATACTTACTGGAATGTGTCACTGGATGATTTTGTCAGTATCACCAATAATGCACTGGATAATGGCTTCACAGTAGGTTGGGACGGGGATGTTGATGACCCGGATTTTCATTATAACGATGGTTATGCCAGCCTGAAAAACCCGCCAGTTGGGGATCAGCAAAAAGCCCGTCAGCAGGCTTTTGATAGCCAGGCCACCTTACTGGATCATATGATGCATATCGTGGGCCGGGCACATCAAAACGGAGCGACCTGGTATTATGTCAAAAATTCCTGGGGACAAACCACCAATTCTACGGTGGCTTTTGTATATGCGGGAAGATTATTACAATATGCGAACCGTAGCAATGATTGTACATAAAGATGCCATTCCTGCCCCGATCCGGAAAAAAATGGGGATCTGATCCTGAAAAAAATTAAAGCAGCACGGATGGGCTGCTTTAAAAGGTTTTTCTTAACGAGTTCGTTCTTACAAAGAACTAACGTAATTATCAACAAAAAAGTTCCCTTTGGAATAAAAAAATAGGTTAAAACCCAGCGAAATGAAGGCTAAAACCTACTTTTACGGCAACGGTTGTCCGTCACTGATATCTCATGGAAAAAAACCACTCCGACAACAGATCCGTTCAGTATTGCGCTGGACTGGCTGGGTATTACTGGTCCAGTTTCTGCTTATTAATATCAGCACGGCCTTTTATGCCGATAAGCTGACCCGCTTTTTATACCAATCTGCCCGAAGGGTATAGCAATAGCAGCGGAAATATCTTTACCAAATCCTGGAAACTTTTTACCGGGCCCCGTTATCCCCGTTCATCCAACCAGGAAGCGCCGGTATTTGCGATAGATACTGTCCGGCTGCAAACAAAGAAAGGACTGGCCATTGATGCCTGGTATGCTCCTGCAGATTCAACAGCCAAAGGAACGGTGATCCTTTTTCATGGAATCGGCGTCAATAAAATGACCCTTATTGACGAGGCCAATGAATTCCGCTACCTGGGGTATAATATTATGCTGGTTGATTTCAGGGGACATGGAAACAGTGAAGGGAGCCGTACCACCATTGGTTACCGGGAAGCAGAAGAAGTGAAACTGGCATTTGATTTTGTTCAGCAAAAAGGGGAGAAACACATTTTTATTTACGGAAGCTCAATGGGTGCTGTTTCAGTAACCAGGGCCGTTTACCTCTATGGAGATGAAGCTTTCCGGACTGATCCTCGAAATGCCTTTTATTCTTTACAAACCTATTTAAAAGCCCGGGCAGCACAGATTGGCTTTCCTGCACAGCCCTTTGCATTTTTTACCAGTTTCTGGATCGGCCTGGAAAAAGGGTTCAACGGATATAAACACAAGACCACCCGCTATGCCGCGGCCATCAATTGTCCGGTATTACTCAACTGGGGGACACAGGATCATTATGTCAATGAAAAAGAGATCAGGGCTATTTATGAAGCCATCCCGTACAGGGAAAAAAGACTGGTTGTTTATGAAGGGGCCAGTCATGAATCCTTACTGCGGAAAGATCCTGAGAAATGGAGGACTTCAACAGAAAGTTTCCTGAATAACCCGGGACAATAAGCCTGCTTATTTTTTGATGGTGACCTTGGTACCTACCCCGGTATATTGATAGATCTCCGTGACATGCTCATTCTTCATGGAGATACAGCCCAGGGTCCAGTTATTAAACCGGTCTACCACAAAATCTTCATGAGGCCAGGTACCATGAATGCCTATACCACCACCAATACTGGCGTTGGCAGGGATTTCCCCTTTTTCTTTTCGCTTATTGAATTTTTCAATATCATCCGGTGTCGGATAATCCAGGCTTAGAAAGCGACACCATTTTTCATGCACTCTTTTGGCAGCAATGCTGAATTTGCCTTCCGGGGTATTTTTATCGCCCTGTACTTTTTTATCGTCCAGGCCGGGGTTCCCAAATACAACCGGGTAAGTGGCATACCAGCCTTTGTCATCATACACACTCAGCTCATAGTCTGATTTGTCAATCACAATCGAAATCTTGCCCACCGGACCCGCCGGACTACTGCCTCTTTTGTGCGCATCCGAATGACCGGAAATACGGCCATCAATTGCCAGCATACTGCTCCCCAGGAATACGGATGTAAGAATGAAATAGTTTTTCATGTTCCTTAGTGGTTTCTAAAGGGTAAAATATAACCTGAAACAGTCCAAAAAATCCGGATGCATTTCCTGTGCTGCCGGGGCAGACAGGCTGGTGGGAGCATGTAATTGGTAATGGGCTGTGATCAGTACCGTCCATCCTTCAAACGCAATGCCACGGATCTTTATTTTTTACTGTGGAAATGTTTTAACGCGGCTTTTAGAAAATCTACCCGGGAACAATACGGTGCATAAAAAAACATAGAAACGAACCGGGCCAAGGGTGAGTTCGCCGATATAGGAGAGCTTCCATTTTTCGAGATCAAAATCATCTTTAACCTTTCTTTTTCCTTCGTCTGAGTTTTTGGTTTTGTTCCTGGCGGTATACAGATAACCTGCACTGATACCGGCACTGAAACCAAATCCTCTTTTGCGGTTAGGTGTAAAATTGAAGTTCAGCATCAGGGGTACTGTCAGGTAATCGGCCGCCAGTTTATCCTTGCTGTAACTGCGGTTCGGCGTTGCATCCAGTGATAATACCGGGGCATTGGGAACGGCAGGAGGGTTGGGGTCAAAACGAACGTTTCTTTTGAAATGGTAATTATTCAGTTCCAGTCCTAATCCGTATTTCAGATTGACCACATGTTTGGCCACATTCAGTTTTTGCATGAAGAACCAGACATTCACATTTCTGGACTTGCCGTCTTTCAGCTCCAGCCAGGTTTCATTACTGCCGGGGGCATAGGCCTGGGCAGCGGCACTGCCGTAATTGGTATTATCGTTATAATTAGAGAAGCCTACATCAAAAATCCACCAATTGGTACTGAGGTTTGCCGGTTTGTCGCTGTTCCGGCGATTCCGCATTTTGTATTCACGATCATGAATCACCTGGCGGTCTTTTGTGCCGGGTTTACGGATGATCGTAATACCGCCGATCCGGATGGTATCGTATTGAGGTGCCTGTTTTCCGGTTGTATCGGTTTGGGCCAGACTGGCGAGGGCGAGACATAGGCTCCGCATAGGGTAAAAATCCTTTTCATAATTTTTCTTTTAATAATGCTTGATGATTGATCAAACCAAAACAACTGAGACATCATTTCAGTTTGATAGAGAGACCGGCTACCAGTAAACGGTTGTCATCAGTAGGGTCAATATTCGTTCTTTTTTCAAAAGTGCGGGCAATCTTCCGGAAGATGCCACGGTTTTTGTTCTTTTTTCCTTCCGTTTCTTCAAGTGGCTCATTGTTAGTATAAGCAGCTTGTATGATGTCTGACGGTTGAGGGTTAGCAGATGTTACAACAGGATTTGTTATTACCTGCTGTGGGATATTATTTTCTTTGATATTACTGGCAAGCGCATCTGTAGGCGCCTGGGTATTAGAAAGATTGGGATTATTAACCGGCCGTGGCAGGTTATTGGTGGGTTGAATGATAGGTGATTGGCACTGCTTCTTCATCTTTTACTACTCAGGTAAACTGTTTTTCGGGGAGGTTTGACTGTGGTCTTTTTTTTGCGGAGCTGGCTGAGAAGGACTGGTAGTTGGTGTTTGCCTGGTTCAGAAATAACTTGCTCTTGTTTGAGGATTGCTGGCGATCGTTTCGGGCTGATCATTGACCGGGATAGAAGATTCTTTGTTTTCAGGAACCATTTTTTCCTGGTAAATTAGTTGGCACTTTGGCCACCTCAGGCTGATCGGTATCAGGTTTTCTGTTCACGAGCAGAAAACCGGTAATGCCCAGTATGATAATCAGGATGGCAGCCGCTGCTCTCCAGTAAACCGGTACAATCCTTCTTGTTTTTTCTTCTTTCCGGTACAAGCTTGACTTATCGGGGAATGAAACCAGTTCAGGTTGCAGTTTGGTCTTTTGCAAGAGTTCCAATGTACGCCGGGTAGCAGGGTTAGCTTCAAAATAGGCTTCAACCTGTTTTCTCTGGTCAGGCAGCAATTCATTATCGATATATAAGGAGAACCATTCCTCATGATTGCTGATGCTGATCAGGGGCTGACCATTTTCTTTCATCAGTTCTTCTTTGCCATCAAATACAATCTGCGTATCGGGTACCAGTTTAAATTGTAACAGGATATCCAATTCCTCTTTCAGGTCAGGATGCAATTGCACAAAATCTTCCACCATCCGGCGACCGGCCGGATCCAGTTCATTATCCATATACAGGATAAAAAATTCTTCGTAATTATGGCGGTTGATCAGCATTGATCCTTTTTTTTTTTAAATAACATTTTCCACTTTTACCAGGTATTCCTTTAATTGTACCCGGGCGCTGTGGAGGTATACTTTCACCTGACTTTCATTCAGGTTCATAATTCTTCCTATTTCCTCATAACTGTAACCTTCATAATCTTTCAGCAGCACCAGGGAACGTTGGGTTTCACTGAGTCTTTCCAGGGCTTCATCCAGTATTTTTTTCAGGTTATTGACCGGCCGGCTTTCCACCCTGGTCTCCTCACTGAATTCTTCCCGAAGAGAAATCCTTTTCACTTTCCGGATATGATCGATCATCTGGTGATAGGCCACGGTAAAAAGATAGGACTTGCTTTTGGCCGCATCCACATCCTCCCGGTTGCGCCACATTTTTCAAATGCAGTCTGCACCACATCCCTGGCGTCCTCCTCATGCCGGAGGTTCTTCAGGATGAAGCGGTACACATTGTCTGCATAAGCAGTCACGCATTCATTATATTCTGTTTCAGTCATTAGCCGGTTTGGAAATGCAGTTTACCAAAATTGGCGTTCTGCCAGAAATAAAACGGACAGCCCGCCGGATAGTTACAGGAAAAATAAAAAAAATCGGATTTGATATTCGGCTGAAAATCAGTCTTTAAAGAGGGGTCACGGTGATAAACTGCCTCGACATGCTCTCCATGATCAGTTCACCGGTTCCGTTTTTAGGGGCATTGATATCACAGGCCGGAGCCTTTTTCTGGCAACAGGTTGGGGCTTCAACTTTCTTACTGCTTGGAGATGAAGAAGTTAGGGTAATAAAGGCAGTACCCAGGACCAGGATAGCCGCAGTGATAAACAGTATATTGATCTTCTTCATGGTTGTGGTTTAGGTATTTGACGAAGGTTTAGCTTAAAATGTTACTGTAAACATAAAAATATTGCGGGCTGCCTCCAACCGGATTATGACGAAACGCTGATTCCATGGCATAGAGTGTCAGAATCGGCCAGTGAATTGCAAGCTCTTTTTAGAAAAGCGGGGGGTGAATGGTTCTCTTTTATATTTGCCACAAACTTAGCCATATGAATGAGCAACTGGTACAACGCATTGCAGGCGAACTGGAAGAGATCAAAAACGCTGGATTATTTAAGAAAGAAAGGATTATTGAAAGTCCGCAAGGTGCTGAAATCATCGTGAATGGTTCAACCGTTCTGAACTTCTGTGCCAATAATTACCTGGGTCTATCCAGTCACCCCAAAGTGATCGCTGCAGCTCATGAGGCGATTGATCACCGTGGTTATGGCATGAGCAGTGTGCGGTTTATCTGCGGCACACAGGATATTCATAAAGCACTCGAAGAAAAAATCTCGGCCTTCCTGGGTACTGAGGATACGATATTATATGCTGCAGCATTTGATGCCAATGGGGGAGTGTTTGAACCTTTATTCAATGAAAATGATGCCATCATATCTGATGCATTGAATCATGCTTCCATCATTGATGGGGTTCGCTTATGTAAGGCGCAGCGTTTCAGGTATGAACATAATAATATGGAAGACCTGGAGGCCAAATTAAAGGAAGCGGCTGCCTGCCGCGCCAGAATCATCGTTACGGATGGTTCATTCAGTATGGATGGTACCATTGCACAACTTGATAAAATTGTGGAGCTGGCAGAAAAATATAATGCCTGTATCATGATTGATGAATGTCATTCTTCCGGCTTCCTGGGTAAAACAGGAAGGGGCACTCATGAATACAGGGGGTGATGGGTAAGATTGATATCATCACCGGTACACTAGGTAAAGCATTAGGTGGGGCTTCGGGAGGATTTACATCGGGAAGAAAAGAAATCATTGAGATGCTGCGGCAGAAATCAAGACCTTATTTGTTCAGCAATACCCTGGCACCTTCTATTGTGGGGGCTTCTATTGCCGTACTGGATATGCTCACAGAAACAACCGAACTCCGCGATAAGTTAGAATACAATACGAAATACTTCCGTACAAAAATGACCGAAGCCGGTTTCGATATCAAACCCGGTGATCATCCGATTGTGCCCATCATGTTATATGATGCGGTGCTGGCCCAGAATATGGCTGCCCGTTTACTGGAAGAAGGTATTTATGTAATCGGTTTCTTCTTTCCGGTTGTTGCCAAAGGACAGGCAAGGATCCGGGTGCAATTGAGTGCCGCACATGAACAGGGTCATTTAGACAAGGCCATTGCTGCATTTACTAAAATCGGGAAGGAATTGGGTGTGATTAAATAAATCAGGATTACAGATCATCAATCGTTGATATTTTTTGAGTACAGGTAATTATACGGTTTAGCCCTGCAAAATCGTAGTTTTCCCATAGGTAAAAAGAAAAATCCTGCGAAAAACTATGAGAAACAATATGCGCGTAGTAATTTCGTTTTCTACAAAGATGGTCTGAACTCTACCCCAACAATCCTCTGGAATTTCCTTAATTAATTTGTTGTACTGTACACCGCAATAAACGGCGTACCCAATTTGAAACGAATCATGAAAAAATTTGTATTGAGCCTGGCCCTGGTTGCCACCGTTATGTTTGTACTGAGTTCCTGCGCTTCTTCCAAGAGAGATTGTAATGGGGTTAGACATTACAAACAAAAAGGCGGTTTCTACATGTAATTCAGCCTCAAGCTGTTTGACTCATCCTGGCCTGGCCGGGATTTTTTTTGTCCAAAAATTTGGTTTATGATATAAACTACTTTATGTTTGTTCCCGAAATGAAAGTTATGAAGCGCCTGATCCTCTTTTTACTCCTCATTATTACTGCTGCAATCAATCTGTCAGCCCAGGTTACCATTAAGGGAATCATCAAAGACAATAAAGACAAACCGGTGCCCGGTGCCAGTATTGCCATCAAAGACAGTTATGATGGAGCAACAGCCGATTCATCCGGCAGGTATACATTTAAAACAACTGAAAAAGGAAAGCAGCTCATTGTGGTGTCCAATATCGGTTTCAAAACGGTAGAACAAGCCATTAGTATTGAAGGCGCAGCAATTACACTGGACATTACCCTGAAACAGGAAGTAACAGAATTGACCGCCGTTGTTTTGTCTGCCGGTTCATTTGAAGCCAGTGACAGAAAACGGGCCGCCGCCGTACTGGATCCGATTGATATTGTAACCACCGCCAGCGCCAATGGAGATATTACCGGGGCATTAAAAACCTTACCGGGCACCCAACAGGTAGGAGAGAGCGAAGGCTTATTTGTAAGAGGTGGTACGGCTGCCGAAACAAAAACCTTTATTGATGGTACCCTGGTCAATAATTTTTTCTTTAGTTCCGTTCCCAATATTGCACAGTTCAGTCGTTTCTCTCCATTCATTTTTAAAGGAACCGTGTTCAGCACCGGCGGGTATTCAGCTTTATACGGACAGGCATTATCTTCTGCGCTGATTCTGGAATCCATTGACCTGCCCGAACAAAGCTCAGCCAATCTCGGGATCACCGTGCTCAGTGGAAGTGCCGGTTTTCAGCAATTGAGCAAAAAGAAAAACAGTTCCTGGGGCATCAATTATTCCTATACCGATCTTAGTCTTGCTTTTGCCCTGATCAAACAAAGACAGGATTTTTCCAAAGTACCCGTCTACCATAATCTGGACGCGAATTTCAGGATCAAGACTTCCAAAACGGGTATGCTGAAATATTACGGATACTATAGTAGTAATAAACTCGGCTTTACCGCCGCCAGCATTGATTCGGTTGGTTACCTCGACCGCTTTGCTATCAGCAATGCCAATCATTATCATAATTTATCCTGGAAAGAAAACCTGCCCAAACGCTGGAAAATCATGATGGGTGTTTCCTATACCAATAACCACGACAAAATCAGTTCTTCCCTGCAGGATAATAATAAAAGCGATGTGACTTTTTCCGGACTGGAATTCAAAAACTTCGGATTGGATAACCGCGGAAATTATTTTAATGCCAAGACCGTACTGGAGAAAAAACTCAAAGGACTCAGTGCCTTCCGTTTTGGAGCAGAATACAATTACAGTCAGGATAAAGTCCGGTACAAAGATTATAACGGCAATGAATTTCCATCGGCACTGAAAGAACAGATCAAATCCCTTTTTGCCGAAGGAGATATCTATGCCACCAATGATATTGCTGTGAAAGCCGGTCTGCGGATGGAACATTCTTCCCTGCTGGATCAAACCAATATCGCACCCCGTGCGTCTGTAGCCTATAAACTCGGTAAGGGAAGCCAGGCTTCCATTGCCTATGGTGTTTTTTACCAGAACCCGGAAAGAAGATACCTGCCCTCACCCAATGCACTCGATTTCATGAAAGCCACCCACTATATTCTGCAATACCAGAAAGTGCTGAATCAGCAATCCCTTCGGCTGGAAGCCTTCTATAAAAAATACAAGGGCCTCGTGAAGACAGGAGTGGTAGGATTCACTGAAGCAGCGGTGAGTAATGCAGGCTTCGGAGACGCCAAGGGAGTGGAATTATTCTGGAGAGATAAAAAGACCTTCAAGAATTTTGATTACTGGGTTTCATATTCCTTCCTGGATACCAAAAGGGATTTTCTGAATTTCCCCTTTGCCATCACCCCCAATTTTGCCGCCAAACATACGGCCTCCCTGGTAGCTAAAAAATTTGTGCAACCCTGGAAAATGAACCTGAATGCTGCCTACAATTTCGCCAGCGGCCGGCCTTATTATAATATCAGGCTGGATGGCTCGCAATACAAGTTCACCGACCGGGGCACCATTCCTTCTTACCATAATGTAAGTTTTGCGATCAATTATCTTCCCTTTATCGGAAAAGAAAATGCCAAGACCTTTGCCGTATATGTACTGCAGGTGAGTAATATATTTAATATCAAACAAACTTACGGGTACCAGTATTCTTATAACGGCCTGCGTAAACAGGAGATATTACCGACTTCAAGAATGTTTGTCTTTATCGGTGCCTTTATCAGCTTCGGGGTTGACCGCAGTGATGAGGTGATGAATAATGCGCTTTAATTATCTGACTAAACAAAAACTAGTATATGAAAAAAACCTTCGTACTGATTATTGCCAGTCTGGCCATGACGGTCAGCTTTGCCCAATCTGAAAAATTTGTAAAGGCCATGGAATCAAGGATGGCCCTGCTTGATTCAAATACCACGCCCGACAACTGGAAAGAAGCAGCCAATGCTTTTGAGCGTATTGCCGAAGCAGAAAAAACACAGTGGCTCCCTTATTATTATGCGGCTTATTGTCAGGTAATGGGCGGCACTTATTCATTGCCGATGGATGGCAGCTTTGGCGACAACAGTGCAATTACCGACCCGGTGGCTGATAAGGCAGAGCAATTACTGAATAAAGCAGAGTCCCTTGGTCAGGCCAGTTCAGAAACATGGTGTATCCGGAAAATGATTGCCAGTCTGCGGATGATGGGAAATGCCATGTCAAGGTATATGACGGAAGGCGCGAAAGCATCTGAAGCGTTGGCGAAGGCAAAAGAAATGAACCCGGCCAATCCAAGGGTGTATATTCTGGAAGCACAGGATAAATATTATACGCCGGAACAATTTGGGGGCAGTAAGGATGAAGCCAAAAAGCTTTTCGAAAAAGCAAAAGAATTGTTCATGACCAGTAAACCGGCCAGCAGCATTGAACCACAATGGGGCATGTCGCAGGTGATGTATTTTCTTTCTCAAATGAAATGATTTTTTTGAGGAGGTCATTCTTCATCAGATCAAAAGCAAAAACATGAGTGCAGAAAAATTTACACCAGAGCAAAGTCTTCAATTGATCCGGACGATGATTGAAAAAGTAAAGCAGGATGTTACTGACAATTCTTTTTTCCTGCTGCTCTGGGGCTGGTTGGTTTTTGCAGCAGCAATCCTGCATTATGCACTGAAGTTTACGTCGTTTGCTCAGCCATGGCTTTCCTGGAACCTGATGTGGGCAGGGGCGGCCATTAGTATTTATTATGGCATCCGTAAAGGCCACAGGCAAAAAACCCGGACATTTCTGGATGATACGATGCGGTTGTTTGGAATAGGGACAGGCATCATGTTTACGGTCCTGGCTTTTATCATTGGCGCTTTTGAAATCTGGATGTACTCATTCCCCATTTATTTTGCATTATATGGATATATGACTTTTGTAATCGGTGCCATTATCCGTTTTCCCCTGTTACGCTGGGCTGCCGGTTGCTGCTGGGCCATTGCCATCATTTCGGTGTTTACAAATTTTGATATCCAATTACTGCTGATGGCACTCGTGGTGCTGATCTCTTATATTGTGCCGGGCTATGTTCTTCAATCACGTCAAAAAACTCAAATGATAAAAGTATGAGCGAGGAAAATCAGCTGACCGAAAAGGAAAGTCTGGAACTGATCACCCGGATGATCAATAAAGCGAAAGATGCCTGTCATGATACAGGCATCACCGCTATTATGTGGGGACTGGTGATTGTGATCTGCTCGCTGGTAAGGTTTGCCGAACTGCAATTTGAATTCCGCCTTCCCTTCGATATTTATTTACTTTACTTTTTGCCGTGATTCCGCAGATATATTTCTCTGTCCGGGAAAAAAAAGCGGGAGAACCTATGATGATCAGTTCCAGGATGGTCTTTGGATCGCTTTTTGGTATCAGTATTGCTCTGCTGATCTTTATTGTTAATAGAATGTATGGCAGCTGGGATCCGGTGAATGATCAGTTCAAAATGCTCACAAATACACCCGGTTTCAAACTCTATGAATATATTTCGGCGCTTTTTCTTCTGCTTTATGGCATTCCCACTTTTGTTACCGGTATGACGATGAAGTTCAAACCCATGTTCTGGGGTGGAATCCTTTGCTGGATATCCTGTATCGCTTCTTTATTTCTGCCGGTAAAAACAGATATGTTGTTGATTGCTTTGTCTGCCGCCGGCGCCTGGCTGATCCCGGGCATCATCATGGAAAGAGATTATCAACGGGCCAAAAAACATTTAGCCAATACGGATGTTTAAAGACCTGGATCCGATATTACATTCTCAACTCCGGCTGGCCGTGATGTCCCTGCTCATCAGTGTGCAGGAAGCAGAATTTACATTTCTTAAGGAAAAGACCAATGCTACGGCCGGCAACCTGAGTGTGCAGATTCAGAAACTGAAAGATGCGGGTTATATAGAAGTCATCAAACAATTTAAAGACAACTATCCTCAAACCATCTGCCGCATTTCTAAAAAGGGAATTGAGGCTTTTGAAAAATACGTGACTAACCTGAAAACTTACCTGGGGCAGTAAAAAAAGAGAGGCCCTTTAGACAAAGGGCCAGTTTCTCTGTTGGTGCTCTAAGTGTATGAATCGTTGACAGGATTATTTATAATTCCTGTTATTTTTAGTTCGTACCGGTTGCAATACCCACTGGGGCTGGCGGTTACCGGGTTTGATCAGGTGCTCAATGGCCTTCCTGAGCCGGTTCCATTCCTCGCGGATTATTTTTTTGGATGATTTTCCCATATCAGTATTTAAACACCCGGTGTGATCTCCACAACGGGGGAATAGATGGCCTTTTTGTTTTTACTCACCAGTTTAACCCGGTACAGTTGTTTTTGTTTGCCAGCAGGCTCAAAAAAAGAGTAACTGGCCTTTTCAGGTGTATCTGACCCAAATACAATTGCAGCGAGTTTGAATTCTTTTCCATCATCACTCTTCTCTACTTCAAAAAGATCAGCGGTTTGGTTATCGCCAACCACCCATTCCAGCACCGTTTTATTGTTTTTGGAAAAACCGGATACACTGATTAAGGTGACCGGGCTATGTTTGGCTGCAGCAATGGCTTCCTGCTGACCGGAGAAAGCCGGAATATCCTGCTGTGCTGCAGAAGGCTGATACATCAGCCGAAGGGCAATCAGTATTAATAATGCGGATGTTTTTATCATTTCTTAGGGTATTATACCGGTTTAAACCGGCTTCAATGGCCCCACAGAAATATTGGATACTCGGGTACATGCACCGCAGAAAATAATAAGACCATAGCTGTTCAGGGGAAGATGGAGCAGGTACGGATGCTTATCGTAGTTTTACCAGGGTATATGTGGTATTCCGAATAGTAAAACAAACCTACTACCCAAAGTTTTAAAATGCAAGTTCCGCAAGTAAAATATTTTAAAAATATTCAGAATCTCATGGTCACGGTAAAACGTTTCCTACTTTTATTTGTTAATAGTCAATGATGA
Organism: Chitinophagaceae bacterium; assembly: GCA_016720745.1. Lineage (GTDB taxonomy): Bacteria > Bacteroidota > Bacteroidia > Chitinophagales > Chitinophagaceae > JJ008. The sequence continues at coordinate 4,443 of JADKKA010000020.1, read as the reverse complement.
ACACAATCATCCGTGTAAAAAATCTTTCCAAACGTTTCGGGGACTTACAGGCCGTGGATCAGTTATCTTTTTCCGTGTCAGCTGGAGAAGTGTATGGTTTCCTGGGTCAGAATGGAGCAGGTAAATCTACGACGATACGTATGCTGCTGACCCTGATTGAACCTGATGAGGGAGAAATTGAAATTTTTGGATTGAACCTTCGCCATCATCGGAAGGAAATTCTGAAACGTACCGGTGCCGTGATTGAAAGACCCGATCTGTATAAATACCTCAGTGCTTTTGATAACCTCCGCATTTTTGCCCGGCTCAGCGGGATGAAGGCTTCCAGAAAACAATTAATGGATCAGTTGGAGATGGTGGGATTGGCTGAAAGAGCCAATAGCCGGGTTAAAACCTATTCGCAGGGAATGAAACAAAGACTGGGTCTAGCCTGTGCCCTGGTCCATGATCCGGGACTGATCATACTCGATGAACCCACCAACGGACTCGATCCGCAGGGAATTGCAGAAATGCGGGAGATGATTATCCGGCTCAGTCGCGATGGAGGCAAAACTTTACTGGTTTCTTCACACCTGCTCAGTGAAATGGAAATGATGGCCAGTAGTCTGCTTATTATTGACAATGGACGAAAAGTGGCCGAAGGCAAACTGGATGAATTGCTGAATCCCAAAACTGCCCTGGTGGAATTGGCGGTTACTGATGCCGCATCTGCCCGGCAATTATTAGGACAAACAGACTGGATTCATAATATTCATGAGAAAACTAATCAACTGCTCCGGTTTGAAATGGAAAAATCACGGATTCCGGAACTGACGCGCTTACTGGTTTCAAGCGGACTGGACATTCAGTCAATCCGCCCGGTACATTCACTGGAGGAATATTTTTTGGCACAAACTGGAAAATGATGTTCATCACCCTGCTAAGAATAGAACTGTTCAAAATATTTAAAAGGCCCAGAACCTATATTGCTTTTGGGGCCATTGCCATGATTGTACTCCTGGTGCAACTGGCGCTGAAAGTAAATGGCAAGGATTTTATTCAATTATACACCGATAGCCAGTCCGATACATTTGAGATTCCCTACGAAAGCATGAACAATGGTTATTTCGTTTGTGTGGCCGTACTGCACATGATCCTGATCCATGTGCCCTTGCTGGTTGCCTTGATTGCAGGTGATATGATTTCAGGAGAAGCGGGGCTGGGTACACTGCGGCTGGTAGTGGGTAAACCAATTGGCCGGACAGAACTGATCCTTTCCAAATTCATGGCGAGTACGATTTATGTAGTGATGCTGCTGGTATGGATGGCCATCTTTGCCCTCTTTGGCAGTATTCTTCTTTTTGGTACGGGTGACCTGGTGGTATTCCGGGAAGAAAATATGCACCTGATGAATCAGCAGGATGTACTCTGGCGCTTTTTTGCAGCCTTTGTCTTTGCCGCACTGGCGCTGACCACCATTGCTGCCATGGCGCTGATGTTCTCCGCCTTTTCAGAAAATTCACTGGGACCGATTGTGGCCACGGTCTGTGTGGTGATTGTATTCACTATTGTACAGCAATTGAAAGTACCCTTGTTTGAACAAACTATCAACCCCTGGTCCTTTACCACCCATATGCTGGGCTGGAAAGGGTTCTTCTATGTTGAAAAAACTGCTGAAGGAGTTACCATCGACGGCTCAGTGGAGAACCCTGCTTCTCTGCTCAAAAGTGCCGGGGTATTGCTGGGTTATATACTTCTCTTTCTGACTGTGACCGTTCAGTATTTTAAAAGAAAAGATATTTTAAGTTAACCATGAGAAAACTATTGGTATTTGCCGCAATACTTCTGCCCGCCCTGCTCCCTGCACAGGATGTAAAGGAACTGTTGCAGAAAGTAAAAGATAAATATGACCAGGTAAAGGATTATACCGCAGAAGGAAAGCTGAAGACCAATGTACTTTTTATCAAAGCGCCGGTAGCTACCGTTAAAATCTGGTATAAAAAACCTCATAAAATTAAAATCAAGAACGAAAAAGGAGTATCCTTTATTCCCAAGGGATCGGTGAATATAAACATGAACAATGTACTGGGGCTGAGTAACTATGAAGCGATAGTATCCGGTACGGAAAAAGTGGGAGGCACCGATTGCAAAGTGATCAAAATATTTCCTTTAAGTGATGATGAAAATATCAGCCGGGCCACACTTTATGTGGATGAACAGCAGTTACTGGTTAAAAGATCAGTGATCAGTACGCGGGAAAACGGAACCTATGAATTAGTGATGCAGTATAAGCAATATGCGGCTTATGGACTGCCTGATAAAGTGGAACTCACTTTCAATACCAGGGATTATAAACTACCCAAGGGTATCTCCATTGATTACGATAACGGGGCGGATAAGGATAAAAAAGAGCGGACAGCCCCTAAAAAAGGCAAAGTGGAGATTGTGTATACAAAGTACACGATAAATAAAGGCGTACCCGATTCAATTTTCAACTGACGCCATCAATGTATTATTCTTCAATGGCTTCATCCCTGGCATTTGCGAGGAGGGCGTTTGTCATTTTTTTCAATGGATTTTCCCGGTTCGTTTCATAACCATTTCTCCGGTTGATGATATCGATACATTCAAACAACGCCGTCATAAAAGAGGAATGGTCTGCTTTATTCTTACCGGCAATATCAAAGGCAACGCCATGATCCGGTGAGGTTCTGATGGCCGGAAGTCCGGCTGTATAATTAAAACCATCTCCGGCAGCCAGTGCTTTGAAAGGAATCAACCCCTGATCGTGGTACATGGCCAGTACGGCATCAAACCGGTCAAAACTTCTTCTGGCAAAAAATGCATCGGCACTGTAAGGCCCCACCACCATGATATTACTGTTTTTTGCTTCGCGGATGGCAGGTTTGATAATTGTTTCTTCTTCATTCCCGATCAGTCCTTCATCTCCGGCATGGGGATTCAATCCGAGTACCGCAATACGGGGTTTATCAATTCCAAAATCCTTTTGTAAACTCTTGTTCATGATCTGGAGTTTACTCAGGATGATTTCTTTGGTGATATGTTTGGTGATGTCCTGTACGGATACATGTTCGGTAACAAGGGCTACCCTGAAATCACCGGCGCAAAGCATCATCACCACATCATTCACCCCGAAAATGGTTTTCAGGTAAGGAGTATGACCGGTAAAACTGAATTCAGGGGATTGAATATTCTTTTTATGGATGGGGGCGGTTACCAGACCGTCGATTTGTTTTTGTTTGAGGGCTGCCACGGCAGTTTGCAGGGACAGGACACCGTATTTACCACCGATATCCGTCATCTGACCGGGAGTAATGGCTATTTCTTCTTCCCAGCAATTGAAAAGATTCACCTGTTTATGATTGATCCGGTCAAATTCCTTGGTGGTTTGGTAATTGATATTGTATTCCGGCACTGATTTCCGGTAAAAATTAATGGCTTTATTGGAAGCGAAAATAACCCGGGGTGCAATGTTCCAGGATCCGGTTATCAGAAAAGGTTTTGATGATCAGTTCGATGCCGATCCCGTTCAGGTCGCCGCAGGTAATACCGATCAGTGGTTTATTGGGGGTCATAATAGTCGGTGTTGGGGGCTAAAGATATAATAATATAATGATCCGGCTTTGAAGCAGTAGCTGTCACCCGCTTACTTTGCAAAACTGGTATCGGTCAGTGCCCGCATAAAAGCAATAATATCTTTGATTTCTTTCCGGTTTAACCGCAGATTATCAAAAGGAAGGGTCTGGTACTCCGGTGCAATATGCAGACCCTTACCGCCGCCTTTATTATAGAACTCCATTACTTCTTCCAAAGTCTGGTAAACCCCATTATGCATATAGGGAGCAGTCAGTGCTACATTTCTGAGTGTAGGCGTCTTAAATGCATACCGGTGTGCTTCGGAACGGGTAAATAAATATTTTCCCGGATCATCATCCAGTTTTGGGTTTTTACGGTCACGGGTAGCCGGTACACCCAGTACTTCTGATTCGGTTTCGGCCCAGGCGGGAGGTACTACGCCATTAAATAGCGGTATAAAATGACAGGTGGCACATTTGGCTTTTCCGGCAAAAAGATTGAAACCTCTTTGCTGGGAAGGACTGAGACTATTTTTATTGCCCCGCATAAATTGATCAAAGGGGGCATTCAGGGAAACAAGGGATCGGATATAACAGGAAATGCTGTTAGCGATGGTGAAAGGGCTGATGGTTCTTTCGGTTGGGTAGGCTTTTTTGAATAAGGAATCGTAAAATGGAAGTTGGTTAATCCGTTTTGCTGTTTCCAGCATGGAGCCTTCCATCTCTTCCACATTATGTACTACTTCACTAAGTTGATTTTCGAGGATATCCGCCCTGCTGTCAAAAAACTGTTTGGTTTGAAACCCGGCATTGATCACGGTAGGGGTATTTCTGCGCAGTTGGTGTGATTGGTCAATGGAAAATGGTT
>JADKKA010000019.1 GCA_016720745.1 Chitinophagaceae bacterium | reverse complement strand
TTGATAATTGCCTTTTTTACCACTTGCAAAAGCAATAGAAAATACTCGACACCTACCAGTTCTGGAACAATCGACATCCATGAAAATAAGCCTTCGTTTGCTCCCTTTTCTAAAGACACACAGCTAGTTTTATATTCGGGCCTAATAACCTTACCAAAAGGTTGGCGGCTAGCAAACGACGACACTTTGCTCAAAACCGGTGACGCCACATCTCGGTATCGATTTCACAATAGAAATGGCAAATTAGTATTTTTGCAATATGGTTTAGGAACAATTGGGAATCCTGCAGAACCTAATGTATTATCCAATCGCTTTAGAAAAGGCTACATTAAAAATAATGCTGATACATCTGACATAATATTTACAGATAATCCAGTATTGAATAAAATTAGACGTAAAAGCAATTATAATTTTTCGTCTAAAACAATATCAACGTTTCAAGCTACTTTCTTTAAACCAAAACATTCAGGCAATGGCTTTATAGGCATATACATTGACAGTATTGGACAGATAGCTGGTAATATAGCAGACTTAGTTCTCTATGCTGAAAGTTTTGACCATATCGAAAGCAAGGAATTAGAAAAAATGTTTCAAAGTTTAGTAATTAAAGACTTTAAATAAACAATGCTGCTAACATTGGGTTTGGCAAAATGGCGGCTTCCGAATAAATCCTGATCTGTAGTTCCCTGATCAGCTTCAGCCAGGAGCGACCACGTACCCAAACAGAAATATTCGTAAATTCAGCGTTAAACACACTTAGGGGCCAAGACGCCGGGCAGACGGAATGCTAATACCGCCACTTCGCCAAGCCCTGCTCGTTGGGCGTAATGCTAGCATACTTTCACATATGAATTTCCGCTTTAACTGGAAACACATTTTATTTCATTTTCTAGGACTCTGGTTCTTCAGCTACGGTTTTATGGTACTTTCTTACCTTCAGAATGTAGAAGTTGCAGAGATAGTTAGGCTTTCAACTGACAAAATCCAGATCAAAAGCGCTCAAAGTCTTAGTAAAATAGTAGTATCCATGGCTATTGCTTTCGTTATTGGATATTTAATAGCTTTAGTAATTTCATTTATCGTTTCAAATAATTTCATAGGCTCCTGGATTAACACCTTAATAGCCTTTATAGTCTTTTTTGTTTTGATGAAACTGGATCTGACAGGTTGGGCTGTAGTCAAAGAAGTTTTTCTTTTCCCCGGCAGTTTCTTTAATGGTTGGAAATTCTATTTACTAAACGGAACAATTCTAATTGGTTTTGGTATTTTCTTCATATTTGGAATTAAATTCTTCTATAATAATCCAAGAATTGGCAAATCTTCCAAATCACCGCAATACGCCTAACATTGGGTTTGGCAAAATGGCGGCTTCCGAATATATCCTGATCTGTAGTTCCCTGATCAGCTTCAGCCAGGAGCGACCACGTTACCAAACAGAAATATTCGTAAATTCAGCGTTAAACACACTCAGGAGCCAAGGCGCCGGGCAGACGGAATACTAATACCGCCACTTCGCCAAGCCCTGCTCGTTATGCGCAATAATTCGACAATCAATAAAACAAATGAAAAATACTATAGTTCTTTTTTTATACTTTCTCTTTTCCCTAACCACTTTGACCTTACGTTCGCAAATTAGAATTACAGAGGTGGTTTCAGAAAAATCTCAAAATGTTTCACATAAACTTGGAGTTTTAAAAATGTCTGGAGATTCAACTTGTATAAGTGTTTCTCAAAACTCAGATAGTTTACTACAGGGACAAGAAGTTGTTATCACAGTCAAAGGTTGTCAAAATATTGAAATGCTCAAAGTTTTAATCAGTGGCATTAAAGCTGAAATAAATGACAAAGGAATTGCAAAATGAGTATGACATCGGAAATGATTGGGACAAATAGTATTCCAGTCTCTATTGTCTATAGAGTCAAGGACGGCTATCTCAAAACAGAGACATACACGGTTACTTACAAAGTAAGGAAGGCTCCATCTGAGTAAATGATGAAAACAATGTAAACCACCTGTATGTGGTGTTGAAAATACTGTCTCTTTAGCAATTAGTATTAGGCACCTGAGTGTGATGCTGATGTTTGAGTTACATGCGAAGGAGAAATTATTTCCAAGTAAGGAAACGGAAAATAAAATTCAAAAGTTCATTTAGGACATGCGCATAACATTGGGTTTGGCAAAATGGCGGCTTCCGAATATATCCTGATCAGCAGTTCCCTGATCAGCTTCAGCCAGGAGCGACCACGTTACCAAACAGAAATATTCGTAAATTCAGCGTTAAACACACTTAGGAGCCAAGGCGCCGGGCAGACGGAATGCTAATACCGCCACTTCGCCAAGCCCTGCTCGTTATATGCCATTAATTCAACTATGCGTACATTCCTTTCTATAATAACGATACTTTTATTTCAAAAAGGAGTTTCGGCTCAACAACTAAAAAGCACCAATTTTTTGAACGATGATACTCTGAAAATAATCAATGTTACCGAAGAGTTTTTACTTACTAGCAAATTCTACTATGGAGGAATTTTTGTTAGTTATAATTACGAATTTAAATCCAATGGAAAATTCAGAGTAAGTGAGTCAGGTTGCATGACCTCTGATTTGACAATTGAAAATGGGAAGTGGAAGATTCTTAAAGGTAATCTATTGCTCAAATCGAAAGAAGCCAAAATGTATTTCAAAGTTTTTAAATTCGACAATTTTCTGTTTCTCGTTGACAAGACAAAAGAGTCTGATTTCAAAAATGACTTCCGTAAAATAAAAATTGAAGTTTCGAGCGCCAATTTAGACCCGAATAACAAGCAATATACAATAGGGTCTTGGATTGCATTCGAATTACAAAAGACTTTCCCGTCATTTGAACTACTGACAAACGGCATATAACATTGGGTTTGGCGCAAGCCGCCTGCGTGCTCGCTCGGCCTTTAACAGCTAAAGAAATGTTGTAGGCCTGCGCGGTGAGTTTTCCTAAATTTATGCGGCCAGCGCCAAGCCCTGCTCGTTGTATGCCATTCTTATGAGACATCTTCTATTATTGATACTAACATTCTGGACAGTTTTACAAGCCGCAAACTGGTTGCCAGACGTCGTATGTTCTTGCTATTGGAAAATATAAGTTCGTAAGCGAAACAGTAATTGAAAGAAGTCCTGATTTGTCTCAAGGTTTTTTGAGTGAAAACTTCGGCGGGTTACAAACTGAACTACCGGGCGACACGGCGAAACAAGAACCAGTATATGTTAACGGAGACAGCCTTAGAACGTGGACTTATTTATTCCAATATGATACATTTAGAATTAATTATCCTCAAAGAATTCAAAAAAGTAAGAGTACGAAGCATTCTTTCCGACACAAGCTATATTCATAACACAACAAACCATAATGAATAAACAAATTGGTAGACACTATTAGTATTGAACAATAACTTGACAAACTTCTTTTCTGAAATACAGATTTATAATGGAACGAAAAAAAACAAAAGTAAGACGAATAGGAATTCGCCTTGTGTGGCAAGACGGCAAGCAATTTTATACCAACTATGAAAAGAAACGAATTGCAGATTACCCAAAAATGGTAGAACGAACGAGGTCTTTGTCTCCGAACGGATATATAATAATTGACTCTGTTTGGTTTTATAATTTGGAAAATGAACAAGATGAAATGAGCGGAGCTATAGGTTGGATAATACGATGAACGGCATACAACATTGGATTTGCTGCTATGCTGGCAGACGAATAAATCCTCAGCTTTTTGTTCGCTATCAGCAGCGGTTCGGGTTGACCGAATTCTATTGAGCTTTTGTTCTTAACTTCATCATCGGTAATTCTATTGGGCTTCAGTTCCGGTCTGGACGTTATAAATTCCAGCACAGCAGCAAGCCCTGGACGTTGTGTGCCATTTTAAGTCGCAAAATAATTACCCGGCATTTTGAGATTATTTATATTGTGCATAAGTCTTGTAATAAATATTTCTGGATTAACACAGAATATTGACACTAAGGATATATCAAATCCTGACTCCTTAAAATTGGTCAAATTTACTGTCAGATTCCATCTCAGCACACTTGACAAAGACGATGCTGCAGTTTTAAAAGGGTATGTAGTAAATATTGACTACGACAGGGCGAAGCGTTTGGATGGGAAAAAAATCAGAATTACCGGATATGTAAGCGTTATTTATTCTTCACTAGAAAGGAAACCAGGTATGCCAATACCGCAAGGTCGACAAGGGCCATATAAATTTATAGAATCCCCTATTATTGAGATCGTTAAATAAACAATATAAGTTACGTTGTCATTTTCAGTAAAAAATAGAAATTTCGCTTAAGATGCAACGGCACACAACATTGGGTTTGGCGATATGGCGGCTTCCGAACATAGACTGATCGTCCCGTTCGCTACTCAGCTTCAGTCACTGGCCATCCGCAATTCTAATGAACAACCGCTAAATTTGTAACCTTATACTTGATCGGGGGTGGTAGCACCGGGCTGACGGATCACAGAATACCGCCACAGCGCCAAGCCCCGCTCGTTGTGTGCCATTTTGTACGACCATCAATATGCTTAGACTGACAGCATTATATTTACTAACATTGACAATATCCTGCGGGCATCAGGCAGACAAACCAGCGACCGATACCAAAAAGGCAAAAATTCAGAAAGCTGACAACCTAAACAACGATGTAAGGTTCGAGTTCGACTCGACAAGATTTAAAGTCAACAAAGGCGACCTAACTGGAAAGATAATTACAATTAATGTTTCTTATGCAGCAATCGGGTGTACTTGCCCTCAATGGTTTGAAACAAACCATATGAATGACACATTATACAAAAGACAATATTTCTATTTAGAGAGAGGAAATGAAAGTATTGCTAATGCCGATACACTATTTGATGGCACAAACTTACCTCAACTCACGTTGACAGGGCAATTTTACGACAAGGAGGGGTACCCCAAAAACTACAAACCGACGAAAGGAGATCCGAAGCCTGCAAGAGTATTTAAGTACACGAAATTAAAAATCATAGACACACACTAAGCCAGGCGACAAAATAACGGCATACAACATTGGGTTTGGCAAAATGGTGGCTTCCGAATATATCCTGATCTGTAGTTCCGTGATCAGCTTCAGCCAGAAGCGATCACGTTACCAAACAGAAATATTCGTAAATTCAGCATTAAACACACTAAGGAGCCAAGGCGCCGGGCAGACGGAATGCAATAACCACCACTTCGCCATGCCCTGCTCGTTGCCTGCAATTAATTCAAAGATGCTTAAACTCCTAACAATAATCTTTTTGACATTTCTCTTTGGTTGTAATCTTGACAACAAAAACAAGACTTCAACTGACAATTCCATAATTCCGATAAAGAAAATTACCGACACAACAGACAATGAATATACTTTAACATGTAGGTTCAATTCGTTTGACACCACAGTTGATGTAATTTTTAATAATACTGTAGGCGCAATAAACAACTGCCAAAAGAAAAATTATGAAGGCTTTATTTCTAAACAAGACTATTTAATACCTGAAATTCTTCAACAAGTTTTCGAGTATTATAAAAAATCATATCCGGACTACTATCGAGGTTGGAGTTATGGCAATCAGTTGACAAAGCAACAAATTGAAGAAAATTTGCCGATACCAACAAATGCTACGAATTTGAAATATTTTATAAAACCACTATCAGTTTATATCGCTGACAAAAAGAACTGCGAAGAAGGAACATTTGGGATTTATTTTGACTGTACATGGAACATTAAAAGTAGTCTAGGAGTTATAATAAAAAAGTGGAAAGTAGCTGAGGTGGGAACGGGTGACATTGCATTTCTGTTCTAATCGCAAGACTTTAACTGCAGGCAACATTGGGTTTGGCAAAATGGCGGCTTCCGAATATATTCTGATCAGTTGTTCCCTGATCAGCTTCAGCCAGTAGCGACCACGTTACCAAACAGAAAAACTCGTAAATTCAGCGTTAAACATACTCAGGAGCCAAGGCGCCGGGCAGACGGAATACTAATACCGCCACTTCGCCAAGCCCTGCTCGTTGGCGGTAATTAATCGGATACACTAAAATGCTAAAAGCAATCAAGGACATATTCTTCAAAGACAATCATGCCGACAAACTATTGGACAAAAACCGACTTCGCTTTGACAGCATAATTGGTGACAAACGATTTAATTTTCTTGAAACCATTTATAAAAGACTTTTTGAAAAAGATACCGGATTGACAGATGCTGAAATTCTGGATGCTTACTATAAATTTTCCGACAACATTCGAACAAACACATTTGCAGCAGCGGAACTTGAATGGGTGACGATTTCAGTTCTATGTCATTTCCGACCCAACTTGACCGAGACTTTAATACGAAGAGGATTGTTGTCAATCGTATATTCTTTAGGTGACGACATTGATTGGTTTACAGTTGGACAATTTATAGACAGACGAATTTTAGCGGACAATGTAGAACCTTATGGAGGACTACCACCGAATGCGGGACAAGAATGGTTAAAAGAATTATTGCCTGCTCAAAAGGAAACCGTACAAAATGTTTTAGTGGACGTAATTGAAGAAAACAGAAAAGAACTTGAAAATATTTAACTACCGCCAACATTGGGTTTTATGCAAGTTGGGCTAAACCTTGTTAAATCAGCTCTTTGCAAATCCCAACTTCAGTTCCAGCAGACCAATATCTATCAGCTTTTGTACTTAACTTCATCAGCATATTTTCAATCAGCAGCGGTTATCGGCAGACGGAATACTAATTCCGAACCTGCATAAAGCCCTGCTCGTTGGCGGCAATTTTGCCGAACCGACCCTAATTACAAGCCAAACATTAACATTAATTAATTTAATAATATAAATGAGACGAATTCTTTTAACCTTCTTAATCTTCTTAGTTTCCTTAAAAATCTTTGGGCAGACTGAACTTCGACAAGAATTAGAAAATATCATTGCGACAAAAAACGCAACAATAGGAATATCTATAAAAAACATTGAGACTAAAGATACATTGAGCATTAATGGAACACTAAACGCACCTTTAATGAGTATTTTTAAATTTCATATTGCTTTGGCTACATTAAACTTGGTCGACAAAGGAAAACTTTCATTAAAACAGAAAATCTTTATAAAAAAGGAAGAATTACACGAAAATACCTGGAGTCCAATACGAGACGAATATCCAAACGGAAATATGTATTTGACATTAGACCAATTACTGAGATATACAGTTTCTCACAGTGACAACAATGGTTGTGACATTCTTTTAAAGTTGATTGGTGGTACAGAAACTGTTCAACTATTTATTAATAAGCAAGGTATAAAAGATTTTACGATAAAATTAAATGAACGGGAAATGCAGACTTGGGAAAGTTTTTATATAAACTCAACAACGCCATTAGCAACGACAGAAATACTTGAAATATTTTATAAAGGGCAAGTTCTAAAAAAGAAAACAACAAAATATCTCTATCAAATAATGGTCGATTGTTCGAGAGGAATTACCTGGATGAAAGCCGGCCTTCCTGAAGGAACAGAATTAGCACATAGAACCGGAATTTCGGATAGAAATGAGAATAATTTAAGAGCTGCGATGAACGATGTGGGAATTTTTAAACTTCCGAACGGAAATCACATTATTCTTTCTGTTTACTTAAAAAATATTACAGAAGAACGAGAGGTTACTGAAAAAACAATTGCTGACATTGCTAAAGCAACCTGGAATTACTACACAAATAAATAAAAACTGTAACCAACATCGGTTTGGCAATATGGCACCTGAAGTGCTTCTATGAAACATTTGTGAAAGGTCAACAGCAGTAATTCTATTGAAATTATGTGCTTAAAATCTGCCACATCGCCAAGCTGATAACCGTTAGTCGCAATTGGGCAAAGAGCTTCAAATAATTGTTCCAAACATCAGCCTTAAACTAATTCATTATTCATATCCGCTTTTTATAACAGTCAGAATCAATTTGAACCTGCCATTGGGTTTTATATGGCTTGGCTGATGAGCTGGTATAAGTATTCCATCTCCAGTTTTAAGCGTAGAAGCTTTTCCGTCAATCTCAATGATTGCACTGCCGTCAATTATTTGCGCATACGTGTCGAATGGAGATGTTTTTTCATTAAGTCCTTCCCCATCTGCAAATGACAAAGCATTTATGGATCCTGTCGCTTTTTTCATTATTGATTTGCTTACAATTGCATTATGCTCATATTCTATTAGTTCAACGATAATATGAGCTGCACCTTTCTCAATTTCGCCATCTTTACTTGGCAATTTTTCGAGTTCTTTTGTATCCATTATCTTGAAATTATTATTTATGGGATTATTTTACATTACAAAATTTGCGAACTTTATTGACTTAAGCTGTACATATTTCGAGAAATAAATTATATCATTCACATATTTTCAACTGCCACTAACAGAAAGTTTTCCTTCAGCGGCGGTGGCGGTATTCTAAACGTCATTTTTGCTTAACTTCAACATAAACAACTAAAACAGGCTTCTGTTTCGGGCAGACACAGCAACAAAACCCTACTTGCACAAAGCCATGTTCATAGTGTATTATGCAGCGAGACACTTCAAAAACTAACAATTCTTAAATTATGTCAAAGAAAATATTTGTGTTCGCAGCTCTGATTTCCTATAGCACATTCTCTTATACCCAAACATATCCTTCTGACCAAAAAGAGGATTTTGTGTTTCCCGGCAATAGTTGGGAATCTGTAAAAGACCCGTCTGCACAGGGTTGGGACACGGCTAAACTGAAAAGCTTAAAACAATTTATTATTGACAGTGCGAATACGACGGGTATGATGGTGATACAACATGGCAAGGCAATATTTTCGTATGGCGACTTAAAAGAATTAAGCTATATAGCTTCCTGCCGAAAAAGTGTTCTGTCAATTTTATACGGACCTTTTGTAGAAAATGGTAAAATCAATTTAAACAGCACGCTTGAACAATTAAATATTGAAGATATAAACGGTTTATTACCCATTGAGAAAAAAGCTACTATTCGAAATTTACTCACAGCAAGGTCAGGTGTATATCATGAGCCCAGTTATTCGGGCGACGAATATGCCTTTGCACCTAAAAGAGGAAGCGTTCAACCTGGCAGTTTTTTTCTTTATAATAATTGGGATTTTAATCTGGCGGGCTACTTGTTTGAAAAACTAAGTGGCGTTGGCATTTATGACGCCGTTGATTCCATGCTTGCCCGACCTTTGAACATGGAGGATTGGGATAAAAATATTCAGCATAAAGACGCAGATACGATCAAGTCAATGTATCCTGCCTACCCAATGTGGTTTTCCACAAGAGACATGGCAAGGATAGGATACCTGATGTTGCGGAACGGGCGATGGAAAGACAAACAAATTACCACTGAAAATTGGGTTAATACGATAACCACTTCTTTTACATCTACTAAGGAAATGAAAATGTTCAAATCTCCCTATTATAAAGACGGAGCCTATATGAGATATTTTGGATATGGCTATTTATGGTGGGTTTGGGATGCTCCTGAGAACAAAGGAGCATATGAAGGAGCATATACAGCACAAGGCAACTTTGGACAATACATAACCGTTTTACCTGCATTGGATTTAGTAATTGCACACAAAACAAAAGCTGCATACGAAAGATATACATCAAACTATTTGACGATTCTAACTAAATTGATTGCTGCCAATAATTCGGAATTATCGGCAAAGAATAAGTAGCAATAAAAAGTAGCACAAACGCACAACAGGCGTTTTGGCAATATGGCGCAGCGACGAATGAATTTTCATCTTTTTATTCGCAAATGATCAGCAGTCCGGGCCCGATGTTCATTGTTCACCTTTTTGTTTTTAAATTCAATTTTCAACTCAGCGGCGGTTCCAGTCTCCCCATTCTAAAATACCAGCACAGCAATAAGCCCTTCCCGTTAGCGGAAATATTATCGGGAAATTGATTCATTTTCTGTTCATATCGATTTATAGTGAAAACGGAACAAACCACTAAATTTGGGTGAACAAATGCTCCCTATGATTGACTTTCTGCTTGAAGAACTGATAGACGAAGACGATTATCATTTTTACAAGGTCAATAAACTTCTCCCCAATGGCCTCATGTACCCAGGCTGTGGTTACGAGAGCCGCATCCAGTATAATGCTGTTAATCACATATATGGGAACTGACGAGACCATGTTCAACGCCATACAAATTTCGGCAGAGGTCATTCGGAAAATGTGCTTTAAAGACATTCTTTTCACCTAAAAAGGCATGAGCCTATTTGAATGAATAGCTTAACAGGTAATAGTATACTAAAATGAATGTAATGACCAGATCTCATCTGCACCAAAAAGTGGCTTCAATATTTATCATGACGATTCTTTGCTGCTTAACAAGCAAATTGTTTTCGCAGGATTATCGCCGCTGGCAAATGAATCAGGATGGTTCCATCTCCTGGGAAATAAATAACAATATTCCTCATAACGATCATATAGAAATGAGTGGCAAAAGAATCTCCTGCGTTCTCAGGTATGGAGTAGCTGCTGATGGTTCCTTTCATTCTACCCGCAGCCTCGTGTGGCCGATGCTAAGAACTATTCCTAATAATACGCATGCCAGTCTCACGCGCCAATTCGCACTGGACGGATTTGAATTGGTAACTGTAAACTATAAACCCATAGTGTCGGAAAAAGTAATTTCAATTACTATCAAAGGAACATTATTAGTTAAAAGTATAGCCGGTAATAATCTTGAATTGACCCGTGAGTATTTTCCATCAACAACATTGCCGGGTTACTGCGAAGTTTACACCATTAAAAATACATCCAAAAATGGCTGCTTTGTAGAAATACCAAAGTCGAAGAATATATATTCTACCGATCCGGCTAAAGGAACAGAAGGCAGTTATGCTCTGCATGTTGATATATTCAACGAAGGGAATTACAAACTTCAAACAAATGATTCTATCAGCTTCTCTGTTTTTTATTCCGGGGTTAAAGCAAATGAACAAGTACCAGCGGTGGACGTAAATACTGAAAAGGCAAAACGCCTTGAACTAATTCATGAAGTCTGGAACAATCTTGTATTAGAAACACCGGATACGGTATTGAACAGAGAATTTGCCTTTGCTAAAATCAGGGCGGCAGAAAGCATTTTCGAAACCAAAGGTGGCCCGATGCATGGGCCTGGCGGAGAATCATATTATGCCGCTATCTGGGCTAACGATCAAGCGGAATACATTGGACCTTTCTTCCCCTATCTTGGTTATGATTATGGAAATAAAGCAGCATTGAATGCCTATCTTCATTTTGCAAGGTTCATAAACAACGATTATAAACCGATTCCAAGCTCTATTATTGCTGAAGGAACGGATATATGGGATGGAGCCGGCGACCGTGGAGATGCGGCGATGATTGCATACGGCGCCGCACGTTATGCGCTTGTTAGCGGTGATACAAAAAAGGCAGCACAATTGTGGTCATTGATTGAATGGTGCCTTGAATATTGCCGCCGGAAATTAAATAAGGAAGGTGTAGTAACCTCCGATTCCGATGAATTAGAAGGGCGTTTTCCGTCGGGGAATGCCAATCTCTGTACATCTTCCTTATACTACGATGCATTGATTTCTGCTATTTACCTTGGAGAAGATTTAGGGAAAGGGAAAATGCAACTTACGCTTTATAAGGAGCAAGCTGTAAAATTGAAATCAGCGATTGAAAAATACTTTGGTTCCAAAATAGGAGGATTTGATACTTATAAATATTACAAAGAAAACGATACCCTGAGAGCATGGATTTGTATCCCGCTTACGATGGGTATTTACGAACGTAAAGCAGGAACCATCGCTGCCTTGTTCTCGCCGGAATTATGGACTCAGGATGGGCTCGCCAGTCTTGCAGGAGATAAAACATTTTGGGACAGATCAACCTTATATGCTTTAAGAGGTGTATTGGCAAGTGGTGAAACAGATAAAGCGTTGAATTTTTTGCATTACTATTCCAACCGCCGTCTACTGGGCGACCATGTTCCTTATCCTGTAGAAGCTTATCCTGAAGGAAACCAACGCCATCTTTCAGCGGAAAGCGGATTGTATTGCAGAATCTTTACAGAAGGATTGTTTGGCATCAGGCCTACAGGATTGAACAATTTTAGTTTTACACCACGTCTCCCCTCTTCCTGGTCCCGTATGAGTCTCCGGCATATCCGCGCATTTGACCATGATCTTGATATTGTTATTGAGCGAGAAGACGGAAAAAAGAAAGTGACCATATCAGAAGGAGACAAAGTACTTATTACTAAATTCATTAAAGATGGTGAAATAGTAAAAGTTAATTTATTAAATGGTGTTACTCGGTAAGCAAAGGTGGTTTTTATATCAATGTGATTTTCTGGCGCGTTGAGGAAATACTTCTGTCAACATGGGGTTTTACGCAAGTGTGGCTTAAAAAACAAGCATCAGCCAACCTGACTTTCGGCAGGCAGGTTGCAAATCCAGGCTATTGTTCGGGCTGGACTAACAACTCTAGTCTTTAGTTCTTAACTTCAACATCAGTTTTTCAATCAGCATCGGTTACAGGCGGACGGAATACAAATTCCTACCCTTATAAAGCCCTGCCCGTTGGCTGCAAACAAAACAAATTCCTTTAAAATGATTTGGAAATCTGAAATTAATTTAGACGGCTTAAATAAATATCCAGAATACCTGGGTAGTTTTTTGGGTATAAAGTTCACAGATTGGAACGAGAACTCGCTTACTGCAACAATGCCGGTAAACGAAAAGACCCGACAGCCTTTCGGAATTTTACATGGCGGAGCATCTGTAGTACTTGCAGAGACTGTAGGAACTTTTGCAAGCAGTTTAGTTATTGACACAAATGAGTTTGTCTGCGTTGGTTTAGACATAAATGCAAATCACCTTAGACCAGTAAGCACAGGTGAGGTCAGGGGAGTATGTTCTCCTATTCACTTAGGTCAAAAAACCCATGTTTGGGATATTCGGATTTTTAACGACCAGGACAAAATTGTTTGTATAAGTCGATTTACAGTAGCAATTATTGATAAGCGATAAACTGCCTGCATGATCTTACGGCCTTTAACAGCATTCAGATTTTCGTTCGTTTTATAAGGGCCTTGTACCCAGGTAAACCAACGTGACATCAAATGTGGATCTGTGCCCTGCTATCCCTGTTTCATCCATAAAGAATTTGACCCGAATATTTTTAGTTACAGGATCAATCGAATTAGCACCCGTTGGATCTAGAACTGCGGAACGCCCGGAGGAAGAAGGTTGACCGTAATAGTTAATAACTGAAGTGACTTTATTTGTAGCCGCATCAAAATTCATTATCAAACCGAATTTACTGTAGAAAGTTGCATTTGTGATACCGGCCCCCGTATTTCCTATAATGATACCCGGTATAGCGAGATCATTTGAAACCAGGCTGTCCGTAGCAGTACCGCTTGTTTGTAAAGTATATAGATAGGTGTTGCCCATCCATCCAAAAGCCGCGTTAGAATGATCTGTCATAGTACCTTCCATACGATACCGACCATCCCATTGATTTCTTGTTGAAGCCGCAGGACCATCCTGCTTTTTTTTACAAGCTCCAATTGCAAGTACCATTACAGACAACAACACTACATTTTTTATTTGCATAATAAATTTTTTTCATGTTAGAGCAGACTCAAGAAACAGGGTAAACTAAATATTCTTTCGTATTCTACAAATACGCCATTTGGATTAGCCTTTTTACACTTGATTGGTGTAAATTGACCTACCGGCTGCCCACCTGCAAATGGCTCCGTCTGACAGACTTAAATTTATTTAAACCCATTTCCAGTAAGCTACGAATAAATTTCGACTTTCAATAACGGCGATTACACAAAAAAAGGGTTTACATAAAGTTTGGCTGGACAATCAAATCTTCATAAGATATACGCAACTCAACTTTGGTTCCTGGCTGGACAAGCAATTTTGACATCTGTTCCTAACTTCATTTAAAATGAAATCAGCAGTGGTACCGGGCGGACTGAATTCTAATACCAATCTTCTCAAAGCCCTTCCCGTCAGGCACCAACGTTAACAAGACGCTCAATATGAAAAAAAAAAATTAAGAAATGGATATTTCGCTACCCAATTGGAGGTTTTGCCAATATACTTTTCTATAATTTCTCAATGAATTATTAGCATCAGATGAACATTAGCGCAGGCCACAAACGAGCAGACAGAGCACCCGAATAGAAACTCAACAACCTCTACAAAAACTATAAAACAACTTGACACATACCACAAACAAACCATTCTTATTGAATATAAATTCAATTTATTTTTCACTACTGGCAATTTGTATCTGCTTTATTGGTTGTAAAGCATTTAAGCATGGCTATACCTGGAGTAAAGCAGAAAACTCCTACAATTTAGTCACAGGCGACAAGAACAATTTTGGCGACAAAAGACTAGACTACAATAAAGGGTTTCACAAAAATTCTGCTTTATCAATTTTTCTTGACTGTAAATGCAATGACAGAGGACAACCCGGCTTTATATATGAGTATAAGTCTGACAAAAAATGCAGAGGTATCAAATTATTTTATCCAAAACTTGACTCTGTTTTTATTTTTGAAGAGCCCAAAAAAGGTGCCCTGAATTCCATCCTAAAAGAAGCAAGAAAAATGGTCAATAATGAACGAGAAATTTTTGAACAATTAAAAACCGGCAATTTGTAAAAAAGGTAAGTACAGCACTTAACATTGAGTGATATGCAAATTGAGTTTGACAAGTAACCATCAGGTAAATGCAAACCTGGCATCCTCCCAACAGACCCATCAGTATCAGCTTTTGAACAAATCTTCAACAATATATTTTCACACAACAGCGGTTATTGGCACCGGAATGCTGATTCCCAACCCTCATTAAGCCAATAACGTAAGATGACAATTTACATTAACCCGTAAACCGTATTACAAAATATATATTGCAATAATGAAGTCTAACTGCTTTTAAATCATTATCTTACGGTATTGTATATATTATGAGCGATAATAAAAAGAAGAGCAGCGATTCAGTAGAAATAGAAAAAGGGAAAGAACACATCATCGTTGAGATTGTTGAGTATATCCCCAATGCCGTCATGAGTCGTACCATCGTGAAGAAAATTACAGGCAATGTAACGGCCATGTCATTCAGCGAGGGAGAAGAATTAGACGACAAGATCATTCCCTTTGATAATTATATTCAAATCATTGACGGGGTGGCAGATATCACCATTGGCAAGGAAACGCACCATCTTAAACTTGGTTCAGGCATTGTTATTCCCGCACATACCATCCACCGCTTTAATGCCAACAAGCAATTTAAAATGATCTCCACCATTATTAAAAGTGGTTATGAGGAAATTTTAACTGCTTCATAGGCCAATTCACATTCCGGCTACAGTTTTCTTTTCCGGGTGGTTTACCGCGTTTTTTTCCCCAGTTAATCCAGCATGCGATACCCACCTGGCCCTTCCCTTCATTTTGAGTAAGCAGAATAAGAAATGTATTGGCTGATTGCATGCAGAATTAGTCCTACACAAAAGAACTAATTCTAAAAATCAGCAGCTAACAAATAATTTCAATATTTGCCACTATATTTAACTTTATAAAAAGGATACTGCCCTAACAGTTATGCACTTTGCCTTGGAAAAAAGGATTAACTATTATCAAAAACAAGCAACTACAGTATAGATTATTGATCTTTTATGCTTATAGAATTTGGAGATAAAGTGAAATTTCTGGACAATGAAATTACAAGGACTGCGGGAGTGGCAGGGCTAAATGGTACTTGTTTGGGATACACTACTCCCTCGGTTACCAAAATTGCGTTTATAGGCAAGACCCAGAGCGACTATGCTATTTCTATTGAGATTGAGGGGACTGACCAAATCATCTGGACTACACAGGATCTGGTTGAATTTATTAGTCATGGCGAAGGCATGGTCATTGAAATCGGCAATAAAAGAGCAACCCGGAATGCTGATGGATCCTGGAAAGAAGAGCTCATTGACCCGGCCAATGAGAAATCTTCATGGCTCAAACGGATATTTGGAAAAAAATAAACAACAGTACGCATATATAATTCACGCTTACTGATAGGTAAGAAAACGGGTAGCAAATCACAATATTTCCAGTGACATAAAACTGGCATTAATTCAACATAACCGTGAGCAAAAACAAACTCCTGCTTATATCCGCTTTCTTCACCTTATTCACCAGCTGTAAAAACAATAAGGCAAAAGATGATATTTCGACTACTCCAAAAGTGACCGAAATCGACTATGAACTGGAGGATACTGTACTAATAAAACAATCATTTAGCAACCCTGATACAATTATTCCGAACAGCAATCCCCAACCGGTACCCAAAGCAGGGTATTTAAAAAATGAGGACGCAATTTTAAAGAATCCCCCTGATTTGCAGATCGAATTAAAACAGCATCTGGACTGGCTCAAAAAAAAATGGCAAAATATCCCTAACCCGATCACAGCCATTTATCAGGGAAATGATTTCGGCGACTACCAGCATATTCTTTTCAAAGATGCCAAAGGAGAAACATATGATTTCGGGCAGGCAGCAAATAACTATGGCAAATATCAGCTCCATGAGCGTTCCGGTCAATACAATGACAATCCGGCCTATCTGGGCAAGCAGTTTAAAGTTTACTGGGATTGGAAGCTTTCTGATTTTTTATGTTGTGAGGGAGATTATGATAGAGTCAAAGCCTATTTACCAGCAATCACCAAACTGGAGTTAATAAAAAAATAAAGGTTAGCATCAGCTATTTCAGACCAGAATCACTAATATATGAACAAATTAAAATCCGGCAAGATCATTACATTTCAGAATAGTTAAACCGATTTCAACAAATTGTCTCAGCACAATCACTACACTGCTATAATCAATCAAAGCCCTGCAAAAAACAATGATCACAGCTGCCAACTTTAGAAAAACAGCCCTGGAATTTGATCAGGTGAGTGAAAAACCACATTTTGATAAAGCCTCCTTTCGGATCAGGGAAAAGATATTTGCCACACTTGATATTGTTAACAAAAAGGCCTCCATGAAGCTCACTGAATCAGAACAATCCATCTATTGCCTGATTCGCCCCAGCATCGCAATTCCGGCAACAGGAGCCTGGGGAAAACAAGGCTGGACTGTTTTCGATCTTAAAAAAGTGCCGATGAACATTATTAAAGAAGCAATGGGAAAATCTTATTTAAATGTGGCCCCCAATAAAAAGGCAAAAGCTGCTGCTCCCAAAAAAACAGCCAAACAAATTCAAACACTGCATCCTGACAAAAGCAAGACCAACAAGCGCATTTCACTTGAAAAATACAATTATATCAGGGAGGCCCTGCTTAATATTCTTCAATCAAAAGTACTTTCACATACCGAACTCATGGAAAGCCTTTATCAGCAGGTGAAAGACAGTTTTGAAGGAGGCGTTCAATGGTATGGCGAAACCGTTAAATTGGATCTGGAAGCCAGAAAAATAATCGAAAGAACGGGCACAAAACCGGAAAAATACAGGCTGAAAACCAGCAAACGCTAAACATTCTTTATTTTAAATTTGTAACCACCTTAAAAAAATCACCTATGTCATTTCAAGCTTATATTGACAACATAAAAGCCAAAACCGGAAAGACACCTGCTGATTTTAAAAAATTGGCCGAAAAAAAAGGGTTTATCACAGGTGGAAAAATTAACCCTGTCATCAAAGCCACCGAAATCACCAATTGGCTTAAAACAGATTTTGATTTAGGGCATGGTCATGCCATGGCTATTTATGCAACATTTAAAGGAAAGACGAAGTAACTTGCCCACTCTCATTTGCGAACTTTACACTGTCCCCCCCTACACTACAAAAATGCTATTGGCCTGATGCCCTTGAGCACTAACAGTATCAGCTACCAATTTAAGGACAGTCGCATCCCGCCACCAGTATCGTCGCATTCACACTAAGATGTTATATCCCCTTTCGCGAAATTTGTAGCATTCATTCAGATTTTCTGATTCTTGCCGGATCGGCTATGAATAATAGGGAAAGCAGACCAATCAAATTAAACACAATGAACCCGAATCAATCCCTCCAACTCGATATCTACATCAATTATCCCGGCCATTGCGAAGCAGCATTCCGGTTCTACGAAAAGGTACTGGGAGGTAAAATCAGGTTGATGCTTCCCCATGAACAGGTACCTCCACATTTCCCTAAAGAATGGACAAACCCCATCTTGCATGCCATTATAGAAATAGGCGGCACCCTTGTCAGGGGAGCTGATGTGGCTGATGCGGCCCCCATGCGCAGCGCCTACCTCACCCTGCGGCTTGATTCTGCTGAAAGAGCAGAAGAAGTCTACCAACAGCTATCCGTTAACGGGGAGATTTTTATGCAAATGGAAAAGACCTTTTTTGCCAACCGTTTTGCTATGTTACGCGATCAACTCGGTACTTCCTGGATGCTGCTCCATGAAAACTGAACAAATAGTCCCGTGGTTCCTAGCTATGAAATTCTGCCAGGGCAAACTGGCTTTTCCCGGGGCTGTCAGAGCCAGCCCTTTCCTTCTTTAAATACACCAGGCTTACCAGTGTTTTAACGGAAATTATATTTACATTCAACATATTTTCTTTCTGAATACTACCAGGATTTTTTCACCCTCTTCTATTGAAATAAATAGACGGCAATACAAAATTATTTTTATGAAAAGCATTATTTGCGCCCTGCTCCTTTTTTTCTCCCTGCAAAATGCAATTTCCCAGACCCTCTCTCCCATTCCCAAACGGCATGCGGGTATCGATTATGACCGGCTTTCACAAATCGATACTTTGCTGAATCGTTATGTTGATCAGAACTGGCTAGCCGGAGCCGTCGTACTGATTGTAAAAGACAATCAGGTTGTATATACCAAAGGCAGCGGTTATGCAAACCGGGAGACCAAAAAAACCATGCAGCCAGACGCCATCTTCCGGATCATGAGCCAGACCAAAGCCATTACCAGTTTTGCCGTGATGCAGTTACTGGAAAAAGGAAAGTTCCGGCTGGATCAGTCCATCGCCGATTTCATACCCAGCTTTAAAAACCCAACTGTTATCAAAAGCTTTAACCGGGCTGATTCCAGTTATACCAGTGGCCCGGCCAAGAGAGAAATCACCTTCCGGGATTTGTTAACCCATAGCTCAGGTATCAGCTACCCCGACATTGGCAATGATACCATGCAGGCAATCTATGCCAAACACAGGATCCCATCAGGCCTTGGATATTTTAATGAAAATCTATTGGCTAAAATGAGCGACCTGGGTAAACTCCCCTTGTTGCATCAGCCGGGAGAAAGATTTACCTATGGGCTGAATACGGATCTCCTAGGTTGTCTGGTAGAAGTGATCAGCGGAGAATCACTGGAAAGCTTTTGCCATAAAAATATATTTACCCCACTCGGTATGAAGGATACTTATTTCAATGTTCCCGCCAGCAAGGCCGGAAGGATGGCTACTGTGTACACTGAAAATGAAAAGCAGCAGATCATTGAATGGTCTCCCACATTCCGGAATATAAATCCCTCTTATCCCCTGATGCCGAAAACTTATTTCTCCGGGGGTGCGGGATTATCTTCCACAGCATTTGATTACTCGATTTTTTTGCAAATGCTGTTAAACGGCGGCCGCTACAATGGCAAACAAATACTGGGCAGACGTATGGTTGAATTAATGCTAAGTCCTCAATTAGACGATGAAATGTTTGGTCCTGATAATTTTTGCCTGGGCTTCAAGATAACCGGTAAAAAATCATCTCAAATGGCCCCGTTTAATGAAGGATGTTTTTCATGGGGTGGCTACTATGGAACCTCTTACTGGGCAGATCCAAAAGAAAAAATGATTGCCTTAATAATGACCCAGCAAAATCCAAATTCCCACTGGGATTATACAGAGAAGCTCGTTAATATTATTTATTCCAGTCTGAAATAAAAGAATCCAATCCCGGGAAATAATTTCATATGATTATTAGTTTTTCTAAAACGAAATTGGAAGACCTGCCCCATTTCTTCCGATTTCAACTGGATCCGGAAGCAGCCTATCTGGCTGCTTTTACTCCCAAAGACCCGACCAATGAAGTGGCATATCTGGAGAAATACACCCGTTTTTTAAATGATCCAACGATCACCATGCTTACCATCCGGGCGGATGGCATCATTGCCGGCAGTGTGGCCAAATTTGTGATGGACAATGAAGCTGAAGTAACCTACTGGATCGACAAAAAATACTGGGGAAAGGGCATCGCCTCTGCAGCCCTTCAGGAAATACTCAGGATTGAACAGGAAAGACCAATATTCGGTCGTACTGCATTTGACAATTATGCCTCGCAAAAAGTATTGGAGAAATGTGGTTTTGAAAAGATTGGAACGGACACTGGTTTTGCCAATGCCCGGCAAACAACTATTGAAGAATTTATTTACCGGCTAACTGATGAAAAATAAACCGGGAATAAAAAAATTGGTTGTACTGTTTCCAATCGGCGGAACTGTTGTTTTTGTCGGTTTGTATATCATCGCCACCTTTTATTACCCTGGCGGTTCACAACATGACCCGACTTCCCATGGATTCAGCTGGGCTCATAATTACTGGTGCAACCTGTTAAATGAAATAGCCATAAACGGAATTTATAATCCGGCAAGACCATTTGCATTAGCGGCCATGCTGGTGCTTTGTATTTCTCTGGCCATTTTCTGGTACCAATTCCCCATCATTACCAGTCTGTATAAACCCCTTCGCTTGCTCATGCAGATCGCCGGCAGTCTATCCATGATTACAGGATTTTTTCTCTTTACCAGCCAGCACGATTTCATGGTGAACATCGCCAGCCTTTTCGGGCTGATTGCTACGGCGATTACACTTTTCAGGATGTATCAGCTGAAATGGACCAGGTTATTTCGCCTGGGTATTTTCAATGCAGGGCTGGTCCTTTTAAACAATATTCTTTACTATGGAAACGGGTTAAGGACTTATTTACCGGTAGTACAGAAAATTACATTCCTGTTTTTCCTTTGCTGGATCTGCTTAAGCTGTATTCAATTGTACAGGGAGCAGGGAAAAAAAGCAGGCCAGCCTGCTTAGAACAACTTTCATTATCTGGACACCCCGATTCCTATTTCATATCCCTTTATATTCGTTAACTTAGGAAAACAAAAACCAACGCTGAAAACGCTGCAAACATATTTTCTCAGCAAGGGGCTCCCCTTGCAGGCTATTGAATCCATCACGGAATCCTTTCAAACTAAACAGTTAGATAAGGGAGAATATTTTGTACAGGAAGGGCGGACCAGCAAGTACATGGGATTCATTACCCAGGGGCTTTTTCAATACTATTATCTGAAGGATGGGAAAGAAATTACCACCTATGTAACCGGTGCCAATGCATTCCTGCTTTCCCTGAGTAGTTTTTTCAAACAAGCACCCAGTCTTGAAAATATCAGGGCCATGACGGAAGCGACGATCCTGACCATCCATTATGATGAAGTCATGCGCCTGAAAAAAGAAAATGAAGCTTTCCTTGCCTTTTATATTGCTGCTTTGGAAAACCTGGTAATCAGTATGGATGACACCCGTACTAACCTGATTATTCTATCTGCAGAAGAACGTTATCAGCTTTTATTAAAGAATGAACCGGACCTGCTCCGTCAAATTCCCCTTCAATACCTCGCTTCCATCCTGGGTGTTACTCCCAGGCACCTGAGCCGTATCAGGCAAAATATCTCCTGAACTGATTTCAGGACATTTGTCCGGTTTCCCCTACCCCGTACTGTTCATCTTTGTGTGGTCAACAAAACAACCCAAAAGATGAAAAAGCAACAAATTACCGGCTGGCTGCTCATCGCCGGCGCTGCGGGAGTATTGATCCCTTATACCATTCTCAGCATCCTATTTAACTACCCGGATGTATTAAGACAGGAACCGGGCAGCATCCTCACCCAATTCCATAATGGAGGCAATGGGCTGATCGGCACCTGGTTTGCTTTTGCCATCCTGGGTCTGCCACTTGTACCTGCTTATCAATTCATCGGACAACAAATAGAGAAACATTCGATCTGGTCTAAAACAGCTACCACCTTTGGTGTAATCGGACTGATTGTTCAAATGATCGGATTACTTCGCTGGACATTTGTAGTACCGGTATTGTCGGAACAGTATGTCAATACCACGGATCCTGCCATGAAGGCTGCTGCCGTTTCCAGTTTCAGTACCCTGCATCAGTTTGCCGGCGTGTTGCTGGGCGAACACCTGGGTCAGTTATTCACCATTATCTGGACCATCATGATCTCCCTGATCCTGGTGAAAATAAAATGGTTCCCCCGCTGGATGGGCTGGCTGGGTGTGATCAGTTCGCTGATTTACTTCCTGGCACAGGCAGAATTATTCGCAACCGTCATCCCCGGTTTTCCGGTTTGGGAGATGGCAGGATTTCTTGGCAGCAGTTTATGGCTGATTTGGTTATTAATAACAGGTATCCTGATGATCCGGAAAAAAACCGGTTTTGAATAAGTATTTAAAAAAATCAGTATGATAAATCCGATCATCAAAAGAAAAATCCAAAGGGTGCTCCCCTATGGAATTATCTGGTTCATTGCAGGGATGGTATACACCCTGCTGGAAAGAGGATTACTTGGTTCCTCGGGACAATACCAATCTACCGGAAATCCATATAATTTTTCCCGCAGCCTGATGATCACACCCATCGCCGCATTGCTCATGGGATTGCTGATGGGGACTTTGGAGACCATCTACCTCAACAGGCGGCTTAACCAATTTACCCTGGGGAAAAAGATACTTTACAAATCCCTGATTGATCTTTTCGTGATACTGGTATTTATCGTGGCCACCACTTTGATTGCTAATTCGCTGGAACTGGGTGTTTCGCTGCTGGACGAAAAAGTGATCAGTTTTCTCACCGCATTTCTGGGTAATTATGCTTTTATCAGTGTGTCCCTGTACATGGTACTGATCATTGTAATTACTCAGTTTTACATGGAAGTCAGAGAACATATTGGTCCATCAGTCCTTGCCAATTTTCTCAAAGGCCGTTATCATCGTCCGATTGAAGAAGAACGGATTTTTATGTTTCTGGATATGAAATCTTCTACATTGATTGCCGAGCAATTGGGTCACCTGCGTTATTTTGACCTCTTGCGTCAGTATTATACAGATCTATCCGATGCAGTGATTGCACATGAAGGGGAAGTGTACCAGTATGTGGGTGATGAAATGGTATTAACCTGGAACATGAACAAAGGCCTGCAAAACAATAATTGCCTGGAATGTTTCTATTCCATGAAAAAAAGTCTGCAGCAGCAAAGCCATTTCTATCAAAAAAAATTCGGGGTAGTACCCGGTTTTAAGGCAGGACTGCATTGGGGCCGGGTTACTACTGGCGAAATCGGGGTACTGAAGAAAGAAATCATTTTTACCGGTGATGTACTGAATACAACAGCCCGGATTCAATCCCTTTGTAATGGTTTTAAAACTGATCTTTTAATCTCAGGTGAACTGAAATCAAAACTGAATGAAGAGCAGGATCACCCTTTTCATTCACTTGGCATCCAGCAACTCCGGGGCCGTGAAGAGCCGGTACAGTTATTTACTGTAAAATAATTACTATTCTGTCTTCTACCGATTATAAATCAACTATTGATTTCAAATAAAAAGCCGCTTCTGCAACAGAAGCGGCTTTCATTTTATTTTTATTTCAGCTTATTTCAAAGTAAACCCTTCCAGGAACTTCGTATTGAAGTCACCGCTGCGGAAGCGTTCATCCTGCATCAGTTGCAAATGGAAGGGGATTGTGGTCTTCACGCCCTCGATCACATATTCACTCAATGCACGATACATGGTTTGTATGGCTTCCTGCCTGGTTTGTGCCACCGTGATCAGTTTTCCGATCATGGAATCATAATAAGGCGGGATCACATAACCGGCGTATACATGGCTGTCAACACGAACGCCATGTCCGCCCGGCTGGTGCAATACGGTAATTTTACCGGGTGATGGTCTGAAATCATTATAAGGATCTTCCGCATTAATCCGGCATTCTATCGCATGCATTTCCGGGATATAATCTTTACCGCTGATACGTTCACCCATGGCGATTTTGATCTGTTCCTTGATCAGGTCGAAATTGATTACTTCTTCTGTTACACAATGTTCTACCTGGATACGGGTATTCATTTCCATGAAATAGAAATTGCGGTGTTTGTCTACCAGGAACTCAACGGTCCCCACACTTTCATAGTTAATAGCGGAGGCTGCTTTACGGGCTGCTTCTCCCATCCGGGCACGTAATTCATCAGTCATAAATGGAGAAGGTGATTCTTCCACCAGTTTCTGATGACGGCGCTGGATGGAACAATCTCTTTCACTCAGGTGACAAACATTGCCGAACTGGTCGCCGGCGATCTGTATTTCAATATGCCTAGGTTCTTCTACAAATTTCTCCATGTAGAGTCCATCATTCTTAAAAGAGGCGGCGGCTTCTGCCTTCGCAGAATTGTAAGCTCTCTCCAGCTCACTTTCTTCCCATACCAACCGCATCCCTTTTCCTCCGCCCCCGGCGGTCGCCTTCATCATAACAGGATAACCGATTTCACGGGCCACACCTACTGCATGGTCATAACTCTGCAATAAGCCTTCACCTCCGGGTACAACGGGTACACCCGCCCTGATCATGGTTTCTTTGGCGGTAACCTTATCTCCCATGGAGTTGATCATATCCGGAGTGGGACCGATGAATTTTATTTCATGATCGGCACAAATCTGTGAGAATTTGGCATTCTCTGCCAGGAAGCCGTAGCCCGGATGGATGGCGTCTGCATTGGTTATTTCAGCCGCTGCCATCAGGTGGGGAATATTCAGGTAAGAGTCGGCGCTTTGAGGCCGGCCGATACAAACTGCTTCATCTGCAAATTTTACATGGAGACTATCCCGATCGGCGGTGGAATAAACTGCCACGGTTTTAATACCCATTTCCCTCGCAGTGCGGATCACACGCAGGGCAATTTCACCACGGTTAGCAATCAGTATTTTCTTAAACATAGACTTAGACTAATGTGAAAATGTGATAAATGTGGAAATGTGAGAATGTGGAAATGTGGGTCCCGATAGCTATCGGGAGTGGAAATGTGGTTCCCATCCCAATCGGTCCCTTACACATTATGCTGGTTCAACCAGGAAAAGGGGTTGATCGTATTCAACCGGGGATGCATCATCCACCAGCACTTTCACGATACGGCCCTTCACCTCGCTCTCGATTTCATTGAAGAGTTTCATGGCTTCGATGATACAAACCACGGTACCTGCAGACACTTCACTGCCTACATCCACGAGGTTGGGTTTATCAGGTGAAGCTTTCCGGTAAAAAGTACCGATCATGGGACTCTTGATCGTAATTGTGTTAGACGGTGCAGCAGGAGCCGTCTTGGACCCATCTGCAGCAGCTGCGGGAGCTGCCGCAACAGGAGCAGGGGCGGCAATGGCAACCGGAGCTGCGTGTACAGGAGCAGCGGAGACCATGTGGGTTACATGTTCTTCTTTTTGTTTGATGGTAACTTTAAAATCCTTTTGCTCAATAGAAAGCTCGCCAATATTTGACTTATTGACCATTTTGATCAATTCCTGTATTTGCTTAAAGTCCATGTTTTTCAATTTAGCAGGTGTTTGGGTTTAGAGAACAGTGCTTTGTAAAGTGGCGGCTAAGGTAGTGAAATCAAAACTAGAAATCATAGGATTTTGACCAAAATTGGCCCAAATCGGCCCAAAATCAAACAAAAATGGCCCAAAACCGGGTGATTTTGGGCCATTTCAGCTTATCTCAGAAATTACTCTTTTACGCGCTCAACATATTCTCCGGTCTTTGTATTAATACGAATCAACTCTCCTTCATTAACAAAAAGAGGCACACCCAGTGTGGCACCTGTTTCCAGGGTTGCTGGTTTCAGGGTACGGGTGGCGGTATCTCCTTTCAGTCCGGGTTCGGTATAGGTTACCTGTAAAACAATTTTATCAGGCAGTTCGGCCCCGAGAATCTGTTCGTTTTCGGTATTGATCAGTACACCTACTTCCTGTCCTTCTTTCAGGTACTGCGGTGCGTCGATTGTTCCTTCCTGCAGGGCTACCTGTTCAAAGGATTCATTATCCATGAAATTATACCCGCTGTCGTCCTTGTACAGGAACTGGTAAAAACGTCTTTCCACCCTTACCGGGTAGATGGTATCTCCTGAGTTCCAGGTTTTTTCAATACTCCTGTTATTGTCCACCCCTTTCAGCTTTGCCCATACTTTTGCTGCGGCTCTTGCGGTTTTATTTTCACCGAATTCCACAACTGTGTAAAGGCTGCCTTCAAGATTCAGGATCAAACCCCGGCTGATGTCTGATGTATTTGCCATTTTTAAAATATTAAGCCTCCATGCAGGCTGTTTGTTCAATTATTTTGAGGCCGCAAAGATAAGCCCGCCCGTTGTCCCGGCAAAGTATTCTCCCAAATACACACAACCCTTTCAGGCAGAAAGCAGTCTGCTTAAAAATCAGTTTCTTTGGGTATGCAAAGACTCCTCTTTTCCCTGTTATTTTCATTGTCCTGCCTGGTTTCGATCGGACAGGAAAGCCAGGAAGCACCCTATAAAAAATACCCGGTTTATCCCCCGGTAAAACTCTTGATGGCGGATAGCCTGAGCTGGTATGCCAAGGATGACCTTCCCCGTAAAAAGCCCGTGATGCTCCTGCTTTTTAATCCCAAATGTGAACATTGTCAGCATGAGACGGCTGAAATGACCGCCCGGATCGACCGCTACAAGGCTGTTCATATTGTAATGGCGACCACGGCAGCCCTGGAAGAAATGCGGGGATTTATTGAAAAATATAATCTATCCTCTTTCGATAATATCACTGTGGGGCGGGATACCGGATTTTTCCTTCCGGTTTATTTTGATATCCATAACCTGCCCTTCCATGCTTTTTATAATAAGAAGCTGGAACTGATCTCCGTTTTTTCCGGCTCCATGACGGTGGAGAAAACACTGACAGAACTGGGTAAGTAATCCTGCTGCCAACCCTTAACTTTGCAGCGCCTTAGCTGCTGAAAAGCAGCCGGGCTGATGATCCTGAAATTATTTACCTCACTCATAAATGAAGTTTCCATGAAAGTAACTGTAGTAGGTGCCGGAGCCGTTGGAGCCACCTGTGCCGATAATATCGCCCGTAAGGAATTATGCAATGAACTGGTATTGCTTGACATCAAAGAAGGTATTGCAGAAGGCAAGGCCCAGGATATGATGCAGACTGCTACCCTGCTGGGATTCGATACAAAAATTACCGGTAGTACCAATGATTACAGTAAAACTGCCAACAGTGATGTGGTAGTAATTACATCCGGCTTACCCCGTAAACCGGGAATGACCCGTGAAGAGCTGATTGGCGTGAACGCCGGTATTGTAAAAGGTGTTTGTGAGAATATTCTGAAACATTCTCCCAATGCCATCATTATTGTGATCAGCAATCCGATGGATACGATGACTTATCTCGCCCTGCAGTCGACCGGCTTACCCAAGCACCGTATCATTGGTATGGGTGGTACCCTCGACAGCAGCCGTTTTAAATACCAGCTGAGCCAGCACCTGGGTTGCAGTCCGGCCGACCTGAATGCCGTAGTGGTAGGCGGTCACGGTGACACCACCATGATTCCGCTGATTCGCCTTGCTACCTGGAACAGTACTCCGGTTACCAATTTTCTTTCTGCCGAGCAGCAGGAAAAAATTGTAAAAGACACGATGGTAGGTGGTGCTACTTTAACTGCACTGATTGGTACTTCCGCCTGGTATGCACCGGGAGCAGCCGGAGCAGCACTGGTTGAATCGATCCTGCGTGATGAAAAGAAACTGTTTACTTGCTGTGTAGCACTGGATGGCGAATATGGCCAGAAAGATATTTGCCTGGGTGTACCGGTGATCATTGGAAAGAACGGATGGGAAAAAATCCTGGACTTCCAGCTGAATGAAACTGAGCAGGCTGCATTTAACAAGAGTGCGGATGCGGTGAGGAGTATGAATGATGTGTTGAAGACACTATAACATATGCTTTTATACAGGAAACCCTTTTCAGTATACTGAAAAGGGTTTCTTATTTATATCCTCTGAAAATTAAGCAGCTATTCACTGTTTCTTAATACAACGGCGTCACTTCTACCGTTAGCAATACTTTAGAATTGTCATGCCTGAATTCGAATACCTGAATGGTAGAACCTTCAATCAGCATTTTCCTGATACTTCTTTTCATTTTATTGTCTGTAATAAATGTATCGTCACCAAAATCATCTTTCTCTTTCATCGTAGGCTTCACCTCTATTACCATATCAAGATTTGAAATATTCAAATCCACATATTTGCCCTGATCGTTAACTCCAAATTCCTTGGGCCCGCTGGTGCCGAGAATCAGCGGAGCAGCTTCTTTTGCATATGTGATAGCGGCTGAAAATATATTGCTGCCCGGAACCTCAGGAATGGCCGTTTTTCCATCAACACCCACTTTTTTTCCATCTTTAGTATAGAAATACATCAATACTGATCCATACAGCTGCTCATTGGTTCCTCCGTCATCAGCTGATTTAACCTCGATACTTTTTACTCTTACCCTTACTTTGGACTTATCCAGACAATTATCCCCATTCAGGAAGGCCTTGGAAGTTACAGACACCGGCTCTCCGTTCATATAAGTGACTTTATAGGAAAGTGGCACTATGTCTATATCACTGAAATTAGCTGCAAAATATTTATCCAGCGTAGCCTGTAATTTTTTATCATCTGTGAGTGCTACCGGCTGCCCACCCTGTGTGATAATCCTGATATTGGTTTTACTGGACAAGGACTCACCCGTATTTTTTTGATTATACGCAGCTGATACCACGCCCCAGTTCAGGCTCCCGTTTAATTCATTGGAATATTTTTCCAAATCATACTCACTTTCAATGAGCACATATAAACGACGCCCGTATTTCACTTCCCGGATATACAACCAGTCTTTATTCATAGGAGTTTCCTCCGTAAAAATATCGTCAGGAGAAGTGACCCCGTTAGCAATTACAGCCAGGCATTCCTGTTCAAATTCATAGAGATACATGTACCGGTATTTTTCAGAAGAGAAACTGAAATTATCACTAACCGACACCCCCATATAAAAGGCAGATGCCCCAATATCGAGACTCATTTTTTCCTCCAGGGTAGACACTGTGGCCTGCGATGTAGATTTAATATTAGGCATCCCGTTCAGATTGGAAGGTCTTTTAAGGGAATGTACTTTTGACCGGAGCTCCTCTTCAATATTATTACCATTCATTGCCCTTACAGAAGCACTTGTTACTTTGGCCAGATTAGAAGATGTGCTGAGTGAAATATTTTTTCTTTTATTCATTTTCATAAACACAAATTCTCCGCTTTTCAGCAGCATATCCGCATCAATCACGGCACCTGGCAGTATTTGTGATGCTTTTGACCCATCAGCGATAATCAGTTCATTCTCCACTTTTTGTCCTTTCACCTCTTCTTTCGTCAGACACATAGCTGAATTAACGGGAGTAGAACTAGCGACAACATCATCTTTCTCCGGCTGACCGGCTACAAAACTGACAGTAACATTGCCATTACCGGATTCATAATTGTAGGAAGTTTTGTTGATGGCTACTTTCTTGAAGAGATTGTTTGTCTTTTTTAAAGAAACCGCTTTCACTATCGGTTGTGCCATGGCGGACCATTTACATAGGAGACAAATGATACAGAGAACGACATTTTTCATATTGTTGATTTATTTGGTGTGCAGATCAGAATAGGAGTACCACTATAGGAATTGCACTTATATAGAAATGCAAAAAATACCGAAGTACTTCACCGGATAAAAATGAAATAATTCGCCTTACCCGGCAATACCGTCATCATGTGTCACCCCATTGGGGTATAAAAGAAAAGTAGTAAGGAGTTCAAACCAGTTTCTCATTGATGGCCTTACTAACGGCCTCAATCTGTGAACGTACATGGAGCTTGTCGTAGATCCGTTTGATGTGGGTGCGAACGGTATCAATACTGATACCCAGTTCGGCTGCAATCATTTTAAAACTATTTCCCTGGGAAAGTAATTGAAGGGTTTCTTTTTCCCGGGCGGTAAGCTGGTAATTATTCTCAGGCACCTGTTGAACGGGTTGCTGCAGATTGCCGATGATCATCCGGGCAATAGAAGGACTCATGGGTGCACCACCTTCCAGCACTTCACTGATGGCGGAGAGCAATTTGTCAGATACATATTTCTTGAGCAGGTAACCATTGGCCCCTGCATAAATAGCTTCAAATACATGGGTATTATCATCAAACACGGTAAGCATGATGATTTGAACCTGTTTATCAAACTCACGTACCTTCTTTACCGCCTCAATACCGTTGATACCGGGCATATCAATATCCATTAATAAAACGCCGGGCTGTATGCTTCTTACCTGGTTCACGATATCGGAACAATCAGGGAAGCTGGCTGCAACTTCATAAGCATCTGTAAGCGACAGAAGGCTGTTCAGGCTTTCCCGCAGGTTCGCATTGTCTTCGTAGATCACTATTTTAACAGGCATACTATCAAACCTTTTCCTGGTGGCTGTACCACAACTTATGTTTAATTTTTTGAACAAAAGATACCACAATCATGTGACAGGCAATTGCAGGGTAATTTTAGTTCCCATTCCCGGCTTAGTGTCCAGCTCTACCATACCGCCCATTTCGGTAGCTCGTATTGTCATATTTCTTAATCCGTTGCCTGAATTCTCTTCATTTTCATTAAAACCAATACCATTATCGGCAATTATCATGGTAAAAACGGCGGCTTGCACCTGCAGGAGAATTTGTACATCGGTAGCGTTACTGTACTTGGCCGCATTGCTCAGGGTTTCTTTAAAAATCAGGTATATATTTTTCCTTTGCTCCGGGTTCAGGGCTAATCCCAGCTCCAGTTCATTATGATCAAAATGATAATTGATCCTGGCCGGTTCCAGTATTTCAGCTGCAAATTCTTTCATCCTGAGCAAGACCCTGCCCAAACTATCATTGATCGGATTGATCGCCCATACCATATCACTCATGCTTTCCATCATCCGGCCGGAATGGTCTTTGATTTTCTGAAAATAGGCTTTCCCTTTTTCCTGATCTGTTTTTCCCTCCATGGCTACCTTGCTGATGATATTGATACTGGTAAGTGTAGAACCCATTTCATCATGAAGATCCCTGGCGATCTTTGAACGGAGCCTTTCTTCTGTCAGCAGCCTGGAAATTCTTTCCGCACAGATTAATGCAACTTTTTTCAGGACCCTCATGTGAAACCTGGTAAAGAAACCTTTCCTGGGATGTTCAGAATCGATAACGGCAAATATTTTATGATCCACCATTACCGGTACTGCCAGCTCTGAAGCCCTTCTTTCATCATCAACAATATATCTGTTATCTCTGTTTGTATTTTTCACCAGCAGGGCCTTACCTGTTGCGGCCACTGTACCAACGATTCCACTCCCCAGCGGAATTTCAATGATATTGGCAATTTCCCTTCGCTGCGGGTTCTTGGGTCCAAAAGCTGCTTTTTGCAGGAGCACTTTTCTTTTTTCATCCAATTGATAAACCACGCAATCAGCAAAGCCAATTTTACTGATACAGTTCTTTGCAATATCCCAGAAAACATCTTCGGTACTGTTTTGTCCATAGAGTGAAGTAGCAAATTCATTCACAATCTGTTCAGCTTCCAGTTTCCGGCGAAGCGACCAGATGACTGCTGCCACAGAAAGAATAACCAGTAAAGCAGCCAGACAAATAAACCACCACTGTTGCCATACAGGAGGTACAATCCTGATCAGAATACTTTCTGATTGTGTGATTTTTTTACCATACCGGTCAACGGCTCTTACCACAAAGTGATATTTTCCTGCCGGCAGATTCCTGTAACTGACACGAAAACTGCCATCATTGGCAATCCAGTCCGGATCATACCCCTGCAGCTGATACTCATATTTAACAGGAGCTGGTCCGTAATAAAGTCCGGCAAATTCAAAAACCACCGCATTATTTCTGAATTTTATTTTAAATGCTTTACTTTCTTTCTCAAGCGGAAATGGAACCTGCACGCCGTTTATCAGTACAGAACTCAGCTTTAAAGGGAAAGCCGGAATGCTGTCACTAGCGGATTCCCGGTACCGGATTATTCCGCCGGCAACAGCCAGTATCAACTCCCGGTTTTCTGCACTGTAACTAATCGGATGAGGGAACCTGGGGTCGGAACCATAAGCCGGAAAATCGAATGCTTCTGCTCCTGAAAACTGATAAAGGTATTTTCCTTCCAATGTGATGGCTGCAATACCATTCCCCGACATCAGCCACAATACAGAATCCTGGTTACTGCAAAGAGAAATAATATGGTTATTCTGCAGCCCCCTTTTCATATCAAACTGCTCAAAGGTTTTTTCAAAAGGTTTTCCGGATGATAACGAAATACACCACCGGACAATGAAGCCAGCCAGATATTACCCTTTGCATCTTTTGACACCGAATTAATCAGCATAATATTGAGATAGGAAGGTGCATTGTTCACCGGATAATACCAGGTGGATTTTCCTGTCCGCATGTGGTGTACAAAAACGCCTTCTCCATAAGTGGCGATGACCATATTACCGCTTCCCCTGTCATAAGCAAATCCCGTGACCGTGTTCAGGTGATTGATAAGTGTATCTTTCGGTTGAAAAAACCGGTTTTTAACCGGATCATAAAGCAGGAGCCCTTTATGAAGGGTGCCGATCCAATAATTGCCATCATCATCCTGTAACAGATCCCTGTATACCACTTCATCCTTTTCCCCTGAGCCTGGCAGTAAGCTGAAACGCTGCTTCCCCCTGTGAAAACGGTAAATGCCATTCACCGTTAATAACAATAAACTGTCCGCATTATCTCTTTTGATAGTCATACATCCCTTCAGAGGGGTGCCCTTCTCATCGGTATTGATGAGTTTGATTTCTTTAGTGATCGTATTGACCAGGTAAACGCCGGCAGGGTTTACGGAGCAAATAATATATTGTTTGCTGACCCCGTCATAATAAGCTCCCCCCATATTATTGTATCCAAGGGGTTCATTTATGGCTACGAGGGGAATAAAACTCGAGGATCTGCCGGCCCTGCTATAAATAGCAAATCCGTTATCGGTTCCCACCCATCGGTTCCTGAGTTTATCTGTATAAATCCTGTTCACGATACCGGGGAGTTGTGCGCCTGACAACTGCGGGATAAAAGCTTCCAGTAAAGCGTCGCTGCGGTTATTTCTCAGTTTCAGTAAACCGCTTCGGGAGGCCAGCCATCTTTCCTCCTCATCGTTGTTATCAAACCGGGAAGAAGGATAAGCTTCCCTGACTATCGGGACTGCCCCATATTGGCTGGCTTTCTCATCAAAGCAGTAGAGTTGGTTCTTTTCATTTGCGAGAAAAACCTTTCCTGATTCAGGATCGTATTGCAGATCCGTTATATCCCCGTTATATCCACCTCCCAGGAATCGAAAATTACCTGTCACAATATCCAGTTTCACTAATCCGCGGGTAGTAGCCAGCCAGTATTCCCGATCATTGGCTTTCACAATACGCTGAATAGAATGGTAGGCGACTGCACTGATATAAGGATCTTCGTTGCTGAATTTTTTCCAGTGATAAAATTTGAACTGATGATTGCTGATATCATAAGCCGTGAGATCAAATACATCACAAACGATCCAGGCAATATCCTGTTTATCTATTTCAATATTCCAGACAATCGGATTGGGAATTGACAAGGTGATGCTATCGGGGTTAGGCAGGATATATTCCCAGTGATTGCTTGCCGGATCATAAATACTAACACCCTCCATGGTGGCCACCCAAATTCTTCCCCGGCTGTCTTCCTCCAGGTCATTGATGACTTCGTTCCGGATTGAATTACCCGCGCCGGGTTTAAATATGTGAAAAGCATGACCGTCATACCTGTTCAAACCATTTCTGGTGCCGATCCACATAAATCCCCGACTGTCCTCCAAAAAACAGGTGACCCGGTTATCAGAAAGCCCGTCCCTTTGGGTGAGTATCCTTGCTTTGTGGTATACCTGTCCCAATGCCTGTCCACCGGAAAACAATAGCCATGCATTGAGCAGCAGTAAACATATTTTTAAGCGAAATGACAAAGTGGGTTAGGTATTTGGTATTGGGTATTAAGATATTGAGATATTAGGATATTGAGATATTAGGATATTGGGCCGTCCGCCGCAGCTGTAGCGCAGGCGGGATATAGAATATTAATCATCTTTATTAAACAGAAAACAGTAACGGGTGCTGGTTCCTTCGAAATCAAATGCGGTGGTTGCTTTTGTAATGTCTTTTACCGAAGCATGCTGAATTTTTTCTTTCTCCAGTACAAATCGGGTGTAGTTGGTACTAAAATAAAGCAGTCCTCCTTTTTTCATGATCCGGATGCACTCATTGATCAGGACGGCATGATCCCGTTGAATATCCAGGACATCTTTCATCCGCTGGCTATTACTGAAAGTGGGGGGATCCATCACAATGAGATCAAAATAACCCGAAGGCAGGGTGCCCAGGTATTGTTTTACATCGGCCTGAACAAAACGGAACATAGCAGGATCCGTAAAACCATTCAGGGCCATATTCTCCGATGCCCAGCTTAAGTAGGTATTGGACAGATCAACAGTGGTAACTTCAGTTGCTTCACCT
Source organism: Chitinophagaceae bacterium (assembly GCA_016720745.1). Classification (GTDB taxonomy): domain Bacteria; phylum Bacteroidota; class Bacteroidia; order Chitinophagales; family Chitinophagaceae; genus JJ008. The sequence continues at coordinate 852,683 of JADKKA010000019.1, read as the reverse complement.
GCGGCTGCATAAACAGAAAATGAACCGGTATAAGCAAAAAGATTGAGTACCCTCCTGCCCTTCGACTGTTCCTTAACCATTTGCCGGGTCACCCGATGATCCAGGAAAAGTCCGGTATCCAGGTAGTCACTGAGATTCACTATAAACTGCAAGCCGTTTTCCTGCACAGGGAAAGTATGCAGGGCCGCATCTACTTTCTGGTACTGCCCGAGCCGACCGGGTTTTCTTTGCCGCAATTTCAAAAAGATATGTTCCCGGGGAACAGCCACTATATCCATCAGTACCGAGAGGCTTTTTTCCATCCATTCATCATGGGCTTCATCGGTCATTCCATGTCTTCGTTTGTATTCTGCCACATATACTTTATCTCCGTAGATTTCAATCCGAAGCGGAAATTCAGGCAGATCATGGTCATATATGCGGTAACAGCTTATACCTAGCCGGCGGGCCTGTTTGGACAAATGCCGGTAGACCTTGGTCAGCCGGTTCCGGAACATGATAAACTTTTCTTCAGTCATGGAAAGCAGGAAAATTTTACGAAATTTATTGCCCAATTTACATCCAAAAAACCGCCTTTGCCAAATTGAATAAAGGTCCTGATAACCGTTATGTATGCCATTGTAGATATAGAAACCACGGGGAGTTATGCCGCAGCCAATGGCATTACGGAAATATCCATCCAGTTGTCAGATGGCCAGACAGTAACCGGTCAATACAATACGCTGATCAACCCTGGCCAGCCTATTCCGCCCTATATCAGTGCCATGACTGGTATCAGCAATCAAATGGTAGCCAAAGCTCCCCGGTTTGAAGAAGTGGCTGAAAAAGTATTTGAGCTGCTGCAGGGCCGGATTTTTATTGCTCATAACGTGAGTTTTGATTACTCCTTTGTAAAAAGTCATTTACGGGAAGCCGGCTTTGAACTGAACACAAAAAAACTTTGCACAGTAAGACTAAGCCGCAAAATCATTCCCGGGCTGCCATCCTATAGCCTGGGTAAACTGAGCCGCTCACTGGGTATTGAAATCACCGACCGGCACCGGGCCTCAGGCGATGCGGCTGCAACTGCTACCATTTTTCATTTATTGCTGGCGAATGATAAAGAGCAGCATATTCAGAAAAGCCTGCAAAGAAATTCCAAAGAATGGATACTGCCTCCCAATGTTCCCAAAGAACATTTTGATGCCCTACCCTATACCCCCGGTGTGTATTATTTTCATAATGAAAAAGGGAAAGTGGTATATGTGGGAAAGGCCACCAATATCCGCTACCGGGTGAACAGTCATTTCAGCAATAACTCCGAAAGCAGGCAGAAGCAGCATTTTATGCAGCATGTATATGCCATCAGCTACCAGCCCTGTGCCACTGAACTGATGGCCTGTATCCTGGAATCAGCAGAGATCAAAAAAAGATGGCCGGTCTTTAATACCTCACAAAAAAGATGGGAAGATATTTACGGAATATTTTTATATGAGGACCGGAGAGGTTACCTGCGTCTGGGCATAGACAAGAACCGGAAACGACTGCATCCGGTTTATACTTTTCATTACCTCGTGGATGGCCATGCCATGATCCGTAAACTGATCCGTGAATTCCAGCTCTGTCCCAAACTTTGTTTTTTACAGAAAGGGGAAGATGCCTGTGAGGGAATCAAATCAGGTGAATGCCTGGGCGCCTGCGAATTAAAGGAGCCCGCTGAAGCTTATAACCAGCGGGTGGAAAAAGCCTGTGCAACTTTGCAGGCGGAACCCAGTTTTGCGATTGTTGACAAGGGATTGGAAGGAAATGATCAATCCTGTATCCTGGTTTGTGAAGGAAAATTTTATGGGATGGGATATCTGCCCGAAAATACCCGGCCTGAATCAGTGGAATCGCTCAAACCACTGCTCACCCAATACAGGGAAAACAGTTTTATCCGCAACCTGGTAAACGGCTATGCCGCCCGGTTTCCGGATAAAGTGATTAATTTCTAAGACAAATGTTCAATATCCGCCTCAATCCTGCCATTCAAAATCGGACCCAAAGGGAATCTGACTGAATACCGTTTTAACTTCATCGGGGGGTATGAAGAGTTTTCTTTCTTTTACATTCAGCCAGGCCCCGTCAATACTCACCGTGGCACAAAGGGTCTGATCTGCTTTTTTGATTTCGTGTGCAATGGTCCAGCGGGAATAGTCCCTCCGCCCTTTTAACAGCAGCATATTGATACTGATTTCCTCCCCGTATTTAATTTCTTTTCTGAAAACTGCTTCTTCCCGGAAAATGATCGGGCCAAACTGCATTTGCTGCATCAGAGCGGGGGTCAGCCCGTTTCGGGTCAAAAATTCCATCCGGCACATCGCGGCCCAATCGTAATAAACCGAGTGCCGCAGGTGAAAATTCGGGTCAAGGTCGGACCAGCGGATCTGGAGAGGCAATTCAAAAATTGGCATATTCCGGGTTTGAGCCTGAAAATTAGCATTTGTTGGGCATCATTTTCAGACAGCTTCCTGTATTTTTGGCGACAATAATCAAAAGATCAAATGAAAAAAACAACCTTATTGTGTTTTGGAATGGCCGCTATGACGGTCGCAATAGCCCAACCCGGAAAACCGACCCCAAAGCCCACCCCTAAACCGGCAGCACCCTTGCTGAAGAATATGACCGATTCTGCCAGTTATGCGATCGGACTCAGTGTGGCTAATTTTTACAAGCAACAGGGTATCAAAAATATTAAAGCAGCCCTTGTTACCCAGGGTATCAATGATGTGATGGGTGGCAAGAAGACCATTTTCGATGAAACAGTGGCCAATAATGTAATGAATAATTATATGTCCAGAGTGCAGGAAGAAAAATCCAAACCCAGGATTGATTCCGGTATAGCATTTTGTGCTAAAAATAAAACCAGGCCTGAAGTTAAAACAACGCCCAGCGGTTTACAGTATGAAGTACTGATACAGGGTGCTGGTGAAAAACCTACCACAAAAGACAGTGTTACCTGTCATTACAGAGGAACATTGCTTAATGGTACCCCATTCGATAACTCTTATGACCGTGGAGAGCCCATTACTTTTGCGCTTACTGGGGTCATCCCCGGATGGACAGAAGGTCTTCAATTGATGCCGGCTGGTTCTAAATACAAATTTGTTATCCCGCACAATCTTGGTTATGGTGCTTTTGACTACGGCCCGATTCCGGGTGGCTCAACACTCCTTTTTGAAATAGAGTTGTTGGAGGTGAAGAAAGGGCAATAGGCAGTTCGTCAGTCGGTCAGTTTATCAGTCTATCAGTCTGTCAGTCGATCAGTCTATCAGTCTGTCAGTCGATCAGACTGTCAGTGCAATAGTCCTTTGTATTTGAGGTGATAAATATTGCCTGTATAAAGGGCTACTTGTACTTCGCCGGGTTTTTTATGACATCACCCAGTAACTTACCTATTTCGATCTTCAAACTTACTAATCGGGTATGATCATCCGGAGTGATATAACCTAGTGCCAAAGCAAAATCGAGCCAGACTTCTGTTTCTGCGTTTTCGGCATCTGCATCAGATAGTCTACTGATAAAATAAGACGGATACCTCCTTCGACGATAAGCTTCAGCAAAATTTGCACAGACCGATCTGGAACATCTTCTGATCTGGTCCGTTAAACTGTATTTTTCTTCTTTTGGAAAAGTGCCGGAAATTTTGAAAATTTCTATTGCCAATTGAAAGGCTTTTTGATAAACCTGTAAATCTTTAAAACTATACATAGCTGCGATTTTTTTCACAAGCTATCTTCTTCTGCAATAAACTATATGTGTATTTCGCCAGCCTCTTGCCCTTTTTTTCCAATAAATTCCTGGTTATTTCAACGCTGCTACCAGTTTTAAAAACGTCTACATGGTGATTTTTATACCTGACAGACTGATAAACTGATCGACTGACAAACTGATCGACTGACCGACTGAACAGACTGCAAAAAAAGGGGACGACCAAAAGGCCATCCCCGTAGGATTTAAAAAACCCTGAGCATTTAGCGTTTATTCACCACTACTTTCTCCACCACCTGCTCACCGGTTTCTACAGAAATGATCCGTACCATGTACATTCCCGGGTTCAGGTTCTCGATTGTAATATTGTTCGTCGTAACTGCTTTCATCTGTTGAATCTCGCGTCCACTCATGTCGAATACGGCAATATCTCTTTTAACTGATCCGTCTTCAAAAATGATATTTACTTTACCGTTGGTTGTCGGGTTCGGGTAAACAATGGTTTGTCCCAGTTGACCTTCACCGCGTACGGAACGTACTTCAGAGAATTTAGACTTGCTGTCGAAATCTACCTGGCGGATACGATACTGACTTACTCCTTTTACATTGTTCAGATCGGTCAAAGTGTACACCAGGGGAGCATCGCTGTTTCCGCCCATTGCCTGTGAAGGAACCCAGGCAATCTGCTGCCAGCTGCCATTGATATTTCTTTCTACTGCAAAACCGCTGTTATTCTTTTCCATAGAAGTTTCCCAGGTCAGTAATACGTTAGAACGGTTTCTTACGGCTGTGAAAGATTTGAATTCAACTGGCAGGGTGATACCAGGGCAGAAAGCAACCACAGTTGCATCATCCGGAGCAATAGTACCGGGGTCGTTTGAGAGATCTACGCTTCCGATAATGGCTGGCAGACCAGAAATTACAGATTGCAGGGGAACGGGATCATAAACACCACCAAGTGTGTACAACTGAACCTGAACAGTGAAGTTATTCACGGCATTTACGCCACCGGTTTGGAAACCAGTTACTACAATTTTGTTGTAGTTGGTTCCTGTAGCCGGAGCTTCAGTTGAAAGGGTAACAGTTGAACCGGCAGTAGCTAATCCCGCAGCAATCAGATTTGTCTTGATCGTAGCTGCAGATTCAGTAAAGCGGAAACGCTTTTTAATATCACTGATATTCAGGGTATAGGTCAATCCTGTTTTCTGACTGTTTGACTGATTGGTTACAGTAACTACCAGTGGGAATGTTGGGTTCGGGTTTGCGATTGTCGGGCAAAGCTGGTTACCGGGGTTAGCGGTAAAGTCCAGATCATGAAATACCCGGCCAAAGCTGCAGCTGCAACCATCGGCATAGGTGTAATTAGGAGCTGTACCTACCTGAACCTGAGTAGCATTGGTTTTATCAACTTGCTGATAAGTACCATCCTGACGGTATCCATAAAGGGTTCCGGTTTCATTGAAGAACAGGGCAGCGATATACTGAGATCCGCTGTAGGTACCAACCAAAGTCAGGGTACCGTTGGTTTTATTAACCTTATATAAATTTTTATTGGAAGCTCCAACTCCGGCCACACCGTACAGGTCACCATTAGTAGGGTCAACTGCCAAATCCACAAAAAATCCGCTGGCCGGACTTACAGAACCTATAAGGGTAGCAGTCAAGGGGGCAGCCGGATAATTGATACCAGAAATCCTGTAAAAATTATTATCCTCTGTCATAAAATAGAAATCACCATTTGCATCAAAGCAACCGGCATAAGCATTATCAGAGCTGGTAATGCTCGTGCCCGTTACATTACCTATTGCAGTTACATTACTGGTTGTATTGGCACTTACCCTGACCAGTTGTAAAGGAGCATAACGAACACCATACAGGAATCCATCAACCGGACTGATACCGATCGCATTGAAACCTATTCCGGTAGGGCTGGTAGCAAAAGGATTAGAAGTAATGGTGCTTCCGGCAAAACCAAGTTTAACCATGGAAGTCGTAGAACTGGCCCCATTGGCTGAACCATAACTTACATAATACTGACCATTACAACCGATCGGTGCGGGTGCTTCCACAACAACTGTTGCTTGTTGTGACACTCCATTCCTTGTCAGGGTAAAGGTGTAAGTTCCTATGGCGCTGGTGGTAAAAGTAATAGTAGCTGTGGTACCAGTTCCCCAGTTAAATGGAAATGATGCAGGCGTACTGATACCAGTAGCAGAACTGGTAGTAAGACTATAGCTTCCTGAAGAACCCCAGGAACCGGAACGGGTCAGGGTAACAGATACAGTACCAGAACTGGGTTGTACAATCGTGGAAGGTGATGCTGTAAGAGTCTGGGCAATCAGATTGCCGGAAAACAGCAGTCCAAATAATGTGATAATAGTAAAAATGTTCTTTTTCATGCTCAAAGTTTTAAAAATTCAATGTTTAAGAATATGACGAGTTGATTCATCCGCGTTAACGGTGATCACAGTTACTGGAACAGGTCATCAGAAAGGATTGAATTTCGGGCTTTGAGGATAGAATGGAATCAGTTGGTGGATACAGAGGGATTGGATAATACATACAGGTCTGCAAGAGCCCTGAGGCAGTTCCTTACATAGAAAAATAGTTGGATTGAAAAGTGGCTTTAACGGAGGAGTACTGGTACGGATTATTCTAGCGGCTGTAAAATTACTTCGTGTTTTTCGGATATGCAAGCTTTAACCGATTTTTTTTTCTGACAATTTCAGTTTCACCCAGTTTAAGGCTTTTTCAAACTGCTCTTTTTCATTGAGATGGGTATTATCTAATACCAGTGCATCATCTGCCTGCCTAAGGGGGCTAACCTCCCGGTGAGAATCAATATAATCCCGCATTTCCAGGTTATTCTTTACTTCTTCAATACTGACATTTGGGTTTTTATCAAATAACTCACGGAACCGCCTTTCTACCCGAATGCCGTTATCTGCGGTCATGAATATTTTCAGCTCGGCTTTAGGGAATACTACGGTCCCAATATCCCTTCCATCCATAACAATTCCTTTCTTCGCCCCCATTTTCTGCTGCTGGGCAACCGCAAAATCCCGCACTTCTTTGATGGCAGCAATATCACTTACTTTTTCAGCCACCACCAGGTCACGGATCACATACTCCACATTCTCATCATTCAAATAAATCTCACTCACATTCTTGGAGCTATTGAATACAAACTCCAGGTTGATATCCTTCAGGGCCTGCATTACTTCTTCCTTTTCTGTCCAGTCAATATGATTCCGCAAAAAGTAAAGCGTGATAGCCCGGTACATAGCACCACTGTCAACATATACATAACCCAGCTCCCTGGCCAGTTGCTTAGCCAGTGTGCTTTTGCCGCAACTGCTCCAGCCATCGATGGTTATGATGATTTTCCTTGACATGATTCAGGGACAAAATTAAGTATTCAGTTGAAGCGGGGGCGTAGATATTGGGATATTATCTAAAAAACAAAGAAACAAGATACAAGAACCAAATAAATTAAAAATCAGAAATTAAAGGGTCTCCGTATTTACAAGGCTTTTGATTTTTACGCAATTGCGTAGTAAAAAAAATTCAAGATACAAGACACAAGAACCAAATAAACTAAAAATCAGAAATTAAAGGGCCTCCGCTTTTACAAGGCTTTTGATTTTTACGCAATTGCGTAGTAAAAAGAAACCAGTAACTCTCGGGTACCCTTTAATTTTTCATTTCGGTGCTTATTTGTTTCTTGTCTCTTGTTTCTTTTTTCACGCAATCGCCTAGCAAAAAGAAACCATTAACTCTGGGACACCTTTTTAATTTTCTATTTGCTCTTGTATCTGTTTTTCACGCAATCGCCTAGCAAAAAGGAACCATTAACTCTGGGACACCTTTAATTTTCTATTTCGGTGCTTATTTGTCTCTTGTATCTTGTTTCTTTTTTCACGCAATCGCCTAGCAAAAAGAAACCATTAACTCTGGGACACCTTTTTAATTTTCTATTTCGGTGCTTATTTGTCTCTTGTATCTTGTATCTTTTTTTGCTTATTGTATCTTGTTATTTTTTTACAAAAAAAAGGAGCAACTCTTCAGCTGCTCCTCTCCTGTGTTAAATATCTGTCTTAAGCCTTGGTCGGCTCCTCTGATTTTGCTTTGAACGAGAATTTGAGTTTTCCATTCTCTGTATCAGCATCTGCGATCAGCACATCCCCTGCTTTTACATTCAGGTTCAGGATTTCTTCCGCCAGCGGATCTTCCAGGTATTTCTGGATGGCCCGGTGTAAAGGTCTGGCACCAAACTGCTGATCATATCCTTTATCGGCGAGGAAGGTCTTGGCATCTTCGGTTAATTCCAGACTAAAGCCCAGATTGGCCAGCCTTTTCATTACCCCTTTCATCAGGATATCAATGATGCTGAAAATATGATCTTTGGAAAGACTATTGAAGATCACCACATCATCAATCCTGTTCAGGAATTCGGGAGAGAAGGTTTTCTTCAGCGCTTTTTCAATGACTGCCTTATTAGCTTCATCCTCGTTTTCCATTTTAGAGCTGGTGGTAAACCCAACCCCTGTTCCAAAATCCTTCAGCTGCCTGACACCGATATTGGAAGTCATGATGATCAGGGTATTCTTGAAATCTACTTTTCTACCCAGTCCATCCGTTAATTGCCCATCATCCAGTACCTGCAACAGGATATTATAAATATCAGGGTGTGCTTTTTCAATCTCATCCAGCAGGATCACACTATATGGTTTGCGGCGAACCCGCTCGGTCAGCTGACCACCTTCTTCATACCCCACATAACCGGGAGGCGCTCCGATCAGTCTGCTCACGGTGAATTTCTCCATGTATTCACTCATATCAATCCTCACCAGGGAGTCTTCGGAATCAAACATATGGCGTGACAGTGCACGGGCCAGTTCGGTTTTACCCACCCCGGTAGGTCCGAGGAAAATAAAAGTACCAATCGGCTTTTTCGGATCTTTTAAACCTACCCTGTTCCGCTGAATGGCTTTTACCACTTTCTGAATCGCTTCATCCTGACCTACCACCATGCCGCGCATTTCTTCTGCCATGCGGCGCAGTTTATCGGTTTCAGCCTGTACCATTCTTTTCACAGGAATACCGGTCATCATGCTCACCACTTCTGCAATATCTTCTTCCCCGATCGGGAATCTTTTGTGTTTGCTTTCTTCTTCCCAGTCGGATTTGGCTTTTTCCAGTTCTTCCTGCAATCTTTTCTCCGTATCCCGCAGGGAAGCTGCCTCTTCGAATTTCTGGCTCTTCACCACTTTATTCTTTTCATTCTTCACATCTTCAATCTTCTGCTCCAGATCCACAATAGTTTGCGGCACATTGATATTCTTCAGGTGCACTCTCGCTCCTACTTCATCCATTACATCAATGGCTTTATCCGGAAGCAGGCGGTCAGTAACATAACGATCACTCAGTTTCACACAGGCATCAATCGCTTCATCATCGTAGTTGACATTATGGTAATCCTCGTACTTGGATTTGATATTGTTGAGGATCTTGATGGTATCCTCCACACTGGGCGGATCAATCACCACTTTCTGAAAACGACGATCCAGGGCACCATCTTTTTCAATGTACATCCTGTATTCATCAAGGGTGGAGGCACCAATACATTGCAACTACCGGCAACCAGGGCTGCCAGGTCCAGCGAGATCACCCGCTTATCAAATAAAACACGGGATACTTTTCTTTGTACAATCCGGAGAGCCAGACCTTCCACAATGGCGGTTTTACCCACACCGGGTTCACCGATCAGGATCGGGTTATTCTTTTTACGGCGGGAAAGAATCTGAGAAACTCTTTCAATTTCAGATTCCCGGCCCACAATGGGATCCAGTGCCCCCAGTTCAGCCATCTTGGTGATATCACGACCGAAATTATCAAGCACAGGCGTTTTGCTTTTTGAAGCCCCTTGTTTGGCACTGCCTTTAGACTGAGAAAATTTCTTCTCTTCATCAAAATCATCTTCATTCTCATCCTGGAATTCAGCCCGGGGATCATTGGATTTTACAATACCCAGTTCCTGACGGAAGAGGTCATAATCCACATCAAACTGATTCAGTATCTGCGTGGCAATATTCTCCTTGTTTTTGAGGATCGACAACATCAGGTGTTCCGTTTCCACCGTGGTACTTTTCAGGGCCTTGGCCTCCAGTACGGTTACACGTATTACTTTCTCTGCCTGCTTGGTCAAAGGCAAGCTATTGATATTGGCAATATTCTTACCAGTCTTGTCTTTCACGGCCAGTTCAATCTCCTTTCGAAGTTCGTAAAGGTCTACATTGAAACTTTTGAGGATCTTGACGGCAGTATTATCACCCTCTCTGATCAGTCCGAGCAGGAGGTGTTCGGTGCCAATAAAATCATTTCCCAGCCGGAGTGCTTCCTCCCGACTAAAAGAAATAATCTCTTTAACCTGTGCTGAAAAATTGTTATCCATTGAAGATAATTGGTTGTGCTACAATATTAACAAATAAAATCGGTTCGGGTTTGCCCGTTATTATAAACGGAATGTTGATAAGTTAAGTTGTTTTTACCTGACAGTTTTAACAGCTTTCCATTTTAGCGGCAGCCTCCCCCGGGGTTGTTAAATGCTGAAACCCACTACAAATGATAAATGTCAAATCTGATACCAAAGAAAAATTCCATGTTGTAACACTGTCAGAACCTGTTTTATCTGCTAGTATGACAGGGGAAATGGCGGAATACCTGCTTTCCTACCTGCAAAATGACGCCCGGCCGGCTGGAAATGAGGTCAGGAACCTGGTGCTCCGGTTGGGTGAGGTCGGCACGGTAGAACAGGCGGCCGCTGAAAAACTGGTGGAAATCCAGCAGCAATTCTACGAAAGCGGGGCTTCTTTTGTGATTTGTGAATTGCAACAGGCCGTGGAGGACTACCTGGACCAGCAGGAATTGCTCGAGTTAATGAATGTAACCCCGACCGAATCCGAAGCCTGGGATATTGTGCAAATGGAGGAAATGGAAAGAGAAATGTTCGGCGACGAAGATGCAGCGAATGAGAACCCGGTTTAGTCTTAGTTTTGTTCTGTCTGAGCGACCACACCAAAACCCGGCACCTGATGTTTTCAGTCACAATTCTTGGTAATAATTCTGCTGTACCCGGCCTTTGACCGTCATCCCACCAGTCAGGTAGTCACCCTCGATGGCCAGAACTACCTCGTCGATTGTGGAGAAGGAACCCAGATCCAATTGATCAATTACAAGATTCGCCGGAGCAAGATCTCACATATTTTTATCTCCCACCTGCACGGTGATCACTATTTTGGATTGATCGGCCTGCTGAACACCCTTGGCTTGTTAAGTCACCAGCAGGAAATGCATGTATTTGGTCCTTCGCCCTTGAAAGAAATCATCGAGTTGCAACTCAAAGTGGCCGATACCCAGCTTTGTTTCCCTTTACAATTACATACCATTACCGGACCTGCCACCCTGGTCGATACCGATAAACTGACGGTTAAATGCTTCCGGACCAATCACCGGATTGAATGCTATGGCTTTAGTTTTACGGAGAAAAAGAAGGCGCGCTCCCTACTCCCTGAACAAGCCAGATCATTTGAAATTCCCCAATCCTTTTACGACCGGCTCAAGAACGGCGAAGACTATACCCGCAAAGACGGCAGCCTGGTTAAAAATGAATGGGTAACCGCTCCCGGCGAACCCGGCCGGCGTTATGCTTTTTGTGCGGATACCCGGTATGATGAATCCCTGATTCCCCATATCGAAGGTTTCGATATGATTTATCATGAGACCACTTACCTGGATAATCTGCGGGAAAGGGCTGAAGCCCGTTTTCATTCTACCAGTAAGCAGGCAGCGGAGATGGCCGTTAAAGCCGGGGTTAAAAAATTACTGATCGGGCATTTCAGCAGCAAATATGATACCCTGGAAGAATTTGAACAGGAAGCCAGGGAAGTATTCCCCGAGACCAGCCTGGCGCTCGAAGGGGTTTGTTACGAAATTTAATTCCTGAGTATCCATTGGAAAAATCCCGGCAATTCCTTTCTCCAGGTTCTTTCGTTGTGCTGACCTTCATCCCTGATCACTACCGTCATCTTTGATTTTGATTGTTTTTGCAGTGTTTCAAATACAGTCAGCATATCAGGGACCATTTCCCGACTTTCCTGTTTCCCGCTATAGAAGAAAATACGGGAGTGCAATGAAGGGCCTTTTGTTTTAGCATAGGCCAGTAATTCTTTTTTACAGATCCAGACAGAGGGTGAAAAAACACCGGCACCGCCAAAGGTTTTGGGATAAGCCAGTGTTGCATAGAGCGAAATCAGTCCGCCCATGGAAGAACCGGCAATAAACGTATGCTCCTTTTCTTTTTTAGTCCGCAGTTTTTTATCAATAAAAGGTTTCAGGGTATTCACAATAAATGAAACATAGTCCTTCCCCTCTCCCTTTTGCTTTTCGGATTGATCCCGACCGAGTACGAAGTCAAAAGGACAGTATTCATTCATCCTGTACGAGCCGCCATTATCAATAGCCACCACAATACAGGGCTTTTTAATCATCGAATCCAGGTATTCATCCACCCCCCATTCACCTGCGTAGGAAGTCCGGTCATCGAACAGATTCTGTCCGTCATGCATATACATCACCGGGTATCTTTTTTTGGATCCTGCATAATCTGCCGGTAAATAGACACGGATAGTTCGCTTCCGTTTTAATTGCGGGATATAAAAAGCAGTATCGAGTATGCTTACTTGCTTACTGAACGTCGGTAATTTTTCTTTTACACCCAGCAAATCCTGCCATCCTGCTACGGATAGTTTTACTTCAGTGCTGGTTGCAGGATTCAGTTGCCGGTTGTCGATAGCAGCGCCGTTTGCCGTGCATTCTACTTTCTCCCAGCTACCCCGGGTGATTTTGTATGCATGATTTCCTGCGGGAAGATTGACCTGTAAATAAAATTGCCCTGCCGAATCAGACTGGAATTTGAATTGTGGGTCAGCCGGATTCCATTGATTAAAGGAACCGGCAATAAAAATGGATGAACCGGCTGGATGATTAGCCGGTAATGATACCAGTGTGAAACGAACGGTTTGCGCAAATGTGGTTGAACAAAAGAAAATCAATATGATGAGGAACCGCTGCATGGGATGTTTTGATTACTGTGCCGCCTTCATCAGTTGCCTGATTTGATCCATCAGCCCATCGCTGACTTTGTATACAGGTAAGCGGAAAGTATTCTTACAAAGACCCATTTCAGCAAGATAGGCTTTGACCCCGCTGGGACTGCCTTCTGCAAATAGGGAAGAAATGATGTCGATGTATTTATAATGAAGGGGTGCCGCTTTTTTAAAATCTCCTTGTAAACAAAGGCGAACCATCTCTGAAAAATCCTTGGGATAAGCATTGGCTACAACGGAGATGACACCCTCTGCACCCTGTGCAATCATCTGCAGGGTAATGGGATCATCACCGCTGACCACGAGGAAATCATCCGGTTTGTTTTTAATCAGCTGGTTCAGCAGATCAAAATTGCCGCTGGCTTCCTTGGTACCGAAGATATTTTTCAGTTCACGGGCAATGCGTAGTTGGGTTGCTGCAGTCACACTCATCCCCGTGCGGGATGGCACATTATACATCATGATGGGCAATGGCGTTGCAGCATCCAAAGCTTTATAATGCTGGAAAATTCCTTCCTGGTTGGGTTTATTATAATAGGGGCTGACAGAAAGAATGGCATCATAACCTTTCAGATCAAATCCGGTGATGGCCTGCACTACTTCATGGGTATCATTCCCGCCGATACCAGCCATCAGGGGCAGGCGACCAGCCACTTCTCTGGCCACAAAAGAAAAAACTTCCTGCTTTTCTGCTCCATGAATAGTAGCACTTTCACCGGTGGTACCCAGTACGACAAGGTATTCCACCTTACTACTGATCCAGAACTCGATGAGTCGGCTGTAACTTTCCCAGTCTATACTTCCATCTTCCTGAAAAGGAGTAACGATGGCAATTCCCGTACCTGTAAATTTCTCCCTTAGCGACATTCTTCTGATTTATTTTTTAATTGCCTGACTAATATGAAACGCTGTCGACTGATGACTGCTGACTGTCGACTGCTGACTGTCGACTGATGACTGCACTGCTCACACTAAACTTCTTCCCAAAATCCCATCTTCCCAAACTTTTCAATCCGGTTGCTCACGCGTTGTTCAGCTGGTATGGTCTTTAATTCTTTCAGCACGGGCGCCAGAAAATCTTTCAGAATATTCGCTGCTTCCTGGTAATCCCAATGAGCACCACCAAATGGTTCAGGGATGATGCCGTCAATCAGTCCAAAGCCTTTCATTTTTTCAGCGGTCAGTCTGAGTTGTTCAGCGGCCACTTCTTTTTTATCCCAGCTGCGCCAGAGAATGGAGGAGCAGCTTTCGGGAGAGATCACCGTGTACCAGGTATTTTCCATCATATACACTCTGTCGCCTACACCAATACCCAATGCTCCACCGCTAGCACCTTCTCCAATGATCACACAGATCACGGGTACTTTCAGCCGGATCATTTCATAAATATTCCGGGCGATGGCTTCTCCCTGTCCTCTTTCTTCTGCTTCCAGTCCAGGATAGGCACCGGGCGTATCAATGAGTGTAATAACGGGTTTATTGAATTTCTCTGCCAGCTTCATCAGGCGGAGAGCTTTGCGGTAGCCTTCGGGATTAGCCATTCCAAAATTCCGCATCTGGCGCATCTTGGTATTGATTCCTTTTTGCTGACCAATGATCATCACGGTTTCTCCATCCAGTGAGGCAAAGCCGCCCACCATGGCTTTATCGTCCTTTACATTGCGGTCACCATATAACTCCACAAACTGTGTAGTCATTTTATCGATGTACTTCAAGGTATAGGGGCGATCAGGATGGCGGCTCAGCTGTACTCTTTGCCAGCTGCTGAGATTGTGGGTGATTTCCTTTCTTTTCTCAAGAATCCCTGCTTCCAGTTTCTGAATGGAATCGGAAAAATCAATCTTGGTCTTTTCCTGGCGGTGCCGCATGGTCTGTATCTCATCGATCAGGTCCTTGATGGGCTTCTCAAAATCCAGAAATTGCCTGTTGGCATCAGTTGGCATAAGCTGTAAAATGAGGGGCTAAATTAAGGATTATATGATAATGGCGGTTTTAGGGGCTAATAATTGATAATCAGGGACAAAAGCAGGTGATGCTATTCATTCTGGTTATTTCCCGGGCAATGATTCCAGAGGGGAAATTCTTAAAAACAGAAAGCTCCACATTACTGTGGAGCTTTCTGCGGACCGGACGGGACTCGAATGCCGTCCCCACAATGCTGTGGGGATGACAAGGCGGCAATTTTCCCAAGCTGGAATATTGAATGATTTACATCCAAGTTATCACCTTTCAATTCCCTAGAAAACGCTCCACGACATTTTTAGGGTGATTAATTAACGCTTCAATTCGTTCCCTTGTAGCTTTCTTTAGATTTTTTTCCCGGATCAACGCTTCTTTTTTCGAACTCAATTCTTCCACATAAACGAGTTTCCAAGGGCATTTTCCAGCAGTATAAGTTGATTCCCTGTTATTGTGCTGATGCAATCGGATAACAGGATCACAAGAGTACCCTTTATAATAACTCATATCTTTTGCACTCTGGATGATATACACATAATAAGCCATCCATACAAAAATCAAAGATTTCTCAATTCTTCATCAAAATCGTACAGGACTCGAACCCCGTCCCCACAATGCTGTGGGGATGACAGGGCGGCATTCTCACCATCCCGATAATCAAAGAGAGATCAACCAATACTCCTTAACCTGCTCAAAAACAAAAAGCCCCACATTGCTGTGGAGCTTTCTGCGGACCGGACGGGACTCGAACACCGTCCCCACAATGCTGTGGGGATGACAGGGCGGCAATTTCACCTACTGTACGACCAATACTTCCTGAACTACTTTAAAAACAAAAAGCCCCACATTGCTGTGGAGCTTCCTGCGGACCGGACGGGACTCGAACCCGTCCCCACAATCCTGTGGGGATGACAGGGCAGCATTCTAACCAACTGAAGTCCCAAAAAACAAAAAGCCCCACATTGCTGTGGAGCTTTCTGCGGACCGGACGGGACTCGAACACCGTCCCCACAATGCTGTGGGGATGACAGGGCGGCAATTTCACCTACTGTAAGACCAATACTTCCTGAACTACTTTAAAAACAAAAAGCCCCACATTACTGTGGAGCTTTCTGCGGACCGGACGGGACTCGAACACCGTCCCCACAATGCTGTGGGGATGACAGGGCGGCAATTTCACCTACTGTAAGACCAATACTTCCTGAACTACTTTAAAAACAAAAAGCCCCACATTACTGTGGAGCTTTCTGCGGACCGGACGGGACTCGAACACCGTCCCCACAATGCTGTGGGGATGACAGGACGGCATTCTAACCAACTGATCTACAAAAAACAAAAAGCCCCACATTACTGTGGAGCTTCTTGCGGACCGGACGGGACTCGAACACCGTCCCCACAATGCTGTGGGGATGACAGGGCAGCATTCTAGGACCAATCCTGAAGTCCTAAAAACAAAAAGCCCCACATTGCTGTGGAGCTCTTTGCGGACCGGACGGGACTCGAACGCCGTCCCCACAATGCTGTGGGGATGACAGGGCGGCAATTTCACCTACTGTAAGACCAATACTTCCTGAACTACTTTAAAAACAAAAAGCCCCACATTACTGTGGAGCTTTCTGCGGACCGGACGGGACTCGAACACCGTCCCCACAATGCTGTGGGGATGACAGGGCGGCAATTTCACCTACTGTACGACCAATACTTCCTGAACTACTTTAAAAACAAAAAGCCCCACATTGCTGTGGAGCTTCCTGCGGACCGGACGGGACTCGAACCCGCGACCTCCGCCGTGACAGGGCGGCATTCTAACCAACTGAACTACCGATCCGTTTACCTTCTTCAGCCACTGAAATCAGTTGCTTTTTTAAGGAGTGCAAAGATAACAGCCGGAGGTTTTTCATCCAAATGTTTTTGTTTTTTAAGGTTCCACGGTAAGACGGGAAAACATCCTTAAATCCAAACCCGGCTTTTTGTTCAAAATAGTACGGTAATCAACCCCAGAAAGCGCTGTTTAATGATCTGACTCAATAAATGGGGCCATCGCCCCGCTTTAACAGTACAGCTGCCCCGGTATTCAGTAAATTTGCACTCTGATTTAGCCTCGGTAATCCGAGTTTTCCACAACCACTGCTGCAAGAACAAGAAATTTCCTGAACCTGCGTTTACACTGAACGGTTAATGGCGCCCTGCCTTTACAGGGTTATGTAGCACATGAAAAGAGTTAAGGCTTTCTATCTGTTTATTACTTCAATGGTCATCGGCATCCTTCATTTACCCTTTGCCTTTGCCAAATCTGCCACGGGCAGCAAATTGTTTTTCCACCCCCCGGCCGGTTCTACGAGCAGTCAGCCCTCCGACTCCCTGCTGATCAGTAACCCAGGCCGATCCGTTTACGATAGCCTGCAGTTACAGTTACGCGGCCTGAGCCGGGATGCTTTTGAATACGCCAAAAAAGGTTTTGAGCGGCTCCTCGAAGAAGGACGCTTATTGAACGATTCCATCATCTCCATCATCGATTTCAGCAAACCCAGCAGCGAGAAAAGATTGTTTATCCTCGATATGAAAAATTACCGGGTGATCTACAATACCCTCGTATCACATGGCCGCAATTCAGGAAAAGAAATGGCCAATCAGTTTTCCAACCAGCATTCATCCTTTATGAGCAGTCCGGGCTTTTATATTACCCGGGAAACCTATGAAGGCAAGAACGGTTATTCCCTCAAACTGGAAGGTCTGGAACCCGGAATCAATGACAATGCCTATGAAAGAGGTATCGTTGTACATGGTGCCAATTATGTCAACGATTCCTATGTGCAGAGCCAGGGATATATTGGTCGCAGCCAGGGTTGTCCGGCCGTTCCCAGCAACCTTGCCACTCCTGTTATCAATACCATCCGCAATGGTTCCTGTATGTTTATTTATCACCCCGCTTATGTGAACCGGTCGGCTATTCTCTAAGCACATCTGTTTATAATTCCTTCTTTGCCAGAACATTGAATGTTTATCTTTGCTGATTAATTCATTGTTATGTTCAAAGTAGGCGTATTTGGCGTTGGTCACCTGGGCAAATTCCATCTGAATAACTGGAAAGAAATCCAGGGTACCGAGATCGTTGGTTTTTATGATCCCAACGATGATACAGCCCGTGAAGTCGCCGATAAATACCAGCTCCCCCGCTTTCTCGATGCCGACAGCCTGATTGATGCCTGCGATGCCATTGATGTGGTGGCCCCCACGAATTATCATTTTGAACTCTGCGAAAAAGCCATCAAAAAGGGTAAACATGTTTTTGTAGAAAAGCCCCTGGCCAATACCATGGAAGAAGCCCGGCAGCTGGTAAAGCTTACCGCAGAGTCCGGTATCAAATGCCAGGTGGGACATGTGGAACGTTTCAACCCCGCCTTTCTCGCTATCAAGGGCATGCCTTTAAATCCCATGTTTATTGAAGTGCATCGCCTGGCGCAATTCAATCCCCGAGGAACTGAAGTGAGTGTAATCCTGGACCTGATGATCCATGACATTGATATCATCCTCAGTATCGTAAAAAGTGATGTAAAGAGTATTTCCGCCAGCGGGGTGGCTGTAATGACAGAAACACCCGATATCGCCAATGTGCGGATTGAATTCAATAACGGCTGTGTGGCCAATCTGACCAGCAGCCGGATCTCGATGAAAAAAATGCGCAAGATCCGTCTCTTCCAGAAAGACTCTTATATCGGTATTGATTTCCTGAACAAAAAAACAGAAGTGATCAAACTGAAAGAGCCGCAGGACTCCAATGTTTTTGCTTTTGATATTGAAACTCCCAGTGGCAAAAAAACCATTGCTATGGCTAATCCACTGATCCCGGAAGTGAATGCCATCAAAGAAGAACTGACGGCCTTTAAAAATGCAATCGAACAAAATACCCGCACTACAGTTACGGAAGTGGACGGACTGATGGCCATGGATGTGGCGCACCAGATCCTGGATAAAATCGGGAATAATATCATCAGCCGTTCATGAGCTCCCGAAAGAAAATATCCATTGCCTGGTATGCCATCATTGATTTTATCATGGCCTCCCTCGCCTGGGCTCTTTTCTTTTTTATCCGCAGAGCCATACTGGGACAACCCGTGACCGATACCGGTGTTTTACAAACCGATAATAAGTTTTGGCTGGGGATTGTTTTTATTCCTGTGGGATGGCTGATCCTTTATACCATCCTGGGTGCCTATCATTCACTGTACAGTAAATCCAGATTGTACGAATTCACCAGTACTTTTATCTGCAGTTTACTCGGATGCATTATTTTATTCTTTGCCTTCCTGCTGGATGATGCAGAAAACGATTACCGTTATTATTATTCCGCCTTTCTGGTATTATTCACCCTTCATTTCGGTTTGACATTTTTCGGCCGATGGCTGATCCTGAGCCGGGTGAAAAAACAATTACTTAACGGAAAAGTGCAGTTCAATACCCTGCTGCTGGGCAACTGCGATACAGCTACACGCATCTTCCGGGAAACAGCCAAAAGTCTGCTCGATGGCGGCTTTCACTATACCGGCTTCATCCCCACGGAAACAGAAGGTAAAAACGGGCTCTCCAAATTATTACCAAAGTCCGGCAACCTGGAAGAATTGGAAACCATTATTGATCGAGAACAGATCAGATTGGTGGTACTGGCCATTGATAAATCGAAAAAAGATTTGCTGGAATCATTGATCAACCGGCTCAGTGAAAAAGATGTGGAAGTAAAAATATTGCCCGATACACTGGATATTCTTTCCGGTTCCGTGAAAACCAGCAATGTAATGGGTGCTGCACTTATTGACCTGCAAACCGGGTTGATGCCGCAATGGCAGCAAAATATCAAAAGACTGCTGGATGTTGGTCTCTCATTACTCGGATTGATCCTGCTATCACCCCTGATGCTCTTTGCTGCGATCCGTGTAAAACTATCATCACCTGGTCCTATTTTCTTTGCGCAGGAAAGGATTGGCTATAAAGGCAAGCCATTTACCATGTTTAAATTCCGCTCCATGATTGATGGGGCAGAAAAAGACGGGCCTTCTCTTTCCTCTGACCTTGACCCCCGGATCACCAAATGGGGCAGACTGATGCGCAAATGGCGGCTGGATGAATTACCACAGCTCTGGAATATCCTGATCGGACAAATGAGCCTCGTAGGTCCCCGGCCAGAACGTCGTTATTATATCGACCAGATTATTCCCCGTCATCCTTTTTACAAATACCTGCTCAAGGTAAAACCAGGACTCAGCAGTTGGGGAATGGTGCAGTTTGGCTACGCCGAAAATGTGGAAGAAATGATCGAAAGAAGCAAGTACGACCTGGTGTATATTGAGAATATTTCTCTGGCACTTGATTTCAGGATCATGATCCATACGTTGCGGATTATTTTCAAAGGGAAAGGCAAGTAGCGAGTGGCTGCAAGTGTAATAGCAAGTGGCTAGTGGGGTTTAAAAACAGGAGTGGGTTTTAAGATTAGCCTTACAATGTCAAGAATTGACGAATTGTTTTTATATTTTTGAGAAACTATATCCCATTGAAGAAATTCCTTCTTTTCCTGACTACTTACTGCTTTTTGACCATGGTCAATAGCCAAAAGCCCTACTGGCAGCAGCAGGTCAATTATCTGATTGATGTTACCCTCAATGACAAGGAACATTCTCTCAACGGTTTTGCTAAGATTGAGTACACGAATCATTCTCCCGACACACTGAAATTTATCTGGTTCCATTGCTGGCCCAACGCTTACAAAAACGATAAAACAGCTTTTACTGATCAGCAACTGGAAAATGGCAGTACCCGGTTTTATTTTTCATCCAAAGAAGAGAAAGGCTATATCAACCAGCTGGACTTTAAAGTGAATGGCAGTACGGCCCCCATGGAAGATCATCCGCAGTATATTGATATTGTAAAAGTCAATTTACCTCAGCCGCTTGCGCCCGGGCAAAAAATTACCCTCAGTACTCCCTTCCATGTACAGCTGCCATTTAATTTTTCAAGAGGCGGACATGAAGGGCAAAGCTACCAGGCTACCCAATGGTATCCCAAACCGGCGGTATATGATAAAAATGGATGGCACCCCATGCCCTATCTGGATCAGGGAGAATTTTACAGTGAATTCGGCAGCTTTGACGTTCGTATTACGGTGCCAAAGAACTATGTGGTGGCCGCCACCGGCGTTCTGCAGGATGAAAACGAAAAAGCCTGGCTGCAAACAAGAAGCCAGTTTAGCTGGGAACCGGTGAAACAAAAAACAAAAAATGCTGCTGGACAGTATAAAACCAGTTATCAGACATTTCCTGATTCTGACCCTTCCACCAAAACCCTGCAATACAAACAGGACCGTATCCATGATTTTGCCTGGTTTGCCGATAAACGCTTTATCGTGAGCATCGATACCTGTATGCTGGCCTCCGGTAAAAAAGTGGATGTGATCACTTATTACACCCCTGATCAAAAAAAGGACTGGAGCAAAAGTGCCACTTATGCTAAACAGGCCATTCAACACTATTCATCACAGGTGGGAGAATATCCATACCCTGTTGTACAGGTAGTACAGGGACCTGAAAGTTTTGGCGGCGGAATGGAGTATCCCACGATTACTGTGATTAGCCCGGTAGACAATCCGAAAGCACTTGACAAAGTCATTGCCCATGAAATCGGACATAACTGGTTCTATGGTATCCTTGCCAGCAATGAAAGAAAACATCCCTGGATGGATGAAGGGCTGAACAGTTTTTATGAGAACAAATACAGTGAGCGCTATTATGGCGCTTCCCCAAAACTGGAACAATTGTTATTCGAAACACAGGTGGTTGAAAAAATGGATCAGCCGATTAAAACCAGTTCCGACAGTCTGAGCCTGCTCAATTACGCCATGATTGCCTATTACAAAACATCGGCATGGATGCAGTACCTGGAAACACTGTTGGGTCCTGCCACTTTCCAGCAGGCGATGCAACAATATTTTCAACGCTGGCAGTTCAAACATCCGGAACCGGAAGATTTCAAAAAAGTACTGGAAGAAGTGAGTGAAAAAAATCTCGATATAGCATTTGAACTACTCGAAAAGAACGGCCTGCTCCCCAATCAGAAAAGCACCGGAACAAAAGTTGCTTTTATCGGCAATATCAAATCACTGGAACAATGGAGTAAAAAACCCACTAAAAACCTGATACTTTTTGGACCTGCTTTGGGTGCCAATAGTTATGACAAGTTTATGGCCGGGGCTTTTGTCACCAACATGAAATTCCCACCACCCCGTTTACAATTCCTGGCTGCACCGATGTATGCCACCGGCAGCAAAAAATTAACCGGTCTGGGTTTCCTGTATTATAGTTTTTACCCCAATCAGCTGTTTCGCAAAGTGGAACTGGGTGTGAATGCCTCCACTTTTACGGCTGATACCTATACCGATAGCGACAACAAAAAAAACTACCTCGGCTTTACGAAAATTGTACCGGGTATTAAACTCACCCTGAAAGAAAAAGACCCCCGTAGCAGTATGAACCGTTTTATCCAGTTCAGGTCCTACCTGATCAGTGAAGACGGATTGGGTTTTTATCGTGATACGGTGATCAGTGGTATTGACACGACCATCAGCACCAAATACAGGATCACGGATAATAACCGTACCCTTAACCAGCTGCGAATTGTGATTGAAAATAACCGGGTCCTTTATCCTTATAAAGGAGAATTGAAAATTGAGCAGGGCAAAGATTTTGTAAGAACGGCTTTTACAGGTAACTACTTTTTCAATTATCCTAAAAAAGGAGGATTGGATGTTCGTTTCTTTGCCGGTAAGTTTTTTTATAACGGTTCCAAAACATTCACCAAACAATTTGCTACTGACCGTTATCATTTGAACATGACCGGGGCCAATGGATATGAGGATTACACTTATAATGACTACTTTATTGGCAGGAATAAATTTGAAGGCTTTGCCAGTCAGCAGATCATGGTCAGGGATGGTGCATTTAAAGTAAGAACTGATTTACTCGCCGATAAGGTTGGCAAAACAGATGACTGGCTGATTGCAGCGAATTTCAGTACCACGATTCCAGATGCCGTGAATCCGCTCTCCATCTTGCCGGTAAAGATTCCACTGAAAATATTTTTTGACCTGGGCACTCAATCTGAAGCCTGGAAACCCAATGCTGAATCTGACCGTTTCCTGTTTGACATGGGGCTGCAGATTCCTTTGTTCAGAGAAACAATTAATATCTACATCCCGTTGCTGTATAGCAATGTGTACAAGGAATACATCCAGTCTACCATTGAGAAAAAACAAAGATTCTGGAAAAAGATTTCTTTCTCCATCGATATGTCCAATTTCAGTTTCCGCAAGATTGACCGTAACCTGAATTTCTAATGGAGAGGGATATACAATATATCCGGCATCAGGACATTGATAAATCCAAATGGGATCAATGCATTGGCCAAGCGACCAACGGACTGATTTATGGTTATTCCTTTTACCTTGATCAAATGGCCCGGAACTGGGATGCCCTGGTATTAAACGATTATGAAGCCGTGATGCCCCTGACCTGGAACAGCCGTTGGGGAATCAAATATTTATATCAGCCATTTATCACGGCACAGCTGGGTGTATTTGGACAATCGGTTACAACTGGCATCTGTGATGATTTTATAAAAGCTATTCCACCCTCCTTCCGGTATATTGACATTTTGTTGAATGCCGGAAATCAGCCGCAGTCTTCCACTGTTACAAAGAGAAGTAATTTTATCCTTCCGCTTAACAGACCCTACGAAGTCCTCGCCAATCAGTACAATGAGAACCTGAAAAGGAATATCAAAAAATCAGCACAGGCCGATTTGACTTTGAGAACTGACATAGATGTGGATGGGGTGATTCGTTTAGCTGCGGCACAAATGCGGGAGCATGGTCATGAATCGGCCGACAATATCAACCGGTTCCGGAAATTATTCACTGTATTGAAAGAAAAAAAGATGGCCCGGACCTATGGCATCTTCCAGGGAGAACAGTTGGGAGCATCTGCTGTTTTTTTCTTTTCCCACCAACGGGTGTATTATATCCTGGTAGGCAATCATCCTTCCGGCAGGGAAATGGGTGCTTCTCATGCATTGATCGATGCCCTGATTCAGGAGCAGGCAGGAACAAACAATACATTAGATTTTGAAGGATCTGATATCCCGGGACTGGCTGCTTATTACCGGGCATTTGGCGCTATTGAAGAACCTTATCCGGCACTCCGCATCAACAGACTGCCCTTTTTCCTGAAGTGGCTAAAGAAATAACTGGAAACTACCTTATACTTACAAGGTAGTTTCATTCAACAATTGCTCAGCAATTACAATATCCACGGGTCTTGTAATTTTTATATTCCTTTCCTCCCCTTCCACCAGTGAAACCTTCATCCCGAAAGCCTCTACCACAGTAGCTTCATCAGTGAATTTGTCTTTGTAATCAATCTGGAAAGCGGGGATTAGTATCTTACTGTGAAAGGTTTGCGGTGTTTGTATCAGCATGACCTTATTCCGGTCGAAAGCTTCATTGCCTTCATCCGTCAGGAGGCGGATACTGTCTTTTGATGGAATAGCAGGAATTGCGGTACCGGTTTCCACCGCCTGCTGGTAACAGCGATGAATTAAGTCGGTGCTGAGCAGACAGCGTACTCCGTCGTGGACAAAAATGATGGACTCTTCTTCAATCAGTGAGAGCCCGTTCTGAACAGAATGAAATCTTGTTTCTCCGCCGGCAGTGATTCTGATTCTTTCCTTATCAAACCAGGCATCAATGATTTCCTGTCCCATATCGGTATAATCTACCGGCAATACCAGGATGACCTGGATATCCGGATAAGATTCGAGGAAGGTTTTAATGGTATAATAAAGTACCGGCTTGTCCTTCAGTAAAAGAAATTGCTTGGGGAGTGAGCCGCCCATTCTCATACCTGCACCACCCGCCACTATCACCGCATATTTTTTCATGATCCCTGATAGATTAAAACATTATTCAAACCATTGCTATTCCTCACCCCCCGGTACATGCCTTCACTATTAAATACCATTGCTGCATGACCGTTTGCATCTACGCCAATCATCCCCCCTTCCCCATCAATTTTCATCAATTTATCATGCACCACCACCTGCATGGCCTGCTCCAATGTCAGTCCCTTGTATTCCATCAGGCAGCTGACATCATAGGCCGTTACGGCACGGATAAACGGTTCTCCATGTCCTGTACAACTGATGGCACAGGTCCGGTTATTCGCATAGGTACCGGCCCCAATGATAGGACTATCCCCGATACGGCCCCATTGTTTATTTGTCATGCCGCCTGTACTTGTTGCAGCAGCGATATTACCAAACTGGTCGGTGGCAACAGCCCCTACTGTCCCGAATTTTTTCTCTCCAACCGCTTTACTTACTGAAGCATCGGCCAGTTTTACATCATGGTCCAGTGCCGTTTGATCGGTGCCCTGTATTTGCTGCCATTGCTCGTAGCGAAATGCAGAATAGAAGTACTGTTCATCTTCCAACTGCAAACCCCTGAGCTTTGCAAATTCAAGAGCCCCTGCGCCGGATAACATTACATGTGGACTCTCTGTCATGATGGCTCTTGCCAGTTTCACGGGATTACGGACTGATGTAACGGCTGCAACGGCACCAGCGGCCAGGTTAGTTCCATCCATGATGGCTGCATCCATTTCATGTTTACCATCTTTCCCAAATACCGATCCCCGGCCTGCATTGAACAGGATATTATCTTCCAGGGAAACCACAGCAGCCATCACGGCGTCAAGTGCAGCTCCTTTTGCGGATAATACCGCATAGCCTGCATCCAATGCTTCCTGTAAGCCCTGTTTATAGGCCAATTCCATATCCGGACTCATATCTTCCTTTCGGATGGTTCCGGCTCCTCCATGCACAGCAATCGTAAATAATGACATACGTGTTATACGGTATATTTGAAAAGGCGAATTTAGTTATTTTAGTAGCATGCCTACCACATCTTTGTTTCAGAAAAAACTGAGCCGGAACGACTGGATCATCATCCTGGCCAACCTCTTACCAGTGTACGGTGTATGGTTTATGGGCTGGAGTGCTGTGGAAGTGTTTATCGTTTATGCAATGGAAACGCTGATCCTCGGCATCCTCACCGTTTTCAAATTACTGATGGCTACCCTGGCCCGGGGCACAGATAATTGGTATAGTAAGGGAAAGCAGTCGAGTGTAAGCGGGCTCTTCTTCATTGTTTTCTTTATCATGCACTATGGCATTTTCACCTTGGTGCAAACTTCCATTTTTGCCGGAGTAAGCGGCATCACCCCTTCCGGTAAAAGCCCTGAATACTTCTTCTTTCATTTCTGGGAGTTCATCAATCAGGATATTGGGATCATGCTACTGATCTTCATCCTGAGTTACCTGCTGCGGGATCTACTGCCTTTTTTGATACGAAAAGACTATTTGCATGCACCGATGCTGATGCTGATGTTTCAACCTTACGGAAGGATCATCATTCAGCAATTCACAGTTATACTCGGCAGTATGTTCCTGACTTTTAAACTGGGAGCCATTTTTGTACTGGTATTTGCCCTGGTAAAGATCATTGCTGAAATTTACTTCCCGTTGAATAACCTGTATGCGCGGGCCATGGAGTCATCCGAAAAAGATCAGGACAATAACAGTTCGCATTCATGAAGTAACTGCTCCTTGGAAATGGAAGCAGTACCTACCACTTCGCAAACCAATCCGCCGGCAATATTGGCCACTTCGGCCATCAGGTGAACATTTTTAGTGGCAGCATAAACAAGGGCGGCCACCGCAATAACCGTATCACCAGCGCCTGATACATCTGCAATATTTCTGAGATGGGATGGGACGATGGCCGTTTGCTGATCCAGCTGATAAAATACTCCTTTTTCAGAGAGGGTGATAAAAGATATCCGATGATCCAGCTGTTGCTTTAAATCGGCATGAATTTCTTCCAGCATGGGCTGTGAAATGCCCTCTGCAATCAGGTTCAAAGCTTCTTTTACTTCTTTCAGGTTGGGTTTAAAAATATCTGTGTTCCGGTAAGCAAAGAAGTTTTTTCTTTTCGGATCCACTGCGGTTAAAACGCCTGCCTTCCTGCAAAGTTTGGTCACTTCCTGAATGAGTGATTCGGTGAGCACACCTTTGTTATAATCTTCGAAGATGATAATATCCGGATCTTCCGACTCAATGTATTTTTGAACCTGATCCAACAATAGTTTTTCATCCTCAGCCTCCAGGTTAGTGGTGATTTCATCATCCAGCCGCATCATTTGCTGATTCCGGCTGATGATCCTCGTTTTACTGGTGGTCCGGCGCTGGTTGCTTTGTACCAGAAAGGAAGTATCAATATTATTACTTTCAAAAAGTTCTTTCAGGAGTAGTCCGTCTGTATCATTTCCAGTTACGGATAGAATGGAAACTGCAGCACCTAATGACTGACAGTTCAGGGCCACATTGCCGGCCCCGCCGATGCGGTATTCTTTCTTATTCAGGGAAAC
This sequence comes from Chitinophagaceae bacterium, assembly GCA_016720745.1. Lineage (GTDB taxonomy): Bacteria > Bacteroidota > Bacteroidia > Chitinophagales > Chitinophagaceae > JJ008. The sequence goes on along the minus strand of JADKKA010000019.1, from coordinate 825,301 downwards.
AACGGGCACCGGTGCTTCGGGAGAGATTCTCTCTACCCGGCCCCACATATAAGTATCCAGCATCACATCGCCTATGATACCGGCTTTCATTCCGGTAAAAGAAGCAAATAATTTCCTGAAATCAATCATGATGCAAATGTAAAGATTTCCCGCAACGGACGCTACGGAGCAGCGAACGCAAAGTTTTATGGCAATATTCCCCGCATCTTACCGGACGCTATGTTCGCTTGAAATACCATAGTTTTTTCCCGCAAAGACCGCTAAGAACGCAAAATAGCTCTCTGCGAAAACTCCACGACCTCTGCACTTCTACGGCGAATCCCTCTTAGCGCCATCGCGTCATAGCGGTTAAGTTTCTCAGCGTAGACGCTGCGTTCTCTTGTTCCCTGCCTACCGGCAGGCAGGTCCGCGGTGAATCTCTTTTGGCTTACACTAAATTTGATTACTTGTCTTTCTTCTTGTAGAATTGATTCAGCCCCTTTACCACATCCACCGTGATATTGTATGCTGAATCCCTGAAGTAGAAAAGACCCTGTTCGTAAGAAATGATATAGGAGTATTTACGGGTCTTGTTATAATCCTTGAGGAAGTCTTCAATCTTGTTCTTGATTTCTGTCTGGCGACGAACCATCAGGTCACTGTATTCCTGGTCCAGTTGTGATTTACGTACCTTGATATCATCATCCATTTTCTTCAGCTCCAGACTGGCTGCATCTACTTCTCCCTGGTTCATGGAACCTGCCTGTGCTTTGTTCTGTAATTCGCCATAGCGTTGCTGGAAGGTCCGGGTCATTTTTTCCACTTCTGCATTGATGGCATTCTCCTTTTTCGCCAGTTCGGTCTTTACTTCTTTTACCAGGTCAAAACTGGCCGCCACAGAATCCATTTCAAAATAAGCCATCCGGAAATCTGATCCATTACCCACGGAATCATGGCCCTGTTTTTTAGACGTACCTGACCCTTTACCGGAGGGGCCCAGTTGTTTGAACAACAGGAAACCGGCCACCAGGCTCAGCAACACATTCCATATCATCATACCATTTTTCATCAGGTTTCTTTTTGCAAAGTAAAAACGAATGGCCCGCAAATATAGGGAATCGGTTTACTTTATGAAACAGTTAACAGGGGGCTAGTGGGGAGTGGCTAGTAGCAAGTGGCTAGTCGGGGCTAACCTTTCGACCCCTGTCTAAAAAAAGGAGCAGGTTAAAACCTGCTCCTTTGAAAATCTTCCTATTCGTATCAGCTAATCCTACTCGCCACTTGCCTCCCGATAAATATCGGGACTCCACTTGCCGAGCCTTATTCTTCTTCGTCGAAAGCCATGGCTTCACGGGTCGTTTGCAGGAGTTCGTACTCCTCCTTGCTACCCACGATCATATTGTCGAATTCGCGGAGACCGGAACCGGCAGGGATCGGGTGACCAGTGATCACATTCTCCTTCAGGCCGAGCATTTCATCTGTTTTACCGTTGATGGCAGCAGAAGAAAGTACTTTGGTGGTTTCCTGGAAGGAAGCCGCCGAAATCCAGCTCTGAACACCCAGTGAGGCCTTGGTAATCCCCAGCAAAGTGGGCGAAGAAGTAGCTGGTTTGGCATCCCTGTATTCTACCAGTTTCTTGTCGTTTCGGCGGAGTACGGAATTCTCTTCCCTTACTTCCCGCAGGCTAACAATCTGACCGGCGCGCAGCTTACCACTGTCACCAATTTCCGTTACCACTTTCTTATCGAAGATGTAATCGTTTTCCTGTACAAAGTCGAACCTGTCTTCCAGATCGTCTTCCAGGAAGCGGGTATCACCCGGATCCACGATGTTTACTTTACGCATCATCTGGCGAACGATTACTTCAATGTGCTTGTCGTTGATCTTCACACCCTGTAAACGGTATACTTCCTGGATCTCATTCACCACGTACTCCTGTACGGCAAATGGACCTTTGATTGAGAGGATATCGTAAGGGGCGATCTGTCCGTCACTAAGTGCCACACCTGCTTTTACAAAGTCACCATCCTGTGCCAGGATCTGCCTGGTTAAAGGCACGAGGTATTTTTTCTGAACACCATCCTTGGCTTCGATCAGGATTTCACGGTTACCTCTCTTCACAGCACCCATGATGACCACACCGTCAATTTCAGATACCACAGCAGGGTTGCTCGGGTTACGGGCTTCGAAGAGTTCCGTTACACGTGGCAGACCACCGGTGATATCACGGAGTTTACCCAGTACACGAGGAATCTTCACAATTACCTGTCCTGCTTTTACATCATCGCCTTCTTCCATAATGATATGGCTTCCGGTTGGGAGGTTATAGGATTTATTGTCCTTACCCTGTACAATGATGGACGGGATCTTTGTTTTATCCTTGGTTTCAATTACCACTTTCTCACGGTGACCTGTTTGCTCATCCGCTTCTTCGCGGTAAGTGATACCCTCAATAACGTTGTCAAATTTCACAGCACCATCAATCTCGGCCATGATAACGTTGTTGAACGGATCCCATGAACAGAGGATATCGCCTTTATTGACCTTCTGACCGTCTTTCACGTTCAGCGTGGCACCATAAGGGATATTATTCGTGATCAGGAGACGATCATTCTTGGTATCAATGATCCTCACCTCACCGGTACGACCAATGACCACAGGTGCTTTACCACCATCGTTATTGGTTACTATTACGGTACGAAGACCATCGAACTGGATGGTACCTTCGAATTTCGCCAGTAAGGTTGATTCAACAGATGCAGATCCGGCAACACCACCCACGTGGAAGGTACGCAGGGTCAACTGTGTACCCGGCTCACCGATGGACTGTGCCGCGATGATACCTACAGCATCTCCTTTCTGAGCGAGATTACCGCTGGCCAGGTTCTTACCATAACATTTCACACACACACCACGTTTGCTTTCGCAGGTCAGTACGGAACGAATCTCCACGATCTCAATACCGGCTTCTTCGATCTTTCTGGCAATATCTGCAGTGATCTCATCTCCGGCCGCAATGATCAGGTTATCGGACATTGGGTCATATACATCATGTAATGAGGTACGTCCCCAGATCCTGTCGCTGAGCGGTTCAATAACATCTTCATTATCCTTCAATGCAGAAGTACCGATACCACGGAGGGTACCGCAATCTTCTTCTGTGATCACCACATCCTGGGCCACATCCACCAGACGACGGGTCAGGTAACCCGCATCGGCTGTTTTAAGGGCCGTATCCGCAAGACCCTTACGGGCACCGTGCGTAGAGATAAAGTAATCCAATACGTTCAGACCACCTTTAAAGTTGGAAAGGATCGGGTTCTCGATGATCTCGGAACCGGTTGAACCGGATTTCCTTGGTTTGGCCATCAATCCCCTGATACCAGCCAGCTGTTTGATCTGCTGTTTGGAACCACGGGCTCCGGAATCAAGCATCATATAAACAGAGTTGAAGCCCTGCTTATCATTGGCAAGTTCACGGATCAGGGTTTCAGTGATCCGGGTATCCACACGGCTCCAGATATCCACGATCTGGTTATAACGCTCGTTGTTCGTGATCAGACCCATGTTGTAGCTTTCCCACACTTCATCTACTTCCAACTTGGCGTTGTCCAGCATTTCTTCCTTCACATCCGGGATGATCAGGTCATTGATGTTGAACGAGAGACCACCCTGGAAGGCAGTACGGAATCCGAGCTGCTTGATATCATCCAGGAACTTGGCTGTTTTGGGAACGTTGGTAATGCGAATGATGTCACCAATGATTTCCCGGAGGTTTTTCTTGGTAAGCAGGGCATTTACAAATCCAACTTCCGCTGGTACGTGCTGATTAAAAATCACACGGCCAACCGTTGTTTCAATTAATTTATGTTCGAGCAAACCATCAGCATTCCGGATATTGGCTTTCACCTTGATCCAGGCATGCAGGTCTACTACTCTTTCATTATTAGCAATGATCACTTCTTCTGCAGAATAGAAAATCTTTCCTTCACCCCTTACAATTTCCTTCTCTGTTGTTTTCTTACCCTTGGTGATATAGTACAGACCCAACACCATGTCCTGTGAAGGAAGGGTGATTGGTGTACCATTCTGCGGGTTCAGGATATTGTGAGAAGCCAGCATCAGTAACTGGGCTTCCAGGATAGCTGCATGACTCAGGGGCACGTGTACCGCCATCTGGTCACCATCAAAGTCGGCGTTGAAGGCCGTACACACGAGCGGGTGCAGCTGGATCGCTTTTCCTTCAATCAGTTTAGGCTGGAAGGCCTGGATTGATAAACGGTGCAGTGTTGGGGCACGGTTCAGCATGACCGGGTGACCTTTCAGAATATTTTCAAGGATATCCCATACCACCGCTTCCTTCTTATCTACCAGTTTACGGGCAGACTTCACGGTTTTAACGATACCCCTTTCAATCAGTTTACGAATGATAAACGGCTTGAACAGTTCAGCCGCCATATCTTTTGGCAGACCGCACTCATGCAGTTTCAGTTCAGGACCTACCACGATTACAGAACGACCGGAGTAGTCAACCCTTTTACCAAGGAGGTTCTGACGGAAACGTCCCTGCTTACCTTTCAGTACATCACTCAGTGATTTCAATGCACGACCACCTTCTGCTTTTACAGCATTTGATTTACGGCTGTTATCAAAGAGGGAGTCAACCGCTTCCTGCAGCATCCTTTTTTCATTACGAAGGATTACTTCAGGTGCTTTGATTTCAAGCAAACGCTTCAGACGGTTATTCCGGATGATTACCCGGCGATAAAGGTCGTTCAGATCAGAAGAAGCAAAACGGCCACCATCCAGGGGAACCAACGGACGCAGTTCCGGAGGAATAACGGGGATGTATTGCATCACCATCCATTCCGGACGGTTAGTGATTCTTGTATTGGCATCACGGAATGCTTCCACCACACTCAAACGCTTCAGGGCATCGGCCTTCCTTTGCTGTGAAGTTTCGGTGGCAGCTGCATTACGCAGGTCAAATGATAACTGATCGAGATCGATGCGCTGCAGCATATCATGTACCGCTTCAGCACCCATTTTGGCGATGAACTTATTCGGATCATCATCAGGCAGGTACTGGTTATCCTTGGGTAATGTTTCCAGGATATCGAGGTATTCTTCCTCTGTCAGCAGGTCACCGTAATTCTGTCCTTTGTCTACACGGATACCGGGCTGAATCACCACATACCTTTCATAGTATACGATGGTCTCCAGTTTCTTGGAGCTTACTCCCAGCAGGTAGCCGATTTTATTCGGCAGTGATTTAAAATACCAGATATGCACCACAGGTACCACCAGTTTGATGTGACCCATTCTTTCGCGACGTACTTTCTTTTCTGTTACTTCCACACCGCAACGGTCACACACAATGCCTTTGTAACGGATTCTTTTGTACTTACCGCAGGCGCACTCATAATCTTTTACAGGGCCAAAGATCCTTTCGCAGAACAAACCATCTCTTTCAGGTTTGTAAGTACGGTAGTTAATCGTTTCAGGTTTCAGGATCTCACCATAGCTTCTTTCCAGGATGGTATCCGGTGAAGCCAGTCCGATGGTGATCTGTGAAAAACCTGCTTTTGGACGATTTTCTTTTTTGATTGCCATGTTATTTGTCTGTTGTCGTTAAAATTGTTGTTGATCGATTCCGCAAAGCCGTTTGTCCTTAGTCAAATTTCAGGTCAAGACCAAGTCCTCTCAGTTCATGCACCAGTACATTGAATGATTCCGGTACACCTGCCCTTGGAACATTATCACCTTTTACAATGGACTCGTAAGTCTTTGCACGGCCGATAATATCATCCGACTTGATCGTGAGCAGTTCCTGCAGGATGTTGGAAGCACCATAAGCCTCGAGTGCCCAAACCTCCATCTCACCGAAACGCTGACCACCGAACTGTGCCTTACCACCCAGCGGCTGCTGTGTAATGAGACTGTAGGGTCCGATTGAACGGGCGTGCATCTTGTCATCCACCATGTGGTGCAGTTTGATCACATAGATGATACCCACGGTTGCTTTCTGGTGGAAACGCTCTCCGGTTTCACCATCACTCAGATAAGTGTGACCGTACATCGGAATATTCGCCTGTTCGCAATAGCTGGCAATTTCCTCTACGGATGCTCCGTCGAAGATTGGCGTCGCGAATTTCAGTCCCAGTTTCTCTCCGGTCCATCCAAGGATGGTTTCGTAGATCTGACCGAGGTTCATACGGCTTGGTACCCCCAGCGGGTTCAGTACCACATCCACTGGTGTTCCGTCTTCCAGGAACGGCATATCCTCGTGACGTACGATTTTGGCGACGATACCTTTGTTACCGTGACGACCGGCCATTTTATCACCCACTTTCAGCTTCCGCTTCACAGCGAGATATACTTTGGCCAGTTTCAATACACCTGCTGGTAATTCATCACCAATGCTGATGTTGAATTTCTCCCGCTTGTAACGACCCAGTTCTTCGTTGAACTTGATATTATAGTTGTGCAGGAGGGTATTGATAGAGTCATCTGTTTTCTTGTCACCAGTCCATCCCAGCGGATTGATATTGGCATAATCCAGTCCGCGCAGATTTTTATCTGTGAAGCGGGCACCTTTACCAATCTGCATTTCACCGAAGTTGTTGCTGACACCTGAAGAAGTAAAATTGGCCAGCAGGGTGGTCAGCTTTTCAAGCAGTACCTCTTTCAGGTCATTCTCATTCTTCTCGTGCATTTTTTCCAACTTCTCCATCGCTGCCTTCTCACGCACCTTCGCATTCTTATCTTTCTTGGCACGCTGGAAGAGTTTCTTGCCGATCACCACCCCTTCTACTCCATTCGGTGCTTTCAGGGAAGCATCTTTGGCATCACCTGCTTTATCACCAAAGATGGCGCGCAGCAGTTTTTCTTCCGGTGTAGGATCACTTTCTCCTTTCGGCGTGATCTTACCAATCAGGATATCTCCTTCTTTCACCTGGGCACCGATACGGATGATACCGTTTTCGTCGAGGTCCTTGGTGGCTTCTTCTGATACGTTCGGAATATCCGGGGTCAGTTCTTCTTCACCCAGTTTGGTATCCCTTACTTCCAGTTCATATTCGGAAATGTGAACAGAAGTAAACATATCTTCTTTCACCACTCTCTCACTGATTACAATCGCATCCTCGAAGTTGTAACCCTTCCATGGCATGAAGGCCACTTTCAGGTTTTTACCGAGGGCGAGTTCACCACCCTGTGTGGCATATCCTTCCGTAAGGAAGTCACCACGTTTTACCTTCTGGCCTTTCTTCACGGCAGGCTTCAGGTTGATACAGGTTTCCTGGTTGGTCTTGATAAATTTGGTCAAACGATAGATACGCAGGTCATCTTCAAAGCTCACCAGTTTCTCATCTTCATCCCTGTCGTAGCGAACATGAATTTCATTGGCATCCACAAATTCTACCACACCGTTTCCATCAGAGTGAATCTGAATCCTTGCATCACGGGCCGCTTTTCCTTCCAGACCTGTACCTACAATCGGTACATCAGGACGAATCAACGGAACAGCCTGGCGTTGCATGTTTGATCCCATCAGGGCACGGTTGGCGTCATCGTGCTCCAGGAACGGAATCAGAGAGGCGCTCAGTCCCACAATCTGGTTGGGGGCTACGTCCATGAATTCCACTTCATCTTTTTCAAGAATCGGGAAGTCACCGGTCTGGCGGCTCACAATTTTATCTTCGGTAAACTCTCCTTTCTCATTCAGCAGGGAGTTGGCCTGGGCGATTTTTGCCAGGTCTTCTTCTTCTGCGCTGAGGAAGGACAGTTCCTTCATGTTTACTTTACCTTCCTTCACCTTACGGTAAGGGGTTTCAATAAAGCCCATGTCATTGATCTTGGCATGCACACAAAGTGTGGAGATCAGACCAATGTTCGGACCTTCCGGTGTTTCAATCGTACAAAGACGACCGTAGTGGGAATAGTGTACGTCACGTACCTCGAAACCGGCACGCTCACGGCTCAGACCTCCGGGCCCGAGGGCGGAGATACGGCGTTTGTGTGTGATTTCAGAAAGCGGGTTGGTCTGATCCAGGAACTGTGACAACTGTGAGGTTCCAAAGAAGGAATTGATCACAGAAGATAATGTTCTCGCATTGATCAGGTCAACCGGTGTGAACACCTCGTTATCCCTTACGTTCATTCTTTCACGAATGGTACGGGCCATACGGGCCAGACCTACGCCGAACTGGGCGTAGAGCTGCTCTCCTACGGTACGTACACGACGGTTACTCAGGTGATCGATATCATCGATCTCTGCTTTACCGTTGGTGAGTTTCACCAGGTATTTAATGATGAGGATGATATCCTCACGGGTCAGTGTTTTCTTATCCAGCGGCAGGTCCAGGTTCAGTTTGCGGTTGATTTTGTAACGGCCTACTTCACCAAGATCATAACGTTTGTCGCTGAAGAATAATTTATCGATGATACCACGGGCAGTTTCATTATCCGGGGCATCGGCACCACGTAACTGGCGGTAGATGAATTGTACCGCTTCCAGTTCGCTGTTGGAAGTATCCTTGTTCAGGGTATTGTAGATGATGGCGTAATCTCCACCCACATCTTCTCTCTGTACGAAGATGCTCTTCACTTCCATATCGAGGATGGTATTCAGTGCTTCTTCATCCAGTACCGTATCCCTTTCCATCACGATTTCATTCCTTTCGATGGATACTACTTCACCGGTGTCTTCGTCTACAAAATCCTCTACCCAGGTACGGAGTACACGGGCAGCGAGGCGTTTGCCGACATAGTTCGCCATTGTTTTCTTCTCCACTTTTACTTCGTCGGCCATCCCGAAGAGTTCCAGGATATCCTTATCGATTTCATAACCGATAGAACGGAGCAGGGTGGTAACCGGGAATTTCTTCTTCCGGTCGATATAGGCATACATCACATTGTTGATGTCTGTCGCAAATTCCATCCAGGCGCCTTTGAAGGGGATCACACGGGCTGAATAAATTTTGGTGCCGTTCGGGTGAACAGACTGACCAAAGAATACGCCGGGTGAACGGTGTAACTGGGATACTACAACCCTTTCTGCTCCGTTGATCACGAATGTACCACGGGGAGTCATGTAAGGGATATTGCCCAGGAACACGTCCTGTACGATCGTCTGGAAGTCAACGTGCTCCTCATCATTACAGCTGAGGCGCAGTTTGGCTTTCAGGGGAACCGCATAGGTCAATCCGCGCTCCATACACTCTTCGATGGTATAACGGGGCGGATCAATAAAATAGTCCAGGAACTCCAGAACGAAGATGTTCCGGGTATCAGTTATCGGAAAATTTTCTTTGAACACACGGAACAAACCTTCGATGTTTCGTTTGTCAGGTGTGGTTTCCAGCTGGAAAAACTCTTTGAAAGACTGGATTTGCACTTCAAGAAGGTCGGGAGCGTCGGCTAAGTGCTTAATCTTACCGAAATCCACCCTTGAGTTCACTTTTGTTGAAGACATAGCGTAAAACCGGTTTTTTACAACGTTGCGAACATACCAATCACACCCAGGGTTTCATTTTTGAAAAAACAAAACACTGTGAAATTCAGTCACTTACACATGGATTGGGATGTCAAAATATATTTGGCCAAAATAAAGGATGGCAAAGGTAAGGATTTTATGTTCTTGGCCAAGAAAACTTTGCTCACAATAATCCGGCCAAAACAACGACTGGTAGCGGTTTTTATCCCATACATCCAATTGCCAAATGGAGTGAAATTGGGGCATGAAATGGAAAACATTCCTGGCCGAATATTGCCAGTTCAGCCGCCGCGACCGGCTGGCCATCGGGGTCCTCCTCCTGTTAATACTGGTCATTTTTTTTGTCCCCGCCTACCTGGGCACCCGCTCCCCTGCCCCGGTTCCGGCCGACAGCAGCTGGATGACGGCCGTGAGGCAGCTGGAGCAGCAAAACGAAGCAACGGATGAAGCCCCCCGGTACCAGAATAACCGGTATCCCCCAAAAGGAAGAACAATTGAAAGTAACCGGGACCCAAAGCGATCCATCCGGCTATTTTATTTTGATCCGAATACGGTAACGGATGAGGGCTGGCGGGACCTGGGTCTTCGGGATAAAACCATTCAAACGATCCGGAATTTCCTGAGCAAAGGCGGTCGTTTCCGCAAGGCAGAAGACCTTCAGAAAATCTATGGCCTGTTTCCGGATGAGTATGAGCGGCTGATGCCCTTTATCCGGATTGAAGCATTACAATCTGTAAAAAATGAAACCGCAGAAATAGAAGAAAAACCCAGTACCAGACCTGCACCTCCTTCTCGTTTTACTGTGATTGATATCAACCTCGCAGATACCAGTGCCTGGATTGCACTGCCGGGTATCGGAAGTAAACTGGCATCCCGAATTGTCAACTTCCGGGAAAAGCTGGGAGGGTTCTATGCCATCAGCCAGGTGGCAGAAACTTTTGGACTGGCAGATTCCACTTTTCAGAAAATCCGGTCCTGGTTAAAACTGGATCAACCTCAGTTGCGGAAAATAAATATCAATACAGCTACATTGGAGGATTTGAAAGCACATCCTTATATCCGGTTCACACTGGCACGGCCCATTGTGGCGTATCGCAGTGAACATGGACCTTTTACAAAATTGGAGGATATTAAAAAAGTGATGGCAGTAACGGAGGAGATTTACAATAAAATCAGTCCTTACCTGTCTTTTTGAGGTTTAAAAGAAAAATAACAAATCATCAATGAAACCCGCTTCAGGTCCGTATGCTCAACAGGATCAATATCGATTGAAATAACCAGGGTTTCCAAATCATTTTTCCATCCATAGCTTTTTAACTGGCTATATTCAGGCTCATACTTTTTCATTTCAAAACTATCTCCCATGAATGAAATGATCTTATTGCTCCATTCCCTGACAATCCTTCTAGCCTCTGTTTCATTTACAGAATCAGTTATGGGTGCTACATACGCATAGCTTTCACGACTCTCATCTCCTATATAAATAATTTTATTCGGGCCCGTATTTTCCAGTGAACTGGTTGTAAAGTATTCAAGAATTCTTTTGGGTTTAATCACCTCTTTTATTTCACCGCGGAAATGAGGAAAACCATTGGCCGTATCGTTGACAATAGCCCTGAACTGTTTCGCCATTTCATTTTGGGCAAATGAATGGGAAGTGAAAAAGAAGGCAATGAGAAGGCAAACAGGTTTCATAAACAATTGCAATAACCTGACTGAAGTTAAATAAAAAAACCCTCCGTTTGGAGGGTTCTTAATTTTATTCGCTGGTAGTCTTAAGCGATTTCCACATCAGCACCTGCTTCTTTCAGCTTAGCTGCGATATCTTCAGCTTCTGCTTTAGAAACACCTTCTTTCACATTCTTAGGAGCGCCATCAACCAGGTCTTTGGCTTCTTTCAGTCCCAGACCAGTCAGGTCTTTTACGATTTTAACTACGTTCAGTTTAGAAGCACCACCGCTCTTCAACACTACGTTGAATGCAGTTTTCTCTTCTACTGCTGCAGCTCCACCGCCGCCATCGCCGCTTACAACAACTGCTGCTGCTGCAGGCTCGATACCGTACTCTGATTTCAGGAAGTCAGCCAGTTCCTGTACTTCTTTTACTGTTAAGCCTACCAGGCTTTCTGCTAATGCTTTTACGTCTGCCATTTTGTTTGAATTTTTCCCGCCTTCATTTTACTGTACTTTTTCCGAAGCACATCATCCGGCGGATGATTAAAAAAATTTGTTTGTCCCCATCCCGGTGAAGGGATTTTTTAAAACCCGGCCGGGGGACCGGGTCATTATGTTTTTGAATTGGCTGTTTAATAAATTAAACAACTCACCTGAAACTTTCCAATTACTCTGCAGCAGGTGCTTCTGCTTTTTGCTCGTGGTGGTGCAGTAATGCAGCCAGTACGCGCTTGGCAGGAGATTGCAGCAATCCGATCACTTCGCCGATCAGTTCGTTCTTCGTCTTGATCTTCGTGAGTGCCACCAGCTGGTTATCGCCCATGTACACATCACCATTGATAAAGGCAGCCTTCATCACCGGTTTTTCACCATTGCTGGCCTTACGGAAAGAACTGATGATTAATGCGGGATCCTTGGGGTTCTCAGAGAACATCAGGGCCGTTACTTTATGCAGGGAATCATACATACCTGCATATTTTTCATTGTCCAGTGACTCGAGTGCCTTTTTGATCAGGGTGTTCTTAGCCACTTTCATTTCCACCTGCTTGTCGAAACAGGCCCGGCGGAGTTTACCTATCTGCTCAACAGACAGTGCTTCTGTATCGGTAACATAGAAGTTATTGTACTGGGAGAATTTACCCTTCAGCACTTCGATCACTTCATTTTTTTGCTCTTTAGTCATTTTATTGGTATTTGACTTTTTTTAATGTTGTTTGACTACCGCTCTTAGTGTGCGAATGCTTTAGAGTCGATATTGATACCGGGGCTCATGGTGCTGGCCATGCTGATGCCTCTGAGGTAGGTACCTTTGGCACTTGACGGCTTGGCACGGATGATTGCATTCAGCAGCTCCTGGCTGTTTTCAGCAATTTTCTCCGGGGTAAAGCTGATTCTTCCGATAGAAGCATGGATGATACCGGCTTTGTCAACTTTGAAAGCGATCTTACCGCCTTTTACTTCATTGACTGCACCAGCTACATCATTGCTAACGGTTCCGGTTTTGGGGTTGGGCATCAGGTTACGGGGACCGAGCACTTTACCCAGTTTACCGATTTTAGGCATGACGCTGGGAGTAGCGATGATCACATCGATATCCACCCATCCGCCTTCAATCTTGGTTACAAATTCATCCAGTCCAACATAGTCGGCACCGGCTGCTTTTGCTTCGGCTTCTTTATCAGGTGTACAGAGTACGAGTACTTTTTTGGTTTTACCGGTACCGTGTGGCAGGGTAACTGTTCCGCGGATGGCCTGGTCTGCTTTTTTAGGATCAACACCCAGACGTACGTGCAGGTCAACCGATGCATCGAACTTACAGGTAGTGATTTGCTTTACCAGTGAGGATGCCTCCTTTAAGGAATATGATTTATTGCCGTCAACCTTGGTGTCGGCAACTTTTCTTTTTTTGCTGATGAATGACATTTTCAATTTTTTTTAAAAGTTCACAATCTCCCCTCTTTTGGAGGGGCCGGGGGAGGTCGATTAATTATCCCAGGGAGCTTTTCCTTCTACAGTTAAGCCCATGCTGCGGGCCGTACCAGCTACCATTTTCATAGCGCTTTCTACGGTAAAGCAGTTCAGGTCAGGCATTTTGTCTTTGGCGATTTCTTCTACCTGTGCCCAGTTCACTTTACCTACTTTGATACGGTTGCTCTCTTTGGAACCTTTCTGAATTTTTGCCGCTTCCATCAGCTGTACAGCTGCAGGAGGTGTTTTGATGATAAAATCAAAACTCTTGTCGGTGTAAACGGTGATTAATACGGGGAGAACTTTACCAGGTTTGTCCTGGGTTCTAGCGTTGAACTGCTTACAGAATTCCATGATGTTGATACCCTTGGAACCCAGTGCAGGACCGATTGGCGGAGCCGGGTTGGCCTGGCCGCCCTTGCATTGCAGCTTTACAAAGCCGCTGATTTCTTTTGCCATGTCTAAATCTTTTTTGGTTATAACGACCTTTCGTTTATTCTACTTGGTCTCCCATTTTCCGCCGATGCTTTCGCGAAGGCAGAACTTCCATTTCAACCCGCCTTCGCCAAAGGCTATGACGGGTAACAAAGAACTAATTGGGGCTGCAAAGCTACACTTTACAGGTGAATTTTTTACAAGAAATTTTAGAAAAGAAAGGGAATCGCAACAGATTGATTTTCATATTTATACAGCGAAATACCAAATCGGTTGCCTGATCGTTTAATAGAAGCCCCTCCCCTTCTTTATCCAAGAGATATGAAATTATTCAAGTTTGGCGGAACTGCCAGTTTGTTGTTCTTTTTGTTTTCCTCTTTTCCGGGGATGGCACAACCCAAATCCCCGGAACCAGAAATGGCCCTTTCTCTGAAATTGATTCCCGGACAAATCCGGTTTGGTGCCAATGATTTTTATATCACAGAACCAGATGCTCTTTCCATTCAGCCGGGCCTGCGTTATGATCATCCGATAGCATGGCAAAAGAAAAAAGAAGGAAGCCATTATATCGTCATGAGTTTGCAGGGAGGTTTTCTTTTTTGCAAGGCCAAACAATTCGACTCTACTTATTTTCATCCGCGTAACCCGGCTTACTTTGATATGTCAGTTGGATTGTACAACCGCACAGCTTTTTCTATCGGTGCTGAAATATTTTACTGGAAAGGCTTAGGCAATCGCGATATCGCCGGTGTAAAATTTTTATCGCTGGGCTATAATGGCTATGGCTGGAGATGCTATGTAGCGGGAGAATATTACCGTCAGGTTCGCGATGGCAGTAAGAATGGGATGCTGGTATCTTTTGAAGTGATGGTGAAGCTGATCAGAGGTTAGCAGTCGGCAGTCTTCAGTCGACAGTCAGCAGTCGACAGTCTGCAGTGGATAGTCTTTAGTCATTAGTCTTTTGACCGGATACGAAGGCCTGCTAAACATTCGTATACAGCACCGGTTCCGTTTCAACTTGTCAACCTTTCATCTTCTCAAGTTCCAATATACTAATATCCCAATATCCTAATATCTCAATATCCTCTCCCCAAATAAAAAACCACCAGTTTTTTCAAACTGATGGTTCAATATTATAACTGCTTCTGAATCCTTAGCTGATCTTTTCCACCTGCATATAATTCAATTCCACAGGTGTGGAGCGGCCGAAGATTTTTACAGTGACTTTCAGTTTCTTTTTCTCGTCGTTTACTTCTTCAATTACACCATTGAAGTCGTTGAAAGGACCTTCGATGATCTTGATGGTTTCACCCACGATAAAGGGTTCTACCATGCTTACACCACCGCTTTCAGCCATTTCATCCATCTTGCCGAGCATTTTATTTACTTCGGCTTTGCGGAGAGCAATGGGATCTTCTTTCCCCAGGAAATGGATCACATTGGTGGTATTCTTGATGATATCTTTCAGGTCGTCAGACAGTTTGCCATTGGCGATTTCAATCATCACATAACCGGGATAATAGTTTCTTTCCCGCATTACTTTTTTACCATTGGCTACTTTGTACACTTTCTCTACGGGAAGGAAAACCTGTTTTACCTGGTCCCATCCCCCACGGCTCACTTCTTTGTCCAGGTATTCTTTTACCTTCTTTTCCTTGCCGCTCACCACGCGCAGCACATACCATTTGGTTTCCTGCTGCTGTACACTTTCTGTATTTGCCGTTGCTTCCATGCTTAGAAAAGTTGTTTGTAAATAAACTTCAGACCATTTCCGAACACAAAGTCCATCGCCAATACGATAAAGGTGATGACGATAGTGGCTGCGAGAACAATCATGGTTGATTGCTGCAACTGGGGCCAGGTTGGCCAGGTCACTTTGTCTTTCAGTTCGAGGTATGAATCCCGGAAGTATGCGCCGATCTTATTCATAATGTTTTAAGATTGAAAAGTTGACAAGTTAACTAATCAGCACGGGCGGAGAGATTCGAACTCCCATCAACGGTTTTGGAGACCGCTATTCTGCCATTGAACTACGCCCGTAAAAAGAACTATTCTGCCTCCCTGCCCCTGTCCCCTAAAGGGGTACCTTTTTGCAACCCTTTCGTGGTTGGGGGTAAGAAAGCTAAAAGCTATTCCGAATGAACGGAACAGCTTTTAGCACTATGTTACAAAGATACAATTCTTCTTTGAAAAAGCCTGCCCGTAGCGTCGTTATGCTAAAGCCTGCCTGTCGGCAGGCAGGGCTAACAGCTTCTTACTTAAGGATTTCAGTCACCTGACCGGCACCTACGGTACGGCCACCTTCGCGGATCGCGAATTTCAGACCTTTTTCCATGGCGATCGGCTGGATCAGCTTCACAGTCAGTGAAGTGTTATCACCAGGCATTACCATTTCAGTACCAGCATTCAGTTCAACTTCTCCGGTAACGTCAGTTGTACGGAAGTAGAACTGAGGACGGTATTTGTTGAAGAATGGAGTGTGACGTCCACCTTCTTCTTTGCTCAGTACGTATACTTCAGCTTTGAATTCAGTGTGCGGAGTGATAGAACCCGGCTTCACGATAACCATACCGCGACGGATCTGGGTTTTTTCAATACCACGGAGCAGCAGACCTGCGTTGTCTCCAGCTTCACCTTCATCAAGGAGTTTGCGGAACATTTCCACACCTGTACAAACAGAAGCGAGAGGCTTTTCGATCAGACCTACGATCTCAACAGCTTCACCCACTTTGATACGACCTCTTTCGATACGACCAGTGGCAACTGTACCACGACCGGTGATAGAGAATACGTCTTCCACAGACATCAGGAAAGCCTGATCAACCGGGCGGGGAGGCAGGGGAATGTAAGTATCAACAGCTTCCATCAGCTCTTCTACACCTTTCACCCATTTTTCTTCACCAGCCAGAGCGCCGGCAGCAGAACCTTTGATGATTGGGGTATTGTTACCATCGAAACCGTAGAAGGTCAGCAGATCGCGGATCTCCATTTCAACCAGGTCGAGCAGTTCAGGATCGTCAACCAGGTCAACTTTATTCATAAACACTACCATACGGGGTACGCCTACCTGGCGGGCCAGCAGGATGTGTTCTTTTGTCTGGGGCATGGGACCATCAGTAGCAGCCACAACCAGGATAGCGCCGTCCATCTGGGCAGCACCTGTGATCATGTTCTTTACGTAGTCGGCGTGACCGGGACAGTCAACGTGCGCATAGTGACGATTAGCCGTCTGATATTCTACGTGCGCGGTGTTGATCGTGATACCCCTTTCTTTTTCTTCAGGAGCAGCATCGATTTCATCATACTTTTTTGCTTCCGCCATACCCTTCTGAGAAAGAATGGTAGTGATGGCAGCAGTTAAAGTTGTTTTACCATGGTCGATGTGACCGATAGTACCAACGTTAACGTGTGGTTTGTCCCTTTTGAAGGTCTCTTTAGTTGCCATGTTATCTGTTTTTAGGTTGTGTTTTATATGTCCGGGTTTGCTAAGCAAACCCCTTTTTACTTTTTTTAACCGGTGGCTTTCGCGACCGGTTGGTAAAAACGCTTTCGCGTTTTTTGAATATGTCTGACGATTTTCAGTCGTCAGAGATTATGTGTCAGACGACTGGTGAGTCGTCAGACAGCTTGAGCCGTTATGGGGAATTGAACCCCAGACCTCTTCCTTACCAAGGAAGTGCTCTACCACTGAGCTACAACGGCTGTTGAGGCCGCTGTCGCTGGTGCTATGCGGCTGTGAGCGGGAGACCGGGCTCGAACCGGCCACCTGAAGCTTGGAAGGCTACCGCTCTACCAAATGAGCTACTCCCGCTTGATTAATGTGGAAATTTGGAAATGTGAGAATGTGGAAATGCAGAAACCTGCCATCCGGAATCTCACTTAAACATTTTCCAGTTTTTCCTCATTTTTAAAAGAACTATCGAACTATGAGACCCTCATTTTCACATTCTCACATTTACAGATTCTCACATTTCTACGTGGGCAAGGATGGATTCGAACCACCGAACTCGTAAGAGGACAGATTTACAGTCTGTTGCCGTTGGCCACTTGGCTACTTGCCCGTTTTCGGAAATACGCTGGCAGCATTTCCAGCTCCCATTTCCGATACATACCTGGAGCCACTTGTCGGAATCGAACCAACGACCTACTGATTACAAATCAGTTGCTCTACCAGCTGAGCTAAAGTGGCGACTTATCATCTCCGCCCCTCCGGAATTACCCCGGGAAGTTCGTCGATCCAAGCAATAAAGAACTACCCCCATTTAATTGGGGAGGCAAAGGTAAGGGAATTTGAATATTGGAAAAATTTTGGAGAAGGAAATTTATCCTGAAAATCAGTAAATAAAAAAGGGCCCCGGTCCTTTTTAGTACCGGGGCCCTTTTTTTAGGTTCAGGCGGCTTTGCGCGCCTTATTCTTTTTGATCTGTCCTACCAGGGAATCAAATGCTTCGTCAAATGATTCCTCGAATGATTTACTTGTAGATTTTACGAAAAAACTGTGCCGGGGAATATGTACCCGGATTTCTGCGATTTTGTCCTTAACAGCATGCACCACATTATCCAATTTCAAAAATACGTTCACCTGGATAACCCTGTCTGTAAAATGAGCGAGCTTTTCCAGCTTCCGGTTCACATAATCGGTGAGCTTTCTGTCAGCACTGAAATGAACTGTTTGAATGTTTACGTTCATAATCATCGGTTTTAATCTGTGAAACAATAAATAAAGAACTTACCTATGGTCAAGAGGAATGGAGGCTTTTCAGAGGGTGGTTCTTTTATTAACAGTAGTAAGTTACTGCAAAAATTAAATGCTTCATAAAAAAAAAGGCTAAAATTTATTGTGCGAAGCCGCCTTTTTTTCAGGCCTTCGGATGGGCCTTTTTATGAATATCTTTTAATTTACCAATGGTGGTATGGGTATACACCTGTGTAGCTGCCAGGCTGCTATGGCCCAGCAATTCCTTCACAGCATTCAGGCCGGCACCATTATTCATGAGGTGGGTGGCAAAACTATGACGAAGTACGTGTGGACTTTTCTTTTCCAGCGTGGTGGTCAGCCCCAGATAGGTATTTACCAGTAGCCAGGCATACTTTGGATAGACTTTCTTCCCCTTTTCAGTAACCAGTAAATAGTCTTCTGTTTTTTCAAACAGGGCTTTTTTCCGGGCTGCATAATCCCTGATCTGTTGCAGGAGTTCCCGGCTCACCGGAATGATCCTTTCTTTATTTCCCTTTCCCAGCACCCTGATCTGGGCTTTTTCAAAATCAATCTGCCGCTCCCTGAGTCCCAGCAACTCACTCTGCCGCATGCCCGTGGCATAAAAGATGGTGATCAGCATTTTCGCATTCAGGCTTTTCCAGTCTTCGGCTGAACGGTCCAGCGATTTCAACAATTCTATTGTATCCTCTTCTCTCACAAAAGAGGGCAGTTTTTTCCCTGACTTTGGCGAAATGATTTTGGCCATGGGAGAAAGCTCCAACTCCCCCTGTTTCATATAAAACCGGAAAAATGATTTAAGCGTGGATATTTTCCGGTTGATGCTGCGGGCCGTTAGTCCCCTGTCCTTGTTCAGCGCCAGCCAGCTCCGGATATACTGATGTGTAATATCATTCAACGATGTTGATCCGTACTGCTGCTCTGTAAACCCCATGAATTCCTCCAGGTCGCTCTGGTACGCAAGAATGGTATGCGCCGAGTACCTTTTTTCATAACGGAGGTAATCGAGAAATGGCTGTATGCCCTGCGGGTTGAGTAAGACCATATGTTCTTTCAAAGCTACAGAAGAAATATGGGCAAAAAAATAGCCGTTCCGGAGAGGAACAGCTATATAATATTTTATAGCAGAGGTGGATTAAGCCTCAATTTTTCCGCTGGCAATCTGCTGCTTGTAGATTGCTTTCAGCACGGCACCACGGCGTTTAACCGAAGGCTTGGTGTAAGCCTGACGTTCGCGGAGCTGCAGCAGTACTTTAGATTTTTCAAATTTCTTCTTGTACTTTTTCAGCGCCTTGTCAATGTTTTCGCAATCTTTTGAATCAATGATAAGCATATGTGTTGATACCTCCTTTGGTATTTTTTAGGCTCGCAAAGATAAGATGAATTATTTATAGTAAAAAACCCTGGGCCGGAAAGTTTTCAAGACCCCTTCCCCACCCGAAAACCCAATAACTGCTTAATTTGCAGGCATGTTCACAGGTATTATTGAAACCACTGGCCGGGTCAGCCGGATTTTCTCAACGGGAACCAATACCAGTTTCTGGATCGAATCCCCCATTTCGGGAGAATTAAAACCCGACCAGAGTGTCAGCCATAACGGGGTTTGCCTGACCGTTGAAGAAGTAAACGGGACCCAACACCGGGTAACAGCTATTGCCGAAACCCTGTCCAAAACAAATCTTTCCACCTGGACAGAAGGCAGCAAGGTCAATTTGGAAAGATGCCTGCAATTGCATGACCGCCTTGATGGCCATATTGTACAGGGACATGTGGATTGTATTGCCACCTGCAGCAGGCTTCGTCAAAAAGACGGCAGCTGGGAATTCAGCTTTGATTTCCCAAAAAAATTTGCGGCACTGGTCATTGAAAAAGGCTCGGTAGCACTGGACGGAATCAGCCTGACTGCCTTCGACGTGAAGAAGAACAGGTTCAAAGTAGCGATCATTCCTTACACTTTTGAACATACCAATCTTTCGTCTTTGATTCCAGGGCATACTGTGAATATCGAATTCGACCTGATCGGCAAGTATTTACTCAGAAGTTTATCTTTGTCTGCAGCAACTGGCAGGCATAAAAAATAACCAACCCAAAACCGATGAACCCGGCCACCCACCCGCAAATTGCCGGGAAGTCACCGCAGAAAACTGGGCCAACTGGCAGGAACCACTACCCTGCTCTTGATGGTCTCCGGGGCGTTGCCATCCTGCTGGTGCTTTTCGTACACAATTACGGGTTCATGAATTATTTCTTTTTCGGATGGGTGGGTGTTGACCTCTTCTTTGTGCTTTCCGGATTTCTGATCACCGAGATCCTGCTGGATACAATGAACCAGCCCGGCTTCCTGAAAAAATTCTATATCCGCCGATTCCTGCGCATCTTCCCTTTGTATTATTTATTATTGGTAGTCTGTCTTTTTCTACTGCCCGCTATCAGCAGCCTTCATCTTGATATCAGGTTTTATGATCAAAACCAGGTTTGGCAATGGGCCTATCTGCAGAACTGGTTATATGTTTTTAAAGTACCATATGGTGACAAATTACTGATGCATACCTGGTCACTGGCTGTAGAAGAACAGTTTTACCTCGTATGGCCCCTGCTTATTTTATTGTTTCGCAGTCCCCGGAAATTAATGGTATTGATGCTTCTTATTTTTATCGGCGTTGGGATTGCCCGGTACCTGGTCTGGAACCAGCAGGTAGAAGACCTTGCTTATAATAGTCTTTATACCTTCACACGTATTGACGGTCTTTGTATCGGATCAATGATTGCCATTCTGCAAAAACTGCAGCCGGGATGGTTAAAAAAATACAGCACCCTTCTCGTATTCCTGATGGCGCTGGTGAATTTTGGCTTTTACTTCATGAATATCCGTTCCGGCTTTACCCTTCCTTACCTGGCCTTTGTGGGATACAGCACATTTGCAGTACTCTTCGGATTAGTAGTGTACGAATGTGTGAATGAAGGTAAGCACTGGCTGAAATGGCTGCTGGATAACCGGATCCTGAAGTTTTTTGGGAAAATATCATATGGACTCTATGTCTGGCACTGGCCATTGTACCTGTTGCTATTTGAACCCCTGCTATTCTGGATCGTCAAAGAATTTCATTTATCCATTAAATGGGCAGCTACCGGAAGCGCTACCCTGGCATTGATTGCAGCCCTTGTCATGAGCCTGCTTAGTTACCGTTTTTTTGAGAAACCTTTTCTCAGCCTCAAGAACCGCTTTAACTCCTAAATGATTAAATAATTTATAACAGCTACCTTTACCAGGAACTGTATTCACCTACTTAATGTACAAAAGCAAAGACTATCTCAACCGGGGTTATAATTTTATTCATAATAAGTTTTTCCCATCTCATAAACGGCTTTCGACACTGGCCATTTTTGGCACCGACCTTTGTGATTCAGCCTGTAAACATTGCCTGATTTGGACGAAGCGACCGGTCAACTATCTTTCTTTCGATAAGATCAAATCCATAATGGCAAGTAAGGCGGTAAGGAAGAATACTACCGTAGCACTCGCTGGCGGCGAATACATGCTGCATCCGGATGCCGTTCCCATTATGGGCTGGTTTGAAAAGTATCACCGGAATTTTGATGTTCTTACCAACGCCCTTCAACCGGAATTACTCATTGAAGGGGTGAAAAAGCACCCGCCCCGCCGTCTGTTTATTTCATTGGATGGCGACAGGGAATCTTATCTCCACATGCGGGGAAAGGATGGCTACGATGGCATCATTCATGTACTTGAAGAACTGCACAAGACGCTTCCTATCAGTTTAATGTTCACACTTTCGCCTTACAACGATTTTGATGACCTTAAGCATGTAGCCGGTGTTTGCAAACGGTTCAATACCGATTTACGTGTGGGCGTTTATAATGATATTTCCTTTTTCGATACAATCGAAGACGCCCATCATTATGAGATCGGCTCTCTTAAATCACAGGAAATCCGGAGTTTTAGTGAAGCAAAAAAACTGATTCAGGAAAAACAGCAAAGCCATCCGGGAGAAACCCCTACACTGAATACCGAGCAGTTCATGCTCAATATCCGTGAAAAAATCCCGGCTATTCTGGATGAGTTTCCGGAAAACAAAGATTTTCTACTCTTGTATGATGAATGGCGCAGGGGTGGTTTGAAGTTAAGCTGTAACAGTATACTCGACAGTGTTGTGGTGTTACCAAACGGAGATGTTCCAGTTTGTCAGAACCTGGATGTACTCATCGGTAATGTACATACCAATTCACTGGATGAAATTCTTGGAATGAAAACAACCAGGGATATCCAGCAACATCATTCCAAAAACTGCAATGCCTGCTGGATCAATTTCCACAGGAAATATGATATTATCTTACATCGATCTCTTGAGCGATTCTTTGGAAAAGCAGTCACTGGTAAACTGATGGGATATTACTGGTGGGAAAGTGAAAAGAAAAAAAGCTACCGGCAGGTCATCAAAGGCTGACGGGTATAAACTACCATTTCAGAAATAAAACAGGATCAATTCTTATTGGCATCACAAACAGAATATCGACTGGGGCAGCGGCTCAGGCCATATCTGCTGATTTCATTCTTAGCGGTAATTGCCTGCCTGCCATTAAGCTCCATGCTTTTTACGCTCAAAAATGATGTGCTGGCTATCGAATACCCGGTACAACATTTTATCAGTGAAGCGCTAAGACATGGCGAAAACCCGGTTTGGTTCAACAGCTGGTGTATGGGATTCCCTTTACAATCAGTATTAACCTGGAGTGTTTTCAGCACTCCCCGAACTTTATTAGGAACGCTTTTACCTTCAGACATAGTGGTGTTACACCTGGAATTCCTTTTTTATGTCATGGCGGCTGGCTGGATCATGTTTGCCCTGCTCAAAAATCATTTTTCCACGGAAAAGAACTTGGCCCTTCTTCTCTCCTGCTGTTACATGCTTTCAGGATTTACAGTGGGCTCCTCCCAATGGCTGTTGTATCTTACTGGTCTTAGTTTTATTCCACTTGTTATATATGCAGCTCTTTCTTTTTTCAGAACCCCCCGTCTTTTAACATCTTTTTTCCTGGCCCTTACATGGTACCTCCTGCTGACCAATGTCCATATTTATCTAACAGTGGTTACAGGGTATATCCTGACCTTCTTATTTATTGGCCGGCTCCTGTTTTACTTGACAAACAAAACCGTTGACAAGGCCGCGAAAAAAAGACTGACCCGTTATACACTAGCAGCCCTTCTGCTGACTTTGGCATTTAGTGCAGCACCCATTTATTACACCCTTGAATTGCTTCCCTGGCTTGAGCGCAGTACCCCACTGGAAGCCGGCCAGCAATTTTTTCAATCCAATTACCTGCATCCTGTAGCGGGAATGAAAAGTTTATTACTCCCTCTGAGTACTATTAAATCTGCACATGCCAACACGGAAGGTTCTATCCAGACAATTTACATGGGCCTTCTTCCTTTACTATTGCTCATCCCCTCTATCCGCAAAAACATAAAAGAAAAAAATATAAATGCAGGTTGGATACTATTCTTCAGCATTTTCTTTTTGATTCTGTCTTTGGGGCACCTGACCCCATTGAGACAGGCATTAAATTTTCTACCAGGCATGTCTTTTTTCCGGCACCCTGGTGTTCTGCGCGCCTACTTTATCATGGGATTTATCATTTACCTGGGTATATCGTTCCGGCAACAGTCATTGATCTCCCTGTTGAAAACAAAGGGTACTGAAAGAAAATTACTGATAGGACTTCTCATCTTTTTGGGATCCTTTCTGCTCATTCTTATTCTCTCCGGCGCAGGTTCACTGGAGAATTTGTGGAAAGGCAGTTTTAATGAAACGGTGCGTCAGGCAGACTATCAACAACTTGAAGTACTAAACAGCATGTTGCAATTAATCATGATTGCATCTCTGCTGTTTGCCTTATTGCGGAAAACAATTTTATTCTATACCCTTTTGCTACTGGAACTTATCTTAAATTTTCTTTGCTGTACCCCTTATTATATGGTGAGTAGTTATTCTGCTGCCGAAGTAAACCAGATGTATTCCTATACGCGGGGCTTTCCGGTACAGCAAAAACCGACTTACCATTTACCTGTAGAAATTTCAGAAAAAGGCACTACGGTTTGGCGTAACATTAATACTTTCCGGAAAGATGTAAGTACTGAAATATCAATGCCGGGTCCGCTTGTATTAGAAAAGGTCGGGCAATTTTTATCTTCCCCCGGCAAAGAATCTTTGATTGAACGGAAGCTGGTATTTATCCGTGGCGAAAGCGTTGAGATGGATACCGTCAATATTATTCAACAAGGACCAGGGAAAGTGGTCGCAAATCTGCAGTTATCGGCCCCTCGCGAAATAGTTTTACAGCAGGGATATTTCCCCGGATGGAAAGTGTTTTATAACGGAAAGGAATTGCCTTTGGTAAAAAATGAATACCCATTTATTGCTGTTAAAGCACCTGCAGGTAAAGGCGAGTTGGTATTCCGCTTTAGAAAGGACGGGGTGCTTTATTCAGCTGTTTTTATGCACTGTATCGTGCTCCTGGGTTTGTTCCTGGGTTGTCGCCACCATTTCAGGTTCAAATCTTCTTCCCCTTCATCGCCGAACTGATGGCATGATCCATCAGCCTTTCAGCGTAGGGTCTGGAAATTTCATTCAGTTTTTCAATAGCTGAATGAATCTCATCCTTTGTTCCGTTTTCCAGCAAATGGCGCAGGTCGCTCATTGCCTTGTCCGTCTGCGTTGTTTCTTCAGCGGTTAGAATATCCCCGTTTTTTTGTAAAAACCCGGAAGTCGTATCCAGGATTTGTGTGGCTTCGGTACGGGCTTCCACCAATGCCCTTATGGCCATATCTTCTTTGGCATTTGTAACAGAGTCCAGTAGCATTTGCTCCACTTCTTCATCAGTGAGGCCATATTGCGGCTTTACTTCCACTGTTTGTTCCACTCCGCTGCGGATTTCTTTTGCTTTCACCAGTAATATACCATCTGCATTGATGAGAAATGATATTTCCACTTTGGGTAATCCGGCTGGCATGCCCGGGATTCCGGTGAGATTAAATTCAGCGAGTTTGCGGTTATCTTTTACCAGGTCTCTTTCTCCCTGGTAAACGGCGATCTTCATACTGCTTTGTCCATCTTTTTGCGTAGTGTACTGCCTGGCCACTTTAGAGGGAATTTTTGAGTTACGGGGAACCAGTACATCCATCAATCCACCCATGGTTTCGATTCCAAGGGAAAGTGGTGTGATATCCAGTAATAAAAAATCCTTGTTATTTCCTGCCAGTATATCAGCCTGTACGGCTGCACCCAGGGCCACTACTTCATCCGGATTAACGGCATCATGCGGCAACTTGTTGAAAAATTGATGTACGCTATTCTTCACCAGGGGCACGCGGGTGGAGCCTCCTACCAGTACCACTTCTTCAATAACATCTATTGACAGCCCGGCATCTTTTAATGCATTGGCACAACAGGTCATGGTTCGGTCCACAAATGGTTTCGCCAGTTCTTCAAATGAGGAGCGGCTGAGTGTTAGTTTTTCTCCTGCTAATTCAGCATTAAAATGATCATGGGTACTGAGATGTATCTTGGCTGCTTCTGCTGTTAAACGGAGTTGTTGTGCAATAGGTTTATTGCTTTGCAGTTCTTCTGCGGTTATACCTAATTCCGCCGCCCATACATTTGCGATGGCACGGTCGAAATCATCCCCACCCAGGTAGGTGTCACCATTAGTGGACAAAACTTCAAAAATCCCGCCGTTGATCCGCAGGATGGAAATATCGAAAGTACCTCCACCCAGGTCATAGACTGCTATCGTTTTGATTTCATCTTTTTTCAAGCCCAGTCCATAAGCCAGACTGGCCGCGGTGGGTTCATTCACTATACGAAGCACATCCAGTCCGGCCAGTTTGCCAGCATCCCTGGTGGCCTGTCGCTGGGCATCATTAAAATAGGCGGGTACGGTGATCACTGCTTTGGTCACCGGAGTTTTCAAAATATGTTCGGCCCTTGTTTTCAGTTCTTTCAAAATCAGTGAGGATAATTCAACAGGAGAGTAAAAACGATCCCCTACCTGAATTTTGACCAGGCTTTCTGTTTGGTCATCAATCACTTTATAGGTAAAGAAAGAAGAATACTCGCGAATATCATTGTAGGATTTACCCATCAGTCTTTTCACCGAAAAAACCGTTTGCTGAGGAGCATCAACCAGGTGCTTTTTTGCTTCATCACCCACCAGAATAGTACCTCCGGCTGCGAAATGGATGATCGAAGGGACCAGGGCATTCCCATCATATTCTTTCAGCACCACCGGCTTTTTAGTTTCCGGGTGAATGATGGCCACGAGGCTATTGGTGGTACCCAGGTCGATTCCCACCACCATCTCCTGTTGTTGCAGGCTGCCTGTTGCGATATTGATTGCGATTTTTGCCATGCTTTGAAAAATAAAAAGATACAAGAAACAAGAACCAAAAAAAAGATACAAGAAACAAGATCCCAAAAAAAAGAACCAAGAACCAAATAACAAGAACCAAAAAAAAGAACCAAGAACCAATGAAAAATATCAAAAACAGAGCGCAAAAATAGGAAAGCCCGGGTTGCCGGACTTACTAAATCAGAAACAATAAAAAAGGCCCCTGCATTCCGCAGCGGCCTTTTTATTTTAAATCTTTAATTTATTTGGCTTTTGTTTCTTATTTCTTTTTAATTAACGCATCAGGTACATCTTCCCATAGCCCTTATTAAAGTACTTATCGGTTTTATCACCTTCCGCTTTGTATTTATCCAGCGATTTACCGTTCAGGTTGGTGACAACCCGGTACAGGTAAACCCCATTGGCCAGTTTCTGTCCAAACTGATCGGTACCATCCCATTTGAATTCGGTGATATTACGACCGATATTCAGCGGGCCCAGTTCATCTTTGGTGATTTCCCTGACAATCTTACCAGTCACTGTCATGATCTCAATTTTAAGGTTCTGCGGCACTTCCGATCCGGTAATGGTAAAGACAAAGGCAGTTGAAGTGGTGAACGGATTCGGGTAATTGAGCATATTGGAGATCATTGGCTTGTTGTATACCTGGAAAGCAACCCGGTATTCAATATTACCAGCCTGGTTGGCACTGCGGTCTTTGGCATTAACAATCAGTTCATACTCTCCGTCAACAGGGAAGAATGGCCGGTACTGCATCGAAGCGGTATTATCTGGATTAGGAGCCTGACCTGCCGGTGTAAACCGGAGTGTATCATTATTAAAATACACCCTGCGCAGGCTTCCATTGGGATACCTTATCTGCAAAGTCACCAATGATGTATCATCAAGAATCATCCATTTGGCCTCATCTTTCAGTTTAACCAGGATATCCGGTTTGGCAGAAACGATATCTCTGTTAAGGATATGCGCCCCGTCGAAAGTCACATCCAGCAAAGGATTCAGGCTATCGGGTTTTACATACAGATTACGGAAGGCAAAATTGTTGAAATGGTGTTGTTCCGGCTGGTCATTATCAGGATTGGCTTCCAGATAAACAAAGTTCAGTCCCGGGAAAGCCGTGGTATTGATCACAGACCCAAAACGAATGGTATCGTTTACCGGTAATGGCCTTGCTTTGGGTAATGGTATCTGGTAAGGAACGTTATTTCTATTGGTGATGACCATCTTCAGCTTTATGCTATCAAAAGGCACATCACTGATATTTTTAAACGCTACCCTGAAGTCAAGCGGTTCCCCTACTTCCACTGAATCTCTGAGGCTCACAAAAAGATTGGGGGCGATGGCTCCTTCCGGCACGGGATCATAGGTTACCCTCCAGTACTTTAACTGGTAAGGTGTATAATTATTTTTATCCTTGGTATACAGTTTCAGTTTCAGGAAAGGATAATCAATTGCGTTGATAGAAGATATATCCACATCCTGCTGTGCGGTGGTTAGTCCGCTGAAGAGTACATGCTCCGTGGCATCGTTCATCACTCCGATCACATCCACTGTTGCGGTATCGGTTGGCAGGTCGGCCGCCCCTCTCCATTTCAGGTCCTTCCAGGCTTTGGCTCTGCCATACAGTGCAGAAGTAACATAGCCGATAGAATCCGGGGTTTTGAGGTTAACATTCAGCGTAACCAGATCATAGACGCCGGCAGAAACTACTCCCTGCGGAGGAAAATTGGGATTGCCTTTCTGGTAGGCAAATATCATGGCTCTGGACGTGGTAAATGAATCCAGTACATTCATACCAACCGCTTTGAGTTTATGATAAAGCGAATTACCGGAACCATACAGCAAAGTGTCATTTTTCCATTCATTGATAAATCCTGTAGTGAGTCCGGCATTGAGGATATTCCTGACTACAACTATTTTGCCTGCCGGTATTGAATCCATAAAGTCCATCATTTTTTTCCTTTCCGTAAAATTCAAATGTGACCACTCAAAGTTCCATAAGCGGGAAGGAGTACAAACTGCTGCACTGCCCATATAACTGCTGGGGTTAGTTGTGGCTGTGAAGCTTTTTGGATCAAGAATATTAAAAATCAGGGAGAAGCCCACGCAGGCACTCCGGATATAGGCAGATCCATCGGGTGCAACGATAAAATCACCTTCCTGACCGCTGGATGTTCCAAACACACCGTTTTTTGCAAAAATGAAGTGAGGAACTGAATCATATACCCATTCTCTGTTTTG
Organism: Chitinophagaceae bacterium; assembly: GCA_016720745.1. Lineage (GTDB taxonomy): Bacteria > Bacteroidota > Bacteroidia > Chitinophagales > Chitinophagaceae > JJ008. Next base: position 796,365 of record JADKKA010000019.1, on the reverse strand, counting down.
CGGTATCAGATGCATCCTTTTCAGGGAAGACTCATTATGCTGAAAATAGTGGGACTGATTAAACCCGGTTTCTGGTCCAGGCAAATAAACGAATGATGCTTTATTCCAATTCGGAGAACCCGTTTGCGGAATAGGCGCTACCCTCCAGTAATAAACAGTACTGTCCGTAAATGTAACCGTTGGATTGAATTCAACAATACCCCCAACTGAATTAATATCCTGTGAGCGCTTGAATGGCGAGTTAAATAATTGCGTGGTATCCAGTTCCATGCGGTACAGGCGGCTGCTGGCGAAGGGATTCGCTGAAGAAGCCTGGAATTTGATCCCTTGTCTGTTTACGATGCCATAATTATAAGGATACACCGGTCTGATTTCATCTTCATAGATGAAAAAATCTTTGGTAATACAGTTATTAGTTTCATAGATCTCCGATACTTTATTATCTGCATCTATACAGAAACTAACCCGGTGTTGTCCTTTGTCGCGAGAGGCCACAATTGGAATGTTATAAGTAATTGAATCCATATAACGAATCCCGGGTATTGTATCCCTGCGTATCTCTGTACTGAGATCGGGGAAGGTCCTTTTCATTTCAATCACGATCGGAGTACTCACGGCCTTGTTCAGGTTCATGAATTTTGCTTTGATCGTGAATGAATTTTCGGCTACAGAAATAAATGACGGGTTAATTTCCACCATGGGATCTTCAATCACATAGTCAGGCTGATCACCGGATATGGCCATTTTCAAAGCCGGGTCACCGTGTAAAGTGGTTTGTTCGCAATGGAAACGGGCATAATAATCGTTCTGTGTGGTAAGGTTATATACTTGTGCCACTGCATCCCGTATAACATCCCCCATGGACTGACCGTATTTATCAACTGATGTTGAGGTCATCATTTTGGAATTATAAATATCCAGGTAGTGCACAATTCCCAGGTGGGTGCTGGCCAGGGCTGCAATACTTCCCCGCTGATCTGCCAGTACAAATCTTTCAGAAATGGTTTCTTTAGTGCTCAGACGAGCCAGGTTGAAATTATAGAAATTGCCGGCATTACAACCCAGCAATATAAAGAGGGGATATTTTCCCTGGTTATTATACCCGTTGGGGTTATCCAGATTAAATTCAAGTGTACTGGCGGATGAGTGACCAAAGTAGGTAAGCATCCCGATACCCTGTTCAAATAAATTGTACAATCTGGCTGCATTCAGCTGTTCCACAGGAGCAGTAGTAACCTTTGTGAACTGATGAATATTGGCTCCATAAGCTGTGTCCTTAATGATATCAGCAAATCCATTCATGGCATTGGTCAGGATGGTTCCCAGTGTTCCGTCACCGGCACCCACAACCTGTACTACATTTTTTTGCCAGGCCTTATCAGCAATTAATGGAGAACGGAAGGCCAGATTCTGCTCATATTGCTTCACCTTCTCCAGATAAATCTTCACTTCTTCTGCAGTGATCACGGAAAGACGGCCAATATTTACTTTGGGAGTTACATCCAGTCCGGGATCTGCTGCCAGCAGGTTATCAGATGCCGGATACCCAAATGTTGGAATGAAAGAAAGTTTGCTGATATCAGGGTTTGCCTGATAGAAATGGTTGTGAATATACTGTAACCCCTTTCCTATGATAAATACATCTTTAATTGGCGTTCCGAAACTGGCTCTTGCCCAACGGATAAAATTCCGGACAGAAAGCGGATGTTGCTTGATCCCAAAACTGAACTGATCAATCAGCTGATCAATCATATAAATTTTACTGGTATAACTTCCCCCAACAGCAGAAGCACGGTAATCCGCATATTCCTGAACGGGGTTGGTACCATTAGGTCCTACCAGAAAATTGGGGTGAGAGATAATAAGGTAATTACCCCGATTGGCAGGCAGGGCATAATTGACAAAATTACGCTGCTGTAATGATGTTACAGCAACGGGATAAGCTGCTTCCTGGGAAACGAGTAATAATTTACGGGCAACCGCTGAGGGTGCCAAAGCGATTTTCACCATTGGTGCGTTGCTGATATCCGCCACATAGCGCTTTCCGTTGGTCAGATCATAAAGTACGGGACTGACTGATCCGAAATTAAACCCGGTTATTTCCAGGTAATTACCGGCCGCATTGGCAGGCAATTCAAAAAAGAAGTTATTGGCCCCACCAAAATTAAACTGACGGGGGTAGAGTAATTCTGTTTGAGCAATCACCATCCGGTCACTGATTGTGTTCAGGTTTTTTATATCCACCTGTGCACTCCCGCTATTGATCGTGGAGATTGAAACCGGGAAATTCACTTTTACATAATCAAAGAAATCCATTGTCTGGGTAGCCACTACTGTCCCGTTTACCTTCACTTCAAAGTTCCGTGGATTCAGGGCATATCCGGCAGCATTAACCTTAATGGCAGGAGATGGTGCACCTGCACCAGTATACGGGAACAGGTTGGTAAAATTTTCGGTCCTGGTAACATTCGCAGTAATGTCGTTAGAAGTAAACCCTTCCCCGTTTTCATAACTGGAAGAAAACACATAATCACCAACAATTGCTGCATAGCCGAAATGGTATTTTTCTTTATAATATTTACCGGCAGTATGCATAAAAAATGGCTCAGGTGTCAACGCACTTGGCAATGTATTCGCAGCAGGAGCCAGTCGCAGGTTACCGGAACCGGGATTCACGGTCAAAAAGAAACAGGCTGTATCTGTTTCCATGCTCCATTTATCATTCAGCTGGTGATCAGTAATCCGGTAAAGGTCTTTATCCGGCTTGCTGTCGTTCATATCACCCCAGAACTCAATATAATCTGAGCCGCTCATGGTTCCGGTCTGAACTGAAGTATACAAAGGTATTTGCTGTCCGTTACGCCAGAGCTGGAATTGCTCAGCCGGAACGGAGCCTAGTCCTGATCCGGCCAGTACAGGCTGGTTGATCCGGTACAATCCGCTGGCACCGATCTTGAACTTATAATAGGTTTTGCTGTAATCAATCCATTCATTATTGAAGGATTGAGCCCCGGCATGGAGGCCTGATATCAGCAGGAAGAAGAGGATAATTCGTTTCATGTGAGGCAGTTTAGATTGCGTACAGAAGTTTTAGTCGTTTTCTTTTTTCGCTTTAACCATGTCCAGTTTTAGGGAAAACACATGGGTAAATAAAGGGTTGGATTGATTGGCAAGATTGGTAAAGGCGTAATCAATAGTTACATTTCCTATTTTAAAACCCGCTCCTGCAGAGGGCTGATAGATCCAGACTTTTTTTAGATTGAGTGTATCTCCGTCAGAAAGTGCTTTTTGAAAATTATTGATACCACCTCGGAGGTAGAATACATTATTGATATTTAGCTCCAGTCCCATTTTAGGATCTGCACTAACCGGATCGGCACTGATTAATGTATTGCGCTGTCCGTCAAACGTAACATCCAGATTGGCCTCAGCCAGCAGGCTGGTTTTTTTACTCAACTGGAAGTTTCTGGCAATCCCGAGCACCAGTCTTGGTGCTGTAAGTTCAGTTGATTTGACTGGAATTTCATTTTTAGTAAGGTAAAGCACTTCTTTTTCTCTTTCAGTAAAACTGAAAGACCATGCATTGAAAGTGGTGGTGATATCTCTGGCGGCAATACCAAAACGCCAGTTTTTGATATGTGCCTGAATTCCGGCATCCAGCCCAAAGCCCCAGGCTTTTGCAAATTTTCCCACACTGCGGTGAATCACTTTGGCATTTAACCCAAAATTGATATTCTTTTTTTCTGTCTCTTTTAGTTTCTGGGCGAAAGAAAAGATAAAGGCATAATCCGCAGATGAGAAGGCCTGGATATTATTATAATTGATGGTTCCGTCAGGCTCCACCAGAAAGAGTGTATTCATGATATCATCCACGGCAAAACGCAAACCGGTAATCCCGATCGTGCGTTTATTATTGGCGGTAGGAAATGCAACTCCCACATAATCGTATTTACCGATACCGGCAAAATACTCTGCATGCATCAGGTTTACCTGCGGATTGTTTTTTACACCAGTGAGACCCGCTGGATTCCAGTAGCCGGATGTGCCATCCTGTACAGATGCCACCTGGGCTCCTCCCATGGCCAATCCGCGGGCACCAGCCCCAATATTTAAAAATTCATTGGAATACTTCCTGAATTGTGCTGTGGCACTAATGGAAAAAAGGATTGTCAATACTGACAAACAGAGGGTGGTTGGTTTCATTCGGACAATTTTCGATAAGCGTTTAAAATCGGATCGCTTTCATAAGTACGGGATACCCCTGTTCCGGGTTTCATCCCGGCAGCGGATATATAAAATTAGTCCTTCAGGTCCGAAATTCATAGGTTATTGGACAAAAAGGCTAATTATTGAAAACGAATTGTTTAGAAAAATATTGCCCGAACCCCTTCCCTTTATTTTTCTGGCTTACTTTTGCGCTAAATCACTGGTTTAAAATGAATTTGATCGAAGAACTCCGCTGGCGAGGGATGATCCAGGATATCATGCCCGGAACCGAAGAACAACTGAAAAAAGAAATGACAACGGGCTATATAGGCTTCGACCCCACGGCCGACAGCCTGCATATTGGCAGCCTGGTCCCCATCCTGCTCCTCGTCCATTTTCAGAAAGCCGGCCATAAACCGATTGCTTTAGTGGGTGGTGCCACCGGCATGGTGGGTGATCCCAGTGGTAAAAGCGAAGAAAGAAACCTGCTCAGTGAAGAGACCCTTCAAAAAAATGTGGCCGGCGTGAAAGCCCAACTGGAGCAGTTCCTGGATTTTAACCCTGCTATTCCCAATGCCGCAGAAATGGCCAATAATTACGATTGGTTCAAAAATATATCCTTTATCGATTTTCTGCGGGATGCCGGCAAGCATATCACTGTAAACTATATGATGGCCAAAGACAGTGTGAAGAAAAGAATAGAAGGTGAAACCGGGATCAGTTATACTGAATTTGCTTATCAGCTGATGCAGGGTTATGATTTTTACTGGCTGCATGCCCATAAGAACTGCAAACTGCAGATGGGCGGAAGCGATCAATGGGGAAATATGACAACCGGTACGGAACTGATCCGCCGGAAAAGTGGCGGAGAAGCTTTTGTATTCACTAATCCGCTGATCACAAAGGCAGACGGCGGTAAATTCGGAAAAACAGAATCCGGAAATGTTTGGCTGGATCCTCAACGAACCAGCCCCTATCAGTTCTACCAGTTCTGGCTTAATGCCAGTGATTCGGATGCAGAGAAATGGATCCGCATTTTCACTTTCCTGGATAAAGCAGCTATCGAAGAACTGACCGCCCAACAGCAGTTGAATCCGGCAGCCCGTTTATTACAGAAAAGACTGGCTGAAGAAGTGACCCGCTTTGTCCATGGTGCACCCGCTCTTGAAGAAGCTATCCGTACTACGGAGAAATTATTTGCCAACCAAAATGCCCCGGCCGAAAGCCTTAGTGCCGAAGACCTGGAGAATATGGAAGGCGTGGTGAAAATTGATTTCCCCACAGCAAGTATTGCAACTGGTATTGATATCGTGAGCTTTCTGGCTGAAACCGGTATCGCCCCCAGTAAAGGAGAAGCCCGGAAACTGGTACAGGGTGGCGGCATCAGCATTAACCGCAAGAAAGTGGAAGGGATTGACACAAGGATTGACCAGTCCCACCTATTGCATCAACAGTATATTCTTGCGCAAAAAGGAAAGAAGAATTATTTCCTGATCACCGCTATTTAATCAGTTAGATCTGAAAAAAGTATATTTTATCAGTGGTTTGGGTGCGGATAAGCGTGCCTTTTCCTTCCTGGATCTTTCATTTTGTGATCCTGTCTTTATTGACTGGATCAAACCTGAAAAAAAGGAAACACTGCAACATTATGCCCTCCGGCTAAAAGCACAAATCACTACCCCCCACCCTGTAATTGTCGGTTTGTCCTTCGGTGGCATGCTGGCAGCTGAAATGGCGCTGGCCGACCCAACGGTGAAGGCAATACTGGTGTCAAGTAATAAAACAACAACAGCATTTCCACGAATTCTAAAGACCGGGAAATACCTGCCTTTATACAAACTTATTCCCGCCTCATTATTAAAGAAAGGAGTGTTTATCCGAAGATTATTCTTTTCCCCCAGAGGCAGCCGTCAAAAAGAGGTATTTACAGCCATTTTAAGAGACTCCGACTTCCACTTTACCAAATGGGCTATTGAGGCCATTCTTCATTGGAAAAATAAAACGATACCCGGCAATGTGATACATATTCATGGAACAGCCGACCGTTTGCTTCCCTTCCGAAAAGTAAAAGCCGATTATGCAGTAAAAGGCGGGACCCATCTGATGATCATGAATAATCCAGACGTTATCTCATCATTACTTAAGAAAGTCATTTAAGCCCCTGCAAGACATTCCACATTTCATCAGCAATGAACTGATCACCTTTTGAATTCATGTGAACGCGGTCATAGGTAAGAATATTTTTTTCTTCATTACCTGGATTATTTTTAATCAGGTAATCAACAAATTTTTTCCTGAGGTCAACAAGTGGAAGTCCATTTTTAGTGGCAATACTGCGAATGATATTACTGTACCGGTTCAGGTCGCCGTCCAGGGGATTACTCATATCTGTTTTTTCCCCTACTACAGCAGGCGTGCAAAGAATCGCCCTGATATTTTTTGATTTTAATTTATTCAGGATGGCCTGGTAGAATTTCTCAAATTTATCCGGATCAGTACCGGTACCAAACATACTTTTATGCCAGACATCATTCACCCCTACATAGATCACAACGATATCCGGATTTTTGGCCAGCACATCATCTTCCATCCTTAGATACAGATCATATACTTTATTTCCACCGATACCAGCTCCGGCAAATTCATAATCACCGCCTTTGCCCGCTAACCGGCACATGCTGTCAACCCGGGTGATATACCCGCCTGGCCTGGCACCCAGCTCAGTGATGGAATCCCCAAAGAAAATGACTTTCGATTTTTTTTGCATGGTAAAAGAAAAGGATGCAATGATCACAAGGCCGAGAATGATTATCTTTTTCATTGACAAATAATTTAAAAACAGATGCGCCTTTATCCGATAAGCCTTACATAAATTCGTAACCATCTTTTCCATCAGTTATTCCCGTTAACCCAACCTGGTTTACCTCAAATTTTCCAGATTAACTCAGCATCAACCAACTTAACCCAAAATTGATACATTCCCATTTTCCAATCCCCACTTGCTGAACCCCTCTAGCCATCCCCACTCGCCACTAGCCACTTGCCTATTCCACATCCACCTGCTTAGGTATCACCGAACCACTGCTTGCTTCCGGCAGGTATTTTCTTTCGCGAATCAGGTAACCATTTCCTTTTTCACAGAAATGTACTTTTAAATTTTCCATGCTGATCGGATTGCCATCCGGAATATCTGCAATATTTGAATGCAGGATATCGTGCCCGTCTACGATCACTACCAATCCGCTGCCGATCGCTTCCATCTTATTGCCTTCTGTGATCAGCATACCGGTATCTTCTCCCAGTCCGATTCCAATCGTGGAAGGATTCGTCGCTACCGCCTGGGCCAGCCTTCCAAATCTTCCTCTTTTTTCAAAATGGGAATCAATAATAACCGAGTTGATAAAACCAAGTCCGGATGTCATTTTCACTTCCCCTTTCAAATGGGCCCTGGTGGCATTGCCTTCATAGATCATTGTTTGACCCATGGCCATGGCACCTGCAGATGTACCAGCGATCAGGAACTGATCTTCCTGGTATCTTTTTTTCAGCAAGGCCAGGAACTCGGTGCCGCCATCCGTAACACTGAGCCGTAATTGATTACCGCCACTAAACATCACCGCATCGCATTCCATGATCCGGCTAAGGTATTGGGCCTCCATGGCATCCTGGCGATTACGGATATGCATCAGCCCGATATTAGTGCAACCTATCTTGCCAAATGCATTCAGGTAATTTTCGCCTACTTCGTATGGTATCGTGGAAGCAGTAGTGATTACTTCAATCCTGGCGTTCACGCCACCAGCTTCCTCCACTACCCGCCGAAGGATCCCCAATTCAAAAAAATTGAGATTACTGCGGTGAAACTCACCGGTCTCCAAATCTGTTCCTTTGTCTTCTGCGCCTCCAATAGCGATCAGCTTTCCCCTGGGTTGGTTCATTCAAAAGGGTTTGATTCAAACAAATGTAATAGAAAAATCAGAGAGAGAGAATGTGGGAATGTGAGAATGTGGAAATGTGGAAATGTGAGAATGTGGGAATGTGGGAATGCATCGCCCGCCGTAGCCATAGCGAAGGAGGGATAAGGATATTAAGATATTAGGATATTAGGGTTCCCGACCTGAGAGAGGCCGATAACTATCAGGAGGGATATTAGTTGGCGAGGGATGTTTTATCGAGGTAGTTGATCTTTACATAATAAACCAGGATACCCAGCAATGCGATCGAAGTGCCCCAGACTGCAAACCAGCCGGTAGATACCAGTAGAAAAATCCAAATCAGAACGGAGAGGATGACCGGCAGAGGAAATAGCCACATTTTAAATGGCAGATCCTTACTACCCAGTCTGGCCCTTAATAAGGATACGCCTACCCCCTGACCGATAAACTGCACCAAAATCCGCATAGCCAGGATTGAGCTGATGACTTCCGACAAACGAAAGAGCAGACTGAACAGGAATCCAAGTCCGCACAATACAAGCAGAGAAATATGCGGGAAATGTTTAGTTGGATGCAGTTTCCCGAATACTGTAAAGAAATTCCCATCCACTGCAGCCGCATAAGGCACTCTTGAATACCCTAACACAACGGCAAAGAGGGAGGAAAAGGCAATACAAAGAATCAATACAGTAACCAGTAACCCCGCCTGCTGACCATATACCAGCTGCATGAATGTACTCACCAGGTATTTATTATCCTTTTCAACTATCTGCCAGGGGATCACACCCATAACACTGATATTCATCATCAGGTAAAGAGATGTTATCCCGAAAATGGAAATAAAAATACTCCGGGGGATGTTTACTCCCGGGTTCTTTATTTCACCACCCAGGTGACAAACATTATAATAGCCGAGGTATGCATAAACAGTTTTAACCGAAGCCTGGCCAATCGCTGCCCATAAAGCATAACTAAAAAAGAATCGCCACCAGCAGGGAGTAATGGAACCGGTTGTTGTTTGGCCATGAGTCCGGTAATGATGATCCAAATGATGGTGAGCACTACAATACTGCCCATGATTACCGATATTTTCCCAATGGTCTCAATTTTACGGTAAAGCAGTAGCAGGACGAGGATGACGAGTCCGCCCGATACCATTTTCTGCTGCCACCATTCCAATGGAATAATATAAGTGAGATACTGTGCAAATCCGATACTGGCCGAAGCAACGACCAGGGGCGCCTGGATCGCTGTTTGCCAGACAAAGAGAAAGCTCATCAGTTTGCCTCCCTTTTCGCCAAAAGCAATCCGGTGAAACTGATAGGTTCCTCCCGCCAGCGGGTATTTAGCACCCAGTTCACTCCAGATCATGGCATCGGCCAATGCTGTAATGGCGCCAAAAATCCATGCCCAGATAAATAAACCATTGCTGAACTGTGCCACCACAAAGGGCATCACCACAAATGGACCGATCCCCACCATATCGATCATATTGATCGCAGTTGCCTGTACCAGGGTGATTTTCCGGTTAGTGAGTGCGGTGGGCATGCCGTGAAGATAGGAATGGATATGGAGAATTGATTCCTTGAAATCCTGTTTTCAACTTTCAATTTTCAATTTCGAATACGCCCTGATGCCCTCCACCAATACATCCAGGTTTTTGGTAGTGGTGTATACATTCGGGGTGACCCGGATGCCTTTGATATTCTCCCATTCGATTCCTACCGTATGTACTTTGTATTTATCAAGCAGGAAGGAATCCAGTTCTCCCGGTTTACGGCCGGTAAACCCAATATTCCCGATGGCACAACCCCATTTGGGATGCAGGGAGGTATTGAAATAAATTCCAGGCAGGTCCTTCACTTTTTCCATCCAGTAATTCTTGAGATAGTGAAGTCGTTTTTCTTTTCTTTCACTACCAATCATATCATGAAACTCAATCGCTTTTCCAATGGCCTGCTCGATAAAAAAAGGCCGGGTGCCCAGGGCTTCAAATTTCCGGATATCATCTTTCAGCGGATTATCTACTGCAAAAAGCGGGTAGAGGTTTTTAATCTTTTCTTTTCTTACATATAACATTCCACTGCCGATAGGCGCATACAACCATTTATGGAGACTTGCCGCAAAATAATCAGCATCCAGGTCCGGCACTTTGAAATCAAAATGGGCAAAACTATGGGCCCCATCCACTACCACTTCTATTCCTCTTTTATGTGCCTCCTGTGCGATCTGCTTCACCGGAAGTATTTGTCCGTTCCAGTTTACAATATGAGTGATATGTACCACTTTGGTTCGGGGTGTAAACGCATTCACATACTGTTTCACCAGATACTGCTCATCCTCACTGGGCAGTTCCAGGTTGATCCAAACCATTTTGATACCATCCCTTTGTTCCCTTTGCTTGTAGGCATTGATCATATTGGGATAATCCTGTTTGGCGGCCACCACCTCATCTCCTGCTTTCAACTGTAAACCAAAAATCACAGTTTCCAGTCCCTCAGAAGAATTGCGGTTAATGGCTATTTCTTCTGGTGAACAACCGGCCAGCTTGGCCAGATTTCTGCGGAGGGGTTCACGGCCCTGGTCCAGCACCCGCCACATATAGTAACTGGGTGCTTCGTTGCTTAGATCATAATAGCGCTTCATGGCTTCCTGTACCGTTTTGGGAGCAGGTGACACGCCTCCGTTATTCAGATTGATTAAGGATGGTGATACTGTAAAGGATTGCTGAATATAATACCAGAAATCCTCCTCTGTTGCCAACGCCTCCGGCGAGAGTCCTTCTGCATCACGGATGGCCGCATCCAGGTTCCGGCTCCAGGCTGGTTTTGTTAACCCGGAAAGAAAGGCGGTAGCTGAAAATATTCCTGCCCGCTGGAGGAATCTGCGGCGATTGGTTGCTGGCATAAAAATGTTTTTTTAAATGTAATACATTTCGGAATGGCCCGTAAAAACTAAACAATTTCATCAGCCGGGACTAACCGGCTATGTAATTGGTCGCTAAAGAGAAAAAAACTATCTTCCCTTTTCAACATTTTGTATGAAAATACTTGAAATAAAAGTACTCAAAGGGCCCAACTACTGGAGTGTTCGCCGTAATAAACTGATCCAGATGAAACTGGATCTGGAAGAACTGGAACAAAGTCCGACCAACAAAATTCCCGGCTTCCGGGATCGATTGGAAAAAATGTTCCCCACCATGATTGAACACCGTTGCAGTGAATCCATTCGGGGTGGTTTTTTTAAAAGGGTGGATGAAGGCACCTGGATGGGTCATGTGATCGAACATATAGCCCTTGAACTGCAAACCCTGGCCGGTATGGATGTGGGTTTTGGCCGTACCCGCACACCGGATGGTGAAAAAGAAGGCGTTTACTATGTTGTATTCAGTTATATGGAAGAAGATGCCGGTGTATATGCCGCCAAAGCTGCTGTTGCCATTGCCCAGTCAATGGTGGATGGCAAAGAGTATGACCTGGCCAAGGATATCCAGGAGTTAAGGGTAATCAGGGAAGATACCCGGCTCGGCCCTTCCACAGGTTGCATTGTGGATGAAGCCGCCAAACGCGGGATACCTTTTATCAGGCTGAACAAACAAAGCCTGGTACAACTGGGATATGGTGTGAACCAGAAAAGAATTCGCGCTACCATTGCATCCACCACCGGAAATATTGCAGTGGATATTGCCTGTGATAAAGAAGAAACCAAGATGCTGCTGGAAGCGGCAGAAATTCCTGTGCCGAGAGGTACCGTTGTGAGAACCGAAGCCGGACTGGATGAAGCCATTGAAAAATTCAGGTATCCACTCGTGATCAAACCGATTGACGGCAACCATGGCAAGGGTAACACTACTAATATCACCAACCGTGAACAGGCGCTCAAAGCTTTTGAAGCAGCTAAACAATACAGCCGCAGTGTTATAGTAGAGCGATTCATCACCGGTTATGATTTCCGTTGCCTGGTGATCAATTATAAATTTATCTGCGCTGCGCTTCGCACGCCGGCTTCAGTGGTGGGCGATGGTATTCATAACCTGCATTGGCTGGTAGAGGAAGTCAACAAAGATCCCCGCAGAGGTTATGGTCATGAGAAAGTGCTGACCCAGATTACCATTGACCAGTTTACACAAAAAATGCTGGATGATGCCGGTATTACGATGGATCATATTCCGGCTAAAGGAGAAAGGGTTTTACTGAAACCCACTGCTAATTTATCAACCGGTGGCACTTCCACTGACGTGACCGATGAAGTACACCCGGCCAATGTGTTCATGTTTGAAAGAATTGCCAAAATCATCGGACTTGATATTTGCGGAATTGATGTGATGGCTACTGATCTGCGAACACCGGTTTCAGAAAATGGCGGTGCCATCCTGGAAGTAAATGCTGCTCCGGGTTTCCGGATGCATATTGAGCCGGCTGAAGGCTTACCCAGGAATGTGGCCGAACCGGTAGTAGACATGTTATTTGCCAAAGGCAGTGCCGGCAGGATTCCGATCATAGCCATCACCGGTACCAATGGAAAAACAACTACTACCCGACTGACAGCGCATATTGCTAAAAGTGCCGGTAAAAAAGTGGGATATACTACTTCAGACGGAGTGTATATACAAAATCAACTCATGATGAAGGGTGATTGTACCGGTCCTATTTCCTCACAGTTTGTATTGAAGGATCCGACCGTTGATTTTGCTGTACTGGAATGTGCCAGGGGCGGAATACTTAAGTCAGGTCTGGCTTTTCAAAACTGCGAAGTGGCGGTGGTCACCAATGTGGCAGCCGATCACCTGGGTCTGGGTGGGATCAATACAGTTGAAGCCATGGCCAAGGTAAAGGCCGTGGTACCGGAAACGGTTTTCCCGCATGGCTATGCCGTGCTGAATGCCGATGATGATCTGGTGTACCGGATGAAGAATGACCTGAAATGCAATATTGCCCTGTTTAGCATGGATGAAAATAATCCACGCATTAAGGCCCATGCAGCTGAGCACGGACTGAGCTGTGTATTTGAAAACGGGTATGTGACCCTGATGAAGGGTAGCTGGAAAATCAGGGTACTCGATGTAAAGAAAATCCCCCTGACTTTTGAAGGCAAGGCGGTTCACAATATCACCAACTGCCTATCAGCAGTTCTGGCCGCTTATTTATTCAGAGATATCACCATTGAAGATATCCGTACCGGATTGCAGACTTTTATCCCTTCTGAGAGTTTGACCCCGGGCCGCCTGAACTTTTTCAATTTCAAGCATTTCACGATGCTGGCGGATTTTGCCCATAACCCCCATGGACTGAAACTGCTTTGTGATTTTGTAAGCAAACTGGATTACCCGGCCAAAATTGGAGTCATCAGCGGTACCGGCGACCGAAGGGACGATGACATCCGGGAACTGGGTGAGATTTCGGCGCAGTATTTTGATGAGATCATTATCCGCTGCGACAAAAATCTCAGGGGCCGTACGGCGGAGGAAATTATCGGGTTGTTAAAAGAAGGGATTACCAAAGTGAATCCTTCGCTCCCCGTGATGACCATCCCCAACGAGGACCAGGCGCTGGATTATATTTATGAACATCCAAGGCAGGGTGCCCTTTATACGATTATGTGCGACGTGGTGGCCAGGGCCCTGGACAAGATCCGGGAACTCAAGGAAAGAGAGGAAAAAGAGGGCAAAATGAGCCCCCGTCCTGCCTAAAAAAGTATAAAAACCGTTTGGGCAAAAGACCCGGATACCCTATTTTTGCACTCCCAATTTAAGTATTGGATATGGATTGACCCATGGTGTAATGGTAGCACTACTGATTTTGGTTCAGTCAGTTAAGGTTCGAATCCTTATGGGTCAACAGAAAGGGCAAACAGGTAAAACCGGTTTGCCCTTATTCTTTTCCATCACCTGGCCAGATTTTAAAGAATATTACCTCGGGACACTTCCTGGTTTATTTACTCTTTTCCATCAGTTCTATTATTTTTTTAGCCACAGCTGCGGAGGAATTATAGTTCTGACCTGTCACTAATCTGCCATCCGCCTCTACATGCGAGTCATCCCTCCCGCCATAAGTAAACTTTCCCCCTCTTGCTTCTATGGTTTGCTGTATTAAAAATGGGAATTGCTTAAAATACAGTGCATCTTTTGACTCATATGCTTCCGGCCAGCCGCTTACTGTTTTTCCTTTCACTAAATAATTACCATCCTTAGTTTTCAGGTTCACAATACCGGCTGTACCATGACAAACTGATGAGATAATCCCTCCATTCTCTTCATACACCTGCATGGCTATTTGCTGAATTTCTTTATTCTCCGGAACACCATACATGGCACAACCACCACCTATAAATTGAATTGCTTGATAGTCTTTAGGATTTACCTGAGCAGGCTTCAGGGTATGTTCTATTGCATACATGAAATCCTGATCATACAAATATTGCTTCTGAAGGGGTTCGGATGTTCTCGCATATTCCAGGGGTATGCTTCCCCCTTCCGGGCTCACCAAATCAACAGTATAACCCGCACTCACAAAAGCATGATAAGAAATAGCAATTTCCGGGAAACTGTTTCCACAAAATTCTGTTGTGTTACCATAATATTGAGCACTGGTCAGTATCAGGAGGACTTTTTTCCCTGATTTATTACTGGGCTTACTGCCAGCTGCCTTGCTGATAATTTTCCATTCCCCGTTTATTTTCTTTAGCAGAAAAATATCCATGAATTCCTGATTTCTTTCCGGAATCAGAATTTCCGCCTTGGCTGTTGCTATGTCGTTGTATATATCAACGGAAACAACTCTTCCCAGCCTGCCATTAAATCTCCCTTCATTCTCTTTTTTAAACAATTTTGTGTATTCAGCTATCGGCATGATCCAAACCGGTTTATCCTTGCTACTCAGATACAAATTAGCTTCTTCATAAAATGCTTTTGAAATGCTATCAGGCTGATTGTAAGAAGTTCCCTGCAGGTAGTACTGAATACACTGCCGTATTAAGTCCTCATCGGACTGTGCCAGCAGAAAGAATGACTGTAAAACCAAAAGGGCACTTAATGTTATTCTTTTCATGGCGTTTTAACTTTATTATTTTCCATATGTGATTTCGGAAGCTGGCTAAAATTATAGACTTGCCCCAACTTCCATTGGCCGCTTATCAAATAAGATCAATCTGGCCGGATATGACGCAGAATTGGCTGCCTTTACTTTACTCACAGCGATAATTTCATTGTATAAATAAATTAATGAGACTATTTCTGTTTTTAATCCCTGGCTTTTTGCTGTTGGGCAGCTGTCAAAAAGAAATCACAGCAGATGCTTTAGAAGATACCGGAAACGATAGCACTTATATTAAAAAAGTAATCTCATTAGACAGCACGAAACCGCCGGGTCTTGACACAGGGTTCACTGCAGAATATTTTTATGATGCTCAAAAAAGACTGATCCGGGAGACCGAAACTGAATATGGTCCAGGAACTGCCAGATATATTTATACCGACCAATATAAATATGCGGGGACAGACACATTACCTAACAGGATCATTTCTACCAATAATCAAACAGCTGACAGCGCTATAATATTCCTGACATACCATAATGGCTTCATCGTAAAAGATTCGATCATCAACTATACAGGTGGAATCGCGGAGCCATTTCAAATCAGGTATTTTTCCACAAACGGAAGTAGCGGCTATTTACTTAAAACATACCATTTTGACTATATCACCGGATTGCCTGTATTAACAGACAGTATCACCTATACCAGACAGATTAGTGATGGAAACTGCATCAACGGAACAGATAAATACTGGGACAAGAATTCCGGCACATTGATTGGAACGATCAGTTATCAAAACATATTTGACAACAAGAAGAATCCATTCTTAAAACTGCATCGCTGGGCTTTAGCCTATTATGAAAATGATATACTGGTATTGAATTATTATGGCAAAAACAATGTCACCAGTTATTCTTATATACCCAACCCTGTCAACTTTCCCGGTAGTGGTGGTCTGCGAAATATGAGCTTAGCGCATACATACCGGGCAGATAATTATCCTTCTGAAACAAGGGTTGTAGCGGGTGTAGTCGATTTTAATAAAATACTGTACCAGTACATAAAATTATAGCCGCAAATTCCGCTCATCCTTTCTCTTCATTTGCAATTGCTAACATCAATTGCTATCAGGGAGCTGCGGTTTGATTGATGCTGGCTGACGACAGATCTAATCGATTTATTATTCGCAATACGGGCATCATCCTGAACACTTTAGCACCTTATCCATTCAGCAAACGTCGGCTCAATCAGTAACTAATTCAGCCAGTCCCGTACAAAATACCTATCTTTGCATTCTTCTATGTTACTCCTCTATTGATTTTGTTTCCAATTCAAATCTCAAGTTGGCTTAACGTAAGGCGGGTAAAGTATCGTGTTGCACACTGATAGCCTTACCATATTTTATAACTTTTTTTTACAAATTTTCAATTCATGTTATTTAAAGATTTACAGCTCACAGAGCCTGTATTAAAGGCACTGGCCGATGAAGGCTATACCCAACCCACTCCTGTTCAGGTTCAATCCATCCCTGTTATTTTACAGGAAAGAGATATACTCGGCTGCGCACAAACCGGTACTGGTAAAACAGCTGCTTTTGCCATTCCGCTGCTGCAGTTATTACATGCTCAAAAAACAAAGGCGGGTGAAAAACAACACCGGCTGAAAGTGCTGGTATTAACCCCTACAAGAGAACTTGCCATCCAGGTGAGTGATAGTTTCAGAGCCTATGGCAAATACCTTCCGCTGAAACACCACGTTATTTTCGGAGGTGTTTCCCAACACGCACAGGTACAGACCCTGACTAAAGGAATCGATATCCTGGTAGCCACACCCGGTCGTTTGATTGACCTGATGAACCAGCGACTCTTATCACTGGATCAAATTAAATTCTTTGTACTGGATGAAGCTGACCGTATGCTGGATATGGGTTTTATTCATGACGTAAAAAGGATCATCGCCAAATTACCGGCACAAAGACAAACTCTTTTCTTCTCTGCCACGATGTCGCCCGAAATACAGGCGCTTTCTTCCAGCCTGCTGAAACACCCGGTAAAAGTGGAAGCCACTCCCCCGGCCAGTACGGTTGACCTGATTGACCAGTCATTATATTATGTAGAGAAGCATGATAAAAAATCTTTACTGATAGACATACTGGCTGACCAAACAATTAAAACCGCGCTTGTATTCACCCGTACCAAACACGGAGCTGATAAAATTGCCAAAGTATTGAACCAGGCCGGAATCCGGTCAGCAGCGATCCATGGCAATAAATCACAGAATGCACGTCAGGCTGCACTACAGGATTTCAAAACAGGTGCGATCCGTGTGATGGTGGCCACCGATATTGCGGCCAGAGGAATTGATATTGATGGCATGAGTCATGTCTTCAATTTTGAACTGCCCAATACCCCTGAAACATATGTTCACCGGATTGGCAGAACAGGAAGAGCAGGTGCAACCGGAGTAGCCGTATCATTTTGTGACCAGGAAGAAAGAGAATACCTGCGGGATATACAGAAATTGATTAAAAGACAAATTCCATTGATTGCGGATCATCCCTATAAAGTGCCTTCGATTGTTCCTGAAAAAGCAGCGAGGCCGCAACAAAACAGGCCAGCAAGGCAGGGTGCCCACCAGGGAAACAACCAGCAGGGAAACAAAAGAAGAAATTTTTCAAGACAGAGAGCCTGATACTTTTCTGACAGTCCGGGAGAATAGACAGGCCTGATAAATTCCTGCTTCTACTCCCGGCCTTTCTTTTAATTGGGAGAGCATGTCATTGGCTTCTTTTGCAGAAGTAAAAAATTCGATCACATATCCGTAGAGGCAGTTTTCATAATACGCTTCATACATATTCATATGCCGGGCTCCAAGTCCGCGGTAGAATGCCGGATCTGTTTCTCCATGCCCTACCAGGGCAATAATCTTTACATCAGCTCTGGATTGCTTATACGCAATAACCGGAGCAACGGGCAGGTAACCACCGGCCTGTATCACTCTTGCTTTATGTTCCGGAAAGTGTGATTTACTTTTTCCTTTCATGAAAGCAAACTGAAAATCTGCGGCACTGCAGGCATGCTGCGATATATAAGTAAAACGGGTGCTTTTCTGATCAGATACACCTTCCTGCAATAATATACTGGCAGGATCTTTTACCAGGATCTTTGCATAAGGTTCCCAAAGTTCTTTGAACTCATTGGTACCCAGCGGAGAGGCAAAACAAACAAACTGCACGATATTTTCTGTATTCACAATTCCAGATTTTAATGTTGAATAAGCCCTTCCGCAGCAAAGTGTAACAGGCTCCTGAGTTGATTTATAACGCGGTACAGCAGCGGTGTAAGGTAGCCATTTATTAACCATCTTCCCGGTATTTTAAAAAACAAGCTGCTATACCTTTTAATATTTGGGGCACTGCCCTAAAAACATTATCTTTAATTGAACAGATATTATACTTCAACATTCAGTCAGGATTAGTAACGATTCACTCTTCGAATCAGTAATCAATTTCTTCTCTTTTCCCTTGCTGCTGTATTAATATTATTTGCTGACATTAAAAAACAGTACACATGAACATGTATGTATCTAACCTGGGCTATCAAACCAGTGAAGACGACCTGCGCCAGTTATTTGAAGCATTTGGACAGGTATCATCAGCCAAAGTAATTACCGACCGCGAAACTGGCAAAAGCCGGGGATTTGGATTTGTGGAAATGCCATCCGGCGCTGAAGCCAATGAAGCCATGAGTAAATTGAATGGCAAAGAAGTGGAAGGACGGACGATTTCGGTTACGGTAGCCAGAGAAAAAGAGAATCGGCCAGACAAAAAAAGATGGTAAGCTGAAGCAGTACAGCCCAACGACTCTCTCACTGCTTAACAGTTACAATCAAATAAAATGTGAATATGGCTACCATTCTTCAAATCATAAACGCTGACCGAAACCTGAGTTTATTCAGCCGCGGCTTAAAAATGACAGATCTCGAACAGCAATTGAGTGAATTTGGACCATTCACAATATTGGGACCCGTTAATCTTGCTTTAAGCAGATTAACAGACCTTAGCTTTGAACAGTTATTGGAGCCTGCCAACCGTGCCCAACTTACCGAACTCTTGTCGGGATATATTCTCACTGGAAAAAAGATGCTGCATGACTTCAGGAATAACCAGCAATTGCCGGCCCTGAATGGCACCCAGGTAACCATTACAGTACGTGACGGAGAAACAAGTATCAATGGTTCCAGGATTTTAGCACGTGACCGTCAGGGTTCGAATGGTGTTATACACCAGCTTGACAAAACCTATGCTGTTCCCGTACCTGAGTAAGGGAATGAAGCTAAGTAAAAATCTTTTATGCAGTTCTTGAAACAGGATCTCGACGGAGGGCATTATCACTGGGCAACCGGTGATGAACACCTGTATACAGGACAACCCAGCCGTAGACGATTTGATAAAAACAATGGCAACCAGGTGCTTTTCCTGATCAACTTTTACAGTTCCCTTTCTGAAAGGGTTTCACTGAAAGAAGGCAAAACGATTGAAAGGAGAATCCTGGACGAGTTACCTGAAGATGCCAAAAGTGAAGTCGCCGTTTTCAACTGGCTCAGGAAACTGGCACTGCCGGTATAAAAGAAATTATTCTAATCAAATATTTCATCTAATGACAAACGAACAGATAACAGACATTTTGCAAAAAAAGCAAGCCGCTAATCCTTTATTTGAGATCAGGTTCAAAACCAGAAACCCGATCGTCGGACTTTTTATCAAAACTTCCGACTTCCAGGAACTGAGTCGTAAAAACCTCTGGCGAATTGTGAGTGAAACACATATTGAGGAATACAAGAACAACCACAACGAAAGCCTTGCAAGGATTTTCAATGGCTCAGAATTCACCCGGCTCGAGCACAAACCCTGAAACAATGGGCGAGGAACAGTGACAAACTGTGCAAATAAAACTTTTACATTGCACCCGGATTTGGTTACATTGCAGTAATGGCTGACCCAGCTGGTCGCCAAAGGCAGGTATATTTTTCCCCGGACTGCTTTTCTTTGTACCTGACAATCAAGCGGGATCATTTAAAACAATCATTTCAATATGGCGAAATCAAAAGAAACCTATAGTAAAAAAGAGAAAGAAAAAAAGAGATTAAAACAGAAACAGGATAAAAAAATTAAACAGGAGGACCGGAAAGCCAATAAAAGAGATGGCAACTCCCTTGAAGGGATGATGGCTTATCTTGATGAAAATGGCAATCTCAGCAGCACACCCCCGGATCCATCCAGGAAAAAAGTATTCTTACAGGAAGACATCCAGATCGGTGTACCCAAACAGGAATTTTCTTCAGAGGACAGCTTCAGAACAGGTACTGTCAGTTTTTTCAACAAAGCCAAAGGCTTCGGCTTTATCAATGAAGACGTCAGCAATGAACGAATCTTCTTCCATATAAAAGACATGCTGGAACAGGTAGAGGAATCAGACAAAGTAAAATTTCAGGTTGAACGTGGCCCCAGAGGCTACAGCGCCATCCTGCTATCCAGAAATACATAAAGATTATTAATGTAAACTGATCATCATTGTCAGTTTATTTCAATTGAAAGAAACCGGAAAACGGTTTTTTTTATTTCAGTCGCTTCAGGCATGCATGCAAACTTTCCTTCCAGGGCCTGACAGCTATTTCATACACCTCCATTATTTTTTGGTGATCGAGCACCGACCATCCCGGCCGCTTTGCCGGAGTTGGATAGGCCGAAGTTGGGATGGGGTTTACCTTACACTTACTACCTGTATACTTTGCAATTTCTGTGGCAAAATCAAACCAGCTGATCACCCCCTCATTGCTGTAATGATAAATGCCCGGCTCCCATTTATACGACCCAATGATATGAAGAATCACGGCGGCCAGATCAGCCGCATAAGTGGGTGATCCAAACTGATCATTCACTACCTGAATAATATCTTTCTCTGCCATCAGCTTTAGCATGGTCTTTACAAAATTCTTCCCATACTCAGAATACACCCAGGAAGTCCGGATGATCAGCGTTTCAGGGTTATACAATAAGGCCTGTCTTTCCCCTTCCAGTTTGGAAGTTCCATAAACTGATTGCGGATTAACAGCATCTGATTCTTTATAAGGCTGACTGGCCTTGCCATCAAACACATAATCGGTTGAAATATGAATCAGTTTTGTAGCGAATTGTTTGCATACCGCTGCCATCACCCCCACTGCCTCTCCGTTGACCTGGAAGGCTATATCTTTTTCTGATTCAGCACGGTCAACGGCTGTATAAGCTGCGCAATTGATCAGGAAGGCGGGGTGGTACAATCCGAAATAATGCCGCAGCATTTCAAAATGATGGATGGGAAGATCCTCCCTCCCGAGGAAGACGAATTCATAGCCGGGATAATTTTCCGCCAATTGCCTGAGTTCTTTACCCAGTTGGCCATTAGCACCGGTCACCAGTATTTTTTGTTTCATTACCATCAGCCTTCAAATACAAAGCTGTTCATACACTGGGCAAAGGTTGGAAGTTGCAAATCCTTATCAGAAATCAGTTTCGCTTCATCCGGCAAGCGCCAGTCAATATGCAGTTCTGCATCATTATAAATGATCCCCGCTTCCGATTCCTTGTTGTAAAACGCATCGCACTTGTACATCACTTCGGCTTTTTCACTCAGCACCGAAAAGCCATGTGCAAATCCTTTTGGAATCAGCAATTGTCTCCTGTTTTTAGCAGATAATACTTTTGAATAGGCTTTCCCGAAGCTGGGTGAGCCTTTTCGGATATCCACTGCCACATCCAGGATTTTCCCCCGAATAACCCTTACCAGTTTGGTTTGCGCGTATGGCGGAAGCTGGTAATGCAGCCCTCTGATAACGCCAAACTGTGAAGAAGACTGGTTATCCTGCACCCAGCGGATATCAAAACCCTGGTCGCAGAATGTTTTTTCGTTGTATGATTCAAAAAAATAACCCCTGCTGTCTTCAAAAACAGTAGGTTCAAACAACATTAATCCTGGTATTTCTGTAGCTGTAAATGGCATGATTATAAACTCCAGTAAGTTCTGTTATAGATTTTATTCCGGTAAATTCCCTTCAGATCTGCGATCATCCCGTGCGGTTTTGTGATCGACACAAAATGGGCATCGTCCAGGTCTTTGTACTCATTATGTGGCACGGTGATGATCACCGCATCATAGTCATTCCCTGTGCTGGGGGCGAGCTCGAAACCATACTCGTGTTTTAATTCTGCTGAATCAGCATAAGGATCTTCTACATCCACATTCACATAATAGGACTGAAGTGCTTTTACCACATCCGCTACTTTTGAGTTACGTATATCACTTACGTTTTCTTTGAATGTGGCTCCTTTTACCAGCACTTTAGCAGCTTTCACATCACTGGTATTTTTAATGATGTGCTGGATTACGGTTTTGGCCACATACTTGGCCATATTATCATTGATATTCCTTCCGGCCAGGATCACTTCTGCATCATACCCAAGTTCGCTTGCTTTATAGGTAAGATAATAAGGATCAACTCCAATACAATGTCCACCTACTAAACCCGGCTGGAACTTCAGAAAATTCCATTTAGTCCCGGCTGCTTCCAGTACTTCATAGGTATTAATATTCATCATATTGAAAATGATGGACAGTTCATTCATCAGGGCAATATTCAGGTCACGCTGTGTATTCTCGATGATCTTTGCTGCTTCCGCCACTTTGATGGAAGAAGCACGATGGACACCAGCTTTGACAACCAGCTCATAGGTTTTAGCAATTTCTTCGAGCGATACAGCATCACAACCTGATACCACTTTTACAATGGAAGCCAGGGTATGGTTTTTATCACCCGGGTTAATTCTTTCCGGAGAGTAGCCGAGTTTGAAGTCGGAAATATTTTTCAGCCCGGATAATTTTTCGATCACCGGGAGGCAATCTTCTTCAGTACAACCGGGGTATACGGTGGATTCAAAAACCACATAATCGCCTTTCTTCACCACTTTGCCTACGGTCTCGGAAGCCTTTTTAACAGGCGTCAGATCGGGCACATTATGTTCATCAACCGGTGTGGGTACGGCCACTACAAAAAAACGGGCCTCCCGCAAAACATCTATTGAATCAGTGAAAGTGATATCACATCCCTCAAATGCTTCTTTTTCCAGTTCATTACTGGGATCGATGCCCTGCTTCATCATCTCCACCCTTTTGGGGTTGATATCAAAGCCAATCACAGAAATCCTTTTTGCAAATTCCAGCGCAATGGGCAATCCGACATAACCAAGGCCGATTACAGCCAGCTTTGCCTTCTTATCAATGAGTTCCTGGTACATGAGAGAATCTTGCTTTTATTTATTGCTGATGAATTCTTTGGGTTGCTTATTCCATTCTTCCGTGGGTAATGAACGGAAATAATCATAGGTTACCTGTAACCCTTCTTTTCTTCCTACTTTGGGCTCCCAGCCCAGTATACTCTTTGCTTTGGTGATATCCGGTTGTCTTTGCTTTGGATCATCCACCGGGAGTGGTTTATAAATAATCTTCACTTTATTTCCAGTCAGGGCCAGCACTTCTTCTGCAAAGTCTTTCAGAGAGATTTCATTGGGATTACCCACATTCACCGGCATAGAATAATCACTCAGCAGTAAACGGTAGATTCCTTCAATCAGGTCATCGACATAACAAAAACTTCTGGTTTGTGACCCATCCCCGAATACAGTAAGATCCTCTCCCCTCAAAGCCTGTCCGATAAAGGCCGGCAATGCCCTTCCGTCATTCAATCGCATCCTTGGTCCATAGGTATTAAATATCCGTACAATCCTTGTCTCTACTCCATGAAAAGTATAATATGCCCTCGTGATAGACTCCATGTATCGTTTGGCTTCATCATAAACTCCGCGGGGACCAACGGGGTTTACATTTCCCCAGTATTCCTCTGTTTGCGGGTGAACCATCGGGTCACCGTAGACCTCACTGGTACTGGCCACCAGGATTCTTGCCTTTTTTGCTTTGGCAAGCCCCAGGCAATTATGAGTTCCCATGGCGCCCACTTTCAGTGTTTGTATGGGAATTTTCAGATAATCGATCGGACTCGCCGGAGACGCAAAGTGAAGGATATAATCCAGGTTACCCGGTACATGAATGAATTTGGTTACATCATGGTGATAAAACTCAAATTGCTCCAGCTTAAAGAGATGCTGGATATTCGCCAGGTCTCCTGTAATCAGGTTATCCATTCCGATGACATGGTATCCTTCTTTAATAAAACGGTCACAAAGATGAGATCCCAGGAATCCGGCGGCGCCGGTGATTAAAACTCTTTTGCGTTCCATAGTTGTTATTTTATGATGGCCCTTCCCACACTCTGGTAATAAAATCCAAGTTCACGCATGACAGACAGGTCAAACAGGTTTCGCCCATCGAAGATAGCCTTGTTTTTCAGGGATGTGGCAATCCTCGAAAAATCAGGCGTCCTGAATTCATTCCATTCGGTTGCAATGATCAGGGCATCTGCATTGTCAAGGGTTTCATACTGACTGCCGGCATATTGTACCCGGTCACCCAGTTCCTGTTTCACATTGCGCATGGCTTCCGGATCAAACACTGAAATAGTAGCCCCTTCTTTTAACAAGGCATCAATGATATATAAAGCTGGTGCTTCCCTGATATCATCAGTATTGGGCTTGAAAGCCAGTCCCCATAACGCGAAATGTTTACCGCTGAGCTGACCATTGAAATAGGCACGGATACCGGGCAGCAAGTGCAGTTTCTGGGCTTCGTTAACCTTCATCACTGCCTCGAGAATCTCAAAATCATAGTTTGTTTCTGTAGCTGATCTGACCAGGGCCTGTACATCTTTGGGGAAACAACTGCCCCCATAACCGATTCCGGGAAATAAGAATCGTTTACCAATCCGCTCGTCAGTACCGATCCCTTTTCGCACCATATCCACATCTGCATCCAGTCGTTCACAAAGGCGGGCAATTTCATTCATGAAAGAAATCTTCATGGCCAGGAATGAATTGGCAGCGTACTTGGTGAGTTCGGCAGAACGTTCATCCATAAAGATCACCGGGTTGCCCTGCCTTACAAAGGGTGCATACAAATCACCCATCAGTTTTCTGGCCCGCTCAGAACTGCAGCCAATGACCACGCGGTCGGGTTTCATAAAATCTTCCACTGCTACACCTTCCCGCAGGAATTCAGGGTTGCTCACCACGTCAAATTCCCCTTTGTACCCTGCGGCAATTGCCCTTCTTACTTTATCAGCCGTACCTACGGGCACGGTGCTTTTATCTACTATTACTTTGTATTCACTGATGATTTTTCCCAGATCAGTTGCGACACCCAGGATATAACGGAGATCGGCTGAACCATCTTCACCCGGAGGAGTGGGCAGGGCCAGGAAAATAATAACAGCCTCTTTAACAGCATCGGCCAGGCTGGTGGTAAAATGAAGCCGGTTTTCTTTTCGGTTGCGAAGAAATAATTTCTCCAGCCCGGGTTCATAGATTGTGATTTCGCCGTTATTCAGCTTATTCACTTTCGTCACATCTATATCCACACAGGTTACATCATTACCGGTTTCTGCAAAACAGGTACCTGTAACCAGTCCTACATAACCAGTGCCTATCACAGCTATTTTCATAATCAGTTTTTATTGGTTGATGTATGCCAGTATATGGGAGGTAATATAGGCCAGCTGCTCCTCATCCAGTTCTGTATGGATGGGCAGGGAAATTACTCTTTGGGTGAGCCAGTCAGTCACCGGCAAATCCAGTGAAGCCACATTGAACTGTTCAAACATTTTTTGCCGGTGCCCGGGAACCGGATAATAAATCATGGCCGGTATGCCCTTTTCTGCCAGGTACTTTTTTAGTCCTTCCCGGTCCACTCCTTCCATTAAAATCGTGTACTGATGATACACATGACTGGAATAAGCAGCCAGGGCGGGTGTTGTAATGGCAGGATGTCCGGCAAATGCCTGATCGTAATAAGCGGCAGCCTGCTGACGTGCACTGGCATATTCATCCAGGTGCTTTAGTTTGATACCAAGTATCGCAGCCTGAATGGAGTCCAAACGGCTATTGCAGCCCACTACATCATGATAATACTGTCGGCTTTGCCCGTGATTGGCAATCATTTTCATCCGGGCTGCCAGTTCATCATCATTGGTAAAGATGGCACCGCCATCACCAAAAGCGCCCAGGTTTTTGGAAGGATAAAA
This sequence comes from Chitinophagaceae bacterium, assembly GCA_016720745.1. GTDB lineage: Bacteria > Bacteroidota > Bacteroidia > Chitinophagales > Chitinophagaceae > JJ008. Next base: position 769,966 of record JADKKA010000019.1, on the reverse strand, counting down.
GGAAGTTGCTCCGATATGCCCAATGGTCCCGGTTTTTTGGCGGGTGCCATTTTCAAAAATATATTCACAGCCGATGGCCTGCGCATTGTCTTCGATTACATAGAGTCCATGCTTCTCAGCAATCTCCATGATTTGTTCCATGGGAGCAGCCTGCCCGTACAAATGAACAGGCACAATGGCCTTTGTACGCGGCGTAATCGCTTTTTCAATGGCCGCCGGATCAATACAAAATGTCTTTGGGTCCACTTCCACAAATACAGGGGTAAGGCGCAACAAAGCGATGACCTCTGTCGTAGCGATATAGGTAAAAGAAGGGGTAATGATTTCATCTCCCGGTTGCAATCCCAGCGCCATCATGGCAATTTGAAGGGCATCTGTTCCGTTCGCGCAGGGGATGGTATGTTTTACACCGAGATAAGATGATAAATCGGCAGCAAAATCCTGTACGGCCTTTCCATTGATAAAGGCCGTGCTTTCCATCACTTCCATGACGGCCTGGTCCACGGCTGGTTTGATCTTGTGATACTGGGTTTTGGTATCCACCATCTGGATAGGTCGCATGGGCTAGGTTTAAAAAGATAAGCGCCGCAAAAATAGTAAATTAAGGATAGTTTACCGATTGCTTTTACATTTGCTGCTGATTAATTTCCAACAGGTTGTCAGTCGTTTTATACAATATTTTCCTGCTTTTTTTCCGGATTGGTATCCGGGTGGCATCGCTTTTCAATCCCAAGGCAAAAAAATGGGTTGATGGTCGAAGGCATATTTTAGCCCGGATGCAGGATGCTATCCCCCCGGGCCAAAAAATCATTTGGATGCATTGCGCTTCTCTGGGCGAATTTGAACAGGGCCGCCCGGTCATGGAAGCCCTTAAAATTACCTATCCCGGACACCGCATCCTGCTGACCTTTTTCTCGCCCTCGGGGTACGAGGTTCAAAAAGATTACAAAGGGGCCGACTGGGTTTTTTACCTGCCGATGGATGGGCCATCCAATGCCCGTCAATTCCTGGAAATTGTTCAGCCCGTACTGGTTGTTTTTGTGAAATATGAATTCTGGTACTACTATCTAAAGAAAATCAAATACCGGCAGATCCCTGTTTTGCTGATATCGGCTTTATTCAGAAGGGATATGTCTTTTTTTAAATGGTATGGCGGTCTGCAGCGAAAAATCCTTTCCCGTTTCGACCATCTTTTTGTACAAACCCAATCTTCACTGGATCTGATCCTGGAAATTGGCCTGGGTTCCATTAGCAGTATATCCGGTGACACCCGGTTCGACAGAGTCAGTGCCATTGCCGCTGGCTGGCAACCCATTCCGCAAATAGAACAATTTGCAGTCAATTGCCGCTTAATCGTAGCCGGCAGCAGCTGGCCGGAGGATGAAGCATTATTGAAAACGGCAATGAGCCGGCTGGAAAATACCAATATTAAGCTCCTGATTGCCCCGCATGAAATCAGTGAAAAACACCTGGTGTATTTAGACAACCTGTTTCCGGGTGCTATCCGTTTTTCTGCCATGAACAATCATCCAAACAATTCCCGATTCCTGATCATTGATAATGTGGGGATGCTGTCCAGGCTCTATCGTTATGCCTGGATTTGTTATGTTGGCGGCGGACTCAAAAAAAGTGGGATCCATAATGTGCTGGAAGCCGCTGTTTATTCCCGACCGGTATTCTTTGGGCCCTTTTATACCAAGTACAGTGAAGCCATTGGTCTGGTTGCTGTCGGAGGTGCCAGCGCAGTAAAGGATGGTGATCAGATGGCCGACCAATTACAGGATTTAATTAGTACATCAGCAGCTTATGAAGAAATGGCTGCCGGGGCGGGGCAATACGTACAGCGCAATACAGGTGCGGTGAACCTGATCATGCACTATATTCAGGAGAACCGTCTTTTAACAAGCTGATCAAAATGCTGAACAGCTTCCGTGTCTTCCTTCCAGCCCAGTTTTACTTTTAATTCACGGGTGATCCAGTATTCAGCCTCTGCAAAAATATTGAAGCTGTTGATGGTCTTTATACAACGCTCATACATGCTTTCATCTCCCCGGAAAAGTTCATGAATAAACAGGAAGCGGTCATTGATTCCAATGGCTTTGCGCAGGTCCTTTACAGGTGTTTCCTTCAACCTTTCCACCAGTTCCGTTTTGCCCTGTTTTAAGCGGTCATTCAGGGATTCAGACTGACCCGCCAGGTCATTGACTTCTTTTTCATTCCGCTGATGGGTCAGGGTTGGAATTTCCATCATTGGGTCAAATAACATATCTAACTGCCCGTTTTTCTGGAGCAGAGAAACAGATCCTTCTTCCACCAGCAGGGTTTCTTTGACAGTATGGGTTTCCGGCTCCTTTGCTGCAGGCGCTGGTTCCACTGGCTTGGGGGCATATTTCTCAAATTCTGCACCTACGGCCTGTCCAAGGGATTGGGTGGCTGGCTGGCTCATGGGCAGGACCACCGCTACTTTGGACGTACCCAGGCTTTGCCTGACGGCTGATCGCATTCTGGACAGTTCAAATTCCAGTAATTGGACCGTTCCCAGCATGACAGCGGGGTCAGTACCTTGTTCAAATTGCTGTTTCAGTTTGCTGATCAGGGATTCTATTCGCTCCATTTGATAAATTTGAGGCTTTGATAAATGGTCAACGCGACCAGGCATTTAAAATTACAAACAACCTGCCAATAAATTCATTAACATTGGCCGGCAAACAAATCTTAACAATGTTTATTGAACCGAATAACAGCGGGGAACGGCGCGGGAGTATAGAAGTGATCTGCGGATCCATGTTTAGCGGAAAAACAGAGGAACTGATCCGTCGGCTGAAAAGAGTTAAAATCGCGAACCAGAAAGTGGAGATTTTTAAACCCGCCATCGATGTACGCTATGATGAGGTAAAGATCGTATCGCATGATGCTACGGCCATCCTTTCCACGCCGGTTGATAATTCCCAGAAGATCTTACTAATGGCACAGGATGTGGACGTGGTAGGGATTGATGAAGCCCAGTTTTTTGATCCGGAAATTGCCAATGTCTGTGACGAACTGGCTTTCCGTGGCATCAGGGTCATTGTGGCCGGTCTGGATATGGATTACCTGGGCAACCCATTTGGTCAAATGCCCTTTATCATGGCCAAGGCCGACTATGTTACAAAACTGCATGCCATTTGTCAGCAATGCGGGAGTATTGCCAATTACTCATACCGGAAAATTCCGAATGAAGACCAGGTGATGCTGGGCGCTACGGATGTATATGAGCCCCGTTGCCGGAAATGCTACGAGCGTAAATAGTGAGACGGGAGACGGGAAAAGTGAGATGAAGAGCGTTTTGGAACAGAGAAAAGAACAGGGCCTGCTTTATTGCCGGGCCTTTCCTTTTATTTTGGATTTGCCCTTTATATTTACTTCCATCCCTCCGGATTTAACTTTCATGTTCATGTCCTGGTCAGCATTCACCAATAAGCCACTGCGACTGTCTACCGTAACCGTACCACTGATCTCGCCACTGGTTTCGACTGATTTACCACCTGCATCCTGCTTCGCACTGATCACGGATTTCTCTTCCAGAGTAACCATATCGCCTTCAATATCGGTTACTTTATAAGTTGACTCATAGGTAGCCGGCATTTGACCGCCGAAGGAACTGGACTTTTTCCAGCTGTCTCCTACTTTCACTTCTTTATTGGGAAAAATGTACCAGAAACGCTCGAAATTCCGGGCGATCTCATCTTTATTAAACGCCTTATCCACGCTACCTGAAGCTTCAGCTTTTTCTTCCTCACTCAACCCGAGCTCTGTTGTCATTTTGTCTGCAAGATTTTCGAGACCGGTAACCTCCGTAATCTTTCCTTCCCGGTCCACTTTCATATTAAACTGGAGGCCTTTTAAAGAGGCAAAAACTCTTTTCATGAGTTCTATCGGATTCTTTTTGGCATCTGAAGTATCTCTGCTCATGGGTTCATCGGTATCTACATCCAGATTGATTCCCATCATGGCCGTTTTCATTTTAAATCTTTCCAGCCGGCTGGAAATCGTTTTGATAGTGCCGTCATCCCCTGTAATATCCATGGAATAATAAGTGGTCATATCCATTTGTAGCGGCTGGCCCATCAGTTCCTGGTCCATATTGATGATCATTTCATAATCATAGCCCTTCCCTTTTTCAAGATCAAATTTCAGCATCTTGCTGGCCGTTGAATTTTTAGCTGACTGGCAGCCATCCAGTATGAATACCGTTAATAAACCCAGCACCGCTACGGAAGAAAAAATAATACGTCTCATGATGTTTTGAAATTAATTACTTACTAAAGGTACTTCATTAGTAATTTCGCCGGAAACTCATTTCATCAACCAGATTAACCACATATTCCATCTGTTGAAAAAGGACCTGCTGCTGGAAATCAGGCAGCAATACAGTTTTTACGGGGTACTCCTGTATATCGGTTCTACCATTTTTGTACTGTTTAATGCCATGGAAGACACAGAAAGCCGTGTGTGGAATGGCCTTTTCTGGGTGATTCAGTTATTCATTTGTATCAATGCCGTTGCCAAAAGTTTTCTGCAGGAAAACAGGGGCCGGATGTTATACTTTTATTCAATTGCAAGTCCGGGTAGTTTTGTATTGGCAAAGCTTCTTTTTAATTCCCTCCTCATGCTGGTGATGAGCCTGCTGAGTTTGCTTCTGTTTGTTTTATTCCTGGGTAACCCGATGCAAAATGCCGGTCAGTTCATTGGCCTGGTTTTACTGGGGGGATGGAGCCTGAGTCTGGTCTTTACCTTCCTGGCAGCTATTGCGGCCAAAGCCCAGCAGAATGCGGCGATTATGGCAGTGTTGGGATTTCCGATAATTATTCCGCAATTATTATTACTGATGAGGCTATCTTCTGCCGCTTTTTCCCCTTTACTAACAATTCCTTTGAGTACGATTCTGCTGCTGATGGCTCTTGATATTCTGGTGGTGGTGCTCGCAGTGATATTGTTTCCTTTTTTGTGGAAAGACTAGGGAGATAGTCATGAGTCTTTAGTCGGGAGTCATGAGTCGTGATGTCTACAGATTTGGGCCAGGTTTTAATTATTAATCCTTATTTAATACTTTGACTTTATCCAACTCCTGAAAGCTATTCCATATTCAACCCTTTGATTTTCCCAAATCCCCTTAATTTTGCCTCACGATACCCGCTTTGGCGGAATTCAATGGCCCCCATTGACAATTGAAAAGAACTATATGCACAAGTCCTGGTGGAAGATCCTCAGCGTTCTTCTGCTGGTTTACACTTTCACAGCGGGATTACTGATGAATGTGCCAAGGCTTCCGCCCCTGCAGGAAACCATCCGCAATCTGTATTTCCATGTTTGTATGTGGTTTGCCATGATGATTTTGTTTACGGTATCAGTGGTCAATTCCGTTCGTTATCTGCGCAGTTTCAAACTGAAATATGATATATACGCCCGTCAGTTTGCCGTAGTAGGCATCTTTTTCGGTTTACTGGGTTACAGTACCGGTGCAATCTGGGCATCTTTTACCTGGGCAGATCCCAATAATTCCATCTTTGACAATTTCAAAACCATTGCCCGCGACCCGAAATTAATCGGAGCCGCCATTGCCCTGCTGGTCTATGCGGCCTACCTGATACTTCGTGATTCTGTACAGGATGCCGATAAAAAAGCAAGGGTCAGTGCGGTCTATAATATTTTTGCTTACGCACTGCTTTTCCCATCCATCTGGATTTTACCCCGGATTCTGCCCAGCCTGCATCCCGGTAATAACGGAGAAAACCCTGCTTTGGATGTAAAGAATGACATCAGTGGTTCCATGCGGATGGTGTTTTACCCCGCGGTGATTGGCTGGACACTACTGGGCGTATGGATTACCACGGTGAAAATCAGGTTGAACCTGCTGAAAGAAAAAACAATGCTGTCATGATGAAACAACTCAAACGCATTTGCCTTCTCGCTGTCCTCCTACTGGGCAACCTGCCTATTTTTGCACAGAACAAGCCTACTGAAATGGCAGATCTGATGCGCAGTAATGGACGCATCTATGTGGTAGTGGCTGTAATGGTCACCATTTTAGGGGGATTGGTTTTCTATGTCGCCCGACTCGATCGCAAAATCAGCAAATTCGAAAAAGAAAAGTAACACAGATTTATGCCAATACAGGCCAGTTGCTGCCTGAAAAAATAACGAACGATTGCTTAAAATAAAAAACAGAACTATGTCAGACAAACATTACAGTTTTTTTGGGGCCGTTGAAAAAAGTTTCGATAAGGCCGCTAAATACACCAAATGGGACCAGGGTACCCTTGAACAGATCAAACAATGTAATTCCGTTCTCCGGATGAATTTCCCCGTGAAAATCGGTGAGAAAATCGAAGTGATCAAAGCCTACCGGGTACAGCATAGTCATCATAAAACTCCTTGTAAAGGAGGTATTCGTTTTGCTACTTCCGTTAACCTGGATGAAGTAATGGCCCTGGCTGCCCTGATGACTTATAAATGTGCCATTGTGAATGTTCCTTTTGGCGGCGCCAAAGGCGGTATTAGTATTGACCCGAAAAAATATTCTGCCTACGACCTGGAAAAAATCACCCGTCGTTATACAGCAGAACTGATCAAGAAGAATTTTATAGGTCCCGGCACCGATGTACCGGCGCCGGATTACGGAACCGGTGAAAGGGAAATGGCCTGGATACTGGATACTTATACTTCTATGCGCCCCGGCGAAATTGATGCGGCTGGTTGTGTTACCGGCAAACCTGTTACACAGGGTGGTGTTCGCGGACGCCGTGAAGCAACCGGACTGGGTGTATTCTTCGGTCTGCGTGAAGTATGTAATATGCCGGATGTGATGGATAAACTGGGCATGAGCATTGGTGTAAAAGACAAGCGCGTGGTAGTACAGGGGCTTGGCAATGTAGGCTACCATTCTGCTAAATTCTTCCAGGATGCCGGTGCTAAAATCACTGCCCTTGCCGAATTTGAAGGCGCCATCTGGAATGATGATGGATTAGATGTGGATGCTGTTTTTGAACACCGTAAAAAAACAGGTTCTATCCTGAACTTCCCAGGCGCTTCCAATTTTGCAAATAATACAGATGCGCTGGAAAAAGAGTGTGATATCCTGATCCCTGCCGCACTTGAAAATGTAATCGACGGTGAAAATGCGCCAAGAGTAAAGGCCAAACTGATTGGCGAAGCAGCCAACGGTCCACTCACACCGGAAGCAGATGAAGAGTTTTCCAGAAGAGGAATTATCGTGGTACCAGATATGTACCTGAATGCCGGAGGAGTTACCGTTTCTTATTTCGAATGGCTGAAAAACCTGAGCCATGTGCGCTACGGTCGTCTGGAAAAAAGATTCACCGAAAACCTGAATGCCCATATCATCGGACAGATTGAAGAACTGAGCGGAAAAAAAGTAAAAGAAACCGCCAGGGAATTCATTATGCATGGACCTGATGAGGTGGACCTGGTGTATAGCGGCCTTGAAGAAACAATGATTACTGCCACTCATGAAATCATGAATGCCTGGAAAGCCAATCCGGCCATTCCGGATATGCGTACAGCCGCTTATGTGGTAGCCATCAATAAAGTAGGTACCAGCTATGCAGAACTGGGAATTTTCCCATAAGGCAGGGCCATCCCGAACAAATTGCTTATATCAAACCCGTTCAACTGAACGGGTTTTCTTTTTTGCACAGGGAGGCTGCCAGCCGGATCAATTGACGAATCAAGCAGGTATTTTACGCTGCTGGTACAACCTTTCACTCCATTTTTTGCATCTGTGAAGCGGAAATACATACCTTCAACTTCAAAACCATTGAATCATGAAGAAATTAATTATTGGATTCCTCTCTTTTATTACACTGGCCGCCAGTGCTCAGACTGCTGATGAAATTGTTCAGAAATATGCAGCTGCCATGGGTGGTCTTGATGCCTTTAAAAAAGTACAAACTGCTAAATTTACCGGATCGGTCAGCGTACAGGGCAATGATCTGCCTATGACGATGCAGGTGATCAATAACCGGGCCGTCCGCAGCGATATTGATGTGATGGGAACAGCTGTTACGAATTCTTACAAAGACGGGAAAGGCTGGAAACTCAATCCTTTTGCCGGAATAGAAACAGCAACAGACATGGAAGCGGCTGAGCTCAACGATATCAGAGGGCTGGCCAGTCTCGCTTCTCCATTGATGGATTATAAAAATCAAGGACATACCGTTGAACTGATCGGCCAGGAAGATGTGGATGGCGTAAAAACTTTTAAGTTAAAGCTGACTGCCAAAGAAGATGGCCGCGTGACCATTTATTTCATCAGTGCTGCTGATTCTCACATCATCAAAGCCAGTTCAAAAAGAATGATGCAGGGAGCAGAAGCGGAAGTGGAAACTTATTTTTCGGAAGTAAAAGAATTTGGCGGTTTAAAATTTGCCATGAACAGGACCCAGAAAATGAACGGCAATGTTTTTCAGTCCATCCAGTACAATAACATTGAATTGAATGTGAAGATAGCCGAGACCGTTTTTGATAAATAATCTGGTCAGCAACGAAGTTCAAAAGCAGCCCCCGGGCTGCTTTTTTATTGTTCGGCTGCAGGCAGCTCATCCATTTCCAGGAGTTGCCCGTTCACTTTCCTGAAACCAAAACTTTGTTTTCCATTGGTGATCACCAGGTATTTGACCGGCAGACTGATATGATAACGCAGCAGTTGCGCTAAAACGGCATCATTCAATTCAATATCCATAGCCTTGCACTCCACCATCATCCAGGGCTCATGCCGGTTGTTATAAACAAGTATATCAAACCGCTTTTTGAGTTCCCCCAGCCTGAATTCCTTTTCTACTGCAATGAGTGAAAGCGGGTATCCTTTTGATGCAGTGAGATAGCTGATAAAATTCTGTCTGACCCATTCTTCCGGTGTCAGCAGTACCCATTTTTTTCGCAGGCGATCGAAAAGGAGTTCCCGTCCTTCTTCCTTTTTTATCCGGAATGCAGGTTCGGGATATTGAATAAACAGCATGTAGAGGGATTAGTAGTCCGGACAAAAGTAATTGTTTAAATTGCAATATGAAATCAAAAGAAGAGATCGTACAAAACTGGCTGCCGCGGTATACCGGAGCCTCGCTGGATAGTTTTGGAGAATACATTTTGCTGACCAATTTCAGCAATTATGTAAAAATGTTTGCTGCCTGGAACAATGTACCCATCATCGGTAGCGACCGGCCCATGCAATGCGCCACGGCCGAAAATATCACCATCATCAATTTTGGCATGGGAAGTCCTACTGCTGCCACGATCATGGACCTGCTTTCCTCCATTATGCCCAAGGCCGTATTATTCCTGGGCAAATGCGGAGGACTCAAAAAAAGAAACAGCCTGGGTGACCTGATCCTTCCGATCGCTGCTATCAGGGGTGAGGGTACTTCCAATGACTATTTTCCGGAAGAAGTGCCAGCCCTTCCTGCCTTCGCCCTGCAAAAAGCCGTATCTACTGCCATTCGCGATTTTGGTGTTGATTACTGGACCGGCACGGTATATACCACTAACCGCCGTGTTTGGGAACATGATGAGCCCTTTAAAGAATACCTGCAAAAAGTGAGGGCCTATGCCATAGATATGGAAACAGCTACCATTTTTACAGTTGGTTTTTATAACAAAATTCCTACCGGCGCTCTCTTACTGGTGAGTGACCAGCCCATGATTCCGGAAGGAGTAAAAACAGAAGAAAGTGATAAAGCGGTGACGGCCCAATATGTAGAAAATCATTTGAAGATCGGCATTGATTCGCTCAAGCAACTGATGAATGATGGCATGACCGTGAGGCACCTGAAATTTTAATCTGACAACAATGCGATTTTTATTCCTGCTATCCATCCTTTCTACCCTGGTTTTATCCAATAGCGACTGTCAGTCAAAAAAAGCGACGGAAAAAATGAAGGGCAAGCTTGAGATCGCCGGTATTTGCAGTAATTACACGATTCGGGTACTGGAGGGTAATCCGGGAACAAATGCTGTTGAAGAAAACTGGACAGATGAAACAACCGGGAAAAAATATGCAGATGTGTTCCGGCTGGAAAACCCTTGTGATTTTCCAGCCACGATCAAACAGGGAGATGAGTTCTATTTTGTGATTGACTCTACCAGCCGGCCACCCTGTACTGTTTGCCTGGCCTACTACCCCACCCCTGCAAAAAAATTACCCATTAAAGTAATTCCCTGAGTGCACCCCCTGCTGGCGATAGAATCTCTTTCCGTTGACTTTATAACCGAGAACGGAACAACCCATGCACTAAAGGATATTTCTTTTACTATCAGCCGTAATGAAGTGGTAGCCCTGGTCGGAGAATCCGGTTCCGGCAAATCCGTTACTTCTCTTTCCATTCTACGGTTATTGTCAACGCCTCCTGCAAAATATAGTTCCGGACAAATTCTTTTTTCCCCTGATGGGAAGGATGCCGTCAATCTGCTTCAGTTAAATCAAAAGGCCCTGCAACAAATAAGAGGCAACCAGATTGCCATGATCTTTCAGGAGCCGATGACCTCCCTGAATCCTGTACTTACCTGTGGTGATCAGATTACAGAAGCCATCTTGCAACATAAAAAAATTGGCAGGGATGCCGCGAGCAAAAAAGCGATCAGCTGGCTGGAGAAAGTACAACTGCCCGATCCGAAGGGGGCATATCACCGCTATCCCCATCAGCTCAGTGGCGGTCAAAAGCAGCGGGTAATGATTGCCATGGCCATGTGCTGTGAACCTGCTTTGCTGATTTGTGATGAACCAACGACCGCACTGGATGTTACCGTACAAAAAACCATCCTGCAACTGATCAAATCACTGCAGCAACAAACTGGCATGGGGGTTATTTTTATCACACATGATCTTGGTGTGGTCGCAGAAATTGCTGACCGGGCCCTGGTGATGTACCAGGGAAGCGTGGTAGAACAGAATTCAGTAGAAGCGATTTTCCGTCAGCCTCAGCACCCCTACACCAAAGCATTGCTGGCCTGCAGACCCGTTAACCATGAAAGAGGAAAAAGATTACCTGTTGTCAGTGATTTTCTGGAGGCGGGTAAACCGATCGGGGAAAGCGCAGTGATTTCCATTACAACCAAAACAGATAAAACAACTGCACCTATTCTCACTGTGAAAAATCTGTCGGTTTGGTTCCCATCCAAAAAATCATGGCTGGGTAAACCGTTAGACTATACCCGGGCTGTGGATGATGTAAGTTTTGAAGTGTACAAAGGAGAAACACTTGGGCTGGTTGGTGAAAGTGGTTGTGGTAAAACCACCCTGGGACGTGCCCTGTTACGACTGATTGAGCCTACTGATGGCTCCATTTTTTATAACAACAGCGATTTGACCCTAACCCATGGAAAAGACCTCCTGCCCCTGCGCAAGGATATCCAGATTATATTTCAGGATCCCTACTCTTCTCTGAATCCAAGAATGACAATTGGCAATGCCATTGCAGAACCCATGAAAGTACATGGCCTGCAACCGAACGCTGTTACCCGTAAAGACAAAGTAATTGAACTATTAGAGAAAGTAAATCTGAAAGCAGAACATTTCAATCGCTACCCGCATGAGTTCAGCGGTGGCCAAAGACAACGTATTGTTATTGCAAGGGCGCTGGCACTGGACCCGTCATTTGTAGTTTGTGACGAATCGGTATCAGCCCTCGATGTAAGCGTACAGGCACAGGTGCTCAATTTGCTGAATGATTTAAAAAGAGAATTCGGATTTACCGTAATCTTTATTTCACATGACTTGTCCGTAGTGAGGTATATCAGCGACCGGATCATGGTCATGAACAAAGGGAAAATAGAAGAGTCCGGGCCGGCCGATGATATTTATTTCAAACCGCAATCACCCTATACCCGTCAATTGATTGCATCAATTCCAAAAGGGCTGCCGGCTACTTAAAATTCCTCTTCTGTCTCATTGTCTTCTTCCTTAAAAAATGCCTTGCCGCTGTTTCGCAGGGAGTAGAGTAGTTTTTTCAGTTCTTTACTAATTAATTCAGCAAGCGGGGTTCCCTCTTTAATCTTTGTATATGTAAAGGAGGTGAAATTCCACTCTTCTTCATTGGCTTCATATTCAGTATTAATATCCGGCAGGCTTTTCCCTTGTGTAGTTTTCTCAAATTCAAACTGCGCAGCATTTTCCGGTAATAGACCAACCACCGCCAGTTTCCAGGCCAGGTCATCTTTTTTGGTCTTGTATTTATAAAAATAAACCAGCCCCTTTTTTTCTTTTACACCGGCGGGCAGACTTTGTATAAATACAAGGGAGTCCGGTTTCTCATAATCCTTTGTTTCAAGAAGCGCACTGCGTCCCAGGTCCAGGTGGTTATTAAATGCCGCCGGGAAGAGTTTTTGTTTTTTCACCTGTTGCAAATCCTTGTACAACTCATAGCGATACTCATCCAGCCCTGCAAAATAGCGGAGCAGCGAATCAGGATAGGATTTACCTTTTTGTACTAACTGGATGAATGTATTATACCGGAGCCGCTTATCTCCGGAACGCAACATTTGCTGAATGACCGGGTTCACCAAAGCAGCCTGTGATTCCATAAAAGGCAGGAGCAGTTTGGCATATAAACCAAGGTCATCATTGCCATCATCTTCGTCAGATGCATCGAGGTAGGAAGCTTTTGTTTTTTCTATTTTACTTTCTTCTGCCTTTTCTATCGCTTTTCTTTTTTCGGCAATGGCCTGTTTTTTCAATTCCTGTTTGGCTTCCACCAGGAACTTGCTAAAGTATGCTTCATAATCGACGGGCTGTAACAAATTACTGTCCACCATATTTCCCAGCAGGCTCATCAATGAAGACTTATAGTCATCAAGGTTTAGCAAGGGAAGCAGATCAGGCAGTATTGTTCTTGTCAAAGCCATTGAATCATCCAGTTCATCCAGGAATTTTCCATTCTTTATCCTTTCGCCCGATTTGTATCTGTCCAGGAGGGATTTAATTGAATAATCTCCATATGAAAAATCTTCTCCGGCAAAGTCCAGTACCGGTGCCTCATTTCTCAGTATCTCACTGAATAAACGATAAGCATAGGCCGTTTTTTGCTGGAGCAGATTTTCCAGAACCGTATACTGCAACTGTATGGTATCATCGAGGGCAACATAAAGTTCCCTGAGATAATCTGAGGCTGCCCGGGTTTTGATTTCGCCAAACCGGTTGATCAGTTCTTTTTTGGTTTCCAGGTATTTTTTCTCTTTCCAGTTCAATGAAGCAACTGCCTTTTGCAACCGGAGCAGATCGGTAGAATCAATATCAATTTCAGTAATCTGGCTGATGGCATTATTACGAATTACCGAATCGGCATCCTGCAGATCCCTGAAGAAAACTGTTGATTTCTTCTCAAAGGGTTTAGTGCTTTTCAAGGAGGGATCCGGAGTAAACGTATCAAAGAAAAATTTGGTGAAACTGCTGGCTTCTGTCAGGGTATCACCCTGCATGGCCAGTGCATAACCGTTGCCATCCCGGTATATCATTTTAGTGCGCAGGGTTCGGCTGCTGCCTGTATCGGTAATCAGTGCATCCCATATTTTTGTCCCGTCCGGTCCTACTGTTTTCTTCTTATACAGGTAGCGAAAACTCGTATCTGCAAAAAAGGACATATTCGTTTCTTTTCCAAAAATGCTGCTGTCCTTGATATAATGATACTTTGAAGAACGGAAGAAAGAGACATAAATCCTCTCTCCTGTACTATCATTCCTGATGACTTTATTCCGGAACACCCCAGATTCCAGTATTTCCTTCTCTGTTTTTTCATCATCCTGATCCGCACTTCCATACCAGGTATTTTGCGGAATATCCAGTTTTATTTTCTTCTCTTCCGGGTACCAGCTGCTGTTGACGGAATAATAAAGCAATGAATCCCGATAGTTTTTGGAAGTACCATATTGAAAAGGTTTCAACTCAAAAGACTGCACAAAATGCGTCATCGCAGGCAGGGATTGTTTTCCCCTCGCGATCAGGCTGTAATAATGTGCTCCCTGAATTATAAAACGGGTGAGGTATTGTGCTCCCTTTTTGTCGCGGTAGGCTGCTTCCAGTGCCGGGTATCCCTGGTGAAGTATGAAGCGGCGATAGAGTTGACTATCGATGAATTCCGAGGCCTTAAAACTCTCCTCCATCAATGCCAGGTCAAAACTGTCTTCCCCTGCAAAATTAAAATTATGTACATCTGTCCTGATCACCCTGTAGTGAATCCCGTTGGATTTATCAGCGGCATCATAAATCCAGCTGCCATCATTTCCAATATAGGGTTCATGCGGTAGCTGAATGGCAAAACCTCCGTAGGATGGACTGTATTTCACCGGATTGGTTCCATTTCCATTCTTATACTCTTTGAACCGGATACTGCTGAAAAAACGATCTGCTTCGGGTCCGTTCTTTACATAATCTGCATTGCCGCTCATCTTAAAAAACAGAATCTCGAATGGAGTAATATAAATCTGGTAACGCTGCAGGTCTCCCCTGCGGGTGCGGTTCAGGACATCAAATCCTTTGTACCCGTTTTTGGTGACTGCTGCTTTCGAAATAATTTTTCCGGGTACATTTTCATAGAGCAGGCTGTCCACTACCCGGTACACATCATCTGGTCCATGGTTCCACATCCAAGCGTTGGTCATGATGCGGGTCACGAGGTAATAACTGCCATTGGCCATATCAGCACATTGTTTCTGGTCCAGTGCAGCATCATCTCCATATTTGTAAAATTTACCGGGTATCTCCACTTTATAAAAGCCATCTTCTGAAGAATCGGTGCGGAAGTTTACCGGCACCCTGATCCGGTCAATCTGATCTTTTTCCCTGCTGGCCCGCTCTCCCATTTTCACCGGCCTGAGCCGGTATCCCAACCGGCGGAGTATTTCAATTACCCCACGGTCACCGGGAAGATGGGCCGCACCCACCCCTACAAAAAGAGTGGCACCGCTTCGGATAATCGAGTCGATGGATTGGGCTTGTATCTCATTCCTTTTATAAAGAAATTTTTCATCGAAGGCAGCGGAGAAGCTGTTGTATTTATTGATGGTATCCAGCAGGTCCAGGTTCCCTCTGCGGTAAGCTTCCTGTAATTTATCAGTGGAATAAGCTTCGTCCCAGTCGCCGTAACTCCTTTCTTTCTTGCTCTTGTCTTTACCGGCATCTTTATATGCTTCGGCCATCAACCGCATACTTTCCCCATAATCTTCCACACCGGTTACTGTTTTACCCCATTTTTTCCCGCATTGGAAAATATACATATCCAGGTAAGTATCTTCTTCAAAATCGCTGGATTCATTTCCATAAGTACGATAAAGCAGGTTATTAATAGCAGAAGGATTGCTGTATAAGGCTCTTTCAATTTTCCGGTTATACCGGTAAAACTTCAGGGTATTGATGCCCAGGTAATCAGCAGGAATGGCGGAATAGGCGCCATACAATGAACCCGCCGATCCATAAGTACTATTGCCAATATCATATCGGCTCATATCTTCCTGCCAGGTTTCAGGATTGGTTTCCAGTGCCACCACATTGGCACTGCGGATGGCATGATAGAATGAATCAGGCAGATTAAAAGCCATCTTATTACTCACGTGCATGGTTCCGATCAGGTAAGAGGGCTTTTTCTGGCCGGGTTTGCTGATCTCCCATAGCAGACTGGGGTACTTTTTGGAGTTGATCTCTGGCTGGGCAGCCGCACCTAAACAGGACAGGAGCAGGAATAATATCAACTGTGGCTTCATAATGTGTGCAGGGATTATTAGCGATGATGGTTAACAAATGTAAGATGAGGCCCTGTGACAAAAAGCATAAAATTATTTTGAAAACCAATGGTTTGGCAATTTAAAACCCCCAAATAAGAACTCCATACCCGGAAGGGGGTAATCCCTGATCCCTTTCAAAAAAATAAACGGGATTTTGCCTGATAATAATGTACCTTTGCACGCTAAAATCACAGTCGTACTGACCAAACCCGGCGCCGTAAGGCCGGCAGAGGATCACCGGTTCTTACCCGGTTTGCGTCATGAGGCCGTTTTTAAACCCCTAATACGCATGAAGCTATCCCAATTCCGTTTCGACCTTCCACTGAATCTGATCGCACAAAATCCAGCTAAAAGAAGAGAGGACTCCCGTATGATGGTGGTTCACCGCCATACCGGAGAAATTGAGAACAAATATTTCCGTGACGTTCAGGATTATTTCAATGACAAGGATGTATTTGTTGTGAATAACACCAAGGTTTTCCCTGCCCGTATGTACGGCCGCAAGGAAAAAACAGGTGCCAAGATTGAAGTATTCCTGTTACGTGAGCTGAATAAACCCAACCGCCTTTGGGATGTGATTGTTGATCCCGCAAGGAAAATACGTGTGGGTAACAAACTTTATTTCGGCGAACAGGAAGACCTGGTAGCAGAAGTCATTGATAATACCACCAGCCGTGGCCGTACCATTCGTTTCCTCTGGGAAGGATCAGAAGAAGAATTCAGAGCGGTGCTGGAGCGTCTTGGAGAAACCCCATTACCCAAGTACATCAAAAGAAAACCCGACGAAGAAGATAAAGAGCGTTACCAGACTGTTTATGCCAAACACGAAGGAGCTGTAGCGGCCCCCACTGCTGGTTTACATTTCAGTAAAGAACTGATCAAGCGACTGGAGATCAAAGGAATTCGTTTTGCCGAACTGACCCTGCATACCGGACTTGGTACCTTCCGCCCGATTGAAGTGGAAGACCTCAGCAAACACAAGATGGATGCCGAGTATTATAATATTGATGAAACCTGTTGCAAGATTGTGAACAGGGCAAAGGAGTACGGTCACCGTATCTGCTCCGTTGGTACCACCACCATGCGTGGGATGGAATCATCTTTTACCGCACAGAAACTCCTTAAACCCTCAGAAGGCTGGACCAATATTTTCATCCATCCGCCTTATGAGTTCAATATCGCCGATTCACTGATTACCAATTTTCACCTGCCCAAGACCAGCCTGCTGATCATGACCTGCGCTTTCGCCGGATATGAACTGGCGATGGAAGCTTATAAAAGAGCGATCAAAGACAAATACCGTTTCTTCAGTTACGGTGATGCGTTGCTGATTATATAAAAGTGGTATTGGGTATTAGGTATTGGTTATTGGGCTTGCCCGCAGAAGCTTTATCGGAGGAGGGATAATGCGGTGTTAGAATATTGAGATATTGAATTGCGGAAAATCACTACTGGCTTTAATAACTTAAAAGCGTCGTTTTAAAAGAAGTTGATTCTTTCAAAACGACGCTTTTCTATTCAGGTTGCGGGATCTGCTATTTATACTTAACGTTCAGAGAAATGATATCCGCATTTAATCCATTGGTACGTGTGTAATGTCCGTAACGAAGTTCGAGCATGTTGAGTTTCTGAATGCCAAATACTCCTTTGGGCGGACTGATCCGGATGCCTGCCCCATAGAAATTACTGTTGAATTTCGACAGATCATAATTACTGGTGAAATACTGATCCGTGAGTTTATGGATATTGATCGGACTGAAATAATCCGCAGCGGTTTGGGTATAATACCGGTAAAAAGGCGTGAGCGATAAGAAAGGATTGATCTTCACTACCGATTCCAATTGAACCGTATGCCCCTTGATTCCCCAGTCATCTGTATAATAGCGGTAGAAGCTACGCAGCACAAACTTATCACCTGCGAAATAATTGGCTCTGAATCCCAGCGGAATCTTCATCCGCTTATCAGGCAGGCTCTCAATTTTAACGGCGCTGTTATTAAAGTACACCCGGTGAAAAGGCAATCCCAGGAAGCCCTGCTGCATCACCAGGTCGGCAATTAACATGATCTGCAGGCGCTGGTTGATGATATGTGAATAAGAGAGCGAACCACTGAATGAATTTCTGGATCGGGAAGCATAATCATTTTCTTCCTCATTTCCGGTACCACCATTAGCAATCCGGATTTCAATGGGCTCAATATACTTCAGCTTGTCCATATAGGCCTGTGCCCTTGCCGTGAACTCACCATTCCGGTTCTTTGTTTTCTGAGAGAAATTCAGATTGATACCGAAAGAGGTATAATCAAATTCAGAGGAAAGAGAAAGACCCGCACCAATAGTGGTTCCTTTCTTTTCATTCTCCATGGACCAGTTGACGGAAGGATAAATGCGGGTATCGGCATGTGAAGCGGAAGAAATGGTGTTGGGATCCACTTTATCAGATGAGGCAGAGGTATAATGATCAATACCCACTTCCACATCGAAATTATGCTTGCGGTCTTTTTTGTCCCATTTGTAAACCTTTACATCAATGCTGGTGGCAATATCCGTAAGTTTCTCGGTGCCCAATCCTCCTGTGACAGCCGAATTATTGCCGTCCTGTTTATAGTAACTGGAGACCAGGTTGGCCTCTTCAAAACTCAGCTTGCGGCTTTTGTAGCTGCTGCTGTCTTTAGCCGTTTGGGCGAAGCTGGCAAAAATTGTCAGGAAAATCCCCACGACTGATAAGCAAATTCTTTTCATTAAAGTTGGTGTTGGTGATGAGGAAAATTAATTACAGCCACAGCCGCCGCCGGTTTTGCCACCATTGGCTCCGGAAGCTCCCTCCCGGTAAGTCTGGAAACTCATTTCTGTTTTTTCCACCTTGCGGGCGCTCAGGGTCATCTCCGCATCATTGATTTTGTTTTTCTGGTACTCCTTTACGGTAGTACAGGAACCGGCGCCGAGTGCAGCTGTAATCGCTGCCGCTGCCACCAGGGTTTTTGCTTTTGCCTGCTTCATTTTAGATTGATGTTTTTGGATGTATAGATCTTGTCGTTTTCGTCGATAATGATACAACCCAGTCCGCGTACCTGGTTTACCAGGTCAAGTCCCACACTGATTCCCATGATCATGACCGGTGTAGCCATAGCATCAGCGATTTCAGCATTCGGACTCATGATGGTTACACTTTTGATACCATGTACAGGCAACCCTGTTTTGGGATCAATGGTATGCGAATAACGCTTTCCGTCAATGATTACAAATTTTTCATAGTTACCGGAAGTCGCCACAGCCATATCGGTGATATCAAGGTAAGAAAAAGGATGTCGTGCCGAACCCGGGTCTGCAATACCGATGGTCCAGGGTTTTCCGTTGGGCTGATGCCCCCAAACGGTCAAATCACCAGCAGCATTTACTACCCCGCTTTTTACACCTCTTTGAATCAGCAGGCGTCTGGCCATTTCTGCGGCATACCCTTTCCCGATTCCACCAAAGCCGATACGCATGCCGGCCTCTTTCAAAAAGACGGTTCCTTTTTTTCATCAAGAATTACATTACGGTAATTGATCAGCCGGACCATCCGGGCTGCAGTTTCCGCATCCGGAAGGGTCTTCATCTCCTGGTCAAAATTCCAGAGTCGCTTATCTACTGAACCATAGGTAATATCAAAAGCACCTTGTGTGAGCTGGGAAATAATTTTAGAGCGGCTGATCAGATCAAATACTTCGCGATCCACTTTAACCGGTCTTTCACCGGCAAATTGGTTCACCTGATTGGTCTGACTGGAGGGATCAAAAGTAGTGAGTAGTTTTTCAATTCTCCGTATCTCTTCAACAGCAGCATCAATATGCTGATTGGCGGTCTCCTCTTCATCATTCACCACAGAAATTTCAAAACGGTTGCCCATTAATCTGAGCACCCGTTTGAACACCTGGCTGGTATGTTGCAGCAAATCAGTTTCGGGCATTCCGGAGTTGATTGATCTCACTAATGAATTCGGTGCTGCTCAGATCAGGATACCCTTCCCAGACTTTTAATTTTTTTCCATCTGCATCGAGCAAAATGGTCAAAGGAAATATACCTGTTGGGTTATACTGATCAGCCAGTTTTTCGTTTTTCTGCTGCTGGCTTTTGGGGAGCTGGTTCTTTTTTAATCGGGGGAAATCAGCTTTGAGTAATACCAGGCTGGTATCGGCAAAAGCGGTAAACTCAGTTGTTTCTAATACCTCCTTCCGGAATCGGATACAGGGTATACACCAGTCTGACCCGGAAAACTCCAGTAAAATCAGGCGGTGCTGATCCCTGGCTTTTTGTTTGGCAGTATCAAAATCGCTTTCCCATCCAATAATGGGAATGATGGCAAGCATCAGAAAAGGGAGTGCATAAATCTTCATAAATGGTATGATGGCGCTCTAAAGCTAACGGTTGCCTTTGACTTATATTTGTGACTAAAATCACATTAACAAATGATTATATTCGAATTCAGGATTAATAGATTCCGACATGATTAAAATCATATTGCTAACATTAGTTTGCGTTTTAAGTACCGCCCCTTTTTATATATCACAGGCGCAATTGGTACAGCAGGTAGAAAGGTACATGAATGATCAGGATTTTCAGGCATTGCAGTCTTTTGTTGACAAGGTGCCAGTCAGCCGGGATAGCAGTATCCGGGCTTATTGGTACCCATACAGACAAACGACAAGCCTGGGCTGGACCGGCAGTCTGATTGTGGAAGAAAGCAGGCAGGATCCGGTTAAGGAATACCTGAGTTATGTTACCAGTTACCGGCTGACATGGGCGTGATTGTATTAGCCGTCTTTACACAAACATATCTTACGCCCAATCTGTTTAGCTATAAAACAGTTTCCACCGTAACCCATTCCAACGGGTTAAGTAAATTCAAAGCTTCATTTCAGCAGGAATATGGTATTAAAGTCAGTTTAACCGGACTCTTTGTTGATTCTGTTTATTATGGAGATACCTGTTTATACAATGACATCAAAACACCGGAAAGAAAACTGGTTGAAAAAATGGTAGCCGGCAATGACAGGAAGGGGCTTTACCGGTTATTGCAATCACCCTTAACAGAAATGCAGTTCTACGGAGTCAGTGGCTTTTATACATTGCAAAAGCAGGGGCAGATATTATCGGAAAAAGAAATGATGCTGATTCGCCAGATTCTGCAGAAAAAAGGGACCCTCAAGACCTGCCGTCAATTTACTTTTTTAAAAACCATAGAAGAGATCGCTACTTCCTTCAAATTCTAACTAGTTATTCGTCGGCTTTATAATCAATCGGCAGTGCATTCGCCATTTTTTCGCTCCAGGCCCAGTACCCCAGGGTGACGAAATCCTGTGGATTATAATAATTCCCGTACCGATTCACGACAATTGAACTTCCGCCAAACAGGTTGACCATTGACCGGCGATAATCTCTTTTGCGGGATAAATGCTGATCCATCAGGTATTCATTTACTTCCAGTGCTTTTAAATAGCTTACTTCTATATAGTCGGGAAATTGAAACTCCAGCAGGGCTGTATCCCTTGCGATGATCAAACTATCCCCGGTAATTTTCCAATCACTATAGATATCCAACTGATCCGGCTGTAACATTACTTTACGATAATACACTGCCGAATCAGCATCAATACCCGGTGTTGAGATACCCGGGCCTACTACAATCACTCCTTTTTCATCCTTCATCTGGTTCATCGCTTTTCGGTATACTTCTTTTACTCTTTGCTTTTCAGTATTTGGGTTTCTTTGCACCCTTCTGATTTCAAAACCCTCTGCCGATAATTGATTGCTGTATAAGGCCCGCATAAAATGCATCACCGATCCCTGATAGGCTTTCCGGCGGTTTTCTTCTTTTCTGGCCATCGCTTTATTTCCTTTGCCACCGATTTCTTCAAAAAGAGAATACCCAAGGTAATAGGTAGTCCCTAAAGTAAAATTCAGTTCAAATTCTTCCATTTGAAAACTGATCCGGTAACCCAGCAAGTCATTTTCTATCAGTACGGGTTCATCGGCAAATGCTTTCAGTCTTTTTGATTTTTTATAATACCGGAAGCGGATTGCTTTTGTATTGAGTATCCTGCAGCGGTCCACCTCAGGCATTGTTCCCAGGAAATTATCAATGAATACCTGTCCCCACTGATCCCATTTATCTTCACTATAAGGCTCTGCCAGTACCAATTCCAGCTCCTGCGCCTTTACCTGCAGACTGATATTGATGTCTAGCGGTAGCTGCCCGTCCTGGATCACGCGGATATAAGTCTGGTACCCGATAAAGGAAACAATCATTTCATGCTTTCCCCTGGGGATACCGGATAATATAAAACTGCCATCGGTTCCTGAAACTGTGCCCAGGGATGAACCGGAAATAAAGATGCTGCAACCCGCCAGCGGAGAACCGGTGCTTCCATCCATCACTCTCCCTCTCACCTGTTGCTGAGCGCAAACAGTGGAGCAGAAAAATATGCCGATAAAAAAAATCCGCATGCTGAACATGCGGACAATTTACTGAATTATTATTTCAGGAGTATTTACTCCAGTCCGAACATACCCCTGTTGAGCTGCTGCAGGATCTGAATTTTATAGCTGGCCGGTACCAGTAAAGAGATATTATGCGGACTTCCCCCATAAGAAACCATCCGGACCGGGATATTCATGATGGAGCCGAATAATTTTTTGACCATATCTTCTGTTTGTGCAATCTGGTTCCCCACTACAGAAATGATGGTCTGGTCCTTATCCAATTCCACTGTTCCAAATGGCTCCAGTTCCTTGAGTATCTTATCGAGGTTGCTGTCACTGTCGATGGTAAGGGATACCGCCACTTCAGAAGTGGTGATCATATCAATGGGGGTGCGGTATTTTTCGAAGACTTCAAAAATCTTACGCAGGAAACCGTAAGCCAGTAACATCCGGCTACTCTTGATCCGGATGGCAATGATATTGTCCTTTGCTGCCACTGCTTTTACCCCAACTGAACCTGCTTCACCGGTAATGGTGGTGCCTTTGGCTTCGGGTTGCATGGTGTTCAACAGCTTCACCGGGATATTGTATTGCTGGGCCGGCCAGATAGAAGCCGGGTGCAGGATCTTGGCACCGAAATAAGCAAGCTCTGCTGCTTCGTCAAAACTCATCTGTTCCACCGGAACTGTTTTCTTTACAATCCGGGGATCGTTGTTGTGCATTCCGTCAATATCGGTCCATATTTCACAGACAGAAGCATTGATGGCTGCGGCAATCAATGAAGCAGAATAATCGCTTCCTCCTCTTTTCAGGTTATCTACTTCCCCGCGGGCATTGCGGCAGATATAACCTTGTGTAACAAATATTTTCTTCCCCTTGTGTTCTTTCAGTAATTGCGAAAGCTTTACTTTAATACTACCGATCTGTGGTTCATCATACTGGTCGATAGACATAAATTCCAGTGCCGGCAATAACTGGTGTGGGGTTCCCTGTTCTTCGAGGTAGGTACAGAACAGCTTGGTGGATAATAATTCACCCTGTGCCAGGATATCCTTACTCAGGGCTTCGCTGAATGAAATACGCAGGATGATATTCAGGAATTCGAAATGCTCGGCTACAATCGATTTGGCTTTTGCCACCGATGCTTCTTTCTTTACCAGTTCACTGATGAAGGCCTGGTAATGGGCTTCCAGTTTATCTATAGATTGTTTAGCTCCCTGCCGATCGCCCCGGGCGATGCAATCTCCGATTTCTACCAAGGCATTGGTAGTGCCTGATAAAGCTGATAATACCACAATCACCGGTTCTGTTTCCTTGCTGACCAGCGATACTATGTGGTGCATTCGTTCCGGCTTACCCACACTCGTGCCGCCAAACTTCATGATCTTCATGTTTGTCCCCCCTCCCGTTAAATTTAAAGGATGAATAAATTAGCAAGCAACCCGGCTGCAGGGCCGGGTCGCAAAGATAATACTGTTTATGGAATCACTGCCGGTCTCCCGGCTGATCAAAGTGTTGTATAAAAGTATTTTGCTTTGTTATAGGAAGCCGTTCCTCCCGTAGTGGAATAAGTATGACTGACCGGGTATCCGTCTGCCCTGTATTGGTAGGTATAAGTATCCTGATATAAAGGATTAAAGGGTTCTTTAAACTGTATCTGCATCGCATTGGAAGGCTGGTTGGACCATACTTCAAAATAAGGGGATTCAAAAACCGGATAACGAAGCTTTATAATCTTTCCAAGTGGATTGAACTTGTTATCGTAGGTTACCTGGGCCGACTCATAAGCCCCACTACCACTGAGCAAGGTCTGAGAAGTGATATTTCCAAGGGTTTGTGTAAAAGCGTACACACCGGTATCCCTGGTATTAAGCACATAGTTGCCGCCAATAAAATTATAATTAGCCTCATACCTGTTCACCGTGCCGCCTGATACCAGGAATTTGTTCACATCAGCCCCGAAATTGGTACCAGAAATCATATCAATGAAAATAGCTGAATCCTGACTGACAAATCCATTAGAAAACGTATTAAATACAGTGGTTTGGGTATGATTCCGAACCGGGCCAAAATGATATTTTTCTTCGTACACATATTTATACGGGAGGGTATCATTCCCCTGGTAAGAGAATGTAAACACGGTGGTATCACCCGGGCTGGTAGTAGCTTTAAATCGGGAGAACATCGTTGTCAGTCGTTTTTGAGCATCATATTGAAAACTCAACCACTGAAGGGTATCAGTTCCGGGAGCCAGGGTCGTATCAAAAACATTCGCCCTAATCAGGTAGCTGCTATCGGCAGCAGTCGGGTTATTGATGCTCCAGTCAACTTCCCGCTGACAGGAAACCAATGCGATTGAAAAAGTGATGATTGCAGTAATTGCGAAAAAGAATGATTTCATTGCTATATTTTTATTGTATCCAGTCAATGGAAAATTTCTGAGCAAGGGAATGTAAATCATCCACTACCTGATGGAGTAAAGGTAAGCCTTCTACCCTTCTTTTTGCCTCGTATTCCCTCTCCGGATCACCCGGCACCAGCACTTTATCATGACCGGGACTGGTTTTTGCGTTCCTGAATCCCTGTATCCAGTGATCCATGGCATTTTTAAAATCATCGGCCGGCCGAAAAGCATCTACCCGCATGGCACCCAGGAAATGACCAATCCCTTTTCCGGGTTGTTGTGCCGGCATCGGTACATAGGCCGGAAAGGGTGGTACCCAGGGAGCATAATTGGCGCCACTCAATAATGCGGAAAAAATATCTACAATCGCACCCAGTGCATAGCCCTTATGACTGCCATGTTCGCGGTCACCTCCCAATGGCAATAAGGCGCCTCCTTTTTTAAGAATGTTCGCATCATTGGTAGGCAATCCATCCTTATCCTGCACCCATCCATCCGGGGTATCCGAATTTTTTCTTTGTAATATTTCCAGTTTACCATTGGCCGCTGTTGTGGTGGCCAGGTCAGCAACAAAGGCCGGTTCTTTTCCGGCAGGGGCTGCTACACAAATGGGATTCGTGCCCAGCATTTTGTCAATAGAAAAAGTAGGAGCCACCAGCGGACTGGCATTGGTCATCGCCATTCCGATCATATCATGTTCCAGCGCCATCATCGCATGATGGGCGGCAATACCAAAATGATTACTGTGCTGTACACTCACCCAGCCCGTGCCGCATTGTTTTGCTTTTTCAATCGCCACCTGCATGGCAAATGGTGCCACCACTAATCCTAATCCGCTATCTCCATCAACCACGGCAGTTGAAGGGGTTTCATGAATGATTCTAATATCCGGCCGGGCATTTACTCTTTTCACTTCCCATAAACGAACATAACCACTAAGTCTGGCCACACCATGGGAGTCAATGCCACGCAGGTCGGCAGATAAGAGTGCCTTTGTTGCGGTGATGGCATGCGCTTCGGAGCAACCGATCTTTTCAAATACAGAGCGGGTGAACTGGTATATTTTATCGTAGGGAAATAGTTGTTCGGACATGCGCAAATATAATCCGGAAAAGCAAAGCCCCGTTAGTACGGGGCTTCTATTCGTTCTGCATCGGATGATAATCAGAATGGCAGATCATCCACCGGCTCTGCGATATCACCAGGAGATGGTACATGACTGCTGCTGCCTGACATAGCAGATGAAGCATTGGCCGGTTGCTGATAGGAACCAGTACCTGAGCCTTCATTCTTGCTACCCAGCAACTGTACTTCTCTTACCCGAAGGGATAAGGAAGCACCCGGAGTGCCATCGTTACGCTGGAAAGATCTTGCTTCGGGCTGACCTTCTACAAATACCTGTGTACCTTTTGTCAGATACTGGGCTACTGCGGTACGGTCATTCCAGTAAGCGCAATCCACCCAAATTGTTTTTTCCTGCAAATTGCCCTGGCTGTCCTTGTACTTTTCAGAATGGGCAACGGTGAAGTTCATTACATTTTTTCCGTTGACGGTGTTGACGGTACAATCTTTACCCAAACGACCGATAACCTGCATTTTAATCATAGTGCTCAATTTTTAAATGACGTAATTATGTTAGGGATGCAATTTAAATCTTTTTCGGAAAATAAACTAAAGGATTTAGTAATGAGGGAAACCTGTGGAAAAGTGGCTAGTGGCTAGAGGCGAGTGGCAAGTGGGGAGTGGCTAGTGGGGCTCGTAAATTGGGACGAGGGCTGTTGACTCCCGACTCTCGACTCATGACTAACGACTTATCTCTCCTCCCCTTTAGGGGCTGGGGGTGACTCTCGACTAATGACTAAAGACTAACGACTTCCCTACTCCCTCGCCGAAGCCGCATCCACATTCCTGCCAAAGAAAATGGCGTTCATAAACAGCTTGCTCCCACCCAGCCAGAAGGCCCTGAAATTGGGATTGTCTGCTATATTGATCACCCTTCCATTTCCAACAACCGAAACAACAACGGCTGCCGAATTTTTGATGGCCTCCATATTTTCTTTACTCAGCCAGCCACTCTGCAAGGGCTTTGCACCATAATAGAAGGGGGAGGCATAGGGGCTCTTACTTTTTTCGAGATAGACTTTATTGGCTTTAAAAAGACTGATTGTTTTCTGTGTATAGCCATAGGCCAGTGGATGACTCAGATCCGCTTCTGCACCCAGGATCACGCCATTCATTTGCTGTGCCCCATCTACCTGCTCCCGCTGTGTATAGGATAATTTTTGGGTACTGTCTGTGGGTGATTTTACCCGTTTTAGTTTTAAATCGGTGATCCCGTTCTGTGCAGCCCAGCTCACCGCTTCTTCGGTAAGTATAAGCGTACCGCCTGATTGCACCCATGATTTCAGTTTCTCTTTATTCAGATCTGCATAGTTCCCTCCCACCATGATCAGAGTATTATATTTATTCAACTCAATACGGTTGAATACAGCAGCCTCCAGATGTGTGGCAGGTATATTCATCCTTTGGTCCAGCAAATGCCAGATTTCACCGGCATCAGTAGCATTGACACCGGTGCCTGTAATCATGGCAATAGAAGGCCTTGTAATAACCTGCATCTTTCCGGATCCCGGATCACTGCCACTGACGGCATTTCCACTGGTCATGGCATAAGTCTGCAACCCATATTTTGTTGTGACTGCCGATATTATAGCATGAATTTGTTCGCTGCTATAGGATTGCATGGTGACAGGTACCAGCAGGGATCCATAACTAAATTTCCGGGTCTGTCCTTCGATCGGTATTTCTATCGGATTACTCACCACTTTTACGGTCAGCTGTTTGCTGAGTAATTCATACAGTGCCGCGGGGGCGAAATAATCTGTCCATTCAATCAGGTAACCAATATTGGAGCGACTGGCAGGCAGTTTACCCCAGGCGAATTCAACTGATTCCAGTTTCTTTCCCATACTGACAGTAGCGGGTGCCGTGATGGCCGTATGCGGGAGGCCGAATGCGAGTGGCAGATTCCAGGCCGTAATATCATAGAATAAGCTGTCCTTATACTCCGGTACATTTTCAAAAATACCCTTGATCAGTTGTCTTTGCGGCTGGTTGAGTGATACCACAAAGGCCTTTCCTTTTTCGTACTGATTACCGGGATTGGTCTCACCCAGTTCATTCACCACAATCTGGTGACGCAATAACATATCTGCAAATATTCTTGTTCTTGCTGCATCATTTTTATCACCAAAGATGTAAGCGCTCACGCCACCTGGTTCTGGCTGGGTGGATTGCTTATAAAAATCTCGTTGGAAATTCAAAAATTCTTTGCGCAATTCTTTTGCACCCTGTAAAGTGGAGAGCGTGGTTACAAACTGATTGCGGATGGTAAATGGAAAACTCAGGAGCCCATTGGCCGTTTGCTGTAAATGTCCGCGGGAGGAAGCCTGTTCAAATAAAATACCGATACAGCCCTGTACATCGGGGTAAGTAGACCCTTTACCATAATAAAAATCATCATAGTTTTCCTTAGTAAAATACAATGAACCGATCCTGTCAAGGAAGGCCGCATGGTATTTAGCCAGTTTGCCTGTGAGTTCCTGATTTTTGGCAGGTGTCAATGGATTCACTCTTGAAGGCACACCTGGCTGAAAAAAGAAAGTGGCATTACTTCCCTGCTCGTGATGATCTGTAAGAATATTCGGTTTCCATTTCTGGAACCAGGCCACACGGTTCTGGCTTTCGATATGCACGGTGGGTAACCAGTCGCGGTTCAGGTCAAACCAGTAATGATTGAAACGGCCACCGGGCCACACTTCATTGAATTCTCTGGAATTGGGATCACTAACCAGGTTCTTACTCTTGTGCTGATTGGCCCAGGTGGAAAAACGCTGCAATCCATCAGGATTAAAAGATGGATCAAAAAGTATCACGGTATTCTCTAATAATTCGTCAATGGCTTTTCCCTGTGCGGCTGCCAGGTAATAGGCACTGAGCAGGGCCGCATTCGCACCACTGGGCTCATTGCCATGGATGGAGTGACCGATCCAAACGACGATTGGCATTTGATCTACATTGAGGGAAGCAGACTGCGATGGATCGGTGAGTTTAATATGTTCCTGTCTGATTTCTTCCAGCCGCTGGTGATTGCGGGGAGACGTGATGATGAGTAAAACCTGCGGCCTGTCCTCATAGGTAAAACCCATGGTTTCCATTTTTATTCTTTGTGGGGCAGCGGCCGCCACGGCTTTCATATAATTCACCAGGCGGTCATGTGTTACATGCCACTCACCCACTTCGTGGTAAACAATTTCTTTGGGCTTGGGTATATAGGAACTGTAACTGACTGAATCAGGTAAATAGTAATTTAATGTCTGGGCAGGGAGGAACTGATGAATGCTGAAAACAGAACAAAAAAGGACAAGCAGTTTTTTCATAAATGCTGATTGATTTATGGGGGAAGTTAAGGAATCGGGGGGAAGGGAATAGCGACTTTGAGCGTTTTTTTTCACCGCAGAGAGGCGGAGAGCGGGGAGTTTTCGCAGATATTTAACCGCTAAGACGCAAAGACGCAAAGGGGGGATTCTTTTGTTACAGAAATGCCATTATGTTTTCATTTTCTTTTCGACTTTGCGTATTAACGGTTAAAAATTCTTACTGTAATCCCCATTGCATTTCCATTTGAAAAAAAATCAGTCCCCGCTTAATATTTGCTAATTTGTTAATATTAGCTACCCCCGCAATAATAAAGACGCAGTCACGTATTAAACTAACACATACCAACGCCATGAAAAAAATATTCCGGGCTACTTTGATTATCAGTTTATTTACAGCCTGCAGTACACCTAAAAAAGCAGTCCTTACTCAAAAAGATC
Organism: Chitinophagaceae bacterium; assembly: GCA_016720745.1. Classification (GTDB taxonomy): domain Bacteria; phylum Bacteroidota; class Bacteroidia; order Chitinophagales; family Chitinophagaceae; genus JJ008. Next base: position 740,459 of record JADKKA010000019.1, on the reverse strand, counting down.
TGCCACGGGTGATTGATAGCTTGTACCAGGCAGATCAGGCCACTGCTAAAATTCGGCCGGTTGATAGTGCCGCCGCGGCATTTCAAAGAGTGATCCGTTCTAACTTTTCATCGGTGGAAGAGATTTTCAGAAAATTCGGTTTTCCGGGATACGATCTGGTGGGCGCCCAATATTCTGACAAGTATTTTACTTTGGTACAACACAGTGATTTTAATGTCAGCTTTCAACTGGAAGTGCTGAAAGACATGCAACAAAAAGTGGAAGCCCAAAATGCCACCGGACAAAATTTTGCCTATCTCACTGATCGTACCGAACTCAACCAGGGCCGTCCACAGATATACGGCACACAGGTGCTGATGAGTGCGAATACAAAACTCAAACCCTGTATAGATAGTATCAACCTCGACAAACGCCGGCTCTCCGTTGGATTGGGCCCCATACAGGAATACATTGATCAATGCAATGCCGTTTTCTTTCAGTTAAATCCGCAGGAGAAAAATAAGCCGGGCGGGAATTGATGGTAGCTCAATAAATCAGCAGTACTGCATCAATTATTTTACCACAAAGGGCTCGAAGGTTTTACACAAAGGGCACAAAGCATATTCTTTAGCAGCTGTGTCATCCATTCTACTTTCCTCAAATGATTTTTTTCAGATATATTTACCCTTTACACGATGCCTGCCGTTTAATTAAATGCATGTCAATTCATGAGTCTGACCGAACAACAACGGCTATTAATTTCCGGGCATAATAAGAACTGGAAAAAATGGGGGCCCTATATATCTGAAAGACAATGGAGCACGGTACGTGAAGATTACAGCCGGGAAGGAAATGCCTGGGGTTTTATCAATCACGACCTGGCCCGCAGCTATGCTTACCGCTGGGGTGAAGATGCCATTGCCGGCTTCTGTGATGCCGACCAGGTGCTTTGCCTGGCACCGGTATTCTGGAACGGGAAGGACAGCATCCTGAAAGAAAGATTATTCGGTCTCACGAATAATGAAGGAAATCATGGGGAAGATGTAAAAGAAGTCTACTATCAACTCGCTTCCTCCCCCACTCACTCCTATTGCAGTTACCTGTACAAGTATCCGCAAACGGCATTTCCTTATGAAGAACTGCTGATCAAAAACAAACTTGACCGGCTCAGTCCGGAATTCGAACTGGCCGATACGGGCATTTTTGACCAACACCGTTACTTTGATTGTCTGATCGAATATGCCAAGGCCGGGATCAATGATATCCTGATGAAGATCACGGTGATCAACCGGGGTTCTGAGGCAGCCGATATCCATGTGCTGCCGCATTTATGGTACCGGAATTTCTGGCGGCACAATCAGCGCTTTGTAAAACCGGTGATCAAAGCCCCACGTCCAGATTATATCCATGCCCTTTCCGCCCGCAACGGCAGTTTCTTTTTATACCATGAGGGAGGTGAAACTTTGTTCTGCGATAACGAAACCAATACGGAAAGAATATTTCACCGTCCCAATGAAACACCATTTGTAAAAGACGGGATCAATAACCATGTGGTCAATGGACTGGCAACCATCAACCCGGAACGCAAGGGCACAAAGGCAGCTATTCATTGGACTACCCGCATCGAAGCTGGTCAGCAAGCCATATTCCGGGTCCGGCTCAGTAAAGCCGAACTGACGGCCCCCTGGGATCAGTTTGACCAGGTATTTGAAAAACGCCAAATGGAAATGGCAGCCTATTATGATGCCATCATTCCGGAAGCTGTTTCAACGGAACAAAAAAAATTACTCAGGAGTTCTTTTAGCGGCTTACTCTGGACCAAACAGTTTTATTACCATGATGTATTCAAATGGCTGTTTGGAGAACCGGGAGATACCGCCCCGCCCCGTGATCACCGGAGAAATTATGACTGGCAGCACCTGACTGCACGCAATATCATTTCCATGCCCGACAAATGGGAGTATCCCTGGTTTGCGGCATGGGACCTGGCTTTTCATGCCGCTTCCTTTGTGCATATTGATCCTCAGTTTGCCAAAGAGCAATTGCTATTGGTTTTGCGTGAATATTATATGCATCCCAACGGACAGATCCCCGCGTATGAATGGAATTTCAGTGATGTGAATCCCCCCGTTCATGCCTGGAGCATCTGGCAGGTATTTGAAACCGACCGTAAAAAAACAGGAATAGCCGACTGGGATTTCCTGGAAAGGGCTTTTCAGAAACTGCTGATGAATTTTACCTGGTGGGTGAATCAGAAAGATGAGAATGGAACGGATGTATTTGAAGGAGGATTTCTCGGGCTGGATAATATTGGGGTATTTGACCGCAACTCCATGCCACCCGGTATCAAAAAATTACAGCAGGCCGATGCCACCAGCTGGATGGCGATGTATTCGATCAATATGCTGCGGATTTCCCTGGAACTGGCCCAACACAATAAAGCATATGAAGAGTCGGCTGCCAAATTCTTCCGACACTACCTGAATATCGGCTGGGCCATGCACCATATGGGTAAAAAAGATATTTCCTTATGGGATGAAGCCGATGCCTTTTATTATGATGCTGTGCAGTTTGAAGATGGCAGCAGTCAACGATTGAAAGTACGTTCCCTGGTTGGGATTATCCCTTTGCTTGCGGTTGAAATCATGCATACAGATATGTTTGAGAAACTGCATGAATTCAATACCCGATTGCAGGTGATCAAACTCACGAGGCCGGATCTTACCCGGGTAATTTCGGATATTGAAGCTCCCAATGACGGCGGACAGTATCTCTTTGCCATCATGGTAGGTGACCGGCTGGAGCATTTATTGAAACGCTTATTGGATGAGAAGGAGTTTTTATCAGATTATGGCATCCGTTCTCTTTCTAAACATTATGAAGAGCATCCCTATGTCTTCCGTTATGCGGGGAATGATTACAGCATTAGTTATGAGCCGGGGGAAAGCAGCAGTTCCATGTTTGGGGGTAATTCCAACTGGCGGGGTCCTATCTGGTTCCCATTGAATTACCTGATCATTACCTCCCTAAGAAAATATTATGATTATTATGGTGATAATTTCCGGATAGAATTCCCCACTGGTTCCGGCCATATGCAGAACCTGAAACAGATCGCTAATGAGTTAACGCGCCGATTATTAAAACTCTTTGAAAAAGATGCCAAGGGCACTTACAATTACCAGGCAGCCGATCCATCCGCTCCCTCTTTTAATGATCATCCCTTATTCTTTGAGTATTTCCATGGTGATACCGGCCAGGGACTGGGCGCTTCTCATCAAACCGGCTGGACGGCATTGATAGCGAATTTGATATTGGAGATGGAGGAGTGAGAGGGTAATCTATGAAGAGAAGTTGGGTGTACTTTCCTAATGCCAATACAAAAATGAATTACATTATAATGCTGCTTCTCAAGATTGGCAATTTTCGTAATAAGAAGGGAACATCATAAATTTACATGTTTGCAAACATTAATAAAAATATCATGAATAAATTCCATATACTCATTCTATTATTTCTTTTTAATTCTTGTAAAGCACAAACTTTATTAAATTCAAGTATACAGTTTACATCAGATTTAAGAGATTTCAAGGATTTAACAGCACTTCGTGAATCATTGAAAGACGTAGAAATAATTGCTCTTGGAGAACAAAGTCACGGACTTGGAGAAGTTTTTAATGCCAAAACTGAATTGGTGAAATTCTTGCATAAAGAATTAGGATTTGATTTAGTGCTCTTTGAATCAGGTTATGGAGATGGCGCATTAGCTTGGGAACGATTTGATTCATTATCGGCCATAGAGTTCACAAACTCTTTTAGTTCAAATCATTATTATAATTCAGAAGAAATCCTAACTCTTGTAACCTATGTTAAATCTCAAAAGCAAAATCTAAAAATTAAAGGCTTTGACTGTCAACCACAACAAAATTTTCTGATAAAACGAATGACTGAAATTGCCCAACCTTTAGATTCAATGTTGGCAAAGTCAGTTAAGTTTGAAATGAGAAATTTTAACAACCTTTATCAATTTGAGAAAGACAAAGACACTTTATCTTTTAACAAGCAACTTGATAAATTTATTAATTTTCTCAATGTATACGACACCTTTTTAAATCAAAATCGACAAGAACTTCTCAATTCAGGAACTACAGAAAATGAAATTGATGCTATCATAGAATCCAACCAGATTTTTAGAAAGACATATTCAAAGATTGAAATTGGCGATTTGTGGGGTTGGCCATTTTCACTCAACAATAGAGATAAATCAATGTTTGAAATTATAAAGTGGCATAAGGAAAAGAATCCTAAATCCAAAATCATTATTTGGGCACAAAACAGTCATATAGAAAATAAGTCAAAACCTAATCAAAAAATAAATTGGATGGGACATAGTCTTAAAAAAACTTATGGTGACAGATACTATTCAATTGGAGCAATTGTTTACAGCGGAAAAGACCTTCTAGGCAATAACGGGCCTTTTGAATTTGAAAGCAGCAATAATACTTATTTGGCTTACCACTTAAACCAATTTAAAAAAGACAAATTTGTGCTTGATTTAAGAACCCATCACAAAACTGATTTTACAAACCAACTTCTTTTGGGAATGGAGAGTTACGGATACACTAGTGAATTTATTGCTAAAGAACGATTTGATGGACTTCTATTTATAAAGTATAGCGACATCCCAAAACTAATTAAGAAAAAATAAACCCGATTTGCTAACATCGGTTTGGCAATATGGCGGCCGAATTGCTTCTATGCAACATTGTGCAAGGTTCAACATCATTAATTCTATTTAACTTTTGTGCTAAAATTCGCCACATTGCCAAGCCGAGAACCGTTACATTCATTACTTTCGATCAGTTTACAGCTATTGAAAAATTCATGTTGAAAAAACTGAAAAAAATATCCACCTATTTCAAAATAGAGGACAACCCTCTAAAAAAAACCCAAATGCCAGATTGGAAAAACAACAATATGAATTTAGTTCTGGAAAACTAATGGTTTTATTGCTTTTTGCTTTATTACTGGCTCTGCCAGGCTTCCTTTTAAAATAATTTGACTATCGATTATTTTTTTTGCTTTTTTACACAGCAAATATTCCAGTTATTACTCAATTTGTATACACCCTTGCCATTTCAAAGTTGATGACACTTTCTGTTATCCTGAGACATTTTACCAGGATTTTGCAACCGAATAAATGATGATTCATTAATTTTATTAAGGAAAGAATGCTTCATTACTAAAAAAGTACTGATTACTATTCTCTCCTCATCTATACCGCAATGAAATTCACAACCTCCCTCGACCGTTTAGCCACTATCGTTACCTGGGGTGTCAGCCTCCTGTTTATCACGATCATTGGAGTTCAGGTAAAGGAACTGATACATGAATTTTCAACCTTGTCACTGATTGTTATTATCCTGCTGCTGCTGGTTTATCTGTTTACTTTTTTACTGCGTCCTCTCCACTATACAATCACGGATACAACCCTGATCATCCAAAGACCTCTTTCCAGTAAAAAAATAGCCCGCGCCGATATAGAAGCACTTGAGTTATTCATTAACGGAGAATTAAACTGGGCCATCCGGACATTTGGTGTCGGTGGTCTCTTTGGATATTTCGGGCGCTTTTTTAAAGGCAGTATCGGCAGCATGACCTGGTATGCCACCCGCAGAAATAAAGCCGTGTTGATCCGTACCAAAAAAGGTGATCGGATTGTGGTTACACCTGACGATTATGAAGGGTTTGTAACTGCATTGCAGCCATAAATCATACTAAATCCCATCAAGATTCCGTTCTAACTTCAGTACAGCTACGGCATTTCAAAGCATTGCCCAATTTTGCCTAAATTAGTCTGAGGCATTTATATATCAGTTTTCCTTACTCAACCACAACCTATTGATGAATCAATTATTCCGGTGTTTGCAGGCTATCATTCCGATCATCCTGCTGGTACAGACAGTATCCGGACAGGGAAAGGCCGCCTGTCCCCCGGGAACAGTGATGGAAATTCTTTCACTCACTTCTACAGATTATAAAGACCTGGCTTTTTTAAAGCCCCTGCTGAAAGATAAAAGGGTGGTTTTGCTGGGAGAAAGTTCCCATGGCATTGGTGATTATTATGCCCTTAAATCCAGAATGATCCGGTACCTGCACCAGGAATGTGGGTTCAAAGTGCTGGCCCTGGAAAGTGGCATTGCCGATATCTTTCTTGAATTTCAAAAGATCGATAGTCTCAGTCCGGTCAAACTCCGTAACAATACCGTATTTGGGAATTTTCAGTGTAAAGAAATCATGCCGCTCTTTGACTATATCAAAGAAAGCCAGCAACGCAGTGACCCCATCATATATAGTGGTTTTGATTCACAGAACTTCGGGGCCTCTTATCAGTTACTGCAAAAAATAATGCATGAGCTCGAGGGCCGGACCGGTGATAGTGTTTTCAGAAATATCTCCGGTTATTTCCGGATTCCTTCGATGCTCTGGCAGGAGGACCGGAAGCCATTATTTGCATTGGCTGATTCAATTAAAAGCGCCGCCACTTATACACTGGATTGTATCAACCGGCATGAGCAAACAATATTGCAGCAATACAAGTTAAGTCCACTGGCTTTTCGTTTCCTGCAGCGGGCTGTATCCAATTACAGGGAAAGTGTATCGCTGGACTGGAATACAGAAGACCCGGTGTCGAAAAGAGACAGCCTGATGGCTGCCAATTTATTCTGGTTGATGGATGAAATTTATCCCAACCAGAAATTCATCATCTGGGGACATAACGGACATATTGATAAAAAAAGCCCGGATCAGAATCCATACAAATGGATGGGGCATTTTGTACGGGAACGTTTTGGAAAAGATGCCTTTCATATCGGTCTATTTGCGAAAGAAGGGGAAACTTTTGAGTGGTGGACCAAGACCAATAAATCTTTTCAAAATAATAAAGCAGACGATCTGGAAAATCTCGCAGCCATCCATCCGGTCAGTTTTATTCAGTTCAATCCAAAATCAAAAAACTGCAGCTGGGCTGCTAAATCTTTATTTGGCTTTGAAGTAGAGTCCGGGGGCCGTCTTAATTTTGTGCCTGCAGAAAGATTTGATGCAATCATCAATTTCAGGAAGGTGAAATTACCGGTGTATGAATAACGTTACTTACTTTGAAATTTTAACCGCAGAGAAGCAGAGGGCGCAGAGGTTTCGCAGAGAATAAGATAATACTTAAATATAAATTCTCTTCCGGAGGCTAACGATTTTTATTCCTCAGCGAAAACTCTTTTAGCTCCTGTTCTCTGCGGTAAAGCTTCCGGAATCCTTAACTTTGGAATGTGCCTGCAGACAAACCAACATTAACCAACCGCCTCATCAGTAATCCAAAGCAATTATTCCTTTTGGACGGCATCGGCGGAATGATCAGTGCCTTCATGCTATATGTGGTTTTGAAGGATTTTTCGGGCATGCCCCCGAGAGTGCTGAATCAATTAGCAGCGATTGCCCTTTTCTGCGGCATTTATTCCCTGAGCTGTTTTGCGTTTGTAAAAAGCCAGTGGAAAAATTTCATGACATTCATCGCAGTCTTTAACGGATGTTATTGTGTACTGACCCTGATTATAGTCGTGATTCACTTTACCGTACTTGAACCGCTCGGCTCTATTTATTTTATTGGCGAAATAGCCATCATTGCCAAACTGGCCATCACTGAATTCCAGTCAGTCCGTTATCACAATAATAAAAACAGCGGCGCCGAAAGCGATATCGCTTAGCCCCAATACTCATGGCAGGCCCCAATATTTGTCTAGCCATCCAGGCTCCCTGTACGTGACTCACGACTATCGACTAAAGACTATCGACTAAAAAAGCGGCCCCTCCCGGAACCGCTTTTGATCGTCTCAACCAACAAAAAAAAATTATGCTACATCGAACCGGTCAAGGTTCATGACTTTATCCCAGGCAGCTACAAAATCCTTTGCGAATTTTTCTTTGGCATCCTCACTGGCATATACTTCAGCAATGGCCCTGAGTTCTGCATGTGATCCAAATACCAGGTCAGCCCTGGTGGCCATCCACTTTGCTTTACCGGTACTGCGATCGGTCCCTTCAAATGCATGTTGTCCGGGATCCATTGCTTTCCAGGTCGTGTTCTCATCCAGCAGGTTCACAAAGAAATCATTGGTAAGGAAACCGGGACTGGCAGTTAACACTCCGTGTTTGGAACCATTCCAGTTAGCATCCATTACCCGCATACCAGCCAGCAGTACGGCCATTTCAGGAGCAGTAAGGGTGAGCAACTGTGCTTTATCCACCAGCAGGTCTTCAGCATTCAACGGAACCGTTCTTTTCTGATAATTACGGAATCCATCTGCAATGGGTTCCAGTACAGCAAATGATTCCACATCTGTTTGTTCCTGTGTGGCATCAGTACGGCCGGGTGTAAAGGGTACTGTAATAGTATGACCTGCTGCATTAGCGGCCATTTCTACTCCGGCACAACCAGCCAACACGATCAGATCGGCCAGAGAGATATTTTTATTCTCTGCAGCCAGCGTTTGTTGAATTCCTTCGAGAACAGCCAATACTTTTTTCAGTTGCACCGGGTTATTTACTTCCCAGTTGGACTGGGGTGCCAGGCGAATACGGGCACCATTGGCCCCACCACGTTTATCGGATCCACGGAAGGTAGAGGCGGCAGCCCATGCAGTGGTGACCAGTTCGGCAATGCTCAAACCGGATGATTGTATGGTTGCTTTGATGGCGGTAATATCTGCTTCGCTTACTAATTCATGATCACGGGCCGGTAATGGATCCTGCCAGATCAGTTCTTCAGACGGCACTTCAGGTCCCAGATAACGGGAACGTGGTCCCAGGTCACGATGGGTTAATTTAAACCAGGCCCGGGCGAATGCATCGGCAAACTGATCAGGGTTCTCCAGGAACCGGCGTGAAATTTTTTCATACACCGGATCAAATCGCAGAGACAGATCGGTGGTGAGCATAAAGGGCTGATGGCGCTTATTGGGATTATGAGCATCCGGTACCAGTCCGGCTCCTGCATCACCCTTTGGTTTCCATTGTTGAGCGCCGGCGGGGCTTTTTGTGAGTTCCCACTCGTATCCGAATAAATTCTCAAAGAAATTATGACTCCATTTTACCGGGGTAGTGGTCCAGGCTCCTTCCAATCCGCTGGTGATAGTAAATTCTCCACAACCTGTTTCTAAACTATTCGCCCAGCCAATACCCTGTGCTTCCATACCAACGGCAGCTGGTTCTTTGCCAACGTATTTACCAGGTTCTCCGGCACCATGTGTTTTACCAAAACTGTGACCACCTGCAATCAGCGCCACGGTTTCTTCATCATCCATCGCCATACGGGCAAATGTTTCGCGGATATCTTTTGCGGCTAAGACCGGATCAGGATTGCCATCAGGTCCTTCCGGATTTACATAGATCAAACCCATTTGCACAGCAGCCAATGGGTTTTCCAGGTCACGTTCTCCGGAATAACGGCTATGCGGATTATTACTCAGCGCCAGCCATTCTTTTTCACTTCCCCAGTATACATCTTCATCCGCTTCCCAAACATCTTCCCGGCCACCCGCAAATCCAAAGGTTTTAAAGCCCATGGTTTCCAGCGCCACATTACCGGCAAGGATCATCAGGTCGGCCCATGAAATTTTTTGTCCGTATTTTTTCTTGACCGGCCAAAGCAATAAACGGGCTTTGTCAAGGTTCACATTATCAGGCCAGCTGTTCAATGGTGAAAAGCGCTGCTGTCCGCGGCCACCACCACCACGTCCATCATGAATACGATAGGTACCGGCACTATGCCAGGCCATACGAATCATGAAAGGACCATAATGACCATAGTCTGCCGGCCACCAGTCTTTGGAACTGGTCATGAGATTGGCCAGGTCATTTTTCACTGCACTCAGGTCAAGCGACTGAAACGCTTTGGCATAATTGAAATCTTTATCCAACGGGTCCGACTTGGCAGAATGCTGCCTGAGAATATTCAGGTTGAGCTGGTTCGGCCACCAGTCGCGGTTACGTGTTCCCCCACCGGCTACTTTGGCAAAGCCGGCACCGGTAACAGGACATTTTCCGTTTGTGTTGTTCGTTTCCATGTTCTTCTTTTAATTTTTTTGATGGGTTGATTGGCAATCAGACTGATTGCGACATCAAATGTACCGGCCCCTGCCTTATAATTCAAATTGATTATTCTTATCTTTATATAAATTATATCTATGACCCTGACCCAGCTGGAATACATCACTGCACTGGATGATCACCGTCATTTCAGTGTGGCGGCTGCGCAGTGTTTTGTGACCCAGCCTACACTGAGTATGCAGATTCATAAACTGGAGGAGGAATTGGGTGTCAAGATATTTGACCGAACCAAACAACCTGTAATCCCCACTGAAATCGGGACTGGCATCATTGCCCAGGCCAGGGTGATATTAAGAGAATCGGCCCAGATCAAACAGCTGATTGATGAGCAAAAAGACACATTATCCGGGGAGTTAAGATTAGGAATCATCCCCACTCTGGCTCCTTACCTCCTGCCCCCCTTGTACAAAGCCATGCGGGCCAAATATCCGCAACTGAACCTGCTGATCAAGGAAACGATCACCGAAGAAATTGTGCAGGACCTGAAGCATAACCGGCTTGACTGCAGTATTGTGGTAACTCCACTGAACGAAACCGGGATAAGGGAGGACGTTTTATTTTATGAAGAATTGTTTGTGTATGTCTCGAAGATGAATGCGCTGTCGGGGAAAAAATATGTGCTGGCCAGCGATATTGATCCCAACCAGCTTTGGCTGCTCGAAGAAGGACATTGTTTTCGCTCTCAGATCCTCAACCTTTGTGAACTTCGCAAGAGTGGTGACTTCCACTTTAAATATGAAACCGGCAGTCTGGAAACCCTGAAAAGAATGGTGGACAAAAGTGATGGCATCACCATTCTCCCGGAACTGGCCGTATTGGAATTCAGTCCCTCCCAGTTAAAACTGATCAAGAAATTAAAACAACCCAGCCCGGCCCGTGAGATCAGCCTGGTCACCCATCGGGATCATATCAAAAATCGCCTGATCCGTACCCTCAAAGAAGAAATCCTGCAGATTATTCCGGCAAGGATGCGGCAGGTGGGGAATAAGAAGGTGGTGGAGATTTGAGGCAGTCGACAGTCTTCAGTCGACAGTCTTCAGTCGGCAGACAGCAGTCTTCAGTCGGCAGACAGCAGTCTACAGTCGGCAGTCTGTCAGTCTATCAGTCTATCAGTACTATACCGGAAGCGTAGAATTTCAAAACAACTCAGGTGGCACCGGTATCTCCTCAACCTCTCAACTTCCTCAACCTTTCAACTCCTCAACTCCTCAACCCCTCAACTATTCAACTTCTCAACCTTTTAACCTCTCAACTACTCAACTATCCCCGGTTTTCCCCTTCCCGAAACCCCGCCCGTTTCAGACTTTGTATATTTGCCGTTTGATTTAATGTTATGAGCAGGAAAGGAAAAGTATTAGTGGCGATGAGCGGGGGTATTGACAGTACCGTTACCGCATTGATGCTCAACCAGGAAGGTTATGAGGTGGTAGGCATTACCATGAAAACATGGGATTATACCGCCAGTGGGGGCAGCAAGAAGGAAACCGGTTGCTGCAATCTCGATTCATTTAACGACGCAAGAATGGCGGCCGTACAACATGGCTTTGCCCATTATATTCTTGATATCAGGGAAGAATTTGGTGACTTTGTGATTGAGAATTTTGTGGATGAGTACCTGGCCGGCCGCACGCCGAACCCTTGCGTGCTTTGCAATACCCATATCAAATGGAGGGCCCTGCTGAAAAGAGCAGATGCTTTGGATTGTGAATTCATTGCTACCGGTCATTATGCCAAGATCAGGCAACACGACAATGGTCGCTTTGTTGTCAGCAAGGCCATTGATGATACCAAGGACCAGAGTTATGTACTCTGGGGTTTACAACAGGATTTGCTGAGCAGGACATTGCTACCGCTTGGTCCTTACCGTAAAACCGAGATCCGGCAGATGGCACATGATTTTGGCTACCCGGAATTAGCTAAAAAGCATGAGAGCTACGAAATCTGTTTTGTCCCGGATAATGATTACCGGGGTTTTCTGAAAAGAAAAGTGGAAGGATTGGAAGAGAGAGTAGCCGGTGGAAATTTCATTGATAAAAACGGAAAAGTTTTAGGCCAGCATAAAGGCTATCCTTTTTATACGATCGGGCAAAGAAAGGGACTCGACATTGCCATGGGCCGTCCCGTATTTGTAACCCATATCGATCCGGAAAAAAATACTGTGATGCTGGGCGATGAGGAGGACCTTGATCAAAATGAAATGATGGTCAGCAAAATCAACATGATCAAATATGATGCGATCAGTGATGGAATGGAAGCCATCACCAAGATCCGGTACAAGGACCGTGGCGCCATTTCCAATTTATATCCCGATAACGGACAAATGAAAGTGCGCTTTTACGAACATGTCAAAGGAATCGCTCCGGGGCAAAGTGCCGTGTTTTATGAAGGGGATGATGTGATGGGTGGTGGGATCATTCAGCGGGGGGAACTCGTTTAAAATCAGGCAATAAAGCAGGAAAATATGCGTTATTAAGCGGGGACTATGAATCCCCGCTTTTTGTTTGTAACTTTAACCATCCAACCGGCAGTCAGAAAAGCCGGCATCCGAAACCCTGGTAAACTAGTTGTAAACCAAGCTTTTTTATCCGTGAACAGCGAAAAACCACTTATGAGATTCAGCTCCATCCTCCGCCTGTTTATCCTGGCGACTTGCAGCCCTGTCCTTTTTTCTTGCAATGAAAAAGAAGAACTGACTACGGCCTCCCTCAATGATTATTACACCTCCCTGGCAGCAGGAAAATACATTACCTATCGTTTGGATTCGACGGTCTTTACCAATTTTGGCCGGGCCATTGAAGTACACAAATACCAGGTAAAACATCAGGTAGATGCATTGATTACTGATAATCTTGGCCGACCCTCCTACCGGGTATTTCGTTATATCCGTGATTCTGCAGGATTGCAACCCTGGCAGGCCAACGGCAGTTATTTTGTTACCGTCTTGTCTGATCAATTAGAAGTGATTGATGATAATTTGCGTGTTATCAAACTCCATCTCCCTATCAAAAATGGTTTCAGCTGGAAAGGCAACCGCCACCTCCCTGTAGACCCCTTTGCCAGTTTATTCAATTTTAATAATGATGACAATATCGATGACTGGGATTTCTTTTATGACGGCGAACCCGCCTCATTCAGTTATCAGGGCAAGAACTACAGTGATGTGATCACCGTAGAACAGGCTGATGAAGCCTTTAATGTCCCGATTGTGGTTAACGGGGCTTACGCTTCCATCAACAGGTCAGTAGAAAGGTATTCTAAAGGCATCGGCCTGGTATACAGGGATTTCATTCTTTGGGAGCAACAGCCCAACGAAGGCAATCCTGCCGGCCCTTCAAAGTCCGGTTTTGGGCTTACCATGTGGATGATTGACCATAACTGATACTGGTTAATTGCCTTAACTTTGGAGGATAAGATTTTGCATGAAAAGATCCATCCTTTTACTTTTTCTCACCCTGGCGGTGATACATGAATCCGGTGCCCAGTTTACCCGGTACATTATTCGTTTTAAAAATAAAGGGGGCTCACCTTATAGTTTTTCCAATCCAACCGTTTTCCTTTCGCAAAGGGCGATTGACCGGCGCACCCGGTATGGTATTGCTATCGACAGTTCCGATTTACCCGTTACACCATCTTATATCAACCAGGTCAGGGCCATCCCCAATGTAACCCTGCTGAATGTTTCCCGATGGATCAATGGTGTCACGATTCAAACCAGTGATGCGGCTGCTATCACTGCGATCAATGCACTTCCCTTTGTTCAGGGAACAGCAGGTATTGCCGCAAGAGAAGAAGCAGGCAGAACTGCTCAATCAAAATGGGAACCTGTTGATCCGCTACCGCCGGTACAGGGCAGACCGGGTGGCAGTACCGCAGATTACTATAATTATGGCGCTTTCCCATACAGCGAAATTCGCCTCCATAATGGGGAGTTCCTTCATAATATCGGCTTAAGGGGGCAGGGGATGCAAATAGCCATGCTCGATAATGGCTTCAGCAATTACACCGCATTGTCAGCTTTTGACAGTATCAATACGAATGGCCAGGTGCTGGGTACCTGGGATTTTGTAGCCCGGGAACAAAATGTAGCCAACGATGGCAGCCATGGGATGAATTGTTTGTCTACCATCGCTGCCAATATACCCGGTCAGTTTGTAGGGAAAGCACCCAAGGCCAGTTTCTGGTTATACCAAACAGAAGATAATGCCAGTGAATACCCGATAGAAGAATTTAACTGGGTCTGTGGTGCAGAACGTTCTGATAGTACCGGAGCAGATGTGATATCAAGCTCACTTGGATATTTTACATTCGATAATGCGGCACTCAATTATACCTATGCCAATATGGATGGCAATACCACTATCAGTGCCAAAGGGGCTGATATTGCTGCCAGGAAAGGGTTACTCGTTTTTGTCGCAGCAGGCAATGAAGGCAATAAACCCTGGCATTATCTGATTTCCCCTTCTGATGCAGATAGTGTGGTAGCCGTTGGCGCCGTCAGTTCAAATGGTACCATCGGAGGATTCTCCAGCTACGGACCTTCCAGTGATGGGCAGATAAAACCCAATATGGCATCGGTCGGTGTTAACGCTATTGTACATGCTACCAACAATACCATCGGCACCAGCAACGGTACTTCGTTTGCCTGTCCGAATATGGCCGGACTCGCCACCTGTCTCTGGCAGGCCTTCCCTGCTTATAATAATATGAAGATCATTCATGCACTGCAGCAAGCAGGCAGCATATCAACTACACCCGATGACCGGATTGGTTATGGCATTCCCAATCTGAAAACCGCTTTTGCATCCCTGCTAACAGAATATGCCACTTCAAACTCTTCTGCCAGCGGCTGCCGCATTACTATTAACTGGAACAGTAAGGACGTAAGTGCGATGAAGTATGAAGTAGAACGCAAAGCACCGGGAGAAACCGTGTACACCAAAATTGCAGATGTTCCGGCCCAGACCGGCACCATTCTTAATAACCGGACTTATCAGTATAACAATGACCTGAACAATGGTTCCGTGGGCAATTACTCCTACCGTATCCGGCAGATTATTGATACTGCCACGGCCGGTTTTACAGCTGTTTATATTGATACCACTACAATCAACATTGGTACCGCCTGTGTGGTAACTGCGGTTGGTAATCCGGGACAGACAGACAAACAAGTATATATCCAGCCTAACCCCGTAACCGGACAAACGGTTACACTGGTGGTGGAAACGCCACAGGCCATTGCACAAATGCCTATCAATGTTTTTGATGAAAAAGGGAGTTTGATCGTACAGCTTCAATCCTCAAAAGGAAGCGGCAAAAAAACGATAGAGATCTCTGTTCAGCAATGGCCCGCAGGCAAATACTATATCCGGGTCATGAATGGCAGCAGGCCATTAGGTACCGCTGAACTGATCAGATTATAAATTCCGTTTAAATAAAGCCATGTACATACTATCGGCTTTTTCCTCATAGCCCCTGAGTAATCGGGAGGCAACCAGTTCCATGTTTGTTTCCTTTTGAATAAAAGCCATCATCTCTTCATTTTCATTTTTGAAAACGGAACAGGTTATATACAGAAAATAACCAGCACTGGCTACTTTTTTAAAGGCATTTAAAATTATTTTTTGCTGCCTGTCTACATAGCCGGCCAATTCAGGTAGCGTAAAATAAATCAGTTGCTCTGGTGTACGTCCCCAGGTACCACTTCCGCTGCAGGGAACATCTGCGATCACGAGGTCATATTGTTCATCAGGTAACTGTTCAGGCTTGGTGAGGTCTGCTTTAAATGGATGATAACGGGTGATACCGGCAGCCTGGAATCTTTTAGTCAGGTTGGCAAGGATTGACTCCCGAATATCACTTACTGTCAGGATCGGATTTTTAATCAGGTCCACTGCCATAATCGATTTACCTCCGCTGGCCGCACAGCAATCCCATATTCGAACAGGCCTGTTTTCAGTAAACTTAATTGTCTGCATTAATTCCCCCACCCTTTGCGAACTCAGGTCCTGGATCACGGCTTCCCGGTCGGGCTGCAGACAATTGTCCAGTTTTGCCCCATTGGCTACAGCGATGGCTGACTCATTGATTTGACGAAAAGGTATTCCGGCTTTTTCTAATTTCTCCGGGACCAGTTTTTCAAACCCTGGTCTGATACGAATAAAAAGATCTGGCTGTGATAAATGCGAAATCGCAAATGCCTCAGGATTGATGTCATTACTGCATTCTGAAATAAAGGGAAAGATATCTGCCAGGTTCTTTTTACAAGCCAGAAACTCCAGCTTTTCTTTCGGGGATTTAGACAGCATGTCCACCCATTCGGGATGTACCAAAGAAATGATGTCTGAAGGTTGATCGCTGCAAAGAAAAAGGCCCTTTACTAGTTTTTCCTGCAAGGCAATATCGGGAAATAATGTGGCTGTCCGGAAATAACAGTAACACAAATGACTGATCATCTTCCTGTCACCGGAGCCATATTTTTTTTCAGCCGCAAAAAATTTTTTAATGAATATCGCAAATGGCTCTGCCCCCCTGTATTGTTGCAGGATATTTTCAGCGGTATTGAGATAAGAATAGTAACGGCTCACGCTGCAAAGTACGTAAAGCGCAGCAGGCCGTAATGAAAGTCCTGCTTATTATAATTCCAGCAGGGTCTTTACCGGATCTTTCCCGATCAGGATTTGCTCGGGGTTCTCCAGTAATTCTTTTACTCTTACCAGAAAACTTACCGACTCGCGGCCATCGATGACCCGGTGGTCATAGCTGAGTGCCAGGTACATCATGGGACGTACCACTACCTGACCGTTTACGACCATGGGTCTGTCCTGAATTTTATGCATCCCCAGGATCGCACTTTGGGGGATATTGATAATGGGTGTACTCATCAGAGAACCGAATACACCTCCATTGGTGATCGTGAATGTACCGCCGGTGAGTTCTTCGGTAGTCAGTTTACTATCCCTGGCCTTACCTGCCAGCTCGATTACTTTTTTCTCGATCTCTGCCATGCTGAGGCTTTCCACATTCCTGATGACGGGTACAGTAAGGCCGCGTGGGGTACTTACCGCTATACTGATATCTGCATAGTCGTGGTAAACGAGATTGTCTCCGTCAATAAATGCATTCACGGCCGGCCATTCAGATAAGGCAATGGCACAGGCTTTTGCAAAAAAGCTCATGAATCCCAATCCGACCCCATGGGCTTCCTTGAATTTATCCTTGTACTTAGTTCTGATTTCCATGATCCGTCCCATGTCCACTTCATTGAAAGTAGTGAGCATGGCCGTGGTATTCTTGGCTTCAACAAGTCTGCGTGAAATAGTTTTCCGAAGATTGCTCATCTTTTCATTCCGCACATTGCGGCTGTACAATTCCGCTCCTTTGAATGGCTGTTTGCCCGGATTGGACAGTGCCGCCAATACATCATCTTTCAGGATCTTTCCGGAAGGTCCGGTTGCAGTAACTGATTTAGGGTCAATTTTTTTATCAGCGATCATAGCCGATGCTACCGGACTGGCTTTTATACCTGCCTCAGCAGCAGGCACGTCATTCGGCACCGATGTTACCGGAGCAGAGGAGGCCGTTGTTTTTTCTGCCTGTGGTTCTGCAGCAGGCGCTTTTTTATCTGCAGGCAGTTCCGCTTTAGGTGCAGCTGCTGCTGCAGGTTTGGCGGCTGACTCATCAATACTAGCCAGATGATCACCAATTTTGATGGTATCTCCTTCACTGACACCAGCCAGGGTGATAACACCGGCCTGTTCAGCATTCACTTCAAAAGTAGCTTTCTCACTTTCCAGTTCAGCGATCACTTCATCTCTTTCCACGTAGTCGCCACTTTTTTTCAACCATTTCAGTAAAGTCACTTCACTGATGGACTCTCCTACTGTTGGCACTTTGATATCGATCATAATTGTTAATTAGTGGGGCAAATTTCGGAAAAAAAGCTAATACAAACCCTTATATTTGAATTTGATAATAAGGCAATTTGATTCAAAACACCATCCGCTACATTTCTATCGACGACAATCCTGTTGACCTGTTAATTTTGAAGGAATATGCGTCCATTTTCCCCTTTCTTCAACATGCCGGCAGTTTCTCCACCCCTGCTGAAGGGCTAGCTGGTATTGATACCCTTCACCCCGATCTGGTTTTTCTGGATATTGAAATGTCCGGCCAAACAGGTCTTGACATTTTAAGAGCACTAAAGGGAAAAGTGCCAATCGCCATCTTTATCACTTCTCATCCCGAATTTGCCCTGGAAGGTTTTGAGCTCTCTGCACTGGATTATATTTTAAAACCATTGACGGCAGAACGCTTCTCTCATACGGCCAGGCGGATTGAGGAATACTGGGACATGAAACAAAAGGCCATTTCCTATCAGGTGCTCTTTGAAAAAGAATCGCTGACAATAAAAGAAGGGCATAACCACATAAAACTGTCGCAGCAAGATATTATCTATCTGGAAGCAATGCAGGACTATACCAAAGTAGTAACGGACAAGAAAAGCTACCTGACGTTAAGTACACTAACAGATTTTCTGGCTAATCTTTCTCCGGAAAATTTTTTACGCATACATCGTAGTTATGCCGTCGCAGTGCAAAAGATAAAAGAAGTACACACCCGGCAACTCATTTGTGGAAATAACACCATTCCGATAGGCAAAACCTATAAATCAGCAATACATCAACTAAAAATTGGATAATGAAAAAGCGCTACTGTAAGTTGCTGTTACTGCTCCTTGTTGTTTCCAACATTTCGTTTTCGCAAAATTCTGATGCACCGGCAAAAAAAGACGCCATACTTTTCACCTGTGATTCGTTCTATAAAGTTGCAGACTATGACAATTTAAAAAAAACTGCCGAGACGTATTTAGCAGGCAAATCACCACTATCTGCAGAGCAAAAAATAACGCTGAATTATTATGCCGGCATCGCGAACTACAATCTATTGATATTTGATACGGCATTGTTGTTTCAGAAAAAATGCTTTGACGAGGCAAAAGCACAGGCCAATACCGATTTTTTGGGTAAAAGCGGCATGGCACTGATGGTAATTAATATGCAAATTGGCGATACTGCCCAAGCCAAACTCTATAAAAAAGAACTCCAGGCCATAGTTGAAAATGAATCTGTACCTGACAAAGAAAAGCTACTCCCCTATTTAGCATTGGGCCTGAATTATCAAAGACAAATGTATTTTGGAACAGCCCAGGATTATTTTTTAAAAGGCATGACTCTTCATGAATTGGCCGGATTAACAGATGCAAAGGAAAGAAAAGACTATGCCAACCTATGCGTGTTACTGAGCAATGTGTACCGAAGCATGAATTACCCTGACAAAGCCTTAGAGGTCTTAAACAAAGGGAAAGCTATGGCTATGGAGCATGAAACATATGCTAAACTATGGCTGAACAGTATGATAGAAGTATTCACAATGCCGGGGTATGACAAAACCGATTCGGCCTTGTTTTACCTTGACATTCTTCAAAATAAATACCCAATGAAAAATCAAGTGGGTAATGAAAATGTAGAGCCCTATGGCAACATAGCATTGTCCTATATCAATCTGAAAAAATATGATAGTGCAAAAATTTATGCCGATATAATCTATACAAACGCTACAAAAAGTCAATTAGCTTTTTTTATTTTTCAGGCACAGATGGTAAAAGGGTTTTATGCTACCGAAACAGGCGACTATGAAACTGCGATCAGCGAATTGGAAAAATCAAAATCAATTGCACAGCAGGTGGGACCAGAACTGTATGTGGAAATATTACGCTATCTCGCCAAGGCATGGCAAAAAAAGGATGCCAATAAATCATTTGAGTATTATGATGAGTATGTAGAGGCCTCCACAAAAATGGTAAAGGAAAAACAATCTATCAACTTTGCCGATCAGGAAACCCGTTACCGGACGGTAGAAAAGCAAAAACAGATAGAATCAAAAAATCTTCAGCTAGTTGCTGCCCGCAAACAAAGGATTGGCTTAATTGCAGGGCTGGTTCTTTTATCACTTTTAGCTTTAATGCTGGTGTCTTTTTACAGAAATAAAAAGAAAACTGCAAAGCTTCTAGACAAAAAAAACAGAAGCTTATCAAAGCTTAATAGCGATTTAGAAGAAGCCAACCAGACGAAAGCCAAACTATTCAGCATTATCGGACATGATCTTCGTTCTCCCATTAGCCAGGTTTATCAGTTCTTAAAATTGCAACAACTGAACCCGGATGCACTGAATACAGAACAAAAAAATGAGCTGAGTAATAAGATACAAACAGCTACCGGCTCGCTTTTAGAGACAATGGAAGATCTCCTGCTTTGGAGCAAAACTCAACTAAATGAATTTAAGACATCGGTGGAGCCTGTCGCATTGCTGCCGGTAATTGAAACATGTAAGCAATTATTACAATTGAATAGTGAGGCAAAAAATATCAGCTATCAGCAAACAATTGAGCCAACCGATATGGCCAACACTGATATCTATTTCTTACAGACCATCATCCGGAATCTTTTGCAAAATGCGATCAAAGCGTCTCCGCAAAACGGAACCATTGAAATATTTGCCCGCCAGGAGAACAGCTACCTCACCCTATTTATAAAAAACGGCGGCATTCCGTTTACCCAGGCACAGTACCAGCAAGCTATTTCCAATGAATTGACTACTACTACTGGAAATGGTCTTGGGCTACGGCTGATAGACGAACTATCCCAAAAGATCAATGCTACAGTAAAATTCACTACTTCTTCAGAAGGAGGAAGCCAGGTGGAAGTCCGCCTGGAGGCGGTTTAACCACAAATTACCTTCATCGGTTTTGAATGGCCTTTCATCGGTTTATTAAAAAAAGTGTCCGGCCATTGGAATAGGTTTGTGCTACTAAAATCAAGTAGCATGAAAAAGCTTTTACTGATAATTACTTACCTGGCGGCTCAATTCGGTGTCTCTGCCCAGGTTACCACTATAACAAGTGAACAAAAGATTGCCAAATTCAATGAAACTGCCAAGCAGAAAGCGGCGCTGTATGCCAGCTATAAACCTTCGGTAGCTTCTTATGACATTAGTGATGGCTTTAAAGAAACCCATAAATACCTGTATGCCTGGATACAGGATGATATGATGCGAATTGCCACAGATGCATTATTTTATTTGTGCCATGCCAAAATTCTGGAAGTGGGCACAAATAAAGAATTAGCCAGCATAGATCATCAGTACGATAACGGGGGCGTATTCTCCGATAAATTTCTGTTAAGCGAATTAAGAGCAAAAATGCCCGGCGGTACTACCGGCTATTATCAAATATACTATGCTACCAAGAGTAACTTCAGCGGCAGAATAACTTTTGACAAAAGCTTTACGGTAAAATCACCCAATGCCGCACCGGTGGAAAAAGGACCCAGGCTAAACGCTATACAAGTAAAATTCAGCACAATGGACCATGACAAGGAAGCTGGCAAATGGGTCGCCATAAAAATCACAAAAAAACCAAAAACATTTGCGGATTATTACAATTACCTGGTCGGTTATTTACTTATCGAAGATCCTGCCAAATGGGACTACGGCAATGTGCAGAACTTTACTATAAATACGACAGCAAACAAAACGTATTTATCTGATTTCGCCAATGGAGGAAATGTAACCATTAACAATATGCCAACCGACCTTTGGGATGTAACTGTAATCATAAAAATGGAATTCGCAGACGGCACGGCCAGGTATTTCAGGAAGCGGAAAACATCAAATCCCGAATATGGCTTAGTTATGTCATTCGACTTTGACAAAGATTTTAAGATTGTAAAAGAATACGACAAGTAAAATCTTCCGGAAAACAAAGACAGTAAGTTCGAATTCCGGATACCGGGAAATGTAATTCAGGGCAACCAAGTTCAAATCACAAAACAAGATTTTAATCAACGGTTCTTAATTGGTCCGGTTCCATGTAAGGCAAGTGTAAAGCTGCA
The DNA here is from genome assembly GCA_016720745.1 of Chitinophagaceae bacterium. GTDB lineage: Bacteria > Bacteroidota > Bacteroidia > Chitinophagales > Chitinophagaceae > JJ008. The sequence continues at coordinate 718,374 of JADKKA010000019.1, read as the reverse complement.
GGGCTCCGCTGGCATGACGGCCTCCGATACTTACACCAGCAGCTTTTGCGATATTAAAGGGAAAGTTGAACCTTTTGCGGCATTGAATGTAATTGGTGATGAAGGAGTTGAAACAACAATCACCTATGCCACCGTTTCTGTGAACGCATACCTGATGACTGTTAAATTGCCCATTGAATCCAACATCGGCAATCCGGAAAAAGCGGATAGTAGTTCACCTTTGTCGGTAAGTGGCTTGTCGGGGTCGACACATTTCATCGCTGGCTTTTGTATCCCTTTCCCCTTCCTTGATGATATCCGCAAAAATCTTACAACCGAGATGCTCAAATGGAATGGAACAGATACTAATAAATTTGCAACAGACAAGAGCGGTGTTCATGAATAGCATTGCTAGAAATAAATAAATAATCATGCTTTACTTAGTATCTACTTTTTTCCTTATGCTGCCGGCCCGGGGCTCATGTAAAGCCGATACCATACCCCCTTGCATAGCATATATAAAAGCCGAAACCGGAAAGCTGCTTACCAAGTATGACTATAAAGATCAGCAATGGTTCTCTTACCAGCCAGCAGAAAAAGCAGTGACCAACAACTCAGATAAGATGACGACTATTACATTTTATGACAGCACCTGCCAAGTAGTAGCAAGATGGACCAAAGGTGGTATAGCCGGGCTGAATAAGATATCGCCGGATACGGTTGACATAAAAAAAATCATTCCCCTATGGGCAGAGAAACCGGATACCAATACTGGCAAAGCTCCGGCCAAAATACCCGAAACCAGTACCTTGCCTGATTCCATCATTAAAATGGCCCTATCAAAAAAAATAACCTGGATTGAAGAAACCAATTGCAAACAAGTATCACTATATCGGTTTGAAAAGATAACTCCAGGGAGCTATAATAGCAACATTGAATTTTCAGGACTGTACTATAATAACCACGGAAAAGCTATTCCAAAAGGCAGTAACTGTGTGTCTAAATTGTGGTGGCATTTCTACAACGGCAAATTTAATTGCACCCAATTCAGACCCGGCAAAAGATAAATAGAAATCAAAACAATACACATGAAAAAGCTTTTACTCTTCTTTCTGATTTTGGGTACGATATCCATCCACGCACAGAGCCAAAACTGGCTTTTGGCTTCAGAAATCTATCAGGGGCCCGATGGAATATTGAAGTGGCAGTATAGCTATACCACTCAAGGACAAATAAACAAAGTGCTGTATACGCAGAGTAAAAAATTATTTTATACAGAATCGGATTTTAAAACGGATAACAATAACCGGGTTATTAGTTTTACCCGTACTTATGCCAATGGAAAAACACCAACCGAAACAGTAGCTTTCGAGTATAATACAAAAGGTGAACTGTCAAAGTTTACAACAAATATCATAAAAGACGGGAAGCCAAAAACGACAATCCTTAAGGAATATGAGTGGGCAACGGATTCAGTTATTGTCTACTCCGGCGGAAAAACAAATGGCTATACCAAAACCATTCATTTACTGAATAATCACAATGACATTACCAAAGTGAAATTTCTGGATATGAAAAATACAGAAACTTCAGATGCCTTTGTGTTTGCCAAATACGACAACAATCCAAACCCCTACACTTTAAGGGGTAATTATCCCGATGATGACATTAACGCAGCGCATAATAAAACAACCTTTTTTATGAGCCGTAACGCTACAGCCACATACACTTATAATAAAAACGGGTTGCCAGTCACTAGTAAAATCAATTTTTATTTCCCCGAGACAAAACAAACTATCACACATCAAATTACCTATAGCTATCTCCCCCTGAAACCATAGCAAATCAGCAACTATATTTAATACTATATTTTTTTATCAAAAACCTAAGATCATGAAGCAGCATTTTTTAATACTGGCAACCAGCATTACCTTATTATCCGCCTGCGGAGAAAAAAAGAAAACAGAAGCATCCACCACTTCCCCCTCCGCTGAAAACACCACCACTGCTTCAAGTGAAAGTAGCGACGAAAAAAAAGGAGAGTTTAGCATTGATGGAACAAATGTATCCGGAATTGCAGAAACACAATATTTGGGCGACAAAGAAAAAGGAAATTTCTCAGTACTGTGCCAACATAACGAAAGTGCGACCAGTGCTAATTATGAATTACTCCAAATCACCTTTGTAAACGAAAAAGACGCGACGACCAATCCAAATTTAAAAATCTATAGCGGCTCCTCTTTACCAACAACAGAACCAGAGCCAGGCATTGTTGCGGTAGCCTTATCTGGCATTGGCGGAGATTTAGGTGACAAAGAATACGCCGGTACCAGTAAGTCGACCGGCAGCATTACTGTCAGCAACAGGGTTATTATCATAAAAGACCTTACCCTTTACAACAGTGATGGAAAGATGAAGACCGTAAATGCAAAAATCGCCTTTTAAGCCATTACCCGTTAAACCTTTCCGAAAAGCAAAACGGCTGTCAAAATTGACAGCCGTTTTGCTTTTCATTTATTCTACCCGACTAAATACTAAATGCTGTTTCAACAATTTCTTGCTGCTCCTGCTGGTGTACTTTATTATATCCCGTAGCAGTGGAGGCTGATGGCTGCCGGCTGATGATGCCAAAATTAATTGACTTCAGGTTCATCTGAAGAAAGGAGGCTGCTCCCATATTCAGGGGCTCTTCCTGTACCCAGAACCAGGTCGCATTGCCATATTTCTGCTGCAATGTCTCCAGTTGCTTATAGGGTAACGGATAGATTTGTTCTAATCTTACAAGGGCAATATCCCTGCGCTCTTCCTTTTGCTGACGTTCAGCCAGATCGAAATACATTTTACCACTGCAGAGTAATACTTTCTTTACTGCTGCTGTATTGGCGTATTCATCATCAATCACTTCTTTAAATCCTCCGGTGGTGAATGCACCAATATGCGAGTAGCTACCGGCATGCCGCAGGTTGGCCTTGGGTGCAAAATTGATCAGTGGTTTCCGGAAAGGCCAGGCCAGTTGTCTTCTCAATGCATGGAAGAAATTGGCAGCAGTGGTTATATTGGTTACCACAATATTCATCTCGGCCCCTGATTGCAAGAATCTTTCCAATCTGGCACTGCTGTGCTCGGGCCCCTGCCCTTCGTATCCGTGTGGCAGGAGCATGGTCACTCCATTCATCCGGTTCCATTTTTGTTCACCGGCACAAATAAACTGATCGATCATGGTTTGTGCACCGTTGGCAAAGTCACCGAACTGGGCTTCCCACAATACGAGTGCATTAGGGTTGGCCATGGCATAACCATATTCAAATCCCAATACACCATATTCGCTGAGCAGGGAATTGTATATCCTGAATTTTCCGGTAGCCCCCGGAATATGGGAAAGTCTGTTATAAGGCTTATCCGTTACTTCATCACGTAATACCGCGTGCCGATGAGAAAAGGTTCCGCGTCGCACATCCTGACCACTCATACGCACATCTTTTCCTTCGAGCAGTAAACTGCCATAGGCCATTAATTCACCTGTGGCCCAGTCTACTTTTTGTTCTGTCTGGAAAAGTTTGATCTTATCCTGCAATATTTTTTCAATTTTCCGCAGTGGTTTGAAATCAGCCGGCCATTGCATCAGGGCATTGAAGACCGTATTAAAATTGTCACTGCTGACAGACGTAACAGGCGATGCTTCAAAGTCAGTTACAGTGGCTTTTCGTAATTTTTTCCATTCCAGCTCGGGGGCCTGATAATGATAGGGAAGCGGATTTTGCTTCACTTCATCCAAACGTTCCTGCAGATCGGCCCAGAATTTCTTTTCCATTTCTTTGGCCAGTTCCTGGGCATCGGGCTCCCCGTTTTCGAGCAGGTATTTGATATATACTTCGCGGGGGTTGGGATGTTTATCAATCAGGGCATAGAGATGAGGCTGTGTGAATTTGGGATCATCTCCTTCATTGTGTCCATGCCGGCGGTAACAGACCATATCAATGAAAACATCGGAGTTGAATTCCTGCCGGTAACGGGTGGCGATTTCCACACATTTGATCACGGCTTCCGGGTCATCCCCATTCACATGAAATACGGGTGCCTGGATAGCGGCAGCCAGTGAAGTGCAGTAATCAGAACTCCGGGCATCATCGAAATCGGTGGTAAATCCAATCTGGTTATTGATCACAAAATGAATGGTCCCTCCGGTATAATACCCTTTGAGATAACTCATTTGTAACACTTCATACACAATTCCCTGTCCGGCGATGGAGGCATCTCCATGAATCAGTATCGGCAGGATCTTATCAAAATCACTATGATACATCACATCCGCCTTGGCCCTGGAGAATCCGACCACAACAGGGTTTACGGCTTCCAGGTGTGATGGATTGGGCATCAGTTTGAGATGGATATTTTTATCCGTCAGGGTTTTCACTTCACTGCCATAGCCCATATGGTATTTCACATCACCGCTACCCATGGTCTGATCCATTTTAGCCGTGCCTTCAAACTCACTGAATATCTGCTGATAGGTTTTGCCCATGATATTGGCCAGCACATTCAACCTGCCCCGGTGCGCCATACCGATGACTACTTCCTGTACATCATGATCGGCAGCGGTGCTGATGATGGCATCCAATGCAGCGATGGTGGTTTCTCCTCCTTCGAGCGAAAATCTTTTTTGTCCAACGTATTTGGTATGGAGGAATCTTTCAAACATGACGCCCTGGTTCAGTTTTTCCAGGGCCCTTCTTTTTTTATTCAGTGGAAGGGGTTCCAGCATTGTTTTTTCAATAGCATGGGTGAGCCAGTCTACTTTTTTCTGATCGCTGATATATTTGAATTCGACACCCAGGTGATGGGCATAGCATTTTTCAAGCTGTTGCAGGATTTGAGAAAGGGTGGCTGTGCCCAGTCCGATCAGGCTTCCTGCCTGAAATGGCTGATCCATGTCGGCTTCGGTGAAACCATAAAAGGCCAGATCAATATTGGCACCACGGTCTTTGCGATCACGGATGGGATTGGTTTTGGCAATCAGATGTCCTTTATTGCGGTATCCGAGGATCAGGCGATAAGCGCTAAGTTCGCGTTTCCATCCTTCGGGCAAACCCTTATCTGCTGTTGCTACTTTTTCTGCAGGTAAAGGGGTTTTTGAAAGATTGCCGTTGGCTGGTACCGGTGTACCATGACTAATAGCAAAATCAAAGCCTTCAAAAAACTTCCGCAGCTCCGGATCAACGCTTTCCGGATTGGAAACAAAATCACGGTACAGGTTTTCTATAAAAGCCGGTGAGGAATGGGTGATGTAGGAAAAATCCTTCATGGAGACCAGAATTTTTGGATTCGCGGGTTTAGAGCCCACAAATATCGTTGAAAAAAGGGAATTTTAGCCCTCATTTTGAAGGGTTTAGAAGGGATTGAGCGGGTTGGGCTGAACAGAATCAAGGCTCCTCAATTAAATCCTTGAAAATTTGGTGTTTACCGCTCTCCATCCTACCTTTGCCCTCCCTTAAAATCAATCAAAGAAATGGCAAATCACAGTGCTACAAAGAAGGATGCCCGCCAGGCCGCGAAAAGAACTGCAAGAAATAAGTATTACGGTAAAACAACCCGTAATGCCATCCGTGATATGAAAGCTGCCGGAGGCAAGGAAATGAGTGAGAAGTTCCCTGATGTGGCTTCCATGATTGATAAACTGGCGAAAAGAGGTGTAATTCATAAGAATAAAGCTGCTAACCTGAAAAGCAAACTGGCTAAGAAGGTTAACGCTGCAAAATAATCTGAACGTTTATAACGTTAAAAAGCATCCGCCATTTGGTGGATGCTTTTTTTATTTCACAATGATCAGGACGGGCCTCTTCTTTTCCATTCAACTACTTGTTTTCACCCTCTTCGCTCAAACACCGGATACCAGGAATCTCGGTTTTGAGCAGCCGGGTCTGCATTTCAATACTATCCATCCATGGTCAAAAACCTATTATACAAATCAGGTTTACCAGATCGTTCGTGACAGTACCGTTGTTCATTCAGGTGTTTTCTCACTCCGCATTAACTATGACAGTAGTCGCAAAGGCGCCGCCAGTGTACTATATAATAGCATACCGCTGGATGTTATTGGAAAGAAATTGCGCTTTTCCGCCTGGGTAAAACAATCAGGCGGCTATGATACTGCCGGCAGTGTATCCTGTGTAATCAGCGAGGATCTAGGAGAAAGCAGAACACTTGTTGCTGGCAATCCTGTTCGGGATGCCAGGGAATGGACTCTTGTGAGCCGGGAGGTTAATTTAGAGAATCTGCATTTGCCCATTCATCATTTAAGAATTAACATCAATATTAATCCGAGGACAAGAGACACACTCTGGGTGGATGATATCAGGATCGAAGTGGATGGGAAAGATACTTACACTATGCCTTCTTTATGCTCAGCGAAGGGAGAGCTCATTCAACCATTGGGTAAACAGCAGCTGGAAAATCTGACAACCCTTTGTAAGGTCTGGGGTTTTCTCAAGTATTTTCATCCGCAGGTTGCCAAAGGAAAATTTAACTGGGACATGGAATTGTTCAGGATCATTCCAGTTGTAAAACAGGCCAGGGATGACGAATCGCTTAACCATATACTGCTTCGTTGGATCGATTCCCTGGGAGAAGTACCTGTCTGTAATACATGTTATACTCAAATCCCTGAGGACCATGTCACCTATAATCTCGATGAGCGATGGTTGGGCAATTCCCGGCTTTCTGCTGATCTGAGATCACGTTTACAATATATCCTGAACAATCGACATATGGGTGATGGCCATTATGCCCGTTTCCAGTATTCTACCATACAGTTCATTAATGAGAATGAATATAACTGGCGTGAAGCGGAATACCCGAATGAAAAGTTTCGCTTACTGGCGCTATTCCGGTACTGGAATACGATACAATATTTCTACCCGTATAAACATATCATTGGGAAGGACTGGAATGATGTACTGCAATCTTTCCTGCCCCGTTTTACAGAGGCGAAAGACCTTATCACCTACCGCCGTCTATTGTCAGCATTCGTAAACAGTGTGAACGACTCGCATTCGGGCACCTGGGATCCATTGCTGCGGGAATCATTAATTCCTTTTCTGTTTCCCGCTAAAGTAACCATTATAGACAATGAGGCAGTCATCACTTCTTTTACGGATGATTCATTAGGCAGGGCCAACGGTTTAAAGGTTGGTGATGTGATCGAGCAGATCGGCAACCGATCGGTCAGGCAGATTATTGAAGAGAACCTGGCACTGATCAATGGCTCCAATTACCCTGTAAAGCTGGCATTCCTGTGCAGCAATGATTATATCACGGGCGGAATCGACTCAGTTGTTCAGTTATCTGTCAGGAGGAATGAGGAACGCATAACAATAACTGCTAACCGGTACAGGTATATTCAGGATAAAACACCCAGGGATACGATCGCATGGAAAATGCTGCCCGGCAATATCGGCTATGTTCATATGGGTAAATTGCAACCAAAGCAGGTTGGGGCAATGTTCAAAGAACTGAAAGAAACCAGGGGGATCATCTTCGACCTTCGTCATTATCCCAATCGCACTGTAACTGATCTCTGCAAATACCTTTATCCGGGCCCGACTCAGTTTGCCAAAACATTACAAGCTAACCTTGATTACCCCGGAACCTACCGATGGAGCAGCGTTACCTTTTATGGCCCTACTAAAAAAGAATCCTTCCCACATTATAATGGCAGGATTGTAGTGCTGGTGAATGCTAATACTCAAAGCCAGGCCGAATGGACTACCATGGCTATACAGGCAATACCAGGTGTGATTACAATCGGAAGTCAGACCTCAGGTGCTGATGGGAATGTTTCCCAACTTTATCTTACAGGGAATTATAAGGTCATGATGACCGGCTTAGCTGTGTTTTATCCGGATGGCACCCCTACTCAGCAAACCGGAGTCCGGATTGATGTAAAAGTCCAACCCACCGTTAAAGGTATCAGGGAAGGAAGGGATGAGTTATTGGAAAAAGCAACAGAGATACTAAACAAATAAAATCATTGCTTCTCCTTAATTTTAAGGATGCGAAAATCCTTTCTCTTCCTATTGATCCTGTCGGTCAATATGCTCCAGGCCCAGGTCATCAGCACAACATTTGAAAAATCGGGAGGTACTCAATCACCCGCTTATCCGGAAATCATCAACTGGTGGAAAAAACTGGATGAAAAAAGTGGCAAGGTAAAATTGCTGACCATGGGGATGACAGATGCCGGCTATCCCCTGCACCTTGCGGTAGTGGCGAATAATGGGGATTATAATTTTGAGCAAATCCGCCGGAACAATAAAAGAATCATCCTCGTTAATAACGGTATCCATCCCGGAGAACCGGATGGGATAGATGCCAGTATGTTACTGGCCCGGGATATTGTGGAAGGGAGGTATAAAATACCCGACAATATTGTTATTGCTTTTATCCCGGTTTATAATATCGGCGGTTGTTTAAACCGTAGTGCCAATTACAGGGTGGACCAGAACGGTCCGGATGAATTTGGCTTTCGTGGCAATTCGCAGAACCTGGACCTGAACCGGGACATGATCAAATGTGATTCAAAAGATGCAAGGGCGCTGACAGAAATATTTCATTTACTGGATCCGGATGTATTTGTAGACAATCATGTAAGCAATGGAGCAGATTATCAGCATGTGATGACCCTGCTGAGTACACAGAACAGTAAGTTAGGCGGGGCGATGGGGGAATACCTTACAAATGAATTTGAGCCGGCATTATATGGTGCCATGAAGACAAAGGGATTTGATCTGGTGCCTTATGTTAATTCATTTGGAGATACGCCTGAAAATGGCTGGCCGGAATACTGGGACAGTCCACGCTATGTCAGTGGATATGCTGCGCTCTGGCATTGTTTTTCTTTTGTTCCTGAATCACATATGCTGAAGCCCTATAACCAGCGGGTAAAAGGGACTTATGCGCTGATGCAATCCTTTATTGAATTCACCTCTCGTAACAGTGCTGTTATCAAAAACCTTCGGCAGCAAACAAAAGATGCCGTGAAAATGCAGGCTGAATTTCCGATCAGCTGGGCACTGGATCGCACACAGTACAAGGAAGTAATGTATAAAGGGTTTGAAGCAGGAAGAAAACCCAGTGAAGTGTCCGGTTTACCGAGATTGTATTATGACCGGAGTAAGCCATTTGAAAAAACAGTAAAGATCTTCAATACCTACTCCGTAAAGTCAACGATCAAAAAACCCAGGGCTTATATCATCCCCCAGGGATGGTGGAAAGTAATTGAATTGCTGCAATTGAATAAAGTGCAGATGACACAACTAAAAAGAGACACAGTGATTACGGTTGAAGTCTATAAAATTGACGACTACAAAACACTGCCCCGCCAATATGAAATGCATCACTTGAATACGGATGTAAAAGTAAGTATGAGTGAACAATCTATTCAATTCAGAAAAGGCGACTGGTATATTCCCATGAATCAGGTGGCGAATCGGTTTCTGATAGAAACACTGGAGCCGCAGGCAGAGGATGCTTATTTTGCCTGGAATTATTTTGATGCAGTACTGGGGCAGAAGGAAGGATATTCTGCCTATGCCTTTGAAGATATAGCTGCAGACTATCTGAAAAAAAATCCGGAGCTGGTGAGTAAGATGGATCAATTACGAAAAACAGACACTGCCTTTGCAAAGAGTGGCCGGGCCCAGCTCAATTATGTTTACCAGCAATCTCCCTGGTATGAGCCGGATCATCTGCGTTATCCTGTTTTCAGGGTGCGTTGAGATTGACGACCATCGGAATGCTTAAAAAGAAAGCGCCCGAGGAAAAAGGCAATCAGCAGTACGGCAACTGAGAGGTAGCCCACCCATTGGTAATGTAATAATTTACCTGTTGTTTTATCTTCACTTACGATCAGTCCTGCGATGAGTGCTGCCGCACCGGTGCCGAGGTGCTGAATACTGCTGTTGAGGCTCATAAAACTTCCCCTGCTTTTTTCATCGGTTACACCGGTCACCATGGTTTGCGAACTCACGGCCCTGCCGGTTGCCAGGGCGAACCAGATCGCAAAAAACAAGAGGACGATTGAAAAAGGAAGCGGCGGCAGGTTGGTCAGCAGGATCACAAAGGCAAAAGAGAGCGGAACACAGTAACTGAAAACAGTGAGTTTCCCAACCTTATCAGATAGCTTTCCCAGGTAGATAGCTGCGATCAGAGAGGCTACCCCTCCCACCATATAAACAATCGGGATCACTGATTTGGGATATCCCATATTGAATTCCATATAGGAAGTAATAAAGGGGATGATCAGAAAATGTCCCATCATCATGATTCCTGAGAACAAAAGGGCAAGTCCGGTTCTTTTATCGGCATAAACCTTATAAAATTCTTTGAAGCGGTTTCGCTGGCCGGCTTCTGCTTTACGGTCGAGGTGTTTATTCAGTACCGGCAGGTGGATCCAGCAGAGCGGAAAGATCACGGCAGCCAGCAGGGCGACAAAGAGAAAAGGCATGTGCCAGTTGTCTTTGAAAATATCAACCAGGTAGAGGGAAAATGTAACCCCTACAGAAGAAGCGATGGCGAAGGCGCTCATCACGGCGCCCATGGCGGTGCCTCTTCTCTCGTACACAAAGAGGTCGCCGATGATGGCGAGTATTTGACCGCCGATGATTCCCCCGAATGTTCCTGCCACGATACGGGCAACAAGGAGTAGTTCGTAAGATTGTGCGAGACCGCAGGCGGCAGTGCCGATCACAAATCCGACATAGGTAGTCAGTAATAATTTTTTCCGTTCGAAACCATCGGCCAGGAAGAACATCACGATACCGGCAACAAAGGAACTGATGGGATAGGAAGCCAGGAGGATGCTGAATTGACGGGGGCTGATATCAAAGGAGGGCATCAGGTAATTCCCCAGGGGCATCATGATCATGAAATCAAGGATGTGGGTGAAGTTGATGGAAGCCAGCAGGATAATGATAATTCGCTCCTTTTTTGACATTGAATGAAGATAGGCAGAATGTTTAATTGAGAATTGAAAATTGAAAGTTGAAAATTGAAAAACCGATAGTCACATACTCTCCCGTCCCCACAATGCTGTGGGGATTGTGCAATAACATCGGCCATAGGGACAAAAAAAAGCCCTGATGAAATTGTCAGGTCTAAATGAGCTTAATATGGCAGCGGAGCCTGTCCTTAAACCAACGAAGGATACTCTCCCGTCCCCACAATACTGTGGGGATTGTGCAGTAACATCGGCCATAGGGACAAAAAAAAGCCCCGACAAAATTGCCAGGGGATAAATGAGTTGAAAATAGAAACGGACCATGTCCTTAAACCAACGAAGGATACTCTCCCGTCCCCACAATACTGTGGGGATTGTGCAGTACTATCGGCCATAGGGCAAAAAAAAGCCCCGACAAAATTGTCAGGGATAAATGAGCTTAATATGGCAGCGGAGCCTGTCCTGATATCAACGAAGGATACTCTCCCGTCCCCAAAATGCTGTGGGGATTGTGCAGTAACATCGGCCATAGGGACAAAAAAAAGCCCCGACAAAATTGTCAGGGCTAAATGAGCTTAATATGGCAGCGGACCCTGTCCTGAAACCAACGAAGGATACTCTCCCGTCCCCACAATACTGTGGGGATTGTGCAGTACTATCAGCCATAGGGACAGTCCCGACAAAATTGTCAGGGATAAATGAGTTGAAAATAGAAACGGACCCTGTCCTTAAACCAACGAAGGATACTCTCCCGTCCCCACAATACTGTGGGGATTGTGCAATAACATCGGCCATAGGGACAAAAAAAAGCCCCGACAAAATTGTCAGGGCTTTCAATGAATATGGCAGCTACCTACTCTCCCGCATTGTTGTGCAGTACCATCGGCCATGAGGGGCTTAACTTCTCTGTTCGGTATGGGAAGAGGTGAACACCCTCGGAAAAACCACCATAAGTCGTTGAGTTGGCATGTTTATAAGTATTTGGTTGACAGGGAGTCCTTTTCAACCTGTTAACTTATTAACTGTTCAACTTTAATAATGTGACATATTGGAAAATGTTAGGAGTATCTACTTCCTTTTCACCAGTAAAGGTTATAAAGAAAGAAAAAAAATTAAAGCGTACGGGCAATTAGTACTACTCGGCTTTGATGTTACCACCTTTACACCTGTAGCCTATCAACGTCATAGTCTTTGACGGCCCTTAAAAGTAAACTCATCTTGAGGAAGGTTTCACGCTTAGATGCTTTCAGCGTTTATCCTGTCCGTACATAGCTACTCTGCATTGCACCTGGCGGCACAACAGATACACCAGCGGTACGTACGACCCGGTCCTCTCGTACTAAGGTCATGTCCTCTCAATTTACTAACGCCCACCACAGATAGGGACCGAACTGTCTTGCGACGTTCTGAACCCAGTTCACGTGCCACTTTAATCGGCGAACAGCCGAACCCTTGGGACCTTCTCCAGCCCCAGGATGTGACGAACCGACATCGAGGTGCCAAACCTCCCCGTCGATATGAGCTCTTGGGGAGATCAGCCTGTTATCCCCGGAGTACCTTTTATCCTTTGAGCGACGGCCCTTCCACACAGAACCGCCGGATCACTTTAGCCGACTTTCGTCCCTGCTCGGCTTGTGTGCCTCACAGTCAAGCACCCTTATACTAATGCGCTCTACGTACGATTACCAACCGTACTGAGGGTACCTTTGCAAGCCTCCGTTACTCTTTAGGAGGCGACCACCCCAGTCAAACTACCCACCATGCACTGTTTCCCGCAAGGGATTAGACTCTAAATCAAAGAAGGTTGGTATTTCAACGACCGCTCCACCCTACCTAGCGGCAAGGCTTCAAAGCGTCCCAACTATTCTACACATCCGTAATTCAAAATCAATGCAAAGTTGTAGTGAAGGTTCACGGGGTCTTTCCGTCCCGTGGCGGGTAACCGGCATCTTCACCGATACTACAATTTCACCGGGCTCGTGGAGGAGACAGTGTTCAACTCATTAGACCATTCGTGCAGGTCGGAACTTACCCGACAAGGAATTTCGCTACCTTAGGACCGTTATAGTTACGGCCGCCGTTTACTGGGGCTTCAGTCAGAAGCTTTGGCTTGCGCCGAACATCCTTCCTTAACCTTCCAGCACCGGGCAGGTATCAGGCTCTATACGTCATCTTTCGATTTTGCAGGGCCCTGTGTTTTTGTTAAACAGTTGGTTGAACCAATTTACTGAGACCATCCGAAGATGGTACGCTTTATCCCGAAGTTACAGCGTCAATTTGCCTAGTTCCTTCTCCACGGCTCACCCGAGCGCCTTAGAATATTCATCCCGTCTACCTGTGTCGGTTTGCGGTACCGGCTGCTATGCTCGCTTTTCTTGGAAGAACTTTCATCGTTACGCTTCACCCGAAGGATCCACTCAGCTATTCCGTCAGCTTATACGACTAGCATTCTCCGTCACTTTTAATGCATAGCAGGCGCAGGAATATTAACCTGCTTTCCATCACCTACCCCTTTCGGGTTTGGCTAAGGACCGGGCTAACCCTGATCCGATTAACGTTGATCAGGAACCCTTAGACTTTCGGCGATAAGGTTTTTCACCTTATTTATCGTTACTTATGCCTACATTTTCTTTTGAAACCGCTCCAGCATGCGTCACCGCACACCTTCGATGCTGTTTCAATGCTCCCCTACCGATATACCACCAAGTGGCAATCATAGAGCTTCGGTTCATAGCTTGATGCCCGATTATTTTCCGTGCGGGATCTCTCGACCAGTGAGCTGTTACGCACTCTTTAAATGAATTGCTGCTTCCAAGCAAACATCCTGGCTGTTATAGAAATCCTACCTCGTTTGATCAACTTAGCTATGTATTAGGGACCTTAGCTGCTATTCTGGGTTATTTCCCTCTCGGCCACGGATCTTAGCACCCGCAGCCTCACTCCCGGAGATATCTGTTAGCATTCGGAGTTTGTCAGGGTTTGGTAGGCGGTGAAGCCCCCTAGCCCAATCAGTAGCTCTACCTCTAACAGACTTCATAATCCGAGGCTGTTCCTAAAAACATTTCGGGGAGAACGAGCTATCTCTCAGTTTGATTGGCCTTTCACCCCTATCCACAGGTCATCCCAGAACTTTTCAACGTTAACGGGTTCGGTCCTCCAGTTAGTTTTACCTAACCTTCAACCTGCCCATGGATAGATCACAAAGTTTCGCGTCTGCCCCCACTGACTAAACGCCCTATTTGGACTCGCTTTCGCTACGGCTCCGTTAATTACGAACTTAACCTCGCCAGTGAGGAGCAACTCGTAGGCTCATTATGCAAAAGGCACGCCGTCACTTCTTGCGAAGCTCCGACCGCTTGTAGGCGCACGGTTTCAGGTACTATTTCACTCCCTTGTTTAGGGTGCTTTTCACCTTTCCCTTACGGTACTGGTTCACTATCGGTGTCTGAGGAGTATTTAGCCTTACCAGATGGTGCTGGCAGATTCAGGCAGGATTCCTCCGGTCCCGCCTTACTCAGGATACTGCTCGTCCTCATCAATTTTTGTTTACGGGGCTATCACCCTCTATGGCTCAACTTTCCAGATGATTTTACTTGATGATGATTTCTAAATGCAGTCCTACAACCCTCGAGCGGCACGCCGCTCAAGTTTAGGCTATTCCCTTTTCGCTCGCCACTACTTGGGGAATCACTATTGTTTTCTTTTCCTCCCGGTACTTAGATGTTTCAGTTCTCGGGGTTGGCTCCCTTGCGGGTAATACGCCTTCAGCGTACTGGGTTTTCCCATTCGGAAATCCAGGGATATAATGCTTGTGTGCAGCTCCCCCTGGCTTATCGCAGCTTACCACGTCCTTCTTCGCCTCTCAGACCCAAGGCATCCACCATGCGCCCTTAATTGCTTTAAAAAAGTTAAAAAACTTAATTAATATGAGGCTTCAACAATTGTTGAAGACTTGTTTTTAATTGTAGTTGTTACCCGACCACATTTCTTCAGACCAACCAAAAAATGGTGTGATATTTCAAAATTGTGATCGAACTTGTTAGATACTCATCTAACATTTTTTTCCAATATGTCAAAGAGCTGAGTACATGTGAAAATGTGCAAATATGAATATGTGCAAAAGATCACAATACCGAGCTGATGTTAAGGTTATGAACCTTCAGACCTAAAGTCAACATCAAAATTGAAAGAACTAATTTTCACATCCCCACATTTTCCTTTTCACACATTCTTAAGTGGAGGATATCGGAGTCGAACCGATGACCCTTAGCTTGCAAAGCTAATGCTCTAGCCAACTGAGCTAATCCCCCGTGGTAAAAGCTCATAGCCATTAGCAAATAGCCATTAGCCATTTAGTAGACCCGAGCAGATTTGAACTGCTGACCCCTACATTATCAGTGTAGTGCTCTAACCAGGCTGAGCTACGGATCTGTTTGTAGCCTCCCGATTATGACGGGATTACGGGTTCGTACTTTTAAAAGAACATTGTTGGTTGCTGTTGAGACAACCGGTTTGTTTTGTTTGTGATTTGTGAGACACAAACCACAACAAATTGAAAGTTGTGGGAAACAATAGCGAGGTAAGTATAATGATCAATACGTGATTGATCATGTCGCTCTAAAAAGGAGGTATTCCAGCCGCACCTTCCGATACGGCTACCTTGTTACGACTTAGCCCCAGTTACCAGTTTTACCCTAGGCGGCTCCTTGCGGTTACCGACTTTAGGTACACCCGGCTTCCATGGCTTGACGGGCGGTGTGTGCAAGGTCCGGGAACGTATTCACCGTATCATTGCTGATATACGATTACTAGCGATTCCAGCTTCATGGAGTCGAGTTGCAGACTCCAATCTGAACTGAGAAGTGGTTTTTGGGATTAGCTTCATATCGCTATGTTGCAGCCCTTTGTCCACTCCATTGTAGCACGTGTGTAGCCCTGGGCATAAAGGCCATGATGACTTGACATCATCCCCTCCTTCCTCACGTCTTACGACGGCAGTTTCACTAGAGTTCCCAGCGTTACCTGATGGCAACTAGTGATGGGGGTTGCGCTCGTTGCGGGACTTAACCCAACACCTCACGGCACGAGCTGACGACAGCCATGCAGCACCTTACTGGCAGTGTATTGCTACAAAGTGAGCTTTCACCCACGGTCTCCCAGCATTCTAGCCCAGGTAAGGTTCCTCGCGTATCATCGAATTAAACCACATGCTCCACCGCTTGTGCGGACCCCCGCCAATTCCTTTGAGTTTCAATCTTGCGATCGTACTTCCCAGGTGGGATACTTAATGCTTTCGCTCAGACACTTACTGTGTATCGCAAATGTCGAGTATCCATAGTTTAGGGCGTGGACTACCAGGGTATCTAATCCTGTTTGATCCCCACGCTTTCGTGCCTCAGTGTCAATACTCGTGTAGCCAGCTGCCTTCGCAATTGGTGTTCTATGTCATATCTAAGCATTTCACCGCTACATGACATATTCCGCCGACCTCCACGGTATTCAAGATTAATAGTATCAATGGCAGTTCCCAAGTTAAGCTCGGGGATTTCACCACTGACTTACCAACCCACCTACGCACCCTTTAAACCCAGTGAATCCGGATAACGCTTGCACCCTCCGTATTACCGCGGCTGCTGGCACGGAGTTAGCCGGTGCTTATTCATATGGTACCGTCAGACGACTTAGAAAAGCCTTTTTTCGTCCCATATAAAAGAAGTTTACAATCCAGAGGACCTTCATCCTCCACGCGGCATGGCTGGTTCAGACTTTCGTCCATTGACCAATATTCCTTACTGCTGCCTCCCGTAGGAGTCGGGCCCGTGTCTCAGTGCCCGTGTGACTGGTCGTGCTCTCACACCAGTTACTGATCGCAGGCTTGGTGGGCCGTTACCCCGCCAACTACCTAATCAGCCGCACAGCCATCTTCAAGTGATAAATCTTTAACATTAAAGTGATGCCACTCCAATGTACTATGGGGTATTAATCCAAATTTCTCTGGGCTATTCCCCGCTCGAAGGAAGGTTCTGTACGTGTTCCGCACCCGTTTGCCGGTCGCCATCAACTGTATTGCTACAGTCATGCTGCCCCTCGACTTGCATGTATTAAGCCTGCCGCTAGCGTTCATCCTGAGCCAGGATCAAACTCTCCATTGTAAATGATGTTTGATTACTGACTATTTAACTTCAAAGTGTTGCTGCAACTTTCGTCACAGACAACCAAAATTAAACGTGTCAAATCTAAATTGTATTTAGCTTGACTTACCTTTTAGTTTTACCCCGCATACCTGCGGGATAAGTGCTATTGTTTCCCAACTTTCAAAGATCTTTTGCCGTTTTACCAGCACCCCGTTTTCGTTTGGGAGTGCAAAGGTAAGGGCCTTTTTATTTCTACCAAATTTTTCGAGAATTATTTTGAAAAATTTTCGAATCTTTTGGCGTGAAAATCAAACTGTTTTGTCAAGAACTGGCTCCTTTTTTTCGGAGCGGGCAGCAAAGGTAAGGGATAGTAAGTTCCCGACAAATTTTTCATGCAAGTTTTGTTCACATTATTTCCATTTTTTTGCCCCTTACAGACAGCAATTAACTGACCATTTTCGCTGGTCGAAAATCTTATTATTTATCAATGAGTTATGAATGGTGCCTGGACCGGGTAATCAGCTTAGTCAAAATAATTCTGTGGATATCTGACCGCCTCCAGGAATAATCCATTCGGCGGAACAGCAAAACTGGCCCTTGTACAATCCCTGCTTTCAATGATTTCCCTGAATTCTTCCAAACTAATCAACCCCCTTCCTACTCGTAACATGGTGGCAGTCAATGCTCTAACCATGCCCCTTAAGAAACGGTTTCCCCCTACTTCATATACCAGCAAGTCACCTTCCCTTATCCACTGACTCTTTACAATGGAACAGATAAAGGTTTTTACCTGCGTGTTCCGCTTGGAAAATGAGGTGAAATCATGGTACTCCCTAATGATGCCCGCTGCTTCCTGTAATAATTCCTCCTGTAAACGAAATGGAAAATAATAAGCACGATCCCTATGAAAAGGATCCTTTTTTGTGTAGATATAATAGCGATAATCTCTTTGTATGGCATCAAAACGACAATGCGCATCTTCTTTTACCAATTGCAATGACAAGACGGCGATGTCGGGAGGTAAAATAGCATTCACTTTATAAACGAACTGCGCTGCGGTATTGATACCCCGATAGGTTTCTACCTGCTCCGGAATATCAAAATGAAAATAGTTCTGCCTGGCATGTACCCCCGCATCCGTACGGGAAGATCCTGTCAACTCCATCACCCCGGGCAATAAAATGCCCAGTGCTTTTTCCACTTCTGCCTGTACGGTATGGGCATTCTCCTGTACCTGAAATCCACGATAGGCCGTTCCCTTATACGATAGTGCTAAAAAATAACGGGGCATAAACTGCTGAATAGATGAGCGCTCACTGCCGGAGCATGACCTTGAAACGATTAATGTAGTAATTGTCCTTTAATTCCGACTCCAGCGAAGCGAACTGCTGGGGATCTGATACTGCTGAATAGGCCGCATCAAAAAAACGATAACGTCCTTCATCTGTTAAAAACAATGCCCCCAGATTTCTGATTTGTGTAGTACTGAAACACTTTGTTTTAAAAAGCTTTCTGGCCTCTGCAATCATCCCGTCATCTGAACTGGCCGCAGCCATCTTTTTCCTCACCCGTAAAAAATCAGCATCCTCTGCTATTGCAGGGCATGCTTTCAATGCCACTGCAGGTGCAGGTGTCAGTATGGATTTTTCTTCCTTTACCGGTTCTACTGCTTTCTTTTCATCCTGTTGTGTTGAATCTATGGCAACCGGCTGATCCAGGAATTTTTTCTCTTCCTTAGGTTCCTCTTTTGGAGGCACCGGTACGACTGGTTTTGGATTGGGAATAAAAATGCGAATAGTATCTGTTCCTCCCCCTTCTTCCGCATCCGTAAAAGTTAAACCAAATCCCTCCGAAGTAGAGCTTTCAGACTTTCTTGTAATAACGGATGGCTTATAGCTGACAGCAGGCTCTTCACGGATAACAGGTGCAGGAACCGGATCCATCTTCACCTCTTCTTTTTCTTTGTTATCAATGACCGGCTTTTCCGGTTCCTTTACCAGGGCTATAGTGTCTTTCGTTAATGGAGGATTATCAGTAATAACGGGATCAGGCTCCTTTTTCACAGGAGGATCCTCTTTCAACAGGGCTTTTTTTTTATCATCGGTTACCAGGGCGGTAGCCGTTTGCGTAGTATCTCTGACACTGGTATTGACCGGTTCTTTTTCTTTTACAGGAGCTGTTACTACGGGTTCTACTTTTTCGACTACTGCTTTTACTTCTTCTTTTACTACCGGCTTATCAGGTACAGGAGTGACGACTGCTACTGTTTTTACCTCCTCTTTTACGACAGGCTGATCCGGTACCGGTACTACTGCTACCGTTTTCACTTCTTCTTTTTTGGGAGCTGGCACTGGTTTTTCTTTCAGGGAAGGATCATCTGCAGCTTTGGCCAGTATATTGGTAAAATCCGAAGCATCTTTATTCTCTGATACCGCAGCAGATTCTTTTTTCTCTCCGGCTCCCTGTGGCATTTGCACATTCAGCGTTTGCAGGTTGAATAAACCCCATCCTTTCTCTGCAAAATTTTTCAGCAGATAACCCTGGTCCTTTTTATCAATAGCTACGGTAAATGCATATTCACTGCTTTTCCCTCCCGGAAAACCAATGGAAAAAGAATAAGTGCTATCCTTCAGCTTTGGCATGATCAGGTAACCTGAAGCCGCAGAAGAATATGTTTTCTCATTCATCCTGAGATAAAAGGGCTGTGCCGGATCCGTCTGTATATACAGAAAATATACTTTTTGGGAAGAGGCAGTGAGCACAAATCCGCAAAGGGCCAGCGTAAATAGTAAGCGGTTCATTGTAAGAAATTGGTGTGTCACAAATTTAACTGAATTGGGACTACCAATCTATTCCGGGCCCCAACATCTTGTTAAATACCCGTTCCGGACAAAGGAGAATGGCCCAATACAGCCCTTGTTTTTTATTTTTGCACACCTAAATTATTCATATGAGATATGCTTTATTGCCTGGATTCTTGTTATTCATGGGACTTGCTGTCTTCGCACAGCCAAAAACAGATACCAGCTGGAAAAAGAACTATCGAGAAACCCCTGCCCGGATTAATAACCTGGTTCACACCAGACTGGAGCTAAAACCTGATTTCAGCAAATCCCACCTGATTGGCAAAGCCTGGATCAGCCTGAAACCGCATTTCTACCCTACTGATAGCCTGACACTGGATGCCAAGGGGATGGAATTCAGAAAAGTAGCTGTGATGAAAGCAGGCAAAATACAGGAACTCCCATACCAGTACGACGACTTTCAACTTAAAATAAAACTGGATAAAACCTACAAAAACACGGAGATCTATACTGTTTACATTGAGTATACTGCCAAGCCAAATGAGTTTGAAGAAAAATATGCCGAAAACTCTCTCCTGGGTATTAAGGGGATGTATTTTATCAATCCGCTTGGGGAAGAGAAAGACAAGCCCACACAGATCTGGACACAGGGGGAAACAGAATCCAATTCAGCCTGGTTTCCTACAATTGACAAGACCAACCAGAAGACAACCCAGGAACTTTCTGTAACAGTAGACAATAAGTATGTGACACTTTCCAATGGGAAAATGGTCACTCAAAAGAAAAACAGTGATGGCACCCGCACCGATACCTGGAAGATGGATCTTCCACATGCTCCTTATTTGTTTTTCCTGGGTGTGGGAGAATATGCAGTTATCAAAGACAGCTGGAAGGGTAAAGAAGTGAACTATTATGTAGAACCCGCTTTTGCCCCGGTTGCTAAAAAAATATTCGGGCTTACCCCTGAAATGATGAGCTTCTTCTCCAAAGTAACCGGAGTAGAATATCCCTGGCCCAAATATTCACAAATTACCGGACGCGACTATATTTCCGGTGCGATGGAGAACACAACTGCTACCCTGCATTCGGATATGGCCCAGCAAACCGCCCGTCAACTGATTGATGGCAATGGCTGGGAATCCGTGATTGCCCATGAATTATTCCATCACTGGTTCGGGGATTATGTTACTACGGAAAGCTGGAGCAATATCACTGTCAATGAATCTTTTGCAGATTACAGTGAACTGCTCTGGTTTGAATATAAATACGGGAAGGATGCAGGAGATGCTGAGAATAATAACGGTATGCAGAATTACCTGCAAAGCAACAGTGAAAAGAAAGACCTGGTACGTTTTTATTATGCAGATAAAGAAGAGGTGTTTGATGCCGTGAGTTACCAGAAAGGTGGTCGCATTTTGCACATGCTCCGGAACTATGTGGGTGACAGCGCCTTTTTCAAAGCGATTAATAATTACCTCGTCACCAACAAATTCAAATCAGCAGAAGCACATCAGTTGCGACTGGCATTTGAAGAAGTGACTGGCCGTGACCTGAACTGGTTTTTTAATCAGTGGTATTTCAGTAACGGACATCCTACTGTGGATATTGATTATGTATATGACGATGCCGCCGGAAAAGCAACCGTGATTGTAAAACAAACACAGAAAACAGGGAAGTATTTCAAATTACCCATCGCGATAGATGTATACCAGGGCGCTGCCAAAACCCGGTACAATGTATGGGCAAACAATGCGATTGACTCTTTTACAATTCCCTATACAAAAAGGCCTGATCTGATCAATGTAGATGGAGACAAAGTAATGCTCTGGTCAAAAAAGGATAATAAGAACCTCGACAATTATATTCATCAGTACAAATATGCCGGCAGTTATCTGGACCGGAAAGAAGCCATTGATTATGCTGCGACTAAAGCTGATGATCCAAAAGCTGTTGAACTGATCCGTACCGCACTAAACGATAAGTACCACGGGCTCCGCTCCTATACCATTGGCAAGACTGATCTGAAAAAAGAGGGCATCCGCAAAGCAACGGAAGAAGTACTGACGGGTCTGGCAACAACCGATAAAAATGCGCTTGTGAGGGCTGGCGCTATTGGCAAACTGGGTGATCTGCAAAAGAAGGAATATAATAACCTGTTTATTACTGCTACCAAAGATTCCTCCTATACCGTTGCCGGGAATGCCTTATCTGCCCTGATCAAAACGGATGAGGAAGCTGCCAAGCCGGTGATCAGCGCATTGAATAACGAGGAGCAGGATGGCTTACTCGCTGATGTATTGATGAATGAGCTGATGAAAAGCGGAGATGAAACAAAGGCAGAGAAAATCATTGGCGATTTCGCTAAAATGCCCTTGAGTCAGGGTAAGTTTGATGCGCTCAACGGACTGAGCACTTATTTATCTGCATTAAAAAATACAGATAAAGTAAAATGGGGGGTGGATGAAATTGTGAAATTCAGGGATGCCATCCCGGAAGCTTTCAAGAGTCAAACTGATTTTTATATCAACGGAATGATCCTGAAAGGTATTCTTTCAGCCAAATCCAAAAAATCGAAGGACGATCCCTCCAATACTGCATTAAAGGAACTGACAGAATACATCAAATCAAAATTACCCGAAGCCGATAAAAAGGGTTTTTAATCTAAACAGCACTTTTAAAAGAGAAAGGCGAACCAATGGTTCGCCTTTCTCTTTTAAAGTCTTCTCAATCTTTTCGATTGGTATTTTCTTCTTTCATAGACTTATCCCTACTTGCCGACCCCCACTAGCCATTTCCCACTTGCCACTAGCCTCTCCCTACCATTTACCTCCTGCTCCACCTCCTCCAAAACTACCACCACCAAAGCCGCCAAATCCGCCACCACCGCCGGACCAGCCACTTCCGCCTCCGCCGCCACCGGACCAACCGGTCCAGCCGCCACGGGAAACATAAGTGCCGCCGCCTCCTGCTCCACCGCCAAAAATGACGAGCAGGAGAATAATGATGAAGATGATACTGCTAATGGGTATGCCTTTCTTTTTCTTGCTGCCGTAATTGGCAGGTGCTTTATATTCTCCTGCCGCTGCTTTGATAATAGCATCGGTAGTTTCATCCAGGGCCCGGTAATAATTGCCCAGTTTTAAATTAGGGATCAGCTCATTTTCAACAATGGCCTTGGCTGTAATATCTGGAATTGCGCCTTCCAGTCCGTAACCAGGGGCGATATAGGCATCCCTTTGTCCGCTGCCGCCACCGGTGGATATCAGTACAACCACCCCGTTATTGAAGTCTTTGTTGCCTACCCCCCATTTGCGTCCCAGTGATGTGGCATATTCGTTGGCCTCCAAACCATTCAGTGATTCCACGATCACGATCACGATCTGGTTGGAAGTGCTGTCATCGTATGCCACGAGTTTATCTTCCAGCTGTTTCACCTGGTAAGGCATGAGCATACTGGTCTCGTCGTTCACCAGTTTTGCCGGACTGGGTCTGGAAGGGATTTTATCTTCATGCTGGGCCTGTGACAGGAAGGAAAGCAGCAGGGAGAATATGAGGAGTAGTCGCTTCATATGGTATTATCTGCCGAATACGATATCATCCGGCAGTTCATTCTTGTCTGTTTCCCGATCATAAGGGAAATGTGTATGAAGAGCATCGCCGATCTGGATCACAGATTCGGCGATGCCTTTGGCATAATCTTCTTTATTGAAACTGGCGAGCATCTCTGCCACCAGTTTGTTCCAGTATTCTGTTCCCACTTTTTGATGGATTCCTTCATCGCCGAAGACGGCCAGTTGCCTGTCTTTCATGGCCACGTACACCAGTACCCCGTTACGTTGTTCGGTATGGTCCATTTTGAGCCGGAAGAAAAGTTCGGCTGCCCGGTCGATGGCATCCATCCAGGGGCAGCGGCTTTCCACGAACACACGTACTTCCCCGCTGGTCGATTTCTCGGCCTGGCGAATGGCTTTCACGATCAGCCTTGTGTCTTCTTCGGGAAAGAATGATTTCTTTCTCCGGAATAGTGAGAAGAGAGCCATTGATTACTTAATATCAAATTTGATATCAGGATTCTTTTCCGAACCCGGATCTGATTTATAATAAGGCTTCTCTTTGGCACCGATCATTCCGGCCAGTACACTGGTAGGGAACTTCACGATTTTCAGGTTGTAGTTCTCCACGGATTTGTTGAAATCCTGGCGGGCCACATTGATCCTGTTTTCTGTTCCCTCAATCTGGGTCTGGAAATCCTGGAATGATTTGGTTGTTTTAAGATCAGGGTATGCTTCGAAAGAGGCAATCAGCCTGCTGAAGGAACTCTGCAAATTACCCTGTGCCTGCTGGAAAGCTTCGAGGGTTTTAGGATCATTGATATCCACGTTGATGGAAGTGGCTTTTGCCCTTGCTTCCACAACTTGTGTGAGGGTGGATTTTTCAAAATTGGCAGAAGCTTCCACAGTCTTGATCACGCTGCTGTATAGGTCGGTACGACGCTGGTAATTGGTTTCCACGTCACTCCATTTCTTTTTCACATTCTGATCGGCGGCTTTAATGCTGTTGCAGCCATTACAACCCCAAACAAAGAGGATCAGGACGAGGGCTGCGATAGACAATAAAACGACATTACGAGTTCCTTTCATTGTAGTAGTTTTTTATTTGATAATAAAATTAGTGCTTTTGCTGTTCTGCGGGGGAAAATTTCGGCATACCGTATTCCCTTGCCGGTAAACTGCATTAAAAAAACCTTTTACTGGTTGAGGAGACCGAAATGTTGACGAAAATCAATCAACTTTCCGGATACAAACAAAGTGATAGCTGTCAGTTTTCTGCACACTATAGAAAGCACCGGTGTACCAGTATTTGGTAACGGCGGTGGTTCCGCTGGCTTCGGTGGAAGTCCAGATGGTGCCTCTTTCTTCTACGGCAAATTTGTCTTTGAAGGCATAGATGGCATCTGATTCATCTTTAGATGGCAGGTACCAGTCTTCTTTACCTCCTATTTTGGCCTCTTTACAGAGTTTGGCAGCATAGGGTTTTCCTTCGAGCCCGTTTTTGGTATTGTCACCTACCACGGCTACAATGGCGGCGGTGTTGGTGGAACCATTGGATTCACTTTTGGCGGCATCGCCGGGGATTTCTTCACTGTTTCCACCCCACATCACTTTGCCCTTGGGGATCATATCAAGCACTTCATATTTTTTGCCGTTGAATTCGATGGGGATGATTTTTTGGGCGGATAATTGTGTTGTAATCGTAAGGATTAAAAGAGAAGAAAAGATTTTTTTCATATTAAAGGTTTTGAGGATGTAAAGTTCGGGGATTTTTTTATTCGATGCGCGGAGGGAGGGTTTTACCGCGGAGAAAAAAAGAAAAGGAGATTACGCTGAGATAGGTTTTTAAATTCAGGATTTTATGGATTAGGTGCTGAAGGGGATTTTTATTCGCTGCGCGAATTTTTTATGGGAACGCGGATGACGCGGATTAAGCAGATTTTCGCGGATTTTTATTCGCTGCGCGAATGGGATAGGAACGCGGATGACGCGGATTGAGCGGATTTTCGCGGATCTTTTAATGTAGAGTTTAAACCCTTTTTTTAAAATTTTCGTAGAGTTTAAACCCTTTTTTTAAATACTTATGTTTAGCGAGGATTCAAGACGGATTTTTTTCGCTGCGCGAATGGAATTGGAACGCGGATGACGCGGATTGAGCGGATTTTCGCGGATCTTTTAATGTAGAGTTTAAACCCTTTTTTTTAAATACTTATGTTTAGCAAGGATTCAAGACGGATTTATTTATTCGCTGCGCGAATAAATACAACATCGCTCAACTGTCAGCTATCGGCTAATGACTGATGACTGAAGACTGTTTACTGTTGACTGTCGACTGATGACTGTCGACTGTCGACTGCTACCCTACCGCTGCAATCCCTGGCAAAACCTTTCCTTCAAAATATTCAAGCATGGCGCCTCCGCCGGTGGAGACATAGCTTACTTTATCGGTGAATCCGAATTGGTTTACGGCTGCTACGGAATCGCCGCCACCTACGAGGGAGAAGGCGCCGTTACTGGTTGCCTCCGCTACTGCTACGGCAATGGCCTTGGTGCCTTTCTGGAAGGCCGGCATTTCAAATACGCCCATTGGTCCGTTCCATAAAATGGTTTTGGAGTTTTTGATCACTGTGGCAAATTTTTCAGCAGCAAGTGGTCCGATATCCAGTCCCATCCAGCCATCCGGAATCTGGTTGCTGGGGGCAGTGGCTGTTTTTGCATCGGCCGCAAACTGATCTGCAATCACGGAGTCTTCCGGGAGATGGATATTCACGCCTTTTTCTTTTGCCATCTTCAGAATATCGAGTGCGGTTTGCAAGCGATCTTCCTCACAAAGGGATTTGCCGATTTGTCCGCCCTGTGCTTTCATGAATGTATAGGCCATCCCTCCGCCGATAATGATATCGGTTGCCCTTTCGAGGAGGTTTTCGATGATCAGGATTTTATCACTCACTTTAGCACCCCCAATAATAGCTGTAAAAGGTTTCTCTGCTTTATGTAATACTTTTTCTGCGGCGATGACTTCCCCTTCCATTACAAAACCAAA
The DNA here is from genome assembly GCA_016720745.1 of Chitinophagaceae bacterium. Taxonomy (GTDB): domain Bacteria; phylum Bacteroidota; class Bacteroidia; order Chitinophagales; family Chitinophagaceae; genus JJ008. The sequence goes on along the minus strand of JADKKA010000019.1, from coordinate 691,870 downwards.
GAATCTTTTTTCCGGAGGGAAGAATTGGGCGATCACGGCAGTCGAAGCATGGGCGCGGTGAGCGGTTCCAAAAGCATCATTGACCCATACATCACCCAGTTTTGATAATTTTTCAGCAAAGCCGGCATCTCCTTTTTCTTCTTCTTTATAAAACCGGAGATTCTCCAGCAACAACACTTCACCAGGACGCATCATGCTGGCCGTGAGGTAGGCTTGTTCACCAATACAATCGTTGGCAAAAAGCACGGTACTGCCACCGAGGAGTTCACTCAGGTGTGGCACCAGGTGTTTGAGGGAATATTTTTCAGTGGGGCCATCTTTGGGACGACCCAGGTGGCTCATCAGGATAACCATACCACCATCGGAAAGAATTTTTTTAATCGTTGGAATTGCCGCCCGCATACGGGTATCATCTGTGATTTCAAATTTATCATTGAGGGGTACATTGAAATCAACGCGGATCAGCACTTTTTGTCCTTTGAAAGAGGCCGCTGCGAACTTTGACATAGCAGGAAATTTTTGTGAAGATACTGTCTTGTTACATTTATCCTGCAAACAGGGCTCATGCTTCTTCCCGCAACTGATCAGGTTCCGGTCGAACCCTGTTGTAAAACAAGGGTATCTATGCCGATTGCATTTTTTGTTGTTTCTGTGCTTCCTGAAAAAGGAGATGCCCGGCTACGGTTGACATTACTTCATCTGTCACATCTTTTCCTCCCTTCAGATTCGCTTTAATACTTTGCAGGGTGAATTTGGGACCAAATGGGATACCCCACCAACCCAGTAACAGGGAAATCAGGGTAAAGCGACGACCGCGGCTTACCGCATTCTCTCCGGCTTTGATCAAATAAACACCTGATGTTTTCCGGAGGGTGACGACTATAAAAGAAATTGTATAGGGATAATAGACAAACCTGGCACCTTTTTCAGCTTCCCGTTGCAGGTCTGTTGCAGACAAGCCATCAATATTCTTGATTTTCATGAGCGCTATAGGGTATACGGCAGTCCGAATATTCCGGAATTGCTTCCTGGAAGTTTCTTTGATCATTATTACCTACTTATCGTCTGTAATAATGATTGTAGGAGAACCGGTCTGCCATCCTCCCCTTCTGATCTTTTTATCGAACTGGGTTGGATGGCAGCCGGACTACCTGGATAAAATATTATTTACCGATCAGCGTTGCAAAATAATTCACGGTTCTTACTAACTGGCTGACGTAGCTCATCTCATTATCATACCAACTAACGGTTCTTACCAGCTGGGTATCTCCTACATTCTGCACTTTGGTCTGGGTGGCATCGAAGAGTGAGCCGAAGCTGATACCGATGATATCGCTGCTCACGATTTCGTCTTCTGTATATCCAAAACTTTCGTTGGCAGCGGCCTTCATGGAGGCATTGATTTCCTCAACGGTTGTTTTCTTATTGAGGATGGCAGTCACTTCTGTCAGTGATCCGGTCAGTGTTGGCACCCGCTGTGCGGATCCATCCAGCTTTCCTTTGAGGCTGGGCAGTACCAGTCCGATTGCTTTGGCGGCACCGGTGCTGTTGGGTACAATATTTTGTGCTGCGGCCCTGGCCCGGCGGAGATCTCCTTTGGGGTGCGGGGCATCCTGTGTATTCTGATCGTTGGTATAAGCGTGAACGGTGGTCATCAGTCCGTTTACGATACCAAACTTTTCTTCCAGTACCTGTGCCATGGGGGCCAGGCAGTTGGTGGTGCAGGAAGCGCAGCTGATGATGGTTTCGCTGCCATCGAGGATCTGGTGGTTCACATTGAACACGATGGTTTTGAGATCACCGGTAGCGGGGGCACTGATCACCACTTTGCGGGCACCTGCCTGGAGGTGGGCGGAGGCTTTGTCTTTATCGGTAAAGAAGCCGGTACACTCAAGTACTACATCCACGCCATGATCTTTCCAGGGAATATCAGCCGGATTTTTCTGGGCATATATTTTCACTTCATCCCCATTAACGAGGATGGAATTATCTGTAGATTTTACTTCCGCATCAAAACGACCCTGGGCGCTATCATATTTCAGGAGGTGGGCCAGTACTTTGGGGCTGGTAAGGTCATTGATGGCCACTACATCGATACCCTGCATTTTGTAGATCTGGCGGTAAACCAGGCGACCGATACGGCCAAAGCCATTGATGGCTACTTTAACTGTACTCATTTGTTCAGATTTTAAGAGGTGAAGTCAGCCGGGGCTAACGAGGGTGCAAAGTTAGTAAAACCGGGATTGTCATGCTATATCAGAAATAAGGAAAAAGGGCATGGCAGACAATCTGTTGCGGCCAAAAAAAACAAATGACCGTTTTTTTAAAAACATTTGGCCAAAAACCCGGGCCGGGCTATCTTTGCCGTCCCTAAAAAAGAAGTGAAAGGGCTTAAAATCCGCTCATTTCTGCAACCAGACGGCCCGTTCGTCTAAGGGCTAGGACACCACCCTTTCACGGTGGTGATACGGGTTCGAATCCCGTACGGGCTACAGAGCTTCGCTGCAAAGCGGGGCTTTTTTATTTATACGGGTCCCAACCATGCGGTCGGGATGCCGACAAGATAAGCTTCGTCGGCATTCGAATCCCGTACGGGCTACAGAGCTTCGCTGCAAAGCGGGGCTTTTTTATTTATACGGGTCCCAAACATGCGGTCGGGATGCCGACAAGATAAGCTTCGTCGGCATTCGAATCCCGTACGGGCTACAGCGCTTCGCTGCAAAGCGGGGCTTTTTTATTTATACGGGTCCCAACCCTGCGGCCGGGAAAGCGGCAGATAAAGTTTTGGGAACATCAATTGCGAAAGGGATCATATAGAAATCTCTTTTCTCCAAATTCAAAAGTTAGCTGACAGCATTTCGGGCTTGATACATCAAATGTGAAATGGCCCAACCTGATCTTTTTATTTCTAGAAAAAAAATCTACTCAGGATGATCAGGTCCTGTAATTATAAAGGACAAAAAAGGTCTCTGTCTAGTTCATCACGACAGAGACCTACCCGATCATTGGAGAAAAAAACTGTTAAATACCAGATCAAAATTCAGCATCCGTGCTTTCCGGCAAATACATCTGCATTTTATTTCACCAGCAGGGGCATTGATTTATTAAAGTTGCCACTAACCTGTATGGTATAATAGCCGGGCAGCAGGCTTCCCAGTTCAAAAAATAAGGACTGGCTTCCGCGAGCGAGAGTAATCGTACTGCTTTTCAGCAGCTTACCGATCTCATTGTAAAGCTTAATCGTATGTACACCAGGCTGATCTGTTTCAATCTGGATGGTGACCAATGGCCCTTTCACCGGGTTGGGGAAGATTTGCATATTGGCCCCGGAGGGTGGATTGGCCATGATACGGATCAGAGGAGAATAAGTCGCGGATCCATCCAGGTCAACTTGCCGGAGGCGATAATAATTTAATCCTGGATAGGGAGAGCTATCTATAAAATGATAGGATAATTCCTGAAAAGAACTACCGGCTGCCAGTATTGTTCCGATCCTTTCAAAATGCAGCCCATCTGAAGACCGCTCTATTTCAAAATGATCGCTCTGAATTTCTGCACCTGTAATCCAATCGAGACGGGTGGCTCCTCCGTAATAAATTCCTTTGAACTGCAGCAGCTTGACAGAAAGTGGTTCACTCACATTGGCGAGGGTAAATCTGCTGAAAGTATTCACAGCATCCCTGGTAATATAATCACTGATTGTATTGAGGCTGGTCAGACCAAGGTTGGTCCAGATAGTACCACCGTTGGAACTGTAAAAGATCCCGAGGTTCCCTTCCGGAATTGACAGCAATTCAGGGTGAAAATAATTTATTACAATTTCTGCATTTAGTCCGCTGTTATTGGCGGGTGTAATATCATAATACCGTAGTGCTGAAGCGCCTGATTGCTGCTGATGTCCTCTGCGAATTGTGGTAAGTCCCGGATTGGCGGCACTGGTGATGGTGAATCCCAGGTTTCCCGGGTTAACGGAAACGGGTGCATTTAAATTCGCAGTTGCCTGGATATATCCTCCATTTCTACCAGTTAAACGGCTAGCCTGTGATTCTCCGCTCAGGAAGCCGGTACTACCCAAATCAATAATCTGGTTATTCAGAAAAAGACTGTCACCGCTTGTAAACAGCAATGAATTACTAATACTGATATCGCGGTTTAGTTGCATCCCATTGGCCGTCTTATTCAAAACCAGGTTATACAAACCCGTGCTGGAGGAGCCTGCAATAAATGAACCCGAAGTAGCCTGATTCCCTGTAAATACCAGGCTGCTGTTTCCGGCTGTAAAGGTTCCGTTATTGGTGAATCCGCTGTTATTCATGACCAGTTTTACAGTACCGTTTGCAACCAGGTTTCCACCGGATGTAGTTACAATCCCCTGGGCTTGGGTGGCCTGCGTCAGAACCATTATAAGGAAAAAGCTGGTCCAGACTTTATTGATATAATTAAGTAACATGACTTTTTTATTTAAGTTGACATGAAATACCTTTTGTCAATTATTTCACAAACACTTCACGGCTACCCCATCCATCCACCTGTATGTGGAAGTCAACAAATAAAAGACCTGCGTAATCATTATAAGTATCATTGCTGTTATTAGAATTTCTCCAGAGCCGGCAAATCAGGATACTGGATATTTTCTTTCCGGTGGCATCCAAACCGGCATTTGCGGCAGACAGTGCTGTAATCCTATGCGTATTGGCAGTGAAAGGACCGGCTGCAACAACAGTATTTGTGGCAATCGCAGGAAAAACTTCCGGTGTAACAGCATCATAATTTGCCCAGGTGTATTCAAAGTTCCATTCAACATCACCGGTTCTGGTTCCCTTTGGAGCCCAGTGCAGGTGCGGATAGATGGTAGTACCTTCCTTCCATGTATGAGGCAATTGCACGGTGAATGACATAGATTCCAAGGTACCGTTATCGCGGAAATACCAGATTTGTGGTCCTGACCCACCGGAAAAGTAACTAAGTGAAGCTGCATCTGAACCATTGTCCAGGACAATGCGAAGATCATCCCACCTTACTTCTCCATCTCCAACCAATCTTCTCCAGAAAGGTGAACCACTTGTACCGGAATTATAATAATACCCTATGCCGGTAGCATAGTCACCCGTAATTGATGCATTCGTATTATATACCAGCAAACTGGTTGCCGGAGTGGCAATTGTTGCAGCATCAGTGGTGGAGGTCAGGGATACTCTAGGGATTAGCAATCCTTTTGCGGAATTTACAATATCCAGCATGGCAGAAACATCGGGAGTACTGCCATCGGTATTGATGGCAATATTCTGAGACCTTGCCGGATTAATTGTAATTAAAGTGATGGCCAGGAGAATTATTGCAGATACAAGAATGCGCCGCATAACAAAAAATTTAGAGGTGATTAAAAAGTAGACATCAAGCAGGTACAAGGATCGCTTTCAGAAGAACAAGTCCGGAAAATTTCCAGATGCATAAGAATGGAAATCTGCGGTTAAGGATTGTACCAGTTATGAAAACTGGTAAGTGATGGATTTTCCATATGAATCGGGTTTTCAACCGGCAATTGTTATTCTGCCAGTGATGAATGATTGTAAAATTATCTGCATCAAAATGGCAACCCTATGACCTCTATCATTCAATGACGGAATGTTTGAAAACTAAGAGGTAATACGTATTGAAAATAATAATTCACCGTAGCGGGAAACAATTCCTTTTTTCTTTGTCGACGAGTCTGCCATCAGACTTACTGTAAACCAGAAACATCAACTATGGCGAGACATCGTTGGGAAAGTGCTTATCGGGTGAGTGCCGAATGCGAAAGCGGGCATGAGAGAATCATTTAAAATTAAAAAAGGCCCCCAGTCATCAACTTCGGAGACCTTACTATTATTATTCTCATCCGGAAATAAACGGGAGAAAAAGAAGCAACAAAGGATATAAATCACTTCACCAGCAGCGTCATTGCTTTACTGAAATTTCCGCTGACCTGAATTGAATAATACCCAGGAGCCAGTTCACCCAGTTCGAATAAGATAGACTGACTACCACGTACCAGGGTAACATTCATACTTTTCAGTTGCTTACTGAATTCATTGAACAGTTTTACTACATGAAGTCCGGGTTGTTCGGTTTCAATCTGTATGGTAACCAGCGGTCCTTTTACCGGGTTAGGGAATACCTGCATACTGGCCGCTGAAATTTTAGTCAGGTCGGTGACGGGCAGAAGGCTTTTGGCAGGATTTAAGTTTTCATAGATCTGAGAAAAAGCAGTTGTAATACCTTCTTTATTTACTGCGGGATTTTGCGCCCTTGACTGTATTGTAATAAATAAGATGAAGGCCAGCAGCAGAATAGCGGATACGAATATGCGTCGCATAACTTAAAATTTAGAAGTAAAAAATAGCAGCCTGTCAATCAGGCTCCGGAATATTTCCGGTTGCAGCGAAGTGAAAACTGCATTTAAGGATTATACCAGGTATGATAGCTGGTTCGGAGTGGATTTTGCATTTGATTCGGATTTTGCGCCGACAATTGTTTCAGTGCCAGCTTTTAACGGGTGTAAAATTAAGTATAGGCAGCACCCTATTCTATGACCTTTATCATCTTATGGAATCATATTCACCCAAATAAGAGGTAATACGTATTGGAAGTAGGATTTGTAACGTAGTGGGGAGGCAAAGAATCCAAGAGTCATTTCAACTATTGGTAAATACTGATTTTCCTACGAGTCCGCCATTAACCTCTTATACCTCCCGGAATGTAGCACAAGGCGAGACATCGTTGGGGAAGGGTTATCGTCAGCGGTACATTCAGTCTTGCTTCGACAAGCTCAGCATGACAATGATTGTTCTCGCCGGGGAAGGGTTAGCGTTCTGCGAATCATGCTTCGACAAGCTCAGCATGACACTGATGGTTCTATTTTATTCTTCTTCCCTTTGTACACAGGGTGCCATGAACTGTAAATCCGCCGGATCAAAGCGTTTCTTCTCGAGTAAAATATTGAAATCATATTCTTCCAGTATATTGCCTTTACGGTTATCGACACAAAACAACTGGGCGCTGTATTCACCGGCTACAAATACAAGACGGAAATACATGTTTTTATTCAGCACCAGGTTATACTGGTTATCCTTGACTTTTTTGGCATTGAATTTCCCTGTTTGCATTTTGCCCGAAGCATCTTCCTTAATATAATGAATGACCAATGGCTGGGTGGGCGACAATCCTCTGATAACATTTGCCGGTAAAAATAATTTGGCCTGCACGAGCGTGCTATCGTTCTGTGAGAATGCCAGAAAGGAAAGATGCAACAGCAGGGAACAGCATATTAACTTCATCCTGCAAATTTACAGTTTACTTATAAAAGTGCGCGGTCGAGGTGCACATAGCCTCCATCCACATGGATGAGCTGGCCGGTGGTATGACTGGATCTTTCCGATAACAAAAAGGCAACGGCATTGGCCAGTTCTTCGGCGGTGGTCATTCTTTTTTCGAATGGAATTTTATCGGCAATCTCCTGCAATTTCTTCTCTGGCTCAGCAAAGGTTTGGATCCAGGTTTTGTAGAGGGGAGTAAAACATTCAGCCACTACCACCGCATTCACCCGTATACCATACTTGAGTAATTCAACTGCCCACTCACGGGTAAGTGCATTGCGGCCACCATTCGCGGCAGCATAAGCAGAAGTATTGCCCTGGCCGGTTTCCGCAGTTTTGGAAGTAATATTAACAATACTGCCTTTGCTCTGTTTGAGCCAGGGCAGCGCATACTGTGCCATTAAATAATAATGCACCAGGTTTTTGTGCAGGGAGGCCATGAACTTCTCATAATTCCCGCTTTCCAATCCTACGCCGTCATTTACCCCGGCATTATTCACCAAACCATCAATGTGTCCAAAAAGATCGGTCACTGTTTTTACCGCCTGCTCACATTCTGCGGGCAGGGATAACTCAGCCTGTATACCAACGGCTTTTCCGCCGGCAGCCAGAATGGCCTGTACTGTTTTTTCATTGTCTGCCGCATTTCTTCCCACAATGACTACCTGTGCACCTTCTTTTGCCAATACTACTGCAATACCTTCTCCGATTCCTTTGGCACCGCCGGTGACGATAATGACCTTGTTTTGTAAACCTAGATCCATGCTGTTAGTTTTTAGCGTTTGTAGAGTAGTTGGTTGTTGTACTTTTTTTCAGCGTTGAAGTCGAGAGTTATTAGTCGATAGTCGAGAGTCGATAGTCGAGAGTCAATAGTCGGCAGCCATCGGCAGCCATCAGTCGACAGTCATCAGTCTATCAGTCTATCAGTCTCTTAAACGGCTACGTTTGTTGAATAAGAAAATGCTCATTTTATCCAATTCAACATTCAACATTTAAAATTCAAAATAAAATAACACCCGAACCCCATTCCCCTACCGATAGCTATCTGGCCCCCATCTTCTGAACCCTACTCGCTGCTTGCCACTCACCACTCGCCATTAGCCTCTCCTCCATTCCACACAGGTCTGTTTCGATATGCCCAAGCCGTCAATACCCAGTTCCACCACATCACCTGGTTTCAAATAAACAGGCGGATTGAAACCGAGTCCGACCCCGGCCGGTGTACCTGTTGAAATAATATCTCCTGGCAGTAATGTCATGAAGCGGGACACATAGCTGATCAAAAATGGAATATTAAAGATGAGATTGGCGGTTGTGCCATCCTGCATCTTTTTATCATTCACAGTGAGCCATAACCGAAGCTGGTTCACATCTGTAATTTCATCTTTTGTTACCAGCCAGGGTCCCAGTGGGGCAAAACTATCGCATCCCTTGCCCTTGTCCCAGGTGCCACCCATTTCCAAGTTGAAAAGCCCTTTCACTGACATCATTATGTAATACATATCCCACTACATGATCCATGGCATTGGCCTCTTCCACATAACTGGCTTTTTTGCCAATGACTACGGCCAGTTCCACTTCCCAGTCGGTTTTTACGGAATCACGTGGAATGATAATGGGATCATAAGGTCCCGTGATAGAACTGGTGGCTTTCATGAAAATCACCGGTTCCGCAGGCGGAGTAGCTCCGGTTTCCTTTGCATGATCAGCATAGTTTAAACCGATGCAGACAATTTTTGATGGGTTGGCGACTGGGCAACCGATGCGGCTTCCCTCGGGGACTTTGCGTAACATGTCGCGATGCTGATCCAGCATCCATCCCAGGTGGGGCAATCCGCCATTTTCAAAAAAGGGGGCATTAAAATCCTGGATAAAACCGGATACATCGTAATCCACTCCATTAATATGTACACCGGGTTTTTCTTTTCCGACTTCTCCAAAACGAATGAGCTTCATGTTGCTGTTATTAGTTCAATGATCAGTTATTCAAATTAATAAACCCTCCGTCGAAAGGATAATCGCATCCCGTGATAAAAGATGCTTCTTCAGAACAGAGGTATAAAACCAGGTGGGCCACTTCAGTTGGTGTGGCCATGCGGCCGATAGGCTGGGAGGCGGACAATTTTTTAAACATCTCCTCTTCCCTTCCGGGGTAATTTTTGGCCAGAAAATTATCTACAAAAGAAGTATGTACCCTTGCCGGAGAAATGGCATTGCAGCGAATGCCAAATGACAAATAATCACGGGCCACGGAAAGGGTCATGCCCATTACGGCTCCCTTACTCATGCTATATGCAAAACGATCCTGCAAACCGACATGATTGGCAATGGATGCCATATTGAGGATGGCTCCGGATTTTTGTTCCTGCATGATAGGTAAAGCGGCATGGAGACAATTATAAATTCCTTTTACGTTCACCTGGAAAATGCGGTCAAAATCCTGTTCACTGGTTGTATCTGCTTTACCGATATGTGAGATACCGGCACAATTAACCAGGATATCGATCCGGCCAATCTCTTTCATCAATGCCACTACAGCAGCCTGATCTGATACATCCAATGCATGTGAAGTGGCTGTGCCATCTGCACTGATTTCTTCCTGTGCAATTCCAAGGGCTTCCTTATTCAGGTCAACCAAATGTACTTTGGCCCCTTGTCTAACAAATAATCCGGCCACAGCCCTGCCGATACCGCTGGCGGCTCCGGTTACTATTGCTATTTTATTTTCTAAGCTGAACATCATTTTTATTTTAGAGCGGCCTGCAGATCAAATATTCTATTCATCAACCGCCATTTTTCTCCGGGCTTTCCGCCGGGTATTGCCTCCTGGTATTTCCACATCAGGGTTTCCCATTCCTGTACTTTCTCACTGGAGGCATCTGCAGCTTCTTTTGATTCAAAGCTAAAGTTTTCAGAAGTCTCCATGATCATGAACAGGCGATTGGATACCCGGTAAATTTCCATTTGGGTGATCCCGGATCCGGTAATGCTGTCCAGGATTTCGGGCCATACCTTTTCATGATATACCAGATATTCCCGGATGAGTGTTTCATCTTCTTTCAGATCCAGAGCAAAGCAATAACGCTGCATAATTAGTTTTTAAATATTTACTCCCAGGATTATCCTTCCTGATCCAGCAGAAATACCCGGAGACTTCTGGCACCATGGGCACCAATTACCAGGGATTGTTCGATATCTGCCGTTTTGGAAGGTCCCGCCAGGAAAACGCCAAACCCTTCTTCAAATGTATTGATCTGTTCGTAAGCCTGGTGCATCGTGGATACAATTTTATCCTTTTGCAATATAATGATGAGGTGCTGACAAATAAAGGGAATCAGGCGGTTACCCATGGCCGATTCAGGAATCCATACTGCCCCATTCTCTGCCACACCGATCACTGCCTGCAGGCAACTCAGCTGAATATCTTTTAAAAAGTCAGCCGGTTTATCAGCAAAATATGCCCCGGATTCCTGCAAGTGCCCGCCAAGCAGATCGGCCACCATTAATCCTTTTGCCTGTTCTGCATGAACTATTTCTTTTACTGTATCCAGCTTGTTGATCCACTCTACTTTTCCTCCAATGCTTTCCAGGGTTGCAGTAAATTTTGCAACCGGATCATCATAGATCGTTAATTGACCTGCCGGAGACAGCGGTGCGGTTGTAACAGCCGGTTTATTGGCCCTGATGGCATTGAGTATCTGATCTCTTGTGCTCATTTCTTTTTATTTTTCAGGTACCAGTTCCTGAAACTATGTTTGGGTGCTGCCGGCATTTCCCGCTGCCGGTACCAGGGGTTTAGTTTTTTAGACTTGAAGAGAAATGAAAGATGCCGGAGAAACCAGCGAGCCATTCTCCCACTAAATCTATACAAACCCGGGCGCGCCAGAACAAAGGCCATTCCCTTCATCCCTGCTTTTTTGGATCCAGCCACATATCCTTCTTTGGCCAGTTCCTGCCGCCATTTCCAAAGTTGCTCATGGATATCAATTTTAACCGGACAAACATTGCTGCAGGAACCGCAAAGGGTGGAAGCAAAGGGAAGGTCGGCATTGGCCTTCATATCCAGGTTGGGATTGAGTATAGATCCGATAGGTCCTGCAACTGCAGTATGGTAACTATGTCCCCCGCTGCGCCGGTACACAGGACAGGTGTTAAAGCAGGCTGCACATCTGATACATTTCAAAGAATTTCTGAAATCAGCACGACCCAGCTGTCGACTGCGTCCATTATCAACAATCACAATATGCAATTCCTGTCCGGCCCTGGGTTTTAAAAAATGACTGGAATAAGTGGTGATCGGTTGTCCCGTGGCGCTTCTGGCGAGTAATCGCAGAAAGACGGCCAGGTCAGCAGTCCGGGGAATGATTTTTTCAAAACCCATACAGGCAATATGAATCCTTGCGGCATGGGCTCCCATATCGGCATTGCCTTCATTGGTACATACGACAAATCCACCTGTTTCGGCTACTGCAAAGTTGACACCGGTGATGGCCAGTTCGGATGCAATGAATTTTTCCCGCAGATGACCCCTTGCTGCTTCGGTGAGATACTGGGGATCGTTGTTGCCCTTTTGGGTACCGAGGTGTATATGAAAAGTTTCACTTACATCCTGCTTTTTAAGGTGAATAGCCGGCAATACAATGTGGGAAGGTGGTTCATCTCTGAACTGTACAATTCTTTCTCCCAGGTCGGTATCCACCGTATCAATTCCCTGCTGATGTAAAAATTCATTTAGTCCGCACTCCTCGGTGAGCATGGATTTGCTTTTTACGATGCGGCTGATCTTCTGTTCTTTTATAATGGAATAAATGACCTGGTTGTGTGCCGCCGCATCGGCAGCCCAGTGTATTTTTACTCCATTGGCGATGGCCTGTTTTTCAAAATTCAGCAGGTATTCATCCAGACAGGACAATGTGTGGTTCTTGATTTGAGAAGCCCATTCGCGAAGCAGTTCCCACTCCGCTATTCCATGAGCAGCTTTGTCCCGTTTTTCCCGGACAAACCAGAGGGTATCATCATGCCAATTGGTTCTCTCTTCATCTTTGATGAAGTTACCGGCAGCCCTGGCATGTGGTACTGGTTTCATGCTTCGCTGCTGTTTAGGATTTCTGCAATATGGATGGTCTTTACCGTACTTCCCTGCCTTTTGAGGATTCCTTCGAGGTGCATCAGGCAACTGACATCCGTGCCTGTAATAAAATCAACCTGGTTGCGGTCATGTTCTTCGATCCTGTCTTTTCCCATTTTCACACTAACGGCTTCTTCAAAAACACAAAATGTACCGCCAAAGCCGCAGCATTCATCTTTTCTTTCGGGAAGATGCAGGCTGATACCTTTGACCATTCCCAGTAATTGTTCTGGTTTGGAAAAGGAGGGTAAGACTCTTTCAGTCATGGAAGAAAGATGCAGGCCCCGCTGTCCGTGACAACTATTATGAATACCCACTTTATGAGGAAATGAAGCGTTGATTGTTTTCACCTGCAATACGTCGGTAAGAAATTCCGTGAGTTCAAAAACGGATGACCTGATTTTTGCAGCTGCTGCTTCCTGTTTGGGATCCTGTAAGTGTTCTTTAATATGCAGTACACAACTTCCGGAGGGTGATACGATATAATCCAGATCACGAAAATTACCAATGAAATTTTTATCGCAGCCGGCGGCTAAACTGGCAAATCCGCTATTGGCCATGGGTTGGCCGCAGCAGGTCTGGTTCAAAGGGAACTCCACTTTACAGCCCAGTTTCTCCAGTAGTTCCAGGGTAGCAATGGCTACCTGCGGATAAAACTGATCAATATAACAGGGAACAAATAAACCGATTCTCATAACTAACCTTGCTGCATGGTGGAATATAATTTCAGTCCGATGATTTCTGAAGGGAGACTTTTGCTGTTCCATTCTGTGTGTATGGCCAGTGCAGCACCAAGGGCAGAAGACTGCGGCACGGTGGCAGCAAACACTTCAATATCCGGGAATGATTCAGAAAGCAGGTGCATATAGATAGGGTTCTGACTAAAACCTCCATCCACAAAAATTCTTTTCACCGTTGTCCCGCGCAAAACGATACTGGTACTGATCACCTGTTGTGCCATGATATCAGCGATCAGGTAGTGATAGGCTTCCTCATAAGTTTGAAAATCATCCAGTGATCTGTTTTCGAAGTGGGAACTGCCTTTCATCACATCTCCGGTCAGGTTCTGCATTTTGCCCGCCCTGGGTATCAGTTTACTGATCCATGCGGCTTCTGCTTTCACGGTTTTATAATAATCAGTTGCTACATTATAGTGAGCTGCAAGTCTTTTAACCTGTTCTTCATGTTCAAAACCTGCAAACAAACGGGATGCCTTAACCGGATTGCCCTGGTAGGATAAATAACAGAGACAATCATGTTGCAGTTCGTAATCTGTCAGCAAGCTGTGGTTAAAAGGATTGAGGCTGATGCACCAGGTGCCTGTGGAGAGCAGGATAAAGGGTTCTGAAAAAGAAGCCAGATAAGGTATCAGGGCTGCTGAGCTATCGTGCAAACCGATCCCAATTTTAATTCCGTCATCTGTTGTGCTACCGATAGCAGCACTTTGCCGGATGGGTGGAAATTTCAGGTCCAGTCCTTCCTGTTTTACCCAGGGATGGTATTGCTGATCCTGAAAATTCCAGAGATTGGTATGACAACCGATACTGGTGATTTCTGCATGGAGTCCACCCCCTAATACATAACTAAGGTATTGTGGCAGGTGAAGTGCCTGTGTTATTTTTTCAAAATTGCCAGGCTGTTCGTATTTCAGGCGATACAACTGCATACCGGAGTTCAGGCTACCTAGTACCGGTGAAGCTGTTTGTTTGGCTACCAGGCTTTCTCCGCCATAGCTGGAATAAAAAAGATGCTTTAATGCTTCCGGATATGGTTTGAGATAATTGTAGAGGGGCAGGAAAGTTTCACCTGCAGCATTCAGGTAAACAAAGCTGGCACCATATCCCGAAAAATTAATGGCTTTTACATGGAAGCGGTTGTCGGCTAAAACCATTGCCAGGGATTCATTTAGCCAGGCAGTAAGCTGCTGCAGATCTTCACAGGGAAAGCCGTCTTCATCCTTCGTTTCGGCAAAGGGCTGGCTTTTCTCGAAAACAACTTTGTATTCTTCGTTGAAGAGCAGGATTTTTTTATTCGTCTTTCCTACATCATAAATCAGTATAACAGGAAGGGCTGCCATTATAAACCAGTCGCGATATTTTTAGTTCCTCTTTCTTTTGTCAATGCTTCTCTTATTTTTTCTTCTCTGAAAAACTGCAACGGGTGAAGGGCGCCTCTACTTCTCAACCGGGCTTCTGCCAGGATACTGCGAACATCGGTATGAAAAGTTTCTTTCAGGATTTCCTGTGCACGCACTACATCATTATTTTCCTGTGCTTCATTGAGTGCGGCCCTGTCCACCAGTAATGCATGTGCATAAGCCATCATGATAGCTTCCACCGATTGCAGGAGGTCTTCCAGCGGATCTTTTACATTATGGGAAGCATCGATCATCCAACCAAGGTCAGTGGCGTGGTTCATCCCTCTTGCGTCCATGCCTTCTACCAGTTCATTAAAGATCAGGAAGAGCTGGTAAGGTTTGATGCTGCCGACGGTCAGGTCATCATCACCATATTTACTATCGTTGAAATGGAAACCGGCCAGTTTTTCTTCCATCAACAGCAAGGAAACGATTTGTTCGATATTGGCATTGGGCAGGTGATGACCCAGATCGACCAGGGTATAAGCTTTAGGTCCCAGTTTATTGGCATAGAGGAGGGATTGTCCCCAGTCTCCTACCGTCATAGAATAAAAATTAGGCTCGAATGCTTTGTATTCCACAAACATTTTCCAGTTGGAAGGGAGTGCAGCATAAATCTGTTCCAGACTTTCAAGTGTATTTTGAAATGCTTTCCGGAAATTCAATTGGCCGGGGAAGCAGCTGCCATCGGCCAGCCATACGGTCAGTGATTCGGAGCCCAGTTCTACGCCGTGTCTGATTACTTCAATATTATGATCAATGGCCTGCTGGCGGGTGGCTTTGCTGACATGTTGAAGGGATCCGAATTTATAAGAATGTGTTTGTCCGGGCTGATTCTGGAAAGTATTGGAATTAACCGCATCAAATTTCAAATCGAGGTCAGCTGCCAGTTTTTTGATTGCTGCATAATCACTTGGAATATCCCAGGGAATATGAAGTGAGATGGCGCCACTGCTGCGGTTGAGGGCATGCAGCAATCCTACATCTTCCATTTTTTGTTCCAGTGATCCGGGTTCTCCGGGGCCTGGAAAGCGGCCGAATCTTGTACCGCCGGTGCCGAGTGCCCAGGATGGGATGGCGACCTGGAAGGCGATGAGCTTATCGATGATGGAATCAATATGGGGGATGTCTGACCGAAAAAATGAAAGGCGTTGGAGATGCCTGGAGAGGTGTTTATCATTGTGGGATGAGAGGGATGAAGAGCTGATCTGCATGTGATTGGGTATTTGGAATTAGTTATTAGGTATTGGTTATTAGGTATTTGGTATTGGGAACCTGATTGTCTGAGAGTCTGATTGGTTTGCCAAAGTGGTTATTTGAGTTTTTTGATATACGCGTTCAGTTTATAATGTAATTCACCAAGTAATGTTATGAGTATTTTATGCTTCTCTGTTGTGATCAAATTTCGGTTAAGTGCTTTGATCATCCATGTTTTTGTTTCGAGTACAGAACCCCTGGCGTAATAGTAAAACAGCTTCCTGTCTTTATAAAAAAACCGCCCATAGCCCTCAGCAATATTAGCGGCAATTGAATCAGTAGATCTTACTACTTGTGTGCCGATGGTTCTTCGTGAAAATTCATTCCAGCTCCCTGTCAATTCCCAAACATCCTCCCCAATCTGAATTGCCAATTGAAAAATATCAAGATCTTCCAACACCCTGATTTCTGACATAAAGCTATTATTTAGTTCAAATTATGAACAGACCAGCTTTAGTCCATGTGCAAAAGAACAGATTTCACTGATGAAATTCCCGATCAAAATCAGCAAAAAACGATTTAATATAACTCAATAACTAATACCCAATACCTAATACCCAATAAACTGGCCTTATCTATAGAATCCCATCGCCACTCCCCCATCCACATTCAATGCATTACCGGTGGATTTGTTTAACAAACCACCGACGAATGCGAAGCAGGCATTAGCGATATCATCGGGTAAAATGATTTCGTTGAGCAGGGTTCTTTTGGCATAATAAGCCGGGAGTTCATCTACGGTAATACCATAAGCTTTGGCGCGGCCTTCGGCCCAGCCACCAGCCCAGATATTAGAGTCGGCGATTACTGCATCAGGGTTCACGGTATTGACTCTGATTTTATCTGCACCCAGTTCGGCAGCCATTAATCTTGTTAAATGGGCCTGCGCTGCTTTGGCTGATCCGTATCCAGGATTATTGGGACCTGCTACAACTGCATTTTTGGAAACGATATTCACGATATCGCCACCGAATCCCTGTTTACGCATGATCTCCACTCCTTTTTGCGAAACCAGGAATTGTCCTTTTACAAGGATATCATATAAACGATCCCATTCTTCGATTGTATGTTCAGCGATCGATTTGGAAATACTGATCCCTGCATTATTGATAATGATATCCACGCCTCCAAATGCCAGGGCTGCATCATCCATCGCAGAGTCGATTGTTGATACATCCGTTACATTCAGCAGGGTGCTGCTCACCACATCTTTTCCATAAGCTTTGACGAATTCTTCCCGGGTGCTATCCAGTCTTTCCTCATTGATATCATTGATTACCACACAGGCTCCTTCTTCTGCAAATTTCTTAGCGATGGCTTTTCCGATTCCACCGGCGCTTCCTGTTACCAGGGCCACACGACCACTGAGTGGTTTGGGTTTTGGCATCCTTTGCAGCTTGGCTTCTTCCAGCAACCAGTATTCAATATTAAAAGCCTCCTGACGTGGCAGAGAAGTGTACTCAGAAACCGCTTCTGCCCCTCGCATCACATTGATGGCATTGATATAAAACTCGGCCGCTACCCGGGCGGTTTGTTTATCTTTTGCAAAAGTGAACATGCCTACTCCTTTATACAGTATTACAACAGGATTGGCATCACGGATGGCCGGGCTATTGGGATGTTTGCAGGTATTATAATAATCTGCGTACATCTTACGATAGGCTTCAAACTGCGGCTGCAGTTTTTCTTTAATGCTTTTGGCATCGCTGATATCATCACCTGGCTCCAGACTCAGTACCAGCGGAGAGATTTTCGTACGGAGAAAATGATCCGGGCAACTTGTACCAAGTGGCGCCAGTTTATCCAGGTCGTTGGAATTGATAAACTGTAACACGCGATCATCATCTGTAAAATGTCCGATCATTTTTACCTGAGAGGAACAGAAGCCCCGCAGGATCGGTGCCAGACTGGCTGCCTTTTCTTTTCTCTGGACGGGAGGCAGTGATTGTAATTTTTGTCCGCCGAATATTGCTCTTTTCTTTCCGTAATTATCTTCAAGATACTGTGCACATTTCTCAATCACCTGGAGGGTATTGATATAACTTTCATAGGCGGTATCACCCCATGTAAAAAGTCCATGTGACCCCAGCATGATCCCGCGAATTCCGGGGTTTTCTTCCAGACAGGCACGTAATTTTAAACCCAGATCAAATCCTGGTTTTTGCCATTCGACCCAACCGATGGTACCATCAAATAATTCTTTGGTAATCTTTTTACCATCCTTTGCTGCCGCAATGGCGATCGCAGCATCGGGATGCAGGTGGTCAATATGTTTGAAAGGCAGAAAACCATGCAGCGGTGTATCAATAGATGGCGCTTTGGATGCAAGATCGTAGATGCAATGATTGAACAACTCCACCATTTCATCTTCAAACTGAATGCCCCGGTATACATTAGTCAGACTGCGAAGTCTTTCCACATAGAGTGCCGCCAGTCCGTTTCTTTTCATGGTACCCAGATCGCCTCCGCTTCCTTTCACCCACATCACTTCCGTTTCGTTTCCACTCAGTGGGTCTTTCGCCATGGCTTTGCAACTGGTATTGCCTCCGCCGTAATTTGTCAACCGAAGATCTGCACCGAGCAGGTTAGACCGGTAAACCAGCAGGGCCACTTCATCACCTGCCAGTGAAGCTGCTACAGCATCATCCCATAAATAACTGACATGTTTAAAACTATCAACCCCGTTTTTGGAGGAGGTTGCTTTCTCTTTTACTTTGGTTGTAACATCCATCGACGTACTTTTTAACTCAACAATTATTTTAACGAGTTACCGTAGCCCACTACTAATACAGATAAAATGATGGTGGCGATACCGATAACAATAGCTTTTGTCGTTTTGGGTTTAACCCCTTTCCACTCTTTGGAAATGATTCCCCACATATTTGCCACCAGGATGATGAATGACATGTGAAGGATCCACGAACTGGCTCCATTGCCCATTTTACTTTCACCCATTCCGTAGAAGAAGAACTGCAGGAACCAGGTAGTGCCTGCCAAAGCACAGAGCAGGTAGTTGCGGGCCAGTGGTGTTTTTTTATTGGTATAATCCCCGAAGGATTTATTTTTTGCATTCAGGATCATGCACCAGATCAGGTTGGTGGTTAAGCCACCCCAGAGGATGACCACAAAAATGACATTGTTGCGGAACAGGAACTCGCCTTGTCCGGGATGGCTGTTTTTCCATATCTGATTAGCAGTTTCTCCCAGACTGGTACCGGCTTCGATACCAAAACTGAAACAGGCACTGAGTACACCGGATATTACAGCAAGGATCAGACCACGTACCAGGTAGAACTCACTTCCAGAACCATCCACATGCGATTTGCCAAGGTCTTTGTCTTTCATACCACCAGCTTTACCACAAATCACGATGCCCACAATACAGAGAAAGAGGCCGAGTAAAACCATTCGTCCCCAGGAAGTTCCAAAGAGATCTGATATCGTATCTTTTCCGTCTTTTGGGTTGAAATAATAATAGATGGAAGGCACCAATGCCCCGAAGAAGGAGCATAGTCCGAGGATGATGGAACTACCCAATGATACACCGAGGTATCTTACACCCAATCCGTAAGTTAGTCCGCCAATCCCCCAAAGGAGTCCCATGAAAAAAGTGGTCCATAAGACCTGGGATGATCCGCTTCGGATAATATCCATAAAACCGGGGATAGTGAGATAGGCTGCCAATGGGGGTACAATCAACCAGGAGAACAGACCACCAACGATCCAAAAACTCTCCCAGCTCCATCCTTTCACCCTTTTATAGGGCATATAGAAGCTACCTGATGCAAAACCGCCTAAAAAGTGGAAAATAACGCCCAAAATTGCGCCCATAAAATCGTTTTTTCAAATG
The DNA here is from genome assembly GCA_016720745.1 of Chitinophagaceae bacterium. Lineage (GTDB taxonomy): Bacteria > Bacteroidota > Bacteroidia > Chitinophagales > Chitinophagaceae > JJ008. The sequence continues at coordinate 672,143 of JADKKA010000019.1, read as the reverse complement.
ACAATCAATCAGAAAAGCCCCTAAAGCTAAGAAGAATGGGAGGCAGCCCGTCATGCCCTGTCATGCCTGTTTTCGCCCATTTTTTTAGCTGCTGATATGGTTAACTAATTTACCTTTATTTCCATTCAGATTGCTGCTCCGGCATGGTTTCTCAGGGAATTACTGCCGTAAATGAATTTACATGAAAAAGGACGATTTTTTTAAGTATATACATATTGATTATCTCTCTGCCACCCCCAAATATATACAGCTGGCCAATGCTGTAATCAAGGCCATTCATGACGGGAAAGTTGAAAAAAACGATATCCTTCCTTCGATTAATGAAGTGAGTTTTGAATTTGAGATTTCGAGGGACACAACGGAAAAGGGCTACAAATACCTCAAACAGTTGGGGATCCTGGGATCGGTACCCGGAAAGGGATATTTTATTCGCACAACAGAGGTGAATCAGCCTTTAAAAATTTTCCTGCTTTTCAATAAGCTGAGTGCCCACAAAAAGATTGTTTACGATACGTTTGTGAAAACACTCGAAGGCATCGCTTCCGTCGACTTCTACATTTATCATAACGATTTTACTTTATTCAAAAGGCTGATCCAAAACAGTAAGAATGATTATACCCATTATGTGATCGTGCCTCATTTTCTGGAAGGCGGGGAACATGCCAATGAGATCATCAATCAGATACCTGCTGACAAGTTGTTGATACTGGATAAAAAGATCAGCGGAATCAATGGGCCTTATGCTGCGGTGTATGAAAATTTTGAAAAGGACCTGTACAATGCATTGGAGCAGCTGAAGGAAAAACTCAGTCATTATCATACGCTGAAAATCATCTTTCCGGAATACACTTATCATCCGGAAGAGATCCTGCAGGGCTTTAAAAGGTTTTGCCGCGAATATGCTTTTACCGGAAAAGTGGTGCACAATATCGCCAATGAGCCGGTGAAAGAAGGGGAAGTGTTTATCAACCTGATGGAAGAAGATCTGGTGATCCTGATCGAAAAATTACTGGCGACGAAAATGAAAGTGGGGAAGCATGTGGGGGTGATTTCCTACAATGAAACGCCGTTGAAGAAGATTATCCTGAATGGAATTACCACGATTAGTACGGATTTTGAGTTCATGGGGAAAAAGGCGGCGGAGCTGATACTAAACAATTCAACGGAACAATGTGAAGTGCCGTTTTATGTAACGGAGCGTGCTTCACTTTAAAGAAGCTTTTTCTCATTGTTTTGTTCAGCCCCTCCGGGGCTGTTTTCATATCTGGCGGTAGTTGTTACCGGCATCGAGCCCCGCCGGGGCTTCCGCAAAAAACCGTTTCCATTGGACTAGAAAGGATGATACAAGTAACCTTATGACCAACCCGGTTTAGTTGAATTAGATTCCTACACTCTTTTGTTCAGCCCCTCCGGGGCTGTTTTCATATCTGGCGGTAGTTTTTACCGGCATTGAGCCCCGCCGGGGCTTCCTTAAAAATCCGTTTCCGGTGGACTAGAAAGGATGATATAAGTAACCTTATGACCAACCCGGTTTAGTTGAATTAGATTCCTACACTCTTTTGTTCAGCCCCTCCGGGGCTGTTTTCGCATCTGGCGGTAATTGTTACCGGCATTGAGCCCCGCCGGGGCTTCTACAAAAAACCGTTTCCGTTGGACTAGAAAGGATGATACAAGTAACCTTATGACCAACCCGGTTTAGTTGAATTAGATTCCTACACTGTTTTGTTCAGCCCCTCCGGGGCTGTTTTCATATCTGGCGGTAGTTGTTACCGGCATTGAGCCCCGCCGGGGCTTCCGCAAAAAACCGTTTCCGGTGGACTAGAAAGGATGATACAAGTAACCTTATGACCAACCCGGTTTAGTTGAATTAGATTCCTACACTGTTTTGTTCAGCCCCTACGGGGCTGTTTTCATATCTGGCGGTAGTTGTTACCGGCATTGAGCCCCGCCGGGGCTTCCGCAAAAAACCGTTTCCGTTGGACTAGAAAGGATGATACAAGTAACCTTATGACCAACCCGGTTTAGTTGAATTAGATTCCTACACTGTTTTGTTCAGCCGCTCCGGGGCTACACAAGAGTAAAGAAATGATTAATCGAGTAGCTCCTGGATTTGCGGGGAAAGAAAATCGCGGGAGGCGAACAACACATTTGTCCATGCGGCAAATTCCTCGGCTTCATGCATGGTGGTGATCACCACGGCTTTCATGCCAGCTCTGGCTGCAGCTTCTACTCCTTTAGGAGCATCTTCCAGCACAATACAATCAGCAGGATCCACATTTAATTTCCGGGCACAGATTAGAAAGGTCTCCGGATCCGGTTTACTGATACGGACATCATCAGCACTCACAATGGCGCCGAAATAATGACGTATCTGAAAATAATCAACGACGAAGTCTATATTATATGGTATGGCGGCAGAGCCGATAGCCATGTATATTTTACTGGCATAGGCCTGTTTCAGAAACTGATCCAGACCGGGTAATAATCTTAAATGCGGCCGAAACTGCTGCTGGTATTGCTTTTCTTTTTCAAAGCTCATTTTTCGCTTCTCTTCCTCTGTGAACCGTCCCGGAAAAATTCTCTCCAGTAATTCATCGTTCTTGCCGTAACATTCTTCTTTCACCCTTTCCATGCTCAGGTTGGCACCCAATTCATTCAGGATGCGGTGCCAGGCAATGATATGGTATTTCATATCATCAATCATCGTTCCATTGAGATCGAAGAGCAATGCTTTTTTCTTCATACGCGCGAAAATACAGGTAAAAATGTGACAGCCCTAAAAGACCAAAGCTGTCACTTTCCGACCAGCGAAAGGTGACAGCTTTGAATAAAATATTACCAGGTTCTTTCCTTACCAGAATTTCACATAAAGTGCCGTAAGGATGAACAGGGTGACCACAATCATGGCGATAATAGAAGGCTTGAGCTTGAACATTTCTTTATCCAGCGCAAAAGCTTTCGGATTTACTTTCGGGCCGGAGAGACTGATCCCGATCATCACCACCATGGTGAAGAAGAAGGCCCAGCCCATATTGATCAGGAAGGGGATTTCATATCCTCCTTTTCCATTGGGATAGGCGGTATACAATAATGTTTCATGACCGAATAACTGTACGGCAAAACTGTTGAAGAAGATCGCCAGCAGGAAGCCGGTGATCAGACCAGCCACGGCTGCTGCTCCGGTGGTTCGTTTCCAGAATAAGCCGAGTATGAACATCGCAAATACACCCGGGCTGATGAAGCCGGTATATTTCTGAATAAAGGTAAATCCGCCCTCTCCGCTGATACCGAGCAGGTCTTTCCATTCAAAAATCACGGCCAGAGCGATGGATGCCAGTGCTGCGATTTTACCCACCCATACCATTTTCTTTTCAGCTGATTCGCCGGTGACTGCTTCTGTTTTCTTTTTAAAATACTTCATATGTATATCCAGCGTATAGATGGTGGATATACTATTGAGTTTACCTGCCAGGGAAGCCACAATGGCTGCTGTGAGTGCGGCAATGGCCAATCCTTTTAAACCGGAAGGCAGGAATCCAAGAATCGCAGAGTAGGCATCATCCATTCCTCTCAGACCTTCCAGGTGTCCGTTCTGGTGCAACACATAGGCCGCAATACCAGGAAGCATCACGATGATGGGCATGAGCAGTTTCAGAAAACCGGCAAAGAGAATTCCTTTACGGGCGGTTTGAAGATCTGCACCCAATGCTCGCTGTGTGATATATTGGTTACAACCCCAGTAATTCAGGTTCACGATCCATTGTCCGGCGAAATACATAGCAATGCCCGGAAGGATCAGGTATTTATTGATATCTTCCTGGGAGCTGGCTGCCGTTGGCTTTTTAAGGATCATGTGAAAATGATCAGGTGCCTGCTGAATCAGTGTTTTGAAACCGGCGATGGCGTCACGTCCCAATCCGAATTTTTCACTTACGATGGTCAGTGCAAAATAGATGGTGGCAAATCCGCCGATGATCAGCACGGCTACCTGGATTACATCAGTATAGCCGATTACTTTCATCCCTCCCAATGTAATGATCAGGGCAAATACTGCCAGTAGCAGCATGACCGTATGGAGGTGCTCAGGGCCAATCAGTCCACTGATGGCGATGGCACCCAGATAAAGAATAGAAGTAAGGTTGACAAATACATAGAGCAGTAACCAGAAAATGGCCATGATCAGTGATACGGTTTCATTGTACCTGGTCTTTAAGAACTGCGGCATCGTATAGATCTTGTTCTTCAGGTAGACCGGCATGAACCAGACGGCGATAATGATCAATGCCACGGCAGCAATCCACTCATAGGCGGCTACTGCGATTCCTACAAAATAACCGTTACCACTCATCCCGATGAATTGCTCTGCCGAGATGTTGGATGCAATCAAAGAGGCACCGATCGCCCACCAGGTAAGCGAACCTTCTGCCAGGAAATAATCATGCGAGGCCGTAACTGAGGTTTTCTTCTTTCGCTGATAGACCCAGTAACCATATCCGGCTACGAGTACGAAATAAACAATAAAGATGAGCTGGTCTAAGCCTGAAATTCCATTCATGGCAAGTGTTGATTTTAGTTGATCAAAGTAGTTGGTCTGCTTTATTTATACGCTGCATCGTTCCAGCGCAATTCATTCTTAAACTGATAAATATCTGTGTTTTTACCGATTCTGACATATTCTATCCCGGCTATTTCTGCAAAGTCTTCCAGGTGTTCGCTGGTCAGGTTCTGACTGTAACAGGTATGGTGGGCCCCTCCGGCCAATATCCAGGCTGCACAGCCATCCTGCATATTGGGATATGGTTTCCATAAAACACGGGCCACCGGCAATTTGGGTAATTCAGCTACAGGCGCTACGGCTTCTACTTCATTAACAAGCAAACGGAAGCGGTTCCCCATATCCACTACTGATGCATTGAGGGCAGGACCTGCGCCGGCATTGAATACCAGTCGGACAGGATCTTCTTTTCCGCCGATGCCCAGGGGATGTATTTCACAATTGGGTTTACCATTGGCAATACTTTCGCAAATTTCCAGCATGTGGGAACCCAATACCAACGGATTGGCAGGATCAAAATGGTAAGTATAATCTTCCATGAAGCTGTTACCTCCCGGTAAACCGGCACCCATTACTTTCATGGCCCGGACTAATGCAGCAGTCTTCCAATCACCTTCCCCGGCAAAACCATATCCTTTACCCATCATGCGCTGGGCACCGATACCGGGTAATTGTTTCATCCCGTGCAGGTCTTCGAATGTATCGCTGAAGCCTTTGTAATTGCCGTTTTCAAGAAAGTATTGTAATCCCAGTTCAATTCTGGCAGCATCCTTTAATGACTGATGGCGCTCCCCTCCTTTCTGTAATACAGGCATTAACTGATACCTGTTGGCATATTCCTGCACCAGGGTATCAACGGATGCATCGGTTACTTCATTGATTACTTTAACCAGATCACCGATTCCATGGGTATTGACACTGTAACCGAATTTCATTTCGGCTTCTACTTTATCTCCATCCGTAACGGCTACATAGCGCATATTGTCGCCAAAGCGTACAAAGCGGGCCCCCTGCCAGTCGTTCCAGCCTGCTGCGGCACGCATCCAGCTGCTGATCTTTCCTATTACCAGCGGATCCTGCCAATGCCCTACCACTACTTTTCTTTTCAGTCGCATGCGGCTCATGATGAAACCAAACTCCCTGTCCCCATGCGCACTCTGGTTCAGGTTCATGAAATCCATATCGATGGTACTCCAGGGAATATCACGGTTAAACTGTGTATGCAAATGGAGCAGTGGTTTCTGCAGGATATTCAATCCGCGTATCCACATTTTAGCAGGAGAAAATGTATGCATCCAGGTGATGATACCGATACAGGCCGTACTGGCATTTGCTTCCGCACAGACGGCATAAATCTCTTCACTTGATTTTACAGTTGGTTTAAAAATTACGTTGACGGGAATTGCCGGGTCGGCATGCAGTTTGGCAGCGATTTCCTGCGAATGAACGGCTACCTGTTTTAAGGTTTCTTCACCATACAGATCCTGACTTCCTGTTACGAACCACACTTCCAAATGTGTAAATGCTTTCATTTTATTTTTTTTATCCCCTGCCCGATCTGATGAAGGGAGCAGGCACTTATTGATATTTTAATAATCAGTTTACTGGCCGTAATAACTATCCGGACCGTGCTTTCTTTCAAAATGTTTTTTGCGGATGGCATCCTTTAATCGGGCTGCATCCGGGTTGATCATTTCAGTATAGAGTGCCGTTTGTGCGATGAATTCCAGTACGGCGCTATTGTGTACGGCCTTTGCGGCATTTTTTCCCCAGGTAAAGGGGGCATGACTGCCAACCAGTACCATTTCCAGTTCACGATAGTTGAGGCCCCTTTCTTTGAAGCAATTGATGATCTGAAATCCTGTTTCGTATTCATAATCTCCTTTGATCATATCATCGTTCATAGGAGGAGCGCAGGGAATATCTACAGTATTATAATCAGCGTGCGTGGTACCATAAATGGGAATATCCTTCAATGACTGCGCCCAGGATGTGGCATAGGTAGAATGAGTGTGTACGATGCCGCCAATCTCCTCCCATTGCTTGTATAAAACGGCATGGGTCTTTGTATCAGATGAGGGGCGCAGATCGCCTTCCACGATATTGGCATCAAAATCCAGGATCACCATTTTATCCGGACTGAGTTCTTCATAAGGCACTCCACTGGGTTTAATAGCGAAGACGCCTTTGCTTCTGTCAGCAGCGCTAACATTTCCAAAAGTAAATAGCACCAGTCCCAACCGGGGCAGTTGCATATTGGCTTCATAAGCCTCTTGTTTGATGTGGTCGTAGCTCATTTTATTTAGTCATCGACATGATAAAATCACCTAATTGCTGATACTGGTTGTATCGATCCCGGTAAAATGCAGTCCGGCTGTTATCGGGTGTATAGGTTTTTTCAAATCCTGCTCCCATCTTTTGCATCGCCATTTCTACATTCGGATAGATGCCTGCTGCGGTAGCGGCGAACATGGCAGCACCGGCTGCACAGGTTTGTTCACTGCTGTGTACACGGATGGGTTGTTCGAGAATATCCGCCATCACCTGCATGATATAAGGTGATTTGCGGGCCACGCCTCCAAGTGCAATGATTCCTTTCACCGGAATACCTTCACTAACGAAGCGATCTACAATGGCTTTGCTTCCAAAGCAGGTGGCTTCCACCAGGGCTTTAAATAATTGCGGTGCATCTGTACCGAGATTGAGTCCGGTGAATGCGCCTTTTAAGCCCTGATTGGCATCGGGTGTGCGGCGGCCATTGAGCCAGTCGCTGGCCAACACATCAGTTGAATGCAAGGGCAGTGTTGCTGCTTTGCTGCTGAGTGCTGGTATAATATTGTTACTGATTTCTTCTCTGAGAACGGGATCTGCTATGGATTGTTCCAGTGGCCAGGAGAGTAAATTCTTTAACCAGGCATAGGCATCACCAAATGCGCTTTGTCCTGCTTCCAGTCCTACCATACCCGGTATCACTGATCCATTGACTTGTCCGCAGATACCTTTGACCAGTTTCCCTTCCATTTCATTGATGGGAGCCACCATGATATCACAGGTTGATGTGCCCACGATACGGCTGAGTTCATAAGGAGCGATCTGTCCTCCTACTGCACCCATGTGACAATCAAAAGCGCCGATACCGATCACCGTATTGGAAGGAAGTCCGAGTCTGGTTGCCCATTCCGCAGAAATGGTACCGGCTGCTGCTGCGGAGGTATAGGTATCGGTAAATAATTTGTCGGTAAATCCATCGAGTAAGGGATCAAGGGTGGCGAAGAATTCATTGGGAGGAAGACCATTGAATGATTCGGCCCATAGTGCTTTGTGTCCGGCGCTGCAGACTCCTCTTTTCATTTCCCTGGCATCGGTTCCACCGGTGAGTACAAAGGGAATCCAGTCGCAATGTTCTACAAAGGAATAGATATGCTGTCGTACCTGCGCATCTTCTTTCAGGATATGGAGCAGTTTGGCCCAGAACCATTCGCTGCTGTAGATACCTCCGACATACTGCAGGTAGTTGACAGGGAATTTTGTTGCGTGGTTATTGATGGCGGCTGCTTCATTAATTGCTGTATGATCTTTCCACAACACAAACATGGCATTGGGATTTTCTTCCATCCCGGGGAGCATGCATAGTGGTTGTCCATTTGCATTGACTGCAATGGGTGTGGAGCCGGTGGTATCAACGGAGAGACCCACAATACTTTTGGATATTTCGGGACCGGCTTTGGCTACACAATCTTTTATTGATCTTTCAAGACAGTCCAGATAATCAAGGGGATGTTGCCGGAACTGATTGAGCGCCGGGTTGCAATACAGGCCATCTTTCCAACGGGGATAATATCCGACCGAAGAAGCAAGTTCTTCCCCGTTACTGGTATTAATAATAACGGCTCTTACCGAATCGGTACCGAAATCGGCACCTATTACATAACTGTTCATAATGCTGACGGTTTAGGATCAGTGAACGGAAGTTTTGTACTTCGTTACGGTATGATACTTTTCACCGGGCTTCAGCAGGGTGGAAGGAAAATTCGGTTTATTAGGAGAATCGGGATAATGCTGTGTTTCCAGGCAAAGGGCTGCATGTTTGTTGATGGCTTTTCCATCGGGTGTTTTCAGTTTGCCATCGAGGAAATTGCCGGAATAGAATTGCAGACCGGGTTCGGTGGTGTATACTTCCAGCTGTCTTCCACTTGCTGAATCAGCCAGGGTGGCCACTTTTTCAATATCAGTACCTGTTCTGCTGAGAACGAAATTATGATCGTATCCGCCGTCCACGGCTGCGATTCTTTCACCAATAGTATGCGCAGTAAGAAAATCAAATGGGGTTCCTTTGACGTCTTTCAATTCTCCGGTGGGAATCAGTCCGGCATCTACGGGAGTATATTGAGCGGCATTCAACTGAAGGGTATGATTCAAAATTGTATTGGAGGCATCAGCAGTGAGATTGAAATAGCTGTGGCTGGTCAGGTTGACCACAGTGGCTTTATCAGTTTCTGCTGAATAGTCAATCACCAGCTCATTCTCATCTGTAAGTGTATACAGCACGGTTACTTTGAGATTACCGGGATAACCTTCTTCTCCGTCTTTGCTGAGATAGCTGAGTGCAAGTGTAGCGGTGCTATCACCAGGGACGGCATCCCAAACCACTTTATCGAATCCTTTATTACCACCATGCAGATGGTTTTCACCATTGTTCTTTGCCAGTGTGTAGGTATTGGTATCAATGGTAAATGTTCCTTTACCAATCCTGTTGCCATAACGACCAATAATAGCGCCGAAATAAGGAGGCGGGGCCTGATAGCCGGAAAGACTGTCGAAGCCGAGTACAATATTACCCAGCTTTCCATTTTTATCGGGTGCCAGCCAGGAAGTGATGATCCCACCGTAGTTGGTGATTTTCACTTCCACGCCATTTTTGTTGGCAAGGGTGTAGAGATACACTTTCTTACCATCCAGTTCGCCCCAGTCGGCCTGTGTTACCTTTTGGTTTGTCATGGTTGACCCATTTTCCTTTTTGGCAGCATCTTTACATCCTGTTATCATCAGTGCAGCAAATACTGCCAGGAAAACAGGTTTAAAATACGTATTAATTGTGTGATATCTGTTCATGTCAAAGTTTAATTTTAGTCCGGTTAATAATCATTAAACAATTTCTGAATTTATTTCAGGGTTAAAACCACAACGGAAAAGGGTGGCAGGGTCAGGTCAATTTTTGAGCCATTGAGTTTTGCCCCGTTGAATATGGCGGGTTTTACTTTCTCCGGCTCATTAAATGTATTGAAATCCTGGATTTTTGCGGACTGGAGAATCCTGCCCGAGACGGAATTAAAGGCTGCTCCCCGCAGGTCGATACTCAGGGTTTGTGATTTGGAGGCGTCAATATTTACCAAAGAGACATGGGTGAGCCCTTCTTTGTCTTTGGATGCAGAAACAGAAACGGCCGGGAGTTTATCGGTACCATACACATAATCAGGAGTCCGCAGGGTCAGCGGGAGTAATTGGGCGTCCTGGTGCACATTGTACATTTCCAGTACGTGGTAAGTTGGTGTAAGGAGGATTTTTTGTTTTTCGGTGAGGATCACGGCCTGTAATACATTCACCGTTTGAGCGAGGTTCGCGATTCGTACCCTGTCGCAATGGTTATTAAAAATATTCAAAGTCACTCCAGCGATCATGGCATCACGCATGGTATTCTGCTGATAAAGGAATCCCGGGTTGGTGCCTGGTTCCACATCATACCATCCGCCCCACTCATCGACAACCAGCGCCACTCTTTTGCTGCGATCGTATTTATCCATGATCGTGGAATGGCGGCTGACCAGTTCTTCCATTTGCAAAGCAGATTTCATTGTGGCGAAATACTGCTCTTCGGTAAAGCTGGTGGCAGAACCTTTTTTGCTCCAGTTGATCACTGCATAATGATGCAGAGAAAGACCTTCCATCATGCTGGCTGGCACATCACGCATCATCACATCTGTCCAATTGTAATCATTTCCATTGGAGCCGGATGCCACGCGATAAATTTTGTCTGAATTGTCCCAGTTCGTCATGAATGTTGCATATTGCCTGTAGAGGTTGGCATAGAATTCAGGTCGCATGTTTCCCCCACAACCCCAGGCTTCATTGCCCACACCCCAGTACTTAACGGTCCATGGTTCTTTCTGTCCGTTTTGCTCACGCAAACGGGCCATGGGTCCGGTGCCGGCTTTGGCATTTACATATTCTGTCCAATCAGCCAGTTCACGGACTGTGCCGCTTCCCATATTACCGGCCAGGTAGGGTTCTGCGCCAATTTTTTTACAGAGCTCCAGGAATTCGTGGGTGCCGAAGCTATTGTCTTCTGTTACATTCCCCCACCACCTGTTGATGATTGGTGTTCGTTTATTCTTCGGGCCTACGCCATCTTTCCAATGGTATATATCTGCGTAGCATCCCCCGGGCCAGCGCAGGTTGGCTACTTTCAGTTTTTTGAGTGCTTCAATCACATCATTGCGGATGCCATTGGTATTGGGGATTGATTTGCTGGTATCGCCTACATAGATGCCATCATAGATACAGCGACCCAGGTGTTCGGCAAAATGTCCATAGATATGTTTACTGATTTTATCACCGGGCTGATCGGCCTGCAGGATGACAGTGCTTTGTGCATTTGAAGCGGTCGCAATCATCAAAAAGCCGGCAGAAAAAAGAAGGGTCTGCAATAAGCCTGTGCTGTTTTTAAGCAGGCAAGAGGGCAATTTCCTGGTCATGGCAAGACTGTTTATCGTTATACAATCTGGTTATCTACTGACTAAAATAAAGGATTTTTATTCATTAATTGTCATATTTACATTTATTTTTATCCACCCTTCAGTTAACTTTGAAAAATGACCAGGTACCAAAACCAAACCCGGATGCTTGTGGCCGTTGACTGTATTGTCTTTGGCTTTGATGGTCAGCATTTAAAGATATTGCTGATCAAGCGGGGATTTGAGCCCTGTGTGGATGAATGGAGTTTGATGGGTGGCTTTGTGCAGCCGGATGAAAGTGCGGATGAGGCGGCCAGCAGGGTTTTGAAAACGCTTACCGGTCTGAGTGGGTTATACCTGGAGCAATTGCAAACCTATACACAGGTAGACCGTGATCCGATTGAAAGAACGGTATCCATTGCCTATTTTGCGCTGATTGATATTCATCAGTATGAGCAAAGGCTGAATGATGAATTCCATGCGGAATGGTTCAAACTGGATGAAATTCCGGATTTGATTTTCGACCACCCCCAAATGGTGCAAACGGCCCGTCAGAAATTAAGATATAAAGCAGCTTTGCACCCTTTGTTATTTGAACTCCTCCCCCAACTTTTTACACTTCCTCTTTTACAAAGCCTTTTTGAGGATGTGTATGACACCAAATTTGATAAAGGGAATTTCAGCCGGAAAATAATTTCAACCGGGATGCTGATCAAACAGAAAGAAAAAGATAAGCTTGGTTCAAAAAAAGGGGCGTTCTACTATAAGCTGGATAAAAAGCATTACCGGAAGAATTTCCATTCTATCCTGAAATTTATTCCCCGCATCAATCACCTGCTGGATAGTGATAAAGAGGATTGATCAGGGCATATAAAAAACTTCCTGTAAGGGGATACTCACCGGGGAGTTATCCGGATTGGATGCCATGATATCCTTCATATAGGCCCACCATTTTTTCATCACCGGCTGATCCGGCAATGCGTCCAGTTTCAATGCGTCACTGATTTTCAGCACGCCGAATAAATCGCCGGTTACTTCATCCAGGAAAATGCTGTATTCCATGATTCCGGTTTCTTTAAGCAGGGATTCCAGTTCGGGCCATAACTGATCATGGCGTTTTTTGTATTCAGCCTCCTGTCCTTTGAACAATTGCATTTTAAAAGCCACTCGTTGCATGCTGTTTGTTTTATGATTGCTTATTGATTCAGATACTTTGTTAATGATCCCGGCCTGAGTAAACGAAGCTGGTCCACTACCGTAGCCACATTGATCCGGGCGCCTTCTTCATTCGTATGTGTATTATCTGCCGGAAAAAATTTCTTTACCGCTGTTTCGCCCAATGCCTCATATTTTGCCGCGACCAATTCATTCAGGTCGATAAAGAATGCCCCTTCCTGTTCGGCAATCTGCTTTGCCCAAAGCGCCCATGAATCTGCCGAACGGTTTACTTTTCCATCTTTCCAGTTATTACGTGGCACCAGTGAGCAAATGATGGCGGTGCCACCTCTCGCCTTTGTTTCGCGTACATACTTACGCATATACCAACCATAGGTATGTACTACTTCCTTTATTTTCCGGATGGGGTTCCAGATTTCGGTACTGTCTTCACCAATACCACGGATCACCCCTCTTGCACGGGCCGTATCATCGAGCGGACTGGCATCGTTGTGTCCGAACTGCATGATGACATAATCCCCTTTTTTAAGTGTTTGAAGAATTTTATCCCACCTGCCTTCTGTGATAAAAGTGCGGCTGCTTCTTCCGCCAATGGCATGGTTTTGCACGCCAATCTTTGTTGTATCAAAGTAGGGAGCCATAAAACTACCCCATCCCCATTGTTGTCCTTTTCCGGTACCATCACCATTTCTAACGGTACTGTCGCCAATAATATAAAAAACCGGCTTCTTCTTTTTCAGAAGGGCAAAGGAGCAAAAAGCGGTGAGCGCTATTGTCAATAAGAGAATAAAACGAGTTCGTAACATGTTTTTATTTTAAATATTGCTGAAGACCGGATTTCTTTAATAAACGGATCCCTGATGCGACAGATGCTGCATTAACCCTGGCACCTTCCTCATTGGTATGGGTATGGTCGCCGGGAAAATATTTTTTTACCGCGTCAGGCCCTATCTCATCATATTTATCAGCCGAAATAGTATTCAGGTCAATAAAATCCACCTGCTCTGCCTGCGCCACTTCCATGGCCCATTTCCCGAAATCATTGCCGGCTCTTTTGACCAATTGTTTACTTGTTGTATCTCCTTTTACGGAGTAATTCCACTGATTTCGGGGGATCATGGAACATACAATGGGGGTTGCTCCTTTGGCTTTTGCCTCACGGATAAATTTCCGGAGGTACCAGCCATAGCTATGAACTGTTTCTATACTACCATCGGGCCAGGTAAGCTGCACGCTGTCTTCGCCTGTTCCACGAAGCACTCCGCGGTAACCCGCTTTGGAGGTATCGGGTTTGCTCCCTTCATTATGTCCAAACTGCATGAGTAAAAAATCACCCGGGTGCAGGGAGTTAACCACTTTTTCCCATCTTTTTTCTTTTACAAAAGTGCGGGTGCTTCTTCCGGCCATGGCCTGGTTGCTGATCCCAATTTTGGTACTGTCCACGAACTCGTGCAACATTTGACCCCAGCCACACTGGGGACTGTTGGTGTTCCTGACGGTCGAGTCACCAATGATATATACTACTGGCTTTTGCTGTCCGAATGGAAGCAGGGCGGCAAGAAACAGGGTGATTAAAAAATTACGTTTCATTGTTGCTATTAATTATTACCAGCTATACTTTCCTATTTTAAAAATTAAAAAACCACTCTTTTGTACACTAACTCATCAGTACCAAAATTAACCACCAATCCCAGTCTGTTACCTGAAATTTTCAGGTAATTGATCGCCCTGGCGATGGATTCATTTTGCAGGTTGCTGACTGCTTTGACCTCCAGTATTATTTTGTCGAGCACCACAAAATCGGCATAAAACCGATGAGGAAGGATCACATCTTTATATCTTACCATGTATTCCTTTTCCCGCTCGTACAGTACAGCCTTTTTCCTAAACTCATATTCCAGGGCATCTTTGTACACTATTTCCAGTAAACCGGGCCCTAACAAACGGTGTATCTCCATGCAGATACCAATGATATCGTAAGATTCTTTTGGATAAATCAGTCCACTCATTTCACTACTATTTTGCCAGGAAAGCTAGTAATACTGATTGAGCATTAAAATGCTTTTTCCACAGTATAAACTGGTTTTTTCCGGAAAATATCCGGGCAAATACGCGAAAGGAATTTGGTACTGCTTTATAAATTAAAAGAACTAATTCCTGAATTCGTGGCTACAAATTCAGGAATTTATGAGCCACGAATTCACGAATAAATTGATTGCCACTAATTCACGAATAAAATGAAGGCCACGAATGCACGAATAATGGAATCAGTTGAAAAGATTCATTCTCGGAACAGTACCACGGTTGGTTACTGGTGTATTCAAAGATCTTATTATTGCTTAACCGGCTTTACAATCTGGATGGGCGGTTTGGGTGGCAGTTTCATTCCCTGGCCCAGGTAATAACTGACATGCGGTGGCTGGTTGTAAGCCACATTCTGCCAGGCAATGCTTAACCGGTATTGCGGGTTATGCATCAGCGTATACAATTTCAGGCTGGAAGGGATGGCAGTGGAATAAATCCGTAATTCTTTGCTATCCGCAGTTCTGCAGATCAATTCCTCTCTCCAGTCGCCCAGAATATCTGCACTCAGACATGGGTTGGCCTTTGTACCGTTATTACTGGCACAGCCTTCCTCTCTGGCATCAAATATTTTATAGGCCCTGCTGCTATCATAATCCCATTTACTGATATTTACGCCATTGAGAATTTCGCTGAGCGGATCTCCGTCCCAGTAAATACCCATATTGCAGGCAGGAGTACGCTCGGCAATTTTGTTTCCCTTATTATCAAACAAACCAGTAATGCCAGCACCCGCCACCCAGCATTCATATCCTTCATAGCGGGGATCAATATCGAGGGCCAGACCGCGTCCTGGTCCTTCGCCATCATCACCTGCTTTTACAGACGCTTTTTTCCAAATCACTTCCCCTGTGGCAGCATCCCTGAAATTTGCACCCGCATCACCGAAATGCTCCTGAATACTGAATACTTCCAATCCCGGACGGGATGGATCAAGATCACTTACATGCAAGGCATCGGCATGACCAATGCCGGTCGTGTACAAACCTTTCCCGTTATCATCGATTGTCATTTGTCCATAAACAATTTCGTCCCTGCCATCAGCATCCACATCGGTTACTGATAAATTATGATTACCCTGACCAGCAAAGCTTTTGTTGCCATTCGCATCAGAATCAAAAACCCAGCGTTTGACCAGTTGCTTATTCTTAAAATCAAATGCGGCCAATACTGTCTTAGTATAGTAGCCCCTGCACATCACCAGCGATGGGTGCTGTCCGTCCAGGTAGGCCACACAGGCCAGGAAACGATCCATCCGATTACCATAGCCATCGCCCCAGACTGCCTTGAGTTCTTCTGTAGAAGGATTGAGTTTGCCATGACGTGGCGGGATGTAATCAACAGTAGAGAGCGCTTCGCCGGTGAGTCCATCGAAAATGGTCAGGTATTCAGGTCCGGAAAGAATGTATCCTTTTTCATTACGGTAATCTTTGCTGCTATCGCCAATGACTGTTCCCTTTCCATCGATGCTGCCATCAGCCGTTTTCATGGCTATTTCTGCCTTCCCATCACTGTCAAAATCATAGACCATGAACTGTGAGTAGTGGGCTCCTTCCCTGATATTTTTTCCGAGATTGATGCTCCAGAGCAGACTTCCTTCCAATGTATAACATTGAAATATCGGAGGGTCCGTGAAACCACCCTGTGAATTATCCTTTCCTTTCCCGGTCATATGAATGACGATTTCATAATCACCATCGCCATCCATATCACCTACACTGGCATCATTGGCAGCATAGCCGGTTGGTGTTTGCAGGGGGATGGCCAGGTATTTTTTTAAACCCGGCACCAGCTGAATACTTGTTCCCTGTTTTTCCTCTTTGCCATTCATAACTGCTTTGAGGGTATAGGTACAAGTTGTTGTAGTATCCAGTTGATCGAGGTATGAGGTAGCTTTTGTTACAACAAATTTTGCTGCGGGTGTTTTTCCGGCTGCTGATTTATATAAATTAAAATTAGCCGTACTGTCTTCTGTCCCAAAAAGCCGCCAGCTGATCAGCACATTTCCCTTTCCATCCGGCACAGCATGTAAACCTCTGTTGAGGTATTCCATTTTGTACTGGGCAAGCGAAGACAAAGAGATGACTACTGTAAATACTAAAAATAATTGCTTCATGGCTGATTTTATTTTAGACGTTCATCTTCTGCAATCCCTCCGGCTTTCTTTTTCTCTTCCGGTTTCTGGCTGATATTGAGTTCGAAATTTTTGAACTTCCAGTTTTTGGCGAATACCATATCCCCCAGCACACTGGCAGAGACATGGGAGTTGTTGAAATTGAAATTTTCAATCTGCGACTGCTCGAGTCCGTTAACCTCAAATGCTTTTGCCGCATGGGTGATTTTTACATTGCTGATATAAAAATCTTTTGTATGTGGTATTCCTTTTTCTGCCGGTGTTACTTTCTGGAGCATGGCTTTCCAGTGCTGTGGAATAGAATCATAACTATACCCCTTTGGCAATTCGCTGTAACTATACGCGGGATACCAGTTCAAATTAAACTGATAGGCATTGCGAACGGAGTCGAGCACAGAATTCACAAAATAAACATCTTCCACAGTGCCCCCACGGGTAGTGGCTGATTTGATCCGCAATCCATTATCGGTATGTTTTGCAAAAAGATCCGTACAGTAGATATGGCGGATGCTACCCGATGTTTCACTTCCCAATGTTACCAGTCCGGCCCCACGGCGCGCCACACTTTTACGAATCACCACATATTCTGTTGGCCGATTGACACGGAGACCGTCCCAGTCGCGCCCAGCTTTCAAACAAAAATTATCATCATTACAATCAATATCACAATTTTCAATCAAGGTCCAGGTGGAGGAATCCACATCAATCCCGTCGGTACTGGGGCCGCTGCCATCTTCATTATTGCGAATCACAACACCATTAACTGTTAAGCGGGTTGAATACAAGAGTTGAATGGTCCAGAAGCCGGCATTTTTAAATGTCAGTCCTTTGATGCTGACATCACTTGAATTTTGCACCAGAACCGTACGAACCCTTTTGGCGTCATAGTCAACAATCCAGCGCAGGCCCTTCTTATCATAGTCCTTGCGCATGGCCCAGTATTTATCCCAGCAGAATTTTCCGCGGGCATTCACAATCCCTTCGCCTGTTAAAGCGGCGTTTTTGACATCGAGGATATTAATTAATGCTGCCGGCCAGCTGGTTTCAATACCGGCAATCCGGGTTTGCATATCCGGATAGTCAGCAAAATCCTGTGAACCCAGGAGCAGCACTCCTTTATCGATCCTAAGATGAACATTTGACTTTACGAAAACACTGCCGGATACATAGGTACCTGGACGAAAAGCGACAATGCCCCCGCCTTTGGCCGCACAATCATCAATGGCTTTTTGTATTGATTTGGTATTCACAGTAACCGTGTCACTCACTGCTCCAAAATCATTGACATAATATATCTGTTTTATTGCAGGAAAAGTCTTCGCTCCTGTGTTTTTCACCCAGGCAGGTACTGCTACCTGTGCACGGATACTAAGGGATGAAAGGATAAAACAGCAAAGCAGTATTCTGTTGAACATGATGATCTATTTAAATGAATCGTTACGGAATGGAATGACAGGGAGACCATCACTACTGAAAAGATTGGGCATTGCCCGCTCATTCCAGGCGAAACGGACATATTTTGGTTTGTTAATGGATGGATTGCTTACAACAATATTTGACCCGCTGATTTTCGCCGTTGCCGGCAGGAATTTTCCGCTCTTGTCGGCAATGGAAAACCAGTTGAGGCTGTCAGCAGCCGGTTGTCTGAACCCATTTGGCAACTTATTAAAGCTCAGAACGAGTTCCTTCCCTTTTCTTTTTGCATTGCTGAACTGCGGACTGAAACTTTCCGGATTGGGTTTTCCATATTCCACCTGTAGTGCCTGTTGGGCCAGGCGGTGGGCGATGACCCATTTGTAAGAAGGATGAATATCTTTCAGGTTATCGACCAGGTCCGTGGTTACCACCATATAAGTTGATGGCAGTGTAGTACAGGTTGTTTGTGCTTCCCAGAAAAGGGGCAATAATTCTTCAGTATGTTTTTTAGGGTCCTTACGTGCACTATAGAGATAGGGCGCAATCTGCACTGTGTAAAAAGGAAGTGATGCATTGCGAAAATCTTTCTGCCACTGGAGTTCCATGACCATCATCTTTTCCCGATAGGTGTCCTGGTCCTCGATCATGCAATTACTTTCACCCTGGTACCAGAGCACCCCTTTAATGGCCATTGGGATCAGTGGTTCAATCATGCCCCGGTACATTTGTCCGGGTTTAATATCATCAATTTTAAAAGTATCCGTAGTCATCAAATGGCGGAAGGTTGGCGAAATGGAATAGGCCCCCGGCGGGGTCCATTGTTCCACCCTTGTGCCTCCCCAGGAAGAGGAGATGATTCCTATCGGCACTCCGGTTGCCTGATAAATTTCTTTTGCAAAAAAATAACCAATAGCGCTGACATAGCGAACGGTGGTATCCTGGTTGGTAAACCATCCATTACCGGGAAACTGCGGGTATTTTTTCACCGTTCTTTCTGCATAGAGATACCGGATACCGGCCGGATCAGGCATGGCTGCGAGTTCCTTCTCTGTGAAATCGGCTCCTTTTTTGGGAGCGGCATAACGTTTCAGCTTTCGATCAAAAGTATATTCCATATTGCTTTGTCCGCTGCAAAGCCAGACATCACCTGTAAGGATCCCTGTTAAAGTAATTTTTTCTGTCGCAGTATAAACCAGCATTTCCTGTGCCTGAGCTGATGCAGGCATGGGCGACAGTGTAATCATCCATTTACGGTTAAGCTCTGTAGTGCACTGTTTTGTTTGTCCGGCAAACTGCAGGGTAATCAATGTCCCATTATCAGCCGTACCCCAAATTCTTACCGGTTGATCCCGTTGCAGGACCATATCATTAGAGAAAACATTGGCGATTTTCAGTTGTGCAGACAGATGCCCGGCCATACAGCAGCAGCAAATAAGGAGGAATGACAGCGGGCGAATTGCTGTTAGCAGCATGACAAGCATCGTTTTAGAAGCAGAAAGATAAAACAGGGCCCATCGGCCTGCATCCTGCCGCATCCTGAAACAAATTCAATTAATTTCGCATCCATCTTGGAGACAAAAGCCATCATTCCCGAAACTTTCAGCAAAGAACAAGCACGTACCGCTGTTGCTGTATTTTTCTTTTGCCAGGGTTTATCATTTGCCAGCTGGGCCAGCCGGATCCCTGATATTAAAAATGCCTTGCAACTGAGTGAAGCGGGTTTGGGAAGTATTTTACTGGCATTACCGGCAGGACAATTACTCACAATGCCCTTTTCGGGAAGAGCGGTTACCCGCTTTGGCAGCAAATATGTACTCCGCATTGCAATTATCGGATATGCAGTATCACTAACGAATATCGGACTGGTGCAGGCGCCATGGCAGCTGGCACTGGCCCTTTTCAGCTTTGGCATATGCGGCAATCTTTGCAATATATCCGTGAATACACAGGCCCTTCATGCAGAACGAATTTATGAACGGCCGATTATGTCCAGCTTCCACGGTATCTGGAGCACGGCCGGTTTTAGCGGAGCACTGATCGGCGCATTGATGATGAAACTGGATCTGCGCCCCTGGTATCATTTCCTGATAATAGCAGGACTGGTTGCAATTACGGCCCTTTCTTTTCAAAAATATTTACTGCTGACTCCTGTGAGTAAATCCGCTTCTTCTTTTAAAAGAATCAAGAGACCGCATGGGAGTTTGTTATTGCTGGGCGCCATTGCTTTTTGCTGCTTAAGTGCGGAGGGATGTATGTTTGACTGGAGTGGCGTGTATTTCCGTGAAGTGGTAGCTGCTAAAGGATATTTTGTTTCATTGGGATATGCCTCCTTTATGATCATGATGGCAACTGGCAGGTTCACCGGTGATGGCCTGGCAAAGCGTTTTGGCCGCAGGCGAATGGTTCAGTTGAGCGGACTATTGATTTTTTCAGGGATGATGATTGCCGTTTTATTTCCATCACTGATTGTTGCGACCATTGGTTTTATGATTGTAGGATTGGGGGTAAGCAGTATCATCCCACTTATGTATAGTACAGCTGGAAAAGTTAAAGAAGTGGCCAGCGGTATTGCCATTGCCACCGTATCGGGGGTTGGGTTCTTTGGCTTCCTGATGGGTCCGCCACTGATCGGTTATATTGCGGAACTGGCCGGACTCCCCGTTTCTTTTGCGGTGATTGCCTTGCTTGGTATTTTGATCAGCTTACTGATCAACCGGGTAAAAGAAATAGACTGATTAAAGCTCCAGGAGGGGTTGCAGCTCCGACTTGCTGATTTGTAATATGGTACCGTGCCTGATGCCTGGAGGCAAAGAAATGCTTTCGGATATTTCGGTCCAGTTCACCAGGTCGGTGGACTGAATAGCACCATAACGGTGATCGCGGTATTTATCGAAATAAACAATCCATTTATTCCCCTGCCGGAAAGCGGTGGGTCCTTCCGCCCAGTAATTACCGGTAATCGGAACAGAGGGAGCGGAATATCCTTTGTTCAATTTTTTACTGGTCGCTATCCGGATGTTTTTCTGAGGTGGATTCCGGGTTTCATCCTTCAGAAACATGATATATCGTTTGCCGACATTCACAATACTGGCATCGATGACATTGAATCCTTTATTGTATAATAATTTTGTGCGGGAAAAAGATTTGAAGTCTTTAGTGATGACATAATACATCCGGTGATTGTATCCGTTCTCCACTTTGGGGTCTGCAGGATACTTTCCTGCAATGGTCGTAGCCCAATAAATCATGTATTGTTTTTTCCGGCGGTCATAAGTAATCTCCGGGGCCCAGCAGTTACGTGCGGAGTCTTCATGATGCATGACCGGGATATACTGTTGTTCACTCCAGTGGATCAGATCTTTTGAATGAGCATAGCCGATCCCCCGCTGGTTCCAGCTGACGGTCCATACCATATGAAATAAACCATCTTCCCCGCGAATGATGCAGGGATCCCTCATGAGGGAATCGCGGCTAAGAACAGGCTGGAGCAAGGACTGGTCTCTATGGAGGGCGGTCCATTTTAAACCATCTGCACTCCAGGCCAGGTGCAATCCATCTTTCCCGTTGTTCTTGAAATAGGAAAAAAGATAGACACTGTCACTTTGTTGCGCTGCGGCAATCCAACAAAACAGGAGGCCCGTCAGGGAAGCAAGAAATCTTTTCATGAATTATCTTTCTAAGGTAATACTCATCAAACCGATCACCACATCATTGGCAATAGCTTTCAGTACAAGGTTCTTTAACATCTTCCCGGAACGCAGGGGAAGATGCAATACTGTTGCGGCACCTCCTTCAATGGCATAACCTGTAAATCCTTTGATGGAACTGTATTTGTATCCTTCTGCAATTTCTTTTCCGGTTTTCAAAGCAATCCGAACCGGACGTGTTTGCCCTATGGTGAAAGCAAATCCGTCTACATAGTAATCCTGCTCAATGGGCCACCAGTTTTCGGGATTGATTAATTCCAGCTCTTCATAAGTCCCATCTGTATAATTAACCCTGATCGTTCCGTTGACCAATCTGCTTTGCATGGTATTGGTGCTACCTGCCATGAGAAAATGGGCGCGGGATGATTGTCCATTTAAGGGGATGACTATGGAATCCGGAAAATTATCCCACATAGAAGCAAATACGATATTCTTTTGAATGGTATCATTGGGAGTTTTGAAAGGGAGTCCGGCTGCAGTGGTAAATGTTTGTCCAGGGCCGGCTTTCGCTCTTAATCCGCTGTCGGACAGATTTACCTGCAGGGAATGATAGGCCCAGTTACCGATACCACTCACCGGCAGTTGCAGGGTGGGTGAAACGGGGCGGGGCGACAAATATTTTTGTTTGAAGATATCGGTTACCCTGCAATTGAATGCCTGACTGATATTAACTGTTTCGTACCGGGGTACTTTATTTGAAGTTGTTGGCGGGGAAACAGGATTGATAGTACTGATAAAAATATTGAAGGGTTGCCACCAGACAAACTGCCCTTGCTTTGTTCTTACAAAAAATGTTTTGTGACCATCCGCTTTCCGCAATCCGGCCATTAAGGAATTGTTTCGAATGGTAACTCCAGTCAGTACCCTTTGCGGATCAAATAATTTGAATGCCTGATGATCCTTACTGCTGATGATCATCTTTTCATGATGCTGATATTGTTGTTTGATGGATATGCTCCGGATGGGTTTACCTGCCCATTGAATACTGATATGGATATCCGCCATCGAAGGAGTATTGATGCTGATGGCAGGAATACCTATCCGGTCGGGCTCCATCGTGAAATTTGTTTTCTTCCCATTCACAATAATGGCAGCTATGCTGTCACTGATCACCGGAATAACCAGCCGCAGGGATCTTGCTTTACCGGTACCGAGTTGCCGGACGCTGTATACGCTTTCTGATTGATTATGCTGAAAGCGAAAATCAATATCCGGTGTTTGAATACGGGCGCTGTCCCAATTCGCTGGGAACCCCGGGCGAATAATGATCCGGTCATTCAGGGCATCCGGCTGGATACCGAAGAGTCCTTCTACGAGACTACGGGCCATCATGCCAACACCATCTGCGAAGTCGCGGTAGAGTTCACCCCGCATGGCATCATAAAAACTTAATTGCTGAAAGTTTCCCGGGCCGGCACTGAGGTACATGGTTTCTAAAACAGTGCTGCGCCAGAGTTTGAATGCATCTTCCTTTTGATTGGCCTGCCAGTAAGCCAGGGCGGTATGCAGGTTTTCAGAGCCCACTACATTGTTCAGGCTCCAGGTATAGGGTTGCCAGTTGGTTTCACTGAGCAAATAAAGATCTTTTTCATTCCAGCCTTTTGCGACCACTGGTATATGGGGAATATGATTCTCCACATAACGAACCAGTTGATATGCCTTAAATGGATCGGGAACTTTACTGTCGATGGCATGGTAGACGGTCCACAATCCCGCAGAAGGATGGACCAGTTTATTACCCAGGAGATCTTTGTATTCAGCATACCAGCCGAGTCCGGGCATCCACAAATGATAATGAATTGACTTTAAAATTTTGGCTGCTTCCTTTTCAAATACAGTACCATCTTCACCGATCAGTTTGGCTAATGATGCTGCTTCGGTAAAGGCCCTGAAATTATAAGCGCTGGAGTGGGTCACTCCCCCCCCGCTGTATTGCAAAGCATCGCTGGCCCAGATGGCAGCATAGGCATCATACAATCCATCATCATCTGCATCAAAATTCTTTTTCTCCCAGGCCAGGTGTCTTTTCAGCAAGGGCCACATTTTTCTCACATAGGCTGTATCACCGGTATAATTAAAATGATTGAGCAGCTGATCAATATAGACCAGGTTCATATCATAGTGATGTGCTCCAATATATCCATCCGGATTGCGGGTGATATATCCTTCGCTGAATAACTGGGTGCCGACTTTCTCCAGGTGTCTTGCGAGTTGAATCGCAGTATCCATCACAACCCCCATGGTTGCTGGTTTGGTCAGCTGTGAGCGCGCATAGGCATCAAAATTGGTGCGGGCACGATCGTGCCAGCCCAACGGATCAGCTACATACCCACCCCGCCAGCCGGGTAAACGCATTCGCCAGGCAACAGCGCCATGCATAAAACTGGGAGACTCCCAAATGGCATCTGCTGCAACGGCCAATGCACTGCCCAATGTATTGAGGTAAGGATCCGGCGTACTCACAGTGATCCTGCCAGCGAGCGCAGCCCTCGATGCTTCTGCTTTTTCAAATGCAAGGGCGGGAAGGTCGTTAACCGGTGTTGCTGAATTATAAAAAAGGAAATACTCTTCCTTCTCATTAATTGGCTTCCTACCACTGATACAAAAGCGGGGAAGAACCGGTTCCAGATAATTGAAGGCCAGTTCCGGTTTGCCTGGATCAATCAGTTTTACTATTGTTGCCGGAGGATAAATTCCGGTGATCTGTTTGGCTTCTGCTGGTATCTCTCCTTTAAGGGCTGATTCCGGAACTGTTTGAATTTCGTATCGCTCCGATTCGGTTAACACTTTACCGGTGCCATAACTGAGTATGAATTTTCCATCGAGTAGCTTGTACCGGTTATCAGTACAGTTTTCTGATTTGAGATAGAAAGATGATTCCGGGTCGGCACCGATATCGCCATCACGGGAGAATTTTTTGCCGGAGGCACCGCCATAGATCCAGACCAGATTCACCGAAGCCGGAACTGCTTCTCCTTTTACTTTAATGACCATTCCCTCGGCATCGCTTAATGCCACAACGGATAAATGTAAGACACCAGCACCCAGTAATGAATCTCTGATTTCATACAACATACTGCCAGCCCGGTATGTTGTTTTAATGTTATTTGCCCGGATCAGCCATTTGTGTTTATCACCGTTTTGCAGGGCCAGTTGCAGGTTGCCGCCCATACCCGGCATATACATGGCAAATTCAGGGAGATCACCAGCCTCCACGCGAAAGGCGGTATTGGTTCCGTACAAGGCACGGTTGAATCGCAAAACAGGATTGACGCAAACAAAATCATTCCCTTTTGGGAGGTAATGTACTTTCCGTTCTTTATTATGCCAAAGTGGTTGTGCTGGTTGTTGTTGTGACTGACCCAGCATTGGAATAAAGAACAAGTATGGAAGGATCAATTTCTTCATAATATTTTATCTAAACCGAAGTGACAAAACACGTAACATATCTTCTGCAGGTTTTATTTGTTTGTCATTATCACTCCCTGCTGCTGAATTTAATAAAAAGAGGTCAAGCCGTTTTTTCATTCTCCACAATTCCGTATCAAATGAAGGTTCCCATGCACCCACAGCGCCCATTGCAGAATGCCAGAGCGTCCACTTTTTGCCCCGGATATCAGGTATGCAGGCCACAGACACTTTAGTTCCGAAGCTTTCATCCCGAAAGATCAGCGCTGCTGCTGTTTTTCCGCTCCTGTTCCAACTGATGATCTGTGGTCTTGAAATAGCGGAATGTCTGGTCCCGGCTCCTTCCATTGATAAAGATGTAGTTCGAAATCCGGTATTATTGACTTTCCATTTATCACCGTCTTTATATACCACCTTATACTGAATCACTGCGTCCTCAGGTCCTTTCCAGTAGGTGGCAATCATGGGCATATTGTCGGCAGTTACACACATGCTTGTCTGGTTAATTAAACCGCTGTTCATGGGTATCCGGCAAATGTATTCTGCAGAAGCCTGCGTAACAGGCAATTCATAGGTTTCACCTGTTGACTTTTTCCAGGTTTTGCCTCCATCATCGGAGCGCGCATAACAGAGATCATGATTGGTGGCCACATCGGGTGATTCGCGCCAGACCCAGGAAAGATGGATGGATCCCTTGTGATCCACTACGGTCTGCCAGTAAGCATTTCGCTGACCTTCACCACTAATCAGGTTACTGTGCAGCAGGTTCCATTTCTTATTTGCCAGGTCATAACGGTTGATAACCAGGTTACCCTTTCCGGAGCGGCCATCCCGATAGAGAAATAAAAGGTCCCCTCCAGGCAGGGAAAAGAACTCCGGATAGGTGACTGAATTTTCAAGCAAACCACTCATTTGCATTTCCGGCAATAAATCCAATGAAGCCGGATTTTTGCTTCTTGTATAATGCAGCTGATTGCCATGGTGATTCCAGGCGATGTGCAAATAGCCCTCGCCATCTGTCATGATACTGATAGAATTGTGCGAATCATAAATGTTGCCGAACAAATTGGTAATCCTGAAATCCCATTTGCGGCTGTTGATTTTTCTTTTTCCGAGAATCACGAATCCTTCTTTGTCATAAAAAGCGATGTATTGTAATTTTCCATCACTGCACAATGAATTTTTACGGAATACGACTGTATTCACCGTATTGGACGACCATGCTTTTCCAACAGATATGGTACGTTCCTTTATCTTCTGAGAACACACAGTATGCCCTGACATCAGGCAAATGGCAAAGAAGAATGCTAGTTTACGCAACATGGTTCAGAATAATTTTTTCAATCCTTCCCATTTAACTTTCCATTGTTTGGGAAAACCGGGATTGGTTGTATGATCGGCATCTCCCCCTGTACACATGAATGCCACTGCATTTAAAACCCCTCCGTTTCCTGGAAGATAAATCGTTAACCGTTCGTCCTGGTAATTATGTCCATTCACAAGATAGGTATTGGTCTTGATGGGCATGAGCAGGGCATCCACCGCTTTTTCCGGCAAGTGGAGCCGGGCTGCTGTCATGGCCGTGAGTGGAAAATCCCAGCCCCATGTATCCTTCCATTGCCATACTTTCCAAACGGTATCCAGTGTTTGTCGCATGACGATGGTATCTAATCCATGGACAGCGGGCAAAGAACTATAGGCACCCAGAACGGCAGGATGATCTGTGAGGTATCGGGAACCAGGTTGATAACAATCGGGTGTATTTTCAGCAGCGAGGTATAAACCGTTTTTCTGCGGGTAAGGGGAAAGTTGTTGAATGATGGTATCCCATTTGGGTTCACGCGGCAAACCCAATCGCTTTCTCCATTCCTGCGCCATTTGTAATCCCCAGCTCCAGTAGGCCAGTTCGTAGGTTGGATTGAAAGTCTGTACTGCTTCAAAACATTCTTGTGCGGGAATCAGTCCTTTTCCAAGTTTATACTTACCGGTAGCTGCATCATAACTTGGAAAGGAGGCCATAAAATCGGCAGTAGCGAATAAAAGATCTTTGTATTTATTCAATACTTCTTTACCGGGTTTTGCCCTGTACAACAATTCCGCCATATAAATAAAGTGTGGTTGTTGCCAGATCAGGAAGGCACCTACAGATGATGGTGCTTCATCTCCATTGTGATCGGTCATTTTTTGCCAGCGTAAGCCATCGAAGCCCTGTCTTTTTGCAATGGCATATGCTTTAGCTGCCACAGAAAAATACCAGTCAAGACTTTTTTCCATCAATTCTACCCTGCCCCATTGGGCGTAATGCACGGCATGCCACCAATGCATTTCGAGATGTGGTTTACCATACCAGCTGTTGTAAGTCAGCCCGGTTTCCTGAGGCGGATAGGCTGAAGAACACTGAATTTTTGTAAGGTATTGTGAGAGGACTGTCCTTCTTTCAATTTCAAATGCCCTGGGATCTTTGGTTCCTGAAAAATCAACTGCGCCGCCTGAGGTCCAGAATTTTTTCCATTGTGAACTGCTGATTTTGAGGTCGTCCTGAAATTTAAAAGGGACCGGAATGATCTGGTGCGGAATAAACAAAACCGTGAAGTTGAATTGCTTTCCAGTTCCCGGAACAATTAAATAATAATGATCCGTTTTTTGTTGTATTTGTGCCTTGCCTTCCCAACTGGTATAAATCGAGTAATTAGCCGAATCAATTGCAGCGGAAAATACAGCGGACCATGACCTGGGCGTAAAATAAGAAGTCTGCATATTACCCTTTACCATATTATTCCCGACATCTTTCCATTGACCATTGGGGAATGGGATACGCAGCCTGATTTTTATTTGTCCGGTTTGCAATAGCGGCGATTCAATGGAAAAGCCAAGGGCATCGCGTTGCTGGTGACAAAAACTGATCACTTTCACCGGAACCCCCTCTACGGTAAAGGAACTGGTGAGAATGCCGGTCCAGAGGTCCAGTTCCTGTCTGATATTCTTGATATCATTTACAGCAACCAGTGTAGCATCTTTTTTAGTAATCTCCATACCGATATTTCCCAACTGGAGCCGATGTGGATTCACCCTGAAATACTCAACCGCTTTCTTTGCTCTCTCCGGCTCTTTTAATTGTACGGTATAAGAAATCTTTCTCCCTTCGAGATCATATACTTTCTGCGTTTCTTCAATGCGAAGGTTTTCGGTATTAGGAAAACTATGCCAGCCCCAGGTAGATTGTGTACCTAACGGAACACCATTGGCATAAGCATCCGGAAAAGATTGCATGCCGGTTGCATCAGCGGTAAAGGCAAAATTGCCATTGCCTAATGAGATGGAGGAAAGGGAGTCGAATTGGTTTACTTTAATATTATGTCGCTTTAACACAGCCTGGCGGTTGATGGACTGAGCGAAGGAGTTGAGGGAGAGAAGAGTGAGAAGTATGAAGGTTAGTTTCATATATTTTTCTATTTGAGACCGCCGTCAGGGTCTAGTAGACCGCTGACGGGGTCAGCCTTTAGACCGCCGTCAGGGTCCTTCGGACCGCTGACGGGGTCATACGGACCTGACGGGGTCATTAAAAAACGTTATCCACGGCTGGTCTTGTATAATTCTCTTTGGTCAGCGATACTTTTGGCATGCCAAAGTAAAAATACAAGGTACGTTTTTTAGACCCGGTGACATGATTGAGTTCGCTTTGCGGACCGTACACTTTGGTATTGGTGGTAAGTCCTGTTGCCAGTTTGGTACCGATTGGCGGAATGCAATCCAGAAATGAAATACTTCCGTTTGGTATTTCCGGGTGAGGTTTGGCGGCTGCACTCAATGCATAAAAATCAAAAAGCCGGACAAATAAACCCGTATCGGGTGAGGCAATAAATAATTTTCCCTCAACAGTACTCAATTCCATCCAGGTGATATTGCCAAAATACCCTTTGAACTCAGGGTAGATATGGGCTGCATAACCGGTATGCGTATTATTATATACATTCTGCCAGACATTTACCGGTGTACCGGCCAGCCTGTTTTTCCATTGCCGGGATGGCCCTTTACCCAGCCAGCGGGAGCCGAGAACATAATTTTCCGGATAAGAAAAACTGATACCGGTGAACGGAAGATCGCCTTCGTTGCTGTACTCGTATTCCAGACTGGTCCAGCCGCTGCTGTTCATCCGCCAGCGGGTATACTTCAGATTACCTGTATAATTAAATTCTGCCACTACTTCATCCCCTTCTCTGTATGCACGGGATGAACTGAGTGCCGCAGTGCCTTTTACCAGTACCGGCCCATTATTAAAGGATAATACATAATCATTGGCCGTATTTTTTGTAGTAAAGAGATTGCCTGATTTTTTATCCAGCATGATACTGACTTCTCCTCCGGTGAGGGTATAGAGTGTATCGGTTTCACGGATAAAAGTGGAATCCTTTTTACTGGTAACGAATCCGCGGATCTGTTCTTCTTTTGATTTGATCTCAGCTGTCCACTTGTACAACTCTTTTCCAAAATTGTCCTTAACTACAATTATCAGTGCATCATAATTCCTGTAGCCCTCTGGCAATTGTAATGCGAGTGTACCTTTTTGTCCGGCCGCAATATTTGGCGATGTTATTGTTCCTTTTTGCCGAAGCTGGTAGCCATCAAAACGATCGAAGGGCTTGCTGAAATCCACCAGCGCCCAGTGATAGGTACACTGATTGGCATTCAGGAAATGAAAGCGGTTATCGATTGGTATTTGTCCGTTGAAATCAGCCGGTAGTTGTGCAGGGAGACTTAATCGTATTGGCGAAAATATTTCACGCAAAGCATAAAAGCTGCCTTCTTTCTCCCGGTGTGGCCCCAGGATTCCATCGTTTGCATTCAGGCCATTGGCATCAAGTGCATTATTCAAATCTGTTCTGACTACAGCTTCATCCACAAGTGCCCAAATGAAAACGCCACCACTTTTTGGTGCATTCCAGTGCAGGTTCCAGAAATCATCCATGGCTGCTCCGGCCCCACCATCATCCTGTGCATGCAACATTTCTGTGGGCATATAGATCAGTGAGTCGTTGAGGATTTTTTGCGAACTGTAATAATCTTCATAATGATTGCAGTCGATCCCGTTGAACTGGTTACCCGGGCGGTGATGGGGATGAATGACGGGTCTTTTCTGAAAATCCCATTTTACAAAATCATCATCCAGTTCTTTATTGGTGCCACCTTCATTGCCATTATCCCAGAAGATAATAGATGGATGGTTCAGATCACGTAAAACCAGTTCTTTCACCAATGGTTCACCGGCTTTGGCGGAATAATATTTCTGCCAGCCAGCCAGTTCATCCAGTACATAGATCCCCAGGCTGTCGCAGAGTTCCAAAAAATATTTATCGGGTGGGTAGTGTGAACAGCGAACAGCATTCATATTCATTTCTTTGATCAGCAGGGCATCCTGTAATTCCTGTGCTCTGCTCAGGCTGCGACCTGTTTCCGGCCACCAGCAATGTCTATTCGCGCCTTTCATTTTTACCTGGGTGCCATTGATAAATATTCCCTGTCCGTACCTTACTTCAATGGTACGGAAACCAAAGCGTTCATTTAGCTCATATATTTTTTTTCCGGTGGCATCCACTAAGGCCACATTGACTGAATAAAGATTTGGCGTTTCAGAAGTCCAGGTTTTGATACCGGCTATTTTAGTTTGTAACACGAGTTGCTCATCTGATTTACCCACTGCTGCTTTTATTGTTCCAACTGGCTTTTTAGCTGCATCGAAAATAGTGGCGACTACGGAGGCATTTGCATTGAGCCCTTTGGGCCATACCTGCAAGGCGAATGAGCCATCTGCTTTTGCATCTACTCCTACATAGTCTATATATTGCCTGGGCATGGCCTCGAGGAAAACGGGCCGGAAGATGCCGCCAAAGACCCAGTAATCCGCCAACCGTTCTGCGTTATTGACAGAAGCATCGGCACTCATCTTACTCACGGTTACTTCCAGTAAGTTGGGTTGATTGAAACTGATCAGGTTGCTGATATCGTATTTAAACCGGTAGAAGGCACCCTGATGAATCGCACCGGCTGATTTTCCGTTGATCTTTACTTCGGTATCGGTCATGCTGCCATCGAATACAATATTCACTTGTTTGCCTCTCCAGGCTGCAGGCACCCTGAAACTATATTTGTATTTACCCTGTTCATCATAAAAGCGGTAGTTTTTCCCATTGGTTTTATAATCGCGTCCATAATTATAATTTCCAAAGCCTTGCAATTCCCAGCAACTGGGTACCTGTATTTTTTTCCATTCACCACTATTGCGGCCGGCGGTGCAAAAGAAATCCCATTCAACGGTATGGGCGGCATCGGTACCGGAGAGGTACTGGATTTGCTTTAGCTGGGCATTGGTTTGCTTTCCGCAAAAAAGCAGCATAAAGAGAACAAGCATTGACAAATAATTCCGCATAACCGTTATTTTATTGTTTTACTGGTTTGAGTTCATCGGGAGTTCCCTTTGTAAAGGCATCAAATACAAATTCAGATTCATTGGTCACCAGTTCCCGGATCTGGTTGACTGAAACCGAGAGTTGTGGTTTGAAAAGTTCACCAGACATATAATCCCGGATACTATAAGCCAGTTGACGGGCCACAGGTCTTTGTTCCAGATTGCTGCTAATATCTGCAGAGCAGACCATTAATCGCCCTCCATTGACCTTTACTTCAAATAACATGGCCAGTCTCCGGTTCATGAACCAGGTATCAATACTTCTGATCAGCGGCTGGAGACCGGTTGGCATTTTTTCGAGGTGCATGACCTGGGCACCATTGGCAATTTCCCACCACTGCAGGTTACTGTGGTATTCAGTGGGGAAATTTTTCCAAACCGGATGTGCCGGATCCATCAGCAGTCCAAGTGTATGAGGAGGTCGCATTTTAAACCAACTGGTATTCCAGAATACAGGTGTAAATGCCTGTATCACTTCTCTCCCCTTTTTTACTTTTCCATTCAGCAGCAGCAATACCTTTCCACCTGATGATAATATTTTTTCAGCCTTTTCATCCAGGGTATCAGTGGTATAAAGCTCTTGCGTTTCGGTTGATGGAAGTGAAGATGGATAAACCCAAACCGGCCACTCATTCATCCAACTGGTACCCATCACCTGCAAGCGAATGGTAAACTGACCAGCTGTTTTGATATTTCCTAACTCAATTGTTAACCGACCGATGGAGGTTGTTGAACCTGTGGGAACAGTTGGAGGTTCAAATAACCCTTGTCGAATTATTTTACCCGACTGATCACGCATAGACCAATGCAGTTTCAGTTGTGTGAGTTCTTTCTTCCCATAGTGAAACAATAACGCATCCGCTGTTAGTGTTTCCTGATTCATCCAGGTAAATTTTGATAATTTCAACAAGGGGACGGTACTGTTGCAAAAACGGCTGAATTCTTTTTTGCTGATATATCCTTTTTCCCCGTAAAATGCATTGAGTACTCCCACGAGGGCCGTACCTTGTCCGGGAAAGTCCTGTAATCCCAGTAATTGAAATCCTGCTAAATGTGGGGTGCGTAATGATCTTTCGATCTCCATTTTATAACAAAGGGCCTGGAGTTTACCGGAAGCCATCATCATTTTTTTTGCTTCGCCCAGCATCCCCTGTTCACGGAGATCATCCCTGAACAATTCAAAGTTCCTGGCCCGGTAAGCACCTTTGTATTTTGAAATTTCAGAAAAATCGGGGAAGACGCACCATTGCCCCTGTTCGTGTTGAATGAATGGCACTTGGTACTTTTCAACAGTCAGGGCATAATCATCAGCAGAAGATGGGGGACTGTTGGCCCAGTTTAAGCCGCGGGCACCGGATTTCACCATGTATTCATTTTCGGGTACTAATGGCCAGCTGGTTGCAACCGAAGCTCCGGTATAAATACGCCTTGGATCTTTTTCCTTCCAGTAACGGATAAATTGGGTCAGGTAGGTTACCTGGTTTTTACCGGCCGGCTCATTACCAGCGGCCAGCATCAGAAAGGATGGATGGTTACCATATTGTTCCATCATCCGGTTCGTTTCCGCAAAAATGTATTGATCAATAAACCGGTCATCGCCCAATGTAATTCCATGGTTGGGCCAGGTGGGTGCTTCCGGCTGCAGGTAGATGCCCAGTATATCTGCAGCGGTAAATGCAGCATCAGGCGGGCACCAGGAGTGAAAACGGATATGATTGATTCCTGCTTCACGAAGCGTAAGCATGAGTTTCATCCAACTGGCAGTATCCATCGGGGGAAAACCGGTGAGCGGGAATTCACAATTATTCAGGTTTCCACGGAAGAAAACGGTTCGGTTATTGACCAGGATTGACCGGCCACTGACTTTTACATCCCTTAATCCGAATGAATATGTTTTTGAATCCTGGTGAGTCATTACCTGTAACTGGTAGAGATAAGGATCAAATTCATCCCAGAGTCTTGCATCCTTCCCGAGTGCGATCCATTGAACGATGGTGGTGGTATCTCCGGCATTCAATTGTATATCGTTGATTTCCCTGTTGATCAGCATTCCTTTATCGCCTTTCACATGATACTTCAGGTAGGACTTTACTGTCTGACTACCGTTATTTTTCAGCAGGCATTCTACCCGGATTTTTTTTTGAGCAGCATCAGGGTATATCTGTACTTGTTGAATGCTTAATTCGGGTACAGATTGCAGGACAATCCTTCCGATGATTCCATTCCAATTGCCTTGTGTATGATCGGATACGCTGTGAGAGTCCTGGCCGACTTCTGCATTTTGTAAGCGGTTATCAATCCGGATTGTGAGCAGGTGTTTCCCGGGTTTTAGAACCGGCAAGGAATAAATATGTGCCGTCGCCAGTGAATTTTGACCATTCCCCAGTGAAACACCATCCATCCAGGCCAGAGAGCCAATATGAGTGCGTTCGATATATAATTGCCATTGACGACCGGCAGCCATAGAAGGTATAACAATTTCTTTCTGATACCAGGCGGGTCCGGAATAATACTTCAATGGCGTCAACCAGCAGGGGATGCGATAGTCATCAGGCTGTCTGTATTTTAAAAAACGGGGTTGAAAAAAAAAGGAACTATCATAAATACTGGCGGTCCATTGTGTATGGATCCCCACTTTCACACCCAGGTTATTGGAGTTCATGCTGCCAGGCAACTGTATGGATCCTGAAAGCAGTTTTGTAAACCATTGTTCCCTGATACCCGCATCAGTACTGTCCATTGCAAAACGCCAGGTTCCTGACAGAGAAATATCACCGGACTGTGAGAGACCGGTTGTTTTCAGGAATAAAAACAGCCCAAAAAACATTACGGCCCTTCTTAGCATACAATCGTTTTAGCCATCGTAATTTAGGCCAGTTGCACACATGAGCTGTCCTGCTGTATCATGCTGAAAAATTGACATTCCCATCATATTATTTAACAGACCGGTTGGTCCTGAATTCATATTTCCCAGAGCCCACTTTTACCATTAAATATCCATTTTCCTTTTGTCCTGCTACTGGCTGTCCGTTTTCCAATACAGCTTGATCACCTGCAACAGGAATATAAATACTTGCCGTTGTATTCACGGGTATCTCTGCGCTCAATACCAATTGACCGCCTTCAATTCTCCAGCCGGTGCTCAGCTTCCCATAGAGTGTTTCATAGGAGGCGGATGCGTGAGTGAATTTACTGCTCAAATGCGGGCGGATCCTGATTTGTTTATAAGCAATAGCGCCCTCCTCGATATCAAGACCTACCATTACCCGGTACATCCAGTCGCCAATGGCACCATAAGCATAGTGATTAAATGAATTCATGGTGATGGCCTGAAAATCTCCATTGGTACGGATGCCATCCCATCGTTCCCAGATGGTGGTCGCTCCTTTTGTTACCGGATATAACCAGGAAGGATAAGTTTTCTGCATTAATAATGTATATGCCAGGTCTGTGTAACCATATCGACTTAATACATGACATAAATAGGGTGTCCCCAAAAAACCGGTAGTCAGATGGTTGCCGTATTGCTTAATATTTTCCGCCAGCCGGTCTGCCGCCTGTTGTCTTAATCCTTCCGGAAAAAGATCGAACTGTAATGCCAGCACATAAGATGTTTGTGTATTGGACATGGTGGCACCATTGGGAGTTGTATATTCTTTTAAGAAAGCATCCCTGACTTTTTGCAGGAGATCACTGTAACGGGTTACATCTTCAGTTTTACCCAGCACTTTCGCGGCATTGATCAGCAGTTGTGCAGAGTGTGCATAAAAACACTGGGCAATCAGGTACTTATTAGTAATAGCGGACCTTCCATCATTATCATCGGTAACACTGTAAAATAACCAGTCACCAAAATGACTTCCTTTATTCCAAAGATCGTTTGTGCTTTGTTTGCGCATGTATTCCACCCAGGCTTTCATGCTTTCGTATTGGTTCTCAAGGATACGTTTATCTCCATATACGGTATACATTTCCCAGGGGATGATCGTTGATGCATCCGCCCAACCGGCACTGCCACCTGCTGCCCAACCCTGACTACCCAAGGGATTGGGGATGACATGCGGTACGCTGCCCGTACCAGTACTGGCCTGATCTGCCGCCAGGTCTTTCAGCCATTTGTTGAAAAAATTATTGACACCCCGTAGAAACGTAGCCGTTCTGAAAAATGCCTGTGCATCTCCTGTCCAGCCCATTCGTTCATCCCGCTGCGGACAATCCGTGGGCACATCCAGAAAATTTCCTCTTAATCCCCACTCAATATTGTGTTGCAGCTGATTGATCAAGGTATCAGAGGAGGTGAAGCTTCCCGTTTGCTGCAGATCTGAATACAAGGCAATCGCTTTGAAATTATCCGGCTGTAATTCCCCTGTAATACCTTCAAGTTTGATATAACGAAACCCAAAAAAGGTAAAATGCGGCTCAAAGAATTCTTCGCCGTTACCTTTCAGTATATAAACGGCCTGTGCTGTAGCTCCGCGCAGGTTCTCGGTATAAAAATTTCCTTTCTTGTCCAGTACTTCTGCATGTGAAACCCTGATCGTATCGCCTGCCCTTCCCTTTACTTTTAGTTGCACCCAACCTACCAGGTTTTGCCCAAAGTCGATCACTTTTTCCTTATTGGGAGTAGTGATCACTTTCATCGCTGCAAAAGTCTCTTGTTTTTTTATGGGCTCGTTATAGGTAGCCACTAAAATATCTTTGGCAAAATCTGCGGTATTTACTGGCGCCCAGTTTTGATCATCATAACCGGCCAGTGCCCACCCGCTTCTTTCAAGTCTTGCGTCAATGGTTTCGCCCTTATATATACCATTTGAAAGAACAGCACCCGTGGAGGATCTCCAGCTATTATTTGATACGATGGTTGCAGTTGTTCCATCTGTATAAAGGATCTCCAGTTGAAACAGCAGGGCGATATCTTTCCCATAGATATTCCGCTTATGGTCAAAGGAAAAATTACCCCGGTACCAGCCATCGCCAAGCGCGACTGCTATCGCATTGTTACCCTGTAGCAAGAGATCAGTTACATCATAAGCCTGGTACTGCAGGCGTTTGTTATAACTGGTCCAGCCTGGTGTCAGATATGCATCACCCACTCTTTTACCATTGATTTGTGCTTCATAGAGTCCGTGTGCGGTAATATAAGCAGTAGCTGTTTTGATCTTTTTACTATTACTGAACTCCTTCCGCATCAGGGGGGAAGCAAAAAGGCTATCCTCAGTATAACCTGGTGTAATCCAGATTGCTTTCCAGTCTTCTGGTTTCAGCAGACCCATTTGCCAGGAAGCTGTCTCACTCCAGGGTGAAAGTGTGCCAATATTATCCCAGACCCTTACCTTCCAATAATATTTCTTTCCTGCGATTAGATCAGGTCCTTTGTATTGCACCAGCACAGACTGGTCTGAGGAAATTTTTCCGCTTTTCCAGTCCGGATTACCTTTCTCAATTGCAGCTGTTGTTGACGCTACAATTATTTCATAAGCAGTTTGAGTAGTATTTCGTTTCTCTGAAACAAGTTGCCAGCTAAAAGTTGGCCGGAGTACATCCAACCCGATTGGGTTTTGCAGATTCTCTACCCGTGGTTTGACCACGTTCAATTGAGCTGAGCCTGTTGTATAAACAGAGCAGATAGCCATTGTGAGAATGAGAGAAACAACTCTATTCATATTTCTTATTTATTCTGATGAATTAAGTATCAGTTCAATCTGCTCCAGTTCGCTGCTTGTAAAATGAATTTGCTTTAAGCTATCAATCGAATTCTTCAATTGCGCTCCTGAACTCGCCCCTACCAGCACCGAAGTCACTCTGCTGTCTTTTAATAACCAGGCGATGGCCATTTGCGCAAGGGTTTGCCCGCGTTGGATCGCCAGCTCATTCAAGGCCGCTACTTTTTTCAAGATGGATGCATCGAGTCCTGTTGCCGTCAATGCTCCATTGGGCAATTTTCTTCCCACTCTGGAATCATCTGGAATTCCTTTCAGGTATTTATCGGTGAGAAGGCCTTGTGCCAGCGGTGAAAAAACAATCGCTCCTACCCCGTTTTCTTCGAGTACCTGCAACAAATTTTTATGTACCGATTCATCAGTAGCTTCTACCCAGCGATCGAGCATGGAATAGCGGGGCTGGTGAATCAGACAGGGCGTACCCAATTCTTTTAAAATCCGAACAGCTTCTGCAGTTTTTCCAGCGGGATAATTGGAGATTCCGGCATAGAGAGCTTTACCCTGACGAACCAGGTGATCTAATGCCATCATGGATTCTTCCAATGGCGTATCAGGATCCGGCCGGTGGTGATAGAATATATCAACATAATCCAGGTCCATTCTTTTTAAACTCTGATCCAGACTGCTGATTAGTTGTTTGCGACTGCCCCATTCGCCATAGGGACCGGGCCACATATAATATCCTGACTTGGTAGAAATGAGAATTTCATCCCGGTATGAGGTGAAATCTTTTTTAAAAACTTTTCCAAAGTTGATTTCAGCTTCGCCACCCGGGGGGCCATAATTATTCGCCAGGTCGAAATGCGTAATTCCGCAATCGAAAGCCGTGTGCAGGGTTTCCCGGTACACTTTTTTATCGTCTGTTTCTCCGAAATTTTGCCATAGACCCAGGGAAATAGCTGGCAGTTTGATACCGCTCTTTCCGCAACGACGGTATTGCATCTGATCATAACGACTGTCGGCAGCTTGATAATCCATATCAGTTTCTGTTTAATTGCAAATATACAGGCCGGTCCCGGTCGCAGGTGATCGTGCCATTATTATATTCCAATTCGGCCACCTGTATCACAGTTCTTTTGTGATCAAAGGAACCTGCCGGAGCCGGAGCATCTTTCCTTCTTCCCGGATGAGTGAAATAAAAAACCCAGGCTTTGTCACCTTGTACTAAAACATCACAATGACCTCCCATGGCCTGATCGTCTTTTCCTTTACCTGGTTGTTCTAATATTCTATCCGGCTGTTTCACCCATTTGAGCAGGTCATCACTGCTATATATTTCCATTCCCTTCCAGGCATCCACGATCATGAAGTATTTTTCTTTCCAGTAAAAAACCTTGGGACCTTCTCCCCTCGCTTTGATGGCTAATCCTTTGTCCTGCCAGTGATAAAGGTCACGACTGTCTGCATACCAGATCGATTTTCCATCTTTTTCATTATTGTACCAAAGACGATAAAGGGTGTCATTGATTTTATAAACAGCCGCATCAATTACTTTTTGGTTCACCAGTGGCAGGGTAGACTGATAATCCCAGTTCCGGAGGTCTTTACTGCTGAGATGTACAATAACCCGGGGATGGTTCCAGTCTTTAAATGTTCCTGGCACATAAGTCAGGTACATGTGGTATGTATCTTTTTCCTGTATGATATCCGGTGCCCAGTGGGTATAACCGGAATCGGGGTGGTAGTTGATGACACAGGTGTCCAGGTATTTCCATTTTTTGCCATCCTTGCTTTGGGCGATGCCGATCCGCGTACCATGTACCCATTGCACGGTGGAATCTTCAATGGAAGCCCGGCGGTTGGTATAGAACATCCACCATTTTTTTTGTTGCTTATTATAAATAATGACCGGGTCGGCTGCTCCATGAAAAATGGGATCATCAAAAAGCGGTTTAGGGGCCGGTTTGCCTTGAGCAATAGCTGTTGGAATGCCTGAGAAACTCAAACAGCAAAGTATTACAAATATTATTCGCTGCATCATTATTAAACTATTCTCAAAACATTGGCATAAGATAATGTTGGTATTTCGGCTGGCAGTTTTACCCGGAGCCCATCGTCCTGCTGCTCAAAGGGAATGGATCTGCCTGATCCAAGCAAATCCACTCTGCTGATATTTTTATGCTTCCCTTTTGCCAGATTTTTTATTAGCAATGATCCATCTGCCGGCCATCCTAAAAAGATAGCATAGAGCATTTCATTCTTTGAAGTAAACCTGATATCCTCTGCCACAAATGGCTTTCCTTTCCCTTCATTAAAACCCTGTGCCGTGAGCGGGGCCGCTGTTTCGATGGCCGGGCCTTCGCCAAATATTTTCCAGGGCCTTGTATCGTATATGGCTTCGCTGTTTTTTTGCATCCATTGTCCGATCTCTTCTACAATCTTTCTTTCATCACTATCGATCGTACCATCTCCCCTCACCGGCACACTTAAACAGAGATTACCATTCTTGCTCACGATATCGGCCAGGGTTTGAATTACGGTTTTGGCTGATTTGTATTTATGGTTATCAAACACCGGTTGGTTATAATGCCAGCTGCCGATACAGGTATCCGTTTGCCAGGGAAGGGGTTCGATCGAATTACTTTGCCCCCTTTCGATATCCCAGATCATGCACTTTCGTTGCTGCTCATTGAGTATTTTACCAAAGAGTGCCACTTCTACTCTGCCTTTTTCTTTGATACTTTTATTATAATAATGTGCCGCAATTTTTAATCCGGCATCATTGATGGGCCAGAGTGGCAAAGCCGTATCATCAAAATACAGCAGGTCGGGATGGTATTGATTGATCAGGTCCAGGGTCCGGTTTAAAAACTTCTTACAATATGCGTTGGACGGAACGGCGACCCCATTTCCCCAGTCCCATTGCTTATGAATTCCTCCGTTATCCTGGCTATTCTCGCTGAACGGATGGTTTTGCGCATAGAGCTCCTGCGGATCATATCCTTCCCACCATTTTCCTTTGCCTTCTTTTTTTGTCAGCCATCCATCATAGGGCACACCGGCATAGGCTCCTTGCTTATCTGCACGTCTGGATGTTTCGTACCAGCTCCAGGCATGGGAGGCATGAACACTTACACCGAATTTCATTCCATGTTCCAGTGCCGCATTTCTCCAACCTCCAATCAGGTCTTTTTTAGGCCCCAGATTGACAGAATTCCAGTTGTGATATTTACTATTATACAAATCAAAATTATCGTGGTGATTGGCCAGTGCCATAAAATAACGGGCACCTGCTTTTTTGTACAGACTCAGTAATTCTCCCGGATTCCATTTTTCAGCCTTCCATTCATTGATGACATCCTTAAAACCAAAAACGGAGGGGTGCCCGTATTTTTCAAGATGGTACTTGTATTTATTGTTTCCCTCCATGTACATTTCCCTTGCATACCAGTCGCCAAACGCAGGCTGGCATTGTGGTCCCCAGTGTGCCCAGATGCCGAATTTGGCATTGCGGTACCAATCAGGAGCCTGATAGGCCTGCAGGGAATCCCAATTGGCTTTAAATGGTCCGTCGATGATTTGCTGATCAGTATTCAGTCCATCAAAAAAAGTAGTCGCCTGCAGCTGTTTAGCAATGAAAGGTGCCGGCAATAATGCGGCCATTTGTTTTAATAAAATCCTTCGTTGCATATCAGGAAAATTTTATTTGATCCATTTCAATGGCTGCAGGGTCACCGGCCCCAGTAATCCGGAAGCTTTTGGATCCCATTTAGCGGCGGTGAACAATCCGTCGGGGCCGCGATTTTCAGCCAGCCGGGCCGACATATTAATGTTATAGAATTTTTTCCAGGTTACCCCTTTTTTGTCCAGGTCAATAATCCGGTTGGCCATGCCATTGGTTACAATAACCGTAAGGGTATTGAATGGCTGCAATACTGCGGCAGGTATGGTTACAGTGTATCCTGGTCCGATCAGGGTGGCCAGTTTTTTTCCGTTCAAGATCACCGTGGCTGATTCTTTAACTTCTCCCAGATCCAATAAACAGGCATCGGTTCCTGCAGTATTACTGTATTGAAAATGGGTGGTATAAGTTGCCGTTCCTGAAAATGTTTTTACCCCGGCGATATCAAATTTTGTCCAGGATTCGAGTGATGCGACAGAGACGGGCGAAGGGAGAACCGGTCCGCCCTGATTAAATTGTATATCCCATTTTCCACTCAGTGTAATCAAATCTCCTGCTGTTTGTGTATAGGGGAACAGGGCTGCTTTCAAAGGAGCAGCACTTGT
Source organism: Chitinophagaceae bacterium (assembly GCA_016720745.1). Lineage (GTDB taxonomy): Bacteria > Bacteroidota > Bacteroidia > Chitinophagales > Chitinophagaceae > JJ008. The sequence continues at coordinate 630,524 of JADKKA010000019.1, read as the reverse complement.
TTGAATCACACAGGATTCTCCGGGTTCCAGTTGGAGCATGACTTCCAGCGTTTCATTATCGCCCTTTCTTGTCTTAGCCAGTCCGCTTCTTTGCTGCATGGGGTCAAATAAAATGGCAAACTGGGTTGGGGTGTTCAACATGACCCATTTGTCCAGCTTTTTCTTTCCTTCATTCACGATGAAATAATATTCGCCTCCGGCAATTTTACGCCGGATACATTTTAATTTTTCTTCTGCCAGGTATTGCTCGTGACGGATGCCTGCATTGGCCAGGAGGTATTTCAGTTCTTTTCCTTCCCAGATTGTCCCTTTGCCATAGACTGCTTTCTTTACGCCTTCGGCCGACGTTGACTTAGTATCAATACCCGAAAATAAACTATCAAATGCAGACTGATAACTAACCGCATCCTGCAGACCGGGAACTTTTGAAGGCATGCCATCTTCAAATATAATAGTGGCGCCCTGTGATACCAACTGAAGCAGTTTTTTCAAAGTATTGATGGGCATATATTTCACACCGCTGATCAGTAAACAGCTATAGTCCCCACCGGGGGCTTTTATTTTTCCATTTAACGTTTGTAATAATTGTATCTGACGGTCACTGACCAGGTCCCAGCTATAACCCCATTCCAGCATATGCTCGGCGGATTTATCAAAACGGGTTCCTTCAAATCCTTCCATCCCATCAAAATGATGGAGCATGCCACCGCGAGCAGGCTGGTAATTGCGGTCAGCAAATGGGAAATACATCAGCACATCGTTAGAGGGTTTTCCCGCCTGTAAAAAAGATTGGCACCTTGCAGCATATTGATTCAGGGTTCCGAAATCCTTCCAGAAAGGATTGGCCGGATTAAAATGAACGGCTGCATAGAACAACCAGCCAGGCCATGTTTCCCCTGCCGGAGAATAATTGGTGCCATGATAAAACACATGGTTCACGCCGCCCAGGAAATATTTATCAAGGACTTGTTTTACATCTCCCAGAGAAGACAGAAAATGATCATTCAACCAGGTCGCTGATTCGGATGAAGCCAATGGTTTCCCCATCACATGTGCCGAGGAGGTGGCAAATTTAAAACGGGTCAGGTTGGTGCCTTCTGTTTCGGGAATATCAATGGTTGCATAGAGATCAAGGATATTGGCCGGTGAACCATGGCTTTGGTTTCGGATCAGTTTGCCCTTTGATTGCACCCATTTGTGCCAGGGGGCGGTGAATTTCTCCAGTAATAAATCTGAAATTGTTTCGCGATAATCATAGAGTACCTGCCAGTATCGTTCGTTCTGCTCTTTTCCAAAAAGTACGGGGAGTTCATTCCTCAAATCATAGCCTCTCTTTTTCTGAAAGGCATTGAAAAAGTCAGGTGTCCAGTTACTCTGCCCACGGGCATCATCTACTTCATAACTATCGTTGAAAAAACCACGCAGTCCGCTGATATTGGCCTTTTGAAAAGCCTGATCAAATTTTGATAAATAATTTTTCAGTACCCCTTCATCAAAGTGATCAATCACATTACCTTCGCCACCTGGTGCGGATCTTTCCACCATTTTGCCGTGAAGGCCTCTGAACAAGGCAACCAGTTTCCATTTGCCGGATTCAGGTGTCCAATTCAATTGGCAGTTCACCACTTTTGAAGTAAGATCAACTCCCTTTCCATTTTCATCATAGGCCATCAGTAACTCAAGAGGTAGCATCACATCATACCTTACCTGGTCTATAGCCAGTGCCTGTAAATTTTTATTGGCACTAATGGGACTGGCCAATTGACTCAATGTAACCGGTTTTCCGTTTGCGGTTCTTATAAATGATTCCTGCCTGTAAATGATACTGTCTTTGAATTCTTCACCCGCTTTAATCGTAAAGGTTTTAGCCGTGATGTATTTACAGGCATCTTTTTCATTCACCCAGGGACCACCAAAGGGCCAGCCGGTTCCGGTGGCCATATCAATACCCAGTCCCAGCCGTTTCCCTTCATTCAGGGTATGTTGCAGCATTTCCACCCATTTGGGAGATAGAAAATCAATGAATTTATCCTCTGCGCCTTTAACACCATAGATTGGTGTAATCTCCAATCCACCCAGTCCAGCTTCTTTGTACTGTTGCATCAGACTGGTCAGATTGGGTTTATCCACTGCACTCCCCTGCCACCACCAGCGGGTCCAGGGTTTGGTTTGCTGTGTAATGGCAGGCCATTTAATCTGTGCCTGTAATGAAATAACAGTTAAGAGCGCGATGGAAAGGGATAAAAATTTTAAGCGCATAATATATCAGATAGATTTATAAGCCGAACAAATAAATTATTTCCACTTTTTAACTTCAACAGCATACACATCAGTATGTCCCTCGAAAGTAGCACGGAATATGATCCATTTCCCGTCGGGGCTGAAATGTACGTTGGGTTCTGTTTTATAATTATGATGTTGCATGTCCACCAGTCTTTCCGAGATCATGCTGTCACCTGAAGGACGAAAAAGGTAGATCCACCGGCCATCTTTTGCCCGGGCGACCTGACCCGGATCACCCCCATCGCCGCAAAAAAGTTGCTGATCTGGCGAAGTATTGAAATGAATACTCCACTCATCTCTTTTGATCCGGTAGGCTTTTTCTTTTCCGGTAGCAATATCCCATCCGTTGATAAAGAAATTAACACTTCTTGGTTTTTGCAAATCGAACCAGATGGTCTTTCCATCAGGTGCAAACCATTCATGCCCATAAATCTCCATGTCCATGGTTCGCTGATGGATCTGGAAAATTTTGCTGGTTTGCACATCAATGGTCCAGATGCGGTTAACTTTATGCCAGGGGCCTTCATGACAAAACATGAGGAGGGAAGGATCAGTATTCGAAAACTGCACGTGATTGAGCCAGGCGCTATCAGTGAATATTTTTTTCAGTTCCCCCGTTTTTACATTGATTGTAAAAAGCGTTCTCGGCAGCTTCGCTTCATAAATGAGGTTGAAATAACTACCCTTCCCGGGGTTTTGCCGGTATATTTCTTTTTCGGCATCGGTTGTCCAGGCTCCCCCCAGCAGTGTTTCATCGGCATTGAGGGTAGAAACACCCGCTTTGAAATCCGCAGGAAACACGTACACCAGTTTGGTTTGCTTTGTTTCAATATGGGTGGAGAAAACAGAGTCCCTCACCTGGTAATAGACCAATTTTGACTTTGGCGCCACTATTTCTCCATTCATTCCTCCTCTTCTATTCGTTATCTGTTCAATCGCCATGGTACCGAGGTCGACGGTATAGATTTGTTTATTCCCCGTTGTCACATTACCAGTTTCCACTTTAACAGAATCATTGCGGGAGGTATTCAAAAAATCAGTCCCGTAAAAAATCATTTTATTCCCGACAAATGGATTATTATGAAAATAGAAACTGTAGTTGTTCCCGGATCTTCGGGTCAACCGGACCATCCGGTGCCCTGTGCTGCTGTCAATCCATTCGTCCGGCATTTTTTGTCCACCCGTTTTCATCACCGGCTGTGCTTCACTGCTAAAAAGTTGCAGCAGCGCAAAGGATAATACGATAACCGATCTGTTCAGTTGACGAGTTTGTTTCATATGTTGCAATTCTGTTTTATCAAAGTACAGTTAGCCAGGTCCACCTGTATCCTGCACAATCCTGCCACCTCCAAGACAGGCATAAGCATTGGCTATGATCACTCTTTTTGTAAAATTCCTTTCTTATTTACTACCCGACATCTCCTGCCCAAATTAACTGAACAATTAATCCTGCCTTTTCAATTCCACATCATCTATATAACAAAATGCTGACGCCTCCCCTATTGCATAAAAGCCAATTTCAATACTCCCCTGTTTAACCAGAATATTCTGTATCCTTATGCGGGTCCAGGATGAATTTTCCCTGCCAATGGTTTGCTGCCATTTTTTATCATTGGCAACAGCGAACATTTCCAACCGGGAAAATCCTTTACTGTTTTTTACCCAGGCTTCCAGGGTGTAATGTCCGTCCGGGATTTTCACAAATTCATCAGAACTGATCCGCTGGCTGATTTTTCTTTCAAATGCTGTTTGATCACTGATACAAAGACTTCTTTCCCCAATCACCGTTTTTCTGTCTGTTGCGGAATTATTATGATTGAGCAAAGGAGAAGTCAAACTATCCAGACTGATTTTATTTCCACTGGTCACTTCGTTTGTCCATCCGGTTAGCTCCGTTTGAACAGGTTTAAATCGGCTCGGTATATATTTTCTGTCAGCCTCAAAACTTCCGTTCCGAACATAATTATTCTCCTTCTCCACTTTCCATTCCCCGGTTATTGCATTCAGCGACCAGGCGCTCAGTGAATTGAACCAGGGCGTTTGCTCTTTAAATGAAAGTGGCACCCACACATTGTATCCAATGCCATTGCCCGCATATTCGGCCCAGCGATCGCCGCAATACAAAACGGTTTCCTCCTTACCACCTTTAACATTGATAAAAAATCCCGTTTGTGATACATGGGCATAATCGGCTTCACAACCTTTAGTGATCAGCATTTCATTGGCTGGCCGATAGGGACCGCGTATATCATCTGCCACAAGATAATAGGCATAAGAACCATCCCATCCATAAATATTGGAGGCGAACATATAATACTTCCCATTATATTTGAACATACAGTTACCTTCCCGGCTTTCCCCTTCAAATATTTTGGTGCAATCCAACAAATCAATGACCCCGTTCTTTATTCCGATTTCAGATATATAAATTTTATTCCTCCCTCTGCCGTAGGAGTAAACCAGATAGGAAATCCCGGTTTCTTCATCTGTAAAAACGGTCTGGTCACCGGTATTGGAAGTACCTATCCTATCTGTCATGTTGATTTTACGATGCCAGCTAAAATTCCCGGTCGGAGTTTTCGAAGTGGCGATCAACACTTCTCTGCCATGCTGAATCAGCATTGCATATAAATCCAGTTCACGGATATAGGCTACTCCGAGCCGTCCGGCCCAGGTAGGCCTGCCATCCGGAAAAGCCACAGCATCCGTAAAAACATCGTTTTCCTTTTTCCAGTTTACCAGATCGGTTGAGCTATAACAAACCACAGACTTAAACCGGGTCTTATCATAAATAGCCGATGGATCCATTCTAAAACTATCCGCTTCATAGTAATGGGCGCCATACCAATAATACTTAAGGATACCCGTCCAGGGTTCTTTGAATCTGAAAATACCTCCACCCTGACTATTAATAGGATTGCCATTATCATCAAACCACCAGGCATCATTTCTGATTTTGTTGAACTGCGCCAGCAAAGGATTAGTAGCAGCTGACACAAGCAAAACACAAATGAAGATATAGCGGTTTGCAAATTTCATATTAGTCCTTATAGGTTCTTTGCAACCAGTCTGCCGGCAAATGAATGATACAGATATTCATTGATTTCTTATCAGCTGATAACATGGCCGACTGGATTTGTATTTTTGTTCCATCCGGGCTGAAGGTCGGATGAGGATGATCGGCTGCAGTTCGCTGGTGACCGGTGGATAACAATTTCATTTCGCGGGTATGTCGGTCGATCAGGTAAATGTTTCTGGAAAAATCATCCCCTACTGCCCAGCGTCCGTCTGAAGATCCGTGTACATGCCAGAGGCCGCTGCCTGATTTGGTCTGGCCCGCAATTTCCATTTCTCTTGTACGAAGATTAATGATGGCCAGCCCGGTTGGTTTCTCTCTTGTACCCGATGGACCCCAGGCGGGATCCTGTCCGGGATTAATGCCGCCCACTCCCGTAGGTGGTTCTACTTCTTTGTTTGTTCCTGGAATGGCCCGATGCCCCATGATGGCAATAGCGACTTCATCTTTACTGATGACTGCTTCATGTGTTACCCATTCATACTCCGATTCCGGATAAAGTGGACGAAGGCCAGTTCCATCAGCCATCACGGTCCAGGTACGTTGAGGAGACTTGCCTCCTGTTTCCCAGCAAAAAACAATTTCACCGGGCATCCATGGATTGGTTTGGATATGCCCGATCTGAAAAGGAACAGCAATCACAAATTTTGTTTCACCGGTATGGATATTCATGGCTGCAATTCCGGTGGGGCCTGCGCCCATATTACGGGGGCCAAAATTTTTTTCCGGTTGAATGCTATCCGGTAAATGAGCTGCTGCTGCTTTTTTTCCGACTCTGAAGTACACCCATTGTTCAGCTCCATCAAGAGCCATATCTCCTCCGCCTTCCAGTTCCCCAGGTATCGTTCCACATACCCGCTGATAGTGAAGTGCTGCTTTCATTTTCCCTGCCTCACTATCTGCGAACACTTCAGCCAGGTTAACTTCTATTATCTGCAAAGGACCCTGATTTCGGGCCAGCCTGCTTGTATCCCGAAGATCATCGGATTTAACCCGCAGGAAATAAAGCTTCATAGATAAACGCGCAACATTCAACATCCCATTATACCCACCTTCGGTCACCTGGACAATATCACCTGTTTTTTCATTTACGGCAAATGCTTCTCCTTTTGTCCGGCCAGAACGAAAGATCAGCCATTGACCATCGGCCGTCCATTGATTATGCGTTTGGTATATTTTAGCATCTCCTGTTGGGGTACTTGTTAAAAAAACAAGCCGCTGACCCGTAACAGGATCGGTGATCTCTTTTCGTTCTGATGGAAAGCGTTTGCCTATCTGGGCTTGTACAGCACCCAGCATCAATACGCCAAACAGGATGAAGAAATATTTTTTCATAACAAGTACTTTATTTACCATTTGAGTTCCAGTAATACCACGGCCTGACGGGGCAACATAATTTTTACAGTTGCGGTTTCATTCATCTCCATCTTTTTGCTTTTTTTGCTGCGATATAACTGACCGGCATTTTGAAGCTGCTTCACCTGCGCTGCTGTCGGATTCGCTGGTGACCCCATCTCTTTCCATCTTTCGTATGAATTACTATGCGTCTGATCTATCCTGTATTCTGTGAGGCGGGCATTGCTAACCGGCAACCCGTTCAAACTGATACTTACCTCTTCATTACCTTCTCTGATATCTTCATCGTGATAATTCCAGATCATGATATATGCAGATCGCTCATTTTTTGTTGCCAGGGCACCAATGTCTGACTGTCCCCGTACACTAGAATCAGTGAACTGTTGCAGATTGTACATCCGGTTACCAGATACTTCGACTCTTTTTCCCTGCATTTTTCCGAACATCCGAAATACATTCAGTACCGGTTTATCAACGCCATTTGTGGCCAGGTCACGGAAGCCATAAAACCAGGGTTGGTTTTCGAATTCAAAGGACCAGGATACAGCGCCCATCAGGTTGGCCTGTAATGAATCAGCCAGTAAATATTTTCTTGCAAAAGAGGCTGCCGTATAACTTGAGTACATGGTTCCGTTCCTATAAGCATTTTCCGGGTTGGTGCGCATACCGCAGGCAGCGCAGCCTTCCGGATCACTTTCTCCAATCACTTGTGGCAGGTTTTTTAGCTGTGGAAACCCTTTGATGGTGCGCATGGCATCCCTGATATTCCGCATTTGGGCCCCGACATTCATGATGACTCTCCCGTTAACTACCTTCGGGGAGCCCTTGGCATGATATAAAAGCAGGTGAAGGGGCGATCCTTTTTGGCCGGTGGCATAATTGGTGCTATCCAGACAATGCCGAATAAAGTATGTCAGGAATTTTGATCCCCCTCCTGTAATATCACAGCCTCCGATTTTGGCGGCAGGGATCGCTTTAAGCAAACCGTCGGCAGCATAATCATACATTTTACAAAACTCTTCAACAGTACCCTGCCAGTAACTGATATTGGGTTCATTCCAAACTTCCCAGTACCAGCTTTCTACTTCCTTTTTTCCATAACGTTGCAGGCAATGTAAGGCCCATTGGTAAATTAATTCCCGCCATTTATCATAGTCTTTGGGAGGATGGGCCCAGCCGGTATAAATATCTTTATACGGATCACCGGGTTTCCAAAAATGTCTGTATGGCTGTGGTTTTACAGATAGTGCTTCCGGCATAAAGCCGATTTGCACCAATGGTTTCATCCCTCTTTCCACATAACTGTCGAAAATGCTGTCCACGATATTCCAGTAATAAACAGGCCTTCCATTGGCATCTTCGGTATAGGCATTGGTACTTCCCCATTTTAATGCAGGGCTTCCATCACCGGTTGTTAATAAATTATGTGTACGAACAAACACAGGTACCGGACTCATTGCTGCCAACTCGCCCAGCAACTTCTTACCATCCTTCATGTAAGTATAGTTGGGCTCATCGTATCCAAACCAGGCCCATATCGGTTTCATTTCCCCGGTTTCCTTTTTAAAATTTACCTGCAGATGGGCTGACTGGGCTAGCGTTACCACCGGGAAAAGCATTGCCGCCCAAAAAATTATTTTTTTTATACAGTTCATTTTAATTTCCATCTGGTTTCATTCCGGTGACATAAGCGCCCATTGGCCAATTCCATTTCTCTACCGGATCGGGTTTGGCCGGATTGAAAGGAACCGGCTCCTTTTTCAGGAATTTGGCAATCCCTAATTTTCTATCCCTGATTCCTTTCACAATACATTTGGCAATTTGCCAGGCACCATAAGTATTGAAATGGGTATTGTCCTCCAGTTTTTTATCCTGTCCCGGAAATGTATTAGCGGGATAATGCACAAATGCTTTCAATGATTCAACGGGCCCCCAGGCCTCATACAATATTTTACTCATTGCATTCAGATCAATCAGGGCCGTACCGGTTTCCTGTGCAGCCTGCCTCACAGCCTCGGGATAATCGCCCAGTGTATTATTAATGTGCCCGCTTGAATCAAAGCTTCTCCGGTGCATGGAGGTGACCAGTACGGGAATCCCTCCTTTATTTCTGACCTCACTGATGTAGCGTAGCAATTCTTTTTTATAAGATGTAAAAGGACCCACTCCTTCCCCTTTTTGTTTTTGGTCATTATGACCAAATTCGATGAAGAGGTAATCTCCTTTTTTCATCAGGCTCAGTATTTTTTCAAGTCTGCGCGCAGAGCGAAAAGAATTCAACGCCTCTCCGGATTCAGCATAATTGGCAATGGCTATTTTTTTTGCCTGGAAAAAAGCAGGAATCATTTGTCCCCAGGCAGCCCAGGGTTCTTTATCCTGGTCAACAACGGTAGAGTTGCCCGCCAGAAAAACAGTGGTAGCTGTTTTATTCGGCGTTATCTCCAGCGCACATATTTTAGGTTCAGCGCCATTAAATTCGATGGTCAGTTTATGATCCCAGTGCAGGTAGTTGAGCTCTCTCTCTTTGAGTCGCACTTTGCTTACTGTTGTACCGGCTGAATCACGGATCAGGCTGTCTTTTACATGAACTGTAAAATTCACGGTGGCAAATTTTCCTTTGGCCGTATTAACTTTTTCAACCATCCATCTTCTGCATTCAGCACGGATGGTCGCTGAAGAGGTTCCATTCGGGTCACCTATAATTACTTTTACATCATAATTACCTTCTGGGAGTTTGACAGAAAAATAAAAAGGTTTATTACTGGTTATATAATCGGAAGTGAGCGGATTACTGGTTCCGGCATCAACCGCTTCAAGACTGAGGGAATATTTATCGAAGCCATAACCGGTTTCATCTGAATAGCGGGTAGAAGCAGTAACGGGGGTATAACCTTTCATCACCCGACCCGGGCCGAAATCAAAACGGAATACCGGTTGCTGAGCGTTGCAGGTAATCCATGCAGCCAATCCAATTAGTATCCCGAAAATACTTTTCATCATTTTACTTTTAATTCGTACTGCTGACCTGCAATGGTATTGAAACTGATCAGCCAGCCTTTGTCATCTTTTAAGATTGGTTTCAACTCTTTTCCGTTAAGCGTTACAGGCACAGAAGTCCTGATACGGCATGTTCCTCCTTTACGTGCACGAACAATCGACCGGGTTAGCAGACCATTTGACCACCAGATGTCGATTTCAAAATTTCCGCGGGCCATCAGGCCTTTTACATTTCCTTCTTTCCATGCGGCAGGAAGGGCCGGCAGAATTTGTATCTGATCCAAATGACTTTGCAGCAAGATTTCAGCGACACCCGCTGTGGCGCCAAAATTGCCATCAATCTGAAACGGCGGATGGGCATCAAATAAATTGGGGTATACTCCTCCGCCACCGGAATAAACTTCTTTGCTGTATTCTTTGGTGAGATGCAGCAGATTTCGATATAGTTTATAGGCATGATCGCCATCCAGTAATCTTGCCCAGAAATTAATTTTCCAGGCGATACTCCAACCTGTACCGTCATCCCCTCTCAGCTCCAGTGTTTTCGTCACGGCCTTTGAGAAACCGGTATCGAGCAAGGGAGAAATCTGCCGGCCGGGATGCAGTGCGAATGCATGTGATACATGGCGATGGGTGGGCTCTTCATCTTCCCAGTCGTCATACCATTCCACCAGGTTTCCTTTTTTACCAATCTTTAATGGATTGAGCAATGCTCTTTTTTGCCGGAGCAGACTGGCAAATTCTTTGTCCGTATTTAATATTTCAGTGGCTTCTATCAGGTTGGTGAAAAGGTCCCAGATAATTTCCATATCCATCGCAGAAGCAATTGTGACAGTCCCTTTGAAACCACGGGGATGGAGGTATACGTTTTCAGGAGAAGTGGAAGGTACTGTAACCAGTACGCCGTTTTTTTCAACCAGCCAGTCGAGACAGAACTCAGCTGCAGATTTCATCAAAGGATAGGCAACTTCTTTCAAATACTTTTTATCGGCGGTAAAGCGATAATGCTCGTACAGATGCTGACTCAGCCAGGGGCTACCCAGGCTCCAGTTGGCCCATTTGGGGTCTCCATTGCCCTCTCCTACCGGATTGGTTTGTGCCCACATATCACTGTTGTGATGAACGGCCCATCCACGCATATTATAGTAGTTACGTGCTGTGGCTGTACCATTCTTTGCCATACGTTTGATATGTTCCACCAGGTTGGTATTCATTTCCGGCAGGTTGGTGGGCAGGGCCATCCAGTAATTCATCTGCAGGTTGATATTGGTGGTATAGTTACTGCGCCAGGATGGACGAATCAGCTGGTTCCAGATCCCCTGCAGGTTGGCAGGGAAGCCTCCAGGTCTGGATGAACATATCAACAGGTAGCGGCCATACTGAAAGAATAATTCCTCCAGAGCATAATCGGCTCCACCTTTCTGGTAATCCAATAATCGCTCATTGATTGGTTTGGCAGGTGCTGTGGCTTTATTTAAGGAAAGGCTGACCCGGTTAAAGTACTGCTGATAATCTTTTACATGTGAAGTGAGCAGTTGCTTCCAGCTTTTACTCAGGGCTTTTTGCAGGTAGGAAGCAGCAAGTGCCGCTTCATCTTTTCCATCTTTATCCGGACATTTATCAATGCCATTAAAACTGGTAGCAGCAGATACATACAAAAGCACTTCAGTAGCCCCGGTGATTACTAGAGAAGTATCAGTACTACTAACATGTCCAGTTGCGCTAACAGCTTTCACATTGAATTGAAATCTCATCCCATCACAACCCAGACTATCCTGATATATAAACGGTTTTGGATTCCGTCTTTCATCATTGGTGATACGGGCTTTACCCTGAAGTACCAGTTCTTTATCACCGTTTACTTTTTTACGGCATTGTAATTCATGGGAGGCATGAACGGTAAAATTCAAAGCCCCGGGACTGCTGGCAGTAATCCTAAAAACGATTACCTGATCGGGTGCACTGGCAATTATTTCTTTCCGGTAAGTGGTGCCACCTGCTTCAATAGTGGTTGAAGCGATGGCTTTGCTGATATCAAGATCCCGGTGAATGCTGGTAACAGGCCCTGCATATTTTGAAATAATCTGAATATTGCCCAGTGGCTGGTACATTTCAGTATTGGGGCCCTGCATTTTTCTAAGGAGACGAACAGCTTTATTAATGCTGTCGCGAAAAATTTCTTCCCTTACCGGTTGAAGGTATTTCATCGCATCCGGATTGGGATTATTATTCACAGGACCGCCGGTCCAAAGTGTTTGTTCATTCAGCTGTATTAGTTCTGTATCCGAGCGACCGAAGATCATAGCACCTAAGCGGCCATTTCCAAGGGGTAATGCTTCATTCCAGTCGCGCGCAGGTTTATCGTACCATAGGGTCAGCTGTTGCTGGGCCCGGCTGGCAGCCGATCCTGCTAGAATCAGTACTACAATGAAGACTATCTTTCTCATTTCTTTTTATGCGGTACCGGCAATACTTTATACGGTATCGTAATTACAGTTACAGAAGAAGCTGGCAATTCATAAGTCAATTTTTTTGTATTGACCATGATGGATTTTACCTCCGGTTTTAAATTCTCCAAAGCACTCAGTTTATTAAATGCTGCCGGATTGCTGCTGTACAGTAACTGAACTGTTCCTGCTTTTTTGTCCGGCTGGAACCCTTTCAGATCAATGGCAGCCGTTTGAGAGGTACTGGCGGTATTCACCAGTTTAATGATCAATTCCTTTTTATTGCGATCTGTGACGGCGCTTGCATAAAGACTGTCTTTCCCGGCAATTGGTTTGCCGGCTTCTGAAATCCCTACCACATCAGTGCCCTTATTTACGGAAAAAAGTTGTTGCACGTAGTAGTTGGGCGTAGCCACGCTGTTCAGGTTATCAAACCAGATCAGGTCGGGCCGCCATTGCCATGCATCGGTATGGGCCAGTAAAGGTGCATAAGAACACATTTGCACGATATCTGCATTTCTTTCCAGGCCGGTCATGAAGGCGGCTTCGGCCAGGGCGCTTTCCCAGCAGTTCATGCCTTCTCCATCAGTGGGATTCCCCTTTACATGGGCAGCATATTCACCGGCAAAAATTTTGGGGCCCTTTCTTTCGTAATTGTCGTACCGGGCTGCATTATTCAGGAACCAGGATGGCGGTTTGTAATAATGTTCATCAATAAATGCTGCGTTGGAATTTTTGAGTTCTTTCCAGGCATAATTGAAATACTCCCCTTCTGCATAAGGGCCGGCACCGGATACAATTTTGATATTCGGATAAACATCGAGAATTGCTTTTTCAAATACACGATATCGCTCGATGTATTGCGGTTCCCATTGTTCATTTCCCACTCCGAGTAATTTCATATTGAAGGGAGCGGGATGTCCCATGTCACTGCGGAGCTTGCCCCAGCGGCTAGTAACAGGACCATTGGCAAATTCAATCAGGTCGAGGGCATCTTCAATATAAGGCTGCAGTTCATCCATGGCCGCTACTTCCCCGCTGTTGAACTGACAGGCCATACCACAGTTGAGAATGGGCAAGGGTTCTGCACCCAGATCTTCGGCCAGCTGGAAGTATTCAAAGAAACCAAGCCCGAAACTCTGGTAATAATCAGGAGCCGCTTTACGGGGAAATTCCACATTCCAGCGGTTCATTATCAATTTTCTTTCATCTACCCGGCCAACAGTAGTCTTCCATTGATAACGGTTGGTCAGGTCACGCCCTTCCACGATACATCCTCCGGGAAAACGGATAAAGCCGGGTTTGAGATCTGCGATTTTTTGTACCAGGTCCTTTCTCAGTCCGCCGGGTCTTTGTTTCCAGGTATCCTTTGGAAAAAGAGAGACCATATCAATATCCATTACACCGGCCCCTTCGAAAATCAGGTTCAGTTTTCCTCTTTGGGCTGAGTCAGTACTGCTAATAGAAATTTTATACGTGGCCCAGTCTTTTGAGAAACCATCCAGGTATGCATTTCCAATTTCTTTTCCGGCATTATTCAGCAACTGAATCCTGAGTTTCATTCCATTTCCGGATTCCTGTCTGGCCATGATGGAAAAATTATATTGCGCCCCTTTTTGAATTCCTATTCCTCTGTAGCCTTCATTGCTGATGGAATAATTGCCTTCGGGCTGGTTGATGGTTACTCTTGCAAAGCGGGGATTGGAGGAACTGGCGGCCCGGTTGATGACGAGCATTCTTCCCTTCTGGTAATTCACCCTGTTTTCCCGCCATCCCATCATCGGAAGGGGAAATTCAAAGGAGCGGTTCTTCACCAGTTCGGCATACAGTCCGCCATCGGCACCAAAGTTGATGTCTTCAAAAAAAACACCCCACATGGTGGATGCCACTGGCGTAATGCTCTTATCTGCTTCAACTGTGAGTTGTCGCTGTCCCCTGCTAACCACGCTAAAGGCAATTAAAGCGATGATGATTACTGTTCTTCTCATTTATTTTTCTCCTTGAGTTGAAGTGCACTGTCGTTCATATAAAAAGTAAAATTGTTCAGCAGTTCATAGATTTCAGTCCCAGCCAGCAGGGCTGGTCCGTATCCATGTGCTGCAAAAACATTCACGGGACGATGATAATAGAAGGCCGGATCAAATGCCATGCCTGTTCCAACACAGGTTCCTTCTACTTGTCCGCGTTCATTGATTTTAGTTGAAACCGCATTCCAGGCCAGGATGCTCATAGGGCCGTAGGTCATAGGATCAATCCAGCCTTTGTTACAGGCGTGGGCAATGCAATAGGAATAAATGGCTGTAGCTGATGTTTCCAGATAAGAATCTTCTTTATCGAGCAGCTGGTGCCAGAATCCTGAACCGCTCTGGTAACGGGCAAGTCCTTTTACCAATTCCCGGAACTGAGATAATACGGCTGGTCTTCCGGCGTGGTTCTCCGGCAATACATCCAGCAATTCGCTCATGGCCAGTAAGGCCCATCCATTGGCACGGCCCCAGTGAAACTGCGGATGCACTTCCATGCTTTCCACCCAGCCATGCATGTATAAACCTTTCTCTTTATTAAACATTCTTTTGCTGTAAGCCAGCACCTGCTTTACACAATCGTCGTAATATTTTTTATCACCGGTTAACTTTCCCATTTGTGCCACCGCAGGAATATACATATACAGGTCATCCAGCCAGAGTGTATTTTTTTGTGGCCTGTTCCTGCCAATCGTACCATCCTTAAACCGGTATTCTTTACCAAATACATACTGGATATAATTATTGATTAGTGGACGCAGATTATTGGTCAGTCCGCTCCTTTCGGATTTAATCATGGCTGCACATACTGCTCCCGCATCATCCAATGCCCGGGGATCGATGGGTTGATTTAAGAACCTTTTCCGATCAATATATTCAATTGAAAATTTTTCTTTTACAGCCGGTACCCATTTCCGCAAAAAGTCAAAGCGGCTGCGCGCATATTCGCTGTACTTTTTATCTCCGGTTACTTCTGTGGCCCGCTGCATGGCGGAGTAGGTCACTCCCCATTCATAACTGGTCAGCCTGAAGTCGCCTTGTTTGACAGCGCTATTGGTATCCAGTTCTGCCGGGGAATTCAACACCGCACCAGTTTGTTTGTTTACCATCTGGGCCGGGGTTACTGCATCGAGGTAATTAAAAATCCGGTCGACTACTGATTTTACATTTTCCTTTGTGGGTGGCTCATAAGGAACAGGGTAGTCCACTTTCAGGGCATGGAGCGGAGTGGTTACATCATTTCCGGTTTTGGGCTGAGCAAAAATAATTTCGCTTACCAAAACAGCGCCGGTCAGTAAAAGGCAGTTCAACCTGTTTTGCATATGTCGTTAGTTTAGATATTGCAATTTCGTCGTATATAACCTGACTAAAAAAGAAAATGACCCCGAAAATGAATCCGGGGCCCTTTCTATCGATTGCTTGCGAAAAGAACTCAGTTTAAATCATTACCAGTTAAATGGCAGGTACCAGTTAGCTGGATTCATCAGTTTTGCTCTGGTGGCGGCTGCATTTCCCGTACCGTCTTTCAACAATTTGTTATACACTTTATCTGCGATGATGGAAGGATCGTTGCGTCGAAGGGCGATGCGAAGCAGGTCCGGCCAGCGTGTTCCTTCAAAAGCGTTCTCGAGGGCAGTCTCCTTGAGTAATGCTGTTTCAATGGTGTTCAGACTATCTGCTGCCTGAACTGTGATATCCTGCAGGTTAGCCCTTGCCCTGATACCGATATTCCGGTACCAGTCTGACCGGTAAAAAGGCACACCGGTACCACCACTGTTCCTTGCATCGAAATTATAAGGGAATGATTCGAATAAAGTGTTGTGATAATTGGTCACATCTGACCCCGGTGCAGGGTATGCTCCGGCAATACCGCTGTTCAGAAATCCCCAGGCCAGTCGGTACTTTCCTGCCCTGTTGGCTGCTTCAGCAAAACGCATATGCATATGTGTTTGGCGGAACAAAAACCATTTTCCGTTTTTGGTTAAAGCGCTGAATGGTGAAAGATTGCTATAGCTAAGATAATTATACAGGTATTTCATAGCCACCGGCTGCCCGCCAATATTCATCACACTCAGTAATTTACGGGCATCATAAGGAATAGAAAGACCCTGAGCCGGGCGTTGTGTTTCACCATCCCAGAGATCCAGTATTTCTTTGGAAGGTTTCACCAGGTAATTACCTCCTGATGGAGAGAATAATTTGATGAGAGAATTATCTGGTTTGAATTTACTGTCGAAAGGAAGTACCCAAACCCATTCCCGGTCAAAGCCGGAAGATCCGAAGGGTTGTTCAAACATGATGCGCCATTGTGTATTATACACCAGTGTGCTCGCATCCCCAGCCCTTGAATAAGTTACGTAATGATCAACATCACCGTTGCTGTCCCAACCCACTTTATACTGGGAATAGTAGTTTCCGTTGGCGACACCCTGTGTACCTGTTTCCATCACCTGGCGGTACCATTCAGCGGCTCTTGTATAGTTGCCTTTCCACAAATGCAGATCACCAAGTATAATCTTTTTATTAACGAAGAATTTTTGCGTTGGATATCCATCCACGGTAATGTTCAGATTGGTTCCTCCGGGATAAGGATCTTTAAAGGGCAGTGTTTCTGTGAAGCTGATCAGGCTGTCGAGCAGCGTATTAAAAGGAAGCCGGGGGAAGTTCGATGCATTTTTAACTTCATCCAGATTTTTCAGAGATGAGGTAACATAAGGCACTTCTCCAAAATGAATACCCAGCTGGAGGTACAAAAATGAACGAAGGGCTCCAATGTCAGAATAACGCTGGTTAAATTCTCCTTCTGTCATTTTTTTATCCCGCAGCATTACCTGGAAATTCTCCAGTACATCATTGCAATTGATGATGAGTTCATAGAATGGCCGGGGATTAGCATAGGGGTTACCGGCTGTTACATTATGCGTACTGATCTCCCGCAATGCTTCATCAGCATTGATGGTATAATTCAGCAGGTCGCCTCGTAACTCGTTCAGGATAACATAACGGTCAGCCAGGCCCATGAATTTTCCATAGATACCCACCACAGCGGCATCGGCATCATATACATTCTGATAAGCCTGTGTCTGGTCGAGCTGGTCCTGCGGTTTGATATCAAATACTTTTTTACAACCGGTGATCACCAATAAAGCCGGCAGAATAAAGTTGATCAGTTTCGGTATACGCTTCATACCCATTATAATTAATATTTTCTTTCTAATAATTTGTTTACTGCTTAGAATCCCAGTTTTACTCCCAGGGTTGCTGTCCGGTATAAAGGATCAAGCCCTGTGTCAATTCCCTGTGCCAAAGGACTGGGACTGGCACTGAATTCAGGATCAAAGCCCATATACTTTGTAAAAGTCAGCAGGTTATTTCCTGTGATATAAATGACTGCATTTTTCAAAAAGCCATCTTTGTTTTTAACCGGCAAATCGTAAGAAAGGGATACCGACCTTAAACGCAGGTAGGATCCATCTTCAATCCAGCGGTTGCTGAACCGGCTATTGCCCATCGGATCGCCAAAGCTGGCCCTTGGCATATCGGTTTGCTGGCCATCGGCCCTCCATCTTCTTACTGCACTTTGTAATTGATTTTCTACCCCGCTCAGTGATTCAAGTTTGTTGCGCAGGTAATTGTAAACATCGTTTCCGGATGAAAACGTAAATAATGCATCCAGTTTAAACCGGTGAAAGGCGATACTGTTGCTAAACCCTCCGGTAAAATCCGGATTGGGATCACCGATCACCTGGCGATCTGATTCATCAATCAGCTTATCACCGTTGAGGTCACGGAAACGGATATCACCGGCTGCAAAGGCAGACAATGAACCATCTGCATTCTTTTTAGATAAGCCGGCTGCTGCTGCTTCGGCCGTGGTGCTGAAAACCCCATCAGCCACCCAACCATAAAACTGATTGGCCGATTCACCGTTGCGGGTCAGGATACCAGCACCAGCATAGCTGGTAACAAAACTTCCATTGGGTACTGACAATACTTTATTCCGGTACATCCCTGCCTGTAATCCGATATCCCATTTAAAGGCGGGCTTGTTGATGACCCTGATATTGAGGCTGGCGTCGATGCCGGTATTTTCCATGCTGCCATTATTGGTAGCAATGGTGCTGAATCCGGTTGCGGCCGGCAATTCTTCATATACCAGCATGTTGCTGGTCTTGTTTTTATACACATCCACCGTCAGACTGATCCGGTCGTTCCAGGCTGCGATATCCAGTCCCAGGTTGATCCGCTGACCGCTCTCCCACTGAATGGCACTATTGGGAATTCCGTTTCTAACCAATCCCTGTATACCCAGCAGGCTTTGTGATGTATAAGTCTGGCGGCTGGTATAATTACCGATATCATCATTACCCGTCATGCCATAAGAAGCCCTGAGTTTCAGCAGGCTGATTTTTGAATTCGCCATGAAATGTTCTGACGATAAAAGCCAGGCTACATTAATTGAGGGCAGCACGGCAAACTTAACACCGCCCAGAGAAAGACCATTTTTGGCGGCCAGTCCAAAGCGGGAGGAACCGTCCATGGCTGCATTCAAACTCACGAATAGTTTATTTCTGAATCCATATTCTGCGTTAAAATAAGTATTCATCCAGTTCCATTCACCAATTCCTCCTCCGATCTGACGCAGTGCATTCAGACCATTCTGCACACTGATCAGTTCATCTGTTGCTGAATTGAATCCCAGTGCGTAATCCTGTTCTGCATCATTATGCTGATAACGGAGTCCCAGTCTGGTCTGGAAACTGTGAACATTTTGAAAAGTCTTTTTATACTCCAGCCAGCTATCGGTATAGAAGCTGAAAAGTCGTTTTACCTGTGAACCCAGTCTGCTATCGAGTACGGCATTGCTCACCGTATCATTGGCCACCCCTTTACGTGGGACAAAAATATTCTCCCGTACTTTATCATACACTACCCCAAAGATGGTGGAAGCGGTGAATCCTTTTTTAATTTCATAATTAAACCGGAAAGCGCCTGCAAAACGGTAATACTTGTTGTATGCCTGCATATTCCTGATCAATGCGGTTGGATTACCGATTCCAAGAAAATCCACATCTTCCAGGTTGGGAGAGAAAACGCCTTTTTCATTCACTTCATTGGAGGTCAGGAAGGGTGCTTTGACCAGTGACAGATAAAGTGGTGCTGTTTTTTCAGCAATTCCCTGGTCTTTCAGGTTTTGCTCATTGAATGTAAAAGAGAGGTTGGCTGTACCGGTCAGCTTTTTTGAAAAATTGAAAATGGCATTAAAGCGGGTATTGTAACGGGTTAAATCGGTGGTATTGATCACCCCTTTGCTCCGGGCATAACCCACACTTAATGCATAGGTAGCGATATTATCACCGCCCGTAACTTTCAGGTAATAGTTATTGGTGACACTGTTTTTAAATACTTGGTCCTGCCACCGTGTGTAATTATGGTACCGGTAATATTCAGGATTGCCGGCCGTATCATCCTTCATAAATGACATGGCAGCAATTTCTGATGAACTGAGGCCCTTGCTCTGGAGAATTTCACCCAGGTAGGTCCGGTAAGTATCCGGGCTCATGACCGGCAAAAAATCAGGTCGTTGGTTTACAGAAGTATAAGCACCGAAATCAATAACGGTAGCCTGTTGTCTGGCCCTTGCCGTCGTGATCAGGATAGCTCCGTTCGCTCCCTTTGTACCATAAATGGAAGCAGCATCTTTTAATACACTGATATTTTCGATATCCTGTGTATTGAGCAATGCCAGCGGATTGGTGTAATTATTGGCGATGATACTCTGACCGTAATCGTTGGCATCATAGATCATTCCATCCACCACAATCAGCGGCTTATTGGTAGTATAAAGAGAATTGATTCCGCGGAGAAATAAATTCGCTCCCACACCGGGTGTCCCGGAACGGCGGATACTGTTTAATCCGGCCACACGACCCTGCAACAGGGCATCTACTGTTTCTAAAGAGCGGGTCCATTCCCCATTGGGGTTAAATACACCGGATGCACTCGTGAGGTCCCTGCGGGTTGTGTTTGCAAATGGCGTAATCGCCTGTTCCTGAAAATTCGGGAGGCTGGCATCATTCAGGTTGATGGTGATGGTCTGCCTGCCTTTCAGCGCAATTTGTACCGGTGCATATCCATCTGCATTCAGGAGGATATTATCATCATAGGTTCTCACGGTGAGACTAAAGGCACCATTATTATCGCTGATCGCAGCAGAAAAATCTTGTACAGAAACCCTGGCACCAGGCAATGGTTTTTTGGATGCAGCATCCAGTACCGTCCCTTTGACTGTCAGTTTAGCCGGTTGTTGTGCCAGCACGGGTTGAACCAGTAAAGGCATAAAAGCGATCGCCAGCGAACAGACAAAAAACCGTTTAAAAAGAAGAAACATCGTTGTCATAATTTTAATTCAGCATTTATAAACCAGGTACCAGTTTAATATAATCACATACAATCGGGTTGACAGCTGCCGTCGTGCTGTTGGCCGCCACCAGGTATACATTATATACGGGCCAGTAACGGGAATTGATAAATTCTCCCAGATACACTTCATTATAGTTGAGCAATGGAACGGTCACATAGGCAAAAGTGGCAGCGGTCGGACCTCCTATAGCCAGTCGTTGCTGGTGAGTGGCGGTCTGAAAATCATTTAATGCCATCCAGTATGCTTTATACTTTACAGCCGGCATTTCATTGATCTGGTAACGGACATTGAATTGGGCCACACCATGTCCCAGCACCAGCATATCCCTGAAGTCAAACCCGGTAGCCGTGTTGAAACGATCCCTGAAATATGTATTGCCACGGCGGTCCACACTGGTACTGTTATAATTTTCTGCCTGAAGAATGATGGTCTTGAATTTGTGTAGCGGCATCACATCCAGTTTACTCATTACATATACGATCCCATTACTTGTTTTAACGGTGCGAACGATGGCAGCACGATCAATTCCGAGTTTGGTGCCATCTTTTGAAAGAATCGTATCAGGTATGTTGGCCGGGTTGTAAACCGTGTCAACGGCAAAGTCCCTCACCACATTCCAGGAAGTAGTGAAAGCCGAACTATCAGGTGTAGAGGTAGGGAAATAAGGTGCATACTTGGTATTCTCTGTATCCCAGGCTCCATCCGTGAGCATAAAATAGGTGAACTGTTTTTTCTCATCACGCAGGTCAAATACCCTGTTCCAGAAAAGATTGGTAAATACCGAATCGGTACCGGGCTGATAGATGGGATCTCCGGTGGATGGATTGATGCCAATGACAACTGCATTGGTAGGATCAAACACATTCCTGAACAAAGAGAGCACATAGTTTTTCTGTTTGATCGGCGCCTGTGTGTTATTCAACATGTATTCCCAACAATTATCAAGCGCAGGAAGCGGATTATCCACAATCTGTAAAATACCGTTAGATGCATACTGGTCTGCTTTAGAAATATTGACATCCCCAATCACAGTACCCTGCATATTGAGGTACTTACCACTCAGCATTTTTACACGGTACGTTGCAGTAACTGTCGTAGTACGTAGTTGTTCTCCTGCGATATGGTTCCCGATCAGCTTCTTTAGTCTGGCTGCATCTGTCAGGATGGTCTGATCAATACCCAGCATCTGACTGTTCTGTGGTGCAAAAACGGTAAAGCTTTTTGAGGATGACAATTCCTTATCCAGTCCGGTTTGCCGGAGGAAACCGGCGAAAGTGGAGAGGTCAGGGTTCTCATCTATGAGTTGCATCAGGCTTTTCTTTAAAGCCGGATCACCAACTGCATTGTGTTCTTCTGTCAGCTTTTTACATCCGGCCAGCAGGAACAGGGCTCCTAAAACAGGCAATAGTATCAATCGCAAATTTGCTTTCATTCAGCTTCTTTTATTCTTTAGTATTACAGTTTATCACAGGAATATCTTGGTTCCATCGGGTCTGAACCTGGGCAGGACCTGGTTTTCATCCACAGGGATGAAATGAATCATGTCGAGGTTATTATTGTTTTGTGTTCCCACCAATGGAGTGATCCGGATGGTTTGCTGTTTGGTGGTGGTAAAGTCGATGACACCAACCTGACGGGAAGCAAAAACATTGGTTGTGTTTTCAGTATATCTTTTCCATCCAATGGCTTCCAGTTCTGCATCAGTACCAGTGGGCCTGTTCTCTGTGAAGTTCATGGTCCTTTGCATCAGGGTACCATTTACTTCTACCTGGCAGAGCATATTGGAACTGGAAGATTGCTTTTGTGCCCGGTAGCAAACCCATACTTTGTACCTGCCCTTGATGATTGGTGGTGTTTTCATTTCCCACCATACGGGTCGGTTAGGAAGACCCATCGGCAGCATATTCACATCATTATTATACGCAAAATTGGCAATGGAACTGGTTGTTGAATAGATATAGGAAAGTGTATTGGTGCCTGCCAGTGGTCCCCAGCCCCAGTAACTGTCTTTGATGGGTTGTGAAGCTTCTGTAGGCCTGTTAAAATCATAGTTTGCCCTTTTGTAATAAGCAGGCAGTTTCATGATTTCTTCGAATGAGGATACATCCCAGAAAAGCGCAGTGGGCTTTCTATACTTGACCATGAAATGTGCTTTGGCATCATGGAAATACTCCGTTGGTGGCGGCACGATCACTTTTTGCGCGGTCAATTGTAACACCAATTTCCAGCACCCCGTTAAATACGTCCTGGTTTATCACAACATCCTGATCAATTAATTTAATGCTGACAACTTCCTGTGGAAGCAATGTTTCATGTGTAGCCGTACCGATGATATCACCCAGGAACTTCAATCCTCCGGAAATATGATAAGCCACATACATATTCAGGCTGTCATTACTGTTCAGCGGATTCCCGGTTTGAGAATATTTCGCTCTCAGTTGGGTATAGCTCGTGATACCGCTATCTGCCAGGGCCTGATTGCTTTCAGCAAAAACAGTGAGCCAGCGATCTGCGGGATTTGAACTTACGGTATTCAGCCTTGTATAGAAACCGGTGGCCTGTAATGCCTGTACGAAGATGGAATACTCTGGCTTATCCGCCAGTTGCTGCGCAATTGTCTTTGTAGCAGGTAAGAGTACATTATCAATTACGTGGATAATTCCATTGCCGGTTTTTACATTGGACTTTGTAACCGCCGCCTGCCGGTTCACTACATAAGTAGAACTGCCTCCTGCATTTTCAACAGAAGTTACCAGGTACTGACCATACATCGTGATCACCGGGAGTTTGCCATCGGTGAAGGATCCTGTGTAAATAGTATCTTCCAACAGATGCAGCCGCACCATATCTTTCAACGTATTCAGATCAGCTGCTTCTACAGAAGAAGCTCCGATCAGAGTCAGGTATTTTCTGACGCCACTGTTGGTGGGTGCAAAACAGGTGTAAGCACCATAAGCATTCAGGAAAGATGATGTCTCCGTCCGGTCCAGTATCTGTCTGAACAGGGAGAAAGAGTCGGGCTGCTTGTCCAGGTAACCCACTATATTCACATCACTGGTGGTAGTTTCCACTATCTCTGTTTTTTTACAGGACAGTACGCCAAGTACCACTAATGCGGTAAAAGTTAACAGGAAAAGAGAAAAATATCCTTTTTTCATACTCTGTTGATTTATCTGTAGAATGGGTTTTGTACTAATAATTTATTGGTCTGTAATTCGTAAATATAGATCGGCAGGTAATGTGCGTTTTTGTCCTGCATTTTGGCCTGAGCTGACTGCTGCATATTGGAAGGCACGCTGATGGCCACCATATTTAAAAGCAGACTCAGCCGCTGGTAATTATTCCTTTTTGCATTGCGCAATACATCAAACCATCTTTTGCCTTCAAAAGCAAATTCCCTGGATCTTTCCTGCAGGATAAATTCCTGGATCAGGTTTTTATCAGTTGGCGCAGGTGCCAGGTCTGTGGCGGCAAGTGCATTGGCTCTGCGTCGTATCGTATAAACGAGGTCAAGGGCAGCTTGTCCCTGTCCTGTTTCATTCAGTGCTTCAGCTTTCAGCATCAGAATATCGGCATACCGGTAGAAAAACCAGTGCGCATAACTTTGGTCAATCGCCCGAAGCGAAGTGCTGTTCGCTCCCACATATTTCCAGATCGTGGTGGTGGCCGCACGTACGGAAGCGCCATCGGCCCGGATATCATAGTTCAGGTTATTGGTGAGGTCCAGTGTAAATACCCGGTCTATAATATCTGAAGCCATGATCCATCTCCTGCTCGGGATGCTGGATGAGAACATGGGATAATAAGGATTCAGCCTTTGTGCATCGAACTGGAGTTCAAAAATTCCTTCATTCGAATTACCTGTATAATAAAGTGTATTGAACCAGTTGTCGTTGTATTCAACAAACGGTCCGTTGAGTGTGGCACCGCGAATCAGGCCAAATTTCTGGGAATTGATGATTTTGTCACAGGCAGAAATACAATCAGCATAGCGATCCATCCACAGGTACACATCAGCCTGTATCGCATTAATGGTATAACGGGTAACCCTTCCTTTATCAGAAGCAGGATCGCCATAAGCTGATACTGCTTTTGTTTCTGCTTCCTGTAAATCTGCTACAATCTGTAAGAGGATTGAGTCCTTTCCTGTTTTAGGAATAGGCGTGATCTCTGTATCACTAAGGGTGGGATTGAGTTTCAAAGGCACGTCTCCGAATGTTCTCACCAGGTAGAAGTACATGAGTGCCCTGACAGTGAGGGCTTCACTCAGGTAATTATCCAGCTGTGTTTTTGTAAACGTATTATCGTTGGCCAGTACTTCAGGCGCTTTTTTAATTACCGTATTACAAAAATTGATGGTGCGGTAAAAGGGCCGCCAGTTGGCATTTACATTCGTGGGCTGGATATTTACATTGACCAGGTCAATATCATCAATGGAGGCAAATGTGCCTGGTGCGAGGTTATCGGCCCGGCTTTCCCCGTACACAAATAAGAGCTCCGCTAATGAGGGAATATAGTTGGTACGGCCATAAGTACCGCTTGCATTTTCCGTCATGGAAGAATAAATCCCAATCACGGCTGCACTTACCTGTTCCTTTGTTTTCCAAAACTCTTCCTTGATGATCCCATCCTGTGGTTTCAGGTCAAGCCATTTTTTACATCCGGCTGAACTGAACAGCAGAGCGGCGGCAAAAAGGTAAATCGGATATTTTTTCATACTTCGTATTGATAATAATTTTTAGAATCCTGCAACGATACCCAGGGTGAATGTTTTAGCCGGAGGTGTCATGGCGTTATCATAGGACACCCTGAACGGATCTGATCCGCGGAAAGAAACTTCCGGGTTCTGACCAAGGTACTTGGTAAAAGTGACCAGGTTCTCGCCGGTGATATAAGCACTGAGGGTTTTCATTTTCAGTTTACTCAGTACTTTCTTTGAGAATGTATACCGGGCAGTAACGGTTCTGAAACGTACAAATGATGCATCCTCTACGTAACGATCGCTTCCCAGCCAGTTGTAACCACCATTGATCAGGGCTCTTGGAATATCGGTTACATCTCCTTCTTTTCTCCAGCGGCGCAGTACTGCGGTACTCTGGTTATCGAAATTGTACATATTCGTGGTGTTCATTACGGTACCGTTGACCACATCATAACCCAGGCGGAAATTGAAGAAAGTAGATACTTTCAGATTCTTCCAGGTTACAGAAGGACCAAAACCTCCGGAGAGTTTGGGGTTACTGTTACCGAGGTACACCACATCCAGGTAATTGATATTTCCATCGTGGTTGATGTCTTCATACATGGCATCACCCGGCTGGAATACATAATCAGCAGTCGGGTAGTTGAACCGCATATAAATGGTTTGTCCGTTGGGGCCGATGATTGGTTTTCCATTGGCACCGATGGCTATAGTGGATTCTTTGTCCTTAAAAACGCCTTTGTATTTATACCCGTAAAAAGAACCGAAGGGATTGTTCACCTGCAGCAAACGGAGGTATTCACCATTCTTGGTTACATCACCGCGCTGATTGGGATAGAATTCAGAAATTTCGCGAATGATATTTTCATTGGCTGAAATATTGAAATCAAAACCGATGGTCAGGTTTTTGGTTTTGTAAGGCTGTGTCCATACCGCCAGTTCCCAGCCCTGGTTATCCATGGTACCCACGTTCAGGAAAACTGAATTAAAGCCAGTATAGGAAGCGATCTGCAGACCATCAAAGAAGAGGTCCTTTGTCCGGTTGCGGTAAAATTCCAGATCGGCTCTGAAGCGACCCTTCCACATACTAATATTGGCACCCGCATTTAATCCGTGCAGGGTCTGCCATTTCAGGTTGCTCAGTTCCATCCGGGAAGGATAGATACCTGCCTGTCCGAGATAAGAAAAATTATAGGTGGTGTAAGTGTTATAAAACAGGTAATCATAACGGGGTGCTTCACCGGCAATACCATAGCTGGCACGGAAACTCAGGTCATCCAGTTGTTTTACCTTTTGCAGGAATTTTTCACCTGAAGCTCTCCAGCGGAAAGACAGTGAAGGGAATAAACCATAGCGATAATTCGGGCCGAATCTTGAGTTACCATCTGCCCTTAATGTCGCATTGAAGAGATACTTATCATCATATCCGTACTGCGCACTGATGATACCACCAATAGAACGGGTTTGTGAAGCCCCTGAAATAGCCTGCAGTTCTGCATTCTGTGTTCTGGATGGAATGGAAGGATCCACCAGCAGGGAAGATGCAGTGTTAGAAGTCATCACTTCCTGGAAAACCACCTTATAATCATTGGTCATAAAGCTGAGATAGCTGATCAGGTTATGCTTGTCGTTTTTGAAACGGGGGGTATACACCAGGTTGGATTTGCTGGTAACCGTGAAGATATCAATGTCACCATCATAAGCACGGTTCACGACTGTCTCCGTATTCGGACGGCCGGTGGCTATCTGCGGAAGGAAACTGCTGTTCTTGGTATTATTGATATCGAACTGGATATCGAAAGTAGCTTTCAGCACTTTTTTCACAATATCATAGTCTACCTGGAAACGCGGAATCACTCTTTCTCCCAATACTTTGTATTTAGCCTGATCTGCCATCGCCACGGGGTTGTAAATACGGCTGTATTGTCCCTGAACGTTGGCAGCTGGAGAGAAATAATTGGTAGTCAGGTTGCCCAGTTCATCGTATTGAAACACACTCATGTTGGGCATTTTGATATAGGCCATTCCCCAGATGGTTTGTTCGCCACTGGCGGAGGATGAACCCAGGTAGTTTCTGTCCTGATCGGTATGTGTATAAGATATACTGGTAAAAAATTTAATCTTCTCGGATACATTGTAATCCAGATTGATCCGGGTATTGAGTCTTTTCAGATCGGTTCCGATGGTAATACCAGACTGATCAAAATAGCCCACTGATGCAAAGTATTTAGCCTTCTCTCCTCCCCCGGTTAAACTCAGCGTATGATCCATGAGTTTACCGGTACGGGAAATCGCATCTACCCAATTGGTATTATTGCTGTAATTATAATACCAGTATGGGTCATTGGGGTCATAGTTGAACTCGCGAACAGATGTTGTATTCAGTGGTGTACCGGTTCTGTTCATGAATGCTTCCGGAATCAGGGTTGAATACTGGTCACCGCTGAGCAAGGGTATGGGTGAAGGCACAAAGGAAGCAGAACCTTTGAAAGTATAATTGACAGAAGGTTTGCCGATGGTTCCTCTTTTGGTGGTGATCACCAGTACGCCATTGGAAGCTCTGGAACCCCATACAGCGGTAGCTGCTGCGTCTTTGAGTACAGTAATGTCTTTGATATCGGCTGGAGAAATATTCAGTAACTGGGCATAGCCTTGTTCATCAGCAGTTCCAAAATTAAAATCACCGGGGATTTCAGTTTCCAGGGGCATTCCATCGAGTACGATCAGGGGAATACCGGTAGAGTTGATAGAAGAGATACCTCGTATCCGGATATTCATGGCAGCACCCGGGTCACCGCTGCTGGCTGTGATATCCACTCCGGCCAAACGACCCTGGAGGGCCTGGTCAATACTGGCGGCTTGCATTTCTTCCATATCCTTTGCACTGATTCTTGAAACAGCCGTGGTCAGGTCTTTCTCAGAGATATTCACCATCCCATTGGTTGTTTGCGGACGGGATAACACGATCACTTCTCCCAGGTCACCACTCACATCTTCGAGGGTAATCGCAAATTCCGTTTTGGCGCCCACCGGAATGGTTTGAGATTTGAAGCCGATATTGGTAATGGTCAGCCTGTTCTTGCTGTTCACATTTTTGAGGACAAAATTTCCTTCAATATCCGTGGATGTCCCGGTTAAAATCCGGTTATCAGCATCAATCACAGAAATCGAAGCGCCCTGAACGGGATTGCCTTTTTTGTCAATTACTTTCCCCCGGATCAAGGACTGAGCAAATGCTGTTAATCCAAAGCAAAGCAGCAGGAGCAGGGTGCAAGTGCTGGTGTAAATAATTTTCCGCATATACAATTGGTTACGCATTTATCAGTTTTTTCTAAGATAATTATCAATCAGGTGCAGGGTGATCCTGTTACTCAGGTTATTGCTGCTACCGACAACCACATTGGCAGGCCGGGACAGCATATCATTCAGCGCAATCGCGTTCGGTGTACTGTTGTTCACGAATATGGTAGAGGGATCACCATTAGAGAATTTAAAAAGCGTTTCGAAAGTTCCGCTTTCCTGTCCGTCTGTGGCAATGTTCTTTTTATTCAGGATATGGTAATAGATAAAATTGTTGACCTTTTCTTTATCAGCCAGTGCACTGGGATTAAAATTAGGCACCATAGTGGGAGGTGTTCCGGTTCCAGGTAATTGTCCGGCATTGACAGCCGCCACAATCGCCGCATTATTGGGAATAAAGAAAGTGTAGAATGAACCGGAAGCAACCCCCTGAATTTCACCGGTAGTGGCATTATAAATATTGGCAAATCGCAGGTACTGGAAGAAATTATAATACTGCGATGCTACGGTGGGTGCCAGTGCTGCAATATGGAGTCCCACATTTCTTTCACTGAACTGCAGGATTTTATCCAGGTAATAGACCGTTCCGTTAACGGCAGTCTTTTGACCGGTTACGTTAGCGGAATTGGGAATATCCAGGTTACCGGCAGCCACCACGGTGTTACTATTATACTTTACAAATTCTCCGGAATAAGTCATGGCCACACCAGCTCCTGCCAGGCTCGTGATATTTCTACCCGGCACCACATGCATATTCAGGATACGCTGGAGTCTGACCAGGGCCGAAGATCCGGTGAGTTGGGCACCACCTCCCGGAGGGATATAGCGCCATTGTTCATTCACGTTATTGCTTACCGTGGGATCAGCAAAATAACCTGCCGCGTTAAAGGCGGCGTTGCTGATCAGGAATACGGTGTAATTCTGCCGTACATTGGAAATCTGGAATTTCAGATCCAGGTTCAGCAGGCTGGTCATCATGGTATAGTTGGGATCGAGATAGGCTTTCCCGTAAACGCTGCTGAATACATTGGCATCCTGCACTTTTGTGGTACCATAAAACATACCATTACTCAGTATCTTTTTATCTACTACGTCGGTAGCCGGGTTGAACCGGGCTTCTTCTCCAACTGAATTGAAGGTGCTGGCAAATTTTGAAGGCCATACGGCGGTCCGCCACATATGGGCGTTTACAAAATCATAGATCACACTGCGTGGAAGGGCATCCAGACTGGTGTAATTCTCCAGCAGTACGGTATTAATATAAGTGGTAAGGGCTGCATTCTGTGGAACAAACATGGTATAAGAATCGTTCTGTCCGTCATTGTCCTGCAGCTTCAGAAAATTTTCATTATTGGGAGAAAAGGCCAGGTTGGAATTATATACTTTGGTATACACATCCACTGCATTGCCCGTTACATTTTTGTAGTTCTGAGTAGCGGTGGCATTCAGTACATACTGAACAAGGTATTTATCCAGGATATCTTTGAACACTGAATAATTCGCATTGCTGCCGATATACTGGTCAATACTGGGTAAGGCGGTGATGACTTTATTGACCACATG
Organism: Chitinophagaceae bacterium; assembly: GCA_016720745.1. GTDB lineage: Bacteria > Bacteroidota > Bacteroidia > Chitinophagales > Chitinophagaceae > JJ008. The sequence continues at coordinate 600,352 of JADKKA010000019.1, read as the reverse complement.
GATCACCCCGTTTTCGGCCGGGATATCTTTTTCCGTTACGGCTGCTTCACCAACATTAAATCCGGTATAGGTGCTGGCAGGGTAGAAATAACTATAATCCGCTCCTGTTAGTCCCTTGGCTGTAAAGTAAGGACTCATGAAATAAGGCAGGTACTTATTATTATTATCGGCGTCGATATAAAAAGTAGTCCCATTATTATTCCGGTTTGATTCGATGACCTTGATAGCGGTTCCTGTTGTGTTGCGTCCATCGTAAACCCCCGTATAATTAGCGGTTCTGCGGCGGAAGGCATTGTTCTCGAGCCAGCCGGTTGCACTTTGGTAATCGGGCAGTCTTTCTTCTTTGAAAGCATTATACACCAGGCAATAGGTTACGATTTTACGGCAGGCAGCTGAATCCAGTGCACCGATCCCCGCAATACTGTTGGCAGTGAAATAGGCCTGAAAGGCAGAATCACTGGGGGCAAACAAGGTCCAGTAGCCGGCTCCGCTGAGTGTGGACTTATATCCGGCTTTATCAATTGCAGCCAGGAGGGTATTGAATTTCCCTTTTGCCTGCAGTACCTGGTACATGGGTTGTTCCAGGTTAGCGGGACGCCCATAGTATTCGTCAAATGCTTTCTTTCGGCATTGCACCAATAGTAATGAAAGCAGCGCCACCCCTACCAGTAATCTCGTTTTTTTCATGAACATAATCCTGATTTGTCCTTTATAAAATAAAATGACCGGACAGGGCAAAAGCCCCCCGGTCATTTAAATATTGTTTGTCAGTTTTGGCATTAGCAATCGATCAAAGCAGCAGGCATAAAACAAGGAATGGCCCTTTGCTTTCGCTAAATAATAGGATTTTAGGTGCGGAACCATCCTGCATTGTCCTGCGTAAACCGGTATTTTTTAAGATTTACTGCGATACCTGATTAAAATCAGTCGCCAAAAAACAAGGGCAGACCTTTTGGGTCTGCCCTCTGCATGATAACTAACTGACTGCTTAAAAATTTTCTGCTATTTAAATCGCTTCCTTAAACAAATAAATCATCTTTTTAACGATGCGTATTCATTTTCCGGGATCAGCAGTTTAAGGTTTACCCTGGATAGGGCCCTCCTTAATCGTATTACATTTTTTTATCATTCATTAATACCCTGGATTCTGCATCGCCTGCTTTTCAGCAGCTGTCAATGCTTGTCCGTTCAACTGGATGGCATCCAGGAAATTCTGTGGGATCGGCCGTAAAAGGTGACGATCCTGAACATTTGGAGTGGCATCCGGGTTAAAAGCCTTGGCTCTTTGAACGAGGGTTTTGGTACGTGACAAATCCTGCCAGCGGAGGTACTCACCAGCCAGTTCACGGGACCTTTCATTGAGCAGAAATGCCAGCATCCTGTCATAGGTTGAAGACAATCCCAGCACATTGATTATATATTCATCACCAGCAGGCAGGGTTGCAATATTGGAAACAGCCAGGCTGGCTGATGCAGCTGTTGTAACCGGAATATTATTGGACTCATAGTAAGAATTCTCCGGGAAAAATGAAGGAGGAATTGTTTGAGGGGCCGCGCTGGGGGCAGCACCGCCATCATAATAAACCGAACGGCTTTCACCGCTTGCATACTGGCCCCTTGCTCTAACAGCATTGATATAAGGCAATGCGTCGTTATAACTACCAGTACCCAGTTTAGCGAGACGGATCTTTGCTTCTGCCGCAATCAGGTAGGTTTCAGCAGAACGGGCCAGGGTAATATCCCTTAAACCATCCACATCATTAAAACCAGCTGTTCTGGAACCATCCATGAATTTACTCAGGGAAGGGAAGCGACGGGTATCGTTCCATCCACCATCGGCAGTTTGTCCGTTGCGATATGCAACATACACATGCGGTATTGTTTTTCCGGTAGTGCTATATACCACTGAATTATTCAGCAGGTTAGCAGAAAATCTTGTATCACCAGGCTGATTGATCACATACATAATACCCAGATCACCCTGTACATAAGGTGTTGTAGGTGCATTGGCATTTACCTTGCTCTTGGTACGGAATGTTTTCCAGAACCTGGAGTCATTCTGCAAATCATAAATACGATACATGAAAAAATTAGGACATAAACGGCTGAATGGACGATCTCCACTCAGGTCGCGCTGCATTTGCGCGATATCTTCATAACGGGATACATAGTAAAGGTGCTGTGTATTCTGACCGCTGGCAGAAAGATCAGAAGTGAATTGTGCAGAAAGGATCACTTCCCTCAGATTTTCATTAGCTCCATTGGGGGCAGTGTATCTCCACAGGTCACCATAATTAGGAGCCAGGGGGTGACTGCCAATTACCGCATCACACAGTGGTCCAATGGCTGCCAGATCCGTAGCCTTTGTGGTGGAATTCCAGGAATCATTGATTTCACTGGCACGGCTGAGGTAGGCTTTGGCCAGGAAATGTGCTGCTGCATCCTTGGTGATCCTGGCAGGTGAACCAGTATTGCCCAGCAAATTAAAAGCCTGTGTAAAATCAGCAATGATCAGATCATATACATCCTTAGGTGCGGCACGAGTGAACTCCAGTTCAACAGTAGAACTTGATTTTGTTTTCAAAGGCACAGCCCCGTATTGGCTAACCAGCCGGAGATAATTGTAAGCCCTGAAAAAATATCCCTCTCCCAGTGCAGTTTTCTTAATTGCATCAGCAGTAGAAGCACTGGCCGATGCATTTTCAATGATCTGATTAGCATAACCAACACCCAGGTAAAGATTATCCCATTGTGCAGGAGACAATACCGTGTTACCGTTGTTGGGGGTAATGATGGGACCAAAAGTATTTCCGTATGAGCTGTACATTCCGTTGGAGGGATCTCCACCGGTACGAAACTCATCTACACCCGAACACATATTGGCAAAAGCCATTTCACCATTAAACTGAGAACTAAAAACATGATGGTAGGTTCCCATGACCAGTGCTTGTATACCAGCATCGGTTTTGTAAAAGCTCAGGTCCCGGACCGTTTCCAGGTTTTCATCAAGAAAAGTCTTTTTACATGAAGTGAGACCCGACCCCAGCAAAAGGCTCACCAGACAAATATTTAAAATTTTATTTTTCATATAGCGAATTTTATTAGTTAAAGCCTGCATTGATACCAATTGTAATTCCCCGGTTTGAAAAAGCAGATACCGCATCCATATCCAAGAATTTTATTTTTGAAAATAACATTCCAGGGTTGGTTGCCTGTGCATAGATTCTAAAGCTCTGCATATGTAATGCTTTCAGCAATTTGGGATTGAAATTATAAGAGGCTGAAATATTCCTGATTTTCAGGAAAGAGGCTTTCAAATAACCCAGCGAAGGAGAATAGGCATCACCTGATCCTACAGAATAAAATGGCTTCTGATAGGCAGCTCCCTGGTTGTTTTCGGTCCAGTAGTCAATTTGACGCTGGTTGCCACGGGGCTGTTTGCGCCTCACCACCCTGGTTGAAGTAGTAGTTCAGACGGCCATAAATGAAGAATGATAACTCGATATTCTTGTAGGTAAATGTGTTGGTCATCCCCACCACCCAACGAGGACGGGTATGTCCGATGATCACACGGTCATTGTTTCCATCAATTTTGTTATCACCATTCTGATCAATGGGTCTAACCTGACCGGGTGTAAAATTATTACCATTCAGGGCATACTGACGGAGCAGTGAAGTATCTGAATACTGCCACATGCCAGTGGAAGCAAATCCGTAAATGACACCAATCGGAGATCCAGGGAACCAGTTGTTAACGATATCAGGTTGAGTACCGTTTGAAAGGGAAATAATCTTTTCCTTCTGCCAGGCCAGGTTCAAATTGGTAGTCCACTGGAAATTGCGGGTTGTCCAGTTGATGGTATTAATGTTGATATCCACTCCTTTGTTTTCTGTTTTACCGATATTCTGAAAGGTTGTCAGGTAACCGGTTACACTGGGAATTTCACGGGCCATCAACAGGTCTTTGGTTTTTGATGTGTATACATCAATTACACCGGAGACTCTTCTGTTGAGGATACTGAAATCAAGTCCGATATTATACTGTGTAGTTTTTTCCCAATCCAGCGCCAGATTGGCCAGTACCGTTACGGGCAATGAAGCAGGCTGTAATGAACTTCCTACAGGGTAAAAATTGGGAACTGTTCTACCTTTAGTGGCGTAGGCATCAATGGCAGAGTTACCGGTTACACCACCCCCGATACGCAGTTTCAGATCGTTGATCCATTTCACATCCTGCATGAAGCTTTCCTTATTAATCCTCCAGGCCAAAGCGGCACTGGGGAACATAGAAAACTTGCTGCCATCATCAAATAACTGAGAAGCACCATCTGAACGTACGGAAACGGTGAGCAGGTATTTGTCTTTGAATCCATAGTTGAGACGAGCCATATAACTCACGAGCTGGCGTTTGATCAAATCAGAATTTTGTGCGATTGTTAAGTTAGCGGCAGGAAGTGTTGCGGAATTCAGCGCATTCCATTTCTGACTGGCAAAGGGAATACCGGTACCACGAACGGTATTGACCGGGTCCGCTACAAATTTGGTCGCACTCTGTAATAAGGTCAGACCAAAACTGTGGTCACCGATTTCCTTATCATAGTACAAGAGGTTATCCAGCGTCCATGAAAAAGTTTTTCCTTCCTGCAAAGAAGCACCATTGATGCCACTGCTGGCGGCAGATTGACCATCAATATATATACCATTCCGGAAATTAGAGAAATCAGGTCCAAAATTAAACCGGTATTTCAGGCCTTTTAAAGCAGAACTGATTTTACCGAAATCCATCTGTGCATACAAACTTCCAAATGCACGGATATTTGTTCTTTGGTCCTGAGAATATTTCCACTCATCCACTACAGTTTTAATAGCCACATCACCACCGGGATAAATAATCCTGTTACCGGCAGAATCATAAGGCTGGGCCCATTTAAATAGTCCCCTTGCTGAGTTATAAATACTGTTGGCAGGTGTTCCTACAAAAGAACCGATAATCGTATTGGATTGTCCAAACTCCTGAACGGAATAAGTCAGGTTCATATTCAAACCCATGCTGAAATAATCAGTTGCCTGAATATCCACACTGGTTTTACCAGAGTAACGATTAAATTTTTGTCCAATCGATGTACCCTTGTTCTGCAGGTACCCGAATGAAGCATAGGCTTTCACTTTCCCTGACCCACCTGATACACTGATGGTATTGTCGGTAGTAATTCCGGTTTGTGTCACCAGACCGGTCCAGTCGGTATTATCAACCCTGAACCATCCCATTTGCCGGAGGCCCAGCCTTTGGCAATATTTTTCCATGCCGTAGGGTCTGATGTTGCCAGAAAGATATCCCGGTCGTTCGTGATATTGGGGTTATCTCCGCGGGGGCGGGTGGCAGTATTGCTATAATATACTGCCCAGCGGCGAAAATCAATATATTCAGAAGCCGACATGATCGGCGCCCAGTCTCTTACGTTCTCAAATGTCATTGAACTATAAAGGTTCACCTGTGTTTTACCACTTTTAGCTTGTTTTGTAGTTACAATCACTACTCCGTTAGCACCCCGGGATCCAAAAATGGCTGTCGCTGATGCATCTTTCAATACATCGATCGACTCAATATCGTTGGGATTTAAAAAGTCAATCCCTCCCGTTGTCAAAGGAATACCATCCACCACAAAAAGCGGCGAATTGGATGCCGTCAGGGAACGTACCCCACGAATATTGATACTGCCCACGGTACCCGGCCGCTCATTCGAAGTGATATCCACTCCGGCCACTTTACCCTGCATGGCCTGGAGGGCATTATCTACCGGCCTTGACCGAATATCTTTTTGGTTGATCCCGGCAACAGAACCGGTTACATCTTTCTTTTTAACAGTGGCATAACCGATCACCACCACATCAGTAAGGCTTTCTGCAGTAGTTTTTAAACTGATGTTAACCTCTTTTTGATTATTCAGAGGAAGCTCCATCTGTTCATGTCCCACGAAACTGACGATCAATGTAGCGTCTGCAGATGATACATTCAGTTTAAAAACACCGGCCTTATCCGTCATGGCCTTGTTCTTAGTCCCTTTTTCTTCTACCGTAGCACCATCCAGTGCTTTACCGGCCTCGTCCGTCACCTTACCGGTTACGGCAACATTTTGCGCAACAGTAGTAATTACTGTGCACAGAAAGAAAATCAGAAAAAAGAGACTTCTCCTTTTTGTTTGTTTTTTCATTGTAAGCAACGTTATTGGTTTATAAAAAAATTAAGAGCATTATTGGTTAAACGAAATAGTAAGCTGTCGTCCATTAAGGACACATCACTTTCGAATAATACCTGATCGGTTGCGATCTTCCCCATCCGGCATTACTACTGCTGAAGGGAAATGATTGTCTGAATAAAAGGGTTCGTGGTGGATTGTAATGTGACGGTCTCTTGTATAAGGACCTGCATGAAGTGGGTGACTGTTGTTCAACAAAGACAGTCTTGTGTACAATATTTCGTGTGCTGGAACCTCTAAGCCCATGCACCTTGGGTTTGCATAATTCATAAGCAGCAATCATCAAATGAGACACTAATATTAGCTTTTTTATGAAATTGGTTCATCCTGTACTGTCGGTTATTTGCGGGTTTTTTACGCAATCGTTCCCGGAATAATGATGAACTTGCAAAATCCTGAAAAGGGTTGCCAGCGCCGGTTTCATTTTATACTAATTCAACCATCCCGGTCTGTCAGGCTAGTAAAATCAACATCCATTTTCAATTTCAACCCGATTGCTTCATCTTTATACCCATTCACCAATCGCTTGTCAAATGAAAAAATATATCCTCTTTCTGCTATTACTATCTGCCCATTTTGCTCAGGCACAAAAAATTCCAAAAAAAAAGCAGGTTATCAAAACCATGCGACAGACCAACCAGTACTTTATGGATCTGTGGCCGGATGCAGGAAAACCCATCTTCACCAATATTGAAAGACCCAGCAATATCTGGACAAGAGCTGTGTATTATGAAGGACTGATGGCGCTGTATCAGATTGATAAAAAGAAAGCCTATTATGATTATACCCTGCAATGGGGCGAAAAACATAAATGGGGATTAAGAGGAGGTATCAAAACCAGGAATGCCGATAACCAGTGCTGCGGCCAGACCTATATTGATATGTACCTGCTCGATGGAAAACAACATCCTGAAAGAGTTCGCGATATCAAAGCCTGTATCGATTCCATGAAAATAACTCCCAAAGTGGATGACTGGAACTGGATCGATGCCCTGCAAATGGGAATGCCTGTCTTTGTAAAACTGGGCAACCTCTATCAGGATACCAGTTACTTTAACCGGATGTACCAGATGTATGCCTACACAAAGAATAAACATGGAGAAAAAGGCCTGTACAACCCTGCTGAACATCTCTGGTGGAGAGATAAAGACTTTGACCCTCCTTATAAAGAACCCAATGGCGATGATTGTTACTGGAGCCGGGGAAATGGCTGGGTGGTAGCTGCCCTTGTGAAAACACTGGAAGCCTTACCCAAAAATGATCCTCACTATCCTGAGTACCTGCAGGATTTCAAAGACATGTGTGCTGCCCTCCTCCCCCTTCAAAGAACCGACGGCTACTGGAACGTGAGCCTGAATGACCCCAATCATTTTGGCGGAAAAGAAGTATCCGGTACTTCCCTTTTTATTTACGGCTTTGCCTGGGGAATTAACAATGGATTGCTCGATCGCAAAACCTATCTTCCTGCCATTGTAAAAGCATGGAACGCCATGTGCAAAGAAGCCGTTCATCCCAATGGCAAACTGGGTTTTGTACAGGGAACCGGTAAGGAACCCAAAGATGGACAACCTGTGACTTACGATAGTAAACCTGATTTTGAAGATTACGGACTGGGTTGTTTTTTACTGGCGGGGACTGAAATCACAAGATTGAAAAAATAAAGAATAGCAAAACCGGGAAAATGCCAATGTATGCTTCACTATAATAGATACAACACTTTGTAGAAGTATACTCAAAATGAAAACTCCATGCCCTTCGCCTGGCGTATATTAATATTTTGCTGTCTTGCCTGTAACTTCACTACGGCCCAGAACATACAATACAGTCGCCACCTGGTGAAAGACCCGCAGGCGGATGGCATGCAATTGGTTGCCAATGTTGATGGATACCATCATCTCCTCTCTTTCAACCGGGGCGGCAAACCGGTCATTGATCTTTTCAACCAGCAACTCCGGTATATTTCCAGACAGGAAATTGATATTACCATTCATGAAAAAACCAAAACCAGTATACTTCCCTTCAAAAACATTACCTGCTCTATTTTTTCAACCCGGGATCAGCAACACACCGCTTCATTAAAGTACAGGGAGATGGAATCCACAGAGATATTACTGCCAGTATCCTGGGTAATTCTGTTCAACCGGGAAACACTTTCCGCATGCTGAACGAGGAAGGCAAGCTGGCACTGATCACAAATACCTATTTCGACAGTTTAAAAAAGCTGACCTGTACTATTATTAAATACGACGAAAATTATAAACCGGTACAAAGTATTTCTATTCCCATACCCTTTGATGCAGACAATGAAGGCTTACGGCAGCTCAGTTTATTTAATAATGAATTGCTGGGTCTCAAAGAAAAAAAATCAGCCGGCGGTGAGCATATACTCGAATTGTTTTCTGTTAACCTGGTTTCAAAAAAGATGGCTTCAAAAGAATTCAGTAGCGAAAACAGTAAGTTTTATTCCGCCACTTTCCGGATCAATAAAGCAGACTCCAGCATATTGGTTTCTTCCATCCTTCCTCAATCCGACGGGAAGAAGGGAATACAACATGTTGTTTTTTTGAGCAAGCTCAGCTTCTCCCTTCAGGAACTCGCTCCACCCACTTTAATTCGCCCTAACCCCAGAGAAGAACTGGCGCTCAACCTGCTGCTGGTTGAAAACAGCAGTACAGGCTGGATCGATTTTTCCAGCAACTACTTATATGAACAGGGCAATTACCAGCCACCGGTCAAAAACTACTGGATGGATGAAAAAAATTCCGCCTTTGCTTCCGGTGTGAGTATCTACCCCTATTCATACCCACTCAGTTCCTTATCTGCTCCTTCTCCCGGCACTTATTATCCCACTGGGAAAATAAAACTTTCCCTACTGCAAAAAGAGCTGCAGCCACTAAAATCCCGTCTCCTGAAACCATTTAAAGACGCCACTCCGGTACCCGGGAGGCATTATTTACATTTCAATATCGACGATACGCCTTATCTGATGCTGTCACAAGATATATTGCGAAAAAAAGGCGGATTGGCACTGATTCATATCAGTCCTAAAAATGAAATCATTCTCACGGACACCAGGGCGAATACTCAGTTTGAATACATACTCGAGTTACTAAAAGTTATAGACGACCATCATATCATCGTACCTTTCAGCAACAGAAAAGAAATCGGGTTATTGAAAATCAATATTACAAGTTATGTGGAGGAGAATAATCAAAACTAAAACTGTTGCTTTTTCCCGGGGATGGACTATCCAAATTTTATTCCTTTTCATCACTATCTGTGTTAGCAGTATACCGTCCATTCAGGCACAACCACCCAATATTATCTTCATCCTGGCTGATGATCTTGGCTATGCTGATATTGGCTGCTATGGTCAGCAAAAAATAGAAACCCCCAACCTGGACAAATTAGCTGCTGCCGGATTAAAATATACCCAGTTCTATTCCGGGTCCACCGTTTGCGGACCGGCCCGCTGCAGTTTTATGACCGGTTTGCATACTGGTCATACTGTGATCAGGGGCAATAAACAATTTCAACCTGAAGGACAGACACCCCTCCCCGATTCAGTTCAAACCATTGCCAACCTGCTGCAGCAAAACGGATATGCTACGGCCGCATTTGGTAAATGGGGACTGGGATTTAATCAGAACAGCGGCGACCCGAATAAAAAAGGGTTTGACCGCTTCTACGGTTACAATTGTCAGTCGCTGGCCCATGATTATTATCCGTTGTACTTGTGGGACAATCATACCAAAGTAGATCTCTCCATCAATAAACAATACGATTCCGTTTATTCTGCCGCGCTGATCCAGCAAGAAGCCATTGCGTATATTAAAAAATCCGGCGATAAACCTTTCTTCCTCTACCTGCCCTATACACTCCCTCACGGAGATGTCATTGGTCCGCATGACGACCTGTACCAGTATTATGCTGCCAAATTCAATGAGCCCAAATTAACCGGATCACAACTTAAAAAAAGAGAGCATACGGTTACCGCAGAGCCTTTGCCCCATGCGCAGTTTGCCGCCATGATCGGCCGGCTGGACCGGTATGTGGGTGAAATTGTAAAAACACTGGAAGAAAAAGGATTGGCACAAAATACCCTGATCATTTTTACCAGTGATAATGGCCCGCATCGCGAAAACGGGGGTGACCCGGAATATTTCAACAGCAATGGTATCTACAAGGGAATCAAAAGAGATTTATATGAAGGTGGTATCAGGGTTCCCTTTATTGCTTACTGGCCGGGGAAAATCAAACCGGCCGTTACCAATCAAATTGCCGCCCTATGGGATTTGTATCCCAGCTTTCTTTCGCTGGCCGGCATCAGGAGCAATCAACCACAGGATGGAATTTCACTTTTGCCAAACTGGCTACAAAAAGGTAAACAAGAAAAGCATGATTATCTGTATTGGGAATTTCATGAAAACGATGGTCGGCAGGCTATCCGTTGGAAAAGATGGAAAGCGGTGAAACTAGCCGTCATGAAAAATGAAAAGGCACCACTTGAATTGTATGACTTGCAGAATGATCCGGAAGAGCAGCATAATGTCGCCAGTCAAAAACCACGTCTTGTTAAAAAATTAGCTGCGTTAATCGAGAAAGCGCATACGCCCAACCCGGACTGGCCTTTATTAAAGAAGGAAATCAAATAAGCATTCATCGTCAGATGATCATATTCAGGATCAGCACGCCTGCCAGTCCAATCACAGATATCAGGGTTTCCATGATGGTCCAGGACAAAAAGGTTTCTTTCAATGATAATTTGAAGAACTCTTTAAACATCCAGAATCCTGAATCATTAATATGGGAGCCGAATACACTGCCACTACCTACTGCCAATACCATCAATTCCGGTGAAATACCTGGTTGACCAAGCATGGGAGAAACGACTCCTGCAGCTGTGATCGCTGCTACGGTTGCCGATCCGATCATCACTCTTAATAATGCTGTTACCACCCAGGCAAAGAGCAAAGGTGGCATTTGCCATTTGGTGCTGAATGAGGAAATATAAGCGCCGGTACCACTATCGGTCAATACCTGTTTGAATACGCCTCCGGCCGTGATGATCAATAAAATCACCGCAATATTACTGATGGCCGTATGCACCCACTTCATCTGGGTTTCCATCGCCACTCCTCTTCTGATTCCAAACCAGCCCAGGGCTACCAGCACGGCTATTAGTAAAGCGATGGTGGAATTTCCGGTAAAGAGAAAAATAGTTTTAAGGATTCCCGCAGGTAAAAAAATTTCTGCAATCACAGATAAGCTGATAAAAATAACCGGGAGTAGTGCAATGAGAAAACTTGGCGCAGCTGCCGGCAAAATTTTATCTTCCTTTTCAACCTGATTATCCTGCGTATAGAGATTGCCAATCGTTTTTAAGCGCCTGCCCAGGAATGGCCCGGCCAGAATAACAGCAGGAATGGCAATACATAATCCATACAACAATGTTTTACCCATATCGGCTTTAAAGGCATTCACCAGCAGGGCAGGCCCCGGATGTGGTGGCAAAAAACAATGGGTGGTGCTTAACGAAGCTGCCATGGGAATGGCGATATAGAGCAGGGGAAGTTTTGTTTTTTTGGCCAGCATGAATACGAGGGGCACCAGGATTACAAAACCTGCATTATAATACAATGGAATGCCGATCAGGAAACCGGTTAACAAAACCGCCCATTGAATATTCTTTTCCCCGAAACCATTGATCAGGGTCATGGCAATTTTTTCTGCTGCTCCGCTTTCTTCCAGCACCTTACCCAGTATCGCACCAAGGCAAATGATAAATGCCAACCCGCCCAATGTACTACCGGCACCGGTTTCCAGTGATTTCAGCAAAGCATCAGGAGACATCCCGAGGGAGAGTCCGGATAAAATGGCCACGATGAGCAGGGAAATAAAGGGACTAACTTTTTTAATGGTCAGGAATACCTGAACCAGTATCGCCAATATGATGATAAGCAGTTGCATAAGGATGACTGGTTTATTAGATTCCTACTTTGTTGTTGAATTTACTTTATTCTTTGCGGTACAGCCAGCACAGCCTCCAGTGCCGGTTTTGGTTTTTTATCCCGGCTCCATAAAAGCGGGTAATTGATCCGGCCCGGAATGGGATAATCATTTTTCCAGCTCATGCCATCATGCACCCCCCACAAGGTTACCCTTGCAATTTTATCCCGCTTCTGGTAGAATATTCCAAATAATTCTGCGTAACGATTCGCCAACAGGGTTTGCATACTATCTGGCAATTGCTTTGGATAAGGATCCAGGTAGGTCTTGAATTCTTCCAGCTGAAATTGTTTATCGGCCATTCCCTGTCCGATGATCTGCCCTTCTTTTGTCAAGGGCAATACATCCACATCCAGTTCTGTGATCATCACTTTAACACCACAGGCAGCATAGGCGTCAATGGCATCTTCAATATATTTTGTTTTGGGATAATTGAGTCCCCAGTGGCCCTGCATGCCTACCCCATCAATCCTGATCCCTTGCTTTTGCAGCATTTTTACAAGGCGCACAATCCCATCTCTTTTCTCCGGACGCCAGGCATTGAAATCATTGTAATAAAGTTCGGTATTGGGCGCAAATTCAGCGGCAAACTGAAAAGCATATTTTACCAGGGTATCCCCGTTACCCATGGCATTGACCCAGGTGGTGGGCCGGTAACTGCCATCATTGTCTATTACTTCATTCACCACATCCCAGGCATGTACTTTGCCGGCATAACGACCGGCTACTACCCTGATATGTTCCCGCAATCTTTCAATCTGTTCTTCCTTTGTATTGGGCTTTCCGGATGCATTGGTAAAAAACCAGGCCGGACATTGGTTATGCCAGACGAGGGTATGCCCGACAATAAACATTTTATGCTTTTCACCAAATGCCACAAAATCATCAGCTGGCCCAAAACGAAAAACGCCCGGTTCCGGATTGATCAGGGCGGCCTTCATCACATTTTCTACTGTAATTGTATTAAACTGACTGATCACAATTTCCTGTGATGGCTGATCTGCTCCACTGGTAATGGCAGGTGTAACAGCCGTCCCCAACAAAAAAGCATCTTTATAAACTTCTTTTAAAACTTTTCCGGTATGTCCGCTGGTATTCATTTGTTGTGCCGGGCTGCAGGAACTGTAAAACAGTAACCCCGCCAGCAGAAATTGTTTTATCGGAGACAGCAACATGTAATTGGTATGCATTTATTCTACCGTATTTGTCAGGGTGCCGATCCCATCAATAGAAATACTAATGACATCGTCTTTTGCCAAAGTAAAATCGCTGCCCGGTACAATACCGGTGCCGGTCATGATCAGACAACCATGCGGAAAACTGCTTTCCCGGTAGATAAAAGAAACCAGTTCTTCCGGACTTCTTTTCATTTGGCTGATCGCAATTTCACCTTCAAAAACCAGGGCTCCGTTTCTCTTGATATGGAGTCGTATCATCGTCTCTTTACCGAGTGATTGTTCTGTCAGGTAAATACAAGGCCCCAGGGCTGCACAGCCATCATAGGTTTTAGCCTGCGGGAGGTAGAGCGGATTTTCTCCTTCGATACTCCGGCTGCTCATATCATTTCCAATCGTGTATCCGATGATTTTACTGGTGGCGGTCACCACCAGGGTCAGTTCGGGCTCAGGTACATCCCAACTGCTGTCTTTGCGAATACGAACCCCACCCAGGTGTCCGGCTACCCTATGCGGTGTACTTTTAAAAAAACATTCAGGTCTGTCGGCTTCATATACTTTGGCATAAAAATCAGCACCGCCTGCCGCTTTGCTTTCTTCCTGTCTTCCAACCATGCTACGGTAATAAGTAACCCCGCAGGCCCAGAGTTCCTGCTGATCACCAATCACCGGCAGCAGATCCTGAATAGCAGAGCCGTCAACAGCAATGGCTCCGGCGATTTCTGCTTCCAGTTTTTCTAATACATCATCATTATTCACCAGGTTGTCCCAGCTTTCCCGGCTCTTGTAAAAAAGTCCATGCTGCTCAACTACCGGCCCTTTTGCTGTTCTGTACAATTTCATTGCTGATCTTTAATTAGAAGCGATCAGGAAGAAAGAATCCTGATCCTGTCCTGCTTCATTTGTATAAAATGGTTTACTTATTTCAGTTGAATCCTGAGCACCTGCATATCATTGGTAATATAAAGGGTTTTTTCATCGGTACTCAGGGCACAATTACTGGCAGGTGCATCCAGTTTTAAAAGTCCCAGCTTCTTCCCTTCTTTGTTAAAGATGTAAACCCCACCAGGTCCGCTGGCAAAAACAATGCCCTGCTGGTTGATTTTTAATCCATCGGGCAAACCTGTTTTCATTGTTTTTCTTTCTTCTTTCGCACTGTAAAAAAGGGAAACCGCCATCATGCTGTCGGTATCCATATCAATCAGGTGCCAATCTGGCTGGTCAGGATCGGAGCAGGCAACAAGTAATTTGCGGGTGCCCGGAAAAAAAGCCAGTCCGTTTGGCCGGGTAATACTATTTAAAACAAGATCCACTTCCCCATTCTTTTTTACACGATACACCCCATTAAAGGGTAACTCTTTCAATGAATCCGTATCATCCTGTGTTTTTAATCCATAAGGAGGATCTGTAAAAAACAATTCCCCATCTGGACTAAACACACAATCATTCGGGCTGCTGAAACGCTTTCCCTCGTAGTGCGTGGCCAATGCAGTATAAACGGCTTTGGGTTGATCCAGGGAGGCATCCATTCTTCCCATTTGCCGGTCACCATGCTGACATAAAACAAGTTTACCATCCGGATCAAGTGTAAGACCATTGCTTCCGGGTTCTTTGCAAGGGCTGGGTGTTTTACCGGTGTAGCCACTGGGTTGCAGGTAAACAGATGCTCCTTCTTTTTCTGTCCATTTGTAAATGGTATTGGTGGGCACATCACTGAAAAGGAGGAATTGCTGTGCTTCAATCCATAACGGACCTTCACTCCACTCATATCCGGTGGCAATAATATCGGCCTTTGCATCAGGAGCAATGATGCTGTCCAGCGCTTCGTCGTATTTGATCAGTGTTCCTGTCTGCTGATACATAGCTGCTTTCTTTTCTTTGGTACTGTTATTATTACATGCCAGTACCGGAATAAGCAGGAAAATAAGGAATCCTTTTTTCATATATCAGTTTTAATGAGAATCCCTGGTGACCTGGCTACCGGAGCTGCCCTGAAGGAAATCAAGATCTGCTCCTTTATCGCTGCCCAGCACATGTTTAATATACATACTTACATAACCACGGGTAGCTGCGGGAGGTGGAGGGGTCCAGGCTGCTTTCCGTTTTGCCAGTTCATCCTCACTCACATGTAAATGCAGTAATCTTTTTTCTACGTCGAGCTCGATGATATCTCCGTTTTGTACAAAGGCCAGGTTACCTCCGATCGCGCTTTCAGGACTTACATGCAAAACAGCTGTACCATAGGCCGTACCACTCATTCTGCCATCACTGATACGTACCATGTCTTTGATCCCTTTTTCCAGAATTTTTTTCGGCAGGGCCATATTCCCGACTTCGGGCATTCCGGGATAACCAACAGGTCCGACATATTTCAGTACCATCACACAATGCTCGTCTATATCCAGTGCCGGATCATCTATACGGGCATGATAATCTTCAATGCTTTCAAATACTACTGCTCTTCCTTTATGTTTCATGAGGGAAGGAGTAGCGGCACTGGGTTTAATAACAGCGCCATTGGCTGCCAGGTTTCCTTTTACTACCACGATACCGGCTGCTTCCTGAAATGGCTCCTCGTAAGTGGCAATCACATCATTATTATAACAATCCGTATTGCCTTTGATATTTGCATGATGGTTTTTACCTGTCACGGTGATTACATTGCTGTGCAGTTTATTCTTTAACTGGTCCAGGATCACCGGAAGCCCACCTGCATAATAAAAATCTTCCATCAGGTATTGTCCGGATGGCATCAGGTTGAGGAGTAAGGGTATCTGACTCCCTAGTTTATCGAAATCATTTAAATCCAGTTCCACACCAATCCTGCCGGCAATGGCCATCAGGTGAATTACAAAATTGGAAGAACCTCCCACTGCAGAATTGGCCATGATGGCATTTTCAAAAGCCTCTCTGGTGAGGATTTTATCAATGGTCAGGTTTTCTTTGACCATTTCCACAATTCTCCGGCCGCTGAGTTGTGCCATTACTTTTTTACGGCTGTCTGCCGCAGGAATGGCGGAAGCGCCGCTCAATGTTAGTCCCAGACTTTCCACCATCACCGCCATGGTACTGGCAGTTCCCATGGTCATACAGTGACCAATACTGCGGCTCATACAGCTTTCGGCAAACTCACATTCTTCCTGAGTCATTTTGCCGGTCTTCATGTCTTCATCAAATTTCCAAACATGGGTACCACTGCCGATGGTTTGTCCTTTATAACGGCCATTTAACATTGGCCCACCCGGCACTACGATAGTTGGCAATCCCACACTGGCTGCACCCATCACGGTTGATGGGGTTGTTTTATCACAACCGGTCAGTAACACCACGCCGTCGATAGGATTACCCCGGATACTTTCTTCGGTATCCATGCTGGCCAGGTTACGGAATAACATGGCGGTTGGTTTCAGCAGGGTTTCACCCAAACTCATCACAGGGAATTCCAATGGAAATCCGCCAGCTTCCAATACACCTTTCTTTACCGCTTCTGCATGATCGCGAAAATGCGCATTACAAGGGGTGAGTTCACTAAATGTATTACAGATACCGATTACGGGCCGGCCATCAAACAAATCGGTGGGCATTCCCTGATTTTTCATCCAGCTACGATAGATGATTCCGTCTTTGTCTTTTCTGCCAAACCAGTCCTGACTTCTTAATTTTTTTTCCACTTTCATGTAACTGGGCTTTTAATATAAACAGCACTCAAAATGATAGCACCAATCTGTTTTGTTGGTCCCTTTTAATTCTGCTCAAATTAAATGAATATGAAGAAATATTGTCTGCTTTTCGTCATATCCATGTGTTCTGAAACATTTATCATTCAATTTAAAAAAACCTTTGTTTACACAAAGGTTTTTACCAAATGCAAAAACAGAACAAACGAAAGTTATTATGGTTTATCCCACCAGACCCTTGTGCTCAGTTTGTCAGGCCCCTGTCTGGTGATGGCTTCATTTACATTGGTTGTATTCACCGATAATTCAGAAGTTGGATAGGTTAACCTCCGGATGAAAGTCCCATTCGGTACATCCGGATTACTCGGCTGACCATAAGGGTTTGGAGTCAGGGTGGGGAAACCACTTCTCCTGAAATTCGCAAACGCTTCGGGGCCATTCAGGAAGGATGCAATCCAATACTGGGTATTAATTTGCTGCAATTCTGTACCACCAGTCAGCGGGTTAGCGGTAATATAGGTATCCCTGGGTCCGGCAGCTATTGCACAACCCGGATCGTAAGTGACCATCTGATCCATATGTGCCCGTATGCCATCAGAAAAATACTGTGCTGCCGTACCTGCAGCAATCCATCCCCTGAATCGGGCTTCTGCAAGGAGAAGATTGGTTTGTGCTGCGGTAACATAAAATACAGGTGAACTTACTTTTGCGATCCTTCTGCGATCTGCCTGACTGTAATCATAAAAACTGGCCAAACCATCTGCCGTTGCGGCTGCCACCACTGTGCCATTATCTTTTCCCATGGGCATTCCGATCTGGACGCCAGCAGTTGTGTTACCTGCTGCCACTGTTTGTCCGTTACCTGAAGTAGCGCCAACATAGCGAATGGCAATTGCTGATAAGCGGGGATCACTGGTATTCTTTAACTGATCAACAAAAGGCTTTGTCAGGTAAAAGTTAGCTGCTTCTGTTCCATTCAGCGTTCCTCCCATTGGCTGTGTGTAATTCGCATCATGCCGCATGTAGCCGTTATCTGCGTTATCGGTAATTACACCTCCGGCAAAAGCCGCTTGTACGGTTGCCTGGGCCTTGGTAGCATCCACTTTTACCAGTCGCATCCCGGCCCTTAACAGTAATGAATAACCGAATTTTTTCCACTTGGCAATATTGCCGGCATACAAAACATCAGAGCCTTCTATCGTACCCGCAGGATTTAGTCCTGTTGTTGCTTCGGTCAGTTCTTTGATGATATCCGTGTAGATGGCCTGCTGGGCATCATATTTTGGGAAGAAAATCAAATCTGAATAACCAGCTCCACCCTGTGAATACGGGATATCACCATATTCATCAGTCAGTATCATATAAGTGTAGGCCTGGAATATACGAGCCATATGATAAAGATTTGATCTGGCTGTATTCGTTTTTGTGCTGACGATTACATCATGTGTATACTTGATTACATTCTGGTAATAAACTGCCCAGATGGGAGGGGTTGTAACATCCCGGCTATCCTGGTTAAAATTGGCACCGGCGAGTACGCCACCATTGGGAGAAATCATTTG
This sequence comes from Chitinophagaceae bacterium, assembly GCA_016720745.1. Classification (GTDB taxonomy): domain Bacteria; phylum Bacteroidota; class Bacteroidia; order Chitinophagales; family Chitinophagaceae; genus JJ008. The sequence goes on along the minus strand of JADKKA010000019.1, from coordinate 581,672 downwards.
TTGAACGATTCCCACATCAAATATCAGGGCTTTCACCGGGTAGGAAGCGTTGATGACTGCATTATTCAGCAGGAGTGCCGGATCAATGGTGGTGGCGCTGGTTTTATTAACATTCAGATCACCTATTTTTTTATCACAGGATGCTGCCAGAACCATCACCAGCAACAGGCTGCTTTGAAGTATTTTTCTCATGGTTAATTGCATTAGAATTTAATATTAAGATTTAACCCGATGCTCCTGGTCGTAGGAAGCCCTGGTGATTCAAGACCAGCCTGGCTATCCGCAGCAAATCCAAAAGATTCCGGATCGATATTGTCGACCCATTTCTTTAATATCAAAACATTGCTGGCGATAAAGTCAAGTTTGACTCCTTTGATCGGCCATTTGGCAGGGATAAATTTTGTAAAATCATATCCAATGGTGATTTGCCTGAGTTTCCAGTAGCCGCCATTATAGATAACAGGTTCTATGATCTGTTGTGTACGCAGATGTTCCCAATAGGTCTGTACCGCTGCTCTTTTGGCATTGGGAGCACCGCTTTGATTGACCCCGGCACCAAGTACAGAATCAACCCTTCCTTCAAGTGTCATTTTGTGCAAGCCATGACGAACGGCATTGAAATTTGTTCCTGATAACATTTTATTACCCAGTTTATAATCAATCAGGATGGAAACATTAATGCCTTTGAAGCTGAAACTGTTCAGAAAACCACCAGTCCATTTAGGCAGGGCACTTCCAAACAATACAAGGTCTGTTGTCCGCAGGGGCAAGCCGTTAGTCTGGAATATCCGCTGATTTCCTTTTGAAGCATCTCTGGCATAACCATAACCGGCAATTTGCTCCAGTTCCTGTCCTACAACAATTCTGACTTCTCCGTTGAAAACATGGCTGCCAACAGTAATTCTTTCACCGACGTTACCGTTGATAATTTTTTCAGCTTTTGTTTTATTAAACGCTGTATTTGCGGTGAACTCCCAGGTAAAATTCTTTGTCTTGACCGGTACGAGGTTCAACAGGGCTTCAAAACCTTTGTTACTGCTTTTACCACTGTTGATCAGGGTATTGACAAAGCCGGAGGCATCTGACACCTGAACTTGTATGATCTGGTCTGTTGTGATCTTCTTGTAAAAGGCCATGTCCAGATTCACCCTGCTGTTGAACATTTTCAATTCCAATCCGATCTCTGTTTCTGATACACGGCTGGGGCGCAGTCCCGGATTAGGAATAGCGGTACCACTGGCTGAAACAGCAACCGGTGTACCGGAAGGATTATTGATCAGGTTGGAATTGACATTATAATAAAGCTGGTTAGAAGCAAATCCTACATCATTATCACTGCCCACTTCAGCATAACCCAGTCTGATTTTACCGAAATTAAGCCAGGACAGTTTCTTTAATGATTCTGAGAATACATAAGATCCCGATACAGAAGGATACATAATACTTCTGTTTTCTGCAGACAGGGTGGAGAACCAGTCGTTACGGGCAGTTCCTGTGAGATAGAACATGCGTTTCCATGAAACTTCTGCAGATCCGTAAAGAGAATTCACTCCGGATGTAATTAAACTATATACCGGATTCTTTGCCCTGCCGTTTTGTACCGTGTACAAACCCCGGATTACAAAATCGGTTACCTGTACATTATTAATATCAATCCGCTGTCTCATTTGGTTTCCACCAGCGGTTACAGTCACATCAAAATCGCCTAATTGCTTGGTGGCAATTGCCAGTAAATCCATATTGGTTTCACGCCAGCGCCTTGATTCCTGGGTATATACCCCGTTTACAAATCCGGCTTGTGCGGCTGCTCTGGAAGCATGTCCGGTTGGGAAGTTATTTACGTCTTCATCCCTGGAGTAATAGTCTTGCCCGAAACGACCCTGCAATGAAAGCCAGGGGAATATTTTGTAACGCAATGTAATATTTCCGAAAATTCTGTCCTTCCGGATATTATGAAACTGCTCATCCAGTATCCAGTAAGGATTGGTCCTGTTCATGAACCTTGAATAGATATATTCATTTCCGGTAGCCGGATTATATTTATTCGCTTTTAATACTTCGAGTGGAAAGGTGTTCGCCAGGGCCATGATAGAAGTGGGAATGGTATTATCCTGATTGGTGATATTGGGAGGATTCTGGTTCAGCTCCCATGAGTAGTTCACATTACCAGAAAGCGTCAACTTGTCTGACATATTGTATGTATACCCAAGATTCATAATCCGGCGTGTAAACTTATTGTTTGGAACCACTCCTTTGTTTTGGGTATTATTCAGGGAAAGGTGCATGCCTCCTTTATCCCCTGCGGTTTCCAGTGTCAGTGTGTTGGATAAATTCTGACCGTTTCTGTAAAACTCTTTGATACGACTCCCCTGTGCTTCGTAGGGAATTCCTGGTGTATTATATAGCGTATGGGTCATTCCCGGCTGTATTCTTTCACCGAATGACCATTGTCCTGATGTGGGATTTGGTGTGGTAGGACGAGTCCCGTTTTCTCCCTGGCCATATTCCTTCTGGTAATCGGTGAAGTCAAGTGGTGATTCACTGGTATAACTCATATTATAACCTACTCCCAAACCCTTGGACTTACCTTTTGATTTTGTAGTGATCATGATGACACCGTCCTTGGCACGGGAGCCATAAAGCGCTGCTGCCGGTGCTCCTTTCAAAACAGTCATGGATTCGATATCATCCGGATTTATGCTGGAGAAACTATCCCCTCCATCAGAGAAAACACCACCACCATTTACGCCCGTAGTACTGCCATTAAAGTTTCCACGGTCGACCGGCACACCATTAATAACGACCAGTGGCGTACTGCCACCTCCCAGTGATGATTGCCCGCGAATCCTGATTTTAGAAGAACCTCCGGGTCCTGTTGCCATTCCTGAGATATTAACTCCGGCCACTTTTCCTTGCAATGCATTGACAGGATTGGGTGTTCTGTTGATGGTTAGTTCATCCGGTTTTACATTGGTAACAGAATAGCCTAACCCTCTGGCCTGTTTGGTGATACCAAGTGCCGTGACCACCACTTCACCCAATACCTGTGAATTACCGGTTAAGGTAACCTGGATACTGGTTCTGCCATTGACCGCTACTTCCTGAGCAGTAAATCCAACAGAACTGAAAACCAGTACAGCGTTAGATGCGGCGTTGATTGAAAAATTACCTGAACCATCCGTAGAGGTTCCGGTACTGGTTCCCTTTACAGTAACCGAAACAGCATTCAGTTTCTTCCCGCTTTCGTCGCTTACCGTTCCGCTCACAGTTTGTGCGGCTGCAACAACGGGCACCAGTAAAATAAATAGTGAAAGAATGAAAAAGGAGACACCTGGCATGAAAGCCAGTATGGTTTTGTTTCTCATACAGCAAGTTGTTTTGTAGTTAGCAATAGCCCTTCCTGGAGAAAACTCCAGTCGTATACTTTACAAATGTATCTGAAGCTGATGGTGCCAGACTTCCAATAACAAACGGTGAAAGATATTATACAAAAACAGTTTACAGTAACCGGATTATTTTTTAGAATAGGTTGTACATTTAAATTCTAACGGCGCTTGAATGAATCAATTCCTACTGCAACAAGGAAGTTCCAAAGAACTGAATGCCTTCCCGCATATCATAGAATTTGCGCTGAAGAAAAATACTTCCATACACCTGGATTCATTTCGCAGTGGCGCTTCTGATCATATCCGCCTGTTTTATATTATAGATGGAAAGTTTGACTGGCAGATACAACAGAAACCTTATTCGCTTTATCCCGATGACCTTGCTATCATTTTGCCCGGACAAACACTTGGCTCGGATAAAGGCTATCTTGATATAGGCAGTTTATGCTGGCTTCATCTTGACACTTATCCTGCCAGTACCGGGTCAAAAATTCAAACAGGAGAAATGAGTACGGTCCGGAAAATCCTGGACCTGAATGCCATGCCGGTTGTTTCTAAATTCCGGGATGCCGGAAATATTTTTCAGGATCTGAAAAGTGAACTATTTAACCAGCACCTGGGTTTCCACACAAGAACCAATGCACTGATCGATCAGCTATTCATCCTGCTTGCCAGGGTACTGACCCAGCAAAATAATCTGCAGCGTGACTTCCCGCAGGCATTTTTAAAACTGGAAAACACATTGCGCTCCTCTCTTTCGCACCAATGGACCGTGGAAGAAATGGCAGGACTGGTGGGGCTTGGCTCTACCGCCTTTACAGAAAGGGTAAAAGGATTTACCGGTTTTTCGCCTTTGAATTACCTGATCACCATCCGGATTTCTGAAGCGATCAAATTACTGAAGCGGCAGGATATCAATGTAACAGATATCGCACTGGAAACCGGTTTTTATTCCTCTCAGCATTTTGCCACCACATTTAAAAAGCTGACTGGCTATACACCCAGTCAGTTCAGAAAAAATATCATCTCACAAAATAATTTACAATGACTACAAAAAGAGATTGCATTGTCACCATCGAGTTAGGCACCAATGCGGTACGTGTACTGGCCTTTGATATCGCAGGAACCATGATCGGCTCACTGAAAGGCTCCTACCCTACATTCCATTCACAGCCCGATTACAGTGAACAGGATCCGGAGCAGATTTTCATTACGATGCTTTATGTTTTGAAAAATCTTTTGACGGAACAAATCCATCCAAAGAAATATAAAGTGAATTGTATTTGCTTCAGTGCTTCCATGCACAGCGTACTGGCCATTGATAAAAAAGGAGTGCCACTCGGTAATGCAATCACCTGGGCAGACAACCGGGGTAAAAAGGAAGCACAGGAACTAAATCGTTCTCCGCTGAGTAAAAAATTCTACCAGGCCACCGGAACACCTATCCATCCCATGTCGCCGCTGGTAAAGATCAAATGGATGAAGAACCATGAAAAAGAACAGTTTGCAAAGACCAGCAAATTCATTTCGATCAAAACCTATATTATCCAGCAGCTGACCGGTGAATACCTGATTGATTATAGTCTTGCTTCCGCTACCGGTCTGATGAATATCCAGCAAATGAAATGGGATACTGATGCTTTGTACTATGCTGGTATCAAGACAGATCGTCTACCTACCCTTGCACCTGTTTTTGCATCGCCCGGTCCATTCAAAAAAGAATACCAGACCCTGCTGGGGTTGACTTCTTCCACCAAAATATTGCTGGGCTCCAGCGATGGATGCCTGGCCACCATTGGTTCGGGTGTTTGGGGAGATTCCAAAGCCGTGGTAACCATCGAAGACAGTGGTGCCGTACGGGTAATCGGGAATAAAATCATGCGGGATGAAAAGCGCCGCTTATTCAATTATGTCATCACAGAAAACTGCTATGTATTTGGCGGGCCTACCAATAATGGCGGTCTCATTTTCGAATGGTTTGCCAATCAGTTCGGGTATTTCAACCGGCCTTTTGATCTGGAACATTCCATCGGCGAACTGATCAGCGAAGCAGAGAAAGTGGAAGCCGGTTCCGGTGGACTCCTGTTCCTGCCTTACCTGCTTGGAGAAAGAGCACCCATCTGGAATCCCAATGCCAAAGGAGTTTATTTCGGCGTCAATATCAAACACGAACGGCAGCATTTCATCAGGGCCACAATTGAAGGAATCCTGTATGAAATTTATAGTATCAGCAAATTGCTGGAGGAACACCGGGCCATCAAGAGCCTGGCTGTACATGGCAGTTTTGCCACCATCCCTTTTTGCACACAACTGCTGGCTGATATCTGCAACAAACCTGTCTCTCTCCGTAAAAATTCAGACAGCGTTGCCTTTGGCACATTCCTGCTGAGTGCTACAGAAATGGGCATCTATAAAAATCTGGCAGAAGCAGTGAAAGCTGTACCCACGCCTGAATTGTATACACCACAAAAACAACAACATTCCAATTATATGAAGTACTTCAAAATATTTGAGCGGCTGAGTACGAAACTGGCCGATGAATTTGAAGACATCTCCGATTTACAATAAACCATCAAGATTCAGACAACCAAACTATCTGATATGAGAAAGACAATCATTTGTTTCCTATTACTTGGCTGCGCTGTTTTCTCCAGGGCACAACAGGTAACCCTTAGTCCGGACCAGTTGAAGGCCCTGACACCGGAATGGAAAGGAGAACGCTTTCCTGATGGAAGGCCGAAAGTTTCAGACAGAATGCTGGAACGCCTCAAGAAAGTTCATCTCGAAGAAGCCTGGGGTATTCTCAGGAATAAAGGTTACCAGAATCAGTTTGAAGGCGACTGGATGGTGCAGCATCCCGATTCTGTGATGACAGGCAGGGTAGTCACCGCTCAATATTTGCCGATGCGACCCGACTTTGACAAACTCATTAAAGAAACAGGTAAAACAGAAAAGAGAATCGGTGCCACCAATTCATGGCCCATTGATGTACTGAAAGAGGGAGATATATACGTTGCGGACAGCTATGGAAAAATTGCGGATGGCACTTTGATAGGTGATAATCTTGGAAATGCCATTTATGCAAAATCAAAAAGGGGTGTCATTTTTTATGGTTCGGTAAGAGATGTGGAAGGGCTGGATGAAATCAACGGATTCAACTCCTGGACCAAGGGCAATGACCCGTCTTATATTCAGCAGATGATGCTGGGAGGTATCAATGTACCTATCCGGATCGGCAGGGCCACGGTGCTGCCGGGTGATGCGGTACTGGCCAAAAAATACGGCGTTGTTTTTATTCCGTCACATCTTCTTGACAGCGTTGTACTGCAGGCAGAATTCATTTCACTTCGCGACCAGTTTGGCCACCAGCGCTTAAGGGAAGGAAAATATACGCCGGGGCAAATTGATACACAATGGACGGAGGAGATTAAAAAAGACTTCCTGCATTGGATTGATGAGAACAGCAGCAAACTCCCCATGACCAGACAAGAACTGGATCAATATATGAAAGACCGGACCTGGTAACCCTTCAGCGGTTGTCAGCCATTACCACAATAAACACTAAAACATCAGACCATGACTGCTTCAGAAAAACTCGAAAAAAAATTGGGTTTAAAAGATCCCACACCTGCTACAACGGCAACTGAAAATCAAACTGACAATAATAGCAGGCGTTCCTTCTTAAAAAAATCAGCTTTGGGTGGCATTACACTCGGTGGTGCTTTTATGTTCACACCTATTGAAGACCTGATCGCACAAAGTACACAAAATGTAAAGCGGTACTCAGGTCCATCTGATTTGAGAATTACAGATATGCGGTATTGCGTCAGCACCGTATTGGGTCGTACAGCCATTATCCGTATTGATACCAATCAGGGTATTTATGGCCTGGGTGAAGTTAGAGATGGTGCTGATGAACGCTATGCATTGTTTCTGAAAAGTCGCATACTTGGTGAAAACCCCTGTAATGTGGAAATGATTTTTAAAAAGATCAGGCAGTTTGGCGGACAAGCCAGACAGGGTGGAGGCGTTTGCGCTGTAGAAATGGCATTATGGGATATCGTTGGCAAAGCATATAATGTTCCCGCCTGGCAATTACTGGGAGGAAAGTACCGCGACAAAATCAGGATCTATGCCGATACTCCGGAAGCCAACTCTCCTGAAGAACAAAAAAGACTGATCAAATACCGGACAGAGGAACAGGGTTATACCTGGTTGAAAATGGATGTATCAATCGGCGAATTAAAAGGAAAACCAGGAACACTGGTAAATGATAAAATCTGGCAGAATGCGCAGGGCAATCTGGCACAATGGGGAGATCAGAACAATATGATGTCCTATGCCAATACCCTGCACCCTTTCACACAAATTCAAATTACTGATAAAGGTCTGGATGTCCTGGCAGGTATTGTTGACAATATAAGAAGTATGGTCGGCTATGAGATTCCGCTGTCAACTGACCACTATGGTCATTTTGATCTGAACAACGGTATCCGTTTGGGCAAAGCACTTGAAAAATACAGGCTGGCCTGGCTGGAAGATGTAGTATCATGGGAATATACCCAGCAATGGAAAAAACTATCTGATGCCCTTGAAACCCCCTGTCTGACAGGTGAAGATATTTACCTGCTTAAATATTTCAAGCCCCTGATCGATGAAGCAGCTGTAGATATTGTACATCCTGACCTCGCCACTTCGGGCGGCCTGCTTGAAACAAAACGGATTGGTGATTATGCAGAAGAACATGGCGTAGCCATGGCCATGCACCAGGCCGGCACTCCCGTATCATTTATGGCATCTGTTCATTGTGCTGCTGCCACACAAAACTTCCTGGCATTGGAGCACCATTCGGTTGACCTGCCCTGGTGGGAGAACCTGGTCAAAACAACTGATGGCCGCAAACTGATCACCAAAGGTTTTGCCAATCTGCCACTGGACGCACCAGGACTGGGAATTGAATTAAATGATGAAGTGCTTAAACAACACTTACACCCCAGCGATAAATCGTATTTCGAGCCAACACCGCAATGGAATGAAAAGAGGTCGCATGACAGGATATTCAGTTAACTGACTGTTTACTATAAAAATAATTGCGCATCATGGAGCATCATCCAACCCGGCGAACCGGGAAATATTATTATATCGCCGCCCTTTGCCTGGTTGTATACGGCATTCTTACCATCAGCCAGCTACATGACTGGGGCGGCTGGTTTCTCTCGGCTTTTTTTGTTTCATTGGCACTTGCATTTCTCAAAAACAAATTCCTGCGGGGACTTTCTTTTACCGTCATCATATTTGCCGCAGTATCCATCACGCTATATTATCCCGGCTATTTTCGGGAATGGGGGAACCTTAAACTCAGCAGCCTGATCATACCACTGATCCAATTAATCATGTTCGGGATGGGAACATCGATGAGTATGAAAGATTTTGCAGCGGTTGTAAAAACACCGAAGGGTGTGATGATCGGGGTCGCGAGTCAGTTTATCATCATGCCCCTGATGGGTTTCATACTTGCCAGTATTACCGATTTCCCCCCTGAAATCGCGGCAGGAATTGTTTTGATTGGTTGCTCCCCCAGCGGACTGGCTTCTAATGTAATGTCTTATCTGGCCAAGGCCAACCTGGCTTTATCTATTACAATCACTTCCATTACTACCCTGCTGGCTCCATTTGTAACACCGGCACTGATGAAATTACTGGCTGGTGCATATATTGAAATCGATGTCACCAAGATGATGTGGGATATCATGAAAATGATCATACTGCCAATTGGAGCAGGATTGATCTTTAATAAACTCCTGACCGGTAAATCCAAATGGGTGGATAAAGCCATGCCTGTTGTTTCCATGTTTGGGATCGCTTTTATCATCATGATCATAACTGCTGCAGGCCGCGATAACCTTTTGAAGATTGGTCCGGCTCTGCTCGCTGTTGTTCTTATTCATAACATATTCGGGTACCTGCTGGGTTATTGGTCCGGCCGTTTATTCCGTTTACCGGAAAGCGATTGCAGGACCATCGCCATTGAAGTGGGCATGCAAAATGCCGGATTGGCTTCAGGTATTGCAAAGGAAATCGGAAAGATCGGTACTGTTGGATTGGCCGCTGCTATTTTCGGACCAACAATGAATATAACTGGTTCTGCACTGGCCAGCTGGTGGCATAATCGTTTGCCGGAAAAAAAAGAAGACAAAATACAAAGCTGATAAATCATAAAACGCTTATGAAAAAAAACAGATTGCTGGTGGTGCTGTCCCTTTTATTACTGGCACAGCAACCAAAAGCACAGCAGGTGCAGATATCAAAAGACCAGTTAATTGCCCTGACTCCGGAGTGGAAAGGAGAAAGATTTCCGGATGGAAGGCCCCGCGTTCCGGATGGCATTCTGAAAAGAATGAAATCAGTCAGCGTGGAAGAAGCCTGGGCTGTCATGAAAAATGCCGGTTATGGCTACCAGATTGCAGAAGGTTGGCAGGTGATTAATCCTGATAGTACGCTTGTTGGAAGAGCTGTTACGGCCAATTTTATGCCCGGCAGACCTGATGTATGGAAAGCCATTGATTCATTGGGCAAACAGCAAGGGAAAAGAGGCCAGAATACCTGGGCGGTTGACCTGCTGGTAAAAGGAGATGTATATGTTGCTGACCAGTTCGGCGCTCATCGCAATGGTCCTACTATCGGTGATAATGTCGGGAATGCGATTTATGCCAAAACCGGCAACGGCATTGTATATGATGGTGCTTTAAGAGATGTGGAAGGTTTGAAAGAGATTGGCGGATTCACTTCTTATTATACAAGCTATGATCCCTCCTATCATAATCCGCAGGGAGACCTGACCACTATGATAGTGGGAATTAATCAACCTACCCGCATCCGGACTGTAACGGTGATGCCCGGTGATATTGTATTGGGCAAACTCGGCGTAGTGGTATTTATTCCTCCACACCTGGCTGAACGGGTCGTTAAAACTTCAGAAATCGTCAGGTTACGTGATATGTTCGGACATCAAAGACTGAGAGAGGGCCGGTATACGGCGGGACAGATCGATGCGAAATGGAGCGATGAGATTGAAAAAGATTTTTCCAAATGGCTGAACGATCATATCAATGAATTACCAGTTGGTAAAGAACAAATACAGGATTACCTGAAAGAAAGAACCTGGTAATAAAAAACAAATTAAAATAGTCAGCATATGTCTACTTCACGCAGATCCTTTATCACCAAGGCCGCTATTGCAGCTGCTATGACACCCCTGGCTCCTATCGCCGGTTTTGGCCGAGGGTATGAAGAAGCGGTTGAAAGAACAGCGCCGAAATCACCGCCTTCTGACCTGAAGATAACTGACGTAAAATGCGGCTATATCAAAGGCAGTTTGTTTGTAAAAATTTATACCAACCAGGATATCTGGGGATGCGGCGAAGGGGTTGATGCCATTCCCGGCACTTATCATCTTGTCAAAAATTTTGGTAACAGAATCAAAAACCAGAACCCGCTCAATGTTCACCGGCTATTTGAACAAATCAGAAAGTCCGGTTTCTTCCAGGGTGCCCAATCGGGAATGTATGTGGCGGTGCTCTCAGCCATTGAAACAGCACTCTGGGATCTTGCCGGTAAAGCACTGAACCTGCCGGTGTACCAGTTGCTGGGAGGAAAGTTCAGGGATAAAATAAGAGTATACTGTGATACGGCTCTCTACCAGCGGAACCTTCCGCAGCCAAAGGATTTTGCCGATGCGGCGAAGAAGTCAAAAGAGATGGGCTTTAATGCGATGAAATTCGATCTGGATCAGGCCAATGATCCCAATAAATATGATGCATTTAACTGGACGGCCAGTCCTGGTGAACTGCAAAGGATGTATGACCAGATTGCAGCGGCACGGGAAGCTGTTGGACCCAAAACAGATATTTTAGTGGACATGCATGGTCGTTATGATGCCGTCACTGCACAGGCTGTAGCGAAAAGACTGGAACCACTCAACCTGCTCTGGCTGGAAGAACCGATTCCCGCAGAGAATGTAGAAGCTTATAAACTGATCACCGAATCAACAAGTACACCGATCGCTGCCGGCGAGAATCATTATCTGGCACATGGCTTCAGGCGCTTACTGGAAACCGGTGGCGTTGATATCGTGATGCCCGATTTACAAAAAGCAGGCGGTCTCGGAGAAGGACAAAGAATCGCCAATCTGGCCAACTTATATTATACGCCCTTTGCGCCGCATATGGTCGCTTCTTTTCTGGGCGCGATGGCTTCCTGTCATGTATGTGCCTCTGTGCCGAATTTCCTGATCCTGGAATGGCAGTCTTATTTCCATACCGATCCAATGTTCAAAGAAATTGTAAAATATGATGGAGAATGGGTCAAGGACAGCTTTATTACACTTTCTGAAAAACCAGGTATCGGCGTAGAGATCAATGAGGAGGCAATGAAAAAATATGCAACCCCTGGAATTCCCTTTTTTGAGTAAACAATATTAAGTACTCTTTCAAATCAGTCAACATGAATACGCGAAGAGATTTTATCAGGAAAATTTCGGCACCACTGATCGCCCTGCCTTTTCTGAAACAATGGCAGGAAGAACATGTTTATGATGGCAAAGTTTTGCGCGTAGCAATCATGGGTTTGGGCAGTTATGGCACCCGTGTTGCAGAAGCCATGAAAGAATCCAAAAAAGCAAAACTGGTGGGGGTGATTAGTGGTACCCCTTCCAAGATCAGCAGCTGGCAGGCAAAATATGGTATTCCTGAAGCCAATTGCTATAATTACAATGATTTTGACAAGATTAAAAACAATCCTGATATTGATGCTGTTTATATCATTACACCCAATGCACTGCACAAAGATCAGGCAATACGGGTAGCGCGGGCTGGTAAACATGTGATCTGTGAAAAACCAATGGCCCTGAACGCAAAAGAAGGAGAAGAAATGATTGCAGCCTGTCAGCAGGCAGGAGTAAAATTATTAGTCGGATACCGGATGCATTTTGAACTGAAGACACTGGAAGTTGTCCGGCTGAGAAAAGAGGGGTTATTGGGAAAGGCAATGTTCTTCCAGGGCCTCAGTGGATTCCGGATTGGTGATCCAACCCAATGGCGGTTGAATAAGCAATTATCCGGAGGCGGCTCACTGATGGATATCGGGATCTATTCCGTGAATGGAGCCCGTTATATGATTGGGGAAGAACCAGTATGGGTAACAGCACAGGAAACAAAAACCAATACAGAGAAATTCAAAGAAGGAGTAGATGAAACCATACAATTCCAGTTGGGTTTTCCATCCGGCGCTACTGCTTCCTGCCTTTCCACTTATGCCATGAATGGACTGGATAAATTTTTCCTCAATGCCGAAAAAGGCTTTGCCGAATTACAACCAGCCACTGGATATGGGCCCATCCGTGGAAAGACAAATATGGGAGAACTTACACAACCCCATTACACACACCAGGCAGTACAAATGGATGAAATGGCCGACATCATACTGAATGGGAAAAAACCGGAAATTGCAGTGGATGGTGAAGAAGGCCTGAAAGACCTGAAGATCATTGATGCGATTTACAAAGCCTGTAAGACCGGAAAAAAAGTAACCCTGAAATGATGACAGCGCCTGTTCTGAAATACCGTTTTCTCTGGCTTGTATCATTGGCATTTTTTTCCTGCAGCCAGAAAATTGTACCGGAGCGCATGACCTATTTCCCCAAAATGAAAATAAAAGTGGAAACCATTCCTGTTAAAGAAAAGACCTGGGTATTTATCATGGCGGGCCAGTCCAATATGGCCGGAAGAGGACAAGTTGAATGGGAGGATACCATTCCCCATCCAAGGATATTCACAATAGATAGTACCGGCAATCTTATTCTTGCCAAAGAGCCTTTGCATTTTTATGAGCCAACATTAACCGGGCTTGATTGCGGTATGTCATTCGCCAGAAACTTACTGGAAAAAGCGCCCGCTGATATTACAATCCTGCTGCTTCCCACAGCCGTTGGAGGTAGTTCTATCAGTCAGTGGCTCGGTGATTCAGTGCATCGACAGGTAAAACTGTATTCCAATTTCCTGGAGAAACTGGCCATCGCCAAAAGATACGGAACACTGAAGGGCATCCTCTGGCACCAGGGAGAAAGTGATACAAATGAAGAGGGCATTGTACAATACCCTGAAAGGCTTCAAAAATTATTGGGACAATTCAGAGCCGATGCGGGTCTTATCTCACTTCCCATCCTGCTCGGAGAACTGGGTTCATATTCCAATAACCAGAAGAATTGGGATTTACTGAACAAAGCCATCCACATTTACTCGTTGTCAGATAAAAACAGTGCGATTATCAAGACCGGGGATCTTGTTCACAAAGGCGACCAACTTCATTTTAATGCAAAGGGACAAAGGGAAATGGGCAAGCGCTTTGCCAATGCCTGGTGGCAGCAATTTTATCAGCCTTAAAGTTTTGCCTGATCCATTATCTGCATGGTGACCAGGGCCTCTTCAAGTGAACAGGGATTGGAACCTTCTCCCCGAAAGTATTGCACCACATTCCGGATATGTGGTAACTGGATATTCTCAGGATAACTGGCTTCAATAAACTGTTTGCCATCTTCATTATTGAGTTCAATCGTACTCACCCTGAAAAAACTAAAACGGAGATTACCCCGGTCACCGATGATTTCACAGGTGTCGGTGGCAGCTTGTTCAGCTACATTAAAACTCCAGGTTCCGTTAAAATAAATATCATTGGCAAACTGAAGTCTTAGCATTGTCAGGTCAGGTGCATCATACAATTTCCCCTGATTCACCACCTGTACATCTGTTGCAAGCGGCGAACCAAACAACCAATAAAGAATATCAAGCTGATGAGGCGAAAGATCATGGAACAAACCTCCGCCGGATAATGCAGGATTGATGCGCCAGTTTCCGCCAGTCTGTGCTACAATTTTACTGACCGGTGGTTGCAATGTGTTCAGCAATACAAGACGGATTTTTCCCAATACACCCGAATGCAGTAATTCCTTTATTTGAATAAATAAGGGGAGGGCTCTCCGGTAATGTGCTACTGAAACTTTGCCATTATATTTTTTTTCAGCTTCGATCATCCTGATAAGCGATTCAGAATGGATCGTTACCGGCTTTTCCACATAGACTGGTTTCCCCTGGGCAAGTGCCTGTTCGGTATACAATTCATGAAAAGATGGCGGCGTCGCAATATAGATGGCATTCACATCGCGGTCAAGTATCAATTCGTTCGCATCCGTATAATATTTTGATACCTGGTGACGGGTGGCAAAATCCTTTACTTTCTCCGCATCTCTCCGCATCACAGCGACCAGCTTTGAATGGGGTATTTTATTGAAGGCTGGTCCGCTTTTGACTTCGCATACATCCCCGCAACCAATGATTCCCCAATTGACCATACCTGCAACCTGATTCATCATCTGAGAATTTTAAATTAGTTTTCATTTATAGCAAGACTGAATACTGTTGCAGAATTTCATCATTTTTTAACCAGTACCCGGTTGCCTGTCCGCATTGCTTCATAGATGGCTTCGATAATCTGCAAATCCCTTCTGCCCATTTCACCCGGAGTCTTGCTTGCCTGATTATTTTTAATGGAAACTGACATCGCATCCAATTGTTTTGCCTGTTGGGAGAAAGGGGGCAATCCAAAGGCTACTCCATCTGAGCTGGACAGTTTAATCCCCCCGTAAAAATAGGCGGGTTCCAGTTTACACCAGCCTTTTTCAAATTGCACATTGAGCACACTATTGCTTTCGCTGTAACTGGTGCGGCATTTAGCCAGCAGCCCACCCGGCATCTCCATCTGAAAGTCGAGTGTTTCTTCAATGTCAAGAAATTTCTCTTTATCACTGACCGGGTAGGTTGTTGCCCTTACAGCTATTGGCTCTGCGCCTGTAACATAACAAACGGCCTGGAGACAATATATCCCAACATCCATTAGTGGGCCGCCACCCGCTATTTTTTTATTCAACCGCCATTCTCCCTTCCGGGGTGTAATAGAAAATGAAGTGTCGACAGAACGGATATCACCATAGGTTTTTTCTCTGGCTCTCTTCACCAGTTCCAAATTATAAGGATCATAATGCAAGCGGTAACCGATTGACAATTGCTTGCCCGCTTTTTGGGCTGCAGCAATCATAGTATCGCATTCTGTTACAGACAGACCCATTGGCTTTTCACAAATCACATGTTTTCCTGCGGCAAATCCCCGGATAGTATACTCAGCATGCAGGTGATTCGGCAAGACCACATAAATGATGTCAATATCCGGGTTATCCTTTATGGAATCATAATTGTCATAACTGTAAATATTTTTATCAGGAATATTATACTTCTCTTTCCAGACTGGTATCTTGGAGGGACTACCTGTAACAATCCCGGCGAGATAACAATGTTCTGTTTGCTGCAGGGCCGGAGCGAGTTGCCCGCTGGCATAACCTCCAAGACCTACCAGGGCAATACCCAGTTTCCCATCCTTTTTTTGATTCATGTTCTGCTTTTTTGATTGATCCTCATTACATGTTGAATAAGCGGCAAGAAAAGGAATACCGGCCCCTGCCAGTCCAAGATCATGGATGAATTTTCTACGTGTTTGATTTTTATTCATACAAACCTATTTAAAATAACGGGCTGCAAAATCAAGAAAGAAGGGCCAGTTCGGGCCAACAGTATGTCCTGCGTTATGCTGGCGAAAAGCAATATCACCAGTTGCCAGCAGCGTTTCTTCAGCAGGATATTCCATCGTGCCCAGGTCTTTTTTACCAAGCAATTGGTACACGGATCCTGCATGGGCCGCACCCAGGAACATTCCTTTTGCGTCAAGCCACCGGCCTTCTACATTTGGTGATCCGGAACTAATGAAAACAGGTCGGGGAGCACAAAGTGCAATCAGTTCATGTGCATCAACGGGCAGATTGTTTTGATTCAACGGATTGGCTGCATATTTTATAAAGTTTCCGGCGAACCAGTGATACTCTCCTGATGAAGCTAGGTTCTCCACCTGTTCTCCATAAATCCGCCTTAGTATTTTGGCACCTCCTGCTCCTGATGACCCGATACAACCCAATGCAATCCGTGGTTCAAATGCCATCGCAACCAGTGCTGCTTTTCCATACCTGGATAAGCCTTCGATTGCAATCCTTTTGGGATCTACAGCAGCATCCGTTTCAAAATAATCAATAGCACGGCTGGCACCCCAGGCCCATGCACGCAGTGTGCCCCAGTCATCGGGTTGACGTCTTTGTCCTTTATTGACTAACCCGATAATACCAGTTGTTAAACCCGCACCATTATCGGCCTGATAACTCGTAGGTACAATAATCGCATAGCCATATCCGCGTTCCAGCACCTGTTCCTGCCAGCTTTTTTGAACCGGTGTATTGGAAGGGGGCGGTGGTAAACGAAAACCGGGAGGAAAAATAAACCCAAATTCCATGATTACAGGAACGGGCACCTTACTGTGTTTAGGTGTTGTTACCGATAACTGGATATCCACTTTGATAGCAGGGTAAGATGAATTGTCTGCATGACCCAGTAAGTTTTTTGTCACAACGGCAATGGCACCTACAGTGGTATCTATCGTGCTGATAATTTCCCACCTAACGGCCGGAGTATTTTCAGGAAATCGTCCATATATTTCTTTTTCAAAATCCGTTACTATTTCCGGCCTGCGTTTATTCCACCATGTTTTTGCATTTGTGACCGGCTTTCCGTTTTTCAAAACCAATGGATCAGGCAGGCTTTGGTATTGTGTTGCTTTTGATTCATCGCTGTTCGCTGCATTGGGTGCAGCAGGATTCCCGGAGGGGCCGGGCCTTTTGGCAGCAAGCGGAATTTTCAATTGTGCCAGCATATTTTCATAATCATCCTGTGTGGCTTTCTGCTGCAGCTTAGCAGCTTTATCTCTTGCCTGCCAGTCTTTGATATGCTCAGCCGTTTCCAGCATGGTTGCAATCATCAGCTCTTTTTGCTGCTGCTTGATATATTGCAACAGTAGCCGGTGATCCTCGATGGATACATCCAGCCCATTTCCCCCTCCCACCCCATGAAAAAGAATAACAAGCAGTGCATTCGACTGTATCGCTTTATCCACCCATTCCTTCATTTGAGAAAAACTGTGGTGATTCACCATATAACAGTCTACATTATATAAATCAATCTCACTGATTTTATGCATCTCATTCCTGACAGCTCGCGCTGCCACAAAATCTTTTTTCATCGGTTCAATAAAAGAGGAGTCACCAATCTTCATATCGCCACAGGTAAAGGCAAATGTTCTTTTTGTTTTGCCATCCAGGGATTGCAGGAACAGGTTCGTCATCCTGGTTTCATCCAGCATGCGCTGAACTGTATAATTGTTCAGGTCATACTCCTTCTTCACCCATTCTCTTCCGCTGCCACCGGTACAGGGATGAAAAAGGGTATGATTACCCAGTTCATGTCCCTTCTCTGCCAGTTTTTTCCATTCCCATATCCGGCTTTGCATGGAAGAGGAAAATGCCGTGATATAAAATGTAGCTTTCAACCCCAGCGAGTCCAGTACGGGGATAGCATTGTCGAGGTGTTCATTGATCGCATCATCATAAGTGATCACCACAGCCGCTTTTTTTCCGCCCCAGGGAGCGTTAAACTGACAGACCGCCAACTGCTGCAAAAGAACGGCAGTCAAAAGCAGTATACATTGCTTCATTGTATCAATAATTTAAGTACTCCAATTTATATTTCTCTACACTTACTACTAAAACTTATTCTTAAACAGCATATTCAGGACTAGTGTTATTGCCCTATTCCACAACCTGTTCAGTACGGATTATCCCATTGCTTTAGACTATTCCGTTATCAGAATACACAGGCTGCTGTTTTGATCACTGCCACTGTTCTGCGTATTAAATATAAAAACCACTATCCAATTAAAATCAATAATCCCATTATTCAAATTGAACCCAGTCTGTTTCGACTATCCTGTTATCCTTTGCCACCAGGGCGAGATTTTGTATCGATTTTACTTGACCTGTTAGCGGCGCTTTTATAATGACCCAATTATTAGATGCCGGTACTACCAATTCTGCAATGACCGGTCCTGTCTGGCTGTTGATACGGATCTCAAGCACTCCTCCTGAAGCTGACTTAACACGTGTGTTGACAGTTTTCAATTTCTTCGTACCAAAATCCACCGTATTGTACTGTATCCAGGCTCCCTGGCTGCTCAGCACAGATTTCCATCCCTGAAACCGGTCAAGTGTATCTATCGCTTCAACAGATGCCCCGCTGTTTGAGATACTGCTATAACGATCAAACTGAATTTTATCTTTCGCATTTGTTGTTCCTACCCCTCTTAACGTAGGTATCACTTTCCGGATCCGGCCATCTTCATGAAAAAATAAACTATCAATACGGGCTGACCTTGCTTTATCAAATTTTGGAGAGTAGTCATTGGCATGATAAAATAAATACCATTGTTTCCTGAATTGAATAACAGAGTGATGATTCGTCCAGCAACCGGGTGTTTCATCCATGATCACACCGGTAAATTTAAATGGGCCCAGGGGATTGTCACCCACTGCATATTCCAGCCGTTCTGTTTTATTTTCCACATGCGGGTAAGTGAGATAATACAGGCCATTTCGTTCAAACATATAAGGTCCTTCCTTCAAACCCGAATCGGGCAGATTTCGCAGGGTATAGACTTCAGAATCGAGTTCCCGCATATTCTTTTTAAGCTTTGCAGCATATATATTTCGTTGCGACCAATACAGATAGGCCTGACCATCTTTATCAATGAATACATTGGGGTCTATGCCTTTTACCCCTGCTATCGGTGCGGATTCAGGCAAATAAGGCCCCTCTGGTTTGTCAGCAATCGCAACGCCAATAGCAAAGCCCCTGCCGTATGCCACAGTGTCTTTAGGGAAAGTGGGAAAATAAAAATAATACTTCCCCTCCCGCTCTATACAATCCGGTGCCCACATACTGTAGCTGTCAGGTCTTACCCATGGCACTTTGTTTTGCGTTACAACCACACCATGATCTGTCCAGTCTGTCAGGTTATCTGAAGAGAATACATGATAATCTTCCATACAAAACCAGCCCACTCTTCCTTTACCCGGGGTAGCAAGTATATCATGGGAGGGGAACAGGTAGACTTTATTATTAAATACCCTGGCAGATGGATCAGCAGAATACTGATCCCGGATCACCGGATTCTGAGAAGCAAGTCCGTGATGCAGTAAAAAAGAAAGGATCAGGACTTTGATCTGTAAATGTTTGTTTTGCATCTGCTGAAATTTTAATTGTTTACAAATCCGGCAACGAATTACTGATCCTGAAATAATCAAAATCAACAGATCCCCCCGGATTTACCGTAGCATAATTAAAAAGCCCAAACCGATAACCCATAAAATGCTCCATCAGGGTGTATTCCATTTTCAGTGTACTCCCGATCCGTGTCCAGGTTTTTCCATCCAGGCTGTAGAAAAAACTCGCTTTATCAGTTTTATCCCGGAAATCGCAATCAATTCTGAAATAAACAAGACTTTGTGAAAGCGGAATGCTTTGTATTTCTACCGGCATATTGCTTTCGGCACTTGTCATGAAGATGTATTTCTTTCTGTCCTTTATCTTCACCCCTACCTGCCCGAATTTGCGTTGTAACACACAGAAGCCGGCAAAGTCTCCCTCTTTCATATTGGAGGCATCCATCAGGGTGGTCCCGGAGCATACTGGTCCGATGGTTCTTTGTGTCAGGGTATTTCTTGATTTCACAAAGAAGGAATCCCTGCGACCCGTTACAAGTCTTAAAAAACCTTTCCGGGCTGTTACCGACCAGAGGCTGTTGTCCGGATTATGATTCCATTGCCAAACCAGTGGCAAGGGCTTGTCCCTTTTTTTACGATCGAATTCATCATTGGCCACAATACCAGGTATCAAACCTTTTGATGGTGGTAGTTCAAGTGTTTCCGGCACTTTTCCATTGATGCCCAATACCGGCCAGCCATCTTCCCATTTCATCGGCACGAGATAAGGTATACGGCCCACTGAACCATAATCACGAAAAAGATAAGCATACCATCTGCCATCAGGCATATCAATCATTCCACCCTGTGCCACACCCATGTCCTGTAAAGCCAGCCGGCCTTCCCAGGGTCCTGTAATTTTATCAGCGCGGTGAATGACCACTGTTCTCATTCCACCTTTGGGCCAGGTGATATTGAAGAGATAATATTTTCCTTTTACTTTAAATAACTGAGAACCTTCTGCTTTCAGTCCGATGTTTTCTCCGGCCGGCAAACTGGCATTTTCAATCAATACCTGGTTCAGCCCACCGGCTTTAATGCCTGACAGATCTTCATTCAGCTCTAACAGCTGTAGTTTACCGGCACCATATACCATATATATTTTTCCATCTTCATCAAAAAACAAGGAATGATCATGGTAGGCCGGTGAAAATGCGATCCGCTTCCAGGGGCCCTTTTCAATATTAGTCGTTGAATAGATATATGTTTTATTGGTAGTTGATGCAAAACTGCTTACGTAATATCTCCCCTTGTGGTACCGGATACAACTGGCCCAGGAACCTCGTCCATAGGTACTCTGTCCGTTAACAAGATTCATCGCATCTACATCAGCCAAAGTATCATAAGCATAATTAACCAGCTTCCAGTTTACAAGATCTGTAGATTGCATGATGGGCACACCTGGGCTCATGTGCATGGTAGTACTGCTCATGTAATAATTCTTTCCAACCCGTACCATTGACATATCCGGAACATCTGCAAAAATCAATGGATTACCTGCTTTGGGCTGTGAAAAGGCCGTAAAACTGAGCAGGGCGATCAGAATCACTGTCATCAAATTTTTCATCGCTGTCATTTCATATCTTTTATTTCCCAGCCCTTATTTGACGGGAATAACTTGCTTAACCAATCTGATCGAATACACTGCACCTGCTGTATTCCCCGGTAAAGCCTTAAACTTTACCCGGATAGATTCTTTACCATTCAGCATTGTTTCCGGAATCGGATAAACAATATCGCGGAACTGAGACAGGTTCCAACGACCCGTGTTGTCTTCTGTAAGGAGCAGTTGATCGTCAATATAAATTTCAAATTTCCGGCCACCCCATTCCGCGCCCCAGTAACGGACCATCAATGCAAGTCTGGATTCTTTTTTTGTTTGCATCCTGTAACTAAAGTAACCCCCACTCCTCGCATCCCGCCAGAAAGCATCAAGATGATTACCTGTACCGGATGAGGCCTGTTCAAGAAAATGATCAGCTTCGGGTTGCTGTTCGCCAGGTATAACCTGATCAACGGTTAATTGCTCCAGTTCTATTTTCTTTTTCTCCGCCAGCGCCAGTGAATCCAGATAGACTTTGTATTGCTTTTTATTCAAGGTCATCCAATACATCATGTAACGGCTATCATGCAATTCAAAAAATGGTTGCAATTCTGTTTGGACGGGATGCATCATTTCCAGGTTATGAAAAGTAAAATGCAGCGGTTTATTCTTTACCGGACTGAGACCAGATGTTAAATGTCCGGTATTGTCTTCCACTATCACCGGTGCCTGATCGAGCGGTAATCTTTTTCCGCCAGCAATATGTGCCCAGCGACTATCATCCGCTACCAGGCCCTTCATCCCTTCTTGTCCTGCTCCGGCGGCCAGCAAAACGGGACCATACATAAAAGCAAGGTATTCCGGTTGATTAGGCATGGCTTCTGTGCGGACTTCCATGGGCAGTCGGATTTTAACAATATCTCCTTTTTTCCATACTCGTTTGAGGGTGATATAAGAACCCGGAACCGCCTGTACTGTAACAGGCTTTCCATTGATCCACAATTGAAGTGCTCCCTGCCTGACCCAAGAAGGATAGCGGACCATTAAACTAAATGCAGATTGTCCTGCAGTTACTGTTAAGGAAGTGAATTCATCGTAAGGAAATTTTGTCTCCTGTTTTAGCATCAATTTTTTATCCTTCCAGTTTAATACAGATGGCATAAAAAGATTGAGAAACAATGAATCCCGGTTATGCGTATAAATCATTTCATTATACTTTCCATGATTTTCCATCCCACTGCCCACACAACACCACATGGCTGCATTGGGAGATGAATACACCCGGTAATGTCTGGGCCTGGCGGGAGTGAAATACACATATCCTCCATGAACAGGATGCTGTGATGCAAGGATATGATTATACAAGGCCCGTTCATAATAATCAATATAATTTACTGATGGCTGCATCCTGAAAAGATCAGCTGTCAGCTTCAGCATATTATAAGTATTACAGGTTTCAGGCCCTTCCACATCATCAACAAAATCACTGCAGGAAGCAATGGAAGGAAAATGTTCCCGGCGGCTGTTACCACCAAATGCCAGTGACCGTTTTGTGGTTACTGTTTGCCAGAAAAAAGCCCCTGCCTCAGTATAGTTGTTTTCTTTTGCCAGTTCTCCGATTCTGGCAAAACCTATCGCCTTGGGCACCTGGGTATTGGCATGTTTGTTATCCAGATTATCCTTACCTGCTGTCATCGCATCGAGCAGCATCCGATGAGAAAAACGCCGGGCTGCATCGAGGTATTTTTTTTCTCCTGTAATCTGGAAAGCATCCGCAAACACTTCATTCATCCCCCCATGCTCCGTATCCAGCAATGATTGCAGTTGTGTATCAGATAAGCCGGAACTGATCGAAATTCCCCAGTCACAAAATTTCAGGAACAATTCTTTTGCCTTTGTATTTCCTGTATATAGCCATGCATCACGCAAACCTGCATACATTTTATGGATATTATAGAATGGAACCCAGGCAGCCCTGAAAGCTGTGAAATCCCCCTTCTTAAACCCACTCCAGATTTTCTGTCCATTAGGAACAGCACCAGCATAGCCCTTTGCCCAATCCGGGTATTTTTCCCCATTTGCTTCCTGGCATTCCTTCAATTCCTGAATGATATACTCCATTCGTCGTTTACATTCCAGGTTTCCAGTTGCGGCATAATTCATGGCCATCGCAGATAAATAATGCCCTGCCACATGACCATCCAATCCGTCCCAGTTTTTAAATATTTCCGCTTTCGCAGTCAATCCTGCTTCTTTCCGGTACCCGGCCATCAAACGGTCCAGATCATATTGCAATAACACTTTTATATTCAGGTCACGGGCATGTTGAAAAGGGCCATCTGTCAAGTGCACTTCCGATAAAGGGAATTGGTTTTGATAGAGTTTATCCTGAGCTTTTGTGCTTATCCAGTGTAAACAACACACTAAGAAAACAGCCTTTTTGAGGAGAATCCCTGCTTGACTCATTGATCTATATTTACAACACTTTGTTCTCATTATCACAACATGTCCTGAATTATTGAATGACAATTTCTGTTTTTTTCAATTGTGACTGATCTGAGCTGTTCCCAACCCACAATTCATAGACTCCTGGAACAACGGCCATTTTCAGCTGCTTCTTATCATAAAATTCAAAAGCGGATGATGTTAATAAAATAACTGCATCAGTTTTTGTTCCGGCAGCAATGCTGACACGTTTAAAACCCCGCAATGTTTTCAACGGGCCTTCCTGATCGTCCTTTCTTTTAACATATACCTGCAAAATCTCAGTTCCACTCCTTTTTCCGGTATTTGTAATGGGGATTGAAAGTGATAAAGGCTCATTGCTTCGGATACTTGTTTTATCCGGCCTGGCTTCTCCCACTGAAAACTTTGTATAACTCAATCCAAACCCAAAAGGGAATAATGGCTCCTTTGTCATATAACGATAGGTTCTTTCTTTCATGGAATAATCCTCGAAATCTGCTAACTGGATCGTGTCTTTATAGAAGGTTACAGGCAATTTCCCGGATGGATTGTAATCACCAAACAATACATCAGCCACTGCCTGCCCGCCTGATTCACCCCCATACCATGCCTGCAGTATGGCATCACAGCTTTCTGTTTCGGGCACCAGTCCGATCGCCGAACCGGAGCAGTTGACATAAATTACTTTTTTACCCGCTGCTTTTAAGGCTTTTAAACAATTTCGTTGTACCAGCGGCAGTTCAATATCTGTCCGGTCTCCACCTTTGAATCCGGGAAAATTAACCGGCATTTCTTCTCCTTCCAGTAAAGTGGATAATCCTCCCACGAATATCACTTCATCAATCCCCTTCAGTTTACTGATCAATCCGGAGAAATCGATATCCAGTTCCTTCCCAAAATCAAATTCAAGGTTGGCCTGCCAGTTATTCAGTTGGGCATAGCGGATTTCAATCCGGTAATTTTTTCCCTTTTCTACATTCAAAGGGATCCTCGAAGGGAGGGTGCGCCAGTTATTATATTTCGCCAGTGATTTCCCATTGACAAATAATTCAAAATAGCCGGTAGCTCCGGCCTTGAAAACAATTTCTTCCGTTTCGGGCGCAATGAAATCAGTTTCATACAGGGCAGAGAAACCAACTAATCTGACCCCAGAAGCAAATTCATGATCTCCTGCTGTGGTCATTTTAAACGGATGTGTTACCTGACCGGTTGTAGCTACATCACCTGCACGTTCCCGATTGTTCCAGTAAGTGGCTTTGAAACCCTGACTGCCTTCCATCACTGTTTTCATAAAATAGCTCTGTGTTACTTTATTTTCCACCGCATCACAGGCTTTATCATATAATACTGCTCCTGGTTTTAGTTTATCACTGATGCCTTTCAGCATACTGATAGTCCGGACCGGCTTCCCATTGTAATTACCCCACAACATGGGTTCGTTATCTGCATTTGGTCCGATAACTGCTATTTTCTTGATTGATTTTTTTAAAGGCAGTATGTTGTTTTTGTTCTGAAGCAGGGTCATGGACTCCCTTGCCATATCGAGTGCCAGTTTCCGGTGCTCTTCGTTATTCACCACCGACATCGGGGTATTTGCCCAGGGCACGAGTTGATTGTCATCAAAATCACCCAGCTCAAAACGGGCGGTAAGCACTTTGAGCAAATGGCTGTCCACTTCTTTTTCGCTAATCAATCCTTTCGTCACTGCTGCCGGCAGGTTTTCATAGGCATAGCCCTGCCAAACACATTCCACATCTGTTCCTGACAATACCGCTTTTGCAGATGCGTGCACAGCATCAGATGATGTTTTATGGCTGGTAAAAAAATCTGTCACAGCACCACAATCTGATACCACTACATGTTTAAAGCCCCATTGATCGCGGAGAATGGTTTGCAGCAGACGACTATTACCACAACAGGGTTCGTCATCCAGTCGCTGATAAGCACACATCACTTGCCGCACATCCGCTTCCTGCACGAGTGATTTGAATGCGGGAAGATAGGTTTCCCATAAATCCCTGGGATCAATATGATTCAGGTTCAGGGTATGCCGGCTCCACTCCGGACCAGAATGCACGGCATAATGTTTGGCGCAGGCCAGTAGCTTCCGGTATTTCGCATCAGGTGGTCCCTGTAAACCTTTTACAACTGCCACACCCATCCTGGAAGTGAGAAAAGGATCTTCGCCATATGTTTCCTGTCCACGACCCCATCTTGGATCCCGGAAGATATTGATATTGGGTGTCCAAACTGATAAACTCAGAAAACGCCGGTTCTCTTTACCATTTCTTAACGCATCATGGTATTTCGCTCTCACTTCATCGGAAGTAGCGTTGAATATTTTAAAAACCAGTGAATCATCAAAGGAAGCGGCCATACCCACCGGTTCCGGAAATACTGTTACATTATCATTGTTGGCCAGCCCATGCAGGGCTTCACTCCACCAGTTGAATTTGTTGATACCCAGTCGCGGTATAGCCGGGGACTGGTCAAACATCAAAGAGGCTTTTTCTTCGATGGTCAGTCTGCTGATCAGGTCCCTTGCTCTTTGTTCAAATGAACGTGCCGGATCCTGAAAAGGCATTTGCTGTCCCGATGTGTTGATAGAAAATAAAACAGTCCCTGAGGCAAGGAGTAAAATGCTGAGAAATTTCGCTTTCATCTGATTTGAATTATTGACAGCTATTTAAATAGTAATTGCGCAAACTGGAATAGATTGTTTCTCCAGACCGGCCAGGTATGGCCTCCCGGATATTCAACATAACTGTGCCTGATATCCAGTTCTTTCATTTTATTCATCATGATCTGGCAATTGTTCCAGGCAATATCTTCTTTGCCTCCCATGGCAATCCAGAATTGCTTCAGGTTACTGTTTATTGTCTGTTGATTACTCTTCAGGTAAGCATACCATGGATCAGACAAGACTGGCTGGTTGGCCCACCAGCCGGAGCTGAATACACCCAGGTAAGCAAAGCGGTCTGTATTTTTTACACCAGCATAGAGTGTTTGTAAACCACCCATTGACAAACCGGCCAGGGCAGTGTTAGCAGCTCCTTTTGTCACCCGGAAATTTTTCTCTGTAAACGGCATCACCGCTTCTTTCAGCTCTCTTTCAAAAAGTTGCAGTGATTTCTCTCCAAAGCCGGCGATGCCAGCAGCTCCCAGATTTCCATCCATCATCACGACCAGCATGGGTTTTGCTTTTTGTTCTGCAATCAGGTTATCCAGGATTAAATCTGTTTTCCCCTGTGTTGCCCAGCCCCGCTGATCCTCTCCGCCACCATGCAGGATATAAAGAACCGGATAGGTTTGTCCGATCGCTGAATCATAAGCCGGTGGCGTATAGACATAACACTGACGCCAGGAATTAGTGACAGTTGAAAAATAACGCCTGATACGGATATCCCCATGCGGTACATTTTTCAAAGCATAATACCCGCCACCAGAAAATGGAATTTCAATCCCACTGGCCATCCGTCCCATACCATAAAAAGTTTCGCTTGCCGGATCAGCCAATGCCACCCCATCAATCAGCAGGGAATAATAATGAAACCCTTCGCTGATGGAATCGGTGGTTAGATTCCAGAACCCGGCTGTATCTTTTAGCATCTCATACTTTCTGCCCAAATCTACCTGCACTTTTTTGGCATCCGGAGCCTTAACCCGGAAGATGACACGGCTATCGGCTGTGATTTGCGGATAGGCTGCATTGCGAACATTGGTGGAGGCCGGTGCCCCCGCTACGGGGTATTTGTCGAATGAAGAGTTATCAACAGCTTTAAAAATAAGTTGTGAAAACATATACAAGCCGTTTTTCCAGACTTTGAAATCATGGACGCCCGGTTCGATATAATAGATATGTGGTACTCCGTTTTGTTTCAGATAATCATGGGTCCGTTTACTGAAACTGATCAGGCCGTCACTGGCCCCGCAGGAGATAAACAGAAGTTTTAATTTCTCTTTTGCTAATGATGGATCAGGTAATAGCTCTTTTGGTGGTTTGGTATTGGGTGCAGATGAAAAACCACCGACCCAGGCAAATTGATCCAGATTTCCCAATCCAAAATTCAGCGACTGCCCCCCGCCCATTGATAAACCAGCAATAGCCCGGTGCTCCCGGTCCCTGATGGCAGCGTATTTTTTTTCAATAAATGGAATGAGATCTTTTAATAAATCCATTTCAAAAGTGGCGAATGCTTTCACTTTTGCACTATCGAAAATATTACCACCTGCACGATCATTTTTCATAGCCCTGCCATTGGGCAACACAACGATCATGGGTTCAATTTTTCCGTCAGCATATAAATTATCAAGAATCACCTGCGGCTTTCCTCCGTTTAACCATTCCATTTCATCTCCCCCGATTCCATGGAGCAGGTACAAGACCGGATATTTCTTTTTAATCGTATATCCCGGTGGGGTGTACACCATCGCTTTTCGTGCGACACCTACTGTTTTAGAATCATACATGATCGTATCAATACGTCCTTTTGCTATTTGTGGTCTGACAGTGTCAAATCCGGGAGTGGCAGGCTGTATCATGCCTTGTGCAGAAACAGTCTGCATGCAAAAGAAGAGCAGGCAAACTATTGTAAAATATTTTTTCATATCAACATTAATTAAGCTCATTCAGAAAGTAGAATCGCGATAAACTTCCATCCATCACTTGAACAACAGAGGAGCCAGCTCATACAAACTTCTGCGCCAGGTCTGAAATTCATGACCTGTATTGGGAGAAACGTAGGAAACTGCTTTGAACCCGGCTGTTTTTAATGTGTCTGTTGCTTTTTGAATATTCTCTGGCCGTTCCCGGCTGCCACAACTCAGGAAAATCAGTTTTACCTTCGAAGGATCTTTTATTTCTTCCGGCGTATAAACACCTCCGCTCAGCAAGGCATAGTATGCAAAGAGGTCAGGTTTATTCAGTGTGATGGTATGGGTTTCCATTCCTCCCATTGACAGACCGGCCATGGCACGGTGGGAGGATTTGGCTACTGTCCGGTAATGTTCATCCACATAAGGAATCAGTTCTTCTGTCAGTACGGTTTGAAAAGTATCAATTTTAAATTCACGGAGTTTGCCAAATCTTACCTGATTCGTCATGCCATAGGTCATCACAATGAGAAAAGGCTCAGTTCTTCCACTGGCAATGAGGTTATCCATAATCAGATTGGCTCTTCCCTGGTTGCTCCAGGCCGTTTCATCCTCACCCCAGCCATGCTGAAGATATAAAACCGGATAGCGCTTTTTTGAAGCATTATCATAACCCGGCGGTGTATAAATAAAAGCACGTCGGGTGGTGCCCGTGCTGGGAGATGGAAACAAAAGCTGTCTTACTTCCCCATGCGGTACATTTTTCAATGCATAAAAGTCCTGGTCCTTTGCGGGAATCTCAATTCCGCTTTCCCAGCGGATGGAACCATAAAAATGCAATGTACCCGGGTCATTGAATTTACCCCCATCTACATTGACGTTATAATAATGAAATCCTTCGTCAAGTGGACCTTCAGTGGTCCCCATCCAGATACTATCTGTCACTTTTTTCAGTCGCGTACCTCCACGCCCTCCCAAACCAAGGCTCACTTTTACACTGTCTGCATAAGGTGCAGTAATCCTGAAACGGGCATAACCCTGTGAATTCACCTGCGGGTATTCCTGTCCGGGCTGGTTCAAAACAGAAGGTTTGAAATCTTCCGCAATTGCTGCATTGTCATTCTGTGAATAGGCCAGTCCAACAGTAAGCAGGAGGGCCAGGAGAATACATATTTTTTTCATATGAGGTTTCATTTATATTATTTGAAAAGCTGCTGCAGGGTGGATGCCAGATATTGTTTACAATTCATCCAGGTATGCCCACCCGGAACAATGGTACTTTTTACATTTATTTTTTTGGATTCAAAAAAAAGGATATTCTTTTTCACACTTTCATATAAAAAATCTTCTGTGCCACAATACAGTTCAAATAATTTTACTTGCTGATTAACCAGGGCTGGATCCGGCGACCAGTTAGTAAAATTCATTTTGAATTCATCTGTAGCGGTATAGGGCGCATAGGAACAGATATATGAAAAATGACTGGCATTCATCAAACCGATATTCAGTGTCTGGCCCCCTCCTACGGAGAAGCCGGCGACGGCCCGGTTCCTGCTGTCTGTAAGTACCGGGTAATTGTTTTCTACAAATGGAATAATATCCTGCATCATATCCCTGGAAAAATCTGCCATTGGCTTTGGCCGCACATTTCCATAAGGCATCACAATAATCATGGGCATCGCTTTTTTCTGTGCAATGAGATTATCTGCAATAAGATGTGCCTGCCCTACCCTGGTCCAGGTTTCTTCCGTATCAGAACCGCCATGAATCAGGTAAAGCACGGGGTATTTTTTGTTTGCGTCATAACTGTATCCCGGCGGTGTATAAACCAGCAATGGTCTTGTTGTGCCGAGTGTGGAGGATTCGTACAAGTGATAACTGATCTTTCCATGTGGTACCTCCTGAAGGGAATGTATCAATGGCTGGTCACCGGGAATATTGACGATACTGCGTTTGAATCTTTCGTTGGCAAAAACATAGGTATTGTTCGGATCGGCCATGTCCACACTATCTACCATGAAGCTATAGGGATAGATATCCGGCTGTACAGGAGGAACCGTTACTGACCATATCCCGGATGTGTCTTTTGTCATCGGGACAGGACTTTTCAGGAATTCACCCTTGACCAGCACCCGGGATGCGGTGCGGGAATAATACCGAAAACTGATGCTGTGATCAGGATGTACATCGGGTGAACTGATGGCCGGGGGTCTGTTTTGTGCGCCCAGTTGCATGGAAAGCAGTACTACACTATGAAGAAGCAGGTATCTCATACATCGTGTTATTTGAATAACAATTGTGCCGTTTCACTCACATAGTTCCGGACATTCATCCAGGTATGTCCGCCACCGGTGATCAGACTTTTATGGTTCACTCCTTTTGTCCGGAGGAAATCCAGGAATTCTGTAGTGGGTTTATATAAAAAATCTTCATTGCCCACACTCACCCAAAGCAACCTCAGTTGCTGATTCGTTTTATTTACATCCCTGTAAATATGACTGTATCTTTTTTCCATCTCCTCTGAGGAGAGATAAGAACTGTAAGAGCAGACCCAGGAAAATTGATCCATATTGCCGAAAGCGGTCCGCAGGGTTTGACCGCCACCTCTTGAAAAGCCGCCAATAGCCCGGTGATCTCTATCTTCTATCGTGCGGTAGTTTTTGGCGATATAAGGAATCAGGTTACTGACCATATCTTTTTCAAATAAACGGGCTCTTCGCTCTGCATCTTCCCCTTCTCTTGATAAAAGATCCGCGGGTTTGGGCTGACCTGTTTGTTCGGCGATCCTTGCCATCGGGTTTCCATAGGGCATTACAATGATCATTGGGTTTGCCTTTCCTGCAGCAATCAGGTTATCCAGGATCAGGTTGACCTTTCCTACTTTGAAAAAGGTTTCTTCCGTATCTGTGGTGCCACTGATGAGATAGAAGACCGGATACTTTTCTTTACTATTCTTTGCATAGCCAGGCGGTGTATAAACTACCACCGAGCCGGTACTGCCTTCCAGAGATGGATAATACTCGTAGGTAACAGTTCCATGCGGCACAGATTGAAGGGCATGTACCATTGGTATTTCAGCCGGAATATCCACCAGGCTGGCTTTGAATCTTTCATTCGGGAAATAGGCAACATTGGCCGGATCCATCACCGTAATCCCATCTACTGTAAAACTATAAGGATAAATATCCGGTTTCAAAGGCCCAACTGTAATACTCCAGATGCCCAGGGTATCTTTTTGCATTGGCAACTGGGATGCTCCAAATTGACTGCCTCCCAGTTTCACTTCTCTGGCGGAGGGGGCGAGATACCGGAATGTAACGGATCTGTCTGCACTTACCTGTGGGGAAATTACAAATGGTCCGCGTGGTGGTTGGGCCTGTGAAGACTTACCCGGCACAAAGGATACTAATAACAAAATGAAAAAGCTGTACTTCATGAATAGGGGCATGTTTATCATCATCATTTCCTTTTATCAGTCTGTACTTACTGTTAACAGTTCTCGTACATTTTTCTATTTTAATTCCAACACCACTACACTGCAGGCCGGCAGTTGTACGCGCAGTTCTCCTCCGGACAAACTGGCTCCCTGAAAGGAGACCGGTTTTATTTTTCCGGTTTCTGTGAAACTGTTATAGTCCTGCATTTTTTGCGAATGGAGTAAACGTCCGGTAACAGCGGTTGCCTTTATATCTCCCAGTGAAATATTGATGGCCTGCTCTTTGGTGGCATCAATATTGACCAGTGAAATGTGAACAAGGCCATTTTTGTCTTTTGAGGCTGATGCAGACACCGCAGTCAATTTTTTATCTCCTAAAACATAATCGCTACTGGTAACAGTCACCGGGATCATCAGGGCATCCTGGTGTACGTTATACATTTCCATGACATGATAGGTAGGCGTAAGAATCATTTTTTCTTTACTGGTGAGGATAACCGCCTGTAGTACATTAATAGTTTGTGCCAGGTTGGCCATGCGAACACGGTCACAATGATTATGGAATATATTCAGGGAGAGCCCGGCGATCATTGCATCCCGCATTGTATTCTGCTGGTAAAGAAAGGCCGGGTTGCTGCCGGGTTCTACATTATACCACCCGCCCCATTCATCAACAATCAATGCCACTTTCTTCATCGGGTCATACTTATCCATTACTTCACTGTTCTTCGTGAGGAAACGCTCCATCCGCCAGGCTTCGCTCATTGTTTTGAAATACTGTTCTTCACTGAAATCAGTAGCGGATCCTTTGGCAGACCAGTTAATAACAGAATAATGATGTACGGACAAACCGTCAATCCTTTTTGCCGGTGTTTTGCTCATGACAGTTTCTGTCCAGTTATAATCCTCGGTACCCGGCCCAACGGCAATCCGGAACAGGCCTTCTGTATTACTGTAGCTCGTCATCATGGTGGCATATTTCCTGAATTCGTTTACATAATAATCAGCGGTCATGTGCCCCCCGCAATCCCATGATTCATTACCCACTCCCCAATACTTTACATTCCATGGTTTAGACCTTCCGTTTTGCTGACGCAGATCTGTGAGATAACTGGAACCATTCGGATGATTGACATACTGCACCCAATCCACTGCTTCCTGAACAGTGCCTCCTCCCATGTTTACCGCGAGGTAAGGTTCTGCACCCAGCCACTCACACATATCCAGGAATTCGTGCGTACCGAATGCATTGTTTTCACGGACGCCTCCCCAGGTAAAATTTTCTATTGGCTTGCGTTTGCTTTTCGGGCCAATAGCATCTTTCCAGTGATAGGTATCGGCGAAACAACCACCCGGCCAGCGCAGGACAGGCACTTTCAGTTTTTTCAGGGCTTCCAGTACATCCAGCCTGATCCCATTCCGGTTGGGTATGCTTTTATTCTCTCCTACATAGAAACCGCCATATATGCAATTGCCCAGGTGCTCGGCAAAATGCCCGTAGATATTTTTATTGATGGTATCCTTTGCTTTTGAAAGATCCAGCACCACTTTATTCTGGGCCAGGAGCAGATGACCGGATAAAAGGATCGCCAGAAGGAAACTGATTTTTTTTGTCATGATATATTATGGTTTATCGGTTCTGAATGGGGAAGCTGGCAGGCCTTCCTTGTTATAAAGGTTCGGGTTAACCGGATTATCAGCCCAGGCATAGCGTACATAGAGCGGCTCTTTCACATTATCATTCCATAGCAGCACTTTCCCATTTTCTATCCGCGTACTGGCCCATACAAATTTTTTGTCGGCTCCGGCAATAGCAAACTCGGCTGGCGGTTCTCCATCATTGGTCACGAGTCCGCTTCCGGTATGGGAAAAACTGATGATGATTTTATTTCCTTCAACAACGGCCGATTGATAAACTGGTCCTGAATAAACCAGGTTTTCTCCGTAACTCAATTTGAAAGCTGCCAGCGCTAAACGTTCTCCCACCTCTTTTTTATTATCAGGATGGATATCATTCCATTCCCCCAGGTCAATAGCAACAACCATTGCTGAAATGGGTGAAGCCAATGCTTTTAACTGCGCTTCACGGAGTTTTGCCCAGTTGCTTTCCGAAGGGAGATAGTTATAATCCATGAAGCCCGGAAGTTGCACATAGAGGAATGGCAATTCACCCTGTCCCCATTTGCTTCTCCAGTCATTTATTTGTGCCATCTGTAATTGGGCATATTCATCCGGGCGGCCCGCATTGGACTCTCCCTGGTACCAGCAAAATCCCTTGATGGCATATTTGATGGCAGGCGCCACCATGGCATTGTATAAAGCAGCAGGCTGGTTTTGTGCAGCAATGCCAAATGGACCTGTTGGTGGCCGGGGAATAAATACCTCTCCTACTTTATATTGCCAGGTCCCTTTGAGATCGATGGTATCATTCCCGGCAAACAAACAGTAGGGTTTATCCGGAACAAAACCACCCTTGCCCGCGGTATTGGTCACCCGGATTACAAAAAGGTTTTTCCCAGTCTTCAATACACCCGCAGCGATCTTATATCTTCTTTGGGGATACTGGTAAGTGGTATTGGCCACTTTGACTCCATTGATATATAATTCATCAGCATCAACGATCCGTCCCAGAAAGATTTTAGCATCCTTTCCAATCATAGAAGCTGGAATATCCATCTCTCTGCGATACCATACTGTTCCGTTCAGGTCTTTGATACCCTGGTCTTCCCAGTAACCCGGAATATTAATTTGCTTCCATCCAGCCGGGTTGTAATTAGGATCGAACCATTTTATTGCAGCAGTAAGACCGGCGTCTTTGGATAATGGTGGGCGATTGACAGCCGCTGCTGCACGGTTGGTACTGTTTATATACGATGTGTCTTTGTTCTTTTGTATCATAGCCGTCATGGATGGCATCTCCTTCAGCCCCTCCTCACTGGTCCATGCTTCAATGGGCGTACCTCCGACGCTGGCATTGATGATACCAATGGGTATATGGTTTTTTTCATATAGTCTTTTGGCAAAGAAGTAGGCCACTGCCGAAAAAGGCCTGATATCCTCACCCACCGCAGACTTCCAGTTTCCTGCCGGAAAATCTGGCTGAGGGGCCTGGAGATTAGTCATTGTAGGAATCCAAAATTGTCTGATGGCAGGATTGTTTGCCGTTGCAATTTCCCGGGCATAGGTCACATCATGTATATTCAGCTGATGTACCATATTACTTTGTCCGGAACAAAACCAAACATCCCCGATCAGGATTTCATGTAAAGTCAGTTTGTTTTTGCCGGTTAGTTCCATTGTAAAAGGACCACCAGCTGCCATAGGAGGAAGAACAACTGACCAGTTTCCGGATTGATCAGCCTTTGTCTTAATTGTCTTTTGATTGAATTTAACTGTTACTTTTTCATTAGCAGAGGCCCAGCCCCAGATATTCAACCTCGTATCTCTTTGCAGGACCATACTATCCCTCACAAGTCGTGGAAGTACAATCTGAGCAGTAGCACCTCTTATCTGCCAGAATAATAGAACCAGTAAGCAAATTTTTTTCATGTATTGATTTATTTCCAGGCCATTGTGAATTGTAAATAATACAGCCGCCTGTCTATTTTATTTTTTTATAAAAAATGGAACTCCCGTACCTGTTGAGCTGAAACCCGTTTATTACTCCGGATTCCTGTTTAAACTCCAGGTTAAAATATTCCGCGTCTGAATAAAACCCGGACCCTCCTGATGCATACAACAGATACTTGTTTGATGGATTGAATTGAAAAATCAGACCCTGTCCGTCTATTTTTATTTCTGCCATACTGCCATTATCCGAAGCATAAAAACCTTTATACATTTCCAGGACTGCATTGTCCAGTTTTAACCGGGGCCTTTCAAAAATGTATTGAATACCACGACCGAAAGTTTCACTCTTGGTACCAGAATGACCTGTATTTTCCAGGACGACCGATCTAACCTGCAAGCCCGGGTAATTTCTGTCTTTCATCAATGCTGACAGCTGTTGAAACCGGGGAAGACCTCTTTCCACAGATCCAAAACTCATGAACAAGCGACCAGGCATCGAAGGTTTCGAATCAAAATATTTTTTCTCATACTGATCCAGTATGTTTTTATCCCAGCTGATAGCCGGACTGGCGGCTGCATAACCTTTGAACAGATCCGGTTGTGTGAATAATGCATATAATGTAATCAGGCCTCCCAGGGAACAACCCATGATACTGCGGTTGGAAGCATCTGCCCGATAATTATTCTCCATGAAGGGAAATAATTCATTCCGCATGAAAGACAGAAAGCGGTCAGCTCCGCCACTTTGTATCCTGCCGTCATTGGTTGGTGTATAATCGCGTACGCGTAAACTGTCAGGATTGGGATTCTTTCCACCCCAGGTGACTCCCACAATAATCAGCTCCGGAATAAACCCATCATAGTATTGCTGTCCATAAATGGACTTCAGCAGCGGAAAATCCCATTGCGCATCCATCAGGTAAACGACCGGGTATTTTTTTTCATTATTCCGGTAGCCACCCGGCAACAGTATATGAAGCTCATATTCCTGCCCGGTAACGATCGTGGAGCTGATCTTTCTGATTTCTGACCCCGGGATTGTAACAGGAGGGTATTGCCCAAAGCCAGGAAGACCATAAAAAAAGAGTAGAATGACAGCCAATTTTTTCATCTTACCAGTTTGTTGAGTGATGATCAGCAGGGCACTTGCGAAAACATTTTTCTCTGTTAGCGGATTTGGTAACCTCACAGTATGTCTAAATATGTTTCCCAAAGCAGTATTGGCAATTTAAGACTCCCGCTGCTCGCAGGCTTGTATTATTCAACACTGTAAAATTTTGAACCCCGCATCATTGTAGTAATATTCTTCCCTTTTCAATGCCTCTTTCCCTCCTGAACAAGTGCTGCCAGCAGTATTTTCCCTGAAATTCACCCTTCCAACTGTTAGCTTCATTCAAACTGTATCGCGAAATACATACAGGGCACCAGTCCGGTATTCCGGATCCCATGCAGCAGATTTGATTTTGCGAAAAAAACATCCCCCATTTTACCG
Source organism: Chitinophagaceae bacterium (assembly GCA_016720745.1). Taxonomy (GTDB): domain Bacteria; phylum Bacteroidota; class Bacteroidia; order Chitinophagales; family Chitinophagaceae; genus JJ008. The sequence continues at coordinate 544,886 of JADKKA010000019.1, read as the reverse complement.
GGATAGGTTTTATCCCCGATCAGCATCTCTGTATCCCCGTTGATCACCACAATGATCTCTTCTGCCCGGTGTGTATGCGGATCATGGCTCCATAATCCTTCTTTTAAGGTGGTAACATGCATTTCAAATCTTTTCTGCATGACAGTAGGCTGTTCAAAATAATCCCGACGGCCACCTCCTTTGTTGTTGGGTTTATATGGAATACTGTCGTAGATTTTTACAAATGATTTTTTGTATTTGGGATCTGTTTCCTTCGCTGTTGCCCCCCTGTACTTCATTGTAAAATATTCCCCGGGGTACTCGCAACTGATCGCATATTTTTCTCCGGGCATCATTACCGCCACACTGCCAGGGCGAAGGGTATATACCTCCTTGCCCAGCTGAATATGGAAGATGCCTGATTTCAGGATCAGCAGATGCTCTTCATTAGCTGGCACCTGCTGTTTAACCAGATCGGTAGAATGGATCAGGTTTACATTCAGCTGCATCCATTCAAAGTCATGTGCTTTCCCTTCGTACAAGGCTTTGGAACTGATCCCGTCAATTTTTGCAACAGGCCTGGTGAATTTATACAGACCCGACTGTATTGAATCAGTCTGTGCACGGCAGATAACGGGAATAAAAATGAAGAGAAATAATATTTTTTTCATGCCTTTACATTTTAGCAACCTCTTATTTTACTTCAAATCCCTTTCGTTGTGTCCGGCTCAGCATGGCTGTTGCCTCCGCGTCATTGACGAATTGTTCTTTTTCCGGACTCCATTGCAATTTTCTTTTCAGCTTCATGGAAATATGATGGAGCAAACAGGCCGAACAGGACCGGTGGGCTTCGTCTACCGGTGCAATGGCGGACTTATTATCCCTGATCGCTTCCAGCCAGTTCCCATGATGGTCACTGCTTACCGTAAAGTGAAATTCTTTTTCGCCGATCACAGAAGTCAGGATTTTCGGATCGCTTGCATCAATTTTCTTCGCCTGCTCACCTGGCTTAGTAGGATCACTGCTGGTGGCCTGGTAATCGCCACGGGAGACAAAAATCCATCCCTTCGTTCCTTCGAATTTTATTCCATTAGGAAATTCATTACTAACGGCCATGATCACACCGTTTTTATAACGGGCACCTGTTCTGAATATGCCATGCACATCCCAGAGTCCGCCGGTATTGAACTCCACTTTATCGCACCAGATTTCCACTGGTCCGCTTTTTTCCATTCCCATTCCCCAATGAGCACTGTCAATATGGTGTGACCCCCAGCCGGTGATCATGCCGGCACCAAACTGTTCGCAGCGTAACCAGCCGGGGCGGCTATAATCTTTTTGCGGATGCACCCTTTCTTCGGTATAAAACACATCAGGGGTTGAGCCAAGCCACATATTGTAATCAAATCCTGCAGGTATGGGCATTTCATTTTTATTACCCCCCGGAGGATCACCAGGCAAACCCACATATACATTTTTCAAATCGCCGATCCTGCCATTCCGTACCAGTTCAGCAGCATACCTGAACTGTTCTGCACTTCTTTGCTGACTGCCTATCTGAAATTTTACGGCAGTCTGATTGATCACGTCTGTCATTACCCTGCCTTCCGCAATAGTGAGGGAAGCCGGCTTTTGCATGTAAATATGTTTCCCTGCCCTTGCTGCTGCCACACCGATCATGGCATGAGAATGATCCGGTGTGCTGATCAATACCGCATCAATATCCTTATTCAGTAATAACTCCCGGTAATCAGTATAAACTTTTACACCGTCGAAGGGTTTGCCATCTCTTTTGGTATAGAACTCATTGACCAGTTTTTGTCCTTCTGCAGCTCTCTTACTATCCACATCACAAACAGCCATTATTTGCGCATGCGCATGTTTCCATACACCCGGCATATCATGTCCCCTGGAAATCCGGCCGGCACCAATGGCTGCTACATTGATCCGGTTACTGGGTGCATTGCTTCCAAATACTGATGCAGGAACAATAGAGGGCAAACCCATAGCAATACCAGTACCAATAGCCGCTTTGACTGTTTGATTCAGGAATTTCCTGCGATCCATATTGTGTGTACCCATATCTAAAGAAGGACTGTATGGTTGCTTTTTATTTTTCATCTCTACAGCATTTAATATTTACGATTCCCGGCTCTATTTTTTTAAATTAATCATCCTTGCTTTTTTCTGGGCCTTCAGGGCCAGCTCTGTGGCCAGTAAACAATGGGCCTGCGACATGGCAGTTTCTGTTCTGTTTACTACATCATCCACAAACAAAGGCCCGAAAGGCAGATTCTCATTGTTACAATCCATATGGATCATTTCCTTCTTATTCACGAGGTACAATTGATTTCCACCTTTATGTCCGGAAAGGATATCTGTATTTTTTCTTACTTCAATATAACCATCTGTACCCATGATGGTTAATCTACCATCGCCCCAGCTATCCAGTGCATCCGGTGTAAACCAGTCTATCCGTATATAACCAACTCCGCCATTTCCGCTCAGCATCACATCCCCGAAATCCTCAAACAATGGCGCTTCCGGATGATGAAAATTCCCTACCTGCGACATCAGCACTTCTGCTTCCGTGGAGCCGGTAAAATGCAGGTACTGATCAAATTGATGAGAACCGATATCTGTAATGATTCCTCCGTACCGTTTTTTATCCCAGAACCAGTCTGGTCTCACTGCCAGTCCGGTTTTACCAATACTATTATTGATCCGGTGCGGAGCGATATTGATGGTTTGGATCACCTGTCCAATAGCACCAGCCTTCACGAGCTGACTGGCTTTCTCCGTTCCTTTATTCTCCAGTCTTTCACTGTACATGATGGAATAAATCCGTTTGGTTTGCTTCTGCACTTTTCTTACTTCGGCCAGTTCTTCCAGAGTGATGATGCCCGGTTTATCTGTTAAGTAATCTTTCCCGTGTTTCATGACGCGGATACCCAGGGGTGCTCTTTCATCCGGTATACCAGAACTTAAAACAAGGTGAATAGAAGGATCTTCCAGAATTTCTTTTTCATTGCTTACCCTTTTTGCTTCCGGAAAGGATTTTAAATAAGCGGTTGCCAGGTCTTCTTCTTTGGCATACAAGGCAACCAGTTCCCCGCCCCCTCTTTTTATGGCGGAAGTCATGCCATAGATATGAGGATGGTTGATATTAATAACTGCAAATTTTATTTTACCAGGAGCAATCACCGGTTCAACTGCCCGGGGGGCTGATTCCATAAACTTAAATTCACCGGCCAATGGCGACAACATCATAATACCAGATGCCTTTGTTACTTCCTGAAGGAATTTTCTTCTGTTTGCTTTATGCTTACCCATACTATCAGGTTTATATAATTTAAAAGACGATCAATTGTTTTGTCAGCACATTACTGGTCGTGAAATTCTTTACCCCTGGCTGTCCGCCTCCCACACTGATATCTATTTTTCCTTTGGGCTGGAATAACTTTCCGGATTCTTCCCCGGTCAGCGACAGATCAGCAGCAGACAGCATAAACTGAATCTGTTTTGTCTCCCCTGCTTTCAGAAATATACGTTTAAATCCTTTCAAAGCCCTCACCGGTGTTTTTCCCTTGATATACTGATGAGCAGTGTAGAGCTGAACCACTTCTTCTCCATCCCTGCTGCCAGTGTTTTTGACAGATACAGTTACCATTACTTTCTTTCCCAGGACTACCGCTTTGGGAAGAACCAGGTTGCTGTAATTAAAACGGGTATAACTGAGTCCGTAACCAAAAGGATAAAGTGGCTCGCCACGGAAATACCGGTAAGTGCGGCCATCCATAGAATAATCACTGAATCCGGGAAGATCAGTATCTGATTTATAAAAAGTAACCGGTAGTCTTCCGGCCGGATTGTAATCGCCAAACAATACATCAGCAATAGAGGTACCTGCACTTTGCCCGCCATACCAGGCATTGATGATCGCCGGTACATGCTCATTTTCCCATGGAATGGCGATGGCACTGCCGGTCATCATCACAAAGACAAGCGGCTTCCCGGTTTTTTGCAATGATTTCATTAGTTCCGTTTGTACAGCGGGTAACTGGATCGTTGTTCTGTCGCCTCCGTTAAAACCCGGATAATCTACTCTCATTTCCTCTCCTTCCAGCTGCGGAGAGATCCCTCCTGCAAAAATGATGGCATCTGCATCGCTCAATCGCTGAGCCAGTGCATTAAAATCAGTTTTCCGGAAATGCCCTGCTCTTAACCTGACATTTGCCTTCCCTTCTCCCTGCCAGTATTCCAGTTTAATATTGTAAACAGAATCCTTTTGTGTTTTCAATTGCCAGTTCCTGGCTCCCCAGCGATTCCGCTGCCAGGCATTGATCACTTCCGTCTCATTCACCAAGAGGCGATAGCCATCATCAGCTTCCACTTCAAAACTGATACTGCCATTTTCTTTGGCTGTAAAATTGGTCTGGTACCTTGCAGAAAAATTATTGGCCCTGATCGCTCCTGTCACGGCTTCTCCTTCCTGCCAGAAATGATCTGCTGCAGTTTCCGTCCTTACGATTGGCGCTCCTTTTAATTCACGACCATCAAAATATTCCGCCCTGAACCCCTGCTTTCCTTCCCAACTGTACTGGTTGCTGATATCTTCAAAAACCAATAATGTATCATTAGTAAAATTGATGGCCTTTTCGTAAACTACTTCTACTGCATTTCCCAGCTTATCTTTGATTCCCTTCAAAGCACTTACCACTTCTGAGGGCTGTCCGTTATAATTTCCCAATACGGCAATTGCATTATCAGCATTAGGCCCGATCACAGCGACTTTACGGATTGTTTTTTTAAGAGGCAAAGTATTGTTCTCATTCTTCAGCAATACAACAGATTGCTGTGCCATTTTCAATGCATGTGCTTTGTGCGCAGGTGCTTCCAGCACGGATGCCGGCGTTTGTGCAAACTTCACCTTCTCCGGCGGATCAAACATTCCCAAACGATAACGGATCAGGAAGAGTCTTTTCAAAGAGATATCAAGCTGTGCTTCCTTTATCAACCCAGTTTTAACGGCATCCAGCAGGGTTTTATATACAGTTTGTCCGCATTCGATATCCGTTCCATGCAAAACAGCATCCACCGCGGATGTTGTGGCATCTTTATGTGTTTTGTGGTATTTATAAAAATCATCCACTGCCCAGCAATCACTGGTTACATAACCCGTGAATTTCCACTGCTTGCGCAGGATATCATTCATCAGTTGGTCGTTGGCACAGCAGGGCTGGGTGTTGATGGCATTATAGGCGCACATCACTCCCGCCACATTTGCATTTACGATCAATTCTTTGAAGGCCGGTAAATAAGTATCCCAGAGATCATAGGTGCTTGGGTCAAAATTATCTGAATGCCTGCTGGGTTCGGGCCCGCTGTGCACTGCAAAATGTTTCGCACAGGCCGCTGCTTTTAAATACTTTTTATCTTCTCCCTGTAAACCACGCACAAATGCTTTGGCCAGCATGGCAGTGAGAAAAGGATCTTCTCCATAGGTTTCCTGTCCCCTGCCCCAGCGGGGATCTCTGAATATATTAATATTCGGCGTCCAGTAAGTCAATCCGACATACCGGTCACCGGTTTTTCCCAATGCAATAGACTTGTTTTGAATCGCCCTTCCTTCGAGTGCGCTGAAATCAGCCATCCGGTACAATGAAGTAGAATCCCAAGTAGCAGCCATGGCGATCGCTTGTGGGTACGAAGTCACTTTATAAGGTGTACGGGCAACACCATGTAACACTTCATTCCACCAGTCGTAGGCCGGAATGCCTAAGCGGGGAATGGCCGGAGTGGCATTCAGCATCTGTGCTACTTTTTCTTCCAGTGTCAAACGGCTGACCACATCATTGACCCTGGTTTCAAATGATAGGGCCGGATTCCACATGGGCAGAGACCGATAATCCTGCGAAAGACCAGACAATGACAGAATAAAGGGAATGGCAAACAAACAGATTTTTTTCATAACAAATTATTTGGCTTTTGTTTCTGGCGGCCCCAGGTAAGATGGTTTTGTTTCTCCAAAATCCAGAACCAGTTTCTGTAGTACCACTGCCGGGGTAACCATCCAGTACCGGACAATATGTTTTCCCGGCTTTTCAATCCGGTGTTTGGTGGTTTTGATGATGATATTCTCACTGACCCATTTATTCCAGATACCACTGATACTGTTTTTATCTTCTTTATTAATGCTCATGATCTGTGGAGCTTCGTCATCAATAGAGACGGCATACTGCAAACCCTCCGTTGCATTATAAAAATTCAATGAAGGCGAGAAATAAGCCATCAATTTCAGACTGTCTTTACTGTAAGTATAAATTTCATATTCCAGCTGCGGAGCTCTTCCTCCCGGAGTTTGCGGCGAAGCAGTCACCGGAAAGGGAGTCACCGCAGAACCAGTGCGGCCATGATCCGGTAGTATCGTCCAGCGGATGCCATTGCTATTGACTGCTTTGGTAAAGTGGGAAGCCTCAATAGATACACCTGATTGCTGCAATTCATAAAAAACAGGGTGGCTGGTACCCACTGGTATCTGCCCAATCGCTGATGTATAAACAGGTGTAATAATATCTTCGTCTACCTGCCTTACGGAATCTTCCGGTAAGGTTTTTAATAAAGGCATTCGGTTGACCGGCGGTTGCTGCCAACTCGTATAACCGATATGTGTCTGACTCATCATGTGATTCCATTTGCCATTCCCCAACTGATGATAAGCGAGGGTGATCATGGAGTCTTTGACAAAACTATTGCGGGCCAATTGTGCATATTCATTCACCCGGGTATTCCTGACCGTCCGGTAATAGAGATGATTCATGGCGGTAAACCAATAGAGCTCATACAAATTGCACATGGCTTTCACCGGATGCAATACCAGTTGAAAATAAGCATCGCTGGTATTAGCAGGCAATTTATTACCCAGTATCTCCGCCTCATTCGCCAATAACTGCCAGGCATTCAGCCTTTCCCTGAATTCATTATAATTACCCAGACTGAAAGTATTCGCATCCAGTAATTCTGGCTTCCTGATGCTGTTATATTTTGCGTAGGCAGATAATATCCGGGCAATTTCTATTGCATGTGTTGCACCAAATTGTGCAGCGGCCCATTGTTCAGTATATTTTTGAAGGTCAGCAGGACCGATCCGGTCCGGATTCCAGGCATAATCACACCAGAAAGAAATGGGAAATTCCATCGGCTTGATATCCCCCACATTCACAATCCAGATATTGTTGACTCCATGTTCCCAGGCCAGGTGCATCTGCTCCCATATCTTTGGAAGCGGATTGGTATTAATCCATTTATAATTCCGCGGACCACCCACATAATCGAAATGATAATAAATACCATAGCCCCCTTTGCGGGGAGGGTCGGTGATTTTGGGAAGCTTGCGGATATTCCCCCAGTTATCATCACATAGTAATAAAGTCACATCATCCGGCACCCGCATTCCTTTATCATAATAATCCTGTACTTCTTTATACAAGGCCCAGAGCTGCGGGGTTTCGGATGCTGGTTTGCCAGTAACAGCAGCAATGATCTCCCTTTGATCTTTTACAATTCTTTCCAGGAGGGTGGTTGCCGTTTCCCGGCTCATAGGTGCATCTCCATCCCCACGCATACCCACACTCACGATTTTTTCATTCCAGGCCCGTTCCATCCCCCCTTTCCAAAATTCTTTTAAGCCTGATTCCGTGCTGTCGTAGTTCCATTTTTTCCCTTTCCCAAAATATTTCCATTCCTCATGGGCCCGCATCAATGGTTCGTGGTGACTGGTACCGATAACAATACCATACTCATCAGCCGTTTTTATGTTTAATGAATCATCATAATAAAAGGCATTCCCCCACATGGCGGGCCATAAATAGTTTGCTTTCAGGCGGAGCATCAGTTCAAAAACCTTTGCATAAAACTGGTGGTTGAATCCGCCGAATTTTTCCTTTGACCAATTACTCAGGCAAGGTGCTTCATCATTGATAAAAATGCCCCGGTACTTTACTTTGGGTGCATCGCTGACAACTCCCCGCTTTATCAGGATCTCCTTTTTTTTACGGACCGGAACATCTGCCCACCAATACCAGGGAGACACCCCCAGTTGTTTTGATAATTCAAACACCCCAAATGCCGTTCCTCTTCTGTCGCTGCCGGTAATCACCAGGGCATTCGCAATCCCTTTTGCCGGATTCGCAACGGAGATCAGCTGGTAGGCCTCCCATTTACCTTTCAATTGATCCACCTTTATTTTCTTCTGGTTTACCCATTGCCTGATGATCGCAGATTTTTCCAATGAACCGATGATGATGACATTCCCGGTACAGCCATTTAATGAAGTCTTCAGTTCCGGACGCTTACCAGTAACAGCCTCCAAATCCTGCTGCAAAAAAGAAGCAGCCAGCTGAACGGTTGCATCATCATTCACATCCACGCAAATACTGGCGTTCCCTAATAAATAAGTGTTGGTTGCCGGCTGACTGGCAACAATGGTTTGTGCAGACAGGGAGCTGCCTGCAGCCATAAAGGCAGTAAAAAATAAAATAACGCTATGGAGTCTTCCTTTTTGCATTACTGTTTATAAGCATCATCATCATTTTTGGCTTCCAGCCAGTTGAATGATGCGGTATTCGTGGATGGCTTTCCGTTTGATGTGACATACAAGGCATACATACAGCCTACAAATCCACCGGCCGTTTTGGTACTCAGCCATTTTCCGTCAAGGGTCTCGAGCAACATCCATTTATTCTTTTGTACAGCATACCAGAAAGCATACTGGTCGCCTTTCGCTTCGGCCTTAAAAAATATTTCCTTTCCTTTTTTAATTTTTACTGCTTTGGATAAGAGCAGGCTGTCGCCTTTGTATAACTCAACTACTTGTTGTCCTGCTTTGATTGACTGGCACAAGTAATAATGGTTCTTTTCATTCTGAAAAACCAGTAACCCTGCTTTTTCATTTTCTGCATTGGCAGTAAACCGGAGCGCTGTGGCTGCATAACCTTTGATATGTGCCTGACGGAATCCGACAAAAGAGGGGTTTGATTTTCCGGTGGCTGTTTCCGGTCGCAGGCGGAGCGTCAGACTACCCGGAACATCTTTCAAACTATACCAGCTTTCTTTTACCGTTCTTAAAAAACTATACCGGATATTCAACCTGTCTTTATCAAATTCATCCCTGAATAAATAGTTTCCGTTGAATGGTTCCGTTTTTTTGTCGATCTGTGCATTGATGGGATAGGAATACTTCAGTTCTGCCGATCCAAGTATAAAATTTGGCCAGCCTTCTTTCCAAACCACCGGAGCCATGAATGTTTCTCTGCCTGCATTGTAAAAATCACCTTCATAAGGCCGGCAGCCGAGGAATACGGCCCACCAGTTACCTGCTTTGTCTTCTACTAAATCTGCATGGCCTGTTGTAGTCACCGGATTTTTACGGGCAGGATCCAGTTGACGCTGGGTGAGAATGGGGTTATTTTCATAAGAGATATAGGGTCCTTCCACATTTTTGCTTCTGAATACCACTTCGGAGTGATTATAACCGGTACCCCCTTCGGCACACATCAGATAATACCAGTCATCTTTTTTATAAATATGTGGACCTTCAATCCAAACCGGATGTTTTGCCGTATCAGTTCCACCATTAATCAATAGTTTTTCGGAACCTTTTACTTTTAAACTGGCTGCATCAAATTCATACATCCTGATCGTCCGGTGTCCGTTCCATAAAGTTTTATTATCCGGGGGGATGCTGTTGTAGACAATATAGGATTTGCCATTGTTGTCAAAAAACAGGGAAGGATCAATTCCATTCACCTGCGGCAATTGAACCGGATTGCTCCAGGGCCCTTTGGGGTCTTTGGCGGTGATCACAAAATTCCCCAGCTTACTTACTTCCGTACACACGATATAGAAAGTACCATCATGGTAACTGATCGCTGGTGCAAATAATCCTCTCGATACACCCGCCCCTTCCAGTTCCAGTTGTTCAGGCCGGTCCATGGCATAGCCGATCTGTTGCCAGTTCAGCATGTCCTTACTATGAAAAACCGGTAGGCCCGGGTAATAAGCAAAACTGGAATTGATCAGGTAATAATCATCTCCGGCGCGGCAGATACTGGGATCCGGATAAAAACCGGCCAGTATGGGATTGGTAAAAGATTGCGCTCCTGCCTGAACCTGTACCATCATTAGAGAAAGAAATAGACAACATTGAATGAATCGGGTCTGCATCGTTTAGTGTTGAAGAAGCCGCCCGTTTCAGGATCTAACTGCCAGCCACCAAACTGACAGATCCCTAAACCGTTAGCTCCCTATGATTGTAAACTATTATATATGGCAAATTCCACTCCTCTTAATTCTGCCAGTCCTTTCAGTCTTCCAATAGCCGAATAACCAGGATAGGTTTTTTTATTCAGGTCATCCAGCATCTGGTGACCATGATCCGGCCGCATGGGTATCGATACATTTCTGCGTTGCTGTATCAGTACCACTTCCCGTATCACGGCATACATATCCGTATCTCCGGCCAGGTGATCGTCTTCAAAGAAATTTCCTGCTGCATCCCGTTTGGTATTGCGCAGATGCAAAAAATGAACACGGTCGGCAAAACGCCTGAGCATGGGGACAATCTGGTTATCGGCCCTGGCCCCAAAGCTTCCGGTGCAAAAACAAAATCCGCAGGCATCCGAAGGAATCGCTTCCACCATATCGGCCGCATCCTGTTCCGTACTCATGATCCGGGGCAGTCCCAGTACCGGATAAGGCGGATCATCCGGATGAATGGCCATGACCATTCCGCATTCTTCTGCCACGGGCACTACCTGCTGCAGAAAATAAAACAAATGCGATTTCAGTTTCTCCGTATCAATGCCTTCATATTTTTTTAGTTCGGCCAGCACCTGTTCCGGAGTAAAAGCTTCATCGCTGCCAGGCAGACCCAGTAAACAGTTCCGGAAAATTCTTTCCCTGGTTACCGGATCCATCTGTTCCAGTCTTTCTTTTGCATTTGCAATTTCTTCCGGGGCATAATCGGCTGATGCGCCTGGTCTTTGCAGCATGAACAAATCAAAAGCGACAAAATCGAGCCGGTTGAAATAAAGCGCACGGCTTCCATCCGGCATTTCATAATCAATATCAGTACGCAGCCAGTCGAGCACCGGCATGAAATTGTAAGTGATTACTTTCAGTCCGCAGGCAGAAAGATTGCGGATACTGGTCTTGTAATTATCAATATGTTGTTGCCAGTTACCGGTCTGTCTTTTGATATCATCACTCACGGGCAGACTTTCGATCACGGTCCAGCTCATTCCGGCTGTTTCAATCAGTAGCTTCCTTTCATTGATGGCTTCTACCGTCCATATTTCTCCTACCGGTATCTGGTGCAAAGCAGTAACCACTCCTGCACAACCGGCCTGCCGGATATCAGATAGTTTCACCACATCCTGTGGTCCATACCAGCGCATGGTTTGATGCATTCCTTTTTCACCTAATGGCGCATTCACTGCTTTTTCTATTTCAGATCCCATAATGATCGCTTAATGCAATACTGTTTATTTAAAATCAGTCCCTGTATGGTTTTATCGTTTTAATCAGACCCTTTTCATCATGCTCCAATGGGGTCACTTTCACACAACGCAGATGTGTCACCCCTTTTGACAGGGAAGAGTCATGGTAAAAAAGGTACCACTGACCATTGAAAGCACATATGGAATGATGCGAGGTCCAGCCCACAACCGGCTCCAGTATCCTGCCGGCATAGGTAAAGGGACCATAAGGATTGTCACCAATGGCATAACATAAATAATGGGTATCCCCTGTTGAGTAGGAGAAATAATATTTACCCTCGTGTTTGTGCATCCAGGAGGCTTCAAAAAAACGACGGTCGGTATCACCCTGTAACAAAGGCTTCCCTTCTTCATCAAGGATGATCAGGTCACGGGGCGTTTCTGCAAATTCCAGCAGGTTGTCTGTCAGTTTCGCTACCTGAGGACAAAGTGCAGGTTCATTATCCGCTGGTAAAAATGCCACCGGACTCTCCGGCGATCCCGCATTAAAGGTTCCATTGCGCCAGCGTTGTAATTGTCCGCCCCAGATCCCGCCAAAATACATATAATAACTGCCGTCATCATCTTTGAATACAGCAGGGTCAATTGAAAAACTTCCTTTGATCGCTTCGGACTGTGGAACAAAGGGGCCGGCCGGATCATTACTAACGGCAACGCCTATGCGAAATATACCTTCGGGATCTTTAGCGGGAAAGTATAGATAAAATTTCCCGTCCTTTTCCGCTGCATCAGGCGCCCACATTTGTTTTTTTGCCCATGGCACATCTTTTACATGCAGGGCCAGTCCATGGTCTTTTGCCACAGTATCCAGCGGATGATCCATGGACAATACATGATAATCCTCCATGGCGAAATGACTGCCCAGGTCATCAAATGCATCGCCGGCATCAATATCGTGTGAAGGATAGATATAAATCTTTCCATTAAATACATGGGCTGATGGATCAGCTGTATAGATATGACTGATCAGGGGAGCTGATATAGCACAATTGTTCAGCGCATCAAAATCGATATGTTCAATCGGATTTTCCGGCATTGGCTGAAAATTTTTTAAGTAGTTGCCCTTCTCGCTTTCAAATCTGATTCAATGGTGGTTTCCATTTTCTTATTAATCGGATAAAAGAATAATAAAGCCACACCGATCAGAAAAGGAATCGATGGAAAAACGCTGACCAGCATCTTGATCCCATTAATAGCTGAATCCGGTTGTGCCGTGGTACTGTTCGGCACATAATGAAATGTTCCCAGCAATTTGGTGAGCAGGGCACCTCCGATCGTGAGACCGCCTTTGAGTCCCACCATCATAGCGGAAAAGATAATGGCCGTGGCCCTGCGGTTATTCTTCCATTCGCTGAAATCCGCCACATCAGCGATCATGGCCCAAAGTAGTGGTATGGTGATCCCATAAAAAAATCCGTGAAGGATCTGCGAACCAAACATCAAAACCACCTGATTGGGTGAGAAGAAATAAAAGAAAAGGATAAACAGGGTGGAGATAAACAGACCGGCTCCGAACACATCCCTTTTGCCGTATTTGTCAGCCAGTTTTTTAGACAGGAGAATACCCACAATCATGAATAGAATTCCCCCGGCATTAAAAAGCCCGAACCCGGCTGATACCGGATCCTTGCCAAAGAAATTCATACCCATTCCCGACAATGCATCTGTAACTGGCGTAATGAAAGTGGTCAGTGTTGTTTTGTCTACATAATTGTTGAAATAATATACATAACCCCCTCCCTTCATGGCGAGGGTGATGAATACCAAAGTAGTTAACACCAGCATGATGAACCAGGGACGGTTTCTGCCCAGATCGCTCAGGTCTTCTGCCAGGGTAGACTTTTGTTCCGGTTTGGGAACGATTCTCTCCCTGGTGGTGAAGAATGTAATCAGTAACATCCCGGTACCGATCAATGCCAGCCAGATCATGAGTTTGCTGATGCCAGCTGCCTTATCACCATTGCCTGCCGATTCAATGATAGATAACATGAATACCTGTACAAAGAACTGAGCGAACATCACGGCAACAAAACGATAGGCAGAAAGACTATTTCTTTCTTTCATGTCTCCCGTGATCACCCCGCTGAGTGCGCCATAAGGAAGATTATTGGCCGCATAAAAAAACAGTAAAAGAGTATAGGTGATGGTGGCATAAATGATCTTACTGTTTTCATTATCTGAAAACTTTGAGAAAGCCAAAACAGAGATGACTCCCAGGGGAATGGCCGTCCATAATATCCAGGGGCGGAATTTTCCCCAGCGGGAACGGGTGCGGTCGGCCAATGCACCGATCAGTGGATTGAAACCGAATGCAGCCACCAATCCTACCGCCAGCATGATGGCAGCAGCTTTGTCAGGATCCAGTTTATAAATATCCGTGTAGTAATACGCCAGATAAGTAACAAGGGTTTGAAAAATCAGATTGGCTGCAAGATCACCCAGGCTGTATCCTACTTTTTCAAGAACGGATAATTTTTGTGAATCGGTTGACATGATGGCAGGCGTTAGTTAATGATTAAAAAGCTTTCTTCTCTTCGGGCGCAACATTTTTCAGATTCATAACCCGGTGATAAGCCGGCTTCGGCAGATATTTCCGGTCAAATAAAAGGGGGTGATTCGTCCTTCCTCTCACCGGCCATCCATTCAACCAGGATTGTCCGTCGTTCACTCCCCAGAAAGTAACCCTTGTGATTTTGTCTTTATGTTTTAAAAAGAGCCGGAACAGGTCTTCATAATCTTTGGCCAATTGTTGTTGCACACTATCAGGCAGTCCGTTCACATAAGGATTCAGGGTAGGGTTATTGTCCATCCGCTGACTGACATCGGCGCCGGAGAAATTTCTGGGCAGCACTTCAATATCCAGTTCCGTGAACATCACTTTCAAACCCAGGGCAGAATAAGCAAGGATACTTTCTTCAATATCTTTTAAGGGAACCTTTCCAATATGCCAGTGACCCTGTATGCCCACTCCATCAATACGTACACCGGCTTCTTTTATTTTGCGGATCAGGCGCAGACAACCTTCTCTTTTAGCAGGTTGTTCATTATTGTAATCGTTATAGTATAATTCAGTAGTGGGTGCTGCTTTTTGTGCCAGACGGAATGCTTCGGTTACAAAATCGGGACCCAGTTTATCCAGGAAGATGGATTTACGCATGGTCCCATCTTCATTCAATGCTTCATTCACTACATCCCAGGAAGCAATTTTTCCTTCGTAGCGGCCAGCAACGGTGCTGATATGATTGGTGAAAAAAGTGCGGAAGGAATCAATGTCCCGGATATTTCTGGCAAAGGCCGGGAGCTGGCTATGCCAGATCAGGGTATGACCATTGACTTTCATTCCCTGTTTTTTTCCGAGGGCAGCGATCTGATCGGCCAGTTCAAAATTGTATACATTCCACTGAGGATGGATAATTTCGGCCTTCATGATATTCTCCGGGGTAACAGCATTGAACTGTTGCTGAACCAGCCGGGCGGCAGCTGTGTCTTTCTCCTGAATCTGTGCAGTATTCAGGGCAGTACCGATCAGGAAATCTTTTTGATAAGCATCTTTTAATCCGGTTGACGATTGGTTGGCTGCTGTCAATTTTTTACTGTTGTCGCATGCTGTACCCATCAGTACAACTGCCACTAAGCCGGTTACCACCCATTTGATTGTCATACCTGAATATTGAAACGAAGTTGCTGTATTAGATATACCTGTTCACGATATTCTCGAGATATTCCTGTTTACCGCTTACTACTGGCGGTTCACCATTTTCGATAGCATAAGTGCGCAATTCTTCCAGGCCCATTTGTCCCTGTTCAAATGCAGCACCAGATCCACTGTCGAAGCTGGCATAGCGGTCTGTGCGGATTTTTTTATAATCAGATTGCTGTAAGATGGTATCTGCTGTGATCAGGGCACGGGCGAAACTGTCGATGCCCCCGATATGTGCATAGAATAAATCTGCAGGATCCGTACTATTCCTTCTGATTTTTGCATCGAAGTTGATACCCCCACCATTAAATCCGCCTGCTTCCAGGATCACCAGCATGGCTTCGGTGAGTTCATTGATATCATTGGGGAACTGATCCGTATCCCATCCGTTCTGGTAATCGCCCCGGTTGGCATCCATGCTTCCCAGGAATCCGGTATCGGCTGCCACCTGTAATTCGTGGGCGAAAGTGTGACCGGCCAGGGTGGCGTGATTCACTTCTATATTTAAACTGAAGTCAGCGGCCAGGTCATACTGCCGCAGAAAACCAATCACGGTTTCACTATCGTAATCATACTGGTGTTTGCTGGGCTCACAGGGTTTGGGTTCAATAAAGAATTTACCGGTGAAGCCGTTTTTGCGTGCATAGTCTTTTGCTTTGTGCAGGAACATGGCCAGGTGATCTTTCTCCCTTTTCATGTTGGTATTGAGCAGGCTCATGTAACCTTCTCTTCCGCCCCAGAAAACATAGTTCTCCCCTCCCAGCTGAATGGTAGCATCCAGTGCCGCTTTTACCTGTGCACCTGCATGTGCCAATACATGAAAATCAGGATTCGTAGCAGCGCCGTTCATATAGCGTCTGTTGGTAAAAAGGTTGGCCGTGCCCCAGAGTAATTTCACCCCGCTCTGTTTTTGTTTTTCACCGAGGTAAGCGGTGATGGCGGCCAGTCTTCTTTCATTTTCTGTAATATCATTGGTATAGTCCACGGCATCCACATCATGGAAACAATAGTAAGGCAGTCCGAGTTTGCTGATGAATTCAAAGGCGGCATCTGCTTTATCTTTTGCTCTTTCAATCGGATCCCCTTTTTTATCCCAGGCAAATAAATGGGTGGGTTCGCCGAAAGGATCGGCACCACTTCCATTGAAACTATGCCAGTAGGCGCAGGCAAAACGCAACCATTCTTTCATGGGCTTACCGGCCACTTTTCTTTTTTCATCATACCAACGGTAAGCAAGCGGGTTATTTGATTCTAATCCTTCAAATTGTATTTTGCCGATCCCTTTAAAATACTCCATGCTACCTGTTGCCACATTCACGGATTGTTCGGCTGTTAAAACTGACATAGTTCATTTGTTTTGGTGATGGTATTCATTAATGTATCCTTCCATTTCGCATACAAATCATCATAAATTGTGTTTGGCTCCGGCTCAATGGTAGCCAATGCTTTTCTTCCTTCAAAAGCTTCTTTTGGTGACTGGTAAAAACCAGCGCCGATTCCCGCACCGAGAGCGGCACCAATGCTGCCATCTCCTTCATACAACTCAACCGGAATACCGGTTGCATTCACAAAAGCATTGGTGAAAACCGGGCTCAGGAACATGTTGGCCTGTCCGGCCCTGACTACCGACGGAAATATATTGTTTTCCCGCATAATATCTATCCCGTACCGGAAGGCAAATGCGATCCCTTCCTGTGTGGCCCGGAACAGGTGTGCGGAACTATGGATATTATAGTCCAGGTTCAGCAAACCGCCCCCGATTAACTGGTTACCCAGCATTCTTTCTGCCCCGTTTCCAAAGGGGATCACCTGCAATCCGTCGGCACCGGGTTTGATGGTGGCGGCGGCCTCATTCATCTGTTCGTAACTCATGGGGCCGGCTGCCATTTTTTTGATCCAGCGATTGGTAATTCCGCAACCATTGATACAGAGCAGAACACCCAGTCTTTTATCAGCAGCCGTATGATTCACATGTGCAAAACTGTTGACTCTGGAAGCCGGATCATAATTCAGCTGATCACTAACAGCATAGACTACTCCGGAAGTGCCTGCTGTGGCCGCCACTTCGCCCGGCTCCAGCACATTCAACGCAAGTGCATTATTGGGCTGGTCACCGGCTTTATAAGTGACCGGGATTCCTTTAGCCAGTCCTAGCCTCGCAGCCACGCTGCCTTTGATAAATCCATGAACAGAAAATACAGGCTCAATGGCTGGAAATATTTTACTGTCAAAACCGAAATAGGTGCATATATCTTCTGAGATATCTTCCTTTTTAAAATCCCAAAAAACACCTTCGCTGAGTGCAGAGGCGGTGGTAGTGATCTGATCCGTCAGTTTCATCGCAATGAAATCACCAGGCAGCATCACTTTATCAATCTTTGAATACAAATGGGGCTCTTCATCTTTGACCCAGGCCAGTTTACTGGCAGTGAAATTTCCGGGGGAGTTCAATAAATGTTCCAGACAAAAATCAGGACCAATCTCCTCAAATGCCTTGTCACCAATGTCAACGGCCCGGCTATCGCACCAGATAATACTGTTTCTCAGCACATGCTGCTGGCTGTCAACCATCACCAGTCCATGCATTTGGTAGGCGATCCCGATGGCGCCAATCTGCAGGGGATCATAGGTTCCGCTGGCATTGCATTTTAGAATAGCCTGCTTGGTATATTCCCACCAGCTATCCGGACTTTGTTCGGCCCAACCGGGTTGCGGTGAAATAATATCGGCCTCGGTTTCGGGGTATTGCGCAGCACTAATGACTGTTCGTTTTAATGCATCAACTACTGAAACTTTGACGGATGAAGTCCCTATATCGATTCCTAGTAAAAGCATATTTGCAATAATAAAGCCTCTGCTAATAAAAACAAGGAAGGATGAAAGAATTCACCCCTCCTTTTTGATTGCTATATAACTGCCTATTTTAAGATAAATTAATAAAAGCACCAGTATCCATTGATTTCTGTCTGATTTCTCATGGATAAGAATTGCAGCAACAAATACTCTTCCAAATTCCGGAAGAAGAGGATTGCTTCTGGGCTAGATCCTCATCTCCCGAAATGCGGATATTACTGTCTCGTCAAATGGTTTAATACCCTGGATTTTGCGGGAATGGAGGTCCTTCCACTACCCGGTCAATCTGCGATTGAGGAATTGGCCTCAACGCATGGTAATTCTGTATAAACGGTCCAGCTTCCGGATTCCATTCTTTAACACGTCTTACCAATGATCCTGTACGAACCAGGTCATGCCATCTCTGCCATTCACCAAACAGTTCACGGCTACGCTCATCCAGAATAAAGTCAAGCGTTACCTGTGCAGGTGTAATTAACATCGCAGTGGCTGCTGTAGCATTTTGAGCCGGTGAATTTGTTTTTCTGAAAGCAGCTCTCTGCCTGATCACATTCAGCATAGCAGCAGCATTGATATTATCTCCTGCTTTGTAATATGCTTCGGCAGCAATCAGGTAAACTTCAGCAAAACGATATAACACACAAGGTCTGGTGGAGGGGTCATTGAAGTTGGCACCGCGACTGGGATCCATGAATTTCTTCAGCGCCGGGAAAATACCATTGTTCCAGAGACTGGGTGGAGCAACAATACCTTTAAAGGGTCTTGTACCAATAAATTGGGGAGCCCCGGCCACTTCGAAATCGGGAAGCCATACAGCCGTATCTGCACCTACTACTGTTGTGTACCCAATTCCGCGGCTGTTATTGGCAGCGCCTGCTGAATTGGTAATTGATACATTAGAAATATAAACTGTATAAAAGCTGTTGGCAAATCTTGAATCATTGGTCCGGTCAACAAATGCGCGGTCAAGGAAATAGTTGGTACCTACGTTGGGACCTGATGGCCAGAAATAACTGTTGGGACGCATTCTGATATAAGGACGTCCGTAATAAGAATCACGGATCATACCGGATGTACCGCTGTTGATCAATACACCGGAACCATTTTTAAATGAATTTACTCCACTGTTATTGGGATAATTCCAGTTGGTAAACCAGGGTGACAGGTTTTGTGCAGCACCACCACTGGCACCACCACCTACGGCATAATAACCGTATTTCGGATCAATGGAGTGATCACTAACAAACATGGTTTCTTTACCATAATCATTGGCAGGCACAAACGCATCACCGAAATCCGCCCAAAGATCCAATCCATAAGTGGACTTACTGGCAATGATAGAAGCACAAATAGTTGCAGCCTGAGTGAAATCTGCTGACGAATTGGTCAACCATCCTCTGGTAAGTAAAGCCTTGGCCAACAGAAACTGCGCCACTGGTTTTGTGGCCGGTTTACCCAGGAAAGGTGAAGTGGGTGTATTCGGCAAATCAGCTGCAGCATCAGTAAGGTCCTGAATGATCAGCTTATATACTTCAGACACGGGTTGACGGGAAGCTGCCTGTGATGCCGTAGTGATAAATTCCGTATGTAAAGGAACATCACCAAAGGTCTGAACCAGGTAGAAATACCAGAATGCCCGGAGGAACTTAGCCTGTGCGAGGTATTGTTTCCTGGTGGCATCCGGAAGATCAATGGTCTGACCATACTTCAATACACCATTGAGGGTATTGATATCCTGGAAGGCCACACTCCATGCAGAGCCGAAATTACTTCCGTTCAAACCATTATAGGTATGCGAAGTAGCACCACCAGAGCTTACACCCTGGATAAATTCGTCGGTACCCGCCTGCATTTCATTGGTAAAACCTTCAGTGCCCCATTGGGATCTGATGTCATTATATACACCCGCGATTCCTCCCAGAACGCCGGAAGGCGTATTAAAATAGGAAGGAACAATGATCGACTCAGGGTTTTCTTCCAGTACTTTTTTACAACCTGAACCGACAAGCGTTAAGCCGGGGATCAGTAATAATATTATCTTTTTCATTGTTGTAAGATTTAAAATTTAAGGTTTACACCAAATGTGAATTGTCTTACCGGAGGGTTATTCATGTTAACCGCAATCTGACGCTCGGGTGTACCACGTTCACTGGCACCTTGCGGATTCAGTGTACCGGTCCCTGCGTAACTGTTTCCTTCCGGATCCAATGCCAGATCATCCCTTACCAATGGAGAGTAAATGATAAAAGGATTTGTGGCATTGATATAAACCCTTGCAGAACTGGCCCCGATTTTTTTAATCAGGTTGTTGCTGAAAGTGTAACCAAAATTGATACTTCTGCATTTTACAAAAGAACCATCGTAGTAGCCAAGTGTAGAACCAAACCATTGTACGGCACTATTGGCATCAGGCGCCGGGAATGCATTGGTTGGATTGGTATCTGTCCAGTAATCCACTTTCACCTGATTCACGCGGCTTTGGTTAAAGAAGGCAAAACCTCCAGAACCAGTAGAGTTACCGGTAAGATAAGGAACGAGTACTTTCATACCCATCCGGGCATAGATAACAAAAGAGAAATCAAAATTTTTGTAATTAAATCTGTTGGTGATTCCTCCTTCCCATTTAGGCTGGAAATTACCAAGGACCTGGCGATCATTTGCATCAATCTTATTGTTACCATCCACGTCTTCCACACGGATCTGTCCGGGGAACTGCGCAGGTGATGTTTGTTGTGTAAGACCGCGGCCTACATCACTTGTTTGCCAGATTCCGATTTTCTTCACATCATATATAACAGTAAGCGGCTGACCTACAAACCAGCCATTGGCAATATTGGCTTTCTCTTCTGGTTTGGTTAACTGGGTAATTTTTTCCCTGTTAAAGAAGTAGATCAGATCTGTACTCCAGTTGAATCCTTTTGAATTCCGGAAGATGTCGTAAGAAAGGGAAATTTCAAGACCCTTGCCTTCAGTTTTTCCGAGATTTTTCAATGTAGATCCGGCTCCATTACTGGGCGGAAGCAGTACACTCAGGAGGATATCCTTGGTTTTCTGGTGATAATAATCGATAGAACCGGTGAGTCTTTTATTCCACAATCCGAATTCCAGACCAATATCAAACTGTGAAGTGGATTGCCATCCCAGATCAGGTGCTGGCAGATTGGTTACAATATATCCCAACTGCTGACCGGCACCACTGGTTCCGAAATTATAATAACCGGCTGAAAGTCCACCCAGGGTTTGATAAGCACCCACGTTCCTGTTACCGGAAACGCCCCAGCCTCCTCTTAATTTTAAATCATTTACAAAATCCAGTCCACTCATGAATTTTTCATCAGAGATATTCCATCCCAAACCGATTGCCGGATAGTTGAAATACTGGTTACCGGGAGATAAAGTGGAAGAACCGTCCCTTCTCAAAGTAAAGGTGAAGAGATACTTGCTATCAAAGGCATAATTAAATCTTCCCATGAAAGACACCAGTCCGGTTTCAGCAAAACTGTTTCCGAAGTCTGAATTCGCTACAGGCTGACCGGAAGCGAGTGAAAAATTAGAGGTCCTGATATAATCAGCAGGTACCCCGGTTACACTGAAACGGCTTCCCAGTGAATGATCCTTGGTCACTTCAAATAAACCGGTAAATCCGATTTTATGTTTCTGTGCAAATGTTTTATCATAATACACCAGGTGCTGGAAGTTGTAATTCCAGAATTCAGTGTTTACGATTTCAGCACTGGAAGATGATTGTACGGTTGCTGTATTGTAATAAGTAAGCGGACCGTTGTATCTGTTAAAACCAGACTGGCTGATATTCAGACCCGCATTAAAACGATATCGCAGACCGGGCAGGATATTTACTTCAGCATAAAGACTGTTAAATGACCTCAAAGATCTTGTGCGTGATAATGATGAGCTTTTTTTCGTTTTGATGGTCAGCGGACTCACCTGAGCCGCATCAATGGAACCTTCTGCGGGGAACAGGTTGACAGTTCCATCTGCATTATAAGGACTGGCCAATGGTGTCAGTCTTACCAGACCACCAGGAACGCCACCACCACCAGGGTTATTCTGGTAGCTAAGTGTATTCAATGAATTTAAACCAATCTTTATGTGCTTACCAATTTTCTGATCAATCGTAGCGCGGATCGTGAAACGCTGAAAATCCTGCTCCGGTATAATACCTGTTTCATTAAAATAACCCAGGCCCAGTGCATATTGGGTATTCTCTACTCCACCCTGTAAACCTATCTGATGATTTGTCATGAAACCTGGTGTATAAATCAGGCTCTGCCAGTCTGTAGAAATTCCGGCTGCCAGTGCTGCCTGTTCTTTAGGAGTCAGCGCATATCCTGAATTACCAGGACTTGTCCTGTTATATTTGGCTGCATCCGCTTTAAACTGTGCGTACTCAGTTCCGTTCATTACATTGTATTGGCCCATGATTTTAGTAACACCATGGTAGCCATCATATGAAATAACTGCTTTGCCTGTTCTGCCTCTTTTGGTTGTAACGAGAATAACACCACCAGCACCTCTTGATCCGAAAATGGCTGTAGCAGAAGCGTCTTTCAAAATTTCCACACTGGCAATATCATCAGGGTTGATATCATTTAATCCCCCAAAAGGAATTCCATCCACCACTACTAATGGGCCATCCAGTGCATCACTTGCTCCGGAACTGGTGGTCAGGGAGCGATTACCCCTGATCCTGATCTGACCCTGTGAGCCGGGAGTGGCACCATTACTGATGATTGTTACACCTGCTGCACGTCCTTTCAACTGGTTCAGCAGATTGGGAGACGGTACCTCCCGCAAAGTGGCACCGGTTACTGTGGTAACAGCCCCGGTAACATCACGCTTCCGTTGTGATCCATATCCTACTACGATCACCTCGCCCATGCTCTTGCTGTCGCTGGCAAGCTGAACTTTCAGATCGGAACCGGAAACAGTTATTTCCTGAGTAAGAAACCCAACACTTGAAATAACAATCACCGAACCGTTGGCAGCACTGATGGAAAAATTACCATCTGCATCGGTTGTGGTTCCGGCATTGGTGCCCTTGAGTAAAACGGAGGCACCTTGCACCGGTTGCCCGTCATCCTTGAGCACCCGGCCTTTTACTGTAATGTTTTGCGCGATTAGTTGGCTGGTCAGCATCAGGAACTGGACCAGGACCAAAAACCGCAGCAGTCGTTTGGTTGTTTTTGCAGTTTGTTTCATATGTCTGTTTTTGGAAATGACAAATTCAGCAGGGCCTGCAGGGCATTGCGCATGATCAGCATCATTCATTGGGAAAACAGGAATAATATCCGCAGAACGGGACATCAAAAAAGGGAAGAATGGTTTCCAATTTTTCATATAGCAGCAGGCGGGTTGAGGGGATAATACATAACCGTCCTGTATCATCCTGAAACGAATATAGGAGAATATTTTAAAATTGCAACCGATTGCAGAAATTTTTATTCCACAGCCTGATTTTGCATCATACCCGACTCCCTGAGCTTCGCCGATTCTTTTAAGGAAGGCCCGGAGTATCCCGAAGCTTCCCCATTCTCCCTATGAAAATGCGGCAAAAAAGAATAAAGCCTTTTGATTATCAGGCATTTTACCTACATTTATAGTAGCCCAAAATGACCAAAAAACGATGTAACCGATTGCAGTATGAAGACGAAAAAAGACGTTACTATATATGATATCGCCCAAAAACTGGCCCTGTCCTCCGCCACGGTCAGCCGGGCCCTGCAGGACCATCCTGCCATCAACAAGAACACCAAGAAACGCATCCAGGAAGCAGCCCGGGAACTTGGGTACCGCCATAATACATTTGCCAGCAGCCTGCGTAAACAAAAGACCAATACCATCGGCGTGATCGTGCATGAATTGAATTCAAACTTTATCACTTCCGTCCTGGCAGGTATTGAAAAAGTTACCACCGAGGCCGGATATGATCTGATTATTGCCCACTCCTCCGAAAGCGCCGGCAAAGAAAGAGCCAATGCCTCCAACCTTTTTCATAAACGTGTGGACGGACTGATTGCCTCACTCGCATTCGATACCCAGGACCTGGCCCATTATAAACCCTTTGAAGAAAAAGGAATTCCCGTGATCTTCTTTGACCGGGTGGAAGAGAATACGGAGAGCACCAAGGTGGTGATTGATAATTATAAATGCGGCTACCAGGCTACCCAGCACCTGATCCAGCAGGGCTGCAAAAAAATTGTACTGGTCACTGCCAACCTGAAAAGAAACGTTTATGCCCAGCGTCATAAAGGATATACTGACGCCTTGTACGATAACGGGATTCATTATGAAAAAAAACTGGTCCTGATCAAGGACCTGAGTGAGCAATGCGGTCGGGAAGCAGCTATTGAAATCATGAAGATGAAACCCATGCCCGATGGCGCCTTTATCACCAATGATTTCTCCGCCGCCGTTTGCATGCGCACGCTGAAAGAAAATGGCATCCGCATCCCGGAAGATATTGCCATCGTGGGTTTCAATAACGATGCCATCAGTAAGATCATTGAGCCACAGCTCACCACCATCGACTATCCCGGTATTGAACTCGGAGAAATCGCTGCCCGCAACCTGATCGGTCATCTATTGGGAGTATCCAATATCAAAACCACCAACACCATCGTGGTCCGCTCCGACCTGATCATCCGGAAATCCTCGCTTCGAAAAGACGCTTCAAAATAAAGTCTATGAAGAAATTGTTCCTGGCAATGCTGCTGCTGGTTAATAGCTTCCTTGCATTTGCAGAAAACGGCTATGAACTCTGGCTTCGTTACCGGCCACTGCCAAGTTCCATACAACAAACTTATCGGCCTTACTTCCAGCGAATTTTTATCCACGCTGATAACAAATCCGCCAATGCCATTAAAAATGAATTGTCGATTGCGATTCCGGCTCTTCTTGGTATACAACCTGTTTTTTATTCCGATGCAAGGCTGACAGGCAACACAGGCCTCTATATTAATACCGATGCGGGATATGCTGCCAGCATCACCCAACAGATCAATAAGCGCCAAAAAGAAACCAGTGCAGAAGGCTTCTACCTCTACGAAGGAAAAAATAAAAAACAGCAACCTGTTCTCTCCATTCTTTCTCAATCAGATCAGGGATCTCTGTATGCTGTTTTCCACCTGCTCCGGATGATGCAAAATCAGCAGACTATCCGACAACTGAATCTACTCTCTGTACCCAAACTACAATTAAGACTACTGAATCACTGGGACAATCTCAACCGTTCTGTAGAAAGAGGTTATGCCGGTCTCTCCCTCTGGAACTGGCATACCTTACCCGGTTATATCGACCAGCGTTATATTGATTATGCCAGAGCCAATGCTTCCATCGGCATTAACGGAACCGTACTGACCAATGTGAATGCCAATGCCACTGTTTTATCGGCTCCTTATCTTTTAAAAGTAAAAGCCCTGGCCGATGTGTTTCGTTCTTATGGCATCAAAGTTTTTCTCACCGCCCGCTTCAGCGCTCCGATTGAAATGGGCGGATTGAAAACAGCCGACCCGTTGGATCCTGCTGTAAAAGAATGGTGGAAACAAAAAGCCAATGAAATCTATTCCCTGATTCCCGACTTCGGCGGCTTCCTTGTCAAAGCCAACAGTGAAGGACAACCCGGACCGCAGGATTATAAACGTACGCATGCCGATGGTGCCAATATGCTGGCCGATGCCGTACAATCTCATAAAGGAATTATTATCTGGAGGGCCTTTGTATATGCTGCTGAAAATCCGGTGGACCGACACAAACAGGCTTATGATGATTTTGTACCACTCGACGGACAGTTCCGCAATAATGTAATGGTTCAGGTGAAAAACGGTGCCATTGATTTTATGCCGCGTGAACCCTTTCACCCGCTATTTGGTGCCATGCCCCGTACACCATTGATGATGGAATTCCAGGTCACACAGGAATACCTGGGACAGGCGACTCAATTAGTCTTCCTCGCCCCGCTTTTCAAAGAAGTACTGGATGCAGATACCTACAGTAAAGGCAAAGGAAGCACTGTAGCCAAAGTGATTGACGGCAGCCTGGACCAACATTCGCTGAACGGAATGGCCGGTGTTTCCAATATTGGCAATGATATCAACTGGTGCGGTCATCCTTTTGCACAGGCGAACTGGTATGCATTGGGCAGACTGGCCTGGGATCATTCGCTCAGCAGTGATCAGATTGCAGAAGAATGGTTGCGGATGAGTTATAACGCTGATCCGTCATTTATACAAACAACGAAGAACATGATGCTCCGCAGCCGGGAGATCATGGTGAATTATATGAACCCGCTCGGGCTCCATCATATCATGGGTACCGGCCATCATTATGGCCCGGCTCCCTGGGTCAGCAATCTCAACCGCCCCGAATGGAATCCTGTTTACTATCATAAGGCAGACAGTATGGGTATCGGATTCAACCGAACAGCCAGCGGCAGTAATGCCATCAGTCAGTACCAGCCGGAAGCCAGAAAAGCCTGGGAGCATTTAAATACCTGTGATGAGAAATACCTGCTCTGGTTTCACCATGTATCCTGGAATCATACGGTATCATCCGGAAGGACTTTATGGAATGAACTTTGTCACCGTTATTACAATGCAGCAGACAGTGTGCAATGGATGATCCGCGAATGGGGCCAGCAGCAAAAGAAAGTAGATGCCCAACGATTTAAAGAAGTGGATATGCTGCTGCATATTCAATTTGCAGAAGCCAAATGGTGGAGGAATGCCTGTTTATTGTATTTTCAAACCTTCAGCGGACAACCCATCCCGGCAGGACTGGAGCAACCCGACCAGACATTAGACTATTATAAAAAATTACGCTTCCCCTATGCACCGGGGAATTAAAACAAGAAATGATGTCAACTAAAAAAATCGCCCTTGTTACCGGAGGAGGTTCCGGACTGGGATTTGCCATTGCACAGCAATTTGTACAACACGGTATCACTACTATCATTGTGGGCAGGGATATGGACAAATTAAACAAAGCAAAAGAAGCATTGGGTAGTGATTGTCATGCCCGCACCTGTGATGTCACTAATCTCGGATCGATTCCTGAATTTGTAAACGGACTGGTGCAGGATTTTGGTCAGATAGATATCCTGGTCAATAATGCCGGCATCAATCAGAAAAAGGCATTCACGGAGGTAACGGATGAAGAATTTCAGCGCATCATCAGCACCAATTTATGTGCAGTGTTCACCATGAGCCGGGAAGTGGTAAAAGATATGCTGAAAAGAAACAGTGGCTGTATCATTAATATCAGCAGTATGGCGGCGCAATACGGACTTCCCAAAGTGATTGCCTATAGTGCCAGCAAAACGGCTATTGACGGATTAACCCGAGCAATGGCGGTAGAACTTTCCCCCAACGGCATCCGCGTCAATGCCATTGCGCCTGGTTTTATTTATTCAGACATGACGGCGAAGGCACTGGACAGTGATCCGGAAAGAAAAGCAAAAGTATTTGGAAGAACGCCGATGGGACATATGGGTCAACCCGAAGATATCGGACAGGCCGCTTTATACCTGGCCAGTGATGGAGCGAAATATGTAACAGGAGTGGTATTACCCGTTGATGGCGGCAATTCTATTGGCTTTTGATGCCGGCTGCCGGTTGATCAGGGAAATATTTTTTCAGAATAACGGCAAACTCAGGAGTATCCCGGATAAAATCAAGATCATGATCGTATTTGATCTGGTATAAACTGCCGAAGCCGAGATCAAGTGCCTGTAACAAACTGGCCAGTGCCAGTTTCTTATCCTTCTTCATGGAATAATAACAGGCTTTATGGTACCAGGTCAGCATATCATGCTGTTTGTACTGGGCCATCTGATCAAACAGATAATTCACCTGTCTTGAACTGTCAATCAATCCGGGCACCCGGATATATACATATAATATGGAGAGATAGGACAGGTACTGCATATTGTAAGTAAACATCTGCTTCTTAAAATCTTCGCTGGCAGTTTTATCTGATGTATCAAATTTTTTACCAAAGTAAAGCGGCAGGTTGGTCACATAGCCTTCCACCGTACCCGGTGCATTTTGAATGGCTTTCAGGAAACTGAAAATGGCAGCCTGGCTGTTGCCTTCTATTTCTTCAATGACACCCATATTGAAGTGACCGAAAGTATAAGTGCTATCAATCTCAAGTACTTTTTCAAAATACTTGCGGGCTGAATCAATCTGGTTATGTACAAAATAAGTATGCCCGATATTATTCACACAAAGAATGTTTTGCCCACCCAGTGTTTTCTCCGCTTCCCTGTAATAGTAAACGGTACTATCCTGATTATTCTGACGGGCAAAGTAGAGCCCTTTATAAAATAACCCATAAGGTTTTTCCGCAGGTGTAGCCAGCATGCTGTTTACCATTTCCAGCACTTTCCCGTTCTTTTCCCATTTTAGATAGATATCAAACAATTGCGCCTTGTAATTGAAACTGTATTGCGGGAATTTCTCCATCAGTGACAGGAAGATGGCTTCTGCTTTTTCATACTGTTTCAGTTTCAGGTACATGCCTCCCAGCGATTGCTTTGCAAAAATATCATAGGGTCTTAGTTCCAGGTATTTGGAGAAAGCGGTATTGGCTTTTTCGTATTCATACAGATAATAATAATGTAAACCAAGTGCCTGTAATGTGTAGGATGCATTGGGTTCCAGGGCAGCTGATTCTTCGAGTAGTTTTGTTGCCCGCTCTACTGTGGGCCGCCAGGTATAATTGTATTCATTTTCTCCCAGGGCCCAGGTGTCGGACATAGCATTCATATACAGTTTCCGGGCTTTGAGATTCTGGAACATATAATGCTGTTCTCCCAGCAGACTCATGCAACTGTCCAGTTCAACAGCGGCATAATAGCAGACATCCCTGGTGGAATAACTGGTTTCGCCACGCAATAAGGGTGATACGATACTGTCGAACCTGCTGTTCAGCGCCGATGCCAGGTTACGCCGCATGATGGATACTAACTGATTATCCGGAAAACGTTTGGCAAATAAGCGATAATCTCTGAGCGCATTGGTATCCCTGGGCCAGATAAGCTTCATCTTACTTATATTCTCTTTATAGGAGAACCATATTTTTTTCCCTTCCGGAGAAAGTGAATCCACAAACTTATCCTCGATACCCTTTGTATTAGCTTTAGCGAGCAGAGGATAATTCAGGGCCTTTTCTTTTTTCAGTGTAGCCAGAATGCCGGGATTCACTTTAAAAAATGATTTGCTCAGGTCACCCGTAATCAGCGGTATCTGTTTGAACTCACTGAATTTTGCCACATTGGCCTGGATATAACTCTGGAGTTCAAACATGGTAATTTTTCCATCATTATCGGTATCGGCCAGTCCCTTGATCCCTTCTTCCATTTGAATGGAAAACAATCCACGCCCCCCGCCCCATTCGGCACTTTCCAGGGATAACTGGTTGGGCTGGCAGGATAAAATTTTATATTCCCTGCCCCAGGAAGATGCCAGGGCAGATGCAGTTTGCTGTACCCCTTGTACACCACCATTGAGATTACCGGAGTGACAGGCATCAACAATAAAAATCATTTCAATCCCCTTTTGGGCAAGGGGTGATAAATATCTTTTCAGGTCCAGGATTTCAAGCACATCATCATTCATCCCGAAATAATTTCCGTTTGGACTATTATGCAATAACAATAAACCATTTTCGATCTGTGTCAGATCTTCCATATCACCGTGACCGGCAAAAAAGAACCAGACCCGGTCGCCGGGTTTTGCCTTGCGGGCAATAACTGAAATCGCATCCCCGACATTACTGCGTACCGCCTGCTCATTCAGAAAGGTTTCAACATTCGCCCTTGGCACTTTTCCTCCGGCATCACTGAGCAGGAAATCTTCAAAAGCCTGTGCATCTTTATGGGCATACTGCAGGTCGGGCACCAGTTTGTAATCGCTGATCCCGATGATGATGGCAAAAGTTTTACCTCCGGTGATCACCGTATCGGCTCGGGTCACTCCTCCCCTTTCGTCGGGTTGGGCCTGCGCTTTCTGCAAGAAGCAAGACAATAGCAATAATATGGTGACGATTCTTAACAATTGATCTGGCTATGAAGGAAAAAAGGTTGCTTCCGTTGCTGGAAACAACCTTTTCAGTATGATTTAAAGCAATTAAGGATTCAGTTTCCAGGTATAGGAATAACCGGTAGCAGTGACTTTAGGTCCCCAGTACAGGTAACTGCCATCATTGAAAACAGCCTTGGCATAAAGTGTATTGGTTCCGGGAATAGCCCAGGTTACTCTTTTGTCATAAGGAGAAACCGTACCCCTGTAATTACCATTTACATAGATGTCGATGTAATAACCAGTCCAGTTATCAACCACCACATCACTGTAGTCGGTACCATATACATCACCCCTTGAAGTACTCGGAGGTGCAGGCTTGGTTTTATCATTCACCGGACGCTGTAAACCCTCAGCCTTGGGATCAGGTGCTGTGACGGGTTTCGAATCAATAGTTTCTTTTTTCAATTTTGGTTTTGCGCCCTGAGCGTTGGCAGAAAATCCGATGCCGGCAGACAACAGGATGGCCAGGAGAAGGATGTGTTTTTTCATTTTTCTGAGTTTAATTTGATGAGTGGTCCAGATTGTAATTTCCAAATATAGAAAAGGATTTATCAAAAAAGGTTGTTTATCCAGTTCCCTTTTTTTTATTCTTCCTCCTTTTCAAATAACAATGTAAACATAATTCAGGGGATGGGCCGATCCCATACCCTCCACCCGGTATATGGCCGGGAAGGAACGGGTTTTAACATTCCTGCAACCATGTCCGGGTTTCGTTCATCAAAGCCTATATTTTCTGTATTTTGAATAAAATTTCCCGAATGAAATACCTCCTGCCGGTACTTTTCCTTTCTTTTTTGCTGGTTTCCTGTCAAAAGGATACGGATAACCCCAACCCCGTTACAGAAGCAGTGACGCAACTGAATGTGGCCTATGGCACCGATCCTCAACAGAAGATGGATATCTACCTCCCCGCCGGCCGATCAACCGCAACCACCAAGGTCATGATCATGATCCATGGCGGCGGCTGGACCCAGGGAGATAAATCAGAGTTTACTACCTATGTGGATACGCTCAAAAAAAGAATACCCGGTTATGCCATTTTCAATATTAATTACCGGTTGGCCAACGGCACGGCCAATTTTTTTCCTACCCAGGAAAATGATGTGAAAGCGGCCCTGGACTTCATTTATGCAAAAAGAAATGAATACAAGATTTCAGATACCTGGGTTTTACTGGGTGCCAGTGCCGGCGGACACCTGGCTTTATTGCAGGCTTATAAATACACATCTCCCGTAAAGATCAAAGCCGTGGTGGATTTTTTTGGCCCCACCCAGCTGACCAATATGTATAATTTCCCTGCAAACCCCCTTATTCCATTATTGCTGATGCAGGTAACCGGCGGCAATCCCACCACCCATGCCACGCTTTACCAGCAATCGAGTCCCATGAGTTTTATCACTGCCCAAAGCCCGCCCACCATCATCCTCCATGGCGGAGCAGATATTGTGGTAGCACCTGCTCAATCGGTGATGCTCAGGGATCAGTTGCAGGCTTCGGCTGTCCCTAATCAATATGTGTTTTATCCAACCGAAAGTCATGGCTGGACCGGGGCCAACATGATTGACTCCTTTGATAAGATCATGGCCTTTCTCAGTACCCATGTAAACTGATCGGCGACCTTCCTATTTTTATTAACTTGGACGCATGAACCAGCATATTCCGCTGGCCGAGCGGATCAGGCCACATTCCCTGGATGACATGATCGGCCAGGAGCATCTTGTGGGCAGGGGTAGTATCCTGCGAACCGCTATTGAACACGGAAGGATTCCTTCTATCATTTTCTGGGGGCCACCCGGTACGGGCAAAACAACCCTTGCCAATATTATTGCCAGTCATTTAAAAGTGCCCTTCTTTCAACTCAGTGCCATCAGTGCTGGTGTAAAAGAAGTACGGGAAGTAATTGCAGAGGCCAGGGAAAAAACCGGGGCTGTATTATTTATTGATGAGATACACCGCTTTAATAAAGGACAGCAGGATGCCTTGCTGGGTGCAGTAGAAAAAGGAATCATCACCTTAATTGGCGCCACCACTGAAAACCCCTCTTTTGAAGTAAATGCGGCCCTGCTCAGCCGCTGCCAGGTATATGTTTTGAAAGCGCTGGATAAAAAAGACCTGGTACAATTGATGGAGTCTGCCTTACAAAAAGATGTTTACCTGCGTGACAAAAAAATAAGCCTGAAAGAAACGGAAGCACTCTTAAATATTTCAGGTGGAGATGGCCGCAAACTGCTGAACCTGCTCGAAATGGTAGCGGAAGCCATTACCGGAGAAAGATCCGCCATTATCACTGATGAACTGGTGATGAAAGTGGCGCAAAAAAGAATTGCCTTGTACGATAAAAGCGGGGAGCAGCATTATGATATCATTTCTGCCTTTATCAAATCCATCCGCGGCAGCGACCCCAATGCGGCTGTGTACTGGCTGGCGCGTATGATAGAAGGCGGGGAAGATGTGAAATTCATTGCCAGGAGACTGGTGATCCTCTCCAGCGAAGATATTGGCAACGCCAACCCCACGGCCCTGGTGATGGCCAATGCCTGTTTTGATGCAGTGAATAAGATTGGCTTCCCGGAATCTTCCATCATCTTATCCCAATGTGCCACTTACCTCGCCGCTTCACCCAAGAGCAATGCCGCTGTGGCAGCAATCGGTGAAGCCATGTCGATCGTGAAGAAAACAGGCGACCTGCCGGTACCCCTCCATATCAGGAATGCTCCTACCAAACTGATGAAGGACCTGGGTTATGGAAAAGAATATGCCTACTCGCATAATTATGAAAACAATTTTTCCCCTCAGGAATACCTGCCTGATGCCATTGCCGGAAAAAAAATATATGATCCCGGAAAAAATGCAAGGGAAGAGGAATTAAGAAAATATCTTCGCCAGCTTTGGAAGGAAAAATACAATTACTGACATGGAGTGGATGCTTAAAAAATTTGAAGACCTGGATCCGCATGAGCTCTATGCGATCCTGCAACTCCGGAACATTGTATTTGCAGTTGAGCAAAACTGTGTGTATCCTGATCTGGATAACAGGGATCAGGCTTCCTATCATCTGATGTGCTGGTCTGTTCCCGCTTCAAAGGAGGAGCAGCCGGTGTTACTTGCTTATACAAGATTACTCCCACCCGGACTTGCTTATGAAGAACCTTCGATAGGTCGTGTGGTAACTTCACCCTTTGCACGAAAAACAGGATTAGGAAGAGAACTGATGAAACGTTCCATTGAACATATCCGCACATTATATGGTAAGCAACCGGTTCGCATCGGTGCGCAATTATACCTGTTACAATTTTACCAGTCACTGGGATTTTTGCAGACCAGTGAAATCTACCTGGAAGATGGCATTGAGCATGTAGAAATGCTGCTTTCGTAATATTTCCCGTAGAATCACTTAGTATAAGATGAAGTAAGAGCCGCAAAATCAAAAAAAGGCAGGCTTTTACTTTTCATTTGGTTTTTCCTTTGTCTACTTTAGTGGTGAAATCCAATAGAAGAACCGGGGAAACCCGGGAGAAAAACCAGAAATCTGATACCAATGAGAACAAATGCTACCTATGTACGGCTGTCCGTACTCATTTGTCTTTTCACATTCTTTTCCATCCACAGCAAAGCTCAATCATTGCAATTTGGGAATGGCAAGTTCGAAGTAGGACTTGGCATTGGCCCATCTTTCTTTTTGGGCGACCTGGGTGGATCTGTAGGAAAGGGCAAGACTTTTATCAAAGATGTGGATATGCCACTGACCAAGCTGATGAAAGGGATCTATATCAATGTATATCCCGCTGAATGGCTTGGCTTTCGTTTTGCCGGTAATATCGGTTATCTCGAAGGAGATGATGCACAGGCCCCTGATAAAGGCGGTGCTGAAAGATTCAGGCAATACCGTAACCTGAAATTCCGTTCCAATTTATGGGATGCTTATGCAGGACTGGAAATCTATCCCACTGTTTTTTTAGAACAGTATGATGGCCTGCAGGGCAAATTACGTCCATATGGCTTTATAGGCATCGGTGCCTTTCATTTCAATCCTCAGGGAGAATATGTAGCTTCTAATAACAGCAAAACATGGGTTGATCTGAAACCATTGAAACTCGAAGGCCAGGGAATGAGTGAATATCCCGATCGTAAAGAATATGCCCTTACCCAGCTCATGATCCCGATGGGTGGTGGTATCAAGTATTATGTAAAAGAAAATTTCTATGTAGGTTTTGAGATCCTGCATCGCAAAACATTTACTGACTATATAGATGATGTTAGTACCAAGTATATAGACCCCCGTTATTTTGACACCTACCTGCCTGCCACCCAGGCAGCACAGGCCAGACAGCTTGCCTTCCGGGAAAAAATTCCCAATGTAACGGTGAGCAGAAGGTATGCCAATACACAAAGGGGAGATCCCACAGAAAATGATGCTTATTTCTCCAGCAATCTTCGGTTAGGCTGGAGGTTTAATAGCAACTCAGAAAGTGCCCGTGCCAAAAAGCAATTGAAATGCCCGGTGTACTATTGAGTTAACCCATCGTCACCTCAATCCGAACTACTATGAACCACAAATCCACTTTCAAGAAAACCGCAGCCCTGGCCATTGTCGCCGGAATGACTGCCCTGTATTGCCTGCCGGTAACCGCAGCAGTAAAACCATTGCCCGTAAAACCGTCATTGACGATACTGAACGAAGAAGAAAAACCCGTCAGCAAAGACAAAGCGCGTAACATGAAGACCTTTACCAAGCTGAACAATGATGCGGTAAAGATCTATCCTGATGCCATCAAAAGGAGTATGCATGTGATCGCCAAGGGAAGCGATGCCGCTACCACTGACTTTTATGTGTTTGACCTGGAGGGTACCCTGATGAAACATTTCAAAATGGCACCCAGGGATCACCAGAAAATACATGGACTGAAACGCGGTACCTATATCTACCGGGTGTTCAGCGGTGATGAAGAAACAGCGGCCGGAAAATTTGAAATCCGCTAAATCAAATCGTGATTAACAATAACCCGCGAAGCGGCAGGGAGCTTAATAAAATCTGATACCTGGTTGAATAAACCTAATCCGTTCTCTATTGGTACTCTCATTTGTATACAATTTTATTAATCACTCTCTGCACCGCTTTCGGGAAATGAATTTCGATATTAGGTATTAGGTATTAGGTATTGCATTGCCCTTAGCAGCTATAGTAAGCACAAAGAATTGTAATAATAGATCAGGTTTAATACCGAATACCCAATACCCAATTCCCAAATTTGAGTTCTTTTTATCGCCATAACTAAAACCCCCACAGGATTGCCAGGTCCGCATTTTAATGCATTACTGGCAAAAGGCAGGGAAATTGATCCAATCCAAATCCGGTGAAAAAACCAGCATAACCGTCCTGGCACTGATAGATTTTTTCAATGATTTCCTGCCCCTGTAACGGGTTCTCTCCCCTCATTTTACACCCCTTCATTCCTATATTAACTCATTGTTACTAACCGGTTTAAAAATATTTACCGGGCATTGGATTGTTTTGCAAAAACTGTCATATATTAGTTCAGAAATCTTTAACCAGGATACCTGTTCCTAAAACAGGGGCGAATGCCGAAAAGCCAAACGAGTAGGCCCAACCAAAATCAACCAAGCTTTATTATGGACAATTTAGGATTTCACAAATCGAAACTTTATTCTCTGATCCTTGCCGGTGTAGGCCTTATTTCTCTGCTTCTCCCCTGGTTTTCTTTAGGTGGCTTCGGCTCCAAGAATGGATTTGGCAGCTGGGGTTTACTCGTGCTGGTAGGTGTTGGCGTTGTTGCCGCATCCTGTTTTATGGGAGACAAATCTAAAGGTTACGATGACATGGGTAAAAAACTTGCCCTGGGTGGTTTTGGTGCCATGGCAGGTGGTGCAGTGATCTACCTGATCCGCATCCTCTCTGTAGGCGGTGGAAAATATGGTGGATACATCAAACTGTCTCCCGGTATTGGCCTTTTCCTCGGACTGGCTGCCGGTGTGATCGGTTTACTGCTCATGCTCGGTATCGTTAAAGTGCCCAAGAGCATCGATGATAAAGTAAAATAAGTCTTTCATCTATAGATGTAAAAACCCCGGTATACCGGGGTTTTTTTTATTGTGTTTCACCGCAGAGAGGTTTAACCGCTAAGACGCAATGGCGCGAGGAATTGTTCACCGCAGACCTGCCTGCCGGCAGGCAGGGAACGGGAGGAAGCAGAGTTTTCGCAGAGATTTAACCGCTAATACACGCAAAGAAAATCCGCGTTAATCCGCCCAATCCGCGTCATCCGCGTTCCTATTCATATCGCGAAGCGATATCAAATCGCTCGAAGAGTCCTTTGGACTAGGAAACGCAAAGACTAAGCGGGACGGCTTAGCTTAAGAGATACTTTCTTTCGGTCTTCCGGACTTTCGGTCTTCCGGACTATTCACGGACTATCCTCTTTGTGCGAAATCTCACCCGCTTCTCACTCCAACTCCAGCTTCAGAAACTGAGCCGTATAACTTTCCTTATTCTTCACCAGCTCCTCCGGACTGCCTTCAAAAAGAATCCTTCCGCCTCCATCACCACCCTCGGGGCCGAGGTCAATGATATGATCGGCCACTTTGATCACATCCAGGTTATGCTCAATCACCAATACCGTATTCCCGCGATCCACCAGTTTGTTCAATACATCCAGCAGGTGCTGGATATCTTCAAAATGCAAACCCGTGGTGGGCTCATCCAGTATATAAAAAGTTTTTCCTGTATCCTTCTTTGATAACTCGGTTGATAATTTTACACGTTGTGCTTCTCCCCCACTGAGGGTAACCGCTGATTGCCCCAGGGTGATATAACCCAGTCCCACTTCTTCCAGCACTTTGATCTTGCGGTAGAGATAAGGCACGGGCTGAAAAAATTCAACCGCTTCTTCCACCGTCATCTCCAGCACATCCGCAATGGATTTGCCTTTGTACCGGATCTCCAGTGTTTCCCGGTTATACCTTTTGCCATTGCATTTTTCACAATGCACATATACATCGGGCAGGAAATTCATTTCAATCACCCGCATTCCTCCCCCTTCACAAACATCACAGCGGCCGGTTTTTACATTGAAAGAAAAACGCCCGGCATTATACCCCCTGATTTTTGCTTCGGGGATGGAGGCGAACAAGGTTCTGATTTCAGTAAAGAATCCGCAATAAGTGGCCGGATTGCTGCGTGGTGTTCTTCCGATGGGCGACTGATCAATCTCTATGACTTTATCAATATGCTCCAACCCTTTGATGGACTGATAAGCCAGCGGATTGGTTTTTGATTCATAGGCATGCTGCGAAAGTATCGGATACAATGTTTCATTGATCAGGGTGGATTTACCACTGCCACTGACACCGGTTACTCCGATAAATTTTCCCAATGGAAAACGGGCATCCACTTTCCTCAGATTATTACCACCGGCTCCTTTCAGCTCCAGGAATTTTCCATTTCCCTTTCTTCTTTCTTTGGGCACTGCAATCCGGTGATGGCCGTTCAGGTAACCCGCCGTTAAAGTATCCAGGTTTAAGATGGATGCCGGATCACCCTGTGCCACAATACGTCCGCCGTGAAAACCAGCCTTGGGCCCGATATCAATCAGGTGATCCGCAGCCAGCATAATATCTTTATCATGTTCCACTACCAATACACTGTTGCCAATATCTCTTAAATTTTTCAAGGCATCGATCAGCCGGTGATTATCCCGCTGATGCAAACCAATAGAAGGTTCATCGAGTATATAAGTGATGCCCTGCAATTGCGAACCGATCTGAGTAGCCAGCCTGATCCTTTGTGATTCTCCGCCACTTAATGATTTGGAAGGACGGAACAATGTGAGATAAGTCAATCCCACATCCAGCAGGAATTGCAGACGCTCCCTGATTTCTTTTAATACATCCTTGGCAATGGTTTTTTGTTTGTTCTCCAGCATCAGTTCAATTCCGTCGAACCAGGCAGCCAGGTTATCTAAATTCATCTGACAGAGCTCAGCAATATTTCTGCCATTGACCCGGAACCAGAGACTTTCTTTTTTCAGTCTTTGTCCGTTACAGGAATGACAGGTCGCCAGCTGCATATATTTCTCCACCCATTCTCTTAAAAAATCGGTGCTATTCGGAGAAATAAACCAGCGTTTGAGCATGGGGATGATGCCTTCATAACTGCCGGTATATTCAGTGGGTATTGCCCCCTCCTCATCGTCCACGGTGAGTGAATTGCTGATCCCTTTATCACCATATAATAACAAATCAAGCTGTGCTTTGCTGAGATCCTTTACCGGTTTATCCAGACTAATCTTGTGTCTACGTGAAAATTCGATCACCTGCTGAAACACACTCGCATCCCTTTCTTCTCCCAGCGGCGCAATCCCGCCTTCTTTAACGGAAAGAGAAGTATCGGGCAGGACCAGGTCCATGCTGATGGTATATACATTACCCAGTCCTTTACAAACCGGACAGGCACCATAGGGAGAATTAAATGAGAAAGCATTGGGAGAAGGCTCCTCGTAACTGATACCGGTATCCTCACACATCAGCAGTTTGGAATATTGGACAAACTGTTTCTCTTCCACTTGCAGGAACATCAGGTCCTTGCCCAGTTTCAATGTTTGCTGAACACTCTGACTGAGTCTTGCCTGCAGATCAGCGGTTACCTGCAGCCGGTCCACCACCAGTTCAATATCATGGATGGCATAGCGGTCCACCTGCATTTTGGGAACCAGGTCTTTGATCTCGCCGTCCACCCTTACTTTCAGGAATCCCTTTTTTCTTAAATCTTCAAAGAGTTCCCGGTAATGACCTTTTCTTCCGCGGACCATGGGGGCCAGCAGGGCGATTTTTTTCCCTTTATACTTCTGAAAAATATTGGCGACAATTTCTTCCTCACTCCATTTCACCATTCTCTTTCCGGTATTATAGGAGTAGGCTTCCCCGATACGGGCATAGAGCAGGCGGACAAAATCATAGATTTCGGTCACCGTACCCACGGTTGAGCGGGGATTTTTATTGGTGGTCTTTTGTTCAATGGAGATAACGGGTGATAATCCGGTGATCTTGTCTACATCCGGTCTTTCCATATCACCAATAAACTGGCGTGCATAGGCGCCGAATGTTTCCATATAGCGTCGCTGCCCCTCGGCATAAATGGTATCGAAGGCCAGGGATGATTTTCCGCTGCCGCTGATACCGGTGATCACGACTAACTGGTTTCTCGGGATCGCAATATCAATATTCTTGAGATTATGCACCCTGGCGCCAAATACTTCGATGGATTCCTTGTCTGCGGGTATAACTGCCGCTTCTTTTTTACTGCTCTTTGCCATAAATTCTGCGACGAAGATACTGATTCGCCGGTTGGAACTGAAGCGGTTATTGTATGAAACAGGCGGCTGCGGAAAGGGTGAATTCTGTTTTTATCCACAAAAATTCATTCTGGCACAGTATTTCGAACTGATGCCGGGAGTACCAATTCATTCATTAAAAAATCGAATTATGAAAAAAACCATTGGATCAGTGGGTGTGATTGCTTTGTCATTATGCAGCCTGGCTGCTTTTTCACAACAAAGCTGGGAGGCACAGAAAAACGCTACGGTAGATTCCATTTCAGCCAAATACAAGGATAAAATCCTGGCGGCTCCTGTTGCTAAAACAACCAGCAGCATTTTCCCGGTGCTGGGCGTTTATGAAACCAGCACAAATCCTGAAGCGGGCAAACTGTTGATTACGGCTGATGAGACCAATAAGGGAATTATCTGGGTAGAGGGCTTACCACAGGGAAGAATAAAGGCCCTGCTCACCCGTTCACCCGCTACTTATAAAATTCCTGCACAGCAAAATGCAGAAGGAAAAGCAGTAGCGGAAGGCACATTGATTTATGATAAGGAACAAAATATCCTGAGCATTTGTATCGGCAAGGCTTTTAACAGTCAGGATCCTGCTATGGCCTTTATGGCACCTGCTGTAACTGAAGAAGCTGTAGTGAACAAAAAATCTAAAACAAAGACAAAGAAACCTGCTGCTCCAAAGCCCTGGGTATATACCGGCAACAAAGTAGTACAGGAAACAGCAGTCATTAACTGATTTCGTAACAGGGACGGTTCGGTATAAGAGGCTGGCTCAGTAGGGATGGAACTATTGAGGCAGCTTCTTTTGTTATTAAGGTTGCGGTTAATATGTGGAGCGGATTAAGAATAGTCCGGAAGACCGAAAGAAAGTATCTCTTAAGCTAAGCCGTCCCGCTTAGTCTTTGCGTTTCCTAGCGCCTTGGCGTCTTAGCGGTTAAATCTCTGCGAGAACTCTGCGCCCTCCCGTTCCCTGCCTGCCGGCAGGCAGGTCCGCGGTGAATGTCCTAGCGTTTCCTCGCGCCCTCGCGCCTTTGCGGTTAAACCTCTGCGAGAACTCTGCTATCTCTCGTTCTCCGCGGTGAATCTCCCCATGACAAGAATCATCACCCCCTTCCTCTTAAATCATCCGATGCTGTTGCATATCAGTCTTTCTTAGGAGTCAGTTGCCACTCCAATGGACAAGCCCCGCAAATACCCCACTGCCATTGCCAACAGAAAGGCACATGACCAGATCCTGTTTCATCTCGCCTATCCTTCCAATAAAAAAGAATTAGAGGAAGCAAGGCTTTCCATTTCCCGCTTCTCACAAGAAAAAATAGAGCATCCTTATTCTCAACATAGCGCAGGGCTGCGTGGCTCCGTCATTACCGGCTCATTCAGTTTTGCCCTGGTCAGTTGGTTAAACAATCGCTTTCCTCAAGATATAGAAATAGAGAGCAGCGCTGCTGATGCAGAATTGGTCAGGCTCTTATTCAGACAAATCCTCCCCCGCTGTGAATACGATACCATTTCAGTTGGCGAGATGGACTTGCTGAAAAGAATCCAATTGCTGAAAGGAAATACGCCCGGCTCCATGCTGAACTGGCTATTGGAACAGATAGCCGCAGCGGATATAACAGAACAGGCGAAGGAAACAGTTTTCCATTCCTTGCAAATTTTTATACGATGTACGATTACTGATCCACTGTTGAATGTCTCCATGTTAAAAGGACCAGCATGCCCTTCAGGATTTCACCGGGTCATAAAAAAGAAAGTCAGTATCAAAAGCACTTCCCGAAAAAAATTACCGTCTCCCAAACAATTATCCCTATCAGAAAAACAAAACCTGATTGATACCGCCAGGGCCAGTCTGTTTTTTTTGTACCGCGAAACCGAACCCTTTACTTATGCCGATCCCAATGAGCTGGTTTATATTGAACTGGAAAAAGGGTTGGGCTTTGCCCTTTATGGGATGATTCCTGAAAGAAGATTATCCATCGAATCCTATATCGGTTACCTCGCTTTCAGTAATGGCATTCCGGTGGCTTATGGTGGTGGATGGTTATTTGGAAAAAGATGCCAGTTCGGAATTAATATACTTCCTGCATTCAGGGGCGGGCCCTCTGCTTTATTACTGGCACAGTTGATACGTGTCTATCACCAATATTACCAGGCAGAAAAATTCGTGGTAAAGCCCTATCAGTTTGGCTGGCAGAATCCGGAAGCCATTAAAACCGGTGCATTCTGGTTTTATTATAAAGCGGGTTTCCGTCCTGAGTTGCCGGTGTTTAATCAGCTGGCGAAG
Source organism: Chitinophagaceae bacterium (assembly GCA_016720745.1). Classification (GTDB taxonomy): domain Bacteria; phylum Bacteroidota; class Bacteroidia; order Chitinophagales; family Chitinophagaceae; genus JJ008. The sequence goes on along the minus strand of JADKKA010000019.1, from coordinate 503,061 downwards.
ACAGAATGGATGAAAATAAAAAAAGATCGCAGTTATAGGACAGATGTAAAAACATTAAGGGCCTTTACCAAATCAGCCATTTATCTTGATCTTCATAAAAAATGCTTTTCCGGATTTTGATGCGGCGGTTATCAGTCGGAAGATCACAGATGGCATCCAACAAAATTTTCAAGGGGATCGGAAGAAGGCAGTTTTGCAATCAGTGGCATATTTAAAAAAGCATTGCCGGGGGATAGCGTTTAAGGTGAAGGGGGGCATCATGCAGAAAGTTTTTGAAGAATGGAGTTTGGTGGCGATGATGTCATTTGAAATGAATACATGGACAAGGAAGGAGAAAGAAGGATTTCTTGAACTGATTAAATTGAAGGCTCAAACTGAGGAAAGAAAGTTTATTCTTAAGCTGGGGGAATTCACCGCAGAGAACAGGAGGACGGGGAGTTTTCGCTGATAAGCTTAACCGCTAAGACGCAAAGGCGCAAAGAAACGCTAAGAATATTCCTTTTCATACTTCAATAAACCCTGCATAAAAAGTAGTAAGCCCCAGGCATCTACCGGGTTCTCACTCTCGACTCTCGACTCATGACTCCCGACTCCTCACATCCCTTCAAAAAACAAACACCCGTTAATACCAAATAAATTCCTTTGTATATTAATCCTCCGCTGCTTATCTTTGCATCAGTTCTTTAAAAATAACTGATGAACAGCTGAAATTTTCAGCTTCCATCAAAAGATGCTTATCAAGAAAGGCTGAGGGTTATGGCCCGATGACGCCTTGACAACCTCTTCCCCCACGGGAAAAAGGTGCCAATTCCATCTCTGACAAATTTGTCAGGGGCAGATAAGTCAGATCCAACGCTTACATATTGTACAAACAACATATTTAAAGCCCATCTGACGAGTCAGTGGGCTTTTTATTTACAGCCTGCTCCAATTCACTCCTCCTGATCAGCATCCCCATTTTTAAAACTGTTTACTCTAATGCAGTAAACCCAATTAAACATGAAACAAACAGTCATTCGCTTATGACAGCCTTAACAGTTTATTACCGAAAAGACCCGCAGGAATTTTTGCTGGTAACGGATTACCCTGCTAAATTTGTAGAGTATTCAGATGCACAACAGCGCAAACCATATCATTTCTTTCCTGGCTATGCCAGCATGTATTTGCTGCCGTTGTTGTATGCCACCCGCATACTAAAAATTCTACCCCGGGGCCTTTCGGCCGTCTTTTATTGCTGCCATTTTTAAATAAAGTATTCATCAACTTAAACGCATTACCATGAGTAACAACCTTCATTTCGACACCCTCCAGCTGCATGCCGGTCAGCAAATTGATCCAACCACTAAATCAAGAGCGGTGCCGATCTATCAAACCACTTCCTATGGTTTTAATAATGCCGCACATGCTGCCAATTTATTTGGCCTGAAAGAATTCGGCAATATTTATACAAGGATCATGAATCCGACCACCGATGTCTTTGAACAACGCATCGCTGCCCTCGAAGGTGGTGTAGCCGCACTGGCCACCGGATCCGGACAGGCCGCGCAGTTCCTGGCCCTGAATAATATCCTGCAGGCCGGAGATAATTTTGTTACGACTTCATTTCTGTATGGTGGTACCTATAACCAGTTCAAAGTAGCATTCAAACGTCTGGGTATCGAAGCCCGATTTGCCGACGGAGATGATGCCGAAAGTTTTGTAAAACATATCGACAAAAACACCAAGGCGATTTACCTGGAAACCATCGGTAACCCAAGACTGAATATTCCTGACTTTGAAAAATTTGCGGCCCTCGCTAAAGAATATGACCTGCCCCTCGTAGTGGATAATACTTTTGGTGCAGGTGGTTATTTGTTTCGTCCGCTGGAACATGGGGCCAATATTGTGGTAGAGTCAGCCACCAAGTGGATCGGCGGACATGGCACCAGCATTGGCGGTGTAATTGTTGACGGTGGTAATTATAACTGGGGCAATGGAAAATTCCCGCAGTTCACTGAACCATCAGAAGGATACCATGGCCTGAAATTCTGGGACATCTTCGGAGAAGGCAATCCTCTCGGTCTTCCCAATATTGCTTTTGCGATCCGTGCACGTGTAGAAGGACTTCGTGATTTTGGTGCTTCGCAAAGTCCTTTCAATGCTTTTCTTTTATTACAGGGATTGGAAACACTTAGCTTAAGGGTACAGCGCCATGTCGATAATGCATTGGCATTAGCACAATGGCTGGAACAGCATCCGCTGGTTGAATTTGTACAATATCCCGGTTTGGCATCCAGTCCATATCATCAACTGGCCAAAAAATACCTCCCCAATGGTTTCGGTGGTGTGCTCAATTTTGGTATTCGTGGCACCAAAGAAAATGCCAGCAAGTTTATTGATTCACTCAAACTGGTGAGTCACCTGGCGAATGTAGGCGATGCCAAATCACTGGCCATTCACCCGGCTTCCACTACGCACGAACAATTAAGTGCCGGAGAACAAAAAGCTGCCGGTGTATTACCCAACCAGGTAAGGATCAGTGTGGGCATCGAACATATCGAAGATATCAAGGCTGATTTTGAACAGGCTTTTAATACGGTATTCGCAAAAGACTTAGTGGCATAACATGGCATCAACATTTATTTATAAAAAACCCTTCAAGCTGGAAACAGGGCATACCCTGCCGGAACTGAAGCTGGCCTATACCACTCATGGCAAGATCAATGAGGCAAAGGACAATGTGATATGGGTATTTCATGCGCTGACGGCCAATAGTGATCCGGCGGAATGGTGGGCCGGATTAGTGGGCGATGGAAAATTATTTGACCCCGCAAAGTATTTTATCATTTGTGTCAACACACCAGGCAGTTGCTATGGCAGCACGGGTCCGCTGGATATCAATCCCGCAACGGGTAGTCCCTGGTACCATGATTTCCCTTATTTCACGACGCGGGATATGATTCGTTCTTACCAGTTACTAAAAAATGAATTAGGGATTGAGCGCATTCATATCGGGGTGGGCGGTTCACTGGGCGGACAACAATTACTGGAATGGGCCGTGGAAGAACCGGAATTGTTTGAACATATCATTCCCATTGCAACCAATGCCTATCACTCTCCCTGGGGAATTGCCTTTAATGCTTCCCAGCGTTTTTGTATTGAGAACGACAGCAGCTGGCCAAATAAGGATCCTAAAGCCGGTATCAACGGCATGAAGACGGCCCGCAGTTTTGCCCTGCTCTCCTACCGGCATTATGAAACTTATTTAAAGGATCAGTCGGAAACGGATCTGGAAAAAACAGATGGGTTCCGCAGTGAAAGTTACCAGCGCTACCAGGGAGAAAAACTGGCGGCCCGTTTCAATGCCTTTAGTTATTATACTCTCAGTCGTTCCATGGATGCCCATCATGTAGGACGTGGACGAGGTTCGGTAGCAGCGGCACTGGCATTAATAAAAGCCAGGACCTTATCAATCGGTATTACCACGGATACTTTATTTCCATTGAGAGAACAGCTATACCTGGCTGATGCCATTCCGGGAGCCGAATTCAAAGCCATTCATTCGCCTTATGGCCATGATGGATTTCTGTTGGAATTCGAGGCCATCCGGCAAATCATTCAGGACTGGCTGGATCATAAGGAAAGTGAGGCCGGAACATTCAGAGAAAAAATTATCAAACTTCAATTTATTCTTATAGTTATGCATCAGCAATTAACGATCGGTTTATTCGGATTTGGCGTAGTAGGTGAAGGTCTGTACAAAGTATTACAGCAAACCCCTTCCCTGAAAGCGGAGATCAAAAAAGTATGTATCAAAAATCCCGGCAAGAAAAGAAATGCGCCGGAGTCATTATTTACAACAGACAAAGAGGAACTGCTCGGAGATCCTTCCATCAATGTAATTGTGGAAGTGATTGATGATGCGGATGCGGCTTTTGAGATTGTCTCCACTGCCCTGCGCAATGGCAAACAGGTGGTGAGTGCCAGTAAAAAAATGATTGCCGAGCACCTGCCGGCCCTGCTGGAATTACAAACTACCACCGGACAATCCCTTTTGTATGAAGCAGCCGCCTGTGCTTCTATCCCAGTAATCCGCAACCTGGAAGAATATTATGACAATGACCTCCTGCATTCCATCAAGGCCATTGTGAATGGTTCCACCAATTTCATTCTTACCAAAATATTTGAAGAAGGACTTGATTTCAAACAGGCCTTACTCCTGGCCCAGCAGGCCGGTTTTGCAGAAAGCAATCCCAAGCTGGATGTGGAAGGATATGATGCCGTGAACAAATGGACCTTCCTCCTCACCCATGCCTATGGTATTACCTCCGGCCCCGATGAGATTCTTTTCAATGGCATCCAGAATATCCATGCCACCGATGCCACTGTTGCTTCCGGCAAAAAACAGGAGATCAAACTGGTGGCCCAGGCACAGAAATTACAGAATGGAAAAGTGGCCGCCTTTGTCCTCCCCCAGTTTATCAAACAGGAAGACCACCTGGCTTTTGTAAAGAATGAATACAATGGCGTGGTGATTGAAAGTGGATTTTCTGACAAACAATTCTTCTATGGCAAGGGAGCAGGCAGCTTCCCTACTGCATCCGCCGTGCTGAGTGATATCTCCGCCCTGCGTTATGGTTATAAATACGAATACAAAAAACTCTATCATCACCAGCCGCATCAACTGAGCCAGGACATCTACCTGAGAGTCTATATCAGCTTTGATGATATCGCCCTGGTCCCCAAGGAAGAATTTGAATGGATTGAAGAATGGCATGCCAATGAGGACCGGAAATACCTGGTCGGTGTAATTGCCTTCAGCAAACTAAAGAACAGCAACTGGTGGAAGGAAAATAATAATTCCCTGATCCTTACCCCTGATCCGGTGATTGAAGAAACGGAGACGAGGAAGTTGAAGAAGAGGAGTTTGGAGTTGGCGGGGATAGGTTGAGAGAAGTCATTAGTCGATAGTCGTTAGTCATTAGTCATTAGTCGAGAGTCGGGAGTGAGAACCCGTGAAGCCAGGGCATGGGGCTTGTCATGTTGCTTGCCTGCCAAAGCCAAAGCGTAGTCAGGTGCTTGTCGGGGCTCAACCCATTAGATGGTACAAGGAGGTGCTGGGTTTTAGTTCTTGGTTTTAGTGGGTATAATTTGCTGATTTACAGGTTGCGTTAAAGTGGTTATAACTTTTGATTGGCAAACCCAAATAATTCAATCAGTATAACTTAAGTTTACGTCAAGAAAAAAAATGTGGTCAAGTATCTTAATGTTAAGCTTGACCACTTGCGAGAGAGAAGGATAACCACGGGAGTTGCCATTTTCGGTGCTGTCCCCTGCTAAGAAGATTAACACCTTAGGCCCCCGGTGGCTCCAACTACTCGGTATTTTTTAAAAGGCTCCCAAAAGGGGGCTTTTTTATTTGTACCAATCGCTAAAATATCAGTTTCACTTACCCCATTCCCTTTATCTTATACACATGGCTAGATTACGGTTATTAAAGAGCTTGAAATATTAACACCGTCTCTGGCGAAAATAACCAGCGGGACTAATACAAGATTCAATTTTTAAGATTTTTTGTTTACGCACCCTATCCACACAAAAAACTTGGTTTTTCACAAAAAAAAATGCTTTTTATCCTTGTACTCTTTCGGGAATTTATTTTACTCTATTAAATAGTCTATTAATAAGCTGCTTACTCTCCCGCGATGATAGATTTTTGTTTTAACAAAAGTGTATGCCAAATAATATATTTTACTAATTTAATTAGTATTTAAAATAATTTGTAAGATATTGAAACCGTTATTGTTAATTAATTTTGTAATAAGTTGCTAATAATATTTTATATAAGGTTAATTTGGCTACTTTAAATTAAATACTAATTTTTTTAGTTTTTATATACTACTTTGTGGTATTTTTGTTTAAAGCTCTTTGATGGGGAATAGGTTGTCTTATCTTTAAAACAACTCACCAAACTTTACCGATATGGCAAAAAGAGAGAAAAGACCTCAAAAATCTAAACTTAAAAAGTTTAGATTTTATGGCATAAATACAATTCTAACCCCAAAGGAAAAACAGTCGGAAAAAGCGTATGAGGCATATATGAGAAAAATTTTTGAAGATGATATTCATATACTGATATCTTCTGACAAGAAAATCACTTTACGGACTCAACATATTGGACGAGTAGGTTATAAAGAAAAAGAATATAAAGTGTTGTATGGAAAAATAGTTAGGTATACAACTATTGAAGGGGAAAATTGGTATAATGAAAAGAAAAGAGATTATCAAAAGCACGAAATGCCTAAAGATATATTCCCAAGTCCATTTGAAACCGAATATATTTACTTCCAAGGTGGACGCATTTCTAAAACCTGATGGGGCTGGCGAATTAAAAAAAGATAGTACGATGATTAGAGGTTATTTGGAACTTGCCAAGGAGCATGGAACAGCCGAAGCCTCTGTTATAAATGAAAATGGAGAGAAAGATAAAATTATTACAAAAGATTATCCAGATAAAATTATTGTATCGGCGACTGAAAACACTTTTGCTACTGAATTATTCATGAGGGAAATGAAGCGATTAAAGAAATGAACTTAAAAGAACTACAAAATAATCACAAGGCCAGTAAAAAGGGCATTTTTGACATAATCAAAAAAAGAAGGACATTAAGAAAATGGCCTTTTATTATGTCAATGTCATTGGGGATAATTGGCTCCATGACAATATTGTTATTTGCCCCAGACAAATCTTATAAGGTATTACAAACTACTTCTGATTTGCTTACTGGAGTCTTGCCGGGTTTATTAGGGTTTGCACTTGGCGGATATGCCATTGTTATTGGGTTCAGCAATATGGATCTATTGAAAAAATTAGCTAAAAAAGATAAGTATAGTATTTATCAAATGTTGAGTGCAATATTTGCATTGAGTTTACTTTTCCAGGTTTTTACTACGCTTATATCATTCTTTATATCATGGCTATGTAAAATAGGATTACCGGAACTAGATGAAACTATTTATTTCTGGGGGGCAGCTGCTATAAACTGTGTAGTAATTTTGGTTCTTATTACCGGGACTTTATATTCACTCATTTTACTTCCTTATGTTATTGTGAACCTATTTAGTTTAGGGCAAATAACTAACTTGCAAGCAACGATTGAAAGTATTAAAGAGGAAAAAAGTGGTACTTTTAAAAGTGAATAAATTATTTCTTCTTCTTTTTTATAGAGTTTGTAATTACCTTTTTTTGAATAGTTCATCGCCAGTGAGGGTAGTTTTCCTAACTAAATCCCTTTTCTTTTTTTTTAGCTTTGCAATGACATAATTTTAGGCATATTTCCACTGCCCCCTTGTTGACCACTTCCGGCCAATTATAATGGCTGAAATATGTTTTTTTGGTCCTGGTCATTTTTGCAGCTCTAAAATGTTATCCAGTTTTTCGCCTTTCTGATCCCGCATCATTTCTACAATACAGTGCAGAATAAATAAATCAATCTTTTTTGCGCTCCACCAATAAATTTTGCTATTGGGTATGAAAGAATATTTTTTTGTTTGTTGAAATAATATAAATAGCTGTGAATCATTTTACCAAAGGGATATTGCTTTCCCTCCATTACTGTAACTACTCTAACGCAATACTTTCTATAACAATTTGGGTTGCCACATTTAAACCGCTTCTCGCTTTCAAACTTATAAATTTTACCACTTCCACAACTCGGGTAAACAGAGCAACCTTTCCAACGCTGCTTTATCAATTATTCCCAGCATTGTTTCTCTGCAAGCATTGACAAAATCAGATACCTTAGATTATTAAACATATTCAGTAATTTTATAGTTGCTTGAAACCAACAACTAAATCAAAAAATATATTTTATGAGCGACTACGAACTATTTATGGAATGGTTTAACGAATTTCATCCTGCGTTGTTTAAAAAGTATGCCGCAAACATTACTATTTCGGCTCTAGATGGTAAAGGGGTTGCTGTAAATGATAATAACCGCATTTCGCAAAAAGAATTTAATTTTATTAATCATGTGGCGAATAGTTATTACAGTAAAATTGAAGTTGAGTTATTTGATAGAATCAAATTTGTTTATGCGGATGACGTTCAGAAAGACGATGTTTTAGAAGTCGCTATGCTAAATAATGTAACGATGTGGTTAAGGCCGTTTATTACTGAAATTAACAAAGCAGAAGGTATCGTGCGAATTACATTCAACAAAAAAGGAATCAATTCATATTGGGTTGAAAATATACCCGATGAACTAATTGAGAAAGCCCGGGATTTTTCAAAAAAGTTTCAATCTCCTTATCAATACTAACATTATCTTTAAACTCCCGATTTGGACGAAATTCATGAGGAGAAATAACTTCTAATCAGTTTATGGGTTTTCGGGGTTTCCATATTACATATGATATAGTCATTGGAGCTAAGCCAGCTTAGCCAACTTCCCAATAAGAAAGGTCGCCGCCTTCTCCATCGTTTTCATCCCCTACTATATCTTGTCCCTGATCTCCGGTTGTCACCGCTTTTCGAATTATTTAAGTAGGTATATGGCTAGTAGAGGCAACACCCCGGGCCCACCCACTTCTTACTGTTTTACGAACCGTAGCTGTAGCGGAGAATTGAGTTTGCCGAAGCATGTTTAGAAAGGAAATCCCTTTGTGAAGGAACATTTCAAATGGTGTTTCACTTCCTTTAAAATCTGCAATGAGATATTTCGGTTCGAAAAATGTACCGTTGTCTTCATCTCTGCAACTGAGTAAATGAAAAAGTACTGGCCCAATGAGGGAGCCTTAATAACTCACGTAATTGATATCGAAGCGACGGGGAGATGGTTTAAAAGAAAAAGCAAAGAATTACAGGGAAGCCCCCTGACACCGAAACGACGAAACTCTCTCTGGTAGAGAACTTCCTCGTTTACCAGCTTCGATAAAATCAAATTTTGCAACACTACACACCCATGTACTTTCCCGGCTTGCTACAATATAGTTTCTTCGTGCTACAAAATTATTAACCCCAACTGATGTCCCATGATTGTGGTAAAACTGTGGGCGAATCGTGGGTGAAAGTTTTTACTTGGTGAATAATATTGCTCAACCATATCAGGATATAAAAAGCGTTTCTAAGACTGAATCATTGTATTTCCAAGTACTATTGATTTCGTAAGTCGTGCCAGTTTTTTAGCCGAACCCACATTAGAGGTGTAGTACCCGACCGGTATCATTAGCCGGTGCGAACACGCTACTTTACGATGACAACCGCCGAACATCGGGCGGCCTTTTCAGGCTGCCCTTTGTGGTTTTAAAAAGGTAACACTAAAATCATAATTTTGCAATATAGCAAAAGTCAGGCCACACACACAAAGAAACGTGATACCAAGTACGAAGACAGATTTACTTTTGAAGGCAGATTTTGGACATGTTTAAGATAAGTAAAACTGATTAAGGACTAAGGCAAAAAAATCTTTGATTAAAGCAAAATCAGGCAAAAGAATGACTCTATCTGAAAAATCGCTGGCAATGCAAAAACTGAACGCCTTTCGGGTGTTTCTTGTGCATGGCATTGACAAGGTGAAAAAGATGTATAGCGATCATGTGGACTTCGTTAAATCGAACCAGAGCAAGACTTTTTCCGAGGTAGAAAAAGAGCTTTTGTTTTCCAATAACACAGACATGGAGTCATGAATCAGAATTCCGACAATAACCCATTTGCCAAAAAGAAAGGCACCCAAAAAAATGGGAAAGAGGCTCAATTCTTTAAATGGGCAAAGGATCAGCAAAAAAAGAAGCTTTCCCAACTACCTAAACAGGAAAGAGAAAGACGGATTGAGTCTGAAAAACAGTTTGCAAAGAGAATGAATTCATAATAGGCCTCAGGATCTCCAAACCTAAACTAATGACAAAAGCATTTATAGCACTTCTTTTGATAGCCCTTCTCGGACAAAAATCAGCCGGTCAAATTTTTATGGATCAGACTGATAAATTCACCGGTATACGGGGAGTATCAACCCAACCGGAAAAACTGATTGGCAATCTCTTCATGGTTGCCGGCAATATGAAAATTGATAGTTCTGGAACCAGTTATTATCTGTCATTTATTCAACAAAAATTTACTGATATAACCTCAACCGGGCAAGGGATTGATACTACCAAAGGCCTAACAATTATCCTGGAAGACGGCAGGAGGGTTAAAGGAGAATGGGTTAGCACTACAATCATGGAAGCATCTGCAATAATGCCTAGGTCCGTATCAACTGGATTTTCTTTCACAAAATCCGATTTCGTAACATTGTCAAGCACTAAAGCAACCGACTTTAAAATGACAGGTAGTAATTATCATATCATGCAAATGGAGCTGTCAGGGAAGAAGCAGCAGGAGGTTTTTATAAAAATCAGCAATTTGCTACTCGCTGTAAAATAGTTTCGAGGAAATTAATGCTATGAGTATATTCAAAAAATTAATTCCAGATACAACGAAAATTGCTTTGAGACAAGTAAAGGCAATAGTTTGGGTATCGCTGACATTCTCACTCATTTATGTTTTTATCTATCAGGGAGGCTTTCTCAATCCAGAAAAATACAGCAAATCTATAAAAGGGCTAGTTGAGATTTTGAACCAAATATTTATCTCTTATATCACCGGTTTGTTTTTGCTTTTCCTATTTGATACTTTACCTAAAACCAAAAAAAGAATTTCAATTGCTACAAGTATTGGGAATAATGTACTTCAAATAAACAGAAGGATTGAGTATCTCATGAATGAGATAGCTAAAAAAGCCCCTGTTTTACCACAAAAATTTATTGTTGATGAAAAATTATTCTTTTCGGCCATTGACAAGATTGATCTAGAATTGGACCTTGTAAAAGTGTGGTTCTACCCAGATTTATCTTTCCGTGAATTTACGGTTAGAACATGCAATGATGTAATCTCTGCAGTCAACAATATAAACCTACATGCCGATCTACTAAATGAAAAATGGATTTCAAACCTTGTGAGAATATCTGATTCCACGAACAAAGTTCTAGAGTCACTAGAGTTCAGATTTGCGAAACCCAAAATTGAAGGCTATTTTCTATGGGGCCTGTACGCAGACACTAAAAGACTTATGGAAGATTTAATGAAGGATTTTAATAAACAATATCATAGCCATTCTATGAAACCCTCTCCCAGATACCACCCAAAGGGTTTAACCTTTGAAGCAGACCGTAAAATAAGCCCCTGTAAAAACAGGGACCGTAGCAAATTAATGTTATTGATTACAAAGTGTAAAAATAGGACAGAGCAGATTAGTTAATTACTTACTTTTTTTCTGGCACCATCCTGATTATTGTGATTTTTCCCATGTAATTATCTTTAAGCGGTTTACTAGAAAGCTCCAGATGATCAAAATAATTGATTGGGTTCACTGCTATCCCAGCTGCAATACAGCCGTTTTCCATAAATTCTTTCCTATTTAGCTTTTTTGCTACCCAGTTGTTTTCAAGAAGATCCTGGTTTCCTTTTTTTAAATCCATTTTCAAAGGTGTAAGAGCCTCGCTACCATCCGATTTTTCCATAATGTATGCCCTTTCGAAAATTGCGAAACTATGATCAAGTTCCCCGATGAATTGATTTATAAAAAAACCTACCGAGAAATGCTCCTTTATATTATCAAAGTATCTGATCTTGTACACATCAGAAAGTACACTCAAGAAATTGGGGTCTAGCTTTTCAAACAATACACTATACCCGGCTTCATGAATCCCCTCTTTTAGCTTTTCAATTTTATCCATGTGAACCCATTTAGGGGAAATTCCTTTTATTGCCAGAACAGCTTTGAAAGACTTCTCAACGGCGGTACTAGCCAGAATTGCACCCTGCATTATATATCCGGCATTTAGTAAAACCCTTCCTGCGATGTAATCATTGTAAGCCCCCCGAATGAATCCCAAGGCGAGGTTTGAATTTTGATTATGCTCCATATTTTTTGCTATGATAAATACTACATCTTTAGGCTATAAATTTCCTTCCCCAACGAGTCCCCAGCTTAATCATCGCAATTTGTCAATCTTAATCGCTCCTGCAGGGACTAGTTGGCTTTTGCAATCCCGGCTTCCTCTATCTCAAATTTCCTGAAAAAAGGTATTCAATACTAAAGGATTACCTGCGGTGATCCTCAATGGGGGCGGATCGAAGCAAAAATGCCCCCACTCGCTATGCTCGCTCTGGTTTTTTTATGCCCTTCCGCTTTTGAAAGCGAGCTTTCAGGGAGAACGGATTACCTGCGGTGATCCTTGGAGGGGGGAACTGAAGCAAAAGAGCCCCTCTCGCTTCGCTCGTCAGGTATTTTTTGTTTTTTTCCGCTTATGAAAGCATGCTTCGAGGGGCTGGGGGGGGGGGCCGGCCCAGCCAAAACAACCCCCCCTCTTTGGTTCGCTATGGTTTTTTATGTTTTTCCGCTTTTGAAAGCGAGCTTTCAACGCGTTAAAACATAAAAAAACCCCTGGCTTTCGCCAGGGGCTGCTTCGTCGGGAGGACAGGATTCGAACCTGCGACCCCCTGGTCCCAAACCAGGTATTCTACCGGGCTGAACTACCTCCCGCGACCGCTGTTCAGCGGGGTGCAAATATACGGCCCGGGAGCTTAAAAACCGATTTAATTTTATTCCTTTCCGGATTTACAGGGCACTGACTTTGGTCTGCAATTCCGTCACATATTTGGAGCCGTTTTTCTTCAATTCATCCACCTGCTCCTGGGCCCGGGCCTTGTTTTTCTGGGCTACATACATCAGGACCAGGTAATAACGGGCATTTTCATTTTTGGAATTCAATACCAGGGCCTGCTTCAGCTTTTCCTCGGCCTCCGTATAGGCCCCTGTTTTGAATAAACTATAACCCAGCTCCACCCAGGCCGCCGTATAGGTGGCTTCCTCGGCAATGGCCGTCCGCAGATAAGGGATGGCATCGGTATATTTCTGCTGACTGTTCAGACAATAACCCATCCCAAAACAGGCTTTTCTTTCCTTGGGCTTTACCTCCAGGGCCTTCAAATACCAGGTCATGGCCTCATTCATGTCCTTTTTATAGTCCCGGTACACTTCCCCGATCCCATTATAACCCACATGACTCTTGGGATCCACCGTAATCGCCTTCTTGTAATAAGTAATAGACTCATCCAGCTTTTTTAAACGGGAATAAGCAAAGCCCAGCTCCAGCCAGGTATTCAGGTAATCCGCCTTCAACTGCGCGGACCGGTTGAGCGGGGTAAGGGCACTATCATATTTTTTGGCCGCATTGTAGCAAAATCCTTTCCGGTAGAAATAGAGATAATCTTTGATCGAGTCCTTGGCCGCCCTTTCATAACTGTTATAACAAAGCAGGGCATCTTCTATTTTATCCTTGTTATAATAGATCGTCCCCAACTGCTTCCAGGCCAGGGAATAATCGGTCTTGTACTGCAGACATTTTTGCAGACTCGCAATCGCCGAATCCGTATTGCCGTTTTTATCAAAAGCATAGCCCAACTCAAAATGTACCTTGGGAATGGTCGGCCAACCTACCCGCGCTTTTCTTAAACTGGCAATGGCCGAAGTATATTCCTTCAGGTCATTCTGGCACCAGCCCATTTCATACATCGCTTCGGTATAATCCGGCTTCAGGGCCAATGCCTTCTTAAATTTATCCAGGGCCTCCACCACTTTTTTCTGGTTCTTCAAAACCACCCCCTCATTTAACAAGGTAGTGGCATCCTGGGCCTGCAGGGTCATACCCGCAACAAAAATCCCGGCTATTAAAACAGTTATCTTTTTCATGGCGCTAATTTACTCCTACTGCCTCCTCAGGCAAATACCCTGGGGAGGGTATGCCAGTACAGAGGTATAAAGCGGTGGATTGGCTGCATCCGGATTGCTAAAAAATTGATGGCCCATCCATCTTTTATAAAGTTCCCGTATTTTCATTTGACGATATGAAAAAAATAATACCCATTTTTTGGCTCCTGTTGATTGGCCGTGGAGCTTTCGCTCAACAGGACACCCTGATGCAGCTGCTGGATGATAATGACAAACCCACCAAGAACAAAATGGCTCCCCGGTACGGACTGATCCACCGGGATAATAACCAGTGGAAAAAAGTGGTCTTTGATGCTTTCGATGATAAACCCATTTGGGGTGCCTATTTTTCAGATGCAGCCTGTAAAAATCATGAAGGGGCTTTCACCCGTTTTGGTAAAAAAGGACAGGTCCGGGAATCCGGAAAATATATCAACAATAAAAAAGAAGGAACCTGGAAAGCTTTTTCTGAAGAAGGGAGACTGACCGATTCGGCTTTTTATACCGGCGGACTGATCAAGGGCCTCGCCCTGAGCTGGTATGATGATGGAACACCGAGTGACAGTTTATTTTTTGATGAAGCCGGCAAAGGAATCGGCCGGGGTTATAATAAGGATGGCTCCCTGCGCGAAACCGGTGCCTACCTGGAAGGCAAAAAAGAAGGCCCCTGGACCTATTATCATTTTAAAGGCGGACATAAATCACAGGATGTAGTCTATAAAGCGGATTCAGCCACCAGCTATACCTGCTATGATGATGATGGAAAAATGCAAACCAAGGATTGCATCTATGAAAAAGAAGCTGTCTTCAAAGGCGGTGATAAAGCCTGGAAAACCTATCTGGAACGCCGGCTCAGTTCGGCCAATTATCCCAGTGCTTTTCAAAGAGGACAAATTTCGGGCGTGATCATTATACAGTTTGTGGTGAACAGCGATGGAAAAATTATTGATGTGAAAGCACTCAATTCCATTCATCCCGATATGGACCAGATTGCGATTAATATTATTAAAGACAGTCCGAAATGGGAACCGGCCGTCCAATACAACCGGAGGGTAAAAGCGTATAGGAAACAGCCGATCACCTTTGCGACGAGGCCAATAGATTAATTCCTTTGCGTCTTTGCTCCTTTGCTTCTTTGCGTGAAATTTCACCGCAGAGAAATGAGGACGGGGAGTTTTCGCAGAGGTTTAACCGCAAACCTGCCTGCCGGCAGGCAGGGACGCAAAGGCGCAAAGAATTTTTACTGCTCCTTGCGTTCCCTCGCGTCTTCGTGTCTTTGCGGTTAAACAATCCCCTCTTCCCGTTCACATTTACCTCCTAACTTTGCCCCATGCTTACAATCTCCCTTCGGGGCCAGCAGATGCCCCCCTCTCCGATCCGCAAACTGGTTCCTTACGCCGAAGCGGCCAAGAAAAAAGGAATCAGGGTATATCATCTCAATATCGGTCAGCCGGATATTGAAACCCCTCCTGCCATCATGGATGCCGTACGGAATGCGGATATCAAAGTGCTGGAGTATAGCCATAGTGCCGGTAATGAAAGCTACCGGCGTAAACTGGTGCAGTATTATAAATCCGTTGGAATTGATGTAAGCCACGATCAGATCCTGATCACCACCGGTGGCAGTGAAGCCATCATGTTTGGTTTCTTTACCTGTCTGAACCCCGGCGATGAAGTGATCATCCCCGAACCTTTTTATGCTAACTATAATGGATTTGCCTGCGCAGCCGGCATCAAAGTAGTCCCAATTACTTCCAGAATTGAAACCGGATTTGCCCTTCCTCCCATTAGTGATTTTGAAAAAGTGATCACACCCAAAACAAAGGCAATCATCATTTGCAGTCCCAATAACCCCACCGGTTATTTATACAGCCGCGAAGAAATGGAAGCCCTCAAACAAATCTGTATTCAGCATGACCTCTATCTCTTCAGCGATGAAGCTTATCGTGAGTTTTGCTATGATGGAGAATATGTAAGCGCCATGCACCTGCAGGGTCTGGAAAACAATGTGGTATTAATGGATACGATTTCCAAAAGATACAGTGCCTGTGGCGCGAGGCTGGGTGCTTTTGTCACCAAGAATAAATCCGTGTATGATGCGGCCATGAAATTTGCCCAGGCGAGACTGAGTCCTCCCGGATTGGCCCAAATCATGGGAGAAGCTGCCGTAGATCTGCCCGCTTCCTATTTTGATGCACCCAAGGCCGAGTACCTGGCCCGGAGGAATGCACTGGTTGGCCGGCTCAATGCCATGCCCGGAGTGTATTGTCCCAACCCCGGTGGCGCTTTTTATGCCATCGCCCGTTTACCGATTGATGATGCCGACAAATTCTGTCAGTGGCTACTGGAGGATTTCTCCTGGAATAACCAGACCGTGATGCTGGCACCAGCCACTGGTTTTTATGGCACACCCGGACTGGGGAAAAATGAAGTCCGACTGGCCTATGTACTCAATATCGATGCTATTAACGCTGCCATGGATTGTCTGGAAAAAGCATTGGAAATTTATCCGGGCAAGCAGGTGATCAGCCCGGCCTCAGCCATTGCGGCCAGCTAATAAAATGTGGTTAATCTTCCGGCAGGGGTGATTGATTTTTTCTTACATTAGAGTCAACACCAAAACAACTGCAATGAAAAAAGCGTTCCTGCTTTGCATGGCCATTGGCTGGCTATTCATCACCGCATTCGCACAGAAAACTGTTACCGGAAAAATTACAGATGCCAGTGGAATACCATTGGCCGGCGTATCTGTTAAGTCTGTCAAGACCGGCAAACTGGCTACTACTGGCAATGACGGCAGCTTTACGCTCAATGCAGCAGCAGATGATGCATTGGAAATTTCAATGGTGGGTTACCTGCCTCAAACCGTCAGTGCCAATGGTCCGCTGACGATTACATTGGGACAGGACAATCAATCATTGATGGAAGTTGTATTAGTAGGTACACGACGAATCGGCCGTGTAAAGACGGAAACAACAGCACCCGTAGATGTGATCAATGTAGCACAGGCTACTGCTCCTACTGCCCGAATGGATCTGACATCGATCCTGAATTATGCCGCCCCTTCTTTTAATTATAATAAACAAAGTGGTAGTGATGGCGCTGATCATATTGATCTGGCTACTTTACGTGGACTGGGTCCTGATCAAACCCTGGTCTTGGTAAATGGAAAACGCCGTCACCAGACTGCTTTCGTTGCTGTATTTGGAACAAGAGGAAGAGGGAATTCCGGTACCGACCTCAATGCCATTCCGGCCAGCGCCATTGACCGGGTGGAAATACTGAGGGATGGTGCATCTGCACAATATGGTTCCGATGCCATTGCCGGTGTGATGAACCTGATCCTGAAAAAAACAACCAAAAAGCTAACCGGAAATATCGGATGGGGTGGTTACTCCGATCCCAAATTCAATACTGCTTTTGCACAAGACCTGAAGACGCAATACGAATCAGCCGGAAAAATAGATGGCGGCTCTACGGCCGTGAACCTGAACTATGGATTACCCATTGGAAAGAAAGGCGGTTTTATCAACCTCACCCTGGATGGGCTGAGCAGTGGAAAAACATTCCGGCAGGCCTTGGATACTTCCGACTACTATAATAATGAGGATGCCATGTATATCAATATCTATCGCCGGGGGCATGGAGATGCTTCCCTTGATATGATTGGCACTGCCATGAACATGGAAATTCCGATGAAAGGAAAAACAAGTTTTTATTCTTTTGGAACATTCAATCATAAATCATCAGATGCCTTTGCATTCACCCGTAACTGGTCGGCCCGCCCCGATCGTTTCCCCACGGATGGCAGCGGTAATCTGATCCTGGTGAGCAGCATTATGAAAACCAGCAGTGATGGTGAAATTTATTATTCGCCGCATATCCAGACAAAAATCAATGACCTCTCCTTTGCCGCGGGATTCAAAGGCAATGTAAAAGGTTGGAACTGGGACCTGAGCAATACACTGGGAAGAAATAATTTTCACTTTTATGGCGACAAAACCTTCAATGCCTCAAAGGGCGCCAACCAAACTCATTTTGATGATGGCGGATTTAATTTGCTGCAAAACACCATCAATCTGAATTTCAGCAAAGCCATCAATGACAAATTCAATTTTGCCACCGGACTGGAAGCCCGTTTTGAACGTTACAAAATATTTGCCGGAGAAGAAGGCTCTTATAAAAACTATGATCCCACTGGCAACAAAGCCACCGGTTCACAGGGCTTTCCCGGTTATCAGCCCAATGATGAAGTGAACGCCAACAGAACGGTGCTGGGTATTTATGCCGATGCAGAATATGATGTAACCAAAAACTGGCTGATCAGTGGTGCTTTGCGGATAGAAAATTATAGCGATTTTGGTTTGACCAGCAATTTCAAAATAGCCACCCGTTTAAAAGCATCTTCCAAATTAAACCTCCGTGCATCCGTGAGTACTGGTTTCCGTGCGCCATCATTGCAGCAGATTAATTTCAGTTCCACTTTTACCACGGTACAGGCCGGTAATATTGCAGAAGTAAAAATTGCACCGAACTATAGTCCGATCACCAA
The DNA here is from genome assembly GCA_016720745.1 of Chitinophagaceae bacterium. Taxonomy (GTDB): domain Bacteria; phylum Bacteroidota; class Bacteroidia; order Chitinophagales; family Chitinophagaceae; genus JJ008. The sequence goes on along the minus strand of JADKKA010000019.1, from coordinate 484,718 downwards.
AGCCGCCAGCATCCCCGAATTAAAACAGGAAGAAAGCTTGAATGCGGGTCTTGGTTTTGCCTGGCAGGCTGCCAAAGGATTTAATATCACCATTGACGGATACCTGGTGAAAGTAAAGGACCGTGTAGTGATCAGCGGACAATTTGATGGTAGTGATCCCAACCTGGATGCCGGGCTACGTGCACAAATGGCGGCTTTGAATGTGAGTCTGGCCCAGTTTTTTGCCAATGCCGTCAACACCACCAACAAAGGGCTGGACATTGTAATGGATTATACCAAAAGATGGGGGCATCACCGCGTGAAGGGATTATTTGCCGGAAATTTTCAAAGCATGAAAATTGACAAGATCAATATCCCTTCCAAATTATCCGGCTCAGATTTTCTGAAGCAAACCTTCCTGAGTGACCGGGAGCAGAAATTCATCCTGGCTTCTGCCCCCAATACCAAGTTTGCTTTCAACTTTGAATATGGCCGTAAAAAAATATCCATCGGTACCCGCTTTACTTATTTTGGAAAAGTGGTCATACTGGGATATGGACAGGATGGGCTGGGCATCAACCCAACTGTGCCATTGGATAACGGTAGCGGAGATGTACCAGACCAGTATAATTATTCCGGAAAAGTGGTGAGTGATTTATATGGCAGTTTTCAGCTGAATAAAAAATTCACCCTCTACCTGGGAGCAGATAATTTATTCAATGTGCATCCTGATTTCGGAGTAGCGAAGGGTGCCAAGGACTGGGCCTACAACAATGAAACAGGTGGTCCCTGGGATGCGGTACAAATGGGTGTGAACGGGAGAAGGTTGTTTGCAAGGATTGCGTTTAGTTTTTAAGTGATTATTTAAAATAGATTTGAAAAAAGATGCCGGTCTTCCCCTGGGAGCCGGTATTTTTATTTTTAGCTGAATTGTACTGCGTTCGAAAGACCCCAACAGCAAGTGTTGGGGTGACAAACTGCTGGCGCGATGCAAGATTCCGAATATTTGGAGCTCGTATCGGGCCTCCACTACGTCATGCCGGGCGGTTTGCATTAAATAGCAATCATTCATTTTTATAGAATGCCACATTAAAGATTAATAAGCTACAGGCATAAAGCGGGCAAACCTGACCCGGTATCTTTTAACAAACAAAAGAACTCCTACAAAAGATCCCGGATCAAGTCCGGGATGACGTAGTAGTAGCCCTTTGCAAGACTTAGAATATTTGGAGCTCGCCACACTCTTCACGTTTTCAACCAGCCCCCCCCCCCCCCCCGCCCCCCCGGCCCCCCGCCCCCCCCCCCCCCCCCCCCCCCCCCCCCCCCCCCCCCCCCCCCCCCCCCCCCCTGTTCTTTTTTTTTCTCCCCTCTCCCCCCCCCCCCCCTCTCCCCTCTTTTTTTTCCCCCCCCCCCCCGTTTGGGGGGGGGGGGGTGTTTTTTTCTTCTCCCGCGGGGAGGGGAATGGTTTTTTGTTGGGGGGGGGGGGGGGCCGCCCGGGGCGGGCGGGCGGCCCCCCCCCCCCCCCCCCCTCCCCCGGTCCCCCCCCGTGGGCGGGTCTGGGGGGGGGGGGGGGGGGGAGGAGGGGGGGGGGGGGGGAGGGGGCGGCGCGGGAAAAAAGGGGGGGGGGGGGGGGGGGGGAAAAAAAACACCCACAAAAAGGGGCGGGAAATAGGATTCCTCCGAAAGCCCGGGGGGCTGGAGCTCAATAGCACTAATTAACTAATTCCAGGCCAGCACTATGTCATGCCGGGCCCAGGATCAGGTCCAGGGCAAGCCGCGACCCGGTATCTTTCAAACCAACTCCCCCCCCATAAACTCCCATTTTTCATGGAGTGAAATAAGCCCCAATCCCTTTATCTTTAGTTACTCAACCCCTATCAATATGAGACAGCTCCTCTTCTCCATTCTTTGTCTTTTTGCGGTTTCATCTATACAGGCACAGAATGGAACCAGCTATACCAAAATAATGGCTGCTTTTGAACAATGGAAAACCAGTTCCATTCAAAAAGGAAAGTATGCCACTGCCGCCAATTGTAAAATGGAGATTGTAACAAAAGATGGTTACAAGGGGCCGAATACCGGTATACCACAGGATCTATCTATTCATTTTGCCGATATCAATGGAGATGGCAAACTGGATGGGCTCTTTACTTTTCATCCGCAACAATGTGATGGGGGCAATGCCATGATGAATGCACAGGACCGGGTTTTGGTGCTATCAAAGGGAACAGCTTATACGACTGACGCTAGTTTTATCAGTAATATCGAACAAAAAAGAGATGGCTGGTTTTCGGTTACCGGAGCACTGGAAGGAATGATTTTTGGAAATTACTATGAATATGGCCCGGATGATGGCCGCTGCTGCCCGAGTATTAAGAAATCATTTACCATTGATTACAAAACCAAAAAACTGGAGATCGATAAATAATTTATACCTCTTTGATTGCAAGTGCATGCTGATGAAATAAATCATGCAGAAAAGTATGATCCAACTGACTGAATGGAATCGGTGCGGCCGGTTCCATCCCAAAATCATTCAGGATTAACCGCCACCAGCCTACATTTTTCCATTGTCCCAGTTTATATCCTACCTGTTCATAGGTCGCGAACCATTGAAAGCCCATTCTTTCATGCAGGGCCACACTGCGGTCATTGGGCAGGTTGATCACGGCATATACATTCCGGTATCCCTGTCTTTTTAAAATGTCAAACAAGGCACTATACAAAGCACCGGCTACCCCTGCCCTGAGAAAATCATCATGGATATAGACGGAACATTCCACGCTCCACTGGTAGGCCACTCTTTCCCGGTAACGGGAAGCATAGGCATAACCGGCAATCCGGCCATTGATTTCGCAGACCAGCCAGGGCCAGTTTTGGAGATAAGTATTGATCCTATCTGCAAAAGCCGGGACAGATGGGGTTTCGGTTTCAAACGTGATGGAGGTCTGCTCAATATAAGGAGCATAGATAGCCAGTATGGCGGGGGCGTCAATAGTATTGGCGAGGCGAATTTGTACCATAAAAAAAGCCCACAAATGTGGGCTGGATTGTACCGGAGAGCAGACTTGAACTGCCGACCTTCGGGTTATGAATCCGATGCTCTAACCAGCTGAGCTACCCCGGCATTGGGCGGCAAAAATAATGCTTTTTAGGCGAATTTTTACACAAAAAACGACGCTAAATTCCAGACCAGAACCCGCTCAAAATCACCCGTTAAAAGGTCTTTTACAGATATGGCCAATTTTCGAAAATAAAATAGAAGGGTGTTTTAAAATTTGAAAAGGCAAAAGCCGGCTAAGAAAGAACCTGGATAGTTTATCCCATATTATTATTGATTGATTTTTTACTCCGAGTGGATCATCCTCCCCATTACATACCGGATTATTTCTGCAACACACTACATCCGTGTATCCACTTAATCCCAATAAGCTATTGTCACTATTTCGAAATATAATCAGTCATGAATGAGTAAAATCATTCGGCGCCCTTACTGCCTGCGCTAGTTTAGCTGAAACTCCATCCTAAAAAACCACCTATGCGTACCATTTTACGTGCAGCAAAATTTGCTGTAATTGCAGTCTCCGCATTATTCCACACTACTATTTTACAAGCACAATCTGAAACCCTGACTACCGGCGCATTCATTGTCAATATGGGCGCCACGAATCCGAACACAATTGCCAACGGGCTGAAACCTTATGGCCTTGTTTATGACCTGGTCAGAAATTACCATGTACCTGTCAGATGGGTCATCAGTCAAACCAAAATTAAAGACGGGCCAGACTTTACCTATAATGGTGTAGCCTATAAAGGCGGTACTTTTATTATACCGGCCGAATACCGGACTGCGGCGGTCAACAACAGGATCCTTTACTGGCAGGGCCTTGGTGTAGTAGGTGCCAGCACTACCACTGCGCTGACACTTGATGTAACTTATATCATCAAAGCAGCACCGCGCTGGACCCTGGATGCACAAAATGGAACCGTAGCAGAAGCTTACCTGCTCAATGCCGGGATCAGCAATGTTGCTTTCCCCGGAGCTTATAACTGGAAATCTCCGCAGACATTAGGTGCCTGCGATGATTTTTTTGTCATGCCACATGCCGAACCCACCTGGGCAACCCATAACAATCTACTGGCATGGAACAGAGATTATTTCGGCAGTATCTGGGCCGGCTGTCATGCCGTAAGCGCTCTGGAGAATATGGTGAACCCTTCAAGCACTGCCCAGCAAACAAATTTTCTGACCGTTAAAGACGGATCAGCCACACTGCCCCTGGTGAATGCAGTGTATGCGAACAGCAACAGTATGTTATTATGGACGGCCCACAGTGATGGCACAACGCCCTATACTTACCGGCTCCCGAATGATCCGATCTCCCAGTTCATGGGAACCATCGATGCAGCCTTCCTGAATGGCTCTGAAAAAATTTATATCCCCCGGCAAACCGGTGGCGTAGCCAAATGGAACCCCGGTGCAAAAATTATCACTTATGATCCCTCACAAGCGAATGTCAGCTCCGTAAATCCCGATCTGAGTAATGCCGCCGTGGTGTTGGTTTATGGACGGGCATTTGATGATCCAAGCCGAGGATATATTATGTATCAGGCTGGTCACTCACAAAACAAAGGAACAGCCGGAGATGTAGCCGGACAAAGAGCATTTTTCAATTTCAGTTTTTTCCAAACCACTCCTAAATCACCTATTGTTTCCGGATCAGGCACTACCAACGGACAACAGGTAAGCAATGGAGTGGCGCTGAATTATTCCGTATCCGCTTCTTCACCACTTCCCGGTATCACATTCACTTATCAATGGACAGCATCCTGCGGTGGTAGTTTCTCCACTCCCACCGCTACCAGTACCAGCTTTACACCTGCCGGAACAGCCGGCGCCCAGATTGTGACCTGTACGGTTACAGATAATTGTGGCCGGACCAGTTTTATATCATTCCCGATTACTATACTTCCGCCACCTGTATCTCCAGTAGTATCCAATGATAATGCTGTTATTTCAGGAACCTGTCCTCCAGGTACACCGGTGAGCATTGATGTGATGAGCAATGACGGTCCCAATACATCCACCATCAGTTTTACCAGCCTGAATACTGGAGATGCATCACCTGCCAATGCCGGCAGCTGGTCCAATGCAGGTTCTGTGGTAACATTTATTCCGGATCCTAATTTCAATGGCACGGCTACCATCACTTATACTGTTACCAATACCTATAGCCTCAGCAGTTCAGGTACCATCAGCGTACAGGTGGGTAACACCGATGTGAATGGTTGCTCCGTCAATTCCATTTATGGACCTTCTGAAGTAAGCTTTAGTACACTCTCCGGTTATGTATCCAGCACAGGAGTCACCAGTGCAACAGCAGGCGGCACACAACTGGATGACAACGAAGATGCATGGAGCAGTACTTCCAATTCGGGAGACTATCTTGATTTCGGAACTGCTTATACCAATAACCTGATCCTGGGTATTGGATCCAGTCAGGCCCTGCGTGCGAAAGACACCCTGATTCTCTACTGGAAAAAAAACCAGAATACTTCTATTGGCACAATGTCATTACAAATCGGCCAATCCTCATCCGGACCATGGACTAATACAACCGTTTTCACCAGTAATGCCAATCCTTCCGTAACCGTGATTTCCAAATTTGCGATACCGACATCTGTATCGGGTATTACCCATATAAAAATCAGTGCAGGTAATGTAAGTACCAATGCCGCATCCGCTACAAATGTTTATGCCGATGCCATTGAATTCAAATACCTGAGCTGTATATCCAAAGCACCTTATTCTGTTAATGATAATGTTTCTGTACTCGAAGACCAGCCTACCATACTTTCCGTGATGGCCAATGATGTGGATCCCCAAAACCTCTCATTGAAAATTATAGGCATCCCACTGGCACCAGCGAAAGGCAAGGTGAGCATCAACAGAGACGGAACGATCACCTATGTATCGAATACGGACATATCAGGAACTGATTATTTCCAGTATGAAGTAGCCAATACTGAAGGTTATATTGATACGGCCCAGGTTACAGTGAATATAGTAGATGATGCCTGTTCTGCCGGACAATACAAAGCAAGTTCCGGTGCAGGAACCGTGACTAAGATTTTCCAGAACGGATTTTCCGGCACGAATGCCGCAACTGCCAACAGTACGAGCAGCAATTTTAATGATGCTTATATCCGTTCCAGCAAAACCACCACCAATTATGGTGCATCTACTTCTGTACAATCGGGCGGCACTTCCAGCGGATCCAATATCCGGAGAGGTATTTACAAATTCAATACCAGCGAAATCCCTGCAACAGCTGTTATTCAAAGCGCCATTTTTACGGGAGTGGCCACCGCAGTCAGCAGTGGCTTTAATTACCCCGTTAGTGTATATGCGCTTACAAGAAGCTGGACGGAAGGAACCAAATCCGGAAGCGGCACAGCAGATGGTGCAACCTGGCTGAATTTTGCTACCGGTGCAGGTAATACCTGGACAACATCCGGCGGCGACTTTAATGCGACCGCACTCGCGGCTACTACAATTAATGCAACGGGTACCTATAATTGGGATATCACCAATCAGGTACAGTTATGGGTCGGTACACCTGCCAATAATTATGGCTTGATCCAGAAGACCGATGAATCAGCCAGTACCAGTATTTACGCAACCTTTGCTTCCAAAGAATATACTACCACCACTTCCAGCAGACCAAAACTCACGGTGACTTATGTAGTACCTACTGCCTGCGGAGCTATTCCAAACAGAGCACCGCTTGCCAATCCGGCTTTTGCCAGTACAACCAGTGGAGTGGCCGTAACCGCTACCCCGCTTGGCACATGTAATGATGTGGATGGAAACAGCCTGAGCATAACCGGTGTAATTCAGGGAGCCAATGGCAATGCTACCTATACCGGCACCACGGTAACCTATACACCTAATACCAGCGGAACCGTACCACGTACCGACCAGGTTTCATTCATCATTTCTGATAATGCAGGCAGTCCGCTAAAAGACACGGCCTACTTTTATATCACAGTCAATAATGCAGCACCGCTTGCAGTTAAAGATATAAGCACCATTAACGCCGGTGCAACAGCTACCATTTCTGTGCTGAACAATGATACCGACCCTGAAGGAACTGCCCTTGGTAATCCGGTTATCAGTACACAGCCAATGAATGGATCCGCTTCCGTTTCCGGTAGTGATATTGTTTATATCCCCGGAACAGGCTTTACTGGAATGGATACACTTGTGTATACAATAACTGAAAATACAGCTGCCTCCTGTAGCTCTTCCCCGCTGAGCGACACCGCACTTGTTGTTATCACCGTATCCAATCAATCTCCTGCAGCCGCTGATGATAACGGTACTGGTCTTCCCTGCCAGGACCTGCGGATCAACCTGCTTTCCAACGATACAGATCCTGAAGCTGGTATTTTAACAGTGGGTAGTATCAGTGCACTCAGTAATCCGGCAGCAGGTACACTGACCAATAATTTTGATGGAACGATCACTTTTACTCCTGCGATGGGTTTCACCGGTTCATTTAGTTTTACATACCGGGTAACAGATAATGGCAACAGCCCGATCAGTTCTTCACCTGCGACAGTAACTATTACTATTGCCAATGCTTCCAATACGGCACCGCTGGCAGCAGATGACCAGGCAGAAGCATCCCCACAGGATGCCGTTGTATACTATAGTGTACTCGACAATGACAGTGATCCGGAAAATAATTCCCTGATGAATCCAACGATCACTATACAGCCTTTACATGGTACAGCTACCGTATTGGGAAATGGATTGATTGCTTATACCCCCAATGCCGGATATTACGGAAAGGATACCCTGACTTATGAAGTATGTGACTATGTGCTGAACCCGGCCACCTGCAGTGGCGCAGCAGGCCTTTGCAGTACAGCAAGACTGTTTCTTACAATCAACTCTATTGGTATAGATATCAGCGGTGATCTTTGGCAGGACATTGATGGTGATGCTACCGTCAACGGCCCCGAATCAACACCCAATGCCGGTGCACTCTATCTGAATCTGGTGGATGAATCCGGCAACGTACTGGCAACGACCCTGGTGGCACCTGACGGCACTTATAGCTTCAGTAATATAACACCAGGTCTTGTTTACAGTCTTTTATTATCAAGTAGTCAGGGCACTATTGGACAGCCGGCTCCTGCAGCAAATCTTCCAAACGGATGGACTTATACCGGTGTGAATTATTATGGTATTCCTATTTCAGGTAACCCCGGTTTAATCGGACCGATGCAATTCGGATATTCCAGTGTACCGGATATCAATTTCGGTATAGAACAAGTCCCATCAACTGATCCGCATAGCACCAATATCAGTCAGCCGGTAACCGGTCAGTTTATTACATTGAATGGTGGCGGTAATCCTCCTGCCTTTAGCGGACTGGATCCGGAAGATTGTGCCGGAGGATGTACTTTGAGTAACAAAACTGTTTATATCAGCAGCCTGCCAGCCAATGCAGAACTCTGGTATAATGGATCACAAATAACTAGCACCGGCAATATCAGCCATTTTGATCCATCATTGATGCAGATTAAAATCACGGGTGCCACCACCGGATATTCCTCCGTCAATTTCCAATATGCGTATGTGGATGCAGCCGGTTTCCCTGACCCAACAGCAGCCACTTACAGTATCACCTGGTTCATCCCATTGCCAGTAACCGGTTTGACGTTAAGCGGATTGCTGACCAGTAACATAGTGAATCTTGAGTGGAAAACGGAAACCGAACTGAACTCAGATTTCTTTATCATTGAAAGAAGTACGGATGGTCAAAGATTTGTTCAAATAGGAATGGTGGCTGCTGCAGGTAACAGCGATAGCCGCCGCTATTATCAATTTGCAGATGATATTTCCGGAATAACAACTGACCAGGTCCTGTTTTACAGAATCCGGGAAACAGATAAGGATTCAAAATATATTTTCAGTAATACCATCACGGTAAGAAGACAGGCAAAAACAGGACTCAATATCTGGCCGAATCCTTTTGACCGGCTCCTGAACATTAAACTGACAACGGAGCGATCCATGGAAGCCACAATCAGTCTGATGAACAGCCGTGGTCAGGTCGTGAGAAAAGAAAAAGTCAACCTGAAAAAAGGAACAAATATTTTAAGTATGCAATTTGAGAACTATCTGCCTGCAGGCATGTACCTGCTGAGGATTGATGATGACCAGGGAGCTACGATCGGCATTGAAAAACTCTTATCCAGGCATTAATAATTATTCCCTGAGCATGGGGCCTGCAAACAGCAGGCCCCTTTTTTTATCTGATCGATATAATGCAATAGTTGCATTATAAAAAACAGAAGACAGATCTGTACAATTAATTATTTCCATTTCTACCTATAAAAAAACCTCCCCACGCTGGTGAGGAGGTCCCGTCCGAAACCGTCCCTGATACGGCTATTTCTTTGCGATATCGAATTTTTTGAAGATCGAGCGCACGGCATACTGGATTTCCTTACTCGTCATATTCCGGTTATTGACTTCATCCGTTGTCCAACCCTGCCAAACGGTTTTATCCGTCCTTGCATCTATCATGGTGATAGTTACCGTTCCTTCGCGGATCGGCTCGCGGTCGCGGTCATATCCCACGAACTGCGATGGATAATAGATGGTGGCATACCTCCGGGTGTAAGGATTAAATACCGTCCGGGTAAATGGTCTTGAATAGACCGGATTGTTCACTTCTTTCGTACTGCGCTCCACCAGCACATCATAACTAAGCAACACATCCGGCCGGTTTTTTACTTCTCTCCATCCCGCCGATTTTTCCATTTCAGTGGTAATAGCGGCCTTGATCTTCTGTTCCATTAAATCATTGTTCCTGTTCCGGTCCTGCCGGCCTTCACCATCCTTATCCAGCCAGGCAAAGGTTTTATACTTTCGGAAATCAGTGGTATCGTCTTTTTCAAAGTGCACCGTGGAAGCACATCCTGCCAGCAGGAATACGGATACCATTGTCATTACCCACAGATAGCTTTTATTTCTCATGGTTTCTCCTTTTTATTGTTTAAGAAAATTCGCTCTCAAAAAGCAAAGGAGGTTTTGTTCTTCCATATATAAACGGAAAAAATGGTGCCAGGATTACTAAGAAGATGTGAAAATGGCAGTAGCTGCCTTAGCCTAAACCAATGGCTTCGTGCTGGTAAGGTATTTCTACATCCAGGAAGCCTTTTTTAACAAGTCTTTGTTTAAAATCTTTTTGAACCTCATATTCCCCATGGACCAGGAATAGTTTTTTAACCTGTGCAGGATCCTGACAGGCCAGCCATTGGCTCATGTCCTCATAATCGCCATGGGCACTCATGCTGCGGATGGCTCCTATTTCAGCATGTACCTCATGCTGTACGCCGAAGATGCTGACTTCTTTATCTCCCGCCATCAGTCTGCCACCCAAAGAACGGGGCTCACAATAACCGGTAAACAGGATGGTGTTCCGGCTGTTCTCAATATTATTGCTGATATGGTGCTTTACCCTTCCGGCATCGGCCATGCCACTGGCAGAAATAATCACCATCGGACCATTCATAAAGTTCAACTGCTTGGATTGCTCCACAGTTTTTACATATTTGAGTCCTTTGAAGCCAAAGGGATCATTGTCCGACTTCATCACCTGCTGAATGCGTTTATTGAAATACTCCGGATGGTTCTTCACCACTTCGGTGGCTTCAACACTGAGCGGACTGTCAACATAATAATCCAGATCAGGTAAACGGTTTTCCAGTTCCAGCTGGTTCAGGGCATATAATAATTCCTGGGTTCTTCCCACACTAAAGGCCGGCATAATCAGTTTGCCTTTCTTTTGCAGACAGGCTTTTTCAATCCAGCGAAGCACCATTTCTGGTGTGGTCATATTATTATCATGCAGGCTGTTACCATATGTTGATTCCATGATAATGACATCGGCCTGCGGAAAATTTTCCGGTGATTTCAAAATCACATCCCGGTACCGGCCCAGGTCACCGCTGAAAGTGATTCTTTTTTCTTTTCCGTTTTCTTTTATTTTCAGGCTCACCGCCGCACTGCCAATAATATGACCGGCATCGGTATACAGGGCCTGTACCCCTTCTAACACATCAAACCATTTATCATAGGGCTGCTCAACAAAATGCTCGGTTGCTTTTTCTGCATCCTCGCTGGTATAAAGCGGACGCAGATAGGTCATTCCTTCTGCACCCCTTCTTTTATTGATATACTTAATATCATCTTCCTGTATCTCAGCAGAGTCCCGGAGCAGGATGGTGGTCAAATCTTTCGTGGCAGAAGTACAGAAAATACTTCCTTCAAAACCTTCTGCAATCAAACGCGGAATCAGTCCGCTATGATCAATATGCGCATGCGACAGGATCATCACATCCACTTCTTTGGGATCAAAACCAAAATCGCGGTTCAGGATATCGGTTTCTTTTCCCAAACCCTGGAACATCCCGCAGTCCAGCAGAATCTTTTTACCATTGGCCAAAGTAATCAGGTGTTTGGAACCGGTAACGGTACGGGCTGCTCCGTGAAAAGTGATCTTCATGTTGTTGATTTTGCTTTGAATGACCAGGTGATGGTAAATGCGGCCACCTGTTCGCCGTTGGCATTGGTACCAATGGAGCGTGCCTGAACGGTCCTGGCTTCTCCCGTACGGATACTTTCTTCTACTGCTTCGGTGAATTTCGCGCCGTCTTCACAAATAAATTGTGTGCGCCCCGCTGCTTTCTTGAAATATTCCGATTCCACTTTCACCACCAGCATGGACACCGAGGGTTTGCGTTTATAGATTTGTGCCATGGCCAGGATACCGGTACTCATTTCTGCTGCCATACTCAGACAGGCAAAATATGTGGAGCGGAAAGGATTTTGCGTCAGCCATTTAAAGGGGACAGTTACCCGGCATTTGTTTTCATCCACCTCCCGCACCATCACACCGGCGATAAAGGCAGCAGGCAATTTCATTAAGGTAAACATCCGGTACCGGAATGAACTGCGAATCAGTTTGAAAAAATCCTGGATATGCGGGTTCATTATTGTTCTTTGTAATTAACGGGATTAAAAGCAGCAGGTGCCCAATGGCCCAGGAATTCCATCACTTTATCCTTGCTATACCCTTTTCCTTCTTCCAGGTAGGCCGAATTCTGTGTGTGCATTAATTCTCCTTTACCATCCAGCACCATGAAAACAGGGAAGCCAAACCGCTGCGGGTATTTTAATTTCTCAAACAGCTTACTATTGAAATTTTCTTTGCTGTAATTCAGGTGATAGACCACATAGTTCTTTTGAATCATTGAGTCGAGGGATAAATCCTTTGTCACAAAATCATTGAACCGGGCGCACCAGATACACCAGTTACCACCCGCCTGGACAAATACATGTTTCCCTTCTTTTTTCGCCTGCTTCACCACCGCTTCCAGTGCTTTTTCTGCATCTTCCGCGGGCTTATATAAATTGAATTTACTGAGGTCCTGAGAATACCCGGTACCGAAAAACATCACAGCGAGCAGCAAACCGATTATCTTTTTTTTTCATGTCTTTAATTTAAGAAATTCTTCATCCATTATTTAAATGTCAGTTTACCCACAGCGATCCTGGGTTTAGATAAAATCCCCAGGGCGCCCATTCTTTTTCCCACCATATAAAATATATTCCCCATCAATACCCCATGTCTTAACATAGCAGGGTTACCATCCTGGTTAGAAAAAATAAATTTACGCTTGATTTCACCCGTGGCCAGATCAACATTCAGGAGAAAAGCATGACTTTTTTTCGGGTTCAGCATGGCTTTTGCTTTTTGTCCGGCCCTTACCACCCCTTCATTCTTCGGATTATCGTTCATGAGAATGGAGAAAGTATTCTTTCCCGGGAATGGAAAAAACACTGACACCGCCCCAGTGTGGAAACTGAAAGCGACTCACAAAATAATCTGAAGCACTGATAAAGCTGCCACTGCTGACCTGTTCCTGTTGCCTTTTGGGTAATAATTTTATCCAGCTGATTTTACCGGCATCATCAAACTTGGAAACAATCAGGTCTTCCGAGATATAGTAGATATAAGTGGACCAGGTGCGGGTTGACTGATTATACTGCCGCACGGTGTAGGTATAAAATTTTTCAGCAACAAGGGCCATCCCGCCATCAGCTGTGGGTGTCAATGCTCTGATTTTGTAGCTACGGCTGATCCCATCCTCATCTTTTGATAACTTTTCAAACCTTTTTCTTTCTGCCTTTTCCGCTCTTGTTTCATCTTCATCTTCTTCATCATCTTCTTCATATTCATTGGTAAACATGCTGGCACTGATATCCTGGTTGGAATGGCTGATCACCGACCCATCCGAACTGCTGATTCGCATCATCATGAGTCCGTTGATTTCCCTGGCCTTTTTAGCATTGCTGTAAAAAGCTGCCAGCCCGATATCACCGTTCTTCAATACTACTGATTTGGAATTGATCAACCAGCGCCCTTCTACTTCAGGATTTACTTCTTTGATAAAAACTCCTTTGGAATTATACAGACGCAGATTATAATTTTGAAAAACCAGGTTTCTCTTTTTTTCTTTCTTGCCCTCCTCGTAATCCATCTGACGGGCTACAAAAAGAATATTCCCGTTAGGAATCGGCAGGATGTCTTCGAGATCAATTTTTTCCGGCTCCACCTCATGCACGATATCTACCCGGCTGAATACCGGCGCAAAATTTTCATTGAACTCCTGTACGGTATAGCGGGTATCTTTTTCTCCATCCATTGCTGTTACCACGCGAAAACGGGTGGAATCTTCTGTGAGGGTACACCTGAATTTTAAATCATCTCTTTTGGTATCCAGTTTGAAAACGGAAATTTCTTTCCAGTCACCCTGTGCCTCTCCACTTGCTTTGTTCAGCTCCATCGCAAAAAAACTGATGGTTCTTTCTCCTTTATCATAATCACTGGCCAGGAGATACATTTTCTTTTTACTGAACAAAATGTCCTGGTATTTTTTCTTCCGGAGCTCTTTATCAAAACTTTTCCGGTACACTTCACTCAGGGATTTATCCAGTTTTACCAGACCGGCACTTTCCCGGCTAGTCGATCCGATGATGAAATAACTGGTTAGTACCAGATGTTCCTCAATAAAATAAGTACCGGTATTATCCGCCCAGGCCACATGCAGATCAGCATCACGGATTTTCAACTTGAATTCATCGCCCCACATCACCTGTGCGGTTTGGGCCAGGGCAGTAACAGAAGAACAAAAAAACAGGAGAACCAGGCTATACTTCAAAAGTTTCATAATTATTTTTTATCAATCGTCACCACACAGGCCACTGCCTTATTCGAATTGGCATCTACTTTAAAATAAATCGTTCCATCCGCTGTATTATTATACCGGGCGCTTCGAATCATGATCGACTGTATGGCTTCATTCACTCTTTCGGTAAAGGTAGACCTCCTGCTGCTGCTAATGGCTGCATTCAGTTGATTGTAATCCAATTCATCCTTACTCACCACAATGGCAATCTGATCGCTGTTACCAATATTATCCGCCTCAAATGACTGCGCTTTGGGAAACAACCGATAACCGGTAATTCCACAATAAGGAGAGTGTTTGGAAACGGTTTCACCCTGTTTCAGATAGGGGAAGAGCACATAACTGGTGGTACTGGTATCTTTCCCAAAAACATATACATAACACTCGGTGGCATTCTGTACTGACATTTTAAAACGGGTACCGATAGCAATGGGACTGACCGTACGGAATTCATTGCTGCCCGGCATGACCCGCAGCGGTATATTTTTTCCGCCATCGTTATTCACCAGACCGATATTACATTCCAGCGGAATATTGGCCACACTGCTTCTCTTGGGCAGCGGATCAATGCCATAGGCTTCCCGTACATAATTTTTGAAATCGCCATAACGCACCCAGGCCACGCCGTTCTGTCCCCATTCCGGTCCCCAGCTATTCATGATCTGAAAAGCCCCGCCAAATTTGCGGTCATCATAACCAATGACACACATGGCATGTCCCCCCATTCCCATCTGACTATCATCCATACCACTGGGCTCCCATAGTTCCTGTCCCATCATATTCTGCATGAAACTGGTACCCACCATCATACCAATGGCCACAGGTGCATCCTTGGCCAGGTGTTCCTTGATACCCCTTACGCTGATTTCATTGATATTATCTCCATTGGTGATCCGGGTAAACCCATGGATAATGTTCTGACGCCCATTCTGAATATCTGAAGAAGAGGGTTCGCGGTCACAATCCTGATCATCATACTGGTAACTGCTGAGGGGTACTCCACCATTACGGTGCATGGATTCCATGGCCCGCTGGATATAGGAACCCTGACAACCTTCGAGTTTGATCTGGTTGTAGAGATAGGAAGGGCTGAACACAATCCGGTTGGGGTCCTGTCCGGTGGCCGCTGCCGTGAGAATGGTTTGCGCACTATAAGCACAGCTCCAGGCCACACAGCTTCCCTGCTGACCCTGGTTACCGCGATCAGGAGCAAAACGAAGCAGGGATACCGCTTCCGGCAAAGGATTTTTACTGGCATCATCTTCCAGTCCCTCATAAACGGAAGCTTTATTGAATTCGGAGGGACTGAAATTATATCCGCTTTCAGAGAATTTCTTAACGATTTCAGAAGGATTACAGGAACCACGGCCCAGGAGGAAGTAGGCACCGGCACCAATCACCAGTAATAAAATAATTCCTTTCCCCTTGAACAAACCCAGCAGCATGGGTAATAAAGACATGAGTCCTCCTCCCCCGCCTCCACCCGGAAAAGAGGGTCTTCTCCCACCCCCACCACCACCATCATCCTGTTGATTTGGATCCACCGGATCATCGGTCATTCTTATTGGCATAGATCAGATTTTAAATGTTATTTAAAAATAGGAATTACGACTGAAACCAGAACGGGTTTGGCGCTGAGCCCAGGGAATTATTTTTCCCCCAACTGCAACGAATCAGCGCAGGAATCGTCAACTTTGAGCAATATATCTACTGCATGAAAAAAATCACTGTTCTGTCCGGATGTCTTTGGTTAAGTTCTGCGCTTTTTGCCCAACAGGCGCCGATTCCTCTTTTGTTTGAACAGGGGAAAGAATATGAAATTACTTTACAGGTCAAAAACACAGTATCCCAGCAAGCCATGGGGCAGGCAATTGATTTTACTGTTGATGCTACCGGTAAACATGTGTACAAAGTAACCAATGCAACTGCCGACAACAGCACATTGAACCATACCGTAAAACAAGTGGCTTTTTCATTTGACGGCATGGGACAGCAAAGAAGTTTTGATTCCAGGAATGAGAAAGACCTGAACGGACAATTTGGCAAACCCATCCAGGAATTGCTGGAAAAGAAATTTGATATGGTGATTAATCCAACCGGTACGGTATTACTCGTGATGCCTGAAAAAGTAACATTGACCAATACAGATCCCCGGGTTGCGATTATCAGCAATATGATGAAAGAAGTTTTTGAACTGGTGCAGCCACCGGCCAAAGGAGCCGCCAGTTTTTTTAAAGTACTGCCGGATACAGTAACCGGAAAAGGGCAAACCTGGACCCGTTCCACCAGCAATGAATCCGGCCGGTACGATGCTGCTTATCGCCTGGCGGATATCAATGACAGTACGATTGTTGTTGATTTTGCCACGAACTCTTCCAGCATTACAAAAGCAGAGTTCATGGGAAATCCCACCACTACCACTATGACAAATAAATCTACCGGTAAGATCATTCTGGACCGGACGACAGGGATCATTAAAGAAAAAACGGAAATCACCGATTCACAGGGAAGCACCGAGAGCTCTTTTGGCAACCTGCCGGTGACGGCGAAAACAACGACCACGATTACTGTCAGGAAATCCGACTAATTTCAACCAATCTGATTGCGGATCAAATCTTCAAAATTGTCTCTCTTCCGGATCAGCGAGGATTTTCCTTCACGGATCAAAACCTCTGCCGGCTTATAACGGGAGTTATAGTTGGATGACATCTCAAAACCATAGGCACCTGCATTGCAAAGTGCCAGGATATCTCCTTCACGGATTTCGGGAAGATCGCGGTCTGCTGCAAAAGTGTCGGTTTCGCAGATATTACCGGTGACGGTATATTTTTTTACCGGTCCATCCGGATTCGACAGATTGAGTACATGGTGATAGGCATCATACATCATGGGGCGGATCAAATGATTGAGACCGCTGTTGACTGCCGCAAATTCAATATTGCCTGTATTTTTCATCACTGTTACTTCGGCAAGCAGGTAACCACATTCACTCACCAGGAATTTACCCGGCTCAAACCAGAGCTGAAATTTTTTATCCCCTGCAATGGGATGGGCATCAAATGCTTCTTTTATTTTCTGCGCCAGCAGCGGAATATCGGTGGCAGTTTCACCAGGTCGATATGGCACTTTGAATCCGCCTCCAAGGTCAATCACTTCCAGTTCCGGAAAATGTGGTATCAATTCAAACAATACTTCCATCCCCTGTACAAATACATCCGGGTCTTTGATATCACTGCCGGTATGGATATGCAGGGTGCGGATATGTAAATTAGTTTCCTTAACCAGCGATTCAATCCTATCCAGCTGGTTCACCGGGATACCAAACTTACTGGCATCATGTCCGGTTGAAATTTTCAGGTTCCCCCCTGCCATGATATTCGGGCGAATGCGGATACCCACCGGGTAGGTATGTCCGTAAGTACGACCGAATTTTTCCAGATTGGATAAACTGTCAATATTAATATGTACACCTGCCGCTACTGCTTCTTCAATTTCACTAAAAGCAATTCCATTGGAGGTATATAGAATCCGGGAAGGTTCAAAGCCGGCATGCAGGGCCAGTTTTACTTCGTTGATGGAACTGCAATCAATATTACAGCCAATGCTCTTTACATATTTCAGCACGCTGATATTCGTGAGCGCTTTACTGGCATAGAAAAAACGGGTATCCAGGATGGAAAACCCACTGACCAGTTGCTCATATTGTTCCCTGATTTTTTCAGCGTGATACACATAGAGCGGCGTTCCGTAATCCCGGGCCGCCTGCAGTAATATTTCATTTGATATTTGTACGGGCATGATGGTTGCGAATATACTTATAAACAGCTATGCCACCCGGACCAGGTGGCATAGCAAATTTGGAAATATGGCAAGGGTTAGTTCTCTTCTTCAGCGGCTCCGTCGCCGTTTAAAATCAATTCACCGCCTTCCGTAACGGCCAGGGCCGTGATTTCGTCGGGCTGATCACCGGTTAATTCTTCTTCAATTGGCTCTTCTGTTTGGCCATCCCTGATCATAGTGGGTTCAACCAGCTGGTCGGCCAGTACTTCTTTGATCCTGGGTAACTCATCAGATGAATTGATACCGAAATAATCCATGAAATTGGATGAAGTGGAATACAGCAGGGGCTGACCCGGTGCTTTTTCATTTCTGCCACTGATGATGATGAGTTCTTTCTCCAGCAGTTTTTGCACGGCATAATCACTGCTCACCCCACGAATGGCTTCTATCTCTCCTTTTGTTACTGGTTGCTTGTATGCGATGATGGCGAGGGTTTCCATGGCTGCTGCCGACAGTTTCTTCAGGAATTTATCCTTGTTGAGCTGAGCAACCGTTTTGTGAAAAGCTACCTTGGTCAGGAATTGCCATCCACCTCCGCTTTGTTTTACTTCAAAGGGATAAAATTCGGCGCTGTATTTTTCCCTGATGCCTTCCAGTGCGGCTTCCACCTGGTCCAGATTCACTTTTTCTTCTTCTTCATCAAAACCGTTATTGACCAGTTCTGTTACCTCTAAAGTTGTTAAAGGTTTTTCACTGGCAAAAATAAGTGCTTCAATATGTGGTATCAGATTAGCTATTTCCATATCAACCCTGTCCCTGAAAGGACTTTTGTTTTATTATACTCAAATAATATTGTTGGCGATACAATCGCAACCGTTAACTGAAACGAAAATACAATCCGTATTATTGGATTAAAAACACACTTATCAACAGTTCCGCGAAGGGAATGTTAGAAAATAAATTAAAAGCAGGACTTTATTTCCCGTCTGGAATCAACCCGTACCTGGCTTAACCCTGTAAAGCAGCTGCTCCGCTCACGATTTCAGTCAGCTCAGTAGTGATAGCTGCCTGGCGGGCTCTGTTGTAGGAAATCTTCAGGGCACGCAGCATTTCATTGGCATTCTCACTGGCTTTGTCCATGGCCGTCATACGGGCACCATGTTCAGAGGCATTGGAATCCAAAACGGCCTTATATAATTGTGTATTGAGGATCTTGGGCATCAGTTCTGCGATCAGTTCTTCCTTGGAAGGATCGTAAATAAAGTCGGCCTTCACCGCTCCTGCCTTTTTTTCAACTTTGGGAATGGGCAGGAATCTTTCCAGTTCAAATTTCTGGGTGGCTGCATTTTTGAACTGACTGTAGATGATTTCCACCACATCAAATTCTTTTGCTTCAAAAGCTTTCATTGCTGCCTGGGCAGCTTTCTGAACATTGCCGAAATTCAGTTGCAGGAAAATATCTTTAAAGTCGGCACTGGTTTTATAATTGGCCCGAACAAAATACTCATACCCTTTTTTACCAATACCCCATACGGTTACATTGCCTTTCTTTTGCTGCTCGGTATATTTTTCTGCAATAGTAGATTTAGCCAGTTTAATCAGGTTGGCATTAAAGGCCCCGGCCAGACCACGATCACTGGTAATGAGGATCAGCAACACTTTTTCCACTGGTCTTTCTGTAGCCAGGCTCATGCCTGCACCGCCTTCGCTGTTGCTGACAATATTACTCAGCATTTCCTGCAGTTTCTGGGCATAAGGCCGCATCTGGATAATCGCATCCTGTGCACGGCGGAGTTTAGCCGCACTCACCATTTTCATGGCCTTGGTGATCTGCTGGGTGCTTTGTACTGATTTGATCCGGTTACGTACCTCTTTTAACTGGCCTGCCATTGTTGAAAATTTAAATTGTGTGGCTGGTGACCGGGACTGATTCTTTCTTTACCAAAGTTGGGTAAAAAACGACCCTCATCCCCTATTTCACTCACCCTGAATTTGGCCGCAAAAGTACGGGCAAGCGGCTAAAAATCCATGACTTATTACCTGTTCTTTCTCACAGGTCCCCAAATGTGGTTTTGATGTGTAAATCTCTCTTTTACAGGCTAATCCCGGAGCCAGCATTCTTTGCGGATACTGTAGGACATGGATAGTACGCCACCGGCACTGGTTCCGTATCTGAGTCTTTTGGCCGATTCCCGGGTCAGTTCCAGGTTAATGGGGCCGCTTTCCAGGAAGGATAATTCATTTCGGGTGATCAGCAGGCGGTTGTTCCAGATAGAATCGAGCCGGTGAATACCGTCGCCGGTAAAACTGGTATCGGTAACAATCAGCCGGACCACTTCTCCGCTTGCTAACCCGTTAAATTCCAGTTGCAGTTTACTTCTTTTCAAAGTATCCGGAATTGCTGCGCGAAGTGAAAATGGCTGGAAGCTAAAATCCTCCCGGTATTTTTTCTGATCGGGCAGCACCACTTCAATCCGGTGTTTGCCGGTAAACTCATTAATATGTTTATTCAGGGTATAAAAGGGGCCGGTCATGGGTGTGCTGTCTGCGCTGATGCTGACCCCGTCAAGGGAAACCATCCCCGGTTCAATCGAAATGGCCTGGCCATATTCATCAAATTCTTTGAACTTCAGCAAAACGGAAACACTGTCATTTCCCTCTTCTGCATTGACACTGTATTCAAAAAAAATATCGTCCATGGCTGCGGGCTCCTCACGGGCTGCGCTGAAACAGGCAGCCAGCAGCAAACTGCTGAAAAAAATAAGAATGGGTATAGAGCGGTGTGTACGCAAATAGATTATTGATAAAGCAAGGTAAGCAATACCCTCAGTTTTTAGAGCGTAGCGCCGCCTCTTCTTTTAATTGGTTATAAGTTTTAACAGCAGCTTCATAACCGGCTTTTTTATCTGTAAAAAATGTCGCCATGCCTTCCTTTGTATCCTCATCGGAAAGGATTTCCCGCATCCTTTTCCGGTTGCTGACATAAGTAGTGAATAAAGGATCCTTATCCTTTTTGAAATGCACAAAATAATAAGCTCTTGGATGCTCATATAAAACCTCCCATATCTTGTACAGCGTGGCATATTTACCTGCAGAAATGATATTCATGAAATACCAGCTGGTATCCTTATCTCCCGGCCACAACATCTTACGGGATTCAAAACGACCATCACATAAAAGCCTTTTTCCATGTTTTTCCCGGTAATAACCCCTTACCTGTCCGGCTTCCAGTGCCCTGACCGAATCATTAGTAAAGACAGCCATCAAACGAATATGCCCATTATGATATTTATATGCCGGGCGCAATCCCTCTTTACGGGGATTCTCAGGAAAACGGCAGTCCAGGGTATCGCCTTGCCATGTTATGACATGATCCTGCAGGTTTCCGGTTAATCCTGTCAGTAAGAAGCAGGAAATCAGCAGTATTTCTTTCATAAAAACCATTTTAAAGCATTAGTATTCAGGGCTGTCGCTACTGCCCCAATTATATTATCTTTGCCCTCCTCCGGGGAAATCCCGAAGGACTGTCAATTTGGCCACACAACAGGTTGTAGCACCGTTTTTGACAGAACTAAAATCCTTTAAACCTCCTGATTGGAGAATACCCACTAACACTCATTTTATGCTCGGTTTCATATCCAAAATTTTTGGCGGCAGCAAGTCGGAAAAGGATGTAAAAAAAATTGAACCCTATATCGGGAAGATCAATCATCATTTCCAGGCTTATCAGTCTATCAGCAATGACGAACTCCGTGGTAAAACACAGGAGTTCCGCAACAGAATCAAACAGCACCTGACTGATATTGATGCGGAGATCGCCAATAAGAATACAGAAGCGGAAGCCCTTCCTTTTAATGACCTGATGGGTAAAGATGCCATCTACCAGGAAGTGGATAAACTTAAAAAAGACCGGGACAAAAAAATTGAAGAAGCACTAGATGAAATCCTGCCTGAAGCCTTTGCCGTTGTAAAGGAAACTGCCAGACGTTTCAAAGAAAATACCGAACTGGTTTCCACCGCTACCGAGTTGGACAGGGACCTGAGCGTAAAGAAAGATTATGTCACCATCAACGGGAATCAATCCACTTTTCGCAACAGCTGGACAGCAGCAGGCGGACAGGTTACCTGGAACATGGTGCATTATGATGTACAGCTGATTGGTGGTGTGGTACTGCACCAGGGAAAGATTTCAGAAATGGCAACGGGGGAAGGTAAAACCCTGGTATCAACACTCCCTTCCTACCTGAATGCACTGGCGGGAGAAGGTGTACATATCGTTACAGTGAATGATTACCTGGCCCGTCGTGACCAGGAATGGAACGGCCCCATTTTTGAATGGTTAGGTCTGCAGGTTGACTGTATTGACAAACACCAGCCCAATAGTGAAGAAAGAAGAAAAGCTTATCTCGCTGATATCACTTATGGCACCAATAACGAATTCGGGTTTGATTATCTCCGTGATAACATGGTGCATACTTCCGAAGAAATGGTGCAGCGCAAACACCATTATGCCATGGTGGATGAAGTGGATTCGGTACTGATCGATGATGCCCGTACCCCGCTGATTATTTCAGGACCGGTTCCCAGGGGCGAAGACCAGCAATTTCATATTCATAAACCCCGTGTACAGGCACTGATTCAGGAACAGGAACGCATTGTGCGGAACAACCTGAATGAAGCCAAAAAGAAAATGACCGAAGGGGATGATGACCCGAAGAGTGGTGGATTAAACCTGTTCCGGGCATTCCGGGGTTTGCCTAAATACAGTCCCCTGATCAAATTCCTCAGCGAATCAGGTATCAAGGTAAAAATGCAGAAAGCAGAAAATTATTACCTGCAGGATCAGCAAAGGAATATGCATATTGTGGATGAGGAACTGCTCTTCCATATTGATGAAAAAAATAATTCCGTAGAACTCACCGATAAGGGACTGGCCATGATCACCCGTACCGGAGAAGATCCTGATTTCTTTGTACTGCCGGATATTGGCATCAAACTCGCAGAAATTGAAAAAAGCGAATTGTCAGCCGATGAAAAACTGCAGCAGAAAGAAGTGGTGCTGAATGATTATGCCCAGAAGGCCGACCGGATTCACACGGTACAGCAATTATTGAAAGCCTATACCCTTTTTGACAAGGATATTGAATATGTGGTGATGGATGGAGCCATTAAGATCGTGGATGAACAAACAGGTCGTATCCTGGATGGCCGTCGTTACTCCGATGGATTACACCAGGCCATTGAAGCCAAGGAAAATGTAAAAATTGAAGCGGCAACACAAACCTATGCCACGGTAACCCTGCAGAATTATTTCAGGATGTACCACAAGCTGGCGGGTATGACGGGTACAGCGGAAACAGAAGCAGCAGAGTTATGGAGTATTTATAAGCTGGATGTAGTAACTATTCCCACCAATATTTCGATGATCCGTAAGGACAAGCAGGATCTGGTATATAAAACCAAGCGGGAAAAGTACAAGGCTGTGATTGACGAAATTGAAGCTTTAAGAAATGCGGGCAGGCCCTGTCTGGTAGGTACTACCTCGGTGGAAGTGAGTGAACTGCTGGGCCGTATGCTCCAGCAGAAAAAAATTCCCCATAACGTACTGAACGCAAAACAACACGCCAAGGAAGCGGTGATTGTAGCCGAAGCCGGTTTACCCGGTGCGGTAACCATTGCCACCAATATGGCGGGTCGTGGTACGGATATTAAACTGGGGCCCGGTGTAAAAGAGGCCGGTGGACTGGCCATCATTGGTACCGAACGCCATGAAAGCCGCCGGGTTGACCGCCAGTTGCGTGGTCGTGCCGGTCGCCAGGGTGATCCGGGTAGCTCACAGTTTTATGTGTCCCTGGAAGATGATCTGATGCGGATGTTTGGCAGTGAAAGAATTGCCTCACTCATGGACAAGCTGGGTTATAAGGAAGGAGATGTGATCCAGCACAGCATGATCAGTAACAGTATCCAGCGGGCGCAGAAAAAAGTGGAAGAGAACAATTTTGGTATTCGTAAAAGACTGCTTGAATATGATGACGTAATGAACAAGCAGCGGAATGCCGTGTACGATAAACGGAATCATGCCCTTTTAGGAGAAAGGCTGGCACTGGATATTGATCATGCCTTTTCAACCGTTGCAGAAGGACTGGTGGATTCATTCCGTGAGCAGGACGATTACGAAGGATTCAAAATGGCCTGTATCATGAATTTCGGATTGGATACGTCCATTACTCCGGATGAATTCAGCAGAACCGATGCGGCCGGATTGGCGGACCGTTTATATAGCGAGGCTACAGAAAGATATTCCAAACACAAGACCGATTTACAGCAACAGGCCATCCCGGTTTTTAAAAATATCAGGCAAACCCAGGGCAGTCATATTGAAAATGTGGTCGTGCCCTTTAGCGATGGCCGTAAAGGATTGAATGTACTGGCCAACCTCGACAAAACCATCAGCGGCCAGGGTGTTGAACTCACCAATGCATTGGAAAAAACCATCACACTGGCGGTGATTGATGATACCTGGAAGGAACATCTCCGTGGCATGGACGATTTGAAGCAGAGTGTACAGACCGCCTACCTGGAGCAGAAAGATCCATTGGTTATTTATAAAGTGGAAGCCTATAATCTCTTCCGTAATATGAACGCGGAAGTCAACAAGGATATCGTGTCTTTCCTCTGCCACTCTTCGATCCCTCTCCAGCAGGAAAATCCCAACCTGCGGGAAGGACGTCAGCAAAAAACTGACATGAGTAAGATGAAGGCAAACAAGGAAGAAGTGGATGCAGCCGGAGAAGATTATGCGGCCAATGAGCAGGATAAACTGGTGCCGGTTACCGTCGCACCCAAGATCGGACGCAATGATCCCTGTCCCTGCGGCAGTGGCAAAAAATACAAGCATTGTCACGGAAAAGACGCCTAAACGTCTGACAATCTGATGATCATGGTATTTTCCTCGCGTAGTTACCGCAGGGGAAATACCCTGATCATGTGAGGAAACTTTGCAATAAAACGATATGAGTTTCCAAAAAAAAGGTCTAGGTTTGCCACCCTATTCAACAATCTAAATTAAAATCAACGAACATGAAAAAACTCTTTGCAGTACTGGCAATTGCCGGTGTAATGGTATCCTGTAACAACAAAAAGAAGGATGAAAAAGCTCCTGAAGGCGATACTACTACCACTACCACTACTACTACCACCACTACTACCAACACAGAAACCGTTTCATCACTGGCCGGTGTTCCTACTTTCTCTGATCCTGAGGTTCAGAAATTTGCTAACGATTATTCAGTTTTCATGTCTGAATACAAAGCCGGCATGAGCGATCCAGCTAAACTGGCTGAACTGAGCACTAAAATGCAGGAATGGTCAAAGAGATCTACCGAAATCGGTATGAAACTGGCTACCAAACCCGAAGAAGCCAAAGCATGGGCTGAATGGGTAATGGCCCTTTCTAAAGACATGATGCCGAAATAAGTATTTCGGATTAAATGATAAAAATCCCTCCCGTCATCCGATGGGAGGGATTTTATTTTTAACTTAGGCAGCACAAAGCTGACTGACTATGTACAGGGTAACCAAAAAAAAGGTGCATGGCCTGCTCCATCCGGAAATAGTAGGTGATAAGCACTGGGACAAGATCATCAACATCTTTATCATTGTACTCATCATTCTGAATGTGATTGCAGTGATCCTGGAAACCGTACAGGCATTACATGATCAGTACAGCGATTTCTTCTATTATTTCGACCTGATTTCCGTTATCATTTTTACGATTGAATATTTACTGCGTGTCTGGAGCAGCAACCACGAAGAAAAATACAAGCACAGTTTCTGGGGAAGGCTGAAGTACATGTTTTCTGCGGGTGCATTAATTGACTTACTGGCCATCCTTCCTTTTTTCCTGCATTTATTTTTTGGACTGGGTATTGACCTCCGTGAAATCAGGATGCTCAGGCTCCTACGGGTACTGCGACTATTCCGTTTAACGGCATATACAGATTCGGCGCATATGATCGCCAATGTATTCAAGAAAAGAGCAAAAGAACTGGCGATCAGTTTTGTGCTCGCCATCTTTCTGATCATCATCGCTTCCTGTATCATGTATTTCGCGGAACACCGGCACCCGGAAAATGGTGAAAAATTTTCCAGTATTCCGGCGACACTATGGTGGGCGGTGGTCACACTCACCACTACCGGCTATGGTGACATGTATCCGATGACCGCCATCGGTAAATTGATGTCGGGCATGATAATGCTTACCGGGGTTGCTTTCTTTGCCATCCCTGCCGGTATCCTCTCGGCCGGCTTTATGGAAGAATTCAGAAAAAGAAGGGTCAATAAAACACACCGTTGTCCGCATTGCGGTGAATCCATTGAGATGGATGACACTCATCAAGAGAATCATTGATACCTGCATGCAGCGGGATCAATCAGCCTTGTATCAGGAGATTAAAAGATGATCATAAAAAAAGCAGCCCGGGATAACCCGGACTGCCCATGTTTTTATCAGCAAGATGGAGATTAAAACCCTTTCTTCTGCTTCAGTTCATATTTCTGCTCATAGCGATCGCTGAGTTGTTTTTGCTTATCATCCAGGTTGATCTTTCTTCCCTGAATAAATGCATCCGTTACATTACTGGTGCTCATGTCCATGATATCACCTGAACTGATGATGATATTGGCTTCTTTACCCACTTCAATGCTGCCTGTTTTATCCGCTACTCCCATGATTTTAGCTGAGTTCAGGGTAATGGCAGCCAGTGCTTCTTCTTTTGACAACCCATAAGTAACGGCGGTACCCGCATTAAAAGCCAGGTTCCGGCCGCGGGTTTGTGAATCATCATCTGAAATTGAAAAGAGTACTCCTGCCTTTTGAAGGGCCGCCGCTGTTTTATAAGGCTGGTCCACATCATCATCCGTAGTGGTTGGCAAACTATGCATTTGCTGAAGCACCACTGATACATTGTTCTGTTTCAGCAGGTCCGCAATCTGCCAGCTTTCACTGCCACCCATGATCACGAGGTCAAACCCAAACTCTTTTACAAAATCCAGGGCAACCAGCATTTGCTTCACCGTATTGGCATGTACATAAAATTTCTGCTTTTTAGAAAACAGGTTCTTTACAGATTCGTATTTGAGATTGGTCTCATCTTTTGCCGGACTGGCCGCATAGGCTTTGGCTTCCCGGAAAAAGGCTTTGAGCTGTTCGATTTTTTCGAGTCCTTCTTTCACCGGATCGGTTGGCATGCCTCCGGCATTAGGACCACCCTGTCCACCACCGCCACCACGGCCAAAACTGGGGCGCGGCATCAGGGTAGGCATGAAGAGGTGCATACCGGCATCTGTTTTTACGGCAGCATCTTCCCAGTTCCACGCATCTAATTGCACCACGGATGAAGAACCGGCAAGGAAACTACCCTGCGGAATCACATTCGCTGCAAGTATACCATTTGAACGAAGGGTATTGATCACTTTTGAATCGGTGTTGTAAGCTACAATGGAACGGATATTGGGATTCATATCCCCAATCTCGCGGCTATCATTGGAGGCACGCACCGCACCGATCTCCACCAAACCAAGATTACTACTTGGCAGGATTAATCCAGGATACACATGTTTCCCTTTGGCATCCACCACCTGTGCATCTGCAGCACCGGTTGCACCTTTGGCAATGGCAGCAATCTTACCATCTTTAATTACAATATTCACACCTTCCAGTACCTGTCCGGTACCGGTATGCACCGTGGCATTGGTGATCACGATATCACTGGTTTGTTTTTTCGCCGGCAGTACATTGGCCTGTGCAAATCCGGCCACTGTGATTGAGATATATGCAGCGATGAATAATATTTTTTTCATTGTACTTGGTTTTAGTTGTTATCCAAATTATCAGCATCAATCACCAGCAATCCATGGCTATGACCATGATCACTGCAGGAGTGCATGATCTGGTAAGAAGGAGTAGCGGGAATCATTGGTGCGCCGGTTCTTTTCTCACCATTCAGTTTCTTCACCAGCCTGGCACGTTCAGCATCTACCTGTTTTTGCAGTTGCTCATCTTTCTGCCGGTCAAAATAAACCGTACCATCCACAATGGTGTAAAGTGATTTGGCATAAATACTCAGTGGACTGTCACTCCAAACCACCACATCAGCATCTTTACCAACTTTAATACTGCCTACTTTATCATCCACATGCAGCATCTTGGCAGGATTGATAGTAACCAGGCTCAATGCTTCTTCAGGACTTAATCCACCATACTTCATGGTTTTGGCAGCTTCCTGATTCAGGCGGCGGGCCATTTCTGCATCATCAGAATTAATGGCAACTACGAGGCCGACTTTGTGCATGATGGCAGCATTATAAGGAATCGCATCTTCCACTTCCATTTTATAGGCCCACCAGTCAGAGAAGGTAGATACGAATGAACCGTGTGCTTTCATTTTATCTGCAACTTTATACCCTTCCAGGATATGGGTGAAAGTATTCACGGTGTATCCCATCTGCTCTGCTACTTTCATTGCACCATTAATTTCACTTTGCACATATGAGTGACAAGTGATGAATCTTTTCTTCTCCAAAATTTCAACCAGCGCATCCAGTTCCAGATCGCGGCGGGGAGCAACCAAACCGGTCAGCGGCTTTTTCGCTTTTACCAGCTTGTCCTTTTCTGTATTGTATACATCCCATTCCTTTTTGTAGTCTTTGGCACGGGTAAATGCATCAATCAAAACCTGCTCCACTCCCATTCTTGTATCAGGATAGCGGTTATTTCCACCGGGCAGACTGAAATTGGAACGTTTCACGTTTTCGCCCAATGCAAACTTGATCTGTCCGGGCCAGCCTTTGAATTTCATATCATCATCATTGGCCCCCCAGCGCAGTTTCAGTAACTGGGTTTGTCCGCCGATTACATTCGCTGAACCATGCAGGATATGTGAAGATGTAACCCCGCCACTCAGCTGGCGATAAATATTCACATCATCCGGATTGATATTATCGGCAATCCTTACTTCTGAAGTCACGGATTGTGCCCCTTCATTAATGGAGGCCGCTGCGATATGCGAATGCTCATCAATAATTCCAGGTGATACATGTTTACCGGTTCCATCAATCACTTTGGCACCGGGTTCATTCAGGTTTTTACCAACTGCAGCAATCTTGCCATTTTTCAGCAATACGTCTGTATTGGTAAGAATGCCGTCTTTCTCGCTGGTCCATACAGTCGCATTACGGATCAGGATGGCTTCCTGTTTGGGCTGACTGGCTTCATCCCATCCATAAGGCAGGAAAGGATAAGTAACCGCTCCAACAACAGGCATATCTTTTTTACGGGCACTGTCCTGTTTTACTTCCGCTGCTTTTTGGAAAACAGCAGTCCAGGTGAGTGAATTACCGGAAGAATCTAAACCGGTTCCGTTCCATTCGGTACCATTACTGATACCACTCAGTCTGGTGGCTGTTGCCGGCAACTGCTGATCTGCTGCAGCTCCGCGTCCGCCAAATCCACCAGGGAATCCACCACCAGGGCGACGGGTTGAATCTGTTGGAGCACCAGCAGGCCTTTGTCTTCTTTGCATCGGTGCATAACTCAGTTTCACCTGCTTGCCATCAAAACTGAAACGGGTATTCAGGGTGTCTTTGGCAAACATGCTCAGTGAGCTGGTTGACTTTACATCGAGTGTATATTTTTCAGTACCGGCAGGCGTATTCACTGTTAAAGCATAAGTGCCCGCGATATTATCATCACTCTTTACATTGTATTTAATCCCCTGTACATAATTATACAGGATGATGCTTCGATCCTGAAAGATTGGTCCGTTCGTAATCAGGAAGTTGGCAATTTTACCTGCTTCCAGACTACCTACTTTATCGTACACCCCCAGTGTGGTGGCCGGAACTTTTGTGAGGGCTTCCAATACTTTGTTTTCACTCAACCCATATTCAATCGCTTTGCGCAGGTTGGGCCAGAAACTGGCACTGCTGCGAAGATCAGCGGTGGTCAGACAAAAAGGTATACCGGCTTTTTCAAAAGCAGCGGGATTGGTGGGAGCCAGTTCCCAATGCTTCATATCTTCCAGAGAAACAAAACGGGCATCGGCCGGATCTTCCACATCCATAGCCTGAGGATAATTGAGCGGAAGAATAAATGTAGCATTGGTCGCTTTCATTTCTTTGATCCGCTGGTATTCATTCTGACCGGCTTTGATGATATACTGCACGCCAAACTCATCACCGATCCGGTCGGCACGCAGGTTATCCCATTTATCATTGGCTTCAAAAATCTGCGGGAGACCCTGATTGTCATTCCAGGCCTGCAGGGTCGCATTAAATCCTTCTTTGTATGGTTTGCTTTTGTACCAGGCAGCATCAAGGTAAGTCTGGCGCATCAATGCGATATAACCCATTTTAGAACTGGGGTAAGATTGCGTGGATGAGCCTTTATTGAAAGAATAATGTGCTGAAGCTTTTTCTTTAATGATCACCAGATTCTCTTTTTCATTGGCCAGGCTTACCACGGCACCGGTTCCACGTGCTATTCCATCTTTTACATGGGTCAGCACTGCACCAAAGCCGGCTTCCCGTAAGGGTTTGGCATTGGCATCATTTACTGAAAAAACACGGTATACATCCACATCGGACTTAATACCCTGGTTCCAGCCAAATGGCCCTTTTACATTGGTCTCCAGTTGTGGCTGCTGATTGAAATTGAATCCGCCGGTCTGTTGCTGACGCGCCGGTGTTCCATAATCAGAATAGATATCAATGAATGAAGGGTAAATAAATTTTCCCTTGCAATCCACTTCTACGGCACCCGCAGGCACCGCTAAGCCGGTTCCTACGGCCGTGATCTTTCCGTCTTTGATCACCAGCGTGGCATTGGTCAATGTGGTGCCGGCATCTTTTACAATAACAGCGTTGGTAAAGGCATAATAGCCGTGCCTTGGATCGGCAGTTCCGTTTTCCGGAAAAGTGGGCTGCGCAAAAAGCGGCATGCTGAAAAACAAACAGCATAGTCCTGCGAGCCAGTAACCTGGTTTTCTCATATCAGTGTGGTTTTTTTAAGAAAGCCGAATTTAACGTAATCCGGCAAAAGCAATTAATTATTATGATAAAAGGCTTCGGTTGGACGTAAAGAAGGGGCCTAGCTTTCCCCTTAACTTTGGTTATCTTTGGTAATATTATAATTTGGAGCAATATGGCCATTGCCAAACCCTACCTGACCATCCCGGATTTCTCGCTTTCACCCCGCATCGACCAGGTGGGTGTGGAGGAAAGAGCTTCCCGTTTTACCAAACGCAGCATCAAGAAAGACAGCAAGATGAACGGGCTGAAACTGGTGCTGAACATGATTGATCTCACTACTCTGGAAGGAAAGGACACCGATGGAAAAGTAAAACAGCTTTGTTACAAAGCCATGCATCCACACGATGCCGTGGAAGGAATCCCGACCGTGGCAGCTGTTTGCGTATACCCCAGCATGGTGAAAGTGGCCAAAAAAGCACTGGATGGTTCCGGGATCAAAGTAGCTTCTGTAGCCACGGCTTTCCCGAGCGGACAGGCACCCAGGGATGTAAAACTCAGGGACACCCGTTATGCCGTTCAGGAAGGGGCTGATGAAATTGATATGGTGATCAGCCGGGGTAAATTTCATGCCGGTGAATACCAGTTTGTTTTTGATGAAATTGCTGCGATCAAAGAAGCCTGTGGCGAAGCCCGTTTAAAAGTGATTCTTGAAACTGGTGAACTCGGCACATTCGATAAAGTAAGAAGGGCCAGTGATATTGCCATGCATGCCGGAGCTGATTTTATCAAAACCTCCACCGGAAAAATTCAGCCGGCGGCCACGATGCCGGTTACATTGGTGATGCTGGAAGCGATCCGTGATTTTTATTATGCCACAGGAAAAATGATCGGCATGAAACCCGCAGGAGGTATTTCCAAATCCAAACTTGCCCTGCATTACCTGGTGATGGTAAAAGAAGTGCTGGGAGATGCCTGGCTGAATAATGAATGGTTCCGGTTTGGCGCCAGCAGTTTAGCGAATGATGTACTGATGCAGATTGTAAAGGAGCAAACAGGATTGTACCAGGCGGCGAATTATTTTAGTGTGGATTAGAACCCCCAACCCCCTAAAGGGGGCTTTAAAACCTGCCAAATCGAATAGTGTTTTGTCCGCTTGCAAAAGATAAAATTATGGCCTTAACAAAAAAGAAAAAAGCTGCCAGGAGCAATACCATCAAATTGAAATTTGATACCAGCTGGAGCTATGATCCTGCGCCGGAAAGTAAATCGGCAGCGAGCATCAAACCAAAGTATGATCATTTTATCAATGGCAGCTGGGTAAAACCTGCCGGAGGCAAGTACTTCGCCAGTATCAATCCTGCCAATGAAGAAAAGCTGAGTGAAGTGGCCGAAGGCAATGAAGCCGATGTGAACAAAGCCGTAAGTGCTGCGCGGAACGCCTATGAAAAAACATGGAAGAAAATGCCCGCTAAAGAAAGGGCAAAATATATTTTCCGAATTGCAAGAATGGTACAGGAAAAAGCAAGGGAACTGGCCATTATCGAAACCCTGGATGGCGGTAAACCCATTCGGGAAAGCCGTGATTTTGATGTACCCACGGCGGCCAACCATTTCTTTTATTATGCCGGATGGGCCGACAAACTGGAATATGCTTTTCCTAACAGAAAAACAGCTGCATTAGGGGTAGCCGGACAAATCATTCCCTGGAATTTTCCCTTATTGATGGCGGCCTGGAAAATTGCACCGGCACTGGCCACGGGAAATACAGTTGTATTAAAGCCAGCCGAAACCACTCCGCTCACGGCATTGAAACTGGCCGAGATCATTCAGGAATCAGACCTGCCTCCCGGTGTAGTCAATATCATTACAGGTGCCGGAGCTACCGGTGCCGCGATGGTGAATCATCCGGATATTAATAAAATCGCCTTCACCGGTTCAACAGATGTAGGCAAGCTGATACAAAGAGCCGTTGCCGGTACACAAAAAAGAGTAACCCTTGAACTGGGTGGCAAGGCGGCCAATATCATTTTTGAAGATGCCCCGCTTGACCAGGCCGTAGAAGGCGTGATCAATGGTATCTATTTCAACCAGGGCCATGTTTGCTGTGCCGGCTCCCGTTTATATGTTCAGGAATCAGTGGCCAAACAAGTGATCCGGAAATTAAAAGACCGGATGGAAACCCTGATCGTGGGAGATCCGCTGGATAAAAACACAGATATAGGTGCCATCAATTCCAGACAGCAACTGGACACTATTCAACGCTATATCAAAATCGGCAAACAGGAAGGTGCAGAAATGTATGAAAGCAGCTGTCGCCTGCCAGGTAAAGGATTTTTTTGCCGGCCTACCCTCTTTACCAATGTGGCACAAAGTAATAGGATTGCACAGGAAGAAATTTTCGGACCGGTACTGTCAGTCCTGACCTTCCGTACCGATGACGAAGTAATTGAAAAAGCGAATAACTCACCCTATGGATTAAGTGCGGGGGTATGGACAGATAAAGGATCCAAAATTTTCAACCTTACCAAAAGAATGCGTGCCGGAGTGGTATGGGCCAATACTTTTAACAAGTTTGACCCCTCCTCTCCCTTTGGTGGTTATAAAGAAAGCGGGTTTGGAAGAGAAGGCGGGTTGCATGGATTATTGCCTTATGTGAATTTAATTAGTTGATTTGAATTATTCACCGCAGAGAACATGAGAAAATGAGTTTACGCAGAGAAGAATCTACTCTGCGTAAACTCCGCGATCTCCTGTTCTCCGCGGTAAAAAAAATAAGGATGGAAAAAACAATTAAAAAACCAGTGACCACCAGACTGGAAGTACTAAAGACCTACAAGATTTATATCGGCGGGCAATTCCCCAGAACCGAATCAGGCCGGTATTATATTCCGGTGAATGCTGCGGGTGACAAACTTGCTAATGTTTGTCTTTGCTCCCGTAAAGATTTCCGCGATGCGGTTGTATCAGCCCGTGGCGCCTTTAGTGGCTGGAGCGGCAGAGCAGCTTTCAACAGGAGCCAGATTCTTTACCGCATGGCCGAAATGCTGGAAGGCAGGAAGGCCCAGTTTATCGAAGAATTAATCAGGCAGGATAGCACTAAGGCGAAGGCTGAAAAAGAAGTAAACCTGGCCATTGACCGGCTGATTTACTATGCCGGCTGGTGCGATAAATTCCAGCAATTATTCAGTGCCGTGAATCCGGTTGCCAGTTCTCATTTTAACTTTTCCGTTCCGGAACCCACGGGTGTGGTGGCCATCATCGCACCGCAGCAGGACAGCCTGCTTGGTCTGGTCTCTGTAATGGCTCCGGTCATAGCCGGTGGTAATACCTGTATCATCCTGGCATCTGAAACCAAACCACTTTGTGCCGTCACCCTGGCAGAAGTACTGCATTCCTCCGATTTACCGGGAGGCGTGGTGAATATCCTGACAGGAAAGCCGGCCGAACTGCAAAGCTGGATGGCCGATCATATGGACGTGAATGCAACCATTTATTGTGAAAATAATTCTGAGGTACAGCAACTCATCCGGCAAAAAAGCGCCCAAAACCTGAAAAGGGTTTTCTTTTACGCCGGAAAGAACTGGGAAAGCCCTGAGGGTCAGTCGCCTTACCTCATCATGGACACCCAGGAAATCAAAACCACCTGGCATCCCGTCGAAAATATTGCTGGTGCGGGGGGAGGATACTAAATTTGGCGGGAATTTTGAGCCTTATAAAATATTATGAAATTCATTTTATCTAGTTTTCTGTCGCTTTTTACGCTGAGCCTGCTGGCTCAGACCGACAGTACCGGCAAATCAGCCAACGACAGTGTTACCGTGATTATTCACCAGGATTCCCGTCTGGACCAGCTTGTAAAAAAGCAGGCCAGTATCAACGAGATCACGAGTCGTGATTCCCGTCGTACAGACAAAGGTTTTCGTTTAATGATTATCAGTACTACCAGCCGGGATGAAGCCCTGGCTGCCAAAACAAAAGTGTACACCTACTTCCCCGATCTCAAAGCCTATCTCTGGTATCAGTCTCCTTATTTCAGGGTAAAGGCCGGCAATTTCAAAGACCGGAAAGACGCTGAAAATTATCAGAAAAGAATGAACACCTATTTCCCCAGGGGTGTATTTATCATGAAAGATGTGATTGAAGTGAAACCCGGAAAGGGTGGCGAATCAGACGAAAGCTGATTAAGGATTTTTCTTCAATTGTTCTACTACTAAGTTAAAAATGGCCGCCACTTTTCTACCTTTTTTCCGTTCGAATGTTATCAGCTGCAGGGCGATTTGATTTGAAGGAGTGCGCCAGACTAATACTTTTTCTCTTTCCTGTAATGGCCTTTTCACTGGAATTCTTTTACCCATAGTGGAATCGAAAAAAGCGGTCAAGGTCCGGAAATCTTTCTTTACATTGACACTATCCACTCCCCATAAGGAAGCTTTAAAATGCACGATGTTACTAATGAGCCCGTTTGGGGTATCCACAGAAAGTATAACTCCATGAAAGGCAACAGACCCATATCGGTAGATAGCAAGGGAGTCTGTGTGGCGGAAACTCAGGCAATCAGGTTTTTCATCATATGTTTTTCCGAGATCCATATTCATTACACAGATCAGGGAATCCCGGAATAAAGAGATGGGTTGATTTAAAAAAGGATAGGGTACCGCTTGCACGGACTGTGCCTGGGCGGCACAGGAATACAAGATCAGCAAGGCGGAGCAAATCAGTGACTTCATTAGTTTGTAAATTATTGAAAATCACCGGAACTTCTGCGGTTTTTTCGAGGACCGGGATGCCCTACATTTGCAAATGCTTTCGACTATACAATCACTGGCCAAACAATTTGCTCCTGAATTCATTGCTGTGCGACATCACCTGCACTCCCATCCTGAACTGAGCTACCAGGAATTTGAAACCTCGAAATATGTACAGGGCAAACTGAAAGAATTCGGCATTCCATTCGAAGTAAAAGCCACTACTGGTGTAGTGGGATTGATAAAAGGGAAAAACCCTGAGAGCCGTATCATCGCCCTGCGCGCCGATATGGATGCATTGCCGATACTGGAAGAAAATGACCTGCCTTATAAATCACAAAACCCCGGGGTGATGCATGCCTGCGGACATGATGTACATACCACCTGTTTACTGGGGGCTGCCAAAATATTACAAGAATTAAAAAACGAATGGGAAGGAACCATAAAACTGATCTTTCAACCCGGCGAAGAAAAAAATCCAGGTGGCGCTTCATTGATGATTAAAGATGGTGTTCTGGAAAATCCAAAACCACAAGGCATCCTTGCACTGCATGTACACACGGCCATGGAAGTGGGAAAGTTAAGTTTTCGCGGCGGTCAGGTAATGGCCAGTGCTGATGAATTGTATATTACTGTAAAAGGAAAAGGCGGGCATGCTGCTTCTCCGCACCTGGTAGTGGATCCGATCCTGATTGCATCGCATCTGATCATTGCCTTACAACAAATCATCAGCCGTAACAATAATCCTTTCAATCCCTCTGTATTATCTATCTCGGCGATCAATGGGGGCAATACCACCAATGTGATCCCTAATGAAGTAAAACTGATGGGTACATTCAGGGCCATGGATGAAGAATGGCGTTTCAAAGCACATGAGCTCATCAGACAGACTGCTGAAAATCTTTGCCGCTCGATGGGCGGAGACGTATACCTGCATATTGATGTTGGTTATCCCTGTGTGATGAACAATGAGCAACTCAGCAATAATGCAAGGCAGCTGGCGGAAACCTTCCAGGGAGCAGAAAATGTAAGTGAAACTGAATTACGAATGGGGGCAGAAGATTTTGGCTATTATGCGCAGCAGATCCCCGCCTGCTTTTACCGGCTGGGTACCATGAATAAATCAAAAGGCATAATATCCGGAGTACACACCCCAACTTTTAACATTGATGAAGACGCCATAGAAAACGGCATGGGAATGATGGCCTGGCTGGGCAGTCAGGTGCGGTTATCATAACAAAATCTATCAGCACCCGTAAGGCTGGTTAAAAACCCCTTGCAATATAAATGCGTACATTGCATCCCGCTCTGCCATAAGATCCCGGCAGCGACGCTTAAAATAACGATATGCAGAATGAACTCCGCAAACAACAGGCCCTCGAATACCATGCAAAGGGAAGGCCTGGAAAGATCGAAGTAATCCCCACCAAAGAAGCCAAGACACAAAGAGATTTATCCCTTGCCTATAGCCCCGGTGTGGCTGCTCCCTGTCTGGAGATTGCTGAAGATATTGAGAACGTTTACAAGTACACCGCCAAGGGCAACCTCGTAGCCGTTATCAGTAATGGAACAGCCGTACTCGGACTGGGCGATATCGGACCTGAAGCCGGTAAACCGGTGATGGAAGGCAAGGGCGTTCTTTTCAAAATATTTGCTGATATCGATGTATTCGATATTGAGATCAATGAAAAGGATCCTGAAAAATTTGTACAGATTGTAAAAGCCCTGGAACCGACTTTTGGAGGCATCAATCTTGAAGATATCAAGGCACCCGAATGCTTTTATATTGAAAGAGAACTGAAAAAACAGATGCAGATTCCGGTGATGCATGATGACCAGCACGGAACAGCCATTATTTCGGGCGCTGCATTATTGAATGCATTGGAAATTCAAAAAAAGAAAATCGAAAAAGCAAAATTTGTTGTGAATGGGGCAGGTGCTGCTGCTATTTCCTGCAGCCGACTCTATGAAGCGTTGGGAGCCCGGCATGAAAACTTCCTGATGTTTGACCGTAAAGGAGTGCTGCACAAAGGAAGAACGGACCTGGACGAATTGAAAATTCAATATGCCAATGGAAAACACGATATGACTTTGGCAGAAGCCATGAAGGATGCAGATGTATTCATCGGATTGAGTTCTGGTAATTGCGTAACAGCTGAAATGGTAAAAGGCATGGCTAAAAATCCAATTGTTTTTGCCATGGCCAACCCCGATCCTGAAATCAGTTGGGAAGATGCCACCGGTGCCCGGAAAGATATCATCATGGCCACCGGCCGAAGTGATTATCCCAATCAGGTGAACAATGTACTGGGCTTTCCATATATCTTCCGGGGTGCACTGGATGTTAGAGCAAAACATATCAACGAAGAAATGAAACTCGCTGCGGTGAAGGCCCTGGCTGATCTGGCCAAGACTACCGTTCCGGATATTGTGAACATGGCTTACAATGAAAAGAATATTTCATTCGGCCCGAATTATATCATTCCCAAACCACTGGATCCAAGACTACTTTCCACGGTAGCGCCTGCGGTTGCCAAAGCCGCAATGGATAGTGGCATTGCCAAATTGCCGATTGCCAACTGGGACAACTATATCAATAACCTGAATAAGCGACTGGGACTGGATAACCAGGTGATGCGTGTCATTGGTAACAAAGCCCGCCGTGATCCCAAAAGAATCGTGTTTGCGGAAGCAGATAATGTGAAGATTCTGAAAGCTGCTCAAATCGTATTTGATGAGGGCATCGGCTATCCCATGTTACTGGGCGATGAAAAACGCATCCACCGGATCGCTGCAGAAAATGGTATTGATCTCGAAAGCCTGCCAATCATTGATCCGCGCAGTGACGAGAACGAAGAAAGAAGAAATAAATATGCCGATATCTTCCTGGCAAAAAGAGGCCGCCGTGGCTTTAATTCCTATGAATCCAGGAAGATCATGCGCGACCGTAACTATTATGGCGCGATGATGGTGGAATGCGGAGATGCGGATGCGATGATTTCTGGTCTGACCAAAAATTATCCGGACACTATTCGACCGGCGATCCAGGTGATCGGTACCGAACCTGGTGTATCCAAGATTGCCGGTATGTACCTGATGCTTACGAAAAAAGGACCGCTGTTCCTGGCAGATACCACCGTGAACTTTAATCCAACCGCTGAAGAACTGGCGGAGATCACTCTCATGGCAGCCAAGGAAGTACGCAACTTCAATATTGTTCCCCGGATTGCCATGCTGAGTTATTCCAATTTCGGCAGCAGTGATTCCCCCGAAGCCCAACTGGTGGCAAAAGCCAGACTGATCGTGAAAGAAAAAAATCCGGGACTGATCGTGGATGGCGAAATGCAGGCCAGTGTGGCTTTCAATAAAGAACTGATGAAGGAGAATTATCCTTTCAGCGAACTGGTGGACAAAGACGTAAACACCCTGATCTTCCCCAACCTGGCTGCTGGTAATATTGCCTATAACCTGATGAAGGAACTGGATACAGCTGATGCAGTCGGTCCAATTTTGCTGGGTCTGAATAAACCAGTCCATATCCTGCAATTAGGCAGTTCGGTAAGAAGTATTCTTAATATGGCGCTGGTAGCTGTAGTGGATGCCCAGATCAAGAGTATGGCCCCTACTGATGAGATTGTGAAGAAATCAAAATGGTGGAAAAGATTCCGGAAAGCATCCCGGGATTAATAATCTGCGAGGCTCCAACCGCTGAAACCGGTTATTGAGGAACCCGGTGCGATTGAACTGAAATAATTGTAATAATTGGAATAGATCCGGAAGCAGGGAATCCCCCTGCTTCTTTAATTTTCCCCTAACCGGTTTTGGTTGTATTTTACATCCCGAATGACCATCTTCTCCGACATAGGCCGTTACCTGCTCATGATCAAGGGTATGTTTGCCCGTCCCGAAAACGGAAAAATGTACTGGAAAGAACTGATCCACCAGTGTACCGAAATTGGTTTTGGTTCCCTGGGAATCGTGGCGATCATTTCCGTCTTTATCGGGGCCGTATCCACCATTCAAACGGCTTACCAGCTGGTGAGTCCCCTGATCCCTCCCTCGACCATTGCCCAGATTGTAAGGGATACCGTGGTTCTGGAATTTGCCCCTACCCTGGTTTGTATTGTACTGGCCGGTGTGGCCGGCAGCCGGATAGCGAGCGAACTGGGTAATATGCGGGTGAGTGAACAGATTGATGCGCTTGAGATCATGGGAATCAAGACAAAGACCTATCTCATACTACCTAAAGTAGTCGCAGCACTGATCATGATTCCGTTACTGGTTGTAATTGCCATGGCCCTTGGTATCTGGGGCGGCCGACTGGCCGGTGTGGCTTCCGGTATCATTGATGGCTATACTTATGATCGTGGATTAAAAGAATTTTTTGACCCCTATACCATCAAGTTTGCCCTGACCAAGTCCTATGTTTTTGCCTTTATCATTTCCAGTGTCCCCGCATTCTATGGCTATTTTGTAAAAGGCGGCGCATTAGAGATTGGCAGAGCCAGTACGAAGGCAGTGGTGGTTAGTTGTATCCTGATTCTATTATTTGATTATATATTATCCGCTTTGCTGCTGCCTACCTAGGCCGGCAACTGATTTATGATAGAAGTAAAAAACATACAAAAAAGTTTTGACAGCAAAATCATCATCCAGGATGTAAGTGCGGTGATGAAAGCTGGTCAGTGCAACCTGATCATTGGGGCCAGTGGCAGCGGAAAGACCGTGCTCATGAAATGCATGGTGGGTTTGTTTGATCCTGATCACGGAAGCATCCTCTATGGCGGACATGATTTTACAGCAATGGAAGGGAGGGATAAAACGGAAATAAGAAAAGAAATCGGAATGCTTTTCCAGGGTTCAGCACTATTCGACAGTCTGAACGTGGAGCAGAATATCATGTTTCCCCTGAGTATGTTTACCGACTGGACCTACAAAAAGAAACTGGACAGGGTGAATGAGGTACTCAACCGGGTGAACCTGCCGGATGTGAATCGGAAATTCCCGGCTGAGTTAAGTGGTGGTATGAAAAAGCGGGTAGCCCTTGCCCGTGCGATTGTACTCAATCCCAAATATCTTTTTTGTGACGAACCCAATTCGGGACTCGATCCGCAAACCTCTTTAGTGATTGACAAACTCATCAAGGAAATCACCGTAGAATACAATATCACCACAGTGATCAACACCCATGACATGAACAGTGTCATGGAAATTGGTAATTATATCCTCTACATGTACAAGGGGAATAAGGAATGGGAAGGCACGAATCAGGAAATCATTTTCAGTAAGAACCAGCGACTGAATGACTTCATATTTGCTTCCGAGTTCCTGCAGGATGCCAAGGATATGCGCATGCTGGAACAAAAAGGCAAAATTGCCGATGACCGGAATATGGATGAGCTGCTGAAATAACCCCCTTTTAACAAACGATTGAATTCGTAAATAGGTAACTGGAATGGTTCCTGTGGCATTTGTAAAAACAAACGCCATATGAGAAAAATCTACCCCCTCTTGCTGAGTCTTGTATTCCTTTCCTGCCACAGCACCCGTTTTGAATATGTGGGCAGCAAAGAAACCCCCACAACAAGGGTTGATGTTTTTGTGGATGAAAAAGCAATCCCCCGCCCCTACCTGGTCATTGGAAAAGGGTACCAGGTTCCCAATTGGCGTGGCTTACCCAATCGGGAACAAATGCTGCAACAGGCCCTGGCAAAAGCCAGGACAAACGGGGCAGATGCGGTTTATTTTATGGACCAGTTTATTCCGGCCCAGGGCACCCAGGTCAACAGCCAAACCACTATTGATTCCCTGGGAAAAGGGCTGATTTCCCGTTCCAGTACCTCGGTAAACCCTGTTTACGGATACTGGCATCATGAAATCCTTTTCCTGAAATACAGGTAACAGATTGGCGAAATCCTTACTTTTGCCCCATTCAAAAAATGGGGCTTTTTTATGAGCATTCTTGTCAATAAAAATTCAAAGATCCTGGTGCAGGGCTTTACCGGAACAGAAGGTACATTTCACGCCACCCAGATGATCGAATACGGAACCAATCTGGTAGGCGGTGTTACACCTGGCAAAGGAGGAACACAGCACCTGGACCGTCCGGTTTTTAATACAGTAGCGGATTGTGTAAAAGCAACGGGTGCCGATGTGAGCATCATATTCGTGCCGCCGGCTTTTGCAGCTGATGCCGTGATGGAAGCAGCCGATGCAGGGATTGGCCTGGTAGTTTGTATTACCGAAGGAATTCCGGTACAGGATATGGTGAAAGTAAAAAATTACCTGCAGGGTAAACCGGTAAGGTTAATTGGCCCCAACTGCCCCGGTATCATTACTTCTGAAGAATGTAAAGTAGGTATCATGCCTGGTTTTATTTTCAAGAAAGGACGGGTAGGGATTGTATCCAAATCAGGTACCCTTACGTATGAAGCAGCGGACCAGGTGGCTAAGGCCGGTCTGGGTATTTCAACAGCCATTGGAATTGGCGGTGACCCGATCATCGGCACCCCCACCAAGGATGCCGTGGAATTATTCATGAATGATCCCGAAACAGATGCCATTGTGATGATTGGAGAAATAGGTGGTGGCATGGAAGCAGAAGCGGCCCGCTGGATCAAAGAAACAGGAAATAAAAAACCGGTGGTAGGCTTTATTGCCGGACAAACAGCCCCTCCGGGCCGAAGGATGGGACATGCCGGTGCCATTGTAGGTGGTGCGGATGATACGGCAGCCGCCAAAATGAAAATCATGAGCGAATGTGGCATCCATGTGGTCAGCAGCCCGGCTGATATCGGTGCCACCATGAAAAAAGTGTTATCATAACTGCTGATACTAACTGCAAAAAAAGAAAACCCCGACTGAAACGTCGGGGTTTTTCTTTTAACCCTGAGTGTATAGTGTGTGAGAAATGGTCAGGTTAATGGGATTCACGGATAAAACGGGCCAGTTCATCTTTGCTGCTGCTGAAGGTAAGTGCATCCATGACCTGGAAGTAACTCTTTTGGTCTACTGTTTTACGGTATGCATACTTAGCCAGCTCCAGCTTGTTGTTTTCGAATGTAAAGAGACTCATCAGTTCTTTTACCTGCACGGTGGTCACATTGTTTTTGTCAAGGATGAACTTGGCAGATGTCAGCCTGTTGTTCTCAAACCATTCCTTGCGGAGTGATTGCTTCACCTGATCGAGTTCACGGGCATTCATCACATTGTTACCATGGCCCCAACCGTCTTCGCTGTCAAAATATTCGTCCTCATCCTGGTACCATTCGTCATTGATGTCCATTCTGCATTCATCAACCAGCACCTTACCGAAACGGTTGATCGTGATATCGAGGTGGAATCCTCTTTTCAGGAATACAGTATTATTGTAGATAATTTCCCGGCGGCCAAAATTGCTGCGGCTTCTTTTGGCTTCTCTGAAGATTTTTACATCGTGCCGGCCCTCTCCCAGGTAACCCAGCGTGATGCTGTTATCCTTCATGGTCATTTG
Source organism: Chitinophagaceae bacterium (assembly GCA_016720745.1). GTDB lineage: Bacteria > Bacteroidota > Bacteroidia > Chitinophagales > Chitinophagaceae > JJ008. The sequence continues at coordinate 441,359 of JADKKA010000019.1, read as the reverse complement.
ACGGCCGTCCACTTCAATTTTAAGTTCAGATGCAGAACCGGTGGCGGAGATGCTCAGGCGGCTTCCATCGAAAGCCAGCAGTGAAAGAGAAAACAGTGAGCTTAATAAAAGGGTAGAAATTTTTTTCATGATCGTTCGTTTTAGGGTTATAAATCTGTTACGCCAACAGTATTTCCAAAGGCGTGCCAGTTATGCCAAATACAACAGTAAGAAATTGTTAAAGGCGAATGCATGCTTGTTGCGGCTTTTGCAGGTATATGCCGGAATCCTTGCCAGGCAAGGGTTTCATAAAATGTATATTTTACACATATTGGCTGTTTTCTCCAAGTAAAAAGAATATACAAATCATAAAATACCCGCCAAAGGGTACCTTTTTTATGAAATCACCGCTGTAACGGCATCATAAAAAGCGCAATGAAAGATTAGTTACCTTGTATTAAATTTTGATCCATGAAAATTTCCCTGTACCGACCTTACTTTATCTGTTTACTTTTCATCAGCCTGATTACTATGAGTGCCAGCAGCCAGCAACCCGTTAAGAATTATACCGCCGAATGGAAGAAAGTAGAAAACTTCAAAGAAAAGGGCCTGCCCAAATCCGCCCTGGAAGAAGTGAAGAAAATTTATGCCCTCGCCAAAAAAGACAAACAGGAAGCACAGCTGATCAAGTCCCTGGTATATATGGCCACCCTGCAAAACGAAAACCGGGAGGACAATGAATATATATCCATGACGGAAATAGAGAAAGAAATCCAGGAAGGTCAAAAAGGAAAAGAAACGGCCAATGCAATATTAAAGAGCCTCCTGGCGGAAATGTACTGGAATTACTTCCAGAACAACCGCTGGAAACTGTATGACCGGACACATACAGATAAATATTCAAAAGCAGATCCCGCCACCTGGGATATCAATGACTTTCACAAAAGGATTACAGAACTCTATCTGCAATCCATTCAACCGGAAGGGATCTTACAGCAAACCAAATTGACCGCCTACGAAGCAATCATCATTAAAGGAAATATGCGGCAGCTTCGCCCCACCCTTTATGACCTGCTCGCCCACCGCGCCTTACTGTATTTCCAGAATGATGAAAGAGATATTACCAAACCGGCTTACGCTTTCGAGATCAATACTGCCAGTGCCTTTGATCCTGCCTCCGATTTTGTAAAAAGAAAATTCCCTACCAAAGACAGTAGCTCCCTGCAACATAAAGCCATCCTGATTTACCAGCAACTGATCAGCCTGCATTTACGCGATGCCAAACCCGATGCATTACTGGATGCTGATCTGCTAAGACTGGCATTTGTAAAAAGCAAATCCACTCATCCCGATAAGGATCAGTTGTATTTCAATTCCATCAATCATATTGCGAATCAATACGGAAACAGCCCTGCTGCTGCCCAGGCATGGTACCTCCTGGCCGCTTATTACAATGAAAAAGCAACTGAGTACCGTCCTTATGGCGACAGCACTCACCGCTTCGACAAACTGAAAGCAAAGGAAATCTGTGAAAAAATCCTGCTGCAAAAAGATTCTTCCGAAGGCAGGATCAATTGCTATAACCTGCTCAAAGAAATCAAAAAGAAATCCTTCCAGTTCAGTCTGGAAAAAGTAAATGTACCCGGGCAACCCTTCCGCTCTCTGGTGAAATACAATAATATTACAAACCTTCATTTCCGGCTCATCCGCATGACGGAGGATTTAAAAAAGCAACTGGAAGAACAATACAGCAACAAATACTGGCCGGCTCTGATCAATGCCAAAGTAGAAAAAAACTGGGAACAGTCATTACCCGACACTAAGGACCACCAGCAACATCTGGCGGAAATCATGATTGGTGCCCTTCCTGCCGGAGAATATATCCTGCTGGGATCAGATAATAAGGATTTCAAAAACACCAAAATTCTGCTGGGCGCCCGTTCATTCTATGTTTCCAATATCAGTTATGTCAATAGCAGCAATGACTATTTTGTACTGAACCGCGATAACGGCCGCCCCCTTGCAAAAGCCAGCGTACAAACCTGGGAACAACATTATGATTACACCAGTTCAAAATACATTAAGGAAAAGGGGAAAATGTATACCACAGATGCCAATGGGTTTTTCAGAATGGACAAGAAAAAAAGGGAGCCTAACAATTATGGCAGCAATTCCTTTTTACTGGATATCAGCTACCAGACCGACAAGCTCTTGATGAGTGATTATTCATACGACTACTATTACAATAACCAGGAAACAGAAGAGCCCAAACAACTCACTTCGGTTCACCTCTTTACCGACAGGTCTATTTACCGTCCGGGGCAAACCGTTTATTTTAAAGGTATCGTACTCACCAGGAATACCCGGGAAAAAACCGGCGGTGTAAAAGCCAACTACGCTACCAATGTCATCCTGCGGGATGCGAATTACAAGGACATTGATACGATCCCCGTACTCACCAACGAATACGGATCATTCAGTGGTAAGTTCCAGTTACCCCAAAGCGGCTTGAACGGACAGTTCAGCATTTTTACCAAAACCGACAATGGCAATGCCCAGTTCAGGGTGGAAGAATACAAAAGACCCAAGTTTTATGTGGACTACGAGCCCATCAAAGGCACTTATGAAGTCAATGATAAGATCACTGTTACCGGTCTGGCGAAAGCATATGCCGGCAATAATGTAGATGGCGCCAATGTAAAATACCGGGTGGTAAGGGAGCCCCGTTTCCTGTATTCCTGGATGTTCTGGCGCTGGTGGCAGCCACCCACTGAAGAAATGGAAATTGTAAACGGTGAAGTAGTGACAGATAAGGACGGTAAATTCAAAATCGAATTCACTGCCATTCCTGACCTGAGCATCGATAAAAAATTTGAACCGGTATTCGATTACAGGGTCTATGCCGATGTAACCGATATCAACGGGGAAACCCGTAGCGGTGAAAAAACAGTATCGGTAAGCTATAAATCACTGATCCTGCAAACATCCATCCCTGCCAGGATCCCGGCCGACAGTCTGAAAAAATTAATATTTCCACCCGGAATATGAATGGCGAATTTGAACCGGCCAATATTACCGTGGTGATCAGTCCATTGAAAGCAGAAAACAGATTGATCCGCGACAGACTTTGGGAGCGGCCTGATCAGTTTGTGATGAGCAAGGATGCTTATATCCGGAACTTCCCTTATGACGAATACGACAATGAAGCTGATTTCAAAAGCTGGGAGAAAAATCCGGCCGTATTCTCTAAAAATGATTCAAGCCGGATGAATGGACAGTGGCCGGTGGTACATAGCGGATTTAGTCCTGGCTTTTATGCCGTGGAAGTCATTGCCAAAGACAAAAAGGGGCAGGAAGTAAAAGATATCCAGTACATCGAGCTCTATGATGAAAAGAGTAAAAAACTGAGTAAGCCTGATTATTTATGGACAGGAAATATGCAAACCAATGTGGAAGCGGGCAAAACTGCAGAGGTGGAACTGGGTACTGCAGCAGATAGTTTATTTGTAGTTCATCAGATCAATAAGGATATCAGCAACAAGGAAACAAATTATAAGTTTCTGGAGTTGTCGAATCAAAAAGAGAAATTCAGCTTCCCTACAACGCCGGCAGATAAAGGAGGTTTTGGCACCAACTGGATCTTCGTTAAACATAACCGGTTTTACCAGTTGAGCCAGACTATTACGATACCCTGGACTGATAAAAACCTGGGTATTGAATATGTCACTTATCGTGACAAGACGCTCCCTGGCAGCGAAGAAAAATGGAAAATCAGGATCACCGGTTATCAGAAAGAAAAACTGGCTGCCGAAATGCTGGCGACCATGTATGATGCATCTCTGGATCAGTTTTATTCCCATGGTTGGGGAACCCCATCTATCTGGCCTTATTTCTACAATAATAAAAGCTGGAGTGGTTCCATGAATTTTAATCAGCTGCAATCACAACAGAAAAACGAAAGCTATGATGAAATGCTTTATGTAGACAAGCGATATGATTATTTATTCAGCGAGAGTCTGAGTTTCTTTGAAGACAGGATGATGTTTCGTTTAGCCAACCGGGCACCGGCTCCCGGAATGGTTGAAGCAGATGCTGTAGGCAGTGTAGCAGAACAGGCAGAAGAGAAATCTTTGGACAAAGCACTGACTGGCAAAGTGTCGGGTTTACAGGTAACCAAAAAAGATGGAGATGGAGTCAGAGATCAGACGGATACCCGGACTGAAGGCACCCCCTCCGGTGAAGTAAAAATCCGGAAGAACTTTAATGAAACCGCTTTCTTCTTTCCGGATCTTCGTACGGATAGTACGGGTGCAATTGAGTTCAGTTTCACCATGCCTGAGGCCCTGACCAAATGGAAATTCATGGCCCTGGCCCATACCAAAGACGCCGCTTTTGGTAATAGTACCAAAGAAATTGTAACACAGAAAGAACTGATGGTACAACCCAATCCTCCCCGTTTTTTGCGGGAAGGAGATAAAATGGAATTCAGTGCCAAAGTAGTGAACCTGACCGCCAAAGAAATGACTGGCACGGCCGAATTCCAGTTATTCGATGCAGCTACCAATGAGCCGGTGGATGGTCGTTTTAAAAGTGTAATTCCTAATCAATACTTCACCGTTGGTGCAGGACAAAGTGAATCTATCAAATTCCCGATGGAAGTCCCTTATCAGTTCAACAAAGCCCTGGTATGGAGAATTGTTGTGAAGTCCGGCGCCTACAGCGATGGAGAAGAAAATGCATTACCGGTTTTGACCAACCGGATGCTGGTGACTGAATCCATGCCACTGCCCATGCGCGGAACCGGTACCCGTAACTTTAGTTTTGATAAGTTATTGAAAAGCGGAAATAGTGAAAGTCTGCAGCACCACGCCATTACAGTTGAATACACCAGTAATCCGGCCTGGTACGCGGTACAGGCCCTGCCCTACCTGATGGAATATCCCTATGAATGTGCCGAACAAACCTGGAACCGGTATTATGCCAATTCGCTGGCCACCTTTATTGCGAACTCATCGCCCAGGATCAAACAGGTTTTTGAAAGATGGCGGATCAAAGACACGGCGGCCCTGATGAGCAATCTGCAAAAGAACCAGGAACTTAAAGCGGTATTGCTGGAAGAAACACCCTGGGTACTCCAGGCCAAAAATGAAGCAGAGCAAAAAAGGAATATTGCTTTATTATTTGATATGGTGCGCATGAGTGAACAGCTGAACAGTTCTTATGACAAGCTGAAACAAATGCAAAGCAGCAATGGTGGTTTTGTGTGGTTCAGTGGCGGTCCGGATGACCGTTATATCACACAGTACATTGTTACCGGAATCGGACACCTGTTGAAATTAAAAGCAGCTGCCTCCGGACATAGTGATAAACTCAAAGCGATCCTGCAGAAAGCCATCCCTTATCTTGATCGTAAAATCAAGGAAGATTATGATGATCTGATCAAATACAAAGTCAGTCTGAAAACTTATACGCCGGGATATACAACTATCCAATACCTGTATATGCGTAGTTTCTTCCCTGATTATCCAATTGCCACTGCGTCTAAAACAGCCTATGATTATTTCCGTGGCAGAACGCAGCAAACCTGGGTAGGTCAGAGCAAGTATATGCAGGGTATGATCAGTCTGGCCATGCACCGTACCAATGATGCCAAAACAACGGCTGCTATCTTAAAATCATTAAAAGAAACAGCAATTGTTAATGAAGAGCTCGGCATGTATTGGAAAGATCAGACCAACGGCTGGTTCTGGTACCAGGCTCCTATCGAAACACAGGCTTTGCTGATTGAAGCATTCCAGGAAGCCGGTAAAGATGAAAAAGCAGTGGATGACCTGCGTACCTGGTTACTGAAAAACAAACAAACCAATAACTGGAAAACAACCAAGGCCACCGCAGAAGCTTGTTACGCTTTGCTTTTACAAGGCACAGGACCTGCTGCTATTGGCAGTTTGACCAATGAGCCGCTGGTTGAAATTAAACTGGGTAATCTCAGCATCAAATCCAGTTCCCAGCAACAGGAAGCCGGTTCAGGATATTTCAAACAAACCATTGACGGAAACAAAGTGGATCCGCAAATGGGTAATATCAAAGTACAGGTGAGTTCACCCAATGCCGGAGGAGGCATGGGGGAGGTCGGTGCCACCTGGGGTGCTGTGTACTGGCAGTATTTTGAAGACCTCGATAAAATCACGACTGCTGCCACTCCTTTAAAACTCGTGAAGAAATTGTTCATCGAAAAAAACAGTGACCGCGGACCCGTGCTCACACCGGTGAATGATGGTGATGTTTTAAAAGTGGGTGATAAAATAAAAGTAAGGGTGGAACTGCGGGTGGACCGCGATATGGAATATGTGCACATGAAAGATATGCGGGCCTCTGCTCTCGAGCCGGTGAATGTACTGAGCCAGTACAAATGGCAGGGCGGACTGGGTTATTACGAAAGCACAAAAGATGCCAGCACCAATTTCTTTTTCAGTTACCTGCGCAAGGGCACTTATGTTTTCGAATACCCGCTCTTCGTCACCCATACCGGTAATTTCAGCAATGGCATTACCAGTATCCAGTGTATGTATGCACCGGAATTCAGCTCTCATAGTGAGGGCGTGAGGATTACGGTGGAGTAAAAACTAAAGCAATTTCTTTCTGTCCGGCAATAAGCAGCAGCTTTACCGGACAGGAAGAAAGCTGCATTGTACCTGATCCTTTACATTTGCAGATGCAAGTTGATTTTCTGATCATTGGGCAGGGCATCAGTGGCACCTGGCTCTCCTATTTCCTGCAACAGCAAAACAGGTCCTTTTTTATCATTGATCAGCAAAACCCCAATGCCCCTTCCAGACTGGCAGCTGGGATTATCAATCCGGTTACTGGCAGACGGCATGTGGAAGTATGGATGGCCAATGAACTCATGCCTTTTGTATGGGAGGCATATACTGCAATGGGAAATACATTACAAGTAAAAGCCATTTCCCATAAAGATATTATTGACTTTTTCCCCAGCCCGCAAATGCGTTTGAGCTTCCTGCAAAGAGTGGAGGAAAAAGCCAATTATGTATCTGTCCCTGCCGAAGAAAATCAGTACCGGGAATTTTTCAATTACGATTTTGGATTCGGCGCCATTCAGCCGGTTTATACGGTACATCTTGAAAATATATTGCCCGCCTGGAGGAATACATTGATCCGTCAGCAACAAATCCGGGAAGAAGAATTTGATCATACGGATTTAACCGTATCCCCCGACGGAATCAGGTACCGGGATATCAGGGCTTCCCGCATAATATTTTGTGATGGAACAGTGGGGAGCAGTAACCCTTTTTTCCGGAATCTTCCTTTTGCTCCCAATAAAGGGGAAGCCCTCACCCTGCAGATACCCGGTTTACCAGCCAGTCATATTTACAAAAGAGGTTTGTCGCTCGTGCCTTTAGCAGCAGAAGGTCATTGGTGGATTGGTTCCAACAATCAATGGGAGTTTGACAACCCCGCACCTACCGCATTATTCAAAGACAGTACCTTGCGTAATCTGCAGCAGTGGTTAAAGATTCCTTTTGAGGTAACCGGACATGTTGCCGGCATTCGTCCGGCTACGCTGGAAAGAAGACCATTTGTGGGGTTTCATCCATTGTTTCCGGCAGTAGGCATCCTGAATGGAATGGGTACCAAGGGCTGCTCTCTAGCCCCCTATTTTGCCAGAGAAATGGCCAATCATCTCCTGCTCAGCAGACCGATTGATACGGCTGCTGATATCAGCCGTTTTGCCAGGATTTTACAAAGACCCTGAGCGATCCGCACATTTGCCATATCATTTCAAAATAATATCTTCCGGGAAACAAATAAGTATATGTCAGCCCAAACCGAATCCCAATATATCATCCCGGCCCGATTCCGAAGAATGGAGAATATGCATATCGTATTCTGGCTGATAAAAGATATCAGCTGGTGTATGATCTGGAAAGAATTGGGCATCGCCATGTTCATTCCCACCCTGAGCATTGCCATCATCATTGCCTGGCGTACCCGGCATATCAGGGCAGAGCTGGCGCATAACCTTGCCATTGCCTTCTGGATCTGTGCCAACGGATATTGGATGATCAGCGAATTCTTTGGATTTGATGAAGCTGTTGTGTGGCGAAATTTCACCGGAAAACACCTGGCGCTGATTCCCTTCCTGATCGGTGCAGCGATCCTGTTACTTTATTATACCATCCAAAGGCCCCGGGAGATGAAAGCACAGCAACCGGTGACATAGTAATTTTTCTCCGTTAAATATTTTAAGATACATGCTTACAGGTATCAGGCCAGTTCTGCATTGAGTAGCCTGCCAGGTTCTGCAGGATCCTGATTAAGTAATTCACACATTTCCTGGTAAAGATTAGGTAGCTTTTCACGAAAAGTGGCCGGGTTCTCAAAAAACATTTCTACTGATACCGCCCAGAACTCATCAAAATTCTCCAGGGCATATTCATCCATTACATAACTCATCCCCTGCCGCATTGCCCTGAAAACCGGACGTCCTTCGGCAGCATACTCATTCAATCTTTCTTTGAAATACCGGTCGTGATGATCTTCAAAGCCCAGGTAAGCATCATACTGCAGGGCATGCGCCATTTCATGTAAACCCAGGTTCACACAGTCCTTATAATCATCATAGCCTTCCATAAACTTCTTCCAGGATACATGAATCCCGTTTTTACTCACATGCCCATAATATGTTTCCTGATCAATATTGAGCACATATTCTTTTCGCATGATATGGATGACATCAAAATAATCCAGCCGGTAATTGCGCAGGCCAAAAGTTAATTGCACCGCTGCCGCACTCACCAGTACCGGAATATAATCCTCCGCTACCATCGAATGGAATCGGAATTCTTTGGACAACATGAATTGCTGAACCCGGTAGACGAAGCGTTGCTTGTTGTCGAACGACAAAGACTGATAGTAGGGATTATAGCGGCTCAGCCACTGATCAAATTGAATTTCCTGAACAGTATTGTCCCTTGGCGTACGGGGTCTGATGACCTGTTTGTTTTTCTGCTGTCTCAGCGAAGGCCGGATGATATACAGGTAGGCTGAAACGGATAAAATAATCAGCATGATCAAAAACATGGTTCCTTCCGGTAGCGGATAATTGGGACGCTGCTGATCCTCATAAAGCCGGTACGACATTTCCAGAGAATCGAAATGCTGCTGTACCGAGTGCTGCCACACAGAGTCATACCACTGCACCGAATCAACCACCCCGGGCTGGTCCAGTGTTGCCGGATGGGCTCCGGGCAGGTATGTGGTATCCGGTGGCATTGAAAATTAAGATACTACGAATTTAAAAGACCGCTGGCAAAATGCCTGAAAATCCCCTGAAATAGGCCTTCCTGCTTTATCTTTGCGCCCTGCATCGACCGCCTGAAAAACAGGCTGATGCAAGCCGAAACCTGAACCAGCTGAATACAGCTTTCACCCTTCAATCATTCAATCGATTATGTACAGAACCCATACCTGTGGCGAATTAAGACTGGAGCATAAAGGAACCAATGTAACCCTGGCCGGCTGGGTACAGACCGTCCGTAAATTTGGGGCCATCACCTTTGTAGACCTGCGCGATCGCTATGGTATTACCCAGTTATTGTTTGGCGAAGAGCTGAACAAAGTACTGGAAGATAATCCCCTGGGGCGTGAGTTTGTAATTCAGGCCACTGGCACCGTAAGTGAAAGAAGCAATAAAAACCCGAATATCCCGACAGGTGATATTGAAATTCTGATCAGTTCATTTCAGGTACTCAATAAATCTGCCGTGCCTCCATTCACCATTCAGGATGACACCGATGGTGGTGATGACCTGCGGATGAAATACCGTTTCCTTGATCTCCGGCGCAATGCAGTTAAAAGAAATCTCGAACTTCGTTATGCCGTGAATCGTGCTGCACGGAATTACCTCCACCAGCAGCAGTTCATGGATATTGAAACCCCCTTCCTGATTAAATCCACACCGGAAGGTGCCCGTGATTTTGTGGTTCCTTCCCGGATGAATCCCGGTCAGTTTTATGCCCTGCCCCAATCGCCGCAAACTTTCAAACAATTACTGATGGTAAGCGGGTACGACCGATACTACCAGATCGTAAAATGTTTCAGGGATGAGGATCTGCGTGCCGACCGGCAACCCGAGTTTACCCAGATCGACTGTGAGATGGCTTTTGTAGAACAGGAAGACATCCTGAATATGTTTGAAGGACTGATCAAATCCATTTTCAAAGATGTAAAAGGAATCGACTATACCGAAGCCGTTCAGCGCATGACCTGGGAGGATGCCATGTGGCAGTATGGAAACGACAAGCCCGATATCCGCTTCGGCATGCAACTGCTGAATCTCAAAAAGCCGGCCACTGTGTACAGCGATAAAACAGACAGCGCTGCGCTGATCAATGGTGCTGACTTTAAAGTATTTGATGAGGCTGAAACCGTATTGGCCATCGCCATTCCCGGTTGCAGTGAATACAGCCGTAAACAAACGGATGAATTAACCGAATGGGTGAAACGTCCGCAGATCGGCATGAAAGGACTGGTCTTTATCAAGTGTAATACAGACGGCACTTATAAAAGCAGCGTAGATAAATTTTATAGTGAAGAAAAACTAAAGGCCATCGCTGATGCGGCCGGTGCCAAAGCAGGTGACCTGGTGCTGATTCTGGCCGGTGCAGAAGAAAGGACCCGTAAAGCCATCAGCGAACTGCGACTGGAAATGGCCAGCAGACTGGGCATGCGGAAAGATGATGAATTCAAACTACTCTGGGTACTGGATTTTCCTTTATTTGAGTATGATGAAGAAGGCAACCGCTGGGTAGCCCGTCACCATCCTTTTACTTCTCCCAAGCCTACGCAGATTGAAACCATGATCAATAACAATCCGGTGATTGAAAATGCGGCGGATTACCTGAACCATCCTTATGCCAGTATCAAGGCCAATGCCTATGATATGGTGTTGAACGGAAATGAAATCGGCGGTGGTTCGATCCGGATATTCCAGAGAGAATTACAGGAAAAAATGTTTGCTGCCCTTGGAATGGACAAGGAAGAACAGTTGCATAAATTTGGCTTCCTGCTCGGAGCATTTGAATATGGCGCCCCGCCCCATGGTGGTATTGCGTTCGGATTTGACCGGCTTTGCTCGATCCTCGGTGGCAGTGAAAGTATCCGTGACTTTATCGCCTTCCCGAAGAATAATGCCGGAAGGGATGTGATGCTCGATGCACCCGCTACGATTGATCAGAAACAGTTTACCGAATTACAGATCAAACTCGATCTGAAATAATTCTTCGACTAGACTATTATACAGGTTCATTTATTTAAGAGATTCATCATACTTAATAAATGAACCTGTTTTCATTTCTTACCACTTCAGCCGGTCCCGGCCTACCCATTCATCCCAATCGGCTCCAAACCCGGTATACTGCACAAAATATTTCCCGTTTTTCTCCTGTAGTACTTCACCCGGGTACCACTGCCCATTCCACTCAATACTGCAGGGTTTATTCATTCCGGTTTTAATACGGCTGTACATCACCCACTCATTCCAGCTGTCGTCGAACCCGGTGTACTGTATATAATGGAAACCACTCCTGCTTTCTTTGATTACGGCAGGATAGTACTTACCCTTCCATTCTACCTGAACATTCATACCAACCGGATATTCTGCAAAAGCAATAGGTTTTGTTTTCGACAACGGTACCGTCACTTTTACTTTATCACTATAATAATAAAGTTCACCGGTTACGTTATTACCGTTATAACCCAATACCCTGGCTGGTTGAAACCTGTTCTCCTGCTGTATATAAATATATTCAGGATTCACAGGTGCTGTGGCAGTTTTCACGGGCAGCATATTGAATGTAGTTGATTCTGATACATTATAAAACGCGGTTCCGCTCAATTGCTTTTCCCGGTATTTCATGGCATCAAACAATTCTGCCTTCATTTCATTCAGGGTGATTTTACCATCATGATTTCTGTCTCCTGGTGTCAATCCGCTCAGGCAATCAATCAAAGTTTGAGTAAAGGTCCAGTTGCCTGTTGAAATATTGCAACTGGAAGAGGAGGTAAAAGCGATCACAGATTTTCCGCTGTTGCTGATTGTTTTAGCTTCATTCAGCAAGGCACCAGAATAACAACAATCTGCCAGCAGCCATAACGTTTTTCCTTTAAAATACCGATTGACTGCTGAAGTAATACTATTCACCCCAAACATATTATCTGCTGCATAATCATAGTTGGTAAAACTAACCGGTCCGTTACCAGCTCTTGCGCCGTGTCCGGCATAGTAGAAAATAAAAGTGGAACCTGGATTCGATTTCACCAGCAGGCTTTTCATTGCCTCCTGAATAGCCGACAAAGTGGCCTCCTCATCCTTTAAATAAATCATATTATCAGCCGGCACTCCCTGTTGCAGTAAAAGTTTGTACAATTCCTCATCCTTTCTGTTCCTGTTGTTAAAAGGCGAAAGGGAAGGATCCTCCCAGCGAAGAACCCCTGTTATCAATACCAGGCTATTGGCAGGGTCAAATGTTTTTGTGACTGGTGTTGCCGGAACATGCAGGTATATCAATCCGGTTAAAATCAGCAGGAAATATTTTTTCATAAAATAGATTGCAGGAATATTTATCTTAATTGAAAGACGTTTATTTTCCCAATCAGGATGACAGATCGGGCAATGCAGTTGCTTCTAGCCAGATAACAACTGATCAAGTATTGCAACTGTTTTCATTTCATTGGGCAGCATGGCCTGTTCCAGTCCCATGTTCATCGGCACTGCCGGCAGGTTCAGGGCACCCAACACTTCCACCGGCGCATCCAGGTATTGGAAGCAATGTTTTGAAATTCTTCCGGCCAGTGCTTCAGCAAAGGAATTATGCTGTTGTTCTTCTGTCAGCACCAGGCATTTTCCATGTGTTTTAACCCGATCAAAAACCATGGCTTCATCCAGCGGATACAGCGTTCGCAGATCCACAACCTCCACCTGACCGGGAAAATGTTTTGCCGCTGCTTTCGCCCAGTACACCCCCATGCCGTAAGTGATGATTACAGCAGATTCTCCATTCGCAACCTTGTTATCCGCTGCTGTAAGAACGATATTCGCTTTACCCAGCGGCAGGATATAATCCGCAGCAGGTTCTGTTGTCCTGGCCTCTTCTGTACCGGGCACTTTGCTCCAGTATAATCCTTTATGCTCCAGCATTACTACCGGATTAGGGTCATAGAAGGCCGCCTTCATCAACCCTTTCATATCAGCAGCATTGGAGGGATAAACTACTTTGATGCCTTTGACAGAAAGCAAGGTTGTTTCCACACTTCCACTATGATATGGACCACCACCACCATAAGCACCGATGGGAACTCTCAGGATCATTGACACCGGAAATTTTCCGCAGCTGAGATAACAGCTTTTTGAGACTTCAGTCACCAGCTGATTAAAGCCGGGATAGATATAATCAGCAAACTGCACTTCTACAATTGGTTTTAAACCTACTGCACTCATGCCCACACAGGAGCCCACTACATAAGCTTCCTGAATGGCGGTATTAAAGACCCGGTGATCACCGAATTTTTCACCCAGGGTTGCGGCTTCCCGGAACACCCCTCCCAGCCTGCGACCCACATCCTGACCATATAAAACCGCCTCCGGATGCTGCTCCATGATTTCCCGGATGGCAAATAATGCTGCATCAACCATCATCACTTTAGCGGCACCGGATGGGCTTCTTTCCCCGCTCTCAGCAGTTACTGAAGAAGCTGCAAATACATGTTCATGAACTGTTACAGGATCAGGTTCGGGCGCAGCCACAGCCGAGGCAAAATCAGCAGCAATGGCTTTTTCTGCTTCCGATTCTATTTCGATCAGCAATGTTTCTTCCACTCCTTTTTCCAGCAGGCGTTTTCTTAATTGCGGCACCGGATCGTGAAGCTGGTGTTTGGCCAGGTCTTCTTCTTTGCGATAAAACTCTTTCCTTACACCACTGGTATGATGACCCAGCAGGGGCACCCGTGCATGCACCAGGAATGGAATTCTTTTTTCTCTTACAGTATTGATGACATACCGCATCATCTCAAATGATGCTTCAAAATCACTACCATCTACCTGGATCCGGTTCATTCCGGCAAAGCCTGCTGCAAACTCATAGGCATTCATGGCCCGGGCTTCTTCGGCAGTTACACTGATACCCCAGTTATTATCCTGCACCAGGTAAATGACCGGCAATTGCTTTAAAACGGCAAACTGAAAAGCCTCACTAACTTCTCCTTCCGTCACACTGGCATCTCCCAGTGAGCAAAGCACTACAGGCAATTCTCCCTCCACTCCTTTGATTAACTTTTCCTGTAAATGTCTTTCGATGTATTGTATACCCTGAGCAATCCCGGTAGTAGGAATGGCCTGCATACCAGTGGCACTGCTTTGGTGAATGATCGTGGGTTTATCAGCACCCCTGTAATTGGGATGCGAATAGTATTCACGACCGCCGGTAAAAATATCTTCACCTTTGGCCAGTAATTGCAGCATTTGCTGATAAGGGGTAAACCCGAGTCCGAGGATCAGGCTTTCGTCGCGATAATAAGGACTCACAAAATCCTGCGACTGCAGTTGAAAGGCGGTGGCCAGCTGAATGGCCTCATGGCCTCTTGAAGTAGAATGAACATACTTACAGGTGCTACGATTGGCTTCATAGATTTCAGCCATCGATTTAACCTGGCACATCAGCCGGTAAGCTTTCAGCAGTATTGCATTATCTGTCATGGGTAGCAAGCAACCCGTTACAACGGGATGGAGCAAAAATAAGGCATGCCGGGGAGCAGGCATAAAAGAAAAGCCGCCTGGTGGGCGGCCCTGTCAGTTGGTATTGGCTGCTGGTTATTTTACTTCCAGCTTGAACATGCTTTCGTCCTCAATAAAGCCTTCCAGTTCATCACCTACTACTGCTTCTCCTACGCCGGCTGGTGTGCCGGTAAAGATGACATCGCCGATATTGACTGAAAAGTAGTTAGAGATATAAGAAACCAGCGTATCAAAGCTGTGGATCATGCTTCCTGAATTGCCCTGTTGAACGAGTTCTTTATTCTTATAAAGTCCGAAATTGATATCTTTTTTATTCTTGATATTGGTAAAAGGGAGCCATTTTCCAATAACGGCAGAGTTATCCCATGCCTTTGCCTTTTCCCAGGGCAGTCCTTTTGCTTTTAAATCATTCTGAATATCCCTGGCGGTAAAGTCGATGCCGGCGGTGATGGCATCATAATATTTACCCGCGAATTTGTCCTGAATGTATTTTCCGTTCTTGCTGATTCGCAGCACCAGTTCACACTCGTAGTGCAGTTCATTGGTAAACTCCGGGTAATAAAAAGGCGTATGCGGTTGCAGCAGGGCACTTTTTGGTTTCATGAAAATGACGGGTTCATCCGGCACTTCGTTACCCAATTCAGCGGCATGAGCGGCATAATTTCGGCCTACACAAAAAATCTTCATAAAAAGGTGGTGTTAGTGATAAATACACCGGATACTTTACACTTGCGTGTTGTTTATCCCATATATTCAGTGGTCATCAGGTAGTTTATTGGATTCCCCGGTAAGAAAAAAAAGGGGGGCAGGGGAGCTAAAGTAAGTAATCAATCTGATTTATCATAGCGAATAGACCTGATTATTTACCTGGTTCATCGTCAGGGCAATACCTTGTGCCGCAAAGCTTTCTATGATTTCTACCGATTTATCAATTTTCAGTTTAACCAGGGGTTCTTCGTCTTTTTTCCATTTTCCGAGCACATAATCAGCCTGGTGGCCCTTGGGATAATCATTTCCGATCCCAAAACGAAGCCGGGGATAATCCTGGGTTCCCAGTGATTCCTGCAGGCTTTTGAGCCCGTTATGCCCGGCATCGCTTCCGGAAGGGCGAAGGCGGATTTTGTCGAGAGGGAGGGCGATTTCATCTACGATCACTAGGCAGTGCTGCAGTTCAATTTTTTCCTTGTCGAGCCAGTATTTCACGGCCTTACCGCTCAGGTTCATATAAGTAGTAGGGCAAATACACAGAA
The DNA here is from genome assembly GCA_016720745.1 of Chitinophagaceae bacterium. Taxonomy (GTDB): domain Bacteria; phylum Bacteroidota; class Bacteroidia; order Chitinophagales; family Chitinophagaceae; genus JJ008. Next base: position 425,315 of record JADKKA010000019.1, on the reverse strand, counting down.
AATTTTTCCCTTTCCAGCGGACATCTGCTACATAGGCGTGACGATCAACCCGGAATTGTCCGCCATGTTTGAGTACAAAAGCATTCACCACATCAAACCCGATATTATGCCGGGTATGTGCATACTCGTTTCCAATATTTCCCAAACCAACGATCAGGTATTTCATAAACAGTTTCAAATATCGGACTAAGCCAACAAAAAACCCGTTCCTGCTGAATAGCGGAACGGGTTGGTAATATTCTTAAAAAGATTACTTCTTTGCTTTGGCTGCGGCAGGTGCAGCAGCAGCAGCAGCGGCCGGGGCGGCAGCAGCAGCCGGGGTCGCAGCGGCTTCTTCCTGTTTCAGTTGTCTGGTCATGGTAACTGAAGCAATCGGAATCCTGGGGGAGTTGAGAATTTCATAATGCTCTTCCTTCACATCCTCAACGCGGATATTTTCATTGAGCAACAGGTTCTCAATATTTACTTCAATCTGCTCTTTCAGGTACTTTGGAAGGGTTTTAACTTTCAGTGATTTGATTTTGATCACCAGCTTACCACCATCCTTTACACCGGGAGATACACCCACGAATTTCATGGGAATATCAGCAATCACTTTTTTATTGTCTACCAGTTCAAGCAGATCAATATGGATCAAATGGTCGTTTACTTTGTCAAACTGAAGATCTTTCAGAATGGTCCGGTAAGTTTTGCCTTCGATCACTACTTCAGCCAGCTGGAAGCTGGGTGTGTACACCAGGTTTTTCAGGGCAGGAGCAGGGGCTGTGAAATTGATCTCCTTTTCGCCGCCATAAATTACACCGGGCACGAGTCCCTGAGAGCGGAGTTGCCGGGTGGCGCTCTTCCCGAATCCGGTCCTCAGTTGACCTTCGATTGTAATTGATTTCATTGTTATGTTGTTTAATTGTTTACCTGTCTTTGCGCTGCGAGTGAATAAAGAGGCTGGTAATACTCTTGTTTTCGTACGCATTGCGAATTGCAACTGCAAAAAGTTCGGCTACACTTACGGGTTTGATTTTGCTGCTTTCCTTCCGCATCGGGATCGTATCACAAACCACCAGTTCTTCCAGCACACTGTTCTCGATGTTTTCGTAAGCCTTCCCGCTTAATACGGGATGCGTAATCAATGCGCGAACGCTTCTTGCTCCTTTCTCTTTTAAAAGACCTGCACTTTTAGCCAGGGTGCCTCCGGTATCACAGATATCATCAATAATCACCACATCCCTGTCTGTTACATCCCCGATCACCACCATACTGGAAATCTCGTTGGCTCTTTTCCGGTGCTTATCGCAGATCACCATTTCGGCGTTGAAGTAGTTGGCTATTTCCCGTATCCGGTTGGTAGCTCCTACATCGGGGGCCGCAAAGGTAAGGTTTTCCAGCCGCAGATTCTCTATATAAGGGATAAAAACAGCATGGCTGTCGAGGTGGTCAACCGGGATGTCAAAATAGCCCTGGATCTGGGGGGCATGGAGGTCCATGGTAATCACCCGGTCCGCTCCCGCCGAGACTAACATATTGGCTATCAACTTACTGCCAATCGCTACCCTTGGCTTGTCTTTCCGGTCCTGCCGGGCATAGCCATAGTAGGGAATAACAGCAATTACTTTATAGGCTGAGGCCCTGCGGGCTGCGTCGATCATCAGGAGCAGTTCCATCAGGTTTTCGGCAGGCGCAAAAGTGCTCTGTATCAGGAATACATAGTCACCTCTTACACTTTCCAGAAAAACGGGACAGATCTCTCCGTCGCTAAATTTTTGAATATTTACTTTACCCAGCCGGGTACCATAACGTTTACAGATTTGCTCGGCCAGCTCCTGGGAGCCGGTACCGGCGAAAATTTTGGCAGTTTGCATAGCAGAAATATCAAATCGAAAGAGAAAGTATTGGCTGGGCGAAGATAATGATTCGCCTTCCTGATTGGCAAAAAAACTGCCTGTTCAATGTGATTCTTTCTTATTCCTGCTGAATAACCCTTACCTGGATGCTACCGGATTGCCGGAATGTTGCATACCCGGAGGCGGATTTTGTTGCTGCCCGGTCGGGTTAGCCGAACTGGCATTGCAACTGTAAAAAAGGGTTGAGCAAATAAAAATGGAGAACAAAAGTGCCACCACATAAATGCCTGCAAAAAACAGAACCGGGTGCAGGGATCCCATCGGGGTCATTGATCTTGGTTTCATAGTTACCGGGTTTTAGTTTTCTCCCGACAAACATCGGGAGTGTGTAGCTGGCGGCTTGTACAATGTGCGAAACATTGATGAGTATAAAAATATTAGATACATTGGCTGCATGCAAGAGCACATGTACTCAATTAAGCAGTGGTCAAAAGACGAAAGGCCAAGGGAAAAATTACTAACCCAGGGGGCTGACAGTCTCAGTGATTCCGAGTTACTGGCCATCCTAATCCGGAATGGCACCCGACAAAAAACAGCGTTGGATCTGGGCAGGGAGATACTGGGGCTTAGTAAAAACAACCTGGTGGCACTGGGCCGGCTTTCGGTCAGGGAGCTGATGAAAATCAAAGGGATTGGGGAAGCCAAGGCCATTGCCATTGCCGCGGCCCTGGAGCTGGGCAGGCGAAGGCAGTCGGTACTTCCCCTGGATAAAATACTGGTTCAATCCAGTGGGGATGTGGCGGGTTTTCTGCAGGCAAAACTACAGGACGAGCAGCGGGAAGTTTTTGCTGTATTATTCCTGAACAGGGCCAATAAGGTAAACCACTTTGAAATCATCAGTGAAGGCGGGATTACCGGAACCGTTGCAGATCCCCGGGTGATCCTGAAAAGGGCGCTGGAAGAATCAGCGGTCAACCTTATCTTATGTCATAATCATCCTTCAGGAAGCCTTAAACCCAGTCGTGCTGATGAGCAACTGACCAGTAAGATAAGAGATGCGGCAAGGCTGCTGGATATCCAGGTGCTTGACCATATCATTGTGAGCGAAAGGGGCTATTTCAGTTTTGCGGATGAAGGACTTTTGTGAGTCATGAGTCGAGAGTCGTGAGTCATTAGTCGATAGTCAAGAAGCAGAAACCCCACAATGAAATCAGTGTGATTTAAGCCTGACCGGTGGGGCCAAAACTCATGGGGAGCTGCATATCTTCCAGGTCTTTGATATTGCCATTAACGGCCTCAAATTTCTGCACATTATCAGCCAGGGCTTTCATGAGCCTTTTGGCGTGCTGAGGGGTTAAAATGATCCTGGATTTCACTTTGCTTTTGGGGGTACCGGGCATCACGTTTACAAAGTCAATCACAAACTCGGCATGTGAGTGGGTAATGATGGCGAGGTTGGCATAATTACCTTCGGCCACTTCTTCTGAAATTTCAATATTGAGCTGATTGGGCTGGTTGTCGATTTCTGACATGTTCACTATTTAAGCTGTAAAAATAGGAAAGCTTTGGTTCCCTGAAAAAAGTTAAGGACTGCTATTGCAGTCCTTAACAAATAAAACTTCTTATATACTAATTAGCGGGGACCGAGATACTTCATAGTCTGTGTCCATTCGCGGCAGGTAGCATCATATACACCGGGAACGGTATAGCTATAACCCCATTTAACATTAAAGGTTTTACTAGCCGGATCATAGTTGTTTGGATAACCTACGGCCATTGTATAGAAAGTTACAGCACCGGGAAATGCATTTTGAACTGTTACTGCATTTGTGGCGGTGTTTACAGTATACTCTGGTTCCTGTGCTCCAAAAGCGTTTAATACACCACCCAGTACAGCAGGATTATAATATCCGTTACCTGGCCAGTAAATCTTACACTTATTACCACCGGTAGTAACCAGGTGAACCTCTACAACATCACCAGTATATCCGGGATTACTGGAAGGATGGAAGTTAAAAAACTTATCCTCATAAACACCATCATATGCATTTTTGGCACCAATGGTTACCACCAGAGATTTAGCAACCGAAATTTTTGTATTCGGCAGGCTGGTGATGGACTGAATGCTGAATCCAAGAGCATAAGTAGAACTGGGATCCAGTACGGTAGCATCAGGGATCACGAGATAAATCTGCTTGGCAAACTCACCAGCTTTGAACTGGAAAGTATACGTTCCACCAAGACCACCCACCCTTGGAGCTTCAGAAATCAGTGAATACCAGGAACTGGGCATATTAATAAATGATGAGCTGGCGGCTCTTACGGCTGCAGTATCATCTTTAATAACCACCGTCATTGGAGTTTGTAAATCTGCTTCACCTTTTGCGTCCCTGCGTACATCGATTGCCAGAACTCTTTGTGGAGTGTTTACAAAATCAATAAAATTGGATTGTACGGCAGCTGGGCTGTCGCCTCCCAGAATTTTTACAAGTGTTTGACCATCGCCGTCTTTGAGAGGAGTTACTTCCTTTTTGATACAGGAAGCAAAACTCACCATCAGGGCAAGGAGGCCGTATAATGAAAGTTTCTTATTCATGTGTGTATTTTTTAAGATTTAACAACATTATTGAGCCCACCAAACTTTGGTATCCTGATTATCACCACCGATCGCAGATGCAGCTGCAGTTACGTTAGCAGTGTTGGAACCATAAGAAGTTTGACCGTAAGTGTAACGCTGAGGAATCTGACGGGAAGTATTGGTTGCATCCGGTGCTGGTGTCAGCACAGGGAAACCTGTTCTTCTCCAGATATTCCAGCCACGCTGACCATCAGGATATCCGGCAATATACTGTTGAATAGCAATAGCCCTGATATTTGCTGCTGTTCCGGCGGGATTCGCCAGGTTCACATTTGTTTGTGAGAAATATCCGGCAGAAGGAGCCGCTAATCCCCACTGAGCAAAAGAGGCTGTAATACCCTGCTGATACATAGAAGTCATGTTTTCAGCTGTCCATCCTCTGTCGGCGGCCTCAGCCCTGTGCAGGAAAGTTTCAGCAGCAGAAAGTACTACAACTGAACCAGTCTGAGTTCTGAAATCTCCACGAAGAACTCTCGCCCAGCTAGGGTTAGCAGAAGTCCATGGGTCTACGAATGCACGGGCGCGTCCGTAAGGAACACCTTGTGCAGAAGACTGATTCCAGTCAGGATTAGAAGTGCTCTGGTCTTCAGTTTTACCGCCGAAGGCAGCCTGACGACCATCACCAAAAGAAGCCATCAGGTTAGTCATCGGCTCACTTTCACCGAAGTCACGACGGCCGTTGTAAAGGCCCCACCATGGTGAGCTAAAGTTACCACCTGGATATACTACAGTGAAGTTATCTGCATTGCTGGAGATAATTCCTGCAGGATGAGTAAGCGCGGCATTAAACTGAGTGGAAGCATACTGACCAGCGGTAGGAAACTTCTTACTGATCTGGATAGCCAGACGCAGACGGAGAGAGTTACCAAATTTCTGCCATTTTGCTACGTTTCCACCATATACGATATCACCTGTAATTGCTCCTGTACCACCCAGCTGATTCACAGCAGCAGTGAGTTCAGTAAGCAAACCAGTGTAGATATCAGACTGTCTGTCGAAAGCAGGAGTACCATTTCCAGACAGAGCCTGAGAATAAGGCACATCACCCCAGCTATCCGTAATGGTGCTGAAAATATAGGCTTTCAGAATCCTGGACACCCCTTTCATGTTATCATTGGGGCCATTATTAATGATATTCTGAAGATCATTCAGTACGCCGGAATAGTTACCCTCAAAATTGATCTGGGGGATGGAGTACTGAGATACATCAGGATACTGTGTTTCAGAAAAATACTGGCAATAAAGACCGCCACGTGTTTGAGCAGCATAGCCAGGTGTTGCCACCAGTGAGTTGGTGAGCAGCGCATTGAACAGTGGACTACCGGTTACACCGGGGTTCACGTTCGTGTCGCCGAAGTCAGAAGAGTACCTTTTGCAACTGGTAAAAATCAGTCCCAGTGCAAGGGGCAGTACTGCTAACTTTTTAATGTTGATTGTCTTCATATTAAATGATGTTTAGTAGTTATAATCGGTTATCAGAATCCAAGTTTCAGGTTAACACCCATACCTCTTGTACCAGGCATTTGTCCGGCTTCACCACTCAGGTTACTGATCTCAGAAGGATCGAAATCATCGGTCTTCGCATAGATCAGCAGCGGGCTGCGTGCAGTGAGAGAGAGAACGGCTTTGTTAGCCCATTTCTTGGTAAAGCCCCATTTTTCAACCGGCAGGCTGTAACCGATAGAAACTTCACGGAGTTTCACAAAAGTCAGGTCGTATACATAAGGATCGAAAGTTCTGTTGTTGAAAATGTTGTGGAAATAATCCTGGGCTTCAACATAATAATCAACAGGGCGACCTGTATTGTCAACACCGAATACGTGAACACCACCACCATCAGCAACGGCATCACGTACAGAGTTACCCTTGTCGTTTGTGACGGCAGTACGGGCAGTTAAGCCAGAGTATGAACCCCACATGTTAGACAGAGAGAAGAATTTACCACCGATCTGACCATCCGCATTGGCAGCCAGTACAAAACGCTTGTATTCTACAGTTGTTTGTGCACCGAATGTATGCTTAGGCAGAACTGATCCGAAGGAAACAGCAGGATCGTTTACATAGAAACCATTTGCATCCAGTACAGGCTGACCGTTTACACGCTTCATACCGTTACCGAATAACTGACCCCAGTCTTTTCCAACCTGGTGCAGCATGTATGGTCCAACAGTTCCCCAGTTACCCTGGATACCTGCAGTTTTGTCAACACCGGGAGCGAGTTCTTTAACTTTATTCTCAGACAGTACACCCCAGTTGGTATTGATTTCCCACTTCACTTTGCTGTTCCATACAGGACGGCCCATGAGTTTGAAGTTCATACCACGCTTGGTGATCAAACCTGCGTTAGTCAGTAAGGAAGTATATCCGCTGGCACCATTTACAGTTACAGCAGTTGGGAAGTCTTTGTCATCCCCTTTCCAGTAAGTCACGGAAGCACCGATCCTTCTTTTCAGGAATTCCAGATCCAGACCGATTTCCATCTGACGTGTAACAGAACCTTTGATAGCAGGATCAACCAGCTGATCAGGAGTACCCATCAGGATATTGCCGTTCCACTGGAACTGACCAGGAGCATAAGCAAAACCAGGATAAGCATAAGCACCGATACCAGTTGGGATCTCACCTACTGAAGCTCTTAACTTACCGAATGACAGGAAGTCAAGTTTCAGGAGTTGGCTGAAGATGAAAGACAAACCAGCAGATTTAGAAACGATGAATGATTTGCTCGGAGGTAAATCAGACATCCAGTCCTGACGGAGGGTAACATCCAGGTTCAGGAAGTTATCATATCCGATTGAACTGGTCCAGAAGATTGCACTGTAACGGAAATCCGCACGGGTATTACCTACTGAAGGCTGGTTCTTGGAGTTAGAAATAGAGAACAGGTTCGGAACGCTCAGACCATTATTGGTATTAGCGCTATTACCTTTCTGCAGCTGGCGGAAAATATCCGTACCAAAGCTGGAGTTAATATTGAATTTGTTATACCGCTTGTTGAAAGTCAGCTGAGCTTCCAGGTTAGTCCTGTTGGAATTGGAAGTGTTGGTAGCGTAGAAACCAAGACACTCCGGACAGTTACCGGTAGTCTGAGTTCCACTTTCTGCCAGATCAGAAGAATACTTCTGCTCGCTCCAAACCAGGTTCTGCTGCTTACGGTAAGTAGCCCTTACTCTCCAGTTCTTGTGGAGCTGATAGCTAAGGGTGACATCTCCGAAGTAACGGTCTGTATTATTATAGATGTTAACCAGGTTAAACCAGGTATAGAAATTATACCAGTAGTTTCCTTTGTAGAAAGTAGAACTACCTGGAGTATAAGATGTAGGATTAGCATGGTTCCAGCTGGCCCAGATTCCCTGAGGTGTGCGGAGGTCCTTTAATTCCTTCATGATCTTCATATCAAGGTCTCTGTGGAACCACTGGTTGAATGAACCGGTAGTCTGGTTAGAATAACCATCTTCAAATTCACCATTCAGGTACTGAGTGGCATAGTTAAAGTTGATAGAAGCAGTCAGTTTGGGAGTAACATTGATAGAACCAGAGAGGTTCAGTACATTCTTCTTCATGAAAGTAGAAGGAAGAATACCCTGTGCTTCCACATTGTTGAAACCAATACGGAAAGACACATTATCTGTTGCCTTACTGAAAGAAATTGAGTTATTGAAGCTAACACCGGTATTATAATAATCACGGGCGTTATTCGGCTGAGGAAGCAGTTTGGCAGTCTGGCCAGCATACTGATGACCATCATACCATGCATACCAGGGAATATACTCCTGACCTACCATGCGGGGACCCCAGCTGGCATCATCGGTATAATCATGGTAATATTTACCATCCAGTTTTTTCCAAAGATCAGGATCACCTGCTTTCCACTCATACTTTACCAGATCCTGTGTGTTACCACCAGCATACTGATTTTGGTAGTTAGGGAGGATGTAGGCTTTATCAACCTGAACACCCAGGTTCACTTCAACACCCATGCCTTTTGCACCTTTACGGGCTTTTTTCAGCGTGATTACAACCGCACCACGAGCACCCTGAGGACCAAAGATGGCCGCAGCAGCAGGACCCTGCAGTACAGTGACATCATCGATATCATCATTGTTTACGTCGTTGATGTTGGGAAGGATGGTACCATCTACAACGTAGATAGGCTCACCGCCACCACCAAAACCTGTTTCACCACGAAGCCTGATACTACCGGTTCCGGCATTACCCAGCTTTGCGGCAGACTGGCTTCTCACCTGCATACCTGATACTTTACCAGCAAGGGCATTGTTCAGGTTAGTCTGGCGAATGGTGTTCAGCTGCTCTCCGGTAACCACCTGTGCATTCACAGTTGAATTACGGATCGTCCGCTTCATACCATAGGCAGTCGTAACTACAACTTCCTCAGCGGTAATTACACTACGGGTGGCCTTCACAGCATAATTGCTTTCAGAACCAACCGTAACTTCTACCTGATTGATACCACCGGTAATCACCAGTACATCCCCGGTTTTAGCCTGGATGCGGAAATTACCACTGGCATCAGTGGCAACACCGGTGCGGGTACCTCTAATTACTACAGATGCTCCTGATACGGCGGCACCTGTTTCATCGGTCACAGTACCGGTAATGGTTCTGTTCTGACCGAAAGCTAATGCCGTAAACAGCATCAGCATCGTAAACAGTGATGCGAATTTTCTCATGTTAACGTTAATTTTAAAAATTTAAAGCATTGAAAATCAAGGAAAACCGTCTTTTCCCTAGGTAAGGATTCCCGGTAAAGACAGGAATGCCTTTAAAAATGCTGCCGCAATGTAAAACTTTTTTTAACAAATACTTAATTGCCCCAAAAAATTTCCAAACAGTTGTTTTTTTTCAAAAAATGTATTGAAACTGAAGCCTTAACTCCGATTTTTTATTCCCAAAAATTGCATCCTGACCCGTTCCGACCGACATTTTTCCCGGATATACCGTTTGGGCCCATCTTATCCATACCCCGATTTTCTTACCCAGGTCATAACTCAGGTTCAGATAGTAACGAAATCCCTTATCGTAAAAGCCTGGAATAGAATAACTAAAAGCCACATCATTCTCGTAGGCATATATCCGGGCATTATACCCATCCGTTTCAAAAAACTGAAGCCTCACAGCCGCCCCATATGGCCTGAGCAACGGCTTATATAGCCAATCAGCAAAAAAAAGAAACCCGGTTTCCGGATTCAATCCCTTTTTATCATACCATATTATTTCTACCCTGGTACGTATCGTTGTACTCCGGCTCAGCCGGCTGCTCACCTGCGTTCGCCAACCTTGCTTTCTTATCATGACCGGTATATTGGATGCCGTTTGATTGGCAGGCATATTGGCCAGTTTGTTTTCAACCCGTAATCGGGAATTAATTTCCACCTGCTTCGACAGCGTACAGGTCAGTTGTAATAAATAATCTGCACCCCGGCCCGGTGCATCCACCTGGTACTTTAGCCAGGGAAACCGGTACAAATCCATATAGGCATCAATTTTCCAGCCAACGGCAGGCCTGATGACCATACCAGCAAAAAGGCCATGCTCATTGGAAGGAGAACTGCCCTCCGTAAATGCATTGCCGTTTACAGCCTGATAAGCAGCCGGAATATACCGATGCAGCAGTGACAGATCAACTGTTCCATCTACAGTTAGTAGCATGCCATGTAAGAAAGCAATCCTCCCCTCTTTATCCGCTGCCGTTTCCCCAAATAAATGCAGGTTCCTGATGGAATAACTATAATCTGCACTCATGTTCACCCAGCGCTTTCCACCTCTTGCATAAAAGTTATAGGGCTCCTCCCTTTTTTGAAGTGGTAATGAAAAAAGGTAATACACGCCGTTTATCCCTGCATGCCATTGCTTTTTTTTAAACCGGATGTTTCCACCCATACTGATCTGACGCAATGATAACCGATCAGCCAGTTCATTATCTGACCGGTGCAACCCACCTGTTAATATTGAAGTAACAACCTCCCCTCCTGCTGCTGAATCAGTTTGTGTATTCGCACTGAGTTGTCGCATGGAACCAAAAAGAGTGGATGACCAGTTTCCTTTTTTAAGCGTGATCCCAACACCCCTGTGAAAATTAAATTCTCCCGCTGACCGATACGGTCTCAATACCGGCGATTGTCTTTTTACCGCAGTGATTTCCGAACTCTTTTTAAATGCAAGTCCCTGCCAGTGTATTAAACCCTGACCCATGTTAATTGTAAAATCACCTATAGCCAGTGATTCCACTATCCCGAGTTTCCTGACAAAAAAATGAAAGGAATAAAAATCAAATCCGAATCGCTGTGCCCCTTTAAAAAAAGATTCCCCGGCGTCTTTATCACCCAGCAAACCATACTGAAGCAGATCCCGGTATTCATAACGGTATCTCAACAGCATCCGCTGCGGACTACCCCGGTAACGACTTCCTTTTTCAACCGTATCATACCCTTTTGATTTTTCCAGTACCTGTGAAAGCCGGAGCAGCACCCGGTGTTCCCCGGTTTTTAATCTGCCGGATATTTCACCGGTGACTTTTAAAGGCATTGCAATTGTAATAAAGGGAATCAGCTTCCTGATGGTAGCAATATCCCAGCCCGGCACGGCCTGCAGTTCGTATAAACTAATCAGAGCGCCCAGTAATTTTCGATAGCTGATCAGCGAGGTTACCTGCAATTCATTCAGCCATCGCAATTGCCGGAGTTCTTCTTCTTCTGCCAGATTAAGGTTAACGGGATTTTTTTTATACTGTTCAATATCCTGCATCCAGCTTTCATCATCTGTTTCCCCCTGCCCTTCATCCGCCAGGTTTTCGAGCTGCTGCTCATTATTAACCGGTAGTTCCTGCGCGCTGACGTTGATGTATAAAAGAAATAAAAAAAAGAATACACTGGCGAAACGAAACGGATTCATTGCAATTGGGTTTTAGTTTCCTGATGTTTCTTACTTTTTGTACCAGTGACTGATAATAAAATACCCGGACTAATTCCCAGTTGCGGATGATAAGCAGCCGCCATATCCAGACCCCAGCCCTTCCATTGTATCCCCAGGGTCATCCAGGCAGATGCCGTGGCAGTGGCAACACCGGCCCTGATGCGTATCAAAGGGAGCGGCTGATACCCGAATCCTGCCTGTATGCTCACTGGCTGATCCTCTTCTTTTACCATTTCCATTCCTGCGAAAAAAATGGCAGACGCATCATAGCCTATTCCGAAACTATAAACAGCCGGTAATTTCCCGCTTCCCTCTTTACTCCATTTTCCTCCGATCGGATTATTGATATGTACACCTGCATGCACTTTATCAGATAGGTGCAGGATTGTGCCCGCCTCAAAAGATATAGCAGACGCAGATCCATAAATGCCGCCGATTCCCATACTATGATAATTAAACTGAACACCTGCATCCAGTTTACTGCCGATGTTCCTGGCATAGGCCAGGCCAGCCTGTGTTTCCCGGTATCCCGATGAACCACTGTACAAGAGATGCATTCCAATCTGGCCGGACTGCAGGGGCGTACTGGCCGCCACCTGCAATTGTTGCCATTCCTGCAGCAGGTATCTTTTTTCCGCATAAAGGACAGCCTTGAAACGATTGAATCCGGCCATTGAAGCCTGATTAATCATTCCTGATAAGGCATCTGCCTGCCTTTTACTATATGCCCCTGTTCCGGCAAAACTGGCCGCCACAGGTCTTCTTATTGTCTGTGCCGGCAGGGAGATTGCCAGGTGCAGCAGGAGTAATAAAATAATCTTTCCCATCCTGTTTTATTTTGAAAGGGAAGGTAATACGGGTACCCCCCGGCCCAAAATAACCGTACAGTAAACCGGATGAATACCGTGTCACAAATCCTACATTTGCGCCATGGAAATACTGGATGGAAAAAAGGCCGCACAGGCCATTAAAGACGAATTGAAAATGGAAGTGGCCCAACTGGCGGTGGAGGGGAAAAAAATACCACACCTGGCTGCCATCCTTGTTGGCAATAACGGGGCCAGCGAAACTTATGTGGCGGCCAAGGTAAAAGCCTGTGATGAAGTAGGTTTTAAATCCACCCTGGTCCGGTTTGAGGCAGATATCCCTTCTGTAAAGCTGCTGGAAAAAGTACAGGAGCTGAATAATGACCCGGATGTGGATGGCATCCTTGTGCAGCTTCCCCTTCCTAAACATATCCGGGAAAGTGATGTGATCGATGCGATTGATCCCGATAAAGATGTGGACGGGTTTCACCCTGTCAATATTGGTAAAATGCTCCAGGGCCTGCCTTCTTTTGTTCCGGCAACGCCTCATGGCATCATGCTTTTACTCGAACATTTCAAAGTAGAAACAAAGGGTAAACATGCTGTAGTGGTCGGCAGAAGTAATATTGTGGGCCGCCCCATGAGTATCCTGCTCAGCAGCAACAGCAACCCGGGCAATTGCACGGTTACCATTTGTCATTCCCATACTAAAAACCTGAAAGAACTCTGCCTGCAGGCCGATATCATTGTAGCAGCGCTTGGCAAGCCGGAGTTTGTTACTGCTGATATGGTGAAAGATGGCGCAGTAGTAGTGGATGTGGGAATCACCCGTGTGGAAGACAGCTCCAGAAAAACAGGCTTCAAACTGAAAGGTGATGTACATTTTGAATCTGTAGCCCCTAAATGCTCCTGGATCACACCAGTACCCGGCGGAGTAGGCCCAATGACGATTGCAGCCCTTATGAAAAATACATTTGTTTCCTGCAAATTGAAGAATTAAAAAAAGATAACAAGAAACAAATAGCAAGAAACAAAAAAAGAAACAAGATACAAGAAGCAAAAAAGAACCAAGATACAAGAAGCAAACAAGAACCAAAAAACAAGAAGCAAAAAAGCAAAAAACAAGAACCCTACTATTGAAAGGCGGGCAAAAAATTGAAAAAATAACGCTAATCGCATTTAACAACGAACAATCCGAAGACTTTTTAGCTTATTGCCTGGTGCTTATTTGATTTTTGTTTCTTGTATCTTCTAAATAAACTTTCAAGGCATGCTCCTCCCAGTCATGGAACATTTCTATACCATCCAGGGTGAAGGTTTTCACCAGGGCAGGGCCGCTTATTTTATCCGGCTGGGTGGCTGTGATGTGGGTTGTGTATGGTGTGATGTAAAAGATAGCTGGGATGCCGGGGCTCATCCGTTGATGGACACTGACGATCTGGTGAACCTTGTAAAAGCTACCCCGGCGGAAGTCGTGGTGATCACCGGAGGCGAACCCCTGATGCATCAACTGGATGTGCTGACCACTGAATTACAGAGGGCCGGGTTAAAAACACATATTGAAACATCCGGAGCCCACCCATTGAGCGGAACATGGGACTGGATCTGTTTATCTCCTAAAAAATTCAAAGCGCCTTTGCCGGAAATTGTTCCATTGGCCAATGAATTAAAAGTAGTAGTGTTCAACAAATCAGACTTTGAATGGGCTGAATTGTATGCTGAAAAAACAAACCCCAGCTGTAAACTTTATCTTCAGCCTGAATGGGACAAAGCATCCTTAATGACTCCGCTGATGGTGGAATACATTAAAGCAAACCCCCGCTGGGAACTCAGTCTGCAATTACATAAATACATTCAGGTACCTTAAGCATACCGACCCTCCCGGTCCTGCCAGGCAATCTGACAACCATTTTACCCTTTTTTTACTCTATTATCAGGAATAAAAATGGAGTAGTTTCGTTATACAATCACAATTTCCTGCATGCAGCCAAGTTTCATATACCGCTTATTTTTTCTGCTGATTACCCTTTGCTCCTTTTCAGCCCAGGCACAACCTTATGACCCCGACAAGATCAGCAAAAAGGCAATGACCCTTTATACTCAGGCACAGCAAAGAGCGGAAGACGGCAACTTCGTGATTGCCGCCGGTTTACTCGGGGAGGCAATTGCCACGGATAAAAATTTTGTAGAAGCCTATCTGGCCCTGGCAGTGATTTATGGCAAACTAAAAAACTATCCCGAGAGCATCAGTACTTATGAAAAAGCTTTTGCGATCGACACGGCTTATACCATTGATTTCAAACCGGCCTATGCAGCAAAACTCGCTGGTAATGGAGAATTTGAAAAAGCCCTTGCTGCTATTAACGATTATCTCTCTAAAAGAACACCAAAGAACCCTACCACGATTGAAAAAATCAATAAGCAAAAAAAGAGTTATGAATTCGCTGTAGCCTATGCAGCAGCCAATAAGGGGAAGAATTATTTGTTTGCCCCAAAAAACCTGGGAACTACCGTCAACTCCGGTGCATTAGAGTACTGGCCCTATATCAGTATTGACGGATCTGAATTGGTCTTTACCCGCCGGGTCAACGGACAAAACGAAGATTTTTATATCAGCAAAAAAATCAATGGGGAATGGACTCCTGCATCGGCGGCCGGAGGCACCATCAATTCTCCGCAGAGTGAAGCAGCCCAAACACTTTCAGCAGACGGACAATGGATGATTTATTCTGCCAATGGAAGAAAAGACAGCTATGGCAATTACGATCTCTACATGGCCCAGCTGACTCCCAATGGCTGGGAAGACACTTATCATTTCGGCAGCCGGATCAATACTGATCAATGGGAATCACAACCCTCCTTATCACCGGATGGCAAGGATCTTTATTTTTCCAGTCGCCGGCCAGGTGGTTATGGCGGAATTGATATTTATGTAAGTCGCCTGCAACCCAATGGTTATTTCAGCGCCCCCGAAAACCTGGGGTCTGCCGTAAACACCTCAGGAGATGACCAATGTCCCTTTATTCATGCCGACAACCAGACATTATACTTTACTTCTAATCACTGGCCGGGTTATGGCGATGATGATCTTTTTTATGTTCGCAAACAACCTGATGGCAGCTGGTCACAGCCGGTGAATCTGGGCTACCCGATCAATACAGTGGACAAAGAAGGGACATTATTTATTGCCGCTGATGGCAAGACGGCTTATTACGCGAGTGACCGGACGGATACCCGTGGCGGATTGGATCTTTACAGCTTTGAATTAAGGGAAGACATCAGACCTGCCAAAACACTCTGGGTAAAAGGAAAAGTATTTGATCAAAAAACATTAAACGGCATTTCATCCTCTGTAGAACTAACCGATCTGTCTACAAAACAATTATTCAGCCAGGTGCAAACAGATACAGCTGGCCATTTCTTTATGACGCTTCCTGTAGGACGCGACTATTCTTTCAGTGTGAATAAAAAGGGATACCTGTTTTATTCTGATCAGTACCTGCTGGCCAACAAGTCGCCGGATTCCATTTACCGGAAAGATATTGCACTCTCCCCGATTGAAGTCAATACCAATGTGGTGCTGCGAAATATATTCTTTGAAGTGAATAAGGCAACACTGCAACCTGCATCAGAAGCAGAACTTGATATACTGGCCCGTTTATTACTGGATAATCCCGGTTTGCGGATTGAAATCGGTGGCCATACCGATAATGTAGGTACAGCAGCAGATAATCTGACATTGAGTAATAACAGGGCAAAAGCAGTCGTCAACTACCTGGTGGCTAAAAAAATTCCAGTAACAAGACTGGTGGCCAAAGGCTATGGTGCCAGCAAACCAGTGGCAGATAATAAAACAGAAGAAGGCCGGGCACAAAACCGCCGAACAGAGCTAAAAGTCATTGGAAAATAAAGGCTGGCCTTTCGCAAAAACATCCTCCGCTCCGCTTTACAACTGTGCGATTTTTTCGGCATAGCTGATGTGCCGGTTAAATTTGGCCGAAAGCCCCATCAGCCAATGACACCGGATATTTTATATAGGGTGGCCCTCACCATGGTTCCCAATATCGGACCTGTACAGGCCAAATTTCTATTGCAATGTTGCGAACCCGAAGAAATATTTCATGCCAAAAAAAGATTCCTCGAAAAGATTGAGGGAATCGGACCGGTGAAAGCACAGTCGATCCGCGATTTCAATCATTTTTCGCGGGCGGAAAAAGAGATCCGATTCATGGAAAAATACCGGATCACCCCCTTATTTCTTACAGACGAAAACTATCCCAGGAGGCTCCTGAATTGTTACGACTCCCCTACTCTTTTGTACTATAAAGGGAATGCCAACCTGAATGTACCCCGGGTCATTAATATCATCGGCACAAGAAATAATACTGATTATGCCAGGCAGGTCACAGAGAAACTGGTAAAGGAACTGGTGTCAAATAAAGTTACCATCATGAGTGGATTGGCCTTTGGTGTAGATGCACTGGCACATAAAGCGGCCCTGAAAAACGGACTGCCAACAATAGGTGTACTGGCCCATGGACTCGACAAAATGTACCCTCCTGAGCATGCGGCACTTGCCAAAGACATGATTGCGCAACAGGGTGGGCTGCTCACTGAATTCAGGAGTGGGACCAAACCAGATAAACACCATTTCCCCAGCAGAAACCGGGTAGTAGCTGGCTGTTGTGATGCTACTATCGTGATTGAAACCGATCTCAAGGGGGGCAGTATGATTACCGCCGAACTGGCGAATAGTTATAACCGGGATGTGTTTGCCATACCCGGAAGGATCCATGACCTCAAAAGTGCCGGTTGCAATTACCTGATCAGTACCAATAAAGCCCAGTTACTGCAAAGTGCCGGTGATTTACTGCAATTCATGGGCTGGGAAGATGATATTGAAGAGAACCCGGGGCAGGGCAAAAAAAAAGGGAGAGCCAAAGTCCAGAAAGAATTGTTCATTGAGCTGAGTAGAGATGAAAAAGCCGTCATTGCCATTCTACAGGAAAAAGAAACAGTACATATTGACGAACTAAATTTCCGGAGCGGGCTTAGTAATGGTGCTGTAGCGGCAGCCATTCTCCGCCTTGAATTAGAGAATGTGATTGTATCTTTGCCCGGCAAAATTTACCGGTTATCATAACGGGCAATCAGAGGCAACATTTTTGCGCATAAAGTTGTCTTTAGTTCCGTTAATACGGTTACCTTATCATTTAGTGATAGCTATGAACATCCCGCATCAGTACCGGTTCGGTATTTTCTTTTTCGCTTTTATCCTCTGGTCATTCCTGACTGCAGGACAGGCCTGTTCGAATCTTGGACAAACTCCATCTACAGCATTTCCTGTTTGTGCCACTACTGTATTCAGGCAAAACACGGTTCCTCTTTGTGCGACCAATGATATTTTTGTCCCGGGTTGTTCCAGTCAGCCGGGCGGAGCCGCTTATCAGAATAAAAATCCCTTCTTTTATAAATTCACCTGCTATACCTCCGGATCTTTAGGATTTCTGATAAAGCCCCTGGCAGGGAATGAGGATTATGACTGGCAATTATGGGATATCACCGGCCGTAACCCGATTGCCGTATTTTCTGACCCCTCACTCGTGGTTGCCGGGAACTGGGCAGGCACATATGGCAATACAGGAGCATCCAACAGCGGGGTCAGCGGAATTCAGTGTGCTTCTGATCCAAGGGATAACAGGAATGCATTTGCCCAAATGCCAACCCTGATCGCAGGCCATGAATACCTGCTCATGATCAGCCATTTTACCGATGGCCAGAGTGGGTATGACCTCTCATTTGGCGGTGGTACAGCGTCGATCACGGATCCAAAAATTCCGGCACAATCCAGTGTGTCTACCAGTTGCGATGGAACCACCATCACCGTTAAGCTGAACAAAAAAGTAAAGTGCGCCACACTGACATCAACCGGATCTGAGTTTAGTTTATCTCCAGCCATTACTACGATTACTGCTGCCGCACCGGATTCCTGTGCTTTTGGATTTGATTTTGACGAAATCACACTCACACTGGCAGCGCCACTGATTAGTGGTACATACGACTTAATAATCAGTAACGGAAGCGATGGGAATACCCTGAAAGATAATTGTGACAATTCAATTCCTGTTGGCGATAAAATCAGCTTTAACTATACCATCCCCCAGCCCATTTTCGCCGATAGTGTAGGCAAACCCGCTTGTGCTACAGATTCGGTTTTAGTTTACTACCCCAAAAAAATCCGTTGCTCTACTATCACAGGTTCTGGTTCAGATTTCACGGTCACTGGTCCAACTCCTGTAACAGTGATAAGTGCCAGTGGAAACTGTGTTAATGATTTCACGGATTATATCATTTTGAAATTTGCTTCACCGCTGTATACTAAAGGGAACTATACTCTTTCAGTTCAACCGGGAGCAGATGGCACTCCTGTTTTTGATATTTGCGGCCAGCCCATTCTTCCTCAGTCTTTCACATTTATCACCGCTGATACAGTGAATGCTGATTTTACATATCAGTTATTATATGGGTGTCAGCGCGACACCTTGCTTTTTTCCCACGACGGGTTGCATGATGTAAATAACTGGCTCTGGAATTTCAATTCGGATCCTCCTGTAACCACCCAGTCCCATATTATTGTGTGGCCGGCCAGCAGTACCAACAATGTAAAACTGATGGTGAGCAATGGAACCTGTTCTGACACATCCTCAGCTGTCATTACACTGGACAACGAGGTAAAAGCAGCCTTTGATATGGTGAATGTGATTTGTCCGGAAGACCGATTGTCCGTCACGAATAACAGTACCGGAAATATTGATCTCTGGAACTGGACCTACGATGTTGTTGGATCGACCATTCTGAAAGACCCGCCACCTTTTCTTTTTCCTACCTTAAACCGGGAAGCCTACTATACCGTAAAACTGAAAGTGACCAATCTCACCCTGGGCTGTAGCGACAGTGCCCGAAAAACCCTGACCGTTCTCGATCATTGTTATATTGATGTACCTACAGCCTTTACCCCCAACAATGATGGTCTTAATGATTATTTCCGCCCGCATAATGCTTTAAAAGCAGATCAGTATCAGTTCAAAGTGTACAACCGCTGGGGGCAGCTGGTATTCTCTTCCCGCAACTGGCAGGAAAAATGGGATGGCCGGATCAATGGACAGGTACAGCCCACCGGGGTTTATGTATGGATGCTCAGTTATACCCATCGCGATACCAAACAACCTGTGTTTAAAAAAGGCACGGTAACGCTGATCAGGTAGGGATTGGTTATTGGTTATTGGGTATTGGGTACTAAGAGACAGAACACTAACCTGCAGCGGGTTCTTTTGGATTATTTTACATTTTGAATTTTAAATAACTTCCTCTAATCAGCAAACACTTACTATTCAGCCATAGGCAGCCGCTTATTCCTCGGCCTACTTTCTCACATTTTCACATTTTCACATTCTCACATTCCCACATTTCCACATTTCCACATTTTCAAATTCCCACATTTCCACAATACCTCCCTTATCTTTGCACATGGCAACAAGAAATTCCCCCCAACAATCCAGCAAACAATTTTTTGGCGAAGGACTCACCTTCGATGATGTGCTATTAATGCCCGGCTACAGTCAGGTATTACCCAGAGATGTTAGTATCAAAAGCCGGCTAACCCGTGACATTACTTTGCATGTTCCCCTGCTTTCTGCCGCGATGGACACTGTAACAGAAGCTTCACTGGCAACAGCATTGGCAAGAGAAGGTGGTCTTGGTATCCTGCACAAGAATATGAGTATTGAAAAGCAGGCCGAGCAGGTTCGAAAAGTAAAAAGAAGTGAGAGCGGACTGATCATTGACCCGGTAACCCTACTGGCTGATGCCACGATCGGTGATGCTTTAAAACTGATGCGCGAAAACCGGATCGGTGGAATTCCCATTATTGATAAAACCGGCAAACTGGTTGGCATCCTTACCAACCGTGATCTTCGCTTTGAAGATAATCCCAAAAGAAAAGTTAGCGAAGTAATGACGAAGGAAAATCTTTATACGGCACCGGAAGGAACGGATCTGAAAAAAGCAGAAGAGCTTTTCAAAAAAACCAAGGTGGAGAAACTTCCCATCATTGATAAAAAGGGAATTTTAAAAGGATTGTTTACCTACAGCGATATCCTGAAATTGAAAAGTCATCCCAACGCTGTTAAGGATGGATTTGGCCGTTTATTGGTCGGAGCTGGGGTAGGTATTACTAAGGATTTATCAGACCGTGTTTATGCCCTGCAGCAGGTAGGCGCCGACCTGGTGGCACTGGACAGTGCACACGGACATAGCAAGGGAGTGATCACTGCATTGAAACAGGTAAAAAAGAATTTCAAAAATATGACCGTCATTGCCGGCAATGTAGGAACAGCAGCAGGAGCTGCTGCATTGGCTGATGCCGGAGCAGATGCGGTTAAAGTAGGTATCGGACCCGGTTCCATTTGTACCACCCGTATCGTAGCAGGTACAGGTGTTCCTCAACTCACGGCCATCATGGAAGCCGCATCGGTATTGAAAAAAAGAAATATCCCGTTAATCGCAGACGGAGGTATCCGTTACACTGGAGATATGGTCAAAGCACTTGCTGCAGGTGCCAATTGTGTGATGATGGGAAGCATATTCGCCGGCACGGAAGAAAGTCCGGGCGAAACCATTATTTACGAAGGAAGAAAATTCAAAGAGTACCGCGGCATGGGTTCACTGGGAGCAATGGCCACGGGCAGCAGCGACCGTTATTTTCAGGATGTGGAAGATGATGTAAAGAAATTTGTACCGGAAGGAATTGAAGGCCGTGTGGCTTATAAAGGTTTTTTGAAAGAAGTGGTATATCAGTTCACCGGAGGCTTACGTGCCGGAATGGGGTATTGCGGAGCGGCCACCATCGAAGACCTTCAAAAAGCCCGCTTTGTCAAAATCACCAATGCCGGTATGCGTGAAAGTCATGCCCATGATATTGAAATCACGAAAGAAGCACCGAATTACAGCAGACGATGATTTCTGTCTATCAGTTTGTCAGTCTATCAGTCTTCAGTCAGTACGAAAAACAACCGCCGATTTACTGCTGAAGACTGATCGACTGACAGAATGCCTACTGATAGACTGCCTACTGACAGACTGATATACTGATAGTCTGCTCAATCCTCCACCACTTCAAACACAATCACCTGCTTTTTATATGCTTTTACATGTGAACCATTCAGGTAGGCTGGTCCCCATTTTTTAGACTTCTTAATGACACGAATTGCTTCCTCTTCCAATCCATATCCGTGATTGGTTAATGCCTGAATATTACTGATAGAACCATCGACGTCTACCACAAATTTTACAACCACTGAATAACGTCCTGCCGGGGCACCATTATTTACCGGTACTTCTGCCACCAGATTTGACTCCAGGAATCTTTTCCAGTTACCATCGAATTTTGCATCGATATCTACTGTTTCTGCTGGCTCCTCCGGTTTTGCAGGCTTATCATCAAATACCCCTTTTTCATCACCATCTGATGGGGGAGCGGGAATGACAGTTCCATCATCAATCGTTCCTTTTTTAGTATTATCATCAATCCTCGCATCCACAACATCAATTTGCGAAGGAGGGGGAACATCCACCTGGTCATCCGGCTTTACTTCAAGTGTGGTGCTTTTAATGGTCTGCACATCCGGTTCTGCCGGCTTTGGCTTCGGTTGCTCGGGTAAAGGCTCGGGCTTCTGGATTTCTTTGATTTCCGTAAGCATCATTTCTTCTTTAAGCCGGTACTGGTCATCCTTCTTTTTAAATGTACTCGCCATCACTACCGATCCAAAGGCAAGGGCAGCCAGTGAAAATGTAATGATCATGGCCTTGCGAATTCTTTTTTCATAAGTCTTGCGTAACTCATAAGCACCGTAAGCTTTATTACGGCCATCAAAGATGATGTCGAGCAGCGGGGCTGATAAAATTTGATTTGTTTGCATGGTTTATACTTTTCTATTCAGACAATCATTTCGCCGCTTTCCACAAAACTTTAGGACCCTGTTTTTATTTTTTTAAAATTTCTAGCTGCACAGGTGTTAATTTTATGGAATGTCAGGTCGTATGCATCTTGCGCGGCCGGATTTGACAAGTAGTATCAACATGAAAAAATTCAGCAACCTCTTTACTGCCATTGCCTGTGGGTTATTACTATTTGCTGCCTGGCCGGTGTCGCCGCTGACCCCGCTGATTTTTTTTGCCTGGGTACCACTGTTGTGGCTGGAAGAAAAAGTAAAGAGCAGGAAAAAGTTTTTGGGCCTGACCTATATCGCCATGTTTGTATGGAACGTCAGCACCACCTGGTGGATATGGAATGCTTCGGCTCCCGGAGCAGTAGCCGCTTTTGTAGCCAATAGTTTCCTGATGTGCCTCCCCTGGCTGGGATATAAAGTGGCCAAAAAATGGCTGGGACAAAATATCGGCTATTTATCGCTGCTTGCTTTCTGGATCTGTTTTGAGTGGATTCATCTGACAGACTGGGGACTGAGCTGGCCCTGGCTGACACTGGGTAATGTATTTGCCACCCATCCGGAATGGGTACAGTGGTATGAATTCACCGGTACCAGTGGTGGCACTTTATGGGTAATGAGCAGCAACCTCCTGATTTTTATACTGATCAAAGAATACCGGTCCAATGGCCGCAGCAGGGCTTATTTTAAATGGCTGGGAAGCTGGTTGCTTCTTTTATTAATCCCTGCCGTATTGATCAACCAGTTAATCAAATGGAAAAGCGGTCCCGTATCTACCACGAATATTGTAGTGGTTCAACCGAATATTGATCCCTATGAAAAAGTGTCTACCGGAAGTTTTGAGGAACAACTGAACAAACTGATTGTTACCACTGAAAAACAAATCAATGCTGAAACCGGATTGGTGATCTGGCCCGAAACCGCTTTGTATCTGCCCAATGGCATCAATGAAGGGGAAATGAAACAGAATTTTCTGCTCAATCCTTTCTGGGCTTTTTTGCAAAGACATCCACAAGTCAGCCTGTTTACCGGTATCGAAAGTTTCAGGGTTTTTGAAAAACCAACAGCCAGTTCACAGGAGTACAATGGTTTTCATTTTGAATCCTATAACGGTGCCGTACTAATTGATAGCAGTGGCGCGAAAACATTCTATCATAAATCCATGCTGGTACCCGGCGTGGAAACCCTTCCCTGGTTCCTTAAATTTCTGGGAAAATGGTTTGATAAATTTGGCGGCACTACGGCAGGTTATACCAGACAGGCAGAAAGAACAGTACTGAATGAAAAACATGGTTACCGTATTGCGCCTGCCATTTGTTATGAAAGTATTTACGGTGATTTCATGCGCCGTTATGTAAAAAACGGCGCCAACCTGATTTGTGTAATCACCAATGACGGCTGGTGGAAAAAAACACCGGGACATAAACAGCATATGAATTATGCAAGACTCAGGGCCATTGAAACCAGGACCTGGGTGGCCAGAAGTGCCAATACCGGCATCAGTTGTTTTATAGATCCGGCCGGAAGAATCTATCAACCCCAGCCATACGATACGCAGGCAGCCATTCGCATGCCAGTGACACAGGGTACGACACAAACTTTTTATGTAAAAAATGGCGACCTCTTATCTAAAATTATCACAGCGATTGCGCTCATCCTTTTATGCTGGGTCATTTACCTGAAACTGTTACATCGATTTTTCCGAAAAAAATTCCCTGCCCTGCAGGAACCAGAATCCCCATCTACCTGACATGAACAAGACCCTGCAATATCAATCCAAAGCCATTTATTACCGTTGTATAGGCAGCGGAGAACCTGTGATACTGATTCATGGATTTGGAGAAGATGGAGAAGTCTGGAAAGCGCAGGCTGATTTTTTAAAAGATCATTTCCGGTTAATCATCCCCGATTTACCAGGCTCCGGGCAATCACCCATCATTGATGACATGAGCATGGAAGGGCTGGCAGAAGTCATCCATGCCATCATCCATGAGGAAGGGATTGAAAGCTGTCCCGTCATCGGGCATAGCATGGGCGGTTATATTACCCTGGCCCTGATGGAAAAATACTGGAACCATGTTACGGCTTTCGGATTATTTCATTCCAGCGCTTTTGCCGATTCGGAAGAAAAGAAGGCAGCCCGGAAAAAGAGCATTGAATTTATCAGGGAGCATGGGGCCCGGAATTTTATTGAAACCACCAGCCCCAAACTGTTTTCGGACCGGTCGAAAGACCAAATGCCCGAAAGAATCGACCAGTTCATCAGGGCCCAGCACAACTTTTCGCCGGATGCACTCGTTTTGTATTATGAGGCCATGATAGCCCGACCGGATAGAACAGAAATACTGCGTAAAAGCACTGTACCTGTGCTCTTTATCTTCGGAAAAATGGATACAGCGATCCCCATAGCCGATGGGTTGAAGCAATGCCATCTTCCCGAAAAATCGTACATTCACATCCTTCCGGAAGCGGGTCATATGGGAATGATAGAGGAAGAAACAAAAACTTGCCGGATTTTGGAGGAATTTTTGCTGGGTATATGAAAATTTTCGGCTGATAATCCTATCAATGAAACGACTTTTATTCGTCTTACTGACTTTTTTTATCCTGTCAGCAACCGCTGATGCAGCCCATATCAAAGGCGGCTTCTTTACTTACCGGTACCTCGGCCCGGGTAATGGCTCCAATCTTCGTTACCAGATTAAGCTCACCGTTTACATGATTTGTTCTGCATCAGAAGGGCAGGTCAATACCACCGTCAACTTTTCCATTTTTAATGCCGGTACGAATCAATTTATTCAAAATGCCAGTGTAGCACTGACCAATTCCTATACCCTGAATAAAAGTTATAACGAACCCTGTATTACCGGAGATGAACGGGGCTGTTATTACCTGATCGTAGAATACAACCTGCCATCAATCGATTTACCAGCTACCCCGAATGGCTATATAGTCGCTTATCAGCGTTGCTGCCGGATCAGCGGTATCAATAACCTGGTCAATAGCGGTGCCGTTGGAAATACATTCAGTATAAAAATTCCAGGCACTTCGGCTGCACCAGGCGCAGAAAGAAATAGTAGTCCCACATTCCTGGTAAATGATACTGCGGTTATTTGTAATAATAATTTCTTTCAGTTCTCATTCCAGGCCACAGATCCTGATGCAGGCGACTCACTTTCCTATTCCTTTTGCGATGCTTATTCCGGGGGATCACAAACCGATCCTGCTCCCCCTACTTCTACCAACCCCCCTTTTTCAACAGTACCTTATGCCGCTGCCTATAGCGGCACACAACCCCTCGGACCTGGTGTAACGATCAATTCAAGAACCGGTATCATCAGCGGTATTGCGCCCGGCACACTGGGACAATATGTGATTTGTGTATGCGTAAATGAATACAAAGGCGGTGTGCTGATCAGTACCGTTAGAAAGGAATTGCATGTTACCGTTTTTGACTGCGACCCCTTGAATGCTGAACTGGATCCTCAACTGGTCACCTGTGACGGATTTACCGTCAGTTTTTCAAACAAAGTGACCAATCCTCCGGGATCAGAATATATCTGGACTTTCGGAGAACCACAAAGAGGAGCCATTGATACATCCCTGCTTGAATATCCGCTTCCCTATACTTATCTGGATACCGGTATCTACCTGGTCAAGCTTAAAATTTCATTACCCGGTGGAAACTGTGCAGATAGTTCCACCATGCGGGTGGGCGTATACCCGGGTTTCTATCCTGGCTTTGATTTTACCGGTGCCTGCTTTCAAAATCCTTACCGGTTCCGGGATACTACCAATACCCGTTATGGTGTGGTTGACAGCTGGCGCTGGGACTTTGGAGAAACAACGACCCTGGCTGATACTTCCCGAATACAATTTCCCCAATATACTTATCCGGCGGCCGGTCCAAAAGATGTACGACTGATTGTAACCAATAGCAAAGGTTGTGTGGATACAGCAACAACAACAATTACTGTTTTAGATAAACCTCCAATCAATCTTGCCTTTCGTGACACACTGATTTGTATCAATGACCCCTTGCAACTCAATGCAACAGGGACAGGAATTTTCAGCTGGACACCACTCATCAATATCATTGGGGCGAATACGCCTAATCCGATTGTAAGCCCCCCGGTTACTACCTGGTACTATGTTAACCTGGATGATAATGGCTGTATCAACAATGATTCGGTTCGGGTGAGGGTTGTTCCATTTGTCACGTTGCGTGCCATGAATGATACGACCATTTGCCAGGGTGATGCCATACAACTGAATGCCGTTTCGGATGGTTTACAATTTAGCTGGACACCTGCCGCTAATCTGAGCAACCCATCTATCATCAATCCGATTGCGACTACCAGTGTTTTTACCCGGTACACAGTTACCGCCAGAATTGGTGGCTGTACGGCTACAGATTTTGTAGAGGTAACACCGATTCCCTACCCCGGTTCCAATGCGGGAACGGGTCCGCAAATCTGTTACAATACATCCGGGCAACTCAATGCCAGTATAGTGGGCAGTTCTTTCAGCTGGTCACCTGTCAATTATCTCAGTAACCCCAATATCCTGAACCCGGTGGTGACCCCACCCCGGACCACACAATACATTTTATCGGTGTATGATACACTGGGTTGTCCTAAACCAGGAAGAGATACGGTGGTGGTTATCGTTCAGCCCAGGGTTCGTGCTTTTGCCGGAAATGATACAACCGTAGTAGTAGGACAACCCCTGCAGTTTCAGGGAACTGGTGGGGTGGGCTATGTATGGAGTCCCGGTACAGGATTAAACAATACAGACATTTATAATCCGGTTGGTGTATATACCGCTTCTACTGATTCTATCGAATACAAACTGGTAGTCACGGATGCGATCGGTTGTGCAGATTCCGCTTTTGTAACCGTTTATGTATTCCGCACCAACCCCTCTGTATTTGTACCAACTGCTTTCACCCCCAATAACGACGGACTGAATGATGTGATCCGCCCGATCGCAGTAGGCATACGCCAGATCAATTATTTTGCGGTCTATAACCGCTGGGGAGAAAGGGTTTTTTATACAACGGTTAATAAACTGGGATGGAACGGCATTCACAATGGGAAACCACAGGCCAGCGGTGTCTTTGTCTGGATGCTGGAAGCCATTGACTATACCGGTAAAAAAATATTCCTGAAAGGAACTGTCACCCTGATTCGATGATGCGCCAGGTTCAATAACAACCGGTTCGTTTTCCAATTTTATTTAAAGTGCTTTTTTGTTAATGGCGATCGCTTATACCGGCCGCCATTTTGCTTGAAAATATCATTTACCTTAGCCAAAAACACAGCATGGCCAGTATTGCATTTATTACCGGGGCTACTTCAGGATTTGGCAAGGCAACGGCCTACAAATTTGCGGCACATGGATACGATGTGATCATCAATGGAAGGAGGGCTGACCGGCTGCAACAGGTGGCTGATGATATCGAAACAAAATACAATGTAGCGGTGATGCAGCTTCCTTTTGATGTAAGAAATGAAGAAGCTGTTTTCAGTTCCATCCGAAGCTTACCTGCTAACTGGAAAAAAATTGATATACTCGTCAACAATGCAGGGCTGGCGGCAGGGAGGGATTATTTTGAGGAAGCGAGCCTGGATGACTGGAATACGATGATTGACACCAATGTAAAAGGGTTTCTCTACGTAGCACGTGCCGTGGCCGAGCTCATGATCAGTAACAAACAGGGGCATATCATCAATTTGGGTTCCATTGCCGGCAAGGAAGTGTATGAAAAAGGCAATGTGTATTGTGCCAGCAAGTTTGCGGTAGACGCACTGAACCAGGCCATGCGGATTGATTTGTTACGCCACCAGATCAAAGTAACGGCGATTAATCCCGGAGCTGCTGAAACGGAATTCTCCCTGGTCCGATTCAAAGGTGATGAAGCCACCGCTAAAAAAATTTACGATGGTATTGAACCATTACATGCAGAAGATATTGCTGATGTGATATACTATTGTGCATCTCTTCCCGCCCATGTCTGTATCAATGATCTCACCCTTACCTGTACCCGCCAGGCCAGCAATGTTTATTTCAACCGGCAACCCGGTTGATACGAATCAAGAAAAAATATAGCTGCGGGTAATTTGCCCTAACTTAGGACAATTACCACCTTATCCTTCCTTATTGGCCTGATCCTTGCGTATTTTCCCTGAGAAAATCTACCCGAATTGAAAGATACCGGTCACTAAATTTAAACCTGCAAAATTCGCAGCATAACTTTATGTCATCGTTCCAATACCATAGAGAAAGCCCCATGAAAAAGTCCCGCATCCTACCCGCCATATTGCTACTCATCAGTATCAATTCATTTTCACAGAATGTCATCCGTCAGCAAACCTGTAGCAATGAGTCGATCAGCAAACAGGCCGACAGTCTGAGGGAATTATATACCAAAGATGGCTACGTGCTGATGCGCGAAGCTTCCATGACCATGGAAAGCGAATTTGAAATGCCAGTGATCGTACCGCTGACACAGGGCAGCTGGTACCAGTTTGTTTTTATCGGGGATTATACTTCCCGTTTGTATGAAGTAAGGATGTACGACTGGCAGGAAAGAATGGTAGTCTTTCGTCAGAAAAAATGGGGCGAGTTAGATGGCAATGTAATCAGCTACACTTATATCCCCAAGTTCTCAGAGTTTCATATGATCAAACCCGTTCAGGTCAACAAGCAGAAGAAGAAAAATCTTTGCGGCTATGTGATGATGTTTAAGAAATCAGCCAGTACCACAGAGGAAGGTGGATCTGCCCTTCCGGCACCGCAACATCCCTGATTTATTTTCTCAATTCAAATACGCCCCAGTTCCCATCCTTTAGCGGATCAGAAATATTTAACCTCAGCGTTTCGATTACTTTAAAATCCGGACAACAGGGGGAAGCATCTACTTCTTTCAATTGTAAAAAGATACTATCTGTATCTGCATTGTTCCATTTCACATACAATACTTCGAAAGGTTCCATATCCGTGTAGATGATACTGTCCTTACCCGGCTCCGGATTAGGTCCCGGCAAACAATGATGAAAAATGGTATCCGTTCCCCTAAGTGAATATAACCGAATCTGCCTGCTATCGTAAATGCGTCCCGGACCAAATAAGAGGTCATTTCCTGTGGATGAAATCAGGCGGAATCTAAGTTCTAGGCTATCCCCCTTGCATTTATAATTTGCCCTACAACAGGATGTGATGGCAGTTGCCATCAAAAGAATGGCAAATACAGCTCCAAGGATCCTATTTTTCAGGATTGGAAACATTACTGTCTGCCAGATTTATTGTGTCAGGGAAATTCTTACCTGCAGCCCTCCCCTGGTATTGGTGATCGGGAAAGCATTACTGATTTTCGGAATATTCCGGTTTTGTTCGAAATACAATTTCATGCTCACGCGGTTGTTGACCACATAATCAATAGAAGGTGCAATCCGGATCACTTTCTGACCCGCTGTACCAAAGGAAGTCCTCTGATCCAGTTTACTGTTGGCAGTAGCATCATCCCTAAAACTGAAGTCGCAGCGGATGGTCACATCATTATCCAGTTTCCCCTTCATGAAAGGCAGCTTCTTGATCAGCGGCAACCCCTTCCTCCTCCAGTTAAAACCAAATGTTACTTCGGTAGACCTGTTCTCGGCCAATTGGTAATCGAGCAGGCTCAGGCTCAACTGCCGGCTTTTCCTGAATTCAAAGCGGGTACTGATCTGGTTGGTAAAGGTTACATCTATTTCTATCAGCGGATCAAATGCTTCCTGGATGGTAATATTCGGCACCAGGAAATATGGAATATAGTTTCCTGTAAGTGTATCTCTGAAGAAAGGATAGCCCACTCTGAACGGATCCGTAAAGAGCAACGCAGTATTAAAACTGTTCATGCTCAGGGTACTGTGATAGCCATGACGGATACTGAAATTCGTAAATATTTTATCCAGTCCGGGAATCCGTGACAAACCATTATAGGTCACCGTCCAGTTAGGCTTGGGCACCAGACCAGAGAATGGATTGGCACGCAGGTTCGGATTGTTATTCTTCACCATCTTCACACTGAGCGGATCTCTTCCGGTATAGGCTGCGATAAAGGCGGGGATCACCACATCCTGTGAATACCTGCCATAGCCTTTAAAATAAGCCGGATCATTGGGATCAATCGTTCCTCCCTGATAGGGGTTCAATCCTGCCAGTTTCTTTGAAAGAATAGCCCGATTATCCTCAAAAGTTTTAAAGGTCTGAGAAATCACGTTCGGGTCAAAATCAGTAAACAGTGTCTTGAATGCGATATAACTGATATTGAAACTACCCGTTGCATAAGGATTCAGGCGTTCGAGCGCAGCAGCCCCCTGCAACCCATCAATATCCTTATACAGTTCTGAATATTGTTTATCGAATGTTTTGTCCAGGTTCACATCAATATTAAAATCACGGAACGGACTTACCTGAGCAGTCAGGTTCAGTCGCTGGTTATAACGCTGCTGAATCATCTTACTCACCAGAGAATCCCTTGACATCAGCCCTTTACGGCCAAATGAATTGATCCAGTTGGTATCGGGCTGGTAGCCGAAAATATACCTGAAGCCGGGCTGACCACTTTTCAGATTCTGACCCAGCACATGGCTGCTATCCATATAACCGGGAAGCGTGGTTCCCATATCTTCTGTATACTGAATTCCCACCCGCTTCACGGCCGTCAGCATGCGTACAAAGAATTTAGTTGCACCGCCTACTTCCGGAAGCTGGTTCGGATCCTTCTTCTGCTTTACCTTTTTAACTTTTTTCTTCTTTGGCTTTTTAATGCGGATGATCTTGCCTTTTTTGTTACGGATCGTATCCGGTTTGGCCGTACCTCCGTTATTACCGGCCTGTTCCATTCCGGGAAGGGTTTGTACTGGCTGGGTTCCTCCATCCTTAGCAGCACCGTCCTTACCTCCCTTATCTCTCTTGCCGCTATCTTTTTTGCCATCCTTCTTATTGTCGGCAGGCGGAATACCTCCACTATTGGAACCCTGTGGCTGGCTGGTATTCACAGCACGCAGGAACCTGGATTTATTATAGAGTTCTTCAAATTTCAGTTCTCCATTGATGGTCCTTGTTTGTGTATTGGCCAGTGTATTTCCCAATCCCACTTCCACATAAGGAACCCTTTCCTGCAGTGAGGAAGCCAGCCAGTTATATCTGGTGTTATAGCTCGCCCTTAAGCTGGTCCAGTTCAGGAATGGTATTTTTTGGGTCGGCACATTATAAGTAACTGTTAACTCCTGCCGGTAATCAGTGTTACGACCTCCTTTGAATACATTATTGCGGATCGTTTCTTTTTTATCCTTTGTATCAATCCGGCCCACCGGTTCATCAATCCGGGCAAAATTGGTGGCGCTGAAATCAATATTAATCGACTGTGTCAACGGCCATTGCAGGATATAATACCGGTCGAAAGTGAAGTACTTATTATAGGTTTCCGGAATTTTGAAAGGTCCGCCACCTACATTCCTCAACCGGGTAGCACCAAACTGGCGGAACAGATCAGCCCTGAATGAAATTTGTGAAGGTGCATAGTTCAGGTTGAAATCCTTGATCAATGCGAGCCAGGGAGATTTGGATTTAATCAGTTTCTTGAATGGTTCAAATGGTTTTGTTTGGGGGGCATAGGTATAACCCAGGGCACCTCTTGTTCTTCTCAGTTCATCCTTTTCGATCAGCGGATTATGGCTGATAGTCTGGATATAAGAATAATTAAAATCAAAATTGGTAACACTCCATATTTTAGGCTTCTTACCATCTGTTTTAATTTTCCGCACATTCGTCAGGTTCACCGTTTTGATAGTGGTGGCATCCACCGCATCATTACGGATAGAATCTCTTTTATCAGCAGCAGAACCTTTCAGTTTCTCTTTGAGGTTCAGGTCAAGATCATAAGGATCATATTCCGGTGTGCTGCTGCGGTAACTGATACCGGCATACACGGGAATCTGGAGTCCGAGTTTTTTAGGCAGCAGTTTGCCTGCTTCAATAGTGGCAGAGGCATCCAGTGTATAAACATCTTCCCTGCTGCGCTCGTTAACCCGCTGGTCGATTGTACCAAAGCCCTGTGTTCTGGCCGTTCCGGCAAGGGTCAGTGAACCAAGGTCCGCCAATCGAAAATCAATCCGGGCATTCGCCGCAAAACCACCTTTTTCATCCAGTTCGGAGAGTCGCAGTTCATTGAACCACATTTCTGTACAGATCGTTTCTCTCAACACATTTTCCACTCCCATAAAGATACCCCTCACTTCACCCAGATTAGGATTCCCCATGATCGCATAAGAACGGCCATCGGATTTAGTTTCCTTATAATACATTGATGGAAGAACGCCCTGTTTGTTCCTGTTCATTTTCAAACGGGTTAATTCATCCAGGTCAAAATCCAGATCATTCTCTGCCGGCCAGATCCTGTTACTGTCAGTGGTAAAGAATGGTGTAATCTTTAAAGGAATCTTTATCTCATAGTAGTTACCGGAAAAATCATTACCGATCCTGATCACCGCATTGATGTCCCCGTCATCCAGTAAAGGATACCCCTGTACGGATTCCGCATGAATAAACATCTGCATCCTTTTGTACTGGCGGATATCCAGGTTCATTGTTTTGAACACACCCCTTCCTTCTCCTTGGGGCAGGCCGCAGATCTGTGTACTGATCGATTGTTCGTTCAGGAACAGGGCCACGTTATTATTGCTCAGCTGTTGCTGTCTTTCAATTCCCGGAGGGATACGATAAGGAATCGGCTGGCGCTGATCATTTTCCTCAATGTTTACTGCCAGCGTATTTACGGTAGCAGGATCGGGTTTGGGAAGATTGGTAAAACGGC
The DNA here is from genome assembly GCA_016720745.1 of Chitinophagaceae bacterium. Lineage (GTDB taxonomy): Bacteria > Bacteroidota > Bacteroidia > Chitinophagales > Chitinophagaceae > JJ008. Next base: position 392,235 of record JADKKA010000019.1, on the reverse strand, counting down.
CAGTGGTATCAATAGCATACTGGAATTTTCTCCACTGGTTGCGGATCAGTTCCAGTTTACCAAAACGCATTACGACAGAATCTTCAAACCCGGTCATGAACATCCGGATAAAGCGAATGGATTTGAAATCAGGAATATTTCCCACCTTGGTCTGGAACTGATCAACCGGAATACGGAAGAGGTACCATGTTTCCGAACGGGTGGTATTATTGGCAAGGTTGACATTTACCACGCGTTTATCTGTAATAAAATTCTGTCCCACCTGCATTTGTGAACTTGTGTTAGGCAGGAGATCTACTTTATACTGGAAATATTCTTCCACCTCATTCATGGTATTATCCCTGTTCAGTTCTTCCTGATCGGGATATTGGGTAAAGGCGTTGAAGAATTCTGAATTATTTTCTGCCACGGGGGAGTTTCCGTGCGGGTTATTGATATACTTGTAACGTTGCAGGATACCGGCAGGTGTACCCTGATCAAAGGAAGCATCCCGGTAGGCTTTGAAATTATCCGCAGCCGGGTCCAGCAATGCCCGCTGGTAGGCTGGTGAACTTGCGCCCAATACAGTACCTAGAGAACTGAGATAGGCTGCAAATTTTATTTTCTCTTCTTCATCCTGTAAACCATCATATCCCACATCCTGAAGCGGACGATCGGCAGGGTCATTACTAAATGCGTTGGTCACCTGCAGGGGGTTCGCCGGCACTTTGCCCCATACGGTATTATTATCCACCGGTGTAGTTGGATTGGCGGTAGTTGGCAACCCATTTTCATACTGGCGTTTGCCGTCTCTTAAAATATCTTCAGATACATTTCCCAGATTGATATACATCTGGCCTCCGGTTGGATTGGCCGTATTGGCAATAAAAGGATCCTGCAGCCAGAATTCAATGAATTCGATATTGCTGGTTTCAAAATCCGTTTGATCAATATTGCGCATCAAGCCACCCCACGCCTGTTTGGGGAAACGGAGGCGGCCATTGGCATCAATTCTTGTATTGGATGTTTCGAAATTATAAGGTCCTTTATCCTTCGGGTAAAATGCCACATCAAATGTTGTGAGCAGGCCTTCACCAAATTGCGTGAATTGTTTGGGGAAGATTTCTTTGCGCAGTACCTGTCTTGTTTCCGGTCTGGATAATTCATTCAGGTCATTACGCAGCGGGTTATTATTATTTCTTTTTTCCTGTAATGTCGGCTCAATCATGTACCAGGCTGTACGGGCCCTGTTAAATCCTGATCCTTCATTATTATACAGGGAAGATTCAGCAAATAATCCATTGCCCTGAGGAATAGAGGCCATTTGCCAGCTGATCACAGGGAAACGCAGATCGATATTCGCACGGGTTCCTTCGAAATCATCAATATAACTTAATCCACCTTTCTGCGGATTGCCATAGCGGTCCAGTCCGTTGATTTGTTTGGCATGACCCGGATTCAGGTAAGCTGCTTCCGCTGTGGCGGTAACAGACGACATGGCTTTGGTGGAATAGAAAGGAAGTTTATCCAGCCACTTGGTCAGGCGCGGGAGGTTGCTGCGGTAATCCACATCCACACCATACATGGCATTTCGGATCGGATCTTCACCATACAATTGTTTTACAAAGAATGGCCTTTCGCCCAGTTTAACTATCGTACCTCCAAGTGTGAGTTTTTTATTGGCAATATAATCCAGGCGCAGACCCATGAAGTTTTTCTGCTGGAATCCAAAGGCCTGGTTGTTTTCATAATTGATAGAAACAGGGATACCAGAATTTAATACGGCCTGATTGGTTACTCTTAAAGTTCCCAGGTCATAGTTGATATCATAATCCACATTTTCCTGTAATACCTGTCCATTGGCTGTTACTGTTACAGAGCCTCTTGGAATATTAAATCCCAGTTGGTATTCACCTGAACCAGTTCCGGGTAAGGCTCCCATTCCACCCTGTCCGGCAGCACCGTTACCATTAGCACCATAAGCGCTACCTGATGATTTTGATCTTCCTGAAATTTTGAAACGATTCAGGTTCGCATAAGTTTGTGCGATAGCCTTGATGGTATCATACAAGGGATAATAGAGGTATTGATCCCGTATGGGTTGTGTGGCATAGATATAATCAAGATCATGTCCAAAAGGTTCCAGCACCGGGAATACGATCCGGCTCTGTGAGGAAATCACGGTATACCCTTCCACGAAATCAAATACCCCATCCTGTTGAGGGTCGTTCTGATTATTAAGGCGGTCCAGATTCGTGAGTGCAATCAGTTGCTGACCCTGAAAGGCGGGGATGATATCTGTTTGTGGCAGGTATCTTTTTTCGCCCAGACTGGGTTCTTCGTAAGTAACATTTAACTGAAAATCCTGTCTTTCCAGCTGACCATACCCTACTGAATACACATTCTTCATCATCAGGTTCCAGATCGGCAGGTTGGTACGCTGTGAAGTGGCTTTTAATAATTTCAGGAACAATACCCTTTGGGAAGTACCGGTGGTATCGGGCGGTACATCCTGTGAAAACTCACCTACCTGGTAGGTCCGGCCATTGTAAGTATACTGATAAGCCACACCCAGTACTTCATCCGGTTGCAGCGGCTGGTTCAATGAAAGGAAGCCAATCTGTGGGTTAAAAAAGAAATCGGAAGGCTGTAGTTTCCGGGCAAATGTCTTTTCAAAATCCTGTACCGGCAGTAAGCCGAAATTTGTCAGCTGGTTTTGAACAAGTGAAGAGTTGCGATAAGCAGGATTGGAAGTAATGGTACTATACAGATTGTTTGCATCATTGCGGGGTACCACATCTCCGGATCCGGTTAATAAAGTATTGCGATAGGGATTTCTTTCTCCAAGATCCATAAAGCCAACAATATCTCGGGTATCAGTTGTGGCCCCATTCCGGTTGGTAACCCAAACTTCCATCTTCAGGATCTGCACTTTCGAGTTGACAATGGGCAACTGCTTCATGGCCGCATTGTAGTTACTGCGGAAATACTGGGCCATCAGGAAGTGTCTGTTCTCATCATATTCATCAGATCGGAGCGAAAAACTCTGTGCAGCTGAACCGCCCTGCAGGTTCTGAGATTGCCGTTGTGATTGCTGGTTGGCCAGCACCGTGGTTACCCAAAGTTTACCAAATTGTAATTGTGTTTTGATCCCGAACAATGATTGCGCGCCGGGAATCAGGGTTCCTTTGGTAGGAAAATTGGTATTACCTAACTGAAACTGTTTGATGATATCATCATCCTTGCCACGAAAATCAAGCTTCAGCTGATTTTCAAAATTGAAGTTGGCCAGTGTATTATAATTGATGGGCAGTTTCAGCTTTTCTCCGATACTGGCATCTACCTGCAGTTGTGAATTCATATTGAAATCAAAACCGCCTTGCTTGCGGGCTCTTTCAGGAAGAGTCGGGTTCTTGATATTTTGCCCCATATAACCGGCCAGCATCTCCACATAACCGGTTGGCTTGATGTCAATTTTTACTTTGCCATCAGGACCAACGCCCATGATCCGGTTGAACCAGTCGTTTGATACTTTGAATTTGGGTTTGAATAACCGGCGGTTCATATTGGCCAGTAACTGGGATCTTTTCCGGAAATATTCTTTTTCATCTTTTTCGCCCTGGAGCTTTACAAATTCCTGCATGGAAAAAGAAACCGGCGTACGGTAATAGCGGGTACCGATCTTTTCAACGATATAGTACTGGTTGGTCTTGGGATCGTATTCGATATTTCTTTTGATAAAGGCAGTATCCTTCAGATCAAAGCTATTGCGGCTGGGGTATGAATAAGGATCACCTGGTCTGTCTCGCAGCGGATAACGGCTGGTATCTGCAGCAGGTTTTCTTTTGTCGGTATAAAAACGGGCATTTGCCTGCAAAGCGCAGGTGAACATCGTGGTAAAAATTACCAGATAGCGGAAGATATAGGCAGCTGTAAGGTTCAATGTCTTTTCTCTATCAATTAGTTTCCAAAAAATCGCTTAGAGGGTACGGAGTACTGATTTAACCAGGTCCTCCACGGGTATATTGGAATTGGTCGCCAGAACCTTTTCAATGGCCTGACCGGCAGCTTGCCGGTTGATGCCAAGGGCGGTCAAGGCATTTAACGCATCCTGGTGCAAAGTATTGTTTTTCATGGGTAAATTATTTGATTCTGTGCCGAATTTTCCCAATTTATCCTTCAGCTCCAGCACCATTCTTTCGGCTGTTTTTTTCCCGATTCCTTTGATCCCTTCCAGGGCCCGGCTATCCGAACTAAGGATGGCCTTTGCCAGTTCGTCAGGCTTCATGTATGACAGGATAACACGGGCTGTAGAGGCCCCGATTCCTGAGACAGCCAGCAATAATTGAAACATTTCCTTCTCCTGCTGGTCAAAAAAGCCATAAAGTATATGGGCATCCTCCCGAATCAGCAAACAGGTATATAAAATCCCATTTTCCAGGTGCTGAATACGGGAATAAGTATGAAGGCTGATCTGCACATCATATCCGACTCCGTTTACTTCCACCTGCACACTGGCCGGACTGGTATGGACAAACTGCCCTCTGAGGTAGGCGATCATAGGCTGCGAAAATAAGGAATTCAGTATCGCTTTACTAACAGACGTTCAGGAACTTAAGAAAGAGTTTTCCGCAAAAGCCAGGCGGCCGGCAGGCATGGGCCTGGATTGAACGCTGCAATGGTTTTGTCCCTTACCTTTGGACACTTTTGTTTATCACAACCCAAGAGAATGAGCAATAAAATTACGGCTGCAATTACAGCAGTTGGCGGATATGTACCAGAAGACAAGCTGACCAATTTTGACCTGGAGAAAATAGTGGAAACTAACGATGAGTGGATCCGTACCCGTACTGGTGTGGAAGAAAGAAGGATCCTGAAAGGGGCCGGAATGGCTACTTCTGATATGGTTGTGCCAGCGGTAAGGCAGTTATGTGAAAAAAGAGGAATACAACCCGAAGAAATTGATTGCCTGATTGTAGGTACTGTAACCCCGGACCATGTATTTCCGGCCACGGCGAATATTGCCTGTGATAAACTGGGAGCCAAAAATGCCTGGGGATTTGATTTGTCTGCCGCCTGTTCCGGATTCCTGTATTCTCTCACAATTGGAGCATCTTTGATTGAAAGCGGACGATATAAAAAAGTGGTGGTTTGCGGAGCCGATAAAATGAGTGCCATCATTGATTATACTGACCGGGCCACCTGTATCATTTTTGGTGATGGTGCCGGAGCAGTTTTACTGGAACCAAATGAAGAAGGCTTAGGCATTCAGGATTCTATTCTCAAAAGCGATGGCAGCGGATGCCAGTTCCTTCATATGAAAGCCGGTGGATCCAAACAACCCGCTACTACCGAATCAGTTTTAGCCAAAGAACATTTTGTATACCAGGAGGGCCAGGCAGTTTTCAAATTCGCAGTAAAAGGGATGGCCGATGTAAGTGCTGAATTGCTTGAAAGAAACAACCTTACCGGTGATGATATATCCTGGCTGGTTCCCCACCAGGCCAACCTGCGTATCATTGATGCAACAGCCAACCGGATGGGCTTGCCAAAAGAAAAAGTAATGATCAATATTCAGCGGTATGGCAATACAACGGCCGGCACATTACCACTTTGCCTCTGGGACTGGGAATCCAAACTCAAAAAAGGAGACAATATCGTACTCGCTGCATTTGGCGGAGGCTTTACCTGGGGAGCAACCCTGGTGAAATGGGCGTATACCGCGTCTGACGTCTCGAAGAGCGTCTGACGCTTTAACCGTCTCGAAGAGCGTCCGACGCTTTAACCGTCTCGAAGAGCGTCTGACGCCTTAACCGTCTCGAAGAATGTCTGACGCTTAAACCATCTCGCAGAGCGTCTGACGCTTTTTTGAGAGCGTCTTACGCATTAATATTGATATTTTCCTCCCTCATTTCCTGGAAAAAAACCACCCTCCCCCGTTTATTTTCTCATTTCTCTTTTCTCACCCCTCATCAATTTTGCCAAAAGCAATGGCAATGAAATTTGAAGAGTCTGGTATCTATCATATTTATAATCGAGGTAATAACAGGCAACGAATATTTTTCAATAACGGGAATTATGAGTATTTCCTGAAGAAGTGCCATCATTTTCTAAAGCCGGTTTGCCGGATTTTTGCCTGGTGCCTGATGCCCAATCATTTTCATTTTCTTATTGATGTAGATGATAAAAGTCTTGTACCCGTGAAGTCTGGTGGTATCAGTATGCCGGCAATTACCAATGGCTTCAGGCTGCTGCAAAGTTCTTATGCCAAAGGGGTGAATAAACAACAAAATAGAACCGGTAATTTGTTTCAGCAAAAAACAAAAGCAAAACTGGTAAGCGGACAAGACGACTATACCCGAACTGCCTTTTTATATATTCACCAGAACCCGGTTAAAGCAAAACTTATTAAGTTACCGGGCGAATGGGAATATTCATCCTGGAGAGAGTACTTTCAGGGATATAATTCCGGACTTTGTGACACCACAAAATTTTTACAGTTACCCTGCATCATCGAAAGGCCGGTAACGAAGGATATGGAAGATCAGATAAAGGATGAAGATGAGGACTTGCTTTTCTAACCGTGTCTGACGTCTCGAAGAGCGTCTGACACGGTTAGAACTCTGACGGTTAAAACTCAAAGAGCGTCTGACACGGTTAGAAGAAAATGTCAGACGCTCTTCGAGACGTCAGACACCTCAGACACCACGCATCAAAACCAGTTTTTCTGCACCCCATTTATTATCCGCAGTGATATATTTGATCAGGTAAGTCCCTGAAGGATACATTCCGATATTCACCTGCCATTTTCCCTTTTTATCTGCTGCACCTAATTTCATCAATAGCTTACCGGTGAAATCTGCAATGTAAATTTCTTTGATTTCTTTATTGCTTTCAATGATAAAATTACCTGAGGTTGGATTAGGATAAAGTTTAACAGTCAGGATATTTTCCGGCACCCGCACAGGTACCTGCGCTATATTTTTTTCATCTGCACCACAATCCTTCGCATCCACATACTGACCAATGATCCGCTCCATCAGGTTGCCCAGCAATTCAACGGCATATTTATCAGTGGTAGGTTCGATATGGGTATTTCCCACTCCGCTATGATTGGTTAAAAACGTATAGGTGCCATTGGTAGCCAGTGCAATGGATCTTAATAAGAACTCGGTTGATTTATCAGTACCACTGCAGGCAATCGGCACAATGCGGATTCCTTTTGCCGCAGCCTTTAAAGTCAGCTGCCTGATTCTTTCTTTTCCTTCATTATGTGGTGGGGCATCCAGGATTAAAAATAAAATGCGGGTCCTTGCTTCCGGATTCCATTGCAAACTATCAATGGCCGTGCTCATGGCCTGATCCACTGCTTCAGGTGTATCACCACCCCCACCTGCACTTTGCAATTTGATAAAGTTCAGCGTTTTCAGCAGATCATCGTTAAAGCCCGCATGTCTGGTAACATAAGCATCCCCATTGTCTCTGTAAAAAACAGGAGCAGCCCTTAGCGTCAGCGATTTATATTTTTCCATGGTATGCCGGATCACATCTTCCAGTTCCAGCTTCAGAAATTCAATTTCATCCCCCATACTTCCGGTGGCATCTACCACAAAAGCAATATCTACATCAGGACTCAACCCACAACCACGATCAGCCGTCAACAAGTTTACTCCATTGGCAAATGCAGAAGGGCTTTGTAATTTATTCCCTGAACGATCCGTGATATAATAGGTCTCTCCTTCTTTCTCATTGCGGAGAAATCCTCCCCACAATTCAGCTTTACCGGTATTATCTGTCATCGCTTTCCATACAGTATCACCTGATAGTTTACTCACGAGGTAAACAGGCTCATTCACCAATGCCCGGAATTTTTTATCTGTTAATTGCACGGAATAACGATTCACCGGCTTTACACCCCAGAATATTCCCATGGCCCTGAATTCATTTTCAGAATACTCCTCCCACATTTTCCATTTATTGAAATCATTGACTTCTCCAGCGGTTAATATCCTTGATTTTGCTGCCATGCCTGTTCTCGGGGCAATATTGGTATCTGCCAGATAAAGTTTGCCATCCACCGGTGAGATTGGAGCATAAGAACGGCTTTCGGGACTTGCTTTATAATACTCCTTTCCGGGACTGGCAGTGCCCCTGCTTCTTGCTGATTCATCTGCTGCAATGGTCACTCCCGCTACCTTACCACTTAACTCCTCCCGGCTTATGGACGCTACAGACCCGGTAACATCCCTTTTCTTAGTCGCCGCAAAACCCCTCACCACTACTTCATCCATTGATACCCTTGTATTCAGCAATACCACTTCAAAATCAGGATCCTTAATATTCTTTTCAGTGATAACGACTTTATAGGGCTCATAACCGGGTGCTGAAAACACTAATGTATCCGGCAATTTAGTAGCCATGATCTTAAAGCTACCATCAGGTCTGGTCGTAATGGCATTTGATTTATTCTGAAACTGTACCGAGACACCACTGGTTCTTTCTCCACTTTCATTGAGCACACGCCCTTTTAGTTCCTGGGACAATCCCGAGATGGACAATAACAAGCATACCAGTAGCAGGAAGGGTAAAATCTTTCTCATAGCTAACCATTTTGTTAGCTGATGAAGATTCCGGAAATTTTACATAACGTTTAGCCAAATTATTTTTTACCCCGGCTCCAAAGGGCAAAATCAGTGGCCGGGATCCGGCTCACACCCAACTGACGAAGCATATTCACCAGTTGGCCACGGTGATAGGTACCATGATTGAAAACATGTAGCAGCATCTGCCAGGTGGGCTGCTTAAACTGCGCTTTATCAAAAGTCTGGTATTGGAATACATGTTCCAGTTGTAAGGGACTGGCCTTTGAAACCCAATCCTCCCACATCGCAGACTGCCCGAGTAAACCACTGGCAGCATCGGCTATTTGTCCGGTATACTGTTCACTGGGACGAAGAATCCTTTCCTGCAATTTCATTCGCTGCCACCAGATACTTTCCGCATCCCACATATGCAGGAGGGTGCGGGCCAGACTGTTGAAACTGCTTGGAATTTCCCTGTTTTGCTGTTCTTCCGGGAGTGATAATATAACCGTGATGATTTGCTGGCTGGCCCAGACATTGAATGCTGCATATTGTTGCAGTAAGTCCTTCATGCTGATACTGTAATTTAGCGGTGGTTTACAATTAAGCAAGATATTTGCATCAACTGTTTAAAAATATTAATGTTTCCGCTTATGCCAGATAAAAGTTTTCCCCTGACAGGCTGGGGCACCACTGCCGTTCATGCCGGCCACCGGCAGGATCCAATGTATGCCCACCAGGTACCTATTTATGCCAGCAGTACTTATGTGTTTGATGATGCCGAACAGGGCATGCGGCGATTCAGTGGTAAGGAAGCCGGCTATATCTACAGCCGCTGGGGCAATCCGACCATGACAGAAGCCGAAGAAAAAATTGCCGCGCTGGAAACATTTGGATTAAATCTTAATGTGAAAGGCATCCTGCATTCGTCAGGAATGGCGGCCATCTCTACCCTGATGATGGCCACATTAAAACCGGGGGACAAAATTCTTACGCATTATTCGCTTTATGGTGGGACCAATGAAATGCTTAACACGATCCTCCCGGGCTTTCATATTGAGGCGGTCATCACTGATCTGCGTAATCCTGAAAATGCAGCAAAAGCACTCCAGGCTGATCCTTCAATAAAAATGCTATACCTGGAAACACCGGCTAATCCGACCATTCAGTGCGTGGATATTGAATGGTTGTCCAAACTGGCCAAACAACATCAATGCATAGTAGCCTGCGACAATACTTTTGCCACTCCCTATCTGCAACAACCATTTCAGTATGATGTGGATTTTGTGTTGCACTCCACAACCAAATTCCTGAATGGCCATGGTACTGCTATTGGTGGTATTCTACTGGGCAGGGACCTTGATTTCATGAATACCCGCTGTACCAAGGTACACCGGCTTCTCGGAGGGAATGCCAACCCCTTCGATGCCTTTTTGCTGATTCAGGGAATGAAAACACTGGAACTGAGAATGGACCGTCATTGCAGTAATGCAATGGAAGTCGCGGCTTTCCTGGAATCACATTCTGCTATTGCAAAGGTTAATTATACCGGACTGCCGCATCACGCCGACCACACTGTTGCTAAAAAGCAAATGCGCCACCCTGGTGCCATGCTGAGTTTTGAATTAAAGGGTGGACTTGAAGCCGGTATTCGTTTTATGAACAAACTGAAACTTTGTGTACGCACCGTTTCACTGGGCACTTGCGATACTTTATTATCGCATCCGGCTTCAATGACACATTACAGTGTACCAAAGGAAGAGAAAGAAAAATATGGCATCACGGATGGATTGATCCGGATGAATGTTGGCATCGAAAATATTCAGGATATTATTGCCGACCTCAGTCAGTCACTGGAGACCTGAATTGAATTGAATTCAATTCATTCATTAAATTTATTCAAACCATAATTAGTAAAGATGAGCATAACAATCCGAAGAGCCATTCCCGAAGATTGTCCCCGACTAATGGAACTGATCAAAGAACTGGCCGAATATGAAAAAGCACCGCAGGATGTAACTGTAACAATGGATCATTTTATCAACAGTGGTTTTGGTAACAATCCTGTCTGGTGGTCATTTGTAGCAGAAGAGAAAGGGATCATTCTTGGATTCGCCCTCTATTATATCCGTTATTCCACCTGGAAAGGACAGGCCATGTACCTGGAAGATATCATTGTTACAGAAAAAGCCCGGGGCCGTGGTATTGGCCGATTACTATTTGACCAGTTGATAGAAGAAGCCCGGGCAAAAAAATTCAACCGGATCATCTGGCAGGTACTGGAATGGAATGAACCCGCCATTAATTTCTACCGGAAATACAATGCTGATTTTGACGGAGAATGGCTCAATGCCTCCATCTATATTAACTAACCCCGGATACTTCCATTGACTTATCAATCTTGAGTACCAGGCCCTGTAATACTTTGCCGGGTCCGGACTCGGTAAATTTGGAAGCACCATCTGCAATCATGGATTGCACACTTTGTGTCCATCTAACCGGACCAGTCAACTGGTCTACCAGGTTTTGTTTGATTTCATCACGGTCCATCACCGCCTTGGCTACCACATTCTGGTAAACAGCACAGGTAGGATTGTGAAATTTAGTGGCTTCAATGGCAGCAGCCAGTTCTTCTTTGGCCGGCATCATCAGGGGAGAATGAAAAGCCCCACCCACCGGTAATACAAGGGCCCTTTTAGCTCCTGCCGCCTTCATGCGCTCACAGGCTATTTCAATTCCTTTGATGGAACCACTGATCACCAGCTGGCCGGGACAATTATAATTAGCAGGCACCACTATTTCTCCGGTTTCTGTCTGTACTTCTGCACAAATCGCTTCCACTTTATCATCAGCCAGGTTCAGCACAGCTGCCATGGTGGAGGGATTGAGTTCGCAGGCTTTTTGCATGGCCCTTGCACGAACGGACACCAGTTGAAGAGCGTCTTCAAAACTCAAAGTACCATTGGCCACGAGGGCAGAAAATTCTCCGAGAGAATGACCTGCCACCATATCAGGAGTGGCAGATTCAATGCTTTTATAAGCCAGGATCGAATGTAAAAAAACGGCGGGCTGTGTTACATTAGTCTGTTTCAAATCATCTTCCGACCCATTAAACATGATATCGGAAAGCCGGAATCCCAGGATTTCATTGGCCTGTTCAAATAATTTTTTGGCGAAGGCACTGTTCTCATAATGCTCTTTTCCCATACCCGGAAACTGTGACCCCTGACCCGGAAAAACAAACGCATGCTTCATAATCAATTATTTTATCCCCCCCTCAAAAAAAAAGTTTGATTGAAGATGCTCAATCAAACCAGAACGTTGCCGCAAATATAGCTTTTAATTTTAATGCAGGTCCTGACTAATCAGCTTCAGAAATTCACTGCGGGTGGAATTCTTATGAAATTCCCCGTCAAAAGCCGAAGTAGTTGTTACTGAATTCTGTTTTTGCACTCCGCGCATCATCATACAAAGGTGTTTGGCTTCAATTACCACCGCCACCCCCAGCGGGTTCAGGGTTTCCTTGATCGCATTCATGATCTGCACAGTCAGCCTTTCCTGCACCTGCAGCCGGCGGGCATACACATCGACCACCCGGGCAATTTTACTCAGCCCTGTGATCCAGCCATTCGGGATATAAGCCACATGTGCCTTGCCAATAAAGGGCAGCATATGGTGCTCACACATACTGTAAATTTCAATATCCTTTACCACAATCATTTCACTGACCTGCTCATGAAATTTGGCAGAGTTAATAATGGCATTGGCATCCAGGGTATATCCCTGTGTCAGGTACTGCATAGCTTTAGCCAGCCTTTCCGGTGTTTTCTCCAGCCCTTCCCGGGCTGGATCTTCCCCCAATAACCCTAATACCTGCCGGTAGTTTTGCATGAGCCCGCTGGTGACCTGCTCATCGTATTGCTCTGTTTTTGAATATGCCATTGGTTAGATTGTAATATTTATGATTTATCATCTGCCGGATATTCCACAAAATTCCTTGGTGTTTCATAGAGTCTCACCTGTAAATCTAGCTGTTCCGGGAGATGCGGACGAAGCAATGAATAAATGACAATTGCAATGTTTTCTGCTGTGGGATTCAGGTTCCTGAATTCAACCGTATCGAGGTTGAGGTTCCGGTGATCAAAGCGATCGAGAATTTCTTTTTTAATAAGTTCACTCAGTTCTTTCAGGTCCATCACATAACCGGTATCTGCATTGGGTACACCAGTCAGCTTTACATCCAGTTCGTAGTTGTGGCCGTGATAATTGGGAAGCGCACATTTACCAAATACTTTGCTGTTTGTCGCTTCGTCCCATGCAGGATTGAACAACCGGTGGGCTGCATTAAAATGCTCCTTTCTGTAAACCGCCACTTTTTTGTTCATACCGATTATTGAATTGCTTTAACAGCATATAAAGGAAAAGGTTGACTCAGGCTTCTCCGTAATATTCCACATAAATTTTTGCAGTCTCCACCAGTTTCAGGCAATGCAGTTTTGCATATGCCGGCAAACGGGGTTCCAGTTCATTCCAGATCGCCACTACCAGGTTTTCGATCGAACACATTTTTCCGCGCATAAAATCCACATCCACATTCAGGTTCCGGTGGTCCAGTTTGTCGGTGATATGTTCCTGCACCAATGCCCCCAGTTTTTTGGCATCAAAAATGAAGCCTGTATCCGGGTCTGGTTTCCCTTTGATGGTTACATATAACTCAAAATTGTGCCCATGCCAGTTGGCATTGGCGCATCTTCCAAACACTTCCTCGTTTTTTTCCGGGGTCCAGTCAGGATTATACAGTTTGTGAGCAGCGTTAAAATGCTCGATCCTAGTTAAGTAAACCATGCTTTACTTTTTAATTCCTTCACAGCAGTTTGGGCGGAAGGAATGATGAAACCCGTCGCATTTTATCAGGAGTCGCGGGCAGGGCGCAAAGGTACGCTAAATATGTGTTCAGGGTCTTCATAAAAAGTAGAAGATTATACTACCTTGCATCCTGATAAGTTTAGTATTAAATCCTTTGTTATGAATTGTTTAGTGGTAGCAGCCACTGCCATTGAGGTTCGGCCATTTCTGGACTTGCTGGGAGACCAGTCCATGTCTGCAAAAATCCCGGCAACCGATGTGCTGATTTCAGGTATCGGGCTTACCGCTACCACTTATTCACTCTCCCGACAACTCCGGATTAAAAGACCTGATCTGGTGATACAAGCCGGAGTGGGTGGATGCTTTGATCCCTCTATCCCATTGGGCAGCGTATTGGCCGTAAAGCAGGAGGCCATTGCTGATCAGAGCGTAATTGAACTGAACCAGCTTCGTACATTATTTGATTTGCAACTGGTACCACAGGATCAATATCCCTATCAGAAAGGATGGCTGGTGAATAAAAGTGAAGTGCTGAAAAAAACCAGACTGAAAAAAGTAAAAGGAATTTCCGTCAACGAAATCACCACTTCCAAGCAAAAAGTCCGGTTTTACCAGGAAACATTTCAACCCGTCGTTGAATCAATGGAAGGTGCCGCCCTGCATTATGTTTGCCTGATGGAAAAAATTCCCTTTATCCAGCTCAGGGCTGTCTCCAATTATATCGCGGAAAGAAATAAGCAAAACTGGAACATGAAGGAATCCATCGGGAACCTGAACCAGGCATTGATCAAATTGTTAGCATCATTATGAAACTGACTCTGGGATTTTCTCCCTGCCCCAACGATACTTTTATATTTGATGCACTCGTGCACCAGCAAATCGAGACAGACGGACTTTCATTCGATGTGGTACTGGAAGATGTTGAGACATTGAACCAATGGGCATTAGAAGGAAAACTGGATATTACTAAACTCAGTTTCCCGGCCTTGTTTCGCTCTCTGGATAATTATACCCTGTTAAATGCAGGTAGCGCACTCGGTAAGGGAGTAGGTCCGCTTCTGGTTAGAAAAAAGGGTACAACAATAAGTAGTAATGAAATAAAGGACCAACTGATCGCCATCCCCGGAATCAATACCACAGCCAACCTGCTTTTAAGTTTCGCATATCCTGAAGCTACCAGAAAACAACCCATGCTTTTTTCTGAAATTGAAGATACTGTGGTCAGCGGTCTTGCCGATATGGGAGTCATCATACATGAAAACCGCTTTACTTATCAGCAAAAAGGACTTGAAAAACTGGCCGATCTTGGTGATATCTGGGAACAAAGAATGAATACTCCCATTCCACTTGGTGGGATAGCAGTCAACCAGTCGGTCAAACGATCCATTGCCCTCAAAGTGCAGGAACTGATTCGCCAAAGTCTCGAATTTGCATTTGCCAATTATCCGCAGGTAAGTGATTATGTAAAACAGCATTCCCAAACCATGAGCGAAGAAGTGATGCGGCAGCATATTCAGTTATATGTAAATAATTATTCGCTTGACCTGGGTGAAGAAGGAAGAAAAGCCATCGCTGTTCTTCACTCGGTTTTCAAAAGCACACTGGAACCAAATGATCCGTTGCCCGGGCAAAGCGAAAACCTCTACTTATAAGTCCGGCAGTTGGTCTTCCCTTTGTTTTAGTATCTTGCTCCCCTCAGAACAGCCATGAAGAAAATTGTTTTCCTCTTTATTTTGTATCTGACCAGCCCCAATTTGTGCTGGTCGCAAAACAAATATCCTGACCGTTTAAAAGTATTTATTGATTGCCAGTCGGGCTGCGATATGACCTTTATCCGCTCCGAAATAAATATTGTTGATTTTCTTTTAGACCGGGTAGCAGCAGATGTGCATGTTTTGATTACCGACCAGAATACCGGCGGTGGCGGGGATCAATACCAACTGATCTTTTTTGGCCAGCACCAGTTCCGGGAAATAAAAGATACTATTCGGTTCATCAACCAGCCGAACAATACTGATTTTGAAGAACGGGACCTGCTGTTAAAATACCTCAAACTGGGACTGGCCCCTTATATTGTCAGGACAAAAGCTGCAGAGTCAGTGGACATCAAAATGAAAACTGATAAGACTCCGGACTCTGCCACTAACAACACATTAAGTACAAAAGATCCATGGAATTACTGGGTCTTTACGGTGGAAACTTATGGATCATTGAATATGGATGCGGTTTACAACGAATCGAGTTTCAACGGAAACCTTACCGCCCGCAGGATTACAGATAAAAGCAAGTTTGGTATTGAGCTGAACGGCGGAAAAAACAAATCAGAGTTTGAGTACGAAGATGATAATGGCAATACCCAAAAATTCGTCAACCGGAATAATAACTTCACATTTAGTCAATACCTCGTCAAAAGCTTAAACGATCACTGGTCCTGGGGATATCAGTTGGAAGCATCCAGAAATACATTCTCCAATAATAAATTCCGGACCCTCCTGCAAACAGGTATAGAGTATAATATCTTTCCTTACAAAGAAGTCAATACAAAATCACTGACCATTTCCTACCTGCTGGACGGCCGTCAAAATAATTATATTGACAGCACACTTTACGATAAAACCCGGGAAACCCTGATGGGACATGCCGTTCGTGCCAAGCTTTCACTGAATCAAAAATGGGGAACAATACGGGTAGGAACGGAATACCATAATTATTTTCACAACTGGAAATACCTGAACCTCGAAGCCAATATAGAACTGGAGATCAGGATTACCGGCGGACTTTCTTTTTCCATTTATTCATCCGGTTCATTGATCCGGGATCAGTTGTTCTTACCCAAAGAAGGCGCCACTGCCCAGGAAGTACTGACCCGTCGAAGGCAACTGGCTTCCGGCTATAGCTTTTTCACCTATTTCGGTATCAGCTACCGGTTCGGATCCAAGCTGAATAATTTTGTGAATCCCCGCTTTGACTGATCATTTTTTTAAGGCTGCAGCATAAACCTCCAGGCAACGTTTTCTGGCAGTTACATGTTCTACGATCGGACGGGTATAAGTTAGTTCCTCAAATTCTGGCACCCATTGCCTGGTATATTTTAAGTCCGGATCAAATTTCTGCGTTTGCAAATAAGGATTGAATACCCTGAAATAAGGAGCCGCATCACAACCACTGCCCGCCGCCCATTGCCAGCCGCCATTATTGGATGCGAGATCAAAATCCAGAAGCTTTTTGGCAAACCAGGCTTCGCCCCATCTCCAGTCAATCAGCAGGTGTTTGGTCAAAAAAGACGCTACAATCATCCGCACCCGGTTATGCATAAAGCCCGTACTGTTCAGTTCCCGCATGCCAGCATCTACAATCGGATAACCGGTATTCCCTGCACACCAGGCTGCAAATTCCTTTTCATTATTCCGCCATTTGATGCGGTCATACTCAGGTTTGAAAGCATGTCCTACCACCTGCGGAAAATGCCAGAGGATCATCTGGTAAAAATCACGCCATATCAGTTCGTTTAAAAAAGTTTCATTGAGTCCACCGGCCTCTGCTGCCAGTTGACGGATACTGATGGTCCCAAAACGAAGGTGCACACTGAGGCGGGAAGTACCCTGTACAGAAGGAATATCCCTTTGTTCTTTATAGTTGCGGATGGTTTGTCCTTTCCATTCCTTGCCGGGGAAGGACTGCCCTAATGCAGTAAATCCCATTGCTTCCAATGCCATCAATGGCCTTGGTTCCTGCTTCAAAAAATGACGGGCATATTTCCTGCAGGGATAGGATTTCAAATGAAATTCCGTTAATACCGCTTTCCACTTTCTTGAATAAGGGGTAAACACGGTGTATGGCTTCCCGTCATCTTTCATCACCTCATCTTTTTCAAGGATTACCTGGTCTTTATAGGTCTGAAACCCTACCCCCTGCTTTTGCAAAAGCTCAGCAATCTGCTGATCCCTGTTTTTGGCATAGGGTTCATAGTCGTGATTGGTGAATACCCGGTTCACTTTGTATTCCTTCATTAACTGAGGAAAGATATTTTCCGGTGTACCATAACGTACTTCCATACCGGAACCCAGTTTCTGCAATTCCTTTTGCATCTCCTGCAGGGCCAGATGAATGAACTCTACCCGGCGGTCAGTTTTATCCTCCAGTTCATCCAGGATATGGCGGTCAAAAATAAAAAGGGGTAATACAGGTAATCCTTCTTTCAGCGCATGATAAAGGGCGGCCTGATCATCGAGCCGGAGATCGCGCCTGAACCAGCAAATATTTACAGGTGATTGCATAAGGGGTCAACAGGTTCAATGCAATAATGTTCGGACAGCCTGATTGAAAATATCCACGGTTTGCTGACAGATATAAGTAGTATCTCCAAACCGCCCCACCCAGCGAATACCACGGATGGCATTGCTTAAAAAAATTTCATCTGCCTGCTTTAACTCATCCGGGATGAACCGGTCTTTCTTCCACTATAAGACCATTCTCCTGCATCACCCGAATGATATGTCTTCGCATCACCCCGTCAATACATCCCTGATCCAGAGAGGGGGTGATTAGCTTACCGTTGATCAGCAGGAATATATTCGCGATGGTTGAATCTGTCAGGTTTCCGTTTGTATTCAGCAGGAGCGCATCATTCCATTTTTGTTCTTTGGCATATAATGCCGCCAGGGCATAAGATTGAAAACTGGCCGATTTGATACCGCTGAACCGGTCCATGCTTTTCCTGGCATCCGGAAAAATACCGATCTCCAGTCCATTAGGATTGAGCTCCTTTATATTTTGTTCCAGGGGCCAGCACTCAATACAATAATCCGCCGTTGGGTTCCCTTCAAATAATCCACCCAACCCTCTTGAAAAACTAAGGCGGATCCGGGCATTCTTTTCACAGTTATTTTTCTGACAAAGGGAAACAATCTCCGTTTTCAGTTTTTCAAAGCTGAGATGTACCGGTAAATGAAATTGCAGCAGGGCCAGTGTTTTTGTCAGGCGCTGCGCATGCAGTTCCTCCAGCAGGATTTTTCCCTGGTATACCTGCATGGTTTCAAAAAAGCCATCCCCATAACGGTAACTGCGGTTATCGGCCATCAGCACCGGCTCGTTGGCTGGCAATATCTTCCCATTAAAAATGATTTTGTTCACGGGAACAAGTTAAATAAAAAAACCCCGACGCTTGCGGCCGGGGTCAAATATGCTTGCCATTTTTATTTTCTTATGCATGCTCAACGATGCCTGCTTTAACAGCATACATCACCAGTCCGGCCATCGACTTGGTACCGGTCTTGGTTTTGAGTTTGTCGCGGATTGCTTCCACGGTACGGGGACTCAGGTCCACGATATCGGCAATCTCCTTCGTACTTTTTTCTTCACACATCAGTTTCAGAATGGTGATCTCTTTTTCAGTGAGCTGCACATCCTGGGGCATTGATGATTCAGTGGTGCGTTTGGTACGCAGACCACTCAGCAGTGCTTTGTTGGTGAGTTCATTGAAATAGAAATCATTTTCATACACACCACGGATGGCTTCATAGATCATTTCTGATCCTGATTCCTTGGTGAGATAAGAGTTTGCCCCTATTTCCATCATTTTGGAAATAACAGAATGATCGTTGTGCATGGACAACATGATCACTTTTACATTGGGGTAAAGCTTTTTGATTTCCGGCAGTGTCGTCAACCCATCCATAATGGGCATCTGAATATCTAATAATACTACATCCGGCTGGATATGACGCAGGAGGTTCAGCAGCTGCATACCATTTTCGGCTTCAGCTACCATTTGTATGTCTTTCCTTGCCTGAAGGGAAGTTTTTACTCCGGTGCGGAACAAGGTATGATCATCAGCGATGGCTACCTTGATAATTGAGTTAGATTCTGGATTTTTCATGGATCAAAAAATTAGTAAAAAAATATTGGATTCAGTAATTATTCAGGTGCAAGATGAAAAAAACCCGCAACATAAACCATAGTGAAACTACTTGATTTCAATTTTGCGGAAAGTACCAATCCGATGGGGGATATACGAAACTCTACGACTCATAAATGCAGGTTTTACGAGTTCTTGCGTAAATACCGAATATTCCAAATAGGGCAGTTATCCTCTTGTTAACATATCGCTGTGGATATAGTTTTGCTCCAGAAAGTTGATTGACACGGATGATCTGTCTTACCCTCTCATCCAATGTCCATAACCGTCCAGAAAGTCATTTCCAATCCTACGAAAGACCAACCCCGTTTTTACGGGAGACACTTCAAACCGGCAATCAACTTTCTCTTTTTTCCGTTGAAGAGCAGAACGAAACGGAATTGAATAGTCCCGTTTTTAAATCCAATACCTGCTGAAAAAATTAAAAGAAGCAAGAAACAAAAACCAAGAGACAAGAAACAAAAACCAGGAACCATTAAACCCTGTCCCTTTGAAACCCCGACACTAATAAACTTTTTCTTTTCATAACAGTAACGTTCAGTCCCCGGTCCTCATAACGCCGGGGGCTTTTTTTTGTATGGACATCAAAGCGCTTCGATTAATAAATGGAATGATCCTGCAAAGATGATTAGCAGGATTGTTTATTTTTTCCGGGCCACAAGATAGGCCCTGGGTTCTCCCAGTGTAAAGGGTTTACGACCGGGGATACTGTACACTTCTTCCAGTGCTAAGCCTGCTTCGTTGAGCATGGCTTCCATTTCATTGAGGGAATAGATATAGTCAATCCCCTTTTTGATTTCGATGCTGCCATCCGCTGCCGTGAATTCTGTTTCTGCTTCAATCCGGGCCGGTCTGAATAAAATCTCCTGCCTGGTTTTCATCCCGCTCTCTCCTACTTTCCCATCGCTATCGGTTTTGAATTTATGAAAAACGATTTCTGCAATGGACCAGGAATTAATCAAGAGGGCCGCCCCCGGTATCAGCGCAGCTGCTAAATGATGAAGGATTTGCTGTAGATCGGAGCGGTTAAAAAAATTCAGACTGTTCCCCATGCAAATAGCCAGCTCATATTGACCGGATGGAACATAACCAACTATATCGGCCTGTACCACTTCAACCGGCAGGTTTTCAGTTGCGGCAATTGTTTTGATTTCGGTGGTATAAGCTTCCAGGTTATCTACTGCCGTTACATGGATGCCTTTACGGGCCAGGGCCAGGGCATGTCGGCCATAACCGCACATCAGGTCAAGCACCCGCTGCCCTTCCTGCAATTGAAAATAAGGGATCATGAAATCCAGCTCCCTTTCTGTCAGGATCTCCGGAATCATGGTACGCCAGATTTCCTTGTACTGGCCTTCAAAAAAATGATCGTTGATATTGCCCATATTGATAGAGGGCTTTTATTCCAGTAGTTTGTTACGCATGCCATACATCACGAGACCGGCAATGGTCTTGGCCCCTACTTTC
The DNA here is from genome assembly GCA_016720745.1 of Chitinophagaceae bacterium. Classification (GTDB taxonomy): domain Bacteria; phylum Bacteroidota; class Bacteroidia; order Chitinophagales; family Chitinophagaceae; genus JJ008. The sequence continues at coordinate 371,424 of JADKKA010000019.1, read as the reverse complement.
TGCTTCATGTTCTGGCGAATGGTTTCAATCGTGCGGGGACTCAGGAATACTTCTTTTGAAATTTCTTCCGTGGTTTTATCCTCGGCAATCAGCTTCAGGATCTTGATTTCCTTCTCTGAAAATTTAATGGGATTGGGATAAAACTGCCGCACCGTTTTCTTGTGCTGCAGTTTGAGGAGTACCGCCTTATTCACCAGGTCATTGAAATAGAAATCATCATTCATACAGGTGAGGATGGCCTGGTAGATTTCTTCGGGGTCGGTGGTCTTGGTGAGATAGGCATTGGCCCCCATCTCCATCATCTTGGTGATCATTTCCTGGTCATCGTACATGGTCAGGACAATGATTTTCAGGGCTTCGTATTCTTTGCGGATGATGCTGATGGCATTGATGCCGTCTACTTCAGGCATCCGGATATCCATCAGGATCACATCGGGCATTTTAAGCTGTAGTTTGTGCATCAGGTCCTTGCCGTCTTCAGCCTCCCAGAGGATCTTCAGGTATTCCTTGTCCTTCAGGGCCATCCGGATCCCGTCTCTGAAGATCTTATGGTCATCGGCAATCGCTACTTTAATCTGCTGGGCAGTCATTTTATTGGTTTACAGTTACTTAAATGGCAGTCAAGTAAAAGTACGCAATTTTAACAGCAGCGGGAAATTAGTTTTGGGCTATCGAAGGGAATAGTTGAAGGAGAACTGATAGATGGGAAGGGAATAGTCGATCTCCGGTTTTTTTACATATCGGTAATAGATCATTTTAATATTCACGAGGTTGCTTATTTCAATACCCCAGGCTGCACTCCAGCCATGATAGATGCCATTGGTCTGGATACCGGGCATCATATCCTGCAATGGCTTTTTGGGATTGACACTTATAATATAACGAAGGGCCAGCCAGCAGATACCCAGGTTCTTTGTATTTGATTTTTCCCAGGCACCCGTTTGACAATAAAGACCACTAAGCAAAAAATTACTGAGAAAATTGATGGGCTTTCCCGTGAGCGGATCTGTGATCGGCCCTTGCCGGAACCCGGTCAGTACTCTTAATCCAAAATGATAGATCAAACCGAGCCGGGTTGTATTTAATTTTTTATGCTTTTCATACAGAATATCATCAGTTGATAAATTTACCAGTCCGCTGAGCGGATTAATATAGTTCATTACCAGTTGCTCATTGCTTTTCACTCCTCCGGCACCTATGGGTTGCTGAAAATTATTGGAGGAAACACCGCTGTACACCGCCAACGGAAAATAAAACCTGCCGGGCTCACCCACAAACAACCTTACAAACCTTGCCGAAGCATTGACCTGGCCATTATTAATGATATCAATAAAACCGGAGTTCAGCACATCGGGTTTTGCAGGGGAAGGACCAGCAGCTTTGCTGAGTATACTATCCTTTAATGGAAAAGATGAAACCTCCTTTACCTGTGCAAGGGATGCTACGGCAAGCAAACAGCAACATATCAGTAAAGGAGGTTTCATTCTTACACATTTTCACATCACACAAGCGTCTTATCCTTTTCAGGTAAGACTGGTGGCTGCAATAGCAAACAGGATGATCGCCACCATCATATACAGCCTGCTTCTCAATTGCTTTTTGTCGTCTTTGTAGCTATAGAAAATCAGCAGATTCCCTGCTACCACGGCAATCCAGCTAACAATCAAAAAGGATTTCATGAAGGAGGCGGAGAGTTGAAAGGTTCCCGGGCCAATAAAGCTGATGGCGATGTAAATCAGCATCAGGGAACAAAGTACATAACCGGTGATTCTTGCAATACGCATATGATTGAGTTATTGGTTACTTAATGAGCCGGCTGATCTCTGCAACGGACATAATCGCGTGCGCAGCTCATGATCGCATTAAAATGTTGCTGCCCCACGACACCCAGACAAAAAAGACCCAAACCTGACCCCCACCAACCGCCAGTACCAACTGCTCCGATCATGCATTGATAGGACTGTTCATTATAAGTATTTTCTGCCCTCGACATACAACGTTGCATGGCCGTTTCGCAGGGACCTGCAGCCCGCATCGGCTGCGGAACACCGGATCTTTCGATCAATGTATTCAGGTCATTGAGCAGGGTATCACTAAAAAAGCAGGCCAGGTCGCTGTTAATTTTCGCAAGTATGCTTTCTGTAATCTTCACCCCTTCCGCACCGATACTCCGCAGATAATCCGTCATGGCGGCATCCATTACCGCAGCCCGGTTGATATAATCATTTCTCCACTGACTGGCATTGGCACCAAAAGCATCAAAGGAAGAAAGCTGTCCGCCCTTGGAAGCCCTTGCCATAAAATCATCCCAGGCATCCGTTGAATTGGCGGACTGCAATTCCCTGACAAATCTTCCCAAAGAGGCAGCCGCTTCCACCGATGCCTTTATTTTATCCTTGTTCTTACATTCAGCATTACCCAGTTGCTGCCCGATCGCAACCACTGTACCCATTGTAAATAGAATAGCACAAAAAATCTGTTTCATAATTATCATTTACCACCTACTCTGTTCAAAACCCGGTTTTCGGTATTCCCGTCTCATGATCCGTACTCCCAGCTAGCATGGGTTGGAATGATACCCAAACCTAGCATGGCCGAATAGCCTGACCCGGTGAAGAACCACATCAAACAGCAGTTTTTTTAGCTATAAAAAAGTGATAATAAACAGACTATCAGTTTAAATCAACCGAAAAACCTGTTGATCCCCCCGAAACTAGGGGAAGGGGGCCGAAAGGCGAGGGGAAAAAAAACGGAAAAAATGTTTTTTTTCGGAAAGCAAAAGTGCTGTTTACAAACAATAAATATTTTAGCACAATGAATGAGAGTTTCATAAACAAATTAATTAAGGGATTGGGAATTGTATTTTCACAGAACCTCTTTTAATTCTACTCCAATTTGCAATTATTTACTCTTTTTAAGAAATAAAAACTAATATTAAATTCAGCTATTTTCTTATATGTAATTGCAGGATTAATTTATTTCTTTTTACGAAATACTAAGATATCCTTAAAGCTTTCAATAAAACGACACCTTATAAACGAAATTTTTAATGCCTTTTTTACATTCACAGAAATTTTTGCATTCAGCTTCTTCTATTCACGCATATTGAAAACAAAATATATTTCAAGCATAATAGCATTGTTCATCATACTTTATACAACTTTTTTCTTCGCTTCATTCTTATATTTTTTTTAACAACATTTCAAAATCTTCATCAAATACAATTTTCAACAAGTTTGTTTTTGTTGAATTGTCTTTCTGGGGGTTGCTTGGGCTATTATACTTTTTTGAGCTGTTCAAATTTTGCACAAATGAAAATCTACTCCTAATCCCGTCGTTTTGGATTGTTTCATTTTCTTTAATATACACGCTAGTATTTCCAATAATTTTCCTACTTCTTGACAATTTTAGAATTGAAAATAACTCTGTTTTCAACATTCTTACTTCACTTCACTTTATTTCACTTTCACTAGTTTACGCAGGAATTTTAAAAGCCATTATATGCAACAACTCACTGAACAAACAGTAATATTTGTAATCTCATCGGTCATTCTTATTACAATATTGATGAGTTTTTTTGTCACTATAATATTTCTATACAGAAAAAGGCAACAACAATTTGAACAAAATTTATTTCAAACAAAACTAGATTATGAAAAGTCCATACTACTAACACAAGTCGAGATCCAAGAACAAACCTTTCAGCATATTTCTAAAGAAATACATGATAACATAAACCTTTCTCTCACATTAACTAAACTCAATCTGCACACTTTGGACTGGACCCAACAGGAAAAGGCTGAACAAAAAATTAAAAATTCCATTGACTTACTGAGTACATCCATCGCTCAGCTAAACGATCTTTCCAAGAGTCTTGATACTGACACCATCACCCGGCATAGCCTGTTGATGGCACTGGAAGAAGAAAGACAAAGAATCAATAAAACAGACTGCATTTATATTAATTACGAAGTGCTTGGAACACCCGTTTACATGAATAATCAGGCAGAAATTGTAATTTTTCGGATCATCCAGGAATCCTTAAACAATATTATTAAACATGCCCGGGCTAAAACTGCTGACCTGCTATTAAACTATCATCCTGATTATTTAGAGGTAACTATATCAGATGACGGAAAAGGATTTGATCCCAGCCAACAACCAAAGTTTGGTCATGCCGGTCTCCGTAATATGGAAAACCGGGTAAAACTGCTGGGAGGTTCAATGCAAATCCAAAGTGAAACCGGAAAGGGCAGTCGTTTAAATTTTATCATCCCTTTTGAAAAACTATGACAAAAGATAAAACCCAAAGCATTAATGTAGCCCTGGCTGATGACCATGTATTACTCCGCAATGCCCTCTCCGGACTGATTGACGGGTTTGGTAATTGCCAAGTGATCCTGCAATGCAGTACTGGAAAAGAACTGCAAGGCCAGATCCGGAAAGGCATCCGGCCGGATGTGGTATTGCTGGACCTGAATATGCCCGAGATGAATGGTTATGACACAGCAGCCTGGCTACAGCAGGATTTTCCGGATATCCATGTGCTGATGCTGACCATGTATGATTCAGAATTATCCATGATCAAACTGTTACAGTCCGGTGTAAAAGGATTCCTGAAAAAAGATATTGCCCCGGATGAATTAAAGTTTGCCATCCAGTCGGTCATGGAATCCGGCTATTATTATTCCAATCGCAGCACGGGCAAACTGGTCAACCTGTTCCGGAAAAGCGAGGATGGGGTCAAATTGCAGCGGAATATGCTCAGTGACCAGGAAATCCGTTTCCTGCAGCTGGCCTGTTCCGATCTCACTTATAAGGAAATTGCCCAGCAAATGAGTTTAAATCCCCGGTCCGTGGATACATTAAGGGATCAGCTCTTTTTTAAACTGGATGTGAAGAGCAGGGTTGGGTTGGCGATGATCGCCATTAAACAGGGCGTAGTGACCATTTAGGGGGTTCACCGTAGTTTTTCATAAGGAATTACGTAGTTTTTCATGGGCCTGCTGAAAACTTACGAGCCCTTGCGTAATTGCCGAAGGGATCCCGGCTCGTGCATTTTCTCTTGTCCACAATAAAATGGGGATATAGTTTTGTGCCAGTTGATTGATAGCGGACCGCCCCTCAAGATCCAATGTCCGATAAAACCGTCCTGAACAGAATTTCCAATACCGCTGAAGAACGTTGCGAAATCCAATGTCAATCAACTTCTTTTCCTTTTTTCCTGGCCTCAGACTGTACCTCCAGTCTTCAGTATAATTAAAAAGGAATCGCCTTCCCGGGCCCCATCTCGGGGCTCTGACTTACCCAGAGTTTATCCACAGCTGTTGAAAACCGGAAAATCCCCCGGTAAACTTACTATTTTTACCATCGTAAATTTACGGAAAATACTAGGGTAATTTACGAAATAAAGACTCGTAAACATCCGTTCGCTTTAGCTCCAAACTTCCTTGTTTTCAGGGATTTAGACCGGTTTTAAGTGAATCCTTTACTTAGTGGTCACTTGTACACAAACAGGGGTTTTTCCACTTTTACTACACGAAATATTTCGACTAAGGCTTTAAAAACGTTACTGTTATGAAAAGAATATGAAAAGTAGGTGATGAATTTTGGTTTGGGAAGATTAATACCTCCCAATATTCATCAAGTTGATTTTAACATTTAAAAAGGTTTTCTATATTTGGGTTCATAAAAATCCAAATTATAGAAAAGCTTTTAAATTATATACTCCTTATTCTTTTTACTCATCCCTTTTGCTTATTTTTTTTTATAAAAAGAATAGCTTATCAAGAGATGTAACTATTATTACTTGTTCTATTACCTTTTTTTTTTTTTTTTTTATTATGAACTTTCCAAAATTGTTCCTCAATTCGGAGAATTTATTATAGCGGATATACCTTAATTGAATACTTATTATTTTTCATTTATTTTTACTGATTCTATTAGTGAGAAAAAATTTTAGAAATTAATCATTTTGTTCTCTGATTTTTTATTGTCTTCCAAATAATTTACTATCAAAGTACAAAAATCAAAGACTTGATTCAGTTCCAATTGGGATTGAAACAATTTTTATATTCCTTTATATCTTTATTTATTTTAGAAGAATTTTAAAACACAATTCTCAAGTTTATGACAATATCAAATTTTTTGGATTATTGTAGGTATCATTTTATATCTCGAGGTTCATTCTTTTTTTACATTTTGGAAATACATTGCTAAAGATCATTCTTGAATTACTGGTATTAGTCACTTATATGCAGATATCATTAAAAATATCATTTTCTTGCAATATCAATTAATCATATTTGGAAAGAAATTTAACATAAGAACAATGCCTGATGTTCCATACTTAGATTTGATATAAAGTCTTTATCAACTACCACACTAACCATGTTTCTCTTACAAGCCACCAAATCCGGAGTTTCACTGGTCCTCTTCCTGGGTACCATCGGTATGGTTATCCTGGTGGTAGCCCTGGTGATCTTTATCATCCTGCACCAGCGCCGGGTACTGAAATTCCAGAACAAGATCAACCAGATGGAACAGGAGCAGCAGAAGATCCTGCTCAACGCCTCCATCAAACTCCAGGAAGAAGAACGCCAGCGCCTGGCCGCCGACCTGCATGATGATGCCGGTCCCCTGCTCGCCACCGCCCGCTTATACCTAAACGAAAACCTGGTGAACCAGGATAAAGCCACCCAGCTGCAATCCATCTTCCAGGCCCGCCAGATCATTGATGATACCATCCAGCTGATCCGGAATATCAGCCATAGCCTGATGCCCCCTACCCTGAAAAACTTCGGACTGGAATCCGCCGTAAACGACCTGTTCCAGAAAATCAGCGGTTCCGGTGCCATCAACGCCAGCTCCCGTTTCCATGAATACAAGGAAAGACTCAAGGGCGAAAAAGAACTCGTGATCTTCCGGATCGTACAGGAACTGATCAATAATATTCTCAAACACAGCAGCGCCAGTTTTATCCACCTTACCCAGAATGTACATGCCGATAAATTCTACCTCCGGATCCACCATGATGGCAGGGGAATCGTTCAGTCTGATTTTGATAAACTGAATAAGAGCAATGTGGGACTCGGCCTGAAAAATATCAGCAGCCGGCTCCGCCTGGTACAGGGACAGATCAATTTCGAAAAAGACATTTCACAGACTTATTACAAAGTCACTATCGAAATGCCAAAGGACGAACCCTACCAGTAAATCAATGACCGGCGAGGTAAAGCAGGATATTCTGTATAACTTTGCCCTTTCTGATATCTATGGGAATGATAAAGGTGGCAATAGTAGACGATCATAAGATTTTCCGCAAGGGGGTCATCCTGTCTCTGCGGGCTTTTTCCAATATTAAGTTTGTCCTGGAAGCCGAAAATGGCGATGAACTGCTCGCCGGTCTCCCCGATGCACAACCTGAAGTAGTGCTGATGGATCTGCGGATGCCCGGCAAAGACGGTATCGAAACCACCAAGATCATCAGTAAACAATTTCCGCATATCAAGGTACTGGTGCTGAGTATGTACGAAGACGAGCGCTTTGTATACCACCTGATGGAGAATGGCGCTAATGGCTACCTGCTCAAGAACGCAGAGCCCAATGAAATCCGCCGGGCCATCATGGAAGTAGCCGAAAAAGGATACTACCTCAATAATTTTGTCAATCGCATCCTGCTCAAGAAATCACATGCGAGACAAAAAGTAATTCCATCCCTGAATAACGAAATCACCCTCAGCGATAAGGAAAAAGATGTACTGCGCTTTATTTGCATGGAATTCACGGCTGCCGAGATCGCCCAGAAAATGGAGATCAGTCCGCGTACGGTAGAGGCCATTAAGGATAGACTAATGGAACGCTTCGGCAGTAAGAACACCGCCGGATTGGTATTCTTTGCTGTAAAGAATAACCTGATTGAGTAATCTAATCAAAAGACCATTTCAGGCACTTCATCCGCCACCGTTAAACGGCCTGCAGTTTTAGCACGGATCTCTTCTACCGATACACCGGGAGCCCTTTCCAGTAAATGAAACCCATCAGCTGTAATATCCAGTACGGCCAGGTCGCTCACAATTTTCCTTACACATTTTACACCGGTTAAAGGCAGACTGCAATCTGGTAAAAGTTTAGATTCCCCTTTGGGATTGGTATGCATCATGGCCACAATGATATTTCTGGCACTGGCCACCAGGTCCATGGCGCCTCCCATTCCCTTTACCATCTTCCCGGGAATTTTCCAGTTGGCGATATCTCCTCTGTCACTCACTTCCATGGCACCGAGTACTGTCAGGTCAACTTTTCCCGCACGAATCATCCCAAAGCTCATGGCGGAATCAAAAAAAGCCGAGCCCGGTACCGTCGTGATGGTTTGCTTGCCTGCATTAATCAGGTCCGGGTCTTCCTCTCCCTCCTGCGGAAAGGGACCCATTCCCAGCAAACCGTTCTCACTCTGGAGCACCACGTTGATTCCGGCAGGAATATAATTCGCCACCAGGGTGGGGATACCAATACCGAGGTTCACATAAAAACCATCTCTTAGTTCCCGGGCAATTCTTTGCGCAATCTGTTCTTTGGTCAGTGCCATACCATCATTTTTGATGCCGGTTACCGGCGATTATTTTTTCCGGACTGTTCTTTGTTCGATTCTTTTCTCATAAGCCGATCCCTGGAAGATGCGATGCACATAGATCCCGGGGGTATGAATGTAATTGGGATCCAATATGCCCGGTTCCACCAGTTCCTCTACTTCTGCTATCGTGATCCTTCCGGCCATCGCCATCAGCGGATTAAAATTGCGGGCCGTCTCCTTAAAGATGAGGTTCCCATCGGTATCTCCCTTCCAGGCTTTCACAATGGCGAAATCAGCCTCGAATGCATATTCAAGGAGATAATCCTTGCCATTAAAATTGCGGGTCTCCTTGCCCTCCGCTACTTCGGTACCGGCACCTGCGGGCGTATAAATTGCAGGCATACCATATCCCGCGGCCAGGCAACGGGTGGCCAGGGTACCCTGGGGAATCAGTTCCACTTCCAGTTCCCCGCTCAGCAATTGCCTTTCAAATTCTGCATTCTCTCCCACATAGGAGGAGATCATCTTCTTCACCTGTTTTTGCTGCAACATCAGTCCAATTCCAAAATCATCCACTCCGGCATTATTGGAAATACAGGTCAGCTCTTTCACTCCTTTTTTTACCAATGCTGCAATACAGTTTTCCGGGATACCGCAAAGGCCAAAGCCTCCCAGCATAATCACAGCTCCGTCAGGGATATCACGGATAGCATCTTCAGCATTCAATACAGTCTTGTTCATGCAGGCAGATATTTAATACAAAAGTAAGGAACTTGTTTACCCCGTCATTCCGGAATGAAATGATCAGTTGCCCTGAAAAGGTTTGAAAGGCTTATTTCTACCGGTATCGGGTGTTGCCACTTTAGGCAGCGTGGGAGATCGTTTTGCCGTATCCGGTACGGGGTTGGCAACGGTTACGACATTGATAATACTTACAGAATCCAGCAGTGACTTGAGCAAATCAGGATGCTGCCGGTAATAATTAAAGCTTTGCCTGAATTCTTCTTTGGTTACCTGGTGAATGGCAAATATCCGGTTGTATACCAGCAGACTTTCATCCAGTTTGTTGAGACTGGTATCGCGGCTGAAAACAAAATCGGCGAGAAACTGGTCTGCCCGCATCATATCCCATACGACGGCCCTTAGTTTTTTTTCAGGCAGCAAACCAGCCGGTTCTTTTTTTCCCTGCCGGCAGGACAATACCATAAATGATACAAGCAGTATAAAAGAAAAAAAATAACGCATTATTTCAACTCCTTATAAGCATTGGCATTGGTGAGATCCAGTTTGGTCAGCACTTCTTTGGCCCTGGCTTTTACATCTGGTCCAGCCTTGCTGAATACCTTCACCAGTTCATTACTCTTGCCCTGAAAAAAAACCTGGAGGATCATGGAATTGGGGTTATCGCGACTAAGATTACTTAAAAAGTTGAGTGCATTCAGGATACCGGAGCGTCCGGCTTCTTCATTTTCATAAAAGATATCCATCCCGCTTCTGTAATAAGAATAGACCGCATCATGCAACATGGCGAAGCGGCTGTTGTTCAGGTTTTCTGCCAGCCAGTACCGGTTCCGCAGACTTTCAAAAGATTTCCAGCCGTCAATCTGATTACCGCTTTCCGGGGCATTATTCACAATATTCCAGGCTTTTTGGAAGAAGGGATCTCCTCCACGCAGGTTAAAAGATGCATAATCCAGCCCAACAATGATATTCGCATAATAAGCCAGCACTGCCGTGAGATTTGCCACCAGGGGATCATTTCCCTGCACCCTGTTTTCATTGAATTCTATTGGCTGAAATTCCACATACTTGAATACCACATCATCATCAATAAAGTTGAGGATTGGGGAATCATAGGTGGTATTGTAAATAGGACGGGCTGCCTGAACGGTCAGTCTCCCCTTAAAAATATTCCCGGCCTGTGCCTCTTCAATAGTGAGCAAAAAACTACATTGAATTTTTTCTGCAGGCTGAAACACATCATTGCTCCATTTCCGGTTATTCAGAAAATTAGTGAGTCCCGTTTGCAGGGTCTGGAAAATTTTGCGGTCAACCGTTGTACTTACTTTGCTGGTGATAATGGACAAACGGGCCTGCAATTCCTGGGCATTACTTTGCTGAAGCATCCCGCAGGTAAGCAATAATAGGAGTAGTCTTTTATGCATAGTAGATAGACGAAATGCTGTTGATGATATCGGCGGCAACCGCTTTTTTTGATTTCATTTCAAAATCAAACTGCTTCCCGCTTTTATCGAATATAGTGATCTTATTGGTATCTGTTCCAAAACCCGCGCCAGCATCTTTCAGGGAATTCAGCACGATCATATCTGCTTTCTTACTGATCAGTTTTTCCTTTGCATGCGCCGCTTCATTATTTGTTTCCAGTGCAAATCCAATCAGTACCTGTCCGGCTTTTTTTTGTTCTCCCAAGGACCGGAGTATATCTTTTGTTTTCTGCAGGGTGATGGTCAGCTGCTCTTCTTTCTTTTTTATCTTTTCATCGGCCCTGGTCACCGGTGTATAATCGGCAACGGCTGCAGCCATGATGGCCAGGTCCATTTGATCAAAACAGGCATGACAGGCCTGGTACATATCATCCGCCGACCGCACATGAATGATATCAATACCGGGTAATGTGACAGGCATGGACACCGGCCCCAATACCAGGGTAACCGCTGCTCCCCTCCTGCTCAATTCTTCCGCCAGGGCAATTCCCATTTTCCCGGAAGAATGGTTACCCATAAAACGGACCGGATCAATATGTTCGTATGTAGGCCCGGCTGTTACCAGGGCTTTTTTTCCTTGCAGGGATGTTTGTTGATTGAAAAAAGCACTGATCCAGTCTGCAATGGCTTCAGGCTCTGCCATTCTTCCTTCGCCTATTAAACCACTGGCCAATTCTCCATGATTGACCGGGATGATATGATTGCCGAATTTTTCCAGCTGGGTCAGGTTCTGCTTTGTGGAGGGGTGATGCCACATATCCTCATCCATGGCCGGGGCAATAGCCACCGGACAGGTAGCAGATAAATAAACGGCCAGTAAGAGATTATCGCATTGTCCGTTTGCCATTTTAGCCAGGCTGTTACAGCTCAGGGGGGCGATGATCATCAGGTCGGCCCAGCGACCCAGCATTACATGATTGGACCAGCTCTGCTCATCAAAAAGATCGGTCAGAACCGGATTTCTGCTCAGCGTGGACAAACTGAGGGCCGGGGCAAAATCTTTGGCTGCGGGGGTCATAATCACTTTCACTTCTGCCCCTGCTTTTACCAGCAGGCGGACCAGCAGGATAGACTTATAAGCAGCGATGCTACCCGTAACCCCCAGTAATATTTTCTTGCCTTTTAACACAGATTCAAAAGTACCATTTAGTTATAAAAAGAAGGAATATAGCCTGTTAATTCCCGGGCATAAAAAAAGCGGCAGTGATTACTGCCGCCACAAATTTTTTCAGTCTTTATTAGCTGAAGAGTTCGTCTTCGTTTTTACGGAAGTAGACTTTATCATCCATGAATTCCTGCGTCGCCAGCAGTGCCGGGTTGGGCATTCTTTCATAGGCTCTGGAGATTTCAATCTGCTCTTTGTTTTCGTGGATCTCTTCGAGGCTGTCGGTATGACTGGCAAATTCCTCCAGTTTATTGTGCAACTCTTCCTTCAGGGAGATATTGATCTGGTTGGCTCTTTTGGCAATGATGGCGATAGAGCCATACAGGTTACCCGTCCTTCCTTTAATATCATCCAGGTTACGGGTCTCCACATTATTGGTGATCCCTGCACTAAGCTGGCGTCTTAACTTGCTCATTATTGTTAATTTTTAAATTTTTCTGTGAAAGGTTTAAAAAATCATCCACTTCCTTTTTCAGTTTACTATCGGGGAAGCGGTCGGTAAATTCGTGGCATTCGCTGATCACCTGCTCATAACGCTCCGGTTTCTTTTCTTCGATACTCATTTCTGCAAACCGGTAATATGATTTAATGATCATCAGTTTATATTCATCTGCTTTGGCAGACTCGGGAAAATTATTGAGCAGTGCTGAAAAAGCAACTCCTGCTGCCCTGTATTGTCCCATATCAAAGTACAATTGTGCACTTTTAAAATCTTTGATCTCGAGTTTGTTCCGGCTCTTTTCAACAATTTCCCAGGCTTCCTTATTCCTGGTGGAATTAGGATGGGTATTGATAAAAGTCTGCATCATCCCGATGGTACGGATGGTACTGGTTTGATCCAGTTCCGGTTTGGGTGATTGCCGGTAAAAGCAATAAGCCCGCATATAATCCACCTCTTCGGCCTTGGTGCTGTTCGGGAAAATCTCGAGGAACGTTTTATAAAGGTTTTCTGCGTTCAGAAAATCGTTCTGATAATAGGCACAGTATGCATATTTATAATAGATATCCTCGAATTCTTTCTCTACTTTATAATAAGGCATCACATCTTCATACAGCAGCTGTGCCTTATTGTATTTCTTTTTGACAAAGAACTGTTCAGCCATGCGGAGTTTATAAGCCGCATCTGTGCTTTTCAGGATCTTGCTAATACTCTTTTTAGTGGTACTTACTTTTTTTGAGGCCGACTTTTTACTGCCGCCACAACCACCGAGCACTAACGCTAAAACAGCTATCCAGATAAATTTCATAAAAGGAGTGCAAAGTTAACAGATAAAGGCAAATCTTAGGGAAAAAAAATCCCCTGCCAAAACTGGTCCGTTAAGATTATTATAAAGCATAGAATCAATGACTTATGAAAACGGTTGCCAACCTTATAAGGTTGGAAACTGAAGCGCTGCCTTCAACCCCTGCCACCCAGGCAGCCCGATCCCCAAATATAACAGGCAGGGATTTGAGGTGGCCAGGCCCAGGATATTACCGGGAACAACAGTTTTCCCAATTTTGAGCTATATAATATTATATATACACTTTATCCGCCTTCGCCCACTTTTGGTGTATCGATACGGGTAACCCGCCTTCGCCCCGCATGAGTTTTTGATAAAGGGTTTCACCCAGAAACGATTCCAAAGCGGAGCTATGGCGGGTACAAAAAAAAACCCTCCTGCAGACGCAGGAGGGTTACTATCAGAGAATCCTTAGTTATTAGTTCTTTTTACGGAGGTTCGGGTGAGGAGGCTCAATGGTGTTTGGTCCATCTTCACCTTCAGCAGCAGCACGCAGGTCAACGGTGTTGCAATCACCACCGGACTGGCCATAGTTGAAGATAAAGCGGTCAGCACTGATACCTTCTTTGTCAACCATTTGGTTGATTACTGCATTTACGTGATCCCAGCTCAGCTGCTGCTCGCGTTTGTCAGAAGAGCAGTAACCGATTACCACTACTTTACAACCGGGGTTGTTACGCATTTTAGCGGCTACAGTAGACAGTACAGCTTTAGCATCATCGCTCAGCTTGTTAGATTTAGCAGCGAAAGAAACACTTGGTAATGCACCCATCAGGTCAGCACATGTTTTCTTCACTTCTTCAATCTTACCCTTACAATCATCAGGGCAAGGACACTTACCAACACCATCTGCATCAACAGGCTGGCAATAAGTAGGTGTGATGAGTTCTTTATCCTTACAATCAGGAACACCGTCACCATCAGTATCCAGGGTTACACCATGAGAATCAACAGGGCAACCGGCAGGAGTTTGTTCACGGTCGAACTGATCAGTTACGCCATCGCCATCACTGTCAGGCAGTACGGGCTTGGGTAAACGCATCAGGCGGGGGTTGCGGATTTCGCTATATGCATAATCCAGCGGGTTCAGCCACCACAGTGGCTCAACTGATTTACCACCGATATTAAAGTTCAAACCTACCGTGAGGTAGTTATAAGAATCATAATCACGGGTCAGAACGGCATCACCCCATGCATGTTCCTGCCAACGCTGTCCATCGAGGAGGTCATCCTTGATGAAAGTCTGACGATCTTCAATGGCGAGGTTCAGACGGCTACCCAGTTTAAAGGCAAGTCCTACACCGATTGTACCAGAAGGCTTAAATGTATCGCCGAACAGTTTCGGACGACGGGGACCCTGGTTTTCAGCTGGTGTTTCGTAAGAATCATCCATCAAATTCTTGAGGGCATCATAAGTATCTTTTCTGCTCTTGTAAACACCATTCGGTGTGATAGAAGCAAAATCATACTTCGCGCTTCCGCCATCCAGTGCATTGATTCTTGTATCATAGATGGTACCACCGATACCGGCAAATCCGTAGAAGTTAAACCCGGTCTTTGATTTGTGGAAACGGATATTGTTCAGTGTAACTACACCTTGCAGAGAAAGATCGTGGATGGTTGTTCTGTAGTTGTAGTAAACAGGCTCGAAAGTAGGTCCGGTAATAGTACCATTTGAGTAAAGCAGATCACCGGTAGCCAGTATTTGCCTTGTAGGAGCAAAATAACCAAGTGAACCAAGGCTGGATGTCCAGGCTGTGTTTTTATAGAAGTTTGCCGCCTGGTTGAAAGTCCGGCCACTGGCTTTACCATACATGTACTCTAAACGCAGAGAGAAGATATAGCCAAAGGCTTTTCTTACGTGTGCACCGAGACTGATAGGAGTAAAGAAGCGGGAAGGAATATCACCACTTACATTTGTCAGACCGGCTTTAATACCGATCTCCCACATATTGCGGGGCTTAGCGGGGAAATTGTACGTACCGTTCAGGAATTCAGTATGCTGAGGCATCCTTTTATCGGGTACTACAGATGAATCTTTTACATCATAACTGGCTCCCACCCGCTGTGAATAACCATAAGATGCTAACAGGCAGAACATGCCTGTCAGAAATAATAACTTTTTGCTTGCCATAACTAAGGATTAAGATTTGAAAAACAATGTCCTAAAAAAGTCCTAATAATGGGCAAAAATAAAAATTGAGGACTAATTACCAAAATTTTAAGCCAATTATTTCCCCTTTTCCCCATTATTTTTCAATTACTTAGTCAATTTTTGATGCCTTTTTGTTGCATTCCCCTGCAATTATTTTTTTGCACGTAAATTGCCCTTTTTTTGATGAATTTACCAACCAACCTGATTGAAGCAGAACTGGCGGCCTTTGAGATAAGGTTTAAAAAGGCCGTTAGCAGCCAGTCGCCCATGCTCGACAGGATCATGCGGTATGTGGTAAAAAGGAAGGGAAAACAGCTCCGGCCCATGTTTGTCCTGCTTTCTGCCAAGCTCTGCGGGGAAATCAATGATGCTTCCTACCGGGCCGCCTCCCTGGTGGAATTATTACATACTGCCACCCTTGTACATGACGATGTAGTGGATGATTCCATGGAAAGAAGGGGCTTTTTCTCCGTTTATGCGCTCTGGAAAGCCAAGGCCACCGTTTTGATCGGCGATTACCTGCTGGCCAAGGGCTTACTGGTATCGCTCGAAAACAATGATTACCGGATTCTCCATATCCTCTCAGATGCTGTTCGAAAAATGAGCGAGGGCGAATTGCTGCAACTGGAAAAAGCACGCAGCCTCAATATCAAAGAAGAAATTTATTACGAAATCATCCGCAATAAAACCGCTTCCCTCCTGGCTTCTGCTTGTGCTGCAGGTGCCTGGAGTACCAGCAATAATGATGCAACAACTGAAGAAGTGCGGCTTTTTGGAGAACTCACGGGCATGGCCTTCCAGATCAAGGATGATCTTTTTGATTATGCCAGTGAAAATATCGGCAAACCCACTGGTAACGATATCAAGGAAAAAAAACTGACCCTCCCCCTGATTTATACCCTTAATAACGTTGATAAAGAAACCAGAAGGAAAATAATTTATATCGTTAAGAATAACAGCCGCGATACCCAAAAAGTAAAATGGGTGATTGATACAGTGGAAAAAGCCGGAGGTATCGCTTATGCCACGGAAAAGATGAACCAGTACAAAAAAGAGGCCCTCGATATCCTTCATCGCTTCCCTGAAAGTCCGGCCCGACAGGGTCTGGAAGACCTGGTACTGTACGTTACTGACCGGAAATACTAAAGCTCCCCTATCTTCACGGCATCGTGGAAAAAAGATGGAATATATTGACCGCTGATGAGGCGGTAGTCGAAAGCCTGCAGGCTGCCCTGAAAATCAATCCGGTCATTTGCAAAATCCTGGTGCAAAGAGGCATTGACAGCTATGAAAAAGCCCGCGATTATTTCAGACCCGAGCTATCTCAATTGCATAGCCCCTGGCTGATGAAGGACATGGAAAAAGCCGTGGCCCGGGTGATAAAAGCAATTGACCAGAAGGAAAAAATGCTGGTGTTTGGTGATTATGATGTGGACGGAACCACTTCGGTAGCCTGTATGTTTCAGTTTCTCCAAAAATTCATGATCCGCTTGATTTTTACATTCCGCACCGGTACAAAGAAGGGTATGGGGTGAGTAAGGCAGGGATTGATTTTGCCAAAGAAAACGGATTCACCCTGATTATTTCACTCGACTGCGGAATCAAATCTGTAGAACTGATCCGTTATGCTGCCGGCCTGGGTATTGATTTTGTTGTTTGCGATCACCACCTTCCGGATGATGAACTTCCCCCAGCGGTAGCCATTCTGAATCCAAAACAAAAAGATTGTCCTTACCCTTATAAAGAATTATGCGGCTGTGGGGTGGGTTTCAAACTCATCACTGCATTGACAGAAAGATTATCAATGTCCGCAGATACCCCTTACGAATTTCTGGATCTGCTTGCCACTGCCATTGCCGCTGATATTGTTCCCATGACCGGGGAAAACAGGATAATGGCTTTTCACGGACTGATCAAAGCAAATAAGCAACCCAATTTTGGTATCAGGGCACTGATCAAACTCAGCGGACTGGAAAAAGAATTACTGATTACCAACCTGGTCTTTATGATCGCCCCGCGGGTGAATGCTGCAGGCCGTATGGATGATGCCACCAAGGCCGTGCGTATGTTCATCGCCCGCTCTGAAGAAGAAGCAATGGAGTATGCGGAAATGCTTCACAGTGACAATACCGATAGAAAAGAAGCAGATAGCAGTATCACTTCAGAGGCGCTGGCCCTGATTACAGCTAACAGCGACTGGAAGAATCGTAAATCAACAGTTGTTTACCAGCCGCACTGGCACAAAGGTGTGGTGGGTATTGTTGCTTCCCGTGTCATTGAACATTTTTACCGGCCAACCGTCGTACTAACACAATCCGGCGATTATGTAGCCGGTAGTGCCAGAAGTGTGCCCGGCTTCAATTTGTATGAAGCCATCCATGCCTGCCGGGAACATTTACTCGGATATGGCGGCCATTTTGCCGCTGCGGGTATGACGATGGAGAAAAATCAGGTGGATGCCTTTAGGGAAAAATTTGAAGCCGTGGTATCAGCCAGCATCAAGCCTGAAATGCTGATCCCTGAAATTGTAATTGATGACCAATTATCATTCAG
Source organism: Chitinophagaceae bacterium (assembly GCA_016720745.1). Lineage (GTDB taxonomy): Bacteria > Bacteroidota > Bacteroidia > Chitinophagales > Chitinophagaceae > JJ008. Next base: position 353,471 of record JADKKA010000019.1, on the reverse strand, counting down.
GGATATTCAACCCGGATTCTATCATAATATCTTATGCAAGATGGAACCCTTTGGACCGGAGAATACAAGACCTGTCTTTATCGCAAAATCAGTTCGGAATACCGGCTGGTCGAAAATTGTAAAAGAGCAACATATAAAATTCTCGTTGAAGCAGGATAATATTATTATGAGTGGAATCGGGTTTGGGCTGGCGGATAAATTCCCACTGCTCGAAAAGGAAAGGCCGCTTGATATTGTATTCAAAGTAGATGAAAACGAATGGAAAGGGGAAAAAAGCCTGCAATTACAAATGATTGATTTCAGGCTATCTGATTAAAAATAAATCATAACTCACTGATAAAAAGAACAGATACAGGGTTAATAAATTTTTAAAAAGTCAAATATGGCAGATTGAGCAGTAAAATATAGCTTCGTTGCTCTAAAAAAAACTGCATGAGAAAAATCTACCTCTCACTTGTTTCACTTTTTGCCCTTTACCTGACCTCCTTCTCCCAGAATGTTTCCCTTACAGGAGGAACTTACACGCAGGACTTCAACACATTATCTAATACAGCCGGTTCCACAACCAATAACCTGACGATTACCGGTTGGTTTATGACAGAATCCGGCGGAGGGGCCCGTGACAACGAACAGTATGCCGTTGACCCAGGATCATCGAATACTGGTGACACGTATAGTTATGGAACTGCCGCATCAACCGACAGGGCGCTGGGCGGGCTTCGTTCCGGAACCCTGATCCCTATTTTTGGAGGCGGTTTTACCAATAATACCGGTGGCACCATCACCGAATTGAATATTGCTTATACAGGTGAACAATGGAGATTGGGTACTGCTGCCCGTACCGACCAGATCAATTTTGAATACAGCCTGAACGCGACCAACCTGGTTACCGGATCATGGACCGCTGTAGCCACTTTGAATTTCGTTACCCCCGTTACCGCTACCACCGGTGCCAAGGATGGTAATGCAGCTGCTAACCGCACGGCATTAACCGCCAATATCACAGGTTTAAGCATCCCCAATGGTGCCAGTTTCTATATCCGCTGGACAGATACAGATGCCAGTGGTGCTGACGATGGATTATCAGTAGATGATTTCAGTATCACACCCACCAGCTCTGGTGGTGGTGGTGGCTCCAATTTATCCATCAATGATGTAAGTATTGTGGAAGGAAACGCCGGTACTACCAATGCTGTATTCACGGTTTCACTTTCTGCACCCGCAGGTGCCGGAGGTGTAACATTTGATATTGCGACCGCTGATGGAACTGCTACCATTGCGTCGAATGATTATGTAAGCAACAGCTTAACCAGTCAGACTATTCCCCCCGGCAGCTCTAATTATACTTTTACGGTACAGATTAATGGTGATGCCACAGTAGAACCGAATGAAAACTATTTTGTAAATGTGACGAATGTGACGGGTGCTACGGTTACAGACGGACAAGGTCAGGGAACCATTACAAATGATGATGTTTCCCTCTCATTCATTCATGATATACAGGGCAATGGAAACAGTTCTCCACTCAATGGTTTGTCGATAACCACAAGGGGGATTGTTACAGGTGTGCGCAGCAATGGATTTTTTATCCAGGAACCTGATGCTACTATTGATGCCGATCCCAATACTTCAGAAGGTATATTCGTATTTACTTCTTCTGCCCCGCCTGCTGCTGTGGCAGTAGGTAATCTGGTGCAGGTTGCCGGAACAGTAACTGAATTTATTCCAACTACCGATCCAAACAGTCCTTCCCAAACTGAGCTGATAAGCCCTACGGTAAGTCTGCTAAGCGCTGGCAACCCATTGCCCGCAGCGATTGTATTAACAGCAGCCGATACAGATCCTGCCGGTAGTATTACACAGCTGGAGAAATTTGAAAGTATGCGGGTTCAGGTCAACTCACTCACAGTAATAGCTCCCACGCAGGGCAATGTGAGCGAACCGAATGCCACCGCTACCAGTAACGGATTTTTCTACGGCGTCATTACCGGTATCAACAGGCCATTCAGGGAACCTGGAATTATTGTACCGGATCCGCTTCCGGGTGGCGCTCCTGTTACTATTCCCCGCTATGATGCCAACCCTGAAAAACTGGGTGTCGGCAGTAGCTCTATCGGTGGCACAGCGATTAATGTTGCAACCGGTGCGATCCTGACCAATGTAACAGGACCTCTTGATTACAGAAGCCGCACTTATACTATTGATATCGATCCGGCAATCCCTCCGGTTGTAAGCAATAATGGACTGACTTTTACAGCAGTACCTGCACAAACCACTGATGAATTAACCGTGGCTTCCTTCAACGTAGAAAGATTTTACGATGATGTCAACGATCCGGGAGGAGATGTTGCGTTAACTACTACTGCCTATAATAACCGGTTGAACAAAGTATCCCTGGCGATCCGGAATGTGCTGATGACACCTGATGTAATCGGGATGGTAGAAGTGGAAAAACTCAGCGCATTACAGGCCATTGCAGATAAAGTAAATAATGATGTTGTAGCAGGCGGTGGCTCGAACCCTGGTTATGTTGCCTTTCTGGTTGAGGGTAATGATCCGGGAGGGATTGATGTAGGATTCCTGGTTAAATCAACCAGGGTCACTGTAAACTCGGTTACCCAGTATGGACTCAATGCCACTTATACAGAACCAGGTGGAGCTGTTTCACTGCTGAATGATCGTCCGCCATTGGTATTGAATGCCACATTTACCGGTTCTGCCTGTACCGGAAATAATAATTTTATTGTGATCGCAAATCACCTCCGCTCCCTTAACGGAATTGATGATCCGGTAGATGGTAACAGGGTCAGAACCAAGCGTGCCCGTCAGGCAGAATTCCTGGCTGATCTGATCCAGGGTTTCCAGCTTGCCGACCCTAATGCAAATATTGTATCCGTAGGCGACTTTAACGCTTTTCAATTCAATGACGGATATGCCGATTTGATTGGCACCATTAAAGGTGATCCAACCCCTGCAGCGAATGTTACGCTGGCATCACCCGATTTAGTGAATCCTGATCTGATTGATCTGGTTGACACGCATCCTGCATCCGACCGTTACTCTTATAGTTTCAGCGGAGATGCCCAGGTACTTGATCACATTATTATCAATGCCAATCTGTCTAACAAAATCAGCCGCTTTGCTTTTGCAAGACTTGATGCAGATTTCCCAGAGATCTATCGCAGCGATGCCAACCGCCCGGAAAGAATTTCCGATCACGATGCACCTGTTGCCTATATTTTATTCAGGGATGCGACCAATCCTACTATCACTTGTCCTGCTGCCACTACGGTTAGTTGCAGCAGTGCTGTACCGGCTGCAGATATCAATGCTGTTACCGCCTCTGACAATTGTGGCAGCGTTACCGTTACCCATCAGGGAGATGTGATCAGTGGTCAGACCTGTACAAACCGTTATACCATTACCCGCACATATCGCGCAACAGATGCAGCGGGCAACTTTGCAGAATGTACGCAGATCATTACTGTTAATGATCAAACCGCTCCGGTCATTACTTGTCCGGCTAACGTAACCGTGAGCTGTGCCAGCGCCGTACCGGCCGTTAATACCGGCGATGTTACTGCCACCGATAACTGTGGTGGAACCATTATTATTACACATGAAAGCGATGTAATCAGCGCACAAACCTGTGCCAACCGTTATACAATAACAAGGACATACCGCGCTACCGATATCTGTGGCAATTTCAGTGAGTGTACACAGATCATTACCGTCAAAAAGCGCCCCCACCCCCCCCCCCCCCCCGCCCCGCACCCGTAGGGGTGCGCGGGCCCCGCCCCCCCCCCGGGGAGGATGGGGAGGGGGGGGTAGGGGATGGGGGCGGGGGGGGGGGTCCCCCCAACCCCCCCCCGGGGGGGTGTTTTCTTCACCCCCCCCCACAAAAAAAAATACCCCCCCCCCCCCTCCCCCCCCCCCGGGTCTCTGCGGGAGTTTTTCTGGGGGGGGTTTTTTCATAACCGGAATGATCAAACGCCTCCGGTCATTACTTGCCCGGCTAACGTAACAGTGAGCTGTGCCAGTGCAGTACCTGCCGTCAATGTTGGAGCGGTAACTGCCACCGATAACTGCGCAGGAACCATTACTATCACACATGTAGGAGATGTAATCAGTGCACAGACCTGTGCCAACCGTTATACAATCACAAGAACATACCGTGCAACAGATGTATGTGGTAATTTCAGCGAGTGTACTCAGATCATCACCGTGAATGATGAAACAGCTCCGGTTATTACTTGTCCGGCTGCCGTAACCGTCAGCTGTGCCAGTGCCGTACCAGCCGTTAATACCGGCGCGGTAACCGCTACTGATAACTGCGCAGGCGTTATCACCATTATACATGTGGGAGATGTAATCACTAACCAGACCTGTGCGAATCGCTACACCATCACACGTACTTACCGGGCTACAGATGTTTGCGGAAACAGCAGCACCTGTACGCAGATTATCACTGTCAATGACCAGACTGCACCAGTGCTGACCTGCCCGGCGAATATTTCTGTAACAACTCCTGTAGGTCAATGTACTGCAGTGGTGAACTTCACACCAACAGCAACTGACAATTGTGGTGGGGCCGTAACCATCACCAGTGTACCTGCATCAGGATTTGCATTCCCGATCGGTGTCACCACTGTGAATGTTACCGCAACTGATGCCTGTGGCAATAGCAGTACCTGTTCCTTCACGGTAACGGTAGCTGATGGACAGTTACCGGTAATCAGTCAGCAGCCGCAGACCGGTTTTGTTTGTGAGGGCAGCAATGCCACATTCTCTGTAACCGCCAGCAATGCCCGCAGTTACCAGTGGCAGCAATGGAATGGCAGCAGCTGGGTGAATATCACAGGAGCCACTGCTTCGAGCTTTACAGTACCAAATGTCAGTATCACACAAAACGCCAGTACTTACCGTGTGGCAGTGATTGGCTTGTGTACAACAGTGCAATCAGCAGCCGCTATCTTATATGTGAATCCGCTGCCTTCCGTCAATATTACTCCTTCCATTCCTACAGCAATCTTACCGGGACAGTCACTGAACCTGAACACAGTGGTGAGTCCTGCCGGTGGCAGCTATGCCTGGTACTATAATAATACACTGGTACCCACGCAGAATGGTTCATCCTGGCAGAATATTACGGTAGATGGTCTGGGTACTTATTATGTACGTTATACTAATCTGGATGGTTGCAGCAGCAATTCGGCTTCGGTGGTAGTGAGCGCACAGGTTACAGACCGTTTGTGGATTTACCCCAACCCCAATAATGGGCGCTTCCAGGTCAGGTTCTATAACCAGGTGAATGAGCAGGTAACCGTAACTGTTTATGGCATCAACGGGCAACAGATCTATCAGCGCTCTTTTGTAGCGGGTAATAATTATTCCCGTCTTGATATTGTACTGGGTGGATCGGCCATCCCCGGCTTCTATGTTGTGGAAGTAAGAAACAGCCAGGGGCAGTTGATTGGCAGAAAACCAATCATCATCAGGCCATCCTGATCAGGCAAATAGTTTTCAAAAGCCCCTGTTTTGTAACAGGGGCTTTTTTTTAGCAATTGACAAACTATATTCTCTGTTGCCATAAACAAAAGCGACTTCTGCATAATTTGCTGACTATCAATATATTTATACTAGTTTCGACGGCATGATTAATCGCTTGCTTTTACTTCCCCGTTTCGCCGGAAACCCCTATCTTTGCAACCCCAAATCCTGCCGGTAGCAGGTTTCTTTTCCGGTGTTACAACCGGGACTGTCCAATGGGAAAATTAATTCTTAACCATTCCCGATCCTGATCGGGATAAACAAAATGCAATGAACAACTACGAACTGATGGTGATTTTCACCCCCGTTCTGAGCGACGACGAGTTCAAAGCCGAGCAAAAGAAGTATGCCAAGATGGTGACTGATGCCGGTGGAACCGTAGTAGCAGAAAACCCCTGGGGCCTGAAATCTCTCGCCTACTCTGTCCAGAAAAAAACAACCGGATTGTACTGGGTAATGGAGTACACTGCTCCTTCAGACTTCAATGAGAAGCTGAAAATTCAAATGTTACGTGACGAGCATATTCTGCGTCACCTCTGCACTAAACTGGATAAATACGCCGTCCAGTACAATGCAAAAAAGAGAAGCGGTGTAGCAACTGGTAACGAAAAAGCAGTGGAGGCTTAATATCATGGCAAAGAACGAAATCAAATACCTCACCGCGATTAAAAGCGATAAAAGAGTAAAGAAATTCTGCCGTTTCAAAAAGTACGGCATCCGTTATATTGATTATAAGGATGTGGAGTTTCTGAAAAAATTCCTGAACGAGCAGGGTAAATTATTACCCCGCCGCCTGAGCGGAAACAGCCTGAAATACCAGCGCAAGGTTTCTGATGCGGTAAAGAAGGCCCGTCAAATGGCGCTGTTACCTTATGTAACCGATCTTTTGAAATAATATTAATTCATCACACCCTCCCTAACCCCCGGATATAAAACCAGGGAGACAGCCGGAAGGCTGGGACGCGGAAGGTGATAAAAACAAAACAATGGAAGTTATTTTAATTCAGGATGTAGACAATCTCGGCGCCAAGAATGAAGTGGTGAAGGTAAGAAACGGGTATGCCCGTAATTTCCTCCTGCCCCGTCAGCTGGCCGTAGAGAACAGCTCCAGCAACAAAGCCCAGCTGGAAGAAAGACTGAAGCAGGTTCGCAAGAAAGAAGAGAAAATGATGGCAGAGATCAATAATGTTATCGCTAAACTGAAAGAAGCTCCGCTGAAAATCGGTGCCAAAACCGGTACAAGCGGTAAGATCTTTGGTAGTGTTACTTCCCTGCAAATCGGTCGTGCGATCCGTGAGCAAAGAGGCTATGAAATCGATCGCAAGAAGATCAGCATCGTTGATGAAGTAAAAGAACTGGGTAATTACAAAGCCACTATTGAGTTCGGAAACGGACACAGTACAGAAGTGGATTTTGAAGTTGTTGCCGAATAATTGCTTTCCAGCAATGGTAAAAAACCTCCCCCTGGGGAGGTTTTTTTATGCTTATTTCTTTCTAAATAGCTTTAAATCAGATAGATATCTCAACCCAAGGATGATTTTCAGGAAAATGTACGAACTATCCGAAAAAAGCTTTATTTTGTCCTGTTATTGGTGTTCTTTACAGTTTCAAGTCCTGAACGATTCCCATTTCATCCTGTGAATGTTCATCGGTTACTGTTTACTGTTGGCACTTTTATTTTTTCAATAATCTCTCAAAAATGAACATTTACGTAGGCAACATCAGCTGGAACCTGAAAGATCAGGACCTGGCAAACCTTTTCGCCTCTTACGGCGAAGTAACTTCAGCAAAAATCGTTACAGACAAATTCACAAACCGCAGCAAAGGCTTTGGTTTTGTTGAAATGTCAGATGATGCAGCAGCTCAGGCCGCTATTGCAGCATTAAACGGTTCTGAAGTGGACGGCCGTAACATTGTCGTTAACGAAAGTCGTCCTAAACCCGAAGGCGGTGGCGGCGGGGGCTTCAAGAAAAGAAGCTTCGGCGGCGGCGGCGGTGGCGGCGGCTTTAAAAAAGGCGGCGGCGGCGGCGGTTACAACCGTGACCGTGGTGGTTATAACAACGATTATTAATCATTCCTGATACACGACGCTTTAAAGCCTGGCCTGCAAGGGTCGGGCTTTTTTTGTTGGAACTGAGTGCTTATCATGCTTCGACAAGCTCTACTTCGACAAGCTCAGTATGACAGTCTGAATTTGCTAAAACAAAGCAGGCAACACGGCACACATTTGATAAACTCAATGTGCCCATATTGCCTGCATTTGTGACAACTTCTTTTTGTCAGTAACGATTCTTACCGAAGAACCCTGATCATACCCGCTCCGTTATAAGAATGATACTCCCCGTTATACATGGCATCAGCATTCACCGGCCCCATTTTATAAGCACCGGGTGAAACAGCACGAACGGCATAGTAGTAAGTTTGTTTGGCCTGATCGGCATTCACAAAGAAATGAATCCGGTCATCCCGCAAATCCAAGGCGTCCGGTGTCATGGCATCTTTGATCCAGTCCATTCCCGGAATTTCTTTGGTCCTCGGGTTTTCAATTTCAAAACCGGCCGGTAACAGATCCGTAATCACCACATTTTCTATTGGTGTATTAAAGGAACGCTCGAGCGTGATCCCCACAATGATCAAATCGTTTTGTTTGAATGTATTCCCTGTGATGGGCTTGCCATTCCTGTCAAAGAAACGCTTACGCACTTTGAGGTAACTGTCTTCTTCAGTATAAGCACCGCTGACACTGATCCCCTCGGCCTGCCAGAAATAATACAAGCGGCCATTCCCTTTGGCAGCAATTTCAATATTGTTACCCCCCAAAGTTTTCATATCAGCAGTCCAGCTTTTCTCATCCACCTTACCTACTGTTTTTCCATTGACTTTGATCTCTGCTGTTGCCGTAGAATTATTGGCCATCCTTGCATGCTTACCCAGGGCCAGAAAGGCAAATGCTCTTTCCTGTGTACTGAGCCATCTTCTTGATTTCAATTTGGCCGCCACATGTTTGACCATGGTTCCTACCTGTGCATTTCCAGGATCCACTTCCAGCAATGCATTCAACGCAATAGCTTCATCCCTGATATCAGAGTAATAACTGCCACCCGTTTGCGGCACTGATTCTTCCCCGCTAAATGAAGCCGGTAACATGGAAGAGAATGATCTTTTATCTCCGGCAGTAGCATAAGCCGCTGCCAGCAGGTAACGGCTATCCAGGGCCAGCAATGCCGTATTGGCTTTGTAATAGTTCATGGCCGGAACATTTGTTTTACCAGCCAGTGCCAGTACATACAAACCATAAGCTACTTCCTTGGGCGCAATCTTCTTGTTCTGATCGCGGTTATAATAATAAGTGATGGTTTCCCTGTTCTTAAGTTTGTTAGTGATATAATTCAGCATGGTACTGAGCAGACTATTATCCACTTCAAAGCCTGCTTTTCTGGCTTCTAACAGAAAATGGGCAGCATATATCGTGGTCCACCAATCTTCTCTTCCTTCTCCATCCCATAAGGTAACTGCACCATTATACAACTGTCGCATTTTTATCTTGCGGATGGCTTCAATGATATTCGTATTGGCATTCAGTTTTTGCTGTTGCTTATTGGTCTGCATCAGGTCCGACAAATCACCATAGTATAACTGAGGGAATGCCGCAGAAACAGTTTGCTCCGTACAACCATAAGGATATTGCACGAGGTAACGCAATTGCTCTCCCAATTCCAATGCAGGTGAGCGACTCACTACCAGACTATAGTTGACACTAGTTGGCATGAAATCACCCAGTCCGATCGTTACTTTCTGATTGCTGCCACCGTTCACTGTTCCACTTCCGCTGGTCTTTTGCAAAGTAGAAGGTGGTCTCACGGCGATATCTGTTACATCCACAAATTTTTCTCCCATGCCACTTACGGTTACCGTCACCTTCGCCAGGTTGATGGAAGGATCAGCTACAATTCTGAATCCTGCACTGTTCTCTCCCTTGGCAGCCAGGTTAATAGTCTGACTATTACCACCCACTACTTTCACAGGTCCTTCGGTTGCAATTGTTGCTGTAATCGTGCTGGCATTGGAAGTTGTATTCGTTAATGTAACCGGCACATTCACGGTATCCCCGGGACTCAGGAAACGGGGCAGGGCTGTACTGATCACTACAGGGTCAGCTACCGTCATAGTATTATCTGCAGCACCAAAACTGTTCCCTTTATAAGCGACTGCCATCAGTCTGAGTTCACCACTGAACTGGGGCACTTCCACTTCAAATTCCACTTTGCCATTGCCGGCTGCTTTTTTGATACCACTCCAGTAACTTACCACTTTCACACGACGGGCCTGCATGGGACTGTTTCTTTTTTCAGTAGAAAATTCAAAGGCCCCGTCACCACCTGTACTGCTCAAGCGTGCCCTCAGTTCTTCAAAAAGCAAAGGATAAAGATCATAGCCAGCTACCTGCAATGCTTTCTTCTGATAAAAATAATCGTAGGGATCAGGTGTTTTGAAATCACTGATTTGCAACACTCCATTATCAACGGCAGAAAGCGTAACCATACTGCCCGGGGCAGCTGTAACGGTAATCTTTTGCTTTGTTTTGGAACGAACGGTTTTCGCAGCATTGATCTCAACCGCAATCTTCCGGTTCTTTTCTTCGACAGTAACATTTTTAAATCCATGGGCTACCGTTAAAGGAATATCCGACACTTCGTGTGGTTTGATCAGTGTGGCCGTGATATAGACATTGGGCACATGTTCAGCCGTTACTTTCAGGTCCAGACTGGCAGAGCGATTGCTCACTTCCACCATCTGATGAGAAATGATATGATCGGTTTCCAGGGTCACGAGCATCTTCCCGCTGAATGGTGTTTTGAATAATGCTTTGACTGTTTCACCGGTACTGTATGATTTTTTATCAATGGAGATATCAATATTTCCTTCCCGGCTTACTTCAAAAGAAGTATTCGCATTGCCCCAGCCGCCATAGCTGTAGAAAGTACGGCTGATATAGGTGGAAGCGCCGGGGAGATAGATTTTCAATTCATAATCACCCGGGGTACGGGGAATTGCTGTGTACACGGTATTACTGCTTACATTCAATTGCTGTTCGGACAGCAGTTTATCTTCTCTTTGTGATTCATATCGGAAATAGCTGCCGCTTTTGGTCAGCACGGTACGGTATTCATGTTTGATCAGCTCCACCCTTGCGGTGGCACTGGTTCCGTTTCCATCTTTATTCACCGCTGCCAGCTGGAATTTTACAGGCTGGTTCAGTGGATAATAATAGTAGCCATCATTCTTTAAGCCAAAGAAAACATCCTGGGTAAATACATCTGTCCTGGTACCGCGGCTAACAGGTCTTCCGGTTTCATCAAACACGGTACTATAGAAACTGGCTTCCAGCAAGCCACTGTTTAGATATGTGGCTGGCACTTCATATTCAAAAACGGCATTACCGGCTTCATCGGTGGCTCCCTCTTTCACTTGCTTATCATAAAATGTATTGGCATTGACCAGACTGAAATCATAGCCCTCAAATTTTTCAGGACTGAACGCTTTTTGTTTCAGCTGGATCTCGGCTTCGTATTTCCGGTTGGCCGCGGGTGGTCCAAAGAAATTCATGGCATTGATGCTGAGATTTCCTTTTTCACCGGGACGAAGGAATTTTTTATCCAGTTCTGTTTTGACCCGGATACGATCCGGCACAAATTCTTCCACTGAAAAAGTTTTGGAAGAAAGCAGGACTTCATTGGAAGTGTAAACTTCCATGGTATAGGAACCAGTGATGGCTGATAAAGCAATATCCAGGCTGCCTTCCATCGAGCCTTCCTCATTCAGGGTTTTGCGAATGGTCTTCAGTTCTTTTCCATTAGGAAGCAGGAATTTGATCCGCAGTGGAATATCACCAGGATTTTTCCAGGCCGCATCCCTCAGAATTACAGAGAAATTAATTTTTTCACCGGGACGATACACATCCCTTTCTGCATACACAAAGGCATCAAAACCAGCTGCATTATTTCTTTTCCCTCCCACATCAAAACGGGAAGTATTCACCCTGGTATTACTGAAAGGCATGTAGTTAAAGTCATCTTCTGTTTTGGCGATAACCATGGCTGGTTTGAAACCACTGAATTCTTTATTCGCAAAACTGATGGCCGCCATCCCGTCTTTATCGGTAGTGGCCGTACCAATCAGCTGGTTATTGACAGAATAGACCGCCACATTAACGGCATTCACCGGTTCTGCTGTCTTGATGGAATTAGTAAAGACATAAATTTTATCACGTCCTTCTTTGGTAATCAACCCAAGATCGGACAACGAAATAAATCGGCTGTCTTTTACCCAGTAATCATCCGTGGAGCGGATCATCACATGGTACACTCCTTTGAAATCAGGCAGGCGGTCTTCAAACTGTGAAAAGTTCAGCAATCTGCCACCCCCGCTTTTGGGAAGGGAGCGGGTATCAATTTCTTTTTCATAAATCACATCTCCCAGCATGGCATTGCCACCGCTGTAATCATCATAATAATACTCTTCTTCATAACCCTCTCCATCGGGTCCGCTGCTGTTTTCTTTTGGAGAGTACCCATATCGCTGTGCCATCAGCAGGTTGTTCTCATATATTTTTGAAATCACCAGTTTTACTTTTTGTACCCCGCTGATCTGCACTTCCATATTCCTGGCTCCTTTTTTAGACAGGTAAACGGCTTTATTGTTGGTGAATTTGATATCAGCTTCCAGTTCCCCGAAACCAATACCGCCATTGTAATCTTCCCGCATCACGCCACCCAGTTTACCCCGCAGGCCCTTATTGATCTGGAGGGCATAGGATTTCTCGGTATCAAACTTGTCGCTGCGCAGGGTAAAGCCATAATCGTTAGGCTCCACCGTAAACACCAGGTCAGGATCCAGTTTGATAAAATTCTTAATACTCTCCCCGCTGAGCTGCTGGCTGGTTACAACTTTGACCACTCCTTCGGCACCATCATATTCAGATGCTACTCCCTGGATGGTCAGTGTAAAAGGAGAAGGGATATTGACGGCATTGACAATATCCTCCGCTGTACTGGTATTGCCTTTTTCAGGCTCCAGTCCTTTACTGATGGTGATCTTTGTTTCATAGTCGCGGTCCTCTGTTTTCAATCCATTGATACGGACAGACATTTTATTATCAGCTGCCACAGTAAGCAGGCTATAATCCGCTTTTTTACCATCGACCTCGATATCCAGTTTTTGTTTCAGGTCGTCCGGTTTTACTCTGTAATTAAAAAGGAGGTCAATCTGGGGCACTGCTGTGGTATTACTTTCGCCCACCCAAACCACCTGGGCATTGTCGAGCGATAAAAGCGGGGTATGGAAGCTTATTTTATCACCTCCCTTTACGGAATTGTATTTACTGAATTTCAGGACAGTCCCCTTGATCTTTGCCTTGTAGGTAGTGGCGGGTTGCAGGGGTTCTGCCGGGGAAAAGACCAGTTCATCCGGGCTTTGCCAGCGGAAGCGGCCTTTGAGTGCCGGTTCAAAGGAAATATAATCGGTGGAGTCCCAGGCATTGAGCATGGAGTCCTTGGCCAGTGAGTGACTGAACCGGAATACCAGGTTACCCAGTACCGGTACTTCTCCTTTCGCATTAGTAAAAGAAAGGGAGATCGCATTCTTTTTACAGGATGACAAAAAAATAGCCCCGGCTGCCAGCAGCGGAACTAAAAACAGTTTGATACGCATAATGTGTGGTTAAAGATCCCCGGGGCATGGGCCCTTGGGGAAGTATAATGGTAATGAGAAGGTAGAAATATTTGATCAGGTAAAAAATTCAGCTGTGCATTTGTTTTGCACAGTTATATGTCCGAACCGGTGCATCCGCACCGGGATGATTCAAATCACTAGGGAGGAATGTCTTTTGAGGTATGTCTGCCTGGTTCATTACCGTCAGACGAAAGCGCTGGTTCCATAAAGGAGGCGGGGAATTTGACAGGAAAGATACACAGCATATAAAACGAGTTGCAAATTTTGAGCGATAAATATTTGTTAACTGGCCAAAGCCTGCATAGCTTCCGGTTACATTTTGCATCTGATGAGATGCAGCTATTGCGGAAATTTCATACATGCGTAGGTTTTCATTCAAAATAACCCGGAAGGGAATATTGCGATTCCTGAAAAGACTGGGATTGGGCTTTCTGGGTCTGATCCTGCTCTTTTTTATCCTGAACTGGATTTTTCCTGTACCGGACAAAGTGGAGTATTCTACCATTATCACCGATCAGAAAGGGGAAGTGATTAATGCTTATCTCACCAGCGATCAGAAATGGCGGATGAAGACGGAACTGGATGAAATTTCCCCCCTGCTTCAAAAAACCATTGTGAACAAGGAGGACCGGCATTTTTACCGGCATATTGGTGTGAATCCCTTTGCGGTGATCAGGGCTTTTTTCAGTAATCTTTTTCATATGCGCCGGATGTCGGGGGCCAGTACCATTACCATGCAGGTGGCCAAAATGCTGGAGCCCGGCAAAAGAAATATCTGGAGCAAGATGCGGGAAATGTTCAGGGCCCTGCAACTGGAACTTAAATACAGCAAGAAAGAAATCCTGCAATTGTACCTGAACCTGGTTCCTTATGGCGGAAATATCGAAGGAGTTAAAGCGGCCTCGCTGCTGTATTTCAATAAGAACCCGGATCATTTGTCACTGGCGGAAATCACTTCACTCAGCATCATCCCCAATAAACCAGGTGTCATGGTTCCCGGCCGGAACAATGATTTTATCATTAAAGAACGAAATCGCTGGCTGGAGCGTTTTGCCGAAAGAAAGGTTTTCACCGGGAAGGAAATACAGGATGCTTTGGCAGAACCGCTCAATGCCCGGAGAGGGGTAGTTCCACATTATATCCCGCATTTATCTTACCGGTTGAAAAAACAGGGCGGCGATATTATTCGAACCCATATCAACCTGAATACCCAGTTGAAAACTGAGAAACTGGTGGAAGATTATATCCGGAGTCAGCGGTTGAAAAATATCCGGAATGCGGCCGTGGTTATTATCGATAACCAAACCAATCAGGTTATCACTTATGTGGGCTCTTCCGGATTCATGGATACCCTGGATGGCGGACAGGTAAATGGTGCTGCTTCGGTAAGGCAGCCGGGTAGTACATTAAAACCTCTTTTATACGGATTGTGTTTTGATGAAGGTTTACTGACGCCAAAGACTGTAATGACGGATGTGGCTGTGAATTACGATGGGTATGCGCCGGAAAACTATGATGATAAATTCAACGGTTATGTAACAGTAGAGTATGCGCTTGAACATTCTCTGAATATTCCGGCGGTAAAGGGGCTGCGCATGCTGGGACATGAACAGTTAATCAATAAACTAGCGGCCTGTCATTTTAAACAAATACAAAAAGACCGCCGCAAGCTGGGCTTGTCCATGATCCTGGGCGGTTGTGGCACCACATTGGAAGAGCTGACTGCCTTATTTGCTTCATTCGCGCATAATGGGAAGTTCCGGTTACCGGCTTATAGCCATCGCGACAGTCTTGAGTCAACTTTTCAATTGCTGAGTCCTGCCGCTAATTATATGGTCAATGAAATTCTTTCCAGGGTTAACCGCCCAGACTTTCCTTTAAACTGGACTGCAACGGAAAGAATGCCCAAGATTGCATGGAAAACAGGCACCAGTTATGGCCGGAAAGACGCCTGGAGTATTGGTTATAATAACCGGTACACGGTGGGAGTTTGGGCGGGAAATTTCTCTGGCCAGGGAGCGGCTGATCTGAGCGGGGCTAATACGGCGACCCCCTTACTTTTCAAAATATTTAATACCATTGATTACGACAGTGATGAAGCCTGGTTCAAACAGCCGGCGGATTGTGATATCCGCAGGGTATGCAGTGAGACCGGTTTATTACCTGCGGATCATTGTGCCAACCTGGTAACGGATTATTTTATTCCGCTGATCTCCCCTACCCGAGTTTGTGATAACCGGCAGGAAGTGCTACTTAGTGCTAATGAAAAAATATCCTATTGCCGTAGTTGTGTCCCCGCTTCCGGATATAAAAAGAAATGGTTCAAAGTGGTGGAACCGGAGATGCAATCCTGGCTGGATGAGAACCGGATTGCTTATATCAAAATACCTCCGCACAATCCTGATTGTGAAGTGATATTCAAAGGGGCGGCACCGGTGATACAATCGCCGGTAAACGGAACGGAGTACCTGATCAATAAAAAAGATCCGGAGCCATTGCAGCTAATTTGCAAAACCGCCAATGATGTGAGTAAGGTTTACTGGTATATCAATAATAAATTTTACAAAAGCAGTGACCCGAAGGAAAAGCAGTTTTTTGTACCCACTGAAGGGCCGTTGAAAATATCCTGTACGGATGATAAGGGCAGGAACCGGGATATCAGGATTACGGTCAGGTATGTGGCGTTGTGATGTATTTCTGCTTACTATCATGTGGTCATTTAAAAAGATCCTCCATGGTTAGCTCGGACACAACTCGTCCGGTATAGTAAATATTTTGCTTTGTGCCATAGGTGGTGATCAGGGTCGGAAAGATCGTTTTTCTTGTCTTTGTCTGTTCTTTGAAGACCTTTATTTTGTTGTCGAGTTCTCCTGCATATTTTTTATCGATGACAAACTCATCTCTGGCAAATTTCATTTCACAAAGATTGATGGTATGATCCGCCCGATCCAGCAGCAGGTCGATCTGTGCGCCTGTTTCTCCTTTTTTAGGTGTGTACCTCCAGGCGGATACTTCTGTATACACGCCTGCGATTCCAAGTGCCTGTTTGATGGCATACTGGTGTTTCTGGCACACTGCTTCAAAAGCAAAACCGCTCCAGCTGGTATAGGATTGAGTTTGCGAAAGCCGAAGCCAGGTTCCCGCCCCGGTAGCGCGGGCCCCTTCAATGAATTTCAGGTAGAACAAACTGTACTCATCGGATAATTTATAAACAGCATCTCTAAGGGTGCGGTCAAAAGGTATGTATTGGGTGATAAAGCCGGATTGCTCCAGTTCGTCAAAAAGTTCCGTGGTCCAACCGCCGGTAGTAAATCCGCAGGCTCCGATGATCTCCGCCCGCGTCATGCCTTTTGCCTTTTTGGATAAGACCCTGACGATCGCTTCATGATTTGCAGCATGGGCAAAAAGCGATTGGTAAAGATCGCCGAATTCAGTTTTCAGCATACCGTTTTTGGTGAAACAAAGCCGGTCAATTGTCTGTGAAGCGCTCTCTCCCTTTTTTATCTGTTTTAAATATTGCGGGATGCCGCCCATCGCCATATAGAGTTGCAGCACCTGGTAGAGGTCCAGCTTCACCCCCTGGTGGAGCAGAAAATCCCCTGTTTCCGCAAGAGTGAATGGCAGGAGACGGATACGTTGGGTCACCCGGTTATGCAATCCGCCATGGTCATTTATAATATTCCGGATGATCCAGGAGGCTGCGGAGCCACAGATCACCACTTTCACGACTGAATGACGGGAAGCCCAGGTATTCCACCAATGGCTGAAAGCCTGTAAAAATCCTGACCTGGGTGTACACAGCCAGGGGAGTTCATCGAAAAGTATCACCACGGGCTCTTTCTTAAGCAAAGACTTCAGGTAATCACTTAAGCGGCTGAAAGCATCTATCCAGTTGGCCGGGTCGGCGGGTACCACCGGAATTGCCATGGATGCCTGCAGGGCCAGGCTGAAATTGTGTAACTGGTCTTTGAGACCCGCCTCATGTATCCCGGTTAATTCAAAGCGGATATGTTTACCATAATGATTGCGGATCAGGAAGGTTTTCCCGATTCGTCTTCTTCCGTACACAGCGATCAGCTCCGCATCCCCTGAATACAACGCATCGCTGAGTATTTTCTTTTCCTCCTCCCGCCCTATAATGGTTTCCATGTGTACTATTTATAATCCTCCACAAATATATAAATTTATACACTTATGGATGAATATAAAAAATTATAATCCTCCACAACCTATTTTTAAGTAGCAGATATGGCGGCTTATAAAGCGCGCCGCCAACTGTTCTGCCGTCCAAAAAAAACAGGAGAAAGATATCATCCACATCCAGAATGAGCGGCAAAGAAGTAAGGGTTTCGCCCACGTCAAATAACCATTTACTTTTCCGGATTACAAAAGAATGTGATGTATTGAACCTATAAGCCCCGGATAGAGGTCAGCCATTCGCCAATATCCTGATTGCAGGACCAGGATATGCTGTGACAACCAGCAATAAGACAACTGAAAGGATTGATCGTACCAGACAGGAAAGGCATCATTATACAGATGTCCGGAGCATCTGTGACCTGGAAAAAAGAAATGACCAATCAGTTATTTCTTATATGTAGCCCGGCTTAAATCGGAGTAATGAGATCGGGTCATTAATAATTACTCTTTGGTTACCGACCCCGCTCCACTCACTGACTGATTAACTTCAGGACTTCCTTTGTACCGGACATGACTGGCGCCACTGGCATCGGCTTTTAGTTGCACACTGGCCATGACTTCTGCGCTGCAGGCACCCGATAAACTTACCGTGGCCTTTTCACTGGGGAGGTTATAACATAAAGCTTTTGAGGCTCCTGAGGCGTCGATATCCAGGTCACGGGTTTCACCGCGAAGGCGGGCCACACTGGCACCGGAAAGCCCTAAATGGATCACTGGTGTTTTCAAATCCATCTCGGCCTTACTGGCACCACTTAGATCGATGGTTATAGCATTGTCTGCACTCAGCCTGTTCTCCGTAATCACTTCACATGCACCGGATATATCAAAATCGGTGTAAGAAGGGCTGCTGATATATACTTTGATGGAGGAACTGGGTTGCAGATTAGTCCCCTCTTCCTGTCGGATGACCAGGGTTTGACCTTCCACATACGTTTCAATATGCGTAAGCAGGTTGGCATCCGTCACCAGTTTCACCGCCCAGGCTGAATCCTGCCGGGCATAAACCTGAATGGCACCGCTGACCTGTACCTCACTAAACCCTGTTTCTTTCCTTGATTCCTCCTTTATCTCTCCGTTTCCCCGAACCTTGTCACGGGCAAAATCGCAGGAATTTAGTGCAAACAGGAGGACAAGCAGGCTGATGGCGGAGGACTTCATATTTGATGATTTGATGGTCAAAGCTACAGGATATTTACCTGAACAAATGATAAGACGCAGGGACCCGGCCGGGGGTTACAAGCCGGTTCAAAAGGCTGGAATCGTTGACAGGTAATGGTTTCAGCTCTTTATCTGCAATTGACGACAGTTTTTTTACCTTCGCGGCATCCCTAAAGGCAGTATAACCCCAGCAACATGAGTGAAAAAATTCTGATTCTTGATTACGGTTCCCAGTACACGCAACTAATTGCCCGGGCCGTACGGGAGGCCAATGTTTACTGTGAGATCATTCCCTATCATAAACCTTTTGAATTTGAACCGGGATTAAAAGGCATCATCCTTTCCGGCTCCCCCTGTTCGGTGAATGAAGACGGGGCTCCTGATTCGGATATCCGCTCATTTATTGAAAAAGTACCCGTACTGGGCATCTGTTATGGTGCACAGCTCACGGCTAAAAAATTCGGCGGACTGGTAGCCAAAAGCAATAAGAGGGAATATGGCAGGGCCATGCTGAAACAACTGCAGTCCGATATTATTTTTGAAGATGTAGTTGCCGATAGTCAAGTCTGGATGAGCCATAGCGATACGATCAAAGAACTCCCGGCCGGTTTTGAACTGCTGGCCAATACAGAAAGTATACCGGTTGCTGCATTCCGGAGAACAGGTGACGACAACAAAGCACTGTATGGTGTACAATTTCATCCGGAAGTGTACCACTCTAAAGAAGGAAAAAAAGTGTTGCGCAATTTTCTGGTTAAAATCTGCGGCTGTTCGCAGGACTGGACTCCGGCGCATTTTATTACTGACACGGTCGAAGCGTTGAAAAAACAAATCGGAGACCGCAAAGTGATCATGGCATTAAGTGGCGGGGTTGATTCTACTGTGGCGGCCACCCTGATTCACCGGGCGATTGGCAAAAATCTCTACGGGATATTTGTAGACAATGGGGTGCTTCGGAAAGATGAGTTTCAAAATGTACTGGATACCTACGCCACTATTGGTTTGAATGTAAAAGGTATTGATGCCAAAGAAAGATTTTATACCAAACTGGCCGGCAAAACCGAACCGGAAGAAAAACGAAAAATTATCGGCAGTTTGTTTATTGATGTCTTTCAGGAAGAATCCAAAAAAGTGGCTGGCGTTGAATTACTGGGACAGGGAACAATTTATCCTGATGTGATCGAAAGCGTTTCCGTACACGGCCCATCGGTGACCATTAAATCCCATCATAATGTAGGCGGCCTCCCCGATCACCTGCATCTGGAACTGGTGGAACCTCTCCGTTCCCTGTTCAAGGATGAGGTGCGGAAAGTGGGCCGGGAACTGGGCATCCCCGCCGGAATGATTGACCGTCACCCTTTTCCGGGTCCCGGCCTGGCGATCCGGATTTTGGGAGAAGTGACCGAAGAAAAGGTACAGTTATTGCAGCAAGCGGATCATGTGTATATTCAGGCACTAAAGGATAACAATTTATATGCAACTGTTTGGCAGGCAGGTGCTATCTTACTGCCTGTGAAAAGTGTAGGGGTGATGGGTGATGAAAGAACTTATGAATACACGGTAGCCTTAAGGGCCGTGACCAGTGTAGATGGGATGACTGCCGATTGGGCCCATCTGCCCTATGATTTCCTGGCCAATGTATCCAACGAAATCATCAACAATGTGAGAGGGATTAACCGGGTGGTTTATGATATCAGCAGCAAACCACCGGCGACGATTGAGTGGGAATAATGAGCCGGTTAAAACCTGGCATTTTGATTTAAAAAGAATCGCACGCTATGCGCATAAAAATTTGGATGGCCGCCTTACTACTGTTGGGATTTCTGCAGAGCAGAGGTCAGGGTGGGTCCGGCAGTTTGAAGATTGCCGTTTTTTCTCCATTATACCTGGACTCTGCATTTGACGCTTCCGGAGAATACCGTTTTGCCAAAAACAGTTTCCCAAAATACATCAGCCCCGGTCTTGAATTTTATGAAGGCGTAAAACTGGCCCTGGATTCCCTGAATGATGAAAAATTGCCGCTGGAAGTCTTTATTTATGATACCCGCTCGGCCACAGAAACCCTTCCGGAACAATTGAACCGGAAAGAACTGGATAGTGTAGCTTTTATCATTACTTATTGCACTTCTTCCGAAATAAAATTGTTTGCAGATGCCGGACTGAAAAGAAATATTCCCGTGATCAATGTGAATATGCCCAATGACGGCGGCATTACCGGCAACCCATTTTACGTAGTATTGAACCCTACCCTGCGTACCCAGTGTGAAGGCATTTACCGCTACATTCAAAAATATTATTCCCTGAATCCGATCATTATCTTCCGGAAAAAAGGACAGCTGGAAGACCGGATAAAAGGATACCTGGATGATTTTGGAAAAAGCACATTGGCCGTTCCTCTTAAGTACAAGTATGTTGAATTGACGGATAGCTTTACGATCAATCAGCTGAAACCCTACCTGGATACTACCAACACAACCCTCTGTATGGCCGGTAGCCTGGATGAAGTATTTGGCAAAAGACTGGTACAGCAACTGGCCGCACTCAAAAAACAAAAATATCTTTCTACGGTAATGGGAATGCCCACCTGGGATAATATCCGAGATTTTAATAAAGCAGAATATAAGGGCATTGAGATCATCTACAGCACCCCTTTTTATAATGCCAAAATGGATAAAGTAAGCCAGGGCATCATTGCTTATTTTAACAAGGACATGTATGCCCGCCCGAGTGATATGGTTTTCCGTGGTTACGAGGTAACCTGGAAATATGTGAAACTGCTCCAGCAATACCGGACCGACTTTACTTCCAATATCAGCAGCAAACTCAATAAAGTATTTACTGATTATGATGTACAGCCGGTATTGAATAAGCAAAATATGACTCTCGATTATTTTGAAAACAAAAAACTGTACTTTCTCAAATGGCAGGACGGGGTGCTAAAGGGTATCTACTGATTCCTGTTTAATTCGCTACCTTCATTCTCATCCTATTGCAGTGCAGCATTCAGCAGGGTATACCGTCATTCATAGCTGGCTTGAAACAAAAAGTTTTAAGCCTTTTTTATTCCAGCAACAATCCTGGGAGCATATTGCAGCGGGTGAGAGCGGACTGGTGAATGCCCCTACCGGATGCGGTAAGACTTTTGCCGTATTCCTGGGTGCCCTGATTAACTTTATCGATACTCATCCCGGGGATTACCTCAACGTCAAAAAATCAGGTTTACAATTATTATGGATTACTCCCCTTCGGGCCCTGGCAAAAGATATCGGCAGGGCCATGGAAGAAGTGATATCTGAACTGGGGATGCAGTGGAAAGTGGGTATCCGTAATGGAGATACGGATACTGCAGAAAGAGCCCGGCAGAAAAAACAAATGCCCGAAGTACTGATCATTACCCCTGAAAGTTTACATCTGTTATTAGCACAAAAAGGTTACCCTGAGATTTTTCAGTCGCTGCAGCTGATTGCTGTGGACGAATGGCATGAACTACTTGGCAGCAAAAGAGGAGTACAGGTGGAACTGGCATTATCCAGAATCGTTCACCTGCAAACAGCAGCAGGTCGTCCGCGGCCCATGATCTGGGGGATCTCTGCCACCATTGGCAATCTGGAAGAAGCCAAAGAAGTGATCCTTTCTGCATTGAATCGGGAAGGCGTGATTGTAAAAGCCGGGATCAGCAAAGCCATTGAAGTGGAATCAGTTTTCCCCGATGAAATTGAAAAATATCCATGGGCTGGCCATCTGGGCATTAAACTGGCACATAAAATAATTCCAATTATTCAGCAGAGCCGCACCACCCTCATCTTTATCAATACCCGGGGTATGAGTGAAACCTGGTACCAGACCCTGCTGAATGTTTGTCCGGAGCTGGCCGGTTCCATTGCACTGCACCATAGCTCTATCGACCGTGATCTGAGAACCTGGATTGAGGATAACCTCCATAGTGGCAATCTCAAAGCGGTGGTCTGTACTGCCAGTCTGGATCTGGGTGTAGATTTTCGTCCGGTAGAAACGGTGATACAGGTAGGATCCCCTAAAGGGGTGGCCCGCTTCCTGCAAAGAGCCGGCAGAAGCGGTCATAGCCCGGACGCCATCAGCCGCATTTATTTTTTACCCACGCATTCTTTAGAACTACTGGAAGCTGCTGCGCTGAAAAAGGCGCTGGACACACATACAGTGGAGAGCCGTCCGCCACAGCTCTTATGTTACGATGTACTGATACAATACCTCAATACGCTGGCTATCTCTGAAGGCTTTGAACCAAAAGAAATTTTTTCAGAACTTAAAACCACTTTCTGTTTCCGGGAGCTGCAGGAAAACGAATGGCAGCAGATCCTGCATTTTATTACGGAGGGTGGAGTAGCCATGGGGCAGTATGATGAATTCAGGAAAGTAGAAGTGGAGGAAGGCATTTACCGGATCCGGAACCGGAAGCTGGCTATGCGGCACCGGATGCATATCGGCACTATTGTAAGTGACGCGATGATGAAGGTAAAATTTGTAAGCGGTGGTTATGTGGGGGTAATCGAAGAATATTTTATCTCCCGTTTGAACCCCGGAGATGTGTTTACCCTGGCCGGCAGACATCTTGAATTTGTACTGATCAGGGATATGACGGCCCTGGTGCGTAAATCAGATAAGAAAAAAGCCATCGTCCCCAGCTGGACCGGAGGACGGATGCCACTCAGTGCCAATCTGGGAAAAATATTACGCCGGACCCTGAACGAACTGGGAAGGAATCAGGAATTGGCAGAACCGGAAATTAAAGCGCTGGAACCTTTGGCAGCCCTGCAGCAGGAATTGTCCATCGTTCCCCGGGAAAATGAATTGCTGATTGAACATATTGAAACAGAAGATGGCTTTCATCTTTTTGTTTACCCCTTTGAGGGTCGGCTGGTGCATGAAGCCATGGCCGCCATTCTGGCTTACCGGATCAGCCGGATCCGGCCCATCAGTTTTTCCTTTGCCATGAATGATTATGGATTTGAGTTGCTGAGTGATCAGCCGATTCCTGTGGATGACACCAATGTATATGACCTATTTTCTCCTGATGATCTGCTCAATGATATACAACGGAGTGTGAACAATACCGAAATGGCACGTCGCAAATTCAGGGATGTGGCAGTAATCGGGGGATTGATTTTCCAGGGCATGCCTGGTGAAAAAAAGAAAGCCCGTCACCTGCAGTCTTCTGCTTCCCTCCTCTTCAATGTATTCACTGAATACGATCCGCAGAATCTTTTGCTGCGGCAATCCTTCCAGGAAGTGCTGGACCAGCAGATGGAAGAAGCCCGTTTAAGGGATATGCTGGAAAGAATACAGCATTCGGATATCCGGATCTGCTTCCCCGAACGACTTACCCCATTCTGTTTCCCGATCAAGGTGGACAGTATGCGGGAAGATTTGTCATCTGAAAAACTGGAAGACCGTGTGCGGCGGATGCAGCAGCAAATGAATGCAGGAAAAAGCTAAAAGTTTTTCAAAGCTTCAGTAGCTATTCTGCATCATCATAGACAGCATCTTCTATATTTGCCTGCTCATGCAGAACCCTCTTCCACATATCATTGCAGGCAATACTTTCTGGGTTTTTCCTGAACGCTGTTTGTACTGGGAAGATACTGCCACCCTGATCATCGCTGATTTGCACCTGGGGAAGACCGGACATTTCAGAAAAGCAGGGATTGGGGTTCCACAAACCATTTATAAAGCTGACCTGCAAAGGCTGATGGCAATGCTTTATCTCTGTAAAGCCAACCGGCTGATTATTGTGGGCGACTTTACACATAGTACCATCAATAAAGAAATGGAACTGTTCCTGAAATGGAGAAAGGATTTTTCTTCCCTGCATATTGATCTGGTAAAAGGCAATCACGACATACTGGAAGCGGCCTGGTACCGGGAGGCAGCCATTCAGGAACATGAGTGGGAGTTGCAGGAAAATGGATTTGTTTTCCGGCATGAGACTAAAAAATCAAAAGTATCCGAACTATCCGCAGAGCTGTATACATTTACAGGACATGTACATCCTGGTATAGTGCTGAAGGGAATCGGCAAACAATCACTCAAACTCCCCTGTTTTTATTTTACCCGGACACATTGCATCCTGCCGGCATTCAGCCGTTTCACCGGCATGTATACGGTACATCCTGCCAAAGGTGAAGTAGCATATGCCACCACCGATGCCGAGATCATCAAAATTGGTTAGGATTTTTTTCTGAGCTGATTATAATCGAGAAAGTAGATAAAGCGAATGGTGAATTCATTCCCATGCCTTTTACCGAATGTTCCCCGGAGATTATTCAGGTAATTATTTTTTCCGGACGGGCTGATTATTTCCTCATCTCCCAGCCAGTTTTTGTAACCGGCGATGAGGCGGCTGCCGAGGCGAAAATCCCAGGTAAGAAAGGCATCGAGATTGAAAACATTTACATTGCTGTAATTGGCGGTTCCGCTTTTATTAATGGTATTACCATTCAGGACCACATTGGCATAGCGGTTGAAATGTACCCGGCTCAGGTAGTGACGGCCACGGAGGGTGAGATTGACCCGGGGTGTGAAATTATAAATCCCGCTGAGTATGGAAGTAACATCTGTAAAATTCACAAATGCCACAATCGGTTCGTTATTGATTTCTCTTCCTGCGTAAATAATGTAATCGGTTTCCCCTTCATGCCGATGAGAAAGGTCAAGGGTAAACCGGTTACTAAACCGGTAGCGTAATCCTCCTTCCACCGCATGATAGGCTTTATTGGGTGCTGATTCAAAGAAATCAGAAAATAGTACGGAGTAACGCACGTATAATCTTTTCCGGCTGTCGGTGCTGCCACTGGATTCTATGTAGCCGTAAGAAGGTCTTTTTACAAAGCGGCGGTAAGTAGCAGGATCACCGAGTACGAAATAATCATTCTCCGTTGGGAAATACCCTGCGGTTAGTGAGACATCCCAGAAATTGCGGAATAACCAGAAGCCGGTACCCCTGACAAATGCCCGGTTAAAATTTCCGGGCTGATACATCCTGCTGTAATAGGCATTGATCCGGTAATTATACTGTAGCAGTGCACCTGAGGGTTGAAAATGATAATACCCAAAATTACTGTTCACTGATACTTCATTGGGCGCCTGTAAAAAACCAAGATCCCTTGGATTATAATTGGCTGATTCAATATTGCCCTGGATATTATACTGCCAGTTACCGCTTACCTTGGCAAAGCGGAGGGTGGTATTGAATCCATCGGATGGCGTTCCTGAAAATATTTTGCTGTATCGGGCAGTTCCCCTGAGATTATAGATATTGCTTTTGTCGAACAAACTAAAGTCCAGCGCCGATACATTGGCATCGGGCGAACCTGCATTCCGGAATCACATTGGTATTGGTGAAAGTAATGGAAGATCTGCCTTTGAGTGCCTGATCCAATACCAGGATATTATAATTGGCCAGTGGTTCGGTTTGAATGCTCGAATCTTTTCCCGTCATGGTATTTCTCAGTTTTGCATAGGCGGGTGCAGTAACAGCGTTGAAAATTCCGATTCCTAGTTTATTCTTGGTTCGGCCGGAAAATTTGGTGGCATTGTACAATTGGGTGGTGGTTGGGTTCTTAATGATATCCCAACCAGGATTGCTGGCGACAAAAAATCGCACATCATTGTACCGGGATGGTGTAGCTCCTACCCTTCGGGAATAAAACAAACCTGCTTTATTGAATATTTCTGTTCCTTCTGTAAAAAAGGGTCTGTTTTCCTGGAACCTGATTTCGAAGGGAGAAAGATTGTTGACTACATTATCCGAAATCACCTGGCCAAAATCAGGGATGAGGGTAGCATCTAATGTAAAACTTTCGTTGACACCGTATTTCAAATCCATACCGCCGCTGAGAAGACCTGTTTTATTGAAGCCCGTTCCTACATCCGGAGATTTACGATAACCGGTAGAAACATAGGGGGAGAAACTCAGTCGCATTGGTGGTTGCAATTGCTGCAGGCCATTGAAATTTCCAAACTGATTCACCAATCCGTTCACGCTGGGATCAACGGGACTCCAGTAACAAGTTTCGTTGGTGCGGCGGATCAGGCGGAGAAACTGTAAGCCCCAGTCCTGCACATCCTTTCGGGCAAAACGCAGGGAGATATAGGGGATTTTCATTTCCACGGACCAGCCGTCCTTCTGAATTTTTACTTTACTTTCCCAAACGGCATCCCATGTCTTGTCGCCAAATTCTCCAAATCCGCCACCGCTTCCCAGATTGGGCCCCAGCCTGGCATCTGACTGCACGTTTGCGGAGGTGACCACAAACTGAAACCCGTTTTGTTTATCATGATAGGTATCAAAGAAAACAGAGAAATAATCCACGTCCTTCTGCATTTCCTCATCGCGGGCTGTAATTTGTTTGCGGATCAGGGATGGATCATCATAAAGGTAGGCACCAATATAAACTGCGGTATTGTCATACAGGATTCTTACTACGGTTTGTTTTGACGCAGGCTGACCGGCAGCAGGATAATATTGAATAAAATCGGTGGCAGCTGTGGCCTGCTGCCATCCTTCATCGGAAAGATCGCCATCTATGCGGGGAGCCTGGCTGATTTTTACAGCGGGAAGCGATTTCTCTTGCGCCTGAAGCGAAAAGAAACAAAAAAAAAGGGGTATACAGATTAATCGCTTCAATGTCATTTCCAGGTATTGGCTATCTACAAAGATAACAGACAAAGCCTACTACTTAAAGGCTGCCGGGAAATTACATGAAAAATTCTAATGTGCTGAACGATAATCAGTTCATTCTTTTTTTCAGGGTGGTCACCTGTTCCTGCAGATCAGAAACGATATTAGTGAGCTGATTCATATCCCACCGCTGCTGGCTGCTGATTTTGGAAATGACCATTTGTGCCTGCCACATTTCCAGGATTTCATCTGCATTGACGGTATAGGGATGATAGGCCGGGTTATCACTGATCAGGGTGAGTTTGTTTTTTTGTCTGCCGTTTTTCTGCACTCGTTTATATACGACCCCTTCGTTACGGGAAACGACGATACAGGGGACATTGTTCCTGACCTCATCCAGATTATCAACTTTTTCCCCGACGATCACGGAGCCACTGGGTGTGGGCAGCATGGAATCGCCGATGATCTCAAAGGCGCGGTAATTACCCCCTGCGAGCATGGGCAGGGTAAAAGTATTCAGTTCATCTACAAATTCGGGGTCAGCATAACCGGCCAGGTAACCGGCGGCGGCTTTAACGGGTACAAAGGGAATATCGGCTCTTCCTGATACCATTTTCATGGCCCTTCTTTTGGCCAGGTAATTCCCTTTGTTATCACTCAGGTCTTTTCGTAAAAGGTCATCAAGGGTGAGTTTAAACATATCGCATACAACTTCCAGTACATCGATACGGGGTTCAGCCCTTTCCTCTTCATAAGCTCCCAACAGGGAACGTTTGATCCTGAGTTTCTGGGCAAATTCCTCCTGTGTCCAGCCGCGTAATTTGCGGAGATATTTCAGGTTCTGATTGGATATCGCCATAACAACTAATTTAATTAGTCGCAAAATACTAATTAATTTAGAATTTCCAAACCTTTACCGCATCTTTTTGGATAAGCCGGCAAAAACAGGGAATTTTGCAGTCTATGGCAGTTAAAGTAAAAACCAATCCTTCGAAAAAATCCTCTTCTTCTCCCAAAACCCGTTCAGCCAGGGTAAAAAAAGAACCGCCGGTTATCCTGATCACCAATGATGATGGTGTAACTGCGCCGGGTATCATGAACCTCGTAGAAGCCGTGAAAGATTTGGGTAAGATTGTGGTGGTAGCACCAGATAAACCGCAGTCGGGAATGGGTCATGCCATCACGATTGGTCAGCCCCTTCGTTTGCACAAGATTCATTCCATGGAAAATGTGGAAACCTGGAGTTGCACGGGCACACCGGTAGATTGTGTGAAACTGGCGGTTGACAAAGTACTGCACCGCAAACCCGATCTCTGTCTGAGTGGCATTAATCATGGGGCTAATCACAGTATCAATGTTATTTATTCAGGAACCATGTCTGCCGCGGTGGAAGCAGCGATAGAAAGTATTCCTTCTGCCGGATTTTCCCTGCTTGATTACCGGCTGGATGCCGATTTTACCGGAGCCAGAAAATTTGTAAGGATTATTGTAGAAAAAATGTTGTCTTCCAAACTGGACAAACACACGGTACTCAATGTCAATATTCCTTCTGTGGCACCTGAATTAGTCAGGGGTTATAAAATCTGCCGGCAGGCTTATGCGAAATACGAAGAAGACTTCATCGAAAGAAATGATCCGCATGGCAGGCATTATTACTGGTTAACCGGGGAGTTTGTGAATTTTGACAAAGGAAAGGATACGGATGTATGGGCGCTGGCCAATAACTATGTTAGTGTGGTTCCCGTACAATTTGATCTGACGAATTACGTTTTAAAATCGCAATTGGAAAAAACCTGGAAATAAGCCACTAAAAAACCGCCCATGTTCCTCACCAAAAATAATCTTCGACTGGGTCTGATCCTTGGCCTGATCGGTCCGCTGATTGGCCTGCTTGTTATTTACCGGGTCAGTTTTCCCTCTCTCAGTTTCCGGGAATTCCTGGACTACTTTATGCACGATAATAAAGTCATTACGCATGTGGGTACGCTTTCTCTTTTATCCAATGCCCTGCTTTTTGCCCTCTATGTGCATTTTGACAAATCAGAAACCTTTAAAGGGATTTTTATCGTTACTCTTTTTTACGGCGTTAGTATCCTGCTGCTGAAATTATTCAACTGATCTAAAACACCCCGGTATGAAATACTATATCATCGCCGGAGAAGCATCCGGGGACCTGCACGGCAGTAACCTGATCAGGGAACTCATCCAAAAAGATTCGTCGGCACAGATCCGTTGCTGGGGCGGTGATAAAATGCAGGAAGCCGGCGGCGAACTGGTGAAGCATTACCGTGACCTTGCTTTTATGGGATTTGTGGAAGTACTAATGAACCTGCGTACCATTTTCCGTAATCTGAAATTTTGTAAAGAAGACATCCTGGCCAATCGTCCTGATGCCCTGATCCTGATTGATTATCCGGGTTTCAATCTTCGTATCGCCCGATGGGCCAAAATGCAGGGCATTAAAGTCATCTACTATATTTCTCCGCAGGTCTGGGCCTGGAAGGAAGGCAGGGTGAAAATGATGAAGCAGTGTATCGATAAAATGCTGGTGATCCTTCCTTTTGAAAAAGATTATTACCGGCAAAAATGGAACTGGGAAGTGGAGTATGTAGGTCATCCGTTATTGGAAGAAATTGAAAGGAGGACCCGCAAAGAGACCGGGGCTGAAAACGACATTCAAAGGTTTTCATCAAAACCTATTGTAGCGCTTTTACCCGGAAGCCGCAAACAGGAGATCAATGTAAAACTGCCGGTTATGCTGGAAGTGAGTAAGGCCTTTCCGGAATACCAGTTTATCGTTGCCCGTGCACCGGGTGTTGAAGCATCATTTTATGATTCGCTGGTCAGCGATTATGCCAATGTCTCCTATGTCTCCAATCAAACCTATGACCTCTTGCAGCAATCAGTAGCCGCGCTGGTCACCTCCGGTACGGCCACACTGGAAACAGCTTTATTCGGTGTACCTGAAGTAGTTTGTTATAAAGGATCCTGGCTGAGTTACCAGATTGGAAAGAGGCTGGTGAAAGTAAAATACATTTCTCTGGTTAACCTGATCATGGACAGACTGGTGGTGAAAGAACTGATCCAGGATGAAATGACTGTATCCCGATTAACTATGGCATTAAAAGATTTGTTGCAGGACGAGCAGCAACGCCGCGAACTTACCGTTGCCTATACCCAACTCCGGGAAATGCTGGTGGCCGGTGGAAAAGCCTCGGCACAGGCAGCAACATTGATCAGCCGGTTTTTACAACAATAATTTGAGGGCCAAAATAATCAGGCAGAGCAGGAACAGCAAAAGGCTGATCCGGTTAATCCCATGCATATAACCAATCCATTTGCTCTTTGGACGATTGGGATCTTTTTTCTTCAGGTAAAGGTATTCCGCTATCTGGTTCCAGACACCCATATCAATAGTTTAATGCCTAAAATAACGGATTTCCGGGCAGGAATGTTCATCAAAAGTTTCATTATCTGATCAATAATGATTCAAGGCGATGTATCAGCCAAAGGGACAAGAACCGTAGTGGTGGTTCCTTTACCCGGAGCGCTGCTGATGGTATAATCTCCTTTCATCATCACGGCTCTTTCCCTGATACCCAGGATACCCAGTGTTTTTTTAGCCGCAATTTCTTCCTGATTAAACCCCTTGCCATTATCCTGTACAAGCAGGAGGATCGATTGATTTTTAACATCCAGACTAACTTGTACCTGACTGGCACCGGCATGCCGGGCGATATTGGTCAATGATTCCTGAAAAATCCTGAACAAACCTGTTTTGATTTTTTCTTCCAGTTTTAAATCCTGGATACCAGCCTGGAAATTGGTTTGTATACCGGTACGTTTGGAAAAATCCTTACAATACCACTCTATGGCCGGTACTAAGCCCACATCATCCAGCAGACTGGGCCGCAGGGAGGATGAAATTTTTCTTACGGTGCTGATCACTGCATTGGTGAAGGCCAGTATTTCGGATTTGTCCTGTTCAAATTTCTCATTGACCGGAAGTTCTTTTCCAAGCCTGGAAATATCCATCTTTAATACGGTGAGCTGCTGACCAAGTTCATCATGAATTTCGCGGGAGATATTGACTCTTTCTTCTTCCCGGATATTTTCCAGGTAATTACTCAATTGCCGGAATTCTTCACGGGAGCTGAGCAGTTCTCTTTCAATCATTTTTCTGGCGGTAATATCTCTTACAAAAGTCAGGAAGCGGTCTTCACTGATTCTTGAGGCAGTAATTTCAACATCAATCACGGACAGATCCTTTCGCCGGAGCTTCCTTTCAGTGGTCACCGTCTTTCCTTCTGCCAGTGCCTGAAACTGCAGGGGCAGCCGGTTCAGGTCTTCGCCAATGGTGAACTCAAAGATCGTCCGGTGTAAAAGGCTTTCTTCATCATATTGTGCAAGTTGGCAACCGGCGGGGTTCACCACTTTAATCTTCCCGGTAAAATCCACAATAAAAATGGCATCAGATGCTTTCTCTACCAGGGTCCTGTATTTGACCTCACTATCCCGGAGTTTTCGTTCTGCCTCTGCTTTCTCAGAAGTATCATGCACCAATACCAGTACACTGTTTTTTCCATAGTGTACATAACGGGCCTCGTAATCGGCTTTTACTCCTCCGATTTCAAGCTGGTACTGATGTGTGATAAGCCGTTTGCCACTTCGAACGATTTGAAGGTTTTCAATCACTTCCTTAGCCAGATCCGGGGGCAGTACTTCATCTACCCGATGGTTTAGAAACTGATCCGCCGGGAGAACTGTAACCAGTCCCCTGGTATTAATAAAATCAGTGATCCTGTACATCTCATCTACAATAAAAATTGTATCTGGCAACGCATTAATAATAGCCCTGTTTCTTTCCAGGCTTTCATCCAGTTCCTTTGTTCTTTGTGCAACCAGTTCTTCCAGGGCAGCCGGGCGTTTTAAAATGAGTGTTGTTAAAACAGAACCCATCACTGCTATTATCAAAGACAGGATCAGGGTGGTAAAGGACCTGCCCAGGGTTTGATCGGGGCTAACGGGAGATACCGAGAGTTGCCATTCTCCATCGCTCACATATACGGTTGCCCTGCGTGAACTTTTGGTTGAACTTTTTACTGGCAAAAAAAACTCTTCCTTTCCGGTATCGGGATTGATTTTGGAGAGTTGATAAAAAAAACCGTTTGCCCCGGAGGTATCTATGCCTGCGGCGTTAAGCAGAGTATTAAAGCGGATCACCACGGCAGAGAATCCCCAGAAACCGGCAGACGTAAAAACCGGTAAGCGGCCCACTACTCCCAGTCCGCCCTGTTTCAGATTAAATGGGCCGGCAAAATAAAGTTTACGGTTCTGTATGGCTTTGTTGGCTTCTTTATTTCTGGCCGGATCAGTCAGGATATTATAACCGATCACTGATTCATGCCCTTCTTTTGGATACACATATTCAATTGTGCCGCCGGGAACCAGTTGCAGGGCATCAATAAAACGGCTGATGGACATGATCTCTGCTGCGATCGAATCTATATCGTCCGGAATGCGGCCATCTCTTAAACTTAGTGCCAGGGATAAGGTGGCATGCTGGCTATAAGCCAGGGATCCCTGGAGCCGGCTTCTGGCCGACTCAACGGCACTCATGGCCAGTTTTTCTTCCTGGTTTTTCCAAAGCATATACCGCTGATAAGTCAGCAGGGCACCGAGAGTGATCAGCACCGCAAATACCATAAAACCTGAAACAATCGGGTGGAGAATAAACCAGTTGATGAGGCCTGATTTTTTTGAAGGCATTGCTGTTAGAAGATGGTAAGAAAGAAAAAAATCAACTCTATTAAAGTTATACTATTATTTCATAATAAAACAGGACAATCAACAGGGCAGTTACCTACTTCATTCGTGAAAAAAACCGGTGATTACAGTAATACTAAGAGTAACTATGTAGCCCTTTGTCGACAGAGAAAGGCAGGTTGCTTTGATGCTGAAGGAAGCATTGAATTCTATATAAGAATTCAACAATCGCAGTTGATGCCGATGTTGGGGTTGAAGAAAAGTTAAGTAGCTGCTTTAGCAAAAGCTACTGTTGATGATAAAGAAAAGTCGCCTTCGCCAATGTTGGAGTTGATGAAAAAAGAAAGCCGCCTTCGCTTAAGCTATGGCGGCTGAAATGTGATAGCCGCCTTCGCCAAGGCTACGGCGGCTGAAAGTGGAGGTTACCGGAGTCGAACCGGTGACCTTTTGCATGCCATGCAAACGCTCTAGCCAGCTGAGCTAAACCCCCTTGTTTGGGCTGCAAATATAGCCGTCAGCTACATGTGTACCAAAAAATTAAAGCCGGTAAAACGCCCTCCGTTATCAAACCAATGCCCTGACTTTATTGCTGATGGGCTGGGAGGAATCGCGGACGATGAGTTCGGTGGAAAGCACCCTGGTTTCAAATTCGGTAACAGGTCTTTTACTCTCAATCAACTGCAGTAATAAATCAGTGGCCACTTCACCCATCTCAAAAGCTGGTTGCCGGATAACAGATAGCGGGGGATCCAGCAGTTCGGTCAGATCCGTATTGGAAAAACCAACAAGGGCCATGTCATCAGGTACTTTCAGTCCATTTGATTTGAGTATCCGAAGACAGCCGGTTGTTAGTTTATCTGCTGAGGCCAGGATGGCATCGGGTTTGTTTTTCAATGCCAGTAAATCATTCATGGCTGTTTCCACTTCATCCAATAACATACCGCCATGAACACAATGCCGGATGAGTTCATCTTTTACTTCCAGTCCGTTATCCTGCAATGCGGCTTTATAACCGGCGAGCCGGTCCCTGGCAATAGACAATACCGGTGCATTGGAAAGCGTCGCAATATTCCGGTAACCATTCTGGATCAGGTGTACGGTTGCATCATAAGCGCCCTTGTAATTATCAACGATTACTTTATGCGTTTCTATATTATCCACGATCCGGTCGAAAAAAACAATGGGCATTCCCTTTTGACTGAGTTCCTTGAAATAGGAGAAATCCTTTGTTTCTGCAGAAACGGAGATGATTAACCCGTCGATGGAACGGGAAGTGAGGTACTGCAGGTTCAGCATCTCCCTTTCGAATGATTCCCGGCTTTGTCCGATAATCACATTATACCCTCTGTTATAAGCGATCGATTCGGCCCCATTGATCACCTGTGAAAAGTAACTATTGGCAATTTCACAAACGATCATACCGATGGACCTGCTTCTTCGCTCCTTTAGACTTAATGCAATGGGATTCGGATGATAATTGATCTTTTGGGCATAATCCAATACCAGTTTTTTGGTCTCCTGGCTGATCTCATAGCTATCCCTCAAAGCCCTTGAAACTGTGGAAGTTGATAGCCCTAAAGCCCTGGCAATATCCTTTATAGTGACTGCTTCGAATTTCATTTTTTAATCTGCCCGGAAGGCATTGGTTAAAGTTACTCATTTAGAGTCTTTTCCCCTCATTTAAGCTGCATTTTGGGAATGATATCATATGCAAAATTCGATAATATAACCATCCTATACTGTTCTGAGACAGGCCCCGGAAAATAAATCCCAGATTCTTCATTACTCTTTGGATTACAGGAGGTTCTGATGATAACGATGCCGGGAACGATTGCGTAAAAAAATAGATTTAAGTCGGCTTATTCCCGCCAAGTTCTATGTAGACTTGTTATGGCAACGGAAGAAAACTGACCAGCAAAAAGATTTCTTACGGGCCAAAGTTGACTGCTTGCGAAATAAAACGATTGCCTCGCTCTCTTCAAAAGGGTCCCCTTTCAGGATCCGGCATCCAATCATTTTACTCCAATCAGTCATCAACCGGCTGATCAATCTGGCAAGTGTTGATTACTGAAAACATTTTCAGGAAAGGCCAATGACCATCCGGCATACCTGTTCTTTTTATTGGCAGCTTAGCTGACAGATAAATTTTCATCCTCGTTATCCTTAAAACAAATGCAACATGATCAGAATGCTTAAAACTGCGGGGCTATGCCTTTTGCTGCTATTGGCAATGGCTCCCACTAATTTTCTTGCGGCACAGGGAAGAGAGATTACCGGAACAGTAACTTCTTCTGACACCAAATTAGGTCTCCAGGGTGTAACTGTTACCGTAAAAGGAACCAAGATTTCAACCACCACCGATGCCCAGGGCAATTACAAACTGAAGGTGGATGGCAAAGCAACTGCACTGCTATTCACCAGTGCTTCTTACACCGCCTATGAAGCAGGCATTAATAACCGTACGGTGATTGATGTAGAGCTGATTGCTGAAGTAAGAGCCATGGATGATGTAGTGGTCGTTGGTTATACCACGATCAAAAGAAAGGACCTCACGGGTTCTGTTTCTTCAGTCAATTCCAAACAATTAAAAGACTTCCCATTATCTTCTGCAGCAGAGGCCCTGCAGGGTAAACTGGCCGGGGTACAACTGACTTCTACAGAAGGCGCCCCCGGTGCGGATATCATTGTCAGGGTAAGAGGAGGCGGTTCAATTACACAGGACAACTCACCTCTATACATTGTGGATGGTGTACAGGTAGAAAATGCGCTCTCCGTAATTTCTCCACAGGATATTGCCAGTGTGGATGTGCTGAAAGATGCTTCTACCACTGCTATTTACGGTGCCCGTGGTGCCAATGGGGTGGTGATCATTACCACCAAGACCGGCAGAAATGGAAAGACACAGGTTTCCTATAATGGATCCTTTGGTTTCCGTCAGCTATCCAAATTTCAGGATGTAATGGATCCCTACAATTTTGTACGCTGGCAATATGAACGCAGCCGCGGCAGTTCTACTGATAGTGCCAGTTTTGCTCAAACCTATGGCACCACCTGGGACACGCTGAATGTGTACCGGGAATACCCCATGGTTAACTGGCAAAAAGAAGTGTTTGGCAGAAAAGCGATGTTCCAGCAACATAATGTTTCTGTAAACGGAGGCAATGCCACGACTACTTTTAATCTCAGTCTTACCGCCAATAAAGAAGAAGGGGTTCAACTGGAATCAGGATTCGACCGTAAACTGGTTAACTTCAAAATTGATCACAAAGCCAGTGATAAATTAAGAATTGGTTTTACTGCCCGGTACCTGGATCAGGAAATTCAGGGTATCGGTACCAGCAACAGTGGTACGCGTGCCACTAACCGTCTGCGGCACACCATCAATTACCGTCCTTTTGAATTGCCACGTCCGGGCTTTGGTATCGATGATTTTGATGAAGCCTATTTTCTGGCTTCCTCAGGTGCTACCAATCCGATCATCCTCACAGAAGCGGAATACCGGAGACAAAATACAAGGGCACTTTATCTTACTGCCTATGCCAGTTATAATATCTTCAAAAATGTAACGATCCGTTCCACTTTTGGATTTGACAATGCAGCTGTTGAAACGAATCTGTTTTACAGCAAAATCACCAGTACAGCCCGCAACTTTGCTTCTTTACCGGTGGCTTCCATTGG
Source organism: Chitinophagaceae bacterium (assembly GCA_016720745.1). GTDB lineage: Bacteria > Bacteroidota > Bacteroidia > Chitinophagales > Chitinophagaceae > JJ008. The sequence goes on along the minus strand of JADKKA010000019.1, from coordinate 316,732 downwards.
TCAGCAAAAGAATCATACACTGAGTAATTCCAACACTATTCAGTGGGCTGTGAATAATTTCAGAAAACATCATGATATCACCGTGCTTCTGGGTGAGGAAGTAGTGGACCAGCGTTCCAAACAGAATAACCTGGAAACACGTTACTTTCCTTCAGATATTACTCCCGAGAAAGCATTGGCCAATATGCAACTGGGTTCTGCTCCTACCGGAACAACCAACCCACCCTCTGTTGTAACATCCTTTATTGAACCCGCAGCAAAACTTGCTTCTTTCTTTGGAAGGATCAGTTATGCTTATGATGACAAATATCTTTTCAATTTCAACCTGCGTTCTGATCGCTCCTCCAAATTCAGAACTGAAAATGCATCCGAACTCTTTCCATCAGGTTCACTGGCCTGGCGTTTCTCCAAAGAAAAATTCATGGAGAATATAAACTGGGTGAGTGATGCGAAAATTCGTTTCGGTTTTGGTTCAGTAGGAAACAACCGTATTGGCAACCTGTTGTATGAACAATTGTATGGTGTTACCGGTCAGTATGCATTTAATCATTCCATCGTTCCAGGTTTCGCTCCTTCTGCACTGGCGAATCCGAACCTGATCTGGGAAAAGAATGTGACCCGCAACTTTGGTATTGATCTCTCACTGTTCAAAAACAAAGTACAGCTGAACGTTGATATTTATAAGAACTCGGCTAAGAACCTGCTGCTGGCTGTAGCCATTCCGCCAACAACAGGATATACTTCCCAGTTACAAAATATCGGTGCTACTTCCAACAGGGGTATCGAGATTCAACTGGGTGCTACTCCGGTTAATACCAAGAACTTCAGCTGGAATTCCAATTTCAATATTTCCTTTAACAAAAACCGCGTGGAAAGCCTGGGCGGACCTCAGTCGCAAACCCGGAACTCCGGCTGGCAGGGATCTGATGGTGTGGACGATTATTTAGTGGAAGTTGGCAGACCGATCGGACTGATGTATGGATTTGTAACCGATGGTTTTTATAAAATTGAAGATTTCAACTACAATACCGGCACCGGCGTCTATACCCTGAAAACAGGAATTGCTGCTAATGGAGTTTATGGTGCTCCTCAGCCTGGTATGCTGAAATGGAAAGATTTGAATGGCGATGGTGTCATCACCCCTGATGGCGACCGTCAGGTAATTGGGAATGCCAATCCTGATTTTATCGGCGGATGGACCAATCAGCTCTCCTATAAAAACTTCGACCTTTCCGTTTTTGTAAATTTTGTAGTGGGTAACGATATATATAATGCCAATAAACTGGAATGGACTGATGGTGCTTTTTCCAACCTGAATATGCTGGGCATCATGAATCAGCGCTTTACCAATATCAATGATCAGGGTATCAGGATTACCGATCCTACAGAACTAGCCAAACTCAACGCCAATGCCACGATCTGGTCTCCGGTAAGAGTACAACGCTGGTGGCTGCACTCCTGGGCCATTGAAGATGGTTCATACCTTCGGTTCAATAATGTAACAGTAGGTTACACCCTTCCTAAAAATGTACTGGAAAAAGCGAAGATCAGTAATTTCAGGATTTACGCAACCGTAAACAATCTGGCTACGATTACCAATTATTCCGGATATGATCCGGATGTAACGGCCAGAAGAAGCGACCCGCTGACACCGGGAGTTGATTTTGCTGCTTATCCCAGGGCACGCACCTGGCTGGTTGGTGTAAATGTTACTTTTTAATTTAAAAAACGATTCGGTATGAAAAATAAAATGATTCAATCCATCGCAGCCGTCAGCATCCTGGCCACGGTCATCACGGCTGCCGGTTGTAAAAAATATACAGAAGTGGAAGCTGTATCTCAATACAGCGTTCCCCAGGCGTTTTCCGATGTCTCCAATGCCCTTACCGCGGTAGTGGGTGTGTATGACGAATTACAGGGTGATAATGGGTATGGCATCCGTATCAGTATGTATTACCCTTATGATACAGATGAGGGAATTGTCAGCGGGGGTATTGATAATGGCCGCCGTGGTATTGGCCGGTATCAATTACTGCTCACCAACGCAGAATTATCCAACCCATTCAGGCAATTATACCGTGGTTTGGAAAAAGCCAACCTTTGTATTGAACAGATCCCACTGATGACGCAATACAGCAGTGGATCTGCGAGTGACCAGGCCATCTTGAAAAGACTGCACGGGGAAGCATTAGTGTTACGTGCCCAGTATCTATATCAACTTATACTCAACTGGGGTGACGTTCCTGCACCAATGGTACCGGCTTACAAACTCGCTGACCTCTTTATTCCAAAATCTGACAGAGATTCAGTCTATGATCAGCTATTGTCTGATTTGCAGACCGCCAAAGGGTTGCTACCCTGGAGAACAGATGCAGGCGCCAGGAGTGAAAGAATCACCAAGGGTGTTGCTATGGCCCTGCGTGCAAGACTGGCCCTTTTCCGTGGCGGATATTCACTCCGCAGCAACGGACAAATGGAAAGAAGAAGTGATTACCTCACCTATTATAATATCGCCAAACAGGAATGTGAAGAACTCATGGCACGCAGAGACCAGCATACCCTGAACCCCAATTACGAAAATATCTGGCGCAATGTTACTTCCTTTACTTATGACCCGCAGGCTGAAATTATCTGGGAAGTAGGTGCCGGAGGAGGAAACTCCAACAGTGACAGCCGGATGGGTAATTATGACGGACCCAATCTTAATAATGCGTCCCGCTACGGAGCAGGTGGTGGTGGTATCGTGATGCTCCCTAATTATTTCTATGCATTTGATTCTGTAGATACCCGTCGCGATGTTACATTAACGCATTACCAGGTAACCAATTCAACCAATATCAAAAGTCAACGCAGACTGGGAGAACTGAATACCGGTAAATATCGTCGCGACTGGAGGGTGCCTTTGCTCCCCGGCACGGTACTGAACGTAGGTTATAACTGGTCCCTGATCCGCTTCTCAGATGTATTATTAATGTATGCAGAAGCCGTGAATGAAATCAACAACGGACCAACTGCTCAGGCAATCTCCGCTTTTGAAGAAGTAAGAAGAAGAGCTTTCCGTGGGAATACCGGTTTGATTGGTGTTACACCAGTTGATAAGGTTGGTTTTTTCAATGCGGTTGTGAACGAACGATACCTGGAATTCGGTCATGAAGGCATCCGCAAATATGATCTGATCCGCTGGAACCTGCTGGCCGCTAAAATTGCCGACGCCAGAGCAAAAATTCAGCAACTGCGTGACCGGACCGGAATTTTTGCAAATGTGCCCCAGTATATTTATTACAAAAATGTTGGAGAAGAAATTGTATTCTACTCAGCCGCTGATAGTGTAGGTGGTGCTAAACCTTTCTGGAGACCTACTCAGATTCCTCCAACAGGAACCACGGGTACCACTCAGGTTCCGGCCGCCAAATGGGTAAGGATTGACTGGGCGCAAAACCTGACTTCGAATGCCATTGACGTGGATGGTACCGGAAACAAACCACTGTGGCAGGCACTGGCATTCTATTTTGTATCGGGCAAGAGCGAACTCTTCCCCTTTGATGCCGCCACTATTTCATCCTACCAGGGCAAACTGAAACAGAATCCCGGGTACTGATCTGTTCATTCGGTTAATTAAATAAATTAAAGGCTGCATCCCTGTTAAAAGGATGCAGCCTTCATTTCTTTATCACGTCAATATATATATGAAAAAAGCGATCCATACACTTGCGCTGGTAGTTAGTTTACAGGTTAGCTCCTGCGCACAAACGCTACAGCCTGTTGTCGCTGTAAATACCCCCGTTGCCTTTCCCGGTGCGGAAGGCTTTGGCAAATACACAACCGGAGGCAGGGGAGGAAAAGTATTGATCGTATCTAACCTGAACGATGATGGTGATGGCAGTTTCCGCAAAGCCGTTAACAACAAAGGACCACGTATTATTGTATTTACTATTTCCGGCACCATCCGTTTATTATCTCCACTGTCTATCAAAGGAGATATAACGATTGCCGGACAAACAGCTCCCGGTGATGGTATCTGTATAGCAGATCATCCCGTGAGTCTTGGAGGTGACAATATGATCATCCGCTATCTCCGGTTCCGGCTGGGTGACCGTTATCAGAACAAAGGCATGGTGGATGGCAGCGGACATGACGATGCCTTTGGCGGCAACCGTCATAAAAATATCATCGTCGATCATTGCAGCATCAGCTGGAGTACCGATGAGTGCTTTTCAGTTTACGGGGGCGACAGCACCACCCTGCAATGGAATATCATTTCCGAGCCACTCAATTACTCTTATCATTTTGAAGAAGGTGATAAAGACTGGGAACATCATGGATTCGGCGGGATCTGGGGTGGCATGCACCTGAGTGCTCATCACAATCTCTTTGCCCATTGCAATAACCGTAACCCAAGATTCAATGGCACCCGCCTGGGAGCTACCAAAGAATTTGCTGATTTCAGAAATAATGTGATCTATAACTGGGGCGGGAACAATGTGTATGGTGGCGAAGACGGAAACTATAATATCATTAACAATTATTACAAATATGGCCCCTCCACCAACAAAAATGTTCGATACCGGATCGTGAACCCCTCAAAGAACGAGACACTTCCTTTTGGAAAATGGTTTGTGGATGGCAATGTGGTAAATGAAGCACCTGATGTTTCTAAAAACAACTGGCTTGGGATTGATATGGGCAATGGCGGTACCGAAGCTGATAAAAAATCAGCGGTGATGGATAAAGCATTTCCGACAGAAGCTTTGTATACCCAGGATGCAGAAGTTGCATATACTGCTGTATTGGAAAAAGCCGGTGCCAGTTATAAAAGAGATACACTGGATCTGCGAATTATCAATGATGTAAAAAACAGAACCGGCCGGTTGATTGATGTACAGGGAGGCCTGCCACATGGTACTGCTTTTGAACAAACCTTGCAAGCATGGCCAACCCTGGTCGCATTACCTCCTGCAGCCGACCGCGACCAGGATGGGATGCCCGATGAATGGGAAACCAAAAATGGATTAAACCCTGCTGACCCCGCTGATGCCAGCCAGGTAAAACTCGCTAAAATTTATACGAATATTGAAGTGTATATTAACAGTCTGATAAAATGAAAAAAATAATTCTTCCATCTGTCTTTTTAATGTTTGCCACCTTGTTGTTCCCGGAAAAAAAGAAAATAAACATCTGGCTTTGCGGCGACAGCACGATGAGTATCAAAGAAACAAAATCCTTTCCCGAAACAGGATGGGGTATGCCCTTTGTGTACTTCTGGGACAGCACTATAACCGTTTTCAATAAAGCCAAAAATGGCAGAAGCACCAGCTCATTCCGCAATGAAGGCTTATGGAAGCAGGTGATGGATGGAGCGGGAGAAGGAGATTATATATTCATTCAGTTTGGACATAACGATGAAGTGCCTACCAAGAAAACTTATACTACGGAAACCGAATTCCGCAACAACCTGAAACAGTATGTTGCAGAAGCGCGTGCCAAAAAAGCCAACCCTGTTTTACTGACCCCAATGGCCCGGAGAAAATTCAATGCAGCAGGCCAGATCGAAGGCACGCATGATGTGTATGCACAAATCATTCGGGAAGTTGCCAATGAAGAAAAAGTACCGCTCTTCGATATGGATAAAAAAACACAGGCCCTCTACCAGCAATATGGCGCAGAGCCCTCCCGCTTATTATTCCTGCAAGTAAAACCGGGAGAACATCCCAATTATCCCGAGGGAAAGGAAGACAATACCCATTTCTCTGAATTAGGTGCCCGCCTGCTGGCACAGATGGTATTGCAGGAAATCAGAGAACAGGTTCCCGAACTGAGTCAAAGAATTTATACCCCTGTAAAGAAATAATATGTACCGGATAAGTAGCCTGTTGATCCTGTTTTTTATGTCCACCATGGTATCTGGACAAACATCCAACCCGCAGCAGTATAAATATGTATTCACCGTGGCCAAAGACGGAACCGGAGAATACCAGTCTATACAAGATGCGATAGATGCGATGAGGGTTTATCCGCTTTCTCCCATCACCCTTTATATTAAAAATGGGGTATACAATGAAAAAATAGAATTACCTGCGAATAATACTGATGTCACTTTTATAGGAGAAAACGTAGACAGTACCGTCATCAGCTGGAATGATTATTCGGGCAAAGGGAAGCATACTACTTTCACTTCTTACACTGCTAAAATTTCCGGGAACCGTTTCCGTGCAGAGAATATCACGTTCTCCAATACAGCTGGTCCGGTAGGTCAAGCCCTGGCGCTTTATGTGGATGCAGACAAGGCTGTATTCCGTAATTGTAAATTCCTGGGATATCAGGATACGATTTTTACCAGCGGGGAGCAATCCAACCAATTATTTGATCATTGCTATATCGAAGGCACCACCGACTTTATTTTCGGACCGGCTACAGCCGTATTTCAGCATTGCCGGATCAGGGCCAAAAGCAATTCATACATCACGGCTGCCAGTACCAGTGCCGGTAAAAACTATGGATATGTATTTGCCGATTGTATTATCACAGCCGACTCTGCTGTCAATAAACTTCATCTGGGCAGGCCCTGGAGGGCGCATGCGAAAACGGTTTTTATCCGTTGCACCCTTCCTGCTGCCATTGTTGCAGCCGGCTGGGACAACTGGGGAAATCCTGAAAATGAAAAAACCGTTTTCTATGCAGAATACCGGAACAAAGGAGAAGGTGCCGCCGGTAAAAGGGTTTCATGGGCCAGACAACTTACAGAAAAACAAATGCTGCAATATTCACTGGCCACTATTTTCATAAATGGAAAAGCAGTTGGGAAAAGCTCCAACTGGTATGCAGACAGCAGCGCTCGCCTATTCAATTACCAGGCTTTCGTTCCCAAAAAATTCGAGATTATATCTCTTTATACAAAAGTGCCCAACAACAAAGAAGTGCCTGACCGTGAAACAGCAATAACCCGCGATAATGTTACTAGAATTTCCAAAATCAGTCAGCCCACCCTCACTGTTTACAAACCGCAAAAGCCCAATGGAAAAGCGGTGATTATTTGTCCGGGTGGCGGCTATAGTATTCTGGCATTCGATAAAGAAGGTACCAGGGTCGCAGAGGAAATGAATCGCTGGGGTATCACGGCCTTTGTTTTAAAAAACAGGTTGCCGGATGATTCCATCAATATTGATAAAAGCCTGGCGCCGCTGCAGGATGCCCAGCAGGCCATCCGGTTGATCCGCCAACAGGCAAAAGTTTATGGTATCAACCCCATGCAAATCGGTATCATGGGTTTTTCTGCAGGTGGTCATCTGGCATCTACAGCTGCCACGCATTTTAATTTCCGGGCTGATGCACAAAACTCAGATACTACGTCTGCCAGGCCGGATTTTGCGATCCTGATTTATCCGGTCATCAGTTTTGACAGCAGCATTACCCATAAAGGATCCAGGAATAACCTGGTGGGCACACAGCCTGTCAAAGAGAAAGAACTATTTTTTTCCAATGATACACAGGTAACTGCTACGACCCCGCCCTCTTTCCTGGTTCATGCCAGCGACGATGCTGCTGTGCCGGTAGAGAACAGTATCCGTTATTATCAATCCTGTGTAAAATATAAAGTACCGGTGGAAATGCACCTTTATCCAAAAGGTGGTCATGGTTTTGGGATGAATAATAAAACCACTGATGATAACTGGCTGGAAAGATTGCGTAACTGGTTGCAGAAACTTTGACAGACAGAAAACAGGATTTAAAACAAGAATCAGTAAGTTGTGTCAATGAAACCCATCAATACAGCACTATGTTCTTTTGGTATGAGTGGCTGGGTATTCCATGCCCCCTTTATTACCACCCATCCGGGATTTCAATTGCACGGCGTATGGGAAAGAACCAAGAATCTGGCGGAAGAAAAATATCCCGGTGTTAAAACGTTCCGTAGCCTGGAAGCCATGCTCAAAGATGATGCGATAGAGCTGGTAGTTGTCAATACCCCCAGCGTGACCCATTTCGAGTATGCAAAGCAGGCTTTAGAAGCAGGCAAACATATTATTGTAGAAAAACCATTTACCGCCACGGTTGCTGAAGCAGAAGAATTGATTGCATTGGCTGCAAAAAAAAATCTGCATTTATCTGTTTACCAGAACCGGCGTTATGACAGCGATTACCGTACGGTGAAGAAAATTCTAGATGAAGGCTGGCTGGGGCCGATCGTGGAAGCAGAAATTCACTATGATCGCTTTGTTCCTGAGCTCAGTTATAAACTGCATAAAGAAACACCTACTCCTGCCGTTGGTGCTTTGTATGATCTGGGCAGTCATTTGATTGACCAGGTATTGCAGTTATTTGGTATGCCCATCGCTGTATTTGCGGATATCGCCATTAACAGACCAGGTTCTAAAGTGAGTGATTATTTTGATCTGAAACTTTTTTATCCTGAACACCGGGTAATCTTGAAATCAAGTTATTATGTAAGGGAAGCCATGCCCGGCTACCAGCTGCATGGCAAACTGGGTTCCTTTATTAAACACAAAACAGACGTTCAGGAATTGGATCTGCTGGCAGGTAAAGTTCCGGGTGGAGCCAACTGGGGAAAAGAACCGGAGAACCAGCAGGGATTATTGCATACGGAGAAAGACGGATCAATCATCCGGGAACATATTCCTTCTCTGCAGGGTGATTATTCCCTTTACTATGAAGGTATTTACCAGGCACTGCGTCATCAGGCCCCCGTTCCTGTAACTGGTGAAGAAGGAAAGCGGGTGATCCAGATTATTGAAGCTGCTAATAAAAGCAATAGAGAAAGAAAAGTAATTGAATTATGAAACTGGTTGCAGCCATCTTCCTTGCTCTCCCATTGTTCTCCTCTGCACAAACAGATATTTCAAAAGTTTGGGTGGCGGATAAGGGAAATGATCAATACAAAAACCCTGTGATCAATGCAGATTACAGTGATCCGGATGCCATTAGGGTCGGCGATGATTTCTATATGATTTCATCCAGCTTTACCCAGATTCCCGGTTTACCGATTCTCCATTCAAAAGACCTGGTGAACTGGAAACTGATCGGACATGCATTGGCAAAACAACCGCCATTTGATGTATACGACAAAGTACAGCATGGTGCCGGGGTATGGGCTCCTTCCATCCGATACCACAACAATGAATTTTATATTTATTACCCCGATCCGGATTTTGGTATCTACCTGATCAAATCAAAACAAATTACCGGCCCCTGGTCAGAGCCACTGCTCGTAGAAGCCGGAAAAGGACTGATTGATCCCTGTCCATTGTGGGATGATAATGGCAAAACCTATCTCGCCCATGCCTATGCCGGCAGCAGGGCCGGATTCAAATCGATCCTGGTAATTAAAGAAATGAATGCGGCAGGCACCAAGATCATTGGACAACCGGTGATGGTGTTTGATGGTCATGATAATGATCCAACCGTAGAAGGACCCAAACTGTATAAGCGAAACGGCTACTATTACATTTTTGCACCCGCTGGCGGGGTAAGTACCGGCTGGCAACTGGTACTGAGAAGTAAACAGATTTACGGCCCCTATGAAAGAAAAGTGGTGATGGACCAGGGAACAACTTCGGTGAACGGACCTCACCAGGGTGCCTGGGTGAATACCACCAGCGGAGAAGACTGGTTTCTTCATTTCCAGGATAAAGAAGCATATGGCCGGGTGGTACATTTACAGCCGATGAAATGGGTGAATAACTGGCCGGTTATTGGAACAGATAAAGACAATGATGGCAAGGGAGAACCGGTGATGACCTATAAAAAACCAAATACGGGCAAAAAGCACCCGGTGACCACAGTGCAGGACAGTGATGAATTCAATGCACCTACATTTGGATGGCAATGGCAATGGCAGGCCAATCCTAAAGAGGGCTGGGCATTTCCAACAACCAACGGCAATCTCCGGATGTTTTCTGTCTGGCAAGCAGATTCCCTGCAAGGGCTTTGGATGCAGCCGGCGATACTGGGTCAAAAAATACCGGCCGATGAATTTAAACTGAAAGTAAAAGTCAGCTTTCATCCGAAATTCAGGAATGAGAAATTCGGATTGGTTTTATTGGGTGCCGACTATGCCTATATCGCACTTGAAAAAAAGGAAGAAGGTCTTTATCTCGTTTGCCGGGAAAATACCGGGGCCGACAAAAAAGGAGCTGAAAAAGAAAGGGCTGTGTTTCCGGTAAAAGGAAATTCATTTGTATTGGAGCTCAGCATGATAGAAGGCGGTACTTATCATTTCGGCTTTATCGATAACGAAGGGATCAGTACCAGTGTCGTAAGGGAATTCAGGGCCAAACCAGGAAGATGGGTAGGTGCGAGGATCGGCTTATTCTGCCTTCGAAATAATATTACAAATGATGCAGGCTATGCTGATGTGGATTGGGTAAGGTTTGAGAAAATTGATTGAGGGGAGGGTGTTGGGCTTGCCCGCCGTAGCTTTAGCGAAGGAGGGTATTAGGTATTGGGTATTGGGTATTAGAAATTAACCTTGCGGGTAACCGCTAAACAAACGCAACTGTGCTGCTACGATTCGCGGCCATTGCAATAAAAAAAGCCATATGGAAAGAAGAACTTTCGTTAAGTACTCCGCTGCCGCCGGTGCGGCCATGATGCTTCCTACACTGGAAAGCCTGGCCACTGCAGGCAGCAAGATTAAAGTGGTACAAGTTGGAACCGGTCATCGCGGTACCGGTTTCTGGGGTAAAGACCTCATCAAAAATTTTGGCGACATCCTTGATTACCTGGGTGTCTACGATATCAACCCTGGTCGCGCCGAATATGCCAAAAATCTCTATGGCGGCAATTGTAAACAATACCAGGATTTTGACAAGATGGTGGATGACAACAAACCTGATTATGTTATTGTCACCAGCGTAGATGCCACACATGATGAATATATCATCCGGGCTTTACAGAAAGGTTGTAATGTGATCACAGAAAAACCACTGACCACGGATGAAACCAAGCTGAAAAATATCCTGGAAGCGGAAAAAGCATCCGGCAAAAAAGTAACGGTAGCATTCAATTACAGGCACAGTAATCACAATATGCGCCTGAAAGACGTGCTGTCTTCCGGCCGGGCCGGCAAGATCACCTCTGTAGATTTTCACTGGTACCTGAATGTGTATCATGGCGCTGATTATTTCAGGCGCTGGCATAGTATCATGAACCGTAGTGGCTCATTGTGGGTACACAAAGCCACCCACCATTTTGACCTGCTCAACTGGTGGCTGAACAGTGAACCGGTGGAAGTGAACGCCTATGGCACCCTGGAACATTATGGAAAAAACAATTCCTTCCGTGGCACTAAATGCCGGGGATGTGAACATAAACCCAATTGCAAATTTTACTGGGATATCAACAAAGACAAAAGACTCACTGACCTCTATGTAAATAATGAAAAACACGACGGTTACCTTCGGGACGGCTGTGTATGGCGCAATGAAATTGATATCTATGATAAGATGAGTGCACAGATCATTTATGCCAATGGCGTTACCGCCAATTATTCACTCACTACTTATTCCCCTTACGAAGGATGGCATATTGCTTTCAATGGCATGAAGGGAAGGGTGGAAAGCTGGGAAGACATCCCCTATCTTGAAAAATCAGCCACTGACCAGGAAGGCCGGCATGCGACTGAAATGAGTGATAACAACAAAGCAAAAGCCAATGACTTCCGGCAGATCATGGTCATGGATAATTTTTCGAAAGATTATGAGATGATCAATGTGCCCAAAGTGGCCGGGGGACATGGCGGTGGCGACCAGGAAATGCAACGCAGGATTTTCCGCGATAAACAGGACAATCCATATAATATTCTGGCAGGTACCCGCGACGGGGCCATGAGTACCCTTATCGGAATTGCTGCCAGAAAAAGCATTCAGTTAAAAAGACCGGTTAAGATTTCAGAACTCACAGATCTGGTACCAATGGCTAACAGATTTTAACATCAACTAATCAACATGAAGCATCTTGTAATCGTCCTAATGACACTGACCGTTTTTATCAGGGTTCAGGGACAATCGAAAGCAGAAATACAGGTAGCTGCCGCCACAACACAGCTTACAAAGGCCATGGTGGATGCGGACAGGGCAACACTCGAAAAACTGGCCGCTGATCAGTTGAACTATGGTCATAGCGGCGGGCATATTGATGATAAGAAAGAATTTGTAGAGAAGATCGCCAGTGGGAATTCTGATTTTCTTTCTATAGACCTGAAAGATCAAACCATCATCATCAGTGGTAAAACAGCGATTGTCAGGCATATCCTGACTGCCAAAACGCACGACAAGGGCAAAGATCCGGCAGATGTTCATCTCCGTGTCATCCTTGTTTGGCAAAAACAGGGCGGGCAATGGAAATTGCTGGCCAGACAGGCTGTAAAAATTACCTGATTGAAAGGCCCAGACTTCTACTGCTCCGGGAACCGTTCCCGGTAACGTTTGCGTAAATAAACAACTGCAATAGGCTGATTAACAGCGGATATTGGTTTAGACTTGTGAGAGAAATCTCACAATAAATTGTTTGCCTGATGAAGAAATTTTCTTTGCTGGGGATGGTTTGCTTTTGCAGCAGTCTCGCATTCGCCCAAAACTGGAAATTACCGGTTGTCAATAGTCCCAAATTCAAAAAGGACACCCTGAATATTAAAAAAACAGGTGCTATTCCTGACGGATTTTTCCTGAATACAATTCCCATCAATACAGCGATTGAAACGCTAAGTAAAAAAGGGGGAGGTGTGGTACTGGTTCCATCAGGTCTGTGGCTGACCGGCCCAATCGTGCTAAAGAGTAATATCAATTTGCATATTGCCAATGGTGCCACGCTCCTTTTTACAGAGGATAAATCGCAATACCCGCTTGTAGAGGGAAACTGGGAAGGTCTGCCACAGATGAGGAACCAGTCGCCCATTTCTGCCACCGGTGTTTCTAATATTGCCATTACCGGTCAGGGTATCATTGATGGCAATGGTGATGGATGGCGCTCTGTTAAAAGTGATAAACTAACTGCCAGTCAGTGGAAAAAACTGCTGGCCAGCGGAGGAGTGACCAGTGAGGATAAAAAAACCTGGTATCCCTCCGAAGCTTTTATGAAAGCGAGTAAAGGCCCTGCCAATCCCGGACAAATTTTACCTGGCCGTGATGCTGCTTATTTTGCATCCATCAAAGATTTCCTGCGGCCCAACCTCCTTGTCATCAGTCAGTGTAAAAACATCCTGCTGGAAGGAGTGACTTTTCAAAATTCACCTGCCTGGTGTTTGCACCCCCTGATGAGCGAACACCTGACGGTAAGAAATATTTTTGTAAAGAACCCCTGGTATGCACAAAACGGCGATGGCATTGATGTGGAAAGCTGCAAAAATGTACTGATCGAAAATTCAGTCTTTGATGTGGGAGATGATGCCCTTTGTATGAAAAGTGGTCGGGATGAAGCCGGCAGAAAAAGAGGCATGCCCACTGAAAATGTAATCATCCGCGGTTGTACCGTGTATTCTTCTCATGGTGGCTTTGTAATTGGCAGTGAAATGAGTGGCGGCGCCAGAAATATTTATGTCAGCAACTGCACTTTTATCGGAGCGGATATCGGACTTCGTTTCAAAACCACCCGTGGCCGTGGCGGCATCGTGGAAAATATTTTTATCAGGGATATTTACATGAAAGACATCCCTGCTGAAGCCATCCTGTTTGACATGTATTATATGGCCAAGGACCCGGTTGCCCTCGCTGGCGAAAAAAGGGAGTTACCCAAGGTTGAACTCAAACCAGTTGACGAAACCACCCCCCAGTTCCGCAATTTTCATATCAGCAATGTTTACTGCAATGGTGCCGAAAAAGGAATATTTGTAAGGGGCATTCCGGAAATGCATGTAAAAGATATTGTACTGGAGAATATGGTGCTGCAGGCAGATAAAGGGATAGATATCCAGGAAGCATCCGGCATCAGTTTAAAAAATATTAAAATCATCAGCAAGGAAACCAATCCGGTGATTGACATTATCCAAAGCGATAAACTGCAGTTCGACAATATCAGCTACAGCGATGGCAGTGAACTGCTTTTCAGGATTAGTGGTGACAGAAGTAATGGCATCCGTATCAAAAACACAGATGCCACCAAAGCCAAACAGTCGATTGTATACGAACTGGGTGCTACAGAAAAAGCAGTGACCCGCGAATAACCGGGACTTTCCCAGTCCATACCATCTTTCATTAAAAGCTAAAAGCGTTTCGCTCATGAAAAAAATAATCCTCATCATTACTTTAGTCTGGTCATTTGTTGCCACTGCCCAGCAGGCCCCATTATCGGAACAAGTTGCCCAAACCGTTATGAATATCTGGAAAGATTCTATCCCGGTGGGTGGCCAGAATAAATGGAGTTATGATATGGGTGTGGTGCTGAAAGGTTTTGAGGGAATCTGGATGAATAGCGGCAATGTCAAATATTTTGACGCCATCCAGAAAAAAATGGACTGGTTTGTACAAAATGATGGCAGTATCAAAGGATATGATAAAGAAGAATACAATATTGATCATGTCAATAATGGCAAGCTGGTTTTACTGCTTTACCGGATAACAGGAAAAGAGAAGTACAAAAAAGCCGCTGATCTTTTACGCAGTCAGCTGGCCACGCATCCCCGTACAAAAGAAGGCGGGTTCTGGCATAAAAAAGTTTACCCCTACCAGATGTGGCTCGATGGACTTTACATGGGCGCACCGTTCTATGCTGAGTATGCTATGCTTTTTAATGAAGACACTGCCTTCAACGATATCGCCAATCAGTTTATCTGGATGGAAAAAAATGCAAGGGATGAGAAAACAGGTTTGCTGCATCATGCATGGGATGAAAGCCGGCAACAAAAATGGGCAGATAAAACCACCGGCAAGTCCCCACTTTTCTGGTCAAGGGCCATGGGTTGGTACAGCGATGCCCTCGTAGATGCACTGGATTATTTCCCGGCAAGCCACCCCAAAAGACAGGCATTAATCGATATCCTGAACAGGCTGGTCGATGCGATTGAAAAGCAACAGGACAAAACCACCGGACTCTGGTATGATATCATGAATTATAAAGGTCCGGGTAAAGAAAAAAACTATTTTGAAGCCTCTGCCTCCTGTCAGTTTGTGTATGCCATTGCCAAGGGTGTGAGAAAAGGTTACCTGCCGGCTACCAAACTGCTGTTGGCCCGCCAGGGGTATGATGGCATCGTCAAACAATTTATCAAAGTTGAAAACGGCCAAACCAATCTGCATGGTACGGTGAAAGTATCCGGACTGGGTGGTAATCCTTACCGCGATGGCAGCTTTGACTATTACATGAGCGAACCCGTAATTGTCAACGATCCGAAGGGAATCGGTGCATTCCTGCTGGTCAGCTATGAAATGGAGAAATTTCCATTACTGGCCACGGGTAAAGGCAAGACTGTTTTACTCGACCGCTGGTTCAACAGTGAAAAAAGAAAAGATGCCACCGGAAAGGAAGTGTACTGGCATTATGTGTGGGAAGAAAGAAGCCATCCCGGGTTTTATACGCTGGGCAATATTTTTGAAAACCATGGTGCCAGACTGGCTTCACTGGATGCAGCTCCCACTGCTGCCGGTTTGAGAGGAGCTTCTGTATATATCATCGTAGACCCCGATCATGTTCGCGATAACCCCCAGCCGCATTATGTAAATCCGGCTGATGTAAAAGCTATTACTGACTGGGTAAAAGCAGGTGGTACGCTCCTGCTCATGGCTAATGACAGCAATAATTGTGAACTCAAACAGTTCAATACACTGGCCGGCGCATTTGGCATACAGTTCACAGACAAAAGCCTGAACATGGTGAAGAATGACAATTTTGTTCAGGGAGAAGTGCTCCCCGGTGATAATAACAGCGTTTTCAGTACGACAAAAAAAATGTACCTGAAAGAAATCAGTGCATTGAAGGTAAAAGCACCAGCCAAATCACTGATCAGTAAAGAAGGTGATATCATTTTTGCTACAGCCATCATGGGAAAAGGAAAAGTAATTGCGGTGGGCGATCCCTGGCTATATAATGAATATGTGGATGGCCGGAAACTGCCTGCCGAATATGAAAATTATAAAGCAGCCGTGGACCTGGTAAAATGGCTGCTCAAAAACGGCAAATAGTAAAAGTTGCTGGTTGCGCCTGTTCGCAGGTTATTGAAGAAATAAAAAAATGAACCGGATCATTTTATTTTTACTGCTTATCATCCCTGCAGGGATGGCTGCGCAACAACGCGTTGTAGTTGCCGGGGATGGGAGTGGTGATTTTAAAACCATCCAGGAGGCTATCAATAGTTTGCCGGATTCTGCTGTACTGCCCCGTACCATATTTATAAAAAAGGGTAGTTACCAGGAAAAACTTTTTATCAAAAAACATAACCTGATTCTGGAAGGAGAAGGCCGTGAGCAAACCTTTATTACTTACAGTATTGCCCGGGATGAGTGGCGTTGTGATCATCCGGATGACTGGGGAGTGGCCACCATGAATGTACAGGGCAATGATATTACTTTGAAGAATCTGGCGGTTATCAATTCATTCGGATTTAATTTTTCCGGCGACTATACGGTACCCTGTAAAGCAGATACCACTGGCAAAAAAACAATTACGATCAGAAGCCACCAGATGGCACTTCGCACCATGTACTGTACCCGGCTCAAAGCAGTGAACTGTCATTTTAAAGCTTTTGGAGGTGATACGGTCAGTCCCTGGGAAACCGGCAATGGCATGTGGTATTTCAAAGATTGTATCATGGAAGGTGGGGTGGATTTTTATTGTCCTCGTGGTTGGGCCTGGGCTGAAAACTGCGACTTCATAACGCATACCGGAACAGCTGCCATCTGGCACGATGGTTCTGCTAATCCTGATTCAAAGACGGTGTTAATGAATTGTCGTTTCAAAGGTTTTGATGGATTTTCACTGGGGCGCTATCACCGCGATGCCCAGTTTTATCTCGTCAACTGTGTTTTTGCCCCCAACATGAAAGACCAGCCGATTTACCGGGTGGGCGAAGGCACCAATATTCAATGGGGTGAACGTATTTATTATTATAACTGCCGGCGGGAAGGTGGCAAAGATTTCGCCTGGCACAGCAATCATTTACCAGCAGCATTAAAACCTGCTGATATCAATGTTAAATGGGTCTTTGGAACACACTGGGACCCGGAAATAAATTAATTATGCAACTATCAAAAAATGCCCTCGGGCTTATTGAAGCAAAAGAAGGGCTGGAAAAACCAGCAGAAAAGTTATTGGCATTACCTGAAAAAGTTTTACAGTTCGGCACCGGGGTGCTGCTGCGGGCCCTGCCTGATTATTTTATTGACAAAGCAAATAAAGCCGGCATTTTCAATGGACGTGTGGTAGTGGTGAAGTCAACAGACAGCGATAGTTCCGCTTTTGATCGCCAGGACGGTCTTTACACCGTTTGTGTCCGGGGTGTGGAAAATGGGGTGACTGTCGAAGAAAACATTATAAATGCTTCAGTGAGCAGGGTTCTTGGCGCCAAAACTGAATGGAATAAAATCCTGGAATGTGCCCATAATCCGGAGATGCGTATCGTACTTTCTAATACAACAGAAGTTGGAATTCAGTTGGTGGACGATGATATTCATGCCGCTCCGCCGGTTTCCTTCCCCGGCAAACTCCTTGCCTTTCTTCTTGAAAGATACAAGGCTTTTCAGGGAAGCACAGAAAGCGGTATGGTGATTGTGCCCACAGAACTGATCACCGATAATGGCAGCAAACTGGAAAGCATTGTACTGGAGCTGGCCCACCGGAACCAGCTCGATTTCAAATTTATTGAATGGCTGGAAACTGCGAACACCTTCTGCAATTCGCTGGTAGACCGCATTGTGCCAGGCAAACCCAATAACACCGATGGCCAAAAAATACAGGAAGCGCTGGGCTATGAGGATGAACTGATGACCATGAGCGAAGTGTTTCGTTTATGGGCAATTGAAGGGGATGAAAAAGTAAAACAGGTTCTTTCCTTCCATCAGGCAGATCCCGGTATGGTAATCGTTCCGGATATCACCCTGTTTAAGGAACTGAAACTACGTTTGCTCAATGGCACCCATACTTTTAACTGTGGTACTGCTTTTCTCTCCGGATTCAACATTACCAGAGAAGCTGTTACTCATCCGGTGTACGGGGCATTTACAAAGAGACTGATGCATGAAGAAATTGCACCGGCTATTCCTTTTGCCATTGACGAAAAAGTAAAAGCCGATTTTGCCAACAGTGTATTCGAGCGTTTCTGCAATCCCTTTATTGATCACCAGTGGCTGAGTATCACGGTGCAGGTTACTTCCAAAATGAAAATGCGGAACCTGCCCCTGCTGCAGCAACATTTTAAAAACAGTTCCGTTGTTCCCGTGCACATGGCAGCTGGCTTTGCGGCATTTCTGTTATACATGAAAATCACGAAGCAGGAAGGAAACAAATATTTTGGAACACGCGGAAATGAATTGTACGAAATCAAAGATGATTCAGCTGCCTATTTTTATGAACTATGGCAAAATAATGATCCTGCTTCTGTAGCGAAACTGGCCATGCAGAACAAGGAAATCTGGGAAGCCGATCTCACCCAGTTCCCGGGCTTCCTGCATGCAGTACAGGAAAAACTGGCGGCTTATCTGTCCAACGGCGTGTTGGAAACTATTGAACAAATCGAAATAAAAAAGGAAATTGCATAAATGAAGCAGCGTGTATTAAAAGTCCACTCCAGAGATAATGTACTGGTGGCACTCACCGATCTTAAAAAAGGCGAGACCATCGCTTATGAAGGCCAGGAATATATTTTACAGGATGATATCAGGGCCAAGCACAAGTTTTTTACGGTTGATTTATCCAAAGGCGATAAAATTTATATGTATGGGGTCCTGGTAGGAACAGCCCAGATGGATATTCCCAAAGGTGGCTGGATGAATACAGAGAATACAAAACATGCTGCCGAACCCTATCAATACCGTTCCACCAATTTCCAATGGACAGCACCGGATGTTTCCCGCTTCAGGGGCCGGACCTTTATGGGATATCATCGTTCGGATGGCCGTGTGGGTACGGCCAATTATTGGCTCTTTATTCCTACAGTATTTTGCGAAAACCGTAATCTGGATGTGATCCGGGAAGCCCTGCATAACGAATTGGGTTATGCAGTAACGGATAAATATAAAAGATATACTCACCAGCTGATTGAAGCCCTGCAGAATGGAACAGCTATTGAGCAGGTCAATCTTTTTGAACCGGATCATCGTCCTGCAGCCAACCGGGTATTTAAAAATATTGATGGCATTAAATTCTTAAATCACCAGGGAGGTTGTGGCGGCACCCGTCAGGATGCCGGTATCCTTGGCAAGCTGCTGGCATCCTATGCCAATCATCCCAATGTGGCAGGGGTTACGGTATTGAGCCTGGGTTGTCAGAATCTGCAGACCAATGATTTTCTGGCAGAACTAAAAAGCTTTAATCCTGATTTTGATAAACCGCTTTACATATTTGAGCAACAGCAATCGCAAAGCGAAGAACAATTAATTGCCGATGCCATTAAAAAAACCTTCGAAGGACTGATTGAGGCCAATAAACTGGAAAGAAAACCTGCAGCACTGGATCAACTTTGTATCGGTGTAAAATGCGGCGGCAGTGATGGTTTCAGTGGTATCAGTGCCAATCCTGCTGTAGGATACCTGAGCGACCTGGTGGTGGCTTTAGGTGGAAAGATTCTGCTCGCTGAATTCCCGGAATTATGTGGAGCTGAACAAAACCTGATTGATCGTACCACAGACGAAGCCGCTGCGAGGAAGTTTATCAAACTCATGGGTACTTATAGTGAGCAGGCAGAAAAAGTGGGGAGTGGTTTTCATATGAACCCTTCGCCGGGTAATATCAAAGACGGACTGATCACAGATGCGATCAAGAGTAATGGCGCTGCACTGAAAGGAGGCACTTCTCCTGTTATTGATGTACTCGATTATACCGAACAGGCTACTAAACCCGGACTGAGTCTGGTTTGCACACCGGGTAATGATGTGGAAGCCACTACTGGTAAAGCCGCCAGTGGTGCTACCCTAATATTATTTACAACCGGACTGGGTACGCCAACCGGCAATCCCGTTTGCCCAACGATCAAAGTGTCTACCAATAGTAATCTGACCAAAAGAATGAATGATATCATCGATATCGACTGCGGGCCGGTAGTGGAAGGTGAAAAAACCATTCAGCAAATGGGAGAGGAAATTCTGGAGTACTGTATCCGTGCAGCAAGTGGTGAAGTGATACCCAAAGCCGTCTTGCTTAACCAGGATGATTTTATTCCCTGGAAAAGAGGTGTTTCACTCTAAATTAATTTATTGGGTAGATCCGCGTGGAATCAAAACGGAATTAATCATCACCCGTTCGTTATATCCGTGGCGTTTTTTCTTATCCAGACTTTTAAAAAGCAAACTGGCCGCTGTGGCGCCCATTTCAAAAGCAGGCTGGGTAATAGTTGAGAGTGGCGGACTCAGGATGAGCGCTGCCTGCAGGTTAGTAAAACTCAGCAGTTTTACATCTTCGGGGATTTGCAGTCCTAGCCGGGGACAGGACAGGTAAACCGGTGTGGTGAGTTTTTCTACTGAAGCGATAAATCCGTCGGGTCTGTTTTTTTTGCGGAGGATTTTCTCTACCAGCCGGCTGTTCTCCGTTAAACTGCTTCCGCAAACAATAATATCCGTTTCCCGGAATGGCAGTCCGGCTTCTCTTAAACCTTCCCGGTATCCATCCATTCTTTTCTTACTGATATGCAGGGCGGGTGAAGTACATAAATAAGAAATCCTTTTGCAGCCCTGTTGTGCCAGGTGCAATGCGGCTATTCGGCCACATTCATAATCATTGGTCACAACCTGACTGGCATCTACTTCATCGCATACCCGGTCGAAAAAAACAACCGGTACACCAGCTTCGATGATTTCCCGGATATGACTCCCATTGGCTGTTTCTTCTGAAACGGAGATAAGGATGCCATCCACCCTTCCGCTTTTGAATTCGCTGAGGATGGCTTTTTCCCTAACCAGGCTTTCATGAGTAAGATAGATCAGTACATGGTAGCCTTTTTCCAATGCAACAGATTCAATTCCATTAATCGCGAGTGAAAAAAAACTATCCGCCACTTCGGGCAATACCACTGCAATGGTTTTGCTGACCCTTCTCCGCAAACTGCTGGCATAGGGATTGGGCTGATAATTGAGCTCCTTTGCCAGTTGAACTACTTTTTTCTTGGTAGCTGCCCCTATTTCATAGCTATCCTGCAAAGCCCTTGATACCGTGGCAATTGATAATCCCAGCCGCTGAGCTATATCCTTTAAAGTAGTTGTTCCTTTCATTATGAGAATCCGGTAAAAATGATATTTTTTTCAGTTACCTAAGATACATTTTTCGTAAACGTTTACGTAAATAAAGTGCCTGACTTCGCAGCGATCTAATGAAAAAAAATTGTCTCTTTAACAATTACTTCAGAACAATAACCAACAATTGCCAGCGTATGAAACCAGGGATGATTTCCTCCGGAAATGCACCAATGGGCTATAACAGCCCTGTGAATAACGTTTCAGACCGCCATTATTACCACACACCAAACATCATTTATTAAGCACAAAATTCTGTTATGACAAAAAACAGCTTTGAAGCCGTGCCCCTAAAAAACCTGGATGAATGGGAAGATGACCTGTTAAGGCGCTACCCGGATCCGGATAGTATTGCCACGGCCAAAAAAACGGATGAATACCGTAATTATGAAGAGCCCGCCAGGGATACCGTAAAAGAATTCTACCGGCTGAACCATAAGTACCAGACTTATGAGTTTGTACAGACTAAAAGAAAGGAATTTCTGGCCTTTGATAAAAAGGAAATGACCGTTTGGGATGCTTTTGATTTCCTGAACCAGCTGGTGGATGATTCTGATCCCGATACTGATCTTGACCAGTTACAACACCTCCTGCAAACTTCGGAAGCGATCCGCAAAGATGGTCATCCCGACTGGATGGTACTGACCGGCCTGATGCATGATATGGGCAAGGTACTCTGTCTGTTCGGTGAACCACAGTGGGCGGTAGTAGGAGATACTTTTCCTGTGGGCTGTGCCTACTCAGATAAAATAGTGTACGCAGAATATTTTAAAGACAATCCTGATTATTCAAACAAGTTGTTTAACACGGAATACGGAGTGTATGAACCAGGATGTGGTCTCCGGAAAGTAGATATGTCGTGGGGACATGATGAGTACATCTATCAGATGCTGAAAGATTACCTGCCTGAACCAGGCTTGTATATGCTGCGATATCATTCCTTTTATGCATGGCACCGGGAAGGCGCCTATGAACACCTGCTGGATGATCATGACCGGGAAATGCTGAAATGGGTAAAGCTCTTTAACCCCTATGATCTTTATTCAAAGAGCCCGGAACCACCGGACTGGACTAAACTTAAACCTTATTACCAGGAACTGGTAGCCAAATACCTTCCTGCTAAACTGAAATTCTAACCAACGACCAAATCGCAAAAACAAACGTCTCAACCAACTTTTCAATAAAAATTAAAATGATTGCTTATGTTAAGACTCATTAAAAAATTAGTGCAGTCCAAAAGGATAACCCTCCCGATTATCCTGCTGCTTTCCCCTTTTCTGCTACTGGCACAGTCCAGAAGCATTAAAGGTAAAGTGACCGACGACAAGGGCCAGCCGGCCGCCGGAGTCACTGTTACTATCAAAGGCACCAAAACATCCACTGCCTCCGGTGCAGATGGCAGTTTCAGTATTACCGCTAAAACCGGTGATGTACTGGTATTTACCGGTGCTTCTTCTGAAGCAAAAGAACAGCCAGTAGGCACAGAAGATTATTACAATATTGCCATGGCCGCCAGCACAACTACTTTGACCGATGTAGTAGTTGTGGGTTATGGCCGCAATACCAGGCGTAACCTGACCAGTGCCGTCTCCACCCTCAAACCCGAAGACCTCAACAGGGGTGCCATCGGTGATGTGGGACAATTATTACAGGGAAAGGTTCCCGGTTTGAATATCACTGCCAGCGGTGACCCTAACCGTGCTGCTGCTGTTATTCTTCGTGGTGCTTCCACCGTAAACAGTCCGGGTGCTCCCTTCTATGTAATTGACGGGGTACCGGGTGCTGATATTGCCACCGTTGCTCCTGACGATATTGCTTCTATTGATGTATTGAAAGATGCTTCGGCCACTGCGATCTATGGAAACAGAGCGGCAGCAGGTGTGATCATGATCACTACCAAGAAAGGACGTAAAGGAAGTCTGCAAACTTCTTATAATGGTTATATCGGTATTGAAAGCATCAGCAGCAGCCTAGAGTTGATGAATGCCGGCGAGCACCGCGCCTTTTTAGGTGCGAACGGTGTAAGTTATAGTACCAATGATGACAAGAATGCGGATACAGACTGGCAAAAATCCATTCAGCGCGACGGTGCCGTATCTACGAACCACAATATTTCTTTCAGCGGTGGTACAGAGCACAGTACTTATAGTGCAAGCATCAACTATCTGAGTAAGGAAGGTATCCTTGTCAGAAGCCGTCTTCGCAGGATTATTGCCCGTTTGAACATTGAGCAATATGCCTTGAACGATAAACTGAAGTTTGGACTGAACATTGCCAACTCCAGCAGCAATGCGAATTTTGTTCCATTACAAAATGTGGCACTGTTGCAGGCAGCTAAGCACCTTCCTGTATCACCGGTGATGAATCCAGATGGTACCTTTTTTGAGAACCTGACGATCTCCGGGTATTTCAATCCGAAAGCATTAATCGAAAATGCACAGGACGATACCAAGTACAGCACCTTAACAGCCAACTTTACCACAGAAGTAAAACTTCCTTTGGGATTAACCTGGAATTCCAGTGTTTCCTTTCAGAAGAACAACGCCCTGCATGGTGAATATTACGGCAGCTACTATGGCCGCTATCCTACTTCCAATTTTTATAACAACCCAGATCCCGGTATCGGTATCTCCCACGTGCTGATTGGCAACTTATTTGGTGTGAATGGCTCTGCTTTCAGAAGCTCTTACCAAAACACTTTTACCACAGCTGAAAGTTTCCTGACATGGAATAAAAAATTCGGAGAACATCAGATTACTGCCGTAGTTGGTTATGCCTTCCAGGAAAACGTGAATGGAGATGGCTTCCGCGCTTCCAGTACCAACTTCCTGAACGATTATGTGAGCTACTTCAACATGGCATTGGGTAATCCTTATGCGATCTCCAGTTACCGGGTTGATTTTGGTCCTTCCCGTGTTTACGAAAAAACAAGACTGATTTCTGATTTCGGAAGGGTTAACTACAATTACAAAGGGCGTTACCTGCTGCAGGCTTCCCTTCGTCGTGATGGCAGCTCTGTATTTGGTGATAACAACCGCTGGGGTTATTTCCCATCTGCTTCCGTTGCCTGGAGGCTCAGTGGAGAAAAATTCATGAGCAATGTGAAACTGATCAACGACCTGAAAATCCGGGCCAGCTATGGTGTTTCCGGTAACTCAGGCGGTGTGAATGCCTATAACAGCCAGTTGATTTATGGTCTGCAGGGTACTTATTATAATGCAGGTGTATTTGATAATGCGATTGTACCCAGCCAGGCGAATAACCCTGATCTGAAATGGGAAGAAGTGGCTACCACGAACCTTGGTATCGACTTCGCCATCCTCAACAACAAAATCACCGGCTCTATTGACTGGTACAAAAAGAAGACTTCAGACATGATCTTCCCGATCAGTGTATCTCCTGCTATTGTACCCGGTGGCCGTATTGTAGTGAATGGCGGTAATGTAGAAAATACCGGTATCGAACTGATCATTAATGCCACAGCAGTCAGTACGCAAAATTTCACCTGGACGACCACACTGAATATGTCGCATAATAAGAATCTGATTACAAGCCTTAAAAACGCTTATACGAATGGTGATTCAACCCGTTATTCAGATCCGGAAGGTCCGGGCCAGACAGGCGCGACCCTTCAATTGCTGAAAGTGGGCTATCCGATTGGTCAGTACTTCACACTCAGTTATGCAGGCAAGGATGCCAATGGGGTCTCTCAGTTTTATAAAAGAGATGGCACAAAAACATCTGGTGCTTCCTTCCCCAGTATCGGTACTGATTACTGGTACATGGGTAATGCACAGCCTAAATTGCTGCTTGGATGGAATAATAATATCCGTTACAAGAACTTTGACCTGAATTTCTTCCTGCGCGGAACCTTTGGTCATAAGATCTTCAATGCTACACGTGCTGATCTCTCTTATGTAACAGCAGCCGGCGTAAACAACCTGATCAAAACTGCTGTAGATGACAAAGTAGCTGATATCAAAAACTCCTTCTACTCCAATCGTTATATCGAAAGCGGCAGCTATGTCAGAATGGACAACGCTACGCTGGCTTACACTTTCAATAAAGTGGCCAAGGGCATCAGCAGCCTGCGTTTTTATGTAACAGGCAACAACTTGTTCACCATTACCGATTATAGTGGTATTGACCCTGAAATCAACCAGGGCGGTATTGCACCCGGTATTGACTATAACAATTTTTATCCCAAGACCCGTACCATTATGCTGGGTGTAAACCTGACATTACAATAACTATAAAAACAATTTATTATGAAAAAAATAATGAGAAACATAATGCTGTTGCTGTTGTCGGGTGCTGCATTCAGCTCCTGTCATAAACTGGATGTGCCTTCTACCACGGAGCTCACCAGTGAAACCTTCCCCAAAACAGAGGCACATTTCAATGCCCTGATGGGTACGATTTATACCCTTTACAGGAATGATTATGCCACCAACCATTTCTTTGTGAGCAGTCAGTCTACCAACGAATCGGTACTGCCAATGTATGCCACCGACTGGGTGGATGGTAACCGCTACATGGATCTCCATCGTCATACCTGGACAAAAGACCATCCGAATATCAGCTCAGAATGGTCGATCATGAGTAATCTGATCGGAAATACCAACCAGGTATTATTCCTGCTGAAAGGGGCTGATGAAGGTGCTGCCAAAAACACCAGTATCGCTGAGATGAAAGCTATGCGCGGATTATTTTACTTCTATATGCTGGATATGTTTGGCGGAGTACCGCTGGACACTGCCTATGGCGTTACAGAGCTGAAAGAAAAAGCAACCCGTACACAGGTTTTCAATTTTGTGGAAAGCGAACTGAAAGCTGCTATCCCCTTTTTGAAGACAGCTTCCGGTACTGCCAATTATGGCAAACCCACCCGTTATATGGCTTATGCGCTGCTGGCAAAAATGTACCTGAATGCTGAGGTGTATACCGGTACACCAAAATGGAATGAGTGTATTGCAGCCTGCGACAGTGTGATCAATGCAGGTGGTGGTACACAATATGCGCTGGAACCAAGATCTTCCTATTTCAACATGTTCGCACCAACAAACGGTCCTGCATTCAAAGAGTTTATTTTCAATATCCCCTTTGACCCTTCTACTTCAGGCGGATATATGTTTTATGGCCGTTATGACCTGAACAGGAATCTGGGTGTTAAATACCGTTATTCCGGTTCTACCCCAGGCACCTATACCTTTAACCAGATCGTGATCAACCAAACCTCAGGTAATGGTTATACCAATAACCGTCCCAGCGGTCCGCGTTGCACTACAAATGAGTTTTACGCCTATTTCAATGACCCCAATGATATCCGGAATAATCAGTGGCTGACAGGTTTGCAATACTGGCCTGATGGCAGTCCGATTATCATCAGAACTACCAACAGTAACTACGATCAGTTTTATTCCGGTGGTGCAGGAAGTACCAATATTACCTATCACCTGAACCTGACCCCATTGGGTAGCAGCACTAGGCTGGGCGCCAACTCATACGATCTGGGCAGGGATGAAATCGCCTGGAACTCAGGATACCGGAATGTAAAGTTCCTGCCTGACCCGAATTCAACAACCCGTAATCAAAATAATGACGTTCCTGTTTTCCGTTATTCAGATATCCTCTTAACAAAAGCGGAAGCTATTTTGCGTGGCGGAACAGCCACACTCGGCCATACCGCTCTTTCACTGACCAATGCACTTCGTGCTGTAAGAACAACAAGCGCAGCGCTTGGAGCAGTAACACTGAGCGATATCTATGCAGAAAGATGCCGTGAACTGAGCTGGGAATGCTGGATGAGAAATGATATGATCCGTTTTGGAAGATTTGAAGATGCCTGGGGCCTTTCCAAAACAAACTCGGAAACTTATCGCCGGATTTTCCCGATTCCCACATCAGCAATCGCGGTTAATCCCAAGCTGACCCAAAACCCCGGCTACAATTAGCAGTTATTATAAACAGCAGAAACCCGGAGTGTCTACTTCGGGTTTTATTTTTTAAATTCCTTAGTAATGAAGGCCCTGATTATTCTTTTTCTTTTTTGCAACAGTTGTTTTGCGCAATCCCAGGTATGGATTGCGGACAGCCTTTATTCACAGGGCACTGATACCATTGCCCTTTTCCCAAAGGCCCTGAACTTTATCGTCATGGGCGACTGGGGCCGCAATGGGGCCGATCACCAACGAGAAGTAGCGGTGCAAATGGGCAAAACAGCCAACCGGATCCAATCCCAATTCACCATCTCCACTGGTGATAATTTTTATCCCAGCGGCGTGATCAGTGAATGGGATCCTCTCTGGAGATATTCTTATGAAGACATCTATACCGACTTCAGGTTGCAATGGGACTGGTATCCTGTACTCGGCAACCATGATTATAAAAGCAACCCCGAGGCTCAGGTAAAATATTCCCAAATCAGCAGGCGCTGGAGAATGCCCTCCCGTTATT
Source organism: Chitinophagaceae bacterium (assembly GCA_016720745.1). Taxonomy (GTDB): domain Bacteria; phylum Bacteroidota; class Bacteroidia; order Chitinophagales; family Chitinophagaceae; genus JJ008. The sequence goes on along the minus strand of JADKKA010000019.1, from coordinate 288,893 downwards.
ATTCAAAACTTTTTTCTATTCCCGGTGACACCGCCAGCAAAGTGCTGATTCTTTTTATTGACACCAATCCGTTTATCCCAAAATTTTATTCCAATAGTGAATACGGCCCGAATGTCAAAACGCAGGACAGTACCCGCCAGAAAAAATGGATCGAAAAAGAACTCAGCCAGAAAGACCCCCGTATCAAATGGAAAATCGTTGTAGGACATCATCCTATGTATACCGGTAGTATCCGGACAGAAGATTATGATGTGCAGGCCGTGCGCTATTCACTGGATCCCATATTAAAAAAATACAAAGTGGATGCCTACCTTGCCGGGCATGATCACAGTTTGCAACATATTCAAAGGGCCGAAGGCCCACATTATATCATATCGGGAGCCGCTTCGGAAAGAACCTGGGCCCAACTGATACCAGGCAGTAAAATGGCCGCTTCCGCATATGGGTTTTTTTCATTCGCTGTGCTGCCCCAAACCTTAATTATTCAGGCCATTGACTATGAAGGCCGGGTAATTTACCGGAACGAGATAAAAAAATAAATGAACAAGCCCTCAACCATATTATCAACCTCTTCGATCCCCGGACGTCTCCGCTCACTGGATGCCCTTCGTGGCTTTGACATGTTCTGGATTGTTTGCGGGGAAGGCATATTTCATGGTCTTGCTGCTGTGATTCAGCAAAATCACGGTCTGGTACAGGATAAAACGAACTGGCAAATTGCCGGTAACGATAATCTTTCCTTTATTGAAAAAATATTAATTGGGATCAGCAACCAATTGCATCATACGGTCTGGAACGGCTTTACTTTTTATGACCTGATCTTCCCGCTCTTTATTTTTATTGCCGGAGTGAGCATGCCTTTTTCTTTTGGCAAACAATTACAACAAGCCACAGACAAAACAGCCGCCCGTCGTAAAATTATCTTCTCCGTTTTTAAACGCAGTGTCATCCTGATCTTGTTGGGCATGGTAGTAAATGGCGCCCTTCAACTAAAGGGATATGAAAATACCCGTTTTGCCAGTGTACTCGGACGTATTGCCATCAGTTGCTTCTTCGGAGCAATGATCTTTCTTTATTGCCGTCCAAAAGCACAATTGGCCTGGTGCATCGGATTACTACTCGGTTACTGGGCCATGATGACGCTTGTACCGGTGCCGGGATTTGGTCCCGGTGATTTAACCCCGGAAGGAAATCTGGCAGCATGGGTCGATCGGAATTTTCTACCCGGCAAACTACACCGGAAAGTTTATGACCCCGAAGGTCTTTTGTCGAATATACCCGCCATCGCTTCTGCCCTGCTCGGCATATTTACCGGACAATTTTTAAAATTGGCGCCTGCCAACTGGAATAGTTCCCGCAAGGCTGTCACAATTTTCGGAGCAGGCATTGTTTGTATCCTGACGGGTTATGCCTGGGGATGGGCTTTCCCTATTAATAAAAATATGTGGACCAGTACCTATGTCCTTTTTGCGGGAGGTTGGAGCATGACCCTCTTCGCACTCTTCTTCTATATCATTGATGTGCGGGATTTGAAAAGTTGGAGCACTCCCCTGGTATGGATAGGCATGAATTCCATTCTGATCTATATGGCAGCACACGGGCTGGTAAATTTCGAATCGAGTTCCGATTTTGTTTTTGGCGGGTTGATCCGCCTGTTTCCTGCAGCCTGGTACAATGCCCTGCTATGGACGGGTGTGGCATTGATCCAGTTAGCAGGACTTTACTGGTTATATAAAAAGAAAATTTTCCTGAAGCTCTGATAAAAACACTTTCAACAGAAACAACAACAACCAACGATTAACGATTGCCCATGCATACATTACAAACTGCAGACTATATTGTCTTCCTGATTTACTTCATCGCCGTTTCGGCCTATGGTTATTATATCTATCACCGGAAGAAATCAAAGACCACAAGCTCCAAAGAATTTTTCCTGGCCGAAGGTTCACTGACCTGGTGGGCCATTGGTGCTTCTCTGATTGCCTCGAATATTTCAGCCGAACATTTCATCGGTATGTCCGGCTCCGGATTTAAAATTGGCCTGGCTATTTCCACTTATGAATGGATGGCCGCTGCCACCCTTATCCTGGTGGCGGTTTTCCTGCTACCCATTTACCTGAAGAACAAAATATACACCATGCCCCAGTTTCTGGCGCAGCGGTACAGTGATACGGTGAGTACCATTATGGCCGTATTCTGGTTATTGGTATACGTTTTTGTGAACCTGACATCTATTATCTATCTGGGTTCACTGGCCATTTCTTCTATTTCGCCTTTGAGTTTTGAATGGAGTATCGCCGGTCTAAGCATCTTTTCCATTATTGTTACGCTGGGCGGAATGAAAGTAATCGGCTACACTGATGTCATACAGGTACTCGTACTTTTAATTGGCGGACTGGTGACCACCTATCTTGCTCTTACTTTGCTGGCCGATAAATTCGGATATGAAGGTGACATACTCAGTGCCCTCGGAGTATTGAGAAAAGAAGCCCCGGATCATTTTCACATGATTCTGGATAAATCGAATCCGAATTATATGGACCTACCTGGATTATCGGTACTGATCGGAGGTATGCTGATCAACAACCTCGCTTATTGGGGATGCAACCAGTACATAGTACAAAGAGCACTGGGCGCTGATTTGAAAACAGCCCGAAATGGTATTTTATTCGCTGCATTTCTGAAACTATTAATCCCTGTAATTGCAGTACTCCCGGGTATCATCATGTATGTATTACATCAAAACGGGATGTTCCAGCAGGAGATGACAGATGCAGGTGTACTTAAACCGGATCATGCCTACCCCACCCTGATGAATTTATTACCTGCCGGATTGAAAGGAGTTGCCTTTGCTGCCCTCACAGCCGCCATTGTTGCCTCACTGGCAGGAAAGGCCAATAGTATCTCCACCATCTGGTCGCTTGATATCTATAAAAAATATTTCAACAAAGAAGCGCCGGATCGCAAAGTGGTGAAAGTGGGTCGCTGGGCAGTGATCATTTCTATGCTGATAGCGGCCTTGATTACACCAGCGCTTCGCTCATTGGATCAGGCATATCAGTTTATTCAGGAATATGCCGGCTTCCTCTCGCCCGGTGTACTGGCCATCTTCCTCCTTGGTATGTTCTGGAAAAGAACCACCGCTGCAGCCGCACTGGCCGGAGCTGTGATTACGATTCCTGTTTCCACGATATTAAAATTTTTGCCGGACTGGACAGGTGGAGCCTTTCCAAATTATCCTTTTCTGGACCGGATGACGATTACTTTCTTTACTGTAATATTGGTTATGGTGGCGATCAGTCTGATCTGGCCAAAAGGTGAAAAAGACCGGCATACCATTGAAGTAGATAAATCACTTTTCAAAGTAAATCCTGCATTTGTTGTGGGATCAGTGATCATCTGTGGCATCCTGGCTGCTTTGTACACAATATTCTGGTAGTAAATAGAAATAAAATGAAAAGGGCCGACTTTTTAAAAACCGGAACACTGGTCGCACTGGCACCTCTTTGTCAGCCATTGTTTTCCATGAACAAGGTTGTTATCGTTGATGAAGCATTACTGCAACGCATGATCAGCCTGAATGACAAACAGGTGGGTAGTCTGCTTGAAACGGTTCAGGAAGGAAAATTAAGTTTCAGCCGCAAAACAGCGTATGAATTTTCGGTCCTGTCCGCTTCCTATTGTCAAAAAGGATCGGCCTATTTTCAGGACGCCCGGGTACTGGCAAAAATGGAAATACTGGCTCGTTTTCTTACCTTCTCTCAGGTTGAAGACGGCACCGTTAATATCGGCAACCTGGAATCGCCCCCTGACACGGCTTTCATAGTGGAAATTGTGTGTACCGCTACCAGCAATCTGCAAAAACAATCTTTAGCGGTACTTCAACCACTGCTTGGTCAGTTAAAAAATTTATTACTCAAGGCCGGAGAGGCCCTGCGTACCGGCGGCATCCATACACCCAATCACCGATGGGTGATTTGTGCTGCGCTTTCACAATTGAATCATCTCTATCCTGATAAAAAATATGTAGCCCGGATCAATGAATGGCTGGGAGAAGGCATTTTTCAGGATGCAGACGGACATTATCCCGAGAGAAGCGGCACTTATTCCATGGTGGAGAACACTGCATTTATTACCATGGCCCGCATGCTCAGCAAAATCGGGCTGCTTCAATATGTGCGAAAGAATCTCCGCATGTATTATTATTACCAGGAAGCCAATGGAGACCTGGTCAGCAATGATTCACGCAGACAGGATCAGTACCTGGCCCGTCATTCAGCTATTCTCTATCTGCAATATCGTTATCTCGCTATACTTGATCAGGACCGGCAGTTGGCTGCCATTTGCAAAATGATTGAAGCAACACCCTGGTTTGAAAAAGAAGTGCTGGAACAAGGGCTTTTCTATTTCCAGGAAAATGAAACATTGCAACAGGAATTACCTTCTGCCACCCTATTGCCAGAGCGATATGAAAAACTCTTTGCCACTTCCCACCTGCTCAGGATAAAAAATCAGCAAACCAGCATCACACTATTCGGCGGTATTGACTGGCCCCTCATCATCGCATCGGGCCGTTCCTGCAGTCCGGATTTTTTCAGTTATCGCAAAGGGAAAGCTATATTGAAATACCTGCGACTCTCCACTACCTTTTTCAGCATGGGTTATTTTTATAGTGAAGGATTACAAAAACAAGGCAATCGCTACGTTCTGCACAAAAAATTACAGATACCGTATTACCAGCCCCTGCCACTGTCAAAAAGAAAAAAATCAGGCGATTACACCCTGAGCCCAAGTATTGATAACCGCTTCTGGAACAAAATGGATTTCTCCAATCGCCCCACCAGCAATATCAAAACCCTTGACACAACGATATACCTGACGGAGAAAGACGGACAGGTTGAATTGGAATTTATCATCAGCGGGCAGCAGAAAGTACCCGTTACTATTGAACTTTGTTTCAATGAGGGAGGCAGTTTCAGCGGTCTAACTACCGATGCCAAAGGCAATCAATGCCTGGCCGGACCGTCAGCAGTTTATACAATGGAAGGCGACCAAATCAGCTTTGGCCCGGGTGTATTAGCCGGTGCGGTACCTGAAAATCTGGAAGGCGAAAGATACAGCACCCATTTTGGGAGTCTGAAAACCAAAGGAACTCAGGTATTTTTGACAGGCGTAACTCCCTTCAAACACCAACTCAGGTTTCATTGAAATCATTCTTTATGAAAAAAATCTTCTTATTCATCAGTCTTAGTGTAAGCAATCTTCTGCTTAGTGGACAGGGCACAAATCAATGCATCAGTCCGGATAAAACCATTACTGCCCAACTGGACATTCAAAACGGACAAATATTCTACACAATAAAAAAGGATAACGAACCCGTGATCCGATCATCCCGGCTGGGAATTGATTGCAGTGATCAATCCTTTGCTGATGGGATGACACTTATTTCCGTATCCAAAGCCGCAGGGGTGAAAGATAAATACCAGATGAAGAATGCAAAAAAATCGGAGATCACCTATACTGGCAATGAAACCATTTTTACCCTCCGAAACAGCAAGGGCAATCAACTGCAAATTATTTTTCGTGCGAGTAATGATGGATTTGCGTTTCGATATTTTTTCCCTGCTGTAAAATCAATGACGACCATTACAAAAGAATACAGCTCTTTTAGCTTTGACCCCTCCACCCGCGCCTGGTTGCAACCCATGAGTGTGGCTAAATCAGGCTGGGAGCAATGTAATCCGGCTTATGAAGAACATTATTACAAGGATGTTCCCGTTGGAACGGTTTCAAAATTAAAATCCGGCTGGGTTTATCCTGCTTTATTCAAAACAAATAACAACTGGGTGTTGATCACTGAAGCCGGAATGGACGGCTCCTACTGTGGCACAAAACTCATCAATGACAGTGCTGCTGCCGTTTATTCTACTGGCTTCCCTGATCCGAGAGAAGTCTTCACTGGTAAAGGATCCCTGCCAGTGAATAACAAACCCTGGTACAGTCCCTGGAGAATTCTCACAATCGGAAGTTTAGGAACAATCGCCACCTCCACACTGGGTACTGATCTGGCAGCCAAGGCCATTAAAATGGATAATGATTTCATCAAACCCGGAAAGGCTTCCTGGAGCTGGATCAACAGCAAGGATAATTTTATTACCTATGATGAGCAGAAAAAATATATCGACTTTGCCAGCAAGATGAAATGGGAATACTGTCTGATTGATGCTGACTGGGATACCAAAATCGGATATGATAAAATCACTGAGCTGGCCAATTACGGCAAAACAAAAAAAGTAGGACTGATTCTCTGGTACAATTCTGCCGGTGACTGGAATACCGTCAAATACCATCCCAAGGGATTATTGCTCACCAAGCCCGGCAGAGAAAAAGAGTTCAGTCGTTTGCAAGCGATGGGTATCAAAGGAGTAAAGATTGATTTCTTCGGCGGCGACGGACAATCCATGATGCAATACTATATTGACATACTGGAAGATGCCGCCCGTTACAAGTTGCTTGTCAATTTTCATGGTGCTACTTTGCCACGTGGATGGCAACGCACTTATCCCAACCTGATGTCGGCCGAAGCCGTGCATGGTATGGAGATGGTCACATTCGGACAGGCAGCCGCTGATGAACAGCCCTCGCATTGTACGGTATTGCCATTTACCCGCAATGCATTTGACCCGATGGACTTCACGCCGATGAACCTGACAGGATTGACGCATTCTAAATCCATTCGTCGTACTTCTCCAACATTTGAACTGGCTTTATCTGTTCTGTTTTTATCCGGTATCCAGCACTATGCGCAAAACCCCGAGCAAATGGATAAAGTGCCTGCTTTTGTGACCAGCTTTTTACAGGAGCTGCCCGGGTCATGGGATGATGTGCAATTCATTGATGGGTATCCGGGCAAATACATTGTGCTCGCCCGCAAAAGCGGTAACAGATGGTATATCGCCGGTATCAATGCAGAAAAAGAAGAAAAGAAAATCAATATTGATCTGGTGCCCTTTAAAAAAGGGAGCGGTCGCCTGATTACCGATACAGACGGAGAGGGATTGTTCAGGGAACTGCCCCTGTTCACCAGTGCAAGAATGGCAGTGAAAATAAAACCCAATGGTGGTTTTGTAGCCATCCTGGAATAACTCACCGTTTCCTTTTTCCCGGAATGCTACCATCTGTTGAAAGGAGTAAACTTCAATTGAAGAAATGAAGATCAAAAAACTGTTGCTGTTTTTGTTGCCGGCAATGCTGTGTTTGCATCAGCACCAGTATGCACAGTCGCTGGTACAATATGTGCAACCCTGGTCGGGAACGGCTCCTTCCACCACCATCAGTGCCCTCAAACACAGTGAAGCTGGAAGTACTGAAAAAAACGCCAATACCATTCCGGCAGCTACGCTTCCCTTTGCCATGACGCAATGGACCGCACAAACAAGAACCACTGAAGTCAAATGTCAGCCTCCTTATTTTTACCGCGACAGCCTGTTCAGTGGTATTAGAGGAACGCACTGGATCAGCGGCTCTTGCACACAGGACTATGGCAGTTTTACCCTGATGCCTGTAGTGGGCACTTTAAAAACAAGTTTAAAGCAATATGCTGTTCCTTTTTTACACCAGCAGGAAACCACCACGCCCTATTATTATGAACTGCGGACTGAACGGTTTATTATTTCCGTCACCCCTACCCTCCGGGCAGCAATCATCCGGATTAAAGTATTACAAACTGACAGTCTTTATTTACTGGTGCAACCCAATAGTGATGAAGCCATGGGTGCTGTAAAAGCAGATCCTGCCACCGCATCCATCAGTGGTTACAATCCTGTTCATCGGATATATCAGGGTTGGGGAGAGTCCGGCGGGTTTAACGGCTGGTTCTATTTGAAGACAAATAAACCATTTCATGTGAGCGGCAGTTTCAGTGAAGAAGGTCTTTTCAATAAAGACAGTATTGCCAATCAAAAAGGAGCAACCATCTATGCCGGTTTTTTTCTGCAAAAAGGGGAAACCCTTGAGATCAGGGCTGCCACTTCATTTTGCAGCTGGCAGGGAGCCCGTGCCAACCTCCTGGCAGAAATTGGAAAACAAAGCTTTGAGCAGTTGAAAAACAAAGCCAGGATGGTATGGGAAAAAGCGCTTGGACAAGTTCGGATTGAGACTAAAAATGAGCAGCAGAAAAAAGTCTTTTACACGGCACTTTACCATAGCATGCAGCATCCCCGTTTATTCAATGATGTGGATGGACATTATCCGCAGTTTGCAGGAAAATACCAGTTACAAAAAAGCAGGAACGGAAATTATTATGATGATTTTTCGATGTGGGATGTTTACCGTGCCCAACTCCCCCTTTTTGAAATACTGGATCCCGACCTCAGCAATGCTTTTATCCGTTCGCTGATCGCCAAAGGAGAGCAGGGCGGCTGGCTTCCCATTTTTCCCTGCTGGAATAATTACACAGCAGCCATGATCGGCGATCATGTTGCTGCTTACATCGCTGCCGCCTATAATAAAGGGCTACGAAATTTTAATGTACAATCAGCTTATGCCCTCATGCGAAAAAATGCATTTGAAACACCGGCTGATTTTGCCACCTATAAAAATGGCATGGGCAGAAGGGCCTTGCCTTCTTATTTACAATTTGGTTATATCCCGGTTGAAGATAGTGTACAGGAGGCCTTTCATAAAAAAGAACAGGTCAGCCGGACCCTGGAATATGCCTATGATGATTATGCATTGTATACCATGGCAAAGTCTCTTGGCAAAAAAGATGATCAGCAGGTTTTACGGCAGCGTGCATTCAACTACCGGAATGTTTTCAGTAAAGCAGATGGTATGGTCCGAGGGAAACATGCTGATGGACGATGGGCCAGTTCTTTTCATCCTGATATCCGTGAATTTTATATCACTGAAGGCACATCCCGGCAGTATAGTTTTTATGTGCCACAGGATATACCCGGACTGGCCAACCTGATGGGCGGAGACAAATCATTTGAAAATGCACTGGATAGTTTATTCCTGAAAAATGAATACTGGCATGGCAATGAGCCAGGGCACCAGATCCCCTTTTTATACAATTACACGGCCTCCCCATTTAAAACCCAGGAACTTGTCAGCAATATCCTTAAAGAAGAATACAGCGAGGGACCCGGTGGACTGAGCGGCAATGATGATGCTGGCCAAATGAGTGCCTGGTATGTATTTGCAGCGATGGGCTTTTACCCTGTGAATCCCGTATCCGGCGAATATATTTTCACCACACCCCTCTTTGACCATATTCAATTGCAATTAACCGGCGGGAAAAAATTCAGCATCATCGTACATCGCCCCTCATCAAAAGCGGTTTATATCAAACAACTAAACTGGAACGGAAAACTATATTCGAAAAACTATATCACTTATAATATGATCATGCAGGGCGGACAACTGGAATGCTGGCTGAGCGAACAGCCTGGCAACTGGGGCAGCGATCCTGCAGCCAGATCAAAAGGATTATCTAATGAATAAATTGAAACAGTTACTGATCGTACTGGTTTGCCTGGGCAGTATTACTACAAATGCACAGAAGGTATTTAATGTAATCAATCATGGCGCTGCCGGTGATGGCAAAACAGATGATGCTATAGCCATACAAAAAACCATTGATGCCTGTGCCGCTGCTGGCGGAGGCCAGGTGCTTTTTCCAGCCAGTCATGTTTATCTGTCAGGGCCCATCCAACTGAAATCAAATATTAACCTGCACCTGGAAGCAGGTGCCGTGCTCCTCGCCAATCCTGATGAAAAGATATATACCAAAAGTGCCTTCCGTGATAATCCTGGTGAGGGAACCATCTGGATTGGAGGGGAAAAGCTGGAGAATGTCATGCTTAGCGGCTTGGGTGAAATCAACGGCAATGGCATCTCCTTTATGGGGGCAGAACTGGAAGATTCCTATGTGCTGAAACCCTTTAATATAATGGATCCCCGACCGCATGTGATAACCATCATCGGGGGAAAAAATATCCGCATCCATGATCTGAAAATCGGGAATGCTGCTTATTGGACCATCCATCTCATAGGCTGTGATGATGTCGTTATCTCCGGCCTGACCCTGTTAAACAGTCTGAAAGTCCGAAATAGTGATGGCATTGATCTTGACCACAGCCGCAATGTGCGCATCAGTGATTGTTATATCGAAAGCGGGGATGACTGTATCTGTTTGAAGAACCGCAGGGAATATGAAGAATTTGGCAACTGCGAAAATATTACGGTAACCAATTGCACCATGACCTCCCGGAGTTGTGCCATCAAAATCGGTTCCGAAAACATGGACACCATACGCCAGGTATTGTTCAATAATTGTATCATCAAGAACAGTAATCGCGGGGTAGGCATTCAGAACCGGGATGAAGGAGTGGTGAGTGATGTCATCTTTTCAAACATGATCATTGAAGGACACTTATTCAGTGATGTGTGGTGGGGAAAGGCGGAGCCCATTTATATCACGGCTTACCGAAGGGCGAAGATCAACCATAAAGATGCCAACTGGCGTTTCCCGAAGGGCGCTACAGAGGGAAGGGTTGGACAGGTGAAGAATATTTACTTTAATAATATCAGTTGCAGCAGTGAAAATGGTGTATACGTGAGTGCCGAATCCCCTGACAAAATCGACAACATCGTTTTTGACAATATTGATCTGCTGATCAATAAAACAACGGATGTACCCGGCGGCATTTATGATCGCCGGCCGGCTGATGTGGAAGGATTTGTAAAAGGAAGCACTTCCGGATTCTATTTTGAGAATGCGGAGAGTATTCGTGTACGAAACAGTCACCTGCGCTGGGGCCCTCAAAAAGCACCCTACTTTAATTTTGTAGTAGAAAGCAAAAAAGTAAAGGCACTGGAATTATTCAATGTAACCGGCAGCGCAGCCTTTTCGCAAAAGTCCAAAACAAAAATTACCAGGTAATGCGTACAAACTATCTGATGCAGCAAACCATGCGCTGGTTTGGCCCCAATGATCCGGTTCGTTTATCCGATATACGTCAGGCCGGATGTACAGGCGTAGTCACCGCCCTGCACCATCTTCCCAATGGAGCTGTTTGGACTGTGGAAGAAATCATGAAAAGGAAAAATGAAGTGGAAGCGGCCGGAATGATTTGGTCTGTAGTGGAAAGTGTACCAGTACATGAAGCCATCAAAACACAGGCAGCAGGTTTTGAAGAATTTATTGAAAACTATCAGCAGTCCATCCGTAATCTGGCTACCTGCGGTATTCAAATAGTAACATATAATTTCATGCCGGTCCTCGACTGGACCCGCACCGACCTGGCTTATACAGTTGAAGATGGCAGCAAAGCGCTTCGCTTTGAGAAAGCTGCGTTTATTGCCTTTGATGTGTACATGCTGCAAAGAAAAAACGCAGCCAATGAGTACAGTGCCGGAGAGCTGGTGAGGGCCAGAGAGAGATGGGAAAACATGGATGCGGCTGAAACACAACAACTGCAACGCAATATCATTGCCGGATTACCCGGTAGTGAAGAAAGTTTCACCCTTGCACAATTCCAGCAGGCGCTGGATACTTACAAAGGAATCGATGCAGACCAGTTGCGAAAAAACCTGATTTACTTTTTGCAACAGGTGATTCCGGTAGCAGATGAATGCGGTATTAACATGGTGATACACCCGGATGATCCTCCTTATCCGATTCTGGGATTGCCAAGGGTAGTGAGCACGGCTGCGGATATACAGGAACTGATTGATGCCGTACCCTCCCTGAACAACGGTCTTTGTTTTTGCACTGGATCCTTTGGGGTAAGAGCTGATAATGATCTTCCGGCCATGATAAAAAGATTTGGCAACCGGATTCATTTTATTCACCTGCGCAGTACCAGAAGGAATGAATGGGGTGATTTTTTTGAAGACAACCACCTGGAAGGAGATGTAAACATGTACGAAGTGGTGAAAGCCATTATCGGCATCATGCAGGAAAGAAAAATTTCCATCCCCATGCGTCCGGATCATGGGCACCAGATGCTGGATGACCTGGACAAAAAAACAAATCCCGGTTATAGCGCAATTGGCCGCTTGAGAGGATTGGCCGAACTCAGGGGACTGGAATATGGCTTGTACCGAAGTTTGCAGGGAATCTGAGTACGAATCAGGACAGGGAAGGACAAATCCATCCCGTAAATCCCTTAAATTAGTGGCATCGGGCCTTACTTATCGGCCCTCAAAATTGCACCATATGATACTCTCTATCCAAAGGGCGTTGATCTGTATTTTGTTAGCAGCAACTATCCATTATCAATCAGCTGCGCAAAACTGGCGACCACTCTTCAATGGAAAGGACCTGAAAGGATGGACACAAAAAAATGGCAAGGCGCTTTTCAGTGTGGAGAATGGTGAGATTGTAGGTCGCACCGTTGCCAATACTCCCAACTCTTTTTTATGCAGCAATGAAGAATATGGTGATTTTATTCTCGAACTGGAATTAAAAGTTGATGATGCAATGAACTCTGGTATTCAGTTCCGGAGTTTGTCCAAGCCCGACTACCAGGATAACAGGGTGCATGGGTACCAGATGGAAGTAGATCCAACAGACCGGGCCTGGAGTGGTGGCATTTATGATGAAGCCCGACGCGACTGGCTTTATATTCCCAACCTGAACCCGGATGGAAAAAAAGCTTTCAAAAAAGGCGAATGGAACAAGTACCGAATCGAAGCTATCGGCTCCGTTTTACGTACCTGGATCAACGGTATTCCCGTAGCACATTTGATCGATGACATGACGGCCAAAGGCTTTATCGCCCTGCAGGTACATGCCATTTATGGTACGATGAAAGAAGGCATGACCATTCGCTGGAAAAATATCCGTATCCAGACAGAAAAACTTAAACCTTCGCCCTGGGACCAGACACCGGTTGTCAATCTCCTGCTCAATCAGCTTTCAGCACAGGAGCAATCCCAGGGATTTGATTTATTATTCAATGGAAAAGATTTCACCAACTGGCGGGTGGCGCAAAGCACTGAAACTCCTGGCAAAAGATGGTCGGTAAAGGATGGCATGATCAAAATTTCATCCTCCGATGGTTCCGAGACCGGAAATGATATTGTTACCAATAAACAATATGCCGCATTTGAAATGGTATTTGAGTTCAAACTCACCGAAGGGGCCAATTCAGGTGTAAAGTATTTTGTGAATGAAGCATTTGAAACAGGAGGTAAATCAGGCATAGGACTGGAATACCAGTTACTGGATGATGAAAAACACCCCGACGCCAAAATGGGCGTGGTAGGCAATCGTACGTTGGCCAGTTTATATGATCTGATTCCTTCTTACAAACAGGAGAAAAGATTCCAGCGTAAAATTGGCGACTGGAACCAGGCCAGGATCATTGTGTATCCCAATAATATCGTTCAGCACTGGCTGAATGGATTTAAAGTAGTGGAATACGAAAGAAAGAGTAATATATTCGATGCACTGGTGGCCCGGTCCAAGTATGAAAAGTATAAGGGCTTTGGGGCGCAAGAGAAAGGAAATATTTTATTGCAGGATCATGGAAACGAAGTGTGGTTCAGGAATATGAAGATCAGAGAGATCAGGTAGAGGTAAGTGGCAAGTGGCTAGTGGGCTTGCTCTCCGAAAGCATTAGCGCAGGCGGGATATTAGGATATTGAGATATTAGGTTATTTTTTATCAACTGATTCATAAAACATTTAACATGCCGAATCGTCGCCAGTTTATCCAGGATACAGCCAAAGCCTCTGCTGCTGTTTATATTGCAGGAATGGGCTTTAGTGCTAAAAGTTATGGTCGTATCATTGGTGCCAATGACCGGGTAAGAGTAGGTGCGATTGGATTTTCGGACCGGTTCCGGCAGACTTTGTTTCCCTGCTTTTCCAATCACTATAAGGAATTGAATTTTGATTTCGTGGCGGTATCTGACATCTGGAGTAAACGCAGAGAAGAGGGGGTAGCTTTTCTGAAAGAGAAAATTGGGCATGACATAATTGGCTATCGCAATAACGAAGAGCTCTATGCTTCAAAAAATGTAGATGCTGTTTTTGTAGCCACCTCCGATTTCCAGCATGCCCTCCATGCCATTGAAGCGGTAAAAGCAGGTTGTGATGCCTATGTGGAAAAACCATTTGCCGAAACCATGGAAGATAACCGGGCTGCATTAAAAGCGATCAAGGCAACAGACCGAATTGTACAGATTGGATCGCAAAGAAGAAGTGGAACAAATTATATTGCCGCAGATGAATTTATCAAATCCGGCAAATTCGGCCCTATCACCATGGTGGAACTTACCTGGAATGTGAATCAGCCCGGTCGCTGGAGAAGACCGGCCCTGGTAGCGCAGTTGCAGGAAAAAGATACCGACTGGAAAAGATTTTTATTAAATCGTCCGTTCGAGAAATGGGATCCACGCAAATACCTGGAGTATCGTTTGTTCTGGCCTTATTCATCCGGTTTACCCGGTCAGTGGATGAGTCACCAGATTGACACTGTGCATTGGTTCAGCGGTCTGCAGCATCCCCGTTCGGTAGTCGCCAATGGCGGTATTTATATGTGGAAAGACGGACGCAAAAACTGGGATACCCTCACAGCGGTATTTGATTATGGTCCTGAAAACGATGCTTCATCCGGTTTCCAGGTAACTTATTTATCAAGACAACATAATGGCGACGAGAATCCATCTGAATTATATTATTCAAATGGTGGAGAATTAAACCTGATCACCAATAAAGTTTCTCCCAAGGGCGGCTTAAGAAAGAACCACGCGGAAGCAATGGGGATGAAAGAAAATCTGTTACCTGAGTTTAACCTGGCAGATGCTTCTGTAAAAGCAGTGGCCAGTGCTAATACCGGGGGAGATTCACTTACCTCAGCGCATGTACGCAACTGGATGGAATGTATCCGCAGCCGCAAACAACCCAATGCACCGGTGGAAGCAGGATACAATCATTCCATCGCCTGTATCATGGTGACAGCCGCCTCCCGGACGGGATCAAAAGCCACTTTTAATGAGAAGACACAGGAGGTGATGGCGGGAGGGAAAGTATTTAAATACTAAGTGCGGATGAGCAGCCCTGCGGGCTTGATGGCTTCCTGCGGAAGTATTTGCTACGCAAATAAATGGGAACGCGGATGACGCGGATTAGGCGGATTTTCGCGGATAAGTCGTTCAAAGTATTATACTACTTCAATGTATTACGAAAGACTTTCCTTATAAATTCAGGCTTCTTATCAAAATCCATCATTAGCCCAACCTCTTTATCAAAGGTTTTGCTACGCAAATAAATGGGAACGCGGATGACGCGGATTACGCGGATTTTCGCGGATAAGTCGTTCAAAGTATTATACTACTTCAATGTATTACGAAAGACTTTCCTTATAAATTCAGGCTTCTTATCAAAATCCATCAATAGCCCAACCTCTTTATCAAAGGTTTTGCTACGCAAATAAATGGGAACGCGGATGACGCGGATTAGGCGGATTTTCGCGGAAAAGTCATTCAAAGAATTATACTACTTCAATGTATTACGAAAGACTTTCCTTATAAATTCAGGCTTCTTACCAAAATTCATCAATAGCCCAACTTCTTTATCAGTTGCTTTCAGGTAATTGATTAATTGCCGTTCATGTTCTTCTGCAAGGTTAACAGCCGCTTTAATTTCTATTATCACAATACCCTCAACTAAAAGATCTGCAAAATACTCTCCCACTTCATATCCATTGTAAAACACCTGAATTTTGCTTTGTCTGATCACTTGTAAACCACTTTGCAAAATTTCAAGGTAAAATGCGCTTTCGTATACTTTTTCTAGAAATCCGTATCCGAGTGTATTATAAACTTTATAAAATGCTCTAATAATATTCTCTGTCACTTCTTCATGTATCATTTCCATTTTTTTTGAGAAAATTATAAACCCTACCCTATTTCTGTAGGGGAAAAAGATCATGAAAATCCTGTTTTTTCCTATCTAACATTTTGCCGCAGGCAAAACGAATCCCTACTTATCCGTCCAATCAGTTAAATCTATGTTCCTCGCTATCCTTTGCCGCAGGCAAAAAATCCGCTTTAATCCGCCCAATCCGCGTCATCCGCGTTCCCATATCCCTCCTGCCGCAGGCAGAACAAATCCGTGTTCCTCTCTCTCTTTTGCCGTAGGCAAAAAATCCGCGTTAATCCGCCCAATCCGCGTCATCCGCGTTCCCATATCCCTCCTGCCGCAGGCAGAACAAATCCGTGTTCCTCTCTCTCTTTTGCCGTAGGCAAAAAATCCGCTTTAATCCGCCCAATCCGCGTCATCCGCGTTCCCATATCCCTCCTGCCGCAGGCAGAACAAATCCGTGTTCCTCTCTCTCTTTTGCCGTAGGCAAAAAATCCGCGTTAATCCGCCCAATCCGCGTCATCCGCGTTCCCATTTCGCCTTCTGCCGCAGGCAGTACATAACCTATCCGCATCCCCCAACCACCCTTCCCACCCTATTTTTTCTGATTCGCGCAGCGAATCCCTTCATCGGTAACGTTTGCGTAGTTTTTTAACCCTACCCCCCTGATTTTAACTACTTTAGGTCCACCGATTTATCTAACGGAATCAGGCTATATGAAAAAATTTATTGACCAGAATTTCCTGCTGTCCAACCCCACTGCGGAACTGCTTTACCATGAGTACGCCAAGGACATGCCCATCATCGATTACCACAACCACCTGCCTCCTAACGAAGTGGCTGCGGATAAAAATTTTGAAAACATCACCCGGGTCTGGCTCAATGGCGACCATTATAAATGGCGGGCCCTGCGTACGAATGGGGTAGATGAATCCTATATCACCGGTGATAAATCCGACTGGGAAAAATTTGAAAAATGGGCCGCTACTGTTCCATATACCCTGCGTAACCCGCTTTATCACTGGACCCATCTGGAATTACAACGCTATTTCGGGATCACAGATATCCTGAATCCTGATACAGCCAGAAAGATCTACGACGAAAGTTCTGCCCTCTTACAAACCAAAGCATACAGCGTAAGAGGACTGCTTGAAAAAATGAATGTTAAACTGATTTGCACTACGGATGATCCGGTTGACAATCTGGAATATCATCAGCAAATCAAAGAGAGTAACTGGAAAATCAAGGTCAACCCTGCCTTCCGACCCGACAAGTCCATGAATGTGGATAATGTCGCCAATTTCAATAATTACCTCACACAGCTGGAAAAGGCTTCCGATATTTCCATCAGTACCTATAATGACTATCTCGCTGCCTTGAAAAAGCGTCATGACTTTTTTGTCAGTAATCATTGTAATGTAAGTGATCACGGTCTGGAAGAAATTTATGCCGAAGATTATACCAGCACAGAAATCGCCGGCATTTTTGCCAAGATCCGTTCCGGTGGTGCACTTTCACTGGAAGAAAACCGCAAATTCAAATCGGCGATGCTGGTGAATTTCGCAGAGTGGGACTGGGAAAGAGGTTTTGTTCAGCAATACCACCTGGGCGCCCTTCGCAATAATAACAGCCGGATGATGCAGCAACTGGGCCCTGATACCGGATGGGACAGTATTGGTGATTTTTCACAGGCAAAATCACTGGCCAAATTCTTCGACCGGCTTGACCGCAATAATACCCTGGCTAAAACGATCATCTACAACCTGAACCCGGCCGATAATGAACTCTTTGCCACCATGATCGGTAGTTTCAATGATGGCTCGGCTGCCGGCAAGGTTCAATGGGGATCTGCCTGGTGGTTCCTGGATCAGAAGGATGGCATGACCAGACAGATCAATGCCCTCAGTAACATGGGATTGCTTAGTAAATTTATAGGGATGCTCACCGACAGCCGCAGTTTCCTTTCCTTCCCCCGCCACGAATATTTCAGGCGTTTGCTTTGTAATATGTTTGGGGAAGAAGTGGAAAATGGAGAGCTGCCCAATGATATTGCCTGGATCGGACAGATAGTTCAGGATATTTGCTATAACAATGCACGGGATTATTTCAACCTGCAGTATCTTGACGAACCTGTTAAGACCACTGCCAATTCAAACTAATCAAATATGAAACTTCAGTTCGCCAATATTTTCATGCTGGCACCCACACAAAAAGGTGGCGGAGAGATGGAAATCAGATTTGCCAATGGGATCAACGAAACCAAACAAATGGATACAGATCAGCTCCGTTCCAATTTTCTGGTCAGTGACTTATTTGTACCCGATCAGATTAAACTGGTTTATTCCCATTATGACCGTGTCATTATCGGTGGCATACAGCCGGTGAATAAAACCGTTGAGCTTCCCAACCATCCTGAACTCCGTGCTGATTATTTTCTGGAAAGAAGGGAACTCGGGGTGATCAATGTGGGAGGTGATGGCATTGTCATGGCTGATGGAAAAGAATTTGTACTCCGCAAGATGGATTGTGTGTACCTGGGTAAAGGAACAAAATCCGTGAAGTTCAAATCAAAAAGCAAAAAAGAGCCGGCCTTGCTGTATATGCTCTCGGCCCCTGCTCATCATACCTATCCCAATAAGGTAATGGTAAAGGAAAAAGCTTCCCCGGTTGAATTGGGTTCAGTGGAAACTGCTAATAAAAGAACGGTTTATAAATATATCCACCTGGAAGGTCTGAAGAGTTGCCAGCTGGTGATGGGCCTCACGATGCTGGCCCCCGGCAGTGTGTGGAATTCCATACCACCGCACACCCATACCCGGAGGATGGAAGTCTATTTATATTTTGACCTGCCTGCGGAACACCGGATCATGCACTTCATGGGTGAGCCACAGCAGACCCGGCACCTGGTGATGGCCAGTAATGAGGCCGTCATTTCTCCACCATGGAGTACCCATTACGGATGCGGTACATTTAACTATGGCTTTATCTGGGGAATGGCGGGTGAAAACCTGGTATACACCGATATGGATCCGGCACCGGTGGCAAGCTTGAAATAAGTAGAAACGAAAAAAATCAGGCACAGAAATACTTTGTGTATTCATCGCGGTGAATCAGACAAAGTAGTAAGAATAATAAAATCATTGTATCACAAAACCCTCACTGCTAAACAGTGAGTTTCAAAACTCCCCTTTTGGGGATGGGGGTCAATCACTATGTCAAAGAAAGTAGTAACACTCGGAGAAATCATGTTGCGTTTATCAACGCCGGACTTTAAACGTTTTGTACAGGCTGACACATTTGACATCACCTATGGTGGTGGCGAGGCCAATGTATCGGCTGCCCTCTGTAATTACGGACTGAATGGCACATTTGTTTCTAAAGTACCGAATAACCCGATCGGGCAGTCAGCCATCAATCACCTGCGCCGGTATGGTGTAGATACACAGTTTGTGGCCCGTGGTGGTGACAGGCTGGGGATTTATTTCCTGGAAACAGGTGCTTCCATGCGTGCCTCCCAGGTTGTATATGACCGCGCCGGTGCTTCCATTGCCGATGTGGATGCCAGTGAATTTGACTGGGACAAGATTCTGGATGGTGCTGTTTGGTTCCATACCACCGGTATCACACCCGCCCTCAGTGATAAAGCAGCAGCACTAACCGAAGCCGCCTTAAAAGCAGCAAAAGCCAAGGGTATTACTACCAGTATTGACCTGAACTACCGGAAAAAACTCTGGAGCAAGGAAAAAGCCCGTGAAGTGATGACCAAACTCTGCCAGTATGTGGATGTATGTATCGGCAATGAAGAAGATGCCGACACCACCCTGGGATTCAAAGCCGCTCATACCGATGTAACCAAAGGAGAACTGGACTTAGATGGTTTTAAAGATGTGTTCAAACAAATGAAAGAAAAGTTTGGATTCAAATTCATCGCTTCCTCCCTGCGCGAAAGTCATAGCGCCAGTGATAATGGCTGGAGTGCCCTGGTTTATGATGGCAGTGAATTCTATCACACCAAACAATATAATGTCCGCATTGTAGACCGTGTGGGTAGTGGCGACTCATTTGCCAGCGGCCTGATCTATGGACTGGTAACAGGAATGCCCATGGGTGAAGCGGCAGAATTCGGCGTTGCTGCTTCAGCATTGAAACATACCATCCCCGGCGACCTGAACCATGCCACCCTGGGTGAAGTGAAAGATTTGATGAAGGGTGATGGAAGTGGAAGGGTTCAGCGCTAATAATTGAAAATTGAAAGTTGAGAATTGAAAATGGAAAACAACAATCTTTCAGCCTTAATTTTTTAAAATGATTATTGACAGCATATCTAACGCATCAAAGTATTTTTCGGCGCATCCCTTATTTGAAAAAGCGTTTTCCTTTATTGCAGCAACCGACCTGGCAAGTGCAGCGGATGGAAAACTGGAAATCGAAGAAGGATTGAAAGCCATTTTCAGTAATGCCCCCGGCAAAACCAGTGAAGCCAGCTGTGCGAAATTTGAATGTCATAATAAAAATATCGACATCCAGTTATGCATCAGTGGCCAGGAAACCATCGGCTGGAAACCCCGTGAAAAATGTGTGACACCCAATGGTGGATACAATGAAGAGAAAGATGTACAGTTGTACCACGATGCCCCTGATACTTTTTTCCAGCTTACCGACGGACAGTTCGCCATTTTCTTTCCCGAGGATGTACATGCACCGATGATTGGAGAAGGAACCATTAAAAAACTGGTGATCAAAGTCAAAATCTAGTCCGGAGCCACGAACAAGCCATTGAGCCACAAATGCAAGAATTATTTACTATAAAAGCGACGACCTTATTTAAGGAATAATAAAACAAGACACACAACATCAATCTGCATTAAAACGATCAGTGAATTAGTGGTGATAAATTTAGTGACAGCCACGCATTAAATTAAAATTATGAGCAACACAAAAAAGATAACCGAAGCGATTATAGCACAGGGTATACTTCCCCTTTATTTTAATCCCAGTGAAGAAATAAGTCTGGATGTATTAAAAGCCATATACAAAGCAGGCATCAAAGCGGTAGAGTACACTAACCGGGGAGAAGCCGCGCTTTCCAATTTCAAAAAAATGGTGGATCTGCGCAATGCAGAAATGCCTGGATTACTCTTAGGAGTGGGTACGATTAAAAACATGCAGCATGCGACCGACTATATGGCAGCAGGCGCCGACTTTCTGGTGAGCCCCGGCTTTGTGCCAGATGTGGCCGCTTACTGTGTAGCGAATGATATTTTTTATGCGCCTGGTTGTATGACCCCCAGTGAAATCATTGCCGCTGAAAATGCCGGGATTGGTTTTATCAAATTATTTCCCGGAAATATGCTGGGAACGGAGTTTTTAACCACAATAAAAGATATCTTCCCCAAACTGCTCTTCATGCCAACCGGCGGAGTGGACACCACCAAAGAGAGCATTGAAAGCTGGTATAAAGCCGGAGTATGTGCAGTAGGAATGGGTAGCAAGCTGATCAGCAAAAAACTAATGGAAGCCAAAGATTATGTTACAATCGAATCCGAAACCGTCAAAGTGCTCGGGTTGATTGCTGCCATTAAAAAGTAAACAGTTTCATTCATCATTCAAATTCCCGAAAAGGGAAGAGGGATATAACGATGACAGCCCAAGCCATAGGAAAATACAGGTGGACGATTTGCGCCTTATTGTTTTTTGCGACTACCGTCAATTACCTCGACCGTCAGGTATTGAGTTTGTTAAAACCAGTATTGGAAGATAAGTTCGGATGGACCAATAGCCAGTATGCCGATATCGCTTCTGCTTTCCAGTTTACGTATGCGATTGCCATGCTGTTCGCCGGCAGGATTATTGACAAGATGGGTACCAAAAAAGGCTATACCTGGGCCATCATCATCTGGAGTATCGGGGCCATCATTCATGCATTGGCCATCCCAATTGGAGAAGGATTGATTTCCGGTATTGGCTGGATCGGTATTGCCGCTTTACCGGTATCAGTTGTGGGCTTTATGTTTTCAAGAGCCATCCTGGCTATTGGAGAAGCAGGAAATTTCCCCGCAGCCATTAAAGCCACTGCTGAATATTTTCCCAAAAAGGAAAGATCATTTGCCACCGGTATTTTTAATTCCGGTGCCAATGTAGGCGCCATCCTCGCCCCGCTCTCTGTTCCCTGGATTGAAAAGCACTGGGGCTGGCAGGCTGCTTTCCTCATTATCGGTGCAGTTGGTTTTCTTTGGATGTTCTTCTGGCTGGCTTATTATGAAAAACCTGAGAAGCAAAAAAGAATGTCAGCCGCCGAGCTGGACTATATTAACAGCGATGCAAAAGACACCGCTATAGCTGATACCAACGAAAAAGTTTCCTGGTTCAAATTGCTGGGGTATAAACAAACATGGGCTTTTACTTTTGGAAAATTCATGACTGATGGTGTTTGGTGGTTCTTTTTATTCTGGCTTCCTGCCTATCTGAAAGACCAATATGGCATGACAGGCACTGAAATCATGTTACCGCTTGCAGTATTATACAGTCTTACCATGTTTGGCAGTATTGGTGGAGGTTACTTCCCTACCTATTTTATCAACAAAGGATATAACGCATACGACGGCAGGATGAGAGCGATGCTCCTGATTGCAGTAATCCCGCTGGTGGTTCTTGCCGCACAGCCCCTTGGCGGAATCAGTTTCTGGATCCCCGTTATACTGATTGGAATCGGTGCTTCCGCACACCAGGCCTGGAGTGCCAATATCTTCACTACCGTATCAGATATGTTCCCCAAAAAAGCCATCGGCTCAGTAGTGGGTATCGGTGGTATGGCAGGAGGTATAGGCGGTGTGATCATTACCAAGATAGGCGGTGCATTGTTTGACCATTACAAAAAACTGGGACATATTGAAACCGGATACACCATCATGTTTGCATTCTGTGCAGTAGCTTACCTGATTGCCTGGAGTGTGATGAAAACACTGGTTCCCAAATACAAACCCATTACCGATTTATAAATCGTTTAAAAAAGTTCAAAACTCTCCAATGGAGAGTTTTTTTTTGCCCAAAATGTTGAAAAGCGGTGCAAAATTGACCTCCCTTTCCTCTCCTGCCCGGAACCTAAAAATTTACTTTTGCCTCGCAGCCATCCTCCACGCCCTTAAAACTGATGAAAATGAAACCACTGATCCGGAATTTGATTCCTGTGCTGCTGCTTGCCCTTTGTAGTATATCCCTTCATGCCCAACCTGCCAAGAATCAATCTACTGTTGTTGTCCTGAAAACAGCCAATACCCTCTTACAGGCCAGGCAATATGAACCTGCGCTCGAGTATTTCAAGAAAGCATTGCAACAGGCAAAAAAATCAAAAAATATTTATCAGCAGGCACAGGCCTGGGAAGGACTGGCTACCCTTTACAGCCAGACAAAACAATCCACCGAGGCCCTGGTAGCTTTTCAAACAGCCATCAAACTCTACAAGGGCATTGGCTATAACATGATTGCCGACCTGCTCAATACCCAAATGAGACAATTTTTGGGTGTTGGGGATCTCTATGCAGGAATTGAAATTGGTGCCAAGGGCATTAAACTAACCGTGATTGATGTAAAACCAGGCAGTCAAATTTCAGATTTCACCCTGCGGATGGATACCTCCATTAATACGGATGCTGCCGCTCTCTCTTATCAAAGCGAAAAGGAAACATTGGATGCCATCACTCTTCTTTACGAAATTATCCAGGATCGCTTTGAGGTACCCGATAAACGTATCTATATCGTGATCAGCAGCGGATTGAAACAGGAACTGGACAAATACAACAAAGCTGATTATTTCGCCGGTATCATCCGTCCAAAACAACTGGATCCAAAAATTAAGATCAGTTTTGTTACCGTAGATGAAGAAGCCGCATTCAGTTTTAAAGGTATTGTTCCCCAGGCCTCCCGGCTTACAGCCAATCAACTGGATATAGGCAGTGCCAATACCAAGGGAGGATATCAGGATCTGAGCCGGAAATTTATACCGGTTACTTTCCCCATCGGTACCCGCTCCTTTCAAAAATTACTGGAGAACAGAGTGACAGGCAATAGCAGTATGTTCGACTATCGAAAAGCCGCAGAAAAATTAATTACCGACAGTCTGGGCCGGATGATCAATTACAGTTTCCGTGACAAAGCCGAATTTAAATCCAGAGAGCAGATCTATCTTTCCGGAGGAATTGTCTGGTGTATTGCTTCGCTGATGCATCCTGAAAAAATCAAGGATCCACAAATAGAACTCAGTCTGCAGGATATCCTGGACTTTCAAAATCTCGCCTCTACCGATTTTGAAACACTGGCCAATCCTGAGCTTAGCAAGACCATGACGACCGAAGATGCGGCCGCTTCCAGAGCCAATATTAAAAGAGTCCTGAATACGTATGACCAGAAAAGCCTGCTGGCAGGTTCAGTCTGGTTGGGGGAACTGATCCGCCAGCTCAATAGTAGTAACCCCAATAGAAAATTACTCTTTCCCCGTTATGCTTATGTAGGATGGATCAGCGGCTATATCATGGATAAAATCAGCAGGCAATACACGGATGTTGCAGCTAACTGAAAACAAAAGAGTCTAGTTTCTGTTTATTCTTAAAAATTACCCCGCCGACCATTTAACCTTGGGCAAATAATCCGGTCTAAGCTCCAAACAAAACCAGTCATGCAGTCCGTCAAACTCCTATTCATTCTTTGTATTACCATACTGGTTTCCTGCAGCAAATCCACGACCGACCCTGCCCCCCAGGATACCATGTATTTCCCCTCTACAACAGATAACAGCTGGGAAACTAAATCCTTGTCGGACCTGGGCTGGAACAGCAGCGCTGCACAATCCCTGAAAGATTACCTGATCCAGAAAAACACCAAATCCTTCATGATCCTGATAAATGGCAGGATTGTGATGGAGGAATATTTCAACGGACATACACCCGCGGCCACCTGGCAATGGAACAGTGCCGGCAAAACACTGGCCGCCACTACCACTGGTATTGCCCAGCAGGAAGGACTGCTTCAAATTACACAGAAAGCTTCTCAGTATTTAGGTGCCGGCTGGACCGCCACCCCGCTTGCGAAAGAAAACCTGATCACTGTACGAAATTTATTGACGATGACATCCGGTCTCAGTGACTCCAGCGAACTGGTTATTCGTGCTAACCTGACCTATATGGCGGATGCCGGCACCCGTTGGTCCTACGCGAATGTATTTCAGAAACTGATGGATATTGTTGCAGCAGCCTCCGGTACTGATTATGAAACTTATTTCAACAATAAGCTTAAAAATAAAATCGGCATGGAGGGTTTCTGGAATTTCGGACCCATTTTTAAAATATACCATAGCAATACCCGCAGCATGGCTCGTTTCGGTTTACTGGCACTGAATAAGGGTAAATGGAAAAATGAGCAGGTGATCAATGAAACTTTTTTCCAGGAGAGTATCAGCAATTCCCAAAACCTGAACCCCTCCTATGGCTATCTCTGGTGGCTCAATGGGAAATCAGGCGCTATACTTCCCGGTAGTCAGACTTTCTATCCCGGCTCATTGATTCCCAATGCGCCCAATGATATGTATGCAGCCATGGGAGCTGAAGACCAGCGGATCTATGTGGTCCCTTCCAAAAAAATGGTCGTCATTCGAATGGGAGATGCGGCCAACCCGGCCAATCCCAATTTCGCCCTTTCCGGTTTCGATAACGAGTTCTGGGGGAAATTGAACGCGGTCATCAACTAAAGTCCGTTTCCGCAAACAATATTTTTATAGCCAGGCTCGTTTAGCAGCAAACCACATTTATGAGAAAGAAACTGATCGGGATTCTCGCCTGCAGTTTGCTTGCTTTCAATTCAGGCTACAGCCAACACAAAATTTCTTTATCGGCCTATGTCGGAAGCGGTGTTTCCTTCTTCAGGGGAGATGGCTCCGTATCCAAATCCAATTATTACCGGAACGGACTTAGTTTCCCTGATGCAGTGGACAGCATCGGCAATCATTTTGGCCAAAAATCAAAAGGCAATTTTTTGGCAGGAATTCAATTGGAGTACCCACTGTCAAAAAGCTGGTCAATTTTACTCAATACGCAATACGAACAGGCGGGAGCCGCCCTTAAAAGCGATAGCGTCATTACCCCCTCCGGAAATTTCAAAACGGATGGCGATTACTGGATCAACTATTTCTTTGTCTCTATCAATCCGCAGATAGCCCGTAATTTCAAAATGGGCAATACACATATTTCCATCCTTAGTGGTTTCGAATACAGTTTGGGGGTGAATATCAGCGACCGGTTTGAATTCATAGACCAGACTGGTAAAAATTTCTCCATCGGCCGTTCAGGTGGCGATCCCGAAGTGAATGATTTCAGGATCAATATCGGCACCAATTTGCAAATGCATAAATGGGGGTTGGGATTAAACTATAAACATGGCTTATCCAATTTCAATAAAGGAGACTCCCAAAAAGCATTTATGCGGCTATTCCAATTAAAACTCATGTACCGGTTCTATTGACGGGCACAAGATCATCAACCAAAAAATGAAATAAAAAAAGTGGAGACCAGATACAAACCTGATCTCCACTTTCATTTTTTCTACCTACTTACAATATACTGATCGACTGACAGACTGTCGACTGATGACTGTCGACTGTCGACTGCTCAATCTCCCCAAATATTATCTTTCCCATCCAGCCACAACTTCACTAAATCTGTTGTTACAGATTTCGGTCTTTCGATGGGGAAATTAAGCGCACGTGACCAGCACAAACTGGCCAATACACCCAATGCACGGCTTACGGCAAAAAGCACGGTATAGAATTCAAACTCCTTCATACCATAATGCACCAGCAAGGCACCGCTATGGGCATCCACATTGGGCCAAGGGTTTTTAATCTTACCCAATGACTGCAGAATGGGAGGTACGGTTTCATAAATATTCCAAACGGTTTGAACCAGCGGATCATCCGGCATATGTTTTTTACCAAACTCCATCTGGGCAGTGAAGCGGGGATCGGTTTTACGAAGCACCGCATGACCATATCCTGGAACTACCTTTCCTTCACTCAGGGTTCTTTTCACATATTCCGCAATCTGGTCTTTGGTAGGCAGTTCTGTTTTCAGCTCCTCCTGCATATCAAAAATCCACTTGACCACTTCCTGATTGGCCAGTCCATGCAAAGGACCTGCCAGACCATTCATACCGGAAGCATAACTCAGGTAAGGATCGCTCAGTGCAGAACCAACCAGGTGAGTGGTATGGGCTGACACGTTTCCGCCTTCATGATCCGCATGGATTGTCATGTACAAACGCATCAACTCTTTGAAGCTTTCATCTTCATAACCCATCATATGGGCCAGGTTACCGGCCCAGTCGAGCAACCCATTGGGCTGGATATGTTCTCCGAATTTATACTTACGGCGATAGATATACGCAGCAATCCGGGGCAGACGGGCAATCAGATCCATACTGTCATCGAACACCGCTTCCCAGTAATCTTTTTTGCTCATCCCGGCCGCATATTTCTTGGCAAACTGGCTTTCAGTTTGAAGAGCCATCACACCGCAAACAAACTGCGTCATGGGATGGGTATTGATCGGCAGGGCTTCAATAGTATTGAATACATGTGTGGGAACATGGCTTCTCCGCTGCCATACCGAACTGATATGGTTAACATCTTCTTCTTCAGGTAATTCACCCACCAGCATCAGGTAAAATAAACCTTCGGGCAGGGGCTCAGATCCGCCGGGAGCCTTTGTCAGTTTTTCTCTCAGTTCAGGAATCGAATACCCACGGAACCGGATCCCTTCCTGGGCATCCAGCAGGGATGTTTCGGTTACCAGACCAGTGATACCGCGCATTCCCTGGTAAACCTGGGATAACTGCACTTCTCCAATCACTTTGTTTCCATGATTTTTCAGCAGTTCCTTGATCTCGGCTGACATCTTATCTGCTTTCTCTTTGAATCTGTCTTTTACGATACCCATAAAACCGGTTTTGGAGTGAATATTTCCTGACGAAGGGAGATCAAAATTAAGCAAAAGCCTCCTGCGGGAATAACAAAATTGAAGAAAGATAGTTGACTTACCCGCCATAGCTTTAGCGAAGGCGGGGGGAGGTATTGCTTGCCCGCCGAAGTCATAGCAAAGGCGGGAGCTATTTGGGCGTTCGGCGGTACATCCAGTAGGCGATCCCGGCAAATACAATATTCGGGAGCCAGGCAGCTAATAACGGCGGGAAATTACCCTTGGTGGCAAATACCGTAGAAAACCGGTCAGACAGGATAAATAAAGAGGCAATAATAATCCCCAGGGCCAGGTGCATACCACTTCCGCCCCGGGTTTTCCGGCTGGCAATAACGGCCCCGATCATAGTTAATAATAAAACTGCGGCAGGGGTTGCTGTACGTCTGTAATTTTCCACTTTCAGCGCACTCAACCCTTCCGTACCCCGGGCTTCTTCCCTTTTAATGAAGGCCACCAGCTCCGGAGTGGTTAATTTGTCCTTCAGGTAGTAATCTTTGCGAAGCTCTTCCGGTTTCAGGGAAATGTTCAGGGTCAGGTTAGGATGATAAGTAATCCTTTCCTTCATACTGTCCACATAACGTTCCGCTGCATTGCTCATGATCCATTTTTTCGATGCAGTATCCCATTTCATCGACTCCGCCCGAAGATTATAAATGATCTTATTCCCTTTGACCTTTTCCATAAAAACAGTCCGGGCATTTTTCGAACTGGTATCGTAATCCCTGATACCGATATAGGTATTGGTGTCCAGCTTCAGGTAAAAACAACTGTAACACCCACCATAGGAAAGGTTCTTGGAAGGATCATTTTTGTCGATATACTTGCTTTGGAAATTACTCCGTACCGCAACCGCCTTGGGTATCCACCAGCGGCTTCCCACCCAAAGCAGACCTCCCAATAAAATACCCCCCACCAGGTAAGGGCGCAAAAAGCGGTTAAAACTGGTGCCACTGGCGAGGATGGCAATGATCTCGGAGCGGGTGGCCATTTTACTGGTAAAAAAGATCACCGCAATAAATACAAACAAAGGAAAGAGCAGGCTCCAGATCCAGGGCACAAAACCGATATAATAGTTTTTGATCACCCCCATGGTACTCAGATTGGCCTTTACAAAATCATCGGCCTTTTCACTGCTGTCTACGGCTACCGCTACTACGGTAAAAATCAGCAGACAGAAAACGAATGTAACCAGCAGTTTCTTCAATATGTACCAGTCCAGCTTGCGCATTGCCTGCAAAGGAAAACAATTCCGGGTGAAGTAGGGAGGGCCATTCCTGATTTCTGCCGATTTCTTAACATTTTATGATTATGCCATTTGAATGGCCTGTCAGAAATTTGTAGCATAAATCATTTTAAAACTTTTTTCATGAAAAAAATACTCCTGCTGGTACTCGTTACCGGCTCCCTGAATGTTTTTGCTCAGGATAGTACCAAAGTGGAACAATACTGCCGGCTGGTGGCCCAGAACCGTCTGCTCTCGAACCGTGTAAATATTGATGTGGATTACGGCGACGAAAGAAAGCTCTTTTCTGATAACCGGATGCGGGACGAAGAAACAGGCCGTATAAAAAAATTCAATACAGTGGTGGATGCCCTGAATTATATGGGATCACAGGGCTGGGTGCTGGTTAACGCATTTCCGGTGATTGATGGGGCCAATGCCACTTCCCTGCACTACTATTTCAAGAAAAGCTTCAGAAAAGAGGATTTTCGATAAAAGGATAGCGAAGGTTACCCCCTGTTATAACCTGGTCTGCAGCCGGGGTATCATTTCCGTTTTCCAACTTTGGTAATTACCGGCCATGATCTGTTTCCTTGCTTCACCCACCAGCCATAAATAAAAAGCCAGGTTATGGATACTGGCAATGGTATAACCCAAAAACTCCTTGGCCTTCATCAGGTGACGCAGATAGGCTTTGCTGTAGTAGTTACTCACTTCTGCGTCCAGGCCATCATCAATGGGCGAAAAATCAAATTCCCATTTTTTATTGTCGATATTGATCACGCCGTTGGTGGTAAATAACATGGCATTACGGCCATTGCGGGTGGGCATCACACAGTCAAACATGTCTATCCCCATTCCAATACATTCCAGGATATTCCAGGGCGTACCTACTCCCATCAGGTAACGGGGTTTTTCTTTGGGCAGGTGATCACAGCACCAATCACAGATTTCATACATCACGGGTTCAGGCTCGCCCACACTTAAACCCCCAATGGCATTGCCCGTCGCTTCTTTTGAAGTAACATATTCGCAGGAAGCTTTACGCAGATCTTTATAAGTACCTCCCTGTACAATGGGAAAAAGATTTTGGGTATAACCGTATTTGGGTTCTGTGCTGTTAAAGCGGCTGAAACAACGATCCAGCCAGCGATGGGTGAGTTCCATGCTTTGCTGCGCATAAGTTCTTTCACTGCCACCGGGCGGGCATTCATCAAAAGCCATGATGATATCACCCCCGATGCTGCGCTGGATATCCATCACATACTCGGGTGAAAAGAGATGTTTGCTGCCATCAATATGTGACTGAAATGTAACCCCTTCTTCTTTGATCTTTCGGGTACCGGCCAGTGAAAAAACCTGATAACCTCCGCTGTCAGTCAGGATAGGTCCTTGCCAGCCATTGAAACGATGAAGTCCTCCTGCTTTTTCCAGCACTTCCAAACCAGGTCTTAAATATAGATGATAGGTATTCCCTAAAATGATTTGTGCCTTTACCTGCTGTATCAATTGTTGCTGGCTCACTGCTTTCACAGAACCTGCTGTACCAACCGGCATAAAGATGGGCGTGAGGATATCACCATGATCGGTGCTGATCTTTCCGGCCCTGGCCTTGCTGTTGCCATCCTGGTGACTCAACTCAAATGAAAGTGCTGCCATAAGGCTGCAAATTAACTGCAAATTGCTGGCAGATGGAAAAGATTCGGTAAAGGGAAAAATCTTATCAACAACCCGGTATCATGCTTATTGCAGTTCTTTTTCAAACCAAAAGATATTTCCATTGGCGGTGATCCCCTCCACTTTCACCCTGATTATTTTGGTCTGGTCCGTATTATAGAACCGGATCATCGTGCTTCCATTCTCCACCCTTACATAGGGCATCCAGTACAAAGTCTTCCTGGCATCTTTTACCACTTTCAATTCACTATTGCTATAATCAGGGGCAGGAAGATCACGGGGCAGCGGATATCCCTTTATAAGATACTCCTTCCCCTTATAAGCATCTTTTTCCCAATAACCCTGGTCTCCTGTTTTTTTGGTAAAGATGGCAATGGCCGGAGGAAGACCAGGGTCAATTCCCAGCATAGGAACAAATTTTACAACTGCCACTTCATCCAGCCGGATCATATCAACCATATCTCGCTCAATCTTTATATTATTCAGGTAATAAGTCCGGATGATGGTATCCCCGGCAATGGCCCTGATAGGATAAAACAATTCCGGCCTTCCTCTTACATACTTCATTTTCAGGCTCCGCATTTTTGATGCGATATACATGAACAAATTGGTCAGCTTTCCGGCCACCGGATCATTCATCACATCAACTGTTTCACCCTGGGTAACATAGCCTCCAAAACCGGTACCATCAATATATCTTTTCTCCAGATCCTCCAGTCTTTTTTCATGCACTTTGCGGTTATTCGTCGTAACCACTGCTTCCTCCAGTACGATCACCCGGTCACCATAAATAATTGTATCAGGACTTACATCAACCCGCTCATTTTTTGCACCTGTCAATAAATGATCCAGCGGCTTTCGCATCAAATCAGTAACTTTTTTTTGAAATGCTTTCAAAAAAGCAACACTGGTATCCCCTGGAGGGATTTGCAAATGAAATTCCGTAATCAATTCTTCTTCCGCATTACCCGGCAACTTGCAGTATACATAAGCATCACCAAAAATGATCAGATCGTTCAGCCAAAAATTGCCCTCGGCATCAGTAGTGGCTTTATAAATTTTCTTCCCTGTGGAAGCGGAGCGGATCATAACCAGTATATCCTTTCGTGACAATACTTTTTTGCCGATACTGACCTTCCCCTTCAATTGCAGAAAATCTGATTTCCGGGAAATTTTTCCCAGAAGGACATTATTCTCTGTTTCCCTTTCCGGCAAAGCGGATGTCAGCAGCCGGAGATCTATTTCTTTATACAACTGATCAGCATCTCTTTGTTGTTGAATAGGATGCCCGCCGGGAGGCAGCAAGGAATTAAGCAAACCTGAAGCGTTGCTATTCTGATCGGTTGCTGCATCTATGATACTGATGGCCACATATTGCAAACTAGTATCAGAGAAGTTAAGCCGGAACTCGTTTGTGCCTCTCGCACCCAGGTCCTTTTTTATCATTTCCAGTTCCGTTTCCTGCTCTTGTATTTTACCCGGGATGAAGACAGGCCGGCTGGCCAGTACGCTTCCATTGGCATCCACTACTTTGATCAGGGCAGGCCCGGCACGAAAAGTACCGACAGGAATAAAATAACTGAACTTTTCCAGTTCGGTCATATCCAATGCTGCTTTGTAAGCCACATGATCACCTATCTGCAATTGCACAACCGGCTTGCGAAGGAGCGGATTTTTGTTTCCTCCGTTAGCAAGATCATAATAAAGGGTATCATCAAAATAATTCACATGGATGGCCATTCCATTGGTTGTTGCCTGCTGAAGTTCAAAAACAGAATCAGCCGTGGTAGCATTCCAGTGACAACGATATACTTCACCCGGCAGGGTTCGCAACCGGAAGGAACCGGTATTGCCTTTGGCAGTATTGAATGTACCTACGGTTTCACCTTTACTGTTACGAATGGTACCTGTTGCACCTGTCGGTGCTTTGAATGCCACATAGTTCAGACAATTTATCAGCAGTTGTCCGCCCTCCGGATAAAAAACAGGTCTGTCGCCATAATTTTCACCTGCTACCTCCCCTGCCACCTGCCGGATGAACTGAAATGGCTTTTCCTGTATGGCCGTTTGATCTGTATAAGCCCGAAGAAATATTTTTCCGGAAGCAGAACGCGGGATGGTAAGTGTTCCGCTGGCTGTACCCTCCAAAACAGGTGCTACAAAATCAGCCAGCCTGTTGAATGATGAATCCCATAACTCAACAAAAAGATGGGTACTAAGAATACTATCATAACCCGCCGTTATATATCCCTTGAAATAAATGGTTTCACCGGTTGCGTATGTACTTCTATCCGTCTGAATATACACCCGCTCGATGGACACCTGAGCCTGTGCTTTACCCAGGGAAAATAAAATCATCCAGCAAAGGATCCATTTATTCATGCTGCTTTTATTCTTTATGACTTCCACTTCTATTTACCCGGCTTTCCGGCTCAATTTTATTTATTAAACCAACTGATCAGTCCATTATTTTCTCAAAATAAAACACACTGCCATCTTCAGCGATGCCTTCCGCTACAACTCGGTATTTTTTAGTTCGGTCATTATTAAAAAACCGGAGTTCTGCCACTCCTTTTTCCACTGCCAGATAAGGTTTCCACAACAGCGATTTCCGGTTATCCTTTTCCACTTTTGTTTCTGCTTTGCTGTAATCCGGTTCTGGAAAATCACGGGGAATGATATAACCCGTTACTTTTTGTTCTATCAGTTGGTAACGGTCTTTTTCCCAATAACCCTGGTCACCCGGCTTTTTCAGGAATACAGCCAATGCCGGAGGAAAACCATTTTCACTTCCCAGCATTGGTACAAATTTTACAATGGCCACCTGATCCAACGTAATAGCTTCCAGCATATCCCGGTCTACTTTTGAATTGTTAAGGTAAAAAACAGTAACCATGGTTTGTCCGCCGGTTCCCCTGCCAAAATAAAAGAGCTGCTTTGTTCCGTTCACCGGCCGCATCGATACACTCCGCATATTCATCCCGATATAAGAAAACAGATCCAGGTATTTGCCCGAGAGCGGGTCATTCATTACATCCAGGGCTTCGCCGGTAGCTGAATAACCACTAAAAGCTGTCCCATTCACATATTTATCTTCCAGCACTTCCAGTCTTTTCATCTCCACCAGCTTCGGGTCCGATTTTACAATCACTTCTCCCAGGGTAATGACTTTCTCTCCCATGATCAGTGTATCTTCTGCCGCTGCTGTAATTGCAGTGACAAGGGGAGGCGCATTGTTGCTGCCTGTTGCCAGAAATGATCCGGCAATTTGCTGATAGGCATCAAAAAAAGTCTTTTCCACATTGGCCGTTGGCTGGCTAAGCTGAAAACTAACCGTGAGTTCTTCTTCTGCATTGCCCGGAAGCCGGCAATGTACCATGGCTTCTCCATAGATGATGATTCCATCCAGCACAAAATTACCCTGCTCATCCGTGGTTACTTTATATAACTCCTTCCCGGTATAAGCAGAACGAATTCCCACCAGCACTTCTTTATTCGCCAGTAATTTTTTTCCGCGCTTCACCGTACCACTTAACTGCATGGAGGATGGAGGGGAAGATTTGGCAGCCTGGTTATCCTGACGAATCACCGTACCTGCGGGAACGGTAGTCTGCACCAGCAGGTCCAGCTGTTCCGGGGTACTGAGTTGATTCCAACGTGATAAATTAATCAACAAACTGATCCCCGTAAAGGCGTTCATGAAAGAAGGTCCCGCGACTTCACTATGAAAGGCGGCATCAGTGACACTCACGGAGAGGTACCGCAATGCCGTATCAGGCACATGAAAAACCAGGCGGTTCTCCCCTCTTTTGCTAAAGTCCTTTTTTACTACGTCCATGGTATTTCCTGCTGCCAGGCTATGCCTGCCGATAAAGACAGGTCTTGCTGCCAGCAAATTGTCCTGATCATCCAATACCCGCAGTTCTGCCATTCCGGCCCGGTAATCCTGTAAGGGAATAAAATAACTGAAACTGGAACGGCTAGTCATGTTCAGTCCCACGAGATAAGCCACTTCATTGCTGATCATCAGCTGGATTTTGGGCTTCAGCACCTGCAAATTCCTGTTCCCGCCATTGTCCAGATCAAAATATAAAGTATCAGCGGTTTGTCTTACATGCAGGGCAATGCCATTCTCTATTGCAGCAGGCAATTCCTTACTTAGCTCTTTTCCATTTAACTGCCAGTAACAGGAATAAATTTCTCCCGGTTTGGGCGTCAGTGTAAAATGGCCCATGCCATTAAAAACCGGACTTAAACTGGTAATGGTCTCGCCTTTATTATTCCGGATGGTACCATTGAAACCTGGTATGGCCTTAAAAGCAATATGATTAAGTGCATTTTGCACCAGTTTCCCTCCCTCCGGAAAAAACAGGGGTTCCTCTGTTGCATTTCCCGTTATCGCTATGGGGTTATATGCAGCAGGATACAAAACTGGTTTTACAAACTGGTAGGGCGTATGCTGTGATGCGGTAACCTCGGTATAAGCCCTGATGAATACCCAGGCAGATTTGAGTTCTTTGGGCAATTTGATGGCACCACTGGCACTGCCGTCAATCACGGGCTGACTTACCTGGGCCAGCTGCTGATGGGCAGCATCCCATAATTCTACAAAGAGGTTGGCGCTTTCAATGGTATCAATATCAGACAACAGGTACCCTTTGAAATAGATGGTTTCACCGGCAGCATACTGTGTCCGGTCTGTCTGTACATAGATCCTTTCAAAAACACCCTGTGCGGAAACAGTAAATTGAGTCAGCAGGACAAAAAATAAAAAAAAGATTGTACGCATCTGAAACTTTTTTGAATAAGTAATACAGCCCCGGGAGGGTTTCAATATTGGTGCTATGTAATCAACGCTTAAACTGCATTTCCACTCAGGAAACTAATCAAATTTAATGTTCTGCTGTCAAATGACAGGCGGACCGTACATATTTACAAAAAATACTGCATTTCCCCGGATTGCAACTGATAGCGTCATTGCTCCGACAAATCCATCAACAGTTTATGCAGTACTGTGGAAAGCTTTTGCCCTTCCTTTATTGTCGTTTGCCCCCCACGGCTTTACCTTCGCCGCCATGCCACCGATCCATTGGGAATTGATCCTCTATGCCATTTTTTGTGCTGTCACCGTCGTGCAGCTATTCTTTTACCTGTTTTTTTATACCAGGGTGGCTTTTTTCAAACCAAAAGCCAAGACACAATCTCAGCAACATCCTGTTTCGGTAATCATTTGTGCCCGTGATGAAGACGAAAACCTGGCCCGCAACCTGCCCGGTGTATTGGTACAGCAATATGGCAGCAGCTATGAAGTAGTGGTGATCAACGATAATTCAATGGATGATTCCAAATACATCCTGCAGGAGCTGAAGAAAACCTTCAAGTCCATGAATGTGGTGGAACTGACACAGGAGGCTAAACTGATCTCCGGCAAAAAATATCCCCTCTCTATCGGCATCCGCGAAGCCGAACATGAAGTGCTCCTGCTGACCGATGCGGATTGTGTGCCCGCCAGCGAACACTGGGTACAGAAAATGCAGGATGGCTATGCACCCGGTATTGAAATCGTATTAGGCTATGGGGCTTATCATAAAAAGAAAGGGCTGTTGAACAAACTCATCCGTTTCGAAACCTTCCATACCGCTCTTCAATACCTCTCCTATGCCCTGGCCGGTATTCCCTATATGGGTGTGGGGCGTAATCTCTCTTACCGAAAAGATCTTTTTCTGCGGAACAAAGGCTTTGCTTCCATCAATCATATTCCCAGTGGAGACGACGACCTCTTTATCAATAAAGTCGCCACCAATAAAAATACCGCTGTGGTGATTGATCCCGATGCCATCACACGTTCCATTCCCAAAACCACCTGGAAGGGATGGTTGCGGCAGAAGTCAAGACATTATACCACGGCTAAATTTTATAAGCCCAAACATAAGTTCCTGCTCGGACTTTATTTCGCCACTCAGTTCATGTTTTATCCTTTGCTGGCAGCCAGCATTATATTTTATAACTGGATTTTTGCATTACCGGTATTTGGAGTCAGGCTGTTGGTTCAGGGATTTGTGTTGTATAAGAGCATGAAAAAAATGGGGGAAAAAGATCTCTGGCCCTGGTTTCTCTTCCTGGATATGTGGATGTTCTTCTATTATATCATCTTTGCACCGGCACTCTGGCGCAGACCCCGGAATGAGTGGTAAATCAACGCTGCTAAACAATGGACATCATCCTGAAATATTTTGCTGATTTCAGCCCGGTACAGCTGGAACAATTCGGAAAGCTCGAAGCTTTGTACAAAGATTGGAATGAAAAGATCAATGTGATTTCCCGTAAGGATATTGACCATTTGTATGAACGTCATGTACTCCATTCCCTGGCTATTGCAGCAGCTTTTGAATTTAGTCCGGGAATGGACGTAATTGATATCGGCACAGGCGGCGGTTTCCCGGGTATTCCCCTGGCTATTTTTTTTCCTGAAGTACGGTTTCACCTGGCCGACAGTATCGCCAAAAAATTAAAAGTGGTGGAGGCTGTTGCCGCGGAGATCGGTCTTCAAAATATCAGCACTGAACATACCCGGGCCGAAGCCATTAAGAACCGGAAATTTGACATGGTGGTCTCCCGGGCCGTAGCCCCCCTGAAAGACCTCTGGAACTGGGGCAAACCCCTTTTAAAAACAAAAAAGACTGAAACCGACCTCCAACCGGGGCTGATCTGCCTGAAAGGCGGGGATTTGGCTAAAGAAATACAGGAAAGCGGCACCCGGCCCCGGGTCATGGAAGTGAGGGAGCTCTTCCCCGAACCCTTCTTTGCCGAAAAATACCTGCTCTACGTGCCCCGGTAAAATATACCAGTTTGTGGTATTGGGGGGCATTGAAAACCTCTTCACCTTTGTAGTAATGAAAGCGATCTCAGTATGTATTGTGGATGATAACCGGGAACTGCGAAATGCGCTGGAAGAAATCATATCCATGTCCGACGGATATATATGTACCGGCACATTTGGCACAGCGGAAGAAGCTATTAAACAACTTCCCCTGAAAATACCTGATGTGGTACTGATGGATATCAACCTGGGTACTGCAGAAAGCGGAATAGATGTGGTTAGAATACTCAAACCCCGGATACCCGGTACCAATTTCATGATGTGTACCGTATACGAGGAAGATGAAAAAATATTCGAAGCCCTGAGCGCCGGCGCCAGCGGTTATATACTCAAGAAAACCGATCCTCCCCGGATGCTGGAAGCCATCCGGGAACTCTATGAAGGCGGAGCCCCCATGAGCAGCCAGATTGCCCGTAAAGTGGTGGCCGCTTTTCGTAAGAAAGAGGCGGAAGTGATTACAGGTGACAATGAAGAACTGGATGTACTCACGAATCGTGAAAAGGAAATCCTTGAATTATTATCCCGGGGGCTGATGTACAAAGAAATCGCAGCCCAGATCTTTCTGAGTCCCGAGACCGTTCGCAAACATGTGTACCATATTTACGAGAAACTGCATGTTTCTAACCGGGTAGCCGCCGTGAATAAGTTTTACGGGAGATAGGACTGCGGCTTTTTGCCGCTGTTTCAATGCGGTGGGGCAAAAAAATACCACTTTCGTGGTATTGTCCGGTATAGTGGTTACACTTAGTTTTGGTTTAGCAATCAGGAATCTCAAGATATACCAGGACCATTAACCGTTAACCTTAACCTCTAACGTCCTTCAGGACAGCAAGCAAATGAGGGGCCTTGATTGAAAACCGTCAAAACTGACCATTTCTGGTCAGTTTTTTTTTGTTCTGTTAGCAGTGATTTAATCTCATAACTTGAGGAGTTGGCTGAATTTAGAAGTTTAGCATATAAAAAATCTTTATTCTATTTTCTTTTTTCTTGATAAAAAAGAAACAAAAAATCAAGCCGGTTCGAAAGGGAAATTCATTCTCTTTGGAGATTTCCTCACACGAACCGGCCCCCGGAAAGGTTGCTCTGACACGGGCTTTAATGCAAGATTCTTCATGCGTGTTATCATGAGTTAACCTACTGCGCTGATTTTTCGATTTGCAGCGTTGTATAAAATTGAGAAGCTATTCTAATCGAAAAATAGGCGCTATGGAAATGCTTTTGGCTCGGAACTCTTAACCGATCGAAGAAATGAAGGAACTTTTTTTTGTTACGATTACTAAAATTGTGGCAGTCCAAAATAAAAGAACGTTGCCCCGTTCAATATAGTTGGCCGAAAGGACGGGCAATGCAGCCTTAGTGCAACACGACGAGAGGATTTCAAAAGGCAAGGGCATAGTGTACTTTTGAGAGTTAAATAAAGTGAAATTTTGCAAGCGCCTATTTTGCAATCTGCATTCCTCTCCATTTTTATATTCCGCCGGAGATTGAAAAATCAGCGCAGTAGTGACACCAGTCAGATCACGCATGAAGAATCTTGCATTAAGGTCCGTGCAACATCTTGAGCTTCGGGCGACGGTTCGTCCGAGGATATTTCCAATTACCGGAAAATTCCGCTTCGAACCGTCTTTACTTTTTTTGTTTCTTTTTTGTGTCAAGACAAAAAAGAAAGAATGCAAAAAAGAATTCTATATAAACTTCTTTGAAGACATGTATTGAATTTTTAAATATGGATTATTAGTAATCGTTTCTCTACTTACTTTTTTCTTGATAAAAAAGTAACAAAAAATCAAGCCGGTTCGAAAGGGAAATTCATTCTCCCTGGAATTTTCCTCACACGAACTGGCCCCCGGAAAGGCTGCTCTGGCACGGGCTTTAATGCCAAATTCTTCATGCGTGTTAAGGCGGGTTATCCTACTGCGCTGATTTTTCGATTAGCAGTGTTTTATAAAATTGCAGAGTTGTTTAAATCGAAAAATAGGCGCTGTGAAAACTCAATAAATTCAAAGTTCATAGCCGATTTAAGATATAGTGTCCTGCTTAACCGACATTAGTATAAGCAATGGTTCTAAATCTTTAGAAGATCCTTTCCCAATTATTTCATAGTAGGCCAAATGGACGAATACTGTAGCCTTTGTGCACTACGCTGAGAGAAATTAAAAAGGCCAGGGCGAGTGAAACCCTTTGAGTTCCAATTAAAGTAAAATTTTGCAAGCGCCTATTTTTCGATTTCACCATGGCATCAACCTTGTGAAAATCCGGAAATCGAAAAATCAGCGCAGTAGTGATACCTGGCATATCACGCATGAGAAATTTTTCATAAAGGACCGTGCAACATCTTGAGCGTCGGGCGACGGTTCGTCCGAGGATATTTCCAATTATCGGAAAATTCCGCTTCGAACCGTCTTGACTTTTTTTGTTTCTTTTTTGTGTCAAGACAAAAAAGAAAATATGCAAAAAAGAATTCTATATAAACTTCTTTGAAGACATATATTGAATTTTTAAATATGGAGTATTAATAATCGTTTCTCTACTTACTTTTTTCTTGATAAAAAAGTAAAAGGAGATTTTTGAATAGTTAAAGTAGAAATTAATCAGCCTTACTGAATCTATTTACTTTTCGGCATTGCCCCAAAAAGAAAGAAGGATCCAACAGAAATAAAAACCCTTAAAAGGAAATTCCCCCGATGCCGGAGGAATTTCCTTTTAAGCTCATTATTCATCACCACTTCGGCTCAAACTTATTATTCTTTCGTTCTATATCCGCCAGTCGCAGACTGGGATCAATTTCAACAACGGAAAAATCACCCAGCTTCCGGGTGGTTTCAATGATATAGGTTGGATGTGTCCATTTCCAGGGCTCATATGTCTTGCGGGGAACAGCCGCATCTTCCACCGGCTTTTCACCATACATCAGGTTCATCGGCACATAATGCAGCTCTTTGGTTCCATCCTTAAAAGTAATCTGCAAATCGATCGGCATGGGCATTAATCCAATCCGGCCCAGCCTCACTTTTGTCTTGCCGCCCTCTTCCCATAAACTATCAATGGAATAATCAATCGTTCTCGTGGAATTGATCCAGTATTCTTTGTACCAATCCAGTTTCATATTGCTTACTTTTTCCGCCACCCGCATAAAATCATTGGCATTGGGATGTTTGAAACGCCATTGCTTATAATACTCCAGCAAAATTTTATCCCGCACCGGTGCACCAACGATATAACCCAGTTGCTCCATGAACACGCCGCCTTTTGAATACACCGCTGCACCATAGGCAGAATTCAGGTTAAAATGATCGGCATGGATGGTCAGGGGTTCTTCTTTTCCACTCTTTGCCAGCCCCACATAACCACGGTAAGTTCCATCATAAGCAAACCCTTTGTTACCATCCAGGAAAGCCTGTACCCGGTCTTCGGCATAAGTTGTAAATCCTTCATCCATCCAGCCATAAAGTGATTCATTGGTGCCCAGCATGCCGTAATACCAGTTATGCAGCCATTCATGCAGCCAGGCACCGGGCCCGATACAAAGTGTGGCCATCGGATATTCCATACCACCATCTCCTCCATGTAAAAACGAAAACTGCTTATAAGGATAATGACCAAATGTTTTTTCAATCAGGGGCAAGGCTCTTTCAGCATCCACTAATACCTGCTCCCATTCTGCTGCAGTGGAATTGGTGGGCTTGTATAAAAGGTGCAGGGTCAGACTATCCCTTACTTTTTTGCTTTTATGAATGAATTCCGGATCAGCCACCCATCCAAAATCATGCACATTGGGTGCGATAAAACGCCAGTTGAGTTTGTCGCCAGCCGGCTGCTGTACTTTAGCTCCCGGAGTTTCATACCCATAACCGATCTGGTTGGGATTCTGCAGGTATCCGGTACCACCGAGAATATATTTTTTATCAATATTGATGCTCACATCAAAATCACCCCATACGCCATAAAACTCCCTACCTACATAGGGTGTCGGGTGCCATCCTTCATAATCATACTCACATAATTTAGGATACCATTGCGTCATGGAATACCGCACTTTGGAACTGGGGTTATCCCTTCCGCTGCGACGAACCTGCAGGGGTACCTGTGCTTCAAATTCCATTTCAAAAACCACTTTGGATTTGGGCGGGATGGGTTTATCCAGTTTTACTTCCAGAATGGTTTCCTGCATATTGAAAGACTGTGGTTTGCCATTCATCTTCAGTGATAGAATTTTCTGGTAACCGATCTCATCCGGTTTCAGATTCAGGATGCGGTCCTTTACCCGCTGATCCCAATCGGGTCGTCCACCGGGACCATTCACGACTCCCTGCCGGCGGCTGCGGGTATCCATCATACTGCCGGGCTGAAAAGCATTGAAATAAAGATGATAGAAAACGCGGTTCAGGGTATCCGGACTATTATTCCAGTATTCCAGTTTCTGCTTGCCGGTAAACTGATTGGTTTGCACATTCATGTCAATATTCATGGTGTACTTTACCCGTTGCTGCCAGCGGTCAGGCTGGGCCTGGAGGATATAAGATACCATGACGAGCATTGAGAAAATCAGTCCTTTCTTCATGTATTAAAGTTTGAAGTGGTAAATTTCGGTAAACAAGGGTTATGGTAAAAACAAAGTTGATCGGCGGTTTTCCATTTGTACAATATACCAAAGAGACGGTTCCTGAAACGGAAATGATCCAAAAATCATGTGAATTTTTCAACTGGATGGATAAAAGGAGAACCATTCGCGATTTTTCGGACCGGCAGGTTCCCCAAACCGTGATTGAGCAACTGATTCTTACCGCATCCACGGCCCCCAGTGGCGCCCATAAACAACCCTGGATCTTTTGTGCGGTTAGTGATCCCGCCATCAAAAAACAAATCAGGGAAGCAGCTGAACAGGAGGAATATGAAAGCTATCATCAACGGATGCCGGAAGAATGGCTGGCTGATTTACGTCCATTGCAGACAGACTGGAAAAAACCATTTCTGGAAACAGCACCCTGGCTGATTGTTGTTTTCAGAAAATCATATGAATTAAAACCGGATGGCAGTCGCGGGCAGGTATACTATGCCAATGAAAGTTGCGGACTGGCCTGTGGTATTTTATTAACTGCCATTC
Source organism: Chitinophagaceae bacterium (assembly GCA_016720745.1). Lineage (GTDB taxonomy): Bacteria > Bacteroidota > Bacteroidia > Chitinophagales > Chitinophagaceae > JJ008. Next base: position 246,114 of record JADKKA010000019.1, on the reverse strand, counting down.
ATCATGCCGGGCTCTGTGCTTTAACCCATACGCCTTCCCCTATGCAGTTCCTGAAAGAAATTCTACAAAGACCGGATAATGAAAAACCATTCCTGCTGATACCGGTGGGTTATGCTGCTGCAGCATGCTGGGTGCCGGATATTCATCGAAAATTGTTATCAGAGATTTGTACATTCTATTAGCGGAAAAAAATGACTTATTCCTTACCCGACACTACGATTACGATTTCCCCTTTCACCGTTTTCTCCCTGAAATAATCAGCCAGTTCCTGCAAGCTGCCCCGTTGGTTTTCTTCAAACATTTTACTGAGTTCCCTGCTTACTGCAGCCTGTCGTTCGGCACCAAAATAAACAATGAATTCATCCAGGGTTTTCACCAGCCGCATCGGTGATTCATAAAAAATCATGGTCCTTTCTTCTTCGGCCAGTTGTTTGAGCAGGGTTTGCCGGCCTTTTTTCAAAGGCAAAAAACCTTCGAAACAAAAGCGGTTGGTTGGAATACCACTATTCACCAAGGCAGGTACAAAGGCGGTTGCGCCCGGGAGTGTTTCTACTTTTACACCTACACGAATGCATTCCCTCACCAGTAAAAAAGCCGGATCGGAAATTCCGGGTGTACCCGCATCCGTAACCAGTGCCATTTTTTTCCCAGCCTGTAACTGTTCTACAATATGCTGCAGCACTTTATGTTCATTGTGCTGGTGATAAGGTGAAAGCGGTTTTTGAATCGCATAGTGATTCAGCAGATGAGAACTGGTGCGGGTATCTTCGGCCAATACCAGGTCTACTTCCTTCAAAACGTCAAGCGCCCGAAGGGTGATGTCCTTTAAATTACCAATGGGGGTGGGGACTAAGTAGAGCATGGAGGGTTAAATGTGAGAATGTGTAGATGTGATGAATGTGAGAATGAGAGACCGTAATTAAGTGAGTGTCATTTTCACATTTTCACATTCCCACATTTTCACATTTTCACTTTACTGTACTGTTACTTCAAAATATTCCATCACCGGATTACTCAGCAGTTTTCGACTGGCTTCCTCGGCAATAGACTTTGCTTTCTCGGGAGAATCAGCATTCACCTGTAGGGTGATATTCTTGCCAATCCTCACATCTTCCACTCCGCCAAGGCCGAGATTTTGTAAACCGCCCATCACGGCTTTACCCTGTGGATCGAGCAATTCTTTAAGAGGCATTACTTTTATCTGAACAGTATAGGTCATGCTTTTTTGTTTTGGAAAAGCAAAGATACAACAACATAGGCGAGCACCACGAGGGGAACGGCCAGCCATTTCAGCATTACAAAACCCAGCACGGCCAGCAGCAGGATCAGGTATTTGGGCCAGTTATCAGCGATGCTGAAATTTTTAAACTTGAGGGCCATCAGGGGCAGACGGGAAACCATCAGCCAGCTCAGCAGGACAATGATACCATACAACACCCACTTATTCAGGAGTAATAAAGTGATCGACTCTGTATTCACATTCCAGTAAATCAGCGGCATGGAGGCCACAAATATACCGGCCGCCGGTACCGGCATGCCTTTGAATGAATCGGATTGAGAAGGATCCAGATTGAATCTGGCCAGTCGCCAGGCTGCTGCACAGGGCAAAATAAAGGCAGGTAAGAGCCAGATAATGGAAGTATCCATAGCACTGGTTTCCCTTGCAAAACTCAAACGAAGGAACTGGTACAGGATCATACCGGGTGCCACCCCAAAACTCACCACATCCGCCAGTGAATCCAGTTGTTTGCCCATTTCAGAACTGGCCCCCAGGAGCCTCGCTACAAAACCATCCAGAAAATCAACCACCGCTGCCAGTCCGATAAAAAGAGAGGCCAGCCAGATGGATTCAGGCATATCAATCCAGGTACTGCCATTTTCATTCCCCGAAATAGCAATACCGTTTTGCATCATGAATACAATTGCGATACAGCCAAAGAAGAGGTTGAGCAGTGTAAAGAGATTGGGGATTTGCTTCATATTGCAAACATAGGTGAATGTGTAAATGTGAGAATGTGATAAATGTGAAAATATGACAAATGTGAAGATGTGAAAATTATACCATTCCGGCTTTAGCTTATTTCCACATTTCCCCATTCCCTCATTCTCACATTTCCACATTTATCACATTCCCTCATTCCCACATTCCCTCATTCTCACATTTTCTTCATCAGTGTCTCAATTTCCTCTGCCGTGATCGGGATATTCTTCATCAGGTCTTTATTGCCATTACGGGTGATCCAGAGATTATTTTCAATCCGCACACCCATTTGCTCTTCTTCAATATAAATGCCCGGCTCCACTGTAAAGACCATCCCGGCCTTGATGGGTTCGGTGCGGGTGCCCAGGTCATGTACATCCACTCCCAGGTGATGGGAAATGCCATGATAGAGATATTTGCGATAAGCCCTGTTCTCCGGATCCTCATTTTTTACATCTGATTTCCGCAGCAGGCCAATCTTCAGGAATTGCTGGGTGGCTTCCTCCCCTATCTTGTCTGTATAGTCGAGTATATTGATGCCCGGCTTCAGGATGCTTTTGGCATAATCATGCAGGTGCAGACAGGCATTATACACCGTTTTTTGACGACGGGTGAATTTTCCATTTACCGGCACCGTACGGGTAAGATCGGCACAATAACCACCATACTCTGCACCAAAATCCATCAGGATCAGTTCCCCATCTTTACATTCTTCGCTGTTGGAAACGTAATGCAGTGTTCGGGCCCGGTCGCCACTGGCAATGATACTGCCATAAGCTTCTCCGGTAGCACGCTGACTCAGGAATGAATGCACAATCTCTGCCTCAATTTCATATTCCATCACACCGGGTTTGATGAACTGCAGCAAACGACGGAATGTATTTTCAGTGATATCAATGGCTTTCTGTAATACTTCTACTTCCAGTGCCGTTTTAATGGCCCTGACTTCTTTCATGATTTTCGCCGCCCGCAGGTATTGGTGCAAAGGGTAACGGCTTTTCATTTCATCTATAAAACGGTAATCCCTGGAACGGACCAGACTGGCCTTCCGGTCATTTTCATTACTGTCAAGGTAAATCGCATCTGCTAAATGAATCCAGGGCTGTAATAAACCATCCAGGCTATCCAGCCACACAATGGTTTGCATACCGCTGGTTTCCTGTGCTTCTTTTACCCGTAATCTTTTTCCATCCCATTTTTCCTTGAGTTCGTTGGGGCGAACCAATACCAGCACTTCCCGGTATTTGGGATCCGGATTATCCGGAAAAAGAATCACCATGCTGTCTTCCTGAGTGATACCACTCAGCCAGAACAGATCGCTGTTTTGTTTAAACCGGTAGATGGCATCGCCATTACTGGGCACTTCATCGTTACTGGTAAAAATAGCAATGGCATTTTTTTGCATCCGGCTGACAAAACGTTCTCTGTTTTGGACAAATATGCCGGCATTAAGGGGTAAGTACTTCATGAGCAATTAGCAGTTGTTGGTGAATGGGATAAGGCTTAACCCGCTAAAGATAATGAGCAAACGAATTGAGCAGATACTGTTCATCACAATTGGTCAAAAAATAGCCGATTTGACAGTTTTCAAATAATATCCCTGTTTTTTGGATTCTTTACAATCTCAAAGGGTCAAAAACGGGTTATTTTGATCATTTTCCAATAATTATTGGTTCAATTTTAATATTTGACACTAACGCCCGTTTGTGTGATACCCCTTCTCTCACTTAACTTTGCATCTTCAACAAATTATGCTTGCTATATGTCAGTACCTGTTGTTAGTATTCCTAAGAAAAGCCTGCTTCGATTGGGCCTTCAGCATTCCGAAACCATTCACTACCAGTTAAGTCCGGAAGAATTAGTACAGGATACCCTCCGAATCGGAGAGGGTGTGCTGAATGATACCGGTGCCCTGGTGATCCGGACCGGCGAATTTACCGGCCGCTCGCCTAAAGATAAGTTCACAGTAAAAGATGAAACCACTGCTGATTCCGTACACTGGAATGATTTCAATATTCCAATCGAACCCCAATACTTTGATATCATTTCAAAAAAAGTAAGCGCCTACCTGGATAGTTTACCCGAGTTATGGGTGCGCGACTGCTATGCCTGCGCCGATCCCCGTTACCGCTTAAACGTGCGGGTAGTTAATGAAAAGCCCTGGAATAATCTCTTTGCCTATAATATGTTCCTGCGCCCGACAGAAGAGGAACTGGAAAATTTTGAACCCGACTGGTATGTGATTTCTGCCCCGGGTTTACTACTTGATCCCAAAGAATGTGGCACCCGGCAGCACAATGCAGCGGTGGTTTCTTTTAAACACCGTACTATTTTAATTGCCGGCACGGGTTATACCGGTGAAACCAAGAAAGGCATTTTCACCATCCTGAACTATATTCTTCCCCATGAAAAAAATGTACTGAGCATGCATTGCAGTGCTAATATGGGAAAAGATGGTGACACGGCTATTTTCTTCGGACTGAGCGGCACGGGAAAAACCACCCTCAGCGCTGATCCCAACCGACAACTGATCGGTGATGATGAACACGGATGGACCGGAGATAATATTTTCAATTTTGAAGGAGGCTGTTATGCCAAAACCATCAATCTAACAGAAGAGAAGGAACCCGAGATCTTTCATGCCATTCGTCCCGGTGCCCTCGTAGAAAATACCTGCTTTTTCCCCGGCACCAATCGAATCAATTTCGATGACGGCTCCATTACAGAAAATACCCGGGTATCCTATCCCCTGCATTTTATCAGTAATGCACAGGAACCATCAGTGGGCGGACTTCCTAAAAATATTTTCTTCCTCACCTGCGATGCCTTTGGTGTACTGCCGCCGGTTTCCAAACTGAATCCCGGTCAGGCTATGTACCAGTTCATTTCAGGCTATACCGCTAAAGTGGCAGGAACAGAAGCCGGTGTAACCGAACCCAAGCCCACATTCAGTGCCTGCTTTGGTGCCCCCTTCCTGCCCCTGCACCCTGGCAAGTATGCACATATGCTGGGAGAAAAAATGCGGGAAAATAAAGTGAACGTATGGATGATCAATACCGGCTGGACCGGTGGCCCCTATGGTATCGGTAACCGGATGAAGTTAAAATATACACGGGCCATGATCACTGCAGCGCTGGAAGGAAAGCTGGATAATGTAACATTTGAAACCCACCCGGTTTTTGGCATGGCGATCCCCACCAGTTGTCCGGATGTACCTACCGAAGTGCTGAATCCCCGCAATACATGGGCAGATCAAAAAGCCTATGACGAAAAAGCAGCCTACCTGGCCGGCTTGTTTGTAAAAAACTTTGAGAAATATGCGGATGGTGTTTCTGCCGAAATCCTGGCAGCGGCTCCGAAGATTTAAGACTTATAAACATATCAGGAAACCCCGGTTACGCAACCGGGGTTTTTTATTTTAACGATGCCTTAAACAGCGATTAAAACATTTATCCCGACTTTACGTTGAATAGACCGGGATATGCGAAATATCGTTTTCATCTTTTTATTGTCCATCGTTCCCCAGTTGCTTCCCGCCCAGCAACCTGGAGAGGAACTATTGGCCTGGAGTGCCAGCCGCAAACTGACCTGGGCCGATTATAAAGCCAGTCCGGATCCGAACAGCGACGCTGCCGCCACCACCGCCTCCTACCTTGTTTTTTCTTACAGTATCAGGAATAATGATATCAGTTACCGGATCGAATCAAAATTTTCAAAAACAAGATCCTGGGGATTGCATAAAACGGCCTATATCCTCAGTCATGAACAGGGACATTTTGACCTCGCTGAAGTCTATGCCCGTAAGCTCTATAAAAAAGTTCAGGAGTACCGTTTCCACCAAAAAAATTACCGGAAGGATCTGCAAAAAATTTACAAGGAGATCCTGGATGAAAAAGAAGAAATGCAAAGCAAATACGACCGGGAAACCAATCACAGCATAAACAAAGAGAAGCAGGTTGAATGGCTGAAGAAGATTGAAAAGATGCTGGAGGAGTATAAAGACTACGCGGACTATTAAAGTTCAAATACCTGCCGCAAGGATGACTGAATACAATACCCGTTACGGATTGAAGGAAACCATTTCCCTGAAAGTTTTAGCACCCTCACCACTTCCTGGAATTTTTGAGCCGGGGAAGCTGACAATAATTCAAAATGAGATAAATCGCCATTCTTATTAACCTGGAATCTCACTTCCACTTCATGCTTTCCTTTTAAGCCTGTATCCAGGTTTTTCTTGAGAAACTGCTGCCAGTCTTTTTCTTCTTTGGAATAATAAGCCGGCTGCTGGGCATCACTGCCGATACTGTGTCCGCCAGTAAGCAACACCTCTTTATCGGCTGCCGGATCCAGGTTGAATTTGCAGCCACAAATGCTTCCACGTATCAGAAAAACAGTATCCCTTGCCTCCTGGGCACCGGCTGAGCAGGCAAGGACAATTGATAAAATAAAAAGGTAAATGCGCATCAATCCAGATTAGAATAAACCATAGAGTTCTGCATCTACTTTGCGGATGATCTCACCAAAGTCTTCATCGCGTTCGGCAAACTTGTTCTTGTCCACATCAATCACCAGCAATTTACCTTCTTTGTATTCGCTGATCCATTTGGTATAGTATTCATTCAGCTTCTTCAGATAATCCAGGCGGATATTCTCCTCGTATTCTCTTCCTCTTTTCTGGATCTGACCCACCAGGGTAGGAACAGATGCATTAAGATAAATTAAGAGATCCGGAGGTTGTACCAGCATTTTCAGTGTCTGGAAAAAATGATAGTAATTATCAAAATCCCGTTTTGTCATCAGCCCCATTTCATGCAGATTGGGCGCGAAAATATTGGCATCTTCATAGATCGTACGGTCCTGTATTACGGTTTCTGTACCCTTCTGTATTTCCACCAGCTGCCGTACCCTGCTGTTCAGAAAGTATATCTGGAGATTAAAACTCCATCGGTTCATGTCCTCATAAAAATCATTGAGGTAGGGATTATGATCAACATCCTCGAAATTGGGAATCCACTTGTAATGCTTGCTCAGCATTTCAGTGAGCGTGGTTTTGCCTGCCCCGATATTACCGGCCACGGCAATATGTTTTGGTTTTGGTTTAGCTGCTTTTGCCATTGTTGTCTTCAGAATTTCTTTGAATTATTGTCCGCCTTTCGGCTTTTTAACTGCACCCAGGAAACAGAGTAAGGCCAGTGGAAGCGGAATCCACCAGTACTGTTGCAACTCTGATAAATGAGATGATTTATTACCGAGAATCCGCATGGCCAATGAGGCAGACAGGGCCAGGAATCCCAATACGAGTAAAAATGTTTTATTCATGATGCAGGAGGTTCGAATAAAAATAATGTAATTTCTACAATACCATGGCCCCGGCTTAATAATAATTCAAACCGATGGCCTCCCGCACCAGTTCGATGGTAGCAAGGGCACTTTTACGGGCTTTTTCCGCCCCTTTTTCCATGAGTTCCCTCAGGTATTTTTCATCCGTCCGGATCGCTTCGGCTTTTTCCCGTATCGGAGCAATGAAACGCACCATATCCTCGGCCAGTTGCTTTTTCATATCACCATAGCGGATGCGGCAATTATCATAGTCCGCTTCAAACTGCTGAATCGTATCCGCACTACTCACCAATTGCATCAGCTGAAATAAATTGGCGATATAGTCCGGCTTTTCAGTCCGGGGTTCGGTGGGTCCACTGTCGGTTTTTGCCTTCATCACTTTTTTCCGGATCATCTCATCATCATCGGAAAGATAAAGAGTGGCATACTGGTTTTCACTCTTGCTCATTTTGCCACTGCCATCCAGACTGGGTACCTTGATCAGTTCTTCCCCGAAATTGAAAGCATTGGGTTCGGGAAATATTTCACCGTAACGGTGATTGAAACGCTGTACAAAATTCCGGGCCATTTCCAGGTGTTGTTCCTGGTCCTTTCCTACCGGTACATAAATCGCACGGTGCAGGATGATATCTGCTGTTTGCAGCACAGGGTAAGTGAGCAGACCCGCATTCACATTATCCGGATGCTGCCGGGCCTTATCCTTGAAAGTAACCGTCTTTTCCAGCTCCCCTTTATAAGCTAGCATGTTCAGGTAGAGATACAACTCTGCCGTTTCATGCACATGGCTCTGGCAATACAGGGCCACTTTATCGGGATCAAGTCCGCAGGCCACATTCTCGGCCAGTACCCGCTGTACATTTAATTTCAACTCTTTGGTATCGGGATGGGTGGTCAGGGAATGCAGGTCAGCCACCATGAAGAAACACTCAAATTCTTCCTGCATTTTTACATAGTTGCGCACAGCCCCGAAATAATTACCCAGGTGTAAAAATCCGGTGGGGCGTATGCCACTCATTACAATTGATCGCTTTCCGCTCATAGGCTGGCGAAGATAAGATGGATTCCGGTTTCCGGGGGTCGCTTTCTTGAAAACGCTGCCAGAATCAGTACCCCGGAATCCAGTAACCAGCAGTTATCTTTGTAGTATGGAAGTAAACGACCAACTGGTCGACAAGCTGGCTCATTTATCCCGTCTGGCTTTTGCGCCTGACGAAAAGGAAGAAATCAAGAACGACCTGCAACGAATGATCCATTTTGTTGAAAAACTCAATGAACTGAACCTGGAGGGGGTAAAACCGTTATTGCATATGAGCGGAGAAATCAATGTGCTCCGGGAAGATGTAGTAAAAGGATCCATTACTCCTGAAGAAGGCCTGAAAAATGCACCGCTGCAGGATGGTTCTTTTTTCAAAGTGCCGAAGGTTATCAGGAGGGGAGAGTCTTGAGTCAGGAGTCGGGAGTCGGGAGTATGGATAACAGTAATTAATAAAGATGAGTTCAATTATTCACCTGGAAGATATTTGTAAAAGCTACTACATGGGCAAGCAGGAACTGCCTGTGCTCAAGGGTATTTCGATGGATATTTCCAAAAACGAATATGTGGCCCTGATGGGTCCTTCCGGTTCCGGAAAAAGTACCCTGATGAATATCCTGGGTTGTCTGGATACACCCACAAGCGGCCGCTATATCCTGAATAATAATGATGTGAGCCAGATGCGCGACAATGATCTGGCAGGTATCCGTAACCGGGAAATCGGATTTGTATTCCAGCAGTTCAACCTGCTACCCCGACTCACTGCACTAGAAAACGTAGCACTCCCCCTGGTGTATGCAGGTATGAGCCGCAAACTCCGCAATGAAAAAGCGAATCATGTACTGGATATGGTGAACCTGACAGACCGGAGCCATCATAAACCCAATGAATTAAGTGGAGGCCAGTGCCAGCGGGTAGCTATTGCAAGGGCCCTGGTGAATGATCCATCCCTGATACTGGCGGATGAACCAACCGGTAACCTGGATACAAAGACCTCTTACGAAATCATGGCCATTTTCGATAATATCTACAAACAGGGAAACACCATTGTGGTGGTCACACACGAAGAAGATATTGCCAACCATGCCCGCAGGGTGGTAAGGTTGCGCGACGGACTGATTGAAAGTGACAAAAAGAACGAAAAGGCAATCGCATACAATTAAGCATTATCCATGTCAGCAAAAATTTATACCCGTACGGGCGACGACGGCACAACCTCCCTTATCGGTGGCACCAAGGTGGCCAAGTCCCATCGTCGTATTGAAGCTTATGGCACCGTAGATGAACTGAATTCCTGTATCGGTTTATGTTTAGATCATTTAAACAGCCATGGCATTGCGAGTGTACTGGCAGAAACACAGGACCGTTTATTCACCATTGGTTCAGCCCTGGCCTGTGACCCCGACAAAGAAACCAAACTGAAGATTCCAGATCTCAAAGAAGAAGATATCAGCTTACTGGAAACAGAGATGGATAATATGAACACCGTATTACCGGTGATGAAATCCTTTATCCTCCCCGGTGGACATATCGCCGTTTCCCACCTGCATATTGCGCGTTGTGTTTGCCGCCGGGCAGAACGCAGTTGTGTTCGTTTGCAAAAAAAGAAGGAAGACATTGAGCCCCGTATCATCCGTTATCTCAACCGGCTCAGTGATTATCTTTTTGTATTAAGCCGGTTCACGGCCCATCAGTTGAATGTAACAGAAACACCCTGGAAGCCCAGGCTTTGATTGCTTCAGGAAGCCGGATCCACCATCCGGCCATCTTTCATGTATAATACCCGGTCACTCAATTGTGCCAGTTCCTCGTTATGGGTAACGATCAGAAAGGTTTGGTTGAACTGATCCCTGAGGTTAAAAAATAACTGGTGCAATTCCCTTGCGTTGGCGGTATCGAGGTTACCACTGGGTTCATCAGCAAAAACAATATCTGGCTGGTTGATCAGGGCCCGGGCCACAGCCACCCTTTGTTGTTCACCACCTGACAACTGGTTGGGCTTATTATCCATTCTTTCTGACAGTCCCAGCATCTGCAACAGGCGGGTGGCTTCTTCTTTTACCATTGTCTTTTTCCGGCCAGCCAGCCAACCCGGGATGCTTACATTTTCCAGTGCCGAAAATTCAGGGAGCAGGTGATGGAACTGAAATACGAATCCGATATGCTTGTTCCGGAAGCCGGCCAGTTTTTTACCAGACAGTTTACCCACATCGGTGTTATGCATCAGTACTTCACCCATATCTGATTTGTCAAGGGTGCCCAAAATATGCAGGAGGGTGCTTTTGCCTGACCCGGATGGTCCCACAATAGAGACCACTTCTCCCTTGTTGATATTGATATTCACCCCTTTCAATACCTCCAGGGATCCGTAACGTTTGTAGATATTTTTTCCGGTAATCATGCAGCCTGCGGGTCAAATCGCCGTCAAATATCTGTAAAACTGGCCAGTGGTAAAAAAGATTAGGGTCAAAACCCACTGGTTTTTAAGAAATTATTCAAAATCCGGTGTACAACTAAGGATTTGGAAAATTCGTTATTACAGCTACATTTGCGAAAAATTTGGGGGTACTCCCCGGATAACCTTGTTCTGAAATTTTAAAAACTGAGAGAATGTTCTGGACACTTGAATTAGCCTCGTACCTGGAAGATGCGCCCTGGCCGGCTACCAAAGATGAACTGATCGACTATTCTATCCGGAGCGGTGCCCCGATTGAAGTAGTGGAAAATCTGCAGGAGTTGGAAGATGAAGGAGATGTGTATGAAACGATCGAAGACATCTGGCCAGACTATCCTACCCAGGATGATTTTTTGTTTAATGAAGATGAGTATTAACCGCTATCCCGGAAGATGGCGCTTCACTCTAAAAATCTTCTTACATACTGTATTCAACTAAAGCAAAAGCCTCCGTTTGGAGGCTTTTGCTTTGATAAGCTATAGAATAAAATATGAAAATGCAGACCTAAGTCTCCCCTTTAGGGGGACAGGGGGTTTACTCACCAAACCCCAGTTTCTGCATCACTTCATTGCTCACTCCCGTATTGGAATATCCCCCATCATGGAAAAGATTCTGCATGGTCACCATCCGGGTCAGGTCACTGAATAACGTGATACAATAGTTGGCACAATCTTCAGCAGTTGCATTGCCTAACGGTGCAATGGCATTGGCAAAATCAAAGAAATCACCAAAACCCTTGATACCTGTACCGGCTGAAGTTTTTGTAGGAGATTGTGACACGGTATTGATCCGTACTTTCTTTTCCAGACCGTAATGATATCCAAAACTCCGGGCAATGGATTCCAGCATGGCCTTGATATCTGCCATATCCGTATAAAAAGGGAAGGTTCTTTGTGCCGCCATATAGGTCAGTGCCACCACACTCCCCCATTCATTAATCGCATCCAGTTTTTTGGCTACGGCCAGCATCTTATGAAAGGACATGGCTGATACATCAATGCCCTTCATGAAATAATCATAATTCGATTCTGTATAGGGAACTTTTTTACGGATGTTCACACTCATACCGATGGAGTGCAATACAAAATCAATCTTGCCCCCCAGGATTTCCTGGGATTCCGTAAAAAGTTTGGTCAGGTCTTCGATGCTGGTCGCATCAGCAGGTATAATCTGCGCTGCTGTTTTTTCAGCCAGCTTGTTGATCTCACCCATCCGCATGGCGATGGGGGCATTGGTTAAAACAATGGAAGCGCCTTCCTCGTAGGCCTTTTCAGCCACTTTCCAGGCAATGGAGTTACCGTCGAGCGCACCACTGATGATTCCTCTTTTTCCTTTTAACAGGTTATAAGCCATAACATTTGATTTTGGGTGGTAAAAATAAGCGGTTCAGGAAGGTTTGCCAAAGATCATCCTCACCCCGAAAACGATCGCAGCAGTATATCCGAACAGGAAGAGCAGAAAAAGAAGGAAGAAAAGAGCAGCATGTTTTGCGGAACGGCGGGGATTGATTCTTTTTTTCATCCACTCAAACAGCAACCAACCCAGCAAAACTGCCAGAATGATCACCCCGTAAATGCCGGTTTCCTTTTTCATGCAGGCCGCCAATTTAAACCAATTCAGGGAGCTTTTGTCCCCCCTCACTGCCCCCTTTCCTTTATCTTCGCAGCTACAAAAAAGCAGCAAAAAAGATGACGATTTCCTATCAATGGCTGAGCGACTATTTGCCTGTAACCGTGGACCCCGAGCGACTGAGCCGTATCCTTACTTCCATCGGACTGGAAGTAGAACATATGGGACGGTATGAAGAAGTAAAAGGCGGACTGCAGGGCCTGGTGATCGGGGAAGTGCTGACGACAGAAAAACACCCCAATGCAGATAAGCTGACCCTCACAACTGTCAATATCGGAACCGGCACGCCGCTGAATATTGTTTGCGGTGCACCCAATGTGGCAGCAGGACAAAAAGTAGTGGTAGCACCAGTAGGCGCCACCATTTATCCTTCCACCGGCGAACCATTGACGATGAGCCAGCGCAAAATCAGGGGCAGCGAAAGCCAGGGCATGATCTGTGCAGAAGATGAAATTGGTCTGGGTACCTCACATGATGGCATCCTGGTTTTACCAGCCACTGCAGTGGTGGGTACCCCCGCAGCAGAATATTTCAAACCCCATAGCGATATCATTTATGAAATCGGACTGACCCCCAACCGCATGGATGCCATGAGTCACTGGGGTGTGGCCAGGGATGTTTGTGCCTATCTCAGTCACCATGATAAAAAAGATTTCAAACCAAAACTCCCCAACGGCAATAGTTTCAAAAGCGATAACAACAGCCTTCCGGTGGAAGTAGTGGTTGAAAATGAAAAAGCCTGCCCCCGTTATTCCGGTGTCAGCATTGCTAATGTACAAATCGGTGAATCACCAGTCTGGCTGCAGCAAAAACTGAAAGCCATCGGTCTCCGGCCGATCAACAATATTGTAGACATCACCAATTTCATCCAGCATGAAACAGGACAGCCCCTGCATGCATTTGATGCCAACCAGATCAGCGGCAAAAAAATACTGGTGAAGAATCTGCCGGAAGGAACCAGCTTTATCACATTGGATGAAAAAGAAAGAAAGCTCAGCGCTGAAGACCTGATGATCTGTGATGATAAAGGCGGACTTTGTATTGCCGGTGTATTCGGCGGCTTGCACAGCGGCGTTACATCAGTCACTACAAATATTTTCCTGGAAAGTGCCTGTTTTGATCCCGTGATTACCCGCAAAACATCTTTCCGTCATGGACTGCGTACCGACGCGGCTTCCCGCTTTGAGAAGGGAACTGATATTTCCGGCACCGTGCTGGTGCTGAAAAGAGCAGCAACACTAATCAAAGAAATTGCCGGGGGACAGATTGCATCTGAAATTGTAGATATCTATCCCGGACAACAGGCAAAAAAAGAAGTGGCGGTAAAATGGCATTTCATTAAAAAACTGAGTGGCAAAAACTATCACCCGGATGCTGTAAAAAATATTCTGAACGGTCTGGGTTTTGAAGTTATCAAAGAAGGAATTGATGAACTGAGAGTGGCGGTACCTTATCACAAACCGGATATTAGTCTGCCCGCCGATATCGTGGAAGAAATTCTGCGGATTGACGGCCTCGATAATATTGAAATCCCCGGTGCCATCACCATCACTCCTTCCGTGGAAGAACAATATGCAGCGGAAACTTACCGGGAGAAAGTGGCATCGGCACTGGTAGGACTGGGCTTTAATGAAATGCTGACTAACTCCATCACCAATGCAGCCTGGTTCAGTGAAGAAGAACAGCAGGGAATGGTGAAGATGATCAACAGCCTGAGTGCAGAACTGAATATCCTGCGCCCTTCTCTTTTTGAAACAGCCATGGATGTAGTGGCCCGTAACTGTAATTATAAAAACAACAACCTGCGTCTCTTTGAATTCGGTAAAGCTTATTCCAAGCAGGGCCCAGGTAAATACAACGAAACAGAACAGCTTTGCCTCGTGATGACAGGCAATAAACAGGATGATGGCTGGAAACAGAAAAGCATACCCGCTGATTTCTTCTACCTGAAATCAGTACTGGAAAAAATATTCCGCCTCCTGGGAATTGATGAAGGCAGGCCGGCGCCAGTGGAAGTGGGTAAACTCTATAACCACCTGGTGTATTACAGCAATGGCATGCCCCTGGCCGGGATTGGTGAAGTGAAAAAAAATGTACTCGAGCAGTTTGGCATCCGGCAACCGGTATTTTTTGCCGGACTTAACTGGCAACTGATTGCCGGACTGGCCGGAAAATCAGCAGCCAAAATCAAAGAACTTCCCAAATACCCCGCCGTTCAGCGCGACCTGGCCATGGTGGTAGGTAAAGAACTGGCATGGGACAAGGTAGATACTACCGTGCAAAAACTGAAACTTGAAAAACTCAGGGAGGTAAAACTCTTTGATATATTTGAGAGCGAGAAACTGGGTAAGGATAAAAAATCAATGGCCGTTAATTTCACTTTCCTGGATGAAGAAAAGACCCTGACTGATAAAGAAATTGATGGCTGGATGGGCACCATCATGAGCAGCCTGGAAAAAGAACTGCAGGCCGAGATCAGGAAGTAAACAGAACAATGATACAGCAGCAATAAACCCTATTGTGAATACAACAGAGCAGCAAATAAAAAGAATTCAGGATAAGCTTCAGCAATTGCTGAAAGCACATGCTGCCCTGCAAAAAGAAAACCGCCGGCTGAAGGAAGAACTACAAACAGCCGCGGCAAAAATTTCAGGCAATCAGCAACAGGTGGAGGAATTAAAGCAACAGGTCAGTGTACTGAAAGTAAGTGCAGGCTCCATGAATGAGGCAGACAAAAAAGAAATGGAAAAAAGGATCAATGGTTACCTGAAAGAAATTGACCGTTGTATAGCGCTGCTGGGAGATTAATTAAATCCTTTTCACCAGACTAAGCTTCATTTCATCTTCCGCATGGGAGAGTTCCAAAGTATAGCGGCCATAAGGCAGATCATTTAAGCCTGTCCAGGTAAATGTCTGGGCTTCCTGATCTAATTCCCTTTCCAGGGTTCGGCATACTAAGCCTTTATCATCCTTTAAAACACCACGCAGGCAGTCGCCTTTGGGCAGGGATGATTGCAGATACAATGCATCTATAAACACTGATGACTTAACTTTGACAAACATCGGTTCTGTTTGAATAACGGTTTACCGGGCGCTCTTAACCTTAGTTTTCGTTGGGGACAGACGAATGGGTAGTAGTAAGGGAGGACTAATATAAACAATTGATTGTGAAAATTCAAAATATATGAGTGAATTAATTCCTATTTCGGCGCTGGTGGGCGACCGGACCTTCCGGGTAAAGATCGAAACAGCAGATGAGGAAGTGGTTCGGAAGACCCTGAAAACGATCAATGATAAGGTCGTTGAATTTAAAACCCTGTTTGCCGGAAAAGATATGCAGGATTATATCAGCATGGTCCTGCTCTGGTTTGCCACCGAACAACATGCGGGCAGGTCGGCCAATGTGGAACTCGATAATGTAACAGATCAGCTGAATACTATCGAGAAAATGCTGGACGGGCAGTTAACTGAAACTACTCCAGCAGGGTAAAAGCCGCCCAATAATACACCGGATACTTTTTCCGCATCTCCTCCTGGGCAGCATGGAAAGCAGCCGCAGTGCTTTGGCCTCCCAGTTTATTAGTATAGAAAAGGCTCATTAATTCGGCAGTTTCCCGGTCGGGCACCTGCCAAAGACTCAGAATCATTTGTTTTACCCCTGCCAGTTTAAAAGCCCTTTGCAATCCAAATACTCCCTCTGTACCCCGGATATCTCCTAATGCTGTTTCGCAGGCACTGAGCACCACTAACTCGGTATGGCCCAGGTCGAGGCCCGCAATTTCATAAGCCGTGGCAATTCCATCCTCTTTACCTGGCAAAGGAATCCCACCATTCCAGACCCGGTTGGCGCCGGCCAGGATCACTCCGCTGCGCATGAGAGGATTCTCGGCAATCGAAAACTGGTTGCCCTTTCTGTATTCCCTGTTCTTGGATATATCAGGAAGAGAAAACCCATGGGTGGCCAGGTGGAGGATGGATGGTGAATGACCACTGAGTTGCTTCAGACTTTCTTCCGTTGCAGCCCGCTCTTTGATTGTGGTCACCGGCTTCCCGCTTTTTTCAAAAAGTTGCTGAATCGTTTTTATTTCTTCCAGTGTACCCGGCAGGCTGGTCCATCTGCCTCCCCGGATGCTGCGTTGAACCGGATCGGGCAATTTTGTGGTGGGTTTGTTTCCACTCTCTGCAGCCCCTGATACATCAAAATCAATTCCACCATATAAAAGAATCGTATTGGATGGGTCCTTTGTTCCCGCTTCTGCTTCTTCTATGATTTGACCGATTGTACTCAGCTGATGCAATACATATTCATCAATCAGGTATCGGCTGCTGTCGATGGCCAGTGCATTAAAAGCTACTCGATTCAATAATCCGGCCGGTGCCAGGTATATTTTTTTGATCCCGGATAATAGGGGTTGAAGAGGTTTCCAGATCAGCTGGTATAAACTATCGGCTTTATTTCCCTGCCGGTTCGTATTTCTGATGTCTGCACCCCGATATAATTGTTTGATCAGGGCTTCAGAGCTAGTGCCCTTTACCTGTAATATTTGACCAAGCTCCTTTTCCTCGCATAAGGCTACAAAGGTTGGGGTTACATTTCCTGGTAATAGCACAAAGGCCGCATAGATTACTGAATCCGTCCAGCCCCGATGATAGTAGGCAAAACGAATAAACTCAATCGCTGCTTCTCCGGGTTGCAGGGCTTTTCGGATTTTATCCAGGCTCAGACCGGCATCAGGGTTACCCCTTTTAAAAAGAACCGATTGCTGATTCAGCCATTTCTCCTGTTCTGTTGTTTTTCTTTCAATACTGTCCAGCCGAGGCAATCGATCTGCAGCAGGCAGACTATACTGCCGGGCCAGGGTGGCTTTATTAGCCTGCCATTCTCCCAATACTTTTTTCAACGTTGCATCTCCGTTCTTCCGGATCTGTTCCAGGATTTTCTTTCCATCCTTCAGGATATATCCTTTTAGTTGCAGCTGCTGTAAAAAAGTTTGCTCCCGGAACCAGGTGGACGGATGCGGATTACTCAGCAGTAAAGAAGGTGCCATCTGGAAACGATTGGCCTCATCTTCCCACCATTGCATTTTTTCTTCTTCACCCAGGTTGATGAAATTTTGCTGCATATGCCGCAGAACAATCCGGTTGGAACTATCCAGTAATTCTTCCCCATTTTTGTACTGACCCAAATTGTTTTGCAGACTGGCCAATCCTAATAAGGGAGTGGCCAGACTCGGATGATCCACACCCAGACTTTTTTGATAAATGCGAATCGCCTCTTCAAATAATGGTTCAGCAGCTTTGTAATTTTTCAGGCGGCTGTAAATTTCTGCAGCATTCTGAAGGCCGAGTGCATAGGCAGGATGTTGTTCACCCCAGGCTTTTTTATAAATAGCGTTGACCTGCTGGTATAGTGCCAGTCCCTTTTCAAAACGACCGGTTAAACAATACAGGGCACCAAGATTATTCAGACTCACGCCAAAATCGGCATGATCCTCTCCTAACACTTTCTTTCTGCCGGCTAGCACCTGTAGAAGCAATGACTCTGCTTTTTCATAGGCGTTGGTGTTGATATAAAGCGCGGCCAGGTTATCCAGTGTCAGCAGGTAATCGGGATGTGTTTCTCCCAGCATTTTCTTTCGGATCGCTGCGGCGGTATTCAATGAGATCTCCGCTTCTTTGTATCTGCCGGTTGAGGCATAAAGCAATCCCAGATTATTGAGTGTTTGCGCATAATCGGGATGCTGATCTCCGTATATTTTTTTCCGGATGGCTAATGCTTCGGTATAATATTGTTCTGCTGCGGCTTTTTTTCCCTGGTTCTCACAGGCGATGGCCAGGTTATTCAGGCTTTGTGCTATCTCCGGGTGATTATCTCCCAGTATTTTTTTTCGGATGAACAGCACTTTCAGGTGTATCGTTTCCGACTCTTCATTCTTTCCCATTTCTGAATAAAGCGTGGCCAGGTTATTCAGGTTCAGGGCATAGAACTCATTTTCTTCCCCATCGGCATTTTTCCGGATCTCAACTGCTTTGAGCATGAGTGATTCTGCCAATACATAATTTCCTTCCGCCTGTGCCAGCTCGGCCAGGTTATTCAATGTTTGTCCGTATTCCCGATCGGCTTCTCCCCCCTTTTTCTTCCGGATGGCAAGGGCTTCTTCATAATAACGGCGGGCAGTTGAGTAAGATCCTTTTTTCCGGTAGAGTGCCCCCAGGTTATTCACGCTCTGGGCATAATCGGCATGCTCTTCACCCAATTGCTTTTTCCGGATCTCCATGGCTTCGCGCAGGTATTGTTCGGCCATTGCAAAATTGGCTTCATCGAGAAAGATCAATCCCAGTATATTGATGACGGCTGCATAGGTTGACGAAAGTCCTTCCTTTTCTTTTTTGAAGTGGGCCAGTGCCGTGTAGTATTGTTTGGCCTTCGCCAGATCACTGATACTATTGCTGACCACGGCTGCAGCTTCCAATGCTTCTGCATACTCATCGCTTTTTTCTCCTTTCAGGCTGGAAGCAATACGAAGACAATCATAAAAATGAATAGCAGCGTTGGGATAATCTTTCAGATCGAAATAAGTATTGGCCAGGTTTTTTGCAATCACCCAGTATTCAGCATGCAGCATGCCATATACTTTCTTCTGAATAGTCAGGGCCTGAATGTATAAAGGCAGGGCCTGTTTCAATTTACCGGAAGCATAAAAAGCATTGGCCTGACTGTTCAGGGCTACGGCATAGGCCGGGTGACCCGTACCAAATTTCTTTTTATAGATGAGGGCCAGTTCTTCATACAGCGTTTCGGTGGGAGGATAATTTCCTGTTTTCTCATAGAGAAAACTCAGGTTACTGATGGCCAGAATATAAAGACTGGAGGTATCTCCATGTTCTTTCTTTGCGGCTGTTTTTGCCTGAATAGCATAAGGGATTGCCTCCGAAAATTTTTCTTCCTTGAACAGTTCCAGCATCCGGGCTTCTGATTCAGCGTGGGTTTGAGCCCCTGCATCAATTGCAGTGAGCAACAGCAGCAACAATGAAAGGAAACGTAATATGGGCATCACCAATTTCTTAGCGAAGTAAAGTACACTTGTTTTCCCAGACCACCGATCCGTGTCAGCAGGTATTTAATGAAAATGCCCGGTGGGTTAGCCGGGCATTTTTGCAATAAGTTGTCTTTTATTAAAACCCTTTCTTCCCCTCTATCGCTTCTCCCAGTTTGGCTTCCAGTTCCTCCCCTCTCAGGTTTTTGGCAATGATTTTGCCTTCGGGATCCAGTAACAGATTTTGCGGGATGGCATTGATACCATACTGCTTGGCCACTTCATTGTTCCAAAACTGCAGATCACTTACATGGGTCCATTCCAGTTTATCATCATGTATTGCTTTCATCCATTTTTCCTGTTGCCCGGGACGATCGAGTGAAACACCGATGATATGAAAATTGCGGTCCTTATACTTTTGAAACACTTTTACCACATTTGGGTTTTCCGCCCGGCAGGGTCCGCACCAGCTGGCCCAGAAATCCACTAACAGGTATTTACCACGCAGGGAAGAAAGCGTTACTGGTCGTCCCAGGGTATCATTCTGTGTAAAGTCCATGGCCATCCGTCCAATCCCGGTTCTTTTGGCAATATCAATTTTCTCCCAAAGCAAACGGGCAGAAGGAAGGTTTTTATTGGATTCAGCCAGACTATTGAACAAAGGCTCCGCTTTATCAGGATTAATATCCCAACCCACATATTGTTGCAAAGCATAGATGGCAACTGGTGAAGCAGGATTCCTTTTCACATAGTCAGCAAATACTTTCTCTTTTTTTTCTGCATCAACTGCCTCCATTTCCTTTTCCGTTTTTTCCATTCCCTGATTGTCATTGGCCACTCTCTGTTCGCTATAACGGGCATTTAAAGGCTTCATCTGCTCGTCATAAGGCTTCCCTGCCAGTATGAGCTTTTTATATTCCAGATGCGCCGCAGATCCCTTTACCTGCATATTACTGAAGGAGTCCACCGAGCTGATCTTGATTTTGCCAGGCTGCAGAAATACAGTAGTAGCATCTCTTCCGTTAACCAGGGCAGGACGCTTGCCATCTGATCCTACTGGATATCTGACACGCAGGTAACCGGTTACCGGTTCTTCCAGCATCCCCGAAAAACTATATTTCCCTTCATTGGCTTTAGCACTATCGGTTTTCCATTCGCCAGCCACCCGGTACTGCAGGAATACCCAGTCCGGACTTTTAGCCATGTTTTTGAATTTCCCGGAAACCCGGAATGGTTTTCCTTTTTCCTGTGCCACCGCCAGCAGGGGCAGGAATCCTAAAAACAGGACTATTGTACGCATCTTTTGAATTTTGGTACAAGATTACTGAATTTCAAAGCAGCTACCTTCCTCAAAACCCGCCGAAATAGCTTTATTACAAGGGCGGTAACCCCTTCAATTAGCATTTCTGCCGTTGGGACCTGTTTTGTATCTTCGCTGATTACACGGCTTTGCTGTCGTGAAGTTTTTATTATCAATACTTAAGGCCGGGTTTCGGCTGAGAGATTATGAAACAATTAAACATATACATTCATGGACCCGAATATACTTTCCGTCATCATTGGGGCAGTCGCCCTCATTGTGGGCCTCATAGCGGGTAAGCTCATTTTTGCCCGGAACACCCGCAAAAAAATAGAAGAAGCCGAAATTCAGTCCCAAACCATTATCAGGGAAGCCGAACTCAGGGCCGAAACCATCCGCAAGGAAAAAGAGCTGGAGGCCAAGGAGAAATTTGTGCAGATGAAGTCTGCCCATGATAAAGACGCTTTTGAGAAGAATAAAAAGATCAATGATGCGGAGAACCGGATCCGCCAGAAAGAGCAAACCATCAACCAGAAGGAAAGCGGACTGGAAAAACAGATCAAGGAAAATGATGCCATTAAGGAAAACCTGAACAGGCAGATTGAACTGGTAAACATAAAAAGAACAGAACTGGAGAAACACCAGGAAGAACATATCCGCCGTCTGGAAAAAATTGCCAACCTTTCTGCCGAAGACGCCAAAACCCAATTGGTGGAAAGCCTGAAAAGCGAGGCCCAGACCCGGGCCCTGGTATTGCAACAGGAAATCATCGAAGAAGCCAAATTAAAAGCCGGTAAGGAAGCGCGTAAGATCATTATTCAAACCATCCAGCGGACTGCCGCTGAACAGGCCATTGAGAATTCCATCACCGTATTCAACCTGGAAAGTGATGAAATCAAAGGTCAGATCATTGGTCGTGAAGGCCGGAATATCCGTGCTATTGAAGCCGCCACCGGAGTGGATCTGATTGTAGATGACACCCCGGAAGCGATTATCCTTTCTTCCTTCGATCCCCTTCGCAGAGAGATTGCCCGTTTGAGTCTGCAAAGACTGGTTGCCGATGGAAGGATCCATCCGGCCCGTATTGAAGAGGTAGTGGAAAAAACTAAAAAACAAATCGAAGAACAGGTAATGGAAATCGGTGAGCGAACCGTGATTGAACTGGGTATCCATGGCTTGCATAAAGAATTGATCAGGATGGTTGGCCGTATGCGTTTCCGTTCTTCCTACGGACAAAACCTGCTGATGCATAGCCGGGAAACAGCCAATCTCTGCGCCACCATGGCTGCTGAACTGGGTATGAATCCCAAACTGGCCAAAAGAGCCGGTCTGCTCCATGATATTGGCAAGGTGCCTGATGAAGAAAGTGAACTGAGCCATGCCCTGCTGGGAGCCAAACTGGCTGAAAAATACGGGGAACATCCTTCCGTTGTCAATGCCATTGGTGCCCACCACGATGAAATGGAAATGCAATATGTGATCTCTCCCATTGTTCAGGCCTGTGATGCCATCAGTGGTGCAAGACCCGGAGCCAGGAGAGAAATCATGCAACAATACCTGCAAAGGATCAAGGATCTGGAATCACTGGCCATGGCCTATAACGGGGTGGAAAAAGCTTATGCGATCCAGGCCGGCCGTGAATTGCGGGTGATTGTAGAGGCTGACAAAGTAAGCGATCAGGAGTCTGACCGCCTTTCCTTTGAAATTGCCCAAAAGATCCAGACCGAAATGACCTTCCCCGGACAAATCAAAGTCACCGTGATCCGGGAGAAAAGGGCAGTAAATGTGGCTCGATAACTAACTAATAATTAAGGGCTTAATTAGAATAATTTTCGGCGAATCCGGGAAGCTGTGATTCGCCGAAAAACTTTAAACCTTAATCTTCCGATTTTAAACTCTTTCCCCTAACTTTGCACTCCCTTAAAAGCTAAGAAAATGAACGCTATCGCTTACGTACACGAGCAACTGTCTGGTAAAAAAGAGTTTCCCGCTTTCAAACCGGGTGATAACATTACCGTCAACTATAAAATTATTGAAGGAAACAAAGAACGTATCCAGTCCTTCAAAGGAGATGTGATCAAAAAACAGGGAAATGGGCATACTGCCAGCTTCACTGTAAGGAAAATCTCTGACGGAGTAGGTGTGGAAAGGGTATTCCCCTATTATTCCCCCAATATTGACTCTATCGTTGTCAATAAAACCGGTCATGTACGCAGAGCAAAACTGTTCTATCAGCGTACCCGTAGCGGTAAAAGTGCCAGGATTCGTGAAAAAAGAATGGTTACTGAAACAGCTGCCAAGTAATTTTTCCCGTATGATATTTGAAAAAGTCCCGCCAATAACGGGACTTTTTTCATTTCAGCCGGGTCTGCGAACTTTATATCCTATTATTTTTCAGTACTCATTATCTTTGGAACTTAATAACAATTAACATGAACCCATATTTGTTAGCATTCGGCACCAATGAAATGATCATCATCGTAATTGTGGTGCTCTTATTATTTGGCGGTCGCAAAATTCCCGAACTGATGCGCGGGCTGGGTAAAGGTGTGCGGGAGTTCAATGATGCAAAGAGTAATGTAAAGCGGGAGATTGAGGAAAGCGCCAGTGATGTAAAGAACGCTCCTAACAATAACTGATTTCCTGCCTTCTTTTCATTATCTCACCTCTTAAAGCGCACTGTTTGTTCGCCTACAGTTCTGTTGAGCAGTACCATGCCCGTTTACAGGATGGAGCTACTTCCTGTGTGCAGGCAGTAAAGCATTATCTTGATCAGATCAGCCGCTGCCAACAGCTCAATGCATTTATTACAGTTTATGAAGCGGAAGCACTTGAACGTGCTGCTGCACTGGATCAATCCAGGCAGGCAGGTGAATCCATGGGCCCCCTCCATGGCGTTGTGATTGGCATCAAGGATGTGATCAGTCATAAGGATCATGCTCTCTCTGCGGCTTCAAATATTCTCAAAGGATTTACAGCTATTTATTCGGCAACTGCGGTTGAAAGGCTGCTGGCGGCCGGAGCCATCATCATTGGCTCACTGAACTGTGATGAATTTGCCATGGGTTCTACCAATGAACATTCTGCCTATGGAAAAGTGTTGAATGCCCTTGATGAAACCCGCGTACCGGGTGGTTCCTCCGGTGGCTCTGCGGTAGCAGTACAGGCTGGCTTGTGCATGATTTCGCTGGGCTCGGATACAGGTGGTTCGGTAAGACAGCCCGCTGATTTTTGTGGTATCATTGGTTTAAAACCCGGTTATGGCCGCATCTCGCGTTATGGCTTGATTGCCTATGCTTCTTCCTTTGACCAGATCGGCATTTTTGGAACAACAGTACATGATGTGGCACTGGCACTGGAAGTAATGTCCGGGGCTGATGAATATGACAGTACCGTATCTCAACAGGAAGTACCCGCTTATTCCCAACTATTGCCAACTGAAAAAAAATTCAGGTATGCTTACCTGCATTCTGCCCTGCATCACCCGGCACTTGATCCGGAAATAAAGGAAGCCATCATTCGCAAAGGAGAAGAACTACAGGCAGACGGACATACAGTAGAAGCCGTTGACTTTGACCTGATCGATTATGTAGTGCCCGCTTATTATGTGTTAACCACAGCGGAAGCTTCCTCTAATTTGTCGAGATATGATGGCGTAAAATTTGGCTACCGCACCGGATCGGACATAACGGATCTCACTGATTTTTATAAAATGACCCGATCAGAAGGCTTTGGAAAAGAAGTAAAACGGCGGATCATGCTCGGGACCTTTGTGCTCAGTGCAGGTTATTATGATGCCTATTATACCAAGGCACAGCGGGTCCGGCAGCTTTTATGCGACCAGATCGATGCCATTTTCAAAAATTATGATTTTATTTTACTGCCCACTTCCCCGGTAACCGCTTTCAGGGCCGGTGAAATGGACGACCCGATAGCGATGTATCTTGCTGATATCTATACAGTAATGGCCAATCTGGTGGGTTGCCCGGCCATTTCCCTTCCCCTTTTTAAACATAGCAACGGGATGCCCTTTGGTCTGCAGGTTATGTCGGCCCGTTTTGATGAGGTATCTTTGCTGCAGGCGGCCAACCAGCTCCTGCCCCAAAAAAAGGACTGAGCGCCCGGCATCTTGCGAATCATTATTGGAATATTATCCCTGACGGGTCTGCTGCAGACCCGGACTGCCATGGCCGGTAATCACTGGCCTGTGCCTGCCATTTCGAAAGATACCCTGATCAAAAAGGACAGTAGCGCGCCTGGTACTGCCGGCATGGATCCCAAAGAAAGCCTTCAGAAAATGCTCTCCGTCGCCATTGACAACAATAATGTTGCCGGCGCCAAGTTGAATCCAATGGCTATTTCTTTTGTAGAAAGCTATATCGCCAAACACCGAAAGGGTTACCTGGTCATGAAGAACAAATACGAGCCGCACCTGAACCTGATGGATCAGGTACTGGAACAGCATGGCATTCCCAAAGAAATGAAATACCTCGCGGTAATCGAGTCCCATCTTCATTCAACAATTATTTCAAGTGCCGGTGCTGTTGGACCCTGGCAGTTCATGCCTGCTACAGCCCGTCATTACGGCTTGGTGGTGAGTGGATCCAGGGACGAAAGAATGGATTATTTTAAAAGCACCCATGCTGCGGCAAAGATGCTCACCGAATTATACAGTGAATTCAAGGACTGGCTGCTGGTGGTGGCGGCTTATAATGGCGGGCCGGGTAATGTGCAAAGAGCCATCCGCAAGAGCGGGGGCAGCAAGGACTTCTGGACCCTGCAGTATTTCCTGCCCAATGAATCCATGAACCATGTAAAAAAATTCATTGCCACGCATTATATTTTTGAAGGAGATGGCGGTGTTACTACGCTTACAAAAGATGAAACGAAGGACCTGCTGAACAATACCGTGAAGCTGAATGAAGAAGAATTAAAAAAGACAAGTGCTTACAATATTACCGGAAGATTCAGTGCAGCAGTGATCATGAAGTTCCTGGATATGGACAAAGAGGATTTCAACCGGTACAATCCCAATTTTGACAATGAGATCGCCATCAAAGGCACTTACAACCTGCGCCTCCCCATGCAAAAGATGAATCATTTTATTGCTAAACGTTATGATATCCTTGAAGAAAGCATGCAATTGCTGATGAAACAGGGCAATGGTAAATAATCTCAGCGCAACACCGCTTCGATCGCTGAAGCCTTCAGCAAACATTCTTCCCATTCTTTTTCCGGATCACTGTACCAGGTAATTCCCGATCCCGCCTGAAAAGACAGGTACCCGCTACCGGCATTGTACATGATGCTCCGGATAACCACATTAAAATCAAAATCACCGGCAGGACTGATATAGCCCAGTGCCCCGGAGAAAATACCCCGCCGGCTGTTTTCATATTCCCTGATCAGTTCCATCACTCTTTTTTTGGGAGCGCCTGTCATGGAACCCATTGGAAAAGTAGCACGGATGAGATCAGCAAAGGTCAAATCTTCTCTGACCTGCCCGCTTACCGTTGAAATCATCTGGTGTACCTGTGGAAAGGAATAAACCCCAAAGAGTTCATCTACTTTAACGGATCCTTCTTCGCAAACCCTGGAGAGATCATTACGCACCAGGTCCACCACCATCACATTTTCAGATCGGTCTTTTTCGCTCCGTTGCAAAGCTTCTTTTCCGGCCAGGTCCTGATCCGCGTTACTGCTGTTTCTTCTGGCTGTTCCCTTGATGGGCTGAGACAGTATCCTTCTGCCCTCCTTTCGAAGAAATCGTTCGGGGCTGGCACAGACCAACCAGTGATCATCCTGCCGGTAAAGCGCTGAAAATGGATTAGGTGAAACCCGGCTGAGATCGCGGTACACGCTTAATGGGTTCAGCAAACTGTCTTCGGAATAAAATTCCTGGCAAAAATTGATTTCGTAACAGTCACCCCTCAGGATATGTTTTTTTAGTTGCTCCAGTACAGAGATATAGGTCTCTTTTGTATAACGGCCTTTGATGGCTGTTCTTTTCTCCTGTTGAGCTGGCAATTCCGGTTCATCCTGTATCTCCTGCCAGATAGCAACGGGATCAGGCCCTGAGATGGATATCTGATTGTCGGTAAGTCTGATCAGGTAAACCGGTTCAAAAAAAAAGCAATCGGGAAAACCGATCCGGTCCGGACAGGAAGAGGAGATGCCGGCCGTTTCCAGTTGGAGATCATAACCAAGGTGACCAAATAACCAGGAGGGGGAGGCGTTGATCATTTCCTGGAGACCTTCGAGGGCCCCACCAGCCATGGCTTTATATTCCCTTTTCACTCCGGCCGCCAACAGACATTCTTCTGTATGGGGAGCGAGCTGGTACTGGTGATTATCGAGGAAACAAAAAGTGCTGAACCGGTTAGCCCAGTTCAGCACTTTTTCCTTTACCTGTTCAAATCGGTTAATTGAAAACTGGCAGTTAGTTTCAGCTGTCTGATCCAAAATTTTGAACAGGTGTATAATGACAATTAATAATCGTCTTCTTCGTCGTCGTCAAAATCCTTATCGTTGAAGAGATCTTTGAATTCATCATCCATTTTGAAATCTTCCTCTTCATCTGCAGGTTTCTTACCACCAACCGTAGTCTTCTTGCCTTTGGATGAAGGGATATCAAATTCATCAAAATCGGGATCCCATTCTTCTTCCTCTTCTGGTTTTTCCCAGTCATCTGGTGCATCATCTACTTCATCCTCTTCTTCATCATCTTCCTTTTTGGAAGCAGCTTTCCCCCCTTTTTTGGCGGGCTTTGCGTCTTCATCTGCTTCATCAAAATCATCATCATCATCTTCCTCTTCTTCCTTTTTCTTAGGTTTGGGAGATGCTTTAGCTGCTGAAATTTTTTCAGAACCTGCAGCCGCTTTATCAGCTATCTTTTTTTCTTTTGCTGGATTTATTGCCATAGTATAACAGGATTACGGGTGTAAAATTTCGGCGAAGTTTTTAATTCGCCAAATTTTTAAAAAGAAAATTTTATAGCACATCAAATACCGGGTATTCTCCGGTTCTTTCCGGTCATGGCACCAGCACAATCTGATCCCTTCCGGGGCCATTGGAAATATAATGCACTTTTACTCCCAGGTATCCATTAATAAAATCTACATACGTACGTGTGGTCTCGGGCAGGCTTTCATAAGATCTGGTCTTGCTTGTATCGGTATGCCAGCCTTTAAAGCCCTGGTATACGGGAACTGGAATTTTCCGGTCCATCTGAAAGGGTACTTCCCGGCTTTCCTTGCCATCAATGCGGTAAGCAGTACAGACCTCCAGTTCCTCAAAAGCGTCCAGTACATCGGCCTTGGTCATCACAATTTTGGTAACGCCATTGATCATACAGGCAAAATTCAGGGCTACCAGGTCAATCCAGCCGCAACGGCGGGGCCGTCCGGTGGTGGCGCCGAATTCACTACCTATTTTCCGGAGTTCTTCTCCCATGGCATTATCCAGCTCTGTGGGAAAGGGGCCACCCCCTACCCGGGTACAGTAGGCTTTTGTAACGCCGATTACATCTCCGATATGGCGGGGGGCAATGCCCAAACCACTGCAAACACCTGCCGAAATGGTATTGGATGAGGTAACATAAGGAAAGGTGCCGAAATCAATATCCAGCATACTGCCCTGTGCCCCTTCGGCCAGAATTCTTTTACCGGCACGGATCTGTTCGTTGATAAAGTATTCCCCGTTCACGATATTGAGTTCTTTCAGGAATTCAACGGCTTCAAAAAACTCTTCTTCCCAGGCGGTGATATCTTCCTGGAAATTATAATTGTCCAGCAGTCGCTGGTGTTTCATCCGCAATTTGATATAGGCTGTTGTAAAGTTCTTATCCAGCAGGTCTCCCACCCTTAAACCGTTCCGGCCGGTTTTATCCATATAAGTGGGGCCGATCCCTTTCAGGGTTGATCCGATCTTTTGATTACCCTTTGATATTTCGGCTGCTTTGTCGAGCGCGCGGTGTGTCGGAAGGATCAGATGGGTGCGTTCAGCAATAAAGAGATTTTTTTTCAGATCTATTCCGAAGGATGCCACGGTATCACATTCTCTTTTCAGGGTAACCGGATCCAGTACTACTCCATTCCCGATGAGGTTGATCACTCCTTTGTGAAAAACACCCGAAGGGATCTGGTGCAGCACCACTTTTTTATCTTCCACATAGAGGGTATGTCCGGCATTGGGACCACCCTGGAACCTGGCCACCAGGTCGTAATCTTTTGCAAAATAATCTACGATCTTACCTTTTCCTTCATCTCCCCACTGGAGGCCCAAAATAACATCTACCATTTTATTCAAATTTGATTGAGAGGGTACTTTATTTAGTTTAAAAAAATCTGTTCAATATTTGTTTGAAGTTGGTCTGAAATAACAATTCCGGTTTCGGTTGTTTCAGCCTTCTTCGCAACTTCTGATAGGTACGCCAGTCTTCGCTTTGGCTGCGCCTAACAAGCCCACTTTCGCTACTTCTTATAAGCACGCCCGCCTTCGCCAAGGCTACTGCTAATTAACCCGCTTTCGCTACTACTTATAAGCACGCCCCGCCTTCGCCAAGGCTACGGCGGGCACGCAAAAATAGGGCTTCATAGACAGCCCTGCTATTAAATTGGGCTGCGGGAATTCAATATTTATTCAGGGATCGGGGAAACTTATACACGGATCAGAAAATGGGTTCATTTTAGGCGCAAAGGGGCAGACCCGACCGGCCCTGAATAACCTTGAATTGGCGCAATCCGATTATACCGCTGCTAAAAAGGCGTCCCTCCGGGTATCGGAGGGACGCTTTTTTAAAAATAATATTTGAAGATGGATCTTTATCTGATCACCGTGATACTTCCCTGACGGGTTATCAGCTTGTTGTTTTTATCAACACCCTGTGCCATCCAGACATATACACCGGAGGCCTGATCTTTACCCTGGAATTTACCATCCCATCCTTTGTAAAGTGTATTGGAGGAGAAGATCAGCTGTCCCCAGCGGTTGAATACCCGGAAGTAATTGATGGATTTGATTCCAACCGGGAATGGATAGAACAAATCATTCAGGCCATCTCCATTAGGCGTAAACGCTGTTGGGGTATAGAGTTCAGGGCCTTTGTACACTCTGAATTTTACAAACGCTTCCCCTATACAACCTGCAATGCTGGACGCAGTTACTTTATAGATAATGCTGTCACCAGCATTTCTGGCGGTTACAACGGGATCGCTGATAAATGGATTATCCAGATTCACAAAAGGTGTCCAGTTGTAAATATTGGCAGATGGTACTGCAGATACTGCTTTCAGCCTGATCTGGTCGCCCGGATAGGCAATGGTATCGGCCGGATAAGTATAAATTTTAATAGGCGGAGTAACATCCACACTCACGGTATCTGTAACCAGTGATGGGCATCCGTTATTATCAGCCAGGATTGATAAAGTGTATAAAGTTGTTTGGGTTGCCGATGAAGTCGGATTGGCTATATTGGGGTTATTCAGGAAAGTGGCCGGTGTCCATTTATACTGCACCCCTCCGCTTGCCTGCAATTGATGACTTTGTCCGTAACAGATAAAGCCGGTTGCGCCCGCATCGGGAACAGGAGCCGGATTCACCGTAATAAATACGGTATCCTCAATAAAACAACGATCCAGTGTAGACCTTACAATATATTCTGTACTTATGGTCGGACTGGCTACCGGATTGGCAATACTGGTGTTGCTGAGACCTGCACCCTGTCTCCAGTCGTACACTGTGCCATTCGATACCAGGTTCAGTTGAATGGAGCTTCCTTCGCAAATAGTGGCATCCGCCATTCGGGTATAAGTGAGATTGCTGGACAATGATACTGTTACCGGTGGAATGGCAACGTTACAACCCAGGTTATCTTTTACACTAATGTTGTAGGTACCCGGTGCCACATTGAATACATTACTGCTTTGCCAATTGGCCCCTCCGTCAATAGAGTACTGGTAGCCTCCGTTATTCCCTCCAATGGCAGTTACTGTGATGGTACCATCATTTCCACCGTTACAACTGCCCGCTACGGATACAGCTGAAGCGGTAAGTATGGCCGGTTCTGTGATGGTTGCACCCCGGGTAGTAAGACAGCCGTTGGCATCGCGTATCGTAATGGTATACGGACCTGCACCACCATTGAATGTATTTCCCGGTTGCCAGTTGACACCTCCATCAATAGAGTATTCATAAGGTGCCGTTCCGCCGGTTGCAGAGACTGTAATGGTTCCATCCACTGCACCATTGCAGGTAGCGGCGATACTGGCATTTGTAGCAGCCAATTGAGCAGGCTCAGTAATAGTTACCGGCTGCTGGTTCTGGCAACCATTGGCTTCGCGGTAATACACGGTATAGTTACCGGCTGTTCTGTTCGGAAATACATTACTGAGTTGCCAGTTGGTGCCATCCAGTGAATATTCAAATGGTGGCGTTCCAACCACCGGTTGTGTAACCGTGATGGTACCGGTATTGCCACCGTTACAAAGTACATTACTTACATTAACTGTAGTGGTGAGTGACGGTCCTGCCGGAACAGTAACCGGAATACTATTGGTGATACAACCTGCCGATTCCGTGACCACGATGGTATGACTTCCGGCTGTGAGACCGGTAAATGTATAAGGTGAGGGACCAGTAACCGGCGCAGCACCATCCAGAGAATAAGTAAAAGGAGCTGTTCCTCCATTTGGT
The DNA here is from genome assembly GCA_016720745.1 of Chitinophagaceae bacterium. Lineage (GTDB taxonomy): Bacteria > Bacteroidota > Bacteroidia > Chitinophagales > Chitinophagaceae > JJ008. The sequence goes on along the minus strand of JADKKA010000019.1, from coordinate 214,647 downwards.
GTAACCGTAATTGATCCGTTGTTCGAAGTATTGCAGGAAGTTGCCGTTGCAGCGGTATTGGCAGTAAAGGCCGCACCAGCCGTTACATCCAGTCCCGTGAGCTGCGTCTGACAACCGAGGTTATCTGTAATTTGAACGGTATGTATACCGACTGCAACGCCGGTGAATGTATAAGGACTGGGACCTGTTACCGGTGCCCCGCCATCCAATGAATAGGAAAAAGGAGGAACGCCTGTCACCATGGTAACTTCAATGCTTCCGTTTGAAACATTCGGGCAGCTGGTACCAGTTACCAGACCCAATCCTGATGCACCAAATCCAGTGGCAACATTTACAGGTATCTGATTGGTGGAACAACCATTCGCATCATTTACCACAATGGTATGTGCTCCGGCTGCAACACCCGTGAATATATAAGGCAATGTTCCGCTAACCGGCGCCCCGCCATCCAGTGAAAATGTATATGGTGCAACACCACTGGCTGTATTAATGATAACAGTTCCGTTATTCACCCCTGAACAGGCCGTGGCAGTTGAGCTGGCAGTAGCTGTAGGGGTAGCACCTGCTGCTACATTTTCCGTTATCGGGTTGGTGGCACAGCCATTCGCATCTGTTACCACAATGGTATGTGCCCCTGCTGACACACTTGTGAATGTATAGGGCAACGCACCGCTAACAGGCGCCCCACCATCCAGAGAAAAAGTATATGGTGCCGTACCACTGGCCGTATTGATAATTATCGTTCCGGTATTTACCCCTGTGCAGGCCGTGGCCGTAGACGATGTGGTAGCAGTTGGCGCCACTCCTGCTGTAACTGTGGCAGGCACCAGGATATTACAGTTGTTGGCATCCCGTATAGTAATGAAATGGGTACCAGCAGAAACACCGTTAAAAGTAAAAGGACTGGCACCGGGCACAGGTATTCCTCCATCGAGCGACCAGGTAAATGGTGCCACACCGGTGAGCGCGGTTATTGTGATGCTGCCGTTATTTTGTCCAGGGCAGGAAGTAGCCGTAGTGGTGGCATTACCAGATACCCCATTTCCGAAAGCCACATTCGCAGGAACAAGAATATTACAATTGAAATTATCACGGATCGTTACATTATGAGGACCAGATCCAACACCGGTAAATGTATAGGGACTTGCTCCCGCTACAAAAGGACCTCCATCCAATGACCAGGTAAATGGCGGTGTACCGGTTAATGCAGTAACGGTGATTGTTCCGTTATTTACACCGGGACAGGCAGTTGGCGTTGATGCTGCTGTACCCGACACTCCGGCACCGGCAGTTACATTCACCGCCCTGGGTCCGGAATTACATCCGGTACCAAGATCATTGACGATCACGGTATGTGCACCTGCGCTGACATTATTAAAAGTGAAAGGGATCACTCCATTTTGAGGGGCGCCCCCATCCAGTGAAAAAGTATATGGACCGGTTCCACCGGCTGATGTAATTGTTATGGTTCCATTGGTGGCACTGAAGCAGGCCGTGGGTGTACTGGTTACTGCAGCAGAGATAATGCCCGAAACACCGATCACCACATTGGGAATAGTCATATTACAGGTATTCCCATTATCCCTTACATATACGGTATAAGTGCCCGCTGCTAAACCGGTAAAGGTCGGGCTGCTCTGCCAGATAATCCCATCCAATGAATATTCATAGGGGGGCGTACCTCCGGTTGTTCCGGTGACATTGATGACACCATCAGACACCCCGCAACTGGCAGGAGTCGTATTGGCCAGGGAGGTCATGGGGTTGAGCCGGTTGATCCTTACGGTATCAAGGCCAAAGACTTCTACAGCAGGATCGTCAATTTTTTCATAGACTGATCTCACCACATAACTGGTAGAAGCTCCTGCCGGCGCACAGATATTGGGAAAGGTTGCTTCCAGGCTACCCGACACGAGTGGTGCCGTAGTACCTGTTGACAGCAGGTTATTCGACATATCATACAGTTCCACCCTTTTCAATAGAGATGGGCCCGCATTGGGTACAAAACGCCAGGTTTCGTTCATTCCAACTGAACCCCATGGAGGATCTGACATTCTCCGGTTGGGGGGCGTCATTCCATTTAACCTTGTGAAATCCTGAATACCCACCATTGCTTTTCCACCCTGCCAGGCATTACAGATTTCTTTATCATAAATTTTTACCTCGATGATACCGGTGGATTCATACAAAATAATCTGATGTGTATTTCTGACCAGGCTTGCACAGTTGAACAGGGCTACATTAAAAAAACTAAGTACCCATCGACGGGCAGGTGCAACCCCCCATTCCTGGTACTGAATTCTGTTAGTACCCGGGTTTAATGAAGGATCCAGATCATGGTAAGGCCCCATGATCAGGGCCCGGTCATACAATGCATTGGGCAGATCTCCGCGGTTCTGGTAATGGGATCCTCCATTGGCCAGTGATACATCAAAACTCACATATCCATTGGTACTTGCCACCAGGCTGTTGTAAATCGTTCCGTAGAAAGGGAAATTAAAACTCAGGTTCACCACGCCGCTATAACGGTCGTCAATAAACAGGTTGGTTGGCAAACCATTCGGATCATCAGGAGCCACATACACCGGAAAACATCCGGCGGTAAAACTGCCCGGGTTCAGGCTATAAGAGGTAGTGAGTCCGTGTATATCGGGTACGATCGCTTTGAGATTGATACATAAATTCGCCGGACATCCCGGAACGAGTGTATCTCGCGAACAGTTAAAAGAAAAGTTTTGTGCACTGGCGCTGTTATAAAGGGCGGAAAAACAAGTTGCCAGGAGCAGTGTCTTGAGCCGGAACAGTTTCATAAGCAGAATATAGGGCAATATGCAGGCCCTGAAGCGTTCAAGATACTGAAAAAATCCTTTCAGACTGTCCCGTAAAAGGCCCTCCCCCTGTCAAATTATCAACAGTCCGGTTCAACCCGGAATATCTTCCATATCATAGCGCTCAACCGATTCAATTCCCGGAAGATTCAACAGGCTCTGAACCAATACATCCAACTCCTCTTTATCATGCACATAGAGCCGGATATTCCCTTCAAATAGCCCTTCTTTGGCCTCAATGGTTAGTGCTGCAATATTGACTTTGAGTTCCCCGGAGATGAGGTTCGTAATCTTGTTCACGACACCCACATCATCCATCCCCACAATCTTGACACCGGTGAGGAAGGATATCTCCTTATTCTTGGCCCACTTGGTCTTGACCACCCGGTGACCATAATTCGCCAGCAACTTGGCCGCATTGGGACAGTTGGTCCGGTGAATGGTCAATCCCTTCCCGGTGGTTACAAATCCGAATACATCATCACCCGGTATGGGTTTGCAACAATTGGCAAGATTATAAACGATCTTATCACTGCTCTCTCCGAAAATCACCAGCTCAGCATCCTTCTTCCCTGGCATGATTCCGGGAATATATTCGGGCTTGTCATGCAGAATTTTCAGCGGCTTTGGCGCTTCAATCCGGTCCCCGATTACTTTGAAATCTTTCAGGTCTTTCAGGTCAAGGTTCTTCACTGATACCTGGTAAAAAAGGTCGAGATTGGAAGGTAGTTTGTACCACTGAACCAGTTCATCAATATTGTGCTGGGTAAATGCAGCCCCCATTCCTTCCAGCTTTCGTTGCACAGCATATTTCCCTTCATCAGATACCTTTCTTTTTTCTTCTTTCAGGGCATCCCGGATCCTTCCTTTTGCTTTGGAAGTAACCACAAATCCCAGCCAGTCCTCCGATGCTTTTTGTTTATTACTGGTGATGATCTCCACCTGATCACCACTGTGCAGTTTATGACTGATGGGCACCAGTTTATGATTCACTTTGGCACCAATGGTTTTTACACCAATGGCGCTGTGGATGGAGAAGGCAAAATCAAGAGCCGTAGATCCAACCGGCAGCATTTTGATATCTCCCTTAGGTGTATAGATATAAATTTCTTCTGCGAGGAAACTGGTTTTGAAATCATGGAGAAAATCAATGCTGTCTGTCTCCTGGTTGCTGATCACTTCCCGGATCTGCTGGAACCATTTGTCAAAACGGTTTTCATCTTCTTTTCCTTCCTTGTATTTCCAGTGGGCCGCCAAACCTTTCTCAGCAATCTCATTCATCCGGCGGGTACGGATCTGTACTTCCACCCATTTTCCCTGCGGACCCATTACCGTAGTATGCAGGGCTTCATAACCATTGCTCTTGGGATTGCTGAGCCAGTCGCGCAATCTTTCCGGTGAGGGATTGTATTCATCTGTGATCATGGAATAGACTTTCCAGCAATCTTCTTTTTCTTTTTCCGGAGGAGAATCAATGATGATCCTGATCGCAAAAAGGTCATAGACTTCTTCAAAATCCACTCCCTTCTTCTTCATTTTATTAGAGATGGAGTGAATGCTCTTGGGCCGACCATAGATCTCGGCTTCCAGCTGGGCCTTAGCAATTTTATCTTTCAGGGGCCGGATAAATTCGTTGATATAGCGGGATCTTTCTTTCTTGGTTTCTGCCAGTTTGCGGGCAATATCCCTGTACACATCCGGTTCCATGTACTTCATGGCCAGGTCTTCCATTTCTGTTTTGATGGAATACAAACCCATCCGGTGGGCCAGGGGGGCATAGACATATACTGTTTCAGAAGAAATCTTCAGCTGTTTCTCCCGCTTCATACTGTCCAGCGTGCGCATATTGTGTAACCGATCAGACAGCTTAATAAGAATCACCCTCGGATCATCCGTAAGGGTTAACAGAATTTTTTTGAAGTTCTCTGCCTGTTGAGAAGCGTTCACATCAATTACATTGGAAATCTTGGTTAGGCCATCCACAATCCGGGCAATCTCATTCCCGAATTCCCTTTCCAGATCCTCCAGGGAGAGGTCGGTATCTTCCACTGTATCATGCAGGAGGGCACAAATAGTGGAGCGGACCCCGAGTCCGATTTCTTCCACACAAATTTTTGCTACGGCGATAGGATGCAGGATATAGGGCTCCCCGCTTTTGCGGCGCATGGTTTTATGGGCCTCGGCGGCCATCTCAAAAGCATTCCTGATCAGGTTCTTATCTCCTGGCTTAAGCTTGGATTTCAGGACCTTGAGTAATGAACGATACTCTCTGAGAATGAGTTTTTTCTCTTCTTCCTCGTTCAGGCTGTACCGGGGGATATGGGCTTGTGTTTCCATTGGTATTGTCTACGAATTTAGTGAAAATTGGCGGGTTTTTGAAGCGAAAAGCACCTACCTTTGCAGCCCTTAATTCAGTCGAGAGTCTGGAGTCATCAGTCGGGAGTCGCTAAATGTCTGGACTCACGACTCTAGACTCACGACTCCAGACTTTTCAACCCGGATGTGGTGAAATTGGTAGACACGTCAGACTTAGGATCTGATGGCGTAAGCTATGGGGGTTCGAGTCCCTCCATCCGGACAAGTTGATTAGTTGACAAGTTGATTAGTTAACAGGTTGACAAGGACCTGTTGATGCTAAAACCCTTTTCAACTTTTCAACATTTAAACTTTTCAACTTTACTAAATGGCTACAGTAACAAAAGAAAACATTGGTCTGCTGCATGAGAAGCTGACCCTGAAACTGGAAAAGACCGATTATTTGCCTGCGTTTGAAAAAACCCTGAAAGAATATGGCAAGAAGGCCAATATTCCGGGTTTCCGCAAGGGCATGGTGCCGGCCGGACTGATCAAAAAAATGTACGGCCCTTCCCTGTTTACAGATGAGGTGCTGAAATCTGTTGACCGCGAACTGATCGGTTACTTGCAAAATGACAAGCTGGATATTTTCGCCCAGCCATTGCCCCTGGAAGCCGATTTCAATCAACTCGATGTACACAACCCACTCGATTATACTTTCCATTTTGAAATTGGCGTAAAACCCGATTTCCAGTTACCTGATCTGGGTAAGGCCGCCATCACCCGTTATGTGGTGACTGTTACCGACGAGATGATCGAAAGCGAAATCACCCGTCTGCAGAACCGTTATGGCAACATGAAGGATGAGGAAGAAGTGAATAACGAAGAGCAGGTATTGAATGTGCTGTTTACTGAAACAGATGCGGATGGCAATGAAGCAGAAGGCGCCCTGAAAAAAGATAATTCCCTGCTGGTAAAATATTTTGCTGAAGGCATCCGGAAAAACTGGATGGGCAAGAAAACCGGCGACAGTCAGGTAGCTCAGCTGAGTGCCGCTTTTGATGAAAAAGAAAGAGAGTGGATCATCAGCGACCTCGGATTAAAAGAAGATCTTACTGCTGATGACCGATATTTCAAAATCGAAATCACCAAGATCGGTCTGCTGGAAAAAAGAGAACTGAATGGTGAATTTTATGAGCAACTCTACCCCAACCAGAATGTAGTAACCGAAGGTGAGTTCCGCAGCAAAATCAAAGATGAAATCCAGGCCTACTGGAATGGCCAGGCCAATAACCAGATCCAGGACCAGGTATTTCACCTGTTGGTGGATCATACCCAAATTTCCTTCCCCGAAGGATTCCTGAAGAACTGGGTAAAGACCCAGGGCGAAAGTCCAAAAACTGACGAGGAAGTGGAAGCCGAGTTTCCAAAATTCCTGAGCCAGCTGAAATGGACCCTGATCTCTGATAAAATTGTACAGGAAAACGGTATCCAGGTTTCACCGGATGAAATCAGGGCCTTTGCCAAACAACAACTCTTCAGCTACATGGGTGGTGCGAATCTGAGTGATGACCAGCCCTGGCTGACTGATTATATAGAGAAGATGATGAAGGACAGAAAATATGTAGAGGATTCCTATAACCGCATCCAGACCCAAAAGATATTTGAATGGGCGGCCGGCAAAGTGAATCCTGCTGATATAGCCATCGACGCGGAATCATTTACGAAGATGGTGGAAGAACACCAGCATCATCATCATTGATCTGTTAGTTGATCAGTAAAAAGTTGAAAGGTTGACACGGTTCCGTGTCAGCCTTTTTTTTAAACCTTTCCACCCCAAAAACGACAACTTGTCATCAATTTTGTGGTTTTAGCATTTGGACGGATATTTGAGGTTTAGGATAAATGTTGAAAAATTGGAAAGTTGATAAGGACAGCCCCCCTTATCTAAAACACCCTCTCTCTTCAACGTATCAACCTTTTAACTTGTTAACTAATCAACATGACGTTTAATTCCGAATTTGAGAAATACGCCGTTAAACATCACGGCCTTTCCAGTAATACCCTGAACAGTTATGCCTCTCACCTGGTCACCGCCCTTACTCCCAATATCATTGAGGAACGCTCTTTGAATATTGCGGTGATGGATGTGTACAGCCGACTCATGATGGACCGGATCATTTTTCTGGGCTACCCCATCAATGATGAAGTAGCCAATATCGTGATTGCTCAGATGCTGTTCCTGGATTCATCCGACCGCACCCGCGATATCAATATGTATATTAATAGTCCGGGTGGCAGTGTATATGCCGGTCTGGGCGTATACGATACCATGCAGTTTGTGAGCCCTGATATTTCCACCATTTGTATTGGCGTGGCCGCTTCCATGGCCTGCGTTTTACTGGGTGCCGGTACCAAGGGTAAAAGAGCGGCCCTGAAACATGCAAGGATCATGATGCACCAGCCCAGTGGCGCCATTGGCGGACAGGCCAGTGATATCGAGATCACCGTGAATGAAATCCGCAAACTGAAAAAGGAACTCTACGAAGTAGTGAATATCCATACCGGTAAATCAGTGGAACAGATTGAAAAAGATTTTGACCGCGACAACTGGATGACTGCTCCGGAAGCCAAAGAGTACGGACTGGTAGATGAAGTGTTACTCACCAATCCTAAGAAGCAGAAGAAGGATTAAAGAACAGAAGAACAAATGAACAAGGAAATAAGAATGATGATTTAAAAAGCTGTCCCGGAGGGACAAAATCCCGGTAGCCCGGATGAAATCCGGGGAAATGAAATTTTCAAAATTTGAACGAACCCCGGAGGGGTTCAATAATCGATAAAAGAAACCTAACATGAAGAGCAAACAATTTTTATACGGCAATTTCAGAATGGATGATGAAGAGGAAAAAGAAGAACGTCCCAAAAGCGACCAGGAAAGCGGTATGTTCAATAAAAAACTGGAACGATATTTCTTCGAAAAAAGAGCTGTGTACCTCTGGGGTGTGGTGGATGATAAAAGTGCCAAAGATGTGGTGAGCAAACTGTTGCTGCTGGATGCCGACAAGCCTGGCGAGGAGATTAAATTTTTTATCAATAGTCCGGGTGGTGTGGTCACCAGTGGCATGGTAATGTATGATACCATGCAAATGATCAAGAGTCCGGTCAGCACCATTTGTATGGGCTTAGCCGCTTCCATGGGCAGTATCCTGCTCAGTGGTGGGGTAAAAGGAAAACGTTTTATCTATCCCCATGGTGAGGTGATGATCCACCAGCCTTCGCTGGGTGGTTATATCCAGGGTGTGAGTGCCGATCTGGAGATCCAGGCCGAGCAAACCCGCCGGGTAAAAGAAATCGGGGCCACCATCCTCGCGAAAAACTGCGGTAAAACAGTGGAGCAGATCATGAAGGACTTCGACCGCGATTACTGGATGGATGCCAAAAAAGCCCTTGAATATGGCATTGTTGATGGCCTGGTAGACAAGCTGTAAAGCGCTAATTAATAATAGTTTATACTTCAGTTATAAATAAAAACCATCCTTCCCGGATGGTTTTTATAATTTTGCATGTTACGAATCCGTTTTTAAAGCGTTATATCTCAAACAACAATGGCTAAAAATCCCCTCCACTGTTCTTTCTGCGGCCGCAACCGGGATGAGGTAAAAATCCTGATCGCCGGCCAGGAAGGGCATATTTGTGAAAACTGTGTGGAGCATGCCCGTGAAATCATTGAACAGGAACTGAACATCCGTGATGATAAGGGCAACTCTAATTTCAAGCTCACGGTTAAGAAACCGGTAGAGATCAAAAAATTCCTCGACGAATTTTGCATTGGACAGGACGAAGCCAAGAAAGTGCTGGCCGTTGCGGTGTACAACCACTACAAGCGTTTGCAGCAAAAACCGGTAGATCCGAATAACAGCAATGAAATAGAGATTGAAAAGAGCAATATCATCATGGTAGGTGAAACCGGAACCGGTAAGACCCTGCTGGCCAAGAGTATTGCCCGGATGCTGAATGTACCTTTCGCGATTGTGGATGCCACGGTATTTACAGAAGCCGGTTATGTGGGCGAAGATGTGGAAAGTATCCTGACCCGTTTATTACAGGTATGTAATTATGATGTGACTGCTGCTGAGCGTGGCATTGTATATATTGATGAAATAGATAAAATCGCCCGCAAGGGAGATAATCCTTCCATTACCCGTGATGTGAGTGGAGAAGGTGTACAACAGGGCATGCTGAAACTACTGGAAGGAACCGATGTACTGGTGCCGCCACAGGGAGGACGTAAGCACCCCGAACAAAAACTCATCAAGATCAATACCCAGAATATTCTATTTATCTGTGGTGGTGCATTTGATGGTATTGACAAGATTATTGCCCGCCGGGTACAGACCAATACTATTGGGTTCAATGTGGACAAGGAACAGCAGGACAGCATGAAGAAGAACCTCCTGCGTTATGTGAATGCGACGGATCTGAAATCATTCGGTCTGATTCCTGAATTACTCGGCCGTTTACCGGTGGTGACGCACCTGGATCCTTTGGATGCCATTACGCTGCGTGCCATCCTGACTGAACCAAGAAACGCACTGATCAAACAGTATAAAAAATTATTTGAACTGGAAGGCATCAACCTGATCATTGATGATGAGGTACTCAACTTCATGGTGGAGAAAGCCATGGAATACAAGCTTGGTGCCCGCGGTCTCCGCAGTATCTGTGAAGGCATCCTGATTGATGCCATGTATGAGCTGCCTTCTTCCAACGAAACCAGTTTTACCCTCGATATTGAATATGCCCGCCGCAAGTTTGATCATAGCAAGATGAGTTTGCTGAAAGTGGCATGAGGGCAAGTTGAGGAGTTGAGTAGTTGAGTAGTTTAAAAGTTTTAGAGGCCCGGTACACCCGGGCCTTTTTATTTTCCCTATTTTCGAAATAAACCCTGATTTTCAATTTTCGCCTGTTTGCAAGCAGCATTCCGGCAGGCAGTTCGGGTTTTCAACTTTCAATTTTCAACTTTCAATTAAATAAAATGAAGGAATTAATAGAAAAACTGAAATCAGAAGCCGGTCTTACTGAAGAGCAGGCTAAAAAAGCCGTTGACACCATCAAGCAATATGTGGTAGAGAAATTCCCGATGCTGGAAGGTGCGGTGAATAATGTATTTGGCGGGGACAATTAACATTGCTGCCTATTGTACTCCCGCCCCGGCCCAAAGGAAACCTTTGGAGCAGCAGCATGCCTCCTGTTGTAGCAGGCGCCGGAAGAGGTTTCAGCTTATCTGATATTTCCGCATTTTCTGCCGCGGGGATTATTGGCCGCTTCATAAGGCGAGTAACTGCGGCTGCAGCTTTCCAGGAAAATAATAGCAAGGATGGCGATCACGAAAATTCTTGTTCTCATACGTAGGGATTTTTAGTTGTTTCCGGCTGTTCCGGTGCATGAAAGTAATCACTGCCATGGAGACTACAGAATGGAAATCCCTGCTGAAATATGCTATGGCAAATGGGTGGAAATCTGCAAGTATTATTGCTGTATATCGATACGCAGTTTATCAGTGAGTATCCTCTTCTTTACGACTCAACCATGAAATGATGGCATCCGTTACCGCTTTCAATGCGGGATAAAGATTGTTGGCTGTTTTATCCTCCGGGTAGTAGCGACCTCCCCTGGGACTTTTTTCAAAATTCAAAGGCATGGCGGTCACGCTCCATTTGATGGAATCTACCGGGGCTTCAGGAGTTAAAACATTCCGGTAAATGGAAATGTGGACCAGGTTGACGGCCGTCCGGAATTTCCTGCTCATTTCTTTAATATCCGGTAGTGGTTCATTTCGCTTTTTGTATTCCTGCATTACAACACCCATTTCAGTCCGGGACAGTTCCCGCATCGTGCTGCTGTCAACCAGCTCAATCCCTTTTAATTTAAAACAGGTGGAGATAAATTCAATCACCGAATCCGGCTGGGTTGGTAAGGCGCTCGAAAAATTGATGTGAACAGGTACCCGAACAATGTCTTCCTTTCCTTTATTGGTTTGTGCAAACCCATTATCCCCGAGGATAAAAACCAGTAAAAGAAAAGAGACTAATCTTATCATGTAATTTATTTTTTGCCGGTTGCCGCCCAGTAAATCCCTGCATAGAGATGCTGGAGGAATATCGGATCGCGGTACACAGCCGGAATATGTCCTAATGCGGTATAGAAGGAACGTCCCCCGTCAAAATCATGGTACCAGGCAATGGGATGAAAGGCCCCCATCCCCTTTGCTTCTTTGGTTGCATTTTTCGCCGCAGGATTGTAACTGCTTTCATCCACGCTGAGGATATAATTCAGTCCTTTTATTTTTTCCGGACCGAACTCGTACCATTCATCGGTCCAGAGCGGATTGCCGGCAAAGCCCTGCAAACCGGGAAAAGCATTAGCCGTGAGCTGCAGCCTGGCCGTTTGTATCGGCGGATGTAAAAAAAACATACGGCCCACCAGTTGGGTGTACCATTCCCAATCATATTCGGTATCGGATGCACTGTGGATACCTACATAACCTTTACCGGACTGTATAAATCTTTCCACTGCTTTTTGCTCAGCAGAGTCTAAAATATTTCCTGTGGTATTCAGGAAGATCAGGACCTGAAATGATTCCAGGTATTTATCATTGAGTTTCCCTGCTTCCTGGTGCCATTGCACATCAAAAAAATGCCGGTTGCCCAGTTCTTTAATCGCAGCAATTCCATCCGGAATAGATTCATGGTGCCAGCCGGCTGTTTCGGTAAGCAGGAGGGCTTTGAATTGTTTGGACTGGGCTTTGAGGGAAAAGCTGTTGAACAATATTATTATCAAAAAAAGTAAAAAGCGGGATGATCGCATGGCAATTCAATTAATCTGGTAATGGGATTCGCTTGGTGAATATACAATTCCTTTAAAAAAAACATCCCGACGCTTCCGTCGGGATGAACTTAATGGGTACTTTCTTTAATGCATCCGGATAGACCGGGGTTTTTCAAAAGCCCTCCGAAATGCCGTCATTGATGTGGTTCGTCTGAGACGAACCACAAACGGTTTGACGGGGGTCGTCCTGAGTATTTTTGAGGTGGTTCGTCCGAGACGAACCACAACGGGGCTAGCTACATCCTCCCTGGTTACCGCAATTCAAACATTTGTAACAAGTGCCACTGCGCATCATGATATGTCCGCAAACATTACAGGCGGGCGCATCACTCTGCATGCTCTTGGTAGCAGCACTCAATGCATCCAGTCCGGCTTCAGTCTTCACGGCCTGAGCAGTCCGCTGGTTTTTCACCGGCTGGGGTGCTACTGTACCTGAAGAGGGAGTAATCCTAACACTGGATAATTCCTGCTCTTTCGCATATTCGAGACCGTTAGAAGGAATTTCATCCCACTCATCGGCACCGGTATTCAGTACTTCTGGTTTATCGAGCACATGTACCAGATCGGTACGGCCGAGGTATTCGTATCCGAGTACACGGAAGATGAAGTCAACCAAAGAAGTGGTGGACTTGATATTCGGGTGCTCTACAAATCCGGAAGGATCGAAACGGGTGAAGGCGAATTTGTCCACGAACTCTTCCAGTGGTACACCGTACTGGAGACCAATGGAAATAGAGATCGCGAAACAGTTCATCATGCTGCGCATGGTAGCGCCTTCCTTGGCCATATCAATAAAGATCTCACCCAGGGTACCATCACCATATTCACCGGTACGGAGGAAGATGGCCTGTCCGTTGATCTTGGCTTTCTGGGTAAACCCGCGGCGTTTGGCCGGCAGGGCCCTTCTTTCCACGATACTGGCCAGTTTGCGTTTCAGTTTGGTATCAGGAGAAGCCTGTACTCTTTTCTGTACTTCTTCCAGCAGTTCTTCTACGGTTAGTTTACCGAGGTCAACAATATTAGACTCCAGTGCTGCTTCTGCAACCTCGGCAGTTTCAGCGGCCTGAGTTCCTTCTTCTGTTTTCTTTTTCTTATCAGATTTATTGCTGAGGGGCTGAGATAATTTAGAACCATCACGGTAAAGTGCATTGGCTTTTAATCCCAGTTTCCAGCTCAGGTGATAGGCATCTGCAATTTCATCCACACCGGCTTCATGCGGCAGGTTGATGGTTTTGGAGATGGCACCACTGATGAATGGCTGTGTAGCACCCATCATGCGGATATGTCCGTGAGCATGGATATAACGCTGACCTTTCTGACCACATTTATTGGCGCAGTCAAATACAGGCAGGTGTTCATCTTTCAATGCAGGAGCTCCTTCCAGCATCATGGTACCGCATACATAATCATTGGCAGCTTCAATCTGCTCATCGGTAAAGCCCAGGGCTTCCAGCAGGCTCCACTCAAAATTGTTGTATTGCTCCGAAGTAAAGCCCAGTCTTTGCAGACACTCTTCACCCAGGGTGTATTTGTTGAATACAAATCCGATTTCAAATGCAGTGATCGCTGCAGCATCCAAACGCTTGATTTCATCGGCGATAAAGCCTTTTTCACTCAAGGTCTGGTGATTGATAAAGGGTGCACCGGCGAAAGAGGCAGCACCGGTAGCATATTTGATGATCTTGTCTGATTCAGCCTGTGTATAACCCAGGTTGCGCAGGGCAGTAGGCACGACTGGTTGATGATTTTGAAATAACCACCACCGGATAATTTCTTGAATTTAACGAGGGCGAAATCAGGTTCCACACCCGTGGTATCGCAATCCATTACCAGTCCGATGGTACCGGTCGGTGCAATTACCGTTGCCTGTGCATTGCGGTAACCATACTTCTCTCCCATTTCAACAGCATCATCCCATGCTTTGCAAGCTGCTTTCAACAGGTAATCCGGACAATATTTTGCGTGGATACCCTGTGGTTTCAGGCTCAGTCCTTCATATTCATCCGCATCATAAGCAGCGAGGCGGTGATTGCGCATCACCCGCATCATGTGTTCTTTATTTTCTTCAAAGCGGGGGAATGCACCCAGGGCCTGGGACATTTCCGCAGATGTTTTATAAGCAATACCGGTCATGATGGCGGTGATCGCACCGGCAATACCTCTTGCTTCTTCGCTGTCATAAGGAATACCGCTTACCATCAGCATGGTGCCGAGGTTGGCATAACCCAGTCCCAGGGTACGGTACTCATAGCTCAGCTGGGCCACTTCTTTAGAAGGGAACTGTGCCATCAATACGGATACTTCGAGTACTACCGTCCAGAGACGGGTATTGTACTCATATCCTTCCACATCGAATATATTCTTCTCTGCATCATAAAACTTCATCAGGTTGGCTGATGCGAGGTTACAGGCTGTATTGTCGAGGAACATGTACTCCGAGCAGGGATTGGATGCCCGGATGGGTCCGCCTGCAGGGCAGGTATGCCATTCGTTGATGGTAGTATCGTATTGTGTACCGGGATCAGCACAACGCCATGCGGCATAAGCGATCTGGTTCCAGAGTTCGCGGGCGGGAATTTTTTTCATTACCCGGCCATCCATTCTGCCTTTGAGTTCCCATTCGCCATCTTCTTCCAGTACTTTGAAGAAAGAGTTAGGGATACGAACAGAGTTATTGGAATTCTGACCACTCACAGTGCGGTAGGCTTCATCTTCATAACCGGAAGGATAACCGGCTGCGATCAGGGCACCTACTTTCTTTTCTTCTTCCACTTTCCAGTTCACAAATGAAACGATCTCGGGGTGATCGAGGTCGAGACAAACCATTTTAGCGGCACGACGGGTAGTACCACCTGATTTGATGGCACCGGCAGCGCGGTCACCAATTTTCAGGAAGCTCATCAAACCGGATGAACTGCCACCACCGCTGAGCTTTTCGCCTTCGCCACGGAGATTGGAGTAATTGGTACCCACACCTGATCCGTATTTGAAGATCCGGGCTTCACGAACCCAGAGGTCCATGATACCACCTTCGTTCACCAGATCATCATCCACACTCAGGATGAAGCAGGCATGGGGCTGGGGACGCTCGTATGCATTGGTTGATTTTTTCAGTTGTCCGTCTGCCTGGTCAACATAATAGTGACCCTGTGGTTTACCGAGAATGCCATAGCTTTCATGCAAACCGGTATTGAACCATTGCGGGCTATTGGGAACGCACATTTGATTGAGGATGGAATACACCAGCTCTTCATAAAAAACCTTTGCATCATCAGCAGATGAAAAATAGCCATATCGTTCGCCCCATGCTTTCCAGCAATTGGCCATACGATGGGCTACCTGTTTCGCAGATGTTTCTCTACCCAGGCTTCCGTCGGGTTGAGGTACACCGGCTTTTCTAAAATACTTTTGTGCTAAGATATCAGTAGCAATCTGACTCCACTGTTTAGGAACTTCCACATTGTTCATCTCGAAAACAACTTCACCACTCGGGTTACGAATTACCGAAGTGCGGTAATCGTACTCAAACATATCGTATACATTCACGTCGTCCCGGGTAAAGCGACGAGAAAATTGCAAACCTCCTTTGGAGGATGCCTTGGTTTTGGTAGCCATAACTAAAAAAGAATTTCTCGGGTTAAGTAACTGTTAACGTCCATGACGAAAATATTTTTAAGTTACTGTAATTCATAGGGTGAGATATACACATTCTGTGGAAAAGGGTCGTGGAAAAACCCCGGATGCAGTCCTGTATTGGATTGCAGCATTTCTTCACAATTTAAGCCCGGAGGAAGGAGAAAAATTTTTTGGAAAATTAGTACCGGAGTTGTAGGAAATTCCGGCGGAGCCATTGTTTGACTGAAACCCATAATGGACAAGGGTTTCTGCCCTCCAATCGCCTGAAACTATTGATTTTACAGGCTTTTCAGGGAACCCATCCCCCCAAACCCTTTACAGTAAAGGATTTGAGACATATGCCATTAATTTATATTACCTGTTCCGGAAAAACAGGGTGAAATTGATGGGGAAGCGGCGCCCGATTCAAAGCATGAAAACAGTGTTGCTGTTCTATTTTGATTTCCCGCTCAGCAAAAGAAAAATTAAAGTGAAGTCCCTTCACCAGGGCAGGCTTCATTGCGCTCAATAGCATTTCTGCTGTTTCAATAAACAATTAAAAAACAGACTGTTTCGGGCTGTGCAATACGGGAAGTTTTTCGCATTTTTGCAATTATCATTCACTTCATGAAGTCAACAATCTACCAGGAACTGGCCGGGAAAAAAAAGCAGGGGAAAAAGTCCTTTGCCGTGCTGATTGACCCGGACAAGGTAAATACGGCCATCCTTGATGAGCTGACGGAACTATCCGTTTCAGCCGGGGTGGATTATTTACTGGTAGGTGGCAGCCTGGTGATCTCCAATCACCTGGATGAATGTGTGCAAAGAATCAAACAGCAATGTGATATCCCGGTCATCCTCTTTCCCGGGAGCCCCTCACAGGTCAGCAAATATGCCGATGCGCTGTTGTATCTCTCCCTGATCTCCGGACGTAATCCTGAATTACTGATTGGCCAGCATGTGGTCTCAGCGCCATTTGTGCGGCAGAGCGGACTGGAGATCATGCCCACCGGATATATCGTTATTGATGGCGGGGCGCCTACTACGGTCTCCTATATCAGTAATGCAGCCCCTGTACCGGCTGATAAGAATGAAATTGCGATGTGCACGGCGATGGCGGGAGAAATGCTGGGGATGAAGCTGATTTATATGGATGCCGGCAGCGGAGCCAGGCGGCCTATTTCAGAAACAATGATAAAATCGGTGGCCGACAGCATCGAAGCCCCCCTGATTGTAGGTGGAGGCATCCTTACCCCCGAAAAAGCCTACCTGAACTGCAAAGCCGGAGCCGATGTGATTGTAGTCGGCAATGCCATTGAGAAAGATGCTTCCCTGATTAAGGAGATGAGTGATGCGGTGCATAGTGTACCGGTTAAGATCTAGTCGTTAGTCCTTAGTCGATAGTCTTTAGTCAATACCCGTTGTGGCTTGCAGCGTAAAACATGGGACAGTCGGGAAGACCGAAAGTCGGAAAGTCCGAAAGAAAGTTGGTGGTAATTGGGGCGTTTTTCAATTATTGAAGCGATAGAGAAAAGTGAGGCGTTACAGGAAGATGAAGCAACAAAAAGCGGATTTCCAATTTCGACCTTCGTATTTCCCCTTTCAATTTTCAACTTTCAATTTTCAATTTACCTCAGTTCCTCCACCTTCACCCTCGTCGGCGTTTCCTTCCCAGCCACAATACTTTTTGAACTCAGGCCGATGGCTTTGATCACCATCACCATATTATCGAGATCCAGGGTCTTCACTTCATCACTGGGTTTGTGGTAATGCGGTTCCACATCCATTTTAGAAGTTGAGATGGTATGGGCCGGTACGCCTAAGCGGGCCAGGGTGGCATTATCGGAGCGGTAAAATAATTGCTGGGTTGGGTAGGGATCAGGGTAGAAATTAAAGGTCGTTCCCTGCAGGTCTTTGGCCAGGATCTCACCCATATTGGTTTTATCATAACCGGTGATATAGGCAGAGTTCTTCCCCCATTTGCTTTCTGTGCCGATCATTTCAATATTGAACATGGCCATTACTTTCTCCGGATTGAACTGCCGGGAAAAATACTGGGCGCCAAAACCACCGCTTTCTTCGGCAGTTAAGGCGGCAAAGACGATGGTCCTTTCGTTATTATTCAGTTGCTTAAAGTACTGGGCCAGCATGATCACTCCGGTGGTACCCGCAGCATCATCATTGGCTCCGTTATAAATCGAATCACCCTCTACGGCACGTCCCACACCAATATGATCATAGTGTCCGGAGAAAATAACATACTCTTCCTTTTTCGATTTGCCGGGAAGTATTCCAACCACATTGGCCATCTTTTGTTCATTGATTTCATGGACCGCTTCTACCGACCATTGAGTCGGCAGGGCATCTGCAATTACGAAAACAGTATTGGTATTTGTCTTGAACATGGATGATTTCAGTCGCGCCAGGTTACCAAAACTGTTGGCAAAACTTTTATCGACTACTACCAAAGTGTTTTTATTTCCCCGGGCATATTTGCGGGCTTCCGCCTGCAGATTGGCGCCGGCACTGATCATTACCTTTTCGTAGCCGGCAGTCTGGTCTGCTTTGAACTGTGCGGCACAGGTAATCACAATGATGCTTTTTTGTTCGATAGATACTCCGTCGAAACTGGCGCTGGCACTGATAAATTTAGGCCTGACAATCGTAAACTCCTGCCGGAAACTGTTATTCATCGGTTGTAATCCGGCGGCTTTAAATTCAGCGGCGATAAAATCAGCGGCTTTATCAATTTCAGGAGAAAAGACTTTACGTCCTCTCATTTCATCTGATGCCAGGAAACTGATGATGCGTTCTGCTTCCTTCACCTGAAAAACAGATTCTCCTTTCTGTGCCCATAAAAAAGAGCCCGCTGCAATCAACAAGCCCGTCAACAATGATTTCTTCATGTAATTGGTATGCTTTCTTAAATTGATAAAATATCCGCGCTTATAAGACTTATTCTGCTAAAACTAAGTTGCATTGCGGCTAAGCACCTCTTCCTTTATGCCGCTTTTACTAAAGATGTATTGACTAACTCAGCTTGACCTCGCTGGTACTCAAACCCTACCTTACTTCGCAAATGCTACGGCAGGCAATGCTCGCCCTTCCCCTCTTGCTACTCCCCACTAGCCATTCCCCACTCGCCACTAGCCACTTGCCACTAGCCTCTCGCCCCTCTACAAGCTCATCATCTCCTTAAACTTCACCGTCTGCCTCCGGCTTACTTCAATCTTCTCTCCCCCTTTAGTTCCAGCAGCAAGCCGCCATTGAAATAAGGCTCAATTTTATCGATCATCCTGAGATTGACAATATGTTTCCGGTTGGCCCTGAAAAAAGTCTTTTCATCCAGTCTTTCCTCTAATGCATTGAGTGATTTCAGGATCAGGGGTTTGTTGGCGCCAAAAAACACTTTGGCATAATTGCCCACACTTTCAAAGAGGCGGATTTCATTGAGCTTCACAAACCAACAACGCTCGCCGTCTTTTACAAATACCTGGTCGTTTTCGGTGAGCAGACTGTTATTGGTACTGATGATATCCGGTCGGCTATCCCTGATCTCAGATGCATTCAATTTTTGTACCGCATCTGCCAGTCGCTTGGGTTCAATAGGTTTCACCAGGTAATCGAGGGCATTTACTTCAAAAGCTTTCAATGCAAATTCATCATAGGCTGTCGTAAAGATCACATGCGGGGCTTTTTCCAGTTGCGCTAACATATCAAAGCCTGTTTTTCCAGGCATTTGTATATCCAGAAAAATCAGATCGGGTTGCTGTAATTCAATTTTGGCCAGTCCTTCTTCTGCATTGGCTGCTTCATCCACTACTTCCACTTCCGGGTAATCGAGCAGGAGTTTTTTTAATTCCGCCCTGGCCAGTCTTTCGTCGTCGATGATGATTGCTTTCATATAGCTGTTTTACTTTTAAACGTCTTCAACCGGAATTTGAACCCTGGCTTCCACCAAGGATCCATTGATCTGCCGGATATCGAATTTGGCCTTGCTGCCATAGAGCAGGCCGAGCCGGTTGGTGGTGCTGGACAAACCAAATCCTTCTGCATTCACTCTTCCGTTCAGTTGCCCCGTATTCTGTACCACCAGTTCATGGTAGCCGTCTTTAAATACGGAAATCAGTTTCACGATTCCTCCGTGGATCTGTTTGCTGATGCCATGTTTGATGGCGTTTTCCACCAGGGTTTGCAGCATCATGGGAGGCACGGGCTGATCCAGGGTATCCTCATCAATTTCATAGACCACTTTCAACCGGTCTTCAAACCGCATATTCTCCAGTGCCAGGTAATCTTTTACAATATTCAGTTCTCTTTCCAATGTTACCGTTTCTGCTTTCTCCGCGTGCATACTGCTCCGAAGGATATTGCTGAGTTCGGTTACCGCTCTTCGGGCACGCTGGGGGTTTTCGTCCACCAGGGCACGGATACTATTGAGGGAATTGAAAATAAAATGCGGATTGATATGGGCCTTGATGGTTTGCAGTTCCAGTTCTTTTACCAGCGATTCCAGTCGCAGGGTATCCATCTGCTGTTTCTGGCTCTTGGTTACGTAATGAAACATAAAATAAATCAGGTTCCAGATAAAGAAGAGGATAAAGTAAGAGAAACCGCCACTGAGTACCAATACCATTTTGTTAATCCAGTAACTGAAATCGGGCCGGTGAAGTAATTGTGCATCCTTGCTGGTGAGGATCTCCAGTTGCTCTACTGTTTCCAGTTTAAAGTAGGAAGCCAGCAGGGCCATGATCAGGGTAAGACCTACAAACAAAAATGACTGGCGGCGCAGATTTTTCTGAAGTATAGCCGCCCGGATAATAATCTCCCGCATCAGGTGAGAGATCATCAGCCCCAGGGCCAGGAAAATCAGCAGATGATAAAAAAATATTTTATCCAGCTGTTTGAATGAAAAGGCAAAAAAGGTATTGGTCAGACTGAAGCTGCCCCAACCCATTGCCTGAAAGATCCAGTATGTTCTCCATTTATTGCTCAGTGGCATAGCCAAAACTAATAAAACCGAACGAGGCCGGCCCGTTAAATATACCAGTGGTTGATACACCCTGCAAATGGATATCCGGGGGGCCTGACAGGCACTTACCAGCCTGTTTTACAGAACTTTTAGGGCACCGGGCTGTTGTACAATTTTTACCAAAAAAGGGTGAACGGAAACCTTTACTTTTACAAGGCAAACAAACCAGTATGGAGATTATTCCCGGCCCATTATTACAAACGATCAATTCACCGGAAGACCTGAAGAAACTCCCCCGGGAAAAGCTACACCAGGTATGTGATGAACTCCGTCAGTTTATCATTGATGTGGTGAGTGTTCATGGCGGACATTTCGGCGCCAGTCTGGGTGTAGTCGAACTTACAACCGCCCTCCACTACGTGTACCACACTCCCTATGATCAACTGGTTTGGGATGTGGGCCACCAGGCATACGGCCACAAAATATTAACCGGACGCCGGGACAATTTTCACACGAACAGAAAGTATAAAGGCATCAGCGGCTTCCCCAAAAGAAGCGAAAGTGAATATGACACATTCGGTGTAGGACATTCCTCCACTTCTATTTCTGCAGCATTGGGAATGGCCATGGCCGCCAAATACAAAGGAGAAGAAGACCGTAAAGTGGTGGCCGTAATCGGCGACGGGGCCATGACGGCCGGACTGGCTTTTGAAGCCATGAACCATGCCGGGGTGACCGATGCGGATATGCTTGTGATCCTGAATGATAATGGGATTGGCATTGACCCGAATACCGGGGCTTTGAAAGAATACCTGACTGATATTACAACCTCTCCTACTTACAATAAAGTAAAGGATGATGTGTGGAAACTGCTGGGCAAATTGCCGGTAGGAAAGAATTTTTCCAGGGCCATGGCGCATAAACTGGCTGACGGTTTAAAGGGAATGGTGAGCAGCAGTGCGAATTTATTTGAGGCCCTCAAGCTTCGTTATTTTGGACCGATTGATGGTCACAATGTGGCCAAACTGGTAGATACCCTGAAAGATTTACGGCAGATTCCGGGACCCAAGATCCTGCATATCATTACCACTAAAGGAAAGGGTTATGCACTGGCAGAACAAGACCAGACCAAGTGGCATGCCCCCGGTTTGTTTGATAAAGTGACGGGCGAAATTCAAAAGAAAAAATTTGACCTGCCCCAGCCTCCTAAATACCAGGATGTGTTTGGACATACCCTGATTGAGCTGGCAGAACAGAATAAAAAGATATTTGGTATTACTCCCGCCATGCCTTCCGGTTCTTCCCTCAAGTTTATGATGGAGAAAATGCCGGACCGTGCATTTGATGTGGGTATCGCCGAGCAGCATGCGGTGACGGTGAGTGCAGGAATGGCTACCCAGGGATTGCGGGTATTCTGTAATGTTTATTCTTCCTTTATGCAACGGGCTTTTGATTCTGCTGTGCATGATGTAGCAATACAGAAATTACCGGTGGTATTTTGTCTGGACCGTGCCGGTTTGGTTGGCGATGATGGCCCCACGCACCATGGCTGTTATGATATTGCTTATTTCCGTTGTATTCCCAATATGATCATCAGTGCACCGATGAATGAATCCGAATTGCGCAACCTGATGTACACTTCCCAGTTAGAAAGTATGCAGCTGCCCATCGTGATCCGTTATCCGAGAGGAGAAGGCATGATGCCGGAATGGAGAACGGAGATGAAGGAAATTGTGATTGGCACTGGTCGTCGCCTGCGCGAAGGAAAAGAGATCGCCATTCTTTCATTTGGTCACCCCGGAAATTTTGCGGCAGCCGCCATCCGCGATTTGCGCAACGAGGGCATCAACCCCGGTCATTATGATATGCGTTTTGCCAAACCGCTTGATGAAGCATTACTGCATGAAGCCTGTCAGCAATACGAAAAACTCATCACGGTAGAAGACGGAACCGTGAAGGGAGGTTTTGGCTCGGCCATTCTCGAATTCATGGCAGAACATGGCTATAAGAATGAAGTGAAGATATTGGGCATTCCTGATCGCCTGGTTGAACATGGCAGTCCTAAAGAACTGCACCATGAATGCGGATATGATGCGGCAGGAATCAGAGCAGCCGTGCTGGAAATGATGAAAGGAAAAATAAGAGTGGCGCAATCCATCCTCGGATAATACTCCTTTTCAATATGCGAAAAATATTACTGATTACCCTGCTCCTGCCACTCTGCGGGATGGCACAAATTGGCGTGAAAGCCGGTTTGAACTTTGTTACTGTCAACAATAATGCGGGAATCAGTGCCAATAGCCGTTCCGGTTATATGATTGGTGCTTTTTTTGGGCCAAGACCTAAAAAGTTGATCGGTTATCGTTCAGAATTCATGTTATCCAGACAGGGATACGATTATAAATCGGCCACCAATACCGGTCATGTGAATCTGGATTACCTGCTGGTGCCGCAGCTGATCAGTTTCAATTTTGGGAAGAAAATAGAATTGCATACAGGCTTTCAGCTGGGCTTCCTGCTCAATGCCAGTGCGGATAGCAGCGGAGGTACCCGCAACGGGCTGCTGGATTATTTTCAACGATTCAATTATGCCCTGGCCGGTGGAATACAAGTATCTCCTTTTAGCGGTCTGATCATCGGCGCCCGGATGAATATCAGTCTGAATAAACTAAATGAAGAGCTTGTCATTGGCGGTGGCGGCAGTCCGGCCTATATCCCAAAAGATATCCTGAAGAATAATGTGATCCAATTGTATACGGGCTGGCGATTCTAAGGTATCATTTGCTTTAACATTTTTTATACAAATGCCGTTTATGGAAATGGGTCGCTGCTGAATCTGAAAGCAAACCGGCCGGCTAACCATGACATTACCACGCTTTTTCCTGCTTTCCATTGTTACTATTCTGACTTTTTTCCTTTTATCCGGAAGGGGTAAGCCCGGATCAGATGCTGCTTTTTTTTCTAAGGAAAAGAAATCAGTTCAACCCTCGGTAAAGAGTACCATTGAAAAACTTCAGGAAAAAGGGGGGCTGGCCAAAAAATTTGTGAAGCAGAAAAACTATAACGACAGGTATTGCTTTCTCATTGATATGAGTCTGCCTTCGGGATCAGAGCGCTTTTTCATTTATGATTTGCAGAAAGATTCCATCCTCAGTAGCTCTCCGGTGGCCCATGGCAACTGTTTTGAATACTGGCTGGAAGGGCGACGTTATAGTAATGTGGTGGGCAGTGGTTGTACTTCACTGGGGAAATACAAGATCGGAATTCCTTATACTGGTAAATGGGGTTATTCTTATAAGCTGCATGGACTCGACAGCAGTAATAACAATGCTTTTGAAAGAACCGTGGTGCTGCATGGCCACAGTTGTGTGCCGGACAATGCGGTGAATGATGAGATCTGTCAGAGTAACGGATGCCCGACAGTGGCACCGGGTTTTTTACTGACTCTTAAAAAAATGATCAATGGGTCGGCCAAACCCATGCTGCTCTGGATTTTTGATTAATGTTCCTGGAGCTTGTTATTCAGGTGAACGAATAGCTGAACCATCCTTTGTTCATCCTTTACTTTTAATTTTTCTTTCTGGATGATCTCCCGGATGATTTCGCGGTATTCAGGCAATTGGTTCATCAGTTTTTCTGCGTTGTGCTCCACCTGTACTATTTTTCCATTGGGCAGACTGGCAAAGTATAAAAATTCGGGAGGGGTTTCCCGGTGTTGTTCGGGAGTCTCCGGTTCTTTAAAGAGCAGGATGGACTTGGCGCTGCATTTCAGCAACTGCACTTTAGCTTCCACCAGTACTTTGTAAAAAGTGGCGGGGGTATTGGCCTGTATGGCAGGATAAAAACGCCGGTACAGCATCTGTACCGTATCCTTATTGAAATAGGTGATAAACTGCACTTCGGACACACTGTCTACAAATTCCATTACGACGCTATCCTGCAAAAAGTAAAGCGTATTATCAAATACATCAAAGAGCAGGGGTGCATGAATATCGGGTCGTCCGCTTCTGAATTTGACAATGCCTTCTGTCCACTCCTGTTTTAAAAATCTTTTCTGCAGGTCGGTGCCGTCCTCATCGGGTCTTTGTGCCCAGCTGTATACGTCCATTCTGCCGGTAGCAGTACTGTTACTGCCGATACCGGTACCGGCCATTTGGGCATTGGCGTTAAAACCAATAGCGCCCAGAAAGAATAAGATGAAGTATTTCATATTCAGGTGCTTTGTGGTATGTCTAAAGTTAATAAAGTCTCGGAACTATTAGAGGGGACATTCCCATCGGTTTAGTTGCTGCACCTGCTTGAAAAAGGGGTTTTTCGGGATTTTTTTCCCGCCAAGAACGCCAAGAGCGCAGAACATCAGCCCAAAGGGCCCTGCGGGCGGTTAAAACTCTGCGGTGAGTATTTCCTGATAAGGGCGCTAAGGGCGCAAAAAATACACAAGGGGCGTTACATGTGTATAAGACAAGGTTTGTCACCTTTAAATACAAGTTTCCTCACTGAGTTCGGAAAGACAGGCCTTAGTTAGGTGGACAGGGAAATACAAGATTTCTCGCTGCGCCCGAAATAGTAGTTCTGGAATTTCCGGGTTATTGGAATTCTTTGCCCTTGAGATTAAATCTCTCTCTGCGTAAACTCCGCGACCTCCTGTTCTCTGCGGTGAAACTCTCTCTTTTGTCCAAAGGACTCTTCGAGCGCAGCAAAACCACCCCCCCAAATGAAAAAGCACCCACAAAGTCCATCGGACCCTGTGAGTGCCTTTTTGTATTGCTAAACTTATCTCTTAATCAAAGTAACTTGATCAGGCAGTTGCAGCCTTAAAACTCTTTACCAGTTGAGCGTCCATGGTAATGGTGGTATTGAGTGCTTTGCTGATCGGGCAGTTGGCTTTGGCATCCTCGGCATACTGCGGGAAATCCTTGGCTTTCAGTTTGGGCACTTTCACTTTTACTTCCAGGTGGCTGCCGGTGATGGCGCCGCCTTCGAGTGTAACCGTGCATTTAGTTTCGATACGGGTGGGGGTGAACCCGGCAGCACCTAATACAAAACTGAGCTTCATGGAGAAACAGCCGGCATGGGCCGCTGCAATCAGTTCTTCGGGGTTGGTATAGGTACCATCCTCAAACCGGCTTCTGAAATCGTAGCTCTTATTTTTAATAACACCGGATTGAGTGAGCAGTTTCCCGCTTCCTTCTTTACCGGAACCTTTCCAGTTGGCAGTTGCTGATCGTTTCATAAATAAAATTTGGTTTTATTATTGTGGTTGTTGAATATCGTCCAATTCGGCCAGGCGATTCTCCGGCTCATTGTATTCAATGATAAAATTATTCTTTCCTTCCCCGATAATAATCTTGAGAAATTTTTGCTGTACCAGTTCCAGCAGGGAAAGAAAGAGAAAGATGGCATGCACCCTGTTTTCTGCCGTATCAAAGATGCGTTCGAAGGAAAGGGTCTGTTGTTCCCTGGCCATCACCAGCATCCGGTCGCGGCTGGTCTCCATGGTATAATCGTACTGTACCACCGTGTGAACCGGCTTGTTATTCCGGTCGCTGAATTTTTGCATGGCCCTTTCAAAGGCCTTCATCAGCTTGAACAGGGTGATATTATGGATTTCTGTACCCTCGCTTTCTTCTTCACCAATCTGGGAGAGTTCTTTTTCAATATTCCCTCTTTTGACCATCAGCATCCGCATCGCTTCCATTTCAGCCATCTGAGCAGATGCTTCCTTGAAACGTTTATACTCCAGGATTTTATTGATCAGTTCCTGGCGCGGGTCAATTTCATTGCCCTGTGCATCCAGTTCCTTGCGGGGCAGGAGCATCTTGGCCTTGATCCGCATCAGGGTGGAAATAAAGAGAATGAATTCGCTGCTCAACTCAATATTCAATTCCTCGCTCTGGTGGATATAATCCAGGAAGTCGTTGATAATATTAGTGATGGGAATATTATAAATATCCAGCTCATCCCGCTCAATAAAAAAGAGCAGGAGGTCAAATGGGCCTTCAAACTGGGGTAATTTAATCTGGTACGATGGCTGCTGCACTTTACTTGATTGTAAACGGTAAAAAAAAGTCCTGTACTCATTCTTAGTGTACAGGACTTACAAAAGTAAGGGAATCGGCGATAGGCCAAAAACCCGGTTTTTTACTACTTTTTAAGGGCATCCCTGATCTCCCGGAGCAGTTGGATGTCTTCCGGAGTGGGGGCAGGAGCAGCCGGAGCGGCTTCTTCTTTCTTTTTCATTGAATTCATGGCCTTGATCACCAGGAAGAGTACAAAGGCGATCAGGATAAAGTCGATCACCGCCTGGATGAATAAGCCAACCGGAAAAACAGCTGAGCCGGCGGTAACGGTTAATTCTGACAGGCCACCCTTGCCCATGATCATTGCAATCAGCGGACTGATGATACTCTCATTGAATTTGGTAACAATGTTCCCGAAAGCGCCACCGATTACAACAGCCACTGCCAGGTCAACGATGTTTCCTTTCATGGCAAATTCCTTGAATTCCTTAAGCATTCCCATAACAAATTGGTTTTTTGTGTGATAAAAAATTATTGAACCCGCTCAAAGGCTTAAAAGAATGGCGATTAAATATAATAGAATCCCGGGAGATTTTTATTTTTTGAGTCCCGGAAATTGCATGCCCAATCCGCTGAGTAGTTCATGGACTGCGGACGCAATGATGTATTCCTTGTACCAGTTCTGATCGGCCGGTACAATGGTCCACTCGGGTCGATTGCATTCATTGAAACATTCTTCATACATCTGCATATAGACATCCCATAGTTTGGCTTCCTCAAAATCTTTTTCATTGTATTTCCACATCTTGGCAGGATCCTTCATTCTCTCAGACAAACGCTCGTGTTGTTCTTCCGGAGAGATATGGAGGTAAAATTTCAGGATATGGGTATGGTTATGTTCCTGCAGTAATTGCTCAAAATCATTGATGGCTTTCATTCTTTTTACCGCTGTTTCATCATCACACCATTTATGTACCCGGGTGATGAGGATATCTTCGTAGTGGGAGCGGTTAAACACCTGTATCATACCCCTGGCAGGGGCATACTGGTGAATGCGCCAGAGAAAATCATGGGAGAGTTCTTCCGCCGTCGGGGCTTTGTAAGATTTTACCGTTACTCCCTGTGGGTTCATATTGCCCAGCACATTGCGGATCACCCCATCCTTACCACTGCCATCCATCCCCTGGATCACAACTAAAACCGAGTGCTTTCCTTCCGCAAATAGCAGGTTCTGGAGCTCATCCAGTTCTGCCACCAGTTTTTCAGTTTTTTCACGGGTTTCCTTTTTATCCAGTCCTTCCGGGGCCCGGGTGGACAATTCTTTCAGCTTGATTTTTCCCATAATGCAGATTTGCGACACAATATACTATTTCAATACAGATCAAAATTATTGCGGCAGGCTGCTGCCATTTCATGACCTTTGCGGCTCCAAAATTTGTTGCATGAATAACAGGATGCTGAGCTGGGTGCTTTATTTGGTCCTTTGCCTGATATGGGGAAGCAGCTTCCTGCTGATGCTGATCGGACTGGAAAAACTGAATGCCTGGCAGGTGGCGGCCATCCGGCTTTTTTCTGCCGGAGTAATCCTGCTACCCTTTGCCTGGACAGTGATAAAGCGGATACCTAAAGACAAGATCAGTTATATCATTCTCTCCGGTTTTTTAGGAAGTTTTTTTCCTGCCTTTTTATTTTGTCTGGCCGAAACAAAACTCGATAGCTCATTTGCCGGTACCCTGAATTCCCTGACTCCCATTTTTGTATTGATCGTAGGCGCTTCCTTCTTTCAACTGAAAGTGAATAGCCGTCAGGTGATGGGCATCCTGATCAGTTTCACCGGCAGTATCCTGCTATTTGTATCGAAGAGTGGAAAAACAGGTGACCTGATGTATATCGGCTTTATCGTACTCGCCACTTTTCTGTACGGATTAAATGTGAATATGGTATCCCGCAAATTGAAAGTTGTCCCCTCCTTTGATATTGCCGTGCTTGCATTTTCATTTCTTACGATTCCATCCCTGGTAATCTTACTGGCTTTTCAAACACATCAACTGGATTTGTCTGACAGTTCTACTTTATGGTCGGTACTGGCCAGTGCCGGGCTGGGTATTGCCGGCACGACGGTGGCTTCGATTCTGTTTTATATTCTTTTGAAAAGAGCAGGCGGTGTTTTTGCCAGTACAGTAACCTATGGTATTCCATTTGTGGCTATTGGATGGGGGCTGGTAAAAAATGAAAAAATTACAGTGGCAGTTGTGCTCAGTTTAATGCTGATCCTGCTGGGAATTCTGATTACGAATCTGAAGGATAAAAAGGCTGTTGCGAAAGCGGGGGGATAATTTTTCACGCAAAGGACGCAAAGAAAATACACGCAAAGGGCGCTAAGAGTGAAACAAAAATCAAATATAATTCCTCTGCGAAAACTCCCCGTCCTCTCTGCCTCTGCGGTGAATTTCTCTCTTATTGTTGTCCAAAGGACTCTTCGAGCAAAGCAAAATCTTTATCCGTAGTATTTTTTCCACAAACCTGCCTACCGGCAGGCAGGGACACAAAGAACACAAAGCGCATCTCTTCGCGTCTTGGCGTCTTTGCGCCTGCCTGCCGGTAGGCAGGGTTAAGTCTCTCTCATTTCTGCGAAGCAAAATCATATTCTCCCGCTAAGACGCAAAAAAAAACACAAAGAAAGGAATCTACGGTCCTCTTTCTTTGTGTCTTAATTAAAATAATACTATCTAAAAAAATCCTTCGGTATTTGTTTTAAGAATTGATTATACCGACATGATCTCTTTTTCCTTAGCGGCCAGGTGTTTTTCCACGGCTGCCGTGTACTTATCAGTCACCACCTGCACATCGGCTTCTGCATCTTTCGCAGCATCCTCACTCAGGCCGTTCTTTTGAAGTCTTTTGATATGTTCAATGGCATCCCTGCGGATATTCCGGATCGCCACTTTTGAATGTTCTCCTTCTCCCTGGCATCTTTTCACCAGTTCTTTTCTTCGTTCTTCGGTAAGGGGTGGCAGGAATATGCGGATCAAGACCCCGTCGTTCTGTGGGTTGATACCGATATTGGCTGCAATGATGGACCTTTCGATGGGCTGGAGCATGTTCTTCTCCCAGGGCTGAATACTCAGGGTTCTGGCGTCCATCACGCTGATATTGGCGACCTGATTGATGGGCATGGGCGAGCCATAATAGTCCACCATGATCCCGTCCAGCATCTGGGGGTTGGCCTTTCCGGCCCTGATCTTTACCAATTCTGTTTCGAGGTGATTGATCGCTTTTTTCATGTGGTCATCTGCCACGGCGATAATTGATGCAACATCTTCTGCCATATTGTTTTCTTTTAGTACGCGTTAAGCGGTTGGCAAAGCTAATGAAAGCCGGAAACCCAAAAAAATGCCCCGGTGGTTGACCGGGGCTGAAGTTTATTTAAATCGAGTTAATTATTAGAAATCTTACTTGTTTCTTTCACCAGAGTGGAAGAAAGTCTTCTTGTTTTTTTCAATTTCACCCGGCCATCGGCATCGCTGGCTACCACCAGTCTGCGGCGGGTATTGCCATAATACAGCATGCCCAATCCTGTAAATGCCAGGACCAGCATGGCTAATAAAAGATAATTAGGGCCAATGGGTTTTGCGAGCCAGGCCAGGCCGATAAAAAATACGTTCACTCCTACACAGGTCAGCGTAACGGCAGAATGGCTCAGTCCGCGATCCAGTAAAAGGTGGTGTACGTGGTTACGGTCCGGTGTAAATGGTGAACGGCCGTTGAGAATACGGATACTGAAAACCCTTAAGGTATCCAGCAGGGGAACAATTAATATAGAAAAACCAACAGCCACTGCTGCAGGTACCTGTACGGCTACAAAGGGGGCATCAGCTACATTGATGAATTTGATCACCAGGATGGAGTTGATCAGTCCGATCATCAACGAACCCGAATCTCCCATGAAGATTTTGGCCGGCTGGTGATTAAAAATCAGGAACGCTACAAGGCTGCCAGCCATGGAAAAAGAAAGCAGGGCATAGGCCTGAAAATCGATGGCAAAGAAATAAGCACCGAATACGATCATGGTCAGGATGCCCAGGCTGCTAGCGAGTCCGTCCACCCCGTCAATCAGGTTGAAGGAGTTCATCACCACAATAATGGTGAGATAGGAAAGCGCCAGGCTGAAAGCTTCGGGCAGTTCATTGAAACCGAGGACACCATGCATACTGTCCAGCCGGATATTACCCAGGTGAATCAGGATGGAGGCGGCAATGATTTGTCCGATGAATTTTTTGGTGGCCGAAAGAATCATCAGGTCATCTTTCAGACCGAGGAAGAAAATGACCAGTGCAGCTGCAAAAAAATATTGAAACTCAGGATTCAGGTAACCCTGAACGGATAAAAGAGAAGCGAGTAAGAACCCTCCGAAAATACCCACACCACCCAAAGAGGCTACGAGGCGGGTATGAACTTTACGTTCATCAGGGATATCATATAATTTCTTGATCTCGGCTATCTGAATGACCACAGGAATGGCCAGAAAGGTTATGATAAATGCCACGGAAGCAGTCAATAAAACATCCAGCATCACAGCAGTTTTAATACGATACAAAAATAGGTTTTTCGGCTCGGATTCGATTATTAAGTCTACATTATTAATGCTTTATACATTAATATTTTGTAAACAACAGGATATAAGAATTTGTGGGCAAACAGATTAATCCGGATGGATTTTATATTGAAAAAGATTGCACTTTTGCTGCACAATCCCGGATTTGAAGGGGCAAGATACAAAAAGTTTAATAAGTGATCAATTCTATGGCACAACTCAGCGAAATCGCAACCCAGGTTAGACGTGATATTGTAAGAATGGTACATGGCAGCGCCAGTGGTCATCCCGGGGGTTCCCTGGGTTGTACCGATTTTCTGACCGCTCTTTACTTTAAAGTAATGAAACACAACCCCTCATTCAATATGGATGCCAAGGGGGAAGACGTATTTGTACTATCCAACGGACATATATCGCCGGTTTTTTATTCGGTGCTGGCCCGTTCCGGTTATTTTGATATCAAAGAGCTGGGGACTTTCCGTAAGCTGAATACCCGTTTGCAGGGTCATCCTGCCACGCATGAACATTTGCCCGGTATCCGGATTGCTTCCGGTTCGCTGGGACAAGGCATGAGTGTGGCCATTGGTGCGGCCCTTAGTAAGAAACTGAATGGCGACCCGCAACTGGTTTTTTCGCTACATGGAGATGGTGAACTGGATGAGGGACAGATCTGGGAAGCAGTGATGTTTGCGGCCCATCATAAAGTGGATAATCTGATTTCAACCATTGACTGGAATGGCCAGCAGATTGACGGGCCAACTGATAAAGTGATGAATCTGGGTAATATCCGGGAGAAATTTGATGTGTTTGGCTGGACTACCCTGGAGATGAACGGAAATGATATGGACGAGGTTGTGGCTACACTGGAGAAAGCGAAAAGCATGACCGGACAGGGCAAGCCGATTGCGATCATGATGCATACGGCCATGGGTAAGGGAATTGATTTCATGGAAGGCACGCATGAATGGCATGGTATTGCGCCGAATGATGATCAGCTGGCGAAAGCACTGGCGCAATTGCCGGAGACATTGGGAGATTATTGAGAACATTCGAATGAATATGCAAATGCCGGGTCTGGGGATCCGGCATTTTTATTTGATATTGTTATTACTCTGGAAGATCACGGCTCAAGTCCGGGATGACAAACTTTTAGCCCGTGGCGAGTCACTCAATATTTGAAAAGTCTGATTTTATTCTGCTCTTAAATTAAAAACCTGTGCCGCTGCTTTTCTTGCCGGTATCCAGGATGCCAGTAAGGCAATCACAAAAACCGTTCCCCCTATCAGGGCAAAATCAGCCGCTTTTATTTTAACCGGAAAATAGCTGATAAGGAAAGAACCGCCCAATGGTACCAGGTGAAACTGCATTTGCAGCCAGGCAATCAGCAGGGCCAGGAGCATCCCGATTCCTCCGCCAATCAGGGCTAGCAGGAGTCCTTCACTCAGGAAAACCCGTTGAATAAAATTCCGGTTGGCGCCGAGTGCATGCAGGATGCTGATATCTTTTTGTTTCTCCAGCACCAGCATGGTGAGGGCCCCAATCATATTAAATGCCGCCACGATCATGATCAGGACGAAAATGCCGTAAATCGCCCAGCGCTCTACATTCATTACGGAATAGAGACTTTTGTTCTGTTCATATTTGTTTTGCACCCGGTAGTTTTCTCCCAATAGCGACTGCAGTTTTTTCTTGACCGATGAGGAAGCATCCGGATTCACCAGGGCGATCTCTACCCCACTGTATTCATCGGGTGCCATCATGAGTGATTTCCTTACAAAATCAAGATTGGTGATGCCATACTTGTTATCAAAATCCTGCTGGATCAGGAAGGCAGCCGAGGGTTGTGCATCGCTGCTGCTGATATCTTCCAGCATATTAATTTGTTCGGCATTACCTTTTCTTGGCAGGTACACTTTCAGAAAAGTCATTTCGCGATTGCTGATGCCCAGTGCATTTTCTACCCCGGCACCCAGTACAATTTTTGGATTGGCTGAATCACCGAGTGCATATTCCCCGCTCAGGATATGATTAGCAACACCCGTGGTATAACGATACTGATCATCCACTCCTTTCAGGTACACTACATTCTGGTACTCGCCGTTTTGCACCAGGGCTTTTTCTTCCACCACCAGTGAAAAATTGCGGATGCCTTTTTCTCCTTTGATGGCAGTCAGCTGGGCCGGGGTTAAGGTGAGTGTTTTACCAGATTTAGGCGTGATCTTAAGATCCGTATAAAAAGATGAATATAATGAACGCACCAGTCCTTCAAACCCATTGAACACACTCAACACCACAATCAGTGCTGCCGTGCCGAATATAATCGCAATGATGCTGGTCCATGCAATGATATTGATGGCGTTGGTAGACTTTTTGGCTTTGAAGTAGCGCCAGGCGAAGAGGAAGTTCAAGGAATTTGTTATTGGGTATTAGGTATTGCGCCGCGGGGGATTGTGGATATTGGGCTTCCGATTATCGACTATTCCTCATGACTCTAGACCTCCCCCCCCCCCCCGGGACTCTCGACTCAAAACTCTCTCTACTCCCCTTTGGGGATGGGGGCGACTCACTCCTCTTCCTTCCCTCTTTCTGCATCTATTTTCTTAAACAGCTCCTCCATTTTAAACACATGATCCAGGGTATCATCCTGGAAAAATTTCAGGACGGGAATGCTCCGGAGCTGGTGCCTGACCCTGGCCGCCAGTTCTTTTTTGATCTCATGGTGGCGGTCTTCAACCCGGTGCAAGGCAGCTTTCACATCCTTTACCTGGAAAAAACTCAGGTAAAACCGGGCTTCCAGCAGGTCGGGTGTTACTTTCACGGTGGAAATGGAGACCATACCCCCGTCGATCATACTCAGGCCGAGGCGCTGAAAAATCAGGTTCATCTCCTCGTTCAGGAGGCCGGCTATCTGTTTTTGTCTTTTTCCTTCTTCCATATTAATTAATGTTCGGCCTTTTCAGGGATTGAGTCCGCCTTCGCCAAGGCTACGGTGGACGAAGCAAAATTACTTACTTTGCGGCTTCGCAGCAGAAGCAATTTACATGAAACAATACGCAAGGATTTTTGGTTATCTCGGGGCTTATAAGGGCAAGGTTGTCTTATACTTTGTTTTTATCATCCTGAGCATCCTGTTTTCCATTGTTTCCATGGGGATGCTGATGCCTTTTTTGCAGCTGATCTTTACCGGCAAGGGGATGACCAATGATTCCAATAATGTGGTGATCCAGGGGATCAATGACCTGCTGGCCAATTCCCTCAATAAAAGAGGCTCAGTGAATACCCTGGCCTTTATCTGTGTGCTGATGATCAGCTTTATCATCCTGAAGAACTTTTTCCTCTATCTCTCCTATGTGGTACTGAATCCGTTGAAGAATCAGATTGTGAATCACCTGCGGGAGGATTTATATGATAAGATTCTTCGGCTACCTATTGGTTATTTCAATGAAAAAAGAAAGGGTGACCTGATGAGCAGGATCGCCAATGATGTGGGAGAAGTGGAAGGATCTGTGGTGGGCACGCTGGAGGGATGGATCCGGGATCCTTTGACGATCGTCGTTACCCTGACCGTGCTTTTTCTGATCAGCTTTCAGTTGACCTTGTTTGACCTGATCCTGATCCCGGTACTTGGACTGGTGATCGGCCGCATCACCAAATCATTAAAAAGACATTCGGAAGAAGTATCCCGTAAAAACGGAGAAAGTTTTTCCATCATTGATGAAACCCTGGGTGGTTTGCGGGTGATCAAGGCATTCAATATTGAGAAGCTGCTGCGACATAAATATTATACCACCAGCCGTGAACTGCTGGATGCCAAAAATAAAATTTCCTATCGCCGGGATATGGCTTCTCCCCTTTCGGAGGTACTGGGCGTATTATTGTTTACCGTGGTATTGTACTATGGCGGGCGGCTGGTATTAAGAGGACAATTAATTGAAGCCTCTGCCTTCCTGGGATTCCTGGGAATATTCTTCAATATCATCAATCCGGCCAAGGCCTTATCTACTTCTTTCAGCAATATGCGCAAGGGTGCTGCGGCCATCCAGCGGATCGAAGAAGTGTTGAATACACCGGTTACAGTGGATGACAATCCCAATGGCATTCAACTCAGCAGCTTTAAGGACCGGATTGAATTCAGGAATGTATTTTTTGCGTATGACGATGTGGTGATCCTTGATAATATCAACCTGGTGATTGAAAAGGGCAAGACGGTTGCGCTGGTAGGATCATCAGGTGCCGGTAAATCCACATTGGCCGATCTGGTTCCGCGTTTTCATGATGTCACCAGCGGGGAAGTCTTGATTGATGGCGTGAATATCCGTGACTACTCCCTGGAGTCGGTGCGCAGTCAGATGAGTATTGTAACCCAGGAACCGATTTTATTCAATGATACCATTGGTAATAATATTGCCCTCGGCAAACAGGGTGCCACGCCTGAAGAAATAGAAGAAGCTGCAAAAATTGCCAATGCTCATCCTTTTATACTGAAAAAAGAAGGCGGTTACCAAAGCAATACCGGTGATCGCGGCACGAGGCTGAGTGGCGGGGAAAGACAAAGGCTGACCATTGCCCGAGCGGTACTAAAAAATCCGCCTATCCTGATCCTGGATGAAGCAACATCTTCATTGGACACCGAAAGTGAAAGACTGGTACAGGATGCTATCAATAACATGATGCAGAACCGAACCAGCATTGTAATTGCACACCGCCTCAGCACCATCCGTCATGCCGACGAAATCATTGTACTGCAAAAAGGCAAAATAGTTGAGCGAGGTAATCATGAACAACTGCTGGAACTGGGTGGTTTTTACAAGAAGCTGGTGGAGATGCAGGAGGTGAGGTAGGGTATCTGTCCTGTAGCGATCAGTATTTTTACCAGCGTCAAGGAATCCACCAGATTTATTGTTCACTTTCAACCAAACCTGGTTATGTTAAATCAAAAATGGTTTATATTAGTAAATGAACACCACCAAAACCCTGTTATCAGGTTTAACTTTATTGCTTCTATCCGGATTGATCACTGCTATTGCTACTGAAACGAAGAAAACCACCATCGATAATCCAGCCTCAGCAATCACGCCAGCTATCAATTGCTCTCCTTCATTAAATCTTGTACCTAATGCTACGGATTACGTTTTACCTGTAAATCCTGATATATTCTCCAGAAAAAATGCAGGTAGCCTCAACGCCCAATCAACTATCATTAAGAGTTTTAGGAAAGGAATTGAACTGATGCAGGCACTGCCCAACAACGATTACAGAAAATGGGACAAGTTTATCAAGATCCATGGTACCAGTTCCGCTTCTTATGACCCTATTTACAATACCGGACACAATGCACATGGCACTCAATTTTTCCTAGCCTGGCACCGAATGTATATTTACTTTTTCGAAAGAATTATCATCAAACTCAGTCAGGACCCAGGTTTCCGTCTTCCTTATTGGGACCCAGTTACATACCGTTATCTCCCCAATTATATTACGGCTGAAACATATTCGGATGATGGGGTTACCAAAACAA
The DNA here is from genome assembly GCA_016720745.1 of Chitinophagaceae bacterium. GTDB lineage: Bacteria > Bacteroidota > Bacteroidia > Chitinophagales > Chitinophagaceae > JJ008. The sequence goes on along the minus strand of JADKKA010000019.1, from coordinate 177,914 downwards.
ACCCGTTGAAGAACAGCAGCCGTGCAAAAGAATTTTTCAATAAAGACCAGCATAAATTTTTTATGAAAAGTGTAAATCAGGCGCTGGCCCAGGAAAACTCTTATTGCAGTTTCCTGGAACAGCTCGAAACACAGGTTCACGGTCAAATGCATGGTGTTATTGGCGGAAGTTCCGGGGAATTGGGCAACTTGAAGATTTCGCCTCAGGATCCTCTGTTTTTTATGCTACACGCCAATATCGACAGACTTTGGGAAAGATGGATCAGCAGAGACAATAAATACCCGCAAACAAATGAATTCCTGAATCAGTATTTCTATTTTATTGATGAAAATGGGAATACTGTAAAAATGAAAGGAAGGCAAGTCCTCAGTACCGCTAACCAGTTAGGGTATAAATATTCCAGTCCGGGCACTGTTACTGCCGGCAGCCGTTCACAAAATAATTGCTGTCCGTCAAATCAGCCATCAGCCAGTCGCATGATTTTGGCACAACCCCAGCCTTATGCAACCCAGCAGCAGAAGACAAAAATCGATCTTTCAACTGCCACCATTCAGGATCCTGATATTATCATCAATATGATCCGTAATTTGGATAATTCACATCAGGTTTACCTGGAAGTAGATGGCATCAATGTAAGTCAATTACCAGCTTCCCCTATAAATGTTTACCTGACAAGAGCTAGCCGCTTACACAGAAGGCCCCGGTTATCTTCCTATGTTGGTATTCTTGATCTGACGCCGCTTTCATTTCAAAACCCGGGTACAGCCATTAATGCAAGGGTCAACATCAAACAGGTTTTGATGGCACTGATCAGCTCAATTGCTGATCTGAAGAATCTTGGGTTAATCTTATGGGTGGAAGACAGTGAACCCTTCTCAATAAATTTTTCCAATATTAAACTGGTTATAGAAGAAAAATAGTCTCTGAATTAAAATTTAACCAGCCCGTTCTTCATCGCATAAAGCACCATTCCCACCGGGTTTTTGACATTCATTTTTTCTGCAATTTTCAAACGGAGTCCTTCCACCGTTCGGATACTCAGGAAGAGTTTTTCTGCAATTTCTTTATTGCTCATTTCCCGGCAAACCAGCTCGACTACTTCCAGTTCTCTGGCGGTGAATTCAGGTTTCTCCTTTTTCCGGTAGGGATTGTATTTGCTCTTGGCGATCATCTGGGTCAGTTTGCGGCTGGTGGTCTTACAATAGAAAGGATCACCGTTAAAAACAGTATGTATTGCTTCGCCAATCTGGTCTTTATTGGAGTTTTTAAGTAAATAACCCTTGGCTCCAGCTTCCAGCATATCAACAATCAGGTCATCTTCATCAAACATGGAAAGTACGATGATCCCGATTTCAGGATAGAGTTCACTGATTTTTTTAACCGCCTCAATTCCGTCCATTACCGGCATTTTTATATCGGTCACCACCACATCAGGCTGTTTTTCCTTTACCAGGGCCAGTAATTCTCTTCCGTTTTCAGCTTCCCCCAGCAATTCAATCCCGGGCTGTTTGGTCAGCATCAGTTTAAAACCGTCCCTGAACATTTCATGATCATCTGCTATCACTATTCTAATCATTCCATTTGATTTAAACTGGTATTTCGATATTATAAACTGTGCCCTTCCCGGGCTGGGTATCCAGCTGTAAATTTCCTTTCAGCAATGCGACCCTGCTCTGCAGATTAAGCAAACCCAATCCACCTCTTTGTTCTTTTTCCCGGTAATCGAAGCCCAGGCCATCATCCTTTGTCTGCAGGTATAATTTTTGATTCCGAAACCGCAATTCAATCTGAAGTGTAGCAGCCCGGGCATGTTTGATAGTATTGTGTACAATTTCCTGAACAATCCGAAAAACGTTCAATTCTTTCTCCGGTTGCATGCGTTGTTCATCCCCGGAAAATTGTATGGCCAGTCCGTTTGCCAACTGCATTTTCTCTGCAAATTCTTCCACTGCCCTTGACAACCCCTTCCGCAGGAGGGTATTCGGCATCAGGTCATAGGAAATTTCCCTGAAACGCTGAATCACTTCATCAATCTGGCTGGTGGAGCGGGCCAGTACCATTTTCTCCGTTTCATCCGCCGGTTCCAGATGATTGATTTGTAAGCGTACGGCAGAAAGGACAGGCCCCAGTTCATCATGCAGATCAGCGGCAATTCTCTTTCTTTCGTTTTCCAGGGTAGTAATTTCAGCAGCAATGCGGTTCTGCTGCCACTGGTATACTTTTCTTTGCTGGCGGATGATGGCCACGACAAAATAAACCAGGATGGCCACCAGTATACCGGCACCAATCAGGATGATTTGATAGAGGTCTTTGTTTGCGGGATCCATAATATTCCAATAGCAAAGATGAGATAACTAATAGCATTTACCCATTTCATGATATCCTGAACGGCATTCATGAAGCCGCCATCTGATAATTTTAATAATGTGATTGTGCCTGTAAAAATATAAAAAGCATGAAAGCTCACCCCAGCCAGCCCAATATAAAAAAGCGGGTTTCGTAACAGATCACTGGCTTGAGATAATATTTGCCGGCTGAATAAATTTACATAAAAGAAAAGCATGAGAACTGCATACACGACACCAATCCGGAAGAAATTGAAGAAATTTTCTTTCCTGTAAAGAAGCACTCCATTACAAAAGATCAGTAGCAGAAGAGCGCAGAATAATACATACGATGTCCTCTTGTATCTGATCACCTGCATGTTCCGGAAAAAAAGCAGATAGAACCAGGTCCAGAGTAAAACGCCAATCGTATATAAAGAATACATTCCATGTTTAACATGAAAATATTTCATATTCAGATATACGCTAGCTTCTATCAGCAGGGCCAATAAAAACACAATGATCAGCGGGAGATACCTTCGATCTGCCCGCTGATTAATAAACAGGTATGCTACCAAAGGAAGCACACAGGACATTGAAAGTAAAAAAGTAAGATCGATATTCATATCAATAGATTATCCACCGGGGAGTATGACCGGATTAGACCCATAGGAAGGGCAGCCCTGTGCCATATCGATAGCGCCATCTTCATCACCAACCGGATCAGCCGACTTTGCTAACAATGAGTTTTTCAACGAAGAGGGTTTTTTTGCATAAACATCGTTGTGATCTTTATCATACCCCACCAGGATCATCCTTACCTTGTCATGCTCATTTAATCCAAAGTACAAACGAAGTCCCACCACTTCTTTCCTTTTCAACAGGTCAAGAATAATCTTCTTGTCAATATGCTCAGGTTGCATGAATGCAGTTTTGGGAATGGCAGCCTTCCGATCATTCATTCTTTTTACTCTCTTACTGGCAGTTTTATAGTCAATAAAATGACTGACTGTAACTCCCGGAGACTTTGTACTCCATATATCCGGATCCTGTAATGAAATTGCCTGGGCGATTTTCCAGCCTGAAGAAGTTTTTACACTTGTCTTTTTGCCTGCAGGAACGCTGACTTTACGGGTTACTTTTTTTAACTGCTTTGAAACTGCCTTTTTCTTTGTTGCCATAATCGTTTTTTAGATGGTGAAGAATGATGTAAAACTAATATACGCTTTAAAGCATAGTGGCAGGTATTTCTACCTGAATATTTAAAGTAGTAGTGGCAACTATTTACAGTACCAGCACCTGCCAAAGAGCAGGTACCGGTTCTCATTTTTGCTTCATGCTTCAGGATGGACAGGAACAACCGAATCTGTCAGAAGCAAAACGGGGAAGCCGAAAACCATACAGAGTAGGCAAAACACCATAAATATTGTTATCATGAAAAAAATGATCCTGGCTTTTACACTGCTGGTCTTTTCGGTGGCAGGAATGGCACAGCAAGACATCAAACAAAAAGATTTTGCAAACACTGACATGAAGGAATTAGCTTCCCAAAAAGGGCTGAGCAATATTCCCAAGTGTTTCTGTTGTGACAACGCTTATAACCTGCCGGTGCCGCCGATCAGCGGACCCAAAATTGTAAAATGCGGAGATACGGCCCGTTTTGTAACAGCTGATTGTGCCGGCGCTAAATACAGCTGGTCTATGAATCCCACTATCAACTTTCAGCAAAACGGAAATGGCATTACCATATTCCCACCGGTCAGTCCGGGTACCTATACCATCACTTTAAAACTTCAGTGTGGAAAGGCGGTGACCAGTAATACATATACATTTACTGTAGAAAAACCAGCCGTCTGCAACCCATCATTTACTTTCACTTATACTTTGCTCGGCAATGGTTATGTAAACATCAATACTATACCCGATGCAAGTACCCAGGTTCCGGGAACCGAGCATTGGTGGGGCATTCAGTATAATGGTACGCATCCGAACTGTAATACATGTGCACCCATTCCATTTACAGAATTCAACAATACCAAATCCTGGGGTGGATACATCAATCCTGCAGGTGTCCTTATTCCTTATATGGGAACTGGTCTTACCAAAGGAACATCGGGTTATGGTATTAATTACTCCGGCTTCCCCAACAATAGCTGTGTAAGAATTACGCACTATATCAAATGCTGTGGTGAAACTTACAGGCAAACACAGTGTGTAAGCTTCACAACGGTGAATGGCAAAATGGCTAAACCGGTAATCACCGAATCAAAAGTAGAATACCTGGGACATGTAACTCTGCTGAAATAAGCATGCCCTTGAAGGCAGCCGGCTGGTTATCCACCACCGGCTGCTTTAAAATAACAAAGAAGCAAACCATTCAAAGCAATAGCTTTATCCTTTCATGTACTAATACAAAAAAAATGTTGCATAAAACCATCCTGTGGTCGTTCCTCCTATGGTTAGTTTGTCAGGGGAATCAGGCTCACGCTCAGAAAAAAACCGGCCAGTACCTTCCGGTTACACGCGAGCAACTCAGTGCCGATCTGGCCAAAAGAGGAATCACCGGAGAGCAGGTCAAGCGACATCTGGACACAGCTTTTGTCCTTCCTGTGAAACAAAAACAAATTCCTTTAAAGAATACCAATTCAGCTACCACAATAGAAAATATTTCAGCAGCCTGTGGCACGCAATCTCCATGGGACCAATACTCTACAATTGGAACACCCGCCGGTACCAATACCCCAGCGATTTACAATCCCTTACAATACCCGGGATCTAACATTATTTTCTTTTGCAACCCCTCAGCGGTTTCCTGGGGAAGCCTGTTGCAAAATACCGGTTGCGCGATTCAGCCATCTGGCAGCAATCCGACTGTAATGGGCCTGGCCTTTGACCCATTGCCCTATTCCGGATTTAGCAACGGTCCAAAGCAGGGTCGCCTGATCCGAAAAACATTCCGGGTGGATGTTGCTAACTGTATATTTTACTACCAGTATGCTTTTTTATCGGGCGGATGCTCATCATCGTTCGAAGTAAAAGTATATAACCAGAATAATAGCCCCGTCATCTTTCGATCACATAATAGTTTCAACTGCACAACAACTCAAGCAAACTGCCCTGCACTGATTGCACCAGTTGGAGCCACCTGCCTCGGCCTGCCTCCCGGACCCTGCTCTCCGAATGATCCGCCACAGCCTCCCGGTCAGCCTGATTGGTGCCCAGCCAGAAGTATATGTGGTTTCCCACGCAGCCTGAAAGCCTTTAGCCTGGAATCAATTGATCTTTCCGCTTACTATAACCAGGATGTAACTATTGAATTTTCCAATAAAATTTGCGGAAGCGGTCAGCACCTCATGTACACATTGGTAGGCGGTTTCTGTTATTGTTCCAATTGCAATTTAAGTATTGACCAAACCATCACTGAAGCCAAATGCGGTCAGCCAAACGGTGCAATAGATATTTCTACCAATGGCGGAACAGGGCTTTTTACATACCAGTGGAGTAATGGCAGCACACAACAGGATATCAGCCAGCTGGCTTCAGGAACATATGCAGTTACAGTAACCGATGCGAATGGTTGCACTGCAGAAAAAACTTTTCAGGTTAATGCACAGCCTTCTGATCTCGCTATTACGCTAGGCCATAGCAATGAGTATTGCAGCAATCAAAATGGATTTATTAGCATCACTCCTTCCGGTGGTGTAGCCCCTTACCAGATTAAATGGAAGAAAAACGGGGTGGTCATGGCTGGGCAAACTGGTACTTCCATTACTGGTCTGGGCGCGGGTGCCTACGAAGCAATTGTTACAGATGCCAACGGATGCGAAAACAGTGATGGTGAAACCATTCAAAACATCCAGTCTGTAATTCAATTCAATGGATCCATCTCCCACCTCACCTGCAATACTACTCAAACCGGAGCCATCAGTTTGGCGAACCCGGGTGGGGGAACTGGTCCATATACCTATACCTGGTTGTTTAACGGGAATCAAACAAGTTATAATACCAGTAGCATTACAGGCATTCCGGCTGGTCAATACCAGGTGACCGTAAAAGACAGCAAAGGCTGCAGCAGCAGCAGAACATTTACTGTTGGCATCAATCCCTGTCCGCAAAACTGTTGCCTGGGCGGAAAATGGACCGGCAGGGAAATCAGCTGGGAAAGAAGCAGGTTGGATAAAGCAGAAATGATGGAAGAAGCAATCCTACCACCTGCGACTGAAAAAAAGGGACCAGGTAATACGGCTATTGGCTTAGAAGCAGCTTCAAAAATTTCCATTAAGAAATGTGATTCTATTTACAAGCTTACCCAATTTTCTACCTATACTTTTGATGCCGGTTATCAATGCGGAATTCAGACAAACGGAAAGCCTTGTCTGAAACAGGTATCCGTTAAAATAAAAGGAGTCACAGATAATAGCCTGGATGGCATCTACCCGGCACCTGTCACCCAAACTTTTCCCAACCCGGGTGATTACCTGGTTACCTACTATGCCCGATGTGGTTTACAAATCTGTGACAGCTGTACGATTAGGATCCGGATTGAAAAAGATTGTTGCCGTGATGGACGCTGGAAGGGTGCAGGATACCAGGCCGTTAATGTAAACCCAAATGGAAGCTGGCGCTATGAACCTGTCCAAATACTTCCATTGCAAATTAATTCACCCATTCCAACCTATACTGCCCAGGTGGCCATCAATCTGGTTAATTTGAATTACCAATGTGCAACAGGTTGTGCCAGCAGCTATAAACTGGTCAAAAGAAATACTGTATCCGGGATAGAAACCACCCTGATCATACCGGCCGGCCAGACTTCTTTATCGATCTATACTGAAAAAGACCCGCTGCTGATTCGATTGTTTCCCATCTGCGGAGGTAAACAATGCGGCAATATGTTACTGTTTAAAGTGAGTTGTATTTCGAATAACTGCAAAACAATTATCTCCGGAGGAAATGGTCCAACAGGATTAAACCCGGATGTAAAGGATCTGAAAAAATCGAACTGAGCACTTATACAATCATTCCCCGGCTGTTTTCATTAGCAGCCGGGGAATTTATTATACCAATTACAATATATTCAGATTTCAATTCCCTCTTCTTCTTTGATGTTTCCGGGAAAGAGTCCTCTCCCACCTGACCAATATTCCCGCCCACGTTGAGTATTATCATTTTTATACATATCAATATCCCTCAACTTGCGGCTGCCACTAAGCCATACAACTACCGGTTGCAAAATTTGGCTTAACTTACCTTAAACCCTTTCCCATGGCTACCCAACCCAAGCCCTTCGCCATAAAAGCCGGCGCCTTTCAGTTTACTATCAGTCCGGAAGAATTAGCAGCGGCCGACTTCATCAATAATGGACCCGGCGTGTACCACCTCGTGAAACAAAACCGATCGGTTCATTGTACCATCAGTCATGAAGAAAATAATGCCAAAAAAATGACGGTGGAAGTAGAGGGGCAAAGTTTTGAAGTGGAAATCCGCGACGAACTGGACCAGATGCTGGACCAACTCGGTTTCAGCTCGGCCAGTACCAAACATATCAAAGAAATCAAAGCACCCATGCCCGGACTGGTTTTGGAGATTGCCGTTACCGAAGGACAGGAAGTACTGGAAGGAGACCGCATCCTTATTCTCGAAGCCATGAAGATGGAAAACAGTATCCTGATTCATGCCAATGCCCGGATCAAGGAAGTAAAAGTAAAAGCGGGACAGGCCGTTGAAAAAGGCCAGGTACTCGTTACCCTCGACTAATATTTGCTGTGCAATAACTAATTCCCATTACCCAATACCTCTCTCAACATGAAAAAAATACTCGTCGCCAACCGTGGAGAAATTGCCCTTCGCATCATGCGTACCATCCGGCGCATGGGCATTAAGACGGTGGCCGTTTATTCTGAAGCTGATCGTCAATCGCCCCATGTATTATTTGCCGACGAAGCCGTTTTCCTGGGACCAGCACCTTCCTCACAATCCTATCTGAATGGTGATAAAATTATTGCCGCCTGTAAAGAACTGGGTGTGGATGGCATCCATCCCGGTTATGGTTTCCTCAGTGAGAATGCTGTCTTTGCCCAGCAGGTGGAAGATGCCGGTATCAAATTTATCGGCCCTGGCCCCGAAGCGATGCGGATCATGGGATCCAAGCTTGCTGCCAAGGAAAGTGTAAAGAAATACAATGTGCCCATGGTGCCGGGCATCGACAAAGCCATTGATAAGGTGGAATTGGCGATTGAAATTGCCAGTCAGATTGGTTACCCCATCCTGATCAAGGCTTCCGCCGGTGGTGGAGGAAAAGGAATGCGGGTGGTGGAAAAGCCGGAAGACATGAAAGAACAAATGGAGCGGGCCATCAGTGAAGCGAAATCTTCTTTTGGTGACGGATCCGTGTTTATCGAAAAATATGTGAGCTCTCCCCGGCATATTGAAATACAGGTACTGGCCGATCAGTATGGCAATACTATTCATTTATTCGAAAGAGAATGTAGTATTCAAAGAAGACACCAGAAAGTAGTGGAAGAATCACCATCCTCCATCCTCACCCCCGAATTAAGAAAACAAATGGGTGAAGCAGCTGTAATGGTGGCGAAGTCCTGCAATTATACCAGCACAGGTACGGTGGAGTTTTTAATGGACGATAAATTGAACTTTTATTTTCTGGAAATGAATACCCGCCTGCAGGTGGAACATCCGGTTACAGAAATGATCACCGGGATCGACCTGGTGGAAGAACAGATCCGGATCGCCAGAGGGGAAAAACTTCGTTATCAACAGGAGGATATCCATATCAACGGACATGCACTGGAACTTAGGGTCTATGCCGAAGATCCCCTGAATAATTTTCTTCCTTCCATTGGCACTTTAACACGCTATAGCAAACCAACTGGTGAAGGCATCCGGGTGGATGATGGGTACCGGGAAGGAATGCCCATGCCGATTTATTATGATCCGATGATTGCCAAACTGGTGACACATGGAAAGGACCGTACCGAAGCGATACAGAAAATGCTGGAAGCCATCAAGGATTATAAAATAGAAGGCCTCAGCACCACCCTGCCCTTTGGCAGTTTTGTATTCGAACATGAAGCATTTATCAGCGGACATTTCGATACGCATTTTGTAAAAAATTATTACTCACCGGAAAAAATAATGGAGAAACAAAAAGACGCGGCCGAAATAGCTGCATTAGCGGCCCTTCATTACTGGATGGAGCAGCAAAAAATGCTGCGGCCAGTGGAGAATAAATCGACAAGTTGGAAGAGGCGATTGGCACACTAGAGAAAAAACAAAAGACACAAAGGCAAAAGAACAAGAGACAAGAAGCAAAAAAGAAACAAGATACAAGTCCAAAGGACCCCTATGGGGAAACAAAAAATGAATACAAAATGCAAAATTAAAACAGCTGATGAAGTCAGGCGGATTTCCTTTTGATTTAAACTTAGGCTAAGTTGTGTTATCAATTGCTTTAAATTTTCTAAAACACAATAGAATTTATCAAAGTATCGGAGACCAAAATATCTTACTTCAATATCCCAATATCCCACCTTCGCTAATATCCGCAAGCAATACCTAATTCCCAATATCAAATACCAAATTCCCACTAAAATGAAATCAAAATCCCAAATACTCCGCGACAAACTGGAAGCCGGCAAAGAAGGTGGTGGTGTAAAACGCATCGAAGCCCAGCATAAAAAAGGAAAGCTGACCGCCAGGGAAAGAGTGATGTTGCTGATGGATCCCGGTTCTTTTGAAGAAATCGGGGCATTAGTCACCCATCGAACAAAAGATTTTGGCATGGAGACCCAGCAATTTTATGGAGATGGCGTGGTTACCGGATATGGAACCGTGAATGGCAGACTGGTGTATGTATTTGCGCAGGACTTCACCGTATTTGGTGGTGCACTTTCTGGAAACCCATGCCGAAAAAATTTGTCGCATCATGGATATGGCCATGAAGACCGGTGCACCTATGGTTGGTCTTAATGATTCTGGTGGGGCGAGGATACAGGAAGGTGTACGATCATTGGGTGGCTATGCAGATATCTTTTACAGGAATGTGCAGGCATCCGGAGTGATTCCGCAGATCTCTGCAATTATGGGGCCCTGTGCCGGAGGTGCGGTGTATTCACCGGCCATGACTGACTTTACGATCATGGTAGAGAATACCAGTTATATGTTTGTAACGGGACCCAATGTGGTAAAGACGGTTACCAATGAAGAAGTGAGTGCCGAAGAACTGGGTGGTGCGTCTACTCACTCGACTAAATCAGGCGTAACCCATTTAACCGCCCTCAATGATGTGGATTGTATTCGTCAGGTGAAAAAGATGCTGAGTTATATGCCGCAGAACTGTGAGGATGTTTTACCCAAACTTCCTTTTGAACTGGGTGATGAAACCAGGGAACAGTTGGAATCCATCGTACCGGAAAGTGCCAACCAGCCTTATGATATGCGATTAGTGATTGAAGGGATCTGCGATACCGAATCTTTTTTGAAATACATAAGGATTACGCCGACAATATTGTGGTAGGCTTTGCAAGACTGGCAGGCAGAAGTATTGGTATTGTGGCCAATCAGCCGATGAGTCTGGCCGGTGTACTGGATATTGAAAGTTCCCGCAAGGGGGCCCGCTTCACCAGGTTCTGCGATTGCTTTAATATTCCATTGCTGGTATTGGTGGATGTGCCGGGCTTTTTGCCGGGCACCGATCAGGAATGGCATGGCATCATTACAAATGGGGCAAAACTACTGTATGCATTAAGTGAAGCAACAGTGCCCAGGGTAACTGTAATTACGCGTAAAGCCTATGGTGGTGCTTATGATGTGATGAACTCCAAACATATCGGTGCCGATATGAACTATGCCTGGCCCGGTGCGGAGATTGCTGTGATGGGTGCCAAGGGCGCCAGTGAAATTATTTTCAAAAATGAAATCGCTGCGGCGGAAGATCCGGCAAAAAAATTACTGGAGAAAGAAGCAGAGTATGCCGCATTATTTGCCAATCCATATACCGCTGCTGAGCGTGGCTTTATTGATGAAGTGATAGAACCCAGGGAAACCCGGAAAAAACTCATCAAGTCTTTTGCGATGCTGGAGAACAAAGTGGCGAAAAGGCCGAGGAAGAAACATGGGAATATACCGTTGTAACTTCCTTCACAGGACTTATCACTTCAACACTTCCCGACTGATCACAATCTTCTGTATCTCACTCGTGCCTTCGCCGATGGTGCAGAGTTTGGCATCGCGGTAAAATTTTTCGACGGGGAAATCCTTGGTATAACCATAACCGCCAAAAATCTGCACGGCATCATTCGCCACTTTTACAGCTACTTCACTGGCATAGTATTTGGCCATGGCGGCTTCCTTGGTCATGGGTAATTTTCTTTCTTTCAGATCACAGGCCTGCAAAGTGAGCAGGTCGGCGGCTGCAATTTCTGTAGCCATATCGGCCAATTTGAAAGAGATACCCTGAAAATTACAGATCGGCTGATCAAACTGGTAACGTTCCTGAGAATACTGCTGGGCTGCTTCATAAGCACCTTTGGCAATACCCAATGAAAGAGAGGCAATGGAGATTCTTCCGCCATCGAGTACTTTCATGGCCTGTTTAAAACCATCGCCTACTTCACCCAGACGATTGCTATCAGGAATCCGGCAATTGTCAAAAATCATTTCTGCTGTTTCGCTGGCCCGCATCCCCAGTTTATTTTCTTTCTTGCCACCACTGAAACCGGCCGTCCCTCTTTCCACTACAAAGGCAGTGGAATTGTTTTTGCTGCGGGGTTCACCGGTGCGGCAGATCACCACGGCCAGTTCTCCGGTAATACCATGCGTGATCCAGTTCTTGGTGCCATTGATCACCCAGTCATTACCATCTTTTACCGCCGTGCATTTCATATTCCCTGCATCACTGCCGGTATTGGCCTCGGTTAACCCCCATGCCCCGATCCATTCGGCCGTGGCCAGTTTGGGCAACCATCTTTTCTTTTGTTCTTCGTTTCCGAAATGAAGTATATGGCCGGTGCATAAAGAATTATGTGCAGCCAGACTCAGGCCCACTGATCCACAGACTTTGGCCACTTCTTCAATGATGGCCTTATATTCAAAATAGGTAAGGTTAGCGCCTCCGTATTGCTCAGGAACCAGCACGCCCATTAATCCCAGCTTTCCCATTTCCCTAAAAACCTTCACAGGAAATTCCTGGCTTTCGTCCCATTCCATTACATAAGGCTTGATTTGCTGGCGGGCAAAATCACGGGCTGTTTGGGCTACTTGCTGGGTTAATTCGGAAGACTGAAAATTCATAAAAATCCTTGTGGGGGTTTCTGTAATAACTGTGCCACTCCTTAAGGGGTGGCACAGTGTTGAACCTCTATCGGGAATAGCAAGCAAGCATCAGAGGCTATGCAAAGTAGGGGAATTTTTTTGAAACTAACAACTGTTAGCATGGTGTTTTTTTAAGCTCCCGTTTCGAGCCTCAGTCCATCCCAGGCCAGGTGGATATGTTCCGGTAATTCGGATTCAATTTCCGCATGTAATCCCATCTGGTGAGAAAGGTGGGTAAACTCCGGTTGGCATCTGTGATATAAGTAAAAGACCCAAAGCGAAAACCCATGACAGGCATTTTCAGGTGCCAGACCTGGATGGGAATCACCGGGATATCGCCTATCACAAATGGTTCTGTTGAAATAGTATTCAGATTGAGTTCCGGGATACCGGGATACTTGGTATCGGTGAAGGCATAATAAAAATCGCGCCGCACAGCTTCTTCGGTTAAAGAGTCGGCATAAATATCAATGGGCTTTTTGCTGAAGAAGTTAAAGGCGCGGATATCATCCAGTCCGGCCAGGTGATCCTTATGGGGATGAGTAAACAATACCGCATCCAGTTTTTTTACTTTTTGCCGCAGCATCTGGTACCTGAAATCCGGACCGGTATCCACTACCAGGGTGGTCTTTGCCGATTCCACCAGTATGCTGGAGCGAAGCCGGTTATCGCGGGGATCAGCAGAAGTACAAACGGCACAATCGCAGCCGATCATGGGCACACCACTGCTGGTACCAGTTCCAAGAAATGTAATCGTAAGAGGGGGGCAGGTCACTTCGTAAAGTTAACAGGTTTATGAGTTACCCGGTATCACCTGCAGCAGGGAATTAATCTTCCACAACTTTCAGTCGGGCCATCACATCCCCGTATAATTTCTGGGATTCCCCTGACAATACCTCCGTATTAATCGAGAGTTGGGGAATGAGTTCCAGCAGGGTATTGATCCTTCCTTCTGTCTGGAGGAATTTATTCAATACCACCACTTTCTTTTGTTCCAAAATGCAATAGCCACTTTGAAAGGTACCCCGCTCGTACCGGAGCACATAACCGGATTCCTTGGGAATATCTTCTAATTTATCTAGGGTCGTCTGGGTGTATTTCATGCTTTAAAAAAATAAAAAGAAACAAGAAACAAAAATCAAATAACAGGAAACAATGGACAGCGGCAATCTTAGCCGGGGTCCTGGCCCTCAAAATTAAAATAATACCGGGGTGGTTGGTGAATTGGGAGGGATTGGTTATCCACAAGCGATACACGGTTCAGTCGGCAGTCAGCAGTCTACAGTCGGCAGTCGGTCAGTTTATCAGTCAGTCAGAAAGTCGGAAAGACCGGCAATCCGGAAGAAAGTGGTTGATGATTCCAACATACTAACCTTAATGGGTTGTTTTCTCAAAGTATGAAAAACCGAAATACGGAATCCCGACAGCTATTGGGGCCGGTTGTACGAACCTGCGGAAATTTCTCTGTTTTTTTTTAAATTGACATCAAAACAGCCGGTGAAAAGATTCCTGCTATGGCCCTTTTTATGGATGACTTCTGCCATATCATTGTATGGTCAAAGCCAACTACCTCCTTTTGGACAACCCATCCTGCAAGAGCTGGAAATGAAAACCTGTTCCATTGATCCGGGTGCCGATGCCATGAAATTGCTGGATTATCAGGAAAAAGAAATAATTATCGATTTTGGGTTTAAGATTAAAACCCTTCGTAGGGTTAAAATCAAAATTTTTAACCCCCGTGGTTTTCAACATGCCAATATTGCTATTCCTTATATCAGCCGGATCAAAGGCACTAAACTATCTGATATCAACGCCTATATCCACTACCAGGATGCAGCGGGCAGGGTCACCACTGAGAAAGTGGAAAAAAATCAGATTTTCCGCAACAACCAGGATAATGCCTTCAAAAAAATCAGTTTCACTTTTCCAAACCTGAAAGCGGGATGCGTGATCGAATACCAATATGAACAAACGGAAAAGAATTCCCTGCACCTTGACCCCTGGTTTTTTCAGGATATCATTCCAACACAATTATCCCTTTTTAAACTCACGATACCCTACAACATACGTGTTGAGAATCGGTTAATGGGTGTTGATTCAATTAATGTAAATACCAAAGAAGTAGGAGGTGGCGCGTTTTATGCCCCCTCATTGGCCAGGGAATACGCGCTGCATCATGTACCTGCCTTCAAATCGGAAAAGATGATGACCTCTGTAGCAGATAATCTGCAAAGAGTTGAATTTTCAGTGCAGGCAAACCTGCCAGACTCAGAACTACTAATCAATGGCGAAAGCAGATGGCATCGATATGCCCGTTTACTCATCAATTCAGAAGAATTTGGAAAACAGTTAAACAAAACGATTCCCGGCACGGAAGCAGTTATTGATAGTGCCAGAAAAATGAAAAGTCGGGAAGCTAAAATAAATTATCTCTGCCAACAGGTTAAAAAACAAGTAAAGTGGGATGAAATGCAGACTTTTTATCCGGGAAGCCTGACAGATGCCTGGAAAGAAAAAATCGGGAATAGTGCAGAGATCAATCTCATCCTATTGAACCTGCTTAGGCAATCCGGTATCGCCAGCTTTCCGGTCCTGATCAGCACCCGTGAGAACGGAAGAGCAGATGAAAGTTTTTTCAGCCTCAGCCAGTTTAACGGCGTGGATATCCTGATCAAAGATTCATCGAAAACCTATCTGCTCGATGGCACCCAGCAATTCCAATCCTACCAGATTCCGCCTGCCAATATCCTGAACCGATATGTGCTTAGCCTGGATACGTCTAACGTTAACTGGTTTTTAGTTACAGACTCCAGACCCCTGTTGAAGACCATACTTTATATCAATGCCGCCTTATCGGAGGATGGCCGGATAAATGGCAGCGCCAATATCAGCTACTTTGATCACTCTAAAGTGCAAAAATTACTGGAAAGCGATAAAACCAAAGTGGAAGAAAAGGCAGAAGAAAAAGAGTTCATTAAAAAAGATTTTACAGAACTCAAAATAGACAGCCTCGTAGTTTCAGACAAGGATGACGAACTGGCTCCGCTGATGGAATCTTTTGTATTTACACATGAACCTTCTTCATCAGGTGATTTCATTTTTCTGGACCCGTTCTTTTTGTCCAGTTTCCGAAAAAACCCTTTTACTGATTCAGCGCGCCGGTTTTCCATTGATTTCAACAGCCGCCAGTATCTGCTGACCTCTATGTCTATTACCCTGCCTGCATCCTACCAGATCGATTTTCAACCAAAGAATGTAAAGCTGCGAATGGCCGATTCCTCTATCATCTTTACCAGGACAATCCGGGTTGTTGACAACACAATTTATTTTACAAATATTACGGAAGTAATGGAACCACTTTTTGACCCGGAGCAATACCCGGCTATCCGTGATTTTTTTACCAGGATGTATACCATGGTGGCGGAGCAGATTGTGTTAAAGAAGAAGTAAAGGTCAGACTCAGTCGGCAGTCAGCAGTCAGCAGTCGGCAGTCGTGAGTCGAGAGTCGAGAGTCACTTTGTGAAAAGCAGGTAAATACAAAATTTAAAATTCAACATAAAAAATAACCTCCCAACCCCTCGCCGAAATAAGAACAGAGGAACAAATGATTTAAGAATGATGAAGTTTCAATCGCCCCATTCCCCACCCTCCTTCGCACATGCTTCGGCGGGCAAGCTCGCTATTCCCCACACCGGCACAATCATTTCTTCCAGACTCACCCCGCCATGCTGAAATGTGTTGCGGTAGTAGTTGACATAATGATTATAGTTATTGGGATAACAAAGGAAACCATCTTCCTTGGCGAAAATATAGGAGGAATTAACGGTAGGCACCGGCAAACCGGCTTCCCTCGGATCACGGAAAGCCAGTACTTCTTTGGCTTCATAATTTAAGTTACGGCCATGCTTGTAGCGCAGGTTGGTGGTGGTTTGTTTATCACCCACTACTTTACAGGGGTTTTTTACCCGTACACTGCCATGATCAGTCGCCAGTACCACGCGAATATTTTTATCCGCAATTTTCTTTAATGCCTGATGCAAGGGTGAATGTTCAAACCAGCTGGCCGTAATACTCCGATAGCTCATTTCATCGCCTGCCAGTTCTTTCAGCACTTCCATTTCCGTACGCGCATGACTCAGCATATCCACAAAATTGTAGACGATCACATTCAGATCATTGTTGAGCAGGTTATGGATATTATTCACCAGATCCAGTCCGGCCTGGTTATTCAATACTTTGGTATAAGACACTTTCAAATCGCCCTTTACCTAATCGTTTTAACTGAGAACGGAAAAATTCTTCTTCATGCAGGTTCTTCCCTCCCTGTTCATCATCATTTTTCCATTGAGCCGGAAATTGTTTTTCAATATCTACCGGCAACAAACCGGAAAAGATGGCATTCCTGGCATATTGGGTGGCCGTAGGCAGTATACTGTAAAAACTATCTTCCTCCAGTATCCGGAAACTTTCCGCAAATATGGGTTGTATGGCTTTCCATTGATCAAACCGGAGATTATCGATCAGCACAAAGAAAAGCGGACTACCCTTTTCCACATGGGGCAGCACTTTAAATTTAAAAAGGGTATGGCTCATCACCGGTCCATCCACGCTTTTGGGATTGACCCAACTGGCATAATTCCTGGAAACAAATTTGAAAAATTCGGTATTGGCTTCTCCTTTCTGACTTTGTAATACTTCCTGCATTTCCGGACTATCACTTTTCTGCATCTCCAGTTCCCAGTACACCAGCTTTCTGTAAATATCCATCCACTCATTATAATCCGGATTACTGTTCAAAGCCATGAACAAATTTCGAAACTGCTGCTGGTAAGCGGTAGTGGTTTTTTCTGCCACCAGTCTTTTATTGTCAATAATTTTCTTCAGACTCAGCCAGACCTGATTCGGATTCACCGGTTTGATCAGGTAATCGCTGATCTGTGATCCGATGGCTTCATCCATCAGGTTTTCGGTTTCATTTTTAGTGATCAATACCACCGGAAGCGACTGATTAATTTCTTTGATCTTGGCCAGGGTTTCCAGTCCGGTGATACCCGGCATTGACTCATCAATAAGCACCACATCCACCAGGTTTTCCTTTACATAATCAATGGCATCAAAGCCATTGGTAAAAGTCTGCACCTCATAGCCTTTATTCTCCAGGAACATTTTTTGCGACTGTAAACTTTCAATTTCATCATCTACCCAGATAATTTTTGCTACTGCCATGCTGTTTTCTTTTTAATCAGGTCTTTATAAAAACTCCGTTCTGTTCCTATTCTTGTTTTTTTAACGGGCCAGCAGTACTGAAAACTGATCTGCCCGTAGTTTTTTTGTAACCGGTAAAAATCCCTGTTACGGATGGTAGGAATATTGATGCCGACTACTGCTCTGAAATCCCCCAGTCCAATTCCCATTTCCGGTCGAAGTTTAAAGTTACCGTATTTAAAATCAGTATAGAAAACGGCCGAGAAACCCAGATCAATCAGGAAGTGCGTAAATATACCCAGCTTGGTTCCAAAAACCGGATCAGAACCGGGATAGATCTCTTCGGCGAAATAAAGTCCAGTTGACACCGGTCCATGCCTTCCATACTGATGGATCGTACTGGCCAGTCCGATTTCCATATAACGAAGTGTTGGCACATCATTGTGCAGACTATGCTGAATATGAAAGCCGGTTACAATACCGGTATGACGGTAACGGGTCTGTTCAAATACGGGAATATCCTTCAATTGCAACGAATCGTTACTTTGTGCCCGGAGACATAAACCAGTCCCGGCAAATAGCACTAAAAGTGTAATATTTGCAGTTATTCTTACCAGGTTTTAAAAATAATCACTGAGCCGGAATCCGGGCTATGTCCGGTTGTCCAACCCATTATTTAACACAATTGCAACAATGAGTGCTGTCCGCAAGATCATCAACGACCCGGTGTATGGTTTTATTACCATCGATCACCCGTTGATCCTTGATATTATTTCTCACCCGGTGTACCAGCGTCTGCGGAATATTCACCAGATGGCTTTTGCCCACCTGGTATATCCCGGTGCAGTACATTCCCGCCTGCATCACTCGCTGGGTGCCTACCACCTGATGTGTATTGCGCTGAGTGAATTAAAAAGCAAGGGAGTGGTCATTACTACTGAAGAAGAACTGGGTGCCAAAATCGCCATCCTGCTCCACGACCTTGGTCATGGCCCTTTTTCGCATGCGTTGGAACAGGAACTGATCAAAGAAGTGCATCATGAAGACATATCGCTTTTACTGATGCAGCAGCTTAACCAGGAATTTGGCGGACAACTGGATATCGCTATTGCCATTTTTACGGGACAATATGAAAAACAATTTCTGCACCAGCTGGTGTCGGGTCAGCTGGATGTGGACCGGATGGATTATCTGAACCGCGATAGTTTTTTTACCGGTGTGGCGGAAGGAGTGATTGGTTATGACCGGATCCTGAAAATGCTGGCCGTGAAAGATGGCCAGCTGATGGTGGAAGAAAAAGCCATCTATTCCATTGAAAAATTCCTGATCAGCCGCCGTTTGATGTACTGGCAGGTCTATCTCCATAAAACCGTGATCTGTGCCGAAAAAATGCTGCAGAAAGTATTGCAGCGTGCGGTGGAAATAAAAGCAAAAGCTCCATCACCCTTTCTGAATATTTTTCTGGAAGGCGGTGAAAAGATGCGGGCGGGGTGCAGCCATGGCTTTTTGAATTTTGTCAATTGGATGATCATGATCTCATGGGCGCCATCAAGTTCTGGCAATTACATGAGGACCGGGTGCTTTCCGGCTTATGCCGGGCACTGGTGGAACGAAAATTGCTGAAGGTAAAATTACAGGCGGCTCCATTCGATCCGGTGCAGGTGCAGGAGAAAAGGGCTGCTGTGGCCACGGCCATGGGTATCCGCTATGAGGAAGCCGAATATTTTGTGTTTACCGGAGAAGCCAGTAATACCACATATGATCCGGGAGATGAACGGATCAATATCCTGTTCAAGGATGGAAGCATCCGGGATATTTCTGAAGTGGATAATGCCCTCGTACAGCATAACCTGAAGGACACTGTTAAAAAATATTACATTTGTTACCAGCGGATTTGATGCAGGAATGGGCTATCAGCCGGGCATTGAGTCAAGAAACAAACAACTATGCAATTTCCAGCATCACAAATCGCCCTGATCGTAAATGGCAGGGTGGAAGGCGACAGCCAGGTGACCGTATCTTCTTTTGGAAAAATTGAAGAAGCAGGCAGGGGCCAGCTCAGCTTCCTGGCTAACCCGAAATATGAGGAATACCTGTACACTACTGCTGCTTCTATTATAATCGTCAACGATTCATTTGAATTGAAACAGGCCGTCAGTGCCACGCTGATTCGTGTGCCCGATGCCTATACTGCTTTTGCCACCCTGCTTGGAAAATACCAGGAGATCATGCAGCAACAGCTGACTGGTATCCAGCAACCTGCCTATATCTCCGGAACGGCCACTTATGGCGACAATGTTTTTATCGGCGCTTTTGCTTACCTGGGGGAAAATGTAAAAATCGGGAAGAATTGCAAAATCTATCCCCATGTTTTCATTGGTAACAATACATCGATTGGCGACAATTGCATCATTCATCCGGGTGTAAAAATTTATCATGAAACACAGATCGGCAATCAGGTGATCATTCATGCAGGTACCGTAATCGGCAGTGATGGATTTGGATTTGCCCCTCAGGCCGATGGTAGTTTTAAAAAAGTACCACAGATCGGCAATGTTGTGATCGAAGATCAGGTGGAGATTGGTGCCAATGCCACGATTGACCGCGCAACAATTGGTTCTACCTTAATAAAAAGTGGTGCGAAACTGGACAACCTGATCCAGGTAGCCCATAATGTGGAAGTGGGACATAGTACGGTCATTGCTGCACAGGCTGGTATCAGTGGCAGTACTAAAATCGGAAACGGAGTAATGATTGGCGGGCAGGCGGGAATTGTTGGACATATTCAGCTGGGTGATGGCGCCAAAGTGAATGCACAAAGCGGGGTGAGTAAATCCATTGAAGCAGGAAAAGCGGTCACCGGATCACCGGCATATGATTATACAGCTGCCCTTCGCAGTCAGGCCGCTGCCCGTAAATTACCCGAACTGGAAAAAAGGGTGAAAGAACTGGAAGCCCTGGTCAAACAACTGCTTTCTGAAAAAGTATAACCAGTCCTTTACACCCAATTATTTTTATCCTTCCCTCAATAAAATCATGGCTCGACTGTTGTCTGCCTACTGACATACTGATCGACTGATGAACTGTCGACTGAAGACTCAAGACTATCGACTCAAGACTAAAGACTTCTCTCTACTCCTTCACTTCCTTCCCTGCCCTGTCAATATTCTTCATGGCTCCTCCTTTCATCACACGTGCAATACCATCGGTAAATGTATCAGCAAAATTGTAAGCGTACCCGATCACCAGTTTGCCTTTAACATCAATATACCCCCACTGGTCTTTGTTATTGGCAACAGCGGCCAGTCCTTCTGAGAATCTGCCGGCCATGGCGAACTCAAACGGTATGAGTATTGTGCCATCATTTCCCATGTATCCATATTTGCCATCTTTCTTTACGGCTGCCAAACCATCATGAAATGAAGCCGCATCTTCGAATTTAACTTCTGCTATCACTTTCCCGGTGCTGTCAAGATAACCCCAGCGGTTGCCTTTTTTAACGGCGGCCCTGCCTTCACTAAATGCAAGGGCCTCATCATACTCCAGAGGTACCACCAGTTTGCCGTCTTTATCAACAAATCCAAATTTATCCTGTTTGCTTACTTTGGCAAGTCCGCAGATACAATCGTCCACATAATCATATTGTTTGGTCCAGGATTGAGCCTGGAGTGACACCGCAGCAAAGAGCAGGGGTATAAAGAATATTTTCATAACGATTGTTTTGATGATCAAAATAGTTTCCCAACCTCAAGGTAGCTCCCTGTACCAGCCCCTTGCTATGATATTCCGCACCGGAAGGCATGATAAACGGCAGCCGGTCCCGGCCCTCCTAGCTCATTTGCCATATCTTTGCGCGATGATAAAATCTGCAGAAAATAAACCCTATATTTCGGGTATTATGTCACCCAGTTTCAATCCAGATAAACAGCATACCCTGAAGAGTGCTGTCAGCATTTCCGGTACAGGGCTTCATACCGGTGTTATGGCCGACCTGACCCTGAGGCCCGCCGCCCCGGGTTTTGGATTTCAGTTCCAGCGGATCGACCTGCCCAGTCAGCCGGTGATCAAGGCCGATTGCGACCTGGTGACGGATGTAAGTCGTGGTACTACGCTGGAATCAAACGGTGTGAAAGTAAGTACAGTGGAACATGTGCTGGCTGCCCTGGTGGGAATGGGAGTGGATAACTGTCTGCTGGAAATCAACGGCCCTGAAATGCCGATCATGGATGGCAGTTCCCAGCCCTTCGTGGAGCTGATCGAAGAAGCCGGGGTGGAAGAACAGGATGCTGCCAAAGTATGGTACAGTATTGATGAAAATATTTATTACTATGATGAAAAGAAAAGGGTGGAGATGGTGGCCATGCCTTCGGTGGAATACCAGGTAACCACCCTGATTGATTTCAACTCACCGGTACTGGGTACCCAACATGCCGGACTCAAACACCTGCGTGATTTCAAAGAAGAAATTGCTTCCTGCCGCACTTTTTGCTTTCTGCATGAACTGGAAATGCTCCTGGATCATAATCTGATCAAGGGTGGGGATCTGAACAATGCCATTGTAATCGTGGACAAACCGGTGGATGGAGCCGAGATGGATCGCTTGAAAAAAATATTCCGGAAAGAAAAGATTGAAGTAAAAAGCGAAGGCTACCTGAATAACCTGGAACTGCGTTTCCCCAATGAACCGGCCCGTCACAAATTACTGGATGTGGTAGGTGACCTGGCCCTGATTGGTTATCCGATCAAGGGCAGGATCATTGCCAACCGCCCGGGTCATAGTACGAATGTGGAATTTGCAAAAAAGATCAAGCAGTATATCAAGAAGAACAAGCATACCAAGGGGGTTCCGGTGTACAATCCCAACCAGCCTCCGGTATACGATCAGCAGTACATTGAGAAAACCCTGCCCCACCGTTTTCCTTTTGCGCTGGTGGACAAAATCATTGAACTCAGCGATACCCATATTGTCGGGGTCAAGAATGTGACATTTAACGAATGGTTTTTCCAGGGTCATTTTCCGGGCAATCCGGTGATGCCCGGGGTATTGCAGATTGAAGCCCTGGCCCAGTGCGGGGGAATTCTTGCAATCAACCTTAGCGGGGGTGGGCAATACGATACTTATTTCATCAAAATCGACAATTGCAAGTTCAAACATATGGTAAGGCCCGGTGATACCCTGATCCTGAAAATGGAGCTTTCTGCGCCTATTCGGCGGGGTATTTGCGAAATGAGGGGCACGGCCTATGTGGGCAATAAGGTATGTGCCGAGGGCGACCTGGTGGCGCAGATTGTGAAACGCTAAAAAAGCCCGCTCCAATAACATATTTAATGCCCCTTTAAGGGGCATTTTTCATTGTGAAAAACAAGCCCTTTTCCGTGTAAAAAAAGAGGTTAAATAACGGGTGGCCCCGTGCTATTTCAGTACATTTGTGAGTTAATTTTTTACCCCAAATTTCACTGTGATTTTCAGCTAAATTATGAGTACAGAAACCCCAGAAAAAACAATCGCACAACAAGGCAGCTATGGTGCCGATAGTATCCAGGTGCTGGAAGGTCTTGAAGCAGTTCGTAAACGGCCTGCGATGTATATCGGTGATATCGGTGTAAAGGGATTACACCACCTGGTATATGAAGTGGTGGATAATTCCATTGACGAAGCACTGGCCGGTTATTGCAAGAATATACAGGTTAATATCCATGAGGATAATTCCATTTCCGTGGAAGATGATGGCCGTGGTATTCCCACCGGTATGCACACCAAGGAAAACCGTTCTGCGCTGGAAGTAGTTATGACCGTACTTCATGCCGGTGGTAAATTCGACAAAGGTTCTTATAAAGTATCCGGTGGATTACACGGTGTGGGTGTGAGTTGTGTCAATGCGCTCAGCTCCAAACTGCATGTAACCGTAAACCGGGAAGGAAAAGTATTCGAGCAGGAATATGCGATTGGTGTTCCCCAATATCCCGTAAGAGAAATTGGAGCCACCGAGAAAAGAGGAACACGGGTTCATTTCTGGCCGGATTATTCCATCTTCATCGTATCTGTTTATAACAGAGAGATCCTTGAAAGCCGTCTTCGGGAACTGGCTTACCTGAATCGTGGCATCCGTATCACCCTGACTGATCTCCGGGAAAAAGATGAGAATGGCGAGAATTACACTTGCAGTTTTTATAGTGAAGGCGGTATCATTGAATTTGTAGAGATGCTGGACCGGAATGCCGGAAGAAATCCCCTGATTCCAAAACCATTGTTTTTTGAAGGAAGGGATGAGGCCACCAATGTAGCCGTGGAAGTTTCCCTGCTTTATAACGACAGTTATAACGAACATCTTTATTCTTACGTCAACAATATCAACACCATTGAAGGGGGTACCCATGTGGCCGGCTTCAGAAGAGCCCTGACCCGGGTATTCAAAAACTATGGAGATCAGAATGGCTTGTTTGAAAGAGCCAAAGTGGAAATTGAAGGGGAAGATTTCAGGGAAGGCCTGAGTGCCATCATTTCAGTAAAAGTTCCCGAACCACAGTTTGAAGGACAAACAAAAACCAAACTCGGTAACAATGAAGTAATGGGAGTGGTGGACAGCACTGTATCCAAAATTCTTTCTGCCTACCTGGAAGAGAATCCAAAAGAAGCCAAGAACATTGTCCAGAAAGTAATTCTCTCTGCCCAGGCCCGGATTGCTGCCCGTAAAGCCCGGGAAAATGTACAGCGTAAAACGGTTTTATCAGGAGGTGGCTTACCCGGCAAACTCGCCGATTGCTCCGATCGTGATCCTGAACGCTGTGAGTTGTTCCTGGTTGAGGGTGACTCGGCCGGTGGAACTGCCAAGCAGGGCCGCGACCGTAGTTTTCAGGCCATCCTTCCATTAAGGGGTAAGATCCTGAACGTGGAAAAAGCCATGGAGCACAGAATCTATGATAATGAAGAGATCCGCAATATGTTTACGGCACTGGGTGTAAAAATCGGTACACCGGAAGATCCCAAGGCACTTGACCTGAGCAAACTCCGCTATCATAAGCTCATCATCATGACCGATGCCGATGTGGATGGATCGCATATTGCAACCCTGATTCTCACTTTCATCTACCGGTACATGACTGAACTGGTAAAGCAGGGATACCTCTATATCGCACAGCCGCCACTGTATTTAGTTAAAAAAGGAAAAGAACAGGCCTATGCCTGGAATGAAACCCAACGGAAAGCCTGGGTGGAAAAAATCGGTGCCGGTAAAGAAGAATCAGTGAATATTCAACGATACAAGGGTTTGGGAGAGATGAACTCGGAACAGTTATGGGATACCACGATGAACCCGGCCACCCGTACCCTGAAGCTGGTAACCATTGAAAGTGCTGCCGAGGCAGACCGGGTTTTCAGCATGCTGATGGGCGATGAAGTGGCTCCCAGAAGGGAATTTATTGAAAGTCACGCCAAATACGCCAAGCTGGATATTTAACTCAAATGATTGATTATTAATAGATTAATCCCGCTTAGGCGGGATTTTTTTTGCCCGGTTGGCAATTTTAACGGCTGTTTCAGGGCAGGATGACGTAATTTCAGCCTTTACTAACACTAAACCGTTAACTATGTCTGAAAAGATTACAGCCTACAATGTAAAGACCAAAGAGAAGGGAGTTGAAATGCTGGATGCCGTGATTACCAAAACCGCTAAAGGCGCCTATATGGCCCAGGGCCATGATGGCAAAGGAAATAAACTGACCACCCTGATGGGAGAAGCGAAAGCACTGGCTGCCATCAAAGATGGTGTTGCCAAGCAAGGCTGGTAAAATTGCTGACCAAACTGAATGACCCCTTCCTTCCAGAAGGGGTTTTTTATTGCCTGATCACCCGGAACACCTGGGTCTGGTCATTGATTGTTACTTCCAGCAGGTAGAGCCCGGCCGGAATATTCTTTCCTCCCAGATCGATCCAGATCTTCTGAACGAATCCGGTGGTTGCCTGGGTTTGTTGTTTGATGATCCTGCCGGAAGCATCATATATTTTGATACTGGCTGATTCTCCGTCATTTCCCTGTACGACCAGGCTCAGCAAGCCATTGGTTGGGTTAGGATAGATCTGCCATTTTACTTCATTACTGAACACTACCGGCCTGATTGCTGAATACCGGATACTGCCATCTTTATCAATAATTTTTAAACGGTAATAACGGATACCCGATTTACCTGGTTCGATATCCAGCAACTGGTAACGCTGTTCCCCCATACTGTTACCGGCACTGAATATGGTACCGATTCGAGTGTACTGGTTGGATGCAAAAGCCGTATTACCGTTGGCCATCTCTACTTCAAAGCGATCTACATCAAATTCTTCAGCCGTAGTCCATTCGAGTAATACATCCCGGCTGTTTTGTTTGCGGGCTGTAAATGCAATCAGTTTTAAAGGAAGCGGTGTGATGCCGTTCAGCCAGCCGTTATTGAGCCAGAATTCAGAAAACTCTTTCACTTTGAATTCAGCATAATAGCCTTTATCAAAAGGTACCATCCGGGTTTTGGAAGGAATGATAAAGGAATACAATCCACCGGAATTATTCGCCAGTGTGCCATCTTCGTTATTATCATTGGGATCACTGTACTTGGTTACACCCAGCTCATTAACCATTGCAGGCTTGGTACAGGCGGCACAGCCAGTGGCATTGATCAGTGTTTCTGTTTCACTATCCAGGAAATAAAAACGAACGGTGGCAGAATCTGCCAGACTAACCGTTGCCGGTTTAATCGTGATATTTCGATTGTGGTAATATTGCAGGCTGTTGGTTCTGACCGGGCCGGTAAATACATAAGACTGTACATCCGTATTACCCATGTTCTGTCCGTTTGGATTTACCGATGCGATTATTTTATTTGTCCCACTCTCAACAAAATCAATCCATCCGGTTCCGGAAACAGCAGCCTGGTTAACGACCGGACTGGTGCCAGTCTGATCATAAATACCATTAGGATTGCTGTAGATATGAATATCATCAATGGCCATTCCTTCGCGGTTGACTTCGGGGTCAGAGAACACCCCAAATCGAAAACGCAGTTGTGTCATTTGTGCCACGGGCACTGGAATCACACTGAGCGGAATGGTAGCCACATGCCAGCGGTCATAATTCTGTGCACTCCACATATTGTTGGAAGCATAGTTTTTATTATACCAGTTGGTGCCCTGTCCGTTAGCACCCAGTCGGGCCCATGTTTTACCATCCAGCGAATATTCCACATACGCACCATCACAAATACTGGCTCCGCAGTCTTCAATATCAAGGGCCAGGCTAAAGCTGAGGGTAGGATTAGTTACGGTTGATACATTGAAGCAGGGGGAATAAAGAAATCCATATTCATAATCCCGGTAATTACCGGCCAGTTTGGTCTTCCAGGCCTTGGTACCACTTGCGGCTCTTTTTATTTTATAGGAAGCCGGTGTGCCATATTCCCAGCTGCTGGTTTCCTCCAGTACATACCAGCTGCCGCTGCCGGATTCAAAATCCTGCAGGTAAGGAGTGGTATTGGTAACTGAATACTGCAATACATTTTTTATCCGGATACTGGTGGTATCATTGATATCATAGCTGTCTGTGGCAAATACCACCTGCGTTTCAATCAGGTAATCACCGGCAGCAGATAAATCAGCAGTAGTGCTGAATGTATATTGAACAGTATCATCCGCCGGAATCAGGGGTACATTCTCTGTGATCCAGGCACCGCCATTGACCCGGTACCTAACGGGCACTGTGTTTACATCAGTACTCCTTGTATTTCTCACCGCCACCCTGATCGGTGTGGTGGCATTGAGGCCGCAGTTATTGACATAGGGCGTATCAATACTCAGCATCGCCATATCATCTGTTACTTTATAAATACGGATATCATCAAACGTATACCCGGCTCCGGAGAAATTATCGGCCGTCATCATTTGCGCAAAAGTTCCCCAGCGAACCTGGAAACTGCTAGAGAAATTCTGTGCGCTGGGTGTGGCATTCCGAAGGAAGTCGCTTATTTCAATGCTACCTGTAAATTTATAAGAGGCTGTAGCTGGATTTTGGTTAGCATATAAATTATAAACTTCCAGCCAATCCCTGGTATCATCACCCCGAATCCAGACCCGGTTGGTAGATACATTGATCTGCCGGTGGTTTTTATACCAGAAATCCAACCGGATCTCGTCGGTGTTGGCATTATATCCCGATAAATTAAATGTTGCAGTCAGAGAGTCATTAACCCCAGGCTGGTAATAAAGCCATGCATCCATCGTCAATGCCCTGTTTCCACTGCGGGCAATACCGCCGTTGATAAAACTGCGGATTCGACCGGTATCGTTACCATTTACAAAATCATAGCGGTCGAGACCTGTTAATCCCATCTGGGCTTTTGTAAAAGCCTGCTCCGGTACCAGGTCAAAATTATCAACATAAGGACTGGCCGGATAATCAATACCGGTAATCAGGGCATTTGGCAATTGTTTAAAGACCCGGGTCAATGAATTATTCACCGGGAAGGGATCTGAAACAGCTTGTGGTGTAGCAGTGAACACAATTGAGTAAGTACCGGCTGCTGAAAGATCAAGGTTATTGGCTCCAGCAAAGCTGTGGACATAGGTAGCCCCAGCTGCAATCGCCGGATTGGTAATCACTTCTGAAATAACCGGCCCTGCATTGACCTGATAACTCACCAGGATATTACCGGTAGTTACAGCATCATCCAGGTTTTTGATCCGGATAGAAACAGGTTCACTATTACTAAGTGCAGTGGAAGTGAGCAAACGTCCGGAACGCAATGGAGAGAGGATGGCATCAATTTTAATATCTCCATCATTGAAACTCAGCGGGCCGGTACAGCTTCCACCATTGGGTTGTCTGGAGACTGCTATTCCTCTTCTGCCCGGACTATTACTGGTACCAATCAGGGGTCTGGCCGTCATCCAGTAAACAGAATCCTTACTCAATCCGCCAACCGTATAACTAAGCGTACCGGAAGAAACGGTGGCAATAGTCACCATCTCTGATCCCTGTAACATCATCACATCATATCCTGTGGCACCAGTAACTGCAGTCCAGTTAATGGTCATATAACCTTCGCACTGGTTAGCCGCTAAACTTGTAAATAAAGTATCGTGGATCACAAAGGGCAGACTGGTACTTACCTGTCCGGTTCCGTTGCGGGTAACACGCATCAGCGCCTGATCGGTGGTTACGGCCGGAACAATCCACCATTCATTCGGATCCGGAGTGGTATAAAAATAATGACGGCGGTTCGATGAAATATTGTTCTTTAAAACTGTCCAGCTGGCTCCGTTATTACTGGAGAATTCCAGTGTAAAATCATTTTCAGGTGTACCATAGGCATCCCATCTGGCAATTACATTTTCTCCCTGCTGATAGGTTTCGCCGCCCATGGGAGTCACCATTTTGGTTTCAGTAGGCACAAAATCATATACCACATGGTATTCCTGGGAAGGATTCACATTGATGGCCGTAGGAATGATCCGGATGGTATAAGCACCTGCTGCCGGATTCTTAATCACGACCTGTTCAATATTATTGATATTATCAACCCCGGTAACTGCAGGATTTTTCACATTCACTGGCGTGGTGTCAAGAACAAAAGGAAGTACGGTGGCTGCTGATGGAGTGATCACCTGCAGGTCGAGATTGTTGACCAGGGTCTGGCTGACTACTGCTGCGGCTGCCGGATCATTCCAGTATAACATTACTTTCAGTTCTGCAGTTCCTGAAGGTACATTGATATTGATGGTTTGCGCAGGACCGGGAGCAATGCTGCCGGTACTGTACTGATTATTCTCCAGCACCTGATTGGCCCGCCAGAAATTAGCGATCCCGTATCCAAATGAATAATCAGGTCCGGGTCTTCCCCAGTCATCACCACTATTACAAACCAGGGCTTTCAGCAATCCGTTTTTAGGATTCGCTCCGGCGTGCAGTAAGCGGTATTTTTCCACCAGCAATGCCATACCTCCTGCAATGGCAGGAGAGGACATACTGGTACCGGTATTTTCATAATAATAAGTAATGTAAGGACCTGTGGAAGTAATAAAGGATCCGATTCCGGTGATCTCCGGTTTTAACCTACCGTCTTTCGCAGGCCCCCGGCTTGACCTTGAAAAAATTTCCATATCACTGGGCTTTGCATTCCCAACTGTCAGCACATTCTTGGCCGACTGATGCATGCCTAATACGGTTCTGAAACTATCGGGATAGGGTGCACATTTTGACCAGCCGCTATTACCTGCCGAAAACATATGCTGCAATTCGGGCAGGTCAAACGCCTGCTGATCCAGTGTTCTTGATAAGAGATCATATAATCCGAAATTGGTACAATCATTCACGATATTACCATATGAATTATTGGTTATCACCATCCCATATTCTGAAACATAGGTAGGCGCATTGAGATAAATGCCGGAAAAAACCTGCGATACAATTTGTGCCTTGGGTGCATAGCCGGTCCTGATCTCGTTAACAATTCCGCCACCAGCTGCAATACCTGATACATGCGTTCCATGATCATATGGAAAATCAAAATACGGAGCAGCAGCCCGGGGGATTAAGCGTCCTGTAAAATCTACATGCGACTGCGGATCACCACTGTCACCAATCCCAATCACTACCCCCGACCCTTTCAGATTCTTTCCTCCCTGACTGATAGGTGCATTTAATTGTGACACCCTCAACCCATCTCTTCCCCAGTTGGTCCAGAAAGCACTGAGTGGTTCATCTTCTCCCGGAGGTGCCTGTACATATTCCACACAGGAAAGAAGGGCGAGTTCTCCCAGTCTTAATACGGGTACCCGTACTGCCAGTATCCGGTATGCTTTTAAATCTTCGGAGAGCAATTCAAAGTTTCTTCCCTGTAAAGTATTAATCACTTCTGTAGCGGTAAAGGAAGTTGGAAAACTGATCCATACATCCACAGCCCCTGCCTGTTTGAGTGACCTTGCCGGAAAATTACCTGCAGCAAGGATGGGTTGCATTTTTTGTACAGCAGATAAAGCAACAATAGATCTTACCCCCTGCTGCTGAAGGCGGGCAGGATTAATCGTACCGCTGATCGTGGCGGTATAAGCAAAATCAGGAACATAATCATGTAAGGAGATGCCCTGCTGTTTTAATTCGGAGATAACAGCCTGTGCAGGTTTTGCATCAAACTGAATAATCACAAATGATTTTCCGCTATTCTTATCACTGGTGCTGGCCAGTTTTGCCGGCAAATCACTGTTGATATTGCGGGTAGGAATAAAGGAGCCGCTGTTCAGCCGCAGTGCATAACGGGTGCTATCCTGGGCCCTGACAGTAATGCTCAGGCACAACAGGCAGGCAATCAAGGGAACTGGATGAATTCTCATAGACGAGTTGTGTTCTTAAAATTACTATAATTAACCGATAAATAGTGTGGCTGTTGAACCCTCCGGGTATCTACGTAAAAAATCACTTCGCAGTTGCCTGCGGCTCAGGAAATAACCCGATTATCTACCAGGCAATAAGCATGCATTTGTTTCAGAAAACGATGCATGGGTTCCATTCCCCGCATATCCTCTGCCACCAGCAGGAAGAGCTTGCCTGTTTGTTTTAATTTACCCTTATTGGTTGCCGTTTGCAGGAAGCTGATGATCTTCTGGAAAACACCGGACTCAAAATAAGGCGAGTCCGGCCGGTTGATAAAGAAACAGCGTAAGGTGTGATCTTTTAAACTCATTTTCTCAAAACCAAGTTCTACTGCGAGTTTCCTGCATCGAACGGTAATGAACAGGTCTTCTACCGGTTGTGGCAGTGGTCCGAAACGATCGGCCAGTTCCTGCCGCATGGCCACCAGTTCTTCTTCTGATTCACAGTTATCCAACCGCTGATAGAGGGAGAGTCTTTCTGTGATACTTTCAACATATTCATCAGGGATCAGGATCTCCAGATCAGTATCAATGGTACAGTCCTGTACAAAATCATCCTGACGGGCAATTTCTTCCTTGAACAATTCACGGAAATCAGTTCTTTTCAGTTCACGGATGGCTTCATCCAGTATTTTCTGGTACATCTCAAAACCAATCTCAGCCATGAACCCGCTTTGTTCCCCACCCAGGAGGTTGCCGGCCCCGCGGATATCCAGGTCACGCATGGCAATCTGAAAACCACTTCCCAATTCACTGTGCTGTTCCAGAGTTTGCAGTCTTTTCCGGGAATCATTGGGCAGGGTACTCATCGGTGGTGCCATTAAATAACAAAAGGCTTTCCTGTTACTGCGACCTACCCTTCCTCTTAACTGGTGCAGATCACTCAGTCCAAACTGATGGGCATTATTGACAATAATCGTATTCACATTCGGGATATCCACTCCGCTCTCCACGATATTGGTACAAACCAGTACATCATATCTTTTATCAATAAAATCCAGGATTCTTTCTTCCAGTTCATGCCCTTCCATCTGACCATGGGCATAACCGATACTCAGGTCCGGACAAAGTGCCTGGATGATGGCGGCCATCTCCGGCAAACCTGCAATCCTGTTATAAATAAAGAATACCTGACCGCCCCTCTCTGTTTCAAAATAAATAGCTTCTCTGATAAAATCTTCATTGTATACCTGTACTTCTGTCTGGATAGGCTGGCGGTTAGGGGGCGCTGTATTCATGATACTGAGATCGCGGGCACCCATCAGTGAAAACTGCAGGGTACGTGGAATAGGTGTGGCCGTGAGTGTAAGACAATCCACCGTTGTGCGAAGGGTCTTGATTTTTTCCTTGTGCCCCACACCAAATTTTTGTTCCTCATCCACCACCAGCAAACCCAGGTCTTTGAATTTTACTTCCTTGCCCAGCAAACCATGGGTACCGATGATGATATCAATTTTCCCTTCTTCCAGTTTTTTCAGGGTTTCCTTTTTCTCTTTTGCCGATTTAAAGCGGTTGATATAATCAACGGTAACCGGAAAATCTTTTAAGCGGTCTTTGAAAGTTTTATAGTGCTGAAAAGCCAGAATGGTAGTTGGTACCAGAACGGCTGCCTGTTTGCCATCCACACAGGTTTTAAAGGCAGCCCGGATGGCTACTTCTGTTTTTCCAAAACCAACATCACCACAAACCAGCCGGTCCATGGGTGAGGCAGACTCCATATCTTTCTTTACATCAGCTGTGGCCTTGCTCTGATCAGGTGTATCCTCGTAAATAAAAGATGCTTCCAATTCTGTCTGCATGTAATTATCCGGTGTATGCGGAAAACCCTGCTGAGCTTTTCTCTTCGCATAGAGTTTGATCAGATCAAATGCAATTTCCTTGACCTTGCTCTTGGTTTTTTCTTTCAACTTCGCCCACACATCACTGCCCAGTTTATTGATCTTGGGCACACTCCCATCCTTGCCAGTGTATTTGGCAATTTTGTGCAGGCTGTTGATATTCACATAGAGGATATCACTATCCTTGTAAATCAGCCGCACGGCTTCCTGGAGCCTTCCATTCACTTCCATTTTTTGCAGACCGCTGTACACGCCTACTCCATGATCAATATGCGTCACAAAATCCCCCGGCTGCAATTCCCTTAGTGTGCGAAGGGTGAGTGCTTTGTTCTTATTATATGCCTGTTTTACCTTGTATTTATGATAGCGTTGAAATACCTGGTGATCGGTATAACATACCAGCTGAAGGTCTTCATCAATAAACCCTTCATGAATGGAACTCGCGATCGGATTAAACACCACCCCGGCATTCAGGTCATCAAAAATGCTTTGCAATCTTTCCAGCTGTCGGGGGTTCTCTGCAAAAATGCAGATTTGGAATTGCCGGGCTTCCCAGTTTTTAAGATCGCGGATCAGTAATTCAAACTGGCGGTTAAAAGCGGGTTGCTCCCGGGTTTGATGATGGATGATGAGTGGAGAAAGCGTAACCGGAAAACTATTATCAGGACCAAAACCTACCAGCTTCCGACGGGCGATAGACTGTTCAAATTCGGCAACTGTTATAAAATCTGATTCCAGTACCGTCTTCTTATGCAGTTTATCATCCTGCTCATCAGTCTGTGCTTTACCTCTTTTCGTTGTGGCTGGATCTTCGAGGGCCTTCCATCCTGCCTGCATTTCTAAAAACGCATGCAGCTCGCCGCTATTATCAGCCAGTTGTTCCCGGCAAATCGCATAATCCTGTATCCATACCACCGTATTCTCCGGCATGAAATCAAGCAGGGATATTCTTTCCTCACTGCTGATCTGCACATCCATATTAGGGATGATGCTGACCTGCAGCAGTTTTCTTTCACTTAATTGTGTTTCGGGATCAATGATCCGGATGGAGTCCACTTCATTCCCGAATAATTCAACCCGGTAAGGTTTTTCATTTCCGAAAGAATAGATATCCAGAATCCCTCCCCTGATGGCAAACTGTCCGGGTTCATACACAAAATCCGTTCTTTCAAAACCGTAATCCGATAAACGAAGCAGGAGGGCACTGGTATCAAGGGTATCGCCGGATTTGATATGAATGATATTCTGAGATAGTGTGGAAGGCAATCCTACTTTTTCAAAAAGGGCTTCCGGACTGGTGACAATGATTTTCTTATTGCCACCGGTAGCCAGTTTGGTCAATGCTTCTGTGCGCAGCATGACATGAGAGGAATTGAGCAGCTGAAAATTCTTTCTGTTTTTGAAAGAGGAAGGAAAATAAAACAGATCCAGTGCTTCCGTCAGGTTCTCCAGTGTATTATGAAAATAGGCCGCCTCTTCCGGGTCGTTGAGAATGATCAGGTGGTTTTGCTGGGCCAGGGCCGGATGCAAAAAAGCGGCGGCCACCACAAACTGTGAAGCACTTCCCTGCAGGTTGTCAAGATAAAAAACGGGATTTTTTTCTGTTGAGGCATAGGAGAGCCTGTCCGCCAGTTGAAACAGGCGGGGGTTGTTCTGATACAGTTCCAGCAATTCCTTCACACCCATGCGCGGCGCAAAGATAAAAAAAAGCAGGCTGCCAATGGTACTGACAGCCTGCTTTAAAGGAAAAAAGGAATTTATTTTACAAATTTCCGGTGATACTGTTCATTATTATTCCCTACAACCCGAAGCTGGTAGATGCCTCTGGGTAATCCGGCAATCGGAATGCTGGTTTGTCCGTAGGTCTTGCGACTGTCATATACCTGTTTACCGGCCATATCAAAGAGCTGTACGGTCATGGTACGGGTATTCAGTCCGCCGGTAACAATCAGCAGTTGACTGCCGTCTACACTGATATATTTGATGAAATCCCTGGTATTGGGTGGCGGTCCGCCGATACCGGTAACTGTCGTAGGAATGGTAGTTGTATATAGGCCGCGGCCATGGGTGGCAGCAGCCAGCATATTATCAGAAGAGCGGTACCGCAGCATATCCACCCGTACATTGGCCAGTCCGTTATTATTCGGAATCCAGTTTGTGGATGCCCCGTTTATCTGTGAGCTGGTCCATATGCCCAGTTCTGTTGCCAGGATAATACCGCCGGTTCCTCCGCCAGGTCCGTTTAACTCGGCATTGGCCGGAGCAAAGATGCCCCATCGAACAGGCATATCTGGCAAATTTCCTTCGATGCTGGTATAACTTGCTCCTCCATTGGTACTTTCAAAAACACTGGTGACTCCAAAATTAGAAACCGTGACCAGGATATGGTTGGCATTGGCTGGATCAATATCGATGGAAGAAATATTGGTGGAAGCTGCAATGGTATTATTCGAACTGGTTACAACGGAACCTGTTACCACCACAGTAGGACTGGTCGTATTGGCATTAGATAATTTGATCACCACCGGTGCAGCGGCCGTACTGCCGAAGGAAGCACCGATCCAGATGGTATTGGCATTATTGGGATCCACCCTTACAGCCGTGAGTTCCCGGGTGCCCATGGCGGTCACAGCAACAGAAATAGCAGCAGGCGTGGCATTGAGTCCGGTGATGCAAAAATATTTCCCGGCATCATCCCCGGCGTATAAAACTTTACCATTATCATCCAAATCACTGGGATTAATAAATTGCCCGCGGTTATTATTAATGGAACTGCCCAATGAGGTAAAACTGCTTCCCCCATTGGTGGAGCGATTATAATTGTTGGCGGTAAAAGCAGTGATCTGCAACTGACCGTCTGATTTATCTATATGACAGAATCCGCCATCCCCGCCGGTTACATTGGTTGTGGTATTCATTCCGGCCGAAATAAATTTCTGCGTGCCATTATCCTGTGCACCGGCCAGGAAATAATTGGTATTGGTTGGATGGAAATCACAGGCATAATACTGGGTCACGTTGTACCCGGTATTCTTGTTAAGGAACACCGGTGTTGCGGCATTGATATTGGTGGAGTAATAAATTCCTCCGTCGTTTCCACTGATTAATTTAGCCGATCCGTCATATACCAGTGCATGCTGATCCACATGTACAGAAGCGCCGGTAGTGATGGTAGTCCAGTTATCACCGCCATCGGTAGAGCGGGCGAGGTTGAGACCACCTACCACAATGGTATTGGCATTATTGGGATCCACGGCACCAATCAGGTTAAACCAGGTTTGTGAGTTTGTGCCATTGTTCAGCGCAGAAGGTGGATTGAGGTTAGCCCAGCTGGAGCCGCCATTCACAGAGCGGTACATATTTTGAACTTCGCCAGTGGCACTGTCCTGCATCAGCAGGTAAACCCTTAACGGGTCAGAAGGCGCCAGCACAATCTCAACCCGGTGGGTGGCGGTAGGGGTAGTTGGAGTGATATTGGTCCAGGTACCCGGTGCGCCGGTATTGGCTCCATTGGTAGCAAATGATGATTTGTATACTTCGGATCGACTGATCACCCCCAGACTGGCATACAGGTCTCCGTTGGATGCCACTTCCAGGTCGGCGGCCCGACCGGTTCCAAATCCGGTAAGTGGTAAACCCAGTACCCGGGTCCAGCTGGCTCCGCGGTCGGTGGATCTTAGTACACCACGGCTTTCGGTGGTACTGGCATTGCGGAGAGAAACAAAGAAATTCCCATTGTTATCAATCACCATATCCTGTACATATTCAAATCCGGTGGTGGATGGCATGAGGTTCCAGCTGCTTCCACCGTCAGTACTTTTTAAAATCCCGACTCCTTTAACTGCATCTATATTAAACCATCCCTCTCCTGTTGTCGCAAAGAGTGTATCCGGATGTAAGGGATCCTGTATAATATTACTGATGGCCAGATTGGGAAGTAAATCATTTACTACCGTCCATGTGGGAAGGCTGTTGGCAAAATTGGTAGTCTTGAAAATGCCGCCGCTGACGGATCCAACAAAAACAGTATTCCCGGTTGCATCTCTTTTATCGAGTAAGATAGCCCGGGTACGGCCCGCCACATTATTGGGTCCCCGCTCCTGCCAGCCCAGTGCACTGGGTCTGCCGTTGATTGTTCCGGTTCCTGTTGCAATCAGGCGATCCATGTATTGTTTTGCTTCCACCAGTCTTTCCCTAGGCACCATATTCAACAGGGGATCACGGGTCATCCGGAATTCCTGACGCATGGCTTGTTCCAGTCCGTCGGACTGTGCTTCTTTTTCAACCTCGGGTTTTTGATGACAGGAAAAAAGGGACAGACAAAAAAGGGTTGCGGTACATATTTTGGCAGTACGTATCATAGGAAGAATTGAAATTTACACTGTAAGTTATTTAATATAGTTTAGCCCGGGGCAAAATTGGATCGGTTTTTTATGAAAACGTTTAAGGAAAAAGCCGGGTTTACTGCATCTGAAATATAAACGAAAAGACATGAAGAAAGGTTTGCTTTTCAGTGTGTTGACTGCTTTTTTTCTTCCTCTTTCGGCACAGCCGTTGAGCCGGGTTGCTGCATTCTCCCGGGAGTATCATCAGGGAATGGTCCGGGAAAGGAATATTCCTGCAGAAAATAGCGGCACTATTCCACCGGTTTCAAGGGCAGCAGTAACCTATTTTATTTATGCTGTAATGAATGAATCGCTGGTACCCGGTTTTAGGAAAATATGGATCAGGGGGCAATGGTATGATATCCTTCAAACAAAAAAAGAAAAGAGTCCGGTATACAGTAGTCCGCCAAACCCTATGCAATTAATTCCGGAGCTAAAACAAACCATTGTACGTATCATACCGGGGAATGATTTCCCCCGCCAGTCGTCTACCTTTCCTGCATTGCGACAAATGATGAAGCAGTCTGCACTCATTGTATGTTATCAATGGAAAGGAAAATATTATTATTGGCCGGTGCAAACGATTACGTTACTCGATCCCGTTTTTTCCGAGTAGAATGCCTGCTATAAAACAGCAATCAACGTTCAATGCATAGCGGGAGTTCGTAAATTGCAGTCAAACAACCAACATGGCCCTGCAACCCTGGCGCAAAGGAACAGTTATACGCATCGAAGATCATACTTATAATACAAGAAGATTCTGGATTGAAGTACCCGAGCTCCCTTCTTTTGATTTTATACCGGGTCAGTTTGTTACACTGGATCTTCCCATTCATGAAAAACCCAATAAGCGCTGGCGCAGTTATTCCATTGCCAGCTGGCCGGATGGAACTAATGTATTTGAACTATTGATTGTACTGGCAGAGCAGGGACAGGGAACTCATTACCTGTTCAATGAAATAAAAGTCGGGAGTGAAATCAGTTTCCGCGGAGCACAGGGTGTATTCACATTACCGGAGAATCTGGACAGGGAAATATTCCTGATCTGTACCGGAACCGGGATTGCTCCTTTCCGGAGTATGGTCAATTATTTTCATCTGCAGAAAACAGCTTTCAAAAATATCCATATGATATTTGGCTGCCGCAAAAAAGAGGATCTCCTTTATTATGAGGAATTGAAAAAACTGGAACTGGACTTACCCGGCTTTCATTATCATCCCACCCTTAGCCGGGAACACTGGCAGGGTCATCATGGATATGTGCATCCTATTTATATGGACCTGTGCAAGAACCGGCCGGAAGCTATTTTCTTTTTATGTGGATGGAAACACATGATAGATGAAGCTAAAAAGCATATCCTGGAAATGGGGTATGACCGGAAGGCCATTCACCAGGAATTATATGGATAGGCGACAGCTCCCGAACTGATCTTTTGCAGCTAAGCCGTTGATAATTCTCATTCTGCACTTTAACCCATACTTCCTATATTCGTACAAATCATCTGACGTATGGGTGCCTCATCACTCATTGTACTAATCATTGCTGCTGTTGCGTTTTCCGGCATCGCCATACTTATCTCCAAACTGGTATTGAAGGCGAGCACCAATAAACAAAAGGGTGAACCTTATGAGTGTGGTATTCCAACCACCGGCAAAACCTGGGTACAGCTGAATGTGGGGTATTATCTGTTCGCCCTGATCTTCCTGATTTTTGATGTGGAACTGGTCTTTTTGTATCCATGGGCCGTAGTAGCTAAAAAACTGGGATGGATCGCCCTGATTGAAATTGTGATTTTCTTCTTTATATTATTCACCGGCTTTTTATATGC
Source organism: Chitinophagaceae bacterium (assembly GCA_016720745.1). Classification (GTDB taxonomy): domain Bacteria; phylum Bacteroidota; class Bacteroidia; order Chitinophagales; family Chitinophagaceae; genus JJ008. The sequence continues at coordinate 138,603 of JADKKA010000019.1, read as the reverse complement.
CCATAAAAAAGGAGCACTGAAATGGATGTAAGGCCGGCAACACTCAAAGAAACTTTTCCGGGAGAAGTGCATGACCTTCCCGGAGGAAACGTTGTACTCAGCAAACTGGATGACCTGATTAACTGGGCAAGGGCTAATTCACTCTGGCCCCTCACTTTTGCCACCAGCTGCTGTGGTATCGAAATGATGGCCACTGCCTCGGCCAAATATGATTTCTCCCGTTTTGGTTTTGAAGTGGCCCGTGCCACCCCCCGTCAGGCAGATGTAATTATTATTGCCGGTACCATCGTGAACAAAATGGCCCCGGTACTGAAAAGATTATACGACCAGATGGCCGAGCCCAAGTATGTGATTGCCATGGGAGCCTGTGCCATCAGCGGCGGACCCTTTTTCTATAATACGTATTCTGTAGTAAAAGGGGCAGACCATGTAATACCTGTGGATGTATATGTAGCCGGTTGCCCACCCCGCCCGGAAGCCCTGCTGCATGCATTGATAACCCTGCAGGAAAAAATAAAAGCGGGATTGACCAGAGAACAAATTAAGACCGGTAAGGACTGATCATGACGAACGAAGAACTAAAGGCGAAACTAACTGAAATGCACCCCGAAGCCAGCTTTGAAGAAGGCGGCGAGTGGGTGAACATGGTCTGCAGTACCGGCGACCTGCTTTCATTGATGCAGCAACTTCGCCAGGAACCTTCCCTTTCATTCGATTACCTGTTCTGTCTCACCTGTGTTGATTTCAAAACACAGCTGACCATGGTGTATCACCTCACGTCCACCAGCTTTAGGCATAAACTGGTAGTGAAAGTAAAACTCGATCCCAAACAACCTGAAGTGGAAACTGTTTCCGCTATCTGGAGAACAGCAGAATTTCTTGAAAGAGAAGTATATGAAATGTTCGGCGTTAATTTTTTACATCATCCGGATCTGCGGCTATTGATACTGCCTGACGGATGGGAAGGGAAAAATCCGATGAGAAAAGATTATGAAGACCCGGTGAATATGATAAAACTCTGAGTAATTGAAAATTGAAAGTTGAAGATTGAAGATTATGAAATGCAGGATGTCAATTCTTCTTTCTTTATAAATAAAAGATCACTTGTATAGAGAAACAGATATTATCCAATCAGCTGATCAGTCACCCGAAGGGGATATGATCATCAATGTGGGACCACAGCACCCGGCTACCCATGGGGTATTGCACCTGGTGATTACCCTCAATGGGGAGACCATCAAAAAAGTGGAACCGCACCTGGGATATATCCACCGCTCGATTGAAAAAATGTGTGAGAGCCTGAGTTACCGGCAGTTTATATACGTCACCAGCCGCATGGACTATCTCTCTGCGCATATTAATAATCATGCCTGCGCCCTCTGTGTGGAAAAAGGTTTACAGGTAGAAATTCCGGAAAGGGCAAAAGTCATCAGGGTATTGATGGATGAACTCACCAGAATTGCCTCCCATGAACTCTGGTGGGGAGCCATGGCCATGGATCTTGGTGCTTTCACGCCTTTCTTCCATGCCTTCCGTGAAAGAGAAACCATCAACGATATCATGGAAGAAACCTGCGGAGCAAGGCTGACCATGAACTACATGGTACCCGGCGGTGTGATGCATGATATTCATCCCAATTTCCAGCGAAGAGTAAAAGAATTTATACAGCTCTATAAAAGCAAGATCCACGAATATGATGAACTGGTCACCGGTAATATCATTTTCCAGAACAGGATGAAAGGTGTTGGTATGCTGAGTGCGGAAGATGCCATCTCCTATGGCTGTACCGGTCCTGTTGCCCGTGGTAGTGGTGTAAGCTCCGATATACGGAAAGTGCAGCCCTATGAGATCTACGATAAACTGGAATTTGATGAAGTACTGGAAACCGGCTGTGATTCATTTGCCCGTTACCTGATCAGGATAAAGGAAATGAACCAGTCTATCCGCATCGTAGAACAACTGATTGACAATATTCCCGAAGGAGATTTCCAGGCCAAGACCAAGGCCGTACTGAAATTACCCAAGGGCGAATTTTATACCAGGGTGGAAACTGCCCGTGGAGAGCTGGGCGTTTATATTGTAAGTGAAGGCGGCACCACCCCGTACCGGATCAAGTTTCGCTCACCGGGTTTTTCCAATCTTTCTGTACTGGATAAAATAGCCAGGGGCGGAAAAATCGGAGACCTGATTGCGATGATGGGAACACTGGATTTGGTGATACCGGATATAGACAGATGAGAAATTGAAAATTGAAAGTTGAAAAATAGCGCGATAGCAGAAGTGCAGAGGCTAAAATATAGAAAGTAACATTAAATTTCTTTGCGATACTTAGCGTCTTTGCGCCTTCGCGGTTAAAATATTGAAACCAAGCTCAATGCCGAGTTTTTACGAAATAGCGGATCAATTACACAGCTGGCTGAATGCAAATTTCAACCCGACCTGGGTACTCATTATTGAAATGGTACTGGCAGGGGTGGCGGTGATTGGCTTATTTGCTGTACTCGGACTGGTTCTGGTGATCATGGAAAGAAAGGTATCTGCCTGGATGCAGATCCGCTTAGGCCCTAACAGGGTTGGCCCCAAGGGTATGCTGCAATCATTGGCCGATACCGTTAAACTGATTGTGAAAGAAGGCATGACCCCAAGCGGAGCAGATAAATTCCTGTTTAACCTGGCACCCTATATTGCCATGATCGTAGCCATGTTATTACTGGCGCCGATTGCTTTTGCCGGTAATTTCCAGCTATGGGATATCAATGTGGGTGTGTTGTATGTGTCAGCTATCTCTTCATTATCTGTCATCAGTGTCCTGATGGCCGGCTGGGCCAGTAATAATAAATATTCCCTTTTAGGAGCCATGCGGAGCGGGGCACAGATTGTGAGTTATGAATTAACTGCCGGTTTATCCGTATTGGCGATTGTGGTTTTGGCAGGCGATCTGAAAATTTCCGCCATCATCGCTTCCCAATCTGATGGCTGGTGGATCTTCAAAGGGCATATTCCGGTGATCATTGCCTTTGTCACTTTTATCATTGCCGTCACAGCAGAAACCAATCGTGCTCCTTTTGATCTGGCAGAAGCAGAAAGTGAACTGACGGCAGGTTTTCACACAGAGTATTCAGGAATGAAATTCGCCCTGTTCTTCCTGGCAGAATATGTCAATGTATTTATTGTATGTGCCCTTGGCGCCACCCTTTTTCTGGGCGGACCAATGCCACTGCATATCGGGAACTGGGAAGGATTTAATCATGCCATGGATTATGTGCCCTCCAGTCTTTGGTTCTTTGGCAAGACTTTCTTCCTGATTTTTTTGATCATGTGGTTCCGCTGGACCTTCCCGCGGTTAAGAATTGATCAGTTATTGAATCTGGAATGGAAATATTTGTTACCCATCAGCATGATCAACCTGCTGATAGTAACAGCGATGGCGATATTGAAATGGCATTTTTGAAAATGGAAAGTGGAAAATTGAAAATGGAAAATCTGTGTCAGTAAAAAAATATATATCAGATGTCTTTGGGGCGATCAAATCGCTGGCGACGGGGATGAAGCGTACGATGTACTACTTCACCCACCACAAAGAAATTATCACCCAGCAGTATCCGGACAACCGCAATACACTGGAACTTCCGGATCGTTTCAAGGGAGAAGTGGTGATGCCACACGACGAAAACAATGAGCACCGTTGTACCGGCTGCCAGGCCTGTGAACTGGCCTGCCCCAATGGTACCATCAAAGTGATCTTTAAAAACGAACTGACCCCCGAGGGAAAAAAGAAAAAAGCGATCGATAAACTGGTCTACCACCTCGAACTCTGCACCATGTGCAATCTCTGTGTGGAAGCCTGTCCGTCTGATGCGATCAAAATGGCACAGACTTTTGAACATAGTGTTTTCGACCGGAGTAAGCTGACGAAAGTGTTGAATCATCCGGGGTCGAAGATTATGGAGGGAGTGGAATAAGCGAGTGGCTAGTGGCTAGTGGGGAGTGGGGACGAAGCGTTTTTGACTTGAACGAAAGTAGCCGAAATGAAACAGGCAAGTGATAATAACATTCGACACAAAGATTAAAATAACGATTCATCAGTCGTGATTTTGATTTAATTATTGGGACTTATTTGTTTCTTGTTTTTTGGTTCTTGATTTTTTAAGGTTCTAGGTTCTTTTAAAAATATAATTGTGTTAACAGGATCAGTCATCATATTTTATTTACTGGCAGCATTAACGCTGGCCTGCGGGGTATTGTCGGTCACTACCAGACATATCTTCCGGGCAGCTATCTACCTGCTCTTTTCCCTGATCGGGATTGCGGGTATTTATTTCTGGCTCCAGTATGAATTCATTGCCGCTGTGCAGATCGTGGTATATGCGGGGGGGATTGCAGTGCTGATTATCTTCTCCATCTTCCTGACACAGCAGGCCGGCAATAAACTTCCGGCACAGACTAACCAGCGAAAAATTTTCGCTTTGCTGGCTGCTTTTTGCGGATTCGCCCTGACCATGCTGCAAGTATACCAGCACGAATTTTATCTCTCTGCCTTCCCCACCGGTTCCGTATCGATCCATGCCATCGGGGAACAGATGCTGAATGTGGACCAGAGCGGCTATGCCCTTCCCTTTGAAGTGATTTCCATGCTGCTGCTGGCAGCAATGATCGGATGTATAGTGATTGCCTTAAGAATAAAAAACCAAACAGAAGAAAATCCACCCGTTACCGGAAACAGCGAAAGCTGAGGATGCCGGAACAGTGGTCAAAATAAAAACATGCAACCAGGTCTCTATCATATTTTATTCATCAGTGCAGCCCTTTTCTTTATCGGCGTGTATGGCTTTTTTACCCGCCGGAACCTGATTACTATGCTGATGAGCATTGAACTGATCCTGAACAGCGTGAACCTGAATTTTGTCGCCTTTAATAAATACCTGTGGCCGGAAAAAATGGACGGACTGTTTTTCACGGTATTTATTATCGCCATCGCAGCCGCAGAAGCTGCCGTGGCCATCGCGATCATTATTAATTTATACCGCAGCCACCACTCCATTGATGTGGAGCAGGCGGAGGAGTTGAAGAACTAGGAATTGGATATTAGGTATTAGATATTGGGTATTAAGTACGACTGATAGACTGACCGACTGAAGACTGCTGACTGAAGACTGCCGACTGAAGACTGCCGACTGAAGACTGACTGATAAACTGATAGACTGAAAAACTGATAGACTGTTACATCATGCCAAACGCATTGACCATCGCACTGATTCCATTACTGCCACTGGCAGGCTTTGTGCTGCTCGGGCTCTTTGGAAAAAAATATACCGGCAAATATTCCGGCATCATTGGTACTGCGTTCTTACTCGCTGCTACACTGATTGCTGTTTATACCGCTTACGAATATTTCTCGCATAGCCAGGGAGGCCGCTACAGCCCTATCATTGCTGCCAAATATACCTGGTTGCAATTTGCTCCCGGCGTATCCATTGATATGGGAATCTACCTCGATCCGATTTCCATGATGATGATCGTGGTGGTGACACTTATTTCCCTGATGGTGCATATTTATAGTCTGGGTTATATGAAAGGCGAAGAAAGATTCAGCACCTATTACGCCTATCTCGGTCTCTTTACTTTCTCCATGCTTGGCCTCGTTTTATCATCCAATATTTTCCAGATCTATATGTTCTGGGAGCTCGTAGGTGTATCCTCCTTCCTGCTGATCGGTTTTTATTACGACAAACCCAGCGCGGTGGCTGCCAGTAAAAAAGCATTCATCGTTACCCGTTTTGCCGACCTGGGTTTCCTGATTGGGATACTGGTGCTATCCTATGCCTCCGGCACGCTGGATTTCAATACCATGATTGCCACACTTACTTCTCCGGAATCAAGCCAGTTAAAAACAGCTGCTGCCAGTTCATTCCTTGGTATGTCAGTGATCACCTGGGGTGGTTTATTAGTGTTCATGGGTGGTGCCGGTAAAAGTGCCATGTTCCCGCTGCATATCTGGCTGCCGGATGCGATGGAAGGTCCGACCCCGGTATCCGCATTGATCCATGCCGCTACCATGGTGGTAGCCGGGGTATATCTCGTGGCAAGACTCTTCCCGATTTTCGCCATCACTACTCCAATATTATTGGAACTGATTGGTTGGGTGGGTGCTGTTTCTGCCGTTATCGCGGCTATCATTGCCTGTACGCAAACTGATATTAAAAGAGTGCTGGCCTATTCTACGATGAGCCAGATCGGATTCATGATGTTTGCCTTGGGTGTTTCTGGTTATGGAGGAGAAGCAGGTCTGGGTTATACAGCTTCTATGTTCCATCTGTTTACCCATGCGATGTTTAAAGCCCTGCTCTTCCTTGGTGCCGGTGCCGTGATACATTATGTACATAGCAATGAAATGAAAGACATGGGCGGATTGAGAAAAGCCATGCCGGTTACCCATATTACTTTCCTGATCGCCTGTCTGGCTATTGCCGGTGTACCCATGCTCTCCGGTTTCTTCAGTAAAGAAGAAATCCTGCTGGCTGCCTATCATCACAACCCGGCCATCTACTGGATCGCTTTACTCACCTCCGGACTCACTGCTTTTTACATGTTCCGCTTATACTTCAATATTTTCTGGAACAAACCCTACCATGCCCATGGCGAACATCATGGCGAAGCACCTGCAACCATGAAATTTCCGCTGATCCTGCTGGCACTGGGGGCTGCACTGGCCGGTTATATTCCTTTTGGAAAATATGTGAGCAGTAATGGCGAGCCATTGGCTTCACATTTTGAACTTAGTTTCTCCATCCTGCCTGTATCCCTTGGTTTAGCTGGAATCGCCATTGCCTGGATCATGTACCGGAAACAAAGCGGATTACCGGAAAAAGTTTCATCCGGACTGGGTGGACTATACAAAGCAGCCTATCATAAATTTTATATCGACGAGATCTATCTGTTTATTACGAAGAAAGTGCTGTTCAACCTCGTGGGCCGTCCGGCCGCCTGGTTCGACCGGAATGTGGTGGATGGTATTGTGAATTTTACCGGAAACACAACACAATTCGTTTCTGAAAAAATTAAAAAATTGCAGTCGGGCAAAGTACAGCAGTATGCTATGTACTTCCTGCTGGCGGCGGTGATTATTGCGGCTGTATTTATTTATGCCTGGAAATAGAATGGAATGAACTTATTATTATTCATAGCGATCCCACTACTCACTGCCCTGGCGGTACTTCTCTGCCGGAACCAGGAACAGGTGAAATGGACGGCCCTGGTCGGCTCACTGGCACAATTGGTTTTATCTGTTGTGTTACTCTTACTGTACAACCAGGAAAGGTCCACCGGTAATTCCATGCAAATGCTTTTTGAAGAAAGCTATGTTCTCTTCAGTAATCCACCTATCAATTTTCATTTTGGGGTAGATGGACTTTCCGTGGCCATGATCCTGCTTACTTCCTTTGTATTGGTAGCGGGTATCCTGGTGTCATGGAATATTGAGAAGATGACAAAGGAATTTTATTTCCTGCTCATCCTCCTGGCACTGGGCGCCTATGGCTTCTTTATTTCACTGGATCTGTTTATTCTTTTCTTCTTCCTCGAAATTTCAGTGATTCCAAAATATTTACTGATCGGTATCTGGGGAAGCGGCCGCAAAGAATATAGTGCGAATAAACTGGCCCTGATGCTGATGGGTGGCTCTGCCCTGATCCTGGTGGGCATCTTATTACTTTATTTCAATGCCGGACACAGTTTTGATATCACTGAATTAGCACAGGTAACGTTAGGCAATCGCCTGCAACATATTATTTTCCCTTTGCTTTTCCTGGGATTCGGTGTATTCACTGCACTCTTTCCTTTGCATACCTGGGTACCCGATGGTCACTCTTCTGCCCCTACTGCCGGTTCCATGTTCCTCGCCGGTATTTCCATGAAGCTGGGTGGTTATGGTTGTCTGCGGGTGGCCACCTACCTGCTTCCTGAAGGAGCAAAGCAATATGCCGATATCATCATCGTACTTTCTGCTATCGCTATTTTATATGGCGCCTTCGCTACCATGATGCAGAAAGACCTGAAATATATTAATGCCTACAGTTCTGTGAGCCATGTTGGATTTAGTCTGCTGGGTATTGGTATGCTCACCCAAACTGCCATCACCGGTGCCATGATGCAAATGGTGAGTCATGGTGTAATGACAGCCCTCTTCTTCGCCGTGATTGGGATGATCTATGACCGCACCCATACCCGTCAGGTCAATGAAATGGGCGGATTGATGAAAGGAATGCCTTTTGCGATGACGGTCTTCTTCCTGGTCGGACTTTGTTCACTAGGTTTACCAGGCCTGAGTGGTTTTGTGGCAGAGATGACGGTCTTCATGGGCTCCTGGCAAAATGCAGATACTTTTCACCGGGTGGCGACGATTGCTGCCTGTATGTCGATTGTTGTAACGGCCGTATATATATTAAGAGCCATTGGCAAAGTGGCCATGGGACCTGTAGTGAACGAGGATCATATAGCAGCCGGAGATGTAAGATGGAATGAAAAAATGGCGGCGATCATCCTGCTGGCTGGTATACTGGCCATCGGTATTGCACCGCAGTGGTTGAATAAATTATTAAGCCCCACGGCTGAAATAATCATGAACAGGTTAAACGGACATTAATTAATGATCACTACAGGGCAGGACCCTTCCTTCCCTGGCTTTATTCGATATAAATGACAGATTTTATCACATTGATGAAACATGAGCTGCTGATCACGGTCATCATCTTCCTCCTGCTGTTTGTAAAAATCGGCAAGGGAATGAAGAACGAAAGCTTGCTGACCCTGATCCAGGTGCTGCTCCTGCTGAACGGTATTGCCGGTTTCTTCTTTAATGAATCAGGCAGCCTGTTTGCTGATATGTTCTATACCAGTCCGCTGGTAGCATTTCAGAAAAACGTATTGAATATCGGGGTCTACCTGATTTCCCTGCTCTTTGGCGACTGGCTGAAGAAGACGCCCCACCTGCCGGAATTTTTCATCCTCCTTTTATCGGCCCTGCTGGGCATGTTCCTGCTGATCTCTTCCGGCAACCTGCTGATCTTCTACCTGGCGCTTGAACTGGCTACGATACCAGTTGCAGCGATGGCTAATTTCGATCTGGCTAAAAAACGTTCTTCCGAAGGAGCAATGAAGATGATTCTTTCCTCTGCTTTTTCATCCGGTATCCTGCTCTTTGGTATTTCCCTGATCTATGGGGCTACCGGTACCATTAGTTTTGGAGAACTGGTGAACCAGATCAATGGAAGTCCGCTCCAGGTACTGGCCTTTGTATTCTTCTTCTCCGCCTTTGCCTTTAAATTGTCTATTGTGCCCTTCCATTTCTGGACGGCTGATGTATATGAAGGTTCTCCGATTGCCACCACATCCTTCTTATCAGTGATATCAAAAGGAGCGGTTGCCTTTATTTTTATCACGGCACTCTATCGGGTATTCGGTGGATTGTATGAAATATGGTATTGGATGCTGGCCGTGCTGGCGGTACTCACAATGCTCACGGGTAACCTTTTTGCTTTGCGTCAGCAGAATATCAAAAGATTCCTTGCTTTTTCATCTATTGCACAAGTAGGCTTTATCCTGGTGGCCATCAGTGGAAACTATACAGCCGGCACTTCTTCCGTTGTTTATTTTGTGCTGATTTATATCTTCTCCAATTTAGCCGCCTTTGGTGTAGCAGCCGTGATTGCCGAAAAAACCGGCAAGGAAAATATTGATGATTACAAAGGGCTGTATAAGACCAACCCCTTCCTGAGTTGGGTATTGGCACTGGGGCTTTTCTCCCTCGCTGGTATTCCCCCCACTGCCGGATTCTTTGGCAAACTCTTTTTGCTGACGGCCGGAGCAGAGAAAGGAAATTTCTGGCTGATCATCATTGCCGGATTGAATATGGTGATCTCCCTTTATTATTATCTGAAAGTGGTTCGCGCGATTTTCATGGATAAAAATGAAAACCCGGTTGAACCCATCAAGGTGAGCGCTTCCGTTAAACTCGGAATGATTATTTGTGCAGCGGGTATCGTGTTCACCGGACTCGCAGGTAAACTCTTTGATTATATTCAGTCTTTAATTGCATAACCATGGCACTCAATAAAAACCACGAATTCGAAGAACTGGATGGCGTGAAATGCGGCATCGTGGAAAAGAATGTCAGCCCGGAAAGATTATCCTTCCTCAAAGAAATACTGGAATCCAACGGTTATACCGTTATTGCGGTTCCCTCCCCTGCCCCCAAGGCCGCAGCAGCTCCCAAACCGGCAGAAGGAGAAACCGAAGCCGTTGCAGCACCTGCACCTCCTCCACCACCCTCAACCTTTACTGTTGGTGTTACCGACTATACCTTTAACTGGGTCAATGCCATATTTGGCCGCCTCCTCAAGACAAAAGACGGGCATTTTGTAACCCTGGCTTACTGGCAACAGCAGGATAAGGTGAGTAATGATGAGGTCCCTTATTATGAGCAGTCCTGAGTCTTGAGTCTATAGTCGATAGTCAATACAGGCTTATTAAGGAGCCGAGGTATATATCCCTGATCGTTCGCACCTGAATTCTAACATTTCATCTAAGAGTACTTACCTAACCTGAGCAAGATTCTTTCGGACTTCCGGACTTTTCAACTGCCGACTGCTGACTGCTGACTGAAGACTGTCGACTGCCGACTGCCGACTGCCGACTGTCGACTGAAGACTGCTGACTGCCGACTGTCGACTGAAGAACTGACCACAATCACCCCCCTCCTTGACCCCCGTTTCCGGCATTCAGCCCTGCCTTTATTACCTATGCATTGAACAAAGTTTAAACATTATGGCAACACAACTAAAAGCCGGAAAGTATGTATACTTTTTCGGCGGCGGCAAAGCAGATGGTAATGAATCCATGAAAAACCTGTTGGGTGGAAAGGGCGCGAACCTCGCCGAAATGGCTGGTCACCCCAAACTCAAACTCCCCGTTCCTCCGGGATTTACTGTTACCACCGAAGTATGTACCTATTATTATAAGAATAAAAGAAATTACCCGAAGATTCTTCATGCACAGGTAAAGGAAGCCCTGACCGTGATGGAAAAAATCACTGGTAAAAAATTCGGGGATCCCAAAAACCCACTCTTATTATCCGTTCGTTCCGGTGCCCGCAAGAGCATGCCAGGAATGATGGAAACAGTATTGAATGTTGGTTTGAATGATACCACTATTCAGGGAATTATTGAACAAAGCGGTGATGAACGTTTTGCCTATGATGCCTACCGCCGGCTGATCATGATGTATGCCGATGTGGTGATGGAAAAAGGCTCAGGGATGGAACCAAAAGGAAAAGGCATCCGTAAAACACTGGATGAACAACTGGAAAGAATCAAACATAACCGCGGTTACAAAATTGATACCGAACTCACCGCCGCGGAATTAAAAGAGCTGGTGAAGGAATACAAGAAGACCGTGAAGAAAATGCTGGGCAAACCCTTCCCCGATGATCCGATGGAACAAATGTGGGGAGGCATCAGTGCTGTTTTTGCCAGCTGGAATGGAAAAAGAGCCATCGAATACCGCCGGATTGAAAAAATTCCTGATGAGTGGGGTACTGCGGTAAACGTACAGGCCATGGTATTTGGGAATATGGGAGAAGATTGCTGCACTGGTGTGGCATTCACCCGCAACCCGGGCAATGGTGAAAATAAATTCTATGGTGAATACCTGGTGAATGCCCAGGGAGAAGATGTGGTAGCCGGTATCCGTACACCAGCACCCATCAATGAATATTCCAAAAATGACCAGAGCAGGCAGTTTACCACATTGGAAAAAGGCATGCCTGATCAATACAAACAATTATACGAGATACAGCAAAGACTGGAGAAACACTACCACGATATGCAGGATATTGAGTTCACCATTGAAAAAGGGAAACTCTATATGCTCCAGTGCCGAGTAGGAAAAAGAAACGGAGTGGCAGCTGTTCGCATGGCCACCGAGATGCACAAGGAAAAAATGATTGATGCCAAAACCGCCATCATGCGGGTTGGGCCCAATCAGCTGGTGGAATTATTACTGCCCATGCTGGATCCCAAGGCAGAACTCACTGCTCCCATTATTGCCAAAGGTTTGCCTGCCGGTCCTGGTGGAGCCAAAGGTCGTGTGGTATTCAGTTCAGCCGATGCCGTAGAATGGGCATCAAGAGGTGAAAAAGTGATCCTTGTTCGGGAAGAAACCTCTCCCGAAGATGTTGATGGTATGCATAAAGCACAGGCGATTCTCACCAGCAAAGGAGGCATGACCTCTCACGCAGCACTCGTAGCCCGTGGCTGGGGTAAATGTTGTATCGTAGGATGCAGTGATATTGAAATCCATACAGAAAATAAAACCATGCATGCCAATAATGGCGTGGTGATCAGGGAAGGTGACTGGATCAGTTTGAATGGTACCAAGGGACAGGTATACGAAGGCAGTATGGCACTGGTAGATATTGATATAGATAAGAACCAGTCATACAAGGACCTGATGCTGCTGGTAGATAAAGTAAAACAAATCGGCGTAAGAGCCAATTGCGAAACACCGGAAGATGCCACCCATGCCGTGAAATTCGGAGCAGAAGGAATCGGATTGTTCCGTACCGAACATATGTTCTATGGCGAAGGCAGTGAAGCACCTTTGTTCCAGTTGCGGAAAATGATTGTGAGCAAAACCGAAAAAGAAAGAAGGGATGCCCTGAATGGTTTGTTCAAATATGTAAAGAAAGATGTGAAGGATACATTGAAAGTAATGAACGGATATCCTGTTACCATTCGTTTGCTGGATCCGCCATTGCATGAATTTGTACCGCATGATAAAGAAAAACTGCGCCAGCTGGCCAAAGAATTAGGCATCAGCATGGGAATGCTCAACCGTCGGGTACTGGCCCTGCATGAGAATAACCCGATGCTGGGACACCGCGGAGTTCGTTTGGGTATCAGTTATCCTGAGATTACTGAAATGCAGGTACGCGCCATATTTGAAGCCACCGCTGAATTATTGAAAGCCGGTAAAAAAGCCCTGCCTGAAATCATGGTACCGGTAACTGTGATCTGGCATGAGCTAACGCATCAGAAAGAAATTGTGGACAGGGTTTATGCCGAGGTTTGCAAAAAAAGCGGACTGAAAAAAATCCCTTACCTCTATGGCACCATGATTGAAACTCCACGTGCCGCTTTGAGAGCCGAGTACATGGCCAAGGCAGCCGACTTCTTCAGCTTTGGAACCAATGACCTTACCCAGATGAGTTTTGGTTTTAGTCGCGATGATATCGGTGGTTTCCTTCCCAAATACCTCGACTTGAAGATCCTTCCTTCCGATCCATTCCAAACCATTGATCAGGATGGTATCGGTCAGCTGATCAAAGCAGGTACGGAGCGTGGACACCATGCCAAACCCAATTTAAAAGTGGGTATTTGCGGAGAACATGGCGGAGATCCGGAAAGTGTAAAATTCTGTCACCGCATCGGCATGAACTATGTAAGTTGTTCACCATTCCGTGTGCCAATTGCCCGGCTGGCAGCCGCACAGGCAGCAATAGAAAGTCCGAGGAAAAAATAAAATTAAGGTTTAGGTTAGTAAGCCCCTTGAAAGTGGCGGGGTTTTTTGATTTATAAAAAATTAAGCCTGATTTCAATAAAAATTCCGTTAAGATCATCTGATTATTCTTCCATTTATTACTCTCTTCCGCCATTTTTATCGAATGCTTCAGTGAATTCGTATTCCTCCAGTCACTATGCGCAATCACAATATGTTTGGGGTTCCGGCAATGGTCTTGCACATTTCTCAGCGTTTTTTCATAAGCTGACACATTCGCATCTCCCAGGTAACCCAGGGTTTTATCATCCACTCCCTTGATCAGACAGCCACCGTAGAGCACTTTCTCCTTTTCAAACCAGACAATAATATTATCGGATGTATGTCCTTCCCCGGGGTAATAGGCTTCAAAACGGTAAGGCCCCACCTGGAAAACGGTATCTTTTGTCATCAGGAATTCCGCCCTCTTCTTATCATTCTTTTTACTTAGTTCATCGGTCAGGACGGTCGTGTAAGTTTTAATCCCCTGTTGGCGATAATATTCCAGTCCGTTGGTTTTATCACTATGCCAGTGGGTGGCAAAAGCCATGATCACTGGTTGATGATGCCTGGCAATGATTGTATCTAAAAGTGGCTGAAACTGAGTGGTATCCCAGGGAGTATCGAACATCACGACGCCTTTTTCTGTCACCAGGTACATCCCATTGGCGGGAGTGCGGGAATTTTCGTAAGTGTTGTAAGTAGTATATATGTAGAAGTCGCCGGTTAGGGGAGTTATTTTTAGTTTTGGAGCATTCATCTGACTAAAAACAGACAACCCTATGAAAGAAAATGCAAATACTAAATAAATTTTTCGCAGCATGTAAAATAATTTTTCAATTACCTCCTAAAAGAATAAAACAGCTATACTGTATTGACAAAAGTAAAATTATACTTTCAATATCTTCTTTATCAAAACTTTTCCAGAAACGCAGGCAATACATCTTCATCCAGCAATTCAATGGCCTTGCCAAGTTTGGGTTGCCCGTTTATGGTTGCAAATAAAGCCAGAGTCAACCTGATAGCAGATTGATCGGTGATGTTTTTAAAATTGATTAGCAAATAATTCTCCAGCTTACTTAACGCCTCAAAATAATAATCCTGAAATTCATCAGGCAGTTCAGGATTCTGCTCTTCCAGTCTGCCATTTTCTATCAGCACACAAAGGCCGATAAAATTCCAATCCAGTGATTTCTTTTCGATGCAAATATCCACCAAATGGGGTACCGCTAAATAAGATGCCGTTCCCACATTTCCCTGGTGATGCAGATTTTCCCATAGCTCATCAAAAACGACTTTCAACTCCTCCTGCCTGCCAGCGGCTTTCAATTTTTTCAAAGGCCGGGATGCATCATAAACCATTTTATACCCCCCTTGCAATGTGCGCCAGATTTTATTGTCTAAATCCATGAGTGAATGTTGATTTTAATTTAAATTTTTCTGCCAGCCAATTGCAATGTTTAAACTGAACTTCCTTTTCAATTTACAGATTCCCTGGCTGATCAAACGATCCATCCGCAAATTTTTTGACATCATTCAGCAGTAATGATAGTCTATCCATTTTACTACTTCTTAACTATTTCGCTTTTTAGGTTTTTCCTACCTTCGCGGAAACCAACAATATGGAAATCAAGAACCTCTTCGACTCCGCTGTCAAACAGGAAATCATCAACCGGATCGATACGCTGAACCCGCAATCCCAACCTCAATGGGGCAAGATGAATGTATCCCAAATGCTGGCTCACTTACAATTGCCCATTGCCATTGCCTATGGCACCCACCAGCCTAAAGGCAGTTTTCTCCTCCGATTGATCGGACCATTGTTCAAAAGCAAATTATGGGATAATAAACCCTGGAAAGAGGGACTGCCCACCGACCCAACCTTTATCACTACCGGTACCACAAAAGATTTTGAAAAAGAAAAAGCTACCCTGCTGGATCTGATTACCCGGTTCAGCGAAACAGCTGTTGTCGGGGAAAAACATCCCATCTTCGGAAAAATGACGAAAGAAAACTGGAGCAAAGCTACCTGGAAACATGTGGATCATCATTTGCGGCAGTTCGGGGTTTGAGTTTAACCGCAAAGACGCTAAGGCGCAAAGAAACGCAAAGACATTACTTATTAAAATTTACACGCTAAAAGTTAAAGATATTCTTAGCGTCATTGCGTCTTAGCGGTTAAACTTTTTCAGCCTTCAACTCTCATTTCCCCTCCTGACCATTATCATCCCTCCCCTGCTCTCACCGCTCTACATTTGTATCCTTCATGAACCTCTGGAAAAACATCATCGGTCGACCTAAATAAACGGATATTCTCCGACCGGTACTTTATTTTCCAATCGTGGCCCAGCCACACAGTCCCTTTTACATGAAAACCATCATTGAACCGTTCCGGATCAAATCCGTTGAACCCATCTACTTTACCACAAAAGAAGAAAGAGAAACCATTCTTAAAGCCGCCCACTTCAATACTTTCCGCATAAAGGCCCGCGATGTACTGATCGACCTGCTCACCGACAGTGGTACATCTGCCATGAGCAGCAACCAATGGGCAGGCATCATGCAGGGCGATGAATCATATGCCGGCAGCGAAAGTTTTTTCCGTTTCGAAAATTCCGTTCGCAGCATCACCCATATGCCTTATATCATTCCCACCCACCAGGGAAGGGCTTCTGAAAAAATCATCTTCAGCATTCTCGGCGGCAAAGGCAAATACTTTATCAGCAATACCCTCTTCGATACCACCCGGGCCAATATCGAATTCTCCGGCGCCGAAGGCATCGACTGCATCTGTGAAGAAGGCAAACACCCCACCATCCCCGCTCCTTTTAAAGGGAATATGGATACAGCCCTGCTGAAAAAAACAATTGAAAGACTGGGTGCTGAGAATATTCCGATGGTGATGATGACCATCACCAATAATTCAGGCGGCGGACAACCAGTGAGTATGCAGAACCTTCGGGAGGTACATGCCATTTGTAAAGCCAGCAAGATCCCGCTCTATATTGATGCCTGCCGCTTTGCAGAGAATGCCTGGTTCATCAAGATCCGCGAAGAAGGATATGCGCAAAAAACAATCCCCGAAATCGTTGGTGAAATGTTTTCTTATGCGGACGGCTGCACCATGAGTGCGAAGAAAGATGCTTTTGCCAATATCGGTGGCTTTCTGGCCATGCATGATCTGGACCTGGCCCTGCGTTGCCGCAACCTGCTGATCATCACGGAAGGATTCACTACATATGGTGGACTGGCTGGCCGCGACCTGGAGGCCATTGCTATTGGCTTACAGGAAATCATGGATGAACATTACCTGCAATACCGTATCCGCAGCATGGAATACCTCACGGAAAAACTGGCGAATGCCGGAGTACCCGTGATGCAACCAGCGGGCGGACATGCAGTATATCTCGATGCGAAACAATTTCTGCCACATATCCCTGCAGATCAATATCCCGGACAAGCATTGGTATGTGCGCTCTATACCCATGGTGGCATCCGCGCCGTAGAAATCGGATCACTGATGTTTGGAAAATATGATACAGCAGGTAAACTCGTCCCGGCACAGTTGGAATTGGTAAGACTGGCCATACCAAGGAGAGTATACACCCAAAGTCATATTGATTATGTAGCAGAAGTAATCATAGAAGTGTATGAAAAGCGGGATCAAATCAGTGGATTAAAAATAATTGAAGAAACACCGCTGCTGAGACATTTCACGGCGAAATTAAAACCGGTAGAAAAGTGATTCACCGCAGAGCCGCAGAGATCGCAGAGTTTACGCAGAGGTATTTCCGCTCCGCGAAACCTCTTGTATCTCTCGTTCTCCGCGGTAAAATATCTCAATATCATAATATCTAAATATCATCTTATGCATAAATCCCCTTACCACAGCTGGGCCGAGCCCTACAAAATCAAAATGGTGGAACTGCTCAAAATGACCAGTCCGCAACAACGTAAAAAAGCACTCAAAGAAGCTGGCTTCAATACTTTCCTGCTTCGTTCCGAAGATGTATATATCGACCTGCTCACCGATAGCGGCACTTCTGCCATGAGTGATCGCCAGTGGGCCGGTATGATGCTGGGTGATGAAGCTTATGCAGGCAGCCGCAATTTTTATCACCTCGAAGAAGTAGTCAGGGATGTATATGGTTATAAATACCTGGTCCCTACCCACCAGGGCCGTGGGGCTGAAAATATCATTTCTAAAATCCTGATCAAAAAAGGAGATATCATTCCCGGTAATATGTATTTCACCACAACCCGTCTGCACCAGGAGCTGGCCGGTGGAAAGTTTGAAGATATCATCATTGATGAAGCCCATGATCCTGAGAATGAATTTCCCTTCAAGGGGAATGTGGACCTGGACAAACTCGACAAACTCGTCAAAAAACACGGCGCCAAAAAAATTCCCTATATCAGCATTGCCACCAGCGTGAATATGGCAGGCGGACAACCAATCAGCATTGCCAACCTGAAAGCACTCCGGGCCTATACCAAAAAACACAGCATCCGGATCATTCATGACATGACCCGGGTGGCAGAGAATGCCCATTTCATCCAGCAAAGAGAGGAAGGATATGCAAAAATGCCGATCCGTTCGATTGTGAAACTGATCTGTTCTCTTACAGACGGAGCTACCATGAGTGCCAAAAAAGATGCGCTGGTAAATATCGGCGGCTTCCTGGCCATCAATGAATGGGATGTGTTTGAAGAAGCCCGTAATATGGTAGTCGTGTATGAAGGATTGCATACCTATGGCGGCCTCGCCGGTCGCGATATGGAAGCCATGGCGATTGGTATCCTGGAAAGTGTAAATGATGATCATATACATGCCCGGGTAGGACAGGTCGTCTACCTCGGTGAAAAAATGATCAGCTTTGGTGTACCTATTGTAAAACCTATTGGCGGTCATGGCATTTTTGTAGATGCCAAAAAATTCCTGCCCCATATTCCGCAGGATCAGTTCCCGGCACAAACACTGGCTGCTGCTGTTTATCTTGACTCCGGTGTAAGAACCATGGAAAGAGGCGTCGTCTCCGCCGGCCGAAAAGCCAATGGCGAAAATTATTTTCCCAAACTGGAACTGGTGCGGTTTACGATTCCGCGCCGGGTGTATACACAGGCCCATATGGATGTAATTGCAGAATCCACTGCCAGGGTCTTTAATAAAAGACAAAAAATCAAAGGACTGAAAATGGTCTATGAGCCGAAGTATCTGCGGTTTTTTCAGGCGAGGTTTGAGGAAATCTAACCGCGGAGGCACAGAGAGCGCAGAGTTTACGCAGAGTTTATTTTAATATCTCTGCGTAAACTCTGCTTTCTTATATTCTCAGCGGTAAATCTCTAAAATTCTTTAAACAAAAAAGGAGCCCAACCGGACTCCTTTCTTTTTCAACAGCAATCAATATTCGTCAGAGGTTCTTTAATGCTTCAATTGTCTCCCAGTGGCGCAACAATCCTTCATTTGCCTGTGTCAGGAAGGCTTCTGCTTTATCCGGATAATTATTCTTGATCGTTGCAAACCTGTTTTCGTGGTAGAGGAATTCATTCAATGCCACTGAAGGTGGTTTACAATCGAGGGTAAAGCGCTGTCCTTTTCCTTTTTCAGGATTGAAGCGGAACAATGGCCAGTAACCTGTTTTCACTGCCAGATCCTGCTGATCCAATCCATGGCACATATCATATCCATGGGCGATACAATGGCTATAAGCAATGATGATTGATGGTCCGGGATAAGCTTCTGCTTCCAGGATGGTTTTCAAAGCATGTACATCATTGGCTCCCATCGCAATCTGCGCCACATAGGCACTGCCATGCGCGATAGCCTGCATCGCCAGATCTTTCTTACCGGTGGTCTTACCCTTCACCGCAAACTTGGCACTGGCACCCAATGGAGAGGCTTTTGATTTTTGTCCACCGGTATTACTGTATACTTCCGTATCCATTACCAGGATATTTACATTTTCACCAGTACTAAGTACATGATCCAGTCCGCTGAAACCGATATCATAGGCCCAGCCATCACCACCCACGATCCAGACAGATTTTTTCTCCAGGAATTCCGCTACCTGGTACAAACGCCAGGCATCTTCGCGGCGAAGATCACGCAGTCTTTTCTTCAATTCATTCACACTCTTTCTTTGCTGGATCAGTTCACCCTCTGTATTTTCTGCATTGGCCAGGATGCCGTCTGCCAGTTCACTGCCCACATCTTCACGCAGTTCTTTCAGCAGGCGCAGTGCCATTTCTCTTTTCTTATCTGTTGCCAGTTTTAAACCCAGTCCGAACTCGGCATTGTCCTCAAACAATGAATTCGCCCAGGCTGGTCCGCGACCTTCGCTGTTGGAAGTCCAGGGTGTGGTAGGCAGGTTACCTCCAAAGATGGAAGAACAACCGGTGGCATTGGCCACGATCATGCGATCCCCAAATAACTGGGTCAGCAGTTTCAGATATGGTGTTTCACCGCATCCGCTGCAGGCACCGGAGAACTCAAACAATGGTTCCAGCATTTGAGAACCCTTCACGGTGTTTTTATTCACCCGGGTTCTGTCAATATCAGGCAGGGAGAGGAAGAAATCCCAGTTTTGCTTTTCCTGTTCTTTCAATGGCAGCACATCCACCATATCAATGGCTTTATGCCCGGCCACGGTTTTGCTTTCAATCGGACAAACCTCCGTACAAAGTTTACATCCGGTACAATCTTCAACGGCCACCTGCAGGGTATAAGCTTCCTGGTCTTTCATGAATTCTTTTCCGATCGGATCCACATGTTTGAAGAAAGAAGGTGCTTCATTCAGGTATTCGCGGTCATATACTTTTACGCGGATCGCAGCATGCGGACAAACAAAATAACATTTACCGCACTGGGAACAGAGTTGCGGATCCCAAACAGGTACCTGATCGGCGATATTTCTTTTTTCCCAGCGGGTCGTACCATTGGGATAAGTGCCATCAACCGGGAAGGCGCTTACCGGCAGCAGGTCACCATCACCGGCAATGATTTTAGCCAGTACATTTTGTACAAAATCAGGCGCATCACCACTGATGGGTGGTTCAATTTCACGATCACCGGTTTTGAAATCATGGTAATTGATGCGGAACAAATTTTCCAGGGTCTGGTCCACAGCCCGGAAGTTTTTCTGTACCACTTCCTCCCCTTTGCGGCCATAGGTTTTGCGGATAGCGCTTTTGATATAATCAATCGCTTCTTCTTTGGGCATTACATAGGAAATAGCAAAGAAGCAGGTTTGCAGGATCGCATTGATCCGGGAACCCATACCGGTTTCTTTAGCCACTTTGGAAGCGTTGATCACATAGAATTTCAGGTCTTTCTCAATGATCTCTTCCTGGATTTTGCGTGGCAGTTGCTGCCATACTTCATCTGTTGGATAAGGTGTATTGAGCAGGAAAACCGCACCATGTTCAGCATCTCTTAAAACATCATATTTTTTGAGATAGTTGAAATGGTGACAGGCAATAAAATTAGCAGAATTCACAAGGTAGCTGGAGCGGATCGGATGATCGCTGAAGCGCAAATGGGATACAGTCAATGATCCGGATTTTTTGGAGTCATACACAAAGTATCCCTGTACATAATTGTCAGTAACTTCCCCAATGATCTTGATGGTATTCTTGTTGGCACTCACGGTACCATCAGCACCCAGTCCGAAGAAGAGACCACGGAAAAGGTGCTGTTCTTCCAATGAAAAATTGTTATCCCAGTCAAGACTGGTAAACGTTACATCATCTTCGATACCAATGGTGAAACTATTCTTTGGTTTTTCTTTTTTCAGTTCATCAAATACGGCCTTGGCCATACCGGCATTGAATTCTTTGGAAGCCAGTCCGTAGCGGCCGCCAATAACCGAAGGCATCGCATGTTTCCAGTCGGTGTGCAGGGCGGTGATCACATCCATATATAATGGTTCGCCGATGGCGCCGGGTTCTTTGCAACGATCCAGTACTGCAATGTGCTTCACGGTTGTGGGGATTGCATCAATGAAATGCTTCACAGAGAAGGGGCGGAAGAGATGGATATTGACATATCCTACTTTTTCTCCGCGGGCATTGAGGTAATCGGTTATTTCATGAACCGGACCATAGCCCGATCCCATGATGATAATGATTCTCTCCGCTTCAGGATGTCCGTAGTATTCAAATAATTTATAAGAGCGGCCGGTCAGTTCTGCAAAACGTACCATCGTATCTTCTACTATTTCGGGTACATGCTGGTAATACCGGTTGCAGGCTTCGCGGCTCTGGAAATACACATCAGGATTTTGAGCGGTACCCCTTACAATCGGATGATCTGGATTGAGGGCACGGTGACGATGTTCATTCACCGCCTGCTCATCCATCATTTTCCGGATGGTATCATCTGATAATACTGCTACCTGGTTCAGTTCATGAGATGTACGGAATCCGTCGAAGATATTCAGGAAAGGCACTTTGGCACGAAGGGTGGCAGAATGCGCAATCATCGCCATATCCATGGCCTGCTGCGGGCTATTCCCAAATAACTGGGCGAAACCAGTGGACCGGGTAGCCATCACATCACTGTGATCACCAAAAATAGAAAGCGCATGGGTAGCGAGGGCCCTGGCGGCGATATGAAATACAGCGGGTGTAAGTTCCCCGGCAATCTTATACATATTGGGGATCATCAGCAGCAATCCCTGTGAACAGGTAAAGGTTGAGGCCAGTGCTCCACCCTGCAATGCACCGTGAATCGCACCGGCAGCACCGGCTTCACTTTGCATTTCTATAATGCGGGGCACTTCCCCGTAAATGTTTTTGATTTCGTTGCTGCTCCATTCATCAGCCCATTCTCCCATTGCGGAGGAAGGGGTGATAGGATAGATGGCGCAAACTTCGCTTGTCTTATAAGCGATGTACGAAGCGGCTTCATTTCCATCCATGATGGAAAAGGCCTTTTTATCTTTTGTGGCTGATTGTTTTTCAGCCGCAGGGGCGATGTTGGTTTCCATTTCAGCGGTTTTTGAGTAAAAAATGAGACCCAAAGTACCCAGTATGCTGAATTGGAGGACTGATGAAGGTCAGTCGGAGGGATGATAATTTGTAGAAAAGTCGGAAAGTCCGGAAGTCAGAAAGTCCGAATGGCTCGTCATCTTAATATTTTGGCGCAACTAGTAAGGTGAGTCTTAGGCTTATATTAAACCCGGGTCTCAGATATATTAGAACCCCCTCTTCGGACTTCTGACTTTCCGACTTCCGGACTCTCTTCTAACCAATCGCTTTCATCACCAGCTCCCTCACCTCACTCATCTTCACCCTTTCCTGTTCCATCGAATCACGATGGCGGATGGTGACGGTGCCGTCGGTCAGGCTCTGGTGGTCAACGGTTACACAGAATGGAGTGCCCAGGGCATCCATGCGGCGGTAACGTTTACCGATGGAATCCTTCTCTTCATAAAAGCAACGGAAATGAGGACGACATTCAGCCATGAGTTGTTCGGCCAGCTCAGGCAAACCGTCTTTCTTGGTCAGGGGCAGTACTGCCAGTTTGATCGGGGCCAGTTTGGCTGGCAGGTGCAATACCACCCGGCTGTCTGTCTTTTCAGGAGTACTCAGGTCCTGCTCTTCATAGGCCTGACTGATCACCGCGAGGAACATCCGGTCCAGACCAATAGAGGTTTCAATGACATAAGGTATATAATTACCATAAGGCTTACCCGTGGCCGGATCAATATCATTATCGAAATACTGTTGTTTCTTTTTGCTGTATTCCTGGTGTTGTTTCAGGTCAAAATCGGTACGGCTGTGAATACCTTCCAGTTCTTTAAAGCCCATCGGGAATTCAAATTCGATATCGCAGGCCGCATCGGCATAGTGGGCCAGTTTGACGTGATCATGAAAGCGGTACTTTTCGGCTGGGATACCCAGGCTTTTGTGCCAGTTGAGGCGGGTTTCCTTCCATTTTTCATACCATTCTTTCTGTGTACCAGGACGAATAAAGAACTGCATCTCCATCTGTTCAAATTCACGCATCCGGAAAATAAACTGACGGGCAACGATCTCGTTCCGGAAAGCCTTACCTACCTGGGCAATACCAAAGGGAATTTTCATCCGGCCCGTTTTCTGTACGTTCAGGAAGTTCACAAAAATACCCTGGGCAGTTTCCGGACGCAGGTATACTTTATTGTCTTCTGCATCACTGGATACCGTAGAACCAAATTCGGTGGAGAACATCAGGTTAAACTGACGGATATCGGTCCAGTTACAGGTTTCACTCACGGCACATTTGATCTTGTAGTCCTCGATCAGTTGTTTCAGTCCTGCAAAATCATCCTTGGCCAACAAAGCATCCATAGCCGCTAATAAGGCATCTGCTTCAGCTTCTTTGCCGGCTGTTTTCAGGTTTTCTGCATGACCTTCAATCAGGTGATCAACGCGATATCTTTTCTTGCTGTCCTTATTGTCAATCATCGGGTCGTTGAAATTATCAACGTGACCGGATGCTTTCCAGGTAGTGGGATGCATAAAGATGGCGGCATCAATACCCACGATATTATCATTCAGCTGGGTCATGCTCTTCCACCAGTAATCGCGGATATTCTTTTTCAGTTCGGCGCCCATCTGGCCATAATCATATACCGCCTGCAGGCCATCATAAATTTCACTGCTGGGGAAAATAAAGCCATACTCCTTACAATGGGAGATAATTGCCTGGAACCTGTTCGTATCGTTTGCCATATCAAAAACTGTCTTTTTTAACCATTGAGCCCACTCTCCAGCACCGCCTCCGGGACAGGGCGCAAAAATAAGCCCTACAAACGACTTCCGGCGGGTTGTATCTTTGTATAAATTCCTGTTGATGAAAAAGAAATTGACCCTTGCGATTCTCCTTGTAAGTTGTGTATCTGGTATTGTATATGCTTTGACGGCGGCCGGTTCAGTCCGTCAAACGGGGATGAATAGTTATTTTGGTGCCGATACTCTTCGTCAGGACCCCGTTTGCAACATGAAAGTGGATGATAAAAAGGGAGATACCATCCATTACAAGGGACATATTTTCGGATTCTGCTCCAAGGGCTGTCGCGCCAGCTTTATGAAGGCACCCGATAGTTTTTTGCCAAAGAAGCAATAATTAATGTAGGATCTGTTTACGGGAACTGATCTCAGAGTTTCTCGTTTTGCCGGTGCCGGTCAGCATCGCGGCTGGTCTTCTTTTCAAAATTTTTCTCCAGTGCCTTGGTCAGATCCACGCCGGTCTGGTTAGCCAGACAGATCAACACCCACAATACATCGGCCATTTCATCGCCCAGTTCCCGGCCCTCTTCCGTTTTTTTGAAACTCTGGTCGCCATAGGTACGGGCCATGATCCGTGCCAGCTCTCCCACTTCTTCGGTGAGGATGGCCATATTTGTGAGTTCACTGAAATAGCGTACACCAACAGTTTTGATCCATTCATCTACCTGCTGCTGGGCTTGAGCGATAGTCATTTTTGAAATTTTTAAGGCGGTTATACGCAATATAGCACGATAATTGTTGTTATAGACCCCCGTCCCCGCTGAAAACGCGAAACCAATTCCTTTAAAAGATTAAATGTATGCTATGAAGCTGTCTGTAAACAGGCTATTGGCCATTGTTGCCCTATCCGTATCCCTGCAGGTCACCGCTGCCCAGCCGGTAAAAAAAGAATCCAAACCCTATAAGATACTAACTGCCGGCCGGCAAATCACCATCAAGAGCAGCAAAAACATTAAAAATGTAATGGTCTGGACCAACGATGGTCACCGCGTTGTTGAACAAAAAGACATCAACAGCAGCCAGGTCAAATTGGATATTCCCATCACCCGCAGTTCCTTTTATGTAATGATCGAAATGCCCGGCGGAAAAGTGTATACGGAAAGAATCGGAATGCAATAAAATTGAAGATTGAACATTTGTGAAAGACTCATGACTCCCGACTGCTAACTGATGACTGTCGACTGCCGACTGTAGACTGACAGACTGCCTACTCCTTCCCCTTCGTATCCATCACAATCGTCACCGGACCATCATTCAGCAATTCCACTTTCATATCGGCCCCAAAAATGCCGGTTCCGATAGGTTTGCCCAGATCTGTAGTTAACTGCTGAATCATCTTTTCATAGATTGGTATCGCAATCTCCGGCTTACTGGCCCTGATATAAGAAGGACGGTTTCCTTTTTTGGTGGAAGCATGCAGGGTAAACTGACTGACCAGGATAATATCTCCACCCTGATCCAGTACTGATTCATTCATCACCCCATTGGCATCATCAAAAATCCGCAGGTTCACAATTTTGCCACTCAGCCAGCTGATATCTTCTTCCGTATCGGCATCTTCAATTCCCAATAATACCAGCAATCCTTTGCCAATAGCAGCATTGACCTTTCCCTTCAATCGTAACACTGGCCCTTGATACCCTTTGAATCACTGCTCGCATATTTTGTATCTTTGCAGTGTCAAATGTACAGACTATCAGTCGACAGTAGACAGTCTACAGTCCACTGCTGACTGAAGACTGTTGACTGCTGACTGATGACTGATGACTGAAGACTGATGACTGATGACTGAAGACTGATGACTGCCCCTATCCCCGACATATCATCCGAAATAAACTACCAAACCACCCGCAGTGGCGGCAAGGGCGGACAGAACGTAAACAAGGTGGAAACAGCTGTGATTGCCTCTTTTCATATTGATCAATCCGCATTATTGACGGAAGAACAGAAAACAATCCTGAAAGAAAAACTCAGCAACCGCATCAGCAAGGAAGGTTATTTACAGGTAAAAGCGCAAACCCATCGCACCCAGTTGTCGAATAAGGAAGATGCCCGGGAAAAAATAAACGAGCTTATCCAACAAGCCCTGGTAAAAAAGAAAGCCCGGATTGCTACCCGGGTGAGCAAGGCTTCCAAAGAAAAAAGGCTGGACTGGAAAAAGAAAAATGCCGAAATCAAGGCGGGCCGGCAGAAGTTCAGACCCGGTCAGTACTGATCGCGGCAAAGGTTTCGTATTTTAGCTATTCAATCATCCCTGTGCGAAATAGTCTCCTGACGATACTGGTATTGCTGATCACGGTTGTTTCCCTCACCCATTTGCTGGGTGCCTGCCGCAAAGAACAAAAAATAAAAGGATTGACCCGGCTGCAGCAGGACATTCCAACCGGCTTTCCCACACCGGCCTATACTTTTTCAGATAACCCCCTGACCAAGGAAGGATTTGAACTCGGGCGCCGCTTATTTTATGAGCCCCGCCTTTCCATTGATAACCTCACCCCCTGCGCTTCCTGTCACCAGCAGATTGCCGGCTTCGGCACTTTTGAACACGATCGCAGTCATGGTGTAAACAATTCGCACACGCTCCGTAATGCCCCCGTATTATTTAATCTGGCCTGGAATAATTCTTTTCACTGGGATGGTGAATTCAGCAACCTGACAGATGCCGCTGCCCAGCCAATCAACGGTCATCTTGAAATGGGTGAAAGCTTTGAAGGAGTCATTGATAAAATTGAAAAAGACCAAACTTACCGGGAGGATTTCAAAAAAGTTTTTGGATCCCCATTCATCAGACCCGAACATATTTTAAAAGCGCTGAGCCAGTTTATCGGTTACCTGGTATCCGCCAATTCCAAATATGATAAAGTGGTGAAAGGACAGGAGAGTTTTACTACGCAGGAACAAAACGGCTACAACCTTTATAAAGCGAATTGTGCCAGTTGTCACCCCGAACCACTGTTCACCGATCAGCGCTTCCGGAATATTGGCTTACCGGTCGATGCTTTATTAAATGATTTTGGAAGAATGCGGATCACGGGGCTCCGACAGGATTCATTGAAATTTAAAACACCTACCCTGCGGAACTGCTATATCTCTTCCAACTACATGCATGATGGACGTTTCAATACATTAAGTCAGTGTATAAATCATTACCGCAGCGGCATTCAGACCAGTGCCACGCTGGACCCTTTACTCAGCAGCCCGATCAGTATGTCGGATGCACAGGCACTGGACCTGTTCCGGTTTTTAAGAACTTTGACGGATTCTTCCTTTCTGCAGGACAGTCGCTATAGTAGGCCGCAGTAAATCAATTGCTGGTTCTGCGTTTTCCTTCCAGTACGCCCAGGGCCTGTTTCTGTGATTCAATATCTTTTTGGGTAGATTCCTGGCCGGATTTATTATCTGCAATTTTTCTTTCCAGACTGGTTTGTTCCTCTTTCAGATCACGGAGTTTCTTTTCGGCTTTGGCCACTACTTCCTGCTGGGCAATGATCTGCAGTTCCAGATCAGCAGCTTCCACTTCGGGTAAAAGATTATTGAGAAAAGATTTGGCACGGCCCACATCCCCGGCATCCATTATCCCCATGGCATTTTTATCATCTTTCAGCATCACGAGATACATGATGGATTCGTCTGCTTCCTTCCGGCTCTTGCGTTCCACCTTGATGAGATAATCCATCCGGTCGGACATGATATCGGTGATGAATATATTCTTGAATACCAGAAACCCCTTGTCGCGGTTCAATATCCCTTTTTCTTCCTTAGGCTTATATCCCATTTTAGCCAGCTTTTGCACGATGGCATTCTCCACTGCCTGTGGCTGGAATACAAAATCAATGGCAATAGCCTGCTGTTTCTTTTTGTCGTACTGAATAGAAGCCTCATAAGACTGTCCGAATGACAATACCGTCATCAGCAGACCTGAAACAATTAATCCCATTTTCTTCATAGCACCGTTTTTGTCTGTAAAGATACAGGAGCAATAAATGCCTGTCTCCCATCTTTAGCAAAACTTTGACGAAAAAAGGGCAGGAAGGCGTTGCATGGATGGATAAAGAAGGAATCAGAATCGTATCAGGATTCGTTTTTTGCCCGTACAGTACCTACTTTTGTCAAAGCCCAAAACAGAAGGGGCTGAAAATTCCAATCCTTTGAGTGGCATAAAAAAACTGGCAGGACAAACATTATGGTATGGTGTGCCCACCATTGCCAGTCGTTTTTTGGGCTACCTGATGAATTTATCCCTGCCCCTGCTTTTTGCCCAGCCTGCTTCTACTGCTGATCTGACACAGGTGTATGCCATCATTCCCTTTTTAAATATTGTATTTACCTACGGACTGGAAACAGCCTATTTCCGTTTTTCGCAGGATCATGACCGCACCAAACTCTACAACACACTTTCTGTTTCACTGATTGGCTCCACGATTTTTTTTACAGCCCTGCTTTTCTTATTCCAGGGAACCATTGCCAGGGCTGCCAATCTGGAGAACCATCCGGAATATATCACCTGGATGGCCGTGATCATTTTCTTTGATGCCATCAGCACCCTGGCCTTTGCCCGCCTTCGTCAGGAAAACCGGCCTAAACGATATGCTTTTGCGCGGATCGCCGGCGTACTGCTGAATGTTATTGTGGTAATTTTCTTTTTGGGTATTCTGCCTAAATACCTGCAGAATCACCCCGACAGTTTCATGAGCACTGTGTACAATAAAAACACAGGTATTGGCTATTACCTGATCGGAAATATTTGTGGCAGTGTGCTGACGTTTATCATTCTCCGGAAAGAATTTTCACAGATCCGTTTTCAATTTGATGGAGCCATTTGGAAAAAAGTAATGACTTATTCCTGGCCCCTGATTTTTGTAGGGATGGGAGGCATGATCAACGATATGCTGAGCCGGTTGATTTACCAGCATGTGGTGGACCTTCCTGAACAGGAAGCCAAACATGAACTGGGTATATTCGGAAATATTTACCGGCTGGCGGTGCTGATCACCATCATGATCCAGGCTTTCCGGATGGCTGCCGAACCTTTTTTCTTCAACCGCAGCAAGGAAGATGATGCACCCCGTACCTATGCCCGCATCATGAAATTTTTTGTGATCGCCTGCTGCTTCATGTTCCTGCTGATCAGTTTATACATTGATGTATTTGCCTGGTTCTTTACTGCCATCCGCAAACCGGCCTGGGTAGAAGGTTTGCAGGTAGTACCCTTGCTGGCATTGGGAAATATCTTTCTGGGTATTTATTATAACCTGAGCATCTGGTATAAATTAAAACACAAGAACCTCACCGGAGCCATGATTACCCTGGCCGGGGCCGCGATTACGATTGTCTTAAATATCATCCTCATCCCAAAGCTGCATTATCTCGGTGCCGCCATCGCTACTTTCTGTTGTTATCTGTTCATGATGATTGTTAGTTATAAACTGGGACAGAAACACTACCCGGTTCCTTATGCCAGGAAAAAACTCATTGCCTATATTGTTTTGGTAGTGTTGCTCTATGGTGTCCATCGCGGGGCCGTTTATTTCCTGGACAATCACTGGTTCAACCTCGGACTGGCCACGGGACTCTTCTTATTTTTTACCTGGTTTGTTGTACAGATTGAAAGGAAGGAATTGGTGAAGATGCCGGTGATTGGGAAATGGATAAAGGGGAGAGGCTAGTGGCGAGTGGCGAGTGGCTAGGAAGTGGAGAGTAGGATATTGCTTCGCCCGTCATAGCTTTAGCGAAGGCGGGATATTATGATATTCAGATATTGGGATATTGAGAACCGGTACTAGCTTAATCGTTGAAACAGCTTTCTCCATCGGATTTATGCTTCATGACTAACGACTGAAGACTGATGACTGTCTACTGTCGACTGATTACTCCCGACTTCTCTTCACCCCTTTAGGGGATGGGGGTCGACTCACGACTGACTAACAAACGGATTATTCCTCTTCTCATACCCAATCGTTGTTACCGGTCCATGCCCCGAATACACTTTCGTCTCATCGGGAAGGGTATAAAACTGGGTCCGGATACTATTGGCCAGGGTGTCAAAATCACCACCGGGCAGATCCGTACGGCCCACACTTAGCTGGAACAGCAGGTCCCCGCCAATAATAAAGCCACCAGCCGCATGGTAAAAAGCCACACTTCCGGGTGAATGTCCCGGTACAAACCGGATTTCCAGCTCTTCTTCCCCGATTTTGATCATTTTTCCTGCTTCCAGATAAACCGGAGTGCCCTCATAATTGTCGAAGGGTAGCTGCCACATTTTTCCGGATTGGGGGGCAAAATCAAGAACCGGTTGCTCCTTGGGGTGGATATGCAGGGGCAGTTTCCAGGTTTCTGCCACGTATTTATTGCCAAAAACATGGTCAAGATGGCAGTGGGTATTAAGCAGCAAAACGGGGTTCAGGCCTGTCTTTTCAATGCCCGTTTTTAATTCCTCCCTTTCTTCCGGGAAATAACAGCCCGGATCAATAATGCAGCATTGCTTCTGTTCGTTATAAAGGAGGTAGGTATTCTCCTGGACAGGGCTAAAAGTGAAGGACTTAACAGATAACATGGATGGTTTTCCTTAATTTAGAACTACGATTATACGGATTAAAAAGGATTTCCGGGAAACTGGGCGGGAGGATTGGACATATACCTTCCTTTTTAGCAAAAATGGAAACAAAAAAAACGGTTTCCGGCAGCTACCTGCCTGTTTTATGCGATTCTCCTTTTCCCGGCTCAATAAAGACGCTATGAAGAAACTTATTCCCCTGCTGACGATTGGTTCCCTTGCCCTGCTGCAAACTGCAACTGCCCAGGTTAATACCGTTGAATTTGGAAAGAACCGTGTGCAGTACCAGAAATTCAAATGGAAATACTACCAGACCGAAAATTTCAATACTTATTTCAGTCAGGATGGACTGGGCCTCGGCAAGTTTGTAGCCCAGGTGGCCGAACAGGAACTTCCTTCCATTGAAGAATTTGTTGAATATGGTTCCCAGCGACGCATCAATATCGTGGTATATAACAACTATGATGAGATGCAACAGTCCAATATCGGACTGGGGATCGACTGGCAGAATACCGGCGGGGTAACAAAGCTGGTGAATAATAAAATGATTGTTTACTTCGATGGAAATCATGATAATCTCCGCCGCCAGATCAGAGAAGGATTGGCCAAAGTGCTGGTAGATAACCTGCTCTTCGGAGATGACTTGGGTGAATTTGCCGCCAACCAGGCCCTGCTCGATTTACCAAAATGGCTCACTGATGGCTATATCGCTTTCGCCGCCGAAAACTGGAATAACCGTTTGGATGATGACCTGCGGGGCGTGATGCTGAATGGTGAATACAAAACATTCTATCATTTTGCTTTTGATAAACCCCTGCTGGCTGGACATGCATTCTGGAAATACGTTGCAGACAAGTACGGAAAAAACAAGACTACTTATTTCCTTTACCTCTCCCGGATCTATCGCAACCTGAACAATGCGTCGAATAAGATCGCCAAAATGAAATTCAAAAAACTCCTGCAAAACTTTATGACGGAAGTACAGGAGCGTTATTTCAAGGATATCCGTGGAAGAAGAAATACCCCACGCGGACAATTATCCGTTTCAGAAGATATCGGCAAAAAAGATTTTATCCGCTTTAATGCCAATCCCCTTCCCCGCAGTTTTACCTATGCTGTTACCGAATACAAACAGGGCCGCTACCAGGTAGTGCTGATGGAAAATTTTGTGAACAAGAAAGTCCTGCTGAAACTGGGTGTACGTACCCGCGAAACAGACCTGCACCCCAATTATCCCCTGCTGGCCTGGGATGGCAAGGGCACCAGACTGGCTGTGTTGTATAACGATAAAGGCAAGACCAATTTCTTTGTGTATGATCTGGTCAACCGGACCAAACTCTGGAAACATGTAATGGATGAAAAATTTGACCAGATCCAGGACATGAAATACATGCTGGATAATAATACCCTTTTATTCAGCGGGGTGCGCAGCGGACAAACAGATATCTATGTGTACAAAATAGATAAACAAACATTCGAGCAGGTCACTAATGATGTGTACGATGACCTGGATCCATCCTTTGTGGCCTTCCCAAGCAAAACAGGTATTCTTTATTCCAGCAACCGCCCTTCTGCATTGGCAGCCAGCAGTGATGATTCATTACCCGGTAAGCATTTTAATATTTACCTGGTTGACAACTGGAATAAATCCGAATTCAAACAATTGTCCAAACTCACCGACCTGAAAAGAGGCAATGCCCGTTTCCCTTCTCAGTATAACCAGTCGCATTTTACTTTTGTGAGTGATGAGAATGGCATAAACAACCGATATGCCGGTTTCTTTACTACAGAAAGGGCCGGACTGGATACGCTGGTGTTTATCGGTGATGAAGTTCTTCGCAACCCGCCCAGAAAAGAAGTGGACAGTCTGCTCAAAGAATGGAGCAAGACCGATATTGATTCCGTGGGATATGTTTCTATTACCAACGATTCATCTTATGTATTCCCGCTGACCAACTACCAAAGCAGTATGCTGGAAACCAGGACAGCCGGTGATAACCAGATGGTGAGTGAAGTGGTAAAACTGGGAGATACCAAATTACTCTACCGCCTGAAAGTGGATGAAACCACTTTGCGCCGCCGGAATATTACGGCCAGACCAACGGAGTACATGCGCAAAGTGATTGAAGAGGAAAAGAAATCCGTGAGAAAAGAAGCGCTGATCACACCTAAGTCAGATACCCTTTCCAAAAAACAAAAGGACTTTTTCAATAGTGGGTTTGAAGATGAAAAAAACGATTCCAGCAGACTAGGGAATGTGGTCAGTGGTGAAATGGTCGTCAAAGAATCTACGCTGAAAAAAGCAAAAGTGTGGGAATACCGTCCGCCGAAGTTTTTTAACGATTACCTCGTGAGCGGTTTCAATAATAACGTACTGGTGACCCGTTACCAGCCCTATGGCGGAGGTGCAGGTCCGATCCAACTGAGCAATGGTGATCCGTTGAATGGCATCATCAGGGTGGGCACATCCGATCTGATGGAAGACTGGAAATTCGCCGGCGGATTCCGGATCAGTCCGGACCTGGAGAATAACGAGTATGTTTTCACCACCCAGTATCTCAAGAAAAGAATTGACTACGGCTTTACTTATTATCGCAGCAGTGCGGCGGGAGCGGTTAGTACCAATGTGGGCGATTTCAATGCCAAACAGTTTTCTAACCTGTACCAGGCTACAGTAACTTATCCTTTCAATAAGATCAAAAGTCTGCGCATCAATGCTGGCGTAAGAAGCGATAAGCTCGTGATATTGGCCAATAGCTTTACTTCACCACTCTCCCTGGAACTGGAAGATATTAAAGATAAATACCTGCTGAGCCATATTGAATTTGTGCATGATGATGCCATTACCCCCACACTGAATATCTGGAATGGTCTTCGCTGGAAAGTGTACATGGATGTAAATGCCAGGATTAAAACCAGCGGACCGTCTACCGGCGGAAAAAAGTACCCAACCACATTCAATTTTGGATTTGATGGCAGACATTACCTGCCCCTTTACCGCAATATTACATGGGCAGTAAGAGCAGCCGGGGATTTCTCCTGGGGAAATCAGAAAATGATTTACTATCTCGGTGGCGTGGACAACTGGCTGATGTTTGGCAGCAACCAGAAAGCTGACGGCTCTTTCCGTTATTTCGATGCCAATAACCAACCTGATCCCGATGGCAATTATGCCTATCAGACACTGGCAGTGAACCTGCGCGGCTTCAAACAGAATGTAGCCAATGGAAACAATGCCGTGGTTATCAACAGTGAAATCAGGGTACCGGTATTTACATCGCTGTTTAACAAGCCGATCAATAATGCCTTCCTCCGCAATTTCCAGATTGTACAGTTTGTAGATCTGGGAACCGCATGGAACGGTGCTTACGATAAAATCGAAAGGCCCAACGTTACCTATGTTTCCCCTCCTCTTACTTTTAAAGTGAAAGCCGGAGGAATCGGTCCCTTTGCCGGTGGTTATGGTTTCGGTGCCCGCAGCACCCTGCTGGGATATTTTATGCGGGTAGATGCCGCCTGGCAGATGAACGGAGTATTCAAAGGAAAGCCGCAGTGGTATGTAGCCATGGGACTTGACTTCTAAGTTGAATAGGGAAGGTTGAAAATTGAAAATGGTCTCCGCGTTTTCAATTTTCAATTTCTAATTTTCCCTAACGTAAAGTACAGCAGACTCATAAACGCCGCATAACAAACGGTCATTCCCCAGGCAAAGCCATGCGTTACCGGTTGCAGGATCATTTCGCCAATCTCGCCCATCAGCGAAAAAGGATTGGTCAGCACATCCCAGCTGTTAAACCGCAGAAAGCGACCGATATAGATACCAAAGGCCGAGAGCCACATCACCACAAATACAAAGACCTGCGAAATTGGCTTGCTGAATTGCAGGCTGGCAAAAAATTCCATCTTTCTTACCGACAGGATGCCCAATAACAAACCATTCCAGGCAAAGGAAAAAAGCAGGAGCAGATCGAACCACTTAGGCGCAGAATCAATATGTGTTAAATGAAACAGATCGGTAATGATGTAAAATGAGTTCGGAATAAAGAGCAGCCAGATACCAAGTAATAATAAAAATGCCCATTTCTTTTCCATCAAACGGATATCATTTTGCAGCCATCGTGTAATCAGTAAAGGCACCCAGGCCAGGAAAAGATTCCAGGGTAGAAATAGATAAGTGATCTCTTCTGTAACCAGTACCCGGGCAATCAATAAGAGAATACTAAATGTAACCGACAGCCATAACCAGTCTGTGAGCTCAAGGGGTTTCCCAACCCATTTTCTACGGAATAATTTTAATGCTACCATACAGCAATGATTTTAGGGATGAAGACAAAGGCACCCACCAGCAGGGCAGTAAGGGCCGAAACCAGCACAGCGGCGGCAGCCAGGTCCTTGATGATTTTAATAGCTGGTTGTTTTTCTCTGGAGATATAATTCATGATTTGTTCTATTGACGTATTAAAAATTTCGGCCGACCATACTAACCCAACCGACAGGGTCAGGGCGATGGCT
The DNA here is from genome assembly GCA_016720745.1 of Chitinophagaceae bacterium. Classification (GTDB taxonomy): domain Bacteria; phylum Bacteroidota; class Bacteroidia; order Chitinophagales; family Chitinophagaceae; genus JJ008. Next base: position 103,175 of record JADKKA010000019.1, on the reverse strand, counting down.
TCATAGCTATTCACCTGAAAATAAATGGCCAGTACCAATACCAATAGCGTAGCTATTCCATGCAGGCGTGCCTGCTGTTCCTTTTTAATAAACACCAGTATCCCCTGCAGGGCAAAGCCAACGCTTCGCCAGCGATCCCGCCAGGTAAAACCGGTTGATTTATGAAACTGATTCGGCTTCATTTTCATTTATTATTGTTGCTGATTCCTGCTTCAGGAATGAACGATACCGCATCAGGGAAGCGAGTAGCACGGCAATCATCGAGGGTATGGCAAGTGATAATTCCATCCACCTTACACCACCGTCAAATAGCAGGGCTACTAACACCCAGTTCAGTACTGCCAGCAGTGGCGCTAAACAGAGCCAGAACAGGTAACGATAAATTGCATCTTTCACAATGCCTGAAATGATATACTCAGCCAGTAAGCCGAATAGCAACGAAGGGATTGAAAAAAGAAAGGCATAGATAAAAATCATCACACCAATACCAATGTCTTCGCTTTTAAAAGCCAATATCCCATCATTGAACCAAAGCATCAGTATTACCGGATGTATCAAATTGGCCAGGAGCCAGACGGCCGGAACTGGATTCTTCATATAGCTGTTTTAAAAATTTTACTTCTTAATTCAGTTGTGAGTACAGGCATCAGATCATTCCACTCCCAGTGATGAAAAGACTGGCATTTTTTCCCTTCCCGGTAAGCCTGTTTCATTTTTGTCCAGTGTTCCGGCATCGTAACAAAACTATAGATCACAGTAGCCAGAACGGGGAAGGACAGCCGTCCGTTGCCCATCATGAAACATTGCAGTGATGCTTCCCCCACATCAGTGGTATCATAACCGAGTAACACATGTTTGATATCATGCCGGGCATAGTGTTTCATCAAAGCAAGATTTCTTTTTTCCAGAAACTGGCAGAGATCATGCCCCAGTGTTCCTGCTGGTAACTGGTACAATTCCAGCTCCGACCAGTTGAAGGCAATGGGTCTTCTCGCCACTTTTAATACGGGTAATGCAATCCGGTGAGTGAGGTAGACCAGGATGGCCGAGCGCAAACGAATCAATCCTTTTTTCATAAACAATTTTTATGACCATTGAAGTTTACGGGAGAAATACATGATAATCGCCAGTGCCACAAACAAACCTATGCTGCCCATCAAGAGGGAATAATCCTGCAACTGAATTATGCTGAAAATATAGGCGTACACCACTCCCAAAACCAGACTGATAAAGGCCGCCAGTTTCCCCGATCGCATGATACTGCCTACATACCAGGCTACCAGTGAAATAGTGGACACAGCAGCGAGCAGGTAGGCCAGGTTAAAAGAAGTGTACTCTGAAATGGAAAGCAACAAAGTATAAAACAACACCAGGGCTAGTCCTGCCAACCCGTACTGCAGCAAGTGCAACGGCCTTCTGTAAATCGTTTCGATCAGAAAGAAAGAAGCAAAGGTGAGGATGATACAGAGCAGGGCATATTTTACCGAACGAAGTGTTTTATCATAACTATCCACTGCAATCACCAAATCTGCTCCCATGGCTGATTGCTCTGTGGGATATACTGTATTCTTCCAAACCAGTGGCATGGAACGGTTGAGGTAACGCCACTTGGCGGTAAACCCTGAGTCATTCAGTTCTCGGGAGTCAGGCAGTTTGATGCCGGTAAAACTGGGACTGCTCCAGGTAGATTGCATCGTGATGCTGGTTTCACGGGCCAGGGCAGCAAACAATAATTGCTCAGAACCGTTGAGTGAAAATTTCAACTGAAACTTGTTTTCCAATCCGGCTTTTTCCAGACTCATGGGCACAACGGCCATTAATGCATCTTCAAAATGAGAAGCTCCCAATGGTTGCGGAAGAAGTGAATGACTGCTGTCATTCCACTGCACCCGGACATCTTCATTGATCCCTTTCAGGTTATCCGTTACCTTGAAAAGCAGGGCAGCTTCTTCCCATAGCAGACTGGCCGCAGGAATTTTCAGTTCGCCATAAGCCAGCGGGCCAAAACTTCCGCTGATGGACAAATCAGTGTGATATACGATCACCTGGTAAATGCCCCTGTATCTTTTTTCCGGATGCACGGTTGCATTGATCCGGGCATTACCGGCCAGGAAATAAGCGTTCTTTTTAACGGTGCTGATGACTCCCTTCGCATCCTGGCTGCTCTCCGTATAAGGCACCATCAATACCGGGGTCATTACCGTTTGACGGCCTGCCCATTTACTGCTGATATCCGCGATGGCTTCGCGCTGCCGGGACTCTCTTTCCCTGACCATATTCATGATCATGGTAGTGGGCAGCCAAAGAAAAAGGGCCATCACAAAAATGATAACAGCTTTCATGAATAATTTTCCTTTGTCCCAGATGGACTGAATAATGGTACCGGCTGTTCCGGGCTCTGTTGGGGTGGTTGATTGTGTTTCCATAATTAAAAAGTACTTTGTATTTCAAAGTGTATTTACAAAAAAAATTTACTTCACGCCCCTGATCATGGCTTCGAGGGCCGCAATATGTTCGCCAAATGCTTTTTCACCTGCACGGGTAACCGCATAAGTGGTATTGGTTTTCTTTCCAATAAAACCCTTGTGTACCCGGATATAGCCGTTTTCTTCCAGACTCAGTAAATGAGTGGCCAGGTTCCCGTCTGTTACTTCCAGCATTTGTTTTAATTCATTAAAATTAACTTCCTCATTCACCATAAGAATGCTCATGACCCCCAGGCGGATCCTGCTTTCAAATACTTTATTTAAACCATTGATCGGATTCTTCATAACCTAAGCTCCTTGAATTGCTAATCATTCATAAATATCAGCTTGCTTCCTTTTCATACTTTTTCCACATGATCAGTCCATACAGGATATGAAGCACCCCAAATCCTGCGGCCCAAAAATAAAGACCGTAGCCGATGAAAAACATATTTACCAGTCCGAGTATGATCTGACAATAACCCAGGTAACGAATATCTGTTACGGTGTATTTACTGGCATTGATCAGGGCCAGTCCGTAAAACAAAAGACAGGCAGATGAAACAAAGCTCCATTCATCATAGCGTAACATCCCCAGAATAAAACCAGCCCCGGCGATCAAAGGAACCATCATATTCCAGAACACCCGTTTGGAAACAGGTCCCCAGAGAGAAACCCCCTGCTTCTTAGCCCTGCGCCAGGTAAAATAAAAGGAAGAACAAAAAGCCAGGATAAAAATAATCAGCGCCAGTCCGATCAGTTTGATCTTTAAACGACTGAAATCATCTCCGGTAAAAAAGCCACGGCTGTTATAACTGCCATAGTAGGATTGAATCATTTCCCCTGCGACCCAACTGCCTCCAAGGGCACAGATACCGGCTGCCACTCCACTCAATCCGCTCAGCGAAATAAAACGGCTGCTCCGTTCCATCATCTGCCTGATATCCTCCAGCGCCTGTTCCGGCCGGCTGCCTGCCTGTTGGGGTTTGGTATTCTCCATAAAAAAGCACTTTGTACTACAAAGTAAATAGACCATTTGCATATTTCCAAAGATTTTTTACCAACTCATGATGCTTAATTATTAATTAACAGTTCAAAATCTGTCCGGGCGATGTAATTTTAAGCAAGAATGAACCAACAGTTACCCTTCAGAAACGCTTTACTGCTTTTCCTCTTTATCCTGCTCAAGGCCAGTGCAATAGGTCAGGGTAAGTTTATCAGTGGACAGGTCCAGGATGCCAGTAGTGAAGAGAAGATACCCTTTGCCTCCGTTAAATTCGGGAGCAGTACGGTTGGCAAGCTGACCGACAGTGCCGGCAACTTCCGGTTTTCCGTCAACAACTGGCCCTCCGACAGCCTGCTGATCACCTGTGTGGGCTATCAGCCCTTTCGTTACATCATCCCGGCCAAAAAAGATTCCATCTTTCTTACGATCAATCTGGAGCGCGGCACATACAGTGAAGGCGCATCAGTTAAAGTACGGGTGAATAAAGGTCTGTTGGTCTGGAGAAAAATTGTACAACATAAACCAGAGAACGACCGGTTTCGCTTTAATAATTTCTCCTACGAACTCTATAATAAACTGGAGCTGGATCTGAAGAATATCAATTTCCAGAAATTCGGCAAACTGAAACCCCTCAAACCCGTTACCGACCTGATCAATCAGAATATTGATACGGCAGAAGGCACCCGCTACCTGCCCACCTATATTGTGGAAGCACTTTCTGATTACTACTACCAGAAAGACCCCAAGAGAAGAAGAGAAATCATCAAGGCCGCCAATCCCAATGGCATCAGAAATGAAAGCATGCTGAAATTCCTGGGCGGCATGGACCAGGTAGTGAATGTCTATAATAATTTCATCCCCGTCTTTGATAAACAGTTTGTAAGTCCGATCAGTGATAACGGAGACTACTATTATAACTACAGCGTTATAGATACGCAGATGGTGGCAGGGCAACGTTATTTTCACCTTGTGTTCACACCCAGAAGAAAAGGCGGTGATACTTTCGAAGGTGATTGCTGGGTACACCTGGGTAGTTTCGCCATACAAAAAATGAACCTGCGCCTCGGCAAAGAAGCCAATGTGAATTTTGTAGAGAACCTTAGTATCATCCAGGAATATCAATTGCTCAACGACAGTACCTGGTTTTTATCCAAAGACAAATATGTACTGGATGTCTCTCCCACCGGATCCGACAAACCGGGGTTTATCGGCCGAAAAACTACCACCTACCGGAATATACTGGTGAACGACAGCAGCGTTACACTAGAACTACAAAAGAATAAATCGGTGGAAGAAATCATCACCCTTCCACAGGCGGCAGAGAAGCCAAAGGATTTCTGGACATCGTCCAGGCATGAACCCCTGAGTAAGACAGAAAGCGGCATCATCAAAATGATTGATACACTGACACAGGCACCCGTCTTTCAAAAATTCACCAAGACCCTGGCCTTTATTGGCACCGGCTATAAGGATATCGGTAATTACCAGATCGGCCCCTGGTTCAACTGGATTTCCACCAATGGCTGGGAAGGCCTCAGACTTAGATTCGATCTTGGCACCAATAAGCATTTCAACAAAAAAATAAAACTGCATACCTACCTGGCCTATGGATTTGGTGATAAAAAACTCAAAGGCATGGCGGAAGCATTTTTCCTTCCCAACAAAGATCCCCGTACTTATTTCTACGCCGCCTATACCAATGACCTGGACTGGGGTCAGAATTATTATGGAGAAGTATCGCAGGATAATATTTTTTCCCTGGCCATCAGAAAGCAGGGCATTCCGGTAAAGAATATCAAAGTAGAAGAAAAAAGATTGGAATTTTTTAAAGAGGTGCTGCCCTGGATGTCGAACCGGCTCACGGTCATCCACAAATCCACCCTGCCGCTTCGCAACCTGGTACCACTCGATTCCTTCAGAGCCACTGCCTCCGGTGATCCGATGACTACATTTGAAGTTTCCCTCAAATTGCGATTCGCCTGGCTGGAACGTTTCCTGGAATCACAATTCTACCGTACCAGTCTCGGTAGTGCTTACCCCATTGGTGAAATCAATATCAGCCGGGGATTTGCCGGTGTATTACGCAGCAGTTATAATTATACCAAGTTATCAGCCAGTATCTCCGATAATTTCAAGATCCCGCCCTTTGGAAATATTTCCTGGTATGTGTACGGAGGTAAAACCTTCGGCACCTTACCTTATACTTTACTGGATATTGCACCGGGCAATGAACTCTACTACTATAATAAATATGCGTTCAATATGATGAACCGCTGGGAGTTCATTCATGATAAATATGCCGGTATCAATATCGAACACAATATCGGAAATGGAATCTTCCGCTTATTTCCCAAACTCCGGCTCCGCCAGTTCTGGACTGCTAAAACATTGTGGGGCAGCCTCAGTCCCGCCAACCGGGCACTCAATTTCAAACAGGGCTATACTTTTCAAACCCTCAATGGCAATACTTATCTTGAACTGGGCACAGGGGTAGATAATATCTTTAAAGTGTTGCGGATTGATTTTGTATGGAGAGTGCTTCCTTCCTCCCTGCCTAAAGAAGGCGACAAATCATTTGGTGTATTTGGCAGTTTCCGGGTGGCTTTTTAATTCCTGGTATATTTTTCTTAGCTGACTATACTTGGCAAATGTGTACCAGGCACCCAATCTTGCACACACATATCCCTGCCTGCCATCGAGGAAGCCCCGTTTCAATAAATAATGCTGAATAAAAGCAATCACCGGGGAAATAACCAGGTGCAGGATGGTACAATGTTGTCCATGCCGGTAATAACGAATGGCGGCGAGCCTGGCATCCCTCCAGAGTTTGCTTCGCAGCCATTGCCGGTCATTCAATACCCGGTGCAAAATATTGCCTTCGAGTTTTTGGACAGGTATTCCCTGTTGCCTGAAAATTTTTTCGTTTATTTTATGATCCCCTGTTGAAACAGTCTTTTTATTGGCCAGACGGATATGATAATGCCCGCCCCACTCTCCATGACAGAGCCATTTCCGGTGAAATAAAGATTTGAACCTGATCCGGTAAGCTACCCTTCGCTCCTGATATTCCAGTTCCTTAATAGATTGGTGCAACTGGTTATCCAATTCCTCCCCGGTATGCAGCATCAGTATCCAGTCATGCATGGCAGACAAGGCCGCCTGATACCGAACCTGTTCATAACCCCGCCAGTCACCCTCCACCCAGCGGGCACCATAAAAACCAGCAACATCTTTTGCAATCCCGGATTTACTGGTATCATATAATACAAGATCGGCCCCGGGCAGGCGCAGACTTTGAAGTGTTCTGACGGTTCCGGCAGCATCATTCTTACAAACAATTATGACGATGGACAGCTTCATACAATAACAGGTTCTTCAAATTAGCTAATTGAAAGAAAGACCGTTCGCCCACTTAGTGGTTTGTAGGTTTTTTCCTTTAACTTAACTGCCTGACTAAATAACCTGCTATGTCCCATTTTATGCTGGCCCTTGATCAGGGCACTACCAGCAGCCGCAGCCTGATTTTTGACCACCAGGGCAATATCAAAGGCCTTGCCCAGAAAGAATTCAAACAGATTTATCCGCAACCCGGTTGGGTGGAACATGATGCCAATGAAATCTGGAGCACCCAGTTTGGCACCATTGCCGAAGCCATGGCCAATGCGCAGATTACCATGAAGCAGATTGCAGGTATCGGCATCACCAATCAGCGGGAAACAACTGTATTGTGGGATCGCAAAACCAGTCTGCCCGTTTACAATGCCATTGTATGGCAGGATCGCCGGACAGCCGCATACTGCGATGAATTAAAAGCAGCCGGACATGCATCCATGATCCGCGATAAAACGGGACTGATCATTGATGCTTATTTCTCTGCCACCAAACTCAAATGGCTGCTGGATCATGTACCCGGTGCCCGGGAGAAAGCAGTGAATGGAGAACTTGCATTCGGTACCATTGATTCCTGGCTCACCTGGAAATTAACCAATGGAGAAGTGCATGTAACCGATGTATCCAATGCTTCCAGAACCATGTTGTATAATATCCATACACTTTCATGGGACGCCGATCTGCTCGCACTCTTTGATATACCTGCAGCTATTCTGCCTGAAGTAAAACCCAGCAGCCGTATTTACGGTGTCACCGGCAATATTATTCCTGATAGCAGGATACCTGTGGCAGGCATCGCTGGTGATCAGCAGGCGGCTTTATTCGGACAAATGTGTACCCAACCCGGCATGGTAAAAAATACCTATGGCACCGGCTGCTTTATGCTGATGAATACAGGTGAAAGAGCCATCCGTTCCAATAATAACCTCCTCACAACTATTGCCTGGCAGGTGAACGACATAACACATTATGCACTTGAAGGCAGTGTATTTATTGCCGGTGCTGTTGTACAATGGCTACGTGATGAACTTAAAATTATCCGCACATCTGCAGAAGTGGAATCACTGGCTGCGCAAGTGGATGATAGTGGTGGTGTTTACATTGTTCCTGCATTTGCAGGTTTAGGCGCCCCGCACTGGAACCAATATGCCAGAGGAAGTATTTTCGGATTAACCAGAGGCAGCAGCCAGTCGCATATTGCACGTGCCGCGCTGGACAGTATTGCTTATCAAACCTATGATGTACTAAAAGCGATGGAAGCCGATGCCGGCATCAGCATTGCAGAACTCAGGGTAGATGGCGGTGCAACGGTAAATAATCAACTGATGCAATTTCAGAGTGATGTACTCCAAACAAAAGTAATCAGACCCCGGATCACAGAAACCACGGCACTGGGTGCGGCCTATCTGGCCGGACTGGCAGTAGGATACTGGAAAAATATCGGCGAGATACAGGAACAATGGCAGGCCGATAAAACCTTCAGCCCCTCTATGGATGCAGCAAAGAAAGCCGAACTGGTTCAAGGATGGCAAAGAGCGGTGAAAGCAGCCATTTATTGGGCAGGGGAATAGGAGGTTGATTAATTCATACTTCATAAAGAAAGAAAATGTTCAATATTCAATGCTCAATGTTCAATGCTCATATACTAGTAAGGAGCGTTTGAGGTAGCCCAGGACGAAGATGTTTCGGGCAAGCATAAATAAACTAACTCTGGCAAAATTGCTGACCACTACCGCCGATAACTTGAACATTGAAAATTGATAATTGAGCATTGAAAATTTTCTAGTATCTGCAATCATAAGTATTGAACATTTCCATTTCCCATGAACAGATCCGCATCAATACATAAAATCAGCTCTACTCCCGAATTCGATTGCTGCATCATCGGCGGCGGCGCTACCGGTCTGGGTATTGCATTGGATGCAGCTTCCCGCGGTTTGAAAACTATTTTATTAGAACAACATGATTTTGCCAAAGGAACTTCTTCCCGAAGCACCAAACTCGTGCATGGCGGGGTTCGATACCTGCAACAGGGAAATATACGCCTGGTGATGGATGCGTTGAAAGAAAGAGGTCTCTTACTCCGGAATGCGCCCCACCTCGTACACAACCAGGCATTCATTGTTCCCAATTATAAATGGTGGGAAAAACCTTTCTATGGCATCGGCCTGAAGATCTATGATAAAATGGCCGGCAAACTGGGACTGGGTCCCTCCCTTTTTTTATCGAAAGAAGAGACATTGGAACGGGCACCTACATTAGATCCGGAAAACTTAAAAGGATCCGTCCTTTACCACGACGGACAATTTGATGATGCCCGACTCGCTATCAGCATTGCACAAACAGCCGATGAGCAGGGGGCCATCCTGCTGAATTATTTTCCGGTGACCGGACTGCTGAAACAACAAAATAAAATAATCGGGGTCTGGGCCAGGGACGAATTCAGTAACCAGGATTACGAAATCAGAAGCAGGTGTGTGATCAATGCGACCGGTGTATTTTCAGATACTATCATGAGAATGGATGATCCTTTTCATCAGCCAATGATCAGTCCCAGTCAGGGTATCCACCTGGTAGTGGACAAAGAATTTCTCCCCGGCGACTCTGCTATTATGATTCCAAGGACAGATGATGGCCGGGTTTTATTTGCCGTTCCCTGGCATGATAAAATTGTACTGGGCACTACCGATACCGCGATTAATCATATATCGTCAGAACCCATTCCGCTGGCCACTGAAATTGAATTTATCCTATCCCATATCGGCCGTTACCTGAGCAGGGATCCTTCGCTGCAGGATATCCGGAGTATGTTCGCCGGTCTGCGACCTTTAATAAAAGGAAAGAATAAAAAAACTGCCGCTTTATCGAGGGATCATGCCATAACCGTTTCCGATTCAGGAATGATCACCATCAATGGCGGTAAATGGACCACCTACCGGAAAATGGCGGAAGAAACAATTGACCTGGCGGTACAAACTTTTAATCTGGCTGCGGGAGACTGTATCACAAAAACCCTGTTGCTGAATGGACATGATCAGCCAGCACCGGTGGTAAACATTGATATGCTAACTGAAACCCAGCTGGAGGAATTGGTCAGTCATGCCGTGCAGCAGGAAATGTGCATGACCCTGGAAGATTTTCTCTCCCGCCGGACCCGGCAATTACTGCTCGATGCGCGGCTGGCAATAAAAATGGCCCCGTCCATTGCCCGGATGATGGCAGTAGTGATGCAAAAAGAGGAGTACTGGATCAATGAACAAATTAATATCTTTAAGACCACTGCTTCCAATTATATCCCCGGCAGCAGCAACCAAAACTAAAACCAATTGCTATGTCCCCTTTTATCGGAGAATTTGCCGGAACGGCCTTACTCATTACCATGGGCTGCGGCGTTGTAGCCAATGTATTATTAACTGGTAGCAAAGGCCAGAACAGTGGCTGGATTGTGATCACTTTCGGATGGGGCATGGCCGTATTCCTGGGGGTGTATAGTTCCACCAGTCTGGGCGGAAGTGGCCACCTGAATCCTGCCGTTACCATTGCATTAACCGCCACCGGTCAATTTGATGCAGATATGCTTCCGGTTTATTTAATGGCACAATTTGCCGGAGCCATCGCAGGTGCCACTATTGCCTGGCTGGCTTATTTCCAGCATTTTGCTGCTACAGCTGATAAAGATTTAAAGCTGGCTGTTTTTTGTAATGCCCCCGCCATTCGCAGTGTACTGCCTAACCTGATCACTGAGATCATTGGCAGTTTCCTGCTCATGTTTGGTGCCCTCGCCATGTCAAAACCAACCAATACACTGGGCACATTGGATGCCCTGCCCGTAGGTCTGCTCGTACTGGGAATTGGTTTATCAATTGGTGGTCCCACCGGATATGCCATCAACCCGGCCCGTGACCTGGGTCCACGTATCGCCCATTTCCTCTTGCCCATTCCGGGTAAACGTGACAGCGACTGGTCCTATAGCTGGATCCCGGTCGTGGGTCCTGTGATCGGCGCCTTGATTGCTGCCTTTGTTTTTAAAATGATTTAAGTACTGATCAAAAATCATACTGATGAATAAACTATTGCTCATCCTTGTCTGCTGTACTTGCATGACCTGCTGTTTTGGCCAGGAAAAACAAGATCCGGCAACCCGGCTTAGTAAAGAAGAATACCTGATGAAAAGCAAAAAGCAGAAAATGGTGGCGGGCATTCTTTTCGGAATCGGTTCCACTGCATTTATTATTGCTTCTACCGGTAATATATCATTTGATGCTGCCATGCCCTTAGTAATTGGTGGCGGAGCTGCCATCCTGACCAGCATACCATTCTTTATCGCATCAGGCAAAAACAAGAAAAGGGCGAAACTTGCCACAGCCAGTATAGATTTACAGCCAACATTCAACCCCCATCAATTCACTGTAAAAAATATTCCGGCGCTCTCCCTCAGATTCCGGCTCTGAGCTAATACGCATTATATGCTGCACTATTCGATGAACTAATCATTACTGGCAGGCCATTGAAAACAATTTTCCATAAAAATTATCCTTATCGGCTCTGGATAAGATCTGTGTTGTGGAGTGCAGTCCTGCTGACCTTTGTATGCATTACCCGTTTTACGTTGAGCCGGGAAGATGCGGATATGATCCTCGCTCTCTTTGCGCTGGCCATCATTTTTGGAGGCGCTTTTTCCTGGCTGATCTTTCTGTTATGCTATTTTCTTTTTCACCGGCTCCCCCATCATACCCTGAAACAAATCAAAAGAATCAAACCCATTATCAGTGGCACTGCCATCCTGGCCATGCTGGGTTCCTGTCTCTTTTTTGGGGTTAATTTTTTCAGTCCGACCATCGAATTATTCATCCCGCTTTGTTATACCGCCGGTATTTTGATCGCCACAGTAACCACAAAGCTGCTGGAACCCCGCAGTGAAAACGATTAATCCATAACGGAAGCCCCCCTTACTCCTCCACTATTTCCAGCGATTTCAGATAGGCCTCCAGTTGTTTGTCTTTGTTTTTTGCATCAAATTCTTCATCCCAATACATTCCGGTTACATCATGGGAACTGGACATGGAAGCAGCATTGGTATCGTAAGGACCGGCAACACCCAGGTAATACTCTGCTTCGGGTCCTTCATCATAACTGATTTTAAACAGATAGAATTTCTGTTGCTTTCCTTTGTACAACATGGTCTTTGAACCAACTGAAACAATGCTTAGGGGCGGATCTTCTTCAGATGCATACTCGTACAAACGGCTCTGGGCCAGCTGTTGTTGCGACAAATAAGATTTAGGGAACAGTGATAATTTATTTATTTTTTTCAGCTCATCATACAAATCATGCCGGTACTCATCCGTTGTTGCAAGGGTCAGGATCGTTTTGCTGTCTGCCGGCATATTACAGGCCAGCATCGCCAGCAGTGTGTTGAAACGAATATGCCGACTCTCCATTTTTGAAAATTTTGTCAGCAGGCTTTTCGATTCCGCAGTATTGACTATACCCAGCAATCTGATCAGATCAGTATAATAGTAACTTCCGTCTTCAATATTTTCAGCATCTTCTTCCAGCAGTCTCGATGCAACGGCACAAAATGCACTCCCTTTTTCCCGGATCAGTTGTGGTGAAATCAGACCGCTGTCCAACAGGGACGTGGCCGTACCACTAACGAGATGCCAGATAGCCCTGGAGCTGGCATGTTCCAGGAAATCCGGATACAGCATCGCTGTTAATGCCAACGAATCATATAGCCGGTTATTGAAATAGGGCAACTGCTCTTTGATCCGGATGGGAGACTGCTTTAAACTCTCACGAATGGCTGCAAAAGACTCCTTCGTTTGCGCTGCTGAAAAATACCCGATGATCAGGGGCTTCACATACTCATCTTTTTCAGCAATACCGGCAAACTGTTCACTGAAATACGGCACTGAACTGTAGTTACTATCAATATACCGAAGCTGGTTTGCAATCATCCCATTCAGATTATCGCTGTAACTGGTATCAAAATCAGGATAGATCCTGAGCATCATTGAACGCAGTGCCGGAATATCTGCTGCCGTGAATGGCAAATGACTCCAAAAAGTTTTCACCTGGGTCATTGTATGTTCATCTGCATTTTTCAAAGCATTGGATAAAGCATCCGCACTTCCCTTCAGAGAAGTTGCCTGCGTTTTGATTCCTTTTACCCGGAAGTCACGGAAAAAACGATCGTAATTGCCTGGCAGATCGCTGATGGCATAATGCCCAAACAATTCATATAATTCGTTACCGTGCAGGATCAGCCGAACCTGTTTGGCCAGGTTATCGCCCGGTTCAATCACAGAAAAACTGACAGATTTCACTTCCCCATTAGCGTCCATCGTATAACCTGCCAGCGAATCCGAATCACCATAGTAATCAGCTGCTCTTGATGAAAGAAAAGCCGTATCACTACTAAACCATAACCATTCCGGCAGGATGGTCCGGTCTACATAACTGGTTACATAGGCTGAACTGTCATACACGATAAATCTTTCGGCACCGGGATGACTTTTATCTTCCGGATCCCTTTCTATACGCCGTATCGGATAGGGCGTACTGGTGGAAAAACTTTTATCTGGCGCTTCCCTACTGACCCATGCAGGTTGTGTATAGGGATCTAAGCTGAAAGACTGTAAATAGCGATCAGCATTTTTTTCAAAAGCAGACCCTTTAGCGTATACCGCAAAATAATAGTAGGTTAATCCTCCCCTAGAAATATAGCGGATCCTGGTGACCACTTCCTCACCTTCTGACTTACCGGTAACGGTAAAATGGTAGCCGGGATAACCACTTACGCTGATCATGCCGGAATCAAGTATGATGGCATTCTCAAAACTTCCCCGCATATGTTCTTTCATGTTCTCAAACAACTCTTCATCTATAGCGGAATCAAACATCCCTTCTTTCATCGACGACACATTCATCCCATAGAATACCTGCTCCGCCACATCCATCGACTGCCAGCCAAAATTAATCTTGCCTTCATCCGATACTACATCCTTTACTTCTTTTGGTTTCATTGGCATTTCAACCGAAAAGGAGTAAGCCGGATAGTTGAATTTTGCCCATTGTTTTTCAGCCGCCGGTTTTTTAACCCTGTTTGAATGATAAGAAAAGGACTGAAAGAATTTTTCCGTTTCCGGATCCTTTACCCCTTTTTCATTAAAAGCAAAAACAGCATTCATGATCACTGTTTCCATTTGAGGGATAAACACCTGCATCTTCATCACCCCATCCTCCATCTCAATTACAAATTCCCTTCCAGAAATTTCATTCACGGTAATGGCCTGATCCTTCAACACTTTATTTCCTTTGGAATACCTGGCACGAAGTCCAGCATAAAGACTGTCATAGCCAATCACCCTTCTGTTTTCCGGCAATGGAATATTCGCGGTGAAATAGACCCGCATGTAGGAAATATCAAAATACATTTTCATCTCCAGACCCATAGATTCAAACATCCCGATCTTTTCCGCTTCTCCCGGCATCATGATCCCATAGATGCTATCGGTTACTTTCACCGGGACCCATTCTGCCCCGGGGCCTTTGGAGACATATTTATCTGCACTGATTTTTTTGGAAGAATAAACAGGTGTAACGGTGTAGCCCCGGCTTCGTAATAAACTAATCACTCCTGAATCACCGGGCAGGTGGGCAGCTCCCACCGCAAATAAAGTACTGCGGACAGCAGCCAGGCTATCCATCCTCCGGCTCATTTTCAGGTTCCGCTTAATCATGATAAAATCCTTGCCTCCGTTCATACCCCGGTACATCATGGCATCAATACTATCCAGCCGCTGATCGGCATAAACCCTGATCAGCCACTCCATTTGTTTGCGGAAATATTCATCATCAAAAATGGCCAGTTGAATTTTTTCTTCCACAGCCCCGATATGCTCCAGTTGGTCTTCCAGGTCCTCTATCCCTCCTACCCATTTTCCCTGCTTACGGGCCTGTCCGGATAACCAGGCATCCAGAAAAGTAGGCATATCTCCTTTTTTGAACATATCCGACTGCAACTGATTTTCCAGATCCTCCAGATCATTCACCGTGATTTTATCCGCCGCTTTGCCAAATTTTTTTTCAAGTTCTCCTTTATAGTGATTCCAGGTTTCAGCACTAACCGCATCTTTCAGTTTAACGGGCTCTGATGCTCTCCTGGCTTCCTTTTCACTGAGAAAATGATTGACCATCTGGTTACCCACCTTATTCATATCCAGTTCAGCGGCAAAGCCATCCGTTTGCTCAATAGCTTTATAAACCGAATCCCCCAGCTGGAATACTTTTTTATCCATCAGGTGCATGGTACCATAGAGATATGAAGGTTTGGCAAGGCCCTTCCCGGAAATACGCCATAACAGGGTGTTGCCTTTATTATCTTTTACAACCTGCCCGGCACTGCACAGGTACAGGATGGAAAGGAATCCGGATAAAAAATATTTTTTCATAAAATGAATTTAATATTCAGGGTATGCTCTCTATGATAATACCGGCTGCTTTTTCCACCTGGGCTGCAGATATAATTAAGGGCGGTGAAATACGCAGGCAATTTGGAGCAAATAAAAACCAGTCGGTCAGCAAGCCTTCGGCAATACAACGATCAATGACCTGCTTACATGTTTCAAAGGAGTCAAATTCAACGGCCATCCATAAACCAAATGAACGCACTGCTTTAATGGCCGGATGATGGAGCCTGGAACAGAATAATTCTTCTTTATTTTTTACCTCACTGATCCATCCTTCTTCCAGCAGAGCCTTCAAAGCCGCCATCCCTGCTGCACAACAAACCGGGTGACCACCAAATGTGGTGATATGCCCCAATACCGGATGATCTGTAAAAGCATCCATGATTTGTTTATCGGCGATAAAGGCGCCTAATGGCATCCCGCCTCCCAATGCTTTTCCCAGCAAAAGAATATCGGGAACAATATTAAAATGCTCAAAGCCCCATAGTTTACCGGTTCTTCCAAATCCGGCCTGTATTTCATCCAGAATCAGCAGGGTACCTGTTTCCCTGCACTTTTTTTCAAGCGCTTTTATCCATGCCGGATCCGGTGCCATGATACCGGCTTCGGCCTGTACTGTTTCAGCTATCACACAGGCCGTCCGGTTGGTTATTTCATCAAGCACTGCCTGGCTGTTATAAGTCAGGTGCAGTACATCGGGCAATAGCGGACGATAAGCATTCCGCCAGTATTCATCACCCATCACACTCAAAGCACCCTGGGTACTGCCATGGTAGGATTGATCAAATGCTATTATCTGTGTACGCCCCGTGACTCTTTTGGCCAGTTTCATAGCCCCTTCTACAGCTTCGGCACCGGAATTGGTAAAATAAACGGCATTCAGAGAAGGAGGTAAAAGGGAAGTCAGTAACTGCGCGTATTGTACCTGCGGACTTTCAACAAATTCACCATACACCATCACATGCAGGTAAGCATCCAGTTGCGTTTGTATTGCACTGATCACTTTGGGATGCCGGTGTCCTGTGTTGGCCACACTGATGCCCCCGATCAAATCCATATACTCCCGGCCGGATGCATCAAAGAGTGTACAGCAATCCGCTTTTACAATCTCCAGTGCCAGGGGAGCAGGTGAGGTCTGGGCCACATGCCGTAAAAAAATTTCGCGCTGGTTCAATCCATTTATTTCAGGCAAAGAACGCAAAGGCCCGGCAAAGACGCAACAAAAAGCCCAACTTTACCGAACTTTCAGCCCTGAAATCAAACCCAAAACAAATGCCCGTCATTCTCCCCGTTGAAGGAAAACTCCCCCGCTTTGGAAACAATACTTTTATTGCCCCCAATGCCACTATCGTAGGCAATGTGGAAACCGGTGATGATTGCAGTTTCTGGTTCAATACCGTCGTGAGAGGGGATGTGAATTTTATCAAAATGGGGAATAAAGTGAATGTTCAGGATGGTGCCTGTATCCACTGCACATACCAGAAATACGGCACAACCATCGGAAATAATGTATCCATCGGTCATAATGCCATAGTACATGGCTGTACCCTGCAGGATAATGTCCTGATCGGCATGGGCGCCATCGTGATGGACAATGCCCTGGTGCAAAGCAATACCATCATTGCCGCCGGTGCCGTGGTACTGGAAAATACCATCTGCGAACCCGGCAGCATCTATGCTGGTGTGCCCGCTAAAAAGGTCAAAGAAATCTCACCCGAGAAAATTGCCGGAGAAATCAACCGGATCGCGAATAATTATGTGCGGTATGCGGATTGGTTTAGGGAGAGTCCTGAGTCGGGAGTCGATAGTCGATAGTCGGTATTTTTTGTGTCGGGAGTCTGGAAGTCAGGCCTTTTCTATGCCATTTGCGGCGATATCAACAATAAGAAAACATTGTGTAAGCATTTAGAAATCATAGCATTCAGGTGTAAGACTAATAACTATCGACTAAAGACTACCGACTGTATTTCTACTATTCCCGGTACAATTAAATTGCCATATATTCGTTAGTACTATACAAGCTACATACTATGAAGAACCTCCGTTTTCTGACTGTTGCACTGGCTGTGGTGATGCTACTCTCATCATGCGGCATGTTCAGCAATCTCTTCAAAAAGAAAACAGGATGCCCCACGAATGGAAAAAATGTTGGCGCCGAAAAAATTATTAGCGGCGACCCGGATGGCACTAAGGCGGCTAAAAAGGCCAAAAAGTTCAGAAGTTAAGTTTTCAGGTATGCAGCGGATGAGCGTATTTCTGTGTCTAGCAGATGTACGAAGTATTTGATGATCCGTCATTTGAAACCTAAAAACACCTTAGCCATGAGTCTTACCCTCCGTTCCACCCTTGGATGTACCGAATTCGTCATTGCCGATGATGGCGGTCTCAAACAATTTTACCAGGTCGCTGATATCCTGAGCCAGGATCTGCATATCCGCTTTTCCAATAAGGAAGATGATTTTGATGCCATCGACTGGGAATTCCGGTTCAAAGGACATCCCCTGACCCTGCATTACAGCATTTATAACGGTATTTCCATTTTCCCAACCCGCACCAAAGACGCCCAAAGCAAGGACAACAAAGCCGTGGTGGAACTGGCCAATGCGCTGGAAGGGAAATTATTTAATACCGGGTTGAGGAATATTGCCTGAAATAAAAGGATTATCTCACTCATGGTATCTACAGGAGTGATTTCATAACTCGTGACTATCAATACGACTTCTCCTCTATCGAATCCAAAATTCCCAGGTAACTGATATACCGGTCCTCATGGATCACCTGATCCACCACCGCCTGTTTGATGGCACATCCCGGTTCATTGTAATGCAGACAATTATTAAACTGACAATCATTTAACCGCTCCCGCATCTCCGGGAAATAATGAGAGAGCTCCTGCTTTTCAATATCTACCAGTCCGAATTCCCTCATCCCCGGTGTATCAATAATACGTCCGCCTCCGGGCAGATCAAACATTTCAGCAAAGGTGGTGGTATGCTGTCCCTTCCCGCTCCATCCACTGATCTCTCCGGTTTTTAAACTCATCTCCGGAATGATCCGGTTCAGCAAAGATGATTTTCCCACACCACTATGGCCACTCACCAGGGTTGTTTTCCCTAACAATAAATGCTGTAACTCATCTATGCCTTCATTCTTTTCAGCACTTACCAGCATAACGGGATACCCAACAGCTTCATACATCTCTTTCCATTGCTGGAATTTAACCAGCTCTTTATCCCGGTACAGATCACTTTTATTGAAAACAATGATGGCCGGAACATGATACATCTCCGCTGCCACCAGAAAACGATCAATAAATCCCTGGGAAGTCCGGGGTTCCTTTAGCGTTGCGACTAACATCGTCTGGTCCAGGTTCGCCGCTACAATATGATGCTGGTGTTTGTGCCGCGGACTCTGCCGGTTGATATAATTATGACGATCCAGAATCGTTCCGATAATGGCCACATTTTCCTGCTCATTTTCCGGCTCCGCCTCCACCCAATCGCCCACCGCCACAGGGTTGGTACTGGTGATATCATCCATTTTCATTACCCCCTTGGTGCGGCCATTCCATATTTTGCCGGCTTCATCCCGAAGTACATACCAACTGCCGGTTGACTTGTATACAATTGCTTTCATCGACTGCAATTTACAGGGAATGTGGAAGCACTGATCTGATTTTTACAAGAGAGTTTCAGTTAGGGAAATTTTCTGAACAGGGTAAATCGCAGCAGGAGCTCGATGGCCAGAAAGATGACCGCTGCCAGTATAAATGGAAGGAAACGTTCCTCCACTTTTTGAAAATTGGTAGTCTCCACTTTTGATTTTTCCAACTGGTCAATCTGCCGGTACACTTCTTTTAATCCATCCCGGTCACGGGCCCGGTAATATTGCCCGCCTGTTTCTGTTGCTATTTTCTGCAAGAGTGCCACATCAATAAAATCAATCGCCGGACTTTGTGGTTTTACCTGGCTACCCGTTCTTTCCACAATCGTAGAAGCCTGTGCCCCCATCCCGATGGTATATACTTTAACCCCTTTTGCTTTTGCAATTTCCAAAGCAGTCAATGGGTCAATTAACCTTGTCTCCGGCGGATCCTCTTTTCCATCTGTGATGAGGATGATCACTTTGCTTTTACCCGGACTTTTGGTCAGCCGGTCTGCTGCCGTTGCCAAACCCTCCCCAATCACCGTACCATCCGCCAGGTGTTTCCTGCTTTCCAGATTCTGAATTTGTGCAATCAGCGCATTGCGGTCCGTAGTAATGGGACATTGCGTAAAACTCTCCCCTGAAAAAATCACCAGCCCGATCCGGTCAACCGGACGACCCCTTACAAATTCTTCTGCCACTTCCTTGGCCGCTTCCATTCTCGATGGTGCAATATCCCTGGAACCCATGCTTCCGCTCACATCCATACATAAGACAATATCAATGCCTTCTCCTTCGGTTTTTTGTTCTTCATTTTTTTTCTGCGGACGCGCCAGCACCAGGATCAGGGCACTCATGGAAAGCACTCTGAAAAAAACCGGCAGGCCCTTTAATTTATTTTTCCAGGAAGAAACACGAAAAGCATGGATGGTCGTAACGGTAATAACGGGTTCCCGGCGATCATTTTTTTTCAGGTACCACCAAATCAACAGGGGCAGCAATGCAAACAAAGCAAATGCGGCCGGATAGGCGAAGTCAATATTTTTCAGGTACTCATAAATCATGATTGCCCTCCCGTTCCTTCTTTTTGCACCGATTCTTGTTGATGTGTCCGCTCTATGATTTGAATCGCTTTACTGATTTCATCATGACAGGCCTGATCATCTGTTGCAGCGGGCTGGTATTTCGCAAACTTCACAAAATCACTGAGCAATAAAGTTTGACGGAGCCCCGATAATTCATTGTCAGACAAGCCAATATTTTTCAATAAAGGGATCAGGTCGCCGGTGGTTTCCTGTAATGACAAAATACCTTTTCTTCTCAACAGATAGAGCCGGAAGATATCCGTGAGCTTTGTGTAAAATTCTTTACCTCCGCTTCCTGATTGCTTTAGTTTTTCCAGGGAACTGATCGCTTCCCGGAATGGATCAGTCAGTTCAACAGGCTTGTTAATTCCTGACCCTTTTTTCTTTTTCCTCGTCAGCAGGTAAATGATCAGCAACAATACAAATAGCCCGCCTCCGGCCAGCCACCACCAGTTCTTTTTTGTCACTGTCTTTACCTCAATGATATCCTTGATATCGTGATAGGGTTGCTCCCGGTCAAATTCGGAAAATACCACATCCACCCCGATCGTATCGGTTTTTACATCCCGGGAAATCCGGAAAGAAGGAATCACCCAATGCCCAGAATCAAAACTGCTGAGATAATAAACCGCTTTAATATTTTTCGCGCCTTTCTCGTCCGACGAATCTATAACCGGCGGCTGTGTAAATTCAAAATGGGGAATGCTGTCAATGAATGGAATCTGTCCTGTAGCCCCTTCAGGAATTTGCACTTGTATCCGGAGCCGGAAAGGTTCTCCCAGCAGTACCCGGTTTTTCTCTACTGAAATCTCAGCAACGGGTTTTGTTTGCCCGAATAAAAAAGGGGCAGCAAGCAGACAAATAAACAATACAATTCCTTTCCCGGTTTTCATAATCTATCGGTTCCTGCTTAAGAAAAAACGTTGCAGCACTTTTACATAATCATCGCCGGTGCGGACATGCAGCAAATCGCAACCCGCTTTTTTAAAATGGCTCACAGCATATTCTGTGACCCGGAAAAATTCCTGCTCATACTGGTGCCGTACAAATGCATTGCCGCTATCCACCCATTGCGTTTTTCCGGACTCCGCATCCTGTACCTGCAACAAGCCAGCATTGGGCAATACCTGGTCCATCTGATCGTATAACTTGATGCCAATGATATCATGTTTTCTTGAAGCAATGCGAAGGGCATCTCCATAACCCGCATCCACCAAATCGCTCAGGACAAACGCAATACTTTTTTGCCGGGTTGAATTATTGAAATACCGCAGGGCCGGTTGCATGGCCGTGCCCTTCCCTTTGGGTTCCATGGTCAGCAATTCCCTTACAATGTATAAAGCATGTTGCTTCCCCTTTTTAGGCGGGATATATTTCTCCACTATATCACTGTAAAATATTACACCGATTTTATCACCGTTATTCACAGCAGCAAAACTGAGTACCGCACCAATCTCCGTTACAATATCCCTTTTACGGGCATGGGTGGTGCCAAACAAAGTACTGCGACTGATATCCACCAGCAGCATCACGGTCAGCTCTCTTTCTTCTTCAAATAATTTACTGAAGGGATGACCAAAACGGGCCGATACATTCCAGTCTATAAACCGGATATCATCTCCGGCGGCATATTCTCTCACTTCCTTAAACGACATACCCTTTCCCTTGAATGCACTATGGTATTCACCGGTAAACAGATCACTGGTAATCTTCTTGCTTTTGATCTCCAGCTCCCTTACTTTTTTTAATATTTCTGTGGTGGTCAGCAACTTTCAATTTTCTCCCGACAGCTTTCGGGATCTCAACTTTCAATTTTCAACTCTCAACTTTCAATTAATCACGGCACATTCACCTGTTTCAATATTTCCTCAATCACATCCTCTGCCTTTATATTCTCCGCTTCAGCTTCATATGTCAGCCCGATCCGGTGCCTCAACACATCTTTACAAATATTTCTGACATCTTCAGGAATCACAAAACCTCTTTTATTCAGGAAGGCCTGGGCCTTGGCAGCAATTCCCAGGTTGATACTACCCCTGGGTGAAGCACCATAAGAAATCAGTGGTTTAAGTTTTTCCAGTTTGAATTCTCCGGGACGACGGGTGGCAAATACGATATCAAGGATATACTGCTCAATCTTTTCATCCATATAAATCTGCCGGGTCAGGTCCCTGGCCTGGATCACTTCCTGCATGGACACCACTTGCTTAACGGCAGGATATTCTCCCTGCACGCCCTGACGAAGGATTAACTGTTCCTCATGCATGGCAGGATAATCCACAATAACTTTCATGATAAACCGATCCACCTGTGCCTCCGGTAAAGGATAAGTACCCTCCTGTTCCAGCGGATTCTGGGTAGCCAGTACCAAAAAAGGTTCTTCCAGTTTGTAGGTCTGATCACCAATGGTAACCTGTCTTTCCTGCATGGCTTCCAGCAAAGCACTTTGCACTTTGGCCGGTGCCCGGTTGATTTCATCAGCCAGGATAAAATTGGCGAAAATGGGCCCCTTCCTCACCACAAATTCATTTTTCTGTTGGTTATAGATCATGGTACCAATCACATCCGCCGGCAGCAAATCAGGTGTAAACTGGATCCTGCTGAAATGCGCATGTATTGCTGTTGCCAGCGATTTAATCGTAAGGGTCTTGGCCAGGCCCGGTACCCCTTCCAGCAAAACGTGCCCGTTACTGAGCAAACCCGTAAGCAATCGGTCCAGCATATGGTTCTGTCCGATAATGACATGGTGGGTTTCTTCTTTGAGTTTGTCGGCAAATTGCCCGGCCCGGGCGATCTTTTCATTCAACTGGCGGATGTCCTCAGCGGTCTTTAACATTTTGTGATTGAATTTTTTAGACGAATTTTGTGGCTTTCTGCAAAATACGAATTGGAACTATGCAAATTGCCTGCCGCAATGATGAGTGGCGGCTAATCTGGCACTATTTTGGAACAATTACCCTGCCCTGAACGCAGGAAATACGAAGTATCTCACCTAAAAACCGTGAAAATGAAAAAAAATCTGATTTTATTCAGCCTGCTGACCGGCTTTCTGGCTGCCGGATTGCTCGCCTGTAATAAAGAGGACGAGCAGCCCAATGGAAATTCCAAAACAACCCTTCTTGCTACAGGTACCTGGAAATTAAAAGCGGCCACCATTAATGGAACTGATGCCATGCCCAGTTTGCAGGATTGCCAGAAAGACAATATCACGCTTTATGCCAGCAACGGCAATGGAAGCATGACAGAAGCTGCTCTTAAATGTAATCCTGCTGATCCCGATGTAGCGGCCTTCACCTGGCTATGGAAGAATAGTGAAACGATTTTATCCGTTTCCAGTCCCCTGGTTACTTATGGCGCAAACGATATGACCCTCGATAGACTGACCAGCACCCAACTGATCATTTCCATGGCTTATACGCCACCTTTTGGACCCAGCCGGCAGATTGTGATGGAATTCGAGCATTGATCAGGATAAATATTTCCCTACGATTGGCACCCGGCGTCCTACGCCGAAGGCCTTGGGAGATACCCGGATGATCGGACAAAACTGGTTGCGTTTGTATTCATTCACATTGACCATCCGCAAAACCCGGTCTACAAGGGCCGGGTCAAATCCCATTGCCTTGATCTCATTCGGGCCCTGTCTTCTTTCGATATATTGATAGAGGAGCGGATCCAATATGGCATAATCCGGTAAGGAATCTGCATCTTTTTGTCCAGGCCGGAGTTCAGCAGAAGGCGCTTTCACCAGTATATTTTGAGGAATGATTTCTTTTTCCCTGTTGATATAACGGGCCAGTGCATACACCTGCATTTTGTAACAATCTCCCAATACTCCTAATCCGCCGGCCATATCACCATAGAGCGTTCCATAACCGGTGGCCAGTTCACTTTTGTTAGAAGTATTCAACAGGATATAACCGAATTTATTGGCAATGGCCATGAGCAGATTGCCGCGGGTACGGGCCTGGATATTTTCTTCGGCCAGACTGAAAGGCAAATCCCCGAAAATGGGTTGGAGTTCCGACAGGAAGCTCTCGTAAATATTTTTGATCGGTACGATATCATAGGGATTCCCCAGGTTCCTGCTCAGTTGCTCGGCATCTGATACCGAATGTCCGGTTGAATAAGGGGAGGGCATCAGGATGGCCCTTACATTTTCTTTTCCCAATGCATCACAGGCAATGGCCAGGGTCACGGCGCTGTCAATACCCCCGCTGCTGCCCAGGATGGCTTTGCTGAAACCCATTTTCCTGAAATAATCTCGGATACCATGTAAGATGGCCTGGTATATTTCAGCAGTGCAAAGTGCAGGATCCAGTTGCGCAGGATTGAATTCTGCCGAAGGCAATGCTGCTGATGGCACCTGCACTGGTTGTACAAAATGGCCATCATCCTTCAGGTCAAACACATCATATGCCTCTTCAAATAGCGGTAATTGTTTTACCAGGTTGGCATCCTTATCAAATACCAGCGAACCGCCATCAAAAACAATCTCGGTCTGGCTCCCCACTGCATTACAGTAAATCATGGGCAGCTGATACTTACTGGTATTCAGTTTCACAATGGCCTTCCGGTCCTCCACATGTGTATAATCAAACGGAGAAGCCGATAAATTCAGCATCAGGTCCGGTTCCTGCTTCATCAGTTCATCCATCGGACAGTTCCGGTACAGGGGATTATCTCCCAGGTTCCAGATATCCTCACAAATCGTAACTGCCAGTTTCCTGCCCTTGAATGGGATCACCTGCCAGTGATAGGCCGGCTCGAAATAACGGTACTCATCAAATACATCATATGTGGGCAGACAGGTTTTATGCACCACCGCTTTCACTTCTTTTTCATAAAGAAAAAAAGCAGCATTGAATAAATCCTTTCCCTCTCTCACCGGGTTGCGGTCCGGGGCACCCACCAGCACAGCAATCGTATCGGCATGTGCTTTAATGGTTTCGATAGCTGAATAACACTGCCGGATGAAATCATCGAATTCCAGAAAATCCCGGGGGGGATAACCACAGATACTGAGTTCGGAAAATAAGACCAGGTCGGCTTTTTGGGACTTCGCCCATTCAATGCCTTCGATGATTTTCCGGGTATTGTCCTGAAAATTCCCGACATGATAATTTTGCTGCGCAATGGCGATCCTCATTGTACAAATTTACATTAAACTGAACTGCTGTAACTTCGGGTTCACAACAAATTCAAAACCCTTTCGTTAGGAAATCCATGAAAAAAATCACCCCCGCACTCCTCGCCATTCTTTTCCTGATCTCCTGTGGCAATAAAAAGAAGCTGCCGGATGTATCCGGTATCAAAGTGGATATTCCGATCGAAAGGTTTGACCGCAGTTTTTTTGTGATGGACACCACCCGTCTGGAAGCCGGTCTGGTCCGCTTAAAACAGGAACATCCCGGATTCTATGATGATTTTATGAAACAGATCCTGGGGGTGAGCGGCTCCCCTACCGATACCATGACCCTGCTGGTGACAGCAAATTTCTTTCGTGGCTATGCTCCTATTTACGATTCTGTAAAAAAAACATACAATGACCTGGATTGGTTCCGGAAAGAACTGGAAAAAGGGTTTCAGTATGTCAAGTATTATTTCCCCACTTACAAAACCGGCAGGGCCATTTTCTTCCTGGGTCCCTTTGATGCGCCCGGTGTGGCCTCTACCGGAAACGGACTGGCTATCGGTTTACAGCAATATGCCGGAAGTGATTTCTCCGTGTACCAGTTACCGGAAATGATTGATATGTTCCCCCTCTATATTTCCCGCCGCTTTTCTAAAGAATATATGGCAGCCAATTGTATGAAAGCAGTGGTACTGGAATTATTCCCCGATCAATCAAAAGGCAAACCACTGATCGAACAGATGGTAGAGAAAGGTAAACAATGGTGGTTGCTGGATCAATTTCTGCCCAATGCCCCGGATTCGGTTAAAACCGGGTATACAAAACGTCAGCTGGACTGGTGCCGCAAAAATGAAGGACTGATCTGGGCGGAGATTGTGCGGAATGAAGACTTGAACTCCCTGAATCCGGCCGTGATCCAAACCTATATCGGGGAAGGTCCTTTTACACAAGGAATGCCCCAGGAGGACTCTCCGGGTAATATCGGTCAATGGCTGGGCTGGCAGATCCTGAAAAAGTATCTTTCTAAAAATCCCTCCCTGAAGCCGGAAGAAATCATGAAGACTCCGGCCCGGAAAATCATTGAGGAAGCCAAGTATAAACCCAAATAAAAGGGTTGCGATTTCTTAGGTAATAAAAATTAAACAGTCATTCGGTACAACTTGATAATTGCCTACTTTTACCCGAATCATGAAGTCACTCAGCAGCAACATTACTGATCCGGTTTACGTACCCCGCACCCGTTATTCTTTTTATGACAGGTTCTGGCTCCGTTTGATGAATGATAAAAGAGATCTGCCCTTTATCTACCTGATTACTTCGATACATATTCTCGTGCTTCCGGCAGCTATTATCTTCTTTACCCCGCTGTTGCAGGGTTGGTACTGGTGGGCCCTGGCGATTCCCTATTTCTATGTTTCCCAGTTTTATTTCAAGGGGAGATTTGGATTGATGTTCCACTGCCTTTGTCACCGGAAAATCCTGAAAGCACCTTACCAGCGTCCTTTCCATGCCTATATCACCTGGATCCTTTGTCCGCTTTTCGGGCATGCCCCGGAAGGATATTTCAGTCACCACATGGGTATGCACCATATTGAAAACAACCTGCCTGATGATACCAGCAGCACCATGCATTATCAGCGTGACAGTCTGCGGGGATTCCTGGCTTATTTCTTCAAATTCCTCTTTGTGGGGGTCTTCAATACCATTCTATACCTCTTCAACCGTAAAAGAAAAAAACTGGGTCAGCGACTCACCGCCGGCGAATACATTTATATGGCTTTTTGTATCGGGATGTGTTTTGTAAACCTGAAAGCCACACTGCTCGTCTTTATTGTTCCTTTGTTATTCGCCAGACTGGTAATGATGCTGGGCAACTGGACGCAGCATTCATTTGTGGATGCGGCTGATCCGGGTAATCTGTACACCAGCTCCATCAATTGTATTAATACAGTGTACAATTCAACCTGCTGGAATGATGGCTATCATATTATTCACCATCTGCGCCCCGGAATGCATTACACCGAAATGCCGGAAGAATTTCTGAAAAGAAAAGATGAATTAGCCGCCAACCGGGCTATTGTATTTGACGGAATACATTACCTCCACATTTTTACCTGGCTGTTGACCAAAAGGTATGATAAGCTGGCCGCAAACCTTGTGAATATTGATGGTAAAATGTTCAGTTCCGAAGAAGAAGCCATTGCATTAATGAGGGAAAGGACACGGAAAATACCCGCCTGATCAGTTACATTTCATCGGCGCCATCATTTCAAAAGCCGGTATCATGACGTTAAAAAATTTCTTGCTTTGCAGGTCTTCCATTTCATAATGACCATTCATCCTGCCCATTTCTGAACGCAGATTACAACCGCTCACATACTGATAATTTTCGCCGGGTTGTAAAACGGGCTGCACACCTACCACCCCTTCTCCCTCCACTTCTCTTTCACTGCCATTGCTGTCGAAAATAAACCAATGGCGGCGATGAAGCTTTACAGGAAAGGCGTTGTGGTTTTCCAATGTGATGCGGTAGGCAAACATGAACTCAGACTGTTGAGGGTTACTGTAGTCAGGCTGGTAAAATGTTTCCACACTTACTTTCATCCCTTTTGAAATCATGCTGGTCATGTAGTAAAAGTAGCGAAAATTGAATGGAATCAAAACCCCGGGGGGAATTTAACATTCAAGAGCCCGGACATCGTAAATTTGCGGCAACAAAAGCAAAAAAATCTGTATGAAAATAGCTGTAGCCAAAGGAGATGGGATTGGTCCGGAGATCATGGATGCCGTTTTACGCATATTCAACGCCAACCAGGTACCCCTTGAATATGAATTTGTTGAGATGGGTAAGTGGGTATTCGACAAAGGTTTCAACAACGGAATGACCCCCGAGGCCAGGCAGTCGATTGAGAGCCTGGGCCTGCTTTTCAAAGGCCCCATGGAAACACCTAAGGGTAAAGGCGTAAAAAGTATCAATGTAACCGCCCGCAAAACCTGGAATACATTTGCCAATAAACGGGTTTTCCAGAGCCTGCATGGTGTAGATACCGTTTTCAGCAAGGCCGGTATCCCCATTGATATTACCGTTGTCAGGGAAAATATTGAAGATACTTATGGTGGCATCGAGCATATGCTCACCCATGATGTGGCGCTCAGCCGTCGTTTTATCACTAGACCCGGAAGCATGCAGGTAATCCGCTATGCTTTTGAAATGGCGCGACAGAAAAAAGCCAAACGCATTACCTGCGGACACAAAGCCAATATCATGAAGCTCACGGACGGTCTCTTTCTCGAGTGCTTCTATGAAGTGGCGAAAGAATATCCGGAACTGAAAGCCGATGATGTAATCGTGGATGATCTCTGTATGAAACTTGTTACACGTCCTGATAGTTTTGATGTAGTGGTTCTCACCAACCTGCAGGGAGATATTGTTTCTGATCTCTGTGCCGGACTGGTAGGCGGACTTGGTTTTGCACCCTCTGCGAATATCGGAGATCATATTTCTATTTTTGAAGCCGTGCATGGTACAGCACCGGATATTGCCGGAAAAAATATTGCCAATCCAACAGCCCTTTTGCTGAGTGGATTTGCCATGCTGCGCCATGTGGGACTTACCGCAAATGCAGCCGTGATTGAGAATGCATTATTATACACTTTGGAATCAGGCATACACACCGGTGATTTTGGTGATAAATCAATCCCCGCTGTAAACACCACCCAGTTTGCCGATGCCATCATCAGCAATTTTGGAAAAGTTCCGGCACAGGGCGCCAAAGAAATCATTCCGAATAAACCCGGCACCCCGGCACCCCTCCTGTTGGAAATCAATTCCATGATGGTTTCCAAAGAAACGGGGAATGAATCCATTGTGGGAGTAGACTTATTTATTGAAAGCGATGAACAACCCAATGCCATTGCAGAAAAATGTAAAAGGCATGCAGGTGTAAAATTCAATCTCATCAACATCAGCAACCGCGGTACCCAGGTATGGCCCACCGGTTCGGTGTATACCAATCTGGTGAATCAATACAATGTTCGCTTTGAGAGTATTGACGATTATCCGCTGAACCAGCAGGATGTAATAGGTCTTTACGTAAGCATGAGTGGTAATTTCAAAATCTGCTCCTTCGAACTGCTGAATATGTGGGGTGATAAAAAAGCATTTAGCCTGGCACAGGGACAATGAGGAAAGTCGGTAGTCTTTAGTCGATAGTCTTTAGTCAATTGACAAGTGACGGGAGCCAGTTTCCGGATGATCTGTAAACAAAAAAAAGAGAACAAACATGGCGATCGAAACAATGAAATACCACAAAGATGATCTTACCATCGTCTGGAAACCAAAGACCTGTATCCACTCCACCATATGCTGGAAGGGTTTGATTTCCGTTTTCAATCCTAAAGCACGTCCCTGGATCAATCTGGATGCGGCCGGCAAAGAACAGATCATCGAACAGGTAAAAAAATGCCCAAGCGGGGCATTGAGTTATTTCCTGAACAATGAAAATCCGGAAACACCTGAAAAGGTTGTGGCGCAATCGGCCAGCATTTTAAAAGTAGAAGTAAGCCCTAATGGTCCTTACCTGATCAAATCAGAATGCCTCATCGTACATAGTAACGGAACGGAAGAAACTAAAACAGGAACAGTCGCCCTTTGCCGCTGCGGAGCTTCAGCCAACAAACCTTATTGCGACGGGAGTCATCGGAAGATTGGTTTCGCAGACTAATTCATCCTACCAGGATAGTGTTATTTTAATTAACCAGCGCCAGAGGAAATAGGAGCCGGCCAGGGTGAGCAAGGAAAGCAGTATTGCTTTTATGGCAGCCGACCTGATTTGCCGGTTACTTTCTTTATTAGCTCTCAGCAAACTTTTTAACCCTAAAAAAAGATAGAAAGCGGCAAAGGCAAAGGGGATAAAACAAATAACTGTCAGCACAATAAAAATGATAAACGCAAAAATCCCGATCCCCATTGATTATATTTTTTTGCTGAGTGGATACCCGTTCTTTAACAACCATTGCAATACTTTTTCCCGCTGATCACCCTGAACAATAATCTCTCCATCCTTGGCTGATCCGCCGGTACCACAATAGGATTTTAATTTCTTTCCAAGATCCTGCAGATCCTCATCCGTACCTGAAAATCCTTCCACCAAAGTCACGGCCTTACCCGCCCGGTGTTTGGTATCCAGTCTGATTCGTAATTTTTGTTTGGCAGGCGGAATCGTTTCCGTATTCTCCTGCTCTGGCTCAAACTGAAAACCCGGATCTGTACTATATACAAACCCCCTTGTATCCGGCTTATTCTTCTTAGACATACATTTCATTTATTATTCCCCCGGCTAAGCCAAGACTTCGTCGGGCAAGCAATATCCTAATATCCCAATATCTCAATCTATCCGCCTTCGCTAAGGCTTCGGCGGGCAAGCAATACCTAATACCCAATTCCCAATACCTATTCCCTCATCGCTTTCAAACTCAAATCCAAACTCCTCGCCTGGTGAATCAATGCCCCAACACTTACAAAATCCACCCCGGCTTTTGCATAGTCAGTAATATTATCCAGGTTGATCCCACCACTCGCTTCTGTTTCAAAATCCTCACCGATCAGCGCAACGGCTTCTTTTATTTGTTCTGGTTTGAAATTATCCAGCATGATCCGGAACACTTTTCCCTTTCCCATGGCCATCACTTTTTGTACATCTTCCAGGCTCCTGGTTTCCACTTCTATTTTCAATCCGGGCTTTTGCTCCTGAACATACTGCCAGGCCTTGTCAATGGCTTTTTCAATGCCGCCGCAGTAATCAATATGATTATCCTTGAGCATGATCATATCGTATAAGCCAAAACGGTGATTCACTCCCCCGCCAATCCTGACCGCTTCTTTTTCCAGTAACCTGAAATTGGGAGTTGTTTTTCGGGTATCGAGCAGTTTTGTTTTATAGCCTTCCAGTAAACGGGTGTATTTCCTGGTAAGGGTGGCAATGCCGCTCATGCGCTGCATACAATTCAGCACCAGTCTTTCACATTGCAGGATCGTATGCACATGGGCTTCCACTTCAAAAGCTTTCTCCCCGTACTGCATTGGCTCCCCGTCTTTTTTGAAAGGGGTAAATATGATCCCTGGCTCTTTGAAACGAAATATTTTTTCAGCCACTTCCATACCGGCCAGCACCCCATCTTCTTTTATTTTCAAAACAGCCTTACCCCGGGCAGCAGGATCAATACTGGAGAGCGTGGAATGATCCCCATCCCCGATATCTTCTTTCAGGGCTTCTTCGACCAAATGATTTAATTGCTCATCAAAACTCATGTTACAAAAATAATGGTTCGGGTATTGTTAGCATAATTAGATGACGGAGGTCTGATCAATTCCAGATGCCTCATCATACTGTGGAGACAGGTGACAAACACACAACAATCGGAGTCTTGCCTAACCCTTCCCGTTTGTCACCCCCGGCGTTTACTGTCGGGGGTCTTTTAAAACCATATATTCTATTTAACAAAAAATGCCGGGTAGTACCCGGCATCATTCTCAATTTATTGAAGTAAAGTCTTCAGAATTTTTTCATTACTCAATCGCCTGAAAGCGGATCTCTTTCAGCACTTCCTTTCCGTTCTTGTTTTTCATGAAAACATTGGTCCGGAAATTTCCTGCTGTTGTTTGCAAAGTACCGCTGCAGTAATGACCTCCGGGAGAATCGCCTTTGTGACGAAGCTCAAATCCTTTCACGCCATTATTGCCAAAAAAGTCTTTTACAATTAACTGGGCCTGGGCCCTGCTGTAACTATCACTTTTATCGGGCAATGTAATGTCTACATTGTCATCAAAGTACCTGGACAGTTCCGAAGAACTTCCCGTACGCAGCGCACCAATCACTCCGTCAATACTGTTCTGTGTGGTAAATGACGTAAGTATCAGCGATACTCCCAGCAGCAGTGTTACCATCATCTTTTTCATACAAAAGGTTTTCACAGGTGTATTAATCGAAAAATATGCCAAGTCGTTCGGAATGCATTTGGCTGGTACTAAAATACTAAAAATCAGCATGTTTTCCCATTCGGATACTGGCAAATCGGCATTTTGGATGTAGTTTTACAGGGTACGGACCGGCTTTCTTACCTGAAAATGAATGTATTTGTACTACACCATAAAGTGGATAAATAAATGAATCAGAAAAAAGTCATCCTGGTCATCATGGACGGCTGGGGATTGGGAAAAGTTGCTTCTTCAGATGCAATTAAACATGCGAATGTGCCATTTACAAATAGTCTTTATCTGCAATATCCTCATACTACCCTGATTACCTGCGGGGAAGCCGTGGGGCTACCCGACGGACAAATGGGCAATTCAGAAGTAGGACACCTGAACCTGGGCGCCGGCAGAATCGTGTACCAGGAACTGCAAAGAATCAATGTAGCGGTGCGAGACGGATCCTTTGCCAGTAACCCGGTTTTACTGGAATCCATTGCCTATGCCAAAACCAACCAGAAACCCCTGCACCTGATCGGACTGGTCAGCAATGGCGGTGTACACTCCCATATCAATCACCTGAAAGCCCTGATTGATATTTGTCATAACCAGGGACTGGAGCAGGTATTCATTCATGCTTTTACCGACGGTCGCGATTGTGACCCCAAAAGCGGACTGGGATTTATTACTGAACTCCAGCAACACCTGAACCAAACCACCGGAAAAATCGCTACGGTCAGTGGCAGGTATTATGCCATGGACCGGGATAAAAGATGGGAAAGAGTAAAACTGGCCTATGATGCACTTGTGAATGGCAAAGGAGAAAAAGCCACTGACGCTATTGCAGCCGTTGAAAATGCCTATGCCAGTCAGCTCACTGATGAATTCATCCTTCCCACCGTAATTGTGGATGAAGGACAGGAACCGTTGGCCCGGATTCAGGATGGCGATGCGGTGATTTGTTTCAATTTCCGCACAGACCGTTGTCGTGAAATCACTGAAGTACTGACCCAATCCGATTTTGCGGATTATGAAATGTACCGGAAATCCCTGCACTATACCACCATGACCGAGTATGATAAAACTTTTAAGCAGGTACAGGTGATTTTTGAAACCGATAACCTCAATAATACATTGGGAGAAATCATCTCGAAGCAGGGACTGAAACAGATCCGTGCTGCCGAGACAGAAAAATACCCGCATGTTACTTTCTTTTTCAGCGGTGGAAGGGAAAAGGAATTTGAAGGAGAAAAAAGAATCATGGTGGCTTCACCTAAAGTAGCTACTTATGACCTGCAACCCGAAATGAGTGCTTTTGAACTCACCAATGCAATCCTCCCGGAAATCAATAGCCAGAGCTTCCAGTTTGCCTGTATCAATTATGCCAATGCAGATATGGTGGGCCACACTGGTGTGTGGACGGCAGCCATCAAAGCAGCGGAGACCGTGGATCATTGCGTGGAAAAAATTGTTACCGCCGGACTGGCCAATGGCTACACCATCTTCCTTACTGCCGATCATGGCAATTCAGATTATATGATCAATGAAGATGGCACACCCAATACAGCCCATACCCTGAATCCGGTTCCGTTTTTTATTATCGATAAAGAATGGAAAGGAACCATTCAACCCGGCAAACTGGGAGATCTTGCACCGACCATCCTGCATATGATGTCAATTGCAATCCCGGCTGAAATGACTGGCAAAATTCTGACTAATTAAAATTATCTTTAATAAAAACCAGACCATGTTCAAAAAAATAATGTGGGTACTCCTTGCCTCTCTCATCATCATTCAGTTTATCCATCCCAAAAAAAATAAATCCGAAGGACCACAACCCAATTTTATTGGTGCGGTGTACGCGATCCCTGCAGACGTAAAACCTATCCTGGAAAAAGCCTGTCTGGATTGCCACAGCAATAACACCCGGTATCCCTGGTATGCCACCTTTCAACCCATTCACTGGTGGATGAACAAACATGTGGTGAATGGCAAAAAGGAGATCAACTTCGACGAATACACCAATCGCCCGCTCCGCTACCAGTACCATAAACTGGAAGAAACCATTGAAATGGTCAAAGAAGGAGAAATGCCATTGAATTCCTATACCTGGACCCACAAAGACGCCAAACTCACTGATGATGAAAAGGCAAAAATCACCGGCTGGGCCCAATCTGTCATGGATACCATGAAGGCCCGCTACCCGATCGACAGCCTGATTCGGAAAAAAAGTTAATATATTTACGACTTCAACCCATGAGAGGTCGCAACCAAAAAATAACTTCTTTTTTTCTGCTGGCAATTATACTGGCCCCTCTTTCCTATATGTTCATCCTCCAGTCCCGGCAACAACAAATCCGGCACCGGATGAAAGAAGAACTGGAACAATCCCTTTTACAGGAACTCGTCATACCCACAGGTGAACTGCAATGGTTTAAACCCGGAAAGGAAATTGTAGTAGATAATCAGTTATTCGATATCAAGAGCATCCGTTACAGCGAAGATGGCAATGCCTATATCACCGGGCTTTTTGATAAGGAAGAAACCATCCTGGTTTATCAAATGAAAAAAGACGGGGATGAGCAGAACAGGAACAGCAGCCGCCAGGTTATCCAGCTTTTTAAAATGATTCAGTCACTTCCGGCAACAGGCAATCTGAATGCCGAACTCCCCTCCATAGCATTAATTTCCCGGATCATTCCCGGTGCACCATTATTACCCAACGGTTTCAATACCATCAGTACTCCTCCTCCACAGTCCTGATTACAGTTATTTTTTCTACGAACAATTTAATCTGTAATCAAAACAACTTTTTTATGAAAAAAGCTTTACTGCTTTTTGCATGCCTGTATGGCCGTGCACAACTGCACGCACAAACAGACAGCACAGCAGATAAAACACTGGGAGAAGTGGTGATCTCGGTCAGTAAATGGGAACAGAAACTGAACGAGGTGCCTAACAAAATAGTCAAAGTCAATAAATATGATATCCTCCGGAACAATCCACAAACCTCGGCCGACCTGCTGGGACAAAGTGGTTCCGTATTTATTCAAAAAAGTCAGCTGGGTGGCGGGAGTCCGATGATCCGTGGTTTTGCCACAAACCGGGTACTACTGGTGGTGGACGGTGTGCGCATGAACAATGCCATTTACCGCAGCGGTAACCTGCAAAATGTAATCAGCATTGACGCCCTCAGCACGGAAGCGGCTGAAGTGATCTTTGGTCCGGGTTCACTGATTTATGGCAGTGACGCCATTGGAGGGGTGATGGATTTTCATACCCTGGAAGCCAGGCTCTCCAAAACAAATAAAATGCTGCTGAAAGGAAGTGCGCTGGGTCGTTACTCCACGGCCAATAAAGAAAAGACCGGCCATATCGACCTGAACCTCGGATGGAAAAAATGGTCCCTGCTTTCCTCCCTTACCTATAGCAGCTTTGATGATTTGAAAATGGGTAAAAACGGCGGGCAGGACAGCTATCTGCGACCCGAATATGTTGAGCGCATCAATAACAAAGACAGTATCGTTAAAAACAGTGATCCCCGGATTCAAAGATTCAGTGGCTATGACCAATTGAACTTTCAGCAAAAAGTCCGGTTCAAACCCAATGAATACTGGGATATCCTTTACAGTTTTACCCATGCCAAAACAGGTGATGCGCCCCGTTATGATCGCTTAATCCAGTACCGGAACGGCAATCTTCGTTTTGCCGAATGGTATTATGGTCCCATGATCTGGAACATGCATACCCTGAACATCCTTCACAGTAAAAAAACCGGAATATATGATGATGCCCGTTTGGTAGTGGCATTACAGGATTATGAAGAAAGCCGGATCGACCGGACCAGGGCCAATAATAACCGGAACAAACAAACCGAACTGGTAGATGCCATCTCTGCCAATTTCGATGCCACCAAAAGCATGGGGAAAGGACAATTATTTTACGGACTGGAATATGTTCATAACAAAGTAGGTTCATTGGGAGAAAGAACCAATATCAGTACCGGTGCTGTTTCTCCCATGGTCAGTCGTTATCCCGACGGAAGCACCTGGAATACCATGGGTGTTTATGGTAGTTATAAAATCAACCTGAACCCGAAACTCACATTGACTACCGGACTTCGCTACAGCTACAATACCCTTGATGCCACATTTGATACTACATTTATCAAATTCCCTTATAAAAAAGCCGAACTCCGCGACGGAGCAGTAACCGGTAATGCGGGTATTGTTTTCCGACCTGCCGAAACCTGGCAGTTGAATGGAAATATTTCCAGCGGTTACCGGATGCCCAATGTGGATGATATAGGCAAACTGTTTGAAAGTGTACCCGGCAACCTCACTATTCCCAATCCGGAACTGGGCCCTGAATATGCCTGGAACTTTGAAGCCGGAGTCATCAAAAACATTCCTAAAAAATTCAGACTGGAACTGAATATTTTCCATACCATTTTACAAAACGCCATCGTGAGAAGACCCACTACTTTCAACGGAGCGGATAGTATTCTTTTCGATAACATCATGAGCCGGGTGGAGGCATTACAGAATCTGGCCAAAGCGACCGTATCCGGAGTACAGATCAGTACGGAGATATTTTTCAAACCCGGCTTCTCCCTGCAATCACATGCCAACTGGATCGGTGGAAAAGAAACCGATGATACCAAAAATGAACAGGTACCCCTGCGTCATGCTCCTCCGTTTTACGGAAGTACTGCCTTAAAATTCCGGGACAAAAAATTCAGTGCTGAACTGAATGCCCAGTACAATAGCCAGATCAAAAACGAAGACCTTGCTCCCAGCGAACAGGCTAAAACAGATATCTATGCAAAAGACAGAGCCGGTAAACCCTATTCACCCGGATGGTATACCCTGAACCTGAAAGCAGCCTATCAGTTGACCAATAATTTGCTGGTTACCGGGGGATTTGAAAACATAACCAACCAACGGTACCGGCCTTATTCCTCCGGAATCGTAGCGGCAGGTTCAAATTTTATTTTTTCTGTAAGAGCCTCTCTTTAAGTAAATAAAAGGTGAAGCACTAACTAAAAAGGTGAATGTCAACACATTCGCCTTTTTAGCTTCCAGCTATCTTTTTAATTTTTACAAAGCTGTGCAGCAACCCTTGCAAAAAATTGTCTATTTTACAGGCAGCCAAAGGCTATTTATGACCGAGGAAGCCATATTACACGGATGTTTAAAAAATGATGCTACCGCCCAACGGGAACTGTACAACCGGTACAGCCCCAAGATGCTGGCAGTATGTTATCGTTTTGCCCACAACCGGGAAGATGCAGAAGATATGCTGCAGGAGGGTTTTATCAAGGTCTTTACACAGATTCACACATTTGAAAACAGGGGCGCTTTCGAAGGATGGATCAGGAGAATCATTGTTCATACCTGTATCAATATCCTGAAGAAGAATAAAAAATTCAACGAAAGTGTAGACCTGATTCATGCAACGGGTGTACAGGTAAGAGAGGACAGTGTACCGGCGATCATCCAGGCCAAACAGGTTGTGGAATGTATCCGGCTCCTGCCAATGGGTTACCGGACCGTACTCAACCTCTACGCAGTGGAAGGGTATAGTCACCGGGAAATTGCCCAGATGCTGGATATCGAAGAAAGTACAAGCCGGAGTCAGTATACCAGGGCCAAGTCCATGCTGGAAGATATCCTGATCCGGAAAAAAATATTACAAAAACACAGACCGGAAGCCGATCAGATCGGATGGCTGGCCGCTGTGGGAAGAAGATAAAACAACCGTATCCTAAACGACCAACTGACGATGGAACACAATTTTGACAACAGGGATTTTGAACGGTTTGTGAGGCAGAACGCCGATCAGTACCGCATGTTCCCCTCCGAAAAAGTATGGGGTGAAATCCATGCTACCCTGCATACCCGCAAACGCCGCTGGTATCTGATCGGGTTGTCACTGCTTTTCATCACGACCATCACCGTTACGGCCATCATGCTTCTCCAGAACAATCGCAAGGGTCCAGGAATGACTGCCCTTCACCAGCTGAGCTCCTACCAGCAGGAATCAGGTCCGCTTACCGAACCATCAGCAACAGCGGGCATCAATGCGGTGGGACCTGTGCAGACAAAAAACACGGTTAATCCATTTATACAGGTTCCGGTTAATACAACTGCAACAACTGATGCAGCTGACAACAATGAACCAACCGACCAGGCGCCAATCACTGCATTTTTCCCGATCAATAGTCAATCGGCTATTACTGCTTCTCTTCCGGTAATGAATAATAGCCCTTCACCAGCCACTGCCGCTACTGCTTCTGCCACACAGCCCGAAGAAACAGCTAAACTGACCAAAAGAAAAGGCATTCAGCAACCGGCGCTCACAAATACAGTATCAGCACCTGCAACCAATCCGGTTAATAATATTCAATCAGCCATTGCTGCTCCGGTAACAACCGAAACAACAACTGCACCTGCTGCTGAAGATAAAACAGACCTGACCCAGCTTCCACTGATACCTTCCAGAGAAGCCGCCAAGGAAGTAGTGAAACTAAAAACTTCCCGCAAGCCTGAATGGCAGCTCTATTTTACACCTACCGTGAGTTACCGTTCTCTTTCTGAAAACATGGAATATCTTTCTGCAGCACGGTATAATAGTATTGTCAACGGAGGAAATGCTGTGATCTATCCTACCGATGTGAATACCATGGTGAACCACCGCCCTGATCTGGGTTTCCAGTTAGGTCTCCGGTCTGCCATTCCCTTTTCACCCTGGTTTAAATTTACCGCAGGCATTCAGTTGAGCGTGAGCAAATATGATATCAAGGCTTATCAGCATCCCGCCGAAATGGCCACCATTGCCCTCACTGACCGCAGCGTATCTACTGTCAGCAATTACCGGAACACCAACGGATACAAAGAAAACTGGCTGCGTAATTTTTACTTCTCGGCGTCTATCCCTGTCGGACTGGAACTCAAATTGTCCGATGGCACTAAAAATTATTTCGGCATCGCGGGTACCCTGCAGCCCACTTATGTGCTGGACAACCGGGCCTACCTGATCACTTCAGACTATAAGAACTACGCTGAAATGCCTTCGCTCACCCGTCGCTGGAATATGAATACCAGCTTCGAGGTATTTACACAGCAAAGAACCGGTAAACTTAACTGGAGGGTCGGCCCTCAGGTTCGTTACCAGCTGATGTCGAGCTTTTCAAAAGATTACCCGATTAAAGAACACCTTTTTGATTTTGGTCTGAAGCTGGGTATACAGCTTTGACCGCCTGTACTAACTGCCAGCAGAGAGCCGTTCCGTCAAAACTGAACGGCTTTTCTCTTTTATCAACTTCTTATTTTCAGCCCGCTTTCAATTAATTTTAGGCCATGAAAAAACTGGTTTATTCCGGATGGATACTCACCATCACCTTGCTGGCCTGTCAATCCAAAAAGGCGGAACCATCGAAGAATTTTATTTCCGTGCTTGCCCTGATCCAAAAAGAAGTGGCCATGGTTGACACTTCCCTTTTTCAGATTGTCAAAACCATCACATTCGACAGCACCCGCACAGATACCAGTTATATCGCCCGGGAAGATTTTAAAAATGAAGCAAAGGATTTTCTGGAAATCCCCGACCTGGCCGACCCAAAAGTGGCGAAGCGGTATAAAGACGATTCGCCCATGTATGATCAGTCGCTGGGACGGGTGATTTTTAAATACATCCCCATTGATCCCGACAAAGAAGAAGTAAAGAGCCAGGAATTTCTGGCAACGCCGGTACCCGGTGCCGATGCCAAAATCAATAATGTGATCATCATCCGGGAAATCAGCAACCGGGACAGCTTCCTGCAAAAAAAATTGCTCTGGCAAATGAACCGGAGTTTCCAGATCGTGACCACCAGCCAGAAACCAGGCAAACCCGAAGTAACCACGGTTACCAAAGTAGCCTGGAATGAAGACCCTTATCAATGACAGCAGCCGAATTTCAGCAGATCGCAGGCACCATTCCCACCAATCCGGGTATCTATAAATATTTTGATAGCCGCAATGAACTCCTGTATGTAGGCAAGGCCAAACATTTGCGCAAAAGAGTCAGCAGTTATTTCAGCAAAACATTTACCAGTTACAAAACCCATGAACTGGTACAAAGAATTCACCGGATCGAATTCACGATTGTGAACTCCGAACAGGATGCCTTCCTGCTGGAGAATACCCTGATCAAACAGTTTCAGCCCCGGTTCAATATCAATCTCAAGGACGACAAGACCTATCCCTATATCGTGATCAGGAATGAACCCTTTCCCCGGGTATTCCTGACCCGGCAGCGACTGGACGATAAATCGGTTTACCTCGGACCTTATACCTCGGTAAAAAAAGTAAGGGAATTACTGGAGTTCATTAAACAAACGATTCCCCTTCGCACCTGTTCACTGCAGCTGACTAATGCCAATATCAGGAAAGGAAAATTCAAAGTCTGCCTGGAATACCATCTAGGCAACTGCAAAGGTCCCTGTGAAGGGTTCCAATCCATGGATGATTATGAAGATGGAATTTCCCAGATCAAAAACCTGCTGAAAGGAAACCTTTCTCCGGTGATCCGGCATTTCAAGGAAGAAATGAAACAGCATGCAGCCGGACTGGCATTTGAAAAAGCCGAACTCACTAAAAAGAAAATTGAATTCCTGGAAGGGTACGAATCCCGCTCCGTGGTGGCTAATGCCAATACCGGCGACCTGGATGTATTCACAATTCAAAAAGAAAAAGAACTGGCCTGGATCAATTACCTGATGGTCCGCAACGGGGCCATCATCCAAACCCATACCAGCAAGGCTGAAATACACCTGGATGAAAGTCCGGAAGAAATCCTCCCCTTCAGTATTGCTCAACTCAGAACTTCTTTTCAAAGTGATGCGGCTGAAATCCTGGTTCCTTTTGCGATTGAGTACCCGGATCCGGCGGTCACCATTACAGTACCCAGGGGCGGAGACCGTAAAAAACTGCTGGAGCTATCGGAAAAGAATGTGGCTTATTTCCGGGAAGAAGAAAAGAACCGGGCCCGTTTGCAACTGGGTGCCGGCCGGCCCGACCAGGTCAAACTGCTGGAGCAATTACAGGAAGATTTGCAATTACAGGAACTGCCCGCACATATTGAATGTTTCGATAACTCCAATTTCCAGGGCAGTTATCCCGTATCGGCCATGGTTTGTTTTAAAAATGCCGTACCGAGTAAAAAAGATTACCGGCATTTCAATGTAAAAACCGTGGAAGGGATCAATGACTTTGCCACGATGAAAGAAGCCGTTTACAGGCGTTATAAGCGCCTCCGGGATGAAGAGCAGCCCTTTCCTCAACTGGTAGTCATTGATGGCGGGAAAGGGCAGTTAAGCGCGGCTATGGAAGCAATAACGGAACTGGGACTGCATGGCCATACCACCCTGGTGGGTTTGGCCAAAAACGAAGAAGAAATTTTCTTTACGGGGGATACCCAGTCCCTCAAATTGCCCTATAACAGCGAAAGCCTGAAACTGATCCGCCGGATCCGGGATGAAGTGCATCGCTTTGGTATCACCTTCCACCGCCAGAAAAGAAGCAAGGGTGCTTTCAAAAATGAACTGGAAGATATCAAGGGTATTGGGCGCTCTACCATTGAAACCCTGCTGAAAGAATACAAATCCGTTAAAAAAATCAGGGAACTCATCCTGCAGGAAGAAGGCGAAATTGCTATCGGCAAACTCATCGGGATCAGCCGTGCAAAAATGTTGAAGCGGCATTTTTTGTAAGAAGACCTCACCCCTTATTCCCCTCTCCCAAGGAGAGGGGAGAAACAGCGTTTCCCTTACTCAACGATATCTCGGAATACAACTTCGCTTTATACTAAACGACCATTTTTAGAATTCCCCCTCCTTTGGAGGGGGCTAGGGGGAGGTCTCTCTAACCACTACAAGAACGCTCTTACCTGGTATAGGCCTTCTCTAATTAAACCAGCTCTATTAGTAATAGACTGCTGACTGAATACTTTTGACTGAGGGCTGATGACTAATGACTGCTTAAAACGCCCTTCGACAAGCTCAGGGTGACAAGCAAATGGCCCGGGCGACGAAGACTGATGACTGATGACTGTCGACTGTTGACTCCCTCCGGGGGGGGAGGGGGCAACCCTCCTTCGCTAAAGCTACGGCGGGTAATAAAAAAAATGGGGCCCGGATAGAAATCCAGCCCCGTTTTTAAAATCCAATATCCTATGAAAAACCGAGGCTAAATTACAACTATTATTCAACTTTCCTATAGGAGTTTTACGATTTTTGAAAGTTTTTTTTGAATTATTTCTTCAATTATTAGACAAAAAAAGTCCCGCTTTTAGCGGGACTTTTATAATGTTTAAACAATGAAGTAATTCTTAGTAAGACCAGAGGTCCTGTTCGAAATTGAACATTTTCTCTTTGATATTGTCGCCTTCCAGCAGGGCCAGGATCGGATCCTTGATATAAGCTTTAATATTCTTGTTTCCAGGATTATCCATGGTGGACTTGATCACATAGCTGCTGAACATCCGGCTTTCGAAGAGTTCTTCCCAGGTCATCCGGCTTTGGCCCATGTTCTTGGGATTATATACTTCGTAACGGGTGAAAGTAGCCCTGATATCAGGATAATAGATCCAGAACATCGGTGTTACCCCTCTTTCTTTACCATTTGGTGCATACTGTGTTTTCAGCGGACAGATACCCAGGATACGGCAGAACATGCGGCTGGATTCGCGGTCAAAAACCCACTCTTCTTTCAAACGTATTTTCAATACGGATTTAGAATCAAAACTGGTGCGGGTTACCACATAACGCTCGATCAAGCTGGGGTCAGATACATTGGTTTGAGCCACAGTATCCATAGAACCAGCAGTCAGCAACTGAACTTC
The DNA here is from genome assembly GCA_016720745.1 of Chitinophagaceae bacterium. Taxonomy (GTDB): domain Bacteria; phylum Bacteroidota; class Bacteroidia; order Chitinophagales; family Chitinophagaceae; genus JJ008. The sequence goes on along the minus strand of JADKKA010000019.1, from coordinate 60,122 downwards.
ATTCAGCGCAAGCGGTGTGGTGAAACGCTCATCAGAAAAAGCGGTTACCTCTCCGGACAGCACAGCTTTCATCAGGATATCCATGAATATCTGGCTACCGTTGTCATCCACTGCTTCGTACTGGAATACCTTGTTCATTTTCTCCCGCAGATCCAGTTCACGCCATACCTTTTCAGCAAAGAGGGCATCATCCCATCTCAGGTGCTCATAAGGCAGCGGGGTACGCTGGGTCAGACTGGATTTATCAAAGGCATTCTCATTCCGGAGTGACTTTTTATTATCCATTTGTGCAGATGCCGTATCGTAAACGATCGGAATATTGGCAGTCGGATTATAGTTCACCGGCGCCGTGTTGTTATTCTGCTGCACATTCGGGCGGGTAGTATCAGCCGGATTAGTAGTTGGGGTTGTCCCTCCACCTCTCCTTCTTCCACTACGCTGGGCATCAGCACTTATCGCCAGCAGGGCAATCAGTGAGAGCGACAGACAACTTTTTACAACAATATGCTTCATGTTCATCAGTTTGCTTATTTGATATAATACACAAGACCAGGGATCTTGTTGTTCTTGCCGTCAGGACCAGTCGCCCGGATATTATCAATTGTTACCATCCGGCCCGGTGTGGCACCACGCACAATAGCTAACGCTGCAGGACTCCAAGTATTGCCCGTACAGGCCGCTTCTTTGATATCTCCGTTCTCGTCATCCATGGTGATGGTGAACTGGGTAACGGTATATTTCAGATCCAACGGGAAATCCTTGATGGCCGCACTCACACCCTGCTGGGCACGAAACTGGCCTGCTCCCATATTTTCGTTACTGGGAACACCACCCACAGAAGCTACAGGCTGAGGAATGGTTCTAACCCTGTAATTAAAAGATGAAGTCTTGCCATCCACCGTTACATTGATTTTGCAATCATTGGTAGGCGTAGTAACACTGGCGATATAAGAACCGGCTCCTGTTTTCTGGATGCTTCCGCCTCCGCCAACAATGGATACCTGTACTTTTTCATCACCTGTTCCGGCAGCTACTCTTACTTTATTCGGCCAACCGATATACAGTACGTTCATTTCCTCAAGTGCAACAGAAGCACCACTGGGTGAACCAACTGTGTACTCGATATTTACTTCTTTGGTTTCCTGCTGACCGGTTACCTGGTTAAAGTAAGCGATTCTTACAGGGATACTGTGGTTACCTACTCCACCTGCCTGTGTTTTGTAAGATGCAAAACCTTCAGCGCCGAGGGAAACGCCAGATCCATTGATAGAAATACTTGGCTGGGCTGTTTTGCTGTAAGCACCCACACCAGCAGTGATTTCCAGTTCCTGGCCGGGCATCAGGTATTTTGAACTCTGACCCACAATGGCAGAATAAGAATCGAAGATCACTTTTACTTCCCCAACTTTTTTGTGACATTCGGCCACAATCTTGTTTTCGGCAGTCTTGATATCGTTCTGGAATTTGCTCAGAATGGTCAGACCCGCAACCGTAGGCACCATGTGGAAATAGGCATAATCCCATTCCTTGGTTTTGCCATCGCGGCCAGGAGGATTGGTGAAATCAACAAATGATTCATTCTTGAAAGCGCTGTCCAATTCAGGATCGATCGCTTTGATATCTTTTGAATACTGCTCCAGCATGCCTTTCAGCTTCTTCCCTTCACCTTCTTTCACCATCATCTTTGTTACAATATCCAGATTATCTTCTTTGAATGATTTATCAGTTCCGGGAGCGCCACCGGCCAGGGTAATGATCCTTCCTTTCAGTCCCTCGATATAATCGAAGAGTTTTTTGGAAATATCTGCTGCCTGCTGGGCTTTGGGAAACCATTTGGTGGCCCTTTCCATGGTCTGCGGGTCAGTTCGCTTACTATCCAGCGACTTTAAAATCTGCTGGGTAGAAGCGTTCACCGTAGTATTGGTATTCTCCAGGCTGCGGTTTACGGTTTTAAAGGCATTGAGGATCTCAGATGATACGTTGAGTGCCAACAGGGCTGTTAGCACCAGGTACATAATGTTGATCATCTTCTGCCGTGGTTCCTTTGGTAAAGACATGAACTATGTGCGTTTATTGGATTTAGAAATGATGACTGTTCTTCTTTCTAGTTAGTTAAGGTATCAGACACCTTTGCAGGTGCATGACACTTAGCTGCGACCCTGCATAGCGGTGAGCATGTTTCCATAGATATTGTTCAGGCGGCCCAGGTTATTAGCCAGGTCTCCGATCTGTGCCTGTACTTTCTTGGCATCATCTGCACTGGCCAGCATGGATTTGGAGGTCTCAGACAACTGTCCGTAGAAAGCGTTCAGTGCCTTCAGGTGGTTATTGCTCTCCTGCAGTTCCAGTTCATAGATAGTATTGAGAGAAGACAGATTCTTAGTCAGCACCTGTACCTGCTCGTGGAATTGCTTGGCTCCTTCAGTAGCATTGTTAAATGCACCCACAGAAGCTGCGGCATTGGTATAGGCATCTTTTACTTTATCCAGCTGACCGGTTACTTCCCTTGTTTTGGTAGTAAAGTCGCTGGTGGCAGCAATGGTATCACCCAGGCTGTTCATGCCACCTACAGTGGTATTCAGTTGCTTAAAGCCATCACCAAGACGTTTCATGGTATCAGGCGTAATATCGGCTTCAGACAGCATTTTATCCATAGAACCAAAGGCCGCTCTTGTTTTAGCACCGGCGATGGAGAACTGCTCTTCATCATGTGATGCATCTTTTACCGGAGGATATACGATATACAGGATACCATATAATGTGAAGATGATGGCCTCGGTGGTCAGACCGATCCAGAGCCATAAGTCTGCATCTGCTGCGTGTGTGATCTTACGAAGGGCTCCCCAGATAACAAGTGCTGCACCGAATGATACGCCTACATCTACCCATTTACTAACCTTAGATGGAATTGCTGCTGCCATAATTGGATTTTTTTAAGAGGTTTTGTTTGATAAGATAATGTGAGAAAAGGAGAGGACAGATTATTAACTGTCCTCTCAGTACTTTTATTTTATAAGCTGGTCAATTTCTTATTTGCGGCCTTTTGTGGGAGCTGCCGGTAAGTCAATCACACAACGGAATCCTACATAAGATTTAGCAGAATCCTGGTACTCGTAAGTGCTGGTACCGGTTTGCAGGTAATAACCTACATCTTTCCAGCTACCGCCACGGATAATCTTACGCTTCATCAGCGGAGGATCGTCATCTTTGGCATTCCAGCGAACATCAGGGTTCATATCATGCTGGAAATTGTTACGGCCTTCGTAGTAGATTGAAGAAGTCCACTCAGCCACATTTCCACTCATGCAATACAGACCATAATCATTCGGCCAGTAAGCATCGGCACGAACCGTATAGAATCCACCATCTTCAGGATAGTTACCACGGCCGGGTTTGAAGTTGGCCATCAGACATCCTTTCTTGTTACGGAGATAATAGTTACCCCAGGGGAACATAGACTGTGAACGGCCACCGCGGGAAGCATATTCCCATTGTGCCTCAGTCGGAAGACGGAAATCAGATTCCTGTGCTCTTTTCTTTGAATCGAGGAAGGCGTTCAGGTAATGTGTTCTCCACTCGCAGAAAGCAGTAGCCTGCTTCCAGCTAACCCCAACCACCGGATAGTTTCCAAAGGAAGGGTGAGAGAAATATCTTTTGGTCATGGGCTCATTGTAGGAATAAGAGAAGTCCCTGATCCAGCAAAGCGTATCCGGATAAACGGCGATATCTTTTTTGATAATGAATTTAGAACGGGGCTTTCCGGCATTCTCTCTCTTGGCATTCTCCTTCAGATCATGAATCTCTGAATGGAATACAATCTTAGACGCATCGATCTCTTTTTTACCAAAGATCCTGTCATCCGGAGGGAGGATGATATCCGTGCTGCTGAGCTGCTCCATGACTTTGGGATCACTCCACTTCATGGTTTTCATTTTTGCCCAGTCAACATACTCGTTGCCATCAGCACCGGCTTTTACATACCCCATCTTGCGGGCGACAACAGAGTCACGGACCCATTGTACAAACTGACGATACTCGTTGTTGGTAATTTCGGTGGCATCCATCCAGAAACCACTGATGGAGACAGACCTGTTCCGCGCACTAAACGCGTATGCAGGATCCTCATCACTGGGTCCCATATGGAATGTACCCTGGGGTACATACACCATTCCAGGAGGCTTAGGCAGGGTGTACTTGCCACCCGGCGCAACACCATGAACCTGGCCATCATTAGGAAGGCTGCCGCCTTTCCCTTTTCCATTTTTCTTACCCAGGATTCCGCAGCTGGCGAGCAGAGCCATGCATGCCACAGCAGACAGGGTGTAGTAAAGGTTTTTCATTTTCATACACTTAAGGGGTATTGGGCAAATATAATGTTTTGGGCTATTTGCTATCACAAGGTTATCATTTATTTTTTTCGGTCAAAGCGTATTTTTCAAGGTAAATTTTCTAACGGAGGCCAACGCTGATTTATTGTATTAACTAAAAATTAATTGTCTTTTTTGTCCCTGTTTATCAGCGATATAAGCTCTTTTGCAGAAAATACGGGGAGCTGACAAGTGTAATTACTACAGCGATACAAAGAAACCCTGCTAACACTTGTTCTTGCCGCCAGCAAGGGAAATTCTTCCACCGGTCCGGCCGCAGCCATCAATACCCGGTGCGGTATATATTCATTTAAAACTTCATGTAAAACTTTCTCAAATCCATCCCCCACCAGCGCCAATTCATTGGTCCCACTGATCTGTTCCTGCAACAAACAGGCCCAGCACCCAAAGGAAGTCGGGTAACGGGTAATGGCATTGCCAAGGGCCGCCAGCATGCTGGCAGACTGCTCCTTCCATTCCGGCAAATTGTACAGAATGCCCAGCCGGTACAGGTTCAGCGCCATCACCGCATTACCGGAGGGTGTGGCCCCGTCATAAACTTCCTTCTTCCGCAGGATCACATCTTCCTGCCAGACCGGAGTATAAAAAAAGAACCCGGTTCCCTCCTCCCTGAAATGCTCCCGCACAAATTCGGTCAGCTCCCGGGCCTTTTGCAGCCAGTCCCTGTTCCCGGTGATTTCCTGTAACTGAATCAATGCATCGATCAGGTAGGCATAGTCATCCAGAAAAGCCGGATATTTTGCCTTGCCTGATTTCCAGGTATGATGATATCCTTTTTCTGCTTTGAAATGTTCCAGCAGGAAGTTCATATTGCGGATGGCCAGATCCCGATACGCCGTATGCCCTGTTGCTGCAAATGCTTTGGAGATGGCCGTATTCATCAGTGCATTCCAGCCCAGAATGATTTTATCATCCAGCTGCGGCCTCACCCGCTTTGCCCTTTCTGCTAATAAAAGTATACAACCGGCTTCCAGTCTTTTTTTGATGATCGCTTCATCCTCATTCCTCGATTTAGCAAAGTCAGCCAATGGCTTTTTAACCCGCAGGATATTGGTGGATCCATGTCCGGGCTCGGACCAGTTGCCCCTATCCGTTACATCATAATAAGCACAGAACAGTTCGGCTTCATTGCCCAATACCGCTTGTATTTCCTCCGGTTGCCAAACATAAAACTTTCCTTCCACCCCCTCACTGTCTGCATCCAGGGCTGCATAAAAAGCCCCCTCCTCCAGCATCAATTCCCTTTGTATGAAGTCAATGGTTTCTTCAATTACTTCCCGGTAACGCAGCTTCCCCGTTAACTGGTAGGCCTCACTCAGCACCATCACCAGCAGCGCATTATCATAAAGCATTTTTTCAAAATGGGGAGCCAGCCATTCGGTATCGGTGGAATAACGGGCAAAGCCACCTCCCAGCTGATCATAGATCCCTCCTTCTATCATTTTATCAAGCGATAACAATGCCTGTTCAAGGGCCGGACCATCCCCGCTTAAATAATGAAAACGCAGTAAATACTGAATGGAAAATGTCTGCGGAAACTTAGGCGCTTTCCCAAATCCTCCCCACTCTTTGTCGGCCTGTTTCAGGAGCTGCTCCGCTGTTTCCCGGATCTTAACCTGGTCAAATATTTCGGGCCCCGGTACCGTCTGTATCCCAAATGAACTGGCATTGACCAGGTGTTCAGTAAGATTACTGGCCTGAGCTTCGATTTCATTCCTCCGGTCCCGAAAGGCCTGGGTTACTCCCAGTAATGTCTCCTGCCAGGAAGCGCGGTTATAGGCCCGGGTGGGCGGGAAATAGGTGCCGCCGTAAAATGGCCGGGCATCGGGCGTCAGAAATACATTGAGGGGCCAGCCGCCGCTGCCGGTCATGGCCTGCACGGCATCCATGTAGATATGATCAAGATCCGGTCTTTCTTCCCGGTCTATTTTGATATTGATAAAGTCGCGGTTCATGATGGCCGCCGTGGTTTCATCTTCAAAACTTTCCCGTTCCATCACATGGCACCAGTGACAGGCTGCATACCCGATACTCACCAGGATCGGTTTATCCTCCTGCTTTGCTTTTTGCAATGCTTCCTCCCCCCAGGGATACCAGTTCACCGGGTTATGGGCATGCTGCAATAAATAGGGACTGGTTTCATTGACTAACCGGTTGCTGTGCATGGGGGTTGAGTAGTTGAGATGTTGAGATGTTCAACAGTTGAGAGGTTGAGAAGTTGAGTATACCCGATTGACGGACTGCTTCTATTCACCCTTCGACAAGCTCAGGGTGACACAAGGGGCCTTGGCCTTACCGACTGCTGACTGCCGACTGCTGACTGCTGACTGTCGACTGCTGACTGCCGACTGCCGACTGCCGACTGCCGACTGCCGACTGACTCACTTCATCTTCCCCGACAAAAACTGCTCCAACGCCGCCACCATACTCGGTGTTTGCGGCTGGGGTGCTTTGATTTCCAGTTTCAGTCCGGCATCTTCAATGGCCCGGGATGTGTTGCTGCCAAAGGCGCCGAATACGGTACCGTTCTGTTTGAATTTGGGAACATTGTCAAATAGACTTTTCACGCCACTGGGGGTGAAAAAGCAAATGACATCATAGTAGTTGGCGGTGAGAATTTCTTTTACATCGGCACTCTGGGTGCGGTACATAAAGGCCAGTACAAATTCACAGTTATTGTTCTTGAGCCAGTTCACGATTTCATTATCCTGCTGGTTCTCGGAACAGACATAAAGGAATTTTTCATTGCCCTTGTGTTTGTTGATGGCATCAAACATGCTCTTATTGGTCCCATCAGCTCCGTAAAAGACTTTTCTTTTGCGGTAGAGGATAAATTTCTGGAGATAGAGGGCCACGGCTTCCGTGATACAGAAATACTTGGTATCCTGGGATACACTCACTTTCATCTCCTCACACATGCGGAAGAAATGATCAATGGCATTCCGGCTGGTGAAGACCACCCCGGTATATTGCTGTATCTCGATCTTTTGTTTGCGGAACTCCCGTGCAGGTATCCCTTCCAGCCGGATAAAGGGATGAAAAGCAAGCTCAAGGCTATACTTGCGTGCCAGCTCAAAGTACGGCGACTTCTCGCTTTCGGGTCTGGGCTGGGTAATCAGGATCTTTTGCACTGCTTTGGCCTGCGCACCGGCCTTATTAACCCCTGTCTTAGTCATAATCGGTTCGGCTAAAGTTGTGTGCAAAGTTAAGCAGTAATCCGGAAAAACAGTAACAAAGCCTTGTATATCAGCAAAAGGGGCGCGATTTCGAAGGCCGCGATGTACAAAATAAAATGAAAAGGGTTGACCCTGACCAGATTACGAACGGCAGAATAAGTAAGTATAAACCTGTATAAAAGCAGTCCCCCCACCAGGCACCAGGAAAGGGTCAAACCCGCCGAATAGACCCGGCCGACCGTAAAAGCGATCAGGACCAGGAAGGGCAGTAACAGGATCCCGAGCATTTTATTGACCACAAAAACGATGAAAACATAGGCATCTGCCGCCTCTTCCATATTGAACAACCATCCCGCTATTTTGAGGCCGGCAAATTTTACAAAGTACATGAGAGAAAGCCCTCCGCAACAGTAGAGCAGGAGCAGCCAGAAATTCCCGATCGTGTTCAGTTCAAAATAGACCATCATAAAACTCACATACAAGCCCGTACTCAGTACAAAAAAGGCATTCAGCATGAGTGAAGGCAGTGGTGTCTGCATCAGCTGTTCCTTGATTTGTCTTTGTTTGATGGTGGTCCGGAAAAAGAGCCGGAACAGATCGCTGAAATATTTGGGGAAAAGCATTTTTAAAAACCCGAATACCATCAGCAGGAGCACCAGCATATAAAAGATCCACTCCTTTCCACTGGCTTTTCTTGGTTGACCTCCGGGTGGCAGGGGCTGCAATGCAGCAGCAAAACCAAAATAAGGATGATGCTCAAGGATAGCGTGGGTGATGATTCCCGGATGTTCGGAACTGCCAACCGGCATTTGCCAGGCACTATCGGTCATTACCGGTTTTTTGGATACTGAATCGGCTAATGTGTTCACCGGAATGGTATCTGACGGGAGCAGACTGTCGGATACAGCTAATGTGTCTTTACCTGCAGGACTCAGGCTATCCGGCTGCTGGGCAAAGATGGAACCAGTAATAAGAAAACAGGAAAGGAATAAAACCAGCCAGTACTTCAAAAGGAAAATTTATGCGCAAAAATATTGATTGACCCTGCCAATTCATGCAGGGATCAGAAATAATTCACAAAGCCGAAGTGAATTTTTGATTGACGCAGGTTGAATTCCGTGTCATTTCGCTTACCCACAGCCCAGGCCAGGTTAAAGATGCCGGCTTTTGTTTCCAGTGCTAACCCCAGTCCGGTACCAATAAAAGTGTAATTGAGCTGTATCCCCGGAGTATTGTTGCGGCCCCAGCCCCCATCCAGCAGCGCATAGAAATAGGAGTTTTGTCCCACCAGGTACCTGAACTCCGCCGTAGCAAGAGCAAAATGCGAGAGATACTGGCTTTCTTCATCAAAACCTCTCAGCAGTTTATATCCGCCGATCTGAAAAAGTTCATTCCGGAAGATATTGCCGCTTTGGAACATTCCTCCGTTAAAGGCAGTTTTAACCGTACTCCTCCCTCCTCCCAATGGAAAATACTTTGCCGCAGTCAGCCGGGCCCTGAACTGATAGGTACTGAGTTTGACCGTATCATAGAGTTTGTCAAAATCATAATTCGGATCAGTTGGATCTTTCAGCGCAATCACTTCATTGTTCTTCTTGAGTTTTTTGGATCCGATGGCGGTGACCAGTTTTAATTCATATCCCTTTCTGGGATTGAGCCGGTAATCAGTTTTATTCAGGTCATACTCCACTCCCACATTCACCGAACTCACATCTCCCAGGTCCGGCAGCCGCCGTTGCTGGATGACCTGGATGGTATTGATGCCACCGGCATTAACAATGGTCTGCGTCCTTTGTATAAAGAGCTTCCCTGTTTGCGTGGCACTTAGCGTATAGGATCCTCCCAGTTGCAGGTTGATATTGACAAAGCTGCTGTCCTTACGCAGGATATCAAAATTAAAATCCACCCCCACCGGTGAGCGGAACAAGTATGGATAATTAAATAAAAGATTCAATCGTGGTGAACGAACCTGTATCTGCTGCCAGTTCAATCCGATGGTTTCACCCGACCCCAGTGCATTCTTCAGTAAGATATTGGCCTCACCAGTCAGCAATAATTTTTTGGAAGAAAGCTGGTCATTATTCGGCAGGAATCCCACAAGCAGGTTAACCTGACTGCTTTTCTTTTGTTTGAGATACATGTTCAGGATGGACCCGGTCGCCAGCATAGTAAGGTCAAAAGGTTTCTCTTCCTCGATATAGGTCAGCTCCCGCATTTTCTGATTGACCCGAAGCAGTTTTTCCCGGCTGTATACAGACCCATTGGGAATATCGAGGTAGCGTTGCAGATAGTAATTCGAAATTTTGGCATTGCCATAAATACGGATACTATCAATCAGGTAGGCAGGTCCTTTGTCTACTTTCAGCAGGGCCGCTACCCGGTCCTGGTCAAGACGAATACTATCCAGCCAGATTTTTGCAAAGGGATAACCGGTATTTTCCAGGCGGCTCAATATTTTTTCCTGCCACTCTTTGAGTTGTGTAAAGTTCATGGGTTTTTCGCGAAACAGCTGTTCCCGCCAGCCAACTGCTTCCAGCAGGGAGGGATCCACTTTACCGGCATCCAGACTGGCCCATTTGTATTGTTCCCCAACAAACAGTACTACCGAGGCAGACAAACTATCAAACCGCACACTATCCAGCGAAGCAGTCACATAGCCCTTTGTTTGCAGCAGTCCCTGCAACTGGTTCACATATTCGATACAGACAAAACGGGAATCAAAAAGAGTAGAGATCCCCTGTTGACTAATAAAGGTGGAAGTCTCACGATCCGTGCAATGCAATTGCAAGGGATACTTCGACTGACTATTGCCCGCAACAGAAAGCAGGATGAGGAACAGAACCGATATTTGCAATTGTAACCTGTACATGGCTATTCAACGGATAGTATGCTAAATTACCAAATCGCTGGTTCAAATGAAATATTCAACCAAACATATCGGCAGTTAATATGTAAATAATCCGCCAATACCCAATATCTGAATATGTCAATATCCTAATATCTCAATACCTTACCATCGTTTCTCTAAAAAACCCACCACCCACTTTATGACTACAATTCCTAATACCCAATATCTAATATCCAATACCTAACCCCATGCCCTCCATCTACCTCCATATTCCCTTCTGCAAACAAGCCTGTCATTATTGCAATTTCCATTTCACTACTTCCCTCCATTACAAGGATGATGTGGTAGCGGCGATATGCAAAGAAGCAGTACTGCAAAAAGAGTATACCGGCAAGGGGATCATTGAAACCATTTATTTTGGCGGAGGCACTCCTTCCCTGCTGGACAAGGATGACCTGGAGCAAATCCTTCAAACCATTCACATGCATTTTCCGGTGGATGCCAATGCAGAAATTACGCTGGAAGCGAACCCGGATGATATCACAGCCAAAAAACTGCAGGACTGGAAAGCAGTCGGCATCAACCGGCTCAGTATGGGCGTACAAAGTTTTTTTGAGGAAGACCTGCAATGGATGAACCGGGCCCATCATGCCACAGAAGCCCTGAGCAGTATAAAACTGGCGCTGGATTATTTTGACAATATCACGATTGATTTAATTTATGGAAGTCCGGGCCTGACCAATGAAAAGTGGAAAGAAAATGTAAAAACAGCAATTCAACTCGGCATACCGCATCTTTCCTGTTATGCTTTGACGGTTGAACCCAAAACACCACTGGATAAACTCATCCGACTGCAACAAAAAGCGGATGTAGACCCAGATGCACAGTCGGCCCAGTTTCTTTTACTCATGGAATGGATGGCCGCTGCCGGATACGAACATTACGAGATTTCCAATTTTGCCAAACCCGGCTGGAGAAGTAAACATAATTCAGCTTACTGGCAGGGCAAGACCTATCTCGGTCTCGGCCCGGCTGCCCATTCCTTTAACGGCCACGAACGGCAATGGAATGTCTCCAATAATAATTTATATGTTGCTGCCATTCAAAAAGGAGAATTGCCAATAGAAAAAGAAACCCTCACTCCTGATCAGCAACTCAATGAATACGTCATGACGGCCCTGCGAACCATGGAAGGAATTCAATTAAATATTTTAGATGAAAAACATGGGGTAGACGCCATTGCATTCCGCAAAAAAGCCGCCGGTTATATTCATACCGGACATATCACCGAAAAAAACGGCTGTTTAATTCTCACCAATGAAGGAAAACTGCTGGCAGACGGCATCGCGGCGAGTTTGTTTGTTTAGAGAGAAGTCCGGAAGAGGCGAGGGACTAGTGGCTAGTGGGAATACAACCGTTGACTGCTGACTGTTTACTGTCGACTGAAGACTGTCGACTGAAGACTGTCGACTGAAGACTGTCGACTGCCCTCATCCTTTCCTGATCCACGCCACAATAATATTCAGCACACAACCCAGGGCTACAATGGAAGTGAGTACAAAATTGAACCATTTAATCGGGTGGGGCTTGGTGCTGCCTTCTTTTCTTCCTTCCTGCCACTTGTTATAATCAAGCACATTCAGAACGATCAGCACCACGGCTGCAATCAAAAAAAGGACCTGGAAAAACTGGATCATGGTTGCGGGCTTTTACCTGCTAAAGTTAATTCTTTACCGCAAACCGTAAAATTTCTGATCAACCGTTTCAGGATTGATGTTTCCGGAACAACCAAAGTTGCCGGAGCATCAGGCAGGCCAGCATGATCAGTATGGCCGCAGGCACAAATCCATGGTAAAAAAGTGGCATATAGTACGAATTAAAATTGTTTTAGGCTACTCACAATACCTAATACCCAATACCCAATACCTACCTAATTCCTAGACTAAAACCTGCTCAATCCGTTTAAACCCTTCCGCCGCTTTAACATTTTCCCAGAGTATTTTATAGATGGTTTCTGCAATCGGAATCGAAGCATCCACTTTTTGATTGATCACATGGATACAACGGGCTGCGTTCAAGCCTTCCGCCACCATGTTCATTTCCAGCTGGGCCGTTTTCACGGAATATCCTTTACCAATCATATTCCCGAACATCCGGTTCCGGCTGTAAAGGGAATAACAGGTCACCAGCAGATCGCCCAGGTAAACAGAAGCTGCATAGTTGGGTGTTTTCCGGTGAGTCATCGGATCCTCTGCCCCATGCTCTCCGACTGTAATATCACGGGCGCCGAATTTTTTAAGAAAGACCGCCATTTCATCGGCTGCATTGGCGATATAAACACTGAGAAAATTATCGCCATAATCCAGTCCATGTGCCATACCGGCCCCTAAGGCATAAATATTCTTGAGCACAGCCGCATACTGCACCCCGAGTATATCATTATTGACAATGGTATTGATATAGTCTGTCGAAAAATGGGAAGAGATCGCTGAAGCAGTCTTGTTATCGGTACCGGAAAATGTGAGGTAGGATAATTTTTCAGCCGCTACCTCCTCGGCATGACAGGGCCCCAGCACTGCAAAATAATTCTCCAGCGGAAAACCGAATTCCTGCTGCAGGTATTCATTCAGCAGGATATTTTTTTCAGGAAGTAATCCCTTGATGGCAGAAACAATTTTTTTTCCGGACAGGTCACCGGCTTGTAATCCTTCCAGACTGGCAGCAGCATAAGCCGAAGGAACAGCCACCACCAACACATCAGCAGCCTGCACCACCTCCCGGATATTAGTTGACATCTGTAATAAAGAAACATCAAAACTGGCAGAAGATAGATAACGGGGATTATGATGCCGTTCCTGAATATGCCGGATCATGGATTCGTCACGAATCCACCATTGTATGGGATGCTGCTTATCTGTCAGGATCTTGGCCAGGGCCGTCGCCCAGCTCCCGCTGCCGATGATTCCAAAGCGCATGTAAATAGTTTATGAGCGAAACTACAGAGATTGAGGGAACTAAAATCAAATGAGAGGATTATGAAAAGAGTCCATTTAATAAGATGCCGGATCAAGTCCGGCATGACTTACTGGTGGCCTGTTGCAAACACAATTTTATTAGCGTATCAATACGGGCCTCCACTTTGCCAGTCTGGACCTTTTCCCCCCCCGGCCCCCGGCGCCCGCGGGTTTTTTTGGCCGGTTTTTGCCCCCCCCCGTCCGGGGGCGGCCCCCCCCCTTGCAGTTTCACCCCGGGCCTGACCCGGGGTCTTTTGAAGAAGATTGTCAAAAGGGGGGGGGGGGGGGGCCCCTGGGGGGGGGGGCGGGGGGGGGGGGCGGGGTGGGGGCCGCGGGACCAAAAAACCCCCCGCGCCCCCAATATTTTTTTTGTGTTTTTCCCCCCCTTTTTTTGTTGGGGGTTTTGTCAAAACAATTAATCTCAAACATTTACTTCTCAAACAACTTATCCTTCGCCACTACTTTTACCTTGGTACCTGTCTTGAGGGTTTTACTGATCGCATTATAAGGACCCACCACCACTTCTTCCCCGGCATTCAGCCCACTGAGGATTTCGATATAATTGATATCCTGTATACCGGATTTAACCACCACTTTTTTTACCGTGCCATCCGCCTGCTTTACAAATACCACTTCCTCCAGTTCATCTTCATAACTACTGCTGGTATTGCTGTTGAGTGCATCAGCTTCCTCTTTGCCGGCATTGTTTTCTTTCTTTTTATCCTCCATGCTCTTGTCACTGCCTTTTACCCTGGCATTGACTGCCGTGATTGGCACGGCCAGCACATTCTCCACTCTTTTTGTTTTAATATCGGCACTGGCATTCATTCCAGGACGGAAAGGAAATGTATTTCCTGCCAGGTCTTCATAACTGGAGCGAAGCAAACGGATCCGCACTTCATAATTGGTCACATCATTGGAAACAGCCAGTCCGTTGGAGGACTTGATACTGCTCGCAATCTTGGTCACCACACCTTTGAACTTGCGGTTATTATAAGCATCCACTTCCACATCAGCCGAATCGCCGATATTGATTTTCACGATATCATTTTCTCCCACATCCACCCTGATCTCCAGCAAACTCATATCGGCCACCGTCATCATTTCCGTACCCACATTGAAACTGTTACCGGCCACCCGCTCTCCTTTTTTCACCTTGAGGGAAGAGATTACGCCATCCATTGGCGCCACGAGGGTGGTACGTCCCAAATCTTTATTGGCTTTGTTCAATCCCACTTGTGAAGCCTGCACATTGGCCTGCAGGCTGCGGATATTTTGTTTGGCCGCATTGTAATTGGCCTGCGCTGTCTTCAATGTGGTTTCATATTGCTCCAGCTCGGCCTTGGAAATTACCTTATCCTCATATAATTTTTTATTCCGGTCAAAGCTTTGCTGGGCCTGGGTAAGGGATGATTGCAGGGCTTCCAGGGCAGCACTGCCATTATCAACCGTAGCGGCAGTCTGGTTCACACGAGCTGCTGCTTCATCTCTTTGCAGGGCATAGATATCCGCATAGATACGGGCCAGGATTTGTCCGCGCCTTACGCTGTCGCCTTCTTCCACATTCAGTTCGGTTACTTCACCTGAAATATCCGGACTGATTTTTACTTCCACTTCAGGATACACTTTTCCGCTGGCATTTACCGATTCAATGATCGTGCGCTTCACCGCTTTTTCTACGGCAACTTTTTCTGCACTGTCTTTTTTACCGGCCAGTTTCATCACCAGGAGCAAACCCAGTACAACCGCAACGGAGATATACAGCCATTTCCTGTTCTTTTTCTTCATCGCACTAGTTTTATAATTTTAAACCCTGCCCTTTATAAAATTCAAGCAATTTCATCTTAAACACATAATCATATTGTGCATACAGGGCCTGTATTTTGGAACGTAACACATTGTTCTGGCTATTGAGCAGATCATAAGTGGACAACAAACCAAGCTCATACCTTTTGGTAGCATACTCGTATGCTTTCTCTGATGTTTGTACTGCTTTTCTTTCAGCATTGAATTTCTGCAGGGCAGCAGTGGCATCGGTATAGGCTTTATAGATATCCTGTTTCAGCTGCATATCGCCCGACTCTTTCTGCAATTCAAATTGCTGCACGGTCAGTTTATTTCTTTCCCAGTTAGATCTGGCACTGCGACCATTCAAAATGGGAACGCTGATGCCTATTCCGATATTCTGTGCAAAGTTGTTCCGGAACTGTGTACCCATGGGAATGGAACTCTCTCCTGCCTGCACAAAGGAAGGTGCCTGAACAACATAATCGGTACCACTCACATTCACGATGGCACCGGTTGGTTTAAAAGGACCCGGATTAAAATTGGGGACTTTAATATTGACATAACTGGTACCCAATCCACCGAAAGCAGAGAAGGTCGGGTACATCATACCACGGGCGGCTTCCACTGATTTTTTAGCCGACTGGATCCGGAGGCTGTTTATTTTTTGCTGGGGCAGACTGGCAATCGCCAATGCATAGACTGCTTCGGGTTGTAAATCTGCCAGGGCTTCCACCGGAATTTTATCTACTGGTGGTGTTTCAATTTCAAACACTTCACCCGCATCCAGGTTCAGCAGGGCCTTCATCTGTAATAAAAATTGTTGCACCGATGCCTGTGCAGTGACCAGTGATGAACTGTCACGGGCCAACTGGGCTTCCAGTTCGGCGGCATTCAACTCAGGAAGGGCGCCGGCATCCACTCTTTTGCGGGTTGTAGTCAACTGGTCGGTGGTTTGCTTAACCTGCACCCCGGCCAGGTTCACCTGTTCTTTGGCCAGTAATATTTGCAAATAGGCCACGGCCACATTCAGGGCCACATCATCCTTGGCTTTTTGCACCTGGGCCTTATCGGCTTCCCAGCTCAGGCGACTGGCTTCGATGGTATTTTTTTTAGAGAACCAGTTAAAGATGGTCACACCGGTTTGTAACTGCATACTCAGGTTAAAGAAATTATTATCCTCGAGTACACCGGTGGTAGGGTTTTCGGAACGACCCAGCCGGTAACCGGCACTGGTGCTGTAATTCAGGGTGGGGAGCTGACTGGCTTTGTTCTGAGTCAGGCTTAGGGCTGAAAAACGGGTTTGCAGATCGGCCTGTCTGACCGAGATATTATTCTTCATTGCATGATCCACACAACGAACGATATTCCATTTGGAAGCCGGCTGTCCTGAAGCCGCTGCACAAAGGAACAAGCCCATGGCCAGCTTGATTACCCTTTTCATAGAGTGCAAAAATAGCCGAAATGAGTGGGCTGCCCCCTGAATTTTTACAGGCCGCTTTAAATTTTACCCAATGCCTGCTCCAAATCCCCGATCAGGTAGCCCGCCTCCTCCAAACCGGTATAGACCCGGATATATTTATGCTCTTTATTTGACGGGTTAAAGTCTTTGACAGGAATACCCGCAGATTTGGGAATCACCAGGCTTTCATGCCCGCCCCAGCTCACGGCCATCATGAAATGTTGAAGGGATTCGCAGAAAAGGACGATATCCTCCCTTTTATCCGATTTCAGGGTAAAAGTGAATAAACCACAGGCCCCTTTCATTTGCTGTTTGGCAAGCGCATATTGCGGGAAACTATCATCATGGGGGAATAAGATACTTTCCACTTTAGGATGTTGCTTCATAAAAGCAACGACTGCTGCCGTGGTCTTTGTAATTCTTTCAAGCCTTGCCGGCAAGGTTCGCAATCCGCGGATCATCAGCCAGGCATTAAAGGGCTGGATACCGCTGCCAATATTCAGGTATTCGCTGTTGAATATTTTTTCCATCATGGCATGGGTACCAGTTAGCACCCCGCCAAGCGTATCACTGTGACCGCCGATATACTTGGTGGCGGTTTGCATGGCCATATCAATGCCCATTTCAATAGGCTTTTGATAGAGCGGTGTACAATAACTGTTATCAATCAAAGTAATGATACCTTTTCTTTGGGCTAAAGCTGCTACCTGCCGGATGGGCTGCAAGGCAAAATCCCAGCTATTGGGCGATTCGAGATAAAAAAAACTGGTATTCTCCTTAGTAGCATTGATCCAATTGTCAATATTGCTGCCATCAATATAGGTAACCGTTACATTAAACCGGGGCAGGATCACATCAAACATCCTTTGCACCCAGGTATAAGGTTTTGCCACGGATACAATATGATCACCGGATTTGATATTGGCAAAGATGCCGGCAAAGATGGCCGCCGCTCCGTTATTAAACACCAGACAATCTTCCGCACCATCAAGTGCGGCCAGTTTTTTGCGGAGGATGTCCACGGTAGGATTTAATCCGCGACTATAAAGATATCCTCCCATCTCATCTTCAAATGCCTTGGTGAGATCAGCTACTTTCTTAAAAGTGAAATTGCTGGTCTGCATAATGGGAGGCGCCACTGCATTAAAATAATGCTCACGATCCTCTCCCAGTTCATTAATGATTTGTGATATGTCCATCAGTTCTTCCGCTTATGATAAAATACATAATAGATAGCCAGAAATATCGCCAGCAACCCGGTTCCGATCAGCGCCGCTTTTACATCCTTAATTACAACGCCCACGGCGATCATAAAATAACTAAAGACAAAGAATGAGGCCAGAATGGGAGTGAATTTATTCCAGGTGCCGGTGATCATGGCCTGGTTCTGTTTTCTTTTTCTTAATACAAATAAGGTAGCGGCCGATGTACTCATGCCGATACTGTCCAGGAACATGGTAAAGTTGAGGATATTGTCAACCCCCTTACCAAAAAAAGTAACAATGATCGTGATGATTGAAAATGTAGCGAGTCCGGCCACCAGGGCTTCCGTCTTCGGATGACGATAAGAAAATATTTTCGGAAACACCCGGTCCTGGCTCATGGCAAACATCACCCTTGGATTACTCATCAGCAATATATTCACATAGGCCAGCACCGATAAAAACATCAGGGCATCAAATACTTTACCACCTGCCTTGCCAAACCAGGCTTCACAGAGCAGGGCCCCGATGGCAGAGGCATTCTTCATCTTATCATACCCGATCACCTGTGTATAAGCCACATTGATCAGCAGGTATAAAAGGATCACAATGATGATCCCGATGATGATGCCTTTGGGAATAATGCGTGTATCCTTTACCTCTCCCCCGAAATTGATGGTTTGCTGGTAACCGCCGTAGGCAAAACAAACCGGTATCAGCGATATTAGAAATAAGGTAATGGCACTGTTGTTATCCAGTGTGAATAAAGGAGAGTTTTCTTCATAGCCATGCGGTTCAATCACCACTCCCTTAAACAGAGCGGCAATCAGCACCACCATTAACCCTACTTTAATAATGATGAGTACATTCTGGGTGCGGCTGCTGGTTTTCAATCCGAACAGGTTCACCACAAAAAACATTGCCACGGCGGTAATGGCCACCATGGTATTAAAAACAATACCGCTGGGTTTTCCATAGAGCAGGTCACTCACATAGTCTGCTCCAATCAATGCCACTACGGCTAATGAAGCAGCATTGCTGATGAGAATAATGGCATTCACCGAAAAACCAACAGAGGGATGATAACATTCGGCAAATACTTTGTAATAACCTCCCATGGCTGGCAACCTTTGTCCGATCTCGGCATAAGTCAGGGCACCTGCCAGGGCAATCACGCCACCGGTGATCCACAATAGAAAAAAGATATTGCTGTTACCTGAAGTAGCAGCGACAGAGGCAGGATTGCGAAAGATACCCATGCCGATCACCAGACTAACCACGATCAGGCTGATATCAAGCAGGTTCAGTTTGTTCTTACCACTCATGGTGGGAAGATACAAATAAAAGATTCTACCTTTAAAGTCTGTATTACATGAAAAACAAACTTTTATTCCTGCCTTTCCTCCTGCTTCATTACGCAGTATCTGCCCAGCAGCCGGTACCGGGTGATAGCTCCGCCACCCTGGAAGAAGTACAGGTGCGTTCCTTTGAACAAAACCGCAAACAATCGCAGACTGCTGTCAATGCCATCGCTATTGAATTCAACAACGGCGACCGCAATAATAAAACCGCATTAGTCAGTGGCTTCAATACCATTGCCGGTGTGCGGATGGAAGAGCGTTCTCCCGGCAGTTACCGGATCAATATCCGGGGCAGCTCGCTTCGGTCACCTTTTGGTGTACGGAATGTAAAAGTGTACTGGAACGATATTCCCATGACCGATCCCGGGGGCAATACTTATTTCAACCAGTTTGCTTATAATAATTTTTCCTGGATTGAAATATTCAAAGGACCGGCTGGCAGTATGTATGGAGCCGGCACCGGTGGATTGATACAAATGTATAATCTGGGCAAATGGCAACAAGGTGTAACGGCAGAATATAATATTGGCAGTTATAACCGGCACACGTTGCTGACAACGGTCAACTTCGGACAAAAAGAAAACAAGAACCAACTCACTTATGCGCATGATGAGGCCGATGGCTACCGGGATCAATCTGCTATGCGAAGAGATAACTTTTCCTGGGTCAGTGAACTGAAAATAAATGATCGCCAAAAACTAACCGCCTCCCTCTTGTACACGGATCTCTATTACCAGACACCCGGGGCACTCACCCAAACCGAACTCAATAATAATCCAAGGGCTGCCAGGCCTGCTGCCGGTGGATTCCCTTCTGCGATTAATGCAAAAGCAGCAATATTCCAGCGAAACCTGACCGCTGGATTCACCAACCAGTACAGCTTCAGTAAAAACTGGAGCAATCAAACAACATTGTATGGAACTTTTAACCAGGTGAAGAATGCAGCCATCAGGAATTATGAAAGAAGACTGGAACCCTCCGCAGGCGGGAGAACGGTTTTCAGTTATGAAAAGAAAATAAATAACGAAAGCAAGGTAAAATATGCAGCCGGTGCCGAGATACAGGCCGGTTGGTTTAATACCCGGGTAAGCAATAACCGGAATGGACAGCCCGATACTGTTCAAACCAATGATGATATCAGGTTTTTGGTAGCCAACTTTTTTATACAGGGTGATTGGGTAATTAACGAGCATTGGTTCATCAATACGGGTATCAGCCTGAATCGTTCAACTGTTCAATTTTCCCGTCTCACCGTATACCCGGTCAGTACACAAAAAAGAATCTACCGCAACGAACTGGCCCCTCGTATGTCATTGAGAAGAAATTTTGATAAGGGTTTCGCAGTAAGGACCACTGTATCGAGAGGCTTTTCACCCCCAACCATTGCGGAATTATTACCATCCACCGGTGTGATCAGTACAGATCTGGAAGCGGAGTATGGCTGGAATTATGAATTGACGCTGATCCAATCATTGCTGAAAAACAAATTAAGACTGGAAGCCACCGGTTTTTATTTCAAACTGAATAAGGCCCTGGTACAACGTCGTGATATTTCAGGTGCGGATTTCTTTATCAATGCAGGTGATACAAAGCAAAAAGGATTGGAACTCACGGCCGATTATTTTACCCGGTTTCCGAGCAAATGGTTGTATTACTGTAATATCAATGCGGCCTGGACATTAAATCATTTTCGTTATGGTAATTTTCTGCGGGGCAGCGTGGATTATTCTGGCAAGATCCTCCCCTCTGTTCCGGCCCGCAGTTTGAGTGTGCTGGCCGACCTGCAATTAAAAAACGGCATCTATTCCAATACCACCTGGTTCGCCGCTTCTGCAATCATGCTCAATGATGCCAATACAGCAAAGGCCGGTGCTTACCAGTTACTGGGCTGGAGAATAGGATGGCGGAAGACGATTAATAAAAAATACAAATGGAATTTCTTTGCGGGGGCAGACAACCTGCTGGATGAAAAATATAGTTTGGGCAATGATATCAATGCTGCAGCGGGCCGTTACTTCAACGCAGCCCCAGGGAGGAATTATTACGCGGGCATTTCCTTTCAATGGATCAAACCGTCAGCACCGGCTGCTCCACCACTAAAATAAGCGCTTCATAACTGAGGGCTTCGATATCAATCGGCGAGGTTTCATAGAGGGCCAGTCCGTCCCGGGCATTCAACAAACGACCTGCTACTTCAAAAGCACCATCCAGGACCAGCAGGAATACACCGGCATCGGCAGTAGATGGATAAAAATCAGCTTCCCCCCTGCCACTGAATTTACCAATGGAAATACTAAATGGAAGGCGATGATCTCCCAGCCATTGCGGAGAAATTTTCATCAGGCTGTTTTGAAAAATATTCACATCAAAATCAGATGATACCGACACAGTATTTGCAGGCAGATCATGTTTGATCCATATTTGCAGGAAATTGATCAGGTCATCTTTAAAAGGATTGATCAGTTCCAGTTGATCTCCCTTTGATAACATCAGCAACTGTACCTGACCGGCAGCCAGGGTTCCTTCATGACCAGCCGAAGATTTGAAATGCAGTGCACCGATAACAGGCAACAGGATAATACTACTGGGTTCCTCCACTTGCATGGTCATAGCACGTCCCCCATCCAGGGCATCATCATTCAGCAGATACATCCGGCCAAAAGGCTGTTTCTGTTCCAGCTGGTACTGACCAAAATTGAAAGTATTGAAACTGCGGAACCAGGGGGTTTCATTCAGACCCCTGTCTTCGGCCAGAAATATTTTTGCTTTTGCGGCTACCATATCAGTTCATTTTAAGGGAGTAAACGCTAAGGGATGGCAGTAATTGTACCAGTTTTGTTAATATGACTTCTTCGTTTTCCACAGGGGTTGCATCAGACAATATCGGTTGTTCGATACCGATAGATCAGCCGGATGATTGTACTGGCCAAGGATTTGTAAAAGGGGTCCTGTGGAAACAGGACCCGTCTAAACCTCTAACTGCCCGACAAATAAATTTCTTACACTGCCGTCAGGCGGTGTAAACTTGTCGCCTTTGATTGACCGGTAAAATTGTTGAAGGTTAAAAATGTACCGGGAAAAGCTTAACCGCAGAGAACAAGAGAGGCAGAGGTTTCGCAGAGTTTAAAAAACGAGTCAGGCCAAAGTTTAACCCTGCCTAGCGCGGGCCCCAGACGCCAGGGCCCAAGCCGGTTTTGCCCTTTGCGCTCCTTTCTTTGCCATTAAGCATAGTCACGAGCCCCACTAGCGATGCTTCCGCCTTCTCCTCAATACTTAACTTTCGGGCACTTCAGCATATCCTTCTTCCCTGCCCTGTAAATAATTCCAACAGTATACCCCATGTATTTATCCTTTTTAGCCGGATTCGCTGCTTCACTAAACCCATCGAGATAATCGGTGGTAGTCATTCGATAGGTCGCTTCGGCATTGACGCCCCAGTTGCGGCCAAAAAAATAACGGACACCACCTCCCATCGGAATCACCGGAATCATCCGCGGGGTACCGTGTGCGGAATCTGCTGCCAGTCCAGTCCAGATTTCACTGGTAGCCGGCTGAAAATATTCGGTATTCAACCCCGACCAGTCGCGCCGCACTTTAATCACCGATAATCCCGCTCCGGCGAATAGATAGGGAGAAAAGCCTTTGTCTTTATAATTACTACCTGTGAGATTCCAGACCAGCTGCCCGCTGAGTTCTGTTACCGGTGAAGTAAAGTTGAAATTTCTTTGTTTCCGGAATTCGGGATTGTCATAAATAGCATCATCTCCCTTTAACTTACCAAATGCCAGCTGGGCGCGAACGGATAATACCGGACTGATAATTTTACTGGCATGGAGCCCCAGTGTGAATTTTTGTGTTTCAAAAGACCCGATCCTTCTTGGGGTTAAATCTCCCTGGTAGACCAGCATTCCCAGGTTGATACCGAATTCATATTGGTGAAAATTGGTTTGGCAGCTTCCTTTATTAGTTACTAAAACAAATAACAATAGCAATAAAGCCGTTGGTTTGAATGACCCATTCATCGGACAAATTTTTAGGCATTAAAAAAAATCCCGGGCAGAAGAGTACCGCATGGGCGGCAGTGGTAAGCTTGTAATGCGACAGAGGTTACATGCCTAACGCAGGAACAGGTCTTTTCATTTTCGGTCAAATGTTAAAAAAACACAACAAAAAAATATGATCACCGGATGACAAACCTGCATTAAACTTCCAGGAATAAAAACTGTCACATGATGTTTCGCAGCAGAAATTATAGAACAATTTCCAGGCCACGATCAGTTTTGTGTTGAATCATTTTACTGGTGTTGACCTTTCATGTAGTGTAAAATACTTTTGAAAGGCTGTTGATAACTTATCCTTCCACTTTTCCTGAGGCGCTTACTTTTGTACTGATTTGGTTCCCGCCATCAATGGACGGGATGAAAAGGGAAACCGGTGTAAATCCGGTGCTATCCCCGTAGCTGTATACCCCCTAGCCCCCTAAAGGGGGAATTAGGAAACCTAATTCTTCATGCCACTGTTTCAAACGGGAAGGCAATTAGGTTAGGGTGAGCCAGAAGACCTGCCCGATCAAACAAACATTATTCAGCTTTCGGGTGAAAGGCGGAGAATGTAAAGTCGCAAGACCTTACGATCTCATTCTTTTTTTCATTTCGGAAGCAGTCACACAAAAAATTTCATGCAAATGAAACAAACATTTTTTGTGCTGGCTGCCGCAATTATCTGCTCGCAGCTCAGTGCACAGGAACCAACAGACAGCAGCTTACTCAATGAAGTGGTGGTAACCGCCAACAAGTATCCCAACAAAACTTCCCTCACCGGCAAAGTAGTAACCGTGATCAGCCGGGAACAGATTGAACAAAGCGGAGGTAAAGATTTATCTCAGTTACTGACCGAGCAGTCTGGTGTTTTTATTGCCGGTGCCAATAGCAATGCAGGTAAAGATAAAAGCCTGTATCTCCGGGGAGCCCGGGTGGAACATACTTTAATTACTATTGACGGAGTGCCTGTGTACGATGCATCCGGTATCGGTGGCAATTTTGATATCCGTAACCTGCCATTGAGTGCCATTGAAAGAATTGAAATACTCAAAGGAAGTCAGTCTACCTTATACGGCAGCGACGCCCTGGCCGGTGTGATCAATATCATCACCCGGAAAAATGCAGTCAAGCCCCTGACCGGACAGCTCGCTGCTTCCGCCGGCAGTTTTAATTCTTTGAAAACACAGGCTGCTGTGCAAGGCAAAAAAGGAAAATTTGAATACAATGCGGGCTGGACCTATCATGATACAAAGGGAATCAATGAAACCCTGAATCCGCAAAACATACCCGTTACTGACCGTGATGGTTTCCGGCAAAATGGATGGCAGGCGGCTGTTGGATACAGACCAACGGATAAGATACTCATTCAGCCCTATCTCCGGTACAGTTCTATCAAGGGTGATATTGATCAGGGTGCTTTTACAGATGAGTTAGATTATACTTATACCCAGCGAAGTTTACAGGCTGGTTTACGCAATGAATTTTTGTTTGGAAAAAACAAACTCACGGTCTTATATAATTATAACCGCATCAACCGGCTTTATACCGATGACTCCTTACTAAGCCGCAATGGATTTGATACCTGGAGCCAGGGCCAATACAAGGGGTCGGAACATTTTGCTGATGCCTATATCACGGCGAAAGCCGGCACCGCCATTACTATTACTGGTGGATTGGATTACAGATCTTCCATATCAGACCAGACTTATGAATCCATTGGTTTTTTTGGTCCCTATAATACAGCTTATGGCCGCGACAGTCTGGATCAAAATCAGCTGGGGATTTATGCAGCTGTAAATTGGAATCATTTGTCCGGCTTCAATACAGAATTGGGAGGAAGGGTGAATATTCATTCGGAGTACGGCACCCATGCGGTATTTAATATCAATCCCTCTTACCTGATCAATAAAAAGCTGAAAATTTTTGCCAATCTGTCTTCAGCCTATCGTACACCTTCCCTTTACCAGTTATTCTCTGAATATGGTAACCGGGATTTGCAACCCGAAGCAGCAATCAGTATGGAAGCAGGGCTGCAGTATTTTTCGGTGAACAATAAATTCAGCAGCCGGGCGGTGGTCTACAGCCGGAATGTAAAAGATGTGATCTTCTTTTTTTCCAACCCCACCACATTTGTCTCCCAGTATATCAACCAGGATCGCCAGAAGGATCATGGTTTGGAGTGGGAAGCCAGTTACCAGTTCAGCAAAGCCATTCAGGTCAGGGCCTTCTATCATTATGTAACCGGAAAAATTGAAACCAAGACCGGGAGTAAGGACACCAGTTATAATAACCTGCTTCGCCGGCCAAAATCGGCTGCCGGTCTGCACCTTAGCGCAGGAATCAGCAAACATTTTTTTGTAAGCAGTAATCTGGCAGTAACGGGAGAAAGAAAGGATGCTTATTTCGACAACAATAGTTTCAGTACCGTGTACACGACACTGGGAGCATATGCTTTATGGGATATTTATGCAGAATATGGTTTTTGCAAGAACCGGCTGAAAGTATTTGCAGATATCCGGAATATCACGGGCAGTCGGTATACTGAAATCAGTGGATTCAGGACACCCGGCACCAATGGTTTTGGCGGTATCCGTTTCAGTTTTTAATGGAGAATGATGTGCCAGCACGAAACTAAAAAATGTCCGCGTTGCCAGCAGGCTTTTGAATGCAAGCCGGGTAATATCACCCTATGTCAGTGTTATGGAATTGTACTAACTGAAGAGCAGCGTGCCTTTATGGAACAGCGTTACCAGGATTGTTTGTGCCGGGATTGTCTGCAGTACTTATCGGTGGAGTTACATTACTTTAAGGAGCGATATCTTTTTCGTTAAGTACTTTTGCAAAAACCAACGCCATGCAGTTTAACCTACAGGAATTCCTCACCCTGACATTTACCTTATTTGCGGTGATAGATGTGGTGGGATCGGTGCCCATGCTGATATCTATCAAACAGAAAATGGGGGGTATCAATGCCTGGAAGGTTACGTTGATTTCCGGGGGTTTGATGGTCCTGTTTTTCTTTATTGGCAAGCCCTTTCTGAATATCCTGGGGGTGGACATCCGGTCTTTTGCGGTAGCGGGTTCCATTGTGATCTTTATACTGGGACTGGAAATGGTGCTGGGGATTGAATTCTTCAAACCGGAGAAGGGCACACCATCGGGAACCGTGGTACCGATTGCCTTTCCATTAATAGCCGGAAGTGGTACACTAACGACCATTATGTCGCTCAAAGCCACATTTGAGCGGGCCGATAAAAATGAGTTCATGATCCTGCTGGCCATATTGGTCAATCTGATCGTGATATACATTGTGTTACGCTCCCTGAATCTTATCGAAAGGGTACTGGGAAAATCAGGTTTATTAGCGGTAAGAAAGTTTTTTGGCGTAATTTTGCTGGCCATCGCCGTAAAGGTCTTCGCGACCAATGCGAGCGGACTGATTAAGTAAATGTGGGAATATGGAAATGTGGGGATGTGAAAATGGAGGACAAGGAATTTACCCGATCTGTTGAGTTCTTAAAATTAAAAGCAAATACCGGATGGGAGATTCATTTTCACATCTTCACATTCGCACATATTCACATTTTTCTGGCCTCGTAGTACAATGGATAGTATAAGAGTTTCCGAAGCTCCAGATACAGGTTCGATTCCTGTCGAGGCTACTACCAAACATTCTTAAGAAGAATTGAAAGTAATTAAAAGCCTTACCAAATCATCTGCTGGTAAGGCTTTCATCATTTTTTGACTCTCGTTAGTTCCCGTTTATTCCCGTTAATTCCTTTTCGGTTGTATTTACGGTTTTTTAAAAATTTCGATTACTTTAGCGTATGATTTTACCGAGAATAGCAGTCTTGATAAACTGGCGTAATGAAACAAATGTATCGGCCTTATACCCTATACATATTAGAATAATGATTGGTAGGTCTTGCAAATACTATCGTGTTCCATTACCACAAAAAGTGAGATTGCATCAATGGAGTGGTGAAGAGGGTAATTGGGTAAAACCAGATCATCCTTTTTCTTTTCAGATTAATAGTAAAATCCTGGAGAAGAAAACTATTCTTCATGAACAGATCAAAAGAAACTATAATGCAAATAAGAATATCACTTTTGAAACCCTACTAAAGCAATTGGAGAGAAAAGGGGATCGTGGTTCCTTTTTGGATTATATGGATTCTTATATTAAACGACCACCTGGAAAGTTGGAAGAGAATACGATCAAAAAATACAAAACCACTCTAAATCATTTAAAGGCTTTTAGAAAACAAATCTATTTTTCAGATATTGATAGTGATCTGCCACGAGATTTTTTACGATATATGCAAGTTGATTTAGAATTGGGTGGAGCGGCTGCTCGAAAATATATGGAAGCATTGAAAAAAGTTATCCGTCATGCCAGGCGAGAGAATTATCTTGATTCTAGCCAAATGGAGTTTTTGTTTGATGACGTAAAGATCAAAGTCCCCAAAGCGAAAAGAGTATTTCTCGAACCACAAGAGATAAAAGCCTTAAAAGATCTCACCTTTTCTGAAGAGCAACATCATCTTGCCAGGGACAGAGATATTTTTTATTCATGATCTATACGGGCTATTATTATAAGGACTTATTTATTTTCACTAAGGATCAATTACTGAAAGATCAAGAGCATGGAAACATAATTCTGGGATCAAGGGACAAGAATGGTAATCAAACTATTATCCCCATATTTAAATTCCCTTATGCCAGTATCATACTTAAGAGATATAGTTCTGGCATTCATTCCAAAACAGTTTTTGATCACTCACATTTTATAGAAGAGCAGGTTTTTAATCGACATTTAAAAGATATCGCCAAACTAGCCAAGATTAGTAAGAGCATTTCCAATAAAGTTGCCCGCCATACCAATGCTCAATTATGGGTTCGATACGGGGCCGAAGGAGCGATTCTCTCTAAAATGAAGGGACATACAAAGCAGGAGACAACTTAACTATTATGATGTAAATATTCCTGAAATTGTTGAAGGTACGAAGCGTGCAAACTTTAAGAATTTAGGAATTTAATACTATGGTTAAAGAATTGTTACTACTTGTTTAAACACAACTCTATTCGCTATATCTATGCAAAAGTTTTGTTGAAGAAATTAGTAATACCATGAGCGACCTTAGTGAAAAGCTCTCCCCAAAGATGAAAGGTAAAACGATAAAATCAACAGGAGTTAGGAATAGTCAGTGCTGTTATTATATTTGGCCGGCATCAACAAGTCTAAAGATTCTATAGCTCATTGCTTGCATACTAACATCAAATTTTTTCGCTAACTCTACTATCATACTATTATCTGATAGATCAAATCCATTGTAATTCTTAACTTCTCGTTGAACTAATCTAACAGGTATCAGTAATGCAGCAGCAAACGCATTTGCCTCCTGTTCTTCTTCATAGTCTTGTTCGGACAACTTCATATTTGTAGTTCTAAACTTTAATGGATAAAAATAATTTTCATTATCGACATATATCTTATCCTTTTCATCATGCTTATGAAGAATATAATGTCCGAGTTCATGGGCCACGGTAAATCGCTGTCTCACCTTCGACTCGCTGGGATTATACCCAATATTAGCTTTGTTATTCTTAATATGAAGCACTCCAGAAATATCATCGCCAAGGTCAAATGCGGTAACCGAAGTTCCGGCTCGTTCCGCAACTTCATTTATGGGAATTGGAAGCTCATTGATTTTTAAAGAGTCAAGAAGTTCTTGAGCCTTCTTCTCTATTTGAGAATAGTTTTTTGCCATAAGAAATAGTACTTAAGTCGATTATTTGGAATCAGAAAGCTGAAAAAAATGTGAAATCCTGTTTTTGTTCTTTCCTATTGGTACGTCCTTAACTTTTTTGACTGCCAGCGTCAGATCTTGATTCATCTCTTTCTTGAAATCTAATTGCTTTTTTCATCTTCAGTAGGAAAAAAGATCAGTGATTTGTACGTTGAGAAAACTAGCCAGTTCACAAAGTGTATGAACTGGCGGGCGTTGTCTGCCCTTTTCTATATTTACGATTGAAGTTCTTGTGAGACCTAGAAAATTACCAAGCTCTTCCTGGCTGTATCCTTTATGCAAGCGTTGGTTCTTAATACCAATCCCTAGTTCAACGTAGAAGTTATCGATGTTTGTGATTTTCGGCATCCGGGTTTTTGCTCTCTGGAGAGCAAAGGTAATGACTTTTTCAATACAAAATACCACAAGCTGTTTATGATACTGACATGTTAACAACCTGTTTATAAAATATGTTTGTCAAATTTGGAGACAAGTAGTACCTTTACTCCGTAGAAGCAAGAAACCGGATAGCGGTAAACCACTAGCCGGCCTTGTAGAGGAAGAACGAAGGTTACTTGACCTTCACCCTACCCTAGAATGTGAGAATTCAAAAGTAAGGGCGCATCTTCAATCTACAAAGCCGTTCGGCATTTTTTTCAAGGTTTTCCACTTTCCTGTTACGCATGGGTTAATTTAAATTGAATGCAAGGTTAAGACTCACATATTACCTGTAGTGCTGCTCCTGCAGCCATAAACCAGAAGGTTCATTGAAGCGCTGAACTTCAAACAGCTTCCTATTTTCTATTCTTTTCTTTTAGCCATTTTTTTCATACAGTAAAATTCAAAATATGAAACAGACTACGTCTGATAACATCGAGGTCATCGACCTCCAGGAATATGCAAAGACAGACAGGAAAGTTCCTGTCGGCAAACAGTACCAAACCTTAGTGGACCAGGTACTGGTAGTATTTAACAAGGAAAAGGTGACCGGCAGAGAGGTGCTTATAAAGGCCGGTAAAAAGCCTCCCGAATGCTTTAGCCTTTACATAAAGCGGAAGGGGTGCGAGCCCGATCGGATCAGTCTCGATGAGCTGGTCGATCTGACGTCTCCGGGCGTGGAAATTTTTTCACTAAACCCCGGAGATTTTTTATTACGATATGGATAACGAGCCGGAGACAACAGATCTGAAGGAGATGACTCCTGTAGAGATCATGAAAGCTGCCGGTGTCGATCCATCGAAGCACTATTTGATACAGGTGCTGGAAGATGGCAAGCAAATTAAGTACAAGGACAATCCCCAGGAGCCGATTAAAATGCGGTGCCCGAGAATGAAGTTCTTCTCTGTACTGAATGGACCTACACCACTTTCTTAACACTAAAATCAAATACGATGAAAACTGATTTTGTAAATCAGTTGCGGGCCCTGGGGTTTAATCCCCAGGAACCCGCTGCTGATAAAGTATACTTCGAATGGCTGGTAGAGGTTGGACCAAATGCTGGCAAACGGGTTTTGGTAGGCACAACCGTAGGAAATGGTTTTCCGGCCACTCCACCATCTGCGCCACATTTTAAAGCGCTTGACAGCGATTGGAAGGAACATACAGACAATGTTAATCCCTCAGAGTTTGGCAATGGATGGAGTTCTTATCCTGACAATGATCCAGCGTTATACCAGAAAGGCTGGAGGTATTGGAGTCGCCGGTTTGATGAATGGGCGGCCACCAATGAAAAAAATGCAAAATTCTATTTAGCTCACCTTAGAAAAATAATGATGTCAATATGAAACAAACTTATAGTGTGGCATTGCCATCACATATTAATCAACAACTGATGGATCATCTTAAAAGGGATGATGGAGATGAGGAATTGTGTTTCGCACTCTATAACCCAAGCACAGGTGCCTCTCGCTTTTCAGCGATCATTGATGAGATTATTCTACCAGACGAAGGAGATCGACAAGTTCACGGCAACGTGAGCTTTAATCCCGAGTACCTTGAACGCTCAATTCAATTAGCACAGATAAAGCAAAAAGGCCTTGCAATAATTCACATCCACCCTGGTCCGGGTTTCCAATATATGAGCAGGGACGATGTGAGGGCTGAATCGGGCATTGCTGGCGCAACTAAATCCGTCACTGGATTACCGCTTCTGGGAATGACCGCGGGTATTGACGGCGCATGGTCAGCAAGGTTTTGGTTCAGATCAAAAGCCAAAAAAAGGTCTTATAAGAATACATGGTGTGAATCCGTTAGGGTGATCGGGGACACACTAAAGATTCATTTCAATAACGATCTATTAAAACCAAGCATCACCGAAGAAGCACTGTTAAGAACAATATCAGCATGGGGTAGATCAGTGCAGGAAGATATTTCAAGACTAAGGATTGCTATAGTCGGTCTCGGAAGCGTGGGGAGTATGGTAGCAGAGTGCCTGGCAAGAACTGGTTTTGCTCGCTTTGTATTGATTGATTTTGACAGGTACGAAGAAAAGAACAGAGACCGTAGTATGAATGTAAAAAGGAAGCATATTGGAATGCTCAAGGTTGATGTAGCTGGCCAGGCGATTAAGCAAAATGGTACTGCCAACAGGATCACGGTCGAAAAGATTCCATTTAGTATTTATGAAGAAAGTGCTTTTAAAGCAGCATTGAATTGTGATGTCGTATTCAGTTGTGTTGACAGACCTCATGCTCGGCAAATTTTGAATTTTATTGCATATGCACACCTTATTCCTGTAATCGACGGTGGTATACTGGTCAGAACGAATAAAACCAACACCAGGCTTGTAGGCGCAGACTGGAAAATCCAAACTGTTGGTTATGAAAGACCTTGTCTCGAGTGCCTTGAGCAATTTACCGGTTCATTGGCAAACCTTGATAAGGAAGGCTTACTGGATGACCCAAAGTATATGCAAGGGGCTGATGAAAGCATTAGAAGACTTGTCTCCAACGAAAATGTTTTTGCGTTCAGCATGAATGTAGCATCTCTGGAGGTTTTACAGCTTTTATCAATGATAGTTCTCCCGCAATATCAAGCCCGGCTGAAACAACAGTTTTACCATTTTACTACACACCAGTTTGAAGATGATCATGAAAAACAATGTAAGGATAACTGCTTTTACAAAGGGATTACTGGCTTAGGCGACAACACCGGAGTTATCATGTATATGCACATAATGCCTTCATTGCTTGAATAACCTCATTTCTTAAAATATAAACTAACTAATTCAATGGCAAACAATGCAAATCCAAGTTCTACCGGCGCTGCCCGTAATAACAAAAAAAGATGGAAGAGAAGTAATGTCATAAACCTAGTGATTGCAATCGTTGCTGTCCTAACCTTTGGGTTTGGTATATACACATTTGCCCTTTCTAGATCAGAAAAGGTCAAGACATGCGACACATTAAAGGAAAGAGAAAAGCTTGTTGCAGCAAGTATCGAAGAATACAAAACAAAAAGAGAACAGAGTACAAATAAGGATTACAACGAAAGGGTCTATGATTTTAAGATAGCTAATGCACGTGCGGTATTACAAAATATTCGTGACAGCTTAAACTTATTATTATGCGAAAAATAACTACTCTAATCGTTAGCAACTTACTTCTGTTTTACGCTTCTCAAGCGCAAGTGGATCATGTTTCAGAAGGCTGGAATGACACCTGGCAGAAGTATATTGATGCCAAAAACGAGAATGAAAAGTGGGTCTCAGAAGTAAAAACCATCACTGCGAGGATCGCTGGGCTGGAGGCAAACGAAGTGATTGATTTATTTCAAATAAGTAAGTTGAAAGAGAAGCAAACTGAAACCCTTAAACGGCTCAGAAAATCTCAAAATGACTATACGAAAGTCTGCGTTGAATTAAGAAGGAAAAATGATTCACTCAGAATTTTCATGGATAGCACAAAAAATCTTAATAAGAAAAACGAGAATTTAACCAAATGGGTCGATAGTTTTTCTGTTGCTCTAAAAGAAGAGAAGATATTCAATAAAACCCTTTTGAACGAAAAGAAGCAATTTGAAAAATTGCTTTATTTCAAAAACCTTGATTTAGAATTGGCTCAATTTGACAACTCCTATTTTTCCAATTTCGATATTGGATATAGAAAATTAATTAATGGTAAAGTAATGTTCTTAGAAACTTCAAAAGACGAAATTTCAAAACCGCTTCTTAATTCGCTTGAGTATTTAAGATGCACTGGAAATGTATATGGACCGCCCAATAGCGACACGTTAAGAGGATTTATCCTAATCTATAAAGACGATAAATTATTCGATCAAATTTCTCGTAAGTATGTGGCAGAAGATAGCACAAGTAGCTATTCTCATTTCGTTATCAATGAAGATGAATTGCACCTGAACAAAAAAATTAAGCCAAGAAGCAATATCAAAATTGCCTATGTAACGGATGAGAGTTTTCACATGAACCTAAAAGAGCTAGAAGATTTTAATGAAGCATATCATTCTGGTCATTTCGTGATTTCATCAAAGAGATTGGAAATTAACTATGACTATCCAGAAAACCCGCCTATTGAAGGCGCTGAGGTGTTTGTTGCAACTGACACAATTAGCTTGGATGTCTCGGAAGTTATAATAAAGTTATGTACAGATGGTGCCTCACCTTCTGGTGAATATGTTAGCCTATCTACTAAAGATACAGTTGTAGAAAATATAAGGCTTTTGGTTTATGAAAAAGCTTCAGATGTTTGCACTCTTAAACTAGAGGAAGGAATTAATTTGGTTAAGCTAAAAGCTTTGTCAATTAGTATTTCAGGCTCAAGTTGTAACCTTTGGATTTATATTCAAACAAAGGATGGTATTATTAAATATAAAAAACGTAAAGCACTAAAGAAAGGCGATGTATATGGTCTTTTTCTTCGGTATAATATGAAATTCCTGTAAGGAGAATAACCTAATGTTACGTCAACTGGTTTAATTTAGAATCTTTGAAGATTAGTCGATAAAAGAAGGAATATGGATTCGTAAGTATTCTTTGAACAGATTACTAGGTTTATCAATTCATTGATTCCAAAGTCGATTTTACACTTTGTCCGATTGGATCACTAATCGGGATAGTCGAAGTCAATCATATAAGATCGCTCAGTATCCAGATTTTTTGCTTTCTCTATAAATTCAGGCAGTCGATCATCAATTCCTCGACTTAATGCATCCTCCAAGAATTCTCCAAATAGTATATCTCCTTCACGAGAGTTGTATACAGAACTTTGAGCCGCGATTATAAAGTTATATGGTGTTAGCATCCTTATTCGCAATTCAGGGCTTTCCTCGAATGATAATGGTTCTCCATCAATAATAGTGGCCCCATCATCATACTCTTCACGTGTTATCACTTTACCTTTATATAGGCCATACTCTAGGGAGGTATATCCGAAAAACTCCTTTATTCTTTCAATTTCAGCTTCATCATATCGCGGATCTACAGTTTCTTCAGCTTTTGTCCTAACATATACAAAATCCCTATAACCATGTCTATCTCTATAAACTGCTATTTTATCGATCTCAAATTCATCGGGCCCAATTAAACATTTTGTATTGCTAATGGCTTGATAATTTTTAATAAACATCGAGGCACCTCCACGAAACCACCAAATAGGAGATGAAACACCTCCATCATCCTCATCCTTTCCTTGAAAAACGGTGAATGACAAGGGCTCAGACAAAAGATTATTCAATCTTTTGATTGCTTCTGCTGGATTATTAATCCATGATAATCCTCTAATACCAGGGAAGGTTTGTGCTATTCGATATGCAAAAAAATCAAACTTTCGCCCCCTTAATTCATATTGCCCATCGGGGTGTCTTAAAACACCGCCACCTAAATAAATTGTCCTTGAAATACCCGCCTCTTGTTGTATAGGTGCACCATGAAGCTTTTTTTCACCCGTCAGGTATTCTATTAATTCTTTTACAGAAGCTTCCCAATTTACACTACCTGAATATTTTTCTATGGTTGTTCGTAGCCTTTCAGAAACGGCCTTTCTGTCCGACAAAATATTGTAGATTTTTTCACCCCATCCTTTAATATTGTCATCTGGCCCATTAGGCACTATCCATTGATTTGCACCTTCTGCGTCAACCTTTTTAAAAGCATTGCAAATCCACTAGACTCAGAGACCAGAATAGGACGCCCATTTGATAAGGCCTCAAGAGCAATTAATCCAAAGCCCTCCGCTCGTGAAGGCATCAAAACTAAAGCTGTTTTCCTAATATCTTCATTGATAACATCAGTTTGTGCGTTATAATTCTTAGGCTGTATTCTCAGATTTGACGATTCTATCTCTTTTAGCTTTTTGATTAGCTGATCATCAGTTCCTACCGTTAGGCCTCGTATTATTAGTTTGGGTTTAACCAGGTAGCCGTTAGTTTTAATATCCCATTTCGTATATACATTATGCATGGATCTTACGGCAATATCAACGCCTTTCAAAGTATAATCTTCTATTCGTCCAACTAACAATGCTTCAGGGGTGAGCGTTGTAAAGTCAAAATTGATCTGATCAATGGGTTTGAACAGCCCTGGATTAAATTGAATTAAATTATTGTTACTAGTGGCTCCAGATAAAAGGCTTTGAGTTTCAAAAAACAAATGCGGACCTACGGCAGCTACCCAATCGGCATTCAATGCCAACTCCTTTTGCTTATTTTCTTTGGTCTCTGCTTTTCCAGCAACTGACTCTATTTCTTGCTCTGGCTTTAGCCATTCAATTTCGCCTGGGGCAGTATGAATAAATAATATGACCTTTGAATCTTTATAATAGTTCATTTTAAGATCAGCCATTGCTGGTCCTGTTACTATATCATGGCCAATGATTACATCAAAATCTAAATCAGTTGGCTTTTGACTTAGTCTTTCAATATCATTCTGACCCTTTGATTGTTTTGCCTTAATAAGGGAAACATTTTTTTCTTTAGCATCTAACGCTTCCTCTTCGGTAAAATCAGGAAGATAGCAGTGGACTTCGTATCCACACGAGGCAAGGGTAATTGCCAATTGTCTATTAAAAGTACTCAGACCACCCTTTCTGGGAAACCATTCAGTACCTATACACAAAAACCGGCTAATGAGTTTTTTGTAGGCAGACACCATAGCTTGACTTTTTGGCTAAGTTATACCTCCATCTTTAAACAACAGAGGTGCTTAATGCAATAAGAAATTGATATCTGAAAATCATTATTTTAAGTACATTCTGGGAAGAAGGTTTTCTCAAAATCTTCTCCGCCTCACCCAACGCCCTTTATGCAAATAATATTGAGGTGATCTTCTAATTACAGAATTTTGGATGAATTGCCCCTGTAGCAGCTGCTGACCTTGATTTAGTTTGTCAAAACGAATGACGAAATTTGACAACCATTTACCATTAATTGTACTTTCAATAAATTTCTCTCGAGATAGTGTTATAAGCATTGCAGGTCTCCATTCAGTCTTCGGCAATAGACAATACAAATGGTTTCTAAGGTCATTGGGATCCCTAATAGTTTCATTACCCTTAAAGTCAAAAATCACCGGCACAGCGCTTGCAATCCAAGACGAGGGAAAACACTCATCTGGAAAATGAACGTGAAAGATGGCCGGGTTGTTTGTCTTTTCAAGATCAGTTCTTCCTTTAAGAAAGCGAGAATAGTCTCTTTTCAATCGAGTCCCATCTACAATCCAAAGCATACTATTATAAAATTTCTCGCGAGCAATCCGTTCAGTAGAATTAATACTTGAATGCTGAAATTCTAAGACAAGCCCATCAACTGTGCGTACATCAGCAATATGCTTTTCTTTAGTGATTTCATCAAATAATACAATTTCCATGCACTCTGTAGAATAGTTGTTTTTCCATGATCGGTGCCACAACGTTTCCGGTTCCCACCAAGTATCACAATTTTTATTGTTTAAATGCGCCCAGTGATTTACCCTTTGTAAACCACATTTAGCAATGACAGGCTGTAAGCATCCAGGACAAAGTGCTTGTGCTTTGGGTGCAGCCTCAATTCTTTTATTATCTACTATTGCAAAACGCATATAATACTTTTTACCGTTTCATATAAAGTAAGCAAATTGTTGATATCAATTAACTCGCTTACTAATAAATCGTCGCGACAAATCTTGCAGCTTTAAATGCATTTCATATACATCCATATCAGTTAGAGCTCGTTCGTTATCGTGTTTGTTCAAGTAATATCGCATAACCTCAACGGCATCTTTGTTTTCCCTTGTAACTGGAAATTTGGATAATATTTGCCGGATAGCATCAATCTTCAACCCTAAAGAGGTGATATCTAAAAACTTAGCTGCAAAGATTTTGTGTTTATCAAGTATTTCTTTAGTAGCAATTACAAATCTTGAAGATCTATTTATTATTTCCTTATTAATTATTTCAACAGATCCATTTGGTTCTACGTGCCTATAGATTCTATTTAGCTGCTTCGTTTTGTCATGATATAATTTAACAGCTACCTTTTTATTCAAAGCAATAGTGAATTCTTTGGATCTCTGTAGAGGATATTCATTGTCAGAGATTAGGTCCTCAAAAATTAAGGGATTGTCTGTTGTGATAAATTCTGAGTCATCAGTAATCACGCTTACATCAAATATCACATGTTGATGAAAATCGCCAATCTCACCTACACCACCAATATGCTTTTCTTTAAAATCCTGGGTGATTTTATTCGTGCAAAACTTTATAATGGCTTCCTCATTCCATTCTTGAAAACTAAATTCTTCATCTAGATATTTTATCGAATTATGGCCATTGGTTCTCGCTTCTCTACATCCTTTTAATATTTCCTTTTCATG
The DNA here is from genome assembly GCA_016720745.1 of Chitinophagaceae bacterium. Taxonomy (GTDB): domain Bacteria; phylum Bacteroidota; class Bacteroidia; order Chitinophagales; family Chitinophagaceae; genus JJ008. Next base: position 22,254 of record JADKKA010000019.1, on the reverse strand, counting down.
AAATGAAATTGATTTCCGCAACATTGCAGGATTCCTTACATACAACTGAAATATTCCAATAAGCATTTCAGTCCTTTGTAGCAGTGAAATAGTATGAATTTTATGATTAGTTAAAATATTATATGCCTTGGTATATAAAGGCTCAATACCATTTGCATATATCTTTTCTACTGTAAGTAGGTCTTTTGTTATCGGATTCCCTTCCTGTAATGTGTATAAATCAATTTCGGAACATATCTTTTTTATATTGGCATTGAAGAACCGGTCTGCTTTTTTATCATAGACAGGAACGAAAAACTCTTTGCCCTTCTGTTCTGCAAAATTTTTAAGATATGATCTTGGTACGTAATGCTGATTCAATTTGGTTTATTTAATATGATGTAGTTATAAAATGCTACCAACTTAAACTATCCTCTCGACGAGGTCTAGAATATCCTTCTCATCAACTTCTTTAAAAATTAAAGTGTATTTATGCATAACACGCCCTCTTCCATATTCATATTCCTTAAAAAACTCGAGAGGTTCAAATGAAAAATAAAAATCATTGCTGACGTTCGAAAACATCTGCATATGGGAAAATTTACAAGCCCACCATTCGCCATAAATATCCTCTTCGTTTCTTTTTCTTAAAGCAACATTAAACCCTGGCTGTGCACTTTGTTCTCCGTAAATCTCTACCTTTCCCAAGAGCACCACATTGTCAGTTTCGATGTATTCAGGCCTGGGGCTATCCAGTACCATGCCATAAGTGTTTACTTGATGTTCTATAATACTTTTCTTCCCGTTCCTTAATATAATTAGGAATAATATCCTGGTTATAAAAGCTAACTCTGATTGACTTTCCCATAAAGGAAAGGGAAAGGGAACTTGCCGATGCATTACCAGCAGCAATGCTCTTTTTCAAGATAACTTGGTTGCTGTCTGAAAGATTATTAATAGCGTCAGCAACAGTTGAGAATTTTATGAAAAGTTGATGTATTGAGTAATTTAATACCTTTTGCTTTTCATTATATACTTCTCTTGCTTGCTTCTCTTTTAACTCCGCTTCAGCTGCTGCACTAATTTTTTTGTGCACCTTAGTTAAAAGAGAGGATACATCCAATGATTTAGTGGCTGGTTGTTCTAGTATTTTATCAAACGCTGCAATTACTTCTTCGACACTTGAATACCTATCACTTGGGCGTTTATTTGTCATTTTCCTAATAATCTCTATGACTGTTATCGGGATTTCACTTCTTATGTCAAGTATTTGAGGTAGCCCGGAAAAAAGATGTTGTTCTTTAAAGTCGGATTCAGCAGGTCCTTTAAATGGCAATTGAAGGGTTAAAATTTGAAAAAGATGATCCCAAGAGAATAAATATCCATTTCCCTTGAGTTCGATTCTCTCATCCAACATTCAGGGGACATATATGGGAAGGTGCCATACCCTTTCAGCGTCTTGGTTCTTGTCAAATGATCAACGTATTTGGCAATACCAAAATCACATATTTTCAAGCGACAATTTTCATCGACTAGGATATTTCCCGGTTTCAGATCTCTATGAATAATTGTTTTATGCGCTTCACTTAATCCTTTTAATAAATCGTAGAAATAACCTAAACTATCGTCTATTGAAATCGATGCTTGTTCGGTTGATAGTTTTTGCAACAGGCTTCCTTTTGATATATACTCCATAACACTATAGAAGTAGTTACCTGTTGAATCTGAAAACTCTCCATAATAGTAGGTAGTTACTATGTTATCATGTTTAAGCGAGATCGCAATTTTGAATTCTTCTTCTAAAAGAAGTCTGAGCTCATCGCTTGTAATTCTTATCACCTTTATTGCAACCTTGGTATTGTTAATGGTATCATCAGCGACATAAACATCACCCATACCACCTGGTGTTAAAAAAGTCTGGTTTTGATACTGGTTATCAGCTGAGCTTCCTTTTAATGTATCTGTCTTCATGTGTCAGTTTTGGCGGTTACAATTTTAAGGAGGAGAATGCTTATTCTGACATTCTCCTCCAGTAGTCCTTAATCTTTTTTTATAACTAGTTTTCTTTTAGGCGGTCTATTGATCGTCTCTTTGTGAACAGTTGAAACCTTCAGCAACTCAACCTGTTCAACTTTATCGTCGTTCCAGATCGGTGCATCAGAACCCCAATAAATTCTATGCAATGGCTGATCTCCCTTGGTTTTTCCTTTTTCATAACTCCCTTTACTAGTTCTCAAAGAGACATACTCTCCTTTTTCAACTATTAAGCTTGGAAGACGAAAGAAATGACGATGTATATTTGAAACCTTTCCTTCTTTATTAAAGGTTCTATCAACAATTGCATAGTTTCCTATATCTACTTTCTCAATAGCTTTTAACATGATATACTCTTCAGAAGCATTACCATGGTTATGAATTGAATCTATTTTTAAACTCATTTTTATTATTTAAAATTTACGCATGCACTGACCTTCTTTGTCTATCGTCGCAACATGCTTCTCGGCGGGACTTGCCAAAAATATTACCTAACTCATCTTTGGTGGAAGGGGTGAACAGCCCCCGAAGTGCGTATAATCCGATACGTATAGCTCTTCTTAAGTCTTATTTCATTTTCTTGTTCATTAATTAGTTTGGTATGGAGCCCCATACATCATGCCGCCACCTCTTTTAGACAGATTTTACTGAGGTAGCGGCAATTATTACAGTTTTGACCCTTGTTCATGGCAGATATATTATGACAAATTGAAATATTGTCAGATTAAGCAGCCAACCTCTGCTTCTTATTGGCCAGCTCCTGCAAGAGGCAGTACCTCTTTGCTGAGATCGGCACAATCCTCAAGTCAGGATTACAAGTATAACAGAGCAAATCCCAGGAATTCAAAGAATCCCGCTCTTGGTCAATCTTACCTGCCACTCCAATCTCGGGCCCGAAAATAAACCACTTTTTCCATAACAACAATCCTCTTTTACTTTAAATACTACGTTCCACTTAGGAACTGAAAAATAGCTGATATTCATCTTCTTATCTCACAAACCTGTTTTGTCAGGTCTTTTACCATAAGATACGAAAAAAAGTTCGATTTAGGAAATAATTTTTCACATTAATTTACTGATTATTAATAATTTACAGCGTTATTTTTGACCCGTCCAGTCCCATTTTTTGCCTCAAAAGTTCCAAAAATCCCACCCAATATGCCTGCAGGTTTGAGCCCCGTCAGCATGCTCAAAAACTCCCGCAAGTCCTTTCTCAGCCTGACCATTCACGCCCAGCGGTACATAACAAAGCCCTCGATGGCAAACTCCGCGTTATTGTGGATAGGCCTTTGTGATCAAAAGGGTCCAGAGCTCTGACCAGTTTTTTTTAAGTGCTTAGTGTATTTTGCAGATAGATTATTTTGGGACTCAGCTTCGAGGAAATTCCGGTCGTATCGATTCACATCCTTTCGGTGCTTCTTGAGATGATATGCCTTCAATCCATATCGGTCAATTGTCCGGACGATTTTCTTAAGAGGCAGGCCAAACCCGCTCACGAGTGTCTTAAAACCTTCATTAAACGGATTCTTAAAAAGGTCATCGCTCAGCTCGTGAATCAGATGAATAAGACCTTTTTGTCTCCTTACAGAAAACGATTCATAGCTTGGGAAGAAGTCAAACGCCCCCCTTCCCGACACCCGGGGCCTTTTAGCAAAACAAGTCTCCAAAACAGCCTGGAAGATCCTTCCCAACTGGATCGAAATCCAATGGCAAGGTGAAGTTTTTATCAGGGTGATAGAATTACGAGTTTTCACTTAGGTCTTTGTATCAAGAAAAATCCTATATTAGTCCAGACCAAAATTAACTGCCATGAACCTGTCCCTCGGTGCCTCCCCCACCCGTAATTCCCCATTGAGAAGTGGCGTGTTTTTCTCAATTTATCACAACCTTTCTCATCTATCTGCAATAAGATCAATGCCTATTCGTTTTGGCATAGTTTTGACCGTCAGATGGTTGTAAACAGTTGTGCTAAGTTAATTTTTCATGAGCCCCTTCTTTTGTTTAACTTAAACACTTAGCTTTGCAACCCTTTTAATATCAAACAGATGCACCCAAAAAGTAAAACCATTAAAGTTGTTTCCCAATCGTCTTCTCATAATACGATTGCGTCATCTTATAATGCCAACACGAATTATAATAGCACTGTTATAAAAAAAGACCTGAATGATGTAAAAAAGGAAGTGAAAACTGTACAAGAAGCCGCTAATGTCGATCCGCATAAGTTAAGTTTAAACTTCACAGTTTAAATCCACAACGATTGCCTTATCCACCATTTGCTATTCTCGCATTTAACGAGGATAACCTAGCCAAAGCACTGTCTAATAATTTAACGTCGCCGTCGAAAATTAAAGAAAAGAGGCACTACAGATATTTCTGGGACTACCTTGGAAATCATTATGAAGATAGTCTGCATGTTAAGACTATTGTGATTGAGCACGATTACATAAGCAAATCGTATTTAAACGACTATTCTAATTTTTATTCTTCCACGTTTACCCCTTATGATAGACTTTGCAAACGGGTACATTTTTTCTCAACACCATTTCGTAAAAACAGATTTGTTGAAGCGATAAAAGATCATAGTCACCCGATCTGGAAAGAATATCAAGGCTACATTGTGATCAAGCCTCTTCCTTACATGACGATTGGAGCAACATTGCTCGAGACATTTAAGAAAACAGATTCTCATATACGACGATACCCGGTAACCAAAGACTATACAATTAACCTATTTGGCAAAGAGTTGAAAATAAACACACTTGCGTTTCAGGAACAGGACTCAGTTGTAGGAGCCTGTGCATCTTGTGCCCTTTGGTGTGCATTTCATAAAACAGCCAGTTTGTTTATAACGCACGTCCCTTCCCCAAGTGACATTACTAAATCGGCCAGGAATTCATTTCAAAACTCCGGTCGTACCTATCCCAGCAAAGGTTTAGATCATTATCAAATCGGAAATGCAATCGAATCAGTGGGTTTGGTATCAGAATTGAGAAACCGTTTAAAAAGGTTTACTCCTGAATACATCAAGTCCTTCATTTATGCATATGCAAGAATGGGTTTACCGGTCTTATTGGGCTTAAGCTTTAAAGATGGTGATCACCTTATTACAGTAACAGGGTATAAGGAAGAAATCGATTCAGGTTTCACCAGAAGGAAATCAATGGCATTAAAAGCTTCAAAGATTGAAAGGTTTTATGCTCATGATGACCAGGTAGGTCCATTTACAAAAATAAAGATTGAAAAAGACGGAACTCTCACTACTAGCTGGCGAGTCAGCCCGGATAAGGATGAAATGAGAACTGCACGACCCGTCAGCATTTGTGTGCCCGTCCATAGTAAGATCAGGCTCACTTTTGAAAATGTGTATACTAAATCTCGATTTTTAGATTTTTTCTTTTTAAAGAGTTTTCCAAAAGTTGCAATTGCTTGGGATATCTTCTTGTGTTTATCAAATAATTATAAGAAAGAAACAATGATCTCAACAACATTATCAGAATCTACTAAATACTCATTGTACAATTCCACTACCAAAATATGTTTGGATTGCTCGTGGAATTGTAAAAAGGTAAGACTGTTATTGAACTGCTTTTGATGCAACACAAATTGCTACTTCCGAATCATGTATTAAAATCAATGTCCACGACGATTCATTGAAATCAGTATTTGCTGTTGCTCTTAAGGAAGAATCCACTAAAGACTATTTAATTGCGAACCTTGGTAGATCTTTCTATGATCATCTCCGAAAATAATTCTGAGCATTTTAAAACATTATTCTCTGTAAGGCCGGTAATAAAGAATAAACGAAGGCTCAGAAATAATACACGATATTTTATAACCTACTGATCGCTATCTTTAGGTTCGATTCCAAACGAGGCTACTTCGCCCGCCATAGCATAAATTATGGCGGGTTTTTTATTTGCTGTGAACATTTATAAAATAAATACATATCACCTCCACCCCTCCCTCACCTCCCTCTCCACCGGCTGCCAATTTATATACTGCACCAGTCTCGGTTTTGTTGTGCGGTTGGGACGACTGCCATGTGGTAAGGCATGATGCCAGATAATAAAATCACCGGCCTTACCGGCCAATGGGGTGGAGCCCAGTGCATGCAGGTCTTCATAACGGGGATCGAGGCCTGGAGGCAGACTATGTATCCAGTTTTCAATGCGGTGCTGAAAACCCGGTACCAATGTAAAAGCCCCCTGCTCGGCTTCGGTATCGGTCACATATAATATTCCCTGCAAACCAAAGGGGATGGGCAAACTCAGACTCACATCCCAGTGCAAATGCGGACCGGGGAAATGCCATTTACTCGTTTCCGGAGGATTGAATCCCACCCTGTCTGTATTCACCCATATATCTGTATGCCCCCATAATTCTTCATAGGCTTTTCGGATACGGGGAGAATGACGATTGGCTTCCAGCACCGGGTGCTGAAATAACTGCAGCATGATGCCCTGCCTGTCTTTGTGCTCCTGGTACCAGGTGGATGGATCATTTTTATCCATACCCATATGCTCCCATATTAATGATTCCGTGGCAGTGCATTGTTCCGGTGTTATAGCATTGGGAATGATGATATAACCATGCTCTTCCCAAAACAACCAATCCTCTTTACTTAAAACAGGATCCATGGGCGGCAATGGTTCCAGGGTTTTCGGGGTTGCGGTGAATAAGGAATTGAAACGGTTGATTCTTTCCTGCGAGATGTATCCCTGATTGATTTGTAATACCCAGTCTTCAAATGCATTGAACCCCGGATTCTGTTGAAAGAGAAACACGATGGTCTGCTCAATGCCCAGTCCGAGTGCATCCATCAGGGCGGTATCCATTTTCCATTCCTCCAGCAGTGCATCTACGGCCAACTGGCCATTTCTTCGCATGATTTGTTTGGACCAAAAACGTTTGAGAAAATAAATATTCGTCTTTCCGGTTTCCAGTTGATCGGCCAGGGTGATCATGTTCATTTTGAGAAAGCTTATGACTCAAAATAAACAAATTCCGGAGAATGAGGAGGAGTTGGCGTTTGTGGAAGGGTTTAGTCACCGCAGAGGCGCAAAGGGCGCATAGAAATACACGCAGAGAGATTTATTCGATCTACAAACTTCTGCTGTCCTGATTTCCGGTTCCGATTGCTCCACTCCTATTGGTAGGCAGGTCGATTTCAACCGTTCACCTAAATCATGTTTCGACAAGCTCAACATGACAAACCTGAGGCCCGTTATCCCACTAGCCACTCGCCACTAGTCACTCGCCACTCGCCACTAGCCAAATGCCTTCTTTCTTCTACAAAAATTACCTAACTTCCCTCCATAAAATCATCATCATGCCAACCCAACCAACCAAACCTTCTACTTTCCTGCTTTTCCCATGGGGACTGATGTCTATTGTGATCATCCTGGTTTTAAACCTGACCCTTCGCGATGAGTGGTTCAGCAAGAACTGGAGCTGGATCGCCCTGGTACTGATCATTCCTGCAGCCATATTGGAAAATTTTAAAGTCAACTGCTCCACTATGCGGATCATGTTCCTCAAAGTGGTGTTCTCCCTGTTGTCTTTCCTGCTGGTAGGAATGGCATTTGGCTCCGCACTGACCCAATATTATAATAAGAAATTTGTAACCGATGGTACCATGATCAAAGCGATTAACCTGCCCTGGTATGTATTGCTGGCATTGGTGGTACTCCTGATGATCCAGGTAGCCCAGTTATTCAGTATGCTGAAAGCAGTGAAGAGAGAGTTCATGCAATGGACCCCGACCAGTAATTACCGTTGCCGGATGGCGGCTTTCGGGAAAGGCCAGGTGGGCAGGGAAGAAATAATCTTCAACTCATCACCCAAAGAACTTTCATTATCTAAAACCTCAGCACCCGCTGGGGTTTTTTTTTGAAGAGGTCGGTAAAGACTTTATCGCCGGGTACCAGTCCGTTTTTTAATACATGCAGTAACACACTATCATAAAACCGGAAACGGGCAGGTCCGCCGGGCCTTGATACAAAGGGATTCCCCTTTTTGATCAGGCTCTGAACCAGTCTCGCGGAATGTTTCTGTATAAACTGAAAAGTATACCCACTGGAAGCCTTGGTTTGTCCGCCCGCTGTTCCCCAGAAAAATAATCCGCCCATCCACGGAAGGGAAACGGTAATTGGTCATGGGAATGATGCTGTTCTCTACTTCAGTAATAGTATAGTCTTCCGTACCAATAAACTGCCGGATATAATTTTTAACCCTTCATCATAAGCATCTGATGCCAGCAGCTGTTCTGTAAATAAAGTATACTCTACCAATGCACGATTGGCCGAAAAGGGTTTCAACATAAACAAAAGTGATTCCCGGCTTCCTGCCCGTCCTGAAATCCATCAGTGTGGCTTCTTCGGGATTGAACAAGTCCGCCCTTGGTATCAATGATCCATCCCTGAAATGCTGCTGCAGGTAATGATCCTTTTTACCCATGACTGGTTTTTCCAATAGTATACTGCTGAAAATAAAATCAGCGGTGTATCTGTTGCCACCACAATGCAATACACCCTTCCCGTCTTCATTGCTGATCTGACTGATCTCTCCGTGAATAATGGTGAAATTGGGTTGTTATGGATCAGGTCCAGACAATACGCATAGAAATCAACACCCCTGATCATTTTGTATGTAGCAGGAGACAGATCCAGTAGTCTTGAAAACTGTTTGCTATGAAACCAGGTCTTGCTCCAGCTGCGGTAAACAATCGGTTCAAATATGCCGGTCTTCGTTTCCCAGAATGACCAGGTGCGATCGTTTTGTTCTTTCCGGTCGCGGTCAGCAATCAGGATTTTTTTATCACTGAATTGTCCGGATTGGATGAGGTGTACAGCAAGGCTGAGTCCGGCACAGCCAGCCCCTGCAATAATATAATCGTATTGTTGAGATGAATTCAGGTGGAGTGTTTGAACACTTACATTGATCTTCAGTTGGCAGTTGCCGTATCTTTTTCCGGTGCATATTCTACCCGCATTACCGGCCATCAGTTTTTTATCGCGGCGCACTTTATCCCAGTACTTACTTACCAGCAGGAAGCCAAAGCTTTCGCCGGAAATTTACCCAGTGTTTATGGTGCATTTTATGGTCCATCGGATAGCGCGAACATAGGTATGATTACTCCGGGAGAACCATTTGAAGGCGCTGGTGAATGATCACATCGTGAACCATGAAATAGAAAGTCCGTACAACATGATGCTGAAGCCGATTGACTGCAGCCACCAGATATGATCATAAGTGCCAGAAATAAATCATCAGGAAACTGGGGACGGCAAAAATGAAAGCAAAGAGATCATTTTTTCAAAGACACCGGTCTGACCTGGTGGTCTTTGTGCAGTATCCATAAAAATCCAGTATCACAAAACGATGAGTGAGCCAGGTGATCCCTTCCATGACCAGGAAGGTGCCCAATAAAATCAGTATGTAATAAACGACCAACGTGATTTGCAAATTAGTCCGCTTTTGGAATTAAATGTTTTTTATACCACTCTTCGATACGGGGAAAAGCGATCCGGAACCAGGCCGTATAAATTTCCGGCTCCTTCCCATCGATTCCCTCAGCGATTCAACGGATAGATACCTGATTGCCATCACTTCATCGGGATTAAACTGAATCGGTCCTTCCCAACTACCGGTAAAAAACATGATCAAGCTCATGTTCCGTCAGCCCGTTGACCAATTCAGCACGGTAAACAAAATCAAAGACCTTGTTTACTTCCAGATCAAGTCCAGTTCTTCTCCCCAGTCTTCTTCTGGCAGCAGTTGCTGTTTCCTCGCCGGGGGCAGGTGACTGCAACAGGCATTCGTCCATAAACCGCCACTATGGTATTTGGTGAGTGCTCTTTGCTGAACAGCATTTCTCCCTTAAGTTGAATAGAAAAACACTAAGCCCGGTGCAATACCGCTTTTTCATGTCTTCCATTTTTTCCATCGTTCCGGTGACCCTGTCCGGTATCCACCAGTATAACCTTCGAATAATCCATATTAAATCAACCGTAACTGGTTTTTAACCCCCCGCCTGGATAATGATCATGGCTTTGTGGTAATTGGGGATCCTGATCCTTTGTTCAAGCACCCTGGCAGGTTGCAGTTTCCGATCTTAAATAAAGAGAGATAGTATTTTAGGCAACGTAAACGCCAAATCGGGCTTTGTGAAAGGCAGTCCGCAGATGCCTTCAGTAAGCATAATGTTTAAATCGGCTTCAATATCGGCCCCAATCTTCAGTTTATCTTCTTTGTGAAATTATTGAAATCGCAACCGGGGAAATAAACCCTTGACATGCCATGCAAATCTGCTTTGATCTCCCGAGGAAATTGATTTCTGAAATGCGGCACCCAGGGAACGGGCGGGTGCTTCCAGATGATCAAAAGTTCCTGCTTGCCTTCACAAAAACATAGAGACACATCAGGCCTACCACTTCGGCAGTTGCTAGATATATTCTTTATAACCGTACAGTCGTAGTTTTTTTCTCCAGATCCATTTCCATGCTGCGAAAAATGCATCCACCAGTTTCAGATCAATATTGAATTCATTGACCGTGAGCTGAAAACTATTCAGGACCGGATTTAAACTGATACCCCGGTCAATGGCATCATAGCCTTTTTTGAATTAGAGTTATTAACGCAACCTTATCACGATCGGAAAAGTATCTACGACTCATCGGCGAAACGTACAAAACCATAAATATGTGAAAATGGGCGTGCGCAGGTCTTTTTATGGGCATCTTGATATCGAGAAAAGATGTTGCTAACGCTGTAGGATAATGCGGCTGCAACTTTCGCTGGTGGTATGGAACAGTTCTACCATTGTCTCAATATAGATAATTTATCTCATTTTCCCTTGATTAAATATTGGGCAGCTACTTCCCGCTGATCAAACTGGGCGGAACACCGGTCCCGGTACGGTTAACTGACCTGTAAAAAGATTTTCAACTTTTTTACTTTGGCAGGCCGGTCTGAAAATAGCTGTTTGCATCAGGGTATTGGCCAATCCGTAGGCATTCCCCCTGAACGGATGGTAGTCTGTAATAAAATCCAGAAACCGGATAGGTCCTTTTGTAAATCACAGCTCCAGGATGGACTCCCCGGTATGTTTTTCTATTCTTTTAGCAATAATATGAAAATATTTTTCTCTTAACTCTTCCGGATCATTTCAAGTCCGGATGCCACTGGTATCAGGAATAAGGTGCTCGCAACCTTCAGGGGCCGTTTTTCGGTTCGGTGAGTGATGAAACGCTTACATAAAACAAAGTCAGTTGGCCATTTCGGATCGCTGTATATTTCTTTCCCATGCTTATCGAATGGCACATCAAAAAACAGAGTGATGTTGAAGGTTTTTCAGTTTTTTTTAAAACCCACATAATACAGAAGACAGAAGGCGCCATTACTTTCTTCTTCCAGTAACGCTCAGACCAACTGCGGCATTCTTCGGGCAGCAGCCTGGTCCTGTAAAATGATAAACGGCTCCGCTGATCACAGCATCGGCCCGGTAATAATCTTTTTTTCGGTGGCTGAGTCTTAGCCCTGTCGCCTTTGATTATCGTACTATTGACCTCTCGCCAATTTGAATTCCACTCCCAGCTCAAGAGCCAGTTTATACATGGCCTGTACTACCGCATACATACCTCCCCTGCGGATACCAGGTTCCTCCTTGTCTCAGCATAATTCATGAGGCGCACAGGGCAGGAGTATCCTGCGGCAATGCCCCCAGGAAAAGCACGGGAAATTCCATGATCTGCCTGAGCTTGGGATGCTGGAAAATATTTGGCAATATGTTTACTGATGGAAGAAAAAAACCTGCAACTTAAAAACGCCGCTCATGGTTGCCAGTCCTGGATTCAGTGATAGGACGAATGGGTTTGGCACTAGTTTGTTCACGCCCACTTCGTATTTAAGCGGCACCTTCAGTGTACTATCGAGTTTGCGCATTTCCCGGTTCGATGGATTCAAAACTGTTGCAGGGCCTCAAACTGGCCGGAGACGGCACAGCCCTGGTCCCAGTAAATAGACGGTGAGAAGGATCCAGCGGTTGGGTATAATAATCGGATACTTTTTTCCAAATGGTTGAAGTAGCGTTGAAGACATCCGAGCATCCAGTAAAACTGGGGCCCATATCAAAAGTGAAACCGTTTTCTTTGAGTTTCCGGGACCACCGGGGTATCATTCTTTTCGATAACAGTAACCTTCCATCCTTCTTTTTGCCAAAAGGAAGCCGCGGACAATCCGGCAGATCCGCTGGTGATCACAGTAACTGAACGTTGTTCCAACAGGTGTGTTTTAAAAACGGCTGATCTGTTCTTTCTCAGGAGTTTACGGGTAAACTGGATCCTGCTTTTGATGGTACCCAGTTGCTCACGGAGTGCATCAGCTATTTGTTATACTTACACCCGTCAAAATCCTAGTAAAGCTGGTTTTTTTGAATCTTTTGGGAGCCCATGATGTTTTTTTTATCTTTGGATCCGCATGCCGACTGCGTAGGTTGTTCCCTTATTTGCTTAATTGAGCTAGTGTAATCTGTTCCACTATTATCAAAGATGGTTTTCTGTAGCAGCTTTCAGTCATAATTATTGGAGTAAAAATATTCCGCATTACGGTAAGCAGCCAAACTTTTGAAATTGGTCCTGTATTGTACTTTTTCTGAATAGCTTGTGCTTTGCAAGTAGGTTTTCATAGTCAAACAAACATGGCGGCCTCATCCTGTAAGGTAATAGCAAAGGGCTTCAAAATATTTTTGACTAACCAACATCTGCCGAATTCCGGTTTGACATATTGTTAACATTTTGACTTAGTAAAGTTAAATAACAAAAATTGTCCAGTGTGTTTTTGTTTAAATTACAATTAAACGCTTAAATAAAATATTTTGAGATGTCTTGGTGAAACACAGCGCTTAAAGCACGATTAAGATTCCATTCTTGGAAAAGGGAGCGTTTAAACTGGTACATTGGGGGGAGGAGACCTGCAACTGAGTCCTGGTGGCCGAACAATTAGGTTGAAGCCGTGGATAGGTAGTATGTTATTATGCAGAAATTTTTCAAAATTGAAATTGGTAGCGTTACTGGTCAGGTGGATTGCATAGCCAGGTTGGCTTTTTAAGATTCTCCAAAACCATATCGTTGATAAGCACATTTGTCCGAGGCAAATCACTTTGATTCCCTGCTTTCAGCATAAGGAAGCCCAATAGCTGACCCAGCTCATGGTGTCCACCAGGGCAGGAAGAGGAGGAAGGTTTTACCAACACCAATGGAAGAGAACAATGGTTTCAATCCCTTACCAGTCTAGCTTTTCCCGGTTGGCAATATTGAACAGGTGTTCCTGGGCAGGATTAAGTGACCGGCTTGCCAAGGGGATACCGAACTTTCAACAGGAAAGGAAAAAATGATCAGGCTGATCGTTCTCTCCATCCCTTTTGTTGTAATATATCCGGTCAGAATTTTTTTCAAACCGCTCCATATCCATATCCACCATTACCTGTACCAATTCATTGATCACTCTTTCCTGTACGTACGTGGATCGGTAAGAGATAAAATCCGGTTGCTGATTTCGTCGGATGGCATCCGGTCAATATGGAAATCTTATACCCGTATTTATTCAAGAGGGCAATATGGAGAACAGCTTTCAGCTCCATGATTCTCTAGCAATAGCGGATGTTGGTAGAAGTACGTTGAGGTTTCAGGAAAACCATGGCGCTGCTCCCAGATTCGGATGGTATGTGCCTTGATGCCCGACAGGTTCTCCAGATCCTTGATAGTAACCGCGTTCATATGCTATGGCTGGCAAAATAAAAAAGTTTGGCGAGTGCTGCCAAGCTTTTTCGAGTGAATTAAGTGGGAAGGTCAAAGTCCGCTATTCAGGGACCTGCCACTTTCCATCAGTTTTTACCTGTTGCAGAACGGATTGTTGCCGCAAAACCTCCAGATGACCGCTATGGTGCAGGTCTGTACCCAAGAGTCCTTAATAATCCTTTAAGCAGGTACTGCGCCAGCTCCAGTACAGTTTTCCATGCCCACCTCCCAGCGATAAAATATTCAACTGAAAAAAGGCATCCGATATCTTTCAACTCATCATAAAACCCCTTTGTTCTGTATCAGAGTAGAATACCTTTCAGGGTGGGCAATCACCGGCTGGTAACCCTGCATCTGCATATCAAGCGCTGATCTCCTTAATACCATGGGGCTGATATGCCATGGAAAATTCAGTCAACACCATATTGCCGCTGATCTTCAGGGGCGGTTGAGTTATTCGCAAAACGGTTCCGCCACATGATCATCCAGGAAATATTCTGCCCCTGCCTGAATCTCAACAGGAATACCTTCCTGATGAACAGCCTCTCTGAGCAGGCCGAGAGTTTTCCAGTGATCTTCCCGGCACTGTTTTTATAAATATCCCGCATGATATGCGGGGTGAGTACATTCAATTTGGTATAACCAGTTCTAAAGTGACAATCCCTGATCAGTTTCGGGGAATTGGCCAAATCAGGTGACCCGTCATCCACTCCCGGAATCAGATGGGAATGCATATCGGTTTTCAGCAAGCCGTACACTTCCGCCGAATCCTGACCTTTTTGGATTTTGAAAAAATATTCAACATCGCACAGATTGGTTTAACTGATCGTTGCTGGCTCTTTATCCTGTTCTCTTTCCAGTAAACGGAAATATTTTATATACCAGTTTGCTCGAAGGAAAAAAAACATACCAGGCTGAGAAAAAGGATCATGAAATCAGTATAAAAATTCCGGTGTTGCTGGTACCAGATTTCCAGTGCTCCTTTATAAGGCAATATCACATCGTGTGACCAGACTCCGGTGTCAATTTACTCTGGGGTAATAATCGGCTCTTCTGTCTCTGAAAACTATGGATCCGATTCCGGTCAGCCCCGGCTGCACATTGTAACCCACTTTGGCCTTCATCTCATCTGAATACCGGTCGAACCCGCTTTTCATCAGGGGCCTGGGGCCGGTGGATGTGATATCCCCTGTCAAAATATTGATCAGCTGCGGCAGTTCATTAATCTTCGACTTCCTCAGAAACCTACCCACACTGGTCACCCTTGGGTCATTGCGCATGGTAAGGTCTTTTGAACCCATGTTTCGGACTATTCTTGAGCATGGTGGCAAATTTCAAAATGCCGAATATGCGGTTTTGTACCCTCCGATCCTGCCTGTAGAACACTTCATGTTCACCGGTAAGCAACAGCCTTGGGATCGTAATGAGGGATGAAAGCAGGTGACAACAATAAGAGTGCTATCAGCGCGAAAACAGAATATCAAAAAACCTTTTGATGAAGGGATACATGCAAACAGGATTAATGATGATAGGATTTATTGAAAAACAATTTGATGAGGCACAGTTTTACCAGCATCGAAATAGGCGTATGAACCAGTCTACTGTTTCTTTCAGTCCCTCTTTCCAGTTCACTTTGGCCGTAAAGCCCAGTTCTTTTGGATTTCGTGATATCCGGACTTCTCCTCGATACAGAACCTGGATAAGTTGGGAAAACGGTATGCTCCCTGCGAAGCTCATGATTTCGCCGGTAGCCCTGGTGAGTTCTTCAATCAGCCAGTTACCACTCCCGTACCCAGGTGATAAATTTGTCCCGTTGGTACCTGCTGTTTTACATGGCCAGCACGGTTCCTTCCATCGGTGATATAACAGAAATCGCTTGAGTTTGATCATTGGCCATATGTTTTATAAGGATTCTCTTTATTCCTGAACAGGATGACCAGGTGCGGGATCCCGTGGATTAAAACCCATACGCGGGCCAAACACATTATGATAACGAATGATGGTGGTTTCGAAACCCAGCATTTTGGCATAGTTCAGGAAGCCGGATTCGCCCAGGATCGCCGCCGCGGCGCCGTGAAGCCGGGGATGGGCGATATCGCTTTATCGTCAGTGGTACTTCTTCGGGGGTGAATGGCATAACTTCGAAGGTATCTACCTGTGTTTCCTGCATAATTTTCGCTGGTGACCTCAAGACCACTTTACCGATTTTGGATCAGCGGATCCATTCAAAAGTAAACAAGGTAAGGGGCGGTGTTGATACGAATCACTTCATGCGGCATGCTGTTGTTGGCGTTATCTACTCCAACCAGTGCAGCCATCATGTATGATCTTTGGCATTATCCAGCGGATCATATGCTTCTGCTTGCAGAAAAATCCGCTTCTATCAGCAGGATATGGTAATCCTTCTTAAGGGCATCAAATTCTTCATCCCTGTTTTTGTGAAATTATCGGCGATGGTGATTTGGTAATCGCAGTTTTTCATGAGTATTTGGCCACATTAAGGAAACCGACTAGATCCGGCACCACCGGAAATCAACACTTTTTTTGACATACTTGTAAAATTATATTCCCTTGGGGAGGCAAATTAAACGATAATGGGAACAAATGAATTTTGATATTGTTTGCCGCCAAAGCCATTATTAAATCTGGGGCCTTTGCTACCGGGACTGGGTCCCTCGGGACCAGCGTAGCATATGGCATCCAGACAAAATCAAATAAATAAACAGCCATTCTAAAATTCTGGCAGAAAAATGTTTTTGAATTTGTTTTGCCCCGCTGGAACAATGTTCAGTGAATGGGAACTTATTTTGCTACCAGGATTAGGTCCCTCCAGGACTATTGCATCCTAACTAGTCTTTGTTAAACAAAAATGCACTGGCTATTCAGTAATCTGCTCCCTAGGAGCACATAATGTCAGTAACTAACGCCACTTAGTTCCAAAGGACTCCTGCCCAGCGAAAGAGTGAACATCAACGACAACTCTGGCTACTCCAGCAACATGCTCCACAGGAACATAGTGCCAGCAACTGCTCTGCTCAGTCAGGCGCCTGCCCCCAGAGGGGAGCATCATCTCGGTAACCACCGCCATTTAGTTCCGAGGACTCCTGCCCCAGCGAGTGTGGGGGCAGCTATCTATTTCCAGGTTCATGGAAGAGATACTCCTTTTTTAAAACTCATATTCCGGTCATTGAGTAACTCCTGATACTCCTGCATAAAATTTTTACCCGGTGATGCTCTTTCTGCTTTGCGATATGCCCGCATATCATCAGTACATCTCAGACTTTATAAGAAAATGCACCAAAGCCCTCCTGCCACTTAAAACGTCCCCCGCCGGCCGGTGTTTGTTAATCCATAAAGATGGCAGATCTCTCCTTTGATCTCCCGCATCAGGTCCGATACTGCTTGGACGGGCCTTAAACCAAGAACAGGTGTATATGATCCGGCATTCCGTTAATCGCAAGTAATTTATGCAAATGATTCCTGACGATCCCGCCGATATATATTTATAAAAGTGGCTCTTCCCAAAGAGGATGGATCAGGGCTGTCCGGTATTTCACGGCGAAGACACATTGCAGATGAATTTGAGTATAGGTATCGGGCATGGGCACCGTCATTAAAGTGACGGAACCAAGAGCTGGAGAGCTTTTCTGAAATCAGTAATGAGAAAAAACCGCTTTTTGCCCGTTTTATTCACGGGAAAAGCCGGGTTAAAACTACTGCAAATCTCCCCTGCCCAACACCTCTTACCTTATGTTTACCAGACGGTGTACCGATTTCTTCATTGGTCAGCACCCCGGTGGTATCATAGATAAATGCTTCCTGTTTCTCCAGCATTTTGGCCAGTAAAGCAGGATTAGACCGGTATTCCTTATGACCGGTTGTTATCGTAATGATATCGTAGTCCTGTTCCATGGGGTTTGGTTAAATCCTGGGTAATCCAGGTATCCTTCTCTTCCCAGTACAGCACATGCGGATCATGCAGGAAGTGGGAGGAAGTGATGGCACCGGCTGCTTCGAGCTGATTGTAAAAACCTTTCACCCGGGTATAGCGCGCGTATCCCCCCACATCGGTGAGGCTCGCTGCCACCCGAGCGACAATGTACTTTCTTTCCGCTCAGTGAACCTGATACTGTAAGCTGCAGGTATTCAAAAGCATAGAGGCGGCATTTTATCATTGGTCGCCCACTCCCTTTTCACTTTGCAGGAGCCGGATCACTGCTGTTAAACAGATTCATTCTTGCCCAGCTGGCCAATGATGAGATCCTTGGTGAGGCCAATAGCATCCACCTACACCCAAACCGGGTAACACATGATGTTTTATAGTTAGGCTGTATCCGGATCCGCATTCACTACTTCATAAATATCCACGCATGCTTCTTCTACAACACGGCTCCATTCCACGCAAAGGCAATGTTCATGGCCCGGAAAGAATTCTCCAGCACTTTGGCCATTTCAGTTGCGTTGGTATGGCCTAAACAGGTCAGTGAAATTCATCCGTGCGGATCACGGTGCGGAGAAACTTTTAAGCAAGCTTCCGTACTCACATCATCTGTACCGACGAGGAACCAGTAAAATTCTGGATAGAGTCAATGTATTTGGGACCGGGCATCACTCTTTCCTCCAAGAAGTGACCCTTTTTCAGCTGATCGATAGGCTAATCCTCTTTTTGGAGGCGTTCCTGCAGTAAAGTTTTACTACTTTTCGGTGGTTCCAGACAGCACGGTTGTCTCCACCAGCACCAGTACATCAGGACGGCAATGATTGCCGATACTTTCCCCTGCTTTTTTAAATGGTGTCGGGTCCACAGTACCATCAAGCAGTTCATGGCCCGGACCCGTTGTTTTTTAACATCCAGGTTGTCCTCAACGATCACACACCGCATCCGCCTTGCTATAAGCATAAGGATCACAGGTTGCGTAGTAATTTTTTCTCCCGGCTCTTGGCGTAGTACTCACTGATCTTGGGATCGCTGGCCAGTACCGGAAATACACCTTCCACATTGATCGAGAACATATTTTCCAGTAGGAAGAGGGAGTAGGCAGATCAATACCGATCACAACATATTCTTCGGTTAATGCATTTGGCCACATGAGCCCCATCACAGATCCAACAAAACCCATCCCCTGCACGACTACCACTTTTTCCGGGATGGACTGATAAAAACTGATCAATACCAGCCTGGTCATTGACGATTGCGAGTATTGGATAATCTTGTTGGTGATCAGACTGCAGGAGAACAACCTGTAAAATGATTTCCATGGTACTCACTTAATATTTGAGAAGGTTTGTACAAAATTATACTTCTGTTTTAATGATCCTTCCGAGATTTTTTACAATGGTCACCCATCCGGTACATCCCTGATGATCACGGTTCCAGCTTTTGATGATCATTCTTTCTGACCTGACACCCTGTTTGATCACCGGAATTCGCACCGACAAATGTAGCATTATCTCCGATAAGTAACATCCCGTTCAATACAGCACCAGGTGCGGTGAAGCATGATCTCCGATCACACAGCCGTATTCAATGACGGAGCCGGTATTACAAACAGCAGTTTTACCCAGTCTGGTCAGGGCATTGATTGACACATTAGCAGAAATAAAATGCCCGCAGGTCATCACAACCGAGGGTGAAACAGCCGCGCTGCGATGTATGGCATTCACAGGCTCCCAATACTTTAGAAACCTGATCATACCCTTTTCTGCGCAGGAGATTGTTGTTACCGATGCCGATAAAATAATCGGCCAGGCCTTCATTTTCTCCCAGCACGGCTTCATCCATTTCTGATCCCAGGTATTCCAGTCCAGATGGGTTTTGTTCCTTGGGCTGGTTATCACAATAAGCGGTTACCTGGAATCCACTTTCATGTAACAGGTCAATGACGGTATGCGCATGTCCCGAATAACCGATAATCACCACTGGTTTTTCATGTGATTCTCATTTGCACTATACCGCCTTTGGCGGTGATTAATTTTGCCATAGTATCACCATTATTCATTGGCGGCTGGTTGTAGCATAATCCTAATAATTTATTTCATGCCCTGTTTATTTTCAGTAATAACAGGTATTGCTGCCGGATACATTCATGAAGGTACTGCTTTGACTAAAGTTATCTTCTACTTTTTACGCAGGTTCCGGCTGTATTGTTTCATTTCATCCGGGTGTTGCAGGGGCATACCGCGGCTTTTGGTCCAGGTCAACGGCTTGTCCGGGCTGAAAGATCAATCCAGTTTCCCCGTAGGTCACTATATCAACACTTCCTTCAATGTTGGTGCAAACAATCGGACGGCCCAAGGCACCGGATTGCAGCAGGGTATTGGGAAATCCTTCCGGTAAGAAGCATGGAGCAACAGTTCAGCCATATGCATAAAATATTCCACCCGGTCGCTCCAATCAATATGAATAATCGCCGGATTGGTTTCCAGGGAATATTTTTTTGCTGCTGCTGAAATCGGATCCAGGTCATCTTCAAAAGCACCCAGTACGATCAGTCTTAGTTGCGGATCTTCTTTACTGAGCCGATCAAATCTGCCTGTAAAACTTCTTCCACTCCTTTATCTTCAAAATTCTACCCCATGTTCAGGATGTAGCGATACCACGGATCATAGCGGAACGTATGCGATTTCGTCCAATATCTCTGGCTTCAATACTTCCGGAGAATAACGGGAAAGATCCACGCCGTTGCTGGATCCCTGTCCCATCACCTGCAGTTTGGATGGTTTGACCAGTTTATTCGTCTTGATATATTCCAATAAGGAAAAACTGTTGGGCCAGACATGATGGGCTGCTTTGGCTGTCAGCTTTTCCATGAATACAAGAACCTTTTTTTTGAAACCGGTTGCCGTCATGAAACGTAGTCCGGCAATGGTATGTATCCTGATTTTTACGCCGGCCATTTTCGCGGCCAGCATGGCCAGCAATCCGGCCTTGGGGGTATGTGAGTGTACTATATCCGGTTTTTCATTCCGGAATAAACGATACAGGCGCCAGAGTGAAACCAGGTCTTTGAATGGGGTGATCTGCCGGGTCATTGGCACAATCCGGTTGGGGCATTTTTCATTAGCCAGCAGATCGGGCCATTCCTTCCCATCGCTGCTTACCATGAGTACATCAAATCCGTTTTCCTGCATATAACGCATCTGGTTGGAAAGCAGGTATTTCAATGACAAAGGGGCAGTAGTAATCCGAATCAGTTTGGGCATAAGATCAGAATCTTCTTCTTTGCTGTGGTACAGCAAAATCAATTACTTTTTGTTAAACCATCCCGGGTAGTTCAAGCCGGCTTTTTGATAGATCAGTATGACCATGATCAGGTAAAAGGGCATACAGGGAATTTTATAACGTGACAAGGCTCCAAAATTGGCAGAAGAAATACCTACGGCAACAGCGAATACAAAAGCAAATACAAAGCACATCAGTGTCCGGGGGTCAGAAAAGGCCGTGGTAAAAAATAATTTTATTCCTTTCTTATACATAAAAAACAGGGTCAGGAATAAGAAGAGGGAGGATTCCGCGCATGACAAAAGGGCAATGGGAGAGTTGACTTCCCAGAGGAAGGGCCGGAAGAAGGTGGCAGTGACTCCTCCAAAGACCATCAGCACGGGATTGGATGTATTGGTATTAAAATGGGAATCTGTTCCACCCGTGCTACGGGCAATATCGGCATACATTTGACGCTGATACTCCGCATTGCCCTGGGAATTTATCAAACTGATACTGTTGTGTGCCGCTTCAAAAAGATGTGAGGTATTGCAGCAGGAAAAAAGCAAGCCCGATACTGCCTGCAAAAGGAAGTCATCCCCGCAAAAATCCTTCGTAGTGTCTTATTCACCAATTAGTTTAATGACTGACAGAATTGCCAGATCAGCAGGCCCTTGCTAAAACAAGGAGGATGTATACTTTAATGGCAAAACGGGAATCCGCAGAAGATGATCATTACAATTGACCAAAAGAATTTTTCACCTTTTTTGTGAAAATATTCACAGCACAAGCAATGTATCCTACACTGCCAAGGGTTACAGGATCCTTTAGCAACCCCGAACTCCAGTAAATCACACAAGGCCGAAACAAACAGGCTAATGCAATTTCCCGGTACTGGTTGGGGTAAAAATGATAAAAGGTTTTAAATAACCGGATACAACCGCCAAATGCAAAAAATCCGAGCAGAGACAAATACACAAATAACTTGTTGAAGAGTAAATACGATGGTATCAGGGCCAGTTTGGTGGAAAAAATTGGCCTGGGAAAACATACTCAGATTATGGGTCAGGTCGCCCTCATAGCCATCATAGTAAAAATAATCAAACAATGAGCTCTTGACTGTCAACCCGGGTGTCAACATGGCCAGTTTGGGAGGTGTCAGGATTATCCTTGATGGCTGCCCGCAGATCCTGGAGTGCCCTGGTAAAATAATGCGGTATCCCCTCCTTTAAAGTAAAACTGAGT
>JADKKA010000018.1 GCA_016720745.1 Chitinophagaceae bacterium | reverse complement strand
TCAGTACCCGCCACTTTCGGGTATCAGGCGACTGATTAGTGCTGCAGAGTTGATTTTATTAATTCCAACTAAAGCTAAGAAATTTTATTGCAGATTTTTATCCGGTTTTTATTCCTGCCCGTAGTCTCCATGAAAAGGTTGATAAGTGATTGTAGCTGATTACAAAAAAAAGTTTCTTACAGGAAACGCAGGACTCCAGGCTGGTATGATAGTTTATTGCTTTCTTCTATCTTTACCTCATGACCCGTATCGGCCTGATTTCCGACACCATGGCTTCCTGGATGATGCCGTCTTCCGTAATTTTTCAAACTGCGATGAAGTATGGCATGCCGGTGATTTTGGTCCGGCCATAGTAGCGCAATTACAATCCTTCAAACCGCTCAAAGGAGTTTATGGCAATATTGATGAAGCTTCCATTCGTCATGAATTCCCGGAACAACTTGTCTTTACCTGCGAAGGGGTAAAAGTGATGATACGGCATATTGGCGGTTCACCTCCAAAATACAATCCCGAAACTAGAAAAGAGCTCAGCCTGCATCAGCCACTCTTATTCATCAGTGGCCATTCCCATATATTAAAAGTGATCTATGATGAAAAGTTCAGCTGCCTCCATATGAACCCCGGTGCTGCCGGTAAACAGGGCTGGCATAAAGTGCGTACCCTGATCCGTTTTGTGATTGACGGAAAGGATATGCGGGATTGTGAGGTGATTGAGCTGGGAGGGAGAAGTCGTTAGTCTAGAGTCTTTAGTCTATAGTCCTTTCTAATTGTCGTTTCAGTAAAGTTGTTTGTTTCGTTTATAATTAAACGCCCCAGACCGACAGACTGAAGACTGCCGACTGTTGACTGATGACTTTCGACTGATGACTGTAGACTGTCGACTGCACTGCCGCTCATGTAAATCCCCGAACGCTAGTCCTTCTCTTCACCTATCTTTCTATAAAATAAATAGCCATGAAAAAATACATGCTGCTTTTCAGTTGCTGCATTTCCCTTAGCCTGTTTTCCGGTGCCCAAACTAAGGAAGAAGAAACCGAAGCCATCAAAACCGTTTGCAATTATTATCTCGAAGGAGGCACGAACGGAGATAGTATTATGTTCTCCAAAGCATTCAGTCCGACCGGACAAATGCAATACATGCGCAATGATACCCTGGTCGTGGTTTCATTAAAAGATTTTATGGCGAGAATGAGACATACCCTCAAAAAAACCGAACGCACCACATCTGTTACTTCTGTAGAAGTATATGGCAATGCAGCCGTCGCCAAACTCACCATCGAATACCCCACTTTTTATTTTCACGATATCATGACCCTGCTGAAGACAAAGGAGGGATGGAAGATAGTGGGGAAGATATTTTACAGAGAAGTAAAGAGATAGTCTTTAGTCACCCCTATCCCCTAAAGGGGGAAAAGAAGTCGATAGTCGGTTCTAAGAGGCGTTTTCCTTAAAACAGACCAAGGCTAAATTTATTTACCCACCGACAAAAAGTAAGGACTAATGACTAAAGACTATAGACTAACGACTTCTCTACATCCCCGGGAACCACGCCCTACCCGCTCCTACTGCCCGGAAAGGCCAGGGAACTGAAATGAGGATGATGAGTAAGGCTAAACCAAAATAAAGCAGGGAACGTTTGTGTTTTCTTTCATCCGATACATTCTGTTTGCCATAGGAATAACCCATATGGATCAGGATGATGGCGGCCAGCATGCCAATCGTGTGTTCAACGGCAAAGAAACGAAGCCCGGGATTTTTCATCACATTCCCGAAACCATTGGCCTGAATACTTTTTAAACCCCAGGGTCCGGTGAACCACTGGTACAAACCCACCAGCAGCATGATATCTGCCGTGATCATCAGGAATAAACCGGTTTTGCGATGACCTGCGGTAAAAGACTGGTGCCGGCTCGCAAAATGGCGGTAGACTGCTACCAGTAATAATATCAGGATGACCCAACGAGGGAAACTGTGCAGGTGAAGCATACCGTTATACATAAAAGCAGATTTTTTGTGATGGGTTAAAAAAATAAAGGTAGGGCATAATTGAAATGCCCTACCTTATTCGTTGAATTTTTTTACCCGGGAATTGCTGCCTTATTCCACCCAATCGGCCAAAAACACATTGGTATCCCTGGTGCCCCCATTATTGCGGTTGCTGCAAAAGATAATCCTTTTACCATCTGGCGAGAACATTGGGAAGGCATCAAAGCCCTTGTCGCGGGAGATTTTCTGCAGGTTCGTCCCATCTTCATTAATAGTATACAGATTAAAGGGAAAGCCTCTTTTGTATTCGTGGTTGGAAGCAAAAATGATCCGCTTGCTGTCAGGCATATAGGCCGGGGCCCAGTTAGCTTGTCCATAAGAAGTGATCTGCCGGGCATTACTGCCATCAGCGTTAGACACCCATACTTCCATATTCGTGGGGGCCACCAGATTTTCAGCCAGCAAATCCTTGTATTCTTTTACCTCTGCATCTGTTTTTGGGCGACTGGCCCTCCAGATCAGTTTAGTGCCATCCGGACTAAACCAGGCACCACCATCATAACCAAGGGTATGAGTGATGCGTTTTTCAGCACCGGTTTCCAGGTCCATGATGTAAAGTTCAATATCCTCGTCTTTTGTACTGGTATAAATCATTTTCTTTCCATCAGGTGACAACGTAGCCTCTGCATCATATCCTTTTGAGTGGGTCAGTTGTTTTACAATCTTACCATTCAGGTCAGCCATGAAAATGTCGAAACTGCTATAGAGCGGCCAGATATATTTATTACCGTACTTAGCACGATCAGGTGTCGGAGGACAAGCTTCGCTGCCGAGGTGGGTGGAAGCATAAATCACGTGCTTATTATCCTTTGTAAAGAAGGCACAGGTGGTACGGCCCTTTCCGGTGCTCAGCAATTTATATTCAAATGGCTTACCCGGTTTGGGTATTTTGCCAATAAAAATCTGATCACATGGAAGTCCGTCTTTCGGGTTGGTACGCTGAAACACCAGCATCTTCCCGTCAAAGCTCCAGTAGGCTTCTGCATTATCGCCACCGAATGTCAGTTGCTGGATATTCTTAAAATGAGATTCATCGGGGTACCGGAGTGAGTCCGTAGCCGGAGTAACCGCCTTTTCAATTTTGGAACTATTGTTACAGGCTGCCAGCATACTGAGCATACCCAGGAAGGGAATGATACTTTTTTTCATTGGTTTTCGTTTATTTCAGCGGCTGCAAAGGTATTTTTGCTGGCCACCCTGTTTGTCAGGGATTGTCATACCTGTCCAAACCCCCTCAATTGATGAAATATTTAGCGAAAATATTGGTTACCGGAGCCTGTAGCATGACTATAATCAGCAGTTGTAATGATACTAGCACTGAATCTCCCTATGCCGAAATCCTGACTCAAAAATCATTTGCAGCAATAACGGACAGTATCAAAAAAGACCCATCTAATGATCAGTTAAGATTCCGGAGAGCGGTATTACTGAATACCAATAATTTCCCTGAACCAGCCCTCGCTGATTTCAAGAAAGCCTGGTCACTGAATAAAGAAGAAAAATATGCCCTTGGAATCAGCACCCTCTTATTGGAAAAGAAAGCAGATTCCGCCATTCTGTTTTTACAGGGGGCGCTGAAAGAATTACCACGCAGTTATCTGTTGCGCCTGAGCCTGGCCCGGGGTTATACCGCAACTAATAAAACCAAAGAAGCGCTGGCAATCTGCGATGAGATCCTTTCCCAAAAACCGGATTTAGCAGATGTGATCAAACTCAAGGCTGATTTGCTGGATAAAGAAAATCAGACATCAGAAGCCACCCGGCTCTGGGAACAGGCTTATCGACTGGCTCCTTTTGATGTGGAACTGAATTATATCCTGGCCCTTCGATATGCAGAGGCCAAAAATCCCCGTGTACTGTCCCTCTGTGATTCTTTGATCAAAGCCGATACCGAAGGCCGTCATGCCGAACCTTATTATTACAAAGGGATTTATTATGCCAATATCAATGAAAAAGTAAGGGCTATTACCTCATTCGACGAAGCCATCAAACACGATTTTTATTTTCTGGATGGCTATATTGAAAAAGGCAGCCTCTTGTATGAGATGAAGAAATATGAAGAAGCCATCTCCGTCTTCAACCTGGCCCTGACCATTTCCCCCTCTTTTGCCGATGCCTATTACTGGATCGCCAAATGCCAGCAAGCGATGGGTAAAAAAGAAGAAGCAAAGGTTAATTATTTGCGGGCTTTTGAGCTTGATAAGACGATGAAGGAGGCGAGGGAGGCCGCTGATAGTCTTTAGTCTTTAGTCACCCCCAGCCCCGCCCCCGTCCCCTAAAAGGGGGGAATAGTCGGGAGTCGGGAGTCAACAGTCGGCAGTCTACAGTCGGCAGTCACCCCCAGCCCCTAAAGGGGAGGAGAGAAGTCGTGAGTCAACAGTCGACAGTCGGCAGTTGGCAGTCGACAGTCTCAAAACCTGGGGCGGTTGTTAATATAAAGAGACGAATCGGATGCCCGACCTTATCAACTTGTCAACTTCTAAACCTATCAACTTATTAACTTCTCAACCTTTCAACTTTTCCTCGTCGGGTACACCGCTTTGGGGCGAAGCAATATCCCCCTCCTCCGCTAAAGCTACGGCGGGCGAAGTAATATCTCAATATCCCAATCTCCTATTCTTCTTATCTTGCACCGCAAACCTCCCATTCATGTCCATTGTAGCCCCCTCCCTGCTGGCAGCTGATTTTCTGAAATTGGAATCCGAATGTGCGATGCTGAACGAAAGTGCCGCCGACTGGTTTCACCTGGATGTCATGGATGGACGTGTTGTCCCCAATATCAGCTTTGGGCCGATGATCATTGAGTTTATCCGGAAAACAACGAGCAAGACCTGCGATGTTCACCTGATGATTGAAGAGCCGGAAAAATATCCCGAGCAGTTCAACAAAGCGGGAGCTGATATCCTGACCGTCCATATCGAAGCCTGCCGCCATTTGCACCGCAATGTGCAGCAGATAAAAGGACTGGGTATGAAGGCCGGAGTAGCCCTGAACCCACATACTCCCGTTTCTTCCTTGAGTGATATCCTTCATGATATTGACCTGGTCTGCCTGATGAGTGTGAATCCGGGATTCGGCGGTCAGAAATTTATTCCATATACGCTGGATAAAATCAGACAACTCCGCCGGATGATAGATGAAAAAGGACTGGGGGTACAAATAGAAATTGATGGGGGCGTTACACTTGACAATGCCACTTCCATTATGGAAGCCGGTGCCCATGTATTAGTGGCGGGGAATACCGTGTTTAAATCAGCTGACCCGATCAGTACGATCCGGCAATTGAAACAATTGTAATCATCCGGTCATTTAAATCGCGATTGAAAGGACGAGTAAATAATATTTTGTTTTTCACCCTTCTGGTGCTGGGCATTGGTTGTGGCTCAACACCCTGCAGCCCGGGCAATCTGCAATTCGGATTGATTGGCTTCAGCGATCCCGAATCCAATCAGATAATTCTCCGGAAATACAGCAAAGGATCACAATTTTCCCAACGCATCGACAGTGTTTTCGTAACAGCAGGATACAGCAGGAGTAATGATACGCTGACCATGACTTCCGTAAATGGAGATGGCCTGCTCTGGAGTTCCTATGACTATGAAATTGTGTTACCCCTGGCCGGGAGGATTTATCGTATCACCAATATCCAGGAAGAACAACGCTGGATCAAACATTCCATTTTTAATCATAAACGCGACGGATGTATCAACCGTATGCCAGTTGTAACAATCAATCAACAGGAGACTTTCACCGAGGATTACTTCCGGTTTTATTTGAAAAAATAAAGGAAGGATGGGGAATGTTGAAGTGTAGTATTTTGCCACGAAGACTCTCGAAGAGTCCTGTGGAATATCAACTCTTATGAAAAGACGCTGCCGCCAGATATCGCTGACTGCATTTCTCCTGTTCATTACTGTTATCAGTTATTCCCAAAACCCGCCTGCAGAAAAAGCTGGCAAATCGGCCTATGTTTCCGGTAAAATACTGGATGAAAATGAACGGCCCCTTTCCCGTGTTTCCATTATTATTCTTGGACAGTCGAAGGGTTTCCTCACTAATGATTCAGGATATTTCCGCATCAAGGTGCCGGTAGATAAAGCTTTTGCCCTTGTATTCAGTTATGCGGGCAGGAATACAGAACAAAAGAATTTCATGCTGAATGAAAATGAAGAAGAAGTCATCAGCATCCGCCTGGAAAAAGGAGAAAAAACCCTGGAGGAAGTCATCGTGACCGATCAGCGCGAACGCCGGGAAGCCGGACTGATCAAACCCAATCCAAAAACCGTCCTGAATTTACCATCCGCTGTAACCGGAGTGGAAAGTCTGATCAAGATCTTTGTGGGCTCCAATAATGAATTGACTTCCCAGTATTCGGTCCGCGGAGGCAGTTATGATGAGAACCTGATCTATGTAAACGATTTTGAAATCTTCCGTCCTTATCTCGTCCGGAAGCGGCCAGCAGGAAGGTTTGAGTTTTATCAATCCGGAGATGGTACGCAGTATCAGTTTTTACAATGGAGGTTTCCAGGCCCGGCATGGTGATAAGATGAGCAGTGTGCTGGATATTCAATACAAGAAACCAAAGAAATTCGGTGGCTCGGCCTTTATCAGTATCCTGGAACAGGGATTGCAACTGGAAGGCGTAGATAAAAAAAATAAATTCAGTTACCTGCTGGGCATTCGTAACCGGAGCAACCGGAATTTATTGAGCAGGCAGGAAACCAAGGGAAATTATGTACCCTCCTCTTCTGATTTTCAGGCCCTGCTGACTTATCAATTCAGTCCCAAGTGGCAGGCTGAATTACTGAGCAATATTTCTCAAACCCGGTTTACCCTGATTCCGCAAAGCAGTCAGCTCACCAGTTCGGTGCTCTCTCCATATTTCAGTACCACGGTGGGTATTGATGTGTTTTTTGAAGGAAGGGAAAAGACCAATACCAGACCAATATGCTGGGATTTTCTTTGACCAACCAGGTCAGCCGGAAACTGAAACTGAAATGGATGGCTTCCCGTTTTGAGAATGATGAAAAAGAAAACCTCGACATTATTGGCGCTTATTTATTTGGAGAAAGGGATTTTGATCAGCGCAACCCCACTTATGGAGCTATCGTGAATCCATTGGGTGCCGGGGTCTACCAGACCTGGGCCCGGAATACCCTGAATATTGAAAACTGGAATATTTCCCACAAGGGAAATTATGACCAGGGCAACCATGCTATTCAATGGGGACTGGCATTCGACAAATCCCGGATCAATGACCGGCTCAATGAATGGGAATTTCAGGACTCTGCCGGCTATAGTTTGCCCTATCAGCCAGACCTGCTCCGATTGAACAAAGTATTGAAAACGACTGCCAGTCTGGATATCAATAAATTTTCCGGTTATATCCAGGATAATATTTTACTGGGTGATTCTGTCAAGTCAACTACCATCACGGTCGGCGTCCGTTTCAATTACAATTCCCTCAACAATGAAATGCTGATTTCACCGAGGATCGGTGCCAGCTGGAAACCCGGTGGAAAAAAAGATATCATCTTCCGTGCTGCATTCGGGGCCTATCATCAGCCGCCTTTTTACCGGGAGCTGAGAAGGTTTGACGGATCAGTAAACACGGGCTTAAAAGCACAGAAGAGCTGGCAGGGCGTTGCAGGCTTTGATTATAATTTTATCGGATTGAATAACCGGCCGATGCGCTGGACCACGGAACTGTATTATAAGCACATGACCGATGTGGTGCCATATGATATAGACAATGTGCGTCTTCGTTATTTCGGGGAGAACAATGCGAAAGCCTATGCGGCCGGACTGGAAATGCGTTTGAACGGCGAGCTGGTTCCGGATGCGGAAAGCTGGATCAGTCTAGGTGTTATGAAAACCGGAGAGGATATTGAAAATGATTTCTTCAAAGTATACAAACTCGATTCCCTGAACCAGCCGATCGACAGCAGTGTGACCCAGCATGGTTATCTCCGCCGGCCTACGGACCGCCGGATCACATTTGGCATGTACTTCTCGGATTATTTGTCTACGAATAAGAATTTTAAAGTCTACCTGAACCTGCTCTATGGCAGTAACCTCCCTTACAATATTCCCGGTTCAGTAAAATACCGTAACGCTGCTTTTATCAATCCTTATATCCGTGCCGATATCGGTTTCAGCGCCCTGCTGATGGATGAAAACCGCAGCAAACGCCGCAGCCATTCCCCTTTCCGCAATTTTGAAAATATCTGGGCCAGCCTGGAAATATTCAATGTGATCGACCGGGCCAATACCATTTCTTACCTGTTTGTCAAAGACTTTTCAAACACCACCTACCTCCTGCCGAATCGGTTGACACCGAGGCTGGTGAATCTCAAGATTGTAGCCCGCTGGTAAATTTTAATTTTATTAAACATTTTTTTCAGGCAGGGTGTTATTTTCATATGGAAAGGAAAAACCTGCTCATACTATTATTGTTTGTCATACCGATGATGACAAACGGTCAGATCAACAGTAAAAAAACCTGGAATTTAAGTGTGGGCACAGATCTGATTTATCCGGAGAATAATTTCCGGACCACCCATGGCTGGGGCTATGGTTTTTCTTTGAAAGCGGAATACCTTTTTCATAAACATACCAGTTTAACGATTGGAACCGGATGGTACCATCTATCCGGCAAGCGTAACGATATATTCAATCCGGATGCAGACCCTGCGATAGGATTCCCCATCAAAGCGGGTCTTCGCTATTACCTGGGTAGCTTTTATATTGGTGGCGAAGGTGGCTGGATTCAACAATCCAGGTTTCGCACGGGCAATGGATTTATCTATGCCTTTTCCATCGGTGATGAACTGATTACAGGCAAACACCGGAACAGTCTGGATCTGAGTATTCGCCATGAAGTATGGAATACTGACAAACCCAGAGGACTAGTAGCTTTAAGGCTAGCCTATGAGTTCAGACTGAACTAAAAATTACCAAAAGTTATAATCAATTGATGTGCATCCAGCGCAACAGGTATCAAGCTGATGAATCCCTCCTTTGAGTAACAGAAAAGTGAAAGAAGAAGCAAGAGAAATATGCAAGTGTAATTCTTACTTTTTTTTGTAAGGTCATAGCAGTCTGCGAGGTCGCTGGGCCTTTAATAGCAAAGGTAAAAATGTGGGCCTTCGAGCTAAGTTTTCCTAAATTTATAGTATCAGGGGCCAGCCCTGTTTATTAACGATCAGGCCAGAAGACGACCCAGACCATGAAATGAGAAAGTTGCAACTTTAGAGACATTGAAGTTGAAGAAATTGCTGACGAAGGACAAAATCCGTATCGTTTGTGTTTGGCTTGCCATAAGAGACTAATAAGCAAAGCACTAAGACCGTTGGAGTTTTTCAACTTAGCTGCCATTCACGGTCACGGATACTATTTAAACGATGATTTTTACGATTATGACACAGGAGAAGCAACTCAGCCGGAATTGAAGTAATTGATGCAAAAACTTTTCCTTTTTCCGGTCTTTGACCAAATCAAAAATGATTTATACAGGCTTATAGACTATTCATTTGTTCAATACTTCACAGAAGATATTGTCATAAACGAACTTCAAAAGTTTGACAAGAACGAAGTGCTCAAAAGACTGAAGGAAAAAGTAAGTTACAACCGGGCTATCAATTATAAAGCCTATGAAATTGCGGGCAAAGTGGCAGGTAGTACGGCCCGGGAATGGATGAAAAACGAATGGGCTGAAAGACAGGAAAATGAACTTCAGATTTTTGCTGAACCGATAGCAAAATGTCTTGGCTTTAAAGAAGCTTTTGAACTAATTACCAATGAATTTGAAAAGGGAGATAACAAATATCTATCCGAAAAAATTTCCGCTCTTCTCTATTTTCAGCACGAACAGACACTTGACTGGATTGAAAAAGTCAGCAACAGAATCAATAATGTATCATCAGAATGGGGACATCTTGCCGCTTGTTCAAAGTTCACCTGGAAAGAGCTAATAAATGGCTTACTGTGGGACGCCCCTGAGTTTGATCGCACTTGACAGCCTGATTTATTGTACAACATGTTGGAGAGCGGCTTAACCAATCGCTATGGTTGAGGAAAATAAACCCAAGACTAATTGATGATCCAGGATCAGAAATCATTGCAAACAGGCTACGTGAATACTTACTTCTTGACAGTGTTCCAAGAACAAAAACTGCAATAGAAACAATTATAAAAAATGTATTTGAAACAAATACATAAAAAAGCACGAACCGGCTGAGGATATATTTGGTGAACTTGTATACATTGAGGCTGCTGCAGGCAGGCCGATTATTTAAATTTTGGTCTGGCCTTGGATTGTTTGGCTCAATTTTTCTTCTACCTGATATAAGATTATCAATCACAATTGTGGTGGTGTATTTGAGAAATCACTTAGACAAATTGATTCTTTCGCAATTTACGCAAATCATTGCAAATCAGAGGGCAACTTATATTATAAAGAAATTTAGCAACTGTGTATATTCGGCAATACAATATTTATAGGCTATGGCCCGTGACAGAGCCTAAAAACAATAACAAATAAGAAATCTACAAAATTCGGTATCTAGAGACAGAATAACACAGTTACAATTTAATCGAAATATATGCCGACCAAAACAATCAAAGGAAAAATTGTGGATTATGAAAGAATTGAAACTTATGATGAAGATGGCATCAAACTTATTAATTATTGGATTAAAGTAAATAACGAAAAATATACTTTAACCTTGGCAAAAGGTTCAGATGTTTATTTTGAAAAATTATGAAGTTATACTTTATGTAAATGAAAAAAATATTGCGATTGCTGGTTTATGCCCCAAAAGGGGCTTCAAGTGGGGCAAAACTAAAGCAATTGACGGGCTAGTTCAGCCAACTGATAAGTATGAGATAGCAGAAGGTGTTGTATTGGAAAAACGTAAGGAACATTTTAACGTAAGTGGGGCTTACACTGATTATTATAATTCAAATTTAAAGTCGGTTGTTACTTACACAATTATTTTGCCGGAAAAAAGATTCAGAGTACATGAAACGATTGGTAAACATATTAAGCCGAATACTGATATCGTTGCATTGACAGAGAATAAGGTTGCGTATATCATAAAAGATAAAACTAATAATAAGATCTATGGTAAACCAAGAAAAGATTTTATCATTGCCTTAATTTTATGGATTGCTTTAAACTTAGTAATGATAATCAAAAAAGACATATTTGTATCATACACGACTCTGTTGGTAATAGGAAATTTGTTTTTTGGAATTGCCTTTTTGCTATCGTTCTCAGGATATTTGAGTGTTTCAAAAACGATGAAGTTATTTAATCAAATGACAGATTCCAGAAAAAATAACCACAGCCTATAACAGTGGGTTTGAACCCAAATGTGGCTGGACGGAAGAACAATCGGCAATTAGGCGCTACTGTACTTCAGTTCGGGCTGGACGATCAACTCTCAACTTTAGTTTTTAACTTGAACAAAATATTTTCAATCATCAGCGGTTATGGGCGGACGGAATTCTAATCCCACACCTGCGTCAAGCCCTTGGCCGTTAGTTGCAATTGGTCAAACAGCTTCAAATAACCGGTCCAAACATCAACTTCAAACAAATTCATTATTCATATCCGCTTTTTATAACAGTCAGAATCAATTTGAACCTGCCATTGGGTTTTATATGGCTTGGCTGATGAGCTGGTATAAGTATCCCATCTCCAGTTTTAAGCATAGAGGCTTTACCGTCAATCTCAATGATTGCACTGCCGTCAATTATTTGTGCATAGGTGTCGAATGGAGAAGTTTTTTCATTAAGCCCTTCTCCATTTGCAAATGACAAAGCATTTATGGATCCTGTAGCTTTTTTCATTATTGATTTGCTTACAATAGCATTATGCTCATATTTTATTAGTTCAACGATAATATGGGCTGTACCTTTCTCAATTTCGCCATCTTTACTTGGCAATTTTTCGAGTTCTTTTGTATCCATTATCTTGATATTAATTATGGGATTATTTTACATTACAAAAATTGCGAACTTTATTGACCTAAGCTGTACATAATTCGAGTAAAAAATTATAACATTCACATATTTTCAACTGCCACTAACAAAAAGTTCTGCGTCAGCGGGGCGGACGGAATTCTAATCGGCAGTACAACTTTAAATCCGGCTGATCGAATACCTGATGAGCAATGGAGTACATTGTCAAGTATTGTCCCTAACTTCAACCAGCATCATTTCACCCACTCACCAACCCCAAAACAACTATCAAATGCGACCAATCGATCTTGCAACAATCAACATCCTGGCATACACCCTTTGCTCAGCTCCTGTCAGCAGGGCAATACCGAAAAAAACTGCAGTAAAGGAAAAGGTTGACAGCCCCCGGTACTTCCTGTTAAGACCCAAGCTGGAAAAGGAATACGGCTACTCCCATGCTGTACAAATCGGGGATGACCTGAAAATCTCCGGCGCTGTCAGCATGGACGATAATGGGGTGATCGTGGCTCCGGGAAATATGGAACAGCAAATGAAAAACTGCTACAATGACCTGGAAAAGATTCTGAAACATTATGGCTATACATTTGATGATGTGGTTGTGGAAAACGTATATACCACGAATATGGATGAGTTTATCAAGGCCTCAGGCTTCCGTAATTCCATCTACAAAAAGCAATTTCCCACCGGCACCTGGCTGGAAGTAAAAGGACTGGCGATCAAGGGACAGTTGATTGAGATAGATATGGAAGCGCATAAGAGTAATTGAAAATGGAAAATAGAGAGTTGAAAATTAATCTTCGCGAAACTTTGCGACCTTGCGTCTTAATCCACAGGGCTGTGCGAGCGCTTAAGTATTTAATGTACAAACACTACATATGCTTTAGCATCGGAAAGTACTCTCACGGTTCTTTCCCATTTTAGCTTTTCATGAAAACATGCTTATTCATCATATTAGTTTTATTGGGACAATGCCAGTTCGGTTTTCCCAGGAGGCCGGCCCGCAGTACACCCGCACCAGTATAGGGCTGAAAGGAAAGGTAAAGGAGCTGGTTTTCACTACTTATAGTATCAGTGGAGAAGGCAGTCAACAGCAAAGTTTCAAACTATATGGCTACCGGTATATCTATTACCCCGATGGCTTTATTGATTCTTCCTTTTCTGCCCATTTGTACGACAGCCTGAAATGGTTAATAAACTACCATTATTACTGGAAGGGGGATACACTTTGTTCTACCGTGCACACGGAGAATGTTTGGAGCAAGGCTATGTTTAATAAAGAACAGCTGCCAGTTTATATGGAGTTTTATTCTGAAAAATCAATTCGTCAGTATGATGAATCGTTTTATGAATATGATTCCATGGGCCGGCCCGTCCGGCTTTTCAGCAGAAAGGATCCCCCCGGTAAAGGAGTGCTGTATCATTACAAAAAGAACCCGGATGGTTCTTTCACACAGACTAGAAAAGATAAGCCCGACCCGGACTACAAAGTATTCAATGCGAAACGGCAAATGATCAGTTATGTATTCTTTGATAATGGCCAAAACGGAAAAACCGAAAGGTATTTTTTTTACAATGACCAGGGCGACCTCCTGAGGGAAAAAGAAATGATGTACAAAAAGAAGGAGATAAATGGGTGCCATTGAGCAAGGAAGGAACTACGAAAACCTACCGCTATCTCTATGACCAACACAATAACTGGATCAGCAAGGAATCCACTTATAATGGCAAGTACTTTGAACTGGAAAAAAGAACTATCACTTACTGGGATTGATCATTGGGATATATATCTTACAGGGAAACCTGCCTTGACTTATCAAAACCATCTTCCTCTTTTCCGGTCCCATGCGGTAATCCCGAACTTGAATTGTACCGGGTTCCGGAACTGGTTAGCTACTGAACCGACCACATAAAAACCGACCTTGAATTTTCCTAACAGGTTGAAAGGATATTTGAAGACTCTTTCCACCCCGGTAAACAACTCTGCATACCGCAGGTTTCTTTCTTTGGCGATCAGGAAACCGGCGCCTGCTACTTCCCTTAAACCGATCTTTTTAAAGAATGGTATTTTATTCAGAAAGGCTCCATTGAAATCATGCACATAATGCCCTTCAAAAAACGATTGAAGACCGGAAACGTAGAATCCAGTGATTGAAAGGCTTCAGATGGATTCAGCATCAGCAAGGGATCTCCCCTTCGCTGGTATTTGTAATCCACCAGCCGCAGGTCTTTCCGGCTCAGAAAGGAACCCGTCTTCAGGGTATAACTGGAAGTACCCATCGTTCCCAGTTTAACTGTTTGCTTCAATCCAAATTCGAGATAATCAAAATCCACCACGCTTTTCATGATACCCGGCAGACCTTTCCGCCATTGCATATATACCGTAGGCCAGGAAGATCCCAGGATTATTTTTTCTTTGGGTTCGCGGATATATCGCTGCCGGAATGTGTACTCCAGCCTTAACTCACCGTATACAGCATTGTGTGATTCAAAATCAGTCACCTGATTATTATCCAGAATATCCGGGAACAGGCTGTCGATTTTACTATCTGTCTTAATATTACTTACTGAACGCCGGAAAGCAAGATCGATATCCGAAAACACATATAGGCCATTGGCGATTTCCAGTCCATGCTTTAATCCAATACCCTGGTTGAGAAAGATATTACTTCGCTGAATCATATTGATCCAGGCATCCCCGGTAAAGATGTATGCAAAATCTTTCTGCAAACTGATCCCGTAAAAGCCCCGGTTAAAGGGATTATACATCCGGTTTAGCCGGATATTTCCGTTTAAATCTTTATTACGGATCCCATAGCTGAGATCAGCAAACAGCGTCAGGTTTTTCCTCGATTCCCAGATTTTAGTATACATAAAATTGGGCATGATCCTTAACCCGCCCAGTTGAAAGGGCTGAAATAATTCCACTAAAGAAGGAAAACGCATTTGCCTTCTTTTTTCATGGTTGTTCAGGGTCTGTCCCTTGAAAGCGATATTCTGCCATCGAATTTTATTGATCACCCGGTCCAGCGAATCGAGATAGTCTTTGGAATGGGTGGCCTGGTACACACTGTCCTTGAAATGAATAAAACGTAATTCTTTTGCGGTTAAAGGTTCAGTACGGTTAGAATTCCAGAAATTACTGTCCTGCTCATAGGTTTTTTGCGAAGCAGCACTCAGCTCCACCCCAAAGTAATTCCTGGGAAAATTTTTATTCAATTCAAAATTCCGGTAAGCCACTACCGTTCTGCCTGATGATTTTCTTTTATCAGCAACAGCATTATAGGTAAAAGTCTGTCTGGAAATCATCCATGCCTTTTGATCCACGAATTCATATTGCTGCTCCACTTCAAAGAAATCATATTCTGCCAGGTGATACTTTGGAAACTGCAGCCTTGTATGTAATACCACCCAGCTGCTATCGGCAATGGTTATTTCTCCCTCAACGGTAGCATTGCTCAGCTGCCGGGGCTTGATGCTGATGGTGTATTGTTTCCGGCCATTGATCGTTTCTGTTTTTATCATTTTAAACCGGTAAGCCAAAAGCCCGCTGTAACTGACAGGTGACACAAAGGCTGTTGGCGAAATAGTGCGGGGATTGATAATATTCTGATAAATACTGAAATCGCCTTCCATTGTGGAGAGATAAAACAGACTTTGTTCATTTCCTCTTTTACTGACACCGGTCCTTTCTTCTTTTATCTTTTTCCCTTCTCCCCTATCCAACTTTAATACCACTTCTGCCATGGCCATCCGGTTGAGCTCATTGGATTCGAGGACTTGCTTCAGGGAATCAGCCGGTTTTACTTTTTTAGACTTCTTCATCCCTACGGAGTCTTCCTGCAGGGCTTTGATATAAAGATTACAGGAGTAATTTCCGGCGGCCGCTTCAATCGCATCCTTATTACGGATTACATTCCGGATATACTCTTCCGCCCGGTCTTTTAATTTCCCTTTAATGGTCACTAAACAGGATGATATTACCTGAGAGGAGATATTCCTCTGCGTAAACTCCGCGCTCTCCCGTTCCCTGCCAGCCGGCAGGCAGGTCTGCGGTGAAATAAAAATACAAGTTTCCTCACTACGTTCGGAATGACAGTATGTTTGGAGAGATGAAATACAGGATTTCTCGCTTTGCTCGAAATAGAAGAATCTATTTCCCACTAAGTACGCTAAGAACGCTCGAGAGTCCTTTGGACAAAAAAACTCTGCGCCCTCTGCGCCTCCGCGGTAAAAAATCTTTGCAATTCTTTGCGCCTTGGCGTCCCTGCCTGCCGGCATGCAGGTTTTGCGGTTAAACATCTCTGCCCATAGGGCTCTTCGAGCGAAATCTCTGCTTTCTCCTGTTCTCTGCGGTGATTCTTTACCTCCACCTGTTCCGAAACCGATCCCATGTCGTCAACCCAATCTTAAACTGCACCGGATTATTAAATTTATTAGCCACCGATGTCACCACATACACACCCAGCTTTAAACGGGTCAGCGGATTAAAAGGCCATTTGAAAACTCTTTCAATACCCGCAAAGAATTCTGCATAACGCAGGTCTCTTTCCGGAGCAATCAGCACACCCCACCCGCAATCTCCTGTAATTTTAATTTCTTAAAGAATGGAATCTTATTGATCAGGGCCCCGTTGAATTCATGCACGATATTCCCCTGAAAGTAACGATCGAAAACCGGGAAAGTTGAATCCAATGCCTGGAAATTACTTCTCGGATTCTGAAAGAAAAGCGGATCACCCTGCCGCATGAATTTATAATCAATCACCCGCAGATCCTTGCTATTGACAAAATCACCGGACTTGATAAAATAACTGGTATTTCCCGCCACACCGAGATTGAGATTCTGAAACAATCCAAATTCGAGGTAATCAAAATCAATTTCACTTTTAAACAATCCCTTGATCCCCTTTTTCCATATCACGTAAAAAGTGGGCCATCTGGAACCGAGAAATATTTTCTCCCTGGGCTCTCTTGCATACCGCATCCTTGGAGTAAAATACAAACGCACCTGATTATAGGTAGCATTATAAGGATCGAACTGCACCGGAGGTTCATTGGGGATTCCAAAAATGCTGTCGGCATTATTCCCCACTTTGTAGTTGGCCACGGAACGACGAAAAGCGATTTCAAAATCATTCATCAGGGTCAGTCCATTGAAAATTTCGAGTTCATGCCCCAGTTCAAAAGAATTATTAAGATAGATATTGCTTCGCTTCAGCACATTCACCCAGGCATCACCGGGATAGATGAATTCAAAATTCCGGCCAGCCTTAAACCGGTACTTCCCGTTTTTAAAGGGATTATATTTTCTTTCCAGTGATAATGTCCCATTCATCCCGGTTACGGAATCCATAACTGATATCAGCTTCGAGTGATAAATTTCTCCGGGAATAATAAGTCTTGCGATAAGCTGCCGCCAGTTTCAATCTCGCCCCGCCAAATGCCACTGGCTGCAGCATGGAAGTGGATCGGCGGCAGGATCCACATTCTTTCTTTTTATGATCATTAAAGATCTGCCCGAAAATCAGCATCTTTTTCCAGGTGATCTTATTCAGCACCCGGTCCATGGAATCGAGATAGGCCTCACTCTTCATATAAGTGGCAATGCTATCCTGGTACCGGGCATATAAATCCTGCTGCCGTGATAAGGGTTCCAGTCTTACCGAAGTCCAGAATGCCGAATCTTTTCATAAGCTTCCTGAGCCGTGGAGCTGATCTCCAGGCCGAAATGTCCTTTCTTGAAATTCTTTCTCAGCTCATATCCATTGAAAATAACCGTTGTTTCCCCGTAGATCTTTCCCTTCTTTGTTTTGGTATAATAAATGAATTGCTCTTTGGTAATCACCCGGGCACTGTCGCCAATCTTATCGTATTCCTGCTTTACTTCCATGTAATCATATTCAGGCATATGGGCAGGCGGCAGGCGGAAATTCACGCTCATTACATTCCAGGTACTGTCCTGGATACTGATTTCTCCTTCAATAGTGGCATTGCTAAGCTGCCGGGGGCGGATGGCAATGGTATATACTTTGGGTTTGACAGTTCGATCAATCCGCAGGGTTTTGAAACGATAGGCCAGGAGTCCGCTATAACTTAAAGGAGATACAAAAGGAATCTTGGAAACCGGTGGTGCTTTGATCAGGTTATCATAAATAAAAAAATCACCATCGAGGGCCGACAAGTAGTATAAGCTTTCAGACCCCCCTCTTTTATTCACAGCCAGTCTTTCTTCTTTTAATTGTCCGCTGCTGCTGCGGTCCACATGCAGCACCACTTCAGTAAGTCCCATCTTACTGAAATCTGTGGCTGCTGTGGTATCGCCATCCTTTTTGGGGGTATAATTCGAATCGAGCTGGAAGGCCTTTATATATGCATTACAGGAATAATCGCCAATAGCATTGAGCACGGTTTCTTTATTCCGGATCACATTTTTGATAATCTCCTCGGCCCGGTCACGCAGTTTGGCCTTGATCACCACTTCCTGCATATTGGTAGACTCATCAGGATCCAGTTCCACATTTTCGGTGATATCACTGTTATTGATAAAGAAGCTGACTACTTTGGGTTTGAAACCCACCATGCTTACCACCAGGTCATAGCGGCCTCTTTCCAGGTAAAATTCAAAGGAGCCATCATCCTTGCTGACGGTGCCCTTCTTTAGTTCCTTGATCTCTACACTGGCCAATGGCAGTCGCTCTCTTTTATTATCGAGGATGATCCCGGAAATCTTATACAACTGCCCCTGAAATCAGTGACAGCAGCAAAAGGCAGCGAGGGTAGATTTTGTGTTTCGTCATCCGTAGTGGCTTCATCAGCCTGCAAAAATTGAACAAGTTTGGCAGGGTTTAGCTATTATCTGCAAGCTTTCAATTTATTTAACAAGGTAAAACAGTTTACCCTGCCTGCAAAAGAATGGGCATACTACAAAAAGCAGCATGCCCGGGATACGATTTTTTCAACAGGGATTTAATGTTTTACCACCCAGAATTCATCTTTCCATTCTTCATGTCCCAGCGGATGTTTTTCCAGCTGGACATGGATTTCATCCAGTTTCTCCCGGCTCAGTTTTTCTTCAAGGTAGGCAAAGAGTTCTCTTTCCTCAAAACGGATATGATGATTGATCAGATCGCAGAGGAGTAACAATGAACGGCGGTCGGCATGTTCGTCCAGTCCGAGTACCAGTTCACGGATATGATCATGTTCTTCCATCAGCCGGATGGACAAAGGGTTATCTGAAGGAAGATAGGGAAGCAGGATTCTTTCTTCCTGAAAAAAATGCGGCTTTATATGATGGCGCCAGTACCAGAGGGCATAATTGCGCAGGGTATCGGAAGGAGTTTTATTCTCCAGCCCCTGTTTGATTTTCCAGGCAAAAAGCAAACCGTCGTGGTGTTCCCGGCTCAGGGGAGCTAGTTGCGCAGAACGCTTGATTGGTTTTATTTCTTCTGTCATGATCCAAATGTTACGATTCAATATCAGAATTACCTTGATCTCCCTTAGGGAAAAGACTGATTTCTGTCAGGCCCTTACTAAAAAATTCATTATAAACAATTTCAGGCCCATGTTTTGTGTTAACATCTGTGAATAATTATTCGTAGGAAGGGAATATATTGATCAGTAATATTGAATTGAAAGGGCCAGCTTCCGGCAATGACCGGAAGACAGAATCAATCCGGTACCGCCCTTCGCCGGCATGGTGAAACATAAATCCGAAGTGCATTGACAGACACGATCATCAACCTCGAAACCGTTAACCCTATTGAATTTTTCGGCGTCAACAACGGTAAACTGGACGTACTCAAAAAGAAATTTCCCCTTCTTAAGATCCTCTCCAGGGGCACCCAGCTCAAACTGAGCGGGGCGCCTGAACAGATTGAAGCAGCCCGGGAGAAAATCAGTTTGATTGTTACCTACCTGGAACGTAATGGCCATATGAGCCAGAACTACTTTGAACAAGGTCCTGGGAGGCGATGATGCAGAAACTATTGATCATTTCCGCGAAAAGAATCCCAATGAAG
Source organism: Chitinophagaceae bacterium (assembly GCA_016720745.1). GTDB lineage: Bacteria > Bacteroidota > Bacteroidia > Chitinophagales > Chitinophagaceae > JJ008. The sequence goes on along the minus strand of JADKKA010000018.1, from coordinate 1,492,782 downwards.
TGCTGGTATTCGGTCCCAATGGAAAATCCGTAAGGGCCCGCACTGCCAATCAGAAAAAACTGGTGGAACTGGCGGAAAAAAATGATATCGTATTCGCCATCGGGCCTGCCGGTACCGGTAAAACCTATACCGCGGTTGCGCTGGCAGTAAGGGCTTTGAAGAATAAACAGGTGAAGAAAATCATCCTCACCCGCCCTGCTGTGGAAGCGGGAGAAAGCCTGGGCTTTTTACCGGGTGATCTCAAAGAAAAGATTGATCCTTACCTGCGTCCCCTTTATGATGCGCTGGATGATATGATCCCTGCCGATAAACTGGGATACTACATGACCACCCGCACCATCGAGATCGCCCTGCTGGCTTATATGCGTGGCCGTACGCTGGATCATGCTTTTATTATCCTGGATGAATCACAAAATGCCACCGACCTGCAGCTGAAAATGTTCCTGACCCGGATCGGATCCAATGCCAAGGCCATTATCACCGGTGATATGACCCAGGTGGATCTGCCGCGTAACCAGCGCAGTGGTTTGTCAACCGCCGCCCGGATTTTGAGGAATATTGACGGCATCGGACATATTGAACTGGATGAGGAAGATGTGGTACGTCACCGCCTGGTGAAACATATCCTCCGGGCTTATAACAAAGAATACGAAAAGGAAAATCCTCAAGATATGAACCGCGCCACTCCTCCCATTACAAAAAGAAGGCCCGGGAACCTAAGGGCTAAACCAAATACAATATTTTGCAGGGATGAAAAACTATATCAGCTTTTTTCATCCCTTTTTTATTGCTGGCCTGCAGGACACCTGCTCCAAAACCGGCTGCCCCTGATCCCCAAAAAATGGCGGCTAACTACCGGCTGATCAGTTCCCTCAAAGATTCTTTGCAAACCGGTGATATGATATTCAGGAGCGGGATGGATGAAGTAAGCCGTGCTGCCCGCAGTTTTAACCGGAAAGACACTTCCTATTCTCATTGCGGTATCCTGATGGTAGAAAACGACAGCATCTTTGTGTACCATGCCCTGGGCGGTGCTTACAATCCCTCACAGCGACTGATGCGGCAGGCATTGGATAGTTTTTGTAATCCGGCCGAGAACAATGCCATTGCTGTGTACCGTTTTCCTTTGAAACCTTCGCAAAATCAGAAACTGCAGGAAACAGTCAGGGCCTATTACCGGGCCGGCATCCGGTTCGATTTGTATTTTGATTATAAATCTGATGATAAATGTACTGTGCCGAGTTTGTTTTCAAGTCGCTTAACCGGGCAGTTGACAGTGCATTAACTTCTTATGTACGAATGGACACGATTCCCTATGGGGTGACCACTGATGACCTATTTCTTCATCCCGCCAGCAAGCTGATCAGGCGGCAAAACTTTATTTATTAATCAGGCGGGGAGGTCTTACTTTTGGCCCCTAAATTATCATTATGAAAAAAATCGCAATTGTAACATTGATGGCAGGATTTTTTGCCCTGCTGATTACCGGATGTAAAGGAAAAGACAAGGCCGCAGGCGGAGATCCCAAAACGGTACTGACTGCCTTTTTCGAAAAAATGGCTAAAAAAGATATTGATGGTGCAGCTGCACTTTGCACCAAAGACAGTAAATCCACAATGGATCTGATGAAGAAGGGTGTTGAAGCGGCTGAAAAAATGAAAGGCAAGGAAGGCGAAGTAAAAGAGGACGATGACTTTAAAGATATGCGGGTGGGTGACGCCAAGATCGATGGAGATAATGCCACTGTGTCTGTGACCAATACAAAGAAAAAAGAAACCGTTGAATTCCCATTGAAAAAAGAAGACGGTGCCTGGAAAGTTGATTTTACCATGACTACCCTGATGAAAATGGGAATGGATGCTAAAAAAGATAAAGGCGATGATCTCTTCAAAGATGAAGATGGTTCTGATACCACGCTCAATGACCTGAAGGATATATTCAACACCGATACCCTGAAGGAAAAAATGGAGGAAATGAATAATGAGCTGAATAAGCTGAAAGATGCGCTGAAAGAAAATAAAGAATAAGTTTTTATCCCCGGTCCAGGTGCATCCGGATAAAAAGGCACCAGGGAAAACTGTTCACCTGAAGGCTTGCTGAAGGGTGAACAGTTTTATTCCTTGCTTAATAAGTTATTATCTGCTAATACGATTCAGAAGGGCATCTCCTTCTGAGCTGGCTGCCCCTGTACTGATTGCAATCTGGGGCAAGTTGAATTCAACCGTTGGACACATTTTCATAATACTTACCTGGATGGCATTTCTGGATTGCAATTGCTATTATCGTTCTCATATTGTTAGACCCCTCTGGGGTCTGGCTCCTCTTTAGTAGTTTTTAATTACCGACATTATGCCCCTCCGGAAAACAAATAAAGGAAAAAAACCAATCCGGGGCTGGAAAAACCTGACTTCCAGGTTTACGCCGGCCTTAGCTTAGCTACTGAACCAACACTCAACTTTCGATCCGATGATAATTGTATCAAATAAGTATGAGGCGGCTATTAGAAAACAAAAGACATTATTATAACAGACATTAATTGTACCAGGCCCGCGGGCCAAATCCCGGTAACAAACAATCCATCTGGCGGATCAGGACCCCGGAGGGGTCTAACAATGTTGAAGTCTGACCGTTAAAATTCATTACTTTGTAAATATGAAATTCAATCATCTCCTACTGTTGGCCCTTGTATTTACTTTGCTGACGCCTGCAAGGACAACCCCAAAAAGAAAGTACCTGCTTCCGAAAACAATATTGATGCGGCCCGCAATTTCATCCGTGCGGCGCTCGATGGAAAATTTGATGAGGCCCGTCGTTACATGCTGCAGGATTCTGTCAATACCAATTATATGGATATTGCAGAAAGGGCTTATCAAAATATTGACCAGGGCACCCGGAATGGTTATCGCAGTGCCAGTATCCGTATTTTTTCACCGGTTAAAGAACTGAATGATTCCGTGAGTATTATTATTTACTCCAACTCTTTTAAAAATGACCCCGATACCCTGCGGGTGATGCGGGCCAACGGATTATGGCTGGTGGATCTGAAATATCTATATGAACACGATGAGGACACTTTGGTGTCCAAACCAATTGAAAAAGATACGATCAGATGATAAAAAACCTGTTACTGGTAGGATTGGGCGGAGGCATCGGCAGTATGGCCCGTTATCTATGTCAGCGCTGGTTCAGTTTACAGTACCTGCATTCCTTCCCCTGGGGCACTTTTGCAGTGAACATGGCCGGATGTTTTTTGATTGGCATTTTCTGGGGACTCAGTTTCAAAACTTTTGACGGCAATGAATCCTGGAAATTATTTCTCATGACCGGTCTTTGCGGAGGCTTTACCACTTTCTCGGCGTTTAGTCTGGAAGGCATCGGTCTGATCAGGGAACAGAAGCTACTGCTCTTCTTTCTCTATGTTGCGGGTAGTGTAATCGGGGGGTTATTGCTAACCTGGATCGGAATGAAACTGGTCAGAGGAAACTTATAGAGAAAACAAAAGATACAAGACACAAGTCCAAAGGACCCCCGGGGAAACAAAAAAGATACAAGAAACAAGAACCAAAAAAATTAAAAGAGGAAAATTAAAAGGCCTCAGATTGGGCGTTGGTTTAATTTTCCAGCCGCTTCTCCTTTATTTGTTTCATCTATCTTGTTTCTAGATTCTTTTTTCGCCATCATCAAAACCAAGTCGGACAACACATAATACAAGTGCCCCCCCAGGTGATATATTTAATTTCTAACTTTGTCTCTATTTATTTGGTTCTTGTTTCTTTTTATTTGGTTCTTTTTTCCCGATTTCGCCCAAACCAAGGCCAACAATTCTTTTAGTCAACTAACGCCCAGGCGAGCCTTTTAATTTCTAACTTTGTCTCTATTTATTTGGTTCTTGTTTCTTTTTATTTGTTTCTTTTAACACTTTTTTCGCCAAGGCTTCGGCGGACAAAGCAATAACTAATATCTAATACCCAATATCAAAAATTATGCTAACCGTCCTACACCCTGGCATGGCGCACATTATGGCGCAAAAGCACCCTCCACAGTCAATGCACTGATTGAAATACCACAGGGTTCCAGAGCCAAGTATGAAGTGGATAAAGACACCGGCCTGCTGAAACTGGACCGGGTGATTTACTCTTCCTTTCAGTATCCCATTAATTATGGATTTATTCCGCAAACACTGGGAGAAGATGGGGATCCGCTGGATATCCTGGTACTCTGTTCACAGTCCATTCATTCACTCTGTCTGGTAGAAGCCAATGTGATTGGCAATATGCAGATGATTGACCAGGGCCAGACAGATGATAAAATCATCGCTGTAGCCAGCAATGATCCGTCAGTGAATCATTTTTCAAGGATGGAAGACCTGCCCCAGCATTTTCTGCTGGAACTCAAAAATTTCTTTGAGCAATACAAAGTGCTTGAAAATAAAAAAGTGGAGATTGATAATTTCCAGGATCAGCTGATTGCCGGCCGCGTGATCACCGCAGCGATCAACCGGTACAAAGATACCTTCCGAAAATAATGGCAACCCTTCAAAAAATAATATGGCTACACAACTGATCATCACTACCCTGCTGATTGGGCTGGGAGCGGGTGTATTAAGCGGACTGGTGGGTGTGGGCGGAGGAATCGTGATGGTGCCGGCACTGGTATTCTTCCTGCAGTATACCCAGCACCAGGCACAAGGCACTTCACTGGCAGTACTCACATTGCCGGTGGTGATTTTTGCTTCTGTCTATTATTATCATCACGGGCAGAAAACAGGGGCACCCATTGATCTTAAAATTGTGGGACTACTGGCGATCGGTTTTGTAATAGGTGCTTATTTTGGCAGCAAACTGGCCATCAATATTGATCAGGAATTACTGAAAAAAATATTCGCGATCATCCTTTTTTATACTGCCTTTAAAATGCTCAGCTGGGATACCCTATTCCTGAAATGGATCAGGGGATTTTTTTAATCATACCACCCGCCTGATAGCTCTTAAGCGGGCCGTTCTTTTTCCGGTTTCCCGATTGATAATGCCCCTCGAGTTGATATCATCAATCCTCACACTGCCTGATGCGTGGATGATTTCCCCATTCCCCAGCAGGATTCCGGTATGTACAATTGATTCCCTGTTATCAAAAAAAGCAAGATCACCCGGAAGGGCATCTTCCAGTTTCTTTACCGGTTTGCCTATCTGGGCCTGTTGCCAGGCATCTCTGGGCAGGTCAATGCCTGCCTGCTTAAAAATGACCTGTACAAATCCGCTGCAATCCACTCCCAGTATCGTTCTTCCTCCCCAGAGATAGGGTGCATGCAACCAGGTTTTTGCCAGTTGAATGATCCATGCTGTAGCCGGCTCCTGCGAAAACCGATCCCTGGAATAGCCATTGAAAACGAATTCCATTTCTCCCAGCTTCCCTTTCCCTGCTTCAAAAAATGGCAGGGTGGATCCGGCAGGGATCATCATTTTTTCTTCCCCGATCATCAAACTATCGAGTAAACCGGTTGTAACCACCGGATGGTTCATTTTAACCGCTTCCTTGCTGGCCGGTATCAGCATGGAGCTCGTCAGCCAGCCTTCATAGTCATCATGCAGGCTCCTGACCTTTACCCATTGCTCGTTTTTTAGTCCGCAGGACTTTCACCGCCTCACCAAAAGCAGCTGGTTCACCATTTCTCTGGGGTGTCCGGGTTTGCGCCGGAGGGCGGCAGCAGGTACCCGGATGATTGCATATTCCATTCCTGATATTTTACCGAAAATAAATCAGGGAATTGGTTTGTAAAATTTTGTTCAATCCGCAGGTTCCTGCATCTTAGTGGTAACAAACCTGAACTGCCCTTTGTCAGCCAGCCCTTACGCACATATGACCGATCAGGAACTGCTTGAAAAGTTCCATGATGACCACAACAATGAGTGGCTGGGTATCCTCCTGCAACGATATACCCTGCTTTTATTGGGGTATGCATGAAGTACCTGAAAGATGAAGAAGATGCCAAGGACAGTGTGCAGCAGGTTTTCCTGAAAGTGATCCAGGAACTGCACAAGTACAAAGTGGAATATTTCAAATCCTGGTTATACATGGTCGCCAAGAACCATTGCCTGATGAAACTTCGCGAAAAACAGGGCAAAATGACAGTGGAAATCACCGACCGGTTCAATGGACCGGAAGAAAGCAGCCCGGATCAGCGTGCCCTGCAACAGGACGACCTGACTTATGACCTGATGACCGATGCCCTGAAAGAACTCAATCCGGAGCAACAGCAATGTGTAACTTTGTTTTACCTGCAGAAAAAAAGCTATCAGGAAGTGAGCGACACGACCGGATTCAGTATGTTACAGGTAAAAAGTTATATCCAGAATGGGAAACGTAATTTGAAAATACTCATTGAAAAAACTGGAAGCGCAGCAAAAGAAGTAAGCAGTGTCAGACAATCTGAAAAACATATTATCCAATTTATCTACGGAGGTGGACTCCGAAAAATTGCTGGAATACCTGAAAGGCAGGTTACCGGAGGAACAGCATCATGACCTGGAAAAGCAATTGCTGGATGATGAATTCAATGCAGAAGCCCTGGAAGGATTGCAGGAGTTCAGGGACAAAGAGCAGCTGCAGTATATGGTAGAAATGCTGAACCGCGACCTGAAAAAGAAAACAGAAAAGAAGAAAAAACGCCGGGAGAAAATGAAGATCAAGGACCAGCCCTGGCTGTATATGTCGATCCTGATCCTGATCCTGCTGCTTGTGATGAGCTATATCGTGATCAAAAGATTGCTGGGAGAATAATCAATACAGGGTCTTCCCTTCCCACTCATCCCATTCTTTAAACAAATCCCTGGCCAGTTGGTGCGGGCTGTGTACAAATGGAATCTTTCGGTCTTCCATGGCGGCACCAATTTCTCTGTAAATAAAATCATCATCAAAAGCGATGGCAGCTGCTTCTTCACGCGTATTGGCATAGACCACCCGCAATGGACGGGCCCAGTAAATAGCACCGAGGCACATGGGACAGGGTTCACAACTGGTATAGATCACACAATCCTTCAATTGATAAGTACCCAGTTTGCTGCAGGCCTGGCGGATGGCCACAACCTCGGCATGGGCAGTGGGATCATTGGAAGAAGTGACCTGGTTAAAGCCCTCTCCCACTATTTCCTCCCCTTTGGTAATCACACAACCAAAAGGACCACCGCTGCCTGATAACATTCCCTGTCTTGCCAAATGAATGGCCCTCTCCAGGAATTCCCGTTCTTTTTCCTTTAATATTATCATTTTAAATATTTGATTCCGGTTAAAGTTCCGCATTTCCTGAGGAAATTGCCTTTTTGGGCCCCTTTCAGGCTGCAATATGAAGTTAGTATTAAATTAATGTTACCGGCTTGTATCCCAGCGAAAGCTTCCTACCTTTTCTATCGCTAACAGATTAAAAACCGACAACTATGAGATGGGAAACAGTTAAAGCTTCAGCAGAACAGGAAATTTATAACCTGTATAAGGATGATGAAAAAAGACTGACGCTGGTTTATAATCCTTTTCCAATTCGGCGCGGGTGGAATGCAATAAAGAAAAAGAGTATTCCTGGTACGTAAAGGAAGGCTTTCGCCGGAACAAGACAGTGATCAGAAGTGAGTACGGTATCAAGATCGGTGAATTCGGTCAGGAGAATAAACAGCAATACATCGAGGTCAACAATGAAAAATTCTTTTACAGTACCCGGAATAATCCACTGGCTGAACTTTTTTATTTAAAGATGATCCCGAACATCCGGTTGTGTCCTGCGGATTAACCGCCCGTTCCGGTATGGCTGATGTATACTTTAAAAAAGATAAGACCCTGGGAGAAATGCCTCACCCCGGATTACTGATGGCACTCTGCTGGTATATGTTCCTGCCGGTAGCGAAAGAAAATGTTGCGGCACTAGCCTTATAATTCTTTCCAGACCGCTTTGGCAAAATTTTCCAGTGAAGGATCCCTGGCCCCCATTAATAAGATGGCAGATCCGCTATGCAGATGTGGCCGGACTGTTTCCAGGAACTGTTCCTGTTTTCACAGTAATATGCATTTTTACCTAATGCTTTCAGGTCATTGATCAGGTCATTGGCAGAAATATCTTTAACAGCCGTGCCACCTGCATAAAATATTTCACTCATCCAGATCTCATCTTCCGGTCTTAACACGGCAGCGATTTCTTTTACAAAATCATCCCGCAGAAATTTAGTCGGCTTATACCCGTGTGGCTGAAACCATGCAATGATTTTAGAAGCTACCGGCTGGCAGGCCTGAATCGCAGCGGCACATTTCACCGGGTTATGTGCATAGTCATCAATAAACCAGATGCCATTCTTCTGACCATAAACCTGGTGACGGCGATAGATCCCTTCGTATTTGGAGAGCGCCGTAGCACAATCTTTCATGGAAACACCAATCGAACCCGCGACCGCTGTTGCTGCAAGGGCATTTTCCATATTGTGTTTGCCCAGCACTTGCAGCTGAAAATCCTGCTCATTCACCCGGAACTGTATACTAAACCCTTCCTGTTTGAAATCAAGGGCCTGGTAACCCGCTGCAATATTTTCATCGGAGGAAAAATCTCTTTGTATATCCGCTGAAAAACCGGCGGCCAATGTATGTGACCGGTTCACTGAAAAAAAACGGCTGTTGCTTTTGAAAACGCCGAATATCCGTAACAGTTCATCTATTTCCTGATGGTCTTTATCAATATTCAGTAATAAACCAATTTCAGGTTTGTATTGTACAATCGATCCATCGCTTTCATCGGCTTCAATCACCAACCAATCCCCTTCGCCCACTTTGGCATTGCCGATCTTTCCTTCTTTCATGATGCTGATTAGTCCGGCTCCGCTGATAATACTTGGCGACAATCCCGCTTCTTCCAGTATATCAAACAACATGGCACTGGTGGTACTCTTCCCACTGGTGCCCCCTACGGCAATGGTTTTTTTACTGGCGGCGATCAGGGCCAGTAGTTCTGAACGACGCAACACCGGAATACCCAATGCTTTTGCTTTTTGAATTTCCTCCACCGTGTCTTCAATGGCGGTGGAAGCCACCACCAGGTCTGTATCAGCAGTGATCCCGCTTCCATCCTGTACAAAACAACGGATGCCTGCCGCTTCCAGCTTTTCCTGGATTTCATTGTATTGACCCGGGGCAAAAAAACGATCGCTGCCGGACACTTTCTTCCCAATACCCTGCAGGTACTGGGCCAGGGCACTCATGCCGCTACCGGCTACCCCAATAAAAAAAGGTTGTTGAAAACCGGCGATGGAGGATATGGAACTCATACTGCAAATAAAAGACAAAAAAAGGTTAAGGATCCCGCAAGGAAAGGCCAAATTTCCTTGCCTCTTGTACAATTCACCAAAAATGCATTTACTTTAAACCTTTTTGTAGCATTAAAGTCAAAGCCACTTCAAACCACCCATTGATGTTAGCCAAACGCCACCAGATTGTTTTTGCCGTCGGTATTTTAGGTATTGCTGTATTAGTAGCCTGTAATAAGGAGAATAGTACTGTTACACCGGCTCCAACCCCCACTCCCACTCCCTTACCCAACGACGCAGTAGCTGCCGTGCTGAACCTGCCGGCCACCCCCTTTAATTATGCCAATCAGCCCCTGCCAGGCTACCTGACCTCCCCCAATATTATTGGTCAAATTAATACGCCGGGTACCAATCCGGTAACCGATAACGGAGCCACGCTTGGAAGGGTATTGTTTTATGATAAGAACCTTTCGCTGAATAATACCATTTCCTGCGCTTCCTGTCATAAACAGGCCAGTGGCTTTTCTGATCCGGTGGTAAAGAGTAACGGTTTTAATGGCGGATTGACCGGAAGAAATTCCATGTCCATCATTAATGCTGCTTATTATCCCAATGGACGTTTTTTCTGGGACCAGCGTGCCGCGACCCTGGAAGATCAAACCCTGATGCCGATCCAGGACCTGGTGGAAATGGGAATGACTTTACCGGCACTTGAAACAAAGCTGAAAGCACTGGCCTATTATCCTGTTTTGTTTCAGAGAGCATTTGGCGACAGTACGATTACCAGCAACCGTATTTCACTGGCACTTTCACAGTTTGTTCGTTCCGTGATTTCTTACAAATCAAGATATGATACAGCCAGATCGGCCCTTCCCAATGCCCCGGCGCCTCCACCCAATGCACCCTATCCGAACTTCACTGCACAGGAAAACAGGGGGAAGGAAGTATTCCTGACTCCCAATCTCGGTGGATGTGCGGCCTGTCATGGATCCGAAACATTTACTGCTCCGCAGGAAAAAAACAATGGTTTGGATGCCGTTACTACTGATCGTGGCTTTGGAGCCGTCACCAATAATGTAAACAGAGATGGTGAATTTAAAGTCACCACGCTTCGCAATGTAGAACTGACCGCTCCCTATATGCATGATGGCCGGTTTGCCACATTGGAAGAAGTGGTGGAGCATTATAGCAGCGGTGTAAGAAATCATCCAAACCTTTCCCCTCAGTTAAGGCTTCCTAACGGTTTACCCCGTCAGGCCAATCTTTCCGCAGCTGATAAAGCGGCACTGGTGGCATTTTTAAAAACACTGACCGATCGGACGATGGCGACAGATGTGAGGTTTAGTAATCCGTTTAAATAGTTGGGAAGTCGGGAAGTCCGAAAGTCCGGAAGAAAGAAGTGGAGGAGGGGATGAAATAAGAGCAGAAGAACAAATGAGATAAGAATGATGAAGTGACAGCCAACTCAATCCCTATTAGCCACTCCCAACAACATTCTTCGACAAGCTCAGAATGACAAGCCCACCCCCCACTAGCCACTCGCCTCTAGCCTCTCGCCTCTCTCAAAAAGTGTTCAATAATCAATGTTCAATTTTCAATGTTCAAGTTATCAGCGGCAGTCTAAAGTTGGTCGCTAATTGCTAATCCGGTCTCGGCTACTCTACAAATTGCAAATGGTTCTCCCCTGAGTTTATCATACGACTCTTAGATGGCAATGAACATTGAGCATTGAAAATTGAGCGTTGAGCATTTTCTTCCTCATAGAAAATTTCATGATTCAATGAGTATTTGCTCCCTTGAAGCGTTCGCTAAAGGACCGGGCCGCACCCCCACTCGCCACCCCCAGCCCCTAAAGGGGAGAAACTAGGCCAACTATTCTTCGAAGGCTAAACGATAAAGGCTTTCGTTTTTCCTACTAGCCACTCGCCACTAGCCACTCGCCATTTAAGAACAGACGAACAAATGATATCAGAATGATGAAGTGACAACCGCCCTTCTTACGGACTTGCGGACTTTCTCTCCCCACTAGTCACTCGCCACTAGCCTCTTGCCAAAATAAGAACAGACGAACAAATGATATCAGAATGATGAAGTGACAACCAACGCAACCCCACTAGCCGAACCCCACTAGCCATTCCCTCTAATCATTTCCCCATACCCCCATTTCTTTGCTAGCGCATTTACTGCCATGGTAATTCTTTTTACCCGGGTGGGTTCTGTTTTGGCGCTGTCGATCCATTTGCTGAAATAGCGCTGGTGCGAGCCGGTGAGGGATTCAAAGAAGGCTTTTGCCGTGGGATCATCAGCGAGACATTCCATGAAATCAGGATTAAAAACAAAATCGCTTTTATCTTCCTGCAAGCTGACCTGCAACATGGCGCCTTTATTTTTACCGAGGGTTTTCCTTAAGCTGGCATTCAGCGGCAGGATGAATAGGCCGTTTCCCATGGGTAAAACAGATAAACGGCTGATGCTGTGTTTATCAAGTTTACCCTTTACTTTAAACTCCTTTTTATTAGCGGGCTTGAGTTGCTGCGCCAGGTCGGCCGGGATCTCAATATAGGTCCAGCCTGTCTTTTCCCCTTTGGCCCCGAATTTCTGTATGGTTGTGGTAAATTGTATCCTCATCGTAGTAAATCAGTAGCGATTATAAACAGTCATCTCCCCAAAATTATTTTATTATGAAGAAGAAAATCAACCTGCTGTTTGAAAGTTTTTCTGCCCGGATCACCAAAGCAGCCGGGAAACCCCTTGCTTTTATAATGGCGGTGTTGGTGATCCTGGTCTGGATCATCACCGGCCCACTATTTCATTATTCAGATACATGGCAACTGGTGATTAATACTGGTACAACCGTAATTACCTTCCTGATGGTTTTTTTAATCCAGCAATCACAAAACAAGGATTCCGTTGCCCTGCAGCTGAAGCTGAATGAACTGATTGCAGCCAGTTCAACAGCCAGTAACCGGCTGGTGAATATAGAAGATATTTCTGCAGAGGAACTGGAGACCATTAAAAAATTCTATATCAGTCTGGCCGCACTGGCCAAAAAAGAATCTGATATACACAGCACCCATTCCATTGATGAAGCCAGCATTTTCCACAGCAAAAAACAAAGGCACCGGAAAGGTTAAAAAAAACAGAAATCAGGATAGTTCTTCAACAGAAATGCCTCTAAAAGATCATGATGGTTATTTTTGCGCATCGCTAACTGTACAGCCATGAATCAACACCCGTCTTCCGTGCCCTGCCGGTACCTGCTTTCTTTTTTCCTGCTCTTCCTGGGCTTCCAGGCTATTGCTCAGGAAACCACGGTTACCATTAAGGTAAACGGTTCCAAAAAAGATCCTGTTTCCTTTGCCAGTATCAGTCTGATCAGTTTCCCCGACAATAGCTTCCGGCAAACAAAAACAGCCGATAGCAGCGGAACTGTTCGCTTTTCTACGGTTGGTTTTGGTCAGTATACCGTCAGGATCACTGCTGTGAATTACCAGCCCCTTGAAAAGGGCATCACCACCCAACCCAATAAAACTTCTTTTTCTTTTACCATGGATCCGATGGCAAAAACCCTCGAGACAGCCGTGGTAAGATCGCAGAAACCATTGATGCGGCAGGAGGATGATAAAACCATCGTTGATCCTGAAAACCTGGTAGCCACTTCTACCAGTGGTTATGAAGTAATCGAAAAAACGCCGGGATTATTTGTGGACCAGGATGGTAATATTTATATCAGCAGCCTCACACCCGCAGCTATACAAATCAATGGCCGGGATATGCGGATGAGTGCCGCAGATGTTGCTACCATGCTGAAAAGCCTGCCCCCGAATGCCATTGCTAAAATTGAAATCGTCCGCACGCCTTCTGCCAAATACGACGCCAACAGCAGCGGGGGCATCGTGAATGTGGTACTGAAGAAAGGAGTAAAAATCGGCATGACCGGCAGTATCAATGCCGGCATGCAGCAGGGCACTTATGGCAATCAATTTGCCGGTTTTACCCTGAACAATAATGACGGTAAGAAATCATCATCCATTAATCTGAATTACAGCAAGAGGAACAGTTTCGAAAGAATCCGGACCAACCGGATTTTTGCACCCGATTCATTACTGTTCCAGGATGCGAACACCATTTATCCCGGTGATACTTATTTTGGCAGTTATAGCCTGGTATTTCCGGCAGGCAAAAAATGGGATATTGATTTTGGCACCAGTGCCAGTCTCAACACATTTAATAACAACAGTGAGAACCGCAATATTATTCAAACCATCAGCAACAGCAATCCGGTAGTCAACAGCCTGAACCGGGTGAATAATACAGGCAGCTCCCTGTATTACCAGGCAGGACTTGAAGGCACAAAAAAACTGGACTCAGCCGGGTCCGAATGGGAGAATGATATCTTTTACAGTTATAGCCGTAACAGTACCGATCAGGATTTCGATGCGGAATATATTTTTCCGGTATCCTTTTTTACAGGCGGGGATGGCACAGGAATTAACCACAGGCATCGCCTCAACCTGAAAGAAGATATCCGTTTGAAAATGAAAAAAAGATTTACCCTTGAGGCCGGTGCCAAAGCTTCTTTTCAAACATTCAGGAATGAAACAGAATATTTTCAGCAGAACGGAAACAGCCGGATAAAAGATATCGGCCGCACCAATACTTTCCGGTATGATGAAAACATCAATTCGGCCTATGTGCAGGGTTCTAAGTCACTGGGAAAAGATATTGTAATCAAGGCCGGTTTAAGACTGGAGAATACCAATATGAAAGGAAGACAAACGGTACCGGGAGATACCAGCTTTGCCATTCACCGTACCGACCTTTTTCCTTATATCTATCTCAGTAAAAACCTGATGAAGATTGCCGGATATGATCTGCGGGCCTATTTGGTTTATCGCAGAACGATCAGCCGGCCCGGTTATGACCAGCTCAATCCATTTGCCCGTTATGTTGATCAGTACCTTACCGAAGTGGGCAATCCTGCGCTGCGTCCGCAGTTCAACCAGAACTATGAAGCCAATATCAGTGTGGATGAACGGCCAATTCTGGCAGTGGGTGTAAATGATACCAAAGATATTTTTACCAATGTGATTTACCAGGCAGACACCAGCAATACGGTCGCCTATCGTACTTATGATAACCTGGGCAAAAACCGCGAATGGTATTTCCGTGGTTTAGGCGCCCTGCCTCCGGGTGGCCGTTATTTCTTCGTGGCCGGTGCACAGTATAATCATAATTTCTACCAGGGATTATATGAGAACAAACCACTTTCCTTTAAAAGAGGCACCTGGACTTTCTTTACCTACCAGACTTTTAAAGTGGATAAACAATCAGTGATCACTTTAAATGGTTTCTGGCGTTTAAAGGGACAGCAGCAGTTTTATGAACTCAGTTCTTTTGGGGCACTGAATACGAGTATCAACCGGAAATTCATGAAAGAAAAGCTGGTGGTCACGCTGAGCATGAATGATATCTTTTACAGTAATAAAAACGACTTCACCCTGAAGCAGGGGTCGGTGAATGCCTATGGTACCCGTTTTTCTGATACCCGCAGATTCGGGATCAACCTGCGTTATAGTTTTGGTATCCGCAAGAAAGATGATAACGGAGATATCTTCAATAATACAGAACCACCGGCTAATTAAACAGCATTACTGAATCTTTGCAGGCCCAGGAACCCGGCAGGCAAATCTGTTTTTCCATTGATGGCCAGATCGGCCAGTATCCTGCCAATCACCGGGACAAACTTGAATCCATGTCCGCTGAAACCGCAGGCAATGGTTACCGCCCCATCATAACCCGGTAAATGGTCAACAATAAAATGTTCATCCGGTGTATTGGTATACATACAGGTTTTGGCAGCAATTAATTTGTTACCCGCCGGTTTAAAAAATGCCATCGCGGCCCGCTTCACTGATTCAATTTCATCACTGGTTATATTCCTGTTCACTTCATCGGGATGGGCAGGACTATCAGGATAATGGAGGGCTAGTTTTAACCCGCGCGGCCCGGAGCATTCGGTAGTATCCAGTGCAGGAAAACCATACCAGGCTCCCTTTGTCTCTTCTGAAGCGATCAGCCAGCAGGGAAAATGGGAAGGGCTGTAATTTTTAAATTGATCTGTTTCCACCCAGAGAATAATCTGTCTTGTAACGGTTAATGGTATTGGCAGTGTCCGGATCAGTTCATTGGCCCAGGGTCCGGCTGTGATGATGAGTCGTTTTGAATGATAGGTAGCTTTTGTAGTTATCACTTCAATCCCTTCTCCCTGTTTTGTCCAGCTGATTATTTTTTCACCGGTATGTAATGCTGCGCCTTTTTTACCCGCTTCCTCCAGCAACAAACGAATAGCTTTTTCCGGCAGCAAAAAACCGGCATCATGTTCCACAAATGCTTCATAGCCTTCTCTTTCAACAAAAGATGATAACAATTGCTTATCGGAAACAGGTTCCAGCGGAATATTAAAATCCCTGGCCGCCTGCTTCACTCCCTGCATGATAGGATGAGCAGGAAGTCCGTAGTATAATAAGCCACAGGGATGATAAACCTGTTTACGGGTGGCTGCTTCCAGTTGATACCAGCCTTCATAAGATTTTTCCAGCAGAGGGATATAATCAGGATCTTCGAAATAAGCTTTTCTGATAATACGACTTTGTCCGCCATGGGCGCCCAGTTCATGAGGTGTGTGAGACTGTTGTTCCAGTCCCAGTACCCGGTATCCCTGTTTTGATAATTCATAACAGGCAGCTGATCCCATCGATCCCAAACCGGCAACAATTACATCAAAAGACCCTGATGTCATGTTAAATAAAGCTGAATTGAAAAATAATCATGATTCATAACCGTTTCTGTCGTATCTTTGCGGCGTTAATTTGAGTTCGACAGCATTTTGTAAGTGAACGTCTTTTCTGCTAATAGTTAGTCTTCTTTACGTTGCGTTTTTCTCAAGTATTTTTTTAAAGTTAATTTTTTTACATGAACATTTATGTTTCAAATCTCCCCTTCGCCGTGGTGGACGAAGATCTGAGGAGTTATTTTGCCGAGTACGGAGAAGTTATTTCCGCCAAAGTAATCATGGACAAATACACCAACCGCAGTAAAGGTTTTGGTTTTGTGGAAATGAGCGATGATGCCGCTGGCCAGAAAGCTATTGCTGAACTGGATGGTGCTACAGTAGAAGGTCGTTCTATTAAAGTGAACATTGCCAAGCCCCGTGAAGAAAGGCCTGCAAGATCACAGAAGCCTTCTTATTCCAACAGCCGTTGGTAATAAAGTTCTTATTATGAAAAAACCCCGCTTTGGCGGGGTTTTTTATTGCTATTTATTTATGCTCTTTGTTTCGGCTTGGCCGCTGCTTTTTTAGCTGCGGGTTTGCTTTTTGTCTTTTTCAGCGCCAGATCAATTGCTGCACTGAGATTAGCGAAAGTGGGCTTCACGGTCAGCATCACATCATTGATAAAGAAGGCGGGAATTTCTTTTACACCGCGGTTATGACCTTCCTTGATATCATCCTGCACCTGCCATCCCCATGTTCCGTTCACCAGGTCTTCCAGGAATTTCTTGCTCTTTACTCCAGCTTCTTTGCTGTATAATTTCAGACTGGTGGTTCCGAGGTTACGACGGTTCTGGAAAAGAATATTATGCATTTCCCAGAACTTATCTTCCTGACCGGCACCAACTGCAGATTCACTGGCTTTCAGACTGCGCTGATGGATCAGTGTGAGCGGGAAATGCCTGAACTGGAACCGGATCCGGCCATCATATTCTTCAAGTATTTGCTTGACGACTTCATTCACCTTCGCACAATCCTCATTTTCATATTCCCCAAATTCAATCAGGGTAACCGGGGCGTCTTTTTTCCCCACGAACATTTCCTTCGGTTCGATGATAATGATATCCTCTTTCTTTAATGCCATTTTTGTTTCTTCTTTTTATGGATCAGACCCGGCTGCGGGCCTTTTACCTTATAACAAATTTTCAGCCATCTGGTTGACCACAAAGCAGTTATGCCATATAGTCAGCCCCTTGAATCGAATGAAGATAGGGGATTTTTTTTCCCGGCCAAATCCGTCTGACATTAATTTACCAATTAAGTAACCCCGACCGGTATATCCTGTGAATAACAGCAGGATCCTGTTGCTCATTTCATGACGCTTTCCGTTCATTTCCGATAAGTATATTCCACTAGCAGGCCTTGGCAAAGCTCTTTTAAGGACTGTTTTACCGGTTGGCTGTCTGTAAAACCAGGGAGTAAATCAGCTGATACTAAATAATTTACACGCGGATGGGGGTTATTGGGCATGACGGATCAGGAAGAAAGCGGTTTTGCAGCATCCAATCCCCCGGTCTACTTTTACATCATCAAAGCAGCCTACTGCTAAAGGAGCCAATCGATGCTCCGGAAATCAATCCACTTGCCAATATTGTTTGCCAACAGCTAAAGCCCAACTGCTTGCCCGGTCGCTTCCATCAAATTTTTTTAAACCAGCATATTATTTGTTTAACCTAAACCCTTTTATCATGAAAAAGATCTTCCGTAACACATCACTGATCGCCGTAGCTTTTCTGACCATTTTTTCAGTAGCTGCCAAGGCCGCCCCAGTTGATCCCACTAACCCTGTTGTACCAGCTGCCCTGAAATATGCCGGCATGCTGAAAGAAAACCCTGTATTTGAACTGAGCGTGGATGGCCAGTCTGATGATTATACCATCAGCATTGCCGATATCAATGGCAACAGGCTCTATTCAGAAAAAATCAGGGGAGACAAATTCACCAAAAGATTTCTGTTGAATGCAGAAGAACTGGGTGATGACAAACTGTATTTCACTGTGTATAGCAGGAACAGCAACAAGTCTGCCGTTTATGAAATCAGCAGCAATACCCGCTATATCAGCGAAACAACAGTGAACCTGGTAAAGCAGAATTAAAAAGTTAGATATCCCTTCCCGTTAGGAGGCTGTCTTAGAAGCTGGCAAAACTGTCACATTGAGCTTGTCGAAATGAAACAGTTTTGCTTCCTTCTTTATCATATTTCGATAAACTCAATATGACAAAGGGGATGCTCCTAAGACAGCCTCATTTTTATTCTTCCGTAAAGTCAAGGTCCTTTCCCCAGGTTTCCTTCAGCTGTAATGCCGATACTATTCCAAGCAATAAAATAATGATCCCGGTTACCCAGGCCCCGGTGATATAATTGTTCAATACCCCGGCACTGCGCAACCATTGAAACAACAGAAGGATCAGGGGCAGGAAACCACGCACCAGGTTGGGAATTGAAATGGCAGCCGAGGCACGCAGGTTGGTGCCAAATGATTCTGCACTCATGGTGATGTATAAAACAGAGATGCCGGATCCAAATCCCAGTCCCATACAAAGCAGGTACATATTAAAGGCATTGCCGCCACCGCGCAGGACAAAGAATAAAATCAGAAAGACAATGGTGATCGAGTAAAAAATCAGCAGGGTCTTTTTTCTGCTCCGGAGATAATTGCTGAGAAAGCCGGCCGTCATATCTCCAAATGCCAATGCCACATACTGCAGCATCAGGGCCGTTGGCTGATCAAACCCGGTGATACCAAACTGCCTGGCAAATTCATCACTGAAGCTGATCAGTACGCCGATGATATACCAGACCGGGAGCCCGATAAAAATTCCCCGGAGGTAACGGCCCAGTCTTTCTCTCTTTGTAAAGAAGAGCAGGAAATTACCCATTTGCGGTTTTAGTTTCTTTACCTGATCGTACATGGAACTCTCCAGCACTTTCACCCTTAAAAAAAGAAGGGCCAGTCCCATCCCTCCACCGATAAAATAACAAAGCCGCCAGTTTTCCCCGCTGAGCGAATGAACAATATAAGCCGCAATAGTGCCCATCACTCCGCTTGTGGCAATGATGGCGGCAGCGATCCCTCTTTTTTCTTTGGGTAATAACTCACTGGTCAATGTGATGCTGGCACCGAGTTCTCCGGCCAGGCCCAGTCCGGCTATGAAGCGCAGCCAGGTATATTGTTCCGTTGTTTGTACAAAGCCATTGGCGATGGTGGCGAGGGAATACAATAAGATGGAACCAAAGAGTACACTTTTTCTTCCCTTCTTGTCTCCCATCATGCCCCAGAGAATCCCACCAATGGTCAAACCAATCATTTGCCAGCTGATGATGGATTCACCAACGCTTTTCATCTGTTCTTTCGTTACTCCGAGTTCAGTAAAACTGGAGATCCGCACAATATTGAATAAGAGAAGATCATAGATATCTACAAAAAAGCCAAGCGCTCCCACGATCACGGGAAGCGAAAAAAGGCCATACTGTCTGGCAGGCTGCATATCCGTTTTTCAGGGGAAGATAATTGATTCCTTTATTTTTTTATTTCCCGGGTTTAAGGATAATCGGAAAATCCATTCCTCTGGAGAAAGATTGGGGGAACTGCTGTACCCCTTTGTATTTTTCGGATAGAACCGGAATGATCTCGTTGAGGTAAAGTTCAATTTCTTTGACAGTGATCTTGCCATCCTTCATCAGATCGGCATCGCCCTCCAGTCCCTTCAGCAACGCATAGGTAAAGATACCATGCTTCAGTTCATTGAGCTCGGCGGCAGATTGTTCCTGGTTAGTGGAAGCCAGTACGGTAAAGCCGGTACTTCTGGCCAGCTGACTGATGGCGGCTTCTTCACCTGCTCCTCTTGTAAAAACATTCATGGCACCGCCGGAATTACAGGCATCAAAAATCACCAGTTGTTTTTGGGCGGGAATCTCAACTAAGAGTTCACGGAGACCCCTGGCAGGAAGTCCGTTCTTATGGAGCATCTCTTCATTGCCGACCATTTGTACCACCGGATGCAGTACAAGGTAAAAGTCGGGCTTGCTTCCTGCGGCGGGTTCATTCATGATCCCATGACCGGCGTAATAAAAAAGGAAAACATCTTCGGGCCGGATTGTTGATTTGAGGGTATTGATCCGCTCTGTTATATTGGCAATGGTCGCCTGTTCATCAAACAGTGAATCAATCGTCACCGATTTAAATATGCGGCCGGCCGATAGCTGCAAAAGTGTACTGATCCCCCGGGCATCTGCTCTTGCATAATTAAGATTGTAGCGGCTGTTCCGGTATTTATCGATGCCCACTGCTAAAATATACAGTGAACTGGTAGCCTGCACACCGGTATAGTTGATCCGGAATTGTATGGGACTGGTCTCCACTTTGTTTTTATTCAGCAGGGAAGCGGTAAAAATATTGTCCCCAGCCACCAGCTCCACGCCGATAGAACGATCTCCGGTAACAGCACCCCGGAGCGCTTCTGTATTGACGGGTACTCTTTTTCCATTATGAAAAAGCAGGAACTCGCTGATGAACTCCGGATGCTCTGTATCAAATGATAGCCTTAGATTTTTCTGGGTCACTGTGGCAGGTAATACCGGACTGCGTAACCGAAGCACCGGCATATTGCTGACCTGTTTGGAAACGGACATTTCTGTTTCCGGTTGTTTGAATTGCTGAAGAATGGCAGCCGTACTTTCAGTTGACTGAATCAGTGCATTGACAATATCAGGCCTGTAATAGGTATCGTATAATTTATCTGCCGTATAGAATTCGGCATTATTGTCTTCGCCCTTGTAAATGTACCAGCCGATATAGGCGGCTCCGCCGGGAGATGCTTTGAAATAACCTTTGTTATTCCAGATCACCCATTCGTTATTGCGCGCAATAAACATATTCAGCCGGGGCTCCAGCATTTGGGGTTTGATGAGATAAGCTGCATTTCCACCGTCTCCGTTAGCAATCATCTGCTGGTACATTTTCTCCATCCCTCCGGGCTGACCGGCATTAATACCCGGATAATTGATTTTAAAGTACTGGGCCCATGTTATATCCATTTCTGACAGGGCTTTGAATATTTTTTTCTCCGTAATTTCTCTCAGATCCCAAACCCTGGTGGTCTGGTCAACCCCGGTCGAATACAGAAAATGACCGTCTGCTGTTTCGCTGATGCCGGAGATATTGCCTTCATGGCCGATCAGGGAAGCCCTGATATTTCCAAGTGTATCATAAATATCCAGAAAGCCAGCATTGGCACCTGAAACGATCAGCGATTGTCGGGTAATGGTTACACTGTTGTGCCCATAGCCACTGCCTCCGTCTCTGATTACAGTACCTGTTTTTCTGTTACCAGACCAGATGGACAATTCAGTGCCGCTATTATCTATTTCTACCCTGATCCCGTTTCGTTCTGTCGGATGCAGCGTGAAAAGGGAAAGATCAGCCTGATTAAACCTTGTGAGCTTTCCGGCTTCCGGGTAAAAAACATGTGTAAACTGAACGCTGCTGTCACTGATATCGTGTAAAGCAATTTTATTGTCTGCTACTGAAATCTGATTGAATATATGTCCGGCCTGGCCCAAAACCGTATCAGACTGAATCACTGTATTTCCATTCAGTTCTTTCAGGTTGTAGAACTGCAGCAGGTTACTGTAACCGCCCGAAGCAAAAAAATCCTGCCCTGACAGGAACCCGGTACCCAGTATTAAATTTCCCCCTTCAAAAAGGGTGCTGCCTTCCTGTACAAAACCGTCCTTGCTCTTTTTTAAAAGCAGCAGGCTGCTATTGTCACCTTCGATTAAAATCATTTTGCCATCAGGAGAAATAGCTACCGTATTTGAATTGACATCCAGTTTTACAATTTGCTTTTGTTGCAAAAGGGTATCCATGATAATCAGTTCCAATTGATTGCTGACGGCAGCCACGAGATTTGCTTTCTGATGGACCGCCATAATCAGTATGGAGCCGCTAAATTTTTTGCTTTCGGTTTGTTTGAGGAATCCCGGAACCGTGTATTTCACCACCCGTTTACCTTCTGTTACATAGGCTGATTGACCGGCTACCCGTATATCTTCCTGGTACCAATCGTTCTTCAATATTTTTTTTACCCTTGTGAAAAAAGGTTTTCCGGCCTTCACTTCAGTTTTCCAGCAGATGAGGGTACTATCGATACCGCCGGAGATAAGGTATTTTCCATCAGCAGAAAAACGAAGCGCGGTCACCACATTCTGGTGTGCCGGAAATCGTAAAACCTGTTTGCGGGTGTCAAAATCATAGATGCGGATCTGACCGGCCAGGTCTCCGTCGGTTTCCGTACCAATGGCAAGGAAACCACCTACAGCGAGCCATTTATTATCGGGTGAAATCGCCAGCGAAAACATTTTGCCCTGGTTGAACGGACCCTTGGCAGGCCTGATCTGCTCCTGTAGTTTTCGGCTGGCCACATCCCAGATGCAAATTGTTTTATCCGTACTAACGGTGATAATATAGCGGCCATCTGTGGTGAAAACTGATTCAGAAACCTGGGATAAATGAGAACCTGTATTGATTTGTAAAACCGCGTCCCCGATTTTAGGCTGGGCATACAAGCTAACCAGGTTAAAAAAGAAACTTAGTATTAACCCGGGAATCAGCCGGGTACAGATGGTTTGCATTGCTGGTTACTGTAAATGGGTCTTTACAAATCTACCACAGAACTTCCATACCGGGATACCCATTAAAAGGTATTTAGCGGCACGTATCGATGGGTAGACTGTCCCTTTAATATTTCAGGACCTGACCATTTATGCTACTGATGCAAATAAAAAGTAATTTAATGCCGGCAGGGAAACCTCATTCTCTGATGATGACAACTTTTCCCAGTGTAAGATCATAACAGGCCCCGTGTATTTGCAGTTTACCTTCCCTGATTTTTTCAGTAATCATTGCAGATTCCTTTTTCAACTGATGGATGCCGTGCAGGATATTGGCCTGTATACAATCATTGAGCAGGTTTTTATCATTGCCCGGAACCTGTTTGATTTCCTGTTCCGCACGGATACTATCCACAATATCCCTGATATGACCGGGAGTTGCTCCTCCCTGGATAAAGGCTTTCACAGCACCACATTCCCGGTGTCCCATCACCAGAATTTCTTTTACTCCCAGGTGTTCCACCGCATATTCAACACTGCCGATTTCGAGTCCGCCCAGCAAATTCCCCGCAGTCCTTACCACAAACATATCTCCCAGACCCTGGTCAAAAATAATTTCCGGTGGCACCCTTGAATCAGAACAACAAATCACAGCGATCGGCGGATGTTGTCCTGCTTCCAGGGATTTCATTCTTTCTCCGGAACTGTGCGGATGGGTGGCATGATGGGAAGCAAAGCGCTTGTTTCCTTCCAGCAAATCTGTAAGGGGCTCTTCTTTCGTATTTGGAGAGGAAGTTTGTGGATGCCTGCAGGCAGAGACAACCAAAAGATAAGAAGCAGATAATATGATCAATAAAGCAGAACGCATAGCGATCTTTTACCGGACACGAAACTAGCAGCTCTCCCTACCCCTGAACATGAAATGCCTCAGGTACTTGCTTGAGTTTGGTCATGTAGCAGTGAAGTCAGATTACCGGCCCCTGGGAGCAGCAAAATCATCTTATATTTAAAAAGAAATTGAAACAATGAAAGTTTTGATCACGGGTGCCACCGGACTGATTGGATCGGCTGTATTACAGGCTGCCCTGGCCAGTCAGGACTGTACTGAAATCATACTGGCCTTGCGCCAACCTATACCGGCAGCAGACCCAAGAATCAGTCAGGTATTGGTAAAGGATTTTTTAGAGCCGGAGGTACTGGCAGAATCCATCCGGAAAGCAGATGCCCTGATCTGGTGTGTTGGTATTTCCCAAACCCAGGTCAGCCGGGCAGAATATGAAAAAGTAACTTTTCAGTTTACCAATGCTATTGCCAGGGCCTGTATGGACTATCACCCGGACATACAATTTGTATTTGTGAGTGGCGATGGGGCGGACAGGACAGAAAAAAGCAGCACCCTTTTCAAACGTCTGAAAGGACGGGCAGAAAATGCATTGCTGCAATCCGGTTTACAAAACCTGATTATTGCCCGGCCGGATGCGGTAAGACCCCGTGGCAAAAACAAAAGAGCCCCCTTTGCTTATAAACTGGCTTATCCCTTTTTTCCTTTGGTAGAATGGCTGGCTCCGAACAAAATAATCTGGAGTGATGTATTGGGAAGGGCCTTGCTGAAATTGGCCCAAACCAAAGAGCCGGGCGCCACTTTTGAAAACAGGGAACTGCGTATACTTGGTGCTGCAAAAAGTAATAGCTGATGGCTATCATAGAAAACCGCATGGACGCAGGTGTATCTTACAGATAAACCTGCCAGATGAAAAGGTTTTCTTACTCCAGATCGCAGGGACTGATACTCCTCTTTCTATGTTATTTCCTGACATCCTGTAATGTTTATAATTTTTCAGCACCCCTGCCGGTTGATGTGGCAGATATTCCGGAATTCCCCGAGGCATTCCTTGGCAAGTGGAAGGAAGATACATTTCATACCAGCATTGAAATGGATATCAATACCCGCGGACAGGCAGGGTATTATTCCCGTTATGCCGACAATAAAGATCTATGGACTTACCAGGTATTCCCCCAATACATTCAAATGGTCTTCCGGGAACATGTAAGGGTGATCAGAGGCGCATGGCCTAAACTGGATAGCGAAGGAAATTTTATTTATCCTGCTACAACCTCCCATTATTATGATACCGAACAGGATATTAAATACGATACCAACAAAAAAGCCATTGATACCATTGATAATTTTTTATGCAGGAATGGTAAAATTTATGAAATGGCAGAGCATTACCGGCTGGAAAAAGGATATCCCTTTGTTTACGAGAAGGACACTATTGTGATTCAAAAATTTGACACGGTGTACCTGGACCTGGGGCATCAGGTAAAACTCAAAAAAATAACGGATAGCCTGTATGCATTGAATATCCTGAGATCAGTGCTGGGATCGGAGGATGACGGTGGCTGGTGGATCCTGCTGCTGCTCGAAATCAAACCGAATGGTCAGATCACTGAATGGGATATGGCTGAAAAGGGATCCGATTTACCTGAAATGATTTATGACCGGTCATCCAAATCAACCTATTTATATTTTGATGCACATTGGAATAAGTCTGCCATCCTTCGCCTGAAAAAAGACGGTTATTTTGCACCCACGGGAACCCTCGTATCTGTTCAATAATCGGGAGAGAAGAGGAAACAGTTTACAATCGATTTTTGTCTGACTTTAAGCCCCTTAGAATCAAATCTTTAACCCTTTCCATTTTTCCGTCTCGTGAACCTTTAAGAGGATTTAGAAAACCCATCTATTATTTCTACTTTTACCCAATGAAAAGGCATACCCATCGGTTCAATATCTTTCAAATTGGCTATCATTTGAGACTGCTAAGCTTAGCAGCGATTTTATTATTTCTTTCATCCTGTCAGCGGGAAATAACCGGGGATGTACGCAATACAGGTGGGAATGGGAATGGAAATGGCAACGGAAATGGAAATGGAAATCCTCCTGCTCCCACGGTAATCACATCTATCAAATTGCTGGTTCTTGATGAAAACGGGATGATGGTTGCCAATGCAAAAGTACAATCAGGAACGACCATTGTTTATAGCAATGAATTTGGCATCGCTGAATTTAAAAATATACGGGTAACGGCAAACAAAGCCATGGTAAAAGTGAATGTACCGGGCTACTTTGAAGCCTACCGTACATTTCCTGCCGACAGTAAAGAATGTTTCGGCAAAATTAAACTTGCCAAATTGGGAATGGCTAATATAGTGATGGCTGATACGGGTGGTGAGATAACAGTTAATACTGAATGTAGTATTCTTTTTCCGGCCAACGCTTTTGTTTTAAAATCAGATGGCAGTCCTTATTCGGGTGCAGTGGTGGTATATGCACAATACCTGCAACCGGAGTTTCCCGACTTTAATATACTAATGCCAGGGGATCTGCTTGCTGAAGACAATGGCGAAAACATACTGAAATCCTATGGGATGATGAATGTAGAATTAAGGGGTACCGGCAGTGTTCCCCTTCAGTTAAAAAGTGGATTACAGGCCACCCTGAAAGCCACTATTCCTTCCTCACTGTCGTCCTCAGCACCTGCCACCATACCCATGTGGTATTTCAATACAGAAAAAGGAGTTTGGTTAAAAGAAGGATCGGCCAGCCGGCAGGGCAATCAATATGTGGGTAAAGTTGCTCACTTTACCTGGTGGAATTATGATTATGCCTATCCCCGCGTATTCATCAGCGGCATTGTAAAAGATGCCGCCGGTCTTCCGGTTGTGAATAGTACGGTACAAATGACGGCCCGGCAATTTAATGCTACGATATTCGGATTTACAAACCAGGATGGTTATTTCAGGGTTGCGGCCCCGTTAAATGCCTCTATTGATTTGAGCATTTCGGGAGAAGGCTGTAATATTCCAGGATATACGCAAACCGTTACAACAACCAATACCGATTTAGATCTGGGCACCATTACCGTATCCGCGTTTACAACAAGCAGTTATCAGGTTTCCGGTACATTTACAGATTGTAATAACGCGCCGATCGCATCCGGCAGATTACGGATATTCACGTTAAACAATATGTTCGAAGCGCCGATCATTAATGGACAGGCCGCTCTCCGATTTTTGTTTTGCAATGATTCACTCGATGCGCTGGTACAGGCAGAAGACTTCGCTACAGGCAAAGTAATGACGCTATCCAAAAAGATGTACCACAACAGCAGCACCAACCTTGGTAGTTTGGGTGTCTGCACTCCACTGAGTACGAAATACATCCGGTATATTGTTGATAATCAGTTGTATTATATTGCCGGAAACAATGTAGACAGCCTCACCTCCCACTATTTCAGTATTACCGGCCCGCCCTGGGTACAGGTAGCTCATAACAGTTATGCAAATCCCCCACAGTTAAGCTCAGACATTTATTTCAATACAGATATGGGTACTTATGTATCTGTAATGATTATAAAAGCCTATCCCAATTTATCCAATATGGGGAATGACCGGGACCTCCGTAACCGTTTTGAAAACTATTCCAATGTACCCGGTGCCATTAACCGGGGAACTGTAACCGGCAGGCAGTTTGATACCGGTGTGAACCGGTGGAGATATATCAATGTCGCTTATAGTGTAGGGCAACAATAAAAAAAGCACCCTTTCTACAGGGAGGGACACAAAGTACACAAAGCAATTCTCAGCATATCTGTGAAATTCTCTTTGTGCCTTCGCGGTTTTGCTCACAGGGCCCTGCAGGCGGTTAAATCTCTGCGAAAACTTTGCGCCCTCTATTTCTCTGCGGTGAAACTCTCACTCAATTTTGCAAAGCAAAATCAATATCCGTATTATTTTCTCCCGCTAAGAACGCCAAGAACGCAAAATATTTCCCACAAAGCCACAAAGACCACAAAGAGCGTTAAAAAAATCCGCGATCATCCGCTCAATCCGCGTCATCGTCCGCCGCCATAGGCTTTGGCCGACGGCGTCCGCGTTCCCATCAACATTCGCGCAGCGAATCACTACTTGTAATAAATTCTCCCGCAAAAAAAATACCTGGCAGTTCCTACAACTACCAGGTATCAAGCAGGTATATCGTTCTCTTATTTTTTAGACTCAAACAAATTCTTCACCATTTCCTGATTGATATGCTTTACAGGATCTCCTTTAATATTATGATACACTGCGCTGATAAAAATATTTTCTGCAGCGCTGAAGATGGAGAAGATGATGAACCCACCGGTGACTGCCAGAATGATTCCTGTTATCGGATCAAAAGCAGCACCAATTAAATAAAGCGGTATGCCAACGATAATAATCGCAAGAAACTGGAAAAGTGCAAAGCTGAAAGTAGCCGCCAGACTTTCCCCCCAGTTTTCTTTCATGATTTTAGAAGAACGTTTAATGGCTTCGAATGGTCCTGTATTTTCATAAGCCAGTACCGGTACCACAAAAAAGGTTGCGATATTCCATACCACACCGATGATACCCGTGATGATTTTACCCACCCACTCAGAATTTTCCTGAATGGCTTTGAGAATGAGTCCGACCGTAGCTGCCACCAGCGACCAGGAAAAAATCGCCCCGATCCGGGAAAAGGCAAACTGCAATCCGGCCCTTACTGATACTTCCTCACCATGGAAATATAAACGGGTACAGTGAATGAGTGCCACATTAAAAAAGTAAACAATGAAATAGTTGATCACATAAAAACCAAAGAGCAGGAAAATACTGGTCCCTCCGAGGTAGGACTCCAGATCTCCGTCAGTCTCCTCAACACCCTTGGGAAATCCAAATATGAAAAGACTGCCGATGATCAGGATGATAGACAATCCGGAAAAAAGCGGGAAAACAATCAGCTGTTTATTTTCTTTTAATACTTTAAAACTGCCTTTGAAAAGTGTCCAGCCATTGGAAACACGGTCCATAAATGCCATAGTAGTGGTTTTAGACTTCTAATCTAAATATTTTTTTTGAAATCGAAACGGCAGGTATTCCTGTTTATACACGAAAAGCCCACTGCCAGGCAGCAGCAGAAAAGAATCCTTTCATGCAAATCTGGAGAAGTTCCTGAACATCATACTATTGCTCAGCCAATCCCATTTCCTTCAGCCGGCTTCGGGCTTCCTCATAGAAGGGAGAAATTTTAAGCGTCTTCCGGTAATACAGCGCCGCTTCCTCCTTTTTTCCCAGCTGCAGGTACACATTTCCCAGGATACAATTGGCCATATCAAAGGATGGGAATTCCGCTATATTATTTTCTGCCATTAGCCTGGCATCTTCCACCCGCTTCATGGTTAATAATTGTTCCGCCAGGAAGCACAATGAAATTCTGTCTGCATAATAATGTCCGGTATCTGCTTTCAGCACCTGATACTCCTTTACTGCTGCTACAACTCCTTTCTCCGCAATCAGGGTTTCCATTTTTTTATGAATGGGTTGTTTGATAGCTACCGGTTGATGGTACAGTATTTTAGCCAGGTTATTTGCAATGCCAAAGAAATCAGTTGGTGAACTATTGCAAAGAATCAATACCATGCTATTGGTGGAAGGTATCCTCCGGAAAAAAGACATAAATCCTTCGGTCATGCCTAAATGGAAATTCGTAAACACACTGTCCCGGTCCGTATACTTAAAGGTTTTATTGAACCAGCCAAATCCATAGTTCGCCGGCGCAATACCCGGTTGTAGCATTTCACTGGTCAGTTCTTTACTGATCAGCCTGTTGTCAGTAATCGCCAGGTGAAATTTGAAAAGGTCTTCCACGGTGGAGTAGATATCACCCGTACCCATGGTATTGGACTGATCCCGGAAATCAGCTGATTGGTAAGTACCCAATACATAATCATAGCCGGTTGCCCGTTGTGGCACCACCTGTGTATGAAGATAAGACCCCGAATGCGTCATGCCGATCCGGTCAAATATTTCTTCCTTCATGGCCTGGGCATAGGACTTGCCACTTATTTTCTCCACGAGATAACCTAATGTAAAATATCCCCAGCTGCTGTAATAATAACGGCTGCCCGGTGTAAAAGCCAGTGCCGAATCACGATAGATTTTAATATACTCTTCCCGGGTAAAAGAGCGACGGCTCATTACCGGAAAGAAATTTTTCATGATATCATAATTGGGCATACCGGAAGTATGGGACAATAATTGCCGGATCGTAACAATACCCGCCGGCCGGTTGCGGAATTCAGGCAGGTAATCGCCGAGTGTTTTATCAAGATTGATCAACCCCTTTTGTACATAGGTTAATACCAGCATGGCCGTAAGCGGTTTGGATACAGAGCCGATCATGAATTTCGTATCCACCTGATTGGGAATATTCCATTCGTGATTGGCCATGCCAAATGCACCCTGGTAGATTATTTTTCCCTGCTCCGCTACGAGTACAGCCCCGTCAAACATATTGTAGTCATGATAGGTTTTCATGAGCTGACTGAACTCTGCTTCCCTGGATTGCGCATGGATCAGCAAACGGGAAAACAATAAAAAGGATAGTATAACATGTTTATACTTCATGATCAGGATCTATCAGCGTGATATGAAAAAATATTTTACAATCAGGTCAGGCTGGTATTGATGTAACTCACTATCCTGCAACAATCCAATTCCTTTCAGTTCTCATTTCTGGTTACCAGCATCATGGACAGGCATAAAAATTCCTTACACGAGTTTACTACATTTTCCCGTGATACAAAAAAGAAAGAATGAAAAGGAGATGGCGATCAGCTGCGCCGCAGATAACCATTGGCATAAGGTCTTCCCTGGCGGATTTTCCAGAGATCATTGATACCAAAGCTGGTTTGCTTTTTGAGCGAAAGAGCCGTTACCTGTTCTGTTGTTTCAATAATGCTGTCCGCTGTCAGTTGTACTTCCGGCTCAGTTGAATATATAATAGAGGCTTTATCTGCAAATATTGCTTGCATGATACACTTGTTTAGATGAAAAAAAATGGCTGGGCAACCTGTTAAAAAAAATAGAGGGGAATGATATCCCGGCTGCCAATTTGCAACGGCTGCAAGATACACTTATAACAAGCGTAAACAGCCCTTTTCCCTGTATACTTTTGCACAATGACAATAATAAGACAGTAAATGACGGAATAAAACAGCTTTATCCTTTTTAATAGTCTACTTTACAGATAATGCAGGCTATACTGCCTGCAAATAAATTGCTGAATATGTCAACTATTGTAGATGTTGTGGTGGCCGACAAAAATCTGTCCACCATGTTACGCGGTGTAAAAGCGGCTGGATTGGAAAATGAACTGAGCAAAACAGGTCCTTATACGGTGTTTGCGCCTTCTGAAATGGCATTTGGCAAACTGGCCCAGGGGCAGCTGGCTGATTTATTAAAACCGGAGAATAAAATTAAACTCACCGGTATCCTGCAGCAGCACGTGGTGGAAGGAAAAAATAATTTCAAGGATTTTACCGACGGACAAAAACTGAAAACCATCAGTGGAAAGGAACTGGATGTAAAAGTGAGTAACGGAACCGTGACCATCAACGGAGCGAGGATCCAGGGCCGTGACAATGACGCTTCGAATGGCGTGGTGCATTCGCTGGATGCTGTATTGACGGTGAATTAAATGCTACCTGCAAACGAATCAACCTTTGGAAACCATCCGGCCATTGGCCAGGTGGTTTTTATTTTTGAACTATAAAATCATCAGCATGGACATCAACAAGTATAACAAATACAATATCCGGGACAACGACCGATTCTATGCGGATCAGTTTCCCAAAGTGAATCTTGAACTGCAAATACTGGCGAATGAAGTAGCCGGCCACCCGGGCCCTTTTACTGACCAGATCGTGATCGCCTTCCTGAAATACCATTCACTGAAGATGGAATGGTCGGATGCCAATCCCTGGTTGTCAGGGAAGATGACCGATAATGCATTTACCACCGATCACCTGGAATCACTGTTTACTTCTTCCAAGGGAAATCCACAGTTTACAAAAGAGTATGAGGAATATATCCGGACGGTAATGGCATCTGCACCCGTTGCGGTGAAAGGGAGTTTGTGAAAATCGCCAAAGGCGATAGCATAGTAATGCGAAACTAAAAGTTTCGCATAGCGGGCTCCTGCCTTCGTTTTACTTCGGCAGGCAAGCAGTATGACAACGGAGGGCTGCTTAGCTTACACAGCTTTCAAAAGCCTTAATGATATAGGCCGGCTCGCGGTATAAAATGGTTTCATTAACCGTTAAAGTGGTCTTCCCATTTTTATCAGCCGGTGGAATCCTAATACCAAAATCCTTATTCAGCTTTTGTTGCAATGTGCCGGCATTGATGCCTGAACCGATTTCAAATGCATAAATATTCGTACCTCCATCCAAGGTCGTAACTTTTAATCCCTTTATTTTATTCAGTCCTTCAAATACAATATTGGCCTTTTGTATGGATTCTTTCATCCGGCCTTCAAAACCCTCCATCCGGTGAAGCGCCATGGCGGCATTTACCCAGTTTCCAAAGACTGTGCCCCCGTGAATCTTGATCAGGTGCGGCATTTTATCAATCAGACTGCTGTTACCACAGAGTACCGCACCACCAGCCGTGCCGAAATATTTATAGAGCGAAATATAAACAGTATCAAAGTAGGATGCATATTCTTTCACTGAAACACCAGACCAGGCCGCTGTCATAAATATCCTGGCTCCATCCATGTGCAGGGGAATTTTATTTTCCCGGCAATAGGCACTGATTTTACTGATTTCATCAATGGGCACCATCCTGCCATCCGTTCTGCGTACCGGGTTTTCAATACTCACGGCACCAATTCCACTGGCAAATACTTCCTTGCTCTTCAATCCATCAATGGCATCTTTTAGTTCAGCGGCAGTGAAATAAGTCTGACCCATCCCCAACGGCATCAGTCTTTTCCCGAATACGGATTGTGCCGCATCGGCTTCATCGCGGTACACATGACTCATATCCTGTACAAATACCTTGGTATTGGCGCCACTCAGTTCTGCAATCGCCAGTTGATTGGCCAGGGTACCCGTAGGCATATAGATGGCTTTTTCCTTACCGGTGATCTCCGCCATTTTCTTTTCCAATGCAGCCACCGCCCCACCCTGTCCGTAAAAATCCCTCCGGATCGGTTCCTTCGCATTCGCTTTTTGCAGAGTCTCGATATACTGGGCCGGATTAAAATCCGCTCCGTCACCAAAAAAATTAACGGGAGGTTCATCAGCCGGTAATTCTTGTTTCGTTGACTGTCCGGCCATAGCGGCTACCGGTAAGATGGCCGGTAAAAGAACGGCTCCTGATCTTTGCAGGAATTGACGACGGTCGATTGCAGGCATGGGCGGGGGTTTTGTTGAAACTAAATTAGGGATAAAAAATATAAGGAATATTTAAAAAGACAGGCTGGCTGAAAATGAAAAACCGCGAAACTTTCAGTTTCGCAGAGCAAGTGCCAAACTGCAAAGGCGGAAGTTTCACTGAAGGGGTAAAACCACTAAATTTAATAATGGATTCTAAGTTGTTATGTAAAACACAATTGTCAATCAACGAACCGGGTGAGTTCACGATTATCGGGAAAATGTCTGCTGCAGAAGTCATTCAACTCGCGGAACAGTTTCCCTGGGAAGAAAACAGAAAAAACGTAACCATTGATGTAACGACTGCTTCCATCACCCTTGAAAATATAGCCGGGAACTATCTTAAACTTGCGCTGAGTTATAACGGGAAATTTGTGCTTTATTACTACGACAATAAATCCCTGTTTAAAAAAATTATTCCCCGGCTACAGGAGGCATACGAATACATCAATCACTTTTTTAAAACAAATACGATCGGACCGGGTTTCAAAAAAGAGAATACCATTTTTCAACATCCGGTTATTCATTTCCAGACCAAATCTTTCCTTTACAAGTACCAGAAAAAATTTATTTATTATACAGACTGGTATACCCGGATCGTTTTACCTGTTTTTTTGGTGCAAGCAGGATATTTTTTGTTTGAAATAATCCCGGCAAAAGGGTTGACCAGTGGCTTATTCGTTTTATTGTTCTTTCTTTTCGTTTTCCCTTTAATGGGTGGGCTCAATCTGCTGCTCAGCATCAGGTATTATAAGGTATTCAAGAACCTGGAGATTGTTTTATCAAAAGGAGCTGATTCATTTCAATACGGAACGGAAAAAATTGATAAGTCTGAAATCGCTGATATTACCATTTTACGGAACAAAAGCAACAGATGCCCCTGGAGTAACTATTCCCTCACCAGGATTGCGTTATATGATAACCGGGAACTGGATATCCCCAGCACACTGATTGACTATTATACCATTTTGCACAAATTTCCATCTATTAAGATTAATGAAAAATTTGACTTTGCTCCCTTTCCAAGAACAAAACCGATCAACTAAATTATTTACGGTTTAATCAATCATTGAATCATTCCACACAGATTAGAAAAGTGGAATCTTAATAATGGCCAAAATGAAAAACCGCGAAACGGGATGTTTCGCGGTGATTTATTTTATTACGACCGCCGTCAGGGTCTTTGACCGCTGACCGCTGACGGGGTCGTTAAACGCTGACAGGTTCGTTGCGGAACACCACCGTATTATCAAATACATCCACCAGCACCGGTTTGGATTTATCAATATCACCGGCCAGGATGCGTTTGCTGAGCTGGTTCACAATTTCCTTTTGGATCAGACGCTTCAGCGGACGTGCTCCAAACTGCGGATCAAAGCCCTGTTCGGAAAGATATTCCAGGGCATAATCACTGAATTGCAAATTGATACCGCTCTCGGCCACCAGCTTGACCAATCCATTCAACTGAATCTTTACAATGCCGGCGATTTCTTTTCTCAATAAAGGCTGGAACATGATGATCTCATCTACCCGGTTTAAAAACTCCGGACGTATCGTTTGTCGCAGAAGATTCATCACTTCCACTTTTGCTTTTTCCGCTACGGTTTCAATATCTTTTTCTTTCACGCCTTCAAATGCATCCATGATCAGGTGACTACCAATATTGCTGGTCATGATGATGATGGTATTCTTAAAATTCACCACCCGGCCCTTGTTATCGGTTAATCTTCCATCATCCAATACCTGTAACAATACATTCCATACATCCGGGTGTGCTTTTTCAATTTCATCGAGCAGCACCACACTATAGGGTTTTCTTCTCACGGCTTCGGTTAACTGACCGCCTTCATCATAGCCCACATAACCGGGAGGGGCACCGACCAGTCGGGATACCGTATGTTTTTCCTGGTACTCACTCATGTCAATCCGCGTCATCATGCCTTCATCATCGAATAAATAAGCAGCGAGGGCCTTGGCCAGTTCCGTTTTACCCACCCCGGTTGTACCGAGGAAGATGAAGGAGCCAATCGGTTTCTTTGGATCCTGTAAACCGGCACGGCTCCTGCGAATGGCATCGGCTACAGCCGTGATGGCTTCTTCCTGTCCTACCACTCTTTCATGCAAGTGCTCTTCAAGGTGCAGGAGTTTATCTTTTTCACTTTGCAGCATTTTAGTCACCGGTATACCCGTAGCCTTGGCTACACTTTCTGCAATATCTTCCGCATCCACTTCTTCTTTGAGTAAACGCTTTTCAGTTGAATTCAATAACTGATTCGTGAGGGTACTGATCAGGGTTTCCTGTTCCTTGATTTTACCATACCTGATTTCCGCCACTTTACCATAATCGCCTTCCCTTTCGGCTCTTTCGGCCTGTTGCTTCAGGTTATCTATTTCCGCCTTGCCATTCTGTATTTTCTCCACTACTTCTTTTTCTTCCATCCATTTGGCCTTGAGCGTATCGCGTTCTACAGAGAGATTGGCAATTTCTGTATTCAGGTCTTTTAATTTGGGTTCATCATTCTCCCGCTTGATCGCTTCTCTTTCAATCTCCAGTTGACGGATCTGTCTTTCGAGTGTATCCAGTTCCTCCGGCATCGAATTCATTTCGAGTCTCAGTTTGGCCGCACTCTCATCAATCAGGTCAATGGCTTTATCCGGCAGGAAACGATCCGTGATATAACGATTACTCAGTTCCACAGAAGCAATAATGGCTTCGTCCTTGATGCGGACATGGTGGTGGGTTTCATAACGCTCTTTCAAACCCCGCAGGATGGAGATCGCATCTTCCACACTGGGTTCATTGATCATCACTTTCTGGAATCTTCTTTCCAGGGCCTTATCTTTTTCAAAAAATTTCTGGTACTCATTTAATGTGGTAGCACCCACGGCACGAAGATCTCCCTTGGCCAATGCTGGTTTCAGGATATTGGCCGCATCCATCGCACCTTCTCCTCCACCCGCACCCACGAGCGTATGGATTTCATCAATGAATAAAATGATTTCGCCATCACTGCCGCTCACTTCTTTTACCACGGCTTTTAATCTTTCTTCAAACTCTCCCTTGTACTTGGCACCAGCAATCAGCAATCCCATATCCAGGGCATAGATGATTTTACTTTTCAGGTTTTCCGGTACATCACCATTCACGATCCGGTGGGCAATGCCTTCGGCGATGGCGGTTTTACCCACACCGGGTTCTCCCACGAGGATGGGGTTGTTCTTGGTACGGCGGGAAAGAATATGCAGGGTCCGGCGGATTTCTTCATCTCTTCCAATTACCGGATCCAGTTTACCCTGGCGGGCCATTTCATTCAGGTTCTTGGCATATTTGTTCAGGGCATTGAATTCCTGTGACTGTGTTTGGGAAGTAACGGTCTCTCCTTTGCGGAGTTCGCGGATGGCAGTGATCAGTCCTTTTTCGGTCAGACCTGCATCTTTGAGCAGTTTACCCACGGCATCATTTCCCTGCACCAGGGCCAGGATGATATGTTCGGGTGTTACAAATTCATCATTGAACTGTTTCAACACCGCCCCGCTGCGCAGAACCACATTATTGGCCTCCCGGCTGATCTGCTGGGCAGGATCTCCACTGGTAGTGGGCAGTTTGCTGATCAGTTCATCCAACCGGCTCTCCAGCAGGTTAAGGGTAACATTGTTCTTCTTGAGCAAGTAATCCACGGGGGAATCCTGCTGTTCCAGCAATGCTTTTAAGAGGTGTTCCGTTTCAATATTCGGGCTCTTGGCATTGAAGGCGATTTGCTGGGCCTGTTGAAAGGCTTCAGCGGCTTTTATGGTGAAGTTTCCTAAATTCATACTGGTTTGTTGAGGATATTTAAAATATTTGAGACTAGTGGCAGTTGGTTTTTAACCTTTGCCGTTTCAATCCATCCAATACCATCAAAAATCATTCAATTAAAGCCTATGCGTACCCGGAATGCAACAATGTCATATAAAGTTAGTTTGATCTGCTTGAAAGTCATATCCCTGAGTCTTTTCCTGCTAGTTTTTCAGTCTGCCAGGGCCCAGTACGACTGGACTGCGCTGCAGGCAGAACTGGAAGCCCGTCAGCAGCAATTAGGAAAGGATATTGTGGTTTTGATCCGAAAGGATGATTCCCTGGTTTTTAAGAAAGAAATCGGTCAGTTTAATACCAAGACCCAGGCCCCCATTGCCAGCAGCAGTAAATGGCTGACCGCGGCTTTGGTGATGCAGTTTGTGGATGAGGGTAAACTGAGTCTCGATACGAAAGTGGTGGACTATATCCCTGAGTTTGGCAAATACTTCAAGAGTTATATTACCATTGGCGATTGCCTGAGTCATATGACTGGTATTGATGATGATGATAAGTTTCTGAAAAGAATCCTCGAACGTAAAAAATATGAATCGCTGGAAGAAGAAGTGAATGCCCTTGCCCGCAAGGAGATCAGGGCCAACCGGGGAACGGATTTCTGGTATGGTGGCGTGGGACTGAATATTGCGGGCCGGGTACTGGAGATTGTGAGCAAGAAGAAATTTGATATGCTGATCAAGCAGAAATTATTTGTGCCCCTGGGAATGACCCGTTCCAGTTTTACCAATCTGAATGGCGGACCAATCAATCCCTCCGGCGGGGCGCAGTCTACCGCGGATGATTATATGAAATTCCTGCAGATGCTTTTTCAAAAAGGGAAGTTCAATGGCAAACAAATCCTCAGTGAAGAAGCGGTGGAGGAAATGTTGAAAGTAAGGACTAAAAATATCCCGATCCGTTATGCACCCAAATCTGCCACAGGCTATGGTTATGCCTCCGGTGCCTGGGTGATGGAAGAAAAAGATGGGGTGGCGACAGCGATTGCGAGTCCGGGTTTATTTGGCTGCTGGCCGATGATTGATTATTGCCGGGGTTATACCTACCTTGTATTCGTCAAGAATTTATTGGGAGAGGAAAGGGCTGACATCCATAAAACCCTTAAGACCATCATTGATGAACAGTTAACCAGTAAATGCCAGTAACCATGTACGAACACCGCAAAGAACCGATCGCCAGCAAGGCTGTTTTTTACAGGCGTATCATCGTCAATATCATTGTGGCGCTGTTGATCATGGCGCTTTTCCTGCTGATTGGTACGGTTGGCTATCATTATACGGCTGACATGATCTGGATCGATGCCCTGCACAATGCTTCCATGATCCTGAGTGGGATGGGGCTGGTGGATAAGGTAAGTTCAGATGGCGGGAAAATATTCTCCTCGGTTTATGCTTTGTTCAGCGGTGTTTTGTTCATTACAAACATTGGAGTGATTCTGGCACCGGCATTGCACCGGATTTATCACCGGATACATCTGGAGGACTAATTTTTAAAAACAAACCAAAAGATACAAATCGCAACAGCTGTAGGATTGGGAGCTGCGTCATCAATTCAGAAGATCATATATAAAGGAATTACTGAAATTGGATTAAATAATAATGAGCATTTTTTGGAAACTTATATTAATTCCTCTTGGTATCGTGGGCATGATTTATATGGCCAAATTCTCATTTTGGATTTATAAGAAATGGTTTGGGAAAGATCCGTTTTAAGCTTATTCTAATATCAGGAATTATTATCCCCAATAAAGTGTCAGTCATATTCAATCGCCTTCGACAAGCTCAGGCTGACACACTTAACAGGAGATTCAGGACAAAAGCCGTTAACTTACATCCCCCTCTTCCTCGCTTCCTTCTTCTGTCTCAGCCATTGATGTGTCACCGTGGTCACTCCGCTTTCAATTAATTCCTCTTTGAGCTTGATCAGACGATCCCATTTTGCTCTTTTGAAGACAGCGATTGTTTCGCCACCATAACCAAACTCTACATCGCCGGGCATAAAATCAACCGGGAAAAAGCCATGAACCGCCTGATCATGCTCGGCAATATTGGCCATGAAACATTCTTCTGTCTGCTTGCCATTCCGGGTACGGACAAACATACCCGTGTCTTTATACTCAAAGGTCGAACCGGTAATCCTCATTTTAATCATCCGGTGCGGTGATCCGTTAAAGTCTACAATGGTATCAGCCACTTCCAGTTTATAAGTCGGGGCGAAGCCTTTCGCGCTGGCAATATTTATCATACAATATTTTTATCAGTTAGTGAATTCCACATTATCGATATCAATTTCCCCTTTCAGGGTTTCTGAAAACTTCAGGGTCAGCGTGCTGATATTTGTCAGGTCCACTTTCACCTGACCGGCACAGACAATCGTATAAGATGTCAGTGGTATCCTTACCGTGACCATGGCCGATTTGCGGGTGGCCACTTCAGGCCGCTGATCCGGGAAGGGAATGATGGCAAAACTGCCTGCCCGAATGGCTCTTTCATTATTACTGCCATCCTTCAGGGCAATCCGCAAATTCTGTTTCAGATTGGCCGGGTTGGAGTTGCTGCCATTCACCTGGCTGATCCGGATACTCAGATGGGTAAAGGCAGAAACATTTTTATGTGCTGCCGGAATGGAAAAGGTAACCGACCCCGACGTATTATTCCAGATAATTTTCATCCCCTGGGTATCATGCGGAGAGTGCGGATCCAGTGTTCTCAGTACCCCTTCCTCAGGGTTCACAGGCAGTCCTGACTGACCCACGGTACCGTTGATGGTGCTGGTTTGCCAGTCAATCGCGCCTTCAAAATCATCCACCACTTTGGCTCCGGATTGCTGGTATTGCATAAACAACTCGGCCACGGTGGAAGATACAGAGCCGGGTTTCCATTCACCGGTAAACATACCGTTCCACTGCGGTTCATTCTTCAGCTTCATTCTGAAATAGGCAGTCATGTATGCCTTGGTAACAGCCTTCTGCACTTCTTTGTCAATCAGTTCAGGATCACTACCCTCATTGTCAGTAATAAAACCATTATGTGTGGCTTTATACAAAAAGCCCATTGTTTTCTCCGGTACCGTTGAACGGTCATATAAAGCGAAGCCTGTTTGTGGTACGGTATAACCCGGCACATAAATATGCCCCCTGATATCTCCATCTCTGGAACCGTATAATACAAAATAAGGTTTTGCCCAGGTTCCTTTCAGTGATTCACTGCCATACTGATCAGTAGGTGCCAATGAGACAACCGCATTGAATACATGCCCTAAATTATTTTGCTGATTGATCCTTGCCGCTTTGATCACAGCCTCCCCGCCGCGGCTATGTCCCATGATACCGATATTGTTCTGAACCTTCGTTCCAAATTTTGTTTTCAGTACTTCGAAGTGTTTGAACAATGTATTGGCCCTTCCGAGTCCATGCATATCGCCATTGCAATGAATGCTGGCTGCGATAAAACCATTCCTTGCAAAATGCTGCAGCAGAAAATCATATTCCGTAAAATCATGCCCGTTGCCATGCACAATCACGATCAGGGGGTAATTGGCAGCCGAAACACTTATTTGCGCCGGATCAGTTACACCAGCCACATCGGCCGGGAAAAATACATTGGCCCTTAAGGGTACATTCAGGTTCACCGGAACAAAATCACCGGGTGCGAAATAAGAAAAATTCTCATCCACAAGAACAGGTACACCTGTCAGCCCCATCGCATTTACCGTTGCTTCATTATAACTCCAGGATCCGGCATGGGGAAATGTTGTCATCACGCCCGGGTCTTCTACCACACGAAATCCAGGAACGAAATAACCATCAATCATATCCAGGGGTGTATTGTACTGATTGTCCTGCAGAAAACTGGCCGCGTTGGAACTATTGTTGCCAAAATCAGCCACAATATCATATTCTCCGGGGATGATGGCATTGGGCCATAGCAGGCGTTTGTTGGCATTCATACAGCCGGACTGTACGATCAGTTTTTGTACGGCTGCATTACCACCCAGGACGGCCAGGTGCGATAAAGAATTATCTGCGTTCCAGGCAAGATCATCCTTGCTTTGGATCACATAGAG
Source organism: Chitinophagaceae bacterium (assembly GCA_016720745.1). Classification (GTDB taxonomy): domain Bacteria; phylum Bacteroidota; class Bacteroidia; order Chitinophagales; family Chitinophagaceae; genus JJ008. The sequence goes on along the minus strand of JADKKA010000018.1, from coordinate 1,451,867 downwards.
CGCACACATTTTGCTGATATTACCGGGATCCACAATACCGGGGTCAATCCCCGCCCAAACATCCTCGCCCACAGTAAAGGTATCGGAGTAACGGAAATAGGGTGCCCCGTCAATATTTCTTCCGCTGATGGGTATTTTATTGACGCATCCACCCAATACCGGTTTGGCGGTCCAGAAATCTTCGCGGATCACCAGGCCAGTGATTCTTCTGGCTGTTATAATATCTCTTGGCAACAGTTGCAGGGCATCATTATTTTCAAAACCATAATGCAGCGGTCTGATAATAATATCATAAGCACCGGGCAGGAGCTGACCGGCAGCAGCCATTCTTACAGTGGCAATGGATCCTGTCTCAGGCGCTTCTACTTCCTGTACCACCGGTCGGTTCCTGCTGTTTGTAGCCAGGATAATGGAGTCGCCAATATTCCAGTCGTGCTGCCGCTGCACCAGCATCACCCGGTACCTGTTTGCTTTAGTATTCACCCGGAAACTCACATGCAGTGCTTCTTTATGTCCTTCAATGGCATTGATGGGCCGGCCATCCTTGGTGGAGGCAAAGACAAGTGCTGACTTTTTATTTTCTGCCAATGAAATATCAGCCCGGTGAATTTGTTTTCTTGAAGACTCAACGATGAGATTGATTTTTTTCCCTTTCCATTTTCTCGCGGCTTCCTCATGACGCAGCAGGTCCCTGCTCTCGAGGTCGTTGATCCCCATTTGCGGCCAGATGATGGTGGAAGCGATGGCTCCGCTTGAATCGGAACGCAGGGACAGGACCGCAATTTGTGTGGTATCCACTGCGATGCTGATATCAAATACCCGCAGGGGTACCAGTCCGCTTGCACTGATATGTAAGGACTCGCCGATATCAAATCGTTCTTTTTGAATCAGATCATCCCCTGTGAATGTAATCACTGGTTTTTTACGGGCCCTTTCAAAATCCTTCTGGCTGATCTTGATTGTGAAATTATCCGGACTGCCTTTCTGGTAGAGATCTTTAAAGCTGGCGCTGAACAAGGCCGCCCCGCTGAGATTGTCAAGCACTTTCAGCAATAAATCCCTCGTGGCATTCATGGCGTCAAACTTTGCATCCGCGGCCAGGAGCAGACTGAATGTTCCATCCGGTCCGGATACTGCCGTTGCCATCCGGAGGGGTTTGCCTTTGTAAAATAGTTTTACGGACAGACCGGGTAATACCGCATCAAATTCCGCGGAACGGATACTGCCCTTAATGGTGATTGTAAGCATAAGGTTTTATTGAGTGGCTGAAAATTAAATAGCGCTCACTAAATGTAGCGATGTTCCAAAGACGGGCCAATAACCTGTTTGTGGTATTTTTTGAGAGGAGGGGAAGAAATTACTGGAAAAGGGGCTGTCTACTGTCATCCACGAGTCCCTCCTTTAGTTTTCCTTTTGGCAAGACACTATTGGAGGAGACTCGTGGGGGAAGAAAGATATGAAGATGATAAGATATTCTATAGCTGGGATTTATTCGTCAGTTGGATATGTCGCTGAGTAATGTTATATCGCTCAGGATATGTCCGTAAAGCCTACATGACGCCAAACCCCTTGCTGGGCGCTGTTCTAATATGCTGACTTTCATTTACATTCATAGTGTGAAAAGGTTATCTCTTTATTTAATGTCGTTAGTATATTTTTTTGCAGGAGTAAATCATTTTTTACACCCGTTATTTTATCTCAAAATCATGCCGCCGTGGTTAGGGTCACACAGGACTTTAGTATTTATAAGTGGAGCTTGTGAAATATTATTTGCTTTACTGTTGTTACCAACCCGAACCAGACAGTTCGCTGCATGGTGTATAATACTTTTATTGATCGCTGTCTTCCCGGCAAATATTCAAATGATGATAAATTATCTAAATGAAAATAATTCCCAATTATGGATCGCTATACTAAGGCTGCCAATTCAGATATTACTGGTTTTATGGGCATATTCTTTCACCAGGAAATAATTCCAATTACATAGCGTGCTAAATAAATTGCGTCAAACAGCAGGGCTTACCGAAATACGGGAATTAGTACCCGTTCGCCCAGAGCCCGGATTTGCAATCTGTTTGCGGCCAGGCCGGTTGGCTGATGTTTGTTTATCAAGTCACACTTGCTCAAAACCATCTGTTGCCTGAAGCCTATTCGAGAGATTTTAATTCACATAAATTCAATTTGCCAAAAGAAGGGTTTTCCCTGGCGAAATGGAATAGGACTTACCGCCTTTTTTAAAGAAGATCGTCAATGCGCTAAAATTGGTGACCATATTCTTTTCAACAGAAAACTTTAAGTTTCTGAAGGCATTAATATATTCCACAAGGTCTATTTGGGTGGTATAATGAATGGCAGCATTATTTGCCACCAGTTTGAAGAATTTCTCTGTTTCGTTCCACTTGCTTTGATTGTCCGACATTTCCCAACTATGTCCCCAAACATCCAGGAGCGCCAATTCCTTTGTCCCGATGAAATCATTGATCAGCTTATAAAATTTTTCTAATTCCTTTTTGTCATTCTCCGGCTTATCCTGTTCAAAATAAGCTTTTGCAAATTGATGGATGCTTGGATGCCATTTGAGAAAATTCTCTGGAATGCTAAAAGCATAAGTGTCGCCAACTGTTCTTGCATACTCAATACCCAATCCTTTAATGGCATCGACAACCAATTCATTAGTATTTCCAAAAGGATAGGCCATTCCTCTGACAGGATATCCCATTAATCGTTCCAGCTCTTTTCTATCTTCCACCACTTCATATACAATATCAATTTTTGTCAATGCGGTCAAATTGGGGTGATTGGCAGAATGCACTGAAACTTCATGTCCGGCAAAAACCTGCCTGATCTCCTCCTTCGTTAAGTAGCCAACGGTTCCTAATTTATTAGAATTCAGGTGAAATGTTCCTATTAACCCGTATTTGTTCATCAGTTTCACCAATTGCCGGTCCTCTGATCTTCCGTCATCATAACTTAGTATGAGTGCTTTTGATTTCCCTTGCGAAAAAAGCATTTCGATGGGCGTACCGCTTTTGGCAATGGCTGTATCGGTTTGTGCTACAGCCGTATTTAGTGAAAGCACCACTACAAAAGCCAGCAAAATTATTTTCATTACAACTAATTAATTAATGAGCTTCCTTTTAGCAGCCAGCTTATACTTGCCGCCAGGTTTTGAGTATTTGCAAAGGCAGGGAATTCACTGATCGTCCAGCCAGACACAAATGCTATTTGAAAGTATGTTGCTGAAGTTATGAACTAATACTGAAAACTGAACGACGAGCCGAGCTGCTATTGTTGTCCCGGCTGGGGATTGAAATATTGTAGGATAGATCAAGATCTAAGAAAAGAACACTGCCGACAAAAGGGGGATCAGGGCTCAACACTATCGGGGTCCATAGCCTCGTTCTGTGAAATCTGAGATTTTCTCAAATGTATCGCCAGCATGATCCCTGTTATCAGCTGCCAGAAAATAAAGATGTCTGCCAAAAATATGCTGGATGACCAATTTCGATTGAAAAGATAATCGCTCAGGGAGAAATCATAATCCAGAGAAATAATATCCACCAGCACAAAGGACATCCCTCCGGCTATGAAGACCGCTGTACGGCTGAAGGGAAATTTAGTGATCGCCTTATCAGTTAGTATAAAAGTTGAGGTTGCACCTCCCCCTGCCGTTAGCACCCCAAAAATTATTACAAACCAGGAACTAATCATGGTCAGCACCCAAACGATCAGGTAGATCAGGTTCATCTTGAGGAAATACATCAACCATTCCTTGCCTCTGACCGGGATCTGAAAACTAACAAAAAGCAGTATCGTACTGGAGGTATAGATAATTCCCGGCATAAAAATCCCACCAAAATCATAGAACCGGCAGTAGCAATAGGCCGACAACAGGCCAGAGAGGAGGAAGAGGAGGCTGCTAAGGAGCAGGGGCAGGAAAGGTTTTTTAATATAATTTGACTGTGTCTGCAAGCTGTAAAAGTAAAGAATCTGGAATTGACTAATACGGCTCTGAGAAGCCGATGCTTAGTTAAAAGCTAAGCATAACAACCCTATCATTTGAAGAATGCTGAAAGATGGCGAGGGCATATAAGTAGTATACGGACAACAGTAGACTTACCTGATTTCAAATTTTCCTGTCCACTCCTTAGCATGTGAAATGATGGTGGTGCCCAGTAATTTCCATTCCACCACTCCATTCACTTCATAAATAAATTCATTTGGAACAGCCGTAGGGCTCACCTGTACCGAAACGGGCCGCCAGCTGGTGCCGGCGACTAAGCCTTTGATATATGTATGGGCTTCCAGGGGTTTGACTAGACCAGTTTGAGTATCCTTACCATATCGGACAGATACTACAGATTTGGAGATGATATTATTATCGAAAACAATATCGATTTTATTTATATCATCAATATAAGGACGGATATCCGTTACAAATTTCCAGGTCCGGAGCGTAGAGCTACCCGGCTCAAGGTTCGGCGCATCTGCTTTCCGGCTGATAAATGATAATAGCCCGAACACCAGTACAATTGCCGCTAAAACTCCCATATTCTCCCGTACCAGTTTGGTTGCCTTCACACTGACGACGATGAAGAAAATGAAAATGCCGATGTTTAATATGGACCAGAGGAGTTGAACCATAAGCTAGAAGCTAACTGCTTATTAAATTTACGGAAATTCCATAATATTTTAAAAGAGGAATAAACTGATGAATATCAATCCAGATCAATCCAAGGTTAATAAATATTTCCGCAAAAAAGGGCTATTAAAATTGGATAAGTTGAAACCGGGTTGAGAACGACGCAAAAGTTGTAATAAATAAGAGTTAGAAAGAATTTAAAGAGCCAGGAACAGTTAGAAGAACTAAGGGGAAGAAGTTAAGAACACTCCGGACAACAGAGAGACTCGTAGCGAAAAAAGGTGGAAGACATAATTTCTTATTCTTTAGAATATTTTCCATCAAAAGAACAACTAACACCGTGTAGTTGACAGCTCTCCTCCTCGATCAAAACACTTGAATCGGAAAATTTAAAAGTCAATAAACTACAATCACCTTCCGAATACTTTCCGATTCCATTAAATATTTTTCCTATCCCTGATACTTCACCAGTACATTCTTTAATGCCCACTATAGTCAAACTAAACTGAAACTGATTATTACCGATATACTTTACTTCAAGACTTCCATCCGACATACCATCACCCTGCAAAGGGCGATACATTCCTGATATATTTGAATATTTTTGCTCACCCGCTTCTCTTTTAGCAGATTCATATAAAGAATTACTTTCTATTGCAGAAAAGCTGCTGCTTTTTTCCCCATTTGGCTTACTCCATGTACCATCAAGTCTTGTTCCTGAAACCTGTCCCTTAAATACACCAGTAGCATTTCCACCCTTATCAAATTCATTTATTGAAAATTGCCCATCTGAATCAATTTGTCCTTCAACTTTTATATCAATACCCTGATTCTTATAAAAGTAAAAACCAGATATTTTACCAGAAACCGAATTCAGCTTCATCATGATGTCATATTTATCACCAATCTTTCCTTCAAATGTTTTGATGAAATCCTGAACAACATTCGTGTTGCTTGAATTATCATTACTCGTTTGATTTTTGCAAGAACATAAAACCAGAAAAAAACAAGCATACGACAATAAATATTTTCCCATAACGATGTGATTAAGGTTTTTAAATTTACTCCAAAAAAGTAAACTAATATCACAGCTTCTTCAACACCACCTGCTCCGCCTGTTTGGCCACCACCATATTATAAAACTCCCGCAGATCGGTATAGGATGAAGCCGGGATTGTGGTTTTATTGATTTCCATCTGACAGGAAATTTTAATACTGCTTCCCCCGATGGAAGATTTATAGGTAAACACGGCGCCATCATCCGGCATTTTGATCACCGTTGGCTTGGGCAGTTCTTCTACTTTATAGCCTGCCGGAACAGCGATGGTGATTGTATACAGGGCATCTTTTAAATAAGGCATTTCCACCGGATACAGACGGGAGGGCGAGCGAAGCGGATTTTGTTTGAGGCGGTCAGTCAGTACCGGATCCAGGTAATAAATATCCGCTACAGCGGTGGGAACAGAAAGATCATATCTCAGTGTTACCGGCATTTCAGAAACCGCCAGCGAATCAATCACCAGATTTTTTACCAGCATATCCTTTCCCGGATCTGATTCCTGGATTTGCTTGATAAAGGATTCCTTTCCGTCCTTCTTTATTTTTCTACGGGTATCAACGGATTCATAATAGCCCTGCTGCTGGTTCACGGCAGCGGTCCATTGCGATTTTCCGTCGAAGTTCATTTGTACGGTTGTTTTGGATTTCTCCAGCAGCAGGTCGGAACGCATATTGATATCGGTGGCATTGGCATCCACCAGCTTGGCAAGACCATTATAACAACCCGGGTCAATTTTACCGAACCCATGATGTGGATCTGCGGCATCCAGCCAATACTCTTTGCCATCGATCATGGTTCGACAGATCACATAATTGAAACGGCGGCGAACGGGATATTTGGGATAGATCAATCCTCTTTCTTTTCTGCTCAGGATGATGGGATCAGCGGGTATACCAGCTGCCCGGAGCATGGCGGTCAGTAAAAGGTTGATCTCGGCCACGCCACCTGATTTTTTGCTAAATGCATCTTTTAAAGACTGATCCGTGTACAACTGCCAGTAATCAGTGCATTGAAACTGATCCCTGAAAAAAGCATGGATATTCCGGGCCTTGTCGAGATTGGTAGTAGCGCTGCCAATGACCGGTGTCAGTTCTGATGATAACCAGTTTGTCGCTTTATTCAATTCCCCTCCGAAGTCCTCCGATTCCAGCAGGGCTTTGATCATCTCCTGCCAGGTGGTCAGCACTTTAATTTCCGTATAGGGTTCCCGGTAACCGGCAAATTGAAATTCCAGTTTTGACATATAATTCAACACACTGCTGCTGAATGGCTCTCTTTTAAGGGGGGCCGTATTTTTCATCCCCCAGCGGAATTCTGTTACCCCGCAGGTAACATTCAGGGTTTCACTTTCACTACCGGCGCTGCTGTAACCCGCTACATCCTTGGGCTGGGTAATCACAAAGCTGCCGGTCTTGTCATTTTGTTCTTTCAGGTAAAAGGATTGTGTGCCCTGTCCTACCAGGATATAATTCAGGAACTGTGGAATCGCCACCGTGTATTCACTCCAGGCCACGGGAATGACGTCCTGGAAATACCAGTGCCGGAGGTTAAAAATAAAATCCGAGGTGATCTTGTATTCGTATTCAATAATGGAACCTTCCTTTACCTGCGGAAAGGCAAATTTCTTCACGACGGTGTTCTTATCGATTTTCTCCCGGTACAGGGAGCCTGCCATATCCACTTTCTCGGTGCTAACGGCCCCGCCATCCAGGTTATAGGTGGCGGCCCGCATATTATCGAGCAGTTCTTCCCGGTCGCCCAGGGTATACAATTCAATTTCTACCTTGGCCTGATCATATCCGGCCTTGTTCAGGATCAGGACTCTCCGCAGTCTTTTAAACTCAAGTGCCAGTCCGCCTTTGCGGCTGCCTTTTACCTGGGTACTGGCCACATCAGCCAAAACGATGGCTTCGGTACTGCTGTCTACCGCAAAATCCGTTACCGTAAAATCGGCGGCGGTGATTTTTCCGAATTTGATTTCCCCGGCTGGTTGGGCAAGGGCGAGGGTGGTGATCAGGCAGCTGCTGAGTAAAATAATTAGTCTCATGTTGGCAGTTTTGGGAGGTGGAATGGTTAACTAATTTAATGAAAAATCCGGAGATAAAAAAGGGGGAAATGCTCAACCCGGGCGGGTTTGGTACTGAGCCATCAACTCAGCAGAACAACCCTACAATTTGGGAAATTTGAAATGGTTCAGCACTCATTTATATCTGAATGGTGAATACTAACGACAACAGGGGTGTCCTTTTCCCCCCCCGCGCCCCCCCTTTCTTTCCCCTTGGGCAGGGCGGCGGGGGGGGGGCCCCGGGCAATAAAACCCTGTTTGTGGTATTCAGGAACACTTCTATACCATTACCTTTAGTATAACCATTAAACTTAAACCAATGAGAAGATCGATCTTTCTGGCCGGCAGTATCCTTTTGCTGGCCTTCTCTGCTGTCGCCCAGGTGAGCGGTGGCGGTAAACCTTTCAGTTTTACAAGTCCTTTAGCCGACGATTTTGCAAAAGCCAAAGTAGTATTACCGGCGATTGATGTACCCGAAATGCAACGACAGGCCAAAGAAATTTATGCGAAAGGAGAAATGCTGCCTGCCGGTAAGATATTCCCTGTTTCCTATTCGCCGGAGAACAGTGGCGTATGGACCACACTGCCAAACGGTGACCGTGTATGGCGCCTGCTGGCAGAAGTACCCGGCGCTCCTGCCACTTCTTTGTACTTCGATAATTTTTATATTCCGGAAGGAGCCGTGCTGTACGTTTACAATGCAGAGAAGACGCATGTCATTGGTTCATTCGGCGCACATAATAATTCAGCAGCAAAAGAGTTTGCTACAGAGATCGTGTACACCAGTGAGTTTGTAGTGGAATATTATGAGAAGGGCAATGTAAAACGCCCCGGTAGTTTTACCATTACCGGTATTGCCAATGTATATAATGCACCGGAGCCTCCGGCCAATATCCGTTTACAAAATCCTAAATGCTGCGGCTTTGGTACTTCCGGTTCCTGTAATGTGAATGTGAATTGCCCGGAAGGAACCCTCTGGATCAACCATCGGAATGCTGTTGCCCGCATATTAATTAAAAACGGCGCCAACCAGGCTTGGTGCAGTGGTGCGCTTATCAATAATGCAGCATATGATTGCAAAAATTATTTTCTTACGGCCAACCATTGCGGTGCGGCTGTGTCAGCGGCCGATAAGAACCAGTGGATATTCTATTTTAATTATCAAACTACAGGCTGCGCCAATCCTGGTTCAGAACCCGGATCCAATACCATCACAGGTTGCACCATGCGATCAAGCGCTTCCAATGGTGCTAACTCCAGTGTATATGGTTCTGACTTTTTACTGGTTGAGTTCAACGGCGCTATTCCTGCATCATATAATGTGTATTTTGCCGGCTTCGATGCTACGAATAATGCCAGCAACAGCGGCGTAAGTATTCATCATGCTTCCGGAGATACCAAAAAAATATCTACCTATACTACCACGACCACCTCACGCCGGTATTATTCGCAATTACCCGATAATTCACACTGGCAGGTTAATTGGGCCGCAACTTACAGTAACCACGGTATTACAGAACCTGGTTCTTCAGGAGCACCACTCTTTCACAGCAATGGTCGTATCATGGGTAAACTGTCCGGCGGACCTTCCAGCTGTGGCGCTGTGGCCGGAAATAAAAATGATTATTATGGAAAACTATCTTATGACTGGACATCCAACGGTGCTGCTGCGTCACAACGACTAAAACCCTGGCTTGATCCGTTAAATTTAGGCAGCAGTTTTGTTGGCGGAAGACTTCCTTGTCCTGCAAACTGTCCTGATATACAGGAACCCAATAATTCGCAGGCCACTGCCGGTACTATTTCAACGGGTGTATATAATAAAGCATTGATCGCTGCTACTACCGACCAGGATTATTATAAATTTACCGCGACTACCGGTGTCAATATTACTGTATCACTCACGACGCTGCCTTTTGATTATGATTTGCAGTTGCTTAATTCAGCAGGAACCGTAATAGGCAGTTCTGCGGCAGGTGGCTCCACCAATGAGACCATTGTTATAAATGGTGCTGCTGCGGGAACTTACACCGTAAGAGTATTTGGCTATAATGGCGCTTTCTCTGCCACTTCCTGCTATACGCTATTGGTAACTACGGCAGTTGTTCCCTGCAACAATACCTATGAGCCCAATGAAAGTTTAGCTCCGGCTCCTACTATCCCTAACAATACAAATATCAATTCGCAGATCGCGAGCGCATCAGATGTGGATTGGTATAAATTTTCCAATTCAGCGCTTGAACCCAATATTTATGTAACGCTTGGCAACCTGCCTTTTGATTACGATCTCTATTTGTATAATTCAGCCGGCGGAATGATCGGTTCCTCTACATCAGGCGGTACCACCAGCGAAAGCATCATCTTTAATACCAGTGCGGTAGGCACTTATTATATCCGCGTCATTGGCTATAATGGTGCATTTAGTAACACGCTATGTTACCGGCTATTTGCCGGGGTCAGCGGTACACCAAAAGCCGCATGGGTACAGTCAACAGCAATCAAAGATGATATGAATACTGTAACGATCGCTCCCAACCCCGTAGCATCCAAACTTAATTTCAGTTATACAGCCACAGGGAATAGTATGGAGGATGTCATCATCACCGACATCACTGGCCAAAAGGTCCTGATCAATACCGTTAACAGCAGGCCAGGTAAAAATGAAAACGGCATTATACTGCCTGCTACTCTTACAAAAGGTATTTATATCCTGCAAGTAGGCACCCGTAACCCGGTGAAGTTTATGAAGGAATGAGGAGAAGGGAATAAGTAGTAAGTAAATATAAATAAGGAATGGAGAGCTGATATTGCACCCGTCTTCATTCCTTATTTTTTTATGGTATATCTCCCGTCGTGGCCGAGGCTGCCCATCCAGCCAAAGACGGTGGAGTAGTTTTATAACTACCGGCTTCTTATAAAAAACTTGCAAAACAAAAGAACAAACGCTATCGAGTTTGATGCTTAGTCCAAGAATAAGCATAACAACGCAAACTCTGGCGAGTTTGGTGCTGAGTCACAGACTCAGCACAACAACCCTATAAGTTGGAAAGTTTTAAATTTTTCAGAATTCATTCATATCTGAATGGAGAAGACTAACGATAACAGGGAAGACTAACGACAACAGGGGCGAAGCATAACAACCCTATAATTTGATGAGTTTGAAAGTAATTAAAGAGTATAGAACACTTCGAAGAACAGGGGGTAAATGAAAGGACAAAACCTATGTGTTTATGCTTTAAAATGAATACCTATCGGAAGGTGAAAGTGATCACATAATCATCGGCTACATCTGGGGGGATTGTACCCTTATCTTCCCATTTAAAGGTTATCGCCTGACCTGCAGTATTCGTTTCTATGATACAGAATCTGGAGTTTTCGGAACTTCTATTTCCATTTAATTGAGTATAAAAGGTGACAGGAGGAGTGCGTGTAAGATCCGTTTTGCGAAGTGTTACTGGCCTAATAATTTGCCGCCGGGGTTGGCCGAGGAGGTTAGCCGTTTCAGCAATCATCCAGGGATTAAATACTTGTATCAAAGCATTATCAGTAGCATCAGAGCTTACCAAACAATATTCTCCCAAAATCTGTTGACAATTAATTGTAATGCTATTTCCGCTTACAGTGAAGGGGTTAGAAGAAAGATTATAGCTAGCCGTTTTGATAGAGTAGCGGCATGGATTGATAGCATGCACCTGATCGTTCTTCATGTTTCGGTCTAAGAATTCTTCAATTTCAGTTTCAAAGGGGTCTTCTAGAGGATTACAGACCACTGCGTAGATATTAAATAGGTCGGACAGTCCTTTTAGGCCAAAATCCGCCAACCAGTCAAAGGCTTGAGTGAAAACTACACTGGAGCGAGCCTTGACCAGGATGGGAGTTCTCCAACGCTTAACCCTAGTGGTTGAATCGATATTCCAAATTACAAACCATAAATAGGTCATTGAAGAAGGGGCGTCGCCATAATTAAAGATTCGGATTACCAGCTCGCCTTTTCCCAGACCTCTATCAACAACACTGAATTCCGCAGCAGGCGAGTAGGAACGCTCCGCATCCGACTGTCCTGCAGCCGAACTGACCATTAATAAACGATAATCAGAAGGATCCATGAATCCAAGACAAACTCCATATGGAGTAAATTCGTTGGAGTCTTCGTCAGCTAGATACTCTGCATACATATGTGGTAAATTAAAAGTAGAAATAATTATGTGCCCTCCACGGGAACGCGCCTTCGGTCAACCATTCAGGCCAACCCAGTCCCCTGTCCCCATCCAAATTCCAGTCAGGGAGATCACCATATTTCTCCTGCTCATAAAGTTCAAACAGGTGCAAGGAAAAGTCGGTTGCAGAAAGGAGCCGGTCAGAATCAGCCAATGATTTTAATAATGCTTCATCCGGGGCATAGGTCCTTGATTTTTCAAAGCCAGACAAAGTCCCGCTTTTTATTTGCGATAGCAGTGCATCCTCAGGCTGAATGATCGATCCTCCTTGCCTGAAAAAGGGCTCTGTAGGTGTACTTTCCTTTTTCAAATTAAAGGTAGATGGGTGAACAAGGTGATAGGTTTGATAGTCCAAGGCAGCTTGTGGGTAATCAAAGTCACAGGGATAATCTTTATGCCATGCAGGGTCAGGAGAGAATAAATGACTGAAATGGCGGTACACTTGATCCCTGGTCGGATGGACATAGGCTCCTGCAGCCATGGCCAAGCGGGAAACGGAATATAAAGAATAGAGTTGCTGGATCAGGAGCCAGAGCATATAACGAAACTCTGTCGTCGTTACCCTTGCCCAAATATATATGGGAAGGGTAATGATAATTTTGATGGTATCTGCCAACCAACCAATATAATCAAACATGGATTTCAGGAAAACCTTCCATTTACGGAAGCTGAAATTCTTTGGGTTGAACCCGGGAAATTTACCCTTGTTCGGCGGGTTCCGTATAACGTCCAATTTTTCACGGACTTTCTCAGGTAGGTCCCACCAATCAAAATCCTTAGGTGGAGGGAAGTTGACCAGCGATTTTGAGCTAGCTGACTTGATGAACTTGTACATATATCGATACATCAACTGGATATCATCCGTTGTTGGCACCCCGTTCTTGAAATTCATATCATAGTACGTGTTCGATAAACAACCGCTGATGAAATTGCAAAGGTTCTGCGGAAGTTCTTCAATAGTGAAGCCTGGTTTTTCAAAGTATATCCATTTGTAAGCTTCTGAGGAAGCTAGTTCACTGCCAAAGTGATAGTCCCAGATATAGGTATCAATACATTTCTCCACCAGACCATGCCTTCGCCAATGATTTCTATAGGGGCCGCCTACCAATAAATTTACATATGGATGGCCGATCACGTCCGAACCTACATGAGAGATGTATCCATAAGTATACGCCCGCAGACTTTCATCGTTTCTGGAATTCTCCCACAATTCACGTGTGAACCTGCTAGTTCTTACATGATGTGCAATGTCCATCCACCACCAATCGTTCTGCCTGTGGAAAGCATTATAAGGCTGATCTTTCATAGGTGGTTTAACAACCATATAGAAATCAACCTTGCTGGTGGCGAGCTCCAGAATCCTGCTTGTGACATTATATAAAACGGCTTCAATAGAAGTTCGGAAATCTGTCCAGACGCCACCAGTGATCATGTCCTTTATATCTGAATCTTTGCTGCCTAGAATGTTCCCAGCACTTTCCATCACATTATTTATCTCATCTGTGAGATTGTCATATTTATAATAAGTCTGCAAAAGGAGTTCAAGCTGCGGCCAATCAGGAGGAAAGAAGAAAAGATAATCGGGACCGACTGATCCCCAAAAAGCATGCTCACGATGTGCTTCGATAATTGACTTTGCTTTTGAACTAAGTGCTGGACGTTTCAGGATATTATCCAAGATTGCGAAATGACTGAAAATGCCTGGCATGGCTCTGTGGTTTGATGGTAGTGGAATTTAAGTAAATTTTTGGGAATCCCAAGCATAGGGAATTTAAAATGCAATTAAATATTGGATATAACACTTCAGAGAACAGCGGAAACATCCCTACATTTTGAAGAGTTATAAAGAGTTAAGAACACTTCGGAGACCAGGGAATAAGTAGTAAGTACATATAAATAAGGAATGGAGAGCTGATATTGTACAGGTCTTCATTCCTTATTTTTTTATGGTAAATCGCCCGTCGTGGCCGAAGCTGCCCATCCAGCCGCAGGTGGTGGAGTAGCTTTATAACTACCGGCTTCCTATAAAAAGCCTGTAAAACAAAAGAACAAACGCTATCGAGTTTGATGCTTAGTCCAAGACTAAGCACAACAACCCTATATTCTTATTTTGCTTCTAGAACAGAAGAATCACGACAACGGGGGGAAATGCTCAAACCCTGGCTGGTCTGGTGCTGACTTACAGACTCAGCACAACAATCCTATAACTTGGAAAGTTTTAAATGCTTCAGAATTCATTCATATCTGAATGGAGAAGACTAACGACAACAGGGAAGAATGTTTAATAAACGGAGCTTTGATAAAATCAGCCCTTGTTCAGGAGATTTGCATTAATGATATTTGAATTTGGCTTAGCTTATTTATAAAATGTCCAAATCAATTTGATTTTTGCTTTGCTCTCGTACTCTTGTATTTTTTGCATTATTGGTTTTCTATGGGCCGCCCCCACAAGAAATAGTGCCCTGTTATATTTCTTTTGTTCCATGTAGCTGTATATGTTCCTTAGCATTTCATTTTCTCTATTCTCAATCTGGTCAATCCATTGATTATATGCCAAATTGAGCCTATCATGATCTATTTCTCTTTGATTGTTGTCTTTTCTTAGGGCATCTAATACTTGTCTTTCCAAAATCCTTTGTCGCAATATGAACTTACTGCATTGATCATTATTGAGAAATTGGAAACCCAGCTTTTCCTTCCAATGTGAGAGTAGACGGCTTAAGTAATTATATTCAGCATTATAATCATTGCATATAAAAGCAATCCCATCAACTTCTGCCTTGATTTCATTTTCGGTTGCCTCGTCAATATCGAGGTCGACCGGGATGTGATGAGTGGCTGGATATTTATGTAAATACGCCTTGATGGTTTTTACTTCTAATGATTGCTGACGAGTTCCTGCATAAACTGCTTCAAATTTCCCCGGAGGGATTTCTTCAAAAATTACTTCTGGTTTTATTTGTTCAATTATTTTGAATAACTCATGTGAATTGCACAATCCTACTTCTTTGTGGCCGGTTGCTACAAATGTAATGCTGGGCATTGCTTATATTAACTTAGGTTAGTGATGTAAATTATTATTATCCTTAATGCCTAAAGTCAAATTTTACCGGAAAGCAATGGTCACAGACTCACCACAACAACCCTAAAATTTGAAAATTCAGTAATGGCATAAGAGATAATTAAATCTGAGAATTGAAGACTACCGATAACAAGGTTCAATCTCCAATTTGGCCAGGTCATACCCGGCTTTGTTCAGGATCAGGACTCTGCCTAGTCTTTTAAACTCCATTGCCAGTCCGCCCTTGCGGCTGCCATTTACCTGCGTACTACCCAAATCTGCCAGTACAATGGCTTCCGTACTGCTGTCCACCGCAAAATCCGTCACCGTAAAATCGGCGGCGGTAATTTTTCCGAATTTGATTTCCCCGTCTGGTTGAGTAAGGGCGAGGGAGGTGATCAGGAAGCTGCTGAGTAGAATGATTAGTCTCATGTTGGCAGTTTTGGGAGGTGGGATGGTCAACTAATTTAATGAAAAAGGGGGAGAAAAAAAAGGGGAAATGCACAACAACCGTAAACTCTGGAAAGTTTTAAATGGTTCAGCATTCATATCTTAATGCAGAAGACTACCAACAACAGGGGAAGAATTGACAAACAAAAAAAGTTGAAATACGGATTCCGTCTGCCCAGCTTTTGCAAATACCAATGATGGCTGCAGGCTTTTTACTCATGCCACTCAAACATTTCAATTCCATTTTGCCGTAATTTTTCAATTTCGTCTTTAAAATGTTCTTCTGGTTTGATGTAAAAGTCTGCTATTGGCAAAGGCAAGTTTTTAATAAGCCGAAACTTTGTAAAAAGCTCTTTCCATTCAGTGTCAAACCAAGCGATAGCATTATAGTACATTAATAACTGCTCAAAATTTGTTAACTGTGCTCTTAATGTTTTGACATACTCATACTTTTCATTATCAGCCAAAAAGTCCTGATTAACAATGTAGGTTGCAGTTTGATACAAGTGCCTGTAATAATGCCCAAGCCTATTTACGTGTCCATCGAAAGGGTAGTAATAAAATTCTGTGGTCCTTTCATCCGCTTCTCCCGAAAGCGGTAAATTATGTTGATAGTATTTACTTGTCGGAAATTCTGTTGAATGGCGTAAATACCTGTCTTGTATAGTCTGAAGAAATGACTTAAGTTGATGAAACAAATGTGCTTCACCTTTATTTAGTCTATATACAAAGTGCTTTTCTGATTGTATGCCGATACCAAAGAAAAAGAATGTGTAAGCAAGATTCATGAGATTAATCTTGTCATACTCATGAAATGATTTTATGTCATCTGCTGTGCTTTTGTAAAAATCATATACCGCAACATAACAAAACCTAAGTTCGTAAAACATAGGTACAAAACATTTGCTTTTAAATACCTTGTCGCCAATATTCATTTCCTCAACATTGGATTTATGAAGCTTTAATAATTCGTAAAATCGATTTTCAAAACGTTCTACTCTCCAAATTTTTTCCTGCTCTAAGAATGCTGCCTTTTGTTCTTTGAGTGAAGTATTAAATTGCTCTCGTTGTTGAATATTTGCTTTGTATTGAATGTAGAAAGCAAGGAAAGTTAATATTGCCGCTAATAATGCTATAAACGGTCCTGCAATTCCATTTACAGTGTCACCAACTGGACCTTTAGTTGAAAAGTCAATTAAATTGAAATAGGCAGGAAGTGTGAATATTAATGGCAATACGATTATTGAAATTGCTCCTATAAGTCCGATTAGCTTTAAACCAAGTTTTAAGTATTTCCTTTCTTCAGGTTTAAATTTGCTCCAAATATCTTTAAGGTCTTTATACATTATTTCGTCTTAGTAGTATGGTATCCAATAAGTTTGTTGCCAACCAGCAGGTATTGCCGATGGTGGGGAATTTTATATTCGCCCCCCAGAACCACTGCCTGCCTTTTTGTAAAATTAAAATTAAGAACTAAATCTGGGCTTTATTCGGCAAGTCCGGAATTACAACACAGCATAAAACCCTCTGCTGATTGCTTAAATGTCAAAGTCCAATATCTGCTAAACCAATGTTGGCTGCAGTTGTCCTAACGCTTATATCTTTGACTTCTCCCAGAAGGTTTTTCTTTTGGCCGCACTCGCAATTTGTGTGGCTCTAATCCTAAAATCCTTGGCTCTTCTTTAGGTTTGTATAAAAAGGAAGAATAAATTTCATCATCTACTTCTAATGGCTCTGATTCTTTTTCTCTCTGGGGATAAAATATTTTGTTCTGGCATATTGGAAATATTTCAGATTGAAATTTCGAGTAAATATCTCCAAAACGATAAGGAGATAAAAATTCTAAATCTTTTGATAGCTTATTAAAATATAAATTTATAAAATTAGTATCAAGGTATTCTCTTGCTCTTCCCTTATCATAAATAGGTGTAATATCGGTTAAAGTAGATAAAATGCAATAATCTTCAATTATTGTTTCTTCATTTGACTTTAGTAAGTTAATGAAATCTTCTTTTTTTGCGAATATCTGTTTAAATAAACTTTCTTCGATTTTCTTTTCTTCATCCCTAAGCGAGGCGGCCTCTTCAAATTTCTGAGATTTTACTACTTTGTTTTTTGTTCTTTTAATTCTTGCAATTCCTCAATTGTAGTCTTAAACTCTCCACCAAGTATTTTTAAAAATAAGGCAGTACTACTTTCATTATTCTTTGCAAACTCAAAATTCTTTATAATTTCTTTCCTTATAATTTTTGAAATTGAATTAGCTTCCTCAATTAGTCGGTTTGCAGTAGCAAATTTATCATCATTGTCAGCCTCTTCAATTTGTAATAAAACATCAAAATATGCTTTAATAATATTAAATATCTGATTTTCTGATTCTGTTAAAGTTGTTTTTGGCACTGGAACACTTATTGTTTTTTTAGCCCTTAATTTAAACATAAATTCTCCGCCCTTGTGCCCAAGGTTTTGCAACGGTTCCCCTCTTGGTATTTGGTTATGTTTTCCTGTTACCTCTAAAATAACTTTTCCAGACAGTTCGGATATCCCAAATAAATCTTCGGTATTTGCTTTTAAGTTGTTAATTACTGAATTTGCAAATGGACTATTAGCACCGGGGATACCATCAGAAACTAATTCCATCCTACCAGAAGTTAATGCCCATTTAGAAGGAATGTCGAAAAGTTTCTCTTTTGGGGTTGGAATACCTTTTGTAGCAGGAAAAAAACTACCAGAAAAGCAAGAGTCAAATAGTAATACTATATGCCTGTACTCTAGTGCTTTTATATAAGTGAACAAAGTACTGTTAGGTAAATAGCTTGCTTTATTGTCAAGAGTAGAGTCAACTGGGAGTAAATACCCCATATCCAATTTGTCGTCATAATCGCCATGTCCTGAAAATAGGATTACAAGATTTTCGGCTGGATTTTGATTTGCGATATACGCCTCAAATTGGGCAATTAAATTAGTTTGGGTAGCACTACTGTCCTTCAAATTTGTTATCAAACTTTTTTCAAAATGATATTTATCAGTCAAGAGGTCAACAATGTTATCAATATCTTTTACACAATTATTTAGTTTTCTACACCCAGCATAATTGTCAATTCCAATTGCAAATAGGTTTGTATTCATCTATGTATTGGTTTAGAGTTTGTTATAATCTTGTCAATTTCAGTCAACTAGCTAGGCTTGCTGCTGTACTGGTATTTTATAATGCTGCCCGGATCCGCAGCCGATTGAAAAACTGATGATGAAGATAACAACAAATGCTCAATAGAATTACTTCGGCTGGATATGGGCTGATAGCGATATGAAGATGAGATTTTATTCCTCTGCCAGCATAGCAGAAAACCACATGTTGGCAGTAGTTTTGTGTCATTTAAACAACACTGCTTCAGCTGGATTACTCAACGCCGATAATATATTTTCAGCAACTTTATCAATTAATTTGTTTCCCCAAAAAGGGTCATGTTTATCGTAATAAATCACTCTAATATGTTTTAAGTCAAAGGGGACATCTTCTTCATTCGATGATACCAAAACCACAGGTTTCTTTAATGCATGAGCCAATCCCAATTCATAAAATACATTAGGGTTTCGGTTAGTTAATTCAGCAATTAAAACCTTTGCAGATGTAATGCCATTCCAAATTTGGTCAATGATTTTTCCTGTTCCAAATATATCGTCGTCTGCTCGTATTGGTGTTAACCCTGCCTTAAGTATAGCCGGTTCGTAAATTTTTGAATAATAGTCACCCAATGGAGCTGCAAAGGGCATCATGACGAAACATGAATCTGATGAAGATACGGCTGCCGACTTACTTAATTTTTTGATTTCCGAAGATGTGTCTACCAATGAAGTTCCTCCTTCAGATGATATATCTAATATTCTGTATTTGTCACCAATCTCCTCAATCAATTTTGCCTTTTCAAGTGTTTCAATAAATATGTCAATGAATTCTGATAATTTTTCCACCGGCATTTTAAAATTATCAGTTAATGTGTTTTCAAAAAAAGTTCTATCGGGTAAGTTTTCCCCTCTGTAATGCTTATAAACATCGCTGATAACCGGTGCATTCAAAGCTGCTTCTCTTAAACCATTCAGGACATCTGAAGAAGATTGCGGCCGGAGAATTCTTTTCGCCAGTTCAGTTGGTCTCACTTGTCTAGCCGCTGGTCGCTCAAGTAATCCGTACTTTAACGAGGAGCTTATTTCTAATTGAAATGGTCCACCATACCCAACACCTAAATATTTTGCTGCATCTTGTTCCGAACATTCTTTACCTGCATTTTGCTCTAAGATTGCCTTGGGTATTCGCAAAGCTTTTTCAAGAGAATGTCTCGGATAGTTTGCTGTAGAATTACCAGGGGATTTAATAGCTTTTTTCTTCACTGAAGATTTTTTAGCTTTCTTTTTTGGTGTTGCCCTTTTAGGCGTAGATGATTGTTCTTTATTTTCTGTCATAAGAGTGATTTAAAAATTACAGCCAACTCAGAAATATCCGAAACTTCTCTCCCATCCACTTTCTTCAACAGCACTGTAAATCATGTAGTCACATCAAAAAACGCAACTCAACAAGTTTCGTTAATCCCCGGACTTTACCCGTTTCTATTCGTTTATAAATACTTACCCCCCCCAAATCTCCCCCCTCTCCCCCATCCCTCCTATACCACTTTGTGGTATTTTTTACGGGTCCAGCTGCTGAAAAGCGGCCAGCCAATGGCTCATTTCCTTTGTTCGGCTATTGGTGGCGAGGATCACGAGACCGTTATAGTTTTCGAGTTTTTGTAAGAGGTAGGAGACTTCCTGGTTGGCATATTTATCATGGGCATCCTGTACCCCGGTTCTTTTGCCAAAGAGGGCATCGGCTTCGTCAAAGAAAAGGACCTGGCCGGCGAGTTCGGCTTTTTCAAATAAACGGCTGAGGTTTTTTTCGGTTTCGCCGATATAGGGAGATACGAGGGCAGCAAGATCCACCCGGTACACATTTTTACCGAGCCGGCTCCCCAGCCATTGGGCGGTCATGGTCTTGCCCGTGCCACTGCTGCCTGCCATCCAGATCCGCTGGCGGGTGCCGGTAAGGGAAAGGGTGCGGGTGGCGGGGGAGATGGTGAGTTTGGTAGTGTCTTTTAGTTTGGGAAGGAGTTGGGGTTCCATTTTGTTTTTTTGGGCGGATAGGTTATGAGCGATAGCAGAAGCAAGGAGGAAGATGATGGCTATCAGAAAATTTTTCATGTTCATACTTTTATTTTTTTAGTTGCCGGGTCGAGCCCGGCATGACATCCCTATGCGGGATGGCAGCTATAACCTGGTACGGTATTCAACAGGGGGCGAGATCACTAACCGGGAGACAGCCAACAACCGGCATGAAATCGAAAACGAATCCTTTTAAAAGATCCCGGATCAAGTCCGGGATGACATAGTATAAGCCCGGTATGAGATTCTTCTGGGCAGTCAACTGTTCCTCAAGCCCAGGATGACAAACGCTAACCTGGCACGATACCTTACCCCTCCTTCTTCACCAACACCACTTTACTCCGATCAGCCTTGTACATGGTTTCATAAAACTTGACCAGCTCCGGATAATCGGCGGCGGGATAACGGCCGCTGAAATGTTCAATGCTGCGGTAATAATATAGTTTATCACCCTGCAAACGGGTGCTGCATTCAAATTTGCCGAATTTGGTTTTCAGGGATACATCCTTGGGCATGGCTTCCGGACTAAAGCCGGCAGGGATACTGATCTCCACCGTATCCACATCCCTGTATTCCGTGATCAATACAATATCATATTGCCGGGTGGAATCAGGAGCGAGTTTACGACCAGTGCGGGTCATGATATTGGGAACAATGAAAAGTCTTTTGCCCGTGATGGTGGCATAATTGGCCACTGCTATATCCAGCTTCTCTTCCACCACCGGCAGGGCAGCCCTGGTTTCCTTGTAATCAAAACTGGCAATATCATAAGTGCCAAAGTCCAGGCTCTCGTGCAGCACTTCCTTTACCTTGTCCTTGCTGAGATCATTGATGAGATTATGAAAACTTTCCTGCTGAATGCCTGTGTAGGTGGTACTGGCATTTACTCGCAGCGTGGCATCCGGTTCCAGCACGGCTTTTATATTTCTGATCTGCAGATTATCGTTCAAGGCATATTTGGGCGTACGCACCAGTTTTCCTCCTTCATCTGTTACCAGCAACGCATACCGGTCACTGGTAAAAGTACCGAGGTAACCCGCGGGTACGGTCTGACTGGTACATTCCAGCCAGATACTGTCCTTGCCCAATGGCACACAAAGAATCACATGATTGAATTGCTGCGAGGGAAAATCAGCAATGATATTGCCCCGGCCTCTTCCGGCCTTGATTAAGGTATAATGAGAAGGGATGCCCGCTTCCTTGAGCAGACTGTACATATAATTGGTGAGGGCCTTGCAATCCCCATAGGCCTTCGTGGCCACATAGTTGGCATCAAAGGGCTGCCATCCTCCAATCCCTAACTGGATACTGATATAACGGGTATTCTTTTGCAGGTACTCATAGAGTTTGGAAACAATGGCTCTTTTATCCGTTACACCTGCTGTGAGATCCTTCACCGTTTGTTTTACATTGGCGGGTAACTGGTCCCTTCCCATTTTCAGTGAATACACAAAGCGGCCAAACTCTTCCCAGTTGTTCATAGTGCCCGTGTATTTCTCTATTTCAAATTCGGTGGGACCGGTAAATACCATCGGGTTCATTTCAAACCAGTCGGGAGAAGCATATTCATCAATGATGGCATTGAGACCGGTGACTTCCCAGGTCAATACCTTTCTTCCCTTCTCGCCCTCCGATTCCACAGGTGCCTGCTGAAAATTAATCGCCTTGTGTCTTACTTTATAAGATGCGGGGGCCGTGACAGAAAAACTGCTTTGCTCTACGGCAAAATATTCATCTTCCCTGGGTAACCAGACGGGGAAGAACAGGGTGCCGTTATAACGCATATCCACTTCATACTCTACCGTGTAAGGATAGACTTTATAATAAAAATGATGGGCTTTGCGGCGGTTATCATCGGCCAGGGCATTATCATCACTGCCACTGAGATCGAGTATCTGTTTATTTTTTAATCGTTTCAGTTCCCGTCCTTCTGCATCATACAATACCCCTTCAATATTCTTCAGCTCATGCAGTTTATCATAGTATTCCACAAAAGCGGCAAAGCGATCTCCGTTTTCATCCAGTACGGTGATGGCGTATTTTTTTCTTAGTACGGCTTCACCGGTATTGATCACTTCAAAACGAAGGGTTTCCATTCTTTTAACGGCATGGGCATTCTTCAAAAGGGCCGCCGGAATTTTAGAAACGGCATAATCCCCATTCCCGGCCCAAAGGGACTGAGAAAGCAGGAAGAGCGTACAAAGCGAAACAATTCTCATCATCACTTAGCTTTTCTTTTTAAATACAATTTGTTCGGCATGCTTTTTCACCACGTAATTAAAAAACTCGCGGAGCATTTCATATTCATCCGGCTGGAAATTGGCACGGCCAATCCTGATCCGGGAACGGAAAGAAATGGAATTACCCGACATGGAAATGCGGTATTCAAAGACCCCTTCGTTTTCTTCATTCAGTTTTAAGATCATGGACTTGGGTAATTCATCCACCACATAGCCCTGGGGAATATCCATCTGCAGGTTATACACTTCATCCATGGTAAAGGGCATTTCAACGGGATAGGCCCTTTCTGCCGACTTGAAGAGATTCTCTTTATATCCTTCTCCCAGCATGGGGTTGAAATAAATAATATCTTCTTTCTCTCCTTTTAATTCAAAATCGTATTTCACACCCAGTACTTCATCGGTCAGGCTCAGGGAATCCAGTTCCAGGTTGGTGACATCAATATCAGTACCCATTTCTTTTTTGATATCGGCCAGCAATTGTTCCTTGCCTTTTTCTTTGACCCTTTCCCGCAGGTTCATGGATTCATAATAACCGGGGGTCTGGATCTTGCTGCCGATGATATTTCCTTTTTCATCATTCACCACAAACACATTGGTATGTTTTACTTCTGCCACCGTGTTCGCACTCAGGCTGATGACATTGGCCGTTTCATTGATCACCCTGGCTTCCTCATTATAACAGCGAAGGGGCAGGCGGCCATAACCCAGCAGGGGTTCACTGGCATCCATGAAAACAGCATTGCCATCTACCATGGCCAGGGTTACCACATAATTATACTGACTCAGGAGGGGATAAATCGAATACACTTTTCCGTTGGAGCGGGTACTGAGGATGACGGGCGCTGCGATAATATCTTCATGCTTTAACATAGCGGTGAGCAGCAGATTGATTTCTGCCACAGAACCTTTGCGGGTCTTGACCAGGTTCTTCAGGGTCTGATCGAGTGTAAAAGCCGTATGATCCGTACAGGTAAAATTATCCCTGACCCATTTATACATGCGCTGTGCCAGTTCTTTTTTTCCACTGGCGCCCTTGCTCAGTGGTTCAATGATATCTTTTAACCATCCGGTACCGGTGGTCAGCTGTTCTCCAAAATAAGAAGCCTTCATCAGATTACTGGCGACAGTGGGCCAGCTCTCAATCAGTTTTTTCTCAGTTAAAGGTCTGCGGTACTCTGATAACTGGAATTCAATTTTGGCAGTATGGTTATCAATAGAAGAAGTAAAACTCTCTTCCTTCAGGGGCTTCACATCCTTCATCACCCATTTGTAGTCGGTCACCATGGAAGTAATGGTATACTTATCCGAATTAAAGGAGGAGCGGGTATCAATAATGTTAAAGGTTTCATTTCTTTCTTTTTTGTCCTGTATATCATATTGCTTATACCCCTGTGTCAGGAATACATACCCAAGGAAATCCGGAAGCGCTACATTGTATTCACTCCATAAGCGGGGATAGGAACCCTGGTAGGTCCAGGGCTGGAGGTTATTCAGAAAATCAGACGTGATGCTGTATTCATATTCAATAATGGATCCTTCCTTTACATTGGGCAGGGTGAACTTTTTCACCAACCAGTTTTTACTAACCTTATCCTTGAATATATTACCCTTTACATCCAGTTTATTCTCCACTACCTTCCCGTTTTCCAGGTTATAAGTGGTGGCTTTGACTTTATCCAGCACTTCTTCATCATCCCCATCGGAATATAAACTGATGGATACATTGCTCATCTCGTATCCGTTCTTGTTGAGAATATGGATCCGGGTATGTCTTTTAAAAACGAGGGAAAACCAGCCCTTGCTGTTCCCTTCAATTTTACTGGAGCCGATATCACTGAGGATAACGGCACTGGCAGAACTGTCAACGGAATAAACCTTGGGAGCAAAGTCTTTTTCCGTCACATCCCCGAACTTGATTTTATTCGCTGTCTGAGCTTTTACTACAAAAAAAGAGGACAGTCCCAGCAGCAGCAGGATGGTGGTCTTCATACTTGTTGATTGTGGTAAAAAATCTTTGTATCCAATTTTACGAAAAAAAATCCAATCTTGGGTACGGTTTCCCTGATTCATTTTATACTGAACTGATAGACTAATGCGATCCCTTACTGCGGACAGCCAATTCATCAAAAAAACGGCCCAATCCCTTGGTTTTGAACACTGCGGGATCGCCAGGGCCATGCCGTTGGAGGAAGATGCGCGGAGGCTGGAGCAATGGCTGAAAAAAGGATACCAGGGTACGATGCAGTACATGGAAAATCATTTCGATCTTAGGGTTGACCCGACCAAACTGGTACCCGGTGCCAAATCAGTGATTACCCTGCTGCAGAATTATTACCCCGAAGCCAGACAAAAAGCGGATACACCGGGTATTTCAAAATATGCTTTTGGAAAAGATTACCATGAAGTGATAAGGGCCAAGCTGAAAAATTTTCTGCAGGAAATAAAAGAGACAAGATCGGCGACATCCAGGGAAGAGGGTTTGTGGATTCCGCTCCGGTACTCGAAAGAACATGGGCGCAAAAAAGTGGTTTGGGCTGGGTGGGAAAGAATGGCAATCTCATCAATAAACAAAGCGGTTCTTTTTATTTTATTGCCACGCTGATCACTGATCTGGAACTGGAATACGATGATCCATTTGCCAAAGATTATTGCGGCAGCTGCACCAAATGTATTGATGCCTGTCCGACCGATGCGATCCTCCCCGGAAAAATAATTGATGGCAGTCGCTGCATTTCTTATTTCACGATTGAATTAAAAGAAATGCTGATTCCCGACAACATGAAAGGTCAGTTTGATAACTGGGCCTTTGGTTGTGATACCTGTCAGGATGTTTGTCCCTGGAACCGTTTTAGTAAGCCACATCAGGAACCGGCTTTTCAACCCATACCGGCCATACTTGATTTATCAACGCAGGACTGGCTCGATATGACAGCAGAAAGTTTTAAGCAACTATTCAGGGATTCGCCCTTGAAGCGGGCCAAATATGAGGGGATACAAAGAAACCTGCGATTTATTCAACAGGATTGAATCAGTTCTCCAATGATTTCTTGAGATTCTCCAGTCCTTTCTCCATCATGGGGCCATATCTTTTCTCAAACAAGAGACCGGAAAATTTTTCCCAGGGCAACCAGCCCAATTTAAAATCCATATACCACTGCAGGGTGATGGTATTGGGAAAAGATGAACCATAAATATTCCAACCCGTAACACCCTTGCGGCCATTTTGCATCATCGTTACGGCCACCACGCTGCTATCAGTGAGGGTGGTAATCTCCGGTAATAACTGCGCCGAATCTGCACCGGGATACCATTTTTTCCATTGGGTAGTATCGCGCAGCAGTACCATCAGTTTCTCCGGACTGCTATTGATATCAATGGCCTTGGATATCCTGACCTTGGAAGGGAAGAAAAGGGAGATCAGCGTGATCATCAGGGAGAAGAACACTACGCTGATTAGACCGAGTTTGGCAATTTTAAACATACGATGATTAGGAGAGATGGTGGGTATTGGGAATTAGGTATTGGATATTGGGTTTACGATTATCGGCTACTCACTCTTGACTCTCGACTCACGACTGCCGACTTCCTTTCTCCCCTTTAGGGGATGGGGGCGGTACGGGGGCGGGGCGGGGCTGACTAACGACTATCGACTAATGACTAACGACTTCCCTCCTCACTCCCACTTCAACACCCTCGCCAATATAATATAAGTCACCGCAATCCATGCACCAAGGATGCCGATTTCCTTGAGGCAGTCCGTTATATGCAATCCTTCAAAAGAAATTTTTCTAACGGCATCATTATATTGAGTGAGGGGCAGTATGCGGCAGATTTCCTGTAACCATTTTGGAAATACTTCGATGGGGAAAAAGGTACCGGACAACATCATCTGCGGGAAGCCGAATAAATTAATGAGCAAGGGGATGGAAGTATCCGATTTCACGATGCTGCTGAAAATCAGTCCGACCCCCATCAGCATGAAAAGCATTTCAATCGTGATAAAAATAATCTCTGCAAAAGTGATCATGCCGTTTTGCAAAGTAAAGTTCAGCGCAAAATGACCAAAGAGCAGGAGTGCAATCACACTCAGGAGCTGGAAGAACAAACGGCTGACACCGATACCCAGCAGGATATTGAGTTTACTGATGGGAGAAGCATAAAATCTTTTCAGCACCAGTTGTTCCCTTAATCCGTAAAAAGTAAAAGCGATTCCAAAAAGGGTGGAGAATAAAATAGAGAAGCCCAGCTGTCCGGGCAGGATAAAATCAATCTGCCGGTATTTGCGAACGGTTTCCATTTGCAGTTCACCGACCTCTACATAATTTACATAATTATCGTTCAGTGCTTTCTCCAGTTGCAGTTTAACCAGGTCCAGGGCCGGTATAAAAGTGTAAACAGTATTGGCACTGGCGGTGGTGGACCTGACTTTTACCTGGTAATGGGGTTTATCGGTGCTGTCCATGACCCGGTCAATATCGAGAATGGCAGTGAGGCGTCCCTTGATCAGGTCCTTTCTTCTTTGAACAGTATCAGTGTACTGAATGATCTTTACACCGGGTACCCGCAGGAGGCCTTTATAAAAAAAATCGGTGGTATCGATGGGTTTTTCCAGGGCGATCCGGTAGCTCACGCCGCCACCGCTGCCGAAGGCTCCGAAAATGAGTACAAAAATGATCGGGAACATCAGACTGAAAAAAATCGAGGCCGGATTGGCAAAGATGGCTTTGAAACTGGCCTTGGTGATGGCCAGTAAAGCGCGGGTCTGACTATATGATTGTTTTTGTGGCTCCATGTTGGCGGGCAAATGTATTTAAAACCTATTGTATAAATAAAGATATTTGGCAGCTGATGACAAAAGTTTATCTGTTGACAGGTGGCAATATGGGCGACCGGGCCGGGGCATTGCAAAAGGCCCGGGAACTGATCGAAGCGCAGTGCGGTACACTGACTGCTGTTTCTTCTTTATATGAAACGGCGGCCTGGGGCAAAGAGGATCAGCCGGCTTTTTTGAACCAGGCACTGGAACTGCAAACGAGCCTGAGTGCCCGGCAGCTGATCCGGCGCATTCTGAAGCTGGAAAAACAAATGGGAAGACTGCGGGAAGAAAAATACGGGCCCCGGCTCATTGATATTGATATCCTGTTATACGGATCAGAAATACATGATTATCCCTTGTTGAAAGTCCCCCATCCCGAATTACCCAACCGCCGTTTCGCCCTCCTCCCCTTGCAGGAGATTGCGGCTGCATTGGTTCATCCCCGTCTGCAATTAACCATCACTCAGTTACTGGAACTGTGTCCTGATCCATTGGAGGTAAAAAAGTATTCCTGATTTTTTCCACAGTGAAAAGCGCATATTTTACGGAGGATGGCAATTGGACTATTTTGTGCAGGAATGGGTATTAGTTATTAGTTATTAGTTATTAGGTATTAGGTATTGGATATTGGGATATCAGGATATTGCATCGCCCGCCGAAGCCTTAGCGAAGGCGGGAGATATTGAGAACCTGTAAGCTTGCCGGGTGGCTGTAAGATTAGAAAGAGCTTGTTCTTCGATGCCCCAGCGGGGCAAAACATCGGTAGAAAAAAAGGATCAACGTTTTCAATTGCCCCAGCGGGGCAAAACATCGGTAGAAAAAAAACGACCATTTGGAAGATGCCCCAGCGGGGCAAAACATAAGCGGATATGAAGTATCATTTCATCACAGTCGAAGGCAATATTGGTGCGGGGAAGACGACCCTGGCTCACCTGCTGAGCAAGCATTACAATGCCCGCCTGGTGCTGGAAGAATTCGCCGATAATCCCTTTCTTTCCAAATTTTATGAGAACCCGCAGCAATATGCGTTTCCGGTGGAATTGTTTTTCATGGCGGAGAGATACAAACAACAAAAAGAGCTGATTCAGCAGAAAGATCTTTTCCAGAACCTGACCATCACTGATTATTTATTTACCAAATGCCTGCTTTTTGCCAAAGTCACTTTACCGGAAGATGAATTCAGGTTATACCAGCGTTTATTTGAAATCATTCACCAGCAACTGGTGCAACCGGATATCCTGATTTACCTGCATGCGCCGGTATCGAAGCTGCAGGTGAATATTAAAAAAAGAAACCGCTCCTACGAACAGAATATCCCGGATGATTATCTCTTCAATATCCAGGAAACCTATACGCATTATATCAAGCAACATAATATCAAAACCCTTTTCGTAGATGCCAGCAATGCCGATTTCCTGCACAACGAAGCGCACCTGCAGGTGATTTTTGATGCATTGGATAAGGACTATGAGAACGGGCAGCATTATGTGAGTTTGCCTTAGAGAGCAGTTCATCAGTCAATCAGTCTGTCAGTCTATCAGTCTCTTAATAGGGAGCGTTTGTTGAACAAAAGAAAGGCTCGCCAAATAAGAACAGACGAACAAATGATATAAGAATGATGAAATAACAGCCAACCCCCACTAGCCGAACCCTACTAGCCACTTAACTAATATCTTAATATCCCAACCCCCACTCGCCCCTCGCCACTAGCCACTAGCCAAATCCTCTATCTTTGACCCAATGTCCCTCATCACCCACGGCTCACTGCAACCCTTACAGCACCGGGAATTCCGGATTTTTATTGTTGCCCGGTATTTTTTAATCATGGCCTTACGAATGCTGGGTACAGTGGCGGCTTACCAGTTATTCAAACTCACGCAGGATTCTTTTTCGATCGGACTGGCGGGATTATCAGAATTTGTTCCCGTTTTTTTACTGGCATTGTATGCCGGACATGTGATTGATAAATCGGATAAGAGAACATTGTTACTGCGGGGGGTGATGACTTATTCCCTTTGTGTGATTGCTTTGATCGTGATTACCTCTCCCTGGTTCTCCCGACAAATTTCTTTGCAATCATTACCGCTGTTTTTTTATGGGGTGATTTTTTGCACCGGTGCCATTCGCGCATTCACTGGTCCTTCCACCAATGCGATCCTTGCTCAGTTAGTACCGAGAGAGATTCTTCATTTTGCCGCCAATATCAGTTCTTCCACCTGGCTGGCCGCTTCCATTACCGGACATGCATCTGCCGGATTTTTTATTGCCTGGTTTGGGGTGCATATCACTTTTTATATCGTACTGGGATATGTGCTGATCGCGGCTTTCCTGATTTCTTTTATCAGCAAAAAACCCGTGGTCAATACCAAGAAAGATATCAAAGCATGGGATAGTGTGAAAGATGGATTGCGTTTTGTGTTCAATAATAAAATCATGCTCGGCGCCATTTCGCTGGATTTATTTGCTGTGCTGTTTGGCGGAGCCGTCGCCCTGATTCCTGAATTTGCAGAAAAGATTTTAAAAGTGGGGCCGATTGGTTTCGGCTGGCTGAATGCCGCCATGGATATCGGCTCCGTGATCATGATCACGATCCTCACGATCTGGCCCATGAAGAAAAAACAGGGCTACCGTTTATTGTTTGTGGTAGGTGGTTTCGGACTCTGCATCATTCTATTTGGTTTATCTACCTGGTACTGGGTTTCCTTTATCGCCCTGATGCTGGCCGGTATGCTGGATGGTATCAGTGTGATCATTCGCGGCACTATATTACAACTCACCACTCCCGATGACATGCGGGGCCGGGTGAGCAGTGTGAATTCTATGTTTATCAATAGCAGCAATGAACTCGGACAATTTGAAAGCGGCTTTATGGCGAAGGCGATGGGTACGGTTCCTTCTGTAATATTCGGCGGCTGTATGACCCTGCTGGTGGCGGTGCTGACCTGGTTCAGGGCGCCGGGATTGAGGAAGTTTGAATATTAGTCATCAGTCATCAGTCGACAGTCTTCAGTCGACAGTCTTCAGTCGGCAGTCTATCAGTCTGTCAGTTTATCAGTCTGTCAGTATCGAAACCGGAAGCGGTAATTGAAAAGAACAGACGCAGGAGATGCCGGGAACCTTCTCAACTCCTCAACTTCCCAACCTCTCAACATCTCAACCTCTCAACTCCTCAACTTCCCAACCTCTCAACATCTCAACTTCTCAACCCCTCAACTTCCCAACCTCTCAACATCTCAACCTCTCAACCCCTCAACTTCTCAACTCCTCAACATCTCAACCTCTCAACGATTCAACATTCAACATTCAACAAAAATTTCCTCCTCAACCAACCTCTTAAAGAATGTAAATTGGATTTTTGTTACATTCATGTTGCGATATCACTATATCAATTAAAAATTCATTTTATGCATAGGCGTAGTTTTATTCAGAATACAGCATTAACAATCGGGGCATTGACTATTGGGCAGCAAAAAATATTATCGGCCTTTGTAGAAGATCCCTGGAAGATTACAATGCTGCGGAATGATGTGGGGATTTTTGAAGAGAGAGGCGGTACGATTGCTTTTCTGCTGAATAAAAAAGGGATTGCTGTGGTGGATTCACAGTTTCCGGATCAATCGAATCACCTGATTGCTGAGCTGAAGAAAAAAACAGAGAAGCCTTTTAAGGTTTTGATCAATACCCACCACCATGGCGATCATAGTAGCGGGAATATTTCCTTCAAAGGACTGGTGGAACATGTACTGGCCCATGAAAATTCAAAGAAGAACCAGATTGCCAGCGCCCAAAAAAATAAATCGGAGGACAAACAACTCTATCCCGATCAGACCTATTCCAATGTATGGTGCCAAAAAGTGGGGAAAGAAAGGATTTGTCTCTACTACTTTGGTGCCGGTCATACCGATGGCGACAGTTTTGTTCATTTTGAAAAAGCCAATATTGTTCATTGTGGTGACCTGGTCTTTAACCGCCGGCATCCTTATGTAGATCGTAGTGCCGGTGCCAATATCAATAGCTGGATACAGGTGCTGGACAAAGCGCTCCAAAAATTTGAGAAGGATACGCAGTATATATTCGGACATGCCGGAACAGGTTATAAAGTAACGGGCACGGCTGATGATATTAAAAAATTCCAGGAATACCTGGGCAATGTGCTGAAGTTTACAGAAGCAGAAATCAAGGCCGGAAAAACGAAAGAAGAGTTTCTCAAAAATAAAGCGATACCGGGATCAGACGAATGGAAGGGTGATGGTGCTTCGCGTCCGCTGGAAGCTGCCTGGGATGAACTGCACGCTAAATAATTTTATTTTTTCCGGGAATGAAACTTTGCCATGGGTCAGAGATGACCAATAGTGCGTTGATCAAATCGCATCCTTCTCTGATGCATAATCTTCAGCTTACGCATATCCGGATGTAAGGGGTTGAGTACATAATTCCATTCTTCCGGCATCAATACACTGGGGACGGCCAGCAGGAGGCTTTTTTGTTTTTGCATAAAGAGATCACCTGTTTGTTGTGTGCCGGTCAGCTGATCGCGACTGTCCCAGCCTTTGGGGAGTTTATCCAATGCAATGATCTCCGGTTTGAGGGAAGCTGGAATGGATAAAGTAACCAGTAAGTAGGTCTTAACCTCCAGTAAAGCCGCATTGGTATGTGCCAGTGTTTCCAGCAATGCCAATGAGCGGGAAGAAGAAGTGTAAAGGGCAAAGACACCCTCACTGTTCCAGCGGCCTCCGTAAAGCCTTGCTCCGTTACCACTGAGATCGGTGGCGTATTTTTCCTGTGCTATCCGGTAAACTTCCATTTAAAAACAGGTTCATTCAGGAATAAACCCCCTGTTCCAGGCGACCCAGTGTACGCAGCAACAACTGAATGCCAAAGCTGGTATCAAGGAAATGAAGAGGGGTTTGATTTCGAAGGGCAGGTAATGGGGTTTGCAACCATTGGGTAAAGCCTGCTTTGGTACCAATGACCTGGATCCCTCTTTGCACAAATGCGGCCAGCTCCAGTACTTTTTCAGATTTCAGGGAATCAAGAAGAGAATGATCGGGCTTACGCTGGATATTCCGGTAAGAAGAATGCAGCAAGCCACTTAGCTGCTCCATGGAAATACCGAGGTAGGCAGCTAATGATTTTAAAGAAGATTTTTTAACCCCATCCCTTGTTAACGCAATCAGATCATATTCACCGGAAGGAGATGAAACCGATGCCTGATGCCCGCCCAGAATGGTACGAAGGGGTGTATACAAAGGCAGGGCCTCTTCCACAACAACACTGGCTTTGCTTTTTACTGCCCTGATCGATTTTTTAACCGGCTTGGTCATGAGCGAATATACGACATTTTGCACAAAATAAATCCATTTTGTCGTGCCTGTTCGCACAGCAATCCCTGTTCAGCTAAGCGATGCTGCGGTATTATTTCAATGCCACAATCAGGCGTTCAATCACGAAATAAGTAATGGGACAGAAACTGGAATTCTTCAGGGCAAGAGGCTGTCTTTTAAGCATGAAATCATCATCCATATAAGGGAAGCGGGCACAGTCCGTAGGTCTTACTTCATAAATGCTGCAGTAATTATCAGCTCCCAGAAAAGAGCAGGGCATTTCTTTCATTACATTATCGCCATCCTCATCCACCCGCAGGTAGGCATCCCTGAAATCGCCTTCCTTCATCCCCAGGTATTTGCTGATTCGCTTGATATCGGGCGGCGTAAATCGGGGAGAATAATTTTTGCAGCAATTGGCACATTGCAGACAATCAATTTTTTCAAATGCCTCTTCATTCAGGGCTGGCAATTGTTTCAGCACCTGGTTCTTATTCGCCCTGTGAAGGAATTTTTTATACTCTTTCTGGCGTTCGCCTGATTTTTTTTGCCAGTTGGTGAGGAGGTCTTTGGACATGGATGCAATATAGTCCGGAAGTCGGAAAGTACGGAAGAAGGGAATGGCGAGTGGGGAGTGGCTAGTGGGGTTCGGCTAGTGGGGGTTGGGATATTAAGATATTAGTTATTAGGAATTAGATATTGGGTTTCCGATTATCAACTATTCACTCTTGACCCTTGACTCACGACTATCGACTAACGACTTTTCTTCCGACTTCTCTCCTCCCCTTTAGGGGCTGGGGGTGGCGAGTGGCTAGTGGCTAGTGGCGAGTAGGGTTCGGCTAGTGGGGGTTGGCTGTTATTTCATCATTCTGATATCATTTGTTCGTCTGCTCTTATTTGGGGAGCCTTTCTTTTGTTCAACAAACGCTCCCTATTAAGAGACTGATAGACTGACAGACTGATAGACTGACTGACTGACGACTGCTGACTGACTGACTGACGACTGCTGACTGACGACTGCTGACTGACGACTGCTGACTGACGACTGCTGACTGACGACTGCTGACTGTCGACTGCTGACTGACGACTGCTGACTGTCGACTGCCGACTGTAGACTGCCGACTGTTCCCTACTTTTGCCCCATGGGCACAACCGCCAGGGAACAACTTCTGATACTGATCACCACTCCCCTTTACCTGATCGTAATCGGTGTCGAGATTTTTATCAGCAAGCTGCGGAAACAGGACAGTTACAGCCTGAAAGATACTTTGCAGAATATTTATTTTATGATACTCAATGGAGGACTGGATTTGTTATTCCGGGCGGTTTCCATCGGTATCGTACTCAGTTTCTTTTATACGCATCGGCTGACGGATCCAATTGCCAATCCCTGGTTGTACTGGATCGTTTTATTTGTGTTTGAAGATTTCATGTATTACTGGCTGCACCGGGTAGATCATTATTGCCGTTTGTTCTGGGCCACCCATGTCACCCATCATTCTTCCCCTAAATTCAACCTCACCGTTGGCTTCCGGTCTTCGGT
This sequence comes from Chitinophagaceae bacterium, assembly GCA_016720745.1. GTDB lineage: Bacteria > Bacteroidota > Bacteroidia > Chitinophagales > Chitinophagaceae > JJ008. Next base: position 1,417,253 of record JADKKA010000018.1, on the reverse strand, counting down.
AATGGAACCTTTATATCGTTTTCTTTATTTTATCCCGATTGCCCTGCTCGGCTTCCAGCCTATTGATATTGCCTTTGTTTATGCTGCCACCCAAACCTGGGGGATCCTGGTACATACCGAGAAAATCGGCAAACTGGGTTTCCTGGAATATTTTCTGGTTACCCCCTCCCATCACCGGGTGCACCATGGTTCCAATGCGCTTTACCTGGATAAAAACATGGGGATGTTCCTGATCATCTGGGACAAATTATTCGGCACTTTTCAGCCGGAATTACCGGCCGCTGAATACCAGCCCATCCGCTATGGATTGACCAAGCCGCTCACAAAGGAAGACCCGCTGCATATCCTGGTTCATGAATGGAAAAGTATCGGTCATGACCTGGGAAAAAAAGGCCTCAGTTTCCGGCAACGCTGGCAATACCTGTTTGGGCCACCCGGCTGGAGCCATGATGGCAGCAGTCTGACCAGTTCGGAATTACGGAAATCTGAAAAAGCACAGGCAGGACAGGATGCAAGCCTGTAAAAGGTTTGAACAAACAGTGCACGGCTTATCCCCAGCTTGAACAACCAGTCTGATTTATCCTGTATTGCTCGTAACTTTGCAGCGCTAAAAGATAGTCACCTACGTTCCTGGCAGTCTTGAAGTTCCAAACAGCAACAGTATCGCCTCCAGCCCTGCTGACCTGTTTGATCCGATGCTCCGCCCGATCTTTCTGACCATCTGATCCATATGTTTTTTTGACAAAACAGAATTCTTTCATTTATGAATCTTCTTGAACAACAATCCAACGAATTTTTTGCCCGTCATATTGGTCCGCATGAAGCCGACAGCAATCGCATGCTGAAAAAAATCGGGGTGAAAAGCCTGGAAGAACTGATCAGTCAGACAGTCCCTGCTACCATCCGGATGCAGGAAGAACTGGATATCCCTGCTGCTATGAGTGAACATGAATACCTGCGGCATATCAAGGATATCTCTCTTCGTAATAAAGTTTTCAGCACCTATATCGGTCAGGGTTATTATGATACCATTACCCCTTCCGTGATTCTCCGGAATATTTTTGAAAACCCGGGATGGTACACCCAGTACACGCCTTACCAGGCCGAGATTTCACAGGGCCGTCTGGAAAGCCTGCTGAATTTTCAAACCATGGTCAGTGACCTCACCGGTCTCAGTATTGCCAATGCCTCCCTGCTGGATGAAGCGACTGCAGCTGCAGAAGCCATGACCATGTTCTTCAATACCCTGAATAAGCAGGACAATATTGAAAGGCCAAAGTTTTTTGTAGACAAAGAACTGTTTCCGCAAACAAAAGATGTGTTGCTTACCAGGGCCGTTCCGGTGCAGATTGAATTAGTAGAAGGCGATTATCAAACAGCAACAATTGACTCCACTTATTTCGGTGCAATTGTACAATACCCGAATGATAAAGGATCTATACAGGACTATCGCAGCTTTATTGATAAAGTACATGCTGCGGGTGGTTATGTGGTAATGGCCACCGACTTGCTGGCACTGACCCTGCTGACGCCTCCCGGTGAACTGGGTGCGGATGTAGCCGTAGGTTCTGCCCAGCGCTTTGGCGTACCGCTGGGATATGGCGGACCGCATGCTGCTTTTATGTCTACAAAGGATGAATTCAAAAGAAGCATTCCCGGACGGATCATCGGTATAAGCATTGATGCGCAGGGCAACCGTGCATTAAGAATGGCCCTGCAAACCAGGGAACAACATATCAAGAGAGAAAAAGCAACTTCTAATATTTGTACAGCGCAAGCCTTACTGGCAAATATGGCAGCGATGTATGCGGTTTACCATGGACCAGATGGATTAAAAAATATTGCAAAAAGGATTGCACTGTATACACAAACCGTAGCAGCGGCTATTCTGGAAAGAGGGTTCGCCCTCTTGTCGGATCATTTCTTTGATACGATTGTCATTAAAGTAAAGGACCAGGCAGCTATCCGCAGCAAGGCCGAACGTCAGCAAATCAATCTGCGTTATATCGGCAGCAACCTGATCGGTATTTCCATTGACGAAACAACTGATGTGGCCGATCTCTATGACCTCATCAATTGTTTTGAAAATGATAAGGATCCGGTGGCATTTGATATTTATCAGAGTGAAATGCTGCAACATATTCCCTCACAACTGAGCCGGACTTCTGCATTCCTGACCCACCCGGTATTCAATACCCATCATAGCGAAAGCCAGATGATGCGTTATATCAAGCAGCTGGAGAACAAAGATCTTTCGCTGAATACTTCCATGATCTCATTGGGCAGCTGCACCATGAAACTGAATGCAGCCACCGAGATGATGCCTTTGAGCTGGGCACACTGGAGCAGGATCCATCCTTTTGCACCGGTTGATCAGGCAGGAGGATATCATTTTATGGCCGAAGAACTCAGCAAATACCTCTGCAAGATCACAGCATTTGACGCCTGTAGTCTGCAGCCTAACAGTGGCGCTCAGGGTGAATATGCCGGACTGTTAACCATCCGCGCTTATCATGAAGCCAATGGTGATCATCACCGCACAGTAATGCTGATTCCGATCTCGGCACATGGTACCAATCCGGCCAGTGCGGTCATGGCAGGAATGAAAGTAGTCGTTGTAAAAGCATTGGAGAACGGATACATTGATGTGGAAGACCTGAAAGCCAAAGCGGCACAGTATAGCAATGAACTCTCCGGTATCATGATCACCTATCCCAGTACTTATGGGGTGTATGAAGAAACGGTAAAAGAAATCACCGATATCATCCACCAGCACGGCGGACAGGTTTACATGGATGGCGCGAATATGAATGCACAGGTAGGATTGACGGCACCCGGATTAATTGGTGCGGATGTTTGTCACCTGAACTTGCATAAAACATTTGCCATCCCGCATGGTGGTGGTGGTCCCGGCATGGGCCCCATTTGTGTGAAAGCACACCTGGCCAAACATTTACCCGGACATGTGGAGAATGGAACAAGCAATGCCGTGAGTGCAGCGCCTTATGGTTCTGCCAGCATCCTGCTCATCAGTTATGGGTATATCCGGATGCTGGGTGCCAGAGGCGTAAAAGCAGCGACTGAATATGCGATCCTGAATGCGAATTATATGCGCGCCAGACTGGATGGTGCCTACGATATTTTATATACCAATGATAACGGTCAGTGTGCGCATGAATTTATTGTGGACCTGCGTCCCTTTAAAAAATCTGCCGAGATCGAAGCAGAAGATGTGGCTAAGCGTTTGATTGATTACGGCTTCCATGCTCCGACCATGAGTTTCCCCGTAGCAGGTACCATCATGATTGAACCCACGGAGAGTGAAGACAAGGGCGAACTGGATCGTTTTTGTGATGCCTTGCTTTCGATCCGTGAAGAGATCCGTGCCATTGAAGAAGGCAAAGCAGATAAAAAAGATAATCCGCTCAAACATGCACCGCATACACAGTTTGTATTAACGGCCAATGAATGGAATCATGCATACAGCCGCCAGGAAGCTGCCTTCCCCTTGTATTATGTAACGCTGAATAAATTCTGGCCTTCGGTAGCCAGGGTGAATAATACACATGGGGACCGGAATCTGATTTGCACCTGTGAGCCGGTGGAGAGTTATATGGAGGCGGAAGCTTGATTGGGGATTGGCTAGTGGGGGTTGGGATATTAAGATATTAGTTATTAGGAATTAGATATTGGGTTTCCGATTATCGACTATTCACTCTTGACTCTTGACTCACGACTATCGACTAAAGACTAACGACTTTTCTTCCAACTTCTCTCCTCCCCTTTAGGGGCTGGGGGTGGCTAGTGGCTAGTGGGGGTTGGCTGTTATTTCATCATTCTTAAATCATTTGTTCGTCTGTTCTTATTTGGCCAGTGGCTTGCGTGGCGTGGGTGCAACAAGCGCTCCCTATGAGGGTGGCTGATATACTGATATACATTTGTTCGTCTGTCTACTGGCAGACTTTGTTAAACCCCCTGAAGAGACTGATAGACTGACAGACTGCCGACTGATGACTGCCGACTGAAGACTGACAGACTGAAAAAAAGGACCCCACCAAGCGGCAGGGTCCCTTTGTATTAAAGGCAGCATATTAAATTAAAATCTTCCTCTTCTTCCACCACCATTATTTCCACCTCCGTTATTTCCACCAGCGGATTCTCTTTGTCTTCCGCCACCGTCATCACTTCTTCTTTCGAAGCTGCGTTCACGGGGTTGTGATTGCGGACGATCCATCTGAGGTTGCGGTCTTGATTCCTGTCTGCGTTCTACCTGTGGTTGCGGACGGGGTTCAGACCTTCTTTCAATCTGCTGCGGTTGACGCGGCTGATCATTCGTTCTTACTTCCCTTGTGCGGCCGGGATTATTATCCGTATTCCTTCTTTCAAATCCACGGTTATCGGGCTGGGCTGATGGTTCCCTTGTTGGGCGGCCACCTGGTTCCATATTCCGGTTGGGGTTTCCCTGTGGATTGTCGATCCTGCGATCAACAGGTTGCCTGTTAGGATTGCCCTGCGGATTATCGATCCTGCGGTCAACAGGTTGCCGGTTAGGATTACCCTGCGGATTATCTACCCTTCGATCCATGGGCTGACGACCGGGATTATCGGTGCGATCGGTACGGCTGCGGTCAAAAGGACTGTTCCTGTTATTATCAGGTTGTCTGTTGCCATCGTCCCTGCGCATCCCACCATTATTATCCCTGTTGCGATTTGTATTATCATCCCTGCGATCGAAACTACGGTTATTGTCAACCGGTCTTTCCGTTGTATTGCGGTCACGGAATCGGTCGTTACCTTGACGGTCAAATGATCGGTTATTATTTGCCTGGTCGCGGGAGTCGGGTCTTCTGTTATTGATACCACCATTATCTTCCCGGCGGTTTCCGTTATTATTCCGGAAATTTCCACCATTGCGATCGTAACGTTCGAACTGACGGGGAGCAAAATTGCGGCCTTCGTCTCTCCTTACATTAGGGCGGAACATGCTTACTTCATTATTCCTGAAGGAGGAACGGCCGGGTGTATTGCTTTGTCTGAACCGGACCGGATTGATCCTGCCACAATACACTTCTGCATCATAACGGCGCGGACCGGAACGGAATCCATAGTTACCACCATAACGATAGTTGTTAACGATGACCGTGGTCTGGTTAATGATCGTAAGATTCTGCCTGCGGTCTACATAATAATCATAGATCCTTGGTGAATTGATATACCGTCTCGGGGCAAAGCACCAGAAACTATTAGGCGGGTTATAGCCACCGATATTAAAATTGACGCTGATATTGATACCCGGTCTGATAGGTGCCCAACCATAATAGTCGCCACCATCACGCCATGCTACCCAGGCCGGACTCCATTCGTAACCCGGCACCCAGTACCAACCATAGCCTGCATCATGATCCCATCGGCCATAGTGGAATGGTGCCCAACCCCAGTCGTAGTCAGATACCCACATCCATTCATAGTCATCGGACCATACCCAGTGACCATTGGTACTATAAGGCTGAAAATCGGATTCAGCATCCGGTACCCATACATAGCCTTGTCCGGGATATTCCACCCATTGGCCATAAGGGCTCAGTTCGTCATAGAAATCCTGATAGGTCAGATCGCGGTCGCGATCATCGTACCCGTCGTAATACTGTGCCGAAGCGGTATTCGGCGTAAAACTGCCCAGCACCAGTATCAATGCGAGGACAGCCATTGTGATTTTTTTCATGGGGCCAACTTTTAGTAATAAATCGTTCATCATAAAATTGTTTTGTGAATCGTCCCGGTTATCCGGGGCCGGGTTGGGTTTCTTCTTTTCCCTTAAAAGAGACGCTATAACTATGCCATGGGTAGTGGCCGATTTAATTGGAAAGGCTGTTTTAGCAAAACTTTGTATGCGTGTTAAAAAAAAACAGGCTGCATCGGCAGCCTGTTTCTCAAATATTTTGATACGTATCAATAACTATCGTCGCACCCTGAAATTGAAAGTCACATTGCGGGGCGTTCCGGAAAAATCCATCTGAATACTGAAGCTGCCTTCAATAAAACCGGATGCCGGAGGACCGAATGTGGTAATATTCACCACCGGGTTAGGAGTAATAATCATTTGTGAACTCACACCGGATCCGGCAAATACTGTTACAGCCTGCAGGGGCAGGTTATTGGCAGCTACACCGTTATTGAGGAAGGTAAAATCACCACCGATAAGCGAGCCAGCTGATTGACGGTATCCCGCAGATCTTGTTGTTGCGGAATAAGGCCCGCTGGGAAGTGTGGTATCAATGGTACTGATATTATCCGGAGGAGAAGCCAGGTTAATAGGGTTTCCATCCACCAGGATTTCAATAAACTGAAGAGAGGAAGTACCACAGGCCTGCAAGGTTCCCACATTCACGGTTCCACTGATTCCGGATCCACCCACGGGGGCTGATTGCTGAAAAGCCGTATAATCAATTCCCAATACGGTAAAATTAATAGGATTGCTGCCGCAGCGGATCAGGCTTAAACTAAAGCTTCCGTTGGTAATGGGTACCACATAATGATTTCCGCCGGTTACATATATCGCTGCAGCGCCGTTGGTGACATTGGCATTGGCACAATTGGTCACGGTTCCGGTAATGATCAGGTTATTGGCGGCAGGGATATTAACGGTCACCGGTGGCAATGTCGCAGCGGCACTAAAGGGTCCAATGTTCTGGGTATAAATTACATTATTACAAATATCCAGCACCTCCAATACCAGGGCTTCATCTTTGGGTACTTTACCACAGAGATTACCCAATGAATCGGTACGTCCATATCCATAGGCATTATTGACCACCCGTTTGATTCTTACCTGTGCATTGACCAGGGGCTGGTTATTATTATCCTTAAAACTCATGCAAAGATCAATCACCGGAAATGGTGCATCACAGTTCCAGAAGGAGAAATGACTCACTTGCGCAATATAAAATGAACCTGATTTAGTAGCAGTGCCTTCCTGTTTCCAGCGGGCCGTGGCTTCATCAAAATGCCAGAGATCAATCGTGGCCGGTGCGCCGGACAGTAAAGAAGCTGGTATCGGGAATGTTAGCTCTGCTGTTTTTCCTGCTGCCACTTTCATGGGCACACCGCCCGGTCCTGTGAGTTCCACTCCCAGCATACCATAGGTAGATAAGCCTCTTTCTTCTCCGCCTGTGGTTATCCCGCGCAGGTCACCCATCAGGATAAAGGGTAAATCAGCAGATGAAGGATCAATCCAGGCCATGGCCACATTCACGGTGCCGCTATAGGCTGTACCACCGGCATCAGTAATGGCATTGGCCGGCATAACCAGTTTACCGCCACCCGCAATGGAAATAGTACCACCGGTTGATGCAGTAAAGCTGCCGCTATTGGTTTTAGGGATTAGTTTGATCCGAACATTATTGATGACACCTGCTGTAGCCGGAAAACTGCGGAAAGCATTGAAGTATCCGTTTTTAATTACTTTGACCGTTGCATTCGCCTTGGAGAGACTGATATTCCTGAATTTAAAAGCGCCATAGCGGTCGGTCGTGGTACTGGCTGTTCCGCTGGTCACCGTCACCCCGGCAACAGGCTGGTTATTTTCATCCACCACAATTCCATTCACCCCGCCGGTTACCATGATGGCATCATTCACCACTGGTCCGGGAGGGGTTGGGGTTGGCGCAGGCACGCCACCACCTTCAATTTCGCGCTGACAGGCATTGAATAAAAAAATGGAACTGATCAACAGGAATAAAAGGGAGATATTCCTGTAAAGGCTTAGTTTTTTCATGACTTTGGTTTGGTTTTCAAATACCGGAGTACCTAATAAAGATATTATTTTTTTATCATCTGAAGCCGGGTAGCAACCAATGAAGCAGTATCCTCGTTTTTGACGAACAGTATTAGACCGATCAAAACCGGAAAAGCTTAATTTTAATCAAACATTTTTTTATGGACCAGCGTATCATCAATTTATACGACGAATACACCCACAAACCCCTTAGCCGTCAGGAGTTTCTGAAAAAACTAACCCTGCTGGCCGGTGGTACTGCTGCGGCCATGGCCTTATTGCCCATGCTGGAAGTGAATTATGCGCATGCTGCGGTGACCCCTCAGGATGATTTAATAACCGAAATGATCAAGTATCCCGGTGTGGGTGGGGGTGATATGCAGGCCTATGTGGCCCGTCCGAAAGAAGAAAAGAAATATGCCACCGTGGTCGTGATCCATGAAAACCGCGGATTGAATGCCCATATCGAGGATGTGACCCGCCGGGCCGCCAAGGCCGGTTACCTGGCCATCGCCCCCAATGCACTGGCACCTTTAGGTGGTACCCCTGCCAATGAGGATGAAGCACGCACTAAATTCCAGCAATTAAAAGCAGAAGATAACCTGAAGAATTTTATTAACGTGTTTGATTATCTCGCCACGAGAAAAGATACCAATGGTATTTATGGTTGTGTGGGATTTTGCTGGGGTGGCGCCATGTCGAACAGCCTGGCCGTGAATGTGCCTTCCCTGAAAGCAGCAGTTCCTTTTTATGGAAGACAACCGGCAGCAGAGGATGTTGCCAAAATCAAAGCCGCTGTTCAATTACATTATGGCGGATTGGATGAAAGAGTAAATGCAGGTATACCGGCTTATGAAGAAGCGCTGAAGAAAAACAATATCAGCTACGAAATTTATATTTACGAAGGGGCCCAGCATGCTTTTCACAATGATACAGCCCCTACCCGTTATAATGAAGCGGCTGCCAAACAAGCCTGGCAGCGCACGCTAGATTTTTTTGGAAAGCACCTGAAATGATCAGGCGCTCTCAAATCTTTTCTGCACTACCGACCAGTTCACCAGGCTCCACCAGGCATTGATATAATCTGCCCGGCGATTCTGGTATTTCAGGTAATAGGCATGTTCCCATACATCCAGTGCCAGCAGGGGCGTGCCTTTTAAATCACTCAGGTCCATCAATGGATTATCCTGATTAGGAGTTGATCCCACCATTAATTTGCCATCATTAGATTTCACCAACCAGGCCCATCCACTGCCAAATCGGTTCTTACCTGCATCGGCAAACTGGGTTTTGAATGTATCCACTGATCCAAAATCTTTTTGAATGGATTGCAATACCGTCCCTGCCGGGGCATTGCCTTCTGCGGGTGCCTTCATGCTTTTCCAGAAGAACTCATGATTATAATGACCACCACCGTTATTCCGCATCTTGGCAGAGTATTTTGAAATCTTTCCCAGTAAGGCGGTCAGTTTTTCTTTTGTTGGATCCACTGCTTCCGCAGTAAGCGCATCGGTCAGATTTTTGGTATACGCTGCGGCATGTTTACTGTAATGGATCTCCATCGTCATGGCATCAATGGCTGGTTCCAGTGCGCTATAGCTATACAACAATGCCTGCTGCTGATAAGGTATTTCTTCTGCTGCAAACGGAGTATTGATTCCCTTTGTACCGGCACAGGCCCAATGTGGAAGTACAACAGCGGCAGCACCTGCCAACCCGGTTTTTTTCAGGAAATCCCTTCTCCCCTTCATTTTATTATCCATACAATGTATTTTATTTAATCAGATGCTTAAAGGTAACTTCTTTTAACACAAGAATCCTGCCGCTTCGGTTATCAGATTGTCACAATAACTTTCCTTGGACTTCCGGCTTTATCTTCGCCCCCATGTTTAATATCAAGAACTATTTCGCCATCCTGGAACTGGAACCCTCGGCCACAGCAGCGGAGATCAGGAAGGCTTACCGGCGACTGGCCCTTATTTACCATCCTGATAAAAAGCCCAATGATCCCTATGCCAATGCCCGTTTTACGGAGATCAAGGAGGCTTATGAAGTATTATCTGATCCCTCGAAAAAAGAATATTACCTGCAGCAACGCTGGTATAACCAGAGTATCGGTAAAAAAAGAACACAGGATACTGTTACACCCGTGAACCTGCTGAAACAGGCATTGGAACTGGAGAAATATGTATCCACCCTGGATGTATTCCGGATGGATAAAGGCGGTTTACAGGAATATATACTGGAATTGATCCCCGATACTGCTATTGAACAGCTTCACCCTTTTCAGGAGAATAATACCATCCGGGAAGCGATTCAAAAAATACTAAAGGCCAGCAAGGCCCTGCCACCGGCCTTTACTTCGCCCGTATATGACCAGCTGGAAAAACTAGCCGGAACCGATACGGCGGCCCTTGAACTGATACGGGATCAAAGGCAAAAAACAGGTCGCCGTTACCGGCAGGAAAAATATTCTCTCCTGCTGATCATAATAACCACCCTCCTGCTTTGCGGATTGATCTGGCTTGCCGGCCGTTGAGCTATATTTGCGCCATGCATTATGTTTCTGCGGAAGGTCTTAGTAAGAGTTATGGCATCCAACCCCTGTTTTCCAATATTTCTTTTCATATAGAAGAAGGAGATAAAATTGCCCTCGTGGCCCGGAATGGTACCGGGAAATCCACCCTGCTCCGGATCCTGGCGGGCAAAGAAACCCCTGATGAGGGTAAGGCCTGGATCAATAAGGATGTGGATGTGGTACTGTTTGAACAGGAACCCGCCTTTATGGAAGACAAATCGGTGGTGGATAATATTTTTTTCCATAACCATCCCATCATGAATGCCATCCGGGAATATGAGGTCATCAGTGAACAGGATGATCCGGTACTGCTCAGTGCTGCCGTTATGAAAATGGATGAACTGGGTGCCTGGGATTTTGATGCCAAAGTAAAACAGGTGCTGGGTAAACTGAATATCCATCAGCTTAACCAGCCAGTACGTACCCTGAGTGGTGGTCAGCGCAAAAGAGTAGCCCTGGCCCGGACCCTGATTGATGTGGGCTTTGAACATAAACATGTATTACTTGTGATGGATGAACCCACCAACCACCTGGATGTGGAAATGGTGGAATGGCTGGAACATTATCTGGATAAAGAAAATACCACCCTCTTACTGGTGACCCACGACCGCTATTTTCTGGATACTGTTTGCGATGAAATCTGGGAACTGGACGGATCCGAACTCTATTCTTATAAAGGTGATTATGCCAATTACCTGGAGAAGAAAGCAGCCCGTACCGAAAGTGAAGCGGCCAGTATTGACAAAGCAAGAAATTTGTATCGAAAAGAACTGGAATGGATGCGCAAGCAACCCCGGGCCAGAACCACCAAGAGCAAGAGCCGGCAGGATAATTTTTATGAAGTAGAGAAAAAAGCGAAACAGCAAATACTGGATGAACAGCTCCAGCTGGAAATGAAAATGAACCGGCTGGGCGGAAAAGTAATCGAGCTGAAGAAAGTATATAAAAGCTATGGAGAAAAAGTATTGCTCAAAGGATTTGATTACACTTTTAAAAAAGGAGAAAGGATTGGTGTGGTGGGCAAAAACGGGGTGGGCAAATCCACATTTATCAATATCCTGCAGGGCTTAGAACAGGCCGACAGCGGAAAAATCAATGTGGGTGATACCGTCCTATTCGGCAATTATTCGCAGCAGGGACTGGTAGTGAAAGAAGACATGCGGGTGATTGAGTTTGTAAAAAACATGGCCGAACATTTTCCACTGGCCGGTGGTGGTTCCCTCAGTGCGGCGCAGTTCCTGCAGTTATTTTTATTTGATCCGGATAAACAGTATACCTATATCAGTAAACTGAGCGGGGGAGAAAAAAGAAGACTGCACCTGCTGTCGATTCTTTTCCGCAATCCTAATTTCCTGATCCTCGATGAACCTACCAATGACCTTGACCTGCCCACACTCGGTGTACTGGAAAATTTTCTGAGTGAATTCCCGGGTTGCCTGCTGATCGTATCCCATGACCGTTATTTCATGGACCGGCTGGTCGACCATTTATTTGTTTTTGAAGGAGATGGATGGATCAGGGATTTCCCGGGGAATTATTCCCAGTACCGGGAAGAACAGATCCGGCTAGCTAAAGATAAAGAAGGCGTACAGGAGCGGATTGGCACCACCCTAACGCAAACGGATCAACCATCCATTGCGGCAGTGAGTGTTGAAAAAACCCAAACGGCTAAGCGGCAGTTATCTTATAAAGAAAAAAGAGAGTTTGAATTACTGGAAAAAGAAATCCCTGAACTGAACCGGGAAAAAGAAATCGTGACGGAAAAACTGAATAGCGGAGATACCCCTTTTGAGGAACTGCAGGCGCTTTCGCTGCGGATCACCGAAATCGGCAGGCTGCTGGATGAGAAAGAAATGCGCTGGCTGGAGCTCAGTGAACTACAGTAAAAACCACTAACTTCAAATTTCCAAACATACTGGTTATGCGATTTTTCCTTCTGCTTCCGGGACTGATTTTCGGTCTCCTTTCTGCGGCCCATCCTCCTGCCGCCGAAAAAGTATTACAGGTAAAAGTGGATGAGTTTGGGCTGGTCACGGTGGGCCGGGATACGGTAAGTGCTGATCAGTTGGCCAGGTATATTCAGGAAAGGCTTTTCAAAAGTTACCTGGGTACGGGGCAAATGCATGACCGTATCATTTTTGAAACCGGGGATGCCTTTGTACCGGAAGCCGTAGCCACGGTTATTGTAAACGAGATCCGTGCCGGTCAGCAAAAAGCATTGCAGGTGATTTGTCTGCAGAAATTCAACAAGACCTACGATATGCTGGACAAAAAGAAACAGGCGAGACTGCATAAGATATTTCCTGTTTTGTTTCAACCCAGCTTTAACCCCAATACATAATGATGAATAATAAAGGCATCGCCATCCTGCAAGGGAGAGTGCTCCCCATTCTGTTAGCTATTTTCCTTTTTGCCTGTGGTGGCAAAGGAAAAACCCATTCTTGAAAAAGAAGCCAGGGAATTTGCCAAACAACTGCAACAGTCCATCGAAAAAAAGGATGGCCAGTTTATGGATGATGCCGTTGACCGCGATGAAATCATCAGCCGTGCCGGATTAAAATCCAACAGTGGCGCCCGGGAATTTGGTGCCGGAATCCGCAAGGCCGCCAATATGGGCAGCAAGATCGTGGAAGCCCTATCAAAGGAAGGCAGTTATGAACTGGTGAGGATATATGAGAAAGACAGCAAACAACACATGATTTTCCGCCTCTACAGCGATGGCAGTATCAATTACCATGATATGGAGCTGAAAAGGAAAAAGGGAGATATCAGGATCGCAGATATTTTTGTTTATACCTCCGGTGAAAATTTGTCAGTCACCATCAAAGGCATTTACGATCAGTTTGCCGGAATCATTGATAAAAGCAATAAAACAGATTCCTGGATCAGTTCCCTGCCTGATATCCGTAAAAAAATAAATGCCGGTGAATACCAGGAAGCCTATGACATCTACATGAATATCCCTGAAGAAGGCCGGAAAGCAAAAGCCTTCCGGATTGTGAAGGTGGAAATCTGCTCCGGACTGGATGATGAAAAACACCAGCAGGCTATTGATGAATTACTGGCGGCTTTTCCCGATGAAGCCAATATGCAACTCATCCTGATGGATGCTTATTTTATGCGCAAAGAATATGACAAGGTCATGGGCGCCATCAATGCCGTTGATAAAATGATCAATAAAGATCCTTTTCTGGATTATTACCGTTATCTCTGTTATAATGTGATGGAGAATCCGGTCAAAGCAAAAGAACACCTGTTGCTGGTAACCGCCAACTATCCTGCATTTGCTGATGCCCAGCTGGAACTGGCGGCCACTTACCTGGAAGAAAATAATCCGGATTCAGCAAAAATGGTGATTAAAAATTTCAGGCAGCGTAAAAGCTTTCCGCAAAGCAGGATGGATGACCTGCTGAATGCTTATCCTGATTTTTCGATGGAATAAATCTTACACCAAAACCTACTTATCCATTTTAAGCTATCACTTATGATACGCAATGCAGTCAACCCTTCTTTTGAAAAAGGCCTTGCTGGTGCTGGCCGTTTTGTTCTTTTCTATCGCAGGTAAAACCCAGATCGTGAATGTTGAAAGTGCCCGGATGCAATCCGATACAGTGGGATGGCAGGGAAGTTTTGGGGCTGCATTCAGTATGACCCGGAATACCATCAAAATTTTCGGGGCCAATGCCGATGCGCATCTCCAGTATAAGACCAGCAATGATCAGGGCCTGTGGTTAATACTCGGGAATTATAATTTACTGAAAGTATCCGGAAAGAATTTTTTGTCTGATGGATTGTTTCATCTTCGTTATAACCGTAAAGTCAATGAATGGCTGCGCTGGGAATTTTTCGGGCAGTACCAGAACAATGATATCACCCAAATCAAATCAAGGATCCTCCTGGGCACCGGACCCAGGTTCAAGCTGATTAAAAAGCCCCGCTTCAAAATGTACGCAGCCACCCTCATGATGTATGAAAATGAAAAAGAGGCTACGACCCCTGCGGTTGAACACAGTGATTTACGCAATAGCAGTTATCTCTCCTTTACCTGGTTACCGCAGGATTATCTGGAGATGATCAGTACCACTTATTTCCAGCCGCGGTTGGCTGAGTTCGGTGATTACCGCTTCATGAATCAGTTTATGTTCAAGGTAAAAGCCACTCCTCATTTTTCTTTGGCAGTCAAATGGAATTACCTGCATGACCGCTTCCCGGCGGGAACAGCTCCCAAGACCATTTATAATTTTTCTACCGGTTTTACTTATGAGCTCTGAGATCAGCGGATGAATTCCTGATAAGCTCTATGGCCATAGTACTGATAGCGCCTTGAATCGTATGGGGTACCGGCGAGTATCGAATGGATAAACCCATTGTATTCCACCTGCTGCGTATGATAGATCCCCTGATTCAGATTTGATTTAAAATAGAACTGAATATTTTTCTTTTTACTGAACACTGACTGGATACTATCTCCCGGTTGATAATCCATGTTCCAATCCAGACTGAAATGCTTCACCATCATCCAGCTCCGGTACCAGGTGCCTCCTGTTGCTGAAACAACCGGTTTACCATTGTATAATGCCACACTGTCGTTATAAGCAAATACAGTAAGAGATGCCTGTTTACTTTTTTGAAGCCATTGACGAAGGACCGGATAATAACTGCTATCGTATCCGTAATTGCTATCCAGAAAACTGATCCGTTTTATAAATGAAGGGATTTTTTGCACACCGGCCAGGTAGCCGAAAATAAAACTGCCTCCCCCGCTGTGTCCGTTGAGATAAACCTGACAACCCTTCCCGCCAATATGTGTAGCCAATGAGTCAACCAGTTTAGGAATCTTTTCTTTAAAGTCGGGATGCTTTTGTTTCCAGGCCGGCCAGCTCCTGTAATTGTTTTCGAGATAAACGACGATGAGGTTGGTCTTTTTCCATTCCCGGCGGATAAATGCCGTTTGGGCCCGGATATGCTGGATATCAAAATGCCAGTCATCACCCTCCTGCATTTTCTTCCCCATCGTTTGCGCTGTGCTGTTACCGTTAGGAAGGGCATAAAGCACGAGTACGGTTGGTCGTTTCGATTGTATTATTAAGGGCCGGTCAACGCTGATAAGGATATCGGTACCGGCCCGGAAGGAATCAATTTTATTGTCAACAGCCTGTGCTATCGTAAAACAACGAATACCCAGCAGCATGAAAATGATTAATAAAAGGCGGTTCATGTTAAAAAAGAGTTGATTGGATGAAATAGATATGCAGAAACGTATATTTCCTATGGGGTTAAGATTGCAAATACAAAATCCGTATTCTATTTTTGCCCCATCTGCACTCCTATCCTTTCTGAATTTCCGTGACCCATTCCTGGAAAACCTGATTTCGAAATCTATTGTAAAACTAAAAAAATCAGGTTATGAAAAAATTTAGACTCCTGCTGGACGATGAAAATGCACAGGCCCGACTGGTGATTGTTGGATTTGTGATGGCATTTGCGTTGCTCTTCATTTTCTTTTTCTAAACAACTATACCGGGCAAAGTGCTGATCCCAGATCAGATACTTTGCCTGGTTCTTTGTAACAAATCTTCCACGGCAATTTTTTCCATGCATTTGAAATGGCCGAGCGGACATTTATTGTATCCGATCTTGGAACAGGGACGGCACCATAGTTTCTGTACCTGTAAAATCACGTCAGGCACCATGGCGGCACCAAAATAGGGTGTCATCCCAAACGCCGGTACGGTATTTCCCCAGATAGAGATGATTGGTTTTTTATAAGCCGCAGCGATATGCATTAAACCCGTATCATGGGTGATTACCAGTTTGGCTTTGCGGACCAGGTCGGCACTTTCATTCAGACTGAACTTACCACAGGCATTGTACACTTTGATATCATCAACCGAAGCAATAGCATCGCCGGCTTCGCGGTCTTCCGGGCCACCGAGTAAGATGACAGGATGTTTTATTTCCGTGCAGAATTGTTTCCATTTATGCAGGGGCCATTTCTTGGTGCCATGTGCTGCCCCGATTACACAGGCAATATAACCGGCCTGATGGGAGGCAGGAATATCTTTCAGTTTGGTCTTCTCTTCTTCTGCGATAAAATAATCAAGTCCCTGTCCGTCATTTTTTACTCCGAAAGATTCCACTGTTTTCAGGTATCGGTCTACAATATGTTTTTTCGGAAGCAGGTTAATTTTAAATGCCGTGAGCAGGTATTTCTGAATATTCAGTTTATAAAAAGAAAAGGCTTTTAGTTTCCCGGCGGATCCTGCGGACAGTGCCTTCTTTACCCTCAGCGTTTTTACATTATGGTGGAGATCGATGATATAATCGTAGTCTTCTGTCTTTAATTCTTCAATCATCAGTTCCCAGCTATGGGCCAGCACATGTACTTTATCAATATAGGGATTGTGCTGAACGATGGAATGGAATTTATCTTTCACAAGGAAATGCACTTCCGCATCCGGTACCTGTTGTTTCAGGCAGCGGACCACTGGTGATGTGAGTACAATATCACCGATGGAGGAAAAACGTATGACCAGGAATTTAGCCACTACAGGTTTTTAGGGATACATTTCTTCTGTTTCCATATAGTCGAGGTCCTTATGAAAAGTTTCTTCCGTAAAATAAGCAGCAATCAGGGTAATGACCATGACCACGATCCCGGTGATGATCGCACTCTGCACAAAGGACCAGCCATTGGTTTTCTGGAACCAGTTCACAAACATTAAATTGATCAGTGGCAGGGAGCCCCTCACCATATTGGGAATAGTAGTGGCAGCGGTGGCTCGGAGATTTGTACCGAATTGTTCGGCACCCATGGTAACGAAGATGGCCCAGAAGCCGGTGCTGAAACCAAGCATCGCACAGGCAATATACATACTGGCATCGTTGCGGATATTGCCGCTGAAGAAATAGATGCCGGAAACAATCGCGAAAAAGTAAAATAGGTACAACGCTTTTTTCCGGCTTTTGAAATACTGGCTCACAAAACCCACCAGGATATCACCAACTGCGATGGCGGAATAAGCATACATGATAGCCCGCCCGGATTCTATATTATTATCCCCGTAAAAAGCCGTCGCGAAACGGTTACTCAGATTAACGAGGATACCAATCACAAACCAGGTAGGTAACCCGATCAGGATCGCGAGTGCATATTTACGAAAGCGTTTGGCATTGGTAAAGAACATCAGGAAATTTCCGCGGGCCACTTTTGATTCCCGCACTTGTTTGAACATTCCGCTTTCGGCAACGGAAACCCGTAAGAAGAGCAGCATCACACCTAAGCCCGCACCAATCTTGTAGCAAAGCCGCCAGTCATCTGTTAAGCGGAAAGTAAAATAAGCGGCCACTGCTCCAAAGAGTCCGATCCCTGCCACCAGGGAAGTACCGATCCCTCTTTTATTTTTGGGAAGTAATTCACTCACGAGGGTGATACCGGCACCGAGTTCACCTGCCAGTCCGATACCCGCTGCAAAACGGGCATATGCATATTGCTGTACATCCTGTACAAAGCCGGTGAAAAAATTGGCAATGGAATAAATAATGATGGATCCAAAGAGCACACTCAGTCTTCCTTTTTTATCACCCATCACTCCCCAGATAATCCCGCCGATCAACAGCCCCCACATTTGCCAGTTGATCACCATGGTACTGGCATGAATTACTTCTTTGGTATTGGTCAGGTCTACGCCAAGTCCTTTCAGACTCGGCTCTCTTACAATCGTGAACAACAGGAGGTCATAGATATCCACGAAATAACCCAGTGCTGCCACGATCACAGCAATATTGAAAACGGAATGGTGTTTTTGGGCGGGGGCAGTCATCGTTTATGTACTGATTTATGCGGTGGGCGTTGTTGTATCTTTCTTCTTCCCTCCACTCATCATTTTAATAATCACGGGTGCCGTGGTCACCAGCACAATACCCAGCACAATGATTTCAAGATGTTCCTTTAAATCAAAGCCGAATTGATTCAGTATCCATTTTTGCAGGAAGAATCCGCCGAGTACCATGGTAGTGACCCAGGCAATACAACCAATCACATTATAGAAATGGAATTTCTTGCGATCCATTTGCACGATCCCTGCCACGATGGGGGCAAAGGTTCTGATAAAAGGAAGAAAACGGGCACCGATCACCGCCAGTCCGCCATGCTTTTCATAAAAATCATGGGCCTGGTGCAGGTAACGCTTTTTAAATAAGAAGCGATCTCTCCAGTGATACATCGCAGGACCTACTTTTTTACCGGTCCAGTATCCCACGGCATTTCCCAGAATACCAACGGCTGAAATCAATCCAACCAATATCATTAAATCCAGCCAGTAACTGTAATTGGGATAATGGAATCCGAACCAGTTCAGCACTTCATTGCCCAGTCCGGGTTTCAGGATACCAGCACTGTCTTTAAATTCATGCGCATAGATGCCTGCCACAAAGAGCAGGGAATCTCCCGGCAAGAAGAAACCGACAAAGAGACCTGTTTCCGCAAACACCACAAAGAGCAGCAGCCAGAGTCCGCCGTTTTCAATATACCATTGGGGCTGAAAAAGCTGGCTCCAGTGAAAGCTATCGAGTAAGAAGAAGATGTCCATGAGTGGGGATTAGGTATTGGGTATTAGGAATTAGATATTATGATATTAAGATATTAGGATATTGAGGGTTTATCGCGGATGGCATCGGCTGTTTTTTCATTAAAGGCCAATGCTTTTTCATCATCAAATTCTCCTTCCCAGCGGGCGATAACGCAACTGGCGAGGGTATTACCGATTACATTCACGGAAGTGCGGGCCATATCCATCAGTTCATCAATACCAAAGATCGCCGCAATCGGCCACATCGGAAGGTGGAACTGATCAGCTGTGGCAATCAATATCACCAGCGATGCCCTGGGAACCGCGGCCACTCCTTTACTGGTGAGCATTAATATCAATCCCATCGTCAATTGAGCTCCGATGCTTAAGTGCATGCCAGCCGCCTGGGCAACAAATACTGATGCAAGAGAAAGATATAATGTAGTGCCATCCAGGTTAAATGTATATCCGGTAGGAATCACAAAGGATACAATCCTGCTTGGCACTCCGAATTTTTCCATGTTTTCCATGGCCTTGGGTAAGGCAGAATCTGAACTGGTGGTGGCAAAGGCAATGGATACCGGTTCTCGGATGGCCTGGATAAATTTTTTGATCGGTATTTTAATAAACATGGCCACGGGTAATAAAACACCAAAGAGAAATACGATCAGGGCTGCATACAGGGTGAGTACCAGTTGCATCAGGTTCTTCAGTACACCAATGCCCAGGTGACCCACGGTAACAGCCATCGCAGCACCGATACCAATCGGGGCAAAGTACATGATGATATTGGTGAACTTGAACATGGCTTCTGACAAACTCTCACAGGCCCGTATCATGGGTCTTTTCTTCTCGTCCTTTAACATGGCCAGTCCGATAGCAAAAAGCACAGAGAATACTACAATCTGTAATACTTTACCGTCATAAATCGCTTTGATAAAATTGGTCGGGAAAATATCTACAATATGTTCATCCCAGGTCAAAGCCTTGGTCTCCGGTAATTTTTCCATGATCTCCGGTTGCACGATCCCAACACCCGCCTGTGATATATTGATGGCGATAATGCCAATGACCAGGGCAATGGTTGTTACCACTTCAAAATAGAGCAGGGACTTCCACCCAAGCCGGCCCACCTGTTTCAGATTCGAATGACCTGCAATACCCACTACCAGGGTGGAGAATAAAAGCGGTGCCACGATGGTCTTTACCAGGTTCAGGAAAATCTGGCGGAGGAATTTCAATTGCTGGGAAAAAGCGGGGAATTCAAAACCCACTAATACCCCCAGTACCATGGCCGCCATGATCCAGGCCGTGAGGGATTTTTTGAACCAGGCATATAACATTAGTGAAGCCGTAAAAGCCCAGCGGCTAACAGATAAAACGGTCTCCGGAATATCAGCGATCCGGTTCCAGGAAATAACATGGATGATCGCCACCAGTGTAAAAAGCGCCAGGGCCAGCAATCCGGCTTTTCGTTGGTTCATGCTTTAAATTGTATGGTTTCAAAACTAATGGTTTACAGGCAATCAGGGAAATCCCCGCCCCCCTGCCCGTTTATAATTCTTTTTGCCCCTTTTTCCCGGAAAGCTGTATTTTCCCCCTTACATCCAGAACAGCCAAACAAAACTGACTACATGCAGGAACAACAAACCTCATTTAAACCCACCCTTGGCTTATTTGACGGCACCATGATCGTGGCCGGTTCCATGATCGGCTCGGGTATTTTTATCGTGAGTGCCGATATCACCCGGAATGTAGGCAGTGCCGGCTGGCTGATTGCCGTTTGGCTGATCACCGGGTTCATGACCCTCAGCGCGGCCCTGAGTTATGGCGAACTGAGCGGGATGTTTCCCAAAGCAGGGGGTCAGTATGTGTACCTGAAAGAGGCCTATAATCCGCTCATTGCTTTCTTATATGGCTGGAGCTTTTTTTCCGTGATCCAGACCGCCACGATTGCCGCTGTGGGAGTGGCTTTTTCCAAATTCCTTTCCTACCTCGTACCAGAATTGGGCAATGAATACTTCCTCTTTGATGCGGGCTTTACTAAAATTTATTCCGGTCAGCTGGTATCCATTGCCATCATTGTCATATTAACTTATGTCAATTCCCGGGGGGTGAAAGAAGGAAAGTTTATACAAACCCTTTTTACCTCTGCCAAATTGCTGGCTTTATTCGGACTGATTCTCTTTGGATTCATACTCGCCAAGGAAAGTTACTGGTCACAAAACTGGGCCAGTGGTTTTAATGCCACTACTTCCAAACTGGATGAGGCGGGTAATATTAGCTGGACCGGTATTGGCGGAGCTGCCCTGATGGGTGCAATTGCTGCTTCGATGGTAGGATCCATCTTCAGCAGTGATGCCTGGAATAATGTAACGTTTATTGCCGGGGAAATGAAGAACCCCAAACGCAATATCGGGCTCAGCTTATTTTTAGGTACCCTGATTGTAACGGTCATTTATGTATCAGCCAACCTGATGTACCTGAATGTACTTCCGCTCAATGAACTGGCTTATGCGGCCAAGGACCGGGTGGCAGTTGCAGCAGCCAATAAAATATTCCCTGATTTTGGTACTACACTGATTGCCCTGCTGATCATGGTGTCCACCTTCGGATGTAACAATGGATTGATCCTGGCCGGTGCCCGTGTTTATTATACCATGGCGAAAGACGGATTGTTTTTCAAACAGGCCGGCACCTTAAATAAAAATGCCGTACCTCAGTTTGCATTGTGGATCCAGTGTATTGCCGCCAGTATCTGGAGCCTGAGTGGCAAGTACGGACAACTGCTGGATATGATTTCTTTTGTGGTGGTATTATTTTATGTACTTACCATTGCCGGCATATTTATCCTGCGGAAAAAAAGACCGGAAGCAGAAAGGCCTTACCGGGCATTTGGATATCCCATCCTGCCCATGATTTATATATTGATGGGAATTGCCTTCTGTATCCTGCTGATCATTTATAAGCCAGAATTTACCTGGCCCGGACTGGTCATCGTATTACTGGGAATTCCGATTTATTATTTTGCCGTTTCGCAACAAAAAGCGGTAAATAAGATATGATTTGGATTGTATACTTATCTTAGTCACTTATTAAAAATCAACATATGAGTTTATTTGTCAGAAAACCGATGGATTCTTTGATGAAGGAAGCAGCGGAGACCGGTGAACATACGCTGAAGAAAACCTTAGGTGCCAAAGGGCTGATTGCATTGGGTATCGGGGCGATTATCGGCGCCGGTTTGTTCTCTATTACCGGGATGGCTGCTGCCAACCATGCAGGACCTGCCATCACGATCTCTTTTGTAGTAGCCGGACTGGGTTGTTTATTTGCCGGTTTGTGTTATGCTGAATTTGCTTCGATGATCCCGGTTGCGGGAAGTGCTTATACTTATTCCTATGCCACCATGGGTGAATTCATGGCCTGGATCATTGGCTGGGACCTGGTGCTGGAATATGCCGTAGGTGCGGCCACCGTGGGTATCAGCTGGAGCCGTTACCTTGTTAAATTCCTGGATGGATTTGGGGTGAGTCTGCCTCCTGAACTGATTGCCGGTCCCTGGGATGGCGGTATCATCAATCTGCCTGCCGTTTTCATTATTGTACTGATGAGTTTACTGCTGATCAAGGGAACAAAAGAAAGTGCCTTTGTGAACAGTATCATCGTAGTGGTGAAAATTGCGGTGGTGGTTACTTTTATCATCCTCGGATGGAAATATATCAACACAGCGAATTATGATCCATATATCCCCGATAATACCGGAAAATTCGGTGACTTCGGATTCAGTGGTATCATCCGCGCTGCGGCCATTGTATTCTTTGCCTATATCGGCTTTGATGCGGTGAGTACGGCAGCACAGGAAGCCAAGAACCCCAAGAAAGATATGCCCATCGGTATCCTGGGATCCCTGCTGATCTGTACGATTCTTTATATCCTCTTTGCCCACGTCATGACCGGTGTAACCAGTTATACCACATTTGCCGGTAAAGATGGTATCGCCCCTGTTGCCGTAGCTATTGATCATATGGGTACGATTGATGCAAACGGAGTTCCCACTCCTGACTATCCCTGGCTGAACAGAGCGATCGTGGTGGCCATCCTGTTTGGATATGCTTCTGTAATCCTGGTGATGCTGATGGGTCAGAGCCGTGTATTCTTTAGTATGAGTAAGGATGGTTTGATTCCTAAAATTTTCTCCAGTGTTAATCCTAAAACACAGACACCGGCGAAGAATAATTTCCTCTTCATGCTTTTCGTGAGTGCCTTTGCTGCATTTGTTCCGGCCCGTGTGGTAGGAGAAATGACCAGTATCGGTACCCTCTTTGCCTTTATCCTGGTTTGTATCGGGGTATGGGTGATGCGTAAAAAAATGCCTGAACTTCCCCGAGCCTTCAAAACACCGATGGTGCCATTGGTACCTATCCTGGGTGTGGCCACCTGTTTGTTCATGATGGTCTTCCTGCCCATGGATACCTGGATCCGCCTGCTCGTTTGGATGCTGATCGGACTGGATATCTATCTGGTGTATGGTGCTAAAAACAGTCATCTCGGCAACGGAACCAGTACCCGTAAAGGGATGAAAGTTGCCCGTTATACCGGTATTTTATTAGCAGTGCTACTGGCCATTGTTGGCTTTTTGCACCAGAATTCTGTAGGCTTTGATGCCGACAGAACATTATTATATATTTCAATTGGCTTTGCTGTTTTCCATGCAGGCCTGTATGCCAGTAAATTGGGCAGGTCTGAGGACAAATAATAAGGTCCCGGATGCTATTGAAAAACCGTTCCGTATTGCGGAGCGGTTTTTCTTTTCTGGTGATTACCTTAAATTTGCGGCTCTTTAAGCGGAACATCCGCTTTTAATTTTTACTATCAACTTATCAATTTTCACCCATGGGAAGAATTTTTGAAGTCCGGAAGTCCACCATGTTTGCCCGCTGGGACAGGATGGCCAAGCAGTTTTCCAGGATTGGAAAAGAGATCGTGATTGCCGTTAAAGCCGGTGGCCCTGATCCCAATACCAACCCCGCCCTCCGTCGCTGTTTTCAGAATGCTAAAGCGGTGAACATGCCCAAGGACCGGGTGGAAGCAGCCATCAAACGGTCACAGGGGAAGGAAATGGCCAACTATGATGAGATTCTGTATGAAGGATATGCGCCGCATGGAGTTGCCATCCTGGTGGAAACCGCGACCGATAACCATGTACGTACCGTCGCCAATGTGAAATCGCATTTCAATAAAGGCGGTGGTACATTAGGCAACAGTGGTAGTGTTTCCTTTCAGTTCAAGAAAATGGGAGTGTTCAAATTAAAACCAGAGGGTTTGAATGCAGAGGACATGGAACTGGAGTTGATTGATTTTGGTCTGGAAGAACTCGGTGAAAGCACCGGTGAAAACGGAGAAGATATTTTAGTGGTGCGTTGCGGCTTTACTGATTTCGGGAATATGCAAAAGGCTTTGGAAGATAAAGGCATCACACCGATCAGTGCCGAAGTGGAGTGGATCCCCGGTACCACGGTCCCGGTGAATGATGAACAGGCGGCAGATGTGAGTAAACTGATTGAGAAACTGGAGCAGGATGATGATGTGCAGAAAGTGTTTCATAATATGGGATAAGGATTCAATTTTATTTTAACCGCAAAGACGCCAGGACGCGAAGAAAAAAGCTGTCACATTGCAACAAGCGCAATGTGACAGCTTTTTTTATCGGCGATCTACTTCTTCGACAAGCTCAATGTGACAGCTTTTTTAAAGTTTTATTATCTTCTCACTACTGTAATTGAAATCCGGTTAAAGAGTATTCTTTTAATCTTCGCATCACATCGGCAATCACCACCCGGTGCAGCCACATCATTGGCACCACTGTCACCGACTACCTGGATACTACGAATCAGGTTACCAGTCACTGGTGGGGTATCCACTACTCCTTCATTGCAACCAAAATTATCTGCTCCAAATTCTGATCCGGCATTTCCCCCACGGAAATCACGAACATTGGAAACCAGTTCTCCGGTACCGGTTGCAGGACCAAAGCTGACAATCTTTAATCCCGATCCCATATCCAGTACTTCTCTCGTGAATGACCCGGTTACAGTGGTTCGGTCGCCCTTGGTTTCTTCTGCTCTGAAATTAATAACCGCTACCAGTTTACGACCATCTTCTGCCAATTCAAGCCGGGCAGAAATATTAAAGAGTGGCCCGCCTGCAAACTCACGATCTCCTGTGGTAAGATTGGTTGGGCAAAGATCCGTGATGGCCCTGGGTGTTGGATTGAGTGTGACCGGAACAGCAGGTGCCGGTGCATTCCCGATCCGCAGATTATAGATATTATCCTGGTTGGGTGTTTCTCCTTCCACAACAAAATCCAATGCCATACCACCCGACCTGATGATGGGGCCGGTATATTCTTTTTCTTCTTCATTGGCGCCAATCATTGTTGTTCTTGCAAATACAATTCCCTCCCCTCTTACTTCCAGATCACCAAAACGGCTGCCTACAGGCATACGCAATTTGATAGTGATCATTTCAGCTGCTTCGGGCCGGTAAGAGGACAATACATTGACCCGGTAACGATCCACATCGGTAATAGCAGGAGCTCCATCGACTCCCGGAATATGAACAATCGATCCTTTTACTTCGGCGCCTTCTCTTCTATAAAGAATGGTTGTTGGATTGGTATCATCAGCATCCTCATTATCACCAATATTCCAGTTATTACCATAGGCTGGTTCTGAAATGGCAGGAATCGGACTTCCAGGTTCCATGCCTACTGCTTTTAAAAATCCGATCGGGTTCACCAGGTTTCTTCTTCTGGGATCATTGGCCAGTCCGCTCGTTCCATTCCTCCATGCGGTGGTAGAAAGTAATGAACGGATACGGGCAGGAATAGAAGCCCGGTCGCTGCTGGTATTCCTGTTCAATGTTGGATTGATGGCCATGGCATTGGCAACAAGGCCTGCAATAAAAGGAGCCGAAGCACTGGTACCGCCAAAAGTCCGGTCGATAGTAATGGCATTTGTGGGACCTTCAGGACGAGTGGCATCAGCAGGTGCGAAATAAACACCATCTTCCGGTGCCCATACATCCACCCGGTTACCAAATATCTGATTATTGCCAAATGGTATAAATGGGGGGAAGTGGAGGATAGTAGTCATATCTGATTCGCTGGCAGATGGATTAGATGCGCCCACACAAATTACATCATCCAGACTGGCAGGAATAGGTGCCCAGTCTTCTACTGTCATTCTGTTTAAATCCAGATTGATCAGTGCACCTAGTTCCGGAGGGACACCGGATAATGACGCCCTTGAAATAATATTTCCCGCACTGGTTACAATGGGTACTCCGTTTGCTTTGGCAAACTGAATGGCACTTCTCATGACTGCGGCAGGATCACCCACTAAAAATTGAGCATAACAGGCGGCAATAAACGCTGAACTTGTAAGAGCAATACAGGTTTCTGCCGCAAATGGAATCCATGCTAAAGCGGAACAAGCCAGCACGGCTCCCGACTGTACAATTGCAAACAAAGTGGCACAGATCGCAGTACGGGTGCCGGGATCACAATAATTAAAATCACCGAGAGAAGTCAGGGCCGCACAGGGATAACCTCCACTGATATTAATCACATGGGCTCCATTTGTAACGGCTGAGCGAATAGCTCCACCAATATTGAAGGCATAAGATTCTACTCCTGATAATTTGATCAGCATGGGTTGTACTACCTGCCCGCCGGTTCCTGCCGTACCAAATCCGTTATTAAGCACCGCACCTAATCTTGATACGACGCCCGTGCCATGCCAGGAACGTTCTCCAAACAAACTGTTACCCACCGTTGGAATGCCTTCTGCTGCACGGGGTGCACAAATCACATTGCTGAGTGTGGCTTCACATTGGCGCATGGTGGACCTGTTCCTGAAATCTGCACTGGGATTAAACCCAATATCAATCACGGCCACATTCACCGTTGTATTGTCACGATCCCAGATAGCCATATAATTCCACACTTTTCTGATATCGGTAAATGGTTGTGTGAAACTAACCGGCATATTATCACCGGCACCCGGATTGATCACCTGATTCAATGTTGTGATCGGTTCCGTGCCATGATATTGCAAACGCGGATTTAATGCCACCGCATATCCGCTGAGGTTGGCCATGGCCGAAAACATGATCAGCTTTAATGCCTCGGGATCACTGCAGGCAATTTTTTGTTTGTATCCCAAAAACTGACGGTACTGTCCGTAATCATTCAGGTTTAAATCTTTTACCGGTACTTCCACCAGGTAGGCGGTAGCTTTGACCGGCTGCTGCCCCTGCTTGTCAACCGCCTTTAATGTAGTTTGTTTGATACCGGATGCAGGGAAACTGGCTTCCGAAGTGGACAGTAGTTTACACTGACTATACTCCATGAATGATTTCCAGTCCTGGTCGTTATTGCTGTAAAAAATCAATTGGTTCCTGGCAATCTGTACAGGGATCTTTCCTTCCACCGTTACGGTCGCAGCATTGATGGCCGCCTCATTCGGCTGTAATGCATATTGTTTTCCCAACAGGAATTGCGACATATAATTTTCTGTTCCCCTGATAAAGGCGAATTCAGAAACAATATCCGGCTGCTGCGGTTTGTTTTTCATTTGCGGATTCGATTCTTTCAGGCTGGTGTTATAATAATAAGCCGTGATCACTTCACCGGCACCAACCGTTAATACGCCGTCATTTTTGGCTTTATTCAATCCGATGAGAATTTTCAACTCGCCTTCAGTACTGTACTCAAGGGGTCCGGTGTTCCGGAGTTTTAAGCCTTCGGCATCACCGGTTTTAGTTGATACAAAAATGACATAGGCATGTGGCATGGGCACTGCCGTTTTAAAACGGAGGCTGGCCCCAATCGGGTCACCACTGCTGTAAAAGCGTTTATTCAGTTTAAGCTGAACGGGACTGGATTCTGCCCTGGTTAATGTGAGTCCCTGTGCATTGCTTTGAATAGTCAGTATCAGACTACTGATCAGACAAAGGCATACAAAAGGAATGTTTCGAAATTTTTTGTTTTTCATTGTACTCTTATTTGATGATTGTGGTAAATCATTTTGATTTTTCCTGTGGTATTTCTAACCGGATCGTTGTTGAATAATTATTTGTTTCATCTGACTCGATGACCCTGTTCCGGTCATCTGCTTTAATCCTGAATTCAAAAAAGCCATTCCTGATTTCATTCTCCGGTTCCATGAAGCGATACACTTTTACAAAGGAGGCACCCGGGGCTGTTGCCGGCGCAATGATCGCATCATTGATTCTTGATTCTTTGTGGCTTCCGGTGGTACTACTGTAATAACCTGCAATCTGGTATTCTCCACTGGGGCCCTGCCCGATATTTTTAACCCGGATCAGTACCTGGATACAAACCATTTTTTTTATTGCATCACGGGTAACCGACACCAGGCTCAATTCTTCTACCCTCAAATCCGCTTGAACAGTACGGGACTGGGCCGGACTGATCCCGGGCGAAGCCACCAGAAAAAAAACAGAAAAATATAATAGCAACAGCCGGTTCATCAGGTTACAGTTTGGTAAAATTGGAGTGGCGATCAGATTTTCATCTCCTGTTTTCAGCTAGTTCTTACAAACCAATTACAGTGAAATGCGCATAAAAATCAAGAAAGGTTCCTCCGGATGCGGTAATGGCATATCCATCACGGGAACCACGTGCTTTTAATGGTCCCATCGTCAGGTGATTATTGGCAGCATTCAGGGTTCTTCCATCAGTATCCGCCCGGTTGAAAGGAAAAGATTTATTAACCGGAGCCGTCATCCGCACATTGGAAGAGAAATCATCACAGAGATCGCAGGTTTTGTGCGCAGAACCCAGGTCTGCATTGATGGTCAATCCTGCCCTTCTGTCGCGGACCGCACTGGCACCAATGGCATATTTGGCAACGGCTTCACCACCACCACCGGTAATATATACCACCGCACTGGGTGCCGGTGTAACCGGGTTACCATTATGTACGAGGTTCCCCAATCTCGGCGCTGATGCAGAACTGGGATGAGAGAATGCCTGGAAAGTAAAAGCGTCGGGCCTGAATGTGGCTGGCGCTGTCATCGGCAACAACACCTGTGCTGCTCCATCAGGAGCTGATTCATACATTTTTACTTTCAGGCTGCCGAAGAAACGCTTGCAGTCATTATTATGAATAGTTGTGGAAATCCCGTTGAACTGAACATAGATATACACCAGGTCATCAGAACGAATTCCGCAAACTTTGGAGAGATCTGCAGAGGCCACTGAACCAGTATAGGCCGACTCATCAGGGAAATCGCTGATACATCTGCGGATATAAACAATTTTGCCTTCCGGAACCCGGAAAGAAACATTACCTGGTTTAAATGGTGGAACCAGTTTGCCGTTCTCCCAACGGAACTTTCCGGTTCTTCCCTTGAACTTGGGATACTCGAACACTTCAATATCACTGACCTCATTTAATACCCCGATAATCGGCCCCTTATCAATATACTTTTGAATGATTTTGGCCGTATCAGGCTTTTGGGAATGGATGCTGCCCAATGAAATAAACAGCATAAAAAACAAGATTACATTTTTCATATTGGTTGTATTTGATAATTGCATGAGAAGGAATACGAATCCATCTTATAAATGGTTCCGTAAAATTCAGCAACCCATTCATACAAGTCAATTACACAATCGGGTAGTAGTGGAGCAGGAAATTCTTTGCGGTAGACAGCTGCAAGCAGCCTTGCGGATGAAAAAGCAGACATCAACAGGCGACAGATCGGAGAAAATAAATAGCGGATTAATCCAGCCTGATGATTTTATGCTGCAGGGCCTTGGCTACGGCTTCAGTGCCGCAATTCACATGGAGCTTGTGGTAAATATTCTGGAGATGCTTTTTCACCGTATCAATGGTGACATTGCTTTTATCTGCAATCATTTTATAGGAATTTCCTTTTACCAGCAGTTCCAGAATCATGGTTTCCCGGTTCGTCAGGTTAAAATCGCTGACCGGTTGTTGCTGGTTACGGAAAAACTGAAATACTTTTTGGGCTACAAAGGGACTCATTGGTGCCCCGCCCTGCATCACTTCCTGCAGGGCAGTAATCAACTGCATGGGTGAAGTATTCTTGAGCAGGTATCCGTCCGCACCGGCGCAAATGGAATCAAAGATGCGGTTATCATCATCAAACATGGTATGCATCACTACTTTAGTAAGTGGTGCAGCCTGTTTGATCTGTTTTACCCCTTCCACTCCCCCGATACCGGGCATATCAATATCCATCACCACCAGTTCCGCGGCCATTCCGATCACTTCTTCAGCGGCCTTATTGCAATCCGGAAACGCCCCTGCCACTTTAAAAAGCTGCTCATCATTGAGCAGGATTTCCAGGGATTGCCGGAGCCGGTGATTATCCTCATAAATCAAAACCCGATATGCCATTGCTTCAAATATAGATTTTTTATATCCCCGCTGGTATTACACAATCGGGTAGTATTTATTTACCCGGTTTTCATCCGCAGTTCCACCAGGGTTCCCTTACCGGGTGTGGATTCAATCCTGCATTGCCCTTGTTCTGTCAGGGCCCTTTGTTGCATATTAGCCAGTCCGTTCCCTGATTTCACCAATTCTTTATCAAAACCCTTTCCATTGTCCTTTACCTGCAGGATGATTTCATTGCCTGCTGTACGGAGACTGATGCTTGCTTCTGTAGCAGCGGAGTATTTGACCAGGTTATTCACTGCTTCCTTAAAAACAAGATAGAGGTCTCTCCTGCGGGTCATGCTGAGATTAATTTTTTCACCTGCCGGAGGAAAATCAAAGCTCCCGCTGATCTGTTTGCCATCCAGCATATCAGCAGCATATCGTTTCATGCGGATAAACAGATTATCAATTTCATCGTATTTGGGATTGATATTCCAGACGATATCTGAAAGGGATTCACTGATCCGCTGAATATCTTCTGATGCCCTGGAAAGATATTCTTTTGATTTTTCCGGTTGCTCCAGGTTGCGTCTTGCCAGTTCATTCAGGATATTGATATTACTAAGTGATGCACCGATATCATCATGTAAATCCTGGCTGATGGAATTCCGCATGGCCAGCAGATTTTTCTGCTGTTCGAGTTTTTTCTTCAGCTGGTAGCGGTTAAAAAATGCGTACCCGAGTAAAAGGGCCAAAATCAGTAAACCCAGCAGCAGATTACGGAAGGTTCGCTGATTACTGATTTCTTTTTCCTGTAATTGTTTTTCCTTTTCTGCCAGCTCCAGTTGCTGCTTACTGGCAGTGGCGATCAGTTCTTTTTTCACCAGTTCCTCTTCCTGACTGGCAATCCGGGCATCCTGTAATTCTTTTGACTGGGAGAGCAGGTCAATTTCATTTTGTTTTTGTTTTGCCTCCAGCAGGTTCCCGGCAATCACCGCATTTTGTTTTTCTATTTCCAGCTCCCGGAGTCTTTGCAGGGTACTGAGCCGGCTGATCTCGTTATCCTTTTTTTCGGTTTCATATTTTGTCCTGATTTCTTCAATTTTAGACAAAGTACTATTGGCATTCATACTATCCCGGTAAAGGATATAGTTTTTATAGTTGTCGTAGGCTGCCGCATAATTTTTCCTGGCCAGGTAAAAATTACTCATCTTTTCATAGGCGTTCCCGATATTTTCTTTGTTAGCCAGTTCGCGGGACAGCGTCAATGCTTTGCGGTAGAGGCTGTCAGCAGCCACCGAATCCTGTGTGGCATTGGCCATATTCCCGGCTGATACATAGAGTCTGGATAATACCTGTTTATTGCCCATCTCTTCAAAAATCCGGATCGCTTTATTTTGCCATTCAAGGGCTTCATTATATGCTTTATTCCTGCCGGCATAAGCCGTCATGCCAGAGTATGCGGTAGCCATCAGGCGGGGGTTCTTCAGTTCCTCCGCATATTGTACAGCCTTTTGTAAATATTGCAGCGACTGGGGCATATTGTTTTTCAGAATGAATAACTGACCCACATTCACATAGGTAACCACCAGCCCGGTTCGGTCATTGATTTTTTCTCTTTGTGTGATGCTTTTTTGCTGATAGGCAATGGCATCATCTGTTTTGCCCATCAGGTAATAAACAGATGAAATATTGCTATAGGTTTCCCCCATCCCTTTTTCCTGGCCGTTTTGTTCAAATAAACGGAGTGCCCGGAAGAACCAGTCGATGGCTTTGTCCTTTTCTCCAATGGAGAGCGCTACGGAACCCAGGTTACTATATACTTCTGCAGTTTTTTCAGATTGCGCTTTTTCCAAACCAAGTCCCAGGGCCAGTTTGTAATTAGTTTCTGCTTCTTCTTTCTTTCCCATTTCCTGGTAATAAACCCCGTTGCGATTGTATACGGCAATCAAGCCCGCTGTGTCTTTTAACTGCTGGGCAATTTGTAAAAGGGAAGAATCATATTTTCTCATCTCCCTCAGCCTGCCTGTTTGCTGCATCATATCCGCCAATTGCTGCAAAGCAGCCGCTTCCGCTCTTTTGTTTTTTCCGTTTGAAGCGGTGTGGATGATTTTTTCCAGAGTGGTCTTAGCAGAATCAAAATAGCCACGTTGAATATGCCGGTCAGCCTCCTGCTGCAACTGGCTGATGTTGGCTGTTGTAGCTGCAGGTTGTGACAATAGGATCAGGGATTGTAAAAAAAACATCCCGGTTAAAAAATATGTCTTCATGTATGGCCTGTAAAAATTACAAAAAAAACCGAATGGAGGTTCGTTAACTTTGTTGCATGCAATTATCAGGCCCGGTTGTGCTTTTTGATGGTGTTTGTAATTACTGTAACCGGATGGTCAATTTTGCGATTCGGAATGACCCTAACGCCCGTTTGAAATTCGCCCCGCTGCAATCGGAAACCGGACAAACCCTGTTCAAACAATTTGGCATTTCCCCCGATGCAGACACCCTTGTTTTTATAGACAATAATAAAGCCTATACCTATGCCCGGGCCGGTATCCGTATTTGCAGGTACCTGCGCTGGCCGGTTAAATTATTATACGGACTGATCATCATTCCGGCATTCATCAGCCAGCCCTTTTACAAGTGGATTGCCCGCAACCGGTACCGGTGGTTTGGCAAGAAAGACAGTTGTATGATTCCCTCTCCCGATATCAGGGATAGATTTCTGGATTGATACTACCGGCTACTGATCGCAGCGGCCACTTTATCAATGTTCAAAACCCCGTAATTAAAGATATGGGTGGAGCCATCGGTAAGCGTGAGAACAACCTTTTTGGCCAGGAAACTTTTTTCGGTATTGACCTGGGCGATCTCATTCTTCCGGATGGTCAGGTAGCCTTCACTTCCCCAATGCACAAACATGGCTTCGGAGAGTAAGCCCTTTGCCGAAATATCATACTTCGCATCGTAGAGTAATCGTTTATTGGTTACCGTTAGTTTGCCATTGTATTTTCCACCTCCCGGAGGAATATAGATCAGGGTCCAGGTATCGATGATGGTTTCTCCTTCCTGCAGTGTGAATGGGAATTTTGACATATTTTATTTTTGGGGTGTAGGGGTGGTAAATCGTCCTTTCATATAAAAAACACATTGTCCGCCCATGATTACTCTTTCCTTATTTAATTGCTCACAATATACATCTCCTCCCCTCGCCGATAACTGCCGGGCCTGCA
The DNA here is from genome assembly GCA_016720745.1 of Chitinophagaceae bacterium. Classification (GTDB taxonomy): domain Bacteria; phylum Bacteroidota; class Bacteroidia; order Chitinophagales; family Chitinophagaceae; genus JJ008. The sequence continues at coordinate 1,383,666 of JADKKA010000018.1, read as the reverse complement.
TCTTTTTCTTACCCAGTTTCTCCGCCCAGAAAGGAATCAATTGAGAATGTGCCGATCCGGTAACCGGGTCTTCATCAATCCCGGCATTGGGGGCAAAGAAACGGGAGACAAAATCAACTTTCTTACCGGGTGCAGTAATGATTACCATCCGGTCAACCTGTTTCATTATTGAGAAATCAGGCCGGCAATTTTTGACTGCTTCTTCATCCAGTAATTCCACAATGTATTCCCTGTGTTGGTAAATACCGGCGATTTCAGGATTCCCCAATGAAGTCAGCAAAGCTGCCGGGTAAACTTCTGTTCTTTCCGGTTTCCAGGAAGGGAAATCCATATCCAGCCGTTCTTTATTGCGGGTGACGGTCAGTAATCCGCTCTTTGAACTAAAAACGACTTTTTTCTTTTTTTCTTTCAGGATTTCCAGCAAAACATAAGCTGATGCCAGGGTGGCATGTCCACAGAGATTGATCTCCAGGGCAGGTGTGAACCAGCGTATGTCATAATCCACTCCACTTGTAGCAGAAGGAACAAAAAAAGCAGTTTCCGCCAGGTTGTTCTCCATGGCAATTTGCTGCATCAGTAAATCCTCCGGCCATTTCTTTAAAGGAACCACTGCCGCCGGGTTTCCGGCAAACAAGCGGTTCGTAAATGCATCAATCTGGTAAATCGTCATAAATTATTTTTTTATAAAACTAAAGCGGCCTGATCAGCGGTAAGCATAGCAGATCGCAGCATTTGTTATAGATCAGGTTCTTTGGAAGGTTTTCGTTCATAAAACCGGGGCAGAGACCATTTCCATTTCACAGCCAGCAGCCTGATTATAAAAATAAAGAGGATGGAGAGTACGGTCACCATATCCCCGTCAATTGAACATTTCAGCAGGCCGAAATAAACTATTCCCCCGGCAATACAGGCCATGGCATAAATTTCTTTCCGGAACAACAAGGGAATATGATTTAATAAAACATCTCTCACCACGCCGCCAAAACAGGCGGTAATCGTACCGAGGGCGATGCAGACTCCCATGCTGAAATGTTTTTCCATCCCCAGTTTGATGCCTACTATCGTAAATAATCCCAGACCCAGTGCATCAAACAAAAAAAGGGTGGTGGTCAGGTGCCGCAGATAACGGCCAAAGAACATCGTAGCAATTGCCGAACTGAAAATAACAATGGTGGCTGTTTCATTTCTCATCCAGCTCACGGGCAGGTTACCAATCAGGATATCACGCAGGGTTCCACCACCAATCGCAGTTACAAAGGCCAGGACCAGTACCCCAAATGGATCCAGCTTTTTTTCCATCGCCAGAAATGCACCGGATACGGCAAATGAAATCGTGCCAAGTATATCAATAATGGTTAGAAACTGGGTAGACATGCCTGTACATTTACTGCTGATGATCCGGCATAAAAAAACCTGCCGGCTGACAGGTAGGATTCGATTATTTTATTATTCCTTTTCTTTCTTCTGTTTTTTCTCTTTCTTTTCTTTCTTCTTTGTCTTTTCATCATCCAGCCGGAAAGAAACTTTACAGATCACACCATAGGTTTTGATCTTGCCATCTTTCACATGAACTTTCATATCCTTCACCCATACTGAATCAACATTACGGATGGTTTTGGATGCTTCTGTCACGGCCTGCTGAACGGCATCATCAAATCCTATTTCTGAAGAAGCGATGAGTTCAATTACTTTAACAACAGACATGGTTTTGGTTTTAGGTAAACAATCGTTTTTGGCTGTATAAGATAATATTTTTTACAGGAAATTCAGCATTTCTCCGGCTTTCTTTCCGGTTTAACAGCCAGGATTATTCCGCCATCATCTCACTGATCACGGTTTCAATCTCTTCTGCATTGGGCTTACTGAAATAATCGCCATCACTGCCATAAGCCGGCCGGTGTGCTTTTCCTGTTATGGTACGGGGCGCCACATCCAGGTACTTGTATCCGCCCTGTTCTTCCATCACTTTATTGAACATAAATGCAGCAGCGCCACCCGGCACATCCTCATCTACAAAAACAATGCGGTTGGTTTTTTTCAACGATTCCAGGATCTGATGCCCGGTATCAAAAGGTAAGAGTGTTTGTACATCCACGATTTCACAACTGATTCCTTTCATCTCCAGCAGTTGTGCAGCTTCCTGTATGATGCGCAAAGTGGATCCATAGGAGACCACCGTGATATCTGTTCCTTCGCGGATGATTTCCGGTTTACCCAGTGGGACGGTGAACTCGGTGAGATTGGTGGGTAATTTTTCTTTTAAACGGTATCCGTTCAGGCATTCGATCACCAGACCGGGATCATTACTCCTGAGCAGGGTATTATACATTCCAACAGCCTGTGTCATATTTCTGGGAACACAGACATACATACCCCGCAGGGCATTGATCACCATTCCCATCGGGGAACCGCTATGCCAGATCCCTTCCAGGCGATGACCACGGGTACGGACTATCAAAGGACAACTTTGCTGCCCCGCCGTACGGTAATGCAGGGTGGATACATCATCACTCAATGGCTGTAATCCATATAATAAATAATCGAGGTATTGAATTTCAGCAATGGGTCGTAATCCGCGCATGGCCAAACCAATTCCCTGTCCCATGATGGTGAGTTCCCGGATACCGGTATCAAAAATCCGGTTGTTTCCATGTTTCTGCTGCAATCCGCTGAAACCCTGGTTCACATCCCCAATAAATCCAAGGTCTTCCCCAAATGCCAGTACCCTGGGATGATGAGCGAAAAGTTCATCAAAAAATTTATTCAACACTTCAAAACCATTCACCATCGGAGCATCATGTGGAATCACCGGTTTTACTTCGGTTACCTTCATGGCACTCCTCGGACCTTCATTATATAACTGAGAATTATAGAGTTTATGGTTCTCTGTTTGCAGATCATTGTAATAATCCCTGGTCCAGAAGGCCGCATCGGATTTCCCGGCCAGTGTAAGTGCGGAATGCAGGGTCTTCATCACATCCCTCCTTAGTGGCTCACGGGCCGCTGTGATATCCAGCGCCAGTTTTTCCAGTGCAGGTGCCTGTTCATGCAATGATTTCGCCATTGTACGGATCAGTTCACTGGCCCGGGCCACCTGTGCTTTTACCGGGGCAATGAAACGTTCCCATGCCGCAAGCTTACTATCTCTTACAAATATTTTAGCCTTATCTGCAATATCATTCAATTCATCATCGGTAGCCAGTTCATGATCCCTGATCCATTCCCTCATTTTCCGGATGCCATCCCATTCCCTTTCCCATTCCAGTCTTTCCTGTGATTTATATCTTTCATGACTGCCGGAAGTGGAATGTCCCTGTGGCTGTGTGATTTCTTCTACATGAAAAAGAACCGGAACATGCTGTTTTCTGGCCAGACTGATTCCCTCTTCAAACACTTCACACATTCCCGGATAATCCCATCCTTTCACTTTATAAATCTGTAATCCGTTAGCTGATGCTGTTTGCTGCATTCCACTGAGTGCATCGGATACAGAGGCCTTGGTGGTCTGGAACTTTTTGGGAACAGAAATACCGTAGCCATCGTCCCATACAAAAACAACCAGTGGCACCTGTAACACACCGGCAGCATTCATGGTTTCCCAAAAATGACCTTCACTGGTAGATGCATCACCGATGGTGGCAAAGCAGACTTCATCACCGTTATGAGATAAATTGGAAAAATTTTTCAACTGACTGATCTGACGAAAGGCTTTGGAAGCATAGGCCAGCCCTAAGGCCCTGGGCATTTGCCCGGCCGTGGGGGCAATATCGCTGCTGATATTTTTTAAAGCGGCCAGGGGCTGCCATTCCCCTGATTCATCGACCATTCGGGTGGCAAAATGACAATTCATCTGGCGACCGGCGCTGAAGGGTTCCCGGGTCGGATCGGGGTCGGCATATAATTGTGCAAAAATCTGCTCGGCTGTAGCCAGACCGGCGGCCAGCATAAAAGTCTGGTCCCGGTAATACCCGCTGCGGAAATCCCCGGGCCGGAAGAATTTGGCCATGGCCACCTGGGCAATTTCTTTCCCATCGCCGAAAATGCCGAATTTGGCCTTCCCTCCCAATACCTCTTTTCGGCCTAACAGACTGGTTTCCCTGCTGATACAGGCAATTCTGAAGTCAGACAGCAGTTCATCCCGGAATCTTTCAAAAGAAAGTTGTTGTTCCTCCGGGCTGGCAGCTTCCGTTGTGCTGAGGGCATTGGTACCTTCCATGTCACAAAAATAGGGAGAAAGCAAGGGCTGGTTGCGCATGTTAAAAAATACCAGTTACTGAGTGCAACCCCTCTGGTTTATCTGCCATCTTTATCGTAAATTTGACCTTTACTCGTATCTGATTATGCGAAAACTGGCCTTTTTTCTCATCCTGACAATTTCCTGCTTCGCGGCAGGTGCCCAGGGCAATATTGCCACTGAGGATGCCCTGCAAATCAGGGATATGTCATTTGATTTTGGGAAAATACCCCAGGGAAAGCCGGTTTACCATGTTTTTGAAATCACCAATACCGGTAAGGAGCAGCTGAAACTGGATGATGTTCATGCCACTTGTGGCTGTACCACACCGGAATGGAGTAAGGACCCCATTGCTCCCGGCGCAACTGCCCGCATCCGTGTTGGTTACAATGCAGCAGCAGAGGGAGCTTTTGACAAACCGATTACGATAACTTATAACAACAGTCAGCAAAATAAAGTCATTACCATCAAGGGGATTGTATGGAAAGCCCCGGATGGCGCAGCCCCTTCCAATGCAGCTGTCAACTTTTTAAAAAAACAAACCTTTTAAATAATCAACCATGAAGAAGATCCTTTTACTTTCTACTGCTTTTATGTTCACCCTGGGTGTTATGGCTCAACCCAAACCCGATGATGTGATTAAAGTAAATGCTGAAACACATGATTTCGGTAAAATCAAACAGGGCGAGCCCGTAACTTTTATTTTTGAGATCAAGAATATCTCAGACAAGCCTGTAGTAGTTGAAAATACAAGTGCTTCTTGTGGTTGTACCACTCCCGAAAAACCCACTGAACCAATCATGCCTGGTACTACCGGCAAAGTGAAAGTGGTGTACAATGCTGCTAACCCCGCTCCTTTTACAAAGGATGTTTATATCAAACTGGCCGGTATCGATGCTCAAAAAATCGTACATATCACCGGTGAAGTTTTAACAGCTGAAGCTTTCGAAGCATATAAGAAAGAGAAGAAGCCTGCAACCCAGCAACAACCTCAGGCTGCTACACCAAAGCCTGCTGCTACAACTGGTCAGCCTAAGTTCACTACTGCCAGCGGTAATTAATTGAGTTCATTTTAACCGAATCATACCAGCCCCGGGGTTATCCCCGGGGTTTTTCTTTTGCTTATTTCCCTGACATGTACCGCTGAAATACAGCTGACTGCTCCAGCATTTTGATCACCGCAGCCTGGAAACTTTCTTTCTGATCTGCCGGCCCGTTTTGGGAAGTGAAGTAGATCACCACAAACCTGTTTTTCCTGAAATTGAATGCCTTCGCTGTCAGATCCTTTTGGGAAATGATGATCGTAAACAGTTTCGACTTTGTTTTCTTTTCATCATCTCCCGTTGTACCCGTTTTGGCATAATAGAAATAAGGAGATCCGTCTTTGAGCATGCCACCGAGTTTGGCTGCCGTACCACGGTACAAAGCATCCCGCATACCGGTGAATATGCCTTCCTTCATCAGTTGCTGGTATTCATTGTAGCGCACGCCTCCATCCATTTCAAATCCGGTAAAGGCCTGCTCCCCGGCAAAGGGATTCAGGGTTAGCTGGAACTGCCTGTTCTGAGAGACCAGTTTTCCAAACGCATCCAGCATTTTTACCGGGGGTATCATCACCTGACTGCTTCCTTTTACATGTCCGCGAAAAGATGCCATGAAAACTTCATTGGGTTTATTGGCATGCATACCGGTTCCTTTCTGATCAAAGAGCGCATACTCAGGTAATACAAAACCGGAACGCTGAAAGCCCCTGCCAAATAAAGCCGAGTCATACGCTGTTTGAAAATGATCATAACCCCTGCCTGCCCTGTCGGTATGGATACCAAAATTAGATTGCAATCCGGTGGATACAAATGAACTGTCTGATCCGAAATTGGCCTTGCCCGATTGGTAACCCGGCCAATGCTCAAATCCATCCAGCCAGTAATCCTGTCCTTTGTAACTGAACCAGGGCCAGTGCAGGGCAGCAGCCGGTCTTTCACGGGTGAATTGCTGCAACAGTAAGGAAGGAAGTTCCTGTTTGGTATAAGATCCCAGTAATAAAAGATTCGAATGATAATAATTATCTGAGTACCGGATATAATCTGACACCGTGCTGATCCTGCCATTGTTTTTTTCAAAATCATAGGGGGCTACTTTTTCACCACCGTAGTACTCCTGCTTCTCCGTGAACCCTTCACTGGCGAATGCATTCCAGTCAAGCCCCAGTCTGGAAGCGATCGACGCAAAAACGATAGGTTTTAAAGTAGAACCCGGACCCGGATTGAGCCGCATGAGATTGATATTCCCGATGCGCTTCCGCAATTGGGAGGCAGATAATGATCCATTCTCGCTACTGAGTGCCTGTCGTAAAGCTGCTTTATCATTTGGATCCGGGCGATCCATTCCTTTGATATAATCCGGTATGGCCCATATTCTTCCATTACCATCAGCAATACTGATTGCATATTCTGCTCCGGTTTTCCGCGCGGTATCCTCATTTACCATTTGCCGGATCATACCGGAGAGCGAATCAGTGAGTACGGCATCCAGAGAAATAAACACATGCTGATTCATTTTTTCTTTACCGGTATTATCTGCCGCAATACTTTCTGCAAAATTCCGGGCCCAGATAAAATCAGCACCCGCCGGATAATGATAGAAACGGGATCCGTTGACATAATAATTTTTCATCCAGGCATCCGGTTCCAGTTTGACTAACCAGTTGTCGCTGCCAGCCGGATCACGGATGATATAATGAGATGGGTTGTTCATGGCCAGACTATCCCCGGGCTGCAGCAGCATCGTTTTTCCTTCTATTACCAGCTCCAGTTTTTTATCGGATGTGTTCAGTAGAAGTAAGGAGGCTACACCCTTTTGTTCTTTCTTATTACTGAATCTGAACTGCCACCCATTGATCGTTGTCATTCTGTTCTCCCCTTCACGATCAGACAAACGGTATTGCAATGACTGCGCATCCCCGGTGTGGTATAAACTGATATTGCAATATGCGGTATCGCCGTAAACAGAACCTCTCCATAACTGTTGCAGGTGCGGCGGTGCTTCTACATGAAAATAATTTTCATTGATGGCCAGTTCCGGTTTGCCGCTGTTGAGGTCAAGGAAAAGCATCCGGTTCGGATCCAGGTGTTGAGAAAAAGCAGAGCTGATATATTGCTGCAATTGTTGCTGCAGGATCAGCGGTGCATCTTTCAGTTCCCCAGCCTCCCAAAGTTGCTTCAGGTTGGAAACAAATAACTGGTCTTTTCGATAGAGTGGCCATTTACGGCTACTTACTGCCGTATCCACTTCATCCCAAAGCGGCTGTATCCGGCTGGCGGTGTAGGTTTCCATTCCGGTGGAAAGTCCTGCTACACCAAAATCCTTATCACGGTTATACTGTGGTTGTACAAAAAACAAGAGCAGGAGTAATCCGCCTAGCACCACGGCAGCCGGTAATAATTTTTTCCGGTTGGAATATTGTTGCAAAGGCAAATGCCTGAAACAAAGAATCACAGCAATGATCAAGAGCGCAGGAAAAAGGATGGACTGCTTACTCAGGATACTGCCAAAGGGAAGATCCTGTCCAAAGAAAATATACCGGCCGGTCGCCGCAAGAATCACCAGCAGCGCAGTAATGAGCAGGTAGTTTAATATCGCAAAGCCGGTACTGACGGCTGCATAACCCGGATTGATCCGGTTGGTAAAATCAGGATAGAGTTTATAAAAAGAGGCCAGCAATGAAACAGGCAAGAGCAGGAGCACCACATAGAGTAAGGCCGGCCATCTTCCATGTTCTGCAATCAGGAAGCGACTGGTCACCAGGTCTGTGGCCTGTGCATTATACCTGGCTCCCCTGTTCTGCGGGGCATGGGGTAACAACCGGAAACCGGTTTGATTGATCCCCGGATTATGCTGCGGATCAATAAAAGTATTGATGAACCATTGGTTCTGTGCCGCCCTGATCACGGGCTCATAGCCATCGCCGTTGGCATATGCTTTTTCAATAGCGGCTGCAGCAGGCATGGATAATACATCCACCCGGTAACGGGTCATGGCCGCTTTCTCCTGGATTTTTTCTTTCGGGAAGAAGAAGGCTGCCACTAAAAAAAGTACCAGGAGCAGACTGCCACTGATGATTTTTACTTTAACAGCAGTAAAATTGAGTAGCCGGCCCACGGTATAACTGATCAGCAATGCCATCCCAAAGCAAAATAGCAGGTACAACCATTGTGGCAATTCAAGTAATACACTGAACAACATGGGACCATACAAGAGGTTGACGGCAAAGAGTAAAAGAAAAATGATTCCTGCGAATCCTAAAAAGCCTGCATTATTACGGCTACCCGCAGATAAACCGGCAATGCTGTAATTGATCAGCAAAAATGATTCATGAAAAAGCAGGAAGTTGAGGAATACCAGTGCAAACCCGATATCCACCAGTGAAAAAACCATCAACAAACTAAGCGACAATAATAAACGGGCCGGATTACTGATCAGCAAATGCATTTTACGGGAGCTGTCCACTTTCCACCAGCTTTTACCGGACGCCACCAGCAATGGTGAAAAGCCGGTTGACAGCCAGGTGAAAATAAAATAGATCAATACTAATCCGATGGCCAGGTGGCGGCAGACGGATGCATCAAAATGACTGAAGTAGGCTACCGCTGATCCACCCAGTAATACGATGATCCAGCTTATCCAGAACAATAACCGGGTGCCGGCTAATTTTTCCAGTAAGCCCCGCTGCAGTTTGTTACTGATGTTTCGCTGGGAATGATAAGCACTCTCCATTGATAAACGCTCACTGCTTTTTCCAGCAGCACGTTTTATAAATCTTACTATTCTGCCAAACAGAAATTGCAAAAGGCCTGAACCAAATATTAATCCCAGTAAAAGTGTAGCGATTACAATAATGGCAAAATTCCAAAAACTGTTCAATTGCTGTACGGATGGCAAATCAAGTCCTTCAAAGGGAGGAAAGCTTTTGTACCGCCAGTACAGAAAAAACCGGGTAGTCAGTAAAACTATAACAACTGCTGAAAGTACCTGCCATACCCAGCTCAGTTGTCTGGCCGGACTGATCAGCCCTGTCAGGAATACACAGATGAAATAAAAAAACAGAGACCCGAAAATAATCCATTGCCATTGCGTTGCCGGTATGGAAAAGGAACCCAGCTTCCAGTTATAGGTATCAATGATGGAAAATTCCCAGGTAAGTCCGGATTGTTTAGCAGGCAGGAAGAGATTTTTCTTTGCTGCGCTGAAAGGCTTACGGCCCTCACCTGCCATTGACCATTGCAGGGATACTGGTTGACCTGCTTTTTCTTTCTGGTAACTCAGGAGCACAGGATTAAATCCGGTTGTACTATCACCGGGAAATGCAGGAAAGAGATAGCCTTCATTAAATACTGCCGGCAGGCTGCCAATATCTGTGCTGGCTGCCACCAGGAATTTCAATACCGGATAGGAACCGTGATGATCCGCCGCATTGGTTGGCTCTTCTGTTAACGGATAAGAAACCGGGTATCGGTTTTGCAAACGAAAACTATCTGCTCCGGCATTTTGAATCAGGTACTGGTTTTTACCCTTCTCCGGAAAACCGAGTCCCCAGCCGATTAAATTTCCATCATTAATCCTTGCCGCATAGCCCAGTTGATCAATTGATATTATTTTTTGATCCACGGCTGCATTGCTGGCAAAACGGAAGAGTCCCCCGGAAACAAAAAAACGAAGCCCTCCATCCTGTTCGTCGGAAAAACCATCGCGGAGCAGGTAGAGCTGTTTCAGTCCGCCTGCAATTTTTTCATTGGATGCAAAGCCGGATGCAATCAATACACTGTCGTTCCTGAAAATCTCCCAAACACTGCTGCCCCTTTTGATGGCTTTGATGGCATATCCGGCGGGCTGATTATTGATCCGTAAAAAGAATTCCTTTTCGGATTTGATCTGAAGGATTACAGACTGTGAATCTGCCTGAAATGAAAAGGAATGTCCGATTGCATCCCATGCTGGTGAAAGCAGTTTGCTGCTCCCATTTTCCCTTGCATAAAATGGTTCTTCGGCATAATCAGATGCTAACTGAAAAGATCCGTTTGCTTTACTGATCCGGAAATGATTGTAGGCCTTTGTGCGCTGACCGGCAGTATCGGTACGCCCCAATAATACATTGCCATTGACCCGAAAACCATCATGGCGTATAAAATGATGATCCAGATTGCTGATACTCCCGGAACGGAGCGGGGCATGGAATGAAAACCAGAGAAAGAAAAAACAGGCTGCAGTGATCAGCAGGATCACCCAGGGGAACCCTTTTCTTTGCCGGCCATTACGAATAAAACTCCGGTAATAAAGAAATCCATAACCGATGATCAGTATGGCGGAAAAAAGGTAGAGAAAACTGAGGCTTGTCAAAAATGCAAACATGGATTATCCCTTATTAAGATTAGTTTCTTCAAATACCGGATACGATAATTGCTGAATCGCCAGTTGATCCAGGGCCAGACGCAGTACCAGTGCCCGGCTCCCTGATTCTCTGTTCAGTTTGCGCAACCGATCCTCTTTCAGGTTTTGCCCGGTACTCAGGTTATTTAATCTTTCAACAATGGTACCACCAACAGAAAGCTCGCTGACCCTGAGATAGAGGTACTCGATATATAATAAGGAGAGCGAAAGCAAAAGATCCACCAGCTTTGCTTTGTCTTCGGCCGACATTTTGGCCGGTTGATTTTTATTGGCATCTGCCAGTTGCAATAAGGGTTTCAGGAATTTTTCATAAGCCTGTTCAGCCAGTGCTTTTTCGGTAGCCACAACTGCTTTTACTGCTGCGGCTGATTGCAGGGTTCCGTCATTGCCGGGATACTGTTTTATTTTATAGGAATGCTGCAGGATACTGCAAAGCTGATCATACTCCTTACTGATTCCATTATGTTCCGTAATGATGGACTGCAATCCTTCATTTTCTTTTGTAAGTCTGCTGATCATGGTTTGCAGACTCTCCCCTTTTTCTTCTGCGGCATGTGTATTTCCCTTTTTCCATTCTTTCCCGAAACTATTTCCGGTGCAGTTGACTTAGCATCTGCTCCGGCCGGGATTAGGGCCCGCAGCCATTTATTTTGCCGGTAAGATAAAAGCAATTGCACCAGCAGCAGGAGGATGATCGCTCCTGCAACTGTCAGTAAAAGATTCACCGGCAATGGAGCTGGCTGGGGTTCTGCTTCTTTGGGGATATCAACTGGAATGACCGGTTGGTTGGCTTTCAACAAAGAGTCAAGCTCTTTGCGCAACAACACGGGGTTTCTTTCTGCCAGTTCTTTGGCAGAAAGACTATCGGCAATCCGTACCGGTTTCAACTTAGTTGGTTGCTGTGCTGTCAGGGGACCCGCTAAAACGGCGATCAGCAGGCATCCTATTATTTTCTTTTTCATCATAGTTTCAAAATTGAAAAAATCCAAAAACCGATTTTCTTTTCCGTTTCCTGGCCGGGCCTGATTGGGGTTGATCTGTTTTATTGATATCCCGGTGGACGGCAGCCAGTGAAGGCATTTCGCCATCATAATTCGGAAACATGGAAATCGCTTTGAGGTCCTGCGCCATGGAATAATTTTCCGGAACCGGGGCCAGTACACTGTATAATGATTTTACATCTTTTACCCGCTGGTTTTCCATCAATCGCAGGTAAATATTATCGCGGGTAAAACAGATATCAATTGTTTTATTCTTGAAAGCTTTCAGTTCCTGGTTATTTCTCCGCACCACGGCAGTATTGTACAGGATATCATTGCTGGGATCAATCTTTAAGCCGCGGTAGAGAAAGAGGTTATTATTCAGCACATCATTATTGCGAGACAAACCTTCTTTTCTGTCCACCGGCATACCGGTGAAATCTGTAATCTTATACGCCCCGCTGAAAGCACCATATAAGGCCACGTTTTTATTATTGAGTGTTCTGCCGGAAGGAAGCATCCGGATACTGACCTGCTGATGGAGTAAATCCTGCAGGGCCGCTTCCATTTTTTCTCTCAACAGACCTGAATAAAAAGCCCGGCCGCTGAGCAGGACCAGTTTGGTTCGCTTGCGGATATCTTTTGTCATTACATCCCTGATGCCACTAATCACGGCATGCACGATACAATCCACCGCCTGGTGGATCAAACCGGTAACTTCCTCATCCCAGCGGATGGTTCTGTTTTTTAAAATATCAACGGTATAAGCCAGTAAGGTGGATGGATCCTTGTGCAGGTTACCAATGGTTCTTTCTGTGCTGAATGCATTTTCAGCCAGCTGTGAAAAAGCTTCCGGACCTACCGGTTGCCGCTGGTCAAAATGTCTTTTTTGTTCTTCCATGAGCTGGATAAATCCCAATACATCAGCTGTCAGGTTCTGATCCAGAATATAACGGCTGATAAAATCCTTGATCGCATGATCATTATTCCCGGGGATGGCACGGAGTACGAGGGTCAGGTAATCTTCAATAAATCCATACAGTAATACATTCCCAGCACCGGCAAAACCGGTACGGAAGAAGCTGGAGTAATTTTCATTATCATCAGCCAACAGCATGGAGATATCAGTGGTACCTTTTCCACTGTCAATCACCAGGGCCATTTCTCCATTGGAGAGTTGTACTTCCTCGGGATGGGTTTGCTGGTATCCCATAAAAGCCGCATCACTTTCAGAAATCGTTTCATATTCAATCGCCAGTGCTGCGGATTGTATACCCAGTGATTGGAGCATGGCATTGGTTTGCTGCCGCAGCTGACTGAGCAATCCGAATACATCGTGCTGGGTATAGATATTCGGAACCAGGAGGGTAACAATGAGTCCGCCCTGCTGAAAACCGGGCTTGGTGCTGATCATTAATCGCAGGAGCCGGAGCAGGATGGCGCTGATGAGTTCCTGTTTATGGTAACGAATGCTGTAATCTTCAGTATGATCCGCGGCTGTGAGCTGGATGCTTTTTTCAATTCCCAGTTTCAGGTTGGGGATGATTTCATAAGCATCGCGGAAACCGGCCTCGGTAGCGGCTACTTCTTTGCGGGTGATGAACAAACGGATTTCATCATTGCGGAAATCATCAGTGAAATTGAAAGGGAAATTTGTTCTCGCTTCTTTGCTGATATTTTTCCGGATGGCATAAAAAGAACGATAGAGCATGGGCTGACCTGGTTCGAGGTTCAGGAAATCTTCTTTCCGGAGCGCCAGTTCATTGCTGCCTGATTTGAGTTTGCTCATGATATTCTCCAGGATATCATACTGTACAATGGTGGATTGTGGTCCTCCGTTGCGATAGCCCACCTGACTGGCTTCACTGCCAAAATCAATCACTACCCGGTTACAGGCGGCTGGTTGTACTATATGGAATTGCAGCAAAGTAGTATACCGTTCACCTTCTTCTGTACAAAGCGTAATACTGAGTTCAAGCGAAGGCTGAGAAGAACGATACTGATAAACTCCAACGGATAATTTCTTTTGTGCTTCCATATAATCCAGCCGCAAACCGGTTTCCTCATCATGAAAAGGGTTCACGGTAAAGTGGCCGGTTTTTTGGATCAGCAATTCGAAACCTGCCGTTGTCTTTTGCAGTGATACCGTACATTCTCTGAGCGGAATATCCTGCAGGGAAGATGGTGCCAGCTGGTTCAGACTGATCTTATCCGGATCTTCCAGACTGAGTAAGGGTGTGAGTACTCTGTCCTCTGCACTCACCACAAAATTAAAATCCGGTAATACCTTGGGCACGGCTTCCAGTCGGGTGATAAAATACCGGTCGCTGCGGATCAGGGTGGGCAGGTAATAAATAGCCATTTCTTTTTTCATGGTCATGTGGTGATTTATGGAAGTGGTTTACCATCGCGGCAAAACCAGCGATCATTTGGATTATTATTGGAAACGGATTCAATCGAATAACAGAAGTTGAAACTTTTGGCCCGGATGGATGCAATCGCGAGAGAAAGAGAATCGCCCCGGAAGGAACCATTCAACTGGCGGTTCAGCACTTTATCATAGCGGATGCCTTTGAATTGAACAGTATCAGCGATACTGCTTTTACCGTTTTTCCAGGACAGGATGCGGATCACCGCTTCATCAATCAGGTAGCCCGTGGTATTATCCATGCTGATATTGATATTAGTTAAGCGGTAGCTGTTCCCTTTTTTTTCTTTATCGGCTTTCAAGCTGGCCTGCAGGTAATCGGGCCAGTTATTCCGGATGCGAAGATTGGTCCGGGTTCCTTTATCCAATGCTTTTCCTCTTTGCCATTCAATCACGAGGGCCAGGGAGTCAGTGTCCAGTTGGGGCACATTAGCCGGACGTACGGTGCTGTTTGAAATGGAACCTTGTGCTTCCCATCCGGCGCGGGTGAAATTAAAAATGAGTAAGGCAGCAGCAACCGCTGCAAGGCTGTATCCCAGCATGGTCCATCCTCGCTTTTTTTGCACAGGTATAGCGTTCTGCGCTGCTGATGAATCAGGATTGGTATTGGTGCTGGGTAAGGTTCCTTTAGGTTGCTGGCTGATAAATGCAGGGGCGCTGATCCACTCATTACTGTGAAACACCCATATCCTTGCCCTGGCTGGTTCTGGAACGGAACTGATGAGGGCAAGAAGTTCTTCTTTGGAATGTACTTCCCTGACCCCGTTGGTTCCGTCGGTGAATAAAAACTTATCCATTCCGGTACCGTTCTGTTTGGTTAAGCGTATAAAGGGGTCAAATAGGCGTCAGGTAAAATTGAACTGAAAAATTACATCCTGCAGCGATGCCATGCTACAGCGGGAAGGGGTTACAACAATATTTTATGAATTAGCGGGAGTAATTCTTGTTTGTTGTGATTTTATAAACAAAATTTTATGAGGTTGTACATACTAAAATAAAACCACGGCGTACACGGCGAAACACTGCGGCTTTCTTTGAAACGCTTTTTCGCCGTGTATCTCTGTGTTCGCTGTGGTTAATAAAAAAAAGCCGGGACAATGGTCCCGGCTTTACTTATGGTCAATGTTTTTTTTAGAATGACTTCGATGGAATACTCAGCGGGTTGGTGGCTGAGAAATACATCAGTTTATCCATTTGATTATTGGCCACATCATCGAGGTAGACCGCAAAAGCCACCCGGATTTTTTGCCCGTATAATTCAGGATACATATTCAGCGGGAAGAACAATTCCATTCTGCCTTTAGTATCTTTATTATAGATCACTTTGGAGTTGGGTGTCAGGTTGATTTTTAAATAGGTAGCCAGTGCTCCGCCCCAGTTATAATATTTGCTGGCGGTTTTAAAATAATACCCTTCTGCATTGGCGATACGGGCTACAAAATAAACTTCACCCAGTTTGGAATTGGTTTTAAGGTCAAAGGCGGGTTTGATGACCAGTCCGCCCCTTACCGGATCATAACTCACATCCAGTTTGGTGAAATTGGAGATATTCACCTTGGGTACCACTTTCACTCCGCTGGTATTGGGTTTGGGATACAATGCTGCTATCAGTACTTTATCACCGGCTGATAATTCAAAATTATTTTTAACGGCATAACCATTGGTGGTTTCCCAGGCATTGATGGAATAATGCATGATGGATTTGGGATCGTATTTGGTGCCATTGGTATAGAAGCGGCTGCCCACTTCAAATACGTTGAAGTCCACCTGATCTTTTTCCCATCCCTGGGTTTCATAATAATACTGGTAAATCGAATCGGTTTTCTTCCAGTTCACAGCTTCGGGGTAGCTCTGTTCATGGAGCAGTCCGAGGGCATGACCGAATTCATGCATCACCACGCGGCGAATTTCAGGGATGTTCCAGTGATTGGGATCTTCCTTCATTTCTTTGCGCAGGTGATCAAAAGTATAAGGAGGTTGAATTCCTTTTTTCTTAACCCGGGCCAGGTAGTAATCTCCGTCGGCAAAAGCCAGGGTATCGAAGTTGATGGTTTGTTCGGTCTGCTGGCGGAAACTGGCTTCTGTTCCCACGGCGGAGTTATGTCCCATACCGGCACCGAGTTTGATTCGCAGATGGGTAAAGCCTGCATTATCCGGTACAAATTTCAAACGGATATTGGCAAATTTCTCCCATTCTTTGGCGTTCAGGATCACTTTATCCCTGACGGCCTTGCTGCCACCGGGCATAAACTTCACAAGCAATTCACTGCCGGCCTCCCAGGTATGGTAGTTGTCGGCCATTCCCCTGGATTTGACGGTATCGGGTCTTTCCCCGAACATGGCTTCACCCACCAGGGTGGTACATTTGGCCCGGGGGAAGAGCTGGGCATTGGCGGCCAGTCCTGACACAATTAATACGCTAACTGATAAAATAATTTTCTTCATAACCATTGATTGAAATATGGGTCGAATATAGTGCGGATTCAGGGATATTTCATACCGGGGGGCGGGTATATTGGGATGGGAAAACCGAAAGCTGATCGTATTAACAAAATTATGATTTATACAATGAGCGAATGATGATTTGTGGTGAGTCAGAGAAATATTACAAGGGATCAGCAACACAGGGAGAGATGAATGATAAGTGGTGAGTCAGAGACTCACCACAACAACCAAAACAAATCAAGCCGTCCGCTTCGCGTACTTAGTTTTTTTATACCCTTTATTACCGGTGTAGCGAACGACTTAATAAGGATTATTTGCAAGATCCCTGGTGAGGGTATAACCAAAATTCCTCGCTTCGCTCCTGGTTTTTTTTTGCCCTTCTTGCGGAGAGGGAGGGATTCGAACCCTCGGTACAAGTTTAAGCTCGTACAACGGTTTAGCAAACCGGCCCTTTCGGCCACTCAGGCACCTCTCCGGACTGGCCACCTTCGCTTTAACGATGGCGGCCAAAGGGATGCAAAAATAAAGATTAAAAGGTAGAAATCCCAAAAAGACAAATCCCAAATTCCTTAAACTTGAAGGAATTTGGGATCAATGAGTTGAGTATTTTATTTACATCGCAGCCAGCTGCACTTTCTGCTGCAGTTCCAGTACATTTTCCCGGAATACCCCATCGGTATCCATCAGGTCCTTTACCGTCTGGCAGGAATGGATCACCGTGGTATGGTCGCGGCCGCCAAAATGCTCCCCGATGGTTTTGAGGGAATTCTTGGTAAAAGCCTTGGCCAGGTACATAGTAATCTGGCGGGCCTGTACAATCTCCCTTTTCCTGGTTTTCTGGAGGAGTTTATCGTAAGGCACATCGAAATACTCGCAAACCATTTTCTGGATGGTTTCGATCGTAATTTCCTTGCTGGATGATTTGACGAAATTCCGTAACACTTTCTTGGCTAAATCGAGGTCGATTTCCCTCCTGTTAAGCGAAGATTGTGCCAAGAGTGAGATCAGGGCGCCTTCCAGCTCCCTTACATTATTACTGATATTATAGGCAATGTACTTGACCACTTCTTTCGACATTTCCAGCCCGTCATTCTTCATCTTCTTCTCCAGGATCTCGATCCGGGTATCATATTCCGGCACCTGCAGATCGGCACTGAGCCCCCAGCGGAAACGGCTGAGCAGTCTTTCCTGCACCCCTTCCAGGTCCTTGGGAGATTTATCGGAAGTGAGCACCAGTTGTTTATGAGATTGATGCAAATGGTTGAAAATGGCAAAAAAGGCATCCTGGGATTTTTCGGCCTTGGCGAAGAATTGCACATCATCCAGGATCAGCACATCAATGAGCTGATAAAAATGGATAAAATCGTTGATGGCATTGTTCCTGCTGTGATCCATGAACTGGTTGATGAATTTCTCCGAGCTCACATAAAGGACCACTTTATTGGGATGCAAACGTTTTACTTCATTACCGATGGCCTGGGCCAGGTGGGTTTTACCCAAACCAACACCGCCATAAATGACCAGCGGGTTGAAGGAATTAGCGCCCGGCTTTTCCGCCACTGTTTTACCGGCACGACGGGCCACCCGGTTGCAATCGCCTTCTACAAAAGATTCGAATGTATAAATATGATTGAGCTGGGGGTCGATTTGCATCTTCTTCAGCCCCGGTATAACGAAGGGATTCTTAACAGGATTATTTATGACTAAAGGGAAATCCATTTCGTTATTGGAAAAAGTTTTAAAACCCTGACCACTTACATCCATGGTAACCGGTTTGTTCTTGCTGTTACCACTATCCACCATGATGCGGTATTCCAGCCGGGCATCCTTGCCCAGTTCCCGCTTCAAAGTCTTCGCTAATAAATTTACGTAATGTTCTTCGAGGTATTCAAAAAAGAATTGACTGGGTACCTGGATGACGAGAACGTTGTTTTTTAGTGAAACTGGCTTGATGGGTTCAAACCAGGTCTTGAAGTGCTGCCATTCTACAATATCCTTGATGATCTTTAAACAATTGGTCCAGATCTTTTCAGCATTCTTCTCCATCAGATTAGTAAGCAGTTTATGTCGGGTTAACTATAGTTGTTCTTGCTTAACCGTCCAAAAAAAATTCTCACACAATGTCAATAAAAAAAATTGGACAGGAGGGCGAATATCACCATTTCTTTTATAAAAAAAAATTTTTAACCAGCTGATTTTTGTGAAACAGAAAGATTGTGATTTTTCACCAATTTTTTACCGGAAAATTTGGAAAATTCAAAATCCAGACGTCCTAAAATAATACCCGCAAAACCTACCTGGTTCACGATCACATCATTCCCGTTTTTATTAGTATATTTCAGTGGTTCATCTAAAAAGGTATGGGTATGACCACCAATGATCAGGTCAATATCCGATGATTCCTTAGCCAGCACTTCATCACTCACTTTTCCATCCGTATATTTATTACCCAGGTGCGATAAACAGATTACCATATCGCAGTTTTCCAACCGTTTTAACTGATCAGCAGTTTCATTGGCTTTTTGCACGGGATCCAGGTATTTGGTGGCACCGAATAAAGTATCAGGAATCAATCCTCTTCCTTCAATACTTACACCAAAAACACCAATCCTCAGTTTGCCTTTTTTGAATACTTTATAAGGTTGTGTTTTTCCTTCCATTGCGGTTCCGGTAAAATCATAATTGGCTACCAGCATAGGAAAGCTCGCATGCCGGGTGAGTTGTGTTGCCAGGTTTTCCATTCCTGCATCAAAATCATGATTCCCGATCGTACAGGCATCATATTGCATGGCAGTCATGGACTTGATCTCGGGTTCTCCTTTATAAATATTAAAATAGGGTGTTCCCTGAAAGATATCACCGGCATCCAGTAATAATACCTGTTCTTCTTCTGCCCGGATTTTTTGAATCAGGCTTGACCGGCCTGCAATACCTCCCAAACCCTGGTTCCTGCCCCCATCCATGGGAAAGGGTTCCAGCCGGCTATGCGTATCATTGGTATGTAAAATGGTCAACCGGTAGGGGCTTATATATTCAGCGGCTTCTACCAATCTGGGTCCGGCCAGAACGGCACCAGCCGACATAGCGGCCTTTCTGAGAAAACTTTTTCTACTGTGCATTGGTCACCCGGTTTTCGATGGTTGAACTGATTTCCTTTCCTGCGGCTTTTTGCTTCTTGATATAATCAATGATGGCATCCCGCATCAGGTATCCGTTGGTAATCTGCGGGATCGGACGAAGCATATCGGCATTATCACCGCCATTAGCGATGAAATCTGAATTGGCAATGGTATAAGTGGCATTGGGATCAAGGGGTTGACCACCTACTTTAATATTGACCGCTTTCTTATCCCGGATCTGCATGGTGATTCCTGCCAGTGGCCATCCCCCCTTGGCGGCAGCCAGATCCAGTAATTGTTGCAGAACAGCACCTTTCATTTTCTGCAACAGGAGCAGGTTGTCAAAAGGCATCAGCTCAAATATTTTCCCGGTTGTGATATTTCCTTTGGGCAATTGGGTTAAACGCATCCCGCCAAAATTTACCAGCGCCCCATCCACTTTGGTATTATATTTTTCCGATGCCATGGCCATAAATGCATCTACCATAAAATTACCAAGGGTGCATTCCGGTTGTACTTTATCCAGACTAATTGCGGCCACACCAATGACTTCATTCATGGTGCTGTTGACCTGCTCCCCATAAGGCTGTAAGAATTTCAGTAAGGAGGAATCTTTTTGCTGGCCATCCGAAATGCGATAGGATTTGTATTGTAGTGCAGCAGTCTGATAACTGGTATTACAGGAATATCCTGCAATTAGTAATAGCAGGGCTATCAATATGGCCGACGGATTCTTTCTCATACTTTGGTGGTGCTTTGAAGGTATCATTTTTTTATGGCCACCGCAAAAAAATAAACCACCAAAATCACCAGATTTTATTTGCAACTTTACAGCCATTGCAGGATAAATACCTCGCCATGCAACAAACACTTGTTATAAAACTCAAACCGGCAGAAGCAGCCGACGAATCAACGGTTAAACGTTATATCGCCGCTTCGGCTGCTGTTCCTGAAACTGCCATTAGTGGATATACGATTACCCGGCAGTCGCTCGATGCCCGTGGAAAGCAGGCCTGGGTCCAGTTAAGCCTGCTGGCTTATATCAATGAACCATATATACCCAGGCAATTACAATCATTTCAATACCGGGATGTGCAAAAAGCTGCAAAAACGGTACTGGTGATCGGTGCCGGTCCGGCTGGTTTGTTTGCCGCTCTCCGGCTGATCGAAGCCGGTATTCGTCCGTTGATTCTGGAAAGAGGAAAAGATGTGCAGGCCCGCCGAAGGGACCTCGCCGCCATGAACCGGGAAGGGATTGTGAACCCCGACAGCAATTATTGTTTTGGAGAAGGTGGTGCCGGTACGTATAGTGATGGTAAATTATATACCCGCAGCAGCAAAAGAGGTGATATCGGCCGGATCCTGAGTTTATTTGTTCATTTCGGGGCAGAAGAAAAAATTTTATATGAAGCCCATCCGCATATCGGCACCAACAAACTGCCCCATATCATTAGTGCCATGCGCCGGCAGATCATTGCCAGTGGCGGGTTGATTTATTTTGAAAAAAAACTGACCGGTTTCATCCTGGAAAAAAATAAAATCCGCGCCGTAAAAACAGCGGATGGTGATCAGATCAATGGAGATGCCGTGATCCTTGCTACCGGTCACTCCGCCAGAGATATTTTTGAAATGCTGCAGCAGCAGCAAATTCTCATCGAAGCCAAACCCTTTGCACTTGGCGTAAGAGTAGAGCACCCGCAGGAATTAATCGACGGTTGTCAGTATCATTTAGCACCGGTTGTACATGCAGCAGCGATGAAGCGCGATCCACTTCTCCCTCCCGCCGCTTATAGCTGGGTGAACCAGGTCAATGGTAAGGGTGTATTTTCTTTTTGTATGTGCCCGGGTGGTATCATTGCCCCTGCCGCGACAGCACCCGGAGAAATAGTGGTGAATGGATGGAGTCCTTCCAAAAGAAATAATCCCTACGCCAACAGCGGGATCGTTGTATCAGTGGAAGAGAAAGACTGGCAGATTTTCCGGCAGCATGGACCGTTGGCTGCGATGTATTTTCAGCAGCTGGTGGAACAGCAGGCATTTGAAGCCGGCGGTGGTAAATTGATAGCACCGGCACAAAGACTGGTTGACTTTTGTGAAAACAAATCGTCGGCCTCCTTACCGGATTGTTCTTATATACCGGGAATCAAAGCAACGCCGCTGAAAAAAGTTTTACCGGCTTTCATTCATCAGCATCTGCAGGAAGGTTTCCGGATGCAGGGAAAAAAGATGAAAGGATACTATACCAATGAAGCGGTAGTGGTGGCAACAGAATCAAGAACCTCCTCTCCTGTTCGTATTCCCAGAGATCTGCAATCATTAGCGCATCCGCAAATCAGTAACCTGTATCCCTGCGGGGAAGGGGCCGGTTATGCCGGTGGTATAGTGAGTGCCGCCATGGATGGGGAAAGAGTGGCCGCCATACTGTCCGGAATTACATCTTTATAAATTGCTTGTTGGCTATCACCTGCTCACCGGTTGTGATTCTTACAAAATATTGTCCGCGGGGTAACTGCTGCAATCCGATACGGTATTGACGGCTGTTGGTTCCGGCCGACCAGCTGGCCTGCTCCCGGCCATCCGTACTATAAATACTGATACGGGTGGCCTGCTGTGCATCGCCGCTGAGAGAAACAGTGAGGTAATCAGTAGCCGGATTGGGGAATACACTGAGGTCAGCTGTTGTTTTGGTGCTGCGGGCAAAATAGGTATCGGAGTTATAAAAACCACCGATAAGGTTCACAACCCTTATCCGGTACCAGGCAGTGGCAGTAAACTGTTTGTCGGTAAACTGGTATACACCGGATGCACTGGCAGGATCCACCATTCCGATCTTTTCAAAATGTTCTCCATCCAGTGATTTTTCTACCTGGTATTCCCGAACAGCACGGTAATCTTCATCTTTCCAGGCGAGCACCTGTGTTCCGTTTTTGGATTGTCCTTTCATATCGAGAAAATGAACAGATAAAACAAGATCCGTATGAAAAATACCAGG
Organism: Chitinophagaceae bacterium; assembly: GCA_016720745.1. Classification (GTDB taxonomy): domain Bacteria; phylum Bacteroidota; class Bacteroidia; order Chitinophagales; family Chitinophagaceae; genus JJ008. The sequence goes on along the minus strand of JADKKA010000018.1, from coordinate 1,361,024 downwards.
AGCTGAAGCCAGGTCCATACCACCCGTTGCACTGGTGGTATTGGTAGGGTAATAAGTATTGTTGGTATAATCCAGCACCTGTGCACTGGTTGTCGCTGTTACATCCGCACCCATCAGTGCATATCCATATACTTTTTGAAGCGTAGTGATTCCCAAATCACTCAACCTGATAAAGACTGACTTGATGGCCTGGGCAGGAACCAGTGAAAAAGGACGAAGTGCATTGTCTGAAACATCTTTTCTCATCACATAGCTGGGTAATGTGGCAATGGCTGCACCATAGGCTGTAGTATTAACGGTAAGAACCGATCCGAATGAAGTAGGATTACCATTTACATCCACAGCAGTGATCGCGGCAATTTTGAAAGCATCGTTGCCACCTCTTTCAGCAATCAGAAAACCGGCAGAAGTAGGATAGATGGTTGCCATACCAGACTGGTAAACAAAATCAACCCTTTCAATATTATTAAAAGTAAGATCAGAGCTGGCATCATTATTAAATACATTGTCACTGCCCCTGTTCACCATGCCTTCTTTCATCACTCTTTCCATATAAGCATGATTGGCAACCTGGGGGAAAGCAACCGGAAAAAGCATGTTATGGGTGGTATTATCAACGGCAGCATTTCCCTGACAATAGATATGCTGTTTATTGCCATTACTGGCCAGTGAGGCATTGGCCACCCGGCGAATGATCACCGTATCAAAATAGTCGTACCGTACATAAGACTTTCCGGAGTAAGCAAAACTGGTGATACCGATATTCCCGTTATTGTTATATGCTACATTATAATTGGTAGAAGGAGAAACCGTGTTCACACTGCCGGAATGGGATGTAACTGTTGCAGCATGGTTACCACCGGATACAGAAAGGGTAGTTACTGTTGAAACGGAGTTAATTGCTACCTGTGCCGTTAAAACAACAGGGCAAAATACCAGGCATGCCATTAGGCGGATTACGGAGTAATTTTTCATGAAGTACAGATTTCTACGACAAATGTAGTATCGGTTTTCACGTTTTGAAATAGTAAAGTCACTTAGAAGCTCATGAAAAAACACTTAGGTTTTTTACGAGTTTACCCTTAGAAACTAATTTTCAATTGAAAACCCGCTTTAGGACCATAAAACAGCATTTTCACCCAATCCCGAAGGCTTTCACCCGTATCAGGGGCAGTTGACCCCCTTTCCAGTGCAGTTCACCGTATTTTTCCACCAATTACAATCCGGCAGGTAACTTTGCCTTTCAAATCTGCAGTATGCCACTACTTGAACTCCAACAGCTTAAAAAGTATTTCGCCTCCCAGAAAGCCGTAGACGATATTAGTCTGACTGTAGAAAAAGGTCAGATTTTTGGCCTGCTCGGGCCCAATGGTGCCGGCAAAACCACCCTGATCCGGATGATTACCGGTATTTTTTACCCGGATGAAGGACAGATCATTTTTGACGGGAAAAAATTTGACCCGGTTAATGATGTGGGCCATATCGGCTATATGCCGGAAGAAAGAGGGCTGTATAAGAAAATGAAGATCGGAGAGCAAACCATGTACCTGGCCCAGCTCAAAGGACTTAGCCGCAGTGATGCGCAGGCGAGGATCAAGGAATGGTTTGTGAAATTTGAAATGGAATCCTGGTGGAATAAAAAAGTGGAAGACCTCTCAAAAGGGATGAGTCAGAAACTACAGTTTGTTACCACCATCCTTCACCAGCCCAAACTGGTCATTCTGGATGAACCTTTCAGCGGATTGGATCCGGTGAACAGTAACCTGATCAAGGATGAAATTTTTAAGCTGGCCCAAAATGGGGCGACCATCATTTTCAGTACTCACCGGATGGAGCAGGTGGAAGAAATCTGTAACCATATTGTACTGGTGAACAAAGGGAAAAAAATCCTCGATGGCACTGTTTCCCAGGTCAAGCAGGAATTCAAGGAAAATCTTTTCCGCATCGGCAGCACCGAAGTGATCCCCGCTCTGAATGGCAATGCCCCATTTGAAATACTGAATACCGGCAAAGCCGATGCGATTGTAAGAATCCAGGAAGGCAAGACACCTAACGATGTATTACAGTACCTGATTTCCCATCATGTGGCCATTCATTCCTTCCAGGAAATACTGCCTACCCTGAATGATATTTTTATACGGCTGGTGGAAAGCAGTCCGGCAGCCCGTCAGTTTCAATCCATTTAACCGAACTATCAACTCCTTCATATGCGTAAGACTATCCTGATCATCAAAAGAGAATACATGACAAGGGTTCGTAAAAAAACCTTTATCATCGGTACCCTGCTTTTTCCGATTCTTTACCTGTTACTGATATTTGGTACCGGGTATATCGCGGAAAAATCAAGACAGCAACTGAAGATTGCAGTACTGGATTCCTCCGGGTTCTTTACCAGCCAAAAAATCAATCTGCAAAACCAGGCAGATCAAAGCTCTATCATGGACCTGGTAAAAACAACAGCTGGTAAATCCTACGACTATGATGCATCAGGATATGATGCTATGCTGATCATTCCTGCCATGAAATGGGATACGGCTGCGCCAAACAACCTGGTGCTCAAAGCCAATAAATCATACGGAGCTGCTGTTGAATCGGCCGTACAGACCAAGGTGAACCGGATCTGGGACGAAGTGAAAAATGAAAACCTGGGAATTGATGCCGGTAAGAGAGAGATTCTTGCCCTGAACCGGATCCAGGTAAAAGCTGTAAATGAGAATGACGAAAAAATGGATGCCGGCTTATCCAGCGGAATTGGTATGGCCTGCGGCTTCCTGATCTATTTTATCATCCTGATTTACGGATCACAGGTGATGATGGGTGTGATGGAAGAAAAAACCAACCGGATTGCTGAGATCATTGTATCCTCGGTAAAACCTTTTCAGATGATGCTGGGAAAGATCATCGGGATCGGACTGGTGGCACTGACCCAGTTCCTGCTATGGATTGCCTTTGTATTTGTCATATATAATGTAACCGCTAATCTCACCGGTTCCGGTGGCGGCGGTGCCGCTAACCAGATTGTGGGAAGTATTCAAACCATCTTTACCAGTGTTAATTTACCACTGACCCTTTTCTGTTTTGCCTTCTATTTCCTGGGAGGGTTCTTTTTCTACGCTTCCATTTATGGTGCCATCGGCAGTGCCATCAATGAAGATGTAAGAGAGGCGCAGTCACTGAGCTTCCCGGTAACCATGCTCGTGATTATTTCCATTGTACTCATGACCACCGCTGTTAATGATCCTACCGGACCCATTGCAGTCTGGGGTAGTATCATCCCGCTCAGCTCTCCTATCGTAATGATGGCCCGGATTCCTTATGGTGTTCCGGGTACGGTGCCTGTTTGGCAACTGGCATTGAGTATGGGACTGCTGATCGCAGGATTTATTTTCACCACCTGGTTTGCTGCCAAGATTTACCGCACCGGTATCCTGATGTATGGCAAAAAAACCAGCTGGAAAGAAATGCTGCGCTGGGCTTTCCGGAGAAACTAATCCGCCAGGGGCCTAATTGTTAAATTTTTCCAGTAGTCAGGATTGTTGTAACAAAATACGAACTCAATCGTATATTTGATACGAAGTATTTCGTGGAAAACAAAACCTTAAACTGAAAAAAAAGAAAGTATGAAAGCAGTCATGAAAAAACACAGCCCGCTCCTGCTCGCCGCCTTTGCCATTTTGCTCACCATTGGCCTGGTATCCTGGGGCCAGCAACAACAAGGCGGCCGCTACGAGCAAAGCGGAAACGACACCACACCCAAGACTAAAAAATCAGACCGGGATAAAAAAGTCCGGGACCTGGATGAAGTACTGGATGAAATGGAGAGAATGGATTTTGACAAAGAAATGGAAAAAGCAAGCCGGGAAATTGCCGAAGCCATGAAGGAACTGGATGGCAACAAACTGAAGCTGGAAATTGAAAAGGCCATGAAGGATATCGATATGGCCGCTATCGAAAAAGAAATCAAAACCTCATTGGCCAAAGTTGACTTTGATAAAATCAAAGCAGAGATCACGGAGTCACTGAAAGAGGTGGATATGGCAAAGATTCAGGAAGAAATCAACAAGGCCATGAAAGAACTGGATCTGGCAAAAATTCAGCAGGAAATAGAATTATCCCTCTCCAAAATTGACATGGACAAGATGAAAGAGGAATTGAAAAAAGTGCAGGAGATTGATATGAAAAAATTAGGGGAGGACCTGAAGAAAATGACGGAGGAACTGAAAAATATCAAGCCCAATATCGAAAAAGAACTGGCCGATGCCCGTGTGGAAATAGAAAAAGCAAAGACTGAGATCAAAGAATACAAAACTTTTGTAGACGGGCTCGACAAAGCGGGGCTGATCGATAAAAAAGGGACTTATACCCTGCAGCATAAAAACGGGGAACTGCTGATCAATGGGAAAAAAGCAAGTGATCAGGTGGTTCAGCAATACCGTTCTTTCCTGGACAAACATCCCAAATTCAAAATCGAGAAAACAGCTGATGATTTTGATATGGATCTGGATTAAATAATACAAGTAGCCCTTTAATGAGTGGCGCTAGAAAACTGTCATACTGAGCTTTCGACAAGCTACGTCAAATGAGACAGTTTTTTTTCATACCCTTCACCAATTATTTCTAATTGCAGAGTCATAAAAAAAGTCCCGCCAGTGGCGGGACTTTTCCTTTTTATCTTTTTATTTTTTACATCCCCCCGAAACTTCCGGGAGAAGGCATAATATCAAACACATCGTTTTCGATCATTTCGATACTCATCTGGAAAGCTTCATCGGTTTTTACAACTATTTTTTCCTTAGTGGCTTTTCGGAATCCGGCTTTCTCAAATACAAATTTGTAAGTGCCCGGTTTCAGCTCATCAAAGGAGAAAGTTCCATCATCATCAGACAGTACTACTTTTTCTTTCTTGGTAACATTATACGCCGTGATGCTGACATCCTTGAGCGGCTTCTTTGTTTCTGAATGAAGTATCACTCCATTTACATCATCCTTTTTACCATCGCCGGGACCTATCTCTGTTGCTTTAGCGGCAACAAAACCCAGCAGTCCGAAACCCAGTAAGAAAAGTTTTTGTTTCATTTTAAATGTTTTGAATGGTTGTCAATAACCCTTCAGCACAGACCCGTTTTGGATGGTACTCGTAAAATTAAAGCATTTTCAATGGTTCGGCCAAACCGTTCATAAACTCTTCCCATACTTTTTTTACGATCTCCCCGGCCGGTAAAATACGGTCCAGCATTGCCCCTGCCTGACCTATTTCCAGCTCACCTTCCTGCATATCTCCTTCAAACATACCCTTTTTGGCCCGGGCCCTGCCCAGGATCTGCTGTAATTCCTCCACCCCTGCCCCTCTTAATTCGGCCGCATGAACCTGCTCGAAAAATGCATTCCGGATCAGACGGACGGGGGTCAGTTGTTTTAAAGCCAGTTGGGTTCCTCCTTCCTGCAGGCTGATCACGGCATTTTTAAAATTGATATGGGAGGATGCTTCCTCACTGGCTACAAAGCGGCTGCCCATCTGCACTCCTTCTGCGCCCAGCACCATAGTCGCCAGCATTTGCCGTCCGTTGACAATCCCACCCGCTGCGATCACGGGAATTTTTACTGCTTCCACCACGGCGGGTACCAGGACCAGGGTGGTGGTTTCTTCCCGGCCATTATGCCCGCCGGCTTCAAAACCCTCCGCCACCACTGCATCACAACCTGCTTCCTCTGCCTTTCTTGCAAATTTGGAAGAACTAACCACATGTACTACCGTCACTCCCTTTTCTTTTAGTTTGGAAGTCCAGGTCTTTGGATTCCCTGCAGAACTGAATACAATTTTTACCCCTTCTTCAAGAATGATATTAATATGCTGATCAATATCCGGATAGAGTAAAGGAATATTCACCCCAAAAGGAAGTGATGTAGCCGCTTTGCATTTACGGATATGCTCCCGCAAAACATCGGGATACATCGAACCCGCTCCAATGATGCCCAGTCCGCCAGCATTACTCACCGCACTGGCCAGTCTCCACCCGCTGGCCCAGATCATACCGGCCTGGATGATGGGATACTTTATCCCAAAAAGTTGGGTGATACGATTGGAGAATGCTGCCATAGAGAAGTCGTTAGTCGTTAGTCTTTAGTCGATAGTCAGTTGAGAAAAGTCGTTAGTCGATAGTCAGTCGGCAAGTTGGCAAGTCGGGCGGCTGACTTTGACAGGGGCAAAGATAAAGATTGGGGTGCTGAGATACTGAGATATTAGGATATTGCTTCGCCCGCCGTAGCTATAGCGAAGGCGGGGGTATTGGGTATTGGGTATTAGGTATTAGGTATTGGGGATTGGGGATTGGGTAACTCAAACTTATGTGAGTACTTAATACCAAATATCCAATAACTAATACCTATCCCAAATCTATACTGGTATTATCCCCGATATTCAGGGAGCGGCTTTCACCGCGGAGGTTGGTATCACTACCGATAACAGAGGCATTCAGTACAATATCAAAAAGATTGGAATAGGATCCGATGATCGAATCTTTGATAATAGAATAGTCAATCGTGGTATTATCGCCGATGGCCACATTGGGGCCGATGATGGTGTTACGGATATTACAGCCGGTTCCAATACTTACCGGTGGTATGATCACGGTATTTACAAAGGGACTTGTGTCTACAACGGGATCAAATTTTTTCAGCAGGGTGGCATTGGATTCCAGCAGGGTTTCCTTTTTACCACAATCAAACCAGCTTTCTACTTTGAATGATTTAAACTGACAACCCATTTTAATCATACAATCCAGTGCATCGGTAAGGCTGTATTCGCCATGGGTGCGAAGACCCTGGCGGATATTGGTTTCCAGGCATTGAAACAACTGTTCTGATTCCCGGATCTTGTATACCCCCACCATGGCCATATTGGATTTGGGGATCTGGGGTTTCTCCACCACATGGTGGATGGATCCGTCTTCATCAAGTTCTGCCACACCGAATTCGCGGGGGTCATCCACTTTTCTTACCCCGATCATGGAAAAAGGACTGGCCACTACTTCTTTGATATCATACTCACAAATAGTATCTCCCAGCACCACAAACACTTCATCATTGTCAACAATGTTGCGGGTGAGGCGGATAGCATGTCCCACCCCCTGCCGGTCGACCTGTTGTATATAATGTGTGGTCAGCTCGGGATACTTGCTTTTTACATAATCCTGGATTTTTTCACCCAGGTAACCCACGATAAAAACGAATTCGGTGATACCGGCTTCTTTCAGCTGGTCAATGATGATACTGAGAACCGTTTTGCCTGCCAGGGGAATCAGGGCCTTGGGTTGGGTGTAACTATGTGGTCGCAGCTTGGTACCGGCACCGGCTACGGGTATTATCGCCTTCATGATAAGCCTGTTGGTTGGCCCGGGATACCCCGGGGGTTACTAATCAAAAGCCAACGAAAGTAATACTTTTGAAATAAACAGGTCTGAACAGTTTGGTACCGGATTTTAACCCCGCTCACTTAATTTTGCGCCATGCAGAAAGATACACAGGTCTTTGACCTTATTAACCGGGAACTGGATCGCCAGCGTCATGGAATTGAACTGATCGCCTCCGAGAATTTTACCTCCCTGCAGGTGATGCAGGCCATGGGGACCGTACCCACCAATAAATATGCAGAAGGATACCCCGGCAAAAGATATTACGGGGGTTGTGAAATAGTGGATGAAATTGAAAATCTTGCAATTGACCGGCTGAAAAAAGTATTCAATTGCTCCTGGGCCAATGTACAACCCCATAGCGGCGCTTCTGCCAATGCCGCTGTTTTTCTGGCGGTAATGAAACCCGGTGAAAAATTCCTGGGACTTGACCTGAGCATGGGCGGCCACCTCACCCATGGCAGTCCTGCCAATTTCAGTGGCAAAACCTATCATGCCCTTCATTATGGTGTTACGGCAGATGGTATTGTGGATTATGATCAACTGGAAGCAATAGCAAGAGCAGAAAAACCCAAGATGATTATCTGCGGGGCTTCGGCCTATAGCCGCGATTGGGATTACCAGCGAATCCGTGCTGTTGCCGATGAAATAGGCGCCGTTGTATTTGCAGATATCGCCCATCCGGCCGGACTCATTGCCAAAGGTTTACTGAATGATCCATTTGATCATTGTCATATCGTATCTTCTACCACCCATAAAACATTACGTGGACCCAGGGGTGGTATCATTATGCTCCGGCATGATTTTGAAAATCCATGGGGATATAAAGATCCCAAGGGCAATGCCCGTACCATGAGTCAGTTACTGGACCTGGCCGTATTCCCGGGTTCACAGGGCGGGCCATTGGAACATGTGATTGCTGCCAAAGCCGTTGCATTTGGAGAAATACTGGAAGAAGGATTTACCGCTTATGGCCGCCAGGTCATTGCCAATGCGCAGGCCATGGCCAAGGCTCTGGTGAACCGCGGTTATAACCTGATCAGCGGCGGTACCGACAATCACCTGATGCTGATTGATCTCCGGAATAAAAATATTACCGGTAAAAAAGCACAGGAAACACTGGATAAAGCCCATATCACACTGAATAAAAATGCTGTGCCTTTTGACGACAAATCACCCTTTGTTACCTCTGGTATCCGGGTAGGTGTTCCTGCCATTACCACGCGCGGTATGCAGGAATCACATATGGAAACCGTGGTGGCTTTTATTGATAAAGTACTGATGAATGCGGATGATGAGCAGCTGATCAGCGGGGTGAAACAGGAAGTAAAATCGTTTATGCAGCAATTTCCGTTATACCCGGAACTGGGTTAATGTTATTAATGACTGCTTTATTAAGAAGGATTTATTATGATACAAAGAAAACAAACGCTCTGGTTAATACTCGCCACGGCTGCGGCCCTGCTGAGTTTTATGTTTCCTTTTGCCACAGGTAAAGGAATCGTGAAAGGTCTGGAAGTGGATAAGGTTTTAAAAGCTGATAGTCATTTCCTGCTGTTAATTCTCACCGGTGCATCGCTGGTGCTTTCAGCAGTGACCATCTTTTTGTACAAAGACCGTCCCTTGCAGATCAAATTGTCTCTTATTGGAGTGTTGCTCGCATTGCTGATCCTGGTCTTATATATTACCCAGCTGAATCAGCTCAGCAAAAGTACCCTGGCACTTTTTTGCATTTTGCCTGTTGCCGTACTGGCCGGTTATTTCATGGCTTTCCGGGATATCCGCAAGGATGAAAAACTGGTGAAGAGCCTGGATAAACTGCGCTAAAAATTCAGCATTCTATCAACGATGATCTGTTAATACACTTACCGGATCATCAGACTAACATGCCGGGTACCAGAAGCTCCCGATAGTTGCAGGAAGTATTGACCCGCCGGGAGATTTGCCGGTAATTCAATTGATTTGGTCAGGCTGTTTCCCCGGTGCTGAATGATTTCATTCTTTAGCAATCTTCCACTTGTTTCAAAAATACTTACCGTATAAAGTCCTGGCTCACCGCTCATTTGCAGCTGCACCGATTGTCCTTTTTGTACCGGGTTGGGATAAACGCTGATACCTGGACCGGTATTACTGCGCTGTACTTTAACGATTGGACTGAAACTGGTTTTCCCACTGATTTCAGTTACCAGTATTCTGTAGTATGCGGTTGACAAAGGCTGTGGATCTGTGAGTGAATAATCCTCCCTTCCTCCGTTTTGTGATCTTGCAGGGACGCTGCCAATACTGGAGAATTGCTGTCCGTTCAAAGAACGCTGCACCGTATAGGAAATAATACCTGATGTGGTCAGGTTGGTCCACTCAATTTCGTTCACCGCATCCACCGCAAATGCTTTTACATTCACCAGTTTCACCGGTAAAGGATTTGTTGCTCCACTGGTACTCCCTAATGCAAATTCACCGAAAGAGGCAAGATTATTCCAGGTAATGCTACCGGATGAAACGGTACCACTGTTACTGCTGCTGCCATGATTATCCCATCCGGCCACTCCTAACTGTGCCATTACGAGGGTACTCAGGTCTGTTACATAGGCTGCGGTATTACAATTACTGTATCCGCTCCAGCTGATGGTAATATTGGTAACGGGAGAATTTGGCCCATCTTCTGTAATATTCCAGTACTCGCAATTGCTCACATGCGAAAGTCCTGTGGAGGTCATGGGTCCCATGGCTGCGGCACTCGCACGCATATATTCTGCAGTGAACACATCATTCATATTGGATGGGGTTGGCGCATCAATGGCGCAATAGCGGTAACCCGCTCCCGATTTTCCAACCGGGAATACAAAAGCATCATTGCCTATTTTTCTCACCGGTCCGTTTACATAAGAAGGACTGCTGCCGTTATTAGCTCCTGTTGTGGTGGCATTATCATTAAACACCAACAGATTGGCTGCCGTTGAATTCACAATGCCCGCAGTAAAAGTACCGGTACCGGAAATGCTGGCGGTTCTGTTGAGGGTAAGTGCACCTGCAGATTTATTAATGGTTAAATGATTGAACGTTGTTGACACTGAACCGCTAATGGCTTGTGCACCTGAACCATTAAAAACAATGGTTCCCGTGCCGGCATTAAAACTGCCATTATTGATCCAGTTTCCCCCAATCGAATGAGTAAAAGCGCCGGCATTGAATGTGCCGCTGCTTTTAATATCGAAGTTGCCCCTCACCATCAGATCGGCTCCTGCTGTTTTTGTTCCGTTATTGATGCTGAGATGACCATAACCCGGTGAAGGCAGATTATAGATGGTTTGGCTGGAGGAGCTGTTGTATTCAACCAAACTGGACGAAGAAAAACTAACCGTATTGAATCGCATGGGAAAATTGCTGCCGCTGTGTCCGCCGGTATTATTATTTAACTGCAGAATGGAACTGCCATTCAAGCTCAGGCTTCCCGCATTACCGGTACCGCCGCCACTGGTACCACCATTCCAGCGGCTGGTTCCCAGGTTCAATACAGAAGTTCCATTGAGAGTAAGATTTCCGAGAATATTATCAGGTGCAGCGGTGCCGGTTACAATATTAACGGTAGGGTTATTGGTATTTCCAATCACCACATTATTGAACTCACAATAATAAGATGTATTGTTCCAGGTAATGGTTTGTGAACCACTGCCATCAAATTCAATGGTACCCGGGGTATTGCTCACATTCACAAAAGCCCGCTGGCCCAGTGTCAGGTTCCCCCTGAAAATAATTTTGCTGTTTGCATTTCCCATCCATCCCATGCCATCACCACGGTTGGTAGGCCCGAAGGAAACATTTCCCCGAAAATCAATAATACCAGCTGCTGTTCCGCCATTGACACCAATCTGTATATCGGTGTTGCTGTTACCTGCTAATATATCAATCAGTGCAGTACCATTCACGGTTAATGTGTTTCCTGCTACTGATAATTTTGCATTGTCATTATTTCCACTAACTGTGAAAGTCAGGTTATTGATTGTTGCATTTGCTGAAAGTGTAATGGTGGCATCGGAAGTAATGGCGATCACCACATTATGTGCGGGACCGGGAACACCAGAGGGACTCCAGTTAGACGCCGTATTGAAATCAGTTCCTGCACCTCCTGCTCCTGCACCGATCCAGGTTTTTTGTGCCTGCAGCAGGTTGCTACAGAGCAGTCCTGTTACAATCGCAAACAAATTAAGCTTGCCAACTAAGGTGGTTTTCATAAGGATGGATAATTGTTACTATTTACTTTAGTGGATTACTCTTACACAATATTAGACAGAACTTCTGTAATACCTAAAAGATACTACTTAGTAAAACCCCTGTCTGCATTTGGAGAATTACGATTTCAGGTCAACTGCTCAATCTTGCTCTGTTGTTTTCAATAAAAAAGTTCAACAAAAAAAACTGTACTGTAGTAAGTCAGATTGCCGCTACTTTTTTAAAATCAAATTTCTTCGGTTGATTGACGTGGTATTACACCTGCAAAAAAATGAATACTTGTTTCTGCTTGCCCTTCTTCAGAATATAGCTTATCCCCCTATAGGTGTATCTGCTCATAATCGAAAAATGGAGTTCCATTTAATTGTAAAGGGCTGAACCTGATTATAATTTTATAGTGAATCCAACCATCCTGATCATGAAAAGCCACCTGCTCTTCATCGTAGTGCTGTTCTGCACACTGAGCGCTTATTCACAAATCAACACCCGCGCACCCTGGGTGTGGATGAAGGGTGATAATACCATTGACCAATATGGGCTTTATGGGGAACAAACCATAACAAATTCTCAAAGTAAACCCGGTGCCAGAAATATTGCCAGTACATGGAGAGATCCAGCGGGAAATTTATGGCTACTCGGCGGTCTTGGCATGGGTGAGAGCCAGTATGGTTTTCTGAATGACTTATGGAAATTTGAACCAGCCTCCAATAAATGGACCTGGATGAAAGGTGATACAGAACCCGATCCGTTGCCGGTTTTTGGCAATAGCGGTACAGCAGCTTCAGTAAACAAACCAGGTGGCATCTATTCCGGTATTTCCTGGGTAGATGGATCCGGAAAATTCTGGTTATTCGGCGGCTATGGTTATGGATCCGATGGCGTCGGTCTCCTCAACACATTATGGAACTATGATCCTGTCAGCAATGAATGGACCTGGGTGATGGGAGATCAGCAAATCAACCGGACCGGGAATTATGGCACTAACGGTCATGCACATGCGCAAAATTTGCCCGGTGCGAGGTATTGCAGTGTCAGCTGGACCGATAACAATGGCGATCTGTGGTTATTCGGTGGTTATGGTTATGGTACCCATCCTGATGAAAGCGGCCCCTTGAATGATGTTTGGAAGTTTTCAGTTGTTACCCGTGAGTGGACCTGGATCAAGGGCAACAGTTTGATTGCCGCTAAAGGCCATTACGGTACAAAAAGTGTCAGTGCCCCGGACAATAATCCGGGCAGCCGTTATATCAGTACATCCTGGAAAGATGCCACCGGTAATATCTGGATTTTTGGCGGACAGGGTTACGATGAAAATACAATGGGTATACTGAATGATCTCTGGAAATTTGATGCTGGTACACAGGGCTGGACCTGGGTGAGTGGTGATAATGCGATTGATCAGCCGGGACATTATGGAACACGGGGCATTCCCTCCAATGCTGTTCAGCCTGGTGCAAGATATATTGCCAGTTCCTGGGCAGATTTAAGTGGCGATTTCTGGTTATTTGGCGGGTATGGTTATGATACGGCACAAACCGGTTACCTGAATGATCTCTGGCGTTTCAGTCCCCAAACCGGGAACTGGACCTGGGCCAAGGGTGATCCGGTCATTGATCAGCCTGCAATTTATGGCACACAATGTCTGGCCGACAGTTCCAATAAATCAGGTTCCCGGATGAGCAGTATTTCCTGGACAGATGGGGTAGGCAATTTGTGGGTGTTTGGTGGTTATGGTTATGACAGTACCAATTCAGGCAGTCTGAATGATCTCTGGAAAATCAGCAGTGAGCAACTGATCCTGCCGGTAAAATTGCTGGACTTCCATGGTCTGCTGAAAAATGAAATGGCTGATCTGTTCTGGGATTCCGAAAATGAAAGCGGGTTCAGTCATTATACGATTCAACGCAGTTTTGATGGTATCCGTTTTAATGACCTGATGACGGTTGCCGGTAATCGTGTATCAGGACAACATTCCTATACCCGTACCGACAGTGATCTGATGACACATTCCTGGCAAAAAGTATTTTACCGGTTACAGATGACCGATATGAACGGACAACGTAGCTACAGCCGGGTGCTGCTGTTATCGCATGAGCCTGCTAAAACAAAGATGAGTATCTACCCCAACCCTGCTCAGCAACATATCAATATTCAAATGAGTTTAACCTCTGGAGAACAGCTGGAAGGCCGCATTTACAATGCCGGCGGAATCCTTGTTCAGCAATTTGAGCAATCTACTGCGGCCGGAACCGGTAGTCTCTCCATTGATATAGACCGTCTACCAGCAGGAACCTATATTTTATCAGTCAGGGGCAAAAATTTTCAGTCCAGCCAGTCATTTATCAAACAATAATAACAGCGGTATCAATAAAAAAAGGGGGGCGATGAGGCCCCCCTGATTTTTTTATTTGGTTTTTTCTTACTGTACAATAAATGTTCTGGATGAAACCGTGATTTCCTCACTGCTCAACTGCATAGCATATATACCGGCTTTCATACCGGCTGGCAGCTGAATCGTTTGATTGATAGCACCACCAGCATGTGCAAATTGCTGGTTAAATACCTGCTGTCCGGCTGCATTGAAAATACGGGCGGTATAAAGGCCTTTGGCCAGCTGTGATGATCCGTAAGACAAATAAGCACCGGCACGAACCGGGTTCGGATAAACGATTACTCCTTTACCATCTTTGCTCAGGTTCACTCTTACAATATTGCTGTATCCGGATTTACCATCCTGATCCAGGTTGCGTAAGCGGTAGAAGCTGATACCGGGCAACGGATTGGGATCAAAGAATCCATAATCAGATGCGATGCTGAGGTTGCGGGCTGCTACTTCACCGATGGCAGTAAACTGCTGTCCGTTGGCAGAACGCTCGATTACATATTTGTCAGCATTGATTTCTGTGAAAGCGGTCCAGTCGAGTTGTACACCGGCTGCTTTTTCGTATGCTTTGATACTTCCGATTTTCACAGGCAGCGGGTTAGCATTGGGAGCGGTATTACCGAGGGCAAAAAATCCAAACTGATTCACATCCACCTGCTGGGTAGTTCCTGCGGCGGGGACACCACTGCTGGAAAAAGCACCACCGGAACCTAATTGCCATTCATTGCTCAAATCGAGCCAAGCAAGTACCAGTCCGGTTGTTTGTGTAACATAAGAGTTACCACCGCAGGGACTATCGGCCGTCCAGGAAACAGTAATATCAGGGGTACCAGCACCAGCAGTTCTGTTGAGGCTCCAATGTTCGCAATTGCTCACGGCATACATGCCTGAAGCAGTGGCCATCGGACCACGGGTGAGGGCGCTGGCACGGAAATATTCCGCATTATAAGTATCACCCACAGCAGCGCTGGGGTTAGCAGCCACTGAATTGTTCACTGTAATCGGATGATAGCTGCCAAGGGGATCACCGACCGGGAAAGTAAAATTATCATCTCCTACTTTTACCATGAATCCATCCACATAAGAATTATTGCTGGCACCGGTTACGGTCGCATTATTATTTATGGTAAGGGTATTGGTGGAATTGGAATTCACCACACCATTGGTAAAAGTCATGACGCCATTAATACCGAGGTCCTGTGTCAGGTTCAGTCCGGCTGCATTGTTGATGGTGAAATTATTTACTGTTGTTGGCAGGGCATTTCCAGTTACCTGGGCACCAGTACCAATATAACTATAGTTACCACCAGTATTGAATGTACGCGCTGTGGTTTGAATATTACCACTGGCAGTAGGTGCTGTAACAATTCCTGCTGTAGAAGTAATACCGAGGGTACCGCCACTAAGAACTGTAAAGGCATCACCTGTAACAACAGTACCGGCTGTTCCCATATTGAGTGTGGCACCGCTGTTAACGGTATAGTTCACTCCTGTACCAACCGTTCCACCTGATGTAAAGCTCTGAGCACCAGATCCATCAAAGAAAATATTGGCTGTCCCAGACCCTGTTAAATCTGATCGGGTAATAGTGCCTGCTGAATGTGAAAAATTGCCAGCCACATTCACAATAGTATTACCGGTACCATTATCATTATTAAAATCCAATGTTCCTCCTGATACAGAAAAAGAACCGGCAACATCGAGAGTTGCATCTCCATTATCACTGACTAATAAAAAATTTCCTGAAGTCTGTGAATAATCTCCGTTAACTGTAATGATCCTGTCAGTATTAGTATTCGTTACTCTTAAAATATTAGCACCCCCTATTGAAATTGTAAGATTGTTACAAGTTAGATCTGAACCAAATGTAATTGTACCTGTAGGAGTAGAACTAAAAGTCATGTTACCGAAAGTCTGACCAAAAGCACTGGGAAAGGTACTTGTCATTCCAGATATATTACAAGTAGAGTTTGTATTCCAGGTTGCTGTTGGTATAGTACCCCCATTTTGTGAATGGGTATAAGTCGATCCGCTCTGCATCAACAATTTTGCTGCAGTGGTACAGGTAACAGTACTAGAATTACTAATAGAGCCGGTTACGGTTGAAACAACACCCGTTCCATTTGTATTGTATGTACGACCCCCTCCTACTACCAGGCTTCCGGTAATATCTGCTGCTGCATTATTAGCCAGCGTGATACCTGCGTTAGTCATTGTCAGCGTAGCCCCTAAAGCAATGGTAAAATCAGTACCAGCGGCCCCGCCAATAGTAAAGACCATGTTTGTACCAACAAGAACAACAGAACCTGCAGAAATAGTTAGAGAGTTTAGGGAAATACTGGCAGGTAATGTCGAAAAAGTGATTGTTCCAACGGTGTTAAAAGTAACATCATCACCTGCTGCCGGGGCACCAACGGGAAACCAGTTAGTACCAGTAGTCCAGTTTTTACTACCCCCGGTTCCTCCGGTCCATAATTTGGATGCGGCATTTGACACTGACACAAAAAATAACAGTGCCAGTAATAAAGAGTAAATTTTTTTCATGCTCAAAGTTTTTAAAGAGTAAAAAATTAATTAGCCTTTCAGAAGGAACGGATGGGTAGCTGGTTTTTAACAGGGAGATTGGAGCGATGAAATTTTATCTTACACGGTACTTGTTCATCTGTTCGTTGAATGGTTCAAAACAACCAACTTACCGGATAGTTCGGAATACACGTAAAAATACGGAACTGCAAAGGTAAAACTCCCTAAGGGTTTTTCCAATTATTAAATTATTAATTGATTTATATCAGGTTGGTTCGTAGAATTACGAGCCCTGTTATAAAAATTGGGCTGTATGACTTTTTTTCTGTTTGGCCAGTTGGGCGGCTGTTCCTGCAAAAACCAGGTTTCCCCCGGCCTCACCAGCTTCAGGGCCCAGGTCAATCACCCAGTCGGCACTGCGGATCACATCGGTATTGTGTTCTATCACGAGGATTGAATGTCCCTGCTCAATCAGGGCATTGAAAGAAGCGAGTAATTTTTTGATATCATGAAAATGAAGACCCGTGGTAGGCTCATCAAATATGAATAATATTTTTGCCCCGGCCCTTCCCTTTCCCAGGAAGGAAGCCAACTTCACCCTTTGGGCTTCTCCACCGGATAAGGTATCAGATGATTGTCCCAGTTTTACATAGCCCAGTCCCACATCACTCAATGGCTGCAATGCTTTTGCTAACCCTTTTTCCTCCCAGAAAAAAGAGATGGCATCATCCACACTCATATCCAGTACATCAAAAATGCTTTTCTCCCGGTAGGTTACTTCCAGTACTTCTTCCTTGAATCTTTTACCCCCGCAGCTTTCACAAACCAGGTGTACATCAGCCAGGAACTGCATCTCCACTACCTGTTCTCCTTCTCCTTTGCAGGTATCACAACGGCCGCCATCCACATTAAATGAAAAATGCTTGGGCTGAAATCCCCGCATCTTACTCAATGGCTGACGGGCATACAAGTCCCTGATTTCATCATAGGCCTTGATATAAGTAACGGGGTTACTGCGACTGGATTTACCAATGGGATTCTGGTCCACCATTTCAATCTGTCCGATACTATCCACATCCCCGCTGATCTTTTGATGGAAGCCTACCTTCTCTCCAAACTCTCCTTTTAATTTTTGCAGGCCGGGATACAGGATCTGCTTCACCAAGGTGGTCTTACCACTGCCACTGACCCCACTCACTACACAGAGTACATTCAATGGAAATTCAACCGTGATATTTTTCAGGTTATGCTGCCTCGCTCCTTCCACAGTGATGGAACGGTTCCATTTGCGGATATGTTTGGGCGGGTCAATTGCTAACAAACCAGAGAGGTATTGACCGGTCAGACTCATCGGATTTGAAATGATCTGGTCATAATCTCCTTCAGCCACAACCTGCCCGCCCAGGTGTGAAGCCAGTGGCCCCATATCAATAATATGATCCGCTTCCCGCATCATCATTTCATCATGCTCCACTACCACAACCGTATTTCCAAGATCGCGAAGTTCTTTTAATACTTTGATCAGGTTGGCGGTATCTCTGGCATGTAAACCGATAGAAGGTTCATCCAGGATATATAATGAATTGGTGAGGTTACTGCCTAAACTGCGGGTGAGTTGTATCCGCTGGCTTTCACCACCACTGAGGGAGTTCGCCAGCCTGCTGAGGGTCAGGTAACCCAATCCCACTTTGATCAGGGTATCCAGTCTGTTTTGTAATTCTAATAAAACTCTTTTACCGATTTCAAGGTCATGTGCACTCAGTTCCAATGCATCGAACCATTTTTTCAGGTCTTTCACCGGCAGCTGGCCGAGTTCACCAATATGTTTGCCTCCTACTTTTACATAGAGTGCTTCCGGGCGAAGCCGGTAGCCATTGCAATCAGGGCATTCTGTTCTTCCCCGATAGCGGCTGAGCAGCACGCGGTACTGGACTTTGTACAACTGTGATTCCACATCTTTGAAAAAATCGCTGATGCCCACTCCATCCACACCATCCCATAATTGTTTGTATTGCTTATCAGTGAGATCGGCCACGGGTTTATGTACCGGAAAACTGATGGCCTTGGATCTTTTAATAAACTGCTGCCGCCACCAGTCGAGTTTTTCTCCTTTCCAGGGGGCTACGGCTCCTTCATAAATACTCAGGCGACGATCAGGAATCACCAGGTCAGCATCAATCCCCAATACCTGTGAAAATCCTTCGCAGGTCGGACAGGCACCGAAGGGATTATTGAATGAAAATAAATTGGGCTGTGGTTCTTCAAACTGCATTCCGTCCAGTTCAAAGCGGTTATTGAAATGATGCAGCGTAAAAGCCTTTTTCCGGCTATTCTCCGCCGGATCTATGGCGATATATACATCACCTTCCCCTTCATAGAAAGCCGTTCCAATGGAATCAGCCAGTCTGTGGCGGTCATCCTCATCAAAGGCTTTAACAACGATCCTGTCCACCAGGATATGGGTAATTTTTTTGCTCTTTAATTCTTTATCGGTCAGCTCCAGCAGTTCTTCAATCCGGTACACATCACCTGCTTCTTTTTTTGCGGCCTTCGTATCCAGGCTATAGACCCTTACAAAACCTTTCTGGGTGAGGATCTGCAGTTCTTCCCGGATATCCCGGTTCCGGTGTTGTTTAAATGTTGCCAGGATGAACACCCGGTCGCCTTCTCCTTCTTTTTCGATGGCTTCCAGGACATCTGTCACATCATCTTTTTTAACCTGTTTGCCGGAGATGGGAGAAAAGGTTCTACCCAGCCTGGCAAAGAGCAGGCGGAGGTAATCATAGATCTCGGTCATGCTCCCCACGGTACTGCGGGGGGTGCGGGTGATCACTTTTTGTTCGATGGCGATGGCCGGGCATAGTCCTTTGATATAGTCCACATCGGGCTTGTTCATCCGGTTCAGGAACTGCCGGGCATAGGCGCTCAGGCTTTCGGCATAGCGCCGCTGGCCTTCGGCATAAAGGGTATCAATGGTAAGGGATGATTTGCCGGAACCGGATACACCGGTCACGACAATGAGCTTGTTCCGGGGAATTTCCACCTCAATATTCTGGAGGTTATGCACCCGGGCGCCCTTAATCAGGATGTTTTCTGCGGAAATTACGGTCTTCGATTTGGAGGGGTTTTTCCCTTTTATGCTGGATTCCATTTTATCTCACACAAATGTAACCCCTTGAGGGGCTTCATTTTCGCTTATAATCATTAACATTTTTTTGGCAAATAAAGGTAAGCCTTGTGGTTACAATTGTTTGGATTTACCGCAGAAAATTATATTTTTAGTGTTCCAATATCCAAAACATGACTAACCTAAAATTAACCCCGCCTATCGCATAACTTCTACGCTGTTTCTTTAACCGATTTTTACTGTAACCAATATCCATTGAACCATTCCGTGTGCGTAGCATATGGAAAGCAACCTAAATCTGCAGGAGTTATGAAAGCTTTATCAAAAAAAACCGACCATGAACTCATCCACCTTTTCAAGGATGGGAATGTTGATGCCCTGGAAGCCCTGGTGCTGAGACATAAGGATAAATTATATACGTCTATCCTTTTCCTGGTAAAAGACAAATACCTGGCCGAAGATATTTTCCAGGATGTATTTATCCGCATTATTGACACCATGCGGGGTGGCCGTTATACCGAGGAAGGAAAATTCCTGCCCTGGGCTATGCGGATCGCGCATAATCTTTGTGTGGACCATTTCCGCAAAGTGAAGCGCTCGCCCACGATCCGCAACAGTGAGGATAAGGACATTTTTGAAGTGCTGAACTTTTCGGAAGAATGTGCCGAGACCGGCATGATCCGGAGACAGAGTCATGACCGCGTCCGCGATATGCTGCAAAGCCTGCCGGAAGATCAGCGGGAAGTGATCATCCTCCGTCATTATGCCGATATGAGTTTTAAAGAAATTGCTGCCGCTACCAATTGCAGCATTAACACCGCTTTGGGACGCATGCGCTACGGATTGATTAATTTGCGCAAGCTGATGACCCAGAAACAAATCGCTCTTTGATCATTGCATCTCTCTTTACCGAGAGGATACATATCTGTCATTCTGTATCTCCACCCGGGGAAAAATAGACTACTCAACAGGGAACCCTATTTGCTTGCCACCCGCCTTTGCCGGCGGGATATTCCGGAAGGCTGGTACAGAATGACACCAAATTGAAATCCCGTTTCGCTATGGCGAAACGGGATTTTCTTTTATAAGCATCCAGACTTGAATGCCTACTGTTTTATTTTGTCATAAGCTTCCAGACCGCATTTTAACCAGCTCACAAATTCCCCCGCATCGGGTGTATAGAATTTTGTCTTGGTGAGTAAGCGCTGGTCGGGACTCAGGATGGCATATTGTGGTTGTGATACCGCACCGAAATTTTCTTTCTGAAAAGCGGTCCATTTATTACCAACGGTTTCAATGGTTTCTTCTTCTCCTGCTGCATTGGTAAAAGTGACCCGGTCTTGCACAGCTAATCTTGTTCTTTCATCCACGTATAAAGAGACCACCACAAATTTTGTACGCATCATCGAATCCACTTCCTGGTTGGTCCATACTTTTTCTTCCATCCTGCGGCAGTTCACACAGGCCCAGCCGGTAAAATCCACTAACACTGGTTTGCCTTCTTTTTTAGCCTTATCCAACGCCGCCTGAAAATCATTCACGATAGGCTGTACGCCTTTTGCATGCAGCACATGATCCGGATAAATACTGTATGAAACCGGAGGTGGAAATCCGCTTAAAAGTTTTAGGGCCGCCATTTTTGAATTGAGTAAACCCGGTACCAGGTATACCGTGAAAGCAGCAAATGCCAGCATGAAAACGATGCGAATCAGGGAAAGTTTTTTACGGGGTCCCTCTGACTTTTTATGAAAGACACCGGCAAGGTATAAAGTAGTGAGTAATCCGATAATGACCCAAAGACCCACAAAAATTTCGCGCTTTAAAATACCCCATTGCTTTACATTATCAGCATTGGCCAGAAACTTCACCGCTAGGGCCAGTTCCACAAACCCCAGTACTACTTTAACGGTGGTCATCCAGCCGCCTGACTTGGGCAGTGATTGTAACCAGTTGGGGAACATGGCAAATAATGCAAAGGGTAAGCTCAAAGCCAATCCAAATCCTGCTGCTCCTGCAGTTAAAGGCCAGGCTCCCTCCTGCAATTGGCCAACAAGCAAGGTACCCAGGATGGGACCGGTACAGGAAAATGAAACGATGGCCAGGGTAGCCGCCATAAAAAATATACCGCCGAGATTGCCCAGTCCCGATTTGGAACCTGCCCTGTTGGCAATACCCGAAGGAAGTGTGATTTCAAATAACCCGAAGAATGAGAGTGCAAAGAACACGAATATGGCGAAGAAGAAAAGGTTCAACCACACATTGGTGGAGATATTATTGAAGACCTCACTTTTGGCATTGTCTACAAAATGAAAAGGAATGGTAATAGCCGTATAGATCAGAAAAATAAAGAGCCCGTACATCATGGCATTGAATACACCCTGCTTCCGGTCCTGCGATTTCTTGGTGAAAAAAGTAACCGTTACAGGAATCATCGGGAATACACAGGGGGTCAGCAGAGCGATCAATCCGCCCAGGAGACCTAATAAAAAAATGGAGGCAATGCTTTTACCGGTTGTCCCTTCATCTCCGCAATTATTCACGGGATTTTTCAAATCAATGGATGACACTTTGGGACTCCAGGAGGAGGCCACTCCGCCTTCCAGCGGCACATTAAAGGCAAATACGGTGGAGGGATTATATTCTTCTCCCCTGCCATAAGTGTAGAGCATGGTACCCTGTAACCGGGCCGGCACTGTTCCGCTGATCGCAACCTTTACTTTCCAGGATGCATTTCTTTCAAAAACAGCCAGGTCTGTTTCAAAGATGGTACTGCTGATGGTTAACGGTTGTGAAGTAAGTATAAAATCGCCGTCCTGCTTGATGGCAGAATCCGTAAAGATCATTTCCACAGTTTTTACTTCTCCGGGCGACTGATTAGGAGCATAGAGCTGCCAGCCCTGTGCATCCGGTAAATTGAAAAGCAATTCAAATTTGCCCTCGCCGGTTTTTTTGCTTTCTACCGTCCAGCCTTTTAAACCGGTACTGTCCTGCGAGAAAAGAGAAGTCAAGGGCAGTAACAGGAGGAAGAAAGAAAGCAACCTTTTACAAAGAGACATAGCAGTTAATTTAAAAATAAACGAGTTCTCCGGAGAACTCGTTTGAATATTATCTATATGACTTCATTCCGTTTACTTGAATTCAACGGAAATGTTCACTTTTTTAGGAGGCAGGCACTTCTTATCATCACAGGTCTGGTATTCCACGGTACCGGTCAGTTTTGTTTTGGCATTGGCCTTCAGTTTGATCTTTTGTACAAAAGTGACAGTACCTGCATATTGATTGGCAGAAATCCCCAGTGATTTATCCGTGAATTTTTCCATCTTTCCCTGTTCCTGGATTTTACCTTCCAGTTTCAACAGCGGGTTGGCATTGAAAGTAAATTCAGTTGGCATGATCACTGCATCTTCCGGCTGGGTCTGGGAATACAAGTGCCATTTATCCTGGATGGTGGCTACCATTTTCAGATCGTACATTTTATCCCCGGTTTTTACAGCGGTAAATGTCCAGCTGATCGGACTGATCTGGGCTTTTGCAGTCAGACTGCCACCGATGAAAAATGCGATTAGTAAAATATTCTTCATGTTAATGCTTTCAAATATGTACGCAAAAATCCTGCTTTTTATACAAACCAGTTTGTTAAAATACCCGGTAAAGTTAATCCGCTGGTTCCGGTGAAATGGTAAGCAGGCTGACGAAATCTGATTTTCTTCTTACAGATGCCGGAATCAGCCCACCAGTTGCTCCGCCATCAAAAGCGTTTGGATAATCTCTCTTCCGTCGGTATTTCCCAGGGCTGCAGAACAGGCCCTTTCCGGGTGGGGCATCATGCCAAATACATTCCGGCCTTCATTGCAAATCCCTGCAATATGACGTATGGCGCCATTGGGATTGGCATCGGCGGTTTTACGGCCTCTTTCATCACAGTAATAAAAAATTACCTGTCCATTGGCTTCCAGCTGGTCCAGGGTTTTTTCATCGGCATAATAGCGGCCTTCTCCGTGCGCCACCGGAATTTTATACGCTTTACTTCCATCGGAAGTGATGTATACATTTTTGCAAACAAACTGCTGATTGGCATTCCGCAATAAACCGCCGGGTAATAAATGGGATTCGCAGAGAATCTGGAACCCGTTACAAACCCCAAACACTTTGCCACCGGCCTGAGCAAATTCAATCACCGACTGCATCATCGGACTAAAACGGGCAATGGCCCCGCAACGCAGGTAATCACCATAAGAAAAACCACCGGGTAAAATAATACAATCATCGGTATTGAAGCGGCTCAGGTCTTTATCCTTATGCCAGAGCATGGTCACATCCTGGTTCAGGTCATATTTTAATGCATCATACATATCCCTGTCGCAGTTGGAACCCGGGAAAACGACCACTCCAAATTTCATAGTTCAGTTGATTTGCTTGAGGCGCAAAGATACAAAATGCCACTGCCCCTTCCAGCTCCTTTATCCCCAGCCATGGAAATAATACTGGTAACTCAGGATAAAGGCTACGGTCAGCCAAAACAGGATCAGGGGAAGAATACGGAAAGTCGCATACAAATAAGTACAGGCATGAAATGCTGCCAGAGGAATTGCAGCCATGATCCAGTTTTCCAGCGTATCGGTACTATTTACAAAGGGGATCAGCAGTGCTCCTAAAAGATACAATAACAAAAGGCTCCAGCCCTTTCTTACCTGGATCAGCATCCGCCTGAGGCTATCCTGCACATAGTACCCGCCCGCCAGAAAGGGAACGGCCAGCAGGAATACACTGCCTGCCAGCCAGGCCGATTGCCGGATACCTGGTAACTGCAGGGAGAAGGAAGGCCAGATCTGCTGCCAGTTCCACTGGTCAGTTAAAAAAAGATACACTCCAAAAAAGTAAAAAGGGGTGGTGACACCGGTAATACAAACAATCCATTCATTGAGCCGGAAAGGTCGCATCACTGCCAGTGCCAGCAGGATCCAGATGATAAAAGTGACGGCCGGAAAAAAAATAAAGGAGGCGATACCCAGTGCCAGACCAATATTAAAGACCGTGCCGAGGGCTGCCTGCTGGTTATAGGTTTTAAACAACCTGGACAGTACCAGCACCAGGATTCCGTTCACCAGGAGGGGCGCCGAGAAGAGGTTCCATTCCGGGAAGAGGGAAGTAATCAGCATATAGGCCATTCCGGGAAAATAATTGGGCCGGCTCATCATCCGCTGGCTATTGATAAAAGAAGTGAGGGAAATGGCCTGTAAATAAAGAATAGCGTAGGTCAGGATCGGGTAGATCAGGGGAAAAGATTTTCCTGTAGGGCCTAAAAATCCAAGTACCCAGGTAAACAGGGCCCCGTCAGTAGTTTTAGGAAGGGGCACATGGGGGTACAGAAAGATCGGAAGCTTGATCAGCACCCCGAAAACCAGCAATACAATAATATTAGCCGGTGTTTTTTGTTTGAATATTCCTGTCACGTTGATTGCCTGGCAGAATACTAGTTGAATTCCACTTTGGCAAAGCAAATATAGCTACGATACATGCATGGAATGATCATTTGACGGGCACTGACCTGTTTTCCGTATTTGGGCATGAATTCATAGCCCCGGTCCAGGTTTTTCAAAGTGGGGTTCCGGGTCATTTCACCCATTGGTGAAATGCTGTAATCCGTCAGCAGGTTATTGCGGCGTTCCTGAAGATTAAATAAGAAATGTAACTGATCACCGGAATTCATGAGCTGATAAGATATCTGGTCATCTCCCTCATCATTGAACTGGCTCTTGCTCATTACATTGCTCCATTCCAGTTTCCAGTTGCCATCGAAGGAAAATACGGTGACATTATCCGCATGGTAACGTACCGCCTGGTTATTGCCATAGCGGTTATTCCAGTACGAATTATTAAAGTAAGGGGAATAGTAATAATTATTATTAAAATAAGGGGAGTAATATGGGGAGTTGTACAGGTAATTCCAGCGGTTCCAGTTATTGAAGCGGGACGTGGTATAAAAAGCTTCGCTGCCGATGATTACACCGCCATCCCGGCGGACAATAATCTGGCGGATAAAGTAATCGTTGAAAGCCATTTTCATGGTGGCATCTCCCCTGGCTTCCTTGCGGATCTCATCCGAAAAAGTGTAGGTATTTTCCACCAGCCTGCGCTGACCAACTTTGTCCCATACATAAAAATAGAAGCCGTCAATATTCCCTTTTCTTTCCTTGTAGTAAAAGGATGTGAGAAAAAAGCGCTTGTTGAAATTATCTACTTTGATTTGAATTTCATCGAGCAGGGTTTTTTCAATATCCAGATTCACGGATACCAGGGTATCAGCCTGGGCGTATTTGATCAGCAGGTTGGCCTGACTGATATTATCATTACTGTTGCGATAAAATTTACAAAAAGCCAGGTCACCATCATTGTCCAGGTTAAACTCTCCCAGATTCTCTGTTCGCTCTTCCATCGGAATCTCCAGCCTGCTTTTTTTCTGCAGCTGCAGTTTATCATTAAAGAGCAGGGTACTGAGTACAAATAATTTCCTGTTCCGGCTATTGATCTTGAAAACACTGATCTTGCTTTTGTCTTCACTGGTCACGACGGTGTATATCTTATTATTGGATGACCCACCAATATGGGCAGAATCCAGTTCAACGGGTTCAGCCGCCCAGTTACCATTTCCATCCACCCTGGCCGCCATGCAGTAGACCACATTTTTTTTCTGGTACTGGTAGATCACGTAACAATAATCCGTGTAAGGGAAGAAATCAATATTCACCACCCGGTCATTATTGGGGATATAGGTTTGCTCGGTTTTTGACAATTGTATCATTTCATTATCAAATGACACCAGCCAGTGTTTGTTCTTTGTAAATTTATAGATGAGGAAATTTCCTCCAATCTTGCCGGCCACATCAAAGGGCATGCGGCGGCTGTCTTCCCGCTCATAATCGGAGTACACGATTTTCTGGGCGCTGAGCGACAAATACGAACAACTGATCATTAATACAAGAACCCAACGGACAATCTTCATATGTGCAGGTTTTTCGCTTGATAAAGTTAAGTAAGACCGGCATTCCGGCCGGATTTAATCCTGATGCAGCCCGGGAGCGGATTACATCAAAGACGAAAAAAAACCAGGAAGCGCTGCCTCCGGTGCAGGCAAAGAAAAACGCAGATAAAGACAGGCAAAATTCCTGCCTGAATTGGTGATACCGGAAATTTGCCTATACCTTTGCAGGCAGTATCTTCCCGAAACTGATCTGTCCCTCAGAAGATCCTTGCAGCCCTTGTGCAGTTGGAACAGGAAGTACACCAAGCACAACCACAGAAAGTGAAAGTATCAACCAACAAAGTTACTACCGCCGGACTGATCATTGCACTCGGAATTATTTACGGAGATATCGGAACCTCTCCCCTCTATGTATTCAACTCTATTATCAGTGGTCGGGAAGTCAGTCATGAACTGATCCTGGGAACACTTTCCTGTATTATCTGGACCCTGACTTTTCAAACCACCATCAAGTATGTGATCCTGGTACTTCGCGCCGATAACCGGGGGGAGGGCGGCACATTTGCCCTTTATGCCCTGGTCAGGCGAAGGAAAAAATGGCTGGTGATACCCGCCATGATCGGGGGTGCTTCCCTGCTGGCTGATGGCATTATTACACCTCCTATCTCCATCACTTCTGCGATTGAGGGCTTGAAAGAACTTCCTTCCCTGGGAATTGAGGACGGGAGCAATACAGTTGTCATTATTGTATTATCCATCCTCACGATGTTTTTCTTCATGCAGCAGTTTGGCACTGCTTCCATCGGAAAATTATTCGGACCCCTGATGTCGATCTGGTTCACCATGCTGCTGGTGCTGGGGCTTGTGCATGTATTTGACGATCTGTCCATATTCAAAGCCCTGAATCCATATTATGCGGTTCAGTTTCTTAAAAACTATGATGGGGGATTCTGGCTGCTCGGGGCCGTATTTCTATGTACCACGGGTGCGGAGGCCCTGTATAGCGATCTGGGACACTGCGGAAGAAACAATATCCGGATCTCCTGGATTTATGTAAAAACCTGTCTGCTGGTGAATTATTTCGGGCAGGGTGCTTATCTCCTGTCACACCGCAACGGGTTAGTCATCGATGAAAAAACAAAAAATTTACTCAGCATCAATGCCTTTTATGACCTGATGCCACAGTGGTTCATCATTCCGGGTGTGATCATTGCCACTACTGCGGCTATCATTGCCAGTCAGGCCATGGTATCCGGTGCCTTTACCCTGATCAGTGAGGCCATGCGACTCAACCTCTGGCCCAAACTCCGGATTCGTTATCCTTCTGAAGCCAAGGGGCAGCTCTTTATCCCGGCCATTAATTTTATCATGTTCCTGGGTTGTGCCGGCGTGGTCTTGTTTTTCCGGAAGTCATCTTCCATGGAAGCCGCTTATGGTCTGGCCATTATTGTGACCATGCTGATGACCACTATACTTTTTGCCAATTACCTGGTTTTGCACCGGGTGAAATCGGCATGGATTTACGCTTTCCTGGGTATTTACCTGGTGATTGAAAGTGGTTACCTGGTTGCCCTGATGGTGAAGTTTGCCCATGGCGGTTATATTACCCTGATCATTGGTATGATCATGTTCCTGGTGATGTATATCTGGTACCGGGCACGTAAGATCAAAAATCGATACGTGGAATTCGTGAGACTGGAACATTATATCCCCAAAATCCAGGAGCTGAGTAATGATAAGTCGGTACCCAAGTATGCCACCCACCTGGTTTACCTCACCAGTG
Organism: Chitinophagaceae bacterium; assembly: GCA_016720745.1. Lineage (GTDB taxonomy): Bacteria > Bacteroidota > Bacteroidia > Chitinophagales > Chitinophagaceae > JJ008. The sequence goes on along the minus strand of JADKKA010000018.1, from coordinate 1,332,587 downwards.
CCAATAATCCAAAGGAAATTGAACACAAAATCATTTACTCCATTCTGAATAAGAAACCCAAGCGGGCAGATATTTACTGGTTTGTGCATGTGGATACCATGGATGATCCTTATACCAGTGAATACAAGGTAGAACATATCATTCCCAACGATATCATCCGGGTAGATTTCCGCCTCGGATTCCGGATGGAACCCCGGATCAACCTCATGTTCCGCAAAGTGGTGGAAGACCTGGTGACCAACAAGGAAGTGAATATCATGAGCCGGTATGAAAGTCTGGCCAGCAGTGGCACCGTGGGTGATTTCCAGTTCATGGTGATGGAGAAATACCTGAGTCAGGATAATGAACTGCCTTTCCTGGAAAGAGTGATCATGAAATTCCATTTCTGGCTCAAGGAACATAGTTTGTCTGAAGAAAAAGGTTTCGGGCTGGATGTATCGAATGTAACCGTGGAAAAATTCCCATTGATTGTGGCTCCTGTCACCAACCTGAAACTGAAAAGAATCGAGGAATAATAACTGCCAGAGGGCGGATAAAGTTTCCTTATCTTTCTCCAACAAACCAACTGACTTGCCTCAATTTGTCTGGTATATCGCCGGTGGCATCCTGCTGCTTTCCGTTTTAGCTTATTTCCTGCAGGAGAAACTGATCTTCAAACCGGAGAAGCTCCATGCTGATTTTGAATTCAAATATGATGCGCCCTTCCGGGAGTATTTTTTTGATATTGCTCCCGGAGTCAGAATTAACGGGCTTCATTTTTTCCGGGACAAACCCAAGGGGCTGATCCTTTATTTTCATGGCAATACCCGCAGTATTAAAGGCTGGGCCCGGTATGCCCGTGATTTTTACCGGTATGATTATGATGTGGTATTGCTGGATTACCGGGGGTTTGGAAAAAGCACGGGCAAAAGAAGTGAGAAAGAGATGCTGGGGGATATGCAATTTGTATATGATCGCCTGAAAGAAAAATATGCCGAAGACCACCTGATTGTATATGGCCGGAGTATGGGCAGTGGTTTTGCCACCAAACTAGCCTGCGATAATAGTCCCCGCTACCTGATACTCGATGCCCCTTATTACAGTTTTCGAAAAGTAGTAGAAAGATTCCTGCCCATTTTACCGGTAAGGGTGGTGCTGCGTTTTCACCTGCGAACCGATAAATGGATTACAGGAGTCCGCTGCCATACCTATATCATCCATGGCACCCGCGACTGGCTGATCCCCATCCGGCACAGTGAAAATCTGCAAAAAATAAACCCCCATAAAATCACGTTGATCCGTATACATGGCGGCGGACATAATAACCTCCCAGGATTTGATGAGTACCACAATTTTGTGAGGGATATTTTGAAGTACTAGGAGAGAGAGTCGGCAGTCGACAGTCAGCAGTCGTCAGTCAGTCAGCAGTCGGCAGTCAGCAGTCGGCAGTCAGCAGTCAGCAGTCGGCAGTCTATCAGTCTGTCAGTCTCGAAACAGGGCGGGTTGAAAACCCCCCCCCCCCCCCCCCCCCCCCCCCCCCCCCCCCCCCCCCCAAACAAAGATTAGGGGCGCCGGGGGGGCCGGAGCCGATTTACGGTCGTCCAGTCACGCGACAGTCGGCAGTCAGCAGTCGGCAGTCTATCAGTCTGTCAGTCTCGAAACAGGAAGCGGTTGTTGAAAATAACAAACATATGGGGCGCCGGAAACGATTTTCAGTCAGCAGTCGACAGTCAGCAGTCGACAGTCGGCAGTCGGCAGTCTATCAGTCTGTCAGTCTCGAAACAGGAAGCGGTTGTTGAAAATAACAAACATATGGGGCGCCGGAAACGATTTTCAGTCAGCAGTCGACAGTCAAAGGCGTTATCCTTCTTCCAGACTTATCCCCCACTAGCCACTCCCCGAAATAAGAACAGACGAACAAATGATATAAGAATGATGAAGTGAAAAACGCCCTAAACCCCACTTGCCACTCGCCACTCCCCACTCCCCATTAGCCACTCCCCGAAATAAGAACAGACGAACAAATGATATGAGAATGATGAAGTGAAAAACGCCCTAAACCCCACTAGCCGAACCCCACTCGCCACTCGCCTGCTTGTTAATGATTCCATAATAACCGCCTCTTTTTTCAATCTGGTAAAGGTTTTGGATTAGTACCAGAAAAAGGAGGTGTTTATGAGACAGAAATTTTACTTATTCAGCTTACTGGCCGCTTTACTGGTACTTGCCTCCTGCAAAACGGCTAAGAAAATGTATGAAAAAGGCAATTACGATGAAGCGGTGGAACTGGCTGCCAAAAAACTCCAGAAAGACCCGGATGATCCCAAATTCCGCGATATCATCCTGAGCTCCTACCGTTTTGCCCGTAATGATCATGAAAGCAGGATCAGCGAATATAATTTCAGTTCCAATGAACTGAAATGGGAATGGATTTACAATGAATACGTTTCCCTGCAAAAAATGTATGATGCCATTTATAAAGTGCCTGCCATTTTTGAAATGGTGCAGCCCGGAAATTATACTTCCTACCTGATCACCTATGCCGAAAAAGCCGGACAGGTTAGATATAACCGCGGTATTGCTTTCATGCAACGGTACGACAAGCAGAGCTACCGCCAGGCTTATCAGGAATTCAAAACAGCAATCCGCTATATCCCAGGACACCGCGATGCCATGCAGAAAATGGATGAAGCCTATGCCTATGCCGTTACCAATGTGATTGTACTACCCATGCAGCAGAACGGTGGATTTGTGTACACCGGTTATGCACCCGGTAACCAGAACCTGGATGACAGACTGCTGCAAAACCTGCAGCTGAACTCCGGAAACGAATTTGTACAGTTCTATTCTGCCTGGGATGCCAGAAGCCGTAATATCAGGGTGGACCTGGAACTGGATATGGAACCTGCCCGCATTAATCTCGGCCGTTATGATGACCAGCGCAGTCTGCGGAAAGTAACCAAAGAGATTGTGGTGAAAGAAAGAATTATTAAACCAGATTCAGTAGTAAGGGAATATGCCACTGTAACTGCCACCATCACCCATACCCGCAGAACCCTTCGGTCAGATGCGATGATGCGGTTCGTAGTAAGAGATGCCGCCGGTTACAGTACCTGGTCCGAACTGGCGAACAGTAACCATAGCTGGAGTACTGAGTTCTCTACTTTTGCCGGCGACGAAAGGGCACTGAGTGAGGCTGATAAACAGCAGATCAACCGGAGAAAAGAATTTGCGCCTACCGATAATGAAATCCTCCGCTGTCTGCTCGAGGACCTGGGCAATGATGCACAGTGGAAAGTGAGGAATTATTTTTCAAGGCTCTAAAGAGAGTACTTATAAAGTTTAGCCACAAAGTCACGAAGACGCAAAGTTCTGGATACAGACTTTGCCACTCTTCGTGATTTTGCTGCGCAAAAAAATGAAATGGGAACGCGGATGACGCGGATTAGGCGGATTTGAACGGATAATACTCACTTCGTGAGTATGGGGATTTTGCTTTGCGTCTTTGCGTGTATACTCTTTGCGCGCTTTGCGTGAAAATTCTTCGGATCAATGATTTTGCTTCGCAAAAAATGAAATGGGAACACGGATAAAACGGATTAAACGGATCAAAACGGATTTGATTCGCTACGCGAAAGATGGGAACGCGGATGACGCGGATTCAGCGGATTAACGCGGATTTTTTTACTCCCTTTGTGTGCTTTGCTTCTTTGTGGGAGATATTAACGGATTTGATTCGCTACGCGAATGATAATGGGAACGCGGATTGAGCGGATTAACGCGGATTTCTTACCCACATTCTGTTCTTTGCGCCTTTGCGTGTATTTTCTTTGCGCGCTTTGCGTGAAACTATATTTCTACCCTTAAGGAAATCAGAGCTGTAAAAATAAATCAGCATCCGCTCTTTTTTCTTTCCATCTTTGCATCCCATGGTTCAAACAAAAAAGAAAAGATGGTGGAAAGGGCTGCAGATAGCCGTACTGATTTATTTTCTGATCGGTATTGCCCTTCATTTTTTTCAGGATAAACTGATTTTCCGTCCGGTTAAACTGCCGGCTGATTATCGTTATCAGTTCAGTATTCCTTTTCAGCAAATCGATCTGCCGGTGAATACGGAAAAGAACCTGAGCATTGTGCAATTCACCGTACCCGATTCCCTGCGTAAAGGGATCGTATTGTATTTCCATGGTAACCGGGAAAATATCAACCGGTATGCGTCTTTCGCCCCTGGTTTTACAAAGAATGGCTATGAAGTATGGATGATGGATTACCCCGGCTACGGCAAATCAACCGGCAAAAGAACGGAAAAGCAATTGTATGAAGATGCATTGATTTTTTATAAAATGGCCATTGGCCGGGTATCAGCCGAGCATATCATCTTCTATGGCAAATCATTGGGCTCGGGTATCGCTGCCCAGTTGGCTACCGTGAGATCCTGCAAGCGGCTGATTCTGGAAACACCTTACTATGATTTCCCTGCTGTTTTCAGGAGATACCTGCCCCTCTATCCTTATGACTGGATCCTGAAATACAAAATTCCCACCGGAGAAAATATGCAGTATATCAGCGCCCCGATTCATATTTTCCATGGAACCAGCGATGGGGTGATTGCCTACCGCAATGCCCGGCGGCTGTCCAAAAATTTCAAACCAGGGGATGAACTCATCACTATAAAAGGAGGCGGTCATAATAATCTCTTTGATTATCCGCTGTCCGTACAAAAGCTGGATTCACTGCTTCGTTTACCCTGATACCGGAAAGTAGTATTGCCTCATTGGTGAAATGCTGTATATTAGGGTATGAAAAGAATATTCTTTTTGGCGGCCTGCATCGTCAGCCTCTGTGCCCAGGCACAAACCGATAATTACAAAAACTGGTTGAATACTGTTCCTGAAATTAAATTTTCAGATAGTACCTACCTGGGGATACCGACGGAAATAAAACAGGCAACCGGGGACGATATCATCAAATCATATCTTTTTCCGCTTTACACGGAATCACAGAAAAAACAGGTCTATGCCGTTACCGGGAAAATAACCACCCTTTCAGATTATGATATCCTGCTGCTGTACCGGTATAATTTTTACCGCGACAGTCTTTGGATGAAACATTTATTCCTTTGTACCATGAGCAAATCAGGTTCCCTGCTGCATTACACCCGGGTGGCAGAGATTTTGTTTGATACACAAATCGGAAACAGGGAATCCAGCAGCTGGTTCTATAAAAACGGCTCTTTTATCACCAGTATGAAGGGCATGATGATGAAGCAGTCTTTTGAAAACAGAAAGCGCTTCACTATTAACCATTATGGAGTGGTCGTGAATGATCCCGATTTCTCAAAGGCACCCGGGCATCAGCATGACTGATTTTATCGGTTCTCTTCCAGTAAAACTTTTTTATCGCTCACTTTCAGCCGGTGCGGGACCCCGATTTTAAGGGCATAGTTCCGGTCGGTATGACTCACCGGAAAATCAAAACAAACCGGGTAATCATATTCTTTGATCAGGTTCCAGAGCATTTCATGCAGCGGTTGTCCGAATGGCCGTTCCGTATCCTTGTTATCTGTAAACAGACCAAAGATCAGTCCGTTCAGCTTTGCCAGTTTACCTGCTCTTTTTAACTGGTGCATCATCCGGTCGATATTATAAAACTGTTCCCCCACATCTTCAATAAAAAGAATTCTTCCCTTGGTTTTATAATCAGATGCTGTACCTACCAGGTGTGCCAATAGCGCCAGGTTGCCACCAACCAGTTCACCTTCCACATCTCCTTTCCGGTTAAATTCATGGCCTTCTGCTTTGTACACAGTTGGCTTTCCTTCCAATGCATCTTTGAGGGATAATACAAATTCATTGGAATGTCCGTTATCATTAAAAGCAGCGGCCATGGGAGCATGCAGGGTGGAGATATAAAAATTGCTGTAGATATGCGCATGCAGTACGGTAATATCACTGTAGCCGATGATCCATTTGGGATTTTTCCGGAATTGTTTGAACCGCAGTTGATCAATGATCCTGCCGGTTCCATAACCACCCCTGCCGCAAAGCACGGCCTGTACTTCATCATCATCCAGCATTTGCTGCAGGTCTTCCAGCCGTTCTTCATCTGTACCAGAAAAATAAGTGGATGAATCACCTCCCAGGGTCTTTCCGGTTTTTACTTTGTATCCCCATTCCTGCAGGGTACGGATACAGGTTTCCGCTTTGGCAGCATCCATATAACCGGCCGGGCAAACAATGCCAATCGTATCACCTTTTTTTAAGGCGGGTGGTATCTCAATCATATTATTTTAGTTTTCTCCTGTTTTCTTCTGTGATAATCAACTGCATCAGTTCCGGACTAACGTAGTAGTCGGGTGTATTGTCTGTTTTTACAGCCGGATCCGGAATATACCAGATATATTTTGAATATGCTTTTTTTAGTGTTTCGTCTTTGAAAGCATAACCATGCCGCGCATAATTCAGATTACGGTAGAGCCGCAATTGCTGATCCGAGAACTGGCGGATTGTTGAATCTACCGCATCACCCCAGATCATTTCCATCATGTTGCTGAAATCATTTTTTACCGGAGGGGCACACCAGAGGCCAATTTCATTATGCAGATTCCAGAATGATACGGAAAGGTCGGTCGTTGGTTTAAACCCGTTCATCCGCATGTGAAGACGGCCGCGGCGCTGCAAAACCATTTTTAGTTTAGCCTTTCCTTCATTCACGTAGGGCAATGTAAAATCGGAAGCGGATATTCTTCCCACCCCCGTCATTAGCCAGTTCACGGGTTGCGCTCCGAAGGTGGCAGGTATAGAAAAATAACTGTTCTCCCCCATATCAATATTCAGTTCAAAATCATCAATGGAATGATTGGCCCAGGTGGTACCGGTGGTGAGGCGGTAATCAAAATCCTGACTGGCTTCCACAGAACCTCCACCCCGGTACTGGTAACTGTGGCGGATCACGTTGATTCCCTTTTTGAATTTGATAGTGAAATAATAAACAAAATCATAGCCCTCGGCCAGTTTGGAACTGACCCGGAAACCGGTCTCTCCCATTTTGGCAACTTTATAAGAAAGTAACTCATCGCCAGACATGACCATAAAATCTTTGATAAAAGGATGTCGGGCTTCTTCGTCCGTCACATCTCCGTTTGCAGGAGGGGTTACAAAACCCACGAGTAATTCTTTTTCAGGGCCCGGGTTGAAAAATTCGAAATAAATATCCACCTGCATCCATTCCGCTTTACGGGTCAGGTTGAGGATCTCTTTTTTCAACTGTACGGTGTTTTCTTTCAAGGGCACCAGCGTATTACCAGTCGCATAAAACACTCCGTCATTGGCGAAGCTGATACTGCAAATCAGCAATAAGGGAAGGAAAAAGTACTTTTTCATACCGGAACAGGTTTTAAAAGGGATGAAGTTATTAAAAACCATGCTTTTGGGCAATGAGCGGCATTCTGGTATTTTTGCAGCCAGTTCACGAAAGAAAGCTACATGACCCAACCCAAAAGATACCTGGTTACTTCTGCCCTGCCCTATGCCAATGGATTAAAACATGTTGGTCACCTGGCTGGTGCCTATATCCCTGCGGATATTTATGTGCGTTATCTCCGTGCTCAGAAAAGAGATGTGGTATTTGTCTGTGGCAGTGATGAACATGGTACAGCGATCCCCATCCAGGCCACCAGGGAAGGAACAACCCCGCAGGCCATTATTGATAAGTACCATGAAGCCATGAAGCAGGATTTTGAAGACCTCTCCATGAGCTTTGATATCTATCACCGCACTTCATCTCCGCTGCACCATGAAACGGCGCAGGAGTTTTTTACCAAACTGAATGATGCAGGAGAACTGGAAATAAAGGAAACAGAACAATACTATGATGAGGAGGCTGGCAGTTTTCTGGCTGACCGTTATATCAAGGGAACCTGTCCCAACTGTGGCAGCGACCGGGCTTTTGGCGACCAGTGTGAAACCTGTGGCCGTACCCTGAGTCCGGATGAACTGATCAATCCCGTGAGCACCCTGAGTGGAAAAACACCGGTCAAGAAAAAAACCTCTCACTGGTACCTGCCATTGGGGAAGCATGAACAATTTTTGAAAGACTGGATACTCGAGCAGCATAAGGATGATTGGCGCCCCAGTGTATATGGACAATGTAAGAGCTGGATTGAAGGCGGATTGCAATCGAGGGCGGTTACCCGCGACCTTGACTGGGGGATCAAAGTGCCACTGAAAGAAGCAGAAGGTAAAGTGCTCTATGTTTGGTTTGATGCCCCGATCGGTTATATCAGTGCCACTAAACAATGGGCACTGGATCAGGGAAAAGACTGGAAACCGTACTGGCAGGATAAGGAGACCAAACTCGTACATTTTATCGGTAAGGATAATATTGTATTCCATTGTATCATCTTTCCTGTGATGTTGCAACTACACGGTGATATCCTTCCCGATAATGTACCTGCTAATGAATTCCTGAACCTGGAAGGTGACAAAATGAGCACCAGCCGGAACTGGAAACTGGATATGCGGGATTATATCAATGACTTTGTAAAAAAAGATAACGGCGGCCCGCAGGCGGTGGATATGCTCCGCTATTATCTGACGCAGATCGCTCCGGAAACCAAGGACAGTGAATTTACCTGGAAAGGATTTCAGGATGCCGTGAACAGTGAACTGGTAGCGGTCTTTGGCAATTTTGTGAACCGGAGTTTTGTCCTCATGCACAAACTCTGCGGCGGCAAAGTGCCCCGGTTACAGGAAGATTTGCTGGATGATACGGATAAAGCCATGATTGCTGAATTCAGCAATACAAAAGCTGAAGTACAATCCGCACTGGAGTACTATCATTTCCGGGATGGATTATTCCAGGTGATTGAACTGGCCAGAAAAGGGAATCAGTATTTACAGAAAAAAGAACCCTGGATTGTAGCAAGACAGGTAGCGGAGAATCCGGCTGCACAGGCATCCATTGATAATACCCTGCATATCTGTCTGCAACTTTGTGCCAATCTCGCGGTACTCATCAATCCCTTCCTGCCCAACACTGCAAGGAAGATGCTGTACATGATGAAGGTGGTGGAAAAAATGCTGGACTGGGAAAATGCCGGCAAACCCAACCTGCTCAGTACCGGATACAGTTTAAGAGCACCGGAACTGTTGTTCCGTAAAGTTGAAGATGAAGAAATTGCTGCGCAGATTGAAAAGCTGAAAAGCGGATTAATCAAATCAGCCGCTGATAATGCTGCTGCAGCACCAACCCCTCAAAAAGCACCCATGCAAAAACCAGAAATACAATTCGATGATTTTGCCAAACTGGAAATGAAAGCAGCTACAGTGATCAGTTGCGAAAAAGTGGCAAAGGCTGATAAATTATTGAAACTGGAAGTTGATCTGGGAACTGAAAAAAGAACCATTGTCTCCGGTATCGCCCTGCATTATACCCCGGAAGAAATGGTAGGCAAGCAGGTAATTGTGGTGACCAACCTCGCTCCCCGTAAAATGAAGGGAATTGAAAGTCAGGGGATGATCCTGACGGCAGAAGATAGTGATGGGAAGTTGCAGTTGCTGCGTCCGGAAAATGGGGTGGCTCCTGGCTCCGGTGTGAGCTGAGCGGGTTGTTTCGGATAATGATTTTGCTTCGCTCGAAGAGTTCTTTGGACAAAAATGAGAGAGATTCACCGCAGAGAAATGAGGGCGCAGAGTTATCGCAGAGATGTAACCGTAAATACGCAAGGGCGCGAGGAGAAACGCTTTGTGTTCTTAGTGACCCTGCCTACCGGCAGGCAGGTTTGTGGGAAAGTTAATAGCGGATATAGATTTTTGCTTCGCAAAAAATATAATAGGAACGCGGATGACGCGGATTAAACGGATTAGAACGGATAATACTCACTTCGTGAGTATGGGAACTCTTTCTTTGCCCCTTTGCGTGTTTTTTCTTTGCGCTCTTTGCGTGAAATATCGTCGGATGAATGATTTTGCTTCGCAAAAAATATAATAGGAACGCGAATGACGCGGATTAAACGGATTAAAACGGATTTTTTAGTACCGGGTTAAGAATTGTTTTTTGAGGTTTCGATTATTCTGAGTACAGATATTGACGGATAAAACTCACTGCGTGAGTTTGGCGACTTACTATGCGCGCTTTGCGCTCCTGGCGGGAAATATTTTTCACTCTCTTTGTGTGCTTAGTGTCTTTGTGGGAGATATTTTTTATATCTTTTACCTGCCTAAACCCTTTTCTATGAACCGAAAACTGCACAACGGGCTGTTGTCGTTCCTTTTTTTGTTTTGCTCATTCACCGGCCTGGCACAAACCCAGGAAGAGTTTGATAAAAAACTCAATGATATCTATATCCTGAACGCTACCGATAAAAAGAAAGCCCTGCAGCAGGCAAAAGATTTATATACGCTGCTGGAAAAGAAAAAAGAATTGCAAACCCTGGGCAATTATTATATCCTCAAAAATCTTTTTGAAAATTTTACGGTGGATGAAGCACTGGCCAAAACCTGTGCAGAAAAAGCGGACCGGAAATCCAGGGAAATGGTCGGTCTGGAAGGACCAAAGGCAGAATACGGCAGTGACAGTATGAATCTCTGGTATAACAGTATTTACCCGGGGCTCTATGAAACTAAGGATCCGGAAAATGCCAGGAAGGCACTGGCTTTTATGGATAAATACAGTTCATTCCGCACACTGGCCAATTATACCGGTGTGGGATATGCCTTTGAAAGAAACGGAGACTTCAATAATGCCAAGAAATATTATGAATACGGGATCAGTCTCCGGGGAGATGAAAGAAAAGAATATGTTTCCTATCTCACTTATATCCTTTTTTTGTCCAAATTCGGGGATTACCAGAAAGCAGAATCATTTATCCGCAAAGTGGAAGAGCTTTCTCAAACTGCAGATGAAACCCTGAAGATGTCGTACCGTAATGAAGCACTTTCAGCTCATACACTTTACTATTATTACATTGGTGATTATGAATCTTATGTCAAATCTTCAGATATCCAGTACGCGGAGCTGGCCAAAATGTTTGCCACCTACAAAATGCCCTGTACCGGTCAGGAGTATATCCGGCTGACCAATGCAGGCATTGCCACTGAATTTTTAAAAGATTATCCTTCCGCAGAGAAATACTGGAGAAAAAGGGATTCGGCTTATTCTGCCTGGATCCGTTGTCAGAAAGAACAATATCCCAATCTGAAGCTTTATGATTTCTCCATGCTCCCCATATTCCTGATGAAAAGAGGAAGGGAAAAAATGCTGCCGAAATCACTGGACTTTTATGTGAAAGAAGTAGAAACCTATTATAATAGTTTCAGGGATTATGCCGATCTGAGTTCCAATTATTTCAGGGGGATCCAACTGGCCTTCCTGAAATCACCCAAATACACAGCCGTGTTCACACCCATCCTGGAGAGAATCCGGAACACAAAGGACTTTCGGGAATCCACCAAGCCATTTACTGATTTCGCTTATTTTCAGATGCGTGACGGAAACAAGGCTGCTGCCATCAAAACCTACCAGGAATTATTTACCCTTAACAAGAACTGGGTCAATGATATCATTTTCGCCTTTGGAGAAAAAGCCTTCGTGACTTATTACAATGCCAAACTGAAAGAAGGATATGATAACTTTCACAGTTTTGTGAAAACCACAAAGGATAAAAAACAGACTGAAGCGGGCATGCTGGCGGCGCAGGCTTATGACAACCTGCTGTTTGTTAAATCCATTTCCCTCCAGGGAACCAAGAAACGTAAAGAAGCATTTATCAAAAGCAATGATCCGGCTGTGATTGCACTCTATGAAAAATGGCTGGATAAAAAACAGCAGCTGATCCGGCTTTATTTTAAGTCAGCTGAACCGGCAGCAGGACCTGTTGATACAAGTTCAAAGTCTGCAGAAAAAATACTGGAAACCCTGCAGGCAGAAGTAACCAGCATGGAAAATGAATTGACAGTGAAATCGAAAGACTATAAAAAATTATTGCAGATCAATCCTCCCGGCTGGAAAGAAATTAAAAGCAAACTGAAAGAGGGAGAAGCAGCGGTAGAGATCATCCGCTTTCAATGGAGAGACCAGGTGTATTATTCCGATACGGCTTTTTATGCTGCCTATATTCTTACCAACCAATCTGAATATCCCGAAGTTGTTTACCTGGCTGATGATGCGGCCCTGCTGGATAATCAGTACTATAAAACTTATAAAAACAATATCCGGTTCAGGACAGAGGACAAAGTATCTTATACGCTTTATTGGAAAAAAATTCAGGAGAAGCTCAGCGGCATCCGGAAAGTATATCTTTCTCCGGATGGCATTTATCACCTGATCAATGTATCTACCCTGCTCAACCCCGTTTCGGGTAAATATGTACTGGATGAACTGGAGATTCAATCCACCACTTCTACGGGGGAACTCGCTCTTGCTGCCAGCAGTATGCCCGCGAATCCCACTGCTGTATTATTTGGCAGACCTGCTTATAAAACCACAGCAGCAACAGCATCCAGAGTAGAAGATGAAGGCACCCGGTCCTTTATTGGCAATTTCAGAGAAAAAAATATTACAGACCTGCCCGGGACAGAAACAGAAGTGCTGAGTATAAAGACTGAACTCGAGAAGGGGAAGATAAAAGTGCAATACTACCTGAAGGACCAGGCCACGGAAGATAAATTATACAAAATGCATAGTCCGGGTATCCTGCATATTGCCACCCATGGATACTGGTCGGGTACCAGCGAAAATGCCACCAGTGGTTACCGGATGTTCAATGCCATGGTTAATTCGGGTTTATTACTGGCAGGTGTGGTCAATTATTATGAACGCAATGAGTTTGCAGATACCTATGATGGGGTGCTGACTGCTTATGAAGCGCAGAATCTGGACCTGCAAAACACTTCTCTTGTTATTTTATCAGCCTGCGAAACCAATCTCGGTTACCTGGATGCAGGGGAAGGCGTGTATGGTCTGCAAAGGGCATTCAGGGCAGCGGGTGCCGGCAGCATCATGACCAGTTTATGGAAGGTGGATGATAATGCCACGCGTGATTTCATGATTGCCTTTTATCAGCAATACCTTGCCACCGGGAACAAGGCCCGGGCATTTGCGGCGGCACAAAAGACCATCCGCGATCAATACAAACACCCCTATTTCTGGGGAGCTTTTGTGATGGTGGGGGAATGATAAAGGCTTGCTATGGGGATGCGCATGTCAATGGTACAACCCTGTCCCGGTTCTGATTTTATTTTAAACCGGCCATGATGGGCCCAGGCTCTGTTTTCCATATTGAATATTCCAATCCCTTTTCTTTTTTCTAATTGCGCCATGTCAAATCCCTTTCCATCATCTCTGATCTGTAAACGAAGATCATTCAGTCCGGCAGATAAAGTAATCGCCACCTGTTTGGCTTCTGCATATTTGATGATATTATTGGTTTGTTCCTGCACCACACGATAAACGGTCAGTTTTTCTTCCGCACTGAGTTCATTTTCCAGTCTTTCGTCAAAACGGAATTTGACACTGATTTGCTGCCATTCTTCCAGGTTGCGGATAATATCAAGGATACTTTCTTTTAATCCTTCATTCGAGGTTCCGTGAATACTCAGGGACCTTGAAATTTTCCGGATTTCCTGCAAGGCCATTAGCTGGTACTCGATGGCTTTTTGCAATTGCGTATTTGATTTTTCAGGAGACTGTATGGCGGATTCAATAAACAATTTGGCAGACATCAGTATCTGATTCACATTATCATGCAATTCACGGCTGATCCGGGATTTTTCCTCTTCCTGTGCCATGATTGTTGCGATGGCCATGGCATGTACTTTTTCTTCCTGTTCAATAGCCAGCTGCTGTTTCAATTTAGATTCAATGGTGATATCACGGATGGCTCCCAGCATCCGGACGGGCAGTCCGTCTGCGTATAAAATAATTCCGGAATCGCGAAGGGTTTTATAACTCTGGTCTGCACACTCGAAGCGGTATTCATCATCCCATCTTTCTGCTTTCTGACGGAGTTTTTCTTCCAGGTTTGATTTCACTCTTTCCCTTTCCAGCGGATGTACTTTATCAAACCACCAGGAAAGGCTTGATCCTATTTCTTCATGGCTGTACCCGGATAAACGATTAAAGGCTTCACTGCGATAGATTTCATTCCTGATCAGATCAAGATCCCAAATTGCATCCGAGGTAATACGGGTAATATGCCGGAATCGCTCATTGATCCGTAGCAGTTCCTGTTCGTTGGTGACGAATTCAGTAATATCGGAAAATGTAAGTACCACCGGATAAGGACTGATATCACCAGGACGAATCAGGGCTTCTGCATTTACAGATATCCATCCTCTTTTTCCACCCGGCCTTTCAATGCCCATGATCACATTTCTTTGCGGAGCACCTGTCTCCCGGCTGATGACAGAAGGAAAGGAAAGAACGGGAAACGGGGTTCCATCCAACTGACAGATCTTCCAGGATTTACTCGCTGATTTTCGTCTGATGACTTCCTTTTCTTTCAATCCCAGAATTTCCAGTCCGCGGCGGTTACAGGAATTAACTAACCCATCAGCGCCAACCAGTATGATGCCATCGGGTAAAATATTGAGCAGGGCATCAAAAGTAAACCGGGCATCTTCCAGCTGGGCCGCTTTAATTTTTAAATCATTGATTACATGTCCGACCAGTTGAAAGCCGATGGGCTTATGTGCATCATTGATCAGTTTGCATACCGTCAGGTGAAGTGGGATGATTTTTCCTTCTTCCCTTTCAAATAATGCCTCCCCACTCCACCATCCGTTTTGCCATAGGGAAGAAACCATTTTTCCCTTTAATTGCTGAATAAAACGGTTTGAAAAAAAATCAAAGAGATTTTTAGAAGACTCCGCTGCAGGATTTCCAAACAAATCGGTAAACCTGGCATTCCAGCCGGTAATCCGAAATTGTAAATCCGTCTGAATTATGGCATGCTTTTTTTCCGGAAGTTTGGGGAGTTCCTGTTGAAGGAGATTAAGGTGTTGCCCGGACACAAAGGAAAAAGCGGGTAGATTACCCATCATTGATATTGGTTTTTGTTAGACCGGCTGACTACTCTTTGTGGCAATCATCCGGCCAGGGTTCGTTTCTGTTACAGCTAAACGCAAAGCCAGGTGGGCAACGTATTAGCTATATGGAAAGTTCGCAGTTGTTTTGTTCAGAAACCCGGAAATATCCGGGAATTAAAGGTTAACCATTAATCAATGATACGCATTGATTTGTATTCTCATTTTTTTCAGGGCCTTCCCTCTCTTTATGAAAATCCCTTATCTTCGAATTCGGAATAGTTGCATAACTAACTATTTTTGCCTTTACCGGTTCAGACCGGAATTTTTAATACATGTTTTATGAAAAGAGTGATTAAAAAAGTGGCGGTGCTGGGTAGCGGTGTAATGGGCTCCAGGATCGCCTGTCATTTTGCAGGAGTAGGTATACAGGTTCTATTACTGGATATTGTTCCAAAAGATGTGGCGGCAGATGCCAAACCGGCGGAAAGAAATAAAATCGTAAATGATGCCCTGGCAGCGGCCCTCAAATCAAACCCTTCTCCCGTTTTTCATAAAGATGTAGCGAAGAAAATCAGCACCGGCAATTTTGAGGACAATATGAAAGATATTGCCGGGTACGACTGGGTGATTGAAGTGGTGGTTGAACGCCTCGATATCAAACAAAAAGTTTTTGAACAGGTTGAAAAGTACAGAACTCCCGGCACCCTGATCAGCTCCAATACTTCCGGCATCCCAATTCACATGATGGCTGAAGGCCGGTCGGATGATTTCAAAAAACATTTTTGTGGCACCCACTTTTTCAACCCTCCCCGTTACCTGCGTTTGCTGGAAATAATTCCTACGCCTTATACGGATCCAGCAATCGTTGATTTCCTGATGCAATACGGTGACCTCTATCTTGGCAAAACCACGGTGCTTTGTAAGGATACCCCTGCCTTTATTGCCAACCGGATTGGTGTATTTGGTATGATGGCCATCATGAATGTAAAAGAGAAACTGAAACTCAGTGTGGATGAAATAGATGCTTTGACCGGACCCATTATCGGCCGTCCAAAGTCCGCCACCTTCCGTACCGGAGATGTAGTTGGACTGGATACCCTGGTAAAAGTGGCAAAAGGGGTAGCTGATAATTGTCCGGCTGATGAAGCACGTGACCAGTTTGCTATTCCTACCTGGCTGGATCAAATGATTACCAATAACTGGCTGGGTGATAAAACCGGACAGGGATTCTTTAAGAAAACAAAAGGAGCCGGTGGGGAAAAAGAAATCCTGACCCTGAACCTGGAGACCATGGAATATGGTCCGAGGGTGAAACCAAAATTTGCATCACTGGAAGCAGCCAAACCAGTAGACGATCTATATACCCGTTTAAAAATGCTGGTAGCCAGCACTGATAAAGCGGGTGAATTTTACCGGCTCTTTCATTACGGACTCTTCTCCTATATCTCCAACCGTATTCCGGAAATCAGCGATGAGCTGTACCGGGTTGATGATGCCATGATGGCCGGCTTTGGCTGGGAGATTGGTGCTTTTGAAAGCTGGGATGTACTCGGTGTACCCAAAACAACAGAAGCCATGAAGGCTGCCGGATATGCGGTGGCGGCCTGGGTGGATGAAATGCTGGCTGCAGGTCACCGTTCATTTTATAAAGTAGAAGGTGGAAAAAAATATTGTTACGACCCTGCTTCCAAAACTTACAAAGCGCTGCCCGGTGGAGAAGCTTTTATTGTAATGAGCAACTATACCGATAAACAGGTATGGAAAAATGGCAGCTGCCGATTATATGATCTCGGAGATGATGTACTGGGTCTGCAATGGTTTACCAAGATGGGCAGTATCGGTGGTGATGTATTGAGTGGTATACAAACTGCTATTGACAAGGCTGAAAAAAGTTACAAAGGACTGGTGATCGCCAACGAAGGCGCCAATTTTTCAGCAGGCGCCAATGTAGGGATGATCTTTATGCTGGCCATTGACCAGGAATATGATGAATTGGATATGGCGATCCGCCTGTTCCAGAATACCATGATGCGTGCCCGTTATTCTTCTGTACCGGTCGTAGTAGCCCCGCATGGACTGGCCCTGGGTGGTGCCTGTGAACTGAGCTTACATGCAGATAAATGTTGTCCGGCTGCCGAAACCTATACCGGACTGGTAGAACTGGGTGTTGGATTGATTCCCGGAGGTGGTGGTACCAAGGAATTTGTGGTCAGGGCTTCAGATGAAATGCATGAAGACGAACCGGAAACCATTACATTAAAAAATCGTTTCCTCTCCATCGCTACTGCCAAAGTAGCTACATCTGCACATGAAGGTTTTGGACTGGGTGTGTACAGAAAAGGATTAGACGAAGTGGTACTCAATATCGGCCGTCGGGTAGCCGAAGCCAAAAAATCAGTCACCGAAATTTATGACAGTGGTTATACCGCTCCTGTTCTTCGAAAAGATGTACGGGTATTAGGCCGTTCTGCATTGGGGGCATTGTATTCCGGTGTTCACGCGATGCAGACTGCCAACTATGCCACAGCCCATGATGCACTGGTGGCCAAAAAGCTGGCTTATGTAATGTGTGGCGGAGACCTGAGTGAACCTGCACTGGTATCCGAACAATACCTGCTCGACCTGGAAAGAGAAGCATTTCTTTCACTTTGCGGAGAAAAGAAAACGCTGGAACGCATCCAGGCGGTATTGAAGAGCGGCAGACCGATCCGAAACTAAGCGGTAAACCAAGTATCCGTCTTCTGCTGAAAAGACTTATATTAGTGTATACAGATTCACCACACTAACCTTTTCTGATGAAAAAGATATTTCCGCTATGCCTGTTCCTGCTCGGCAGCCTGTTTGCAATTGCACAAAAAGATTTAACGGGTGCCTATGGCTACAGCTTAACTCCTGTTAAGTCAACAACTGTTAAAGACAAAAATGCCGTACCCGGCGGTCAGCTGGTATTGATCCGGATGGAAGCCAACAAATACCGGTTCTGGCTGGATGTACTGAATGGCCCTCCCGGTTATAATCGCGGGGAAACAGATGGTACCATTTCCTTTGTAAATGATACGGCTTCATTTGATAATACTTTTGAAGATGCTGAACATCCCTGTGTACTGCATTTTAAAATCAGCGGTAATACCATCAGCATCAATAGTCATTCCACCTCTTTCAATTGTGGCTTTGGCAACGGGGTAAATGCCGATGGCGATTTTGCCCGGCTAAAGACACAACCGGTTCTCGATAATAAATGGTTGCGGAAAGAATATATCAGTTCCCCGATGGTAGTAGTGAAAGAGGGAAAGGCAGAATTATTCCAGGATGAAAACTGCCTGGTGCCTTTTGCACCTAAAAGATTTCTCAGCAAAGGAGAATCGATTTTGAGTATTGCAGAAACCACCAAATCGGTATATACCGAATCCATTCCTGCTCCTGGTAAATTCAACTGGGGCTGGGTCCGGAAATCAGATCTAAATATTGAACAGCCGCAGTAAACATGGGTTCAGCAGAAATCATTTCGGGTCAGCTGGTCATCCATTCCTGTATCATTACTTATGGCAATGCTGCCAGTGAGTTACTCACTGCGATGATCCGGGAAGAAATTGAAACGATGTGGAATGAACCCGGAGGAAAAATAACCATTGCAGATGATGAATATCCGGTTCAATTCCGGATCAGTGCATTGTATCAGCCTGCTATTACCGACATTGACATCTATCAAAACCTGGATCCCTGTAATAATTATTTCCGCATTGAAGAATTTGTACATGGCAATATTTCTTTTGTAGACGGACTGGGTTGCAACAGTGGATACTTTAAACTGGAAAATCTTTATCAGGGATCCACTACTGCGGCCCATGAGTATGGACATACGCTTGGTCTCGAACATCCGGAGGATCTGGATCTGCGTGGCAAGGGCGTTCCCGGAATCATGTATCCGCGGGGTACCCTGGTAGATCCGCAATACCAGTATGAATCAGATAAACCTGCCGGCACTAAAGGCGGAACAATGCATCCGATGTTCCGAAAAGTGCAAGTAACAGATATTGCAGCCCTACGGCTTAACAAAATATCTTTCATCAACAGAAAAGCGGTAATCGGAGAGTTCACCAATATCTGGCACCCGGATCATACGGGTACGCCACCCGGGATGTTTGTACATCCGTAAAAAAAACGGTCTTTTATTTTGATTGGGGATTGCTGCGTAATGTGCAGAGAATATTTTTTTCAATCCAGTTTGTCAATGCTTTCCAGTGAAGGATACCTGAACAGAAACCCTGCTGCCATTAATTTTTCAGCACTAACGGTACAGCTCTTCAGTACTTCCACACTCATTTCACCCATGATCCATTTCAGCAAAAAAGAAGGTACCCGGAATAAAAGAAAGGGTTTCTTCCGGAACCGAGCCAGCCATTTGACCAGATTCCGGTTCGATACCGGAGAAGGGGCCACTGCATTATAAACGCCCAGCATGTTTTCCTCCTCAATTGCCCTGATGAAAATCCGGACCAGGTCCTGTATATGAATCCAGCTGACCATTTGATTCCCCTTTCCCAGCACGGCACCCACACCCCATTGCAGCGGTTTGATAAACTCTTTCAATGCCCCTCCCTTACTACTCAGTACAATACCAATTCGCAAAATGACCAGTCTTTTTTGCAGGCTATTCACCGCTGATGTGCTTTCTTCCCATTGCCGGCAGGTGGATCCCAAGAAATCGGTTGCTGCAACTGCTGATTCTGTAAATGGATGGGAATTGGGAATAACAGGATCAGGTCCGTACCAGCCAATGGCGGATGCACTGATCACTGATTTAACCTTATTGGGATATTCTTTCAGTGCTTTTACAATCAGTTGTCCGCTTTGTACCCTGCTTTGCAGGATTTCTTCTTTTCGTTTGACCGACCATCTTTTTTCTGCAACGGATGCCCCGGCCAGGTGAATGATATGATCTGCTTCGGCAATGGCAGCGGGATCAATGGTTTGCTTTGATATATCCCAGGCTGCAAAGCGGATGCCTGATAAGGGAGTTTGCCTGTGCGGATTGCGGGTAAGAATGATCACCTGGTAACCTTTTTCGTGCAGGGCTTGTCCAAGTTGGGTACCTACCAAGCCCGTACCACCAGTGATCAGAATAGTTGACATATTGGCAATTTAGACCTAAATAACAACCATTCATCGGCAATGTTCGGCACAATCGGAGGGAAAAACATAACTTGAACCCGAATAAAAAAAGCAGTATGAGTATTGTGCTTTCTGTAGATAATTTATACAAATCCTACTCCACCGTCAGAGCGCTGAATGGCGTTTCGTTTGAGGTGCCGGAGAATAGTGTATTTGGTATTCTGGGCCCCAATGGCAGTGGCAAAACCACATTGCTGGGGATCATTATGGATGTATTGCGTCCGAATAATGGCGGCTTCCGCTGGTTTGGAAAACCCGGTTCTGCTGAACAACGTAAAAAGATCGGTACCCTGCTGGAGACGCCTAATTTTTATAGTTATTTATCGGCTACCGATAACCTGAAAATCACACAGGCCATCAGCGGCAGAGGGAACAAACAGGATATTGATACAGTATTGCGCAAAGTCAATTTATATGATCGCCGCTGGGCACCCTTCAAATCCTATAGTCTGGGGATGAAGCAAAGACTGGCGATTGCTGCCGCCTTGCTGGGTAATCCCAAAGTGCTGGTACTGGACGAACCCACCAATGGATTGGATCCGGTAGGCATCGCGGAAATCCGTGAATTGATCCGCGAATTAAAGGATCATGGGCATACGATTATCATGGCCAGCCACCTGCTGGATGAAGTGGAAAGAGTCTGTACCCATGCGGCCATCTTAAAAAATGGTCAGCTGATTACTACTGGGCATGTAGATGAGATCATGAAGGATGATGACCTGGTAGAAATGAGTGCGGCCAACCTGCAGGCTTTGGCAGCCGTATTGCAAAAAACAGGCAGCAAGGTATTGGTGGATGAAAAAACCAATATGGTGCAGGTTGTATTTCCCCAGGGAACAGCGAAGCTGGATGAATTAAACCGTTTCTGTTTTGAACAGGGCGTGGTACTCACCCACCTGATCCTGAAAAAGAAAAAACTGGAAGCAAGATTCTTTGAACTGACCAATAACTAATGATCGAATGAAAACACTGATATATACAGAATGGCTGAAGATGAGAAAGTACAATGCTTTCTGGTGGATCATGGGGATCACGGCCCTTGCTTATCCGGGGATCAATTTTATTTTTTATTCTATTTATGATCAGATCATCAAAAGCCCCGGCCGTGCAGGAGAAATTGCAAAATTGGCATTGGGAAATCCTTTTAGTTTTCCGGAAGCCTGGCATACGGTCGCTTATTTCTCATCCTGGTTTGTATTTATGCCAGCAGTTGTAGTGATCATGTTTGTATCCAATGAATACAGTTTTAAAACTCACCGCCAGAATATCATTGATGGATGGAGCCGGGATCAGTTTATCGGCAGCAAACTTATCGATGTGGCACTGATAACATTGATTATTACATTGCTTTATTCCGTCATTTCACTGGTTACCGGTATATTAAACGAGGAGCGACTGATCAAAACAACCTGGGACCAGGCTTATTATATCGGGCTCTTTGCCTTGCAGACTTTTTCTCAATTATCCATTGCCTTTCTCTGTGGTTTTTTACTAAGAAAGGCGTTTATAGCGCTGGGGGTTTTCCTTTTTTATTTTATCGTTCTGGAGCCGGTATTAGTGGCTATCCTTAGGGTAAAAGGGAATGATATGGGCAGGTATCTCCCTATTGAAATTTCAGACCGGCTGATTCCTGTACCCGCTTTTCTGGCCGAACTGGACAAGGATGGATACCGTAAATCTTTAGCAGCCATTCCACAGTTTGTCCTTTTAACACTGATACTGACAACTGTCATCTGGGGATTGTGCTTCTGGCTCAACCGCAAACGGGACCTTAAATAACAGGGACAGATATTCGAAATATGGCTAATTTTAGCCTATGTGCAAATCAATGGCGCTGGTATTTTTCTGGCTCATCAGTATCCAGTTTTCTTATTCCCAGCAACAAAAAAACAGAAGCAGCGGACTCTATTTTCAATGGGGGTATAATGTAGAGTGGTATACCCGCAGTAATATCCATTTCAAAATGGCCAATGGAGATGATTTCACATTGCATAAAGCCAGGGCGCATAATAACCCCGGGTTTCAGACCATCATTGATAAACCTTTGAAATTTTCTCTTCCCCAATACAATTACCGGCTGGGTTTTTACCTCAATAAAAAACATACCCGAGCCATCGAAGCCAATTTTGATCATGCCAAATACATCCTGAACAGAGGACAAATGGTGCATGTTACTGGTAAGATTGACGGAAAGACGGCGGATGGCGACAGTATCCTGAATGCGGCCAGTTTCCTTCATTTTGAACATACGGATGGCGCCAACTTTCTTCACTTTAACTATGTGCAGCAGCAGGATCTTTTCTATACCGGCAAAAAACACCGGAAGCTATTGAGCAGTGTATGGAAGATCGGGGCGGGTATCAATATTCCCCGTTCAGATTTTACCTGGCGGGGCGACCGGCTGAATAACAAATTTCATATTGCCGGTTATAATGCCAGTGCAGAAGGCGGTTTGAGAATTTACCCGGGCAAAAGAATCTTCTTTGAATTAACCGGTAAATCCGGTTATGTAAGATATGTAGATGCACTTGCGGAAACCAGCAGCAGCAAAGGCAACCGGGCCCGGCATGGATTCGGATACTTCGAGATGATTGGTACCATTGGTTTTGATATCAACTGGTAAACAGCTGCCTGGTTCTTTTACTGCATCATCATTATCATTCAACTATTTTATCAGCCAGTTCCATACCGGGTCATCTGGTACTGACGATCTTGCCTATACCTTTCTTCGAAAAAAGAAACCCCCCGGTAGAAACCGGGGGGAACAACTAAAAATCACTAGCTAAATGCTCAGTGGCTTCATTGGAACGAACAAAGTTTGGTCACCCGTTTTAAACGGGTAACCGTATACGCTTAATCAGGTTTTTTACCTTCCAGAAATGTGTTAATGGAACTGATCTGGGCCTGGTTCTTTTCGTCGGCCTTTACTTCATAGCTGCTGTAGAATTGCTCAATATGGGTATTATGGTTATATAATTCCATATTGCGGCGGATATAAGCCGGCACAGTCTCAAACTCATTATTGGGGTCAGCAGCGTTAACATTGAACGACAAGTTTCTCAACTTATGTAATCGTTCGGCTGCCCTACGTTTCTGTTCCTCGGTTTCGTCCTGCATTGCAGGATCCTCAACTTCGGTGGACAAAGGTTGCTGAGCCTGATGGGCCAACGGCATATCCGCCGCCGGAATGTCATCCCTTTCAACCAACTGCATTTGCAGGTCAAGGAGTTCTTCCTCGTCCTTGCTGGCAGTAAGCGGTGAAGGGACCGGTTCTTCTGCAGAACGCTTTGAGGTGATCTCCTCTGCTTTTGATTCTGCGTAGATATTGGATGGTCTGGCCAGATAACCTCCTGATGCTGCAGACACCGGGTTACTATCTTTTATGCTGAGGATCATCTCAGCATCTGTTTCTTTAATAGTGGGGGGAACGGATTGTGCAGTCGAATGTATACTATCCTCTTTTACTACAGCTGACAAGTTGCCAACAGTAATAGTCCCAGTACTGTTTACCGTATTATTACTAAGTAATTTTTCTTCTTCTTTTTTCTCTGGAGCCAGTTCGTAATGAACAATCGCAGGTTCCTCTTCACGCATATCACTGAAGTCGATAACCGGTGCGGGTACCGCTTGTGGTTCTTCCACTAACCTTGGCATCAGGTAATCTTCTTCGGTAGCCGGCATCAGTTCTTCTTCCATCACCTGCATTTCCTTTTCCAGCATTGCCGGTGTTTCTTCCGTTTTAGCAACCGGCTGCAGCTTGATCACCACCGGTGCTTCCGGTTGTTTCTCCAGCAACATCACGATTTTTTCTTCCGGCTTTGGCTCTTCTTTCTTCGGTTCGGTTTTGGCAAATGGATCTTTGTGTTCAAAACCTGTGGCAATCAGGGTGATGCCCAGTTTATCGCCCAGGTTACTATCGTATCCCATACCGAGGATCACATCGGTATTTTCACCGGCCTGTGTGAGCAGGTAATTCTGGATCACTTCCACTTCATCCATAGTAAACTCGTGCTCCCCGGTTGATGATGTAATATTGATCAGGATCCATTTGGCACCCCTGATATCATTATCATTCAGCAAAGGTGAATTCAATGCTTCTTCAATAGCTTTCTGGGCCCTGTTTTCTCCGGAAGCCTCGGCATTACCGAGGATTGCCACGCCGCCATTCTTCATCACCGTGCATACATCGGCAAAATCCACATTGATCTGTCCGGTACTGTTGATGACATCTGTAATACATTTAGCTGCCGTTGCCAGTACATTATCTGCTTTGGCAAATGCATCGCGCATTTTCAGATTACCATACTGGTGACGCAGTTTATCATTACTGATCACCAGCAATGTATCCACATATTGCTCCAGGAAGCGGATGCCTTCCTGTGCCTGTTGCTGGCGCTTCTTTCCTTCATAAGCAAATGGAGTGGTAACAATCCCCACGGTGAGAATGCCCAGGTCTTTGCAAATTTTTGCAATGATGGGTGCACCGCCTGTACCGGTACCACCGCCCATACCGGCTGTGATAAAGGCCATCTTGGTATTCACTTCCAGGATTCTTTTTATTTCTTCCAGTGATTCTTCCGTTGCCTGCCGGCCGATTTCTGGATTAGCTCCCGCACCCAGTCCCTGCGTAAGATGTGGACCGAGTTGTATCCGGTTGGGGATATCACTACTGGTAAGGGCCTGTGAATCGGTATTACAGATCACAAAGTTGACGCCCTCAATCTGCTGACTGAACATATAATTCACTGCATTGCCTCCGCCGCCTCCCACTCCAATCACTTTCAGGATAGAGGATTTTTCTTTTGGCAGATCAAAATGTATCATAAGTACTTGTTTTTGGATATTAAAATTTTAAATGCTGGTTCGTTTTGGCCTGGCTGCTGCCGGTTGGTTCGCACATTTAAAATAAAATGATTAATGATGACCTTATTACAGGTGTTTGTCTTCTTCTTCTTTGAACAGATCAATAATCCTGTCTTTGAACTTGCTCCAGAAACCAGTCAGGTTTTTCCGGCGGTTCATTTCAGATTCGCTCACCACATCTTCCACCACTACCGGCATTTCTTCTCCTGCCTGTTGCTTCAATGCTTCGGGCACGGCGACATTCGCAAAATCTTTTTCAAACTGTTTGCGGTTATGTTCATAATCATCGTAGCCTTTCAGGATTAAACCAATACAGGTGGAGTAAGTTGGCTTGGCCAGTTCTTCAATATGACCGGCTGCCAGGTGTTCATTGGGGAAACCAATCCTCGCCGGTAAACCGGTCGTGTATTCTGTTAACTGAATCAGGTGCTTCAATTGTGATCCGCCACCTGTTAAGATGATACCACCATTGAGCATACGGTTATCCAAACCAACCTGCTTGAGGTGATAGGTTACAAAGTCCATGATCTCACTCATCCTTGCCTGAATGATATTGGCAAGGTTCTTCACACTTATTTCTTTGGCAGGCATTCCTCTTAAACCGGGAATAGTGATATAGGCATTGGACTTGGCTTCATTGGCCAATGCACTACCAAACTGCACTTTCATGGCTTCAGCCTGTGTTTTCAGAACACCGAGTCCTGTTTTAATATCATTGGTGATATTTTCACCGGCAAAAGGAATAACAGCAGTGTGTTTTAAAATGCCTTCATAGAATACGGCCAGGTCCGTGGTACCACCACCAATATCTACGATGGCTACACCGGCTTCCAGGTCTTCCTGTCCCATAACGGCAGAAGAGGAGGCCAGCGGCTGTAATACCAGGTCCTTGGTATGCAAGCCGGATCTTTCCACGCTGCGGTTGATATTGCGGATGGCATTTTTATCGCCGGTGATGATATGGAAATTGGCACCAATTTTCACACCACCATATCCAATAGGATTGGGGATATTCTGAAAATTATCCACGGTAAATTCCTGCGGGATCACATCAATGATCTGGTCGCCGGCAGGAATATATGTTTTATACTGGTCATCCACCAGCTGATCAATTTCCTTCTGGGTAATTTCAATATCGGTATGCTGTCTTACAATATCCCCGCGGGTTTGCAGGCTCTTGATATGGTGACCGGCAATCCCCACATACACTTCATTGATATTGAGTCCGGGGTTGGAGGCAAAGCAATTGTCCAGTGCCGACCGGATTGCTTTGATCGTTTCATCGATGTTGAGCACCTGTCCGTGCTTCACACCGTTCGAGCTGGCTTTACCAAATCCAAGGATCTCCAGTTTGCCAAACTCGTTCTTACGTCCGGCAATAACCGCAATCTTGGTGGTCCCGATGTCCAGGCCGACAATAATGGGTTGTTCGTTGTTCATAGTTGTTGTTTTTAGTTGTTGTTTTATTTGTCAGGCGGTGCTCAAACACTACCTTGTTCGTTATCTTATTCCCCACTTCCCACTTCCCACTTCCCACTTCCCACTTCCCACTTCCCACTTCCCACTTGCCACTCGCCACTTGCCACTCGCCACTCGCCACTCCCTAATTATATCCTCCGTTCTCCTCTTCCACCGGTTTCTTTGGCATTACGGCCTTCGGTGCTTTCTTTTCTTCTTTTTTTGTATCGGTTTTTTTCTTTTCTGTTTTTTTCTTTTCTGGCTGCTTAGGCTGATCCGGTTTTTTCACCGTCTTTTTTTCAGCCTGCCCGTCTGTATTTTTATTTACAGACGGGGTCTTGGGATCCAGGCCGGGGTTGGGATTCTTAGGTGGCTCAGGGCTTACAATATTTTCATTGGGCAATGCATTATTACCAGCTGCAGAATCATTTTCTAATGTCGTGATCGGAGTCAATATGCGTACCACTGTATCATTGGCAGACTCCATGTATTGCTTCAGCAGTTTTTCAACATTCCGGCGTAACTGTACAGAATCAACTTTGGGATTACCGGCATAGCGGGAAGCCACTACCTGTCCCTTGTACTGTACATCAATAATTTTATATTTATCAAATCCTGTTTTACTGAGTACCTGCCGATAAAATACCATCAGCCGGTTGAACTTGGAAGGAATCTGTTCGCCGCGTCCCAGTTTCACTACATGATTTCCCACCACCGGTATCATTTCCATATTGCCTTCTGTATTGATATCCACCTGGGCTACCTGGGCCTGCCAGAATGAATCGGCCAGAATGAACTGGGCAGTTTCCCTGATTTCCTGCAGCAGGGCGCTATCTTTTACGGATAAACGCTTTTTATCCGGGAAGCCGGTAAATACAGGAACTTTTGCGCTCAGTTTATCGGAGAGTGGCATTTTCTTCCCGGTCTGATCAATATAGAAAGAGTCTCCATTGGTGCTAAAAATTCTCGCTACTGGTTCTTTTTCTGATACCGTTACATGG
This sequence comes from Chitinophagaceae bacterium, assembly GCA_016720745.1. GTDB lineage: Bacteria > Bacteroidota > Bacteroidia > Chitinophagales > Chitinophagaceae > JJ008. The sequence continues at coordinate 1,305,088 of JADKKA010000018.1, read as the reverse complement.
AGTACCTGTTTATTATCGAAATAAATCTCAGCATCACTGATCCAGGTATTTTTTTCCAGCAGTTCTTCCATTTCATGCAGACGGAAAGACTCAATGGCTTCACCCCTGATTTTACCGGCGCCTGCTTTCGCCAGCATTTGTTCCACATCCTGTTCGCTGATAAAGAAATTATTTTTCGGGCCTTTCAATGTGATTTCATAATCACTGCATACGCCTTTCTTCTTGCTGCTGATGGCAGCCAGCAGTAAGGTCAGCATGCCTCCGCCGATGCAAAGCCAGATCGTTACAAATAAAATTTTCCTTATCGTTGTTTTAGCGTTCACTATACATTTTTTAAAGACTCTTTGATATTCTCTAATAACATATCTATATCTCCGGCCCCTGCTGTGATCAATATTTCTCCAAAATCACGGTTCACGGTTTGTGCGAAATCCGATGCGATCCAGTTCAATAATTCCTGTTTGTCCATGACCGACTTATAATCCCCCTTCATTTGATCCAGGATCATGTTGCTGTCCACCCCTTCCAGCGGTAATTCCCTGGCCGGGTAAATGGGCAGCAGGACCACTTCATCTGCCAGATCCAGCGAGGAGGCAAATCCGTCTGCGAGATCCCGGGTACGGCTGTACAGATGTGGTTGAAAGATCACGGTGCATTTCCGCTGGGGAAATAAAGTCTTTGCCCCGGTGATCAATGCTTTCAGCTCCTCGGGATGGTGTGCATAATCGTCAATGAATACCAGTCTTTCATTTTTGATGAGGTATTCAAATCTGCGTTTCACCCCCCGGAAGCTTTCCACAGCTGCCCTGATCCTGTCAGGTTCAATTCCCAAAGAACTGGCTACGGTGATGGCGGCAACTGTATTCTCTACATTGTGCATCCCGCCCATATTCAACCGTATCTTTTCAATCCGCTCTTCACCAATCACTACATCATATTCATAACCACCCTGCATCATTCTGATATTAGAAGCATAGGCAACGGCGTTTTCATTCTGCAGGCTGTAAGTAACCTGCTGATCGCCTTTCAGCTCCCTGCCCCTTTTCAATCCAAACTGCCTGATCAGGATGCCGCCCTTCCTGATTTTTTCACTGAATCCGATAAAAGCATCTTCCATCGCTGCGGCTGTTCCATAGATATCCAAATGATCGGCATCCATGGCCGTGATGATGGCGATATCGGGATCCAGTTTCAAAAAACTGCGGTCATACTCATCCGCTTCTATCACACAAACATTTTTCGGACTGCTCCAGAAATTGGTACCATAGTTTACGGCAATACCACCCAGGAAAGCATTGCACCCGAATCCACTGTCGCGGAGCAGGTGTGCCACCATGGTTGTAATGGTTGTTTTACCATGAGTACCGGCAATACATATATTAAAAGAGCTTTTACTGATTAACTGCAACACATCACTTCTTTTCACTACTTCAATTCCTTTCTCCCGGTAATACTGCAGCTCCTGGTGTTGCTCAGGAATCGCAGGGGTATAAACCACCAGACCCGGTTGCTTTGGTATCAGGTCCGTATTTTCTTCATAGTGAACCGGGATACCGCCGGCCACCAGTTCTTTGGTGAGTGCCGTTTCTGTTTTATCATACCCGCTCACTTTCACTCCTCCTTCTTTGAAGAACCGGGCAATGGCACTCATCCCGATTCCTCCGATACCGATGAAATACACTTCATCCAGGTTCTCCATTCCCCTAAAGGGGGTATTCATAAGGACAGTATTAGCTCGTATGTTCGTTTCACCGGCTCCTGAAAAAGCCCCGGCTGAATATTTTTTTATCGGATAATACTGATTCAATCCTTTATTTATTTTACACTCTCCAGTATGGCTTTTGCAATCCTGGTATCTGCATCGGTTATGGCCAACTTTGCAATATTGTTTTTCAACTCCTCTTGTTTGGCTTCATCTCTTGACAATTCTATTGACATGAAAACCAGCTTCTCTTTTGCCTCACTATCCTTCACTATCAGGGCTGCATGCTGGCTGACCAGTTGTGTGGCATTCACGGTCTGGTGATCTTCTGCCGCAAATGGATATGGCACAAAGAGCACGGGCTTTTTCACCAGGCATAATTCAGCCACCGTCATCGCACCAGCCCGGGCCACCACAATATCTGCGGCTGCATAAGCATATTCCATCTGCGTAATAAAATCATTTGCCCATACGCCATTTTTTCCGGCTACTCTTTCTGAAGCTGCTGCTGCATAAGGTTTACCGGTTTGCCAGATCAGTTGTAACCCAGCTTCCAGCATTTTGTCCAGTCCCTTATCAATGGCTTCATTGATTGATTTGGCACCCAGGCTTCCTCCCACCACCAGCACGGTTTTTTTACTGCTGTCCAGTGAAAAGAAACGGAGACCTTCTTCTCTTGTAACAGCAGCGGCTAAAATGGCTGCTCTTACCGGATTTCCGGTTACCATGATTTTATTGGCCGGGAAAAATTTTTCCATTCCTTCGGTGCCGGTAAAAATGCGCGTGGCTTTTTTCCCCAGCATGATATTCGATTTGCCTGCAAAGGAGTTCGACTCATGAATGAAAGTCGGAATGCCTTTGGCCTGTGCAAATCGCAAGACAGGAAAACTGGAATAGCCACCCACACCAATAGCTGCATCCGGTTTGAATTGACTGACAATGCGGCGTACCTGCCAGAAACTTCTGACCAGTTTAAATGGCAGTCCGATGTTTTTTATCAAAGAGCTTCTGTTGAATCCGGCGATATCCAATCCTTCGATCGCATATCCGGCCTGGGGCACTTTTTCCATTTCCATTTTCCCTTTTGCCCCTACAAAAAGGATATTAATATCCGGATCTTCTTTTTTCAATGCATTGGCAATAGCTATTGCCGGAAAAATATGTCCGCCTGTTCCACCGCCTGCTATGATGATCCTTTTTGCCATGCTCACATTATTACTTACACCACCGGTGCTTTCCCTTCCAGTTGTTCTACATTTCTTGCCACACTTAAAATAATTCCTATCGCCAGACAGGTAAAAATGAAACTGGTTCCACCCATGCTCACCAGCGGGAGGGTTACTCCGGTTACCGGGAACAGGTTGACCGTTACTGCCATATTAGCCACTGCCTGAATGGCCAGCGTAAAACTGAGTCCCAGTGCCAGGAATGCACCAAAAGCAAAGGGACATCTTTTATAAATCCGGATACAGCGATACAGGAATACCAGATAAATAAACATGATGAATGCGCCACCCATCAAACCATATTCTTCAATGATGATCGCATAGATAAAATCGTTATAGGCCTGCGGCAAATAATCTCTGGTGGTACTATTACCAGGACCCACCCCGAATACACCGCCTCTGGAGATAGCGATCTTGGCCTGGTTTACCTGGTAAGCATCATTGTCTACTGCATCTTTGCTGCCATAGATAAATGCTTCCACCCTGCTGATCCAGGTATCTACCCGACCCGTTAAAGTGGAAGAAGATTTTTTAACCACCACTTCTTCACCAGTAGCTTTTCCATGACGGATCACTGCAGCCGATACCAGGAATACCAATGGTATCATCGCCAGTCCAATTGTCATCAGAATATGTTTGGTACTCACCCTGCCGATAAAGAGCAGCATCATACAACTGGCACCCAGTAATAAAGCTGTGGACAAATTTGCCGGAGCAATTAATGCACAGGTTACAGCTACGGGTGCAATCACCGGCAGGTATCCTTTTTTGAAATCCTTGATCACATCCTGTTTCTTACTCAGCAGGCGGGCCAGGTACATGAACAGGGCCAGTCTGGCGAGATCCGAAGTCTGCATCGTCATATTGATTAATGGCAGGCGGATCCAGCGGCTTCCCTCATTCATTTTTACACCAAAGAATAATGTGTAAAACAGTAAGGGAAGTGATAAGAGGAATATGATTTTGGCCGCACGGGAATAGAAAGTATAATTCACCAGGTGGGCGAAATAAATCACCATGATCCCGGCGAAGATGAATACGATCTGTTTGAACAGATAGATTTCGGTATTGCCTCTGTAATTTTTATACGCGAGCGAACCGGTAGCACTGTACACCGCCAGTAATGATACCAGGGCCAGCAATACCACCAGGGCCCAGATCACTTTGTCACCTTTCGTTTTACTGATCAGGTGATTCGGGTTCAGGCTGTTCCGCCAATCGTTAGCTCGTATTTCGCGTACTGCATCCATTGATTAAAGTTCTCTCACTGCTTTTTTGAACTGATTTCCTCTGTCTTCATAATTTTTAAACAAATCAAAACTGGCACAAGCAGGGCTTAGTAACACTACATCGCCTTTGCTGGCATAGTGAAACGCAGCCTGAACAGCTTCCAGGGCACTGGCAGTATCTACCACATTGCTCACGATACCATCAAAGGCTTCATGAATTTTCTGGTTATCCTTACCCAGACAAATGATCGCTCTTACTTTTTCCTTCACCAGGTCAGCCAGCAGGGAATAATCATTTCCCTTGTCTACACCACCCAATACCAGTACGGTGGGTTTGGTCATGCTTTCCAATGCATACCAGGTAGAGTTCACATTCGTTGCTTTGCTGTCGTTGATAAATTCAATTCCTCTCACCGTGGCCACATGTTCCATCCGGTGTTCCAGTGCCTGAAAATTCTGCACCGCATCCCTGATTTTTTCCTTGCGGATATCCAGGGTGGTGGCGGCTACGCAGGCTGCCATCGTATTGTAGTGATTATGTTTTCCCTTGAGGGCAAAATCAAAAACACTCATACTGGTAAAATCCTGTCCTGTTCTTACATACATATCTCCGTCTTTGATAAATGCTCCGTTGGGTAATTCCTTTTTCATACTTATTGGCAGTTGGTTAGCGTGAATATTGAATCCGATTTGTTTTGGGCTGTTTAAATATTTCATGGTTGTCTCGTCATCCGCGCAGTAAATGAAATAATCATCTTCCTGCTGATTCATTGTTATACGAAATTTGCTCCGTATATAATTTTCGAATTGGTAGTCGTACCGGTCCAGGTGATCTTCTGTGATATTCGTGAGGATGGCTACATCCGGTCTGAAGGTCACGATATCATCCAGCTGAAAACTGCTGACCTCTACTACATACAGTGGTTTGGGATCCAGTGCCACCTGTTTGGCAAAAGAATCACCGATATTTCCCACCAGGGCGGCATCCAGTCCGGCCTCTTTGCAGATATGCCAGGTCAATGCGGTGGTCGTGGTTTTACCGTTACTGCCGGTGATCGCAATGATCCGGCTATTGCCCTTGTAGCGGTAAGCCAGTTCTACTTCACTGATCACCGGTATTCCTTTGGCCCTGATCTTTTTGACGATCGGGGCTTTCTCCGGAATACCCGGGCTCTTCATCACTTCCACCGCCTGCAGGATTTTTTCTTCCGTGTGCATGCCTTCTTCAAAAGCAATACCGGCTTCCTGTAATTCGGTACGATACTCATTCTTCAAAGAACTTCCGTCTGATACAAATACATTGTATCCCTGTTTTTTAGCGAGCAGTGCGGCACCTACCCCACTTTCACCGCCTCCGAGTATGACAAACAATTTGTCCATAATGCGTTGCCGCCTTTGTTTTCAAAAGGAGTGTACGGAATTGGGTTCTTCACAAGTATTAGTTTCAATACAACTGCACCACAATCTGGTGTTCAAAAAGCCATAGTTATTGGAATGGCCATCAATAGGATTGGATATGGGTTTTTCAGTAAGCCGTTCGAATCTGTTCTAATGCCGTTCTATCGTTCTTAGTCCTTATCTTAATTTCAGTGTTACAATGCTCAGCAGTACCAGCAGTACCGTTACAATCCAGAACCGGGTTACAATCTTCACTTCATGATAGCCCTTCACCTGGTAATGATGGTGAAGCGGAGCTTTCAGGAATACCCTTCTTCCGGTGCCGAATTTCTTCCTGGTGTATTTGAAATACCCTACCTGCAGCATCACACTCAGCGATTCCACAAAAAAGATTCCGCAGAAAATAGGGATCAGTAATTCTTTGTGCACAATAATGGCCAGGGATGCAATCACACCTCCCAGCATCAGGCTACCTGTGTCACCCATGAATATTTGTGCCGGATATGAGTTGTACCAGAGGAAACCGATACAGGCCCCGATCAATGCAGCGATATAAATAGACAATTCACTCAAGCCCGGGATGTACATGATATTGAGGTAATCAGCGAATACCAGGTTACCACTGGCATAAGCAAATATGCCCAGTAAGGATCCGATTATGGCGGAAGTACCCGTGGCCAGTCCATCCAGTCCGTCCGTTAAATTGGATCCGTTGGAAACTGCCGTGATAATAAAGATCACCACCAGGATGTACAGGATCCAGGTATAATCTCTCCATGATGCAGGTAAGAGTTTCGAATAATTAAATTCGTGATTTTTAACAAAAGGAATCGTTGTGATTACCTGCTTGGATTCGACAAAATATTTTGGTTTGCCATTGATCTGTTTTTCAAACACGGTAGAGTCCGCTTTCGGATTAGTGCCCACATACTCTCTCCAGATTTTTACATCGCTGTTGAAATACAAGGTGGCCCCTACCAGGATACCCAATCCTACCTGTCCGAGTATTTTGAACCAACCCGCCAGTCCGTCCTTTCCGGTTTTCCTATATACTTCCCCCTTTTGCTGGGCCAGCCGCTTGCCTCTCAGTTTCAGGTAATCATCAATAAACCCAATGGCGCCCATCCAGATCGTACTTACCAGCATTACCTGTATGTAGATTTCTGTGAGATCAGCCAGCAGTAAGGTTGGAATAACAATCGCAAGGATGATAATGAGTCCGCCCATGGTAGGTGTACCGGCCTTGCTTTCCTGTCCGGCCAGTCCTTCTTCCCGGATACTTTCCCCGATCTGTTTCTTCTGCAGAAATTTGATCAGCTTCTTGCCATAATAAGTAGTGATGAAAAGCGACATCAGTATTCCCAGCAACACCCGGAAGGTGGTAAACTCAAAAAGGCGGCTCCCCGGGAACCGGTACCCTTCTTCGTTCAGCCAATGGAATAAATGATACAGCATACTGGTTGGTGTTGGTCTTACTTATTTATCCAAGAGTTCAAAAATTTCTTGTACTATTTCTTTATCGTCAAAGTGATTTCTCACTCCTTTTATTTCCTGGTATTTCTCATGGCCCTTGCCTGCAATGAGAATGATATCATCCGGTTGGGCCAGACTGATTGCCGTTTTAATGGCTTCCTTTCTGTCCACGATTGAGATATACTTTCTTTTATAGGCCGGTGCCAGTCCTTCTTCCATATCACGAATGATCTGCGCCGGGTCTTCTGTCCGCGGGTTATCACTGGTGAAAATGGCTTTATCACTATGTTCACAGGCAACGGCCGCCATCAGTGGTCTTTTTGTTTTATCCCGGTCTCCACCACAACCCACTACGGTGATCACCTGTTCTATCCCTTTCCTCAGTTTTTTGATCGCAGCCAGCACATTGATCAGGGCATCCGGTGTGTGGGCATAATCTACAATCGCCATCAGCCTTTCTTTCGGAGAGATCAGAAAATCAAATCTTCCTTCCGCACCACTCAGTTCGCTCAGGGCCGTCAGCACTTCCTGTTTTTCTTCTCCCAGACAAATCGCTGCTCCGTACACGGCCAGCAGGTTGTAGGCATTGAATTCCCCGATCAGTCTGAAATGCACTTCCACATCATTCACCGTCATCATTAATCCGCTCAGGCTGTTATCCAGAATCTTTCCTTTGAAGTCTGCCAAGCTGCGCAGGCTGTAGAAATATTTTCTGGCCACCGTATTCTGCAGCATCACCGTTCCTCTTTTATCATCTGCATTGCTGATGGCAAATGCGGTGGATGACAATCCATCAAAGAAGGATTTCTTCACCCGGATGTATTCATCAAAGGTTTGATGATAGTCCAGGTGATCGTGGGTGATATTGCTGAACAGCGCGCCGGTGTACTGCAACCCTGTTACCCGGTGCTGGTGCAGGGCATGTGAACTGGTTTCCATGAATACATGGCTGCAACCTTCCTCCAGCATCTGCTTCAGCAGGTGGTTCAGACTCACTGCATCCGGTGTGGTATGTGTGGCCGGAACCGTTAAAGTCCCGATCCTGTTTTCCACCGTGCTGATCAAACCGCAGGTATATCCCAATCTTGTAAAGAGCTTGTATAATATTGTAGCGATCGTTGTTTTGCCGTTGGTACCTGTCACTCCCACCAGCTTCATTGCTTCTGATGGTTTACCAAAAAAATTGTGCGACATATACCCTGCTGCAGCTGCGCTGTTTTCCACCTGTACATACAGCACATCCTGCTGCTCCATGTCGGGGATTGTTTCGCAAACCACTACGACCGCTCCGTTTTCAATTGCCTTATCAATGAACTGGTGCCCATCTGCCGCTACACCCTTTACAGCCACAAATGCTGCCCCTTTTTTTATCTTCCTCGAATCAATCTGCACATCATTTATTTCCACTGCCGTGCTTCCTGTTATCCGTCTGATCGGCACTTTATATAGTACATCCTGCAATAACACGCCAGTCTTACACTTTAATTCATTAATCAATTAACTCAGTTCCAGTACCACGGTTACACCCCTAGCCAGTTGTGTACCCGGTGATATCGATTGAACTGCTACTTTTCCTTTCCCTTTTACCGATACTTTCAATCCCATATTTTCCAGCAGATTCAATGCATCTTTTAATCCCATACCACGCACATTCGGCATTAGTTTTTCCCGTACCATTACTGGTTTTACCAGGGGCTGGTCGTTCCGGGCATAAACGGAAGTCCAGTTCTGATTGGCCGCTGAATCGGTATACTTCACCTGCAGTTTTTGCAGGATATTCCTGATATCTGCAGCAGCACCAGCGTAGTAGTACATGGCGCTGTCTTTTGCAGCTGCAAAACCGGAAGGGGTTTTCTTTTCTACATACATCGCATAGAGCTTGGTAGCTATTTCTTTGAATACCGGAGCCGCCAGTGTTCCTCCATAATGCGAAGCCGCATGTGGTTTGGTACGGATCACCACGATACAGGTGAACTGTGGTTTGTCTGCCGGGAAATATCCTACGAAAGTGGCCTGGTAAACACCATGCGCATATTTGATGGCCCCATCGGATACATGGGCCGTACCGGTTTTACCGGCAACAGCAAATGGAAGATCCTTCAGTGCTTTTTTGGCTGTGCCTTCTGTCACCACCATTTCCATGGCCTCCCTTGCTGCTTTGATGACAGTCGGTTTGCAGATCTGTTCATCCAGCACGGTGGGCTCCATCTTTTTAATCAGCACTCCGCTTTGTTCCACACTGTTTACCAAAAACGGTTTCATCATTCTTCCGTTATTGGCTACTGCATTATAAAGTGTCAGTGTATGCAGTGGACTCACCTGTATGGCATAGCCAAAACTCATCCAGAGCATATTACCCAGTCCGGCTTCACCACCTTCGGTAGAAAGCGGGGCCATGGTTGGTTTGGGCAGGTTACTGAGATCGATGGGAGACCGTTGATCCAGTCTGAATTTTGAAAAATATTTTTTGATCTCACCCGGATTTTTTCCAAATGCTTTATATGCCAGTTTGCTCATACCCACATTGGAGCTGTGTGCAAAGCATCCTTTCACTGACAGATCGGGTTCATTATGTCTTTCTGCATCCACCACCACTTTACCCGGAGCCACTTCCATGCGGCCGGCACTTCCCACATGAACCATATCATTAATATCGCTCGAGCCTTTTTCCAGAACAGATAATAAGGTAGCCAGTTTGATGGTAGAGCCGGGTTCCGTAACACGGAGGGCATAGTTATCATCTTCCCAGTAACTGCCATCGGGCCGGCGACCCAGGTTGGCCATGGCCCTGATTTTTCCGGTAGTAGTCTCCATCACGATCGCCGTACCATAAGGACCCTCACATTGCTGCATCATCCGGAGCAGTGCTGTTTCGGTGATATCCTGGATATTGACATCAATGGTGGTATAAATATCTTTTCCATTGACCGGATCTGTTTGTGTGCCTTCAACCGGAATAGCCGTTCCACCAGCAATAAAGCGAACCAGTTTTTGTCCATCGTGGCCACTCAGCAGGGAATCATAACTTTTTTCAAGTCCTACGTTTTGCTTTTTAGCCTGACCATCGCTGGCAATATGTTCGCGTGATAATCCGATGGTACGGTTAGCCAGCATACCAAAGGGCAGGAGTCTTTTGCTGTTTACTTCGGTAATCACCCCGCTTCTGTTGCGGCCCTGTCTGACCAATGGAAATTCACGAAAGGCTTTGTAATCTTCAAAGCCGAGTTTTTTCTTCAGCGGGAAATAACGGTCTCCTTTATTATAGGCCTGTACCAGTTCTTTTTTATACTGTCCGGCTTTTTTATCGCCGAAATAGGCGGACATGGCAAAGGCAAAAGAATCCACCTGCTCATAAAAGCGTTTTCCTTTTTTCTCACGAAGGCCATCGGCCTGCATGTCCATATAAATATCAAAAATGGGGATGGAGGTGCTGAGCATCTGGCCATCTTCGCTGAAGATGCTGCCACGCTCTGCAGTCAGGGGGATAAATCGCCTGTGGAGGCTGTCGCTCATACTGCGCCAGTGATTTCCCTGGAAACGCTGTATGTAGATTGCTCTCCCGAGTACGAACAGGCTTAACACGGTAATACCGAGAAAGCTGACGTACACCCGCCACAATATGTCCTTCTTAACGTCCAATTTGTTCGCGTATCTGCCGGTACTGTTCGGATACCGGCTGATTTTTTAGTTGTTGCGCTTCTCTATGTGGTCCCGGAATTATTCCGGTTAGAGAGAAACGGATTGTTCGTTTTAGTTGGCAGAAACACTGTCTTTCAGCACCACCGGTGTTCCGGTTAATTCTTTCAGACCGAGTGGTTCTACTGCCTTTACCAGCTCGCTTTGCTTGCTCTGCCCCATCACCTGTCCCTTCACATCAATGTATTCGTACTGTAGTTCCTTTACTTCTTTACTGGTCCGGTTGATATTGCGGATGGTTTTATCTGCATAGTGACCATTATAGATATAGATCACGGCCAGCAGGGCCAGGAAAAGGAAAAAGGGTACTTGTTTTACCACTGACTGGTAATTGAGCCAGCGTTTCCAGTTACGTTGGGTAGTTTCCGGGCGGCTGTTTCCCGCTTCGGGATCTGCCGCTACCGGAACATTTTTGTCGGATTGATTCATCTGCTCGTTCATCTTTAAGATAATGGGTGGTTTTTCATCGTTCCGGTGGATGCCGGCGTTGGTTCAATCAAGGGATATAGACTTTCCGTTTTTTTTGCTTCTATATTTACTGTCTTCTATCTTTTTCATCAGGCCTTTTCTGCCACACGTAGTTTGGCGCTTCTGGACCTGGGGTTACGTTTCATTTCTTCTGCCGTAGCTGTCACCGGTTTTTTGGTGATGATGCGCAGTTCATTTTTTGTTTCCGTATTGATAAAGGGGTTCTCTTCCGGTTCATCGAATGAACCGCGGCGGAAAAAATTCTTTACCAGTCTGTCCTCAAGGGAATGAAACGTGATGATGGCCACTCTGCCACCAGGTTTTAACAAGGATGGGATCTGCTGCAATAGTTCTTTCAATGCACCTAATTCGTCGTTCACTTCAATTCGCAGAGCCTGGAAAACCTGGGCAAAGTACTTGTTGGGATTTCCTTTAACTGTTTCCCGGATGGCATTTTTGAAACCGTCGATGGTTTGGAGCGATGTGGTATGGCGGACTTCAACGATCTTCCTGGCCAGGGTCTTTGCATTGGTGACTTCGCCGTACTGTTCAAAGAGTTTGTGCAATCGTTGTTCAGTATAGGTATTCACCAGGTCAAAGGCTGTGAGGGTCTGCCGCTGATCCATCCGCATATCCATTGCTGCATTCTGGCGGATTGAAAAACCTCTTTCCGCTTCATCAAACTGATGGCTGCTGACACCGAGATCCGCCATGATACCATCAATGGCCGTGATCCCGTTCAGGCGAAGGAAGCGCTGCAGGTGGCGAAAATTTTGCGGGATGAACAAGATTCGTTCATCCACTTTTTTCCCATCGGTCAGTTCAGCCAGATTTTGTCTGGCATCATCATCCTGATCAAAAGCAATCAGTTTTCCTGTCGGTCCCAGTTGCTGGAGAATCGCTTTGGAATGTCCACCGCCACCAAATGTGCAATCGACATAAATACCGGCTTCCTGAATTTGCAGCGCCGATATGGTTTCCCCAAGCAGAACCGGTATATGATAGTTATCTGGCTGATCGGTTGATGGGTGAACAGGATCCTTCATATTATCAGGCTTTCCCATACTTTTCAACCGGTTAACTTTTTAACTGATCACTACCTCCTCCCAGCACCTGGTTACCCAGGTCGCTTAATGCATCCGAAGAAATAGAATCAAAGAACTGTTTGTACTTATTACTATCCCAGATTTCTAATTTGTCGCCTGTTGCCATCAGCACTATATCCTTCTGCAGGTCCGCGTACACTTTCAGGCTGGGTGGCAACAGTATCCTCCCGGCCGTATCCGGCTCCACAAACGTGGCACCGTTCAAAAAGGCCCTTCTGAATTCCCTTTGTTTGGGGTCGAATTCGTTCAGACCAGCGATCCTTGCAAAGAGCGGCTCCCAGGTCCGCATGGGATAGAGAGCCAAACATTTTTCAAAACCCCTGTTAATAACAAAGCGCTGGGTTTCCTCTTCCGGCAGTTGTTTTTTGAACCCTGCCGGGAGAAGGAACCGCCCCTTGGCGTCCAAGGTGGCCTCGAATTCTCCGAGAAAGCCTGTCATTATCAGTAATTTGGGTCAATTTTGAATTAATTGACACAAAATAACACTTTTTCCCACTTACCTACCAAATTTTTCTGATTTTCTTTTATCCCCAGCCCATTTTGCCCTGAAAGGCAGTCCTGGTAAGGCTTTCAGCAATGGGAGTCCGGATTATCCCAAAAACCCGGTGAATTGGCTGTGGATTGCGGTGGATAAGCTGTGGATAGTGGAAGTTGAGGGGTTGAATAGTTGAGGAGTTGAGGGGTTGAGAAGTTGAGAGGTTGAGAAGTTGAAATTGAAATGTAGCGTTTGCTTAAGGGAAATCTTCCATTTTCATTAGGCAATCGGTTCTGGCATCCTGACTGTTGACTGTCGACTGTTGACTGTCGACTGATGACTGCTGACTGTCGACTGATAACTGCCGACTGATGACTGATGACTGCCGACTGCTGACTGTCGACTGATGACTGCCGACTGATGACTGCCGACTGAATTAATTGTGCCATTGAAACTTCGTTGATATTTTTGCTCTTCACTATTACAACAGTTGGTTGTATGATACAGCACCCGAAAAATTTATCCATTGCGGATTTTACATACGATCTTCCGGAAGACCGGATTGCCAAATATCCTCTGGCAGAAAGAGATGCTTCCAAATTGCTGATCTATCAGGATGGTGATATCACTGAAGACCAATACCGGCAACTACCCTCCCATTTGCCCGCTAACTCTCTGCTGGTTTTTAATAATACCAAAGTGGTGGAAGCCCGTTTGCTTTTCCAGAAAGCAAGTGGTGGTGTGATTGAAATTTTTTGCCTGGAACCACATGAACAATATGCTGATATCACAACGGCCATGCAGCAAAAAGGAAAGGTCTGGTGGCACTGCCTTGTAGGTGGCGCTTCCAAATGGAAAAGCGGTCAGCTACTTGAAAAAAATATAAGTGATAATATCCGGCTTGAAGCGAAATGCATGGATAAAAAAACCGGTTCCTTCCTCATTGAAATTTCCTGGTCAGATCAGTCCATGAGTTTTGCCGAACTGCTGCACCTGGCCGGCGCCATCCCCCTCCCACCCTATATAAAACGAGCGGCTGATGAAACAGATAAAAACAGGTACCAAACTATCTATGCCAAACAGGATGGATCAGTGGCTGCACCTACGGCCGGTCTGCATTTTACTCCTGCAGTTTTGAAAGAGCTCGAACAAAAAAATATCCCGACTGCTTTTGTAACCCTCCATGTAGGTGCCGGCACTTTTAAGCCGGTGAAAAGTGAACAGATGGCTGATCATGAAATGCATGCCGAATGGATTGATGTGGATCGCCACTTTATTGCCAACCTGAAAGATCAACTCGATAAAAATATCATTGCAGTCGGCACTACTTCATTACGTACACTGGAAAGTTTGTACTGGCTCGGTTTGAAATGTATGCATCCCGGCTATAATGAAACTGCCCCTGAAACAGTTTCCATTTCACAATGGGATCCTTATGATCTCCAATCAGAACAACTTCCTGCCTCAATTGCATTGGGACAGTTATTAGCATGGATGGAAAAAAATAAATTGGAAAAACTGATCACTAAAACACAGATCCTGATTGCCCCGGGTTATACCTTCCGGATTGTAAAAGGACTGATCACCAATTTTCACCAACCGCAATCCACCCTATTACTACTGGTGGCCGCACTCGTAGGTAACAACTGGAAAAAAATTTACCGCCATGCCCTGCAAAATAATTACCGCTTCCTGAGCTATGGAGATGGGAGTTTGTTGTGGGGAGGAGATGGGTATTAGGTATTGGGTATTGGGCTTCTGATTATCGGCTATTCGCTCGTCACTCTTGACTCACGCCTATCGACTAAAGAAGATGAACCGCTTCTTCAATATAGACTGATAGACTGACCGACTGATGACTGCTGACTGTCGACTGATGACTGCCGACTGTCGACTGATGACTGCCGACTGATGACTGTCGACTGATGACTGTCGACTGACGACTGTCGACTGCCCCTCAACTCTTACTCAACGGCAAATCAATCGTAAACACACTGCCCTTGCCTAAAGTACTTTCTGCCTTGATATCTCCATCATGCGCTTCCACCATGGCTTTTACATAACTCAGTCCCAGTCCAAACCCCTTTACATTATGTACATTACCGGTATGGGCCCGGTAGAATTTTTCGAAAATCCGTTTCACCGTATCCTTATTCATGCCGATGCCATTGTCTTCTATCCGCATAGTAAAATGTTTACCATTGGATTTGGTACTCACACGGATCACCGGTGGTACATTTTCTTTTGAATATTTTACGGCATTATCTACCAGGTTATTGACCAGGTTCGAAAAATGAACTTCATCCGCATTGATCAGGTCAGCAGTAGCATCCAGTTGCATTTCCACCATCCCTTCCTTTTCCTGTAACTGGAGCACAAAATTGTCCACCACATCTTTGATCACTTCATGTACATGCACCGGTTTGAGGTTCAGGTCCACTTCCTGTTTCTCCAGCTGAGAAGCCTTGAGGATAGTTTCCACCTGCCGGTTCATGCGCTGGTTTTCTTCCTTGATGATGCTGCTGAAATAGCCCAGCTTGGTCCGGTCCTGCAACACTTTTTCATTCCGCATGGCATCCACTGCCAGTGAGATCGTGGCAATCGGCGTTTTGAACTCATGCGTCATGTTATTAATGAAATCGTTTTTGATTTCCGCCAGTTTCTTTTGCTTGAGCATGGTACGGACAGTCACAAAAAATGCGGCAATAATGATCAGGGTAAATAAAACCGAAATCGCGATGCGCCAGAAAAGTGATTTCAATACCAGTCCCTTGATATTGGGTACCGCCACCACCAGCAGTTCATTCACACTCAGGTTCTCTCCTGCTGTACCGCTTAATGCTTCCAGCCCGGTATAAAAAACAAAATTGTGTACCGTATCTACATAGGTATCATAAAAGCCGGGAGAGGCTTTCTGGAATTCCATATTGTTACTGCGGTCAAAAGAAGTAATCCCAAATTCGAATTTGATATTCTTTAAATCGTTTTGCTGAAAAGCCGACTCAAATTTCTGCCTGATTTCTTCCACACTGAAGCGGCTGGCCACAGTGACCGGTTTAAAAATATCAATGGAGAAATCATCCGGAAGACCAAAGCCCTTCTTGGGACTACCCATCAGGTTACTACCCTTGTGCCTGCTCAGGTCATCTGCCACCTGGCGGGTACTTAACTCCACCGAGTGCTTGATTTGCTCTGTGCGCAGGGATACCATATTCCTTAAGGCAGAATTCTGGTTAATCATGATCCCCACCAACGACAGGCTGATCAGGATGGTGATGATACTAAAGACCCTTTTCATTTTCATTATCGGCAAGATAGTAGCTTTTATTATGCGGGGCAATACCACAAAAATACAGTTCCCGGGTGCTTCTCTATACCCTGCAACGGGTAGAGTACCTTATTTTAACGGGGCTTTATGGCTATCAGGCCCGGAAAACCAGCTTCCGGCCCATACTTTTCAATTCCAAAAAGTATTAATATTGAAGCATGATTGACCCGGCTAACGGCATCCTGTTGATTGCAGACCCCTTCCTGAAGGACCCCAATTTCCTGCGGACCGTTGTCTTATTATGCGAACACAATGCAGAAGGGAGTTTTGGTTTTGTGATCAACCGACTCTATGAAAATACACTGGACGAACTGGTGCCTGAACTGGAAGGATATAAACTGCCGGTATACTACGGCGGACCGGTTCAGCTCAATACCATCCACCTCCTGCACCAGTTACCTGATAAAGTACCGGGCGGGCAGGAAGTACTCAAAGGCATTTACTGGGGCGGTGATTTTGAGTTCGTAGTGGAGATGATCAAAAATGGGGACCCCGATCTGGATAAGATCCGGTTCTTCCTGGGTTACTCCGGCTGGAGCGAAGGTCAATTACTGGAAGAAATGAATGAAAAAACCTGGCTCACCGTCAAAGGAAACCGGCAACTGATTTTCCATCCTGATCACCAGGAAATCTGGAAGGATGCTCTCAAACAATTGGGGGGCGACTATGAAATCATGATCAATTTTCCCATTGACCCGCAATTGAACTAATCAACCCGTTCCTGGTATTTACCGGTTTCATTTCAATAAGATGTATTATGAAAAGATTTTTTTACGCTCTTGTATGCAGTAGTTTTTTAGTTTTTTCTCCGGGCTGCAGCACCCTGAAAAACCTGGGACTGGTTCCATCCGAACTGGAAATGGTCATGGGATTAAAAGATGCCCTCTCCCAGGGCCTGTTTAAAAGTCTGGATGCTTTTGCCGATCCTGATGGCAATCCGCTGGTTCGTTTTGCCTTTCCCGGCGAAGCAGCAAAAATTGAAAAAACATTGCGTGATCTTGGTTTTGATAAAGTGATCAATCAGGTCACCGGTAAATTCACCCGCGCTATGTCATCAGCTGTAAAAACAGCCAAACCTTTGTTTTTCGATGCCATCAAAAACATGAGTTTTAAAGATGCCGCCAAAATTCTGGTGACGGATAATACCCATGCCGCGACTGATTATTTTAAACAGGAAATGAAACCCGGATTAATGACAGCCTTCCGGCCGATTGTGGACAGTACCATCAAACTGGAAGGAGCCGATAAAGAATGGGCCGGTGTTACAAAAGTTTACAACGCAGTTCCCTTTATCAATAAACCGCTTGAAAGCAGCCTGACGGATTTTGTCTCGGCCCGGGTCATCGACCTGATGTTCCTGATGGTGGCGAATGAAGAAGAACAGATACGGAGTAAATATGAATTGCGTAAAACGGATATGATGAAGAAAGTATTTACATGGGCGGAGGGAGAATTGAAAAAAAGGATTCAAAAAAATTAAGAATATACAATTGACGAAGGCAGATATCGTTAGGAAATCATGAAATACTTTCTACTTCTAGTTCTTCCTGTATTCACAGGCTGCATTAGCAAGACGCAGAAAAATAATGCTTTTACCTATGAGGCCCCATATGAAAAAGACCCTTCTCTTAAAAGAATATTGGTCGAAAATCCAAGAAAGATTTGCGATCTGATTGGATTGAATCCACTAGAAAAAGGTACTGATTCTTTTGAAATCCGTGTCACTCTTGGTTTTGGACTAATTATGGGACTTGACATATTCTCAATAAGAAAAGATTCTTTTGGCTGGACAGGCAGGCATTTCTATTTTCAAGAACAGTCAGTTCCAGCATTCAGGTTAGGTGAAGCCAGATACGAAATGCCAAATACAGAGGTTGATAGCATATGGATGGGGAAACCATTTGTTCCTATTTGTGGTTGGCCAACATTCATTGACAGTCTCCGTTTTTTTAATCTTTATGAGATCCGGGATCAAAATCAAATGAATGAGTGCAAACTAGGTGGTTTTGATGGCACAATCGCGATAATCGAGTTGGCAACAAAAAATCACTACAAATGGCTTCATCACTGGATCAGTGGAAATTCAAATTGTGACGAATTTGTACGATTTAAAGAATTTATCCAAATGATGGAAAGGCAGCTTGGAATAAATTATTGTTGGCCGCGTTGTTGGCCTATTGAAACAAATAATTCCTCGAAATAATTTAAAAAAGCGAAATGCTTATTCAGCCTTACAAGCTCCTCGCCTGCTTGATATAAAGTTTACCCGTCAAAGCATCAATCTTGAATTCCACATCCATCCCAAAATTCATCAAGCCGGTTTCATCACGACCTGTGCCTCTTTCAACTTTATAATAAAAATGCTCCTTGATGGCGGTCAGGTATTTTGCCAGCAGTTCCACCTGAGCATCGGTCAATACCGTTTTGTCTTTACTCAGGTTACTCCGGCTGATATATTCCACCGTTACCTTATGACTGCCGGAAGCCCTGCCCAATGCAATGATTCCTTCATCGCAATTGACGCCGTCAGGTGGAGTCACCACACTGATTTCTCCCACCTGCGCATTAAAAGTGTAGGCCGGGTAATTTTTCCGGTATAAATGTTTTGTCACTGCCACTCCATTGGCCAGCTCTTCTCCAAATGCCCGGTGTACCAGTATCCCCATGGCTACCGAACGCTGATCGATTTTAAAATACTGCCTTTCAGCGAAAGCCCGCTCATCCCAGAGACTGGCCCAAACAGTCTTGATCGCTTTCTCTATGGGCTTGTCAGGATCGGTCAGACTGCCGGTCTTGGAATCATACAGACCTGCCCCATTAAAACCTTTTACATCTTCCGCATTGGTGGAAGAACGGAAGCGATAATTATCATACACTCCCCCGGTTTTCATTTTGGTACGAATCGCTTCGAGTAATACCTTATTCACCGGTGCCGCCTTGATGGCATCCCGGAGTTTTTTCAATGCAGCATTTAATTTTTGGGGATCATTGATCAGCGAACTGTTGGCCAGGATGGAATCCAGCTGCCTATTAATATTATTTTCTCTCAGGTGCTGATAATAAAAATAAAATGGAATGGCAAAAGATCCTTCCGGTAAGGGGATGGGCTTTTTATCCACCCTTATTTTCAGGAGCTCGGAAAAATTAGCCGCCTTGCCGCCGACTGCCGAAACATTTTTAAAGCTCATGTCCTGCAAACCCGTTATTTTCCGGATGCTGGTATCTACTGCCAGTCTGATCGTTTTACGACTCTCCGTTTTTAACCACCAGGCCCCTGCTTCTGCCTCGCCTGCTTTTCTGATGATAAAGCTGTCGGCCGTTACTTCATAACAAACCAGTTTATTTAAGAGTGCTTCAATCGCAGGATCGGTCCAGGCTTTCCGGTAAGTGGCATTGGGTGTTTTGCGGTTCTGACAAAGCAGGCTCACATGACAGAGGGGCGTTTGAAATGGTACAGTGAGCACACCAGCCACCACCGGGAGTTCATTGGGTAATCCATCCAGGATCACAATATCGTGTTTGGAGATGGTCGTTTTTCCTACCTCCGTTGCTTTTACTTTTCGCAGGTAACCATAGGCCTTCCCTTTGTTCAGGGAAACAAATTCCCGGCCCTGGTACACTTCACTGGAACGGATGACCGGTATATTGGGAATCGCTGCCAACCGTTTTTCCATTTCGGGTGACATAGCCAAAACCCTGACCTTATTACCAAAATACACAAGGGCAGCAATCTTTTGATATAAACTGTAAATGTCCTTTGCCCCGGCATCATCCTCGGGCATCAGTTCCAGTCCATAGAGGCCAAGCCAGGAATAATAATTCAGGTTGACCAGCATGTACTCTCTTGCCGGGTTGCTGCTGTAATTTTTGATATTGAAAAAGCTCAGTTCATCGGGATTATTGAGGACGGTACTGCAAAAATCATAATGAAAGGGATAGAGGGTGGAATTGATGAAATAGACTTTAGCATCGCGGATACTGTAAACGATTTTCACTGATGCCACCTGGCCAAATTTTTCGGTCAGGGATTTTCCTTTCAGATAATTGTAATCGCCCGGGCAATCAATCCGGGGCAGGAAATCCTTCACCCCTTTTTTGTACTGGCATTCAGCTGATGGTGTTTGCGAATGGCTCATTACCATTACACAGAGAAATAAAAAAAGGAAAACCTGCCTTTTCAGTTTAAACTCCATTCACTGAGATTTCACTAAAGATATTTTAAATCCAATAAAAAAACCCTCCATAGAGGAGGGTTGGTAATTTGTTTTCAAAATCCGGAATACAGGTGGTCTTTCCTGCCGATGCAGATCGGAAAATATTAGTCAACCGCAACAGCGCCTTCTACCAGCACTGTTACTTTATTATTCAGTACTTCTACAAAACCGCCCTGGATATCAAAACTGCTGGTATGGGTTTTATCCTTCAGCACTTTTACCCGGCCTGCTTTCAATGCGCTCACCAGTGGGGCGTGTTTCTCCAGTACTTCAAATGAACCGCTGATACCGGGCATCTGAACACCGTAGACTTCGCCACTGTAGAGTTTTTTTTCTGGTGTTAATATTTCTAAGTTCATACCCCAAACCCCTAAAGGGGATTTTAGAACCCTAAAGTGTAAATCACTTTAAAGTTGCTGTTGTGATCGTAAAATATATCTGACTGATAAATTGTGTTCACTCACTTCCCAAGCTTCTGCTGACACAACTTTCATTCCCTGTTTCTTTAAAGAACTAACTGAAAAAGAAAGGTATTTCTGACCTAAATTCCCCTTTAGGGGACAGGGGTTTATCCCTGCGCCTGTGCCAGTAATTTCTTACCCTTCTCAATCGCATCATCGATGCTACCTACCAGGTTAAAGGCGGCTTCAGGATACTCATCCACTTCACCGTCCATGATCATATTAAAACCACGGATGGTTTCTTCGATGGGAACCAGTACTCCTTTCAGACCGGTAAAGGCTTCTGCCACGTGGAATGGTTGTGACAGGAAACGCTGTACCCTTCTGGCGCGGCTTACCACGAGTTTATCTTCTTCACTTAATTCATCCATACCCAGGATCGCAATGATATCCTGCAGTTCTTTATAACGCTGCAACATCAGTTTCACACGGTTCGCGCAATTATAGTGGGCTTCCCCGACTACCTGTGGCGACAGGATCCTGGAAGTAGAATCCAGCGGGTCAACCGCAGGATAGATACCAAGGTCAGCAATTTTCCTTGACAATACGGTAGTGGCATCCAGGTGGGCGAAGGTAGTGGCAGGGGCCGGATCGGTCAGGTCATCCGCAGGTACGTAAACCGCCTGAACGGAGGTAATAGAACCATTCTTGGTAGAAGTGATTCGTTCCTGCATGATACCCATTTCAGTAGCCAGGGTTGGCTGGTAACCCACGGCTGAAGGCATACGACCCAAGAGGGCTGATACCTCAGAACCGGCCTGGGTGAAACGGAAGATATTATCAACGAAGAAAAGGATATCACGTCCTTTACCCTGTCCGTCACCATCACGATAATACTCGGCAATGGTCAGTCCGGAAAGGGCCACCCTTGCACGGGCTCCGGGAGGTTCGTTCATTTGTCCGAATACGAATGTGGCTTTGGAGTCGGCCAGTTCTTTCATATCCACTTTGCTCAGATCCCATCCGCCTTCTTCCATGCTGTGTTTGAAAGCATCACCATATTTCATGATCCCTGCTTCAATCATCTCACGCATCAGGTCATTTCCTTCACGGGTTCTTTCACCTACACCGGCAAATACAGACAAACCGGAATAGGCTTTCGCGATATTATTAATCAGTTCCTGGATCAATACGGTTTTACCCACACCCGCACCACCGAACAATCCGATCTTACCACCCTTTGCATAGGGCTCGATCAGGTCGATTACTTTGATACCGGTAAACAGTACCTCAGAAGCGGTGCTCAGATTTTCAAAAGTTGGAGGCAGGTTGTGGATCGGCCTTCCGTTTTCTTTACTTACGGCAGGTAATCCATCGATGGGGTCTCCGGTTACATTAAAGAGACGGCCTTTGATTCCCTCGCCGATCGGCATGGCAATCGCTTTGCCGGTATCGGTAACGGCTGTACCACGAACAATACCTTCGGTACCGTCCATCGCAATGGTACGAACACTGTCCTCACCCAGGTGCTGCTGCACCTCAAGGACGAGGATATCACCGTTTTCTTTCTTGAGTTCTAAGGAGTTATAAATCTCAGGAAGTTTACCATCGAACTGAACGTCGATGACCGCCCCGATAACCTGTTTTACTTTACCTACGCTTGCCATATTTGTATTTTAAGAGAGGGGTTGATTTCGAGCCGCAAAGGTAAGGGTGAGGGGGTAATTTGCCAATTTGCTTTCCCAGCTTTTTTAGGGTGGGGAAAAGGGGTGAAAAGCGGCCAAAATTCGCTGAACTGAGCTGGAAAATGCTAAGAAGGGTTTCCCAGCCTGTTTTCAGGGTTGTTTTCGATCAGCTTCCGGTATAGATTCATGATGGCAGGCCACTGGTAATGCCGGTTCACATATAGCTTCCCCTTCTCCCCCATTTCGAAAGCTAAAGAGGGATCATCCAGAATCCGGTTACAGCATTCTTCCAGTTCATCCTCACCCGAAAAACTAAATCCTGATCCGCTTTGAATGATATGTTCATGCATTACAGCACAGGAACGTTGCACCAGCACTGGTTTACCCAGGGAAAAAGATTCCAGCAAAACCATAGACAAACTTTCAAAGAGGGAGGGCTGCAGCAGTAACTCCGCATTTTTCATCAAATGATACTTGTCCAGCTCACTCACATATCCCGTTGTGATGATGGCCGGATGTTCCGGTACTTTAAGGAATAACTCGCCGGTAAGCACCAGTTGTAGCGATCGGCCCGATTTTGAAATATAATTCAGGAACCATTGAAAAAATTCGGGAGGGAACTTATTGACTTCCACCCTGCCTACAAAAAGAATATAGGAAGACTGTATCCCGAATTTGTTTTTAACATCGCTAATTTCTGTCAGGTCAGGAATCTGCACCCCTGCACCGGCAATCATGCACCGTTGATCCGGTATTGCAGCTAACTGCCTGACCAGTTTCATTTCTGCAGCGGTATTAAACAATATGTATGCAGGCTTCCCGAATAAGTTCCGGTAAAGAGATAAATAAATCGCCCATTCGTCGTGGGCCGTTGGAATCAATATTGATCTTGCAGGATCAATATCAATTCCTGCAATCGTTGGATAATAGAGATATGTAAAAAAGAATAAACGCTGATAGTCCTGATGGTTTTCACGGAGGTAGCTGATCAACTGCGGACAATAAGGGCCCTGAGCCAGCATCCAGTCCCATTCTGCTTTCTCCTGTTGATCCTCCTTAGTCGCATATTTTTTAAACAGACCGGTGAAACGCTTTAAGATTGAAAAATTGCTTTTGTCAAGATGGGGCCTTATCTTTTTTTCAAGCAAATTCATTGCATGGGTATCCCGCTTTTGTGCAACCGGAAAGCGTCGAACGGTTACCTGATTGATAAGGGACTTTCCGGGGGCATAGTGATCGGCCCAATCTGTTGCATCAACAGAACAGGTAGTCAGTACCTCAACTTCATAGTAAGCGGAAAGCCTTTCGGCAATCAGACGGCAATGCAGTTCTGCACCCCCACAGATAGCTGTACCGTACTGCTGTATGACGAATGCAATTTTCTTCATTGACAGCCGGGTGATGACCCATTATTACAGGTACCTGTTATAAATTTCAAGGTATTGGAGGGCTGTTTTATCCCAACTGAAAAAATCATAACGTTCCCTTATTTTCTGCAATGGTTGAAAACGCTGGTAATGCGCCATACCCTCTTCAAAGTTTTTCCGCATCATTTCCGGTTCAAAACTTTTAAAATAATAAGCAGCATCCCCGCAAATTTCCGGAACCGAGGTATGGGTAGAAGCAAAAACCGGTTTTCCAAAATACATGGCTTCCAAAGGCGGTGTGCCAAAACCTTCAGCCACCGAAGGAAACATAAAAGCCGTACAATGCTGCAAGTACCATTGCCTTTCTTCATTAGAGACCGGGCCGGTAATAATCACCCGATCCTGCACACCGTATTGCCGGGCTTCCTCCATTATTTTTTTTACATATTCCCTTTGTGGTGCATGTTCAATGATACCGGATATGATCAGTTCATACTGATTCCCCACCAGCAGACAGGGGAGCACATGAAAATTCTTTTTAGGCAATACATTGCTCATCGCATACAGAAAAGGACCTTTTGGCAGGTAGCCCGGTCTTTCCACCGTTTCAAACTCGGCTAATTCACAACCCTGGTAGATCACATCCACCGGTTTATTACGGGTGTCCAGATTTTCCAATACTGTTTTACGGGAAAATTCAGATATACATACAATATGATCCGCCATATCGAGCATCCGCTGGTGTTTTTTTCTTTCCTCCTCCATCTGCTTTTTATCATCCAGTTCCACCAGGTAATTCAGATCATGTACGGTCAGAATCACTTTGCTGTGCTGACCCGGTATCCTGATCCGCGAATGCTGATCAGACACATGCACAATATCATACACAGCTGGTTCCTTTCGCGGAATCAATCCAAAAAACTTTTTCTTCTTTTCTTTATAGGTCCTGCTGCTCTCGTATTTCACATCCTCACCAAACATGCCAAACTGGTGCTCGGCCAGGTAAAACGAAAAATCCATACTCCTGGGAGCCAGTTTCATCAGCGATTTCCCAAAATGCAGATTGAAATAATAAAAACCGGTATATAAGCCTTCCATCCGCTCAAAATCAAGCAATACCTGCTTCGATTTCCTGCCATTGACAGGCTTTGTTTTCCATTGTACCAGATCCTGAATCATAATTCGAATTAATAGGCAATATTAGAAAATCATTTATATAATCAGGCTGTTATTCCTGCCACCCGGAATTGGTGAACGCCGAAACCGGTTTTGTAACCTGATATCCAGCCTGGTTACAATATCACTGCCTGTATTGACAAAGTTCAGTCGTCCACTGTTGTAAAATATTAGTTGATTTAGCTTACAAGCATGATTTTTGTTCCGAAACGTTTAAATGGTATCCTCAATGCGAAAAATCATATTCGACTGCGAAAGGATGAAATACCCGAATACCGGGCTCTACCATTATTGTATGAACCTGGGGCGATACCTTGAAAAGAATATCAGCCTGACCGAAGAAAAACTTTTTTTCTATACCCCTTCCTGGGACCAGGACTGGTCATTGTCCAGCCGCAATCACCTGACCCAGCACCCCCTGCATAAATTTACCATGCCGCCCCTCGGGGACTATGATATCTGGCATGCCACTTACCAGAATACGCATTACATGCCCATGCGCAACCGCAGGATCCGGGTCGTGCTGTCCATCCATGACCTGAACTTCATGTATGACGAAAAGAAATCAGCGGCCAAAAAACAAAAATACCTCCAATACCTGCAGGGACTGATCAACCGGGCCGATGCGATCATCTGCATCTCCGAGTTCTGTAAAAAAGATGTATTGAATCATTGTCATATCGGAAATAAACCATTGTATGTAATCCATAATGGTACCAATATGCTGGTTAAACCGGCCCTGACGCAGGATTCCTATCAACCCAAAAAACCATTCCTCTTTTCCATTGGAGTGATTAACCGGAAGAAAAATTTCCATGTACTACTCCCGCTTCTTCAAAAGAATGCCCTGGAACTGGTGATCGCCGGGAAATTTGATGACAACGACTATTTATCCCTGCTGAAAAAAAGATCAAGGGAACTGGGTGTGGAAGATAACCTGCACTTGCTGGGGCCCGTATCTGAAAATGAAAAATCCTGGTATTTCCGTCATTGTAATGCCTTTGCCTTTCCTTCTATTTCCGAAGGCTTTGGACTGCCTGTGGTAGAAGCTATGAGTTGTGGCAAACCGCTGTTCCTTTCTGATCTGACAGCTTTACCTGAAATCGGCGGAGATGTATCATTCTATTTCCACGATTTCCAACCCGATCATATGGAAGAGGTCTATCATATTGGCATGTCGCGCTATACCAACGAAGGCTTTCAACGCAGGATCAGGGAACGTTCGCTGTCTTTTAACTGGCATAAGTCGGCCCGTCAGTACCTCGATGTTTACCGTAGTTTATATTGATAACTTTACCCAGCATGAAAGTGTACCGCCGTTTAATTGCCTATGTTCGCCCCTTTCGCTGGTTTGTGATCCCTTTTTCATTTTTCACGATCCTCGCGGTGATTTTCAGCGTATTTCAGTTCGCCCTCATCATTCCTTTGCTGAATGTATTGTTTAGTCCGGATGCAGGTCCTGCCTCTACCACCGCACCGGTATTCTCGCTTTCCACCGGTTTTTTCCGGGATATATTTTATTATGAAGTACACCGGTTAAGAAGCATCAATCCGGCCTATGCCCTTTATTTTATCACAGGTATTATTGTCTGCGCTGTTTTACTCACGAATTTATTCCGCTACCTGGCCCAGCGTACCCTGATCAAAGCCCGCACCCTGCTGGTGAAAAGAATCAGGGAAGCCATTTTTGAAAAGATCAACCATCTGCATATGGGCTTTTTTACCAAAGAACATAAGGGTGATCTGATCTCCAGGATGAATTCCGATGTGTTTGAAATAGAAAGTGTATTTGGCAATTCACTGGAAGTGATGTTCAAGGAGCCTTCGATGATCATTGGCTATTTTGTAGCCCTCTTTGCCATTTCTACCCAGCTTACTTTATTTACCCTGATCATTATCCCGCTTTCTGCATTGGGTATTGCCACGGTACAGAAAAAACTCAAAAGAGATGCAAAGGATGCACAGGCATCAATTGGGCGTTTACTCACGATAATGGATGAAACCCTTACCGGAATGCGGATCATCCGGGCTTTTAATGCCACCGGGTTCACCTTAAAAAAATTCAGCCGCGAAAATGATTTTTACCGCAATGCCAGTCTGCAGGGTTTTAAAAGAAGAGAAATGGCACCTGCTTTTTCAGAAGCAGCCGGGGTATTAGTGGTAGCAGGTATATTATTATACGGAGGAAGTTTGATTCTGCAAAGAGGCCAGGGAGCAGCCGGTATCCAGGCCAGTGAGTTCATTGCCTTTATTGCTATTTTTTCACAGGTGCTGCGCCCGGCCAAGGCCATGGTGGTGGCCGGCGCCAATATTCAAAGGGGACGCGGTGCCGGGGAAAGAATTTTAGAAATCATTGATAAACCCATCGAGATAAAAGATAAGGAAGATGCTTCCGATATCCGTTCTTTTAATGATACCATTGAGTTCAGGCATGTGGATTTCGCCTATAACGAATCCCCGGTATTACAGGATATCAGTTTTACTATCCCAAAAGGAAAAACGATTGCCCTGATCGGTTCCTCCGGTGTGGGGAAGTCCACCATTGCCGATTTAATCCCCCGGTTTTATGATGTAAAAGGCGGCGCCATCCTGATTGATGGAACCGATATCAGGGATTGCAAAATGGAATCGCTCCGGCAACTGATGAGTTTCGTTACCCAGGAAACCTTCCTCTTCAATGATACCATCTTCAACAATATTGCATTGGGAAAACCGGATGCCACCGAAGCTGAAGTGATGGCTGCTGCAAAAATTGCCAATGCACATGATTTTATCATGCAAACAGAAAACGGGTACCAGACCATTACGGGCGACCGGGGTATTCGTTTATCAGGAGGCCAGAGACAAAGACTTTGTATTGCCCGTGCCGTTTTGAAAAATCCTTCGATCCTGATATTAGATGAAGCCACTTCTGCCCTGGATACGGAATCAGAAAGATTGGTACAGGATGCGTTAGGCAAACTGATGCAGGGAAGAACTACCCTGGTGATTGCCCATCGTTTGAGTACCATCCGGGAAGCCGACGAGATCATTGTTCTTCACGATGGCCGGATCATTGAACGCGGTCACCACAATGAACTGGTGGAAATTGACGACGGGGTCTACCGCCGGCTCACAGAAATGCAGCAAACGGCCTGATCACCACTCTTCAAAAAATTTATTTTTCCTGTCCGGAATGCCCGAACTTGTTCGTTGTGGGTATGTCAACATTATTCAACAACCAACAAAACAATTTGTATGGAAAAATTCATGCTTATTTTTCACGGAGGTCTCGGACCCGACAGTTCACCAGAAGAAATGCAGGCCAATATGAACCAGTGGATGGGCTGGGTAGATCAGCTGGCAAAGGCCGGTACCTATGTTAGTGGGGAAGCCCTGCATCCCGGAGGTAAACTGGTGAGCGGCAGTGTGTCCAATGTAACCGATGGCCCTTTTACCGAAGGCAAAGAAGTAGTGGGCGGTTACTTTATTATCAATGCTGAAAATTATGATGCAGCCGTAGCCGTCTGTGCCGGCTATCCTGATTATGACAAGGGAGGAAAAGTACAAGTAAGGCAGGTGGTGAAATTTGACATGTGATTAATCGGTACCGGCAGGGAATTTTGTATATTCCCAATAAATCTGTTTATGAGTCGCCGTTCGGCCGACACCACAATCAAATTCAGGAAACTGTTAGTGATCATAGCAGTCTGGGTATGCATTGGCATCCTGATGACCTGCTATGATCACTTTTCTTATCAGTCAGAAAATGTGGAAAGCACCGGTCGTTTTTACGGCTTTGGCAAAAATCTTTTTTTTAATGTGTTGGTAGCATTTACAGGCGCCATTATGGGTGGAATATTCCTGGTGTACTATGTGAATGTAAAATACCGGAGTTGGCCCTATGGTAAAGTGATTTTTGCCGTGGCAGGCTCATTTGTACTCGTGGTTACACTGATCACCCTGCTTTCCGGCTTTTTTATGGCAATGTTAAGAACGGGTCATTTTATTACCGATCCGGCTGCTCAAAAAGTATTCCGGCATTTTATCAGTGACCCCATTCACCTGAAGAATATGATTGGGTGGGCCCCGATTGTAGGCGGCACTCAGTTTGCCCTGCAGATCAATGATAAATTCGGACCCGGTATCATCTGGAAATTTCTGCGGGGCCATTATGCCAACCCGAAAGAAGAGCAGAGAATTTTTCTTTTTGCTGACCTGATGTCCTCAACAAGTATCGCTGAAAAGCTGGGAAACGAACAATACCATCACCTGCTCAAAGATTTTTTTGCCGACCTTACCAACCCCATTTTATTTAATAAAGGGGAAATTTATCAGTATGTGGGTGATGAAATCGTGATTTCATGGAAACTGAAAATTGGCTTAGAGGACAACCACTGCCTCCGTTGCTATTTCGAAATGCAGGAAGCCATCGAAAAAAAACGGGAGCAATACCTGCGCCGTTATGGACTGGTACCTGAATTCAAAGCCGGGGTACATTCCGGTAGTGTTATTGCCGGTGAAGTAGGGATCATCAAAAGAGATATTACTTTTTCTGGTGATGTTCTCAATACGGCAGCCCGTATCCAGAGCAAATGCAATGAATACCAGGTAAAGATTCTCAGTTCAAACAGCCTGCTGGACCAGTTAACACTTGACAATAATTATATCCGGCTGCCACTCGGAGATATTGAACTCCGGGGAAAAGGACAGCGGGTTGCCCTCAGTACCATTCAACGTTATCAACAATAAACAATAACCAACAAATTTCATATGGCAACAGTAAAAGGCACCAAAGAAAGCCCCTGGCAGTTAACCACCCCTCCGGGCTCCTCCAATTACCTGATGTATAAAGAGGAGGAAATTTTAGTTTGCAAAGTAGGCAGTACAACGCTTCATTACCAATGGCGTTGTATCGATGACCTTCATGCCATGTTAAAAAAACACGGTGACTGGATGGAACTGGGGGGTGCTGATGAACAAAAGCCAGTTAAAGAGGGGACAGTAGAAGCCTGGGGACGCTCTCCCAAAAATCCCGTGGGCGGATGGTATGGTTTAAAAAAAGGATTTCGCGGGCGTTTTGGGGTATACTTACCCCCACTGATGGAGGCCCTGGGGAAGGCAGAAATCACCCATGAGGCCCGAAATAACAAAATGAAGGCACGCTGACTGTGGTAACGGAGCACCAATTACAGTCAGTTGCGGCGCATCTCTTTCGCCATGAATCGGGAAAAATAAAAGCTGTTTTATCCCGCATTCTGGGTATACAGCAACTGGAAACTGCAGAAGATATTGTGCAGGACACCCTGCTGCAGGCCATGCATACCTGGTCCTATAAAGGATTACCTGCCAACCCCGCCGCCTGGTTGATGAAATCGGCAAAGAACAGAGCTATTGATCTGCTCCGGCGTCAAAACAGGTTCAACCAGATCAGTCCGGAATATGCCTACCTGCTGCAAACTGACTCCGAACTGGAACCTGCCCTGGATCAGTTATTTCTCGATCATGAGATCAGGGATAGCCAGCTCCGAATGATTTTTGCCTGCTGCCATCCGGCTATTCCGCATGAATCACAGGTAGCCCTGACCCTGAAAACACTTTGCGGACTGAGTAATGCAGAAATTGCAAGGGCCTTCCTGAGTTCAGAAGAAACTATTGCCAAAAGAATTTACCGTGCCAAAGAAAAAATCAATAGCGAATCAATTCCTTTGCAGGTACCGGCAGGGCCGGCACTCACCGAAAGATTGGATGCCGTATTGAATTCCCTCTATCTGCTTTTTAATGAAGGATATAATTCTTCTCACCCGGAACAACTGATCCGCGAAGATCTTTGTGCTGAATCCATGCGGCTCTGTCATCTCCTGACTGAAAATAAAGAAACGAACCGGCCAGGAACCAGGGCCCTGCTTTCATTGATCTGTTTTCAATCTTCCCGGCTGGGGGCCAGACTGGATGACCAGGGTCAAATTATCTTGCTGCAATACCAGGACCGGAGCAACTGGTACCGGCCCCTGATCAAAAAAGGGTTTGAGTACCTGGATACATCCATACCAATTGAAGATATGGCAGATCCGATGCGATCCATTACCCCCTATCATCTGGAAGCCGTGATCGCCTCCCTGCATGCGGCTGCTCCTTCATTTGAAAAAACAAACTGGATAAAAATCCATCAGCTCTACCATCTTTTACTCCAATACCGGCCCGGCCCGGTGGTTGCCATGAATAAAGCCATTGCCGCTGCTTATGCCTTCGGAAGCAGGGAAGCTTTGGAAGAATTATTAAAAATTGAAGGATTGGAGAAATACTATTTGTATCATGCCTGTCTCGGCGAAATGTATTCGAATAACGGACAGTTTAAGGAAGCCCGTTTATCATTTGAAAAAGCATTGTCACTGGCCCCTAATCAGCGGGAAAGGGAACTGGTTCAACAAAAAATGGCAACCTGTCCCTTGCTCTGAATGAGACAGAATTTTATTTCCGGAAACAAACTCAGTTTTTGGTTCCGGATTTTGCTGTATATTGGCATGGTTAGCAGTACTACTGCAAGGTTAAGGACTCATTTTTTTTCATGCCTGATTCCGCTATAACAAAAGATATTTTCAGGCGACACAAAATTCTGACTGGCTTCAACCGGTTCATCAGTTTTGGGTTGATTGCCATTATTATCAATATCATTGACAGTCTGAGCGGACAATACAAGGATTATTATTCTGTGTATGTACTCATCCCGGCAGCGGTGTTGCTCGTGATTTGTCTTTTCCTGAATAAAAAGGGCTATACCCTGCTGGCAAAAGCCACAACCGCCCTCATCTTCAATGTAGTATTCCTGCTGATTTCTCTGCACCTGGGTATGAAAGGCGGCACTTATCTTTACTATTTTCCATTTATACTTGCTTTTATTTACCTGCTCCGGACAGAATCCAACCAATTGTTCACCTGGAGCTTCATGGTTATCAGTCTGATTTTTCTGATCATCTGTGTTATCGCCTCACCACCCGAACCCCGGAATTATCTGGTACCTGAATCTAAGATGCGGGAAATATATTTTCTTTCTTTTTTTATTTCCATGATCATGACGGTGTATTTTTTTGTGCTGGTATTTCAGTACCATGAACAACTGCATCAGCGGATCATGGATCTGGAAAAAGACAACCAGGCTGAACAATTGCGGTCACTCATCGAAAACCAGGAAAAAAATAATCAGGAATTGATGTTGGAAATCAGGGATAATATCAACCAGGTACTGGCCGCCTCCCGTAATTTCCTGGAAAAAAGCCTGGAAGAAAAAGAGAACAGCAGCTATATCCAGAAAAGCCGGGAACTCACCGGCCAGGCCATGAATAATCTGGCCATGCTCTGTGTGAATTTATACCCGGCAGTGATTACTGATATCGGGCTGACCGCTGCCGTCAATGAACTATTATCAGATGTCCGGAAATTCAGACCACTTAAAATACGATTCAACAGTTTTGGAAAAAACCTGGAAGAAATGAATGACCAGGATAAACTGACTGTTTTCCGGATTATCCAGGATTATATCCGGCTGATCCTGCTATCCACCCGGGCCACCCAACTTGAAATTGAATTGGATCACCGGCCTCCGGATCTCACCATTCATTTTTTACAGGATGATCCTGCTGTCAGTTTTGCCGATCAGTCTGTCGCAGGTCTGGTCCGGGAAATTGATAACCGGATCAGCTCCTATAAAGGTTCCATCCATAGCAGCAACACGGCTACATCCGGCAAAGCAATCATTCGCCTGCAGCTGGCTGAAGAAGCAATTGGTGGGCTGAAATGACCACTTCCTTATTTTTGCAGGATGCGATTGACTGAAGTACATGATTCCACTACAGCAAAAGAATTTCTGGCAGTGAATGTGGCCCTGAACCGGCAAAATCCCGCCTATATCCGTCCACTGGATAAGGATATCAGAGATGTTTTTGACCGGGAGAAAAACAAAACCTTTCGTCAGGGAGAAGCGACCCGCTGGATCCTTAAAGATGAGAAGGGTCAACTGATTGGCAGAATTGCAGCTTTTGTCAATAAAAAATATAAGAACAAAGGAGACGAAGGCCCTGTTGGGGGAATCGGATTCTTCGACTGTATCAATAACCAAACGGCGGCCGATATGCTTTTTGATGTAGCCAAACACTGGCTCATCCAAAAAGGCATGGAAGCCATGGACGGTCCCGTGAATTTTGGAGAAAGAGACCGCTGGTGGGGGCTGGTGGTAAAAGGGCATGAACTGCCCCCGATGTATTGCATGAATTTTAATCCGCCCTATTATGTGGAATTATTTGAGCAATACGGTTTCAAAAATTATTTCAACCAGATCTGCTTTGGCATGAAAGCCAGCAGCCGTTTGCAGCCAAAATTCTATGATCGCCACGCAGAATGTGCCAGCGATCCGAATTACTCCTCTGCCCATATCCGAAAAAATCAGCTGGAGAAATATGTAAAGGATTTTACCATTGTTTACAATAAAGCCTGGGCCGGACATGGCGGATTGAAACAACTGGAGGAGAAAGTGGTACTGAAAATGTTTCAGTCCATGAAACCAGTGATGGATGAAAGGATCAACTGGTTCATATATTATAAAGATGAACCCGTTGGCATGTGGATCAATCTGCCCGACCTGAATCAATGGTTCAAGTACCTGAACGGGAAATTTGGATTATTGCAGAAATTAAAATTCCTCTGGTTAAAAGCCACAAAGAAAAATTCAAAATTCACCGGACTGGTTTTTGGCATTGTTCCTGAACACCAGGGCAAAGGAGCCGATAGCTACCTGATTGTGGAAGGCTGTAAACTGGTACAGGGGCTCAGCATCGTGAATGGTGAATATATTTTAGGGAAACCCATTTATGAGGATTGTGAAATGCAATGGATTGGTGAATTCAATCCCAAAATGGTAAATGTGGCTGAAGCGATTGCCGGCAACCGAAGCCGGATCCTCACCACTTACCGGTATAATTTTGACCGGACAAAAGAGTTTAAACCCCATCCGATTTTATTGTAGTCCAGGGTACTTCGTCATTAGCCGATAGTCCTTCGGCTACCCTGACCAGAAAGACTTATTTTTGTTTTTTCGACTCAGGACTATCGACTAAAGACTACTGACTGACCTCATGGACAAATTCATCGTTTCGGCGCGTAAATACAGACCTCAGACCTTCGACACTGTCGTGGGACAATCGCATATCACCACTACACTGAAGAATGCCATCAGGCACCAGCAACTGGCCCATGCATTTTTGTTCTGCGGGCCAAGAGGGGTGGGTAAAACCACCTGTGCCAGGATCCTGGCCAAGACCATCAATTGCGAAAATCAAACCAAGGAAGGGGAAGCCTGCGATAAATGCCAGAGCTGTACTTCATTTAATGACGGCGCATCCATGAATTATTTTGAACTGGATGCGGCCTCTAATAATTCAGTAGATAATATCCGCGACCTGGTGGACCAGGTTCGTTTTGTACCGCAAACAGGAAAGTATAAAGTATATGTGATCGACGAGGTACACATGCTGAGTTCATCAGCATTCAATGCTTTTCTGAAAACACTGGAAGAACCTCCACCCTACGCCATCTTTATCCTGGCGACAACGGAAAAGCACAAAATTCTTCCCACCATCCTTAGTCGTTGCCAGATTTTTGATTTCAAAAGAATCACCACCAACGATACGGTACAGCATCTCGAAGAAATCTGTGTAAAGGAAGAGATCAAAGCTGAAAAAGCGGCCCTGCAAATCATTGCTCAGAAAAGTGAAGGTTGTATGCGGGATGCATTGAGTATCCTGGACAAGATTGTAAGTTTTACCAATGGCGAACTGAACTATGCCAATACCCTGGAACACCTGAATATCCTGGATGCGGATTGTTATTTCAAATTACTGGATTGCATGATGCAGCAGGACCTTTCCGGTGCATTGATCCAATACGATGATATCAACCGCAAGGGATTTGAAGGGGATTTGGTATTGAACGGGTTTGCCGAATTCATCCGCAACCTGCTGGTATGCAAAGACAGTAAAGCTGCCGCCCTGCTGGAAGTAGTGGAAAGTTTCCGGGATAAGTACCTGGAGACTGCCAAAAAAGTGCCGGCTGCCCTGCTGGTGAGTGGATTGAATATTCTCAGCGAAGCAGAGATCAGTTATAAAAGTGCCCGCAATAAACGCCTGCATGTGGAGCTGGCCCTGATCAAACTTTGTTATCTGCAACAGGCCCTGCAACTGACTAGCGAAGGCGGCGCTAAAAAAAAAATAGCTGATGCTCCGCTGGCCTTTCGCAACAGCCCCATCAAACTTTTCAGCGGGCCGGAAACAGAGAAGGAGCGTCCATTAAAACCCTCCGCAAATACCGGAGGCGCCAAACTGATCATCGAAACCCCGGCCACGAGAAAGCAGGAACCTAAAGCTGAGGCTCAAGCGGTCAGCGCTCCGGTCACAAAAACAAACCCTTTACCTTCAACCGGGAAATTATCTGCTCTTGATAAAATCCGTAAGCAGTACCAGGGCAATGAAAAAAACGGGAACCAGACTGATCATCTCCCTCTGGAAGAATCGGTACTCCGGCAGGCATGGGCAGAATATATTGTCCGCCTCAAAGAAGAAAAAAACCCGGCAGCACAGCCCTTTGAACTGGCCCTGCTCCGTATCAGGGATGAAAATAGTTTTGAAGCCGTTACGGCCAATAATATCGAAAAACAGTTTATAGAGCAGGACCGTAACAAATTGTTCGCCTTCCTGCAGGGTAAACTCCAGAACCGTTTCCTACAGTTTAGTGTCATTGTGGAAGAAAAGGCAGAGAACCGCCCGGTTATTGAGACCACTATGACCTCCAAAGAGCAGTTTCTGAAGATGGCGGAGCAATATCCGCTGGTGAGGGAACTGAAAGACAGGCTTCGTTTGGATCTGGATTATTAATCATCCCCTTTCCTATTCCCCTTTTTGCCTTAATTTCGGCCAAAATTGAAAAGGCAATGGCCGAAGTGATATTAATGCCCCGACTCAGCGACACTATGACCGAAGGAGTGATCGCTGCCTGGCATAAAAAAGTGGGCGATCCCGTTAAGAAAGGTGAGTTACTCGCAGAGGTGGAAACAGATAAAGCCACCATGGAGCTGGAAAGCTATAAAGATGGCACCCTTTTGCATATTGGCAGCGCCAAGGGAGGTAAACTCCAGGTGAATGATTTGCTGGCGATTATTGGTGCGCCTGGTGAAGATATTTCCAGCCTGATTAGCGGCTCAGGTAACGCGGCAGCTCCGGCTCCCGTGGCAGCGATCCCCGCCGCTCCGGCTGAGGCAAAGGCCGAAACAACAGCTGCCAAAACAGCTTCTCCGGCAGATGCAGATGAAGTGGTACTGATGCCAAGACTCAGTGATACCATGGAAGCCGGTGTCATCGCAGCATGGCATAAGAAAGTGGGTGATGCCGTTAAGAAAGGGGAAGTGCTGGCAGAAATAGAAACAGATAAAGCCACCATGGAGCTGGAAAGCTACAAGAATGGTACGCTACTTTATATTGGTGCTGAAAAGGGAGAAAAAATACCCGTGAATGCACTGCTCTGTATCATTGGAGAAAAAGGAAAAGTGGATGTGGATGGGATAGTTGCCGCCGTGAAAGCAGGTGGTTCAGCGCCGGTTGCAACGGCCACTGCCCCCAAAGAAGCTGCAGCTACCGCTACTGTTGCAACCGTTGCCGCTTCCGCAGAACCGGCTGCAACCAATAACGGAAGAGTGAAAGCTTCTCCATTAGCCAAAAAACTGGCCAAAGAAAAAGGTATTGATATCAGCCATATTTCCGGCAGTGGCGATGGCGGCCGAATCATCAAAGCTGATATTGATCACTACCAACCCGCAGCTGCTCCGGCCGCACCGACAACAGTAAGTGCAGCAGCTCCGGAAACAAAGGCAACCGTGCCGGCCTTTACCCCTATTGCGGGACAGGAAGGTTATACAGATATTCCGAATTCGCAAATACGGAATGTCATCGCCAAGCGACTGGCAGAAAGTAAATTCACGGCCCCGCATTTCTATCTGAAGATGGAAATCAATATGGACAATGCCATGACGGCCAGGGCTCAGTTGAATGAATCCAGTCCGGTAAAAATCAGTTTCAATGACCTGGTGGTAAAAGCAGTAGCGATGGCGCTTCGTCAGCATCCTGCTGTGAATGCTTCCTGGATGGGAGATAAGATCAGAAGACATCACCATGTACATATTGGTATTGCCGTGGCTATTGAAGATGGTTTGATCGTTCCGGTAGTACGGTTTGCAGATCAGAAAACACTTCCACAGATTGCTGCAGAAAGCAAGGAACTGGCGGGAAAAGCAAAGAATAAAAAATTACAGCCGAATGAATTCTCCGGCAATACTTTCACCATTTCCAATCTGGGAATGATGGATATTGAAGAATTCACCGCTATCATCAATCCGCCCGATAGTTGCATCCTGGCCGTGGGCAGGATCAGGGAAATCGTTGTGAAGAAAGGAGATGGTTTCGCTGTGAGCAATGTAATGATGCTGACACTGAGTTGTGATCACCGCAGCGTGGATGGAGCTACAGGTGCCGCATTTTTACAATCAGTAAAAAAATTCTTGGAACAACCTATTACCATGCTTCTGTAAGTAATTATACGCTTACCTTATTGAAAAGCTGCCCGAAAAAGGCAGCTTTTTTATTCTCAGCCATTGATTGGCAACATTCTTGATGGTTTTTTACATAGTCCGGCTTAGGTGGTTCTTCCTATTTTTCAAAAATGAATCCTTAAGGATCAGGCAGTTATTATAAAAAAACGGAATTTTAAAAAAAATCCTATGGATTTCCAAGACGAAAAACTGTCAGTCATCAGCATCCTGATGATCATCGGAATCAGCTGCCTCTCCTTTACCGGATTACTGAAAATACTGGACGGCGATACACATTCCATCTTTCTCAAAGTCGGACTCATCAGCACCTCCATTGCTGCCGTATTATATCTTACAAAAAAATTATTGCTGATGATGGGTTCAAGGAACAATACCCAGAAAATACATTAAGCTGCCATCAATACGCAGAAAATTTTCCGCAATCTAAATTTCAGATCGTAACGGTCATCATTTAACCGTGGAATGCTTATATTCGGTAACAAATTTATTGCGCGTATGGATATTGCCGGCATCTCCACCTGGTGGCAATCTTTGGCCTCCATTGAAAAGATTTTCTGGGCTATCGCCCTGCTTTTTTCATTCTTGTTCCTGATACAAACCCTGCTTTCCTTTATTGGAGGAGATGGGGCCGAGGCCGGAGGTGATGCAGATGCCTCCATTTCGGGTGACGATGGAACCGGTCACCAGTTTTTTACCATCAAGAATCTGATTGCTTTTTTTACCATTTTCGGCTGGACGGGCATTGCCTGTCTGAAAGGAGGCATCAACCAGGGACTATCCATTGGACTGGCCGTACTGGCCGGATCAATAGTGGTACTGATCATGGCGCTTCTTTTTAAAAGCATGAACCGTTTAAAACAAAGCGGTACCCTGCAAACAAAGAATGCCATTGGCCTGATTGCAGAAACCTATCTCCTTATCCCGGCAGCAAGGGAAGGTTTTGGGAAAGTACATGTGAAAGTGCAGGGTTCCCTGCATGAATTACAGGCTATGACAGATGATGAGCAACCGATTGCTACCGGCAAACTGGTAAAAGTAACCGGTGTGATGAATGAAAGTATCCTGCTCGTTTCAACACAGCTTCAATAATCAAAAAATACAACTAACTGTTTATGGCAGAGAATCTCCTGATTGTCGTCGCGGCATCGATCCTGTTTTTCTTCATCCTTGTTTATTCGATGTTCCGCAGGTACAAACGTTGCCCCTCAGATCGCATCCTGGTCGTGTATGGTAAAGTAGGACGTGGTGCAGAAGGGGTCCATACCGCTAAATGTATTCATGGTGGTGCAGCTTTTATCTGGCCCATCATACAGGATTATTCTTTTCTTGATCTCACACCGATTTCCATTGAGGTGAACCTGACCAGTGCCCTGAGCAAGCAGAATATCCGCGTGGATGTTCCCTCCCGTTATACCGTGGGTGTTTCCACTGAACCGGCTGTGATGCAAAATGCAGCGGAAAGATTACTGGGAATGCAGCGCCCGCAGATCCATGATCTGGCAAAGGATATTATCCTTGGTCAGATGCGCCTGGTGGTGGCCATGATGGATATTGAAGAGATCAATAATAACCGGGATAAATTCCTGGCCAATATTGCCTCTAATGTGGAAGCCGAGTTGAATAAGATCGGATTGAAGATGATCAACGTAAACGTAACCGATATTAAAGATGAAAGCGGTTATATTGATGCCCTGGGTAAGGAAGCGGCCGCTAAAGCAATTAATGAAGCCAAGATCCGGGTAGCAGAACAGGAGCGTACCGGGGAAATTGGTAAAGCCACTGCGAATATGGACCGGGATATCAAGGTTGCCGAAACGCAAAGGCAGAGAGATACACAGGTGGCTTTTGCCATGAAGGATAAAGAAATTCAGATTGCCGGTGCTAACCGGGATGAAAATATCGGTAAAGCGGAAGCAGAAAGAGATACCCGTGTAAAAATGGCGGAAGCAAACGCTATTGCTGTACAGGGAGAGAACCTTTCCAAAATTGAAATTGCCAACTCCGATGCGGCCAGAAGGGAGAGAGAGGCCGAAGCCCTGAAAAAGGCGATGGCTGCAGAAAAAGTACAGGCGGCAAAAGCATTGGAAGAAGCTTATCTCGCAGAAAAAATGGCGGAGGAAGCCCGTGCCGAAAGAGACCGTGCCACCCAAAACGCCAGCATTGTGGTAGCAGCAGATATCCAAAAACAAAAACTGATTATTGAAGCCCAGGCTGCAGCCGAGCAGTTAAGAGAAAGAGCCAAGGGTGAAGCAGATGCCATCTTTGCCAAACTGGAAGCAGAAGCAAGGGGTATGTTTGAAATGCTGACCAAACAGGCGGAAGGTCTGGAACGAATCGTGAAGTCGGCCGGTAATAATCCGAAAGATGCTGTCTTACTGATGATCGCTGATAAACTCCCTGAACTGGTCAAGCTGCAGGCTGATGCCATCCGGAATATCAAGATCGATAAAGTTACTGTATGGGATGGCGGACAAAATGCAGATGGCAAGGGCTCTACGGCTAATTTCATGAGCGGTTTGTACAAGTCGGTTCCCCCGCTGAAAGATATTTTTGATATGGCCGGTATGGACCTGCCCAATTATCTGGGAAAGAAGAAGGAAGAAGCAGATACAGCAGTGGAGGTAAAGGCAGAAGAAGTCAAAACACCACCTAAAAAATAAACTGATGCCCGGGCCTCAACTCCGTTGCTTAGAAGGCCTTGAAAATTGAGCATTGCGTATTTCTCTATAGTAGGAAAAATGTTCAATGCTCAATTTTCAATATTCAATTTTCAAGTAATCAGGTGCCACTGAATACCAGCTGCCGGATTCAATAAATACTACCACGCCCCTTATTATCGAACTCCCGACTCAAGACTCTCGACTCATGACTATCGACTAACGACTGCTCCCTAATCTTTCAATATATTTTGAAAATTCGGAAACAAGTATGTAACTTTGTTCCATGAAACTCACCGAAGCCAAACAGCAATTCATCAGCAACTGGGGTGCATTTGGTACCCATTGGGGTATTAACCGTACCATGGCCCAGATTCATGCCTTATTACTCATTAGCCCGGACCCATTGACACAGGACGATATCATGGAAGAGCTGAATATCAGCCGGGGCAATACGAATATGAATATCCGTGAACTTATTAACTGGGGTTTGGTGGACCGTGTGCTGTTATCCGGAGAAAGAAAGGAATTTTTTACGGCGGAAAAAGATATCTGGAAAGTAGTCACTCAAATTGTGAAAGAAAGAAAGAAAAGGGAACTGGAGCCCATGCTGCAGTTACTCGATAAACTGGAGAATGTGGAGGGTGATAAAAAAGACAAACATGTCAAAACCTTTGTAGATACTGTAAGCGGTATCCGTAAACTGGGCAGACAGGCAGATAAAACCCTGGACCGGATGATCCGTGCTGAAGAGAGCTGGTTTGTCGGTTCACTGATCAAAATATTCAAGTAATCATGTACCGGTATAAGACATTCGATTTATTCGGGCAACTGGCCGCCATCCTGGCCATCCTGATGGGCCTGATCGCAGCAGATGAGAGGGGCGCCGTGATTTCCATTGGATTACTGGTGTTGGCCGGACTGCAATTAATCAGTTTATTGGTGAATGGATTTTTTGGCCCGGCCGGATGGAAAAGCCCCCTGCGCCGCTGGCACCTGATAGGCACAGGTCTGGTACTGGCGGTAATGATCTATGGAATGGTAAAACCTGCGGAAGATAAATATGATATGAGCGGACTGGGTATTATTATACAATCCCTCGTACCCGCTGCCCTCGTGGCCCTTTTTTACACAGTCATCACCGGCATGGAATGGAAAAAAATGCGCAGTTAATACAACCGGTTCGCCGGTTTTTTTAAAACCTGACACTTTCATTATTTTCTGAAAATATAATATATGACAAAGCCCCTTAAAATAGCCGATAACCTGGTACAGGTGCTGATTACTCTTTATTTTATTATTTACAGTCTGGTCAGGGAGGATTCAAGCCAGCTGATTTACTGGTATTTTTTTCTGGGCGGTTGGCAGTTACTGAGTTTTCTGTTTCATGAGTTCTTTGACCTGTCC
Organism: Chitinophagaceae bacterium; assembly: GCA_016720745.1. GTDB lineage: Bacteria > Bacteroidota > Bacteroidia > Chitinophagales > Chitinophagaceae > JJ008. The sequence continues at coordinate 1,263,452 of JADKKA010000018.1, read as the reverse complement.
TGGCGAAATAAAAAAGAAAGAAAAAACTATGGCACCTGTCTGCTGTGGATTTTCATCACCGGTTCGGTACTTTATGTACTGGCCATGCTGGAATTACCGCTGATCTTCTTTTATTTATTCGCCATGCTTTTTGCCGGGCCTGTGCTGGCCATCTGGTATTTTATGATTGGGTACCGGGAATATGTACAGATCCGGCACCGGGAGTTCATCCATCTGAAATAAACAACGATTCCCTAGTTTTACAGCATGATTCCCAAAAAGACCCTGGTACTCGGTGCTTCTGATAATCCATCCCGTTATAGTTACCTGGCCATACAGCGGCTCCGGAGTCATGGCCATCCGGTGATCGCCATCGGTCGTAAACATACCCTGGTAGCGGATGTACCCGTTGCGGTTGAACCTATTATGGAAAAAGAAATTGATACCGTTACCCTTTACCTGAATCCATCTCACCAGCAGGAATACTATCAATATATCCTGTCACTTGCTCCAAAGCGGATCATCTTTAATCCCGGTACAGAAAACCCCGAACTCGAAGAAATGGCCCGGCAAAAAGGCATCAAGACCTTAGAAGCCTGTACACTGGTAATGTTAAGTACTAACCAGTATTAATCGTAGATCAACCGACTCCCCTGCCGAAGTTTTACGAATCCCTGCGGGTACTACTCCTCAATCTTACATCTTTCCTGTACCATTTGCTTGGAACTGTTTAAATAATTCACAAATCTTGCATCACCGTCCCCCCTGAAAGCTGCAGTTGATGAAGCAACTGCTGAACAATATCCTATTGACTTAAAAATTGTGTCCCGATGAAAAGCCTACGTACCTCCGTACTTTGCGCAGCTATTACGCTATGCAGTATTTCTTCATTCGCCCAGGATCAGCATCCTCCGCTCAATGAACCGAACCTGAATAAACCCCGTTTGTTCAGTAACCTGCCCGACAAAATCAAGTTAAACATTACTGATTTCAATGCCCTTCTGGGAACAACACTTGGTGCCCCCACCCGGCTGAACCTCAGTACTGATAACAGTCTCCGTTTTGAAGGAGAAGTGATTTCTTCCGTCAGCAAGTATGATAACAAATTGCAGACTGTCGTGATCCGCTCTTCCAATTTCAATGGGGCCAACCTGACCCTGAGCCGCATCGTAGGTTCTGATGGACAGGTGAAATACCGTGGCAGAATTGTCAGTTTTGCCCATGGTGACCTCTATGAACTGGAGAACCTTGATGGCCAGTACCAGTTAGTAAAGAAGAATTTTTACGACCTGGTGAATGAATAGTTTTTATCCGTTTACATCCAATATTTCGATTTCGCCCGTTTTTATGTCCGTGTCCGATTGTACCTATTGAAAAACACAAAATCCTCCTTGTATGAAAAATCTTTTCCGTTCCACTATGATGGCGCTGCTGTTCAGCGTGCCATTGTTCACCGGGGCACAGGTGCCGGTGATGAACAGTTACCCCAGTGCTACTGCGGTGCTGTTTCTCGATTTCGATGGTCACACCCTCGATAATACTGCCTGGAATTATAATGGCCCAATTGTTTGTGATGCATCTGGTATGACAAATACCAATATCGTGTCTGTATTTAACCGGGTAGCAGAAGACTATCGCCCGTTTAATATCAATGTCACTACTGATGAATCCAAATACCTGGCGGCCCCTATTGACCGCAGGATCCGTGTCGTACTGACTGTCAGCCATCAATGGTATGGCGCTGCCGGTGGTGTGGCTTTTGTTGGCTCCTTTACCTGGGGAGATGATACCCCTTGTTTTGTTTTCACCGCTGCACTGGGTGTAAACTGGGTAAAAGCCATTGCAGAAGCTGCTGCCCATGAGGCTGGTCATACCCTTGGCCTGTACCACCAGGCTAATTATGATGCCAACTGTGTAAAAATTTCCGATTACCATTCCGGTACCGGTACTGGTGAAATCGGATGGGCCCCCATCATGGGTGTGGGATATTATAAAAATCTCACCCTCTGGAATAATGGTCCCAACCCTTATGGTTGCACCAATTACCAGAGTGACCTGAGTGTGATTACCACTTCCAATGGTTTCAGTTTCCGTACTGATGAATACGCTTCCACTTTTGCGGGTGCCAGCAGTATTCCTTTTACCAATAACCAGTTTCTGGCCAGTGGTGTGATTACACAAAGCACTGATCAGGATATGATCAAATTTGTACAACCCGGCAACGGCCGATTTGTACTCAATGCCGTTCCTTACAATGTAGGTACCGGCAATGAAGGATCTGATCTGGATATGCAGGTAACGCTTTATGATGCCACACAGACACAACTGAATGTATATAATCCCGGTACCCTGCTTAGTTCAATTGTAGATACCAGCCTGAATGCAGGTACATACTATATCAAAGTAGAAGGAAAGGGAAATATATATGCTCCCAACTATGCCAGTCTGGGTTCTTATTCCCTCCAGGGAAATTATTTCAACAGCACCCTGCCACTTCGCCGGCTGGAATTATCAGGCAATGTGGTTAATGAAAAACACCGGTTGAACTGGCTGATTGATGCCGATGAACAGGTGGTAGAACAGGTATTGGAATTCACTACTAATGGCAGAAACTTTATCAGTCTTACCCAACCCGTTGCCTCCGACCGTTTGTACCTCTATACACCCATGGGAAATAATGCTGTGCAATACCGTTTGAAAGTAACCTTTGACAACGGACGTACTTATTATTCCAATGTGATAACACTTCGTAATGTAGGAACAGACATCCGGCCCAAACTGCTGACCAACCTGGTCAACGGAACCATTACCGTAACCAGTCCGGGTAGTTACAGCTATGAAGTAGTTGACTTTACCGGCAAACAAACCGCGAAAGGCCAGCTCAGCAAAGGCATGAACTATATACCGGCATCGGCCATGGCCAGTGGTATGTATGTCATCCGTTTCAGTGATCAAAGCAACCAGTGGACCGACAAACTGGTACGCCAATAAACGCTTTCCCGTCCCTTTAGTGGGACAATAATCCGTACCCCTATTGTAATTAAGAGGTTTTCCTGTAACTTAGGAAAACCTCTTTTTGTATGAAGTGGAGAAGATTTAATGGCGACCCGATTGATTTACCCATCAAGGACGCTGTTGAAAATGCCATCAGGCGGGAATCCGATAAGGGTTACCGGCTGAAAGTTTGCATCGGCACCGATTCCCAGGTAAAAGGACAGGAAACAGAATTTGCAACCGTGATCGTCTTCCTCCGCGAAGGCCATGGCGGCTTTATGTTCATCCACAATGAAAAAACCCGGCAGCAGTTCACCATCAAGGAAAGAATGCTGACGGAAGTGGCCAAGAGCATTGAGATTGCTTATGAACTCTGTAACCTGTTTACCACCTATGATGTGGACATGGAAGTACATGCCGACATCAACACCAATCCGCAGTTCAAAAGCAATGATGCACTGCGCGAAGCCATGGGGTATATACTGGGAATGGGATTTGCCTTTAAAGCCAAACCGGAGGCATTTGCCAGCAGCAGCTGCGCCAACAAAGTGGTAAACTAAACAGCTCCGCCCGGACTGTTCATGTGGTGAGTGATCACTGCAAACAGCTTCTTCACCCCTCAGCAATCCCGTTTATTTGATGCTAATAGAACGAGGCGGTTCCATTGCGGAACAGTAAAAGTATTGGAAGAAAATACGTGTTGAAAAATTACTGAGGTGTAACAGCAGAAGATTGAACAGATATGTTTGTGCTTGTAGCAGATTGACCCAGAAAACGGGTGCCGTGATCAGTGGCCACACCAGAATAAATCCGGGTCAGCTTTTTCTTGCTGTCTTCCTGGGCTAATGAAAAAGTGATCAATACCAGAACAAACAGGACCACCACAATATTTCTTTCGGATAAGATTGGTTTCATACCTGGCTTGTAATTGGGTGCAAATTAGGCAATATTTACCAACAAAACATACTACAAATGTGGTATTTATTCACCCTAAAGCTTTGTAAAACTGCGGTTTAGCTGATCTATATAGGCTAAAATCTCCTCTTTTCCGTCTTTATTCACTGCCGAAGTAACATAATGAGGGGGTGCCGTCTCCCATTGTTCCAGCAGGGTTTTGATGAAAAGATTCACCCTTCTGACCGTGCCGCCGGGTTTATTTTTATCGGCCTTGGTAAAAACCAGCACAAAGGGGGTTTCCCATTCGCCCAGCTTGGCAATAAACTCCAGATCGGCCTTTTGCGGCTCGTGCCGGCTGTCAATCAGTACAAATAAACAAACGAGGTTCTCCCTTTTCCGGATGTAGGATTCGATCATATTCTCCCAATTATTACGGGAGCGCTGAGATACCGTTGCATAGCCATAACCAGGCAAATCCACCAGGTACCATTTCTTCTTGGCCGACATCACTTCAAAGTGATTGATCAGTTGTGTCTTGCCCGGTGTTGCGGAAGTCTTGGCCAGATTCCGTTGCCCCGCCAGCATATTGATCAAACTGGACTTGCCCACATTACTTCTCCCGATAAAAGCATATTCGGGGCGGTCCGGGGCCGGACATTGTTTGTAGGTGGCGCTGCTGATGACGTAGTTGGCCGAAGTGATTTCCATATGATAAAAATAGAGAGGAAAAAAAGAAACAAGATACAAGAGACAAAAAAAGATACAAGATACAAGATACAAAGAAGCACCAAGGAGAGAGAAAATTAAAAAGGCGGTGGTTGAAGGCTGGGGCGGGTTTTATATTTGAACTTTGTATTGCTTTTTCCGTTTTATAGGAGCAGTCTGAACAGGAGACATTGGATCCATCTTTACACTCACACCGATTTGTTTTTTTTCTTGGTTTTTGGTTCTTTTTTTGGTTCTTGTTTTTTGTTTCTTGGTTCTTTTTAATAAAATATCTTTGCCCCCCATGTCAAACCCCCTTCCTCACGATCATATTACTCCATTTAAGGATTCTGAAAAGAACAAAAAGGAGCAGGTCACCGAAATGTTCGACCGGATTGCCGGGCAATATGACCATCTCAACCGTTTTCTCTCCGCCCGGATTGATATCAGCTGGCGGAAAAAAGCCATCAGAAAGCTGAAAGCAGACAATCCCCAACAAATCCTGGATGTGGCAACAGGGACTGCCGATATGGCTATTATGGCCTGTAAGATCCTGAATCCGCAAAAAATTGAGGGCATCGACATCTCGGTCAATATGCTGGATCTGGGAAAGAAAAAGATTGAAAAAGAAGGACTTGGGGATAAAATCCACCTCCAGCAGGGCGATTCTGAAACAATAAATTTCCCTGATCATTCGTTTGATGCGGTGATGGTGGCGTTTGGTGTGCGGAACTTTGAAAACCTGGAAAAAGGCCTCACAGAAATGTGGCGGGTATTAAAACCCGGTGGCCGGCTGATCGTACTGGAATTTTCTAAACCCCGGAAAAAGGCGGTTAAAAGTCTTTATAACCTGTATATGGGCATTGTGGCCCCCCAGGTGGTCCGATGGTTCAAACAAAATAAAGAGGCTTATCAATACCTCAGCGAATCAGCCAACGCTTTCCCGGACCGCCATGCATTTACTGACATTTTAAAAAAAGTGGGGTACACCGATACCGGTTTTCAGGCCCTTACATTTGGAATATGTTGCATTTACTCCGGACAAAAACCCCGCTGAAAATACGCGCATCGCTGGTTATTTTAACCGGTTGCCTGCTGCTGCAATCAATTGCAGGGGCACAATACGTGGAACAGAACCAGCCGGATCACGATACCAAGCCTTATTATTTCGGGATCACCATTGGTATTAACCTGGCCCGTTTTCAAACCAACCTGCACCCGCGTTTTATGCAGCTGGATTCTGTGATGGTAGCAGAACCTACCAATGCTGGTGGTCTGGCACTGGGCTTACTCGCCACCACCCGTATCTCCGACCGTTTCCAGTTACGTTTCAACCCGCAACTGATGTTCCTGGAAAGAAATATTTACTATAAACTCAGGTTCCCGGATATCGATAATCAGACCGAAGTGGTGAAGAAAGTAGAATCCATTATCATGACTTTTCCTGTGCAGCTCAAATTCCAAAGCGACCGGATCGGAAATTTCAGGGTCTATACGCTGGCAGGGTTTAAAGCGGATATCGATATGGCCAGTAATGCCAGGGCCAAAAGAGCAGAAGACCTGGTAAAGATTGACCGTTTTGATTTTGGTCCTGAGTTTGGCATCGGCTTCAACTTCTTCTTCGATAGCTTTATTTTCTCCCCCGAAATCAAGATCAGCAATGGTATGCGCAACCTGCATGCCCGTGACAAAAACCTGATCTACTCCAGTGTATTTGACAAAATACAATCGAGGATGATTATATTCAGTATACACCTGGAAGGCTAAGTGGAAAAAGAAACAAAAACCAAGAACCAAATAAATAACAGCCAATATATCAAATTAAAAGGGCGTTAGTTTTACCAACTGACGCCCTTTTAATTTTCTCTCTTTTTGGTGCTTATTTGTATCTTGTTTCTTGTATCTTTTTTTCTTTTTGAGCTCTACTCCTCAACCAAAAATGTTATTCAATTCTCTCGACTTCGCCATTTTCTTGCCCATTGTGTTCATCCTGTATTGGTTTGTGACACAAAAGAACCTGCGGCTGCAAAATGGATTGATTGTAGTGGCGAGTTTTGTTTTTTATGGCTGGTGGGACTGGCGGTTTTTGTCGCTGCTGCTTTTTAGTTCGATGGTGGATTATGTGGCCGGATTGGCCATGATGAAAGAACAAAGACAGCGGAGAAGAAAATGGTACCTGATATTGAGCATTGTCTCCAACCTCGGACTGCTTGGCTTTTTCAAGTACTACAATTTCTTTCTTGAAAGTTTTACTGCAGCCTTTAGCTTTTTTGGAATGCCCATACATGCCGGCACCTTGTATATTATTCTGCCGGTCGGAATCAGCTTCTATACTTTTCAATCCCTGAGTTATGGCATTGATGTGTACCGCCGGAAACTGGAACCCACCCGCGACCCGATAGCCTTCCTGGCTTTTGTGAGTTTCTTTCCGCAACTGGTCGCAGGCCCTATTGAAAGAGCCACCCATCTCCTGCCCCAGTTTCAGAAAGCTAGAGTATTTGATTATTCAAAGGCCGTGGATGGCTTGAAGCAAATTTTATGGGGGCTATTTAAAAAAATGGTGATCGCGGATAACTGCGGACAATTTGCAGATCTCATCTTCTCTCAATCGGAATCTTATCATGGCAGCACCCTTCTGCTGGGTGCTTTCTTTTTTGCCATGCAGATCTATGGCGATTTTTCCGGTTACTCTGATATGGCCGTGGGTTTATCCAAGCTCTTTGGCTTTGACCTGATGCAGAATTTTTCTTTCCCTTATTTTTCAAGAAGCATTGCTGAGTTTTGGCGACGCTGGCATATCTCTCTTTCTACCTGGTTCAGGGATTATTTGTACATCCCATTGGGTGGAAATAAAAAAGGCAAAGCCAAAACCATCCGGAACACCTTTATCACTTTTCTCGTGAGCGGACTCTGGCATGGTGCCCATTTAAAATACCTGGCCTGGGGTGGTTTGCATGCTTTATACATGTTGCCTCATTTAATCAAAACCAAAACAGCTAAAAGGGAAAGCGCTATTGCTCCCGGAAAATTTTTACCCGGATGGAAGGAAGGCTTCTCTATTCTGTTCACATTTATACTGGTGTTACTGGCCTGGATTTTCTTCAGGGCTAATAGTCTGGCGCAGGCCGACCAGATATTCAGTGAGATTTTCTCCCGTAGCATGTTGACAATACCCCAGGTATTGCCTAGAAAAATATTAGTGCTGCTTGCTTTCTTCCTGCTCTTTGAATGGCGGGGCCGCAATTCCCTTTATGCCATTGAAAAAACAGGAAGTCAATGGCCGATATGGACCCGCTGGCTTTTTTATTATTTTATTCTCCTGCTCATATTTCTTGAAGGTGGCCGGGAGCAACCCTTTATTTATTTTCAGTTCTGATGATGAAAAAATTTCTATACCGGTTTTTCTTGTTCAGTCTGCTCCCGCTGCTGACCCTGCTGGTATTGGAAATATGGATCGGTACAAAACAGGAGAAGCTCCTGTCGGAAAAAAAACTGGAGCAGGTCTTTCGCAATAGAGCGGATGAATACCAATGGGTCAGTAATATCAAACATCCAAAAAAGATTTTCCTACTGGGAAGTTCCAGTATTAAATACGGATTGAGTTGCCGGGAACTGAATCGTTTAGCGGCAGACTCCCTGGCCTTTATCAATCTGGCAGCTGATGCACGTGATCCCATCGAGACTTATTTTATCCTCAAACAACTGGATTTATCCGGGGTCAAAGCCATGTATATGGGGATTGATCCCTGGATCTATACCCGTAATTATTATCGCAACCGTCACCAGTACCTGCTGCTGGATCTGCCCTTTGCAAAAGCTGTTCGCTATAGCAAAGAATATGATGCACGGCTCTTTGCTAAACGATACAAGGCCCTGTTCCATTTTCCGGATCCCGATCATCCTGCATCTATTGCTCAATCAAAAATACCGGCTGATTTTGGCTCGGTGGCACTGACTAAAAAACCGGTCAACTTCAATGACCCGGTTACCCAAAAATACCGGCTGAAAGATTATGGCTGGAGTGAGTTACAATTTACTTATCTGCAAAAAATTGTTACCCTCTGTGAAAGTAATGGAATTGCCTTCACTGCTTTTTATCCTCCCAGGCGATCAGACTTTATTCTTGATGATGAAAAAAATGGCAGGGATATCCGGTTATCTTTTGAGGAACAGTTAATGAAAGCCGGTTTTAACAGGAGTATCCATCCGCTGCAATTATTGAAGGATGACCTGTTTGCTGATGCCTATCATTTGAATAAGGCCGGACAGGAAACATACAGCAGGTATTTTTTCTCCTTTGTACAGGAAAACTAATTACATAGTATATTTAAGTATGTGTTTTACTAATGATTTAAAATAACTCATATGGGTATATTTAATGCAACTGCTACATACGGACATGGATTTAAACCTACTGGTAATCCTGATGAATATTTTGCCCGGATTTATACAGGAGGATTCGCCGGACAGGGAACAGCTACCAAAAGACTGATTCAGGAAATGGAACCTTTTATGAAGGAAAAAGGATATAGTAAATACAATATCCTGAGTGCCCGTTTTAACCTGATTCCTTCTTTTTTTAAATTCACTATCAAATTTGAAAATTAAAATTAATATCCCCGGATTGACTGGTTTGCTCTTGCTCCTTGCTTTCGCAATTAGCTGCCGACAGCATAAAGCAACTGCCATTGAAAGAGATTGTCCCTGTGACAGCCTTTACCATCGGGAAGTAAAAGGCAAATACCTTCAATTCCACCAATACCAGGATAGTACCCCTTATACCGGTTATTGCCACCTGAGCAGGGATAACGGGAATACCATTCGTTACCACTATGAGTCGGGGCTTCTTACGGAGCAGATTGAAAAATACCCAAGTGGTTTTATTTGTGAAATAACCCTTTATGATACCAGTGGTGCTTTTAATAAACGCGAAAACTATCATCCCAATGGTCAACTTGCCGGACGCATGCTAGTAAGGTCAGATCATGGGTATGAATCTTTTTACCCAAATGGCAATATACAAAGGAAAGGCGGGTTCAGTCTGCTGAAGAAACCTTTTGACAGAAGAGACAGTACCTTTTACGAGGAAATCCTGTTCGATAGTATCTGGAAATCAAACGGGTCCTTTGATTCAGTTTACCGGTATTCACCTGCCAGTGTCACTTATTGAAAGGAACTTTTACTTAAAACTGAAACTCCCTCCGCTGCATATTCCACCTGACCCCAAAACTGATCACCGATACATTGTTATTGGTAACCGGAGCTGTTGTGGTTTCCTGGCGACGGATCACGGCACTGAGTTCAGCAAAGAAGTTTTTTCTCAACTCATAAGAAAGCAGGAAGGAACCATACAGCGTATTCGTTGCCCATCCACTGCCGATATTGTAGCCATAATCGCCCTGGCGGTAAGGAATACCGTTGGGTAAAAAGATATTGGAACCAAAGTTCCGGCTGCTGCTGTCGCGGCCCTGTTTCCAGTAAGCCAGTTTGCCCACCAGTAACCATTTTGGTGCCGGCTGGTAACGGGCCACGCCAATGGTTTCACTGAATCCGGCCATGAGCGGATGCGCCAGTGGCTGGTTATAATGCGTATAGTTAGCTACTGAATCATAGTGAGAGTAGGCAAATGGTCTAACCCGGTTATGCTCAATCTGCAGATCCAGGTTGCTGATATTAAAGGCATCAATGTATTTGGCGCCAATCTGTATCCCCCATTTATTGGCCCACCAGCCCCGGTTGGCCTTGATTTCTGATAAGAGAAACTCATCCAGCATCAGCTGACCATAAACCTGTATTCTTTTGGGCAGGTTGGCCTTGAAATCAATGCCGATAATAGAGTTATCAAATGATCCATTCTGCTGTTCAACGGAGCGGTAAAAGATGATGGGGTTCAGGTAGCCAAAATCAAAACGGTTCTTCCGGCCGAAAGTAACACCCTCAAATAAACCAATGTTCAGCCATTTGGTGACATTGATATCCAGGTGGTGCATGGCTGCATATTTCTTGGGAATCAACTGGGTGGCAGAGGGCGGTGTGGCACTGTGCAACTCCATGAAGATGTTCTGGTAATTCAGTCGCCAGATACGCGTATTGAGTTTGAGGAAAAGATTATTGGTACCAAAATCACTTAACAATAAACTACGTTGTCCGGACCCAATGAAATTACGGTCGTATCCAAATGCCACATCAATGTATTTGGTGACATTGAAGGTAAAATATCCCCTGGCTTCAAAATAATCATAAGCTGTTCGCTTGAAGGCTTTAAATAGTCCATGTCCGGGTACCGCCTGCCGGTCAGTCACCCATTGCTTTACATAAGACGGATCCCTTTCCTGGTTATCGGTGATATAGGAATAAAACCCAATCTTGTTGGCCAGCTTACCCCGGATATAAACCCCGCGGGTATTCAGGAACAATTTTTCATCGCTGTTGTTTTCTTTGGATATAGTGTATTGAAAAACCGGATTCACGATCAGGTCAAAATCCTTCACATGTACTTCATATAGGTTCGCCGGAGTTTTATAAAAGTTTTTCGCAATTGGTTTTTTGCTATTGTATTTGGCCCGATCGGCCTCCGCCACCCATTCCAGGTTATTGATGTTCAGGCTGCGGATATTATAAAGATCTGTTTTGGATAATTTAACCCCCGGCTGATTGATATAATGATTCACCGCTGCCAGTACATGCTTACGGCTAAAGGGTCTTGTCTTCGAAAAATTGAAAAAGGAATCGGTCCTTGCCCGGATCTCCATCCGTTCCATCAAAATATTAGCATCATCCCCCGGAGGCAGGTAGGTTGTTTGGGATAGGGCCGAAAAGGGTAAGAGGAGAAGGGCTAGTTTGACAAGGGTTTGTTTAAATTGCATGGGTATTGGCTTTGTCTGTAAAACCGGCCTGGTATGTCCCGATAAATAAAAGAACGTAAAGCCGGCAACGAATAAAAAGGGTTACAACGGTTTTACTGTTTTTCAGGATATACAGGGCCTGTTTCTGGATTCAAAATTGAATAACAAGATATGCAAAATTACCTGATTAAGAATATACAGATCGTCAATGAAGGGCAGATTAGTAATGCAGATGTGTTGATAACAAAGGGAAGGATCGAAAAAATAGCGCCCATTATTACAAAAACAGATATTCCTGTCACAGAAATCAACGGGGAGGGCCAGTATCTTTTTCCGGGTTGTATTGATGACCAGGTGCATTTCCGGGAACCGGGGCTGACCCATAAAGCCTGCATTGCCACCGAGGCAAAAGCTGCTGTGGCAGGTGGGGTGACCAGTTTTATGGAAATGCCCAACACCATTCCCAATGCACTGACACAGGAATTACTGGAAGAAAAATATGCCATAGCGGGGCGGACTTCATTAGCCAATTACTCATTCTTTATGGGTGTGAGTAATACCAATGCGGCAGAAGCCCTGAAGACGAATGAAAAGAAAAATAATATCTGCGGGATTAAGATATTCATGGGGTCCAGCACCGGAAATATGCTGGTGGATAATCCCAATACCCTGGACCAGATTTTCAGTAACAGCGAAGTGCTGATTGCGACCCATTGTGAGGATGAGGAAATCATCCGCCGCAACCTGGAAAAACGTAAATCAGATGGCCGCCCTTTAACGGCCGCTGATCACCCCATTATCCGGGATGAGGAAGCCTGTTATGAGTCTTCTCTATATGCTATCCAGATTGCGAAGAAATACAGTACCCGGCTGCATATCCTGCATATCAGTACAGCAAAAGAATTACAGCTCTTCACCAATCTCTTTCCATTAAAGGATAAACGAATCACAGCCGAAGTTTGTGTACATCACCTGCATTTTACCAGTGATGATTATGACCGGTTGGGTAACCAAATCAAATGTAATCCGGCCATCAAGGCGGCACATAATAAAGAAGCGCTTTGGGAGGCCCTGCTCGATAACCGGCTGGATGTGATTGCAACCGATCATGCCCCGCATACCTGGGAAGAAAAAAATGAACCCTATGAAAAGGCCCATGCCGGTCTTCCCCTGGTGCAGCATTCTCTTTCCCTGATGCTCCATTATCATCAGCAGGGAAGAATATCACTTGAAAAAATTGCTGAAAAGATGAGCCATGCTGTGGCGGACTGTTTCCAGATCAAAGAAAGAGGCTATATCCGGGAAGGATACCATGCCGATCTGGTGATGGTGGACCTAAACCGGCCCTGGAAAGTAACTAAAGAAAATATTTTATACAGATGCGGGTGGAGTCCTTTAGAGAATTTTGCGTTTCCTGCATCTATTACTCATACGTTTGTCAACGGGGGATTGGTGTATGCTGATGGTAAGTGGAATGAGGGGGTGATGGGGAGCAGACTGGAGTTCGTTCGAAAATGAGGAAAAGTCCATAGGACCCCTTTGGGGAAACAAGTCCAAAGGACCCCTATGGGGATACAAGATCCAAATAAATAAAAAAGAAGAAAAATAAAAAAAGGTCTCCGAAAAAAACGTTTTTTTAAGGTGGGAAAACACAGGGATAAATTAGCTGGCGGGGGTATTTTAGATTAAAAATATCCCTATGATGGAGGAGAAGAAAAAGTACGACCTGGAAGAGCGAACAGCAAGGTTTGCCGAGAGAGTCAGGGATTTTTGTCTGATGCTTCCAAAAAATGCTACGAATACGGAGTTTATTCCTCAGCTACTGAGAGCCGGGAGTTCACCCGGAGCGAACTATATTGAAGCAAATGAGAGTATCGGAGATAAGGATTTTAAAATGAAAATAAAAGTCTGTCGCCGGGAAGCAAAAGAAGCTGCTTACTGGTTAAGACTGGTAATTACTGACGGAACACAGGCCAGTGAAACTGAAAAAGCAGCACTAAGACAGGAAGCCCTGGAATTCGTCTATATTTTCACAGCCATCCTCAAAAAAAGAAATGAGGTTTAGTGGTTCAGAATTTTAGAATTGTTGTTCAACCAACAAACTCCCGCTTCCTATTTAGAGTAGTTTTTTATTTTTATTCTATAATTTATTTGGATCTTGTTTCTTGTTTCTTTTTTTGTTTCTTGTATCTTGTTTCTTTTGATTTTATCTACTGATGAACATAGACAAACAATCCTTCTCCGACATCTCCATCTTCCACCAGGAAGAAGAGTACTCCATCTTTCATAAGCTGGATTTTACCCGCACCGTGGGTGGAAGGGAATGGCTGCGGAAGTTTTTCAGTGAACCGCATGATGATTTGAAAAAAATCCGTGGTACCCAACGGGTGATCAGAACTTTCATGGAACATGTAAAGGACTGGCCCACCGATATCAGTAACGGTACCATCCTTGTGATGGATAAATTCCTGGATTATACACTGGATCCGATCAGTGAAGCACCCGCTTCTTTGAATAACCTGACCTACCAATGGCTGCACAGTGAGGATTATTCCATGCTCAAATACTCGGTGGGGCATTTCGCTGATTTCTACCGGGGCTTAAAAAATATTGCAGAACTGCTCGAAGGAGTTGAGCTGCCCCCCGCTATCCAGTTATATATTGACAGAATCAATGGTATTCTGCGGGAAGAACCCATGCAAAGACTGGCTGATTCTGAAAAAGGAAAAAAATTCAGTAACCGTCAGAATTTGTATTTCGGATATCATCTTCGTGGCAGGTATAAGTCCAATACTCTAGAGCTGATTGATATTTACAGCCGCCTCGATGCCTGGTACTCCATGGCCGTAGCGGTGAAAACCTATGGACTCAGTTTTCCGGAATTTGTTGAACAGGATACAGCACTGGTAGATGCAAAAGGTTTATACCATATCCTGTTATCCAAACCAGTGGCCTATGATATGCAGATGAACCCGGAACATAATTTTCTGTTCCTGACCGGAGCCAATATGGCTGGCAAAAGTACCCTGATCAAAGCGGTAGGATCTGCCGTCTTCCTGGCCCATGTGGGAATGGGGGTACCGGCACAAAATCTGAAACTGACATTATTCGACGGACTCCTCAGTAATATTAATGTGGAAGATAATATCGCGAAAGGCGAAAGCTATTTCTTCAATGAAGTACAAAGGATACGTAATACAGTAGAAAAAATCAATAACGGAAAAAAATGGCTGGTGCTGATTGATGAATTATTCAAAGGCACCAATGTACAGGATGCCATGAAATGCTCCCTTACCGTTATCAGGGGACTGATGAAAATCCGGAACTCGCTTTTTATCCTCTCCACCCACCTGTACGAGATCGGAGAAGATTTAAAAACCTACCCCAATATCTCCTTCCGCTATTTTGAAACCAATGTGAAGGATGATCAGCTGGAATTCAGTTATCAGTTAAAAGAAGGCATCAGTAACGACCGCATCGGTTACGTGATCCTGAAAAGAGAGAAAGTGGTGGAGATGCTGGAAAAGCTTTGATGAACTTCTTTCCTTTAGTTTTTGATAAATTTTAAGAACGCATTCTTACCTGTTTTTCTTCTTAAAATCAAAATATAGGTTCCTGCAGGCAGACGGGAAATATCAACGCTTACAGTAGTCCTGTTGCTGACAGCAGCCTCTTTCATCATATTCTGTCCACCGGCACTGGTGACCATAGCTGTTAACCACTGGTCACTTATTTTCAGACTGTCAATGATGAGTATATTTTTTGCGGGATTGGGATAATAGCTAATACCAAAATCTCTGGCATTGACATTCCCGACTGCAGTTACCGTTGTTACGGTAAACCTCAGGTCATTGCTGTTGACAGAAATGGCGGTGGCGCAAGCAGCGTTGCTTCCAAGCGTAGCTCTCAGTTTATCGCCACTGGCTGCGGCTAAATAAGAAAGACTGGCATTGCCCGCACCGGGAATCAGTTGCCAGCCATGTGTGGAAGTACTGTCTGCCCATGTATAAGTTGGTGAACTTCCCCCATTCTGGATGGTCGCAGTAATTAAAGACGGAACACCCGGGGTGATTGTTGTTGTACCGGCAATACTGATGGTGGGTGTAACTGCCGGATTCACCGTCATTGTAATCACATTGCTATTGGCCGTATTGCTTGTATAGCAACCACCTGCCGATGTTGTCAGGATCACCCTAACCTGCTCATTATTCGTAATGCTGGTGCTGCTGAATGTATTACTGTTGGTTCCGGTGTTGCTGCCATTCACCTGCCATTGGTAGGTTGGGCTACTGCCTGCATTCTGGGCTGTGGCAATAAATGCAGCGTTGGTACCCGCACAAATAGTGTTAAATGGGGTATTGATACTTACAGCTGGTGTAAGCAGCGGCTGTACCGTCATCGTAATGATATTGCTGGATGCGTTAACAGGATGAATACACCCCGCATTTCCAGTCATGATGACCTGTACTGTAGCTGAGTTGGTTAAGCTATTCGTATTGTAAGTAGCGGCATTGGTTCCCACATTAGCTCCGTTCACCTGCCATTGGTAGGCGGGACCAGTTCCACCATTTTGAGGGGTTGCGGTGAAACTTACATTGGCACCACTGCAAACTGTAGTGGTACTGGTATTGATGGTTACGGCCGGTAATCCATCCATCCAGTAACGGGCAAAGCGATCGGATCGTTTATCACCGGCTTTGCTAAAATAACCGACTGCAAAAAGGCTGTTGCACTGAATACCCATATCCATCACGAAAGGCAGACCAGCATCACTGCTGGTGCCGGATCCCAATGCCGACCAGGCTGTACCATTCCATTTAGCAATATTATTCGCCGGCACTGTTCCTGCCTGTGTAAAAACACCGCCGACATACATGTCACTACCACGGAAAACAATACTGTAAACAGTTCCTGTAACAGGTCCAACTCCACCACCAACAGACTGCCATGCACTGCCATTCCATTTGGCGATATAATTCACGACCCCAACATTATAAGCCAGATCAAATCCACCGCCGATATAAATTTCATCCGTACTACTGATCCCGATCGTGTTAACAAAACTATTAACGCCACTTCCGACAGCCGACCAGCTGCTTCCATTCCATTTGGCAATACGGTTGGCAGCCACGGATCCAATAGTGGTAAAGTCTCCACCTGCATACATGGTACCATCAGATGTAAATTTGATATCTTTTACAATTCCATTACTGCCAAAACCCAATGCAGACCAGGCAGATCCATTCCATTTGGCAATATTATTTACAGTGATACCACCTGCTGTAGAAAATGTACCGCCTACATACAAATCAGTTCCCCTTGCCTCGAGTGTAAAAACTGAACTGTTGACGCCGGTACCCACGGCTGACCAGGTACTGCCATTCCATACACCCAGATAAGTGGGACCAGAAGGTCCGCCCCAGGCAATGGAACCACCAGCATATACCAGGTTCCCCATTACTTCAATATCATACACCTGACCACCTGAGAAACCGGAACCAAGCGAATCCCAGGATTGCCCATCCCATCGGGCAATACAATAAGTTTTCAGGCCACCAGCTTCTGTAAATTTTCCACCGACATAAACATAGTTCCCGCTTACGGTTACACAATTAATATAATCATCCGTCCCGTTGCCCACGGTCACCCACCTGCTGCCGTTCCAGCGGGCAAGGTTATTGAAGTTTAGTGGATCACCGATCCAGGTGCTTCCTCCGGCAAAAAAATACTGTGCATTGATGGCAAGGGCTAAGACGCCATTTGACATCATCATTCCGTTCCCGGCATCAGACCATGCCGTACCATTCCATTTGGCCACTTTATTAAGCGGTGTTGAACCTGATTGTGTAAACGTACCAGCTGCAAACAAATCACTGCCCAATACACATAAAGTATTGGGTCCGTTATTCAAGCCATTTCCGAGGGCCGACCAGTTGCTGCCATCCCATTTGGCAATATTATTAACCGGAACAGCACCTGCGGCAGTCATACCCGGACAAGCCATATAAATATTATTTCCTGAAACAGCGAGACTGGTTACCACACCGGTGGTTGTAATACCGGTACCTAATCTGTTCCAGTTACTGCCATTCCAGATGGCGATATTGGTGGCCAGTACCCCCCCTACCCTGGTAAAGCCACCCCCGAGATATACATTGTTTCCCTGAACAGCAAGGCAAACACCAAAGCCGCCGCCCGGATTATCAATACCGGTACCCAGGGCCGACCAGTTAGTGCCGTTCCATTTGGCAATACCGTTAACCGTTACACCATTCATATTGACAAAATCTCCGGTAACATATAGATTCCCGTTGGCATCCACCTCCAATGCTGAAGCGGAAAGGGTGGAATATAAACTTTGGGTGAAATTGCCAATTTGTGTCCAACTGGTTCCATCCCACCGGTGTACCCCGATGGTGGAAGTGGCATAAACAAAGTTTCCGGATTTTCTGATTCCGGTTACCTGTACCGTACTACCACCGATACCAGTACCCATGGCCGTCCAGATATTCCCATTCCATTTGGCAATATTGTTCACTGTAATACCACCAGCTTTGGAAAAAATCCCTCCTGCATAGAGATCGCTACCATCCAAACATACAGTATTGATCAATCCGTTTGTACCCGGGATCGCAAAATCAGGTGCCCAGTTTTCATCACCAGCCACCGCATTAGTTTCAGGCCGGTTAAAAACCGGTTCACCATTTTCGCGATAGGAAATGCTGTATCCCTTTGTGTTGAAACTACCATTTTGAAGCAACTGGCGGTTAATAGTACCATCAGTATTCAGTATAGCTGAAAACGAATTATCCTTTTGGATCGTCTGAGTATTACCTGTAGCGAATAGCAACAGTATGAATAGTGCAAAAAAAACAGTTCTCATGGCTTTGATTGTAACAGGGGTCAGTCTAAAATTAATCAATCTGCGGGTATTAAGAGATTTTCAGGCGGCTCCTTCATAAAAAAAAATGGAGTTTTCCCAATCACTTGACAAACAGGGATTAATTAAGATTAATTTATCTGAAACAGCCCGAATATTTTATTATTTTGTACCAATGAACAAACGATTCCTTCCCCTCCTTTGCCTGTTAATGTCCATGGCAGGTTTTGCTCAAAGACCAATCGATGCAGAACATTATAGATTCTCTATTGAGCTGAACGATCAAAATGATACGATTTACGGTAAGGCCGAGATTCGTTTCAGGTTTCTATATCCTGCCCAGTCGGTCAACCTTGATCTTTACAAAACCAAAGAAGGTAAGGGTATGAAAATTACAGATATCAAAGGCAGGGATATCCGTGGATTTTCGCAGGGACAGGAACAAGTCACTGTTTTTTTCAGTTCCGAACGGCCTGCTAATGATACTGCAACGCTGACCATCACTTATAAAGGGATACCTAAGAATGGGCTGATCATCTCCAAAAATAAATATGGCAATCGCACATTCTTTGGTGATAACTGGCCCAACCGGGCTCATCACTGGTTGCCCTGTGTAGAAGATCCTGCAGATAAAGCCCCGGTGGAATTTATTGTAACTGCCCCTAACCATTACCAGGTAGTAGCCAATGGTGTGCTGGCAGAAGAAAGCAATTTATCCGGCAACCGGAAAGAAACACACTGGAAAGAAACGGTTCCATTACCCACCAAGGTAATGGTGATTGGTGTAGCTGAATTTGCCGTGCAACATATTGGTTATGCTGGTAATTGCATTCCGGTCAGCAGCTGGGTTTTCCCTGAAAACAGAAAAGAAGGATTTTACGACTACGAAACAGCAAAAGATGTACTGAACTGGCATATCAGTTATATCGGACCCTATGCTTACCAGAAACTGGCCAATGTACAATCCAAAACCATGTTTGGCGGTATGGAGAATGCCAGTGCTATTTTTTATTATGAAGGATCGGTAACAGGTAACCGTTCAGAAGAAGAACTGCAATCGCATGAAATCGTACACCAGTGGTTTGGGAATCATGCCACAGAAAAATCTTTTGCCCATCTCTGGCTGAGTGAAGGTTTTGCTACTTATCTGACCCACCTGTATACCGAATCAAAATACGGAACAGACAGCCTGAATAAAAGAATGGAGGCGGACCGGACAGGCGTACTGGAATTTGTCAGCAGTTCGCATCGTCCGGTGATAGATACCACCAGCGATTATATGCGGTTACTCAATGCCAACAGCTATCAGAAAGGCAGCTGGATTTTACATATGCTTCGCCGGGAACTGGGTGATACTGTTTTTCACAAGAGTATCCGTGATTATTACGCCGCTTATGGCGGAAAGAACGCAGACAGCCATGACCTGCAGCAAATTTTCGAAAACAATGCCGGTAAAACGCTGGATGGATTCTTTGAGCAATGGTTAAATCGTCCGGTCAACCCCAAGCTGGACATCAGCTGGAAATATCTTCCGGGAAATACAAAAATTGAAATCACGGTTACCCAATTACAGGAGGGTGCTGCTTTTTCATTCCCGCTGGAACTGGGATTGGATTATAAAGGAAAAACAACCGAAGTCAAGGAGATCAGTATTTCCAAAAAAACGGAAACAATCAGTATCGCAGTCGCCCCTGACCTGGAATCAGTCATTGCAGACCCCAATGTATCCTTGTTATTTGAGGGCAAGATCAGCCGGCAATAGTCCCTGCATCCTCTAAATAACAATCACCCGGATCCCTGCAGGGATTTTACAGGAATCCTGTAACTTAGAAACAAATTTTTTTCCGCATGTCTGAGAACCCCAGGATACCCGGCACCCCCTCTGATGGAATATCTTCCCGTACAGATGAGGGCAGGGTACAACATACTACACCCACTCCAGTTAATGTATATAATACACCGACAAATGCACCTGCTCCCGCTTCCGGCAATTCCCATTTAAAGAACCTGATTATTGGTTCCATTATTACAGCCGTCGCTTCCATTTCGGTTTATTATGCCACCGTGTACATGAACCGGAGTAAGGGAAGCAATGAAAGTTTTGAAGAAACCAGGCAGGCTACCAGCTCGGCCTGGGGATCCTTGGTGGCATATGAAAACGCCTATGCCCGGAACCTGCTGAGCTTTGAAAAAACTTTTGTAGCCAATGCCAATTTTACAGAATACCTGAGCGGATTAAAAACAGAGTCTTCCAAATTTTCGCGTGATCTCGGAGATATTTCCAAATTGAAAAATCTGGATATCGATTTAGTGAAAGCCATCAACCGCCGGTTGGATAATGAAAGAATTGCATTGGGTAAAGCGGAAGAGTTTATACTTGGCACACAAAAGCTGCTGTACGATACCGTACAATCAGCCAAATCGCGGACCGAAGATTTGATTAAAGGTCAGGTGGAGTGGAATCGCTATTCCAAAGGAATGTATGAGCGAACCATTAATGATATCCAGGAGATAGCCAACACATTGTCCGAGCGATACAACAAAAAATTCCTGGTTACTGAACTACTGGTGGTACAAATGATGCCACAACGGATCAAGAGCCATGATTCACTGATGGCCATCCTGGAAAATACCGTGGTAGAAGCCAATGGCAGTATGACCAGGAAAAATGATCCTGATGGAAATCCTTTTGTGATCAATTTAAAAGATACCGACATCATTGGTGCCTGGAACGTAGACGGAAACAGTATCAGTTTTCAGAAAAATGGAAAAATCACCTGGGTACTGCCCGGGGGAGCGGCAGCCGCTGGTACCTGGAAAATAGATGCTGGTAAAATTCAGGCGAACGTAACGATTGATAAAACACAGAAGCAGGCTGTTTGGTATTTACGGGTCAGTAGTCTCACTACCAGTTCACTTACACTGACCAATGCTCTGGCGCCTTATGACACCTATCACCTGGTAAGGATCCTCACTAACTAATCCCGTTCAATCCCCCATGGGAATAAAAACATTTTTTACGGGAAAAATCCCCTGTTCGCATTGATGAGTGCCAGTACTGAAGCTGTAATTTTCATGCATGCTCATCAAAACATTTGGCAGCGCCGTTTATGGCGTGGAAGCCATCACGATTACTATTGAAGTCAACTGGCTCAATCAGTCGGGCAAGGACATGATGATTGTGGGTTTGCCCGATAATGCCGTAAAAGAAAGTCTGCAAAGAATCGAAAGCGCCTTTAAAACAATTGGCTACGATGTACCCCGCACCAAGGTAGTCGTGAATCTGGCACCCGCTGATATGCGAAAAAGCGGGACTGCTTTTGATTTACCTATTGCACTGGGTATCCTGGGTGCATCAGAACAATTAAAAAACAGTGGGGCTTTGGAAAAATATGTGATCATGGGAGAACTATCCCTTGACGGTGAGATTCGACCGATCAAAGGTGCATTGCCCATTGCTATCCAGGCCCGGAAAGAAGGATTCACCGGGCTCTTTGTACCCATTGAAAATGCCAGGGAGGCCGGCATGGTGAATAACCTGAAAGTATATGGTGCCTCCCATATCAAAGATGTGATCCGCTTTTTTGAAAAAAATGAAACCGGTATTGCAGAGACCGTTATCAATACCCGGGAAGAATTTTTTAATGCACAATATGATTTTGAACTTGATTTTGCCGAAGTAAAGGGTCAGGAAAATATCAAGAGGGCATTGGAGATTGCGGCCGCCGGCGGACATAATGCCATCCTGATTGGACCACCAGGTGCCGGAAAAACCATGCTGGCCAAAAGACTACCGACCATACTTCCACCCCTCTCCCTGCAGGAAGCATTGGAAACAACCAAGATTCATTCTGTAGCAGGGAAAATGCCAGAGAATGCCACACTGGTGGCCAAAAGACCATTCCGTTCACCCCATCATACTATTTCAGATGTGGCCCTGGTAGGTGGTGGTGGGATACCACAACCCGGGGAAATTTCGCTGGCTCATAATGGGGTGTTATTCCTGGATGAATTACCGGAATTCAAACGCACCGTGCTAGAAGTGATGCGACAACCTATGGAAGAAAGAAGAGTTACTATCTCAAGGGCTAAAATAGCTGTGGATTTCCCGGCCAGTTTTATGCTGATTGCTTCCATGAATCCCTGCCCCTGTGGTTTTTATAATCACCCCGAGCGAAATTGTACCTGTCCGCCAGGTGCCGTACAGAAATACCTCAATAAAATTTCAGGCCCCCTGCTCGACCGGATTGATTTACATGTGGAAGTAACACCCGTGGCATTCAGTGAATTGTCTGCGATGAAGGCCCAGGAAGATTCTTCGCATATCCGTGACCGTGTGATACAGGCCCGTGAGATACAGGAGAAACGTTACAGTCAGCATCCTGGCACATATTGTAATGCACAAATGAGCAGCAAAATGCTCAAAGAAATTTGTGTGATCAGTGCGGCAGGCGCATCGCTGCTCAAAGCAGCCATGGAGAAACTGAATCTATCGGCCCGTGCTTATGACCGGATCTTAAAAGTGTCACGCACCGTTGCGGATCTGGCACAAAGTGAAAATATTTTACCGGAGCATCTGGCAGAAGCGATACAGTACAGGAGTTTGGATAGAGAGGGATGGGCGGGGTGAGAGAAGTCGAGAGTCTTGAGTCGATAGTCAGCAGTCGGCAGTCAGCAGTCGACAGTCAGCAGTCGACAGTCTGTCAGGAGGGCAGGGCAAAAAAAATCGTTTTGATTATCCTATTTCAAGCTGCTAAATTTTGCAAACTCAATATGACAATCAAAACGAAACTAAATGATGAAATTACAGAACTAGTGAGAAGGGAAAATACTGGAAATCGTACGGGTGATGTCAGTCATACATCCGTTGGTCACACATCCACCAGTTTGATAAATAATGGTGGTCCAGCTATCATTGTTCATTTGAGTAGATTGCTGGCTCAGTCTTGAAATGGTCTTCTTTTTAAGATCCAATTTCCGCATAGGCTTTTTTTCCATTGTATTTAGGTTTAATGATTAAAAGTGTAAGAATGTCATCCCTGATAAAAGATGTACTCCGTGCAAATGCACAGAGTACCCTTCATCAATGTGATGGGAAAATGCTCGAAATGGTTCTGGTAAAATCTGAACCGCAGCCCTGTGTAATACATCCACCAGTCTGATAAATGATGGTGGTCCAGCTGTCATTGTTCATTTGCGTTGACTGCTGACTCAGCCTGGAAATGGTCTTTTTCTTCAGATCCAGTTTCCGCATGGGTTTCTTTTCCATAGTTAAAAGTTTAATGTCTGTGAAATTAGGAAATCGGTCATACCTGCCAATACCCTAATCAGGTGAGGCTGTATGACCTGCGATGAAGTAATCAACTGATTCCCAATCAGGGCAATTTTCAGAATAGTAAAAACTACCACTTTCAGGTATTTTTCCTGCGACTCTTACTCCTTATCCGGAGCTGCCTTTCTTTTAAAAGCGGAGCGGTAATAACTGCATAAATAATCGTAAATCACTAATTCATGCAGGCGGGGTTCTGATAAAAAAATCCGGTTCAGACTCATGTGGATATAACTTCCCATCAGGTTATCAAGTGCGCCGGGTGAATTCCCTAAAGCCGTATTAATTCTAACGGCAATCTCTTTTATACTAGCTGCATATTGTGCAGGTAAGGTCAGGAGTGGATGCATCGGATCCTCCTGTTCCGTTTTTTGCTCCAGCAGTTGAGTAATCGCTGCCCGGTGCAGATTGTATTGCTGGTTCAACTGACGAAACATGGCTTTATCAGCCCTGAACTCTATCGCAAATTGTTTTTGCAATACCTGCATCAGCTGATATTTCGCTGCCGCATCATAACCAAAAGCATGCAGCATTGAATCTGTAACCAGGAGGGCCCATCGCCAGCGAAGATCTTCCCGCTCATCTCCTTCGGTCATTTCTAAAAATGACAGGAACTGCCGGCTGTCAATCCCAAATAATTCTTCTGCATAATCAGTAAGAATATCTCCATAGCGTTCTGTTTCCCTTTGATAAGTATCCAGCTGGATTTTCCAAATCAACCCGGCTGACTCAAAGGGTTCAATCATTTGTAAAAATGCATTCATGATCCCTCCTGATTTGAGCGGATCAGCAACTTTCATCCGGAACCTGATATGGAAATCAGGATCATTGTAACGGATAAAGAACCATTGACTGATCAGTCCGGCCGATTGCAGTTGCTCTGTGAACGGCCCGAGGACCTTCAACAAAATTTCATCAGCAGATTTACTGCCGCAATAGATTTTATAATACAACCAGGATGATCCAGGCAGAAAATTCTTTTTAGCTTCGGAAAGGGATTCATGAAATACCCCATCCGCATGATAGACACTTGTATTTTTCAGTAAGGCCGCAATAAACTGATTACAGTAAGCCTGACCCTGCTCATTGACCACTACCTGCGAATCGGGTAAAAGAAATTCTTTAAGTTGTACCGACTGCCTTCCTTTAATCGCTTTGATAAATGCCGTGACCGAGTCGGTACTATTCCTGTCAACCAGTAATTCATTATCCCCATCTGCCAGTACAAATTTTTCCGGCAGATCCCAGGTAGTACAGAAATCCCCGATCAATTGATCAGGCTCACCGGGTTGCAGCAATGATTCAAAATCTGTTTTGAGTAATTGCCAGCAGGCTTCATTCAAAATGATATTCCCCATCCTGACAGCTGGCAGTTTTTTAAAATGACGGGCCATCACCCCCCAGTTCCAGCTGAACCCGTTACAAAGTCCCTGTGTTTGCAGATCAGCCAGAAAATGATAGACTGGCAGGGAACGATAACTGAAATTATGGGCATTGCTCAGCCTCGGTATAATTTCTTTCCCGGTACTGGCCGAGAAGAGCCTGATCTTTTTATCTGACAGTACCCTGATTAAAATATCCTGCAACGGAATTTGTTTTGCTTTCTCCACCGATGCGCGGGCCAGGAATGGAATCTCACATTCTCTAAATGCCGGATGCAATAAAATATTTCCCACCCGGTCTTCCGGCAAATGCACGATCTCAGCAAAAATTATTTCCGGATTCATTTTTTCTTCCGCCGAAACAATTTCATGAGCCATGGCAGCAATACCCGGATCCGCGTGTGCAAAGCGACCCAGCAGATTGACGGCACTGGAACCACTGATCCCTTTGATTAAAATCCTGTTTTCTGTAACCAGACTAAACATCACTGATAAAGAAGGCGGCAATAGTTCCGGCTTCCATTCCAGTTCGGATAACTCCTCCAAACTGATCTCTACTTCTTTTTTCCCAGCCGCTTCCAGTAATTTTTTGAAAAGCCATTCTTCGGTCTGATTCCATTTGATCTCTGCCTGTCCGCTGGCAGTGCGTGCCGGCAATTGCAGTTCATTGACCAGCGGGGAGAGATTAGAACCAGACTGCTCGGGATAACCGATACCGGTCTCGGCATCGAGTACCTGCAGGAGCGGCATGGACCGGTCCTCATATCGCTTTCGGAATCTATCTGCAAATGCATCCAGATTTTCATGGCGGACCTGACAAAACAATCGGGTCATGGCCGCGGCAGCTTTTAATAATTCCTGCTGATACTTGTCTGATAATTTATTTTGCCGCGGCTCACTAAACATATCCACCTGCAACAATTTAGCTTCCTCAAATTCAACCTGGAGTTCACTGACTGCCTGCAGAAATGAACTGTAAAATCCGGCTTCGTTGTGAAAGCGCTGGTCGGCTTCACTAAGTGAGTTGACAAGGCCTGATACCTGACTGATCATCCGGCTGATATCGGGATGAGCCGGCTGATTAATCCGGTTCAATACAGTGAGCAGCTGTCTGATAAAATCAGTACCGGTAATCGCAGGATCGGTTTCCGGAATCAATACCTGCGCATCCACCATATCCTGAATAAATGATTCCGCTTCTTCGGTTTCAACATCAGCTTGTGCTACCAGTAATGTAGTCAGCTCTTTTAATTGTACACCGTTGATAGCCTTATCCAGCACCGCTTCCAAATAATCAGACCAGGCCACCGAACTGATCTGGTGTACCCTTTTCCCCGACTGATATCGGTATTCGATATAACGTAATTCATCTCCGATGTGGTAAGCACTGTTATTGCTATAAAAAAGTAATCGATCCTGTACAGCAGGATGAGCGGCGATGGATTGTCCAAGGGCACAGCAATAATGCATATCCAAACGGGTACTTCTCCGGAACTGTCCGTTTGGGATCAGCACCTGATCACCCTGTTCATCCCAATTCAAAACCGCACATCCGGAAAAAAGCCCAAATGGTGTACTCCGGCTGTACATGCGCTGGTAATATTTGACAAGAGAAGAAAGTATCCTGTTTTTTTCTTTGGGTTCAGTGATTGCTCCCTGATTCAATCTTATTGTTTCCCGGTACAATACCGGTGAAGCCATATAGATGGCTTCCAGGAATGCAGGGTCATTCAATAATGCAGCTATTTTTTCCTGGTCCAGTACCGGCACAAAAGGAAGGGCCGGTGTTCTTAACAACAGTCCTTTCGCAAAATAAAAAGGCAGGGGCTGATGGTTTGTTTCACTCATAATAAGAGGAGCCGGTCCCAGGCCGTTTCTTTTTGGTATTGGAATGATAAAAGGGCCAGTGCAATACCCGGTAAACCTTCGAGCAGGTCAGCTTCCTTTCCCCCGTAATAGTGTTGGTCGATTTCTTTATCGAGATAGCTGCTGGTTTTCTCCATCCAGTATTGAGCAGCCGACTCATAAACCGGAAGTCCGGAATAACGATACAGTACTGTATAATAACTGATCAGTCCGGCTGAACCATGACAAAAATGGGAATCTGTTACCAGGGTACTTGCTTCCGTTTCTCTTTTCACTATTTCCTTCCCCATTTCATCGGCCATCATCTTCCATAGCGGCTTATCCAGTATGGCTGCTGCTTTGTACAAAAGCAATACAATATTCAAATCTCCATAACACCAGGCCAGTCTGTTGGTATAAGATCTTGTTTCATTTTTTGCTGAATGTGCCCTCTCCTTTGCACTTTCAGTTGATGCTGCTAAAACGAGTGAAGGAAAATAACTATACTGTTCACGGGCAGGATCCGGTGCTTCTTTCAGTTGCAGTAAAAAAAGAATGCCTTCTTCCACGAGTTCACGAAGTTCATTTTCCCGGATACCGTTTTCAATTAATTCCAGCAGGATCAGTAAAAAACCGGATTGTCCATGGGAGAGGCTGGTATTGATGAATTGCTGCTCATTCTTATCGGCAATAAAAGAAGGAAACCAGCAACCTTTGGGCGTATGGATGGCCAGCTGAGAAAAGGCATCAGCCAATTGTTCCAGGTAATTCCTGATTCGGGGTTCACTGCAACGGGTGACAAAATAGTGCATGGCCCCGGTGGCGCCGTGTAAAAAATCCGGACTGCCATTTTCTTTTAATTGCTGAAGGGCATGCTGAAAGAGTTGTTCATCTGCTGCTGCAAAATCTTCCTCCAGGTTCAATTCCACGATTCCTTCCCTAGCATAAAGCGACAAGAGATAACCCAGTCCGGCCGTACCATTGGCCAGACTGTATCCACTGAGTCCGCCGCTGCTTTGCTCCTCCCGGTTCATCACTTCTTCCAGGAGTTCAATACTTTTTTCCGCATATTCGGTTTCATCGAGCAGACTGTATACACAATAATAATAGAGTGAAAGTCCCAGTTGTCCCGAGAACAGCCCATCCCCTGTTGGCATGGCTTTATCGACCAGGGCATGGATCCGGTTGAATGCTGTTAGTGACATTTTCAGGGATAGGTTTAGCGCTTTTTCCAGGAATTGAAAATTACAATTTACCTGCCGAAACTTCTCCCCCATCACCTGATCAGGGTACTCTGTCGTTAAAATACTCCTTCCTGTCAGCTGCATTTCCCGGTTCAAAAGAAGAGAACCTGCATATTTGTCATTTTTTCCGAACTTGTACGATGTTTGCCATCCGGTACAACCGATTGGTCACAAACCCTGATAGCATTACAAATACCAACCTTTTTTCATGAAAATACTGATCACTTATCTCAAACCTTATAAATGGCTGGTCTTCCTGGTCATGTTCCTGGCCTCCGTCAATATTGGTTTTTCCCTCGTCGATCCGATCCTATTTGGCCGGCTGGTGGACCTGGCCAACGGACACCAGGGCATTGGCGATCCGCCACAACATAATTTTGACAGTAACCGCTTTTTCAATTCCTTCTCCTGGAAATACCCGGGTGTCTGGTTTATCGTACTGCTGTCGATTACCGTGGCCATGGTCAGCCGGATTGCCAAGGCCTTTCAGGATTATCTGCTGAATAAGATCACCCAGAAATTTGGTGCTACCATTTTTACAAAGGGATTACAGCATGCGATGGGATTATCGTACCAGGAATTTGAAGATGCACGTAGTGGAGAAACCCTGGGGATTTTACAGAAAGTAAGAATAGATACAGAAAGATTCATCGCATCCTTTATCAATATTCTATTACCTGTTATCGTGGGCATCTTTTTTGTAGCCGTCTACGCCTTCACCATTACCTGGATGCTCCCGCTGGTTTATTTTGGCGGGATCTTTTTACTCACCATTATTTCTAATGTGCTGAGTAAAAAAGTTAAGACCATTCAGAAAAAGATCGTCAATCAAACCACTTCACTGGCAGGTGCCACCACCGAATCATTACGCAATATTGAACTGGTGAAAAGTCTGGGCCTGACTAAACAGGAAGTAAACCGGCTGAATGTAAATACTTTTAAAATACTTGGATTAGAATTAACCAAGGTCAAACGTATCCGCAGTGTGAGCTTTATCCAGGGTACTTTTGTGAACACCCTTCGCCAGGTGATTCTATTCCTGTTGATGGTCATCATCTTCAAAGGGGAAATGAGGGCCGGTCAGCTCGTGACTATGCAGATTTTCTCCTTCTTTGTATTCGGTCCTTTACAGGAAATCGGCAATATCATCCTTACTTACCGCGAAGCACAGGCCTCACTGGAAAATTTCCAGACCCTGATGAACAAACCTCCGGAACCCATGGCGATCAACCCCAAACACCTGGGTAATATTCAAACACTTGAATTTGATCAGGTGGCATTCAAACACCAGACAGCGGTACACAATGCGATTAACAATATCAGTTTCTCCGCGAATACCGGTGAGACCATTGCCTTTGTGGGACCTTCCGGCTCCGGTAAAACAACCCTGATGAAATTGCTGGTGGGTTTATATCGTCCGCAGCAGGGGAAAATCCTGTACAATGGCATGGATGAAAATAATATTGATTTCAATGACCTGCGCAACCAGATTGGTTTTGTAACGCAGGATACACAATTATTTTCCGGCACCATTAAAGAAAACCTGCTCTTTGTGAATCCGGAAGCCACGGATGATGACCTGAATGATGTGTTACAAAAAGCGGCCTGTCAGAACCTGCTTAGAAGGGCTGAGAAAGGTTTAGATACCATGATCGGAGAAGGTGGCTTGAAATTATCGGGTGGTGAAAAACAAAGATTATCTATTGCCCGCGCTTTACTGCGCAGGCCTAAACTATTATTATTCGACGAAGCTACTTCTGCACTGGACTCTTTAACTGAAGAAGAGATCACAGATACCATCCGCGATATTTCCCTGCAGGGTAACCAGATCACGATCCTGATCGCACACCGGCTGAGTACGATCATGCATGCCGACCGGATCTATGTGCTGGAAAGAGGGGATGTGGTAGAGACCGGCAATCATGAAAAATTGCTGGCCGAGAAGGGATTGTATTATGCCATGTGGCGGCAGCAGATCGGCGAACGTAAATCAAAAATTACGGTGGCATAATCATGGGAATTTTTTCTATTCTGGGTTTTGGTAAAAACAAGATCAAAGCGGCCCTTCTACAGGGTGCGGTGGTGATTGATGTACGAACTGCCAATGAATACGACCGGGGAAGAGTACCCGGTTCTTTAAATATTCCGGTTGACCGGATCCGGGTGAGTATTGGTCGTATCCGCGACCTGCAAAAACCGGTCATCGTCTGCTGTTCATCAGGAGACAGAAGCAGCAAGGCCACGGCCATCCTCAAAGAAAACGGTTTGAAAGAAGTGTACAATGCCGGCAGCTGGATGACTGTGATGAAGATGCTGGATTAAAAAAAAGGGGGGGGTGGGGCGGGGGCGCGGGGGGGGGGGGGGGGGGGGGGGGCGCCCCCCCCGGGGGCCGGGGGGGGGCCCGGGGGGGGGGCCCCCCGCCGCGGGGGGGGCCGGGAAGCCCGCGCGCAGGGGGCCACCACTTCTTTTTCCCGGGGGGGGGGGGGGGGGCCCCGGCCCCCCGGGGGCGGCCCCCCCCGCAAACGGTTTCGGGGGGTTACGGCCCCCGTTTCGTTGATGCCCCAAAACTCAGGGATTCACTTTCACCTTCACGGAGCGGGTCACGGTATTGAGTCCGTGATCTTCAAAACTAACGGTAACGGTATAATCTGCTGCTGCAGAGACTACTGCTGTGTGGGACAGACTAAAATTATAAGCCAGCAAACCGTGGATTTCATAAGCCTGTTCTTTTAAGACCAATCCGTTGGCATCATTCACCAGTTTGATGGTTCCGCGGTACAGGCCCAGGTCATCGCTGATTCTTCCGGTCATGTGAATGGTACTACCGCTGGTATAGGTTTGACTTTCTGTGGGTGTGGAAATAGTAATGACCGGTGGAGTGGTATCTGTGGGATTTTCAACATGAGGATTACCACTCCCGTCATCCACAGGAGACCCTCCCCTGGAGCAGGAGTAAACCAGCACCGACATAAACGCCATCAATAAGAGCAGTCCTTTACGCATATTCAATTCTATGATTCTTTTTTATCCTTATTACTCATCAGTCCGCTGAAGAAATTGGTTTTCTCCAGTTCTTCAATATCGCTCAGTTCCAGTTCCAGGGCACGAGTGCTGAGAAAAATCTCCACCAGTGAAATGATCAGCGAAGCCAGCAGACTGAGCAAACTGGCGGCAAAGATATACTCTGCGGCCTTTGTCCAATCTTTATAAATACTGAACATACAAACCACACAGCATAAAAAACTCAGTACCCCCAGGGCCTGCATTTGCCGGATATAATTGATCCGCTTCTTCAGGTTATGCAACTGGGCCAGTAACTGGGCCGTTTTCTTACCGCTGATATACTCATCGTGTAATTTACGGATCAGGTTGGCTATGGCCAGAAAACGATTGGTATAGGCCAGCAATAACAGGGTGATGGCCGGGAAAAGCAGGGCCGGTGTATTGAAGCTGATTTCCATCCCCCAAAATACAAAAAAATGCCCCGCCCCGCTTTCGCAAAGGCAGGGCTGTTATTCACACCCAAATGAAAGACTTAATTCAGTTTAAACCCAAAGGGGATATTCAATTTGATGGAGAAATTGCGTCCGGTATTGAAAACCCCGGTTCGACCGGTCACCAGATTCTCCGCCGTGTATTTCAGGCGACTCAGGTGATTTTGCCAGGCCTTATCAGTGATATTGGTGACGCCAAGATGTACACTGCAAACGATCTTTTTCGCTTTGTTCAGGATGTCAGCGCCTAAACCGGCATTGAGTAAGAGATAACCATCCGTCCTGGTTTCAGTATCAAAACCGGTGAAAGGATTGTTTTGAGCAAAGGTTTGATCAGCCTCCAGTTTAAAATAAAGGTTACTGAAATGATGACCCGCTTTTCTGAAATCTGCTTTCAATTCACTCACCAGTCGGGCCGCAGGAATCAGGGGCAATGCTTCGCTGCCATCAATGGCATTGTCGAAACGGCCACGTACCCAGGAAAAAGTATTTTCAAAATGCAGCCAGTCGAGCGGGTGCGGGTGAATATCCAGACTGGCTTCCACTCCAGCCAGGGTGGCATCATGCTGATCAAACTGAAAAGTCAGCAGGTCTTCCCCATCCACATTCACCAGTGAATCGCCTCCCAAAACGGACTGCAGCTTGCGATAAAAAATAAAACGGTTCATTCTGTTATAGAAAGCCGCAATACCCAGACTAAAATGTTCGTAGTTCAAATCAATACCGGCATCAATTTGTAAGCTGGTTTCAGATTTCAGGTTTTGTTCCCCGTATTCATACCGGTTAGTTCCTTCATGGGCCCCGTTGCTGCCTAACTCGGCCAGGGTGGGTGCCCGGAAGCCACGGGCGATATTGGCTTTCAGGGTTACTTTTTCCGAAGGCTCAGCACTGATACCGATACTTCCTGAAATATTGGAAAAAGTTTTTTTGAAGGCAGTGAATTTTACATCTGCTCCTTCTGCAAATGCTTTTGAATCAACGGAGCGATGATCATAGCGCAGTCCGCCACTGAGGGTTGCTTTCTTAAAGAAACGCTGTGCGTACACAAAGACACCGGCATCAAATAAATTGTATTCCGGGATCAGCACTTCATCGGCCCTGTTCCGGTTGCTTTGCTGCATACCGTTTACGCCAAAACTGGTATGCCATTCTTTTATCTCCGGCAATTGCCATTGGATATTATAATTGAAGGTCTTGAGGTCAAAGAACAGTTCTTCTTCCGCAACATCTTCAGGGTTTCCATATTCTTTCCGCTGGTTATTCTGGTAAGCCAGGTTGATTTTCAAACGGCTTTGATGAATCGCAAAATTATTATCACTCACAAGCCTGGTATGTTTGATATGCTGGTAGGGAACAAATAAGGAACGTTCATCGAGATCAGCTGTAGTGGCAATTCTTTCCAATGGAGAACCGGTAAAGAGCAGGAAGCGGCCGGTGGCATCATCTCGGTCGCCTTCTATCATTCCGATTTTCTGGTTAAAGCGACTAAAGATTATGTGACTGTATCCCCAGCTTTTATTCCAACCGGCATAGCCGCCGAAATTGCCTTCGTTGAAACGGGAATTTAGTACCCGTCCATCGTATTTGTTGCGGTAATCACCGGCTGATTTATAAGTGCCATAGGCATTCCAGTTGAATCCGTTTTTGTTACCAGCGAGATTTCCATTTAAACCGATCAGTCCGTTATTGGATTGATAATTCGTCAGCAGGCTTCCTTTTACGGTTCCTTCTGCGGCGGGATTATTGGTAATAAAATGCACGACCCCGGCCAGGGCATCGCTACCATACATCAGGGAGGCGGGACCTTTTAATACTTCAACTTTATTCACACTCATCTCATCAATTTCAATCCCGTGTTCATCGCCCCATTGTTGTCCTTCCTGCCGAACGCCATCATTCACGGTGACGACCCGGTTATACCCCAGTCCGCGGATAAAGGGTTTAGAGATGGCCGGACCGGTACTCAGTTGTGATACACCGGGTATATGGGTCAACGCATCAATAATATTACTGGAAGTGGTTTGGAGCAAATCCTGTTTCCGGATGGATGATACCGGTACCGGTGTTTTTCGGATGCTGGTGGCATTGGATACACCGGTTACAATCACGCCCTGGTTTTCGAGCACGACCGGAGAGAGCAGAAAGTCTTTCTCGATATCTGTCGTCAATTCCAGGTGTTCTACAAGGGTACTGTAACCGGTATGGGATATTTCCACCACATGGTGACCCGGAGGAATATTGCTGATACTGTATTTACCGGACGCATCGGCGATGGTGCCGATTTTATCATCTGCCAGATAAACCGATGCACCGGGTAAAATACTGCCGGTGACGGCGTCTTTGATAGTACCCCGGAGTGATACTTTGAAAACGGGGGTAGCCGGGACCGTTGTTGTAACAAGACCGGTTTGGGAAAAGGCAATGCTGCCAATGAATAGGAATAGTGATGCGAATACTAATTTTTTCATGATGAGTGCCTCTGTGCTCCCCGATTATTGGGGGATAATTAATAAATGAATACCGGAATGATGGCGGACATAGCGCGATGCCGCAAAAGCAATGATTGCTTTTAATTGATGGATTCAGTCATTAAATAGCAGGCGGTCCTCTTAAAGAAAACTGCAAAAAATCCGGACTTGAAACCGGAGTGATATCCGTTTCGGGAGTAAGAATTGAAAAAGCAAGTGGGGGGGTCAGGGTCGGACAGGCAGGCATATCTGCATCTGCTGCCATTTGAAATTCGCAGATCAGGCAGGTACCGGGCTGGTGCACCATGGTATGACCCTGCAGGTCCTCCATGGCATACCGGGTATGCGCATGGGTATTTTTTTCTGCGAGAATAAATGCAAACAAACCCAGCAACAAAATGGCTGCAGCCTTTTTCAGGTATGTAGTGGTTGTATGCACGGGGCAAAAATAGGGAATTTTTGATATTTGCAACAATGCTTCAAAAAATATGGATCAGCGGTCTGATTCCATGCCGGGCTGCTTAATCTTTTGCACTAAAATGGAGTCAGAAAGGCTCCTGCCCTTTCAATTTTTAAATACAAACTGTACATTAGTGGATATGATGACCAACCGCTCCGTTTCTCTTTTAAGCCTGTTAATCGCAGGGGTCCTGTTGATTGCTGCCTGTAATAAAAAAGATACCCCTCCCGCCCCTGATCCCTGTCTGGGTGTGAATTATACGGTTGATTATTTTAAAACGGAATCCATCGGCACGTCCAATAACGGCACATACACAGTGAATTCCCCGATAGGTGATACCATCAGTTATAAACTGGGCACTGGTACTTACCAGGCTTCGAATACATTCACGAACCTGGCCCCGGGTAATTATGTGCTCACCATCAAAAACCAGAAAGGCTGTACCGATACAGCCCAGTTCACGATTTTCAATTACGGTCCCAAATACGCAGCAGTAAAACAAATTATTCTTGGATACTGTGGTCCCTGTCATTTAAACGGCGCCATCAACGGAGGAAAGAATTTTGATACCGATGCGAATATTGTCGCCAGCTGGGACCGGATCAAGGCCCGTGCCGTAGATAATACCCCTTCTCAAATGCCGGAAGCACCCAATGCGCCTTTAACGCCGGTAGATAAACAGAAAATTACCGATTGGGTGAATGCGGGGCACCGGCAGAGTGATTGATGGGGAGTTGAGAAGTTGAGGGGTTGAGGGTTGAGATCCTTCACCAAAGAGTCGTCTACATTTAAGTGTTTAGTCCATACGCACAAACATTCCAGCTTATACTCGCTCAGGAAGGATTATAGACTTATTTAATCAAAATGTCCTTCACCAACATTTAACAAGTATTTACTTTTTAAGTCAAAATTAAATATAATGTACCCTCTTTCAGGTGCTAAACCCGAATCTACCGGAAGCATCTTTCCGTCATAATAATAATAAAGCCAACCGACACCCTTACTATGCTGAGAAATCCTGTTAGGCTGACCAAGTTTTTCAAAAAGTATTGTACTAGTCATGTTTGAATAATTACATGATAACAGGCCCTTGTAAACACTCAATCTATAGCCATTTTGCGCTACTGAATCTTTTTTCCAAAAAAAAGAAACTGACGAAAGACGCAACAAACACGAGTCGAGAGGTGCATTAGCTTTTTGTTGAGATACCGCTTCAAAAGAAAGCATTAAGCAAAAAAATAATAAAACTATAATTTTCATTATTTAATAAATTTCCTTATTAATCTTAGGTGTTTTCAAGAATCCATAGAACAATTTGAAAAAAACAAAAAAATGCAATAAAATACTTGCTTTGCCTTTTTGTTTTCCGCTCCCTTAGAAAGTTCTGCCTCGCCTTACGTTGTATAGATGACAAAAAGATTAGAAATGGTATAGATACGCCGACAATAGTTGCATATTTGAGTAAATCAGCTTTTCCAGCTGGCGAAATACTCGAATATGCATCAACAATATCATAAATCCACCCGCCTTCAAAGCGGGATTTCATCTCTGGGTCAATTTCAATATAACCTGGCAGGCCAAAAAAATGATCCCCTAAAAAGAGTAAAATATTGTTTAGTATAGCTATTATCTTTCCAATTACATATTCCCAAAACAAATACACGGCCAGAATATTAAAGACGCCATTTGCGAAGGAAACATACGGCCTTTGATCATTCCTAAAAAAATAGACCTCCCAAATAAACTTTGAGGGGAAACTCTTTCGATATTTATACTCAGGATAATTAAAAACGAAGCAGTGAAAATAAAATGGGATTATCAGGACAAGTTGATAGATAATTCCGAAAATCAACAGCCCGATCCAACCCAGATTGAATTCATCTAAAATCGGGTTCGCCTCAAATTCAAGACTGGGGATTGTTTTCAAAGTAACAAGGAAATCCAACCCGTTTAAAACGGTCATTACAATTACACCAGTGATAAAATACTTTTTACTTCCCATTGAATTCTCTTGACACAGCGCATGTACATCCTTCTAAATGAGTCCCCTGCTTTAATTCCCCAACGAGACTCCTGCTCATTCTTCGCATTTTGTAAATCAAAATCTCTCCTGTAGGGACTCGTTGGCTTTACACAAACCTGGACAGTTCCTTTTCAAATCTCCGGAAAAATAAGCGAATAAACGCCTCGTCTGTGAGTTCGTAGAAATTGAATTAAAATTCTTTCTTGTATCGTTTAGCTTAATAGTCACCAACGAGTCCCTGCAATAATGTTTGCGGCAAAAAAAGAGGTTGGCGAAGCAGGAGACTCGTTGGGGAAGGGAAGGAGAACAGTTGTAGCGCCCTCTTTCTGCGATCCCTGCCAAATAGCCGGGGCGCAGGTACAATAAACAATGAATTTTATAAGATTTTCGTTTCCCCCTGTAACAATTTCAGCACTAAACACAGTCACCTTTAGGATCTGACAAAACAGATTCCATCCTAACCGGCATTTATATTAAATAAATCAAACAACATGAAACTTAGAAATCCCGTCAACTTCGTACTCTTTTTGCTCTTGCTCACATTCGTCCTGCCAGTACAGGCGGCTTATGTTGCAGCATCGGAGACACCTGTTCACGCTCCGGTTGTGCCGGAAAATGGCCGTGAGCAGCAATTGCTGAGCCGGCTTGAAAACATCAAAAAAATGGACCGGTCGGAAATGACGAAGCTGGAAAGAAAAGCCATCCGGAAAGAAGTGGTCAGCATCCGGAAAGAGCTCAAAAAAATCAGCGGCGGAATTTATCTCTCTGTTGGCGCGGTTATCATCATCGTGCTCCTGATCCTTCTTCTTTAAATGATTATCCCCGTTGCCCGTAGTTTTCTTTCCAGCAAATTACTACATCCCTGAAACCTTAAGCCAACGAGTCCCTGCAAAATTGTTACTGATAGTCTACAGGCGACGAATAAGCAGGAGACTCGTTGGAGAAGTAGGGTTGTTATAATTGCCCGGAAATGTTCGGAAGCAAAGGAAAATGATAATGAAAGCAAGCCAACCTGTCCCTGCAAAAAATGTTAATGACAGACTACAGGCGCGATAAAGCAGGAGACTCGCTGGAGAAGCAGGGTCTCTGACTCTTGACTGCCGACTGTTGACTGTTGACTGTCGACTGTTGACTGCCGACTGCCGACTGCCGACTGTCTCCCTACTCCCTCACCTTCAGCATCGGCCACACCGCCTGCGTCACCCCATTCTGGAAACGGGCATAATAAATACCGGTGGGTAATCCTTCAGCGACAAAAGTGATTTTATCGGTGGTAGCGGTGGGGTAGTCTTTTTCAACGAGGGTTACGAGCAATCTGCCCAGTGTATCGAATACCTGTACCAGGGTATGACCACCCTGTGTTTTGAAACTGATATCCGTATTGTGTGCAAAAGGATGCGGGTAGTTCCAGATAATTTTATCGGAGGCCGGTACCGGTGGTGGCGGTGGAGTAATGCCGGAACAAAGTCCGGGTTTGATCAATGGCAGACTTTGCAACTGTGTGTTGACGCCTGCAGGGAATAAGGAATCCACTACCGTCTTATCCAGACAGAACCATTTTTCCAGGATGGTAGCATAGATACTCCTGAAATCATATTGCATCGGCACATTATCATTCACGGTTACATTCACCGGTATGGTTGGATTGACTCCTAACATTCCTGGCTCAATGCCTGATCCGAATAAAAATAATGGTGCTGCTGCGCCATGATCCGTACCCGTACTGGAATTGGATTTGATCCGGCGGCCAAATTCACTATAGGTCATACCAATCACCCGATCTTCCACTCCCAGTCCGCGTAAATCATCCTGGAAGGCCTTGATGGCATCTGACACCCGCTGCAGCAAAGTAGCATGGGTACCAGTGGTGGTATCTGCCTGTGTTTGTACAGAGTGATTATCAAATCCGCCAAAGCTCACCATATAGACCCTGGTCTTTAATCCACCCTTCACCAGACGGGCCACAATCTTCAACTGATCGGCCAGTGTATTATTGGATGGATAGGTTCCCTGTGTGGGCACATTATTCGCGGCACCACGAATCACCGTGGCATATTTCTGTGTTTGCTGATTCACGGTGCGGATAAAGGACAATTCCTTTCCGGCCGGTGTATTGGGTACCGGATCAGTAACTCCAGACACGAGATTATAAAAAGTAGTGGGGTTGGTAATACTCATCCCCATATTCACCACGGGACCCTGTGTGGTCAGTGTGGTAGTGGAACCAATCTGTATCGCCAGCGGATCCGGCGCATCAGGGTTGGGATAATTATTAGGGAAATTCGGGAATTCATAATTCAGGTAACGACCGGTCCAGCCCGTATACACTTCCTGGTTACTGTTGGAAGCACTCATCCAGATATCGGTAGCACGGAAATGCGAGAAATTCGGTTGCGGATAACCCACAGCCTGCACGAGTTTGGCCTTGCCTTCTGCAAACAGACTTTGTAAACCCGTCATGGAAGGATGCAATCCGGTACCATTCACACCAGTGATTCCCAATACCCGGTTCTGCGGAATGGCGATATTGCTTCTGGCATTAAAGTAATTGGAATAATCAGCCACCGGTATCACCATGTTCATTCCATCGTTACCACCTGATAACTGAATAATCACCAGCACATGATCCGTAAGGGTATCACCACGCATCAATGCCTGCACCAATGGTGAGTTGGCATTGAAGGCCTTGACCGTATAGCCATCAATCACTTCAGGCAGCACCGCTGCAGCCGGTATGGTATTGAGTAAAAAATCTCTTCTTTTCATTTCATTATGTTGAAGATGATAATGCGGTTTAAGCCAACTGGTATTCTGAAAGGTTAAAGAAATACTGGAACAGGGAACGCAGCCTTGTATTCACTGTATTAAAATTGGCAGTCGTAGGACTGGTAATATAGGCTGCCCAGGCATTGGTCCAGTAATAATCCCATTGCTGATTGGTCAGCAGGATCTGTGTTTTGATCTGTGCCTTGGATTGGGCCGATAGATCGTTCCGGTAAAAATATTTCAAGACATCTTCAATCAGGTCATTGGGATTACCGGGATTACTCAGGGTTTGTGCAAAAGCCACACAGTTGAACTGCACCCTGAATCCGTTACGGGCATAACCGGTGAGGATCATCGTATCGGTAAACTGATTGCGCTTGGGTAATGAATCGGAATTGATCCAGACTTCATGGAAGGAAGGCTCCTGGTAAAAGGCCGGCATACCGGATACATTGGGAGGATCATGAAGATTTTGTCCCAGGTTGGCCATCCAGGTATTGAAAGTATTCCAGAGTCCGTAATTGGTGTCCCAGTCTGTCTCGGGTTTAAAGGCCACATTCATTTCCCGAAGAGAGCCAATCACCAGATCAGCGGGTGTTTTAATATAACAACCCCTGTTGAGTGTATCAAAGAAATGTTCACTCTTGAAGAGTGCACTCAGCAAGGGTTTGATTTCGTAATTGCTGTTTCGGAAAATATCGGCCAGCGGGCCAATCACATTGGTTTCAGTAGCTGCATCAATGGAATAATACACAAACCAGCGATATATCTTCCGGACAATGTATTTGGCCACTTCGTTCTGCGCAAAAATCATATTCAGCAGATCAGCCAGTTCCAGGTCACCGGCGGTGGTAGTATTCCTGCCTGTGATCACTGTATTATTAAAGAAGGCAGAAAAAGTTTTATTAGTTGTCGTATGTCTGGCCAGGTTAAACACTGCAGTATAAGTAGCTCCATTGATCTGCCAGCCGGTTAATACTTTGGCTGCTTCTTTTACATCATTCTCGGTGTATTGTGAACCCGGCCCTTTTCCCACTGTAAAAAGTTCGAGCAGTTCCCTTGCATAGTTTTCATCTGGCGCATTCTTATTATTCAGATAGCCATTCAGGTAACGGAGCATCATTAAATCCTTGGTGATATCCCGGATCAGGTTTTTGAAATTACCCAGGGCATAGGAACGGATCAGGCTATGCTGGGTATAGGCAAAATTACCCAGTCCCACATCGGTGGTTTCGTTTCCAAAATGATCCACCCAGAACATGATCAGTTTTTCACGGATGCTTCTGTCCTGATTAACCATGGTACCTACCAGCCATTTTTTATAGGAAGCGCGTCGCTGGGATTGAACTGTCCCATCACTATTGATATCATTCACCCAGGTAGTACCCTGTATAATATTGGCATCGGCATTAACCCCGGGTGTGGTGGAAGTAACATATTCTTTTACCGGCGGGTTAGGGTTCGGAGCGGTTGGGTTCAGTAATTCATCCACAACCTGACTCATGGTCATTCCCCTGAAATAATCCACATCGGCTTTTTTAGCACCGAACATGGTCCGTTTCAATAAGTGAATCAGGTCCTGATCTGTCCAGGATCCGCTATAGGGATTGATACCCGAGCTGGTGCGGTACTGTGCTGGCGGAGCGGGTTCCGCTTGTTTACGTTTACGGCGAGCCGCCAGGAATTCTCTTCTGTCCATAGCAATGGTTTTGGTTCCCCGGTTAAGGAAGAACAATTGACCAGAAAAATACAAATTAGTTTAAAGGAATGCCAGCTTTCCCCCGATAATATGGGAAAAAATAATATTCGTAAAAATCCTGTTGATCAACAGGGTTCCGGAAGTTAAACGGCTGGTTTTTACAGGTTCTCAATGATCCCTGCAATACCCTGACCGCCACCCACACAGGCGGTGACCATGCCGTACTTTTTATTCAGGCGCTTCATGTCATGCAGGTTCTGGATCGTGAGTTTGCAACCGGTACAACCCAGGGGGTGTCCGAGGGCAATGGCTCCCCCATTGATATTGACTTTGGCAGGATCCAGACCGGCTTCCCTGATCACGGCCAGGGCCTGGGAGGCAAAGGCTTCATTCAGTTCAATCAGGTCTATTTGGGAAAGATTCATGCCTGTTTGCTTCAGTACTTTTGGAATCGCTGCAACCGGTCCGATACCCATGATGCGGGGATGCACACCGGCCACTGCACTGCCTACGAGACGGCCAATCGGTTTGAGTCCCAGTTCATTCATCATTTTCTCTCCCATCACAATCACAAATGCGGCACCATCTGAAGTTTGGGAAGAGTTACCCGCTGTAACAGATCCACCCTGGGCAAAAGCGGGTTTCAGTTTGGTCAATGCTTCAATAGAAGTATCAGCACGAGGACCCTCATCGGTATCCACCACATAATTCCTTTTTTGTTTTTTTCCCTTGCCATCAAGATACACTTCCTCTACATTGATAGGCAGGATACCGGGTTTGAAATGTCCGTTTTGTATAGCAGCCATCGCTTTCTGATGAGAATGATAAGAGAATTCATCCTGGGCTTCGCGACTGATATTATAATCTTTGGCAACAGCTTCTGCTGTTAATCCCATGCTGAGATAATAATCGGGTTCGTCCTTGGCAATGGCATAGGAAGGAACGGTTTTCCATCCGGCGGTAGGAACCAGGCTCATACTTTCCGTTCCACCTGCAATAATACAATCCGCCATACCCATCCTGATTTTAGCCGTGGCCATGGCAATGGTTTCTAATCCGGAAGCACAATACCGGTTCACGGTTACCCCGGGTGTATCAAAGCCAAGGGCACGGGCAGAAATGATCCGGCCAAACTGCAAACCCTGTTCTGCTTCGGGAACGGCATTTCCCACAATTACATCATCCACCCTCTTGGGATCCAGTTGCGGCACCGTAGCCATTACTCCTTTGATCACTTCCACGGCCAGGTCATCCGGACGGTAAAAACGCAATCCTCCTTTTTTGGCCTTGCCAACAGCGGTACGGTATCCGGCGATGATATAAGCTTCCTGCATAGTCAAAATAAAAGTTGTTTATGCAACTTTCGGTACCAAAATTAAAGGAATCGGGTGAGGAAAAAAAGTCGTTAGTCTTTAGTAAACAGCCGGCAGTCGACAGTCTTCAGTCGGTCAGTCTATCTATCAGTCTGACAGTGGGCGACCGATAAACAAAGGACGAACGCCGGATCATGGGGACACCCACTTCGAATTTCGAACTTCGTACTTCGTACTTTATCCCTCCTACTTCAATTATCTTCGCAGCTATTATGTACCGTTTACTCCGCAATTTTCTCTTTCTTTTTTCTCCTGAATGGGTGCACTATTTTTCCATGAACAGCCTGCGGCTCCTGTGCCGGTTGGGGGTGAGGAAAATACTCCGGTCGATGTTTGTTCCCAAAGAAAATGTTCCTTCAGAAGTACTCGGCCTTCGGTTTCCAAACAAAGTGGGACTGGGTGCAGGTTTCGATAAAAATGCCCGTTACCTGCGGGAACTGGAATGTCTGGGTTTTGGGGCGGTGGAAATTGGTACCGTTACACCCCTGCCACAGGCGGGTAATGATAAGCCCCGTTTGTTCCGCCTTCCAAAGGACAAAGCCCTGATCAACCGGATGGGATTTAATAATGAGGGGGTGGAAGTGGTGAGGGAGAGGCTGAAAAAATGGAAAATTGAAAGGGAAAATTGAAATCCGAAACTGACCGGATGATCATTGGAGGAAATATTGGAAAGAATAAAGTAACTCCTAATGAAGAGGCCTGGAAGGATTATGCAATTTGTTACCGGGAACTGTACCCTTATGTAGATTATTTTGTGGTGAATGTGAGCTCTCCCAATACACCAGGCTTGCGTGAATTGCAGGAAAAGGATTCACTGCATAAAATATTAACCACCCTGCAGGAGATGCGCAAGGAACTGGCAGTGGCCAATGGACATAAACCCCTGTTGCTGAAAATTGCTCCGGATCTCACCAAGGAACAAATTGATGATGTGATTGACCTGGCCACCGAAATTAAACTGGACGGACTGGTTGCTACCAATACCACCATCAGCAGAGAAGGTTTACTGACAGCAGCCGATAAAGTGAATGCCATTGGTGCCGGTGGACTAAGTGGTTTACCCGTTCGTGAGCGCAGTACAGAAGTAGTGAAATATATTGCAGAAAAAACAGAGGGACAGCTTCCCCTGATTGCCTCCGGTGGAATTTTTACCGGTGAAGATGCGCAGGAAAAACTGAAAGCAGGCGCTTCCCTCGTACAGGTATGGACCGGTTTTATTTATGAAGGGCCGGCCATTGTCAAAAAGATTGTCCGCACAATCAGTACCAAATAATTAATATTACATCCTCAATTTTATTTATTCCATGGAGCATTTATTTACAGCCGATAATATCATCAGTTTTTTAATTCTGGTTGTACTGGAAGTGGTGCTGGGTATCGATAATGTGATTTTTGTATCGCTTTCACTGAATCGTTTAAAAGATCCAAAAGACCAAAAGCGGGCCCGCCGGATCTGGATGGTCACCGGTATCCTTTCCAGGAGTCTGCTCCTGATGGGATTGACCTGGTTATTAAAACAAAAAGGAAATCATCTTTTTACCATCGGCGGCAAAGGCTTTGACCTGGCGAGTATCATCATGCTGGCCGGTGGACTTTTCCTGATTTATA
Organism: Chitinophagaceae bacterium; assembly: GCA_016720745.1. GTDB lineage: Bacteria > Bacteroidota > Bacteroidia > Chitinophagales > Chitinophagaceae > JJ008. The sequence continues at coordinate 1,219,461 of JADKKA010000018.1, read as the reverse complement.
AATCGGTGATGGAAATCCACCACAAACTCGAGGGCGAGGATCCCAATGTGGCATTGAAGAAAGAAAAAGGCATCTCTCTTGGTAAGGCCGTTGTTCAGATTATGCTGATTGATGCCGTATTCTCTTTTGACAGTGTGATCACGGCCGGTGGTACAGCCAAACATATCGAGATCATGATTGCAGCCGTAATCATTGCCATGATCGTGATGTTTTTGTTCAGTCCGGCCATTTCAGGTTTCATTCATAAACACCCCACTTTGAAAATGCTGGCCCTCTCCTTCCTGGTGATGATTGGACTGGGACTGGTAATAGAAGGCTGGGATAGTGAAGCGGCGCACCAGTTACACCTGAAGAATTATATTTATTTCGGGATGGCTTTCTCCTTTATTGTGGAAATGCTGAATATGACCATGATGGGCAGGGCGGCTAAGAAACGGGCACATCTGGTGGAATTAAATGAACCAGTGCTGGAGGAAGATAAACCCAATGAATCTGATATGGCGAAGTAAGCAATACTGGATTCAGATCATCTCACCCGCCGGTAAACTTTCTTTTCTCTACCCCCATTGTGCAATAGCAAGCCGCTATTGCTTACCTCGTACAGCGTATAGTCCTCTTGTCTGGTTGCGGGATCAACAAAATATAGTTTATCGCCATCCGTGTACCATTCTCCCCTGCTGGCATTTGCTTCATCGCTATCCATCGACATACCGGATCCGGCACTTTGACCGGTCCAGGCGGACATGGTCCCGTCTTCATTTAATTCCATGAAATACTCTGTGGCAAACGACATTTCTCCACTGCCCAGTACTTCTGAATTTTTCCAAAGACCTACCAGGTCGCTGTTTCGTTCCATTGCTTTGCTCTTTTTCTTGGTTTTTCCTCTAGGTTCCCGGTCTTCGGAGGAAGGACGGTCATCTTCACGGTACAAAATCAATTTCACTTTTTTTCTTTCATCATCTCGAGAGGAAAACCGAAAGGTCAGTTTATCATTGTCCAGCTCCAAATCATAATCAAAAACCTCACCCGATTCCCTGTCTTTCAATGTACCTGTCGAACTGGTCTCATTTATCTTTCCATTGAGACTGGCCTTTTTCCCATCGATGATCAATTCACCGGTCAGTCGGTTACCATCTTCCTCCAGATCAGCGGTTAATTTACTTTTGCCATGTTCTCCTTTGTACCGGCCATCAAAATAGGATGATTCACCGGATCTGCTTTTACACATGGTAAAAATAAGCAGACTGAATAAAAAATACTTTTTCATAGCAATTTTCAGGAAAGAGGTTGCTTCTTAAGCTAGGCTTTAGTTAATGATTCTAACAGCTCCGATCGTTCCCGATAGTCCAATCGTTACTTTGTGTGGTGTTTGCTGATTATTGGCATAACTGGTGCCGACTGAAACAATCTCTAGTTCTCCCAGATCAATTTCCAACAGTACTGACCGCATATCAGCGCCATACATTTCCAATGCGACTTTTTCTTTCTTTGTACCCGCAGCCCCATTAAGGAACCATTCAATCCATTGTTTTGACTCGCTTGCAAACATTTCAATCTGTACCGGCAGCTGTTCGCTATTATTAGCAGTCAGGCGCATGCTGCTGAACTTTATAATTCTGCGAACGGGTAAGGCTCCTGCTTTGACCCGGTAAGCAGAACTGAGTGCTGCACGGCGATTGTCGGCGGGCGTAAAACTGACCTTCGTCTTTGTGCCATATCTCACCCCTGCTTTTTCAGCTTTAAGCCTGATCCTGATTTTTGCAGAGGTCCTAAGGCTGGCGGCATCCATTTCCGGAATCAGCATTTCCTGTATGCTGACATTACTCCAAATCCGCTCCTCCATCAATTCAAGACTGTCGTTCACCCTGCCGAGTAACAAAGAGGGTATGGAAGTAGGTTTTATAGTGGCGGCTAATAATTCAGCCAGTAATAGTTTTGATTCCCTGGTACCATCTGGAATCACATCAATAACAGCCGTAAAAGCCATCGTTTTGTCGGGATTGACAGAATCCGCAATCTGCAGGTAAGCCACCGGCATACTATTTTCCCCCAACCCAATAAACCAGTTACCTCCCTGGGCCGCTACTTTAATAGTACTTGCTGCTGTCAATAAGAAGACAAGGGTTAATAAAAAGAGAATCCGTACTTGTTTTTTCATTTTTACTGTTTGATGATTTGCTGCGTTCTTGTTTCGCCCTCTGCCGTGTAATGTAATAAATAAATTCCTTTTGCATACACCCTCATATCAATTGTCATTACCTGAGCACTCACATTTAGCTGTTTCAGGAGTTTTCCATCCATGCCATACAAGAGGATGCTTCCGTTTTGTTTCAGGCCACTGATGCTGAGTACATCCTTCACAGGATTGGGGTAGATGGTCAGTGATCCGGACAACTGCTGACTGAGTTTAATGATATTGGTATAGGTAAATTGGCCGTCTGTATCTACTGATTTTAACCGGTAGAATACGTTTGCTTTACTAACAAAAACATTGATATCAGGGAATGAGTAGGTATTGCCACCTGCTCTCAGTGTTCCTATTGTGGTAAAGACCTGTCCATTATCACTGCGCTGGATTTCAAAATGACTCAGATTTACTTCATTGCTGGTGGTCCATTGCAGCAGAGCATTGCTGTTTTGTTTAGTGCCGGTAAAACTGATCAGTTTTAAAGGCAGCGGATCTCCCTGTTTGCCCAGGATATATTCTGTACTCTCTCCAGTAACGGTAATCGTATTGGCCACCACATCAGGTGTATTGGACAGTGGCGACCATACCATGGTAGCATTGTCATTTCTTTTTTGCAAACGAACCTGTGCTTCATTTAAAGTGCCAACAAAGGGATTACCATCATAGTTGTACACGGCGGTATAAACCGGTGATGTTCCATTTACCTGGAAGACGCCGAAGTATTTATTATTCCCGCCCACTCCGACTGCTCCGGCCAATGTATTGGGTTTTTCATCCACGCGGTACACATGTATCCCATCAGGATTACCTGAGGTGGAGGTTACGGTATAGCTTTCACCCGATGGATGTGCAATACTGGCTGTTTTGGTACTGTTCACATAATCATGATTGCTGGCATCGCCGATGGCAGCTCCGCTGGTCACCCGGGTGGGGTTATTAATGAAAGATCCATCATTGGTATTGCCGGTCCGGTCATAAGTGATAATTCCCACTGTTTCATCATGATTATAATAGGCAACCAGGTTGGCAAACAAGGCATCACTGTTGGTGATTTTACGGCACATGCGGTCCCGGATCTGGCTTTGTGTCAACGGAATATTCCATACCCGTATTTCATCCAGTTGCCCTTCGAAAAAGACATTGTCAACAAAGTCTGCTCCGATGTATATAAATGGATTTAAGTTGTAGGATAAACTACTGCAACTGCCCGATGCGCTTTCCACGCCATCTATATAGATTTTTTTAATCAGCGTATTCTTGTCTCTCGTTACCGCTACATGGTGCCACTTGTTATCATTTATCGGTGTGGCGGCGGTAATCGTCTGATCTGGATCCCCTGTTCCAAAACTGATTAAGTTGCCATTTAATGCCATCGGAATAAAATCACCAGTGGTGGCACTTCCAACATCTCCTGACAGGATGCCTGTACCTGCGAATGCCTGGCTTCCGGCATTGGCTCCAACCTGTGAAGTTTTAATCCATAATTCATAAGTAAAATCATCGTTGGCTACATTCGGAACCTGTATTACATCATTTACCCCATCGAAACTGATGGCTTTTCCGCTGCCGGGTTGGGCAGGATTAACAGGCGGGCCGCCTTTGATGAGTTGCACATTCGTGCTGTTAACAACCACACTATAACCGGCGGGCTTGACAATCTGATCAAAATAACCGGTGATAACGCCTGCATTCAGGTTCACGATAGTATAAGTGCCATCTGGTACACTGCCTGTTTCAGTAACGGTAAGCGTGCCTGCCAGTCTCAGACTGCTGCTTCTAACCAGTTGATCATGCCCTGTGCCCGGGCCGGTTCCATCCAGCATTTCAATTTGCAAATTACCGTTTGGCAGCAGGGGATCGGCACTCTCAATAGTCAAAATTCCGGGTGAGTTGCCAGGAGAGATCGCCCCATTATTGGTATAGGCACCCACGGCAAGATTAATGGTACCGGTTCCCCTGATAACACCGCTGCTATTATTGGTAAAATTGTCGACGCCTGAAAAAATGGTAGTGCCGGTACTTGTTTTGGAAATCGTGCCATTATTAACAATAGTACCGCCTGAAAACTCAGGTGCCGTACTATTATCGCAGGAAATAACCAGGTTTCCATTATTAGTAATAACAGGATTACTGCTGAACCGGATTTGCCCATCCTGCCAGTTGATCGTGCCGTTATTTGTAATATTACCATTCACATATTTCACACTACTGCTTAGAAAATTCAAAACAGCATTTGAAGACAGCAGGAGGTTGGCACCCGATCCCAGACCGTTATCAAGAAACCAGTTCATATTGCCGTTAAGCGTCATCGTTACCCCATTGGCAACGATGAAATCACTATAGGTATTGAAAGTTATGCCCGCCGGTAAAGAAAGATTGGCGTTGACCACAAACACAACAAAATTATTGATGCTGCCCGTCCCGGTTATAGTTCCTCCGGTGTTATGAGTATATACGCCGGAACTTCCAATATTAAAATCTCCTGCATTTAAATTGAGGATACCTGTATTCGTGAAACCGGAAATCATATCAATCGTACCTGCTGTCGAAAAAGTGCCACTGTTAGTAAAATCAAGACCCCCTAATTGTGTGGTCCCGGTACTGGTTTTGGTGATCGTTCCGGCATTCAGAAAGGTTCCGCCTGAAAAATCGGGCTGTGTAACCCTGTTACAGGCAATATTCATCTGGGCATTATTCGTAATAACAGGATTATCACTGAACTTCAAATTTCCTTCCAGCCAGTTGAAAGTGCCGTTATTGGTGATGGATGCCCTGACGCCGTAATTCACATTACTATTCAAATTGAGTACTCCCCCGCTTTCCACGACCATATTACCCGGAAAATTCATAAGGCCGGCATTCCAGTTATAGGTGCCGCTGACGCTGATATCGGTACCGGCCCCATTGGCAATTGTGATATCTGTATTTTGGTTCAGGGTTGCTCCGGATTCAATGACAAGTTGGTCAACGCTGATACCACTATTAATTGAAACGTTATGACCTGATCTGACCGTGATGATCCCATCAATAGGTGATGGTGCCGTTCCAGCAGGCACAAAACTAATTCCATCAAAAACTTCCCAGGTGGCGGGATTACCCCAGTCGCCGGAATTCACTGTCCGGAAGTTGGCAGGTGAAAAAGTTCCAAGTTCTGAAACAATCTGTGCTGGAGTCAGTACCGTATTAAAAATTTTAACCTCGTCTAATACACCATTCATTGGGAAACTTAATGAACCGTTTTCGATAGCTGCTCCCAGTATCACCGGATTGTTATCGAAAGGAATCACACCAGTATAAGAAACAGTATTTTGCAATACCCCATTTATATATAATTTCATTTCGTCGGCATCCGCATCAATCGTAACAGCATAAAACCTCCAGATATTACTTTGTGCGGCTGTAGTAACCTGTGCAAAATCCCCGCAGGATGTAGTACGTGAAGCCCAGGTAGAAAAAATTGACCCAAACGAACCATAGTGCCATGAGTCGTTGATACAAGGCAGCAGAGATTTTGAAACAAAGGTTTGTATTCCATCCAGGTTGTTCAGTTTTACCCAGGATGTGATGGTCAGGCTGGAAGGACGGAGCAAAGGATGGTCCGGGATTTCGATCCGGTTAGCCGTGTTCCCATCAAATGAAACAGCACTATTGGCATTTCCATTTCTGTCATTCACAAAGCTGAGGGAGCCAAAGATGGTACCATTCAGGTTATTCCCGCTGATATCGTTAGCATTCCCATTGAGCGGATACCAGGCCACCGGTGTCTGGGCATTGGCCTTTTGTATGACTACCAGTACAATAAGAAGGAGGATAAGGAATAGCTTTCTCATAACAGTCAAAATGATTATTGGTTAATGGTTGGAGTAAAAATGTTGTATTGCACAAAGCAATCCAATAGCTAGTATTAGCCATCGACGACTTCACTGAATCTTCTATTTTTATCATCGAAAATATCCAGGCCTGTACTGGCTGCCAATAGGGATTAATCCCTACACTTTTTAACAGATGCAACAAACCACTTATACTTTGCTCAGCCCCGTAAAGGAGGAAGACCTGCGCCTGAGTTTTGGGCATACCCGGACCGTCAGCTACAGCGAATCCCCTTACCAGATTTTTGAACCAACAATACAGCACTATAAAAAACTGGCGATTGGTACCTACTTATGGTTTATTGCCGATACCATCAACTGGACCACCGTAGCTTGTGGCGGTGCTTTTGAACAGTTATTAGGTATTGAGGAATCCGAACTACTGCACCAGGCCCCGCAGGCATTATTCAACAGAACCCATCCGGAAGACCTGGCCCAGATGTTTGCTTTCAGCAATTACTGGGTCAATCATTTCATGCAATTACCCCCTGAAAGAAAACCCCATAACAGGGCTACGATTTATTTACGGATGCTCAATGCCAGTAATGTGTATAACTGGATGATGGTGCAATATGCTGACCAACTACTGGATGAAAAAGGGAATATATTATTTGGCTTAACCCTGTTAACGAATATTCACCATATTAAAAGTGATGGTATCGCCACCATGAGTATACTGGATACGTATGATGAACGCTGCCAGCAGTTTATTTGTGTGGATGGAAAAAGTTTGCCCAATGCCGATGCACCAGCAGCATCTTTATCCAACAGGGAAATAGAAGTATTAAGATTGCTGGCATCAGGACATAGCAGCAAACAAATTGCCGCTATCTTACAGCTCTCTCAAAAAACAGTCGATAATCACCGGCAGAATATGCTGCACAAAACGGAATGCAAAAGCACGGGAGAGCTGCTGGTGTTCGGGATCCGGAATGGCTATGTTTAATAAAGACCTATATCAATTTCTCCTTGTGCGCCAGTGCCATGGCCTCCCCCAGTGAATGCACCTGTAATTTTTCATAAATCTTTTTCACATGGTTATTCACGGTGAAGTAACTGATCCCCATCTGATCGGCAATCATTTTATAACTGAGTCCGGTGGCCAGGTGCTTCAGCACTTCATTTTCTTTGGGAGAAAGATTATAATCCACTGCGCTACTGGTCTTCTGCTGACCGAAATAACGCATTACTTTTAAAGCAATCGAAGGTGTCATGGCAGCTCCGCCCTTCATCACATCATCAATGCTTTGTGCGATTTGAATCACGGAAGCGCTTTTCAAAATATAGCCCTCCGCCCCTGCCTGTAAGGCCGCAAAGATCTTATCATCATCATCAAAAGCCGTTTGCATGATGATTTTGATCTCCGGATATTGCTGTTTCACCTGTTTCACTCCTTCCAGGCCGTTCACCTCAGGCATTTCAATATCCATCAGGATGATATCCGGTTTGGATTCCTGAATATGCTGCTGAATACCGGCACAGTTTTCATACACCCCTGCTTCTTCCAGTTCCGGAGACATGGCAATAAATGCCTGCAGGCTTTCCCGCCTGGCTTTGTTATCATCGTACACCGCTACCCTGATCATACTCAAAAGTAATTTTTAAGGCCCTCAGCCGATATGACTAATAATAGCTATTGGCAAAGAACAGAGAATAGCCGTCCCTCCCTCCGGTCCTGCTGTTATTTTACATTCGCCATTTAATTGCCGGCATCGCTCCTGCATATTGTTAAGGCCATTTCCATTTTTCAATGACAAATCGCCAATGCCAATCCCATTATCTGTGATCTCCAGATAAGCGGTTCGCTTTTGCCGGTAAAAGCGGACGACCGCATGGGTAGCCTGACTGTACTTGGCAATATTATTCATAGCTTCTTTGGCAATTAATAAAAGGTTCTTCCTGGTATTCGGGTTATGAATGCTGGCTGCCAGCCCATCATCAATGTCAAACTCGACATGAATACCCTTTACCGCCAGCATCTCCTGACTAAAATTCCTGAGCCTTGATCCGAAATTATTTTTTTCCGTTCCGGGTGACTGCAGGCTCCAGACCACATCACTCATCCTTCCAATCAGCTCACGGGCCTGCTGTGCAATTTTTCCGATCATCTCCCGGCTCTTTTCGGGCTGTGTTTCCCAACTGTTACCGGCCAGATCGCCATAAATATGGATACTACTGAGCGAAGCCCCGATATCATCATGTAAATCCCTCGATATTTTTTCCTTTAAGCGAGTGATCTTTTTGTACTGTCTTAAGCGATACCGGTATAATAAGTAAAGGGCGCCTGCTGCCAGAAATACCAACAAAAGATAAAACCAGCCAGTCCGCCAGAATGGATACCGTATAATAACATCAAGCTTATCGGAATAATACACCCATTGCCCGTATTCATTGGTAGCCCTGATCTGCAAATGATAATGACCAGGTGCCAGGTTACTGAAATTCAGTTTTGTCTCCCCGCCGATATAGATCCAGTCTGCATTTTCCTTCATCCGGTAGCCATATTCAACCGGTGCACCGATTCCGTAAGACAGCAGGGAGAAAACGACGCTAAAATAATTCTTATTATACGCCAGGTTCAGACGGGCATCCTTCAAATCTGCTTGTCCGGAATCTGTCAGCAGCTGACTGAACACAATACTTCTTTTTCCCTTCAATGGATTAAAATCCATATCAATTTCCAGAATTTGTTCTTTATTATAGACCAACAGTTTTCCATTGCTGCTGATTACTCCACCAACCTGCGAACCGCTGTTTAGTTTTACAGGGAGATGGTAAATACTCGAACTGGCTATATCAAAAATATCAATGCCGCCCGTCGTCACTAACCATAGCCGGTGATGGAGATCGGGAAAAACTTCATACACACTATTTGAACTTAAACCATCAGCAGTGGTGAAATTCCGCCATTGCCCATTTGTACTGTCGTACATCAGCAAGCCACCCAGGTAAAAGCCCATCCAGCATTTTTTCCCTGAAGCATAACTGGTTAATATCACAAAAGGCTCATTAAATACCGAGGATTTTTTATCAAGGCGATAATGCTTATAGGTTCCCTTTTCAAGATTGACGACAGAATAATTACCCGAATTATTATAGGTCAATAATAAATCTCCGTTTTTCCCAAACGGCTTTGCCGAAGTAATCCTGTTATCCGCCACCAGACGATTGCTGTCTGAATCGGTTATTTTTTTAATAGCATGGGTCCGGAAATCAATCGTCATGAGCCCATTCCTGCGCAGGGCAATCAGCAATACCTGCTCCCTAAGCAGGAAATCAACCACATAAGAATTAATGTACTCCCTTTTCCTGATTGTTTCTGTAACCGGATCAAATGCATAGAGCCAGGTTTCAGTGGAAAGCCAGATGGTTTTGTCAGGCATGACAAAGACCTTACGGATCAACGAATCCTTCCAGGTGCTGAAAGTACGGATGGAGAAATTCTTTTTATCCAGCAAATACAAGCCTTCTCCGCCTGCAATTAACCATTGACCGGATCCAAAGTCTGTCACATCATTGATATCATTTACAGATCCCTTACCTTTCTGCAGCAGCTCAGTAAGATTCAGTTTGCTGATATACTCCTCTTTCAGATCAGTAATAAAGAGCCCTTCATTGGTAGCCCAGGCAGATAAACCTCCAAAAGCATAACCAGCATTGAAAGGAGGAACTGTTTCTGCAACAGCATTGGCAGGAGTCCATTTTTGTGCCTGGTTATTTTCCTGGTTCAGGAATACATGCAGACTGTCATCCACATAAATACTTTTCACTTTTCTGAATCCGGGGCTTTTCTCTCCTCTTGATAAACCGATCGTCATATCAGCTGCCTCACAATTCACCGTGATATCAGAACGAAATGAGTTCCAGTAGGGATTCAGCCGGATATGCTGGCCTTTTAAAAGCTGTATCGGAATACTTGGATTGATGGCAGTATCAAAACGATTGGTCTGATGATTAAACCCATAACTGCCGCCTGAAGTGATGAGCAGGATGCGTTGATCATTTTCGGGAATAATTTTTAAGATCCCCGCTTTCCGCAAACCGGGTTCCAATAATGAATCAGCTATTCTTACAATAGCATTTTTCCCCTGGTCAAATTTCATCAGACTACCCCAGCCGGCCAGCCAGAGGGTTCCCTTACTGTCTTTATAAATATCCTTGATGGCCCTGGTGTACACATAGACTGTTCCTGTATCAGGTGTGATAAAATTCTCGCAGTGCAGATTGTATTTATTGATCTTCGTCAGGCCATAGCGGTGACCAACCCAGATAAAATCACCGTCTTCTTCAAAATCCAGGATCAGATCACCCATGATGGAGGAAGACCCCTGGGATCCCTGCGGAAAACGGTAAAACTGGGTCCCATCAAAACGGCAAAGTCCATTCGCCGTACCCACCCATAAAAAACCCTGCTGATCCTGATGCAGCGAGGTGACTACATCATCAGACAGTCCGTTCGCAGCCGTATAATTGAAATAACCCGGCCGGCTTTGGGAATAGGCGCTCAGGCAAATAACTGTATTTGCCAGCAATAAAAAGAACAGCCTGGGCGCTGAAAGATTCATTCCTCAAAATACTGTTTTTTACCTTTCACTTTTAACCGGAATGATGACTGAAAGTAGTCAGTATGCTTTGTAGTAAAACAATATACCAGATTTACCTTATCACTAATTGACTATAAAAAAAGCCGCCCCGGAGAACCAGGGCGACTACTTGAAACATGAAAAGCGATTTATTGTTTAATAAATGGCTTACGGATCAGCTGATCGCCCTGCTGTACCTGTAAAAAGTACATACCAGCGGACAATCCTTTCAATAATATGGGCTGGCCATTCCAGGTACCCATGCGTTCCTGTCTTCCTGCTGCATCAAAAATGATATAGGAACTATTGAGTGGCAATCCTGTAATCTGTATTTGCTGACTGGCCGGGTTGGGCATTACAACAATTTCTGCTTTTGCTCTCACACGGATATTGATAACCGCTGAATATTTAGAACGTCCATCATTATCTACCTGTCTGAGCCGGTAATAATAGGTTCCTTCTGTAAGCGAAGGATCAATAAATGCATAATCCTGACGGCTGTTACTGTTGCCGGCAGCAGCGGTCAGTCCGATTTTACTAAAGTGAATACCATCCTTACTTCTTTCTACCTCAAAATGACTGCTGTTGATTTCAGTGCTGGTTACCCAACTGAGCTGTACATTATTTCCCTGCAACTTGCCACTGAAGCTGGCGAAGGTTACAGGCAGTGTACTGCTCACCAGTAATTCTCTCACACTGGTCATGCCCCAATCATCAAAACTCCGGATGTATAAATAATGCGTCCCCTGTGTCAGTGCAGCCGTATTGACCGGAATAGTCAGCGCACTGATATCAACAGCGGGCGTTATACTCACGGCAGTTCCGTTACCGAAACCCGGATCCGTATCAAAGAAATATTCCAGGAAAGTTATATTTCCCGGGGCGGATGGTGCAGCCGGATATGCCGGGTTTTCATCTATGACAAATGCGCGACTGCCGGTTACACTCCATCTACCTTCATTATTAAGGGTACGCAGGTAGAGCCTGTGGCCACCGGGGCTGATTAAATTTGAATTTATAGCCGCTGTGAAACCGGAGATATTAACGGCCGGACTTACAGTGATCGATATTCCGTTTCCAAACCCCGGATCTGTATCTACAAAATACTCTGCCTGGATCACGGATTGCGGAGCCGCTGTTGCCAAAGGATAAGCGGGGTCAAAGTCAATGATAAATTGCCGGATCGAACTGATACTCCAGTGTCCTTCCGCATTCCTTGACCGAATCACCAGTTTGTGTGCGCCAACGGACAAAGCTGTCGTATTCACGATAACCGGTATGGAAGCAATATCCACTCCGGGAGTAATGCTGATATCATTACCGGATCCAAAACCGGGATCCGTATCAATAAAGTACTCTGCCTTTACAATATTTAGCAGTGCCGCCGGCGCAGGCGGATAGGCCGGGTCTTGTGCATCCGCTTTGTAAAAAGCACAAAGCAGGAGCAGGAATAAATAATTTCTCATACCCAGATTTTTAAATTGATTAATTATTGTTCCGGGTACTCAGGGTCACATTCATGGTAGGTGTTCCTACAGGAATACTCGCCGGTACGGTTAAACTGTAAATGGTAGGGATACCGGGTATCCCTGAAAGTTTGTAGGGGTCATTACTCCCGAAAGCGCCGCAATCCGGTTTAAAACCGCTGATATCAACACCGCCACCAATAGCAGGAGAACCAGCCGCTAACTGAAATTTTCCATCATCACTGCCCGTATTCAGAATCAATGAAGCAAGGGTCTGGCTCACCAGGTTATTGCCATTGGTACTTAAAGGCCCAATGGTGACACCAGTTTGATTCGCTGTAAATACATTGTTTTTGACATTACAACTAATAAATGAGTTTTGAATAGAACCCGTGAGAAAAATATTGTTGGCCACATAGGCATTATTTACATCCACGGCAGGATTTGTAGCGAGGCTAAATGTATTATTCCTGATAACTATATTAGTGCCTGCAGGAGGTTTGAGCCAGAAAACATTTCCAACTACTATACAGTTTTCCACGGTCAGGTTATTCAATGCCGCAACAGCCGGTGCTGTATTAAAATTTACGCCATTAAATAAACATTTCCGGAAGCTGATACCACTGTAAGTGGCTCCTGCAGCAAAAACCATGGGGTTCCCGCCATTTATCTTACATTTTTCGAAGGTAATATTTACATTTCCGGAATAACCACTGGCAAACAGAAACTGAGACCCCGGAAGATCGATTCCCATCAGCTTACTGTTGGCACTTCCGGAAGCCAATGTGATGATGGCATTGATTGCAGCGTTTTGTGTGCTTTCCTGTAAACCCGTATTACTTCCCGTACCCGTCAGCAAATAACCATAGCCGATCAAAACCAGTCTTTTATTCAAAGTAAATGAAGCATTGTAAATGGTTGCTGATGGTTCCAGATGAATGGTATCGCCATCAAGAACGGAAGCATTGGAAATGGCGCTGTTTAAATTGGTAAAATCGGCATTGATTCCAGCCGTATTATTGACCCGCCAGATTTTAGCATCGGCTTGCATTTGACTTAATGCAATCAGGGAAACAAAGAGGAGCTTTTTCATGTTTTTAGTTTTTTCGATTTAGACTCCAAAACTATTTTTCCGGCCAGGCTTGCCCAATCCCCTAAAAGCAGTTATTTTAAGGCAGAAGAATACCTGAATCCCGGTAGTTTCAGTCTGACCAATAAACATTTTATTGCAAAAAAAATATGGCCCGTCGCATCCTGTCTCTAATACTATTGTTCCTGTTCATTCAAACTAGTTCCGCGCAAACGCCTTTCTTTCCCAAAGACAGTCTGCTCGGAATTGCGCTCCGGGCCAAACCGGATACCAATTCGCTCAACGCTTTCATGGAAATCCAGCGCTATTTCTATAATAAAGGAGAATATGATTCCTCATTAAAATATACCCTGCTGGCTATCGCCCCGGCCCGCAAAGTGAACCATCCCAAAAAACTCGGCCGGATCATTTACAACGCCGGAATGGCTTATAACAGCCTGACCCGCTATGACAGTGCCCGTTATTATTTCGATGAAGGGGAACAGATCGCTATTCTTAATAAAGACACCGCCCTGCAGCTCTACACCATCAATGGAAATGCCCTGCTCTTTAATTACCTCTCTGATTTTGCCAAAGCCGCCGACTACCTGACCCGTGCAGCCCGTTTGATCGAAGGATCCACCAACCCGCAGTTCACCGTCTTTCTTCCCCAGACCTACGGCAACCTGGGTCATAACCTGATTGCAGAAAATCTGATTGAAAAAGGAATCGCCTATGAAAAGAAGGCCCTGGAATTAAAAAACTATCCCGATGAACTCCGCTACCGGGTCATGATCCACCTGGATATTACAGATGCCTATCTTAAACTAAAGGATCTGACGAATGCCGGATTACACCTCGACACCGCCAATCTTCTCCGCGAACAATTAAATAATATCCATGTTACCGGCCTTGTGTATAATACAACCGGCGCTTTTTATCATGCTACTGGCGATATTACAGCTTCACTGAAAGCGTATGAAACAGCCTATCGAATAGCGGACAGTACGCAAAATTTTTATTTCAAAGCAGAAGTGGGAGAAAACCTGGCCAGGCAGTACCTCGCAGTAAGGCAAACAGATAAAGCGGCCCTGATTGCAAAGGAAAGCAACCGCATTGCCCTCGAATTAAAAAACCACAAAGTAACAGCCGGCACTTATGGCATCCTGAAGATAATTGCCGAAAGTCATCAGGATTACCGGCAGGCTTTGGCTTATGCTGAACTCACTGCCCGTTATACCGATAGTGCCAGTAACGAGGAAACAAAAAAATCCATCCTGAACCTGGAAGCCAGGTACCAGGTGGAGAAAAAAGAAAATGAAATCGCCCAGTTGAATCTGAAGAACGCTAACAATAAGATCCAGCTCGTTCAAAGAAACCGCTGGCTGCTGATCGGCGGCATCAGCGGAGCTGCACTGCTGCTGCTGATGCTGGTGCTTTATCGGAATACCAAACAAAAACAAATCATTGCCGAAAAAGATAAAAAGATACAGCAGGAAGAAATCCGCTTCCTGGAAAGACAACAACAGGTGGTATCACTGCAATCCATGATCAACGGACAGGAAACGGAAAGAACAAGGATTGCCAAGGACCTGCATGACGGATTGGGTGGACTCTTCTCCACTATCAAAATGCATTTCAGCACTTTGCAACATGAAGAAAGTTCACTGAAAACAAATCCGCTTTTTACCAAGAGTTATGAGATGGTCAACACAGCATCGGAAGAAGTTAGACGAATTGCGCATAATATGATGCCCGAGGTACTGATCAAAATCGGACTGGTGCAGGCCACCCAGGAATTGTGTAACAGCATCAGTGCCGGTAAATTATTACAGGTATCCCTGCAGGCCTATGGCATGAATGAACGGCTGAATTCTTCCACCGAAGTCATGCTGTTCCGGATCATACAGGAATTGCTGAATAATATCATTAAACATGCCCAGGCTACCGAAGCATTGATTCAGTTCAATCTGGATCAAAACCGGCTGAGTGTGGTGGTGGAGGATAACGGAAGAGGGTTTAATCTGGCAGATAAGGGTCCGGGAAATCATGCCGGACTTCATTCAGTGGAAAGCCGGGTGCATTATCTCAATGGTAAAATGTCGATCGATTCCCAAAAAGAAATTGGCACTACGGTGATGATGGATTTTCTGATTAATTCCTGATTTTTATAATCACTGATTTGTATTTTAGGCTGTAATTATAATTAAATATGTTATCCCTGCTTATTATAGATGATCATCCGCTGGTGGGAGAAGGTATTTCCCGGATGCTTGTTGACCTGAACTATTTGCAGGTAACCGGGATTTGCAAGAATGCAGCGGAAGCCATCAGCTTTCTGGAAAAGGAAACGGCGGATATCATTTTACTGGATATCAGTTTACCGGATATGGATGGACTGGAGCTTTGCAAAATCATCCGGCAGAAAAATAAAGCAGTTAAAATCATAGGACTTACTTCCACCAATGAGGCCGGTATCATTACTCAACTATTGGCGAATGGAGGTAATGGATATCTGCTGAAAAATATGGAAAGAGATGAACTGATCCGCGCTATTGATGAAGTAATGAACGGTAAAATCTTCCTGAGCCAGGCCGCTAACCAGAAAATACTGGAGCAGTTTCATTCTCTGAAAGATGCAATGAATAAAGTACCGGTGCTGACCCGACGCGAAAAAGAAATACTGGAATTATTATATGAGGGCCTCACCGGTCCGCAGATTGCTGACAAATTATTTCTCAGCCATTATACGATTGAAACACACCGGAAGAACCTGATGCAGAAACTGAATGCCAATACTACACAGCATTTACTCAAACTCGCAAAGGATTACCGGTTGATCTGATCAGGCATTCACGAGCAGACTGGCTGCTACGATTCCTGCCGTCTCTGTTCTTAAACGGGTATTACCCAGTGTAACAGGTTGGAATCCTTCCTTTAAGGCCTGAGCAATTTCATCAGGGGTAAAATCACCTTCGGGGCCGATGCAAATGAGGGAATGGAAATGTGGGAATGTGGAGATGTGGAAATGTGTAAATGCTGTAGTCCTGATTTAACGCCTTCCTCACAATGGGCGATCAGGTTGATTCCATTTTCTGACTTCCACTTTCCCATATTCTCAAACTTCACCGGCTCATGTAAAACCGGTAACCAAACCTGCTGGCTTTGCAGCATGGCGCTGATGCAAATGGCATTCAGGCGATCGTGGCGGAATTTTTCTTTTTCGGTGCGGGAGCAAATCAGCGGAATGATTTCACTGACGCCTATTTCAGTGGCTTTCTCCAGGAACCATTCAAAACGACTTGGATTTTTAACCAGAGAAATAGCAATACTGACTTTTCTTTCCGGTGCTGGTTGTGTGGAGGTTTCGAGTACTCTTACGGCACAATACTTTTTTTCTGTGGCCGAAATTTCAGCAAGTATTAAAATCCCTTTTCCGTTGGTGAGATGCAGCTGATCGCCTTCTTTCATCCGCAATACCTGTACGATATGGCGGGCAGCTTCTTCCTCCAGTTCAATCACCGGCTGTTCATCATAGTTTGCGATATAAAAAAAAGGAAGTGCCATCGATACTATTTATAAAAGATGCCGGTCCGGGAGGTCAGGCCCGGCATGACATACTGCAAAATAACATCACTTATCAGAAAGGTGTATCCTCATCATCCGGCAAATCATTCATCTTACTGCCGGTTTGGATGAACACACGTGCCCCACCCCCTTCTCCGTCATTATCACTCACAGGTTTCCAGTTGCCGGGGAGTCCGGGTCCAAATCCGCCACTGCCATCATCTTCCACGAATTTCTGAATATGAAGCAGGGCTTTGAGTTTGATATTCTCGAGGGAACCATTCCGGTGTTTGGCAATACGTACATGGGTTTCCCCTTTATTGCTTTCTCCCATTTCATTGCTGGTGATATCGTAGTATTCGGGACGATAAAGGAACATTACCATGTCCGCATCCTGCTCAATCGCTCCGGATTCACGGAGGTCACTCAGCTGGGGCATTTTATTTCCGTCTTTACCGGCACTTCTTGTTTCCACGGCCCGGCTCAACTGGGAGAGGGCGATGATGGGCACACTTAATTCTTTGGCCAGTCCTTTCAGGTTACGGGAGATATTACTGATTTCCTGTTCACGGTTACTGTTCCGGTTTTCTCCGGTACCACTCATCAGCTGCAGGTAGTCGATAATGATCAGTCCGATATTATGTTTGTTTTTTAAACGACGGCATTTCGCACGCAATTCAAAAATGTTCAGGGCCGGTGTATCATCAATGAACAGTGGTGCCTGTGCCAGTCGCTGGATACCGCGGGCATAGAGCTGTTTCATTTCATGTTC
Source organism: Chitinophagaceae bacterium (assembly GCA_016720745.1). Lineage (GTDB taxonomy): Bacteria > Bacteroidota > Bacteroidia > Chitinophagales > Chitinophagaceae > JJ008. Next base: position 1,201,947 of record JADKKA010000018.1, on the reverse strand, counting down.
TTCCAGTTTACCGCGGGCAATTTTCTCCAGCCAGATTTCACTTTCTGCTGCCAGAATCCTTTGAACCAGCTGACCGGCACTCATCTCTAAGGAGAACAGGGCTACCCCGGTGGGCTTGGCCGCATTCATGGCCGCATTACGTGCCAGGTTCAGTGCAAAAGCGGTTTTACCCACGGCAGGTCGGGCTGCCAGGATAATTAAGTCGGTTGGCTGCCAGCCGTATGTAACCCGGTCCAAGGAAGGAAAACCACTGGGTACCCCGGTTACATCTTCGTTTTTATGACGCAGGTCTTCGATCCGCTGAATGGTTTTTACCAGTACGGAATCGATGGTATCAAAATTCTTGCGAAGGTGATTATTGGTGATTTCGAACAGCTTTGTTTCTGCATCATCAAGCAGGTCAAATACATCAGTAGAATCCTCGTAAGCATCCCCGATAATTTCCCCGCTGATGCGGATCAGTTCACGCTGGATGAATTTTTGAAGGATGATCCTGGAGTGTGTTTCGATATTGGCAGAGGAAACAACAGCATTGGTCAGTTTGGTCACGTAATAAGCGCCGCCAACCATTTCCAGCTCTTCCCGGAAACGAAGTTCTTCTGCTACTGTCAGGATATCGATAGGTTGGCTTTTATTACTCAGCCCCTGCATGGCCCGGTAAATACGCTGATGGGCCTCCACATAAAAACACTCGGGTTTCAGGATTTCCACCACGGTATCAAAGGCACTTTTTTCCAGCATGATCGCACCCAGAACAGCCTCTTCCAGGTCTTTGGCCTGGGGGGGCACTTTCCCAAATACCATACTGCCGAGGTCAGGGGTTGATTTTCTTCTTTGCTTTGAAGCGCGGTCTTTATTCAGGTTCGAGAGGTCCATGTTCTTTGCTATAGCGATAATAAGTTAAACCATCAGTTTTCAACTACCCGTTTGGCAGGCAGCTGCCCCTGGGCGCTTCTTCCGTCCGTCTTAAGAAATGATTATTTCTATGTTAGTGGAATGTTTCCGTCCGATCAGGATGGCGAATTTAAAGTGGCGAACTGATACGGTATCTATTTTTTAAGAGTTTTTCTTTACGCACCTTCTATCCACCCCAAAAACCGGTTTATCCACATAAATATTTTGCCCGGGGGCTTTGTGAATTTAAGCAAAATCCCTAGTAATTATCCGGGGAAATCCGCATTTCCCTGTTAAATAATCCCGGGACTGAGTATAATCATATGTAAGGATACAATATGGAAACAATTTGCAGTGTTATTAGAAAATACCAGCTATCTCACTGGTTTCCGTCCTGTGTAACACTTAAAAAACAACCTTATGAAAACCATGCTTTCCCGTCCTGTGCTCAGTCAGACTGAGAATAACACTACTTTATGGATCGGACACTTATCTCATGATGCCAACGACCGTTTGGCCGGTCAGACTTTTTCCTGTCCGGCAGATGGCCAGCTTAACAATATCCAGGTTTATTCATCAGCTGTTACCCAGCCGGGTGCGGTTGAGTTAACCCTGCATGAATTTGACCCTGTAACCCATGTATGGGGTCCTTCGCTTGGAAAAAGCACCCTGGAGATTGAAAGAAATGATGAATCCCGCTGGTTGCGCTTTGAACTGGATCCTGTAAATCTGCAACAAAACGGGCACTATGCGTTCCGGCTGCAAACAGAAAAAGGAATCATTGGAATCGGAGAAGCTGCCAGTCATGCCCGTAAACCATTTGTATTTGGGCAGGAATGGAGCAGCGATACCAGCCAGCGCAAGGATAATTTCTACAGTTATTTCAGTTTGGCGTTTAAGGTGGAATTGTGTGCGTGAGTAGTATTCCGGAAATACTTGTAAGATAAAATTTCTGTATTCATCGCCAGATTACATGCCTGAGCATTTTGTATAACCAGAGATGGGTAAAGCCGGATGGCCTTTGCCCATTTTTTATTATAGTTCAACAGCATTTACAAAGCATGGCAGCAAAGAAAAATCTCCGGTAAGGCCGGATACTGCAATAAAGGTATGCGCTGTAAGTTTTAACTAATTTCCCGGATTTCTCTCTATCTGCTGATTTTCCATTGATACTTGCCTCCCTATACCAGATTAAAAAATGGATTCATACCTGAACCTATCAAAATATCCCGCTTAGTGGTATTTGTCTTCTCCTTTATTTTCCCCATCTTTAATGGCATTATTTACACGCCCCCTGGTTGACCCACCGATTTCCGCACACTAGTAAACGACAGAAACAATATTTTTTCATCTCAAATTGCACGCATGAAAAAGTCATTTGTAATGGCTATTCTCCTGGTCTCCTCATTCCAGGTATTCAGCCAAAAACCTGTCAGGGTAACAAGGGCAGAAGGAGTAGTTATTCAGAAAAAACTGGTAGTACTTTTTGAAAATAGCAATTTCAGCGGTGCCAGTAAATCATTTGGACCCGGCGAATACCTGCTAACTGACTTTAATGATCAGGCTGCTTCCATTCGTGTACCTGATGGACTGGTTGCTTACCTCTATGAACATGCCAGCCAGGGAAAAGGGTATGGTATAGCGGTTGACTTACTCGAAGATGTGGCGGATCTGAGTACCCTTCAATTCAGTAAAAAATTATCGTACCTGGTTGTTTTCAGCGCTACGAGAGATAATATCTATGTATGGGCCAGAAATGCCATGGTTAACGGACAATTTATTCCGGGACATTGGGAACGTAAAAAAGCCAATCCCGGACCACCCAATACAGTTGCTGTAGTTTCTCCTCCCATTGAAGCTCCATTACCAACCACACCCAGTGTACTGGCAGTGAATGGCCCGAATACCAGTATCAATCAGCTGGGAATTCAAACACCGGAAGGCCGATCACTTTGGGAGAGAGCCATGACTACGCAATTAGGTATTATTGGAAATGATTTCAGAGGTATTGAAGAACTGGGCTCTGCCTGTTTTGAACGTGCGTCCAATAATCTGCTGATACCGGATAACCTGAATTTCTGGTACCTCCAGAAAAACCAGCGTGATCACCGGTCAACACCTTACTTCAAAAGAACGCTGACCGGAGAAATTACGAGGGTACACCAGGTACATATTGAGGGCACTTTTGAAGACTTTGATGCGAATATTGATATCAAACCGGATCCCGCATTTACTCAGCTGCTAACGGAGGCCCATGGCCCGGAGTATACTACCTTGATGAAATCACAATACTATGGCAGTTTGTCAATATCCGGCGAATCAGGATGCCCCTCCGGTTCATTTACAACACTTGAAGCAGAGATTGCAGACAAATACAGACCCTCCGGCGGTTACAAATCAAAGCTGATTGAAATGAATGAAGACAGGATTGGTAAAAAAATTGCCGTGTATGGTCCCTGGATATGGGACGAAGGGCATTGCTGCCATCCGGAAATACACCCTGCCGAACAACTCTGGTGGAACGAAACCAGCAGCAATGAGAAAGTACATAACCTGAATGTGGTTTGCGATGCCTCCCGTCGTTTTTTCTGGAGAAACCAAATGGATGACGGATCCAAACTCAAACCATGGGCCGAACCGCCAATCAAAGGGCTTTTTGCCATTGCATTTGAATACACTCTCCCTCCTTTGGCTTTGGAAGCTACGGCAGGTCATACCACCAGGGTTTTTGAGGTCAACAATATTCAGCATTATAATGTAATCGAATACCCTGCTGCCGACCAGGTTTATAACCTCAGTTTTAACGGGAAGAATATTATCAGGTTTATTCCGCATAATAATGCCTTTAAAGTATCCTTTGAGCATGTTGGCATTTCACCCTCCAACCGGAATGCGATCAGAGGGTTTCTGGTAATTGAAACTTCCGTTGGTTTAACAACACAAAAAACAACTTCTGCAGTCTATCCATTAAGCAACCCTCCAACCATTATTAAAATACCGGAAAATTCAAACCCGTCTGCTGCACCTCAGATTTTAGAGTCCACATTTTTTTCCAAAGAACAAGGACTATACTATTTTAAACTGACTGAAAAAAATATCACCAGCGGAAAACCGGATATCAGGATGTCGGGGAACTAAATAAAATATTATACAGCGTTTTTCACTTTTTCATTTTCAAAGAAACGAGCTTCATTCATCAACTAATAAATGACCCCATGCCTTTCTTCGACTTTCACATTCACCCCTCTCTCAAATCGCAGTTTGCCCGGCCGGCTGATAAGCCCACGCCCTGGGACCATATTCACCTGGTATTTGCCCATCCTGATATCATCCTTCGCTTACTCAAATGCCAGGGGATTGATGATGTGGTGGATTCACAGGCCAGCCTGACCCAGATGGCCGAAGCGGGACTAAATCTCATTGCAATCGCCCTCCATCCACCCGAAGCCGCCATGATGAATGACGGACTGATTCAGAAAATTGCCGATGAAGAACAAACCCGTTTTATTTTCAATGACCGGATCGATGCCATCGGCACCGGTGATATTTATTTTCAACTCCTCAATGAAGAACTGGACCACCTGGAACAACACCTGAACCAGGGTGGCAAAAGATTAAAACTGATCAATCATATTAATGAATACAATGCAGCCGATACCAATACCATTCATGCTATTATCAATGTAGAAGGCCCCCATGCTTTTTACGGAAAAAGAAGCGGTCGTACACTGGCACAGATCATGACGGATTTTGAAGCCAATTTCAGGCAGTTCACCGAAAACAGGGGCGTCAGAATTTTTGCCATGAATATCGCCCACCTGGAACAAAATGATTTTTGCAATCATGCTTTTGGCATCCAGATTTTTAAACAGGATCCATTTTTCCCAAAAGGCAATGGCCTGACCAATGAAGGACTGCAACTATTACAATGGATGCAGGAAAAACAAATTCTTTGTGATATCAAACATACGAGCCTGTTTGCAAGAAGAACCGTTTATGGACTTGGCTGGCATGGTGCTCACTGGCCATTGGTTTGTACCCATGCAGGGCTAACGGGTATCCATTCCGATAACCGTTGCCGTTACCTGATGGGTCGTCCGAAAAGTACCGCAGAAGGTTTCCTGCCGGTGAAATACCTGAAACCCAATGGATACCTGGATGGTACTTCCTTCAACCCCTGCAGCATCAATTTGTATGACGATGATGTGGTGACCATTATTCAATCCGGTGGCATGATCGGTCTTTCGATGGATCAGCGCATCCTTGGTTCCCCGGATGAAAGCATGATGGGCGAAGGGTATACCGAAGAAATTTTTGATTTTGAAGTAATCAGTCCGCTGGAGAAAGACTGGTTCCGCGATACCGAACGTAAATTTATAGGGGATGAATTTGTACTCAAAGCCGAGCATATTGACACAGCCAATGACCGAAGGAAAACCGACCGTTTTCATGCCCGGCATTTCCTGAACCAGGTCTTCCATCTTTTCGTGATTGCCCGGCAAAACGGCATTGACTTATCACTCATGGCGAGTAAAATCTGTATCGGCTCCGATTTCGATGGCATGATTAACCCGGTGGACAGTTGTCCGAATGTTACAGCATTGTCTGATTTCAAAGAATTGCTGCTGAGTCAATTTATATTTTGGGAAACTGAATTTGAAAACAAAGCGCATTTCAGGGTATCCGACAGCATTGCTCCGGCACAATTACTGGATCAGATTTTTTATCAAAACGCACTGGCTTTTTTACAGGAATGGTATACCTGATCAACGCATCATTTTATGTCAACCAGCAATAAAGAAACAACAAAGGCCCCCAAGGCCCCGATCATTAATTGTCATACGCATATTTTCACAGGTGATCATGTACCACCCTGGCTGGCCAAAACATTTGCACCCTGGCCAATCTATTTCCTCCTGCCGCTATCCGGCATCGTTCAGTTATTCCGATGGTACTACAATGGTCCCTATCGCTGGCAATTCATGCCCTGGTATAAAAAAATAGCCCGGATACTGAATAGCTGGAAGGCATTTTCCGCAAGGTATTTTATCACCCTGGCCCTAAAATGGATCACAGGGATTTTTCTCACGATCCACGCTGTTTTTATCATTAATCACTGGTTCAGTTATTTTTTAAAAAATGGAAACGCAGGCTGGATCAAAAAAATGGATAGCCTGGAAAACTGGTTAAGGTCGAAACATCTTTTATTATCGATCCCTGGTTTAACCGGACAGATCCTGCTGGTATTGGCCGTGCTGTTATTTATTCCCAGTGGCCGTAATCTCATCTTCTTTGTACTGAATAAAATCTGGGGACTCTTATCACGTTTACCCGGAAAACAAAGCAAAGAACTGGCGATCCGTTACCTCAGTATTGGCCGTCATGCCTTTCATAAAAAACAATCCAAAACATTCAGCATGCTGAAAAACCAGTACCCCGGTCAAACCGGATTTGTGGTTTTGCCCATGGATATGGAATATATGAAGGCAGGAAAGCCAAAAAAGAAAGCCCGGTATCGCCAGCAGATGGTGGAACTGGCATCCGTGCGAAGAACGAATCCGACTACCTGCTACCCTTTTGTATTTGCAGACCCCCGGAGATTTGTTTCCCCTGAGAAGGAAATCAATTACCAGCCAGGCGACAAGATTTATTTTGATTATGATTTTACACCGGAAGGCAATCAAAATAAAATTGTGCTGCGTGATTGTTTTATTAAAGACCTGGTGGAGAAACATCATTTCAGCGGTTTTAAAATTTATCCCGCGCTTGGTTATTATGCTTTTGATGAAAAATTACTCCCCCTCTGGAAATATGCAGCTGATAACGGGCTACCGGTACTAACCCATTGTATACGGGGTACGATTTATTACCGGGGCTGGAAAAAGCCGGAATGGTATGAGCACCCTGTATTTGAAGAATTCGCCGGCCGTAATGCAGCGGGTGAAATGCAATTCAGGCCCCTGATTCTACCCGAAAGAAAAAACGTGAATTATTCGGTGAACTTTACCCACCCGATGAACTATCTCTGTTTACTGGAAGAACCGCTCTTAAGAAAAATCATCGGCCGGTCCACCGACCAGCGACTGCAATCGCTTTTTGGCTACAGGGATATGGACACCCCGCTCAGCAGCGACCTTCGCCATTTAAAAATATGCATTGGCCATTTCGGCGGAGATGATGAATGGAAAAATTTTCTGGAGAAAGACCGGGATAATTACAGCAGTAAACTGAATGAGTTTCCGGAAAGCGGACTGGATTTTTTAATGATGCAGACAACAAGCCATCGCGCACTAAAACGGAACAAATCTGGAAAGGAGCCGACTGGTACACGATCATCTGCAGCATGATGTTACAATACCCGCAGGTTTATGCCGATATCAGTTATATCCTGCATCAAAATACCCTCGTCACCCCCCTCCTAACCCAAACCCTGCAAAATCCGGGATTGCGCAAGAGAGTTTTGTTTGGTACCGATTTCTTTGTTGTACGCAACCACAATAGCGATAAAGACCTGCTGGGTTTGATGATGGGAGGATTAAGGGAAGCGGACTTTGATGTAATCGCCAGGGAAAACCCAAGGGAATTCCTGGAGAAAACGATTGCTCCGCTCGGGTAAGAGTATTATCCATTTATATATTCCCGTTGAGTTGTCCACTTCGAGGGCTCAGTGTGACAACTCAACGGGAATCGCTCTACTTCGACAGGCTTTACTTCGACGGCTCTACTTCGACGGCTCTACTTCGACAAGCTCTACTTCGACAAGCTCAGTATGACAGCTTTTAGTCTCATTTATTTACTCACCAGGAACTTAATGGTTTTCTCTTTTAAACTGACTGATGATTTCAATACCAGCAGGTAAACCCCACCGGAGAGATTCGTGAGATCAAGCACAGCAGAGGGGGTGCTGATTTTTTGCTGGTACAACACTGCTCCCTGCATATTGTACACAAAAAGTTTATCAAACTCATCCGGGTTCAATCCGGATACCCGTAGCTGATCCTGTACCGGGTTGGGATACAGTTGAAGCTTCGTCACGGTTGTTTCTGCCGTGGCAGTAGTACTGGTTTCTTCTACTGTGTTACGGCTGGTTTCCTGCTCGCAATGCTGGCCGCCAAACCGTACCGCAAAAGCCCGGTTATATGTACTGTTATAAATGGTAGTATCAAAATCATTGGTATTACCAATTGCAATCAGTTCACGGCCGTCGCCGATAATCCCATCTATCAAACTATGCACTCTTTGAAAAGCTGCACTGTCAGGGGCCGGTAACTGACCATCTGTTTGTCCGTTCTTTTTCATTCGCAGGGCAAAGCCTTTCGCAAAATAAGCACCTGATTTTTTATCGCCTACTGCATAAAACCGGTCAGACTGATCCACGATCAGTTTACTAAACTGACAGCTATCGGCTCTGAAGCTGATTTTTTTATTCCAGATAAACTGTCCGTTAGCGGGATTGATACGGGTAATCCTGGTTTCAATTTCATCCGGGAAATAAAGGGTGGCGAGTCCGAACATCCTGCCTCCCGGATCAATACGGATATCATTCATGAGTGAAGAAGGTGCGGTATGAATCGTTTTCCTGAAATGCAAAGAGCCGGCATTGGCTGGTAATTTACAAAGAAAGGCAGCCTGTACACTATCATTGACCATTTTACCTCCATAGAGGAAGAGGTTATTCTTTTTATCAATCAGGGAATAAAGATTATATCGCATTGAATCAGGTACAACGGTAATCGCAGTAGCCTGTGTCCCGGTTTTATTAATCCGTATAACCTTGATAGCAGGATACATGCTGTAAAAATCTTCAATCAGGGTCACCCTTTGCTGATTGTCTACATGCAACCGTGTATAGGAAGTTTGCACCGAATCCATCCGGCTCCATCTGGTGACAAAAGTTTTGCTGGTCTTCATTACAAAAGAAGCCATACTGAAACCGGGGCCATCCGGATACTGACCATCACCGGCGAGATAAACATTTCCTTCTTTATCGATTTCAAAAGCATTGAGATTGATAATGCCAAAATCGCCGGGCAAACTGATCAGTTTTTCGGAGAGCAATGAAAGATTGCTGCTCAACCGGTAGATCCTGTACTCCGGGTTTTGTCCGTAAGGATAATTTCTTTTTAATACATATACCGTTTGGTCACGCCCCACCCTGATTTCGGCCTGGGCCATGATACCAGTCACTAAAAAACTGTTTTGCTCTGTTCCGTTCAATCCCGTTTTGGAGATCTTCCAGGTATACTCATCATTATTTACCTGCCATTGGTAACAGGCCACAAAGGAATGACTGCCGAGGGGAAAAATGGAGCTGGCATAAGTACCAAAGGGTGATACATTCTGACCATCCTGATTCTGGTACCATTGTACCTGGGCAAATGCCAGTTGATGCAGGACCAGCCATCCTGCCAGTAAAAGAGGTTTTGGCGCTTTCATAAGTACGGATTTTAGTTGTTAGGGTGATTCGTTCCGTAGTATCAGGTACAACAACCGTGCAGCAGGCAGTTATTGCCCCCTGAATTGCGGCTTTTTCATGAGCCGGAAAGTAGAGTTACGAAAAATGGGAAGGTCCTTTACCCGGAAAAATGGTTGTTTTCCGTTTTTTAATTCATGATCATTTCCCGGGCATTCTCCAGGGCTGCAGCGGTGGGTTTTTCTCCACTGAGCATTTTGGCGATGGCAGTGATTCTTTCATCCGTGCTGAGCAGCCGGATACTTGTTTTCACTTTGTCTTTGATAATCTCTTTATAAACAAAAAAATGGGCGGCCGCTTTTCCGGCAATCTGCGGCTGGTGTGTAATACAGATAACCTGTCTTTTTTCCGCCAGGTCTTTTAATATCATTCCCACCTGCCTGGCAGCTTCTCCGGAAATACCGGTATCAATTTCATCAAAGATCATGGTAGGCAGATCAACGGATTGGGCAACCAGTGATTTAATACAAAGCATCAGCCTGCTGAGTTCACCTCCGCTGGCCACTTTACTCACCGGAGAAAAACCGTAGCCGGAATCCTGTTTTGCTCCTGCCGGAATATTGGCATTGAAAAGAAATACGATGGTATTTTTTCCAAACTGGTTAAGTGATTCGTTTTCTGTCAGAGATATTTTCAATTGTGCATTTGGCATGCCCACCTGCTTCAGCAACTTATTTACTTTTTCTTCCAGCGGTTTGATTTGTTTCTTTCTTCCCGCCGTAAGTGTATCCGCAAGTCCTGCTGCTTTGGTCAATGCAGCGGCCGTTTCTTCTTCCTTTTGCCGGATATCGGATGCAATATTCAGCACGGCCTGTAATTTTTCTTCCAGCGATGCACGGATAGATAACAATCCACTGGTATCTGTTACACCATGTTTTTTTTGAAGCCGATATCCCAGTGAAATCCTTTCGCTGAGTTGGGCCGCTTTCTCCGGATCAAACTGTACCTGTTCACTGATTCTTTCCAGATCTGCAGCAATATCCTGTAACTCTATCTGCGCTGATTGCATTCTTAACAGTATGTCCGGTAAGCTGGTATGAAACTGACTGAAGGGCTGGAGTTGATGGAGCATGGACTTCAGCTGTTGTACCAGGGGAGCATCACTGCCGGAAAGTGTATCATTCACCTTGTTGAGTGCTGACCTGATACCTTCTGCATTTTGCTGCAACTTTATGGCTTCTTCTGCATCTTCAATTTCGTTTTCCCGGAAGGCGGCTTCTTCCAGCTCATTAAACTGAAAGCGGTTATAATCTGCTTCCTTTTCAAATTGCAATTGCTGTTCTTTGAGCCGGCTCGTTGTTTCCTGTAATTGCTTCCAGTTGTTCCAGGCCAGCTGGTATTGCTCCAGCAGACTGGCATGACCCGCCAGTGCATCCAGTACTTCTCTTTGAAAATCCTGACGGGCCAGGTCCAGGGTATCAAACTGCTGGTGCAAATCAACCAACAAACTGCTGAGTTCCTGTAATTGTGATAAGGTAACCGGGGTATCATTGATAAAGGCCCTGCTTTTCCCTGTTGCAGCAATTTCACGCCGGATCGTTAATTCATCCAGTTCATCCAATTCATGTTGCCGGAGAAACTGTAATACTGCTTTTTTTCCGGCAATGCTGAAGAGGCCTTCGATCACAGATTTTTTTTCCTTGTTCAGCAGGGAACTGATATCGGCCCTTTCGCCAAGTATGAGCCCCAGGGCTCCGGCAATGATGGACTTACCGGCCCCGGTTTCTCCGGTGATCACATTCAGTTTTCCGGAAAAACGAATATCCAGTTCATCAATGATCACATAATTCTGTATGAATAACCGGGTCAGCATAACGGCAAATTAATTGATTGGGATGAAATACAAACATCTCCGTATGCAAATGAGGAAAACTGCTCATAAAAAAAGCCATCTTCCGGAGAAGATGGCTTTTAAGTATTTCAGATTTAAAATCAGTCGAATTGTACCCTGCTGTTCAGGTCTTCGTCCACCAGGATCCTGCCGCAGTTTTCGCAGATCATTACTTTTTTGTGCTGGCGGATTTCACTTTGTTTCTGAGGGGGGATGGCGTTGAAACAACCACCACAGGCATCCCTTTCAACAGGAACTACTGCCAGACCATTCCGGTAACTCTTGCGAATTTTATCATAACTGCCCAGTAAACGGTTATCAACATGTTCCCTGGCATCAGCCGCCATTTTATTAAAATGCTTTTCTTCTTTTTCGTTGGCTGCAATGATTTTTTCCAGTTCTGATTTTTTGGTAGCCAGTACCCCTTCTTTTGCCGCAATATTCTTTTTGGCTTTTTCCAGAGAAACCGCCTTCTCGGCAATTTCTTCGGTAGCATCCTTGATATGCTTTTCAGCCAGTTTTACTTCCAGCTGCTGCATTTCAATTTCTTTATTGATGGCTTCAAACTCCCGGTTGTTCTTTACATTACTGCTCTGCTTCTCATATTTCTTTACCAACGCCTCCGAATCTTTAATGGCGTTTTTCCGCTGTTCAATAAAATCAGTTACGCCATTGATCTCTTCTTCAATCCTGGTCTGCCTGGCATGCAGCCCGGTGATCTCATCTTCCAGATCAGCTACTTCCATGGGAAGTTCTCCTTTCAGGATCCGCAGTTCATCCAGTTTACTTTCAATTTTCTGCAGGGTAAGAAGGGCGGTGAGTTTTTCTTCTACTGAAAATTCTTTGACCTGTGCCATGTAGCGTTTACGATTTGAAGTTTACAGTTCGGAGTGGTTCCTTCCGGTTACTGATGATAGTGTACCGGGTTGGTTTTCACCTCCGTTTTAAGGACGGCAAAGGTAGGGAATTTTTGCCGGAGTACCTCCGCCAGCAGGTCTGTTGTGTAATGCTCACTTTCATAATGGCCCACATCACAGAGTAAAAGCCGGCCATTGGCATCAAAAAATTCATGGTATTTGAGATCTGCGGTGATAAAAGCATCTGCCCCGGAAGCTAAAGCTTTGGAAATCAGAAAACTACCTGCACCCCCACAGATGGCCAGTTTTTTTACCGGAAGGCCCCTGAGGGTCGTGTGCCGGACTACCGGCACCGCAAAAACGGTTTGAATATGGTCCAGAAAGGCTTTTTCCTCCATGGCTTCCGGAAATTCCCCGATCAAACCGGCGCCGATTCCGGGGTGAGTATTATTAAGTGTGACTACATCATATGCCACTTCCTCATAAGGATGGGCAGTTTTAAGCGCATCCACCACCTGTTTTTCCAGCCAGGCCGGAAATACCATTTCGATTTTGATTTCCGGTTCAGTATGCGGGGTACCCGGCTGTCCGGCAAAAGGGTTTGTCCCTTCCCCTGGGGTATAGGTACCTGTACCGGCGACATTGAAACTGCAGTCACTGTACTGACCGATCTGTCCGGCACCCGCTGCAAAAACAGCATTCCGGACCTGATCTGTCTGTTCCAGCGGAACAAAGCTGTATAATTTCTTCAGGGTTTGTTCTTTGGGATGCAGGACCCGGGTAGATACTAATCCCAGTTTGGCCGCAATTTGTCCGTTGACCCCATGGGCCACATGATCCAGGTTGGTATGGATGGCGTAAATAGCAATATCATTCCTGATGGCAGTAATCACCGCTTTCTCCACATAGTTTTTTCCATTGAGTTTTTTTAATCCGCCGAATACGATCGGGTGATGTGCCACCACCAGGTTACAGTTTCTGGCCATGGCTTCGCGGATCACTTCTTCCGTGGCATCAAGGGTACAAAGGATACCGGTACAGGGGAGTCCGCCTTCCCCGGTGATCAGTCCGGCATTATCATATCCCTCCTGTAATGATGGATGGGCGATCTGTTCCAGGTACCTGGTTACATCATTGATAGTCATAAAGGCAAGTTAAGCATTTGGGGGAATCAGTAAAACGGGTCCGGGCCGGCAAAACAGTACTTGGATGTTTCAAAAACTTTTGTACCTTTTCCTTCATTCCAGCCCCTTCGTAAACTCCCGACAACATATTTAAAAAGCTTGCTATGCTCAAAAGAACCACCGGACGAGTATTACTGACCCTGCTCGTTATTACAGGTTTGGCGGGAACGATCAACAATAATTCCCTGTCAAAGGAAGAAAGGAAATATGCCCTGGGGCTGATGAAGGATACCTATAAAGAGGCATTAAAACCCCTAAAAGGACTCTCTGCAAACCAGTTGAATTACCGGTCTGCTCCGGAACGCTGGACCGTGAAAGAATGCTTTTATCATATTGCCGCTACTGAAAAAGGATTATGGTCCATGCTTGAAGGAGCGATGAAGGCTCCGGCTAATCCCGAAAAAAGAGGGGAAATCAAAGTGAGTGATGAGGATTTTGTAAAACGGGTGATGGACCGGACACAAAAAGCCCAGGCACCGGAGCCATTTCAGCCAAAGAATATCAGTTACCAATCCCTGGAAGAAGCAATGGCAGATTTCAAAACCAACCGGATGAATCATATCCGGTATATGAAAACTTCTACAGAAGATCTGCGCAACCATGTCGTCCAGATGCCTTTTGGATGGATTGATTGTTATCAGTTATACCTGATGATTGCCGCACACAGCAACAGACATACACAGCAAATGCAGGAAGTGATCGCCGGAAGCGGGTTCCCTGCCAATTAAACACGAAGTCCTTTTTTTTCCTGATAAGAAAGCAAGGCCCCTGCAAAGGGGCTTTACTTTTATTTACCGTTAACGATTTTTTCCAACCAGATCATTTTCCCTGAGCTGGTCATACCTTCTACAATGATTTTGTATTTTTTGGTGCGGTCATTATTATAGAAACTCACCGGTATCCTTGGATTGATACTATTGATAAAGATGGTGGGCCGCCAGTCGAGGGTGATCCTGTTATCCGGTTTGTCGTTGGTCACCGGTTTTTTATAATCCGGGGCAAAAAACTCCCTGACAATGGAATAGCCATTGTAGAGCAGTACATTATTATAACTGCCGGACTTGCCATAATCATCTGCCTTTTTTGTATAAATGGCGAGTACACCGCCGGGTGCATTTCCCCAGGCACCGGCGAATGTGCTATACATTTTTACAAGTGCTACCTGGCTGGCCGGGATGGTAGCAATTACGGAGGCTTCGGTTTCCACTTCATCCAGGAACAAGGTCATTGGGATCACGCCCATGGAACTGGCGGAAGCCATTTGCCGGTAAACCACACTGTAATCGATCCCGTCACTTGAAACCTGTAAGCCATTCACCCGGAACTGCAGGTAGTCAAAAATATTCGCATAGCTTAATGCTTCATCCGTATTCACCAGATCAATTGCTTTGGAAGCATCGCCATTGAAAAGGCCGGAGGTATATTTTTCATCTATCAGTTCCATGGGAGATTTCTTCTGCACTTTCAGCGTAATGCCTTCCAGCATCACTCCGTTTTCTTTCAATATGGATTCGTAATCCATCTGCCATTTTGAGCCGGCACCGGTAAATGGATTCGCGGGGGTCTTTGCAAAATTGCTAAACACAAAAGCTCGGTGCAAAGAGTCCCCTTTTAATTTTACATCAATAAAAAGACTTTTCTTACCCCGCACATCACTGAACAAAAGCACACTCCGGTCAAAAAACAGGAGCGAGTCAATCAGGAAATTTCCATCCCGGTCGGTTTGCAAAAAATGACTGGCCCTCTTTTTTTCTCCCTTTACATTATTAATCATCAGCAGCAGGGATTTATTATCAAAGGGACGATTGGTGCCCCGCAGGGTGGCCCTGCCTTCCAGGGTGATATAAGCAGGATTAAAGGTTTTCAGATCTTTGAGCCGGCTGATTTCTTTCCAGTTGAATCTCCGCCATCCGTTTGTCATCATCAGCAGATCAGTAGCCGTTCGGACCGAATCGTTATCCGCAGAAAAATAATAATAGGGTTGATGAACATATCCTTTTAAATCAGCAGTCAGTAACAGGTTGCTGATGATATTCTCTGCCCGGTGAACGGAGCTTTCAAAATCTGCATCCACCACCGATACGGAAATATTCCCTTCGACTGTATCGGGGAGCGCAATCCTGAAACGGTTTCTTCCACGGGCTTTCAGGTTCACGGTATCAGTGAGAATATCAGCCTGCTGTATGTATTCATGGTTGTTATTGAACCATAATCTTTCTGCCAGTGGTATGCCGTTTTTGTTGAAAAAAGTAACCTGGATAATCCCCGAACGCAGTTGTTTTGTATTCACGATGCCCTGCAGGGAACTGCTACCGGGTTTCAGTTCCTGACTAAAGACAACCCGGTGCTGCATTTGTCCAACGAGATACGCAACATTATATACCAGGTCATTTGGTGGTTGCTGCAGTTCATAGAAAAAACCTTTCTCATGCTGAATCATGTTGACGGTAACTCCTTTTTCAACCGGGTCGGGCAGGTAGTATTTTTCATCCCCTGCTGCTGCATAATATTTTTCTCCCGGTTGCGGATTCAGTTCAAACATGCCCATCCCGTCATGGTAATCACTGAGGGTAGCCACTGATTCTCCTTTACTATTCCTGATCACGGCATTGACAGGTGCCGGGAATCCGTTTTCAAAAACCGCCTTAAAAGCAACATTATTACTGAACCCGGCCACCAGGTTACCGCCTTCAGGAAAAAAATAATAAATGGTCTTCCGCGGTGGAGTAACAATCCTTGTTTCTTTTTTTCCAAATACATATACCCCTTTTCGGAAAGGGAAGTCCGGTGAAAGATCTTTCATGGTACGGGTATAGGCCCTTACGGTATAAGTGCCACTGATCAGGCTATCCGGAATTTCCAGCTGGCCCGAGGTGGAGCCTAATAATACGGGTAGTACTTTCCGGCAAAGAATGGCCGTATCGCTGCCCATTAATTCAACATATAATGTGGTGCTAATGGTGTCCGGCATATAGTCAGAAACCAAGTAGGCTTTGAACCATGCTGTTTCGCCGGCGATATAATTTTCCTTATCAAAATGCAGGTGTACTTTCTGAATGGGCTGCCTTCGTCCCCATTGATCGAGCTGATCCCAGGGCTGCTGGGCAGTTGTATATAAAAAGCAGGAGATCGCGAGAGAAAAAACTAGAATTTGTTTCAAGGCTATTAATTATGGTCATTGAAATTAAACCCTTGATTATAAACAGCAAAAAACCGGCTGTTAAAATTGGCAGGCGGCAGATATCCGGTACAGTTGCAAGCCTCCCCGATTATGCTTACATTGTGAGTCGAATAATCCGGAATGAAAAAAATTTACTTCTTACTGCTCATTATTTCCCTTGGTTTTACCCAATGTAAAAAAACCATTGATAATATACAGGAAGACCTGGTCACCAAGGCCATGACTGACGGTCAGTGGATCGTCACCAAATTCATCTATAACGGCACTACTATTACAGCAGATTTCAGTGGTTACCATTTCAAGTATTATGATAACCCAAAGAAGGTTGATGCGGTAAAGAACGGAACACTTGAAATGACCGGGAACTGGGGGGGTAATTCTGCTGATATGACCACCTGGGCCAATTTCAACGGTGCCGTCTACCCGCTCAATCTGATCAACGGAACCTGGAATATTACCCGCAACAGCTGGACCTATGTGGAAGCCACCCAAAATAGTGGTACTGAGACGAAAACCATGCGCTTAGACAAACAATAGTCATCCCCAAAATTCGTTCTATCTTTGTCCCTGATCCGGCCCCTTGCCTCTTAAACAAATTACCGTCCGCAAAGTCACAGGTTACATTGTAGCCGTTGGTTCCTACTGAACAAAAAACTTGTTCATTATCAATTTGTAATCAGTCATTTGGGAATAGTTTTTGCAACGGTATACTGTTCAAAAAACAAAAATTCGCCTTTTTGAAACCAGACAACCGCAATATCCTTTCAAAACTAATTGTATTACAGGCTTTTATCTTAAGCCTGGGCAGTGCTTTTGGGCAGGCTCCTATAGCAAATTTCAGCGGCTCCCCGGTTTCAGGTTGTTCTCCCATGATTATCAGTTTCCAGGATTTATCGACCGGAAGCCCGGTTTCCTGGCTATGGAACTTTGGAAACAGCAATACATCGACCCTGCAGAACCCCACAGCCACTTATTTTACACCCGGGACTTATACCGTTTCACTCACCGCCACCAATGGGGCCGGCTCCAATACCATCACCCGCACCCAATACATTACTGTTTACGAAAATCCTACGGTAGATTTCAGTGCCACGATTACCAGTGGTTGTTTTCCCCTCCGGGTACAGTTTCAGGATCTTTCCAGCCCGGGCAATGGAAACACTAATGTTGCCTGGCTTTGGGATTTTGGGAATGGCAACACTTCTACATTACAAAATCCATTTATCACATTTCCTGCGGCCGGCATTTACTCCGTTACCTTAAGGGTGACCAACGACAAGGGATGTACCAAAGTGCTGAGTAAACCCAATTATATAACGGTAACAGCCGGTGTGGTATCTGCATTTACTCATACACTGGCTACTGTTTGTAATGCACCTGCAGATATCAGTTTTACTAATGGGTCCAATGGCCCGCCCACCCTGAGTTATTTATGGGATTTTGGGGATGGCAATTTTTCTACTGTTCTAAGTCCGGTTCATACTTATACGGCGCCGGGTACCTATATCGCAAAACTGATTACTTACAGTACGGCCGGTTGTAATGATACGGCTTTGAGTAACCCAATTGTGATCGGAGGATTTACTACCAGTTTTACGGCTCCTGCGCAGGTTTGTGTGAATGAAACGGCCAGCTTTACAAATACATCCAGTCCGGCCCCTGTTAGCACATTATGGCGTTTTGGCGACGGTGGTACAGCAGTTACCACCAACAGTACCCATGTGTACAGCACGGCCGGTACTTACCGGGTATGGTTGTATAATACCTATTCCAGCTGTACCGATTCAACTTATACAGATATCCAGGTGAATCCCAATCCGGTTGCCGCTTTTTCTGCTCCGGTCAGGACCAAATGTGAACCACCGCTGACCGTTAATTTTCAGGATCTCTCCACTGGTGGTGCCACCAGTTGGTTTTGGGATTTTGGGGATGGCAATACCTCCAATCTTCAAAACCCATCTCATACCTATACCGCTTATGGCAGTTTTGATGTAAAACTGAGAGTGACCAACAATTTTGGGTGCAGCGATTCTGTTACCCAGGTCGCTTATGTTATTATCCGCAGGTCCAGCATCTCCATTCCTCAATTACCCGCCCGGGGATGCATTCCTTATACCATTACCCTGAATCCCGTAATCACATCTCTTGATGCGGTTACTTCTTACAACTGGGATTTTGGTGACGGAGGCACTTCCACTTTACCCAACCCTACTCATACTTATTTGACGCAGGGCACATATGATGTAACGCTGACCATCACTACCAGTACCGGATGTACCGATGATACCACGATTGTGAATGCAGTACGGGTAGGCTCAAAACCTATTGCCGATTTTTCTGCTTCACCCATCCCGGTATGTGCTACAGAGCCTGTACAGTTTACGGATCTTTCAGTACCTGCTGATGAATGGCTCTGGGAATTCGGAGATGGGGGCAGTTCTACAGCCAGGAATCCGATTTATTCTTATATGGATACCGGGTACTTTAGTGTGCGGCTGATTGCCACCAATAACGGCTGCCCGGATACACTGGACCGCCTGAATTATATTTATGTGTTGCCGCCCATCGCCCGGTTTACGATTACGCCAGACTGTTTAAACCGTCTCCGATTTACATTCAATGACCAATCTATTGCCCCACTTACCTGGAACTGGGATTTCGGCGATGCAACTGGTTCAGCGATTCAAAGTCCGGTGCATACTTATCCGGCACTTGGGACTTATCCGGTAAGACTGATTGTAACAAACGGAGGATGTGCGGACACTACTTTTCGAACAGTAAATGCAATCGATGAACATCCTGATTTTATCAGTAATACTGTACTGGCCTGTAAAACAGCAGCCATTCAATTTACAGCTACCAATATCAATACAGCGAATATTATCAATTATTTCTGGGATTTCGGAGATGGAAATGTGCAAAATACTTCGGTTCCGGTTGCTGTAAATTCCTATACGCAATCAGGCACTTTTACGGTCACACTAACTATCACAGACCTGAATGGCTGCACCAATACCAACACAAAAACGAATTTTATCCGGATCAATGGCCCCACTGCGGCCTTTTCAAGCGTGAACTTAGCGGGCTGTATCAATTCAACAGTCAGTTTTCCCAATTTGTCAACAGATGATGGTGTTAATCCTATTCAGGGCTGGTTCTTTGATTTCGGAGATGGCCAATCTCAAACTTTTACCGGCCCGCCTTTTCAACATACTTATAGCAGTACCGGCATTTTTGATGTAAAAATGATTGTTACTGATGCTGCCGGTTGCCGTGACAGTTTAACCATCCTGGGTATGGTGGTAGTAACCGATCCTGTACCCAATTTTATAGCATCTGAAGTTCAAACCTGCCCGAATGCCAATGTCACTTTTTTCAATACAAGCACCCCGGCTGGTTATTCCAGTTTCTGGGATTTTGGGGATGGCAATAGTTCTGGATTAAATTCTCCTACCCATTCATACGCGTTAACAGGTTTATATACTGTAAAACTGAGAATCATTGATGGGAACGGCTGTGCTGATTCTATCACAAAAACAGATTATATACAGGTAGCAAGGCCGGTAGCCGCCTTTACATTAAGTGATTCTGTCAGCAGTTGCACTCCCTTTGAAGTGCGTTTCACCAACAATTCCACTTATTACAACAGTTCCATCTGGGATTTTGGACCCGGTGAAGGGGGGACCACTAGTAACAGCCCCACTCACTATTACATCACTACCGGAATTTATCCGGTGAAACTGATTGTAACCAGTCCCGGCGGATGCCTCGACTCGGTCTCACACAATGTTTATTTATATGACACGGTTGGCTCTTTTGTAAATTATCTTCCATTGGGTGGCTGTACTCCTTTACCTGTTTCATTTAATAATTTCACACCTGGTCCCATGGCCTCCTATTTCTGGGATTTCGGGGATGGTACAACCCAAACCACCACGACACCGGTAGTCAATCATACTTATATTTCCTATGGTGATTTTATACCCAAGCTGATTCTGGAAGATCCGGCAGGTTGTATTATACCATTGGCCGGAATTGATACCATTTATGCCATTGGGGCCCTGGCAGATTTTGGCTGGGATGATAGTTTGTTCTGTGACCGCGGACTGGTCAATTTTACAGATTCCACTACCGCCAATGATCCGATCATTGGTTATAACTGGACTTTTGGAGACGGTGGGGTTTCAGTCCAGCAAAACCCATCCTATTTTTATGCAAGTCCGGGCTTGTATACTGTCAGTCTGCAGGTGAACACACAGTCCGGATGCAGCAATACCTTTACGGTACCTGATTTGATTGCCGTTGTACAAAGACCATTGATTGATATTCAGGGAGATTCTGTCCTATGTATTTATAATTCGCTCACCCACCGGGGGATTTTTATACAACCAGACACTTCAACAGTGAACTGGATCTGGACATTTGCGAACGGGAACAGTTCCACTTTACAAAACCCGCCTACACAAACTTATAATACAGCAGGCAGTTTCACCACCATGGCTATTGCCATTAACAGCACGGGCTGCCGAGATACCACTTACCAAAGTCTGCTGGTCAATCCGTTGCCGGTGATTGTGATGCCTGCTCAGCTGGTCGTACAAAACGGATTCCCGCAAACTATTCCGGCTACTTATTCACCCAATACAGTGAACTGGAGCTGGACACCTTCCACCGGATTGAGTTGTATTGATTGTCCGACCCCCGATGCTGGTCCTAAAATAAGTACCAATTACAATGTGAGGTTTACAGACAGTAATGGTTGTGTGAATACACAATCGATTCAGGTGATCGTGATCTGTAAGAATTCAAATTTATTTATTCCCAATACTTTTTCGCCAAACGGAGATGGCAGTAATGATGTATTCTATCCCAGAGGAAGAGGACTCGAAAGAATTAAAACACTGCGGGTATTCAACCGCTGGGGTGAAGTAGTCTTTGAAAAAAGAGATGTGCCGGTCAATGATCCCAATGCCGGATGGAATGGCAGCTTCAAAGGGGGAAGACCGATTGCAGATGTTTATATCTACCAGGCAGAAGTGTTTTGTGAAAATGGTGAACTGATAAAACTAAACGGCAATATTGCCTTAATCCTGTAGACTGATGCGGCTGACCAAAGTGATATCCCCGATTCTGTTTTTCCTGGCGAC
Source organism: Chitinophagaceae bacterium (assembly GCA_016720745.1). Classification (GTDB taxonomy): domain Bacteria; phylum Bacteroidota; class Bacteroidia; order Chitinophagales; family Chitinophagaceae; genus JJ008. Next base: position 1,180,380 of record JADKKA010000018.1, on the reverse strand, counting down.
ATGTCTGAGTGTTTCCGGGCAGGATGTGCATTTCTCCCAGTTTTTTGAAGCACCGCTCTGGAGAAACCCTTCCCTGGCGGGCATATTTACCGGTGATATACGGGTGCAGGCAGTTTACCGTGACCAATGGAATAATGTAACAAAGGCTTACCGGACCACTTCCGTGAATGCAGAGGTAAAAATGCCGGTAGGTAATATGAGCGATTTTGTTACCCTGGGCTTACAGCTTTTACAGGACCGTGCTGGTACGGTGGGTTTAACCACTACCCATGTATTACCTGCGATCAATTATCATAAATCACTCAGTACTGAAAAAAACAGGTATCTCTCCCTGGGCTTTACGGGTGGCTGGGTACAACGTCGTTTTGATCTGTCAAAGGTCACAACCAATACCCAATACAATGGCGGCGGGATTGGTGAAAATTTTGCCGGTTCCCAATACAGTTATATTGATGGGAGTGCAGGAATGAGTTATAACTCCACGCTGGGTAAGGATGAGAACAATAATTTTTTTATTGGTGCGGCTTATCATCATTTCACCCGGCCCAAAAATGCTTTTTTCAGGAATGCCGGAATTGAAATAGAACCCAAGTGGGTATTCTCCGGTGGTATGCGTTTTGGAGTTACTGATTATGCCTATATCACGCTGCAGGCAGATCATAGCCGCCAGGGAAATTTCAGTGAAACAATAGCCGGTGGGATGTACGGATTAAAACTGGGTGATGATCCCGATCATCCAAAATATGTGATCCATGCCGGTACCTTCCTGCGCTGGAATGATGCACTGATTCCGGTTGTAAAACTGGATTATGCCCCTTTCTCTGTGGCCTTTAGTTATGATGCCAATATCTCCACGCTCAAGCCTTCTTCCTATGGGCGGGGTGGTTTTGAAATATCCCTCTCCTATTTCGGATTCCGAAAAGATAAGCAGGACTACCTGCTCTGTCCTCGTTTTTAATTCAATTGACAGCATCCGGTAGATTAATAAATGATGCGATGTTGAACCTTTTATCCGGTTCTTCGTTATCTTGACTTATTAATAAAACAACAATCATGTCTCTTCAAACCGGAACCCCCGCCCCTGATTTTACACTGTTCAGCAGTGATAAAGAAAAAGTAACCTTATCTGAGCTGAAAGGTCAACCTGTAGTTTTGCTTTTCTTCCCGCTGGCGTTTACCAGTGTGTGTACCGCTGAACTTTGTTCGGTAAGAGACAGTCTCGATTGGTACAATAATGTTGAAGCAAAAGTTTTTGGTATCTCTGTTGATTCATTGCAAACGCTTGCCCGCTTTAAAGAAGATCAGCAACTGAATTTTACCCTGCTGAGTGATTTCAATAAAGAAGCTTCCCGTGCATACGGTTCTATCTATGAAGAGTTTGGTTTTAATATGAAAGGGGTATCGAAAAGATCAGCTTTTGTGATTGATGGGGAAGGAATCATCCGTTATGCGGAAGTACTGGAGAATGCCGGAGAGCAGCCGGATTTTAATCAGATCAGGGCGGTCCTGGAAGGCCTTCACTAAAATTGAGTTAAAACAAAGCCCACAACTCTTTGTATATTATTGATTTATAGTTTTTTGTACGGCATCGTAGATTTACGTTGCAGGAATAAAAAACTTGGCCTACTTTTCGAATAATAAAAGTAAATTTGTTTCGTTGAGACGAATTCTACCCATACTATCCTTTATTCTGTTGATTGCCATCCAGTCACAGGGCCAAACATCCAGAACAACTCCATCTGCTGATGCGCAGGATCGTATTATTAAGTTGTACCCCAACCCTGCTACAAGTTATGTTACACTTGATATGCAAAAGAATTACCGTTCCGGATTAACCATCCATATATATAACGGTGTTTTGGGAAGAAAAGTCTACGAGTCCATCAATGCCCCTTCAAAAATTACTATTGACCTGAATGATTTCAACAGGGGTGTCTACATTTATCATGTGATTGATCCATCCGGAAAGATCATTGAGTCTGGCAAGTTCCAGGTTTCCCGTTAAGAGTATAGGTATTGGGTATTAGGTATTAGGTATTCAGTACCTGCGCATATTAATATTTCCTTATTAACTTCTCGTTTCTCAACTATTTGTATTCCCCACTCGCCACTAGCCACTAGCTATTTGCCACTCGCCGAAATAAGAACAGATGAACAAATGATATCCGATTGATGAAGTTTCAACCTCCGCAATCCCACTAGCCACTCGCCACTCCCCTCTCGCCAAAATAAGAACAGACGAACAAATGATATCAGAATGATGAAGTTTCAACCGCCCCAACCCCACTAGCCACTCGCCACTCCCCTCTCGCCGAAATAAGAACTGATGAACAAAAAAAAAAAAGCGGGGGGGGGGCCGCCCCCCCCCCCCCCCCCCCCCCCCCCCCCCCCCCCCCCCCCCCCCCCCCCCCCCCGCCGCGGCCCCCCCCCCCCCCCCCCCCCCCCCCCCGCCTTGCCCTCGCCAAATAGAACAGAACAAATGATATCAGAATGATGAAGTTTCAACCGCCCCAACCCCACTAGCCGCTCGCCACTCCCCTCTCGCCAAAATAAGAACAGACGAACAAATGATATCAGAATGATGAAGTTTCAACCGCCGCAACCCCACTAGCCACTCCCCACTCGCCACTCCCCACTAGCCACTCCCTACTAGCCACTCGCCTTACTGCACCTGTACAATCAGAAATTTCAAATACTCTGTATTCTCCATTCCCCTGATGATCGGGTGGTCGGCTGCCTGCCTTTGAAAACTTACCTGTCTTAATTTTCTTCTCGCATCCTTGGCTGCCATATCAATGATCTGCATGAATAATTCGGCATTCACCAGGTTCGTACAGGAAGAAGTAACCAGGAATCCGCCGGGCTTCACCAGTTTCATGCCGCGCAGATTGATTTCCTTATATCCGGTAATAGCTTTCTGAATGGTTTCCCTGCTCTTGGTAAAGGCGGGTGGATCCAGCATGACCACATCATATTGCCTTCCATCTTTTGACCATTGTTTGAGCACATCAAAAGCATTGGCGGCCTCAAAGCGACAGATCTTCTCCAAACCATTTAACTGTGCATTGGCATTGGCCTGCTCCACAGCACTGGCTGAAATATCAAGACCCAATACAGATTTGGCACCATAATGTGCAGCATGAATTTCAAAAGTACCGGTATAAGTAAATGCGCCCAGCACATCCGCACCTTTTACAATATGTTGTATGGCCCGGCGGTTATCCTGCTGATCTAAAAAATAACCTGTTTTTTGTCCGTTCTCTACATCCACATAAAACTGAAGTCCGTTTTCATTGATGGTGATCTTTGTATCAAAGGGGGCAGATAAAAATCCTTTGTGCTGTGGAAGTCCTTCCAGTTCCCTTACCGGTACATCATTCCTTTCATAAATTCCTTTGGGAGAAAAAATGGTTTCCAGTGCTTTCACAATGGCTGGTTTCCACACATCAATCCCCAGTGCCAGGGTCTGCAGCACGAAATAATCATTGAACTTATCAATGATCAGTTGTGGCAAGCCGTCTGCTTCGCCAAAGACCAGCCTGCAGTTTTCGACATATCCTGTTTTTTGCCGGTAATCCCAGCATTCCCGGATCCGGTCCAGGAAGAATTGTTCATTGATTTCTACGGAGCGGCTACGGGTCAGCAGCCTGACGGGAATCTGGGACTGGGGGTTTACATAGCCCTTTCCGATAAATTTCTGGTCGTAGGTAAATACCTCGGCCACTTCCCCGGCCTTCAATTCCTGATCGGATTTCTCCACTTCATTATTAAAAATCCAGGGATGGCCATTCTGTACCCGGGGGGCGATCTTTCTTTTCAGGAATACACGGTTCATGGCGGCAAGGTAAGTAAAGCCCCTGATACTGAACCCTCTTGAGGCCGGTCTGGGGCAGGTCATTTTGTCTTTATTTATGCGGTTGGCAGTATTCTTGACCTTTGTACCTTTGCCGCCTCCCGGGGCTGAACCCCGGGATTTAATGGAAAAAATGGCAGAAACAGATATGGAAGAAAAACAAAACGGAATACCGGAAAGAGAAACTGGTATGGATATCAATACGGATGAAAACCAGCATGGTACCAGCCACCTGAATGAACCGGTGGCAGAAGAGTCAGCGCTGGAAAAACTCCAGGAAGATCTGGCAGAAGCGAATGACAGGTACCTGCGTAAAGTGGCAGAATTTGAAAATTTCAAACGCCGGAATGCCAAAGAAAGAATTGAACTGATTCAGACTGCCGGCCGGGAAGTGATTACTGATTTGCTGGTTGTGCTGGACGATTGTGACCGGGCGCAAAAACAGCTGGAGAATAATAGCGACAGCGATGCTGTAAAAGAAGGGGTGATGCTGGTATTTAACAAACTCAGGTCTACCCTTCAATCAAAAGGGGTCAAAGCGATGGAAACGATCGGGCAGGAATTCAACCCCGATTGGCATGAAGCGATCACAGAAATCCCGGCCCCTTCCGAAGAAATGAAAGGAAAAGTGATTGATGAAGTGACGAGGGGATATTACCTGAATGATAAAATCATCCGTCACGCGAAAGTGGTAGTAGGGAAGTAATGGGATAATGTGAAAATATGTGATTGTGGAAGTGTGGAAATGAATACACGGATACGACATTCTCTCATTTTCACATTCACAGATTCTCTCATTTTCACATTCACACATTTTCACATTTCTCACATTTACACATTCACACATTTACACATTTTCCACTATGAGCAAAAGAGATTATTACGAAATACTGGGGGTAAGCAAGGGCGCATCAGCGGATGAAATTAAAAAAGCATACCGCAAAGTGGCCATGCAATACCATCCCGATCGTAATCCGGGTGATAAAGCCGCGGAAGATAAATTCAAGGAAGCAGCTGAAGCCTATGAAGTACTGAGTGATGCTGATAAGAAAGCACAATATGATCGTTATGGCCATGCTGGTGTTAGTGGAAACGGAAGAGGTGGTTTTAGCGGCGGTGCCGGTATGAACATGGATGATATCTTCAGTCAGTTCGGAGATATTTTCGGTGAAGATCTTTTCGGCTCTTTCTTTGGTGGCGGACAACGCCGTGGCGGCGGACAACGCAGTCGTGGTGTGAGAGGCAGTAATCTCCGTGTAAAAATCCGGCTGACCTATGAAGAAATTGCGAACGGCGTAACCAAAAATATCAAGGTTAAAAAATATGTAGGCTGTACTACCTGTGGTGGGTCCGGTGCCAAGGATAAGGGCAGTGTACAAACCTGCAGTACCTGTGGTGGCAGTGGCCAGGTAAGAAAAGTGCAGAATACATTTCTGGGTCAGATGCAGACTGTTACTACTTGTCCAACCTGTAATGGAGAAGGCACAACGGTTACCGCTAAATGTGCTTCCTGTAAAGGCGAAGGAAGAGTGTATGCAGAAGAAACGGTAAGTATTGATATACCTGCCGGTGTAGGGGAAGGAATGCAGATGAATGTAACGGGCAGAGGCAATGCCGGTGAAAGAGGGGGTATGCCGGGCGACCTGATTGTGCTGATAGAAGAAGAACCCCATAAGGAATTGCACCGGGAAGGATTGAATGTGGCTTATGAATTGCACCTGTCTTTTACCGATGCAGTCTTTGGCACCCAGATTGAAGTACCCACGATTGATGGAAGAGCCAAAATAAAAATCCCGCCAGGAACACAAAGTGGTAAGATCTTCCGTTTAAAAGGAAAAGGTTTTCCTGCTGTAAATGCCTATCAGAAAGGTGACCAGCTGATCCAGGTGAATATCTGGACCCCGCAGCACCTGACTGCGGAAGAAAAAGCATTGCTGGAAAAACTGGGGAACTCTCCCAATTTCAAACCACATCCCGAGAAGGGCGGCAAAAACTTTTTTGACAAGATCAAAGAAATGTTTTCGTAATTTAATCTGACAAGTAAGTCAGATGAACAAACATTTTTTCACCCTCCTGTTGATTGCAATTCTACTCTGCAAAGCAGGTAATTCGCATGCACAAACCATCATCATCAACGGTGAAAAAATTAATCGCACCTTACGCTGGGCAGATTTCACCGGCAATCCGGATAACAACACGGATCTCTTTGCTTATACCTACTGGTATGTGCGCTACAGTTGGGGCCCGTTTAATTTCAGGGGAGACACCGTAAAATGGAAGGTAGACGTAACACTTGAGCTGGAAAAAAGATCCTGGCAGAAGGCGGAAAAAGTTAGTGATTCACTGCTGGCCCATGAACAGGGACATTTCAATATCGGTTTATTATTTGCGAGAACATTTCAGCAAAGGGTCAACAACACTGTATTCTTCCGTCATAACTATGAAGCCAGGATTGCTGAAATATTTAATGAAGAACTGGAAAAATTCAAACAACTGGAAATAAAATATGACCAGGAAACGGATCATTTCACCAACCGGGAGCAGCAACAAAAATGGGATGCCTATTTTAAAAAAGCCCTGAGCGAAAAAAACTGAGATCAGTAAGGCTGTCCGTTTCCCCCTCTTTTCTTTTTCACTTTTGAATACAAGGTCCGGGTCTGTTGTACCAGTCCGATAAATTCCTGCTGCAATAAATCATCAGCTCCCGAAGCGGCCTGGGCCAGTGCCAGCACTTCATTCCAGCTATTATTTTTCATGAATGAAGAACTGCGCAGTAATGACCCAAACATGGCCACTGCAGCAGAGAAACGATGCGATTTGTCCAGGGATTCAATCGGACTATATGTGAATTCCGCATTAAAATTACTGTTGTACTGCTTTGCTTCTCCCACTGGTTGATAACGAAGGACAATATCTGCGAACTTACCTGCCTGAGGTGTTTGCTGAATAGCTTTCCGGTTAGCCTCTGTTGGTACAATCTCAAAAATTGCAATCATGGAATAACCCGAGCCAATCTCTCCTCCTTCAATTACCGCCAATGAATCACGAAGCGCCCCCACTTTATTATCAAAGCCAATCAGCCTGTAATCTTTCACCAGGTCAGGATTGAATTCCACATTCAGGTACACATTCTCTGCTACTGCATACAGGGTTTGGGTAAATTCTTTGAGCAATACTTTTTCTGCTTCCTTGAAATTATCGAGATAAGCAAAGTTGCCATTGCCCCTTCGGGCCAGGGTCTGGATTTTCGAATCCTTGTAATTACCCATTCCGACCCCCAGACAGGATAAATAGACGCCTGACTCCCGGTGTTGCGAAATCATTTCATCCAGATCCTGTTCTGTTTTCAAACCCACATTAAAATCTCCGTCCGTGGCCAGTATCACCCGGTTATTGCCATCTTTTATAAAATGATTGCGGGCCACACTATAGGCCAGCTTGATACCTGACTCACCCGGTGTGGTGCCGCCCGGTTCCAGTTCATCAATTACTTTGAGGATTTTTTCTTTCTCTGCCCCGCTGGTGGTATTCAGCATCACGCCGGTAACCCCTCCGTACACAACAATTGAAACAGAATCCTTTGCCCGAAGGTTATTGACCAGGAGTCTGAATGCTGATTTGAGCAGTGGAAGTCGATTGGGCATATCCATGGAGCCCGACACATCAATCAAAAAAACCAGGTGGCTGGGAGGTAATGAATCCAGGTTTAGTTTACGGGAAGAAAGATTGATATAGAAAAGCTGGTTTTCATTATTCCAGGGACAGGAACTGAGCCTGGTATGTACAGAAAATAAATCCTTTGCCGGTGGTTCACGGTAACTGAGGTTAAAATAATTCAGCATCTCCTCAATACGTACTGCATCCGGGGGCACAATAGAATTGAGTGTGATAAAGCGACGGATATTACTATAGGAAGCCCGGTCCACATTCAATGACATCCCCGTGTTGGGAAATTTCCGGGCATTGATAAAATGATTCTCCAGCAAACTGGCATAGGTTTCATCGCCTGTGTACCAGTTCTTCTGCTCTTCCTTATCCAGGTCTTTCGTCAGGGAAGAAAGCCGGTCTCTCCTGCTATTGGCAGCACCGGCAGGAAGGAGCTTCATTTTTATACTGGCATAGTTATCTGCATTCAGGTATAATTTTTCTGAACGATAACCTTCAAAAGAGAAACTAAATGTATCAGCAGGTGCGTGACAGAGGATGCCAAAAGTTCCCTGGGTTCCACTACGGAACATATAGCCGGTCTTGTGTTGCAGGATGGAGACATTTTGCAATATATTACCTGCTTCGTCCTTTACTTCACCGCGCAGGTAATACTGCTGGGAGTAGGCGGACAAACTAAACAGCAGAAGGGTCAGTATTTGACAAGCAGCCTTCAGGGGTTAATTTTCAAAATATGAAACCTGTTCCTTTTTAGATACGGGACTTCTTAGTAAGATACAAAAAAAGACCAACCGATTCTAATTGCTTAAATGACCTGGTAAATCTCTTTCAGATTCCTGCCCAATCCGTCATAATCCAGGCCATACCCGACCACAAACTTATTCGGGATATCAAAACCCACATAGTCCAGTGTCAGCGGATAGGTAGTAGCTTCTGATTTATGAAGCAGTGTGGCAATTTTAAGTGATTTGGGTTGCTGGTGCATCAGCTTGGGCAGAAAATGATGGAGCGTTTTGCCCGTGTCTACAATATCTTCGACAATGATGACTTCCTTTCCAAAAAGATCATCCTCCAGTCCGATTGACGTAACCACATTACCGGATGATTTCATCCCTTTGTAAGAGGCCAGTTTGATAAAACAGAGTTCTGCTTCGATATGCAATTGCTTAAACAGGTCAGATGCGAACATAAAGGACCCGTTGAGGATGGCTATAAAAAGTGGTTTTTTTCCGGCGTAGTCATTACTGATTTGATCAGCCAGTGCCTTCACCCTTTCCAGGATCACGGCTTCAGAAAGATAAACCTCAAATTGCTTGTCGTGCACTTTCACGGTGCTCATAAACAGTGGTTGTTAGTTGGTGCCCCTGGTATTTCCTCCGGGCAGAATAGAATATTGGGTAGTCAGTGCCAGTTTGGGCACATTGGAAGATTTTTTATGCAGGCTTAATTGTTCACCCACCGCTGGTACTTCTCCCTCTCTGAGCCAGTTTAGTTCCAGCAGGCTTTCAATACGGATGGCTTCTCTTTGTGCAATATCGTGGAGACTTTCGCCAGGTTGTACAGTGTGATATTCGCTATTGCCTGTTTTCCTTTTCCGTTGCAGGTAGATCAGGCGATCCCTGTCTACTTCTTCTGCTCTCGGAATTTCATTGAACTCAAATACTTTAGCCAGATCTACATCATACTCTTTTGCAATCGCGAGATAAGAAGAACCCTTGGGCACATAGATCACTTTTGTTTCATTGATCTTAAAAACCCCTCTGGGATAAACAGGTCCGTTTGTTACCGGTTGCTCAGTTTTAATCGCGGTACTGTTTTTTTCTACCGATTGCTGTTCCTCTTTTTTTACCGGGATATCACTGACTGCTACTGCTTTTTCAACGGCTGGTGCAGGATTGGGATTGGCATCAGCCAGTTCCGTTGTTTTATCCGGGGTACGTCCCAGTGCAATAAAACTGTATTCCTGTAAACCATAATCTTCAATGGTTTTAATCAGGGCCATGGCATAACGCGGATTGGTGGCATAGCCGGCTTTCTTAAGACCCCAGGCCCAGCCCGAATAATCAGTGGGATCGAGCTCAAATAAAAATGCATAGCGCTGGTTACTTTTTAAAAAATCAGAATGGTCTTTGTATGATTGCTCCGGAGTCGGATATTTTCTGAAACATTCCCCCCTTTCGTCGTCATTGTGCTTGACTGTTTCACCGGTCCAGGTGGACTTACACTTGATCCCAAAATGATTATTGGAACGAATCACCAGGTCACTGGTACCCGCCATGGTTTCCAGGATGCCCTGGGCGAGTTTGATAGAAGCAGGCACACCGGTGCGCTGCATTTCGGTAATGGCCAGGTCCTTGTATTGACTGATATAATTCTTAACCAGTTCGGACTGCTGGGCCTTACCCTTTATACTGATGAGTAACAATATGATCAGTCCGGTTCTTTTCAATTTTTGCATGGGATACTACTTACAATTTCCGAATAAGGTAGAGGCCGTCCCTGACGGTCAGTACCACTTTTTCGATATCTTTTCTTTCCCGGATAAAGGCATTGAACTCGCTGATGCCTTTGGCACTCTTTCCACTGATCTTATCCCCCAGGACCTGCCCGTGAAAGAAAATATTATCTGCTAAAATAAAGCCGTTTTTCCGCAAATGGGGGAAAACAAGGTTAAAATATTGAATATAAGCGGGTTTATCCGCGTCGATGAACACCAAATCCCAGTTTTCCGCCAGTTTCGGCACTATCTCTAACGCATTTCCGGTATGAGAAATTATCTGCCGGGACTGTACAGACCGGTCAAAAAATGCCCTCGCTTTTAATGCATCCGTTTCCCGCAGCTCAATAGTGTGCAACTCGCCGTCATCTGTCAGGCCTCTGGACAGGCATAAAGCGCTGTAACCGGTAAATGTGCCGATTTCCAGAATGCGCCGGGGCCGGATCATGCAACTGATCATTTCCAGCAGTTTTCCCTGCAGCTGACCACTAAGCATATGGTGCTCCGGATGATACTGTACCGTATAATCATTAATTTCCTTCAGCAGGGCATCTTCTGCTGAAGTATGGGCCAACGCATATTGTTCGGCAGCAGGAAGTAACAGGTCCAATGGATTTTTTTTGCAAAGATACCGCTTACTCCATCCCCTTATCCTCGATGGTTGCGATCCTTCCGCCATCCCAGCAAACATTGTATTTGCGTTTGGTGATCCCGGATACAAACTCCATGAGATAGCAATTACCATTTGTTTCCAGTACAACGGGTTTGTCAAGATCATACAGATCCATGTCCTTCCGGTCCAGTCCTGCTTTGCCAAATTCATCCAGGGCTACCCTTACAGAACCAGAGCGGCCATTGAAATTGAGCATAAAGTCCTGCATTTCAGTACTGAGTGTTGCAGCTGCTTTCTTTTCTTCTTTGATTTCTTCTTTGATTTCTTCTTTCTTTTCATCTTTCTTTTCAGTTTTTCCACCGCAGGCGGTCAACATTGACAGCATGGTAAAGAAAGAGAGGATCAGGAGACTTCTTTTCATATGATAAGTGTTGGTTTACGGTTTATACAGCCTGCAATTTAGCAGATTTGGCCGGAGCAGAAATCATCCACAAACCGGCAAAAGTCAGAAGCCCGTTGATCAGGATTAATTCGTTTCCGATTTTATAGCCGTTAAAAATACTGTCGGACAGACTTTGTAATCCCAGTGTTACATGCAGTTTGGCTTCATACCAGGCCGGATTACTGAGCATGTCAATGACCAGGGCCAGTAAAGGAGCGATGATACAGACCGGCCATATCTTTTTATCGTCGAGCACTCTTTTTGTAAGAATGCCGAAGGCAAATAAGCCCAGGAGTGGTCCATAGGTGATGCCTGCAAATTTCAGGATGAAGTCAATGATGAGTTTGTCATTGATCGCTTTAAAAACCAGGACCATGACAAAAAATACAAGGGCAAAACTGAAATGCACTTTCAATCTGGTTCTTTTCTTTTCCTTTTCCGTACCCTCTTTTTTGTTTAGTCCAAGAATATCAATACAGAAACAGGAAGTAAGCGATGTGATAGCGCCATCCACACTGGGAAAAAGTGCAGAGATCAGGGCAATGATAAAAATTATACCGATGGTACCACTGAATGCATCACTGAGCGCAATGGTGGGGAAGAGATCATCCGAAGGAACGGTGATGCCGTTTTGGGCCGCATAGAGATAAAGCACTCCGCCCAATACCAGAAAGAGGAAATTCACCACCATGAGTACCGTGGTAAATGTCATGATATTTTTTTGAGAATCTTTCAGGGTCTTCACACTGATATTCTTTTGCATCATTTCCTGGTCCAGACCGGTCATCGCAATGGCAATAAACATTCCTCCAATGATATGTTTAAGCGCGAAGGAACCTGCTTTTACATCCCAGTTAAAAATCTGTGTATAGCCTTTATCTGCCATCATGCTCATAGCGCCGCCGAAATCGGTTCCGAGTGCTTTCACAATCACGATGATGCATACGACCAGTCCGGTTAGCATACCGGTGGTTTGCAGGGTATCCGTATAAATAATCGTTTTTACACCCCCTTCAAAAGTGTAGAGCAGGATCAGTACCAGGATCACGAGTGCAGTAGCAGCAAAGGGAATTCCCATCTTATTAAAAATGAAAATCTGCAGTACACTGATCACCAGGTATAAGCGGGCGGTGGCACCAACAGTTCTGGAGAGGATAAAAAAGAAAGCGCCTGCTTTATGGGCATTGATCCCGAATCTTTTTTCCAGATAAGTGTAGATACTGGTGAGGTTCATCTTGTAATACAAGGGAAGTAATACAAAGGCGATCACGAGATAACCCAACAGGTAACCGAGTACGATCTGAAAATAATAAAAATTGCCGCTGCCTACTCCTCCGGGTACACTTACAAAAGTGACACCGCTGAGTGAAGTACCGATCATCCCAAAGGCAACCAGCATCCAGTTGCTGCTCCGGTTACCAATAAAAAAAGATTCATTATCTGAGTTGCGGGAAGTGTACCAGGCTACACCAAGCAATAAAGCAAAATAGCCGATGACAAAGCAAAAGAGGATTGTTGGCGACATATGTTTTTATTTCACACGGGGAACAGGACATCAGTCTGTAAGTGCGCAACCCCATGCGGGATGAAACAATCAATTCCATTTCCATCATCGCAGATGTGGGAAACAGATTTTTGAAGATAAAGAAATTTATTCTCCCTTTGTGCCAATATTATTTAAACATGGCTATTCAATCCATTGCTGTTTTTTGCGGTTCCAAAAACGGAAACAATCCTGTTTTTCAGCAACATGCTGCCACCCTCGGTGTAATGCTTGCACAAAGGCAGATTAAACTGATTTATGGCGGAGGCAGTGCCGGACTGATGGGTGTGATTGCCGACAGTGTGATGCAGCAGGGCGGTGAAGTGATGGGGTTTATTCCCAAATTATTACTGGAATGGGAAGTACAGCACCGCGGTATCACAGAACTGATTATCTGTGATGATATGCATGAACGAAAGAGAAGGATTTACAGTGTATCAGATGCAGCCATCATCCTGCCCGGTGGCTTTGGCACATTGGACGAATTATTTGAGATCGTTACCTGGAACCAGCTCACCATACATGATAAACAGATTTATATCCTGAATTCTGCCGGCTTCTATGATCATTTAGCGGCCCATATTGAGCTCATGAAAAAAGAAGGCTTCCTGTATGAGGAAGCCATCAAAAGAATCACATTTATCCGGGAACCGGAAGAATTATTTACCCTGCTTTAGATTTTTATCTTTCATTTCGCTGACCGAGGTAAAAAATAAATCCGGTACGAAAAACCGGTAAAACCCTGCCATACTGATCCCTGTATGGAGAATTTGGATTATTCAGCGCATCGATCATGATACTGGTAAAAAACTGTGATTGACCAATCACGCGATTTCCGTAGCCCAGTCCCACCAGCATACTGCCCGCACTTGTCTTTTCTTTATAGGTTGTAACGCCTGATTCCACTTCTTTATAAGTAATGGCATTGTATTCATACTGACCGCCAATAAAAATCATTCTGGCCGGCCATATTCTTACAAAGGGTCCGCCTCCAAGCGCCAGGTATCGGGAAGAGAGATTGGCAAAAGGACTTCTTTGTGTCACATAGGTCAGGTTGGTGGCAATACCCGCATCAATAAACCGGTTGATACTGTAACCTACTTCCGGATTCAGACCGATGATAAATCCATTGGAGAAACCGAGATTTAATCCGGAACCAATAAACAGATGATTGGTTTTCCAGCCGCCTTTTTCTTCTTCCTCTTCCCGCTGACCAAAAGCAGTCACCGTCACCAATCCGAACATGATCAAAACAATGCTACGCTTCATATAGGGTGTATTTATGATTTCCAGTTTTGTGATTTGCTTCAGGCTATTGTTTCCATCAGCTGAATATTTTACCTGCGTTCAAAATATGATGGGGATCAAAACACTTCTTAATATCCCGCATCAGCCTGATTTGTGTTTCCCTGAATACAATATCCATATAAGGTTTCTGGATCAAACCAATGCCATGTTCACCACTGATGGTACCACCCAGTTCATTCACCAGTTTAAATAATTCCCGGAGCGCTGCCGTCATGGCCGGATGACCATGACTATTCGGTACCCCTTCTTTTTTGATCCGGATATGCAGGTTACCGTCACCGGCATGGCCATAACAGACTACGGCAAAATCATGTTTGGCACCGATTTCTTTGACGCCTCTGATTAATGCCGGTAATTCGGCGCGGGGTACCACGGTATCTTCTTCAATGGTATAGCCGTCCAGTTTTACGGCTTCGGCTACTTTGCGGCGCAACATCCATAAAGCTGCTTTTTGCTGGGCATCATCGGCAAAATAAATATCACCAATATCATACTGAGTAAGCAGCTCCCCAATGGCTTCCATTTCTTTCATCAGCACATCCATATCATTGCCATCCACTTCAATGATCAGGTGGGCCTGTGTGTCATCCGTTACTGGTACGGCACTGCTTTCCACCATCCGGCTTACGATGCGAAGGGCATTGATCTCCACCAGTTCCATGGCACTGGGTGTAAAACCTCCGCGGAAAATAGCACTGACTGCTTCACCGGCCTGCTCCAGACTTCGGAAAGGAACCAGCATCAGTAAATCAAATTTTGGATGCGGGATCAGTCTTAATACAATTTTTGTTACAATACCCAGCGTCCCTTCACTACCCACCACCAATTGTGTGAGGTTATAGCCCGTTGAATTTTTCAACACATTGGCACCGGTCCAGATGATTTCACCGGTTGGTAAAACCACTTCGAGATTCAGTACATAATCTTTGACCACGCCATATTTTACGGCCTTTGGTCCGCCACTGTTTTCAGATATATTTCCCCCGATAAAACAGGAGCCACGGCTGGCCGGATCAGGTGGATAAAACAATCCTTTTTCTTTAACGGTATTCTGTAATATTTCCGTGATCACACCCGGCTCTGTCGTTACCTGCAGGTTGCGTTCATCAATCTGCAGGATGCTGTTCATTCTTTCTGTAGATAAAACCACACCACCCAGGTGCGGAAGTGCTCCCCCGCTGAGTCCGGTACCGGCACCGCGTGGTGTTACCGGAATATGATGTTCATGACAGATCCGGAGAATGGCACTGATCTCTTCTGCTGTTCTGGGTTTGATGACTACTTCGGGCATGTAGTGCAGATCTTCGGTCTGGTCACGTCCGTAATGATCCAGGGTTTCTTCATCGGCAAAGACAAAGGCATCGCCTGCAATTTTTTTGAATTCGCTGATATGTGCTGCTGTAATTGTGGCGGCGGTGGCTGTATCCATCATGCATGATTGTGTTGAGGACTGTAAAAATCGGACAAAAAGAGGAGATGCGGAAAAACGAACGGTCAATAGGTTTTAAAAGAGGGGCACATGGACTCCCGGCGGTTACCATTGTAGCGGTCAACTACGCCCTGTTTGATCAGGGAGAATTCGAATCCACCCCTGCCATTATTAAAATTACTGAGTGAAGAAGTGGTTACATCATAACTGAATGTAAAGGTCAGGTCCTTAAAGCTAAATCCCAGCATCGGAATGACCGCATCTTTATACCGGTAATAGACACCTGCAATCAATACTTTTTCTCCGTCACCGGATGCATTATAATGGGCATTCAGTCCGCCAACAACCTCCCAGGCATTGGCCTGTAAGGATCCATATACATTGGGGTTGACAATAACCCGGTCATTGAGTTTGATACTTCCATTGAGGAAACCGGTATACCTTACAGGCACGCGGTTATTGCCTCCTGACTCATCATTAAAGAATGATTCTTTTGGGCGGTTAACATGCATGGCGGAAAAACCGGCATTGAGATAAATATCATTTGTGGGAAAATAGGCATAGTTCATCCCCACCTGCATATCGAGGTAGTTGATATTATTCCGATCCAGTTTAGGTGCGGTAGTGGTCTGGTGAACATCAAAGAATTTTCCATTCCACTGACTGGGAAAAGTCAGATTGGATGTGTTGATTTGTTTATTGGCCCAGCCCACATTGAAGCCCAGGCTCACCAGGCTTCCGGCATTGATCATCTGGTGATAGGCCACTGAACCATACACTTTAGTAGAAGTAAGTACACTGGTACCAGCCACATCCCGAAGAATTACTCCACCGATACCCAGCCAGCCGGTATTATCCTGGTTCTGCATGGTTTGCCAGTCGCCAAAAGCACTCATGGTTTTATAAGGGAAGGCCGTAACGGAAGCCCACTGATTCCGGTAATTCACTCCCAGCCGGTAATCGCCATCCGGAATAAATCCGGTGTTGGCAGGATTGGTGAGCAGGGGCGAATTGAAGAACTGTGAAAAATGAAGATCCTGTGCCCTGAGGTTGAACCCCAGTGACATCATGCTACAAAAAATAAGTATGCTCCGCTTCTTCATCTTGACCTCCTTATCTTATTAACGTTAAATCACCCCGTTTGGTTGTTTTTTTACCGTCTGTAAATTCCACACTCAGGGTATAAACATATACATCCATGGGTTGTACTACACCTTTCAGCTTACCGTCCCAGCCCTGGAAACGGTTATTGGTCTCAAATACTTTTTGTCCCCAACGGTTCCAGATGGTGAAACTCATTTTTCCAATACCAAATCCGCGCACAAAAACGGTATTGTTTTCATCACTACTGAGTGGTGTAAATGCATTGGGAACATCAACCAGCGGATCAATCAAAGCGCGTACCGGTAAGCAGAAGGTACTGTCGCAGCCGACTGCATTATAAGCCGTCAGACAGGCATTATACGTTCCGGTGGCATTATACTGGTGACTCACATTGGATCTGGAATTGGTAAAGAGACTGTCGCCATCC
Source organism: Chitinophagaceae bacterium (assembly GCA_016720745.1). Lineage (GTDB taxonomy): Bacteria > Bacteroidota > Bacteroidia > Chitinophagales > Chitinophagaceae > JJ008. Next base: position 1,163,498 of record JADKKA010000018.1, on the reverse strand, counting down.
CCAAAAACCCATTTAAATCTCACAGCATCAATGGAAGACAGATTGGTAAATACGGTAGGAGTATTCACCACCGGTGGATCTGGTGCTGCCGTGAATAAAGGAATCGGATCCATGTACACTGTAATAGTGAATGTGGTATCGTGGGTAAGGTTACAGGTTCCCGGGTTATTAGCTGTTAAACGGATTGTATAAGTGCCGGGGTTCTGATACAGGTGTACCGGATTTTCAAGGGTAGAGGTATTATCCGGAGAACCGATATCACCAAAATCCCATAGCCATCCTACTGCATTTTCCGAAGTGCTGCGGATCTGTGCATTATAAGGCGCACAACCCGTTGCCGGGGTACTGATAATGGCTTTTACATTTTCAGCAATGCTGATAATAAAAGTGCTGTCATCCGGATTATTACAATAAGTAGTATCCTTCAAAATAAGTTTGGCCGAATAGCTGCCCGTTCCGGGATAAGTATGGTTTACCGCATTACCAGGTCCGATGAGGGCGGGTACCAGCGGACTGCCATCGCCAAAATCCCACACAAAAGAAGTATCCTGGAAGGGGAATCCCGGATTACTCACTGTTGAGTTATTGATAAACTGGTAATTCAGTTTGGGACATCCGGGACCGAATGGTGCCCATGATGGCAGCAGGTTTGCTTTGATATTGCCCACCCTGATCTGCATAAAAGAAGTATCACGCACATTACAGGAACCCGGATCCACAGCAACCAGCATGGCCGTATACGTTCCAATTGCATTATAGGTGAAACTTGCTGCCGGGTTAGGTGTAACCAGATCGGGGGGATTGCCCGGTACATAATTAAAATGCCATTCATAACTCAGTGCATTCCCGATGGAGTCTACAAAATTCATGGTCAGGGGTACACATCCGGAAACATTGCTGCCACCCAGGGCTGATCTTACTTCACCATCCACACCGGCCAGTTCCAGATCAAATTTCAGCATACCGAGATTACAGCCTGCCCCGCTGGCATTATTCGATTCGGACCAGGCACCTGCGGTCACATCATACTTTGGTCTGATTCCGCTTGGATCAAGATTGCAATTGGCACAAATAGCCTGGTAAATGATTCCGTTTCGGTCGAAGCGGCTGGTACCGCCATCCACATGGTCGCATCCGGCACCGGGCCGGTTGACCTCTCCAAAAAAGCTACCAAAGAGTTGTTGAGAAGCATCCCTTTTTAATACAAAGAAGTAAAAATCTTTCCCATCCGTATTTGACTTGATGGCATTTCCCGTTACGGGTAAGCCAGTGGTGCCGGCACTATTAAAGAGATTACTGGTTCCGTAAAAACCTCCCCAGCCCGAGACATAAACATTTTCACAACGGTCAACCAGAAATGCGGTGATGGAAATATTGGGAGTATTTGAACCGGTTCCAAACATGGTAGAATAAACAAAACGGGAAAGATCTTTCTCCAGTTTGGCAATGAATTGTTTTCCTCCGGCGTCTGTATAAATTGAAGGGGTGCCGGGGAGATTATTGACAACAGGCCAGGAACCGGTGGTTTGTCCTGTGATATAAGGAAAACCTTTGCTATCGAATTGTATACCGAACACCTGATCTGTTCCACCGGTGCCGATAAAGGCTGTTCTGACTACAGTACTTCCATTCGGTGTTATTTCTGAAATAAACCCATCAATACCGCCATGATTATTGGGACCCACGGTGCCGGCTTCATTGCCTGGAAAATCAGTTGCAGCACTCTCCGTTCCTCCGGCAACAAATATATTTCCATTCGGCCCCATGGCCAGTACATAGGCTGCATCATTAGCAGCTCCGCCCAGGTAGCTGGAAAAGATCAGTGAACTCAGATCTGGACTAAACTTGATCAGTACCCCATCCTGATTGCCGGATTTTGCCGGTTGGAATGTACCAGCAGTAGTGGGGAAATTATCTGCAGGTGTGTTTGTACTTGTGGACTGGGTACAGGAAGCCACCAGTATATTTCCGGATCCATCCAGTATTACTTCACTCCTTCCATCATCACCATAATTCTGCTGAAGGGAAATCTTGTTTCGGGTGGTTTGAATATTCACTCCATCCATGCTGGTACCACCAATTCTTTTGGAAGCAAGCAGGGTACCGGTTGGGCTTAGTCTTGTAACCACAATATCATAACTGCCACAGGGACCGAAGCGTGGTCCGGTAAGCGGATAGGCACCAGCACCGGTGATCGGTGAATTGGTTCTTCCGGCGAGTACGAGATTACCGACATTGTCAACGATCAGACTATGGGGTTGTTCATTCCCTGAACCTCCTACATAAGTGGCATATAAGCGGGCACTCCCGTTACCGGAGAGCCGGATGATACCGATATCAAAATCTCCTCCCTGAAAATTAGTTTGAAAAGCACCGGGGGATGTAGGAAAGCCCGGATCATGTACGATGCCACCTCCGTAAAAACTTCCATCGGGACCATAGGTGGCCGTATATCCCCAGTTATCAGCTGAACTGCCGGCGAAGGAACAAAAGACCACCTGCGGATCAATCACCAGGGTGCTGTTACGGTTATAATCTTTTATATCAAACCGAACAATATTATCCTTTACGGTATAACGGCAATTGATTTCATTTCTTCCACTCTCACCGGCCTGATAAGTATATGGATCTGACTCCCGAAGATCACCCACTGAGGTAGTGATCGACAGTTCTTTGTTTTTAACCTGAATTTTATTCACGCCATTGTAGCGCAATGCAATTTTAGAAACATCCCCTCCGGGTTTTACCAGGATATCGTATTTGAGAAAGCCATTATCGGTATAGTACCGCACATCCACATTGGGGTAAACTTCTTTAATGGTGATGGCCTGGTAAATGGCGCATCCACCGGCCCATTTGGAAGGATCAGTTCCGGAGAAGTAATTATTCTGAGTGGCGATCTTTTTTTCCGGTACCTGTTTTGAATTGAGGGAAGCTCCCACAAAGTCAATATCAAATGCATGGGTCCGCACCATATATCTTTCCGGTGGCAGGCCTTCTGTGCGATCATGAAGAAGCTTCATCACATTGGAAAAATCAGCGGGGTTGTACTGGACCATGGTGACCCCATTGTCCCGGATATACAACTGGCCATTGCTGACCGTGGCTTTGTAACGGATTTTATCTTCCCATTGACCTTTGTTTTCAATAAATTCTATATTCCCCTGGGCCAGGGCAAGGGTGCAGTAAAGCAGGGTAATGGTAAAAATGGATAGTTGTTTCAGGGCGGTATTCTTTGAATTATTAAAATAACCAAATTTCATCAGATATGGATTGAAAACTTCTGTTAACAATATCCAGCCTTTGTAATCCAATTGTAAAAAAAACCGGATACGTCATTCCAGGGGCATTCTACGAAATCTTACTCCACAACACCCCTCCTTTTTGCTGGCGTAGAAAGTTTTTAAGGGGCAAATTGTCTGCCGAATTCAGTTCCGGGTCATTTTCTATCAGTCCGGACGCCATTTTTCCTGCGATTTCCAGAATATCACGGTCTTGGACAAGGTGAGCCAGCTTAAAGTTTAATGCCCCACTCTGCCTGGTACCTTCTATTTCTCCCGGGCCTCTTAATTCCAGGTCCTTTTCCGCAATTTCAAAGCCATTTCCGGTAGCCGTCATTACCTTGATGCGTTCCCGGGCATCATTACCCAATTTGGAGCCGGTAATCAGGATACAAAAACTTTTTTCTGCTCCCCTGCCTACCCTCCCCCGGAGCTGGTGTAATTGCGAGAGCCCGAATTTTTCCGCATTCTCGATCACCATCACAGAGGCATTAGGAACATCCACTCCCACTTCGATTACGGTAGTAGACACCATGATCTGTGTATCTCTACTAACAAAGCGCTGCATATTTTGTTCTTTCTGATCGGCCGGTTGTCTTCCGTGTACCATACTGATCCAGTATTTCGGTTCCGGGAAATAGGCTTTTACGTTTTCGTAACCTTTCATCAGGTTCTCGTAATCAAGTTTATCACTTTCTTCTATCAGGGGGAAAATGATATAGGCCTGCCGGCCCTTGTCTATTTCCGACCGCAGAAAATCCATCACTTTGCTGCGTTGTGATTCCAAACGGTGAACCGTGGCAATGGGTTGCCGTCCGGGTGGCAGTTCATCAATCACACTATAGTCCAGATCGCCATAAGCGGTCATGGCCAGTGTTCTGGGAATAGGTGTGGCTGTCATGACCAGTACATGCGGTGGGATGGCTGCTTTCTGCCAGAGTTTGGCCCTTTGTGCCACACCAAAACGATGTTGTTCGTCAATGATCACGAGCCCGAGCTGTTTAAACTGTACCATGTCTTCAATTACGGCATGGGTGCCAATCAGGATTTGACAGCTCCCCTCTTCCAGCTCTTTTAATAATTTTTTTCGTTCGGCTGCCTTTGTGGAGCCCGTAAGCAGGCGGACATTGACCCCCATTTTTTCCAGCAGGCGGCTGATTCCTGCAAAATGCTGCCGGGCCAGGATTTCAGTGGGTGCCATCAGGCATGACTGGCAATCGTTATCGGCAGCCAGCAACATGAGGAGCAGGGCCACAATCGTTTTGCCACTGCCTACATCACCCTGGAGTAGTCTGTTCATTTGTTTTCCCCTGGCGGTATCATTCCTGATTTCGCGGATGACCCTTTTCTGGGCATTGGTGAGTTCAAATGGCAGGTGATTTTTATAAAACTCATTAAAAAGGTTGCCGACTTTGTCGAATACCACTCCTTTAGAATGCCGGTGTCTGCCCGATCGCAGTAAGCCCATCCGCATCTGGGCCATAAAAAATTCTTCAAACTTAAGTCGTTTGGCTGCCGCTTCATATTCTGCGGGTGATTGTGGAAAATGGATTTGTCTTATGGCCTGGTAACGACTGATCAGGTTTAATTGCTGCAATACGGAGGCGGGTAAATTCTCCGGGATATCCTGTTCGCGCAGCATGCCGAATAATACCTGGGTAAGTTTACCGATTTGCCGGCCTCCCAGTCCGCGTGATTTGAGTTTTTCTGTAGTTGAATAAACCGGTTCCAGAAAATTCTTTTCGATGGGCTGATCCGGCCGGATTATTTCCAACTCCGGATGTACCATTTGGGCTTGTCCGTTATAAAAACTCAGCCGGCCATAGACAAGGTAGGAATTACCGGGTTCCAGCATTTTTTGCACCCAGCTTAATCCCTGGAACCAGGTGAGTTCAATTTCTCCGGTCCGGTCTTTGAGTTCCGCCACCAGTCTTTTGCCCGCTTTTTGTCCAATGATATCCATGCGCAATAGCACCCCTGCCAGCTGGGCATACTCCATATCGGGTGTGAGATCACTGATGGCATTCAGTTTAGTACGATCGATATGCCGGAAGGGGAAATGCGTGAGCAGATCACCGAAGGTAAAAATGCTGAGTTCCTTCCGGAACAGGTCGGCCTTTTGGGGTCCTACTCCCTTGAGATATTCGATGGGGCTGGCTAATATGGGGGAGAGATTGCTGATTTGAAGCGTTTGTTACAAAAATACGGGTGGGAAACTTAGTTCGTAGAAAGCGTAAGAAAATGTTCAATATTCTCCCGATATCTATCGGGAGCTCAATGTTCAATGCTCATATACTAGTAAGGAGCGTTTGAGGTAGCCCTGGACTAAGATGTTTCGGGCAGGCATAAATAAACCAGACTCTGGCAAAATTGCTGACTACTACCGCCGATAACTTGAACATTGAAAATTGATAGTTGAGCATTGAGCATTTCCCTAATATTGAAGAAAATGTTCAATATTCAATGCTCAATGTTCAATGCTCATATACTAGTAAGGAGCGTTTGAGGTAGCCCCGGACTAAGATGTTTCGGGCAGGCATAAATAAACCAGACTATGGCAACATTGCTGTCCACTACCGTCAATAACTTGAACATTGAAAATTGATAGTTGAGCATTGAGCATTTCCCTAATACTGAAGAAAATGTTCAATATTCAATGCTCAATGTTCAATGCTCATATACTAGTAAGAAGAGTTTGAGGTAGCCCCGGGCTAAGATGTTTCGGGCAGGCATAAATAAACCAGACTCTTGCAAAATTGCTGACCACTACCGCCGATAACTTGAACATTGAAAATTGATAGTTGAGCATTGAGCATTTCCCTAATATTGAAGAAAATGTTCAATATTCAATGCTCAATGTTCAATGCTCATATACTAGTAAGGAGCGTTTGTGGTGGCCCCGGACTATGATGTTTCGGGCAGGCATAAATAAACCAGACTCTTGCAAAATTGCTGACCACTACCGCCGATAACTTGAACATTGAAAATTGATAGTTGAGCATTGAGCATTTCCCTAATACTGAAGAAAATGTTCAATATTCTCCCGATAGCTATCGGGAGCTCAATGTTCAATGCTCATATACTAGTAAGGAGCGTTTGAGGTAGCCCTGGACTAGTGTTCGGCAAGCATAAATAAACCCTGGCAAATTGGACCACTACCGTCAATAACTTGAACATTGAAAATTGATAGTTGAGCATTGAGCATTTCCCTAATACTGAAGAAAATGTTCAATATTCAATGTTCATTTACTAGTAAGGTGCGTTTCCGGCTTCCGGACTTCCCGACTTTCGGACTTCTCCCAACCATGTGAAAAATACGGTCCCTCCCCTGAAATTATGCTGAATTAATGCTGGTAGATCTGCGATTCCTAAGGGAAATTCAGGGTTTGGTGCCTTCGGTTTCCAAAAGCCCTTGTGATTTTTACGAAGCCGGCTTACTTTAGGTTTCAAATCCAAATACCTCACTAACCAGGGTATCATGAAAAGCCACCTCTACCTGTTGCAGCTCGACCTGTCGCAGTTGCCTTTTAAATTTGCGCTGCTGAGTTTTATCAGTGCATTTGTAGTTACATTAATTTGTATTCCACCAATCATTCACCTGATCAATCGCTTCCGGTTGTACGATGTACCGAATGCAAGAAAACTGCATACGGCACCGATTCCAACCATGGGTGGTATTGCCATCATGGCCGGAATGATGATAAGTTTGTTTTTATGGTTTCCATTCAGTAATGAACTGGCCCTGGTCGCCTTCTTTTTTTCTGTTGCGGTTTTATTTGGTCTGGGAATCCTGGATGACCTGAAAGATTTGTCGGCAAGATATAAATTCATTATCCAGGCGGGGCTGGCAGCGTTGATCGCATTGAGCGGTATTCGTATTACCTCTTTTGAGGGATTGATGGGGATTGGAGAACTTCCAATAGCAGCCCAGTATAGTTTTACGATCATTGTGATCGTAGGTATTACCAATGCATTTAACCTGATTGATGGCATTGACGGACTCGCAGGCGGAATCGGCTTCATGAGCCTGATGACGCTGGGCTTCTTTCTCACGCTTTGTGGAGATGCCAATACGGCCCTGATCGCATTTGCACTCGCGGGGGGTATCCTGGCCTTTCTTTATTTCAATTTTAATCCTGCTAAAATTTTCATGGGAGATACCGGTTCTCTGTTACTGGGATTTGTAACAGCTGTTTTATGTGTCCGCCTACTGCAGGTGAATCATATGATAGAAGGACAGGCATTGCCGAATGCTCCGGTATTTGTACTCGGAATCGTACTGATTCCTGTTTTTGATACGCTTCGGGTTTTTGCCACAAGGATGTGGAAGGGAAATTCGCCTTTTGTGGCTGACAGAACACATATACATCACCTCCTTACCAATCAGGGATTCAGTCATGGTTTTGCGGCGAAACTCATTTGCTTCTTCCACGGCTTTGTGCTCATGGAAGTGTATTGGCTCCGTTGGGTGAGACCCGAATGGGTGTTGCTCATTTTGTTATTATTCATGTTACTCTCTACGCTGCTGCTTAAAAAAATGGGAAGCATTTTAAAAAGAACCGGTTCTTCTTTTGCTGGTCAGCCACAACAGGTAGTTCATGAGTAAATAACGGTGTTCGCCCAGGGAACAATTTTAGTAGCTACGGTTTTTACAAAACCGGTAATCTCATCACCCACTTTAAAGTGAAAGTAGATGGCCACCACGGCCACAATGGCTGCGGCTTTTGCTGCATAAATCATCATCTTTTTCATAACATCTGGTTTAAAGTTGAATACAGGTTTGACGATTCAAAGATGCAATGGTTACAAAGGGAAGGCAAGCCGGCATTGAATGAATCAGCAGCTTTGCAGGATCAACCGTAGTCTGATTAAACTATTAACATTCATTAACTTAAGTTGGAAAAATTGGTCAATCTGCTAGCTGATTTACCTGCTTTTTTTCAACACAGTTCATTCATCAGAAAGCACAGTCCACTCACTGCTGTTACGGTTCATACAGCCCTGTCCTCAATTTGAATCATCATTGGTTAAATTTGGGAATTGAATTAACTGCTTTGAAGCAATCTTCACTTTTATGGCTCACCCTTTTGTTTAGTTGCCTTTGCCGGGACATACCGGCACAGCCAGCTAAAAAATTTTACTTTACCCACTATACTGCTGAAGCTGGCTTGCTTTCTACTGAAGTCAATTCAGTAACACAGGATGTAAATGGATATATCTGGGTGGGAACCGTAGATGGGTTACAGCGATTTGATGGTACCCGTTTTCAAACTTTTCAGCATAATCCTGCTGATCCATATAGTCTTCCTAATAATCATGTGGTATTTCTGCTGACGGATCATAAAGACAGATTATGGCTATTGACAGCAAAAGGAAATATCGGGTACTTCAATACAAAAACCCTTCGCTACACCGCTGTGCGGGTCACCACTAAAACAAATAATATTGAGGGGGCGACAGTAAAGCGACTGATTAAAGATGAGTCAGGACATATTTTCCTGTTACTGGGTGGTTTGGAAGTGGTGACCTGGGATGAAAAAAGCAATGAGTTTTCCTGGAAAAATAATTTTTTTGAAACCACTCCCGGAACCGGTGTATCAGATTTTGCGCATCAGCCCGGAACACCCTATTACTGGATTGGCGGTGGAAAGGGCGTGGGGGTTTATAACAGCCAGACCAAAGTGCTGAGCTACCCGGGTAATAACCGGGAGAAAATTCCTGCGGTAGAACTGATGTCAAATATCAGCGTTCCCTATCATCTGCATTTTGATAAGAAGGGAAGGCTTTGGTTTCAAAGCTGGATTTCCGGAATGCCAAAAGCCTATCGCTTCCGGCTGAATGACCCTCAACCCGTGCTGGAAGAATTTGAATTTATTTCGATGCTGAAATCCTATTATGAAACTTATCGTTTTTTTGAACAAAAGGATGGCACCATCTGGATTGGCGGATTGAATCTGTTTGCCCGCTTTGTTGAAGAAGATAAAAAATTTCAACTGGTATATAACGGATACCTGAATGAGCGCAGCATCAGTTATGAACGACTCAATACCATTTTTGAAGACCGGGAAAAAAATATCTGGGTGGGTACGGATAATAATGGCTTGTACCGCTTCAACCCTTCCGAACAATTTTTTACAAACGTCGCTCATCTCCATCCCATTACAAAACAACAGGGGAAGGGTACTGTGATGTCGTTTATTCCATTGAAAGACGGCCGGATTCTCACCGGATCCTGGGGTGACGGACTTTATTTATACGACAAAAACCTGAACCTCCTGCCTTTGAAGATTAATGGGCTTACTGCAATACCCGGTCCATCTGTGTGGGGTATGGTTGCATCCGGTGACAGTAACAGGATCTGGATGGGTGCCCAGCCCGGTATCATTGAATTCAACCAGGCCACCAATACAGCCAAAACATATAACCCTCCTCAACTGGAAAACAGAACCGTACGTCAGGTAGCGGAAGATCGTGATGGGAACCTCTGGCTGGGCATGCAGAATTTTGGTTTATTTAAATGGAATGCAGCAGATAAAAAAGCGGGGGATATCAAAAAAATTACACGCATTGATGGTTTTCCTGTTTCAATGGTGATCAAAATTACAGTTGATAGTAAGGGGTTGGTCTGGGTGACCTCCGACTGGAAAGGTCTATATGTGATTGATCCCCGCAGTAACCAGGTAATTTATCATTTCAGCGACAGTGCCAAAGGGGCATTTCGGCTACCTGAGATAAATACCTATGCAGTTCTTGATTACAACGACAGCCTGATGGCCATTGCCACCACCAGAACAATGCTGTTATTTAACCGATATACACAACATACCACTCAAATTGGACGTGCCGGCTTCATGAGGGGCAATGTGGTATCCATGGAAAAAGATAATCGTGGTTATATCTGGGTGGCAACTACCAGTGGACTCAACCGGGTGAATGTGAAAACAAGGGCTTTTGTGGGATTCAACCGGAGTGATGGTATCGATAATGACCATTTCAGCTATGCTGCTTCTGCCCGATTGCCAGATGGCAGATTGCTGTTTGGAAGCAGTACCGAATTCATCAGTTTTTCACCGGATTCGATGAATATCAATCATACCCCTCCCCTTCCAACCATTACTGAATTCAGGGTGCAGAACCGTTCCCTGTTGGTGGATTCCCTGCTGCAACTGGACAGGGTTGAATTACGTTATAACAGTAATTCCATTGAAATTGGTTTCTCGCCCATGGTATACAGCAGTGCATTTAATATCCTTTATAAAATGGAAGGAATTGATCCTGACTGGCGCATAGCGGACAAGAGTAATAAAGCAGTTTATTCTTACCTGCCTTCCGGTAAATACCAATTCCAGATGAAAACACTGGATGGAGAAGGCCATATCAGTGAGTTGGTCAGTAGTTTAAGCATCCGGATCATTCCACCATTCTGGAAAAGCTGGTGGTTCTACTGCGGGCTGGCATTGATAGCCGGCTTACTGCTTTTCTGGTTCGACCGGGAAAGAATCCGGAGAAAAGAAGCCCTTCTTAAAATGCGTAACAATATTGCCGAAAACCTGCACCAGGAAGTAAATGCCGCGCTCAACAATATCAATATCCTGAGTGAAATGGCCCGGCTCAAAGCCGAGAACAATCCTGAAAAATCGAAAGAATACATAGAACAGATACATACCAAGAGTCATAATATGATCATTGCCATGGATGATATGCTCTGGAGCCTGGATCCTGGAAATGACAGCATGGAAAAAACAACCGACCGGATGCGGGAATATATCGATGCGTTGAAAAACCGGTATGGTGTTAACATTGATATTGCGGTAGACCATAAAGTGGAAACCCTTCCCTTGAACATGAAGATGCGGCATGATGCCTTCCTGGTGTTCAAGGAAGGTTTAAAGAACCTGGTGACACTTGGTGCTGAAAATCTGCATGTATATATTAAATCTGATCGTAGTGATTTACTCTTTATCACCCTTTTCGACAGTGAGCATTGTGATATGCAACAACTGAACAACCTCCTGCATCGCCAGGACCTCGAAAGAAGACTCAATATGATACAGGCCAGTATTGAGGTGGATTTACACAAGAGCCATTCAGCGATTACGATGCGGGTGCCGGTTAGTTAGTCGTTAGTCGATAGTCCCTCTTCATGAAGCGTTTCCCCCTTCGACAAGCTCAGGGTGACAAAGCAATTGCCCGGGCCTATATCATCCTGACTGATGACTAACGACTGATGACTGATGACTGACGACTGCCGACTGATGACTGCTGACTGTCGACTGCTGACTGTCGACTGCCGACTGCCGACTGCCTACTGCTACTTCCCCATCCACTTTTTAAAATCACTTACTTTTTCCCTGCTCACCAGCGCTTCTTTATCCACCGCTGGTTTTAATTGCAGGATCAGGCGGTTCCCGAAATAATCTTCGATTTTATCAATACTGTTGACTGAAACATAGAAAGAGCGGCTGATGCGGAAATAATCATCGGGATTGAGCATATCTTCCAGTTCATCCATGGTATAGTCCACCACGAATTTGCGGTTATCGTTTGTCTTGAAGAAATTCAGTCTCCCATCACTGTAGAAATAAGCGATGTCCTCCACTTCAATACTCACCAGTTTCTGGGCATGCTTCACCAGGAAGCGCTTTCTGAATTCCCTTGGTTGCAGTTTTTGCTGCAGCTCTTTAACCAGGCTGTCCAGTGTCAATTCTGTTTTACTATTGCCTTTCAGCTTATGGTATTTTTCAAGAGCGGCCTGCAGTTCGTCCTGCTGCACTGGTTTGAGGAGGTAATCAACACTATTAACCTTGAATGCTTTTAAAGCAAATTCATCGTATGAAGTAGTAAAGATCACCGGGCTTTTGACTTCAGTAAGTTTGAATATCTCGAAACTCTGCCCGTCGGCCAGTTCAATGTCCATCAGCACCAGGTCAGGTGCCGGGTTCGACTGCAACCAGTTTACGGTTTCCTGGATGCTGTCGGTAACCCCTGCCACTTCGATGGTATCATCCACAGCGGCCAGGGTTTTCTGCAACTTCTTTACTGCCAGTTCCTCGTCTTCTACAATTAATACTTTCATATCGGTGTGTTTAAGTATTCATCAACCGGCCGCTGCTCAGCAACTGACGCCCCTCGATCCCATTGTTCCAGATCAGTGGGAGTACCACGGTAAAATTATTTTTATCTTCCAATACCTGGAAGCCGGGTTGTTTGAGTAATGCATACTTGGCCCTGATATTATCCAACCCCACTTTATTACTGGGGGCCTTTACTGTTCTTCGCTGAAGGTTATTGTTTACCACCAGTTTATTTCCTGCCGTGGTAAAAATATCAATCACCAGGGGTTTGTTTTTTGACAGTACATTGTGTTTAACTACATTCTCCACCAGTAATTGAAGGGAGAGAGAAGGGAGCAGGTACTGGTCATAACGCTTATCAATCTCGGTATTGATCTGTACGGCCTCCCCATGCCTGGTTTGTAATAACTGGTAATAGGATTCAATAAATCGGATTTCATTTTGAACCGTAGTGAGACCATCTTCATTATTCCGGAGCAGGTAGCGGTACACTTTGCTTAACTCATCCAGAAATTTCTCTGCCCGTTTCCAGTCTTCAGTGATCAGTGAAGAAAGTGTATTGAAGCAATTGAAAAGGAAATGTGGGTTCACCTGTCCTTTCAGGGTATCAAACTCCTGTTTTTCGGATAATTGCCGTAAGGATTCTTTTTCCTGAACAGATTCCTTGTACTTCGTCAGCATATAATCCATTTCATACAGGGTTTCAAAAATCAGGTTTACACACCATCCCAGGATCAGTCCCATCCACATATCATTTTCTGACCAGCGATAATCAAAGATGCTGAAGCGATCATACACAAACAGAATCAGTAAAATACTGGGTGGCATGATGATCAGCACGACCAGTGTCTTGAGCAGGATCCGCTGCATGCTTTGATTGAGTCCCGGATATTTTTTTTCCACCACATGATCATAGGAAATATGGGAATACCAGGACAGGGCACCAATCAAAAATATCAGCGGATAAGAAAAGACCCAGATGCGCCATTCTTCCCATAATCTGTCTTTGAAAAGGATATGGTGTACCCCCAGGTCAATCAATGGCATGCTGAACAGGAAGGATAGGGTTTGCAAGCGCGGTGGTTTGAAGAATCTCATACCACTACCTCCTCTTTTTTATCCAATAAAGGAAGAAAGCAACAGCATTCGGTGTCTTTTTCTTCAAAGCAAACCGGTGGCTGGTTCAGGAGGGCATATTTCCGGATCAGGTTATCCAGTTCTTTGTCCACGCCTTCAATCAGGCTCTGGCTACGTATCTGTTTATTATACCGTACGGTTATTTTCTGATCATCGCAGGAGCAGATTTCAAGAATCAGGGGACTATTGCGGCTGATGGTACTCCTGGTAAATGCATTCTCTACCAATACCTGCAGAGAAAGGGCGGGCAGGTGTTTATCGAGGTCTTTCTCATCCACCAGAATCTGGGTATGGATTGCATCTCCAAACCGGGCTTTGAGGAGGTAGAGATAAGATTGAATAAATTTCAGTTCTGTGTCCAGTGTGACCAGTTGCTCATCATCACTGCGAAGCATATAGCGGTAAACCCGGGTCATTTCATTCAGGAATTTTTCTGCTTCCTGTTCATCTTCTGTAATCAGGCTGGAGAGGGTGTTCAGACTATTGAATAAAAAATGCGGATTCACCTGGCTTTTCAATCCCTGGAGCTGGCTTTGCCGGAAGGTCTTTTTTAATTGTTCTGTTTCCTGCATATTCTGTTTCCAGCTTTCAAAACGGGCAATGCCTTCCATCAGCAGGGTGATGAACACATTGATAATGCTCATACCGATATAGGCCCAGATAAAACCGGGTTCATTAAAAGAATACTGCAGGAAGGGAAAATTTTCATATCCCCGGAAGAGGGCGAAGAAAAAAAGCCCGGTCAACAGAATAAAGGAAAAGATCATTAGTGTCAGCCGGATGCTAAGCTGTGCGGGAGCCGGAAATCTTTTTTCATCATCACAGCCACCCATCCGCAAATGATAAAGTCCACACAAAAAACAGCAGCGGTGACAGCTGAGGCGAATAAAAATTTTCTCCAGTCTGTAAAATAGCTGCCCCCAAAGATCACCGAATTGATGATCAGGGTAACCGGGATGATCAGGATCGCAAGTACCCCATAATCCCTGGTCGTGTATCTTGGCAGTTTTACAGACATAACCATATCTAATTTACCATCTTTTCATCATTTGACCCGCTCATGCCTTAACAGGATGAAGGGTCTGGTGGATGAACCGTTAAAAAGCGGGTACGGATTGTTTTTAACCCCGGGTGAACCTATTTCAATTCTTTCCAGCCCTTTGGCGCGGGAACTACATTTTTAACCGGTTTGGTGGATTTCAGATAGGCAAAAATGGATTTAAGGTCCTTATCTGAAAAATTGCGGTAAACAGGCCATGGCATAGGTGGTAATAAATTCCGGTTGCCTTCCAATCCCTTGGATTTTCCTTCCCGGATCGCTTTGATGAATTGTTCTTCCTTCCAGTTGCCGATACCCGTTGCATCGGATGTTAAATTGGCGGCAAAGGAGATACCCCAGGGTCCGAGCGTGGAAGTAAAATCAGATCCAAACATGGACCAGCCATTCTTTACAGCATTGGTATCCACTTTTTGCAAGGGACGTTCGGAGGGATAACCGGAGAAGCGAAGGTCAGGAATGACTTCAGGTCCGTTAGGTCCCATTTTTTTAGGTGAATGACAATCGTCGCATCCAACGGCATTCACAAGATAAGCTCCCCTTTGTACCAATTCTTCCTGAAACAAAGGCTTTCGTTCTGTTTCATTGGCGGAGCTGCTGTTACAGGCAATGATTGTTCCTGCGGCAGCGATCATGGCCAGTCCGATGATGATGAATTTGTTTTGCATGACTGATAAGGTTTAGTGTTTTAGCCGCCGTAGCTATAGCTATGGCGGGCAAGGATTGTTTTCTGACCCAAAGATGCGGTGGAGAAATTGGGGAGGAAAGAGAGAGGGTAATGAATTGGGAGATTAGCGGGATGAATTGGAGGGGATTGCTGCGCAAGCTGAGAGTGTTTCACCGCAGAGATGCAGAGAGCGCAGAGTTTACGCAGAGATTTAATGCTGCCTGACGGCAGGTGACTGAAAGGATTTTATTGATTTTGCTACGCTCGAAGAGTCCTTTGGACAAAAATGAAATGGGAACGCGGATGACGCGGATTGAGCGGATTTAAACGGATTTTTATTGGAGTTTACGATTGAGTTTTGGAAATACAGATAGTTTTAAGAACGGATCTTCACGGAAATACTCACTGCGTGAGTACGGGTTCCAAGAGACCATGTTGGCGCCCTTTGTGTGTATTTCTTTGTGCTCTTTGCGGTAAAAAATTATATAGATTATACTCACTATATGAGTATGGCGCTTTGTCCGCAGGACTCTGTAAGCGTGAAATAAAAAACCCTGCCTTCATCGACAGGGTCTTAATTACCAGGAAATCATAGATTCATTTTTTCTTCCCGAACCTCAGCATCAAACCAGCTTGTACTAAGCGTACGAAATCATTATCCGCATCATATAAAGTCATGTCTGTAAACCCTGCCTGGTATCGAATATAAAAGGCCAGTTTTTGTTTCAGTTCAATTCCTGCTCCGGCATTCACCCCAAACTGCACTTCGGCGAGGTTTCTTTTTACATCATTCTTTTGTCCACCGGCTTCTTCATTTTTTGCGCCGCTGGTGAATGACCATTGCGGGCCGGCTTCCAGGTAAAATGATTTAGCAGGATAGTACTGTATCATCAGGGGAATAGAAAAAAAGCTGACCGAAAGGGCGTTTTCATTGACCACTTCATTTTCAACTACTGTATACCCCTGTACCAGCCTTTGAAAATTCAATTCCTGTTGTACCCTGATTTTATTCTTTCCGCCCCATTGAATACCTAATCCTGCATGACCGGAAGCTTTTTTCCAATCATTATAGCCACTGAGGCCGCCATAATTTAAACCCGCCTTAGCGGCCAGCCTTGGTTGTGCAAGAATGGATGTGGCAAAAAGGCAGCAGACTGCCAATAAGCAAAGTGTAAAATTTTTCATATACATTGGTTTCCGATATAGCGGCAAACCCAATGCCATTGGTCATTTCAAACTATCAATTCCCTTTGTATTCGTGAAAATAAAAGAGCCGTTCGTAAAAACCGGAAGGGAAGCTGCAGTAAAAAATACGATCATACAAGGTTTATTGCCCATGATGAAATCGGGAGTATTTACTGCACGATCGGCACCAGTAAACCAAAGTCCCGCTTTTTGATGATATAATCTGCTACCGCATCAACCATCGGGCTGGAGGAACAGAAGGAAATACCAATACCCGCTTTCCGGATACAGCAGATATCATTTTCACCATCACCCACCACCAGCGTGTTTTTCAAATCCACTTCATATTTCCCGCAAATACTAATCAGGGCATTTAATTTACAATAGTCATGTCTGCACTGGCTTTTATCATCCTGCAGAAAAAAAGAAGGAATCTTCACTTCACCGGTGGCCACGCTTTTAGAAAACTCCAATTCATTGGAAATGGTAAAATCAAACCCGAGTTTATTTTTCAGATGGTTGGTGATGCAATCATAACTGTCACTGATGATCCCGGTAATATATCCTTGTTCTTTCAGTTCACTAAGGAGTTCCGGTAAATGGGGTGTAACCGGTATGGTATCCGCAACAGCCAGAATATCTCCGATATTTTTCCCTTTTAATAATCGGGCGATAAGTTTGGTACAAAGAAATGAATTACTGTTATTGGTGATAATATTGAACAATTCCTCCCTGAAACCAAACTGATCAGCTGCTGTATGAATAAAACTTTTCTCCAAAATGGTATTATCCATGTCAAACATGGCAATTTTTTTCAGCGACATCAATCCTTCCCTGATTGCAAATTCCATTTGTTCCCTGATCACCTGTATATTTTCATAGGTTTCCAGGTTCGGCGTTTCCATTGCTTTTGATTTCCGGATAATGGTTCGTGCCACTTCCCGGCTCATTCTTCCCAGTTGTTCCAGGGCCTGCATCCGGTTTTCGATATTACCGATATTCACTTCGGTAATCCTGGCTCCCAGCTGATGCATATCCATCAGTATGCCGATGTCTACTCCATAACCTTCTTCAAATACACACTGGGCCAGCAGGGATTTTTTTCCGGCGATCATTCCGCTCAGCGGTTGTCTGAATTTGGGAAAATCAGGATTCAAAATAGACAACAAGGGCTTGGCTACCAGTTCTGTGACCCGGCCGGCCTGACGGGAAAAAAAGGATTTTACAAAATCTGCTTCGTCCTTAATTATTGGCGCAGAAAGCAATTCGATGATATTGTCCGGGTAGGTGGCGATATCTGCATCGAGAAAGACAAGTATTTCATTTTTAGCCACCAGCACCCCGTCTTTCATGGAAGCGCCCTTTCCTAATTTAGTACTGGTGATCACTGTTGCCCCTTCCTTGCGCGCTTCATCCACTGTGTCATCCATTGATTTATCATCCACCACGATAACTTCCGAAACCTGTGTTGCGCGGTTTACCAGGGCTACTACCTGCCGAACGGTTTTCTCCTCATTTAATGCCGGTATAATTACAGTAACCATATTATCGTTTTAATGCTGAAAAAAGTCTGATCTAGTTAAATGTGTACTGAATGGACGAGTATATGACCATTTCCAATCGGAACCGGTTATTTTCATTTGGTGATGGGCACTTTGAAGAGATTATGCAAAGTAAAGAAACTTATAGAGGTGCGTTTAAATTATTCCACAAATTCAATTGCTGTTTGCGTACATCCTTCTTAATTTATTATCATTACTTAAATAATCTTAAAGCATGGTAGCAAAAAAATTGCAATCGTTTTGACAGTAACCGAATATGAGTTACCGGAAATGATCATGTGAATGATGCCAAAAAGCTAAAACCGCTTAGTCTTTATTTCTTAATAATACGAAATGCTGAGAATCAAATCTTAAGAGACGAAAACACCCAGGCTGCCATTATTTTACTGGATTTCATGTATATTGTTATTATTAAAATAATAAACAACAAATACGCTCTCATATCGACTCGCAAATTTGATACCGAAAACCCAGTAATGTTAACTTATTCTCGGGCTGAGATTCTAATTACAAGAACCAATTTCATAACCCATATCAACACTTCAACCTAAAATCAACAGCAAATGAAAAAGTACATTGTAATCTTTATTCTCACGGCCGGCATTGTTTCATGTGGAGGAAAAAAGAAAGCAGATGGTCTTGCTTTAGCCAGCGAAGTATGTGAATGTCGCCAAAAAGGTAAGGGATTGAAATTCTCCGATCCGGAAGCAAAAAAAATCAGGATGGAATGTTCCAAATTACAAGGGGAAAACTGGGGAAAAATTATTAAGGACAAAACCCAGGAAGATGCATTTAATAAGAAACTGAATGAATGCACTGCTGAAATGATTGACGCCATGAATACACAATAATTCCGGCAGTTTTACAACAATCAGATCTGAAAAAATTACTGAAATAACCACCTGGTTTATTAACTTCTGTTTTTAAACAGGGAGCACTGTGTCTTTCATCTAAAGCTCTAATGCTTTAATCCGGATATTCAGCTCTCCTTTTTCTTTCTTCTTCCCTTAAGTGTTAGTCAGTACATTGCGGCACCTGCCAATAACTTATTCAGACACAGATACATTACCTCATTTTCTGCTCTTCGTATGCAATATCCTTTAATCTATTTCCGATTTTCAATTTAGCTCACCCTATAGGGTGAGTATTTCCGGCTTTACATTACCTGATTTCACCATCCCGGGTACTTGTTCTGCCCCTGCTTTTGATTGAATTTGCTGCAAATAATTTATATGTCCTTTCACTGCAGTTTCATCCAGGCTTCCCGTTCGATCCGATTCAAAGGTCTTTTCATTATTTTATTACTGATCAGCCAGGTTCTTCCCGCACAGGAAGCCGTGTACCTGAAGAACCGCTGGACGGGAGAATATATCGGTGGTGAAGCCGGTCAGCTGGTTTTATCACCCGCTATCAAAAAATCACTCTGGTATATTGAAAGAGTGGATGATGACTATATCCGGCTCCGGAATAAATCGGATTATTTCCTGAACGTGGAAAAAGGTTATCTCGAAGCAAGTAAGGTACCTGCCGGGTTTTTCAGTGCGCAGTGGAAATTGACTATTACCGACGGACATCAACTGATCAATAATCGCTGGACCAATGTAAGTCTGCATACCCAAAACCGAAAACTGGAAGCCGGTAAAGCTGATCCAGGTTGGTGGAGTGCACAATGGATCCTGGAAGATGCCGATGGATATACCATCAACCCAAAAAATTTCTCCCTGAATGCTTATACACAATTTACTCCTGAGGCCGGCAAGTATTACAAATTGCAGCAAATCAATACTGCAAAAGATATTATGTATATGGATGTAAATCCAAAGCGTTCTGATGAACTTGTATTTTTACCTGATTACGGCGGAGATAACGGCGGTAAAGCCTGGCGTTTTGTTCCCGTAGCTGATGGCTGGTATAAAATCACCAATCTCAAACTGGGTGGCAATAAAGTACTGGCCGTTGCCAAAAACAGCAATGGCAGTTACTATTTTGTGCTGACTGATTTTGTCATGTATCCCAATCAGCTCTGGCGACTGATCCAGTTTCCTGATCCTACGGTAAAAAAAGCAGCTACGGAATACAAACTAAATCCGGAAAGACTGGCAACACCCAATTTTACCCTTGTATCCAAACAACACGGACTGGAAGCCATTCACTCCAATGCCGAAACATTCGACAATTCAAGATTTGGCGCCTACTGGTTAAATAAATTGTCGGCCCCCTATGGCCCTTTCGACCTGATGGTACAGCCAGCTCCTGTGAATGATATTACTGCCATCCGGAATATACCGCTGAATGAAAATGAAATCCGCGAATTGGTCAATACCACTACACAACAAGCATTAAAAGCAGGTGAGGAAGCCATGCTAAAAGCAACACCTAAGGCCGTTTCACCCTATAAACTCCCATCAGGACGAATCAAGGGAGAGACCGGACTCACGACTGTTGTATCGGGCCGGGACCTGGGTTCCCTGCTCCCGGGGATACAAACGGAATACACCCAGGAACAATGGGAGGCAGCTGAATATGCCGCAGGAAAGATTCCCTGGAAATCCATAACAATACCAATTTTGAGGTGCAGATCATACTGGATTATATTGATGAAAACGGATTGCCGGTGATTAAAGGTACCGGCCCACTCCATCAGGAAAAAAAATGTTGGTATTGCTAAGCCCGGACGTCACCTATCTCTATATTTCTGTACTCGAATCCGGCAATTCCTACCTGGTTTATCAATCAAAAAAATTCTTCCGGTCGAAGGCCATGAAGTATTTCCTGGATGGCAACAAGGACAAGGTCTGGGAAACCGTCTGGGACTGGTAATGGTTCAGAAAAGAGATAGAAGGATCGATCGGCCTTTTGCAGGAAGTCAGGCGGGAATATCCAGTTGGACCTCGTATCCTTCCTCCCTGCGGATATACAGTTTTCCACCGATTTTTTCAGCCCGCATGGTCATATTGCTGATGCCCAGTCCATCAGAATTAATTTGCGCATGTGCATCACCGTTATCTTTTACTGTCAGATGCAATCCGGCTTTATCCATGTATAAGCCGATCAGCACATGGTTGCCCTTACTGTGTTTGACGATATTGGTAATCGCTTCTTTGAAGATCAGGTAGATAGCCTGTCTTTTTTCGGGGTCAATGAATTTTTTGGTATCGACTTCCGTTACAATGAATTCATGGGTAAAATTTTTCAGGGCCAGGTTTCTTTCTGCAAATGCCCGCATCCGATCAATCAGGTTTTCATATTTGTCCTTGCGGCTGTCCATAGCCCATACCGTATCCCGCATATGTTCCATCGCTTCCCGGCTCATTTCGCTGATTTCATTCAATGATTGTTTCTGTTCGCCAGAAGCGGAATAAGCCAGCATCTGACTCTGCATGGCGAGTCCGCTCAGGATGGTGCCCACATCATCATGAAGGTCGCTGCTGATTTTTGTCCGGAGCTGGGCCAGTTCTTTTTGCCTTTGTAATCGCTGATTAAACTGATTCCGGATGAACCAGATGATTAGCCCCAATATTCCCAATACAATCAAAGCTATCACCCAGGGCTTTTTAAACCAGGATTGCCGCATGTGAATGGGTAGTGAATAAAGAAAGGCATTGGTATCATTTAGTGCCGTAGATACTTTCACTTCCAGCAGGTAGTTACCTGGTACCAGTCCGGAAAGGGAAATGCTGTTTTCAGGTTTGTATTCGGACCAGTTATCGTTGAATCCTTTTACCCTGTAACTGTAATAAACGGCATGATTATATTCCGGAACAGAAAAGCTGAATTGAAGGTTTCGCTCAAAAGGGCTTAGTTGGAGGGATTGAAGACTGTCGAGACCAATGGATTGATAATTATATTCATTCTGCCGGTTGTTATAAGCGGCAATACCCACCAGTTTGACCAGTTTCACTGGTTCAGATGCACTGATAAATTGGAGGTCACCCGGCTGGAAAGAATACAATCCATTGGTGGAGCCCATGTAATAACGGCCATCGCTGGTTTTCAGACTGGAAGCGCGATTGAATTCGATCCTTGAAAGGGGATGTCCTTCCATCAGGTTAAAAAAACTAAGGGTGCTGGTATTGAAATACAATAACCCACTGCTGCTGCCCAGGTAAAAATTACCTTTCTCATCCGGAACAATACTAAAGACGGCCCGGTTCTGCATGATATTATTCTGAATACCCGGATTTCGAAAAATGATTGACCGGCCGGTTGGTATATCCAGCCTTCCCAGTCCGTCTGTACATCCAAACCAAAGCTGATCCCCTACCCTTTCCAGATCGGTGATATAGCTATCTGAAGTACCGAGTTCTGTATAAAGGAATCGCTTTAGCAGTTTTCCCTGTTTGGTAATAAGGGCGAGACCAAAATCATGACTGCTGACCCATAGTTGATTTTCATTAGCATCATCTTCCATATCATTCATGTCACCATTCCTCCCTTCCTGTTTATTCTCATCCATCGGAATCTGCAGGGGATAAGTCCGGAGCCGGTTATTCCGAAGGTCATAGCAATGCAAGCTCTGGCTGCTCCACTTATACAGCCAGCAGCTGTCTCCCCTGAGGTACTGGGTGCAATGACCGCTGAATAACGTGTCGAACATATAGCGGGATTGCCCGGTTGTAATATTGATCAGTACATTATTCCAGAGCAGGTGCTGATTCCAGTATTGAAGACTATAAGTGGAGACCATGTCACCCTTCCGGTATCGCTCCGTAGGCAGTGGAGCAAATGCCGCTTCGCCGGGCTTCTTTGCTGATATACCGGTGTAATAGGATGCATAGATGTGATGATCGGCTGATTCCGTGATAGCCCGGTAACTGATCGGTTTTGTTTGCTGTTCAGGTAAATTGGTAAAAACAGGATGACGAAAAAAATCAATCCCTGGCATTTTCTTTTTCAGGCGATACAAATTGGCAACGGTTTGCAGGAGAAGCCCCTGCCCCCTTTGCTGGTAAATTTTGAGCATCGTTTCACTCAGGTGTCCCGGTGCTTCCACCTGTACCAGCTTTGTAAACTGGGGTGACAGATCCTGTACCGTACCATTCTTTTTATCCAGAATAAAAGATACATGTTACTGGCAATATAGATCAGGTCATTCTCCACATAAAATGACTGTATTTTACCGGTAGCAAAAGCAGGAATCGTGGAATAGAGTTCAATCTGATCGCTGACCGGGTTCCACCAGTAAATGGCATTCTGACGGGAACCAACGAAAAAACTGTTTCTTTATTGGTAAACATGTTTAGCAAGGTGGGGACAGGAGACGCAAAGCGTTTGATAGATTTTCCATCAAGTGATAACCGCAGTATTTCATCTCCCCGCAACATCCAGTGATGCAGGTTGCTATTATCGTAAAAAAAAATTTTCTCCCGATTGAAGGGGGTTTGAAAAATGGCAACCGGTTTTACATTTTTTTCTTTTCTGAATAGCGTTGCCTGATTCTCGTTTAACGTTGACTGCACATAAAAAAGAGATTTTCCGGATTGATGTCCAAAACGAAAAAAAACCGGTAGCCGGTCACCCGTAACAAAGCTATCGGCCAGACTTCGCTTGATGGGATCGAAAAGCAATATCGTTTTTCCATTCATCAGCCAGAACCTGCCTTGCGGATCAGTGGTAATATCACCGAAAATATTATCACCACTTCCACCCTGAATGGGAAAGGCTTTATTTCCGGTCTGATAACTGAGCTGGTATTGCCCGTCAAATACATGGATTCCTGCGGTTCCGGTCAGCCAGAGATAACCCTGCCGGTCTTCCCGGATACCGGTGAAAATACCGTTGCCGGGGTTCACGGCTTTTATTCGTTCCAGTTCAAATTCAGGGGGGATGGTCTTGTAATTACCCGATTGTCCGGTTAACATACCGGAAAACAGCAAGAGACTGAAGAGATGAAAGAGGCGGTGGTACAACGAATGGGGGTTGTTGTGTTCAAATATAATAGAATATAGAGAGATTTAACCGCAGAGAAATTTAACCGCAAAGGCGCAAGGGCGCAAGGATTCGCAAAGATTTTCCCCGCAGAGAAGGCTTAACCGCAAAGCCGCCAGGACGCGAGGATTTTTACCGCAGAGAGATTTAAACTGATTTTTTGGCGCTCTTAGCGCACTTAGCGGGAAAAATATTACGGATAAAATCCGGGACTATTTAATATACCCCTTCATATACTGCGTAATGGCTTCTGTTTTATTATTCACATGAAGGACCTTGTACATTTTTTTGACATGGCTGCGGACAGTTTCGATGGAGACATATAATTCAGCGGCGATGGTCTGGTAGCTTTTGCCATCCACCAGTTTTTCGAGAATTTCTCTTTGCCGGTCGGTGAGGATGGTGGCTTTACTGATACGACCACCCATAAGGTGGTTCACAATTTCGCGGGCGATGGAGGGCGACATATAAGAACCGCCGGCTGCCACGATGCGCAGGGCTTCTACAATTTCTTCCAGACTGGCTTTTTTGGAAATATAGGAGCAGGCACCGGAGCAGAGGGCTTTCACAATTACATCTTCTTCTTCATAAGTGGTGAGCATCACGATATTCAGGTCAGGCATTTTTTCCAGGATCAGAGGAATGGCTTCCAGTCCGGATATACCCGGTAGCCCGATGTCCAGTAATAAAATATCGGTTTGTACGCCTCCGATCTGTAAGGATTCTAAAAATGTTTTAGCGGAACCGTGTACAGCGGCGATTTCGAAATCATCATGAAAGCTGATGAATTTCGATACATTATCGCGAATCACTTTATTGTCCTCGATGATGCTGACCCGGATTGTTCCCACGGTTGATTTTTTATAAAATTAGGGGATTCGGTGGGAGCGGGCAATCACCCGGGGAGGTGGTTTTATCGCTCTTTCAGATGTCTGGCTATTCAATTAACTTTAAGGTATAACCATTAAACCTATCCACATGCTTACACTCCGCTTTGCCGGAAAAAAAATGATGGCCCCGCTGGCCTTGTTTTTCCTCGCTACCATTCATTTCAGCAGTCATCAAAACCAGGGTTCGGGTAAACCGCCACAAAAATCATTTAATGATACAGCACTTGTAACCGTGGGTGCTATCCTGCCTAATGCTGATGGCAGGAGCCTGGAAGTAATTTTTAATGAGCGGGCACATGTGCTTCGTCTCTCCAGGGAAGAGAAAGATTTTACAGTTTATAACCGGTTGTTCGAAGCTTCCCTAAAATCAAAAGGTCCAGTTCGGGTGATCACTGATGGAATCAAAGGTAATCTGTTGCAGGTAGCAGAGCCCAGTCCGAAAGAACTGGCTTTTTTCCGTGAAATGCGAAAAGAAATACTAACTGGTGAGCCGGCCCGAAAAATAGAACTCTCAAAAATTGATACGGCTACTTTTAATATCGTGGATGAATACCTGAAATGGCCGGTATTCAATCTTTGCATGACGGTAGTGCCCAGTTTTGCCAAGGCTAAAGAGATATTTGATTATTGTGCTGCACAATCCTGTCACATAGTGGGGCCTAAACAGGTGACCCCTTGTATCCCTTTTCAATACGTTCATGATGGCTGTTATGCAAGGGCCCATAAAATGCGCTGGATAATAGAAAAACATTTTGGTTACTGCAGTGAAAAAGTATTCAGTTTTGCCACGGTGGCCAACCATAAACTGGCAGTAAAAGCCGATAAATGGGGAGGATGCTGTGTAGAGTGGTGGTACCATGTAACCCCGCTGATCCGGGTAAAGACACAATTCGGAAGAAAGTCGCTGATACTGGCTTATGTCATCGATCCGGGAATGTTTAACCAACCAGTGCTGCTATCTACCTGGCTGAATGCACAGAAATCAACGACTTGTAATGCCAATGCCACTGTTGACAGTTACAGCATCCAGCCTTCATCGGCTTATACACCCAGTTATCCTGGCGGAACACCCTATGCCACTGATCCGAATTATGTACAAACAAATGCCATGTTGATTAATTATGCCAACGGTATCACCTGCAATTAACATCATACAATCAGTATGAATGAAACAAAGTATCTGCAAAGACCAGCCTGGCGCTTCAGGTTGATCTTTGTCTTTATTTTATCCCTTTTAAGCCAAACAACGATGGCCACTCCGCAGGATTCATTGCAGCGTGTTTTTACCGTGGCGAAAGTCTACCCGGAAAAATACAGCGACCCCGGCTCTGTACAGGTAACATTTTACGAATCGGCGCGGTTTTATAAGATTGAAAAATCGAATCCGAAGTTTAAAGAATATTTATCGCTGCTGAAAGATGCGAATAAAAAAAGAAAGGCGGTGAGGGTGACGTTGAATAGTCGGGAGGGGAATATTATTATGCGAGTGGCTAGTGGCGAGTAGCTAGTGGCTAGTGGGGGTTTCTTAAAGGGCGTTAATGATAAATTGCAGCGAATGGAAAATCCTTGCGAATCTTTGCGCCTTTGCGTCTTCGCGCCTGCCAGCCGGTAGGCAGGGTTAAATCTCTCTGCGAAAACTCCGCGTCCTCTTTTCTCCGCGGTGAAAAAAAACCTAATACTCACACTGCTTATTATCCGCCTTCACATAATAGCTCTTGTAATTCTTTGCCTTCTGATCCATGCAACCCACCAGGTTCAATATCTCAATCCTCCGAAAATCCACCGGCTGGCTTTCGGCCTGCAGGGCGATATAGCCTTCTTTGAGCGGTGTATTCGCCCGACTGATCCAGTACATACTATCGGGCACATTCCCTCTTTTCCAGCCAAAGTCGGAAGCGATCAGTCCCTCTCCTATTTGTGCATTGGTATAAGTCAATACGGTATCTCCGTTCACGATATGCCGGATCAGTGAATCGCCATATACTTCTGCAATCACTGAAACCCATTCATCTTTCAGATAGGTCTTGCTATTTGATTTCTGAATATGCGCGGTATAGCGTTTACCATTCACATCAATCACGGTACCCGGTGTACAGACATTCCCCGTACTCACGGTATCTTTTCCATTGCCACAGAGGAACTGAAATTCCAGGGAAACGGGGAAATCCTGGTTCAATCCCATAGATGCCGCCGACTGCGAATGCAGCATCACCCCGCTATTGCGATCGGCCCAGGAAGGGGCATCGGCCAGGTGATCGCCGGTAAAGCGGTATTGCATCCGGAGTTTATAATAAGAATAGGGAGCTTTTGTATAGAGATGCCCGAAATGGCTATCGAACTTTTCATAGTCGCTGTACACTACCCGGATCATACTATCGGCCACACGAAAAGTGTTTTTGTAATTATCGTTGAGGGGGAAGTCTTTGATCTTGATATCCCAGCCGGAGAGATCTCTGTTATTGAAAAGGGGTTCCCAGGATTCAGGTTGGGACTTGGGTTTTGATTGGCAGCCGCTGAGCACTAAGAGGGCCATGACTCCAAAAAGAAAAATCCGGTGGTTGATCATTTTCATTCCATCATTTTTTGGGTTACTGATGAAGTTACCGAAAAAAATGATTGCGGTTTGCTCCTGCTGTGAGAATCGTGGCGGGCTGCCAGCCAAATATTATTGCTTATATTTGATACTATGCATTTTTCAAAATCAGGCTGTTCAATTTTATACTGTTTTCTTATTATCACCTCACTAGCCTTCACTGGCTGTGAGCCGGATACAGGACCAGTGCCGTATACCGATCCCTTCCCTTTTCCTGAGATAGTGGAAGACAATACCGGAACCAAACCCCGTTCGGTTACCTATGTGTATGACCGGAGGGCGGTTGATTTAACCTATCCGCCCAAGATGGACTCCAGTATCATTCGTTTTGCCTATGATTCATTGGGGAAGATCAAACGGATCCGTTTAAACCACAACGATTTCTTTATGCATGATTTTTTATTTGAAAGAAATAATAATCAGCTGACGGCCATTCATTGCAGGAGCTGGGCGGTATCCACTGATTCGGTTACGGATATATCCCAATTAGATCTGGAGATAAAATACAATGGCGCTGGCAATCCCATTTTAATGAGAACATCCATGCTGAATGATCCGCTTAACGAAGTGGATAGTTTCTTTATTAAAACAACCGGCAACCGGATTGATTCCGTGATTAACCCCATCTATTCCTTTAGTACAGATGCAGAAAAGGAAGCCTATACTTATAACCCTTCCGGCGATATCACCCAGATTGACCATATCCGTACACAGGGTGTTTTTGGTCATTGGTGCAATCCTACAAATACACATTAACCGGTAGTCCGGCCGCCATAGCCCTGGGCAATGAAGCTATTTTCTGGGACTATGTTGCCAAACATGCCGATGTCAGCTCCAACACAGAATTCCTGGTCCCTGCTATCCTCTTCCAATCCACCAAACAGGCTTCAAAATTGCTCCTGCAGGTCTCCGGATTTTACGTAGGTACTTACAATTATCAAACGGAATACTATGGAACGGGCCTGCCGAAAAAAAATGACGGCGAATGTGATTACGGAGACGGGGGCGTTTTGGGCGAGGGAAGCGTATTATTATAGTTATGGGAGGTAGGGGTTGAGTTTCTACGAGTACACTGCTAGATACTCTTGGAAGGACTCTCCTCCATAAAAAAAGCCACCCAACGGCAGCTCTTTTTTTACTTTTTTACCCGTTTCATAACCGGGCTCTATATGTTTTTGATCTCAGCGTGGCTTTCTCTGTTTAGCCGCTTTCTTCTGTGCTGAGCTTTTCCTTTTTGTAGGCTTATTTTTTCTGGGTTCAGCTTTCTTTTTTGCCATTAGAATTAAATTTTAGGTTAGTAAATTATTTATTGATGGATGGATGCTGGGTACTTTCTTCCCGCTTTTCCATTTGGTTCATCAATGTACAAAGATACGCCTATAATAGTATAAATAGGATATTCTCAATCCCTGTCAGCTGCACCGGCATGTCGTAATACTCCTTTAATCATTCAATTGTCCTGAATTTACAACTCAGGACATTAATGTGACCTCATTGGTAAAAGACTGGTGAAAAGCGAATTTGATCCTATTCGATCTCCACACAAAACATGCTGGGTTTTTTGGGATCATATATCACGTTTACATTCCTGGGGACCATCACTTCGTCAAAGCTTTTAAAGCCCAGGACCGGTGTGCCAACGATCGCCTGGCCTTCTGTTGTAAAAAAGCTGATCGTAGGTAAATAGATGCGGCCGGCCAGTTTATCCCTGGCAAGAGCCGGCTTCTCTACTACTTCGACCATGATGCCCCTGACCCGAATCCCGGTTTTCTTAATTTTTGTAGCCAGGGTTCTTCTATAAAGCAGGTAAATAAGGGAACCAGCGATCAGGACCGTGATAAAGGCGAGTACTGCATATAACATTTTTAAAATTACTGATTATAAGGTTTCGTGAAGAGAAGTAATTCCTACTTCCCAATACAGCAATTACTCAAGCCTAGTTTTCAATTCATTATATAAATCGGGCAACAAATTAGCGACAAGAAAATGAAACAAAGGCAAATAAGAACATAATGTTCACGATAAAAAAAGGCCGCCGGTTGGCAGCCTTGAATCTGGTCTTCAGCAGACTAATTACGAACTTTGACCCGCATACTGCTGTTTTTTATCCTTCAGGTATTTTGCTGCAAATTTTTTGGTGCATCGCATCAGATTGTTTGACACCATTAATCGTAAATTCCTTGCTATCCAGGGTAAGTGAAGTCAGGGCACTGCGGCTTTCAAACCAGTTTTTCACTGACAACTTCGGCTACTATTTGATCATAAAGCTTCCGGTCTTCTTCTGCCAGCTTCCGGTCTATTGCTGCCTGTGCCTGATCTTTCTCCGCCTGTTTGCGATCGAGTTCAGCCTGTGCCCGGTCTTTCTCCGCCTGTTTACTGTCCTCTTCAGCTGTTAAACGATCTTTTTCAGCTTGTACACGGTCAAGTTCTGCCTGTTTGCGGTCTTTATCAGCCTGGACCCGGTCTTTCTCTGCCTGTTTACGATCGAGTTCCGCCTGTGCCCGGTCTTTGTCAGCCTGCTCCCGGTCTTTTCCGCTTGTTTACGATCGAGTTCAGCCTGTGCCCTGTCTTTTCCGCCTGCTTCCTGTCTAATGCTGCCTGCTTGCGGTCTTCCTCTACCTGCTTAAGGATCTTTTTGATCAGCGCATCATACTTACTGAATTCAGACTCGGGAATTTTTTACCGTCTATTTCATTTCAGTGACGGTAGTTCCATTGAGCCGGATTTTATAGGAATGCCCGTCTTCCGTCATATTGATAAACGACTCATTATTGTTAGAGCTGCTGATACGGGTCCCGGAATTATTTTCGGGTTTTTGTGCAATCGACGGAACTGTTATCAATGTGCACATCACTACGAAAAGGCGAAGACAAAAATTTGTTTTTCATGACTACTTTTTTAATGATTAAAAATTGGGCATACTTCTTCCTTCCACATACATTATGCGTCCAAAAAAAACGATATGATGAATGAGAATTCCTTCGCGGTTCTTACAGGTGCGCATCCTGCCTGATCCGTTTGGATGAATATGGAGGTTAATGTTTCAAATGGTATCCTGTATCGGATTGGTTTTCAATTCACTTAATTATTCGCGGCTGCGGCTCTTGCGTCA
This sequence comes from Chitinophagaceae bacterium, assembly GCA_016720745.1. Lineage (GTDB taxonomy): Bacteria > Bacteroidota > Bacteroidia > Chitinophagales > Chitinophagaceae > JJ008. The sequence continues at coordinate 1,133,012 of JADKKA010000018.1, read as the reverse complement.
CGTATGGCCTGCTCCTGTCCTTGTCTGCCTGTTTACGATCGAGATCTGCCTGTGCCCGATCCTTATCTGCTTGTATACGATCCAGCACTGCCTGCCTGCGATCCAGTTCCGCCTGTACCCGATCCTTCTCCGCCTGTATTCGGTCACGGTCAGCAGCCAGGCGGTCCTTTTCTGCCTGGATACGGTCGAGCTCCGCGTTGGTCAGGTCTTTTAGATGCTGACGATACTCCGATATTGCAATTACCTGGTCGCTTTCCGCTGATACTGTTGGATATTGTGTCCTGACAGGTTCTGTCAAGGCTGTATTACCGCTGACAGGCTGCTTTATTTTGTTCCGCTCCCGGTAACTGACTTGTTTGCCGCTACCTGCCCTGGTAAATAATCCTGGTTGCCGGCTTTGATCTTTGTTGTTGCTCTTGCTTCGATGGAGGAAATGGCATTTGACAAATACTTCGCCGACTGAACCCGATGCACTTGAGCGTAATGGTGAGTTTGCTGGTGACAGTTGGACCGGCACTAAGAAATAACAGCATCGAACATACCACGCTACAAACAACAAACAGCAATTCTGCCATGTTAAGCGACTTATTCCGGCTGTAGACGATCCTTTGCACCCTGTGCAGCAAGAGGTTTTCTGTCCGAGGAAATTCATGGCTAATGCCGGGGAAGACAGGGCATGTTGCTTCACACTGATCAATGCTTCTACAAACTTCACTTTATCATCTGTGTGTGTAATGGCCATATCATCGCAGCAGTTTTCCCGCTCAGCACTGATAAGCGAGGATAACCACAGGACACCCGGATTGAAAAAGAAGAGGATGCTGGTCACCGTTGTATCAGGTTAACGAGATAATCATGCCGGCGGATATGTGCCAGTTCATGCAATAAAAAACGCTTCCACTTCAGCTGCTGACAAGCGGGTAGAATGCCAAGCGGAACAAGAATCACAGGTTTAAAATGTCCGGCAACAAGCGGAATATTAACAAGCCCTGATTCGAGCAGTACGACCTGTTTACGAATACCCATTGCCCGGGTGAGTTGTTGCAGGCGGATTGTCCAGGTTTCTCCCGGTTCATTGATATAGGCTGTTCGCAAACGGTTCACATAATAGATATCGACCAGCATGCGAACAAGTTTCAACAATACAACCACGGCCCAGGCGGGTATGATCCAACCGGAGTACTGGTTCATGAATTGGGTGAAGCCAGTCCACCAATTATACTGTGGCACTGTTTCCTGTGCTGATACGGTTGGCCCATTGTTCCAATTTGCTGCCATTGCATCCCCATTCATTTGCCATTGCCATGAAAAGGTGACCAATGTGGCGCCGATAAAACAAAACAGCAATGCTGTCAATGAATATCGTAAAGATGGTGAAGATCTTTTGGTAGCAGATACAATGGTACCTGCAAGAATAGTCAGCAACAGACCCTGCCACAGGGAGTGCATGAACGTCCAGCTGAGTGCATGGAACAATTGCCCGGCGAAAGTCTGTTGCATGGCGTAGTGCTTTATTTTTTATTCTGATCCGAGAGTTTTTTAGCCAATTCCTTTAACACCTGCAGTTCCTTTTTCGATGTTTTCTCATTGTCCAATAATGCCATCACGAGATCGCTCCCAGAACCTTCGTATATCGTATCCGGGAAACGTCCGAGCATAAATCCCTTTGTCTTTTCTTCTTTCAGTATGGCACTGTAAATATGCTTCATGCTTGATTCATCCCGCGCAAGCATGCCTTTCTCTGTCATCACCTGCATCAGCTTGAGGTGGAGGTATATTGTACTGCCTCTCTTGGGAATTAAGAAAATCGTGGACAAACCGCACGGTGGAAGGTCCCTTTTTCCAGAGTACCTGGAGCACTTCCATCTCTGTTCTCGTTGGAATCTGCTCCTGGTTTTTATCAGCTTTACGTTCTTTCATCAATCTAAGGTACGATATAAAACGTACGTTCCAAATATTTTTCCCATCCGAAAGGACATCAGTACAATTTGGTGTTAAATGTTTTGAAAAATCCCCGGGTAAACAATCAGAAATTGTTGAAAATCCGGAAACTAAAGAAGCAAAACTATAATGGAATACGCCTGTCTAAAGGGGACTTGAAATCAAAACAGTGTAAAGAATAACTTGACAATGCAATAATTGCCAAATCATTACCAGCAAGGGTTTAAGCCGATTGGGCAACAAATACCAACAAGATTTTAAAAAGCAAGTGTAATTGCAGTGTAAACAAAAAGAATCTATTCATTTACCTCTCAAACCTTTTTTTAAACCCAGGTGCCTTTTCCCGGCTCACATCCTGATCCATTTTTATGGGTGCTTTCAGTGTTACCGTCAGTTTCTGGCTTTCATGAGGTCTGATACTTTGTATGGCATTAATATGTACAATACTTTGCCGGTTAGCCCGATAAAAAAGAGTCGGGTCAAGCAATTCTTCCAATTTCTTCCAATGTTACGAAATCAAGCATATGTTTTTCCGGAGAAGGTGATAAGATAATTCAGATTTTCACGGTAAAACAGGCAATATCTTTTGAAGTATGGGCAACTAATTATGCCGCACTTACCACAAATTTTTCTTTATACAGTTTAGCATTTGCAGATGGGTTTTGTAACACCTGCATCAGCTCCTGGATATTGGTGGGCAAAGCTGGTATTTGGTGCACCATGTTGCGGCATTGTCAACCGCCCTTTTAATTCATCAATGTCAACAGGTTTCAATAAATAATCAACGCCATTTACTTTAAATGCCCTGATGGCATATTCATCATACGCCGTAGTAAATATCACCGGGCACTTAAGTTCGCTTATCCTTCGAACAATTCAAAACTCACTCCATCACTTAGTTGTATGTCGGCGAAAATCAAATCAGGTTCGGCATTTTCCATAAAACCATTTCCTGCTTGTTTTAAGGCTCGGCAATGTTTCCACTATATTTATATCCGAAGCCACTTCAGCTATTTTGCTTTTCAGCTCCCAGGCAATGAGGGCTCTCGTCCTCTATAATTACTGCAGTCATGTGCATATTTTTATTTTAAAAATTGCCACATGGGATTCATATAAAAAATTAATATCGCTATGCTTTGCAAATTGCTCATTAATTTTTTGGCTCACTTCATATCAATGGTATTTTAACGATAAACAAATTGTTTTCCTCTTTAATTTCAAAGGAGCGGCTGCTTAAATAACTGTATAAAGATAACAGGTTTGATAAACCCTGCTTGTTACTTGTTTCCACGAAGTTTTTCCTTTGCAGATTGTTTTGAACAATTAAATAATCATCTGCTACATACACTTCAATTAACAGTGGACTGTCTTCATCAATAATATTATGCTTAATAGCATTTTCATTAAGATTTTGCAAAGTAACAGGTACTATTTTATTATGGTGATACTCTTCGGCACATCCATTTTACATCAAATCCTTTTTCAAATCTTGTCTGCTGCAGTTTTACATAGTTTTCTGCAAACTTCAGTTCATCCCCCAATGCTACCGTTTCGCTATCACGGCTTTTTAAAATATACCGGTATGTTTTGCTGAGACTATCTAAAAACGAACTGGCAGTTTTGGGGTCTGCAATAATAAGGCTGTTGAGAGAAGTAAGCGGATTGAAACGAAAGTGAGGGTTCAACTGCTGCTTTAGCCCTTCATACATGACCAGTGCTTTTTCCTTTTCCAGTGCATTCGCTTTATTTTCCAGGTTCATCATTTTTTCTTTTTGGTATATCCGGTAGCGATAAATAAAGTACAAAATACCCGCCACCAGCAATGCAATAGCCGCAAGAAAACAGGTGGTTTTGTAAAAAGGGGTTTGATAGTAAACTTCACCACAGCCTCACTTGTTTGCCAACTGCTGTTCTTCCCTCTTACCCTTACCATAAATTGGTAAGTACCGGGGTTCAGGTTATTATACAATGCCTCATGTTTATCACCGGCAAGGGTCCATTCATCCTCGGCACCTTTCAATTTGTATTCCATATCACAGGGAAATATATCCTTATTGATAAGAGTGCCAAAACGCAGGCGGATAGTGTTATCACCGGGTTGCAATAAAATTGATTTACCATCAAGAGGGAAACTATTTTGCCCCCAGCTATCAGCTGGCTTATTTGTGGAGCTGCTACAGAGGGAACATCGAGCAGGCGACCCGGGTAAAACTCTACTATTTCATTATTAATTGTCCCGCTGATATTACCATTGCCCAATTGTGAAAGATGATTATAATAATCCAGGTTACTTTCACTGTAAGGAATTTTGAAATTGAAAAAATTATTCGACACAGGAGAATAAACACTTACCTTATTGTAAAGCATACACCAAACCCTGTCGTCTTTGTCAACTATAATTTTATGAATCCTGTTACCGGCTAATCCGTCAGTTTCATCCCATTTCTTAGTTTCCCCTGTAGGGGTAATAACAGTAAAGTCCTATCCCTTTGTACAAAATCCAAATATTCCCTTTACTGTCTTGTTCCAGGTTTACTATGGTGCCGTTGCTTACATCGGTGTTCGGTGCAATATTTATTCTCTCAGGTTTTCTTTCACTGTTAAGGTAGCCAATGTAAGAGCCTGGTAAAATAAACCATAACCGGTTGCTTTGCCCAGGCATCGTGCTGGCAATATAGTTACGGCATTGGCTGCGAAAAAGGCTTCAGGGAATGTAACCAGTTCCTTTCTATCAAGAAGATAGTTCCAATAAAGTATTTCTTTTCCATTGTTGAAATAAACAACTGAGTCTCCATTGAAAACAACTTCTGAACATTTAAAGCCGGAGTATTCTTTTGGAAGAAAGGCAAATGGGATAAACCGGTTACTTTGATTATTTAATTGCCATGCACCGCTTAAAGTAGTTACTATAACAGACTCTCTGAAATATTTTTAGTCCGGTAATGGCAGATGGCATCAATCCGCTTGCAGCAGGCAGGGCTTTATTAATATCATATTTATCATAGCTGCCGTTTTCTGCTTTGTACTTTATTAATAATCCCGTGCCGGTTATTATCCATATATTTTTACCTGCCGGGTCTTCTTCTGCCAAAACAATTGAAGTATTTTTCAATTCAGGTATCATCTCATAAATACGGTATTGTTTGTACAGGCTTTTTTCGGGATTGCACTTGCTGATGCCAGATATGGTTCCCAGCCATACCGTGTTATCTGCATCCTGGTAGCCTGCCCAAAAAATTGTCCTGCAATCGAGCGGTTGTCGCCAAGGCGGTTACTAATTTTTGCTATTTTATTATTGGCTGCAAGATCTATCACCAGCATTTCATAACTCCAGCTGCTAAACCACAAACGCCTGTTTTTATCTTCAAACAAAGTGCCCCGCTTGCCAGTGGCATGGCTGTGCCAATGAAAATACGTTGCCCTACCTTTCGGTTAACCGGGTCAAATGATATTGCAGTTTTCTGGCCATTATCAAAAAACCAAAAATTTCCAGAAGGTGATTTGCTTAAAGCACTGGTATTTCTTTTTTTAAACAATGAATCGTGGGCTGTGTGGCAATTGCTTATTGTTTGTGTTGTTGTATTGTAAAACACAAGCCCCAGGCAGGTCGCCATCCACAGGCCTTTACCTGCAGGGTCTGCAAGCAAGCCATTTTTTCTGATTACAAAACTTCTTACCGAATCTGTATTACCACCGGGCTTTATTAGTTCTTCAAACTTATATTGTGCCCTGTTATATTTAAATACCGACCATGCTCCGGCTGCCCAGATATTTCCCGATGCATCACAAAGTATATTATAAAAGTTGGGTGAAATGCCAAGGCTTTTTAAATTATAATTACTGTAATGGTCAGTTGCAGGATTATAGCTAAACACCCCATTATCAGTAGCTGCCCATATATTCCCATTGCCATCTTCGCAGAGGCTGTGTACTACTTCATTGGCAGGAGAGTATTTCCTTTTCGCTTTTTATAGGTATAAAAATTTGAGCCATCAAACCTGCTAAAGCCATTATAAGTGCCTATCCATAATATTCCGCGTTTGTCTTTTAAAAAACAGTTTACTACATTATTGCTCAAGCCATCCTCTTCCTTCAGGCTTGAAAAAATAAATGGATTATCCTGGCAATTAGCAAGTAACTGTGTAAATAATAAAAAGGTAAAAGACCAGAAACGGAGCATAGTGTAAAATAACCAGAAAAAGGCTATAAGCAAAACACCCCGCTATTGGGCAGGGTGTTTTTATAATGAAGCGTAGTAAAAACGAAACGAACCGTTTTTACTGGTAGGCTATTTTGTAAGTAGTAGGTGTAGGGACGGCTCCATTGAGCGACCAATTAGTAGTGTACTCGTTAAAAGGCCATCAGCATTGGTTACATATGTAAAATCAGTAACCTCCGTACGGGTAGCCGATTGATAGGTTATCTTTTTGAAGAGGTTGGTATTCTTAGTGCCTGTCAGGCTCTTGTCGATGATAATATTATCATACCAGGCTTCAAATATGTTAAGGTTCAGCTTATCCAATTTATCAGCATAAAACTCGAAAGTTAAAGTTCTTTCCACGGCACCAGTAGTACTATTACGTATTGAAAGTTTTGTCATATTGCCGTTTGTTAATTCTGTGATGTAATCGAATCCCGGATACGATTTTTTTACCTGAAAGCCATTTGCCTCATACTCATAGTTTATAGGATAAGAACCGTTTGGCTGCCCTTGAGCATCGAACCATGTATTTGAATTGTAAGGCCCTGTTGCTGCTGTTTAGTACCATTTCTGAAAGTATATTACTCTTAATACCCGTTGCCGTGTAATAAGTAGTAATAACCGGAGTACCGGTGGCATAATCATACTTAGATGTAAATGAATTATCCTTTACCTCGCTAAACGCCCCTGTGCATTATAAGAATAGCTGGTGCTCCATGTACTTCCAACTACATCTATTTTCGAAATTTTGGGAGTAGTAAGTACTACCGGAGCAGGTGTGTGCTTTCTTTTTACATGAGCTGGCAGCCAGCATTACAATAAGGGACGATACGATAAATTTTAACTGTTTCATTTTTTTATTTTTTGTTTTTGTTTTTTAAAGACGATGTAAAGATGTAGTAGTGCAGGGGGTAAAAAAAGTTTAACACAGCCAGTAACCCTTACAATGAAATGAAGCGGGTAAATTTTAAAATCAACCGTTGGGCGGGAGCAGGAAATAATTGAGTGTAATATTTTTATTGATAATAATAATAAGCTACAGGCATTTACTGCACTGATATTTCATTGCATGAAAAAAAGGAAAATGCTGTTTCTATAAAATTAAAATGTGAAGAGGTTTTCCGGCAGGTACTTAATGCGGAGTCTTTGTCCCCTTGCCTGGTATATGGTTAAGCGGCACTAAGGTCTGTGTATGCGTGTAAATAAAACTGCCATCTGTTTTGCGTAGTTTCAACCAGAGTCGTACAGGCAACAGGCTACCTACCTTATCGTCAGTGAGCGATGTACCCATAACTTCTGCGGATGTTTCCAGTCCCTGGTGCAGCAAATACCGTTGCTGTTTAAGCAGGCGCAATTGCCCGCCTTTTCTTTCGCTGCCAATCAGCCGGCCTACCCATGCAAAAACTGAATTAAATCTCATTACCCAAAATTGGCAATATATAAATAGTGCATAAAACTTAATTGCACTGAGGAGTGTGTTTTTAAAATGAAACGTATCAATAGACAATTAAGGCGTAAAACAATTAAACAGTTCTGTTGAATAATTTACCAGCAGTCTTTGCCAACGGTTCAATTTAATTTTCCTGCTCTATTTTAAAATCTGCCCTGCCGGAATACTAAAATTATTTCATCGTTTTTTTTGCTTTCATTTTACAGCATAAAACAAAAACATCATGAAAAAATTATTCTTCTTCGTTATTGCAGCCTTGCTTATTTCCTTAACAGGTATAGCCCAGGTATCTGAATCTATCAATTACCAGGCAGTGGCCCGTAATAATGCCGGCGCCGCATTGGCCAACCAAACCATTAAAGTTCGTTTTACCATTTCACGAAATGCTGTATCACAATACAGCGAAACCAGGCAGGTTACCAAACGTACTTGGTTTATTTAATGTACAAATCAGCGCAGGGGCCTTATCTATTACCGGCAGTTTTACGGCAATTGATCGGAAGAATAATACACCCAACATGCAGTTGAAAATAGAGCCGGATATCAACAACACGAATGTATTTACCGATATGGGCTTCCAGGCATTTAGCTCGGTACCTTTTGCTATTGCTAAAACAGCAGTTGACTTTGAAAATACGTTGAAATTAGCAGGTCGTCCGCTGGACCTGGTTACCACACCGGCCGTTGGCAACCGTCTTAGCTGGAATGGAAGCAGTTGGACACCGGTGAAAAAAGATGCCCTGATTAAAGTTGCTGGTCAGATTCCGCAGATCGGAGTAATTTCTGGTCATCCCCGGCGGTGGGTAGGCCCAACAGCCACCGTTACCGTAACTGGCACAGAAACTATCGTAGCAAACTTTACGGCAGTGATCGGCCATACTTCAGCTCAGCAAAACGGTTACTTTGATGTATCTGTTTGTTACCGGAATGTAAATAACGGTTCAATTGTAAATTTTGATGGCCCGGACGGACAGCAAAGTATTTATTTACTGACATCAAAATCCATAGTACCACTTGTCAATTCAATTGTATTGCCGGCAGGAACATACCAAATTGGTATGGCCATACGTCACGTCCCCAGCCTGGTTCAGGCACACCAACTCTTGATTGGAATGATATTATTACTGGGTTAATTGAAGAAGATATTGATCCGGTTTATAAAGAAATGTATGTTGAAATAAACAAATGACATGAAAAAACTTCTTTAACAGCAATAATTACCTTTTCTGTTTGCGGCCTTTTGTCAGCACAACAGCTCACTCCCGCTACCGTTAGTAGCGGAGGCAGCAGCAGATCAGCAGGCAATGTTTTACTGGAAGATAATTTGGGTGGTGTAATGGTTAGTACGACTCGGTACACCCCACATTTATATATACACAGGGTTTTATACAACCAGATGCCGGCACGACTACCATCGTTCCGCCAATCAATGATGTGGTATTGAACAGCGGTGCAGGAATAGATAACGCAGGTACTACTTTATTAATGGTGGTATTATGCTTGAGTTTACCGTGGGTGAAGTGGCCAGCAAAACATTGGGCGATGGCAACAACCTGCTTACCCGGGTATTTTACAACCCTTACTATTGGCAATGTATTGCCTGTAACAGGCCTGGAGTTTTATGCAAAAGAATAAACAATACCACCGTTCAGCTCGACTGGAAAACGGTACAGGAAATAAACAACAAAGGTTTTCATATAGAACGGAAGAAAGAAAACGAAGGGGCATTTAATGCTGTTGATTTTGTAAACAGTAAGGCGAGGCATTGGAGGCAACAGCAGTTTGCCATTGAGTATCAAAAAATGGACAACAATAATTTTGCCGGCATCCCTTATTACAGAATAAAACAGGAGGATATTGATGGCAGAACAGCTTACTCCATAATAAGAATAGTGAAAAGCGATGTTAGCAAACAGTTAACGATGCAAGTGTGGCCGGTACCTGCTGTAGGTTTCTTTAATGTAAGTGTAAGTGGCTTAAATAAAACAGATATGATACAGGTGCTGGACATGAGTGGAAGGCTGGTAAAACAGTTTGCAATACAAAACAATGCTCAGCAGCAGGTTAGCGGATTACCGGGTGGCACCTATTATATTAAACTGGCAAGTGATAAAACGGTTGGACAAAAAGTAATTGTGCTTTGATTTATTTAACCAGCACTAAATAAAGGATGTCATTTCCGGCATCCTTTGTTTATTGCAAAGCTCATTTCCCAATACAAAACTTCCCAAATATATAATCCAGCTGATCCTCATTGGTAATCGCCCCGGTGATTTCGCCGAGGTAATGCAGACAGCGGCGGATATCGAGGGCGAGCAGGTCGCCGGGGACTTTGTTATCCAGACCGGCTTTGATATCGGTGAGGGAGGTTTTTACCTGTAAGAGGGCATGGTAATGACGGGCATTGGTGACCACCGTGTTTTCGGTACTGATGCTGCCACCAAGAACGGTATCCAGCATTCTTTCTTTTAATACGGTGGTGTGCTGGTTTTGTTTGGCCGAGATGAAGATGATGCCATCGATTTGACTGAATTGTTCACGGGCAGCGGATTCATCCACGGCATCCAGTTTATTGGCCACAAGCAAATATTTTATTCCCTGTTGTTCCAGAGCCGATTGCTGCCGGGCAATCTCAGCAGGATCTTCTTTTACATCAAATAAATAAATGACCAGCTCGGCCTCTTTCATTTTGGCCAGACTGCGTTCCACCCCGATGCTTTCGATGAGGTCGGTGGTATGCTCGCGGATACCGGCGGTATCAATCAAACGAAAGAGTACTCCGTCAATATTGATCAGTTCTTCAATGGTATCGCGGGTGGTGCCGGCAATTTCGCTTACAATGGCGCGGTTCTCATTGAGCAGACTATTGAGCAGGGTAGACTTCCCGGCATTGGGCTTACCAATGATCGCCACACTGACCCCGTTGCGAATCACATTGCCGAGTTTAAAGGAATCAATCAGGCGGCTGGTGGATTGGTCCAGACTTTCAATCAGCTGATAAAAAGCCGTACGGTCCGCAAATTCCACATCCTCCTGGCTAAAGTCCAGCTCCAGTTCTATGAGGGCTGAAAAACGGATCAACTCCTCCCGCAGGGCCATGAGATCGCCCGAGAATCCGCCCCGCATGGTGTGCAGGGCCGCTTTCTGGGAAGCTGCTGTATTGGCAGCAATTAAGTCAGCAACGGCCTCGGCCTGGGCCAGGTCCATTTTACCCTGCAGGAAGGCCCGCTGGGTAAATTCACCGGGTTTGGCCAGACGGGCACCATTTGCCAGTATCGCATCAATGATCTGCTGTTGAATATAGGGCGAGCCATGGGCACTGATCTCCACCACATCCTCACCGGTATAGGAACGGGGACCTTTAAACAAGGAGAGCACCACTTCATCAAGCACCTGCTCCCCGTTTTTTAATAAACCCACATGCAGGGTATGGGAGGGCTGGGCCAGCAGATCCTTTGAGGGAAATAACTGATTAATGATGGGGAATGCCTGCCGGCCACTGATACGGATCACGCCAATGGCGCCAATACCGGGCGGGGTGGCGAGGGCGACAATGGTTTGATCCCATGCGGCGAGGGTGTGTGACATGGGGCAAAATTAGTTGGTATGGAGGAATTGGGAATTGAAATCCCGATAGCTATCGGGAGAAAGTTGAAAATCTGATTACCAGATTATACGGAGTAGTGGTATAGAACTTTGACCTATCTTCATCGCTTATTGATTTCCTGATTCCAGAAACCTTTTTATGCTTCGATACCTGTCCATCATTCTGCTGGCCCTGCTGCTGCAACCTGCCATTAGCCACGCACAAGTAAAAACAACTGCGCAACAGGACAGCATTAAGGAAGTGAAAAGAAGGGCGGAAATGGAAAAAAAACGACGCCTGGAAATCGCAAAGGCAGAAGCCAAAAGAAAAGCAGAGGAAGAAAAAAGAAAAGCGGCCGCCAGTAAAGTGATCACGAAAGCCCCCAATGTCGGCAGTGCCGGACCTTCGGGATTGCAATTACTGAAAATACCCGTAACCGGTCCTTATTACCTGGGGATGCTCAAAAAGGAATACGACAGTACAGCCAGGACCAATACCATCTCCGTTACAACTGATAAACAAGCATACACTTTTAAACAGCTACCCTATTTTTATTTTGGCCGGCTCACCGTACTGGGATTGGCATTGCCCGATAGCATTTTTGCCAATGAGCTGCCAGACCTGATCGCCTATTATGAAAAAAAAATCGGCGCAGCAGATGAAATAAAGATCAGTGATTCTTTGGTGACATTTTCTCCGGAGGATGGCGCCGAACTGCAGGGCCAGTACCGGGTGAAAGAAGCCAAAATCACCTGGCATTATACCACACATGATGTGGTTATAAGTTATCGCCTCACTGATATGAAAAATAATAGCTGGAAAGGATTCTATTTAATCCGTTATGCCGGCACGGCAGACTTCATCAGGGGACTGGACCGTGTACAGGAAAAGGAAAGAATGATTGAGAATTGATTTTCTTCTTCAATAATGTTAAAGGAATTGTTTGCCACTCATTTTCCCTTTCGGAAAATAAAATCGCCGTTCTCATCCCCTACTTCATCAATGGCACCTCCCACCGGTTTTTGTCCGTTGGCACCGGCAAATGATTTTTTTACCTGCTGAATCAGGTCGCTGGCCAGCACAGATGTGGCATTGGCCTGTTTAAAAAAAGCGAGTACCTGCAGGGCAAAGGGACTGTTACTGCCCGGTACTCCATCGGGTACTGGTTTTAATTTGCCGGAGCAAAGCACCATTCTTGATTTGTACTGTCCGTTGTTTTCTTTCTGCATGTCCCGCAGCAATTGTCCGGAATAACAGGCATCGGCGATTACAAAATATTCTTCGCCTTCATTTTTTTGCAGCATACGGGTGATATCGAGATTACTCAGGTATTCATCATCCGCTCCGTTTTGTGCATCGGCGGGGATCCAGTAACCGGTCTCGAGTAAGGAATCATAAAAACCATGACCGGAAAAATACAAAAGGAGCCGGTCCTGTTCATCCAGGTTTTCTACATAGTTACGCAACTGGGTATAGATATTCTTCCGCGATGCTTTCTCATCAAAAAGATCCTTTACATTATCTTCTTTAAAGCCATACTGGTCCATCATCAGTTTACGGAAATCCTTTGCATCGCGTGCCGCATTTTGCAAACCTGACCAGGCCGCATACTTATCAATACCAATTACAAAGAGATGGTCCTTCCCTTCTTTCTTTTTGGAAACGCCTCCCTGTAGTTTATAATCGAATTTCAGGCGGATGGTCCGGGCAAAGCCCTGTTTATTCTCCACCCGTATATCGGCAATATTCAATCCTTCCTTGGGTTCATAGAGGTAATCAAAATAACCAGAGCTGGCCCGGAAGTTGGTGGCGGGTTGGCCGTTTACCTGTATGGATTGAATGCTGTTAACCCCTTCTTTCCAGTTGGCGGCAATCCCGCGTACCAGAATTTTCTGACGGGTGGCAACTGAAATAACTTTTGCACCCCGCATACTGGTTGTATCAAAGCTGGGGTCAATGATTTCAACTGTAGGGAAACTGTCACGGACAATATCATTTTGCGGAAGGGGGGTATAAAAAATTTCGGAGGAATCGCTGAGGGCGAAAATGGTTTTGGCACTGGTATTTCCTTTGGTCAACCCTGTTTTTTCAGTAGCGGGCCTGCTCTCGAACTGCAAAGTGCTGATGGCTACATTGCCATAGGATGGATCGGAGAAAACCGAGAGTTTACTGCCCTTGATCAGTCGCATCAGTTCCTGTTTCAGATCGCCTCTTTGTGCCATCCCGCCCATTCGCAGGAGGGATTTGATATTGGGAATCGGGTTTTCCGTCATCAGCAAAACGAAATTGTCTTTTCCATAAGGGGGTGAAACTACCGCTTCAAAAAGCACTGTATTTTCCCGAAGGGCTCCGGTTGAACTGGTTTCGGGGTAACGGTTATCGCCTGCATCTTCCTGGGGGTAGAATAGTTCCATTTCCTCTCCTTCGGTGTAGTGGAATACATAGGAATAAAAGTGGCTTTTCCCATCCCATTGTTTGCGGTCGAAACTGATTACGCATTTAACGATATCACCCTCATAAAGGATTCCTCCGCGGACCAGTTGACCGTTGGTTTGCTGCAGGATGATGCTGGCGGGGTACGCCGGGGTTTTGTTTTGCGCATAAAAGGATAGTGCCGGCCATAGCAGGGCTGCTAAGCAGCAAAATAACTTGTTCATGAAGGATGGCGGCATTGGGGAGTGGTTGGATACTGTAAATATAGTTACAGGAAGCGTACTATTCGTACCTGCCAGTACGGAGGAATGTTTTTTGTGACTTGTTCAGATAGGAGAATACCTGATTTTTTGGGGATTTGTGAGAGGGGGATCAGTACCGGAGAAGTAATACTATTGAATATAGTTTAAAAAAATGATATTTATTATTATGACCAGGTCTGGATTTTGGAGTGTGGGTTATTTAATAATTGTTTTTCTATTTTCTTTTTTCTTGATAAAAAAGAAACAAAAAATCAAGACGGATCGAAGCGGAATTTTCCGCTCTGCGGTATTTTCCTCACACGATCCGTCGCCCGACGCTCAAGATATTGCACGGTCCTTTATGCAGGATTTCTCATGCGTGATATTTATAGATTACTACTGCGCTGATTTTCGATTTCCAGCGTATCACAAGGTTGAAGCCCTGTTGAAATCGAAAAATAGGCGCTTAATAAATTTCACTTTATTTGAGACTCAAAAAGTATTCTGTGCCTGGGCCTTTTTAAGTCCTCTCATCGTACTGCATTAAGGCTGCATTACCCGTCCTTTGGCCAAATATGGAAATCTGGGAAACGATAGTTTATCAACAGGAGCTAAAACATCCAGAAACATTACATCAGATATTGCGCTATTTCTTAAAGCGGAAAGAGCTTTGAGAAAAAGAATTTCCCATAGCGCCTATTTTTCGATTAATATAAGGCCTCAACTTTAAGTAGCGCCGGAAATCGAAAAATGAGCGCAGTAGGTTAATCCAGCCAAATCACGAATGAGAAATCTGGCATTAAAGCCCGTGCCAATCTTGAGTTCCGGGGGGCCGGTTCGTCTGCGGAAATCTCCAAAGAGAAAGAATTTCCCTTTCGAACCGGCTTGAATTTTTTGTTACTTTTTTTTTCAAGAAAAAAAGTAAAAAGAGAATAATAAGAAACAAAACGCTACTTATTAAAAGACTTACGTACAAAAGAAAAATGACCTGATGAAAAAAGAAAATGAGTCATACACTTCATGCATTACTCCTGATATTTCAAAATATCCCTTATAATAAAAAGCCCCTTCATTAAGAAGGGGCTTTGAAATTCTAAACTTTTATTGCTTTATTCACCCGTTACCTGGAAGGTAATCGGCTGCTTGCGGTAGGCTTTTACCTGACGGCCGTTCTGTACGGCTGGTGTCCATTTCGGGCCTTTTTTGATAACCCTCATGGCTTCTTCCTCCATTCCATAACCATGATTAGTCAGGGAACGAACGTCGGAGATATTACCTTCCTTGTCCACGACAAACTGCACCACGGTAGTGTAGGTTCCTTCGGGAGCTCCGTTATCAGAAGCTACCTGTCCGTTACAGTTTGATTCGAGGTAGCGGCGCCATTTGCTGTCGCCACCGGGGAAACTGGCTTCAATCTCCACCTTGTCAAATATCTTGTTTTCGTCTTCTACAGGTTTTTCTTCCACCACCTGCTTGCCTTCATCAACCACAACGGGGGGTAACGATATTCTCGTCCTTCACACCTTCCTGGTCAACTTCAGCGATTTTTACTTCTTTCAGTTCTTCCTGTGGTGGAGGTGGTTTTTCCACTTCCTCATCCTTCTTGATCACAGGAGGAGTGAACTGTTTCATTTCCACTTTAGGCGGCTCCTGCTTGGGCGGGGGCGGCGGCGGTGGCGGCGGGGGTTCTTTCTTTTCTTCCTGCTTTACATCCTGGATCGTCATTTCTGACTGCTTGACCCGGTTGTCTTTGCTGTTCTTCATCTGGCTGGAAATCACAGATCCGAGGAGGGCCAGGCCCGCCACAGAGGCTGTGATAATAAGGGCACGGGTGATACGCCTGTTGTAGGTTCTCCGAAGCTCATACGCCCCATATTCCTTATTCCTTCCCTCAAAGACGATGTCAAGGAGGTCGGCTGATAAGATTTTGTTTGCTTCCATTTACGTAGCGTTTTTTATTAGATGCGGAACCGGGAAGATTCCACAAACTGATGTTATTTAATGCCGTTGGCGGACTCTGTGGCCCTGATCACTTTGACCTCATCCTCAAACGGCTTCACCAGGGCATAACGTTTTACCTGGTTAATGGTCATTTCGTCCAGGATATCCACCGTGTTCTTGTAGCTGGCGTCATCGTCAGGCTTGATGATCACGGTAAAATCGATATCCTTACAGGCGTTTTCCCAATCGGGATCACCCTTTTCTTGGCCTGGTTTTTTCATCCTCGCAGGCCTTGGGATCCACGGTAGCCGGGTTAAAACGGCTTTTTACTTCTGCTTTCTTGTTGATGATGATATCCCTGATGCCTTTGTATGTGGTTTGCTTAAAGTTGGAAGCATCCGGCTCCAGCTTTCCCTCATAATAATAGACCTGGTCCCCTTTGCCGAGCATGATGGTCAGCACGGAGGATTCTTTTACCTCGGTCTTTTTCTTTTCGTCATCCACATCCTTTGGCATATTCAGGTCGAGGGCGGTAGGCTCGTTCATGGTTGCCGTGAACACGAAGAACGTGATCAGCAGGAACCCGAGGTCCACCATGGGAGTCATGTCAACGCGGGTAGAAAGTTTTTTGGCTTTCTTCACACCCGGGCCTTTCTTATGACCGCCATCACCACCACCGCTGTCTATACTAGCCATATTGAAAAATTTTGTTAGTTAAAATATTACTTCTTGTTTTCCGGAACGAAATACTGCGCTTTACTGAACTCACTGCCGGAAGGCACATCATCCAGTGCGGTTACCAGGTTGTACTTGAACTCATCATTTTTCTTGAGCGCTGAAATCACCGCCTCAAATGTGGGGTATTTCGAATGCCCGTCTCCTTTGATGAGGTATTTAAACCCTTTCTCTCCGGCAAAAGCTCTTTTGGCTGCACCGATCCAGTGTACCAGCTGATTATTCAGGGTATCCAGTACCGGAATACCCGGTTGTTTCAAACTTGGCTGATCTTTGAAATTTGTAGCCAGTAATTGCTTTAATCCGCCGAAGGGTACACCTACTGCATAAGTCTGGCGATAGTTCTGAATTTCAGCAGGGGTCAGTCCAAGACTTTGCGTGGTATTGATGTCATTGATAATGGCATCATACTTGGTTTTGTCCTTTTCTGACATCACACTGAAATAAACCCGGTTTGTAGAATCAATGGTGATCAGAACTGCATTGTTCTCGGGCAGTTTTTGCGACAGCACAGAACCCGGCGTTTTGATCTCCACCGGCTCAGGTGGCTTGAATTTCGTAGCCATAATGAAGAAGGAGAGGATAAGGAAGGCAATGTCCACGAATGGAGTCATGTCCGTATCCGTACTCTTCCTCGGTATCTTGACACTTGGCATAATTAATTACTATTTACAGTTTAGATGAATTTTTTACCATTTTCCATACAAAGATGCTCCTGCATTATTTGTACAGGGAGGCAAAGCTTTGTGTCAGGGTAAAGCCTGACTCATCTATACCATATGTGATAGCGTCAATCTTGGTTGTGAACACGTTATACATGATCAGGGCCAGGGCTGAAGTACCGATACCCAGGGCTGTATTATACAGGGCCTCAGAGATACCAACCGCCAGGTCACCGGCTGCTCCACCACCACCATCTTCACCCAGTGCGGCAAATGAACGGATCATACCCAATACCGTTCCCAAGAGGGCGATCAGGGTACCAACTGATGTAATGGTAGAAAGGAATACCAGGTTTTTCTGCAGCATGGGCAGTTCCAGGGCAGTGGCTTCTTCCACTTCTTTCTGGATGGCTACTACTTTTTGCTCGGTAGACAATCCGCCTTCGCTGATCATTTCTTTGTAGCGACGCAGACCTGCTTTCATTACATTACCTACAGAACCTTTTTGTTTGTCGCACTCAGACAAAGCCGCATCAACATTGCGGTTAGCCAGGTGGTATTGTACTTTACGGATAAAGTCAGAGATTGATCCACTTCCCAGTGCTTTGCGGATGGTCAGGAAACGCTCAATAGAGAAAACGATTACCATCAACAGCATACCAATCAGCAGGGGAACGATGATACCCCCTTCGTAAATCCTGTGAAGGGCATCTTTGGGTCCTTTGTGGTGAGGCCAGAATCCACCAGCCTTATCAGGCTCGGTAAATCCATCGGCACCGCCCAGAATAAAACGCCAGATAGCATAACCGGCGATAATACAAACAACAGGAGCAATCCATGAAATGGCGTTGCTGCTTTTCTTTGGTTGAACAGAAGTAGCCTTAACTGATGCAGTGGGTTTAATCTCTGCCATGATCTTGTGTTTTTAGTTTTTTTTGAAATGTTAGATATGATATTCCCGTTAGTTGTACAATGCTAAGAAAAAAGATTATACAAAAAACCCCACTCCTCATATTCTGAGATAGGGAGGGTCAAGTTAGGGATTTTTTCAAATGAAACAAGCCCCTGATAAATAATTTGATAAGAAAATTCCGGCTCCGGCCCGCCCCCTTAAATGCAAACGGTTTCGAACAACTATTCGTATCGGAGCGCCTCGATCGGATTGAGCTTTCCGGCCTTGAGTGCCGGGTACAATCCGGCCAGTAATCCCACCAGGGAGCAGATTATAATACCATAGAGTACCCAGTTCCAGGGCACCACAAATCCGGTGTTTAGCACGATAGAGAAAAGATTACCTACAAATATCCCCAGCAGGATGCCAAAAAAGGCCCCCATCATACTGATAATAATGGCTTCCATCAGGAACTGCCGGCTGACCATGTTTTTCTTCCCTCCGATGGCCTTGACCAGTCCTACCTCCCGGGTCCGCTCCGATACGGAGACCAGCATAATATTCATCAGTCCAATTGCCGCCCCGATCAATGTGATCATCCCGATCACCGTGGCAGATACCGTGAGGAAGCCCAGGCTGTTCATGGCTTTTTCCGCCACACTGTCGCTACGGTCTATGACGAAATTGTTATCTTCTGTAGTATTGAGCTTACGCACCCCCCTGAAAATACCCTCCGCCTCCCCCATGGCCTGCGACACCTTCATCAGGTCATTGGTCATTACGCCAATTACAAAGGAGAAACCGGATGGAAAATTCCGGTCCACATTGGTATAAGTAGAAATCACCGCATTATCCCGGCTGAAACCAAAGGAAGATCCCCGGCTTTCCAGCACCCCCACTACCCGGTAAGGAATATTATTGATCCGGATCACGGTATTCACGGCCCGCTCCACCCCTTCCCTGAACAATTTTTTTGCTACATCATATCCAAGGATACAAACGTTCCTTCCGGATAATACATCCTGCCGGTTGATATTCCTCCCCACCAGCAGCGTAAATCCATTGAGCTGCAAATACCCTTCATCCCCGCCGAACAAGGCAACATTGGGACTGGTCTTCCTGGTTTCCCAGGAGACAATATTATTGCGGTTGCCAAAAATGGATATACTCTTGACGGATGGGAAATTATAACGCTGCACAAAAAATTCTGCTTCATCTTTTGTGATCGGCTTACCCAGACTTGATTTTTTTTCTTTCCGCTGTCCTTTCTTCGACAGTTTTACATCACCATTGTTACCTCCGCCAAAACGGATATTCCTTTCCTTGAAACGCACAGTAAAAGCATTGGCCCCCATGGTAGAAAAACTCTCCATGAATTTCTGGTTCATGGCTTTGATGGCAGTAATGATTCCAATCAATGCCATGATGCCAAATGCAATGATAGATACAGTGAGGCCGGTCCGCAGTTTATTGCTGCGAACAGTGCGAAAAGCCAATGCCAGTATATCCCGGAAATTCATATTCATCCCGAAGGTACTGAATCAGCCATTGCCGGAGGAGGAGGCTTTTAGAAATAGATCCAGAAAGTAATGAGGTTGGGGTAAATACCCAGCAGGATCACGAGGGCGGCCAGGACAACCAGGGTCCATTTGAAGGCGGGACTGACAACAATCTTTGGATCATCCCCTTCCCGGAAGTACATAGCCTGGATCACGCGGAAATAATAATAGACACTCACTGCAGCCATCAGCACTGCTACAATCACCAGCCACATGCCATTGCCTGTAGCCAATGTACTCTTGAGCATATAAAATTTAGCCATGAAACCGGCCGTTAACGGGATACCCGCCAGTGATAAAAGAAAGATAGTGGTGGTGGCCGCCAGTAAAGGCTGGTGTTTGGCAAATCCATTGAAACCACTGAATGTATAATCATTCATTTTGATCAGTACGGCGAAGATGCCGATCGTTGCAAGGCTATACGCGATAGTATAGAGCAGGAGTCCTTCTCTTCCATCTGTGTTATTGGCATAAATAGCCAGCATCATGAAACCAGCCTGGGCTATACTGGAATAAGCCAGCATCCGCTTGACACTTTGCTGGAATACCGCCGTGATATTACCGATAAAGAGTGTTGCCACCGTGATGATTCCGGCAAAAATCTGCCACTTGGGTTGCAGCACCGCAAAATAACCACCAAAGAGTTTGATGAATGCAATGAAGACGGCACCCTTGACGATTGTTGCCATGAAAGAAGTGCATACAGAGGGAGCACCATCATACATCCGGTGTCCAGAAATGAAAAGGTGCCAGTGATACTTTGAATGACATAGAGAACATCAGCAGCAGCATTCCGCCCAGCATCATGGGCGTAGGCAACTGATCGGGCCCCAGTCGCAGTACAGTCTGAAAAGTACCGGTAGCACCATATAAAAGGGCAATCCCCATCAGCATCAGTCCGGTGGAGAAAGATCCCATCAGGAAATATTTCAGCGAAGCTTCGTTGCTCTTCAGGTTGCGCTTATCACTGCCGGTGAGGATATACAATGGAATAGAAATGATTTCTATTCCCAGGAAGAGGATCAACAGGGATTTGAATGAAATGGAAAGGGTAATCCCACAGATGATGAAAAAAATCAGGGCGAAATATTCTGCATAGTTCACACCCACTTTCTCAATATCTCTCGCCGATAAAAGCAGGTAAATCAAGGTAGCGGCAATCGCTGTTGTATTGAACAAAAGTGAAAAGCGGTCAAAGCCCAGCATATCTGCCGCATTGATCCTGAAAAATACGGTACCGCACATTTCAAGGATATTCACCAGCAGGAGCAATACCATACCGGTAATGGCCACATTGCGCAGGGCCGCCTTGCTTTTCAGCAGGATGCCACTGAACATCATCACTACACCGAGGACGGCCGAAAGAATTAATACATTCATATATTATCACTTCTTTTGTTCCAGCAATAGCTGCCGTACAAAATCAAATTTTCGTTGATCAGTCCCGCGGCCTGTGCTGTTTCCTGCAGCAGGATACGCGGATATACACCCAGTACAAAAATCAGTAATACAATCAGTCCCAGCACGATTCTTTCATTCCAGGCAATATCTTTCACGGTAGCTGTTACCGCATTCATTTCTCCGTAAAAAACTTTGCGGATCATGTTCAATGTATACACCGCACCGAAGATGATGCCCAATCCTGCCAGTACCGTGAACCAGATATTGTATACTGTTACAGAACTAAAGATGCCATTGAACATCAGGAATTCCCCGGGGAAGGCATTGGTCAGTGGCAATGCAATATTGGCAAAGGCAATGATCACGAGGAAGGTGGCCAGTGCAGGTGCTTTCTGTGCAATTCCTCCCAGCTCGGAAATCTTGCGGGTACCGAGTTGTCTTTCGGTGATTTCCACCACGATCCACAAACCAATAATATTGATACCGTGGTTGAACATTTGTATCATCACACCCTGGAAGCCGGTTTCATTTTGTGCAAAGGCTGCGGCACACATCAATCCAATGTGTGCAATGGAAGAATAAGCGACCAGTCTTTTCAGATCATCCTGCCGGATGGCAATGAATGCAGCGTATAAGGCACCTACAAGTGATAAAGGCGTAATAAAATCAGCCCACTGGAAAGCGGCCAACGGCATTACCATGAATAACCAGCGTAACAAACCAAAGAGTCCCATTTTTACCATTACCCCGCTTAATATCATGGTTGTGGCGGTTGGTGCCTGCTCATAAGTATCAGGCTGCCAGGTATGGAAGGGGAAGATGGGCATCTTGATGGCGAATGCAATAAAGAAGAGCCAGAAGATCCATTGCTGTTTAGCAGCCGGAAGCCTGGAATTCATAAATGCATCCAAAGAAAAAGAATGATCAGGAGTATGTGCCTGGACATACAGGATACCGATCAGCATCAGCAGGGATCCCAGGAAAGTGTATACAAAAAATTTGAAGGTAACAGCAATTCGTTTTTCTCCACCCCACTGTGAACAGAGGAAATACATGGGGATCAGGGCCAGTTCCCAACAGAAGTAGAAAAGCAGGGCATCCGTTGCGAGGAACACACCCATCATACCTGCCTGGGCCAGTAACATCAAACCGAAAAAGTGATGGGCTTTTTTGTAGCTTGTTTGCCAGGTAGAAAGAATCACGAGCGGATAGGCAATGGCATTCAGTAAACAGAGCAGCTGGCTCATGCTATCCAGCTTTACCGAAAAGCTGCTGTTCAATGCGCTTAACCATTCCGTGCTGAATTGCAGGTTCTTTTCCTGCTTTAAAACAGTCAGGCCCAGTACGGACACAAGCAGTACTGCCAGGGAACCCAATAAAGACCATAGGCGGGCCACTTTTTCATCCCTGATAAAAAAGGTAACCAGTCCGGCCAGCAAGGGAATTAATATCAGTAAAACAGGCACCATAATATCTCAACCCGCTATCAGCGGATATTTAATGTCAATTAATGAATCGGTCTCTTCTTTCCACACGCATTATTTCCGGATAAAGAACTGAATCGCCAGCAGCACAATCATTCCCAGCACCATCAGCAACACATAGTTGCCTACCTGTCCGCTTTGCAATAAGCGCAACTGCCTACTGCCATAATTCACTCCCTTTCCAACAGCATTCACCATTCCATCCACCACTTTATTCTCAACAATATTTTTCAGGAATCCGCCAAAACGGTGAAGCGGCTGCACAATTACTTTATCATAGAGCTCATCCACATACCATTTATTCTCCAGCACTTTGCCCAAACCTGTTGCTTCTGTCCGCTGGTAGTTTTTAAATCTGAACCAGGCAAAAACAATCATTATTAATACCAATACTGTAGAAAGACCCATCAGCATGTACTCTGTTGAATGAGAAACCGCATGTGCTTCTCCATGTGCCGCTGCAATCACCGGTGATAAGAAGGCTCCCAGTTTGTCACCCCCTTCTGCAATTACAGCAGGGATGCCCACGAATCCACCAATCACGGATAATACAGCCAGTATCATCAGGGGAATGGTCATGGCTGCAGGACTTTCATGCAGGTGATGTTCCTGATCATGGGTACCACGGAATTTTCCGGTGAATGTGAGGAAGAACAAACGGAACATATAGAATGCGGTGAGCAGGGCGGCAAATAAAGCGATGCCATACAATACCGGACTTTTCAGGTACACACTGAGCAGGATGGCATCTTTGGAGAAGAAGCCACTGAATGGAAATATGCCGGCGATGGCTATACAACCAATCAGGAAAGTGATATACGTGATCTTTAATTTTTTGGAGAGGCCACCCATATTGCGGATATCCTGATCACCACCCATGGCATGAATCACACTACCGCTACCAAGGAATAAGAGGGCTTTGAAGAATGCATGGGTCATTACATGGAATACAGCGGCGGTATAAGCACCGCAACCCAGGGCCAGGAACATAAATCCTAACTGACTCACGGTGGAGTAAGCCAGTACTTTTTTAATATCATTTTGCTTGAGGGCAATAGAAGCAGCGAGTAAAGCAGTTGCGAGGCCGATATAAGCAATGATATTCCGTGTTATTTCAGCTGCATCCAGGCTGTATAACACATTGCAGCGGGCAATCATATAGATACCGGCTGTTACCATCGTAGCGGCATGGATCAGGGCAGAGACCGGTGTGGGACCTGCCATTGCATCCGGCAGCCAGGTATACAATGGAATCTGTGCACTCTTACCAGTTGCACCAACAAAGAGCAGGATGGTAACGATCACCACATCTGCTGCTTTAAGTTTGGCCAGTCCGGCTGCACTGAACACATCCGTATAATTGACAGAACCTACTTTGGCAATGATCCAGAAGATGGCGATCAGGAAGGCCAGGTCACCAATCCGGTTCATGATAAAGGCCTTGTTAGCGGCTTTATTATACTCCTGATTTTTAAACCAGAAGCCGATCAGCAGGTAAGAACAGAGTCCCACGCCTTCCCAGCCGATGAACATGATCACAAAATTGCCGCCCATTACCAGCAGCAGCATGGAGAACACAAAGAGATTGAGATAGGCAAAGTAGCGGCCGAAATGTTCGGGTTTTTCTTCATGCATATAAGCGGTCGAGTATACATGAATCAGAAAACCAACTCCGGTGATGATCAGCAGAAACAAGGAAGAGAGCTGATCTATTTTAAAAGAGAATGGGATATTTAGTTTGCCGACACTGATGAAATCAAAATAGTGGGCATCATGTGTATTGCCGCCTTTCACCTGCAGGAAGACCCAGATGCTGAGGACAAAGGCTCCCAGGATCACACCGGAGCCGATGATGCCGGTTGCTGTTTTGGATAAATGCTTTCTGCCCAGTCCATTGATCAGAAAACCAATGAAAGGCAGCAGCGGAATCCAGTAAGCGATATTCAGTACGTTATTCATGAATCAGTTTCCTATGCTTGAATTCAGGGAAAATCATTTCCAATTTTGAATTTTCCACTTTCAATTTTTCTAATGTTTCAACCTGTTTAAAAAATTAATATCCACCGAATGGATATTCCGGTACATCATCACGATGATGGCCAGTCCCACACTTACCTCGGCCGCTGCTACCACCATGATAAAGAATACAAATAATTGTCCGTCGGATCCCGCTGTTGCAGCCGCATTGGTTGCAGCCGCTTTCAAATGATGCATTTTGGAAAAAGCCACCAGCAACAGGTTCACGGCATTCAGCATCAGCTCAATGCACATGAAGATGATAATGGCATTCCGGCGCGTGAGTACACCCACGATGCCTATGCAAAAAAGGGCGACAGACAGTAATATGTAATAATTGATCGGCATACCCCCAACCCCTTAAGGGGTGTTTTTAGAGCGTTTCGTATTTGCGAAATGCTCCTGATTATTTAATATCTACACAACAGCTTTCAGCGTTTTACACCCAGGTTCCCCTTTAGGGGACAGGGGTGCTCACTCCTTCTTCCCAATCACCACGGCTCCCACCATGGCACTTAAAAAGAGAATGCTGCTTATTTCAAATGGCACCACATACGTGGTGAACAATTCTTTTCCAAGGTTTTTGATCAGGCCGATATCCCCGCTCACCACCTGGGCCTGGTCTTCTTTCGTGCCGGCATCTTTCAATGCGGCTACGAGTACCAGCATCAGACAGCCACCCGCCACGGCCCCTGCCATCTTGATCCATCTGTTTTTTTGCGGCTCGGTTTCCTTATTCAGGTTCATGAGCATGATCACAAAAAGAAAGAGTACCATGATGGCCCCTGCATATACAATGATATTCACGATGGCCAGGAACTGGGCATTGAGTAAGATATAGTGTCCGGAAACCGCAAAGAAGGTCACGATCAGCCAGAGTACACTGTAAACAGGATTCTTACTGGTGACCATCATCAGTGCGCTGAAAATGGCCAGTACCGTTAAAAACCCAAATAATATTTCAGTCATTCCCATTTCTCTAAACAGTTTTTGCCAGCCGGCAATGAGTTCACATCAGGCTTTAGTGACTTGCTTTTTCACCCAATGCTTTCTGGTATGCTTCCGGTTCGTTCACCGGATGCGGTATCAGCAATTCTTCTTTCTTATATATAAAACCTTTTCTTCCGTAATTGGCGGGTGCAAAGGTCTGGGAAAGATAGATGGCATCTTTCGGACAGGCTTCTTCACACAAACCGCAGAATATGCAACGGAGCATATTGATTTCGTATTTGGCCGCATACTTTTCTTCGCGGTACAAATGTTCTTCACCCGGCAGTCGTTCTGCCCCTTCCATGGTGATGGCTTCCGCAGGGCAGGCGACGGCGCATAATCCGCAGGCAGTACAATTTTCACGTCCTTCTGCATCCCTGTTTAAAACATGCAGCCCCCGGAATACCTTGGAAAAGCTTCTTTGCTGTTCCGGGTATTTGATGGTGGCTTTCCTCTTGAACAGGTGACTGATGGTGATACCCATCCCTTTCACAATATTCCAGAGATAGATGCTCTCCAGGAAAGTCATCGGCTTCCTGTTCACTTCCACTGACCTGTTTGTTAAGCGCATACTCATTTTGAAAGTTTGCAAATATATGTTTTGACAGCCATCTGTTTTATTCGATCAATTTATTCATCCGGCGGGGATGAATTTCCAAACAATCAAATCCCACGAATCAATCTCCGCATTGTTCCGCCCCTCCGGGGCGGTTTTGTCAATTAATTCATCTTTCTGCTACCGATATTGTGCCCCTCTGGGGCAGACATCGTATGAAACAACAGCACGTTTTTAAACCTACCGACATTGTGCCTCTCTGGGGCAAACATCACATGAAACAACATTACGTTTTTAACCCTACCGACATTGTGCCTCTCTGGGGCAAACATCACATGAAACAACATTACGTTTTTAACCCTACCGACATTGTGCCCCTCTGGGGCAAACCCACAAACCCCCCCCCCTCTTTATGCCCCTCTGGGGCAAACCTCTTTATCAACCCACTCGCTACTCCCCACTTGCCACTCGCCACTCGCCACTCGCCACTAGCCATTACCCTATTTCTTCAGCCACAATATCACTGCCGCTGTGACCAGCATATTCACCAATGCCAGCGGAATCAGTTTCTTCCAGCCCAGGTTCATCAACTGATCATACCGGAACCTTGGAATGGTCCAGCGGATCCAGAGGAATACAAAGAGGAAGAAAGATATCTTGGCCATGAATACACTAAAGCTGATCAGCGACATCCAGAAAGAGCTCAATCCCCAACTGGCCTCATTCACAAATGGTATGTCATAACCTCCCCAGAAAACAGTCACCATTACCGCACTGCTGATGAACATATTGATGTATTCAGCAAAGAGGTAAAAGCCCAGTTTCATGGAAGAATATTCCTGGTGATAACCAAAGTTCAATTCGTTTTCAGCCTCTGGTAAATCGAAGGGCGTTCGGTTACACTCGGCCAGGGCACAGATAAAGAAGATCACAAAACCCAGTGGCTGATAAATGATATGCCAGCCATGCTCAACCTGGTTGGCCACGATAGCGCTCATTTTCAGAGAGCCCGTCATGAACAATACAGCAATCAGGGCCAGTCCCATCGGTAATTCATAAGAAACCATTTGGGAAGCACCGCGGATCGCGGCCATCAATGAAAATTTATTATTGGATGCCCAGCCTCCGATCATGATACCGTATACTCCTACACTTACAATCCCAAACACCAGCAGGATACCCATGTCCACATCGGCCACCTGCATATTAATCACATTACCGCCCTTGGTTACAAAAGGAGCTGCCCATGGAATCACCGTACTGGTGAGCAGGGCGGTGATCATGGCGAGTGCGGGACCAAGAATAAATAAAAACTTATTGGAAGCAAGTGGAATGATCTCTTCCTTGAAAAAGAGTTTACCACCATCGGCCAGGGGTTGAAAAATACCAAAGGGACCGGCACGGTTGGGACCAATCCGATCCTGTAACCAGGCCGCTACTTTTCTTTCTGCCAGGGTTGTGTACATGGCAATGAAGAAAGAAAGCCCGACAATGCCGAATATCAGCAGGGATTTCTCCAGTAAAAACCACCAGTCAATTGTCAATAAATTCATACCCTAAATCCCTAAAGGGACTTTTAGTGTTTTAAAGAATAAAGTAACTCACTATACCATCCTCACATTAATACAAGCCCCCGGCTATTCTCTTCCGGCCCGGTTATTCTTCCTTTGGGGCTTTGGAAAATGTCTCGCTCGTTGCCGGTCCGGGTAATGCGGCTATGTTCACACTGTTCACCCCACTCACGCTATGGATATCCATCAGCAGTTTCGGATCGCGGCCACCCATTACTTCGGAAATGGTTTCTTTTGGTTTTACCAGTCCTACATAATGCCCCTGTGAAATCACAGAGTGACGATTGATCTTTGTTGGTCCTTCAATCACCCAGTCACTTGTATTTTTTGTATCAAAGCGGCAGGTATTGCAGATCCAGCCGGGTTTACCCTCATAGCTCTGCACTTCACCCCACTCATCTTTCCGGGCGGTTACACGCAATACATCATCTCCCCGCTGCCACAAGGTAACCTTACCACAACACTTATCACAATCACGATGGGCATCCACCGGTTTGGTGAACCATACCCGGTTTTTGAAACGGAAGGTTTTATCGGTCAACGCACCAACGGGACAAACATCAATCATGTTCCCGCTGAAATCATTATCAATGGCTTTGGAGATATAGGTGGAAATTTCTGCATGATCTCCGCGATCCAGTATGCCGTGTACCCGATTATTGGTGATCTGATCAGCCACATATGTACAGCGGTAACAAAGGATACAACGCGTCATGTGCAGTTGTATATAGGGTCCGATATCTTCTTTCTCGAATGTTCTTCTTTTGAATTCGTAGCGGGTACCTTCTTTGCCATGTTCATAGCCGAGGTCCTGCAGGTGACATTCACCGGCCTGGTCGCAGATGGGACAATCCAGCGGATGATTGAGTAATAAAAATTCAACCACACCGGCGCGTGCATCCTGTACGCGCTGACTGGTGATGTTTTTTACAATCATGCCATCCATGACGTTGGTACGGCAGGAGGCTACCAGTTTGGGCATTGGCCGCGGATCGGCCGTTGAACCGGCTGCTACTTCTACCAGACAGGTACGGCATTTACCACCACTGCCCTGCAATTTGCTGTAATAGCACATGGCAGGAGGTGTTACATCTCCGCCGATCTGCCGGGCAGCATTCAGGATAGAGGTACCCGGCGCCACTTCGATTGTTATATTATCGATAGTGATTTTAAAATTGGCGGGCGCTTCTTTTTTTACTTCTTCAGCCATATTATTTTCTTAACCGCTAGGACGCAAGGTCGCTAAGTTACGCCAGGCACTTCGCGGCTCATTGCGTCTTAGCGTCTTTGCGGTTAAACTTTTTTATGCAGGTGTTACCACCTTTAATGGATCAGCATATCCTGCCAACCCGTAATTTCTTTTCAAACAATCCTCCGGATTCTGCACATGCCATTCAAACTCATCCCGGAAATGACGGATCGCTGCGGCAACGGGCCAGGCAGCGGCATCACCCAATGGACAAATTGTATTTCCTTCAATCTTGCGCTGGATGTCCCAGAGCAGATCAATATCACTCATCTTTCCTTTTCCGTTTTCAATATTCAGCAGGATCTTTTCCATCCAGCCGGTTCCTTCCCGACAGGGTGAACATTGTCCGCAGCTCTCATGCCGGTAGAAGCGGGCCAGTGTATAGGTGTGTTTCACCACACACTGCGTTTCATCCAGTACAATAAAACCTCCTGAACCCATCATGGAACCGGTAGCAAAACCACCATCGGCCAGACTTTCATACGTCATCATCCTGGCTTCCCCCTTCGCTGTTTTCAGCAGAAGGTTAGCCGGCAGGATTGGTACAGAAGAACCACCCGGGATACAGGCTTTTAATCTTTTTCCATTGGCGATACCGCCGCAATATTCGTCGCTGTAAATAAATTCTTCTACGGAGATGGTCATGTCGATCTCATATACTCCCTGCTTTTTGATATTACCACAGGCCGAGATCAGTTTGGTGCCGGTGGATTTACCGATACCGATTTTAGCATATTCTTCTCCTCCTTCATTCACGATGGGTACCACCGCTGCAATGGTTTCCACATTATTCACCACGGTCGGACAATCCCACAAACCTTTTACCGCCGGGAAGGGAGGTTTGATTCTTGGGTTACCACGTTTTCCCTCGAGGGACTCGAGGAGGGCTGTCTCCTCACCGCAGATATAGGCACCGGCACCCCGCTGCACATAAATTTCACAATCAAAACCAGAGCCCAGGATATTCTTTCCCAGCCATCCGTTATTCTTTGCTTCAGTGATGGCCTGCTCGAGTATGTCAACGATCCAGGCATATTCGCCACGGATATAAATATAAGAGCGATTAGATCCCAGCGCGAAAGAAGAAGTGATCATTCCTTCAATCAGCAGGTGCGGAATAAATTCCATCAGGTACCTGTCTTTGAAAGTACCAGGTTCCGACTCATCGGCATTCACTACCAGGTAACGGGACACGCCTTCGGGTTTGGCGAGGAAGCTCCATTTCATACCGGTAGGGAAACCGGCACCACCACGGCCACGGAGACCGCTCTTTTTCACTTCTTCTGTAACGGCATCAGGACTCATTGTTTTCAATGCCTTCTCCACACTGCGATAGCCGCCTTCACGGCGGTATACATCGTAGTAGCGGATACCGTCTACATGCGCTTTGTCTAATAATAATTTTCTTCCCATACTTTATTTTCTAATACCGCCGTCAGGGTCTTTGACCGCTGACGGGGTTCTTGACCGCTGACGGGGTTCTTGACCGCTGACGGGGTCAACGGACTGCCTGTCTCGCGAACAATATCCATCTCTTTCCTTTCCTCACCCACACTTCCAGCACTTTCAGGTGATAAGTAACCGGAGTTCCGCCTTTCAATGCCACATTATAATCTCCCACAAACCGCAGATTCGCCATATTCCCGTTGATCTGCACCGTTACACTATCTTCTTTGATACTGAAATATTTCGTGTAGCCTGTTTCCAGGTTACTGATCATTTCTGTTTTGGTTTCTACCCAGCCATTGCTGTGTCCGTAACTCAGCACTTTATCCGTTTGCTGGTTGATCGAAACCGTGTTGCCACTCACCAGTGCCTGATGAAACTCTTTCATTGTTACCGTGAGTTTCTGTTCATCTGTCTGGCCCAGTGTAACCACTGCCTGCATTAAAAGAACTATGACTAATAACTTTTTCAATTATCAGTTTTGCGTGGCTGCCGTATTTCTGCATTCTGCTATGATGGCATCCACTTTTTCTTTGGTCAAATGCTCCCGGTAATTTTTTCCCATCTGCATCATCGGTGCATAACCGCAGGCACCCAGGCATTCCACCGTTTTGAGGGTGAAGAGGCCATCAGCTGAGGTTTCACCAGGTTTGATGCCGAGTTTTTCAAAGATGTATGCCACGATATCATCACTTCCATTCAGCATACAGGGTCCGGTATGGCAAACTTCAAACAGGTATTTGCCTACCGGTTTCAGGTTGTACATGCTGTAGAAAGTGGCCACTTCATATACTTCAATAGGTTTCAGGTTGAGAACGGAAGCCACATAGTCCATGGTTTCTGTGCTCAGCCATCCGCCAAATTCCTGCTGTGCCAGGTGCAATACCGGGATCAGGGCACTCTTGTGTTTGCCCTCAGGATAGCGGCTCACGAGCCACTTTACTTCCTGCATTGCCTTCTCTGAAAATTGTACACTCATTTATTGCTCTTTAAATCCCTGTCCTTCGCTATAGCTGCCAGACAGGTTGACATCTTTTTTTTAAGCATCCAGTTCTCCTGCGATCAGGTTCAGCGAACTCATGGTCATGATCGCATCACTTAGCATGCTGCCTTTTACCAGTTCCTCAAATGCCTGGTAATATACAAAGCAGGGTCTGCGGAAATGCAAACGATAAGGTGTGCGACCTCCATCACTGATCAGGTAGAAACCAAGTTCCCCGTTGGCACCTTCCACACAATTATAAACTTCACCAGCCGGGATTTCTGTTTCACCCATGATGATCTTGAAATGATAGATCAGGGCTTCCATCTTGGTATACACATCGGCTTTGGCCGGGAGATAATACTCCGGTACATCAGCATGGTAAATTTCAGCTTCAGCTCCTTTGAATTCCTGCACTTTCTGGTAAGCCTGTTCAATGATGCTCAGGCTTTGCCACATTTCCTGGTTACGAACCAGCCAGCGATCGTAGTTATCGCCTGTGGTTCCTACCGGTATATTGAACTGGAAATCTTCATAAGAAGAATAAGGGGTATGCACCCTTACATCATAGTCTACTCCGGCGGCACGCAGATTCGGACCGGTGAATCCATAGTTCAGAGCCCGGTCGGCGCTGATCGCACCGGTACCAAGGGTACGGTCCATGAAGATCCTGTTGCGCTGGAAGAGGTTTTCAAATTCTTTCAGCACTTTGGGATATTCTTTCAGGAATTTCTCCAGCTTCTGAAAAGCGATATCGTTGAAGTTTCTTTCGAATCCGCCAATCCGGCCGATATTGGTGGTGAGTCTGGCGCCACACACTTCTTCGTAAATTTCATAAATCAGTTCCCGGTACTGCATCACATAGAGGAAGCCGGTATAGGCTCCTGCATCCACACCCACAATGGAGTTACAGATCAGGTGATCGGAAATACGGGAGAGTTCCATGATGATCACCCGGAGATAATCCACTCTTTTCGGCGTTTTCACCCCGAGCAGTTTTTCACAGGTGAGGTGCCAGCCCATATTATTGATGGGAGAAGAACAGTAATTCAACCGGTCCGTTAAAGTTGTGATCTGGGCCAGTGGTCTTCTTTCAGCGAGTTTTTCAAATGCCCGGTGGATATAGCCAATGGTTTGTTCTGTGGAAACGATTCTTTCTCCATCCAGTTCCAGGATATTCTGCATCACTCCGTGGGTAGCGGGGTGAGTAGGTCCCAGGTTCAGTGTGGTGGTCGTTTTCTCAATCGAGCCTTCCGGGAGTTTTATATGTTCGTGTTCTGTATTCACTTCCTGTTCATTTCATTTATATGCGTCATTACAAACCCAATTAATGCCGCAGCGGCAATGATGGCTGCTGCAATCGCCCCGGCGGCACTTCCCATTTCAGGATGACCGTCCTGCGCTTTATACCCCGACACAAGAACCGCTATCAAAAATGGCCTTAGAATAATTCACTTCTTACCCTCTTCCAAACATTTCATCATCCTTATCAATCCTCGTCTGGTCCTCCAGCGGAAATTCTTTCCGCAGGGGGAAATAATCCATTTCATCCACATTCAGGATCCTTTTCAGGTTAGGATGCCCTACAAAATTGATCCCAAAAAAATCAAAGGTTTCCCTTTCCATCCAGTTGGCTGCGGAAAATAATCCAGTAGCCGTATATATATCAGGCTGGTTGATTCCCGTAAATACTTTGAAGCGGAGACGGATATTGTCCGTCATATTGTGCAGGTGATACACTACGGCCAGTTCCCTTCCGGATTGAGATGGATAATGCACGCCGGTCAGGTCGGTGAGGAAACGAAATTGCAGGGTATCGTCGTCGTACAAAAAGTTCAGCACTTTCAGGTTGAGTTCCTTTGGTGCTTCAAAACTGAGCATACCGTAGGTGGTATCGAAGGCAGTAACCTGGTCTCCGAATTTCTCAGTCAGTTTTGATTGTATCGTTTCGTTGGTCAATCCCATACCACAAACTCCGAAGAGCTTTTGATTCCCTGCCTGATTACAAACAGGGTTGATTATGATTATTACAAATACTGTTCTTTTTTATTCATCAGCCTCTCTTCCACTGCTTACTGGATGCCATAGCTATCCAATAAGGCTTTATACTGTGTTCCATTTCTTCTTCTCAGGCTTTCCTTTTCCACCAGGTCCTGTATCCGCATTACTCCGTCGATAATGGCTTCGGGGCGTGGCGGACAGCCGGGCACATACACATCTACCGGAATTACCTGGTCAATACCCTGTAATACGCTGTAGGTATCAAATATGCCTCCGCTGCTGGCGCAGGCGCCAACGGCCAGTACCCATCTGGGTTCTGCCATTTGCAGGTAAACCTGCTTCAATACAGGTCCCATTTTTTTGGCAATGGTACCCATGACCATGAGGAGGTCGCACTGGCGCGGACTGAATCCCACCCTTTCTGAACCAAAGCGGGCCAGGTCATAATGCGAACCCATGGTGGCCATGAATTCGATACCGCAGCAGGAGGTAGCAAAAGGAAGCGGCCAGATGGAGTTCTTTCTGGCCAGACCGATCACTTTATTCAGGGAAGTGGCAAAAAAGCCTTCTCCCTGGTGACCTTCGGGCATTTCAACAATGCTGATATCTGCCTCGTAAGGTTTTTTGATCAGGTTATATGATACTGGACGAGACATAGTATAAATTATTAATTAGTTAATGTGAAGATGTGAAAATGGAATACATATTATAGAACAATCCTTGGTTGAATTTGTTCCGGTTCCATTCCTCACTCTTATATTCTCACATTCCCACATTCTCACATTTCCACATTTGCTCTCACTCTTCCCACTTCAATGCACCTTTCTTTATGATATATATAAACCCACAAAGGAAGAATCCAACAAACATTACCACGGCCCAGAAGCCTGGCCATCCCAGGTCCTTGAAATTAACGGCATAGGGATAGAAGAATATGACTTCCACATCAAACAACACAAAAAGGATGGCGGTCAGAAAATATTTGATAGCCATTGGCTGACGGGCATCGCCATGGCTTTCAATACCACTGGTAAAATTCTGTAATTTGTCTGAAGTCTTTCTTTTGGGCCCCAGCAGGTGGGTCACCACCATCAAAAAGGCCACCAGTCCTACGGCAATACCTACCTGCAGTGCCACTGGCAGGTAAGATTGGGCACTGTCGATGCCCGCCCCGGTTTGAAGTAAATGAAACATAGGCTTTTACTGGCCGCAAAAATAAGGTGGTACTGGCATATTTCGTGTAACAAAAAACAGGTCAGGCATATAAAAGAAAAATCCCCCGCCGTTACCGGCAAGGGATTTTCTTTGTAAAAGAAGAAAACCGAGTTGATTACCGCTTAGCCACCGATGTTTTGGCCGGTGCGGCGGTTTTAGATTTTGAAGTAGTCGTGTTTTTGGCCGAAGCTGCCGGTACCTGTGTTTTTCCGGTACCTCCTTTAGCCGGAGTGGTTGGTTTGGTGGCAGGCGCCTTCATCAGCAGATCAATATTCTTCTGAATATTCTCTGCATTGGCTACATCCACCATCTGCCACTTCTTGAGGTAATCAATGGCCTTTTCTTTGTCTTTCGCATCGTTGGCATAATAGATTGCCAGGAAGCTGGCGGCATTGATGTACTGCTTTTTGAATTTGGCCGTGTCTTTATTACTGAATTCAAACAGTTTCAGGGCATCCGGTACGGCAATACTATCCTTGCGAACGGTATCCACGGCTCTGGCATTGATAAAGGCCCAGTCGTATCCATATACCTGATCAGGAAAGAGCTCGGTCATTTTCAGTGCTGTTGCCCTTGATTTTTCGTTATTCTGGCTGAAATAATGTGCCAGGGTCAGGTCAAAATAATCGTTGATGGTTGGCTTGGGTTTGATCTCCAGAATTTTCTGGATCAGGATCGCTTCCCGGTCGCGTAATTTCTTTTCCTTGAAATAAACCACTCCTTTTTTCAGGAAATCAATTTTTTCAGTAACGGTGGTATCCAGTAAAGCTCCTTCCACATAGTTAGAGAGAATTTCATCTGGTGTACCTCCGGTTTGTGACATGATATCGGCCCGGAGTTTATGGTCTTTGGAGATATAATCATCCGGATTTTTATACAGGAAAAACATATCACTGTATTTCTTGGCATTCGGGAAATCACCTTTATCGTAATAGGCATAGGCCAGCAAACGGTACACTTTGGGTTTGGTGGCTTTGCCTTTATTGGCAACCACTGCTTCTGCCTTGGTTACGGCACAGGCAAAATCTTTTCTGGCATAACAAAGCTGTGCATAGAGGAACTGATCCTGGATATCTGATTCAGGCAGTTTGCTATCGATATATTTCTGCAGGTAGGTATCTGCTTCATCAAATTTGGCCCGGTAGAAATAATAATAGAATAATTCAAAATAGGCGGCCGTGAATTTGGTATCCTTGACAATGGCTGCATTCAGGTTTTCCAGTACCAGGTCCCAGTTCTTCTGGGATTCAAATAACTGGGCGAGACGAAGGCTGGCTACTGCAAACTGTGGGTTAGCAGTCAAGGCTTTGTTATAAGATTCAAAGGCCTTACCACCACCCTGACCCTGACCGGCTTTGCGATAGGCATTACCTAATTGTAAAAGGGTTTCTGTGTTTTTGGGATCTTTGGTAGCCGCATCTTCCAGTAAGCGGACTGCATAAGCATAGTCTGCATTCTTGGCATCCGTAATCGCACGGCCAATGGCAGTTTCAATCACCGGATCATCTCCTTTCTTGCCACGTGTCATGGTCAAAGCGGTTTCAAAATGCTGGCGGGCATCATCGGCCTTGTCAGACAACAGGTCTACATGTCCCATCCCCACTTTGAGCAAGGGTGCGCCATTCGTTGCCTGTAATGCTTTTTCATAAAGGCTGCGGGCTTCCGTCAACCTGGCTCCTTTGATTTCTTCATTATCAAGAATGGCCTGTCCTTTCCAGTAAATGGCATCTACTGCATTCGGATTTACTGCAAGCAGTTTGTCAAAAACACCAATCGCATTGTTGTACCGCTTTGCGTACAGGTGATTCATACCCTCCTGCAGGGTCTGCGCTTTCGCACCGGATACGAGTAGTATGCCGGACAGCAGAAAAGTGATAGTGGTCTTCTTCATTTTACTTCTTCTTTTAGAGTGTGTAAATATAATTACATCCTTTCTTTACTCCTTCAGCTTTACTGGCCTGATGCCGAAATTTTTTTTAGCCGGTACCAGGTAAGCTCTTCTGAATATTTTTTGTCCTGTCTCTCCGCTCATAAAATTTGCAAATGCCGTTCCAAGTCCTTTATAGTTTTCCTTTAGTATATAAACCAAATCCCGTACCAATGGGTAACGTTTTAGGTAAATGTTTGCCTGGTAAGCTTTTACAAACTTGCCGGGCTTATCTGTGCTTTCCAGTAAAGCCACCCTTACTTTTTTCAAAAAACTCATCTGAGAGGGATCTTCAGGGTTCCCGATCCAGCTAATCCCAATAAAACCAATCACATCCGGGTGTTCCGAGACATAATTAATCACTCCTTCGCTGCTGCGTGCAG
This sequence comes from Chitinophagaceae bacterium, assembly GCA_016720745.1. Lineage (GTDB taxonomy): Bacteria > Bacteroidota > Bacteroidia > Chitinophagales > Chitinophagaceae > JJ008. The sequence goes on along the minus strand of JADKKA010000018.1, from coordinate 1,096,149 downwards.
CCATGGCATCCTTTGTGAGTGAGTCGCCATGCAATACTGAATCGATGCAAAAACGTACTGCACTGGTTGCTTTTACCCCGTCAAAAACAGGAATTAACTTTTTCTTATACTTCCCGGTAAGTATTTCCCTGATCTCCTGCAGCGTAAATAATGAGTCCGGAGCATCCGGGTGAACGATCACTGCAATGGCATCCAGCGCAATGGTCATACTCCGGAGATTTTTTTTCAGTGTATCAGATACAAAATTCTTTTCATCTATTGAAGCCGCCCTGGTAGCAATCACCATCCGCACCGAATCATTGGGCAGATCTTTCAGGCATTCCGCTTCCGGTTTATAATCCACCAGTATTTTCACCCGCTCGTGCTGCGACTCATAAATCTTTACCTGCTCATCAATCACCGGTTTGAATGACTCATCGGCACTGATACGAATCGTACCCTTGAATGCATTATCCGGTAGTTCATTCCGCTGGTCCTCAAAAGATTTGCATGAAAACATGCCGACCGTCAGCAGCAGAGGAAGAACTAACCATCGTTTGGTAAAATCCGGCAGTAAGTTCCTCATCTGAAATAATTTTTTTTATACCCTCTGTAGATGCGCCAGGTTCCATAAACCACACAAATTCCACCAAATAATTTTTCCAGCGTATCTGGTGCGCCCAACCGGTCATTCAACGGGAAATTTCCCAGCTTACTGCGAAACAGGAAGAAGAGTCCCACGACCAGGATCAGGAGCCCCATGCCATAGTCCATCAGCGACTTCATCTGAGACACCTGCTTCCGCCTTTTCCTTTCGTATTCTTCAAACATGTGACCTTTTTTAACTGCCCCCTGCCGGGGAAAAATCATCCCTGGCGATTGGCCAGGGATGTTTGAACGGGGAAATTATTGAAATTTTGTTATTCAGTTCCCAAAAATGTTACGGGGATCATAAAGCTTACAGGAACGTTGATTCCGTTCTGCAAAGCAGGTGTCCAGCGGGGCATTTTCTTACAAACACGCAGTACTTCATTGTCATATTCCTTTCCCCCGCTTTCCATGATCTCGAAAGCGAGTACTGTACCATCCGCTTCTACCCGGAACCTGACTTTTACCAGCTTTTTAGCTCCGCTTTCCAGTTCATCCGGAGTACGGAGGTTATTGGCCAGGAAACGGTGCAGGGCCTGGGGACCGCCGGGAAATTCCGCGCCTTTTTCCACCGCTTCAAAGTTCACGGGTTTGTCACCAGGGTTAGGACCACGGTCTCCCTTTCCTGTTTCAACAGGTCCGGTAATTTTCACGATATCTTCTGCCGGTTTACCCACCACATCGGTTTCACCGATTGTTTTATCCTTCAGCGACTCCACCGTATTCACTGTTGTTTTGACCAGCTCATCCTTTTTAATATCAAACTTGTTGACGTATTTCGCCTGTGCTGTTTTAACAACTGGCTTGGGAGCTGATTTCTTTTTGGGAGTTTCCAATGCTTTAGGGGGATCTGTCTTTTTGGGTTGTACCACCAGTTCCCTGATCAGCATTTCTTCCCTGACGGGTTGCTTTGTCAATTGCTGTTCTTCCGGTCCGTTTGCAGCAGCGAACAACAGCAGGGCAGCCAGAGAAAGACCTGACCCCAATGCGGTCAATAGCCTTTGAGAATAATTTCTTCTCAATATATAAGCGCCATAATCTTTGTTACGGTGCTCGAAGAGTATATCGAGCAAATCGGCTTTTAAAATGTCATGCTGTTTCATGGTACGTTATTTATAAATCAGATGCGGGGAGGAATAGATTCCACAGTCCAAAAGCCGGTATAGATTATTCTTAATATTTTCTTTTGAATCTGCATTTTAACTGACCTTTGCCGGCATGAAGATTTTGATGGTATGCCTGGGAAATATCTGCCGCAGCCCGCTGGCAGAAGGAATTTTGCAGGACAAAGCATTTAAGGCAGGTTTAACATGGAGCATCGAAAGTGCGGGCACGAATCATTATCATACCGGAGAAGCTCCGCACCCGTTGTCGCAGAAAGTAGCCCGGCTGAATGGGATTGATATCAGTCACCAGCGGGCCCGGCGATTTGTGGCTGCTGATTTTGCGGTATATGATAAAATCTATGCGCTGGCCGGAGATGTGATGGATGAAATCAAACGCATCGCCAGAAATCAGTTTGATCCGGCGAAGGCCGACCTGCTGCTAAATGAATTGTATCCGGGCCAGGACATGGATGTACCCGATCCCTGGTACGGACCAGAACCGGGATACCATGAAGTGTACAAACTGATTGATGCGGCCTGTGCCGCCATTATTGCCAAAGTAAATACCCACGCAAAAAGTATATAAATTACATTGATGAGTAAACCAAGCTTACCACAGGGAACCAGGGATTTCGGACCTGCCGTCGTGCGTAAAAGGAATTATATTCTGCAAACCATTCGTACTGTTTTTGAACTCTACGGTTTTCAACCGCTGGAAACGCCTGCGATGGAGAACCTGGAAACACTGATGGGGAAATATGGTGAGGAAGGAGATAAACTGATTTTTAAAATCCTCAACAACGGACTGGATAATAAAGACAAGGAAGTACAGGTAAGAGCCGATTTTGAAAAAGTACTGGAAGGTAAAAATGTAAAGGGCATCACGGAGAGAGCATTGAAATATGATCTCACGATTCCCTTTGCCCGGTATGTGGCGATGAATCATACCCAGCTCAGCTTTCCATTTAAAAGATACCAGGTACAGCCTGTCTGGAGGGCAGATCGTCCGCAGAAAGGCCGTTACCGTGAATTTTACCAGTGTGATGCCGATGTGGTAGGCAGCCGTTCCTTGCTCAATGAAACTGAGCTGGCGCTTATTTATCATGAAGTATTTACCCGACTGGGCTTAAGCGCTTATGATTTACGGATCAATCACCGGCAGGTGCTGGCAGCACTGGCGGAGGTTTGCGGCGGATCCGATCAGCTAACCAATATCACAGTTGCAATCGACAAACTTGATAAGATTGGAATTGATAAAGTAAAAGAGGAGCTCGTTACGAGGGGATTAACTGCTGATCAGGTGAGCCTGATTGAACAATACCTGGCCATCAAAGGCAGCAATGAAGCTATTCTCACCGGATTAGAAAAACTGCTGGGACATACTGAGCAGGGAAAATCCGGCATCGAACAAATGAACACAGTGATGGCGCAGTTGAAAGATCAGTCAATCAATATTCAGCTGGACCCCACACTTGCCCGTGGGTTGAATTATTATACCGGTCTCATTTTTGAAGCCAAGGCACCGGCTACTGTGAGCATTGGCAGTATCGGTGGCGGGGGGCGTTATGATGATCTGACTGGTTTATTCGGGGTAAAGGATATTCCTGGAGTGGGTATTTCATTTGGGGTGGACCGGATTTATGATGTGCTGGAAGAATTGCAGTTATTTCCGAAGGATTTGCAGATCAGTACCCGTGTATTATTCTTTAACCTGGGAGAAGCAGAAAGTAAAAAAGCATTTGAACTGGCACAGATGCTGCGGGCCAGGGGGATCAGTGCAGAGCTATACCATGAGGCAACGAAATTTGACAAGCAGTTCAAATATGCGGAGAAAAAAAATATCCCTTACGTGATCATTATCGGGGAGAAGGAATTGCAGGAGCAGACATTCAATTTAAAAAATCTGCAAACAGGGGTTCAATCCACGCTTCCTTTTGCGGAACTCCACTCTATTTCATTTGCATAAAAAGAGCAGGTCTTATTACAAGACCTGCTCTTTGTTTCTATTCAACTTTTCGCAATCAACGCTGATCGATAGCCAGTCCGATTTTGTTATAGTTCGGATTGGGTTTCAGGGTACCACTGGAATCAAGCTGGATACCGAGGAAACGGGCCTGTCCTGCTGTTGCTCCGCCATTGATAATCGGAATTTCAATATAGCCATAAGAGCTCTTGGGAGCAATGGTACAGCTACCGCTGAGTGCAGTGTAATGTGTGCCGGCTACTGCATTGGTAACAGTCAGTGTGGCAGCGGCCGCACTTGGACTTTGTCCGGTTGCAGTGGCAGGGAATGACACCGACGTGATCGGGCTGGCGGTCAAAATTTTATACCCGATAGTTTGTGCCTGGTCCAACTGAGGCCCTACCAGGTTTAACCTTACTCTTATAATTCCGTTCAACCGGCGCAGTGTTGAATCTGCGGTACGAAGGGGAATTCCTTCTGCCGGGATACGGGTCAGCACGGGATATCCGGCTGTAGCATTTGCAGAGTTCAGTACAGTGGGATCAATTTCCACCACGGTCTGCCCCTGGAATGTTTTATCGATTTGCTTGATACAGGAAGAAAGCGCCAGAATGCTTATCAAACCTGCCAGCATATAAATGTTCTTTTTCATTTTTTCTGTTGTTTAATCATCAAAAATTAATAACCAAAATTCTGCACCATATTTGGATTACCATCGATCTCGCTGGTTGGGATACGCGGAAGGATGCGGTAATCAGTAGCTGGCAGATTGGTTGCGGGGTTTGATTTCACGATGGTTTGGCCGGTTCTTTTCAGGTCATAAAAACGATGGCCTTCGAAAGCGAACTCCAGCATTCTTTGTTTCCAGATTTCATCCAGTAAGGGCTGACCAGTAAGGGCAGGTGCAGGAACCACGAAACCTACGTAGCGTGCATTGCGGATCACGTTCAAATCAGCCCATGCACCTGGTTCATCTCCTCTGCGGTACCTGGCTTCTGCGCGGTTCAGGTATAACTCAGCCCAGCGTATTACCACGGTGTTATCCCAGTTGGCACCACCGCTTTTTCCCAGCCATTTGGTACACTCTACATAATGTCCGGATGCGTTCACCCCCCACTCGAATAAGCGGTTACGGATATCATTGCTGTAAGTAAGTGCTGGCGGGGGTGGTGACTGAGCCAGGTTAACAGGGAATCCGGTGATACCCAGTTGTCCGAGCAGGAAACCATTCGGAACCAGGTCACCCTGACCCTGTCTTACACCGGCAAAAGCACCGGGTGCAGATAAGGTTGTATGTGTTGCTGCCAGTGAAGTATTCACACCCAGGTTTTCACCCAGGGTGGCATACCATACCTGGAAGATACCTTCCGGATGATCGGCGGCTCTCCAGCCTGTTACATAGTTGGTTGTGTTGCTGAGTGAACCAATACCACCTGTTAAAGTAATGGCTGCTGTGGCAAATGAATCAGCACGTACCCAGTTGCCTTCATATAAAGCGATCCTTGATCCCAGGGCCAGTGCTGCATGTTTGCTGGCATAGTTACGGCCGCGATTGGAATTGGAAAGCAGATTGATGGAGGCATAGAGATCATTCCAAACCTGTGCATAGCAGGCAGCAGTGCTGGAGCGTGAAGGGAAATAAGAAGCTGCTCCAGTTGCAGAATTAAAACCCTGCAGGGTAATCACCACACCGCCTTTGTCCTGTGTAGGAACAGTGAATGTGGGGATATAGGCATAGTTTCTGACGAGGTCAAAATAATAAAATGCCCGGAGGAATTTCAGTTCCCCTTCCCACCTGGCTTTATCAGCGGTTGTCGCATCAGTAATGCCGGGATAGGCGGCCAGGGTCAGGTTGATTTCATTGATTGCTGCATAAGAACCCGCCCAGATAATTACATTGGCCAAAGCTGTATTTCGGTTTTCCCCCAGCAACCTGGAAGAACGGCCATTGGCAAATGCGATATCTGCCATGGCATCTGTTACGGAGAAAAGATCACGGCCGTAATGGCTTTCTCTTTTCAGAATGGAGTAAATGGAGTTGATGGAGTTTTCAATTCCACTCTTGGTCGTCAGCGCCACATCGGCATCCAGGGAGTTCCTGGAGGGGATATCGAGCTGCTTTTTGCAGGATGCCAGCACCAGGGCTGAACAAACTGCAAGCGTTAATATTTTATGTGTATTGCGTTTCATTATCATTTTTTTTATCAGTGAATCAGAATCTTACCTGCAGTCCTACGGTGATATTCTTGGATTGTGGAATAATACCAAAGTTGTCACCGGTAAATTCAGGATCATAGCTCGGCCATTCTGTATACGTCCACAGGTTAATACCCTGTACATATACCCTGGCACCTTCCAGTTTGTACTTTTTGGCAAAAGTGGCAGGAATATCATATCCCAACGTGATCTGCTTCAGCCTGATATAATCTGTTTTGAAAACGTAACGGCTGCCGCTTCCCCATCCAACACTGTTGTAGTCGGCCAGTCCGTTGAAAGCACGGGGAGTGGGTACTAGATCACCGGGTTTCTGCCAGCGGGTCAGGTAACCATATTCAAGGGTATTCACCGTGGCTCCGGCCATCCGCATCATTTGCGTGTACTGACCATCCGCTCTTACGCGACCGTATTCATACTGGAAAAAGGCATCCAATGAAAATCCTTTATAACTGAAACTGTTATTCCATCCACCAAATTGTTTGGGATAGATATTACCAATGATCTTCCTGTCATCCGCAGTAGGATTGTAAGTCAGGTTACCATTTTTATCATACCACATCCCACGACCGGTAGCCGGGTTAACACCAGCCCACTCAGAAGTGAAGAAAGAACCAATAGGATAGCCAACACGGATAGACGCATCAGAAGGGAGGAATTGTAATCCATCATACAACTCTACTACTTTGTTCTGCTGGAATGCAATGTTGAAAGTGCTGGTCCATTTGAATTTTCCATCAAAAGGAGTAACGGCTAAGAGGATCTCCAGACCCTTGTTCTCCATTTTACCCAGGTTCTGCTGAATAGTCGTAAAACCGGTGGTGGCATAAAGTGGTCTGCTCAATAATAAATCCTTGTTCACGCGTTTGTAAGCATCGATCGTTAAACTAACCCTGTTCTTGAACAAACCGAGGTCCAGTCCGATATTGTTTTCTTCTCTGTTCTCCCAGGTCAAATCGGGGTTACCGAGCTGGCTGGGGAAGATACCGGAACCATTACCATATAAACGGGTAGCACCATATAACTGGGCGTAGAGTACGTTACCAATCTGATCATTACCCGCCTGTCCGAATGAATAACGGAGTTTCAGATCAGAAACAGCCTTGACAGATTTCAGGAATGATTCATCTTTTACGTTCCAGGCAAACTGTGCAGACTGGAATGTACCGTATTGGTTATTCTCACCAAAACGGCTGGAACCATCTCTGCGCAGGGTATAGTTGAAAATATAACGGCCTTTATAAGAATAACCCAGTTTTCCAAACTGAGAAAAAGTTCCGCTGGCAGTCCATTGACCGGAAACGCTAACAGGGGTTGATGCTGCACTCAGGTACTGCAGGAGATAAGACGGGAAACCCTGTCCGTCAGCCTGGAACCACTGGTTCTGGTCGCGGCGATACTCCACACCTACAAAGGCTGATACATTATGAACATCCTTGAATGTCTTATTGTAAGACAGTGTTGTGGTTGTAATCAGGTTGGTATTCCAGTCACTCTGATCAGACAAACGACCATTTACTGCAAACGCATCATTCACCCTTGGATCCTGGTAACGATGATCCTGTGTCAGGCGGTAATCCAGACCGATCATTGATTTCAATGTCAGGCTGGGAAGGATTTTGTAATTCACAGAAAGACTTCCGATGAACTGATTGGTACGGGTAAAGTATTTTACAAATTCTCCAATGGCCATTACATTATGGTTGAAGGTTCCCACCATATTCTGTCCGGAACCAGGCAAGCCATAAAATGTACCATCCGGATTGTAAATGGGGTTGTTGGGAAGAATCATCGCAGAAGCATAGGCCGGGTTACCAAAGCCGGTGTTCCCGATGCTATAAGGTGCATTCTGAGAAAATGTACTGATGCTTAAAGAATTGTCGATGGAGATTTTATCATTGATCTTGAAATTGATCTTTGATAACAAAGCGCCCCTTTGAAAATCGGTGGGTGCAATAAAAGAAGTGTTCTTGGAATAAGAACCAGACAAATAGTAGTTCACATTCTGTGTTCCACCCTGTAATGACATTTCTGCATTATAGATAGTTCCTTTTCCGAAAGCTTCATCCTGCCAGTCGAAGGTTGGCAGGCTGTCAATTTTATCCTGGGTTGTAGAAGAAGGTAAGCCAAGATTAGATAAAGCCGTAGTACGGGCAGCAGCAGGTGCCACACCTGAATTTACCAGGGCTTCAATCCGCAGTTGTAACCAGGTTTGCGTATTCAGTACATTCACCTGTTGTAAGGCACTGGATTTACCATAGAAAGTATTGAAGGTAAATTTAGGTTTACCCATTCTTCCTTTCTTGGTGGTTACCAGGATCACCCCATTACCGGCACGTGCTCCGTAAATAGAAGCAGCTGCCGCATCTTTCAATACCTCGATTGATTCAATATCATCGGGGTTCAGAAAGTTCAGGGGGTTGTTTTGGGTATTGATAGATCCGGTACCGGTGTTCAGCTGAATTCCATCTACAACATACAATGGAACACTACCCGCATTAATTGAACCCACACCACGGATCAATACACTCAATGAACCTCCGGGTACACCGTTCGCAGCAGATACAATCACACCTGCCGCACGACCCTGAATAGCCTGTGCAAAGTTGGGAATCGGAAGGTTGTCAATTTCAGATGCACTGATCCGGGAAATCGCAGCAGTTACATCTTTCTTCCGTACCGTCTGATAACCGGTGACCACTACTTCCTGTAGTGATTTGTCCTGTGAACGCATGGTCACACTGATCTGGGCCTGGTTACCCAGACTCATTTCAATAGTTTCCATATCCACTGAGGAAAAAACAAGTGTTTTACCATTCGCAGGTACCACTAATGAATAGGAGCCGTCCGCTTTGGATACAGTTCCTGTTGTGGTCCCTTTAACCTGGATGGACACATCGGCAATGGGATTGCCTTTGTCATCTGTTACCTTTCCGGTAACAGTTCGCTGGGCTAATGCAGTAGCGCATAGAAAAAATACACCCAGCAACAAAGAAAAAATTTTCTTCATGCAGTTAGTTTTAAGCAGTTAAAAAAAATAGGCAAATAAGACAATAGTGCAACTAACAAACCCAAATTGGAATTGTTGAAATGCAATCAGCGCCTTATTTAACCAGACAAAAAGCCAAAAGAATAAGCTGCGCAAAAATAGCATGCGACTAAAAAAGCCGGTCATTTTGTTATGACCGGCGCTATTATTTCAGAAGAAGTTGAAAATCAGTATAGTTGTCTGAATAATTGACACCTATTATCACCGCTAAATTCGTCATGAAATTGTAAAAAAACAGCTGCTTCCTGACGGGTTCCTTCCATGTCCACATCCTGCACCTGTACTCTCAGCATTTTTACTTTTCCATCATCTGCACGCTTAAAAGTTGCGGTGCCTCCGAAGGCTACAATTTCAAATACATCTTTATTATCTGTTTTGCGGAGTTCGGTATTTCCCATCACCGAAGTAGCGGTTAAAATTCCGTTTTCAATGACTACGCCAATTTCAGTTACCGGGCTGCCATCAGGGAATTTGTATTTGCCGGTATAATCGGCTAAAGAATCCGTTTGTGCCTGGGATACGAGGCTGGTCATTACAATCATGCAGACAAAGAAAAGTTGTTTCATATATGTGGTTTTTGTGACTAACGTTTAGATTATAATAAAGGTTACAAATTTCACTCCAATTTACATTTTTTCATACAAAACTGCTGCCCCCTGTCCTACCCCCACACACATGGTGGCCAGTCCGTACTTTACCCCTGAACGGTACATTTCATGTAAAAGGGTGGCGGAGATCCTTACCCCGCTGCATCCCAGGGGATGACCCAGGGCAATGGCTCCACCATTGACATTTACTTTCGCCGGATCCAGCCCCAGTTCACGGATACAGGCCAGGGACTGGGAAGCAAAAGCTTCATTGAGTTCTATCAGTCCGATATCAGCAAGGGTTAAACCAGATCGCTTTAAAATTTTTTGGGTAGCTGGCACGGGTCCGATGCCCATGATGGCTGGATCCACCCCTGCTACTGCCATTGATACCACCCTTGCCATGGGTTGCAAGTCATATTTTTTAACTGCTTCCTCACTGGCCAGCAGCATAGCGGCTGCACCATCATTGATTCCGGATGAATTACCGGCTGTTACGGTACCTTCTTTTTTAAATGCAGGCTGTAGAGATGCCAGTTTTTCTAAAGATGTTTCCCTTGGATGTTCATCCTGGGTAATCCAGCTGACCATTCCTTTTTGTACTTTTTCTACCGGCGCCATCTCATCCGCCCATTTATCGGCTGCTTTTGCTGCCGCATATTTTTGCTGGGAAGCAAGCGCAAAAGCATCCTGGTCTTCCCTTGAAATTTTCCAATGACTGGCCACATTCTCTGCTGTCTCCCCCATGGTGTAGGGGTGATACATCGCTGCAAGTTCTCTATTGATAAAACGCCATCCCATGGTAGTATCAAAAAGTTCAGCATTCCTGCCAAAGGGCTCCGCATTCTTACCCATCACAAAGGGTGCCCGGCTCATGCTTTCTACTCCCCCGGCAATCACCAGTTCTGCATCGCCGCAGGCAATTTGCCTGGATCCATCCATGATGGCCTGCAATCCGGAAGCACAGAGCCTGTTAACCGTTGTGCCTGCCACCGTAACAGGCAGCCCGGCCAGCAGGGCCGCCATCCTGGCCACATTGCGGTTATCCTCTCCGGCCTGGTTGGCCGCACCGGCAATCACATCTTCAATGGCATTGTGGTCAATCGTTTCGTTCCGCTGGAGCAGGGTTTTGATCACCAGGGCCAGCAGGTCATCGGGCCGGATACCGGATAGCACCCCGCCATACTTACCAATGGGGGTTCTGATGGCATCTACGATATAAACAGGTTTCATGTACAGGCTTTGCCAGCAAATATCCGGGAATTCATTATAATCCCTTGCTCCCTGTCTATCTTTGCCCCGGATGAAAAAGACAATCAGGAATATCAGGCATCTCACGTTTACCGAACTGGAGCAGTATTTTGAAGAAATCGGCGAGAAAAAATTCAGGGTTCAACAGGTCTGGGAATGGCTCTGGCAGAAGCATGCCATGAGTTTTGCCGCCATGACGAACCTGAGCAAGGACCTTCGTCAAAAACTGGGAGAACATTTTACCCTGCCATCACTGACTATTGATGCCACCCAGCATTCGGAAGATGGTACCATTAAGTCGAGGTTCAAAACCCACGATGGCCACCTGATCGAAGGCGTATTGATTCCCACCACGGCCCGCTTTACTGCCTGTGTGTCCTCTCAAATCGGTTGTTCGCTCAGTTGTAAATTCTGTGCCACCGGTTATATTGAAAGAAAAAGAAACCTGGATTTTGATGAGATTTATGATGAAGTGGTAATGATCAATCAGCAATGCGAGGCCACCCACCATAAGAAACTCAGCAATATTGTTTTCATGGGAATGGGTGAACCCCTGCTGAACTACAAAAACGTATTAAAGTCTATTGAGAGAATCACCGCTGCGGATGGACTGGCCATGAGTCCGAAAAGGATCACGGTCTCCACTGCCGGTGTAGCTAAAGCCATTCGGCAGTTAGGAGATAATAAAGTAAAATTCAAACTGGCACTCTCCCTCCATGCGGCCACCGACGCCAAAAGGCATGAGATCATGCCGATTAATGATACCAATAATATTAAGTCGCTGATAGAGGCCCTCAACTATTTTTACAAGCAGACCGGCAACGAGATCACATTTGAATATATTCTCTTTAAAAACTTCAATGATAGTTTACAGGATGCCGATGATCTGATCAAAGTGTACCGCCAGGTACCGGCCGATCTGGTGAATATCATCGAATACAATCCCATTGACTTTGCCCGATTTGAAAAACCGGAGGAAGAAAAAGTGCAGGCCTTTATGCATTACCTGGAAAAGCACCGGGTGAATGTACGCCTTCGCCGTTCCCGTGGTAAGGATATTGATGCCGCTTGCGGGCAACTTGCTAATAAATAATCAATCATTAGGTCAAGATCCTTCCGACAACCCGCCAGGGGTGGGATAAAGCCCCATCCATCCGGATTTTCGGCCACTTACGAAAAATTTCCTAGTTGCCGTTAAACCTTAACGGAAAGCCAGGGTCTGTATAATCGTTCACATTTATTTATAACGGCCCTGCCGAAGGTTTTGATGAACCAGCGGCGTCCAAACTAAAAGAAAAAAACATGAAAAAAATACTGGCTACCGCCCTGGCACTGTCTGTTGTGTTCGCAACCCGTGCCCAGGAAATCCCCGAACGCAAACATGATGGCTACAAACCACATGGTGAAAAAGGAATGCACCACCGTCGTCCCGGCGGAATGGAAATGAAACAACTCAACCTGACCGATGCACAAAAAGAACAAATGAAAACGCATCGGGAAAGCTTTCATAAACAAATGGAAGAACTGAAGAAGAATGATAATATCACCGTCAAAGAATGGAAATCCAGGATGGAAAACCTGCGCAAGGAACAAAAATCCGGTATGGAAAAAATCCTGACGGCTGATCAGAAAAAGCAGCTGGAAAAAATGAAAGCAGATCAGCATGCCAAAATGGAAGACAGAAGGAAGCAAGGCGGTGAAAGAATGAAGCAGCACCTGGGATTGACCGCTGATCAGTCTGCCAAACTGGAACAAAACAGAAAAGAAACCGGAGATAAAATAAAAGCCATCCGTGAAAACAAATCCCTCTCTGATGAAAATAAAAAAGAGCAGGTGAAAGAATTGATGAAAAAACAGAAAGAGCATATGAAGTCTGTACTTACAGAAGAACAACTTCAAAAAATGAAAGAACAAAGACATCAGGGCCCTCATAAAGGCGGAAAAAAGCCGGATATGTCAAAAGAAACGATCTAAAAGAAGAAAAGCAGATACAAACCCGCTACTGATGTAGCGGGTTTTTTCTTTTTAAAACTGCTTACGCGGATCATTATCTTCTGTTGCATAATAAGTTTACACTATGGCTTTTTTGCTGAAGAAAAGCCATAAAAGACAGCAGGGATTTAATTTCGTTATCTTTGCGCCTCACCTGTTGTAAAACAGCAAATACATCATGAAAAAGAAAGCCTCCAACAACTTCAGTAAGTTCAGTACCCGCAAAAGCAATGCGGCCATCAAGGAACAGTTCAAACAGGAAAAAAGAAAGATCAAGAAGGAAAGAGAAGAGTACTTCGAGAAAAAGAAAGCCGAAACCCGTTCCAGAACGACCAGTAATGTCAACCAGCAGGAAAGAGCCAAAGGACAGGCCGCTGCACCCGTAGCACATGCCCGGAAAATTGCTCCTGGTACCATGCCGCTGAACAAATTCATCGCCCACTCCGGAATTGCTGCCAGAAGAGAAGCAGCCGAGATCGTGAAAAAAGGATTGGTGAAAGTAAATGGGGAAACGGTTACGGAACCCGGACATAAAGTATCTGCCAATGATGATATCCGGGTGAATGGCAAAAAGGCCTATATCGCCAAAAACCTGGTGTATATCCTGCTCAATAAGCCCAAAGATTTTATTACCACCACCGATGATCCGCAGGGAAGAAAAACCGTGCTGGATATCATCCGTAATGCCACACCGGAGCGGGTTTATCCGGTAGGCCGCCTAGATAGAAATACTTCGGGTGTACTCCTGTTTACCAATGATGGCGAACTGGCGCAGAAATTAACTCACCCCAGCAACGAAGTAAAGAAAGTATATCATGTAACCCTGAATAAGCCTTTGGAAAAAGACCATTTTGATACCATCCTCAATGGTGTGGTTTTGGAAGATGGTCCTGCCAAAGTAGATGTACTGGCCTGGGCTGATGCCAAGGACCGCACACAGGTAGGGGTAGAAATTCACAGTGGCCGTAACCGGATCGTGAGAAGAATTTTTGAACACATGGGTTATGATGTCAGAAACCTGGACCGTGTGGTCTTTGCCGGTTTGACTAAGAAAAACGTGGATCGCGGCAAATGGCGTTTCCTCACCGAAAAAGAAGTGCGAGACCTCAAACACTTCGCCACAAAATATTGGAATTAGGAAAGTAATCGCAAGCCGCCACGAACAAAAATTAATTAGTGAATTAGTGGCAAAGGGGGGGGGAGAAAAAAAAAACCCCAAAAAAAAAATAATGAATGTGTGGCAGTAGTATTTCGCAGCACTCTTCTCCAGACATTCACAGAAAATAAATTAGTGAATTAGTGGCAAAAATTAATTCGCGGATAGTCTCGCCACGAATTCACGAAATGATATTCAGAAGCAAATGAAGCTTGACAATTACATCATTCAGGAAAATGAAAATTGGGTAGCCATCAATAAACCTTCGGGGCTGCTGTCGATACCGGACCGGGAAGGGAAGGAAATTTCATTGAAGATCTTGCTGAAAGAAAAATATGGCAACATCTTCACCGTGCATCGTTTGGACAAAGACACCAGTGGCCTGATCATTTTTGCAAAGAATGAAACCGCACACAAGTTTTTGTCGCAACAGTTTGAGGCCCGGCAAACCCGGAAAATTTATCAGGGTTTGGTAATTGGTGTGCCGGCTGAAGAAGAGGGCAGTATTGATGCACCGATTGCAGAACATCCGGCACAGAACGGCACGATGATCGTTCACCGGAAAGGGAAAGAAGCACTTACTGATTATAAGGTACTGGAGTCATTTGGCATCTATTCACTCCTCCAATTTCGGATTCATACGGGCCGGACACATCAGATCAGGGTACACCTGAAAGATATCGGGCATCCGATTGTATGTGACCCTTTATACGGAGATGGTAAGCCGGTATTGGTGTCTTCCCTTAAATCAAAGTTTAAATTGTCGAAAGATGTGGAAGAAGAAAGACCGATCCTCGGCAGACTGGCACTCCACGCTTTTCAGTTGAGTTTTACAGACATGAATGGAGAGATGGTTGCCATCGAAGCACCCTTGCCTAAGGATATGCGTGCGACTCTCCAGCAATTACAAAAGCGGAAAAAGAAATAGTATTAGCACTGGTCTAAAGCCTGGCGGATATCAGCGAGGATATCATCAATATGCTCCAGTCCTACGGAGATACGAATCAAACCTGGTGTGATCCCCACTTCCTGTCTTTCTGCTTCTGACAACTTGGAATGGGTGGTACTGGCCGGATGAGAAGCAATACTGCGGCTGTCGCCCAGGTTATTGGTCATGGAAAGCATCTGCAGGGCATCCAGGAATTTTCTTCCGCTTTCAACGCCTCCCTTTAATTCAAAAGTGACGATTCCTCCCCCATTGCTCATTTGCTTTTTCGCAATAGCATACTGGGGATGCGATTCGAGATAAGGATATTTTACCCGGCTGATCTGTGGGTGATCCTGTAAAGCACGGGCTAATGATAAGGCATTCTCTGCATGGCGATCCATCCGCACATATAATGTTTCCAGACTCTTGCTCAGCACCCAGGCATTAAAGGGACTCATGGATGGCCCGGTATTGCGAATGAAGAGATACATTTCTTTGATGAGTTCTTTTTTCCCAACCACGACTCCGCCTAAAACCCTTCCCTGTCCGTCGATAAATTTTGTAGCGGAATGCAGGACCAGGTCGGCCCCGAATTGAATCGGTTGTTGTACAGCCGGAGTGGCAAAACAATTATCCACTACCAGCAGGATATTATTCTTTTTACAAATAGCCGACACCGCTTCGATATCAATAATATCCAGACCCGGATTCGAAGGTGTTTCCACATAGAGCATTTTAGTATTGGGTCTGATCAGCTCGCTGATCTTTTCAGGACTGCTCATGTTGAAATAGGAATATTCAATTCCCCATTTGGGCATATACTTGGTCAGGATCGTATGAGTAGAACCAAATACTGCGGAAGCAGAGATGATATGATCTCCTTTACTAAGAAAGGTCATAAAAGTCGCAAACACGGCGGCCATGCCTGTTCCGGTGGCCACGCCATCTTCTGCACCTTCGAGTGAAGCAATTTTTTCGATGAACTCATCAACCGTTGGATTGGAAAAACGGGTATAGATATTTACATCCAGGCTATCATCCGCAAATGCTGCGGCCATATCGGCGGCAGAATCATAGGTAAAACTGCTGGTGAGAAAGAGCGGGGTGGAATGTTCTTTTTCTCCTGTCCTTTGGGTTTGGATCCTGACCGCACGTGTCTGTGGTTTCCTTTCACTCATTTATTGACTTTTCCGGTAAAGATACAGCAGCAGGGCTTCATCATTAAATCACTTTGATCAAAATTCTCAGGCTCCAAATAATGACCAGGATTCCGAGTAAAATAAAGGCTGTTTTCCTTGGCATTTTCCCTGTCAGTTTTGCTGCCAGAGGTGCGGCTACCACTCCGCCGATAATCAGGGCAAGTATGACCTGCCAGTGACTCACACCAAGCAAAGTGAAAAACGTAAATGCGCTGGTAAAAGTGACAAAAAATTCGGTCAGGCTCACGGACCCGATAACATATTTAGGATTCCTGCCTCTGTTAATCAGTGTGGTTGTTACTAAAGGCCCCCAGCCACCACCACCAAAAGAATCCACAAATCCACCCGCCCCTGCCAATACACTGTAATGCCTGAATTTTTTTGGACGCCCGGGTTTTCTAAATGCATTAACCAGGAATTTGATACCCAGAAATAATGTATAAGCTGCCAATACGATACGAAGCCAGTCCGAATTCGCATTACCAAGCCAGGTAAGCAGTAAAGCGCCTGCTGCCGCACCAATCACCCCGGGAATAACCAGTGCCTTAAATAATTTTTTATTGACGTTTCCAAATTTATAATGACTATAGCCAGACGCCGCACTGGAAAATACTTCGGCTGTATGTATACTTCCGCTAATGGCTGCAGGGCTGATCCCCGATGATAATAAAACCGTAGCACTGGTAACCCCATAGCCCATACCCAGAGACCCATCTACCAGCTGTGCCAGGAATCCTGCCAACAACATCCAGTGAAAATTTGGATCCAGTGTCCGGTACCAGGCAACGGTTTCATCGGCCATTTCCCTGAAGGGGATATAAGAAAAAATAAAATGGCCAATTAACATTAATGCAAATGCAATCAGTAAGTAGGTGGCAATTTTTTTCCATTTCCTTTCTGTGCCTGCTATTTCATTTTCCACTAATATCCTTGAAAAAGCATTCAGTTTTTTTACTTTGGATTCAACATTTCCATTTAGCCTGTCACTGACGATATGCAGGTTGCTGACAACTTCATCAAGTTCTGCAGGCATCGCTTTATCCAATACTTCTTTTAACCTTATGGCGGTGTCAGGAGACTTCCCGTTAGTTGATATTGCAATCTTAAGGCTACCCTTCTGCACAATACTTCCCAAATAGAAATCGCATAATTCAGGTGTATCGGCCACATGAACCAACACCGCTTTTTCATTGGCCATCAACCTGATTTCCTGATGCAAAAGCGGGTTATTGGTCGCCAGAACAACGAGGTCCTTTTCTTCAAGGTCAGACACCAGGAATTCTCTTTTTTCAATTTTACAGGAAGGATGTTCAGCTGCCAGTTGATGAATGGCAGGATGGATAGATGGAGCCACCACAGTAACTCCTGCCTCCGGAGAATTACCCAAAATAGATTGCAGTTTTTCAAGGCCTGCATTCCCGCCTCCCACCAGTAACAGGCTCAGCTTTTCCAGCTTAAGAAAAACCGGGTATGTTTTGTTTTTTGTTATGGGTTCTTCAGTTAGCATGAAGCCTGACTATTTTATGGTACGTAACAGCTATGTTTTGCTGTGATCCTTCCTGCTCCACGATACCTGCAGAAAAATGGTACTTGCCTGTTCAATCACAACCAGTGGTCTGGCCGGATCTTTACAATTAGTTTCATGGGGTACGGCCTGATTATTTGATCAGTACCGCTGCTACGGTGCTGTTACTTGTTTCATCGATCAGGATGGCACTGCCGGTGGCGCTGAGGGTGGTATAAGGATCGTAAACCAGTGGTGATGCTGTTTTAATGACAGCTTTAACCACTTCATTCAATTTTACATTTCCTTCCACCGGTTGCTGCTGCAGGCTGTTTACATCCAGTTTGTATTCCACTTTTCGAACGACTGCTTTAACCAGCCTGCTATTATGCTGGAGCAGGTACTTATTACCCGGTATCAGGGGCTTTTCATCCAGCCAGCAAAGCAACACTTCCAGTTCGTTGTTCTGTAAAGGAAGGTTATCTGTTTTAACAATACTATCTCCCCGGCTGATATCAATATCTTCTGTTAAGCGGATCACACCACTTTGGGGAGCAAATAATTCATCCACTTCTTTCCCTGCCTTTTCTACCGCAGCAATCGTGGTATCAATTCCCTGTGGAAGTATGCGTACTTTATCTCCTTTACGATAAATACCACTGATCACTTTACCGGCATAGCCCCGGTAATCATGCAGTGCTTCTGTTTGCGGGCGGATGACAAACTGTACCTGGAAACGGGCATCATCCAGATTGATATCATTTCCCGTTTCCACTTCTTCCAGAAATTCCAGCAGGGGCTTGCCCTCGAACCAGGTAATGGCCGTTGATTTGTCAACGATATTATCGCCATTCAAAGCACTGATCGGAATATAAGTTACCTGTGTTAATCCGAGTTGCTTGGCCACTTCGGCATAATCAATCACAATATTATTGAACACATCCTGAGAGTAATCCACCAGGTCCATTTTATTCACGGCTACCACCACATGGGGAATCCGTAACAGTGACGCTATAATAGAGTGACGGCGGGTTTGTTCCACTACACCGAAGCGTGCATCAATCAGGATAATGATCAGACTGGCATTGGAAGCACCTGTGATCATGTTGCGGGTGTATTGCACATGACCGGGAGCATCGGCAATAATGAATTTTCTTTTGGGTGTGGTGAAGTAACGATAAGCCACATCAATAGTGATTCCCTGTTCTCTTTCTGCTCTTAAACCGTCCGTCAGCAGGGCCAGGTCCACTTCCCCATTGGCCCTGTTCTTTGTTGATTTCTCCAGTGCTTCCAGCTGATCAATCAGAATATTCTTGCTATCATACAATAAACGGCCGATCAGGGTGCTCTTCCCATCGTCCACACTACCCGCAGTTATAAATCTTAGTAAATCCATTTAACCCCTGTCCCCTAAAGGGGAACTTCATTTGTATTAACCTGACAGTTAGCCAGGTTAAGTAATTCAAAAAATATTATTCAAATAAGAACTATTCCCCTTCAATTTAAAACCAATCACTCCCCCTTTAGGGGGGCGGGGGGCTAAAAATACCCGTTCTTCTTCCTGTCCTCCATCGCTGCTTCGGTTACTTTATCATCAATCCTCGTTTCCCCTCTTTCACTGATCCGGGTGGCGATGATTTCACTGATTACATCATCAAGAGTGGCGGCTGTTGATTCAACGGCTGCCGTACAGGTCATATCCCCTACAGTACGGTATCTGACCATTTTCGTCATTACCTGATCTCCTTCATCTGGTTGTACAAATGCACTGGTGGCTACCAGCTGACCTTCATGCAACACCACTTCTCTTTCATGTGCAAAGTAGATCGAGGGTAAATCAATTTTTTCTTTTCGTATATAATTCCAGATATCGAGTTCGGTCCAGTTACTGATGGGGAATACGCGGACATTTTCACCTTTGTGAATCCGGCCATTGAAAATATTCCAGAGTTCCGGTCTTTGCAGTTTGGGATCCCACTGACCAAATTCATCTCTCACAGAAAAAATTCTTTCCTTGGCCCTTGCCTTTTCTTCGTCTCTTCTGGCACCACCGATACAGGCGTCGAATTTGAATTCTTCAATGGTATCAAGCAGGGTATAGGTTTGCAGCCAGTTGCGACTGGGAAATTTTCCTTTGGGTTCTGTCAGGCTTCTTTCTTTGATAGTGTCTTCTACCTTGCGAACGACCAGGGTAGCACCCAGTTCATTGGCCAGCTGATCCCGAAACTCGAGGGCTTCGGGAAAATTATGACCCGTGTCTATATGCACCAGCGGAAAAGGAATCTTTCCGGGTGCAAATGCTTTTTGTGCCAGGTGAACCAGGGTAATGGAATCCTTTCCTCCGCTGAATAACAGCGCCGGTCTTTCGAACTGGGCAGCAATTTCCCGGAAGATATGAATGCTCTCTGCTTCCAGTTGCTCCAGGTAATCCAGATGATACTTACTCATACTTTAATTCCTTCTATGATTGTGCAGCCTCCTGCTTTTTGTTTTCGCCGGCATGCAGGCCACATTCTTTTTGTGAACTTTCCCACCACCAGCGTCCGGCCCTTGCTTCTTCCCCCGGTTCAATAGCCCGGGTACAGGGAGCACAACCGATACTGATAAAGCCCTGGTCGTGCAAGCGGTTATATGGAACCTGGTGCTCGTTGATATAGTTCATCATTTCTTCAAATGACCAGTTGATGAGCGGATTGTACTTATACAATCCTCTTGCTTCATCCCATTCGATGGCCGGCATTTCTTTCCGGTTATCAGATTGTCCGGCCCGCAAACCGGTGACCCAAACCTTTGCATGGGCCAATGCCCTGTTCAATGGTTTTACTTTACGGATATAACAACAGGATTTGCGGTTTTCCACTGATTCATAAAACCCGTTGATCCCTTTTGAATGAACATATTCTTCCACATCAGCAGCTTCAGGAAAAAAGACCTTGATGCTTGTTTTGTACCGGGCATTGGTCCGTTCCAGCAACTCATAGGTTTCATTGAATAATCTTCCTGTATCCAGTGTAAATACTTCTACTGGTATATTATTCCTGAATATCAAATCGGTAATCACCTGATCTTCCTGACCCAGTGAACTGGAAAAAACGACCTGCCCCGGATACTGATTGGCCAGTACAGCCAGTCCTTCCGCTGCAGGTGCTGTTGCAATGATATCCAGCGTTGACTTACTGAGCATCTGGTTGCGGGGTATAACGGAGATAAGGTTTAATCACTTTTACTCCTTTCGGGAATTTCTTAATTGCATCTTCAGTAGATACCGCCGGTACTACAATCAGGTCTTCACCCGGTTGCCAGTTGGCCGGTGTGGCCAGGCTGTGTTTAGCGGTCAATTGCAGGGAATCAATTACCCGCAATACTTCATGAAAATTACGACCAGTGGAAGCCGGATAAGTGATCATCAGCTTCACCAATTTATCAGGACCGATCACAAAAAGGGAACGGACGGTTGCAGTAGCGGAGGCATTGGGGTGAATCATATCATACAGATTGGCCACTGTTTTGCTCTCATCTGCAATGATGGGAAAATCCACCGTGCAATGCTGTGTTTCATTGATATCATCCCGCCAGCCAAAATGTTTGTCAATAGGATCCACACTCACCGCCAGCACTTTTACATTTCGCTTAGCAAATTCTTCTTTCAGCAATGCGGTCCGCCCCAGTTCCGTGGTGCATACCGGTGTATAATCTGCAGGATGAGAGAAAAGGATGCCCCAGCTGTCACCGAGGTATTCATAAAAATCAATTTCTCCTTCCGTTGTGGTTGCTTTGAAGTTGGGAGCAGTATCTCCGAGACGAAGTGCCATAATGATTCAGTTTAGGCGACAAAGGTAGCCTTAAATCATTACTCTACCAACCTGGTGGACTTAAAATTACAACACACTAACAGTTGTGGGAAGATGCGGAAAAACTATACAATCAGGTCTTTCAGGGTTCTGTTTTCCACGATATTGAGGGTGGCATCCCTGACTTCAATCATCATGTCGTGCAGGCCGCAATGTTTTTCATTGCAATTCTTGCAACGCTCATAAAAATAGAGACTTACACAGGGGAGCATGGCAATGGGACCATTGATCAGCCGGATCACAGTAGCAACCTTGATCTTTTCCGGGCTTTTATTAAGAAAATAGCCCCCACCCTTTCCTTTCTTGCTGTCGAGGATACCGGCTTTTTTTAATTCCAGCAGGATATTCTCCAGAAATTTTAACGGTATCTTTTTCTTTTTGGCAATTTCTGAAATCAGGACCGGCCCGTCGTTGAAGCGTTCGGTGAGATAGGTCAGGGCCTTGAAGGCATATTGTGATTTTTTTGAAAGCATATTCGATTATTGGATCTCCAAAGTATAATGAATCGGTGAATTCTTCTTGAGCATCGCTGACACCCCGCAATATTTTTCCAGTGAAAGGTCAATCGCCTTTCTCACTTTTTCTTCATTCTCCGGGCTGGTACGCAGTTTATAGGTAATATAAATATCCTTGTACACTTTCGGATGTTCCTGGGTTTGTTCAGCAGCCACATCTATTTCAAGTCCGGTGAACTCCACTCTCATTTTTTGCAGGATATCCACTACATCAATGCCGGAACAACCGGCTACAGCAGACAGGAGTAAGGCCTTTGGTCCAAAGCCATTTTTACGGCTCCCATCTATGGCAATACTATTGCCATCCAGTTCGCTGGTAAATTCATGCCCCTGTTTCCAGCGGGTAACGGTTTTAGTCATGATCCTTCAGTTCGTGTTTTTTATTACTGGAGATATTCTCCAATGTCCATACGATTTGCTTTTCAAAATTATTCTTTCTTTCCGAACAACCCGCTTTGTTACAAATCCGGCAGGAAAAAGGCAGACAGCCGTCGGAATGCACAAAGAGTTCCAGCGATTCACCAAACTCCTTGCGGATAGGTTCAGCCAGTGCATCTATTTCCTGATGGGCCTGGTGTACATTCAGGTACCAGGGTACGGTAAGATGGCAATCCACATGCAGGATACTGCCATAACGGATCACCCGGAGGTTATGCAGATCCACCCAGTTCTCCCGGCGATGCGTGTTCAATACCCTGACCATCACTTCCAGGATCGCAGTATCGGCTTCATCCATGATTCCCCCGATGGAGGAGCGGATGATCCGGTATCCGGTATAAACAATATATACACCGAATAACAAAGCCACTGCACTGTCTATCCAGGTATAGCCGGTAAAATACAACAGGGCCAGTCCGGCAATAATTCCAACAGTAGATACGGTATCAGTTAAGAGGTGCTGTCCGCTGGCCATCAGGGCAGCAGAATTATTTTTTTTACCTGTCCGCAGACAGAAGAAACCCGTTACATAGTTGATCAGCGCTGTAATGGCAATTACAATGATACCCTGATCAATTTTTTCCAGTCCCACCGGATGAAGTAATTGCAGGATGGCTTTATACAAAATGATCACACCGGCCACTCCGATCATGGTCCCTTCCACAGCTGCTGAAATAAACTCAATCTTTCCGTGACCGTAAGGATGATCACTGTCACGCGGTTTGGCTGATACATATAAACTATACAATCCGATAAACCCGGCAGTCACATTCACAATACTTTCCAGTGCGTCGGTGAGAATGGCAACTGAATGAGTCAGGTAATAGGCAAAGAATTTACCAGCCAGCAGCAACACTGAAATCAGTGCCACCCATTTCTGTACCCCCAGGTTTTCTTTGGCTCTGTTCACGGTATTATTCGTTGCTTTCCTTTACAAAACGAATCCAATGGTAACGGGCATGCGAGAGAAACTCCGGAGGAGCTGTGGCAAATTCCTTTTCCGACTCATAGCGGCCAAAAGTTTTGACCCATTCATCTTCTGTACCCTTATAACCGGGAAGTGTTTCCAGGTTGGCATTGCTTTCTGTAATATCAAAGTTGGCTTCGCCCATGCCATACCAGGTCAGTCCCCGCAGGGTATATTTTTGTGTGCCTTCATGCATAATCAGTTTCAGGGAAGCCGGTGATACATCACTGCGGCAGGCAGTCCGGTATTGTATTTTGGTTTCTGCCAGTCCATCGGCATCCAGGTCGGTGATGGTGACAGCATCTTTTATAAATGCACAGGTAATATCAAAGGAGCAGATTTTTTCTCCGTCATTGATCATCCAGACCTGCTGGTAATCTCCATCTTTCTTTGCATAGTGAAAAGCATGAAGTTCTGCGGTCTGTCCTTCTTCACCATACTGGTTTTTTTGCTTGTCATCAAAAGGTGCAACGGTGGTCAGCACCAATAGATTTTCTCCCAGGTTATCTGTCCACTTCCAGACTTCTTCTACCTTTCCTTTCAGGTTAAGACTGGTGGGGATATCTGCTGCTGTTCCTTTCACCGGTTCAATTTTCGCAGCAGTAACAGGGGGATGATCCATCCTGGCGGTATCATCCATTTTCTGAGCGGGATCTTTTTTGGAAGAAGAGTTACAGGCGGCCAGCAGCGCCAGTGATACAAGCATTAATAGATATTTCATAACCGTTGATTTTGGAATTTCGAAAATACAGAAATAAAATGGCCCCTGCTGAAAGAACAGGGGCCTTGATTAAGGATAAGGAGGTTGTATTTTTATTTCACCACCAGTACTTTTTCTGTGAAGGCCTGACCTTCACCAAATACATCAGGGATTCGAATGATATAAGTTCCGGCACTAAGTCCTGTTATATTTACTGAACTGGTATTGGTCAGTCGCAATTGCCTTACAGTTTTACCTCCCATATCAGTAATCACAGCATCATAAGCGCGGTTCACCCCATCGAGGCGGATGGTAAACTGACCATAGTTGGGATTGGGATACAACATCACACTCACCTGTGTTTCCCCCATTCCCTTCACAGCTTTGATATGGGTATAGGTAAAGCGGTTGTCGATATCCACCTGTTTGAGGCGGTAATAACTGACACCCGCAAATCCATTGGCATCAGCATAACTGTAATCAATCCGGCTGCTGCTATTACCGGCAATGGCCTTGGTTGGTGTAAATCCGATCCGGGTAAATCCGGCTTCTCCATCCAGTCTTCTTTCCACTTCAAAACCTTTATTGTTGATCTCCGTCACTGTTTCCCAATTCACCACTACATTCATTTTGGTCAAACGGCGTGCATCAAAACTCAGCAGGGTCACAGGCAGGGGGCCGGACAGGTTGGCGATTCCAAACTGACTGAAACCGCCTATTCCATTTCTGCGGGCAAAGCCGGAGGAAACAATACGACCCGGCTGATTATTGGCAGGAAGATTACTGCCGGCCGGAATACTCCAGTCTGTTGCACTGGAAGAAGCATTGGGTCTTCTGAGAATCCCGAATGAATTATCATTGATGCCGGTAAAACCATTAAAGTATAACTGCAAATCATAGGTTCCTGATCCCGGAGATACATCTGGTGTGAGATACCATACACCACCGTTATTAACCGACACATAACCTTGTCCGTTTTCAGCCGCCACCAGTCCCACATCATTACCTGGTTTGGGACCGAATGATGCATCGATATAAGTCAGGTTATTTAGTGGATTGGCGGTCAGGTTATCCATCACCACCCGGTTTGATTTGGTAGCATCTCCCACGGGGAATACATAATTATTGACCAGGGCCGGATTGATATATCTTCTGAGGTTACCGTTGAACCAGCTATTAGCAAAATTGGAATTCCCGGCAGCTGCTTCCACTGCCAGTTGTGAGCTGGCTAAAGCAATGGCTGCAAAAGAAGATGTATTCACCTTTCCGTTGCTGAGGTACCATTTATTGGATTGCACATTGCTGCCCAGTGTTACATGACCACTTGCATCCACTTCTATTCTTTCAAAAGTATTGGGGCTGCTGATGTAGTGACCGCCATTTCCGTTGAGCACCAGTTTACCGGTTCCATGGTTATAGCCGGTAGCACTGTTATCGGTCCAGTTGGCTGCACCGGAAGCACCGTTTTGTTTCAGCGTGATACTGCCATTATTCACGAGGCTGCTGCCGTTATCCAGGGTGATGCCACCCAATACAATCATATCTGCCCCGTTTTGTACCGTGATGCTGGCTCCGTTTTGTACTTTCATCACATCCTGTGCCTGCAGAGTGAACAGCAGGGAAGTGGTCAAAAAACTAATTGCCAGTGATAATAAACGGGAGTACCGGTTCATCTTTAATGTTGATCGTTGCATAAGCAGCATTTTATGAGCATGAAAATCGAACAAAAATCCGGAGCGATCACTATAGACTTAGTAAACGGGCATTGCCTTTGAGCAAACGGCTCCTTGTTATGTAAAGTTTAGGATTCAGCGGGCTTCAACCTATACCACAAATAGGTGATTTTTTTATTTGGGAGATTTGCCAATAAAGGAGCGGATCCGGCGAATTGTTCTGTTATAATATTCTTTATTGAACAATTGGGAATCGCGCATAGCCTTGTGTGTCAGGAAGATACCCACGGGCAGCAGTAAAAAAGTAGCCAGCCACATCCCGGTAAAGGGGGTCAGGCTGTTTTCTTTGGCAAATTTTTCACCGGTGGTACTGGAGAAATAAAACAGCATAAAGAAAATGATGGCAAAAATGAGGGGGGTACCCAGTCCGCCTTTGCGGATAATGGCACCCAACGGCGCCCCGATCAGGAACAGCACCACACAGGCCAGGGAGAGTACAATTTTCCGGTGCCACTCGATCTGGTGTTTACGGAGTTCTCTTTCTTTATAGGCGTAGGTCGTATTGGTTGATTCGATGCCAACGGCTACGGAGCGGGTACTGTTGCGCACATTTTCATTCACACTTGATCTGGCTGAATCCGGCAGGAATGTATCAACGTTTTTGAACTGGTATTTTCCGGAACTGTCAATTTTTTTGGAGTAATTGGAGTCCAGGTTGGTAATAAAACGGAAGGGCCGCATCAGGTCTCGGCGGGTTTGTTCTGTCGTTTGCCGGTTCTCCTTTCTCATGGAGTCAATGATTTTTTCCAGTTGCCGCATGCTCAGCATTTTTTCATTGTTCTTGTTGACACTGTCGGCGGTGCGGTTGGTAAATCCAAGGGAGCTGAGGTCGAATTGCTTTTTAAATTCTTTGAACCCGATTCTCACAAACTCGGAATTATTCCGGTCGTATAATTGTCCTCTTTCCTGGTATCTCCAGCCATCCTGCAGGTTAAACTCGAGGAAGCGGCGGTTTTCGGTTACCCGCATTACTCCGCTTTTGGCAATGATAAAATTATCCTGTAACTGGTTTCCCTGTTCATAGATGATCACATCCCGGATGATACTGTCGGATTCTTTATGACCGATCTTGATGGCAAAGCCACTGATCTTATCATAGAATACTCCTTCTTTCAGATCAAAGGCCGGTTTGGCATACACAATATCTGCGAGTAAGGTTCTTTGTTTGAGATTGGCGACAGGAATCACATAATTGGCAAAGACAAATGCCACGCCCCCCAGTAAGATGGTTACAAAAAACAAGGGCCGCATAAAACGAAGCAGGGAGATACCAGCCGATTTGATGGCAACGAGTTCAAAACTTTCACCCAGGTTACCAAAAGTCATCAGGGAAGAAAGCAGGATAGCCAGTGGCAGGGCCAGAGGTACCAGGGTAGCACTCAGGTATAGCAGGAATTCAAAAATGATACTGTTATCGAGTCCCTTTCCTACAAAATCATCTATGTACAGCCAGAAAAACTGCATGATCAGCACCAGGAGGGTGATGAAAAAAGTGGCCACAAAAGGCCCGATAAATGCCCGGATAATAAGCCGGTCCAGTTTTTTGAACACTATCTTTAAAGTATGAATCAGGCAAAAATAAGGCTTTCATCATCGGAGATGGAACTGGTAAAAAATGCTGACTGGATTTTAACAAAGAACAGGATCATACAAAAAGTAAAAGATCTGTTTGGAGCGCTGCGCTACCTGCAGGAAGAAACTCTTTATGAGAGCCTGGAAGGTGTAGTACCGGAGGAAGTATTGGCCAGTTCCTGCAAAGTAACTGCGGGGGAACAGTATCGCGGGTTGCCCTGGGTAGTGCTGGATCATCCCCGTTATTTTTCAAAAACAGATATCATGGCGATACGTACCCTTTTCTGGTGGGGTCGTTCTTTTAGTGTTACCCTTCATTTATCGGGGCTTTACAAAAAAAGGTTTGAACAAAAAATAATGAAAGGTTTTCAACAACTGAAAGCAGCCAGTGATCCGGCTGCAGAAGGATTGACAGCCAGTGCCTATTATATCTGCATCAATAATACCGAATGGGAACATCATTTTGAAACAGACAATTATAAACCGGTATCAGCCATCAGCCAGGAAGAATGGGAAACCATCATCCTTGGTCAGCCCTTTCTTAAACTGGCCAAACAAATACCACTGGATGCATGGGAAGGTCCGTACAACATTACTGAAGTACTGGCCTGGCATTATTTTTCATTGGTAAAACTGCTGGAATAAGGCATCAGTTGCCCAGCCGGTGAAAGAGTTCTTTGACCTGATATTCCCAAAGCATACTCTGATCCTTCAACTCTTTCTTCTCTGCAAAATCCTTAATGATCAGGATGGTTTGATTGGTGATATCCGATTTTTCGATCCGGAATTCAAAATACTCCTCCTTGGGAGCTGTCATCCAGTGAAAGCGAATATATTTATCCTGTTCTTTTTCCAGGAGCTCTGCCTTTTCGTAGGAACTGCTGTCCCAGCCAAAATAAAATATATTATCTCTTTCATCTGCTTTATCGGCAAACCATTCCGCCAGCCCTGCGGGGGTAGACAAAAACTCATAAAGAATTGATGGCGAGCAGCGAACAGGGAACTCTAAAGTGTATAATTGTTTACTCATTACTTCGTCTCTGATAGTATAGTGACCGGTGCAATAATAAAGAAATAATGATTGCACCGTCATATTTTGTTCTTTATTTTTCCCCGTTCCGGTAACAGGGTCCGGGTTACCAAAATATTATTGCCCTTGAATTCGTTAAGAGCATGTCAAAGTTTTTTTGGCTGATACCGGCTAAAGCTATAAATTGCTTTGAAGTTCAATACGTTCTGAACAACGAATGACATTGTGGTGGGTATTTTTTGAGTCATTAAGTGACCCAAACAGATTCTTAAACCCTTAAAATACACCATTTAAAACCATACCTATGAGCATGAGGCAACTCAAGATCACGAAATCTATTACCAATCGTGAATCGCAGAGCTTAGAGAAGTACCTGCAGGAAATCGGCAAGGTAGAACTCATTTCCCCCGAAGAAGAAGTAAGACTGGCCACCCTGATCAAACAGGGAGATCAACGTGCATTGGATCGCCTGACCAAGGCCAACCTGCGTTTTGTGGTATCAGTGGCCAAGCAGTACCAGAATCAGGGATTGTCACTTCCCGACCTGATCAATGAGGGGAATGTGGGCCTGATCAAGGCTGCACAGCGTTTTGATGAAACCAGGGGTTTCAAATTCATTTCCTATGCCGTATGGTGGATCCGTCAGAGTATTTTACAGTCCCTGGCAGAACAGTCCCGGATCGTAAGGCTGCCACTGAATAAAGTTGGTTTAACCAACCGTATCCAGAAAGCCTATTCCCTGCTGGAACAGCAATATGAGCGTGAACCATCCGCCGAAGAACTGGCTGAAGTGCTGGAAATGGATATCGAAGAAGTGACTTCCACCCTGGGTATCAATGCCCGTCACGTGAGCATGGACTCCCCCCTATCCGAAGGCGAAGAAAATACCCTGATGGATGTGCTGGAGAACCCCAACGCCGAAAAAACAGACGGCGCCCTGGAATACAACGAGTCGCTAAAAACTGAAATCGACAGGAGCCTGAAAACCCTTACGGAAAGACAAAAGGAAGTGATCTGCTACTTTTTTGGGATTGGCGTCGATCATCCGATGAGCCTGGAAGATATTGGCGAAAAATTCAGTCTGACCCGGGAAAGGGTCCGCCAGATCAAGGATAAAGCCATTACCAAACTCAAGGCTTCCAACCGCTGTCAGCTGCTGAGGACTTATTTGGGAACCTGATTTTTAACTAAAAACAAGTACCTGCAATAAAACTTTACATTTCAATAAATACTGCAAAGCTTTCTTAAGTAGTATCTTTGCAACTCTTTAAAAAGTGAACATTTGATGTTCACTTTTTATTTTACAACAGGTTGGCGGTCCCTTTTACAGGGAGTAAAGCAGCCGGACTCAATTGACTTTAGCTCTGGGTATCCGATTTAAACGGTGAACCCAGGGAGAAAATGAAAAAGTGAAATATGTTCAACAGTTTACAGGAAAAATTAGAATCAGCCTTTAAGAATATCAAAGGCCAGGCCCGGATCACAGAACTGAATATTGCGGCCACCGTAAAGGATATCCGCCGGGCACTTGTGGATGCGGATGTGAACTACAAGATTGCAAAAGACTTTACTGACCGGGTAAAGGACAAAGCAGTAGGTGAAAAAGTAATCAATGCCATTTCTCCTGGTCAGTTGATGACCAAGATTGTGAAGGATGAACTGGCTGAGCTGATGGGCGGAGCAGAAGCTGTATTCAATGCCAAAGGGAATCCGGCGATCATTTTAATTGCCGGTTTACAGGGTAGCGGTAAAACCACTTTCAGTGGTAAGCTGGCGAATTACCTGAAGACCAAGAAAGCCCTCTCTCCCCTGCTGGTGGCTGCTGATATTTACCGCCCTGCGGCGATGGAACAGCTCCGGGTGTTAGGAGAGCAGATTGGAATTGACGTTTATATTGAAGCAGAGAGCAAGGATGCGGTTTCCATTGCGCAGAATGCCGTCAAAGAAGCCAGAAGCAAGAATAAGAATGTGGTGATCATCGATACGGCCGGCCGTCTGGCCGTAGATGAAGTGATGATGACCGAAGTAGCCAATATCAAGAAAGCTGTGAACCCGCAGGAGATCCTGTTCGTGGTGGACAGCATGACCGGTCAGGATGCCGTGAATACAGCGAAGGCCTTTAATGACCGGCTTGATTTCTCCGGCGTGGTACTGACCAAACTGGATGGCGATACCAGGGGTGGTGCGGCCCTTTCCATCAAATACACGGTCAACAAACCCATCAAATTCATCAGCAGTGGTGAAAAGATGGATA
This sequence comes from Chitinophagaceae bacterium, assembly GCA_016720745.1. GTDB lineage: Bacteria > Bacteroidota > Bacteroidia > Chitinophagales > Chitinophagaceae > JJ008. The sequence goes on along the minus strand of JADKKA010000018.1, from coordinate 1,065,513 downwards.
CCCTGGATGTATTCTATCCGGACAGGATGGCGCAAAGGATCCTGGGGATGGGGGATATTACTACGCTCGTGGAAAAAGCCCAGGCCCAGTTTGATGAAGTGGAAGCCAAAAAGCTGGAAGCCAAACTCCGTAAGAACAAATTTGATTTTTCCGACTTTAAGATGCAGCTGGAACAAATCAAAAAAATGGGGAATATGAAAGATATGCTGGGGATGATCCCCGGTGTGGGTGCCAAGATCAAGGATGTGGATATCAATGAAGATTCTTTCAAAGGCATCGAGGCCATGATCAACTCCATGACCCCGGCCGAAAGGGAGGATCCGGACCTGATCGATGGCAACCGGAAGAAAAGGATTGCCAAAGGAGCCGGCAAGGATATCCAGGAAGTGAACAATTTCATGAAGCAATTTGAGCAAATGCGCGGCATGATGAAGAATATGAATAAACTGGGCGCTTTTGGAAGGATGATCCCCGGGATGAAGAAGTAGTCGGGAGTCTTGAGTCGGGAGTCAAGAGCCAGTACTGACTGACTGCCAGACTGCTGACTGTCGACTGATGACTGCTGATGACTGACTGTCGACTGACAGACTGAACATTCACTTGTCATTATGCTTTTTCGGGCTTATCTTCGTCGCCCGGTTTCAACCGGACTAACAATTATTGTTTAACGTTAAATGTCTATTTAATGTCTGCCAAAATCCGTCTTCAAAGACACGGGTCTAAGAAAAGACCCTTCTACTTCATTGTAGTAGCCGACTCCCGCGCACCTCGTGACGGGAAATTCATCCAGAAATTAGGTACTTATAACCCCCTGACCGTTCCTGCTACTATTCAGCTGGATCGCCAGAAAGCCCTCGAATGGCTGAACAAAGGTGCCACACCAACGGACACTGTTCGCCGGATCCTGAGCTTTAAAGGTGTATTGTATCTCAAACACCTGCTCCGTGGTGTGGGGCTGGGACTGTTTGATGAAGCAACTGCCATGGAAAAATTCACCAGCTGGAGTGCTGAGCACGATGTGCAGGTGAAGAAACGCCAGGAAGAAGCAGCCCGCCAGAAAAGAGCCAGACGTGGTGCACCAGGCCGCAGGCCTGAACGCAGAACGGAAGGTGGCGGTGAAGGATAAACCTTACCGGCCATTGCCGGTACTATACCAAATCCTGAAAGTTTTTAAATCCCGGTTTTATAACCGGGATTTTTTTTAGTTTACTATCGATAAACTTTAGCTTGCTCCCAATAAAAATCAAACAAATGGCCGGTTACCTGAGCATCGGAAAAATTGTGGCAGTGCATGGACTCAAAGGAGAAATCCTGCTGCAACATGAGCTGGGTAAAAAAACCTCCCTGAAAGGACTGCAGGCCATTTTCATTGAAGACAAAAAAGATTCCTTTATTCCCTGGTTCATTGAATCAACCACGATTAAATCTGATGAAGAGATCTACCTGAAACTGGAAGGCATCGATACCCGTGAAGCAGCCAGTAAACTCACCAGGAAAAAAATCTGGCTCCCGGAAACAGACTATAAAAAATTTGCTTCTAAAAATAGTCCCGCGGGATTGCTGGGGTATACGATCATTGATCAGGGACAATCACTGGGACCCATCCTGGAAGTAATTGAACAACCTCACCAGTTGTTATGCCGGCTCGACATACAGGGAAAAGAAGTGCTGATACCGTTGCATGAAGACTCACTGGAAAAAGTAGACCACCGGAAAAAACAAGTGCTGGTGGAATTGCCGGAGGGGTTGCTGGATATTTATCTGGGGTGAAGAGAGGGGTATTGGGATATTGGGATATTAGGATATTGGGGGATTGGGTATTAGGTATTAGATATTGGGTGTTCGTTATTTGGAGATTGCTTCTTGATTCTTGTTTTTTGATTTTTGTTTCTTGGTTCTTGTTTCTTCTTATTGAGTATAAGGAAATTGAAGTGAATGTTGTGCTACCATATATTGCCCATTTTGATCTCGATTCATTTTTTGTATCGGTAGAGATCCTGAATAATCCTGCGCTGAAAGGAAAGCCGGTGATTATTGGCGGTTATGAACGCGGCGTGGTATCTACCTGCAGTTACGAGGCCCGCAAATTTGGAGTGCATTCGGCCATGCCGATGAAGAAAGCCCTGCAATTATGTCCGCAGGCCATCGTGACCCATGCCAGCAGCAAACAATACAGCCAGTATTCCCGATGGGTCACCGATATCATTGCCGCCAAAGCCCCTTTATTTGAGAAGGCCAGTATTGATGAATTCTATGTTGATCTCAGCGGAATGGAAAAATATTTTGGTGCGGCCAAATTTGCCCAGGAACTGAGGATTCATATCACCAAAGAAACGGGGCTTCCCATTTCAGGGGGGATTATCTTCCGCCCGTTTCATCAGCAAAATGGCTACGAACGAAGCCAAGCCCAATGGTTTTCTGGAAATTCTGCATGGAAAAGAAACAGCATTTCTCTGGCCCCTGGGTATTGAAAAAATCAACGGCGTTGGTAAACAAACCGAACAGCATTTAAAAAGTTATGGCATTTACACGATTGAGGATATTGCCAAAACACCCATTGAACACCTGGAAAGAATTGCCGGTAAATGGGGAGAAGCACTCTGGCATAAAGCCCATGGCAGGGGCAGCGCAGAAATTACAACCGACTGGGAACAAAAAAGCATGAGTCATGAAAACACGTTTAACTCCGATTATGCTGATCTGGATTTCCTGCATAAAGAGTTGGTAAGACTTACTGAAAAAACCTGTTACGGATTAAGAGAGGATGAGAAAATGACCGGTTGTGTAACGGTGAAAATCCGTTACTCTGATTTTGAAACCATTTCCCGCCAGGAGTCGGTGGATTATACCGCACTGGATGATGTGCTCATTGCCAAGGTAAAAGATCTATTCACCAAATCATACCAGAAAGGAAGACCTGTTCGGTTGCTGGGGGTCCGCTTCAGTCATATGATCCCGATCACCATGCAAATGAGTTTATTTGAAAACAATGTGGAGAAACTGAATCTCTATAAAGCAGTGGATGATATCAAGGATCGTTTTGGGAGTAAACTGGTAACCAAGGCGGTGAATACCGGTGCTAATAAGGACAAACCAACCGGCAGCCAGCCAAAAAAAACGCATCCGGATTAACGATAGTGATTGTTTAGCCCCTTTTTCTTTCAGTCAGTTCCCGACTCATTACTCCTGACTCAAGACTCCAGACTTCTACATCCCCCGTTTCCTCCTTACCTTCGCTATCCCTAAACTTATTACCATGTCACAAGTATGGAAAGAATACCAGGAAAAAAACAAAGAACGTTTCCTGAACGAAATGATGGACCTGCTCCGCATCCCCTCCGTCAGCGCCAAGAGCGAACACAAAGCAGATATGACCAAATGTGCCGAAGCCGTCAAAAAGAGCCTGCTGGATGCTGGTTGCAGTAAAGCAGAAGTAATGGCCACCGATGGCCACCCGGTCGTGTACGGTGAAAAAATCATTGATCCGGCCAAACCCACGGTACTCGTGTACGGCCACTATGATGTACAGCCCCCCGAGCCGCTGGAACTCTGGCATAGCGGACCATTTGAACCCGTGATCAAAGACGGAATGGTCTTTGCCCGCGGCAGTGCCGATGACAAGGGACAGTTTTATATGCATGTAAAGGCCCTGGAGATCATGACGAAGACGAATTCCATGAGCACCAATATCAAATTCCTGATCGAGGGAGAAGAAGAAGTAGGATCTCCTAATCTGGGAAAATTTGTAGGCGCCAACAAAGCCTTACTAAAAGCAGATGTGATCCTGATCAGCGATAGCTCTATGCTCAGCATGAAAAATCCATCGCTGGATACCGGCGTTCGTGGATTAAGTTATATCGAAGTAGAAGTAACCGCTGCCAACCGCGACCTGCACAGCGGAACTTATGGAGGAGCCGTAGCCAACCCGATTACCATCCTGGCCCAGATGATCGCTTCCTGTCATGATAAGAATAACCATATCACCATCCCTGGCTTTTATAATGATGTGGTGAAGGCTTCCAAAAAAGAAAGAGCCCTGATCAACAAAGCACCCTATAGTGAAACAGCTTATAAGAAAGACCTGGGCGTGAAAGAGCTTTGGGGTGAAAAAGGATACACCACTTATGAGCGTACAGGTATCCGCCCTACTATTGAAGTAAACGGAATCTGGGGTGGTTATATGGGAGAAGGTGCCAAAACCGTGTTGCCTTCCAAAGCCACGGCCAAAATTTCTGCACGTCTGGTTCCGAATCAATCTTCTAAAAAAATCACAAAGAAATTACTGAGTTATTTCAAATCGATCGCGCCTAAGGGTGTTACTGTAAAAGCATTTGAACACCATGGTGGCGAACCATATATGACGCCGATCGACAGCAAGGGATACCTGGCTGCTGAAAAAGCAGTGAAGACCACTTTTGGCAAACAACCGATTCCGGTTCGTGGTGGAGGTAGTATTCCTATTTGTTCGATCCTGGAAAGAGAACTGGGAATCAAGATCGTGTTTATGGGCTTTGGACTGGACAATGACAACCTGCACAGTCCGAACGAAAAATACAATATCGAGAATTACTACAAGGGAATTGAAACCATCCCTTATTTCCATAAGTACTTCTCGGAATAAGTAAAGCTCCGCTCAATTAAGAGGAGTCGATAACTAAGAATATTTTGCCACAAAGACTCAAAGACACTAAGTGTAGAAGCGATCAGATTATACTCTTTGTGCCTTCGTGCCTTTGTGGCAATTTCTTTTTCTCTTTTATTTAAAACCCCTTCACAGGCTTTGCAGTTTCTCCTGGACTAACCGGCCCCGGAGGGCAATGCTCCCTTAAATATTTTGTGTACAAAGTCGTAAGATGTTCTGATGTGCCCGGCCCTTCTGAAATACCATGGGTACGATTGGGGTAGTTCATCATCTGGAACTGTTTATTGTACTTGATCAGTTCATTGAAGAGCATTTCCGCATTATTGAAATGCACATTGTCGTCACCGGTTCCATGTACATACAATAAATTACCCTGCAGGTTCTTGGCATAGGTCATGGGAGAGCCGTTTACAAAATCCTGTTTGTTTTCCTGTGGCAGACCCATGTACCGCTCCTGATAAATATTATCATAGGTCAATTGGTTGGCCACCGGTGCAATGGCAATACCTGTTTTATAAATTTCAGGGTACTGAAACATCAGGTTCAGGGTTGCCGACCCACCGCCGCTCCAGCCCCAAACAGCAATACGGGTTGAATCCACATAGGACCATTTCATGATTTCTTTGGCAGCCAGTGCCTGGTCGCGGATATTGACGAGACCGATTTTGCGATACACTGATTTCCTCCATTCTCTTCCCTTAGGGACCGGTGTGCCCCGGTTGTCAATAGAAATGTAGATATATCCGTCCTTGCTCATATCGCCCTTGTACATATAATTTTGAGCAGATCCGTATACATCCGTTACATTTTGCCCCCAGGGTTCTGTGTACACATAGAATACGACAGGATATTTTTTACTGGTATCAAAATTCGCGGGCTTCACCATCCAGCCATCCATCTCCACTCCTTCCACCGTTTTTACTTTGAAAAATGAAATATTTGATTTGGAAGGATCTGCTTTGGCCAGGGCTTCATTCACTTTATTCTCGCCATTGATTCCTTTGTGATCCGGTAAGCTGATCCATTCATTCACCGGGGAGCTGTAATAATTCGAAAAACTGTGCTGTGCAAATTTAGCATTGGGAGAAAGCCGGTAATTATGCGTGCCTTTTTGATTGGCAGGTGTTATCATCTCCAGACTACCACTACCATCGAGTTTGGTCCGGCAAAGATATTTCTGGGTGGCATTATCAGGAGAGGCGTGAAAGTAAACATAACCTCCGGCCTCGTCGATGCTGCTGATATCCATCACATCGTATTTTCCGTTGGTGATCAGGGTTTCTTTTTGGCCATCGCGACTAATCCGGTACAGGTGTCGCCAGCCATCTTTTTCACTGGCCCAGAGAAATTCCTGTCCGCCATTCAGCCAGTCCCAGCCACCCCCTGCATAATCCGGATCCCAGCTGGGAAGGATATCGATCCAGGCCGGGTCTTTTTCAGCATAAATGGTTTTGCTTTTCCCTGTCATCACATCACAGATCATCAGATTGCTTTCATTCTGTTTGCGGTTCAGGTGCTGAATAATCAGTTCTGAGCTATTCGCTGCCCATTCCATCCGGGGAACATAGGTTCGCCAAAGAGTATCATCTGGAATTTTCATCCAGTTGGTTTTACCGGTGAGTACATTCACTGTGCCGATCCGGTATTTGGATGGTGGTTCTCCGGCGATGGGATATTCCACTGGTACCGCATAGGGGTAAATCGAATCGGTATTATTCAGCATCAGGTAATCCTTGGTGCCCCTGGCATCAATTTGCCAGAAAGCCAGCTGTTTACTATCAGGGCTCCAGCGAAAACCATCCCTGCAAAAAAATTCTTCTTCATAAGCCCAGTCGAATGTGCCGTTGATCAGTTTGCGGTTGCCACCGGTGGTCAGTGCCTTTATTTTTCCGGTGGCGAGATCTTCCACATACAAATTGTATTCGCTTACATAGGCCACTTTCTTTCCATCGGGTGAAAACTTGGCAAACATCAGGGAGGAAGCCGGGCGGCCCTTGCCTAATTGCCGGAACTGGCCGCTGGCCATTTGGTACTGCCAGTAATCGCCCCTTGTATCAGCCCTCCATACTTTTTTGCTGTTGGTATAAATCAGTACCTGGGTATAATCTGCAGAAAATTTAAAACTGCGGATGGGAATGGGTTTCTCTGCCCCTGCGGTTTTCAGTTTATCCTTCATCACCAGGACTTCCTTTTTGTTTTCAGGAAGGACATAGCGGACGATTTCACCATTTTCATTCCGGTAGTAGGATTGACCGTCTTTCCCCCAATTAATCCCTCCCTGTGCCAGCAGTGACTCAGTAGAAATCAAACCAATCAGGATGAATAAAAAATTCAGCGCAGCCCTTTTCATTATTAATTAATTTAGTACAGTAAAGTATTAAAAATTCTAATCCCATCACCTGTTTTTACATCAATGGCCGTAAAAGAAAAAACCCGACTTGACAAATACCTCTGGGCCATCCGGCTCTTTAAAACCAGGTCGCTCGCAGCAACAGCCTGTGATACCGGGAAGGTGAAATTCGACGGTGGCCAGGCCAAGGCTTCCAGGCAGGTGAGTATTGGTGATGAATATGAGGTAAAAACAGAAGCTAAAAGATGGAGGATCAAAGTTACCGGCCTGCTTCAAAACAGGGTAGCTTATACCGAAGCCATTCTACACTACATGGATATTACTCCGGAAGAAGAGATTCAACGCCTTCAGTACCAGGCCGCCAGCTTTCATACCGGTAAAAGGCGGAGTAAAATTGGTCGCCCCACCAAGAAGGAAAGAAGGGAATTGGATGAGTTCCTGGACGATTGACGAAAATCAGCAATGTGTCCTTTCTGAATCATTGGTATCGCTTTTCCCAACTACTATTTTAGCGGGTGTTAACGCGCATTATTTCACCTCAAAACGCAGTATATGGAAAACAAAGCTGTTGAGAAGCCCCAAAGCTCCCGGCCCACTTTGTTTGACAGTGGCTGGATGGAGAAATTTTTCAATGCCCCGCTGGATGAATTTTTCACCATAGGCAAGGTAATGAACGTACCCGCTGTAAATGTTTCGGAAACGGATCAGGAATTCAGGCTGACTGTTGCGGCACCTGGTATGGAGAAAAAAGATTTCAAAGTGGAAGCATTCGATGATATGCTGACCATTGGTGCCGAGCATGAAAGAGAAGAAAAAGAAGAGAAGAATGGAAGATTCAACCGACGCGAATACAATTACAGTAGCTGGAACCGGAGTTTTACCCTTCCTGAAAACTGTGATGCATCAAAAATTGAAGCCAGTTATGTTAACGGGGAATTGAAGATCATGATCCCGAAATTGCTGGTCAAAGAAACAAAAAAGGTAAAAAACATAGCTGTCAATTAAAATGTTAGTGCTTGAATGAGCAGCCCCCGCTGAAAGCTGAAAGGCGGGGGCTTATTTTATCAAGATAAATCCGACTAAATGAACAAGGCCCATCGCCCCAAGGATAAAACCCTGAATCTTGACCAAAGCCGCAGGTCACTGAAAGCAGTGCCCGGAAAAACAACTGCGCTTTCGGTTTCTTCTGCCGTGAGCCTGGGAGAGCATCCGGAAGAATATGTAGTGTTTGTTGCAGTACCTGGTATGGAAAGAAAGGATTTTTCGGTAACGATTATTAACAAGAAACTCGTGGTTTCTGCTGTCAAAAAAGAAGCATGGCACAAATTTGATGAAACAACGGAGCAGTTCTTTTCTGAGTGGAAAGAGACATTTATGCTACCAGATGATGCGGACACCGTCATGACAGCCGCCATTTATAAAAATGGAGAACTGGAAATACATATCCCACGCGGACATGATGATCACAGTAAGCTTCCGGTAGAAGTAGTTGTTTATTAAACAGCTTAATAAAGAAGATTCCTGAGTTTTTCCAGGTTGCTGATATTGATCTTGCCTTCCCGGATTTCAATTAATTTTTCTCCTTTGAAATCACTCAATGTCCGGATCAGCGATTCTGTGGCTGTCCCAACATAGTGTGCAATATCATCCCTGGAAATTTCAATGGGTTTATTTTCACCGGTGCTGTTGAATTTTGCATGGATATCCACCAAAGCCTTGGCCACCCTTTTGCGCAATGAACTGTAAGCAAGACTCATCAGTCTTTCTTCTTTTTCCTTTACGTTCTGGGTGATGATGCGGATAAATTTGGCAGCGATGGAAATATCCCCGTAAATCATTTGCAGGAAATCTTCCCTGGGGATCTGCATCACTTCGGCTTCTTCGAGGACGACCGTGCTGTCATCATAGTTTTTATCCTCAATCAGTGCAGGATAACCCATAAAATCGCCTTCGCTGAAAAGGTCTGTGATATATTCCTTCCCGTCTTCATGCACTTTAAATCCTTTGATTTTCCCCTTCACCAGGTAATAGAGGAAACGGGGTCTTTTTCCTTCCTGATAAAGGTGTTGCTTTTTACTAAGTGTCAGTACTTCATACTGATCAGCCAGCTGACTCATCAGTCCGGTATCCTTGATATCCCTGATAAACTGATTTACGCCCTGTAAGGAGGGGGCGTATTTTGTTTCCAGCACAGCCGATTTTTTCAGGCGGGCTTCGATGGCATTCAGCAGTTCAATGTCTTCAAATGGTTTGGTGATATAATCATCCGCACCCATTTCCATGCCTTTGCGAAAGTCGCTTCTTTCTGTTTTGGCGGTCAGGAAAATAAAGGGGATATGCTGAGTGGTTTCATTCTTCCGGAGCATATGCAAAACACCGTACCCGTCCAGGTCAGGCATCATGATGTCACAGACTATCACATCGGGCTTTTCCTTTACAGCCGCATCCACTCCTTTTTTGCCATTCTCAGCAGTAAAGGTTTTGTAGCCAGCCAGTTCAAGAATCTCAGAAGTATTTTCCCGGATATCCGGGTTATCATCAATGACCAGAATTATTTTCATGCTCGTTGTTTACAGGTATAAAGATAGTGACCGATGTGCCTTCATTCAGCCTGCTTTGCAAATTTATGATGCCTCCCAGTAAATCAGCATATCTTTTCACCAGGTGCAGCCCCAAGCCGGTACCCTGGATATTGGTGGCATTCGTGGCTCTGAAGAAACTGGAAAAAAGGTGTTCCTGGTCCTGGTCGGCAATACCAATACCATGATCGATCACCTGGATACTAAAACCGTTTTCACTCAGTTGGCTGGCAATATCAATAGCGGCTCCCTCTTCAGAGAATTTGATAGCATTGGAGACGAGGTTAAACAGGATATTACGGAGCAGTTTTTTGTCCGCATACACGGTTCCCGACTGATCGTGCCGGTGAATAATCTGCTGTCCCGTTTTCAACAGCCCTTTCACTTCATCACAGGTTTCAACAATAAATTCCTGGAGTTCAAAGGGTGTCATGTGCACACTCACTTTCCCCTCATCCAGTTTACCCAGGTTCAGGAAATCTTCCAGGATATCGTTCAGGTGTTTGACAGAATTTTTAATTTTTCCGATATGCCGGTCCCGCTGTGGCTGTTCTTCCTCTTTCACGTATTTGGAGAGCAGGGAAGCGGAGGATAAAACGGTACTCAGCGGGGTACGGAATTCATGGGAGGCCATGGATACAAAGCGGCCTTTGATTTCATTGAGCTGACGTTCTTTGTCCAGGGCTTCGCTGAGTTCCATCTGGGAATCTTCCAGTCTTTGCAGGGCCTCTTTGAGGATTACGGTTCTTTCCTCCACCTTGGCTTCCAGTTCTGCATTGAGGCCGCGGATCTGGCTGCTGATTTTTTCCAGCTCTTTTTGCTGCTTCACCATATTGGCCTCAATTTCTTTCCGCCGGGTGATATCAATAATAAAGGCAATAACAAACAATTCCTCATCAAACCGGTAATGGCTAAGACTTACTTCCACGGCCAGGTCTGACCCGTCTTTTTTCCTGCCATACAGATCCCGGTTTTGCCCCATGGAGCGGTTGGAAGGTTGCTTATAGAAGCCTTCTCTTAATTCATGGTGATGATGGTGGTACCGGTCGGGGATGAGCACTTCCAGCTGCTTTCCGGCTAAATCAATAGCATCATAGCCAAACATCCTGGCCGCTGCCGGGTTGACCATAATGATCATACCCTGCCGGTTGGTGATCACAATCCCCTCTGTGGCATTCTCAAAAAGTGAAACTAAATGTCCTGTATTGGTAAACATACTGACTCCCGGGTGCCTTTACTGGCGGGTAAAAGTAGTGAAATCTGATCGGGATCAGCTTCGGGTGTTTAGTAATTCCTTTTCCATGGCAAGTGCCCTTGGGAAAAGGATATTATTCTCGAGGTGCAGGTGCTGGACAATATCATTATCCAGCTCTTTGAGTTTATGAAAAGTAACCCGGTGATTCAGGCAGGCATTTTCAGGAGTAGCATACTCATTCGTCAGATTGCGCATGCTTTGGAGCATCCTGGCCGTAGTACTATGTTCATGCTCCATCATATCTTCTACCGGCTTTCTGAGGGTTCTTACCAGCAGACTGGCATAAGATTCCCGGCTGTAGTAAGCATGACTGATTTGTCTGATATATGGGAAAATAACTTCTTCTTCCTGTTCCAGATGAGGAATAAAACTCTTTTGTAATTGCATCACCACTTTTTGCAGTTCATCCAGGTAGGTATATTTTTTCCGGTGGCCTTCGGCAAAACTTTCCACATAATCCCGGATACCCGGCAAGGCCTTCCGGAGATAGTGGTGATGGACATTCACGATATAATCGGTGAGAAAATCAATATGCCAACTGCTGAAATCAAGTGTGTTGGAGGTATTCACTTCGCGGGTTGCGGCTTCCAGTTCCAGTATGAGTTGCTCTTCATTTACGCCCTGCATCTCGCAGGCGATGGGAAGGGGGTATTTTCCGCCACAGCAATACTCAATTTTATGTTTGCGAAATACATCTGCGGTACGGTAATCGCTGTTTACAATAGCGGCTACTGTTTGGTTTTTGTCAATGGTTTTCCGTTTCAACATCTTTATTCGTATTCTAAGGCAAAATAGCAGACAAATTAATGATGTTGGAACATGAAAAAAGCTGATTTAAATCAGCCGGGCCAAAATGGGAAAAAAAAGTATTAAGCCACTGCAATACTGCGGATAAAATCAGGTTGCTGCCCTTTTATCAGGTCACTGATACTGGTATTACATAGCAAATCCAGCCATTGATGGCGTAAGGCCTGGGCTTCATTGTGCAGTGGACAGGGATTCTGTGCATTGCATTTCTTCAGACGCAGTACACAGGAATCAAAATGAGCCGCATCACCGGTAATGGTGACTATTTTAAACAAATTGGTTTTTAGCGTGCCATCAGTACAGGAAAAGCCTCCGTTCGGACCTTTTTGGGATCCAATCACCCCTTCACTCGCCAGCTTTTTCATCACTTTAGCCAGAAAATGCCTGGGCACTTTCAGTTTTGCTGCCACTTCAGTCAACTGAATCCGCTTATCCTCTCCCGATGCAGCCAGGAATAAAATACTCCTGATCGCATAACCAAAGGTCTTCGAAAATACCATAAACACAAAGCTATCTGCCTCAGTAACATAGCTACTGATATTTATCAACATCCTGTTTGATGCATGTCATCCCCTGATTTTCCTTACCCGGATAGTTTTGAATAATAAAAGACATCGATATCTTTTATACCTTTAGTAACAAACCCCCCAACATGAAACATTACCTTATTATCACTGCAGCGGCCGCAGTTTTCGGCCTATTGTCCTGTAAAGAAGGAGCCAAACAAGAACCCGCCCCCGTAGATGTACAGGAACTCACCAGCAACCAGCCCGAAACCCATGGCACTGAACTGAAAGAAGCTGATATCAGCCTCACTACCCCCCTGGATCCAGCAAAACTTAGTGCCGGCAAAGCCACTTATGAACTCAAGTGCCAGAGTTGTCACCGGCTTACCGCTGAAAAACTGGTTGGCCCCGGTTGGCTGGATGTAACCAAAAGAAGAGAACCGTTATGGATTATGAATATGATAACGAATGTGGATATGATGCTTGAAAAAGATCCTGAAGCGCAAAAACTACTTGAACAATGTTTGGTCAGGATGCCTAATCAGAATATCAGCAAAGACCAGGCCCGTGAAGTAATTGAATTCATGCGGAGTAATGATGGAGTAAAATAACCCCGACAGACAAAAACCAACCATTCCCACTGCTTTTCTTTCCTCACTGCTAAATTAAAAAGTTATGAAATCTTCACAACACAATCCATTGCTTGTCCTGGTTACGGTAATGGCTGGTTTTTTGTCCTTAACCGGCTGTAAACCCAAGGGAGCCGGTTCAGCCGCCGGAGGTGATGCCTCCAAAACATTTATTGCGCCTGGCAAGTATGATGAATTTTACAATTTTGTTTCCGGTGGATTCAGCGGTCAGATGTCAGTATATGGCATCCCTTCCGGCCGTCTTTTCCGGGTGATCCCGGTTTTTTCCGTAGATCCTGAAAAAGGATATGGTTACAGCGAAGAAACCAAGGCGATGCTGAATACTTCCCATGGATTTGTTCCCTGGGATGATCTCCATCACATCGCCCTTACTTTAACCAATGGCGAACATGATGGCCGCTGGGCTTTTGGAAATGCCAATAATACTCCCCGTATCGCCAGGATTGACCTGAAAACCTTTAAAACCGCCGAGATCATTGAGATCCCCAACAGCGCTGGTAACCACTCCTCCCCTTTTATTACAGAAAACTCAGAATATGTGGTGGCCGGTACACGTTTCAGCATCCCCATGGGAGAAAATCAGGATGTACCTATCAATACCTATAAAGAGAATTTCAAAGGCACCGTCAGCTTCATTAGTGTGGATAAAACTACCGGTGGCATGAAGATCGCTTTCCAGATCCAGACCCCCGGAGTAAACTATGACCTCGCCCGTGCCGGTAAAGGAAAATCACATGGATGGATGTTTTTTAGCTGCTATAATTCAGAAAGAGCCAATACCCTGCTGGAAGTGAATGCATCTCAGAAAGACAAGGACTTCATCATGTGTGTGAACTGGAAAAAAGCGGAAGAGTATGTAAAAGCCGGAAAGGCAGTGAAAAAATCTGTGAAGTATGTACATAATGTTTATGACGAATCAAAACATATGGCTACTTCCACTATGGAAAATGAAGTGCTGATGCTGGATCCAAAGGATTGTCCGGATATGATCTATTATATGCCCTGCCCCAAATCACCACACGGATGCGATACAGATCCTACCGGAGAATACATTGTAGGCAGTGGCAAACTGGCTGCAGTGATTCCGGTTTTCTCATTTACTAAAATACAACAGGCCATTGCCAGTAAAAACTTTGATGGTGATTATGAAGGAATCCCTGTTTTAAAATATGAAGCAGTTTTACATGGGGAAGTGCAAAAACCCGGACTGGGTCCTTTACATACAGAATTTGATGCCAACGGGAATGCATATACTTCCTTCTTTGTTTCTTCTGAAATCGTGAAATGGAATGTGAAGGACCTGAAAGTGCTGGACCGTGTTCCAACCTATTATTCCATCGGACACCTGAGTGTACCCGGCGGACCTACCAAAAAACCGCATGGTAAATATGTGATCGCGTATAACAAGATCACGAAGGACCGCTATCTTCCTACCGGTCCCGAACTGGCCCAAAGCGCCCAATTGTATTCCATTGATGGCGATAAGATGAAACTGTTACTTGATTTCCCAACGATCGGGGAACCTCACTATGCAGAATCCATACCGGCATCACTGATCATGAAAAACTCTACCAAGATTTATAAGATAGAAGATAATAAAAATCCCTGGGCTGCTCTCGGAGATAAATATGCCCGGGTAGAGAGAAAGGGTAATGAAATACATGTGTACATGACCTCTATCCGCTCCCACTTCACACCGGATAATATAGAAGGAGTGAAAATGGGTGATGTGGTCTACTTCCATGTCACCAATCTGGAACAGGATTGGGATGTACCGCATGGATTTGCTGTAAAAGGAGCCAACAATGCTGAACTGCTGATCATGCCAGGCGAAACACAAACCCTGGCCTGGAAGCCGGACCGTGTGGGTGTGTTCCCCATGTACTGTACCGACTTCTGCTCAGCCTTGCACCAGGAAATGCAGGGATATATCCGGGTGAGTCCGGCCGGTTCTTCTGTACCATTGAGTTTCAGCACCGGTAAAACCGTCCCTGCAGAAACAGCGAAGAAAGATACAGTGAAGACAAAATAAAAAACGGCCGGGTAATCTCCGCATTACCCGGCTCTTGTTACTCATTTATCAAACAATGTATATGAAAAAGTTATTCCATATAGCCTTACTGGTATTGGGTCTGATGCTGGTGGGTTGCAATAATGAAAAAAAACAGGATAACCAGTCTGCCAATAATGAGGCAGCAGTGAACAGCGGCGGTCAGGAAAATGTACAGGATGATGTGTCACAGAAAGATGTGGTGAAAGTGGCCATGGGATCAAAGGATCACAGCACACTGGTGGCTGCCGTTAAACAAGCCGAACTGGTCACCGCCCTTTCCAATGCAGGACCTTTTACCGTATTCGCACCCACCAATGCCGCTTTTGATCAATTACCGGCCGGTACTGTAGATGGATTAATGAATGATGATAAAAAAGGCGAACTGCAGGATATTTTACAATATCATGTTACCACTTCCTCACTGAAAACAGAATACCTGACCGACGGCATGAATATCGGTATGGTAAACGGTGGCAATGTAACCGTTAGTATAAAGGATGGAAAAATCATGTTGAACGGAACAGCCACCATTATTGCCTCTGTTCCCGCTTCCAATGGTATAGTTCATGTAATCGACAAAGTATTGCTTCCTCCTGCAAACAAATAATACGCGTGCTGGCAATGATCAGGCTTTTCCAGAAGCTTCAAACAAAAAATCATGAAACACGATTTAAGTATCCCTTCCCGTATCCTAGTGGCATTTGCTTCCGGTGCACTGATCGCTGTTTTCTTTTTACCGGCCTGGCGGATTGATCTATTTGCCCCCCAGTATCCGGAGGGACTAACCATGAATATCTGGATCAACGGAATCAGCGGTGATGTGGATATAATCAATGGTTTGAATCATTACATCGGAATGCAGCCCATCCATGAAAATATGTTTCCTGAATTCCGTTTTCTGCCTTATGTCGTGGCCTTTTTTATGCTGCTTGGCATGATTGTATCCATTACCGGCAAAAGGAAATTCCTGTTCATCTATCTGATCCTTACCGGTCTCGGCGGTTTATTGGCCATGTATGATTTCTGGAAATGGGGGAAGGATTATGGAAGTAAACTGGATCCCACAGCACCAATACAGGTTCCGGGATTAACTTATCAGCCACCATTGATCGGACATAAAAGACTGCTCAACTTTGATGCATACTCTTTTCCGGATGTGGGTGGCTGGGTGGTGATTGCCGCCGGTACACTGGCCTTTGTTGTATGGCTCCTGGAATGGTACCGGCACCGGAAACCCGGTGGTTTCTTCCGGAAAAAAATATTGCCCTTCCTGTTCCTGCCCCTCTTCAGTTTATTATCCTGCAGTACAAAACCGGAACCCTTTCAACCCGGTACCGATAATTGTCATTTCTGTAAAATGGGAATCACGGATACCCGTTTTGGTGGTGAACTGATTACCAAAAAAGGAAAGATTTTCAAATTTGATGATTTGCATTGCCTGGCACTCTTCCTGAATAAAGGCGGAGAAGAAAAAGATAATATTTCCAAAATACTAACCGTACTATTTGATCAGCCCAATGAATTCCTTGAGGCCGATCAGGCCTTCTTTGTAAAAGATTCCTCATTGCGAAGCCCCATGGGCAGTAATACGGCCGGATTTTCCACCGGGGCAAAAGCCCAAAAAATGAAGGAAGGAAAAAGCGGGGCGATACTGCTTCGCTGGAATCAAATCCTCGATCAAACAAATTGAAATACCCGCTATTCATATTATTCCTGCTGACTTTATCAACTGCATCCGGAAAAAAAATTCAGGTTTTTCCGGGCCGGTTAAAACAATCGGTGGCAGCTGCCGGAAACGGTGATACGCTTTTATTGCAAACTGGTGTTTACAAAGAGGGTACCATTGTACTCAGCCGGCCTATCACATTGATCGGTGAAAACAATACCATTCTCGACGGACAGTTTAAAAATGAAATCCTGATCATCAGCGGCTATCATATAAATGTATGGAACCTGGAATTCCGGAATGCCGGCTATTCTGCCATGAATGATTTTGCCGCCATCAAAATTGTGGATGCCAGTTCCCTGTTGCTGGATGGAAATAAAATCTGGGATTCCTATTTTGCCATCCACGTATCTAATTCCTCCTTTGTAACAATACGTAACAATAGGATTACAGGCAATCCCAAATCAGAGCAACTGACCGGAAACGGAATTCACCTTTGGAAATGCCGGGATATCCTGGTGGAAAACAATCAGGTTAACGGACACCGGGATGGGATCTACTTTGAATTTGTTACTTCCTCGATTGTCCGGGATAACCGGAGTGAAAAAAATATCAGGTACGGTCTGCATTTTATGTTCTCCAATGACGACGTTTACCAGCACAATATTTTCAGCAATAACGGAGCCGGTGTAGCGGTGATGTATTCCAAAAAAGTAATCATGAAGCAAAACCAGTTTGAACAAAACTGGGGGCCCAGTGCTTATGGCTTGTTGCTGAAAGATATTACTGACAGTGATATCCGCCACAATACTTTTCATAGAAATACCGTAGGGATTCACCTCGAAGGAAGCAGCCGCCTGCATATTGAACAAAACAAATTCAAAGGCAATGGCTGGGCCGTAAAGATTCAGGCCAGTTGCGAGGATAATTACTTTACCCAAAACAATTTTACCGGTAACAGTTTTGATGTGGGCACCAACGGAACATTAGTGCTTAACAATTTTGATAATAATTACTGGGATAAATATGATGGCTATGACCTGAACCGGGATGGAACCGGAGATATTCCCTATCACCCGGTTAGTCTTTACTCCATGATCGTTGAACAGCAACCCCATACCCTGATGCTGTTCCGCAGTTTCGCCACCCAGTTACTGGATAAAGCAGAAAAAGCCATTCCCGGATTAACGCCGGTTAATCTCGCCGATCAAAAACCCGTCATGAAACCTTTTTCATTATGATCAGCATTGAACACTTGTCAAAACGATTCCGGAAGCTGGTAGTACTGGATGATATCAATGCGCGATTTGATAAAGGACAGGTTGTTTCCCTGATCGGTCCTAATGGCTCAGGAAAAACAACCCTGATTAAATCATTACTCGGTATGGTGAAACCAGATCGTGGTGAAATAATGGTCAATGGTCATCCCATTACAGAAAACCCCGATTACCGGGAACAGATCGGGTACATGCCACAGATCGGCAGGTATCCTGATAATATGAAGATTGGTCAGTTGTTCCGCATGCTGCAGCATATCCGTTCGAAGCCCGGACTTCGACAGGACCTGGAATTATTTGAAAAATTTGAATTGGGAAAGATTGAAAGTAAACCCATGCGTACCCTTAGTGGGGGCACCAGGCAAAAAGTAAGTGCAGCCATTGCTTTTTTGTTTGATCCCTCCATCCTCATCCTGGATGAACCCACTGCAGGTCTGGATCCATTGGCTTCGGAAATACTCAAAGCCAAAATCATGCAGGAAAAACAAAAGGGAAAACTCATCCTGATCACCTCCCATATCCTGAGTGATATTGATGAACTGACTACCCATGTATTGTACCTGCAGGATGGTAAAATGCAGTTTATCAAACCACTCGAAACCCTGCAGGAGGAAACCGGTGAAATCAGATTGGGAAAAGCCATTGCAAAAATCATGCGGGGTGAAAATATTTCGGGCGACTGGATTGACCGTATGCTGGATGTAAATCAAAACGAAAAAATCTATTAGTAACCCATCATGCTGAAATTATCAAAATACGTATTGTATGATATCCTCCGGAGCAGGATCATCCTTGCTTATACTCTTTTCCTCTTGCTGGTTTCATTTAGTATGTTTCAAATGGAGGAACAGAGCAGCCGGGCCATGCTCAGTCTGCTGAATATTGTATTAATTGTTTTGCCACTGGTGAGCATGGTATTTGCCACTATCCACTATTATAATTCCTACGAATTCATTGAACTCATGGCCTCACAACCCATGAGCCGCAGCCGGATTTTGTTGAGTGAATATACCGGTGTGGCTGTTTCATTGCTGGTGCTTTCCTGATTGGAGTAGGAATTCCGGTATTATTATTCGCTCCCAATGCCACCGGCTTTGCCCTGCTATTCACAGGATCTGCGCTGACATTGGTTTTTAGTTCAATTGCCTTTCTGGCTTCTGTACTGGCCAGGGATAAAGCAAGAGGAATTGGATTTGTGCTCCTGCTCTGGTTTTATTTCGCACTGATTTATGACGGACTGGTACTGTTGGTATTATTTACATTCAGTGATTACCCATTGGAAAAACTGACCCTGGTTTTCTGCACTAAATCCCATAGACCTGGGCCGCATTTTTATCATGTTGCAAATGGATGTAAGCGCCCTGATGGGTTATACCGGAGCCCTGTATAAAGATTTCTTTGGCAATAGCACCGGCATCCTTTTTACCGGATCTATTATGCTGATCTGGATCCTGATCCCGCTTTGGCTCGCCCTTCGTGTATTTAAAAGAAAAGATCTATAACCATTTTAAAAAATAAATATCATGACTGAATTACTGGATAAAAGCCTTGCATCCATTGTTACCGGGAACCATCAATCCGCTGCCGTTTTTGAAAAATATGATTTGGATTTTTGCTGCAAGGGCAAGAGAAGCCTTCAGGATGCCTGCCGGGAAAAAAAGATCAATCCAGCTGCAGTATTGCTGGACCTTGAAAAAATAATGGAAAAGGAAGATCCAGGCTCGCAACATCTTTCTGAACTTTCCTTATCAGAACTGACAAATTATATTGAATCCACCCATCACGAATATGTTCGCCGCCAGCTTCCGCTGATTCATGGCTACCTGCAGAAAGTATCTTCGAAACATGGGGAAAGGCACCCGGAACTTCATCAGATTCTGGACAATTTCACTGCGATCAGGGAAGAGTTGGAATTGCATATGCTGAAAGAAGAAAAAGTACTTTTTCCCAGAATCAAAGAAATTGAGCAGCTCAGTAAATGGAATACAGCGCTTTCGCTCAGCAGCACTTTTATCAGTGCCCCGGTTTCCATGATGGAACAGGAGCATGAACATGCCGGCAGCCTGATGGCAGAAATCCGCTCCTCAGCAATGATTATACAGCACCTGCTGATGCCTGTACCACTTACCAACTCAGTTTTGCTTCCCTGCAGGCCTTTGAGGAAGATTTGCATCGCCATGTTCATCTTGAAAACTACCTGCTCTTTCCGGCAGCCATGCAATTAATCAAAGGCGGAATCGCGGAAAGTAAATAAAAAATTTTTTGTAACGGCACCGGTCGCTCCGTCCACTACTACAAATGAATACAGGCTTCCTTTCAAATCCGGTGATCCGATCGACCGGTCCTATTCCTTCTTCCATCCTCCCCGAATGGCCTGATGTCACTGACAAATCTTCTAATCTTTTATTCCAAAAACAGAAACATGAACCTGCAACCTGAAAAGGATGCAGTGGCTTCCCGTGCTATTCGAAAAAGCAGGAGGATGATCACGGCTATCCTGGCAACAGTAGTATTACTGCTTGCCTATGTTATTTATAAAACAATAAACTGAATTTAATATGAAAAAGATATGGATCATATCCCTGCTGATCATGGCAGGACTCAGTCTTCGTGCCCAAAAAGCAACCTGGAAAGAAATGCATGACTTTCATGATATCATGGGTGCCACTTTCCATCCGGCAGAAGAAAATAATCTGCAACCGCTTCGGGACAGTGTCAACATCCTTCTGGAAAAAGCAAAAGCCTGGAAAAATGCTGTTGTACCGGAAGGATATAATGGAGCCATTACCCAACCCATTCTGCAGCAACTGGTATCCGAATGCAAGGCAATTAAAAAAGCTGTTGCCGCAAAAAAATCAGATACGGAACTGAAAAGCATGATTACCAAAGCCCATGACACTTTTCATGAGATCATGGAAAAATGCAGGAAATAGTGGTCTTTCAAAACAGTATTAAACCCCTCATTTTATTTATTTAGCTGATAGCAGACGGCCCCCAAAAGGGGGCCGTCTCATTTACCTGACGAAAATCATACCTTTTTTTGAACCTGCTCAAGGGACACCGTATTGCATCCATCTACTTTAGCGCTCAACGGGAACCTATGTCCACGCTAAAAGAAACAACCCAACAACAAATTCAGTGTTACCACTGTGGTGAAGCCTGTCCTAACGACCGGATCAGCCTCGAATCCAAACATTTTTGCTGCGAGGGTTGTAAACTCGTGTATGAGGTACTGAATCAAACGGGACTTTGCGAGTATTATAACCTGAATGAAAATCCCGGGATCAGCCAGAAATTAAAAGCACGTCAGGATAAATTTCAGTTCCTGGATGATGAAAAGACCCAGCTCCAGCTCATCACATTCCAGGATGAAACACAGGTACACATTACTTTTTACCTGCCGCAGATGCACTGCAGTTCCTGTCTTTACCTGCTGGAGAACCTGCATCGCCTGAATGAAGGGGTGGTTTCCAGTAAAGTAAATTTTACCCGTAAAGAAGTGGATGTGGTCTTCCTTTCCGCCAAAACAACCTTGCGCAAAGTGGTGGAAACCCTGACAGCGATCGGGTATGAACCCTATATCAGTCTGAATGACCTGAAAGAAAAAAGACCAGCCATTGACAAGAGCATGGTCTTTCAACTCGGTATTGCCGGTTTTTGTTTTGGGAATGTGATGCTGCTGAGTTTTCCCGAATACCTGGGTATCGATGCCAGTGAAACCGCACTGAGGGGAATTTTCCGCTGGATCAATTTTGGACTGGCTATTCCTGTTTTCCTGTATTCAGCCCTCCCCTTTTATACTTCTTCCTGGAAAAGCCTGAAACATAAATTCCTGAATATTGATGCCCCGATTGCCCTGGCCATCATCATCACTTTTATAAGGAGTGCTTATGAGGTGATCAGTGGAACCGGTGGCGGTTATTTTGATTCCATGACCGGTATCGTATTTTTTATGCTGGCAGGAAGAATATTGCAGGACAAAACCTATCGCCAGCTTTCTTTTGAAAGGGACTACACTTCTTATTTTCCGATTGCCGTATCCGTACTAAAAGAGGAGAAAGAACAGCCCACCCGTTTGCCCGATATCAAGCCCGGCGACACCCTGCTGATCCATCACGAGGAACTGATTCCTGCTGATGGTATCCTGACAAGGGGCAAGGCATTTATTGATTATAGTTTTGTAACCGGTGAATCTCTTCCTGTGTTAAGGGAAGTAGGAGAACTGGTTTATGCCGGTGGCAAACAAACCAGCGGAAATATTGAAATACTGGTGGTCAAAGAAGTAACCCAGAGTTACCTCACCCGGCTCTGGAACAAGGATGAAATGAAAGCCAACGCGGAAGAAAAGCATGTATCTTTTGTACATCTGCTCAGCCGTTGGTTTACTTATATTCTATTAACGATTGCTGCTGTTACCGCTGTGTACTGGCAGCTGAATGATCCAGCCAGACTCTGGCCGGCTGTTACCGCCATCTTTATCATTGCCTGTCCCTGCGCCCTCCTGCTCTCCAATACTTTTACCAATGGAAATATCCTGCGCATCCTGGGTCAGAATAAATTTTATCTCCGCAGTGCCCAGGTGATTGAAGATATTGCCAAAGCCACCCATATTGTTTTTGATAAAACAGGAACACTGACCAGTACCCGTGAACAGGATATCGTGTATGAAGGAAAATTCCTCACCGATTACCAGGAACAACAGGTATCGGCCATTGCTGCCTGTTCCGGCCACCCGCTGAGCCGGGCCCTGGTAGCTTATCTCGAACATGGGCGGCAAATGGAAGTCACCGAATTCAATGAAGCCACCGGTCAGGGTATTGAAGGTTATGCCGGCGGGGATCTGATCAAACTGGGAACTTATCAGTTTGTTACTGGTAATAAAAAACAACAACCGGGTACGGCTGTCTTTGTGAGCATTGAAGATGAATTATATGGTTATTTTCTGTTCAGTAATCATTATAGGAATGAAATTCCGGCCCTGATCAATCAGTTGAGGGGACAGTACCAGTTATCTGTGCTTTCCGGAGATAATGAAACAGAAAAAAATACGCTTCGTGGTTTACTCGGCAGGAATGCGACCCTGCTTTTTCATCAGAAACCCGAGGATAAGCTGAATTATATTAAGAACCTGCAATTGAAAGGCGCCAGGGTCATGATGATTGGCGACGGTTTGAATGATGCCGGGGCCCTGAAGCAAAGCGATGTGGGTGTTGCCATCACCGAACAAACCAACAATTTTACTCCTTCCAGTGATGCGATTATTGAAGCCGGTCGCTTACCCCAATTAACCCGTTTTTTCAGAATCTGCCGGGCCAACCGGAATATCGTGGTGGCCAGTTTCGTGATGTCTATCGTCTACAATATCATTGGATTAGCCTTTGCGGTTCAGGGCAACCTCTCTCCCCTTGTCGCCGCCATCCTGATGCCCAGCAGCTCCCTCAGCATTTTGCTGCTCACTTTTGGCAGCAGCAGCCTGATGGCCAGAAAAATGGGATTGCTGTCCAAAAAAAGTACGACCTGATTAAAATCAGTTCCCCCGTTGATGCTTCTTATATCCCTGGGAGGCTCCTGAAAATACTTTTACACGCCTTTATTCCACAGGGCCAAAAAAACCAGCATGAGTGTAATCCTGATTCTCTTAATCGCCAGTATTTCAGTAGCGGCCGTCTTCCTTGTTGCCTTTTTATGGGGTGTAAAGTCGGGTCAGTTTGAAGATGACTACTCTCCTGCTTCCAGAATTCTGTTTGACGACAAACCTTCCGTTCCGAAAGAAAAGCTTCGGATTACCAAAACACAATAAATAAAACCGGTTATGCAAGTAGAAAAGTTCTATTATGACAACAAGATCGTTCGGGCATTTGGTTTAGCTACCATCCTTTTTGGTGTGGTAGGTATGCTGGCCGGGCTCTGGGCGGCCATACAGATTTACTACCCGGCAGCCAGTCTGAATCTTGCTCCCACCACCTTCGGACGACTCAGGCCGCTGCACACCAATGCGATCATTTTCGCTTTTGTGGGTAATGCCTCATTCGCAGGTATTTATTATTCCCTGCAGCGTTTGTTAAAAGCAAGAATGTTCAGTGATAAACTGAGCTGGATTCATTTCTGGGGATGGCAGCTGATTATTGCGGCTGCAGCCATTACCCTGCTGATGGGAAAAACAACCGGTAAAGAATATGCCGAACTGGAATGGCCTATTGATATCGCCATTGCATTGGTTTGGGTCATTTTCGGTATTAATATGTTTGGTACCATTCTCAAAAGAAGAGAAAAGCATCTTTATGTGGCCATCTGGTTTTATATCGCTACCTGGGTAACCGTGGCCATGCTCCATATTGTGAATTCTATTGAAATTCCTGTATCTGCTTTGAAAAGCTATAGCTGGTATGCCGGTGTACAGGATGCGCTGGTACAGTGGTGGTATGGTCATAATGCGGTGGCCTTCTTCCTTACCACACCGGTACTGGGACTGATGTATTACTTCCTGCCAAAAGCAGCGAATCGTCCCGTTTACTCTTATCGTCTTTCCATCATCCACTTCTGGGCACTGATTTTTATTTATATCTGGGCCGGCCCTCACCACCTTTTGTATACGGCTTTACCCGACTGGGCACAATCACTGGGTGTTGTATTCTCTATCATGCTGATTGCTCCGAGCTGGGGTGGTATGCTGAATGGTTTGTTCACCCTTCGTGGCGCCTGGGATAAAGTAAGGGAAGATCCTGTTCTGAAATTCATGGTAGTGGCCATTACCTGTTATGGTATGAGCACGTTTGAAGGTCCGATGCTGAGTTTGAAAAATGTAAATGCGATCTCTCACTTCAGCGACTGGACCATTGCCCACGTACATATCGGTGGATTGGGCTGGAATGGTTTCCTGGCCTTTGCCATCTTATATTATATGATCCCCAAAATGTGGGGTACGACCTTGTATTCAAAAAAACTGGCAACCAACCACTTTTGGCTGGGCACCATCGGTATCATCATTTATGCGGTTCCCTTGTACTGGGCCGGTTTTGAGCAGAGCATCATGTGGAAACAATTCACTCCCGAAGGACAGCTCAAGTTCGACTTCATGCAAACCGTTACCAATATCAAACCCATGTACTGGGCCAGAAGTATCGGCGGAACATTATACCTCACAGGTGCCCTGATAATGGTGTACAATATCTGGAAAACCATTGCCAAAGGCCGTTTCATCCCGAATGAAGAAGCAGAAGCAGCTCCTTTAGTAAAAGAAACGAGTCATAAAAAGGAATACTGGCACCGTGTGATAGAAAGAAAGCCGGTGACCATGCTTGTACTAAGCCTGATCGTGGTGGCCATCGGCGGACTGGTTCAAATGATTCCCACTTTCCTGGTGAAATCAAATGTACCCACCCTCGCCAGTGTGAAACCTTATACACCACTCGAACTGCAGGGCCGTGATATTTATATCCGGGAAGGATGCTACCTGTGTCACTCACAAATGATCCGACCCTTCCGTGATGAAGTGGCCCGGTATGGTGATTATTCCAAGGCCGGTGAGTTTGTCTATGATCATCCGTTCCAGTGGGGAAGCAAACGTACCGGTCCCGATCTGGCACGCGAAGGCTCCGATAAGAACAGGCGTCCGGATTCATGGCACTATAACCATATGTATGATCCTACTTCCACTTCACCAGGATCCATCATGCCGCGATATATCTGGTTGCTGAAGAACAAGCTCGACACCAGCAGTACACCCGCCAAAATAAGGGCCATGCGCACCCTGGGGGTTCCTTATCCTAAAGGATATGATCAAATCGCCAACGCAGACCTCATGAAACAGGCGAATCAAATAGCGGCCAGCCTGAAAAAAGACCAGATTGAAACAGCTCCTAATAAGGAAATAATCGCGCTGATCGCCTACCTGCAGAGACTGGGCAGGGATATTCAGGCAGAACCCAAACCCGTGGCCATCAATAAATAAACGAACAAAAATGAAATTCATCAATTACCTGGAAAAAGTGAGCGGAGTGGACTTCATGGGTCTGCTGTCGCTGACAATCTGCTTCATGTTCTTTGCCGGTATGCTGATCTGGGTGTTAAAAACAAAGAAGTCAGATTTTAAGGAAGTAAGCCAAATGCCACTCGACCAATCCAATTAACTAAACCCTGTAATGTTTTATATATGCGAAACAACATAAAATATATTGCCGGACTCCTGACCATGCTGCTCTTATTCAACCCCCGGCCGGTTTGGGCTGCCGGTCCCCCGGCCCCATCCATTTTCAGTAATCCGCTGGCTGTAACATTTATTATTCTGATGCTTGTATTGCTGATTGTCATTGGTATTCTGGCTAATATCGTGATCGGAGCCGCTGATGTTAAATTAAAAAGAAGGCTGGCTCTCAAAACAGATAAAGCGGCTGTACTGCTCGTGATGATGTTGTTGTCGTCCACCTTCCTGTTGGCACAGGGTACAGGAACCGATACAGTTACCAGCGGTACTAAAAGCATCGCCGGTATGGAGTCTTCCACTTTTTATATTATGGTAACAGTATTGTTCCTGGAACTCCTGGTAATCATTGCCCTGCTGATCAACATCAAATTCCTGCTGAAACAGGAAAAAGCCAAACTGGCAGCTCCTGTAACAGAAGAAGAAAAAGTGATTGCAGAAAAAGAAAAAGCCAATCACCTGAGCTGGTGGGATCGTTTTAACAAACTGCGCCCTGTAAGCCAGGAAGCAGAACTGGATCTGGGCCATGATTACGATGGTATCCGGGAGTTGAATAACCGACTTCCCCCATGGTGGCTCTATGGATTTTACCTCTGTATCATTTTTGCAGTGATTTATCTCTGGCGTTTCCATGTATCACATACAGGTCCGTCCAGTAAAGAAGAATTTGAAACATCAATTGCCCGGGCCGACCAGCGGGTAAAGGAATACCTGAAAAAGAAAGGTGATGCGGTGGATGAAAACACGGTGAAGCTCCTTACTGCAGCAGAAGACATCGCAGCCGGTAAAGCCATTTTCACTGATCCTTCCAAATGCCCTGCCTGTCATGGTGCAGATGGTGGTGGAAATGCCGTAGGCCCTAACCTAACCGACGACTACTGGATTTACGGAGGGAATATCAAAAATATTTTCAAAACGATTAAGTACGGTACCAATAAAGGAATGAGGAGCTGGAAGGATGACTTGTCAGCTAAACAGATGGCACAGGTGTCCAGTTATGTAAAATCGCTGATAGGAACCAAGCCCGCCAATCCAAAAGACCCACAGGGGGAACTGTATAAAGAAGAAGTGGCCGCTCCGGTTGCAGATACTGCAGCAAAGAAGCCGTCAATGTAACTTAAGTTACCGGCAGTTAGCAATAACTGCCGGAACTTGCTGTGATGAAATGAACAAGAGATGAACAACAATACAACAGAAACAACAGAACCACAACAACCCGAATCTTTCCGCGATCGTATTGCAACCGTTGATGCAAAGGGAAAGCGTAAATGGGTTTTTGCGCAAAAGCCCAAGGGAAAATTCTATAATATCCGTACCTGGGTGAGCTGGGGATTTTTTGCGCTTTTCTTTACACTCCCCTTTATCAAACTCAACGGCAGGCCGCTTTTTCTTTTTAATATCCCTGAAGCCAAGTTCATCATCTTTGGAAAAATATTCTGGCCGCAGGATTTCGTGATCTTCGGTCTGACGATGGTTACTTTTATTATTTTCATCGTCCTCTTTACCGCTGCATTCGGCAGGTTGTTCTGTGGCTGGGTATGTCCCCAGACCATCTTCATGGAAATGTTTTTCAGGAAACTGGAATACCTGATTGAAGGAGATGCTGCCAAACAGAGATTATTGAAGAACGGCCCCTGGACCGGTGAAAAAATCCGGAAGAAACTGACCAAGCATTTTGTTTTTTTCCTGATGTCATTTGTCATCGCCAATTTCTTCCTGGCCTATATCATTGGCGTTGATGAACTGAAAAAAATCATCAGTGAACCTATCAGCGAACATGTAGTGGGTTTTCTTGCCATCATTGTTTTCTCTGCCATCTTCTATGCCGTATATGCATTCTTCAGAGAACAGGCCTGTACGGTGGTTTGTCCTTATGGCCGTTTGCAGAGTGTGCTACTCGACCGGAACTCCATGATCGTTGCCTATGACCACAAGCGGGGTGAACCCAGGGGAAAATTCAAAAAGAACCAGACAGCTGAACTGAACCTGGGTGATTGTATTGATTGTTTTCATTGTGTAAAAGTGTGTCCCACCGGAATTGATATCCGCAATGGTACCCAGATGGAATGTGTGGGCTGTACGGCCTGTATCGATGCCTGTGATGAAATGATGGTGGCAGTGAATCGTCCTACCGGTCTGGTTCGATATGCTTCTGAAGCAGGTATTTCCGAAGGCAAGAAACTCAGCTATACCGGAAGGATGAAATTCTATACCATTTTACTGGTGATTCTATCCGGCATCCTGGCCTTACTTATTACTCAGCCGGAAGGATATTGATGGTACTATTATCCGTACCAAAGGGCTTACTTACCAGGAAAGAGGTAAGGATAGTCTGAGCAATCTGTTCAATATTAAAGTGATCAACAAGACCATCAATGATATGCCAGTCACCCTGCGGCTGATTGGTGAAGCTGCAAAAACGGGTAAGATTGAACTGGTAGGTGCCAGTAATATTCACCTGAAGCAGGAAGACCAGGCCAACGGATCTTTCTTTATCGTATTGCCCAGATCATTTGTAACGGAAAGAAAAATGAAATTAACCATCGGGTTGTATAACGGAGAAAAGCTTGTGACCACACTTCGTACCAATTTCACAGGACCTTTTAAGTTTGATTAAAACATAAATTATGAATTGGGGAAACAAACTCTTACTGACATTTATCGTATTTGCTGCCGGAATGGGATTCCTGGTTTACCGGTCAGTAACCACCAATTTTGAACTGGTAGAAAAAGATTACTATAAACAGGAACTCCGCTATCAGCAGAAAATTGATGGTATGCGGGAGGCCAATAACCTGACTGCTGCGGTCAACCTTTCTCAAACCGAAAATGGGATTCATTTGCAGTTTCCTGATGAAATGAAAGCAAAATCCCTCACCGGTGAGATTTGGTTCTACTGTGCCTACAACCAGAAGAAGGATAAAAAATTCAACCTGCAAACCGGTGCCGATGCGTCACAGTCTATCCGGCTGCAGGATGTAGAACCGGGATCATATACTGTTAAAATTATCTGGAAAGACGGAGCGAAAGAATACTATTCCGAAAAACCATTGACTGTATTGTAATGGATTGGAGCATTGCCATAACAGGATTCACTCTGGGTGCAGCCGGCAGCCTGCATTGTATTGGCATGTGTGGTCCACTCAGTCTTGCGTTACCGGTGCATCATTTTTCAAAGACAGGCAAACTGGTGGCCCTCCTGTTGTACCAGACTGGCAGGATTCTAACTTATACAGTGATTGGGTTATTATTTGGTCTGGCAGGACGCATGATTTATGTGGCCGGTTATCAGCAACTGTTTTCGATTATCATGGGTGTCCTTATTTTGCTGCTGGCTTTACTTTATTTTCTGCATAAAAGTCATTTCAGGGTTCCCTTCCTGAACAGGTTTTACCAGGGCGTGCAACAACTGATCATCCGGGTGCTGAAGTCATCCACCAGCCTTTTAAGTTTTTTATTACTGGGAATGGCCAATGGATTATTACCCTGTGGCATGGTGTATATCGCCCTTGCCACATCTCTGTCTTTTTCTGGCCTGGAAGAAAGTGCCGGATTCATGGCATCTTTCGGAGCAGGTACCTTACCGGCGATGATGCTGGTGGGTTATGCGGGCATGATGATCCGGCCTGAACTGCGGAGCGGATTCAGAAAACTGGTGCCTGTTTTTATTACGCTGATGGGCGTGATCCTGATATTACGCGGACTGAATCTGGGGATCCCTTATCTCAGTCCGGAATTACCGCATTCACCGGGAGGATCGATCGACTGTCATCCCTGATCTCTCTCAGTGGCAAAACTGAGGAATATCAATTTAATCGCATATTTCCGACATTAATTTTACCAGGTAAATATGCACAAATAAGCCCGAAAGGGTTATTGTTGGTTTTTGTTTCTGTACAACCCCCGGTTCCCCGGGGGTTACTTTTTCCCCGGCGATTGACTAATTTTAACCCATGAAAATCATCGGTATTTTTTGTTGTTTACTGCTGCTCTCCGCCTGTTCAAAAAAAACTGATCAGCCGGCGGATTTGGTCAAACCGGTGATCACGATAAATACCCCATTTAGCGGACAGGTTTTTACAGCAGGCCAATCTATTCCCATTGCCGGAACCATCACCGATAATCAGTATATCGCCGAAGTTCATATCCATGTAAGCAATAACCTAACAGGAACTTTACTGATGGATGTGCACCTGTATCCCGCCACTAATTCCACTACATTTAATCAATCCATCACCGCCAGTGCCGGTATTGAGTACAAAATCCAGGTGATTGCCAAGGATAAAAATGTAAATGAGTCCACCGCCACCGTATTGGCGAATGGTAACTGACCCCTCTTCATTCTTCTGAATTTTTAAGTAGGTTTGCCGGATGCAGATTGATATCATCTCCGTTTTGCCTGAATTACTGGAAAGCCCTCTTCAGCACAGCATGATGAAAAGAGCGCAGGAAAAAGGACTGCTCACAATCCGGATACATCATCTGCGGAAATGGGCCGTTAACGAATATGGCCAGGTGGATGATTATCAGTATGGCGGCGGGGCTGGTATGGTAATGATGTGTGAACCTTTGGCCAAAGCCATTGAGGAATTATCTGCAGAAGCTCCTTTTGAGGAAATCATTTACCTCACACCTGATGGAGAAAGATTACAGCAAAAAACAGTGAACAGCCTTTCCCTGAAAAAAAGACTGCTCCTGATTTGCGGACACTATAAAGGAATTGATGACAGGATCCGCCAGCATTTTGTAACCAAAGAAATTTCTGTTGGAGATTATGTGCTGAGTGGCGGGGAAATGCCTGCTGCCATCCTCACCGATGCTATCGGCCGGCTGCTGCCTGGTGTACTGAACGATGAAACCTCGGCACTGACTGATTCCTTTCAGGATAACCTGCTTGCGCCACCGGTGTATACCCGCCCTGTGGACTTCCGGGGATGGAAAGTGCCTGATATACTCATGAGTGGTGATCATAAAAAGATTGATGAATGGCGGCATGAACAATCCATTGAACGTACCCAGACCCGTCGCCCCGATTTAATGGATGAATAAACATTCATCAAACGATTGACTGAATTTATTATACCCGTTCTTCCTGCCCGATTATTGGTGATATTGCAATACTAAAATAACCGTATGGATAATAACAGAAGAAATTTCCTCCGCCGTTTAGCTGTTGGTGGTGCCGCCATGGCCACCGGTGCCCATGCATGGGGTACCACTGATGAACAAATGGAACAGTCGCAGCAATGGGAAAAATCAGGTCAGCGTTTTAATATGTGCGGTTATGCGGCCCCGAAATTAAACACCGTCAGGGTGGGGATTGTGGGTTTGGGTATGCGCGGATCGGATGCCGTTGAAAGACTCAGTTATATCGACGGGCTGGAAATAACAGCGCTCTGTGATAAATACCCCGACCGGGTGGCTGCTGCCCAGCAAATACTGGCCAAAATGAAAAGACCAAAGGCCAAAGAATATTCTGGCAATGAGGGATGGAAGGCACTTTGTGAAAGTAATGATGTGGACCTGGTCTACACCCCATCACCCTGGAGCCTGCATACCCCTGTTAGTCTTGCGGCGATGCGAAACGGCAAACATGCCGCAACAGAAGTACCCGCCGGAAAAACCATTGATGAACTCTGGGAACTGGTGGAGACCTCTGAAAAAACCAAACAGCATTGTATGATGCTGGAGAATTGCTGTTATGATTTTTTTGAATTGCTCACATTGAATATGGCCCGGCAGGGCATGCTGGGTGAAATTGTGCATGCCGAGGGCGCCTATATCCATGATCTTACCAAGGACTGGCTCTTTAATAAAAAAGCCTATGCCGATATGTGGCGGCTGAAAGAAAATATCGGGCAGAACGGAAACCTTTACCCAACACACGGGCTGGGACCGATCGCCCAGTGTATGAATATCAACCGGGGAGATAAATTTGATCACCTGGTGAGTATGAGCACCAGCGACTTTACCATGAATAACCTGGCCAAAGAACTGGCAGCAAAAGATGATTTCTTTAAGGAATATACGGATCAGCCCTACCGGGGAAATATGAATACCACCCTGATCCGTAGTAACAAAGGCAAGACATTAATGGTGCAACATGATGTATCAACCATTCGCCCTTACTCCCGCATCCACCTGGTGAGCGGTACAAAGGGCATTGCCCAAAAATGGCCCGGGCCACAAAGAGTAGCCTTTGGTCACAGCTGGCTCAAACCCGAAGAACTCAAAGTACTGGAAGAAAAATATGCGCCTCCGATCGTTAAACATATCGGATCCATTGCTAAAGAAGTGGGTGGACATGGCGGAATGGATTTCATCATGGACTGGCGGCTGATTGATTGTTTAAGAAACGGTTTACCACTTGACCAGGATGTATATGATGCAGCAGCATGGAGTTCTGTCTTCCCGCTTAGTCAGCGATCTGTTGCAAAAAAATCAAGAACCATCGATATTCCAGATTTTACAAGAGGTGCATGGCAATTGAACAAACCTGTTGATCTTACCCTGAATGGCGGTGCAAGTACCGGGGTCAGGAACATAAAGCCTGATTTGAAAATGTAAGGCTTGTTTTACCTTGACGAAAATCAGGATCATCATTCTAAAACAAATCGACCCATATTAGACTTTATGCTGTAATTTTATGCCCTTGATAGACTTAACTTGCCTGTAAATCAGTTTATTACAGGCGACTAGCGACTTCGAAACCTACTATTTCTGATTAGAAGCTAAAGTTCACATGAAGGCACTTACAGCAATTACAGATCCTGTATACGTTGAACCCAAAGAATTTACGGCATACGAAAAATTCTGGCTGAAGTATATGAATGATAAAAGGGACCTGCCCTTTATCCATTTACTGACGGCTATTCATATTTTAGTCATCCCCACTGCCATCATTTTATATACCCCGCTATTGCAGGGCTGGTACTGGTGGCTGGCTTATGTTCCCTATTTCTATATTTCACAGATGTATTTCAAAGGCCGGTTCGGACTGATGCTGCATTGCATCTGCCACCGCAAACCTTTTAAGAAAAAGTTCAACTGGATTTTTGACTATGTGATCTGGGTGGTGTGTCCGTTTTTTGGTCATACTCCTGAAACTTATTTCGTGCACCACATGGGTATGCATCACGTGGAGAATAATATGATTGATGATGCCAGCAGCACCCTGCCCTATCAAAGAGATAGTTTAAAAGGCTTCCTGGCTTATGTTGGGCGTTTCCTGATCCTGGGATTCAGGGATACATTCATGTACTTCTTCTCCAGGAAAAGAAAAAAGTTTTACATGCGCCTCACCGCCGGAGAAATGGCATTTTATATGTTCTGTATCGGCATGAGCTTTATTAATTTTCATGCGACCTTATTTATTTTTATCATTCCTTTTTTCTTTGCAAGGATTGTGATGATGCTTGGTAACTGGACCCAGCATGCTTTTGTGGACCTCAATAATCTGGAAGACAATACCATCAACTGCATCAATACAAAATACAACCAGGCTTGCTGGAATGATGGGTACCATGCCGTTCACCACGTGCGTCCGGCCCTGCATTACACGGAGATACCCGGAGAGTTCCTGAAAAACAAGGAATTCTATGTGAAACAGAAAACACTCACCTTCGATGGTATTCACTACTTACACATTTTTATCTGGCTGATGACCAAACGCTATGATAAGCTGGCCAAACATGTGGTGAATGTAGACAATATGTTTGCCAGCGATGAAGAGGTGATTGCGCTGATGAAGGAGAGAACGAAGAAATATACCCCTCCCGTAACTGCATAAAAAGATTTACTCTCAAAAAAAAGCTGTCACTTTTCGCTTGTAGAAATGTGACAGCTTTTTTTATTATCGTTATTACCAGCATCCCTACTCCTTCTTTACCCCGATCAGCGGAATGGACTTTTCATGAATCAGCTGGTTCAGTTTGCCGAGATCTTCGCTCATGATTTTTTTCAGCTTGTTCAACTGCATATCAATTTTTGCAGCCAGTTCCGCATACGCTTCTTTCACCTGCTTTGAAGGGGCTGCATATCCTACAGATGCTGCATTGTACACACTGGCCAGCTTATCGTCCAGTTGTATCGGGAAGTTCAGCACATCCTGTCCGCTTTTGGCCTTTGTCTGGTGCAGCGACTCTTCCACTGCAGTCAGTTGCTTATTGATGGTATCAATCTGCTGTTTTACTTCTTTCGGTACCTCTTTGCCATTACGGGTAGTGAAGTCAGTCATTTGCTGCCGCAGGTCTTTGATATTGCGTAGCGCTTTCATGATATCTGAAAATTTGTCTCTGGCGCCGAGAAGAAATCCAACCTGTTCGTCATATTCGGCTTCTGTAGCTTTATAATTCGGATCAGGAAGAATGGTAAATGGAACTACTGCAGAATCGCTGCCGGTTTTAAACTTAGCGGTATAGTTACCAGGTGCTGCTTTAGGCCCGCCGACAAAGCCATTCCATAATATCAATCCTTCCACTCTTTCTGCCACCGGGTAATTCATGTCCCATTCAAACTGATTGATTCCGGTACTGACTTCCATCTTATCTTCCTTGGATGTAGTAGAAAATGTTTTGATCTTTTTTCCCTGCTTATCCATGATCTCTATGGAAAATTTTGTGGAGTCAGTGGCACTCTTCACATAATAATTAAATACGACGCCATTGGAAGGGTTTGTCCCTGCATTGGGTATGATCGCACCTGTATTTCCTCCTCCTCCTCCTCTTCTGCGGCCCCCACCAGGCATCCGGTAGGCGGGATTTACATCATATACATGCAGGTTCTTATTCAATACGCTGCTGTTCTTTTGCTGCAGGAGTCCAAGGTCATCCAGGATATACAAACTTCTTCCCTGTGTGGCAACAATCAGGTCATTGTTTTTAATCGCCAGATCGGTGATGGGCACTTCCGGAAGATTCAGCTGAAAGGATTTCCAGTTAGCCCCATCATCATAGGAAATATATATCCCGTATTCGGTGCCGGCATATAACAAACCCGCTCTTTTACGGTCAGCCCTTACTGCCCTTGTAAAATGAAGAGAAGGAATGCCATTTACAATGAGTTTCCAGGTTTTGCCATAATCTTCTGTCTTGTAGATATAAGGTCTGAAATCATCTGACTTATACCTTGTACCCACGAAGTAGGCCGCCCCTTTTTTATGCGGATCTGCTTCCACACAGTTCCACATCATGGCAGCAGGCAGATTAGCGGGTGTAACATTCGTCCAGTTTTTTCCAGCATCCCTGCTTACATGGATCAGGCCATCATCACTCCCGGTCCAGAGCAGATCTTTTTCATAAGGAGATTCAGTGACTGTGAAAATGGTACAATAATATTCTACTGAGGTATTGTCCTTGGTAATGGGTCCGCCGCTGGATGCCTGTTTGCTTTTATCATTGGTGGTGAGATCGGGAGAAATTTCTTCCCAACTCTTTCCTTCATTTTCTGTTACAAAAAGATGGTTCCCGGCGGCATATAATCTTTTCGGGTTATGAGGTGAAAAGAAAATGGGATAGTTCCACTGGAAACGGTAACGGGCCGCCTCTGCTCCTGCTCCCATATTATCAATCGGCCATACATTGATCAGTCTGCTTTCACCTGTACGGTGATCGAGGCGTTGCAGCATGCCCATATAATTTCCACCATAGGTAATATCCGGGTTCAGGGGATCGGCCACCACATACCCACTTTCACTTCCGGCGGCTGATTCCATATCCGCTTCTGTAATTGCTGCTCCATAAGTACGGCTGCGAATCCGGAAAGCGCTATTGTCCTGCTGACCACCCAATATCCGATAGGGAAATGCATTATCTGTGCTTAAGCGATATACCTGAGCAGTGGGCTGGTTCATATAGGTACTCCAGTTATTGCCCCCGTCAAAACTCACCTGTGCTCCACCATCATCGGCAACGATCATTCTGTTGCCGTCGGCAGGATCAATCCAGAGATCGTGGTGATCACCATGTGGTGTATTGATACTTTTAAATGTTTTACCAGCATCTGTACTGAGCATAAATCCAACATTCGGGCAGTACACTTTGTTTTCATTCTTCGGATCAACAAATACCTTGGTATAATACCAGGCGCGCTGACGGATATTATTATCGTTACTGGCCAATGTCCAGGTTTCCCCTGCATCAGCACTCATGAATAATCCACCATCCTTATTCTCAATAAGGGCATAGAGTTTATCCGTATTAGATGGTGCCACAGCCACTCCCACAATACCCCAGGTATTTTTGGGTAACCCCTTTGCAGTAGAAATATTTTTCCAGGTCTCCCCTCCATCTGTGCTTTTCCAAAGCGCACTGCCCTCACCGCCGCTTTCCAGTGAATGAGGAGTACGAATCAACCGCCAGGTGCCTGCATAAAAAACAGAAGGGTTACCCGGTTCCATCACCAGGTCACTGCATCCGGTCTGGTTATTGACAAAGAGTGTTCTTTTCCATGTTTTGCCACCATCCGTAGTTTTATAAATACCTCTTTCTTCATTGGGCCCAAACAAATGTCCCATCACGGCTACCCAAACGATATCAGGGTTTTTCGGATGGATCACGATCCGGATAATATGGCGGCCATCTTTTAAACCGATATTCTTCCAGCTTCTACCGCCATCATCACTTCGCCACATACCTCCCAGTCCTTCACTTACATTTCCACGCATGGTATTTTCTCCTTCCCCCACATAGAGAATAGTTTCATCGGAAGGTGCTACTGCCACCGCACCGATGGTGCTTCCAAAATATTTATCGGAGATGTTCTTCCAGTTATTCCCGCCATCCTGTGTTTTCCATACGCCACCACCGGTGCCACCAAAATAAAAAGTGGTACGGCTGGCATAACTACCAGTAACAGCTCCGCTTCTACCTCCCCGAAACGGACCCACCAGGCGGTATTTCAATTTCTGTTGCAATACATCATCCGTATTGTCTGTAGCAGCTGGAGCCGGTACCGGCCTGGTTTTTTGTCCGGCTACCACGGCACTCAG
Source organism: Chitinophagaceae bacterium (assembly GCA_016720745.1). Lineage (GTDB taxonomy): Bacteria > Bacteroidota > Bacteroidia > Chitinophagales > Chitinophagaceae > JJ008. Next base: position 1,028,541 of record JADKKA010000018.1, on the reverse strand, counting down.
AAAAGAGGCAAAAGCAAGCAAGAGGATTTTTCTCATAAACAGTCTTATTAAAGTGCTTTGAAGATAGTAATTTACAGGTTCTCAACTCAACTCCATGTCTTCATTTTCCATTACCGGTAACCTGGTGGATATTCAAAGTAGTCGCATTTATGCCGCAACCATCCATGTTGACAATGGCAAAATTCTTTTGATTGAAAGGAAGGAAGATCTGGAGGCCGGACTTCCCTTTATTTTACCAGGATTTACGGATAGTCATATCCATATCGAAAGTTCCATGCTGGTGCCGGCAGCTTTTGCCCGGCTGGCTGTGGTGCACGGAACAGTGGCCACCGTGAGCGATCCGCATGAAATTGCGAATGTATGTGGCATGGAAGGAGTGGAATTCATGATCGAAAACGGGAAAACAGTTCCCTTTAAATTCAATTTCGGCGCCCCCAGCTGTGTACCTGCCACCATTTTTGAAACCGCCGGTGCCAGTCTGGATGCGAATGAAGTTGCTGCACTTTTAGAAAGGGAAGAGATCAGGTACTTAAGTGAAATGATGAATTTTCCGGGAGTCCTTTCCGGTGAAGAGGAAGTGATGAAAAAAATTGCAGCTGCCCACCGGTTGGGGAAACCAGTGGACGGACATGCACCCGGATTACGCGGAGAACAGGCGCGGCAATATATTGCGGCCGGTATTTCCACCGATCACGAATGTTTTACCAAAGAGGAAGCGCTGGATAAATTAGAACAAGGGATGAAAGTGATCATCCGGGAAGGTAGTGCTGCTAAAAATTTTGAAGCCCTGATTGATTTACTGCATGACTGGCCCGATCAGATGATGTTCTGCAGTGATGATAAACACCCGGACAGCCTGGTGCTGGGTCATATAAATCAGTTATGTGCGAGAGCTGTTGCGAAGGGTATTCCGCTTTTTCATATCCTGAAAGCAGCCTGTTTGAATCCGGTATTGCATTACCGTTTGGATGTAGGTTTATTAAGAGAAGGAGATCCGGCTGATTTTATAGAAGTAAAAGACCTGGTTCAATTTGATGTCAGCAAAACATATATCAATGGGCAACTGGTGGCAGCAAACGGAGAATCATTCATTGACAGCAGCGAGTCGGCCATCGTCAATCATTTTTCCTGTAGCAAGAAGGAACCTGCTGATTTTGAAATACCCGCAGCATCCTCTCTTTCCACCATACCAGTCATTGAAGCACTGGATGGACAACTCATCACCAATAAACTATTTTTTGAACCCCTGGTGCAGGATGGAAAAATAATGAGTGATACGCAGCGGGACCTTTTAAAGATTGTAGTGGTCAACAGGTATCGGGATGCACCGGTAGCCACTGGCTTTATTAAAAACTTCCAATTGAAAAAAGGAGCCCTGGCTTCCTCTGTGGCGCACGACAGTCATAATATTGTGGCCGTTGGGGTGGATGATGAAAGTATTTGCCGTGCCGTGAACCTGGTGATTGAAAGCCGGGGTGGTGTGAGCGCAGTTTGTGAGGCAGAAGATGGAAAAACCTGGAAAGAATACATTTTACCATTACCGGTTGCCGGACTGATGAGTAATGTGGATGGATATAAGGTTGCCGCTGATTATACGGCCATTGATATCATGAGCAAGAAGGAACTGGGTTCCACACTCACTTCTCCATTCATGACCCTTTCCTTTATGGCTTTACTGGTGATCCCGCATTTAAAACTGAGTGATAAGGGGTTGTTTGATGGAGATGGTTTTGCACTGATTTGATAGGAAAAAAGAAACAAGAGACAAGAACCAAATAAATTAGAAAAAGAAGAAAAATAAAAACCGCTCACTCCTGTAAGGTCCCCTCTTCCTAATTGACTCTTCCTACTCGCCACTCCCACTAGCCACTAGCCACTTCCCACTCCCCACTTGCCACTCCCCAGTCGCCACTCGCCACTCGCCTCCCGATAGCTATCGGGACCCCATTTTCACATTCCCTTAATAATCATTTCCGCCTTTCCTGCATCTAATTAACGTAGATCATTCAAAGCCTCCGAGGGGTGGATACCGGAAACGGGGTGTAAAGGAAGAGGCCGCTTCAACAGCCTTGATTATGAAACAGGAATTACACATATCCGCCCAATTTGACGAACCTGAATTCGTGCAAAACCTGGTAGAAAAACTGGCCTACCGCCGTTACGATATCGGATACAGCAATGAGCAGGTGCCGAAGGGTTTTGAAGCACTGGAAACATCTTCAACAGAAGCCTATGTTAGCGGAACCCTGCATATCAAGGAAGAGGGAAACGAACCCATCCTGATGCCTTTTATCACTTGTTTTCTTTTCACTTGTATTAAGGGAAAAACTGATCCTTACCAGCTGATCTGGAGCTCTTCAATGAATTAATAGTGTCGGTCAACCCCTCATGGTGATTTAACCAGTTTGGCAGGTATGCTACTATGACCATTCGGGTCAATTGCTGTTACCAGATAAATACCAGGCGGAAGTCTGGAAATGTCTATTTCTGTACCGGAATGATGAAGAATTCCCTCTAAAACAGTATTACCGGATATTGTTGTTAACCGGAAAAAACCTTCCCCGTTAATGCCATCCTGCCGGATGAAAAAAGTTGATGTGGCCGGATTAGGAAATAAGGCAACCGGTCCAGCCGGAGCTGAATGAGATAATTTTCTTATAGGAGATATTGTTTCTTTCCCGTCAACATTTATAGCCCTGATTCTGAAATACACCCATTCCGCCTCCGGAAATCCGGAAATAGCGGTAAACTGATCCGCCGATTGTTGCTGATCCATTGGCAACCATTCTGCCGGAAGGTAATTCCAGTTCCGGGCATCAACTGAAAACTGAATGCTGTAATTATATTCTTTCCCGGGATCATTTTTAACCGACCATCTGTGTTTTACCTGTTTGCCGCAAACGGAGACCTGATAGTTTAGCCAGTTGATAGATAAAACACCTACCGGAAATACACAGGAAGTAAGATCATCACCATAACTATTGGGAACAGTTCCAACCAGCGAAAAAGGAGAACTGATCGTTGCCAGTTTATATAACTTGTTATTGCCTGCTCCGGCGCCCGAACCGGTTGTGAGGTACATATCACCGGGATAGTTAAAACAAATACCGGTAAAGCTGACTCCCGCTACGGGGTTGGCCCTTTGCGCAATAATCGTATCTGCCAGCACACTGGCAACAGCAGTGGTAGGCAGTGGTGCATCAATTTTATACAACGCATGGTTGGAAGTGTTGGAACAAAGGAGCCAGAGATTATCACTGCCATCAAAAGCCATATCCCCGGAATTCAACGTAATGATATTGGCGATATTGGTACCCGAACTGTTTTTGAAATCCTGCGTAATCAGGGTCCAGGTATTTAATGGAATATTATAAAAATAGAGCGCTGGTCCTGTTTTGGGATAACCCTGTGCTGTACTCGCTGCAGGATAAATCATATAATAGCCAGTGCCATCCTTATTCACCGTACCGGCGCGGAGCCGCTGGTTTGTAGGCAGCAAAGGGGGATTAGACAAAATGTGTTTGGTACCTGTCAACGGGTCGTAGGAGATAAACTCAATAGTACCGGAGCCCACCTGGTTGAAATAATAAAACCGGCCATTTACCTGACTAAAGCCAATGGCATTGGCGGAATTGGCAGATGCGGAAGGACTACCAATGGCAACAACGCCGGCATTATTCAGGTTGATACCTACTATCTGGCCCATTGCAATAGCAGGACTCGCACTGGCCACAGCAGTGAGGCCATAAACGGTGTCCGTTGAATTCCGGCAAAGCTGTGCCGCGGCGTGCCGGGGAGACAACAGTAAAATGGCTGATATAACAAATACCCATTTCATGATGACTTTAATTCGAATACTTCAATTTCATTTAGCCTTCTCTTCATTACCTGATCAAAACCTTCCTCGTAAAAATTTTCTTTCTTTGATCATTCACCGTTATTATATAAAAGCCAGTTGGTAAGGGAACTGGTAGCAGCAGCGTCTCACTCCCGTTATTCGCATTACAACTGAATAATTTGTTCCAAACCATATTCCCTGCTGCATTACTGAGCATAAAAGAATACTGGCCGGGTACCATTCCTGTAAACTGTAAATGGAGATACTGCTGACTGGATGCCGGATTGGGATACAACAGTAGCTGTAGCCCTTCCTGCATTCTATCCTGTATTCTGATTACCGGACTATAGATTATTTTTCCTGTCAGCGTAACCGCCCTGATCCTGTAAAAGTTATAACCATGGATGGGCTGGCTGTCTTGCCAGGAATACTCTGATTGATGATTGGCATTAACCGTCGCATTTTCTGTAAATAGGCCTAGGGTTTCAGCCTTATCTATTTTATAATATGCCACCTGATCTTCTTCTTCAAAAGCCCATTGCAATTGGGTGTAGCCATTTGAATTGCTGCCACGCGCATAACTGAATTGTAAGGGAAGGGTGCTCATACCGGAGAGTTCCATCACGGATGCAGCCATTAATACCGCTGCATATCCATGTGGATGCGCTGTACCTGGCACATCAACCGGTAAAATATTTACATAGGCAGTATAGGCATTGGCGGCAGATGTACCCTGTACTCCCATTGCCGGCGCAAAATCATTCACCTGGGGGCCACCATCTGCATGGGTGGATACTTTACTTAAAATTCCATTCCATCCGTTTTGTGCCACCGTGGAATAACTATTACTGATCCATCCACTATCTACTGCTGTTTTAATGGCGTAAACAAACATGGCACTGCCGGAGGTTTCCAGGTAGTTAGCAGGAGAGCCAGCAGGTTTGTTGACAATCTGGTACCACAGTCCTGTTCCCGGATCCTGATTGGCCTGGATGCCGATGGCCAGATCCTGCAGCAATACAAGCAGGCTATTGTATTTCGGATGAGCATGCGGCAGGTATTTCAGGATATCTACCAGGGCCATCACATACCAACCCATGCCTCTTGACCATACTTCATAGGAAATACCTGTTGCCGCACTGGCCCAGGTTCTGGTTCTGGCATAATCGTATGCATGATATAGCAGATGAATCGAAGAATTATGCAAATGGGAAGCAAGTAACAAAGCCTGATTGGCGGCCGTATCCAATGCTACGGGGTCATTGAAAATCCTGCCATACCGTGCCAGGAAGGGATGCGCCATATAGATCCCGTCCAGCATCATCACATTGGTATAGGTAGCATTATTCTTATGATAATATCCGCCTTCAGCTGTTTTAGGGTAGGTAGAAGCAGGGCCGATCAGGTAATTGCGTAAATAAGTGGCTGCTGTTCTGTAACGCAGGGAATCAGTCGCACTGATACTTTTATAGTGTTCATACAAAAAAAGTACACTGATTCCGGGGTGGATCTTATCAAGGTTTTCAGCCATTTCACCGGATACAATATTGCCGCCGGCATCTACATAATCATCAATATAGGCTTTCACATAGGTCAGGTAAGACTGATAGGTAACGGGGTCCAGTTTTTCATACACTTTTTCTATTCCATGTAAAACAATGCTGTTTGAATATTCCCAGCCCTTAGCGGTCATTTTATCTATACAAACACGACCAGCTGATGCAGTAGTATTCCACCGGGAAAGAATGGCATTTGACAGTTTAACCGAAACAGTATTCGAAGGATACTGGGCAAGGCTGCCATTGCTCCCGAAGAGCAGGAGGCTCATCGTTAATGAAAAGAGTTTCACAGGTCGGATCAGAAGCATTTTTGCTCCCATTACAAAAAAACTACTTAGTGAAGCCACAAGCAATTAATCGTAAATAAAATACCAGGAATTAAGTGTTAACCTAATCCATTTTTTCCCGGAATCCGGGAAAATGTATTGGTAAAAATCCGATGACCCCTCCAGCCTGTATTTGCCATCTACCCTTTCATTGAAGCCGGTTAAGCCCGGAAACAGCTGAGCCGGAAGCGATTCACACCCTCAATTCCGCCATTCACCGAGAAAGGCAGATCAGCCGCCCAGGAGGGCTTGGACTTTACTGATTCCACTGGTAGATTTGATGAAAATAACAGACCATGAGAGAGGATTTCAGACATAATATGCGGGAGGGGCGGGAGCGCTGGGAAAGCAGGTGGGAAAACCGCAGTAAAAACAGCCATATCTGGACCGGCATTTTTATCCTGCTGATCGGATTGGTGGCCCTGTTAAGAACTACGGTCCCCGATTTTCCAAACTGGGTATTTACCTGGCAAACCTTTCTGGTAGCACTGGGTGTATTCATTGGCATCAAACATAATTTCCGGGGTATCGCCTGGCTGGTACTGATACTGGTAGGTGGTGCTTTTCTTTTAAGGGATTTCTATCCTCATTTATCCATCGGCAAATTCATCTGGCCCGTTGTGCTGATGTTGGTCGGTGCCTTTATCATTTTCCGGCCCAGAAAAAGATGTATACCAAAAGACGGTGTAAAAATGAATGCTGGTACGAGACGTCATGACAGTACCACGATCCTGGATGAAGAAGAGAGCTGGAGCCAGGATGACCTGATTGATGTAACCGCCATTTTTGGAGGTTCTAAAAAGAATATGCTTTCCAAAGATTTTAAAGGCGGAGATATCGTTAATATTTTTGGCGGAACAGAATTGAATTTGTCGCAGGCAGATATCAAGGGCCGGGTAGAACTGGAGATCACCACCATCTTCGGTGGAACCAAACTGATCGTACCGGCCAACTGGGAAGTAAAATCAGAAGCAGTCACCATTTTTGGCGGACTGGAAGACAAAAGATCGATACAACCTGCCGATCCATCACAGGAAAAGATACTGGTACTCAAAGGCACTGTTCTTTTTGGCGGTATCGAGATCAAGAGTTTTTGAAAGTAGGCCAACGTAAAAACAATAAACCAAACCCCTGCATCATGAACTGGTACCTGACTAAAATGGTTTTCCGCATCATTTGCGGTGACGGGAGCCACAAAGCCCAATTTGATGAACAGCTGCGGCTGATCAATGCCAGCAGTAAGGAAGAAGCATTTCACAAAGCGCAATCGCTGGGTATGCGGACAGAAGAGTTATTCTTCAACCATCGCCAGCAACTGGTGCAATGGCAATTCATCAGTGTGAGTGAAATGTATCAATTACAGGAACTGATCGACGGTGCTGAATTATATTCTAAAGTGGAGGAAACGGATGATGCTGACAGTTATCTGAAATTTATTCATGCCAAGGCTGAACAAATCCGTTTTGGCAACAGCCACGAAATACTGAATCTGGCATAATCCATGGCAAGGTCTCCCCTGTTCATACTAAAATTCCGGATCGTATTTATCATTTTCTGGTCAGTGATGATCACCGATCAGATCATGGTGCTGCATTTTTTTGGCCTGCCCTGGGAAGCAGCTATTATTGACAGTGCTATCGGAAACAGCCTGTTACTCCTGATTTGCTTACTGGTGATGAACACCCTTCGCTACTACTTACCGGGTGTACAGCAATACATCAATATATTCTCCATTTGCCTTTTTCTTACGATTATCTGGCTGGTACTGGTGAAGTGGTTGCTGAAAATATCGCTTTCCCATTATCCCGGATATACAGAGCTACTGAATAATTCATTGTCGATCCGGTTCAGTATTGCCTTTCTTCTGTTAGGTTGCGTTACCATGATCAGTATGTTATGGTACAACCAGCAGGAGCAAAAAGAAAATGAAACCCGGAAAGTGGATGCCGAGAAACTGGCCAGGGAAGCGGAATTATTCAAATTGCGTCAGCAGTTACAACCGCATTTTTTATTCAATAGTCTTAACTCCATTAATGCCCTGATTGGCAGTCGCCCGGTAGAAGCCAGGAAAATGGTACAACAGTTATCTGATTTTCTGAGAGGTACTTTGAAAAAAGAAGAAACACAGTGGGTGACACTGCAGGAAGAGCTGCAATATCTTCAGTTATATCTTGAAATTGAAAAAGTTCGATTTGGAAACCGGCTCAGTACAGAAGTGAGTGTGGAAGAAGGTGCTGCCCAGCTCAAACTTCCGGCCCTGCTGTTGCAACCAGTTGTAGAGAATGCCATTAAATTTGGCTTATATGATACCACAGGTGAAACGGTGATACGGATCAGTGCGGTTCAACAGGAAAAGAACCTGCTGATCAGGGTGGAAAACCCGTTTGATCCGGAAACTTCATCTCCCAAGCAGGGAACCGGTTTCGGACTGATGTCGGTACAAAGAAGATTATACCTGCTTTTTGCCCGTACCGATCTGCTGGTAACAGAAGCAAAAGGAAATATCTTTATCACAACCATTACAATACCTGAACAATAAGCTATGAATAAAGTAATCTTAATCGACGACGAACCACTGGCAAGAAGTGTAGTAAGAGAATACCTGCAGCAACACCCGGAATTACAGGTGATACAGGAATGTGGCGACGGATTTGAAGGGGTAAAAGCTATTCAGCAACACCAGCCCGATCTGATTTTTCTGGATATTCAAATGCCCAAGATCACGGGCTTTGAAATGCTGGAACTGGTAGAAAATCCGCCGGCCGTGATTTTCACTACGGCCTTCGATGAATTTGCCATCAAGGCTTTTGAATCGCATGCTGTTGATTATTTATTAAAGCCCTTTAACCAGGAAAGATTTGATAAAGCCATTGCCCGCTGGAAGGAGAAAGAACTGAACAAAGCTGATAACCCGGCCCAGGAATTACTGGAATCAGCTGCCCTATCACCCACACAGAGGCAGCGAATTGTGGTAAGAAACGGGAGTAAGATCAAGATTATTTCGGTGCATGATGTATTTTACCTGGAAGCAGCAGATGATTATGTAAAGATCCATACAGCGGAAGGCTATTTCCTGAAGAACAAAACCATGGCACACTTTGAGCAATCACTCGATGAACATTTATTCGTCCGCTCACACCGTTCATATATCATCAATATTCAGCAGATCACCCGGATTGACCCTTATGAAAAAGATGGTCATGTAGCCGTGTTGCGCTCCGGTGCCAAAGTGCCGGTGAGCCGATCGGGGTACTCGAAGTTGAAGGATGTGTTGGGACTTTGATATTTGAAAATTCAAAATTGAAGGTTGAAAATTCAGGAGCTTTGAAAGTGAAGGAATGCCTGAATTACTCATGAATGATATTTATTTCAAACACATGGCTGCGCCAGGTAGCGCCGAGGTAAATTCCTTTTCTATTCCAGGGCTCCATAGTAGGAGAATAATATAAAATTCTGCCCGGATACTGTGGAGATTGGTACCGGTAGGCTTTGCCATTAGTAGCATAATACTTAATGGAGTCCTGCAGAGCGTAACCCTTGTCCTTAAAATCCTGGAGCAGGACATTCTTCAGAGAATCAGTATGCACTGTTTGCGCGATCCGCCAGGTGGATCCCGGGTCGGATGCGAAATAAAGTGTGGACATTGGCAGGGGAATGGGCTTTCCGCTTGTATCCATCACTGTTCCCTGTGCCATACTGATATATTCCCCCTTTCTGGCATACATAAAAATTTGCTGCCTTTCTTTCATGAATAACTGCAGGGCAGCCGCGTCAGGATAAGTGCATAATTCCAGTAATTCATCAGCAGAGAGCATGCTGTGGGCCGGAGCAACCGGTACTGATTGCTCTCCGGCTCCATCGCCAGGAGTTTCGGCTACCTTTTTTTCTTTACAGGATGGCAGTAAAAACAACAAGGACATTGCAAATAATGAACAAAAGATGGATGGGGTATATCTTTTCATTTGAAATGAAATTTTTGCTCCTGCATTTTCCTGATAAAAATAATTAATGGGAATGTCTGCGCTTGATGATCCCTCCGGATGCTTCCTTGATCGTGTTGGCAAAGACAAAAGCTTTGGGATCTACATCATACACGAGGTTCTTTAACTTACGCAGTTCGAGCCGGGTGATCACGGTAAAAATAATATCACATTCCGCACTCACATGGTATTTACCGGGCAGGAAGCCTCTCTCTCCTTTGTACACGGTGATGCCCCGGCCCAGTTTGTTTACCAGCTGGTATTTGATGGCCTCGCTTTTACCGGATACGATGGTCACGCCGGTATAGGCCTGTAAACCTTCTACAACATAATCAATACAGCGGGTGGCCGTAAAATAGGTAAGGATGGAGTAGAGGGCCGTCTCAATACCGAAACGAAAACCTGCAATAGTGAAAATGATAATATTGATACCAAGTATAATCTCTGAGATAGTAAAAGATGTTTTCTTCAGGGTGTACACTGCCAGTACTTCAATGCCATCGAGGGCAGCGCCGGTTCGCATGATCAGTCCGATACCTATTCCCAGGAAAGCCCCACCGAATACAGCGATCAGCAATTTATCATCCGTCATTGCAGTATTGGGAATCAGCAGCAGGGCCACTCCCAGCAGTACCACACTGAGCAGGGTACGCCAGGCAAATCTCTTGCCGATTGAAAAATAGCTGACGACGATCAGGGGCAGGTTCAGCAATAGAATGACGAGGCCCAGGTTAAATCCATACACTTCATGCACCAGCAGTGAAATACCGGTAACACCTCCGTCAAAGAAATGATTGGGAGCCAGAAATAGTTTCAGTGCCACTCCAGCAATGGTTACTCCCAGCAGGGTTAACAACATATCCTGAAATAACTGACGACCGGTTTCCTCATGATGATGGGTAAAAGATTTCTCTACCCCTGCATTCAGTTCCTGCAGGATCAGTTGCTTGGTGGGCTCCAGTTCTTTAATGGCGGTTGCTGTAAAGAAATGATGTTTGGCTAAAAATTCCACCTGCATCAGCTGCCATTCTTCTTCTGTTTTTACGAATCCACGGTGTTTGAATTCCTGGTGCAGTTTTTCTGCATTGGCCGCATACCCATCTTTACCGATATAGAATAAGTCTGCGTCACAAATGATTTGACCCAGCAGGTCGACCGGTGTTTGCGGCAATCGGGTGGCCATGATGATGCGACAGATGGCTTCGATCTGGCTGCTTGAATAAGCATAATCCGGCAGGTGCTCTCTGGCCCAGATACAGGAAATCTCTTCATGACCATCGGCTTGTTGCAGGAAGCCGGCATCATGAAAAAGGGCAGCCGTTTTAAGAAGGGTCATTTCCTCCTCACTGATCTTTTCCATGCTGCCGAGATACTCTGCGGCAGCAATCACGGATTGGGTATGGGCTGCATTGTGATAGCTGAGGTATTCCGGAAGCTCATTTTCCAGTTTGGGCATCAGGAACTGATATACTTGCTGGTACTGCATGGGATTAATCCAGGACTTCGTAAATCGTTACAGGGTTGGTTTTGTTTTTCAGCGCTGCTTCACCGATCCGGTTACACTGGAATGATTGTTTGATTTTTTCATAACAGGTTTCCTGAATCACGATCTGACTGGGACCTGCAGCTGATTGCAGGCGCTGGGCGGTGTTGACGGTATCGCCGATCACGGTATAGTCCAGTCTTTTCAGGGTACCGGAACCGATATTACCGGAGATCATTTCGCCGCTGTTGATACCGATTGACACTTTGGGAGAAAATCCGTCTGTGGCCGGTAGGGCGGCAATTTTAGAACGAATCGACAGACAGGCATCGATGGCACGATCGAGATGGTATTCTCCTTTGAAAACAGCCATCACGCAATCGCCGATGAATTTATCCACCAGTCCTTTCTGGCTGATGATTTCACGGACCATCACATCAAAATAATCATTCAGCAATTTGACTACCGTATCCGGTTTTTCATGTTCGCTGATGGCGGTAAATCCGCAGATATCAATAAAGGCTACGGTGGCTTCGATGGTTTCGTTTTCAAGTAAAGAACGTTCAAACTCCTTTCCACCCATGAAGTTGAGTACGGTTTCATCCACATACATCCGGAGAATATTATTCTCTTTGATGGCCCGCATGGTTTCCTTCATCTGCTGCACATGCTTCAGGGTTTTCTGCATGGTCAGTTCCAGGTCTTCAAAATTCACGGGCTTGGTTACAAAATCAAAGGCACCCCGGTTCATGGCGGTGCGGATATTATCCATATCGCCATAGGCAGACACGATCACTGATTTCAGGAGGGAATGCTGTTCACCCAGCCGGCTGAGCAGGGTGAGGCCGTCCATTTCCGGCATATTGATATCACTGAGTACCATATCCACATCACTATGTTCTTCCAGTTGTTCCAGGGCTTTCAAACCGTTCATGGCGAACACAAATTCGTATTGCTGTTCCCTGATTTTTTGCCTGAACTTCTGGCGGATCAATGCCTCCAGATCCGCTTCATCGTCTACAACAAGTATCTTGGCCATCAGTGTATTTCTTTTAATTTTTCTTTCAAAGAAGAAAAGTCAACAGGTTTGGTCAGGAAATCATCTGCCCCCAGTTTTTTGGCATTGGTATAATTTTCTTCGTCGCCATAGGCGGTGATCATCATCACCACGGGCGGTGGTTTCAGGTATTTTTGTTTGATCTGGGAGAGCAGTTCCAGTCCGCTCATGCCTGGCATATTGATATCAGAAAGAATGAGGACGGCTTCCTGTTCGTGCTGGTTCAGGTATTTCAGGGCTTCTTCACCTGAAAAAGCAAAATCAAACTGCATTTCTCCGCTCCGGATCTCTTTCCGGAACCTTTGTTCAAACAGTGCCTGTACATCTGTTTCGTCGTCTACGACTAGAATCTTCATTATTGGTGGTTTATGGGTGAAAATAAGATTTTAAAGGGGTAAAATAATGGTGAACTGGGTATATTCTCCTTCCCGGCTTTCCACAAGTAATTCACCGCCGTGGCCCTTGGTAACGATATCATAACTCATGCTCAATCCCAGGCCGGTACCTTGTCCGGTAGGCTTGGTGGTAAAGAAGGGCTGGAAGATTTTGTCGAGGATATGGGAAGGGATGCCAGCCCCATTGTCTTTGACGATGATTGAGACCTCACCCCCAGCCCCTCTCCCGGGGAGAGGGGAGCGCGCAGTACTTATTTCAACGGTGGGCTCAAAGGCTCCCCCTTTCGCTGTTTTGTTTTTTCGTTGACGGCATAAAAGCATTGGTGATTAAATTCAGCACCACCCTTCCTAAATCCTGTGGAATGATGTTGACTTTGCCGATGGAGGCGTCAAAATCTGTTTTCATGGTGGCATTAAAGGATTTGTCCTTAGCTCTTAAGCCATGATAAGCCAGCCGCAGGTATTCATCGCAAAGTGCATTGATATCGGTGGGTTCTTTTTTGCCGTTACCCGCCCGGCTATGCTGGAGCATGCCTTTTACAATGGCATCGGCTCTTTTACCGTGGTGGCTGATTTTTTCTTCATTACTAATGACATCATCTGCAATCGCATTTACTTCATCAAAATTTCCTTTTTTAATTTCATCTTTTAAATCAGTTAATAATTCTTTATTTACTTCACTAAAGTTGTTTACAAAGTTCAAAGGGTTTTGAATTTCGTGTGCGATCCCTGCGGTCAGTTCACCGAGAGAAGCCATTTTTTCTGATTGAACTAACTGTGATTGAGTGGATTTCAAATTAGTAAGCGTTGTTTCTAAAACTTTGTTAGCCTGTTGTTTTTGCCTGTTGTTGCGAAAAAGAATGATTGCAACAACCAGAATGCCAGTCAGCACAACAATCAAACCAAGCATATTCATTTTATTGGCGTAGGCCGTTTTTTCTTCATCCAATTTTTTTAAACGAAGCTGTTCATTGAACGAAAAATTTTGATACCTGGTAAGATTCGCTATTATTAAGTTCTTTAGGCTGTCGTTTACTGTATATGATAATTTCTGAAATTCTAAGGCCTGGTCTATATCCCCCTTTTGCTCGTAAGCTGCTGAAAGTCTTCTATAAGCAAATCTTAGATTATCCCCAAAACCCGAGGTCTGCGCAACCTCTAAAGCTTTGTTTGCATAAAAAAGACATGAATCTGATTGATTTCGTTTATAAAATAGATTGGATAATCCAGCATAAGCAGTAGATAAAGCATTTAGCATATTTTCTTCCTTACTAATCAATAATGTTTTATGCGCATAGATGTAAGCAGAATCGTACATCTTCTTATTAAAAAAAATCGTAGCCATACTAAGATAAGCACCAGCGACTCTTGGGAAACGAGCTGCATTTGCGTAATTCAATGCCTTCTTTTGAAACAGCATTTGAGAATCAGGGGGCAAAGTTCTTGCGAAACTTGAATATGACAAATATGCTACTTTACCATTATTGATAGACTCACCCAATTTAGCAGCCTCCAGATAGTGTGACTTTCTTTTCTCCTGTTCACCTAAAAATCCCCATAAATTACCCATCATTTGATAATTCATAGCCAAAATAGAAATTCGGGCTTCATGGCTGTTTTTTGAATTTGAAAACGTCCAGGGCCGCCAATTATCAGATTCATTTTTTTTATCACTAGCCAGCTTCGTGGCTTCGGTATGATATTCATATCCTTTTGTAAAATCACCTACTGATACTAACGTAAAAGCTGTTTGGCTGTAAGCATCGGCAAGCCATAATTTCATATCTAATTTTTTGGCCAATGCCAATTGTTGTTCATGAAAATACAAGCCGCTGTCTGGTATAGCTTCCTGGTAATAAAAACCCAGACTTCGGTAGGCAGCCATCCTTAGTGTGTCATTCATTTCTGATTCTACATTACGCTTCAGGCTATCAACTTGCTGTGAAGTTATATATCCCCAGGTGGGGTCTGTTTGGGCAGTTGAGAAAATGGGTATCAAACACAGTAATGATATTTTTACAAATGATTTCATTATTTAGTTTGTTGGTATTTGAATTATAAAAGTTGAACCCTCTCCTTCCTTTGTCTCCACTTTTAATTCTCCCCCATGCGCCTTCACAATATCGTAACTTAAACTCAATCCCAGACCCGTTCCCTGACCGGTGGGCTTGGTGGTAAAGAAGGGCTGGAAGATTTTGTCGAGGATTTTGGGAGGGATACCACCCCCATTGTCGGAAACTTTTATGCTAAGACTCCGACCCCCTAAAGGGGGCTGGACCGAAGCTGTTGATATGCTAACAGTGGGTTCATATCCGGCATCGGCTGTCTTCTTTTTTTCCTGTACTGCGTAGAATGCGTTGGTGATTAAATTCAGTAACACCCGGCCAATATCCTGGGAAATGATATTCACTTTACCAATGCTGGCATCAAAATCAGTTTTCATCGTTGCATTGAAGGATTTGTCTTTAGCTCTTAAGCCATGATAAGCCAGGCGGAGGTATTCATCACAAAGGGCATTGATATCGGTGGGTTCTTTTTTGCCACTGCCGCTACTGCTGTGTTGTAACATGCCTTTTACAATGGCATCAGCTCTTTTGCCGTGGTGGCTGATTTTTTCCGAATTATCCCGTATATCCTGCGCAATGTTCAACACTTCAGCTGTATTTCCCTTGTCAACCTCGTCAACCAATTCACTTATCAACTCACTGTTTACTTCCGAAAAATTGTTCACAAAGTTCAACGGGTTTTGAATTTCATGTGCGATGCCGGCGGTGAGTTCACCGAGACTGGCCATTTTTTCTGATTGGATGAGTTGAGATTGGGTGGATTTTAAATTAGTCAATGTTGTTTCTAAAATTATATTTGCTTTATGCTTTTGGCGGTTGTTGCGAAATAGAATTAATGCTACAACCAAAATGCCAGTCAGTAGTGCAATCAAACCAAGCATATTCATTTTATTGGCATAGGCCGTTTTTTCTTCATCCAGTTTTTTTAAGCGAAGCTGCTCATTGAAAGCAAATTTTTGGTATCCCGTAAGATTTGCTATTCTGGCATTTTTTAAACTGTCATTTAATTGATACGCTAAGCTTTCATATTTGTAGGCATTATCTTTGTCATTATTTAATTGATACATATTAGAAAGTATTCTATAAGCACCCACAAGTTGATCATCAGGTGTGCCAATCAGTTGGACTGATTCAATTGTCTTTTTTGCATAAAAAAAACTTGAATCTTTATTATTCCGCCCAAAGAATATACCAGAAAGTCCATTGTAAGCTAATGGCAATACAACGAGTTCTTTATCTGCCCAACATCTTGCAATTGCCTTATGTGCATAAATTATAGCAGAATCCAGCATCCCTTTTTGCCCATAAAACCGTGCAATAAACAAATAAGAAAAACCAACTCTGTTATAGCCTGCTTTAGCCCCTGTTTCAATGCTTTTTTTGAGAGATAAAAGGGCTGAATCGGGGGGCATTACAAAGGCAAGCCCTCTGCTTGCAACATATATTACCTTACCGTTATTGATGGACTCCCCAAGTTTCAATGCCTCCTGTAAAGAGGTTTTATATTTTTCAAGTTCTCCCAAACTGACCCATAGGTTTCCCATCATCTGGTAATTCATACCTAAAATAGAAATACGGGCTTCATGACTATTTTTTGAATTGGAGAATGTCCATGGCCGCCAATTATCAGATTCATTATTTTCATCACCCGCCAGTTTCATGGCTTCTGAAAAATATTCATAGGATTTCATGAGATTGCTTAAACCGTTTAAAACATATGCCGCCTGACTGTATGCATCGGCTTGCCATAATTTCCTATTTAATTTTTTGGCCAACGCCAATTGCTGTTCATGAAAATATAATCCGCTGTCCCGTTTAATATCCTGATAATAAAACCCAAGGCTCCGGTAAGCTGCCATCCTTAGGGTGTCATTCTTTTCTGATTCTACATTACGCTTCAGGCTATCAACTTGCTGTGAAGTTAAATATCCCCAGGTGGGGTCTGTTTGGGCAGCGGAGAAAATGGGTATCAAACACAGTAATGATATTTTTACAAATGATTTCATTATTTAGTTTGTTGGTATTGTAATTATAAATGTTGAACCCTCTCCTTCCTTTGTCTTCACTTTTAATTCTCCCCCATGCGCCTTCACAATATCGTAACTTAAACTCAATCCCAGACCCGTTCCTTGACCGGTGGGCTTGGTGGTAAAGAAGGGCTGGAAGATTTTGTCGAGGATATGGGAAGGGATGCCAGCCCCATTGTCTTTGACGATAATAGAGACCTCACCCCCAGCCCCTCTCCCGGGGAGAGGGGAGAAAGTTGTTTGCACTTCGACAGTTGGTTCATAAGGGACTCCCCCTTTAGGGGGCTGGGGGGCTTTTGCTTTCTCATTCACGGCGTAGAAAGCATTGGTGATCAGATTCAGCACCACCCGGCCGATATCCTGTGGAACGATATTCACGTTTCCGAGGCTGGCATCATAATCAGTTTTCATAGTGGCATTAAAGCTTTTATCTTTTGCACGTAAACCATGGTAGGCCAGCCGCAGGTATTCATCGCAAAGTGCATTGATATCGGTGAGTTCTTTTTTGCCGTTACCAGCCCGGCTATGCTGGAGCATGCCTTTTACAATGGCATCTGCTCTTTTGCCGTGGTGGTTGATCTTTTCCGAATTATCCCGTATATCCTGCGCAATGTTCAACACTTCAGCTGTATTTCCCTTGTCAACCTCGTCAACCAATTCACTTATCAACTCACTGTTTACTTCTGAAAAATTATTGACAAAGTTCAAAGGGTTTTGAATTTCGTGGGCAATACCGGCGGTGAGCTCTCCGAGTGAAGCCATCTTTTCTGATTGTACCAGTTGGCCTTGGGTGGATTTTAATTCAGACAAGGTTTTTTCCAAAATCTGGTTGGCTTTCTTTTTAGAGTGAAATCGATAATAAATGCCGGCCACTAATAATAAAAGGAGTGCAGCAAGGCCAATGATGAAGTTGCGGGTAAGGCTGGCAATTTTGTTTTGCCCTTCTAATTTGGCAATGGATATTTCATTATCAGTAATTAGCTGCTCTGTTTCAAAACTAATAGTCCTGAATTTTGACTGGTCGGCCAGTATGCTATCCTGCAGGCTGATGAATGATTTGTAGGTTTCTTTGGCTCTTACATTATCGCCTGTTTTTTCATACAGTTCTGCCAATAGTTTGTAATCCCGCAATACACTTGGGCGAATAATTCTTACCCGGTCTATATCTTTTAACAACAGGGCAATTGCCTCCTGAGGCCTGTTTTGTTGTATTCTAAGCAATGCTATGTAATAATCAGGTTCTAATTGACCTGAAGCTGAGCTAACACTTAGTTGATTTTGATTGACCAATTGCCAGGATAGCCGCAGCAGCGAATCTGCCACACCCAATTCCCCCTTTTTAATATTGTATAAAGAACGTATTTGTAACAAATATGCTTTAGTGGGGGTATTAAACGAATAAAGCTCTGCCATTTTTAAATAATAATCCACACTGTCTAATTGATTGGAGCTGATTTTAGCATTTGCCATATGCCTGGCTGTGAAAAGACTGTAATCTCCCGGCCTGTTTTTACCAATTTCATTGTAATAGCGTAAAGCTACCTTTAAAGCTGTTTCTCCTGTTTCAATCGCCTTTTCATAATCGCCCATTTGCAAATAGAAATCGCTCAATACCCCGGTATTATTTATCCAGATTGCTTTTGTGTTTCTGGGCTCAATTCCAAAAAAACGTTCACCAATTAAACTACTATCAATATAGCTGATAGATTTTTTCATATTATAAATAGCCTGTTCATACAAACCGATGGTTCGGTAAAATCCGGACAATACATAATAGCAGTTGTTTATTCCACTACTATCATTATTTTTTTTGTAGCTGTTCAGTTTTTCAGCAAAAAAAGCTAAGCCTTCGGAAACTTTGGATGAAGTGCGGTAAGGAAGCCGTAGTTCAGTTAAAAATCTTATATGCAGTACTTTAGCATGGGGGGTTTTACTGGTTTCTAATTTTTCTACATTAATCTTACCATAATCAATTGCTTTTATTTTATCTGATGCAGATAAGCTTGCAAGGATATTAATTTTTAGAACATAGGAAAGGTCTTCGTCAGTTCCGTTTATAAATATTTCAGCTGCTTTTTCAATCCGGGTTATGTGAGCATCGGTTAAAACGGCAATGCTGATTAGATTCCTTGCTGAATTGAACATAGCTGTATCCAAACCTTTTGGTGTCTTGCTTTTGTTGAGTAGGGTGATGATGGAATCCACACGGGATTGCTGGGCAGTTGTAAACAAAGGAAGCAAAACAAGGAAGGATAATTTTAGCAATAGTTTCATGTATTTATTTTTTATCAACCAATTTTTTTAATGCCGAAAAACTATTCTGCGGAATGGGTTATATCGGCAGCGAAATAATAAACTCACTTCCTTCTCCTTCCTTCGTTTCTACTTTCAACTCTCCGCCATGTGCTTTTACAATATCATAACTCAAACTCAATCCCAGACCAGTGCCTTGTCCGGTTGGTTTGGTGGTAAAGAAGGGCTGGAAGATTTTGTCGAGGATTGCTGGAGAGACGCCACCCCCATTGTCATTGACCATTATAGAGACCTCCGACCCCTCTCCGGGGAGAGGGAGAGCTGTTGACTATGTCAACGGTGGGTTCATAGTCGGCGATCCCTGTTTTCTTTTTCTGCTGTACTGCATAGAATGCGTTGGTGATTAAATTCAGCACCACCCTTCCTAAATCCTGTGGAATGATGTTGACTTTGCCGATGGCGGCGTCAAAATCTGTTTTCATGGTGGCATTAAAGGATTTGTCCTTAGCTCTTAAGCCATGATAAGCCAGGCGGAGGTATTCATCGCAAAGGGCATTGATATCGGTGGGTTCTTTTTTGCCACTGCCGCTACTGCTGTGTTGTAACATGCCTTTTACAATGGCATCAGCTCTTTTGCCGTGGTGGTTGATCTTTTCCGAATTATTCCGTATATCCTGCGCAATGTTCAACACTTCAGCTGTATTTCCCTTGTCAACCTCGTCAACCAATTCACTTATCAACTCACTGTTTACTTCCGAAAAATTGTTAACAAAGTTTAACGGGTTTTGAATTTCATGGGCAATGCCGGCGGTGAGTTCGCCAAGGCTGGCCATTTTTTCGGATTGGATCAACTGGGCTTGTGTGGATTTAAGGTCGGATAAAGTTTTCTCCAGCTTCCTGTATGATTTTTGCCTTTGCCGGAAGTTCCTGTAAAATACGAGGGCCAGTACAGCAAGCAATCCCAGTCCGGTGAATAATGCAATCGTCCTTGCTTTGTTACGTGCGGCCACACTTTCCTGTGCAGTCTTCTCTAACCTGAGTTGCTCTTCGAATTGATAATTTTGAAAAAGGGCTGTTTTTTTGATCCTGTCGGTATAAAGACTATCCCCAATGTTCTTTGAAAGGGTCAGGTATTTCAACGCACTGTCTGGTTTTCCCAACCATTTCCAGGCATTGGCCACCTGACCGGAGGATATTTCCCTTGCCCGGGCTGATTTTAATTGATTGCCCAGATCTAAGGCCAAACTGGCATGTAACAACATGGAATCCGGCTTACCCGTTTTTTCATAATATCTGGCCAGTGAATTGTGACTTGAGCTTTCACCCGCCAGATTATTCTGTTCCTGGTTGATTCTGGCTGATTCCCCAAAATAAAACCGGGCAGAATCCAACTGATTCTTTTTCAGAAAAATCAATCCGATATCTTCCATGATAAAACCGGCGTAAGACAGGTATCCGGTATTCCTTGCATTTGCCAGTGCCCGCTGCGAATAAATAAACGCAGAGTCCAGCTGGCCCAGGTCTGCATATGTGGACCCGATATTCATGTTGCTGGTCACCAGTCCGTCTTTTGAATTCAATTCATCCGATATCCGGATTTCTTTCTGATAGTATTCGATGGCTTTTTCCTGATTACCTGCACTGCTTTGGATATTCCCCATTTGATGATACACACCACTTAATTGCGAATAGCGGTATTTTTCAGGGTTATTTCTAAAGGGAACGTTTGGCCGAATGTATTCGTCCTTATCATATTTTTTGCTGGTCAATATCGCCATTGCCTGATTACACAATTTCAAACTGAGTGCTAAATTATATTGCTTCTGAACGAGGTAGGATTTCAATAACAGGAACTCTGCCAGGAAAAGCTGTTGGTTCATTTTTTCTGTCAGCAGGATACCGGCCTCAGTGAAATACATCGCACTGTCACGGTTACTTTCAGCATAATAACCGCCCAGGTTTTGCAGCGTAACCATTCTAACCGTGTCATCCTTCGCATTTGCAAGGGCCTGATGAAGGCTGTCTAATTCTTTTGGTGGTGACTGTCCGAAGAGACGGGTCGCCAACAACAAAACTGTGATACTAATAGCTAAATATTTTTTGGACATATCAATTGACCGGTATTTGTATGATAAATGTTGATCCTTCCCCTTCCTTCGTCTCCACACTCAACTCCCCGCCTTGCGCTTTCACGATATCATAACTCAGACTCAATCCCAGTCCGGTACCCTGCCCGGTGGGCTTGGTGGTGTAAAATGGCTGGAATATCTTTTCCCGGATCGCATTGGGGATACCAGTCCCGTTATCACTCACACTGATCAGTACATGACGACCTGTTTTTTTAGTACTGACTTTTACCTGAGGTTCATAGCCGGCTTCCGACTTCTTTTTCCTTTCTGTGACTGCATAGAAGGCATTATTGATCAGGTTCAGGATTACCCGCCCCATGTCCTGGGGCAGGATATTCATTTTTCCGATGGAGGCATCGAAATCGGTTTCAAATCTGGCATTGAAAGTTTTATCCTTGGCCCTTAATCCGTGATAAGCAAGTCTGAGATATTCATCGCAAAGCGCATTGATATCAGTGGGTTCTTTTTCCCCGCTGCCCGCCCGGCTGTGCTGAAGCATGCCTTTGACGATGGCATCCGCTCTTTTACCGTGGTGGTTGATCTTTTCCGAATTATCCCGGATATCCTGCGCAATATTTACGATCTCATTTGTATTCCCCTTAGCCGCCTCTTCCAGTAATTCCGCAATCAGCTCCTTATTCACTTCAGAAAAATTATTGACGAAGTTCAGCGGATTCTGAATTTCATGGGCAATTCCGGCCGTGAGTTCACCCAGGCTGGCCATTTTTTCGGATTGAATCAACTGGGCCTGGGTGGATTTTAATTCCGTATACGCTTTTTCAATTTCTTTTGCCTGAGCCAGTTCTTTCTGCTGGGTCCGTTCTCTTTCTCTTTTGATGATATAGGATCGCTGGTATTTGTACACCAGGTATCCTGCCAGGATCAACAGCAGCGCATACAGACAGTATGCCCACCAGGATTTCCACCAGGGTGGCGTAATAGTAATGGCGATCTTTTTTTCCACTACAGTCCCATCGCTGTTCACAGCCTTCACATGGAATACATATTTACCCGGTGGCAGGTTGAAAAATGTGACTCTGTTGTCGGCACCCGCATCCCTCCATTCATCATCATAGTTTTCGAGTTGATACAGGTATTTGAGATCACCCTGTCCCTGAAAATCAACCCCGACAAACTCGAAGGAAATGGTACTCTGCCGATGGGTCAGCCGTATACTATTGGTTTTCCATATTGGGTCTTTCAGTACAGATCCCTCCCCTGCCGTGATTTCCTCATTGCCGATTTTGAACCGGGAAAAATTCAATAGGGGTGGTTTCCGATCATCCGTTAACTCGTCAGGATTAAATGAATAATAGCCTTTATTCCCGCACAGAAACAGCCTTCCGTCTTTTGTAATGTAGTTCCTCATCCAGAATTCCGTTTCGGATTGAACACCCTGTGCTGCACCATATAGGGTGGCAGCATCGCGCTCCTTGTTGATCCTGATGATATTCTTCTTGCTGCTTAACCATAGATTCCCATTTTGATCTTCGACCATTCCCAGAATATTGTCAAATCCTTCGGGATAGATGGTTGTTGTAAACTTTTTAAAGCGATCCTTCGACTGATCCAGGAAAAGCAATATTCCGCCACAGGTAGCCCAGATCCTTCCCGTTGCATCGGGGCAGATATTCAGTACCTGCCCGCTCCCGATGACATAACGCCGGAACTTTCCCGATGGACTATTTAATACGCAGATATCCTGATCCGTGCCAATCCATATCCGGTCATTTTTATCCTGTGCTAAACTGTTGATATGCCCCGTGGCGATGCTGGTACTATCCTTTGGGTTATGGATATAATTGGTACATTTCCCCGAGTTAATATCCATCCTTGACAAACCCGTGTGTGTACCGATCCACAAATACTGCTGGCGGTCCAGAAACAAAATATGTGTTGAATCATGCACCAGGCTGTTGGGATTTTGCGCATCGTGCCTATAGTGCGTGACTTGTTCAGTCTGGATATTGAATTTACTGACCCCACTGGTATGGTTAGCCAACCAGATATTCCC
Source organism: Chitinophagaceae bacterium (assembly GCA_016720745.1). Classification (GTDB taxonomy): domain Bacteria; phylum Bacteroidota; class Bacteroidia; order Chitinophagales; family Chitinophagaceae; genus JJ008. The sequence continues at coordinate 1,005,414 of JADKKA010000018.1, read as the reverse complement.
TTTTCCATCTCCCAGCATATTCATCACATTTCCGCCGGATATGCTTTTGGGATTTCGAGGATCGTATCTGAATAGTTTTTGCTGACCCGTCAGCATATCTTTCCGGATAATGCTGCTGTCCGACTGTATCCACAAGTGCTGCTTCCCTTCTTCAACATAAAAAGCATATGCTACCACATTTAATGGCGTATAGGGGACTGTTGTTTTGGAAAAATTGATATTATAAATACCCTTGTTGCCACTTGCGATCCATAACAACCCGTCTTTGGATTTGAAAGCCCTGACAGATGAACTATCTGTAAATCCCGAGAGGGTATCCTTTGCATAACGATTCAACAGATCACCTCCCACCATGCCATAATGAAGGGTTTTTTGCAAAACCGGATCGTACATATTAATACCCCCGTTTGATGATCCTATCCATAATCTGCCCTTTTCATCTTCGTTAATAAATGAGAGGAAGGCAGTTGGACTCAGCCCGGAAGGAGGAGCACTTAGTTTTTCCGGATTGGCAGCATCAAATAGATAATTACTGAATTTACCGGTGGCCCTGTCCAGTATTTGTAAGCCATTACCGACTGTACCTATCCATAAATTTTTTTTACTATCCTCATAAATGGTGAATACGCCATTATTCACCAGACTCCCGGGGTTACCGGGCTGATTTTTATACTTGATAAATTTGCCGGTCTTCTTATCGAGTCGGGCCAGGCCGCCAACTGTGTCATTTTTCACATTGGCCGGGGCCACCCAGCCGACCCATAAATCCCCCCTTTTGTCTTCATAAATGGTACTGACTGAAGCAAAATTTTCTCTCCCGCCTGGATAATTGAAAAGCTCATCGATGATATAATGATTGAATGTACCCTTCTGCGGATCAAACCTGTCAACTGCTCTCCTGGTACCAACCCATACCGTTCCGGAACGGTCGACTTTTACAACTGTCACCGTATCACTACTCAGACTGCCGGGATCACCTGGTTGATGACGGAAATGCGTAAACTTATTCGTTTCCGGATTGAAACGATCCAGACCGTAACCAATCGTAGCCACCCATATATTCCCTGCAGAATCCGCTGAAAGATCTATTGCAATATTGCTGGCAAGCGAGTTGGAATTATCCGGATTGTGACTGTAAGTAGTCAGTTTTTTTCCATCGTACCTGTGAACTCCCTTAGTGATACCGGTAAACCATAAATAACCTTTCTGATCCTGTGTGATGCTATTGTCCCATCCATAATTATTGGACTGGTTATCGATCACCAGATTGAACTTGATCTGTTGTGACAACAACATACCCTTTGAAAAGAGCAGGAGGGCCAACATGATGATTCCTTTCAGATTTTTCATTCAAATGTTTTAGGCGGATGGTAATTGAATAATAAATGTGGTACCCGTATTATCCTTCGTCTCCAGTTTGATTTCCCCACCATGCGCTTTCACGATATCATAACTCAGACTCAATCCCAGTCCGGTGCCCTGACCCGTGGGCTTGGTGGTGAAGAAGGGCTGGAAGATTTTGTCGAGGATTGCCGGAGGGATACCACCCCCATTGTCTTTGACAATGATGGAGACCTCACCCCCTACCCCTTTCCCAGGGAGTGGGGAGCGCATTGTGTTCACTTCAACGGTGGGTTCATAACCAGCGATACCTTGTTTAGATTTTTCATTCACCGCATAGAATGCGTTGGTAATTAGATTCAGCACTACCCTTCCAATATCCTGTGGAATCATATTCACTTTACCGATAGTCGCATCAAAACTGGTTTTCATGGTGGCGTTAAAGGATTTGTCCTTTGCCCGCAGGCCATGATATGCCAGCCGCAGATATTCATCACAAAGCGCATTGATATCGGTGGCTTCCTTTTGTCCGCTGGATGTCCGGCTGTGTTGCAGCATCCCTTTTACAATCGCATCCGCTCTTTTGCCGTGGTGGTTGATCTTTTCCGAATTATCCCTGATATCCTGCGCAATATTTACGATCTCATCTGTATTTCCTTTTGCTGCTTCTTCCAGCAATTCTGCAATCAGTTCCTTGTTCACTTCCGAAAAATTATTGACAAAATTCAGCGGGTTCTGGATTTCATGGGCGATGCCTGCGGTGAGTTCACCTAAGCTGGCCATTTTTTCAGATTGGATCAGCTGTGACTGTGTAGCCTTCAGTTCCGCTACTGTTTTCTCCAGCTTTGAATTGGATTTCTGTTTTTGCCGGTTATTACGGTAAAGTACAATCGCTGCCAGCAGAAAAACCGCCAGTCCACCCAGCAACAAACGGGTACGGACCCTGTTGCGGTAGGTGGATTGCGCCTGTTCAATATCCCGTTTCCGTTGCTCCTCCTCGAATGTCAGCATCTGTATCTGCTGATTGGCCCGAAGACTGTTGATACTGTCATTGGCCGCTGAATACACTTTCCAGTATTTAACGGTACTGTCAGAGTTGATGTTCTGATAGTATTCGGTCAGTTTCAAAGCCGGCTTTAATACCATCGTGTTCATTTCTGTTCCTGTTACCACCTCGACTGCCTTTTTAAAATAATATGCCGCCGAATCCTGCTGCCCACGACGGTTGAAATGTTCTGCAATAGCGATATAGGTACCATTCATGTAACGGGGAGACTGGGTGTTGTAAGCCAGGTTAAGGGCCAGTGTGAAATATTTTCTGACACTATCAGGGATATTCTTCTTACTATATACACCAGCAATATTTGAAAATATAGCACTCTGGTTTCCTGAACTGGGTGTTTTATAAATCATTTGAAGTCCTTCATAGGAATAATACAAGGCCGAATCATTATTGCCCATGTTGTAATACACAACACCCTTATTCATACTGGGATACCAGATATCATCCCTGCCCGCTTCCTTGAAATTCCGAAGTGCTTCAGAATAAAGTGCCAGTGCCTTTTCATTCTCCAGCCGGTCCTTGTAGATATGACCCATTTGGTTCAATGCGAAGCCAATCAGTATCTTATTACCCGTCTTCTCCGCAACAGCCAAAGCCTGCCGATGCAATTCCAGGGCTTTCACATAACTGCCGGTGATCCGGTACGCCTGTCCTGCAGCGCTCAATGCAGCAGATTCACAGAATTCATCATTGTTCTTCCTTGACAAATCCAAAAGTTTCTGACTCAGCACCAACAACTGTAAAGGGAAACCGTCGATGGATGTACCATAAAAGGCCAGGATCAGGTCTGCTTTCCGGTCGGGATCTTTTTCCTTCACGAGGAGGTTGAGAATCGAGTCGCAACGTAACTGGATGATGTCTCCCATTCTGCCCTGACCCGATATGGATGAACAGGTCATTCCGAAAAAGAAAACAAAAATGATACTGAATCTCATATTCCTTTTATTGATTTGATCAATGAAGCATCATACTGATGATAATTTCTTTTTTTCACTGAACCTTGTAATCATACAACACGTACATCCTTACACTGCCGGTATATCTGAATTCAAAAAAACAGTCCCTGCCACAGTGCGCTTTCGCTTTCTATTCTTCCTTCAATCCTTTAATGATCACATTCCCGGTTCCGTTCTTATCACAGGGGTAGGCAAAAGCCCTTTGCCAGGCTTTTGTATTATTAATAGTAGCATAGAACTCATCCAGGTAACGCAGGGTGGATTTGATATACTTTTCATCCAGGAATTTACAATCCGTATATAATTTATAAATATCGCCTTTTACCCGGTTAAATTCGGCCAGAACAGGATTGAAAATGGACAGGTCTTTGATGCAATAGCCCCGGTACCTTCTTTCCCGGGTAGAACTCATTTGTAATTCCTCTGCAGGTTGCGCATAAGGGGCGCCTACCAGACCGGCATGATCAAAATCGTAAGCAACCGTCATCGGTACCGAACCTGCTTTCGGAGCTATTAATTTTATATTCTGCAGGTACTCCACCGACCAATCGGTATTGCCAATCAGGTATTGAAAGACTGACATCGTTAAAAATGTATTGACCTCCGTTTGCTGAGGTCTGAGCTTTGTTTCCACAACCGTAGCGTTATTCCTTTCCGCCAATTGATCCTCTTCTTCCAGTAAGATCCCGAAAACAGGGTTTACTGTTTTTGAATTGCGTTCATCGCCCAATTGAATTTTTACCAGTCTTGCTTTTAAACTTTTGGGGGTAATCAGGTTATATATCTTATAAGCCAGCCATTCCCTGACGATATACTCTTCCCCGTCACAGGGCATGACCAGTTTCAGTTTTTTTTGATTCCTGAAAACAGTGGTTATCTGAGGGCCCTGGTTGGGGAATTTTATCAGCAACGGAGGATAAGTACAGTTTGCCTTCATGCGCCTGAAATGTCCTCTTGTTCTGACTTCAACCGGGATCACGGTTTCTATCCCCTGCTCATTCGTATAAGAAAAACGGAACGGAAAAGATTGTGGATCCGCTGACTCCCGGTCGTTCATCAATTCCTTTAATTTACCCGTGAGTTTTATTTGCAGCAATTCGTCAGAAGCGAATAAGCCTCCAGTAGTATCTGTTGTGGCTGGTTTTGAAAGAACAACAGGCGCTGGCCCAAAACCCAGAAGCAGACAAGCCATCAAAAGAAAAATGAAAACGGCTGCAAATCTTTTCGGTATCATGTTGTTTAATTGTTTCAAGATGTGACTGGCAAACTGATTGTAAAAGTGGTCCCTTCACCTTCGATAGTATCGACATTAATCTCTCCCCCATGCGCTTTTACAATATCATAACTCAGACTCAACCCTAATCCTGTACCTTGTCCGGTGGGCTTGGTGGTGAAGAATGGTTGAAATACTTTATCGAGGATTTTGGGAGGGATGCCACCACCATTGTCTTTGACTATAATTGAGACCTCACCCCCAGCCCCTCTCCCGGGGAGAGGGGAGAGCGTGGTGCTCACTTCAACGATTGGTTCATAAGCACTGTCCGCCTTCGCTGAAGCTTTTGCGGACACCGCATAAAAGGCATTGTTGATCAGGTTCAGGATCACACGGCCCAGATCCTGCGGCAATACATTTATTTTACCGATTGTCGGATCAAAATGAGTTTCGAGACGCGCATTGAAACTTTTATCCTTCGCCCGGAGACCATGGTAGGCCAACCGCAGGTATTCATCACAAAGTGCATTGATATCGGTGGGTTCTTTTTTACCGCTGCCGCTGCCGGAGTGCTGGAGCATACCCTTTACAATCGCATCCGCTCTTTTGCCATGATGGCTGATTTTTTCGGAATTGTCCCGAATATCAGCAGCTATAGTTTTTACCTCCGTTGTATTTCCCTTGTCAACTTCTTCTATTAATTCACTGATCAACTCATTGTTTAATTCCGAAAAATTATTGACAAAGTTTAACGGATTTTGAATTTCATGGGCAATGCCCGCCGTAAGCTCACCCAGGCTGGCCATTTTCTCTGATTGAATCAGTTGCTTTTGAGTTGATTTCAGGTTCTCTAATGAAGTACGTAATTCAATAGTTTGACGGGCCACTTCTTCTTCCAGCAATTTTTGCTGTCGCAAGGCTTGCTCTTTTTTCTCTTCAGATAACCTTACTACCTGGGCAGCCTGTAGCCTGACTTCCGAAACGATTTCTTTGAACCGGAGTGCCACATATACCAGCAGGGAAAGCGGGAAAGCCAAAATAAGCCCTGAGGCAATAAGCATATTATACGGAACAAAGTCTGTCTGGTAGATGGTTAGCATTACTACATAAACAAATACCAGCAGTGAGAAGAGTAATAACCCGAATACGATCGCCCATTGTGCTCCTTTCAGCGTTTTCCGGGAAGAAAAGATGTACCACAAATAAACAAAAACAGGAACGAGTGTTGACAATGCAGCCATAGATTTGTCAGTGACAAAAACATTTACTGCACCCAAAACAAAGAGCAGGACAATGATTATTTTCAGCCAGCCTGCCGCTTTCCCTTTAAAAACCTTTGCCACAATAAAAAGGGTAAGGCAATTGGAGACTGAACTAAGAAACTCAAAAGACTTAAATGAAAGCAAAAAGGTATTGAAACTGATAAATGGGTTTTCGGAATGGACTTTGCAAAAAAATGTAACCAGAAACAAGGAGGCACATATAGCGAAGAGGCTGAGATTTTTTTCCTGGCGATTCAGAAAAGCAAGTAGCCAAAATAACAATGTTAATACCAGGCAAATAGACAACCAAACACTGGAATAAATGGGCCATTCCCTGATATGTTTGGCAAAACGTGCATGATAGTCCGGACCAGTTATCCTGATAAACTGATGGAGCCGGGCGGCAGCAGATTTTATTTCTTTTGCTGAAACAGGGTTTACATAATCCGCAAAGCGAATGGTGATTTCATGTACTGCTCCTCCTTGCATGATCGCTTCCACGGGCATTTTATTGGACGGATTATATTCTTTAAAACTGTTTTTATCTGTACCCACAATACCAAAAGTCTGAATCGGAGTACTATCCAGATAAAGAATGGCAGCAGCCCAGCCTGAATATCGGAAATACAATGGGGTATCACCAAAGGCCGGAGACAATCTAAATCGAAAACGTAACCAGCCGCCCACCCTGCCATTTTTATCAGCCAGTTTCCCGGACAGTTCGGTAGGTTTAAGTTGGATCCATTTATTGTCCCCTTCACGACTGAAGATCCACCCATCCAAATCCGAAATCAAAATTTCATTGATGGGATTGAACATATCAGGGGTAAGGGTAACAATGGAATCCTGTGCCTGGCTGATTAACCGGCTACATAACATTAAAACAATCAGTATCCATTTTTTCATAACCCTTGTTTTATATCTGGAATCAGGATAATAAAACTGGTACCCTCCCCTTCCTTTGTCTCCACTCTCAACTCTCCCCCATGCGCTTTCACAATATCATAACTCAGACTCAACCCTAATCCCGTTCCCTGCCCGGTGGGTTTGGTCGTAAAGAAGGGCTGGAATATCTTGTCCAGCACCTTTTGCGGAATGCCTGTACCATTGTCTTTGACGATGATTGAGACCTCACCCCCAGCCCCTCTCCCGGGGAGAGGGGAGAGCGTTGTACTCACTTCAACAGTGGGTTCATAAGCACTGTCCGCCTTCGCCGAAGCTTTGGCGGATACCGCATAAAATGCATTGTTAATCAGGTTCAGGATCACGCGGCCCAGGTCTTGTGGCAATACATTTATTTTCCCGACAGACTGATCAAAATGAGTTTCGAAACGGGCATTAAAACTTTTATCCTTGGCTCTTAATCCATGATAAGATAACCGCAGGTATTCATCACAAAGTGCATTGATATCCGTGGGTTCCATTTGTCCGCTGCCGGTACGGCTGTGCTGCAGCATCCCTTTGACGATACCATCTGCCCTTTTGCCATGATGATGGATCTTTTCCAGGTTCTGAATCACATCCTGCATGATCTCTTTGGCATCTTCCAGATTTCCTTTGTCCAGTTCCTCTCTTATTTCATCAAGCAATTCCTTGCTGACCTCGCTGAAATTATTCACGAAGTTCAGAGGGTTCTGTATCTCGTGGGCAATTCCTGCTGTCAGTTCACCCAGACTGGCCATTTTTTCGGATTGGATCAGTTGCTTCTGGGTGGCCTGCAATTCTGTTAATGCTTCCTCCGCCTTTTGCTTGGCTTCTTTAATTGCAATTAAATCCTGTTCAGCCTGCGCTGCATGGGCTTCTGCAATCTTCAGGTCATTGAAACGCGTAAAAGTCAGATTGAATACCGCAGCAAACCTTTCCATCAACTGTAATGTTTCAATGGGTTGCTCTTCAGGTGAAGCCATGCCGATTAAACCATGACTGAAATAGACGATATGCTGTACCCTTCTTTTTTGTTCCAGTCCGCCTTTGAAAGGCACATGCAACTCATCGTGCAGGTAATGAAAATACTGTTGCAGTTCTTCTCCCTGCATATCAATCACCAGACTGGTTCTTTTCTCCTTCCAGCCTTCATACATTTTCAGTAACGAACGATTCCTATTATAATTTCCAGTGAAGCCCATACTCACTTTGCTGCCATCCTCATCTGTGACCCATGCTTCCATCTCCGCATTATTTTCTTTAATAAGGATAATGTAGAGCCGGTTGGGTTCAATACCTAAAGCAATCAGTTGCTGGAATAATACCGCTGCTGTATCTGCCAGTTCATCTGATTTTTGCATCGCAAGGGTACGGCTCCTTACTCTTTCCAGTGCCGCTTCGATCCGTGCTTCTTTGGCTTGCCCTTCAGCTTTTTGCAGATCCTGGAAACGGGTATAAGTGACATCAAATACAGCGGCAAAACGCTCCAGCGTGTGCAAGGTTTCCGCAGAAACGGGCTCCTTTGTTGAAATAGATAAATGCCCTTTTGAATAAAAGGCAGCTGATATCACTCTTCTTCCTCCGGTATCGGCACTACTGACTGTGACTCCGCTCATTTTATTGCGGTACTCCAACCAGCCTTCCAGTTTGGCTCCGCTGAGATCAATCACAACCGATTTTTGCTGGTTCTTCCAGGCCTGGACAGCAGGTTGCAAAACAGTTGGCTCATTCATATCCAGTTGAAATGCCCGGCTTTCCTGCTCTCCACTACCGCTCCAGCTGGTGACCCTGAAATCAATCAGCTGTGATGCTTCATCATAAATACCAATCGTAACCTGATACATATCTTCCGCTCCCAGCTTCCTGAATTCCTGAAACAAAACCGCTGCCGTTTCCTGCAATTCGTTACTGTTTTGCATAGCCATGGTGCGACTACGTACTTTTTCCAAAGCTGCTTCAATCTGCGCTTCCTTTGTTTGTGCTTCTGCCTTTTGCAAATCCTGGAAACGCGTATAGGTTTGCTGAAACACTTTGGCAAATCTCAGCATGATCTCAATTTGTTCAGCAGATAGTTTTATACCACCTACAATCAGGATATACCCCTCTTTAAAATAGAAATTATGCAAGAAAAGCCTGGAGGGGGAAATGGCAATCAGCTGTTCAGCATTTAACGTAAAGTTGGTGCTGCGTTCGGCAATAAATGTCTGGTGTTTGATGGTTTCCGCTTCATCCATTTCCACAAAATAAAACTGGTTGCCTTTTTTCCAGTTGTCAACCACCTGCTGCATATGAACCGTTTCATTATGCGGAATTATTACCGGTAATGGCAACACTTTTTTGGTGGAGGGATCCGGCGTGTAATTGAATCCATTCACGCCTTCTTTGTCCATTAATACATAACCAGCAGTCAGGCTTTCAATCCCCAATCTGTTTATTTCTGCAAAAAGAATTTCTCCGGCTTCCAGTAACTCGGTGCTTTTATGCATGGCCATACTCCGGCTTCGCACACGCTCCAATGCTGCTTCAATCTGCGCTTCCCTGGTTTGTGCTTCCGCCTTTTTCAAATCGACAAAACGGGTATAAGCCAGTTCAAACACATTGGCCGTCCGGCGAAGCAGGTTTCTGGTTTGTTCATCCGGTTCAGAATAAGTAACCATCACCAGAGCACCTCCGGCAAAATCAGCCACGGACCAATAAGCTTTCATTTCATAATGAGGTGTATCTCCAATTAATGAAATGATGGAGTCATACATTTCGGGTACATACTGTTTCATCACTGCAAACCATTCCACCATTTTCTCACGCTCATTGACCAGGATATAATCCCTGACTCCTGCAGACTGCTTTTCCATTAACTCATCAATGATCCGGATGCCGTTTTTAGGAAACCTTGCTTGTCCCTGTACGATCTCCCCTGCTGATCCAGGTGCCCGCATGGCACTCCATGATTCAAAACTATTTTCGTCGAGTCCGTATAAATGAATAGCACAGACTTCCAGGTCTTTTTGTCCTAATAAGCCCATTTGCTTTCTTAACTCCAACGCCACTTCTTTCAGCTCATCCGAAAAGTGCATGGCCATGGCGCGGGAGCGGACTCTTTCCAGTGCGGTTTCGATTTGAGCTTCCCTTGCCTGCGATTCAGCTTTTTGTAAATCCAGAAAACGCCGGTAAGCCAGATCAAAAGCCGCCCCCATTTTAGGCAGGATGAATTCCATTTCTGCAGGCGGAGGAAGAATGAAATCAATATTCAGTTTCCCTTTTTCAAGTGGCACGGTAGGGTGCCAGGAATGTTTTAAGTCTGCCGCTTCAATAAATTCTAAATAATTATCTGCGGCATCTACGTCAAAACTCCGTAGCCAGCTTTCACATATTAAAAAATCATTTCCACTCATTTCTATCACACTGTATCTTTCTGTTACTTCCCATATTCTTCTTACCCATAATTGCGGATCCGTATCTTCCAGTTTAAATGCAAAATCAACTGTAAGCTGCGGCCCGTTTTCAGATGCTTTCAATTCTGTGATATCCCAGGCCCTTATCAAACCATCATCCTGCTGCAGGTAAATAGTTGCGGCTGTGACTCCCTTTAGCTCCAGCCCTTCCATCTGTTCTTTGAGCGTCATCGCTACCTGCAGTATTTCTTCAGAACGATGCATCGCCAGTGCCTTTGCTCTTACCCTTTCAACAGCTACTTCAATCTGTGCCTCTCTGGCCTGCGCTTCTGCTTTCTGTAAATCCAGGAAACGCGTATAGGATTGTTCAAATACTCTGGCAAAGCGTTTAAAAATTTCATGGGTTTCCGGGACCGGTTCATACGTGATGAAGATGATATACCCATGTTTGAAAAATGCCACATGATCTATCTGGGATGCTGGGAATGGCAAGCCGGCAGCTTTCATTTGCAGCAACTGATCTCCCACACCCGGCAGACTGCAGAGATAGTCATAATGGGCCGGACATTCGGCTTCACCAATTTCATTTACCAGCAGGGTTTCCCCTTTTTGCCCGGCCTGGTAATAGCGGAGAAAAATACCTTCTCTGGGTGTACGGTATTGGGGGAATACGCCCTGCCCGTTGCTGCCCCACTCCAATGAACTGTTAGGATCGTCATCATAAATATTGAAAGCGCAAAACCAGGTAGCCACTCCCAACGCCTGCACCTGCTTTACCAGTTCCAGCGACAGATCAGAGAGTTCTTCACTACGATGCATGGCCATTGACCGGCTGCGGACTCTTTCTAATGCCGCTTCAATCTGTGCCTCTCTCGCCTGTGCTTCTGCCTTTTGTAAGTCAAGGAAACGCGTATAGGACTGCTCGAAGACCCGGCCGAAACGTTCAAGAATGTCCAGATCATCAGGTGATATCGGATTTTCACTCACCGTCTGCAGTCCGCTAAACCGGAAAAATGTAAAACCCGCCACATATCTTTTCAGGGCCTTATTCGCATCCTGCACATGCTTGGGGAAACGGCGAAATTCTGTACTAGTATACAGGTATTCATCATAGATTCTTTTCTCTTCTCCTTCGATGGTATAGATAAATTTTTTCTGCTGATCTTTCCAGGCATCCCACATGGCATGATGGAAGGGATAGTCTTCAAATTTCATGTAATAGGACTCAGGCTGATTTCCCGCTTCCGGATTGGCGGCCCAAACCGTATTGCTCCTGTCCTTTTCATTTATTAAGTTGATGATGCAAAAAGTCAATGTAAATTCAAGATTGGTAAACTCCCTGAGCAGGGTATTTACCACGGCGGACAATTCCGAAGAATGATGCATCGCCAGGCTTCGTGATCTCACCCTCTCCAGCGCAGATTCAATAAAAGCTTCTTTGGCCTGCGCTTCTGCCTTTTGCAGATCCAGAAAACGGGTATAAGTCTGATCAAACACATTGGCAAAACGCTTGAATATTTCATGCGCTGCCGGAACTGGTTCATACGTAATGAACAATAAATACCCCTTCGAAAAATAAGCATAATGCATCACCTGATACACAGGTAAAGGATGTCCTGCTTCAATTATTGAATCAAGCACTTCCCCTACAACCGGCAAAGTCCGCATGTACTGATAATGTGCCTGCAGTTTTTTACCTCCCAGTTCCACCACATGCAGGGCCTTTCCCTTTTCATGTCCTTCGCGCATCTGAATGAAGAGCTCGTCTTCGGTGGTCGGCGCTTTAAAAGGAGGTTGTATTACTCCTTCACTGCTCATCCATAAGGTCACTGCTTTTTTATCATCTTCCCAGATACAATAACCGGCACTCCAGGCCGGCATACCCAATGCCTGCAATTGAAGGAAGAGGAGATTGGCCGCCTCGGGGAGTTCTGTACTTTGCTGCATGGCCATGGTCCGGGCACGCACTCTTTCCAATGCTAGCTGTATCAGTGATTCCTTTGATTGTTCTTCCGCCTTTTGCAAATCAAGAAACCGGGTATAGGATTGCTCCAACACCATCCCGAATCGTTGCAGGATCAGATTATCAGCTGCTGAAAATTTTTTTCCATGATGATTGATCATGGCGATACTCGTGAATTTCGAAATAACAGTAGAGCGGCAATACCCGCCCTCTCTGGCCAGCAACTCTTTTTTCCTTTTGGCCGGCAGCTGTTTCCAGGGAGCATGCTTGAATAAGTTATGCAGAAACTCGTCTTTCTCTTCACGGGTATACCGCTCTGTGAGGAATGACTCCCGTTTCAAAATGGCGTTCACCAGTCTGGTGAATATTGCTGTACCCAATTCCGGAACGATTACTTTTTCAACATAGTTTGCGGCACCGGCTGCGCCCCAGATAGGAAGGCGGTCTGATTCCACTTCCTCATTGATCACAATAAAAATCCCACCGTCAATATCAATCTTCATCTTCATCAGTTGCTGCGCCACTTCATTCACCACTTCCATTAATTCACTGGTCTGATGCATCGCCAGGCTGCGGGCTCTTACCCTTTCCAGCGCCAGTTGTACTTCTGCCTCATGGGCCTGCTCCTCGGCCTTTTGCAGATCGAGGAAACGGGTATAGGTCTGCTGAAATACTTTCCCGAACCTGATCAGGATGGCATTATCTTCCTCTGCATAAGGAAGGCCGGTAAAATTTTCGACATACAAGGCCACATTTTCCAGCAATACCGTAGAAATGGTAAACCCTGGATGGCGAAAAATAATTTGCTTGGACGCTTCCGGAAAACCGGGGATAAGCTTAAAGAGTCCTTTGTAAAAGTGGTCTTTCTCTTTACGGGTGAGGCTAAGCGTGAAAAATTCCTTCCGTTCTGCTTTTGCGGCATTGAATTGATTGTAATAGATGCAGTCAAAATAAGGAATGGCAATCTGTGATGGACTTCCGAACTGATCGGCGATCCAGGTATTGTAATCGTTCCTTTCCCGGTAATCGATGATAAATCCTGCATGTTCCGTATGGATACCCAGGCGAATGAACTGTTCATAAACTACCTGTATCACCTCTTTCAGCTCTTCACTTTTCTGCATGCCTACTGTCCGGCTTCGGATTCTCTCCAGGGAAGCTTCAATCTGCGACTCCCTGGCCTGGGCTTCCGCTTTCTTAAGGTCATTGAAGCGGGTATAGGTTTGATTGAACACCGAAGCAAAACGGCTGATGATGTCCTGGTGTTCATCTGATAAGGGTTCAAAGCTGCCGGTCACCAGACTACCAAATGCATCGGAGGAACCGGAAAGGTTGACACTCTTTGCACTGGCCATAAATTTCTTCACCGGTTCGGGCAAACGGGACAATTCCGTTTTCGAAAACCCGAAACGGTCCCAGTCCCTTTTCTCTTTTCCTGCAAAAAGATAATGCCATTTCTTCGTTTTCTTCTTCCAGTGATCGAGATAAAGCAGGTGGGAAGGGTGTTCGTTATACTGTACAAAAAAACCATTCTCCGCCAGTAAACCTTCCTGGCTGGCCATCCACCAGGTAATGCCCAGGTTCTCCGGATCAACGATCATGAAAAAACAACGATCGAGCCGGGCATCAAGCCGGGTCAGTTCTGTGTAAACATGCAGGATGAGTTTACCGATTTCAGATGAATCCTGCATCGCCATGCTTCTGGCACGTACTCTTTCCAATGCTGCTTCTATCTGCGCTTCCCGGACCTGTGCTTCCGCCTTTTCAATATCCATGTAACGCTTATAGGCCAGTTCGAATACTTTGAGGAAACGTTCAAACAGTTGCAGCTCTTCTTTGGTCAGTGGCTGGTAAGTAGAGATACCCAGTGCTACCGGGCCCAGTGAATACCAGTAATAACTGAGCGAGGTCGCTGTCTTCAGATAAGTGTCGATAAATACATTGGTGCCTTTCTGGTAACGGAGCCAGTCCATCACCTGCTGTTTCCCTTTCATATGCGCAATGGCAACAGCTCCATTTCCTTTCAGCATTTTTTTAGCAAAGGCCAGGGCTACTTTATGGTTGGTATAGAGTGTTTCGGTAATGAAAGTTTTATCATGTTTGGCATAAAACTCATAATTCACGTACGTACCCATCGGCACTTTGAAAATGGCGGTCTGTACATTCCGGATTTCCTTCAGGCCCAGCACAGACAGCTGCTTTGCAATCATCGTACAGATCTTCAGCATATCGGCCCTTTCCTTCATCCCCATGGCAACTGTCCGCACTTTCTCCAGGGACGCTTCAATTTCCAGCTCCCGGTTCTTCAACAACAGATCGGCTGTCCGCTGTTCCACTAATTGCTGTAATTCCGATGCTTTCTTTTTCCATTGATCCAATCCGTAAGTATCTTCTTCGCTTTTCACTTCTTCCGGCTTGGAGCCATGCCAGTGTATTACTTTCCATCCCTTTCCATTATAATGCAGTATCACTGAAAACCGGAGATACATTTTCAGTTTTTCCTTACCGGTACCAATCGTCAGGTAAACATCATCAGCGTAAACAGCTGTATTTTCATCGGCTGTTACATGACTGGAAAACCGCTTTTTTTCCCAGTGGATTTTCAATCCAGCCATTTGCTTTTTCTGGATCTGCAAAAGTTTACGAAAATCCCCAATACCCCTCAACTTTTCATCGACTGCGGTACCTATACCAATCACCTGTCCGTCTACGAACTCCTGCACAGGCCGTGTGATCACACTTTTTGTTCCTGTTTCGAAGAACAAATGGTAGGCCTTTTCCAGTAATCGCTTTTTCTGACTATCCATTTTTATGCTTGCTGTGGTAATGTAATGGTGAAACAGGTGCCTGAACCTTCGGTGGTTTCCACCTGTAATGTGCCTCCATGTCCCTTGCTGATGATATCATAACTCAAACTCAAACCCAATCCGGTTCCCTGCCCGGTAGGTTTGGTCGTAAAGAAGGGCTGGAATATTTTCTCAACAACGGATGCCGGAATACCAGTGCCATTGTCGCGGATAATGATGATGACCTCTCCCCCGACCCCTCTCCCGGGAGAGGGGAGAGCGAAGTAGAAACTATGACTGCAGGCTGATAATCAGCTTCTCCCTTAATACCTCTTTCATTCACGGCAAAAAATGCATTGTTGATCAGATTGAGAATAACCCGACCCAGATCCTGGATCTTCTCCATGTTCTGAATAACATCATCAGCGATTTCCTTCACTTCCTCTTTGTCATCTTTATCGAGTGCAGACTTCATTTCAGCCAGTAATTCCCGGCTGACTTCAGAAAAATTATTGACAAAATTCAATGGGTTTTGTATCTCATGGGCGATGCCGGCAGTGAGTTCACCGAGTGATGCCATTTTTTCTGATTGAATAAGCTGGACCTGGGTAGATCGAAGATCCGTCAACGTTTTTTCCAATACAATATTGGCTTTTTGTTTTTGCCTGTTATTGCGAAACAAAATAAAAGCGACTATCAATATCACACCAAGTCCTGCCAATAAACCATATTGCCTTAGCCGGTTCTGATAGGCCGCTTTTTGTAATTCAATTTCTTTTCGCCTGTCTTCCTCTTTTGTAATAAGGGATTGAATTGTTTGAATATTTCCTGCCCCAAATAAGCTATCCTTTGCAGCAGCAGCAATTTTATAATAATACAGCGCTTCTTTGGGGTTGACCGTATCCAGCAATTCTGATAAAATACTTGCAGAAAATAAGATGCCTTTTTTATAAGATGCCATTTGCCCAAACTGCACCCCTTTTTTGGCATAGGCAATACTTGAATCAGGCTGATTCATATTCCGGAACATCCTCGCAACATCTGAACATATAAACGATACCGTTCGGTAATCATTTAGGTTCAAACCGGTTTCAATCCCTTTATTATAATAATGTACAGCAAGCTGGAGGTCCTCCTTTCGTGCATAGATATTTCCAAAAACACGGTTCACCTCCGGGTACACATCTTCAATTAGTTCTTTATTGTTCTCGGCTTTTTGAATATAAAACAAGGCGGAGTCAAGTTGGTTCATGTATTCATATGTCATTGCTAAATTCATGTATTCAATAGCGATCCCTCTTTTGAATGGAATAGCTTCCTGTTTATGCAAAGCCTGGTATAAATATTTTAAGCAAGGCTGGTAATCTTTTAGATCCATATATACAAGCCCGATACGCCTCAAGCAGGTTGCCGCCTCGACAGCGTAGTTATTAGTTTCTGCGATCCGTAAAGCCTGCATGGTCAGATCTAGTGCTTTAGGTAAATCCCCTTTTTCTCTCATGGAAAGTGCGATAGTAACCAGCGCGAATGATTCACCTCGTTTAAATTTAATCTGTCTGGCTAAAACCAATGCTTTTTCGCAGTAGTATATGGAAGAATCGGGATTTGTATTCCGGTATTGAAGCCCAAGATTTGTCAATACAAGAACCCTGCTTGTGTCCTCAATTGTTACATTCAGCAACCGGCTTAAACTGTCTGTAAGTTTATTCTGAGCCAGTCCGGTTTTACAGAATGTCAGAAAAAGAAGTGTATATAGATATTTATTTATCATTTGATGGATAAGGCAACTGAATGATGAATGATGTACCCTCGTTTTCATTTGTTTCCACTTTCAACGACCCGCCATGTCCCTTGCTGATGATATCATAACTTAAGCTCAGTCCTAACCCTGTACCCTGCCCCGTTGGCTTGGTAGTAAAGAAGGGCTGGAATATTTTTTCTACTACGGATGCCGGAATACCGGTTCCGTTATCGGTGATACGAATGATAACCTCAGCCCCGACCCCTCTCCCGGGGAGAGGGGAGAGTGAAGTAGAAACTGTGACTGTTGGTTCATACGGGACTCCCCCTTTAGGGGGTTGGGGGGCATTTGCTCTTTCATTCACGGCAAAAAATGCATTGTTGATCAGGTTCAGGATCACCCGTCCCAGATCCTGGGGAATCACATTTATTTTTCCGATCGCTTCATCAAACACCGTTTCAAATTTGGCATTAAAGGAATGATCCTTGGCCCTCCAGCCATGATAAGCCAGTCTCAGGTATTCATCACAAAGTGCATTGATATCTGTCAGTTCTTTCTGACCACTGCTGCTTCGGCTGTGTTGCAACATACCCTTTACAATCCCGTCAGCCCTTTTGCCATGATGCATGATCTTTTCCATGTTCTGAATCACATCTTCGGCAAGCTCTTTTGCTTCCTCTTTTTCATCATTGTCCAGTGCCGTCTTCATTTCATCCAGCAATTCCCGGCTGACTTCTGAAAAATTATTGACGAAGTTTAACGGGTTTTGTATTTCATGAGCAATACCAGCGGTGAGTTCACCAAGGGAAGCCATTTTTTCCGACTGGATCAGCTGTGCCTGTGCCGCTTTTAATTCTTCCAGTGATCTTGTTAATGCAGTATTCGTTTCTTCAATTGCTTTTCGCTTTTGTTCCAGCTCTTCAATGGTTTCTTCTAATAATATTGAGGTTGTACGTTTTACTTTTTCAGTCCGCTCCAGTTTGAATGTTATAATGTCAATATGCTTGCCAGCCTCTTTTATCCAATCAGCAATGGCCTTCTTTTGCTCAGGCGAAAGCGCTTCAGATTGTTCTGCAAGATTTAATATATTTTGTAAACTTTGAATCATTATTTTTCTTTTAATGCAACAACACAGGTGGTCAGGTTATTCATTTCCAGGTTACCCCCTGTCACTCTTGCCAGTTCTGCATTACTGAACATACCTACCATGGGTACTTTCCATATATTCTTGATACCTTCCAGTTCCTGAGACATGAGCGGCCCCAGTGACAAAATACGTCCTGCACAGCTGAATACAACCACCGCATCCGCCTCGGGCATTTCATTTGCTTTTAAGTCGGCTGTTGCCTGTATCACTTTTTCCATCACATCAAAATCGGGTGGCAGGGAGAACCGGACTTTTGAACCCTGCGGCACCGAACCGCTGCAATGAAAAGAGTGATCAGACCAGTCTACAATCAATCCCGGCCGCATCACAGGATCGCCTTTTTCTCTTTGAAGCTGCAAGGGTAAATTGGCAGCCAATTCCAGCAAGAGGTTCGGATTCTCCGGTGTTACATTTTCAATACCGCCATACTTGGCAGTCAGGTCCAATACCGGCACGTTGTCGACCGTAAAGACATGGGTGCCATCACTTTTGGTCACTGTTTTTTCTGTGCCCACTGCTTTCCATCCGCAGGTGGCCTTCCCCCTGATCATGATCTTATCTTCATCCAGGGCCAGCACCAGCATTCCTTTGTTTGATTCCCAATCATTGGTGAATACAAACTGATCGGTGAAGCTGAAATCATCACCGGCCATGCAACCATATACATTCACCAATGGACTGATTGCCTCCTCAAACCCATGCAATAATGCTTCGGCATCGGTGGATAAGTGACTCCCTGCTAGCAGGAAGGCGGGCCGTTCAAATGTATGCAGGGTTTCTTTTGCCAGGGAAAAGGCAACATCCCTGAAATCATCGGCCCGGTATTCTTTATAAAGAATACTGAAATAAGCCCGGTTTATTTCCAATAGTAAGATGGCCGTGGAAAGATGCTGAGGCTCTTCATCTGTAAACTCACCATTAGTAGTCACCCCAAAAATCTGAATACCTTGTTCATTCAATATCCCGCTGATGGCTTTTCTGTCCTGGCTGACAGATAAAAAAACAATCGCCAGGGTTGGTGCAAACCCATCGGACATACTATGCTCCAGTGCCTTCTTAATTTCTTCTGCCGATGTACCCCGGATTGATTTTGCCTTCATTTTATTTTGTTAATGCTTCTCTCTCTGATAATGCTGTTTCAGAATATCTTCCCCATATTCATTTCCCTTCTCTCTCCAGATGGCGTGGATATGGTTTGCGGCATTGCGTGGCCCCCCGTTATTGTCAAATTCGATCAGAAAGGTCGGTCCGTTAATAACATAATAATGGGGCTTTTTTTCCTCGTAGGCACCAATCCAGCCAAACCATATATTGTCGATCCCCGCTTTCCTGATCTTCTCATATTCCATCACCGCTTTATCATACTCCATATTAAATACAAATTCCCTGATCATTGACTCGAGCAGGATTTTCTGGGCAGCTGTTAATTCCGAAGCCCTGATCCCCCAGTAATCAATTAACCGTTTTCCACTTTCCGCTCCGGTTATGATATCGGCCGGGGTAGCTCCTTTTCCCGTTGCTTTTGTTGTAAAGCAGGGGAGAGTGAACGGATAAAGCGAAGCCCGAGATCGTCCTCCTGTCCCAGCACCCGCCAGCCGGCATATTCAGAAATCATGTATTCGGCCGGATCGGTCCCGATGAAAAAAGGCGTTACAGAAATACTGTTACCGGAAAAAGTAAAGTTGACGGAAAGATGGTGCCCTTCCAGTTTAAAACCCCATTGCGGATCATGCGGGCTACCAAAAAATGCGAAATAATAATTCTGGTGCGACCACAAGAGCGAACGCACAAATGAATAAGTGGTGTCATTAATTTCCTTACGCTGGTATAAGCTGTCATAAAAACCATTGATCAGGTTATCGAGATGCATGACTCCTGTTGCCTTGAGATATCCCTGTGAACTGAGTGCGGCAGAGAGGATGCGATGGACCAGTCTCCGCTGGTCATTATTCATATTTCCGATATTCAAACCAGCCCTGGCCCGCAAACCAACGGGCAGGTTATTCCATTTGAGCCTTGCCGTATCTCCAAAGCTCAGCAAGCCGCTTATTTTTTGCATTTTGCTGAATGACTGATACAGGGAATCGGCATAGTATTTAATTTCCTTTCCATATTCCGGCTGTGCTCTTCCGCATAAAAAGCAAAAGAGCAAGACTGAGCATACCAGGATTTTTTTTAAACCAGATAATTGCATTGGGTTGGTTTTTATTTCTCTTTTAATGCCACCCAGCTACAGGTGGTGGAATGAAATTCATGTAAACCACTTTGATCCTTTCCATATTCTCCATAGGTAAAAAACCCGGCCATGGGAGCATTCCAGATTTGTTGTAAACCGTCGTTTTCCTCCTGTACCATCGGACCGAGCGCGCTTAATCGGCCATAACAGGAAAAAATGAGCAGGGCATCTGCATCTGATTTTACTTTTTCTCTCCGGTCACGGGCGTTGGCGAGGACTGATTCCACAATGTCAAAATCCGGTGGAAGCGTGAACTGCAATTCCTTTCCTTCAGGAATGGGAAAATCGAGCTTGATTGCATTCTTTTCCCTGTCCATTGCGAAAGGAGTTCTTAAGACAGGATCACCGGCATTGATAGACAAAAACGGATGGTATAACCCCACACCGTCAATGAACTTCTTCTGTTCGTTACCCTCTTCGTCCAGGGTCTGACCCAGGTAACGCAGATACATTTCAAGGGCAGGCTGGCCATCGATACTGTACAACCAGCCATCTTTACTTTCTGTGACTGTCCTTATTTTTCCAAGGGGTTTCCAACCGGACATCGCCATTCCCTGGACTTCTATTTTATCGTTGTCAAGTACCAATAGTACAAAACCATAATCAGTGGATTGATCGCCTGTAAAAACACAGGTTCCGGTAAAACTGGCATCATCACCAGCCATGCCTCCGAATATGATCTTATCAGTTCCCAGTGTTCTCTCAAGATTCTGGAGCAGATCAAACCCATCTAAAACGATACCTTCTTTTGTAAAACTGGTACTGCAAAGAATAAATGCCGGATTAGCAAACAGGGATAAGGCCTTGTTGGCAATTTCTTTGGCTGCTTCACTAAATGTTTTGCCAGTTGTTTCTTTGAAAATTACAGCATATTGTTCTTTGCGGATGTCCAGCAAAAGGATTACCATGGCTTCGCTGCTCTGATGCCCTCCTATGAATTCGCCGGCTGAGGTGGCGCCGATGATATCAATGTTTTCTTTACGCAATAAATCGCGGACTGCTTCTCTGTCTTGTTTGATCGAAATAAAAACGATGGCCAATGTTGGCGTGAATCCGCCTTCCCTGCTTTGCTGAAATGCCAGACTGATCTCCTCAATAGTGCTGCCCTGTATTGATTTTGCCTTCATATTAGTTAGTTACCGGTAGTTCAATAATGAATACTGTTCCCTTTCCCTCTTCAGATTCTACCTTGATCTCCCCCCCATGTGCTTTGACAATATCATAACTCAGTGAAAGTCCCAGTCCGGTTCCCTGCCCGGTTGGCTTGGTAGTGAAAAATGGCTGGAATATTTTTTCAACTACGGATGGCGGGATACCCGTTCCGTTATCGCGGATGCTGATGATGACCCCTCCCCCGACCCCTCTCCCAGGGTGAGGGGAGAGTGAAGTAGAAACTGTGACTGTTGGTTCATACGGGACTCCCCCTTTAGGGGGTTGGGGGGCTTTTGCTCTTTCATTCACCGCAAAAAATGCATTATTGATCAGATTAAGGATCACCCGACCCAGGTCCTGAGGAATGACGTTGATCTTTCTTACAGACTCACCGAATCTGGTTTCGAATTTTGCATTAAAGGAATGATCCTTGGCCCTCCAGCCATGATAGGCCAGTCGCAGGTATTCATCACAAAGGGCATTGATATCCGTCATTTCCTTCTGCCCACTGCTGCTCCGGCTGTGTTGCAACATGCCTTTTACAATCGCGTCTGCCCTTTTACCATGGTGGTTAATTTTTTCCGCATTGCCTTTTATGTCTGCTGCAATTTGTTTGACCAAATCGGTATTTCCTTTATCCGCTTCTTCTACCAGTTCCGTAGCCAGTTCCTGATTTAATTCTGAAAAATTATTGACGAAATTCAAGGGATTCTGTATTTCATGGGCGATGCCCGCTGTTAATTCACCAAGAGAGGCCATTTTTTCAGACTGTATCAACTGTGTCTGCGTAGCCTGTAATTTTTGCAGCGTGAATGCAAGCCGCTCATTTTTCAACGATAACTCGCGGTTGGTTTTCCTTTTATTCCTGTAAAAAACGGCCAGACCAGCAGCCAGCAAACCGAGCATTGATACAATTCCGATCAGGTAGAGTTTGATTTTTTTGTTGCTTTTATTTTGCGCGTCGAGCAGTAATATGGTTTTTTCATTCTCCTGAATTTTTTTCTCTGTCTCATAACCTATGAAACGGTTTTCATTCTCCTTGTTGATAATGTCTTGCAGCAAAAGGTAGGCTTCCTGTGTATACCGGTAAGCCTCACCAATGTTTCCGGATTGATGATAAGCCAAAGCCAGTAATTGTATTTCCTTTACCAGAATTTTATTCAGGTTTAGTTTTCTGACCTTACCGATTTCTTCTTCTAACAGATCAATGGCTTCTGCTGCCCTGTTCATTTTTAATAATATACCCGCTTTATAATACCCGGGTAAAAGCTCACCTATATAAGAACTTAATGGAAGGCTTAGTGAATCGCGGAGTTTAATCGTTCTGTTGATACTTTGCAGGGCTGAATCAAGCATTCCCCTGTTCATAAAGTCCGTTGATTTCTCCTGGTGATAATAAGCAAATTCCAACGGTGGACTTTTATATATTTTCAGGCAGTTCCTTGCAGTTTCAAAAAAATAGCTGCTGCTGTCATTCTTCTCCAGCATTTTACAACTGGCCATTGTGAGGAAAAGATAAGGCACATCATTCATTAAAAGCGGCGAATCCAATTGGTGATAATACCTGATGGCTTCATTCAAATAACCCGCTGCCATGGCCGGTCTGTTTTCCTTCACACAATAGGCTCCCAGTACGGCGTACCGATTCACTTTACCGGATACACCAAGAAGAATGGCTATAGAATGCCAGGTATAATCCTCCTGACTGTTATTCAGGAATGCGATAGATTTTAGTTGGTAATCAACCCCTCTTTCAAACATTCCCAGCCGGATATAAGAACCAGACAATACATTATCGGCTATGGAAACACCAGCGGAGTCATTCTGACTAAGGAATTTTTTTTCCCAGCTACTGTAAAATTCAATTGATTCAGACAGATTGCCGGTGTTCCTAAAGACCATTCGCAGGTCACGCAAGATGCCGAGGAATGTATATTGTCCATATTTTGTTCCTGGCCGATAATGTTTGAGTAGCCACATTTTGCCAAGTTCAAGCGCTTTGGTATTAGTGGCGGCTATATTGATAGCAATAAGCCGGTCAAAGTAGGAGCTGATCAAATCATAATAATCAATATCATCAACGACAGCCTTGAGATTTTCAATCGCATCCAACAAATCGTTTTTCACCCCATCTTCGGCTGTCATCCTGCTCAACCAGGCGAATGCCTCTTTTAAATGATTTGTATCTGCTGCACTCTTTATCTGAGCAAGACAGTATTTCAAAGAATCATATGATTGTGCCTTGCTTTTTTGGATGAAAAGCAGGAAATAAGAGGTAATCAGTATAATCACTTTAAAGTAACGGGGCATCATTGATTTTTTGGTTCTTCCGGTAAATGCGTACATGTATTACAATAACTCAGCACTCGCCATCCAGCACTTTCACTGTTTGCTCATAAAAATTCTTTGCCCTCTCCGGTGTACTGCCAATACATACCACACCCAGTTTACCATATTGGGATAAGGCACCGATCAAATGAAACATCACGCCTTCCTGTGAAGTACCATCATAATGCAGACTGTGCATCATGGCAATATCTATCAGGTCCGGTGGGGTAATGCCAATGTATTTATCGCTTCGCAGATTATCTGAACAGAAATAATAACGGGTTTGCCGGTTCGCCGTCAGGAACAAACCATTTTCGTAATCATAATCACCATCCGTTAAAAATTGCAATAAAATATAGGGATGCGTGGTGCCTCCTTTTCGCAAATTGATTTCAATGGCATAATGCTTCCAGTCCTTCCCTTCTTTCACTGAAATAAAATCAACTGCAAAGCGGCCCATCACACCATTCTTTGATAATACTTCCGCTACTTTGAGTCCGTACTCCCCAATATCAATAGAATATTCTTCGCGGGCCGGGAAATTGGCGCCCAGGAAAACCTGTCCGCTTTCCCCGCCCACCAACTGGTCATGGGTGGAAATGACTTTACAATCACCCAGCGGATTGATCCGGCACTGCACCGAAGGGGATGTTTTAACTTCTCCTTCCACAAAGGCTTCAACAATTCCACCCATGTGCTGGAACTTGAACATAAAATCTTTATAACTCAGATCCCCGGCTACAATTTTCAGCTGCTCCTGCAGGTGGTCGGAAACCCAGCGTTTTACTTCTTCTGATTCTCCCATTTCTGCAAAGGAGAACACTGCATTTCCCTCTCCGGAAAAACCATCATTCATTTTCACTACCGCGCGGCGCAGCGAAGGATCGCTGATCTTCAGTTCGGTCAGGGCATTGATGATTTCCTCTTCATTCCGCAGGTCTTCAAAACCGGCAGGTACATTTAATCCGCATTGCCTGAATATTTTCCGGCTATTGCTTTTATTACCCAGCTCATACAGATCAGGATCACAACCATAAATCGGCATATCCAGTTTTACGGCCAGGGTTCTTTCAAATTTTGTGACGGTAAAACAAGCCAGGTGGGCCGCATTACCGGGAGGTATACTTTTTTTGATCCGCTCGATCAAACGGGGGCGATCCAGTATTTTTTCTGTCAGCGATTTGGCAGATACATCATAACAACTCAGCATGGTGAGTCGTTGCAAAGCATGATGACGCGTGATACCCGGCAACAGGTGAAGATAATAATCCACAATCACCGGATCTACCGGGGTACTCGTTACATATACCACATGGGTACGTGGCATGCGCAGCAGCATCAGCAGACATAATAATCTTTCTTCGTAGTGCACATGACCGCTGACCTTGCCTAAAATTTCCTGGTCAAGGGTAATCGAAGGAATGATGATAACGGATTTACAAGCCAGCTTATCCGGAAAAACTTTTCTGAACTGCCGGGGGAAGGAATGTTGCAATTTCCGGAAGATCAACACCTCTTCCATGGAACCGGGAGCCGGCTCTTTTTTTTCTACTGAGGCCGGGGGAATCCTGCTTGATTCTGGCATAACAACTGGTTAGGATGGTTTGATCCGTAATTTAAGAATAGTTACCCGAATTCCATCAGGCATCCTGACCAATCCATAAGGCCCCGCCAATACTGTTGCGACTGGCCCCGGTTACCGAAGCCAACACATTATTTTCCTGTCTCCACCGGAGCACCCCGATAAAGGCCATCACCAGGGCTTCTTTATAGTTCACCAACTTTTCATCGGGGATCATCACTTCTATACCGGCTGACTCCAGTTTGGTCCGGAGTAACCCAACAAGAAAATGATTCAGGGCCCCGCCACCAGTAACCAGCAAGCGTTGTGGCTGTTCACGATGCATTGGCAAAATGGCATTGGCCACCTGTGTAGCGATATGTTCCGTATAAGTACTGAGCGCATCATTGGTATCGCATCCGGATTGCTGAATGATGGGATAGATGATATCCGTTCCGAAATCATTGGCCAGTGATTTGGGAGCTGCCTGCTGGTAGTAAGGAAGGGCATTGAGTGTTTCGAGCAAACCTGTATTGATTTTACCTGCCGCCGCCAACGCTCCATCCCTATCAAAAGACTGACCAGTCTGGTTGGCCAGCAAATTCAATACCCGGTTGGCCGGACAAATATCAAAAGCCAGGTATTGGTCCGCATTGATTGATATATTGGCAATCCCGCCGATGTTCAGGAAAAAATCATAGCCGGGAAAGAGTAGTTTCTCACCAATCGGCACAATCGGCGCCCCCTGTCCGCCAAGGGCAATATCCATGGCCCGCAGGTCACTTACCACCGGAAGACCTGTTGCTGCTGCAATGGCGGCTCCGTCCCCCAGTTGTGCTGTCATTTTCCGGGCTGGCAAATGAAAACTGGTATGTCCGTGTGAAGCCACCAGCGCCGCCTGAAAATGTAAATGTTTCTCTTCTATAAAACGATTGACCTGTTCACCTAAATAGTGACCATAGTCGGTATGCAGTAACTGGTAATCCAGGGCACTGAGCGTTGTGGCAAGACGGAGTTTTTCCGTCCATTCAGCAGCATATTCATAGCAGGCCGTTTCCTTTAATTCATAGGACCATTGCCCCCCCTGTTCAGTGAATTCAGCAAAAGCAAGGTCGAGTCCGTCGAGCGAGCTTCCGCTCATTAATCCGATTGCCCTGTAGATCATGAAATCATCTTTTTTTTCAGCAGCTTCCTGCTATTTTGCAATAATAACTTTATTTGTTGTGCTCCCGCAGGGATTTTAGTTTTGTCGCGTTCCATTGCCTTGCCGGGATTTGACATCTTCCTCAAAATTCAACCATTTTTAAATCATTCATGATATGATTGTTAACCTAAGCCAGCAAAATTCATTGGTCAGTACCTGGGTGTCCGAACTCCGGGATGTGACCGTGCAGGGAGACCGGATGCGATTTCGCCGTAACCTGGAAAGGATTGGGGAAGTAGCTGCCTACGAAATTTCCAAAACCCTGGTCTTTGCCCAACAAGAAGTACAGACCCCATTGGGGATTGCCGAGCATAAAATTTTAGAGAACCAGCCGGTACTGGCAACCATCCTGCGGGCGGGTTTGCCCTTGCACCAGGGTTTGCTTAACTATTTCGACAAGGCTGATAATGCATTTATCAGTGCTTATCGCAAACACCATAAGGACGGCAGTTTTGAAATCAGTCTGGACTATGTGTCCTGCCCCGAACTGGAAAACAGGGTCGTCATTATCTCCGATCCCATGCTGGCCACGGGTTCTTCCCTCGTAAAAACCATCCACTACCTGAAAGATGAAGGAAAACCCAGCAGTATTCATATTGTTGCGGCCATTGCCTGCACGGTTGGCATAGAATATGTTCTTCGGGAAGAGCCTTCCGTAACCATCTGGTGTGGCGATATAGATGATGAACTGACGGCCAAAGGATATATTGTTCCCGGACTGGGCGATGCCGGGGATCTGGCTTTCGGAACCAAGGTCCAGATGTAGAATCTGGAGCATTTCAACTGATTACCAACCAATAAGCGAAATCTTATCATTTGATAATCAGACTCATGACTCCAGACTACCGACTCAGGACTTTCCCTCCCGGAGCAGCAATAATTCTACTTTTCAGGTCTTAAAATTGTTGTATTTTCCATGCCGGTTATGATAAGGCTCGTACCCCGGTTTGACAGCAGGGTGGATTCAATTTAAAGGTTGAGGCAATTTCTCGCGAAAAAGTTACGTTTTAACAGGTTAGATTGACCAAGCCACCATGAGTCTGTCGCAGCAAAACTTAAAGTGTACAATGAAAAAATTTATTTCTACTCTTCTTCTTGGTATTGGATTCGCAGGGGTGGCAGCAGCACAGGATCCCAATTTTTCCCAGTTTTTTTCCTCCCCCCTTACCCTGAATCCGGCATTGACCGGCAAATTTGATGGCAGTTACCGGATTGCCGGCAATTACCGTAATCAGTGGCCTACCATTAATAATGCCTTTGTAACCAAAACGGCTTCTATTGATTTCGGGATCATGAAGAACAAAATTGCCGATATTGATCAGATGGGGATTGGTTTCCTCGGGGTAACGGATCGTGCGGGTGATGGCGTATTGGTGACTAATTATGCCGGTTTATCCTTGTCTTATCATAAAGGATTGGATGAAGATGGTTATCACCAGATCGGTGCCGGATTTCAGGCAGCCTATACCAATAAAAGACTGGATGTAACCAAGGTTTATTTTGAAGATGAATTAACGCCACTTGGTTTTATTCCCGGTACCACCGGCGAAGTGTTTACCAATAAGCAGATCAATGTGAGTTATGTAGATGTGAATGCCGGTATCCTGTACAATGGTACCACCAACGGCTATAATAATTTTTATATCGGTGCTTCCATGTACCATATCAACCGGCCCAAGGAAAGTTTCCAGGGTGGTGAGTTCCTGCTCAATCCCCGTACCACCATTCAGGCGGGTGGCAGACTCCCGATCGGTTCCTACAATGCCCTGCATTTCTCGGGTATTCACAGTATGCAGGCAAAAGCATACAACACGGTTGTGGGTGGTGCCTTCTCTTATAATGTAAATCAGAATGAAGACAATCCAACTAATGTATATATCGGTTCCTGGTATCGTTTCAATGATGCCGTGATTCCTTATATCGGTTTGGAATTTGGCGGACTGCATATCGGTGCTACTTATGATGCCAATACATCTTCCTTAAAACCCGCTACCAATGTGCGGGGAGGTATGGAGATATCCCTCATCTATATCAAAAAGCCGGTTGATCCTAATGCTAAGAAGCTGAACTGTCCGAGGTTTTAAAGGCCCTGCGGGCCTTTGAATTTTACCGCAAACCTGCCTGCCGGCAGGGAACGCAAAGAAAATACACGCAAAGTTCACAAAGGGAAATACGCCATGCTCACGAAGTGAGCATAATCCGTTCTTATCCGTCCAATCCGTTAAATCCGTGTTCCTCTCTATCATTTTGTCCATAGGACTCTTCGAGCGCAGCAAAATCAATAATCCGTATTAATTTCCCACAAAGCCACTAAAAGCACAAAGATGAAAGCACTTATCAGTCCATGCTCACGCAGTGAGCATCATCCGTTTTAATCCGCTCAATCCGCGTCATCCGCGTTCCCATTAAATTTTGTCCATAGGACTCTTCGAGCGTAGCAATATTTTTGATCCGCATTATTTTCCCGCAAAATCCGCTAAGAACACAAAGAACTAATAGAGATTAACGCCAAGCTCACGAAGTGAGCATAATCCGTTCTAATCCGTTTTATCCGTTAAATCCGTGTTCCTCTCTATCATTTTTTGCGCAGCAAAACCACCCTCCCCCGCTTATTGCACAGGTAAAATCTGCATATTATCTTTACCCCCTAATCCCGAACCATGAAAAGTATCTGCATTGCCCTATCCGCCATTTTTATTTCACTCAGCGCCACAGCCCAGGATGCCGGTTACCGCACCACCGATGTCGGTGCCAGTTTCCAGTACAGCCCCGATTTCAATACCTATTCCCTCCACCTTGCCTTTAATTCGGAAGAATACCATTCCTTTATTCTCAAAGGAAATTATGCCCGTTCAGGCAGTCGCAAGACCGATACCCATACCAGTGAATCCGGCAGCGGCTGGGGTGGCTATTTGGGCTACCGCTATCATTTTTCAGTGATTCCCAAAAGAGCCTTTCTGGGATTGGGACTGGGCATTCAGTCCATGAAAATGGACTGGTCCACTGCCCTGCTGGAAGGAACCACGAACCTGATGATTTTACAACCTACCATTGAAGCCGGTTATACCCTTGTGATCAATGATTATATGTATATCACCCCTTCAGTTAGCGGTATCATCCAAACCAAATTAAACAGCAAGGGCGTTGATGTGGATTTTGGCAAAGGCTTTGCCCCCGCTGCAGGGATCAGCATCGGCTGGAGATTCTGAGTATTAAGTAGCTTTCATTAATAAGGGCAGTAGGAACCAGCAAAACAAAGTGATCAATACAATGGCGACGAGGTTCATGATTAATCCTGCCTTCAGCATTTGTTTCAGTTTGATCTGACCACTCGCAAATACAATGGCATTGGGTGGCGTTCCCATCGGCAACATACTGGCACAACTGGCTGCGAGGGTCATAGGTATACCCAGTAATAAAGGATTCATACCAATGGAATCAGCGAGTGAACAAACAACCGGAGAAAATACAATCACCTGCGCCACATTACTCATCACTTCACTGATGAAAATAGAAATGACCACCACGGCCAGTACCAGCCACAATCCTCCTCCTGCATACTGACCCAGCCAGCTGCCTAATTGCTGGATCAACCCTGCTTTTTCCAATGCATCTGCCAACGCAATTCCACCTCCGAATAATAATAAAATGCCCCAGGCCATTTTTCCGGTGTCCTCCCATTCCAGTACGTTCTCATGTTTATGCTGATTGTTTTCTCCCCGGGGTGGCTGACCTGCCGGACAAATAAATAATGCCAGGGCACCGATGATGGCAATCATATTATCATCCAGTTTGAAATAGGGCTGAATATTATTAATAGGCTGCCGGAAGATCCACAGTAAAGCGGTACAGATAAAAATAACCAGCACTCTTTTTTCAGCAGGACCTGGCTTACCCAGTAATTTAATTTCTGTATGAATATGCTGAGCAGCAGCCGCACTGGAACGGATCCGGTTAGGGAAAAGAATCTTGGTACTCACCACATAGAGCGATAGCATCAGCAGCAGGGCCAGCGGGGTGCAAAGCATCATCCAGTCCATGAAATCAATACTGACATTGTATTTCTTTTCAAAATATCCCACAAACTGTACGTTGGGCGGAGTGCCGATGATCGTGGCAATACCTCCGAAATTGGAGGAGTAGGCAATGGCCAGCATCAGGCAGAGATTGAAATGCGCATAATTCCCCTTCCCATCCTGGTTTTCCTTCATCACATGAATCACGGATAAGGCAATCGGAAACATCATCATGGTAGTCGCCGTATTGCTCAGCCACATACTCAGCAATCCGGTTGCCAGTATAAAACCAAGGATGATCCGGTTCCCGCTGGTGCCGGTCTTTGCCACAATATTTAATGCAATCCTCCTGTGCAGGTTCCATTTTTCAATGGCCAGTCCCAGCATAAATCCACCCATGAACAAAAAGATCACTTCATTGCCATAGGAAGCAGCTGTACTTTTAATATTGTTGATCCCAAAGAGCGGAAACAAAACCAATGGCAGCAGGGCCACCACCGGCATCGGCATGGCTTCCGTTACCCACCAGGTAATCATGAGTCCGGCTACGGCCAGTACCCTCGCCGCGCTTTCTGAAACCTGAAATGGATTCACAAAATAAAGCAGCAAGGCAATCACGATGCCTGATAATAATGAAAGCAGTCTGACCTGGTGTTTCGACACGCCGATGATTTTAGTGTTGAAATGTACAACCTATTTGGGTTTCCCGCTCACAAAGGCATTACCACGGATATAAAAACGGTAAGGTAGCAGGGCATCTTCACCTGCATAATCCACGCCGATACGGGGAGAGCTTGCCACTGATTGTTTAGGAAAGCGAAAGCCGTCATCAGCTATAAAAAAATCATTGCTTTGAAGGGACCAGCCATTCAATCCGGTATGGAGTCCCATGGCCAGCGCCAGTTTGCCCGGTCCTCGGGTAATGGCAGGATCTGTTTTTTTTCGTTTGGCTCTTTGCTGCATGATCTGCATTCCTTCCAGTGGCGCAATACCCCTGATCAGTATCGCATGGGGAGTTCCGGCTTCATGGGTCACCACATTCACCAGATGATGCAGCCCATAACATAAATAGATATAGGCCACCCCTCCTGCCGCATACATGATTTCATTGCGGGCTGTTTGCCTGCCGCCATAAGCATGTGATGCCCGGTCACTCACTCCTCGATAAGCTTCCAGTTCCACAATCCTCCCGGAAGTTTCCAACCCTTCCCATCGGGTCACCAGTATTTTTCCCAGCAGTTCTTTCGCAATTAGCAGGATATTTTTTCGCTGGTAAAATGACAATGGTAATTTCTCCATATACACATTCAGTTTATTTACACGACTGTCGACTGCTGACTGTAGACTGTTGACTGCCGACTGTCGACTGTCGACTGTTGACTGACTAATGACTATATTTACCTTACAAATTAAGGCTTTGCTTAAAGAAATCGTCATTGCCATGCAGGGCTGGGAAGATGCCCGGCATTTTATCAACAAACATCGCCTGTTCCGATGGACCATCATCCCCGGGATTATTTACAGTATTCTCTTTATTGCCGGTATGTTTTTCTTCTGGCAGTCCTCCGATACCGTGGTTTCCTGGATCAGCCGGCAATTACGCATTGAAGACTGGTTACAAAAAGAAAGAAGCGAATGGCTGAGCTTTCTGCTGGTGATGACCGGTGTGATGCTGCGGCTGGTGCTGGTCTTATCTTATTTTTCTTTTTTCAAATACATCATCCTGATCATCGGCTCCCCGCTTTTTGCCTACCTCAGTGAAAAAACGGAAGCCACACTGGAAGGAAAAGAATATTCATTCGACTGGTCCTCCATCAAAAAAGATTGTATGCGGAGTATCAAACTGGATCTTCGCAATTGTGGCTGGCAATCGGTGTACCTGCTCTCCCTGATCATTCTTTCCCTGATCCCTGTTGTGGGCTGGATCACTCCGGTGATTGCCCTGCTGATGGAATGTTACTATTTTGGATTCTCCATGCTGGACTACAGTTTTGCCAGAGCCAGTTTCAGTCCTTCCCAGAGTATTCAATTTACCGGAAGGCATAAAGGACTGGCCATCGGCAATGGATTTTTATTTTATGCCATGCATATCCTGGTGATCCTGGCCCCTGCTTATGCCGTGATCGCTGCCACCCTGAGTGTTCATAAAATGAAAAACAGCTGATGTCCGCCACTATCTACCTCATCCCTTCCCTGCTGGCGGAAGATGGTACCGATGCCATCCCCGATTATATTTTAACGGCCATTAAAGAATGCCAGGTTTTTTTTACCGAGAATGAAAGAACCACCCGCCGGTATTTTAAACAAATCTGGAAAACAAAAAAACCGGGAGAAGATATTGTGATTGATCAGTACCAGTGGTTCACGATTGGCCCTGATACAGAACCTGCCTTCCGGAAAAAAATAAAGGAAGGCGCAACCATTGGAATTGTCAGTGAAGCCGGTTGTCCCGGTATTGCCGACCCCGGACAGGCAATGGTGGCCATTGCCCAGGACATGGGCGCCACAGTGAAACCACTGGTCGGACCCAGCTCCATCCTCCTGGCATTGATGGCCAGTGGCATGAACGGACAACAATTTCAATTTGTCGGATACTTACCGGTTGATACGCAAGCCAGGGCCAAAACCATTCGTGATCTGGAAGCCGATTCGGCAAGAAAAAACTGCACCCAGGTTTTTATTGAAACCCCTTACCGGAATATCCAGCTGTTGGATGCCCTGCTGCAACAATGCAAACCTCAAAGCAGACTTTGTATTGCGGCCAATATGACGGGGAAGAACGAGTCCGTTCAAACCCATCCGATCGAATACTGGAAAAAAAATAAGCCGGAACTACACAAACAGCCCGTGATCTTTTGCCTCAACGCTACGGCTGGGCCTCTAACTTAACACTGTCAACCTGGTAACGGCTGTCGCCCCACCAGGGCAATGTGCCATTTTTCATTTTATAATGCACTGTGATGAAGTGACCCTGGAGATTTTCCAGTTTACGGGCTGTTGATTTATCCCGTACAGAGAAGAAGAATTTTTCAGAGGCCAGCGCTACATTATTCTGGGAACGGATACTGCTGAGAATTAACTCACCTTCGTAAGTTTTAAAAATGGTGCCCTTATAGGAGAATTTCTGTAACAAACCGGTCCGGTTCCCCTCACTGTAGGTGAAAAAATACTTCCAGTACACCAATGCAATCAACAATACAAAGATCACCAACAGGAACTTATTCCTGAAGCGCTTAAACTTCGACGGGCGCTTTGCTTCCAACGGCTTTGGCTGGTCGAGCGGAGCAAAGAATTCGGTTGAACCGGAGGCTTCCATGTAGCGGGGGTTTATAACAAAAAATTGTACTAATAATAAAAATTATATTATACTTTTGATCCCAATTTACAACTTGTTTGTTAACAAGAACATGACTAATATTCTGACACATACCAAACAATTCGCGTTCCATGCGCCTATCACCAGCGGAGTGTACTCTGTTGGGTTTGATGTGTTTACTTTCTCCCGCCCCCGACGCCGCCCTGTATTCTGACAGGACGAACCTCTCACCATGGTCCCTGTCAGTGAAGAAAACCCCGGAATAATTCAATCAGGACTGGTGAACCATCTCGCATAATTAATTTCTAAAGTGGACAACCAACATATTATTATCAGGATCGCTACCGTTTCGGATAAGGTTTACTCCAAAACCATTACCGACGAAATGGCCGCTTCTGCTGCTGCACGTGGTACCGGAATTGCCAAACGTTCTCCCGATTATATTGAACAGAAAATTGATGAAGGCAAGGCCGTGATCGCCATCACCGATCAGAATGAATGGGTCGGGTTTTGTTATATCGAAACCTGGAGCCATGGCGAATATGTGGCCAACAGCGGATTGATCGTAGCACCTGCTTACAGAAAAAGCGGCGTCGCCAAAGCCATCAAGAAAAGAATCTTCGACCTCTCCCGCCAAAAATATCCTGAGGCCAAACTATTTGGACTTACTACCGGACTGGCGGTGATGAAAATCAACAGCGAACTCGGTTACGAACCTGTCACCTATTCAGAACTCACCCAGGATGAAGCATTCTGGGCCGGCTGTAAAAGCTGTGTGAACTATGATATCCTGATGGGTAAGGACCGGAAGAACTGCATGTGTACCGCCATGCTCTATGATCCAAAAGATCATTACGAGCCCGAAGAAACCAAAAAGTATTTTGAAGAAAACAAACGCGGGTTTGAAAGACTGCTCAAGTTCAAACAATGGAAACTGCTGAAGCCATTCCTGCGAAAAGATAAAGATGGCAATGGCGGAGCAGGTAAACCCAAGTCCCTGCTGCATTATTTTTTCCATATTTAAAAGTATCACCCAAGATGTCAAAGAAGGTCGTATTAGGTTTTAGCGGAGGATTAGACACTACATTCTGTGTAAAATACCTCAGCGAAGACAAAGGCTATGAAGTACACAGTGTCATTGTAAACACCGGTGGCTTCACGGCAGAAGAATTACAAAAAATTGAAGCCCATGCATTAAACCTGGGTGTAAAGACTCATACCACCGTTGATGCGGTGAAAGGTTATTACGATCGCATCATCAAATACCTGATTTTCGGAAACTGTCTCAAGAATAATACATATCCCCTTTCTGTTTCTGCAGAAAGACTGAGCCAGGCCCTGCATATTGCCGAACATGCGCAAAAACTAAATGCAGATGCCGTAGCACATGGAAGCACCGGTGCGGGTAATGACCAGGTTCGTTTTGATATGATCTTTCATATCATGATCCCCGGCACCGAAATCATCACTCCCATCCGTGACCTCAAACTCAGCCGCGAAGCTGAGATCAGCTACCTGAAAGAGAAGGGCGTGAATATGAATTTCGATAAAGCCATGTACTCCATCAATAAAGGACTCTGGGGTACCAGTGTGGGCGGAAAAGAAACCCTCTCCTCCAAAGGCCTCCTGCCCGAAGAAGCCTGGCCTACCCAGGTAACCAAAAGCGGAACGGAAGAAATCAGTCTGGGTTTTGAAAAAGGAGAACTGCAATCAGTCAACGATAAAGTATTTGCCCATCCGGTTGAAGCCATCCAATACCTGCAGTCCATTGCTGGCCCTTATGGCATTGGCCGCGATATCCATGTAGGTGATACCATCATTGGTATCAAGGGACGTGTAGGTTTTGAAGCCGCCGCCCCCATGCTGATCCTGAAAGCCCATCATGCCCTTGAAAAACATGTGCTCACCAAATGGCAGTTACAATGGAAGGATACACTGGCACAGTTCTATGGCAACTGGATGCACGAAGGACAGATCCTCGATCCTGTGATGCGCGATATTGAAGCCTTCCTGCAAAACAGTCAGCAAAATGTAAGCGGTAAAGTATTTATCCAACTGATGCCTTATCGTTTCCAGGTGGCCGGTATCGAAAGTCCATTCGATTTGATGAACAGCAAGTTTGGCAAATACGGTGAAATGAATACTGGTTTTACTGGAGATGATGTGAGAGGGTTTAGTAAGATATTTGGGAACCAGGTGTCGATTTGGAACTCTGTCAATGAGGGAAAATAACTATAAATAAATAACAAGAAACAAGATATAAGAAACAAATAAATGGAAAATGGAAAACTCCGCTCCACCCGGAGCAGAGGATTTTAATTTGAACCTTTTAATTTATTTGGATCTTGTTTCTTGTATCTTTTTTCGGTGCTTGTTTTGTTTCTTGTTTCTTTTTTCGGTTCTTGGTTCTTTTATATTTGTTGCTTACAGCCTGTTAACTCGGCAGAAGGTTGAAAATGAAAAAACCGACTCAACTTACCAGCGGTTTTTAATTTGACCCTTTTAATTTATTTGTTTCTTGTGTCTTGGTTCTTTTTTTGTCTCTTGTATCTTTTTCTAAATTAACTAACGTATGATAAAGGCAGGTATCATCGGCGGGGCAGGTTACACTGGCGGTGAACTGATCAGGTTACTGATTCATCACCCCGGGGTGGATATTAAATTTATCCATAGCCGCAGCAATGCCGGTCAGCCTGTTTATACTGTACACCAGGACCTGGTAGGGGAAACCAATTTACATTTCACCGGAGAACTTTCCAATGAAATAGACGTACTCTTCCTCTGCCTCGGCCATGGAGAATCCAAAAAATTTCTTGCTGAAAATAAAATCAGTGACCATATTAAAATCATTGATCTGGCCAATGATTTCAGGTTGAAAGCAAATGCAAACGAGGGCAGCCGCCAGTTTGTATACGGATTGCCTGAACTCAACCGGGCTGCGATCAAAGAAGCTAAAAACATTGCCAATCCCGGCTGCTTTGCTACGGCCATTCAGTTGGGTTTATTACCACTGGCTAAAGCAGGATTACTGCGTGATGTATATACCACCGGTATCACCGGATCCACGGGGGCAGGACAATCCCTTTCCGCCACATCTCATTTCAGCTGGAGGGCCAATAATATCCAGGCCTATAAAACACTCACCCACCAGCACCTGGGAGAAATCGGGGAATCATTGTTACAGTTACAAAATAACAATCCGATCGACCTGAGCTTTGTTCCCTGGAGAGGAGATTTCACCAGAGGGATCTTTATCAGCTCTACCCTTCATTGCGATGAAAGTCTGCAGGAAATGAATCAGTTGTTTGAAGCATTTTATGAAGGCCATCCCTTTACCACGATCAGCCGCGAACCGATCTTTATGAAACAGGTGGTCAATACCAATAAGGCAGTGATACAGCTTGAAAAAGCCGGAACCAAACTGGTGGTTCACTCTGCTATTGACAATCTGCTGAAAGGAGCCAGCGGTCAGGCCGTACAAAATATGAACCTGTTATTCGGACTGGATGAAAGCACCGGACTAAAACTAAAAGCCAATTATTTTTAATTCTACAAATACCTGAAAGGAACAGAGGAGACTGCTATGAATTTATTTGATGTTTATCCGATTAATGATGTGACCATTGTGAAAGCCAAAGGTTCCTATGTATGGGACGACCAGGGCGACCAGTATCTTGATTTGTATGGTGGTCATGCCGTGATCAGCATCGGACATACCCACCCGCATTGGGTTCAACGTATCGAAGACCAGCTGGAAAAAATTGCTTTCTATTCCAACTCTATTCGCATACCCCTGCAGGTACAATTGGCCGAACAACTGGGCAGGATATCCGGCAAACCTGATTACCAGCTCTTCCTGTGTAACAGCGGTGCAGAAGCGAATGAGAATGCGCTGAAAATGGCTTCCTTCCATACGGGCCGGAAAAAAATCATCGCCTTCAGTAAATCATTTCATGGTCGGACCTCCCTGGCCGTGGCCGTTACAGATAATCCTGCTTATACCGCTCCGGTGAACGAAACAGATAATGTGATCTTTCTTCCTTTCAATGATGAAGATGCACTGGCGGAATGTTTTGCATCAGATGGAGATAGCATCGCCGCCGTTATCATCGAAGGCATACAGGGCGTGGGAGGCATCAATGTGGCTGATGACAGTTTCCTGCGTTTGATCCGCTCCCTTTGCGATAAGCATGGAGCAGTTTATATCGCCGACAGCGTACAATGTGGTTATGGCCGAAGTGGTAAATTCTTCAGTCATGATTTTGCCGGTGTCAATGCCGATATCTATACCATGGCCAAGGGCATGGGCAATGGGTTCCCGGTGGCAGGACTTATCATCGCTCCCCATATCAAACCCAAACATTTTCAACTGGGCACCACATTTGGCGGTAACCACCTGGCCTGTGCAGCGGCACTGGCCGTGCTTGAAATCATTGAACAGGAAAAACTGATGGGTAATGCCGTGATGGTGGGTAAATACCTGCGTGATGAACTCTCTGCCATTCCTCAGTTAAAAAATATCAGGGGCCGCGGACTGATGATCGGTTTTGATGTGCCTGCAGAACTGAAAGACCTGAAGAAAAACCTGCTCTGGAACCAGAAGATATTTACCGGAGAAGCAAAACCAAATGTGATTCGTTTGCTTCCTTCCCTGGCCCTGAAGAAAAAAGATGCCGAGCAATTCATTGATTCCATCAAAGAAGAAATCAGCAACCTGGTTTCTGCAACTGTCAACTAATATGAAACAATTTGTTTCCGTTCGGGATGTACATGATATCGATGCCCTGGTGCAAAAAGCACTGGCTTATAAAGCCAATCCCTTTAGCAACAAAACCCTGGGACAGAATAAACGCATCGGCTGTCTCTTCCTGAATCCCAGCATGCGTACCCGTCTCAGTACACAGATCGCTGCACAAAACCTGGGCATGGAAGCCATCGTCTTCAATGTGGGCAGCGAAGGCTGGGCCCTTGAATTTGAAGAAGAAGCCATCATGAGCGGAACCACCGTGGAGCATGTAAAAGATGCGGCCCCGGTATTTGGAAAATATTTTGACATCCTTGCGATCCGCACTTTCCCTTCTTTAAAAAACAGGGAAGATGATTATAGCGAATTATACATCAAACAATTTATCAAATATGCAGGAATCCCGGTAGTGAGTCTGGAGAGTTCCACCCTGCACCCTTTGCAAAGTTTAACCGATATCATTACCATTACGGAAACTTTCAAAGAACAAAGAAGACCCAAGATCGTACTGAGCTGGGCACCCCATGTAAAACCTTTGCCCCAATGTGTGGCTAATAGTTTTTCTCAATGGATCAATGCCTGGGGAAAGGCTGATTTTGTGATCACCCATCCGGAGGATTATGAACTGAATCCCGAATTCACACAAGGCGCACAGATCACCCATAACCAGAATGAAGCATTGAAAGATGCCGACTTTGTATATGTGAAGAACTGGAGTACTTATAACGATTACGGAAAAATTTACGAAAGCGATCCGAAATGGATGCTGACCAATAAAAAACTGGAACTCACCAACCAGGCCAAAGTGATGCACTGCCTGCCCGTACGCAGGAATGTGGAACTGAGTGATGAAATCCTGGACGGACCAAATAGCATCGTCACACTGGAAGCCTCCAACCGCGTATGGGCCGCGCAGGCGGTGTTGGCGGAGATCCTTTCAACGTCTTCCTCCGCCCCTATCCCCTAAAGGGGGAAAAGAACGCCTGTCACCCCTTTAGGGGACGGGGGCAAGGGACGGGGGCTCTTCCACCCCTTTAGGTGACGGGGGCAGGAGACGGGGGCTGGGCAGGGTCTTAGGGCAGGATGATATAAAGAAAACTGCATGAAAGAAAATATGTATTACGGCGCGAGCCACCTGATATTTCAAAAAGCGGAGGAACTACGGAATCGTATGACCCCCGCCGAAGAAGTATTGTGGAAACTAATACATATTAATGAGTGGAAACTGAAATTCAGAAGACAACATCCAATCTGGAATTATGTTGCTGATTTTTATTGTCATAAGCTGAAATTGGTAATCGAACTGGATGGCGGGATACATGAGCAGGAAGATGTTAAAAAATATGACGAGGCCAGAGAAAACCACTTAAAAGAATTTGGGTTGACGATACTCCGATTTAAGAATGAACAAGTACTCAGCAATAGTGATGAAGTGATGAAAGAAATTGCCCAAACAATAGCCGTACTCTCTTCCACCCCTTTAGGGGACGGGGGCGGGGATGGGGGCAAAACTCTATATGTCATAAAAATCGGTGGCAATATCATTGATGATAACGCCAAACTGGATGCCTTCCTCAAAAGCTTTGCTGCTGTGGAAGGAAAGAAAATCCTCGTACATGGTGGTGGCAAACTGGCTACCCGGATGGCCGAACAAATGGGGATTGAACAGCAACTCATCGATGGCCGCAGAATCACCGATGCCGAAACCCTGAAGATCGTCACCATGGTCTATGCCGGTTATATCAATAAGAATATCGTCGCCACGCTGCAGTCTAATCATTGTAATGCCATGGGACTTTGCGGGGCAGACGGTGATGCCATCCTGGCGCATAAAAGAAATCACCCGGTACTCGATTATGGTTTTGTGGGAGATGTGGATGCCATCAATGCCGACCTGCTGCAAGTGCTGCTGGAAAAAAATATTACCCTCGTATTCGCCCCTATCACGCATAACCAGCAGGGACAGTTGCTGAATACCAATGCCGATACCATTGCCCAGGAAATCGCCAAAGGAATGAGCCCTTATTACGAAGTGGAATTGATTTACTCCTTTGAAAAAAGCGGTGTATTACTGGATGCCAATGACGATAACACCGTGATACCGGAAATAACACCGGCTTATTATAAAGAATTGAAGGCCGGCAAAAAAATATTCGATGGCATGATCCCCAAGCTGGATAATGCCTTTGCCGCCCTTGATAACGGGGTGCAGAAAGTAATCATCGGCAAAGCGGAACAACTGCCTCAACTGGTTGAAGGAACTGCTGGCACAAGCATAATACATGAACGCTGATATCAATATATTACAAAAAGATGCGATCACCCTCTTGCAGGAACTGATCGCCACTCCTTCTTTCAGTAAGGAAGAAGAAAAGACGGCCGGTATCTTAGCCCGTTTTTTTTCAGTCAGGGATATCGAAGCCTATTGGGTGGGAAATAATATTTATGCCTCCAACCGCTATTTCGATCCCAACAAACCCAGCATCCTCCTCAACTCCCACCACGATACGGTGAAACCCAATCCGCAATATACCCGTGATCCTTTTGCGGCTACTATTGACAATGGAAAACTATTCGGACTGGGCAGTAATGATGCCGGAGGATGTCTTGTTTCACTGATTGCCGTTTTTCTCTATTTCAACGACAGAAAAGACCTGAAATATAACCTGGTGATTGCAGCCACTGCAGAAGAAGAGATCAGTGGTACCGGTGGTATTGAATACACCCTTCCCTATTTGCCACCCATTGAAGCCGCCATTGTGGGTGAACCCACACAAATGCAAATGG
Organism: Chitinophagaceae bacterium; assembly: GCA_016720745.1. GTDB lineage: Bacteria > Bacteroidota > Bacteroidia > Chitinophagales > Chitinophagaceae > JJ008. The sequence continues at coordinate 964,282 of JADKKA010000018.1, read as the reverse complement.
CCGTTGCCGAAAGAGGATTGATGGTATTGGATTGTATCAGTCATGGTAAAGCCGGGCATGCCGCCCGCAACGAGGGTGAAAACGCTATTTATAAAGCAATGCTGGATATCGACTGGTTTCGCAATTACCATTTTGAAAAAGATTCTCCCCTCCTGGGCCCTTGTAAAATGAGTGTAACGGTTATCGAGACAGAAAACAAAGCCCATAATGTGGTACCGGCTACCTGCAAATTTGTGGTGGATACCCGTATCAATGAGCTGTATAGTTTTGAAGAACTGATAGACATCATCCGCAACCATGTACAGTGTGAAGTAAAACCCCGCAGCACCCGTTTAAGATCCACGGCCATTGCACTGGATCATCCGCTGGTGAAAGCAGGAATGGCCCTGGGGCGCAGTTATTATGGCTCCCCCACTACATCCGACAAGGCCCTGATGCCCTTTCCTGCCTTAAAAATGGGACCCGGGGATTCAGCCAGGAGTCATACCGCTGATGAATACATTTATGTTGATGAGATCAACAAGGGAATAGAGTTGTACATTCAATTATTAAACCAGGTGATATGAAGCTCTGGCAAAAAGATAAAGCATCACTGGCCGAAGTAGAACGTTTTACTGTTGGCAATGACCGTGAATTTGATATTCAGCTGGCCCCCTTTGATATTCTCGGCAGTATGGCCCATGTCACCATGCTGGAATCCGTTGGCCTGCTCAGTGCCGAAGAGAAAAAGTACTGCTTGCAGAATTGAAAGCCATTTATCAAACCACGGCACCCAATCATCCCAACCCATTTACTATTCGTCCGGATGCGGAAGATGTACACTCACAGGTAGAATGGTTACTCACCGAAAAACTGGGTGATACCGGTAAAAAGATTCATTCGGCCAGAAGCCGGAATGACCAGGTGCTGGTTGACCTGAAACTCTTTCTCCGTAATGAATTAGAAGAACTCGTTACAACGGTTCGTCCTTTTTTTGATCTGCTGCAATCACAGAGCGAAAAATACAAGGACCATCTTTTTCCCGGTTATACGCATTTGCAGTTAGCCATGCCTTCCTCCTTCGGACTTTGGTTTGGCGCCTATGCAGAAAGCCTGGTAGATGATTTGATTACCATCCGCGGTGCTTATGAAGTAGTAAATAAAAATCCCCTGGGTTCAGCAGCGGGTTATGGATCTTCTTTTCCCATCAACCGAACCATGACCACACAGCTGCTCGGTTTTGCCGACCTGAATTATAATGTGGTCTATGCGCAAATGGGTCGAGGAAAAGCAGAGCGCATCGTGGCACAATCCCTCGCCAACCTGGCCGATACACTGGCGAAGCTGAGCATGGATGCCTGTTTGTACCTGAACCAGAATTTTGGATTTATCAGTTTCCCGGCAGAACTCACCACGGGCAGCAGCATCATGCCGCATAAAAAAAATCCGGATGTCTTTGAACTGATCCGTTCCCATTGCAACCGCATCAAGGCATTACCCAATGAAATCAGTTTGATGACCACCAATCTGCCCTCCGGTTATCACCGCGATTTGCAGTTACTGAAAGAACATTTATTCCCGGCCTTCCGCACTTTAAAAGACTGTATCGAAATGGCCGGACTCATGTTATCTTCTATCACAATCAATCAGGACATCCTGCAGGATGAAAAATACAAATACCTCTTCAGTGTGGAGGAAGTCAACAAACTGGTAAACCAGGGAATGCCCTTCCGTGATGCTTATAAAAAAGTAGGAAGAGATATCGAAGCCGGTCAGTTTACTTACAGCACCGATTTGCAACATACCCATGAAGGCAGTATTGGAAATCTTTGTACCGCTGAAATCCGTCAGCAGATGGAGCAGGTGGTGGCGGGGTTTCCGTTTGAGAAAGTTCAGGTGGCACTAACAAATCTCTTGCGATAATTTTTTTTAAGATTAAGAGAGATATTTATAGATGCGATGATTGCCATGGTACTGAAAGGCAAAAGTGCCTTTCTTTTATTTCATGCAAATATTTAGTCAGATGATAAAAGGAAAAAATAAAGAGACTCATTTTCCAATATGGCTAAAATATTTGCTCTATCTATCTGCGCTACTCTATCTTCTTTGGATACTCTTTTTAAAGAAAAATATACAACGTGATGATTTCCCATTTTTCTAAGGATAAATAATATCTTCCTATATAGAATTTATATCCCGGAAAACACTGCAAAGACTCATCGAAGTCGAATAATGTAAAGATCAACCAATAGTCACCGATACACCTCCGGAAAATGCCGCTGCATAAACCTCGCCCGCTGCTCTTCCGGTATCACCGTCCACCCAAATTGTTCATAGAGGCCATGGGCATCACGGGTGCCCAGCATCCAGCGGCGTAGTCCCTGCAGGTCGGGGTGGGTATCTATTTCCTGCATCATCCATTTGGACAAACCCTTTCCGCGTTCCTCATCTAATATAAATACATCAGCCAGGTAGGTAAATGTGGCGCGGTCCGTTACCATCCGGGCAAAACCGATCTGCCGGTTGCCATGGTATAACCCGAAACAAAGAGAATGATCAATGGATTTGGAAACCGTTTCAAAAGGCACGCCTTTGGCCCAGTAAGATTCAGTGCTGAGATACCGATGCACCAGTTCCCTGTCGATCAAAGCGGGATCGGTATCAATGATGTATTCGCCCTTTGTTTTCCGGAATGGTTTTTCGCTCATATTATGCGCCCTCCAGTATTCTGCGGTGATAATTGATTTGTCCGAGATGATAACCCAAATGCACGGCCAAATGGGTCAGGAAATAACCGGTGCTGGTCTTTTCCTTTAATACGAGTAAAGGATATTCCTGAGCTAATGCTTCGTCGGGTAAGTGATGGAGTGCCTCTGTTATGACCAGTATAGTATTTTCAACCTTCTTTATCAACTCCGTTCTTGGAATATCCTTTTGTGAAAACTCCAGCTCCCGGTTACGGATATAACCAGTTTGTCCCAGTTCAGCACCAATATAAGTATTGAGATTACCTACCAGGTGCAGACAAAGATTCCCGGCTGAATTGCTGATGCCGGCAACCGTTTTCCAGATCAGGGTTTCATCCCGGTATAGCAGTAACTCCTGCTTTAATTTTTCCAGGTCTCTTTGTAAGAGTTGGGAAATGATTTGTCCGTTCATTTGATTCATTTAAATCGATGAGTGGCGTCATCGCATTATTTGAATAGAAGAAACTCAAAAGATACCGGGTCAAGCCCGGCATGACAACCCCTAATAAACTCCGCTCTGCGAAACGTCCTCGTTTCGCAGCTCTATGCTATCGCCTTTGGCGATCCCTATAACCCATACTGATCCACCAGATAAATAAACGCCGCCATATTCACCGCCCCCAATTCCAACTCTCTTTTATTCACTGCTTCAAAAACATCACTGCGGGCATGGTGGATATCGAAATAGCGTTGTGAATCAGGGTTAAGACTGGCAGTAGGTGTTTTAAATATCCGGTTCAAAGGACCAATATCAGCCCCACCGCCACCTTTATTGATTTCCGTACAGCCATAAGGTGCAATCAGGGCTTTCCAGGATAGTACTTTTGTATACTGTTCATCTGATCCGGAAAAACCTATGGAACGGGGCGTAAAGCCACCTGCATCACTTTCCATGGCCAGGATATGTTTTTCATTTTTGGCTTTTGCCTCCTCCGCATATTTATTGCCACCACGCAAACCGTTTTCTTCATTGGCAAATAATACAAACCGGATGGTTCTCTTTGGTTTGTATCCTGATGCCACAAAGGCCCGCATGATTTCAATGGTCTGCACACAACCGGCCCCATCATCATGAGCCCCTTCGCAATTATCCCAGCTGTCCAGGTGACCACCTACTGTAATGATTTCATCCGGAAATTCAGATCCCTTCAATTCACCAATCACATTATGCCCGATCGTATCCGGCAGAAACTGTCCGTTGGTTTTAATACTGATATTGATTTTTCCTTTGGCTACTGATGCACTTAATAAATCCGCATCCCTCAATCCAATCGCCACAGCCGGAATTTTTTCATAGGCCGAATCATAACGGGTCGCACCGGTATGCGGATTATTATCTGCCGCATGACTCAGGCTCCTCACGATCACTGCTTTTGCGCCATACTTTGCCGCACGGCTGGGGCCCTGTCCACGGTACTGACCGGCATCACGGTAAGAGAGAAAGGTATTGACATAGGTAGGATTGAACTTATAATTATAGAACACGATCCTTCCTTTGACCTCATCCTTTCTTTTTTCCAGTTCATCAAATGAGTTCACCAGCATCACTTCACCGCTCACACCGGCAGGTCCGGAACCAACAGAATTCCCCAGGGCGGCAATATCATAATCTTTACGAACCAGACGGGCATCCGGCTTCTTGGGATCATTGCCCGAAACCAGGGTATTGCTCCACATTTCATCCTTTCCGCCACGGATCCAATGCGGCACCATGCATTCCTGTAACCAGGCTTGCTGCGCCCCGCTTTCCTTCATGGTTTTTAATCCCCATTGCTCGGCCTTCACCATTCCTGCTGAACCAGCCAGACGGGCACCTACCTGTTTGGTCAAGACCCGCAAATTTTCATAGGCCCTGCCATTGGAGAGAATTTCATCGGCAATTTTCTTGATCCAGACAGAATCTGCCTGCTGTGCATGGAGGCCATTCAAACCCAGCAACCCTAAAAACAGGAATAATTTACGCATCCGGTAATTTTTATTAAAGATAACCGAAACATAAAAAACCCGGCTGCCAATTTGCGATAAACGGCAAACCTTACTCCGTTAAAAAGGTTACCTTCGGCAACTGATTTTATAATACTATGCGGATCGGAATTGTTTGTTATCCCACTTTCGGAGGTTCCGGAGTGCTGGCCACTGAACTGGGAAAGGCCCTGGCCCAGAAAGGCCATATGGTACATTTTATTACCTACCAGCAGCCGGTGCGGCTGAATGAGTTCATGCCGAATATCTTTTACCATGAAGTACAGGTACCCACCTACCCGCTTTTTGATTATCCCCCTTATGAAACAGCCCTGGCCAGTACCATGGTGGATGTGATCAAGAACAATAACCTGGACCTGCTGCATGTACATTATGCCATTCCCCATGCCTCGGCCGCTTATATGGCCAAGCAGATCCTGAAAAAAGAAGGCAAACAGATTCCCGTTATCACCACCCTCCACGGTACCGATATCACCCTGGTGGGCCGCGATAAGACCTATGCGCCGGTGGTTACTTTTTCCATCAATGAGAGTGATGCCATCACCGCGGTGTCCAATAATCTCCGCGATGAAACCTTCAGTCATTTCGCGATTGAAAAAGAAATAGAAGTCATTTACAATTTTGTGGACGTTAGCCGCTTCAGCCGCAAACCCATTGATGCCTTTAAAAAAGTTATCGCCCCCAATGGCGAAAGGGTCCTGCTCCATGCATCCAATTTCAGGAAGATCAAAAGGGTGCAGGATGTGGTGAAAATATTTGCAGCCGTAAGAGCCGAAGTTCCTTCCAAACTGCTTTTTGTAGGAGATGGTCCTGAACGTTCTACCGCCGAAGATCTTGCCAAAGAATTAGGTGTATTTGATGAAGTACGCTTTGTAGGAAAGCAGGAACAAATGGAAGATATCCTGGCCATTGCTGATCTGTTCTTACTTACTTCCGAATATGAAAGTTTTGGTCTGGCTGCCCTCGAAGCCATGGCGGCCGGTGTACCGGTGATCTCCACCAATGCCGGTGGTTTAGGCGAAATCAATGTGGAAGGTGTAACTGGTTATTTAGCAGATGTAGGAGATATCAGCACCATGACGGCCAAGGCCATCAGTATTATCAAAGATGATACTATACTGAATGGTTTCAAGGAAAGAGCTGCCAATCATGCCAAGACATTTGACATCAGCCGTGTAGTGCCGGTGTATGAGAAACTATATGAACGCTTTTTGTGAGAAAAAAATCCCAAGAAACAAGAGACAAGAAACAAAAAAAAGAACCAAGAGACAAGAAACAAGAACCAAATAAACTAAAAGCAAAAAGGGAGAAAATTAAAATAGGGTACGCCCTTTTTAATTTTCTCCCTTTTTTAATTTATTTGAGATTTGTTTCTTGTCTCTTTTTAATTATCTCCTTAGCCAGGGCAGCGGATCCACATTCTTAGTCTCAATCATCAATATAAAATCTATCTGTCCGCCATTCCCCTCATCATCTCTTCCTGCCTTACCAATGGTTTGACCGGTTTTTACCGTTGCACCTTTGGATACGGTTACACCGGAAAGATTACTGTAGGTAGTAAAGTACTTACCATGTCTGATCGTCACTGCGGAACCATCACCGAGACTATACACGGCACTCACTTCTCCGTCGAAGACTGCTTTTACCGCCACACCGGGGGAAGGCGTGGCGATGGTCAATCCCGGGTTATCGAAAGTGAGTAAGGTATTTTCAATTTTGTTGTTGCCAAAACGAAGGGCCACAATTCCATTATCCACCGGCCAGGGCAGTTTGGCCCGGTTGGCTGCAAAGCTGCTGTTCAGTGCCACATCTTTTGAATTCAAATCAAGATAGCTCTCCGGTTTTTTAGCTACTTCATTCCGTTTGGCAGTAACTGCGGTAGTAGTGGTACCTCCCTCAACCGGTTTGCCGGTATTATCAGGCTTTACAACAGTGGTTGGATTATTCGCTTTGGCAATTTCCTCCGCTTTACGCCTGGCTTCTGCTTCAGCTTTTGCCTTGGCCTTGGCTGATTCAATTTCTCTTCTTACAATCGCAAGTATCGCGTTGTTGAGTTCTTTATCACGCTTCTTCTTAGCCGCAATTTGCTTGGAGAGATCGTTCTCCTGCGATTTTAATTGCTTCACCACGGTAGCTTTTTCCTTTTTCTGTACTTCCAGTTCCTGTACCTGCTTGGTCTGGTTGGTGAGCGCTACATTTTTTTGATCCTTCCGCACCAGCTGCTGTTCTTTTCTTTTTGCAATCAGGTCCTTTGTTTCCAGGATGGTCACCACCTGTTTTTCGCGGTAGGCCCGGTAACTTTTCAGATAAGCTACCCGCTTGATGGCATCATTGAAACTATTGGCGGAAAAAATAAAATTGAGGTAATCGTAATTGCTCTTGTTCTTATAAGCATACACCACGGAGCGGGCATACTGCGATTTCAGGGTATCCAGTTGTTTCTGCAGGCGATAAATCTCGAGATTACTCAGGTAAATATCATCATCAATATTCCTGATCTCTTTATTGATATTATTGAGGTATTGCTCCTGAAGGGCAATCTTCCGGTTCAGTACATTCAGCTGTCCAAGGGACTGCTTGGTCTGTCCCTTTACCTTATTATACATCTGCTGAATATCTTTCAGCTCCTGCTGAATGGCCTGTCTTTCTTTTTCCAGCTGGGCTTTATCCTGTGCAGACAATCCCTGCAGCAATCCGGCAATGATGACCCAAAAAAGTAGTGCTTTTTTTCTCATGATAAAAAGGGGGATCGGGTGATTAAATGGGGCCGGATGTGATACCGTCTATAACGGCTGTATGCAAATTAAATTTTATTCGCCTAATTATGACTATAACTTTTAGGCACATTAAAGGGAAAATTTAACGTCTCATTAAATTCATACTGTCTGTAATTCAGCTTGATGTCCAGCTTCTTTTTCTCTGATACATTGATGGATCTGCGGGTGGAAAAATTCGGCCCCTTCTTGGTTTCATAATCCTCATAGGATAAATAACAGGTCCGGTTCCTCATTTCTTCCACATCATCCAGCTTGCTGCTGATGGTGAGTTTATTGTCTGCTGAAATCGTAAACAGGTTTTTGAAAAAATCACCCAGGCTCAGCAAGGAAATAGTACCGGGTGAAGTGGAGTAAGAAACAATCCGCGGTTCCAGGAAAACCGGATTGCCCACCAGCAGGTCCTGCAGGGTCGATAAATTCAGCGGCAGTGCGGTTACTTCCTGTAAATAAGAAACACTTCTGGCCGTGTACACTTTATCCTGTTTGTTCAGCAGCTTCACAGAGTCCTTTGTGATATAGGCCCTTAGTCCTTCAATACCCAGGATGGCAGTAACAGATACCCAGATCACACTGTCCTTATACATCCGGATCACGGCATTGACATCATACTTTTTTCCGTCGCCGTCCCGATATTCCACATCTACTTTTCCGGAGAAGGTGGTATAGTTGATTTTATTCTGAATGATGCTGTCGTAATGCTTCTGTATAAACAATACAGAATCATCTTTTGAACGATCCACCACCGCTATGGGAATCGCCACTGTATCTTTTTTAACAATGGCACTTTGTATTTTCTTGGTAGAACGGCAGGCATAGAGCGAAAGGATCATGATCAGAAAGATGATCCATGTTCCCTTTGGCAAGGCTGCGCTTTTTTTATTGTTTACCTGTATGTCCAAATCCACCTGCATTTCTTTCGGTTACTGATATTTCGGGAACGGATTCCCAAACTGCTTTTTCTACTTTTTGAATAATCATTTGTGCGATGCGGTCACCTGGTTGCAAGACCTGTTCTTCCCCCGAAAGGTTGACCAGGATAATCTTAATTTCTCCCCGGTAATCCGCATCAATGGTACCCGGACTGTTTAAACAGGTAATTCCCTGCTTAATGGCCAGGCCGCTTCTTGGACGTATCTGTGCCTCATATCCTTCCGGCAGCTCAATAAATAGTCCTGTAGGCACCAGCGTTCGTTCCATCGGTAACAGATGCAGAGGGGCCGTTAAACTGGCCCGCAGATCCATCCCTGATGATCCGGAAGTGGCATATTCGGGAAGTGGATTCTCCGAGTGATTAATAACCCTGATGGTAACGGTTGACATCGCGGCAAAGATAATTCTGTAAGGGTTTACCCGGTCTGTTTATTCTGTGCTTTGCTTTTTTAGCAAAACGGTGGCATAAGCCATTAATCCTTCTTCCCGGCCCACAAAACCCAGTTGTTCGGTGGTAGTGGCTTTGACTGAAACATCTTTTATTTCTACTCCTGCAATGCGGGCTATCACTTCCTGCATCGCGGGCACGTATGATTTTATTTTAGGCGACTGCAAACAAAGCGTGCTATCAATATTCACTACGCCATAGCCCTCCGCCCGGATCAGGTGCATGGTTCTTTCCAGCAGGATCTTGCTGTCAATATCTTTAAAATCAGCGCTGGTATCCGGGAAATGGGTACCAATATCACCCAGTCCCAGGGCACCGAGTAATGCGTCACAAATGGCATGCAGCAGCACGTCTGCATCGCTGTGGCCCAGTGCTCCTTTATGATGCGCTACCTGTACACCACCCAACCAAAATTCACGGCCTTCTACCAGCCGGTGATAATCTACTCCTGAACCGATTCTGTAAGACATACTATTACTTGCTGTTGATGTGGCGAAATTAGGACAACGGGGGGTGAAAAAAACAACGCCTCCCGAAGGGGAGGCGCTGCAATATATTACATGAGAACCGATTACTTTTTAGCACCGCTGCTGAAATCAAACAACACAGAGAAACGGAGTGTGTTTGACAGAGGGTTACGGTTAACACCACTTCCTGAAGGAACCAGGTAAGCGAAGTTGAAACCGAAGATGTTGTATTTCAGACCAACACCAGCTGTGAAATAACGGCGGTTGCCTTTGTATTTGTTCTCGTAGTGATAACCAGCGCGGAGAGCGAACTGGTTGTTATACCAGTACTCAGCACCCAGAGATACAGCGAATTCTTTGATTTCTTCGCCGAATCCATCTTCTGCATCACCGAATGAGCTGAACCAGCTACCGATTACGCTTTTGTTTCTGTAGTCTACCAGACCGGCTGAATCAGTCGGAGGAGTAGGAACCAGCAGTTTGTTTACTTCTACGCCGAAAGCGATAGAGTTAACATTGTTGAATTTTTTGGTATAGTTGGCACCAAGACCCAGGTTAGCAGGGATGAAATCTTTGGCGTCAGCATTATCAGTGTAAGAGATTTTAGAACCGAGGTTAGAAAGAACAGCACCCCAGGCCCATCCGCTACCGGAAGCCTTAACGGCATTACCATAATAACCCAGATCAGCAGCTACAGAGCTACCAGTCTTGTAAGTAGTACCACCTGCAGTGAAACCGCTGGCGAGGTTAGAATTGATATACTTCAAAGCGATACCGATACCGTGCTTTGAATTCAGTTTGCGGGAATATCCAACATCAATACCGAACTCACGGGGACGGAAAGAAGTCAGGTCATTACCGAGGGCATCAGTGAATTGGATATCACCGAGGCTGAAATAACGCAGACCTACAGAGATCGCCTGATTGTCAGAGAATTTGTACTGACCAGCCAGTGTAGCCAGAAATACATCATCAGCTACGCCTTTCAGCCAGGGAGTATAGGTTGCAGCCACACCACTTTTCTCGTTGAAAGCGGCTTTACCAATATTCCAGAGGCCGGCATATTGGTCAGCAGAAGTAGCTACTCCCAGCTCACCCATACCACCAGAACGCGCATCAGGTGATATACGGAGGAAAGGAACAGCAGTGGTAACAACATTAATTTTTGATTGTGCATTGATTGCGGTGGTTATGCCACAAAAAAGCAATGTAACGGCAGTTAGTTTTAAAGCAGTTGGTCTCATTAGAAAATTTTTAATAATGGTGTAAATATAGAGCTTTTGATTAAAAACAAAACTAAAATAGAAAATTTTATCCGAAACGAAAAAATTGTGGTTTTTCTGATTTTCCGGACTTTGAACCACCTCATCCGGGTTCTCGGAAAGGCGCCAAAGCTTCAAAAAAACGAATTCTTTTCCTATTTATTGTATTTTTTTTAACGCTCTTTTTCAACCGGGCTAGTGATTTTAATCAGGCCGGCGCCAAATCACGGTTCCAAACCCGTTTTGAACCCCCTTTTCGACCTGTATTTTTTACAGAATGACCAGCTTTTCCAGCACTTCTTTTGCTTTTCCGCCCGGCACAGTTACCCGAAGCCGATATAAATACACCCCCCTTCCCACCCGGTCTCCAAAATCATCACGACCATCCCATTCCAGGTCGGCCGACCGGTTCCCGTCTGTTTGTATCATCCGGCTGAAAGTTTTAATCGTACGGCCTGTAATAGTCATTATCTGCAGCTGTACCTGTAAGGGTAGTCCGGGTTTATTGTGCTCAAACCAGAAACTGGTATGGGTCGTAAAAGGATTGGGATAATTCAATACATGTTTCAGCTCCAGGTCAGCATCATCAGCAACAATAAATTCCAGTACCGCTTCATTGGAATTATTGAGTACATCCCATGCTTTTAATTTAAGGGTATGCCTCCCCGGTGCCAGTTCCGGTAACTGAAACCTGACCACTCCCCGCTGATAACTATTCAATTCTGCCTGGTAAAATTCATTGAGAATAAAAAACTGCCGGTTATCATCATCCAAAGTAGCCACAATATCATGTCCGATACCCGAACCCGTGGTATTGATTCCGGAAGAGTCGGCCAGTTTTACAATCAGCCTGGGTCGCTGATTGGTAACCCCGCCACTGGCAAATAATTCATCATTTAAAAATAAGCGGATGCCCGGCCCGGTTTTATCACCACTGTTATCTATTCCTTCTCCACCAATAATGATATTATTAAAATAACCATTCGCATCAGTGGTTCCGTTTTCTGCATATAAACTCAGCTTCCCGTTTCCAAACTGGTAATTGATATCCTTGGGTACACGGAAACTGAAACTGAAGCGGCCTCCGGTTACGGTAGACTGTCCTTTGAACAGCGCCACCTGTTGTGTTTGGAATGGTGCCGCAAAACTTCCGGGATCATTGCCCAGCGTAAAGATGGTTTGCGGTTTATCAAATACCGCCGGATACAGGTTCCCATTGAATCCATTCAGCAGATTGCCCTGCAAATCCACCACTTCCCCTTCAATGGTAATTTTTTCAGTACTGCTGAGGGTATCTGCCTGCGTGGCCGGTATACCATTCACTTTGGTAATCCTTACTCTTTGCGCAGGAAAGGCCAGGGTCAAAGCCGGATCTCCCAGCAGGGTAAACTTTCGGTTATTAATTATATCACCCAGGGTCTGGTAAGTAAAGTTTTTCGTCTCACGGATCGCATCCCCCAAGGACCGGTACCGGCCATTCGCCCCTTCTTCCAATGCAAAGCGCATATAATTATTATTCATGATCCGGTTACTGAATGCAAATACCGGCCGGGTAGTGGTCATGAGTCCGATACCGCCCGATGCCGGTCTTAGTAACAGATCCTCTCCCAGTGAAGAGATGGTTGGATTATCATATGGCGCAAAATCACAGGTAGCCGTAATAAATAAAGGCAGGCGATTGCTGTTCTTCCAGCTGTTCACCATTTCCTGATCCAGTACGGTTTCTTCTGCGAGCCGGCGCGGACCACCATGACCATTAAAATTCCAGATCAGTGATCCGCTGATCACCTGGTTATTACTGGCCTGGTTAGCGGCCGGATACTGGGCACCACCCGCATTGGTTTCCTGCCGGTAAGCATCCAGATAAAGTTTCTGAATATTAAATACAGGTCCGGTTAATGCCGCGGTGGAAGTAATGATCTCCGCATCCTGAAAATGCAGGTTGGCATCTTCATCATCTGTTACAAAACAAAGATTATTCCGCCAGGGACCCAGACTTTCCGGTGCATAATAAGCAAAGGCTTTGTCTACATAATTTTTAGCTTCTTCGGGGTTTTTGGCAGGAATCCTTCCAATACCAATATCCAGCAGATTGATGAGTGCATTGGAATTGATATCCTCCTGGTCATCCAGGAATCCAAAAAAATCATCTGAAGTATAAGAACCCAAAGGATCAAGTGAGGAAACACTTTGCCAGGCAGGCACCAGGTTGGTATTATTAAATAAACGATACTTATAGTCAAAAGAGGCATCTCCAAACAAGAGCAGGTATTTCGGCCGTCCGGCTGTACTGCCATATTTATCCCAGTACATTTTTACAAAATCCCTGATTGCTGTGGGATCCGGTGTGCCACTGCCAAATTCTTGAAATACCTGTTGAGTAGTAACAACCACCGAACTGATGCCATTGCGCTGCTGGTGTAAACCGGCCAGTCTCCTGGCTTCCGGTAATAAAGAATGATAGGTTATAATCAACAGATCAGCCGGACCACCCGCATGCAGATTCTGATTGGCCACCACTCCTTCCAATGAAGGTGATAATGCTTCTGCCGGATTAAATGCTACATATTCTCTTAAGCGAAGGGCATCATTCACAAATCGAAATTCAGTACCACTATTCGTGCCCTGCATCCTGAGCGGTATAGTCGGGTCCGTGATATCCCATACCAATGTGCTGCTTGCGGCATTGCTTACTACAAATTCCGCCCTGCTGTTGCCGACGCTTGACCAGTCGCGGAATAATAATTGTGAAACCCCATTCAATGATATATTTCTACGTGTAAATAATTCAAACCAGTTGATCCATCCCTGGGCATTCACTCCACCCGGTACATAATTAAAGCTGATGGTATTGGTGGCCTGCGCAGCGGGAACTAAAAATGAACCGGTACCCGGCTGGGCAAATAAATCATAGGGACCGCTACCTGCCGGATTGATGGGTACATTACCGGCCAGCTGATTATTGATCCGGCATTCAAAACGGCTGCTGCTATTGACCGATCGGGCCACGGTTTGAACCCTGAGTTGCAACCCGGCACCGGTTTGTACATTGGGAAAATTCACACTGAAATTCCGGGTCAGCGACCGGCCCGGTAAGGCAGATAATTCTTCGCCATACCATTCCTTCCCACTGCCCAAAAAATTCACTGTATCCAGTTCCTGAAAATAACGTTCATTGAAACTGCTGACCGTTATCACCGGTGATCCCAGCAAGGGGGCAGTTGTCATTCTTCGGCCATTGCCACCGATTGTAAGAAAATAATAAGATTTATCACTGTAGATGTTCTTTCGGTGCTGAAAGCTCTGGTTCACAGAATCCCTGATCCATTCATCCGGACCATTGACATAAAAAAGGATGTAATCTGTCCCGTTTAATTGTCCGTCCCCACCATCGACCACCAGGATAGCGTTCTCTTTTAAGTCATCTGTCCAGCTGCCGTTATTGGCCTCCGACAGCATGGCGCCCCCGTTGCCAAATAAGCGGATGGCCGCTGAAGAGAGATTGGAGGTATTAAACCCGGCATTGTTCAGCATGGGTATATCTATCTTATATACCCCGGGCCGCTGCACCCCGAACATATACCAGTTGCCTGAAGATAGCACCGACCCGGGCGCATAATTCCGCTGGGCCTGGATCGAAAGACCCAGGAAAAGCAGGCTTGCCAACAGCGTCAGGACCGGTTTTTTCTGCATGACTGGAAAGATAAGACGATCGGGATTTTACCCATCAAATAAAGTATTAATGCGTACCCCCGTTTAACGAAAGTGCCTATATTCGCAAATCCGGCTGGTAAAATGTCCACGGGTGCAATATTTTATCTCAACCGGCGTTAAAAATATTCCAATTCACAGGTTTATGCAAAAAACTATGAGCTTGAAAAACTTAACAATCCTATTATCCTGCGTGGTGCTGCTGGCATCCTGTAAAAACGGCGGGCTTTTCAAGAAAAAGCAAGACAAGTCCTCGGTCACAGGATGGAATTACAACGACAAGAATGAAGGCGGCTACCGCGTCAATAAGTCCAAAGAACAGGGCCTTGGCCCCGGTCTGGTCTTCGTACAGGGTGGTACCTTTACCATGGGTCAAACAGAAGAAGATGTGATGGGCGACTGGAATAATATTCCCCGTCGTGTATCTGTTCCTTCTTTCTACATTGACCGCACCGAAGTAGCTAACGTTCATTACCGTGAGTACCTGCACTGGCTGTACCGCGTTTTTGACCCCACTGATCCTGCCAATGCAAAGATCATTGAAGGCGCCCTGCCTGATACGCTTTGCTGGAGAAGTGAACTGAGTTACAATGAACCCCTCGTGGAATTCTACTTCCGTCACCCCGGTTTTAATGATTATCCCGTGGTAGGCGTTACCTGGAGACAGGCCAAAGATTTTTGTCTCTGGAGAAGTGACCGCGTCAACGAAAAGAACCTGATGAAGGAAGGTTTCGTTAATAAAAGTAACCTGAAGCCCGGCGCTCAGCAGGGTGATAATAATTTCACTACTAAGTCTTACCTGCTGGGTCTGTACACAGCCCCTCCCGGTAAAATGAAGACCAAGAAAAATGAGCCTAAAGCAACAACGGCAACCATGGAATCCGGCATCATGCTGCCTGATTACCGTCTGCCTTTTGAAGCAGAGTGGGAATATGCCGCTTATGGTCTGATTAACCAAAACCCCCGTCCTTCCATTAAAGAAGGTAAGCGTGGTGAGGAATTAGCCAGCAATAAACAAATGTATCCCTGGGATCCCAAGATGACCGGTCTGCGTGACAGCCGTCGCGGCAGCTGGCAGGGTACCTTCCTGGCCAACTTCAAAAGAGGTTCAGGTGATAACGCCGGTGTGGCAGGTGGTCTGAATGACCGTGCCTTCTATACTGCCGAAGTACAATCTTTCTACCCCAATGGTTTCGGTCTTTATAATATGGCCGGAAATGTGAATGAGTGGGTGGAAGATACTTACCGTCCTTTATCAACACTTGATTTCGACGATATGCCCGCTCCTTTCCGCGGTAACAAATACAAGAAACTGTATGTGGCTGATTCCACTTCCATGGATCCTTCCACCCGTTACGAGAAAGACAGCACTGGTCGTGTGAAAATGGCCAATGTAACAGATGCCGAAAGCAAAAACCGCCGGAACTATCAGCGCGGTAATGTGATCGACTTCCTCGATGGTGACTCTCTCTCCCAGTCTTCCTATGGTTATGGTGTTACCACCATGATCCACTCTGAGAAATCAAAAGTGTACAAAGGCGGAAGCTGGAACGATCGTGCTTACTGGCTCACTCCCGGCAGCCGTCGCTTCCTGGAAGAAGATCAGTCGCTCAGTACCCTTGGATTCCGTTGCGCTATGGACCGCATGGGTAGCCCCGAAGGAAACAAGCGTAAAACTGGTCAGCACTACAAGACCCGCAGACAAAAAAGATAATAAGCTTTTATAAGATTGAAACCCCGGAGAATTCCGGGGTTTTTTTATTGCCATGCCCCACCTGCTTATTTTTGCCAAATGGAAATAGCCGAACTGTACCAGTTGTACCTGCAGCATCCCTCCGTACAAACGGATACCCGGAAACTAAAAACCGGGGATCTTTTTTTTGCACTCAAAGGTGACAATTTCAATGGCAATGCCTTTGCACAAAAAGCCCTGGATGCGGGTGCCGCCTTTGCAGTGATTGATGATCCGGCTTATCAAATAGAAGGAAAAACAATCCTGGTTTCTGATGTACTGACTACCTTGCAGCAACTGGCTAAATACCACCGGCAGCAATTCAGCAACGGACCAACTGGTAAACCCTTTCCGGTACTGGCCATCACCGGCAGCAATGGAAAAACCACCACCAAAGAATTAATCCACGCCGTATTACAATCTGCTTTCCGCACCTATACCACCGAAGGAAATCTCAATAACCATATCGGAATTCCGCTCACGCTGCTGAAAATAAAAAAGGATGCAGAAATAGCGGTAGTGGAAATGGGTGCCAACCACCAACAAGAAATTGCCTCCTATTGCACCTATGCACTGCCCACACACGGACTCATCAGCAACTGTGGCAAAGCACACCTGGAAGGTTTTGGCGGTGTGGAAGGAGTCAAAAAAGGGAAAGGCGAATTATATGATCATTTGCGTCAATACAACGGGACTGCATTCGTGATGTGGGATTATGATTATCTCCGGGAAATGAGCAAAGGCATCAGCAATATCATTACCTATGGCACTGCTGCTGCTGATATTGAAGGCCATGCTTTAAAAACAGCAACCTTCCTGGAAGTAGCGGTAACAAAAGGGGCAGCAACAGGAAATATTAAAACCCAACTGGTGGGAGACTATAATCTCCCCAATGTTTTGGCAGCGATCGCCGTTGGAAAATATTTTGGTGTACCGGATGAAAAAATTAAAAAAGCACTGGAAGAGTATACTCCTTCCAATAGCCGTTCCCAGTTAATACAAAAAGGAAGCAATAGTATTATTCTCGATGCCTATAATGCCAATCCTTCCAGCATGAAACTGGCGATTGAAAATTTTGCAGCGATCAATGCTGAAAAGAAAATACTATTGCTCGGAGCCATGGCCGAACTGGGAGCCGAAAGTCTGGCAGAACATCAATCTATCGTTGACCTGCTGAAAAAATATAACTGGACCCAGGTGGTACTGGTGGGTGGTGATTTTCTGCAGCTCACACATCCCTTTGTGTCTCTTCCCAATGCACTCGCCGCAAAGGAATGGCTGAAAGCGGCCAACCCGGAAAATAGTCAGCTCCTGATCAAGGGCAGCCGAAGTATGAAAATGGAAACCGTTTTGGAAGACTAACTTTACTGTATGAACTGGAAACAATTATTCCCCGATTTTGAACCAGCCCTGATCGAGATGATTGAAAAGGAAGCCGTGCAAAGAACCTTCTATGCCGGTGATGTAATCATGCGTACCGGTCAGTTTATTAAATCCACCGTGCTGGTTCTCGAAGGTCGAATCAAAATTTACCGCGAAAATCAGGATGGCGGTGAATTCCTGATGTACTACCTGGAACCCGGACAGGCCTGTGCTGTTTCCATGATCTGTGCCATCCAGTCCACCACCAGTGAAATCATGGCACAGGCAGAAGAGAATACAGAAGTGCTGATGATCCCCATCCAGTTGATGGATGAGATGATGAATAAGTATAAAACCTGGTACCAGTTCGTGATCCAGACCTACCGGGGACGTTTTGAAGAACTCTTATCTGTAGTTGATAATATCGCTTTCCGGAATATGGATGAAAGACTGGAATTCTACCTGAAAAGACATGCGGGAGACAGCGGGAAAAAGCAGATAGAGCTTTCGCATCAGCAAATTGCAGACGATCTGAACAGTTCCAGGGAAGTGATCTCCCGTTTATTAAAGAAGATGGAACAGCGTAACCTGGTAAAGCTGCACCGGAACATGATTGAATTACTCTAGACAGCCGCTGTGATTTCTGTCACAGTGTGAGAACCCGGCGGGTACTAATCTTGCACAAATAACTGACATGGAAATCATCGGCTATATCGCATCACTTATTATCGGCATATCCCTCGGACTGATCGGTGGCGGTGGGTCTATTTTAACCGTACCGGTGCTGGTATACCTCTTCCATGTAAACCCCGTGCTGGCCACAGCCTATTCACTCTTTATTGTTGGTGCCACAAGTCTCGTAGGCGCCTTCCCTAAATACAAAAGCGGAGAAATCAATATCCGCACCGCTATCATATTCGGTATCCCTTCTATTGCAGCCGTATTTGCCACCCGGGCCTTTATTGTTCCGGCTATACCAACAGCAGTTTTCAGCATTGGTGATTTTGTCGTCACGAAATCATTGCTGATGATGATGCTCTTTGCCCTGCTGATGGTCTTTGCTTCCATCTCCATGATCCGGACAAAAAAAGAGCAGGCCGACAAAAACACAGTACAGCAATTCAATTACCCCTTGATTATTGTGGAAGGCGCCGTGGTAGGATTACTCACCGGACTGGTTGGTGCCGGTGGCGGATTCCTGATCATACCTGCTCTTGTATTGCTGAGCAAATTGCCCATGAAACAGGCCATTGGGACTTCCCTGCTGATCATCGCCGCCAAGTCATTGATTGGTTTCACCGGTGATCTGGGTAAACAAACCATGGACTGGACACTGCTGTTAACAGTGACCGGATTAGCCATTGTTGGTATTTTTATTGGTAATGCCTTAAGTAAAAAAGTATCAGCTACCAGTCTGAAAAAAGGCTTCGGATGGTTTGTACTCGTCATGGGTATTTACATCATTGTGAAAGAGTTATTCTTCCCCGGCGGCAGCGGCCATTGATTGTGATGGATGTCACTGTGCAGTCCTTCCCTTATTCCGAAATTTGGTTATTCATCAGTAATAAAAAACAATAAGCAATGAAAGTTGAACAAATTTATACCGGTTGTCTGGCACAGGGTGCCTACTATATTGAAAGCAAGGGCGAAGCAGTGGTGATTGATCCGCTGCGTGAAGTGGAGCCTTATCTACGTAAGGCAGAAAGTAATAATGCCACCATCAAGTATGTATTTGAAACGCATTTTCATGCTGACTTTGTAAGTGGTCACCTCGACCTCAGTAAAAAAACAGGAGCGCCGATTGTGTATGGCCCCAATGCCAAACCAGCTTTTGATGCCATCATAGCTACCGACGGACAGGAATTTAAAGTGGGTGATGTAACCCTGAAAGTATTACATACACCGGGCCATACCATGGAAAGTACCTGTTACCTGCTTCGTGATGAAAATGGAAAAGAAGTGGGACTGTTCTCCGGAGATACGCTCTTTATTGGTGATGTGGGCAGACCTGATCTGGCACAAAAACTGGTAACGGATCTGACGCAGGATAAACTGGCAGGTTACTTATTCGATTCATTACGGAATCAAATCATGCCCCTCGCCGATGATATTATTGTGTACCCCGCCCATGGTGCCGGCAGTGCCTGTGGTAAAAACATGAGTAAGGAAACAACCGATACTCTTGGCCATCAGAAAGAAACCAATTATGCACTGAGAAGTGATATGACCAAAGAAGAATTCATCAAAGAAGTAACCACCGGACTGGTAGCCCCACCCGCTTACTTCCCGCTGAATGTGATGATGAATATCCAGGGCTATGACAGCATTGATAAAGTACTGGAAAGAGGACAGCATGCTTTAAGTCCGGATGCTTTTGAAGTAGCAGCCAACGAAACCGGTGCCCTGGTACTGGATACCCGTGATCCGCAGGTTTTTGCACAGGGATTTGTACCAAATGCCATCAATATTGGAATCGACGGACAGTTTGCCCCCTGGGTAGGTGCCATGATTCCCGATATCAAACAGGAAATCCTGCTGGTAACTGATGAAGGCCGTGAAGAAGAAGTAATTACCCGACTGGCCCGTGTGGGTTATGATTTTACCATCGGTTATCTGAAAGGCGGATACAATGCATGGAAAGCAGCAGGGAAAGAAACAGACAGCATTATTTCTGTTGATGCTGCTGAACTGGCCGGTATCATGGAAAAAAAGGAGGTAAACATCCTGGATGTACGCAAGAAAAGTGAATACCAGAGTGAGCACCTGCTGGATGCAGAAAATGCACCACTTGATTTTATCAACGACAGCATGGCACAACTGGATAAGAACAAAACCTACTATGTACACTGTGCAGGTGGTTATCGCTCTATGATTTTTAATTCCATTCTTCGTGCAAGGGGATATGATAACCTGATTGATGTGAAAGGCGGCTTCAAATCACTGAAAGAAAGCAATCAATTTAAGATCAGTGATTATGTATGTCCTTCTACTTTGTTATAAATATTTAATCAGTTAAGGTTGATGGTTATACAGGCCGGGGGACTTCCCCGGCTTATTCAACGCCCAAAATAATAATATGGAAAACAATCCTGTCAGCATGCCCAGAATCGGTGATCAAGCACCGGATTTTACAGCCATTACAACACTCGGACCACTCAATTTCACGGAATACCGGAAAGACAAATGGCTGATCCTCTTTTCCCATCCTGCCGACTTTACACCTGTTTGTACCACTGAAATGAGCGGATTTGCCAATGAACAGGAGTCCTTCTTCGATAAAAACAATACCCGGCTCATGGGACTGAGTATTGATAGTGTCCACTCACATATTGCCTGGGTGGATAATGTCCGGAAAAACAGCGGTGTTTATTTTCAATTCCCCATCATTGCCGATCTGGATATGAAAGTGGCAAAACTTTATGGCATGCTGCAGCCCAATGAAAGTGAAACTGCAGCGGTCAGGGCCGTTTTCTTTATTGATCCAAAAGGAATCATCCGCCTGATCATGTATTATCCGCTCAATGTGGGGAGAAGCATGCATGAAATCAAAAGAGTTTTACTGGCCCTGCAAACCAGCGATGCCAATAAAGTAGCCATGCCGCTGAACTGGGAACCGGGAGATAAAGTAATTGTGCCCCCACCCAAAACATTGCTGGACTATGAAGCAAGACTGGCAGATGTTACCCTTGAAAAAACAGACTGGTACCTCGCCAAAAAATCATTATAAACCTGCGGCATTTTAAATGTCGTTTATAACCTATAAAAATGAATCAGTTAAAAGAAATCATCAACAATCCGTCCACTGTGATAGTGGATGTAAGAAGTTCCTGGGAATTCGAATCCGAGCATGTTCCCGGCGCTCAAAATATTCCGCTGGAAGAAATACCCTATAAAGTGGAAGAATTTAAAAACCTGGGCAAGCCCCTCGTTTTATACTGCCGCAGCGGCAACCGCAGTGGAATGGGTGTAACGATCCTTAAACAAAAAGGGGTAACAGAAGTGTACAATGGCGGCGGATTAAGTGACGTTCAGATTTTACTCAACTAAATAATAAATCATGCTGGGATTTTTAAAAAAACTATTTGGTGGCACCCCTGTCAATTACAAAGAGCTTGTTTCTAACGGAGCCATTATTGTGGATGTTCGTTCAACAGGTGAATATAAATCAGGTCATATACCAGGCAGCCGGAACTATCCTCTAGACGGAATCAGGGGCCGGGTTCAGGACCTGAAAAAAACAAATAAACCCGTGATCACGGTTTGTCGCAGTGGCGCCAGGAGCAGTATGGCCAAAAACATTTTAAAATCGGCAGGGATTGAAGTATATAATGGTGGCGCCTGGAATAGTTTGATGAATAAAATTGCCTGATCTTTACAGCGTAAATTTTATTCCTCCTTTAAAAAATAACCAAATGCGCCAAAGACTTTCCCTGCTGACCCTTTCGATCATCATTAGCATCTCTTCCTGGTCTCAGAGCCTGGGTAACAGCCAGCCTGGTGCTCATAAAGTAGTGATGCAATTAAGCAGTAATGATACCCTTGTGTGGAAAGGCCTGATGAATAACCTGAAAAACCTGAAAGCAGGATGGGGCGATAGCGTAGAGATAGAAGTGGTGGCCCATGGCCCCGGTGTGGAAATGCTGATGGCAGCTAAAACAACACAGCTGGAAAAAATCAGGCAGTTCAAAGCCATGGGTATCCAGTTTGTTGCCTGTGAGAACACATTGAGAGAAAGAAATATTCCAAAAGAATCCATCATCCCTGAATCCGGTTTTGTAAAAATGGGCGTCGGGGAAATTATTCTGAAACAGGAAAAGGGCTGGTCCTATATCAAAACAGGCTTCTGACCCTCCCCTTCCTGTGCACCTGACATAAAATGAAAACTACAATTCTTGTTCAACGCTTTATCATCCTGCTCCTCCTTGCTTTATTTTCAAGCAGCAGCCTTGCCCAGCACCAGGAAGTAACTGAAACACCCAGGATTTGGAAATCAAAAGAAGCAGAAACAGATTCCACTTCCATCCTGTCCGCATTCCGCAAAGGAACTTTCAGTGGCCATTTCAGGTATTATTTCATGGCCACCAATAATCATCCCGGTCTCACCGATTATCATGCTAATGCCGTCGGTGGAGGGATCAAATTTGAATCAGGCAAATTCAAAAATTTCCAGATTGGGGTGAGCGGCTTCTTTGTATTCAATATCGGTTCTTCCAATTTAGCAGTACCGGATACCAAAACCGGACAAATGAACCGCTATGAAATCGGGTTATTTGATATTGAAGATCCATTGAATAAAAAAGATATTGACCGGCTGGAAGAATTGTACATCAAATATTCTTTTCGAAAGAATCAGATCATTGCCGGCAAACAACTCATCAATACGCCCTTTATCAACCTGCAGGATGGCCGGATGCGACCCACCGAAGCAGAAGGGATCTGGGCTGATATCCGATCTATCAAAAAGATCAAACTTCAGGGTGGCTATCTCTACAATATCTCTCCCCGCAGTACCGTAAAATGGTACCGGGTGGATGAATCCATTGGGATCTACCCTTCCGGTGTTACTGTGAATGGTACCAAATCCACATATGCCGGCAACCTGCATAGCAAAGGGATCCTGCTGGCCGGCATTACCTGGCAGGCCAATTCAAAACTATCCATCAGCGGATGGAACCAGTTCACCGAAAATATTTTCAACAGCGCCCTGTTACAGGCCGATTACAACCATCCACTGAAAAATAAATCAGTGTTATTCGCGTCCGCACAACTGATTCGCCAGGATGCAGTGGGAAATGGGGGTAACAATGATCCTGCAAAAGCATATATCCTGCCCAATGCCAAAGCCATGACCATGGGTGCCAGGATCGGATGGAAGAATGAACAATGGGAAACCAGTCTGAACTATAACCGCATCACCGCACATGGCCGTTACCTCATGCCAAGGGAATGGGGACGTGACCCATTCTTCACTTTTCTCCCCAGGGAAAGAAATGAAGGATTCGGGGATGCAACGGCCATCATGCTCAAAGCCGGTTACAAAATTCCCAAAGCCAGATTGAGCAGCTCCATCGCAATGGGTTATTACCATCTGCCCGAAGTCAGCAATTACCGGCTGAATAAATACGGACTTCCCTCCTATCATCAGCTGAATATTGACACCCGTTATCAGTTCAAAGGATTACTAAAAGGACTGGAAACCCAGCTGCTTTTTGTGTACAAGGGAAAAAGCGGGAATTCCTACGGAAATGACAAATATGTCATCAATAAAGTGGATATGAGTTTATGGAATATCCTCTTTAACTACCAGTTTTAACCTTGTTTTTATAGCTTAGTGTGATATTGGTCACGTTGCAATTCATTCAACAAACAGAATTTTAAGCTGCATATCTACCTTAAACTTTTGCCATGCCCGATACCGGAAACAATAACCAGGTACCTGAAAGCCGTCGTGATTTTTTAAAGAAAGCCGCACTGGCCGGAGCAGGAACCGTTATGGGAACCGGCATCATTGCTGCTTCATCAAAGGCCATACCCGGTGCTGCCAATAATCGATTTTCCATTCTCATCACAGCTGATATCCATGCCCAGCTGAATACCCATGATGAATTTTTCTGGGAAGATGGAAAAGCTGTTTACCGAAAAAGAGGCGGACTGGCGGTGCTGAAAACAATGATTACTCATTTCAGGAAACAGGATCCTGCCAATACAATTTTGATAGATGGCGGCGATTATTTTCATGGCAGCGCCGTTGCTTCCCTTACAGAAGGAGAAGCCCTGATCCCGCTCATCAATGAATTTCAATACGACCTGCTCCTGCCAGGTAACTGGGAGGTAGTGTATAAGAAAAAGAAAATGCTCTATGACATGGGCCATGCACAGGGGGCCAAGATCTGCGCCAATATGTGGCACAAGACAAAAGATGCCGATGACGGAGAACTGATCTTCCCTCCTTATTGGATAAAAAACATAGCTGGCACCAAGATTGGCTTTATTGGTTATACCGATCACCTGATTCCCAAAAGACAATCACCTGCTTACAGTGAAGGCATCCGCTTTGAACATGCCGAAGAGAATGTAGCAAGATATATCCGTCGCTTAAAAGAAACAGAAGGATGCGGAATCATATTCCTGGTGACCCATATGGGACTGGCACAACAGGTCGGACTGGCCAATAATTCCGCAGTGGAAGGAGTTGATTTTATCATTGGTGCCGATACCCATGAAAGAGTAAGGGTACCCATTCAGGGGAAATATGCCAAAGTAATCGAATGTGGTGCATTTGGTTCTTTCCTGGGTAAACTGGATATTGAAGTTGCCGATGGTAAAATGAAATCTTTCCAGTACCAGTTACTGGATGTGGATCCGGCGCTCTATCCACCCGATCGGAAGATGCAGACCCTGGTGGATCAGGCCATGGCACCCTTTCAAAAAGATTTATCCCGCGTAATAGGTGTCAGCAGCACGCCGCTGGTCAGGTATTTTGTAATGGAAACCCCCATGGACAACCTGATCACCGATGCCATTCTCTGGAAGTTCAAACCTGATATTGCCCTGAGTAATGGTTTTCGTTTTTGTCAGCCGCTGGCAGTGGATAGTAAAACGGGGAAAGCCAATATCACCAAAGAATTTTTATGGAATATGCTGCCGGTTGACAGTGAAGCCAAAACAGGATGGGTCAAAGGCAAACAATTACAGGAATGGCTGGAAAAAGAATTACAGAATGCCTTTGCCAAAGATCCTTCCAAAAGATTTGGCGGCTGGTTTGTCCGCTTTGCCGGAATGGAAGTGAATTTCACGATCGGTAAAGAAAACGGCAAAAGGGTCAATGAAGTAAAAATCAACGGGGCAGCCCTTGATCCCGAAAAATTATACAGCGTAGTAGCCTGTGAAAGAGAAGGTGATCCCGATGATACCATTTGCCGGATTGAAAAAATTAAAGACCCGAAACGGCTGGGTGTATTAATGCATAACGTGATTGAAGAATACCTGGCGGCTCACTCACCTGTTTCGCCGCGACTGGAAAACCGTGCAACAGCTACGGACCAGCCGCCTACCCTGCTGACCCAATTACAGGGAACAACTTATGAATTCAGATGATATAATTGTATGTGGAAATTAATCAGATCAAACTGGCCCCTGGTCATCATCCTTGCCATCACCGGCATTGTTTCCTTGCGTGAAATAGTCAGCGCATTGAAAAGTACAGGCACATCTCAGGCAGCAACTTCTTCAACAGACAGCAGCTGGGTAGCCCCCAGTCTTTATACCGACCATGATTTACAAGGAAAGGAAAGAGAACAGGTGATTTATGGGGAAGAACTGATCATGCATACTTCGCTTTATTTTGGGCCTAAAGGATCTGTAGCACCCATCACCAATGGCATGAATTGTCAGAACTGTCACCTGCTGGCCGGCAAAAAAAACTGGGGGAATAATTATAGTCTTGTTTATGCGAACTATCCCAAATTCCGCGACCGCAGCGGTGCGCTGGAAAGCATCTATAAAAGAGTGGGTGATTGTTTTGAAAGAAGTCTGAATGGTACAGCACCAGATAGTAACAGTAAAGAATACCAGGCCATGGCTGCCTATATCAAATGGCTGGGAAAAGATGTACAAAAAGGTCAGAAGCCGGTTGGATCTGGAATTGAGAAAATTCCATTCCTGAACCGGGCTGCTGATCCGGCAAAGGGACAACTTGTTTATACGGCCCAATGCCAAAGCTGCCATGGCGCCAATGGGGAAGGACAGCTGGCATTTGATGGGAAATACTATGACTACCCGCCGCTCTGGGGTGAACACAGTTACAATGATGGTGCAGGATTATTCCGGCTCAGCAATTTTGCAGGGTATATCAAAAACAATATGCCTTTTAATCAGGCCTCACATGATAACCCCAAACTAACGAATGAAGAAGCCTGGGACCTGGCCGCTTTTGTGAACAGCCGCCCCCGGCCTAAAAAAGATCTTTCCAGAGACTGGCCCGATATTTCAAAAAAACCATTTGATCATCCCTTTGGTCCCTATACCGATGGATTTACGGAAACAGAACATAAATTTGGCCCTTACCAACCCATCATGGCCCAAAAAGAAGAATTGGCCAAAAAGAATTAATTTTTCCTGTGATAAATATCACCAGCAAGCGGTTTTCCTGACCGGAACTTTGTAAAAGAAAATCAACTTTATGCCTGACTTTATTAAAAACCCCTGGCCCTGGTATGTGGCCGGGCCCCTGATCGGACTCACCGTCCCCCTGCTGCTCATCCTTGGAAATAAATCATTTGGCATCTCTTCTTCGCTCCGGCATGTTTGTGCCGCCTGTTTGCCAGCGAATATTCCCTTTTTTAAATACGACTGGAAAAAAGAAATCTGGAACCTGTTTTTTGTAGCAGGTATCCTGATTGGTGGTATACTGGCAGCACAGTTTCTTTCCAATCCCAACCCCGTAGAAGTAAACCCCAAACTGGCCGCAGAAATGGCCGGATATGGTGTTACAGATTATAGCGGTTTGATACCAGCTGAGATATTTTCCTGGCCCCAGTTACTGACCGCACGCGGACTGATCATGATGGTATTCGGTGGATTCCTGGTAGGATTTGGCACCCGTTATGCCGGTGGTTGTACATCCGGACATGCGATCATGGGATTGAGCAATCTGCAATGGCCTTCGCTGGTAGCTACCTGTTGTTTTATGGCCGGCGGATTTATTATGGCCAATCTGATCCTTCCTTATGTCCTGCATCTCTAATCAATTTTAATTACTCAGTATGTCAGTACAAAATATCAATCCCGAAATCGCCAGCAGTGAAAAACCCTTTGTGGCACAACAGGTGAATACGGATTATGAAGTCCGCTCTGAAAATGCGATGTGTGTGAATCATTCAGAACTGGATAAACCCATTGTATCCAAAATTAAATATGGTATTGCCGGTATCTTTTTCGGCATCATCCTGGTGAAATCCGAAGTGATATCCTGGTACCGGATCCAGGAAATGTTCCGGCTCCAGAGTTTTCATATGTATGGAGTCATCGGCTCTGCAGTAGTAGTGGGTATCATCAGTGTCTTCCTGATTAAAAAATTCAAACTCAAATCCATTGATGGCGAGCCTATCAAACTGGAGCCGAAAAAATTCAATAAAGGGCAGATCTATGGTGGCCTCATCTTCGGACTGGGCTGGGCGATCACCGGTGCCTGTCCGGGGCCCTTGTTTGCACAGATTGGTACAGGTGCATTGGTGGTAATCGTTACCCTCTTCAGTGCCATTGTGGGCACCTGGGTATATGGCAGGTTCAAGGACCAGCTGCCGCACTAAGTAATCAGTTGGAAAGGCCAGGCCGCTGATTCAGCATACCCTGTATGAAATATCGCCACAAAGACTCGAAGACACAAAGAACCGGATCTCTTTTTTTACTTACTTCTTCACGTTGAATCTTTGTCAACATGACCCGGCGAGTGGTAATCTGATTTGTACTGCCATTGTAATTCATTGTGATCAATATCACCCATTTCGCTATCGTATGCAGGTAATTTAGCAGTCCGGTTTTTAGCCGCTTTTCTTCACTCAAAAAAAATTACGATGCGCCTGCTGTTCACTTTTTTATTTGTGATGAGTCTGCAACCTGCTGTCCGTGCACAGGAAGGATTTCCATATAAAATAAATCTTGACCCGGTGATTATTCCTTCTTTCACAGGTTTGCAGTCTTATGCCTGGGCCCGCTCCGGTGATCTGCTCCTGCTCATTGGCGGCAGAACCGATGGCCTGCACAAGAAGCAACCCTTTGCCGCCTTCAATAAAAACAGTAATAACAATTACCTGATTGTACTTGATCCGGTGAAAGAAAAAATATGGAAGAGATCACTGGATGGCCTGCCTCCTTCCATTAACCAGCAATTACAGAGCACTAACATGGAATTTTATCAGGATGGAAACGAACTGATCCTGGCAGGTGGTTATGGTTACAGCGAACTGGCAAAAGATCATATCACACATCCCTATATCACAAGGATACAGGTAAAGGAACTGATCCGGGCGATCGTTGCTGAAAAAGATCCGGCAGAATGGATCAGTCAGTTAAAAGATGAAAGAATGGCGGTAACCGGAGGAAGAATGAATAAGCTGGGTGATGCCTATTATCTGGCCGGTGGCCATCGCTTTGATGGAAGGTATAACCCTCATGGTCCCGATCACGGACCCGGGTTCTCCCAGCAATATACCAACCAGGTCAGGATTTTCCGGCTTGCAACTGCTGGGCTTCCGCTCAGCATAACATCCTATTCTGCAATCACGGATACAACTTTGTTTCATCGGAGAGATTATAACCTCTTGCCGCAATATGATGAAGCCGGTAAAAAAATGCTGACCGTTTTTTCGGGTGTATTCAGACCGGATAAAGATCTTCCATTCACCAATCTTACTGACATATCCGAAACTGCTCACCAGGAAGTCAAAGGATTCAATCAGCAGTTTTCCCATTACCATGCCGCCTGTGTTCCGGTGTACGATGCAAAGAACAAAACAATCTGGTCCGTATTTTTTGGAGGAATAGCCGTACAGTATGCAGACAGCAACGGAACGGTTCAGTCTGATCAGAATGTTCCCTTCGCCAGGCATATCAGTGTGATCGAAAGAAAGGGTGGGCAGCTGAAAGAATACCTGTTACCAGAAAAGTTCTCAGGCTATTTTGGTGCTGCAGCTGAGTTCATCCCTGCAGCCGGGAATAGGTATAATGAAGACGGGTTCTTTCTTGCTAACCAATCAGGTCAAAACAAAATACTCGCCGGGTATATCATTGGCGGAATCGACAGCCGGGCCCCGAATGTATTTTGGGGGAATGCTCCGGATGGGAGCCGCGCATCACCGGTTATCTGGAAAGTATATTTTAGTAAAAAATAAAACGGGCTGCTGTTCATTTTACAAGCGCTGTCCGATCATACGCAATACAGCTGCCTTTCCCTGGTGAAAAGGGCCTTCATCCAGTTCCAGTTCCTTTTGCTCACAACTGATCAGGTGCAGAAAGGGAAAATCATGGCAAAGCGAGGGGGCATCATATAACATGGCTGGATCCTTAGGTCCGCCGCTATTAAAATGTATTTGCTCTTTTGCATAGGCTTCCAGCACCAGAAAACCTCCGGGTTTGATGGACTGGTAAATTTCCTGATGAAATGACTGACGGAGCAATGGCGGCAAATGAACATAGATCAGCCCGACAGCATCATATTGCTTACCGGCTTTAAAAGAACCGATATCAATCAGATTATATTGAATGGAAACCTGCCTTTCGCGGGCTGTGGCGATGGTTCTGTCTCTTGCAACGGCACTGAAATCAAAAGCATCTACCGTCCAAC
This sequence comes from Chitinophagaceae bacterium, assembly GCA_016720745.1. GTDB lineage: Bacteria > Bacteroidota > Bacteroidia > Chitinophagales > Chitinophagaceae > JJ008. The sequence goes on along the minus strand of JADKKA010000018.1, from coordinate 934,541 downwards.
CTTTCGCCGCAGCATAGAGTGCATTGCGCCCCTCTCCTTCAGCAGGCAATAAGATAGTACCGGGCTCATGCTGATCAATAAAGCTCTTGAAAAAAGCATTGGGCTGCACCCCGTAAACATTGCTGTTTTCCGTATACCGGTTATCCCAGAACTCCTTCATTGTTTCCGGATTGAATGACCAGCAGGTTTTCTTCGATCACTTTTTTCAATACATGTTTGGGTAAAGCGCCGGGCTGCATCATGGGTTCGCCATCGGAACCAATGAATAAGAGGGTTGGTATACTCTGGATGCCAAATACGGAGGATAATTCCTGCTCCACATCGGTATCTACTTTATAAATCAGTAAACGGCCTTCATATTCATCAGCCAGCTCTTCCAGTACCGGTGCCACCATTTTACAGGGACCGCACCAGTCGGCATAAAAATCAATGATCGCCGGGAGACTGCCCTGGTATTTCCAGTCTTTCTCCTGGTCATAGTTAAATACTTTATCCTTAAAGTCCTGTGTGGTCATTTTTATCGTTGGCATATTGAATAGCTTTAAAGTACAAATGTACCGATGATGATGGATACCTCCGGTGACCCAAATCACAAAAAAACCGGCCCGTTACCCGGGCCGGTTCCACTAAAACCTCTTCAACATCAGAGCATCGTTTTCGGCTCTGTATATTTCGTTTTCTTCAGTCCGGTCTGACTGAGTGCTTTATAGCCGCCCCTGATATTCACCAGATTTTCAAATCCCCTTGACTGCAGGATCGAACACATGATCACAGAGCGATAGCCACCGGCGCAATGGATATAGTATTTTTTATTCCGATCCAGTTGGGCCATGTTATGATTGATGAAATCAAGCGGGAAATTTTCTGCTCCTACGAGATGTTCGGCCTCATACTCACTTTTACGACGGGCATCCAAAAGGTTAACCTCTTCGGTGCCGCTATCATACAAAGCCGCAAATGTTTCTGCATCGATCTCTTCCAGCACTGTTGTATCAAAACCTGCTTCCTTCCAGGCCCAGATACCACCTTTCAGGAATCCAACCGGGTTATCATAACCAACTCTTGACAAACGCACAATTACTTCTTCTTCTTTTCCTTCATCTGCCAGGAAAAGAATGGGTTGTTTCAGATCAGTGATAAGTGTTCCCGCCCATGGCGCGAAATTATCATCCAGTCCGATGAAGACGGATCCCGGTATATGCATGGCGGCAAATACATCCTTCCCTCTTGTATCCAGTACCATTGCTTCCAGGCTTTCCCAGGCTGCCTGGAATTCCCGCGGATTCAATTCGCGCATTCCCCTGGCAATAATATCATCAATACTATCCACCCCTCCTTTCAGGTTCATCAATACATTATAAGGGAAATACTGGGGAGGTTCTACCAGTCCGTCGGTTACTTCTTTAATAAATTCTTCTTTAGTCATATTGGCACGAAGGGCATAATTCACTTTTTTCTGATGACCCAGGGTATCCGTGGTCTCCCGGCTCATGTTTTTACCACAGGCACTTCCGGCTCCATGTCCGGGATATACAATCACGTCATCAGCCAATGGCATGATTTGATTCCGGAGTGAATCAAACAAATGACCGGCTAAAAATTCAGGGGTCACTTCTGCTTTTACTTTTTGCACCAGGTCCGGGCGACCCACATCACCAATAAACAGTGTATCACCGGTAAAAATCGCCTGCTCTTTTCCATTTTCATCAATCAGCAGGTAGGTGGTAGACTCCATGGTATGTCCGGGTGTATGCAATACCCGGAATTTAATATTTCCCAGTGTGAGCTCTTCACCATCTTTGGCCACATGAGCCTCATAGCCTGGAACAGCGGTTGGCCCAAATACAATGGTGGCCCCTGTCTTTTTGGACAAATCAATATGACCGCTTACAAAATCAGCGTGGAAATGGGTTTCCAGGATGTATTTTATTTTGGCGCCATTTCTTTCCGCCCTTTCAATATAGGGACGGGTTTCCCTTAAGGGATCGATAATAGCGGCTTCACCATTGCTTTCAATGTAATAAGCTGCTTCGGCCAGACAGCCGGTGTAGATTTGCTCGATTTTCATATGCCATGCATTTTAATTGATGAATAAAAACGACCGGTTTCAAGGGATCCTGGACTGCCTGCCTGAATTTGTTCGGCTACTCACAGTTTGAGAAAAACAAAATTCAAGTGGGTACTCACCTGTGTGAATGACATAAGTCACAAAATTGGGTGACTGTTATCAGGTCTTTCCCTTTGCACCGATGATTACACGGGTTAATTTCATATAAGTGACAGATATCACGTTACTGCCCTTACCATGACTGTATTTTAGTATCCTAAAATCAACAGTATGTCACATCAACACCAGATTCTTATTGTAGGCGGGGGCAATGCCGGTATTTCCGTTGCTTCACAATTGCTCCGCAAGAACAAGCAATTGGATATTGCTATCATTGAACCTTCTGAAAAACACTATTACCAGCCGGCCTGGACCCTGGTAGGTGCAGGTGTATTCAATATGCAGGATACCATTCATGCTGAAAAAGATGTGATGCCAAAAAATGTAAAATGGATCCATCAGAAAGCAATCTCCTTCCAGCCCGAAGAAAATACGGTAACACTCGATAACCAGGAAAAAGTCAACTACCAGTACCTGGTGGTAGCACCTGGTATCCAATTGAACTGGCATGAAATCAAAGGACTGAAAGAAACCCTCGGTAAAAACGGAGTTTGCTCTAATTACAGCGTGGAAAATGTACCCTATACCTGGGAAACCCTGAAAAATTTCAAAGGCGGAAAAGCCATTTTCACCAATCCCAATACACCGGTAAAATGTGGTGGAGCACCACATAAAATCATGTGGCTGGCTGCCGACTACTTAAAAAAACACAATGTCTTTGACAAAACAGAGATCCAGTACTGGAGTGGTGGTACCCGTTTGTTTGGGGTTGATAAATATGAAAAAACTTTGAAGAAAGTAGCCGAGCGAGACAAAGTGCAAATGAACTTCTTTACCAAACTGGTGGAGATTGATGGCCCGAACAAGAAAGCAAAATTTGTGGGATTTGGGGAACAAAATAAAGACAAGGAATACTGGGTTGATTTTGACATGATCCATATTACCCCACCACAGAGTGCGCCCGATTTCATCCGCAATAGTCCTTTGGCCAATACGGCCGGCTGGGTGGATGTTGACAAACACAGTCTGCAGCATGTAAAATATCCCAATATATTTTCATTGGGAGATGCATCTTCTTTGCCCACATCCCGTACCGGGGCAGCTATCCGTAAACAGGCCCCCGTCCTCGTGAAAAACCTGATGGCAGTGATGGCTGGTCAGCAACCGGCCGCCAGTTACAATGGCTATACCAGTTGCCCTGTTGTAACCGGTTATGGCAAACTGGTGCTTTGCGAATTTGATTATAATAACCAACCCATTGAAACCTTCCCCTTTGATCAGAGTAAGGAAAGATGGAGTATGTACCAGTTGAAAAGAAGGGTATTGCCCTGGTTGTACTGGAATAAGATTTTGCCAGGAAAAATGTAATGTGTTGATGTAGGTTTTATACAAACGGCTGTCTTCGGGCAGCCGTTTTGTTTTAAGCTTGTTCTTATGAAAGATACCGGCTCAAGGCCGGTATGACGTACTCGTGGCCCGTTGCAAACTCAAAATAATCGGAGTCCCGCCACAATCTTGGAATATGTCACCCCGGACTTGACCGTCTTTACCAAAAGGCATTCCGGCTACGTGTTGAGGCCCGTCAACTCAAATTTTTAGAGACCCACTTCCCCCCCCCCGGCAGGCCCCCCCCCCGGCGCCCCCGGGTCCTTTGGAGCCATTCGTTATTGTTTGCTCCATTTATAGATGGCGGGACTGGACTGCCCGCCATGGCCAGCTTTAACAAACCTGTTCCCATTTGGTAACTATAGTCACCTCCCCATCCCAAAAACTCCCTGAAATTTGTACGAAAGATTCAAAAATGCAACTCATCGCACGAATAAGCAGTGGCTGGACGGCCTTAAAATTTATCCGCGTCATCCTGGGTGTACTCATTCTGTCTTCCTCTATTAGCGAAGGACATGCGGGAGGTATCGTCCTGGGCACCCTTTTCACCCTTATTGCCCTTTTTACTGACGGTGTTTGCTGTGCCGGCGGCAATTGCTATACTCCCGTAAATCGCAACAACAATCAAAATAAAACAGATGAAATTGAATATGAAGAACTGGGTACTAAATAATAAATTAACCATTATTGGTGTCCTCCTCGGTTCCATTGCGGGTTATTTGTACTGGCAGCAGATCGGCTGCAGCAATGGTACCTGCCGGATCACATCCACCTGGCATAACAGTACGGCCTACGGGGCCCTGATGGGTGGCTTATTATTCAGTATGTTTAAAAAAGAAAAAAATGTCAGCAACCCATAAAAAAGAGACCTTTGCGGAAATTCTCAATGGAGAAACACCGGTATTAGTTGATTTTACCGCTACCTGGTGTGGTCCCTGCAAAATGATGAAACCCGTGCTGGAAGAATTGCAGCAGCGAAAAGGTGATCGGGTCCGGATCATTAAGATTGATATAGACCAGAGTCCGGCAGCGGCCAATGCCTTCCAGGTGCAAAGTGTACCCACGCTGATCTTATTTCAGAAAGGGAAACAACTCTGGCGGCAATCTGGTGTAATGCAGGTTCACTCATTGGAGAAAGTAATTGACCAATTGATAAGTAAATAATAAAATGGCAGAAACAACAACCAGTCGCGGCTATCTTGCTTCCACCCTTAGCTGTCGTTGCCCGCGTTGCAGGGACGGAAAATTATTCAAAAATCCGCTCACCATCAGCTTCAAGCGGAATATGGAGATGAACACACAATGCCCGGTTTGCGGGCAACCCACCGAAATTGAAACCGGCTTTTACTACGGAACCGGCTATGTGAGTTATGCCCTTACCGTAGCCCTGAGTATTGCAACCCTGGTGGCATGGCTCGTACTGATTGGAATGTCCACTGATGACAATCGTTTTGTATACTGGCTGATCTCAAACGCCGTTCTCCTCATCTCACTTCAACCCTGGCTCATGCGCCTCAGCCGCAGCATCTGGATTTCCTGGTTTGTAAAATTTGACAAAAACTGGCGGGAGAATAAACCGTTGGATGTATCAGAAAGGATCAATCCGGACCAGGTGAATAACTGGTAGGAAATGAACAGCAGAACAGAGGAACAATAGAATTAAGAATAATGAAGTAAAGAAAAGTTCTGCTCAAGTCAGGTGTAGGTTACGTCTAAATACAAATGATCGGCTTCAACTCGTCGGGATTATTCATCCCAATAACTGCACCATCGGATTCCGGATCAGGTGATAGTTTTTTCTTTTCCGGAATTCCAGATCGCCAATGATTTTGATCCGCTGACCCACCCAATCCTGCTCCCATTGCCGGATTCCATCCACTCTGTAAATACCCACATTTTCTGCCACCAGCATGGCCCCTCCCTCCATATTTCTGGCACTACCTGTAATATTAATGGTCCGCTGTTTCATGTATACCAGCTGAAGGATCGAATCAACCATTTATTTTCATAATTGCTTTTTAAGAACACCCGCCGAGAGATCAACAGCATACTTGATACTGGTAATAATGGTGACGAGCTGACAACTACAATTACCCGTACAGTTTAAGCCGCCGTTCAGAATAACCACACTACAGGCACCTGTTGAAGAGTTATTGCCACATCCACAGCTGAATGTACCACTGGTACTCACTCCTTTCGCATTCACCAGCGTAGCGGATTTTCCATCAGTAGTCAGTTGAAACTGGTAACCCGGCTTTGCTTTGAGTTTCCCCTTGACTACTTCCAAACCTTCCGGTAATGGGCGGGTATTGTCCGGAACTGTTTTACCATTTTGCGCAAACAATACGCTGCAAAAAAGCAACAGCATCGTTGTAATACTTAATTTTTTCATTACTGCTGATTTTAAAGTTTCTATTATTGTTTTGTCATTTTACGAATACAATACTGATCACTTATCAGGATATTTCCTTTACTGTCGATACTTATACCAGCAATTTTTCTAAACATGGCTTTGGCACCTGCTGCATCCCGCCAGTCACTGTTTTCATTGCCAGCCAGGGTAGTAACGAGCCCTGCGGGGCTTGCCCTCCGAACCCTTGTATTCTCTCCAATGAGCAGGTTATCATCCTTATCAATCAGCAATGCATTGATTCGCATAAACCTGGCAGCCTTTCCTGTACCATCATGGTTAACACCGGTTGGCAATAATGCATTGATATCCCCTGCAAAATTGGTTACCACACCCGCCGGGCTGATCTTTGCGATACAGGAACCCCTGCCACCATTCTGTGCCACGAATACATTGCCCTTACTATCAACCGCAATCGCCCTTACCTCGTGAAATTGTGCATTCCTGCCGGTTCCGGGTGTAAAATCCCCGATCTGTCCATTACCAGCAAGGGTGCTCATTTTGCCATCAGGTGAAATTTTTCGCACTGATGCATTATAAGCATCTGCCACATAGATATTTCCTGATTTATCCATACATAAGCCCGTTGGGTTATTCAATCCGGCTTCAAGACGTGGCCCATCGTCTTTTCCTTTATATCCTTCTTCCCCGGCAAATCGCTCTACCGTTTTATCTGCTTTGATACGATAAATTGCATGGTTCCTGCCACTGCTGAGATAAATATTTCCTTCTTTATCAGTCATAATACCGTCTTGCCCCGGTGACTCCGGTATGGAAAGGCTGTTCCCATTTGCATCCGAAGCACCCATTCCAAATAAAGTTGTCACATTGGTAGCCGCATCCATTTTCCGGATACATACCTGGTCTATCACATAATAGTTATCAGCAGCATCAATCGCCGATGCTCCCATCTGCCAGGTAAAATGAGCCTTTGTCCCCTGCCCGTCCATCGTGTTATTATCTTCTTCCCAACCGGCAATGGTGGCTACATTCCAAACTTCAGCCGGCGCATTGTTTATCTGAAATGCCAGCAATCCGGAAGAAGCAATCAGGCAAATAACAATCAGTACTTTTTTCATGTTAGTTGTATTATTCATTTTACAAAAATGCTTGTGGCAATAGTGGTTTGATCCGTATTGTTGACGGAGTTTCTGACCCCATTTTTCCACCAGCTGGCAAGTCCCGTACCACTGCTACCAGTAATAGCGCCACACACATACAAGTCAGCATTAAATACTAAAAGATCTCTGACCTGGGTGCTGGTAAGCCCATCACCAAGATTGAACTCGTTACCATTTTTCCAGTAAGTGGCGATGGAAGTACCGGCAGCGTTGTACCCGTTTCCTCCGGCATAAACATCTGTACCACTGATAGCAATACCACCCCATGCATTAGCAGACGGGGCCAAGGTGGTAAGCCAGATGGGTGTTCCGTTTTTATAGATCACTGCTTTTGATCCGGTAACTGAATACTCATTGCCGGCCACATATACATCGGGGCCTGAAACAGCAATATCATAAAAGAGCGCATTCTGTACAACGCTGACCGGAATATTGACCGCCACACCGTTCTTCCAGTATTTTGAGACACGTATCGCCCCGGCATATTCCGACCCAACGATATATACATCGTTACCCGAGACTGTAATTCCAGCAGGATATGCATTGCTGGTTCCGTCAGTAATATTGGTCACCACTCCATTCTTCCAGTATTTGACTACTCTTATCCCGGCTGCATTGTTTTCCTGGAAAACGATATGTATATCATTTCCCTGTACTTCAATAGCTACTGCATAAGCCTGACGGGTGCCATCAGTAAGATTGGTCAGCACACCGTTTTTCCAATACTTGGCTACATAAATACCAGTTGCCAGTTTTTCTCCCCCCACCACATACACATCACTGCCCTGCACTACAATATCCTCTGCAGTTGCATCGCTTCCGGGGGCCGTGGTGCTGGTGAGGGGCACAACAGCTCCGTTCTTCCAGTAACAGGCATAGGCTACGTTCGCTGCCGGAACTGTCGAGTATCCGCTCATATATACGGTTGTTCCAGCCGGGTCAGGTGTATCTTCTGTCTTTTTCTTACAGGAGAATAACAGAACACAAAAAAGAATAGGAAGGATCTTCATTTTCATAGCAAGGGTTTTATTTTGATTGAATAGCCGCCGCACATTTATCAATATTCATGGCCCCATAGTTGAACGTATGCCGGCTGCCGTCTTTTAAAATGACAATACATTTTTTGGCGAGAAAACTTTTCTCTACTTCCACGGCCTGGATATCTGCTTTATTAATTTCCAGAAATCCCTCGCTGCCCCATTTGATAAAAGCAAATTCTTCTAAAATGCCTTTGGCACTGTAATCAAATTTTGCATCGTATAAAAGCCGCTGGCTGGTCACGAGTAATTTTCCATTGAATTTGCCGCCCTTGGGAGGCTGGTACAAAATGGTCCAGGTATCAATTTTCTGTTCACCGGGTAAAAGGGTAATATTCATATTGCTTGATTTATGGTATAAAGAAAATCAGGATTAATAATAAGAGCCAGTACCAAACAGGTAACGGCGGTCTGTTCCCTGTAAACGGTTGTCATAGTTTTAACCAGTAGTCTTCAAATGGCACGACAAAACTTCCGCTGATAGTATGGTCACGGTTAAATTCACCCGCTGAAGACTCATATTTATTTTTCAGCACACGGGTTTGGATCCGTCCTTTGATCAAAAAATTTCTTTCCCCCATTCTTTGTATTTCATATATATAAAGGGATCCATCCTGATTGGGGGCTGTTTGGTTAAACCCATTATCCAGATTATTCCAGGATGATACAATTCCGAGGTTCTTATAAAAAGTAACAGTAGGCTGGCTGCTTACGGTGTCAGCTCCCGGCTGGATGATGTTGGCCCCCTTCCAGCCATTGCCACGAAAGCCGGGGAGGTTCCTCAGATTGTCAATGACAATGGACAGTCTCCCCGTCTCGTTCGCCCCAGCGTCGATCCGGATCGTGGCATCTGATGAAGAATAATAAACGTTGATGTTTGCAGAATCAATCTTGTAAAAAGTATCATCTACCGTGAATTTAAAATGCGGCTTATCAGGTAAGGTATCCTGATCGAATTCTTTGTTTTCAATAACCTGCGGACCAGGAGTCAGCTGAGATTGCTTCTTATCGCTGCTCCCGCAACTGGTAAAGACCACTAACACGATGACAAAACTGATCCCGATGCTGCTTATTGCTTTTTTCATGTTTTACTGATTTATCAACTGCTGTACCGCAAGTAAGTATAACAGCAATAGTATTCAGCGCTGGAAACAGGTAACGGTTATTTTTGGGAATGAACCGGGGATCTGTCTTTGCCAGTTTACCCTAAAGCGCCATGAATTTCAGGAAGGGAACGGCAGATCCTGTATGTATCCGGCAGAAGTGGAGCAGTGTTCGGCAAAGAATTAAAATCAAATGAAAAACCAGCCCCTTTTTATTAGCTTTAGCCAACTATCCCCTTCAGATGAAAAGGACTATCATCATCGCCTCTCTCTTTTTGCTAACCGGTACCATCCTAAAGGCACAGGATGTCTTAAAAATTGACTCACTGAAGAAAGTGCTTACCACAGAAGCATCAGACACGGTTACACTGAAAAAATACCTGGTACTGGCGGTCAGCAGACTGCAAACCAATAATGCAGCAGCTAAATTCCTGATCCTTGACTGGATCATTGACAAATCAAAAGAAAATAAATACCAGCAGTATGAAGCCAATGGTTATTACTGGAAGGCAGTAACTTTTATGATCACCGGTCAGTCCGACAAATCCGTTGAATGGTATACTACTGCCATGAAGCTGGCCCACGATATCAATTATCTCTATCTCGAAAACAATTGCAATATCGGCCTCGGCGCATTCTATTTTAATAATGAGCAGTATGATAAGGCCCGCAGCTATTTTGAAAAAGTGATTGATATTTCCCTGAAAAATAATTTCACGGCGGCACTTACCAGTGCCTACCTCAATATGTCCAATGTCATCTTCGGCGCAACCAAGCATTTACCCAGCCCTAAGTATGATGAGGTGATTCATTATATGAAACTCAGTCTGGAAGTCGCTGAAAAAAGACAGGACACTGTCTTCCTCATCAAAGCCAATACAGGCATCGGCAGCATGTATAATTTAAAAAAGGAGTACGCCTTATCCGAGCGTTACATGAAGCAGGCTGGTGTTTATCTTGCTGTACCCAAATGGGAGTACCTGGGATCCAATTTTTACGGCAACCTTGGGGAAGTTTATAAAGTACAGAACAAATACAAAGAAGCGATCGAAAATTTCCAGAAAGGCCTTGTCATTCTGAAAAAATATCCTGACCCCGACCTGGAATACAAATATTATGGTTCGCTGGCAGAACTCAGCGAAGCTACCGGTGATTATGCCAACGCATATCAATACCAGACCAGGTATTCCTCCCTCCGGGATTCCTTACTGAATAGCGAAAAATTCAAAGCCTCGGCAGAACTGGATATTAAATACCAGCAGGCGGTAAAGGACAAAGAGATCAGCCGTTTGCAGGCAGAGCAGAAAATCAGGCAACTGGAATCCGAAAAACAAAAGGCAATCATCGCCGGTAACCTGCTGGAAGCAAAACGAAAAGAAGATGAGATAACAATTCTCTCAAGGGAAAAAGAAGTACAGGACCTGCAGTTACAGCAACAGAAAGAGATGCTGGCCAGGAACCAATTACAGGCAAGGGCCGACTCTCAACAGATTCAGTTAGGCTTCCAGCAATCATTGCTGAAAGAAAAACAAATCAGCAACCAGCAACGCACGCGCAATTACCTGATCGGCGGACTGGCTTTGCTGGGATTGCTTGCCTTTGTACTGTACCGGAATATTAGTGCAAGAAAAAGGGCCTATACCCAACTGGAAAATAAAAGTCAGCAGATCAAGGAACAGGCCCTTCAACTCAGCCGGCAGGCCAAACTGATTGCACAGTTCCAAAGCCAGATGAACCCCCATTTTGTTTACAATGCCCTGCATAATATCCAGGGGTTGGTACTGAGTTCGGAAATCCAGAAAGCCAACAAACAAATTCAATCACTGGCCCAGCTGATGCGCAAAACTTTTTCCAATGCAGAAAAAGATGATATCCCTCTTGAGGAAGAAATCAACTACCTGCAGAAATATATTGAGTTTGAAAGCACCGCTTTTGACCGCCCCCTTGAATTCCAGGTAAAGGTGGATAAGGAAGCGGAGCAGGCCCTGATTCCCCCGATGATGATACAGCCCTTTGTAGAAAATGCCATCAAACATGCAGAATTAAAAAAAGTGGAAAATCCTTATATCAAAGTATTGATTCAACTGGAAAATGATCTGCTCAGTATCAGTGTACGTGATAATGGTTTGGGAATAAAAACCGGTGAGTCTGGTTTTGAAAAACTCTCTCATTCCATGTCGGTGATCAAATCCCGGCTTGACCTGATCTTCCAGGGCAAGGCAGATGTTTCCAATAAACCTGTATTTGCCGTAAAGACCGTTCCCGAAATTGAAAGTGGCACCCTGGTCAAATTCTACCTGCCCCTGAACTATAATTTTTGAACAGTATGTTAAGTGCTATTATTGTTGACGATGAAAAACTGAGCCGGAATACACTCAAAAAATTACTGGAACTCTATTGTCCGGCCGTAACGGTAGTGGGGGAATCTGAAAGTGCCGACCAGGCCACTAAGCTCCTTGAACAAGTAAAGCCTGATCTGGTTTTTCTGGATGTGGCCATGCCGGGAAAAAACGGAATCGATTTTCTGAAGGGATACGGGGAGATTAATTTTGAAGTAATCTTTGTAACCGCACATGATAAGTATATTCTCCAGGCCATCCGTTTTGCAGCAGTTGACTACCTGCAGAAACCCGTGGATGAACAGCAACTGGTTAATGCTGTCGCCAATGCTTCCAAAAGAATCATGCAGAAAACCGCCAGCCAGCAGGTGCAGTCCTTTCTGCACAATATGCAAACCATGAACAATCCGCAAGACCTGCAGCTTTGTATTCCAACTGTCAAAGGATTCCAGGTGGTGTCATTGTCCGATATCATCTATTGTGAGGCAGAGAATACCTACACGAATATATTTTTCAAAGACGGAAAAAAAGTGCTGGCCAGTCGCCCTTTGATGGATTATGAACTGATGCTGCAGGACTCCCAGTTTTTCCGTATCCATAAATCAACCCTGGTTAATCTGAAACATATACGGGAATACCAAAAGGGGGAAGGCGGTTTTGTAGTCATGAGTAATGGCAGAGAACTGGAGGTAAGCCGGAGAAAAAAAGAAACATTTATTGCAAAGATGAAGGAGATGTTTAAGTATTAAATAAGGAAATTGATTACGTTGATCAAAGGCAAAAAAAATGATCGCAGTCATTGCGATCATTTTGCGGAGACCGAGGGATTCGAACCCTCGATACGGTTTCCCGTATACACACTTTCCAGGCGTGCCTCTTCAACCACTCGAGCAGGTCTCCGTTTTCTTCTACCTTCTCCTGGTCTTACCAGTCCCGCCAGATGGCGGCAAACCACTTGCGGCTCCATAAAGTCCTCATAGTGCCGCTCAGAATCCGAATAAATTTTTAGCATTGGCGGTACAAATTGCCGCGATTTCCGGTTCGGGCATTGCATACAACAAAGCCAGTTTCTCCACCACATATTTCAAATAAGCCGGCTCATTTCGTTTGCCCCTGAACGGTACCGGGGCCAGGTAAGGGGCATCTGTTTCCAATACTAAATGCTCAGGGGCAATAGCTGCCAGTACTTTATCCAGTCCGCTGTTTTTAAAGGTCAGTACCCCGCCAATCCCCAGTTTACATCCCAGGTTAATCGCCCTTTTGGCCTGCTGTTCATCCCCCGAAAAACAATGAAAGACACCCTTCAATTTCCCTTTTTGCATGTCTTTTACTACCGCCAGGCATTCTTCTGTGGCATTCCGGGTATGCATGGAAAACGGAAAATCAAAATGCATGGCCCACTCCAGCTGTTCACGCGGAGAGCCTGTTGCTGTTGTTCATCAAAACTCCGGTCCCAATAATAGTCCAATCCAATTTCCCCTACCCCCGCAAAACCTCCTTTTTCCAGGTATTCCCGGGCGATCCGCAGCTCTTCCTTATAATTTTCCTTCACCGAACTGGGGTGTAAACCCATCATGGGCCGGCAATGTTCCGGTTTGGCAGCCGAAAGTTCCAGTAACCTGCTATGCGATTCACTGTCAACTGCCGGGAGCAGCATCATCGTAACTCCTTCTTTTACAGCCCTTTCCAACATTGATTCCCGGTCCGAATCAAACTCCTCCACATAAAGGTGGGTATGGGTATCCACATGCATCATCAAAATCCCTGATTTTGAGGGCAAAATTCAGCTAAAAATTTTAAGAAACCTTTAAACCTTCCGCATTTAAAACCATCTTAGGTTAGTCATCAGATCAACTCCTTAAAAAGAAAAAATCATGAAATACAGTTTCAGCATTTCAAGGCTGGCAATTTTGACAATTGCTTCTGCCTTGTTTTTTATTGCTTCCTGTAGCAAGGAAAACAGTCAGTCAGGTACCAACGAAGAAGAACTCCAGGTTTCCCAGGTTTCCGGTGAAGCCGAAGGAGAAGCCGAAGGTACTTTCAATGAATTCTTCGATGATGTATTAGGCGTGAGGTAATCGACGGAAAGCTGACCAAACCCGATGGCAACTTCATCGAATGGAACAGTACAAGGATCATCACCCAAATTGAAGGAGTATTGACCGAAATGCCAAGGGATGATGTATTCAAAATTGAAGGAACCGCTTATGGAAGAGTAAAACGCGGAAACCTGCTTGTTCGTTGGGAATCAAGCATTACCGAACCATTGATCCGACGTTTTACCTGTCGCTGGATCGTAAAAGGAAGAATCCGGAGTGTAAGGGCTAACCTGCCCAGCAACAGTCCATGGATCGCTATCCTTGACTTTGGTGCGGGCAATTGTGACAACCAGGCAGTGCTGACAATCAACGGGAATAGCCGCCAAATTACTTTGCCGTAATTAAAAATTATTATACCTTTAAACCAGTTTTCATAGGGTACGGATTAAAAACGGGCCAGGGTTTCTACCCAGGCCCTAACTTTTTATCCACAAAGCCATTCTGGCAGTCTCTTTCTACCCAATTTTCTCAAACTGAAAACCCTCGTTCGTATATTTTTCCAGCAATAATGGCAAACAATAGCTCATGCGGTCCCAGGCTTTTTCACTATCATGAAAAACAATAATATCTCCCGCCCTTATTTTACGGGTGATTCGATCAAAACATCGCTCCGGACTTAATTCAGCTACCCAGTCACCGGCCAGAATATTCCACATTACAATTTGCCATTCCCTGCTCCCTTTCCCTTTTTCCTGGATGAGCTTCCGGATCTGGGAGCGACTGATCCTGCCATAAGGGGGCCGGAAAAGCGGAGGAGTCAATCAGGACTGATGCTTGATTGATATCATTCAGATAAATTTCATCAGCTGATTTCCATCCATTGATATGCTGCTGGGTATGATTACCCGTAACATGCCCCTCTTCCAGTATCTGCCGATACACTTCGGGATATTTCACCACATTCTCCCCGATACAAAAAAAAGTAGCCTTTGCATTGTATTTACGCAGCTCATTCAGCACAAAGGGGGTGATCGTCGGATGCGGGCCATCATCAAAACTCAGGTATAATTTTTTCCCTTTACCGGCATATCCCATAAACAATCCGGGTACAGTTTTTTCAGCCACCAGGGTGTTTTGACAAGGAAGTGATCCTGCCTGAAAAAAGGCAACAGGGCTTTTTTCTTCGCTTTCTGATAATGCGGGGCGATAAAAGTCATCCCCGCAAATTTAACCCAAGCCCCGCCCTTTGGGAAAGAATATTTCAACGCACAAATAAATCAGCCCCCACAACGAATGAACAGGCCTATTGCGGTTCCTGATTTTTATCTTTGCAGCCTTATGGCAAAAAAAGTCAGGGTTCGATTTGCACCCAGTCCTACCGGAGGTTTACACCTGGGCGGTGTGCGTACCGTTTTATATAACTACCTCTTTGCCCGCCACCATGGCGGTGATTTTATAGTACGAATCGAAGACACCGATCAGGGTCGATTTGTTGAAGGTGCCGAGGAGTATATTTTTGATACCCTTCGCTGGTGCGGACTGGAACCGGATGAAAGTGTTCAGCATGGCGGTGCATTTGGACCTTACCGCCAAAGTGAAAGAAAGGAAAGTTACCGGCAGTATGCTGAACAACTGGTAAAAGCAGGTCATGCTTATTATGCATTTGACAGCCCGGAAGAACTGGAAAAAATGCGGCAGGAAAACAAAACCACCGAAAATCCTTCCCCGCAATATGATCACAGCATCAGAATGAAAATGCGTAACTCACTTTCACTGGCTGCTGATGAAACAAAACAATTACTCGATGCGGGTACCCGGCATGTGATACGGATTAAAATGCCGGAACATGAAACGATCCGTTTTACCGACATGATCCGCGGGGAAGTCAGCTTCGACAGCAGCACCGTTGATGATAAAGTATTACTGAAAGCAGATGGTATGCCTACCTATCATTTAGCCGTAGTGGTGGACGATCACCTCATGCAGATCTCACATGCTTTTCGCGGAGAAGAATGGCTACCCTCCGCCCCTGTTCATATACTTCTCTGGAAATATTTGTTTGGACTGGATCAAATGCCCCAATGGGCCCATTTTCCACTGATCCTCGGACCTTCCGGTAAACTCAGCAAACGCGATGGTGCCAAATATGGTTTCCCTGTTTTTGCCATGAACTGGACCGATCCCAAAACCGGTGAACTCACAGAAGGCTTTAAAGAAAAAGGATTTTTACCCGAAGCCTTTATCAATTTACTGGCCCTGCTGGGATGGAATGATGGCACCGAACAGGAAATTTTTTCAAAAGAAGAACTCATTGATAAATTTTCAATGGACCGGGTGCATAGTGCCGGAGCAAAATTTGATTACGAAAAAGCCAAATGGTTCAACCACGAGTGGATCAAACAATCGGGAGTGGGGAGTCTGGAGTCGGGAGTCAGGCCGCTGCTGGCAGCAAACGGACTTGATAATATAGATAATGAGCAGTTAAAACAGGCGATCACATTGGTAAAGGATCGTTGTCACCTGCTCCCTGATTTTCTACAGCAGTTATCCTTCTTTTTTGTGGCCCCTGTACAATGGGATACTGATGCCGTAAAACCAAAATGGAACGAAGCCAAAAAATTATTCTTTGCCGAACTGATCCGAAATTATGAACTGACTGCTGCTTGGGATGTAACAACCCTGGAAAATAATTTTAAAGAGATCGCTGCCGCCAATGACCTGAAACCTGGTGAACTGATGCTCCCTTTCCGGATCATGCTGGTCGGTGGAAAATTTGGGCCGGGTGTTTTTGATATTGCCGCCCTGATCAGGAAACAGGAAACGCTGGATAGAATAAAAAAGCAATGGCTGCTTTTTTCTGTTTAAGCTGGAGAAATATTTATAGCGGTAAAAAGATAGCGGTACAGACCTGGTATGACATATGTCAAGTCAGGTATAACTTACCCTCTTCCCGGCCTACCTTTGCAATGTCTAAGCACATCTTATCAGCATTTGAAAATGGTCTTATAACGTATTTGCTTAACTTCAATATATGAACAGACCCATCCGTGTACTGGTAGCCAAGGTTGGTCTCGACGGCCACGACCGCGGTGCCAAGGTCATTGCTACCGCCCTCCGGGATGCAGGCATGGAAGTTATTTATACCGGTCTCCGGCAAACACCGG
This sequence comes from Chitinophagaceae bacterium, assembly GCA_016720745.1. Lineage (GTDB taxonomy): Bacteria > Bacteroidota > Bacteroidia > Chitinophagales > Chitinophagaceae > JJ008. Next base: position 917,775 of record JADKKA010000018.1, on the reverse strand, counting down.
AAATGGTGGTAAATGCCGCCCTCCAGGAAGATGTGGATGCCATCGGTATCAGTATTCTTTCCGGTGCTCATAATACCGTATTTCCTAAAGTAATCGCCCTGATGAAGGAAAAAGGGTTGAATGATGTCCTCCTCACCGGTGGTGGTATCATTCCGGATGAGGATATGCAATCCCTCCATGATCTGGGGGTTGGAAAATTATTTGCCCCCGGTACCTCAGTTTCGGTAATCAGTGATTATATTAGTGCATGGGTACAGGAACACCGTAGTTTCTGACCCCCCCAACGATTGCTTCCCTCCATTTATTACTGTATCATCATGCCCTTAATATACTATTGCGTATGGAAGGTTCCTCACTGTTAAACGATTACCATATTTCTCCCAGGGTTTGGGATGAAATGTTCAGCGGCGAAGGAATCCGGCCGGCTTACCGGAATATGGTGGCCGCTATCCAGGGACTATCTGCTGCAGAAATGACCCATAAAGATGAACTGGCTAAGAAACTATTCATGAGCCAGGGTATCACTTTTACAGTGTATAGCTCCGGGGAAGGGATTGAGAAAATTTTTCCCTTCGATATTATTCCCCGTATACTGGAGGCAGCAGAATGGAAACATATTGAAGCAGGGATCAAACAAAGACTAAAAGCACTCAATATCTTTCTGAAAGATATTTATTCGCATCAGTTTATTATCCGGGACGGTATCATCCCCGCCAAACTGATTTATTCCTGTCCCAATTTTGTCAGACAAATGGTGGGTGTGGATGTACCCTTCGATATCTATACCCATATCTCCGGGATCGACCTGATCCGGGATCATGATGGCACTTATTATGTACTGGAAGATAATCTCCGGACTCCCTCCGGTGTTTCTTATATGCTCGAAAACCGCAGTATCACTTACCGGATTTTTCCGGATCTGTTACCCAAGAACAATGTTCGTTCGGTGAAAGACTATCCGGATCTCCTGCTGAAAAACCTGATGGCCCTTGCCAGCCGGCAAAAAAGCGATCCTACCGTAGTACTGCTTACACCGGGTATTTATAATTCCGCTTATTTCGAACATACCACCCTGGCCCGTTTAATGGGTATTGAACTGGTGGAGGGAAGCGACCTCGTGGTAGACAATCATAAAGTTTACATGAAAACCACCACCGGACTGAAACAGGTGGATGTGATTTATCGCCGGGTAGATGATGATTTTATTGATCCATTGGTATTTCGTCCGGACAGTATGCTGGGAGTTCCCGGTATTTATGGCGCTTACCGAACCGGTCATGTAGCCATTGTGAATGCCATGGGCAATGGTGTGGCCGATGATAAAGCGGTTTATTCCTATGTACCGGCGATGATCCGCTACTACCTGAATGAAGAACCCATCCTGAAAAATGTTCCCACTTACCAGCTGGCTGATCCCGGGCACCGGAAAATGGTGTTTGAGAATATGCCCAATATGGTGATTAAAAAAACCAATGAATCGGGCGGTTATGGGATGCTGATCGGCAGTGCTGCCACAGAAAAGCAGATGGATGAATTCAAAATAGCCATCGAGGATGATCCGAGAAGTTTTATCGCCCAGCCCATCATCAATCTTTCCTCTGCACCCTGCTATATCAACGGGGTATTGCAACCAAGAAGGGTTGACCTCCGGCCTTATGCCCTCTATGGCCCGGATGGAATTGATATTGTACCCGGCGGATTAACCCGTGTGGCATTAAAAGAAGGTTCCCTGGTGGTGAACTCTTCGCAGGGTGGTGGCAGTAAGGATACCTGGGTATTGGAAGACCATGCCCCTAAAGGGGAATAAGGATCATTAGAAGAAATTGGAATAATGACATCGTTTGACTTAAAAATAGTAGCACAATATGCTGAGTCGGGTAGCTGATAGTGTTTTCTGGATGGCACGTTATATGGAACGGACCAATGGTATGCTCCGTATTCTCCGCACCAATTATATTTCTTCCCAGGATGAAGTAAAAGATTTCAGCTGGCGCACACTGCTGCGCAATTACAGTGATGCTCCCGCCACAGAAATGGAACTGATCGGGAATAATTCTGTGAAAGTACTGCAGCATCTATTGCTCGACCGGCAGAATGGTGCTTCCGTTATCAATAATATAACAAGAGCCCGTGAAAATGCCAGAGCGGTACAGGATCATATTACCAAAGAAGTTTGGCAATGCCTGAATGATTATTACCACCTGATCCGTTCCAAAGAGATAGTTGAACAGATTGCCTCCGGTGATCCGGTAACCGCCCTCGACAGCCTGATCCATCATGGTATGCTGTATCATGGCACAGTAGATATTACGATGGCCCGGGGCGAAGCTTTTAATTACCTGAACATCGGCAAGTTCCTGGAAAGAGCGATTCTTTCTGCCGATATGCTCCATATCAAACTCACCGAACAAAATTATGACCTGCTGAACCCGGTGGAAGTGACCGCCCTCCGTTACCTCTTGTATTCTTTATCTGGTTATGAACTTTACCTGAAAACACACCGCGGGAATTTTCAAACAGAATTTGTACTGGAGCAGGTAATCCATAACGAACATTTTCCGCATTCAATTTCCTATTGTCTGAAACAGCTGTTCCGTTATTTCGAAAGACTGGAAACAGAAAGCCTGCCGGAAAGCTATAAACAACTGGAATTCCTGATCGGCAAATCCATGAACAGTGTCAAATACAGTACACTCCGGACTTCCGACAGTGAAGGACTCAAAAACTTTTTATGGCAGATCAGGCAGGAATTGCTGGGTATTGCCGCTGCATTTAATCAATTTTATTTTGGCAATTCCTGAATTGCTGCAACTTTACATCCATGCCGAAGTACCGTATTAAACATATCACCCGTTATTCTTACCCTTCTCCGGTTACTGACAGTGCCAACCAGGTCATGCTCTTCCCGATTGATGATCCCATGCAGGAAGTAAAGAAACATGAACTCCTGATCACACACCAGCCATCGGTGGAAGTATTCACCGACTATTTTGGGAACAAAGTGGGTATCTTCTCTGTGATCAAACCCCACACACAACTCACAATAGAATCGCTGATTGAAGTCATTGCCAAAGATGCGGTGACACCCGACAGCCAAATACCGGCAGCCAGCCAGTGGGAAAATCTTTCCATTGTAGGGGAGCAGTTTCCGTATATGGATTTTATGCTGCGGGAAACCTGTAAAGCGGAATATGAAATTTTAGCAGTAGTGAAATCTTTTATGGGAGAGGATATTCCTCCATTTGCAGTGGCGGAGCAAATGTCGAATTTTGTCTTCACCCACTTTGAATACAAGAAAGGCATTACCAGTGTGGAAACGGAAGTGGATGAAATCTGGGAAATAAAAGCCGGGGTTTGTCAGGATTTCGCACATGTATTACTGGTGATGCTTCGCATGGTTGGGATTCCTGCCCGCTATGTGAGTGGTTATATTTGTCCGAAGAACCATGAACTCCGCGGCGAAGGCGCCACCCATGCCTGGGTAGAAGCCTATATTCCTTTTCATGGCTGGATCGGATTGGATCCTACCAATAACTGTATTGCCGGCGACCGGCATGTACGACTGGCAGTGGGCAGAAATTTTACCGATTGTACACCGGTGAAAGGAACTTACAAAGGTTCTTCCGCCCATACACTGGAAGTATCCGTTACCATTGAAAACGGACAACCCCGGTCCGAAACAGAATTAAGCACCCCGGTATTTACTTACCAGGTGCACAATCCTGGTACACCGGATAATTCCTACCGGAAGTTCATGGAAATGCAGCAGCAACAGTAAGTAGATGTTGTATTATCTTCGGTTTCTCAAAACCAGATCATGAACTATACAACCCTGCTTGCTTCATTGGAAAATGGCATCTACACCCTTACTATTAACCGCCCAGATAAATTAAATGCCCTGAACCGGGATGTGTTTACCGATCTCAACCTGGCCCTGGATGAAATCGCGTCCAATCCCGATATCAAATCAGTCATCATTACCGGAGCAGGCCCCAAAGCCTTTGTAGCCGGCGCAGATATTTCAGAGTTCAATATACTGGATAAAACAGCGGCCATGGCACTGGCCAAAAGAGGGCAGGATACATTTGCCCGGATTGAACAATCCTCTAAACCCATTGTTGCTGCCGTGAATGGTTTTGCCCTTGGCGGTGGTTGTGAACTGGCCATGAGTTGCCATTTCCGGATTGCATCCGATAATGCAAAGTTCGGACAACCGGAAGTAAATCTGGGACTGATCCCCGGTTATGGCGGTACACAAAGACTGGTACAACTGATCGGCAAAGGCAGGGCCATGGCTTTATTGATGAGTGCGGCATTGATGGATGCGGCCACGGCCAAACAAACCGGACTGGTCAATGAAGTCACTTCTCAGGAAGAATTAATCACCTATACCCGCGGAATACTAGAGCAAATCAATTCCAAAGCCCCGCTGGCCGTTGCCGGTTGTATCAAAACGGCGAATGCTGTGTTTGATGAATCAACAGATGGCTATGCCCTCGAAATAGCTGAATTCGGAAATGCTTTTGATACAGCCGACCGGAAAGAAGGGGTGGCGGCGTTTTTGGAAAAAAGGAAAGCGGTATTCATTGGAAAGTAAATGACAACCACCGCTCGTTGTTACACTGAGCTTGTCGAAGTGAGACTTACAGACCACAACTCCTGGTCGCACTTAGCTAACCGTTGTAATACTGGTTATAAAAAATTTAAAAAATACTTCCGCGATTTACGTAACCACCCTTCTGCAAGCTCAGGGTGACCGGCTTTAAACCACGACGCGCCCTCTAAGGCCCTTCCTCCCCTTTAGGGGAAGGGGGCGGGGATGGGGGCTTGCTGTCACTTTTCAATCAGCTTCTCATCCATCAGGTAGGCCGTTACATTGATCACATTATCCATTCCCTTGGCATCTTCCAGATAAACGGTAAATGAAGTAATCGTGGCTGGTTTAAAAGTCAGGATTCTTTTCCGGCCCACACTGCTGCCGCTGATCTCCTTCACTACTTTTTTACCATTATTCATCACGATACGGAAACTGCGGATGGTTTGTCCCAGGTGGATGGCTTCCCGCAGGATGATACAGTTGATCTTTGTCGGTTGTGCCATCTCCACAATAAAATTCTGCAGGTTAACGGTATAAGACTGGTTCTCCTTATCCATGGAACGCAGGGTTATTTTTTCCTCGGGTAATTCTTTCCGGCTGAACTGGTAAAAAGTATTCGCAGTTTTCAGCAGGTTCTCGGCAAAACTTTCCTCGCGGAGTTTTTTAAACCCGGTCAGCGCCAGTGAATCGGACGGATGGATCAGCCCCCGGGGATCCGGCGGTACATTGAGTAAAAGATTAGCGCCCCTGCCAACTGATTTCAGATAGATATCAAATAACTGCTGAGGCGATTTTACTTTCTCATTTTCTGATTCTCTCCAGAACCAGCCCGGACGGATACTCACATCACATTCGGCTCCCATCCCTGCCTTGCCCCAGTAATTACCCCGGTTCAGGGTATCAGTCGGTGGAGCACCCAAACCTCTTTTAAAACCAACCGTATCCAGAAAATTCCAGTTGGGATTACCGGCAATACCATTTTCATTTCCTACCCAGCGTACATCAGGGCCAATATCACTAAAGATGACGGTCTTGGGTGAATACTGTTTCACAGTATTTTCAAAACGCTTCCAGTCATATACCTGTCTTTTTCCATTGGGCCCTTCTCCATTGGCACCATCCCACCACATTTCCCAAACCGGCCCATAATTCTGAAAGATTTCTTTCATCATATTCACAAATACATCGTTGTATTTGGGTGTACCATAATCAGGATGGTTCCGGTCCCAGGGTGAAAGGTAAACGCCAAACTTGAGTCCATATTCCCTGCAGGCCTGGGAAAGTTCTTTTAAAACATCGCCTTTCCCATTCTTCCACTTGCTTTCCCTCACGGTATGTTTGGAATATTTACTGGGCCATAAACAAAATCCATCATGGTGTTTAGCCGTGATGATAATGGCTTTGGCACCTGATTCCTTGGCAATCCGGCACCACTGCCGGCAGTCGAGCTGGGCCGGATTAAAAATATCTTCCGGTTCTGTTCCCTCTCCCCATTCTTTACCGGTAAAGGTATTGGGACCGAAATGCATGAAGATATAATACTCGGTATCATGCCAGTCGAGCTGCTTTTTGGAAGGAACAGGCAGATCATTGTAGTCTTGTGCAAAAAGGGTGGTGGCAGATAATAATAAAATGGACAAACAAATTGATTTCATCTGGTCTAGATTATTTTTTCATTTTAAATACGTACAGTATAGGATCAGCGATCGGATGTTGGGCCGTATAGGTTTTACCCATCAACCGGGCAATGGTTTGAGCGATTTGTTCCTGGTAAAGTTGCACCGGACCTTTTACTTCCTCCCGAACCGGGGTATCAGGTCCCAATACTGCCATCCAGATTTCATGGGCGTCCTGGATTTTATTGTTATGACTGGTCCATTCTTTTTTAATGAGGTCCCCTCTTCCATGATCCGTGGTGATCAGGATCGTGGTTTTATTCCGGTATTGCGGATCGCTTTGTACAAAATCCCAGAGTTCTTTGATCCAGGTATCTACCTGTTTACCGGCATCAAGATAAGAACGGTATTTCCCGGCATGGGCCCATTCATCGGTTTCACCATAGGCAATATACAGCACCCTTGGCTTTCTTGTTTTCAGCCATTCCAGAGCCGCATGATGGGTAAAGAGATCAAAACATTCTTCTTCGTGCCAGGGTTTGTATGCATCCGCCAGCATTTTATTCAGTTTTTTCTCAATGACCGTTGGAGTTTTACCACCGGTAGGATTCATTCCGGAAATAACAGGTATACCACTTCTTTCTTCATTTAAAATCCGGTCGAAAGCTTCCCAGGCGCCAAAAGCGGCCACCCGGTTTTGCAATCCTTTTTGCCGGTTCAGGAATTCCAGCACCGTCACATGCGGATTTGGAGGAAAACTATTTGAATTGATCGCAGTATCCGGAAAACCGGTAAAGATTTCATTGTATCCGGGATAACTGAACCAATAGGGGTTGGCATTATCCATCCGGCAATCGAGATCCCGATTGCCAAAAACCTGTCCTTTTTTGGCGATGGTTGACCATAAAAAAGGCATCAGTTTTTTTCTTCTCTCCTGCGGATCAGGGTGCCAGTACTTTTCAAAAATATAACTGCTGTCCCCTTCATTCCATTCGGAGCGGTTGGCAATAGCAGAATCCATTCCTTTGAATACTTCCTGCCAACGAAAGCCATCCGTGGTGATGATGATAATATTTTGCGTCTGCTGCTGGGCAAAGCAGGCAGTACCGATCAACAAAAATGCGAACCCCAGAATTTTTTTCATTCAAGTAGCTTAACCTGTCTCAAGAATTTGGTATATCCCGGTTTTACAAAGGAAAGAAGGGCAGCAACAGCGGCGGGGATGATCCGGGCCAGGGTTTTTGCAATGGCAATTTAATGAGGGAATCTGAACTATAAAAACCGAAAATCATTTATCTGATCCGGGTATTGGCCTACCTTTGCGGCACCAAACGCTAAACCAATGGCAGTCAATGCCGGTAATGCATAAAAATTTTATAAAGACTTTATAAAACCTGTTAATTATGGAATTCAGGATTGAAAAAGACACCATGGGCGAGGTAAAAGTACCCGTAGATGCTTATTATGGAGCACAAACCCAGCGCAGTATTGATAATTTCAAAATCGCCCAGGATATTAACCGGATGCCCAAAGAAATCATCCGGGCTTTTGCTTATCTGAAAAAAGCGGCTGCCATCACCAATCAGGAAGCAGGTGTTTTACCTAAAAACAAATCGGTACTGATCGGCAAGGTTTGTGATGAGATCCTGAAAGGAAAACTGGATGATGCATTCCCTCTGGTAGTATGGCAAACCGGAAGCGGTACCCAAAGCAATATGAATGTAAACGAAGTAATTGCTTACCGCGGCCATGTATTGAAAGGAGGCCAGCTGACTGATAAAGACAAATTCCTGCATCCCAATGATGATGTGAACAAGTCACAGTCTTCCAATGATACTTTCCCTACAGCGATGCATATTGCCGCTTATAAGATACTGGTGGAAACCACCCTTCCTGGTATTAAGAAACTACGGGATACGCTGGCGGCCAAGAGTAAAAAATACATGAAAGTGGTGAAGATCGGCAGAACCCATTTCATGGATGCTACCCCCCTGACCCTGGGACAGGAATTCAGTGGCTATGTTTCCCAACTGGATCATGGGATGAAAGCCATTAAAAATTCTTTGTCGCACTTAAGCGAACTGGCCCTTGGTGGTACAGCGGTAGGTACCGGTATTAATACACCCGAGGGTTATTCTGAAAATGTAGCCAAACAGATTGCCAAATTAACCGGCTTACCCTTTATAACCGCCGATAATAAATTTGAATCACTCGCTGCACATGATGCAATTGTAGAAGCGCATGGTGCTTTGAAAACAGTGGCTGTGAGTCTGATGAAAATCGCCAATGATATCCGGATGCTTTCTTCCGGTCCGAGGAGCGGTATTGGTGAGATTTTTATACCGGATAATGAACCCGGATCATCTATCATGCCCGGAAAAGTAAACCCCACCCAATGTGAGGCGCTCACCATGATCGCTGCGCAGGTATTGGGAAATGATGTGGCCATCAATATTGGCGGTGCCAATGGTCATTTTGAACTGAATGTTTTCAAACCGGTGATGATTTATAATTTCCTGCATAGTGCCAGGCTGATTGGCGATGGTTGTGTGTCCTTTAATGACAGATGTGCGGTTGGAATTGAACCCATCGAAGCCAATATCCGGAAGCATGTTGAGAATTCCCTGATGCTGGTGACATCCCTGAACACTAAGATCGGCTACTATAAAGCCGCGGAAATCGCTCAAAAAGCACATAAACAGGGCACCACCCTGAAAGAAATGGCGGTTCAGCTCGGTTACGTAACACCGGAGGAGTTTGACCAATGGGTGATACCGGCTAAAATGGTGGGTAAGATTTAACACTTATTCAGCATTGGCTGAACCGGAAATAAGGTAATTTTCCTATCGTAAAAGATGAAATTATACCCTTCGGCCTGCATTTTTCCGGGAAAAAATTTGCATCCGGAAAACGAATCATATTACCTTGTATAAACAATTGATCCATTATCCTGTTAAACCAAAAAAGTCCTACTATGAAACAGAACGAACCAGTTCCTGTTGTTGCGACAACAAAAAAGGAAGAAAAATCCCCTTATTTAAAGGCTGTGCTTTCCGGTACTTCAGGACTGAATGGTCGTGTAGTACGAATGGCCATTTCTGACCGCCTGGCCGCGATCCGTTATATCCAGGAAAGTCAGTGGCGTAAAAACTTTTCGCGTGGTTAAAATAGTATCCGTTTAAACCCTGAGCATAACTAAAACAAAACCCCCGTGAGGGGGTTTTGCTTTGATAGTCACTCAAGCCTTTCAAACAACTTCAGTACTTCACTATTTTTTCTGTTTGTACTTCCATCCCGTTGCCATTATATAATTTCAACAGATACACTCCTGCTGGCAGTGCCTCTATATTGATGCTGAATTCATTTTTGAAACTGGTTACTTCTATTACCAGCACCGAAGACATACTGTACAATTGCACCCTGAGTGGTTTCTGCAAGGCACGTTTCCCCTGAATATTGATATGATTGGTAGCAGGGTTTGGATAAACCTTTACCATATCAGTAACCCTGACAGGATTCCTTTCATCTTCATTCAATGGAAGTAATATGCCTGTGTAAGTATATTTCATAATGGTACCCGGGTTATCCAATGTATTGGTATAACCCGAACTGGGACCGGATGTGGATCCGGAATTATCAGTAATTACATAAAATTCTGTTCCGGATGGGTGAATAGCGATATCCCTGAAACGGTTGGTAGTGTTCCAGTATTCAATACCGGAACCGGGAATGGTTAATCCATCTGTACTCAGTTGGTATCTTATTACACTTCCTCTTTTTAAACTGGTTACCAGCAGGGAATTGGACCAACCTGGAATACCACCCAGTCCCTTTGTATAAATATCCAGACTGGAAGGGCCAATAGTAGGCCAGCAAATAAAATAATTTCCGAGGCAGGCCGGATCCTGGAAATTATAGCCGGTAGGCACCGTATAAATTGTTTTCAACGGGTCCGTTAAATCGGGATGGCTATAGGTGCTTTCCTGGTATTGTGGGACGGACCGGGGAATAGTATAATCGCTATAAGAAAGAGATCCACAGGGTGTGGGAGAGGAAGATCCCCATTGTCCATATACATAGGCTGCATTATCATTATAGCCGGCAACCCTGGGCCAGCCATAGTTCTTTCCTGCGCTGACCAGGTTGATTTCATCATCAGATTTAGGCCCATGTTCATCCGCATAGAGTTTTCCATCCGGAGCAAAGATGAGCCCTTGCGGATTCCGGTGTCCATAAGAAAAAATATGGCTTCTTGCTGCAGCTTCAGGTCCGGCCTGGTCCGGATCAATCAGCGGATTATCTGCCGGAATGGTACCATCCAGGTTCATGCGTAAAATTTTTCCCTGGTACTTGGTATAATCATTGGCTGCCACTTCTGCAGCCGTGGGCAAATCAAGAGAACGGATAATACCGCACATATTTGCAAACTGATTATAGCCCTGGTCACCGATGGTATAATATAATTTCAGATCCGGCCCTATTTTCAACCGGCCGGAATTATGATCGTTGCTACCCTGCAACCCGCTGATCAGATCAAAGGCGGATGCAGGATTTAATACACAGGTACTACCAAGCGTGTAGGTGTACCTCGTAATCTTTGTCCGTCTTTGTACGGGTACGCCAGGATCATTATCGTAAGTGTACGCCAGATAAACAAAATCTTCTCCGGTTCCCAGTCCGAATTGCGGATGTATGGCCAGCCCCATTAAACCATCCTGGCCGGCAGACTGATATACTACCGAAGAAAGATTCAGTACCGTTCTCCTGCCTCCGTTTACCGGGCTTACAACCACTACCCTTTTTCCTACCCGCTCTGTAACCTATAGTGAATCATTCGGGCCATAAGTGATTTCATAAGGGAAATTAAAAGTAGAAGATGGCACCAATTGTGTGCTACTGAAAGGCTCGCTTTGTGCGTTGCCTTGTTGAAAATAAAGCAGCATTGCAACCGGAATAATAAACCGGCAGGTTATTACGATGGATTTTTTCATATCTGGATTTGAAACTAAAAATACCCGGTAAACCTTCAAAAAACAATAGGAGTTTTCATGTAGTTGTTTGCAATAATAACTACGTGAAAATTAGGTGCATTTTCCTATTGATTTGCGATGCTGAATCAATTAATTTTAACATGTTATTCAGCTTCATAGCTGAAAATCCATCCATGAAAAAACCAGTGACAAAAAGATCCGTCATCCTGTTTTTTGTCTTCACTACTTTGCAGTTAATAACAGGCAAGATCCTGTATTCCCAAAGTATTGATTTCGGGAAAAGTTATATCAATGTAACTAAAGGACTGAATGGCGGAACAGTACAGACAGGCGATACGCTGGAAATCAGGGCATCACTTGTCGTTCGCTCAGGAACATATGACAGCTGCCGTTACCAGGATGCTGTTCCTGCCGGTACCAGTTTTATTACGGGTACGATCCGGGTGCTTACCAACGAAGGAAAAATTTACAAACAGTTTACAGATGGTTACGGAGATGATCCGGGATGGATCACCGGAAGCAATGTCACGATTCATCTGGGCTTTAATGGTGCCGCCGCACCAGCCACTGCATTCCGAAGGGGCCGTGTAGCCAATTCACATAAGCCATCCAATTTTGGAAACACCTGTATCATGATTGCTTCTTTCAGTGTGCGGGTTACTGCAGCGACGGGAGCTTTTATCAGTTCCGGTGGTGGTAACATGACTTACAAAAACGGTTCTTCTGCCATTGCCACCTTTACATTTCCCTCTAACACTATTGCTGTTTATACCAATTATAGTATTTGTTCAAATACAGTAGGCACCAATGCCCTGGGAACAGAGTTCAATGGCACATTTGGCAGCGGGCGACCCCGTAACCGGGGTGCTTCCGCCAATGTACCCACCGGATACACTTACCAGGTTTTTACCACCAACAATCCGAATGATTACAATTACGGCATTGCCAATAACACATCCACCCGTACCAATTACACCACTTCGAATACCTGGGCAAAACCAGATGCCTCCACTCCCACTCACCGGGTATTTCAGTTATGGGATATTATTGGTGATCATACCGGCGCTGCTTCACCATCAGCCGGCAACCCTCCTGCAGATACGGTAGCCAATCCCAATGCAGGTTATATGCTGATTGTAAATGCTGCCTACCGGATTGACTCTGCTTTCCAGCAAACCATCACCGGATTATGTCCAAATACTTTTTATGAAATATCCTGCTGGATGCGGAATATCTGTTCCAAATGCGCCTGTGATTCAAACGGAAAAGCAGCAACCAACAGCAGTGGGTCCGCCATATTATATTCCTACCGGCCCGGGCGATTCATCCGGAGTGGCACCCAATATTACTTTTGAAGTAAACGGAATTGATTATTATACCACAGGAAATATTCTTTATACCGGTAACTGGGTAAAAAAAGGATTCACCTACTTAACCGGTCCGGCCCAAACCAGTTTCACGCTGAAGTACTTCAATAATGCACCCGGTGGCGGCGGTAACGACTGGGCACTTGATGATATCGCAGTGGCCACCTGCTCCCCCACCATGATCTATACACCGAACACTAATCCGATTGTTTGCGACAGCAATATCCTGACCATGACCGATACCGTACGTTCATTCTACAATAACTACGTGTATTACAAATGGCAACGGAGTACGGATGGCGGAGTAAACTGGGTTGATGTTACTGCTCCGGCCGGACCCATTGTTCCTTACTGGAATGGAACCGAATGGGAATATGTCAGCACCTATATTGTTCCCCCGGGGCAAACACAAGCGGCCAATAACGGAGATATGTACCGGTTGGTGACATCCACTACACTGGCCAATCTTACAGATCCGCTTTGCAGTTTTACCGACCAGGGCAGCATCGTGACCATTGAAGTTATTGACTGCGATGTACCACTGGCAGCAAAATTCCTTCGTTTTACCGGGAAAAATTCAGGAATAGCACATCTGCTCGAATGGATTACCGAATCAGAAAATGAACCGCTGATATTTGAAGTACAAAAAAGTAATGACGGTCTGAACTTTCAATTGATTGGCATTATTGAAGGATCCAATAATATTACAGTCCCTGCGAATCACTATTCTTTTATAAACATGAACATCAGTGGCAATGAACGGGTGTACTATCGTATTGTAATGAAGAACCTCTCCGGCCAGTCCACTGTTTCCAGAACCATCCTGCTGGGAGATGAAAACCGGCCACTTATGTTTTTATCTGTGATCAATCCTTCAGTTCCCGTTTAAGCTTTGATGTATTGTTTACCCGTGCCGGTAAAGCCCTTGCAGAACTGGTGGATGCAGCCGGCAGAGTGGTCCGCAGCCGGGAGTATACGGTTAGCCAGGGTCCTAATAAGCTGGAATTAGTAGACACAGATCAATTGCCGGGTGGTTTATACTACCTCCGGGTAATTGCTGAAGAAAAGATGCTGAGAAAAACGGTATTGAAACAATCCCACTGATGATAGAAAGGAGATTGTTTTTTTATGATACCTGTACTTTATCGCTGACTTCCGTATTGGTTTCAATGGAAGCGGACGGCTGATCAGAAACTGCTTTTCTGAAAAATCTTTTTTGGAAAATCAGCAGGGTAATCACCCCTACAGAAATAGAAGCATCTGCCACATTAAAGATGGCGCTGAAGAATTCGAAATTGCCCACTTTGAAAATGGGGAAATACAACATATCCACTACGCTGCCATGCAGGAAAGAAGAATAGCCATTGGAAGATACACTGGCCACGCCTGAGTATTGAAGGTAATCACTGATAGCAGGATCATAAGTGAGTCCTTTGTCGAAAATCATCCCGTAAAACATACTATCAATCAGGTTGCCCAGTGCACCGGCATAGATCAGCGAGGCACATACAATAAATCCCCTGCTATAACGCTGCTTCACCAGCCTTCCCAGGTACCAGGTTCCGAAAATCACGGCTGCCAGCCGGAACAGGGTCAGGATGACCTTGCCTGTTTCATTGCCGAATTTCCAGCCCCAGGCCATACCCGGATTTTCAATAAAATGAATCCTGAACCAGTCCATCCCGAATACCCTGTAAACCTCTCCGGTAGGATAATGCGTTTTGATCCAGATCTTCAGGAACTGGTCAACTAAAATGATCGCCGCAATGATCAGTATGACATGCCTGATCTTCAGGGATTTTATCATAGCTGCAAATATACAGTTTTAGGCTGCCCGGTCATTTTGGATTCTGTTAAAGGTCATTCCTGGAAATAAACCCTTCGTACTCTTTGAGAAATGCCGGTCATTATTTCATAAGGGATTGTTCCGGCCGCTGCTGCCAGGCTTTCCACCGGCAGTTCAGGACCGAATATAATTACTTCATCCCCTTCTTTAACCCCGGGAATTCCGCTCACATCCACCATAAACATATCCATGCAAACAGTTCCAATCACCCTTGCCTCCTGTCCTTTGATCAATACTTTGCCGGCACCATTACCCAGTCTTCTTGGATAACCATCCGCATAACCCAGCCGGATCGTGGCAATCAATGCATCATGATCCATCATTCCTTTTCTGTTATAACTTACGGATTCACCACTGGCTACTTTTTTCAATTGGGCAATACTTGATTTTAAGGTGGCAACTGTTTGCAGATTCAGTTGTCCGGACCGGGAACTGTCAACTCCATACAAACCAATCCCCAAACGGATCATATCCAGTTGTAATTCCGGGTGTCTTACTGCCGCTGCAGAATTGGCAATATGCCGGAGAAAACGGTAGCCGGTTTTTTGCTGCAGTTCATCCGCTGCTTGTTGAAACAAGGCAAACTGTTTTGCTGTAAACTCATCATTGGCTGCTTCCTCACTGGCGGCCAGGTGCGAAAAGACAGTTTGCAGGGAAAAAGAAGAAGTGGACAAGAGGATATTCGCCAGTTTGTCCATGTCTCCGGCAGGGATACCCAGGCGGTTCATGCCTGTTTCAATTTCAATATGAATGGGATATTGCTGAATGCCTTCCTGTCTTAAATACTGATCAAATGCCTGCAGCAGATCAAGGGAATATAACTCCGGTTCAAGCCGGTAACTGGTCAGTAATTCAAATGAAGTTTCATCCGGGTTCATCACCATCACCGGCAAACGGATCCCTGCTTTCCGCAGTTCCACTCCTTCATCTGTATAAGCCACTGCCAGGTAATCTGCTTTATGGTACTGCAGTATACCTGCGATTTCTGCACCACCGCTGCCATAGGCAAATGCTTTAACCATGGCCATGATCCGGGTATGGGGCCTGATGAGCTGCTGATAAATTTTAAGGTTATGGGCAATGGCAGACAGGTTGATCTCCAGCACAGTTTGATGCGCCTTGAGTTCCAGCAACTGTACAATACGTTCAAAAGAAAAAATCCTGGCACCCTTTACCAGTATGGCTTCATCCCTGAAATGGGAATGCCGGAATGATTCTGTAAAATCGGGTGTGTTTTTATAAAAAAATAATTCCCCGATATCCGGTTTGGAAACAACCTGTGGTAAGTATGCTGAAATTTTTTCTCCAATGGCAATCAGTCTATTCACCTTGTGCCGATCAGTTTTTCTGCTACCTGACTATACAATTCATGGTCAGGTAATGCACTTTGCAGAAAGTCAGAGAGGATTACTGTTTTGCGGATCCCTGCACTTTGCTGATCCAGAAATCCCAATGCAATTTCCAGTGAACTGATATCAGTACTGTAACTGTCGTTGATCACCACGCACTGGTTGATCCCTTTTTTCAGTTCCAGCCGCATATTCACCGGGTGCAGCCTGTTCATGCGCTGGCTGATCTGCTCCGGTTTTATTCCGAGGCGGAGCATAACACAACAACAGTGAATGGCATTTTCTACTGAAGCATCATCTGTAAAAGGGATGGTGAATTCCGCGTCGCCCTTCCGAACAGGTCAGGCTGATATGGGTGGATTGCTCGTTTTTGATATGACCTCTCAGTAGAAAATGATCACGGTCAGTATCTCCCCAGGTCAGTATGCTGATCTGGTCTCCCAGCATATCGAGTACTTCTGTGCGGTTGGCGAAATCCAATGACCGGCCAATCACTGTATGACAATGTCTGAAAAGAATAGCTTTTTCCCTGAACTTATGGTCTGCATCAATAAATCCTTCGCTGTGTGCTTCCCCGATATTACTCAGAATTCCGATAGTTGGCTGAATCATCCGCTCCAGTCGCAGCATTTCTCCCTGTTCGGAAATACCCGCTTCAAAAATACCCAGGGTATGTTGTTCATTCATTGGCCAGATACTGAGGGGTACCCCGATTTGCGAGTTATAACTTTTGGGACTGCGAATGATATTATAATCTTCATTCAATAACTGGAAGAGCCACTCTTTGATGATGGTTTTCCCATTACTTCCGGTAATACCAATTACAGGAATATCAAATTGCCGGCGATGATGGGCCGCCAGCAATTGTAAGGCCACAAGGGTATCATACACTTCCAGCAATACAGCTTCGGGACAGGTTGATAGGTCTACCGGTTCGCTGATTACAAAACACCTGACTCCTTTCTTGTATAATTCGGGAATAAACTGGTGTCCGTCACGGCGGGGACCTTTGAGGGCAAAAAAAACGGAGGTGACGGGTTCGTACACTTTCCGGCTATCCAGCAGGATACTTTCGATTATCCCGTCTGTGTTTGGCACCTGTTCGGCGTCGATGATGCGGGCAATATCAGCTATGGTGTATTTCAAAGTAATTTGCTCATATACTATTATCCTCAATATCCGGAGGGGAACCTTTTTTCTGCATAAAAATGGAATAGAAAATAGATCCGCTGATACAGGTCAGGATCACTCCCAGCGAAATAAATACCTGCACCTGCTTGTCAATCCACTGATTGATCCATGATTCGGCCAGCATCTTCACACCGATAAATACCAGTACAATGGCAATGCCCTGCTGCAGATAATCGAATTTACTGACCGCACCCCTTAACAGGAAAAACAGGGATCGTAAACCCAGTACGGCAAAAATATTGGAGGTATAAATCACCAGCCTGGCCATGGGTTCATAACCCGGTGTTTTGGTATCCACGATACCCATCACGGCAGGAATGGAATCCAATGCAAAAACAAGATCCACTGCTGCCAGCATGATCACTACGACAAATAGTGTGGTATAGGCCGGCCGGCCATTTTCTATAATCCGGTATTTTCCGCCGCCGTCATGCGGCACCAGGGGAAGAAATCTTTTGATGAAACGGTAGATCTTACTGTCCTGCGGATTGAATTCCTCATCATCACTAGCGGTAAACATTTTATACCCGGTATAAACAAGGAAGACACCAAAGACATAGAGTATCCAGTGAAATTTTTCCACGAGCACCACACCCACTGTAATAAAGATGACCCGGAAAAGAATGGCCATCATGATCCCGATCAGCAGGACACGGCCATAATGCTTTTCTTTAACGGAGAAAGCGGAGAAAATCCATGTTTGCGTAAATGTTGACCGGCAAAGGTAGTCCGTATTTACCGATCCGGTTCTTTGTTTAAGCGGCATATTTTCTTTTACTGATTTCATGGAAAAACCAGCCCAGTACAATCACGAGGATCACCGGTAAAGCAATATTGATCAGTTGCCAGGTTGTTTTTTGTGCCTTTACCTTTTTACTATCCAGCAACCGGAGTACAATATCCTTGTTCCTGGTTTCACTGATGGCCGGGTTGCTGACCAGGTATTCCACACAGTTTTGCAGAAACTCCCGGTTGGCGACCGGTATAAACCATTTTCCTAATGCGGATTGTTTCAGGTATTCGGTATAGGTATATTTATTCCAGCCCATCTGCAGGGGTTCGGGCTGGCTGCCGGGTTCTCCGTTTGGCAGAAAATCATTCAATACCATATCACCATCACCCACCACGATTATCTTATTTTCTGATGAGGCTGGCAGAAATTGTGTACCTGCTGCTGCCAGGGTATCCGCTTGTGCTTTCGTGATCCGGTTGCGGTAAAGGGATGTAAATTTTCCTTCCAGCAACATCGCTACAGGGATCGCATTCTTTTTGAATTTGGCATCTTCCGGAGCATCCTTGTTTTCATTCAGACTGATCAGGGCCGGTGTGCTGATGATCCTGGAATTGGGAGAAGTAACCAGCAGGGGCTCTTTTTTTACTCCTTCCACCTGGATGGTATCAATGGAGTTGGCAAACTGTGCCGCCACATAACCCTGTCCCTTTGATAATTTTCCACCGGCAGGCAACAGCACCGGATAATAATTCCAGCGCAGGAATTCCAGTTGCGGATTCCCACTCGTGCCCCCCACTACAAAGGGAATGGCATCACACTGCAGGTCCATCACCAGGTCGGTATTGATACGGAGGCCGTATCTGAAAAAAAGATCGGTGAGGTTGAGGTTGCGGTCGTATGCAATGGTCTCCGGTTTAAGGGCCAGACTATCTCTTTCAGCTATGAGGTTATCAATAAAACAAAGCAGTTTACCACCGCGCATCACAAACTGGTCAATCTTTAGTATTTCATCTTCCGTAAAAGGTATGCTGGGTTTTACAATCAATAACAGATCTACTTCTGCAGGTATACGCGGACTTTTATTGATATCAAGAATGCCGAAATGATAGTGATCCTGCAAGGTCATTCTTAAATCAAATGTCCTGGCATCAGCGGGCTCGCCATTCCCAATAGAATAAGCCACTCCCGGTTTCTTTTCGTTGGTCAGACGATCGAGTGCCTGCGCAAACTGGTATTCCATTAATGCCTCCGCACTATTGATTTCATTCTGCGACATTTCCCGGCTGACGCCCGGGTATAAATTAACCAGTGATTGCCGGCCTTTATAATTGATCACGGCCACCGGGAAAATAATATTGCTGCTCTGTGTTTCATCGCGCTGAACAGTCAGGTTGATGGGAACGGCCCCCATATTCACCAGGGAGTCGCCATACTTCATCGTTCTGCCCGGAACGGTTTCCAGTGGTGAAATAAAACGGTAACGGATACGCGAACTGTTCCGGTCTTTTAAAAGTCCGAGGAACTCACGGGTAGTATTGGCCAGTTTCCGGAAACCTGCGGGGAACTCCCCTTTCAGGAATACATCAATTTCTACCACATCATCCAGTTGTTTCACCAGTTTGCCGGTTGCGGCACTGAGGGTATATCTTTTCTCTCTGGTAAGATCTATCCTTGCCTGTAAAAAAGTAGCCAGGTAATTGATGAGAATAACCCCTGCGAGGAGCATGATCCACCAGTACTTTGAGGCCAGTATTTTATGGACAATTCCTTTCATCTTACCTTTTTAAGAGATTGCGGCTGGTGATGGCGATACAAAGGAAGATCACCGAAATAAAGTAAATGATATCGCGGGCATCGATTAATCCCCGGCTGATGCTGCGATAATGAAAATCGATGCCAGCCATTTCCACATAATAGTCAGCTCCACCCGAGAGAGCCGGCAACTTGCTGATGGCATTGAATCCATAATACAGCAGGGCGCAAACCAGCAGACCTGCAATAAATGCCACTACAGAATTACTGGTAAAGCTGCTGCAGCAGATGCTGATGGCTGTAAAAACAGCGGCCAGGAAAAAAAAGACCGATATAAGCGCCCATCGTGGCTCCCATATCAATACCTTCTCCGGCAGACAGTTTCTGAATGGAAATAATATAAACCAGGGTCGGTAATAAAGCGATCAGTACCACGATCAGACTGCCCAGGTATTTGCCCCAAACAATTTGAGAACGGCTGAGTGGCCGGGTTTGTAGAATCTCAAAAGTGCCGGTCTTGAATTCCTCAGCAAAACTGCGCATGCTGATGGCCGGAATCAGTAATAAAAGAATCCAGGGAGCCAGTTGAAAAAACGGTCAAGGGTGGCGTAACCAAAGTCAAAAATATTGTCGCGGAAAAAGAATAGGAGGACGCCATTCACCAGCAGGAATACGATAATCGCAATATATCCTGTCAGGCTGCTGAAAAACTGGCGGAGTTCTTTTTTACAAACGGACCACATGGGGATTGGTAATGGTGCAATTTAATGACTATCAATGATAAGAAACAAAAAACAAATCTCAAGAAACAAATAAAATACAAATTCGAAAATTCAAAATATCCACCGGTTCAGCCGTTATGAAAAAAAAAATAGCGGATCATAGGACCCGCATTTTAATTTTTTATCTGGCGATTTCTTGTTTCTTGTTATTTGTTTCTTTTGATTTTTTCATCAGACAGCAAAGCTCTCCCCGCATCCGCAGGTTCTGCTGGCATTGGGATTACTGAAGTAGAATCCTTTACCATTAAGACCATCTGAAAAATCAAGGGTGGTATTTACCAGGTATAAAAAGCTCTTCAGATCGGTGACCAGTTTCACTCCATTGTCTTCAAATACCTGGTCCATGGGTTTTTGTTCGTTATCAAAATCCAGTTTATAGCTCAGCCCTGAACAGCCGCCTCCTACCACTCCTACTCTTAAAAAATAGGAAGAGTCATCGGCGATGCCGGCATCAGTCATGAGTTGATGTACTTTGGCTTTGGCCTTATCACTGATATATATGCTATTGTCTATTGCTACGCTCATAGTTGGCGAGTGGCGAGTGAGTAGTGGCTAGTGGGGTTTCCGCAAAAGCCAGTAGCCCTTTTAATTTTAATGAATGACTCCTTCTTCGAATTGCAGTTCTTCCAAACCATTCTTTTTGCGATAGTCATTGATCGCCGCCTTGATGGCATCTTCTGCCAGTACGGAGCAATGGATTTTTACCGGGGGAAGATTTAATTCCTCCACGATTTCCATATTATCGATCTTGACAGCCTCGTCAACTGTTTTGCCCTTCAGCCATTCGGTGGCCAGGGAAGAAGAAGCGATGGCAGAACCGCAACCAAAGGTTTTGAATTTAGCATCCCGGATCACGCCGGTTGCTTCATCCACTTCAATCTGCAGACGCATCACATCACCGCATTCCGGTGCACCCACCAGACCGGTACCCACATTGGCCTTACTCTTATCCAGCGTACCCACGTTCTTGGGGTTCTGGTAATGATCGATTACTTTTTCACTGTATGCCATAAGAAAATTATTAATTAATGATGTGGGAATGTGAAAATGAATACCCTATTTCAAATTCCCGGTAATTTATAAATTATCGTTTCAACTTCATCTCATTTCCTCATTCTCACATTCCCACATTTCCACATTTCCACATTCTCTAATGATGCGCCCACTCAATCGTATTCAAATCAATTCCCTCTTTATACATTTCCCAAAGCGGACTCATTTCACGGAGTTTGTTCACCGTATTACTTACCTGCTCTACGGTAAAATCAATCTGCTCTTCTGTGGTAAAGCG
The DNA here is from genome assembly GCA_016720745.1 of Chitinophagaceae bacterium. GTDB lineage: Bacteria > Bacteroidota > Bacteroidia > Chitinophagales > Chitinophagaceae > JJ008. The sequence continues at coordinate 896,260 of JADKKA010000018.1, read as the reverse complement.
ACCCAGTCCAAAACGAAGGGAGCTATGTGCCAGGTCATCTCCCAATCCTAATGCTTTAAGCACATAGGAGGGTTCCAGAGAAGCCGAGGTACAGGCAGAACCGGATGAAAGGGCAATATTCTTATTGAAGCCCATCATCAGGCCCTCTCCTTCCACATATTTAAAAGAAATATTAGACACATGGGGCAGGCGATGTTCTTGGTCGCCATTGAGATAGGCTTCTTCCAGTTTCAGTAAAGAAGTTTCCAGTTTATCTCTCAGCACCCGCAGTCTTTTTCCTTCTTCTTCCATTTCATTCATACAGATCTCGCAGGCTTTTCCAAAGCCAACGATACCTGGTACATTCAATGTACCGCTGCGCATACCTCTTTCATGTCCGCCACCGTCCATTTGAGCTGTTACTTTCACACGGGGGTTTTTCCGGCGAACATAGAGGGCACCAACGCCTTTGGGTCCGTACATTTTATGTCCGGTAAAAGCCATCAGATCGATGCCGTCTTTATTTACATCAACCGGTATTTTACCAACGGCCTGGGTGGCGTCGGAAAAAACAAGTACACCGTGTTTGCGGGCAATCGCGCTGATAGCCTGCATGGGGTTAACCGTACCGATTTCATTATTGGCGTACATAATGGCAATGAGCACCGTGGTGGGTTTGATAGCCGCTTCCAGTTCAGCCAGGTCTACCAGGCCATTGTCCTTTACTTTCAGATAGGTTACTTCACCGCCTTCTTTTTCAATATGCTTGCAGGTATCCAGAACCGCTTTGTGTTCGATATTGCAGGTGATAACGTGGTTACCCTTGCTGGCATACATTTCGTAAACGCCTTTAATAGCCAGGTTATCTGCTTCTGTGGCACCGGACGTAAAGATGATTTCTTTGGGATCGGCGCCTATCAGTTTTGCTACCTGTTCTCTTGCATAGTCAACGGCTTCCTCAGCCTGCCAGCCAAATGAATGGTTCCGACTGGCCGCATTGCCGAAGTTATTGGTGAAATAGGGCAACATGGCATCCACCACCCTTGGGTCGCAGGGCGTGGTGGCATTATGGTCTAAATAGATTGGGAATTGCAACATGGTCGATGTCCTCAGTTTTTGTTTCTTTCAACACAAAATTAGCCCAAATTGTTCTCAATGAAAGGGCTAATTTCGTTGAACAGGCCGAAATTCCGGCTTTCGGAAAGCCTGCGATCACCGCTGTAAGTATGACAAAAATCGAGCATATCGGCATTGCCGTCAGGAGCCTGGAAGATGCCGTGCCCCGCTACGAAAAACTCCTGAATACCCCCTGTTATAAGACCGAAACGGTTGAAAATGAAAAGGTGAACACTGCTTTTTTCCAAACCGGTCCCAATAAAATAGAATTACTGGAAAGTGCAGATCCGGATGGGGTGATAGCCCGTTTTATCGACAAAAAGGGCGAGGGCCTGCACCATATTGCATTTGAGGTAGCTGATATCTACAGTGAAATGGAAAGGCTCAAAAATGAGGGCTTTGTACTCCTCAATTCCGAGCCTAAAAATGGAGCAGATAATAAGCTGATCTGTTTTTTGCACCCCAAACACAGCAACGGTGTCCTTATCGAATTATGTATGTCAAAAGAAGTTGTTATGGACAATCAAACCGGATCCGGAGCGTAAACTTATTTGTCCAGTTTTTCTTCCATTTCTTTCTGCATTTCATTCTCAATCAGCTTCATATTATTCTTCCGGGCAAAATCTTTCTGGGCGCTTTGGAAGCGGGCATCAAAACCCTTTTCTTCGTCTTCAATCTTTTTTACAATGGCCTGGATTCTGTCTTCAATATCCTGAGAAGTACCATCCTGTTCTTTACGCAGGTGGATCACATCCCGGTAATCTGTATCAAAAATCTTTTTATAAAAACCAAAGATATTCACTGCTGCATTCCTCAGACTGGAGTCACCTTTAAAAGCCGGCATCCCCTTGATATCGGTGACCATGGTAGCGGTTTCTTTTACATACCCATCCAGCATGCCCTCTGCTGAATCGAGATCATTTTCGGCCACGCTGATGAATTTCATGATATTTTTCATCAGGGTAGTCTGCCGGGACACGATATAATCGTTGTACTCAACAGCTGATTTATACGTGACTCCGTTGGCCCCTTTTGGGGTTTCATTTTTACAGGAAGTCAGTAATACAACGACGGTTGTCAGCAGCAACAAATGCTTTTTCATGGTAGGTTGTTTTTTGGTTTTTAGTTTTGCTCATCACCCGGAGAATCAGAATTCACGATTCCCATTTTTTCCACAGCCACCTGTGCTGCGATTTGTGAGGCATCTTTTTTATTAAAGGCTTTTCCTTCTCCAATATTTTCACCATCCAGTACGGCGGCCACGGTAAAAAGTCGCCGGCCATTCTCCAGCCTTTCGTTCAGGGTCTCAAATTCAAGCAATCTTCCGTTTTTATTGGCCCAGCCGTATAATTTGTTCTTGTGGTTGATTTCGAGATTTTCGAGGTCATCCATGAACATATGCGGCATGATGATGCATTCATTGACCCATTTGGCTGTTTTTTTATAGCCCTGATCCAGATAAATAGCACCCACGAGTGCTTCCAGGGTATTTCCGAAGATCTGGCTCACTTTCAGGGAGCTGTCCATTTTATTGTAGAGCGTAATTTTTTTGAGGCCCATCCGTATGGCGATCTCATTCAATTGTTGCCGGTTCACCATTTTGCTCCGCATTTCAGTCAGGAAGCCTTCTTCACGGTAAGGGTATCTTTTAAAAAGATAATCGGCAATCAGTGCGCTGAGTACGGCATCACCCAGGTATTCCAGGCGTTCATTATTCTCATCTGCCCCTTCCCGTACGGAACGGTGGGTGAGTGCTGTTTTATAGAGGGGTACATTGCCGGGCTTAAAACCAAGGATATTCCTGAGTTCCTTTTTGAATAAGGTACCGGCATGTTTCCCGGAAAAAAATTTAAAAAAATCCACGGGCTTTAAGCTACGAAGAATTGTTGAAATTGCTGTTTACCGGTTCCTTAACCGTTGTACTTCTTTACGATTACGCAGGCATTATGCCCTCCAAAGCCAAAAGTATTGCTCAGGGCGGCCCTGACTTGTCGCTGCTGTGCTTTGTTAAAAGTAAAGTTCAGTCCGGGTTCCAGTTGCGGATCATCTGTAAAATGATTGATCGTTGGCGGAATGATATCGTGCATCACGGCCTTAATACCGGCAATGGCCTCAATTACACCGGCGGCGCCCAGGCAATGACCGGTCATGGACTTGGTGGCACTGATATTAAGCTTGTAAGCATGTTCACCAAATACATGGGTAATAGCTTTTACTTCTGCCCCATCACCAATGGGGGTAGACGTACCATGTGTATTGATATAATCGATTTCGTCTGCATTCATACCCGCATCCTCAAGTGCTACCAGCATTACGTTTCTGGCACCGAGTCCTTCGGGGTGTGGGGCGGTGATATGATGGGCATCTGCCGTGGCACCGCCTCCGGCGATTTCGCAGTAGATTTTTGCTCCTCTTGCTTTGGCATGTTCCAGTTCTTCCAGTACCAGCATCCCGGCGGCTTCTCCCATTACAAATCCGTCCCGGTCTTTATCGTAGGGGCGGCTGGCTGTTTTGGGGTCATCATTTCTTTCACTCATGGCCTTCATGGCATTAAATCCACCCACACCGGCTTCACTGATCACGGCTTCGCTTCCTCCGGTGAGGATCACACTGGCTTTGTTCAGTCTAATCAGGTTAAAGGCTTCCATGATAGCATTGGTACTGCTGGCACAGGCGCTGACCACGGCAAAATTGGGACCGCGGAGATTGTGCCGCATACTGATTTGGCCGGCTGCAATATCCAGGATCATCTTGGGAATAAAGAACGGGTTGAAACGGGGAGTTCCGTCACCCCTGGCAAAATCAGTGACTTCATGCTGGAAAGTAATCAGTCCGCCGATACCACTGGCAAAAACCACTCCTACCCTGTCGGGGTTGATATTGTCTTTGTTCAATCCGGCATCAGCCATGGCCTGATCGCTCACTACCAGTGCAAACTGGGTAAAGCGGTCAATCTTGCGGGCCTCTTTCCTGTCGAGATATTGTGTGGCATCAAACCCCTTGACCTCACAGGCAAATTTGGTCCTGAATTTGGACGCATCAAAAAGGGTGATCATATCGGCTCCCGAAACACCGGCAATGAGGTTATTCCAGTATTCATCAACGGTATTTCCAAGCGGGGTGATGGCCCCCATTCCTGTTACTACTACCCTTTTTAATTCCATAGACTTTACATATAGTTCGTCAAATATACAATCTGCCTTTGTAAACCGTCATCAGAAAAGAAACCGCCTTCCCTGTTCAAACAGTCAGAAGGCGGTAAGATATTATGAGTGCTTTTCCTGCAGGTTCTGCCAGTGCAGAACAATCAGGAATTACTTCGCGTGTTCTTCGAGATAAGACACAGCCTGGCCAACTGTGGTGATGGTCTCTGCCTGCTCATCCGGAATGGAGATATTGAATTCTTTTTCGAATTCCATAATCAGTTCTACTGTGTCCAGAGAATCGGCACCCAGGTCGTTGGTAAAAGATGCTTCGTTGGTAACTTCGGCCTCATCTACACCCAGTTTATCAACGATGATTTTCTTAACTCTTGATGAAATGTCTGACATGTTCTTAAAGTTTTGTTTATAGGGTGCAAAAATATACTTTTTGATCTAATCACCATCTTTATCGTCCATTTTTCCATATTTAGGCCAACTGGCTGAAAACTAAAGCCTAAAGCCCTTTTTTGGGGACCCGATCTTTTCAAAATATCCCCGGATACCGTTGGCAGTATTGCCGGATCTTTGTAATTTGTCCATACTACTCCTCCCGAGTACGGCTTACAGAAACAGAATACCCCGGTTATGGCACTGAAAATTATTGACCATGGTTCCCCAGAGTACCAGCAGATGATCAAACTGCGGGAAGAGATTCTGCGCAGACCCCTGGGTTTGGGTTTTGACTCAGGTGAACTGGAAACAGAAAGGGATAATATGCTGATCGGGGCTTTTGAAGAAGAGCAGATGCTGGGCTGTTGTATGCTGGTGGAAGAAAACCGGGAGACGGTCAGGCTTCGCCAAATGGCTGTCCTAAACGATTTACAGGGCAAAGGGATTGGCCGGGCTTTGATGAGCTTTGCAGAAAATATCGCCCGGGACCGCGGCTATAAAACCCTCTCCATGCATGCCCGGAAGAATGCAATTGGTTTTTATGAAAAGATGGGCTACCGGGTCGCCGGAGAAGAATTTACCGAAGTGACCATCCCGCACTATGTCATGGAAAAAGATCTCTGACCCTCATCCTTTTTTTACCTTGCTTTTTATCAGCATCCGCAATTCATGCACTTCATCCGAATCCCGGCAACCACTTTTGGGTACCAGGAAGAAGGAACGGGTATCGTAATACAAATGAAAAAAATGCGGGCTTTCCACATAGTGAGATAAGGCGGACCAGCCCCAGTTTTTTTGTCCCCTGTCATGTCTTAAAGTAAACCCCGCTTCATCAAAATCCATACTGAAGGAATGTTTAAAAGTTACAGCTCTCCGGTACACCAGGGCCGGGAGCAGGAACCAGAAACTGATCATCAGCACGATCCATAAAAAAGAGCCGATCAGGAATGCCATGGGGCCCACTTTTTTCAAAGCATATAGCAGGATGGATAAGAGGGCAAATACATTCACCAGGATCAGCATGATCCTGATTTCCGGGCGGCTGATAAAGTGATAACGGAGGGCCTGTAATACTTTAGGCTTTTCGTATCCGAATTGTATCGTCATACACTGATTTAGTCATTACCGATTTGTGCCATCTTCCACTGACCGTTCTCTTTTTTCAATCCAACAAATATTAAAAGGGAACCCGATGCATAGTTTTTGTTTTCAGGTGCACCGATTTCAACCGTGGCTTCCTCATTTTTCACCTGGATCACCCAGTTGTTGGATGCCTGCAGTCCTTCCAATAAATAAGAGGGATCCTCCTGGCTATTGGTATACCAGTCATAATCGAATCCATAAGGCAATTCTCCTTCCAGATCTACCTTGAATGCAGAATCACATTCCTGGAAGAACTTTTTCTGTCTGGCCAGGAATGCTTCTCCCAATTGTGGTACTTTTTCCCGGATATAAGCATGGTATTTATCTACTGCATCCCATTTAATCTGATAGGGAGGCATATCCGGTTTTTTGACGCCATCGTATAACTTAAAATCCATCAGCTTTTCATAATTCGCCGTATACCACTTGTAGAAATCCATGATCACATTGCGGATGGCTGCAGAATCTTCCGCAAATGGAACGGCAGTTGCAGTTTCCACCGGTTCTTGTGGCGCTGTTTCTTTTTCCTTTTTTTGATCCTTGCAGGCAAGTAAACTTGCGGAAAGCAGGAGGAGGAGGGTGATTTTTTTCATGTGCTGAAAATTATGGTGTTTTTAAAGCTTTTTCTGAAACGGACCAGCTGCCCAGTTTTTCTCCTTTGAGACCAAAATAATCCACCGTCAGTTTGCGGTCATTGCGGGGGCCGCTGAAAGAAAACTTTCCATAGTTCTGTAACTGATCAATGCCGAGTACCCGGTAGGGGTTGTTTTTTTCAGGACCTCCAAAACTATGCGTACCCGAAGTGAGGGGTGACACGGTAATATCATATAAAGAATAAGTACCTGGCCGGTCTACTTTAATGATCTCACTGTGATGCCGGTCGCCGGTAAGAAATACCACGCCATTGATTTTGTATTCTTTCAGGAAATTCATGAAATCCTCATACTCTGCCGGAAAATCATGCCATTTATCATAGGGAGAAACCGGGTTCAGCACCTGGCTGCCGAGGACAATAATTTTGAATGTGGCAGTACTGTACAACAAAGAATTTTTCAGCCATTCCATTTGTTGCTGCCCCAGTAATTCCTTTTCAGGGTTAGGGAATCCATTTACAGAATCTTTCATCCTGTCTGCACTGCGCCACCAGCGATCATCTGTTAAAAAGATATCAGCATCTCCCCAGGTGGTCATGGTATAAGTGCCCTGACCATTTTCTCCATAAGAAGGATTGCACCAGTATTTTTTCCAGATCTCGCGACTGGTTTCTTTCAGGATATAATTCTTCCCGATATCATTCGGGCCATAGTCATGATCATCCCAGATGCCAAACTGCGGCATGGCGCGCAAAAAAGGTTGTAATACTGGAATAGCCCGGTCATGACTGGCACGATAGTTCAATCCCCAATCGCTGTAATAATCTACATCCCTGGTGTACCAGGCATCGCCCAGCCAAAGCATAAACGCGGCTTTTTCTTTGGCCATGGGTTCAAAAATGGAAGAATCTTTTCCGTAGGGAGTACCCGGCCGGTCAAATACAGGTTCATTGAAATAGGAACAGGATCCTGTTAAAAAACTGAAATCAGGAGCGGGTTTCCGCCATTGCCAGAGATCCTTGGTGGTAAATTCTGCCGTACTGCCGGATGCTTTTCCGTTGATCAGTACTTTATACTGGTACGTGGTATTAAAATCCAATCCGCCAATGGTAAACTGGATCGGGTTAAATTCATTTCCCAGCGTGCCTTTATAGGTCACCGTTTTTGAGCTTGTACTTCCTTTCTTATTATATTGAATCGCTGCCGATTTCACATCTGATGATACTTCCACCCATATTTTGGCATCTCTGAGTTCAACGGGTCCAAGCATGGGACCTGAGATGATCCGGGCCTGTGTATTTCCTGTTACAGTCAGAAAAAATAAGGCTGCGAAGAAGAATAGTTTTTTCATGACAATCTTTTTATCGGCACAAGGTAAGTCAGAAATGAAAAAGCCGCTCCTGAAAGGAACGGCTTTAAATATGCTATCAAAAAATTATTGAGCGATATTAAGCAAAGAACAGATTTGCTGATAAGACATGGCTTTCAGCTGTGATTCAGTGTAAACCTGACCTTTGATTTCAGCTGCTTTTCCTGAAAAACGACCACCTGATACGCCACCGGGAATGATCACATAACGGAATTGTGCGCTACCAATCGCAGCGAACGTAGTGGGTGCAGCAGCATCCGTTGGAACCCATACGAAATAGATGACTTTGTTTACATCAGTCCTTATATCAGCTTGAACAAATTGACCTGGATTAATTGCAAAAGTCCATGGTAAGTTCAGCGTACCATTACCAATTATCGGACTTCTCATATAAGCAAGTACAACACCCTGATTAATCACAGCAGAACTGAGACTGGGTGCCGCAACAATAAAGCGTTTAGCATTACCACCTATAGATGACATCAAAGTATCAGCACCCCAGTTAGCAGGCTCGTTTACCCAGGCAGAATAAATTACATTGGCAGTTCCGGCAGGACCTTGCGGACCGGTAGGACCAGTTGGACCAGCAGGACCAGTTGGACCAGCAGGACCAGTTGGACCAGCAGGACCTGTATTACCAGTAGGACCTTGTGAACCGGTAGCTCCGGTAGGACCTTCAGGACCTTCTTTTGTACAGCTAACGGCTAAAAAAGTTATAGCGAGCGCTAAGAGAGATAGAAGTTTGAACTTTCTCATAAAAGTTTGATTTGGCTGTTAATTAGTTTCGGTTTAAAAATAAAGGGAATTTCCCTTTCCACCAAAGAGTTTTTAAAGGTAAAGGAAAAATAATCAATTCACTATACCTGCCTGTCAAAAATCATGGGTGGACAGGTACCTTCTAACGGTTATATTTGCCCATCATTTAAACATCAAAAAATGCTTAGAAAGTACTATTTCATGGCCCTGGCGCTGCTGAGCGGGGTAGCCGTCAATGCTCAATTCAGCAAAGGCGACCGGATGGTGGGCGCTACCCTGGGGTCGGCTATCTATAATTCCGGGTCTTCGGATATTTCAGTGGACCAGATAGGGACTAATAAATCAGTGAGTAACAGCCATAATATTTCCATTTCGCCCAGTTTAGGGTGGTTTTTATCGGAAAACACAGCCGTTGGAGCTTCTTTAAACCTGAATCCATACGGAAGCAAGGTTTCTTATGAGCAGAACGGAACTACGTATCAAAGCGACAAATCCAACAGTTTTAATATCGGACTGGGTGCTTTTGTAAGACATTATCTGGGTAACTCTGGAAAACTCCTGCCTTTTGGTCAATTCGGTTTCAACCTGGGGATCAGCAGTCTGAAAACGGATGGCTTCTTTTATGGTGGCAGCGGCAGTTCTGCTTATAAAATCAGTTATGAAGGAGATGGAAGCGGTGGGTTCTTTGCCAATGCCAGCCTGCAGGGGGGATTTACCAAAATGGTCGGTGAAAATGCCGGTCTGGATTTTTACCTCGGCTATACTTACGGGTATAATAAAAATGAATTTGATAAAAACACCCTCCGTGACAATGGAAATGACGGAACAATTGATGAAACCCTGAAAAATAAAACCACGACTAAGTTTACGAATCATGGGTTCTTTCTGGGAGTGGGGTTCCAGGTTTTTTTGAGGAAGAAGAAGTAAGACGCCGGGATAAATAATTGAGAAAGGAAAAGCCGCTTCGGGTGAAGCGGCTTTTTTATATTTTTTAGTTGTCAGACGCTCTTCGAGCTAAAGTGTCAGGCGCTCTTCGAGCTAATGTGTCAGACGCTCTACGAGCTAAAGTGTCAGACGCTCTTCGAGACGTCAGACACCGTCAGACACCTATTTATTCATCATCTGTTTCGCCTCAATACTCAGCGTGGCATGGGGCACGGCCCGCAGCCTGGCTTTGTCGATCAGCTTTCCGGTAACCCGGCAGATGCCATAGGTTTTGTTTTCAATCCGCATCATGGCTTTTTCCAGGTGATCGATGAAAGTGATCTGGCGGCTGGCCATCTGGCTCAGCTGTTCTCTTTCCATGCTCACACTACCATCTTCCATGGTCATGTAGCGGGCTTCGTCCATATCACCTCCCTCGTCTTTCCGGGTAATCAGCCCCTGGAGATAGGCCAGTTCTTTTTTAGCGGCATCCAGTTTTTTCTGGATGATTTCTCTGAATTCAGTCAGGTCGGCATCGGAATAACGCATGGTAGGTCCGGTAGACTGATACATTGCTGGCTGAGCATCCAGAATTGATTTGGTAAACTCAGGTTCGTATTTCACTGAGCTTTTAGTCGTTGTTTTCGGGATCACCACTTTGGAGGGCTTCGGAGGTTCTTTCTTTATCACAGGTTGTACTTTAGGTTTTATAGAGACAAGGGATTTCGGGTCAACCGCACCTTTTTTAACAGGAGGTGGCGGCGGTACTTCTGCCTTTACTACTGGTGCCGGAGCGGGTGCTGGTGCCGGTTTCGCAGCCGGTTTGGCAGCAGGCTTCGCAACAACAGGTGCAGGTTTTTTCGCAACAGGTTTTGCAACCGGTTTAGCGGCTGGAGCCGGTTTTTTCGCAACTGGCTTCACAACCGGTTTGGCGGCTGCCTTTTTCGGGGCGGGTTTGGGTGCAGATTTTTTCACAGTTTTCTTTGCGGCCGGCTTTTTAGAGGCCACTTTTTTGGGGGCGGGTTTGGCGGCCCCGCCTGCCGGACGGGCAGGCTTCTTAGGGGCTGGTTTCTTTTTAGTTGCCATAATTTTTACCCTTTTTTTGAAACAATCACATTTAGCAAAACATCGTTAATCTCGATCCCGATCATTTTCGGGTCATTTTCGGCCTGTATTTCAGGCGAAAATTCCAGCGTATCCGCCAGAATTTCGGCGCAAATATAGTCTTTAAAGCTTGCCAAAGCATCTTTTAGCCCGGTACCTGCCCCGGCTTCATTTGGCGTTGCTACAGTCACATTGATCCGGTCTGTGAGGTCAAATCCGCTGTCTTTGCGGATTTTCTGGATCCTGTTCACAAATTCCCTGGCATTTCCTTCTGCTTCCAGTTCCGGACTTACCGTGATATCCAGGGCTACTGTCAAACTACCCTTTCCGGCCACCGTCCATCCCGGAATGTCCTCACTGCTGATCTCCACTTCGGCAAGTTGTAATATTACAGGTTCGCCATCAACCGGCAAATTATATTGACCTTCTTTTTCCAACAGGGCAATATCCTCCTGACTGAATTCCGCAAGCGCAGCAGATACTGCCTTCATTTTAGGGCCCAGTTTTTTACCCAGGGCAATAAAATTGGGCTTTATTTTTTTACGGATAAAGGTATTATTCGCTTCCAGGTACTCTACTTCTTTCACATTTACTTCTGCCCGGATCAGGTCCTCCACTTTCATTAACTGCTCTTTCATGGAAGTTGTAAGAACGGGGATCAGTATTTTTTGCAAAGGCTGGCGGACTTTGATATTCACTTTTTTTCTGAGTGATAATACCAGAGAAGAAGCATCCTGGGCCAGCTGCATTCTTTCTTCGAGGGAAGTATCGATCACGGCCGGATCAGCTACCGGGTAGTCCGCATGGTGCACGGATTCCACATTGAAACGGCCGGTCACCGCATTCAGGTTCCTGAAAAGACTGTCGCTGAAGAAGGGTGATATAGGAGCTACCAGTCTGGTCAGTGTTTCAAGGCACTCGTATAAAGTCTGGTAAGCACAAATTTTATCCTGCTCATACTCTCCTTTCCAGAACCGCCTGCGGCATAAACGTACATACCAGTTGCTCAGCTGCTCGTCTACAAAATCTTCAATCACCCGGCCCGCCTGCGTGGGTTCGTAATCATCCATGTATTCGCCGGCTTTTTTCACCACCGTATTGAGTGAGGACAAAATCCAGCGATCAATTTCAGGTCTGTCTTTTACCGGGATATAGGCTTCTTTGAAAGCAAACCCATCCACATTGGCATACAATGCAAAAAACTGATAGGTGTTATAGAGGGTACCAAAGAACTTCCTTTGTACTTCCCTGATTCCTTCGATATCAAATTTGAGGTTATCCCATGGAGAGGCATTGGTGATCAGGTACCAGCGGGTGGCATCCGCACCATATTTTTCAATGGTTTCAAATGGATCCACCACATTTCCGAGGCGTTTGCTCATCTTATTGCCGTTCTTATCCAGCACCAGTCCGTTACTCACCACGGTTTTATAAGCTACAGAATCAAAAACCAGGCAAGCAATCGCATGCAGGGTATAGAACCAGCCGCGGGTCTGATCCACTCCTTCGGCAATAAAATCTGCAGGGAAAGACCCCTCCCAGCCTCCCCCAAATGGGGAGGAGCTGCCATTCTTTAATTTCAATTGATCAAGCCCCCATTGTGCATAGGGCATGGCGCCACTATCGAACCATACATCGATCAGGTCGGGCACCCGTTTCATGGGTTTACCGGAGGCACTCACCAGCATAATTTCATCTACATATGGTTTGTGCAGATCCAGGATGCCACCATGGAGGTAATGCTTATTGACTTCAGCCCCCAGTATTTCATTTGCCTTACGGATGCCGGCATTCAGTTCTTCAATAGATCCGATACAAACTACTTCTTCCCCATCCTCCGTCCGCCAAATGGGTAAAGGCGTTCCCCAGTAACGGGAGCGGCTCAGGTTCCAGTCCACCATATTCTCCAGCCAGTTACCAAAACGGCCTTCGCCTGTTGATTTGGGTTTCCAGTTGATGGTTTTATTCAGCTCCACCATTCTTTCCTTGATGGCCGTGGTCTTGATAAACCAGGCATCGAGCGGATAGTATAAAACGGGTTTATCTGTTCTCCAGCAATGCGGATAGCTGTGTTCGTATTTCTCTACTTTAAAAGCCCTGTTTTCTTTTTTCAGCTTTACACTGATGTCCACGTTGACATCTACATAATCAGCCGCATCTTTATAATTCTTTACAAAGCGGTTGCTGAATTCACCGAGTCCGTCTACAAATTTTCCTTCCCGGTCCACCATGGTCAGGATACCGATATTGTATTTCTTTCCAACTTTATAGTCATCTGCACCAAAGGCCGGAGCCGTGTGCACGATACCTGTACCGTCTTCTGTCGTTACAAAACTATCCACCAGTACACGGAAGGGTTGCGCACCGGGTGTGATGGATTCAATAACTCTGGGTGAATTAGCTTCATAAGGAAGCAACTGTTCATAGACACAGCCTTCTATATCGCTTCCTTTAAAACCAGTGATGATGGTATAAGGCAGGTTCTTTCCGTCGTTATTGTAAGCGGAGAGATCGGCATTTTCATTCTCCGGTTTGAAGTATTTACCCAGTAAAGCTTTGGCCAGTACCACATTCACCGGCAGGTGCGTATAAGGATTAATCGTACTTACCAGCACATAATCAATATTTCCGCCAACGGTTAATCCAAGGTTGGAAGGCAGGGTCCAGGGAGTGGTGGTCCAGGCCAGGAAGAAGACTTCCGCCCCATGAACGGCATCATGCAGGAACTTACTTTTTGCATCCTGTACCGCACGGAACATCGCTACGCAGCTGGTATCTTTTACGTCTTTGTAGGTTCCGGGCTGGTTCAGTTCGTGTGAACTTAAACCGGTACCGGCTGCAGGTGAATAAGGCTGTATGCTCACACTTTCATACAACAACCCTTTTTTATACAATTCACTCAGCAGCCACCAGAGTGTTTCAATGTATTCATTCTTGAAAGTGATATAGGGATCATTCAGATCCACCCAATAACCCATCTTGCGGGTAATATCATCCCACTTGTCTTTATAGCGTAATACCGCTTCCCGGCATTTTTGATTGTACTCTTCAACCGATATTTTCTTCCCGATATCTTCTTTGGTGATGCCCAGTTCCTTTTCCACTCCCAGTTCAATTGGCAATCCATGGGTATCCCAACCACCTTTCCGTTTTACCTGGAAACCCTTCATGGTTTTGTAACGGCAAACCAGGTCTTTAAGGGTACGGGAAATCACATGGTGGATACCGGGCATCCCATTGGCGCTGGGTGGCCCCTCATAAAAAACAAAGGGAGTGGCCCCTTCACGAAGGGATACACTTTTCTCAAATGCCTGTTTTTCAGACCACTGAGCCAGCATTTCCGCCTCAAAGGCCGGTAAATTCAAGCCGGTAAATTCTCTGTAAGTAGCACTCATATCCGTTTAGAAAATGTTGGCAAAGGTACGGAATAATGGGGTGATTTAGAAGGTGAAATGAACGGCCCGTCCCTATCATAAGTTCCTGTTACAACAGGAATCCAACAACAACTGACGAACCATGAAGAAAAAGCAAAGGAGTGCCTGAAGCAAAGAATACACTTTGCTCCTTTATTTCAGATCGTGGTTACAAAAAATTGAATAACTCAGCTATTCAATAAATGATCGATAGAAATAGTTTCCAGGTATGGTGTTAAATGCTTCGTACTGTAAAGCACCCTGTACTCCTGGATTTCTTTGGTCTGATGACAACAAAAAGTTTCAACATAAAAGCAAGAGAGCTGGAAAAGAAATACCATGTAATCTGGTAAGTTTCGTTTTGCAATGGCAACCCCTTTTTGCAAAACAATCGCTCTTTTTTCTTCCTCGGACAACGCAATAAATTCTGATAGTTTCATAAATGCTGGTTTTAAAACTGTTAGGTTAAAAATGCAATTACTAAACCTGTGGTTGGCAGAGACGAATCCCTGACACGCACACTTATCAATGAACTTTAGAGGCTGAGGCAAAAACCAAAATAATGAGGCTGGACAAAAAAACTGCCGGTTCGCTTACGGAGGCAGGTGACAAATGTAAGTTGATTTTGAAAGTATCACTTTTATTTTATCTGAAAGGCTGATGCAGGGGATATCTTACTAAACCATGAGTTATTTATCAACCGATATCAGCCGGGCTCCATACAATATAAAATCATCTCCGCTTTTGCAATTCGGAAACAAAAAGCCACCCCGGGGGGCGGCTATGAAAATTTTTACGGCATGGACAGCATAACGCTGCTGACAACTGTTATCCTTTTTTCACCAGCACTGATTCAAATGCCGGGTAACCGCGTTCACCGTTCTGGGTAAGGGCGGTAAATCGCAATTTATAATAGTTGTTATCGCCATCTTTGATGATGTAATACCGGTCAGATCTTACCGCCGGTGAGGTGGTCGGCCCACCACCACTTCTCCAGTCAGCAGCAAATGCATTTTGTGTAGACAGGAAAGTTTGAGAGGCAATATCTGCTTCAGTAAAATCAGCAAATGATTTTGCAGTGTTCATGACCCGTGCAATCTGCACATTCCGGTTGATCAGCAGGATGTCCTGAAAAAGATAAGGCACTTCCCCACTGCCGAAATTGGTGACATTGGAAAAATAAGTCCATGCCAGGTCCCATTTCTTTTTGGTCGGTTCCACATTCACGATGCCTGATTCAAAAGAGAGATACCTGAAAAAAAACTGATCGTCTTTAGCAATATCAATCGTAGTGAATGAGCTGGCACTGATATCTGCCTGTTGCAGTGTATAACCGCCGCTTGCATTGCGCAGGATGCGGATTTTTTTCCAGCCCCTGGATGCAGCCGGGCTACCGGGTGCCAGTCCGCGATTTACAATAAAGACTTTATTATCTTCAGCAATAGCACTCACCGCTGCAATAGCCGTGCGGTTCAGGTCACCGCTTGGATAGTCGATATAGGGAAGAGAACCGGTGATCGGTGCAAACTGGTTAAATGCCACGTCGGTGGAGAAACCAACCGTATCGGCAGCAGTCACCGTGTTCAGGTCATTTTTGCTGATCTGTTTTGCCATCATGGCTGCTGATGAATTCAGTATGACGCGGTACTCACCAGCTGCAGTATAAAAACCCAGATCCCATGCATTCCTGTTTACCACTGTTTGCCGGTTGGCGCTGAGATCAACAAACACTTTGTTGGGATATAAAGTACCTCCTCCATTAATAGTGAGGGAAGCATTCGCTGCAACGATTTCTCCAAAATCCAGTTTGAAGCGGCGGGTTACCCCAATCAGCACTGGTGCGGCTGCATTATTGATATCAAAAACAAGCTGCTCGTCACCATCAAACAAAACCGCATTGCTTTTATTCACGATGAAACTGGCTTCATTGCTTCCGGATGGAACAGTCAGTTGTATTTTACCGTTTACCGCAGCCGGACTGGTACTGTAATCAACGCCATACTGAACCCCGGTCTCTGCGAGGTCAATGGTCACCGGAATTTCCTGTGTGCTGTGAATAGCCAGTTTCAACCGGACTGTTATAGAAGTTTCAGCAGCCGTGATACCCTGTGCGGCTGTTTCAAATACAACATAGTTATCTGCTGTCAGGCCATCCCTTTTACGACAGGATGCGATCAGCAGCATCATAAAAAGCAGTGCGGGTATCAGGTATATTTTACGCATGTTCAAATATTTAATTGTTGAGTTTGGTTGCTGTTGATTAATTCCAGTTAAAAACAAGACCGACAAAATAAGAACGGCCCGTGCCCACATTCAGTCCGCCACCGGTATGGATACCACCCTGCGTGAAACTGCTGCGTACCCGGCTTACATCAAAAATGTTTCGAACACCGGCATTGACCCGAAACAGTTTCCCCATTTTTTTAAGGGCGGTGAAATCTGCGAGGTGATATGCATCCTGTTCAGATAAAACCACATCGGGTCCGTCTGTTACATATCTTGGACGCTGACCAACCAGTTTGTAGAAAATACCGAGATCAAGGCCAGCCTTTTTAAACCGGTAACCGATATTGCTATTGGCTTCAACAGACCAGAGCTGACGGGGAAGATTGTCAGCGGTGGCATAGAGATCATTATGAAATCCGGTTCCTGCAGCTCCGGCACTGATATTCCAGTTACCAAAAGTTACTGTTGCAGAAAGGTTGATACCGGCCGTAGTGCTGTTTAATACATTATACAATTTAGCTGTATCAGAACCCTGGGTAAATACAAAATCAATCAGGTTTTTTACATCATTATAGAAACCGCCGAACTGACTGGTCCAGGTTGTACCGTTTTCTAATTTCCGGTTCCAAACCAATGAACCGGTGAAACTATGGGAGGTTTCTGCTTTCAGGTCGGGGTTGCCCACCACCTGGTGATTGGCATCGAAGAAGCTGAAATAAAGTTCACGGAGGGATGGAGAACGGAATCCCCGGGCATAAGAAAGTCGGAGATCAAGGTTTTTGGATAATATAAATTTTGTGTTGATGGAAGGAATCACCGGCGGAGCATCATACACTGAATTCCGGATCACCCGGATACCAGGACGAATACTGATGGAACTGGTTGGAGTAATTTCTGCTGTCAGAAAACCGGCAAAATCATTGACAGCATTCGATCCTGCTTTTAATCTTTCGCCATCACCACGGTCGAGACTGATATCCACTCCGGGTTGAAAACTCAAGATGGAAGATAACCTGTATAATGCTGTACCACGGAAAGTAAAATTGGAAAAATTAACCAGGGCCTGTTTTCCTTCTCCCGGATCCAGGCGGATATCTCCATTGGCTTTATTAAGAGTAGTTGAAAAAACCTGCCGGCTGTAATCGGTATAAGATGATTGTAATTGAAAAGAAAGATCCTTGTTCATGAAATAAGAACCCTGTAACTGGTGCATCAGTCTCCGGGAAAGATATTCCTGATCTACTGCCAGGGTTTCTCCGGATATCGGATCAGGAAAGGCGGAGAAATTTCCGGGGTTGGTGATCACTTCATCCAAACCATCGATCCGGTAACGGAGACTGAGTTTACTATGGTGATAGGCCACAAAGCCGCTGAGTATACGCTGATCTTTTTTATGCCATACGAGCTCCCTTTCCACGGCCGTATCCTTCCAGCCTCCAAAATAATTATGTGCAAAGGAACCACCAGCTTCCCATTTATTCTTTTTCCAGGTCAGACCTGCCTGCTGATTATGGATTCCTTTTTCCCAGCCGTATTCATTTCCCACTGTTTCTTCCTGTAGCCTTGCATTAACACTGAAACCAGCCTTATTCGCTTTTTTAGTGATGATATTGATGACACCAGCCAGCGCATCTGCTCCATATATAACAGATAAGGGTCCTTCTACAATTTCGATTCTTTCCACAGTATTGATATCAACCTGACTGATATCAAACTCATTATTGATTCCCTGCCGGCCGGTCACCGGTAAACCATCCATCAGGATTTTTATATTCTGTCCGGACAATCCCAGCATTTGTATGGAAGAACCCCGGTTGATAAATCCTGTGAAAAGCGCATATTGAGTTCATTGCGGAGCACATCCTGCAAGCGGGTGGCACCCTGCCGCAATATTCTTTCTTTCCCGATCACCTTCACCTGGAATACAGATTGTTTTACAGATTGCGGCCGGTATTGTCCGGTAACCACTGCTTCTTCCAGTTCTTTGACCCTGGTGGTATCTTCTGCTTTTGTATAGTTGATGTTTTGCGCCTGAATTGAAGAAAAAGCTAAAACAGCAATTGCGGGTAAAATTATTTTTCTCATAAACTTTTATTACAGACACAAAGATTTGTCTGACCCGCCATTCTTTTATCACATGTTTGTCATGAAATGATGATGAAAAATTCTTTGACAAACAAATGACCCGCATTCGATACACGATCATACATCTGTCTGACTTTAATCATGTCGAATAAAAAAAATGTTTTACAAAAAATATTTTTCTGACCGGCAAAATCAAAATCCCGAGAGGGTCTGCTTCACCTGGCCTTATGCTGATTTTTAAGTTAAGGGCAAAAAAAAGCTGCCCTGAATAAACAGGACAGCTTCTCTATAGGTTTAAAACAATTTAATCCACTACCACAATTCCCTTTGCCATAACCCTGATTTCCTTTTTGGGTTCTTTGATGGCATCAATTTCTTCTTTGGATTTTTTAGCGTCTTCGGCATAGTGTTTCAGTTCAGCTACTGAAGTGGTTTTCATCTTGAGCTCGCCGTCAATCACTACTGTTTTTCCTTTGGCAGCCAAGGGAAGAAAAAATCCATAGTCTTTCATTTTCACGGTGGCCGTTTCACCATTTCCCAGATCCAGTTTCACCCAGCAACCTTTCTTTTCACAAACCTCGATAATCTTAGCTTTTACTTTACCATCTACTTCTTCTTTACCATCGTTGAGTTTGGTTACTGCATCGCTGATGGGCATTGCACCTTTGGGGTCTACTTTTTCACCATACCATTCTCCGATTTTGGCATCGCCTTCAGGAGGTTGGGCATTGGCCAGAATCCAAAACCCGCAATCATCAGTGTAAGGAATAATTTTTTCATATTGATCATTATTTAATTTTCAGGATAACAAAGATAGTTTTTTGATTGGATTGGTTGCTTATTCAGGCAGGGATGGCGGAATAAATTCCACTGCCGGGGCTGAAATGGCCTTTAAAAAGGCCAGTAAATCAGCTTTTTCCCTCTTGGTCAGTCCCAGGGGCTTTATCAGGTTATTCCGGATACCCGGCTGGCTGGGCCGGTTAAATCCCTCCAGTATCGCAGTCATATCCTGCTGCATCCCGTCATGCATCCAGGGGCCTGTTTGCATCACATCCCTTAAAGAAGGCGTTTTAAACTTACCGCTGTCGGCATCCTGGTGGGTCAATTTATAATAACCAACATCATCTCCTGAAAAGCCAGTACGATGGAATTGATTATCGGTCATCAGGGGTCCGTGATGACAATTCATACAACGGGCTTTTGTACGAAACAAGTGAAGTCCCCGTAATTCTGCATTGGTTAAGGCTTTACGATCTCCTTCTAAAAAATGATCAAAGCGGCTTTTCCGGCTGATCACTGTTTTTTCAAAGAGGGCAATGGCACCGGTCATCCTGTCGGGATCTATCTGATCATTACCATAGGCTTTTTTAAAAAGCTCCCGGTAGTTTTGATTCCTGCGTAATCTGATCATGACATCCGGCATATCACTGGCCATTTCCGATTCACTGATAATAGGGGCGAATGCCTGGTCCTGCAGATCACGGGAACGGCCATCCCAGAATAAGCGGCGGTAAAACCAGGTATTGGCAATACTTGGGGAATTTCTTTTGGTCATTGCCCCTTCATGCCCCACCGCCTTCGCCTTTCCATCGGTCCAGTTCAGTTGCGGCTGGTGACAACTGGCACAACTGATTTTACCGGAAGCACTGAGCCTTGGATCAAAAAATAAAACCTTACCCAGATGTATAATATCCCTCAATGAATCTTCTTTTCCGGCAAGCGGACTGGCAGGTAAGGGCCCAAGTTCGGTCCACTGTACGCCCTCATCTATCAACGGTGCGGGCCAGGCAGAAGGGGTCAGGGAATAAATTTCCCTTAAGCTTTCCTTTTGGAAGGACAACAGTAACAGAACCGGTAATAAAAAAGAAAAAAGGACAAGCACTTTTCGCATGCCGCAAATATGCAAAAAAAGCAGCGGACAAAACCTGACCGCTGCTATTCTTTATAATCTCAGTTTGACACCGCCATTCATCACAAATCCATCCAGTGGCGCATAGATATCCCTGAACTGCGGGTTACTGATGCTGCCGGTATAGATCGTATCAAAACGGGTCTGACGGGCATCCAGGAAGTTTTCAAAGTTGATATACAATGAAATTTTTTCCCAAAGCCGCTCTATCATTAAACCGGTGATCCAGTAGGCCTTTCCGGTTTTTCCATCACTCAGTTGCTGGGGACTGAAATAATAAGCTTCCAGACCTGCTTTCCATTTTTCATCTGCTTCATACAGTAATACGCTGTTCAGCCGGTGACGTGAGGTCAGAAAATTTTCTTTCTTTACCGAACCCTGGTGCAGTTCTGCCAATGTATAGGTATACCCCAGGAAGAGCTTGAAATCACGATATCCCCATTTCATATTTGTTTCCATACCACGGCTGTCAATATGCCCGTTTACATTGGTTAACCGGTAATAAATTCCTTGTGGCTGTAAAAGCAATGGGTCAGCAATCCGGGTATAAAAAAAGAGCTGATTCAAACTGAAACTGATATCCCCTCCTGCCAGTTTTGTTTTGTAATTGAGATCTGCGTTAATCCCATAACTTTTTTCCAATTGATTAACCGATTCGTCAATCGGCAATACATTGCTGAATAACAGCCGTTCCGTTTCTTCTGTAAAAATGCCGGGCGCTTTATAACCCAAACCGCCACCGATCCTGGAAGAAAGTTTTGAAGAGAACCTGAATAAAGCAGATATTCTGGGAAGCAGGACAAATCCATAATCCTTTACGGCATCACCCCGCAATCCGGATTCAATACTAAGCCTGCTATTCAGTTTCCAGTTGTTTTGTACAAAAAAACCGGCCGTCTGCTGCTGGTAACTTCGCAAGGGCACTGCAGTTATGGCCGCCTCTTTAAAATGATCGGTCAGCAGATTGAAACCGGTTATCCATTCCGACAGCTCCCCATGGGAGGCATAGGTGATTTCCGTAAAAGTGCTGTGCTGAATACCGGAGAACAACTGACCCGGAGAGAATATTTTTCTTTGAAAATAACTGTAACTGTTTTTGACAGAAAGATGACTGCATTTCCCGAAATGATGCTGCAAACTAAACTGAGTGCTCAGGCGGTTAGAATGATTCGTTTCGAAATAACCACTTGGGTTTGTACCCTTAATATAGGACAGATCACCACCCGTTCTTTTCTCGGTACTGTAATTGATCCCTGCCATCAATTGTGTTTTATCAGAAAAAAAGACAAACCATTTCGGATTCAGCGTGTATCGTTCGAACTTTGGAATAGCCGTGAGCCCGAGATCAGCCGGATCATATGCTTTATTGCTGTTGCGTGAGGCAAAGAGGGTTAATCCGTTTTTCCCAAATCGTTTTCCATAAAATCCGCTGCCGTTTAATCCACCGGCAGAAGTAGCATCGAAATGAAACTTTAGTTCCTGTTCTTCCTTCGGTGTTTTGGAAATCAAGTTAACCAGTCCGGCAATGGCTCCTCCCCCATACAAAGTGGAGGCTGATCCCTTGATCACTTCAAACTGTTTCAGATCCAGTGGAGCCGTTTGCAGCAATCCCAATCCTCCACTGAAACCAGCGAATAATGGAAAGCCGTCTTTTAACAGCTGTGTATACCGGCCGTCCAGGCCCTGTATTCTGATGGAAGCATTGGCCGATGTGGCCGATGTTTGCTGGGTGGTAATCCCAGTACTCTCGCTCAGTACCATCCGGATATCACCGGGTTTCATGTTTGCTTTTTCATCCAGTTCTTCACCGGCTACAAACTCCACCCGGGTAGGGATATCCTGTATACTCCGGCTGCTGCGGGTACTCTGGATCACGACGGCTTCCTCTTCTTCTTCCTTTAATTCCAGTTCAACCAGAAAAACAGGATCGGAAAAAGGTACCGTTATCTGTACCATCTTTGACTCATACCCGATATGGGAAACAGTAACAGCTGTCCTTCCTTCTTTTAATACTAAACGGATCTGGCCGGTACTATCCGTGAGGGAGAGATTTTCTGCCCCCTTTAAAATTACAGTTACATTAGCCAGTGGCGCTTTTGAAGAAGCATCAATGACTTTGATGCTGATAGTCGTCTGACTGTATGAAGCCGTCGCAAATAAGCCAATTGCGGCGATCAGTAATAGATTTCGCATGAAAATAATTTGATGAAAAATGAGGTGAACATTCCCCGTAGGGATTTGTGATTACCCCAATTTTGGCGGTTGCCATACATCAAATGAAGCAGCAGGGATTTTGAGTTGCTGATACGAAGTAAATATTGCCTGAGCTGTGAATACTGTACAGTCAAACCGATATATTTCCGAAACGATGGTGGCTGCTGAACAGCTCTGACAATTGAAAAAAGGAGAACAATTCCCACAATCACCATCATTGGAATCATGCTGACTGCTTTGTTCCGTTTTATCATCCGGACAATTATCAGCCAGGCAGCAGGGTATCGCTGCCAGCAATAAGAGGTAAATTGAAAAAACTAACCCGGTTAATTTCACAGCACAAAGTTACAGGCTATTCCCTTAACCCGGGCATGGAAATTACAGGCTAAGACCGTTTATTAACTACAGTTTGGATGGTTTGTTCTTTCTGATTTGAAATACCCTCGATAAATTAAATCCAAACCTTATTTCGCCTTTTCCCCATTGATTGGTCGTTTCCGTAATAAAGGCCCGTTCATTCATTCCGGTTGAATTAGAGAAATGCAACTGAAATACGTGGCCTCCGGTTTCAATATCAAATCCAACAGAAAGCGGATGGTAATAACCACTGTCAGGCATTCCTATGATCACATGGGAATAGTCCCAGGTGAGGGCAATCCGTTTTGATAATTTCAGGCGGCCGCCTACACCCAGTGCGTATATATTGTTAGGATCCGTTTCCAGCGGTACGATGTTTTTGTGTACCATGGTCGGACTCAACTGCAGGGAAAAACTTTCGCTGAATTTTCTGCCAATGATGGCCTGGAAATAATAAGCCAGCCGGGAAGTATAGAAATTTTTCCGGTTGGGGTCAGACCATGGCAATCCATCCAAAGTCATTCCTGCTACAAATGCAACAGTAACCGGTGAACTCCAGGGTCCGGTGGATTGCCGAATCGGAGCATATTTGAAATAGCCGTCCAGTTCTTTTTTATAGGTACTGCGGCCGATCCCGGCCATCAGGTTATGCAATATGCCAAAATCAAAACCCATCCGCATGCTGGCCTGATCGAGTCCGAAAAAATTTTCATACCCTTTATTCAGTTGCCCGAAACGGTGAAGGATTCTGAAATCCATGGTGCCCGGATTCAGAAATTCGATCGAGTGACCGTTGATCACCCTAGGTGATTTAAAAGCATATTTGATTCTTTCCTTTTTTGGTTTTTCATCACCGCCTACCAGTTTCAACAGGTCTTCATCCTGGGCTTGCAGGTTAGTTCCAGCCAGCAGCATCATTGCGGCCAGCATTGTATATATTGTTTGCTTCATGCTTGAATTGATTGAGGGATTAATTCTTTAATGGTTCCAGTGAGCAGGCCACAGTAATCTTTGCGATTTTGGCCACTTTATCGGCCACCAGTCCCGGGATGGAAATGTCAAAGTCTGACAACTTTACGTTGAATGTGGCATTGGCACTGATCTTCCCTCCCTGTATCACGAGTTTACCGGTAGTTTCCACTTCCTTTGTCTGGCCATGCATGGTCAGGTCGCCTTTTACTTTCACAGTATGTATACCATCCTTCGTAAAATCAATCTGCTCCAGATCTTTCAGCTTCCCCTTGAATTCTGATTTGGGAAATTTATGGCTCTCGACATAGTTCTCATTGAAATGCTCTTCCATCAATGCTCTTTCAAAAGCAAATCCCTTCATCAGCACGGCAAACTGGATGGCGCCACTTTTTGTATCAACTACACAGGTAGCACTTCTGTTTGTGCCTTCAATTTTTTCCGGTGAGGAAGAAGTGGTGGCATCAAATTCAATGGTGCCTGTCTTGGTAAAATATTTTTGTGCTGACAGTGATCCAACCGCCAGGATGGAAATGATCATGACTGTAATAATTTTTTTCATGTTCGGATACTTTTTTAATTGATTAATTTTTTTTGTCTACCACGCTCCGTACCAGGATCACATCTGAGCCCAGTAGTTCATCGGCATTATAACCGGAGCAAATCCCTTTTACGGCAATAATGGTTCCTTTTTGCAGGGACACCGCTTCGGCACTGTGACTGCTGTCCACACTGCAACGAACCGCCGACATGGAAGCTGTATCACCCAGCACGATGGAATAAAATCCTTTATCGTCCTGTAATACTTCTTTCACCAGCCCTTCTACCCGGAGTACTTTGTCCCAGTACTTTTTATTCGATGCTGCTTCATTGCTGCCAAACTCGGTCAGCAGGCTGTTGGCGGTAACCTCGTAATCAGGTTTTATTTTACTGGTGTCCTTGTGTGTCCGGTTGTATTCCTTATAAATATAGAATGCCACTCCGGCGATGATGACCATCAGCGGGAGTACAACAAATCGGACAATTTTTTTTCGTTTCATACAATCTGATTAGGTGGTTAATTATTGGGCATACCGCTGTCGACCCATTTTTTAATGGTCGCAATCTGGCAGCTTGTCATTTTCGACATGCCTTTGGGCATGGGTGAATACCCGGTTGCATAACTGATGGAACCGTATAATGAGCCGTTCTGTCCGATTGCTTTATCAGCAGCATAGGTACCCATCAGGATATTACCGGAAGGGAAGCCGCCAGTGTGGCAACTGTAGCAATATTGCTGCAGGATCGGAACCACTTTTTGCGTATAAGAAACGGCGCTTGTATCTGTACAGGGAACATTGCCATTGCCGTATAACAGGTCTTCCTTATCATAATAGCAGGACTGCACCGTCACCAAAAATGTTCCCAGAATGATCATTGAAAAAAATAATTTCATGTTGCTTGTTTTAATTATTCAATACTCCAGCATGGATCCATTTCTGGATTTGCCTGATTTCACAATCAGATAACTTAGCCGCATTTTTTGGCATGGGGGAATAACCCGTCTGGTGGGCCACAGATCCGTATAATTTCCCATTCAATGCCACCACTTTGATGGCATTATAAGTGGATACATCAATGTTACCGCCCAGGTTAGCGGGGTTATGACAGCCCGAACATTTGGCATCCATGATTGGTTTTACGGCACCACTGTAGGTAAATACCGTTGTATCGCAGGAACCGATACAACTGTTATTCTTTGCTCCCTGATTGATCCATTTCTGGATCAGGTTTTCTGTGCAGTGGTCAATGCCGGCATTGGAGGAGGAGGCATCCTGTCTCCATTCGTCTTGATGATGACCGTATATAATTTACTGCTGGCAGCATTTCCCACTCTTACATACTTCATGATTTGCGTATAAGTGGTAAGGTTGACCCCATCTGCATGCGAGATATTATCATGACAACCACTCATGGTACAATTGGAGGAGATAATGGGCATCACCTGGTTGGCAAAATAGACCGAATCAGGATTGCAGTTGGATACAGGCACCGGTGTACCTCCTCCTCCGCCAGTACCTCCCGTTCCGGAATTGGGAACCGGTAATTCATGCCGGCAGGCATATAAAAGGACTACTAGTCCCAACAGCATCAAAGCCGGGTATATAAATACCTTTTTCATATTTTTTGGTTTCAGTTAAAAAGAATGATACGGATACCAGGAACCAGATGGTCCGGTTATAGCCATTAAATTGTGGTTACAGCGAGGCCTGTAAGGCAAACTGTAAACTCATTCAGCATGTGTTGAAAATGCGGATCAGGCCCGTGGAGGCTGGAGAATCAGTGGGACATGTTTATCAGCTTTGCTGTTGGGCAGGCAGGAAGAAAATCTTATTTCCGGTTGGAAGGGTTGAACAGCGATTTCAGTCTCATTGATCATTGGGGAAAATACCAGACTGATCGTATTGTGTTTGAGGTTGTGACAGGGGAGCTGGTTATCATAATCATTATCAGCATTGGTACCATCATCCCCGCCGTAATGCATGGCCAGGAATTCCATAAAACTGATATCACTGTTTTGGCGATGATGCTGGAAATAATGAGTAATCAGCTCAGGTAACCTGAGTAATTGACCCACTTCGGTATTACCGGCCAGGTGAATACCCACCATTACTATCATCAGCGCCCTTTTCATTGATTTGATAAATATTCAAAAATGATGCCATGTGAACTATAATAATGGTCACCAACAGAATATTATCTGCAAATGGGGTATTTAATAGTAAAAGTCCGGTATCTGAAGAAGAATATTGACGCTGATCAATACTATAAGCGGATTACCGGAATAGTAATTCGCATGGTTTCAAACCGGTGTGCTTTTTAAACGCAGTAGAGAAATGGGAAATAGAAGAATAGCCCAGCAACATGGACACTTCTGTAACGCTGAGTCCTTTTTCATATAAAAGGTATTTCGCGTGCTCCATCCGCTGGCTCTGGTAAAAATCAAATACCGTAGTGCCAAACAATTCCTTGAACCCTTTTTTCAGGTAACATTCATTGATGGCCACTTTCCGGCTGAGTTCTTTGATAGTGATGGGTTCACCAATATGCTGAACAAGGATCTCTCGTGCTTTTACAATTTTTTCCCGGTCTGCTTCATTGGCCAGGAACTTGCAATTGACCACATCAATCTGCTTTTCTCCCAGCATGCAATCCAGGCTATACAGTAGGAGCATCTGGGTTTGCGCATTAATATAAATATTCTCCAGACTGTCGCTATAAGTATGATTGAGGACTCCTTCCAGTACCATCCGGGTCTTACCACAGAGCGGGAGAATTTTAGTAAAAGAGGAGCGGTGTTTAAATGCAAGAATATCATCTGTAAAACCGGTATTCCCCTTTCTGGGTTTGATGAACTGACTCAGTTGCATGGGTGAGAACCGGAAACTAACCGCATCCACACTGTCCACCCTTTCCATACAGGTTTTAGACGCACTGAACTGGCACATATCACACTCTGTATCTTTTTTACGGCAATACACATTACCGCTGACACAGAACCGGAGTTCCAGGTAATTCTCTTTGGGTGTCGAAGAATTATAATGATAGACCAGCATGCCCGTATCCTCCATGCTCCACTGCGGATTGCGGCGGTAGCGGTAAATAGAATACTGAACCGATCCGGGAATCTGCTGCTGCCGTTGTTGCAGCATTTGCAAATCACCCTGCATCAGGGGCTGGTGCTGCACCAATGATAATATATCCGGAGGGTTAAACATGAATTGACAAATTTACGATTTTTCCAGCAATTTCAATGGTTCAACATCAAATAGCATGCTCCGGCCTGATTTTTAACAGGTCATATGATAAAAAAAATCCCGCTTTTGAAGTGAAAGGCTAACTTTGCCTGCTCCGGAAATATGGCTATTTTCAGTATCGAAGGAGTGAAAACCCCGCTCAAATTATTATGATCCATCCGCATACATATATTCATCCAAATGCACGTCTGGCTACCAACGTAAAAGTGGATCCATTTACCGTGATCCACCAGGATGTGGAGGTCGGGGATGGTACCTGGATCGGATCGAACGTGACCATCATGGAAGGAGCCCGGATCGGTAAGAACTGCCGCATTTTTCCAGGCGCTGTGATCGCTGCCATACCGCAGGATCTGAAATACCATGGAGAATATTCCAACGTAGAAATTGGCGACAATACCACGATCCGTGAATTTGTAACCGTGAACCGCGGAACGGCTGACCGGGAAAAAACCGTGATTGGCAAGAACTGCCTGATCATGGCTTATTCGCATTTTGCCCACGACTGTATTGTCGGTGATAATGTGATCGTGAGCAATAATACCCAGGTAGCCGGACATGTGATCATTGGCGAATGGTCCATCCTGGCCGGTATGTGTGCCGTTCACCAGTTTGTAAAAATCGGTGCCCATTCTTTTATTGCCGGTGGTTCACTGGTAAGTAAAGATGTTCCTCCTTATATAAAAGCCGGCCGCAACCCGCTGAGCTATGCCGGCGTTAATTCGATCGGATTAAAACGCAGGGGTTTCAGTGTAGAACGGATCAATCATATCCTCGATATCTACCGTATTCTTTACAACAAAGGAATGAATACCAGTCAGGCCATTGAATATATTGAAGAAGAAATGCCCGCAACAGACGAAAGGGATGAAATCGTCACTTTTGTAAGAGAAAGCGGCCGCGGTATCATCAAACGCTTTAGCAAAGGAAACCATGATGACGATATCCCTGTCTGATGCCGGAAAACGGTATAACCGTGACTGGATCTTCCGTCATGTGACTTATCAATTATCACCCGGTCATTCCTATGCCATCACAGGACCTAACGGATCCGGAAAAAGCACATTACTGCAGGCGATCAGCGGTTCCCTCCTGCTCAATGAAGGAAAATGTGAATGGTCACTTCCCCAATTCAATCTGACACCTGAAAATATTTACCGGCATGTTTCCATTTGTGCGCCTTACCTGGAACTGATTGAGGAAATGACTGCTCAGGAATTCCTGGATTTTCACCAGGGTTTCAAACCTTTTCTGCCCGGAATTACAACAAAGTCAATCATTGAAATCCTTGGACTGGAGAAAGCCACGCACAAACAAATCCGCTTTTATTCATCCGGGATGAAACAAAGAGTGAAACTCGCGCAATGTATTTTTTCCAATTCAGCACTGGTATTATTAGATGAACCCTGCACGAACCTGGATAGTACGGGTATCAATCTTTATCACTCACTGATACAGCAATATTGTACCAACCGGCTGGTGGTGGTGAGCAGTAATGATGAAGTGGAGTATGGGTTTTGTACCGAGCGGATCAATATGGCCGACTGGAAGTAACCTTTCTTACATTTATAGCATGAAAAAAGGAATGATCATATTCTTTTTACTATGCTCATTGATATCCAGGGCACAGGAATTTCCATTTTCATTGACAATTTCTATTAATCGCATCAGCCCGGCCAGCTATATAAAAATATTCCGGCCGGGTTCCACAACAGCGGACAGCATCCCTTACCCTGCAAATGACACTTTACACTATTCTGGCAAACACAATCAACCAGGGCCTTTTCAAATAGCAACAGATGTTGTTCCCTCTTATCCATTCTGGGTGGACAGTTTTCCGGTTAAACTTGTCCTAAAAGAAGAAAAAACAAAACTCGGAAATAACCTTTTTAGAATTGATTCCTATGAAGGATCAGCAGACGGATCATTGTACTTAAAAATGACCGAGCCTACATCCTTTTCAATCAAGCTCCCGGTCAATTCAACCGCTCAGGAAAGAGATTCTATCTCGAAAGCTTACCGTTTTACTTTCTTTTATAATATCATAGACAGTTTATTTACTGCCTATCCGGCATCCCAGGTATTACCATACTATATCAGGTTGTATGAAAAAGTACTGGGACCAGAAGCAGTTAGCCATTTCTACTACCGGCTCAATGAATCCTTACAAAATAATGAGACCGGACTTAAAATCAGGAAATTCCTGGAGCAAAGTGTAACGCTGAAAAAAGGCGTTATCCTTGAAAATTTTTCAATGAAAACCCCGGCAAACAAAAAATTTAAACTGAAGAATGTCCATGCAAAATATATTCTGATTGAATTCTGGGCAAGCTGGTGCCTGCCTTGCCGTGCTCAAAACCCGTCACTGGTAAAAATATATGACCAGTACAAAGACAAAGGATTTTCTATTGTAGGCGTCTCACTGGACAGAAATAAAAAAGACTGGTTAGATGCCATTCAAAAAGACGGGCTCAAATGGGATCAGGTATCTGAATTGAATGGATGGAATAACAGCCTGGCCAAAAAATACAAGGTTTCGTCGGTACCATTTACAATTTTACTGGACAGTCATTATCAGGTAGTGGAAACATCCCTTCATACAGGGAATCTGGGCAGTCTGCTGGACAAACTTCTTCGTTAACCTACCGCTGACTCGCAATCAGCAAATTCAGATCAGTATACTTTAAATCAAAACGCTGGCTCAGGTAAAAATCTGTCAGCGCCCCTTTGAATAAATAAAGACCGTGGCGCAGATGCAGCCGGTGCCAGACCAGATTTTCAAATCCGCCTTCATCACCAGCTTCGAGTAATAAAGGCATCAGTACATTACTGATGGCCTGGGAAGCCGTGCGGGCAAATCCGGAAGGAATATTGGGAACGCAATAATGGATTACTCCATACTTCATAAAGATCGGATGTTCATGACTGGTGATTTCCGATGTTTCAAAACATCCACCCCGGTCAATACTCACATCAATGATCACGGAGCCGGGACGCATATTGCTCACCATTTCCTCTGTCACCACCATGGGTGTACGGCCGGTTTCACTGCCCAGGGCTCCCACGGCTACTTCGCAGGTCTTGAGTTGCTTGGCCAGCATCCTCGGCTCGATCACCGAGGTCCACATCCGCTGCCCGATATTATTCTGTAATCTTTTCAGTCTGGATACGCTGTTGTCAAACACTTTTACGGAAGCGCCTAATGCCAGGGCGGCGCGGGCAGCATACTCACCTACAATACCGGCTCCGATAATAATGACTTTGGTTGGAGCTATACCGGAAATACCCCCCAGCAAAACACCCTTGCCATGATTGGCAGATCCGAGGTATTGCGCTGCAATCAGCATCACAGCGCTGCCGGCAATTTCACTCATGCTCCTGACGATGGGATAGGATTCACTATCATCCTTCAGGTTTTCAAATGAAATCGCTGTGATCCTTTTCTCCATCATCCTTTCCAGGATAGATGATTTCAGAACGGATAAATGTATAGGGGAAATGATAAACTGATTCTGCTGTAATAAATCCAGGTCCTCTTCAATCACCGGTGCACTCTTGACCAGGATCGGGGCCTTGTACACATCTTCCCGGCTATATACTATTTTGGCTCCTGCCTCACTGTAATCCTTGTCGCGAAAATGCGAAGCTTCCCCTGCATTGTGTTCAATCATCACATGGTGGCCATTACTGATCAATACACTCACGGCATCGGGGGTCAGTGCCACCCGGTTCTCCTGGAAAGCGATTTCCTTCGGAATCCCAATCATCATCCCCTCGGTTTTGGGTTTGATATCCAGGGTCTCCTCCAGGGTTTCGTAACTGAATGTAGTGCTGATTATAGGCTTTAGCTGACTCATGAAGCGGGTTGCTGGACCCGGTTTCCACCGGGAAAGGTTTGTGAAAGCTGTTTTATTTCAGCTTTCCAAATGTAATTAATAATCGGTGATTTTAATACGTCTTGCCCCTCCTTCTGCCAGCGTGATATACACATGAACCGTGTTTTCCGGGAAAATACCGGGCGCTTTTTCGGGCCATTCCACCAGACAGATTTCCCCGCTGAAGAGCAATTCTTCCATGCCCGCCCTGATCGCTTCTTCCTCATCCTTTAGCCGGTACAAATCCAGGTGAAACAAGGGCCGGGAAGTACCATTACAGTCGTATTTATATTCATTCACCAGGGAGAATGTCGGGCTGCCCACGGTATCCTTTACCCCTTTTTCATCACAAAGTGCATGGATCAGGGTGGTCTTCCCCGCTCCCATCTCTCCGTGAAAGGCAATCACTTTACTGTCATTCACCGTCTTCCAGCATTCCCGGGCCAGTTCCGGGATCTCAGACAGCGTAACGATTTTATCCATGGCACAAAGATAATATGACTGCAACCATGTTGTAATACTGTTACTGAAATCAGAAACAATGTGGCCACCCCTTTAATAACTTTGGGGTATGGAACAAGTTCAATGGAAGGTGGAAGGAATGGATTGCAATACCTGCGCCATCAATATTCATAAGTACCTGGAAAAACAGGGGCTGAAGAATGTGAAAG
Source organism: Chitinophagaceae bacterium (assembly GCA_016720745.1). Lineage (GTDB taxonomy): Bacteria > Bacteroidota > Bacteroidia > Chitinophagales > Chitinophagaceae > JJ008. The sequence continues at coordinate 864,167 of JADKKA010000018.1, read as the reverse complement.
TGAACTATGCCACCGGTGATGTACTGTTTGAAACCATCGGCAGTTTACCTGAAGAGAAGATTACCAAAGGAATCAGTGATCTTGGCTACACCGTCGTCAATAAAGGAGGTGAAGCGCAGGCCCATGGCCATGATCATGGATCAAAATCCGCTATCCCCTTCCTGACCACCCACCTGCAGCGCTTCTGGGTTTGCTTTCCTTTTACAGCCGTTCTGATGTTGCACATGATACCAGGGGTCCATATTCACTGGCTGATGAATCACTGGGTACAACTGGCCCTGACCATTCCGGTATATCTCGTAGGAATGAGTTTTTTTGGAAAGAGTGCCTGGAAGAGTATCCGCAACGGCATGCCCAATATGAATGTGCTGATTGCTATTGGCGCTACTGCAGCCTTTGTATATAGTTTGTATGGCTCTCTGACCGGGCAATCCGAACAGTATCTCTTCTATGAAACCGCTGCCACCATCATCACCCTGGTTTTCCTGGGTAATTACCTGGAAGAAGCGTCCATTGCTTCCACCCAAAGAGAATTAAACAAACTCGCCAAATCACAGAAAGTGATGGCGAATATGATTGCGTTTGATGATGAACACAAAGAGCAGATTTTTCCGGTTGAAAATACCCTGTTGCGGGTGGGCGATCTGATTTTGATCCGAAGCGGCGAACAGGTTCCAATCGACTGTAAAATTTTATGGGGTGACCTGCATGTAAACGAAGCCATCATCACCGGCGAAAGCGCCCCTGTACATAAAAAAGCAAAAGATGTTTTGATTGGGGGCAGTCTTGTTACTGATGGAACAGTTAAGGCCCAGGTAACAGCAATAGGAAATGATACTGTCTTATCCGGCATTATCAATATGGTGAAACAGGCCCAGGGGGAAAAACCACCGGTGCAATTACTGGCCGACAGGATCAGCGCCATTTTTATTCCGACCGTACTAGGTATTGCCACCATCACACTTATCGCCAACTGGGTTATTTTAAAAGATTTTACACCAGCCCTGATGCGCAGTATTGCCGTACTGGTGATTGCCTGTCCCTGTGCCATGGGACTGGCCACGCCGGCTGCTATTGCGGTTGGGTTGGGCCGTGCTGCCCGTAATGGAATTTTATTCCGTGATGCCACCAGCCTGGAAACATTTAAGAATATCAAACAAGTCGTATTCGATAAAACGGGCACACTGACTACGGGCCAGTTTGTGATTGGTCAATTTCATGCTACCATCAATGCGGATATCTTCAGGAAAACAGTGTATAGCCTGGAAAAATACTCCAATCACCCCATTGCCAAATCCATTGTATCCTCCTGGAAACTAAAAGAAGAAATCCGTTGGAAAAAAATTGAAGAGGTGAAGGGCCTGGGTATGCAGGCAACAGATATGGAAGGCAACAGCTATTGGGCGGGTTCTTATAAAATTGCAGCGGGATTAACAACGGAGGCCAACCATAATGTTTACATCACCCGGAATGGAGAACTTATTGGATGGATCGATGTGAAAGATGAGATCAGACCAGAAGCCAAAACGGTGATCAACTATCTTCATAGTAAAAATATAACAACCATCCTGCTGAGTGGCGACCGTCGCGATAAATGCGAAGAACTCGCAACTACTCTTGGCATTGATACCGTTATAGCAGAACAAAGCCCGGAACAAAAATTACAGCAGATTGCTGCCATGACGGCAAAAGCACCCACTGCCATGGTGGGTGATGGTATCAATGATGCGCCTGCACTGGCAAAAGCCAGTATTGGCGTTTCCCTGAATGAGGCTTCACAAATTGCCGTGCAAACTGCCAAAGTGATCCTGATGAATCATGGTTTGAAAAATCTGCCGATGGCATTAGGGCTGGGGAAACACACTTACCTGACAATTAAACAAAATCTTTTCTGGGCCTTTGCTTATAATATCGTGGCTATCCCGGTTGCTGCGCTGGGCTTGCTCACTCCTACTTTCGGGGCATTGGTAATGGGATTGAGTGATGTGGTACTGGCTATAAATTCCGTCAGGCTCTTTATCAAAAAAGTACTTTAATTGATCCGGATAAAAAAAACGGTTGGCAGCATGGCCCTGCTTTGGTTCCTGATCATGGCACAAACAGGTACAGCACAAACCAATCTTTTACTCAATGGCGGGTTTGAGCAAATCAATACCTGTACAGAATACAAAGCCGAATGCGGGGTGGAAGCCTGGTTTTACCTGAAGGATGTAAAAGTACAGATGCTCAGCAATGAAGTAAGCACCAACCTGCTCGGTCAAAATTCATTTGGTATTTTTTATAACTGGAAAGAATTTACCGGTTTTACCCCGGTGATCGGCACCCTGCTTCCCTGCCGGTTGCAGGCCGGGAAAGAATATATTTTCAAGGGCCTTATTTCTGCCAAACTGCATCATCAGTTAATACTGGTTCCGGGCATTTGTGTTGGCAATAATTTTTATGTTCCCGGAAGACCCTTTGCCAAAGAATTGAAGCCTGACAGCATCCCTTCCATCCGGAAATCAGCAGCCATTGGGATGTTTGCATTTGAATACCGCTTTATCGCCAATGGTGAGGAACGCTATCTCACTTTTGGTACCTATATCCGGGAAGATACGACCGGTGCGAAAAAGAAACTATACGGTACCCAAACGGTGAACCTGGTGCTGGATCAGTTTGAACTGATTCCTGCCGATAATGAAGAAACTTATTGCCCCGGCTTTCTCATTCAACAGGAAGCGATTTATCAGTATGATTACCGGCACCGGGAAATGGATTATTCATTGTTTGGAAAAGGGGAACTGGATATCCGCTTGCCAGCAGCAGATAGTTTGTCGGTCACCCGCCGGCGGGATCCGCCGCCACTGCCACCACAATCGGATACCTTGTTACTGGGTGATGTTTTATTTGATTTCAACAAAGCCATTCTTAAACCTGAAGCAGCAAAACTGCTCACGCAATATTTCAGTAAGAATAAACCGGGCGAAATAGACAGTATCCTCATCGAAGGGCATACGGATTCAATCGGCACGGATCAGCGCAACCAGGTACTGAGCCGGCAGCGATGTGAAACGGTGGAAGCCTGGCTTCGTAACTACTGGAAAGAACAAACACCGATACTTTATATCCATCCTTTTGGCAGAACCCGTCCCATTGCTACCAATAGAACCATTGCCGGAAGGGCCCTGAACCGCAGAGTGGAATTGATTATCTTTCGCCGGCGCAACTGATATGAACCAGGAGATGAACAACCGGATCCATTCCATCCTCAAAAATTACTGGGGATATGATCGCTTTCGACCTTTACAGGAAGCGATCATTCAGTCTGTGCTGGAAGGAAAAGATACCCTGGCCCTGTTGCCAACCGGAGGTGGTAAATCCATTTGTTACCAGGTTCCGGCAATGGCTACTGAAGGACTTTGCCTTGTGATCTCTCCATTGATTGCCCTGATGAAGGACCAGGTGGAAGGTTTACGCCGCAGGGGAATCACTGCTTTTGCTATATATAGCGGTATGAGCCGTGCCGCAGTGATCAATACGCTTAAGATAACAGCTGAAAGCAATTGCCGGTTTTTATACGTTTCACCGGAGCGACTGGAAAGTAATTTATTCAAAGAATACCTGCCTGCATTACCCATCAGTCTGGTGGCAGTTGATGAAGCGCATTGTGTTTCTCAATGGGGTTATGATTTTCGTCCGCCATATTTAAGAATTGCGGCCCTCCGGGAAGAACTGCCCGGCATTCCTTTTCTGGCACTTACCGCATCGGCCACGCCCGAAGTGCAACAGGATATTATTGACAAACTGGAATTCAGCAATCAAACTGTATTCCGTCAGTCTTTTGAAAGACCGAATCTTTCTTATAGTGTATTCCTTGCAGATGCCAGGATCAATAAGATCCTTGATATCATTCAAAAAGTTCCCGGCTCCTCCATTGTATATTGTAAAAGCAGGAGAAGGACCCGCGAGATCAGTGACCTGCTGCGATTGCATGGTGTATCAGCCGATTATTATCATGCTGGTCTTGATCAGGAGATCAGGAGCAGCAAACAGGACCAATGGATCAGGAACGAAATCCGGGTGATTGTTTGTACCAATGCTTTTGGAATGGGAATCGATAAACCGGATGTAAGAACCGTGGTGCACGCGGATATACCGGATTGTATTGAAAATTATTACCAGGAAGCGGGAAGAGCCGGGAGGGACGGAAAAAAATCCTATGCCGTGCTGCTCTATGATGAAAGTAGTTTGCAGCAATTACAGGAACAGGCCAATCTGCGTTTTCCTTCTCTGGAAGAAATCAGAAAGGTTTACCAGTCAGTTGCTAACTTTTTACAAATACCCAGTGGGACAGGTGAGGGACAGTATTTTGATTTTGATTTTCCCGCATTCATCAAAAACTTTCAATGGGCCGGGCATACGGTGATGTATGCACTGAAAGCCCTTGAACAGGAAGGCTGGCTATCATTTAATGAACAGGTTTTTCTGCCAGCCACGATCCAGTTCCTCGTGAGTAAGGATTCGCTTTATCGCTTTGAAAAAGAAAATCCGGATATGGATGATGCGGTCAAGACCCTGCTCAGGGCTTATGAAGGTATTTTTGATCAGCCCACTGCGGTGAATGAAAAAGCCATTGCATCCCTGATGCGCATCCCGGCAGAGCAGGTAGTAGAACAATGGTGGCAGCTGCACCGGCATGGCATCATTGCTTATCTTCCTCAAAAAGATAAACCGCAAATCTATTTTCCCCGGCAGCGGGTTGCCGCTGCAGATATCAGGATTGATGCAAAGGCTTATGCTGCCCGGAAAGAACAGTTCCAGCGAAGGATGAACCAAATGGTGGACTATGTAAAGGAAGAACTTGCCTGCCGGAGTGTAATCATTGGCCGTTATTTCGGGGATATGGCTATCAAGCCCTGTGGAACCTGTGATCATTGTCTGCGGCAAAAATCCATCAGTCTGAGCAAAGAAGAATTTGAAACCATCAGTAAACAGGTATTGGAACTGGCCGGGGCCGGACCGATACCGGTCAAGGAATTGTTGCAAAAAATGGAGCGCACTTCAAAAGAAAAAGCCTGGAAAGTGATTGAATTTCTCCAGGCGGAAGACAAAATAGTTCCCGATGCAACGGGACGAATACAATTAAAATAAACTTTTCTTTCTTGACCGGCCCCCAAGTCCCAGCACACCCAATAATGTTCTGACAATGGTATTGCCCGCAGTTCTGGTCATGCTTTTCACAGTTGGGTCATCAAAAATGCTTTTCTCTTTCTTCACGGTGGTTTTCTTTTCCGTTCTTTCTTCTTTTTCAGTTTGCGCTTCCTGTTCTTTCTGAGCAGCTTCTTCCAGTTTGGCAGTTAAAATTTCGTAGGCGCTCTTGCTATCGATCAGTTCGTTGTATTTGGCGGCAATTTTAGAATGGCTCACCAACTGGTCAATTTCAGTATCAGTCAAAATATCCATCCGGCTTTGCGGTGGCCGGATCATACAATGTACCAGCGGGGAAGGAATCCCTTTTTCATTCAGCAGGGTAACCAGGGCTTCCCCGATCCCGAGCTGTGTGATCAGGTCTTCTGTTTTATAGAAGGTTGTTTCCGGATAATTTTCTGCTGTTTGTTTAATTACTTTTCGATCGGCTGCGGTAAAAGCCCGCAGGGCATGTTGTACTTTCAATCCCAGCTGGGCCAGTACGGAGGCCGGCACATCCATGGGGTTCTGGGTACAGAAATAAATACCGATGCCTTTGGAACGAATCAGTTTGATGATGGTTTCGATTTGCTGCAGCAATGCATCATTGGCTTCCTGAAAAATCAGGTGGGCCTCATCAATAAACATCACCAGTTTGGGTTTGTCCAAATCTCCTTCTTCCGGAAAGCTGGCATAGAGTTCTGCCAGTAATTGTAACATGAAAGTAGAGAACAGTTTGGGCCGGTCCTGCAAATCGGTAACCCGTACAATGGAGATCATTCCCCGGCCATCCTCACTGATCCTCATCAGATCATCTACTTCAAAACTTTTTTCACCAAAAAAAACATCAGCGCCCTGTTGCTGCAGCTCGATGACTTTCCTGAGTATGGTGCCGGTGGACGTGGTGGAAATTTTGCCATAGGATTTTTCCAGTTCCGCCTTTCCTTCATCGCTGATATACTGGAGTACTTTGATAAAATCTTTCAGGTCGAGCAGGGGGAGTTGCTGGTCGTCGCAATATTTGAAAATCATGGCCACAAAACCACCCTGTGTATCATTAAGACCCAGAATTTTGGAGAGCAGTACCGGTCCGAATTCACTGACGGTAGCCCTGAGCCTGGCGCCTTTCTGATTACTCAGGGTGAGCAGTTCGGCGGGATAGCCTGCGGGTTTGAATTCGATATTGAGTTTCTGACAACGTTCGGTGATTTTATCATTCACGGTACCTGAGGCGGCGATCCCGCTCAGGTCTCCTTTGATATCCATCATTAATACCGGCACACTGGCATCACTGAGTCCTTCCGCAAGCATCTGTAAAGTCTTGGTCTTACCTGTACCCGTGGCGCCGGCAATCAGGCCGTGGCGATTCAGAGTTTTGAGTGGAATCAGTACATCAGCGCCGGTAACCACTGCGCCATCGAGCATGGCTCCGCCGATCTTAAAACACTCCCCTTTGAAACTGTATCCGTTTTTGACGAGTTCCTGAAAATTTGCCTGGTCTGCCATGCAATAAGTTTTGATGAAAGTTAAGTGAAAGTACCCGTTCTTACAATTCCTCCTCCCGTTCCAGCATCAGGATAGCACTTTGAGGAACGATAAAATATTTTTCGCTCTCATACATTACTTCGGTTGCACCGCTGAGCAGGAAGATGGCCAGGTCTCCCTCTTTTGCCTGCAGGGGGACATACTTGACTTTTTCTTCATCCGACTTCCAGGGTTCGTCTTCTACCGGCATGGGAATGGCATATCCGGGACCAGCCTTGATCACATGTCCCTGCTGCACTTTCTCTTTTTCCTGTACACCGGGAGGCAGGTATAAACCGCTGGCCGTTCTTTCGTCCGGGCGGCTGGGTTTGATCAGCAGACGGTCGCCGATCACAATCAGTTTTTTTAAGCGGTTATCCGGAGTGATATGCATGGCACAGTTTTTATTATATATATGGAGAAAGGCAGTTGCCGGGCAAAATTAGAACGCTATTCGATTGAAACAGCGGGGTTTTAACAAAAAATTGAACCCTTGCATTTGAACCGCCGGAATGCTTTAACTTTATTTGTCAACAATATAAAACCACCAGACATGGACACTAAGAAACCGAAGATCCTCCTGTGCGAAGATGACCCTAACCTTGGCAGCGTACTGAAAAATTATCTTGAGCTCAATGATTACGATGTGACCCTTGAAAGGGATGGCCGACTCGGACTGGCAGCTTTTCAGCGGGAAAAATTTGAACTCTGCCTGCTGGATGTGATGATGCCTAATATGGATGGTTTCACCCTGGCAGAAGAAATCAGGGATGTGGATCCTGATATTCCGCTGTTCTTTCTCAGTGCCAAGACCATGAAGGAAGATGTGATACAGGGATACAAACTGGGGGCTGATGATTATATCACCAAGCCTTTTGACAGTGAAGTATTGTTGCTGAAGATCAAAGCGATCCTGAAAAGAAATGAGGAGCAGAATAAAGAAAGTGAGAACAAGGAATTTGACCTCTCCACTTATCATTTTAATCCCAAACTCAGGCAACTGATCCATAATGGGATGACCCAGACCCTTTCTCCTAAAGAGAATGAATTGCTGAAGATGCTGGCTGAGCACCTGAATGATCTTTTACCAAGGGAACAGGCACTGAAAAAAATCTGGGGCAGTGATACATATTTCAATGGCCGAAGCATGGATGTGTATATTGCCAAACTCAGGAAATACCTGAAGGACGATCCCAAAATTGAAATCGTGAATATTCACGGTAACGGATTCAGACTGGTTGTACAGTAACAAAAATCAATAATCATTCGAAAGAGGCTGTATAAACAGTACTCCTTTTGCCACCCGCAGGGTCCTGTGGACAAAGGCACAAAGACACGAATTAAAGAAAAGACCTTTTCAATTCTTTGTGTCTTTGTGCCTTCGTGGCAATTTTTTTAGCAGTGTGTTGAGACTGTTTTTATGCAAATAAAGTTCCCGGATTTCCCGGTCTTGATTTTCCCAGGTGTTCATAGGCCTTGGCCGTTACTTCCCTGCCTCTGGGGGTTCTTTGCAGAAAGCCTTCCTGTATCAGGAAGGGCTCATATACTTCTTCCAAAGTACCTGCTTCCTCTCCTACTGCTGTTGCAATCGTGGTAATGCCGACAGGACCTCCTTTGAATTTTTCGATAATGGTGGACAGGATTCTGTTATCCATATCATCCAACCCATGTTCATCCACATTGAGTGCTTTTAATGCATGCTGGGTGATGCCAAGGTCAATCTTTCCATCGTTAAGTACCTGGGCAAAATCACGTACCCGCCGCAGGAGTCCATTGGCAATACGTGGGGTACCCCTGCTCCGGCGCCCAATTTCTTCCACGGCTTCCACAGAAATGCTGACGCTGAGGATAGCAGCAGAACGGGTGATGATTTTATTCAGTACCGGGGCGGAATAATATTCCAGTCTGGACTTGATGGCAAAACGCGATAAAAGTGGAGCTGTCAGTAAGCCGCTCCGGGTAGTGGCGCCGATCAGGGTAAATGGATTGAGGTTGAGCTGGATACTCCTGGCATTGGGGCCGCTGTCGATCATGATATCAATCCGGTAATCTTCCATGGCCGCATAGAGATATTCTTCTACGACGGTACTGAGCCGGTGAATTTCATCAATAAATAAAACATCATTGGGTTCGAGGCTGGTAAGCAAACCGGCCAGGTCGCCGGGTTTTTCAATTACCGGGCCCGAGGTTTCCCTGATTTGTACACCCAGTTCATGTGCCACAATTCGGGATAATGTTGTTTTACCCAGGCCTGGAGGCCCATGAAATAATACATGATCCAGGGCTTCCCCTCTGATTTTAGCGGCTTTGATAAAAATGCGGAGGTTCTCAATGATTTGTTCCTGCCCGGCAAATTCACTGATGGCCGCAGGGCGGATGGAATTCTCAAATGCCAGGTCGGCCACTGCCAGATTTCCCTTATCACTATTCAGGTTGGGGTTCGCCATGCTGTAAATTTAACAAGAGGGGCCGGAAACAGGGTTAAAAATATTTTACCGAATATTATTGTATATACAAACAATACCCCCTTATCTTTGTCCTGTTGAAAGCTACCGACAGTAAATATTGCCAATGCCTTTATTTCTCCAGTAATGCCCTGGCCCGTAAAATGGAGAAACTGGCCAATGCCAGCTGGGAAAAACTGGGATTGACTGCCAGTCATGCTTATATACTGATGCTGGCCATTGAACGACCGGGTATTCAGCCTTCGGAGCTGGTCAAACATTTATTACTTACGCCGAGTACCATTACCCGGTTGATGGAGAAACTGGAAACCAGAAAACTGATTGTAAGAACAACAGAAGGTAAACTGACCAATGTGTACCCAACCCCAAAAGCAAAAGCCATGCTGCCTGAACTGAAAGAATGCCTGCAGGAATTTCACCAGGCATATACCAGTTTGCTGGGCCGGGAGGAAAGTTCAAGACTGGTAGGACATATCAACAAACTGGCGGATAAACTACCCTGATTTTTTTTAATTTATAATTTGTATATACAAACATTTAAACCCAAACACATGAAGTATGTTATTACCGGGGCTGCTGGAAATATTTCCAAACCCCTTGCTGAAAAATTATTGAAAGCCGGCCACGATGTTACTGTGATCAGCCGCCATGAAAAGAATATTCAATCCCTGATCAGTCTGGGTGCCCATGCAGCCATTGGTTCGGTGGAGGATACTGATTTCCTTGCAAAGACATTTACAGGAGCTGATGCTATATATACCATGGTCCCTCCGCATTTCGGTGCTACCGATTGGAAGGGTTATATCGGTCAGATTGGAAAAAACTTTGCCGCCGCGCTGAAGAACAGCACTGTGAAATATGTGGTGAACCTGAGTAGTGTGGGTGCCCATTTACCCGAAGGAGCCGGACCGGTGAGTGGATTGTACCGGGCTGAACAGGCATTGAATGAACTGACGAATCTGTCCATCAAGCACCTGCGGCCGGTTTATTTTTATACCAATTTGCTGGCCAGTATACCAATGGTTAAGCATATGAAGATCATTGGCAGCAATTTTGGGGGACCGGAATTTACCATGGTATTGACCCATCCTGACGATATTGCTGAAGTTGCTTTTGAAGAGTTAAGCAGACTGGATTTTACCGGACATTCCTATCGCTATATCGCCAGTGATGAAAGACCCACCAGCGAAATTGCATCGGTACTGGGAAATGCCATTGGTCAGCCGGAATTACCCTGGATTACCTTTACGGAAGAGGATTCATTGAATGGAATGATGCAGGCTGGTTTACCGGAAGAAATTGCCCGCAACTATACAGAGATGGGACATTCAATTCAAAGTGGACTATTCATGGAGGATTACCTGAAAAACCGGCCGGCACAATTTGGCAAAACCAAACTGGACAATTTTGCCCTTCAATTTGCAGCGGTGTACCAGGCAGGTTAACAGCCATAATTTTTATAACATGCTTTAAATTATAATCATGAAAATCGGAATCATTGGCAGCGGAATTGTGGGCCGGGTGCTCGCTACCGCCTTTATCAGTGAAGGGGAAGAAGTGATGCTCGGAACCCGGAATATCAGTAAAGAAGAAGTGCTGAAATGGCAGCAGGAAAACCCTTCCGGTTTGCTGGGTTCATTTCAGGACACGGCACAATTCGGAGAAATCATCGTACTGGCAGTTGGAGGACTGGTAGCGGAAGATGCGATTACGCTGGCAGGCAAAGAACATTTCATCGATAAAGTGGTAATTGATACTACCAATCCGATCGCAGCCGTACCACCGGAAAGCGGTGTTTTAAAATACTTCACCAGTCTGGAAGAGTCATTGATGGAGCGATTACAAAAAATCATTCCGGATGCCCGGCTGGTCAAAGCTTTTAATAGTGTGGGCAATGCCTTTATGTACAAGCCTTCATTTAGCGAGGGAGTCCCTACGATGTTTATATGCGGGAATGATGCAGCCGCTAAACAAACCGTAACAACAATACTCAGTCGTTTTGGATGGGATACAGCAGATATGGGAACTGCCGTTTCCGCCAGGGCTATTGAACCACTGTGTATACTCTGGTGTATACCCGGCTTTATCAGTAACCAGTGGTCACATGCTTTTAAATTGCTTAAAAAATAAACCCGGTATCAGCGCAGAAGGTTTTGAATGTCATGAGTGGTTCACAATATGACATTCAAAACTTCGCCCTGGTTTCTCCTGAGTGTGGAATTCATACCACATCATTTATTTATGTATTGATTCAGTTGAAGTAAAAGATCAGGGTCCGGACTATTAGCCAGCCATTCATTTCTCTCAGAAAAACGGCAAACCCCGGGATAATCACCCTTCCATTGCCCAATATCAAGAATGATCTGAAAATGAAGATGGGGAGGCCATCCCCCGTTTTCATCCCATTTACCCAGTTGTGCAAAGGGCGTTCCTGCAGAAAGCTGATCTCCTACCTGGCATTCCTCTATATCTTTTAAAGCAAGATGGCCGTATAATGTAAAAAAAGAATTGCCTGCTAATTCATGTTTTAAAATGATTGTGGCACCATAATCTCCTGATTGGTTATTAAAGGCGAAGCTATGTACCCTTCCTTCCAGGGGTGTCATTACACTTGTACCGGCCGGTCCCCAGATATCTGTACCCAGGTGCAGTCTGCGGGGTTCCACTTTTCCAGCTTCCCCGTCAAAAACGGTGCTAAGTCGGTACACTGTTCTGTGTTCGGCATACCCACCGATCCCATATCTGGCTCCGGCTTTTGTAATACAGCTGCTGACATAATCCGTAAATCCCTTTCTATTACTTAACAGCTCATCCGTTAATTCTTGGTTGGATGCTGTAAAATCCATTGCCAGTAAGGTATCGGTACTTGTATTAAATGGAACAACCGGTTGAATACCGGATTCAATTAAATTGATCAGTTCAGAAAAAGCAGTTTGATCCATTCAACAAATGTAATAACAAAAAAAAGGCTGTCTCTTTTGGAAGAGACAGCCTGGTTATAATTTTCACTGAGTGACTTACTGACGCTGGATGATGACAGTAAATGTCTTCTCAGATGTTCTGATACCATCATCGTAGAAGACTTTCACCATATATGGTCCTGCAGGCAGGTAACTGATATCTACAGGAATCACTCTGCCATAGGACAGACCATTGAAGGTTTGTCTGTGCAGCAGCTGACCAGCGGTGTTGTGAACGCTCATACCAAGATAGTTATACAATGTACTGTTGATCCTGAGGCTAAAGCGGCCTGTGTTCGGGTTCGGGAAGAGGATCACGGCATTTTCATCCAGTTGCCTGATTCTTTCCGGACAATCGATAACAGGAGCCACCACCGTACCGGTAGAAGTACATCCTGCCGCATTCACATAAGTATAAGTAAGTGTGTAAGAACCAACTGATGTAACACCCGGAACAAAGTTAGATCCGGAGATACCGATTCCACTCCATGTTCCGCCAACAGGTGTCGCGCTAAGCGGTACCAGTGTATCGCTCAGGCAAATCCTGGTTGGTAATGCTGCAATGGTCACCGGTGTAGGTGCATTGACAGTCAGGGTTGCGTTACTGGATGTAACAGACTGTCCGCAGACATTGGTCACAATAACACGGTACAGACTACCTGTTTGTGAAGTGGCTGTTGGGCTAACAGTTAATGTGGGGGTGAATGAACCACCGGTTGTGAGGTTGGTCCAGGTACCACCACCATTGGTGCTCACCTGCCACTGATAAATATTCGGAGTCGGTGTTCCACCGGCTACTACTGTAAATACGGCATCTGCAGGGGCACAAACTGTTCTGTTTGCTGGTTGTGTTGTGATTGTTGGCGGAGTTGCCACTACCAGTATCACTACGTTAGATGTTACTGCCGGAGGACAAGTACCGGAAACGATGACACGGTAGCGGTGACCGTTACGTGCAACTGTTGGGTTGATCACCGTTACTGCATTGGTTGTTGTACCGGAATGCAGGGCATCGTCAACAATATTATTCCAGGTAGTTCCATTGTCAATGCTACGCTGCCACTGATAGGTTAATCCTGTTCCGGTTGCTGCCACTGTAAAGGTGGTATTGAAACCAGGGCATACAGGTGCTGCAGGAGCAGTAGGCTGAGTAGTAATCGCAGGAAGCTGATTCACATTGATAGTTACAGAAGCAGAATTGCTACAACCAGCAAGTGTGGTACTTGCAGTGTAAGTAGTTGTAACGGCTGGTTTGGCCCATACGGTATAAGTTGGTGTACCGGTATAGGCAACCGTTGCGCCTGCATCAGAATATAAATTAGTCAGCGGACTAAATACAAGCGGCTGCAGCACATTGAAGGTAATGGTCCAGGTACTGAGGAACCCAATATCACCGGTTAAATCATCAAAGGCATAAAGACTCCAGTTACCGTTCATATTACCGGTAAAAGTGGAAAGTGTTGTGGCAGTAGGAGAACCGACTACCGGCCAGCTATCACCGGCACCATAATTCGTAGGCTTATAGCTGCCAGTTGCATTAAATGCAGCATCTGCAAGGAATGAAGCAGCTGCATCATCCAGGGTAAATGTTTGTCCGGTAGCATCAGCGCTTCCACCCGCATCAGACATCAAAATCACGGATTGTCCGGTTGGTGAAACGAGTACAATATCAACATCGTCAGGGAATGAATGACTGAAATTAGTCAGTGTAACCGATTTCACAGATACACCTGTTGCTGGCAAGCCGGCAACAGCCAGTGTATTGGGATAAGGTGTACTAACACCAGTTGTTGTTCCACCAGCCGGGATATGTGTATTATTCAGATTAGTGAATGATTGCGTGGCAGGAGGTGCCGCATTGGCATCGATCCGAACAATATTACCATTACAGATCGGCGTATTTCCATTGCAGGCAAATTCCAGTGTAAATCCTCTTACAGATCCGATATCAATTGCTGCACGGTCACTTACATTGAGTATCCACACCCCATTACCGTTCTGACCATCAAAGGCAGATAACGCACTTTCCGGAGCAAAATTACCATTGATTGCTCCAAGGCCTGACATAGTAGAAGTAGCTGGGAAACCGCCATCATCATCCAATACTACATTACAGAAATTATTTCCGCCGCCACCACGCTGATTAATCAGGGTAACGGTTGTACCAGCAGGTGAACGAAGGGTAAACACCAGATCTCCGTTGAATGTGTGATCAACTGAAGCATTGGCGTTACCGATACTTACATCACAGGTACCGGCCGGGTTGGCATTGAGTTTAAAATTAAGATCGGTGATCAAACCTGTCAGTCCGTTGACTGTAATCGGAATATTCACACCGGCTACATTATTATCCGGGATGGGAACTGCTGGTCCTGCATAAGTATATAAACAAGGACCAACTGGTGGTGTCGTTGTGAGTGTAATCAGCGGTGTCTGATTGACAGTAACTGTTACAGTTGATGCTTTAGAGCAGCCCAAAGCATCTGTTGATGTAAGTGTGTAAGTATTGACACCAGCCGGAATATTAGTAACGTTAAAGCTTACGTTGGCATTATTCGCTCCTGAAACAACCGGTGCCGCAATGGTACCGGGTCCGGTAAGCGTATGGGTATAGTTTCCAATACCACCTGTTGCGGTAGCCGTAATAACAGATGATCCCGGAGAGCATATATTATTATTAGGTGTAGCAGTAATCGTGCTATGCTGCGGATTACCCACATTCACCACTACTTCTGCAGTAGTAGCTGCACCTCCACCCGGATTGGTACAGGTTACTGTACATACATAATAACGGGTAGCTGCTGCAGTAAATGTATAGGTAGTGTTTGTAGCACCTGATATATTAGTATAGGTACCACCAGGCGTAGTCGCTTCTTTCCACTGGAAGCTCAGACCGGTCGCAATGGGGAAGCTATTCAGGGTCAGGGTTACCGATGTACCAACACATACGGAAGTAGTTGTTGGTGTAATAAATCCTGGTGAAGGCACCCCGGTACAGGGGAAGATACAGGTTCTGGTAAGGGAATAGTTACCGCTGTTAGTACTGAAGCCGGTAACCAGTACATAATATGTAGTGCCAATAACAGTATTAAATGTAACCTGTGAACGTGTCCCGCAGAAGTCATCATTACCTGTAACACAGGTAAATGAGCCGCAACTACCACTGAATACGCCAATCTTGGTATCATAAGATGATGCGCAAAGACTCAGGGTGGTCTGGGAACCATCACCGGCAAATGTATACCATACACCCGGTGCTGTATTTAATGTTGTTCCGCAAGTCGCTACAGCATCCGATGTAGCAAATGCAGTAGAACCAGTCAGGGTTTGGCCGCAATTAATTGTAATCGCTCCGGCACAAAGATCATTGGCAGGTGGTGGTGCCAGACAGACGATCTGGAAGGTTTGAGTTACGGAAGAACTTGTCTCAGAATCCATCAGGATATAATAAGTTGTTCCTGCTGTTAAAGTACCGATAGGAGCAGTACCTGGGCTAAAGATATCATCAATACAGGTCCAACCACTTGAACTACATCCTCCTGAAGCTGCTTTATAAAAATAATCGATAAAGCCTCCTGAGTTTGTGGACGTTACCTGCAAGGAATAAACTCCTGTAGTAGCAGGAGTGAATGAATAAATTTTTTCTGAGCCTGGTGTGGAGAATCCACAAGCAGTAGTATTCCAGGAACCCCCACCGACAAGCGTTGCTGTGGTAGGAGTACCGCAAGCAGCGATATTGGTTATTGTAGTACAAGGATCCGTAGGGCCCGCACAACTTGTACAGGTTATTGTTCCGGTATGACAACTGCCATCAGTACCACAAGCTGCATTTGTATTATAATGAAGATACAAAGGACCAGAAGAGGTACAGGTTACTGACAGCGGCGGTGTACCAAAACCAAGCACCGTACCACCGGGGGTACCCTGTCTGATCGTGATATAATTGGAGGCCCCTCCTGTTGCATTAAACAAATAGGTACTACCAGCAACAGCGCCATTGATGGTGCTGTACTCACCGGCAAACGCACAGGTGGTGATGGTGACTGGACTTGTATTTGTTGGAGCCGTTACTGTCCCGAACTGAGAAGCATTCGTACACTGACTCCAAATATTTTGCCCCGTAAACACAAAGATTAAGAGCAGAAAGAAGTAAAACTTTCTCATAAGCAAATTTTGGTTAATTACATAATACTCCCAATGGGAGATATTTGGGGGGGAAGTTAGGATTTTTTTTAACTGCCCCAACTTTTAAATACAAAATATTCAATACTTAAAACCGTTAGTATTAATAAATTGTCACAGTCTGATGAAATTACCCGCCTGCCGGCCCCGGCCCTTCCTTTTTTTGCTGATTTTTTCCTGTTTTCCCGCTTTCCTGCCCGCTCAAATGATTACCGGCGCCTGGCAGGGTCGCATTAACCGGCAAAAAGTGGAGGTTAAGATCATTCAGAAAGGGGACAGCCTGACCGGAACCGCTTATTATTATGAGTCGGCCGGGAATTACCGCCGTTACACGATCAAAGGCTATTTTGATGCCAATACCAATGAAGCAGTCTGGTGGGATGACCAGCTGATTGTAGCCAAATCAGGCCGGCTTAGTATCAGTCTGCCCGGCAAAACCCCCATGCTTTCAACCGCCGATTTCAATTGTCCCGGCGGGAGTAAAATGATGCTGGATGGGAAAACAGCCAGCCGGGATGATGAAAATGATAAAAAGGGGGATGTTCATCTCGATAAAATCATCCGCCCGGTTTTTGAGGATGAATGGGATTTCGTGATCGAGAACTATACCGTAGGCGCTAACGACCCCGATATTATTGACAGCGTTGGATCTGTGGCCCTGGTCCCCATCATTAGCAGTGCTGAGGGAGAAAAGGAAGCGGAGCAAACAACTGTGCTCATTGTCCCCCCTCCCAGGGAACCCCAGAAAGCACCCGAGAAAAAACAAGTAAAGAAGGAGGAACCTGCCCCGCAACCAGTGCGGACCATTCCCGTTGAGCCCGTAGCTCCCGTAGCTGTTAAAGCCCCCAGTATTGAAGAAAAATTTGCCAGCCGCCAGAAACAGTTCATCAAGGAAATACCCCTGACTGGCGATACCCTCGAACTTCGTTTTTATGATAATGCAGAAATTGACGGAGACTCCATTTCCCTCTTCCTGAACGATGTCCTGCTCGCTAAAAATATCAGGCTCACGGGCAATCCCTATATATTAATGATATCACTGGCTTCCATGAAAGACAGAAACGAACTGGTGATGGTAGCCGAAAATCTGGGCACTATCCCGCCCAATACATCTTATATGATTGCGATGGTTAACGGTGTGAGATACGATGCGTACCTGGCCAGCAGCGAAGGCAGCAGTGCCATGATTCGTTTTACTAAACCACCAAATTGATCATCTTGTTTTTTACATAGATGATTTTTTTAGGGGGCTTACCATCCAGCCATTTGATCACGGCAGGATCCTGCAACACCAGTTCCTCTACCTGTTGCTGGGTAGCATCCAGCGCAATAGTGAGCTCAGTCCTGGTCTTTCCATTGATGGCCACAGGGTAATTCTTACTGCTTTCCTTAATATATTTTTCTTCGAATTTCGGAAATGACGCATCCAGTACCGTGCTGTTATTTCCCAGTACATGCCAGAGTTCTTCGGCCATATGCGGGGCATAGGGAGCCAGTAAGATGACCAGGGACTCCAGTATTTCTTTTTTATGGCATTTCAGATCAGTAAGTTCATTCACACAGATCATGAAACTGCTGACCCCGGTATTGAAACTAAATCGCTCCGTGTCTTCTTCTATTTTTTTGATGGTCCGGTGCAAGACTTTGCGTTCGGCATCATTGGCAGGGTCCTTAGTCCAGATGACCTCCCCCTGGCCCCCTCCAGAGGAGGGGGAATCCGTTACTTTAAAGAAAAGACGCCAGAGTTTTTTCAAAAAGCGATGTACGCCTTCAATTCCCTTGGTATCCCAGGGCTTGCTCATTTCCACCGGACCGAGGAACATCTCATACATGCGGAAAGTATCAGCACCAAAACGGTAAACCAGGTCATCCGGGTTCACGGTGTTGAATTTGGACTTGCTCATTTTCTCCACTTCAGCGCCACAGATATACTTGCCATCTTCCAGTAAAAAACTGGCATCGGCAAACTCCCCTTTTTTCCATTTCCGGAATGCTTCCGTATCCAACTCATACCCATCTACAATATTTACATCCACATGGATCTGGTCCACAGTATACTGATCTTTTAACCCGGCCGAAACAAACTGACTCGTGCCATGTATCCGGTAAACAAAGCGGGATGAACCCTGAATCATTCCCTGGTTCAACAATCTTTTAAAAGGCTCATCATATCCAATTAAGCCAAGGTCATACAATACTTTCGTCCACATCCGGCTGTACAACAAATGTCCCACCGCATGTTCTGTTCCTCCAATATATAAATCCACCTGCCCCCAGTAATCACTGGCGGTCCGGCTGCAGAATTCGTTTTCATTTTTCGGATCCATGTACCGCAGAAAATACCAGCTGCTGCCTGCATAGCCCGGCATAGTACTGGTTTCTCTTTGTCCTTCGGGCGTATTGACCCATTCCGTCATATTCAATAAAGGTCCTTCCCCACCCTTGCCTGGTTTTACTTCATCCATATGGGGTAATAAAAGCGGCAGGTCTTTTTCATTCATGGCCACAGGCACCCCTTCTTTCCAGGTAATGGGAAAGGGTTCCCCCCAGTAACGCTGCCGGCTGAATCCGGCATCCCGCATTTTATAATTGATTTTTCTTTTACCGATCCCGGCTGCTTCTATTTTTTGTATGGCCACTTCAATGGCTTCTTTCATCAGCATGCCATCCAGAAAACCTGAATTTTCAAGGATGGCTTCCTTGGTGGGATTGGCTTCCTCCCCATTATAATGCGTACCAATAATATTGGTGATGGGAATATTAAAATGACGGGCAAACTTATGATCCCTTTCATCGCCGCAGGGTACGGCCATGATAGCTCCGGTTCCATAACCGGCCAGCACATACTCTGATGTCCAGATGGGAATTTCTCTTCCGTTAAAAGGATTGATGGCATAGGCTCCGGTAAATACCCCGGTTATTTTTTTCTCCGCCATCCTTTCCCTTTCACTCCTGCTTTTTACATAGGCCAGGTACTCTTCCACTGCAGCAGCCTGCTCTTTGCTTTTGATAGCTCCTACCAGGTCCAGTTCGGGTGCTACCACCATGAAATCAACACCAAATATGGTATCAGGACGGGTGGTATAAACCCGGAGTGTATCAACTGTTCCCTTTTCAGATTTTACTTTGAAATCAATTTCAGCGCCACTGGATTTACCGATCCAGTTGGTTTGCATTTCTTTCATCGCATCACTGAAATCAACGGTTGACAATCCTTCCAGCAAACGGTCGGCATAGGCCGTGATCCGCAGGTACCATTGGCGCATCCTTCTTTTTTCTACCGGATGACCACCTCTTTCACTCACCCCATTCACCACTTCATCATTGGCTAAAACAGTACCCAGGGCCTCGCACCAGTTTACTTCTCCGTAAGCACTGAAAGCCAGCCTCCGCTTCATCAGCCATTCTTCTTTTTCGGCTATGCTGAACTGCTGCCATTGCGCTGCCGTAAAATGCCGGCAGCCTGCTGTTTCATATTTGGCCACCAGTTCAGCAATGGGTCTTGCCTTCTGCTGTGTGTTACAGAAATAACTATTGTATAATTTCAGGAAGAGCCACTGGGTCCATTTATAATAATCCGGCTGTGAAGTGTTCACTTCCCGGTCCCAGTCGTAACAGAATCCGATCTTATCCAGCTGGCTGCGGAAATTGTTGATATTGGCGGCTGTTGATACCGCAGGGTGGATGCCATGTTCAATCGCATATTGCTCAGCCGGTAATCCGAATGCATCATAACCCATGGGATGCAAAACATTGAAACCCTTTAATCTTTTGTAACGGCTGTAAATATCACTGGCAATATAACCCAGCGGATGCCCCACATGCAATCCTGCCCCGCTTGGATAAGGAAACATATCCAGGACATAATGCTTGGGTTTCTCTGATTGATTGGAAACCTGGTACACTTTACTTGCTTTCCACCAATCCTGCCACTTCTTTTCAATGTCCCTGAAATTATATTCCATCGTGCTATGTCTTCCTTTTGGTTTTGAAATAATGAAATGCTGCTTTTAAAGCTTTAACAAAAAGCTGCTGGCTGTTCTGGCAATAGGACGGCGTCGCCATCGTTTTAATGATCCCAGAGCGATGCTTTGGGGCGGCAAAAATACTGAATGTACCCTTTAAATGGCTATTTTTGCGTTTAGTCCCGCAGTAAACAAGCGCCTGAAAATGATGAAAATGGCTTTATACTGCGGCTTTACTATCCACTAACCCGAAAATTGGATCAAATGTCCCAATCCGGCAAAGCTTCTATCAAAAAAGGTAAGCCTTCTTATTTTATGTCCATCCTCGGGGTCACCCTGGTACTCTTTCTATTGGGTATCATTGGCTGGTTGGTGATCAATGCCAATAAACTGGGCGATTATTTCAAGGAAAATGTGGAAGTCAGGGCCTATCTGCGAGGAGATCTGAATCCCAAGGATAGTTTGGCATTGATGAATTATATCACGGCCAAGCCCTATGTAAAATCCATCCAGTATGTATCCAAGGATCAGGGCAAGAAACAATATATGCAGGAAGAAAGTGAGGACTGGAGCAAGGTGCTGACCGAGAATCCGCTTCCCAATGCCATTTATTTCCGGATTAAAAAACAATTTGTGAACCTGGATACCCTGACCAATATCAAAAAGGACCTGGAAGCACAAACCTATGTGAGCGATGTAAAGTATCCCGAAGCCCTGATTGGCAAACTGAATAAGAATATCCGTATTGTAAGCGCCATCCTGCTGGCTATCGTGATTATTATTTCGCTGGTCGTGATCTTCCTGATAGATAATACCATCCGCCTGGCCATGTTCAGTAACCGTTTCCTCATCAAGACCATGCAAATGGTGGGTGCCACCCGTGGCTTTATCGCCCGTCCGCTAAATATCCGGGCGATTATCAATGGTGCCATCAGTGGTGTTATTGCTTCCTCTATCTTATATATTATTATTGTTATTCTTGAAGGATCTGTCAGCTGGTTGAAGACCATTCACGATACCGGACTGCTCTTCCTGCTTTTCCTGGTCCTTATCGTGCTGGGTATTGGCATTACCCTCTTTAGTACGCACCGAAGTGTGGTGAAGTACTTGAAAATGAGGCTGGATGACTTGTATTAGGCGAGCTTGCCCGCTGAAGCATATGCGAAGGCGGGTGGCAAGTGGGGAGTGGCGAAGTGGCGAGTAGGGTTCGTCTAGCTTGCCCGCCGAAGCATATGCGAAGGAGGGTGGGGAATGGGAAGCGTAAATTTGGAAATGGAAATTGGAAAATGAAGGTTGGGGCCTGTTCTGGTGACAAGCGTAGGTAGATTGCGAAAATCATTATATTGCGAGCCAAATTGGAATGAAATGAGTGAAAAGAATACAGCTTCAATGTTTACGAAAGATAATTACCGCTGGATGATGATCGGTTTGGCAGTGATTGCCCTGGGAATGGTGCTGATGGCCGGAGGCAAGAGCAATACAGATCCTACTGTTTTTAATAAGGATGCTGTGTATAGTCCGCTGCGGATTACGGTGGCGCCATTGCTGATCCTGCTCGGACTGGGAATTGAAGTATTCGCCATTTTCAAGAAACCCAAAACCGCCTGATCTTTCATTTGCTACAATTATAAAATTGGGAAGCGGCAGTATACACTGACCGCTTTCTTTATATATTAAAAGTCTTGCAGCATGACCACCCTCGAAGCCATCATTATTGCGATTGTGGAAGGACTTACTGAATTCCTGCCCATTTCATCAACGGGACATATGATTGTTACCGAGCGATTACTCGGTGTGGAATCGACTGACTTTACCAAACTCTTCACGGTGGGCATTCAGCTGGGGGCCATCCTGGCGGTGATTGTTTTATACTGGAAAAAATTTGTAGCCCCTTTGAAAACCGGTAACTGGCAATTCTATTTCAAATTGTTTATTGCTGTGGTTCCGGCCCTCCTGCTGGGATTTATTTTTTCAGATAAAATTGATGCCCTGCTTGAAAGCGCTTTAACGGTGGCCATCACCATGATTGCAGGCGGGATAGTTTTATTATTCATTGATCAGTTTTTCCGGAAAGAAACGGTGACTACTGATGAACAAATCAGTTATCCAAAGGCCCTCATCATCGGGCTCTGGCAATGCGTGGCCATGATCCCCGGTGTCAGCCGGAGTGCTGCCAGTATCATTGGAGGAATGCAGCAGCAACTGACCCGCAAACTGGCTGCTGAATTTTCTTTTTTTCTGGCGGTACCTACCATGGCGGCTGCCACGGGCTATAAATTACTCAAGGGCTATCATACACTCAGCAGTGGAGATCTGAAATTATTTGCCATCGGCAATGCCGTTGCATTTGTGGTGGCCGTACTGGCGATCAAATTCTTTATCGGGTTCTTACAAAAACACGGGTTCCGGCTTTTTGGTTATTACCGCATCATTGCCGGCATCATCCTGCTGATACTGATCGGTACCGGTGTTATCAGGGGATAAAAACTTTCCCCTATTTTTACCCAAAGCTTGCAAATGCAAACGGCTCCCAAAAAAGTAGTAAATGCCTGGGCGATGTACGACTGGGCCAACAGTGTATTCAACCTGGTAATCACCACTACCTTCTTTCCCATCTATTATCTCGGTGTAACAGGAGATGGCAACGAGGCCACCAAAACAGACTATATCGATTTTCTCTGGTTCAAACATGTGCCAAATTCTTCTCTGTACAATTATACTATGGCGACCGGTTTCCTGATTGTCGCCCTGATGTCGCCTATCCTGAGTTCAATTGCGGACTACAAGGGAAATAAAAAATCTTTCATGCGGTTCCTGCTTACCCTGGGATCACTGAGTTGTATGGGTTTTTATTTTTTCAAGTCTGATACTTTATTACTCGGCACCATCCTCATGATCACCGCTACCGTAGGGTATTGGAGCAGTCTTGTTTTTTATAATAGTTACCTGCCCGAGATTGCTGCACCGCAGGACAGAGACCGGATCAGTGCCAAAGGTTTTATGTATGGCTATATCGGCAGTGTGCTGCTGCAGATTATCGGGTTTGTGCTGGTGATGCTTGCCGGAGATGATGCGAAGGCACAGAGCAATGCTGTTCGGCTGACCTTTGTACTGGTTGGTATCTGGTGGCTGGCCTTTGCGCAGATCACCTTGAAAAATATGCCGGCGGGAAAACCTTCGGGAGATGGTCAGAACAAAAACCTGCTTCGAAATGGGTTTCAGGAATTGGGCAAGGTCCTCCGCCAGGTAAAAGCGATGCCTGTGCTCTGGTTATTCCTTTGCGCTTTCTTTTTCTATAATATGGGCGTGCAGACCGTTATGCTGATCGCTACGAATTTTGGCAAGGAAGAACTGGCGCTTGATACCACCGTTCTTATTGCCACGGTGGTCATCATTCAACTGGTAGCTATTATTGGTGCTTTTACCATGAGCCGCCTGTCTGAAAAATTTGGCAATTTTCGGGTGTTGATGGCCGTTGTATTGCTTTGGATCGTGGTTTGTGTGTATGCCTATTTCTTCCTGACCAATAAATGGCAGTTTTTTGGCGTAGCAGCGGTGGTTGGCCTGGTCATGGGTGGTATTCAGTCTTTGAGTCGCAGCACCTACAGCAAATTGATGCCGGTAACAAAGGATACTGCATCTTTCTTCAGTTTTTATGATGTAACTGAAAAAATTGCCATTGTTGTCGGTATGTTCAGTTTTGGATTCATTACGCAGATGACGGGTAGTATGCGGAACAGTATCCTGGCATTGATCACATTTTTTGTCCTGGGACTGGTGATCCTGCTATTTGCCTACCGCAGAACCAAAACGAACAGCCTGACGGAGTCTGACTAAAGAACAGATCACTTCCACATTGCAAATAAAAAATGGCATGAAACTATACTCGATTAATACCGGTTATTTTAAACTCGACGGCGGTGCCATGTTTGGGGTCGTACCCAAGAGTATCTGGAATAAGATCAATCCTGCTGATGATAATAATCTCTGCAGCTGGGCCCTTCGTTGTTTACTGATTGAAGATGGCAACCGGCTGATCCTGGTTGACAATGGCAATGGTGATAAGCAGGACGCGAAATTTTTCAGCCATTATTACCTGCATGGAGATGATACCCTTGATAAATCATTGGCGAAATATGGTTTCAACCGCAATGATATTACGGATGTATTTCTTACCCACCTGCATTTCGATCATTGCGGGGGGAGTATTATCCGGCAAGGGGATCAGCTGGTGCCGGCATTTCCCAATGCGGTTTACTGGAGTAATACAGAACACTGGGACTGGGCCGTATTTCCCAACGACCGGGAAAAAGCTTCTTTCCTGAAAGAAAATATATTACCCATCAAAGAAAGCGGACAACTGCAAATGGTGGAGATCAATGGCGGAATCAATGGCCAGCTGGGTGAAACAGTTTTCACAGAAAATATTTCTGTCCGTTTTGTCAGT
Organism: Chitinophagaceae bacterium; assembly: GCA_016720745.1. Lineage (GTDB taxonomy): Bacteria > Bacteroidota > Bacteroidia > Chitinophagales > Chitinophagaceae > JJ008. Next base: position 839,458 of record JADKKA010000018.1, on the reverse strand, counting down.
GGCCATACGCAGGCCATGATGTTGCCGCAGATAAAATACAAAGGCCGTACGATTGTTTTCATGGCCGATCTTTTACCTTCTGCCGGCCATATACCCATGCCTTATGTGATGGCTTATGATATGTTCCCGCTGACGACCCTGCATGAAAAAAAATCTTTCCTGCAGGAAGCAGTAGCCAATGATTATCTTCTCTTTTTTGAACATGATCCGGTAAATGAATGCTGCAGCCTGCAGCAAACAGAGAAAGGCATCAGAGCCGGGACTTATTTCAAGCTGGAAGAAGTCTGATCAGGTTCCTGATCCCTGATAATTTTCCGCATCCTTAAAATCAGCAGACTGCCGATAATCGCCGGAACAATGAGATTAATGAACCAGATACCGGCGGTGGCAAATGTCATTCCTAATTCATTGGCACTGTAAATACCGGTAATGGCAATGACCACTTTCCCTCTTTGTGCCAGTTCAGCAATGGCAATCGTAGGTATCACGGCCATCACCAGGAAGGCCACACTGATGGTCCAGAGCGTTTGTGATCCGCTCAGCTGTACATCAAATAACTGAAAGCATAACCAGTACTGCAGGATGAAAACTCCAAAACGTAACAGGGAGAGCAGGAGCAAACGAAGCAACATCGCCGGATGAAAATCTTCTAATGCCTCTACGAGATAAGCAAAACGTTTCATCGCCGGAATCCGGTCCAGCCAACGGATCAGCCAGGATAAACGAAAATAAAAAAGGAGCAGGCCGGTGAGCACAGTCAGTACTCCGTATACCACCACATTCATCCAGATGGCACTCATCAGTTGCCGGTCCAGGATTTCCTGTCGCAGCAACACTAACCCGATCAATCCGGCCAGCAGGGTAATGATCAGCTGACTGATACTACCAACAATAGTGATGGAGATTGTTTTCAACCGGTTGCCCTCATTCATATACAATACCCGCCCAAGGTATTCACCAATGCGATTGGGGGTACTCACAGAAAAAGAAACACCAGATAAGATCGCCTGCAGGGCCTTGCTGAAACTTACTTCCTGAACCGGTTTTACCGATAGCTTCCATTTCAAAGCTTCCAGACTCCAGTTTACCCACATGAGTAAAACAATGGCAACCCCATTCCAGATCAGCGGACTGTCAACAGAGGCTTTGATTCTTTGCCAGGCGGCTGACAAACCGGGTTGCTGACTGATTTGGCGGTAAATAGACCAGGATAACCACACAAATAAAAGCGGGCCCAGAATATAATTGATAAAGAACCGGTATTTACCGGATTTGCTGGTTCGGTCTGGCTGCATTAATCTTGTAAAAATACATGCTCCCTGATAAAGCCTGATAAAATAATACTGGGGATTGATCCCGGCACCCTGGTGATGGGGTACGGACTGATTGGTATTACCGGTAACAAGGTCAGTTTGCTGGAACTGGGTGTATTGAAACCCGGCAAAGTAAAAGATCCTTATAAGCGGCTGCAACTCATCTTCAACACAGTCAGTGGCCTGATTACGAAATACCAGCCCACTGATTTTGCCATTGAAGCGCCATTCTTTGGAAAGAATGTACAGAGTATGCTCAAACTGGGCAGGGCCCAGGGTGTGGCGATTGCTGCTGCGATGAGGCATGGTCTGGAAGTAACAGAGTACTCACCAAAAAAAGTAAAACAATCTGTTACAGGTAATGGCAATGCCGATAAAGAACAGGTGATGAAAATGCTGCAAACCATCTTGTCCTTTAAAGGCAATCCCAAACAGCTGGATGCTACTGATGCAGTTGCTGTGGCGCTTTGTCATCATTACCAGCAGCATCCGGTATTAAAGCAGCAGGCAAAGGGTTTAAAGGGCTGGGAAGAATTTATCCGTCAAAATCCGGGAAGAATTACAAAAAAATAATCAAAGGGCTGCCAGGATTTTCTCCTGCACTTTTTTTAAAGCCTCATCAGATGCCTTCGGTTTTTCCTGTATGAAATTGAGATCATTGGCCGACCGGATGGGTACCAGGTGGAGATGGGCGTGTGGCACTTCCAGTCCGATTACACTGATCCCGCAACGGTTACAATCAAAAGATTTTTCAATTGCTTTGGCGATGGGTTGTGCAAACAGCAAGATCTCGCTCAGGTATTCAGCAGGCAGATCAAAGAGATTATCCGTTTCGTTTTTGGGCACAACGAGTACATGTCCTTCGCGGAGTGGAAAGATGTCGAGAAAAGCATAAAATTTTTCGTTTTCCGCTATTTTATACGAGGGGATTTCTCCGGCAATGATTCTGGAAAAGATGGTCATACTACCAAAGTATTTAGATGATAAACCCAGCAGGTAATATCGTATTCGCTGGAACAGGTTGTAAAGGTATATCCAAAGTTGGATACATAAAAAAAGTCCCGCTAGCGGGACTCCTCTTTCATGCTCAGGGTTCTATGCTGTGATTTCTTCTATGCGGAATTTGAGAATACCGGCCGGGGCCTGTACTTCTGCGGTATCACCCACTACTTTTCCCAGGATGCCTTTGCCAATGGGAGAAGTGATGGATATTTTACCTGCTTTGAGGTCGGCTTCTTTTTCACTGACAACCTGGTATACCACTTGTTTTTTAGTGCCCAGGTTGGTCAATTTCACTTTGGTGAGGATGGATACTTTACTGGTATCAATACTTGATTCATCAATGACCCTTATATTGGCCATTGTTCCTTCCATGGATGCGATCTTGGCTTCAAGCAAACCCTGGGCTTCTTTGGCAGCATCATATTCTGCATTTTCCTTCAGGTCACCCTTCTCCCTTGCTTCGGCAATAGCACGGCTGGCCGCCGGGCGGTCCACTGCTTTCATCCTTTGCAATTCTGCACGCATATGTTCCAGCGTATCCTTGGTCACATATTGTAAGTCGCTCATAGCTGTTCATTTAAAGAAAAAAATAACAACGCCTCAGACGATTGCTGAAGCGTTGCAGTATTGAATAACAAAGATAGAACTAATTTTTTAATCGTACAAAGGCCTTATGGCTCTGCAAAATGAAAGGATACTAGTGCCTTTGAAACTCATAAATACGGTCATTGCTCAGTGAATATTGCTCAGCCCTGATTTCCTGCCAGTTATCCCTGAACCTGAAATCATCAAAATCCCATTCCAGCCGGATATTTCGCAGCACATTTGACAGGTTGATCCGAAGGTATTTACCACCCCTCGTTTCATACTCCCCATTGCCATTATTATAATTGGTTCGGGTATAGTGATCGGCTCTCCAGAATCCGGTTAATGTATCTCCGTTTCCGATATAGGTTGCATCCCCGTTTTCTGAAAAAGTAAACACACCGTTTTCATAACCCGTTTGAAAATAATCCCGGCCAAACAATTCCTGTCGCCAGGCCTGCCGAAGCTCCCAGCTTCCAATTAACCGGTCTTCCATATTTTTTGAACAGGACAGCAGGGTGGTTGCTGATAATAGCAATAACAGGAGTAAATGTTTATTCATAAAATTTCTTTCTCAAAATTTCCGAAATAAATATTACTTCCAAAAGCAACGCAAATATTTTAACAAAGACTTAGTGAAGCAGGGAGAGTTTGTCCAGGAGTACTTCCGCCATTTTATATGAAGCTTCATGACTGTATCCGGCGATATGCGGAGTGATGATTACATTGGGTTGTTCCAGCAGCCAGTTGAGCTGTTGCTTTTCGATCGGCGTATAACTATCGAGGTTTTCATTTTCCAGTACATCCAGTCCGGCCCCGGCAATCTTTTTTTCCAGTAAGGCATTGACCAGGTGACCGATCCGCACCACTTTTCCCCGGCTCGTATTAAGGAACCAGGGCTTTCTTTCCAGGGCATCAAAAAAAGAGCGGCTGGCCATATGGAGTGTTTCATCCGTCAGCGGCACATGGAAACTGACCACATCTGCATACCGGCAAATCTGTTCGATACTGGCCTCTTTGATATATCCTTTACCAAATCCGTATTTGAATTTGTCATAAGCCAGCACTGTTACTTCAAAGGGCTGGAGCAGACTGGCAAATCGGCTTCCGGTATTACCAAACCCGATGATACCTACTGTTTTTCCGTGTAACTCCGTTCCCCTGTTTTCATCTCTTCTCCATAATCCCTGTTTAATTTCTTCATTGGAAGAATGAATTTTATTCATCAGTCCCAGCAACATTCCCATCAGGTGTTCGGCCACTGCGTTCCGGTTTCCTTCCGGACTACTTTCACACCGAATGCCTTTTGCTGTAGCATAGGTCACATCGATCAATTCCATTCCACTGCCCAATCTGCCGATCCATTTCAGGGAAACCGCTTTATCAATCAGTTCTTTACTAATGGGAATACGGGTAGTTACCACCAATCCTTCTGCCTCATGAATACATTGACTCAGTTCTTCATAAGTAATGTCCGGCTGGTACAACACTTCATACCCGTTTTTCTGCAGACTGTCCTGCAGAAAGGGATGCGCTTTACCAGTAATTATAATTTTTTTCATTTCATTTTGAAACTAAGTGCGGCAAACTGCTGCACGGTTAATTGCTCAGCTCTTTTATCAAAGAGGCTGTCTTCCAGATCCGCTGCGGTGAACAAAGCCCTGACGGCATTGCGCAATGTTTTTCTGCGTTGGTTAAAAGCTGTCTTCACGAGCAGGAAGAATTGCTTTTCTCCTGCTATTGCTACCGGTGTTTTTTTAGGTAACAGCCGTATCACCCCGCTTTTTACTTTGGGAGGCGGATTGAAACAGCGTTCATGAACATCAAAGAGATATGTCACATCAAAGAAAGCCTGTACCAGCACACTGGTTACTCCATACACTTTACTGCCTTCGGGGGCAGCGATCCGCTGTGCTACTTCTTTTTGGAACATGCCGACAACGGCTTCTACTGTATCCTTCCACTCCAGTATCCTGAAAAGTATCTGGGTAGAAATATTATAAGGAAAATTTCCAACTACTGTAAAAGGTCCTTCAAATGGTTTTGGAATCTCTAAAATACTCCCGGCAATTATTTTGCCGGCCAGCTGTGGATATTCCTGCAGGAGCCAGGTCACTTTTTCATCATCCAGTTCCACGGCCTTGAAATCTATCTCTTCCAAATTAACCAGGTAACGGGTAATGGCACCGCCCCCCGGGCCCACTTCCAGCAATTGCCGGAAAGGGTATTCCTGAACCGCAGCCACGATCTTGCGGCAGATATTATCATCCTGTAAAAAATGCTGGCCGAGGGATTTCTTTAGTGTGTACACACTGCAAATGTAGAAGGAAGACGGGGAGAGGGGAAATAAAAAAAGGATATCTCGAATACCGGATTAAAGAAAACCTGTTACGCCGTGTAAAAGCAACAATTTTCATTTGCATATTTCTTCAATACAAAGGCTTTGTGTCTTTGCAACATAAAAAATATTTCCCCCTCCGTTATATTTTATAACGGGCTTACCTTTTATCCCGGGCTATTCCGCATAAAACCCAGAAAAAAGAGATCAAATAATTTACAAAAGATGAAACATGGTACTATCATCCGCTATTTGATCTTTAAAAACCGGCCAGACATTTTTTCTCCATCCAAACTGGTTATGCTGATAAAATAATTTCCGGGAGGCCAGTTGGCGGCTTCACTGAATTCCAGTTGGTTCGATCCCGCCGAAAGTTGTACCTGTCTTTTCAGTAAACTTCTGCCAGCCGCATCAGTGATATCTACCTGAACCGATGCATCACTCATTCTGTAAACATATACTGACAGTTTATCCCTGACAGGATTGGGCGTGATGTCCAATACCGGAACTATATCCCTGCCGGTATAAATGATACGTACCGGGGAGTATTGTACTTGTGGGGAAGCCAGGTTCACGATTTTCAGGCGATACATGGATCTTCCTGGTAAGGGTGACTGATCTTCAAAAAGGTAATCATGTATTTCTCCCAGGCCGTTATTTCCTTTGGCGTTGGTATAGCCAATGGCACTCCAGTTAATACCATCACTGCTTCTTTCAATACTAAACCCGGCCAGATTTTGTTCATTGGTAGTGCGCCAGTCGAGTTTTACTTTTCCGTTTCCATTCAATGTTGCATTGAATGCCAGTAACTGTGCTTCCAGCACATAATCGTCAACCAGAACACGATAATCTTCCACTTCTCCATTGCTGTAATAACCGGTGGAATTGGCTGTGGTCATACCATTACTGGCCGATGTGAGCCGGAGCCGGAGAAAAGTAAAGGATCCATTTACCAGGGGTGTCGGTGCACTGGGCCAGAACAAAAAGAAACCCTGGGTGGCAGTAGATGAGGGAACAGTAATGGGGGTTGTTGCTTCGCCCGCATCAAAAGTTCCGTTCCCGTTGAAATCAAGCCAGGCGATTAATCTGGCATTGGCTCCTGTATGATTATATACTCTTGCATAAGCCAGGTAATTGCCGGCACCGGGATTAAAAATGGGTGTATAATTCAGTCCATCATTATCATCGGGGCCATCACCGGTAGCATTGGCAGAAGTAAACTTATTGAACTCCTGGTCCCAGGATGTGGCAAATCCGCTCACCCCCATGTAGAGGGTAGTATCTTTTTCATGCATCGCCGGGCTCATTGGGTTAGGATCATATGTTGCGGGTGCATCTCCAAAATCACTTTTAGGTCTGAAGCCGGTGGCATCTCCGCAGAATCCTGTCCAATCCAATACACTGGCGCCTGTGATTCTAGTTCTGGGTCCGATATTCCCTGCCATATTATATACCGCAATGGAATCGTAGACCCAGTAACGGGTATTGTTCCAGGTAATTCCAGCTTGTCGGGGAGTAAGACCCCCGGTATAGTAATTCTGAACAATATTCTGGGTTTGCAGATCAAAATGTGTAAAGCGTCGGGCAGCTGCATTGGGTGATCCGGCAAAATCTACGAGAAGACCATCTGCAATCGTAAAATCATTCCAGTCGTGCAAAGAAGTACCGGATCCGTTATCCGAAGGTGTTGCATACACCTGACAGGCTTTGATGGCGGTTCCACCCGGTACATCAAATTCTATTCTCCAGATAATGGTTTCCCTGCCACCATTATTACCCGGGGTCAGGTTTCCTTCCACACCAAAGTAAAGATCGTTATCATAAAAAGCACATCCTGCTGATTCCACTCCCCGGTTAAATGTTGGGATACCCAGTGTATTTACATTCGGTACCAGAACACTCATTGTCTCCGTATCAAAGTTGTACCTCTTAATCGTTTTATTGATAGCCGGATTGGAAGTAAAATCAATTACGTAATAAAGATTATGCTGCAGGTGATCGTATGAAATTCCATTGATATACCTTGGAGAAGTTGCATCCTGAAAAATCATTTTGGCCTGTCCGTTTGCAGTATTGATCAAAGAAACGGTATTGGTATCGGAAGTACCGATGATATAGGTTGGCTGTCCGATAAAAGGCTGGGAAGCGATAAAATAATTATTGGGGAATGTGCCGGTAACACAGGCGATAAAATCGGAGAGCCAGAAATCTCCGGCTGTTCCGCTGAGGGCGACGGTTACCGTTTTAACCGGACCTGCAATCACCAGATTCACGGTAGCAATATTAGAAGTATTTGCTGCGGCTGTAGCCGGTGCCTGTCCCTGTGCATTGGTACTTCCCGAACCAGTGATGGTTACATTACCTCCGGCCGGTTTGGTCATCGTAATTAATTGTGCTACCCCCAGGGCATTCACTGCAGTTACATTGACCCGCTGGCTATTATCAATATCATAAAGGGAGAACTGAAAATTATTGACTTCATTATCAAAAGTGAAAGTGATATTGCCGTTTCCGTTGTACTGTACATCTGCCCCGGTACCCAATGATCCTGCCTCACCGGTATGTATCGTATTTTCTCCGGAAGTACTGATGGTCCCGGGGAAATTGAGGACGACCCTGTTTACGCCAATAGCAAAAGACTGGGTCTGGCTCATGGCAGCTGTTACGAATCCCGCATAAGATCCGGTTGTAACCAGGTAATCCAGGTTATCCCAGTTCAGGTTAGCCGTATTGCTGCCGGCCAGGCATTGTGCAGAAGTTGTGGTGGCAACCCCGGCATAGAAAAATAAAACAAGACTAAGAATGGTGGCCCGTAAACGCTCGTTGAGTAGCATTCGTTTCATAGGCCCACGGATTTGATTGAAGAAAGGTACAACCTCCTTTAGTGGTTGTCAAGGTAGAACATTCAGGTAAAATAGTTAGTCCGGGATAGACAGAATACCTTAGAAAACATGGGAAATATTTTCGTAGCAGTACACTAAAAAAAATCGAAAAATAAATCAGGGAAGACTGTCAGTTTTCCTATTTCCATCTAAAAAAACCCGGTCAGTTGACCGGGTAAAGGGAAAAAATCATTATCGCCTGTTCGTTATATTACAATTTTACTGCTTTACTAATTTAAATGATTGCTTATAATCGCCACAAAACGTACTCAAGTGATAAACACCGGCTGGCAGCAGCTCCACAGCATCCATTGTATAAATGCCTGAACCGCCAGTCAGCTGGTAGTCCTGTTTTCGCAACAGGGCCCCGGCTGCATTATACAAGTGAACAGTAAAAGTCTGGTTTCCTGTAACACTGTATTGCAGCCTTATCTGATCCCTGAATGGATTATTGAGCACGGTCAGTTTAGTGGGTACAGGTGCTCTCAGGAATACCACCGAAGAATAGGTATAGGATCCATCCTGGTCAATTGTTTTTAACCGGTAATAGTATTCTGTGTTCCCTGCTACTACCGGATCATCAGCTGAATAACTGATCTGCACCGTGCTGGTCAGGGCCTGTTTGGTGGCCACTCTCTGGTACCTGAATCCATCGAGAGATCGTTCCAGCTCATATCTGCTGACATTTTGTTCTTCCGTTACAATCCATCGAAGCTGGTTATAGGAAGATCTGTTGACCCCGGTAAAATCAATCAGTTTGGAAGGAAGGGTGCCACCACTATAAAGATCTGACCGGAATACACCTTTTCCATGCGTGGCTGCAATTAATTTATTATCCGAAGATATCTGCAGGTCCATCACCAGGGTGGCATCCCAAAAACCATTGTTATAATCTACCCAGGTCTGTCCACGATCCGGACTTACATAAACTCCGAAATCACAGCCGGCATAAATCACTTTTGAATTCAAAGGATCAAATACCAGTGCATTGAAAGGTACATCAGGGAGGCCGGCACCACGGGAAGTCCAGGTAGCACCCCCATCACCGGTTACATACACGTGTGCCGTACCAAATCCACCAAGGGCAATAAATACACTGTCATCATTGGTAGGGCTGATTGCAAAATCCATTATAAAGCGGTCGGGTAATGAACCTTTGATGCTGGTATAAGGCGTACTGGCTGGAGTGGTTGTTTTAAAAATATTTGGCTGGCCATTTACCCATATATAATCATTGGTGGTGTTCTGTGCGATATTGGAAGTAGAAACATAAATTTTATTTCTGTTAGTGGGAGAAACCGCCAGTGCTATGGCTGTTTTTCTTTGTTGTTCAATATAGGCGGTAGAACTTGATGATGTATTGGACCAGACAGGTGTCAAAGCAGTTCCATTGGTTGTGATATGGATATTATCTGAAGCCACATACTGATAGTTTGCATCAGTCATGCTGATGGCCAGTGGCGCCATGAATGCGGTCCGGTCATCGGCCGAAAATGCCCATTGTGAAAGTACGGAGCCAAAGGAACCGGTAGTACCTGTTAATGATCGCCGCACCCCCCTGGCATCATTGGAGGCCAGTACGGTTGTACCATTGGAAGCAATAGCACTGGGTCCGCCATCTCCACCAAAAACGGAGATCCAGGATGTTCCGTTATAACGGACCACGCCATTATCCTGTAATCCACCGATCATTACATTGGCACTGCTGGGATGCACACCGAATGGTGCATAAAACTGTGTCGCCCGGAGCCCTGTATTGATTGCGTTCCAGTTGGCACCACCATTCACTGTTTTGTAAACTCCTCCATCGCAGGCCACATAAATAATGTTTGTATTATTAGGATCATAAGTGATATCATGATGATCTGAATGGATGGGTGAACTACCGGAAGAGATCGTAGTTCTAACACCGCCGGTGGTTGTATTTGTTGAATTATACTCGTAAAAATCAACCCCTCCTATCATGATCTCATTGGTATTAGAAGGATTAATGGCCAGTGCATGTGCAAACCAGTATTGGAAACTGCAATGACCTGAACCTGATTTGGGATTCCAGTTGAGTCCGAAGTCTGTAGATAAATATAATTCATCACCTCCGGCAGCACCACCAATGGAAGCATAGAGTCTGGTGGCCCCGATATTATCCAGCCGTATATATCCGTCAAAAGAGGAAGGCAATCCCGCTGCGGTTGTTATTTTAGTCCAGGCCGGACTGGCATTTAATCCGTTGGTAGTCCGGTAAATGCCCTTGTCGGCATTCACCATATTGCCGACACCGATCACAATATTATCTGCACTCAGTGGATTGATGACTACATCTGAAATATACACTGATGAAAAAATTCTGTTCCAGTTATTGCCGGCATCATTGGTTCTGTACAATCCATCTGTTGCACAGGCATAGACCCTGTCACTATTTGAAGGATCAAATTTCAGCATCTGGATACCGAAAAGCTGATCTGTTGTTTTCGTCATTACCTGTGTCCAGCTGGCACCACCATCCGTACTTTTCAAAATTCCCACGCCATAGGTACCCCGGCATTTCCACACATTGAATCCGATATTGGAGGTATCAACCCGGTACACTTCCCCGGTGCCTGCATAGATGATATTCGAATTAGAAGGATGTACGATAATAGAAGAAACTCCCAGCACGGGGAACCCGGTTTCAACGGCCTGCCAGCTGCTGCCGGCATTCACTGATTTCCAGATGCCACCACTGGCTGATCCGGCCCAGAGTATATTCGAATTCCCGGGATCAACTGTTATACATAAAATACGGCCGCCAATTCCGGCGACATCACCCAGTGATTGCCAGTTGGCAGCATTCGTTCTTGCCACTGCTTCGGAAGTCTGCTTTCGGATATCCAGAAATTGCTGCCATCCATGCTGGTATTTTTCATTTAAATGAGAGGGATTGGGATAGCCTTTCGATTGGAACCACATCAGTAATTGCTTTTCGGCGCCGGTTTCTTTTTCTTCATTTTCATTTTCGATGGAGGATGACGAAGAACTATTTTGATTACAACTGGAAAGGAAGCAAAAGCCCATACCTAAAAAGGCCAGTATAAGAAATCGGTTCGATTGTAACATAGGGTCCGGATTTTTCTACACTAATTTAATCAAGAACCGGGCCAGCAACAAAGTATAATGACCATGCAAATCTCTGCTGCATCAGCAGGAAAAATCAGGTACCAGAGAGATGGAATTAACGGAACGATTTAAAGTTTTGTCCGAAGGTATTAATACGAAAAAACCTCCCCGGAAATCCGGGGAGGCCGCAGTAAATTACTGCATAATAAATAACCAGCTACCTATTTGATAACGTTAAACCGGCGGGTAATCACGGTTTCGCCAATATTTAAACGTACATAATATACACCAGGTGGGAATTGAGCGGCCTGGGGATACAGTACTGTTGTATTACCGGCCCCTACCCTTTCTTTTGTTTGCATCAGCAACCTGCCACTCATATCAATGACACTGATATTCGCCACTGCTGATTCTGCAGCGGTGATGATCAGCTGTAATTGATCCCTGACAGGGTTTGGTGTCACCAGCAGATCATTGCCTGTTGCATTATTCACCCGCACCATGATCACATTACTGATTTTTGATTTTCCGTTGGTTCCAACGGTAACCAGTCTGTAGAAAATGGTGCTCACACCCAATGATGCAACATTGTTATCAACTGTTGAATATGATTCGGTTTCATTGATCTGTCTTCTTCCGGTAACGGTAGCGATATCCGTATAGTTTAGCCGGTCTGTACTCCGCTGAATGATGAAGTGATCCACTTCCTGCCTGCATAAAACGGTCCAGTCAAGATTCACCTGCTGATTGCGAAGAGCTGCCTTGAAATTGATGATTTCACAATGCAATACATAGAATACACAGCGCCAGTCTCTTTCCGTTGTACAGCCAAAACCATCTGCAATCCAGGTATGCTGTACTACGGTTGTGGAGCCGGGTGTCACATCACCGGATGTGGTTCCACCATTTCCCATATAGGCTGAAGTACCTTCAATAGACGAGTTATTGGCATCAAAACGATTATCCAGACCATCACCATCCGTATCCACGCCGGTTAAAGTGACCAGGTCATCCGGTGTAGCATTGAAATTAAAATCATTTCCTTCGATGCGGTCAATCAGGCCATCACCGTCCGTATCACTATCCAGATAATCAGGAATGGTATCTCCGTCTTTATCTACCGGGTGAATACCATCACCGCCAAAGCCATTGAAATTATCGTAGGTATTGATCAGACCGTCACTGTCGGTATCGGTTGTTCCAGGGAGCAGGTAACCGATTGTGGTCATTCCTTCCACATTATCCGGTATACCGTCATCATCGGAATCAATGTCGTAGGGATTGGATCTGCCAACCCCATCCGTATTTGGAATAGTGAGTGCCGGTAGCGCAGCCAGGGCACTATTACGGCCATTGACATCAACGGCGCCATCTACCCGACCATCCCAGTTGGCATCGGTGAGCTGTGCTTCCTTTACATCGGTGATACCGTCATTATCACTGTCCAGATCATAAGGATTAGGTTTCGAGTCCCCTTCCATATTTTTATTGGGCCAGCTGTCGGCACGACCATCACTATTCATATCCGGTCCGGTTTTCAATAATGGGCCACCGGAATTTTCTGCGATATTATCATTGTCAACATCCGCATCCAGTGCATCGGTATAACCATCTCCGTCAAAATCTGCAAATGCACTCACTTTAGCACTATTGGCTGCATCGGTACCAAATGCTTCAATAATATCCGGTATACCATCATTGTCACTATCCAGATCGAGGTAATTGGGTATACCATCGCTGTCTGTATCCAGTGCACCCAAGCCGGTGGACGAGCCTGCAACGCCGGTATTATTAGCGTCAACATTCTGAGAGAAGCCGTCATTATCCGTATCGGTATAGTTATCGATCCGTCCGTCGCCATTGGCATCTACGCCAAAGCTTTCCACGGTATCGGGGAGACCATCATTATCGCTGTCAAGATCCAGGTGATTGGGTATACCATCCCGGTCCTTATCCATATTATCATTGATGCCATCTCCGTTGCTGTCGGAATATCCCGGGAAATTCGCATCAGCGAAATTGGGAATACCATCATTATCGGAATCGGCACTCGGGTCAAAATTATCGTTGAATCCATCGGTATTGAGATCAATATAACCGGGATAATTCACATCATTCCAGTTCGGTATGCCATCTGAATCATGATCCTGCAGGGCAACCGGGTTATTCAATTCAAGATAATCGGGTAAACCATCGTTATCATCATCAATATCCGGACAGGAAGTAATAAAGCAATTGATCCGGATGGTATCATCACAGGATCCCGGTCCGTCATAGAAGGCATAGATCAGTCGGGTAAAAGTGACCGGAGTGGCCGGATTATACACATTACCTGAGTTAAAGGGAATGCCACTGAAAAACCTGTATCCACCATAAAGTGCTACCGGAATAGTTACTGAAGTGGCCGGGCAAATATTCACCAGCAGGGTATCTGCGGGGTTAGTACAAGAACCTGTCAATATATCATTCACCGGATTTGGTGTATTACAACCAGAGAGCATTACACCGCTGGAGTCGGCCAGATTGATACCGGATATTTTTCCACCATAACCAATCCGCGCCCTGTTGACTACTGTTGGGGCACAGGAGAAAACGAGACAGGAACGGGCCGTAATTACTTCAAACCGTACCTGTCCTGATGCAGCCGGGGCAATTTCACCTCCCGATGAACTGGAGGCGCCGGTTCCTAACCGGAAGACCACTTGGTCATTAACTATATCATATTCTGCTTCATCATCACCAGCTGCATCTGTTTTGGCAACGCCATTGATAGAAATGGTACCAGGCCTGTAGGTTGTATTCCTTGGAATTCTGTCAACAATATTGGTTGATACGCTGGCATCATTACCGGTATTCTGGTAACTCAGCTGGTACCGGATCACATCACCCGGAGCCAGGGATCCGCCATTGACATCCGTTGAGTTTTTACGGAAATCAAAAATGGGTGAGTATTGGGAAATCGCGGTGGTTGCTACCTGCAGCATGTAGTTTTCTGAAGGAGAGCTAAACCGGATGCTTGCCGAACTTTGGCTGTTTCCCAAAACAGCATTACCTGCATTTGGTACATCAATGATATCGGCATCATAACCCAGTGTATTCTGATGGGCAGGTACACGTGTAGTGACCACTGATCCTTTGTATGATATGGTGGAGTTCCACATATCATTCAGGTTGGCCGTAGCATTGGGAGTAAGATTGGTATAAGAACCAATAGCAGGATTGGAATCCTGTTTAAATGAAAATTCATCGGTTGACACCCGGTCTCCATCATACACCACGGCACCCAATTCGCAACTCACAGGGCCGGATGGTGGTGTATTGAAACCGGAAATCGGAATATTCAATGCCGGATCACCACCGTTCATAATCACTGATCCATCAAATACCGTCAGATTTCTTGTAATGGTAGACGGGTCAGAATAGGCTATAACGATCGTCCAGCCACCTGCCGCATTTACAATCCCTGCCGGGCTGCATACATTGGCGATGGTATATGTTCCGTTCGGGCTGGTGGCATTTAAAAGGGAAGTTATATCAACGAAACAGCGATATCCTGTATGAGGTAACCCAGGAACAAGGGTACCATTATGATAGTCTGTTTGCGAAGATGTAAGTGTAATATAGCTGCTTGAACCCGGCAGTTTCAGGTCTACTGAATTTTCATTGGTAATCCATGCTGTATTCGTTCCATCGGTACCCTGTGTAGCTCCCCAGTATAATCCGGCGAATAAAACCTGGGTACAGGATGGAAGCGTAAGATCGGCACTGGAAGAATTGAAAGTAGAATCATTGGATCCATCCAGCTGCAAATCGAATCCCAGGTCAGAGCTGTTCAGCTGATCCTGGTGGACTTCCACTGCAATCGTGTTATTTCCGTTTACAAAAAGTGAAGAGCTGAGAATATAAGTATTGTCAGCGGTTTCAGCAGCACCGGAAACATTACCTGCTGCCAGTGTTCCATGCGCAATAACCCCGGCGGGCATATTGCTTCTGACCGCTTCGGTTCCGTTCACGTACACAACAGCCCCATCATCCCTTCGCAGTTTTAAAATAAACTGAGCATAGGAACTGGCATTGGGTATATTAACGACTTTCCGGAAATAGGTAGTTACATATTTATTGTTTACATCTGGCCCGTAAGAAACGGTTGTTCTGATATGGGTATCGCCATATCCAAGGTAAGCGAAACCCGATGCCCATGCTGCATCATTATAGGCGGTGGTTTCCCAGTTGGCCGGGCGGGTATTATTATCCAGATATTTCCACTGGGCACTGGAACCAACAAAACGGTCGGTAAATGCCTCCAGACTTAAATTAAAAGAAAGGTCACTGCTGTTGATAGCATTTTGGTGTACCTCAACAGCAATGGTATTATTGCCTGCTGAAAATACAGCAGAGGAAACAGAAACAGTAATCACTTCGTCATCTACAGCCGCAGTTGCCAAAGTAGCATAAGCTATTGCCCCATTGGGCATATTATTCCGGGTAATTTCAGTCCCATTGACGTACAATACAAATCCATCATCCCTTTCTACATTAAAAGTAAATGTACCGAATGAAGAGGGGCTGGGGATATTGACTACTTTTCTGAAATAGGTGGTTATGTATTTATTGCCGGTGGGAGCGCAAACGGTTCCGCCACCACCTGAAGGAATACAGGTTGTTTCATCACCATCTCCATATCCCATTTCAGTGGCTGCAGTTGTCCAGGCGGCATCATTGAATCCGACATTTTTCCAGGTAGCCGCCGGAGCATTGGCCTGGGTATTGGCCCAGTATTTCCAGGTATCACCCATGGCGATATATAAGTAAGAATTGGTAGTGCCTTCCAGACTTAAGTTAAAAGAAAGATCAGAACTGGTTGCTCCATTCTGATGTACTTCCACAGCGATATCGTTGGTACCTGAAACAAAATAAGAAGTGGGTACAGTAAAGGTGACTACCGCATCTTCAACTGCGGCAGTAGCTAATGTACCATATGCAATCACACCTGTGGGCAGATTATCCCTTTTTACTTCTACTCCGTTTACATATACCACTACCCCGTCATCACGCTCCACATTAAATATAAAGGCGCCAAATAATGCCGGATTGGGTATAGTAACAGACTTCCTGAAATAAGATGTGATGTACTTATTACCGGTAGGGGCACAGAGCGTACCACCACCACCGGAAGGGATACAGGTTGCTTCATCCCCGTCTCCGTAACCCAGCTCTGAGGCTCCAGCGGGCCATGCCACATCATTATAACCCAGGTTTTTCCAGCTCCCACCGGGTGCTGCCCCGGTTGAATAATATTTCCAGGTGGCTCCCAATGCAATGAAAGAAGTATTAGAGGAACCGCTGGATTCGATATCTATATTCTCCGAGACATGGCTGTTATTTACAGCCGTACCCCCCGGAGGAGCTTCCGTTGTAAGGGTCCCGGCGGAAGTGATAATATTATTGGAAACATAAACAATATTACCCTTCACAGATGGGTTGCTGTAGCGTGCGGTCATGGGTCTGATGACCTGTGCACGCACGGCCAGTGCAGCCGTCAGCAGGATAAACAGGATCAATGGTTTTTTCATAAGAATCATTTTCAATTCCACATCATTATAACACTACCTATCAATGTACTATTGACTTCTTCAGGATTGCTTCTCCTTTATTATTGCTTACATCCCAGATATAGGTACCGGAAGTCAGCTGATATGTTTTGGTTACCATACCGGCATCCAGGCGGATGGTTTCTGATTTCACACGACGTCCGCTCATATCGGTAATGCTGATGGTATACACAGCCTGCACCTGTGAGCTCAATTGCAATACCAGGTTACCATTATTCAGGTTCAGCACTTTTACTTCAAAATCCCTGGCATCATTATTTGTAATCTTTTTTACACCCATAAAAGCGGAACGGTTATCAATATCCGTCTGTGAAAGACGGTAATAACTGATTCCCTTTAAAGGAGCCGGGTCTGTAAATGCATAGGAACGGCTGCTGGTGGAAAAACCGGCTGCTGTTACTTTACCCAGCACTGTAAAATCAACTCCATTCACTGATCTTTCAATTGTAAAATCCTTGCTGTTTTGTTCGTTCTCTGTTGTCCAGCTCACATTAACTTTTCCGTTAACCAGTCTTACATCATAATTTCTCAGGGTAACGGGCAGTGTACCGGAAGTATTAACGGTAAACTGATCCTGAACACAGTTAAATGCATCACGCACCTGGTAAACAGTAGTGGCATTATTGGGCGGGGTTACTGTAACCGACCTTGTTGTTCCAACTGTATTCACCCAGGTATAATTCCCTGACTGTGGCCATGAGGCTGTTAAATCCTGGCTGGAACCGTTGGTAATATTAAAGGTGTTGGAAGTACCCGCATCTTTCATAATGGTGAACTGATCGAAAATGGTTCCGTTCTGACGGAGCATTTTTGCATCCAGCCGGTTGTCTTCCACTTCAAAATAGAATATACCGGCATCGTTTACAGAAAAAGGCATGGGACCCGCTGCAAAACCAGTGTTAACGCCACCGCTGGCTCCTGCTGATCCGGCTACCACATACACTGTTCCATGATCGGCAGGAGTTGTATTATAGATATACGGGCAATTGGAAGCGTTATCATATCTGGCGTTGGATATACTTACGGCATGCGTCGCACTATTAAATGAAGCCCAGTTACCATTATAGTTTTTAATGAGATAACCTCTCTCATAGGCATGACTATGCCCGCAAATAATCAGATCCACACCCCGGTTTTCGAGGAAATCAATAAAATTCTGACGAATATTCACCAGGTCTCCTTCACTATCTGAGTTATGACTTGATTTTGTGTAGGGTGCATGGTGCCAGTAAGCAATCACCCACTTTTTTGTGTTGGCTGCTAAATCGGCATCCAGCCAGGTTTTCATGGCACTGCCACCGGCTGTTTCCATACTGGTGCCATCTGATTCGGTACCATATGAATCAAGGGAGAGGAAGTGAACATTACCGATATCATAGGAATAATAATTAGGCCTGTTTGACGCTACTCCACCTGCCTGACCGGCATTAGGTACCGTAAAATTGTTGTGATAAGGCATCGTTCTGGAGGCTTTATTTGCCGCACTGTTGCCATAATCGTGATTACCGGGTGCCGGATAAAGTTTGTGATTCTTTAAAATATTACCCTGGTAAATATTAAAGAAGTTTGAAGTATACTCGGCATCAGTACCGGAGTTATACGCATTGTCACCCAAAAGTATCCATGCATCAGGGGCATCAATTCCATTAGCTGTCAGGTAACTTTGATAGTTGGCCAGGTTATTATCCTGATAGGTGGCATTTCCCCTGCCACAGTCACCAAATGCGGTAATCCGGATCTTCCGGGTTGTATTAGCCGGTGGATTGGTGCGGAAGAAGTTCTGGGCACCACTTTGAAATACAGTACCATCAGTAGCTCCGATTTCATAAAAATATTTTGTATCAGCTGTCAAACCAGATAAGGTAACAACATGTTCTGTGGTAGGACAGGTTTCGCTGGCAGTAGCCGTAGTATAGGTACCATTGGAAGGACCAACTCTTACTCTTCCCAAACATGCCGAACTGGTTCTCCAGCGGAATGTAAGACTGGTTTGTGTACCTGCCTGCAGATAAGGGCCCCGGGTGAGTGTTGGTGAGCCGCCCCCAACTACTGCGACCAACTCCAGGTCAAAAGACAGATCTGAGCTGGTAACATCACTCTGGTGCATTTCAACCGCAATGGTATTGCTGCCCTCAACAAAAGAACAGGTAGAAAGGCTAAAAGAAACCGGTGTAGTTTCTCCGGCACCTGAAATAGCTGCTGAAGCCAACGTGTTATGACCAACAGTACCTCCCGGCATATTATCCCTTACTACTTCTACACCATTTACATAAACCACCATTCCGTCATCCCGAATCAGATTCAGTGTAAGAGAATTGAGTGTATTCAATCCAGTGATTGTAAAATTCTTTCTAAAATAAGTGGTGACATATTTGTTATTGACATCCGGACCAAAAGAAACAGTAGTAGCCGGTGCATCACCGTATCCAAGTTCAGAAAGACCAGATGCCCAGGCGGCGTCATTGTAAGCTACTGTTTCCCAGTTTGCAGGTCTTGAATTATTATCCAGATATTTCCAGCTGGTCCCGTAGTTAATCAGGGCAACGGGAGCGCTGTTGCCCAGCAGCTCCAGATCAAACGTAAGATCTGAACTGGTTACGACACTCTGGTGTATTTCCACCGCTATCACATTGGTACCAGCAGAGAAAAAAGCTGATGATAATGTAACTGTTTGTGGTGTGGCTCCGTCATCAGCAGCTGCCGTGCTGGCGAGTGTAGAGTGCAAACGTCCTGCCGGCATATTATTCGCATAACGCTCTGTTCCGTTAACATATACTACTACGCCATCATCCCTGCGTACATTCAGCGTGAAGTTGGTAAAACTGGCCGGATTGGCAATTGTAACCGATTTTCTGAAATATGTAGTGATATACTTATTGTTCGCATCAGGACCAAAAGATACTGTTGTTACCGGTGCATCACCATAACCCAGCTCAGCATTACCTGTTGCCCATGCGGCATCATTGAATCCGCTGGTTTGCCAGTTAGCCGGTCTGGTGTTATTATCTAAGTATTTCCAGGAACTGCCATAAGCAATAATGCTGGTTTGCCCGGAGGCGTATTGGTTTTGTAGCAGAAATAATACGGAACACAAGAATGCGTGTTTCAGGACGGTGGATAGTTGTTTCATCGAATTTGGATATTGGTTATTATTGGGTAAAAATGGATCAAAAACTGATTCTGGTCAAGAGGTTTATCCCTCAATTATTTCTAGGGTTTTTCACCTGGGTAATAAGTATAAATACTAAAACCATCCTAACTTAGTAGCGATGAATCACTTAAAAAAGCACACTCAACTTAGTCCTGGCACCACTTACGTAAATTTCACAGGAAAATCTACGATACTAATTGCGGTTTTCTTTATTTGTACAGCCACTGTATTCAGGCAAAAAGATGGCTTTGAATTTCAAAAAAAGGTGGACCTGCTGCTGACAAAACAAATTCAGGACGTAAAAACCTCCATTGAATCCCTGCGGATTGCTGCAATTGAAAAAAATGATCCCGAATCAATTAAAAGGAAATATACCCTTGCAAGAACCGCTTTTAAAAAAATGGCGGTACTTACCGACTATTTCAATCCTTTTCAGGCCAGGTACCTGAACGGACCTGCTATTTCCAGAATAGAATCTGAAACAGCAGACCGGATCATACCTCCTCAGGGTTTTCAGGCTATTGAACAATTAATATATGCAGACTGGAATGCCGACAGCAGCTTCAACCAGCTGGCCGCCCTGGCCAGTGCCATGATTCCAATTTTGCAAAACATGGAAAAAGAACCGGACCGGCATTTTAAATTCAGCCAGGAACTTGTTTTCGATGCCATTCGTTCTTCCATTATCGGTATCACTACCATAGGTATAACCGGGTTCGATTCTCCCGTTGCCAACCATTCATTACCGGAAGCCATTGCCTCCTTTGAAGGAATTAAACAGCTACTGGAAATTTACCGGGAAATATTTCCTGCTGAAAAAAAAGCACAAATAGATGCCCTTTTAATTTCGATCAATCAAAACACAGAGCATTTAGACAGCCAGGGTAATTTTAACCAGTTTAACAGACTAAACTTTATTACTGAATACCTCAATCCATTGTACCGGCAAGTCGTACAAACCAGGATTAGAACAGGTATTGGTATTCCTCCGGGGCGAAATGCTGTCAACTTTTCTGCCGAATCTCTTTTTGCAGCTGATTTACTGAATATTAATTTCTACTCCCCTCCCAGCGAATACTGGGTTACACCTGAAAGAGTGTATCTGGGAAAGCTGTTATTTGCAGACCCTATTCTTTCAGGAACCGGAACCCGCAGCTGCGCTTCCTGCCATAAACCAGAGCTGGCATTTACGGACGGGCTTGACAAACCCTATTCCATCAATCAGTCTTACAAACTCAAGAGAAATACACCAACAGTTATTAATTCCGGTTTTCAAACCAAACAATTCTACGACAGCCGGGCAGACATTCTAGAAAATCAATTGAGCGAAGTAGTACATAATATTGAGGAGATGGAAGGCTCCATGAAAGAATCCGTTGATAAACTGAAAAAAAATGCTACCTATGATTCACTTTTCAAAAAAGCTTACCCGTCGGATAAAATCCATATCAGCCCTTTTACTATCGCAAATACTATATCTTGTTATGTCCGGTCTCTCGTGTCATTAAATGCCCCTTTCGACCAATATATGCGGGGCGATAAAAAAGCATTGTCAGCTTCTGCAAAAAGAGGTTTCAACCTTTTTGCCGGCAAAGCCAAATGCGCCACCTGTCATTTTATACCGCTATTTAATGGTGTCGTTCCTCCGGCCTGGGCCGAAACCGAATCCGAAGTACTGGGTGTACCGGCTAGCCGAGACCGGAAAAACCCAAAACTGGATGATGATCCCGGTAAATATTTATTTACCCGTTCCGAAGCACACCGGTATGCATTCAAAACCCCAACCCTAAGAAATGTAGCTTTGACTGCTCCTTATATGCACAATGGAGTTTATCAGACTTTGGAAGAAGTAATGACCTTTTATAATAATGGCGGGGGTAAAGGCCTGCATATCGCACCGGAATACCAGACCCTGCCTTTTGATAACCTGCGACTGAACCGGAAAGAAATAAAGGATATCATTGCTTTTATGCGGGCACTGACCGATACCAGTTTTGCCAGATAAGCGGTCTGCCGCTACTGCTGCAAAGCCGGATCATTATATTATTATATCTTTAGCCCCAACTATTAATTATATGACCCCCAATAAACCACTGATCGGTATTACCTGCGGCGACCTGAACGGGATCGGCATCGAACTGATCATTAAAACCTTTTCTGATAACCGGATCCTGGAACATTGTACCCCGGTCATTTTCGCTTCCAATAAAGCCATCAATTTTTACCGGAAATCAGTTCCGGAATACAATATCAATTACCAAACCACCAAAGAATTTGACCGGATCAATCACAAACAGGTGAATCTTTTCAATTGCTGGGAAGAAGAAGTGGCCATCACTCCGGGTCAAATGACGGATATCGGCGGTAAATACGGTGTGCTTTCCCTGCAAACTGCCGTGGCAGCTCTCAAACAAAAACAAATTGAGGGATTGGTTACTGCCCCATCCATAAAAAAAATATACAGTCCCCTGATTTCAGCTTTACCGGTCATACCCCCTACCTGAAAGCCATGTTCGGCGTCAATGATGTGGTGATGATGCTTTGTGCGGGTGATTTCAGGGTAGCCCTGGTTACAGAACATGTTTCTGTACAGGATATCACCAAACATATTACCAAAGAAATTATCCTGAGCAAACTCCAGATCATGAACAAGAGCCTGCAAAAGGATTTTGGAATTGATAAACCCCGTATTGCCGTACTCGGACTGAATCCGCATGCCGGTGATGAAGGTCTGATCGGAAATGAAGAAGAAACAATTATCAAACCTGCCATCCGCGAAGCCAAGAATAGTAATATCATGGTGGTGGGGCCATACAGTGCCGATGCCTTTTTGCCAGAAGAAGTTTTGACCGTTTTGATGCCGTACTGGCCATGTACCACGACCAGGGCTTAATTCCTTTCAAAGCACTGGCTGCCGGAGATGGTTTTAATTATACAGCCGGACTTCCTGCTATCAGAACCTCACCGGATCATGGCGTTGCTTTTGATATTGCCGGAAAGAATAAGGCAGATCCATTCCTCTTTTATGACGGCATTTTTTGAATGTATCGATATCATCAACCGCAGGAATGGCTATGAAACAAGCCGGCAGAACCCCATGAAGAAAATGACTAACGCCCTCCTCGCCAATGCCAGGGATGAAGCCATTGAAGAATAGTGAAAGATGGATGGAATCAGTTGAAGATGGAATCGGGAACGCCTTTGTTAATCGTGTACTTCGTGTATTGAATTTCCACTTTGCCTTTTTTGGGTGCAGTTCTCTCTTTTTTATCCTTATCTGCCCCGTTATCATAATCAATAGAAATGCCTTTGGGTAATTTATAATCCCTGGTATTGAAAGACAACTCTACTTTATCGGGCAAACCATAGGCAGCATAATTTTTATAATGCATCACTAACTCATAGGTTCCGTTTTCCCGCGTGCTGATCACCGATCTTTTTACCAGCAATTGCTGTTCATCCACATAAAGCGTGGCCCGGCTGATATTATCCTCATCACTTAAAGGAAATATTTTAATCACTTTGCAATCGGTGCCTCCCACTTTTTCTGTACCGGATAAAATCGCTTCATAATTATTCAGACCCAGCACATTGTTCATGTTGATATTAACCGATCCTTTGGGAATAAAGGATACCCCCTTTTCATTCCTGATTTTAATCTTATCAGGTTTCTTATACCATATTTTAACGGTAGCAATCGGTGCTTTGATAAAAAGCACATTGGTCTTTAGCTTCCCTTCGGCGGTATAATCTTTTACCTGGTCATATTTTTCCTTTACTTTCTGCAACAGTTGTTTTACATCCTGTGCAGGAAGCAGGGAAGGCAGCAGGATGGCGGCAAAGACCAGTAATTTTTTCATGTTAACTTAAAATATCTTTTCTTTTAAAATACTGAACAGTCACGGTCAAAAAGAGAAGGATATAGCCCAGTAAAACACCGGCGCTTTTCAAAAGGGAACCCGGGTTTTCCACGGAGCCATCGATGGTTACTCCTTCAGCGGTTTTCTCCACATAGAAAAAACCTTTCCAGCCCAGCATATGGGTGGTAAAGGACCAGGGATTGATGGTTTGCTCAAACAATGGCACTTTCAATTGCTGCACAATGGTAAATACAATCACCACACAAACAGTGGCGACAATCGGTCCCAGTGAATTTTCTGAAAAGGCGGAGAACATCAAAGCCATGGCAGCAATGGTGGTCAGAGCGAGGGCCGCAAACACAAATGCTGCAAAAAACCGCCAAAGTACATCCTGCTGGTTCATCAGGTGCATGTTCTCTTCCCGGAATACCACCAGGTCACCTGAACCAAAAAGCAGGATACTGCCAAACAACGCAAACAGGGCCATCCAGACCAGCAGCATCACCACATAAATGGTACTCGCCATGAATTTGGAAAGAATCAGTTCTGTGCGACCGATGGGTTTACCCACCACCAGTCGCAGGGTGCCCAGCCCGGCTTCACCTGAAATCATATCACCTGCAATCAATGCAACCAGTAAGGGTACATGAATCAGGATCATGTGCAGCACGGCTACGCAAACAAAATAACCATTGTTCATGCTTTCGTAAGGAATCTCAAATGTATCAGACTGGCTATCGGTGTATAATTGAATAAAGTCCTTGCCATTTACTTTCAGTGCCAGTTGCACCAGTAATACAATCATGGCAATGGCCCCAAAAGCAATATAGGTTCTTGGTCTTTTAAATATTTTGAACAGCTCTATTCTCAGCAGGGTGATAAACATCATTTTCCAGTTTGTGCCAAAAAATATTCTTCCAGTGAATGAACCGGCCGGATGGACTGAATTTCCATACCGCCTGCAACCAGTAATCGGGTCAGTTCCGGCATCCGGGATTTTTCCATTTCAAACCGGAGCAGTTGTTTGCCTGTTTCTGAATACCATGAATCCAGTCTGTTTGCCCTAATAATTGACGGGCCGCTGCTTTATCAGTAACCGCTAATTCCACCAGTGCCGTTTTGGGATTGAGTAATTCATCCAGTTTGCCTTCGGCTACTTTTCGTCCTTTATCAATAATGAGCAGACTACTGGCCATCATTTCCATTTCACTCAGCAGGTGGGAAGACACCAGTAGTGTTTTGCCGCCATCCTGGCTGAGCCGGATAATCATCTCCCGCATTTCTGCAATTCCCTGCGGATCGAGTCCGTTGGTAGGTTCATCCAGTATGATCAGTCCAGGATCATGGACCAGGGCACAGGCCAGACCCAGTCTTTGTTTCATTCCCTGCGAATAGGTTTTTACCCGGCTGTTGGCGCGCTCTGCCAGTCCTACCATTTCCAGCTGATCCATCAGTTGTTTCCGGGAAGCTTTCATGCCACTTAAGCGGGCAAAAATGCGGAGGTTGTCTAATGCACTGAGGTATTTGTACAGATCGGGTCTTTCAATCACGGCACCGGTTCGTTTCAGAATTTCCTTCCGGTGCTGGCGAAGGTTCATACCAAAAATTTCAATTTCTCCTTCATCAGGGTCAATCAGGGTCAGTAACATGCGGATCGTCGTAGATTTACCTGCCCCATTCTGACCCAGGAAACCATATACTTCTCCTGCTGACACGGAAAAAGACAATTGATCCACGGCCTGTAAGTCACCGAAACGCTTGGAAAGATTTTTTACACGGATGATTGTATTCATCATTGACTATTAACAAATAAAAGTAGGAAACGTTTTATCGTCAGCATCGAAATTTGACGATTTTAAAAATAATTACCACCGGGAACTTGCTTTTTAAAACTTTGGGTAGTAGGTTTGTTTTACTATTCGGAATACCACATATACCCTGGTAAAACTACGATAAGCATCCGTACCTGCTCCAGCTTCCCCTGAACAGCTATGGTCTTATTATTTTCTGCGGTGCATGTACCCGAGCATCCAATATTTCTGTGGGGCCATTGACCCCGGTTTGAGCCGGTATAATACCCTAAGAAATGATAAAGACATCCGCCTTATTAATATTGATTGCCCTTCGGCTGATTTACCAGCCTTCTGCGGCACAACAGGATATACCGGCTTTTTCCGGTCAGCAACAAGCCATTGCAGCAACAAAACACAGCCCGGTCACATTGATCAGTGTATCCGGTTTTTCAAAGAATAATAAAACAGTGCTGGAATGGGTGGTGGGAGATAATCAGACCGCTGATTTGTTTGAAGTAGAGAAAAGTAATGATGGAAGAGAGTTCAAACTCGCTGCCATCGTATTCGGATCAGATACGCCTGAAAAAGCCAGTTATTCTTTTTTTGAGCCCGCTGGCAAACAAAAACAACTGTACCGGGTTAAACTGGTGAGTAAAAACAAAAAGGCCGTTTATTCTCCTGTGGTAGAGATTACTCCGGGTGTAGAAAACAAGATATGGGAAAATCATCCAAAAAAATAATCCGCGAAGAATGGAACAGGCTCGGCAGAGCCATTGAGCAGCTGATCAAACCCGGCAGCCGTCAGCCCCAGTGGGTATTGCAGCCGGTACGGACAAAAAATAACAGGATACATAAATAATCCTGTCAACGATTCATACACTTAGAGCACCAACAGAGAAACAAGCCCTTTGTCTAAAGGGCTTCTCTTTTTTTACTGACCCAGGTAAGTTTTCAGATTCGTAACATATTTTTCAAAAGCTTCAATTCCCTTCCTGGAAATACGGCAGATGGTTTGCGGATAATTATCTTTAAACTGTTTAATCACATCAATATAACCTGCATCTTTTAATTTCTGAATCTGCACACTCAGGTTGCCGGCGGTGGCATTGGTTTTATCTTTTAGAAATGTAAATTCTGCTTCCTGCACACTGATGAGCAGGGACATCACGGCCAGCCGGAGTTGAGAATGTAATATGGGATCCAGGTCTTTAAACATGTGGCTGGACTAGTTGCTTTTTGGCCATCTGGTAATCCTTTTCCATAATGATACCAGGAATCAGCCAGGCACCGGCGGCTGATAATGCAATGAGCAACAGATCTGTTTTAACCGGTGTATAAAGTGATAGCAGGCAACAGGCCCAGCAAAGCAACCCGCCCCAGAACATAGGTTTGAATTTCATCGTCATGCCCGTAACAAAAGTGGGCATCCCATACAAGAGCAGGAAAAAGGAAGCCGTATACTCATATAATTTGAAGCCCCCTTTTCCCGTCATGGCTACATATTGATCATTGACCACATCCCACTCCTTATATAAAAGTGAATTGATGTAAATAAGCAGCGCAATACTGATTCCAAAAGCTGTCCAAAGGCTGTCCATAAACTGCTCATCATAAGTCTTCACCTTTCTTCTTTTCTTTTCCCTTACATTAAAGTAGATCTGGGGAATGACTGCCAGAAAGGTCAGCAGGTAAATATCAAAAGGAAGCCGGAAGTCGAAATGCAATTCCGCAAAACGGACCAGTGAACAGCATATAATAACAGCTCCCCACATAATGGTAGTGACACCGGTATCATGACAGGCATCCTTGGCCTTATTGATCATTTGGGTGATCAGCTCCAGGCTTTCCTTTTCGGTTAATTGTTTTTCGTTATCCATTTGTCAGATTTTATGAAATCAGGACATATAAATCAACTATTACTTGTAAAGTGAAAGAAAATACATGACCTGCGTCATGCCCCATTGTGGTTCAATACTGCTGGCCGGCTTGTTGGTCATGAACAATTCTTTTGCTTTTTCGAACAGTATTTTAGCTTCATCCTTACTGCCACCAAATTGTTCCGGTGTATAATATTTATCCTGTGCTTCCAGGATATACACTCTTGGATTGGCCGGGTTCATTTGTTTTGCTGTTGAAAGGGCCTCTTCCGCTTTGGGACCTTCAGTCATATACCTTGACATGGCATTGCCCATCATCCGCAGACTGGATATCATTTTTCGCACACACCAGGTTTCTGAATTGGGCTGTGAAAGTGATTCAGCTTTGTTCAGCAGTTGTTCTGCTTTATCTGCCACCGGATCGGTTATAGCACTGTTGTCGCCAAAGCTGCCATCCATCGGAAGAGAATAAGTGCCGGCCATTACCTGGCAATAAGCCGCATAATAATAAGGGAGCCATTGTGTTTTTTCTGCTTCTGCGATGCGTTCAAAAGCATTGGCAGCTTCTTTCCAGTTGTCGGGGGTCCTGTTGGAATCAAGCGTTGACATACGGGATTCCATTGCTTTTACAAATTTTTCACTTTGTGCAAAGCTGACCGTCATGGCCAGGGTCGCAATAATCAAGACGAAGGTTTTTTTCATATACTAGTTTTTGTTTATTCAAAAAATTAAAGCGCATTATTCATCACCTCATCACTCCTGTCAACCCCGAAGCTGATAAAGGCACCAATAAAGACAAACATTCTGGAGGTCGGTAATATTTCCTGCTTACGAAGGCCGTTATAGGAATACTGGTATCCATAAGTCTGTTTGATATTGAAAATATTACTCACCTGCAACACATACACGGCAAAAGACTTTGCATTTTCTTTACCGATAAACGGAAGGTAATTGATCGCAAAACTGAAATTGTGGTAAGAAGGCACCGTACCCCGGTCGGTAAATTTGTACTGAGAGCCATCCAGCCTGATATTATAATAAGGCCGGCCGCTGGCAAAATTGTAGGCAGCATTCAGGTTTAACTTCCAGGGTTGAACAAACTTCTTAGCAACCAGTGAAGCGGTATGTTTGGCCGCAAAATTGGGGGTGATGGCATAGGGGAAGTTCAGGAAATCTCTCTTGGTATCCAGGAATGAATAAGAGATCCAGTAATCAAAATTCTTGAATGTCTTTTTATCTCTCCAGAATAATTCCACTCCTTTGGCATCTCCAAAGCCGGCATTGCTGATGGCCGCTTCAGTAAACCCGGTAACACCTGTTTTCACCAGCCCTTTGTATTTTTTATAAAATGCTTCCAGGCGAAGGGATTGCTGGTTCAGTACTTTCTGGTATTGCAGGATATAATGTGTGGCTTTCATGAAATCCAGCGGATTGGGAGAAGGGAGATATCTTCTTTCGGGATTCTGGTAGAAAACGCCATAGGCAATGGAAGCCTGGCTGCCTTTTCCCAGTTTATAGGCTACGGAAGCCCGGGGAGCTATATTCACTTTATCCAGCAGGGAAGAATGTTCCATCCGCAGCCCGGCTTTAACCGCAATATCATTGGTAGCATAGATATCCCCTTCTGCAAAAAGAGATTTAATCTGCTCTTTCAATGATGAAGGATATTCGTTGCCATTATAATCCTGGTAACGGACTTTATCCTGACTGTAATTATACTCTGCCCCAAAACGGAAGGCACTGAGTCCTTTTAATTTTTTCTCCAATACGGTTTTGGCATTGAAATAATTTCCACGGCTATCCAGTCCGAAATTTTTGAACTCCAATCCGGAAAACAGCACATCATTTTTATTATTGTCCTGCAGGGAAGAACTGATTTTATCGTGGTTATTGGTATAGGAAACCCCTATCATGATTTTCCAGCGCTTGGGCAGGTTTTCTTTCCAGGACAAATTATGGTAATGGTTGGCGTTGCTGATGGCGAAGCGGTCGAGATAACCTACCGAATCAAGACTGGCCGTTGTAAAGCCGAGTTTATTACTGCTGTAATAACCATAATACTTCAGCATCCCGGTTTTGGATGTCTTGATTCTGAAATTCGCATCCAGATTATGATACACCGGTACTTTGGAAAAATCCTGCCTTTGTTTGATAAGGGCAAAAGCAAGACTAAGATCGGTGTAGGAATAGTTGATGCCCCAGGAGCTGTTTTTCTTTTTACTCAATTGCTGAAAACCCGCACTACCACTGAGAACGGTGATACCGATATTCGCTGAGCTTTGTTCCGGCAGGTCGATGGATTCCAGGATCAGGGCAGATGATAATGCCTGTCCGTATAAAGCGGAGTAGCCACCGGTGCTGAACACGGTTCCTTTAAAAATAAAAGGAGAGAAACGGCTGAACTGTGCAATATTGGGAACACTACTGAAGAAAAAATTATTCACCAGGGTACCATCAATAAAGGTTTTTGTTTCGGCGGCTGTACCTCCTCTTACAAATAAACCCTCACTCTCCCCTACCTGCTGGGTGCCCGGTAATGTTTTTAAAGCGCCAGTGATATCACCATTCGCACTGGCGGTGGTTACAATATCAATCGGATCCAATACCGCAGCGGCCCGTTTTCTGTCACTGGCTTCAAAAGAACCAGCCGATAAAACAACGGCGGTCAATTCGGTTACTTCCTGTTTCAATGTAATATCCAGGGTGATGGTGGCTCCTTCGATACTAATCGGTTGTTCCACCGTTTTGAAACCAATATTGGTCACTACGATCAACTGCTTTCCTTTTTCGGTTGTTTTAAAAGAATAACTGCCGGAAGAATCCGCCGTTGCTCCATCATAACTATCCTTAATAGTAATACTGGCGCCAGGTACCGGTTTGTCTTTATTGTCTTTGACAATTCCCTTAATGGTTACCTGGGCAGAGAGCTCCATCTCTGCAGTGATAATGACGAGTAAAAAGAGGATCAGACGCTTCATAACTTACATTTCGGAAACAAACATAAAGTAGTTTATATCATAAACCAAATTTTTTGGACAAAAAAAATCCCGGCCGGGCCAGGATCAGTCAAACAGCCTGAGGCTGAATTACATGTAGAAACCACCTTTTTGTTTGTAATGTCTAACGCCATTACAATCCCTCTTGGAAGAAGCACAGGAGCTTAATACAAACATTACAGTGGCAACCAGGGCCAGGCTCAATACAAATTTTTTCATGATTCGTTTCAAATTGGGTACGCCGTTTATTGCGGTGTACAGTACAACAAATTAATTAAGGAAATTCCAGAGGATTGTTGGGGTAGAGTTCAGACCATCTAAGTAGAAAACGAAATTACTACCCGCATATTGTTTCTCATAGTTTTTCGTCGGATTTTTCTTTTTACCTATGGGAAAACTACGATTTGACTGTGCTGACTCGTATTATTACGAGCCTTTATTTATGACAGATCATTCAACAAATGAGTAAAAGGGATTTTATTTGATCACACCCAACTCCTTTCCAATTTTAGTAAATGCAGCAATGGCTTTGTCCAGGTGCTCCTGCTGATGCCGCACTCAGCTGTACCCGGATCCTGGCCTGACCTTTTGCTACGACCGGGAAGAAGAAACCAATCACATAAATACCTTCTTCCAGTAATTTGGCTGCCATGGTTTGTGCCAGTACGGCATCATATAACATAATTGGAACGATGGGATGATCACCGGGTTTGATATCAAAACCGGCTTCGGTCATTTTTGTCCGGAAATACTTTGTATTGTATTCCAGCTGATCCCTGAGTGTTGTGGTTTCCGTGAGCATATCCAGTACCGCAATCGAAGCACCCACAATGGAAGGAGCCAATGTATTACTGAACAAGTAGGGTCTTGATTTCTGCCGAAGCATTTCAATGATTTCTTTTCTTCCGGAAGTAAATCCACCGGATGCCCCACCCAATGCTTTACCCAATGTACCGGTAATGATATCAATTTTCCCCATCACGCCCCTGTACTCGTGGGTACCTCTTCCTGTTTTTCCAAGAAAGCCGGAGGAGTGGCATTCGTCAACCATGATGGCCGAATCATATTTTTCAGCCATCTCCACAATCTTGTCCAGCTGCGCAATAGTACCATCCATACTGAAGGACCCATCCGTTACAATCACCCGGGAACGGCAGTTAGCCGCTTCTTTTAGTTTTGCCTCCAGGTCTTCCATATTATTATGTTCATACCGAAACCGCTGCGCCTTGCATAAACGGACCCCATCAATAATGGAAGCATGGTTCAATGCATCAGAAATGATGGCATCATCTTCATTGAACAATGGCTCAAATACACCACCATTGGCATCAAATGCTGCTGCATATAATATCGTATCCTCGGTACCCAGGAAGGCAGAAATTTTTTCCTCCAGTGTTTTATGTATATCCTGTGTGCCGCAGATAAACCGCACACTGCTCATACCATAACCGCGGTGATCAATCGCTTCATGGGCTGCTGCTATCACTTTCGGGTGACTGGATAATCCCAGGTAATTATTGGCACAAAAATTCAATACCGATTTACCGTTTACAATAATGGAGGCACCCTGCTGACTTTCAATAATTCTTTCTTTTTTAAAGAGTCCTGATTGGTTGATCTCTTCCAGTTCACGGGCTATGCGTTGTACCAGTTGCTCATTCATATGGCTTAGTTTGTGGCAAATATAAAAGAGAACCACTCACCCCCCGCTTTTCAAAATCGGCTTGCAGTTCAACGGCCGATTCCGACACTCTATGCTATTGAATCAGCGTTTCGTCATAATCCGGTTGGAGGGCCTCCGCAATATTTTTATGTTTACAGTAACATTTTAAGCAAAAGCTTCGTCAAACACCTAAACCACAACCATGAAGAAGATTAATATACTGTTTATCACTGCCGCTGTACTGGTCCTGGGAACAGCTTTCATTACTCTAACTTCTTCATCTCCAAGCAGTAAGAAGATTGAGGACCCCACCTGCTGCCAGAAAAAACTGCCCGATTGTGATGTAAAGACTCCCAAAAATGGAACCGGTGAACTGATCATGGAGAGTATGTCGCGCCAGTTTATCACAGTTACACCGCTTTAAAGGCTGATTTTCAGACAAATAACAGATCCGATTTTTTTTATTTTTCCTGTAACTATCCGGCGGGCTGTCCGTTTTATTTCTGGCAGACCGCCAATTTTGGTAAACTGCATTTCCAAACCGGCTAATGACTGAAAGAGAATATAATGAATGCGTGACTGCTTATGCAGACAATGTGTACCGCTTCATCCTGAAGAACCTCCGGCATGAGGAGGACGCCAGGGATGTGGTACAGACTGCATTTGAAAAAATGTGGCGCAACCGGGAGGATGTGGATGCCACCAAGAGCAAGTCCTATCTTTTTACAGTGGCCTATCACCAGATGATTGATCATATCCGGAAAGTGAAGAGAATCAGTCTTCGGGAAGAATTCAGTGAGGAGACCCGGGTGGAAAGCCGGCCGGTCAATAACTTGAAGAAAGTGCTGGATGAAGCCCTTGAACGACTCAGCGAAACACAGCGATCCCTTGTACTGCTGAAGGATTATGAAGGTTATAGTTATGAGGAAATCGGAAGGATCATGAATTTGAATGAAAGTCAGGTAAAAGTATACCTCCACCGGGCCCGGGTACAATTAAAAGAATACCTGGTAAGAGTGGAAAATGTTATATAATAAAGTAAAAGTTTAATGCTGATCAACCGCCATAATTACGAAGAGTTCTTTATCCTGTATATGGATAATGAACTGGATCCGGCCGCCCGCCGGATGGTGGAAGATTTTGTGCAATTACATCCTGACCTGAAAGAAGAACTGGATATCCTGCTCCAATACAAACTGGTTCCGGATGGCCATATTGTATTTGATGGCAAGGAAGAACTGATGAAAGAAAATGGTCAGCCCCAGATCAGTATTACCAATCAGGAAGAATGGTTCTCCTTATATATCGATGATGAATTGCTGCCCGATCAGAGAAGGCAGGTGGAAGCCTATGTTGAAGCTAACACGGCTGCCCGCCATACAATGGATCTGCTGCAAAAAACCAAACTGCAGCCTGAACTGGTTGTGTTCCCTGATAAATCCACGCTTTACCGGAAAGAAGAAAAAACAAGAAGGATTTTGCCTTTTTACTGGAGAGCAGCGGCGGCTATCCTGGTGATTATCTTGGGCATTACTGCTTTCCTGATCGTTAATAAAAAACCGAATACCGATCAGCCTGAAGTTGCCAAAACGCCAACTAATGTACCCGGAAAGAATATAGTTCCTGAAAATAACGAATCATCTAACCCTGTCAATAATCAGCAGGTAGTGATTGCAGAAAATCCCTTTTCCACTGACAAAACAAAAGCAACTGTTATTTCTGAGGATCAGGCAAACATCAATACCAGTACTTCTCGGGAACCGAAAAACAAGACTACAGTCAATCCTTCCCCGAAAAACAGTTTACCTGATATAAAGGATGAAGAAGCAGTTGCCAATCTGACCCCTGTCATTCAACCCACCAATAACCTGCCCCGCCCGGTGAACAATCCTAATCTGATCAATACCCCCGGGCCAAAGGATGCGCTGGCCATGAACGTGAAAGAAAATAATATTCCCGCTACAAATGCTGTTGTAACATCTGCTAACCCTCAACCGTCAGACATTATACAAGCTACTTATACAAACAACAATGAGCCGCTTGCAGAAACAGAAGGAAAAAAGAACAAAAGCCGTGGCCTCTTCCGGAAGATTGCCCGCACTTTTGAAAAAAGAACGAATATTGACCCTACTGATGACAATCGTTTACTGGTAGCTGGTCTTTCTTTTAAACTGAAATGATGGTTCATTTGTTTCAGTTTGATTTATCATCAGACATTAATAAAAAGAAAATTATGAAAAGGATTTTTACCCTATGCGGAGCAGTATGTCTCGCCCTTAGCAGTCTGGCCCAAACCGATACCACCGGTAAACAAACTCCTGTTTACGATACCATCCGGATCGGCGGCATTACCATCATCCGTAAACCCGGAACAAAAGAGCGTCAAGTAATTCATGACCGTGAATATAAGATGCGGAATCGCCGGAACAGTGATAAGCCAGCCAATCTCACCACTAACTGGTGGATTTTTGATGTGGGCTTTTCAAACTATAACGACAATACTAATTATGCCAGCGCCGCCGCCCAGGCTTATGCTCCCGGCAGTAATGAAACCTGGCTGGAACTGAAAGACGGAAAATCCAGAAATGTGAACGTGTGGTTCTTCATGCAAAAAATGAATGTGGCCAAACATGTGGTGAATCTGAAATACGGATTAGGACTGGAACTGAATAATTACCATTTCAAAAGAAATGTTCGTTTTGACCCCAACCCTCCTGCCGTTCCCAATGCTCCGGTTTTATCACTGGACGCAACACCCGGTCGCAGTTACAGCAAGGATAAACTTGCAGCTGATTACCTGACCGTTCCGATCATGCTGAACTTCAACTTTACCCCAAACCGCAAGAGAGGATTTGGTTTTAGCGCCGGTATCAGCGCCGGCTACCTGTATACCGCCAGGAACAAAACCAAAAATTCCGACGAAGGAAAAAGGAAAGTAAAAGATGATTTTGATCTCGAAAAATGGAAGCTCTCCTATATCGGCGAGCTCACCCTGGGCCCGGTTCGTTTCTACGGTTCTTATGCCATGAAAGGAATGTATGAAAGGGGATTGGATATCACCCCTTACAATTTCGGGTTCCGCTTCAGTCATTTTTAACTGGCACCATACAAAAAATTCACCGGTTCCTCTTTGAGGGGAACCGGTTTTTTTATGCACCGTATTGTTCCCGGGTAGATTTTCTAAATGCCGCGTTAAAACATTTCCACAGTAAGAAATAAAGATCCGTGGCATTGCGTTTGAAGGATGACGGTACTGATCACAGCCCATTACCAATTACATGCTCCCACCAGCCTGTCTGCCCCGGCAGAACAGGAAATGCATCCGAACTTTTGGGCTGTTTCAGGTTATATTTTACCCTTTAGAAACCACTAAGGCACATGAAAAACTATTTCATTCTTACTTCTGTATTCCTGGGGAGCAGTATGCTGGCTATCGATGGTCGAATATCCAGTCATTCGGATGCGCACAAAAGAGGCAATAGTCCGGCTGGTCCGGTGGGAAAGATTTCGATTGTGATTGACAAATCCGACTATGAACTGAGTGTATATGATGAGAAAGGATGGTATGCCACTTACCCGGTTGTTTTTGGGAATCCCAGCCTGGACGACAAAAAAGTGCAGGGGGATAAAAATACGCCGGAGGGCAAATTCAGCATCGCGGCCAAAAGAGTGCATGAAAAATGGTGTCGCTTTCTCAGCCTGGACTATCCAACACCGGATGATATTGAAAAATTCAATAAACGAAAAGAAAAGGGGGAAATCCCTGCCAACGCCAGTATTGGCGGCGGGATCGGTATCCATGGTACCTGGCCCCATGAAGATTTTGTGGTAGACCGTTTTAATAACTGGACCCTGGGTTGTATCTCCATGAAGAATGAACATGTAACGGAGATCTATCAGTTTACCGGAGTAGGCACCAAGGTAACCATCAAAAAATAAGCAGGCTTATTGTCCCGGGCTCTGCAGAAAACTTTCTGTTGAAGTCCTCCATTTTTCAGGATCTTTTCGCAGCAGTGATTCATGACTGGCTCCTTCATAAACAACCAGCCTTTTATGCGGGCCTGGTATGGCTTCATAAATAGTCCTGATCTCTTTTTCATTCACATAATGATCCAGTGTGCCCCATGTCAGTAAAACCGGGCATTTAATGGCTGCAGCATAACGGGTGGTCTTGTGTTTATAGCCATTGAAACCTTTTTCCAGGCCGATCCAGAAACTGGTAAAAAATGCAAAGGGTTGTGCAGGAAATCCGATCTGTGCTGCCCGGGCTTTTAAATAGGTTTGTAAGGAATAAAAGGGCATCTCGAGAATCAGTCCGGATAGCTTCATCTCATAGAGGTAAACGGCCCTTGCTACAGAAACCGCACCCATCGAGCTCCCATAAATAAAAATATGCTGCTCCCCTTTCTGCCGAACAAAATCATAAGCCAGGCGAACTTCTTCAGCCTCCCGATAACCGATGGTGGTCCGGTTCCCCTCGCTATTCCCATGTCCCCTGAAATCAACCATCATGATATTATAACCCAGGTAGCGGAACTCATTGACCTCGTCGATCAGTGTCATTTTGCTCCCTCCAATTCCATGAAAAAGAATCACCGTTCCTTTGGCCGTTGTATCCGCAGGAGCATACCAGGCATTAATGGCCAGTCCTTGCTTTGTTTGCAGCCGGACAGTATCTATCGCAAATACCGGCGCTTCCAGGTTGGATGAACGGGGATAACGGGGCCCGGTAAAAAGTTTCCAGGATTTGGTAAAGATATTTCCGCTGCTATTGCTATACCCTTCGGGCAGGTTGGTATAAAAGCGGGTCAGCTTA
Source organism: Chitinophagaceae bacterium (assembly GCA_016720745.1). GTDB lineage: Bacteria > Bacteroidota > Bacteroidia > Chitinophagales > Chitinophagaceae > JJ008. The sequence goes on along the minus strand of JADKKA010000018.1, from coordinate 802,477 downwards.
TCGGCATAAAAGGCCGTGCTGATATTAATAAGCAGAAACTGGACCAGTAATACCCAGCCAGTCCAGCGCAATACTGAACGGATCTGTTGTCGGAGTGGTTTTTTTTCCATGAGATATCAGTGACGGACAACCGTTGCCGTAAAAGTAGGTTTTAGCCTTCATTTCGTTGGGTTTTAACCTATTTTTTTATTCTAAAGGGAACTTTTTTGCTGATAATTACGTTAGTTCTTTGTAAGAACGAACTCGTTAAGAAAAACCTTTTAAAGCAGCCCATCCGTGCTGCTTTAATTTTTTTACAGGATCATATCCCCATTTTTTTCCGGATTGGCGCAGGAACGGCATTCTTATGTACGATCATTGCCACGGTTCGCATCTTGTAGTAATCCTCCCGCATATACAAAAAGCCACCTGTAGAATTGGTGGTTTGTCCCCAGGAGTTTTTGACATAATACCAGGTTGCTCCGTTTTGATGTGCCCGGCCCACAATATGCATCATATGATCCAGTAAGGTAGTCTGGTTGTCAAAAGCCTGCTGACGGGCTTTTTGCTGATCCCCCAATGGCGGGTTTTTCAGGCTGGCATATCCCTCGTTATAATGAAAATCCGGATCATCAGCATCCCCATCCCACCCCACGGTGAATCCATTATCCAATGCATGATTGGTGATACTCACAAAATCATCCAGTGTCACATTCCAGTAAGCATCACCCGTCCAGTTGTATTTATCTTCCAGTACAAAACGGGTATAAAACGGATGATGTGTATAGGAAGTAATTTCCAGGTAATCGTCCGGATTAAGCCCAAGGTACTGATCGCTATAAGTTCGGGGGGTATAGGTTTTCCCTTTGTAAACAAACTCCGTTGGGACTGTTCCGTAATAATGATCCAGAATACTGTCCACTACCATTTCCTGGCGCTTGTTCAGCTCGGTGATCTGATTACTGATACAGTATTTGACAATATCATTCAGCAATGTGTCCATGTCACCATGGTTGTGATCCTTCTCCCCGCGCCCTTTACCGGAATAGGCCGATTCGGGAACCAGGCCATAGTTTTTCATTACCCAAATGGCATCATGAAACTGCCCCCCGGGCGTAAAGAAATTTCCTCCTTTTAACTGGAGGTGCCTCTTGATTTTCCGCATCATAGAATGACGGGCAATAAACATTTCACTGATATCGGTTTCTCCCTTTCCCTGGCGGAGCAATTCGCTCTCCAGCAAGGAAGTGCTGGAAAAACTCCAGCAGGTGGCAGAGAGGTACTGGTCTTTAACAGGCGTAAAGGGAACTACCGATGGTTTCAGTGCCGGGATATTGATGGACTGGGAAAAAGCAATACCAGTGCAACAATAGATGATCAGAGCAAGGCGGAACATATTTCTTTTTGGCAAAATAGGTCCAATGCGGAATTGGTTCAATACCCGGTACCGGGTATTTATGGACTACAATTTGCCATGCATGATTTCTTCTACCACGGCCGGATCCAACAGGGTACTGGTATCGCCCAGGCTGGAGGTTTCTCCTTCTGCAATTTTTCTTAATATCCTCCGCATAATTTTTCCGCTACGGGTTTTTGGCAAACCGGAAACGAATTGAATTTTATCCGGCTTGGCGATTGGTCCGATGATCCGGGTAACGGTTTGCAGAATATCTTTTCTTCGGAGTTCATCATCTCCATGGTGTCCGTTATAGATAACATAGGCATAGATGCCCTGTCCTTTGATATCATGCGGATAACCCACCACAGCACTTTCCACCACGCCGGCATGCATATTAATGGCATTCTCTACTTCGGCGGTACCAATCCGGTGACCGCTTACGTTGAGTACATCATCCACGCGGCCGGTGATGCGGTAATTGCCATGCTCATCTTTCAGGGCACCATCACCGGTGAAATAAAGATTTTCATAAGTGGCGAAATAATTCGTGCGGCAACGTTCATGATCCCCCCAGGTGGTACGGATTATCGAAGGCCAGGGCGACTGGATACAGAGGTTGCCTTTTAATAAACCATGCTCATCTTTTTCGGTGACTTCTTTTCCGTTTTCATCCACCAGTACCGGTTGAACACCCGGCATCGGAAGCGTTGCCCAGGAAGCTTTGGCTGGCGTGATCCCTGCTAAATTGGAGATCAGGCAACCACCGGTTTCTGTCTGCCACCAGGTATCCACAATCGGACATTTATTTTTTCCGATATGATCATCGTACCAGTGCCAGGCTTCTTCATTGATCGGTTCGCCAACGGTACCCAGTATTTTTAATGAAGAAAGATCTTTTCCTTTTAAAGGTTCCAGGCCAAAACCCATCAGGCTGCGGATCGCTGTGGGTGCGGTGTACAGAATATTTACTTTGTGCTTGTCTATAATATCCCAGAAGCGTCCCGCATCCGGCCAGGTGGGGATGCCTTCAAACATCAGCGAAGTGGCACCGGCACAGAGCGGACCGTACACGATATAACTATGTCCGGTGATCCAGCCGATATCAGCCGTGCAAAAATGGATATCACCGGGCTGGTATTGGAATACATTCACAAAAGTGTAAGTGGTCCATAACATATATCCCGCACAACTATGTACTACGCCCTTGGGTTTGCCGGTTGAACCACTGGTATATAAAATAAAGAGCGGGTCCTCGGCATCCATTTCTTCTGCCGGAAAGCTCACTACGCCGTTTTTTTCCACCTGTTCTTCGGCAATATCCATTTCATCTTCCCACCATACATCCCGTCCTTTAATCATGGATACGGGAATACGGGTGCGGGTATATACAATTACTTTTTTAATCTGGCGATTGCCGATCAGCGCATCATCAATTACTGATTTCAGGGGAATATCCTTGCCACCTCTATAAGCACCATCGCAGGTAATAATGAATTCGGCATTGGCATCATAGAGCCGGTCGGCAATACTCTGGGCACTGAATCCTCCGAAGATCACGGAATGGATGGCACCGATCCGGGCACAACCCAAAACAGCATACACCAGTTCGGGTACCATGCCCATATAAATACAAACCCGGTCACCTTTTTCACTCCGTTATTCTTCAGCATCTGTGCCACCTGACAAACTCTTTTGTGCAGCCGGTTATAGGTCACTACCCGTACTCTTTCATCTGGACCATTGGGCTCCCAGATAAAGGCAGGTTTATCACCCATCGTGGCCAGGTGACGGTCAATACAATTCTCGGTAATATTGAGTTTGGCTCCTTTGAACCATTCTACTTTGGGGTCTTTGAAATTCCATTCCAGTATTTTTTCATCAGGCTGCCATTTTTTATGCCAGGTAAAATGATTGGCCACTTCCGACCAGAATGCTTCCGGTTCTTTTAAACTTCTTGCATAATCCTGATGATATTGTTCCAGGGAAAGGATCTGGAAGGGGTATGACATAGCGTTCTTTTTAACCCTAAATGTACTGATTCGTGCTTAATTAAGTCCTGAATACCAATCAAAAAACGCTTGTTAGCCAACCAGAGAAAAAAATTACAACAGGCGAAAATCAATTCGTATTTTAAACGCATGAACAAAACCAACAGCCCGTCTCCCAAACGGTCCAGTATACAGCAGGTCATTGCCGCATCATCGGTAGGTACCATGATCGAGTGGTACGATTTCTACATTTTCGGCATGCTGTCTACGACTATTTCCAGCCAGTTTTTTCCTAAAGACAATCCAACAGCTGCCTTACTCAGTACCCTGGCCATTTTTGCTGCCGGTTTTATTGTAAGACCCTTCGGGGCATTGGTCTTCGGCAGACTGGGAGACCTGATTGGAAGAAAATATACTTTTCTGCTCACCCTGATTTTAATGGGTGGTTCCACTTTCCTGATTGGTTGTGTACCGAGTTATGAAACGATTGGGATTGCAGCACCGATCATTGTATTGCTGCTTCGCTTATTACAGGGTTTGGCCCTGGGTGGTGAATATGGTGGTGCAGCTACCTATGTGGCGGAACATTCACCGGCCCATCGCCGTGGATATTATACAAGCTGGATCCAGACAACTGCAACATTGGGATTGTTTGTAGCATTGGGGATCATATTGGTGGTAAAATCCAATATGAGCGACAATGCCTTCAATGCGGAATGGGGTGGCTGGCGTTATCCTTTCTGGATTTCCATCGTCCTGGTGGGGGTATCGATTTATATCCGGATGAAGATGAGTGAATCGCCTTTATTCTCAAAACTAAAAGCAGAGGGGAAAACTTCGCTGAATCCGCTTAAAGAAAGTTTCCGGCACAAGGCCAATTTCAAAATGGTATTGCTGGCATTATTTGGTGCGGTGATGGGACAGGGTGTGGTTTGGTATACTGGACAGTTCTATGCACAAAATTTTCTGGAAACCCGATGTTATATTGATTTTACCCAGAGCCGGGTGATTATGCTGGTGGCTATTGCACTGGCCACACCATTCTTCATTGTATTTGGCTGGCTCAGTGATAAGATTGGAAGAAAATGGATCATGATGGCAGGAATGCTGGGAGGTATCCTTTTTTACCGGCCCATATTTGGCAGCTTTCTAAAAGATACAGCGATCAAAGAATGGAAAAAAACGGATCCGGCCAATATGGTGGTCGTTGAAAAGAAATCAAAGGCTGACACATTGCTGGATACTGAAAATGGACTTCGTATTCAAATACAAAATGAGATTTCCTGGAACTACAAAGGCACCCGCTTCCATGAAAAAAGTACAGATACCATGGTGGTAGCAGACGGTGCGTGGACAGTTTATCCTCCACTCAGTTCGCTGGGTCAGGATAAAAACAGTATCCCATATGATTCCCTGACATTTGAAACGGTAACAGATACCAAAACGGTGTATACCGCTGTAAAACTGAACAGCAGCAAGCAATGGAAATTTACTTTTCAGGTCTGGATCATGATCATTTTTGTCACCATGGTATATGGGCCCATTGCCGCCTTCCTGGTAGAAATGTTCCCGACCAAGATCAGGTACACGAGTATGAGTTTACCTTACCATATCGGCAATGGCGTTTTTGGCGGACTGGTTCCGTTTATCGGTCTCCTGCTTACCACTACTTACCCGGCTGATCCGCTGGTGGGATTGTGGTATCCGATTGGAGTGGCCTCCTTATGTTTTGTGATAGGTATGCTTTATTTAAGAAATAAAATTGACAGGAATATCAGGGATTAGATATTAGTTATTGGTTATGAGGTATTGAGTCGACAAGATGGGTCCGAGGATATGTAGAGAGACGATCTTTGGTGATTGAGATATTGGGATATTAAGATATTGGGGATTGGTTATTAGGTATTATACTAGCCCGCAGTAGCTTAAGCGAAGGCGGGAAAAAGATATTAGGTATTAGGTATTGAGTCGACAAGATGGATCGGAGTGTGGAGAGACGATTGTACTTGATTGGGATATTGGGATATTAAGATATTAGGAAATTATATAAAACAACCTGGAGTAAAATAAATGACATGAATGCAATTAAAAAGTATTTCGGACTGATCTGGTTACTCCTGGCTCCGCTGGTGATTTTTGAACTGATCAATGGGGCCATCCAGCATATTGATACGGCCGGAAAAAAGGATATCAACAATCCTGTGATCTGGATCATTATCATTGCCATTTTTACGCCCATTGCCATCGGCCTGGTGATCTTTGGCTGGTATGCCTTCAGAGGGGAATATGACCACCTCCCGCAAAAGTCTAAAGACTTGTATACCAACGATTAAAAAAATTTTACAATTTTCAAACATTTCACATTTGCGACTGTTATTATGCGAAACGACCTTTGCAGTCGCAAATGAAAAGGATCGCCTTCATACTACTGGTAATTTTCAGCCTGGTTCAGGCCGGTCCCGCCATCGCTTCACTCCTGAATCCCGACACCGTGGTTTTTATGGTGGATGAGGAAAAAAACGAAGACAAGCAAAAAGAAGATCACAAAAAAGACAGCAAAAAAGATTGTATCCGTCAAAGTCTGCAGTCAGCCGGTATAACCCGTCAATCTGCACTCGCTGTTCTTCGTTCTGAGAAAATACACCCTTCCCCCTGTATTGAAAAAGTAGCTCCGCCGCCGAATTTTTATTGATCAGCCCTCTTATTCTTTTCCGGTATTTAATGCATACCGGTATTTCTAACTGATCAATAAAAATTGACGCAATATGTCTGTCTCTAAAAGTCCGGTCAGCAGGATTCTAAACCTGCTCAAACTGGAACGCAATGAAATCACTGCTGTTTACTTCTATGCCATCCTGAACGGGTTGATCCAGCTTTCTCTCCCTGTTGGCGTACAAGCCATTATCGGATATGTGCTGGGCGCTTCTATGCGTGCATCACTGGTTGTACTAATTGCGCTGGTGGTGTTAGGTGTACTGGTCGCCGGCATCATGCAGATCAACCAGATGAAAATCATTGAAAAAATTCAGCAGAAATTATTTGTCCGCTATTCACTGGCCTTTGCCCGGCACCTGCCGGATCTGGATCTGAAAAGAAATGATAACGTCTACCTGCCGGAACTGGTGAACCGGTTTTTTGATGTGCAGGTGCTGCAAAAAAGTTTGTCCAAAATATTACTGGAAATTCCCACTGCAGTGATCCAGATATTCTTTGGTTTAGTCCTGCTATCCTTCTATCACCCTGCTTTTATACTGTTTGGGATCATCCTGGTGAGTATACTTGTACTGATTCTGCAATTCACCGGGGAAGGGGCTTACAAACCAGTCTGGAAAAAAGCAAGTACAAATACAAGGTAGCTGCCTGGCTGGAAGAAATGGCCAGGGTGATCAAATCCATCAAACTGGCGAGGAATAATGACCTGCATCTTCGTAAAGCAGATCAGGAAGTGAGCAATTATCTGGATGCCCGAAATCATCACTTCAGGGTATTGCTGTTTCAATTCAATGTGCTGGTCGTATTCAAAACAATTATTACGGCGGCTATGCTGATCGTGGGGACCCTGCTCATGGTGAACCAGCAACTGACCGTTGGACAGTTTATTGCGGCTGAGATCGTGATCCTGCTTGTATTGAATTCTGTTGAAAAACTGATCATCAATTTATCAAGTGTGTATGATACACTGACGGCCGTGGAAAAGCTGGCTGAAATCACGGATAAACCACTGGAGAAAAACGGATCAATCGTACTTCCTGATCTGCAACAGGGAATGAAACTGGAACTCAGAGAGGTCAGTTTTGGTTATACAGATGATAAACAGGTATTGGAGCAAATCAGTATGCTGATCAATCCAAATGAGAAAATCTGTATCGCCGGAAAAGACAGTTCCGGAAAATCAACCCTGCTGCGCTTGTTGACCGGTTCTTATACTGATTTTAAAGGAGCCATCCTGGTAGATGATATTCCGGTGGGTAATTACCAGCTGGATTCACTACGGGCCCGCACCGGTGTATTACTGGGTCAGCAGGATATTTTCAATGGCACCCTGCTGGAGAATATCACATTGGGAAATGAACAAATCAGTTTAGAAGCGGTAAGGGAATGCGCTTTACAGTCAGGCTTACAGGATTTTGTGGCCAGCCTGAAGGAAGGTTTTGATACCCCGTTGGATCCCACGGGCAGACGTTTACCCCGCAGTGTGGCCCAAAAGATACTGATGGCAAGAGCCCTGGCAGGTCAACCCCGTTTGCTCTTACTGGAAGAACCCTGGATGAATGCAAAAGATCAGCAAAAAGAGCACCTGATCAAAACCCTGCTTGGCTTGCCAAATACAACAGTTGTAGTGGTAACCAATGACCAGGAATATGCTGATCGATGCGACAAGGTTTTTCTATTAAATGAAAACGGGACCCTGGTGAACAATAACTAAAAATGACAACAATGAACAACAGCATACAATCTTATTCCCGTATTTATATGTACAACCAGAAAAGCAAAGTGCGTTACTGGTTCTATATCTGCGCGGGCATCTTTATCATCTTTCTCTTTTTACCCTGGACCCAGAATATCCGCGCAAAGGGATCGGTGACCACCCTTTACCAGGACCAGCGGCCTCAGCAGGTGAATACAATTATTGGTGGCAGGGTGATGAAATGGTATATCAAAGAAGGTGATTATGTAAAGGCGGGTGATACATTGATACAACTATCAGAGGTAAAAACAGATTACCTGGATCCCAACCTGCTGGACAGAACCAAAGACCAGCTTTCAGGAAAACAAATGTCAGTTGAATACTATAAGAATAAAGTAGATATCACCGGACAACAGATCAACGCCATCAATAATGGCTTACAGTTAAAACTGAACCAGCTGATGAATAAACTGGGACAGCTGAACCTGAAAGTACAGGCTGACAGTGCGGAATCTGTTGCTGCTGGCAATGATTTTAATATTGCCAGTATTCAGTACAACCGGCAGAAAGCCATGTATGACAGCGGTCTTGTTTCGCTTACCCAGCTGGAACAAAGGAACCAGCAGTTCCAGAATGCCATGGCCAAAAAAATCAGTGCGGAAAATAAACTGGCCAACAGCAAGCAGGACCTCACCATCACCCGGATTGAAATGAGTGCCCTGCAACAGGAGAACCTGGAAAAAGTGGCCAAGGCCCAGGGTGATCAGTACCAGTCGCTCACACAAATTGCCAGTGGTCAGGCTGATATTGCCAAACTGGAAAACCAGTTTGCGAGTTACACGATTCGCAACGGTATGTATTATGTACTGGCTACGCAAAGCGGTCAGGTAGTAAAAGCACAGAAAGCGGGTATCGGTGAGTTTGTAAAAGATGGTGACATGATCGCTGAAATTGTTCCGGATAAAATCAAATATGCGGTGGAAATGTTTGTGCGGCCATTGGATCTGCCGTTGCTGGCACCCGGACAAAAAGTAAGATTCATGTTTGATGGCTTCCCCGCCATTGTATTCAGCGGATGGCCCAAAGCTTCGTCCGGCACATTTGGTGGCGAAATAGTAGCCATTGAAAGCAATGTGAGCATGAACGGAAAATTCAGGGTGCTGGTAAAGGAAGATCCGGCAGATAAACCCTGGCCCTACCAGTTAAAAATGGGAACCGGTGCCCAGGGCATTGCCTTGCTGAAAGATGTACCGGTGTGGTACGAACTCTGGCGGAATATCAACGGATTCCCACCGGATTATTACAAGCCTAAACAAACAGAAAAAAAATGAAACATCGACTGATCAATATTTTTTATTTCGTTTTATCAGTGGGTATTGCCAAAGCGCAGGATTCCCTAAAAAAGATTTCAGGAGAGCAGGTGGCGGAAATTGTAATGCGTTTTCATCCGGTTGCCAGGCAGGCTGATCTGCAGATTGAAAAAGCAAAAGCAGATCTGACCATTTCCAGGGCTGGGTTTGATCCCACGCTGGAAAACACCAATGCCCGTAAAACATTTGACGGCACTGCATACTATAATTATAACCGGCCTGAAATAACCATCCCTACCTGGTTTGGTGTGGAGGTTCGGGCCGGACTGGAGTATCTCTCCGGAAACCGGACAGATCCAACTGATACAAAAGGAGAAACCAGTTATATAGGATTCAGTGTTCCGATTGCCAAAAACCTGCTGATGGATAAGCGGAGGGCCGCCCTGCAAACTGCCAGGATATTCCGGGATGCTTCTGCAGTGGAAAAAAGAAACATGATTAACAATCTCCTTCAAGAGGCTTTAAAGAGTTACTGGAACTGGGCAGCCTGCTATCAGTCGTACCGGATTCTCAGCAATGCAGTTTCCGTAAATGAAAAAAGAGTACAGTTAGTGAAAACAGCTTTTCGGCTGGGTGACCGGCCGGCTATAGATACAGCTGAAGCTTTAACACAGTTACAGCAATTTGAAGTATTGCAATCAGCAGCCTGGGTGGAATTTCAAAATGCAGGACTGGAATTGTCCCTCTATCTCTGGACAGAAAAAAATCAGCCATATGATTTGCCGGAAACAATTGTGCCCGCTGATGATTTGCAGGCAATCCTGAGCAGTGCTTTTGTTTTACCGGAACTGACCAACCTGCTTGATGCCGCCAGAAAAAACCATCCTGAATTATTACTTTATAATTATAAACTGGATGCACTGGCAGTAGAGAAAAAACTGAAATTCCAGGAATTATTGCCTGATTTAAACTTCAAGTACAATCAGCTGGGTAAGGGCTACAATCTAGCCAAAACGGCTACCAGTCCCCTGTTTGAGAATAATTTTCAATACGGCATCAGCATGGGTATTCCCCTTCGTTTGTCACTGGGAAGAGGAGAATTCAGAAAAGCCAGGATAAAAATTACGGAAACACAACTGGCCCAAAACCAGAAACAACTGGAACTGGAAAATAAAGTAAAAGCCTATTTCAATGAACTGGTTGGATTGAAGAATCAGTTACTGGTTCAGGAAAAAGCATGGATGAATTATGCGGCGCTACAACGCGGGGAAGAAACCAGGTTCAGTGCCGGAGAAAGTTCACTGTTTCTGGTCAATGCCCGGGAAAACAAAACCCTGGAGGCCTTCCAGAAATTACAGGAACTAAAAGCAAAATTTTTCAAAGCCGGTATTGGCATTCAATGGGCTGCTGGTACGCTGACAAACCGATAATTATAAACTTTAAAACTGTAAACACATGAAATGTCCTACTTGTGAAGAAATTCTTGTGATCACTGAAAGACAGGGAGTGGAAATTGACTATTGTCCCAAATGCCGTGGTGTCTGGCTCGATCGTGGTGAACTGGACAAGATCATTGAAAGATCGGGTTCCGCCAGTAATCAGGAAAACAGTGGCCGTCAGGAAAAAGAACAAAAGAAAAAGTTTCGGGAAGAGGAAGACGATGATGATGATAATGGCGGATTTTTGGGCGGCAAAAAGAGAAATAACCGTGACAATGAAGGAGGTGGTTTCCTGAGTAACCTGTTTGACTTTTAATTATGCCAGCCGGTTTCAATTTACACTTATAAAAACTACTGTATGGATGCTTCCGTTTTAATTTCATTGCTGACCCTGATTGCGCTTGAAGTAGTACTGGGGATTGATAATATTATTTTTATTTCCATCCTCGCAGGAAAACTTCCGCCTGATCAGCAAAAAAAAGCCAGGAACTGGGGTATTCTGCTGGCCATGGTTATGCGCCTGGGTTTACTGGCCGCCATTTCCGTGATCATGAAACTGGACAGGGGCCTGTTCAATGTTATGGGAACCAGCATCAGCGGAAAAGACCTGATCCTGATCCTTGGAGGTTTGTTCCTGATCTGGAAAAGCAGCAAAGAGATCTGGCATAAAATGGAGGGAGAACATGCAGATGGAGATCATCAAATCAAAAAAGCATCCCTTCGGAATATCATCGGTCAGATTCTTCTGCTTGATCTTGTATTCTCTGTTGACTCCATCATCACTGCAGTGGGTCTGGTAGAAGAAATCTGGGTCATGTACACAGCCGTGATCATCACCGTGATCATCATGCTTGTTGCAGCGGCTCCTATCAGTAATTTTGTTAACAGGCATCCGGCATTTAAAGTATTGGCCCTCAGTTTCCTGATGTTGATTGGTTTTACCCTGCTGGTGGAGGGATTTGATGTCCATATCCCGAAAGGCTATGTTTATTTTGCCATGGCCTTTGCCTTGCTGGTTGACCTGGTACAAATGAAAATAGCAGGCAAATCATCGCATCCGGTTCAGCTCAATGAACATTTTGAAGAAAAGAAAAAATAATAGCAGTCTTACAGTTGAACAATAGAAGAAACAACCAGTCCATTATTGCGTTGCATGATGGTCTGGTTGTTGATTCTTCGTCCCTGTTGTAAGGTCTGATTAAAGTAGCCTGCTTCCAGGGAAACGGTCTTGTTTAGTTTATATCCCAACAGGAGGAAGATCCGGTTCTGATCAAAAATGTTTACACCCAGGTTTTTTCCGGCACCTATAAAAATTTCATCTGCTGCAGCGCCGTAGAATTGCCGGACTCCTTTTGTCCAGAAAGCGTATTGTGACCTGAACTGGTAGCGGAAACGGTGCAGGAAATACCATTCATATTCCGGCAGATCAGTTGGGCTGATCTTTCTTCTCAGCCATCTTTGTTCAATCCGAAACCGATGGGTAAACACCCATTTATTTACCGGTTGCCGGAAACTGATTTGTTCATAGAGGCGGTGCTCGGGAAATGTTCCGGCTGATGCAATGGGATAGTCCCCGTAAGGATAGGTCAGTATCCATCCATACCCCAGGTGTGCCGTAACCTGATCATTGATTTTATAATTCACACCGGCACGTAACAGGCTTTGCTGCCAGTTTTTGAAACCCTGTTCCCGTCGCCACTGGTATTCTCCATGCAGGCTCCATTTTTTATTGAGGCGGATCGTTGTAAAACCCTGGAGCCAGTTGGTATTATTTCTGTCATTGAGCCGGTCATTCTGAGCATGACCTGCTAAGGAATAGCAGAAGAAAAATAGAAGATACCCTCTTTTCATAACCCTTCGTTTATAGCATTCAAAATACAGCAGCAAGTTAATACAGTGATTTCAAAACAGGTCCTGCTGAGGCAATAATTACCAGCGAATGCTCCTGAACGCAATGCCGGGTTTGCAATCATATTAATACATAAAAGATATATTAAGTAAATTGCGCCGGAATCGCTGATCTTCTTACTGATTCTTTGACAATGTTCAGACCCAAGTTACTTGATACTTTAAAAAACTATACCCGGCCCCAGTTTTCAAAAGACCTGATGGCTGGTATTATTGTTGGCATCGTTGCCCTGCCACTGGCCATTGCTTTTGCCATTGCTTCCGGAGTTTCTCCCGAAAAGGGATTATTTACAGCGGTGATCGCGGGTTTTATTATTTCTGCCCTTGGTGGAAGTCGTGTGCAGATCGGGGGACCCACCGGAGCTTTTATTGTGATTGTATATGGCATTGTGCAAACACATGGTGTCAGCGGACTGATCATTGCCACATTTATGGCCGGAATCATGCTGATCCTGATGGGACTGGCCCGGCTGGGTTCGGTCATCAAATATATTCCTCATCCATTGATCATTGGTTTTACCAGTGGTATAGCCCTGGTAATATTTTCTTCGCAGGTAAAAGATTTTCTGGGACTTTCAATGGGTGTGGTACCGGCAGATTTCACTGATAAATGGGGTGCTTTTTTTCAGCATTTCAGCAGTACCAATTTTTACGCCCTGGGAACAGGTGTATTGACGGTGGCCATCATACTGCTATGGCCAAAGGTCTCCCATAAGATACCTGGTTCACTGATTGCTATTCTGGTCACCACGGCTGCCGTACAATTCTTTGCATTACCGGTAGAAACCATTGGCAGTCGCTTTGGGAGTATCCCTTCTTCCTTACCCGCACCGGAACTTCCACAAATTGATTTTGACACGATCAAGAAACTGATACAACCCGCTTTCACTATTGCCCTGCTGGGAGGAATTGAATCCCTTTTATCAGCTGTGGTAGCCGATGGTATGATCGGAGGCAATCACAAATCAAATATGGAACTGATTGGCCAGGGTACGGCGAATATTTTTTCATCCCTCTTCGGTGGTATTCCTGCTACCGGAGCCATTGCCCGTACAGTGACCAATGTAAAAAACGGAGGGCGAACACCGGTAGCCGGAATGGTACATGCCATCACGCTATTGCTGATCATGCTCTTTGCCGGAAAATGGGCGGCCCTGATTCCTATGGGCACGCTGGCTGGTATTCTGGTAGTGGTGGCTTATAATATGAGTGAATGGCGGCACTTCAGGTCGGTGCTGCGCGGACCTCGGGGAGATGTGGCTGTATTGCTCACCACCTTCTTCCTGACGGTACTGGTAGATCTGACTGTTGCCATCGAAATCGGTATGTTGCTGGCAGTGTTCCTGTTTATGCGAAAGATGATACAGTTCAGCGATGTCAATATGATAACAGGGGATTCCGAAAAGGGAGCCGATACTAAAGACAAAGATGCTTTGAGTGAATTTGTGATTCCCGCAGGTGTGGAAGTTTTTGAAATTACGGGGCCCTTATTTTTTGGCGCAGCGTATAAATTCAAAGATGCCATTAAGTTCATTGAAAAAAAACCAGGGGTCCTCATTTTCCGGATGCGGCAGGTACCCATCATTGATGCTACCGGTATCAAAACAATAGAAGAAGTGTATAAAGATGCCAAGCACCGGGGTACCCGGCTGATCTTATCTGAAGTGCATAGCAAACAGGTGATGGAAGAGTTGCAAACTGCCCGACTCCTTTTTGCCATCGGTAAAGCCAATGTTACTGATAGTTTTGCAGAAGCACTGGAGCGATCCAAAACGCTGCTCAACGAACAGCTGCATCCCTAAGAACTTCTGAACGCTACCGGATGATCCAGTTTTTTATGCGGACCCAGGAAGATGCGCAATAAAATCCGGAAGGCGGACAGCTCAATAAATACAAAACAGAGTGCCAGCAGGATGATATGGGCCAGCTGATCATGATGGACGTATGTAAACAACACATCCATACCAATGAAGGCAGCGGTGACCGGGAAACCCAATATACCAATAGCGGCAATCAGAAAAAATAAACCGGTGTTCTCTGCTTCATACACATACCCGTGAAAATAATGGAGCGAGATATCCTGGTCAATTGCCTTTACTTTTTGCAGACAGAAAAAGCCCAATAACCAGGCAGCCAGCACACCACTTGCATAAAAGATCAGTTCCACTGTTCTGATCTCATTTGAATTACTGAGCAAAGCGGCCAGGATAAAGAGATGACCGATGAGAAGATACAGCCATGCTCTTGCGGCAGATTGCCTGCTGGCAAAGGAAAAAAGAATCACCACTAAAGCCAGTGCAAATAAAAGTATGGGCAGGGCGGCTGATAAAGAAGTTGACCAATTGATTTGCAGCAGGCCTGTTATAAAGAAAGCTCCTGCCGTCAATCCTAATACGATCATATAAACCGGGGCATTCAGGAACCTGAATTGTCTGCCCAACCACTTGAAAGGAGACCATAAAAACCGATACATCAGTCTGTCCATATTCCATTCCTTTACTCCCAGTGTAAATAAAGCTGCTTTTACTGACGATAGTTTTCGCTGACCGGGTTGTGAATAATGAAAATACTGGTGATGCACGAGGTAATTAAGCACCGAGGGTGACACCAGTAACTGATAGGTTCTCAGGAAAGCATTTCCGGCAAAATGCAGGAGTACCAGCCAGTGAAAGCCAAGTGCAATTTCAATAAACATCAAACCGATCTGTGCTGCGGAAGCATAAGCGATTTGTGTTTTTACAGTTGGTTGTACCCTGGCGGTAAGCGAGGCCATGATGGCTGTAACGGCACCCACGGCAATAATTACAATCCGGGCCCATTCCATATCCTCCCAAAAAGGATGGGTTCGCAATAAAACAAATACCCCGATATGAACACTGAGTGATCCATAAAAAATAGCAGAGGAGTTGGTTGGACCTTCCATGGCCCGGGGCAGCCAGGAGGTAAAAGGAAACTGGGCCGACTTGATCATGGATGGAAGGATGAACATGACTGCAATAAAAATCGCCATCCCTGCCTGTCCGGTCGCTGCATTTTTAGCATCCCCCAATTGTGCAAAGCTGATATTCTGGTGCATCAGGTGATGCATCATCCACATGGCCAGTATAATGGACAGGTCACTGATCCGGTAATAGGAAACGGTTTTGAAAGCATTTTTCACTGGCAAATAACGCTTCCGGTAAAAAGCAATGAGCAGGAAAGAACAAAGCCCTTTGATTTCCCAACCAATAAACAGGGTTTCAAAATTGCCGGCAAAAATAATCAGGTTATACCCGGTAGCAAAGAAGAGAATGGTATTGAAGAACCGTTTATAGCCTTCATCCCGGTGCATATAATATTTGCTGAAAGTAGCAACGAGAAAAAACAACACAGCCCCCACGATACTAAATACAACAGTGATCTCATCGTAGTAAAGCTGAAATGCAAATACAAAATTACTGGTCTTGTAAAGAGTGATTACTTCATAGCTCACTGGTTGCTGGCCATTGGCCCACCAGGCAGCTGCCAGCGCCAGCACCACCGCAATATTCAGTACTTTGGTCATCCTGACAATCAGCCCGATTGGTTTTTCGTTCTTGTTTTGCCAGAACAGGGTCAGCAAAAAAGCGACAAAGGGAATGGCAATAATCAGGATAAGCAGCAGGTTCATTTTAATATTTTTCTACCGGCATTAAACCGGTAGTTTGATTAATCCAGGAGATACACCGGCAAATTTTCTTCGGTGGCATGTACAATATGGTTGGTCTCCATTTCACGGGCGTCTTCAATAAACGCTTCCATATTATGGATCGTTCCGATTTCACTGGCAGCTGTAATCGGCTCATACTTTTCAAAAACACCGTTCCGGAAATAATAAAACTGCTGCTCACCGGGGTGCAGGGCCATGATATGCACCCATTCGTTCCGGTACCATTCAAACACTTCGGGTGAAGACTGTATCGCTTTCAATACGATATCCGGATGCTGTTCCACTATCACAAGCAGGCGGACCGGATCATGTACTTCAATCATCTGCCAGGGCAGTCCGGGCCGGAGATCCCCATCGCTGCTATTCGCCACGGCAAAAAGCCCCATGACATTATGCGGCAACTTGGTTCCCGCCCCCATTTTGATATTGTCTACTCTTGAAAAATAATATTCCAGGTTAATCCCGCCACAAACAAGGCCGATTGGCCGCATCACGGCTGACAGGATCGTTCCGTCGGGATCTGTGGTATAATCATAACTATTGAGAAAAGCACGGCGGTCAAGAAATAAACCTTTACTGGTTTCCCGCCGGCCGATTATCGCCAGTGTATTGGTACCATGCCCCAGTTCGGGCCGGGGTTCAAACAAGGATACGGATCTGCTGTGAATGGCTTTGCGCACCTGCTCCAATTGCTGCTTTGAATTGATGGAAGCAAAGCGCCGGCTTCTTTCTTTGGCATTCAGGTTTAAAGCTGTTTCAAAATGCTGCTGATTGATTGTATGAGCCGCTGCATTGGCCTCATCCAGATGGCTGTCATCATAATATCCCATTACATCAGCGGCCGTGTCATGCATGGCGCCAATAAAACGGGTGGATGCAGGGAGATGAATTCCTTTTTGCTGCAGGATATTCCTGACTTCAGGATGATTGAGGATAAATGCCATCACTCTTGCGTTGGTGGCACCCGGACGGCCGCTGCAGGCACCGCAATCATGCGCACCATGATGCGGGTTATTGGCACTGCTGCTGCCATGTGCCACAATATATACGATTGGTGCAAACGATTTGACCAGTCCGATCCCTCTTAAAAAATTTTCTGCCCGGAAGGCCATCTCTTCGGGTGTATACCCAATCTGCAAACCGTTTTCACGGTCATCCGGACTTTTATTGACAATGGTAAGTTCCGACTGCCGGTCCATATGCCCATAGGCATTGGAAATTGCCGGGCTCATTTTCGGATTAAACATCATTTGCAGTTTCTTGGCCAGGGCCCAGAAACCATAGGTTATAGTCAGGAAGAAACCGGTAAATAAGCCATGTGTGTGTTTGCTGTACAGCGGTTCATGATGTTCCGGCATAATGGCACCGGATTCCCTGATCAGGTATTTGGGGGTAACGGGAGCAGGACAAAGTTTATCGTAGAATTTGCTCCCCTCCTGCTGAAAATAAAATTCAACGCCAAAAAAACCGGGGGCTCCGAAAGTTTCACAACATTTATCAACGGCTTCAATATGCCGTCTGATAGAATCTTCTCTTTCATCTATACAGAAAATTGCCTGAAAACTTTTCCGGTCTGCATCGGTTGATTGCTGATGATTGCGGATGGATAGCCTGCTGCGCTGTCCTGCCAGCAAAAGCCCTTTCAATACGGAATCATAATAACTCCATTCAAAAGCATCCTGCCAGTATTCAATAATTGTAGTGTATTCAGTTCTTTCGATATCAGCAAAAAGATCCAGAGGTGCCTCTTTTACTTTTTGTGCCAGAGGTACCCATTGTTTACCCAATGAATCATTCAGTACATCCAGTTCCATCAGTAGTTCAAATGCTATGAACTCACGCAGGGTGATTTGTTTACGGTCCAGCAGGGTCTGGGGGTTATCTTCCACCGCACTCACCAGTCCGCTCCAGCCATGATGGGCAAAGGCCTGGTCAAATAAATACTGTTCAAAATATTCCTCGCTCCCTACAATTTGTTGCAGAAGAGAATGAATGGTATAGTTTCCGGAAAGGAAAAGTTGCCGGACTGCTTTTGTTCTGAAAAAACTTACCGGGCTTTTTTGTTCCAGTTCTTTCAGGCTTTCTGTAAAATTCTTCCCGGCGATGGGAAAACTATCTATGGCAATCCCCTGATCCAAAAAAGCACAGCTGATCCGGAATAAAAGTGGGTGTACCTGGTTGTCCAGATCAAGCTGGTACAGCTCTTTCCAGTTTTTCCGAAGCCGGCCGATTCGTGGATGAAGGGCCGTATCATAGTCAGCTGTCAGCATTTTTGGCTTCCAGATGGCAGGATCTTTTTGTTTCCGCTTTAGAATGAGATCCAGGATATCTTCCCGGATCCGGCCGCTGCGGTACAAGGCGCGGTATTCGGATAGCAGGAGATGAACCTGGAAACCAAAAATGCCGGCCGCTTTAAAAATGGCATCATAAAACCGCATGTGCTGAAAGGCATGCAGTGAATTGTGATGAATAAAATCTTTCAATGCCTGCTGGGAAGGCAGGTAATGCTTCAATTCATGCAGGGCATGTTCTTCATCAAATTGTTTGGCCATTTTTTTCTTTTAGTGTCCTGAACTCACCATCGATGCATTTTGAATCCTGTAAACCTCTCTGAATCCTTTCAGTTCGAGTTTAATATTTTTAAGCGGGGCCTTGATATCCCTGAATTCCTTGATCAGTTCCAGTACATCATAGTCAATATACTTGGAATTGGATGCATCAATGATTACAGACGAATCCTTGGGCATATGGTCTAGGGTTTGGCGAATGGCTGCTTTATTCAGGAAGGAAACCTCTTCGGATAACCGGATAGTAATCGTATCTCCTTCTTTGTGGCGGGCCGCATGGAAATAATATGAATTCTTCAGGTTACCATGCAGGATCGCACCGGTAGCGGCAACAATGCCGGCCAGTACACCGATGACCAGCCCTTTGCCGCTTAATACCGGCATTACTTTGAAAAGGTCAATGGCAATGATAACAACCACGGTAACGATAAAAGGAATAAACTGGTATTTACCGGCTTTCCAGAATCCCAGGAATACAGACGGTTTGGCCAGTTTCCATCCGGTAAGGATCAGGATAGCCGCCAGTGAAGCCAAAGGAATTTTATTCAGCAAAACCGGTATCAGGATCACACTTACCAGTAAGAGGGTAGCATGAATGATGGTAGACAGTTTGGTTTTTCCCCCGGCATTGACGTTGGCGCTGCTGCGCACAATCACACTGGTGATGGGCAATCCCCCGATTAAACCTGAGATGGAATTTCCTACTCCCTGGGCCATCAATTCCCGGTTGGTACTGGTTACTCTTCGCTCGGGGTCCAGGTTATCAATGGCTTCAATACTTAGCAGGGTTTCCAGCGAGGCAATGATCGCAATGATAAAACCATACATGATTACTGTACCGTTTGTAAATCCGCTGAAATCCGGAAGTGTAAAGAATCCCATGAATTCCTGCGGACTTTTCGCCACCGGCAGGTTCACCAGATGTGATGATTCGGAAATCTGCAGTTTACTTCCCATGCTTAACCAGATCTGATTGATCACAACGGCGGCGATAACTGCCACCAGGGCACTCGGAATATAGGGTAGTTTTTTCTTCAGTTTAGACCGATCCCAGAAGATCATGATCAGGATGGAAACAACTGAAATGATGGCCACCCCCACTTCCACTTTCTGCAAAGGACTCAGCAGTTCATGCCAGTCTTCATTACCATAGGGAAATAATTCTGTTACATGCCCCTGGTCATCCGTATCTCTTCCAAATGCATGCGGAATCTGTTTGGCAATGATCAGGATACCAATACTTGTCAGCATCCCTTTGATTACGCTGCCCGGAATATAATTGGCAATACCTCCCAGTTTCAATACCCCCAGTACAATCTGGATCAGACCAGCCAGTACTACGGCGCAAAGGAACAGGTTATAATTTTCCAGTCCGCCAATTGCCGTAATAGCACCGGCTACCAATGTGGCCAGTCCGGCCGCGGGACCGCTTACACTCAATGGCGAATTACTTAATACGCCAACTACCAGCCCTCCAATAATACCTGCAATCAGACCGCTAAAGGGGGTGGCACCACTGGCAATTGAAATTCCAAGGCATAATGGGAGTGCTACCAGGAATACAACCAGCCCTGCCGGGAGGTCAGCTTTCAAATGTTTCGTACTGATCATTGTTTGATTGTTGTGTTGATCGCTTATTGGTTATACTGCCATGCCGGCATTCTTCTGTTTTTTGTTCTTCAGGGTCAGGTTTTTAAAGAAATCCACTTCCCCTGTTTCAATATTGTAAACTGCCCCGATCAAACCGATCTGCCCTTTGGCAAACAGGTCTTTCACGATTTCACTGCGCGTCAGGATTTCTTCCAGGCTGTTTTCCACATTGGCATAAGCCACATGATCAGAAAAATGGTGATCGTTTTCACCTTTAAGCATGGCTTTACTGATAGATGGCTGAATCCGGTTTAGCAATCCGGTGATATGCCCGTCCTGTACACCTGCTTTTGCACTTTTGATGGCACCGCACTCTGTATGCCCCAGCACCATCAGTACTTTGGAACCAACATATTTCACAGCATATTCCAGACTGGCCAGGATATCATCGTTGACAATATTGCCGGCTACACGAATACTAAAGAGGTCTCCCAAACCCTGGTCAAAAATCAATTCAACAGAAGTGCGGGAATCCATGCAACTCAGGATAACGGCAAGGGGAAACTGACCTTCCCTGGTTTCATTGATCATTTCAAGATGATCATGGTCTGTGTTCAAGCGGTTAATAAATCGCTTATTGCCTTCTACAAGGATTTCAAATCCCTTCTCGGGTGTCAGATTTTCCAGGAATTCTTTAGAATGTTTACGCATGGTATATGGGTTTATGATGATCAGCTGAACCGGGCAGAACCCGAATCAGTGAACTTTCGAATAAATTAAAATAGATGAAATGTTACCGGCCTCTCAAAGAAGGCCAAGGCTGTTAGCCGCAGGTATTGGGAGGAGGAACCAGTAATTCGCCGTGGAAAGCATGATAAGTGTCATCCTTGGCAAAGCCATATGGAGTGACAGCCCCGGCGAAAAAATGAAATTGAATATGATTATCGTGGATATACTCTTCTGATAGATTGGTACCTGAAGGCGCTTTTTCTTCGGTGCTATTTCCGAAAGGATTTGTGGAATCCTCTTCAGTTTCCGGGAAAGCACCTGCTTTTTCCAGCTGATTGTGACTGGCTAATTTCTGCTGGGCGGCAAACACAACCGGTGTGCTAACCGTTAGCCATAATAGGGCCAGTATCATTCCAACTGCAGAAAACAGATGGACCGTATTGTATATTTTTTTCGCCCTTTTCATTGAAAGTGTTGCAAAATAGCAGTTTATATCCGGCATTCCAAACCAGCCATTGATTCCTGAGTTACAAGTGCTGCTCACCACTCTGCAACAAGCTGCTGCTAAATTTGTTGAACCTTTGTCATTTAATTGCAAAATAAAAACCATTTATACTAACAGTTGTAAGTTTTCGCTACTGTATATTTAACCCGGAGAGAAATAATATGAAACCGTACGAAATCTTATTGCAGAATAACAAGGAC
The DNA here is from genome assembly GCA_016720745.1 of Chitinophagaceae bacterium. Lineage (GTDB taxonomy): Bacteria > Bacteroidota > Bacteroidia > Chitinophagales > Chitinophagaceae > JJ008. The sequence goes on along the minus strand of JADKKA010000018.1, from coordinate 780,767 downwards.
TGGGCAGAGGGCAAAAAAGCATCTGATCCTGATTTTTTTGAACGGTTGTCCCACCTTCAAACACCGGAGTTTCTTTGGATCGGCTGCAGCGACAGCCGTGTGCCTGCCAATGAAATTACAGGAACCGATCCCGGCGAAATCTTTGTTCACCGCAATGTGGCCAACCTGGTGATCAATACGGATGTAAACGTGCTGAGCGTACTCGACTATGCCGTCAATCACCTGAAAGTGAAACATATTATTGTCTGCGGACATTACGGATGTGGTGGTGTAAAGGCCGCTATTACCAATCATGATTTTAAACCGGTACTGAATATGTGGCTCCGGAATATCAAAGATGTATACAGGATCCATCGCTCTGAACTGGATCTGATTGCCGATGAAGAACAAAAAACAAACCGGTTAACTGAACTGAATGTAATGGAACAGGTTTTTAACCTGGCCAAAACTTCTATTATTCAAAGGGCCTGGAAGCATGAGCAAAGACCCGATTTGCATGGCTGGGTATATGGCTTACAAAACGGACTCATTAAACCCGTATTTGAAATGAAAGCCGGGGCTGCGATAGACAATCTCTATGAATACGATGATCTCTGATCAGCCCGTGATCTGATGCTGTAAAAGGAAGACAGCCGCCCCTGCGATATATCCCAGCAATGCCAGCCAGCCAATTTTTTTGAGATACCAGAAGAATTCAATTTTTTCCAGTCCCATGGCCGCTACCCCGGCTGCTGAACCAATAATGAGGCAACTGCCGCCGGTTCCCGCACAATAAGCCAGGAACTCCCAGAAAAAATGTCCGGTGGGATATTGATCCAGCGTATACATGCCCTGTGCCGCTGCTACCAATGGTACATTGTCCACTACAGAGGAAAGCAGGCCAATAATGATGGTAACCAGACTGATATTACCCACTGACCGATCCAATGATAATGCCAATGATCCTAAAACACCTGTTGCCTGCAGAGCAGCGATGGCCAAAAGAATACCCAGGAAAAAAAGAATAGAGGGTGTATCAATTTTCCGAAGGGCATGATTGACGGATAAAACACCTTTCTCCGCTTCATCTTTTTCATGATGAATCAGTTCCGTAACCACCCACATCACACCCAGTCCAAGCAACACACCCATATAAGGGGGCAGATGGGTAACCGTTTTAAATACCGGAACAAATAATAAACTTCCCAACCCAACCCCAAAAACCAGGTTTCTTTCCTTCTGAGTAGAATTAGATTCATACTCACTGGTTTCGACCGGCACCCTTTCCGTATTCCCACTCACCTGCCTGCTGATAATGAAGGCTGGAACGATGAAACAAACAATACTCGGAAGAATGGTTTGCAACATGACGCTGGAGGCCGTGATCTGTCCGCCAATCCATAACATCGTGGTGGTTACATCCCCGATCGGACTCCAGGCACCACCGGCATTGGCGGCAATAATGGTTAAGCCTGCAAATAAGAGCCTGTCTTTTTTATCAGGTACCAAAACCCTCAGCAAAGAAATGATCACAATCGTGGTGGTGAGGTTATCCAGTACGGCCGATAGAAAAAAAGTAAGGGTCCCCAGTATCCATACCAGTTTGCGTTTGCTGGTTGTATTGATCCTGCTGGTGATCACTTCAAAACCGTCGTGGGCATCAATCAGTTCCACAATGGTCATGGCCCCCATCAGGAAAAAAAGAATGCCGGCCACTTCTCCGAGGTACTCACTCACCAGATGACCGGCTGTATGCTTGTCAGGTGCATACAGGGCAAATACCGTCCAGCACAATGCCCCGGTGATCAGGGCAGTGGCCGCCTTGTTCACTTTCAACGGGTGCTCCATGGCAATGGCGATATACCCGGCAATAAAGAGGATGCTGATGATGGTAATCATTGTAATAAAAATACTGAATTTGCTGTAGGTTTGTAGTATGTCCATTGAAGTCAGCAATCTGCTCAAAACCTATGGTGACCAACATGCGGTCAATGCGATCTCATTTAAAGTGGAGAAAGGAGAAATCGTTGGTTTCCTGGGACCCAACGGGGCCGGTAAGTCCACCACAATGAAAATCATCACCGGTTATTTACAGCAAACGGCTGGTGAAGCCTTTGTATGCGGTATCAATGTGGCTGAGTCTCCAATAGAAAGCAAAAGAAAGATCGGTTACCTGCCCGAACTGAATGCATTGTATTATGATATGTATGTAAGGGAATACCTGGGATTTATCGCAGCTGTACACGAGGTAAAGGAACCTGCCAAAAGAATGGAGGAAGTGATCAGCCTGACAGGACTTACGGTTGAATCCAAAAAGAAAATCGGTCAGTTATCTAAAGGATATAAACAGCGGGTAGGATTGGCAGCCGCATTGATCCATGATCCGGAAGTACTGATCCTGGATGAGCCCACGACCGGACTGGATCCCAACCAGATCATTGAGATCCGGGAAGTGATCCGTCAGCAGGGACAGCACAAAACCGTTTTATTTTCCTCCCATATCTTACAGGAGGTTGAAGCGATCTGCGACCGGGTGATCATCATTCACAAGGGAAATATCGTAGCCAATGACAAACTCGCTGTGCTGCGGCAATCAGGAAGCAATCAGGAATCCGTACAGGTGGAATTCAAAGAAGCAGTATCCATCAGCCGCCTGCAGGAACTGAAAGGGGTTGTATCTGTTAGTGCCCAGCATCATTCGCTTTTCAATATTCTTTGTACTGATGCAGAATCACTCAAAAAACAATTACTCCAGCTGTCTATTGACCAAAACCTGAATATCGTTTCGCTACAGAGCCAAAAACAAAGCCTTGAATCAATATTCAAGGCTTTGACGAATTGAGCAGCTTATCTTTTAGAATCCTTTTTTCTCTGCGGGTTTATCAGCCGGTTTTGTTTTATCAAATTCACCTCCGTACACCACTACCAGCTTCGACTTATCAAAGTACTTCTTCATGGCGGCATTCACTGCATCGGTTGTGAGGGCTTTTACCCTGCTTTCAAAGTTTGTAAAGTCGGTAAGGTCACGGCCATCACGGATATACCAGCGCAACTGACGGGCCAGGAAATCATTCATCCCCAGTGAGGTTTTATTGCCTTCGATCCAGGCACTGACAGATTTTGTCAACTCATCCTTGGTAAATCCTGCAGCAATGGCTTTATCAATTTCCTGGTGCATGGCTGAATCTAATCTTCCCTTGTATAAAGGATTGAAGATGGCATAGAGCCCCCAATTAGTAACATCATACTTATAATTACTGTTCATATAGGTACCGGCTCCATAACTCATTCCTTCATTCTCCCTGAGCCTCATTGGAATCCGGGAAGAAAGGAAGGCACCGCCACCCAGCAGTTCATTGGCCATGAAAAGCGCCGGGTAATCTTTATGGGTTTCAGAAATATTGATATTAATATTTCCAAGCACTACCGCATTGGTTTTATCAGGTGTATTGATGGCTTCCGTTCCGCCTTTTACATCAAAATGTTTGGGTGCGATGGCAGTAAATTTCATTTTGCTGTCCCAGGTACCAAAAGTTTTATTCAGGAAACCGGTGATGGTATTTTTATCCAGTTCACCTACAAAAGCACTGATAGAGTTATTGGCACCATAAAAATCTTTGTAAAAATTTTTCACATCATCCAGACTGGTTTTAGCCAGCTCTTCGAGTTGCTCTGCTGAGCTGGATGCATAACTCGGATGTCCCTTGGGATAATTAGTCGTCAGCTTTGATAATTTTTCAGAAACGATGGTTTGCGGATCACTCATATTGGCTTCGGTACTGGCTTTTGCATCCAGCACTGCCTTATCAAATTCTGCCGCATCAAATTTGGGGTTCCGGAGTAAGTCATCCAGCAGGGCCAGGGCTGCCGCAAGATTCTTTTTATCTGTGTTCACATTAATGGTCAATCCATTCGGGAAACCGGAAAAAGAAATATCGGTCTTGATCTTGTCCAGTTCATCGCTGATCTGTTTGCGGCTCCGGGTGCTGGTACCGGTCTTGAGCAGATCGGCCAGCAGATAAGGCGCATATTTTTTGTCCATCAGGCTGTTCTCATCTCCAAAACGAAGGGAGATACTGGCATTGATCTTATCGCCCTTGGTTGGCTTTTGTAAAAGCGCATATTTGGCACCGTTAGCCAGTGTGCCGTACTCCGTATTTTTTTTGATATTCTCGATACTGGTTTCGAAATTCTCTTTCTGGGCCTCCGCTTCTTTTCCCTTGTATCCGTTCAGCAGTTTGGCCATATCAGGGGTTTCGCTCACCACCGTGCGGTCGGGTGCCGGATCGGGAACAAAAACACCATAAGTCCGGTTAGAGGGCTTGTAATATTTTTTGGCTGCTGCCTTCAGGTCATCTACCGTTAATTTTTCTGTCCGGTCGCGGTGGAGGAACCAAAGCCGCCAGTCACCGGCACCTACAAATTCAGTCAGTGCTACCGCAAACTCAGTGGTCTTGGTCATGGCATCTTCGATATACTTGAGCCGGTTGTTTTTGGCCCGGTTCAGGTCTTCCTCGGTAATACCCAATCCGGCCACTTCATCAATGGAACTCATCAGCACCTGTTTGGCACTGTCGATACTTTTATCTTTCGGTACTTCCAGTTCAAAATAAGTCATACCCGGATCATGAAGGGTAAAACTGAAACCAGATACCTTGGAAGCCATCTTGGTTTCCACGAGTTTCTTGTACAGTACCCCTGAAGGATCATTGGTCAGCACTTCGATCAATGCATCATTGGCTGCATATTCCTTATCGGCTACCGAAGGCGTATGATATCCCACTCCGATGTACTGGATATCACCGGTACGGCGCAGGGAAACCACCCGCTCTCCGTCCTGCGGAGGTTCTACGGTGTAAGTAGGTAATATTTTTCGGGTAGGTTTGGGTATGGGACTGAATGATTGCTGTACATATTGCAAGGCTTTTTTCTCATCAAATTTTCCCGCAATGATCAGCACAGCATTATCGGGCTGGTAGAATTTTTTATAAAAAACTTTCAGGTTCTCTGCCTTCACTCTCTCAATATCTTCTTTGCTACCGATAGTGGATTTACCATAGTTGTGCCAGAGAAACATAGAGGAGAATACCCGGTCCATCAATACTCCGCTGGGATAGTTCTCTCCCATTTCAAATTCATTGCGGACCACACTGAATTCCTTTGCCAGTTCTTCCGGAAGGATTTTACAATTGATCATCCGGTCGGCCTCCATATCAATAGCCCATTTCAGGTTTTCATCGGAGGCGGAGAGAATTTCATAATAATTGGTTCTGTCGTACCAGGTGGTACCATTGGCAAATGCGCCCTTATCAGCCAGGGCTTTCTTGATATCGGGGTATTTTTTGGCCTGTTTGAACAACATGTGTTCGAGCAAGTGGGCCATTCCGCTTTCGCCGTATCCTTCATGACGGCTGCCCACTTTATAAACAATATTCACAGCAATATTGGTTTGCGAGGCATCCGGCATCAGCAGTACCCGCAATCCGTTTTTGAGTTCATATTCCTTGATTCCTTCAACAGTAGTAATAAGGACAGGATTCGGGCTTTGTGCCTGTAATCCCTTGTTAGCGGTCAATAAAGAACCCGCCAGCAAGAGGGTAAAAAAATAACGCATGGTAGTGGTATTTGATTTTGATGAAAGTAGGAGAATTGCCGGGAAGTGCAAAACCTCCGGACCAAATTAACAATCCGGTTTAACGGATCAGGGTCAGTGTGCCTTTTTCGATGACCAGTTTATTATTTTGATCATAGAATTCAAGTACCCATACATAAACTCCATTGCCCTGGTCAACCCCATTGTATTTACCATCCCAGCCCTGGCCTTCAGTGGCGGTATAATAAATCAGCTGACCGGTTCTGTTGTAAACGGCAAATCTTTTTAAGCCCTTCATCCGTATCAGGTAAGGTCTGGCAAGATCATTAAGCCCGTCTCCATTGGGAGTAAAAGCAGTAGGCAGATAATATCCCGGCTTCTTGAGCACCTGCATTTTCAAACTATCGGTGGTAATACAGGTATGGATATCCGTGATCCTGATCAGGTAGTCAACATCATCCACGGCCGTAAACTCTGTATACTGTGTATTATAGTTACTCAGCTGCAATTGTGGTGTCCATGTATAAATCGTTCCGATGGAATCCCTTACCCGCAGCCATTTATTACTTCCTTCAGGAACGGTCAGTGTGGGATATTTTTTCCCGGGTGCCTGCCGGTTCACCTGTACGGTTTTCACTAAAGTCTGTGTGTCGCTTTCACAACCGAGGGTGGCCATTTTCAAAATCACATCCAGTTTACCCGGGTTTGTATTATAAACAACCGGCGGAGGATTTTTAACAGCATAAAGAGGATCACCGTTGGCAAAATTCCAGCTGTACCAGGCCTGGGCAGCACCATTTTCATTACTCAGGTTACTGAATTGAATGGGACGGCCGGTACAAATAGAATCCCATACAAAATCAGGTGACCCGTTTGGCAATACATGATAAGTGAAACTATTGGTACTATCAATACAGCCAAAGGCACTGGTAGCAATCAGTTTAACGGAAAAAGTTCCCGTTTTTAAATAGGAGCGTACCGCATCCGTATTGATATCCGTGATCCCATCATTGAAGCGCCAGAGATAGCTGAGAGCGGAATTATCTGGAGAGTTGGAATTATTGGTAAAGCTGAAACTGTTTCTTGTTACACAACCGGTATCCGATGATGGCGTAAATGCCGGTATCGGCAAGGAGTTAATAGAAATGGCGTGATTGCCGGAACTGTCCAGGCATCCTCCCTGAGTTACTTCTGCCCAATAGATTCCGGATACCAGGGGCGTAAAATTGATGCCGGTAGCACCGGGTATCTGTCCACTGCTGGCTTCAAACCAGCGTACTGCTGTTGAAATATTATTGACACTTAATGTAGCACGGGGTTCATTGATACAGGTACTGGCAATTCCTGTTGTCGTGACCAGGGTATCTGTTGCAAAATTGCTGATGACCGTGGTATCTGTTGCCACACATCCGGTCAATTGATCCGTTACCGTAATGATGAATTCAGTTGGGGTGTTTACCGGCCCGGCCAGTGGGTTCGAGGCATTCGGATTATTGACCAGACCTGCCGGTTCCCATGAATAAAGTTGTGCAGCCATGGGTGGACCACCAATCTGAATCAGATTTCCATCACAAATGGTTTGATCCCGACCGGCATTGGCAGGAGGTTTGACACCAACATCAACTGTCGCATAAAGTGTATCCTGACAGCCGAAACCGGGGAAGGGTTCAATCTTTACGGGATAAATCGTTCCTACTGCAGGTGGAGGTGAGAGGTTGAGGGTCTGACTGGTAGAAAGAATAGTAGTAAATGTATTATCAGCATACCAGGTATAATTCTGAAATCCAAAAGGGGCTGTCAGTGTAATACCGGGATCGCCAGGGCAGATATAATTACCGGTAATGGCGCCATTACAAACTGTTCCCACATCGATATAAGCATAACCGGCATGACCACCCTGGGAACAATCCTTGGTGATCAGTTCCAGCATGATCGTCCGGCCGATATAAGCATTCAGGTTGATACTGATTGGCGTCCAGTCCTTATACAAAACCGGGCTTCCGTTATTGCCGGGAACCAGGGAGGTCTGGAATCCGCCCGGTGTGGTTTGTGCAATAAAATCAAAATTCACACAGGGGATCGGCTGACCTGTGGCCACATCAATAATTCTGGCCAGGAAACGAGGCTGATTAGATGGTACATGGCCGGGGCTTTCAATGACCACAGCATAATAAAGCAACATCGAAAAAACCGAGAGATTGGAAGGAATCGTATAAGTATAAGAAATACTTTCTGCCTGTGACTGCGTGGAATGATTTCCCAGTTTGACACTGTAATTACTACCCAGCGGTGAGATTTCAGGAAAACCACCAAAGGGATCAAGTCCGGATGTAGCGGCATTGATGATGGTATGTCTGCCCGGGATCGGACCCGTAAAAGGTAATGGATTCGAAGAAGTAGTTCCGGCGAAACAGTCCCAACCTGTAAAGTCACCTGTTTCAAAATTCAGGTTGGACGGACAAAGGCCTGCCTGCGCTACTGCAGGGTTATTCAGCCCGGTAAAGCATACCAGGCCCAGTAAGCATTGAATTGACCGTTTCCAGAATCTCATAAAGAGACGCCAAACTTAATCAAAAAAATCTCCCCGTCATAATTCCTAACGATCGTTCTTTCTCTAATTTATCAGCATTTTCATTGCTAAAAACACGTTTCTTTGCGGAACTGATCAAAAACGGCTCATCTGAAACCAAAAGACATCTTCATTGGTTTGATACTGCTGGGCTGTTTGTATGCTGCGGCAACTGGTGCATTTGAATTTGCCCGTACCCGGTTGGAGATCAAACGGGAGAAACTGAGGCAGGAACAACTACAATCAGTGGGTGCAGATACGGAGGGCCTTGGAGACTTGAAGCTGCGGTTATATGGATCAGCTGCCCTGGCAATTGCCGGTGCTTTTGGCCTCTTTTTATATATCATGAAATCGAGCGCCAAACCCAAATATGATAACAATATTAAACGCGTATAAATCAACAAAACCATGAGTTACATTGCTGAAGTTTTTGCCCGTCAGATTCTGGATTCAAGAGGAAACCCCACTGTGGAAGTGGATGTAATAACCGATGAAGGGGCCCTGGGCCGTGCCGCTGTTCCAAGTGGCGCCAGTACCGGGATTCACGAAGCAGTAGAACTCAGGGATGGCGATAAAAAGCAATACCTCGGCCGTGGTGTACTCAAAGCCGTAAAGAATGTCAACAATATCCTGGCCCCCGCCCTGCTCGGGAATGATGTGGCGGACCAGACCGGTATTGATGCCATGATGATCCAGCTGGATGGCACAGACAATAAAGGAAAACTGGGTGCCAATGCCCTGTTGGCGGTGAGTATGGCTGTGGCCAAGGCGGCGGCTGAAGAAGCAGGTCTGCCCCTCTTCCGATATGTGGGTGGCACGAATGCCAAGACCCTTCCCATTCCTATGATGAATATCCTGAATGGCGGGGCCCATGCCGATAATAAAATTGATTTCCAGGAATTCATGGTGATGCCGGTGGGCGCCAATAGCTTTAGTGAAGGACTGCGTTGGGGAGTAGAAATTTTCCATGCCCTTAAATCAGTATTGAAGAAAAAAGGCTTCAGCACGAATGTGGGTGATGAAGGTGGTTTTGCTCCTAATATTCAAAGCAATGAAGAAGCCATTGATACCGTGATGGAAGCCATTGTAGCGGCCGGTTACAAACCCGGTACCCAGATCACCATTGCCATGGATGCAGCCAACAGTGAACTCTGGGACAACAAGAAAAAGAAATATGTTTTCCATAAAAGTACCGGCAAGGAAATGAGCAGCGATCAGCTGGTGAAATTCTGGGAAGGATGGGTGAAGAATTACCCCATCAGTTCTATCGAAGATGGAATGGCCGAAGATGACTGGAATGGCTGGGCCGCATTAACCAAGGCAGTGGGCAGCAAATGCCAGTTGGTAGGAGATGATTTATTTGTAACCAATGTAACCCGGTTACAGCAGGGAATTGATAAACATATCGGGAATGCCCTGCTGGTGAAAGTAAACCAGATTGGTACCATTACAGAAACCATCAATGCCGTGACCCTGGCACAGCATAATGGATATAACACCATCATGAGTCACCGGAGTGGTGAAACAGAGGATACCACCATTGCTGATCTGGCTGTGGCACTGAACTGCGGACAAATCAAGACCGGTTCTGCCAGTCGTACCGACCGGATGGCCAAGTACAACCAGCTGATCCGGATCGAGGAAATTCTGGGGATGTCGGCGATATATCCGAAAGGAAAGATTAAATTTGGGAAGTAAGTCAGGAAGACGGGAAGTCCGATAGACTGATAGACTGATGACTGATGACTGATGACTGCCGACTGTAGACTGTAGACTGCCGACTGTAGACTGTCGACTGAATACTTAAATATCAACTATGAAATTGCTGAATAATGTACCGGCATTTTTGCGCAACAAGTATTTTATAGCTGTTGCGGTTTTTTGCATGGTGATGCTATTTCTGGACAAGAATGATATTTTCACCCAGATGGACCGCACCCGGGAGCTGAATAACCTGCGCCGGAGCAAGGCCTTTTATACGGCCAGGATTGCTGCGGAACGCAAAGAATTAGAAGGACTTAAGCATAATCCGGCCGTTTTGGAAAAATATGCCCGGGAAAAATACTTCATGAAGCGGGATAATGAGGAGCTCTTCATTGTACCGGAAAACTACGAATCCACAAAGAATTAGCAATACAGGCACAATAAGCCCAACCCGGCCCCGTTAGTATAACGGACGTTTTTAATATCTGGCTACCAAGGACATCTCTATTTCTGGACAAATTAACCGGTTTGCTAATGACCAATTTTACTCCTGAGGACCTTCTGCAATACTTGTATAAGGAAACCTCCAATGATGAGACCGCTGCCATTGAAGCCGCATTAGAAAAGGACTGGACACTTCGTGAGAAGCTGGCCGTACTGAAAGCCTCCATGCAAAGGCTTGACAAGATCACAACCACCCCGCGCACGGAAGTAGTACTGAATGTACTCAACTATGCCAGGGAAAAATCGATCGAAACAGTACAGTAATTTCTAATCGCATTGAACTGATTGAAGTCCGGTACGCCAAGCGATACCGGACTTTTTCTTTTCGTTCACCCTTCGAGTCCCTCGAAGGGTAGATAAGCATCTTCAGCAAAATTTAATTCTAACTTGCAGCCCAACAACTGTTGACTGTTGACTGTTGACTGTTGACTGTTGACTGTTGACTGTTGACTGTTGACTGTTGACTGTGTGACTGTTGACTGTTGACTAACGACTAAAGACTAACGACTGCAAATGACCCGCAAAGAACGCTACTCCTCCCTGATCGACTACTTTGAAAAAAACATGCCGGTAGCCGAAACCGAATTGAGTTTTGATAACCCTTATCAATTACTGGTAGCTGTGATCCTTTCTGCCCAATGCACGGATAAAAGGGTGAACCTGACCACCCCGGCTATATTTGAAAAATATCCGACCGTACAGGAACTGGAGAAAGCCAGCTTTGATGAATTATTTCCACTCATCAAAAGCATCTCTTATCCCAACAATAAAACCAAACACCTGATTGGGATGGCGCAAAAAGTGGTGAAGGATTTCAACGGAGAAATCCCAATGACCGTGGAAGAACTGGTGCAATTACCCGGTGTGGGAAGAAAGACAGCGAATGTGATTACATCTGTGGTGGACCAGCAACCCAATATGGCCGTAGACACCCATGTGTTCCGGGTGAGTAAAAGAATCGGACTGGTACCAGAAACCGCCAGCACTCCGCTGGCCGTTGAAAAAGTACTCATTAAAAATATTCCGGAGCACCTGATCCACAAAGCCCACCACTGGTTGATTTTGCATGGGCGTTATGTTTGTCTGGCCCGTAACCCTAAATGCGGGGAATGCGGGATACAGGGGATTTGCAGGTATTATAAAAAGGAATTCCAGAAGTGATTAGAAAATGGGCCTACGCGTCAGCCTGTCAACTTTTTAAGAAATGAAGTGCTATTCTTGGCGAGACCTTGCAGGAGATAGATTATTGATTTGAAAACACCAATTTCAAACTATCTGAAACCATTCTTACATCATTCAAATACATGATTAGTATTTTGTTGCTGGCTAAATAACCTCTCTTGCTTACAAAATCTACAATGTTGTATGAGTTAATGAACTCAATCCGTTGATTTGAAAAGCCTGCTATTCGTTCAAATTCACTAATTAACACTTGAGCATTTCCGCGTTTCATCCCATGTAAATCATAACCCATGCCGCAGCATCGTAAATGATAAATGTAAAGTTTAAGTAGTATCGCTGAAAGGGCGATCTCAAAAGATTTACTTTGCTTCAAGCAATTTGAATCAGCAGAATTTAAAAGTTCAGCAAGTTCTGCCGATACTGATTTCTCCAAATCAATTTCTTTTGGCTGAAATTCATTTGCATAAAGCAATATCACAGAATCAAAATCTGTTGCACAATAAACTTTTTCAAGCTCATTAGAATTACCTTTCTGAGAATTACTCCCAGAGCATGAAATATAAAAATAACAGAATAGAAAAAAGGGCCATCTCATTGAGCAAGTAATTTAAGTTTTTATTGGAAGTAATCTGCTTATAGCTCTTCCCCCCTTTTTTATGAATGTAAATGGCAATAGTTCGACGGGAAGTATTTAAAGAATGAATGCATTCATGAAAAAGATTACTTTTTATCAGCGGATAATCCTCACCCTCCCCCTCCCGTAAAACCTCCACGGAAAAAAACATGGCCGGATCGTAATAACTTATCCACATAAAACCAATTTTAGCACAATCCTTGTAACAACTGGCAGGACCATCAAATCAGCCAACTGTTGAAAAACCTTTACCTGCTCACATTCTTATGTGTTTTCCTTTCTTCCAGGCCGGGCCATGCCCAGCTGCCCCCGCAGCAATGGGCTAATCAGTATGGTGGCGGTAATGTAGATATTCCCTTCTCTATTAAAGTAACAGCTGATGGTGGTACCATTATCACCGGCTATACCGATTCCAAAAACGGCGATATCAGTCCCCAGCCCAACCGCGAATACTGGGATTGCTGGGTAGTGAAACTCAATCGCTGCGGTGATATCGAATGGGAAAAATCTTTCGGCGGTTCCAATTATGAAAGCGGCAGAGATATTGTACAAACTGCCGATGGCGGTTACCTCGTCGTAGGCGAAACTAATTCCACCGACGGCGGAGTCATCAGCGGTTATGGTGGCACCAAGGATATCTGGATCCTTAAACTGAATGGCAACGGTACCCTGCTCTGGCAAAAAAGATATGGCGGCAACGGACTCGATATTGGCAACCATATTCACCTGCTGGATGATGGCAGCTTTTATGTACTGGCTTCTTCTTCCTCCAATGATGGTAATATCAGTGGCAACCACGGCACGGCCGGTTATACCGACGGCGTACTGATGAAACTGGATGCATCCGGTAACCTGCTCTGGAGCCGTTGCTATGGCGGTAGCAAGAACGAAGAGTTCTATGATATGGAAATCATCAATGGCCGCACTTACCTGGCCGGATTTGCCAACTCCACCGATGGTGATATTCCTCCCCAGCAAAAAAATTACGACGTATGGCTGCTGGCCCTCGATGCCAATGGCAATAAAGTATACAGCAAAGTATATGGCGGATCTCAAAATGATGTGGCCTATTCCATCTGCAAAGGAAATGATGGCTCCCTGACCCTGGCCGGTTATACCACTTCCAACGACGGTGATGTTAGCGGTGCCAAAGGCAGTCAGGATTATTGGGTCATCAATATCAATGCCGCCAGTGGTAATAAAAACTGGCAAAAAGTGCTGGGTGGTACCGATGCCGATTATGCCAATGCCGTGATCACCGAACCCGATGGTGGCTACCTGATTGGCGGAATCGCTTATTCAACCAATGGAGATGTAGCCAATAACCTCGGCGAAGGCGATTACTGGATTGTGAAACTCAGTAGTAATGGCAATATTGTATGGAAGCAGAATATTGGCGGCAGTGGTAATGATCATCTCCGCGCCATGGCCTACCAGCCGGCTGTAAAAGAATATTTTCTCTGTGGTGATACCGATTCAGGCGACGGTGATTTCAATGGGAATAACGGGGAAGTGGATTTCGGTATCATCAAGTTAAAGCAACTGGATACCCTCCTGCTCGATTCAGCTGTTTGCAGTCTGAATGGTTTTGTTCCACCCGCTGATACCCTGCGTGATATCTGCGGCAATGATTCGGCCTATGTTTCCTATAAAGCCGTATTGCTCAGCGGCCCCTTCGACGGAATTAAAAAAATTGATACCATATTTATCGGACAAACTCTCCGGCTGCCTTCGATTACCAACGGACAAATCAGCTGGAACGATGACCCCACCCTTAGTTGTTCGAATTGCCCCCATCCCATCGCTAACCCCACCCGCACTACTGTTTACACCGCCACCAATTCACTGGCAGCAGGATGCAGCCGCAGCGATCAGTTCACCCTGGTGGTACTGAAAGATGCTGTGATCAATATTCCTACTGCCTTCACTCCCAATGGCGACGGACTGAATGACTGGTTCGGCCCCTTGGGAAAGGTTCCCAATGAGTATTCCCTCCAGGTTTTTGACCGCAATGGCACGCTCTTCTTTAAAAGCTCTTCCACCTATACCAAATGGGATGGCCGGGTGAATGGCGTGGTACAACCCCATGGTATGTATGTATACCTGGTGCAGTACAAAGACATGCAGGGAAAATGGATCATGAAAAAAGGAACCCTGGCCCTGTTGAGATAGATGGATTTAAAATAAAAGGATGACCCGTTCAACTGTTGTGTTTATAACAACAGCAGAACTATTCATCCCATCAGTAAATATCGGAATCAATATTTTTTAAAATTCTCCCAATGGACAGAAGAGAATTCTTTACCAAAACAAAGAAGAGAACCCCGGCCTTTCACCGGACAGTAGCAGCAGGACTAAGTCCCTACGCTGGCAACTGGACCACGAATGAAGTCGCCCACCTGCTGAAGCGAACCATGTTTGGCGCTACCAAACAGGATATCGATCATTTTATCCCGATGTCACCCGGCGCTGCCGTAGATGAACTGCTGAATAATATTCCGGTAACAGGTACCCCTCTTCGTGATTACGGTTTGATTGAAGATGAATTTGGCGTGATGCATGATGACCTGGGAGTGGTACAGGGGCAAACCTGGATCAATGATCTCAATACCATGAGTGACCCCGAAGTAAGGGGCAGTATCAACCAATTGAGAACCGGCAGCCTGCTGAAATGGTGGACCGGTTTGATCCTGAACCAGAACAGGAGCATCATGGAAAAAATGGTGATGTTCTGGCACCATCACTTTTCCGTACAGATGGAAGAAGTAGGAAATGCCACCATGCTCTGGCGTCATCATAAAATTTTCAGGGATAATCCGCTGGGCAGTGTAAAACAACTGGCAAGAGATGTAACCATTGATCCTGCTATGTTATTCCATCTCAACGGCTACCTCAATTCAAAACTGGCCCCCGATGAAAACTATGCCAGGGAATTACAGGAATTATTTACCGTAGGACGTGGTCCCGGTTCAGGCTATACCGAAAATGATGTAATTGCCGCCGCCCGGGTACTCACCGGCTGGCGAATAGACAGTGTGACCCTGACTTCCTATCTCGATAACAATGCACATGATACCGGCAGCAAAACATTTTCTGCCTTCTATAACGGAACAACCATTGGCAATAATGGCGCCACCGAAGTAGACCAGCTGATGGATATGATTTTCAATACCACGGAAGCGGCCCGTTTCATCTGCCGCAAACTTTATAAATGGTTCGTTTATTACCAGATTGATGAAGCCACAGAAAACGAAGTGATCATTCCCCTGGCAGATATCATGATCAGCAATAATTATGAAGTAAAACCGGTCTTATCAGCGCTCTTTAAAAGCGAGCATTTCTTTGATCTGCAGCACCAGGCCTGTTTTATCAAGAATCCTTTTGATATCATCGTTGGTACCCTGCGTGAATTTGGCGCTGCCATTCCCGCCTCAACTGACTGGCAGAATGGGTATGCTTTTTTTGATTCCGTATATGATAATGCCGCCAATATGCAGCAGGTATTATTCCAGCCCCCGGATGTATCCGGTTGGCCATCTTATTACCAGGAACCCATGTACTATGAATTATGGGTGAACAGTAATTCACTTCCAAGACGGGCCAATTTTACCGATCGGCTGGTAGATGATAACCTGATAGATACTCGTGCTTTTGCCAACTACAGCAGCAATCCTGCTGATCCTAACCAACTGATCCTGGATATCACTACCCTGCTGCTGCGTTATCCTTTATCGCTGCAGTCAAGAAATTATACCAAGAACAGGTTCCTGCTGAATAATACCAATGATGATACGGTCTGGACCAATGCCTGGAACGGTGGTAACAGTGCCGTGATCAATGCTGCATTGAAAGAGCTGTTCAAATTCATCATGAACCTTCCGGAATATCATTTGTGCTGACAACTGAAAACAGAAAAACATGAATCGCAGAAAATTTTTACGCAATACCGTACCGGCAGCAGTAACACTGCCCTCCTTTATCAATGGCTTTTCTTTTACCGCACATGGGGCAGGGCCTGACAGTTTACTAAGCGGACTATTAGGCCAAACAGCCAGTAATGACCATATCCTGGTGCTGGTACAACTGGGTGGCGGCAATGATGGATTGAACATGGTGATTCCGCTGGATATGTATGCCAACTATTACAATGCCCGTCCCAATGTAGCCATACAGCAAAGCCGTGTACTGCGTTTGGATGGAACCGATAAATCCGGATTACATCCGGCCATGACGGAAATGCAGCAGATGTTCAACGAAGGACAGGTGAATATTGTGCAGTCGGTGGGTTATCCCAATCAGAACTTCTCGCATTTTCAGTCTACCGATATCTGGATGACCGGCGACAGTAACCGGGATCGATTTACCCGGGAGAAAAGAGGCTGGCTGGGTCGTTACCTGGAAACAGAATACCCCGGTTATCCGGATGCTTATCCCAATGGAGAAATGCCGGATCCGCTGGCCATACAAATCAGCGAAATTCCAACGGTGGTGGTGCAGGGAACTTTATTTTCAATGGGACTCTCAATCACCGATCCGGAAAACGTGTACAATTTCACGAACCCTTTTTCTGATTATCCGCTCAATGCCACCTATGCCAATAAGGAATTGCGTTTCCTGCGGGTGGTGTCTGAAAAAACAAAGATCTATTCTGATATCATCCGGGCGGCTTATCGCAGGGCTAATAATATGGCTACTTATCCGCAGAACGGACTGGCGCATCAATTACAAATTGTGGCCAGACTGATCAAGGGCGGATTAAAGACAAGAATCTATACCGTAACCGTTGGTGGTTTTGATACCCATAAAAAACAGGTGAATGCCAGTGATACTTCAACGGGCAATCATGCTAAACTGATGAAGGATTTGTCGACTGCCATCCAGGCTTTCCAAAAAGATATGCAACTGATGGGCACGGATGACCGGGTATTGGGTATGACTTTCTCCGAATTTGGTCGAAGAATAAAATCCAATGCCAGTCTGGGTACCGATCATGGCGCAGCGGCACCATTGGTTTTATTTGGAAAACATGTGAAAAAAGGAATACTGGGAACCAGTCCGGATATCCCTGCCGATATTAACGTTGTCAACAATGTTCCCTTCCAGTATGATTTCAGGAGTGTGTATGCTTCTGTACTGGAAAGATGGTTCTGTGTTAAACAGCCTTTGCTGAATCAGTTATTATTGCAGAATTATCAGTCCCTCCCGCTAATCAAGGGTGGCCCCTGTGGTTTACCGGATGATCCGGATGTGACTAATAACAATTCAGATCAACTCCTGCTGAAAATGTGGCCGGTCCCTTACGGACTCAATGCCACGATCCGATTCTCCACCAATGGCGGACATACCCTGATCCAGCAGATCAATACCCTGGGACAGGTAGTAAAAGTGCTGACAGATCAGGAATACACGGCTGGCACTTATAATATTGATATTTATGATGACAACCTGCCATCAGGCGCTTATTTCATTCGTTTACAGAATCAATCCCTGCAAAAAGTGCTGAACGTGATGAAAATAAAATAATCGATTAACTTTTTACCGCATACGAAATCCCGGGGCTATTGTCATATTGAGCTAAGTTTACGCTGAGGAATCAAAGAGTCGAAATATGAACAGCTGAGCCGTTCCTGAAGCAGTCCCTTTATCCCCCCTTTTTTCCACAATTGGTGTTTTCACCAATGATTTGTGGTGTTTTAAACCTTGCCGCCTTTTACAAATCAATACTTTTACGCTTTCTCTGCTGATCCAACCCCCTTGTAAAGCCGATCTGTTTACAGACAAAAATCATTACAGTGATGCATAGATACCTGGCAGCAATATTTCTCTGCTACTTAGCTTTTTATCAACCGGCCGCAGGTCAGTATTACTACCATAACAGCAGGTACTTTGAAGGTGATGTAAATTTTGAACTGGGGGTCAGCGGCGGGATCATGAATGCCCTGACCGACCTGGGAGGGAAAAAAGGAGTCGGGAAAAATTTTATCAAGGACCTGCGGTGGCAAACTGCACGTCCCTCCTATGGTGTTTATTTCGCCGCCACCTATAAATATGCATTGGCTGCAAGAATCGAAGGCACCATCGGACAGGTAACCGGGTATGACAGTATCCTCAAAAATGTAGCATCCTCTACCGCCGGCCGGTATGAACGAAACCTGAGTTTCCGAAGTAAGATTGCAGAATTGCAGCTGGCGATTGAAGTGCATCCTCTTTTTTTCCGGTCTTATGATGAAAATGAAGCCCCGAGATTATCTCCCTATGGCATCATTGGTGCCGGCTATTTTTCATTTGATCCGGAAGCCGGTCTCAACGGACAATGGTATTCCCTGGCACCTCTCAGAACGGAAGGTCAGGGTTTTGCAGAATACCCCAATCGCAAGCCCTATGCACTCAAACAGCTGAACCTGCTGGGAGGGCTGGGACTTCGGTATGAGATCAATGATTTCCTGAATGCCCGGATTGAGCTGGTACACCGTAAGCTGTTTACAGATTACCTGGATGATGTGAGTACCGGGTATATCAATCCTGCACTTTTTTATAATTACCTGCCCCCTACCCAGGCGGCCCTGGCCCAGCAATTGCATTTCAGGAGAAATGAAATCAACGCAGCTGATGTACAACCCCTGTCTGGTGAACAGCGGGGTGATCCCAAGGACAAGGACGCTTATTTTACCATCCAGGCCAAAATCGGCTTTATGATCGGGGCCAGAAGAAGATAAGAATGGCGGGTTGCCGAAAATCATTGTAAAGTCCTGCCATTTGCCGGGCTTTATTTTTTATTTTTACCCTACCTGCGACGTTGCCAGTAAACCTGAACCTTATGCGCCCACATTTACCACTTTTACAAGAATCTGCTTTTAACAGCGTGCTTTCCTTTCGCCCATTGGTGGAGGCACTCAAAAGAAATATCAATGAAGGAAACCCGGGGATGCAGAAATTGTATGGAGAAGTGGTGAAAGCCTTCGAAGCACACCCCGAATTACTGGAGCCAATCAGTGACCTGTCCATTTTATTCAAATACACAGAGCTGATTGAAGAACTTTTATCGGCCGTATTTCCACCCACTACCGCCAACTTTATGTACGGGGTATCTGTTCCATTTAAAAGAGTGGCGGTTTACGGATCACCTACTTTTAAAGCCAACCTGGTTAAAACAGGCACCAACGATATCATCCTCCCGGAAAACCATGTGGGGGAAAGCTTGTCTGATCAAAGAGTGAGGGCTGCATACGATATCATCCTTGAAAAATATTATCACCTCACCGGACCCGGCACATATAATTCCGTGTATCCTTATCCGGATGAAGCCAGTGGACTGACCCGGTATATGGAACTACGGCTCGACAGGAGATTTATTACCGTGAGCCCGGTTGGGGAATTACCTGAATTACCCAAATCCCTGATGGACCAGCATACCAACCGGATGCTGAAGCTGGAAGATCTGGTGCACCATATTCCCATTGATCAGTTTCGTTTCGAAGGCCTGGTGGTGATGCGGATCAATGATGTTACCGAGCAGGCAGTGGTAACGGAGATCAAAAACAAATTACTTCACTTTGATGCATTTGGTAACGGTACCAGTGATTTTATCGAACTCGAACAATATGTACAAAGCCTGATCAGGATCAAAGACCTGGGAATCGGTTTAACCCCTTTCTTCCGGATCAATGGCCATTATATTTATTCCGACCTGCATAATACCAACAGTATTCTGTTCCGTCACCTGCATTCCATTCCGGAAAAAGATGAGATCAGCGATTATTGCAAACTCTTATTCCGGGATAGTGACCAGCCCCTCTTGTTTGAAACCATTTCAGAACAGGCCCTGGCCGATTTTCAATGCCTGCAATATTATCACCGGGAAGGAGTACGCTCCTTGCTCATCTGCCCGCTTAAACTGGGGCATGAACTAATCGGAATGCTGGAAATCACTTCCGATAAACCCGGCCAACTGATGCCTGCCTTTATCAGCAAAGTGGAATCTGTAATGCCCCTCTTCACACTTGGACTGGAAAAAAGCCTGGACCAGTTAAATTATGAAGTGGACAAAGTGATCAAGAAAAAATTTACAGCCGTTCAGCCATCCGTAGAATGGAAGTTCACGGAAGTAGCTCTGGATTTTATCGTGCACCAGCATGAAAAAGAAAACAGCAAGATCAAACGGATCTGTTTCGATGAAGTTTGGCCGCTTTATGCTGCCCTGGATATCCGTAACTCTTCCACCGAACGCTCACAGGCTATCCAGCGGGATGTACTGGAACAATTGAATCTTGCGAAAGCAGTTGTTGACAAAGCTATTTCCAGTCTGAGTTTCCCCCTGCTGCAGGAACTGGCATTCAAGATCAATAAGTTCATTATGGCGGCATCCGATGTGCTGCAATCGGAGGAAGAAATGAGCATCAATGATTTTATGAAGACCCAGGTACAATCGGTCTTCCATCACCTGCGATCCACGGAACATTCCCTGAAAACAGAGATCGACCACTATTTCTCTACATTGGACCCGCAGACCGGCATGTTATATAAACACCGGAAAGATTATGAATCCAGTGTAACAAAAATCAATGAAACCTTATCGCGGATCATAGATAAAGAACAATTATCTGCACAGAAAGTATATCCGCATTATTTCGAAAGATTTGTAACAGACGGACTGGAGTTCAATATTTATATCGGACAGGCCATCGCTCCCCGTAAAAAATTTGATGAGATTTATCTCCAGAATATGAAAATGTGGCAATTGACCGTACTGGCCAAAGCCGCCAGAGTCACCCATCAGCTGGAGGATGAACTCAGTCATAAACTGCGGACCACCCAGTTAATCCTCTCCTACAGCCAGCAGTTGTCTGTTACTTTCAGAACTGAAGAAAGAAAATTTGATGTAGACGGCACTTACAATATCCGCTATGAGATTGTAAAGAAAAGGATTGATAAGGTCAGGATCAGGGATACGAATGAAAGGCTGACCCAGCCCGGGAAAATTGCCATTGTTTATTCACAGGCAAAAGATGCAGCCGAGTACACGGAGTATATTGAGTTCCTCCAAAGTCAGGGTTTATTGAAACCAGGTATTGAAAAATATGACCTGGAAGAACTGCAGGGAGTTTCCGGACTCAAAGCCCTTCGCGTAGATGTGAACTTTGAAGAAAAGCCGGCGATGTCTCCTGCCCTTGAACTTTCACAAACCACAACAGATCAGTTGCTGGGTAAATCCTGAAAGAAGTAAAGACAAAACACACTGCATTAAAATGCCACAAAGGCACAAAGACACTAAGCGTTGAAGATTAATTTTCTTACTTAGTGTCTTTGTGCCTTCGTGGCAAAGAAAGTATTTCGATAAAGCCTCCCTGTCGGAAGGCTTTATATTCATCAGAACTTAAAGAACAATCCCGCTGAAATCAGCATATCCTCACTGGAAACACCCACACCGGCATTCAATACAAACTTGCGAAGCGGGGAGAACCAGATACCGCCACCATAACCGGTAGCCATCTTGGATACATTGTCATTATCCACCCAAACCCTTCCTACATCTACAAAAGCATACATACCGATAGAAGCAGGGAACAGGTAGGTTTTCAGGTTAGCCCATTTCCAGCGCAGTTCGGTTTGGTTGGAAAAAGCACTCTTTCCGGAAAAACGTTCACGGCGATAACCACGAAGTGTTTCATTATTTCCCAGCGACTGTGCCTGGTAAAATTCAAAATCCATTCCTTTAACCAGGTTCGCCCCAAAGTTGGTGCGGTTGGCCCAAACCAGCCAATCCTTGGCCAGTGGGAGGAAGAAACTGAAATCTGTATTAATATTTGAGATATGGTCATAGCTCGACTTGTTACCGGCGAGATAACGGAAACTGGTATTCCAGAAAATACCTTTGGAAGGCATTGCCGGATTATCCCTGGTATCTACCATAAACATTGCTTTCACGCCAAAGTAAGACTGGCGCTGATTCACGGAACTCGTCAGACCAGCAGGCGGACTCACTTCCACGTTTCTGATTTTATTGAACTTATCTGTTGAATCATAATGGAAGAACTGGAAATTAGGACCAATCGAGAAAGTTACTTTATCAGAGAAGCGGTGACGGATAAACAGGGCGATATCTCCCAGATCATAGCGAACACGGTAGAAACGGAACTGTCCGGGTTTAGATTCATCATACACTGAATTCATACCATATCCAAAGAAATTGGTGGTGAAATTATTCGGACCACGGTAATCAATTTCAGTTGTCAGGTCCGTTCTTCTTCCCAACACCCCGATAAATTCATTGTTATATGTGATACGGAGCGCCTTGGTAGAGAAGGCAAACAGCCCCTTGAACTGGTGCAGGGATTTATAAGGCGACTTCCGGAATCCATGACGGATATATTTAAATGTAGGCCCAATAAAGAGACCATCATCCGGTGTAAATCCTAAGGTTCCGAATACAGACTGGAAAGGATACTTATAATAAATACGTTCAAAAGAATTGACAATGGTATCATTCCGCAGTTTGCGGCGGAAAGGACCTGTCAGTGTATTTCCGCCATCGGTTCTGTCATACACCAGTACATCATCTTCTTTAGATTTATTCTCAAACTGGTCAGCACCATCTCCTCCAATCATCCGCACTTTGATTTTATCATTGGTTCCGCTGATCGTGAATTTATCATCACCGCCAAAACCATAGATACGTACTTCCTTGGTTTGCAGCGGCTCAAATTTTCTCTCATACATTTTGGTAGATATGGCCCCTTCCTTGGTGATTTTGTACACTTCCAACAGCAAGGATCCATCATCATTGCGGGTCAGTTTATACTGCTCTGTTTTATCACTACCGGTTACACTCACGATTTCAGTAAGAAAACGGTAGTAGGTCATTACATCTGCCACGATAAAATTGCGGCGGTCTTTCAGGGTCTGTATAATCTTCGGTCCGTTCATATCCCTGATTTCTGCAGGCTGCTGGGCAATGGCCCTTTCGATCACTGCATCCGTCATTTTGGCTACAAAACTTTCCGCTTCTTTCTGCCAGTCCTGTTCGGTGAGGCTGGTCAGGAAAAAGCGATCGAGGTTACGGGCTGCAAAATTGAAACGGGCAATACTTTTTGCCTGCGGTTTAAAACCTTCCAGTTGGGGAACCAGTGAACGGCCCTTGATAAATCCTGGCAGGATACCCTGGTTGATATAAAATGCCTGATCCCTGTCTTTGGCGATCGGGTAAAAAGTTTTTCCCTTGCCATTGTCCCAGGCACCCCAGTTCCACTGGTCTTCGTGACGATCCAGGTCCATCACAAACATATCCAGGATCCGCACCCGCAACATAGCCAGCTGATCCACCGCATTGTCATTGTCATCTTTCAGCTTATCAGCCACCTCATCGGTATCATATCCTTTTTTAACAGAATCCGGAAAACGCTCTTCATACAAAACCATCATGTTTTTGAAATCATCGCGGTATTCTCCCAGTTTGGGATCATCCCCTATATAAACCACTTTGGGGTTACCATGCGGAACACCAGCGGCTTCAGAAAGCACGGCCATAGAAAGAGCTGCATAAGGATAGGATGCAGATACACCATCTGACACGAGATCAGCGGCTGCATCACTCTGGAGATTGCCCGGCAGGGTTTTGCTGGTAATAAATTTGGTAATGGAACGGATCGTGTATTGTTTACCGTTCGGAGCTTCCAGTCTCAAAGACTTGGTTTGCTTTCCACCACCTCTTTTTATGGGAGTCAGACCTCCGTGTTCTGTTCCCAGGTTCAATACAGGAACAGTAATAGGAGTATTCCATTCTTTACGGTAATTGGCTCCCATCCATTTAGCCCTGGAACGATTGGTTCTGAATTTACCACCGGCAGCAGTAGCTGTTCCGGCAGGACCCTGGGCATGGATCTCAGGTGCCACAAAGAGCGCAGATAAAATAATGAGCAAAAAAATTCTCATGTTTGCAGGTTTTGGTTAAGGTTAAGCGATCATCAGAATCGGAAAAGATACGATTTTTTAAAATTATCCAAAATTACAAATGAAGGCCTACAACTTTCCGGTAATTTATTGAACGGCTACCCCGTAATACATTAGTACTTTTTTGCATTTAATCTATATTTTTTCTCTATAACCGGCTTATTAGCAAAAACTTTTGTGTAAATTGACCCGCTATACAACCGTAATTGCTGGAATTCGTTATTTCCAGAGACGGATTTTCATTTTTCAGGCATGAAGGCCAGGCCCCTTGCCACCAAACTTTTAAAAATACTGGCTGGTAACCCAGCGGGATTTAACCCGGGATGAAACAATACTTTTTACTGATAACATGGCTGGTGGTAGCAGGTTCCCGGGTCGGTGCACAAACAGACACGATCAGTCAGCGTATTGTCCTGATCGGTGATGCCGGTCAATTGACCAATGGCCGCCATCCGGTAGTTGATGCCGTAAGAAATAATATCCCGCTTGACAGCAAAACGATCGTGCTCTTCCTGGGAGACAATCTTTACAAACATGGTCTTCCCGACGAACAATATAAAAATTATGCCCAATCCAGGGCTGTACTGGATTCGCAGGTGTCCATTGCCGACGGCACCCCCTCTAAAGTTTACATGATACCCGGCAACCACGACTGGGAAAACGGCAGTCGCGGGGGGTATAATGCCATCCTTCGTCAGCAACTTTATGTAGACTTTCTGGGCAAGAAAAATGTCAAATATTTTCCGGAAGACGGTTGTCCCGGACCGGTAGAAGTTCCGGTGGGCAAGGATGTGGTCCTGATCCTTTTCGACAGCCAGTGGTGGTTGCACCCCTTTGATAAACCGGAAATTGAATCGGATTGCAAATGCAAAACCAAGGAAGAACTGGTCGATCAGATAGCTGATATTGCCGCCCGGAATGCCAAGAAACTGGTCTTGCTGGCCTGCCACCATCCTTTTAAGAGCAATGGTATACACGGTGGCTTTTTTACGCTGAAGCAACATTTGTTTCCCCTGACCGACCTTAAGAAAAGTTTATACATCCCTATGCCCGTACTGGGCTCCATTTACCCCATTGCCCGCAGTGTATTTGGTACGCCTCAGGATATCAGCCACCCGAACTACACCAACATGATCAGTCAGATCACGGATGCCGTTCGTCGCTCCTCTCCCAATGTGGTGTTTGTATCAGGACATGACCATAACCTCCAGTTGATCCGGGAAAATGGATATAATTACATTGTCAGTGGTGGTGGCTGCAAACAGGGCCGGACTTCCAATAACAAAAACAGTCTGTTTAATTCCAGATCTGAAGGATTTGTGGTGATGGAAGTCTCCACCAATAAATCGGTCAACGCCACTTTTTATACGGTGCTCGACACTGTCAAAAAATACAACAGTATCCCGCTGTTTAATTTTACAAAGCTCGACCCCACATTCATTGACAGCAGCAGCAAAGCAGCTATTGATACCAATTTTACTTATCCCGACAGTGTCAGCGCCTCGATCAGCAAGGAACTGTTGCCGGTGAAAGGATTGAAAAAATATTTCATGGGGAATAATTACCGGAAAGAATGGTCGGCCCCGGTAAGTATGCGCATTTTTAACCTGCGCCGCGAAAAAGGCGGTTTCACCATTGATGGACTGGGTGGCAGTACGCAAACCAAATCGCTGCGGTTAAAGAACAGGGCCACCGGTGAAGAATGGGTATTACGCAGCATGAACAAAAGCCCGATCAACACCATCCCGGAAGCATTCCGGGGAGCCGTTGTAAAAGACATTGCCACGGAACTCAAAACATCCACCTTTCCTTATGGGGCCTTTATCACACCCGGATTGACTGATGCACTCGGGCTGGCCTCCGCCAAACCTGAATTATTCTTTATACCGGATGATCCGGCCCTCGAATTTTACCGGCCACTCTTTGCCAACACCGTATGTATGCTGGAAAAGAGAAATGCCTCCTTCGACAACAGTAAAACCCTGACGACTGCCAAACTGGTCGACAAGATGCTGGAGGAAAATGACCATCGCCCGCAACAGCAGGAAGTACTCAAGGCCAGGCTGCTGGATATGCTGATTGCTGATTATGATCGTCACCTGGATCAATGGCGCTGGGGCAGTATTGACACAGGAAAAGGAAAAATTTATTACCCCATTCCGCGTGACCGCGACCAATCTTTCTTCTATTCCAATGGCCGCCTGCTCCGGTTTATCAGCGGCCGGTCCATGCCTTTCCTGAAAGGTTTCCGGGAAGATATCAATGGCGTCAACTGGTTGAATTATATCGCCCGTGATTTTGACCGGATCTTCCTCACCGATCTGGATCAGGAAGACTGGGAAAAAACGCTGAGCAGACTTACTACCGAGCTGTCTGACTCCGTGATCCGGAAAGCTGTCAAACAATTACCACCCGAGATCTATGCCCTTCATGGGGACAGGATCGCCCAAAAATTAATCAAACGCCGGGATGCCCTTAGCCTTGCTGCGATGAAATACTACCGTTTTATTTCTAAACAGGTAAATATCATTGGCAGTAACCAGAAAGAGTATTTCAGGGTCTCCAGTATCGGCGACAAACTGGAAGTAAGGGTATTCGCCAAATCAAGAAAAAGTGATACCAGCTTTGTGATGTTCAACCGGGTTTTTGATCCGAAAGTGACCAGGGAGATCCGTCTTTTTGGTTTACATGATGAAGATGTGTTTGATGTGGATCCCAAAGCCAGTTCCAGAATCAAACTCCGGATCATTGGTGGAAGAGGCATTGATACCTTTAATATTCGTGGAAAAGTGGAAGCACTGCTCTATGATTTAAAAGATGATGGCGGCGGTGGCGACTATTTTGTAAAAGACAGCAGCCATGCCAAAAAACGTTTCTCCAATGATCCCCCGGTGAATGATAAAAGCATCCTGGGCTTTAATTACAATTACAGCCGCTTCCCACAGGTACACCTGAATTATAATTCTGATGACGGGCTCCTGCTCGGTGCCGGTTTCTCCCGCCGTACCTTCGGATTCAGGAACCTGCCTTATGCGACTGACCAGCGCTTAACCGCATTATATGCCGTTGACCGCAGGGCAATCCGCCTGCAATACCGGGGAGAGTTCAACCATATTACCCGCAATCTCGATTTACTGATCAGGGCCAATTACTGTACCCCCACATTGCATAATTTCTTTGGATTGGGCAATAACAGCCGTTATGATGAACAACAGCCCCGCCGTTATTACCAGGCCCTCTTTAATTATTTTGAAGCAGAAATACTGTTCCGCAAAAGGTATTTCGACAAACTGCACCTGATGATCGGACCTTATTATTCGCACTATACAGCCAGTCCTTCAAAAAATGCCAATACCGTATTGGGCAAAGCGGCACAGGTTGGACTGAACCAGGAAGATGTTTTCCGTAAAAAAACCTATGCCGGTGTCAAAGCGGCCCTTACACTTGATAACCGAAACAAGGAATTCTTCCCGACAAGGGGAATGTACTGGAAACATGAATTGCTGCTCACTTCAAAGATCAGTTCAGGAGAAGGAAAATATGTAGCCTATTCCAATGATATGGCGCTATATGCCAGTCTGCGTGAACCCGCTAAACTGGTGATGGTGATGAAATTCGGCGGAGGCAGGATCTTCTCCAAAAACTTTGAGTATTTCCAGGCGATGAGTATCGGTGCGCAAAATGACCTGCCTGGATTCAGGAAGAACCGCTATGCCGGAAAATCATCTATGTATGGTGGTCTGGAAATGCGGATGCAGTTATTCCACCTGAATTCTTATATCATGCCGGGGCCTGTTGGCCTTTCCGCTTTCTACAATATGGGTAAGGTATGGTTACCGGGCGACCGGAACGGATCTAAGAAATGGCATGGCGCTTACGGTCTTGGTCTTTATTACCTGCCTTTCAATATGTTTTCTATCTCTGCCTATGCCGGATTTGATGAAGGCGTGAAAATGTTCAACTTTGGATTAGGAACCAAATTCAACCTGACTTACTGATTCTACTGACTCCTCATGGAGAAAAAAAAGGATATACCTGTCAAAATCATTTACAGGAGGGAACCCTTCCTGCTGTCCATCGTAATGCTGGTACCCATTATCCTGATCTGGATATTATTCATTGATAAAAATCACTACTGGGATGATCAATTACTGGCGCAGACAGGCCAGCTGATCCATCCGGATCTAACGCCATGGATTAAATCCATTACTGCTTTGGGAAATCACGCTTTTCTCATTCCCGCCTTTATCTTATTGATCTTTGTACTATTACTGTTGCGGGAAAAAAAAGAAGCCCTGCAAACCCTATTGATCGCCCTGAGCAGTCTGGGCCTCATGTCACTTTTCAAGAACCTGTTTCAACGTGACCGGCCCGATCATCCTTTGGTGAATGGCATTACCAATTATAGTTTTCCCAGCGGACATGCCATGATGAGTATTGCCTTTTATGGTTTGCTGATCTGGCTGCTCGGCAGGCATCTGCGGCAACATAAAATACAAAGAAGCCTGGTCATCGGATTCCTGATTTTACTGATCCTGCTTATCGGCTTTAGCAGGATTTACCTGCGGGTGCATTACCCATCTGATGTGATCGCCGGATATTCTTTTGGAATTGGCTGGCTTTGGCTAAGCCTGCGGATAACTTCCCGGATCCGGGTCAATTAGTTGGCAGTATAACGGAACTGCAGAATGGTAGCTTTGGCAGCCACTCCTTCATTGGAAATATACATGGTTCCATCATTCTTGAATGTTAGGCCTTCCGGCTGCGGAAAAAGCTTCTCTCCCAGTTCAAATACCTGTTCCGGATTCCCATTCTGGTCACATATCACCAGTTGACTGGCAGCAGATGAAATGATATATAATTTCTTATCAATGGGGTGAATGCCAGCCGCCGAGGGTTGCAATTTAGAAGTCTTGTGATGCCCCAGTTTAGCTGACATGTCCTTGATCTTAGCCGCATCAATCTGGTAAACGGGCTCATTCACAAAACCAATAGAATCCGGATAAAAAGCAAAGGCACTGACCTTGCTCTTATCATCCATGGCGCAATTTTTACAAACCATGACCAGGGCTTTCCGGGCCGTATCAGCATAAAGGGTTTCGAAATCATTGGTGCCGGTAATATTTAACTGACCGGCTTTTTCCCCGCTGATCACTTTACCGGTACTATCCCTGTTGATCTTTATGATGGTACCATTACTGATCAAAACATAAGGCGTTCCGTTATAGATAGCAATATCTTCATAATCCCCCTTGGCCCCGAAAGGATATTCAGCGGTGATGCCATTGGCTGTTTTATCCAGGATATACAGTTTTCCTGCTTCATCATAATGGGCCAGGAACTCATCCCTGCGGGTATCCCAGGCCAGCCCTGAAATTTCTTTTAGCTTCAAATCCAGTTTGAAAGTCTGTACTGATTTGAAACTATAATGCGGAGGCGACTTGATCATTCTAACCTTTTGCTTACAGCCGGCCAGCAAAATAAACAGGAATAAAATAGAGCACCCGGAGGCCTTTGACTTGAAATTTAAAAAACTCATTCCGCTGATTTTGGTTTAAATTTATCAAAAGTTATCTTTATAGCATGACTGACGACCAATTACTTATTCTACAGGATGCCCAGACACTGGTTACGGACATGCTGCAAAATAGGCTGGACAAAAATATAAAGTTCCATACGCTTCAACATACCCGTGAGGTAGTGGCCGCCTGTCAGGTGCTGGCCGACAGCCAGCAAATCAGCGAAAACGACCGTTTTGCCCTCTACCTCGCCGCCTGGTTTCATGATACGGGCTATACCACCGGAACTTCCATCAACCATGAGGCCGCCAGCTTAAAAATGGCCGAAGAATTCATGCAATCCAAAAATCTGGATGAAGCTACGCAATTGCGGGTAAAGGGTTGTATCAATGCCACCAGGATGCCGCAAACACCCGATAATTACCTGGAAGAGATTATTTGTGATGCGGACCTTTTTCATTTGGGTACAGCCTCCTTCGACGAAAAAAACCGTTTACTACGACAGGAACTGAACGAATTTGGAGACAACGATGTATCCAAAAAAGACTGGCGAAAAATTAATATCCGTTTCCTGGAAAGGCATTCTTATTTTACCACCTATGGCAGGGAGCAGTTGCAGCCGGTAAAAGACCAGCACCTGATCCGCCTACTCAACAAAGAGGATGACATAAAACCTGAAACCATGAAACCTGAGAAAAAAGAAAAAGACAAGGAAAAAAAGGAAAAAATAAAGGACCCGGCGGAAGCGGCCGCCGCTGCTGAGGCAAAAGCCAAAAGAGAAAAAGAAAAAGAAGCCGACAGAAGTATTGCCACCGTCTTTCGTATCATGGCGCAAAGCCATTCCAACCTCAGTGGTATGGCCGATTCCAAGGCCAATATCCTGATCTCGGTGAACTCGATCATATTATCTATCATGATGGCCAGTCTCTTTGAAAAATTGCAGACTGATCCTAATCTTCAGATTCCGGTGGCCATCATCACCCTGGTTTGTGTATCCTCAATTGTTTTTGGTATCCTGGCTACACGGCCCAATGTATCCCATGGCACTTTTACAAGAGATGATATCGCCGGCAAAAGAACCAACCTGCTGTTCTTTGGAAACTATCATAATATGAGCCTGGATGATTATAACTGGGGGATGACAGAAATGCTGGGAGATAAAGTGTACATGAATAACAGCATGATCAAGGACCAGTATTTCCTGGGGGTGGTACTGGCCAAGAAATATAAATACCTCCGGGTCGCCTATAATATTTTCATGTATGGCCTTATCATCGCCATGCTGGCCTTTGTGATTGCCTTTATGCTGCCAAGTGCAACAGAAGTTTATACCTGATCAGGCTCCACCAATCAATAAATCATTATTATGACCCGCCAGAACGGGTCATTTTTTTTGCCGTTTTATTTGTAAACAGTTCTCCCCAATTTAAATATGCCCTCTTTCCAGAGGCGAAAAGTCAGGCAGGAAAAAAAGGATTACTGCCATACAGGAATTATTTTTGTACCCTAAATTATTAAACCCCTATTTATGAAAAAATGGATCCTGTTTGCTGCAACCGCCAGCCTGATCGCTTGTAACAACAAAAAGGAAGACAAGCCTGTTAGCGAAACAACCTCTTCCCCCGATCAAACCACTACCACTCCCGCTGATCCTGCTGCCACCCTGGGTACCGCAGACCGCTATACCAATTATACCGTAACTGTTGAAGGCAAAGAAATCAAACTCAGCGGTAGTATCCTGGTAGACAAAGACCCTAAAAAATTAAAAGCAGGAGCCCCCTACCGCGGCATGATCACCACCAGCTCGGGACCCGGTAACGAAGGGATGATCCTCCGTTTTGTTTTTGATACCAAGGCAGGTACCTATCCCCTTACAGGGATGAGCTTCGGACGTGGCAAAGACGATAATGCACAGCAGTTTGGCGGATTAATGGGAGGAGAAGAAAAACTCTATGGCACCAATGTTACCCTCACCGAATGCAAGGACATGGGCGATAATGGCGCGGGCGGACATAAATGGAAAATCAGCGGTACCATTGAGAACCTGACCATCCCTGCTCTTGGAATAATGCTCCTCGAAAAAGAAAAAAATCATCCGAAGGAAATCAAGATCGATAAAATCAGCTTTACTGATCTGAGCTTTGATGATAATGCAGAAGAAGTGCTGCAGAAAGCCATGGACCAACTAAAGGAAATGAATAAGAACAAATAATCTTAGCGCTTATCTATTAAAAAAGGGTTGTCAGTTTACGACAACCCTTTTTTAATATAGATGCACAGACAGATTTGATTGTAGTTATAGACTGCTACTTTTTTACAAGTAACTCCGCATTGGCCACCCGCATCACAAAATAAGGATGGGCTGCCGCTTTTCTTTTCAGGATAATATAGAATGGCTGGTTGAAGACCAGTTTTTTTGGAGGAGGCATTTCCATTCGAACGGGTGCTGTTGCCGAATCAACGACCATCACCGCATGGCTTTCCGCTACGGCACCGGTTTCATTCAGGATAAAACCGGTACGCTGATAAGCCGTTACAATCGTTCTTTGACCTTCTTTCAGGTAGATGACCTGTCCTTCCAGTCCTTTATAATGTGCCGCAATATTGAATCTTGTTTCCGGCAGAGAAATCACATCATTGCTGTTAAACCGGTATTTCCATTGATGTGTTTCACTGCGCGCCTGCTCCTCTCCGGTTTTCAACCAGTCCTTTGCTTTTTGAACGGCAGCTCCTAATGTCTGCAGATTATCACGGCATAAAAGCAACCAGATCTCATGCGCTTCATCTTTGGGAAATATTTTTAATAAAAAAGCCTGATCTGATTCATAATACCCCACCTGACAAAATTCCCTGATCGCTGGATCCGGGTTGTACATCCCAAAAGCTTTTACTTTTTCTCCAATGAACACTAGTGGTGTATCAGCTGTTTCCATCTTCGAAGGAAAGGGCAGTGTCTTATTGAAAAAGCTTCCGCTACAATTTCGGCACCATCTACCTGTGTTCGGATACTGTATTCATCCTTAGTAAGCGCTGACTGAAAACCAACTGCCTGCCGAAGGAGATTGAGGTCGCCGCTATATCGATTGCTTTCTTGCAGGCCACCGGGCAGTAAACGGGAAAGCGTATCCCAGGCATATTGCATAGCCACTGCATATACAGTATTACGTGCAGGATCAATAGGATGATCCAGGGTGGGAACAAAATCAGTAGACTGCAGGCTGTCAATAGCTACCACTTCGGGCAAAGCTGACCAGTTCGTATCAACTGGTTTGTCCTTTTTTGACAGGCAGCCTGTCTGACAAATTAATGCAGCTATAACAACAAAAACCCGGGGGCTTTTTTTCATTTGATATATCGCGCCTAGTTTAATCCACCCAGCATCTGATCCAGTTTCAATACCAGTTCAGTCTTGGTGATCGGTACGCCCATGATCTTATTATACCCTTTGGCATCAATCAGGAACAGGTCACGGATAATTTTAATAAGTTGTCCATTATTAATTTCCGGAATCAGCACCTGCTCAAAATTACTCAGAATGGCACCCAGATTTTTAGGGAAAGGCCGGATATAACGCAGATGGGCATGACTTACCGATTCTCCACGGGCCTGTAATTCAGCAACTGCTGATTTGATAGCGCCATAGGTAGAACCCCATCCCAGTACCAGGATCTTTCCTTTTTCCGGGCCACTATCCAGTTTCTGTTCGGGGATGTATTCAGCAATCTTATCTACTTTTTCCTGCCGGATCTTCACCATCAGCTGGTGATTTTCTGGTTCATAGTTTACGTTTCCGGTATTATTTTGTTTTTCAATACCACCGATCCGGTGTTCGAGACCTGGTGTACCGGGAACAGCCCATGGTCTGGCCAGTTTTTCATCACGCAGGTAGGGCAGGAACTTGGTTTCTCCGTGACCCAGTTCAGTTTTGAATTTGACGGTGATGGGAGGTAATTGTTCACTTGTCGGGAATTTCCAGGGTTCTGCTCCATTGGCTATATATCCGTCACTCAGGAACATCACCGGTGTCATATGCTGAACAGAAATCCGCACGGCTTCATAAGCAGCATCAAAAGCATCGGCTGGTGTGGAAGCAGAAATAATCGGCATCGGGCATTCCCCGTTACGGCCATAATAAGCCTGCATCAGGTCGCTTTGTTCTGTTTTGGTGGGCAAGCCGGTTGATGGGCCTCCTCTTTGAATATTGATCACGATTAAGGGAATCTCCAGCATCACCGCCAAACCAATCGCTTCCCCTTTCAGGGCAATACCAGGTCCGCTGGAAGTAGTCACACCAAGGGCTCCGCCATAAGCTGCACCAATGGTGGATGTGATCGCCGCAATTTCATCTTCGGCCTGAAAAGTTTTTACACCAAAATTTTTATAGCGGGATAATTCATGCAGGATATCTGAAGCAGGGGTAATAGGATATGAACCCAGGAAAAGGGGTAGTCCGCTTTTCTGGGCAGCGGCAATCAGGGCATAGGCCACGGCCTGGTTACCCATGATGGAACGGTAGGTACCCGGTTCCATTTTGGCCTTCTCCACTGCATAGGTAGTGGTAAAAGTTTCTGTGGTATCGCCGTAATTATATCCAGCCTGGAGCACTTTTACATTGCTGTCGAGAATTTCCGGCTTCTTGCCAAATTTCTCTTTCAGAAATTCAATCGTATTGTTCATATCCCGGTTGTACATCCAGTACAGAAATCCGAGTACAAACATATTTTTGGCCCTGTCTTTCTCTTTCATCCCCAGGGTAATATCCTTCAGGGCTTCCCGGGTCATCTTGGTCACATCCATTTTGATCAGATCATATCCATCCAGGCTGCCATTCTCCAGCGGGTTCTCCCCTTCCGGATAATTGGCCAGTCGCAGGTTCTTGGCGTCAAATCCATCAATATTGGCAATGATCTTTCCCCCTTTTTTCAGAGCGGTCAGGTTTACTTTTAAGGCGGCGGCATTCATGGCTACCAGTACATCCACGGCATCACCGGGTGTGTACACGCTATCACTTGAAAAACGCAGCTGGAATCCACTGACCCCGGGTAAGGTACCCTGTGGGGCCCTGATTTCCGCCGGGAAATCCGGGAAAGTGGCCAGATCGATCCCCATCATAGCGGTATTATTGGTAAACTGACTTCCTGTGAGCTGCATCCCGTCCCCGCTATCACCGGCGAACTTGATCACTACATCCTGTAAGACTTCCTTTTTCCTGGACATATGGCTGTTTAAATTGTTTCGCGAATTTAAAGCAATTCAGGTTCTGAAATGCTTGATTTTTCTCAGTAAAAATCAGGTGCCAACCCCACCCAATATCAGCAAGTCTTTTTATATTGTTACAGTTAAAACTCCATTATGCAGCTATTGTACAGGTTCCTGATCGCCCTGCTCTTCCTTCCCCTGGTCGTCCCGGCCCAGTCCGATGAAGATATTTATGAGGCCAACCGCCTGAAAAAAGTATTCACCGAAGACCGGGTAGCCGCCACCCTGGTGGAAGAGGAGTTTAGTTTTGACAAAGGCCGCAGCGAGGATAAGCGATCTGTAGTAATGGCTACCCGCAGTACCGGGATCAATTTTTTATCCCTCCGGGAATCTGCAGGGATCCAGTATTACGATTTCTATAATTCCTTTACCAAGATCACTTCCTTCAAACAACTGGAAAAAATGAAAGGAATGTTTGGGGTGAAGAAAAACTACAATGTGGGATATGCCATTGACCGTTCTGCCAGTTCCAGTGATTACTTTTCAGATGACAGCCGGGTGAAGTATTTCAATATCGGCTTCTCCGGTTATGGAGATGCCACACGTGTGGAGACAGAAAAAAAATACCTCGACAGCAAATACCTCACTTCCGTTTATTTCCACAGTTTTTATCCTGCCAAGGAAAAAATCATAAGGGTAAAAGTGCCCGACTGGCTGGAACTGGATCTCCGGGAATACAATTTCGCTGATTATAAAATCACCAAACAGAAGACCACGGAAAAAAATATGACGGTCTACACTTTTAAAATGCTGAATGTACCCGGCCTTAAAAGTGAAAGCCGGGGGATTGGTATTGCTTATACGTATCCGCATATTGTGTTTGTAGTGAAATCTTTCAGTAACGATGGTAAAAAGGAAAATGGATTTGCCGATGTCGGCGATCTGTATAACTGGTACAAATTCCTCTATCAGAAAACAGTGAACAAGCCCGATGATTTTAAATCAAAAGTGGCTGAACTTACCCGTGGCAAGAGCACGGATATTGATAAAGTAAAAGCGATCTTTTACTGGGTACAGGACAATATCCGCTATATCGCATTTGAAGACGGACTGGCCGGTTTTATTCCTGCTTCCGCCAATGAGGTATACAAATCAAAATATGGCGACTGCAAGGGAATGGCCAACCTCATTACCGAAATGTTGAAAATCGCAGGCTTTGATGCGTACATGACCTGGATTGGTACCCGGCATATTCCTTACGACTATACGCTTCCTTCGCTGGCAGTGGACAATCATTGTATCAGCACCGTCATGATCGGCGGAAAAGAATATTACCTGGATGGCACTGAAAAATATATCCCCTTTGGTGACTATGCCTGGCGGATACAGGGAAAGGAAGTACTCATTGGAAAAGGTGATAAGTATGAAGTGAAGAAAGTACCGTTAATGGATATTGAAAAAGTAAGCTGCTCACCCAAACCAGTTTTCAGCTGAAAGACAATGTGCTGAAGGGACATGTAAAAGCTACATTGACCGGAGAACAGCGCACCCGGTTTCACCAGTATTACCACGACCTGCCCACACACGACAAAAAGAAAGTGATCCAGCGTTTCCTGGAATTCGGGAACAAAAACCTGGTGGTGACCAATGTAAAAACATCTGATCTCAATAACCGGGAAATTCCGGTGGTGGTGGAAGGTGACATTGATCTCACGAATTATATCATCACCGAAGACAAAGAAATATACCTGGGTATTGATTTCTTCCCGGAAGATCTCCGCGGATTGATTCCTGACAAGGACAGGCAACAGGATTATGCATTGAGCAGCGGGTATATCTCACAGGATGAAACGGAGTTGATCCTTCCGGCAGGTTACAAAGTAGCTTCACTCCCCGCTCCTATTGATGAAAAAAATGCCGACTATGCAGTGACCGCAGCCTATAGCAGTAAAGACAATAAAATCAGTTTCAAAAAAACCCTTTCCTTTCCTACCGGCCGGATCCGGAAAGCAGATTTTGAGAACTGGAAAAAATTTGCGGATAAGCTGAAGGATTTTAATAGTACGCTGATACTAATTAAGAAGCCATGATGGTTCCCCGGGACCCGCTTCGCGGAATTTTATTTCCCGCAAAGGGCGCAAAGAACGCAAAGCACTAGCGATAAAGTAAATGAAAACCAGAAGTATTTAGAATGACTGAGAACGAAATAGGAACAATTGCAGTGGATATTGCTTATACAATTCATAAAATATTAGGACCAGGTCTTTTGGAAAGTGTATATGAGTCTGCTTTTGCTTATGAGTTAACTGAAAGAAATATTCCATTTTCAAGACAGATGGAAATACCGGTTCAATACAAAAACACTATCCTTGACAAATCATTTCGGGCTGATATTATAATAGATAACAAAGTGATCATTGAACTTAAGTCAATTGAGACAATTGAAAAGATTCATCATAAAACAATTTTAAACTACATGAAAATCACAGAAATAAAACTTGGATTTCTGATCAATTTTAATGTGGAGTATATAAAGAATGGGATTTTCAGGAAAGTAAACGGACTTTGATATCCTTTGGGTTTTTATCATAAATTAAGTTATCGTAACATTTCTATGCACAATATGAAACTAGCCATAAATTTCAAACTCTTTTTGCGCTTCTTTGCGCCCTTTGCGGGAAAAAAAATTTTTCTATATGAAGCAATTACATTTGAAAGGAAAGCTCCTCATTGCACTATATATTTTCAGCTTGCCTTTGTTAGGTGATGCTCAGGATGACGACGAAGCCACTTTCACCCCCTCCAAACTGGAAAGCATCGCCCGTAACATGAAACAAATCTGGGATGACCCGGATCCTGATTTTGCTGTGAGTGCTGTTCCTGATAAATGGAAAGAAGAAAGCGGTGTCATCATTGCCCAAAAAACCCGTTTCTCCTTTGATAAGGATGCCAATAAACTGGCCGTCTATGAAATCACCCGCCGCAGGATCAAACTCAACGACCGGGATGCCGTGAATACCTATTCATCTTTTTATTTCCGGATCGGCTCTTCCAATGATGGAGCAGGCATCCGCATTATAAAACCCGACGGAACCGTGAAAGATGTATCTATCCGGAATGCGATTTATATCGAGGATAACGACAACGTTCCCTCCACTTACACACCTTATATTGGGAAAGCCAGCACCTATTATGATAAAAGTAAAAGCCGGGTGATCTTTTTTTAAAGTAGCGCTTCCTGACCTCGACCCCGGTGATATCATTGACTATGGCACCATCTTTTACGATGACAATACTGTTAAAAAGATGAGCTATATCGAATTTGATCCCATCTATTTTGTTTGCACAAGAGAGTACCCGGTGCTCAGCCAGAAATTTGAAATTGATACAGACGATAAATCCTTTATCAACTCCAAATCCACCATGGGGGCCCCGGCCTTCAAAGAAAGCGGGAATAGTAATGCCGAATACAGCTGGGAAGACCGCAACCGGGATAAAATCAGTGATACCCGCTGGGTCAACAGCATGGTTGAATTGCCCATGGTTAAATTTCAGATTGTTTTCTCCCGCAGCGAAAACCGCTCTGATCTTTTTATTGGCGACCGGGGTGAACTAAAACAGAATATCAGTCCGGAAGAACTGGCCAAAAAAATGAACAACCTCTACAACCGGCTGGATGGCTCATTTTATTATACCATGGCTAAAGCCTACCTGAAACAAATTGGCGCCACTGATTTAAGGGAAGATGATTATATCCAGAAAGCTTACTATGTGCTGCGGCATATGGCCCATTACCGCTCGAACGGATTTTCCAGTGAATTGTTTGCTTCCTGTCTGACCCAGTGCCTGGACCTGCGCAAGATTCCATATGACCTGGTGGTGACCACGCCGCTTACGTTGACAAGGCCCGAAAATATTATTTTCAGAACAGAACCGGAATGGATGGTGAAAGTGAAAGATAAATTCATTTTCAACAGTACCATTTTTTCGAACCCTTTTGATTTCCGGGAAGAGTACCTGAATACCCCGGCCTATATTATTTCATTGGGCAAGAATCCAACCGCCACGCCGATAACATTACCTGCCAGCAAACCGGAAGACAATGTAACTACCAATACGATCACAGCGTCAATAGACACGGCATCAAAAAGTATGGCAGTGACCTTACAAAAAGCTGCAACGGGCTTAAGTAAGAAATTCTATAATGTACAGGCCCTGATCCATACCACGGCGCTGGATGATGATCACCGTAGCTATGGAGGGGAAGATGATGTAAGGGGCAGTATGAAAGGAGTACAACTGGAGAGTTATGAAGAAAAAATTGCGGGAGCGCAAAAAAGAAGACAAAACCAGGAAACTGGAATACATGAAAGATGCCCTGGGTGATGATTTTGACAATATCAGTGCCTATCATGAATTCTCGCTCAATTCTGATGGCCGTACCTGGCGTAAACAGGAATTAAACTATACAAATAAAATGAGCCTGAGTGATATGGTGATGAAGGCGGGTGATAACCTGCTCGTGAATGTACCGGGCCTGATTGGTGAGCAGCTTTTCATTTCACAGGACGAAAGGCAAAGGGAAGTGGATGCCCATATGGGTTTCCCCCGCAGCCTGCGGAATATTATCAACTTTACGATTCCGGAAGGTTATAAAGCGGTAGGCGTTCAGAACCTGAATATGAATATTGATAACGAAACCGGCACTTTCGCTGTACAGGCTTCTGTGGAAGGAAATACCCTGAGCATCCTGGTCAAAAAATTATACAAACAAACTACGGTGAAAAAAGAAAACTGGGCAAAATTCATGGAAATGCTGGATGCGGCATTTAATTTTTCGCAGAAGAAATTGTTGCTGAAGAAATTATAATCTGCTTACAAGTTAATTGCGTTTTTATAATATGATCCGGCAATCCTACTGCTTGTCTGTAGTTTGAATGAATAACAGGGAGTACCGCTGCTTACAGTTGCATATGGGTTACCCTGACAAGTACCTGCCTTTCCAAGTACAGGAATTCTACTGTTTACAGAGCCGGGTTTGCCATTTACTAAATTCTCTTCAGCGTTTTACCCAAAAAAACTAACTTACTGCTGCATTTTACCACCAAACCTATCCAACATGTATCGGCTACTACTGCTCCCGGTCTGCTTTGCCTTCCTGAATCTGGCCGCACAGACACCCCGCCAAATGAATCCCAAACTCGGAGAACTGATCAATAAATCCACTGCGGGTGAACAGGCTTATCAGCAATCCTTACAGGCCTGCACGTTGCTGATGGAAAAAGCAGATAAAGCAGGAGGGTATGAAAAGCTCAATGCTACTGACCGCAAAAAATTAGAACAATGTGAAGAGATGGAAATGAAATCCTATTGGGATGCCGTAGGAGAAGGCTGCAGCTGGTATTGTGGCGGTGGTCCGGATTCTGTTTATTCCTCTTCCTCATTGGCGCCGCAATCAGGCATACAATATGATGGCAGCAATGCGCATGACCTGAGCTATAAAACAGCCTGGGTGGAAGGCGTTCCTGGCAATGGTGTGGGAGAATACCTGGTCTACCGCTTCAGCCCCACCGCTGCCCGCATCACTACAATTAAAATAGTAAATGGCTACGTAAAATCAGAAAAAGCCTGGAGAGATAATGCCCGGGTGAAAAAACTGAAAATGTACCTCAACAATAAACCCTTTGCTATCCTGAACCTGCAGGATGTGCGCAATGAACAAATCTTCACCTTCTCGCCGATTGGCAATGCCAACAGGGATGACTGGGAAGTACTGTCCGCCAAACCGGCCTGGACCATGAAATTCGAAATCATGGAAGTGTATAAAGGCGCTCAGTTTGAAGACTGCGCCATCAGTGAAATTTATTTTGAGGGCATCGATGTACATTGTTTTGGCGCAGGAACCGGCGTTACAATGGCCAACGGTTCCTTAAAACCCATTGAGGAAATCAGGAAAGGGGATTGGGTAATGAGCTACGATATCGCCACTCAATCCATGAAACCGGTTGCCGTTACCAGGCTGATTGAAAAACAACATGCCAGTCTGGTGAAAATTGTCCTGGACGGAAAGGAGATCACCTGTACCGCTGACCACCCATTTTATACTGCAACAGGTGAATGGGCCGCAGTAAATGCTTCAAAAGCGAATGCCTATTATCTCCAGCAGGTAAATGTAAAAACACTCGCTGCTGGTACAAAACTCTTTGTCCCTGCTGAAAAAAGATTCTATACTGTTCAGCATATGGAGAAAATAAAAGGACCCCTTCCCACTTATACACTTGAACTGGCAGGAGCTGATAATTTTATTGCGAATGGACTGCTGGTTAAAACAGAAATCATTAAGTAAATATGCAAAACCCCAGCCTACCTGTTGGCACAGGAGAACGTTCGAACCTCCTCGATGCCCTTCGTGGTTTTGCCCTTTTGGGTGTGATGATGGATAACCTCTTTGGCTTCTCCGGATGGGCGTTCCTTCCGCAGCCGGCTAAAGAATCTCTTTCTACCTGGACCAGCGACGGCATCATCGGTATGCTGGAACAAGTTTTTATAAACGGAAAATTTTATAGCCTTTTTTCCCTGTTGTTCGGTATCGGCTTCTCCATTATCCTGGTCCGCAACGAACAAAAAGGCACCAACCCACTGAAAATATTTTATCGCCGGCTCCTGATCCTCTTATTGCTGGGCGCCGGACATCTTCTTTTACTCTGGGAAGGTGATATCCTCCTGCTCTATGCATTGATCGGTTTTATTTTACCCCTTTTCAGAAAGTTAAGTAACCGCTACTTACTGATCCTTGCAGCGGTGTTAATTTTTTCTCCGCTGCTTTTTGATTTATTCAGTGTTCTATTCCAATATAAGAACGGCAGCATTCTGGAAAAATTGGCGATCAGTATTGATCAGAAAAACGGAATCCCGGCTGACGAAAATTTTGCATACTACCTGTACAAAGACGGAGCCGGCTGGAAGGAATGGCGAAACTGGCAGGAGTCCGGTTATCTCTATCGCTACGCTTATATTCTTGATAGCAACCGTATCCCCAAAGTACTGGGCATGTTTCTCATCGGACTTTATGCCGGACGTAAAATGATCTATGCGCATTTGGCGGACAATATTTCTCTTTTCAAAAGATTGAGAAAATGGGGACTCCTCATTGGTATTCCCTCTGCCATCGCTTGCTTTTATTTTGAGTTCTTTCAAAAACATATTCCTTCCCCGATTGGGATGGTTCATACGTTATTTTATGCCACCAGTGTGGTACCACTCTGCCTGGCTTATGTTTCCATGATTTGCCTGCGTTGGGAAAGAAAAAAAGGAATGACCAGGTTCCGTTTCCTGGCTCCCATGGGACGGATGGCCCTGACCAATTACCTGATGCAAACAATTATTGGTATCTGTATCTATTACGGAGTGGGATTGGGTTTTGGCGGCCGGGTCGGCCCTTCCGTTTTTGTACCAATCGGTATTGCTGTGTACCTCTTACAAGTGGCATACAGCCATTGCTGGTTCCGCTATTTCAATTTTGGTCCCATGGAATAGATCTGGCAACAGCTTACTTATGGAAAGAGACTTCCTTTATTAAAAAAGTAATAAGGCAACTGAATAAGCCCAATTCCTATAACTTTTAATAGTTAAATACTAAGGGTTTACCAGTTATGTCAGGGTATAATACTGCTGTTCCTATGTGCTTTCAAACCTGTTTTGTAGCTTTAGAAGGACCGTCACCAATAGTATTCAGTCTGATCTTTGTATGAAGCCTGCGAAGCTAATATCAATACTTTTTTTCCTGATGAATTCATGGCAGGAATCCAATGCCCAAAGCTTCAATTCTCAACTTGCCAATATGCTGCAGGATACCCTGAATTCCTATTTTCAGCAGGTTGGAAATATTAAAGGGATGTCGGCTGGCGTAAGCATACCAGGCCAGGGAAATTGGATTGGTGTTGCCGGTATTTCACATACCGGTCAACCCATCAATACCGGTATGCGGATGGGTATTGCCAGCAATAGCAAACTCTTTGTTTCTGTCATGATGCTAAAACTCGCAGAAGACCGGATCATCAGTCTTGACGACCCCCTCAGCAGATGGCTTCCCAATTACCCAAATATCAATCCCGCAATCCGAATCCGGCAACTGCTCAATCATTCGAGCGGTATTTCCGACCCACTATTCATTGCACCCTGGATGGACACAATCAAGGCACATCCTGCCAGGATGTTTACAGCTACAGAAGTACTGGGCTGGCTGGGAGCACCATTTTTTCCTGCAGGTACCAGTTATGAATATTCCAATATCAATTATGTTCTTGCAGGAATGATTGCTAAAAATGCCACCGGGTTTTCGATTGCCCGTTTAATCAGAGATAGTTTATTTACACCCCTTAGCATGGACAGTACATTTTATGATGTGGAAGAACCTGCATCCGGTACTATCGCACACAGATGGTGGAATACTATTGATTACCATGATACCGCAAGAACCGGACTTAATTCCGCCGCTGGTTGCGCCGGTGCTATCTTTTCAACGCCATCAGAAATGCTGCAATGGTATAATGCTGTATTTAACGGTCAAATTCTTCAGCCATCCTCACTCCATGAACTCACTAATTTCATAGGTACCGGCAACTCCTTGTACCAGTATGGTCTGGGTATCAGCCGGGAAACCACACAGAGCTATACGTACTGGGGCCACGGCGGTTCCACCTGGGGATACCGGAGCAAAATGATGTATGATTCATGCCTGAAATTTTCAGTTACAGGGCTGACCAATTGTTTTCCCTCTGGTATGGAAGCCGTTACCTTTTTATTATACAGGGCTGTTAAAAATCATATCCCTGGTTGCAGTTCGGCTATTACCGGACTCTCCACTGTTTGTCAGGGCGACAACAATGTTACCTATACAGTGCCTCCAATCCCCAATGCAACTTCTTATGCATGGTCAATGCCTGCCGGTATAACAGGCAGCAGTTCCAGCAATTCCATTACACTAAACTTCGGTGCCGCTGCTCAATCCGGAGAAATTATCGTGAGAGGGGTCAATAATTACGGCCCGGGGGGATTTACCACTTTAAAAGTTAATGTTACACCCAGACCGGTACCGCCGGTCATCACCCAATCCGGAAATATCCTGACCTCCAATGTGGTGAGTGGAAACCAATGGTATAATGCTGCCGGCATCATCAGCGGTGCCACCAACCCTGCATATACCATTACTTCCAGCGGAACTTACTATTGTATTACAACCCAAAATGCCTGTAGCTCTTCTCCTTCGAATAGCATTAATGCAGTGCTAACCGGACTGATCGAAATCGGGAATGAAGGTTATTGGAAAATTTCACCTAACCCTGCAAACAACAGTTTCTCGAATGTTATCTCCGGAGTTCCGTTAAACAATATCACCCTTCGTATATATAATACTGCCGGCGTATGCTTAAAAACTGAAAGCGTTCGACA
The DNA here is from genome assembly GCA_016720745.1 of Chitinophagaceae bacterium. Taxonomy (GTDB): domain Bacteria; phylum Bacteroidota; class Bacteroidia; order Chitinophagales; family Chitinophagaceae; genus JJ008. Next base: position 736,488 of record JADKKA010000018.1, on the reverse strand, counting down.
ACAGCAAATAACTGTAGCAACGACTGATCTGGCAATTGGGGTTTACATTATTGTACTGCAATCCGGAAACCTAAATGTGAGGCAAAAACTGGTTGTGCAACGATAGCAGGAACGCCTAAAAGGAATCACTGATTTTAAGTCTTATTTAACCAGCCGGGGCTATAAAGCCAGATAACCAAACTGTAATTTCACATGGCTGTTTTGTCTTGCATAAAAAGGCAAACCCACAACCACCATGATACTCCCCGATGCCGGCCACACTGCCCCTATGGCAAGACCGGCTTTTGTAAACAATCCCTATTATTTACTGGCTACTTTACTTGTAATACTCCTGGTCTCCTGTTCCCAAAGCCCTGAAAAGAGCGATCAGGAACATCAATTGGATACTACCAAAAAAACAACGCCGGACAGCTTTACCATTCGCCAGCAGCAGGTGGCCGACTCGATGGCCCAAATCCGCAGCAGCAGAAAAAAAATCTACCTCACTTTTGACGATGGCCCCAATGCCGGAACCATGAATGTATTGAACGCCGTAATAGAAGAACAGGTGCCAGTCAGCTTCTTTATTGTTGCCAAACATACCCGCGACAGCCGGGAACAAAATCAAACCTGGGAAAAACTGAAAAACACCCCGGGTATTGAACTCTGTAACCATAGTTTTAGTCATGCCGGAAACCGGTACAGCCGTTTTTATAAAGATCCATCACAGGTGGTGGCTGATTTTATCCGCAGCAATGACAGCCTTCATTTTAATAATTCAGTCGCCCGTATGCCCGGAAGGAATGCCTGGCGCATTGGCGAAATTCAACATACGGATGTAAGGGAAAGTAAGACAGCGATCGACTCCGTTTTTACAGCCGGATTCAAAGTCATGGGCTGGGATGTGGAATGGGGCTTCGATCACCAGACCTTTGTTCCAGATGCCGATACAGCCCTGATCTTCCGGAGGATGGAAAACCTGCTCCGCGACAGCGCTACAAAAACACCTGGTCACCTCGTATTACTGGCACATGATCAGGCTTTCCGGAATGAAGAAGATATTATTTTACTCAGGGCCTTTTTCGCCAGCCTGAAAAAAAACCCGGATTATGAACTGGTATTAGCCAGTCAATATCCGGGTGTGAAATAATTGATTCACCGCAGAGAACAAGAGTTCACAGAGATATCGCAGAGAGATTTAATCTGTTTTCTTATCTCTGCGAAACCTCTTTAACTCCTGTTCTTCGCGGTAAAAAAAAATGTATTGATCGTTCTCATTCTTTCCCATCAAACAAATTCCCCAATCCCCCCAGCACACTTCCTTCTTCCTTCCGCTTATACGTTCCGTAAGCTACAATACGACCAGCAAGGCGACTGATCGGCAATGATTGTATCCATACTTTTCCGGGGCCCTGGAGCCTGGCAAAGAATAATCCCTCACCACCAAAAAGGAAGTTCTTCACGCCCTTTACAAATTCTATATCAAACTGCATGGTAGGTGTATAAGCAACCACACAACCTGTATCAATCTTCAATACCTCTCCGGCATTCAGGGTTTTCTCGACAATATAACCACCGGCATGCAAAAAGGCCATGCCATCTCCTTCCAGTTTTTCCATGATAAATCCCTCTCCCCGAAAATGCCAACCCCCAGTTTACGCTGGAAATGGATCCCCACACTTACCCCCTTGGCCGCACAGAGAAAGGCATCTTTCTGGGCAATGATGGTACCACCCAGTTCCCGCAGGTCCATCGGAATGATTTTACCGGTATACGGTGCCGCAAAACTTACTTTTTTCTTGCCCTGCCCTTCATTGGTAAAAGCCGTCATAAACAGGCTTTCCCCCGTTAATACCCTTTTACCGGCACTCACCAGTTTCCCAAAAAAACCGGTGGGCTGTTGGGCAGATCCATCCCCGAAAATCGTTTGCATGGTGATCCCGTCTTCCATCATCATCATCGCTCCACTCTCGGCAATAGCCGTCTCCTGGGGGTCTAATTCGATTTCAACAAATTGTAATTCTTCGCCATATAACTTGTAGTCAATTTCATGGTTGTTGCGGTTTCCTGTGCTCATAGTAATAAAAGTTTAAACGTTTAGGATATAAAGGTAACAAGCCCGGAGGATTTCAGCCTCCCCCAAAAATGGTAGGTTAATTGATAAATGGCAAGGCCAGAGAGTCAGGAAAAGCTTATTTTGCCTATCCTCAAAATCATCACATTTATGAAATTAAGATTAGTAGTATTTACTGCTTGCCTCCTGATGGCTTCCATAGCCTTCGGCCAGACTAAACTGGTGGAGAAAGTAACTAAAACCGGCAGTGAGCTGGTCATTCCTTACGAAAAATATGTTTTACCTAACGGTCTCACCCTGATCATCCATGAAGATCACAGTGATCCGATCGTTCACGTGGATGTGACCTACCACGTAGGTTCCGCCCGGGAAGAAATTGGCAAATCCGGTTTCGCCCACTTCTTTGAACACATGATGTTCCAGGGAAGTGACCATGTGGCCGATGAACAACACTTCAAAATTGTATCTGATGCCGGCGGTACCCTGAACGGAACAACCAACCGCGACCGGACCAATTACTTTGAAACAGTGCCCAGCAACCAGCTGGAAAAAATGCTCTGGCTCGAAGCAGACCGCATGGGCTTTTTGCTGGATGCCGTGACACAGAAAAAATTTGAGATCCAGCGTTCTACTGTTAAGAACGAAAGAGGACAGAATTATGATAATCGTCCATACGGACTGATGTTTGAAACCGCCTCCCGTAACCTTTACCCATATGGTCACCCTTATTCCTGGTTGACCATTGGTTATGTGGAAGACCTTAACCGTGTAGATGTAAATGACCTGAAGAATTTCTTCCTTCGCTGGTATGGTCCCAATAATGCTACTGTTTCAATCGGAGGTGATGTAAAACCCGCTGAAGTGGTGAAACTGGTAGAAAAATATTTTGGAGCTATTCCACGCGGACCCGAGGTAAATCCCGTGGTTGTACCACCGGCTAATTTAAAACAGGACCGCTATGTTTCTTATACAGATAATTATGCGCGACTGCCGCTGCTCTCTATTGTATACCCAACTGTTCCCAACTACCATAAGGACATGGGTGCCCTGGCCTGCCTGGCACAGGTACTCGGTCAGGGAAGAAACTCAGTTATGTACCAGCAACTGGTTAAAAAACAACTGGCCCTGCAGGCAAGTGGTTTCAGCAGCCTCTCGGAACTGGCTGGAGAATTTATGTTCCAGATTTCTCCTGCACCAGGTAAAACACTGGCCAGCATGGATTCTCTTTTCCGTAGCGCCCTTGACTCTTTTGAACTGAGAGGCGTAACCGATGAAGACGTAGCCAAGTTCAAAGGCGGGATTGAATCACAGCAGATCAATGGCCTGCAAAGTGTATCCGGAAAAGTATCACAGCTGGCTTCCTTCCAGACTTTTACCGGCAACCCCAATAAAATTGCCGAGCTGATTACCATGTACCAGTCCGTTACCAAAGAAGATGTAATGCGGGTGTACAATGAATATATCAAAGGAAAAGCGGCTGTATACCTGAGCGTATTACCGAAAGGCCAGGACAAAATGATAGCTGCTGCAGATAATTATAAAATTGATTCCAGTAAGTATACCGCTCCTGAATATGGCTATGCCGGACTGAAATACAATAAAGCCAAAGATAATTTTGATCGCAGCAAAATCCCTGGCAATGGTGCCAACCCCGTGGTGAAAGTGCCGAAGTTCTGGAGAAAAGACCTGCCCAATGGTGTGAAAATGATCGGTACAGAATCCAATGAAATTCCAACCGTAACCATCACAATTAAAATTCCGGGCGGACACCTGCTGCAGGGAAAAGACACTTCCAAGATCGGATTGGCCAGCATGTTTGCTTCCATGATGAATGAGGATACCAAAAACTATTCAGCGGAGCAGATGACTGTTGAACTGCAGAAACTGGGTAGTAATGTAAGTGTGAGCAGCAGTGTGGATGGTATCACTTTTAGTGTGCAGTGTCTGAAAAAGAACCTGGCCGCTACCCTGGCCATGGTGGAAGAAAGAATGCTGAACCCCAAATTCACCGAGTCCTCTTTTAGCCGGATTCAGAAACAAAGAGTGGAAGGTTTCAAACAACTCAAAGCAGATCCCGCTGCTGTAGCCGATCTGGTATTTGCCAAGATCAATTATGGCCCGAACAATATTCTGGCGATGAATGAAGATGGAACAGAATATACCATCAGGAACCTGAAGCTCCAGGATGTACAGGATTACTATAATAATTACATGACTTCACAGGGAGTAAAAGTAGTAGTGGTAGGTGATGTGAAACAGGAAGAAGTGCTTCCCAAATTGAGCTTCCTGGATAAACTCCCTAAAAAGAAAATTGAATTGCCTGCAGCCAATGGCGGAGCTTCCTCCATTGACAAGACCAAGGTATTCATGGTGGATATTCCCAAAGCGGCCCAGTCTCAGTTCCGGGTAGGTTATGCTACTGGTCAGAAATATGATGCCACTGGTAATTATTACCGCTCGATGCTGTTGAACTATCCGCTGGGTGGTGATTTCAACAGCCGGTTGAATCTTAATCTCCGGGAAGACAAAGGCTGGACTTATGGGGCCCGCAGTGGTTTTTCTGCTGATGAGTATTCCGGTGATTTCTCCTTCAGTTCCGGTATTCGTGCCGATGCCACCGACAGCGCCCTCGTGGAAGTAATGAAAGAACTCAGCAATTACCGCGATAACGGTATCTCTGAAGCTGAACTGAAGTTCATGAAAAATTCCCTCGGCCAGCGCGATGCCAGGAGTTATGAAACCGGCTTCCAGAAAGCCAACTTCATCCGCCGGATCCTGGATTATAACCTGCCTGCCAATTATATTGACCAGCAGAATAAAATCCTGGCTAACCTCACCAAGAAAGAAGTGGATGCCTTTGCCAAAAAAATGCTGGCTCCTGAAAAAATGAATATCCTGCTGGTAGGTGATAAAGCCAAGATCCTTGATGGTATCAAGAAACTGGGCTACGAAATTGTGGAACTGGATGTTGATGGCAAGAAAGTGGAGAAGAAAGGGTTCTGATTTTATACCGCAGAGGCGCAGAGGGCGCTGAGTATTCGCAGAGAAGGACTTAATACTTCAATGCAAAGAATCTTGATTCATGAGCGCCGGGTTTGTAACCCGGCGCTTTTTTTATTCATAAGTATACTTCGACAAGCTCAGTATGACAGGGTGTATTCCCGGGCGCAGTTACTACTTCTTCCGAACTTTCCGACTTCTCGTCTTCCCGACTTCCCGTCTTTCGGTCTTCCGGACTACCTGACTTCCGGACTTTCCGACTTCCTGACTTCCGGACTTCCGGACTTCCGGACTTCCGGACTTCTCTCTATCGTACTTCTACGAAACAACATCGCTCAGTTTTTCCAAATTCATCCCCCGCCCGGAAAAAAAATCCCGATTCTGGAAAAAACAAACCCATGCCATTTTCTCAACAATTTCATTTTCAGTGTACTTATGTTTTGGCATGCCAATCGCCTACTAAGGAAAAACAACTCTATGAAACTGAAATTTTACTTCTCGACCCTGGTAATTGTACTGATGACAATCAACACCGCTTTCGCTCAAACACTTTGTAACGGCGAAACGATTAAGTTCCGCGAAACCTTTGGCAGTGGTAGCACTACTTCACTTCCTGCAGGTGTAACAACCTACTCTTATAATTCTAACTCAAGCCTGAATGATGGTGATTATAAGATTTCCAGAAACTCACAAGGCCGTTCTGAATGGCATGATTCAAAAGATCATACCGGTAATAATAATGGCCGGATGATGGTGATCAATGCCGGTTATACAGCGGGTGAGTTTTATAAGGATACAGTAAATGGATTGACACCTGGTTCTGATTATTCAGTCTCATTATATGTAATGAACGTGAACACTCTTGGAACCTGCGGTGCCACCGCCATACTTCCCAAACTGCAGTTTGTGGTGGAGTACCTGAGTGCTGGTAATTCCTACCAGACCCTGACATCTTTTACTTCCAATTTTATTCCCCAGAGCAGTAATCCTACCTGGGTTAAAATCAGCAGCGGTTTTACTCTTCCTAATGGAATTTCGACGGTGAGATACAAGATCATCAATAATTCAAACGGTGGTTGCGGTAATGACCTGGCCCTGGATGATATTACCTTTTCTCAGTGTGCCAGTCTTTCTTCACTTCCGGTTAAAGACCTGCGCATTAATAATATGGAAGCAAAAGCGGATGGCGTACATATTCAGTTCTCCACTTTAAGTGAGTATGATACCAAAGACATGCAAACACAACGCAGTCTGGATGGTTTCACCTGGAAAACCGTTCATACACAAGCCGCCGCCGGTAGCAGCGATCAATACAAGGCCTATTCCGCAATAGATATGGAGCAGTTTAACCAGCCGGTTTACTACCGTATCCTGCAGACCGACAACAATGGCAGTTTCAGCTACAGCAGTGTGGTGAAATTCCAGGGTGCTAAAAACACAGAACTGACCCTGAGTACCTACCCCAACCCTGCCAGCACCGAAGTTTCACTGAATATTAATAGCCCTATCGCCGGTACAGCAACCATCAGCCTCTTCAGTGCCAATGGCTCACTGGTACAACGCCAGCATATCCAGGTAAAAAATGGTACCAACCTGGCCAAAATGAACCTGAGCAGCTTATCAAAAGGAATGTATATGATCACCGTGGAAAATGCTAATAACCAGAAACTGTCTCAGAAATTAATCAAGAACTAACACAGCTATCAATTTTAATAAAAAGCAGCAACCCGTATGTACATGGGTTGCTGCATTTGTATTCAGTCCTTAAAAAATACTATTTAGGTTTCCTTTTCAATGCAGGGCTGTCTTTTCCGTTCACTAAAGTAACAGTTGACGCTGCAATAGCCCGGATAATTAAGGCCATGTTTTCAACATCAACATGTTGTGGGTCATCACAGGGTTGATGATAACAGGAATCTTTATCATCAGAACACATAATACTATGTGCTGGAATACCCATTCGAAAAAAAGGATAATTATCGGACCGGTTAAATAAACCAGTAGGATCCTCGGGTTCCGATCTGAGTTTTACCCCTGTACCTGACAAATTCCTTTTAAGAATTTTAGAAAGATCAGAATACTGTTCCCCCGTCAGAAAAAAGGCCTTTTTCCCCGACCTGTCATGCTTCCCAATCATTTCTATATTAATGACCGATTTAACTTTTTCAGGCTCCAGTGCCGGAGCAAAAGCCAACGACCCCAGTAATCCCAATTCTTCCCCGGCAAAAAAGCAAAAAAACAGGGTTCGCTCATTATTCTTTACTAAAGAAAAATATTTTGCCAGCATCAAAACCGCTGTAACTCCGGAAGCGTTGTCATTGGCCCCATTAAATATTCCTGATTTATTGCCATATATATCCCTGTCCACATGGTCATAATGAGCTGAAAAAATAATTACCTCATCAGCCTTGCTTTTCCCAGGAAGTACCGCTATTAAATTGTTCAATACAGAATCAGTAACACCCCTTGGTCGTAATTCTTTTGCCAAAATAAACGGATGATAAAAACTTTTGAGTTCCAAAAAACTAAGCCCATAACTCTTTAACTCCTGATTAATATAATCAGCAGCCTTTATTTGTCCCACAGTAAAATTGACCCGACCTCTGAGAGAATCTGATGCCAGAATGTCTAAATGCTGACTGACTAAGGTCGGATGAAAAATCGAGTCCTCTACCTGCCCAATGAGTTTACTAAAAGATAGCAACAGACCTAAAAGAAGTATTGAACCATTGAGTTGAATTTTTCGCATTTTAATCCAAAAAGAAGAAATCAGCATAAACATAGAAGATTACCGATTGAAAATTAAGGCATTCAGCATCAATAACAAAAGCGGCCCCTGGAAAGGAGCCGCTTGTTAATTAGTCCTGACGCTTTAATCAGGACACACCACCAAAACCAAAAAAAAATAAGAGACCATCATGTATTCAAACATGGTTGCCTATATCAGACAAGCCTACTTTCTCATTCGCTGCTTTTTAAAGGGAACCCCCATCCAAACCTGTTTTCCCTGAATCCGACGCACCAGGAACATGATTCCCACGAAAATAAAGAACAGGGGACCCAGGAATCCCAGGAGGGCAATAAACTTGGTGCCATAAAACCTTTCCATCGGCCTTTTCAGCCTTTCCGCGATCAGGTACATACTTGGTACCATCACCAGGGTCAGGAAGAAGGAGAACAATAATCCAAAGATGATGGTCCAGCTCAATGGTCCCCAGAATACCACACTATCTCCCCCAAAGAATATATTGGGGCGCAAATGCGTAAATAATCCCTCAAAATCAATATTGAACCCTACTGCCAACGGCAATAAACCAAGGATCGTTGCCACAGCTGTCAGCAAGACAGGAATAATCCTGATCCTTCCGGCCTGGATGGCTGCTTCCCGGGTCCTTAAACCACGACCCCGCAGTTCATCGGTAAATTCGATGATCAGGATACCATTTTTGATGACGATACCTGCCAGTCCCACAATACCCACCAGTAACATGATCGTGGCAATGGTCATTCCCGTAATAGCATAACCCAGCAATACCCCGATCACGGAGAAGAAGATCTCGGTGATCACGATAAATGGTTTACTCATCGAGTTGAACTGCAATACCAGGATCAGGAAGATCAGACCCACTGCAATCATAAAGGCAGTTCCCAGGAAGGACTGTGTTTCTTTCTCTTGCTCACTCTGCCCGCTTAACCGGATTGTCACATCCGCTGGTATCTTCACAATATTCTTAAACTCATCAATCTTAATCTGAAGGGCTTTATTGATGGGCCCTACCAGTGTAGGATCCAATACATTACTTTGTAACTGGATGGTTCTTTTTACATTTTTACGCTTCACCCCACCCGTTGTATTGGTGTAATCCACCGAGGCCACCGAACTAAGGGGGATCGATTTCACCTGCATGGTATTCATATCCATGAATGTGATCCGCATATTCAACAGATCAGTGATATTATTCCGCATCAGATCGGTATAACGTAACTGTATCTTATACTCATCCTCTCCATCTTTGATCTTACTCACTTCTTTTCCGAATACTGCCGTGCGGATTTCCATTCCTATTTGTCCGGTGCTCAATCCTTCAAACATGGCTTTTTCACGATCGACATTGATGGTGATCTCCGGGTTATTGAGGTCTACATCGGGTTGCAGGTTTTCAATTCCTTCCACTTTATTTGTATCCAGGAAATTGTAAAGCTGAGAAGCAATCACTGCTATGCTTTCAAAATTGTCTCCCTGCACTTCAATATTCACCGGTGGGTCAGTGGGTGGTCCGCCATCTTCCTGTGCCACTTCCACATTGGTGCCGGGGATACCCTGTACAGCATCGCGGATCGCATCTTTGAAAGGCATGCTGCTCTTGCCATGACGTTTTTCAAATTCTACAAAGGAAACCTGGATACGTCCGAGGTGTGGCTGTACCGAACGGTTATTATCACGGGGATTATTGGCACTCACCGCTACATTGGCAATCACACTTTCCACGATACCCTTGGGATTATTGCGTGGCAATTCTTTTTCCAGCACTTTCTCTACTCTTTTCTCCAGTACACGGGTGATGCTGTCGGTGTATTTCACATCAGTACCTACCGGAAGTTTGAGATAGACATAAACAAAATTGGGATCACCGCTGGGGAAGAAAGTAGATTTGTTACCCCTGACCATCAGTAATCCGAAAGAGAAAATAAAAATGCCAAAAAGAGAGACAAATGCCCAAATTGGTCTTTTTCCAACCAGGATCCAGCGTAATAATTTTTCATATCGCTCCATCAGTTTAGGGAGGGCCTTATTCTGAAAACGATGGATCACATCATTCAATACATAGGAATTGAAGACCATTAATGCCGCCATCAGCAATGAAAAGTTAGCCACCCCATGCATACCCGGCAGGTGTAACAAAACACCGGCAATGATGAAGGTGATGAACCATTTGCTCCTGAACACCGCTTTCTTAGGTTTCTCAAATTCCTTTCCCTCCGGTTTCATGAAGTTCACGGCAAATACCGGGTTAAAGATAAAAGCCACGATCAGGGAAGCTGCCAGGGTAAGGATCAGAATGGTAGGAAGGTAGATCATGAACTTTCCGATCAATCCTTTCCAGAACAACAGGGGGAAGAAAGGAGCCAGTGTTGTGGCAGTACCGGCCAGTACGGGAATAAATACTTCCCCGGCCGCTTCCTTGGCACTTCGCACAATCGGTACTTTCCCGTTATTGAAAATACGGTGTGTGTTTTCAATCACCACAATGGCATCATCCACAATAATCCCTAAACCGAATAGCAGGGCAAAAAGCACAATAAAATTCAGGGTAACACTGGTACCCACAATTCCATCGGCAATCGGAAGGAACAAAAAGGCCACAAACACACTCAATGGTACACTCAATGCTACAAAGAAGGCATTGGTGACTCCCATGAAGAACATCAGGATCAGCAATACCAGGATAAAACCAATGATAATGGTGTTGATGAGTTCATTAAAAGAAGTCTTGGTTTGTTTACTGGTATCTCCGGTAAACTCCACCCTTAAATCCTTGGGCAATTCTTCGGCTTTCTGCATTTCTGCCACCGCCGCTTTTACCTTATCAGCACAATTAATCAGGTTCTCACCAGCTCTTTTTACAATATTGAGGGTAACCACATTCTTGCCATCCAGCCGCGCATAACTGTCTTTATCTTTAATGGTATCTTTTAATTCCGCAATATCCCTGAGATAAACCGAAGCCCCCTGGGCACTACTGCGCACCACAATATTCTTCATATCCTCCACGCTGTGAAACTGTCCCTTGACCATAACCGTCCGCTTCATATTCCCTACTTCAATCAAACCACCAGTGATATCATTGTTTTCGCGGGAAATGGCATTCTCTACATCCATAAAGCTCACACGGGCTGCCGTCATTTTATAAGGATCCACATTGACCTGGATCTCTCTTTCCGGTGCACCCACAATTTCCGCACGGGTTACTTCTCCCAATGCTTCAAACTTATCCTGCATCTTATCCGCATACTCTTTCAGTTTGATGCCTTCGTAATCACCGCTCACATTCACAAACATGATAGGCATTTCACTAAAGGCAAATTCCTGTACATCGGGCTCCTTGGTTAAATCGGTGGGTAGATCAGCCCGGGCTTTGTCAATTGCATCTTTTACTTTCTGCTTGGCCAGATCAGTTTTTACATCGGTGTCAAATTCCACCACAATCAGACTATAATCAGCCTGGGAAGTACTTTGAATCTTATTCACTTTGGCACCACTGATTCCCTTGAGTTGTTTTTCAATGGGACGGGTAACCAGGTTCTCGATATCCTTGGGAGAATTCCCTACATATACAGTGGCAACGGAAATAGTCGGCACCACAATATCCGGAAACTGTTCCTTGGGCATGGAGTTGAACTTCATCAGTCCGTACACCGAAATCAGAATGGCAATGATATAGACTGCCGTCCGGTTATCAATGGCCCAACTGGTTGGTTTAAACTCTTTGAATTTTTTTGAAACGCCTTCTAAGATGTTCATCTTATAAATATTTTAGTCAACAGGTCATTGTTGGTTGCACTTATTTACCGGTGGTAATTCCCTGGCCATCGTACACAGTCTGATAGCCTTCAGTGATGATCACATCACCGCCACTTAATCCGCTCTTCACTTCAATCACAGCTTGATAGGCTTCACCCACGATCACGGTTTTTTTACGGGCCACCAGTTTGTCTCCGTTTTTCTCCATCACATATACATACTTCCCTTTTTCATCACTCTGTACCACATTCACCGGTACCGTTACGGCTGCTTTTGCTTCGTAATCAAGAATTTTCATCGTTGCCGTTTGATTAGGTTTCAGCAAAGGATTAGAAGGCAGTTTGGCTTCAGCGGTGAATGAACGTGTAACCGGATCAATGGATACACCCACTACATTGATAATAGAAGGGAAAACACCATTGGACTCCGGTACCAGCACTTCCACTTTATCTCCTTTTTTCACTCTTGAAATATAATTCTCAGGAACATTGGTCACGATCTTCAGGTTACTATTGTTGACGATCCGGATGCCCATATTGGGGTTAGCGGCAGACTGAGGCGAAAAGAATTCACCCACTTTTACATTGATCTCATCCACCACTCCGCTGATCTCTGCATAAACATTACTCATATTCGCCTGCTCCTGTGCCATGGCCACCTGGGCCTGGGCTGCTCTTAATTGTGCAGCCAGCGCTTCCACATCGGCACGGGCATTGATCACCTGAATCTCCGCTCCAATATTTTGCTTCCAGAGATTTTCATAGCGCTCAAGTACGGTTTGCGCCTGTGCCAGCCTGGCTTTCAACTGACCAGTTTGCTGCTGGGCCGCTACCACTCCCTGACGGGCCATCGCATCATCCAGTTTCAGGATCAGCTGACCCCTGCCAACCTTCTGACCGGATTTTACATAGATCGCTTTCACCAGTCCGCCCTGTCCTTTCGGAGCTACATAGGCCATTCCTTCTGCATCAATCTTGCCCTGCAGTTCAATATAATGACTGAAGTCCTGAATACGGATCGTATCCACTGCAACCAGCTTCATTGTCTGGGCAGATTTCGGATCGGCCTTGGCCAGATCATCTTCCAGTTTTTTGATATCGGTATCCAGTTTTTTCTTCTCCTTCTTCAGTTTTTCTATTTTGGCTTTCAGGTCATTGATATCGCCTTTCTTTTCCTTGGCACTGCCACCGCAGGATGCCAGCAGCAGAACGACGATTGCCGCTGCTGTCATTGATTTGAATGATTTATACATCATGTTGGTTTTATTCAGGGTTTGCATATCCATACGTTTTGATAATTATAATTTTCCGGTTGCTTTCAGGTAATCCACTTTGGCAATGATCGCATCATACAGGGCAGACACATAATTGGTCTGGGCTGATTTCATTTCTGTCTGTGCGGCCACGATCTCAATCTGGGAACCGGTACCTACTTCATATTTTTTCTTGGTCTGCTGGTAAATTTTTTCCGCCAGCTCCATATTTTTCTTCTGGTAATCCATGGTGGCAATAGCATTCCGGTAATTATTCCGGGCTGCTACCACATCATTGTCAATCCAGAGTTTCATGCTTTCGATCTGGTTGTTCACTTTATCCACTTCAATCCTTGCTTCCTGAATTTTTGATTTGGTAAAGAACCCGTTGAAGATGGGAATTGACACATTCAGGTTGATATTGGATACACTGAACCAGTCGCCCCGGCCAAAGAAATTCCATTTGTCCCGCTGTGCATTTTTAGCATACAGTGCATTGAGAGACACCGTTGGGATCTGGGAAAGTTTGTAGCGTCTTACATTGTACTCCAGCAATTGTTTGGAAATCTGTGCCTGCTGGTATTCTTTCCGGTCTTCGTATTTGTAATTGTTGGCTTCCAGTACGCCGTCTTTTACTTCATTTTCAGTGACCTTATCGGTTAATACCAGTTCATCACTGATGGGCATGCCGATCAGCAGTTTCAATGCATAGTAACCATTGGAAATCTGATTCAGCAGTTTCTGCTTTTCCGTTTGCAGATTCGCCAGGCGAACGGTTTCCTTGTCCACATCCAGTTTTTCCCTGAACCCATTCTCATATATGATCCTCGTATCACGCAGGTTTTTTTCGGTGAGCGCAATAATGGCATCCAGCATTTCAATCTGGGTTTTGCTGACCGTCAGCTGATAATATACTTTGTAAATATTCGCCTTGATCTGCTCACTGGTTACATCCGCTGTTTTCTCGTACAGCTTGATGGCAGCATCCCGGGCCATTAATCCAACAAACACCTGTCCGTCGAAGAGGATCTGGCTCAGACTGATTCCGGCTGATGCACTGAATTTTGTACCGAACTGTGCCGCGATATTGCCAAAATCATTCGGCATCTGGATCGGGTTACCACTGCCATCCTTCACCCCCTGGTCAATCAGCACCTGGTAAGTGGCCGGTGAAATAAAATTGGGGATTACCTGGGTTGCTACAGCCGGGTTATAAGTGGTACCCAGACTCGCATTGATATGCGGATAGGCCGCTGAAGTAAATGCCCGGTTCTGTTGTTCCTGGATTTTTACCTGCAGTAATGCATTTTTTACATTCACATTGTTCTTCATGGCATAGTCCACCACCTGCTGCACCGTGAATTCATGACGGGTAATTGTTTTTGCCGAATCGGCCTGCGCCATCGCCAATCCCGGCAACAGCAACAGCATCGCCAGCCATTTGTTACTTTTTATGTTCCTCATATACCACTTGTTTTTTGCGTTGGTCATTGTATTTCTGTATCAGTTTATGTCCTTTGATGGTGGCTACTCCATATATAAAATGCTCGAGAATCATATTGGATGTAGCAGCCAGATTGAATTTTCCGGGAGGAAAAAGGTTGATATCAAATGCAAGCATCATGGATTCCAGCCTGAATTTTGACATGATCTCAATATTGATCTCGGGCCGGTACAATTCATCGCGGATTCCCCATTCAATATTATCCCGGATCACTTTTAAGAGATAGCTGTCTTTGTGTTGCCTGAATTTCTGGTAAGCCTTGAAATGAAATTTTTCAAGATCATACAGTACCATGGGGTTCATGTTACTGAATTCCTGTAACAGGATATCCATGGTATTGAATATTTCATGGATGGCGTCTTTGGCTTCCGTCCGGCAGGAGCTGCAATCACCCTGCATCTGCAGGATATGGATATCCACCACCGCCATCACCAGCTCGTCTTTGTCTGCAAAGTGCTGGTATAAAGTCTTTTTGCTCATCCCCAGACCGTTGGCAATATCATCCATCGACACGGAGCGGATCCCGAACTGCATAAAGAGTTCATTCGCCTTTTCTATTATTCTGTCCCTGATTTCCATAATTGATTAGAGGCGCAAAACTATGGAAACTTTTTTCGTTACCAAAGTTTCCATCCCGAAAAATCCCCGTTTATACCGGTTTTTTCCCCCTGTTCGCCGAAAAATTGCCCCTACCTTTATGTCTTAACGGGCTGTTTATGAGGAAAGGATTTTTTCGTTATTTGCCGGATGAACCCTTCAGGTTCAAGAAGATATTCAATTATCTGCTGCAGGGTTTACTGATCATTGCCCCGGTGGCAGTGACCATTTATTCTATTTACTGGATCGTATCTACGGTAGACAACTGGCTGCCGATTTTCAGAGAACCCGTCAAAGATGCTACCGGCACCATCATCCGGTACCGGGTCAAGAACTATGGCGCCGGGTTTGGGATCATACTCGTTTCAATTATCCTGATCGGTTACCTGAGTTCTGTCTTTATCCGTTCGCGCTTATTCAATCTCTTTGATTCCTGGCTGGAAAAAACCCCAGGTGTGAAATACATCTATTCCTCTGTTCGCGATTTCTTTGGCGCAGTCGCCGGTGAGAAAAAGAAATTCAATCAGTCGGTACTCGCCAATGTATTTTCAGAAAATGTATGGATCATCGGTTTTGTAACAGATGAAGAGATGCACAAATTTGATATGGGTGCCGAAATGGTAGCCATCTATGTACCCCAGGCTTATAACTGGGCCGGTCAGCTTTATGTACTTCCAAGGCATAAGATCAGGAAAATTGAAAGAATCAGTCCGGGTGATAGTATGAAATATGCCGTTACCGGTGGTGTGGTGGATACAGAAGAAGAAGAGAAGAAATAAACGGTCATGCCTCTCCTGCGACGATTCATATTAGTTTTTGTTTTAACCGGTGCTGCCATTCCCTGTTTTTGCTGGGGCTTCTATGCCCATCGCAAAATCAATCAGCAGGCCGTCTTCCTGCTGCCACCGGAAATGATGCAGCTGTACAAACCGAATATCATATTTATTACAGACCATGCCGTTGATCCGGATAAAAGAAGGTACGCCATACCGGAAGAAGCACCCAGGCATTATATCGATATTGATCACTACGGCAAATATCCTTATGACTCCCTTCCCCGGAAATGGGAGGATGCCGTGAAAAAGTATTCCGCCGATACCCTCAACACATATGGCATCGTTCCCTGGTGGTTGCAAACCATGATGCACCGGCTCACCAATGCCTTCAAAGAAAAAAATCAGGTAAAGATTCTCCGTTACTCTGCCGAACTGGGGCATTACATCGCCGATGCACATGTTCCCCTGCATGCCTGCAGTAATCATAACGGACAATACAGCAATCAGAAAGGCATTCATGGTTTCTGGGAAAGCCGTATACCGGAATTACTGGCCGAAACAGACTGGGATCTCTTTATCGGGAAAGCCAGCTATATTAAAAACCTGCCGGATTTTTTCTGGAAAAGAATACTGGAAAGTGCCGCTGCTGCCGATACCGTTTTACAAATGGAAAAAGAACTCAGCCGCTCTTTTCCAACAGACCAGAAATATGCTTTTGAAGAAAGAAACGGAATCATCATCCGCCAGTATTCCACTGCCTTCTCACTGGCCTATGATAAAAGACTCAAAGGCATGATCGAGAGAAGAATGCGGCAATCGATTTTTGCCATTGCCTCCTGCTGGTACACCGCCTGGGTCAATGCCGGACAACCCAGTCTGGCACAACTCAGTCATACCGAACTCAGCGCAGCAGATTTGCTGGAATTTGAATCCCTCAACAATGCCTGGAAGCAAGCTGCTATCAAGGGGCGGGAACATGAATAATCAGCCTCGTATTTTCCCATTCCTCCGCTCGTATTTACAACAAGCCAAATTGCTCTCTGTTTTTTCCAGCCATATAATCCTTCCACAAGAATTATTACATCCCAATCAATTTTTTACCTTTATCCTTACGACTCCTGATTTTCTCAACCACTATTCCCTTTATGAAAAAATCCCTGCTGTTCCTGCTGGCATTTACCTGCACCGTCAATGCCTTTTCACAAACTGATATTTATGCGCTGATGGATAGGACGGATATCAGCATCAAAGAAGCTGAACGAATCGCCGATCTGCATTTTCAGCAGGTCGGAATGGGTCGTGGTACCGGCTACAAACAATTTCAACGCTGGTTGTATGAAAGAAAATTTCATACCGATGAAAACGGCTACTATATTCAACCTTCCGGCGACTGGAACCAATACCAGCAGTCAACCAGGCAAATGCGCAACAGCGCTACTGCTGCCAACTGGATTCCCTTAGGCCCCAGTGGCTGGAACCGCACGACCAGTTGGAATCCGGGCACAGGCCGGCTCACTTATCTGGCCATTCATCCCTCCAATGAACAGGTGATTTATGTTTGCTCACCCGGAGGTGGTATCTGGAAAACCAGCAATGGTGGTGCCAGTTGGATCCCCCTGACTGATCAGAATGCTTCCTGGATGACTGCCTTTGCCATTACCATCGATCCGGTAAATACCAATATTGTTTATGCCGGTATAGCCAATAATGCCGGTGTGATCAAATCAACTGATGGGGGCAGCAACTGGACCAGCACCGGCGCCGGACCTTCCGGTACCGTTCGCAAAATCCTGATCCACCCTTCCGCAACCAATATTGTTTTTGTGGCCGCCACCAATGGTATCTGGCGTTCTGTGAATGCAGGCACCAACTGGACACAGGTACATACTGGCAGTAAGGAAGACATCGAATTTAAACCCGATGATCTGAACATCATGTATGCTTCAGGCGGAGATGTGTACCGTTCAACTGATAATGGGGTATCATGGACCCAGGTGGGAGCCGCACAAGGCATTACCAATACCGGCAGAACACTGGTAGCCGTATCTCCTGCCAATGCCAATGTAGTGTATGCTGTACAGGCAAGCGGAAGCAGTTTTGGCCGGTTGTATAAATCCACTGATGCCGGTTTAAATTTTACCACTACCGTGGTAGGCAACGCTGCCAGCGGTACCAATTATTTTGGATATGAATCAAGCGGTACCGGTACAGGCGGACAGGCAGGATATGATATGGCCATGGATATTTCACCCGTAAATGCGAATGATGTATACATCGCCGGTATCATCTGCTGGCGCTCTACCAACGGAGGAACCAGCTTCACACCATTGACCGAATGGTTTTTGCCGAATTCACTTGGATATAATCATGCCGATGTACATGGACTCTTCTGGGTGAACAGTTCTTTGTATTCATTGTCTGATGGCGGTATTTATAAAAGCACGGATAATGGCGACAACTGGACCGATTTGTCTCCCGGTCTCAACATCCGCCAGTTCTACCGCATCGCCAACTCTCAGGTAAATGCCAATATTATTACCGGTGGTGCGCAGGACAATGGTTCTGTTACCAGGCAGTCTTCTGGTAACTGGGCAGACTGGCTGGGCGCCGATGGTATGGAAGGACTGGTGAGTCCGACAGATCCTTTAAAAATCTGGGGAACCAGTCAGAACGGGGCATTGTATCGTTCTGTGAACGGCGGAAATACGTACAGTGGACTCGGTCAGCCTTCTTCCGGTCAATGGGTAACCCCGCTATGGATCCATCCGACCAATGAAACAATTTTATATGGCGGCTGGACGGGTGTTTATAAATCAACCAATAGCGGTTCTACCTGGACAAATTTATCGGCAGGTACCATCAGCACTTCATTGGCAGACCTGGCCGTATCTCCTTCCAATCCCAATTATATTTATGCATCCAATGGAAGCATATTGTATGTAACCACCAATGATGGAGCTACCTGGGCAACCAGAACAGCACCGGCTACCATTAATGATATTGCGATTGATCCAACAAATCCTGATAAAATCTGGATCGCCTGCAACAGCACGAGCAACAGGGTATTAGTTTCCACAGATGCCGGTGCTACGTTCACCAATATATCTTCTAATCTTCCGGCGATTATTGCCAGAACCGTGGTGGTTGATGACCAGGTACCACGGAATATTTATGTGGGCATGAATATCGGCGTATATCACAAACTGGAATCCGATGCCGGTTGGGGTAATTATTCCGACAACCTGCCATTGGTTGCCATCAACGAACTGGAAATTCAAAAAGCAGCAGGCAAACTCAGGGTGGCCACTTATGGCAGGGGCGTATGGGAAAGTCCCCTGGCCTCCAGTTGCGCCAGTACCATACCTGTAGCAGATTTCAGTGCCAGCACCGTCACCATCTGTGCAAATCAAAGTATCATCTTTACCAATAACAGCACGAACTGCTCCAGCACTTATGCCTGGACCTTCCCGGGTGGTAGTCCGGCCAGTTCAACCGCCACTTCCCCTACTGTTACTTATACTACTCCGGGAACTTATGCGGTTACACTCACCGTAACAACTCCCGGAGGCGCAGATACCAAAACAATCAGTAATTATATTACAGTTAATACCAATCTCACCCATCAGGCCAGTATCAGTTCACCCAATGCCAATATCTGTGAAGGGCAATCAGCCAGTTTTATACTGAGTAATTTGAACCCGGGAACCGCTCCGCAGATTGAATGGAGAAAGAATGGCGTACTGATTCCGGGCACCAATGGATTAACGGCGATTAACCTTTCAGGATTGGCCAATGGTGATCAGATCACTGCACAGGAAACAAGCAGTTTATCCTGTGCCAGTCCTTCTGTGATTACCACCAACAGTATCACTGTTGCCGTTTCACCCATTGTATCACATACTGTCAGCATCACGGCTTCCAAAACATCACTCTGTGCAGGTGAATCCGTAAGCTTTACCTTAAGCAATACCAATGCCGGCACAACACCGGTGATTACCTGGTACCGAAACGGATTCCCGATTGCAGGCACCAGCGGATTGACTACGATTACCATCCCGAATCCTGCGAATGGTGATATCATTAATGTAAGGGAAGAATCAAGTGCCCGTTGTGTAAATCAGTTAGCAGCGACCAGCAATTTTATTACACTCATTGTTTATCCGGTACCTCCCAAACCTTCCATCAGCCAATCGGTCGGTAACCTGATTTCTTCTGCTGCTTCCGGTAATCAATGGTTCAATCTGAGTAATCCCGTATCGGGTGCGATTAGCCAGATTTACCGCCCGGTGGCAAATGGTACTTACCGGGTACAGGTTACGCTAAACGGTTGTGTGAGTCCGGTTTCGGATCCGATAACAATGAATATTGAAGGAACGAATAAACTTTATCCGGTTCCAACTACCGGCAGGGTCACATTCGATTTCTATATTCCGGAAGGCGCTGCCCAATACCGGGTTGAGTTATTCAACAGTATCGGTCAATTGGTACACCAGGAAGACGGATCCGGCCAGCCCGGATTGAACCGCATCAATTACCAGTGGGAAAAACTGGCAGCCGGTATCTATACTTTCCGGATGACTGTAGGTGGCACGCAGTACAAAAAGCGATTACTGGTTCAATAAGAATGGTTTAAATCATCCGAAGCCCCGCCCGATGCGGGGCTTTTTTTAGTTCCCGCTATGCCTCGGTATTTTAGTACTTTTGCAGCGCAAAAACCTATGGCGGATCAATAACCCATCATGACCCTACACAATTTCAATGCAGGCCCTTCCATTTTGCCCAAAGAGGTATTTGAAGCTGCCAGCCAGTCCATTCTCAATTTCAACAATACCGGATTATCTATTCTTGAAATCGGGCACCGGACCCCTTTATTTCAACCGGTAATGGATGAGGCAAGAGCCCTTGTGAAAGAATTGATGAACCTGGATGATGATCATGAAGTGCTTTTTTTACATGGAGGCGCCACTACCCAGTTTATGCAGGTTCCCATGAACCTGCTCCAGGAAAACGGGATGGCCGCTTATACTGAAACAGGAACCTGGGCTAATAAAGCCATCAAAGAAGCCAAACTGTTTGGGCATGTGGAGATTGCCGGTTCATCTAAAGAAGATCAGTATTTCCATATCCCCCGGCAAATCAGTGTGAGTCCAACGGCTGCCTACCTCCATATTACCACCAACGAAACGATTGCTGGCACTCAGTGGCATGATTTACCATACGACTGTGGTGTTCCCCTCGTTGCAGATATGAGCAGTGATGTGTTGAGTCGTATGCTGGATTTCAACAAATTCGATATCATCTATGCCGGAGCACAAAAGAATATGGGTGCGGCCGGTGTGAACCTCGTGGTGGTTAATAAAAATGTATTGGGTAAAGCCGAACGACCCATCCCCACTATCCTCGATTACCGTAATCATATTAATGAAGGGAGTATGCTGAATACTCCACCGGTTTTTGCGATCTATGTTGTTTTACTAACCCTTCGCTGGCTCAAAGCACAGGGTGGTGTTGCTGCTATCGAAAAAAGAAATGATGAGAAAGCTGCTTTGTTTTACGAAACACTGGACAGCCTGCCCGTTTTTAAAGGACCGGTGGCTAAGGATTCCAGAAGTAAAATGAATGCCGTATTTGTGATGGACCAGCCTGATTTGGAAAAAGAATTTCTTGACCTTTGCAAAGCCGCAGGCATGATCGGTGTAAAAGGACACCGGAGTGTGGGCGGGTTCAGGGTATCCATGTATAATGCGCTGACCATTGAAAGCGTTAAAGTACTGACCGACCTGATGAAAGATTTTGCCATCCGAAAAGGCTAAACATAAAATCATTTTCAATTTTCTCCCGATAGCTATCGGGATTTCAACTTTCAATTGTCAATAAAACCATGGCCACTATCCAACCATTCCGCGCCCTTAGACCCCAGCCTGAAATTGCCGGACAACTGGCATCCCGTCCTTACGATGTACTGAACAGTGAAGAAGCAAGGGCAGAAGCAGCCGGTAACCCGCTCTCCTTTCTGCATGTTACCAAATCAGAAATTGATTTGCCGGAAGACATAGATACCCATCATCAGCAGGTATATGATCAGGCAAAGCAAAACCTGCAGCGATTGATCAGTGAAGGCGTATTGTTACAGGAAAACAAACCCTGCTATTATATCTACCAGCTGATCATGAATGGCCGCAGCCAAACCGGTCTGGTTGCTGTTTCCTCCGTTCAGGATTACCAGCAAAACATTATCAAAAAGCATGAATTTACCCGGCCCGAAAAAGAAAAAGATCGCATCGATCATATGCGCACCATCGAAGCGCAAACCGGAAATGTATTTATCGCCTACCGGGATGTAATGGAGATCAATGCCATCATCAATGGCTGGAAAAATACCAATAAACCTGTCTATGATTTCACCGCCACTGATGGAATTCAACATACCATCTGGATTGTGGATCGTGATCTGGTGGTGAACTCCATCACCCGTTTATTCGAAACCCAGGTTCCATTTACCTATATCGCCGACGGGCATCATCGCGCCGCCTCCGCTGCCAAAGTAAGTAAGGAATTACCGGGCAGTGCAGCTGCAGCTTATTTTCTCACCACAGTTTTCCCCTCCAGCCAGTTGGCCATCCTGGATTATAACCGGGTGGTTAAAGACCTGAACGGATTGAAACCGGAAAAGCTTCTGGCCTTGCTCCAGGATGATTTTTATATCACCCTCAGTCCGGAACCGGTAAAACCTGCCCAATTGCATGAATTTGGTATGTACCTGCAGGGTCAATGGTATATCCTTGTGGCCCGGCCCGGAACATTTACCAATGATCCGATCGGCGTACTGGATGTGACCATCCTTTCCAACAATATCCTCGAGAAACTTCTTGGTATTAAAGACCAGCGGACCGATAAAAGAATTGATTTTATCGGCGGTATCCGCGGACTGGGAGAATTGGAAAAAAGGGTAAAAAGCGGCGAAATGAAGGTGGCTTTCAGTCTTTTTCCCGTTACAATCGACCAACTCTTTGATATTGCCGATAGCGGCAATGTAATGCCCCCAAAAAGCACCTGGTTTGAACCTAAACTGAGAGACGGGCTGCTGACGCATTTACTCTGAGCCCCTCCAAATATTTGTTATTTTTGCAACAGAGACGGTCATACCATCGTCTCTGTTTTAATTTGCATTATGAATAAATTCTTGCTCCCGCTGTTTTTTGTCTTTTTTGCCCTCGTGGCTGTTGCCCAGCCCGAAGACCCCAAAAAAATGCATGAAACGGCAAAGACCTTCATGCGGACCGGCGATTTTGACAATGCCATTCTGGTCCTGATCCGCGCCCTTGAAAAAGATAAGAGCAACCTGGAAATGCAGAAAGACCTCGTGATGAGTTATTACCTGAAAAGAGACTATGCCAAGGCACTCGATGGGGTAAAAGTACTGATCGACCGGGATGATGCTGATGTAGTGACTTACCAGATTGCCGGCAATGTGTACAAAGCACTGGAAGAACCCAAGGAATGTGAGAAGGTCTACAAAAGAGGCTTGAAAAAATTTCCCAAAAGTGGTCCGCTCCTGAGTGAGTACGGTGAACTCCTTTGGTCCATGAAAGATTTTTCCGCTATCAATGTCTGGGAAGAAGGCATCAAAGTTGATCCCGCCTATAGTGGAAACTATTATAATGCGGCCAATTATTACTTCTATGCAAAGGATAAAGTATGGAGCCTGATCTATGGTGAAATCTTTATCAATATGGAAAGCCTGGGAGAAAGAGGCGCTGCCATGAAACAGCAATTACTCCAGGGCTATAAAGAAAAACTGTTTACCGAGACCGACCTCCTGAAAGGTGAAGAAAAAAACAAAAGCGAATTTGCCAAACGTTTCCTGGAAACCATCGGCAAACAGTCTTCCCTGGTGAATGCAGGTGTGAATATTGATGTACTCACAATGGTACGTACCCGCTTCATCCTCGACTGGTATAATAGTAATGCCACCCGTTATCCTTTCCGGCTATTCGACTTTCACCGGCAGCTATTGTCGGAAGGTTTATTTGATGCCTATAATCACTGGCTCTTCGGTCCGGTAGAAAACCTTGCTGCCTACGACAACTGGATTAAAACACATACAGAAGAGTACAATAACTTCTCCGCCTTTCAAAAGACCAGGATTTTCAGAATGCCCCAGGGGCAGTACTACCAGGTACTCTGATTTAGGAGAAAAAAATTTACCGCTGAGGCGGGGAGAACGCTGAGGCTTTCGCAGAGATATTTTGCTACGCAAAAATTGTACATTAACAGCGGGGTACAAATATTTCGAACAAAGTGAGAAATCTTGTATTTATTCCCCCTTCGTATTGAGTTGTCATTCCGAACATAGTGAGGAAGCCTGTATTTAAGAATACTTTATTCAAAGTTCTTACCCTTCCTGCCTGGGGGGATTAAACCGCTTTTTTTAGCAACTCAGTGTATTTACTTTGCGTGCTTTGCTCCTTTGCGGACTTTGTCTGCAGGACTCTGCGAGCGTGAAAAAATTAATTGGGCCCTCCGAAAGACGCTCCCCGGAGAATATACTTTCCTGCTCCCCGCTACCCCTTTTTTATTGATTGATTTTTGCTTAAATTGGCTGTTACTTCGTTTGCCCGGTCTTTATTAAATTACACAGCTATAACGATACTGCCATGACTGAACCCAGAAGATTATTTGATTGTCTGCAATACCATCTCGACAGAAAACCCCTGCCCGATATGCTGGCCGGAAAAGCAGCCGGACAATGGAAAAAGCACAGCACGGAAGAAGTGGCTGAGATCGTGAACCAGCTCAGCGCCGGTTTACTGGCGCTTGGAATTGGCCCCAATGATATGTCAGTGGAAGGCAGAGATAAGGTCGCCATCCTCTCCAAGAATCGCCCGGAATGGGTGATGCTGGATCTGGCCGTTCAACAGATCGGCGCCCTGCTCACTCCGATCTATCCCACGATTAATGTAAACGAACTCGAGTTTGTACTCAATGATGCCCAGGTAAAGATTGTTTTTGTAAACGATGAGGATACTTTTCACAAAGTGATGAGTATTAAAAACCGGGTGCCTTCTTTGAAAGAAGTATTTACGTTTGAACATGTGGCCAATGGCAGGCACTGGAAAGAAGTAACAGCCCTCTCCACCCCGGAAGGTATCGCCCAAATCAAACCTATTGCAGATACCATTAAATATGAAGATGCGGTTACCATCATCTATACCTCCGGTACCACCGGTACTCCCAAGGGAGTAATGCTGAGTCACCGTAATATCCTGTCCAATGTACTCGCCTGTATCCCCTGTTTTCCTCCGGGTGAAGAAATGCGTTCATTGAGCTTTCTTCCCCTGAATCATATTTTCGAGAGAATGGTGACCTATCTGTATTTATTCAGGGGAACATCCATTTACTATGCAGAAAGCCTGGAAACCATCGGCGACAATCTCAAGGAAGTAAAACCGAATATGTTTACCACGGTTCCCCGTTTACTGGAGAAAGTATATGATAAGATCATGCAGAAAGGCAATGAGCTGAGCGGGATGAAGAAAAAACTTTTTTTCTGGGCACATGGACTGGCTGAAAAATTCGAGATCAATAAAGACCAGGGGGCCTGGTATAATTTCCAGCTGAGCCTGGCCAATAAACTTGTTTTCAGTAAATGGCGGGAAGGACTGGGAGGTGAATTGAAATGTATTGTTACAGGCGGGGCTGCCTGCCAGGTCCGGCTGATCCGCATCTTTACCGCCGCAAAGATTCCCATCATGGAAGGCTATGGATTAACAGAAACCTCTCCCGTTATTTCTGTGAACCGTTACCAGGAAGATGGACGCATGTTTGGATCGGTGGGCCCGTTGATTGATGAAGTGGAAGTAAAAATTGCCGAAGACGGAGAGATCCTCAGTCGCGGACCCAATATTATGATGGGTTATTACAAGCGACCCGATTTAACGGCGGAGGTACTCACTGCGGATGGCTGGTTCCATACCGGTGATATCGGGATGTTAACGGATAATCATTTTCTAAAGATCACAGACCGGAAAAAAGAACTCTTCAAAACCAGCGGTGGTAAATATGTGGCCCCCCTGCCGATTGAAAACAAACTGAAAGAATCTCCTTTTATTGAACAGGTGATGCTGGTAGGTTCAGAAAGAAAATTTGTGGGCGCCCTGATTGTGCCTTCTTTTCCCAATCTGAAAGACTGGTGTCGTAAAAACGGAGTTGATGAGAATATGCCCCCTCAGGATATGATTCAGCAGCCACGGATCATAGAAATGTATAAAGACCTGGTGGAAAGCTTCAATAAATATTTTAACCATGTAGAGCAGGTCAAAAAATTTGAGCTATTATCTCATGAATGGAGTGTAGACACAGGTGAAATGACACCCAAGTTATCATTGAAGAGAAAAGTGATTATGGAAAAATACCGGGATGCGGTGGAGCGTATCTACGGGTAGGCCTGAAATTATTTTTCTTTCTTAGCAGCGCTGTCTTTCTTACCCCGTCCAGACCACATTTTTCTCAGCAGGGAATCATAGCCCGGCTGTTGTTCTGCCGTAAAAATATTCCTGACATTTCGGAAATGATTCAGGGTAATCTTATCCAGCATCGATTGCTTTTCAAAAACACGGAGACTATACACTTCCATCAGGCTGTCGTTGAGGGCCGGGTTTTTAACCAGGTCAAAAAAGGCTCTTTTAGCAACTCTTACAGAATCAAAATAGGGCTTGACCATTTTAAAATGTTCTTCCTTCATCTTTTTGAAATCCGCCTGCTGCTGATCCGTCATCTTCAGCGTTTTCACCATTACTTCGGGTGCATCAGGACGAAAGCCCTGGTTTCTTTTTTCTCCAGACTTTTTCTTATCCATTACCATAAAGGCAACTAATACCAGGTTGGTAATCAGTAACAGAACAACTGCAATCGTCAGGATTCGGGTAGTTTTCATTTTAACGCTCTTCATTTAGTTCATAAAGGCTGCTCACATCATTGATGTTGTACTCAGCAGCTATGGATTGAAGCGTTTCGGTTTCATTGACGGAAGCAGTATCCGTTCCGGTGCCGTTTTGTTTGGTAACAAGGACCGCCGCATTGATGAACATGATCAGGACCACGGCTGCCAGGGCATAAACCGGGTATAACACCCTTTTCCGGGCCGTGACAGGTTCAAAACCTTTTTCCATTCTGGCTTTGAGCCGGGTATAAAAAAATTCCGGGGCAGATGCTCTTTGCACCCCATCCAGGCCGGACAAAATTTCATCTATTTGTTTAGTTTTTTCCATACTCATATCAACCAATTTTTGACGTTAACATCAAATAAAACCTTCGAAATGTTCAACTCTCAGTCTATTTCTTTTTCTAACATTTTCCTCAAATTCTGCTTTGCCCTGTGCATCAATGATTCTACAGCCGGCAATGAAGTCTTCATTATCTCGCTAACCTCCTGATAACTAAGATCTTCCAGTTTATGCAGGGTAAAAGCGATTTTCTGGTTTTCCGGCAGCCGGCTGATTGCTTTGAACAATTTAGCAGCATTTTCCTTTCTGTCCAACTGTATCCCCGGGTGATTAAAATCAGGTATTTCCAACTCCGGTTCATTGCCTTCCCCAAAGAGACGCTGAAGGAAACCAAAACGTTTCTTGCTCTTTTTGCTTCTTAGTAAATCGAGTGATCGGGTTGTGGCAATCCGGTAAAGCCAGGTTGATAATTTGGACTCCCCTTTGAACGTACTGATCGAGCGATAGACCTGAATAAAGACCTCCTGAGCTACATCCTCTGCATCTTCTGCATTCTGTACAATACCCAGGGCCGTATTAAATACACGGTCCCGATAGGTCTCCACGAGGTACCTGAAGGCAGATTCATCCCCTTCGCGAAGGCCCAATATCAGTTCCTGCTCGTTCAATGGTTTTGATTCAGCTATTTGACGCTGTAACTTACAAAAACATGTTTGAGATGTGGTGAAATGAAATCTTTTTAACAGCGTAGCAACGCAAGGGATAGTTGAAAATAAGCTTTACGCTATCGAATAAAAAAAGCTGCCCTGAAAAAGGCAGCTTTGTATATGCTAAATAATATTCGTCAGATTAATAACCGGAGTTCTGCTGACAGGTTCTGTTTACCAGCAATTCACTTAATGGAATTGGCCAGATATATTGTGTGGTACCCGGAGCAACGGTAGAGATGGTTCCTTTGGCTGCATAAGTAGCGCCGGTACGGCCTACATCTGAAGTACGGAAACCTTCACCCAGTAATTCGATCCTTCTTTCATTCAGGATCAGGCTGATCAGTGCTGCTTTATTAGCAGGTGCAAAACCAGGATGGGTTGGATCTGAACGTTGACGGATCGCATTCAGGATCGCGAGGCCTCTGGCATCTACAGAAGTACCGGCAGCATTTCTGGCCAGTGCTTCAGATAAGTTCAACATCACTTCAGCATAACGAACAATCGGACTCCAGTCTGCATCAGCGGCAGCTTTAGGCCATTTCCGCAGATAAGTTCTGGTACCGGAAACCTGATTGAAGGCACGACGGGCGTCTGTAGGCAGCCATCCCGGATCAGTAGCGATACCACTACCAGTCAGGTTCAATTCAAATTCACCACCACCGGCAGGTCCGGGGTTATAATACCAGCCTAAACCGTTCTGGGTACCGGGTACATCCAGTGTGGTATATGGAGCCGACCAGATTGATTCGTTCGTAGTATAAGTGGTGAATACAGCCGCAATGCTGGGGTTTAATCCATTGGCAACACCGCTTGGCGCATTCCAGGGAGCTGTCAGAGGAACCAGCTTATTTCCTTCAGTAATTGCAGATGCCCAGTTACCCATATTCAGGTACACCCTGGTTTTCATGGCAATGGCCGTATTTTTATGAGCACGTGTTGTATTCAGCGTACTGGGTACATTGCTGCTATAGAATGTAGGCAGGTTGGCTTCTGCATCATTCAGATCCTGAAGGATCTGATTATAAATATCAGTAGCCGTGGTCCTGGTCTGGTTATTATCACCGATAGAAGTTTCAGCATTCAGTTTCAGGATCACGCCCAGATTACTTCCATTACCATCAGCATATGGCTTAGCATATAATTGCATCAGCATGAAGTAAGTAGTAGCCCTCACCAGTTTCGCTTCTGCAATCAGGTTGGTTTTTAATGTACCGCTCAGGGGAGCAGTATTTAAACCGGCAATCACTACATTACAACGATTGATGGTAGCATATCCTGCCGCCCAAAGACCGGATACTTCATTGGCACTGGCGGTCAGGTTGAACTGCCAGGTTAACCAGGCCGTTACGGCGTTATTGGTCACATTCAGGAATTCTTCCCCTCTTACATCCTGATAAACCATATAACGGCCGGCCAGCATCTGACCCTGTTTGATTGCAGAGTACAAACCATTCACCTGCTGAACGCAACGGGCAGAATCACTAAAGGCTACCGCTTCAGACAAAAAAGTCTGTGGTACCGGACTCAGCTTGCCCTTGCTGCAACTTGCCAGCGCTGCTCCTGCTACCAGTGTATATAATGCTATTTTAAGTTTCATTGTTATTCGTTTTTAATTTGATTAGAATCCTAAGTTGAAACCGATATTCAGCGATCTGGCCTGGGGAACTGAGTTTCTGTCCACACTCGGGTTACCGAAACCATTACCGTTGGAAGAAATTTCAGGATCATAACCTGAGTACTTCGTGAATGTGAAGGCATTCTGCATCTGGATATAGAAACGGATGCTGCTGATGCCTACTCTGTCTGTAACATTCTTAGGAGCGGAGTAACCAAATGTGATATTACGTGCTTTCAGGAAATCACCTTTCTCCACATTTTCGCTGATCACGATACCGGATCCGTTGGAGATATTATCACCAAATACCACACGGGGGATATTGGTTACATCACCAGGCTTCTGCCAGCGGGTCAGCATTTCTTTCATATTGTTCCAGCTACGCATATCACGCATACCTGATTTGGAACCATTGTACACATAGTTACCACCGGAGAAGAACAACAGGATATTCAAATCAAAATTCTTGTACTTGAAAGTATTATCCCAACCACCCTGCCATTTTGGAAGAGCGGGGCCGATCAGGATACCATCTGCAGCCTGGTCAGCTACACGGGGAGCATTGGCACCAGTGGAAACCAGTGTCCATCTTGAAACCGCAGGAGCAGCATGGTTATATTGAACCGCTGTTCCATTGGCATAATAATAAATACGCTGACCGTTAGCAGGATTCACTCCACCGGTACGTACGGCATAGAAAACACCGAGTGACTGACCCACACGGATCAGACTGGGTCTTTCCAAACCGGAAGTGGCAGGCTGGATATCCGCATTCTGGTTAGCCAGGCGAGTAACTTCATTTCTCAGTGTAGTATAATTGAAGCTACTGTTCCAGGTAAAGTTTTTACTCTGAACCACTGTACCGGTTAAAGTAAGTTCCCAACCTTTATTAGTCATGGATCCGATATTGGTGGTGATACTGTTACCGGGAATACCTCTTGACGGAGCAGTAGGCTCAGCAAGGATACCATCATCAACCAGGTTCTTGTAATAAGAAATTTCAGCAGTCAAACGACCACGGAAGAAGCCCATTTCCACACCAAAATCTGTTTTCTTACTGTTTTCCCACTTCAGATCACGGTTACCCGCCTGTGAGAAGGCCAGTGAAGCGGCTGTTGCATAAAGACCACTGGAGAAAGCACTCCAGAAAGGAAAATCAGCCAGTCCCTGGATATTACCTACTTCACCATAGCTGCCTTTGAATTTCAGCAGGTTCATCACTTTAGATAAACCGGAGTTTTTGAAGAATTTCTCTTCACTCACTACCCAACCTACAGATCCACCAAAGAAATTACCATATTTCTTACCGGGAGCAAAAGCAGAATAACCATCACGACGGAAGTTAAATCCAAAAAGATACTTCCTGTTAAAGCCATAGTTCACCCTGGCGAGATAAGAAAGCAGGTAGTTTTCTCCGAGGAAGTTTCCGGCAGGGAGGATATTATTATAACCACCCTGGAATTCGTTATAGAAAGGATCAGTTACCCCCTGACGGCTGGCACCCCAACCTTCCTGGAAAGTATATTGTTCTTCAATACCCACCAGTGCACTGATGTTATGCTTTCCAAAAGTTTTGTCATAACTCAACAGGTTCTGCCAGTCCCAACGCTTGTAGGTCTGCAAAGTATAAGTAGAAGAACCGGACTGAGCCACACCATCACCATGGAAAGGATCCTGGAATGATTTGTTGGTTACCTGGAGGTTATCGATACCGTATACCACTTTAAAATTCAGACCATCAAAAATTTTGAATGAAGCATATACATTGGCCAGTACCCTGTCATTCTCTGATGTAAAGATATTTTTATCGATCAGGTACTTGGGGTTGGTAAACTGAAGTGCAGTAATATTTGCTCCCTGTCCAATCGTGTTCGTAACGGTATTAATATTATAAGCACCATTATTAAGGAAAACAGGCGTATTGGGCATCAGGTTGAAGGCCAGACGTCCGATACCTGATGTATTAAAGGCCTGACCCGATAATGAACCGGAGTTCACACCGGCATTCTTGGAAGTACTGTACTGGAATTTACCTCCGATGGTCAGTCTTGAATTCACTTTGTGATCCAGACTCATCAGAGAAGTTAAACGACGGAAATCGTTATTCACCAGCATCCCTTTTTGTTTGGAATAACCTGCTGAGAAATAATAAGTCGTTTTATCGTTGGCACCACTCACACTTACGCTGTGATTATGAGATACACCCTGGCGGTAAATCACATCATACCAGTTTGTGCTAACCGGATTGCCATCTAAACCAATATAGGGATAGAAACCACGGGTTGTTCCGTTAGGAGGAGTACCTGCATTTACCAGCCCTTCATTTTTAATTAATTCATATTCCCTGCCATCCAGCAATGGAACAAGGTTAAAGGGTCTGGTGAAACCTACCCATGCATCGTAGGCCACTCTGGCTTTACCTTGTTTACCCTTGCGTGTGGTCACCAGCAGTACACCGGCAGCAGCCCTTGATCCGTAGATCGCAGCAGCAGCGGCATCTTTCAGTACTTCCACACTCTCGATATCGGAAGGATTCAGATCAGATAATACGTTATTGGCTGCACTGTTACCGGCATCACCCGTAAAAGTGGGCACACCATCAATAACAACCAGCGGGAAGGAACTCAGACCCATGGCATTCACACCACGGATACGAATTACCGGCTGTGCATTCAACACACCATTTGGAAGGGTAACACTCACACCGGCTGCTCTTCCGGATAAAGCCTGCTCAAAACTCTGTACAGGCATATCCTTAGTTTTATCGCCGGAGATCCTGGATACAGAACCCGTTACATCTTTTTTGCGCTGGGTACCATAACCAACCACGACCACTTCAGACATGGTTTTATCCTCCCCCTTCAGGGTGGCATTGATTACACTGGCGGTTCCGATTGCCATTTCTACCGGACTCATATCAACAGAAGAAAATACAAGTGCTTTGGCATTGGCCGGTACCGTGAGTGTATAAGAACCATCTTCTTTGGTAGTAGTACCCGTCGTAGTACCTCTTACCAGCACGGATACATTTGCTAAGGGATTACCTTTTTCATCTGTCACTTTTCCGGTGACGGTACGCTGTGCCAATGCCTGGGTGGCAAAAAACACAACTCCCATAAGCAGTAAATACAGTTTTCTCATGTGCATGTTGTTTTAGTATATGAATTTGAAATCAAAGCCTCCTTTCGAAGGAAGGTTCGGGGGCTGAAATTAGCCAACCTGCCGCTGATAATAAAAAAAATGTTAAGGTTTCATTTTGCCCCTGTTTCCCTGTAATACAACCCTTTAGCCAGTCATTCCCCTTCCTTTACTTCAGACAAGCCCAAACGCCTGTTTGCTGCATTTCCTGAGCAGTTATTAATTATTGAAAACCAAAAACTTACGAATGATTTTCCGCTATTTTCCCTTTTTGAAAAACGAAATGATGATGGCCGGCAACAATACCAGGTTGGTAAAAGTGGCCGTCACCAGGGTCAGGGAAGTCAGCCATCCCAGGGCCTTGGTACCGTCAAAACCGCTGAAACAGAAGATGATAAAGCCGGCTATCAGCACCAGGGAGGTATAAATAATACTGATCCCCGTGCTATGAATGGTTTCAAT
The DNA here is from genome assembly GCA_016720745.1 of Chitinophagaceae bacterium. GTDB lineage: Bacteria > Bacteroidota > Bacteroidia > Chitinophagales > Chitinophagaceae > JJ008. The sequence goes on along the minus strand of JADKKA010000018.1, from coordinate 703,633 downwards.
CACCGTTTGCTTCATATCATTCCCATGCAGGGGGAGTTCCTGCTTATAATTCACCAGGAAACGAATGGTAATATCTATAGCAATCCCTAAAGCCACACTAAACACCAGCACCGTGGAGGGTTTCAACGGTATACCGGCCCAGCCCATGACTCCGGCCGTAATTAATAATGGAATCAAATTGGGGATCAGGGAACAGATCAGGATCCTGGCTGAACGGAATAAATAAAGCATACAAAGCGCAATCAGCACAAAGGCCCAGAATATACTATCCTTTAATCCATTGATGATATACCGGTTCCCTTCGGCAAAAGTGACACTGGTACCCGTTAACTGTACATCAAATTTATCTTTCGGAAATAATTCCTGCGCCCGCTTACTCACACTATCCAGTATCAATGGCAATCTCGCTGTACCTACATCCCCCATGCTCACACTGATCCTGGCCTGTTGCCGGTCCTTATCCATAAAAGTGGCCAGCAATCGCGCAAATGAATTCCCACCACCACTACTGTCTTTTCCAATTTTTAAATAAGGTAATAACTGCACATCAAACTCCGAAGGCATGGAATAACTGCTGCTGTCCCCGTCAAAAAAAGCCTGCTTCACAAATTTGAATCCATCGGCCACACTCAGTGGTTTGGCAATATCCGTAAGCGTGCTGATATATTGTGATAAGGAGTCAATCCTGGCCAGGTTACCCAGATTGGTCGCACCCCGTTTCTTTTTGGTATCCACCACAATCTCCAGTGGCATCACTCCTTTGAAGTTCTTTTCAAAAAATTTCAGATCCGTATAAAGCTTATCCTCCTTGGGCAAATCATCTACGATATATCCCAGTGTTTTTAGTTGCCAGATACCCATCACCGCTACTACCACTACGCCAATGGTCACTGCATAAATCAGCTTCCGGTGATTGAGGCTCCATCGCTCCAATCGGCCCAGCCAGCGATTCAGTCTCGGATTATCCAGGTACTTGGTATGTCTTGATTTGGGAGGAGGCAAATAACTCAGCACCGCAGGGATCAGTATCAGGGATATAAAGAAAAGCGCCAGGATATTAATTCCTGCCACATACCCGAATTCTTTCAGGATCTGACTCTGCGTTAAAGCAAATACCGCAAAGCCGATCGCAGCAGCCAGATTACAGAAAAGCGTGACCACCCCCATTTTGTCCACCATCATCACCAGTGATTTTTTCTTATCACCGGTTTCATTCCAGGCCGTATGAAATTTATTCAGGAAATAAATACAATTAGGTACCCCAATCACCACAATCAAAGGTGGAATCAACGCATTCAGCACACTGATCTTGAAACCCATCAGGTGGATCGTGGCAAAACTCCAGATCACCCCAATGAATACCACGGTGAGTGATAGCCACATGGCAGTAAAGGAGCGGAAGAAGATCAGCAGGATCAGGGCAGATAATATAATAGATGCGGCAATAAACATCCGCATTTCCTTCAGGATGCGAACGGATAATTCTGTCCGGATATGTGGCAAACCACTTTTGTAGACCGTCAGCTGCTGGCTGGCTCCAAAATCATCGGCCAGTTTTCCGATTGCGTTTACAATCCCAATCCTTTCCTTGGAAGCCATCAGGTCCTTGTTAACCCGCACCCCCATCAGCCAGGCATTGGTTTCCGGATTATAAAGTAACTGCCTGTAAAATGGCAGGCCTAAAAAAAGCCGCGAAGCACTGTCAATCTCCGCCTGCTTCAATACCCGGTCAGGAAAGATGGTATCCGCTTTTAATCGTTCACTATCCGGAATTTTCACCAGGTTCACCGCAGAAGGAACCGAAATCACATCGTCCACCCCCTTTACTTTCCGGATCGAACGCTGCAAACCGGCATAGGCATTGAACAGTTTCTCTTTAAACAACTGATCCGTCTGGATGCCGATCACCAGCAGGTTGCCATCCTCCCCAAATTGCTTTTTAAACTCCTGGTATGCCTTGTATTTGGGATTATTGACCGGAATAGCCCTGGAAAAATCATAACTCAACTGGACCTTACTGGCAAAATATGCCATCAAACCAGTTACCCCTGCCAGGGATATCAACAAAGCCAATCTGTATTTCAGGATAAAACTGCCAAGTCGCTGCCACATATGGTTGGATCAATGATAAGGCTGCAAAGAAACGTAAAACGGGGGATATGGATATTGGGATATTGAGATATTAGGATATTGCTTCGCCCGCCATAGCCATAGCGAAGGCGGGATTCGCCCGCCGAAGCTTTAGCGAAGGAGGGGGTATTAGGAATTAGTTATTGGGTGCTTGATAATGGGACGCTCGCAATTGACTCAGCAAAGGCAGGATATTGGGATATTACGATATTTGGATATTATTTTCCCAGAGGAGCGCTGAATGATCAATAGTTTCCGCTTCCTCAACATCGCGACCTGGTAGGCGAAATCAATTCTTCGGCTTTTTCCCTCCCCTGTTTTAGAATACTTTTGAAGGATGAAGGCCTTTCTGCTTACCGTTTGGCTGTTTTGTATGTTGCTGGCTTCCGCTCAGGACCCATTACCGCCCATCGGAGAATGGAGGGATCAGCTGCCTTATCATCGCGCCATTGCCGTACAGGCAGGAACCGATAAAATTTATACCGCTACGCCTTATAGTTTGTTCAGTCTGCAGACAACTGATCAAAGCATTGACAGATTCAGCAGGGTGAATGGTTTGAATGAAACCGGTATCAGCAGTATCGCCTACGATCCGGCTACTGAAAAATTACTGATCGCCTATAACAATAGCAATATTGATATCCTGCATCGCCTCGATGTTTTTAATATCCCCGATCTGAAAAGAGATAATATCATCGGCGATAAAACTATTTATCATATCTATCCGCTCAATGGATTGTTTTATCTCTCCACCGGACTGGGTATCGTGGTTGCAGATGGCAGTCGGTATGAAATAAAAGATTCCTGGTTTATCGGTAATAACGGTAACCAGGTTAAAGTAACCGGCTTCACCAGTGATGGCAGTTTTTATTATGCAGCAACGGCCGAAGGACTCAAAAGAGCTGCGATCAACGGACCCAATCCCGCTAATTATATCAACTGGCAGCTGATCAGTGGAATCAACGGACTCCCGGCCGGTTCTGTTCAACAGGTAGTCACTGTTCAGAATAAAATCATCCTGTTGAAAAATGATTCACTGTATTTACAATCCGGTAATAACTGGTCATTCCTATACCGCGATGGCTGGAATATCAATAGCATGAATATTGCTGAGAACAGGATCCTGCTTTGCGAAAGACAGGGCAATACAGGAAGAGTACAGGTATTGCAGCCTGATGGCACTGTATTCAGGAGCACGCCTGCAGCCATTGGCAGTTTGCCCATGCAGGCACTATTATTCGGAAACGAAACCTGGCTGGCTGATAGCAGTTTTGGATTGACCCGTTTTAATGCCGCAGGCAATGCCCAAAAATACATCCCCAATTCACCATATGGCATCGCCACCGGAGCAAGCACTATTGATGAACAGGTTTTTTATGCGACTGCCGGAAAAGTGGATGCAGGATGGAATCCGCAAAACAACCGGGATGGTATTTATCAATTCAAAGAAGGACAATGGACCAATTATAACCGGCAACAGTATCCGCTGATGGATTCATTACCCGATTTGATTTGTATAGCTACCGATAAAAGAGATGGCAGTATATGGGCCGGCTCTATGAGCGGAGGATTATTACATATTAAAAACGGACCTGCTTTTGACATCTTTAAACAAAATGCGATTGGATCCGATCTGACCAACTCAAATGCCTTTCGTGTAGCGGGACTTTGTTTTGATCCGGAGAACAATCTCTGGCTCTCCAATTTCGGAGCAGCACAACCCCTTCGCGTACGAAAAAATGATGGCAGCTGGAAAGCATTCAATCCACCCTTTCTGCTGAATGGAAATGCTCTTTCGCAAATACTGATTGATCAACAGGATCAGAAATGGATCGTTTCCCCATTGGGAAATGGACTGCTTTGTTATAATCACGGCGCATCGATCGATAATACCGGAGATGACCGCTGGAAAAAACTGGGGATGGGAAGCGGGAACGGCAACCTGCCCTCGAATGAAGTCTTATGTGTGGCAAAAGATAAAAATGGTTTTATCTGGATCGGAACTGCTGATGGTGTGGCCGTGATTCAATGTCCCGAACTCATTTTTGAAGCAGGCGCCTGTGATGCGATCTGGCCCGTGATCCCCAACGGAAATTTTGCGGGTTATCTATTAAAAGGACAATCCGTGCGGAGTATCGCTGTCGATGGCGCCGATCGAAAATGGATCGCCACGGCCAATGCGGTTTTTCTGGTAGATGCCACCGGTGAAAAACTGATTTACCGTTTTACGGAAGATAATAGTCCCCTGCTCAGTAACGATGTGAGCCATATTTCCATAGACGGAAAATCAGGAGAGGTTTACTTTTCCACGGCGAAAGGAATCTGTTCCTTCCGCAGTACCGCTACAGAAGGCGGTGAAAAAAATGAATCCGTACTGGTATTTCCCAATCCGGTTCCTCCGGGTTATAGCGGAACCATTGCGATTAAGGGACTGGCCAATAATTCCATTGTGAAAATAACTGAACTGGATGGCCGGCTGGTATACCAGACCAGGGCATTGGGCGGACAGGCCATCTGGAATGGCAGAAATTATCGTGGTCAACGGGTGGCCAGTGGTGCCTATCTTGTTCTGGTTAGCCAGGATGCCGGTACCAATCTGGATGGACAAAGAGAAAGAACAGCCGCAAAAATATTTTTCATCAGTCAGTAATGGCGGACAAACTCCATAAAACAAAGGGCATCGTATTGCGGTCGGTGAAATATGGAGAGACCAGTGTGGTCGTTTCTATTTTCACTTCTTTGTTTGGCGTACAATCCTACCTGGTAAGCGGCGTAAGAACCGCTACTAAAAAAGGAACTGGCAAGGCCAATCTGTTTCAGCCGGCTGCCATCCTCGATCTGGTGGTTTATCATCACGAAAACAAACAACTCAACCGCATCAAAGAATTCAGATGGGGTTATATCTACCAGCATGTATTCAGTGATGTGCCTAAAAATGCCGTGGCTCTTTTCATGACGGAATTACTGGGCAAATGCCTGAAACAACCGGAAAGCAATCCTGAATTATTTGAGTTTACCGAAGATGTATTTGAAAATCTGGATCGTTCACTTGGTACGGTGATGGCCAACCTTCCCCTTTTCTTTGCCCTCCACCTGCCCGTTCATTTTGGATTCAGGATGGATGATAATTATACGGAACAGCTAACTTATCTCGATCTGCGGGAAGGTATGTTTGTGGCGGAACAACCCATGCATCCGCATTTTCTGGAACCAAAAGAAGCCGCCATTGTTTCACAATTATTAAAAGTAATGCAGCCGGAAGAACTGGCGGAGATCAAACTGGGTCATGATTTCCGCAGGTATTTACTCCAAAGACTGGAAACATTTTATGCCCTGCATATTCAGGATTTCGGCACGATGAAGAGTCTGCCGGTATTGAGAGAAATACTGGGCTAGTTGTAAAGATCGAAACGGTAATATCTATAATACCCTTCTTGCTTTTTCAAAATCATCGCTGATCAAAACAATACCCGGCTTTCTTCCCTTTTCAAAACTTCCCAACGCATCTTCCCATTGCAGAGCGCGGGCCCCGCTACTGGTCGCCCATTGTAAAATAGTTTCATCGGGGAGATAGGGAAAATGTTTGCGGAGTGATTGCATCTCTTTGGCAATACTTAACTGCCAGTTGCTGCTATAGCTATCTGTTCCCAATACCAGCCGGCAATCATGCTTCATGAATAAATCAACCGGTGGTACTTTGTTTTCGATATAGAGATTGGCATTGATACAAAGACAATAGACCAGTTCTAATCCATTGGCTGCAGCATATTCATTGGCCCATACAATATCTTCTTCCGGCATAAAAGTATTATGGATCAGAAAGATGGTTTGTCCGTTGTTGAAATGCGGCAGTACCGATCGGATACTACTGAGCCCCGTGACAGGAAAGGGAGACTGATGGATACCGAAGATGGAAAAAAAGCGCAGGTATTCCCCTCCACCTGTCTGGTACAATTCATTCTCTGCCGGGTGTTCCTGGTTATGAATAGATATAACCTGGTTGGCCGTCAGCTGATTGATTTGTTCAAAGGTTCGGGGAGAAATGCTGTAAGGTGCATGCGGCACGAGGGAAGTCCGCTGTGGTAATGCCGATCCTGAAAGTGCTTCCCGCAATGTGTTCGCCACATCCTGATAATGCCGGATATTTTCATCCGCTTTTTCATCGGTGAATCCCAGCACTTCCACGAAATTCTGCCAGCGGATCTGGCTTTTTGCTTTTACAGCCAATGTATCAGCGGTATTGCCAATATCTCCCACGGCGACGATGCCATTATCAAACATTTCTTTCTCGCCTTTTTCAATTTCGGCCTGGATAAAATCAGCGGGGAAACCTCTTTTGGTGACAACGGAGCAGAGAAAATCAATCAGACCGGTATGCGGGGGAATCACATTTTTTAAATGACAAAGCTCGAGATGACAATGGGCATTGATGAGGCCCGGACTCAGTATTCCTTTTAGTTCCTCGATTCCCTCTCCGGCCTCGGCCGCTGGTACAATGCCTTCAATGGTTCCATCATCCTGTACCAGCAGTACTGTGTCATGATCCAGGAAGCGATATCCGTCGAAAAGCCGGTTGGCCTTTAGTTTTCTGAGTCCCATCTTGTAAAAGTCCAAAAAAATATCTGTTCCGGGAAAAGAGTCCGGGTATTTGGCAGGCATTTGTCGTTAATTTTGCAGCCCCATGTTAGATAAGTTAGAAGCGATAAAAGCCAGATTCGACCAGTTAGGTGTTGCCCTTACCAATCCGGAGATTGTGGGCAATAATAAAAGGTTTGCCGAGACCAGCAAGGAATACCGTAGTCTGGAAAAGATTGTGGCGGCTTATACTGCTTACAAAAAAGTACTGGACGATCAGGATTTTTATAAGGAAGCACTGGAGGGAACGGATGAAGAGTTAAGGGAACTGGCTAAACTGGAAGGACCGGCACTGGAAGAAAAAAAGGAAGAACTGGAAGCACATATCCGGCAATTACTGATCCCCAAGGATCCGCAGGATGAAAAGAATGCGATACTGGAAATCAGGGCAGGTACCGGAGGTGATGAAGCCAGTCTTTTTGCAGGCGACCTGCTCAGAATGTATATCCGCTATTGTGAAAGAAGAGGTTGGAAAACAGCCGTGCTCAGTGAAAATGAAGGAACCGTTGGCGGATACAAGGAAGTGCAACTGGAAGTAACCGGAGAAGATGTATATGGCATCATGAAATTTGAAAGTGGTGTACACCGGGTACAAAGGGTTCCCGCCACCGAGGGAAGCGGAAGGGTCCATACTTCTGCTGCAACGGTAGCGGTGATGCCGGAAGCGGAAGAAGTGGATTTTGAACTGAAGGAAAGTGATGTGAAGATGGAAACCTCAAGAAGTGGAGGTGCCGGCGGACAGAACGTAAACAAGGTGGAAACAAAAGTGATGCTGACGCATATTCCCACGGGAACCGTAATAATTTGTCAGACTGAAAGAACACAGTTGGGTAACCGGGAGAAAGCGATGCAGATGATGCGGACCAAATTGTATGAAGAACAGGTGCGCAAACAGGAAGATGAAATTGCCCGTCACCGGAAGAGCCTCGTGAGTACGGGCGACCGGAGTGCTAAAATCAGAACCTATAATTTCCCCCAGGGTCGAGTTACGGATCACCGGATCGGACTGACACTTTATAACCTGGATGCCGTATTAAACGGTGAGATAACGGAATTGATCGATGCCTTACAATTTGCCGAGAATTCGGAAAAACTGGCCCGGCAGCAATAAGCCGATTTGCAAGACCATTCTCTGGAATTTTTACAAAAAAATATTCTGCTGATCTCAGCGGATGACCTACATTCATTATGGAAACTATCTCAAAAGTCGTTTTTTAAAGGGTCATGCCGGGCTTGACCCGGCATCTACTGAAAAACGTTTCTTATAAAAGATACCGGGTCAGGCCCGGTATGACGTAAACGACTTTTGAGATAGTTTCCAATAAATTATTTAAATCATTGCCGTTGATCAAACGGCACCAAAAAGAAAAACTATGCTTGACCAGTTATTCAACATTGTAAAACAGTTTGGACAGGATTCGGTAGTTAATAATCCGGAAGTACCGAACGAGTATAACCAGGAAGTGATGGCCGATGCCACGAGTACGATTGCCAGCGGATTTCAGAATGTAATGGCCGGCGGTGGATTCCAGAATATCCTTGACCTGTTTAAGGGCGGAGGAAATGCCGGTGGCGGTGGTATTGGCGGATTAATCAAAAACCCGATGGTGAGTATGATGGTGGGTTATTTTATCAGTAAGCTGGTCAGTAAATATAAAATGAGTCCGGCTTCAGCCAGTAATGTGGCCAATAACCTGATCCCGAATTCCATCAATGATCTGATTAATCAGACCAACGACCCGGGCAATGAAAAAGCCACCATGGATAATTTTGTGGGATCATTGGTTGGCCGTGGTGCCACTCCGGAAGAGGAAGAACAATCATCTGAAAGCGGATTTTCTCTCCAAAACCTGCTGGAACAGTTTACCGGGGGTGGAAATAGTGGCGGTGGCGCTACCAGTGGCGGGCTGAATATTCAGGATTTGATCGGCAACCTGACAAAAAAGGCCCAAAACAGTTTCCAGGATCGCTCTTCCGGTGGTGGCGGTGGTGGTCTGATGGACCTGATCAAGGGCTTTATGAACTGATTGATATGAACTTATCTAAAGCCGTCCCGGTACCCGGGGCGGCTTTTTTGTATTAACAAAGCTTTTGGCATGATTGTAGAAATAAAAGTAAGCGGTTGTGCGTCTTATATATGTAGTTCTTTCAATTTCGATAGACAGTCTTCTTTAAACCAATGAAATTCATAGGTATTAGAGAATACTGATCGCTGACGGAGTAAAAGTTTGAATAGTGGTTCTGTGCACTTACAAGTGGTAGTAGAGGAGAATTACGAGGGAGAAACTAAGTGGAAATACGGAAACTGCTCTTTTAAACTTTCATTAACAGCTTACATCATACTACCGGCAGTAAATTTGCGTTATACTATTAAGAATCTAATTTTTGAACTCATTATAAAAGCAGTCAATTTTCTCATAAGCAGTTAGTTTTGGTTGCGACCCCTGTTTCTACAGGGGTTTATTTTTTTATATAGGTCCTGCTGCTAAAGAGAAAGCCCGCCAGGGCTCCTATCCCATCTGCAATAATATCACCGATATCAAATGAGCGGTTGACCACGAGGTAACGCTGTACAAATTCCATCCCGATGCCATAGAGGAAAGCAATGATTGCCATCCACATGAATAATTGTTGTTTACCAGTGGATCTGCCTTTCAATGCCCAGCACCAGCAAATGACCAGTACGGCGAATAAACCGATATGCACCCATTTGTCCAGCCAGATCCTGCTGTACCATGTTTCCTGCGGAAAAGCGGAACCCGGCATGGTCAGCAAAAAAGTTACAATGATTAACCAGAGTATACCGGGCGCAATATTGGGTTTGATCTTTTTCAGAAAAATTTTTTTGCAATGTTAACCAATAAAAAATGAAGGGGGCCCCGAAAGAGGCCCCCGTTTAACCAACTATAGAACCAAAAACTACTATAGCCGTATACTGTTTAGATGAACAGTTACGGTAAAATGAAGCACACAGATTGATGGGAGCTTATTGCAGATTGCCGAGGACGTAGATCTGACCTTCGGGTTTGCTTACATCCTGCCGGCCTTTTTTCTCCAGGGTAATGGCGAAGGCCTGGGCGGATTGTGCATTCTTTGCTTTGAGTAGTAAGCGGTCCTGTTTTACAAAATATTCTTCATTGATAAAACCCAGGTCAACGGGTTTGCCTTCGGCAAGGGCCCAGAGCTGGTATTGCAGGCTATCAGCAGGTTGAGGAAGATTATTCACGAGCAGGTACACATCATGGGAAGTAGTATCCCAGTAAACCGTTGTGAAGGCTGCCGGAGCCATATCGGTTCCTTTCATGGAAGCCATTTTGATATCCGGATTTCCTTTCAGCATATCAATATCCTTCTTCACGGTATTCAATTCGGCTACAGTCTGATCATAATTATTTCTCAGCTGGCTGTTGCGGCCTGTCAGGATAATATTATAGTAGATACTACCGGCCAGCAAGGCGATACAGGCGGCAGCGGCATATTTCCAGCCATTCATTTTCCGGACAGGAGTGGGATGCATGGGAACCACGGTGGCTGTTTGGCCGATGGCTTCCATGAGTTTGCTTTTCAAACCGGCATCGGGTGTTATCGCATGTGCCATGGCCTGTTGTTCCAGACTCAGCTCGAAAGCGGTTCTTGCTTTCAGCAGTTCGGGATATTGATTACAGTATTGTTCGAACTCTTTTCTTTCTTCTTCAGAAGCAAGTCCGAGCACATAGCTCTCGACAATTCCGCTTGATATGTATTCCTGTATATTCACTTTATTAACTGATCATCGTTCTTAAATGGCTTAAAGCAGTTCTGATTCTTGTTTTTACAGTACCCAATGGCAAACCCTGCAGCTTCGCAATTTCTTCATGGGTAAATCCCTGGAAATAGGAAAGATCAATCAGCACGCGCCACTCTTCTTTCAATTTATTCAAAACCTTTTTTAATCCCACGTCTCCTATAGCCGGGCCGGTGACCGCTCCGGGAAGCGAATCATCATCAGCAATGGTCTGATTTTTCTGCGCATCGCGGTATGACCTGGATCTTACTTCGTCGATGGCTGCATTCCTGGCAATATTCAGCATCCAGGTAAAGAGCCTTCCTTTGGAGGGATCATACAATTCAATCTTTCGCCAGATATTGACAAAAACGTTTTGCAATACATCACCTGCCAGGTCCCGGTCAGATATAATACCTCCGATCACTCCCAGCAGTGCCCCGGAATAATTATCATACAAATAGCTGAATGCCTGTCCGTTCCGCGCTTGCAGTAAGGCCACCAGCTCTGTTTCGCCGTATGTGGTTGTTGGGTTCAAATGGTTGGTTAAGGTACAATAAAGACCGTACCAGCATCATTTACGATAAATGGGGAATTCCGGATTTAGGCCGTGATGGCTTCATATGCCGCCGCATCCATCAGCTCATCTACATCGCCGGGGTTGTTGACGGTCATTTTAATCATCCAGCCTGCTTCATAGGGGTCGTTGTTCACGGATTCAGGTGCTCCGTTGAGTCCTGCATTGAATTCGGTAATGGTTCCGCTAACCGGTAAAAACAGGTCAGAAACTGTCTTTACTGCTTCCACTGTTCCGAAAACAGCACCCGCTTCCAGGGATTGGCCCACTGTTTCCACTTCTACATAAACGATATCTCCCAGTTCGCGCTGGGCAAAATCTGTGATGCCGATCGTGGCTACATTTCCTTCCATTTTGATCCATTCGTGGTCCTTGGTATAACGGAGTTCAGCGGGAAAATTCATACAAAAATATTTTGCTGCAAACCTAAGGGAAATCAATGATAAACGTATTGAACCTCAATAGGCCCATATTCAATTCACCGGAAAAAAAGCACCGTTCAGGCTATTATTTATACCATTGGTCGGGAACTGCTTTTACAAATGCATGACACGGGGTTATCTTTGCCCACTTAAGATCAAAAACCATTCAAAATGAGAAAGTTAGTCGTTATTTTAACCGGTTTTATGCTGATTTCGGCAAGTGCGATGGCACAGCGTATTACCGGCAGTGTGAAGGATGAACAAGGCAAGGGGGTGGACAAATCCACGATTTCCCTTTTAAATGCAAAGGATTCGGCGGTGATTAAACTGGCCGTAACCTCCGATAATGGAAAATTCACCATTTCAGCCGAAAAGCCCGGTCAATACCTGGTGAGCAGTTCCCATGTAGGATATACCACGGTTTATTCCAAAGTATTTGAAGTATCAGGTTCCGGTGATATTGCTCTCGGCGATATCAGTATGACAAAATCCGGAGGAAACCTGGCCGCGGTAACCGTTACTTCCCGCAAACCCATGATTGAAGTAAAAGCCGATAAGACCATACTGAATGTGGAAGGCACCATGAATGCAACCGGAAACGATGCATTGGAACTGCTCCGCAAAAGTCCGGGTGTACTGGTAGACAAGGATGATAATATCAGTCTGGCTGGTAAGAACGGTGTGAGAATTTATATTGACGGAAAGCCCTCTCCTTTAGCAGGATCCGATCTGGCCAATTACCTCAAAACCCTGAATTCTGCCCAGATCGAGGCCATTGAACTGATCACGAACCCCTCTGCCAAGTATGATGCGGCCGGTAATGCCGGTATCATCAATATCCGCCTGAAGAAAAACAAGGCATTTGGTACAAACGGAACAGTGAATGCCGGTTATAATATCGGTGTTTACCCCAAGTATAATGGAGGGATCAACTTCAACCACCGCAATAAAGGCATCAATGTGTTTGGTAATTATAATTACAATAATACCAAGCAGAATAACGAATTCAATTTGTACCGCACTGTGCTGGATAGCGTGTTTGATGGACGTACAAAGATGATTTTCGATAATATCAGCCATAGTTTCAAAGGTGGAATTGACTTCTTCCTGAATAATAAGCATACACTGGGTGTACTGATTAATGGTAACCTGGCGAATACGGAATTTAATAATAACAGCCGCACGCCTATCAGCTACAAGCCCACTGGTGTGGTGAACAGGATCCTGACAGCCAACAACACAAATGACATGAGCCGTGACAATGTCAACTTCAACCTGAACTACCGTTTTGCGGATACAGCTGGTCATGAGTTGAACATTGATGCTGACTATGGTTTCTTCCACAATGATGGCAACCAGCTGCAGCCGAACTATTATTATAATGCGGCAGGTAATACCCTGATCAGTCAGGTGATTTATCGTTTTATCGCCCCGACAGATATCAATATCTATACGCTGAAAGCTGACTATGAGCAGAATTTCAAAAAAGGTAAACTGGGACTGGGTGCGAAAACAACCGTGATCCGGACCGAGAATAATTTCCAGCGTTTTGATGTGCAGCAACTGAGTCCGGAAGTAAAAACACTGGATGTACCCCGCAGTAACCAGTTTGATTATTCAGAGAATGTGAATGCCATTTACCTGAATTATAACAGACCATTGAAAGGAAAGATGATTCAGATCGGACTTCGCCTGGAGAATACCCTTTCAAAAGGTGAATCTTACGGATTACTGGCCAATGGTTCAGTGAATACTTCCAGCAAACAAACATTCAAAAGAAATTATACCAACCTCTTCCCGAGTGCGGCTATCACTTTCAACAAGAACCCGATGATGCAGTGGGGACTTTCCTATAGCCGTCGTATTGACCGGCCGGCTTACCAGGATCTGAATCCATTTGAATTTAAACTGGATGAGTACACTTTCCAGCGGGGTAATACTTTGTTACGTCCGCAGTACACCAATATCATTTCTCTGACCAATACATACAAATACAAACTCACTACTTCACTGAGCTATAGCCATGTGAATGATGTGTTTGCCCAGCTGGTGGATACGGCTGATAAATCAAAGAGCTTTATCACCCGGAAGAACCTGGCGAAGAGAGATGTGGTGGCGTTGAACATCAGTTATCCTTTTATGTACAAGACATATATGATGTTCACCAATTTCAGTGGAAACTATTCCAGTTACAAAGCTGATTTCGGTGGTGGCAGCAGGATCATCAATATCGACAACGTTTCCTTCAATATCTACCAGCAGCACAGTTACCGCTTTGGTAAGAAAAAAGACTGGAATGCAGAAGTGAGTGGCTGGTATAATTCACCAGCGCTGTGGGAAGGAGCTTTCCAGAGCAAGGCCATGTGGTCAGTAGATGCCGGTTTGCAGAAAAACATTTTCAAAGGAAAAGGAACGCTGAAAGTGGCGGTATCTGATATCTTCTTCAGTATGAAATGGAGAGGACAGCTTGATTTCGCCGGTCAGACGACCATTGCCAGTGGCAACTTTGAAAGCCGTCAGTTGAAGACCAGTCTCGTTTGGAGATTTGGTAGCAACTCGGTAAAAGCAGCCCGCCAGCGCAAGGATGCTTCTGAAGAAGAGAAGAAGCGTACACAGGGTGGCGGCGGATTAGGTGGTAATTAATATACTGATCACTATATAATTTGCCAGAAGGCACCAGGGCTCAATTTACTTGCGCTACTGGTGCCTTCTTCTTTTGGCGCCTGATAAATTAAATAGCACCCAATATACTACCGCGAATTTTCAATTTTCTCCCGATAGCTATCGGGATCTCAATTTTCAATTCTCAATCATTCCTGCTGATCATTCATCCGCAAAGCCCGGTATTTCTTAGGCGACATCCCAATATTTTTCCGGAAACGTTTTGAAAAGTAGTATGGATCATCAAAACCCAAACCGAAGGCGATATCCTTGATGGGGCGATCGCTGAAATTGAGTTGCTGGCAGGCTTTCTGCATTTTCATCTGTAAGAAATAATCGATTGGTGCATAACCGGTCTTCTGCCGGAAGAGGTTGGAGAACCGGGAGACTGAATAATTATACTGACTGCTCAGTTCCTGCAGGGAGATATTATCATTGATGCGCTCCTGCATATAATGAATGGCGCTGTCCACACAATCCAGTTTACCGGTGGCGCTGGCTGAAAAATAACGGGCATTATAAATGAAGAGGGTGAGAAAATGAGAGAGGCTCATATTCGCGAAAAGCAGGTTGTCGATACTATAACCCAGCTCCAGTGTTTTATAAATCCGGGAGAAGATCGCAATAATTTCCCCGTCGCTTTTTACCGCAACCGGTTTGAAATGTTTTTGTACTTCCTGTACTTCATTGAACTCGGGTAAGGATTCCCCGCCAAAATGAACCCAGTAAATGGACCAGGGATCATCGGGATTGCTTCCGTAAGAATGTTCTACATGCTGGGGGAGGATAAAAAATTCATTGGGCCCCACTTCATAGCGTTGTTTGCCGATCTGGAACCAGCCCTGTCCGTCCACACAGTAAAAAAGAAAATTTTCAGGTAGTCCTTTCTTGCGGTAGGTAAAATGATCCTTGGCCTTTGGGTAATAGCCGATGGAACAGATATGCAAGTGCCGGAGCATGGAATTACTGACCACTCTGGATTTGAGGATCGTACGGGGAATCTCAATCCTTTGCCGGCCGGCTCCGTACCAGATATTCTTATGCGATCCTTCCTTATTCTCTTTTTCTTTCATATAGCTGCAGGCAAATAGGCGGTTAAATTAATGAAAGTTGGGTAATTCAGGCTTTCCATTCTGCTATCGGCGAAAAAGGCAAGGTATATCAGCTGCAAAGTCTGGTCTGTAAAACCGCACAGTACAAGACAGCTTTATTTGGCATATAGTTATATTCGTTCCCTAAATCTTTGTTATGCAACGATTCCTTGCCGCCTTACTCATCAGTATTTCCTTTTTTGTTTGTCAGTCAGTTGCCGCTAAAATTGTACTCCCTGCTTTTTTCAGTGATCATATGGTATTGCAGCAGCAAACCAATGCGGCCATCTGGGGTTGGGCCCGGCCCGGTAGTCAGGTACAGGTAAGTACTTCCTGGAACAAAAAGAAATACAGTACTGCTGCTGATGCGGGTGGCAAATGGAAATTGCAGGTGGCGACACCAGCTGCGGGCGGACCTTATGAAATACAGATCAGTGATGGAGAAGCAATCACTTTAAAAGATATCCTGATCGGGGAAGTCTGGCTTTGCAGTGGCCAGAGCAATATGGAAATGCCGATGAAGGGATTTCGTGACCAGCCGATCAGGGGATCGAATGATGCGGTATTCAATTCCACCAATAATCAGATAAGATTGTACACGGTGCCAAGGGCGGTAAAGACATTTATACAGGATAGCACCAGGAAGGCGGACTGGAAAACAGCAGGACCGGAAGCGGTAAGTAATTTCAGTGCGGTGGCTTATCATTATGGAAAGATTTTGCAGGAGCAGTTGAAAGTACCGGTTGGCTTGATCAATATCAGTTATGGCGGTTCATCGGCCGAGGCCTGGATGAGTGTGGAAGTATTAAAAGCATTTCCCGAATTAACGATACCCACGCTGGCTGATTCATCTAAAGTAAACAACCGTACTCCCACTACTTTATACAATGCCATGCTGAAACCATTTATTGGTTATGCGATCAAGGGTTGTCTCTGGTACCAGGGCGAGAGCAATAATGGAAGAGCGGAGCAGTATGAAAAATTATTCCCGGCCATGGTGAAACAGTGGAGGGATGAATTCGGGATCGGTGAGTTTCCTTTTTATTTTGCACAGATTGCCCCTTACAATTACCGCAATGGTGCTAATGCCACGGCGCCAATGGACCTCAAAGCCAATTCTGCTTTTTTAAGAGATGCCCAGAGAAAATCGGTGAATAGTATCCCCAACAGCGGCATGGTGGTATTGATGGATAATGGAGAAGAGTTCAATATTCATCCGGCGGATAAAGAAACTGTCGGAAAGCGATTCTCTTATATGGCCCTTGCCGCTACTTATCAGTTCAAGGGATTTGCGTATCAGAGTCCTGCCATGGATTCCATCCTGATCAATGGCAGTATTGCCACGATCAAATTCAAATATGTACCCAACGGTTTGACTAGTTACGGTAAAACACTCACCCAGTTTGAAATTGCCGGGGCGGATAAAATTTTCAGACCGGCTGCCGCGAGTATCCGTAATGGGACGATTGTGGTTTCTTCTCCGCTTGTACCGACTCCTGTTGCTGTTCGCTATGCGTTCCGTGATTTTATTGTGGGGAGTTGTTTAGTACGGAGGGGTTTCCGGTGAGTAGTTTTCGTACTGATGACTGGTGATTCCGCAGTTGACAAGTTGAAAGGTTGATAGGTTGAAAAGGGGGGAAACGAGCGTTGTGTACGCGACTTCAACATTCTTATTTCCTTGTTCGTCTGTTCTTATTTTGCTCACGACCCACCCCCTTTCCCCCTAAAGGGGAGAAACGATCGTTATGTAAGCGACTTCGACATTCTTATTTCCTTGTTCGTCTGTTCTTATTTTGCTCACGACCCACCCCACCCCTGTCCCCCTAAAGGGGAGAAACGATCGTTTTGTAAGCGACTTCAACATTCTTATTTCCTTGTTCGTCTGTTCTTATTTCGCTCACGATCCACCCCCTTTCCCCCTAAAGGGGAGAAACGAGCGTTGTGTAAGCGACTTCAAAATTCTTATTTCCTTGTTCGTCTGTTCTTCAATAAAAAAGTCCGCCGAGAATCGCCGTGTGCGCTGTGGTTTAAAAACCGATAACCCCTTGACCTGCCGGGCCTCCCACCCCAAAATACCACTTTGTGGTATTGTTATTTTTCCCTGAAAAACTTAACTTCCCTATCAGGCGTTTCGGTCATGGAGATGTGACTGAGGTGCACGAAGTGTGGGCGGGGGATAGTAGCGGATTGTCCAAATTACAATATGACTTGTATTAAATCATTGATTTTAAATAATGAATTTCATTGTGATGGGCGCGAATTAGTGGAAATTAACGAATTGACTACTATTTTAACAAACAACTTATGAGAAGACTAGCTTTAATCATTATTACACTTTCAGTTTTATATTTTGTTGGAGGCTTTTTTGCTGTAAAATTTAAGCGGCTAGACAAAGACATCTTTAATGAGTCTGCAACAATTATTGGTGGAGTAGCATCGATTTTGGGACTTTTAGGTTTTGTTTTACCAGGAATTAAAAATACTGACCTAAAAAACATTGAACTTGACAATCTCAAAAAGCTTGCTGAAACAGCAGAAGAAATTCAAAAAAGAGAACTGGAATTAAATGCAAAACAATCAGATATTAAAAGTTTAGAGCTTCAGAAAAAAGAGATGGAGTTTCTTATCAGGAAAGCAAGTTTAAGCCTTTATTTAAAAGATCAATTAGAAAGTTATAATAAAAGACTTGAAGAAATTGTTGCCGACAATAATGAGCTTTCAAAAGTAATAGAAAAAATATCGGACTTAACAAATAAATCTGCTGAACTCGAAATTGAAATTAGCAATAGCCCATTAGCAGACAAAGCCTTTGAGCTAATTTCTACTTTAAAAAAGAAGCATGATTTGGAAATCGAAATTTCCTCTCCATTAAATTTAATTAGTTCAATCACTAATGCATTTGCAAAATTTATTTCAAGTTATATTCGACAATTAAAATAGCAGCAGCCATTAAAAGGTTTGCCGCAAAGTATACGGACGGAATAATAATCGACTGTTGTACTACTAAAAGCTAATATCGGGCTTGACCGAATTCTATTTGCCTTTTAGTAGTCAACATCAGCAATTTTAATGGGCATCAGTTGCAGGGCCGACACAGCAAATTCTCCAAACCTGCGTCAAGCCTCGAACGTTTGCTGTAATATTATCTACACATCTCAACTGAAAGAAAGATTTTTGAAAATTGCTGATCGAATACCCCTTCACTTAGACAGTTGTACAATAAGAATAAATGACAACGAAAGTCTTTTAGTAACTGGTTGGACAGGCACTATCAATTTTGAAAACATTACAAAAAACAAAGTAATTCAGGAAATAAACGATAAAAAAAACAAATTTAAAAAGCATTCAGACGCATTTCCTGACATGATGACAATAATTAAAAGTAATAATTTGAATATTGAATTTCATATGCAATTTGACTATAATGTAAACGCTGGTATTGGACTCTGTTTGGAACTCGGCGGGCAATTAAATTGGTATATCTAGATCAGCAATGAGACCCAAAGAACCTATTTCAAAAAGTAACCAAGATTGATTTTAGTAGAGGATCCTTATACCTAATATTTACTGGTTTTATTTCGACCATCCTGTCAATTTTCATAGACATGACTGGGCATGAACTTGGTGCTTTAATAAATTTGTTCTGGCCATGAGTCTTAACATTAGTTACAATTATAGCGTTTGGTATTTGTTACTTGACACTTAAAAATGTAATGGTTCAACTCTGGATGTTAATTATATTGTGTGCTTATTTATTGTATGTTGGAATTGCTTTATATTTTGAAAGAGATTACTTGCCTTTTGCGAAGTGGTAAAAACTACATCCAACATTCAGTTTTACGTAATATTGATGTACTACTTTAATAATTAAATCGTATGAAATTTAAAATCCTAATTGTAATATTTTTTGCTCTTTCTAAATCATTAGAGCTGGAGGCTCAAGTGTACACAGCTGATCAACTGGCTTACTCTACCTTAAATCTTCGAAAAGAAGTGTCGCCTGGCAAAGAAACTATTGGGACTGGCTCATTTATTCAAAACAAAAACGAGCTCTATATACTTACAGCTAGTCATGTTGCGAAAATGATGGACCGATATGCAAAAATAGTTATTTGTGATACTGGCAATCGACCTTTAACACTAAAATTATCTGACTTAACAGATTCAGTTTATTGGATAACACATCCAACGGCTGATATCTCAATTTTAAGATTAAAATTGAATCCTGAATTGCTTTCTAAATATTTTAAAGGCAGATTTATTCCGATTGAGATGATAAGTAAAGATAGATCTGCAATTCCAAGAAATCTTCAATTAGTTATAATAGGATTTCCTCTTGGGTTAGGGGCTTCGGAGTATTTTTCCCCATTAACTTTTAGAACATTTCCTTCTAGTGGATATATAACATTGGCCCGTGCTGACACCAATACCCTTCAAACTTTTCAAATTCTTGAAAACCCAAGTGTTGGGGGGATACAGTGGTGGTCCGGTATACGATCTTGCAATATATGATCAAGGCTATATGAAAATATCGGGAAATAAGACAAAAATGTGCGCCATTGTCCACGGAACAATTTCAGACGATACAGGCGGAAAACTTTGCAGCAGTTACACCATCATTCTACTTGTTCGACATTCTAAAATAGTTTCGAACGCACAACATCGGGTTTGGCGCAAGCCGTCTGCGTAGTAGCTCGGCCTTAAACAGCTAAAGAAATGTTGTAGGTCTGCACGGTAAGTTTTCCTAAATTTATGGTGGCCAGCTCCAAGCCCTGCTCGTTTGCAAAATGGCGGCGTAGAATGGGATAACTGTTTGAGATTCATCTCCTGCAATTCAAACTGCGTACAACTAGCAACTTGCCAATATTGCCAGATCACTAAAGGACAAGATTTCTTAAATTAGAGGGCAACATCGGCAAGTTGCCCTTACGATGGCTGCAATTTTACAGACACTCGTTCTTCAAATAGATAAATTCACAGAAATGAAAAATTTTGATACCAGAACTTATAGCATTGCGGACATTGTTGAGTGGGACAGTAATGGTCTTTTGGAAATATCTCCTGATTTCCAAAGACGTTCCGTATGGTCTGACAAGGCAAAATCTTATTTAATTGACACAGTCTTACGTGGAAAGCCAATGCCCAAGATATTAATAACTCAAAAACTTGAGGGTGCAAAAATTGTAAGAGTTGTTGTCGATGGCCAACAAAGATTGAGAGCTATCTTAAGTTACTATAACGGGGACTTTAAAATTTCTAAAGCACATAATAAAGAGTTATCTGCTTACAACTTTGCCAATCTTCCAAATAATCTTGACAAGGACTTTCTTAAATACGAACTAGGAATAGACCTTCTTTTTGATATTCCATACAATGAGATTTTAGACATTTTTGCTCGACTTAATTCATATACAGTCAAACTAACTCCCGCAAGAATTATTTAATGCAAGATATCTTGGATTCTTTAAACAATCAGTTTATACAATTGGCTATCGATATGTGAACTATTTTATTGAATCAGGGATATTGACGAAAGCCAAAGTAACAAGAATGGCAGAAGCAGAGCTATGCGCTGACTTGTTTGTTTCACTGCTTGATAAAGTGCAATCGAATAAGGGAATTGAGTCTTTTTACAAAAAGTATGAAGATGATGCAGGCAATTTAGAAGACATCGAAAAGAAGTTCGACAAAGTAATGTCATATATCGGAACAATATACCCTGCCGCTGAAATAAAAAATACAAACTTTGCAAGAATACATATTTTTTATTCCTTATTTACAGCAGTTGCCAATATCGTATATGGGGTAAGTGGACTTAGAAAATCAACTAAATCTTTAACGGCGAAATCATTGGGGAAGGCACGTGTTGCACTTGATAATTTTAGTGCCAAGTTTGATGAAGTTTCAGAAAACATAAACTCACCAAATCAACCTCAGGATTTCAAAGATTTTATAAACGCTTCAAGAAGGGGAACCACTGATGCCGCAGCAAGAATTTTGCGTGGCAATTTATTAACGAAACATATTGCCTCAGCAATCTAATCCAAATCATGCCGGTAAAAAATCGTGTCAAAATAAGCGCATCAGTAAACTGGTTCACACAAGAATTAACCCGACTGAAAAGATTTGATTTTGACAACCAGAGAAAATTTACTGCTGGGCAATTAACACGTTCCCAACTAGAACTTCTTGTGGAATCTATATTTTTCAACGGCTTTAGAAGCTATGAAGGTTTTATTCGAGAGGTCTTCATTTTATATTGTTTGGAAAAGAAGTCGACAAAAAGACCTAACTCAAAATCCTATTTAAAGCCAGTTAACTTTTTTGCACGCTGAACAGTTACTTAAATCCTCTATGGAGTTTTTAGATTGGACAAGTCCAGACACAGTCATTGAACGTTCAGAGCTATTTTTACAAAATGGACATCCAGTTAAATTGCCTTATACAGCCAACAGGCTTCAGTTAGCAAACTTTAAAAAATACGGAACCACATTGCCCATAATTCAATAGAATCAGAAATCCATTTCTCCAAAGTTGTTAGAACATATTATCATGGAGTAATGCCTCTGGTAATTCCAACGCCTGCACAATATCTAATGTTGACAGCAAGAACGACTGCTGGCAATTATAATTTATTGGACTTTTTTGACTTAATGGCACAAATGACAAGTGACTTGACATAAAAACTGCAGCCAACAGTTCATTGGCAATATGGCGGGGCGACGAATATCCTGTTATCCTTAGACTTCTATTACCAAATCCAATAAAACCCAAACACTTTCACGAATTACCAAATTACAGGGTTGTTGTGCTAATGTCTATAACTCAACCCCTGTTGTCCTTAGTCTTGTCTTTCCAAATCAAGTAAATCTAAATTCCTTTAATGCCTTACCAAGTTATAGGGTTGTTTTGCTGATGTCTGTGACTCAGCACCAAACCCAACGGGTTTGTCTGTTAGCAGAAACTTAGCTCACAAACCCATATCTATTCCGATTATGGGTACTCCCTAACATCCTGTATAACTTTCTTATTCCCCAAAATGCCCGAAGTATTTATATCAAAAAGAGCCAGTAACAGAAGACATGTTATTCTTCAGATGCTGATGGGAATAACAATTATTGCATCCTGGCCACTTTTCAGGATATTTTATCTCCATAAACCTTTTGACCCGTCTTATTACTTTGTGGCAGGCTCGTTTTGATTGTATTTATCATACGGGCCATTGTTGACACCCGAATAATCAGTATAACATTTCAAACCGATACCGGAGAGATTGTTTTCGAATTTGAAAAGCTTTTAACGAAAAGAGCGCAAAAAATCCTTTTATATCGACACGCCAGGCTGGAAATTGAGACTTACTTTGGATGGCGAAGAGATAATATCATCCTGCGTTTCTTTAGTAATAAGTTGCAGGTCTTCAAAGTCCAGAAAAGCAAAGACGGGTTTTCCAACGAAACATTGGCAGCAATTATTGACCTAGCCAGGAAGCAATCTTTGACTGTGTCGAAATACTAACCCCTGTTACACTTAGTCTTCTCTCACCAAATCCAATAAAACCCGAACACGCTAAAGATATTATCAAATTATAGGGTTGTTGCACTGATGTCTGTAACTCAGCACCAAACCCAACGGGTTTGTTTTTTTTCAGCTAAATTTCCTTAAATACGATTCCCCTTATCCCACCAGGCCCCTATTTGAGATTACCTCCATTCGAATAATGTGTTTTAGGGACCCTCTTTATGTTTTCCGGCCGACCAATTACAACTTAAGAAATACTGCAGGACTCTTTGAATAGTTTACCTAAATTTATACAGCCTGCGCCATGCGCAGCTCCTTTTGTAATATTCTTAACCGTTTAATTTTTCTCATGAAACTCAGGATATATTCTAATAAACATTCATCCTTTTTACCCATCTTCCTGCTTTGTATGGTGCTTGTCTCTTCATCGCAGACATACTTATCCGGACAATCAACCTTCACAAGTGCCGCTCCGGTAACGAAAACTGTGCCGGTAATTGAACTAAAAGGAACAGCCTATAACAGGGGATTACAGCACGGCACCCAATTAAAAAAAGAAATAGCCGAGGTATTTGCCAAATGGAAATTAAATATCCGTTCAGCCGTAAAAGCTGACCCTGATTCAACGTTAACAGCTTTCAGAAATGCAACAAACTTTAAACCTGCTACAGAAAAATATGTTCCTGATGTGCTGAAAGAACTAAAAGGTATAGCAGATGGTTCGGGTCAATCATTTGAAGATGTATTTGCTTTTCAATTGCTTGATGAATTTTGGGTCTACCTGGATAAACAATTTAATACTGCCAATCACCATTGCAGCGGAATTGGCGTTTCAGCAACAGCTAATCACCCGGCCTATATTGCACAAAATATGGATTTGGAAAATTATATGCATGGTTATCAGGTTTTGTTGCATCATGAAGCTACTGATCAGGAACCAGAACAATATATTCTTAGTTGCGCCGGTTTAATAGCCATCAATGGAATAAACGAAAATGGAATAGGGCTTTGTGTGAACACTTTGATGGATTTACAGGCATCTTCAGCTGGTTTACCGGTTGCTTTCGTAGTCCGAGGCATCCTGGGTAAACAGAATGGTAAAGATGCACTGGACTTTCTGCAATCAGTTAAACATGCGTCCGGCCAAAACTATATACTGGGTATAAAAGACAGTGTTTATGATTTTGAAGCATCAAGCAACCAGGTAGTCCGCTTTTTGCCAAAAGCCGGGGAGAGCAATATCGTATATCATACTAATCATGCATTGGCCAATCATGATGTAAAAGACTGGTACAAAAAATACCATCAGCAGGTTTTAGCTGACAGCACCAAAAACGGAGATAGCGAAGTACGCTTTGCTTCATTGAATCAAAGATTGAATAAACAGGCTTCAGACATATCAACTGATATCATAAAGACAACGCTTCGTTCAAAAGACAATCTAAAGAATCCTGTTTGCAGGGTATATGAAGAAAACGGAGCAGGCTTTACTTTCAGTTCTGTAATTTATACGCTAGGCGGAAAACGTTCAGTGCAAATAACATATGGCTCACCAGATCAATCAGAGTACAAAGAATACTTTTTTAAGCAAGCGAAATAAACCCATTCAGGAAAAACTACATACAATATTGGCATTGTTTACAAACCGGTTGAGAACCCGGCTACTCAGCAATTTTACTCTTCATAGCCCCTAAACCACAATCATGCGCCTATCCCTCTTTTTTTTGTTTGTCAATCTTTTCACATTCACACATGGACAAATTCCTGATTCCCTTTCAAAAAAAGTAGATGCCATCTTTGCTGAATACGACAAAACGAATTCGCCAGGTTGTGCTTTAGCCATATTGAAAGATGGGAAAATTATTTACAAACGGGGGTATGGAATGTCCAATATGGAGTATAATATTGCCATTAGTCCATCTTCAATATTTCATATTGCCTCCATTTCGAAACAATTTACAGCGGCAGCGATAGTCCGTTTATCGCTGGAAGGAAAATTGTCATTGGATGATGATATCAGAAAATATATACCCGAAGTGCCCGATTTTGGTCACAAGATTACCTTCAGCAATCTCATACATCATACCAGTGGTATCAGAGATCAATGGGCTTTGCAAAGGTTAGCAGGGTGGCGTGCTGACGATTTGATTACCGAAAAAGATATTCTGGATATGCTAGCCAGGCAAAAAGCGTTGAATTTTCTGCCGGGAGAGGAATATTTATACTGCAATACTGGTTTTACACTGGCAGCCGTTGCTGTGAAAAGAATTACAGGGGTCTCCCTCCGGGATTATGCTGACTCCGTATTTTTCAAACCGCTTGGAATGACAAATACACATTTTCATAGCGACCATGCCGAAATAACTCCCAACCGGACTTCTGCATACAGTAAAGACCCCAATGGAGTATGGAAAATAAGTATCCCCGTTTTCGACAATTACGGTGCCACCAGTCTGTTCACTACTGTGGAAGACCTGGCTAAATGGGATGAAAATTTTTATACTAAAAAAGCAGGGGGAGACGCATTTATCAATTTAATGCAAGCCACTGGTGCACTAAATAACAAAACTGCACAAACTTATGCAGCAGGACTAATTGTGAGTACCTACAAAGGATATAAAACAGTCGCACATAGTGGGGCAGATGCAGGATACAGGAGTAATATGATCAGATTTCCAGATGAACATTTTTCTGTTGTGATACTGGCAAACCTTGCCAGCATAAATACCATCTCACTTTCTTATAAAGTGGCAGATTTGTTTTTAAAAGACAAGCGTATTCAGCAACCAGCATTTAAAGCCGACTATAATATAGTAAAGGGATGGGCAGGAGATTATTTTGATATGAGTACCCAATCTTTACAAAAGTTAACCTACACTAATGAAAAGCTAAGTGCAGGCATTACTGAATTTTTGGCCACAACAAATTCCACATTCACAATACCTAATACAGCTACAACCCTATCGTTTACGGGAGACTCATTAAATGCTCAACTTGAGGTATATACAGAGGGTGCAGGACTCAATACTTATAAAAAACTAAGTAAATATTTATTGTCTGTTCCGGAACTGGAAGAATTTAAAGGAGATTTTTATAGTTCAGAATTAGATACAAAATATACTGTGTATATAAAAGACAACATTTTGCAATTAAAAAGACCAAGGTATGACGACATAAAAATCGAACCTTTGTTAAAAGATATTTTCACAGGCAATTTCATCATCCGGTTCCAGCGTAATAAAAAAGATAAAATTGAAGGATTTTTCCTGAGTGCAGGCAGGGTTCGTAATTTGTATTTTGAGAAAGTACTGACTAAATAACATTGTTTCCTTCCCATCCGGGCTCCTTTCTTTGTATTATCCTTTATTCGCTTTGCGTGCTGGAGTAAACCCGCTGGATAAGCCAATGACATTTATTGCCTGTTTACCCCCATTCAGATAATAAACAACCCGCCAAAGCCGTTTCATTTGCTGACCCGGCATTATTAGCTGTATCAACAGCACCAGCCTTTACAATAACCAACAGCAATCATTTCAGGGATACAGTCATTCGAGTATATTAAATAACCGGATTAATTGCCTACCATGCTATTACGCGCATTTATTTACCCTCTTTCCCTATGTGTTTTATCAATTGTCTCCTATTCACAGGATACCATACCACATGTACAGGAAAAATTACCATTTCCATTCAAAAGGGCACCATTGACTGTGACCTTGTTATTTCCAATATGCCCAGGCTACAGGACTATTATCTCCGGCTGAATGCAGGGATGAATATTCAGTTTATCAAAAATGCAGAGCCGGGGATGCAGCCCCTGAATTACGAAAGGTCTCCTTATGACAGTCTTTCCTCCGGAGAATCACTGGCCTATTATATATCTTCCTGGTCTGCATCCGGAAAGTATCTTCCCCGATCCATCCGGTTTAAATATACGGGGATGTATCCGGTGATCACCGACAGTTCAAGTGCGGTGGACTGGAGGGGCAATATTGCTTTCAACGGCAAAACACTGCGTGCAGATGGCATTCAAAGTGCCTGGTGTCCGATTCTGTATGATATCAAAACAGATACCCGTTATGAAAACTTCACTTATGACCTGGATATCAGCTGTGCAGATTGTCAGGTGATTTATCTTAACGGCAGCGAGCCGGTATCCGGAACCCGGGCCAAACTAAGCACTAAAACAGCACAGGACCTGACCCTGTTTGCCGGTGATTACAAGGCAACCTCTATCAATGGCCATTATTTCCTGAATCCGGATGCCAATGAAAAAGAACTGACTGAACTGGAGAAAACCCTCCATTCCTTTCAGGATTACCTGGAAAAGAAATCAGGGAATCCCTTATAAAGGCAAGATGGTTTATATACAAACCACCCCGGTGTCCAAAAACAATTCCTGGTTATTTGTCTCTTATCCCAGTATCGTGAAGGTGGGATGGGATGCCGGTATGAAATCCTTTTTAAGTAAAACCGAAGGGCCGGAATTCCTGTTCTATATGACGCATGAAATTGCACATTACTATTTTGGAAGGGTCCGCAGTTTTAATGCTGAAATCGGGGATATGATATCGGAGGGTTTTGCTGAATTTCTGGCACTTCAAATGACCAGGCAGCTGATCAGCAAAGATCTTTATGCGGAAAAAATGAAATCCAAGGTCCGTGCCCTGCAAAACCTGAACCCGGTACCTGTTGCCGGCATCCGCTCAAAAGCCGACTATAAAGACCGGGAATTATATGTTTATTATTATGCGCCTCTTATTTTTTCAGCCATCGAAAAAGAGATCGGGGAGGAGAAAATGTGGGCCTGGATCAAATTGCTGTTACAGTCTCCGGTGACATTAACGAACTATGCATTTTTTGAGGAAACATTGCAAAAAGCGCTGAATGACAAGAATCAGTTTGATTCGCTCCGTACTAAATACCTAACTTCTGAGCTCAGTCTCCAGCATGCCATTTCCACATTAAATTTAAAGGAAGATCGACCCGCAACCCCAACCACAAAAAAGGCGGAACCCAAAACCTATTTCTATTTTATTTTCTCCCGGCCTTTCAGAGATATCGGTTCCACCCAAAACAATATGATCACACATACTGCGATTCAGCAAATCACCTGCAGTCCTGAAGAATTCAGCAAAATCCTCAGGCCATTTGCCATCCGGGTAAAAGAAGCCTGTATCAATGAAACCGGGAGCACCAACGATTTAAACAGTTATGGATCAAAGGAGGAGGCCGAAGCTGCCTTAAAACGCTGGCTGGATCGCTACAACAAAACGGGAAAGATGCAGATAAAAATAATTGATCCCTTGCCGGGGGAAGGGCAAGCAGCGCCAGTGATCAAAGGGTTTTAGTCCCCTTCCCCGTCGAGTCTCCTCCCTCACAAACATAGTACGCAGAAAATTGTCCAGGTCATATAATGAAAGCAAGACGTTTTAATTATATAACTGAGGAGTGTCTCAGCGGCTTAGGTGCAGTACATATTACCCCAGCAGGTCTTTCTCTTTGTTTTTTTAGGTTCTCTTTGCGTAATTGAGGAGGCCTTTTGGAGAAGCAATTATCTTCCATAATATCAGACTCAATATGAACTTTGAACAATCGATTTATCCACTCACTGAATTTTTATCTGAAAATGGCTTTTCAGTCACATACAGAGAACAACATTTTATAAGCTATTCATCAAAATCAACAATTATTACTGTTGCATACGCACATCTTGAATATTTATATTATACTCATGCAGGACTCAAAGAAGGAACTTTAGTGGAATTGACACCAAAAGTAGTAAATGATGTTTTTCAAGATGACAGATTTCTTCGTCAATCGACGCTGACCATTGAGAATTTGATTTCCTTTTTTAAATCATCTGGAAAATCCATCATTACGGGTGATGAGAATATATTTATGAATCTTTCAGACTATACAAAACGTCAATCAGCTGAATTTACCAGACAAATCAATCATTTATTCAATATTGAGCAGGCGGGCAAAGCCTGGAAACTAAAGGACTATGTAAGTTTTATAAAATATATTGATCTTGCTGAAAAGGACATGCTTCCCGAATCTTACTTTAAAAAATATAAGATTGCCGTGGATAAAACAAAACGTTACCGAACCGCACAAAGGGAAGCAAAACCATAGCAGTGCAGGTATTTTTTTTATAATTCTGTATCTTAAGGAAATTCTATCGCTTGCTTTTTGCCGGTAACGCTCTAAGATTTTAAAAGTAACTATGTATTGATTGACACTCAGATTCCTGCTATGACAAAAAATATTATTTTAAATATTGACAGGCTTATCCAAACCTCACTCACACAACTAGCTTCTGACAAACATGTTCAACTTTGGCGTGCCAAGGAGCGTGACTGGGTTAATTATTATGCACATCGCTACTTAATCGACAAATGCAATATTAAAGGCCCACTGAAACATGCTGCGCAAATTGGGATTGAAGTCGGTGTCCCGCAACCTAAAAATTACCAAAGGCTAACGGTGTGTAGGGACATAGTGATATGGCCTGATATCGGAAAAACATGCTGGGATATGAACTGGAAACCCCGCCAACACCCACTTGCCATTTTGGAATGGAAAGTTCATCGTCCCGGTCACCGTAACATGAAGGTAAACAAGGAACGTGAGTGGTTGAGAGCATACTGTAAGTGGCAACCAATGGTTGTTGCTTACGCTGTTGAAGTCCATGGGGACAAAACAGGGTGTCCGTTGACATGTACGAGATTCCTGGGAAAAGATGAAAAACAACTCTGGATTGATTTACGTTGTTCATAATTACCTTTTCCGGGTCTCCTCTCTCACAAACATAGTACGCCGAAAATTGTCCATGCCATATAAAGTAGGCAACGCGTTTTAATTAAATAACTGAGGAGGGACTCGGCGGCTTAGCTGTGGTACACCTTATCCCAACGGGTCCCTCTCGTGTTTTCGGCTATTTGCTTTGCGTGTTGGAGGAGACCCGTTGGAGAAGCAAATAAAATCTTAAAATACATTCTTGTTATGCTGAAACTTGTAGCTTAGTACCCAAACCCAGTCTTTAGCAGCTATTAATATACAGCCTTCCGTGATCAAAGCTTTTTCAATTATAATTTTTTTTCTTACGAGTCTACTGGCTTTCGGACAAGGGAAAACCGATGTCCAAAAAAGAGATGCCGACTTTAACAATGCCACAAAAAAATGGTTTTTGGCCTGGGAATTAGTGAGTACCCAGTATTATAAAATTCAAAAAGTCAAAGCCGTTGAATTTGTCTTTTTTGAC
Organism: Chitinophagaceae bacterium; assembly: GCA_016720745.1. GTDB lineage: Bacteria > Bacteroidota > Bacteroidia > Chitinophagales > Chitinophagaceae > JJ008. The sequence continues at coordinate 673,569 of JADKKA010000018.1, read as the reverse complement.
GATCAATATGTTTATTCCACCTCTGCTGTTACCATTAAAAACGGTAGTCCAGTTAAAGGAAATCATCTAATGAATTTGAAATTTCAGTGGAAAAGGGAATTACATCATGATTCTTTGACGCTGCCTGACAAATCGGTTGTTCCCATTAATTTAATGTCCTTGCTGCGGAAATTCCGGCTGAGAATAAATCTTTTTCGTGATGCCATTACCGGGCTTCTGGAAGCAGGCAGGCGTTTCCAGCAAAGAACTGGGTTTGGAAAATCTGATTACAGGCGTTTTTATGCACGAGTTTTCTCATTCCCAGCAAATGCAAAATTTTGGAAAAAAATGACAGCATTTGAAAAAGAAACGAACTATGGAATTGAATTCAGTGATGATATCGTTCAGCATATTTTTTTCGAAAGACACTGCCTATTTAAAATACTACAACAAAGAGATAGACATCTGGTATAGCTCAATAAAAAAGCAAATCCTTTACTAAAAGGACGGTGCAAGAAGGTTTGTCCTTCATGAAACAGCGGCAGGATCAATATTTCAAAGGGGCATATGAAAATCTGACTGAAATTGACAATTTCTTTCTTACCATGGAAGGGCTTGGACAATATTCCATGTATTTATGGCTGAAAGATCCAAAAGGAGGGAATATCAAAAGAGAAGGCCATTGAAGGAGTAAGGCGGCGGCAAATGGTGGTCGCAGGATGAAGGCTTGCATTATTTTTAATACTGGAGAAGTTTAATCAGCCTGCAAACTGGGCTAAGGATATGTTTGGTGACAAGACAGTTAGCGTAATTGCTTTACTGAGCAAACTGCATTAGTGCCCTTCCCCGCCGAGTCTCCTCCATCTCAAATATAGTACATCAAAAATCAAGCTTACTGCATACAGTAAGCTTGACGTTATAATAAAATAACTGCGGAGGGACCCGGCTGAGAAGAATGTAAAAGGCTATTTCATTAATCTGTTGTCCATACAACATCCTGACGCAAAGTGCCCAAAAAATGTCTGAAATCCCACTTGATATGATCAGGTTATAAATTTATTTTGAAGCAATTATGAAACAAATATTTATCAATCTGCCTGTAAAAGATGTGAGCGCATCCATGAATTTCTATAGCCAATTAGGTTTGCGGTCAATCCCTTTATTCACATTTGATAATCAAAATGTATGACATGGGGTGATCAAATTTATTTGATGCTGCAGACATACGAAATGTTCAAATCCGGGAATAAAAAGACCTTCCTGATGCTAAAAATGCAATTGCGACTTTTACACTTCCGGTAGAAAGCCTTGCCAAGGTTAACGAAATGATTGAAAAGGGCATAAAAGCAGGAGGAACCGAATCAACACCGATGATTGATGAAGGCTTTATGCAAGTGAGAAATATTGAAGATTTAGATGGTCACAACTGGGGTATCATCTACCTGGACATTGATAAATTCAAACAAATGACTAAAAGGTCATAGTCCAAACAAACCGAAGATTATAAAACCCCTCCTTCCTTTTTCGCAAACGCTCCTCTATCACAATTATATTTCTTCCCAACGTGCCCTCTCGTGTTTTCATCTATTTGTTTTGCATGCTAGATGAGACCCGTTGGAGAAGAAAACCTATATTCCAAACGCAAATAGTAGAAAGATTAGCACTCCCAAAAGAGTCAATGTTGCAATACTTTTTAGGAATGAACCTGCACGATACCATCTTTTAAAGATCAGCCTGTATAAAAGAGCTTCTATAATGGAGAATAAAAATAGAACTATAGCAAAATTTCTTGCCCGCAGTAAATAGAGTTCTTTAGTAGTTTCGCAGGGTCAAATCTTGCAGCGGTCCATACACCATAAAAACAATACAAACGCAATAAAATATCAAGCTAATACTTTAAGTACAATATAAATCTTGATTTGGATTTTTGAACTTCGCATAACAAAACAAAATTTACCCTTGCATCATGGTAAGCAGTCCATCATTGAAACACTAGTCAAACGACCAAACTATCCTAAATCACTTCAACATCATCTCCACATCCCCCTCCTCTCCTCCGGCATCACTTTCAGCATTTCCAGTTTCCCATTCTTCCATTCTGGCTTCCACCGTTGTATTGTAGGGAGCATGTAATTTAAAATGAACATCTTTATCCTTCGGCCAGGCGGGGAAGAGTAAGATCCTTTTGCCATCGGTTTGCAATAACATTTCCTGGAGGCCGATCATGCCGCTGCCGCCCCAGTTATGATCGGGTACCCAGTCGAAGCCCGGTCCCCAGAAACCGGGGAAACGACGGGGGGCATCGGCCAGTTTCAATTCATTGAGGCGCCAGGCTTCCTCCCGGAGTCCCAGACGGGCAGCCCAGATATTGTCCTGCTTCCATCCTTTGTGACTGCGGAATCGCAATGCATCGGGATCATAGTTCCAGGTATTGAGGGCCGTATCCAATCCGGGTTTACCCACGCCATACATGCCCCAGGGAAAAACAGGATACAGGGCCATGGGCTCTTCGTTATTGATCCTTTCCCAGGTTTTGGCAGGAGCGATGGCGGTATGTCCGTTGATGCTGGAATAGTTCAGTGGGGGAATTCTTTTAATGAATGCATTCAGGTACTGGATGGATTGCAGTAGACTGCTGTCCTTTACCGGATCATTCGGACGTTGCTGCAACTGCTCCAGTAATTCTTTGCTGACGGTTTGCAAAGCGGCAATAGTAGAACTGGCATTGTTCGCCATTTTATAAGTTTCCCCTGCTGAACCCGGATACAAAACCAGGTGACCATTTCCATCCAGCTCTTTGATGCCCCTTTTCCTGGCCAGGTATTTATAGTGTTCATCAAAAAAGCGGAGACAGCTCATGATAAAGGGAACCTTGCTGCTGATATCTTTTCCGGTGTAACGGCTTTCCTGCAACATCATCAGACAAAATTCAAACACGGTATCCCACTCATATTCCAGCCAGGCATTGTATTCCACTCCTTTGTCGAAATCAGCCGGTCTTTTGGAACCATACTCTGCATAATTGGGCAGTCCGTAGTTTTCCATCTGCTCGGTGAAGCAGGCTCCCTCATGGTTCCAGTACACTTTACTTCTTAACTCTGCATTTTTTTGTATCCGCAGGTAAAACTCAAACTGTGACTGTAATAAATCAAAGTCACCGCTCCTGATCATCGGGAAATAGACCAGCCGCTGGTTCTGTGCCGTATGCACTCCCCCACCCCAGTTGCGATAATCGGGACTCAATCCCTTGTTCACCGAATCAGTATAATACGGATCCACGGTAAATAACCCGCCATTGAACTTGGTGGGCCATTCCCCTTTGGCATTGCAGCCCAGCTGGTAACGGAAAAGCTGGTAGTTGCGGGCAATGGACCAGCTGCTGCTGTTGACTTTATTTTTATCGATATAGATAAAGCTGCGGTTCCAGAAATCCTTCCACCACTGAACCGTTTTTGGAAAGGCGGTCTTCTCTTCCTCCAGACTATAAATCATTGCTGCCTTCAGGTACCATAGAGAAGTTGACAGAATAGTTTCCGTATACTGATCCTGGCTATTGCATAAAACCAGTTTTAACTTGTGAGTTGAAGCGGCTTTTTCGCTCCTGAGTTTCCAGGCCATAAAATCCGTTCCTTCATAAACTCCGGAAACAGTGCCTGCCGGTTCAAATCCATATCCCCCGAACACACCGCCAAAGACCCGGTTTTTCAATGGATCGTAGAGTTGCTTTTTAACTTCATTCATTCCCTGATAGGCCACCGTGGTATCAAAGATGGTACGGGGTCCGTTGTTGTGATGAAAGCGGACAGCCCCAGTCCAGAATTCAATACTGTCGCGGCTATACGTTTTATTAGCGGGTGGTGCCCATTTCCAGGAGTTGGAAAAATTTTCTCTTTTTACCAATGGACGTTCCTTGTAGCGCCAGTTTTCATAGCTGGCTTCCACAGTAATTTTTTTGGAAGCGGATATATCAATATGCGCAATAGGATCAAAAGCGTTCACCCAGATACGGGCGGTGGCCTTGATTCCATTGTTCTCCCCTGCTACTGTAATATATCCTTCCTGTAAATGCAGTTCCTGTCTGAATACCTTTCCATCAAAAGGATTGGGATTGCATTTCACCCGGATCCTGCCCGCCTTCATCAGGTTATTATCTTCATTGAGGGCACCGCTCTGATTGGCATAGATCAGCAGCTCCCCATTCTCCACCCATACATTCAACCCCATGCTGTGTCCGCCGCAGGGCATGGACTCAGAGGGATTTTTGCTTTGGGTAGTCCATACAATATTATAAGAAGACGGTAGTTGGGCCAGGATGCTATTGTAGCAAGCCATCAACAACATCAAAAGCAATACTTGTTTCCTCATCGTATTAAAATTTTTACTTCTCCGGTAATACCGGCAGGAAGCAGGGGTTTGTTTTTTAATGAATAGGGCGAATTGTACCAGGTACTTCGGCTGGCGGGATTCAGCTCATCCCCGATCAGGCGGTTGCGCCAGGTATTGGTAACTTCGATTTCAATATTGTTTTTCCCGGTTTCAGGAATTTTGAAATATCCAGCTGGTAGGGCGCGTCCATAAGATCCGCAATTCCTTCCATTGATGCGAACAGTGGCAATATCATGAATGGCGTATCCATATTGTCCCAAAATTTTTGCCTTATTATTTCCGGACAAATGAAAATTGTCTGTGATAGAGTACCAGAAAAGGCTGAATAAGACTTCAGGGATGTATGCCGGGAAATCGACCAGTCTGGAGTCTTTTTGAAGTCAGGAATTGTTCCCCGTTTTAAAACCTTGCCACCCAGGATCTGCTAATATTGAGATTGTGCAATCTTCCCATCCGGATTTGCAAATCCTTTACCGGTGCTTTTCTGAAAACAACAAAAACAGATTCATGCGCTTCCAGTGGAATAAAGCGGATCACTCCTTAAGTTTTCTAATCCCCGGAGCCCTGGGTTCTGACTTTCACCGTTACGGGATTCAATCAATTCAGGCTTTTTGCGTGGCTCTGAAAAAAAAGAAGCTGTGCAGCATTTCAGCTGATTGTTAGCAAAATAAAAATCTGTTGTTCCATTTCGGCGATGGGTCCAGCATGATGGGATGATTCACTTTTTCAAACATCCGCAGGCAAATCCCAGTTCTGCTAAATTATTTTTGGTAAAAGGGGCCTGCAGGATTAGGAGGAGCCAGTCCGCTGATTTGATTCCGGCATGATGATCTTTACACCAGCCTTTGCCAGTTCCTCCAACTTTAGCAGGATGGCCAGTTCCTTCCTTTCACCCGCAGCACCGAAATTGGTTTCCGGAAAGACCAGTACTTTATAGGAAGCTCCTCCGGGACTAATCGCCCTTCCGTTCTGTACTTTCATCTTCAGCAATACATCGGGATTGAAACAATCATATTTGTAGCCCCTCAATACATCAATATCATTTTCCGGATCGGCCATGTTGGCACTATGTACCACAGCAGCCGGTAACTCCCGTGTGAGGTTGCCCTTGTTTTGCAGTCTTTCCTTTTCCGCCTTCACCCTTTTGTCCTCCCATCAATCCGGGTAATGTATTCAACCAATTTTTCGGGAGGAGCGACCGCCTGGGCAAGGCCAATCCGGTGAAAACGGCAATATCCACCACCGGCTGACCCATTTGCAATAAAGACTGGCTACGACGCAGGTAGTCGATCCAAACACTGCTTTGTTTGAACCAGGTTTGATCGCGCTGATAAAATAATCCGATGCCATCCAGTGTGATCCCGGGTTTTTTATTCAGCCAGGGATTATGCATAAAAACATGCAGGGCCAGTTTATTGATACCGGATGCAAAAGCACGATCGCCCAATGATTTGAGATTGCCGGGATGTTCACTCCAGTCGCTGCGCAAAGTGGTGAATGCTTCTGCCTGTACAATATTCTTTCCATAGATATGTGCGCCGCTGATGGCATCGAACATATCGTTGGGTTTATCGTGGGTGGGACTATTCACCCAGAACTCACCCATGGGCATATCGGCATATTGATATTGCATCAGTCCATCACTCATAAAAGTGGGCGCAATACTTTCTGCACTGAAACGACAACCCTTTGTTTTAGCCAGTTTAGCGAGGGTGGCATAGAACTGATCATTCACGAGTTCGGCGATGGTTTGCCGTACATCGTACAAAACTTTTTCCGATTGCTGAATATCCTGCACAGGAACACCGGTCATCACCAATAAATAAGGCAGCAGATCATATCCTCTTCTCTTTTTAAACTCCGCTGCAAAATTACTGCTCCAGTTCTGGCTACCACATTCCCAGCTGTCGAGATGAAAAACTTTAATGACCTGTCGGGCTAATACAGGATCCGTTTCCGTATAGAATTTTCCAAACCAGTTATTGAATTGCAAAGTAGCTGCAGCAGGACTGAATTTATCACACTCCAAACCCTTTCCTCCACCGCCCGTGGCATTGTTATAGCCTGTGGAAGTATGTCCGACCCGTACAATCACCCAATCGCGATCATCGGGTGCGGTCCAATGCAGTCTTCCTGCCTTATCCAGTTTACTGGTCAGATTGATGATACTTTTTAATGGCACAGCATCTTCCTTACTCACTTCATTTGTCGTGGTGGCAGGGGCCAGTCGCCAGATACTTCCGTTCTTGCCCTGGTAATGACTGATCACCGGTTCATCGCTTATATAAATACCCTGTACCCGCAGGGCTGTCTTCCATTTGGCTGCATCGAGGTCTTCGCTGCCGGGTTCGGTGCCTTCTTTCTGCCAGACAAATCGGATATGTTTGGCTGTGAATTTTTTTATGGCATGGGTATAGGGTTCATCCCAATCCTGCCAGCCATGTCGCGGTGGTTCTAATGTATCTACTGCAGTAAATTGAATGCCATCATCACTTTGCTGAATGATGAAGCGTTGTGACTGGTAGGCATTGTTCTGTTTTTTGATTTCAATCTGCCTGACAGTCACGGGTGCGGGATAACTATATTGTATCCATGCATTGCTGTCAGCCCGAAAGGTTTCTTTACTATCACGCTGGCAGAGAAAAGAAGCAGGGGCACCGGTGCTGGTCGTCACTTCCGGACGAAAACCGCGGGCAATGATTTCATTAGTATAATTCGCGGGATAGGCATAGACGGCAATATCCTGATAATAATTTTCCTTCATGGGAGGCTGGGGCAAAACCAGGGGTGCTTTGTCTGCCCTGGTAACAATCACTTTTGACCAGCTGAGTTTTTGCATGCTCATTTCCGGTTTGATCCAGGGACCACCGGCGAGTGCAAATCCATCACTGAAATGAACACCTATTTCAAGTTTCAAACGTTTGGCTTCCTGCAAGGCAAACTTTACCATCTCCCAGAAAGCGGGAGTCAGCTGTCGTACCTGAGGCTGAAAAGGAATTTTTGAATTCGTGTCTTTAATGGGCATCAGGTAGGCGCCACCGATCCCCACTTCTTTCATGGCTTCCAGATCAGCGGTGATACCTTGTTTGGATGTGGCTCCATGTAACCAGTACCAGAACACCCAGGGTTTGGCAGCGGAATTAGGCTGGTAGAATGCTTTTTCGATCGGATCCTTGTAGGGAACAGACTGCGCTTCTGCTGTTGTACGCAGCAAACAAAGAAGCATCAGGTATATGTATATAAATCTTTTCAATTTTAATGACAGGTTCCGGTATTCAGTTTCTATTTCAAATCCTTTGAAGTAGCAACCGCAATACCCCTGGTATCTTTTTTATCAACGGCACAGTAAAAATGATAGACCACTCCCTTCCATTTTATCACAAAGGGTTTGTGGGCATATTTGGCATCATAGGGTTCAGAGGAACGGATGAGGTCTTCTCCTTCCCAATCGGTCCAGTTCACCAGGTCATAACTGCAGGCAAAACGGTTGAAGGCTTCATTCTTTCTGTTTTCCCAGAAAGCACCGAAATAAAACATCACCCAGGTATTTCCGATCTTCTGGATCATCGGATCTCCGGTGATGCCGATCTTATGATGTACCACCGGATCGGTCTTGTATCTTTTCCATTCAAGCATGTCATCACTGACTGCCATACCGATTCTTTCGAACCAGCGCCATTTGGGAGTATTGTTGCTGGTATCGCCGTTGGCATTATAATACATCACAAAGGGATGACCTAAAGTGCGATCATTATCCCAGATCACGGTGCTTTTGTATAATTTTTTGTTTTCCCACCAGCGTACAGCTGAGTCTTTTGCGGTCAGCACTGGTTGAGGTTTACGGTACCATTCCTTGGCACGGCCCAGGTTGCCATAGGAATAGGCAATGCCAATACTGAGATCACCGCTTTCATAACCGGTTTCCTTTCCGCCGATATAACTCATCCAGCGATTTTTGCGGTACTGTCTCAATGCATAAGTACCACCCCAATCATGATCCTGTAAGGCGATATAGCCAGCGCGCTGACTGGCATCCCAGTCGCTGGCATTTTTTCCTTTACTGGTATCGCCGAATGATAAGATACGGCCGATGGTAGTCCAGTGGAGCAGGTCCTTGCTTTTGGCAATCCATGTTTCATAACCCCTGCCATCGAAGACGATATAGGTCATGAACCAGTTTTTTCCCTGGCGGAAGACCGAAGGGCAATCATATTTTTTGGTGCTATCGGTTGGGGTGAGAACCATTCCGTATTTGTAAGGCGTCTTTACTTCATGGTAGATTTCCTGCATCCGGGAGGGGGAACGGATGGCTGGGCATGGGAGGAGCCGTAAATGAATAAAGAGCAAGAGGAGAAAGATATTAAATATTGGTTTGGTCATTATTAAAGCATTTTACAAAAGCGTAATAATTAACCGCTAAGAAGCGAGGGCGCGAAGGAATTTCGCAAAGAGTGCTTATCTCTGTGCCTCATTGCAAAAAAGATAATAAGTTTTAGCTGTTAAACCTCCTTGCGATACCTTTTTTCTTTGCTCTTTGCGGTGAAAAATCTTATATTCATCAATACTTTATTTCCTTCGCCCTTACCGCCGGGCTTTTAACCTTCCCATTCACCGGCCCCAGGTAAAAAGAATAATGATAATCCCCTGCCTTGATCTGATACTGCTCCAAAGGCGCGGCCACATCGCTCCAGCTGTCATTACCGCCTACACCCATTTGTACTAAATCAATATTGACGGTAATAAATCCTGCATCCTTCAGCTCGTTGGTATGTTTAGCTTTTGAGAGGTTCTCTTCGGTATAGGGCCATGCACTCATGCTGAGCAGACTGTCGGCCACAATCAGTAACCCTTCTTTTGATGTTGGTTCCTGCAGGAACATCCAGCGGACATCGGTGCGGTTCCCGTTTTCCTGTGGTACGGCATAGGGCTCGATGAAATCATTGATATCCTGCCGGTATAAACCTGCATCAAAACCGTATCGGCGGTCGGTATAATTTTCCATTGGTCCGCGGCCGAAGTATTCTATTTGCCTGTATTCTTTCCGGGTGGCCAGCTGCATACCAATCTTGGGTATATTGGGCAGGGCAGGATTGGCCCGCAGGAAATAATCCAGCTTGACAACTCCATCAGGTGTGATGGTGTACCAAATAATCAGTCTGGCACTGTCCTGTATCAAAGTGTATTCTGCAAAAATTTTAATTTCTTCTTTTGATTCGGTGGCCACCGTTTTTACGAGTTGCGGCGCTGCTTCATACCATTGCTTCAGTTTACGCTGGGGTTTCCATCCGCGCCGGTCATTATCTGTCAGTGGTCTTGTAAAATCAGGCAACAAAGGTTGTTGTAACAATTCCTTCCCCTTATACTGCAATGACAATAAACCACCCTTACCTGTATTGCCGACTACAACTTTCGTTTGACCTGCAGTAATGGTAAAGTCATTCGTACTGCTTTGCAGTTTCATGGAGGAAGCTGATGATTTGGTTTTCTTTCCACGAACTGCTTCTTTGATGGTTAACTGGTTACTGGATATAACAAATCCTGCCGGTGCCCAGTCGGTTGGCTTTTGCAACACAAACTGGATATCTGCATGGTATTCGGATGCTGCTTTCATTGCCGGCATCCATTGGCTGATCGGAAAATCAACAGTTGAAGCAGCTGCTACACTGATACCGCCAATCATTTTGCGAAGAATGATATTGCCGTCTTCATGAATATTGATATAGGCAGTGTAATGATTAGCATTCAAAACTTCACTCCGGTTACTGATACGGATCAAATCTTTTACCGAATCAGCCCAGCTGCATTCGATGGGTTGAAAGATTCTTTTACATTCATACATGGCCGCCTTGGGTCTTCCATCGGATGCCACCACCCCTTTGATGGTGAAATTGTCGAAATATTTTTCGCCATAGTCTCCCCCGTAGGCATAATACTTCAGTCCGGCTGAATCTGTTTTCTCCAAACCCTGGTCTTTGAATTCCCAGATACAACCACCGATGATTCTGGGTGTGCTCCTCCATTGATCCCAGAATTCTTTCAGGTTACCGGCACTATTGCCCATGGCATGGGCGTATTCGCAGAAGAAAATAGGACGCTGATCGCCATTCTGCTGATTGGCCAGCAGGGCTGCAGTGTAATCAGAAGGATACATTCTGCTCACCACATCAACATAATACTGATCGAGTGGATTCTGAATTCGGTGAGAGTGGTCATTGCTTTTGAGATAACGGGGATCACCGGGTGCGATATAACCCTCCTCTTTCGGACTGCCCATGGCGGGTTCATAGTGCAGGGGACGGGTCATGTCAAAATCCTTGATCCACCCTGCCATGGCGGCATGGTTGGGACCGCTGCCTGCTTCATTGCCCAGGCTCCACATAATAATGGAGGGATGGTTTTTATCACGCAGGGCCATCCGGCTTACTCTTTCAATGTAGGCACCCGCCCAGGCGGGATCATGACTGAGTTTACCACCGAGACCATGTGTTTCGAGGTTCGCTTCATCAATCACGAGTATGCCGAAACGGTCGCAGCAATCCAGTAAGAAAGGATCGCTGGGATAATGGGATAAACGAACGCAGTTAAAATTGAACTGTTTCATCGTGCGGATATCATTGAAGATATCTTCCCGGCTCAATGCTTTTCCTTTGGTGGGATGGTGATCGGGACGGTTCACGCCATATAAATAAGTGAGTTTGCCATTGATCAGTAGCTTACTATCACTCTTTCTGAATTCAATGGAGCGGAAACCCAGGTTACAGGTTTTGTATTCGAGTACTTTGCCGGTACTGTCGCTGAGACTTAAGACCAGTTTATACAAATATGGTTGTTCGGGACTCCATTTTTGGGGTTGAAGAATCGTGGTCTCAAGTACGCCAAATTTTACCCGGTCGAGCCGCGGATGAATTTCATTGATGATTTCATCAGCTTTCTTCACCAATGGCTCTTTGAGTATAGCGCTGTCATTGGCGTCAAATAGTTCGGCTTTCAAAATATAGCCTGACATTTCTTTTCCGCTCCCGTTCTCGATCCTCGGACGAATACTCAACAAAGCGTTCTGGTAATCTTTATCCAGTTTGGTCTGGTAAAAAAAATCAGCAACCCGCAATTTGGGTTCAGCCTGCAGGTACACTTCGCGGTGAATACCACTGAGCCGCCATTGGTCCTGGTCTTCCAGGAAACTGCCATCGCTCCAGCGGATTACCCAAACGGAGATGATATTCTCGCCGGCCTGCAGATAAGGTGTGATATTAAATTCAGATGGCAGAAAACTGTCTTCGGCATAGCCTGCAAATTTTCCGTTGATCCATAATTTATAAGCTGAACTCACGCCCCCGAAATGAAGGGTGATATTCATGCCATTCCAGTTGGCGGGCACGGTGAATGAACGCTGGTAACAACCCACCCCGTTATAATCCTTCGGCACATAGGGTGGATTCACCGGACGAAAAGGATAGACGGCACTTTTGTAGATCGGTTTATCATAACCCTGCATTTCCCAGTTGGAAGGAACCGGAATTTTTTTCCAGCCACTGACTTTTGATTGGTAAAAGTTAGAAGGTTCATCTCCTGGTTTCAAAGCAAAGGCAAAATCCCAGTCGCCGTTCAGTGAAAGATAGCGGCCGCTTTTTTCTCTTTCATTTTGCAGCGCATCGCTGAGGCTCGCAAAAGAGTAAGCCGTAGCCCTTGCAGCATCGCGGTTGATGCCGCTGACCAGTGGATCTTCATAGGGTTCGCGCTGGTACAGGGCCGGTGCTACGGGAACAGGTGCCGGTGTTTTGTCGACCAGTTGTGCTTCCAGTTCTGTTTGTAATAAACAAAAAGCGAATGCTGTAATTAATATATAGTTGAGCCGATTCATTTCTTATCAGGAAACCTTTTCCAGGAATTCATCTTTAAAGGTAAAACCCCATCCGGGTTTATCATGCGGTAGGGCAAAACCATTTTCAAAACGGATCGGGTGATCGATCAGGGGGTCAATCCAATCGAATGACTCTACTCCGGCCCCGTTGGGAATCGTGGCCAGCAGACTTACATCATAGTCTTTATAAAAATGGGGCAAGACAGGGATATGGTGGGCGCCTGCCAAAGCTGCACTGTTGCGCCAGGCTTCTACGCCGCCAATCCGCAGAAGATCGGGTTGCCAGATATCAATGGCATTTCTTTTGATTAATTCACGTAATGGCAAAGTGCTGTACTCTCTTTCACCCATGGCCAGTGAAATACCGGCCTGGTTGCGTAATACATTGTATCCTTCAAAATCGGCATGATCAATCGGTTCTTCAAACCATTGTATCCCGATTTTTCTTGCGGCCCGGGCCAGTGCCAGGGCAGCAGGAACAGTCATGCCCTGATTGGCATCCATCATGATATTCATTTGCGGTCCTACAGCTTCCCGCACCCATTGTAATCTTTCCAGGTCTTCCTGCCATTCCGGTTTTCCTACTTTTATTTTCACCGCTTTGAAACCCCTTGACTGATAACCCTGCACTTCATCCAGTAATTCTTCCTTTGTATAACTGATCCAGCCTCCGCTGCCATAGGCAGGTACTGGTTTGCGGGATCCGCCGAGTAATTTCCAAACTGGTTGATCCAGTGATTTGGCCCAGGCATCCCAGGCGGCAATATTAAAGGCAGCCTGTGCCCAGCGATTGATTCCCTCCTGTCCGAAATATTCATTGGCATGATTCAATTTGCTGAAAGCATGCACCGTTTGATGGATCTCTTCGCCTAGAAGCAGCTCTCCCTGATCTTTTAATGCTCCCAGGATCGCATGCGGACTGTATTGGAAAGAAAGTAAATAGGATTCCCCCATTGTCCCGTTATCAGTATGCAGCCTCAGAACAATAAATGAAATTTCAGTGAGGGTATGCGTAGCATCAGCAATGGGTTTTTCCAGTTTTGCTTTTGTTTTAAATATTTCAAATCGGCTGATCCGCATTATTTATTTTTTGTTAGTCTTTCCATTTCGATACAGGCCTGAATAAAGGGACCGATCGCTTTGAGGTCATCATCTCTCCTGGGTTCGTTCACATAATATTCATAGGTACCATCGCGGTAAGGAATACCTCCAAGTCCGGCCCCGGCCACGGCCTGTATATAATGGTATTTACCCGCTGCATCTTCTTTTACAAAAGTATTGATCATTCCTTTGTATGCTTTTTGGAGTGCCGGTAAAAAAGTGGCCGGCAGATATTTCATCCGGATTCCTTTGGCTATGGAAAAAACAAACATGGCGGTGCCGGATGATTCGAGATAGTTCTTTTCCTGACCGCCCTTGTTGGTAACCTGCCACCAGACACCGGCATCCTTATCCTGGAATTTTACAATCGCAGTACTGAGTCTCTGCAATATGCCAAGCAATTCCTTTCTGCGGGAATGATTAGCAGGAATAATATCCAGTACATCCACCAATGCCATCATGTACCAGCCCATGCTGCGGCTCCAGAATTCTGGTGATACACCGGTGACCGGATTGGCCCAGCGTTGCAGGCGGCTTTCATCCCAGCCATGATAGATCAAACCTGTTTTGGCATCGCGGGCATATTTTTCCATCCAGACAAACTGATTGATGATATCATTGTATACTTCCGGTTGATTATAAGCCTTTGCGTATTCTGCATAAAAAGGACTTACCATATATAATCCATCCAGCCACATCTGTGTGGGATATTTCAGTTTGTGCCAGAAACCGCCTACTTTATTTCTTGGTTGCCAGCTGATCTGATTGCGGAGTATTTGTGCAGCATCGGCATATTTTTTCTGTCCATAGCGCTGGTGCAGGTGCAGTAATTGTCTCCCCGGAGGAATATTATCACTATTATACTCTTCCATGACATAGGTGCGGATATTTCCATCCTCCGTGATAAAATGATCAACGATATGTTTGGCATACTGCAGGTAACTCGTATCACCGGTATAGGCTGATAGTCTTTCGAAGCCCATCAGCACCACCCCGATTTCATAGTTCCAGTTGGCAGGGCGGTTACCGGCGGGGAGTTTATCCTGTTCCAGATGACTGGCATATTTTTTAACAACCATGGAATCCCGGTATTGTTCCATGATGGTAGCAGCCATTTGTTTGGCATAATTGATCTGTGCAGCCAATTGCAGGCTTACCATTGAAAAAATAAGAAGAATGATTTTTCTCATTGCTGATTATGTGGTTTTATTGGAAACATTTTTTTCCTCTTTCTCTGATTTACGTCGCCAGTAATTGGCGAGGATGCTGCCGCTGATATTCATCCAGGGGCTGAAGACGGCAGCTGCTAATCCCACAGTACCTAATTTCCCCATACTACCGGCAATACCTGAGGCCATACCTCCGTTTTGTAATCCCACTTCAAAGGCAATGGTCCGTGACGAATTTTTATCCATTCCGAAAAAGCGGCTCAGCCAGTATCCGAAGAAATAGCCGGCGGCATTATGGATAACGGAGGCGATAAATAATAGGAAGCCGACTTTCAACAGATTTTCTCTTCCGGCAGCCGTGGTTACTGTTGTAAAGTAAATGATGCCAAACATCGAAATCAGCGGCATGATTTTATCGATCTTCGGAAACTGTTGCCATATTAAATGATACAAGATACCTGCGATCACGGCCCCTGCAAAAAAACCACTCAGGGTCAGTGACTGTCCAGATGGCAAACTAGTATTTACAGTAAAAACAAGGACCAGCATAGCGATCCAGGCGATACTGATGAGTCCGGCTGTGAATACGATTTTTCTTTTATTCGGGTTTGCTGTTTTCAGGTAGTCATGTAATAAAGCAGCACCGATCGGGACCAGGACAATCTTCACGATATCAATCATCATGTCCATGAATTTAACTTCGATGAGTGTACCGGCCAGTAGTTTCATCAGCAGTGGCGTAAGCAAGGGGGCAATCATCGTTGCCATGGCAGTTACAATTACAGATAATACAAGATTGGCCCTGGCCAGGTACACCATTACGTTCGAAGCCAAACCGCTGCTGCAACTGCCAATCAGAATAATTCCCGCCGCAATCTCCGGTTCAAAATGAAAGACTTTAGTCAGCAGCAGCCCCATTAAAGGCATGATACTGAAATGACAGAATAAGCCAATCAGCACCCCTTTGCCGGTGGATGCCATACCACTGAAATCTTTCAGACTCATATGGGTTCCCATGCCAAACATCACTAGTTGAATAATCACCAGGATCAGGGTTTTATCACGCAGGTTCACATCTCCCCATTTGGTAAATGCCTGCGGATACATCATTCCGGCCACCACGGCGGCAATGATCCAGGCGGTGTAGCGGTATCCTTTTAATGATTCCACTGCTCCGAGTCCGATGGCTAATGAGACGGCAGTAAGAATGGAGAAAGGCTGGTAAAGAGAAGATTTGTTCAATACAACTGCAATCAACACGATCATTGCTGAGATCCCTGCAACCAGTAATAATATTTTATTCCCTTGCTTCATGCCTTGTTGCTATTGAAAATCCCTGCCAGGTATTCCATGGCAATTGGCGGACTTGCCAGTATGGGCACTTTCTTTTCTGATTCATCCAATGTATTCACCACTCTTGCCATCGAAGCCTGGGCCAGCAGGATGACATCAACTTCCCCGGAGAGTTTTACCAAAGCTGCTTTTACTTTTTCGTCATGTGTTGCCGCATCACCGCTCATCAAGGCGCTAAATGCCCCTTCACAAACAACGGCTTTGAGTTCAATTTCTTTTCCGGCATGAAGCGCTCTTCTTCTAACGAGATCGGTAGTTGGTTCGAGGGTAGTAGATAATGTAGCAATTACGCCGATTCTTTTTCCTGTTTTAACTGCCTGATCGGCCATGGGCTGATCTACCCTTAGTACGGGAACATTGACCAAACCTGCAGCTGTTTCAACGGCAGGTCCGATGGAAGAACAGGTAAATAATATGTAATTGGCGCCGGCTTCTTCTGCAGATGCTGCATAACCCACCACTCTTTTACTGGTAGATGCTGTGAGTTCACCGCAGGCAATGGTGTTTTTAATCAGGCTGTCATCTACAATATTAAATATGTTGACTCCGGGCAAATACTTTGCTGCGAGTTCCGCAAACATGGGCACCAGGGTGGCAGAAGTGTGTACCAATGCCAGTGTGGCTGATTTTTTATCTGTCATCTTTATTTATTTTACATCAGGTGGACTTACCCCTGACCGCTTCCAAAAAATAATTTTCATTCCCAACCTGACCTCCTTTAAAATTCACCTGCAAGCCATCAATAGATTTGTTTGATGAATAGGCCCGGCACAAAGGTGCTCCTGCTGACCAGGTCCCGACCATTTTTACGGCCTCTATCTCTAATGCACGTGCAGCATAACTGCTGGTATCACCACCTGCTACAATGAGCCGGTGTACTTTTGTCAGGCAGATAACTTCTTTCGCAATTGTACCTAAAGCAGACCCCAATGTTGCAGCAGCGATCGTATTGTCCAATTTTTTACCGCTATGTAAAATGACTTTTTCATTTTGCTGCAGGGCTTGTACCAGATCTGTGATGAGCCGGCTTTTCCCTTCATGTGGGTTAGCAGGATCAATTTCAAAAAGGGAAAATCCATTGGCAGCCGCAACAGCCATCTGCTTTGCTGTTACCGGTGAACAGGATCCGGCAATGACCAGTAAATTTTCAGCTGGCTCCGGATCGGACCAACTAATAACCGGTTGAAGAATACCGCTCTTGTTCCAGTAAGTACCTAATGCATCTTCCACAGCAGAACCACCCACACAAAAAACAGGCTGATCGGATTTCAGTTCCTGTAACCATTCGCCGGTATGTTGCAGATGGGTTGAATCCAATGCATCGAGTATGACCACCCTTGTATCCTTTTCTAAATGACTGGTCCATTCCTGAACAGACTGCTGCATCTGATTGATATCAATGGAGCCGATGTTTTTTTTCGTTTGTCCGCCGATATGCAAACGCAGGTCACTTTCCGCTGCTGGTGTTACCGGATGTTTGCTCATGGAAGGATGCCGGTCAATCCGGTACACCGGACCGTTGTTGACGGTTCCCATTCTTGCAAAAAGATGGGCAAACAAACAATAACGCCCTAATGAGGGAGTACCACCTAATATTGGTATTAATGCATTTCCAAAAACGGTTGATCCGCAATCAATGGCTTTCCCGATACTTCCGGTTGTGGGGGAAGAATCAAAAGTGGAGCAAACTTTATAATGTATAAATGCGGCACCGGATGCTTTCATTTTTTTAAAAGCCGGCAGGAGATCCTCTTCCATTTGGTCAGGAGCCATGGCACGGGTAGCACCGGCAATGCCATATGCCTGTAAATCTGGGAAACGGTTCAATTGTTCCGAATCCGGTGGCTCTGTAAATAACACTGCTTCCGCACCAGCGCGACTGATAAACTCCAGCGCATCGGTTGAGCCGGTGAAATCATCACCATAAAAAGCAAGTAATATGTTGTGCTGATCTTTCAATTTAAAACTATGCGTTTCCCTTTCCGAATTTTTCAACTGACATTGCAAATTCATGATATGCTTTTGCTGCCTGCTCCAGTGTCAATCCTTCCACGGCTGCTTTCCATGCCTGTTGCAATGCCTTCACTCCGGCCGCTGCACCTAAAGGATGTGCCATGATTCCCCCACCTGCCATATACAAAAGGTCCACTGTTTTTGTACTTCGCCATGTTTCGAATGCCTGTCCGCCCCATTGCCCGGAGGAAACAACCGGTAATGGTTTAGCTTGTTGCAACAATGCTGTCAGACATGCTTCAATGGAAGCCACCACACTATCATCACTCTCCCAGAATTTATTCTGAATTCCATTTACATGAAGCTGATCCGCTCCGGCAAGCCGCCATATTTTCTGATAAGCTTTGAAATCGATTCCTAATAAAGGATGACGGTTCAGCATGCCCCATCCATTCCGGTGTGCATGAATCGCCAACTGACCCTGGTCGGCAATTTTTTTGGCAGCACTCAATCCAACCGAATTGATACTGATCATAGCACAGGTACCGCCCTTTTGAACAACCATTTCATAACGGCGAAGCATTTCATCCATCTCCCCGCTGATATTGAACGCATACATCACCCGCTTTCCGGTTTTATCAGCATGACGATTGATCACATCCATCACTGCATCTAAACGATCACTAAAATTTGAATTGGCAGTAGATGACATCAGTTCATCATCTTTCACAAAATCAATCCCAGCTTCTGCCAGGGTGTTTACCATGGAGGCCGTTTCTTCCGGAGATAAACCCACCGATGGTTTGATGATGGTACCGATCAGCGGACGATCAAGAACATTTGTCAGTTTTCGGCAACCATCTATACCAAAAGCGGGACCTCTGAAATGATCGGCATAGGAAGCTGGTAAATCAATATCCATCAGTTTGAGTCCGGTGAACTGGGTGATTTCGTAGAGATTCCCCTGTAAGGTGGAGACCAGTACAGGCAGGTTGTATCCAAAATTCTCTATACTCCAGGAAACTTTCACGATGGCCCGGTGATATTGTCCATCCTTACTGATGGCACCGGGAATAGCAGGCTGCTGTACTGTTTCGATTTTTTGTACTGATTCTACCCTGGCCGCAAAACGTTCTTTCAACGCAGCCGTTTCCCCGGGTACCGCTACAAATGTTCCGGAGGATTGTTCCCCGGCCAATACTTGCGCTGCCTTTTCCGGATCAAAAGGTGTTTCTATATAATAAGTGGCGGTTATTCTTTCCATTTTATCGTTGCACATTTAACCAGACTGTCATATCTGTTTTGCCCCGGTTCGCCCAGGCATAGTAAGGAATGAGTTTTACCTGCACCGGTTTAGTACTTGTATTAAATTCCCGGTATAAATGATTGTTCCAGTCGGACCCCTGTAAAATTTTTGCCTGTCCTGTCAATGCCATCATTTTTCCACCGGCAATCGTCGCAGGCACCAGTTTCCATTGTGTATTTGCCGGGATCACCACATCAAAAATATTTTTTCCGGGAAGATCAGCGCTTTCCAGACAATACACTACGGGTCCTCTTTTAACAGTGACCCTGTTCCTGGTTTCTTCCACCAACGGATGACTTTCGATCAGGGTAGCCGGCATTTCAAAATCAAGCACGATACTATCTCCCGCGTTCCATTTCTTTCCTGCAATTACAAATCCTCCATCCTTGTCTCTTACTTTGGGATATTGTTTATTGATCTTTAAAGAAAAGGCTTTGGCCCATCCCGGTACCCGCATATAAATGTTCACAGGCATTGCGGTCGCCGCTTTCATCACAACTGTAATTTTTCCATCCCAGGGATAATTGGTGATCTGCTCCAATTGAACCGAAGTACCATCCGATAATTTTGCATTCAAGACACTGCCGCCATACATATTAATATAGATGCCTTTCTCACCGATACTGTACATATAGTTATTTACTTCGGCGATGGTACGGACTGTATTGGGCGGGCAGCAATTGGATTTGCTGATATAGGCCGATCTTCCTCCTTCCCAGCGCAAGTGATAAGGATACTCGGCCGAGGCCGCCAATGGGTTGGTATAAAAATATCCCTTGCCATTCATGCTTACACCGCTGAGTACGCTATTGTACAATGCCAGTTCCACGATATCGGCATAACGGGTATCTCCGGTGAGCAGGTACATCCGCCAGTTCCAGAGCACATTGCCGATATTGGCACAGGTTTCATTGTGCGCACTGAAATTGGGAAGCTGGTAATCACGGCCATAGGCCTGATGTACTTTTTGTACGGTATCTGGTTTATAGGATGTCCCATCTACAGACACGCCATCATAAAGGGCACCACAGCCACCCGTGACATACATTTTATTGTTGATTACATTCAGCCATAGCCGGTCGAGTGTGGATAGTAATGTAGTGTCCCCGGTTTCTGCATACAAATCTGCTGCTCCTGCAAAAAGATAATTGGCCCTCACCGCATGTCCCACCACTTTATCCATTTCCCGGAATGGCTGGCGGTCACTATTATCATCTGTTCCTTCAACTTTCCCGCGGATATCGATGAGGTACTTTACAAGGTCAAGGTATTTTTTATCTTTTGTGCTTCGGTATAGTTCAGTGAGGCCCATATAATGCGATGGACAAATGGCATTTCTTGCCTGTTCGGGTGTGGCAGTACGATAAAACCCGATCAGGAAATCTGCTGCCTTTGTGGCAATGCTGAGCAGACTGGTTTTACCGGTTGCCCGGTAATGAATGGAGGCAGCTGTCATCAGGTGTCCAAAATTGTAGGCTTCAAAACTCAGTTGGTCATCAAACATTTTTTCCCGGCCGGTTTTCTTTTGCTCAATAATATTCTTCGTATAGATATATCCGTCTGCCTTTTGTGCCTTACCAATCACGGCAATGGCCTCATCCATCCAGGTTTCAAGTTTCGGATCTTTGGTGGAGGCATACATGGCGGCTACAGCTTCCAGTGTTTTATAAAAATCGCCGTCATGAAAGGAAGGTCCGCGGAAACGACCGGTATCAATGCCGGCAGCTACTTTAAAATTTTTGAAAGAATAACAGATTGTATCGCTGGTATAGATATTCCATAATTGCGGCAGCATGCTGTCCCTGCAAATGGCAAATCGATCGGCCCAAAAACCTTTGGTCCAGTGTACATCACTCATCCCCACGGTTCGCAGTTTTGCATAGGGGCTCTGGCTGTTTTCCACCAGACCATTTTGGCCGGCAGCAGCCAGTGTAAGTAGCAAGGATATCCCCGGCAATATTTTTTTCATTCCGCAATATTTAATCGCACCTATCAAATCACGACCAACTCACTGACCTGCTTACAATTTATAAGTGACGGTATAGGTTTTGTTCTTTTCAATGGTCAGTTCAAAATTTCCGTTTCCCTTATCGTTAACCATTCCTTCTTTACAAACAGGCTTTGATTTGCTTTTAAATTTCAATGTTCCGGTGCCCGCTGCCCCGGTAATCCTGATTTGCTTAGTATTTACGTTCAATAAAATTTCTCCTTCTGGTGTAGGTACTTTGCCTTCCATCCATTGCAGACCGCCGAGGTTGGGAACCACTTCATAGGTAGCGTATCCGGCGGAGAGTGGTTTTACACCGAGGTAATATTTTCCGAGGAGGTAGATCGGACTGGCCCCCCAGGCATGACAAAGACTTTTCCCAAATTCCCTGCCATACATGGCGTAATGTTCTGCGCCTTTTTTGGTTGGGTTATATTCTTCCCAGAAAGAAGTGGCACCCAGTTGCAGCATACCACCCCAGTAGGCTTTCATTTCATTCAATACAAAGGGTTGTTCTCCCATGGCGCAGAGTGCTTCCAGTTCATAAAAGCGCATGTAAGGGGTAGTGATTTTCTGGATATTATCATTCAGGAGTACTGATTTTTTTACGTCCTGCTTTTGCTGTGCGGAGAAATAATCAAAAAATATCGCAAACATATTGGCGTAGCGGGTCACATTCTCTGTTTGTTTTCCATCCACCCTGCTATGCACGAGGGCCTTTTTTTGTTCATTCCAGTAGATATCGAATAATTTCTTTTTGGTACTTGCGGCCATGTTTTGATAGGTTGCCTGCCCTGCTTTGTCATTAACCAATGCAGCACAAAGCGCCATTGTCTCAAGGCTTCTGGCCAGCAGGAGTTGTTCAAAACTCACTTCCCCTTTTTTGCTGAGACCTGCGGCCCAGTCAATAAAGATCCAGTCGCCCGGCATCCACTCCATCAGTCCGTCTTTATTTCTTCTGCCCAGTACATAATCCATCAAGGATTTCATCCGATCGTAGTTCTGTACAAGGAAGGTCTTATCACCGCTGTAGAGGTAATAATCATAAATACCCAGGAACCAGTAGAAAGTATAATCCATGATGGTATTGATATGACCTGTCACCGGATCTTTTCCTCTTAAGGCATACATGGTTCTCTTCACGGTGCCATTATCATTCATCAGGTAATAATTCATCAGGTAGCTCTGGTAAGCATCGCCGCTCCATACCCAGCGATCGCGTTTGATCCCATCTACAAAAAACTCACGAGTACTGAGGTGGAGGGTGTAGCGGGCTACATCATAAATTTTATTGATCAGGGTATCATTGCAAACAAAGCTGCCTTTGTCGGGGATATCGGCATATTCATATAACATGGAAACATCATCCAGCTGTACATCTCCTTCCTTTACAATATTGACATAGCGGTAGGCCTTTGTGAGAGGCATCACAGAATCCATGGCGGTAGTACGATCAATAGTAACATGGTCGGTTGTTACCGCTCCGTCTTTACTCAATGCTTCTTCTTTGCTTTCACCGTAATAAAGCCGGACGGTTCCTTTTCCTTTCAATCCATGCAGTTTCACCAGTCCGAATGTTTCTTTTCCAAAATCAACCAGCATTGAATTACCCGTTGCCTGTTTGCTGACAGCGGCCTGTGGTACCATTGGTAGTTTGAACCGGGAGGGAAGTTGGTTGACGGTATTAAAATTCCAATAGCCAGCAGGTTGCCATTGGGTAGCAGAAATATCTGATGTTTTACCGGATTCGTCAATCCATTCTTTGTCTTCAAAAGTGGTGAGCCAGCTGCCATCGCTGATAATTGTCTTTCCCTTTACAAAAACTGCAGGTGGTGATGCCTGGTTGAATACTTTGATATTGATTTTATGTTTACCGGCAGGTACCAGGATAGTAGCCGGCGTTCCCTCCAAAGGTTTTCCATCGAGTTTAACATTGTACTGACCTTCTGCCACTATTGATACCTCTTCCGGTTCTTTCAGATCAAATACTTTGTGGAAATCCATTAAGGGATAGTGACTGTCTACTTTCCAGAATACCGGGAAAAATGTTTCGCGGTCGGTTCTTCTGTTTTGCATCTGATTGCTGAGCCAGATCTCATAATCCCCGGGGTACCAGATCCAGGTTGCCTGCTGGGCCATGAGTTGATTGGCACCTATCCAATACATCGCTATTGCAAGAATCCATTTTTTCATATAATCAATGTCCGTTAAAGATGATGTAAAAGCTTATCATAACAATGGCCAAAATCAGCCACCAAATCATGACCTTTTTATCCGTTTTTGCTGATGCAGTCAAAGAAAGATCATTTTCCTTTCTGGCCGATTTATCCGTCAGGCTGATGATAACGCCCAGGAAAAGCAGTCCGCAGAAAATATAAAATGAAAGCAACAGGAAATGGGGCCATTGGGGGTATTCCCCGGCAGGGAAAACCCATAAATAAAAAATGGCTACGGTAAAACTAATCAGTGTGCCTGCTGATAAAACAAAATTGGCAGCCCTGGTGCTCGTTCTTTTCCAGAAAACACCCAGTAAGAAAACAGCAGCCATGGGTGGTGCGATAAAGCCGAGTACAGCCTGGAAAATATCAAATAATTTGAGTCCGCGGATACTGTCCATGGCCAGTGCCAATCCCACTGCAACCAATGCTCCGGCTACGGCAACCCATCTTCCGGTTTTTACAATCTGTGCGGTGCTGGCATTGGTATTATACTTCCTTGCATAAATATCGAGTGTAAAAACGGTGCTTAGTGAATTCAATGCCGAGTCAATGGTACTGATTAGTGCAGCGATTAATACGGCCATGATCAGTCCGGTCATTCCCTGTGGCAGTAAATTAACCACCATGGTCATATAGGCTTCATCCGGATTTTTTAGTTGAGGGAACAACACAAAACAGCAAATGCCCGGAATAATGAATAAAGCCACATCCAGAATTTTCAGCCATCCGATAAAATTCGCACCCAATTGACCCTGCTTCAGATTTTTAGCGCCAAGGATACTTTGTACCATGCTTTGATCTGTACACCAGAACCAGATGCCCATCACCGGATAACCCAGAGCGATAGCCAGCCAGGGATAGTCTTTATCATCTACTGGTTTCAGCAGGTTCCAGTAATGCGCAGGTGTTTTCTCCACGATTCCTTCAATGCCTCCGGCTTTCTGAAAACCAAGCCAGGCCAGGATGAATGACACAATGATCAGGAGCAACATTTGGAACACATTGGTAAAGGCAATGGCTTTTAGTCCACCTGCAATCGCGAAGAATGCAGAAATGACAACCAATAAAAGGATGGACAGCCACATGGGAAAATCCAGGATCTGGCTGACCAGTATTCCACCAGAATAAAGCGTCAATCCGAGCCAGGAAATTAATATGGTGACGATGCTATACCAGGCCAGTATATTTCTGGTGCTTTGCCCAAAACGTTTACCCATGAATTCGGGCAGGGTCTGCACCTGTGCACCGAGATAGCGTGGCGCAAATACAGTTGCTAACAGAAAAATAAAGGGAAATGCATACCAGGCGAAATTCCCGGTTACCAGTCCGGATGTAAAACCAGCACTGGCACTGGCCACCAGCATACTGGGGCCTACATTGGTTCCCCACATATTTAAACCAATGCTGTACCATTTCAATGATCGATTGGCGAGAAAGAGATTTTCCCCTTCCTGTTTTGGCTTTACAAAACTGATCCAATAACCAATCCCAATGAGCAGGATGAGATAAATCCCTACGATAATAAAATCCAGCGGGACAAGATATTGATGAATGGGGTTCATGAATGATTTCAGTTATTAATAGCTGGTCTGTAATTATTTTTAGAGTCCATACTCATCCAGAATCGTTTGAATTTTTACCGGCACTCCTGTTTTCAGGCTTCTGTCCATGGCCTGCAAGAGGGCGATGGTGCCAATCCCTTCCTTCATATCGGGATAAGCAGTAAAACCTTTCTCAATGCTATCGGCAAAATATTCCAGGTAGTTCTGGTATTCCCCGGCATGGTGGCTTTGTCCTTCAAAACGGAAATAATATTTCAGGTAGCTGTCGCCCCAGGTGATGATTCGTTCTTCGCCGGTTTTATCGGTAATCGCATAACGTAACTCATGGTAATCGGCCTGAGAAGCGCCTTCGGTACC
The DNA here is from genome assembly GCA_016720745.1 of Chitinophagaceae bacterium. Classification (GTDB taxonomy): domain Bacteria; phylum Bacteroidota; class Bacteroidia; order Chitinophagales; family Chitinophagaceae; genus JJ008. The sequence continues at coordinate 648,336 of JADKKA010000018.1, read as the reverse complement.
ACGGAGAATACAACTCATGCCGCTTTCTCTTTGCACGGGCTGTGTGGGAGATGTGTAAACACCGCTTACCCTGGCGATGCGTCCATCGTTCGCACGGAAAATAAAATGCATGGTATCCTCATGCTTTAAACCCGCTTTAATGGCATTGGCACTGATCATGCCATAGCCCATCACTTCCTGAATATCGGGTAGATAGTAGCGGATAAAATCAACCGGATGACTGAGACCGCCATAGAGCCATTTAAAGGAATCTTCCAGTGCCCAGGGCTTTTCCAGAAACCAGCGATGATCTGCATTATAATGGCTTTCAATGGTGATCAGTTCACCGATCAGACCTTCTTCGAAATCCTTTCTTTGTCTTTTATAGGGTTCGAAAAAACGGGAGCTTTGTCCAACAAATACTTTTTTCCCTGTAGCTGCCTGCAGTTTTAATAATTCAGCCGCTTTGGACAGGTCATCAATAAAAGGTTTGGTACAGACCACATGTTTCCCATGCTGCAGGGCCATGGCCACATGTTCGGCATGCAAATGATCCGGAGTATAGATGGCGATGATATCAATTCCTTCATCCTGTAACATTTCCTCATAGGAAGTGGTATACTCATATACCTTGAATTCGTCTGCACGCTGCCGGCATACAGCCAGGTTGGCATCGCAGATCATTTTCAACTGCAGTTTTTCACTTTGCAGCACGGCAGAGATGGTACTTCTCCCCTCTCCCAATCCCAAAATACCTACTCCTAACATATCATCAGTTATTAAAATTGAATCCTTGTATACCCGCACAGATTTTGAACTTCACACTTTGTATTTCGAACTTCGTATTTCAAACTTCGTACTTCGTATTTCCCTTAGTTCCCGATTTTCTCTAAAAACACCCAACTCTCTCCTTTCTTTGTTCCGGAAATTCCCTCCTGGTATTTCCCCATGATTTTATTCCATTCCACCATCTTTGGATTATTGGCTACGGTTTTCGGATTTAATTCATCCAGGGTTTTTCCTTTGGGAATACTGATCACCAGCATCAGTTGTCTTCCGTTCCGGAAAAGCAGTAACTGCTGAAAATCTGCCCGGCAAAAACCATTGGATACATCCGGCCATTTCAGAAACTGCGTAGCATGAGCATCCAGGTATTCCTGTTGTAATGCCGGGTCAGCCACGAGGTTGGCGGTAAGAAGGATATGGGTCCATTCTTTTGCTTCTGATGGATCACTGCAATGCTTTCTTTTACGATACTCATAAAACAGATCGTAGTAGGCCCTTACTTCCAGCCCAGGAAAATTATTTTGCAATCGCCCCTGCATCACCGATAAATCGTTCACTTTTCCAAAATACACATAGTGGTTCTGCCATTGGTAGAGGGCGGCACTATCCATTTCATTGGCGGCCAGCAGATTTTTCAGTTTAGGTAAATCAAGTGTGGACCCCGGTTTTAGTACCAGTTCAATTAATTCAGGATGCTCTTCATTAATCAGCAAGCCTGTTTTGGGTGTTGCCAATTGTAATAAATGCTGATAAGCATTCTGCAGACCTGCATTTTGTTTGATGCTGTCACCCGCCCCAGGTCCGTTATTGTTCCACTGATTACCGGGGCCATTGGCATTCTGTAAATATTTTTTAGTAGGTGTCCAGTTATTCGTGAATTTGATACCACTGGTTCCTTCATCGGCATAGAGGTAAAACCAGTGACTGGGCAGATGGGCATAAGGTGCTTTGCAGGCACTGTCAACATAATTGGCGGTAATTGTTGTATTGGGTTGAGCACTTTGGGTGTAGATTCCGGCACAGTCATAATTCCGCATCCCGAAATGATGGATCTTATTGCGGGAGACAATATTCCCATCCATCATATTCTCTTCAGCGGTCCAGCCCCAGCCCAGGCTGATTCCTGTATAAGGCAGAAATTCCAATTCATTATTGGTAATGGAAAATAATTTTACAAATCCCGCTGCGATCCCGGCACAACCCCAGTCTTCAGTACCTGCATCAGTAATCATGTTATTATTTATACTGATAACGAAACAAAGATCATTGGGTTTCGCCGCAGTATAGGGCAAATGTATTTCCCTACCTTCTTCTCCAAAATTACCGGCCAGTATCCCATTACCTCCAATATCCTTTAGCAGGTTGCCATTGAGCTCGGCCAGTTTCACACCTTTCACCAGATCAATGCCATTGGATGCGGTATGCAAAACGGAACAATACTGAAAACTGATTCCTGAAGAATAACTCATTTCAATGGCGGCGGGTGGACGTCCGATCCAGGCCTGGTTATCCAAAGCAGGTTTAGCCGGCGTACCAGGCGGTCTGAGTTTGTATGCTTCGGTCATGTATAAACCCAACTGGTGTGGTACATGTCCCTGTTGTGAAGGACGCAACCATCCGGTATGCTGAAAGGATATGCCTTCGATGCTGATATGTTTGACTGTACTATTAGCTGTACCCTGTATACGCAGTAAGGTCTCGGTAAAAGGGGCGATCACTTTGGCCGTATGGATATCCTCCTCTTTTCTCGGCCAGTAATATAATTTTTGCTTTTCCTGATCCAGGTACCATTCACCGGGTTCATCGAGCAGAGGTAATGCATTCACCAGGGTAAATGCAGAGTTGCCGGTTTCTTTGCTCAGCCAGGGGGCAGGCCAGGGATGTTCGTTTTGTATTTTGCTTTCCGGTGCTTCAAAGAATACTTTCACACTATCTCCATAGCGTTCCATCTTCTTTACCCGGAGGATAGCAATCTCCCACCATTGATGGATAAAAAGCTCCAACCCTTTCCAATATTCCAGATTGGCAAAAGGCAATGCCGGTATGATACAACTGGCTGTTGCTTTATCCCAATGCAGGATGCGGTCCAGGGTTCCTGTTTTGGCAGATTGTGCACGAACTGCTTTTTTATTGTTCACCCATAATTGCCGGAATGTAAAAGGATTTCCCATGACCCCTGGCAGATCCGATACCCAAACATGTTGCCGGCTCTCTTTGGTAAATCCCGTAAAGGGACTGTAAACTTTTTTCCATCCCCTGATTTCCACGCCACCACTCAAAACAGGTGATTCACCGAGCAAGGCGGCAATCCGGGTCGGACTTTCACTGGTACCGCTATCTTCCGGACGCAGGATGATGGTTTCCATTACCGGATAGGTTCCGCCACTGAGCCAGATATTGATCCCGGTTTTAATGGATGCATCATTCAATCGTCTTAGCTCTCTTGCTTTGAGAATGGCAGCCGATAAATTTTGTAAAGGTTGTTGCCGGGTACCCGGGTTACGATCATTACCTGTCGGTGACACATAGATATCAGCGGCAAAAGCCCCTGTAATCAACAGGAGGAAACAAACAGGTAATAGTTGGCGCAATCGTTTCATGAATCACCGGAAGGTTAGTCCAAAATAACTGTGAGGCAGTCAGTTAGGCCATTAAATTTACCCCAGTCACCCACCCTGAAAAATGTACGGATTGGTTATAAAGATGGAGGATTTTACTGTTCAGTACCGGGTCAGTCCTGGAATATTTTCTTCAGGTAAGCGGTATTGGCCCCGTAGTTATATTTTGTATCAGAAGGCTTTCGGGCATCCCGGCTTCTTTCAATCACCAGCCAGCCCCGGTAGCCCATTTCGTCGAGGCATTTTTTGACAAGGGTCATATTGATTTGGGGATCATTTTCGAGCCATACACTGTCTTTGTTAGTGGCATGGATCATCGCGATATTTTCTTTTCCCAGTATTTTCAGTTCACTGATCAGGTCGCGGCCTTCTTTCAGTGGGTTAGAAAAATTGAAATAGATTTTGATGGCGGGAGAGCCGATCTCTTTTAATAATTGAACTTCTTCACGGGCTGATAAAGCCGTTTCAATCGCAATCACCACCCCGGCAGCTTCTGCCATTTTTCCGGCTATTTTTAAGCGGGCTACCACTGAATCCCTGACTGCCGGCTTTTTCCGAAGGTCACATTGCACACCCAATGGTAAAAAGGCTGTTTTTACATTCATCAATTGCATGGTCTGGATACAATCCGCAATAGTTTTTTTGTATTCCGTTCTTTCACAAAAGGACTGCGCATAATAACCGGTCATGGCCAGTGAAAAGATTTCTACTTTTCTTTCCTTGGCTGTTTGCATAAACTGATTTCTCACGGTATCATTCAACAACTGATTTTCAAAAGTTGGCCGGTTGCCCAATCCACCCATATCCACTTCCACTCCATCTGCTTTTAAATCCGCTGCCAGTGTAATCGCTCCCAGTTTTTGTCTTTTGAGTAACATCAGATCAATCAACCCGATTTTATACCGCTGATCCTGGCGGGCTTTATCTACCTGCTCATAAAAAAGTTTACGAATGTTTTCAAATCCTTTTACCGCATGAGCCGGCAGTTTCTCTCCTTTCTCTCCAAATACATAAAATGCTGATTCAGATTCAAGGGTAATGCTCGTATCCAGCAGACTGCCATCGGCTGCCTGAATGGCTTTGAGGTTTAGTCGCAGGTGTTTTGCAAAAAAATCATAGACAGCTTTTCGTTTGCTGAATCCAAAATCATGTTTTTCATTGGGCAGGTGAACATTCACCAGGTTGCTGTCCTTTCCATACCAGCGATACATTTTTTGCAGGTACAATAAATCATGTTCTGGCATCCGGTCGGTCCAGTCGCCCCCATCACTCACCACCAACTGAGGCAAGGGTGCTGCCATTGCGGCAATTTCCAGGTTATCGGTTCTGCCCATGCAACCATGTACATTTTGTCCGCTTTCACAGGGACAACCGCCATAGAAATAAGAAGAGAGGTTAACAACGGGTGCCGAAACTTTTATTCTTTTATCGATGGCCGACATCATCACGGTATGTGTTCCTCCACCGCTTCCGCCGACAATGGCCACCCGACTGGTATCAGCATCTTTTTGTGATAAGAGATAATCCAGGATGCGGATACTGGCCAGTGTTTGCAAGGTCATGGCCAGGCTTTGGCGATGATCTTCCTGTTTGCATTGTAATAATGATTCACCCCAGGCAAACATATCGTAGTTGAAAAGCATCGCCCCCATTTTGGCAAGGGCTGCAGAAGTGTACTGGCAATCGGGGCGATAACGGTGTTTATCCCAATGTCCCTGCGGATGCAGCACAACAGGAATCTTTCCCTTGAACTTTTCAGGTTTGTATAAAGAACCATTCACCCATACACCTGGCAATATTTCGATGGCCAGGTTTTCAACCGTGTATCCGGAAAATTTTCTAAGATTAGTCCTGATGGGTGCAGTACCCGGGGAAGCGGGCAGAGTCGATAATTCCATCGCTTCTTTCAGGCAGGATTGTAATCCGGATTTGCGTTTTTCCCATTCCTCGAGATTACTGTATTGTGCGGCGATGCGATCCAGTTCAGCCCAACCATCCTCTTTAGGTTCCCAGCGGTAATATTCATAATAAGCCAGCTTATAGACTTTATCCTTTTCCTTTCTCACTTTCATCTCCAGCGGCTTCAGGATATTATCGAGAGTGGTCTCTGCATCAGCCCGGAATTTCCATTCGGCATAAGTTACTTTCTTATTCAGCACCATGCTATCGGCGTAGCGGATGGTGATTCCGTATCTTTTTTGCACCTCATTGAGGACTTCCTTCAGGGGTTTTGCAAACTGGTTCTCTGTATTGAGCTGTGCCTGCAACACCGATATGTTACCAAGCAAACTTAAAACCAGAACGAAATATATTTTATACCGCTTTTTCATTGTGCCTGTTTTGTTTCCAGCTACTGTATAATAAATTGGGGGCCAGTGTTGGTTTAGGAAAAAATAAGCTGGCGATATAGCCCACTATAATTACTACCAGATGACTGTACACACCCAGCATCAGTTTATGCTGTGTGAAATTAAAATTACCCAAATCCAGCAGGAGTTTAGGATTTTTTACGCCAATGGGTGTACTGGTCAAAAAGGCCCAGGCGGTAAAAAGGATACAGGTGATGATGCCGATATTCACGCCTTGCCGGTTGGCACGTGCACTGAAAAGTCCGAGCAGGAAAATACCAACAATCCCCCCGGAGAAAATAGCATAGATGGTAAAGACGACACCCAGCACTCCTTCGTTCCCGCTAAGCAGGTACAAGGCCCCGATACCAATTGCAATCAAACCGGAAATCACGACAAAGAGCTTACTGGTTCTTAAATAAACTGCATCTGTTTTACCGGGATAGAATTTTTTATAATAATCCTGAATACCCACTGCTGCCAGTGAATTCAGATCGGCACTCAAACTGCAGATGGCGGCACTGATCAGCGCCGCTACAATAAAACCAATCACACCGGTAGGTAATTGGGTCATGATAAAATGAGGGAAGACTGCCGCTGCATTGGTACCGGCTGGTAATTGATTTTGTGTATAAAAAACAAAGAGCGCGGTACCGATAAACATAAAGATGGTCCAGATAGGAACCGTTAATGAGATACCCAGTAAAGATGCTTTGATAGCGGCTTTATCTGTACGAGCAGTGAGGTAACGTTGTACTACGGTTTGGTCTGTTCCGTATTTCTGAATCGCATAAAAAGCCCCGTTGATGACCATCACGATCAGGGTGAGCTGTGTCAGATCAAAATTATAGGGGCCAAAACCGGTTCGGTTATTTTCAGTGGCTACCCGAATGGTTTCAGGTACACCGCCTTTGATGGAGAACAACAAAACCCCGAGGCAAATAATACCACTGGCAAAAAGCATGAAACCCTGGAATACATCCAGCCAGATGACGGCCTGCATGCCACCTTTCAGGTTCACCAGTACCAGCACGGCTCCAACCACGGCCAGGATCAGGTAGGGATTGATACCGGTCATTTCATTCACGGCTACGGCAATTAAAAAAAGAACCGTACCCATACCTGCAAATTGCCGGATGATAAAGGAAGAAGAACTATAGTATCGGGCAAAACTGCCGAAACGCTTTTCAAAATACTCATAGGTACTGAGGCCGATTACTTTCCGGAAAAGCGGTACAATAAACCAGATCGTTCCCAGCAATACCACCGGTACCATGAGTCCCTGTACCAGTAAGATCCAGTTGCTGGTATAGCCCTGTGCCGGATAACCCAGAAAGGTCACACTGCTGATCAGGGTAGAGAGCAGGGAAAGACCGAGTGCCCAGGCAGGAAAATTTCCTTTGGATAAAAAAAAGTTCTCGGTGGTATCCTGCTTTTTGGCAAAGCGAAAGCCCAGCCAGAGGGTGATACCCAGTACCAGAATAATGATACTGTAATCAATAAACTGAAGATGATTCATTGGCCTTAATTATACAATCGTAATAATTCGTCAGGAAGAGGATAGCTCCCCGGCTTTACTGTAAAAAAATATTCCCCGGACATCATTCTGACCACTCCTCTCTGCCATTCTTCCACAGGCAACAACCGGCTGATCTGCATTTCCTTTAATATCGCGGCGGCAGTAGCTCCTCCTTCAATAAAAATTTCTTTTACCCCGGTTTGTTCAATTAGTATTCGGGCTGTTGCAGCCATTCGCTTTCGGATGGTTGCCGCTTCTTCTGTGGACTCATCAATCGCCAGCAGCAATTTTTGGTTTGATTGCATCAAAGCCGCAGCAGTTTGCAGCCATTTGTCATTCATTTCATAGGGTAACCAAATTACCGGACCTCCATTCGCATGCAGGTTGCGGATAAATTTCTTTCGCTGATCAAATGCTGTTCCGCTGATATATAAATGAGGCGTCTGTATGCTAATGGATGCCTTCTTTTGCTGACTGCTATTCCTTGCCAACAGGGCTTCAAAAAAATCACCTGCTCCGGCCAGTAACCAGGAATGATCCACCCTTTCGGCCCAGTGTTTGATTGCTTCGCTGTTTGCTGCTTCTCCTGCTACGATACCCCTGGCCGGTAATATCGCCCCCGGAGAAAGTACCACGGCTTTTCTTTGCAGCATTTCACTGACACTGGAAGTAAGCACGGGAAACTCCGGATCATTGGCGAATCCGGTGGTATGAATTTTTTCTCCCTGTACATAGTATTCGCCGGCACTGATGGTTCGGTCCAATGACGGATTGGCCGGAAGGACAAAAGCACGGGGCAGGTTCAGTATCTCCATCTGGATTTGTAATTCCTCTGCCACATAACCACGAAGGACTGAATCTGTTTTTTTATAGACCCATTCCGGTTGCCATTTTTGTACCTGCCTGGTGATGCGCTTGGTTATTTCCAGCGCTTTCTGCCTACTTAAAGAGCGGCTATCGGTTGATACAATCAGAACATCCGCTTTTCCAATACTGCTGTCCTGCAGCAATAATTCCGCAGACAAACCAAATCGCCAGGCGATCCCGGCCATTTCGGCTGCTCCTGTGAGGTCATCTGCGATTACGGCTATCATGATTGATGTTTGGCAAGTTGAACAGCACTTTCAATGGCCAGCAGCATGGCATCAGCACTGGCAATTCCTTTTCCGGCAATTTCAAAAGCAGTCCCATGGTCAACGGAAGTACGGATTATAGGAAGACCCAGGGTAATGTTTACTCCCTTTACACTATCCATTTGTTGTTTCTCTGCATTCCATTTAAAACCGGCCAGTTTGAAAGGGATATGTCCCTGGTCATGGTACATCGCCACTACTCCACCATAAGCACCCATCGCAGCTTTTGCAAACATGGTGTCAGGAGGTACAGGCCCTTCCACATCATAGCCCAATGCTTTTGCTGCTTCCACTGCAGGGGCAATTTCAAGATCATCTTCAGTTCCAAATAAACCGCTGTCGCCGGCATGCGGATTCAATCCGGCTACACCAATTTTCAGGTTTGTCTTGCCCAGTTTTTTTAATCCGTCCACGATGAGTTCTATCACTTCAACGATTCTATCTTTTTTCACCAGGTCACAGGCTTGTCGAAGGGAAACATGCGTGCTCACATGGATCACATTGATATGATCTTCCACCAGTAGCATGGCATATTTTTTTGTACCGGTATAATGGGCATAGATTTCTGTATGACCAGCGAAATGATGGCCGGCTTCATTGATGGATTTTTTATTGATGGGTCCGGTAACAGTGGCATCCACTTCTCCGGCCATGGCCAGTTCAATCATCTTTTTTACCGCCTGGAAACTGGCTTCTCCGCAATTCGGATCAATTTTTCCAAACTGCAGCTGACGGATATCCGTGATACCCAAATCAATTACATCGATCGTTCCTTTGATAAATCCTGCTTCTTTTACAGATTGTATCGCATGAACTTCAGCAGGTAATTGCAGTTTATCAATGATCTGTTTAAAAACAACGGCATCTCCTACCAGCAATGGCCGGCAGCTGTCATAAACAGCATCCTGCAATAAAGCTTTTACAGCGATCTCAGGACCGATACTGGCAGGATCACCCATGCTGATGGCTACAATCGGTTTGCTCATTTTATCTTTTATTTTCTCCGTCTTTCTTTTTATTTACTGGAAAGACTGTTATTGTCAGAGTGGCGGCATCATGACGGATGTACAAATTCCTTTTTCTTCCATCAACTGCTTCAGGACTTTCAGGCTCTCCCCCAGGGTGCGGCCAGCCTGGTAAACTGCTCCGTATGTATCACTTTTTCCCTGCAGTTCCTGTAACAGCGCCGTATCATTTTCCTTAAAAGCCTTGATCATGGCTGCATAGATGTCCGGGTAAAGGTTGCCGGTACTGGGCACCAGTCCGTCGGCCCCCATTAATAAGGCATTGGCGCTTTGGGTGGCCCAGCCCAGTATATAATGAAAATCGCTACGTGATTTCCAGCGTTCGATCGATTCTTTTAATCGTTCTTCACTTCTTTCACTGTCCTTGATACCCACAATATTCGGATGATGACTGAGTTCTTCTATCAGTTGCAGCGGAATACTCATATGGGTGGTGGCCGGAATATTGTAGATAAACAAAGGAAGCGGGACGGTATTTGCCAGTTCTGTAAAATATTCCTTCATCTGTAATTCAGTCAGCGTATAATAAGATGGAAGTGTAGCCACCAATACATCTACCCCATGCAGGGCGCAGAACGCTGCCAGGGAAGTGCTTTCTGCTAATACATTAGACCCGATACCGGCATAGAGTAAGGTGCCCGGTTTCTTGATCCTTTCTGCTGCCTGGATATAATCTTTCTTTATCTGTAAGGGAATGGATGCTGCTTCCCCTGTTGTACCCAGTATAAAGGGCGCTATATCCTGGTCATAAAAACTGTTGAATAATTTTTCTACAGCTGCTTCATCAATCTGCAATCTGGCAGTTAATGGCGTAATCGCCGGTACAATCACACCGGTATATTTCTTGGAGGGGTTCATGCGCTGGCTGATTGATAAATTTGAATCGCATTATCCAATGTAATTTCTCTTGGATTATTTTTTAATAAACGCTGGATCAGCATGGCATCGGCTGCCATTTGCGGAATGGCAGTGGCCGGTACATTGACTTCCTGCAGATTTGCTGGAATACCACAGGCTTTGTTCAGGCTCCTGATTTTTTCTACGCCGGCCATGGCCGTATCGAATGCAGTGGCTTTTTGTTCGCATCCGAGTGCAAGGGCCACTGCTGCATATCGATCCACTGCAGCAGGTATATTGTATTCCATCACATAGGGAAGCAGTAAGGCATTGGATAATCCATGTGCCAGATGAAACATACTTCCCAGCGGATAACTCAATGCATGCACCCCTGCGGTGTTCACCGGACCCAGACAAAATCCTCCTAATAAACTGCCCATGGCCAATTGTTCTCTGGCATGGGTATCCTGTCCGTTGCTGACGGCCTTTTCAATATTGGCGGCAATCAGTTCAATTCCCTTCAATGCATAAATATCAATCAGGGGTTGTGCGAATTTATTGGTGTAAGCTTCCAGACAATGGGTCAGTGCATCCATACCGGTTGCTGCGGTGATGGAAGCCGGCAAACTCAGGGTGAGCAGGGGATCTACATACACGATATCGGGAACCAGGAAGGGACTGATGATTCCTTTTTTCTGGTTCTCTCCATCAATCAAAATAGCATTGGGAGATACTTCACTGCCTGTGCCACTGGTAGCAGGTACACAGATCAATTTCTTTTTACGTCCTTTGAGTAAACCAATACCCACATAGTCTTTCAATTGCTGTTCATTGCCCAGTTGTGAGGCCACGAGTTTGGCCACATCGAGTACACTTCCTCCGCCAATACCAACAACAATATCAGGATCAAAGGGAGTTACTATATTCATCAGTTTTTCGAAATCACTGAAAGAAGGTTCGGCAATGATAGAGGTATCCTGATGCACTTTGATACCTGCATCTTCCAGACTACTTTTAAACGGCATCAGTGAATGGAGCAAAGGATCAATGGTGAGCAGTAATACTTTATCAGGATGCAACGTAATGATATCATTGGCCAGTTGCGGCAGGGTACCGTTTCCAAAGACAAGCTTTCCCGGAAAAAATATGGTCAGCGGGTTATCAGGCATCGTTATCAACAATTAAATCGCTGCATCCAGCGGATACTTGGGCAATAAAAGGGAAGTGGTATCAACCGGCCGGATGTCTAGTTTATCGCACCACATTAAAAAACTATCGTGAATTCCGTCGAGGGTATTTTTTTGTTCAGGTGTTAGTTCCAGAGCTGTGGCACGACTGATGGTACGAACCGGTAAGCCTCTTTTGCGCAGGAAATACTTCGCACTCATGGGGTAGGCAATATGGATCAGTGGATCTACCCGGCTGATTTCACCCTGTAACCATTTAACTTCTTCCTGTTTGGAAGGATTAGTCGCATTGTTCACCATCCACACGAGTATTTCAGGATAAAAATTTCCGCTGATACTACTCATGCCTTTGGCACCCATTTGCAGGCTGTACATGGCATTGGGTGAGTGGGCATCATAAAATTCAAAGCCCGCATTGGCATTCTTCACCACTTCCAGTTTGGCCTGCACAGATTCAAGGGCGATGGAAGTGTCTTTGTGGTACACAAATCTTCCGGAGGATAATAATTGCCGGAACACATCAGCTCCCAGGATACGTTTGTAAGGGGCCGGACATTCATACATACCCAATGGTATATTGCCGGTGAGTTTGAACATTTTTTCAAAATTCCGGAGCAGGATCTCATCGCTGTCTTCGATGTTCGCATAATGTCCGGTGATGAGGATGGCGGCATCAATACCGGTATCGTAGATCCTTTTGGTGAATTCTGCTTTATCATCAATGGTAAGCCCGAAAGAAGAAGTAGCCACAACAGGAACCCTTCCGTTTACATATTTTACCACATGCCGGGTGAGTTCCAGTCGTTCATCTTCGGTGATGCTGTACATTTCACTGCTCAGGCAATTGGCAAAAAATCCCTTCACGCCGGCTGCCAGGTAGAAATCAATCAGGGTACTCACCGCATCCAGGTCAACCTTTGCTTTGAGGTTGAAGGGGGTGATCATGACCGGCACAAATTTTTTATCACTCATACGACAGCATTTACAGTATAAATTTCAAAAATTACCCCGCTTATACAATGCAGGATTTTGCTGTAAAACGGTACAATTTTACTGTTTTGAGACAGTCCGGGCCCTGAAGCGGCTGATTAGTAAACCGGTTAGAAAAATGGTCAGGGTACCTACCACGATAATCATGTTTTTGTGCAGGGTACTTTTCAGTGGATTGTAATCGCCACCCAAACGGTCACTGAATGTCATCCAAAGAATTACAATGATCCCAGTAATTGTGGCCGTTACTGCCGCTGCATTTTTTGCCTTTTTACTGATCAAACCCAATAAGAAGAGACCCAGCATTCCACCCGCAAAAATTCCTGATAGTTCCCACCAGGCATCGAGCAGACTTTTAGCTCCGATCATGGCCAGTCCGGTTGCCAACCCGATCAAACCAAAAATCACCGTGGCAATATGCAGGGTGCGGAGTTGTTTTTTATCTGATATGTCCCGGCGCACTAATTTTTTATAAATATCCATGGTGAATACCGTAGCGCTGGCATTCATATTACTGCTGATCGTGCTCATGGCAGCAGAAAGAATCGCGGCTACAATCAATCCGATTAATCCGGTGGGTACTTTTGTTACCATAAAATGAGGCAGGACCTTATCTCCAAAATCAGCCGGCTGCAGGGTTGCGGCCAGTTCCTGTATTTGCAGACTGCTGGCAGCTGCTGGTAATCTTTCAGCAGCCACTTTTAGTTTTACCACATCCAACATTTCAGGATGTACCTGGTACCAGGAAAACAGGGCCGCACCAATGATAAAGAAAAGCAGGGAAGCGGGCACATACATCCACACACACATCCAAACGGATTTGCCTGCCTGCTGTTCGCTTTTGGCGGTATGATAACGCTGAATATAATTCTGGTCCATTCCAAAATTATTCAGGTTGATAAAAAAGCCATAGAGTAATACCACCCAGAATGTGGAACTGGTAAAATCCATTTTAAAACTACCCAGACTCATTTTATCGGCTGCTGCTGCTAACTGATAAGTTTGCTTCCATCCTCCGGGTATTTCGCGGATGATCAGGTATAGAATCAAAACAGCACCCAGAGTTTTGAGAATTCCCTGTGCCACTTCGGTCCAGATCACGGCTTCCATTCCTCCCAGCACGGTATAGATGATGATACAGATGCCCATTACGATCATGATGGAGGCCATGCTGAAACCGGTGAGGGCCTGAAGGCTTAAGGCCATGCCAAAAAATATGGATCCCATCCGGGCGAACTGTGTCAGTAAAAAACAAACCACGGTATAAGTGCGTGCCCAGGGGCCAAATCTTTTTTCAAGATGGGTATAGGCGGAAACCTCTCCGGTATGCCGGTAGAAGGGGACAAAATATTTTACGGCTACCCAGGCGGCTAAGGGCATAGACAAACTAAATACAAAAGCATTCCAGTTGCTTCCAAATGCTTTACCGGGTACGCCGAGAAAAGTATTGCTGCTTAAAAAAGTAGCATAGATCGACAGGCCAATGGCCCAGCCCGGAATCCGCCCGGAAGCACGGGTGAACTGTTCCGTATTCTTATTTCTTTTGGAAAACCAGAATCCGATACCCACCATGGCCAGCAGGTATAAAACAATAATCGAAATATCTATGATCGGAAGATTGTTCAATCGATTTATTTAATCATCAGCCGTTTTACCTGCTACTGCAGTAATGCCCGGCCATTGTTTATTAGTGATTTCTTTTAATTCCAGTTTCGAAGGATCCACCACCACATGTTTTATTTTCTCCCTTCTCCAGGTGTAGACAATATGCACCATTCCATCTTTTGTTTGTATCACGGAAGGATATGAATACTGACTGATGGGTGAATCTTCCAGTACCAGGGCGGCCAGCCATTGTTTTCCATCCTTACTGATGGCTACATTCAATGGGGTGCGCGGACCCTTGCCTTTTACCCAGGAAGCATCCGGTAATAAATGATTATACACCAGTAACTGCCGGCCATCCTGTAAAGTCACGGCATCGGTTCCTGAATTATTATTGGGGAGCGCCGAAGCCATCATGGCCGACCAGGTTTTACCTCCATCACTGCTCCAGCTTTCATTGAGTGTTGTATTGCGGCTGCGACAAAGGATCTGCATGCGGCCATCACTATATCGCAGGATACTGGGTTGGATGGCTTCAATGGATTTTCCATCATTGATGGCTTCCGTTTTGTTCCAGGTCTTTCCATAATCGGAGGTGAATTCGATATGGGCTTTCCATCCATTTTTTTCGGTACTGCTGGGACAAAGTAATACCCCGTTCTGCAATACCGGTTTGTTCTTGATCGGCCCCAGGAACCCTTCGGGCAGGGCTTCTCTTGCTGACCAGGTTTTTCCATCGTCTTTGCTGCGTTTCATCCAGCCAGTCCAGCCCGCTACATTGGGACCAATCTTATAAAACAATAGCAATTCCCCATTGGGAGCATAAAATAAAACGGGATTGTAACAGGGATAGCGAAGGGTATCATTTATCACGCCATCAGCCGCTAAGGCAGGAGTGGTCCATTGCTGGTTCACCAGGTGACTGGTCCAGATACATACATCTTTGTTACCTTCTTTGGTACCACCAAACCAGGCAGCTACTAAACCCGATGGCGTTTCGGCAATGGTGGCGGCATGACTTTCAGGAAAGGATGCTCTTTCAAAAATAAATTGCTCTTTGACGATTCCTTTCTTCCAGTTTTTATTGCTGATCAGGTTGTAGGTGCCTGATTGAATTTCCAGCACTACGGCTCCTTTTTCTGTTTTGATTACTTTGATTTCCGGAATAGCAGATAATGCTTTGCCATCACAGGTGATTTCTTCAGCAGTAGAGGCCGGAACAAAGACAGTAGCCGATGTATTCGCCGGAATCGAGATATGCCATTCAAAACGGGTCGGGCTGTTTTTCCAGTTGCTGCGGATGATACCATGCATACTATTATAAGAAGCATTCACCTGATCAAGACCCGCAGGTACCGAAGGCTTCATGGTAATTTTTTTGAAACCCACTGCTGATTTATCTGTACGGATGCCCCCCAGGTTTTCATAAAACCAGGTGATCAGATCACCCAGCAGCATCACATGGTTCTGGCTGTTCATTTCGGGATTGGCCGTATTCCCATTCCATAATTCCCAGATGGTGGTGGCATTGTTTTTAACCATATAGCCCCAACTGGGGTAGGTACTGTTGCTGGCCAGGATATAGGCCAGATCCGCATAACCAAATTCAGTGAGTCCGCGCATCAGCCATTGTGAACCGATTACACCGGTGCTGATATGCCCGTGGTTTTCCACATGAATTTTTTGTCTGATTTTTTCGAATACGGCCGAGCGTAAGGAGTCAGGTGTAATTCCAAAATACAGGGGCAGCAGGTTGGCGGTAACAGTATTATTGCCATACTGGTTCAGTCTGGCATTGTAAAATTTCGCCTGAAAAGCAGCACTGATTTTTTCAGACAATGCTTTGTATTCAGCGATATCCTCTTTCTTTTCCAGTAATGAAGCAAAGCGCTGCATTAAAGAAAGTAGTTTATAATAATAAGCGGTGGCGATTAATTTACCATCTGTTATCCTCGTGCTGTCTTTGGCATGAATCAGTTCCGGGCTTTCAGGAGGCACACACCAGTCGCCGTATTTGTCTTTGGTGAAGATGTAATCCTTCAGGTATTTATCTTTCATATAGTCCATCCATTTTTTCATGGAGGCATAATGATTGCGGATGGGCGTGATATCGCCGAACTGATTATAGAGATGATTGGAAATAGTGAGATAAGCTGCCGGCCAGGTCAGGTCATCTGAATAATAATTCCAGAAAGCGGGTGCTACATCGGGTAAGGCACCTTCTGCCGTTTGTGATTCTTCAATATCCTGCATCCATTTGGCATAGAGCTTTGCATTATCGAACACAAAACTTTCACCCTGTGCTCCAATGGTACGATCACCCAGCCAGGGCTGGCGTTCATTTCTTTGCGGACAATCCACTGGCATTCCTTTGTAATTGGAAGCAATACCCCACCAGGCATTCTGATAAATCCGGTTGATGATCTCATTGCTGGTTTGAAAAGATCCTGTGGTGGAAAGGGCATCAAAAACCAGTTTTCCTTCAAACTGGTTCAGTTGTGGTGTGCCTGGGAAGGATGAAATTTCAACATAGCGGAATCCATGATACACAAAACTTGGCTCCCATCCAGCAGCGCCCAAAGGTTTGTTGCCGAAAGTATAAACATCCGTCACTTTTGCATCCCGCAGGTTAGCGACAAATAATTCCCCATTCGACTGCAGGCTTTCTGCAAAACGCAGGATGATCTTTTGTCCTTTTTTCCCATTGATATTTTTCAGTTTGATCCAGCCGGAAAAATTTTGTCCCATGTCCAGTATATAATTTCCACTGGCCGTTTTTTTAATGGAAAAGGGCTGAATGGTCTGCATGGCTTTCATGGCCTCACTCATCTGTGCCCTGATTTGCCCGGGTGGAGCAATGACCGGTTCAGCATTCATCCAGGAGCGGTCATTATATCCGATCATATTCCAACCGGCCATTTCCTTATTGGCATCGTATTCTTCTCCATCGTATTCATTATTGGTGCGTACCGGTCCGTCCAGATTCAGTTTCCAGCTTTCGTCACTTACAATTTTTTTGATGGAACCATCTGCATATTCAATTTCCAGCTGGAGCAGTAGTTTGGGAAAGCCGAAATTATTATGCTTATGGGTTTTGTAATTCTGCCGCATGGTGAAGAAGCGACCATTGCCCAATGCAACGGCCAATGCATTATTACCAGTTTTCACCAGAGAGGTTACATCATGGGTATTATATAGATATGATTTCCGGTAATCGGTTGGATTGGGAGCCAGCACCTGATCACCTACTTTACTGCCATTGATGAATAGTTCATACAAACCGAGACCTGCGATATAAACGGTTGCTCTTTTTACCGGTTTCGCTCCGCTGAATTCTTTTCTGAGATATCGGGCAGATAATCTCGACCATTGTGTGATACTATCCCAGGGAGAAGGTTTGTCATACCCGATCCATTTGCCGGTCCAGTCTTCCTTGTTCAATAATCCCATGGAAAAAAAAGCGTATTCCCCACCTGAAGCTGCTGCTTTATTCGTAAACACTTTCACTTTCCAGAAATATTTTCTACCGGACTGCAATGGCTGACCTGTATAACGGATATGGATCGACTGATCACTGATTTGTTTTCCAGAATTCCATACATCGCCTTCGTTCCTGGACAGTTTCTCTTTTGAGGAAGCTACGAGTAGCTGGTAACTGGTTTGCTTCACCCCTCTTGTGTTTGATTCGATTTGCCAGCTGAACCGGGGTTCTTTTATATCAATACCCAGGGGATTGACCAACATTTCGCAACGGAGGTTGGTTATCCTGATCTGGCTATCAGCCTGCAGAAAAGAGAAAAGGAATAAGGCAAGAATAATTCGTTTCATGTTACAGAGATGAGAAATTAAACCACAAACAGATCCGGAGTGCCCTTGCGGGATCCTTCTCATAATCGTAGTACATATTTTTGATGCCCATGGGGCCGGTTGTTTCATTGCGCTGGCTCTTGGTACCAATAGATGGAATCCCCTGCATGAAGGATATATCCCCGGTTGGGAAATACGGTTCATAGTTATGCCACTGATCGGTTTTCCAGGTTGGGGTAAACAGGCGAAGAAATAGATCTTCGGTTTCAGTCACTACGGTAAACTGATTGTTACTGGTAAAGAAGTAGCCTCCGTAAAAATTAGAATGGTAGCCTTTGAACTCAGGATAGACCCAGGGGGACTCCCCTGTTTCAGTTGAATTGTAGGTTTTATTCCAAACACCAAATTGGTTGCCCTTCATCCGGTTTTTCCAGACCCGGTAAGGACCATTGCCCATGTAGGTAACCGATTTGATTTCCTTTTCAGGAAACGAAAAATTGATACCGGCGAAATTGGTGAAATAGGCCCCGGGGAAATATTGTACTTCCAGTTTGATCCATCCGCTGGGGTAAATGGTCCATTGAAGGGTGTTATAACTTTCCTTCCGGTCATATTGGGTAGCAATCACGAGTTTATTTCCTTCCCAATATTTTTTGATACGGGCAAAATTGTTTGCTCCTTCCTGTATAACGGGTCCATTGTTGAAGGGCAATACCCCTTTTTTATTTCGTACCTCCTCCAGCATGCCATTGAATCCATTAAACATCAATTGTACATCTTTTACATGTACAAGAATCGAAGTGGTATCCCCTATGGGATTCCTGACTTCTCCAGTACTGGTCGTATCTACCATTCTGGGTTTGATCCATTCCGGGCTGCTGAGAGTGAAGCTCCAGGTAAACAGTTCCCTTTTAAACGGATCCCTGGCAGTAATATATAGTACATCATACTTTTTCCAGTCAGCCGGAAGCGATATGGACAACACTCCTTTTGCTTCCGGTTGAATATCAGGTGCTGCTATTTCCCCTGTGGTCTCTTTTGTATCTGTAAGATTGAATCTTTTTAATGTCCAACTAAATGAACAGGACCTGGTATTTGTAAAATGATAGCGGTTTTCAATATTGAGTTTGCCATCGAAATCCGAAGTGATCTCTTTTCTTTCGAAACGGATGGGGCTCCAGATTTCTTTGATGGCATAAAAGCTGCCTTCTTTTTCAAAATGCGGACCTACAATACCATCGGCTGCGCGGTGTTTATCTGTATCCAATGAATCTTTCAGATCCTTTCTTACCACGGCATTATCTGCAAAATCCCAGAGGAAACCACCGGCACTTAATGGATTATGCCACATTTTCTCCCAGTAATCTTCCAGTCCGGCTCCATGACCCCCATCAAACCATCCATGCAAAAACTCAGTAGGCATCACGATCTCCCTGCCGTTTTCATAATTACCGATGCCATAATTGTATTCGCGGTAATGCTGTGTTTCTACTCCGTTGAAATTCTCCCAGGGATGCAATACCGGTCTTTGTTGGATATCCAATTCATTGAAAAACTTGTCCAGTTCCTGGTTATGTCCGCCTTCATTTCCATTGGCCCAGAGCACAACAGAAGGATGATGAGCATCCTGAGCAATCATTTCTTCCAATAATTTTTTCCCAGTGGGTGTATCATAATGTCCGTGCCAGCCGGCCAGTTCATCCATCACCAATAATCCAAGCGAATCACAGGCATCCAGGAAATGGGCATCCGGCGGATAATGAGCGGCCCGGACAGCATTCATATTCATTTCCTTGATCAGCAATACATCTTCAATACTTTGCTTGGGACTCAGGGTTCTTCCGGTTTCCGGACGGAAGCAATGACGGTTCACCCCCTTGAATTTCATTTTAACGCCATTGAGATAGAAACCATCTCTTTGTCTTAATTCAAAGGTCCGAAACCCAAATTTCTGCTTCAGCACATGTATGGGCCTGCCCTTTTCATAGATGGTACACTCAATGGTATAGAGTTGCGGTGTTTCCGGTGACCAGGTGCTGATATTTTTGATTGTTGTTCCAAAGAAGTATAGTCCGAAATTAAAATCGGTATTAGTAGTTTGAATTGTATCTACTACTTTTCCCTGGTTATCCAGTATTCGTACCAAGGCCTTACTGTCTGCCAATTTATTGATGGTAAATATACCCATCACATTGCCATCCGCCCCTGCATGGAAGTTCAGATTCTTTATAAATACAGAGGGCAATACTTCCAGCCATACCGGTCTGAAGATTCCCCCAAATACCCAGAAATCACCACGGCGTTCTGCTGCGTTAACCGATTCATTGGCGGAATGTTTGGCCACTGTGACTTCCAGCAGGTTTTCTTTTCCATATTTTAAATGCTTGCTGATATCGTAGCGGAACACATAGAACGCACCCTGGTGGATCGGACCCGCCAATTGTCCATTGATTTTCACTTCCGCATCCGTCATCACCCCTTCAAAAACAATATTGATGACCTTTCCCTTCCAGGAAGTTGGTACATCAAACTTTCGTTTGTACAAGCCCTTCTCTTTTCCTTTTACACTGTCTTTGGCAAACCCATAATCATATTTACCAAAACCCTGTAATTCCCAGCAGGAAGGAACGGGTATGGTCGTCCATTTGCCGGCATTCATTCCACCGGTACACATGAACTCCCATGTAACAGCATCTTCCGGTCCTTTACCGGAGAGATAGAGTTTTTCTGTTTCCTGGGCTTGTACCTGTACAGCCAGAAAAATCAATGTGATAATATGAATAATACGTTTACGCATCATTGATCAGTACCTCGCGATAAGTTTTTGAAGAACAGGAGCGGATGCTACTTTCTTTCCATTGACAAATACCATTAGTCCCTTGCCCTTTTTGTATTTCAATCCTGTCTTATCCCAAACAATGGTCAGTATTTTTCCATGGTATAATATATTATCCAGACAGAACCAGTCCCATTTCCCTTCGGGGAGCAATGGATTCACTTCTAATGAATTGTCCATGCGTGGTCTTATTCCTGCCAGTCCGGTAATGACCAGGTCATTGAAAGTGGAATGATTATAATAACGGCTCCGCTCTTCATCTCCCTTTAACCAGTATCCCGTTTTTTCATCGAGGTATTCACCGATATAAGGCCGTCCGCGATAGTATTGTGATTCCACATAGGTCTCCAGCTGTTCAAAATAATCGGCATTGGTTACATATTGCTGTTGGTATCTATTCAGTAGATTGGCCATGGCGGTTAGTGTTTGAGAAGTAGCAAAGGGCCAGACGGCACCATCCCATTCGCAGTTACAGCAGCCATGGGTGCGAAAGCCGGGATGGCTCCGGTCAGCGGTAGTGATACCGAATGGTGCATTGAAACATTTTTTATCCATCAGCCATTTCCAGGCTGCACTATATTGTGTATCCGGTATATTGAAATACCAGGGCAGGAATCCGATCTCCTCTCTTACATTGGCCAGGGTATCGCCCTGTTCTTTCCTGACTTCAAAAAACTGATGGTTATTATTCCAGAGTTTAGTTTGCAATGACTGTTTGATGGAATCCAGTTTGAGTCCATAGCGGGCGGTACCCGGGCGATACAAATCAATCAGACTATTCAACTGAAAAAGCGCATAGGCATTGCCATACATATAGCTATTGATACTAGGTCTTGGATTTTTTTCTTTCCTGCCGCCGCTGATGGTTTCTTCCATGGCATCCCGCACATCATACTGCCAAAATAATCCGTCCGCTCTTTTCTTTTCTGATTCCCAGGCGGCAAAATTGGTCTCCATATCCGGTAACAGATCCAGCACAAACTTTTTATCGCCATTCACCAGAAATCGATTGTAAATGGCATCTTCCACCCAGCCACTGTAGAAGCGGAGCTTGTTCATGGGCTTGCCATTATTGCCCCGGTACCAGACCAGCAGGTTCTGGTCCATGTATTGTTTATCATGCAGCCAGCGGCTTTCATAAATATGATGACCCAATCCGCTGGAGATGAGATTGTATTTATCGGCATAGGAACGTTGCACCAAAAACTCCGTAAACACAAATCCTTTCTCTGTCTTTTTAATATGCTTCCGTAGGGTCCACCAGCGGAAATAAAACATTTCTTCAAAATTCTGCTGTGGACATTCAAAGAGTGGAATATTTTTTCTCATCCAGACCCAGGCACTATCATTGGGAATCGCCTGTTTGATATTTTCATCTTCCATTTTGTTGAAGTAGTCAACATAATGCCTGAATGATTCAGGTTTCAGGATCATGGGACGGCCCTGGCCTTCTGCTGCTAATTCCAGCAATAGGACAACCGACAGATAAAGGATCTGCTTAGATTGACATATATATCGGAACGATTTCAACATCTTTTTTTATCAGTCTGATTACCTGCTTCAGGGCAATGTCTTTGTTTTAAGATAATGAATACTGTATCTGGCATTTTTCACAGGTACTTCCGTATTGAATAAGTCATAGGATTGATCCGTCGGTGTTTCCGCATCCGGGAAATGACGAATGCTGCCCGTTCTGAATACAATTCTTTCAACAGATGCTACCGGCGCAAAACAAATATTATTGGCCGGCTTGCTGCCATTCAGGCTTACCGTGTAAAAACGGGAGGCGGTATTTAATTCTATCGTCACTACCATTTTTTCATTGGCCTTGTACTTACCCAGTGATTTATTCCGGTAGCCCTGCTTAGTAAGGATGCTTCCAGTCGAATCGAGCATGATCCGCAAACAGGGCATTCCTTTTCCATCGGTGAGTTCAATTTCCAGTGTACCATGGTCCTGCTGGCCGGCAGTGAAAGCAAACTCGACTTTAACTTTTTTCGACTCAGGAAATAAACGTTCTGCTTTGGCATAATCATAAGGATCCTGGTCACTGAGTTGCAGCGATTGATTGAAGGTTTCGACTTTACACCAGAGCGGACTGAAAATATTCCAGGACTGCATACAGAGAGGATTCAAAGAAAAATCATCATTCAGGTGGCGGGTTTCTTTGTCCTTTACGGGTACCGGTATCCGGCTTATCCAAATATCTTCTTTGTTCATGCTGTATGTCACCCACATGTTTTTATCAGCAGGTTTTCCATCCATTTCCTGGATACCTCTTACATACTGTGGACCATAGCTTTTATAGGCACCGCCATAGCGCATGGAGCTGATCTCACCATTGACCAATAAAAGGTTTTTGTATTTCAATCCATCATCACTCACACTCAGGGCCAGGGGCCAGCGAAACTCGGAGGGATTGTACACTGTTGCAAATTTGCCATCGCTGGTTTGTTGTCCCCATATCTTGGCATTGGCATTCACGAACCCTGGTGCCCGGGTGGGGTTCATGGGCCAGGTCTTTCCACCATCTTTGGAAATACTGGTGAGTGCATATTTCCAGAGGCCTACAATATTTTTATTGGGTAGCCGGTAATAATTAAAGGCTTTGAAATCTTTTTGCAATGGAATCAGGGGATCATTGCGATCTCCTTCTTCTACAGTTTGCATCATCAATAGCGGGTTGGAAAGAAATTCCTCACAGGCACTGATTAGTGCTGCATCTCCTGATGATTTATAAAAAGGATAGCTGGTATTTTTTTCATTGAATGAATGGTTGTAACGCAGAAAGAAGATGGGACCAAAACTACCATCGGTTTTTATTTCCCTGATCACCCGGCCAATGCCATTGCCATCGTTGGGATCATCGCCTTTCACCAGACAAATACCATAATACCCCAGCGCATATAATTTATTCGCCTTGCTCGTATAAAACCCAATCCGCTGGTGCATCACGGCGAAACTGTTCCGTGCTGTGTCTTTCTTTCCTTCTTTTACAAAACCATCCGGAATTTTATAGGGTGGAAAAATCACGACCGGTTCCGTCCACTGATAACCATTTGTTGATATTTGCAGCAGGGTTTGTCCGGGTGCCACATGCTCCCCCACCGGATTACTCAGGTATTCCAGGTAAAACTGATTATTCCAGTAAGCCAGCATGGGCGCATGGTTATAGGTCCAGGAGCTGGTTTCATTTTTATCTGCCCGGTTGGCCCGCAACGTCTGGATATTGTGAACCCCGATGGCAGGAGATAATTGTCCATGATGGTAATCTACATTCGAAAGGGTTTTACCAATATAACGTACAGTATCCTGCGCAGACAGTGACAAGCTAAACATGAATACAGCTATGAGCAGCAGGCTACGCATTATCTCTTCAATTTTTTTATCAGTTGATTCACCCATTTTCTTTTTACAGGCAGGATAGTTCCATGTTTGTGACCAGCAGGCACCTGAACATTAGTAGTTATATTTTCAAATGATTTGAAATCTTTTGTCTGAACCGCTTCGTAAATTTTTTTCTGGTAGCTGTCGAAATAAATCAGCCATTGATCATCATCTTTCAATACCGTTGGCCCTTCGGTAAAGGAATCAGAAAATGGTTTGGAAATATTTGTCCAGGGCCCCATTGGATCAGTTGCAAAGGCGACTTTCAGGTTTCTTTCAGGTCGGGTATTGTCTTTTAATACCATCACATATTCTTTGTCTGCTTTTTTAAGGATCACGGCATCAATTACACTGAAGCCCGGATCCAGGAATAGCTTCGTATCACTGAATGTCACAAAATCACGGGTGGTGGTCAGGTACATGCGATGGTTATTGCTATCGGCTTCGATGCCCCTTTCAAAGCGACCGGGAATACAGCTGGCCCAGATGATCATGTACTGATCCCGGATATCATCATAAAATAATTCCGGTGCCCACACATTCACTGTAGTGGGTTCATGTTTCATGACGGGGATAAACCATTGTTCTGACCAGTTCACCAGGTTCTTGGAAGAAGCATATCCAAAACCCTTGTCGCCTCTCCAGCTGCTGGTCCAGACCAGGTGAAAAATACCGTTCTTGTCCTGTATCATACTCGGATCGCGCATCACTTTTTGTTCGCCGACTTTAGGTTGAAGCAGTACCGTATCCAGGTCATTCCATTTCTTCCCATCAAAACTGTAGAGCATCCGCAATCCTTTATCAGCCGGTTCATGAAAGGATGTGAACAGGTAGGCCTTCCCGGAACAGGAAGCCAGTAAAAAAAGGACTGATATGCCAAACAGTTGACGCATTTATTTTTCCAGTATCAATAACCAATCATTTCCAGCTTTGGTTTCACCGGGCGGATCAAATGAACTTGTTCTCATATTGAATCCCGGAACGCTTTTCTTCAAACCTGTCCTCGGATCAAACCAACTGGCTTTGCCGGGTATAAATCCAAGTTTACCTGTTTCGATATCCAGGTTACGACCGGTATAGGTATAAAAAAAGGCATAGCTCTTTCCTTTTGCAGCCTGTATGCGATCATACTTTTCTCCGTTTTGGCGGATCAGTGCCTGTGCCGGTTCCCTGTCGAAATAGGAATAAGAGCCAATCAGTTTTTTCAGGTGGCGCATTTGTTCAGCTGCTTCGGCTTTGATTCCTTTTTTCCAATCCTGTTGCGGGAAAAAAGAAATACCGGTATCACCGGGCATATAATATTGCATCACGGCATTATGTCCATAAGTAAACCCTGCTCCTCCAGCCAATACACTCCAGTAGGCATAACGTCTGATATCGGGTGCTCTCCAGTAGCCGGTCAATGTATCATGTAATCCGTAAGGGATATCTTCATAACTGGGTTCCCCATCCAGTGTAGGTTTTACCGGATCCATCACATAATCCTCCTCCACATATTTCCAATTGTCTTCTCCGAAATGTCTTCTTTCTTTGGAAGAAGTATCCTGTGCATATGATTTATGTCCGCTCTGAAACATATTAAAATCCAACCAGAGCGATTGATGAAACCAGTCGGTACTGCTGGTACGACCACGGGGATGAAAGGTCATGAGATGGTTCGGATCAAAATTTTTAATAGTGGACCCCAATTTTTCCCAAACCGCATATCCTTCCTTTCCATTAATATCACCGCCATTTAACCAGATGATATTGCTTTTATTGCGATAACGCTTGGCCAGGAATTTTGCATAAGCTTCTGCCTGTTGCTCATTGATCTTTCCCGATTTCACATTGCTGCCCCAGGTAGGCACCAGGGCCATATAAATACCACGTTTGGCGGCTTCATCAATGATAAAGTCCACATGATCCCAGTAATCGTATTGTTCTGCATTCCGGAAATCAGCACCTGTTGTGGTAGCAGGACGGGACACATCAAAATCATTTAATGCCCAGTCGCCATATACATTTTTGGTATTGTTGAAATCATGAAGCACCATCACCTGCACCACATTAAAACCTTGTTGCTTTCTGGTATCCAGATAAAAAACAGCATCTTCCCGGGTACACTTCACAAAGAGCAGCCATCCGGTATCACCGAGCCAGAAAAAAGGCTTTCCATCTGCCGTCGTAAAGAACCGTTTATTCAATGAGACCTTTAAGGCAACAGGCTGCCCCTCGCTTTGGCAACAAAACAACAAAGCCAGCAATGCGATTATATTTTTTAAACCCCTTCCAAACATATGCTCGTCAAACTTTGAATCAATCAATTTTATTTAAATCAGGCTGGCTATTGAGTTTCCAATACCTGTGTGCTGTCAGGCTTATATCTCCCGACCGAAAAGAACAGGATGACCAGGAAACATACCAGGGGCACAGCAAACCCTATTTTAATATTATCGTTTTGCCAGTCTACAATCTGACCCATTACAGGTGGCAGAATAGCGCCACCCACAATCGCCATCACCAGCAATGAACTGCCGGCTTTTGTTTCTTCTTTTAGTCCCACCAATCCCAGTGCAAAAATGGTCGGGAACATGATCGACATAAAAAACCCGACAATACTCATGGAGTATATCACAATTTGTCCATGCCCCGTAATGGCAATCACACTGAATAGTGCTGCACCGATACTAAACAGCATCAACAACCTGCTGGAAGAGAAATAACGGGTGAGGATGGTTCCCAGGAATCTGCCAATCAGGAAGAGGGCTCCATAGAGATAGCCGAGTTTGTTGCCGGCTTCCACTTCATTTACTCCACCGTATTTCATCGCCATGCGGACGAATACACTGGTCACACATACCTGGGCGCCCACATAAAAAAACTGTGCAATCACCGCCCAGCGGAGATGGCGGTGTTTCAATACCTGTCCGAATTCAGAGAGTTTCACCGTCTTGCTGGTATCTTTCGCCTCCGGCAAACGGAAAAGGAAGAACATCACGGCAACTGCAATAAAGCCTAATGCAATAAAGATATAAGTAGTGTTCACCCGCGAGACTTCCATGGATAGATAAGCAGCTTTTTGCACTTCGGTCATCGCCGCGAGTTCTGCATCGCTATGTTGAATCCCTGAAAAAATAAAGCGGGTTCCCAGTAAGGGGGCAATGAAAACGGCAAGCCCGTTCACCGCTGCACCCAGGTTCAGTCGCATACTGGCTGTTTCCGGTTTACCCAGAATAGCAGCATAGGGATTGGCCGCGGTCTCCAGGATCGTGATCCCACAGCCTACAATAAACAAGGCAATCAGGAAAATAAAATAAGTGGTGGTATTGGCGGCTGGAACAAAAAGAAAGGCGCCGATACCTGCAATGATCAGACCGGTGATAATTCCTTTTTTATATCCCCATCTTTTCAAAATCATCCCTGCCGGGATCGCCATCAGAAAATACGCCGTAAAAATGGCACTATCGATCAGCATGCTTTCCGTATTGGACAGCTGAAATGCTTTTTTCAGGTGCGGGATCAGGATGCCATCGAGGTTGTGTACCATCCCCCATAAAAAGAAAAGGAAGGCGACCAGGATAAAGGGAACCAGGTATTTATTTCCGCTACCGGCCTGGTTTGAACTTGTATTGTGTGTTGGAGCAGATGGCTGCATGTGACTTGTTGGTTTTATTGAATGGTAAACACTTTAGTGACAGAATTATAGAGAATTGTACTGCGTTCATTTCCCAGCTTGTACTCATTCGCACTGGTTGTTTTCATTGGCTTCATGTCCGAAACAGTGGAAAGTAATTCCTGACTAAAATTGGCCGGTAAAACAGAAAGACTACCTCCAGCCATAAAAGCAGCAACCCCGAATTCAGGATAACTGTCTCCAGAATACATAATGGCTTTGCCGGGATATTTATCGTGGTATTCTTTTACGGCACGATAGACCTGTTCAAAACTGGTCTTTTTGGGCTTTAGTAAACGGGCATGTTGCCGGGGCGCCAGACTTTGTCCGCCCTGTGGCGCATACAAGGTTCCATCTGCCTGGTAATGCCAGTAGCGGATATCAATCAGATCCACAACTGCGGCATATTGTGGAATTGCCAGAATAGAATCCTGTACATCTTTCGTCACACTCAAACCGATGATCGGATGTTTACCGGTTTCTTTTTCCCATTCCCTGATCACATCCAGCCAGAATTTTACAAAATGCAATGGGCCGGTAAATTCTTCGCTGATTAGTTGAATGACTCCGCTATTGTCTTTGAAATTATCGAGACACTGACGGATATATTTTTTATGCAGGGCTTTTCTTACGGGGTTACTGATATCATAAAACTGGTTGGCATAAAAAATTCTTTTGTCGCCGGCATAGTTTACCGGTTCAACAAAACCTGTATTATTAATATTATTGGCTGTTCTCCAGGGAAAATCGGCATAATGTGCTCCGGCTTCAATGATATTGTGCTGGAAATAATTTTGATGCACCAGTACCAGACCTTGCTGATCGGCCAGATCGGCAAATTGTTTGAGCCGGCTCCAGTAAAAAGGATTGAATTTAGTCAGGTCATATTTACTGAGTCCGTCCCAGGCCGTATCCTTTCCGCTGCGGGCAAAAGGCAGTTCATAAAATGGCGGCCATACTTCTCCGTCCATTCTGCGGACACGCTGGTGATCATCTCTTCGGCGATCGTACCAGAGTCCGTAATTATGTTCCAGCGCAATGGTATTGTTTGTTTTCATTTCGGCCACTACTTCGAGCAAATCATCGGTCAATCCTTTACCGGTACGACCGGGAACAAAACGGGTGAGATGGGCTTTGGCATTTTTAATATCAGAAGGCTGCAATCCACCACTCCACCATTGTACCCCTTGTCTTTTGCCCGTTAATACTTCTTCACCTCGTACCAGCCAGCCGTTTTTCACTTGCAGGGCTGCAGTCGTTTTGAAAATAAAGGGCGGCTTGATTTTGGATTCATCCAGCATCAGGGCACCCGCTGTTGCGGTATTAATGGGATTCCTTTTCGCCGCTTCATCAATCCAATTTCGTAAAAGCAGACGGGGCGTAGCTGCTTCTTTGGCTAATTGCAAGGCGGTTTCTACGGAAGGACTGCTACTGGCTTCAGTAATCAGCGGCATCAGTTGTGCCTGTGCATCAATATTCTTGTTGAGTCTTTCTTTAAGTTGCTGATAAAATAAACTTCTCGGGGTAATGGTATTATTGGATTCACCCCAATAACCATCGCCGGCAAACTGTGCCCAGCTGCCAAAGGAATAGTTTTGGGCCGTAGGTGGTTGGTAACAATCAATTCTTGCTGCCGTGCAATTCCAGAAAACACTATTGGCGGCTGTCCAACCTGCGCCATTGGCATCCTGTCCGCGGTTTCCAAATCGAAGGGCATTTCCATCTACATTCACTACATCAAACAATACCCCGCTGGCCCAGCTGTCGATCGTACCGCTGAAACTATAAGGTTGTATGGATTCACATTGTACAAAAGCATTGGGACCCGGTGTGCAATAGCCCACAGCAAAATCATGGTAACCTTTTTCGGCATAACAACGCTGGAATAAAGTCTGCTGTCCGGTGGTAAGAAAAGTATACCGTCTTTGTCCGCCGATTTCTGAAACAGGCGACAATGACTTGCAATCTTCTACAGTAATTCGTTTGGATGTTTCCAGTACACTGACGGCACTGCCGGCAAAATATTTAAAGTTGACTTGTCTGATCCAGCAATCTTCCGCGCTCTCCAGGTTAATGGCATTCCAGCGGTGATCTTCGTCTTTTGGATTTTTGGAGTCATAAGCAGATTGCAGACTCAGGTTTTCAATACCACAATTTGTAACCCTCCCATCTGGTGAATAAAAATAAATGGAAGCACTACCATAGCTACTATCCATTGATGTGCTGATGGGTGCATCAATATAAATCATGTTTCCTTCGATGCGGGTGATGGTACGATCAATAAAAAGATCGCGGTCGCCGGGTTTCCAGCCCAGGGCAGTGATGCCGCCGCCAAAATGATCCGTACCCAGCTGATTGATCCATTTATGGGTAGATGGGCGACGGATGATGATCCGGTTACTGTGATCTTTGATCATGATGCCGCTGTCTACCCGGAATTGCATGGCACCCACCGGTACGTAGGGGTCAATGATTCTCATCCCATATCCATCCCGTGAAATCTTATTTTGTCCAATTATCTTAATCAGGGCCAGCCTGCCGTTGCCGGTTCCGGTGATGGTCGTTTGTCCAACGCCACTGCCACGCAGCACGATGCCTGATGCTTTGATTCTTAACTGACCAATTACTTCATAGTTGCCCTTTTGCAATAATACGGCTCCGCGAAAACCATTCGCATCCAGGGGCAAAGCAGCCAGTTGATCCAGTGCGGCCTGTATGCGGGCCGTTGCATCGCCTTTTGAAAGCGGTACGATAATTTTTACCGGGACCGTTGGAATGGGTTTTTCGGAAGCGGCATATCCGCAATAAGAAAAATCAGGTATGCGGTCGCCATTTGATCCGGGAGTATACTGTAGTTTTCCTTTATCAAAAAATAAAGGAGCAGCAGGCTTCACCGGTTTTTGCGCCGGCAAAGCCTGTTGCGATATCAGAAGGGTTAGTAAAAAAAGAAAAGATAAATATGGTTGTGATTGGGTCACTGCTGAACATTCTTTTTAAAAATCGGTAGCAAAAATGTTGGAGGGCAGCAGGATTCCCGCTTCAAAACTGCTTAGAATGATTTACGGGCTGCTGTCACGGGTCTTACATTTTTTATATCCACCACACTGTTTAAATATACTTCAATATTGCTATAACCACTGGCAGTAATTTTCTGCGCATCACCCGGATCTTTGGGATTCAGTTTAGCCTTTACTTCATACTCATCAGGCATACCGTCATTGTCGCTGTCTTTATAAGGAGTACCCTTGTAATCAGGGTATCCGCCTACCTGGCTGATATCGGTGATGATCCCGATTTTATAGGAATCCAATGGCATCCGGCGATGTTTGAACTGGCTAGCGGGAGCAATGACGCCTGCGGGTACTGTTACCTTACCGGTCTTTACTTCTTCTACAACCCTGCTATCTACTGCATCTCTTTTTGGCAGGGTGGCGCCGGCATTGGCTAGTACAAACTGGCGGGCCTGTTCTGCATCCACGATAGTAACCGCAGGCATGGGAAGGGGTTTGGGCCAGCGCATATAGGCTTCATGTTCTCCGGCACCGGCTTCGTCTTCAATTTGTACTCCACCTTTCCAGTTATCTTTTGTAACAGCAGGGTATCCTTCCACGATATTGCCATTTACATGGGCCCGGCCATAAAATTTTTGTTTGAGTTTACTACGGCCGCTTTCGGGTTTCAGGATCCGGTAAGCGATGGATGTTTTTGGAGTGGCGGGGCCGGGCTTGAAATAGTTATTCATGATATTGTAGAGTGCCCGGTAATCACCGCCATCGATACTGCGGTGTACCCAGTTATAAACCACGTTATTCACGAAATTGAAAATACCATACCAGCCAATAGAAGGATTTCTTCCGGCATTATTGGCCCAGAGGTTCCGCATGAAAGTGCAATTCTCTCCACCTAAAGTGCTGCCGAATGCATGGTTCCAGGTATCAAGGGCTTCGCTGAAAATAGAATTCTGGATGGTGATATTTACCGTTCCCAGTTTTTGTTCAGTGGCACCGGTACTGTCATTGTACATATGCCGGTACATGCTCATGTTTTCATCCAGTCCCCAGCTGGCACTTACATGATCAATCATGATATTTCCGATGGGGTTACCACCGATGGCATCATCTCTTCTGCCGACCCAGGTTTCTCCCCGGCGGAAACGCATATAGCGGATGATCACATCATGGGTATTGATCCATACACTTTCGCCGGCTACGCATACGCCGTCACCGGGAGCCGTATGTCCGGCAATAGTAATATAAGGAGCACGGATGATCAGTGGTGTTTTGATGCGGATGATACCCGATACATTGAATACGACAATTCTGGCTCCGCCCTGTTCGCAGGCCCAGCGCAGGCTACCGGGGCCGTCATCATCAAGATTGGTTACGACAAATACTTTACCACCTCTTCCACCGAATGAAAATTTACCACCTCCTTCTGCACCAGGAAAAGCAGGAATATCGGCCTGCGGAAGGTCTTCCGGTTTGGCAGCAAATGGAATATAAGGTTTCCCCTTTCTGGCATCTTCCTGTATGATGTGCCAGGCCAGTTGCCAGGCACTGTCGGAGTGTTTGCGTCCGGCTTCCATCAGTGAATCTGACCTACGCTGATCTGCAGCCGGTATATCCGGATACTGCGCCATAGCCGGCAAACAGACGGTTGTACAGAATAAGGCAGCGAGGATAGTAATTTTTTTCATCAGCGTTTTTTTATTAGACGAACATATAACAGGAAGATTGCACCGTTCATCCTATAAAAAAGAGAAAGCTGTTACACTTTCTCCTTTTTTTCTAACTGCTGTATACGAACTGCTATTTTTGAACTTTTACATCAACTTCAATCTGGGTCGTGGCATTGGGAGAATCTCCGCTCACATACCTGATGAGGATGGCTCCGAATTTTCCTGAAGCTGTTTTGAATCCGATCACATTATTTCCTCCTGAAGTACTAATGGTAGATACTTTGGAAGAAGTACCGGATGCCATATTGCCACCGATTAAAGTTTGAATGGCACCCGCGGAAGTAAGCTGGGAAACAAAATTCACACTGGATGGCATTTTCTTTAATAAGGTCACATTTTTGGTCCAGCTGCTGAGATCATAAAATGGAATCTGTGGCTGTGCCGCACTAGGCGAATAGAATGTATGCTTCAGGTCATCACTGGTAGAGGCAGTTCCTCTGCCGGTAGTATCCCAATAATAACCGAAGTCGATACTGGCGGAATTAGCCGTAGCTTCCGTATAAGTATGCACTCTTCCATCAATGGTAGAATAGTAGCATTTATTTTTCTTTAATACAGTGTCTGGTACCTGGAGGATGCGATAGCTCCAGAAATTGAAGTCCGGATTAACGGTCACCTTAAACATCTTACCGCCATCACCCATGAAGGTTGCTTTCTCATCTCTGGCCAAAACCCGGTAAGTATATTCACCGGCAGCACTGTCTGCCCGGTATCCTTTTATCCTTGAAAAAGATCTGTTATTGGATGCATCCAGCCGGAAAGTGTCGATTCTTGTTCCGTTCTTCTGGATTTCCACATAGGACATGGGGTCCTGGGAATTGATCGTGAAATCAAAGTAAATACTATCCTTTGGGTTCACTGTTACATCGCTGGTGATGTATTTGGCGCCACCGCTCCGGTAATCTACCGTCACATAAAATGTGTCTATAGGATCCACCTTTTTTTCGCAGGCAGCCAGAAAACCGGCAGCGATCATAACTCCTATAATATATTTTTTCATATTAATCATGTTTTGAATAATTATTGAAGTGGGTCAAAAGTTCCGTTAATCCATCCCAGTGTTTGTTCGATCACATAACTCTGCTGACTGAAAAAGTTTGGCAGGGGATAGAAATAATAGTTAGAAGGGATATTGATTACACTGGAACCCTCGATTGT
Organism: Chitinophagaceae bacterium; assembly: GCA_016720745.1. GTDB lineage: Bacteria > Bacteroidota > Bacteroidia > Chitinophagales > Chitinophagaceae > JJ008. The sequence continues at coordinate 614,728 of JADKKA010000018.1, read as the reverse complement.
CTGAATCGCACCCGGCACAGTAAATACAGTGGAATAAGAAGACAGGTTATTGATATTGATGGTATCCCTTGGCCGCTGACCCAGGGCATTAGGCACATCAATATAAATTCTACCCGGTACAGGTCCGCCGGTTGGAAGGGCACCTGAAACGTAAGGCAGTTTAACGGCCAGTTTATAGGATTGTCTGGCAGAGATCAGGTGCAGGTTCCTCGTTCTGCGCAGATCCATATTCCTTTTTCCTTCCATGGCAAACTCAATCATTCTTTCATTCAGGATCAGGGAACGCATGCTGGGGATATCGGTAGCAACAGCCAGTCCGTAATCAAATGCGCCGGCCTGAATGCCTGCTCTCTGGCGAATCTGACGTACCATATTTTTTGCCTCTGTCAAACGACCTGTTTCGTTGGCACATTCAGCCAGATTCATCATCACTTCAGCAAAACGCATTTCGATCCAGTCCATACCACTACCGCCACCTGTATTTGAACTATAAACGGCCTGTGTCGGAGTCAGGGTATTGTTACAAAACTTTCTGCAGTAAAATCCGGTTACAATAGTTCCGCTTGTTTCATCAATTACACCAGTATATTGCCATTGTCTCCTGGTGGCTTTTCCACTGAGTGGCCATACAACTCCATTGTAAGCAACAGTTGCATCAAAACGGGGATCCCTGTTCTGCCAGTATTGAACGGCACTATATCCGGAAGAACCATGCGTGATGGGTAAACCGTTATTCATTGTATAATTCTGTACCAGGTTCCAGGTTGGCTGGAAGGATCCGCTGGCACCCGGTGCTTCAGAAACCGGACGGGTGATAGCTTCTATATTCGTTCCAAAATCACGGGAAGTATTGTATTTTCTTACAATCAGTGCTTCCTTATGATCTTCCGTAATAAATAAATCAGAATAATTGACAATCAGTCCGTTTCCATCAGCAATACCCTGTGTATATGCTGCCAGGTTAGCCTGATAGGCATCTTCCCAGCGGCTGGTGATATTGGTAGGGTTAAACTGCGGACTTGCCCAGTACATTAATGCTTTTCCTTTCATGGCAAGAGCAGCTACGCGGGAAACGCGTCCTTTTTCCGCGGTTGGCCAGGTACCAGGCAGCAGGGCGGCAGCAGAATCAAAATCACTTACAATCGAAGCGATACACTCACTGGTTTTTGAACGGGGTACAGTAGGAATACCGTCATTCGTGAGTTCCTGAACTTTTAACACCAGCGGAACGCCACCATACAATGCCACCATTCTGAAGTATACATAACCCCTGAGGAAAAAGAATTGACCTCTGAGTGTATTCTTTGTTTGCTCAGACAGTACAGAACTGGTATCAATACCCTCGAGGGCCAGGTTACAGCGGCGGATATCAAAATAACGGTTGGCTGTTACATTATTATTGGCTGTTCCGATATCAGTTACTGCATTTTCATTCAGGGTACCATACAGAAAAGCGGTATTACCACCATTCATTTCATCAGAAGAAATGTGGATGTTTCCGGGAGCCGATCCGGGAGCCGGCCATTGCGGCATAATCACCCCATAGGCGCGGTTCAGGAACAATCCAATTGCTCCTTCATCATGCCAGATTTTTGAGTCGATCCCCTGTGGATCCTCAACTTCAAAAAATTCTTTGTCTTTTTTACAGGCAGCCAATAGGGTAACAGTTGCCGTAGCAGCTATTACCAGTTTCTGACCTGTAGTGAATATATTTCTCATTTTTCTAAGTTTAGTTATTAAGCAACCGTGTTGGATTATAAACTTGCATTTATTCCCACTGAAATGGTACGCAATGTGGGATAGTTTGCAAAGTTGGATGTATACGGATCCTTGTATTTAAATGGATTGATAATATTCCACAGATTCGTTCCGGTTAACATGATACGCATATCCGGTATCCGGAGTTTGGAAGCCAGTCTTTTTGGCAGCTGATAGGACAACACCGCATTATTAATCCGGCTTTGTGTACCCTGTACCGCCCACATAGTAGAGTTGGCAGTGATCAACGGCGCATCAGCTCTTGGATATTTACCCTCAGGATTAGAAGGCGTCCACTGATCAGACCAGAATTTTGCTGCATTCTGAGTGGCGTTTGGAATTTTTCTTGCTTCTGAATCAAAGAAACGTTTTCCACCGATGGACAGGTTCATGTTCATCTGGAGTTTGAATTCTTTGTAGGTGGCTCCGAATGTAATACCAAATCCAACCAAAGGAGTTGTTCTGTCATACATGAGTGTTGCATCACCGGCTTCTGTAATTTGTCCGTCTCCGTTAATGTCTTCAAAATCCATAAAACCAACCTGTGGTTTTACACCACCAATCAGGTAATTGGGATTTTTTGCAAGTATGGCATCCACATCAGCCTGTGTTTTGATAATACCTTTAGCGATATAACCGATATTATTGGAGTTATATCTTCTGGGGTCACGGCCGATACCAATTCCCAACTGATCGGGACCGAACTGGCCCAGGAAAGCTTCATTATAGAAAGACTGTAATAACTGGCTGTTGGTCCAGCCGAAGTTGGCATCCACACTAAAGCCCCAATCTTTTCCAAATCTGGTACGGTAGCCTAATGCAAACTCAGTACCCCAGCTGATCTGGCGTCCGTAGTTAATAACTGGAGGCTGGATACCGGCTGTTGGTGCAAATACGCTGGCAGAATACACATCATATCCATCGTAAGAATAACGCTGGTATACATCCACTGACAAAGTGATCTTGTTCTTCATGAAAGTGGCATCCAGACCAACGTTGAGTGATCTGGCTTTTTCCCAGGTGATATCCTCATTAGGATACACGTTTGGATCAAGACCACCTGTATTGGTATTTCCGATCAGGATTCCGGTTGTTTGTGTAAACCTTGATTCCCAAAGGCGGTTACCTACCCTATCTTCACCCACCAGTCCGTAAGAAGCTCTTAACTTCAATGAATTGACAAACAGAATATTTCTGAAGAAATTTTCATCACTGATTTTCCAGCCCAGTCCCACTGTGGGGAAGAAGCCCCATCTGTTTTGTGGTGTAAAGTTCACAGAAGCATCAGCCCTTCCGATGAATTCAAAAAAGTATTTGCCTTTAAAGGAATAGTTCAGTCTGCTGATATAAGAACGCTTTGCATTCTTAAAGTGCTGAGGGTTCCGGATGGCATCCTGAACACTACCCAGTACGGATGGGTCGTTACTGAAAGCCCAGAATTCATCAATACCCTGAACGATTTGTACGTTTTTAGAGAGGAGGATGTTTTTACTTTCAGCTTCACTCTGATCAAATCCCACCATCATATCCAGATCATGTGATCCGAATTTGCGGGCATAGGACAGGGTGGTAATAAACTGATAGTTGGTGGAAGTTGTTGTTCCTTCTTCAATCTGATCATTATTGGTGATTTTCACCAAAGGAGTAGTTGTATTAATCTGGCTGGAATAGAGCAGATTATTTTGTCCTCTTCTCAGGAAGTTGGAAACAAAATAAGAAGCATAATACCCTTTGGCATTATCGTTCCTGTTATTGCGGCCATATTGTACCCTGGCTGCCAATCCTTTTACAAATTTTGGTCTCCACTCCACAGAGGCATTAATGGCCAGACCCTGTGATCTTGAATCACGATAAGATCCGGAATTGTGCACCCCTAACATATTCCAGTTCTGATTTTGCGGAGAGGAGTTATTGGCTCCCTGAAAACCGACCAGTTTGTCGTTAATGGTAACCGGTACCCATTTTGGAGTCAGGTAGAGGGCACGGATAGTGGCATCATCAGTTTCAGAGCTGGCGTTTTTATGGTTATTGCTCAGCTCTTTATTAAAGTCAGACGCAAAGGTAACACTGGCAGTCAATCCATCCACAATAGTCGCATTCATTCCAGAACGGAAGCTGTACTTATTGTTTTCAATATTTCCGTAGTTTCCTTTTTCATTATAAAAGCTACCACCGGCAAATAAAGTAACCCGGTCAGTACCGCCTGATACATTAATAGTATGTCTTTGTACTTTCCCGTTTTTCCAGAAATAATCAAACCATCCTTCATCTTTGACCCTGCTCAGTGAATCGAGATCTCCTTTTGAAAAACGAAGGTTATCTGCAGCACCGGTCAGCTCAAATCCATTATTCATGAATGTAGCATGCTCAAACGCTGTTAACATTTTGGGTTTAACAGAAGGAGTAGTTACCCCAAAATATCCCGAATAAGAAATTTTTGGTTTCCCTGCTTTTCCCTTTTTTGTAGTGATTAACACAACTCCCTTCGCACCGGCTGCGCCGTAGATAGCAGCAGACGCATCTTTCAGGAAGGTGATATCCTCAATCTGGCTGGCATCCAGGTTATCAAACCAGTCTGAATTGGGTGCCTGTGCCCACTGGGTGGGGTTGGCAATAATTCCATCAATAACAATCAATGGCTGATTGGTTACGCCTGTTGGTGCTCCGGGAAATGTTGTGGCATTCCGGATATTCAATGTTGTAGTAGAACCAGGTTTACCGGAACTGAAGTTGACGCCTACACCGGGAATACGGTTCACAAGGGATGAAGGCAGGTTGGCTACCGGAATATCTTCGATCTCTGTTCCTTTGATCGTGGCCACAGAGCCCTGTACATTGATTCTTTTTTTGGAGCCATATCCTACCACCACTACATCTTCCATGGTTTTTTCCAGTAAGGTCATTTGCACATTAAACGTGTTACCTGAACCGGCTTTGGCTTCGTAAATAAGGTAACCCACACTGGTTACACTGATGATGGACTCTGAGGATGGAACTTTAATGGTAAATACACCATCCGCATTGGTGGTGGTTCCATTGGTGGTGTTCTTAACCTTAACACTAACACCTTCCAGGGGCTTGCCATTGGGGTCAGTTACTTTTCCGGTGACGGTCTTTTCCTGTGCAAAAGACAGAACCGAGAACAGCATACATACAACCCAGAGCAGCAGTTTTGGCAGTCGGAGACTATTCATATGGCTTTGTTTATATAAAAAAATCATTAATACTTTTTTGATCAGGCGGCATTTTGCTTTCCGGCTGCATCCTTCTCTCTTTTCTCTCTCAATCTTTGCTGCCAGGCTTTTTCTTCCGCCTTCATATTATATCCCTGTTCAGAAAGAAAATTGTTGATTCTTCCTTTATACTTTCCAAACATCTTGTGCTTTGCTTCTGATGATCCCTCCATCATGGCCTTCTCCCTGGCTTCCAGTAACCAGTTATAAATTTTTTCTTTCTGTTCTGCAGTAAGGGTAAGGATCATTTCCTGATAGGCCGTATAAGTAACATTGAGCACATTATAGGTCATACCATTTTTCACCAGTTCCACCTGGCTATCTGATAACTTCTTATTCAATTTTTGGGTAAACTTCCGGTGAAGGGCTTCCAGCCGGCTTGTTTTTGCTTCGGCGCTGATAGCGAGATCATGTACTTTATTGAGATCGTAGTACTGGCCGGCTATCAGTTGGGTGATCTTTTCTTTTTTGTTCGGCTTAGTGATATTTAATCCGGTAACAATTTTAGCCGAGCGCTCCGATAATGTTTTTTTGAAAGCGGCTTCTTTGTCTTCAGTTGTTTGAGCCTTTAGATCCGTGGAGAGTACCAGTTGTGCGGTCATCATCAATAACAACAAAGCCTGTTGCAGGAACAGTCCATTATTGTCACCCTTTAAAAGGAGATGTTTTTTCATACCGCAGCTTAACCGTTAATAGAGTTTGTCGAATGATAACCGTGATTTAAAGGTACAGGTGACCTTCCCGCCTGAAAATGTAAGGTTTTGCTATAAAGATGTATTATTTTACTAAAAAACAAAGCCCCTGCTCCGGGAACGATTGCGTTGAGAAAACACGGTACTTAGTCTGTGACAGAGAGGATAATGGTAGCTGGTTTCAGCCCGGGGGCCGTTGCCTTTAATGTAATATTTCCCTTTTTTCCGTTGGATTGAAGGATGAGCAAAGCAAGTCCCTTCCAGGCATGTCTTGCCGGACTTTTCAGGGATCGGGTATCGGCCTGGTAACCATTATCGGTTCCGGCGATCTGCCCGTTGCCTGAAACGGTAAATTGTATCAGATCATCTGCATCCGGTACCAGGTTTCCCTCCCGGTCCAGAATGCGGGTTGTAATAAAAGAAAGATCCTTTCCATCAGCCTTTAATTGCTTTTTATCAGCCAGCAGTTCAATCCGGTAGGCCGGACCCGCTGTCAGGATCGCTTTTTCCATTACTGTCTGCCCTTTTTTCCTGCTCCGGACCCTGATCTGTCCAGCTTCAAAAGGAACCCGCCAGCTGACATGTAATGTTGAATCGTTTTTAGTTCTTTTTCCAGCCGATTTTCCATTGACAAAAAGTTCTGCCTCATCCGCATGATTATAATAGGCCCAAACATCCACCGTATCTCCTTTTTTCCAGTTCCAGTGCGGGAAGAGGTGCAGGACATTTTTCTTTGACCACTCCGACTGGTACATATAAAACACATCCTTGGGAAATCCGGCCAGATCAATGATCCCATAATAACTGCTCCGGGAAGGAAAGGCGGGATAAGGCAAGGGCTCTCCCAAAAAATCAAAACCACTCCATACAAAAATGCCCGTCATATGCGGATGCTTTTTAACCGCCAGCCAGGTTTTTTCATGGGTACCACCCCAATACGCATGGGTATTGTCATAGGCAGCAGCGGTAAAATCTTTATTCCCGGTATTAAAAGTATCCTGCACTTTGTAATCCGGTGGCCAGATCCGGATACTGTCGGCCGGAAATTGGTACACCCCCCTGGTGGAAAGTGCAGAAGCGGTTTCAGTTGCAATAAACATTTTACCCGGGAATCGCTGAGGCAGATGAGGATAATCGTAGAGTTTATAATTGAAGCCGAGCAGTTCCATGGCCCCCGATTTCACAATAAAATTTTTATCGGGCATTGTTTCCGTTAATGCCGCAATCACCGGCCGGGTGGTATCGGCGATTTGTACGATTTCAACCAATTTCCTTCCCCAGTAGATCCCACTGCTGTCGAATTGTTCGCGGTTCTCGTTGCCCACACTCCAGGCAATGACCGAGGGATGATTCCGGTCGCGTGTGACCATGGCCAGCAGGTCCCGCTCATGCCATTGTGCAAAATCAAGATGGTAATCGAATTTGTTTTTTTTCTTCGTCCAGTTGTCAAAAGCCTCATCAATCACCAGGAAGCCCATCTCATCACAGAGGTCGAGCATGGCCGCTGCAGGCGGGTTATGGGAGAAGCGAATGGCATTGCAACCCATTTCTTTTAGCATATTTAACTGCCGTTTCGCAGCCACTTTATTAAAGGCTGCCCCCAAAGCACCGAGGTCGTGGTGCATGCAAACTCCTTTTAAAAGCATTGGTCTGCCATTCAATACAAACCCTTTTTCTTTATGGAACTGCGCTTCCCGGAATCCAAATTTTATTTTGTATTCATCAATCTTTTTCCCTCGCTGGTATAGTACTAATCGAAGCGTATACAAATAAGGACGCTCCAAACTCCATGGCATGATCCCCTGTAAAGTATCTGTTAAGGAATTATTCCACTGGCCGGGCCTGTTGACTTTTTTCATTGCCTGCCTATGGTATAACTGTTTTTGCTTTTGGTCCAGAATTTCAGTGCTCATCTGAAGATCCAATGCTGTATCCACCCAACGGTTAAAAACAACCGTACGAAGATCCAGCACTACTTTGTTTCCCATGAGTGACTTTGTACTAATAAAAATTTCGTACGGAACAAACGCTACTTTATTGGAAAGATGCAGGGTCACATCCCGGTAAATGCCACTGCCTGTATACCAGCGGCTATTGGGCTGTTTGCTGTTATCCACCCGGACGGCAATGGTATTTTTCTGCGGTGCGGGCAACAGGTATTCATCAATGATGTATTGAAAAGGCATGTACCCATTGGGTCTTTTCCCCAGATAATGTCCGTTGACCCATACCTCACTCTGCTGGTAAACACCATCAAATGCTATCTGTACCTGTTGGCCTTTGGCTCCTGATGGTAGTACAAATGTCTTGCGGTACCAGCCAATCCCTCCGGGTAATGATCCGCCCTGATTAGTAGCAGGGGCGTCTTTTATAAAGTCAGACTCAATACTCCAGTCATGCGGCAACTGTAATTTTCTCCAACGGCTGTCATCATAGTTCTTTTCCCGGGCCAGACTATCATCTCCCAACTGAAAATGCCAGTCTGCGTTAAAGTCAATAGCCTGCCTTACCTGCGCATGAATACTCAACGCAGACAAATACAGTACCCAGAAAAAAATAATTCTTACCATAAATGATGTACCGAAGGCTTAATATATTGCTCGTACACGGCTTTTACTTTTTCCATTTCAGTTGTTGTCAGCGCTGCCCGGTTCATGGCAGCAAGATTACGAAGAAGCTGATCCGGACGGGATGCACCGGGGATCACTGTACTCACTGCTTCAAAATGCAGCACCCATTGTAAAGCAGCTGCAGCCAGATCATTGGGAAATATTTCCTTCAATGCTTCCACCGCTTGTAAACCGGTAGCATAGTCCACCCCGGAAAAAGTTTCTCCTTTGTCGAAACCTGCACCATCCCGGTTAAAAAAACGATGATCGCCTTTATCAAAGCTGGTGGAGGCGGAGTATTGTCCGGTCAGCAATCCGCTGGCCAGTGGCACTCTTACGATGATGCCTATATTTTTTTGTTTTGCTTCGCGGAAAAACAAATCAGCCGGGCGCTGGCGAAACATATTGAAGATGATCTGAACAGTAGTTACATTTTCATACTCAATCGCTTTCAATGCCTCTTCCACTTTCTCTACACTTACCCCCAGGTGCAGGATCTTTCCTTCTTTTTTCAAATCATCAAACAATGCAAATATTTCCGGGCGGTAATACACGGCCGTGGGCGGACAATGCAGCTGGATCAGGTCTATACATTCTATTTGTAAACGGCGCAGACTGTCCTCCACATATTTTTTCAATACCGGTACTGTGTACCCCTCATTCACATGCGGCTGGATCTGTCGCCCGCATTTGGTAGCCACATAGATTCTTTCTTTTCTTTCCTTCAGGAAACGGCCAACGGCTTTTTCGCTTTCTCCATCACTGTATACATCGGCGGTATCAATAAAGTTTACGCCCCCGTCAGCTCCCTGGTGCAGGATCGCTGCTGCATTTTTTTCATCAAAGGCCGAACCCCATCTGCCGCCTACCTGCCAGGTACCCAGTCCCATGGGATTGATTTCAAAACCTGTTTTGCCTAAAACTCTTTTCATGATCGGTCAATATAAGTATTAATTAGTCTTTCAACATTCCACCATGGCCTTGATTACTCCATTGGCCGGATTCAACCAGCTTTCGAAATGTTCTTTTACTTCGCCAAATTGTACCCGATGGGTGATGTAAGTAGCAGGCTTGATTTTTTTCTCCCGCATGGCTGTCATCACTTTTTCAAAATCCTCCCGGGTCGCATTCCGGCTGCTCATGAGCGTGGTTTCGCGTTTATGAAATTCCGGATGCGAAAAACTAAAAGCCTCTTTCTGCAAACCCACCAGCACATACCTTCCGCCATGTGCAAGGTACTGTAAAGCGTTGTTGATGGCCTTCAAATTACCAGTGGCATCAATCACTACGGTTGGCATATCTTTTCCAGTGATCTCCTGTAATTGTTGTAGTACATCCGGTGCAGCGGCATTGATCGTATATGAAACCTGTAATTTTTCTCTGCAGAAGTTCAGTCTCGTTTCATTCACATCCATCGCGATCACATTCGCCCCTTCAATTCTTGCCATTTCCATAACGCCCAAACCAATGGGTCCTGCGCCGATCACCAATACAAATTCTCCCGGCTTCACTCCTGCCCTTCTTACGCCGTGGGCGCCGATGGCCAAAGGTTCAATCAAAGCCAGTTCATCAAAAGACATATCATTTCCCTTTAACAGGTATTCCACCGGAACAGAAATATACTCGCACATGCCTCCATCGGCATGAACGCCAAAAACAGAAATAGCAGCACAGCAATTGGGTAATCCGTTCCGGCAGGCAATACAGGTTCCGCAATTAAAATAAGGGATAATTGAAACCTGGTCGCCGGCAGCAAAACCATGACCGGGTTCCACTGCATCAATTACCGCAGCCAGTTCATGCCCGAGTATGCGCGGGTAATTGAAAAAAGGTTGTGTGCCTTCAAATGCATGCAGGTCGGTACCACAGATACCAATCCTTTTCACTTGCAGGATGGCGCTGCCTTTTTCAGGCAGTGGTTTTTCTTTGCTGCCATATGCCAGCTGACCGGGTTGTTCACAGATCAGAGTTTTCATCCACTATATTTTTGATTTGAAAGTATAAGTACCCGATCCGGTGAGGATGGGTTTGACTGACCCGGGCATGTACACTGATGCACGGGTATTAGGTGGCACTACAATTTGCAAGGTAAATACACCGTCTTCTTTCGTCCAGCTGCTTTTCACTTCACCATACATAGTTTGAAAGCTGGCGTTTACAAAACGGATATCACCCACCGGTTGTGGCCTGAACTCCAGTTGCTGATAAGCAGTTGATCCGGTACGCTGGCGGATACCGGCCATTCCACTGTAAAACCATTCCATCAGGTGCCCAAGCATGAAGTGATTATTGCTGACTGATTCATAGGCCTGCCAGCTTTCGGTAAGTGCAGTGGCCCCATGTTTTAACTGATAACCATAACCCGGCACATCATCCCGGTTGTTCATGGCAAAAATCAATTCATTTTGTCCGCCAGCTTCCAGTGCTTTTAATACATAACGAAAACCGATATCTCCGGCAGTGAGGGCATTGTTTCTTTTTTGGATATCATTCACCAGCGCATTGACCACGGACGCTCTGTTAGACGGCTCCACCAATCCCATATATAATGCCATGGCATTGGCGGTCTGACTGGCCGAATCATATTGCATTTTATTTCGGTCGAAGAATGCAGCATTGAATGATTTTTTGACTTCTGCAGCCAGTTGCGTATAACGTGCTGCATCTTTCGCTTGCCACAGCAGGTTGGCTACCTTGGTTAGGATGGTCAGGTCATAATATAAAGTAGCAGTTGCCGTGATTCCTTTTTTTGTCATTTGGGAAACACCCGGCCTACCCGGACCAATATCAAACCAATCACCCAAACCATGTTTCAGAATGAACATGGAATCTTTTGTAAGCAGGTAATCGACGTATGCCTTCATCATGGGATAAGCAGTGACGAGTATCTCGCGGTCTCCATACCACTGGTAATGATACCAGGGTAAAATCAGGGATGCACTTCCCCATTCCGGAGATTCATCAAAAGGTGGAACAAAGACAGTCAATTCAGGAGCGATCTCCGGGATCTTTCCATTCGGATACTGCGACTCCAACATGTCCATGATCACTTTCCGGTTCAGAGATGCGGCATCATAATTATATTGGACTGATGCGCCCATCAGGTGGGTTTGTTCCAGCCAGCCGAGTTTTTCCCGGTGCGGACAATCCGTAAACACACTGGCCGTATTGCTGCGGATGGCCCAGTCGATCAGTTGATAGGTGTCATTAAACAACTGATTAGAGCAGGAGAAACTACCCACGGTTGCTGCCGCATTACGGGTATGCAGTCCGGCTATTTCTTCCAGCACGGGTGCTGCTTTTGAACTATCCCTTGCAATACATTGCACCTGTATATACCTGAAACCGGTATAGGTGAATTGGGGCTGCCAGGATTCTGTTCCTTCTCCTTTTAATATATAATTGAAATAACTGGGTGAACCGGTGGCCTTTTGGTTGGCAGTACCATCTTTATTAATCAGTTCGCCACAATAAATACGGACGGTATCCCCCTTGTTTCCTTTTACTTTGACGAAAGGAATACCGGAGCAATTTTGTCCAATATCATATACCCATTCATTTTTTCGGATTTCCTTTTTTGTTTTCGCAGGAAATTGTTCCATGATTTTCAAAGGAGGCTGCAATTGTGCCGTGAGACGCGGTGGGCCTTTTGTAATAATCACCGGCCGCCAGCCTTTTGCATCAAAGCCTGGATTGTTCCAGCCTTTTTGTTCCTTATTCGCATCATAATCTTCTCCACCGAAAATGCTGCTGTATATAATCGGTGAAGGAGCTGTCTGCCATTGCTGATCGCTGACCAGTTCCGAACTGCTGCCATCTGTATACTTAATTACTGTTTTGAAGATCAGTTTGGGATGACCATAAGCCCCTGTCATTTTCCGGTAACGCTGACCCGGGATATAATAAAATCCATTGCCCAGCATCACGCCAATCACATTGTTGCCTTGTTGGAGCTCTGAAGTAATATCAAAAACCACATACTGTGCCTGTTTGTCGTAATCCGTCCAGCCCGGATCCAGAAAATGATTGCCCGTTTTTTTTCCATTGACGAACATTTCAAAATGACCGAGTCCGCTGATAAAAGAAGTCGCGCTTTGAACCGGTTTATCAATTGTCCATTCCCTGCGCATCATCGGTAATACATTTAAACGGGGTCCCCAGCTTTTTTTACCACTGAGGTGCACATGCGGGGCGATGCGTAATGAATCCACTACTTCATCATACCCGATCCAGCGGGCGGCGCCCCAGTCAGCCAAAGCCGGCAATCCCATCTGAAAAAAATGGATGCTGCTTTCAGCTGTTTTTCCTTTGTTGTCCCAGATGAATACTTTCCAGTAATACTTTTGGGTGGCGGCCAGTTGCTTTCCCTGATAGTAAACCTGTACAGCTGTCTGGCCTGTTTGCTTTTTACTATCCCAGTAATTGGCATTATTCCTGACAAGTGCCAATGAATCATCGGCAACCAATATGCGGTAACCGGTTTGCTGAAGATTTTGTGTTTTGCCTTCCATCTTCCAGCTAAAGAAGGGCCGCATTGTTTCCACGCCCAATGGGTTAGTGGTATACATACATCGCAGATCCTTCACCTGTAATTGCGCCAATGCAGGCAATGGCAGGATGCCGGACATCCATAACAGTAATTTGAATAGCGGCAATCGTTTCATACAATGTGTATCATTTAAATGCTGCAGGCTTCCATTATTTATTGCAGATCCACACTACTCAGTGCCAGTCCTTTTCCATCTTTCACCAAAATCCTGATCGTATAATTCCCGGCATTGATCATGGTCGGCGTGTTCAGTGTGAACTGGTTCCATTTACCTGCACGGGTAAAACTAAAGTTTACGGGTTCATCCATCATCATGCGCCCACCTGCATCCAGCAATTGCAACCGGCCACTGATGGTTGTTTCTTTATTCCAGTAATATTTCACGGTGAAAGAATAATGATCTCCTACACCGGTTTTTATCTGGAATCCTGCTTCGGCCTGATCCGCATTTATCACTACACAATACCGGCCATTCACCGAATCTTTTTTTATCGTTTCGTTTGCAGCAACGGCAGCAGCCCGGTACTGGGTTATGGGTTTGAGGTCATAAGCCGGTTGCATATTGTCTGCTTCCTTTAGTATATAGATAAAACCGGGTCTGATTGTTTTGAGTGTTGTTCCTGCTTTCATTCTTTTACGATACAAACTATAAGGCACCAGACTGTCTTCAACGGTTTCAATGATGGTATTCAGCGGTTCAAAATCCTTCCATTCACCGGGCAGGGCCATTGGTAGCCTGACTCCAATATAACAATCCGTTTCTTTGGTTATTGTATACGAATCGGTTTCAGTCGGATCATTCCGGAGAAAACGGATCCAGTCGGCTCCGTACAGTTGTGCCGGCAGCTGATGAAAGACTGCATTTCCTTCATAATATATCTTGTCTCCGATATCCAGCCAGGATGCAATCCGGTAAATGGGTGCTTTCTCACCTTCCTGGGTTAACCAGTTCTGTTCTTCCGATTCCTTTTTCGCAATCGCTATAGCCGAGATCACTGCCTGTCCGGCCTTGCTCTCCGGAAAACTAATCTGTAGTTCTGAGGAATTCACTTTCACCGTCACTACTTTCTTCAGCAGTGCCTGCGTACCGGCTTCTTTCCAGATATCCAGGTCATTGATAACGGTTTGATCATTGACGGCAACATCAAAAAGACGCATTCCCGTTGCATTCATACCTCCGCCGATTCCCAGCCAGGGTTCCATGAAATACAGCTCCACCCGGTATTCGCCCGGATCTACTTTGAAACGATAAATCAAACGATCTTTCCCGTACCGGAAAGTCTGGAATAATTTTGAATCGGTTGTATTTCGTAAAGCTGTAAATATTCTTCGCTGACTGGCAAAAGCAGAAGAGACTCCTTCAAAATGATAGCTCAGGGATTGGGTGAAGCCCCGGTCAGCCTGCCATAGTCTTCCAAACCTATCTTCATAATCGGGACCACCACAGTTGACCCGGTACAGGTATTTGTAATCGCCTTCAGCTGCATACTGGGCTTGTGGATTAACTGATAATTTCCGGTAGCCGGGTGCTTCCGGCAGGTGCATCAACGTAATGGTATCTCTTGCCACTGCTTTACCATTCACATATCCTACTGCATATAAAATATTATAAAGGATCAGCACACTGTCCCACTGAAAATGGGTCCCGATTCCATTTTTTTTCTTCTTCCCCAATGAAGCGCCGTCCATATCATTAAAGAGCTCCACTTCATCGCAGTTGGAATAAACGATCAGTCCGCTTTTTATACCAGGTTGTATCCATCTGTTGGGCCAGGTATGCGATACGATATAGACCATCGGCTCTTTCAGCTTATTGGCATAATTGCTGCGATACATGTAGTAGGCATCCGTAGGTTCTTCCCAGGGCGTGAGTAGTCCTTTATAATTCACGGGGCCGATGCGGTCCATTTCACGCAGGCCTTCCCCTCCCTGTACCCTTCCCGGATTATCATGGGAGGTGAGCAGCCACATAAAATGACCGGCCACACTGTCTTTTACTGATTCAGCCAATCGTATCTTTTTTTCCATTAATGCCGTGAAACGGTCTTCACTGGCCGGACCATTTGGATCAAAACCGCCTTCGGTATGCCAGTCGATACTGCGCCAGCCACCATACTCTCCTACCAGCACCTGCTTTTTTAAATCCTTCGCATAGTCATCAGGGTTACCTCCGTAAGTGCCGGTCCAATTTTGCGGCACATCCCAATCGGTTCCCTCGCCGCCATTGCAGGTAGTTACCAGTCGTTGCGTAGATGCGGTAGGGTCCAAAGAACGGATCAGGGCAGTGCATTCTTCGGCAAAATCCTTGGGCAGTTTACTTTCATTCTGCAAACCCCACAACATCACTGCCGGATCATTCCTTCTTTCAATCACCCATTCTTTGAGTAATTGTTTGAAATTGTCGCGGAAAGCCTTGGTATCATACCATACATGGGCACTCAGCTGCGTCCACCATAAAATGCCTTTCTGGTTAAATAATTTACCATATAATAAATGATGGGGCTGGTGTCCGTCGCGGAAGGCATTGAAACCGGCGGATTGAATCCATTTCAATCTGGAACGGATTTGTTCTTCACTGAAAGCATGACTTTGTCCCAGCAGGTGTTCATATTCTGCAATGCCGTTTAAAAAAACCGGCTTGCCGTTGAGGATAAATTGTTTGGTCGGTCCATTCCAGCTGATGGTACGGAAACCAAAATCGGTTTCTAACTTGTCAAGAATTTTACCACTCTCCTTAATAAAGGTTACGATTTTATAGAGATAGGGGTTTTCGTTTGACCATAGTTGGATATTAGATATTGGGATATTGGGTATTGGGATATTGAGGGAGTCATATGGTTGCAGTGATTTATTTACAGAAACCCGGTTTACCACCACTCCGTTTTTATTCACCAGTTGTTGTTCCAACTGGATTTTTCTTGGCTGAGCTGAATAATTTTTAATAGTACTGGTGCTATGGAGCTTCGCATTTTTTTGGCTGATTGCTGCCCAGGCATGCACCCCGAAGGGTTCAATTCGTATATCACTGGAAACAATTAAATGAACCGGTCTGAAAATACCAAAGGGTTGGGAGCCTTCTGAAAATCCGCGTTCATCGCTGCAGCCTCCGCAAACCCAGGGAAGATCACTGATACCGGATAAATGGCTGGCATGCACCAGTATCTCATTATACGCCTCGGTTGTTTCGATAAAATCACTGATATCAATTGTAAATCCGGTGCGGCCACCAGCATGTCTGGCTACCAGTTTGTCATTGACATAAACCTCCGCATGTGAACCCACTCCTTCGAAATAAAGAAAATACCGTTTGCCTTTCCGCGATTCATTCAGGTACAATGTTCTCCGGTACCAGGCATCTCCATGCCGGTTACCATGCAATAACCTACGATAGCCATGATAAGTATCCAGGTTATGCGGGATACTCACCGGATGCCAGTAACCGGATACAACATTTGTTGGCAGTCTGTCTTTCATTAAAGGTTTATCATCCAGGGTAGCCGTGTACGTCCAACCGTTCTGCAATAACAAATCCTTTCGTTGTGCCAATGAATGGAGCCCCTGCACTAAAAAAAACAGGAGAAAGATTTTTTTATAGTTACAGTAATGCCGCATTCAGTATATAGGTTCCGTTTTTAGTCGTGCTGATTTTTTTGATACGGCCATTGTATCTGATCTGTAAAGACTGACCGGCTTTCGAAACAATTTTCAATTGCTCCAGTTTACCCTTGCTCCACTTGATATCCATCACAAAACCACCTCTGGCACAAATGCCTTTTACTTCTCCCTCACTGAAGGCAGCGGGAAGGGCTGGAAGTATATCCAGGTATTGGGTATGACTTTGTACCAGCATTTCCCCGATACCCGCTGCACCACCAAAGTTTCCATCTATCTGGAAGGGCGGATGTGCATCAAATAAATTCGGGTAACTGCCGGCACCTCCTTTCACGGGACTCAATAACATACCCACCATCTTAAATGCATGTTCCGCATCTTTGAACCTGGCCCAGCAATTGATCTTCCAGCCCAGACTCCAGCCCGTGGCTTCATCACCACGGAATAACAAAGATTGTTTAGCGGCTTCCATCATTTGAGGAGCATCATCATAATTGATTTCCGATCCGGGATACATGCCCCATAAATGGGAAATATGCCGGTGCTTGTTCTTTGGATCATCCATATCCTGCATCCATTCCTGTAATTGGCCGTGACGCCCAATGGTATTCGGTGCGATCTGTTTAAGCTTTACGTTTAATTGTCTGGCGAAAGCAGTATCCTTTTTCAAAATGCTGCTGGCAGTAATCACATTCCGAAATAATGTGCGGATGATCTGATGATCCATCGTGGGACCAGCCACCAATCCACCCTGCTCAGGAGAATTAGAAGGGGTACTGATCAGGAAACCGGTAACAGGATCTTTGATCAGGAAGGCATCAAAAAACAGAGCGGACTCCTTCATGATGGGATAAGCTTTCTCGATCAGAAATTTTTTATCCTGTGTAAACAGATAATGCTCCCATAAATGCTGGCATAACCAGGCGCCACCTGTTACCCAGATCCCATGATCAGCGGCATTGATCGGTGCCGTACCTCTCCACAAATCCGTGTTGTGATGCAATACCCAGCCCGGTGCATTGTAATGATCTTTTGCTGTTTGCTTTCCTGCTTCTGCCAGTTCCGTTATCATATCAAATAAAGACTGGTGCATCGGAGAAAGATTCAGCAGCTCCGCCGGCCAGTAATTCATTTCTGCATTGATATTGGTGGTGTACTTGCTGCCCCAGGGAGGATTGATCAAATCATTCCAGATACCCTGCAAGTTAGCAGGCTTTGTACCGGGACGGGAAGATGCAATTAACAGGTAACGTCCATACTGCAGGTACAAAGCCGCGAATGATGGATCCTTTCCTTTTGCAAAATTCGCCAGCCTTTCTTCTGTGGATGTGTTTATTGCCAGTGAATCCTTAACCGCTGCTCCCAACCGGATGGAAAAACTATTGAACCATTTTTTGTATTCCGCAATATGCGCGGCTTTTACCTGAGCATAAGTTTTTCCTTTCAGCGATTGTAATGCTTTTGTACAGGGAATTGATGGATCTGCGGTGATATCCTTGTAATTTTTAAAATTAGTACCTGCCGTTACATATATAGTCGCTTCATCGGCTTTATCAATCACCAGCTTAGTGCTGTCGAATGAAATTTTCCCGCCTTTTGTAATGACCCGGATATAACTTTTACCCTGCATCGCTCCGGTCCTGACTTTCACAGAAAGTACCAGTGTATTGTCATCCAGTTTGTCGATGGTATAATTGCGGTGCGGACTGCTCATGACCACGCTGCAACTGATACTGGCTTTTTTACTGGCACTGAGTTGCGTTACAATCGCCTGTTGTGGAGCTGATACAAAATATTCTCTTTTATAATTAACGCTATCATAAGTATAAGAAGTAGCAGCAATAGCCGTACTGATATCAAGTTCCCTTCGGTAATTGCTAACGGCTCCTTTATGCGGAAACAGCAGGTAGAGATCACCAAAGGGTTGGTAACTGGCCTGGTAAACCCCAACCGGGGGTGGATTATCATTCACCACAAAATATTTCCATTGTCCCGCCAGTTCAATTTTTTCTTTCTCTTTTCCTTCGGGATAAATACCAATATGGATACTGGTATCCTTGTACCCATAGATACCGCCCTTATCAAAGAAGTTCAAAACCAGGATGGCAATGCTATTCTTTCCTTTGTGCAAAAGGTTTTTGGCGACTTTATATTTCCTGCCCTCGTTGTTTTGCTGACTGCCCACCAATACGCCATTCACATAAGTATAATCATGATCACGGATCCGGTTGAAATCGGCAATCATATCTGTCTCCTGCCAGTTATCAGGCAAAACAAAACTGGTGCGCAACCAAACAGCCCCATCTAATCCGCCAAAGCCCACGGTTTCCCAGCCATCCCAGCTGGGGACATACATATTCTTCCACTGACTGTCATCAAAGCCAGGGGCTGCATATTTTTTATCTGCAGTGGAAGCATTGATCCAGGCAGTACGTTCAGCTTCAAAACTTTTAGTGCCCATGAATTCTTTTTCTGCTAATGCTTCGGCTTCTTTCTGTTTGCCTGCAAAAAGCAATTGCCGGATTGAATCCAGATAGCGATAAGCACCCGGACGGCTATAGGTTCTTGGCTCACCCGACCAAAGTGTTTCCTCATTGAACTGAAGCTGTTCGTTTTCCACCCCGCCAAAAACCATGGCTCCCAAACGGCCATTGCCAATGGGCAGGGCTTCTGTCCATTTCACCGCCGGTTGACGGTACCAGAGTTTCAGGTCCTGTGCATTTAATGAACCAGAGAAGAAACATACTGCATAGAATAATATCCAACGACTTCTGCGAATCATACCAAACATTTAAAATGAAACTATTAAAATATATCCAAACAGTTCATTCGAACAGCCAATCGATATTCCTGCTTTTCAGGTCAGATAACATCCCTGCATCATACACAGGAATCACCATATCTCCGTTCACAAAACCAAGGATCAGGCAAACCCCCTTTTCCAGCTTTAATACATGTGTGCCTTTATTAAACCGATAGGCATGAATATTAACCGGAGGCATGCCTTCAATCGCCAAGGCATTGGAAATTTTAATCTCTGCCTGTCCGTAATCATCCGCGCTGGCATTGGTTTCGAGTTCCGGTGCTTTCAGAAAAACGGAATCGGTACTGAACGCAGTTCTGGGTTTTTTAAAATATCCTACCAGGATTTTAACCGGCTGATCCGTAGTAAAACTGATCTCCGTTCCTTTTTGAATCATTTGTTGGAAAGGGATTTGTACAGCCCGAAGTCCTTTTAGTTCAGGGGCAAGCTCTTTTATTGCAAGTGAAGTGTCAGTAAACAGGGAAGCTCCTTTTGTGAGATTCACTACAGGCCATTCCTGATTTACAGCCGCATTTTCGAATGCTTTGGCCACTGTCTGGCTTTTACCGGATTGATTTTTGAGTGAATCAATCTTTCGTTCAAATGTTTTCAATTCCAGTTGGTAGACCGGCAGCATTTCTTTCCAATGCTTATAAGTACCATCCACCCCGCGCATCGGTATTTTTCTTTGCTGGGTCTGCATGCTGTTGGCATACCGATAACTATACCTTGTCAGCCCCACTAACCGCGTAAAACTCTCCACACTTCCACGGAGTGATTGGGCAGCGTTGTCCAGATCTTTGATATCATTCGTGTATTTGTAACGCAATGCATGGAGTGCGGCTTCCGCTTTCTGCGAATAAAACCAGGCCAGGGCATGATAAGCCAATACATCGTTTTTCAGTCTGGCGAACTCCACTTTATTTTTGGTTGGCTTCACCCCGTAGATGATTTCCCTGGCCATATCAGCATGTCTTCTTACTTCCATGATGATCTGTGGCGGCGTTTCACCTTTAACCGGTAATCCCTTTGCCTGTTTGTCGGCATAATCCAACAACATCTCTCCCTCGGGTGCTTCGGCATCATATAATAAAGTAAATAATCCGTAACGATAGGGATTGATTAACTGTGTCATCAGCATACCCAGCGTTAAGGTTTGCCGGTTACCATCGGTGATACCGAATCTTCTTAGCAGTTTTGGAGCAATTTCACCAGTCTCTTCATAGGCTTTTAATATCCAGAACCCATCTTGCAACGTACTACCATATTTATTTGCCAGCAGCTGACCCCAGTAATTCATTTCTTCTTCGCGATCCCTTTTTGCTTTCCAGGCATAGCGGGCCCAGGCTTTGTACCAGATCCAGTCACGCTCAATCTGCAATAAACGTTTGTCGCCACTTAGTTTGTCCGCACTATAGGGCCAGTCCCAGTAAGAAGCCTGCGGATACAAATGCAATCCGTTTCCTCCCATCACTTCATGCATACCGATCACGCTTTGCTGAATAAAATCGGGTGAACCATAACGGAAGGGTTCAAGGTTGGCGAGGATATGTACATTCTCAATCTGTACAGAGCCCAGTTTACTCAGGGTCTGGTGCAATTCGGCCCAGCTGCCACGGGGACGGGCATAGGTCAGGGCTTCTCCGTTGAACTTTGCCTCGGTATATAAATTTTTGTAAAGGGGTAATGCGGCTTTCATCACGGCCGGTGCATCGGTATCATGTGCTCTTAAAACAATCGGGGGTTCTGTTTTTTTACCTAATGCTTTCAAACCATCCTGTACACCGGGTATGATGGTTTTGGTGAACCATTCAATATCATCCGGACCGGTGCCCTGCATGGCTTCACCCAGACAAACCATCAAACCCACATTGGGATATTTTTCTACAAATGCGGCAATTGATTTCCGGGTATAATCCGCAATCAATGGTACAATCGGTCTTTCTCTTTCCTGTGTTTTGATTTTATTGCGGTCGGCAAAGGGTTTCGACACGATGATATTGTAAAACATCTGTATCACCCAGATCCCTCTTTTATCTGCTTCCGTAGTGAGGAAGCGATAGATCTCTTCATTTTTTTTAAAAGTACTGTCATCCACTTCCACGGCATAAGGATAATCTTTTAATCTAACGAGCGATGCAAAGGGATGTCCGTTCCAGAGATAGAGAGAGTTCATCCGGTTGTTGACCATGGAATCCAGCACCTGTATCCATAATTTTTTATCATAGAACCAGGGAAAGGTTTCCGGAGTATACGGATACTCATACACATTTCTGCCGGGGAGATAATAAGGTTTCTGCAGACCGATGCATTGTCCGCGTAAAACCATTTCCGGTGCATCTTTCATCAGCCAGCTTACCGGAAATCTTTTCTCCTTTTCAATTTTTGCCGCCAGTTCCAGTGCCGCATACAGGATTCCGTTTTCATCATTCCCGGTTAGTCGGGCCACCTGATCGCTGCAATCAATGGTGAAACCTTCTTTGGCTGTATCATAAGGTACCGCTGGTTTAACCAGAAAAAGCGGAGCCTGCTGCAGCAGGAATATCGAATACTTTATTTTATCCAGTTTATATTTCTTAATGACTGATTGCAAACGGGCCACTCCGTATTGTGTGCGGGGTGATTTGACGCCATCATAAATCATCACCTGTCCTTTTACAAACAGGCCGGATAAAACAAATATGAATACCAATAATCTCTTCATGATTTCATTTCTACAGTGATCACAGTTTTTACTTGCTGATCACCGCCATTTCATGTAACCAGATTTCCAGCATCGTATAACCGCTTTTATCGGTTTGATTGCGGTCACTGGCGTCAGCAGGATTCAATCCTTTCTTTTTCTCCCAATCATCCGGCATCCCGTCTCCATCCGTATCTGTTGCTGCTTTGACAGTGGAATAGACCGGCCATCCGCCTACGGCAAAAGGCAGGTCAATGATACCGGGTTTACCAAATACGCCTTTGCCGGAAGCCGTACCAGTTCGGGTTTCCTGTATCACTCTTTCATCCACAGCATCTCTTTTAGGCAAACAGGCCCCTGCATTTTTCAGCACTGATTCATAAGCATCTTTAGCAGATTGCATTGTGATGGGTACTGCTATTGCAAAGGGTTCATCTTTTATAGCATTCGAAGGAAAACCGGCTTCAGCCAGATCAATTCCTCTTTTATTTTTTTTGGTCAGGTAATTTTCCCCTTCCATGATATTTCCTTCTGCATACCATTCCCCGTGCCCTTGCTGTTTTCTTTCTGGTAAGAGGCATGGACAAATTTTAATTCGTTTGGAGCAGCTGGTCCGGGTTTATAATAATTGTTGATGATATTCACCCTTGAAAAGCCACCACTGATATTCATTTCTCCGCCGTAACAGGCATTGGTATTACCCCAGTTATAAATCACATTGTTGCGGTAATCCACCAGCGCCATCGTATCGTGCGCCCTGGCTCCGTTGAATCTTGCAGCACGATTATTCTGATGTGCAATCAGGTTATGGTGATAGCTGGCATTTTGTCCGCCCCATACTCCGCCAAATGCACGATTGCCCTTCATGTGACCGGCACTGTATAGTCCTTCACTCACAATACACCACTGAAAGCTGGTGTTTTTTGTATCATACATGGCGGCACATTCTTCATTGGCCCAGCTGAAACTGCAATGATCCACGATTACATCATGGCAGTTCTCCATATCAAATCCATAAAGCCCTTTTTTATCGGTACCACCCGGACGGCTCCTGATAAAACGAATGATGATATTGCCATGATTTCCTTTGGCAGAAGCCCCGTTGACGATGAAGGAATAATTTTTCAGGCAGATGCCATCACCAGGAGCGGTTTGTCCGGCAATCGTGAGGTTACTTCTTTTTACGGCGATATTGGATTCCAGTTCGATCAGTCCGCCCACCGCAAATACAACGGTCAAGGCTTCACCTGGATATTGTTCCAGTGCCCAGCGGAAACTGCCTTCTCCTTTATCATTGATATTGGTAACGGTTACTACTTTTCCCGCGCGTCCACCGGTCGCATATTTGCCAAAACCTTCAGCACCCGGAAAGGCCGGTAACTGAGCCTTAGCTACTAAAGAAACCAGGAAGGCCATCATTAACACGGGTAATTGCATATCTTGGGATTTTAAATTATTTTTCACTGATCTGGCCCAGGTTCCGGATGTTTACACCTCCCTGTTCGCTGGATAAATAAGCGGCTTCCACACAGGCCATGGTATGGATGCAATCTGCGGCGCTGTTATCCGGTTCTGCAATACTGCCTTCGGCGGCCAGCATCAGTTGCGACATACTGCCGATGAAGGCATGCGGGAACCAGCTGCCTTCCACTTTTATTTCTCTCCACTCCGGTTCCTTTCCTTCTTCGAGTAAAACATATTCAAAACTATCGGCTGATCCTCTCGGGTAATCAATCAGTGCCCCAAAGCTGATCTTGACAGCACCCTTGCTACCTTCGATCTTGATATAGGACTGCTGCTTGGGGGTGCCATAATTATGACAATGGTTGGCCAGTATATTGGCTGCCACCATTTCTCCATAATCCATGATGATATTACTTCTAACAGACGCTAATTGTGGCATGGATGGATGCCTGGTAGTTTTGGCATAAACTGAAACCGGGTTACCCAGCAGGTTTCGAACGAGGTCGATATAATGAATACTATGATATAAAATTTCTACACGGGGGGATGTAAATAAGAAATCCCATAACTGCCAGGGCGTGTATACATTCACGTTAATTTCAATATCATAAATCTCTCCAAGCAATCCACTCGCCAACAGGTCTTTGGCTGTTAGAATATAGGGCGCATACCTTAATTGAAAATTGACGGCTGCGAGTTGTTCTTTCTTTTTTACCAGTTGCAGTATTTCACCGGCCTGCTGAAAATTTTCACCCATGGGTTTCTGGATCAGCACGGCAGCTTTCTCCGGTAAAAGCGTGAGGACCGGAATAATTTGCGAACCGGGGACCGCCAGATCAAAAATAGCATTGGGTGGTGCCGCTGCCAGCAATGCTTCCAGTGAAGGATAACAATTGGGAATAGAAAAACGATCAGCGGTGGCTTTGGCCTTTTCAGGATTGATATCAACAATCCCCTGTACATTGAAACCCGCCAGGTGATAGGCCGGCAGGTGGGCATCATTTACAATGCCGCCCGCACCAATGATATATATGGGAAAATGGCTGTTCAATCGATCCCTGTTCCGGTTATTTAGTGTGATGCTGTGAAAAATTATAAACCCAACTGATAAAACCGATTCGCATTAGAAAAATAAACGGCCTCCAGTTCATTTTCTCCAAGTAGTGATTCCAGGATGGATTTTGTATTCATCCAGGTTTGCTGATAGGAGTTGGCCAGTAAACTCACGGGCCAGTCGCCCCCGCAAAAACAACGTTCCGTTCCGAAATGCTCAAGGGCAAATGCCACATAAGGTTTGATATCTTCCTTTGTTCTTCCTTCAAAGTTACCGGATGCCGTTCCCAATCCGGAAATCTTTGCATGGAATTGGGGATGTGCTGCGGCTTCCTTCATCAAACTGCCCCAGCGGCCAAATTGCTCTTTGGATGGAATCGGTGGTGCATTCAGGTGATCGAAAACAAATTTTAATCCAGGTACTTTAGCGGCTACTTTCAAAACGGTTTCAATATGTTCCGGCTTCACACCCACTACATCATAGGGCTTATTATTTTTTGCCAGCAATTGTAAGCTTTCGATTACAGCAGGTTGTAATAACCATTGGGCATCAGGTTCATCATGGATCAGGTGCCGCATGCCCACGAAATAAGGATTCGGCAATAGTTCTTCTTCCAGCAACCTGGCTGTTTCAGCTGTATCCAGCAGGGGTAACCAGCAAACCACGCCATGGATCCAGTCATTCTGTGCGGCAAGTTCCAGCATCAGTCTGGTATCATCCATATTGCAACTGGCCTGTACCATTACGCCGTCGGTTATACCCGCCTCTATCCTTTCTTCTTTGATTTCGTCAATGGAATAAGTACGGTTCAGGATAGATGTATCGCCTTTCAGCCAGGGATATTCGGCCCGGGTGAAATCCCAGACATGGATATGTGTATCAATGATGCGTGACATAATTACTGTAGCGTTGTTATGGGCTCCTGCAAATTATACTTTTTGCTGATCACTGCATTATGTTCTCCCAGCAAAGGAGCACCTGCAGCAGAGCGTAGGATATGGCCGTTTACGCGGATCGGACAGCGGGTGGTATCGAGATGAAAGCCTTTACCTGTTTTTACCTGCATCACCATGTCCAGGTTACGGAAGGCTTCCTGTTTGATCAGTTCTTCGTAGTTAAACACCGGGGCACACCAAACATCGGCTTTTTCCAGAATGGATAACCAATGGGCATTGCTTTCCGTTGCCAGATGGGTGGCAATGATTTTTTTGATCTCATCCCTTTTTGAAAACCATTCCTTTTGGATTCGTATAATTTGACAGTGGCGAGCAACCGATGAGCTCGCCTAAACGTACAATATCAGTCATGGCCAGGGCCATATAGCTGTCTTTGGTTTGGTAAATACCATAAGGCGCTGCCACATAGGCATGGGCATTATTGATACTGCTTCTTTGCGGTAACTGGTGACCATCATTATAAAAACAGGTGAGGACTTCAAACTGAAAATCGAGAATGCTTTCCAGCATACTCACTTGTACCAATGAACCTTCTCCGGTTTTTTGTTTTTGATAGATAGCCGCTAATATGCCCTGGGCCAGATGCGTACCGGCCAGCATATCCACAACCGCCACGCCCATCGGAGTGGGATTCTCTCCATCATTATTGCTGAGCCAGGTTAATCCGGATACGGCCTGTAATAATAAATCCTGTCCGGGCAGGTCTTTCCAGGGTCCTTCCGTTCCATACCCACTGATTTCAGCATACACGATCGATGGGTTGATGGCTTTGACGGTTTCGTAGGACAGACCCAGTCGCTCCATCACTCCCGGCCGGAAATTATGCACCAGCACATCTGCTTTTTCAAGCAGGGATTTGATCTGTTGCAGTTCCTGTTCATCTTTGAGATTGGCCTGGTAACTTTTTTTATTGCGATTGATGGCATGGAAGATGGTGGACTCTCCTTCAATCTTTACATCACTCACATAGAGATTGCGGCAGATATCACCCGTACCTGTTTTTTCGATCTTGATCACTTCTGCCCCTAAATCCGCCAACCGAAGGGTGGCATAGGGACCAGAAAGAAACTGGCTGAAATCAACCACCAGCAAATTGCTGAGCAGACCGGTTCCTTCTTTTTGAAATGTTTTTTCTTTATTGATTGTTGGTGCCGATCCATTGATCAGCTGACTGATAATTTCTTTTGTATTCACCCCCAGGGCCGGTGCCGGCCTGTTACTGGTGAGTGTATGGCCATTCAATTTCAGCGGACAACGGGTGGTAACGATGGATGATCCATTCATACCCACCACCTGTTCCATGGCCAGTTGCCGGTAGGCTTCGTGTTCCTTTAGTTGCTGCCAGTTTAAAACTTCAGCAGCCCAGAGATCTCTCTGCCGAAGTGCTGACAACCAGTATTCACCAGGTTGTGTTCGCAGGTGGGCTGCAATAATTTTTTTAATCGCATCTCTTTTTTCAAAAGCATCGGCTGCGGAAAACTGTTTCAGTTCATCACAGGCAATGGCGTCTGCCAGTTCAGGTAAGGGCATCATGGCCAGGGCCAGGTAACCATTGGCTGTTTTATAAATACCATAGGGAGCACTGAGCAGGGTATGTCCGCTGTTGATCTGACTGCGTTGCGGCTGCTGGTTACTGGCAAAAAAAGTAGTGAGCAGTTCAAACTGAAAATCAATGAGGGTTTCCAGCAGACTGATTTCGATCAAGGAACCATGACCGGTTTTTTCTCTTGATACAATGGCGGCCAGGATACCCTGTACCAGTTGGGCACCGGCTAAAATATCACCGATGGCCAATCCGAATGGCATGGGCATTTCAGCAGCATTGCCGGTGGTGAATGCCAGTCCGGCAATGGATTGCAGTAAGAGATCCTGTCCGGGTTTATTTTTCCAGGAGCCGGTGTTCCCGTATCCTGAAATAGAAGCATACACAGCAGCGGGATTAATTTGTTTCACCGCTTCATAACCCAATCCGTTTTTCTCCATCACTCCCGGGCGGAAATTATGAATGATGATATCTGCTTTGGCAATCAGTTTTTGCAGTAAGGCGAGATCCTGCGGATCCTTCATATCTGCCGTAAAACTTTCTTTATTGCGGTTGATGGTATGGAATAATAGGGAATCATCTCCCACCCAGAGATTTTTGATCGCCAGTTTGCGGCCGGCATCTCCGGTTCCGGGTCTCTCTATTTTAATTACACGGGCACCGAGATCAGCCAACCGCAATCCGGCCGATGGAGCGGATAAATACTGGCTGAATTCCAGCACCACTAAACCGTGCAGGGGTAATCCGTTCATGCCTTGGCGAATTGTTTTAGGTGCGCCGGGTGCTGGCGGTAAATATGGTTCATTTGATCCAGGGCATTTGTTGCCTTGATTGATCCCATCAGGCATTGCTGCAGGGGATCGCCTGCCTGATCCTGAAAATGTAAATAGCCATTATAACGGGGACGGATATATCCATTTTGCATGACCGGTAAAACGGATCTGAAAAAATCATGGCTGAGCCGGTTGTTTTTTTCATCCTGCCAGGCTTTTAAATGACCGGGTTGTCCGCCATGTTCCGCATAAAGCGTTTGTTGTATTTCCTCACTCACGACCCATTGGGCAAAATCGATGGCGATCTCCGGGTTAATACTGGAGGAGGATACAGCGATACCGGTGCCACCGATGGTGGTCCTTAGTTTTTTCCCCTTGAATGATACTACATCTGTATAATGCAATACATGTTTCGCAAAACCGGTTCTTGCATAATTGCTATAGGCATAGGCAAAGGGGCAGTACCAGTAATCATTGGTACTGCTCATCAGTTCGGCTACAGCGATGGGATTAGCGGAAAAAAATCGCGGATCCACCAGTGAATACAGCTCTTGCATCGTTGCGATCGCAGCCAGTCCGGTTTCCCGGTCAATCAGTTCTTCATCGCTGGCAAATGGTTCCTTCCCGTTTGCGATACAGAAGGAATAAAAATTCATCAGCAGGTCAATAGGGATCGCAGGCACGGCCAGTCTGCCTGCCCTTGCCAGTTGCAATATGTCTTCCCAATTTTGCGGAACAGGGATATTATTTTTCTCCAGTAAGTCTTTTCGATAGCTGGCGGCCGGAGTGGCGGCATCAATGGCCAGGGCCCATTGGCCTCCTTCATAAAAATAACTTTCATGCGATCCGCCGATAGAATTTTGTTCCTGGTTTTGCAGGTATTCGGCGGGCAGGTATTCGTTCAGCGGTAGTACGCAGCGGGTGGCAGCGGCGCATCCCACCCAGGGATGATCAATGATCAGCAGGTCATAATCTTTTGTCAGGGCTTCTATTGGAAAATCGGCAAATTCCTGAAGGGTTCTTTTTTTCCAGCTGATCTGTACGCCGGGGTGCAGTTCTTCATAGCGCTGGGAAGCAGCAAGCAGGGGAGTAATTCCCCTGCTGTGCCCCCATGTTATGCCTCTTAAAACTGCTGCCATTGTTGATTAGTCTTTTTTATTCACCAGTAATAAATGTTCGCAGACCATTACCAGTTCACCCTGTTGGTTAAAACATTCCACCAGTTCGGTTACTACTCCATAGCCTGGTTTTTTATGGTCTTTTTTATCCTTGATGGTCACGGTCACCTGTATGCTGTCATTAATATAAACCGGATTGATAAAGCGGAGCCGGTCGTATCCATAGGTCATGGATACTTCATTGATCAGATCGGCGGTGAGTCCAACAGCCACGGTAAAAATGAGGGTCCCATGGGCGATCCGGTGTTTGAAAGGCTGGGTATTGCACCAGGCTTCATCCATATGATGGGGGAAAAAGTCGCCGGACTCTTTGGCATGGAAATCTATATCCTCGGCGGAGATGGTCCTGGCGCTGGTTTGACGCGTCTCGTTCAGTGCAAAATCCTCGTAATACTTCCGGATGAACATGGCAAAGGTTAATCGTTATGCCGGAAGGGGGATTCCTTTTTCCCGGCATATTAAAAGTAACCCCGCAAAGGCAGCGGCTAAATGGAAGGTTTTACTGATTTGATGGATTATTTTCCCAAAGGCGGGCGGGGTGTTCAGGAAATTGTTCGGCAACGAAGGCTTTCGGAGACCGGATCTGTCAATATCTTAAACCCAATAATCTCTCTGAGAAATGGAAAGATCGTTTTTTAAAACAGTTACTCTTATCCAGTAGTTTAAAGTCATTATTTTACCAGCTCAATCACTTGTATACATTTTACTTTGTTTCTTAAATGGGAATTGCGCCACTTATTCATCGAAACATACAAAAGTGAACATCCATTTTACAGGATTTTGCCACTCCCCCTTGAAACTACCAACCGGTGCTTTCAAAAGCACCGTATTCCATCCTTTTTTAAAATAGACTTTTGAGGGCACCCTGTATTCATATCCTTCATCGGTCAAAGGAATTTCGGAATTTCCTTTTTGCCCGCCTCGTTTCCATTTGGGTGGAGGAATTTCCTGTCCATTCACCCATACTTTGCTACTCCGCAAATCCCATGCACCCACAGGGGGAGAATCAGTATTCGGGGATCGGGAAATATTATTAAACCCGATCCAGCATTCTTTTTCACCAGCCTCCTCCATCCAGATTCGCCGGGTTGCATACCAGGTGGTGCTGTCATCCGGCTTCAACAGATGTGAACTGATTACAGGGTCCCAGAAATGCCGAAGCCAGATGGTCCCCCCAAAGACTGACCGGTAAGAATGTAACTGTGCAGTATCCGGAAACGATACCAGTTCCGGGGCAAACCGGGTTGTAGTATTACCCTCATTGGCAAAAGGGCCAATCAGTTTCCATTCAATACCTGATTGTGTCACATAAGGAAATGGCTTGTGTTGAAAATAAAGTTTTTGTTGATCGGTCAAACGCAATTCAAACTCCCGGAATGAGAGAGGGTCGTTGCCAGCTGGCTGGGTAATAACAGAAGAAAAATTCTTAACTCCTCCCCCCTGCCAGCAGCGTTCAGCAAAACTGAGCATGACCGGATAAACGGCATTCATTTTGATCATGTCATTTTCATCAGCCACCCTTCTGTCGGGCCAATTACAAAGTGTAGCCCCCAATCTGTCTTCCGATGCAGAATCAACATCGCAAATTATATGATTAAAAGTAGCTATTACACCTTCCAAAGGATCAAAGTGATTCAGGTACAAATGCCTTGAATCAATGGACGGATATTTTTTCCGGGGGACAGTTTTGCCATTCCACATTTGTAAATAGGTCCCTTCCGGCACATTTCCCCCGGGATCCCATGCCACCACTGTTTTTCCCAGTGACCGAAGGTACCTGACAATTTCCGGCATGAAATTTTTGTTTGTGATCCGGACCTCATCTCCTCCAATATGAATCTCCTTTAAATCAAAATTGCTGCACAGTTCTTTCAAAATGTTTTTACAAATTTTCAGGCCGCTGTCCGTTTGCATTTCAGTACCCATGGCTCTTTTGAATGCGGCACTATGACCAGGCATATCAATTTCCGGAACAAACCTGATATGTCTTTCACGACAATAAGCAATCAGTTCTTTCACTTCCTCAGGGGAATAATACTGTCCTTTATCTCTTAACATGTGTTCCGCTTCCGTCAGTTGCGGATACTGTCTGACTGCTATGCGCCAGGCAATATCTTCTGTAACATGAAAATGAAATACGTTGAGTTTGTATTTTGACATGATGTCAATTTGCTCTTTCAGCAAAGGCAATGACATATAATTCCTGCCCACATCTGTCATAAATCCCCGCCAGGGAAAAGAAGGATGATCTGAAATTTCACAACAGTCAACCATAGTTCTGTCTCTCATCAGCTGACGCAATGTTTGTATACCATTGAATATACCATGTGCAGTGGCTGCGAACAGACGGATGCCGGTTGGGGTCACCTGCAGCCGATATGCTTCTGATTCAGTTCCCCCCATGGCTGGATCCAATCTGAGTTCAATCTGAAATTCGTTTGCACCAGTGCCTGCTTTACTGACAATGACCTGTGTTTGGTCCAATATGTTTTCCTTCAGGAATAAAGCCTCCCTGGTTAATATCGTATCACTGATGATAATTGACCGGGTCAGATACAATGGGAAAAATCCTTTATTCCATTTCAGTTTCTTTGGCAATGGAAGAAGAGCAGGTTGATTTTGCAGGTCAAATACATGGGGGAAAACAAGATGCTTCCACAACAAAAAGCCCTGACCGGTTAAATGCAGTCCGTCATTCGTGAAGTCATGATCCAGCTTTCCCTGCGCGTCACAGAAAAACGGATAAAGGTTTACAAAAGTAAAACCAGCTTTTTCCGCTGCCCTTGCCAGCCGGTCATTCACGATTAGTATAGAATCTGTTTTGCTGGTATGCCCGCTGAATTTTTTAAAAAAATCAGTAACCGGTAATATACTTTGTACAAACAGCCGGGTGAGCGGGCTTCTGGATTTTAGGTAGGCTGCAGTCAGCAATATATTTCTTACAACACTGTCAGTACTCAATCCCCTGGCCAGATCATTCACGCCAATCATCAGGAATACTTTCGAAGGTCTTCTCATAACCACTTCATCCAGGCGTTTCAAAATACCGGCAGAAACATCTCCGCTGATTCCGCGGTTCTTGATTCTTAAATCGTTAAACATCTCCGACCATTCCCCTCCGTCGGTGATACTATTGCCCAAGAAAATAATATCCCGGCTTGTTGGTGGCAGTAATTTAAAAAGTGTCCATCGCTGATGATAATAAGTAGTAAATAATGAATCATGCAATACCGGCAAATTGATTTGACCGGAAACGACATTTGTAAAAAACAATGTAATTAGAATAATGTATATCCTTTGCCGCTTCATATCCTGAATTTACTGATTAATAGAAAGATTTCTGCGATACCACATATCCGTTAGGCCGGACTACTGTAACATAAATTTGTCCCCGGTTTAAATCATCGACTTCAAAATCAAGCTGCTGGCCCGGTGACAGATCAGGCAGCTGGTATGCCCTTCCTTCCGCATAATTATGCGCACTGTCTGACACAAATAACCGGTATCCCTTCACCAGGTGCTGAGGCAAACCAAGGCTTCCAAAAATCAACAGGTTTAACTTGCCGCTTTTCCATTTCCTGACCTGCTGCACTTCCACAGGTGATGACAGCTCTCTTAAAACCTGCATCGACGGCTTTGGATTGCCATACATATCATACACGCCATGTATTCTTCTTCTGTATTTTCCGGTTTCACTTGTTCCGGGATAATGTGTCCTATAATCTGTTAAGTCAAAATAAATCGCTCCCTCCACATAAGGCTTGCTTTCATAGACAGCCATATGATAAATCAGGTCTTCTATTCTTCGCTGATCACCTCCTTTAAAATTAGGCTCACACAATCCGAATTCAGAAATAAAGAAAGGCTTATCCGGGTAGCTTTGATGAACACTGTCCATGTACGCATGAATTTGTCCTGCCGGTATACTCCACCAGCTGGTTCCATACTCATTCATCATTATATAATCTCCGTCTGCCGCAGCATCCGGTATAAAACCAGGGTGATTATAAAACTGATGTGTCAGTGTATTGCTGACATATGCCGCATATCGTGAGGGGTCTGATGCTTTTGCTGTGGTAATCAGGTCAGTGATTAATTTTTTCATCCCACTATCCCGTCCGCGAAGTTCATTGCCAACACCCCAGGAAAAAATACTGGGATGGTTATAGTAATTATCAATCATTCTCCGGAGCTGTTGTTGTGCCAGCTTTCTGATGGTATCATTATCCGGAGTTTCCGGACCCCACATGGGTAATTCCTGCTGCACCAGGATGCCTTCACGGTCACAGAATTGATAAAACAAATCATCCTGCTGAAAATGTTGCCTTGTAAAAATGGTATTGACCTGTTTCATTAAACGGCACTGACTCAAAATAACAGAATCCGTTTCTGCCAATCCATAATCAGGATTACTTCCGGCAGTCCATTCCACACCCATTAACTTCACTCTTTCTCCATTCAGGTATATCTTTCCCTGCAGCAGTTTAACTTCCCTGAAACCAAAACTGGTGGATACCTGATCCGTAACCCGGTTTCCATTCATGATCGAAACGGTAACCTTGTAAAGATTGGGGAAATCAAAATGCCAGGGGTTGATCTTTGGAAAACTAAAATCCGTTATCAGTTCTCCGTTCTGCCAAACCGGCGTAACAATAGTTTGCAGGATGATCTGGCTACCGGGCTGATTCTCTTCCTGAATTTTTACTGCCAATCTGGTGGCAGGAGATTGATATTGGCCGACACCCAGTTTGAGGCGAACTGTTCCTGAGCTGTCACTGGTATTCAATACCGGTAATACCTTTATATAGCTGGCAGCAGGTTTTCCAACCACAAACAAATTTACTTTTCGAATAATACCACCATCGTTGGGCCAGTCAAATGAACTGCCAAAGGGTATTTTATTTTTTCCATAATCGTTGTTAACAGCTATGGTCAGGGAATTCTCTTTTCCATACCGGAGCCATTTAGACAGGTCAACAGAGAATTTACTGAATCCATCTCCTGTATTTTCTTCAATCTTTATCCCATTTAAATAAATAACTGAGCTATGATTGATGGCCCCAAACTGAAGTACAAGGCTTTTATTCTTCCATTCGGGCTTTGGCAAAAATTTCTTCTGATACCATCCCCAGCCATAATGCGTTTCATTTTCAGCTTCAGTATTCCAGGTATGTGGCAGCTTTACTGGCCTGCCTCCCTGTAAACCGGTGTGATACCATTTATCTGAAATGCCAGTTCCTTTTTTATCAACCAGGAATTCCCAGCCGGTATTGAAATCCACAGTATCTCTCTGTGCATGCAGTAAAATTCCCTTTGCTGACAAGAGTATGAGTAAAATAAATTTCATCATGGTTCATCATTTAAATGCTATTGCCGCCTGCTATACCCGAACATAAAATATATTAAAAAAGCCCTGAATCATGCTCTTATCATCGCATCATCTTTGCTTTTAATTTCATTTATACACTTACTTTACATTTAATCTGAAGGTAACTGCTGGTAGATTTGATGAATTCAACAGATTGCCTTCGCTGTAAGCTGTCCAGCCATAATAAATATACTCCGGCATCATCCGGGTGCGGGCAATAACCTTTTTTTTTCTGATCATGACAGGTACCTGATGAATTCCGTCAGTTGAAAATCCTTGTACAGGCTGATCATCTTTTGTTTGCAAACCGGAGCCGGTGTATTCAAATGTGACAATAATTTTTCCTTTCTTATAAGTAGCTGTCAATGGAACCGGACCCGAATAGCCGATTTTTTGATGATAGGTTTTATTTAATGCCCAGGCTGCCAGTCTTTCACCAATGTCCTTTTTATTAACCGGATGTACATCATTTTTGGCTCCCAGATCGCTGCTTACTGCCATCCCTGAAAAAGGAATCAGCGCAAGCATCTTTCTTTGCTCGTCTCTGAATAAAGGCCAAAGCTGGCTTTTGTACTGCAGGGTGTCGATAGAAGAAAGCTGAACATAATAGAATGGCATTTCAGGCTGCTTCCACCGAATGCGCCAGTCATCTACCATTAATTTGCCGAGCATGGCATATTCCTGTACCCTTTCGGGTTCCTGCGCATTACTTTCGCCCTGATAGCATAGAATCCCTTTTACCGCCATCTGAAGTAAGGGCCGGATCCCTGCTTCAAAAATAAAGCCTGGTTTATAAGGATGTTGGGGACCCGATTCATCTGTTGGAAAATCAGGGTTACCATTAATATGCTGCTGGGCACGACTCCTGACCCAAACAGGCAATGCTGAATTATTCAACCAATTACCTTTTACTTTCTGTCTGAAAATATCATGTGCAGCAAGAGCTTCGGTGCTGATAAATGTTTCAAGCGGTGCCCCCCCGATAGAAAGATGGATAATGCCAATTGGCACACCTGTTTCCTGATATACTTTTTTTGCAAAATAATAGGCCACGGCACTCATGGATCCTGCTGTAATCGGACTACAAATCTGCCAGTTCTTCCATTCGTAGAAGGATGATGCACTCATTCTGTGTATCAGGGAATCAGGATAAGGTTTTCCATATATGTTTTTACCTGCGGGAACCGGGTTCAGGAATCTTATCTGTGGTTCCGGCGCTTTGAATTTTTCATTGCCCCAGAATAAATCTTTCTCAGCCGGAAACTCCATATTACTCTGGCCGGTACAAACCCATATATCACCAAAAAGAATATTCTTTAATTCTAACATTTGTGTACCCGAGTGAATAGTCATATTATATGCCTGTGAACCTGCCTGGTGAGCAGGCAAACCGGCTATCCAGCAGGAGTCGCTGGCTACTGTTACATTGGTTTGGTAGCTCCCCAGAGAAACAATTACCTGATTACCCGGCACCCCCTTACCCCAGACCAAAACAGGTTTTTGCTGCTGCAATACCATATTATCAGAGAATTGTGCAGGGATACTTACCTGAGCAATTACAGCATAATTGAATAATACAGCAACGATTAATGCTTTCATACTAGGTTAAATACTGACTGAGTATTTGACTGCAGTACCATTCCTGTCTGGGCAAATGAAAAGGCCCTTTAAACAGATTCCCTTTTGCCGGTTGGGCTACTGAACCATCTCGGTGAAGATAACCATACCACTCTCCGTGTACTGTATCCGGAAAATGCTTGTACGCATACTCCTGCACCTGCCGATGCATGCCGGCATATTTACTGTTCCCGGTAATAAGAAAGGCCAGCAATGTGGCAATGATTGTTTCATTATGCGGCCACCACATTTTCATATCCTGCCAGTATTCCTGTACCGGCTTATGATAAACATCCCGGAAATAAAGAATGCCACCATACTGCTGGTCCCAACCCCGTTCCCACATATAATCTATCATCCTGCAGCCCAGGTCGATCAAACGCTGATCCCGGTTTCTGTAAATGGCTTCGTGCAGTATAAACCAGGCTCCTTCAATGGCATGCCCCGGGTTCAGGGTTCGGCCATCAATATGATCAATGATACTGCCATCGGGTGCCACCTGTTCCATGACGCAGCGGATATCATCTTTTACAAAGTCCTTTTCAATAACAGCTATCCATTTACTGATCCATTCATCACAGCGGGGATCACCAATGGTTTCACGCAGCACCTGCGCAGTATTAATCAGAATCATGGGAACACCAATTCCTTTTGAGGGACGTGTATCGGTAAATTTTGCCGGTAATAATTCCGGATGGGTGGCATACTCAATACATTTACCGAAAATCAATCTTGCTTTTTCCGCAGCCTCCTGGTCACCACTTGCCTTAGCATAGGCCGCCGCTGCAATCACATAAAAAGTTTCTGAGAAAAAATATCTTCTTTTCCGGATGGGATTACCTTCTCTGGTTACATGAAAGAACATCTTCCCATCTGAATCAAAACAATGCTTATTCAGAAATTCATATCCCATTCGGGCCCCTTCCAGCCATTCCTGCCGCTGTTCTACTGTATTGTATAATGTTGACAACATCCAGGTTGCCCTGCCCTGAACCCAAACAGCTTTATCATCATCCAGTAAGCTTCCATCCTCATCCCTCATTAACAAAAAACCCCCGAATTCACGATCATAAGAACGGGGAAACCAAAAAGGGATCGTGTTTTGAAGCAGACGACTCTGATAAAAATCCCGTAGTTGAATCAATTCTGCGTTGGAATATTTCATTTTACTTTGATTACTTCCATTTAACGGCAATGAATAATATCTGAGAATAACCATTTTTCTCATACAGTACCCCGACACTACGTTTTGATAATTTTACAATATCAGAATAAGCGGCATTGTCTTTCAGTTGTTCTGCCTTATCAATCAGTTTAGCAACCGGCCATGACCGGCCATCATCATAACTGACCCGAAGTGTAAGATTGTCTCTTTTCTTTTCATCCGCTGCATTACAAAATGCAAGAATGTTCTTTCCTTTCTTTTTTCCGATTGTCAGGATTGTTCCCTGACAAACGGGGTCAGGCAGATTTTTATCATAATAACTGGTATCCCAGGTTTGCCCTCCATCACTGCTTACAGATACGATACGGCTACGGATATGTCCTTTTTGATTACGGCTGTTCATCATCAGTTTACCCTTCCCCAATTCTGCAGCGATCGATTCATTACTTCCGGGTATATGCAAAGCTGATCCCAGATGAAAAGTTTCTCCATGGTCATCGGAATAAAATCCGTGTGCATCATAATCCTCTGCCTGTTTCTGCGGATCACCTGCTGAATGATTGGCAGCCACAAATATCCTTCCCCGGTAAGTTCCTTCCTGAAACTGCATGGCATGTCCGGGAGTATTCGCATAACTGCGCCAGTCTTCACTGAACTGATAAGCACTATTCAGCGCTGGCTGATTCGGCCGGTGTACCTGAGTAGTGATATTAACAGGCTCACCCCAGGTTACACCACCGTCTGTGGAGGTTTTATACCATACTTCTCTTAACCCTTTTCCTTTTCGCACTTCTCCTTCATGATTGTTCCCGGTATTATAAAACAGAAAAATACGTCCGCCGGGAAATCGGGGATCTCTTACGTCTACTACCGGAGCCGGGTTACCGGCCTGGAGTAACTCATTGTCCACTACTGTTTGCAATGAACCCCAGGTATTTCCTTTATCAGTGCTTCTTTTTAATACAATATTGATATCTCCGAAATCGCCGGAATTATTTTTCCGACCCTCTGCAAATGCCAGTAAATCACCGTTAGGTAATGAAATTATTGCAGGGATTCGATAAGACTTATGGCCTTCTTTTCCCGATTCAAAAACAGGTACTGCCGGGTTTTGATTATAGCCGGTCAGAAAGCCGAGCAACAGGAAAACTAAGATTACCGATTTTTTCATTGCCTGAATTTAATTGGGGTTTGACTTTTCAACGGGCTTTAAAAACAACAACTGCACAACCAGTGCCAGGGCTACGATACCTGATAAGATTGCAAAATCTTTACCCAGACTACCCGTATCAGTTGATTTACCAAAAAGGTTGGTGATGAATGCCCCGGCAAACACTCCTACCATATTCATCATCCCATAAGCAGTGGCCCGGTATCTAGGTGAAACAAACTGACATAGAATCGGCATATTGTTCGCATCAAACATCCCAAATCCAAAACCAAAACAAAATGCGGCTGCAATGACTGAAAACAAAGAGTGTCCGAGTCCGATAAACATCAGGGCAGGAATGGTAAGCCCCAGGCCAATCGCACTCGTATAAATTCTGCCACGAATATTTTTTTGCACCCATCGGTCGGATAATAATCCTCCAAAGATGACACCGAGAAAAGAGGAAGCGGCAATTGTTATCGTAGAAAGAGGTCCGGCCCTGGTCATACTGATACCCAGATTTTCGGCAAATAAAGTAGGGAGCCAGTTTTTTACACCCCAGCCGGGTAAACTGGGTATCGCAAAATAAAACAGGATGATCCAGAATGAAATATTCGTAAACAAAACCGCGAGACCTTTAAAGACCGGCACTTTTTCGGCCGGTGCCATTAATGGATCTCCGGCACTATTTCTTTTCTCTTTCAGCAGAAAAGCCAGAATTATTGCATAAATGATTCCGGTAATACCGAATAAAGTAAAGGTTTGCTGCCAGGAAAATCTGTCAGCAATCGTTGCACCAAATCCACCCAGTGCCTGGCCCATGTACAAGCCAGTCATATGTATTCCCACCGCCAGTGACCTGGTTTTATCGGTATGATAATCTGCAATCAGTGATAATCCTGCTGGTATGTATAAAGCTTCACTCACACCCATTAATGCTCTGAGCCAGTAAAGCTGCTGATAGCTTGATGCATATCCCATTAAAAATGTGACCCCGCTCCAAACAAAGAGGCTTCCGACGATGATCCATTTCCGGCTCGCTTTATCTGCCAATACACCGGCAAACGGACTGACGGCCCCATACACCCAGAGAAATATACCCATTAAGTAGCCGAAATTAACTGCGGATGTCAGCTCCGGTATATCGGCCATCATGGCCGGTTTCATGGTACTGAGCATTTGCCGGTCCAGGTAATTCAACAAAGCCACTACCCAAAGCAGGGCAACTACCATCCATGGATATAGTTTTGACTGCTTCATGGATGCTTGCTTCGATATTTTGCCATAAGGATCTGTGGACTCCGAACCCCGGCCCTGATTTCTCCACTGGGAATCATCACGGATTTTTTTATCCAGAAAGCTGTTGTTGTTACCGGCGATGAAAAGGGTATGGACCCTGCAGGTGTGAAAATGCCGGTGGAGAGATTATAATGTAATACTGTTTTACTGAAACCGGGATGGGTAAGTAATAATTGATTTTTCTTTTGAACCAGTATTTGCTTTTTAACAACATCTGTTTCAGCATTAATGGCAGCCAGGCAGTTTTCCACCTGACTGAATACGGTGCCCTGATCTCCGCCAAATAAATAAATTTCATTTTCACCAGCTGCCAATCCGGTGCCTGCCGACAGAGAATAAGGCAATGAAGGTTTGGCCACCCATTCTTTTTGCAGCAGATTCAATGTATATACAGCACTATATAATTCACTGATACCCGATTGATTTTTTCTTCGGCCTCCAAAAAGAAATAGCTGCGGCCATCCGTCCTTCTCAACAACAGCTAATACAGCATGTGAAACAGGTACAGGTAAGGCTGGTAACGCTTTCCATCCATCCTTACTTTTTTCCAAATCAAGAGACCAGCAGCTGGCAGAAACGCCTTCCTTTGTTTCGCCCCCTGCAATAAAAACAGTATTTCCCAAATTGGCACAGGCAGCATTGACAAGACCAATTGGCAAGCCTGGTAACTCATCTGTAACGAGCTTTTGTATACGCTTATCCCATTTCAGCAGGTAAGAGCGGGAAGCAATTCCATTTTCATTTTCGCCTCCGGCATAAAATATTCCGGAAGGTGTAGAGCAGGTTGCCGCATATGCGATCGGTTCAGGTAATTCAAACGCTTCATTCACCGGAACGAAATGCTTTCCCTTGGCCGCAAAAAAATAGCCTTGCTGGTAATATCTTTTTTTTCCTCCCTGCCAGGGCATACTATCCGGGAAATTGGCACCTCCCGCAATTATCATGATATCATTATATATACCGGTAACAGGACCCGCCACACCCGGAGCCGTGATTTCGCCCTTTGCCGGTGGAATGGCTCCGGCAATACGCCAGGTAAAAGGAGATTTTTTTATTTGAGCATGACTGATTGCGGCAGAAAACATGATACTGAGTGTAATAATATGGTAAGTTAACTTCATGCCTGTTTCGCCTGAATACCTGACACTATTTTGTCTTTAATTTTCGCCTGAACGGAACAATAACTATTAAACCCGATTTGCTGGGTATCAAAACTGAATTTTTCAAATTCCGTTTCCTTCATGTTTATAACCGGCAGCCGGAATTCGCCACAATCCATTCCGATTAATTTCATGTACGCTTTTCCGGTTGCAATTCCTCCGTATTTTCCAAGCAACCTGATCATATCAATAGATTGCTGCTGGTAACCGGCCGCTTTTTCCATTTCTCCGTTCTGAAATGCATCAATCAGTTTGTGATAGAGCGGAGCAGCATAATTAAACGTACTTCCAACAGAAGCTTTTGTCCCCAATGATAAAGCCGGCAACATATTTTCATCTCTTCCCCAGAGCATATCATATTTTCCATCCCGAAAATGTTTACAGGAAAGAAAATCCATGAAATCCTCGTGGGTATATTTAATCCCGGCAAAATTGGGAATATAACCATCTACGGCTTTTAACAAATCCAACATCGGAAAACCCACTCCGCTGAGTACAGGGATATGATAATAGTAGAAAGGCATATCCGGTACAGTAGCCGCCACTTCATAGCAACAGGCAGCCAGGGCTTCCACGGTTGCAGGTTTAAAATAGTAGGGCGATGTAAAAGAAACAGCGTTTAAACCAGTATCTCTTGCATGAAGGGCAAGCTCTCTGCAATCTGCCAGGGACGTTCCTCCCAACAAAGGCATCACAATAAAATCCTTATCCTCTCTTGTACATTTTCCCCAGGCTTCTGCAACGATCATTTTCTCCCGGGTAGTCATTGATGCCCCTTCTCCTGTGGAACCGCAGATAAATGCCCCTTTGACCCGGTTGGCTTTCAGCATTTCATAATAGTCCGGTATGATCTCAGGATTCAGTGAACCATTGGGGTGCATGGGCGTAAAGGGAGCCGCAATGAGACCTGATAAATGTTGATTGGTCATGCAAGGATTTTTAACAATATATAGAAAGAAAACAATTATCTGAAAATACCGGGGACAGGAATGCCCCCGGCTGAGATTGCTGATGCTGCTTATAAATAAACCGTTTAGTACCCGGGTGTTTGTGTAAGCAATGGATCTGCTGTTAACATCGCCTGCGACAAAGGCAATAAAAATTTAGCAGTACTGGTAGGTGAGAAATACACCGGGTTCAGGTTGGCATATACATAAGAATCCCCGGCCCTGCGGAGCGCCCACCATCTTTTTCCTTCACCGATAAATTCCTTCAGGTATTCTTCCAGGATGGCATTCATGTTTGCTGTAACAGTTCCATTGACATAAGGCGTGTAACCGGCTCCATAAGCCCTGAGCCTGATCGCATTTATTTCAGCAGAAGGATCTTCACCCAGTTTGGATTTTGCTTCTGCCAATAGCAATAAAACATCTGCGTACCTGTAAACAGGAAAATCATTGTTAAACACCTGTGATGTACCGGCTGTTGTGCCAATATATTTCGTTAATAGTACACCTCTGGTTCCAAAGGGAGAGGCGGTAGAATACATCACCCGAAAGCTGCCGGTAATTCGCTGGTCTGCCGGAGGAGCGGTTAATCTGGTGATCATTGCCTGATTCATTCCTACCCGGTTGGCCCCATTCACATAAGGATAAACAGAAGACACGGTTGGTGTGGCCGCCTGGGCAAATGACAGCGTAGTAGCTTGTATGGAATTAACAAGAAAACTGCCAAAAATTCCCATTTGTGCCTGTTGCAGTTCATAGTTGATGGCAAAGATGATTTCCTTGTTGTTGTTCTTTTTGGTAGGATCAAATATGTCAGCATAATTTGTTTGCAAATCCAGTGATGCTCCCTGCAGATTTCTGACCTCCTGCAAAGCAGTTTTGGCAGTTGTAATATCTGTATTGCCACCGCCCATATGTGTACCTGACCAGATGAATACATCACCTTTCAAAACCAGGGTGGCCAGTCTGCTCCAGTAGACCCTTTTTGCAGCAGATATTGTATTAGTGGGTCCGAATAACTGCAGCGACTGTTCAATATCTGTCTTGATCTGCCTCATAACCGAATCAGGACTGGTACGTGCTTTGTAGGTCTCCGCGGCATTGTTAATCGTTTCTACCGGTTCAGTATTTAACGGCACAGCTCCCCAGGTCCGGAGCATGGTATAATAAACATATGCTCTCAGGCCATATACTTCAGCAAGGATTCTCGACTTCTCTGCATCAGGCAGGGTTGTTTGCGGAATGATTTTGATAACGCTGTTGAAATTGTATATCAGGTTATAAAATCCGGCCCAGCCGGTAAAAGGCACGTTCAGGTTACTGATATTGTGCCGGTAAAGATTTTGCAAGCCTCCGTCTACCGATTCAGTGAAAAGACCATCTACCCAGATATCTGAACGCATTTCTCCCAGCTGGAAAAAAGTGGCATCCAAAGCACGAAAACGGCCGTAAACGCCATGGTACAATGTCCGGGCTGCATTGGGATCTTTCAATGCCTGATCTTTACTGATGGCATCCTGTGGTACTACTTCATCCAGTTTCTTGGTACAGGATACTGTTCCCACAACGAATGCAACAAGTGTTGTCAGTATCAAAAATTTATTTTGTTTCATGATTGCATTTTTTGTCTTGAATAATTTTTATAAGGTTACACGCACCCCGATTGTAAGTCTTTTGGGTAGCGGGAATTTGCCCTGGTCTACTCCGCCTACTTCAGGGAAGTTGCCACTATACCCGGAGAAATAAACAAGATTGGTTCCCGTAATATTAATACTAAGCCCTTTCAATCTGTTTCCAAGATACTTGCTGAGTATCTGTTCGTTCAAGTCATATGCAATTGTTAGTTCTCTTAACATTACATAATCTCCCTTTTCCCACAAATTGGCCGCAGGGTTATTTCCGCTTGCATCTGTTGCATAATTTCTTCCCTGATTGGCCCAGTAAAATCTGGGCATTGTACCATTGGGGTTGGTAGGTGACCAGCTATTTAATACGTCCGTTGTCTGATTCTGTGAACCCTGTACCTGGCTGAGACCACGAACCACCTGATTATTCAAAATCACGAAACCGAATGCATAATCAAAACCGGCATAGAGCCTGATCCCTTTAAAGGAACTGCTCAGATTGAATCCACCCATATGCTGGGGAGTTGTACGTCCTACTTTCACAAACTGCCGGCTGTCGATAGTGTCATTTTTATACACCTGGTGCCACTGGGCATCCCCCAGCTGTTTTATCTTTTTATTGGTATAAGGCAGGAAAGCATTGTACACATTTGCATCAGATGTGATTTTTGAGAGATCAGTATAAATCGCATCCCACTGTGGCGCCCACACTTCATCTAAACCAATCCTTTCTCCTTCCACCAGGCCACCGACATACATTTGTTGTCCCGGATTTTTAGGATCCCATACAAAAAAACCGTTGGACCTGTTTCCGGGCAATCCGTTAAATGGAAGTTTCTTGGCAAAGCTCTTTACATGAAAATAATTAACTCCCAAATCAAGACTGAACCCGTTTAGTTTTCTGGGTTCAATGATTTTTGCATTCACTGCCAGTTCAATCCCTTTATTCTGTAACTGACCCAGATTGGTAGTAAAGCTGCCAAATCCTGTTTGGGAAGAGATATTCAGACCAGCCAGTTTATCAAATACATTCCTTACAAAATAATCCACATTCAGGGTGATTCTTTCGTTCAGTATTCCAAGGTCAAGGCCAAGATTCAGGCTGTTGGTGCGTTCCCATCTAACATCTGAATTGATATATGAACCGGCATAAGTTCCTCCA
The DNA here is from genome assembly GCA_016720745.1 of Chitinophagaceae bacterium. Classification (GTDB taxonomy): domain Bacteria; phylum Bacteroidota; class Bacteroidia; order Chitinophagales; family Chitinophagaceae; genus JJ008. The sequence continues at coordinate 570,328 of JADKKA010000018.1, read as the reverse complement.
AAACCATTATAGGTACCGGCATTATTATAAATTTGAGAGGTAGCAAAGAAACCAAGTGAGTTTACATTTCCGTTCACACCATAACTGATACGGGGTTTGATGCTGCTCACGTATTTTGAAACAGCTGTTCCTTTATAAAAATTTTCGTTGTGCAGGTTCCATCCAACTGAAACACCGGGAAAAGTTCCATAGTAGTTTCCTTTTTTAAGCCTGCTGGAGCCATCCACCCTCATCACTGCAGTTAACAAATACCTGTTTTTATAGGTATAGTTTACCCGGCCGATAACGGATGCAATACGTTCCCACTGGTTGAAATTGGATGAGGCTCCTGCCGGATTAATGATCGTGGTACCCTGTAAACTCGGCGGGGTGGAAGCGGTTAACCAGGGAACCAGATCGGTGGGTGATCCCTGGGAAAATCCGGAGCTGACATAATTTTTAAAATCATAAAATTCCCCGCCGGCCAGTGCAGTTACGGTATGACCTTTGAAATTTTTATTAAACTGCAAAAAGGCATTGGTTGTATACTGAACGGTTCGGGTATTATTAAAGCTGGCGGCTCTGTTGGTATTAAATGCGCCACCATTACCCTGTTGAAATGCCTTGGTAAAAAAATTATTAGTCGTGTATTGGTAATAACCTGACCCACTGGCCAGTATTTTAAGATAGGGCAGTACGGTGTACTCCAGGTTGATTCCTCCCAGAAAGCGTTGCTGATTGGTATTATTTACTGTCAGGCTGCTCCAGTATAAAGGATTACCGAGTGTTACATCATTGGGACCAGGCAAAACAACACCTGAGGTATCATTCACATAACGAACAGTTGGAGCTACTCCTACAAAGCGCTGAAGCAGTCCCCCGGCAGCCCCTCCTTCGGGGTCCACATTATTAAATCCGCCATAAGGCAATGCCTGTTCTACATTATAGGCACCGATATTGGTGGTTATTTTCAGATGATTTCCCACATTCAGGCCCCCGTTAAAATTTAAATTGAATCTTTTTAACCAGGAGCCAATGATCATTCCATTGTCTTTTACCGTTCCCAGTGACAATGCATAAGATCCCTGTTCATTTGCACCGGAAAAATTGACATTGTGTTCATTAGTGTTCACCTGCTGCAAAATCAACGCTTCCCGTTCTTTTGCGCTCAGGTCAGTAAAAATGATACTGTCAATTAAAGAAGTATTAAAAGGATTAGGATCAACCAGCAGTTTCCATTTAGGATTATTGAGTAAATGACGGTTCTGGTTATTCAATAATTGGGTGGTATACAAACCTTCGGCTGAACGCCAGCCGGTGTTAACCGCCCAGCCCCAGGCACCCAGTATCTGATTACGATCCGTATTCATGGCCCCTGTATTGTTATCAATGGAATCGCCCCTGAAACGTGATTGAATCCCGATCCGGTTCATGCGTATATAATCGGAAGCACTCAGGTACTCGGATGGGTTCTTCCGGATATAGTTTATGGTATGACTGTAGGAATAAGTGACCCTGGTTTTTCCTTTTTGTCCCTTTTTTGTGGTAACCAGTACAACCCCGTTGGCAGCACGGGCACCATAGATGGCCGTTGTAGCGGCATCTTTTAACAAATCAATGCTGGCCACATCGTTAATGTCTAAACCATATAGTGATGGAACAATTACACCATCTACGATAAAGAGCGGAGTTCCGCCGCCGCCAAATTCAGTACCGCCCCTGAATGAAATGGAAGGCGTGGTACCGGGCTGACCGGTCCGTTGCTGCACCCGTAAACCAGGGACATTACCCTGTAATACGGTGGCCACATTGGTACTGGGACTATGTTCAAATGTTTTGGGACTCACGGTGGATACGGCACCGGTCACTTCTTTTCTTTTTTGTGTGCCATAACCCGTCACTACTACTGCATCGAGTTCGCTCACTTTTGTTTCAAGAGTAATATCAGGAATAGCTCCGGCGGTTACTTTGTATTCCCTTGATTTAAATCCGGAAAAGGAATACAGCAGCACATCTCCTTCGGATACTTCTATATTGTATTCACCACTCGCATTCGTTTGTACCCCTCCCTGTTTACCCTTAATGGTTACAGAAACACCAGCCAGCGGACCGGAATCATCACTGAGCACCCTTCCATTTACTTTCCTGGCCTGGCCTATAATGGCAGATGCCTGAAAGACAAACAAGGCAAACAGACAAAGCCTTAGACATTTTAATTTCATGACAAGCAGTTTATTTTGTGTATTATGTATGACATAACAAAAATAAAAAGAATACCCCCGTATTTCCAAAAAAAATTTTTAAACCACATATTTAATTGATTATTAATGATATATGTATCAATTAAAAATTTCTCAATTTTTCGTAACTTTGCACTGAAATTTATAAGTAATACATAATAGTATGGCCCTGGGCTTACTTAAATCTGACATCAAATCAATAGATACCAGCAGCCTGGTTGATAAAGTAGAAGACAGTCTGGTAGAACTGCTCAGGGAACGTAAGCTGGCTGTGGGAGATGTTATTCCTAAAGAAGTTGAACTGGCGGAAGCATTGGGAGTGAGCAGGACCGTGATCCGGGAAGCGCTGACAAGACTGAAAATGATGGGACTGATTGAATCCCGGAAAAAGAGAGGCTCGGTTATTACCAGTCCCGATTTATTCGGCATGATGAGCAAGAGTATGAACCCTCATATCCTGGACCAGGAAACTTTAAAAGAAATTTTCGAAATCCGGCTAGTACTTGAAATAGGAATGGCTGATTTGCTTTTTCACCGGATCACAAAAGAAGATATCACAGAGTTAAGGAATATCGTGAGCAATGAGCCCCCGGCCACCCAGTACCACCTTTTTAATGTTGAACACGAAATTGCTTTTCATGGCAAGCTCTACGAAATCACCGGAAACGAAACACTGAAGAAATTTCAGAAAATGCTGCTCCCGGTTTTTGACTATGTTCACAACAGCGGATTATTAAAAAAACAACCGCTCCTTAAAACATTCGTCTCGCACAAAGAACTGGTAGATCTCCTCGAAAACGGAAACCCCGAAGATTTTAGAAAAGGCATGCGGGAGCACCTGGAGAACCATTTTGCCAGGTTGTTCCTGTAAAATCTCTGCTGGCAAAATTACGATTAACCCCTTAGGCAACCGACTCAGGAGATCATGCAATAAGCATGGTGCCATCTGGGCCAAATTGAAAGTCGGTATTGGCTTCCTGTGAAAAAGAATTGAAAGGAAACAGCAAAAAAAGGAGCAGGTATTTCAACCAGCTTAAAATTTTACTTTGTTTCCTGCTAAGCCCCTTCCTTCATTCCGAAAAATTGCTATCCCAATTTAATTCAATGAAAACTGAATCGACAGGAAGCCAAACAGTTCGGCATTCTCTGTGTCATATTCCAGCTTCAACGGAAGATAGAAATCATCATTGATACGAATGCGGAAAGTAAGGGTGGGATCGAACTGTGATTTCTTTTCATCCCGATAGACCCTTGCCGTAATATATTTATAGCTGATGCCGGGTTTTATTTCAAAAGCTGCTTTTTCTGTTTCCGGATTTACTTTAATGGGGAAGTTCATCCCTACTTCTGTTTCAATAGTTCTTCTTTTTAAAGCTTGTTTGGTCGAAGTATCGGTCCCCAATACATAACTGAGCGTGGCATTTAAACCGGGGCTGCTTAATTTGGATTTATTGAAATAACAATACAGGTTTACCGGGGTAAAACTCAGTTCACCCCATTGTTTATCGGCGAAACTGTAAGTGCTTTTGAAGTCAAATGTGAGCGAGGTGCGCTTTGACAGTTCAGTCAATTTGTTTTTGAATGCGTTAATATGACCAAATGCCATCTCCTTCAACTCTTCCTCTTTTTGTACACCAAGTTGTTTCATTAAAAAACTCTGGAGTGCAGAAGTCATAGTAGCCTTTTCATCTTTAGAAAGTATTTTCGCACGATATTCTTTTGCAGAAATACCTTCCTTATTAGTCTCGTTCTCTACAATAAATTGGTTAAGTGTTTTAAGGAACAATTCCATTCGGCGGGCTGGCTCGGCTGCGGAAAGTTGTTGATAGTCTGCAGCAGTCAGCTTTTTATTATTAAGAAAAGCATAACTAAACCCAGATTGGAAATCATCAACTTTAAAAATAGATTCTTCAGAAGGAGTAAAGCCGAGGTTCAACTGAAAATTACGTAAAAAAATTGCGTCTCTGAATTTCTCCTGCTTTTTTATACCTGGGTTGAACAATGATGCTAAACCATATAAGGTTGGATTAAAAGTAATGGCGGATCCATCTTGTGATGTGAATTTTCCAAGTGCATTCAGGATTGATGAAAAACTGGCTTTATCATCTCCTGATTTTTTAGCGTTTATTTCATCTTCCCATTCCATTTTTTGTTTAGTTTGTGCGGTAGTGACTATTGCATTGACAATTAATAATAACACCAGTAAATTTCTTTTCATAACTATATTTATACTTTTAAATTGTAGCTGTTACCAATTTTATCACTATCAAAAGTTTCTGGAACAACGGGGTTGACTGAGATTAAATTCCCTGAAATATTAAAGTCCATTTCCCCATCAGTTAAGCAAACGACAGTAATTTCGTAATTCCCGGGAGGCAGGTTTTTGGTTCTTGTGAATGTTCCGTCAAAAATCTCGCTGTAATCGTAACCTACAGCACTCACGATTAATATAACTGAAGCTCCGGCTGCATCACTAACATCACCTTTAAATGTAATAGCAGGCATGTGAGTATAATTTAAATTTTAAAATTCACTGACAGTCCAAAGTAAAGAGATTACAATTGCAAAGAAAAGGGTGTTTTCACGGTTTATGAAAATACAGCGCCATGGCAGCCAATGATCCGCTGCCTGCAAAAAAATAACCGGGTCTGTTTTTCAGTGTATCTCAGTTACCGGCCTGTCTGGTTTGGCATAACTCAGCCGGGCCAGTCTGGAGGTAGTATGATAACTATCAAGCCCGCTGCAGGTTACGGTGTTTGCTTTTTCCAGATCTATAAATCCATCTGCTCCCACCCATTCATCAGGTACTTCCACATAAATGATCCGGCCGATGACCAGGGTAGTGTCATTTAACTCAATCGGAATAATTTTCTCGGTTTCACAGGCAAAGCGGATATGACTTTCTTCCACAAAGGGGGCATGAATACCGTTTACATAATAAGAATGAAGACCGGTAGCTTCAAATTCACTTTCACCCGGGAGATACTTGGCGCTGCACTGGTGGGCTTCGCGGTAAAAAGCAGGACGCACATGATTGATGGTATATTGTTTTTGCTGTTGGATATTATGCAATGTATTGATGCCCGGCTGAGTGGGTCGCACAATGATACCGCAAAGCGCAGGATCAGCCCCTAAATGAAAAAGGCTGCTGAAAGTGGCCAGGTTTTCGGCGCCTGATTCGTGCCGGGTACCGATCAGGACAAGACTTTTAAAACCGCCCAATGAATTGATGAGGTTGGCCCGGTATCTTTTTTCCAGTGCCGGGATGGATGTATGGTTGTGGATCATGATTTTACTGCAAACTTTGTAAAGAAAATAGTTGTGTGGGGATGATCTGTACCGGATAGTAATTCATTGATAATTCATCTTTTTGAAATCCGGTTGCCGCTGATGGCTCTTTGCCTGGAGCATTTGAAACGGCTGATTTCGGGATTCCTTTTATACAGGTGTTTATGGCTGATACCTTCCTGCACTCTTTTTCTCCAGCGCAGGAAGGAGCTGCGACGCAATTCTTTCCGCATCAGTGATATCACCTGTGGTTCTGATAGTCCGAACTGATAACGAATGGCTTCAAAAGGCGTGCGGTCTTCCCAGGCCATTTCGATGATCCGGTCGGTACCGGCTGTATTTAATTCCGGGTATTCCATTATGAATGGTCATTACAGTTGAGGAATTGAATTGTTGTGATAAAGGGAGGAATATCAGATCACCAAAGCACAGGTCAATTATCTAGTGTATTGGAAAGGGGAACAAGATGAAAAGGAATCTCTGATTGTTTTGCCCCGACTTATTCTCAACCGAAAAAGCCCCCTTTGAATACCAGGTATGCGGCGAATAATTAGCTTATTTTCCGCATAATATGCGGATTTTATAGAAATGCGGAGAAAATATCTTATTTTTACCGCAAAAAATGCGGTGAATGGCCATATATATACACCAACTACCCCATTGGCCCGGTTTTACCTGGAACCATGAACTGGTAAGCCCCTTGCTGGCCGAGATCCGTAACCGTCAGGGAAGATTGCTGGGCCGGATGGAAGCCTTAGGATTTTCACTTCAGGCAGAAGCCAACCTGCAAAACCTTACAATGGATGTGGTGAAGTCGGGAGAAATAGAAGGTGAAATACTGGATCCTAATCAGGTTCGGTCGTCTATTGCCCGAAGGCTTGGATTGCAGATAGCCGGAATGGTAACATCAGACCGTCATGTTGATGGAGTGGTTGAGATGTTGCTAGATGCCACACAACATAACAAACAAACCCTAACGGCCGAAAGATTATTCGGCTGGCACGCTGCCTTATTTCCTACAGGCAGAAGCGGTATGTATAAAATTACCGTCGGCGCCTGGCGTAATCATACAGCAAAGGATCCCATGCAGGTAGTTTCCGGTGCCATGGGAAGGGAGAAAATACATTTTGTGGCACCGGATGCCAATCGTTTGGAAGAAGAGATGCAACGATTCATCCATTGGTTCAACGAAGACCGGCAGATGGATCCGGTTTTGAAAGCAGCGGTGGCACATTTGTGGTTTGTTACGATTCATCCTTTCGATGATGGCAATGGTCGGATTGCCCGGGCGATTGCCGATTGTCAGCTTTCCCGTGCCGATCAATCCGCCCTACGCTTTTATAGTATGAGTGCCCAGATCCGAAAGGAACGAACTGCATATTATGATATACTCGAAAGCACACAAAAGGGATCGATGGATATTACAAAATGGCTGACCTGGTTTTTACAATGTCTGGGACGTAGCCTCGATGCCAGCCAGGAAATCCTGGCCACAGTATTGCATAAAGCCCGTTTCTGGGAAAAACATGCTACCACTATTCTGAACTCCCGGCAGCAATTGATGTTGAACAAACTGCTGGACGGCTTTGAAGGAAAAATGAATACCTCCAAATGGGCAAAGATGACCAAAACATCTCCCGATACTGCGCTGAGAGATATACAGGATCTGTTGAACAAGAAAGTTTTGGTGAAAGAGGTCGGCGGGGGAAGAAGTACCAATTATAGCTTGCCTATTATTTTGTAAGAAAAAAATCCAGCCTTTTTGATGTGCTTCCAACCGGCATGCCGTTCATGTTCCAATCACAGTTATATATGGGCTCTCTTTGTCATCAGTTCCCCAATAAAAAAGCCCGCCTAAGCAAAAATCTATGGCGGGCGATGTAGTCCCGACAGGAATCGAACCTGTATCAAAAGTTTAGGAAACTTCTATTCTATCCATTGAACTACGGGACCGGCTGATTGACGAACAGTTGAACAAGGAATTTTGAATGATGAAGTAAAAAAAATTCCGGACAAATGCCCCAAAAAGCGGGCTGTAAAAATAACTGATTAACCATTACCTTCCCATTCAAATTCAAGCGCATGCGAACAATCGCCCTCTTCCTGATACCCGGCTTCATGGCCACCGGCGCCAGTCTCCAGGCCCAGCCCAAAGCCGTGATCAACCATATCGCCCACCATGTGATTGATCTGAAAACCAGTACTAATTTTTACCAGCAGGTGATCGGACTCGATACCATCCCCGAACCCTTCCACGATGGCAAACATACCTGGTTCAGCATCGGCCCCAAGGCCCACCTGCACCTGATCGAAGGCGCCGCCGCCAAAGCCAGTCCGGATAAACATAACCACCTCTGCTTCTCCGTGGCCTCTGTTCCCGCTTTCATTAAAACGCTGGAACAAAACAAGATAGCCTACGAAAACTGGGCCGGGGAAAAAGGAACCGTGACCAAAAGAGTGGACGGCGTTCAGCAGATCTACTTCCAGGACCCCGATGGCTACTGGATCGAGATCAACGACGCAAAAGAATAGCCCTTTTGCCCCCCGCAACGTATCTTTGCAACCCCCAAAGCCACCCCTACCGGGTTCATTCCTTTGGGAATATCTAGCACCATGAAGTTTTATAATCTCCTCATTAAATACCGCCTCTGGATCGGAATTGCCCTGCTTGGATTAGGTGGATACGTAAACTATTCCGCGAGTTTCTGGCCCGCCTTCCCCCTTTACCTGATCGCCGTAATCCTGGTACTCGGACATTTCTTCTTCGGACCCCTCCGCCTGATCCAGGAATACATGGAAAACGGCGATATGGATGGTGCTGAAAAAGTGCTGAACTCTATCAAATTCCCCAACCTGCTCTATAAACCCATCCGCTCGGTGTATTATACCCTCAAGGGAAATATCGCCATGATGAAACAGGATTTCGATGGTGCAGAAAAAATGATGAAGAAAGGCCTCGACCTGGGTATGCCCATGAAAGAAGCCGAAGGTGCCAGTATGCTGCAAATGGGAATGCTCTCTATGCAAAAGAATGACCTCAAACAAGCCGAAAGCTATATCCGCCAGGCCATCCGCAAAGGACTCCCCGATAAAGAAAATGAAGCCGCCGCTTATTTACAGATGTGCAGCATCATGATGAATAAAAGAGAGTTCCGCGCCAGTAAAGATTTCTTCCGGAAAGCAAAAGCACTGAGACCTACCACTCCGCAGATCGTTGATCAGATCAAACAGATTGAGAAGTATATTTCGAGGATGCCGGGGTAGCAGTCGGCAGTCGGCAGTCGACAGTCGGCAGTCGACAGTCAGCAGTCGACAGTTAGCAGTCTACAGTCAGCAGTCGGGAGTCGGAGCAATCTACTATTTCGAGCGTAGCGAGAAATCTTGTATTTCTTTTACCCTTACAAAAGTCTGTCATTCCGAACGAAGTGAGGAACCTTGTATTTTTTTCACCGCAGAGAAAAGAGAACGCAGAGTTTTCGCAGAGAGACTTAACCCTGCCTACCGGCAGGCAGGCGCAAGGAAATATTTTAAATAATTCCGAAGCCTTGCCTGTATTTTCTTTGCGTACCATTGCGTCCTTGCGACTTAGCGGTTAAACTCATTATCTTCATGCCATACAAAATTGCCGGTATGAAAAAAATACTCCCGCTCTTATTATCATTGTTGCTGCTGACCGATCTTGCTTTCGGACAGGTAGCCAGAAGGAGACGTGATCCCAACTGGACACCCTCCATCATCCCCGAACCCTATTCCATGCAGATCGGCAAAGGCAACCTGACCCTTCCTTATAATTTAACCATCATCAGTCCTGCCAATAAAGAAGTACGGCAAATCGCCGACCGCCTCGCCATTACCCTTCAAAACACCGCCAATGAGGTAAAAGTAAAAGAAGGAACCCTGCCCGGTAATAAAACCATTCTCTTATCACTGGTAAAAGATGCGACAATTCAAGCCAATGGCTACAAACTGCAAATCAGTGCTACCGGTGTCACTATCAAAGCCAATGAACCAGCCGGTATTTTTTATGGTGTACAAACCCTCCTGCAACTATTCCCCGATGAAGTGGAAGAAAAAAAAATGCGGAAATCACCCACCGAATGGGAAATCCCTCTGCTGACAATCGAAGACCATCCCCGATTCGGATGGCGCGGACTGATGCTAGATGTATCCCGCCATTTTTTTACTGTGAAAGAAGTAAAAGACTTCATCGATCAGATGGCCAAATACAAATTCAACTTATTACACCTGCACCTCACCGATGACCAGGGCTGGCGACTCGAAATAAAATCATTACCCAAACTCACCGAAGTGGGCGCCTGGCGCGTGGAGCGCACCGGTACTTTTGGCAATTTTCCCAAACCACAACCCGGAGAAAAAGCCAGCTACGGCGGCTTCTATACCCATGATGATATCCGCGATCTGGTGAAATATGCGAACGATCGTTTTGTAAATATTCTTCCTGAAATAGATGTGCCCGGTCATAGTCTCGCTGCCTTAGCCGCCTACCCCGAACTTTCCTGCACCCCCGGCGACTATTATGTAAGTCCCGGTGACCGCTTCATGATCTGGCCAGGGGGTGGACAACATTTCTACGGCACCCTCGATAATACCATCTGCCCCGCCCAGGAAAAATCATACGAATACCTCGATAAAATTTTTACAGAAGTGGCTTCCCTCTTCCCCTTCGGCTATATCCATATGGGTGGCGATGAAACCGCCCGGAATTTCTGGGAGAAGAATGAACAGATCAAAGCCCTGATGCAAAAAGAAAAACTGAAAGACCTCGATGAAGTACAAAGCTATTTTGTTCGCCGCGTGGAAAAGATCATCAACAGCAAGGGAAAGAAAATGATCGGATGGGATGAAATATTACAGGGCGGACTGGCACCCAATGCCGCTGTGATGAGCTGGCGGGGAATGAAAGGTGGTATCGAAGCCGCCTCGCAGGGACATGAAGTAGTGATGAGTCCCACCGATTTTTCCTATTTCGATTATATGCAGGGTGATGCTTCCATTGAACCACCGGTGTATGCTTCCCTTCGCCTGAAAAAAGTTTTTCGTTTTGAACCCGTACCTGCCGGCGTGAACCCCTCACTGATCAAAGGCGGACAGGCGAACCTCTGGTCCGAACAGGTAACCAATACCCGTCACCTGCAATATATGATCTGGCCCCGGGCCTTTGCCATGGCCGAAGCATTGTGGACAGCCAAAGAAAAAAGAGATACCACCGAGAACGGCTGGAATTATTTTGTAAAAAAAGTGGAAAAGCATTTTGATCGCTTCGATAACGCTACGGTTAAATATGCCCGCAGTTTGTATGATCCTATTGTACAGGTGAGCAAAAAAGACAGCAGCACGTATACCTTACATTTATCAACCGAGGTAAGCGGACTGACAATCCATTATAGTTTTGATAATTCCTTTCCTGATCAATATTATCCGGCTTATCAGGCTCCGTTCATTATCCCCAATGAAGCAACCAATCTGAAAATGATTACTTACAGGGAGAAGGAACCCATTGGCAGGCTGATGGTGATACCGGTTGCTGATTTGAAGAAGAGGGCGAAGTAAAAAGGAGCAGGGGCTAAGTCAAGTTGGATTAGGTCATACCTCAAAAGACCCCCAACAGCAAGTGTTGGGGGTGACAAATTATAAGCCCGTAGCGATACACGAATTATTTGGCGCTTGCAACGGGCCTCTACTAACGTCATACCGGGCCCCGGATCAGGTCCGGGGCAAGCTCTGACCCGGTATCTTTAAAATGTTTAGCGAATAACAACCTCCTCCGAAAGACCCCGGATCAAGTCCGGGGTGACATATTGCAAAAGTGTGACTAGACTCCGAGTATTTTGAATTCACAACGCTCTTCGGCTAAACGTCAGTTCCAACCTTACTGCCCTTCAAACGACAACATCAAAATTGCTTTTGATATATCAAAATATCACCCCTTCCACGCACCAAACAATTCTTCCGCCTTTTGAAAACGGTATTGAAAAATGCCTTCCAGTTTTTTCTTGATAAAAAGGGAATTGGCGATCCGGCCAATGAATCCCAGCGGATTCTTATAATGGATGATATCCGTCATCTCCACCCCACCAGGGATGGCTTTGAAATGATGCTGGTGATGCCAGAGTGAATAAGGACCAAAGCGCTGCTCATCAATAAAGTATTGTTTGTCCTTTACCTGGGTGATTTCCGTCATCCAGTAAATGGGTATCCCTAACACAGGTTTTACCTTGTATTCAATGATCTGACCCGCATACATCAGCGGACCATGGTATTTGGAAATGACTTTGAAACCCATATCAGGTGGCGTAATCGCCTGCAGGTTGGCCGGATTGCTGAAAAATTCCCAGGCCTGATCAAGAGAAACCGGTAATCGCTGTACTTTATAGATGGAATGGGCCGCCATGGTTTGCAGGTTTTGCTGTAATAACCCCAAAACATACATTAAGTTCAGCGCTAAGCACTTTCTTTTTACCAGATACCGGGCGGAACCCCGTTCTCAGTTCATCCTGCAAATCATTTGGTGCCATTTTCAGGATATCACATTCCAGCTTGCGGTGCAGATCGGCATAGTGGGTTCGTACGTCGTCTTCCCGGAGACCGATCTTTTCATTGAAGATTTCCAGTCTGACCGGGCCGGAATGAATCAGAATACCTGAATATCCCATCATGGTTTCCACCGGCTTATTGATAACAGGTAAAGATCGGATATACAACAACAGTTTGTCTAATTCCTCTTCTGTCATCGTCCAGGATGGATTGATCCGGCCGGAATAGAGACAAACTGTTGCAGTGATGATATGAATAGTATCAGGCAATTTTAATATGGCCGTGTATGACCTGCATAAAGGTACAAAATTGTGTATAGGGACCACGATCTGCTGTCCTTGGATCTGTAATTAAATTGTTAGCATTATCCGTGATCCTTGCCGCTGTACTTCCAGGTTTATGACTCCATCTTCCATTCGGGCCCTTGCGGAACCAGTGAAAATCTGAATTCGGGGCAATCACCAGCGCTACCAGGTGTCCTTTCCTTGGACACTTATTATCTGCCGCAGGTAAATCAATCAGCTGATCAGCAATAGCACCATCTTTGGCACTCCTCGATCCTGCTGCAACAGAACATCCGGAAAGTGAGGTGTATTGTTGTCCGGCTGCTTTTCCCGGCTGCGCAAATGTATCACTCCGGTAATTAGAGGCATAGTTATAACAGTTATTGTTACCCTGAATCGTAGCACCATCATTCCACCAGGCCAGATCCGGATCCGGTGCACAGAAACAAGCTTTCCCAATCAGTGGCGGCCAAATTACATACGGAATACGGGAGATCTCCTCATACTTGTTCCGAAAACGTTTCATTTCCTTTTCCAGGTATTGCCGGAACTCCGTTTTATCACCGGTACCCGTAAAACGACCCAGTTTACCCAATACCAATTCTTCCAATGCTTCCCCGGAAAGTTCGGAATAACTGTCATTGGTAAAAAAATGCTGATGACTTACCTGCATGGTAGCAGGCAATCCACCGGAAGCCCTGCCGATTTGCTCGATAATCAGACCGCGATAGCCCAGATTACCGGGAGCCTGCGCTGTTTTGTTCGTGATTTTTTTCATCCGGGAAGCATTGCTGAGCTGGTCCATGATCTTGGTAGCCGCTGCATCCTCGATTTCAATGACCGGATTGGGGCGGCCACTGAAAATGTCAATCGTTACGCGAAGTTTCATAATAGAAGGTTTAAAGGTTTTTAATAAAGGAAAGGTAAACCAGTCTCAGCCCCCCGACAATACCCCAAAGCGGTAAATCATTTCACCGGCTGCCACCCGCTGTTTTGCTGAATATTGACCTAAATTCGTCTCACTAATCAGGAATACAGCCCCATGTCGGTGAACAAAGAACAGCTTGAAAAAAAATTCAGGGAAGAGTACGAAAAACTCAATGAACAGCAACGCCTGGCCGTTGACCATATTGATGGCCCGGTGATGGTGATTGCTGGTCCGGGTACGGGCAAGACCCAGATCCTCGCCAGCCGCATCGGCCGGATCTTACTGGATACGGATGCCGCTCCTGAAAATATTCTTTGTCTCACTTATACCGATGCCGGTGTGGTGGCTATGCGCAAAAGACTGCTCCGCTTTATCGGCCCCGATGCCTATAAAGTAAATATCAGCACCTTCCATGCTTTTTGTAATGATGTGATCCAGGAAAATTTATCCTGGTTTGAAAAGACGGCCCTCGATCCGATTTCTGATCTTGAAAAAGTACAGCTCTTCAAGGAACTGATTGATTCATTCCCCAAAAACCATCCGCTGAAAAGATACCGGGGCGATGTTTATTTTGAAGTAAATAACCTGCAGTCGCTTTTCAGTACGATGAAAAAAGAAGGCTGGACGCCCGCCTTTATCAATGAAAGAATTGATGCTTATCTCAACGATCTGCCCACCCGTGATGAATTCATCTATAAAAGAAAGTACAAAAACTTCAATGCCGGTGACCTGAAACAGGAAAAGATCAATGAAGAACAGGAGAAGATGGAAAAACTCCGGGCCGCTGTAGCCGAGTTCGATCACTTTCAGCAATTGATGCGCAAACGCAACCGTTACGATTTTGATGATATGATCAACTGGGTGATCCGGGGCTTTGAAGAAAATAAAAATCTGTTGGCTTCTTATCAGGAGAAATTCCAATACATACTGGTAGATGAATACCAGGATACCAGCGGTACCCAGAACCGCCTCGTGGAACTGCTGATCAGTTACTGGGATCAGCCCAATGTATTTGTGGTGGGTGATGATGACCAGAGTATTTATCGATTCCAGGGCGCCAACGTAGAGAACATGATGGATTTTGCCCATCAGTATCGTGATGATTTGCTCACGGTGGTGCTTACCAATAATTACCGATCCACTCAACCGATCCTGGATGTTTCCAAAACACTGATCAACCGCAATGATGAAAGACTGGTTAAAAAAATTGAAGGACTCAGCAAAGAATTGCTATCCAGCAAGGAAGAACTGAAACATCTTCAGTTATTGCCACAGATCCGTGAGTATGAAACACAGCGACTGGAAATGACGGGTATTGCCCATGAGGTACAACAACTCGTGGCCAAGGGAGTAGCCGCCGGAAGAATCGGTATCATCTACAAGGAAAATAAATACGGAGAAGAACTCGCGCAGTATTTCAAATTATTAAATGTACCGGTGTACAGCAAGCGTCATCTCAACCTGCTGGAATTGCCCCTTACCCGGAAAATAGTTTTAATACTCCGCTACCTCGCTTCTGAACATGATGTGGCGTATAGTGGAGATGAAATGTTATTTGAGATCCTGCATTTCGACTGGTTCCATATTTCTTCCCTTGAAGTAGCCAAACTAAGTGTGGAAGCGGCTGAAAAAAGATATGGTGGCGATAAAACATCCATGCGGCGGATCCTGGCAGAAAAAGCAGCCGCCCCGCCGAAAGATTTATTCAGCACAGGTTTGCACAGCGGACTGATCAAAGCCTCCGCTGTGATCGAACAACTGATGAGTGATGTATCGAATTTCAGTCTGCGGCAATTATTTGATCAGCTGGTGCGGGAAGCAGGCGTACTGAGTCATATCATGCAGAGTCCGGATAAACACTGGCAACTGGAAGTACTCACGGCTTTGTATGATTTTATCAAAGAAGAAACCCATCGCAATCCCCTGCTCAGTCTCGAAGGACTGGTCAACCTCATTGATATGATGGAACAAGAGGGGATCAGTCTGCCCCTGGTACAGGTCAGCGGCAATGATAAGGGAGTCAACCTGATGACGGCCCATGGATCCAAGGGATTGGAATTTGAATATGTATTTCTCGCTGGTACCAATTCCGGTTTCTGGGAAAAGAAAAGAAAACCCGGGGGTGGTTATAAATTACCGGATACGATTTTTGCTTCAACGCCTGCCTCCAGTGATGAAGAGGAATTGCGCCGTTTGTTTTATGTGGCTTTAACCAGGGCTGAACAGCACCTTATTATTTCATACAGCCGTTTCCGGAATGATGGCAAGGAACTGGAACCTTCCATGTTTATTGCCGAGATCAGGGATCAGCATGATTTGCCGATGATGCCAGTCGTGGTGGATCCCGAAGTGGTGGCACAATTTGCTGCACTGAGTTTTGGAGAAGCCCAGGCACCCGAGATCAGTAAGCTGGAAGAACAGTTTGTAAGCAGGGTATTGGACAAGTTTGTGATGAATGTAACGGCCTTGAATCAGTACCTGAAATGTCCGCTGGAATTTTATTTCAAACATGTCATCCGTATTCCGTTTTCCAAAAACGATGCGACTGAATTCGGATCTTCGGTACACTATGCATTGGAAAAACTGTTTCGCAAAATGCAGGAAGATCCGAAGGAACAGTTTCCTGATAAAAAAACTTTTATCGAAGATTTTGAATGGTACATGCACCGGCACCGGGAAAGCTTTACCAAGGAACAGTTTGCAAGAAGAATGGAGAACGGACAGGATATCCTGGATAAATATTACGACACTTATATCACCCAGTTCAACAAAGTAGTATCCATTGAGCGCAATATTCGTAATGTAACCGTGAAGGGTGTTCCCATTAAGGGCAAGATTGATAAACTGGAATTTGACGGCAAATCCGTGAATGTGGTGGATTATAAAACCGGGGATCCGGATAAAGCCATTGCCAAAATCAAAGGACCTTCTGATAAAGATCCTTTGGGGGGTGATTACTGGAGACAGGCTGTATTTTATAAAATCCTGGTGGATAATTATGAGCAGAAGGGATGGAAAGTGATCAGTACAGAATTTGACTTTATTGAACCGGACAAGAAAAAACAATACCGCAAGGAGAAAGTGGTAATCAGTCCGCAGGATATTGAAACTGTGACCGCCCAGGTTACTGGTGCCTGGGAAAAAATACAGGAGCGGGAATTCTACACCGGTTGTGGCAAGGATGACTGTCACTGGTGCAATTTTGTCAAAACAAATAACCTGGCCATTGCCCTGCATGATATCGGGGAGGATGAAACAGAGGATTAACAGGATTTTCAGTGATTCCCGCTAAAAGTGAAGCGGGCTTTCCGCATAAACCAGTTAAGTTTGCAGACATTTGCGGCGCTCATGAAAAAATTTCTCTTTGTGTTGATTGTCATCCTGCTGGCGGTACAGCAATTATACATGCTGCCGGGTTGTGCCAATATTGTTCCGCCATCGGGAGGGCCCAGGGATTCCATACCGCCGATTCTGGAATCAGCTACCCCGGCCGATTCAAGTCGCAATGTGCAGGGCAGCAGGATCACCCTGAACTTTGATGAGTTTGTGGAATTGCAGAATGTACAGCAGGCCCTGATCATTTCTCCCTTACCGAAAAACTTTCCGGATGTCAGTTTTAAACTGAAAACGGTAACGGTCCGTTTAAAGGACAGTCTGGAAGACAATACCACTTATACCCTGCAGTTCGGTGATGCCATCAAGGATTTTACCGAGGGCAATGTGCTGAAGAATTTCAGTTATACTTTTTCCACCGGAAAATATATTGATTCACTGGAATTGAAAGGAAATGTAATCCTCGCTGAAAATGGCAAGACCGATACCACCCTGCTCGTGATGTTACATAGCAGTAGCGATGATTCAGCGGTGGTGAAGGAGAAGCCCCGGTATATTACAAGGCTGGACAATAAAGGCAATTTTATATTCAGGAACCTGCCGCCCAAAAAATATTATTTATATGCTTTGAAGGATGATGGTGGCACGAGGCGGTACATGAGTGATAAGCAGTTATTTGCTTTTGCGGATTCGGCTGTAATGATTTCAGGAAAGAATCCGGAGATTACATTATATGCTTATGCCGGAACGGCAGCACCCACGGCGGCGAACCTGGCTGCAACTTTAAATACTAACCGTCCAAAGAAAAACAATAGTGGAGATAGCCGTTTAAAATACACGACTAATTTATCCGCTGGACAGCACGATCTGCTGAAGGATTTCATCATGAATTTTGAGGAGCCGCTGAAAACATTTGATTCCCTCAAAATCCGACTGTACACTGATTCAGTTTTTAACCCCGTTCCGGCCTATCGTTTTGAGCTGGATACCCTGGGCCGGCACCTGACCCTCTTTAATACCTGGAAGGAGAACACTACTTATCACCTGGTCATGGACAAGGAATTTGCCGCCGACAGTGCCGGAAAAAAATTACTCAAGACTGATACATTGACTTTTGTCACCAAAAAACTCTCCGAATACGGTTCCTTCAAGATCCGTTTCAAAAATCTGGAGATTCCTTTGAATCCGGTGCTCCAGTTATTGAATAATGATATTCTGTATCAATCTATTCCTTTAACAGGCGCTGAAGTCAGTCGCGCCTTATTTCCCCCTGGCGAATACGAACTGCGCATCCTCTACGACCGCAACAAAAACGGCAAATGGGATCCGGGTGATTTCTTTGGAAAAAAAATACAGCCTGAGTTGGTGAAGCCGGTGAGCAGAAAGATTAATGTGAAGCCGGGGGCGGGGAATGAGTTTGATATTACATTGTAGGAGATCAAAAAATTATACGGGGCTTTATTCTTTTTTTCCACTATTCACCATTTTACTATCAAGAGTGTATTGACGAGGTAATTTTAGATTGCGGATATAAGTCCATATACATGAAATAATATGGTTTGAGAAAATTTGCGTAATAGAGATAGGGAGGAAAATTTCATATATTTAATTGTTGTTCGTCATTCTAAACTTACATCTTTCTAGTATTATGGCATGGAACAAGTATTACATTTTTGTTAAGTCGCCTAAGGTGACAGACATTGGTGAGATTCTCTCTAAACTTAATCTTTCGCAATACAACCCGACAAAAGTTGTGCCCTTACATTACTCAAATAAACCGGAGACTTTATTTACTGGTTTTTATAACGACAACCTTATAATAGTTCATCCAGATTTGCCATTTCAATTTTTTCACGACACATCAACTGAGACCGAGAAGCTGTTTATTGATACATTTCCTAACAGTGAAATTGCAGCACTTATTGAAAATAGCACAGTTGGGTTTTTTAGTTATGCTATTATAGACAAAGGGCAAAAAATTCGTATGAAAGATGGTTCAGACGGTGATATTTATCACGACGAAGGACAACTTCTACCAGAAGAGAAAGAAGTCTTATCGGAAAAAATCTTTCAAGACGATGAAATTGAAGAGATGAAGGAAAACGGTATGAGCGATGACGAAGTTGATGCGATGATCAAATTTGAAGCAAGTTGGCGGGTGCCCAATCGTTTGACAAAACGTTACCTCGGTGAGTCTGTAGGCTCAATCGACACTAACAAAGTTATGCTGACAATGTACGAGTGACAAAAACGAACGCACAACATCGGGTTTGGCGCAATGGCGGCTTTCCGATATATACTGATCGTCCCGTTCGCTATTCAGCTTCAGTCACTGGCCATCCGGATTTCTAATGAACAAACAGTAAATTTGTAACCTTATACTTGCCACGGAGGTGGCAGCCCCTGTTATCCATAGCCTTCTCCCAATACTCTAACCCTCTTTCATACTCTACAAATTATAGGATTGTTGTGCTGATGTCCCGATAGCTATCGGGATTGACTCAGCATCAACACCCGCAAGGGTTTGAATAACTAAGTTTCAATAAATCATAAAGTGGCACGGTTTCTTGTATAAATTGGCCGCAAACCGGTATTAGTTATCCTACTAGAAATATTTTTAATTTCAAGAATCAAAATACCCATCCTCACAGCACTCAACCGAAAAAACACAAATCCACCTGTCCGGCAATCCCTTGCCAGTTCCTTTTTTATTGAATAACTTACTGTTCTTAAACAGACTGTAAAATGAAATATATAATTTTAGTTCTATGGGTTTCTGCTTTGAGCAGTTGCAAGCAACAGACTGATAATAAACAGCTGCAAAACCGTATTGATAGCCTGGAAATACAATTGGCCAACAGCTATAAACCCGGCTTTGGAGAATTGATGAGCAGTATTCAAACTCATCATGCTAAACTCTGGTTTGCCGGACAAAACGAAAACTGAGACTGGCCGGTTTTGAAGTTCATGAAATAATGGAAGTTGTTGAAGACATCCAAAAATTCCAGACAGAAAGAAAGGAAAGCCAGCAGATTAAAATGATACATCCATCGCTGGACAGTATCAGCATGGCGATTGAACAAAAAAATCCCGCCCTTTTCAGGAGTAGTTACAGTTTACTGACAACGGCCTGTAACAACTGCCACCGTGCAACCGACTTTGATTTTAATGTGGTAAAATTCCCGATACACAATCTTTCAGTAATCAGGATTTCAAAATCAACAAATAATGTTCACTGCATTCCTCCAAACCGATAATTCAAAAACAACCCTGCTTATCCGGCTAATGGTTGGTGCTGTATTTCTTTCAGAAGGTATCCAAAAATTTCTTTTTCCAGAAACGCTCGGTGCGGGCCGGTTTGCAAAAATTGGTCTGCCTTCTCCTGAATTCTTAGGCAGCTTTGTGGGCTGTTTTGAAATTGTTTGCGGTGGCTTGATTTTGGCAGGTCTGCTAACCAGGTTGGCCAGCATCCCCTTAATCATCATCATGATAGTAGCTATAGCAACCACAAAGGCTGAAGTACTGGCAGAGAAAGGCTTTTGGGAAATGCTGCATGGCAGCAGAACAGATTGGGCCATGCTTTTAGGAAGTATCTTTCTTTTAATTAAAGGAGGTGGCGCCTGGTCGCTGGACAAAAAGTGGACGAAGAATGAAAACTAAGAGCAACCTGAGAGATATAGCAAAACTTTTTCTTAAACTGGGAGTTGTCGCATTTGGTGGCCCTGCCGCTCATATTGCAATGATGCAGGAAGAAGTGGTTACAAAAAGAAAATGGCTGACCGAACAACATTTTCTTGATTTAATCGGGGCAACAAACTTAATTCCCGGTCCCAACAGCACCGAGATGGCCATTCATATCGGATTCGAAAAAGGGGGCTGGAACGGTTTAATAATTGCAGGCCTTTGTTTTATCATGCCAGCCGTGCTGATCACCGGAGTATTTGCATGGCTTTACAGTTTATATGGCCAGGTTCCTGCAGTTCAACCCTTTGTTTATGGCATTAAACCTGCAATTATTGCCATCATTCTTGGCGCTGTATTTCCTTTAGCCAAAAAATCATTAAAAACACCGGAACTGGTCATTATCGGGATCCTTGTATTAGTTTGCTCTTTACTTCGTTTCAACGAAATTTACCTGATGTTTGGTGCCGGATTGGTGGGCCTGCTGCTGACTTCAATAAAGCGCAATAAAAACATCAATGGTTTTCTGCCATTTCCTTTTTTACAAATTTCAGATACAACGGCTATTTCGGCTACGAACCTAAACCTCTTTTTAATTTTTCTGAAAATCGGGGCGATACTTTATGGAAGCGGCTATGTATTGTTTGCCTTTCTGGACACAGAATTGGTTTCAACAGGGCTTTTAAGCAGACAACAGCTGATTGATGCAATTGCAGTAGGGCAGATCACACCCGGACCGGTTTTTTCTTCCGTAACTTTTATTGGCTATCAAATCAACGGCCTCTCCGGCGCTATCGTTTCCACCATTGGGATATTCCTGCCATCTTTTTTGTTTGTTGCCCTGCTTAATCCGTTTGTAAAGATGATGCGGAATTCCAAACTCTTTTCCGCCTTTCTTGATGCAGTTAATGTAGCATCAGTTGCCATCATTGTTTCTATCTGCTTTTCTATGGGCCGGGAAACCATTACTGACTGGCGGACTATCACGATTGCCGTGCTGAGTATTGTCCTCTGCTTTGGTTACAGAAAAATAAACAGTTCATTAATTGTTCTTGGCGGATCATTGCTTGGTTATATACTTACACTCATCTAACAACGAAATGGAGCGAACTGAAAATTGTCCCAAAAATTCAAGCAAGTCATTCAGCATTCACTAAACTTAATAACTTTCCATAAAATTCAAACAGATAATGGACGCAGGGAATTCTTTAAAAAGCCATGGTCATCAGCGCAGGCGCTGCTTTTAGCCCTGTTATCCGTAGCCTTCTCCCAATGCTCTAACCTCTTTCAAACTCTACAAATTATAGGGTTGTTGTGCTGCTGTCTTTGGCGAAGCAACAAATCCGCCAGGGTTTGATTGAACTAGTTTACTTAAATTAGCCGCTGGCAGAATATTGATTCGCCACTTTACACTCCGGACAACCGCTCTCATAAAGCCACCATCAACTAAATACATTGTCCCTGCTATGAACCAGAACCTCACAACCTATTACAAAGAAAGAGCAAAAGAATACGATCAGGTTTATCAGATACCGGAAGAACAAAACGACTTGCTGCAATCGGCTCAACTCTTTCAAACCATTTTCGCTGGTAATTCAGTTTTGGAAATTGCCTGCGGTACCGGCTACTGGACCGAACAGATTTCCAAAACCGCAAACTCCGTTCTGGCCACTGATATTAATGAAGCCGTCATCGATATTGCGAAAACAAGGAATTTACCCGGCAATGTGAATTTTAAAGTGGCTGACATGAATAGCCTGTCGGCTGACCAGCCATTTGAAGGTCTCTTTGGCGGTTTTATCTGGAGCCATATTTTATTAGAGGAGCTGGACGAGCTGCTGGACAAGCTGCGCAATCATCTCCTGCCCGGGGCTGATATTGTTTTTATAGACAGCCGGCCGGTGAAAGGTAAGAGCCATGATCCTAAAATGATCACCAGGGTGGATGAACAGGGCAATACCTTTCAGACCAGGCAACTGGAAAATGGTACGACTTTCGAAGTGCTGAAAAATTTTCCCTCAACTTCTTTTTTAGAAGAAAAAATGGCCCGGGTGGCTACGGATATCCGGGTGATGGAACTGGAGTATTACTGGATCGCCTCTGGCAAAATAAAAGACCGGTAAAAACAACCTGGTTTGGGTCCCGGTATCAGATACCCCCTCATCAAAAGGTAATTCGTACCTTACTGTTTCAACACCCGCCCATGGGACTATTCAACTTCTTCAGCAAACCCTTCCTGCTACAGCATGAGTATTTTGGCAGTCTGCGTTTTATTGACAGTAAAGACCCCTCCAAATGCTATTTCGAAGGCAAGGGTCATTTTGCCCCCACCAACAGCGAAACGGAATATTTTATTGCTGCGGATAAAAGCGGTCCCACCTCCGGCCAGCAACAATTTTATGAGGAGCTGCAGAAAAATTTCAGCCATTATCTAGCTAAAATCATTCCACTGATTGAAGATGAGTTCCGGAACTGGAAACCGGATTTTAGCATCCGTGATTTCTCCAAAGAGTTTTCTTTGGTCGTAGTGACCATCCCCCGAACGGATATTCAACCATTAATCTGGGACCTGGCATTTACCACAATACATGACCTCAACCATCACATACAAATTGATTTTAACGGTGATGAACCTACCGGGATTCTGATAGATGGATAAAGAGGCACATTTAGTATTTGAAGGGAAAAATGATTATCAATGCTTGTTGTAATTTTAAAGCTTCTATTATTAAAATAATCCACCCCGATATGCCCCGTCCTTTCTTTGCTTTGCCTTTCATATGCTTTATCCTTCTGATCCTTCCGGGCTGCAATGCTTTTAAACATGGCTATACCTGGAAAAAGGCAGTCAACCAGTACCATGTAGTAAGGGGTGATGGAAACAGTTCTGGCGACAAGAGACTGGACTATAATAAAAACTTTCACCATCATTCCGCCCTTGCCGATTTTCTGAACTGCAATTGCAATAACCGCGGATTACCCGGGTTTATTTATGAATACCAAACCCCTGCCAAATGCAGAGGGATTAAGTTATACTATCCTTCCCTCGATTCTGTTTTTGTGTTTGAAGAACCGCGCAAGGGGCAATTGCAATCAGTATTAAAAGAGTCGCGGAAAATGGCTGAAGATGAAAGAGTTGCTTTTGAAAAATTGAAAAAGTGAACTAGTGCTTATAACAAAGGCCGATGGGGTCACAAAAGATAAAATTAAAACTGATATTTACATACTACTGAGCGGACTTCAAAGAACCCCTTATCCATCATATAATGAAATCGAAATTGCACAACCATCATTTAATAAATATCGATATGAAATATTCTGTACTGATTTTTTTAACAGTATCTGTGATAGCCAGTCTGCTGGGTTGTGGAGAAGCCAAACAGCAGTCTCAAAACACTGGTACTACCGATACAACATCCTATCAGACAGTTGCAGATAAAAAAGACAAGACTACTCAAAAAATAACACCCTGCCTTTGGGTGGATAAAGATGCAAAAAGCGTAGTTGACTATTATCTCTCCATTTTCAAAAATGGAAAAATAAAAGAATACCACCAATACAAGAATCCACCTGAGGCAAAAGCGCAAGGAGGACCGGATAGTTTTGAAACTGCCACTATGGAAATCGGAGAGTTGGAATTCATTATTCTGGCTGCCGGCCCTTATTTCAAGTTTAACGAATCTGTTTCCTTTGTGATCAACTGCAAAGATCAGGCAGAAGTGGATTATTACTGGAATGCATTGACCACAAACGGCGGGGAAGAAGGTTCCTGTGGCTGGTGTAAAGACAAATATGGTTTATCCTGGCAGGTGGTGCCCGTTGAATATTTTGACCTCATCAACAGCGAAGACCCGAAAGTGAGAGAAAAAGCTATGATGAATACATTAAAACAGAAAAAGCTGATCCTTTCAGAACTTAAGTAAGCGGTATACTATCGTTTAAACAGGCTAAGTCTGCATCAGATTTCATACTTATTAAACCCAATGCCACCTGACAGTACCTGGGTTGGCTTAACCGATTTTGCTCCCCACTTTATACCACTGCCCGGTGTACGGACAAATTATATCAGGCTGTAAAAAAATATATTCGAAAGCTTCTTACCGCATACGGAATTCTGCCAGTTTACAATCATAAATACCGCCAAACTGAGCGGTAACCACCTGTTGAAAAAAACCGTTATATTACATTCAGAAATTACTATATATGAAAATTGCTACTTTTTTAGCGGCTACCTGCATTTTGCTCACGGCTTGCCAACAAAAGGCAAGTGAGAAAAGAACGGTTGACTTTGAAAAAGAAAAAGCAGCCATTCAGGCGGTTATTGCCAAAGAAACCGAATCGTATTATAAACAGAATTTTGAAGCCTGGAAAAGTACTTACCTGCAAACAGCTGCATTCCGGAAGTTTGGATACTGGGAAGGATATACTGATAAAATAGTGTCGAATATCGGGTTTGAGTCATTGGCCACAGAAAAGAAAAAGCAATTCAATAATAATGAAACGCTATGGCAAGGCTCCGTTGAAGAGCGAACAAATGAAAATTTCCGGATCTCCCCCGAAATGGCCTGGTACACTTTTGAACAAAACTCTTATGACATAAAAACCAGGAAATTTCTTGGGAAATCTTTAGAAACCCGGATACTTGAAAAGGAAAATGGTGTTTGGAAAATCGCTTACTTAGGTTTTCATTATTATCCGGAGAAGGCTGAAAGTAAATAGGGTTGGATAAGCAGATAGAAGCGAACGCATTCTCTGATCAGCTTTTAAAGTCTTCAAACCCATGTTATCCAGCGCATTATTTCCAAAAAATCAATCAATAATTAATGGCTGATCAAAAATGGTCTGAAAAGACTTTTTTGAAGGCTCGGGCAGATCGCAGAAATAGGAAAAGTATAAGCAATATATTTACTTATTCACGCAACAGTATTTACCAGCTTTGAAGAAGTGAACAGTGCAGTGAATTTACTATAGAGAATAAATACGATTTAAGCATTTGCTGCAAAACTTAATATAACAGTTGTGCCGGTTTCATTTGACCGGAATTCGACCTTACAGTTAATCGCTTTGGCCAAATCCTTTACGATTGATAACCCTAAACCGGTATCACCACGAAAAGGAATTGTACCCGTTTCAAAACTATTCTGAATGTCCGCCTTCATTCCAGGGCCATTATCACTAATGGATAAATAGGATCTCCCCTCCTCTTGCCAGGCCTTCCATAATATTTCGGCATTATTTGTTTGCCGTAAAGCCTGTACCGCATTGGCGGTAAGATTCTGCATAATAGTCTGTACAAAATTTCTATCGGTATTAATTATCATTCCCTCCGGAGACTGAAAACGAAATGAAATATTCTCAACTGAATTAAAAAATGAGCGGATATGTCCAAATAATTCTTCTGTCTCCACCGGCTGATTTACAGGAGAGAATAGCTCCATCTGGCTTTTGCTCCAAAGCAGCATATTCTCCATATTGCTCAACAAACTGGTAGCTGCTGTTGTTATTTTTTGCTGATGCTTTACAGCTTCCTGTCCGGTAAAAAGCTCCGGTGCATCGTTTTGCAGGTGTAAAAAGTTGATCAGACGGGCGATCGGACCTCTTAAATCATGACTCAGGATACCGAAAATTTTGGCTTTTATCTTATTAGCGGAATCTAACTCCTGGTTAAGCCGGTACAATTCTTCGTTGCTCTTTTTTCTTGCCTTGCTTTGTTTGTAAAATAAAAAACCGATAATCCCCAGTAAACTAAGTCCACCGGCTAAAATCCATACTGTTTTTTGCTGACCGGAAATGGTAAGCTGCTTTAGTTTTATTTCAGTCTCTCTTTTATCAATTTCCTTTTGATTTTCTGCAGCAGCAAGTTTATTTTTATTTTCCTGTGAGTAGAGAGAATCCTGTATTTCAGTGTAAATCTTGTAGTGATAGTATGCTTTTTTATAATCCCCGGTGTAGTCATAAAACTCAGACAGTGATCCGTTAAAAAAAGAGCGGTTATCTTCATCACCGGTCTGCTCGCAATATTGTATTGTTGTTTTTAAATACTGTTCTGCGAGTTGCAGATACTTTGCCTTTTTAGCCGAAAGTAACCGCTGTACTGTATCATACCGCACCGCATCCAGATAAGCAATGCCCAGGTTACCGGTGTTTACAATGGCCTCATTATAGAGCGGATTAAACCTGTCCCATAATTCTTTTGATTGCAATCTCGCTTCAATCACTTTCTGATAATCATTTCCTGCCCCGAGTGCAATGGCCGACCAGGCATTGGCCATACCCTGTATATTTCCGCTTTGCGTATACAGGGAGAGGGCTTGCTCAAATTGTACTTTCCCCTTATCGGGTGCATTTATTGAATAGCGGATTTTGCCAATTGTAATTAAGGAGTTGGCCATTTCATAAGTATTGCCCGATTCCCTGGCCAGGGCAAAGGCTTTGTTCTCATAGCTTAATGCTTTGTCAAAATCCTTCTGCGTTAAGTAAATACCAGAAATATTATGCAGGCAGGTAGCAATAAGCAATGAATCCTTTGCTTCCTCAGCCAGTTCCAGCGCTTTAAACAAATAGTTGGCTGCTGAATTATAATCAGACCTCAGGTTACTGGCTGCTGATGCCATATTGTTATAGGTAGAAGCAGCATTTCTTTTTTCGCCATGCTTTAAATTCAGCCCTAATGCCCGCTCATAATAAAACATGGCTGAATCATATAAGCCCCTGTTACTGTGAATTTCCCCGAAGCCAGCTGTAAATACCGCTTCTGCTTTATGCCATTTTATTCGCTTTGCAAACCCTAATCCCATGCCGGCAATCAGCTTTGCACTATCGAGGTTCCTGTTCAGATAATACCTTAATAACTGATTGCAGCTTTTTGCCTTTGCGGAATCATTACTGTCACTGGTGATAATTGCCAGTTTTTCATTTAACTCAACAGAATCCAGATCCTGTGCGCCGGCTGTGAGCTGAATGATCAAGAATAAAAAAACAAATCCGGTTCTCATTTTCCTGTAATGGATAAAAGTTTTTCCCTAAAAGTACGGCCGACAGGAATAGTGAAATTTTTTACAACCAGCTCCTGTGCTTTAATTTGCTCAATATAGTTTTTTTGTACAGCATAGCTTTTATGAACCCGGATAAAGGATTCAAATCCTTTTTCTTTTAAAATATTACCCAAAGAAGACAGCACACAATATTTTTTTGACCCGGTGATAATCTGAGTGTAATCTTTCAGCGCTTCCAGGTATATAATATCGTGTATGTGAATCTTTACCTGCTGATGCCCTTCTTTTATAAATATAGTATCCGCACCCAAACTATGTTCCAGTAATCCTGCTTTCTCCCGCAACAACATAAAGGCCTCAATCCGGTGAATCGCTTTCTGAAACCGTTCTGCCCCGATAGGTTTTACAAGAAAATCCAAAGCTTCCAGTTCAAACCCTTCCACTGCATAATCCGGATAGGCTGTTATAAATATACAGGCTGGGATATTCATGAGTTTCTTCCTTAATTCCAGCCCGGACAAACCCGGCATATCAACATCCAGAAAAGCAATGTCCGGGAAGGGAAAGCTCACTTTACTTAGTGCTTCTTCAGCAGAGGTATAAACTCCTTTCACCTGTATGTTGGGATACTTTTTGACAAAAGACAGGGTGGTAAGCCGGTCAATTTCATCATCGTCCGCAATAATACAGGTATAACTAACAGCCATGAAACAAACTCAGATTTTGAGTGAAGTTAACATTTTCTGCTGTTTGTCGATTTTCCCTGTCGTTGGCAGATTCAGTGTTTTCCAGCCCCGGAAATGACCGGATGTTTGCTGAAACTTATCGCTATGAAGATTTGCTTTCCACATTTTTTATCCGGTGCAGCCCCATTTCCACTTCAGGCTGTCAGTCAAAAAAAGGAAATCAAACCGCTCCGGATGCGGCTGACTTACTACTTAATCTTCAGGCGCAAAAAATAATATCAACCCAGTAAAAATTATAAAATGATGAAAACGATCTATCTCCTCTTCGTAATTACTTTCTTTTCGACTGCCACAGATGCGCAGGTACCGGTTGGCAGATGGAAAAGAATCTCCTACATGAACGAGTTCCAGGGAGAAAAATTTGACAGTCACAAGGCCCTGCTCACACAAAGACCCTGTGCAGCCAAAATTGTATACGAAATAAATGCCGATGGTACCTACCGGCTGAATGCCTCCGGGAGTGGTTGCGATGAGCAATATAAAAAGATTCAGGAAAAACTTTACGCTGAATCAGTATGGAGTATAAAAGGGAACACCATTTCAATCGGCAATAAAAAAGCGCCGGGAATTGGCCAAAAATACAAGTATACTATTTCAGGAAATAAAATGATCTGGGTTGGCACAGAGGGACAAGGAACAATAACTTATCAAAGACTTTAAACTTATAAAATGAAAAAAATACTTCTTACATTATTGTTTGCTTCAGCGGTTTGCCGGATCAATGCCCAGTCATTGTCAGATGGGGAATACTACATTAAAGTGGTAAAAACAGGGAAATACCTCGGTATTCTCGGAGCCGGTAAACAGAACGGCGCGCTGGCAGTTCAATGGGATACTCAGTTCGAGAGTAATTATAAATTCATCCTGACCAGTGTTGGTAACAGTCTTTATACCCTAAAGGCGGCTCACAGCGGTCTGTATTTGAGTGCGGAAGGCAGCAATCCGGCCAGGGGATCCAAAATGATGCAATGGGATTGGATGAATCAGGAGAATCAAAAATGGATTATTGCTCCACACAAAAGCGGGAAAGGCTATGTAATGAGAAGCCTTAAAAATTATTTAAAGGTGATCATGCAGCACTGGAATGCCGCAACCGCTACCCCGCAAAACGGCTCCATTTTTATGCTTACTGATGATGAAGTAATGCCGGAAATGATTCTTGACTTTAAAAAGAATGAACCGGCTCAAACCACAAAACCGCCGACAGGCAACGCTTACAGGACTGACTCTAAAAAAATAAATACTGATTTACCCTCCAGGCAACAGACCATTCTGGCTGATGTCGCTGATGGTGTTTATAAAATCAGGATTAATGAAAGTGGGAAATACCTGGCCATAGCCGGACAGGAAGACATGAACAATGGTATGAGACTCATACAATGGGATATGCTCCCACGCAATAATCATCTTTTTGCCATAAAAAAATTAAACAACGGCAACTATACCATCAGTCCGGTTCACAGCCAAAAAGTACTGGATGTGGTGGATATGCGTACGGATGATGGCACACAAATTCAGCAATGGGATGACTTAAATGGCAACAATCAGCAATGGAAATTCTACAATACTCCCAAAGGTTATAGCATTGTGAGTGTGGCCAGTGGCAAGCTTCTTCAATTATCTGCCGGTAACAGCAATACACAAAATGGCACTCCCCTGATCATCAATAGCAGCGGCTCACAGTCTTTTACTTTGCTTCCGGCACGGGCACATTCTTTTACGGAATACATTACTGTTAAAAATCTGCGATTTACTGTGCCACATGGTGGCGATCTGGAATTCTATGGAGTCATTCAAATCTATTTGATCGATAAACATGGAAACAGCTACAACCGGTATTATGAAAGTCCATACCGGGAGGATTGGGACAGTGATAATATATTATTTTATGTATACGAGAAACGTGCCATTGATATGGATAAAAACCGGGTGATAGACTTCGGCGGCGAGTTGAAGTTTAAAATTGCAGCAGAGGAAATTCCCGGAGCCAGACTTAAAATTGTATATGGAATAAATGAAAATGATGCAGATGTTGCTGCACTCTTTACCACATTTGGAAGTGTATCAGGACCTGATAAAAATCCAAATGGGGTAAGGAAACAAAAGTATTCTTACAGAGGTGGCGGGAGTGATGACTTCTACCTGTTAAAGAACTCCTTTACCAATTGTCTTCGCACCCGGTTAGATTACTCTGAGCAATATATTTCAATTTCCGACATTCCGGCCAGTTGCCTCGTTCATGTAAATCTGCAGGACGAAGACGGAAGTGATAACTGGCTCGATGTATACTACACCATTACCAAAGAAAGAAAATAACAGCTTAATTCTATTTACTATGAAATTTTTAAAATTAGTCTGCTGCTGCCTGTTCTTTTTTATCCAGAGCAGCCCGGCACAATTGCCGGTAAGTCTTCAGAAAGTAAAACTACCCGGAACAACGGAATACAGAGATATATACGTCAGCCGTTCCGGAAACGACTATCTCATGAATGGCGATATCATTGTTGACCAGCATATCAAGAAGGCTGTTTTGCAGGGTAATACTCCCGGTAATTACACATGGCCAAAAGGATACATACCCATAGAAATTGAGGATTCCGTCTTTATGTTTGGATTTGATGCAAACCTGTATAGTGCTATTGAATTTCTGAATAATAATACAAGGGCAAAGTTTAAACCAAGAACAAATGAAACCGACTATATCTATGTAAATTATATGTCCACCATGGAGCTGGGATTTTCGGGTGGCAGCAGCTGGGTGGGGCGACAGGGGGGAAGGCAGTCCCTGAACCTTTCTACCAGTAGTTACAGGACCATATTACATGAACTATTGCATGCCCTTGGCTTCTGGCATGAGCAAAGCAGACCTGACAGGGATAATTATGTAGAAATACTCTGGGATAATATTGCAAGCGAGGATAACAAACATAATTTTCAGCTGGAGGCCGGCACCCCGAATGGTTCTTACGATTATCTGAGTATTATGCACTACAGATCAGGAGCTTTTGCAAAAGAGGGCAAAGTAACCATTCGTTGCAAATCTGGTACTACCCTCTCGGATTGTCCGATGGGGGATCTGACATGTCCGCCGGAGATCTGAAAGGAGTAAATGATGCCTACTGGTACAATACCTCAACTCCGCTGGTAGCATTTAAATCTGAATACGAGAAAATGCGTCAGTCGAAACTGTTTAAAGAAAATACCGGACCTGTTGTAAAAAAATAACGACCGTATTACCAAAAGAACCTATTGGAAATGGCATGTATAAGATAAGGATTAACCATACGGGTAAATATTTAGCGATAGAGGGAGCCAATAAAGACAATGGTGCCAGATTAGTGCAGTGGGATTATGTGGATCAGGCCAATCATCAGTTTTATGTAAGAAATATCGGAGGCGGCTATTATGACATCAGTGCAGCGCATAGCCACCGTTATTTAAATGCTGCCGGTCAATCCAAAGCAGATAATACAGCTGTTATTCAATGGGATTATGCCAACCAGGATAATGTAAAATGGCGGATTTACTACAGCAATCAGGTGGGTAAAGCCGGATGGGTTATTGAAAATAAAAATGCGAGTCCCATTCAATTGCAATCGGGTCTGCTGACCAGTCAAAATGGAGAACCGCTTGTTTTGTGGATGCCAAAGCGCCAGGATGCCAATGACTATGAGCCCTTCCAGACTTTCAGCTTTGAAAAAATCGGGGAACTACCAATGAGTGAAACAAAACTCTACGAACAATCGCCAGGAATGAAAATTAAAAAAACTAACCGGTAGTAATTCTGCTATTAGTTTCTGAATAATTATTCTTCACAGATGCAAAAGGCTTTATAACCGCCTTTTGCATCTGTGTTTTTATTTCTGCTGTGCAAGAAAAATAGCGCTACTCCTGTGACAAAAGCCAACCCGGTAAACTTTCTTATATTCCAGTCTGCGAGAAGCCATGCCATTCGTTGATATCATTTTTATTCCGATTACTGTATAACATGACTTTGAAATTCAAACCTTCCATACTCAATCTTTATGCGCTCCTTTTCCTGGCCGCCTGTATCGGATTCACTATTTATAATTATACCCAGCTTTCTGCCGGTGAAGGCTGGGGTATTGTCGGCATGATCGGACTCTTTGGATTCGGGATTTTGCTGTTAGTGATTGATCTTGTTATCCGGAACATATTTAAGAACAAAATGACCGCTAACCTGATTGGCTTGCTGGTCGCTGTTTTGGCAACAGTTTTACTATTTTCAAAAGGTCTGTGCTCTTAGTTATCTTTCCTTGATTTAATCTCCATAAATCAAAAACCCATGTTTCAATTAACCGATATCAAAGCCGCCCATTCAAAAGTGAAATCCGGTGCCGATTTCCCTGCTTATATCCGGGACCTGATCAAACTGGGCGTTACCCGATATGACAGCTTTGTCAATGATGGTCATGTGGAATATTTTGGTGAGAATAATTTTCAAATTACCGCTGAAGCCAAATACCCGGAATTAGCTGTGGCTGATACAAGTAATGAGGAAAGCTTCAACCGCCAGTTAAAACTCCACCAGCAGGGCCAAACGGATTATCCGGCCTTTTGCAGGGATGCAGCCGAGGCCGGTGTTGAAAAGTGGCGTGTGGATATGCAACAAATGACCTGCACTTATTTCGACAAGGCGAATAATGTTATGCTGGAGGAAAAGATCCCGGCGCTTTAATTGATGAGGCGTATTAAACGAGGCTGACTCCCTCCTTTTTATTAGAATACTAAATTATATTTCCGGAAACATGTTCCATATTGCCAAAGGCAATAACATAATGCTGCGAAACTAAAAGTTTCGCAGAGCATCCCGCTGCCATTCTTTCTTCCGGTCCCGATTGCTATCGGGATTCTGACTTCCGGACTTCCGGACTTTTTCCCCACTCGCCTCTCGCCACTTGCGGAACCCCACTCGCCATTTCCCACTAGCCTCTTCCCACTAGTCACTCGCCAACCCCCACTAGCCAAACCCCACTCCCCGAACCCCTATCTTTGCTCCATGCAATTCTCCTCCTCCTTACTGGAAAATGCAGTGAACGAATTTGACAAACTGCCCGGGATCGGTAAAAGAACCGCCCTGCGGCTGGTTTTGCATTTACTGAAACAGGATCCCAGGGAAGTAGGCCATTTCAGTGAAGTGATTGCCAGAATGAGAAAGGAAATCCGTTTCTGTCAGCGTTGCTTTAATGTGGCCGACGGAGATATCTGCTCCATCTGCGCCAATTCCATGCGCAAACAGGATGTCATCTGCGTGGTGGAAAGCATCCGCGATGTGATCGCTATCGAAAGCACCCAGCAATTCAATGGCACTTACCATGACTCGGCGGTGTGATTTCGCCGCTGGATGGAATTGGTCCGGACCAGCTGAATATCGAATCCCTGATCCACCGGGCCGAAAAAGAAGAAATCGCCGAACTGATCTTTGCCCTCAACCCCAATATCCAGGGAGATACCACTATTTATTACCTGCAAAAGAAACTGGCTGCAGTGGCCAGTACCCGTGGTCAGTCCATCCGGATCACCACTATCGCCCGCGGTATCGCATTTGGCGGTGAACTGGAATATGCCGACGAAATGACCCTGGGCCGAAGCCTCCAGAACCGCTTACCGGTTGAAAACTATGTTTCCCGCTCCTGAACAGGCTTTTGCGTGGGCATACTGCCCCTGCTGGTAAGGCTTGATAATTCTGTTTTTATAGTGTAACTTTGCATGATTATTCAGGCGGATTTGTTTATTGTTCGGCCTTCCCGCATAACGGGTTAGAAACAGAACTAATAAACGTCAACGAAACTCCTCTTTGGTTTCCCAGCGTTTATAAGTTCACAAAACATCAGGTATGAAAACAATCCAGGATTGTTTGAAAGAACGCATATTGGTCATTGATGGTGCCATGGGTACCATGATCCAGCGCCACAAATTACAGGAAGCCGATTACCGTGGTGACCGCTTTAAGGACTGGCACTGTGATGTAAAAGGCAATAACGACCTTCTCAATATCACCCAACCCGATATCATCATTGGTATACATAAACAATACCTGGATGCGGGTGCAGATATTATCGAGACCAATACTTTCAGCAGTACCACGATCGCCATGGCGGATTATGAAATGCAATCCATCGCCTATGAACTGAATGTGGCCGCGGCCCAATGTGCAGCCAAAGCGCGCGACTTATATTATGCTGAACATCCCGGCAGCGAACCCCGTTTTATTGCCGGTGCGATCGGTCCTCTGAATAAAACCCTGTCATTATCACCCGATGTAAATAATCCCGGGTTCCGTGCAGTAACTTTTGATGAAGTGGTGACTGCCTATTATGAGCAGGTAAAAGGATTGGTTGACGGCGGCGTTGACTTGCTCCTCGTAGAAACCATCTTTGATACCCTGAATGCCAAAGCCGCCATCTTTGCCATTAAAAAAATATTTCCGCGATACCAAAAAGAATCGCTGCCGGTGTCCATCTCCGGTACCATCACCGATGCCTCGGGCAGAACCCTGAGCGGACAAACACTGGAAGCCTTCTATACCTCTGTGATGCATGCCAAACCATTGAGCATTGGTTTGAATTGTGCATTAGGCGCCAAAGAAATGCGGCCGCATATTGAAGAATTGTCGCAGATCGCTTCCTGTTATGTATCTGCCTATCCCAATGCCGGTTTACCCAATGCCATGGGTGAATACGATGAACACCCGGCTGATACGGCGCATTACCTGGAAGACTGGGCCAAAGAAGGTTGGGTGAATATTGTAGGTGGCTGCTGCGGCACTACTCCTGATCATATCCGTCATATCGCAGAAGAAGTAAAGAAAATCAGTCCCCGCCGGCTGCCGCTGGTAGAAACCAGTTTTGCATGAACACCGCGCAATTACTGCTCATATTATCCATTGCAATACTCATTGTCAACAATTTTTCATTCCTGAAAAAGCTGTTTACAAAAAAGAATACCTAATGTCCGACACTGTTGTTATCAAGCCATTTTTAAGATTAGCAGGATTAGAACCATTGGTCATCAGACCCGAGACCAATTTTGTAAATGTGGGAGAAAGAACCAATGTAACCGGTTCTAAAAAATTTGCCCGCCTGATCCGCGAAAATAATTATGAAGAAGCCCTGAGTGTGGCCCGCCAGCAGGTGGAAAGCGGCGCACAGATTTTGGATGTAAACATGGATGATGCCCTGCTCGACGGGGTGCAGGCCATGACTACTTATCTGAACCTGTTGCAAAGTGAACCGGATATCGCCCGGATCCCCATCATGATCGACAGCTCCAAATTTGAGATCATTGAAGCCGGACTGAAATGTGTCCAGGGAAAATGTATCGTAAACTCGATCTCCATGAAAGAAGGAGAAGCGAAGTTTATAGAACAGGCCATCATCTGCCAGAGCTATGGCGCCGCCGTGATCGTGATGGCTTTTGATGAAAAAGGACAGGCCGACAGTAAAGACCGTAAAGTGGAAATCTGTCACCGTGCTTATAAAATTCTCACCGAACAGGTGGGTTTTGATCCTCAGGATATCATTTTTGATCCCAACATTTTTGCAGTAGCCACCGGACTGGAAGAACATAATAATTACGGCGTTGATTTTATTGAAGCCACCCGTGAAATCAAGGCGCTGATGCCGTTGACGAAAGGTAGTGGCGGGGTCAGTAATCTTTCCTTATCTTTCAGGGGCAATGACCATGTAAGGGAAGCCATGCATTCCGTTTTTCTTTTCCATGCCATCAAAGCCGGCATGGATATGGGTATCGTGAATGCCGGACAGCTGGTTGTATATGATGAAATTGAACCCAACCTAAGAGAACTCTGTGAAGACGTGATTCTGAACCGCAATAATGATAACAACGAAGCCACAGAAAAACTGATTGCTTTTGCGGAAACCGTAAAGGCCAAAGGGCAAGGTGGAGGTGAAGGATGAAGCCTGGAGAAATGCACCGGTGGAAGAAAGACTGAAACATGCCCTGGTAAACGGGATCACCGATTATATTGATACCGATACGGAAGAAGCAAGATTGAAATATCCCCGTCCGCTGGATGTGATCGAAGGTCCGCTGATGGCGGGTATGAATGTGGTGGGTGATTTATTTGGTGCCGGCAAAATGTTCCTGCCCCAGGTAGTGAAAAGCGCCAGGGTGATGAAGAAAAGTGTGGCCTGGCTCACGCCTTTTATTGAAGAAGAAAAAAGAAACAACCCCCTCGCCAGTCAGGGTAATGCGCCAAAGGTTTTACTGGCTACAGTAAAGGGTGATGTGCATGATATTGGTA
The DNA here is from genome assembly GCA_016720745.1 of Chitinophagaceae bacterium. Classification (GTDB taxonomy): domain Bacteria; phylum Bacteroidota; class Bacteroidia; order Chitinophagales; family Chitinophagaceae; genus JJ008. The sequence goes on along the minus strand of JADKKA010000018.1, from coordinate 534,012 downwards.
AAAATATTGTCGGTGTTGTACTAGGTTGTAATGGTTATGATATTATTGACCTCGGTGTAATGGTACCTGCCGATAAAATACTTGATACTGCTGAAAAAGAAAAAGCAGATATCATTGGTTTAAGCGGACTGATCACGCCTTCTCTGGATGAAATGGTGCATGTGGCCCATGAAATGAAACGCCGCAAGATGATCCAACCCCTGCTGATTGGCGGTGCTACTACCTCAAGAATGCATACTGCGGTAAAAATTGCGCCGCAATATGATCATGGAGTACTGCATATCCTGGATGCCTCCAGAAGTGTGACGGCCGTGAGTACCCTGCTGGGTAAGGAAAAAGAGGTGCTGCTGAAAAAAACACAGGAAGAATATGATGCCCTGCGTTTTCAGTTTGGCAATAAGGATAAAAAGAACCTGATTCCCTACAGCGAAGCTGTTATTACCAAAGAATATTTTGACTGGAAAAGTTATAAGCCAACAAAACCCAAAACCGATGGAGTGAAAGTGCTGAAGGGATATGATCTGGGCACTATTGCCCGTTATATCGACTGGGGTCCTTTCTTTATTGCCTGGGAAATGCCCGGTCATTTTCCCGATGTATTAACGGATAAGATCTTCGGAACAGAAGCCACCCGTTTATTTAATGAAGCGCAGAAACTGGTAGAAAAGATTGTGGCAGAAAAATGGTTTAGTGCGGATGGGGTGATTGGTTTCTGGCCAGCCAGCAGCAATAATGGGGATACCGTTACGCTCGAAACAGATAAGGGTGAAGTAAAACTGGAAATGCTTCGTCAGCAATTGAAAAAAAAGCCGTTGGACAACCCAATTTCTCTCTCGCTGATTTTGTTTGTCCGGCAGAACTGGGAAAAGATTTCATGGGCTCTTTGCCGTTACCATTCATGGTGCCAAAAAGCATATTGATCGTTTTGCGGCCGAGCATGATGAATATAATAAAATCCTGGTGCAGGTACTGGCCGATCGTTTTGTAGAAGCTTTTGCTGAATGCCTGCATGAAAAAGTGAGAAAGGAATACTGGGGTTATGATGCCAATGAAAATCTTTCCAACGAAGAACTGATTCGTGAAAAATACAAAGGTGTTCGTCCGGCCCCGGGTTATCCTGCCTGTCCGGATCATACGGAGAAACTGAAACTGTTTTCGCTGTTGAATGTCACTGAGAATATCGGTATTGACTTAACCGAAAGCCTGGCCATGAATCCCCCCGCTTCTGTATGCGGCTGGTATATTGGTCATCCGCAAAGCCATTATTTTGGTTTGGGTAAGATCAACCGCGATCAGTTAGAAGATTATGCTAAACGCAAAGGCATGATTCTGGAAGAAGCAGAGAAATGGTTGAGGCCGGTGTTGGAATAAGCTGGGTGTGTACTAGGTCATACCGGCCTTGAGCTCCAAAGGAGTCCTATGGACCGGTATCTTTCAATAGACCCCCAACAGCAAGTGTTGGGGGTGACAAACTATAAGCCCGTTGCGAGTCTCCGATTATTTGGCGCTTGCAACGGGCCTCCAATACGTCATGCCGGCCTTGAGCCGGTATCTTTAGAATGACAAACAATTAGAGTGCGGAAAGACTCCGAATATTTTGAGCTCGCAACAGGCCTCCACTACGTCATACCGGCCTTGAGCCGGTATCTTTTAAACATCACTACCACTCCTCCGCTAAATCTTTCATTTCTGGATTTTCTTTTCTAATCAAATCAATCTTCCAGTTTCGTTGCCAGTTTTTCAATTGCTTCTCACGACTGATAGCATTCCGAATACTTTTGTAATCTTCAAAATACATTAGAAAAAAGCATTTGTATTTGGATGTGAAGATGCTACCGTTTTCAAAGCGATGTTGCCTCACGCGTTTTACCAGATCATTTGTTACGCCTATATAAAAAACTGTTCTGGTAAAGTTTGAGAGTATATATACGGAATAGGTAGAGGATCTACTCATGAAGTAAAAATAAAGAGCAGTTAAAGACAGGGAAATAATCGTACAGTTAAATGGGGCTGGAATAAAGTATTCCTATTAAAGACCCCGGGTCAAGCCCGGGGTGACAAACTATAAGCCCGTAATGAGGCTCCGATTATGTGGCACTCACCACAAGTTTCAATTAACGTCATACCGGGCCTGACCCGGTATCTTTAGAATGATAAGCAAAAAACAATACGCTCAAAAAGACCCCGGGTCAGGCCCGGGGTGACGTAATGCAAGAATGTGGCAAGACTCCGAATATTTTTAAGCTCACAACGGGCCTACACTCCGTCATGCCGGGCTTGACCCGGCATCTTTAAAATGATAAGCTATTATCGTAACGCTTCAAAAGACCCCGGGTCTGGCCCGGGGTGACGTACTCTAAGAGTGTGGCAAGATTCCGAATATTTTAGGCTTGTAACGGGCATACACTACGTCATACCGGCCTTGAGCTCCAAAGGAGTCCTCTGGACCGGTATCTTTCATAAGACAAAGTTCACTTCAAAATAACCCCCAACCCTTCTAATTCTTTTCTCAACTGCTCCGCCGACTGAAAATGTACCGAACGGATACCCAGTTCCTCCGCTGCTTTTACATTCCGTAAATTATCATCAATAAATATCGCTTCAGCAGCATTGACTTTATATCGATCCAGTAACAATTGGTAAAATGCAGGAAAGGGCTTTCTGGTCTTCTCCCCACTCACCACCCTGCCATCAAACCATTGCAGAAAATCATAACGTACCAGCGCGATATTAAACAAATCAGCCTGCCAGTTGGTAAGCGCATAATGCCGGTAATTGCCTGAATCGATCAACTGACGAAAGATATTGACTGTGCCATGGATAGGACCATTCAGCATATCCGTCCAGCGACCATAATAATCGCGGATGGCTTTCTCCCATTCAGGAAACTTCCCGACCAGTTCAATAGTGGCCTCCACAATCGAACGGCCCTCATCCTGTTTTTCATTCCAGTCGTGGGTACAAACATGCGAGAAGAAATATTCTTTCTTTTCCTTTGATTCAAAGTAGTTGTCTGTAAAAACATACTGCGGGTTCCAGTCGATCAGTACACCGCCCAGGTCCCAGATAATCGTATTCACCGCCATGCTATTGATGATTGTATTTTAGTTTGAGGGCAATCATAAAACCCGACATCCCCAGCATCACAGCATTGGTAAGAATGATCACCCAATTGTCCAGCATAAATCCATAGACCAGCCACATGATTTCATTCACAAAAGCAATGATGAACATATTCAGGGAAATATCCTTGGCTGATTTGGATTTCCAAGTCTTGATCACCTGTGGAAGAAAGGTAAAGGCCGTTAATGCACCGGCCGCATACCCGAGGATATCTGCTGAACTCATATTTAGTTTTTTGTTGGTTTCTTTTTAAAAAGGTCTTTGATTGATTTCAATAAACGGGAAGCGTCTTCTCTTGATACTGCTGCACAACTGATGGCACATCCCCCGCCAGCTGCCAGTTTGATATCGAATGGCTGGGCTGTTCCGGGCAGGATGACTTTTTTCTCAATCACATAGTCTTCCGGATTATTCTGCCAATGCGCATTGGGACCGTCGCGATAGATCGTCAGCACATAAGACTTTGTATTATCCAAAAATTCCCCGGGTTTGATACTGATCGTTCTTTCCTGCTCATCGGTAATGGCACCGAGGAACCAGTCGTTTTTGCTTTTAGCCTTTCTGGCGATCACAATATAATCTCCCGGTTCGGCATCGAGAATTTTTGTCTCATCCCAATCTACTGCCACATCCTTGATAAATTGGAAGGCATCGGGTTTTTGTTCATAGTTCTCCGGCAGATCGGCCGCCATTTGCAGCGGACTGTACATGGTGACATACAGGGCCAGTTGTTTGGCCAGGGTGGTATGAACCTGTTCCTTTTTCTCCGGATTATAATAATTCATTTTGATTTTGAAAATACCCGGCGTATAATCCATGGGCCCGCCCATCAACCTGGTAAAGGGCAGGATGGTTTCATGATCCGGTATATTGCCAGCGCTCCAGGCATTGAATTCATTACCCCTGGCAGCTTCACAGGCCATCCAGTTGGGATAAGTGCGATGCAGACCTGTTGGCCTTACAGGCTCATGTGCATCCAGCATAATCTGATAGGCGCCTGTCTTTGCAGCCACTCTTTCATAATGATTGACCATCCATTGACCATCGTGGTGCTCACCTCTTGGAATGATCCTTCCCACGTAACCTGTTTTCACCGCATCATAGCCATGTTGTTTCATGAAACGATAGGCCGTATCCATCCATCTTTCATAATTGGTAACGGATCCGGATGTTTCGTGGTGCATGATAATCTTCACACCCTTTGCCGCTGCATAGGCCTGTAATTCTTTTACGTTGAAATCTGGATAGGGTGTTACAAAATCAAAAACATCTTCTTTCCATTGACCGAACCAGTCTTCCCATCCGGTATTCCATCCTTCCACCAGTACCCCATCAAATCCATGCTTCGCTGCAAAATCAATATACTTTTTTACATTGGCCGTATTGGCACCATGGGGTACACGGGTAGCCTGCTGACTGCCTACCTGTCCGCCACTATAATCCCAGCTGCTCTTGCCCACATGCATTTCCCACCAGATGCCTACATATTTCACCGGTTTGATCCAGGATACATCAGTGAGTTTGCTGGGTTCATTCAGATTTAAAATCATTTTAGATGCAAGGATATCCGTCGCCTTATCACTCACTACAAAAGTCCGCCAGGGTGATTTGGCCGGGGTACGTAAATAGGCTTTATTGCCAACGGCATCCGGAACCAGGTGCGACTGAAAACTGAAATTGGATTTATCCAGTACCAGGTTCATGGCCGGATAATTCACAAGGGCAGCTTCATGAATATTGATATAAAGTCCATCGCCGGTTTTCATCATCAGTGGTGTTTGCACGGCGTTCTTATCAAAAAAAGTCTTGGCATGTATTTCCTGTGCCATCCCACCACCACTGGCATCCACTTCACTCAGTTTACTGGTGTAATAGCCATATTCATTGGTGTCATAGTCACCGGGAATCCAGAAAGTCTTGTGATCACCTGTCATCCGGAAGCGGCTCAGTTCATCAGCAATAATAAAATGGTTGAGGCCGGCTTGTTCCGGAAATTCATAGCGGAAACCAAAACCGTCGTTGAATACACGAACAATCAGATTCAATAAAATATTATTGCTATCCTTTAGTTGAAGCGTGAGTTGATTGTACTGATTCCGGATTTGTTTTTGTTCTCCCCATACGGGTGTCCAGGTATTATCTGTTGTTTGCAGATTGCTGCCAATCACCCTGAATCTTTGCAAGCTGATCGCCGGGTTTTGCAAGCGGAAACCGATACCTGGTTTGCCGGCTGTCGAAAGTAAAAAGGGCCGGCCATTAAAGTCCGCAGCAAAGCCGAGCATATCACCGGCGCTGCTTTTGCCTGTGGATTCAATCCGGCAAATAATTCTGTTATCTGGTGATGATACGGTACCGGCTATCTGTGCTCCGCTATGCAGATACAGCAGGCAGCCACTGACGAGGGTAAGAATCCTGCTAATCATTGTGATTTTTTTGTAAAATTAGTTTTGTTTGATCAGCTATCGCTTTTCAAATAACCACCACAAACGTTTTCGGGGCCTGACTTTATAATTGGTCGTGATATAATGATTGATATGATCCATGGCCTCATCCACATTATCGGTGATCAGCACCAGGTCCAGGTCTTCCCGGGAAATGGTACCCCGGGCGGCCCATTCTTCGATACATTCTTTTAAAGACTGATAATATTCTGTTCCAAAAAGCACAATGGGGAAACGACTGATGGTTTTGGTTTGTACCAGGGTAAGGGTTTCGAATAATTCATCCATGGTGCCAAAACCTCCGGGCATGATCACAAAAGCATAGGAATACTTAACAAGCAGAACTTTTCTGACAAAAAAATGCTCAAAAGTGACTGACCTATGCAGATAGGGGTTCTCCTTTTGTTCAAAAGGCAGCATGATATTGCAACCCACCGAACGGCCTCCGTTTTCAAATGCTCCGCGATTAGCGGCTTCCATAATACCGGGACCGCCACCGGTCATGGTTGTAAACCCGGATTCTGCTATTCTTTTTCCAAATTCCCTTGCCTGCTGATAAAAGAGATGGTCTTCTTTAAACCTTGCTGAACCAAAGACCGTGATACAGGGCCCGATAAAATGCAGGTTCCTGAATCCTTTGATAAATTGCCAGAAAACCCGCCAGGCAAAGCCCAGTTCATAGCCCCTGCTCTTGGGTCCATCTAGGTACACATGTTCTTTATGCGGGATGATCGGTCCGTTCTTGTTTTTTGATGCTGCTTCCATACTAATAACTAAATTGCCAGACAATTTACTCATTATTAAACCCCGTCTTCGATAAAGGGGTGTTTTTTTATTCGAAAACCAACTGACCATGCGGATCATCTCTTATAATGTGAATGGCATCAGGGCCGCCATTAAAAAAGGATTCATTGACTGGCTCAAAACTGATCCTGCCGATGTGATATGTGTGCAGGAAACCAAGGCCGTGCAGGGTGATGTGGACCTGAAAGCCCTGGAAGCACTGGGATTTCATCATTACTGGTTCAGTGCGCAAAAAAAAGGATACAGTGGAGTGGCGATCTTTTCCAAAATCAAAGCAGATAAAGTAGAATATGGTTGCGGTTTTCCGGGTACGGATGATGAAGGCCGGGTGGTACAGGTGGATTTTGGAGATATCCGGGTGATCAATGCCTATTTTCCCAGCGGCACCAGCGGAGATGAACGGCAGTCCTTCAAATACGTATGGCTGGATGATTTTTTCAAATACCTCAATAAGCTGAAGAAGAAATATCCCAAACTGGTTCTTTGCGGGGATTACAATATTGCCCACCAGGAAATTGATATTCATGATCCGAAGGGAAATAAAAACTCATCCGGTTTTTTACCGGCCGAAAGGGAATGGATGACAGCGTTCCTGAAAAGTGGCTGGATTGATACTTTTCGTGAATTTCATCCAGAACCCCATCGTTACAGCTGGTGGAGTCAGCGCTTTCCTTCGGTGAGGCTGAACAATAAAGGCTGGCGGATCGATTATATCACCGTTACAGAACCTTTGAAAAAACAACTGAAAGACGCTGAAATTTACCCGGATGTAAAGCATAGTGATCACTGCCCGGTTTATGTTGAGGTTAAAAGCTAACACATGATCATATATAATGTCACTGTAAAAGTGGATTATTCCATTGCTGATGCCTGGCTGAGCTGGTTACAGCAGGAACATATTCCTGACATCATTGCCACGGAATGTTTTACCGATGCCAGGATCCTCCGGCTGCTGGAAGTGGATGAATCGGACGGAATTACCTATGCCGTTCAGTACCATGCCAACAGCAAAGCTTTGTATAACAGGTACATAAAAGAATATTCGACGGGGATGCGGAATAAGAGCACGGAAAAATGGGGGGATAAATTTGTGGCTTTTCGTTCCGTGATGGAGATTGTGCATTGAGTGTGCAAAAGAAAATGAGGGTACCGGGAATTTTACCTGCTGACACAAATGGGCTAAAACCCTTGCCAGTTGCGGATTTTACCGGATGGACTTTTTTTAATATTTAATCCAACATTTTTTTGCTGCTGTCAAAAACCGTCTAAATTTGCCGGGTTGCAAACCAAAAAAGATAAACATGAATAAGGCTGATCTGATCAATAAAATTGCTGATGATACCGGGATCACTAAAACACAGGCTAATGAAGCATTGGATTCATTTATTGAAGCAGTAACCAAAACTTTGAAAGCTGGAGGAAAGGTAACCCTGGTTGGTTTTGGTACCTTTCTGATCTCTAAAAGAAAGGCCCGTAAAGGACGTAACCCGCAAACCGGAGCTGAAATCACGATTAAAGCAAGAAAAGTTGCTCGTTTCAAAGCGGGGAAGGAACTTGCAGCCAAATTGTAACCGATACTACCTGCTGTATAACAAGCTCCTGCTTTTATATGCCGGAGCTTTTTTTTAACCCGAAATAAAATCAATTAAAATGGGAAGAGGAGATAAGAAAACTGCCAAGGGCAAACGCTTCAAAGGATCTTTTGGAAAAAGCCGTCCGGCGAAGAAAGCTGCTGTAAAGAAGAAAGCAGCGAAGAAAGCCTGAGCTGTTTCGAATAGCTGAGACCGTAATTTTTTATTGCCACTAAGGCACTAAGACACTAAGAAAAATTGTGATTCAAATCTTTGTGTCTTTGCGTCTTACTGGCATTTTTATTTGCCACGATTACATGAAGAAACTTTCTGAATCAACTCTTTAAACTTATTCGTGAATTAGTGGCTTTTATTTTCGCCACGAATTCACTAATAGATACGCTGAATTAATTCTTTGAGCCTTTGTCCACAGGACCCTGCGGGTGGCATTTGTTTTTTGCCACGAATTCACGAATAGAATTTCTGACTCACTTCTTTGTGTCTTTGAGTCTTTGAGTCTTCGTCCACAGGACCCTGCGGGTGGCAAAACCTCTCTTTTGAAAACTTGATTTTTATGGGGCCAGTCGCTCCAGTTTCCAATCACCGCTATCCAGCAGACTGTACTGAAGTCGATCGTGTAAACGGCCGGGTCTACCCTGCCAGAATTCTATCATTACCGGTTTTACCCGGTATCCCCCCCAATGATCAGGACGGGTAATGGTTTGGCCTTTTAATGCCTTCATTTTTTGCGCATATTCTTCATCCAGCCATTCTCTGTTGCTGATGATCTGGCTTTGTGGTGATACGAGAGCCCCTACCTGACTTTCCCAGGGCCGGGAATTAAAATACTCACTGCTGGCTTCGGGTTCCAGCTTCTCCACCAGACCGGTGATACGTACCTGTCTTTCCAGTTCTTTCCAGAAGAATACCAGACAGGCCCTGGGGTTTTCAATAAGCTGCTGCCCTTTAAAGCTGGCATAATTAGTAAAGAAGGTAAAGCCCCTGTGATCAAAATCTTTCAATAGTACAACCCTTGCAGCTGGCATGCCATCAGCGGAAGCAGTGGCCAGGGTCATGGCATTTACTTCTTCAATTCCTGCTTTCAGGGCCTGCTTCCACCATTTACCGAATTGGGTAATCGGGTCGGCGGCGGCTTTTTTTTCCAGTAATTTTTTCCGTGAGTAGGTCTTACGAATACCGGCAATACTTTCTTTCATCGGTTCAGGTTTTGAGGCAAAGATAAATGGAGGAGGTAGCTGCTACCAATAACAAAAGGCCTTTAAAGGCCTTTTAGAGATGATTTTTATCAATTTGACTGGCTCAGGCATTTTGTTGTTTCCTGGCCAGTTCATTTTTTTCTTCTGCCAGGATATTCAGCATGCTTTCCAGCTCACCGATCCTTTTCAGCTGGCCTTCCAGGCTTTTATTGGCATTGGCAACGGACTGCATATCATTATTCAGTTCTTCCAGGTAGGCTACTTTTTTCTGCAGCTGCTGGCGCTGAAAATTGGATTCCCTAAGTTTATCCTCTGTTTCGTCCAGAGAAGATTGAAGAATCAGTATTTCCTGCGTAGCGGCCTGGTATTTGTGTTTCTGTTCTTCATAATCCCTGACCATCCGGATATGTTCTTCTTTCAGGTCTTCAAATTCCAGGTTCAGTTTGCGGGAACTGGATACCTGGTTTTCCAGTTTCTGAATTTTTTCCTGCAAGCCATTGAATTCAAGATAGGCGCTTTCCAGTCCTGACTTCATTTCCGCCGTCAGTTCCTGCTGCTGCCTGACACTGTTGATCTCTTTTTCTTTCTGGCTGAGTTTAAAGCGGAGTTCATCTATTTCACCGGTGAGGGCCTCATTGCTTTTCAGGATCTCCTGTTGCTGTTCTTCGGCTTCTTTGATGATATCAATCTGACCCAGGAGAAGGCTGATTTTATCATTGTATTCTTTCAGATTATTCTGGGCCTGAAAGAGCTGGTCCATATAACCGGCTTTACCTGTAGCGGCAGGCGCAGATAAAGGCTGCTGATTCCGGAGTGTTTCCAGTTCAGCCTGGAGTTTTTTATTGCGGATCCGGGTTTCTTCCGCTTCAATGGAATTGATGTGATTATTCTCTTCGGAATCGGCGAGTTTCTTGCGAAGAAGTTCCAGTTCTTTTTCCCTTATTTCGATCTCATTAAAATAACGGAGCTTCCAGTCTTCAGCCTCTTTCTGGTATTGTTTGATGGCTGCGGGTGAACTGGACTGGAGGGAGCGCTTACTGGCAATAAAGAAGTGAATGGTGACACCGAGCACGATGGCTCCCAGCATCAGCACAACAATTTCTACAATGGAAAGGCTCAATTGGCTATCCATACACAGTAAGTCTGGTTGTTAAACTATTAAAAAATGTGTGAAATCTACTTAATAGTTTTTCACAAGCGGGGATAATGGATATCCCTGCAAGTTAGTAGTTACTGCAAACTGTGAAATAGGAAATATACCTCGTAATTATCCCCTGACCAGGGTTCCCACTTTTTCTCCGGTGACCACACGGCGGAGATTTCCTTCCTTATTCATGTTGAAGACAATGATAGGGAGATTGTTCTCCATACAGAGGGTAAAAGCAGTCATGTCCATGACCCTGAGGTTATTGGTCAGGCATTCCTGGAAACTGATGACATTGAATTTGGTAGCTGTGGGGTCCTTTTCGGGGTCGGCAGTATAAATACCATCTACCCTGGTGCCTTTGAGAATCACATCGGCATTGATTTCAATGGCCCGGAGTGAACCGGCTGTGTCCGTTGTAAAATAGGGGTTCCCGGTTCCCGCACCGAAGATCACCACCCGGCCCTTTTCCAGGTGACGAATGGCCCGGCGGCGGATATAAGGTTCTGCAATCTGTTCCATTTTGATGGCACTCTGGAGGCGGGTATAGATGCCCACTTTTTCCAGTCCGGCCTGCACTGCCATTCCGTTGATCACGGTTGCCAGCATCCCCATATAATCACCATGGGCCCTTTCGATACCGGTATCAGCCTCATTCATGCCCCTGTAAATATTACCACCTCCGATAACCACGGCTACCTGTACGCCCAGTTCGGTGATTGACTTGATATCATGAGCATATTGTGCAATAACATCGGTATCAAATCCAAAACTTTTATCGCCCATTAATGCTTCGCCGGATAATTTGAGGAGGATGCGTTTGTACTTTGGTAACATGGGGGGAGTGTTTTCAGCCGAAGGAATCCCTCGGTGCCGCGAAGATACGGAAATCAATAAAGCATCATTTTAAACTGCAATCCAAAAAAAATGTTTTTAGGTAAATACATGTAGCTTGTATCCAATGACTGTTTTTTTTAAATCCCTGTTTCTCCAGATAATGGTTTTATCGATGTTGAATCTAAAGGCAACTCCTTTGGTTGACAGCATCCCCTCTCCTGTTGTGCTGGCTGAGCAGTTACTTTATGGTACCCGTACGGGCAAGCCAGTAGCCGAAACAGAAAAAATGCTGCAGGAGCTGGATCCGGTGCTGCTGGAAAAAGCCCTGCAGGATCCGGACAGCTCTCTGGCTTTCTGGCTGAACATATATAATGGATTTACCCAAATGGCGCTGCAGCGGAATCCGGCCTTGTATCAGCAAAGGGGAAAATTCTTCCGATCAAAGCAATTTATAGTGGCTGGTCAGCCGGTCAGTCTGGACAGGATTGAACACGGCATCATTCGTTCTTCTGCCATCAAATGGGGCCTGGGTTACCTGCGAAATCCTTTTCCGGGAAAATTTGAAAAAAGATTCAGGCTGCGCCAAAGGGATTTCCGGATTCATTTTGCACTCAATTGCGGTGCGAAAAGTTGTCCGCCCATTGCTTACTACAAAGCTGATCAGCTCGACCGGCAATTGGAAATAGCCACCAGGAATTATTTGAAATCCGAAGTAACATATGATAGCCTGACCAATCGGGTTATGCTGCCGGTATTATTCAGCTGGTTCCGCGGTGATTTTGGCGGGAAAAAGAAAATATACAAACTGCTGGAGAAGTACCAGCTGATACCAAATAGAAGCAGGCCAACTATCCGATATCTTCCTTACAACTGGGAGATATCAATTAACGCGGAAACAGAATAACCGTTTTTTATTTTTTCGCTTTCACCGAATAAACCATCGGGATCTTTCCTTCTAATCCTTTGATATGCCATTTACCGGTTTCAAATTCAATTACATTCCGGAAACAGGGGTAGGGAGAGTACATGTGTTCATTGAACTGCTCAATCTGTAAACCGGCTCCGATCAGCGCATTCAGTACTTCGCTGATACTATGATTCCAGCTATATTCCTTTCCCTTGATATCCGCTGCTCTGTCGGTATATGTCCCCTGGTTCTCGGTAATAATCACTTCCTGGTTCTCGTAGGAATAAGCAATCCGGGTAAACTCATCATCAAACATCCAAACCACCGGGTGAAATTCAGCGATATAAAACAGACCGCCAGGTTTCAGTTTCTCAGCCACCACTTGTGCCCAGGGTTGCAGATCAGGCAGCCAGCCAATAGTACCGTATGATGTGAAAACAATATCAAACTGTCCGGGTACATGCGCACTCGTGTCCAGTACATTGCAACAAACAAAACTTGCATCCAAACCAATTTCGGCATTCAGTTTTTGGGCTTCGCTGATGGCGGTATCTGAGAGATCCACCCCGGTAACGCCGGCGCCCCGGCGGGCCCAGTCCAGGCTATCCATTCCAAAATGGCATTGCAGGTGCAGCATGGTTTTGCCTTTAACCTCTCCCAGTTCGCTGAGTTCGATAGGTGTTAAGACGGTTTCTCCCTTTTTGAACCCTTCCAGGTTATAAAAGGCAGAATCGAGATGAACGGTGGTGCGCTGGTTCCAGAGTTCCTTATTGGCCTGGAAATAATCGGGCTTTGTTTCCATGACTCAAACTTAGATAAACAGGCCGGAGTTGCAAAATCACCCCCGGGTGTTAGACCAACGTTTCCGCCGTACACTACATTTCGGCTGTCGACATTTACTTATTGTCAAAAATCTGTACCTTCTGTGGCTTTTAGCAGATTATGAAAAAATTATTACTGGTTCCGCTTTTTTTTATCGGTCTTACTGCTGTTGCTCAGGACCTGCAAAGTTTTATTGATGGCCCGGCCACAGATAACCGAAAAGCCGATAGCTTGTTGACACTGGGCAGACGTTATCATTTCCGGTTTAAAACGGATAGTGCCATCCTCATTTTTCAGAAAGGAATTCCCTTTGCCCTGAAAACGGGAAATAGTCTTTTAAAGATTAGCTATTACATAGACCTGGCCCGAACCTACCGTCTCAAAGGGAATCCAACCCTTTCTCTCGAAACCATCCGGGAAGCAAAACCTTTTCTGGATCCATCCGTTCCGGAACTGAACAAAGCCATTTATCATTTAAGAACAGCACAGTTTTTTTCAGACCTGAATCAGTCTGATTCGTCATTGTACTATTATGATATTGCCGAAAAGTTGTATTCCCGTGTGGCTCCCTATGAAAACTGGGTGGTATATGAAGGAATATCGAACCTGTTTTCAAAAAGTTTTGTATGGGACAAGGCAGAACAATACCTGCTCAGGGGATATGCTATTACCAAACCTACCGGAAAAAGGACTGATCACGGAACGATATTATTCCTGCTGGCCAATTTTTATGTCAACAGAAATAATGCGGAACGATTCGCTGCCATCGCCAATGAATATGATTCATTGATGCAGGATGGGGGGAAAAACATCGCCCGTGACCCGGTTCATAATATGTTATTTCTTGACTGGAGCAAACACAGTTTTGAAGACAGAGTAGCCTTTATTGAAAAAACCAAAAAAGTGAATCTTGCTGATGGGTATCATGAAGGGGTATCTGCCAGTAACTACTATCTCTCAGTTATCTACGAAGAAGCCAAAGATTACGAAAAGGCCCTTGCCTTGCTGAAGGAAAATGAAAAAAAATACATCCCTGCAAATAATATTTACCTTCAGTTCATTAATCAGCAACACGTTTTACGGATACAAAAAAAGGCAGGACTTGATAAGGAAGCGCTGCTGACTTCAGAAACCCTGCTGGTATTATCCAATAAACTGTCTGACCAGGCCGGAAAAGAACTGGCCTTGAACCTGGAAAAAAAGTATGAAACAGAAAAAAAACAGAAAGAGATCGCCCTGCTGACTTCACAGCATGAACTGAGCCGGCTGCAACTCCAGACCGAAATGGAAAAAAGAGAAGCGCTGCAACGGGAAAATCAGCTGAAAGAAGATAAACTGGCCAAAGAGCTTTTATTAAGACATGCGCTGGAAAGAGAAAATGCCTTGTCTGATTCATCACTTGCCAAAGAACTAAGGTTAAATGAAGCTTTGGCCCGGGAAGGTTTACTACAAGTAAGTGAATTAAAGAAAGAAAAACTGCTCACCGCTTCCTTATCCAGAGAAAACGGCTTTAAGCAGGAAAGTATTATTGCATCCAGGAAAAACAAAAAAATACTCTGGGCAGGGATTGGGTTATTAGCAATGGCGGGAGGAATTATTCTTTGGCAGTTCGGGAGGCAGCTGAAAAAAAACAAAATCATCCGTCAGCAGGCTGATGAGATGGAAGTGCTGAACCGCGAAATCCACCACCGTGTTAAAAACAATCTGCAGGTTATTTCCAGCTTACTGGATATCCAATCACAAACCCTGAAAGATGCAGAAGCCGCCGAAGTAATCCGCGAAAGCCGGCAGCGGGTGCAAAGTATGGCCTTCATCCACCAGAACCTGTATCAGTCGAATACAGTACAGGAAATAGAAATCAATAATTATATCAATAACCTGGCGGGGCATTTGTTCCAGTCTTATAATATCCGCAAAGACCGTATCAGGTTCACCACGGATATTGATAAACTGAACCTGCATACGGATACCGTAATCCCATTGGGGATGATCCTGAATGAACTGATCAGCAATTCGCTTAAATATGCTTTCAATGACCTGGAGGAAGGAGAAATCATGGTAGCGATGAAACAAAAAGAAAATGAACTGCTGCTGCAGGTAAAAGATAACGGAAAGGGATTACCTGCCGGTTTCGATATCAGCAAACTGCAATCTTTTGGCTTCAAAGTAATCCGGGCCTTTGCACAGAAGCTGAAAGCCAAATTGCATATTGATGGTAGTCATGGTACGAATGTGGAACTCACCATTTCAAAATTCAAAACAATCTGATCATGGATGAAATCCGGGTATTAATAGTGGAAGATGAACCGCTGATTGCTGAAAATATTGCTATGTACCTGAATAATCATGATTTTAAGGTATCAGGTATTGCCTATGATGATGAAGAGGCGTTTGGAGAATTAAAGAACAATCCGCCGGATGCTGTACTGCTGGATGTGAACCTGGAAAGTCCGAAAAACGGGATTGATATCGCCGAGTATATCAACAGTAATAACCGGATCCCCTTTGTGTTCCTGACATCTTACAGCGATAAAACCATTGTGGACCGGGCCAAGAAAACCAATCCTGCCGGATATATTGTAAAACCCTTCAATGAACAAACGCTTTATACCACATTGGAAATTGCCCTGACTAATTTCGCCAGCAGGGCCAACCAGCATGTTCCCAAACTCTCTCTTACCAGGATCAATCAATCCCTGCCTTCCCCGCTGAGTGATCGTGAATTTGAAGTGATTGAACTGATTTATGATGGCAAAACCAATCAGCAGATCTGTGACCTGCTTTTTATTGCCATGAACACCGTGAAAAGGCATGTCACCAATGCGTATTTCAAGCTGGATGTGAACAGCCGTTCTTCTGCCATCTCCTTATTACGTGAATTGATGCTGAAGTAAGTCTAAAAATCACCCGCAGGTGTTAGTACTGACGGGAATGTTGCTTTTACTTTTATGTGAAATCAGCAACATGAAAAGGATACTCTTTTCCCTCCTGCTTTTAGCCGGGTTAGTAACAGGAAACAAATCACACGGGCAAATCCATGCCATCAACTCCGGTATCTGTGTATGGGATGCAGATTTCAGTGAAAGTGATATTAAACACAGCCCCTCTAAACTTGAATCCAGGGTTTCCCCAACCATTCAGTTTGATGCCACCAATAAAGGCACTTGCGTCTGGAGGAAAAGCGAAGTGTACGTTAAGGTAACCGTTAAAAAAAGTCCGAAAACCGTAAGCTCCTCAGAAGCAAATTCCATTTTCAAAACCAGTCAGAAATTCTACCTGAATAATGACTATGTAACAAAAGGCGGTAGCGGAAGATTTATCATGAAATTCAACTCGGTTGTAGATGCCGGCATGTATGAGCTTGCATTTGTGATCATGAATAAAGAAGGCAAGCGTATCAGCGATGAAATAGAAGTCTTTTATCAATTTGTAGATTAAATAAAATAATATGAAAAAAGTACTCCTTCTGACAGTCATTTTTCTAGCCGCTATTTCGCAATCAGACGCACAGTGTCCCTGTCGCAGCTTCGCAGAACTCACAGATGCAGACATTCAGATTCCCCGGCTTAGCTGGAAAACCACAGCAGACTTTATTGTGAAAATAAAAAATAAAGGATCCTGCGGCTGGGAAAAAGACAAAGTTTATGTCATGGTAGATGTAACAGTATGGCCGAGAGAGTCCAAAGAATCAGATGTCAATAAGACGTTCATGACGACCAAAAAATTCTATATGGATGATGATGTAGTGCTCTTAGGCAGCGAAGCTGAGTTCAGGCTGCGTTTCGATCCTCCTGTTTATCCCGGCCGTTATCAGATTGATGTAAAATTTTATGCCGCTGGCACCATGATCGCATCTGCAAAAAGTAAAGCGATCGATTGGAAATAACTTATTCAATTTAAAACATACTAAAATGAAAAAAATCATTGCTTTATCCGTCGCAACTTTACTTGCATTTTGCTCCTTCTCCCAATGGCCTTCCAATGTTACAATCATTGATCCGGGCACCAGTGACTCTGTTATTGTAAAAGGTGATTTGGCCAAAGGTGCTCCCATGAGTGATCTCAGCTGGGCCTGGAACAGTGCCAATGCCTGTTTCCCGGGTACTCAGTCTGCAAAGTTTAAAGGCAACCATGTTTTCTTTGCACTGACCATGCCCACCCAATGTGAAATGAAGATTAGTGTGACTCCTACTGATGGTAATGCCGACCTGAGCATTTATGCCTACCGGATTGGTGCGGCCGAATATTACCTGGTTCCAGATCTTGGCAGTTGTATCACCTGTGAAGCTGATCATAAATGGGATGGCAACTGGAAAGGGAAAGTACAGACCAGCGAAAGAAAGGTTAGTATGCAGAATCCCGGAAAAGAGCATTACAATATCCTGATTGGTGTATCCGGTCCAGCCTCCGCCACCAGTGGTACATTCAGTGTAAAAGTAAAATTTGAAAAATAAGCTTTCCGAAACTGAATGATTCCTTAACTCAATTTTCCAAATAATCCCCGGCCCTGAATGATTCGTTTTCAGGGCCGGTTCTTTAAAAATACGCATCATGTCATTACTTCAAACAGTTTCAATCGGTATAATACTCCTTTGTAGCAGTATTGTTTCCCGGCCAGATCCGGATTCACTGCAAACTGCCGAGTGCAAAAACTCAGATTTTGTCAGTATCAGTCCCACCTCACTCCGTGCCGGCGATGCCACCCGGATCACGATAAAATTCAGGAACAATGGCACTTGCATCTGGAAAAAAGGGACCGTAAAATTGTATGCGGCGATGACCTATAAACCAGAAAGTGCACAATGGACAGACGGAATCAAAAGAAAATTCGGTCTGGTAGATGATTTTCCCGGTTATGTTATCACCCAGGATATACCGGTGAATGGGGTAGCTACATTCACATTTGTAGTAGACGCTTTCCCATCGGCAGGAAAGTATACGATTAAGTATCGGCTGATAAAGAGACCGGGGGTAGATGATTTCTTTGGAGAAGAGAAAAGAGTCAATTTCGAAGTAAAAAAATAAACAGACCGCTATTGCCTGTTCATGCTGCTATGTATTTCAGCAGACAGATCTTCCAGCAAGTAGTGATGATCTTTATTTTCAGGAAAAGTAGACCTGAAATCAATTTTATTCTCCTCCCTGTTGGCATCGATATAGAGCCAGCAGGGAAAATGAATATCGATCTCTTTGTTTCCTCCGTAACCGGCAACAATGTCTTTTGATTTGGCTTCGGCAATGATAATGCCCTTGCCTGCCTCATTCATATCTGCATAACGGATGCTGAATTTTTCATGTATTTGCTTACCGGTCATTTCCTGCAGTTTGTTTTTTGCGGAAGCCGGATCAAATACAGGTGGAAAAGGTTTTGTACTGATCAGGATCCCCAGGGTTTCTGCATAGGATTCAATCACGTATTTGCCGGATTTCAGGTCATTGATGATTTCATTGGCGGCACTGCTGTTCTTGGAGCGTGCCCATTGGGCACGAAGCCAGACAACTCCGGCGGCAAGAAGGACAACTATTGCAATGGTTATTTTGATCATGGTTTAAAAGTAAAAAAAAGTCGGCATTCCGAATGCTTGCAGGGTCCTGGGTATTTTTTGCGCCCTTTGCGGGAGAGATTTACCGCAGAGAGAGACTTAACCGCAAGGACGCCAGGACGCGAAGAGCTTTTTGCGTTCTTAGCGCCCTTTGCGGGAGAGATTCACCGCGGAGAACGCTGAAATTTAGCAGAGATAGATATAACCGCTAAGAGAAATTTAACCCTGCCTACCGGCAGGCAGGCGCTAAGACACAAGGACGCTCGAAGAGTCCTTTGGACAAAGGAACGCAATGAGATCCTTACCCCAATACTATTTCGAGCAAAGCGAGAAATCTTGTATTTCCTTCATCCCTCCCAATAGCATGTCATTCCGAACGAAGAGAGGAACCCTGTATTTCACTTCTTTTGCGTTCTTAGCGCGCTTGGCGGGAAAAATTTTCACACCCTTTGTGTGCTTTGTGTCCCTGCCGGCCGGCAGGCAGGTTTGTGGGAAAGATTACCAGCAGAGAGCGCCGATTCTCATCAAGGGCTAAAAACAAAAAAAGGGAGCAAGCTCCCTTTTTCAATTTATATTTTAAACAATTAGCCCAGTGCCACCCTTTTGAAAGCAGTTACTTTTACATCTCCGCTTTCTTTCAGGTATTGTTCTACTGTTTTGCTGCCATCTTTTACAAATGCCTGGGCGGTCAGGGTTTGCTCTTTGAAGAAAGCACCCATTTTACCTTCGGCAATTTTTGCAATCATTTCATCCGGTTTACCGGCCATTTTAGGATCCTGTTTCATCACTTCCACGATGATATCTTTTTCGCGGGCAATTACTTCAGCAGGTACAGAAGCGGCGTCAACAGCCACAGGATTCAGCGCGGCAATCTGCATGGCAATATCCTTTCCGGCATCAGCTGCTTCTTTGTCCATACCCACCAGTACCCCGATACGGTAAGCACCATGGATATAAGAGGATACAAAGGCGGCGTCAATTCTTTCGAATTTAGTAACCCCGATTTTTTCACCGATGGTAGCCAGTTTTTCGTCTACATGGGCAGCGATTGTCAGGTCACCAATTTTTACATTCATCAGTTCTTCCAGAGAAGAAACATTAGCGGCAATGGCGGCATCAGCGATGCTCTTTCCAAAAGCAACGAAATCGGCATTCTTGGAAACGAAATCTGTTTCGCAGCTTACACATACAACGATACCGGTTTTATTGTCGGCTGTTGTTTGTGCAATCACTACCCCTTCTTTTGCTTCGCGGTCACTTCTTTTAGCGGCTACTTTCTGACCCTGTTTGCGGAGCCAGTCGATCGCTGCTTCAAAATCACCGTTCGTCTCGGTTAAAGCCTTGCGGCAATCCATCATTCCTGCACCAGTTGCCTGGCGGAGTTTATTAATATCAGCTGCACTGATTGTTACTGTGCTCATATATTAGTTATTGATGCTAGTGATCAGGTACTGAAGTGACCCTGTTCAACTAACGCTTTTCAAATGGATTTTTTCTCCGGAACCCGGCTTCAGCTCCCGGCTTCCTCAGGACTCTTGACTCAAGACTCTCGACTCAAGACTCCCGACTATACTTATCTCCTCGCTCCACCAGGACCGCGGCTTCCACCGGCCGGGCTGCGACGTCTTTGTCCGCCACCACCTGCACCACGACCTCTTCCACCACGTCCGCCTTCTGCTTCAGCTTCTGCCTGCAGTTTGGCTGCTTTCCTTTCTTTTTCATCATCGGTCATATCTTCTACTTCCTCATCTTTGGCAGCTTGTCTTTCAGCAAGACCTTCCGCAATGGCAGCAGTGATATAGTTTACGATAATAGCAATGGATTTGGTGGCATCATCATTCGCAGGAATTGCGAAGTCAACTTTATTGGGATCGCAGTTCGTATCTACAACACCAAAAGTGGCAATACCCAAACGCTTGGCTTCTGCCAGTGCGATATGCTCATGTCCGATATCCACGATGAAGAGGGCGGCAGGAACACGACCCAGCTGGGCAATACCACCGAGTACCTTTTCCATCTTGTCTTTGTCGCGGCTCAGGGTCAGCCTTTCTTTTTTAGTAATGCTGTCGAAAGAACCATCACCCAGCATTTTCTCAATGCTCTGCATTTTCTTCACACTCTTGCGCACGGTGTTGAAGTTGGTCAGCATACCACCCAGCCACCTTTCGGTAACAAAAGGCATGTTCACCCTCTTGGCACTCTCGTTAACGATATCCTTGGCCTGCTTCTTGGTTCCAACGAAGAGGATCTTTTTCCCGCTGCGGGCGATCTGCTTCATGGCTGCTGCAGTTTCCTGCAGGCATTCCACGGTTTTATTCAGGTCAATGATGTGGATACCCTTTTTCTCAGCAAAGATGTAAGGGAGCATCTTGGGATTCCACTTTTTCTTCAGGTGACCGAAATGAACACCTGCTTCCAAAAGTTGCTGCTGTAAGGATGTATTATTTTCCATTGTTTATTCTTTCGTGTTATGAAGTGATTGATCAGCTGTGGACCCTGTTTGTTGTACCGTAAGACTGCTCTCCGCCATACCCCAACCAACGTCCGCAGCCAGGTATTAACGTTTAGAGAACTGGTAGCTTCTTCTTGCTTTCTTGTGACCGAATTTCTTACGTTCAACAGATCTGGGATCCCTTTTCAGCAATCCGGCTGCTTTCAGCGACGGACGGAATTCAGGATTCAGTTCCAGCAACACCCTGGCAATACCCAGCATGGCTGCTTCTGCCTGGCCTTTAACACCACCACCGGCAGCGTTGATTTTAATATCAAATTTGTTAAGGGCATCCACTGTTTTCAGCGGGCGCTCTACCTGGTTTTGCAGGTACACCAGCGGGAAATAAGTTTTATAATCCTTGTCATTGACAGTGATCTTGCCATCGCCTTTGGAAATGAAAACCCTTGTTACGGCTTCCTTACGACGACCCACACCATTTTTTTGCTTTTCCATTTATTGATGTTTGATCCCATTCTGCCTGCCGGTTGGCTGACAGCATTCGGGAAATTTGAAGATTAGAATTTCAGTTCTTTGGGTTGTTGTGCACCATGCGGATGCTCGGCACCGGCATATACAAAGAGTTTTTTTACCATTTTACGGCCCAGTCTGTTCTTAGGCAGCATTCCCTTTACCGCTCTTTCGATCAGCATCTCAGGACGGCGCTTCTGCAGATTGGAAGCAGTTTCTTCTTTCAGACCACCGGGGTAACCGGTATAGTGGTCATACATTTTCTGATTCAGCTTGTCGCCGGTCAGCACTACTTTTTCTGCATTGATCACGATGATAAAATCACCAGTGTCAACATGGGGAGTGTAAGTAGGCTTGGTTTTACCGCGGAGTACCGCAGCAATTCTTGAACACATACGACCAACGGTTTGATTAGTACCGTCCACAACATACCAGTTGCGCTTCACGGTAGCCTCGTTCGCATGCTTGGTTGTGAAATGAAGTTTACTCATTATTGAAAGTGTTGGGCTGTTGGCAGCAGGTTCAATGCCCGCCTTCAGCAGTGATTAAATAAACAGCTGGGCTATCCCCCGGCTGCTCCCTCATAGACTGGCTATTTTGGGGGTGCAAAGATAAGAATGTGTGAATGGATGACCTACAAAAAGGAAGAGTAATTTTTATGACACCTTTGCAACTAGTTGATTTTCAATAAATATTTTGCATGATTTTGAAATCCTTCACCTGCCTTCAGCCCATTTCCCACCAGTTTCCGGTCAGGATTTTCCCCTCCAGCTGCAACAATTCTCCGATCCGGGGGGTATGAACCGGCAAACCGGCTTCACCGGCATGTAATAATACCCTTTTCACCGGCTCATTCCAGGGATGGGTACTGAGCCTGAACTTGCCCCAGTGCACCGGCAGCAGGGCCTTTGCCCGGAGATCTAATGCCGCTTGCACCGTTTGCTCGGGCATCATATGAATCAGCGGCCACATTACATTGTATTGTCCGGCTTCCAGGATGGCCAGATCAAAAGGACCAAAGCGGTCCCCAATTTCTTTGAAATGGGTATCATAACCCGAATCGCCACCGAGATAAATGGAATGCTGTTTTGATTGTAGTATAAAAGATGACCATAAAGATTGTCCTCTTTTCAATCCCCTTCCCGAAAAATGCCGGGCCGGAGCAGCAGTCAATTTCAATCCTTCATTCAATTGCTCTTCCTGCCACCAGTCCATTTCTGTTATTATTGTTGGATCAAATCCCCAGTATCGCAGATGGGCACCGATACCGAGCGAACAATACACCGCCTTGATTTTTTTTCGAAGCCGGAGGATGGTTTGATAATCCAGGTGATCATAATGATCATGAGTCAGTATCAGGTAATCAATCTCCGGCATATCCGCAGCCTGATAGGCATTACTCCCGGGAAATGCTTTCACCATAAATGAAAGCGGAGCGGCATTGCCACTAAAGACCGGATCAATCAGGAAATTTTTACCATTGATCCGAAGCAGGTAGGAAGAATGACCAAACCATACCAGCACCGGTTCAGGTGTAGGCAATTGATGAAGATCTGTTTTGATAAAAGGAACAGGAACTGCTGGTGCAGTATCCGGATGCTTTTTAAAAAATGTCCGCATCATTTTCCAGTAACTCAACCCTTCCGGTTTCATAGGAGTAGGAGACAGATTCTGGAATGAGCCATTTTTATAATGCGGAGACTGCTCCATCTTCTCTTTATACTTACCCGCAGGCAGTTGACCTGTTATCTTCAGTGACATGATGCTGATTTATCCTGCAAATTACCGGATGCTTTGAAGGGATGTACCAGTGTTTCGGTGAATGCACCCTGTTTTCGGGTGAATGGCTCTATGCAGTATATTGCTGTTTAAATTGCCTGATATATTATGTCAACCCGTTTTTTAGGCCGTGATCAATTCGGCCATCCATCCAATGCCGGCAAACTGCTGGATCCCGCTGCAGCCAATCAGTTACTGGAAGAATGGGTTCCCAATGAACGGCTGCGGCTCCATATGCGACAGGTAGCTGCTAATATGAAAGCCTGGGCATTGGAAAAAGAAAATGCTGATGAAATCACCGCGGCCAAATGGGAACAGGCAGGATTATTACATGATGCCGACTGGGAAAAATATCCGGATGATCATTGCCGGATTATTGTGGAAGAACTGGAACGCCGTGAAGTGGATCCGGAAATTATTCATTGTATTGCTTCTCATGGACCCCGTGTATTTGGAGTAGAACCGGTTACTCCAATGGATAAAATGATTTATGCCATTGATGAACTCAGTGGATTAATTCATGCTTACAGTCTTATGCGACCGGAGGGATATGCGGGAATGGAAGTAAAAGGCGTGATGAAAAGACTGAAGGACAAAACCTTTGCCGCCGGCGTCAACCGCGATGATATAACCGATGCATTATCAAGAACCAATACCACACTGGATGAACTGATTCGCTTCATTATTCAGCACCAATCTGCCGTTGTTTAATACCACACAGCAAATTTTTTTTAATATTTCGTTAAACCCTGCTGTGTAACCCCGGTCACAAAGCTGCCCGAGTGATGACAACCCCTGCGTAAGAACATTTTGTCACCAAAAAATGATTCATATGAGAAAGCTCTACGCTTTGCTCGCAGGGTTCCTATTTACCTTGCTTGCCATTGATTCGAATGCCCTCCCCGTAACGCCCGATGTGGCCAATTTCAGTTTCAGTATTCAGCACGAAAGCAAAGTAGTTGTGTTTACCAATACTTCTTCTTTGGGCAATGAACCCGGTGTTCGCCGTGCTTACTGGAATTTTGGCGATGGAACTGGTACCCTGACAGCACCCCTGCAGGGAACACAACATCAGTATCAGCATCCGGGTACATATACCGTATGCCTGAAAATTTTCCGTTATCGCCCCAATCTCAATGATTCTGTTTTATCAGCCCAGGTTTGTAAAACTGTTGTGATCAACACTGTTTGCAAAGCCAACTTTGAAACCATTGAAGAAGCCGCTAATACAAATCCTCTGTTAGTTTACTTCAAAGCACTTCCCTGGCATAATGATAATAAGCGGCCTGTCCGCATTTGTTGGGATTTCGGTGATGGAAAAGATACCTGTATCCAATATGCCAATACCTATCCCGGTCCTTATCCCGTACGTCATCGTTATAATGCCCCCGGAGTTTACAATGTATGTGTAAGAATTCTTTACCAGGGAGGTTGCGAAGCCGTGAAATGCAAAGAGATCAGGATACTGCCGCCCGATAGTTGCCGTGCCAATTTTGAAAGAGTCCCTACCCCATCCAATAACCCGTTAAAAGCAGCTTTCAGAGCATTGCCCGGGCATAACAATAATAAAAAGCCACAAAGAATTTGCTGGCAGTTCGGTGACGGAAAAGACACCTGTATTAATTACCCCGCAGGTTACACGGGTCAATACCTGGTTTACCATCGCTACAACCAGCCGGGCCGTTATGAAGTTTGTGTTGGTATCCGATACTATGGTGGTTGCGAAGCACGCAAATGTGAGCCTGTTATCATTGGCCGGCCCGATAGCTGCCGTGCTGATTTTGAAAGACTGCCTTCTGTTACTCCCAATCCGCTGGATGCTGCATTCAAAGCCATTCCCTGGCATAACAACAATAAAAAGCCAAGGCGCATCTGCTGGCAGTTTGGAGATGGCCGTGATACCTGTATCACTTATCCTGAAAACTATAACGGCATCTATGGTATCCGCCATCTTTATCCGGAACCCGGCCGTTACGAAGTCTGTGTGAATATTGATTATTTCGGTGGTTGTGAATCCCGTCAGTGTAAAAACATCATCATTCAGCGTCCTGATTCCTGCCGCGCGAATTTTGAAAGATTGCCTGTGAATGCCACTACTCCGCTTACTGCGGGATTCAAAGCATTGCCCTGGCACAATAACAACAAAAAACCTAAAACCGTTTGCTGGCAATTTGGAGATGGAAGGGATACCTGTATCCAATACCCGGAAAATTATACCGGTAACTACCAGTTACTTCATCGCTATCAGCAACCAGGAGACTATAACGTATGTGTTGGAATTATTTATTATGGTGGATGCGATGCACGCAAATGCAAGGAAATCAACATACCGCCTCCACCGGTTACCTGTCAGGTAAGACTCCTTGAAATAACACCATCTATCACCAGTCTTGTCAGGGGATTCCTTGCGGTTCCGCATTCAACACCCACACGTCGCCCGGTCCGTATCTGCTGGTACTTTGGAGACGGAGATGATACCTGTATCATGATTGATCCGCAGCAACCGCTTCCTGATCTGATGATTCGTCATACTTATCCAGCTCCTGGTATTTACAGGGCCTGTGTTAAAATTTTATTTGATGGCGGATGCAGGGCTGAAGATTGTAAAGAAGTGGTGATCCGCAGTGCAAGCAATATTTGTGGTGGTTTCATGACAGATTCATTAACCGGCCCACGCAGTTATCGTTTCAGAGGATTCAGTATTCACGCACCTAACGATGAAGTAGTGGGATACCGTTGGACTTTTGGAGATGGCAGTTCAGCAGAAGGAAGAGAAGTGACCCATGTATACCAGCAGGGAGGGGATTATGAGGTTTGTATGTACACCCGGACAAGATTGGGATGCCTCACCAAAGTATGCAGAACAGTTAGGGTACCCGGTAATAACGAACCGGCCCTTGTTCTGACACCCAATCCCGTGATCAATAACCTGCATGCCAGGTTCCGGTCAACCCATACTGAACAGGTAACCATCAGGTTGCTGAACAATAATGGTGTATTGCTCAGGACCCTGGTCAGGAATGCAACCACCGGAATCAATCAATGGGATTTTGAAGTGGGTGGTCTTTTACCCGGATTATATTCCCTGGTGGTGCAATCACCCAACCAGCTGGCCAGCGCCATCTTTATAAAACAATAATCAAGTCTCTCTTACGTCAGGGCTAAAAAACAAAGCCGTTCCCGCAAGGGGGCGGCTTTTGTATTAGTACTACCATTTCGTTGGTTAATGAAATAAATGCTATGCGCCAACCCTACCGGTTGTTCCCTAAAACATTTGCTGTGAAAAAGTAATTGGACCTGGAGCTGAATTTTCTCATACAGCTGGAATTATTTTAAAAAATATAGGTATCTTGTTCTGGCTTGAAAAAGATTGCTGCCATATTGTTACTGCTGATTTTTCTTTTTAATCTGGCTGGTTACCGGGTCATGATTTATTTTTTACTTAAGCACTCCGCGCAGAAACTGGAAGCCATGATTGACAGGGAGGAGTACCGGGAGGAGGAACTCATTGAGATGCGTGTACCCATGAATATGCCCTATCAGCAACGTTTTAGTACATTTGAAAGACATTATGGCCGGATCAATATTGAAGGGATAGAATATACCTATGTAAAAAGAAAAGTGGAAGGCGATATCCTGATTCTGAAATGCCTTCCCGATCATGTCAGCACCCGTTTACAGCAAATCAGGGATAAAATTGCCCTTACCAACAGCAACAGTCATTCGCCCGGAGAGTCGCCCGCAATGTCACAGGTAAAAATATTCAGCATCGAATGTGATCATCCTGAACAATTATTGAATCATTCGCTTCAGGTGATTGCTTCGCTGGTATTTCACAGGTATGTTTCCTCGTTGCCGGTACCTGATGCTACCGATCAGGATAAGCCGCCTCAGTGGCAGATTGGTTAGTACCATCCCTGTCAAATCATCCTTTTATTATTTCATAAAATATTTTTATGCGTGTAGCAGTTTTAACTGTTGCTGTTGTTCTATTTTTCAGCAGTTGCAGTGAAAAGAAAAAAGATTATCAACAGATCACCAGTGATCCCTTTTTATATTCCAGGACCGTGAAAGAGCTGAATAATGTGGTGATGCAGAATAATTTTCCGCCCATTATTGCCTCCCGTAATTATGTATACGCCAATATTGCAGCCTATGAAGTGATTGCTGCAGGTGATCCGCAACATTACCAATCTCTGGCAGGTCAGTTAAACGGACTTGATTCGGCAGCCATCGTGCCCACCGGCAAAAAAATTGATTTTCATTTTGCCGCTTTGTTGGCCTTTTGCCAGCTGGGAGAAGCCGTCACTTTTCCGGAAGGCAGTATGAAAGAATATGTTGATAGTCTGAAAGGTTTGGTGAAAGATCATGGAATGCCGGATGATGTATTCCGGAATTCTATTGACTTTGCAGCGGAGGCAGGAAGGATCATCCTGGCCTGGAGCAAAAAGGATCATTATGCCCAAACCAGAACGGCTCCCAAATATGCTATACTAGATATGCCAGGCAGATGGGTCCCTACACCTCCTTCCTACTTCCAGGCACTGGAGCCACATTGGAGGCAAATCAGAACAATGGTCATGGATAGTGCTAACCAGTTCACCCCACCCCCGCCTCCGGTTTTTGATATCAACAACAAGCAGGGCAAATATTACCAGGAAGTGTTGGCAGTGAAAAATGCAGGTGATAGTCTGACCAATGAGCAAAAACATATTGCCGAATTCTGGGACGACCTGGGCAATAAGATGAATGTCAACGGGCATATCATGTTTGTGACCAAGAAATTCTCTCCTCCCGGTCACTGGATGAATATTGTAGGGATTGCTGCACAAAAAGCAAAAGTTGATTATGCTACCACGGTATACGCTTATACCAAAACAGCGATTGCCATGTTTGATGCCTTTATCCAGTGCTGGGATGAAAAATTCAGAAGCAACTATGCCAGACCCGAAACGGTGATCAATAAATACATTGATCCCAACTGGATGCCCTACCTGCAAACACCTCCTTTTCCTGAATATACCTGCGGCCATAGTACTGTTTCCTCAGCATCTGCAGAAGCACTGACCAGTGTGTTTGGCGACAATTTTGTTTTTACTGACACATCAGAACTGGAATTTGGTATCAAAAACCGTTCATTCAAATCATTCCGTGATGCAGCCATTGAAAATAACTGGGCCCGCTTTTACGGCGGTATCCATTTTCACAATAGCTGTATCATCAGTACCGAATATGGTGCAAAAGTGGGCACACTGGTGAACGAACGGTTGAAAATGAAAAAGTAAAAAGAACAAAGCATCAAGACCGCTCATCCTTAACGCCTTAAACGGCTGTTGGATACTCTTAACCATTTAAGCTATTATATGAAAAAATATTTCTGGATCGGCCTGACCGGGTTATTCATTTTTGAATTAGCCAATGTTTTTTTCATCATGCCCATGCCTGGCAGCCAGCGGATGAACAGCATTGACATTGCGTATTTTTTATATAAATGGCGCTGGATATTCAGGAGCTTATTTGGCTTACTGATCTTACTGGGCCTTTTCCGGAGCAAGTGGAAAAGAAAATGGGTACCCGTTATCCCATTGTTATTACTGGCGGCTTTGATTTATATGACCAATTTCAAAATGGCAGCAGATGCCATGTTCAAACAACCCCGGAATTTGGTATTTACCGGTGCTGCCAATAATAACATCAATCTGCAACGCCTCGTAATTGGCGTGTACATCAATGGCAAAGCCAGTGCATACCCCATTCAACTGATCGGTTACCATCACCATATTCAGGATACTGTTGGAGGAAAAAATATTCTGGTTACTTACTGTACTGTATGCCGTACCGGAAGGGTTTTTGAACCGGTGGTGAATGGAAAAAAAGAAAAGTTCCGCCTGGTAGGGATGGACCACTACAATGCGATGCTGGAAGATGAAAGCACCAAAAGCTGGTGGAGGCAGGCAACCGGTGAAGCGGTAAGTGGAAAACTTAAAGGACAACATTTGCCTGAAATTCTAAGTCATCAAATCACGCTTGCGCAATGGTTGCTACTGTATCCCGATTCAAAAATCATGCAACCGGATCCTGGATTTATCAGCTCCTACGATAGTACAATGCATTTTGAAAACGGGCAGCGTAAAAATGCACTTACCGGAACCGACAGTTTGTCCTGGAAAGAAAAATCCTGGGTCATCGGAGTAAAAGCCGGTGAAAAACGAAAAGCGTATGACTGGAACCGATTGAAAAAAGAGAGGATCATTTATGATACCCTCCATAATACTTCATTGATGGTTTTGCTGGCTTCAGATCAACAAAGTTTCTTTGCCTTTTCCATAACAGGTATTGAAAAACCGATTTTAAGGAATGACACCCTGCTGTTGGGCAAGAAGCATTTTACCCTCAACGGACATGGCATCGACACTAATTATAACCTGACTCCCTTGCCCGCTTACCAGGAATTCTGGCATAGCTGGCGCAGCTTTAATCCGGGTACATTTAAACAGTCAGACTGATTAAATCCGAAAAATTGCTGACAATACTTAGTGCTTCAGGAATCTTTTACTGATCTCATCGTATTGCCCAAGGAGTTCATTACTGCGACCCTGCTCATCGAATATTTTTTCCCAGGTACTCAGCGGTTCCCAGATACAGGTCCCTTTGCCCAGGCCATTACGGACTTCAAATGCGATTTTATTGACTTCCGCCTTTCGGTGCGAATACTCTACGACATAAATATCCCGGTTATACCTTCTGGCCAGATCATCCAGGTTATCCCGCAGATCATCCAGGGTGCCGTGCCATTTGGGATAATAGGACTGACCAATCACATCAAAGTACACTCCTCTTGCCAGCATATTATCAATAAAGAAAACGGATTCATCATTTTGACCGCCCAATGCCACATGCAGCATCATGGTAATGGAAGGATCCACTGATTTTACAGCAGCTGTTCCTGCAGTAATCAATTGTGCCAATTCGTCGAAATTGGCCACATTTCCTTCCGGCCACACAATACCATGATTGATTTCATTGCCTACCTGCACCATATCCGGTGTGGTGCCCTGGTCTTTTAATTGCTGAACCACATCTTTTGTATAATCATGCAGTGCTTTCTTCAGTTCCTCAAAAGATAAACCCTTCCAGGCAGCCGGTTTGTATTGTTTTCCGGGATCGGCCCAGTAATCACTGTAATGAAAATCGAGCAGGAGTTTCATACCGGCTTCCTTTACCCGCTTCGCCATTTTCCTGGTATTTGCCAGATCGCAGAATCCTTTTCCGGGAGAATAACCACTATCGCGGGAAGGATCATTGAATACCCGCAAACGCACATAATTGAAGCCATGATCTTTGAGGATACGGATCGCATCTTTTTCTACCCCCTTATCAGAGAATTTCATTCCTTTCGCTTCCAGTTCGGGTAAAAAAGAAATATCCGCACCAATCATCTGATCGGCTTCCTTTTTTTGAATTTGCATCGGAACCTTAAACTGTTGTTCTGTACTTTTTACCAGGACTGATTCCGGTGCAATAGTTTGGATATCGGTACCCCCACTCCATAATCCCTTTGCTTTGGCTTCAAATTTCATCATCCCGGTACTTTCTCCCGCCTGAATGATCACCTGACATTTTCCGCTGAATAATCGTCTTTGCCAGGCACCATCGGCACATTGATCGGGTTCATGACTACTGGGATCTCCGTTCCCCACCCCAATAATTTTTCCGGGTCCTTTTAATTTGAATTCGATCAGGTTATCTGCATCCGGTACTTCACGGCCTTCCCGGTCCAGTACGGTTATATTTAATACGGTGGCATCTTTCCCATCTGCCAGCAATGTGGTTTTATACGGTGTCACCACCACTTCTACCGGTAGTCCTGTTGTCTCTATTTTCTCTGTCAGCTTTTTCCCATTCTTATAAGCAATCGCTTCCAGTTTCCCTGGTTCATAAGTAATGGCCCATTTCAGGTGCCCGTTACGGGGCATTTCTTTTTTGCCCTTGCTTTTACCATTGAGGAATAATTCAACATTATCAGCATTCGAATTCACCCAAACATCAATTGAATCACCAACCGGTTTATTCCAGCCCGGTGCTTTTTCCCGGTGATTCCAGTGCGGGGAAATATGCAAAACATCTTTATCGGTCCACCAGCTCTGGTAATAGTAATAGATGTTCTTGGGGAATCCACACATATCCATTAGTCCGAAATGCGAATTGATATTGGGCCATTCATAAGGCGTGGGTTCTCCTCTGTAATCGAAACCGGTCCATACAAAACCACCCAGCCAGTAATCGTTGGTGGCGGCCAGTTGCCACCAGGTTTCTGCTGTACTGGCCCACCAGGGTGCGGTGATATCCTGGTCAGGTACATAAGCTTTGATGGTATCTTTTTCAAGAATGCCCCTGGTGGTAATAGTACTCCCCATCTCTGTTCCAATGATGGGTTGATTGGGATGATCCCGGTGATAATCTGCTACCGCATATTGCCGGTAATTAAAACTTCTAACCGGTATCACTTCATTCACTCCGTTGAATACATTGGCCACATCAGCAGCATAGGTACAGGTACGGGTGGGATCCAGTTCTTTTTGTTTGGCAATCAATGTTTGTGCAATTCGTTTACCATTACTATTGGTATGGATCCAGCCTTCTTCATTTCCAATGGACCATATAAAAACACTGGCCCGGCTTCTGTCTCTTTTGATCATGCGTTCAAACTGGCTCATGTATTCCGGACTACTGTTCAGCAATCTTTGTTCATCCATTACCAGCATTCCCAGACTGTCACAGGCATCCAGTAATTCGGGTGTGGGTGGGTTATGACTGGTGCGATAGGCATTCACTCCCATGTTTTTCAATAAGCGGATCCGGTAATACTGCAAATAATCCGGAAGGGCACTGCCGACACCGGCGTGATCCTGGTGATTATTCACACCCAGTAATTTGATATGCCGCCCATTCAGAAATACGCCATTGGGTTTGATTTCAATCTCACGGATGCCAAATCTTTGTTTGGTACTATCCACTACTTTTCCATTCTGTTTAACTACAGAAACTACCCTGTACAAATACGGGTCATCAACAGACCAGCGACGCGCGCCTCCAATGGCCATTGATTGTTTGACTATCGCTGAACCGTTGGGTGGTAATTGCAGGGCTTGTTCTTTTACCTGCACCAGTTTTTTTCCATCCCTGTCAGTGATATAGGTTTGCACGGTACAACGGGACATAGCAAGGCCCTGATTGATCACCAGGGTTTCAATAAATACACTGGATACTTTTTCATCACTCTTGCTGTAAACAAAAACCGCATTCCGGTCAATATGCAGGTTATCATATTGATTCAGCCATACATGACGGTAAATACCGGCACCTTCATAAAACCATCCTTCATACTGGCTGGCATCCACTCTAACCACCAATACATTGTTTTTATTGAAATGGATATAGTCGGTCACATCATAGGATTCCCCGGTATAGCCACTCAGGTTGTTTCCCAGATAAAAGCCATTTAACCAGAAACTGGCATTGCGGAATACCCCGTCAAACTGTAACTGAAATCTTTGTCCGGAATCCTTTGCTGAAATAGTAAAATGTTTACGATACCAGCCGATACTGGTTTCAGGAAATAAACCTCCCACAGGTTTATACCCGTGCACCATCACATCAAAATTATCTTTGTATGCAAAAGGAAGTTCCACGGCCCAGTCGTGCGGAAGATTAAGTTGACGCCATTTGCTGTCATCAAATTTTGGATCGATCGCTGTTTTGGGAGCGGCTCCTGATTTTGAAAAAATGGTACTGATGGTATAGTTGAAATCCTTTTCTGCATTGGCCGTATGCCCAAAATGAAAACGCCAGTTCTTGTCGAAATTAATCTGCTGGCGTTGGGAAAATGACAGCAAAAAGCAACAGCAGCAGGCTGCAGTCAGGAAGCATTTATTCAGCATGTGCGGGGATATTTTAAATACCCATAAAGCTACTGATTAGTTGAACGCACTCAAAGCAGTAGTAGGTTTTCCGCTGTTATCAAAAGCACCCTTGCTGTACCCTTTCCAGTTGCCATAGCTCTGGGGTTCCCAGTAAAAAACTCCCAGGCCTTTGTTGCCGGATACGCTATTGACTTTACTGATGAGATCAGCTAAAAAAGATTGGCAGGCAGCGGATTGATCCCAGCTCATACCTACTTCGCAAATCATCACGGGTGTATTGTAACGGGCAATCATATCATTGATATTGGACAAGCACTGGGTATTCTGACTGGCCCAGTTCGCGGGATCGGGGTACAGTGACATCCCGATGATATCCCATTTACCTCCATTGTTCTTTAACCCATCCAGGTTCCAGCGAAAAAGGGAATTATCCTGTCCGTTGGAAATATGAACAATTACCTGAATGATTGGATCCACTGCTTTCACCGCATCATACCCTTTATTTACCAGTAAGGCATAATTGGCCATATTCACGGAGGCTTTACCGGTGGGCCAGAGCATCCCATCATTGGTTTCGTTCCCTACCTGTACCCATTCGGGTGTTACCCCTGCTGTTTTTAATGCGGTAAGAACCGAAAAGGTATGATTGTAAACGGCGGTTTGTAAACCAGCCAGGTCTAATGCTGCCCATGCTGCCGGTTTGGTTTGTTGTCCGGGATCAGCCCAGGTATCACTGTAATGAAAATCGATCATGATACGCAGACCCAGGTTTTTTGCCCGAACAGCTTTAGTCACCACATCGGCACTATTGTTCCATCCGCCGGCGGGATCCACCCAAACACGGAGCCGGATGGCATTCATGCCGAGGTCTTTCATGAGCTGCGTACATTCTTTGGGGGTGCCGCTGCTGTTGTAGAAAAGTTTGCCGGAAGCTTCCATCTCAGTCAGCCAGCTGATATCGGCTCCTTTGGCAAAACCGGCGTGAAGCGGAGGCGGATTGCCTCCGTTATTGCCACCACCACCATTACCTGTTCCGGATTTTCCACAAGCCATTACAATGAAGGCTGACAAGAGAAATGCAAACCGGCTGAACATAATGATTGATTTAAAAGTTGCTCTGCAAAAATAAAAAAAGCGGTCATCAATTTACTTGATAACCGCTTCCTATTGATGAACTAACTGCTACTTTAGTTTCTTCTGAGTTTATAAGAATAGTTACCACCCCTTCCGATATTCAGGGTAATGGTATAATTACCAGCTTGTGTAACTGCAATATTGGCTCCACCATACTCAGGTTTTCCATCAGCAGGTGCATTGTCGCCAAAATCAATTGACCAGGCGTCATTAGCCCTGAATTTCATTTCACCAACGGTAAGGTTGGTTGTAATGGTCCAGTTTCCGGTAGCCGCATCTAAGGTCATGGGTGTACTGGCACCCCAATCACCGGCTGTTGCATTACCAATAATTCCCCAGGTATTAATCTTGTCAAAGCTCCAGGTCATATCAGTGGTATTCGCTCTGATTCTATACAGTCCGGCAACTCCTGCACCACCGGAAGGCAGTGTCAGGTTGGGTCCGCCATTTTGCAGATTGCCACCACCAGCATTGCCATAATCTCCAAACGGCCAGTCATTTCCTTTAACCAGTTTAAACTCGGGAGAGGCGTTATTGAAAATAATATAGCCTTCGTATCCACCGAATCCGCCATTGCGGGTTTTCACCACTTGCGGAGCTGAACCGGGGCTCCAGCCCTGGTAGTTTCCTGCCACGTTCATGGCATCGGGGAAGGTATAAGTTACAATATCAAGATAAGAGGTAACGGTCATGGTTAACACATTGGAATAGATCGGATTTACATTGGATCCGACACTAGCTTTTACTCTGACCTGAATGGGCGTAGCCACTCCATCACCAATGATTTCCTGCATTTTATCATTGAATTCCTTCACAGTAAATGATTTGGAAACGGCAGTACCCATCGCTACTTCCGTTGTGGTGGCACTGGAAGCGAAATTGGTTCCTCCTTTGCAAAGCTGAATC
This sequence comes from Chitinophagaceae bacterium, assembly GCA_016720745.1. Classification (GTDB taxonomy): domain Bacteria; phylum Bacteroidota; class Bacteroidia; order Chitinophagales; family Chitinophagaceae; genus JJ008. The sequence continues at coordinate 498,899 of JADKKA010000018.1, read as the reverse complement.
GTGTACGTGATGGCGGCATCATAACCGAAATCAGCCTTTCCCCAGCCGAAAACAGTAGCAACATTAGCCGCATTGGCCTGCAACAGTACCAGGGTAGCGGAAGTTACTGTAAGCTGATTGTCCCCGCCTGGCTTCAAAACTGTTCTCTCCACGTCTTTATTGCAGGAGATAACAGTTGTGGCAACAACCGTCAGCAACAGCAGGTTTTTTAATATAGCTTTCATAATCGTTAGTTTAATTAATTATTTAGTTAACAGTATTAATTAGTAGCCATCATTCTGTCTCAGGTTAGGATTGGCCACGAGGTCAGCAGAAGGAATGGGATACAGTTTACGATGTGCCCCAACGGCCTGTCCGTTCAGTGTATTTCCTTTCCAGGCCCAGAGGTAGGTACCTTCTGTAAACAGACCAAAACGAATCAGGTCGGTTCTGCGAACAGCTTCCCAATGTAATTCTTTGGCTCTTTCATCAATCAGGAAAGGAAGTGTCAGGTCACCGGAAACAATATTGCCGCTGGCATTACCATAAGCTCTTTGACGGAGATTATTGATATAAGTAAGTGCAGTTGCACTGCTTCCGCCGGAACCGCCTCTTACCACGGCCTCAGCATAGTTCAGGTAGATTTCTGCCAGACGGAAGAAGGGGAAATCAGTATCCACCCAGGTAGGGTTGGATCCATTACCGCCGGTAGATGTTTTATTCCTGAATTTGATAATTCCGTATCCGTCATTGGCACTGGAAATATCATTGATCTCCAGATTCTGTCCGCTGGTATAGAAATTTTGTCTTGAATCACCCACAGGGCCGGAAAATTTCTGAACAATCTGTTTGGTGGTTCTTACACCACCCCAGCCAAAGTCAACACCATGATCGCCTGCCTGCATGGAACCTACGATTGGTGCATGTACCAGGAAAGTGGTACCGCCCCAGGTACGGGCTTTATTTCCATCGAAGTTAACAGCGAAGATGAATTCTGACCCGGAAGTAGTGTTATTGTCCGCCAGGAACAGGTTGCGATAGTTATTGATCAGAGCATATCCGGGGATAGCCGTGATTTTATTACAATAAGTAATACACTCGGAATACTTTGCAGTACCGGTATACACCTGTGCATTCAGATACAAACGGGATAATAATGCCCAGGCTGCTGCTTTATCAGCACGGCCATATTCATTCGTACGGGCATCTTTCAGTTCTGTTTCAATTGCTTTCAGTTCTGATTCAATATAATTGAACAGATTGGTCCGGGTGATTTGATTCGGCAGAAAAGCGCCTACATTATCATCTTCCGTTACAAAAGGTACATTGCCAAACAGGTCCATCGCATGGTAATAGCTGAGGGCTCTCAGGAACCTGGCTTCAGCATGCATGTAAGCAATCTCGGTGGCATCGGCACCGCTGATACCTCTATCACTTACTTTGGAGGCATCACTTTCGCGGATAAACTCGTTGGCCAATGTGATCTGAAAATAAATACGACTGTATAAGGCCCTGATAAATACATCGGCAGGGCTCCAGGTCATGTGATGAAAGTCCTTGATGGTGGCATCATTCCATCCAATCACGGCTTCGTCGGTAGACAATTCCTGGGCTGACCAGTATTGGCGGATATAACTGGAGAATCCTTCATCGATACCGGAGATATCACCGGATCCGTCGGGACCGTTATTACCAGTCAGGGTGAGGCCTGCATACACTTTGGCCATCACAGATTTATATCCTGCCAGGTTCACATATAAGGAAGCGGCAGTATTTCCATACTTCGGCTGCCTGTCAAGATCCTTGGTACAGGAAGCCAGGAACAGTGCTGCTGCAGCAATCATTCCTGTTATTTTAATTAATTGACTTCTCATTGTGCAAGCTTTTATTGATAATTATTTCAGTTATTGATTATAATTCCAGGTTAGCGCCCAGTGAGAAAATCCTCGGTCTGGGATAAAAATTATTGTCGATACCTCCGGCAATTTCAGGATCCAGTCCGCGATACTTCGATGTCACGAACACATTCTGAACGTTTCCGGTAACCCTAAGGTTGGCTTTGTTATTAAATACTTTCCCGAAATCATAAGAAACGGTAAAGTTGTCCATCCGGAGGAAGGAGGCATTTTCTACATAATAGTCAGAGAAATACTGGTAGGTACCAAATCCGGTTTCCTGGTAGTTACGGTGAACATTGTTCAGGAATGATTGAGAACCAGGCTGGAACACACCATTTCCGGAGAAGATGTTATTATACATATAGTTTCCAAAATTGGCCCTTAACACCGTTGAGAAATTCCATTTTTCGTATGAAACCGCTGTGTTAAAGCCCAGTACTATCGTAGGCTCCGGAGATTTGTAACGATAATAGTCCAGGTTATTGATCACGCCATCTTTATTCCTGTCAACATATAAACCTTCAATTGGTTTTTTCTGGTCAGTATATACCTGCTGCAGCACAAAGAAGGAACTGGGGCGATACCCTACTGAATGGATCTGGATAGTATTTCCCACACCACCAGAGATACCGCCGGTGGCTACTCCAATAAAGGTAGGATCATCAACTTTCGTCAGTCTGGTTACTTCATTTTTATTATAAGTTATATTGAAACCAGCATCCCAGGTCAGTTTGGTTTTGCGGATGATATTCGTATTCAGGGTGAACTCAATACCCTTATTATTCATATCCCCAACATTGGTAAAGATCCGGTTGGTGAAATTGGTTCCTGCCGGAACATCAATAAAGCTCAGCAGGTCGATGGTTTCTTTGTTATAATAATCCAAGGAACCGCTGATCCTTCCATTCAGGAATCCAAAATCAATACCGAGGTTGATTGTCTTGGTTTCTTCCCACTTAATATTGGCATCATAACCAACCGGGCGCTGAACCTGATAAAAACTATTACCAAACTGGTATTGTGCTGTTTCAGCACCCAGTGTATAGTTGGCGATATAAGCGTAGTCGTTTCCGATTTCCTGCTGACCCGTTATACCATAACCCATGCGCAGTTTCAGGTTAGACAATACTTTATTTCCTTTCAGGAATGATTCCTCACTGATATTCCATGCAAATGCGGCAGACGGGAACCAGCCCCAGCGGGTATCCGGACTGAACCTGGAAGAACCATCACGACGCAATGTTGCTGTAAACAAATATTTGCTGTGTACAGAAAAGTTAGCTCTTCCATAAAATGATACCAGTGTATTCTGGGTTTCAAAAGGGAAAGGATTTGCGGGTGCAAATTCCTGTCCGTTGGCCCGGTAATCAGGATAGTTAGGACTCATCCGCATGAAATCCTGGTAACCATAACCCGCTGTTATATCCAGCCGGCTCCTGATGCTTTTCAGGTCTTTTACATAATTCAGGTAGAAATCAAGCAATTTATTTTTCTTGGTTTGCTCATATTTATTGTTCACACCACCACGTATATACGACATGGCTGCAGAATCCATTATGTATACGGTACCCTGTCCTTTTGAATAATCATAACCTACATTCAACACAGCACGCAGGTCTTTCAGGAATGGGAAAGTATAATCCAGTTGCAGGTTGGTGATGATCCTTGTTACATCACTCTGATCATCTCTCAGATTCAATTGTCCAACTGGGTTTTTAGGAGCCAGTCCATCGGGCTGGTTATTATTCGCCAGCCACTCCCAATAACCACCAAAACGGTTATCGTTGCGGTTAATTACCTGGGTGGGGTCAAAGAAGGCAGAACCACCAATGGCACCTTCGTTGGCAAAGAAGTAATCACTGAAAGTAGCTTTCAGATTCAGATCCACTTTCAATGAATTTTTCAGTAAACGGGGGTTCAGGTTCAGGGCTGTTGAAAACCTGCCCAGGGTTCCGGTTTTCAGGATACCATTTTGTTTCAGGTAACCCAGTGAAAAACGATAAGGGAAGTTCTTGATACCACCGGTCATGGCGATATTGTTATCCGTAGCAAAGGCATTATCATAAACCTGATCCTGCCAGTTGGTATTGGCTGAACCAAGCAAGCCTTTCTGCGAATTATTTCCTTTTCCATTTACCACTGCTTTGAATTCATCAGCATTCAAAACATCCAGTTTATCGCCTACCACTGAATAGGAATTCAGGGTACTGAAGCTCAGTCTGAACTTGCCGGACTTTCCCTTCTTGGTCGTAATAATGATCACCCCATTGGTAGCCCTGTTACCATAAATAGCAGTAGCAGAAGCATCTTTCAGGATATTGAACGTCTCAATATCATTGGGGTTAATCATCGCCAGCGGATTGTTTGATCCGGAAATTCCACTTTGCTGATCAACCGGTACACCATCAATAATGATCAGCGGATCATTACTGCCTGACAGGGAAGAAGTTCCCCTGACACGGATACGACCTCCTGAACCAGGAGCTCCGCTTGGTGCCGTGATTTGCACACCAGCCACCTTACCATTGATCAGTTGCTCTGGTGAGGTCAGCGGTCCTTTGTTAAAATCTTTGGTGGAAACAGTGGAAACAGAACCGGTCAGGTCCTTTCTCCTCGCTGTACCATAACCAATCACCACCACTTCACCAAGTGACGTGTTGTTGATAGCCATGGCCACTTCCACGGATGTTTTACCATCAAGTGAAATTTCCTGTGCGTTAAAGCCCACAGAAGAAATCACAATTGCGGAAACACTGTTATCTACTGTAAGACTGAAAACACCTTTGGCATCAGTCTGTGTACCCGAACGGTTTCCTTTTGCTGAAACAGTAGCTCCCTGCAAAGGAGTTCCGTCTCTTGCATCTGTTACCTTACCGGTAACAACCTTGTTTTGCGCCAATGAAACCTGGGAAATCAGGACCAGCAGCAGAAGGCCGGTCACTTTCTTGAGTTGTTGAGTGAACATAAGCAATCATTATTTTATTAGCAATCAGAAAACAATAAGATTATGTACTAAGTACACAACCCAATGTGTATAAAACACACAATGTTAAGACTATTTTAAAATCTGCAAAAATAATTTTGATCATGTACCGGGGAAAGGAAAGTCATTGCTCATCTTAAACCGGCAGGGTCAGACATTTATATTAATTTTTATTAACTGATAATCAATTAATTATACAGCAGCGGCTCCTGCTTTCTTCCTGACAGGCTTTTTGGGCTGACTGGTTTTCAGTTTATATAATTTTCCCGGGCGATGGGGAACATCTTCCTCCATCTCCCCTACGTCCTGCAGCCAGTCCTTCAGGGAAATCTTCTTCCTGAAATTGCGGCGATCCAGCTCCACACCCAGGATGGATTCATATAATTCCTGTAACTGACGAAGCGAAAATTTCTCAGGTAACAGATTAAATACCACCGGCTGGTTCATGATCTGCTGCTGCAGCCTCTTTAAACAGGTATCGAGGATCAGCTTATGGTCAAAGGCCATTTTGCGGATATCGTTTACGGGATGCCAGTTGAGTTCATTATTGTCCAGCCGGAGTTTATGATGGCTGATATCAATCAACGAATAATATGCAATGGTAATTACTCGGCCCGAAGGGTGACGGTTGATACTTCCAAAAGCCTGTACCTGCTCCAGGTACACATCATCCAGTCCGGTTCTTTCTTTCAATATCCGGTAAGAGGCTGTTTCGAGGTGTTCATCCGGCCGAACGAGGTCACCTAATAAGGAATCAAGTCCGGAGAATTCCTCCAGATCAGACTTGATCAGTAATACTTTCAATTCCTTCTCATCATATCCGAAAATCACACAGTCCACCGACACCGCAATATTGAAATATTCCAGGTGACTGATCTTTTCAATGGCTGCGGTTTTTAAACCTGTATGCTGTGCCATACTCCCCTTTTTATATTTTACTGAATTACAAACTTAACGGCTACTGATTGATTCAAACCAGTAATTTTTATAAGATAATGCCCGGCTGGTAAAGACTCCGTTTTTCCGGCCAGCGTAATCCTTTGTTTTCCCTTTACAAGGATACCATTTTGTATTATTCCCAGTTGCTGTCCGCTGTTATTATATAATACCGCCTGTATCATTCCTGTCCGGGGTACATCAATTTCCAGCAGGGAAGAAGGATTCACAGGATTGGAATAGATCATCGCCCGTATACCATCAGCACCAAGGCCCGGTCCGCTTCCGCTGGCAGTGATGACCGTGCTCACCAGGTTCCGGTTCAGGAATACCTGGTATTCCCCGGGTTGCAGGGTAAAATTTTGTGCCGCGCCGGTAGTGGTAATAGTGCTGCCGGTAAAATAATTATACCAGGTGCCTGCCGTTGGGAAGGTTACTGAACCCGATTGTGCTGTCACATCAAAATTTCCGATCACGACAACACAGGAACTGTCATTGGCACTTCTCAGCCGCAGCGATTTGAATGCACCGGACATGTTCCGGTCAATCGTTGTGTTATTGGCAATAAATACATCCTTGAACCAGGGATGAAAACGGATCCGGTTCAGGTTGCTGAAAACATCATATATCCTTTTCCGGTTGGGCTCTGTTTTATAATCCCAGCGAATAGGTTTCTTATCGAGCCGGCAATTGTTATTGACTGTACCATCCGTACAACGGTTGATGGAAAAATCAAAACCCAGCTCGCCGAACTGCCAGAGCATCTTTGGACCGGGTCCCATATAGAAAAAGGCACCGGTCATTTCGGTCCTGCGCAGGGCCGTGGCCAGATCTCTTACATTATGTGAGGCATTGGATGTATTGCCAAATTGGAGGGCTTTATACATGATTCTTTCTTCATCATGACTTTCCATATACGCCACCAGATGAGGATTGCTCCAGCCCCTTGCCGAATGCAGGTATCCTTCAAAATTGGAATTGGCGACAAAACCCATGGTGGCTTCCTGGAAATTAAATGTGTTGTTTCCCCAAAGCATCATGCCATAGTTGGACAATTCCACTTCCTCGGTATTATTCGCAAAATGTTCCAGAATACAATAAGTGCCTGAAGATTTCAGCTGCATGGTATCATAATACCGTTTCCAGATGGCCACCCTGTCTGCATGGTAATCACTGATACAGGACTCATTGGAAGTGCTTCCTCCGCATTGAACATTTTGTGTAAACCCTTTTGACAGATCCCAGCGGAATCCGTCGATTTTATATTCCTGTAACCAGTACTCTATTACCCGGCTGGTAAAATAACGTGTGGCCAGACTTTCATGATTAAAATCGTTGAATACATTATAAGGATGCGTGGCACTTACATTCAGCCAGGGATTATTGGCTGCAGGTTGATTGGTAGTACCATTCCAGTACAGCGCCGCCAGCGGATTACTGCCGGTAGTATGATTTAATGCAATATCCATGATCACGGCAATGCCATTACTATGACAGAGATCTATAAAGGATTTCAGACTATTTTTTGGACCGTAATATTTATCCGGTGCCAGGAAATAAGAAGGATTATAACCCCAGCTTTCATTGCCGTCAAACTCATTTATAGGCATGATCTGAATGGCATTGACACCCAGATTTTTAAAATGATTGATCGTATCCCGCAGGGTTTGCCAGTCGTGAGCGGCGATGAAGTCACGTAATAACAGTTCATAAATCACCAGGTTCCGCTTATCCGGCCGTTGAAAATTATTGACATTCCAGGTATATCCCGGAGAATTGGTTTGCAGCACACTCACGATTCCGGATTGTCCGGCAGGATAGGCTTTCAGATTCGGATAAGTGGCAGGAGTGATAAAGGAATCATTATTGGGATCCAGTATTTTTTCTGCATAGGGATCTCCTACTTTAAGTGTTCCGTCTACAAGATATTGAAATGCATATTCCTGTCCGGCCGTTAAACCGGTAATGCGTAACCACCAGTAATTGCCATCCGGGGTTTTATTCATCTGGTAAGCCGTTTGCTCGGACCAGTTACTTCCCGGAAATTCTCCAATGACTGATACCCTGTTCTTTCCCGGTGCATATAATACCAGTACTGCAGAAGTATTGCCTGTTTCATAATTAATCCCGTCTCTTACGCCGGCAGGCAGGGCCGCTATATTTACTGCAGGGGCCACATAAAACTGAAAGGATTCTGATTTGGTGGTAGCTCCAACCGTGGCATCTACCCGTATGGTTTGATTGCCGGAAGTGGTCAGCAGCGGATTCGCACTGATGGTAGTAACACCGGTTGCAGCTTGTATCTGTGTGCCGTTCAGGAAGAGTTTCATGTCGGAAGACTGATTAGCAATCGCCGTCAGACTGATATTATCACCCTGGTTTTTTGAAATCGGTTCTGGCACACGGGTATACAATGGCTGGAAAAAAGGAGTACTGAATCTTGTGGACAATGTATTGTCATAAACCGGAATATACATATCGCTGCCATCCGTATTCCGTTGTACCACTGTACCGCTGCCGCTTCTGAAAAGGATGGCAATTTTTTGAATGACCTCCCCACCCGGTACCCCGAAGAATGTCCGGATATTATTGATGGTATACTTCCATTTATTACCTCCCAGCGAAACGGCCTGGGCAGCAGTGGGAGTGGTGGCCCAGGTGAATTTTACATATTTCCAGTCGGAAGCCCCGGTACTTAAATTAGTAATCACCCCAACATGCACATATACATCGGAGACAGGCGTATAATTCAGCAATCCCTGATTGCCCTTGCTGGCATCCAGGGTGATTTCAATATTATCAATGTCTTTGGGGAAATCTGCTGTCCAGCTTAGTAATTGTGCCCTGCCGGAAACAGCAAAACAAAGGATCAGTAGTCCTGTTAAAAAGTACTTTGACATAGCAATCATTTTATAAGCCGGCACCAGCGCCGTCTGCTTTCAGTGATCGAAGGTAATAAATATGTACTTGCAACACATTAAATTTTTACCCGCGAATCCGGCACATTCTCCGGCCCTGCTTACCTTTATTTACTAATTCATAACGTGTTATTGCTATGTATTCAAAAGACCAAACCAGGGAACTCCGGCAGGCCAGTACTGATTTATTGAAAAAAACCGGGCAAATCGGCGAGGCCGACATTGACCTGCTGCGGAATCTGCTGCGCTTTCATGAATACCGGTATTATATAATGAATGACCCGCTTTTAGCGGATGTGGAATATGACCAGCTTTTTAAAGCGCTTCAAAAACTGGAAGCGGAGAACCCCGGTTTGTTGACGGCTGATTCTCCCACACAACGGGTGGCTAAAGGACTGACCAAAGATTTTCCAACGGTCCAGCACCTGGTGCCGATGTTATCACTGGATAACTCTTATAATGCTGAAGACCTGCAGGATTTTGACCGCAAGGCCCGGGAACTGACAGGGCTGGATCAGATTGAATATTGCGTAGAGCCCAAATTTGATGGCGGCAGTATTTCATTGATTTATGAAAATGATCTGCTGGTAAGAGGAGCCACCCGGGGAGACGGCGTGGAAGGCGATGAAGTAACGGCTAATGTAAAACAGATCAGGTCCATCCCGCTCTCCGCTAAATTTTCTTCCTATGGTATTCAACAGGCAGAGATCCGTGGTGAAGTACTGATCAACAAAGATAATTTTCGCCAATACAATGAAAAACTGATGGAAGAAGGATTGCCCCCGTTAGCTAATCCAAGAAACGCAGCGGCAGGCACTCTTCGGATCAAAGACCCCGCTGAAGCTGGTAAGAGAAATCTGGAAGCCTTTGTCTATCACATCAGTTATTATACCATGCAAAAGGGGAAACCGGTCCCACCGGAGCTAAAGCAACACAGCGGATCGCTTTCCTTATTATGGGACCTTGGATTTCGCAGCCCGGAAAAGGAAAAGAAAATATTCAAGGGCATTGACAAAGTAATCGCCTGGTGCAATGAATTTGAATTGATAAGGGATGACCTGCCCTATGAAATTGACGGCATGGTCATCAAGGTGAATGATTTTGCCTTACAGGATAAAATGGGAATGACCTCCCATCATCCCCGATGGGCTATTGCCTATAAATTCAAAGCCAGACAGGCCACTACCCGATTACTGACGGTTGAATACCAGGTCGGGCGTACCGGTGCAGTAACGCCGGTGGCCAAACTGGAACCCGTGGCCGTAGGCGGGGTTACTGTAAGCAGTATCTCCATCCATAATGAAGAGTATATCCGCGAAAAGGATTTGATGGAAGGGGACATGGTATTGATTGAAAGGGCCGGTGATGTGATTCCTCAAATTGTGAAATCACTTCCTGATTCCAGAAAAGGAACAGAAAAAAAAATCATCTTTCCAAAAACATGCCCGGTTTGTAAAAGCCAGCTATTTAAAGAAGAAGAAGAAGCCGTCTGGCGTTGTATCAATATTGAATGCCCTGCCCAGGTGGTGGAAAGGATCATTCACTTTGTAAGCAAGGATGCCATGGATATCCGCGGATTCGGGGATGCCAATGTGCGGAAGTTTTATGAACTGGGATTACTTACAGATATCCCTTCGGTTTACAAACTGGATTTTGAAAAAATTTCCGGCATGGAAGGTTTCGGACAAAAATCCATCAATAATCTTCAGCAGGCCATTACTCAATCCAAAACACAACCCCTGCACCGGCTGATCTATGCACTCGGTATTCGCTTTGTGGGAGAAACCACGGCTAAAACACTGGCCCAGGCCATTACCCATTTACTGGAATTAAAAGATTATTCTCTGGAAGCCCTGCAAAACCTGGAAGATGTGGGACCCAAAGTGGGTGGAAGTATTCATCATTTCTTCAGCAACCAAAACAATATTGACATGCTGAAAGAACTGGAAAGCCTGGGATTGCAACTGAAGAATGAAAAAAAGCAATTGTCGGCATCGGGTAATCTGACCGGACAAAGTTTTCTGTTTACCGGTACTTTACCTACACTTAAGAGAAGTGAAGCCGAAGCCATCGTTGAAGCCAATGGTGGGATCATCCTGGGAGGAGTGAGTGCCAAACTCAACTACCTGGTGGTGGGAGAAGATGCAGGCAGCAAACTGGACAAGGCCAAAAAACTCAACACGATAAAAATCATATCAGAAGAGGAGTTTTTACAAATGACCGGTAAAAAATAGTTGGAAAGAGGTATTAAAATGATCTAACTTCATTTCACCATCCCCCTGATAAACCTGATTCGCCCCCTTTAGCAATGGTATCCATTACCAGGACTAAAACCTTATTGTATGATCAGGAGCTTATCCGGCGAAAGCTGGAAACAACTGAGCTTTCCCGGCTGGAAAAAACAAAGGAACCGGTATGCGGTATCCAGCAGGGGCAGACTCGCCAGTTACCAAACAGACCTTACGGCCGATGGAAAATTATTAAAGGGCTCCCTCACCACCGGATACCGCACACTGAACCTGCACCGTCCCGGAGAAAAAGGAACACTCTATCTGCACCGGGAAATCGCCAAACTCTTTTTAAAAAAACCATCCCGGAATCAGCACTATGTCATCCATCTCAATCACCAGAAACAGGATAACAGGATTCAAAATCTTCGCTGGGCTACAGCCGAAGAGATGACTGCACATCAGCAAAAAAGTCCGGGTAAGATCGCCTACCGTAAAATACAAGCAACCCGTATTGTGGGGCTGAAGTTAACAGCGGCACAGGTGAAACAGATCAAAAAAATAATTGGCGATCCGAAACGTAAACTCACCATGAAAAAACTGGCAGCCCGTTACGGGGTGAGTGAAATGACCCTGTACCGTATCAAAAGCGGAGAAAACTGGAGCAGGATTTGATCTGATATTGTTTGCAACTGCTTTTACTTCGTACAAAGCTTTCCTATCTTCATTGCCTAAATACTGAACATGTTGCAAACGGCTACTATTAACTTCCTGAAAGAGCTCAAAAAGAACAATCACAAACCCTGGTTTGACCTGCACCGGAAAAAATATGAAGCGGCCAAGGCTGATTTTGCGGCTTTTATTCAGCAGGTGATTGATCAGCATGGTAAAAAAGATCCGGGTATCAGTGGATTGCTGGCCAAGGACTGTATGTTTCGGATCAACAGGGATACCCGTTTTTCAAAAGATAAATCTCCTTATAAAACCAATTTCGGCGCCAGTATCAATAAGGGCGGAAAGAAAGCCTGGAATACTGCTGGCTATTATTTTCACCTGGAACCCGGCAGTTGTTTTACCGGAGGTGGTATTTATATGCCGGAACCGGAAGTGCTGAAGAAAATCAGACAGGAGATTGATTATAACCTTCCTGCTTTTAAAAAGATTTTATCATCCAAAAAATTCAGTGGGGTTTACAATGGGCTCAACAAAAATCCGGAATACCTGCTCAGCCGGGTACCAAAAGGTTTTGAAGCCGATAATCCGGCTGCGGAATACCTGAAACTGAAATCTTATATCGCGATGGCGCCACTTAGCAATACCGACCTCACATCAAAAGACCTGGTAAAGAAAACGGTTGCCGCATTTGAAGCATTGCAACCGCTGATTGCATTTATTAACCAGGGAGTGGAGTAATACTGTGTAGCAAGGTTATTTCAGAGGAGAGAGAAATTTAAAATATTTCCCACAAAGGCACTAAGAACACAAAGAATCTCTCTTCGCGCCTTTGCGCCTTTGCGCCTGCCTGCCGGCAGGCAGGGTTAAATCTCTCTGCGTAAACTCAGCTTCCTCCCGTTCTCTGCGGTGAATCTCTCCCGATAAGAACGCAAAAATCCCTTCGCGCCCTGGCGTCTTCGCGGTTAAATCTCTCTCATTTTGTCCAAAGGACTCTTCGAGCTTAGCAAAATCTTTAGCCCCCTGTATGATCACAATAACCCCTTCCCTGCCAAATACTCCGCAATCTGTACCGCATTGGTAGCAGCACCCTTCCGCAGGTTATCACTCACCACCCACATATTGAGGGTATTGGGCTGGCTTTCATCGCGGCGAAGTCTGCCGACAAATACATCATCCTTTTCATGCGCATCCATTGGCATGGGATATTGCTGGGTAGCCGGGTCATCAACCACCACCACACCGGGTGCCGCAGAGAGAATGGATTTTACTTCAGCCAGATCGAAGTCATTTGCAAATTCCACATTCACACTTTCACTGTGACCACCCATCACCGGAATTCTTACTGTGGTCGCAGTGACCCGGATTGAATCATCGCGCATGATCTTACAGGTTTCCTTCACCATCTTCATTTCTTCCTTGGTGTATCCATTGTCAAGGAATACATCAATCTGTGGAATTACATTCAGATCAATCGGATATTTATAAGCCATGGGGTAATCGCTATTCTCTCCTTTTACTTCTTTGGCCCTTTCGCCATGCAATTGCTCCACAGCTTTTACACCGGTACCGGTTACACTCTGGTAAGTACTCACCACCACTCTTTTGATACCGTATTTTTTATGAAGCGGGTTGAGTGCTACTACCATCTGAATGGTAGAGCAATTCGGATTGGCAATGATTTTATCATCCGCTGTCAGCAAATCTGCATTGATCTCAGGTACCACCAGGGGTTTGCTGGGATCCATCCGCCAGGCAGAAGAATTATCAATCACGGTAATGCCCGCCGCTGCAAACTGAGGAGCCCATTCCAGCGAAGTACCACCACCAGCAGAAAAGATAGCGACTGCCGGTTTGGCTGCAATGGCATCGGTCATGCTTACCACCTTATACTTATTCCCCTTAAATTCCACTTCCTTACCCACTGATTTTTCTGATGCTACCGGAATAAGTGTAGTTACGGGAAAATTTCTTTCCGCCAGTACCTGGAGCATTTTGGTGCCAACTAAACCTGTGGCACCTACCACTGCAACTTTCATTTGATGATCCTCCTGCCTCCCTAAAGGGAGGAATTTTTAAATGAATAAATAGATTTTATCAACCCTTTGATCCCTGAAAACATCAGGAAAAAAAACAGGCCTTCCGGTTAGGGAAGGCCTGCTAAACTTTTATGTTGTACATACATAACGCTGCAAACCTCCCTCAGGAATGTTTCTTAGTGCGTTTTGTATGTTTTGTATATCTCATCTGTTATTTCGTCTGTCTTTTCAATGCCTGACAGATTACAAATGTAGATGCCCGTTGTTTTTCCACCAAATAATGACTGTTGTTTTTCACTGTTTACAGCCGTTTTTATCCCATGGTTTCAGGGAATGGCCTTTCTATTTTCATTTCATGAAAAAAATATACTTATTACTGATCTTACTTACACCTGTTTGTTTGCATGCACAGAACCGGTATGATGTACTGATTACGGAAATCATGGCTGATCCTGCTCCGGTAGTTGGTTTACCCAATGCAGAATGGATTGAACTGAAGAATGTATCCAGTACTGCCATCCAGTTACAAGGCTGGCGAATCGGGGATCTCACCAGTCTCAGCGGACCAATGCCAGCCTTTACCCTGCAACCCGATAGTTTTTTGATTGTCTGCAGCAGCAGTGCAGTTGCAGCATTATCTGTCTGGGGCAGCACAATTTCTGTTACCAGCTTCCCATCACTGGATAATGATGGCGATCAGATTTACCTGCGTACTGTCAACGGGCGCATGATGCATGCCGTAAATTATCAGTCGGGCTGGTACCGGAATGAATTAAAAAAGGACGGCGGCTGGTCGCTGGAGATGATTGATCCCCGGCTTCCCTGTACCGGCAGCAGCAACTGGATAGCCAGCAGCCATGCAAGCGGAGGTAGTCCCGGGAAAAAAAATGCGACAGATGCCCTGCTTACCGATCAAACCGGACCTGGTTTAAAAAGCGCCTACAGTACTGACAGCATTACCATCGTGCTGGTATTTGATGAACCGGTAGACAGCTTACTGGCAGCACAGCCCGGAAACTATACGGCAGATGGAGGAATCAATATTGTATCAGCTATTTGTCTGCCCCCGCTCTTTCAGCAGGTGCAGTTAAAAATTAATCCCGCATTACTGGCAGATAAAATTTATACCATCACGGCTGCTAATATCAAAGATTGCCGGGGCAATAGTATCGGCAACCAGAACAAAGTCCGTACGGGTATTCCAACTGATCCTGTAACCGGTGAGTGGATCATCAATGAAATATTATTCAATCCCAAATCAAATGCCTATGATTATGTGGAGTTCCTGAATCATGGGAATAGGATATTGGACGCATCCCGTTTGTTTATTGCCAATCGAAACAGCAGCGGTGCCATCAGTTCCATCAAAATGCTTAGTCCTGTGCCGTTTTATGTTTTCCCGGATGAGCATCTTGTAGCGACCAGTGACCCGGTACGACTCACCCAATTTTACCTCGTGAAAAATCCGGACCTGGTGCTACCGATCGATGCACCACCGACTTTTCCGGATGATGAAGGGGATGTTATCACACTTGATGCGCAAGGAAATATCCTGGACGAAGTACATTATAAAGATGACTGGCATTTTAAGCTGATTGATAATCCGGAAGGAGTGGCACTGGAAAGAATTGACCCGGCTGGTCCATCCAATGAACCTGGCAACTGGCATAGTGCTGCCTCTACGGCGGGGTATGGTACTCCCTCTTACCGGAATTCGCAATATAAAATCCAAAATAGTATCTCAGCGAACTTATCCGTTAGTCCTTCGCTTTTTTCTCCTGACAATGATGGCGTGGATGATATTACCAGCATCAGCTACGAGGTAGCAGAACCCGGTTATATGGCCAGTATCACCGTTTTTGATATAGCAGGCAGACCGGTGAAATTCCTGGCCAGGAATGTATTGCTGGGTATCAGTGGCAGCTGGAATTGGGATGGTCTGAGTGATACAGGCAAAAAATTACCGGCTGGTAATTATGTAGTGCTGGCTGAATTATTCAATGGGAAAGGTCAGGTGGAGCGGATCAAAAAAATGATCGTGCTCGCAGCAAGGATGCAATAATGCAAAATTGTATCAGGGATGATGCAGTAAAGAGATGCCTTATTCCAGTTCAATATCAAAATTCACCAGGTCTTTGAACAGTTGAATCCTTGCATCAATCTCGGGCTTTGTAACTTCTTTCAGACGGGTAGGCCCGAATTTCTCTACACAGAAACTGGCCATGGCTGATCCAACGATGATGCCTCGTTTCATATTTTCAAATGAAATATCTCCGGTACGGGCGATATGTCCCATAAAACCTCCGGCAAATGTGTCACCGGCTCCGGTCGGATCAAATACATCTTCCAGCGGCAATGCAGCAGCAAAGAATACATCATCACCATGAAACAGCAGCGCACCATGTTCTCCTTTCTTGATGATCAGGTAACGGGGGCCCATCTTCATAATGGCTTTAGCCGCTTTTACCAGTGAAAAAAGAGCCGTCAGTTCCCTGGCTTCCGCATCATTCACAATCAGCATATCCACATGCTTCAGCACTTCCGTCAGTTCGGGCAAGGCTGATGCCATCCAGAAATTCATGGTATCCATGGCCACCAGTTTCGGGCGCTCCTTCATTTGCTGAATCACGCTCAACTGGGTGGAAGGATGCAGGTTACCCAGCATCAGGAATTCCGATCCCTGGTAACTATCCGGTATTTTAGGGTTGAAATCTGCCAGTACATTCAAATCAGTGACCAGGGTATCCCGGCTGTTCATGTCTTCGTGGTAGCGGCCGCTCCAGAAAAAAGATTTCTTATCCGGTACAATCTCCACACCATCCAGCTGCACACCACGGCGCTTTAATTCATCCATTTCTTCAGTGGGAAAATCATATCCTACAATCGAAACCTGTTGCACCGGTTTTACAAAGTTGCTGGCGGCATATGCTACATAAGTAGCTGAGCCTCCCACGATCTTGTCTGTTTTCCCAAATGGGGTTTCAATGGCGTCGAAGGCCATGGTGCCTACGGTGATCAGTGACATGGATTGAATTTGATTGCTTAATACGTTTTCCGGACGCAATATTACAGCTAATTGGCCAATCAGGGAGGGCAGTGAGAACGATGAGTGATAATTAATTAATATTATCTTTGATATATGGCAAAGGCAGCAAGAAAAAAAGCATCCAAGAAAGAGCTGATCCTCCGCAGGGCAGCCGCAATGTTCAGGGAAAAAGGTTTCGCCGCCACCTCTATGCGCGACCTGGCTGAAATGGTCGGTATTGAGGCGGCAAGTCTTTATAACCATATCCGTTCCAAGAACGAGATCCTGGAAGCTATTTGTTTTGATGTTGCCAATATTTTCTTCACCAATATGGAGACCATTGAAAGCAGTGGCAAAAACTCCATTGGTAAAATTGAAGACCTGCTTCGGTTCCATATCCGGCAGATGGTAGAGAATTATGAAGAAGTATATGTGAGCGACCGGGAATGGAAACACCTGGAAGAGCCCTATCTCTCCAATTTTCAGTCGCAACGCCGCAACTACCGTAAAAAATTTGCCGCCATCATTAATGAAGGCATCGATAAGAATGAAATCAGGAAAATTGATGCCCCCACAGCAGTATTGATTATCCTCCACGCCATCAGCGGTATTGAAAGCTGGCACCGCAGTAAGGCCAAGATCAGTGCCGAAGAACTGGAAGAGAATATGCTCAAGATCATGATCGACGGTTTACGCAAACCCTAATGAACCATGTCCATTCACTTTCATCCCCTCCGGGTAAAAGAGGTCAGACAGGAAACAGCTGACTGTGTTTCCATTGCATTTGATATCCCCGCTAATCTGCAGGAGCAGTTTCAGTATACACAGGGACAAAGTCTTACTATCCGCACACAAATCGGCGGACAGGAAGTAAGAAGAACCTATTCTATCTGTTCCAGTCCGCTCGATAAAGAATGGCGGGTAGCCGTTAAAAAAGTGGAGGGTGGTTTATTTTCCTCCTTTGCCAATCAGGAGCTCAAAGCCGGAGATACCCTCGAAGTAATGCAGCCCGTTGGCCGGTTTTATGCTGCTCTGGATCCGGAAAATCGGAAAAATTATATCGCCTTTGCGGCCGGCAGTGGGATCACGCCGGTTTTATCTATTATCAAAACAACCCTCAGCAAAGAACCACATAGCCAGTTCACCCTGGTCTATGGTAACCGCAACCGCTCTTCCATCATTTTCTTTGAAGAACTGGAAGCATTGAAGAATCTATTTATGCAGCGGTTCAACCTGGTGCATGTACTGAGCCGGGAAAAAACCGATTCCGCCATTCATTCCGGCAGAATTGATAACAATAAACTGAATGAGCTCAGCAGCCTGATTGCATTGAAAGAAATGGATGAATGCTTTCTCTGCGGCCCCGAAGAAATGATCTTTACCGTAAAAGATTACCTGGAAACCAACGGTATTGATAAAAAGAAAATCCATTTTGAACTCTTTACTTCGCCGGGACAACAAACAGCGACAGCTGCCAGAAAGGGAACAGCATCGGCAAGCGGCCCGGAAAGCAGGGTCACTGTGAAACTGGATGGCAGAAGTTTTGATTTTGGTTTATCCTTCAATAGCGATACCAGTATCCTGGATGCTGCACTACAGCAGGGTGCCGATCTTCCTTATGCCTGCAAAGGCGGCATGTGTTGTACCTGCAAGGCCAAACTACTGGAAGGTGAGGTTAAAATGGATGTGCACTGGGGACTGGAAGAAGAAGAAGTGGCCAATGGATTTATCCTCACCTGTCAAAGCCACCCGGTTTCAGAAAAAGTGGTGGTTGACTTTGATATCAGGTAATTAGCTTTTCAAAAAATACATCATGAATAAATTCATCCTGGGACTGCTTTTCAGTTGGCCCCTGCTTGCTGCTGCCCAAACCGAAACAGATATCAGGACCCATTATACTGCGGTCAATAAACAGATCACCGAATCCATTGAACTGGGATTTGAAGGTCCCTTGTACCAGAATCAATGGGTCGCCAATAAAAACGGGAGAAGCTGGCCGGCCGTTGGCATTTATCTGGAGACCACCGATTTTTGGTATGATGATCCCCCGGATCACCTGCCTGCAGAAGAAAGAAACCCGAAAAATGTATTACTGAAGATTAATATCAGCCGGAAATCCTCCCATCTGCAGGCCAATGAAGAGTACCTTTTTAAAGATGGGAAACTCCTTTTTTACTTTTCCCATGAAGGAGAAGAGGGGAATGAGTGGGAAACCAGGGTTTACTATAATAATAAGGGACTGGCTTTCAAATCCATTGTAAAAGCCAACGGAAAGGAACTGACCGCCAAAGATTTTCTGACAGAAGAGTACCGCGATTTTAAACCCAATCCGGTCCGCATCCTGACTGAAGCCAAAAAAATGCAGGAGCTTTTTGTAAAATCAATGTAAGTCCGCTTTTTCGGGTAAACAATCATCCCAAACAGGCGTTAGTTTAGTTATTTTTGCTTGCCCGCCATAGCTTTAGCGAAGGCGGGCCACAGTCCATAGCTTTTGCTATGGCCGATAAGTTTATAATACATATTTATCACTATGCCAGTACAGCACTTAGAACAAATTTTTCAGCAAAAGATCGATGAGGAAACAAAGATCGAAGCCAAAGACTGGATGCCGGATGCTTATCGCAAAACCAACCTGCGGCAGATCAGTCAGCATGCCCACTCAGAAGTGGTTGGTATGCTCCCCGAAGGTAATTGGATCAGCCGGGCACCCAGTTTAAAAAGAAAAGCCATCCTGCTGGCCAAGATTCAGGATGAAGCTGGTCATGGTTTGTATTTATATTCTGCGGCTGAAACACTTGGACAATCACGCGATGAAATGATCAGTGACCTGCATAGTGGTAAAGCAAAGTATTCATCCATCTTTAATTACCCCACGCTTAGCTGGGCCGATATTGGCGCCATTGGCTGGCTGGTGGATGGAGCCGCCATCATGAACCAGGTGATGCTGACCCGTACATCTTATGGACCCTATGCCAGGGCCATGGTCAGGATTTGTAAGGAAGAAAGCTTTCACCAGCGGCAGGGCTTTGAAATATTACTCGTGTTATCCCGTGGCTCTGCCGAGCAAAAAGCCATGTGTCAGGATGCCATCAACCGCTGGTGGTGGCCTTCGCTGATGATGTTTGGTCCGCGCGACAGTGAAAGCACCAACAGTGATATGAGTATGAAGTGGAAGATCAAACGCAAGAGCAATGATGAACTGCGGCAGAATTTTGTGGACATGATTGCTGAGCAGATCAAAATACTGGGAATGAAACTGCCCGATGATCATTTAGAATGGAATGAATCCCGGAACCATTATGATTTCGGCAACATCAACTGGGATGAATTCTGGAATGTGGTAAAAGGCAACGGCCCCTGCAATAAACAAAGACTGGATGCCCGCAGAAAAGCACATGAAGAAGGCCGCTGGGTAAGAGAAGCCGCTATGGCCTACAGTGAGAAAAAGAAAGCAAAAGAAAAAAGGGAGGAAGCCGCCTGATGAAAAAGATAATTTATAGTCTGCTCTTTATTAGTTTGCTGACAGCCTGCAAAGAAAAAAACAAGGTTCCGGTTGAGCCCGCCACCCCGGCCCCGGATAAAAACCCGGTATACCAGAGAGTAGAATTGAGAAGTGATACCCTCAACCTGGTGAAACTAACCGATACGCTGGTTATTTATGAATCAGTTTGCCGGGGTTGCCAATATGAACATTCAGCCAGCTTCGCTATAGCAGACAGTCTGCAGCTGGTAGCACTATACAATATAGAAACAGCAGATAATACTCCGTCCGATATGGATGGTGGCAGTCTACAGAAGTATATCTTACTGGTTCCAAAAAAAACAGGAACTACCAAATTCAAACTTTATTCTTTCCTGGAACAACCTCCAACGGCTGAAGATTCAACCAGATTTACAGAATATAGCATCAATATTCAAAATTGAAATGCACCTGATATGAAAAATACCTTCCTGCAAAAATTCTATTACGGCGATATCCCCGAAGAAAAAGGCGCTGCCAGTCAACATACCAGTACACCCGATACGACTCAATGGCCACTCTGGGAAGTATTTATCCGCAGCAAGAACGGACTGGACCATAAACATGCCGGCAGTCTGCATGCGGCCGATGCCCCAATGGCCATCGAAAATGCAAGAGATGTGTATACCCGCAGGATGGAAGGTGTCAGCATCTGGGTGGTGGAAAGTAAATACATCACCGCTTCCAATCCGGAAGAAGCCGGCGAATTATATGAACCTGCCATGGATAAAATATACCGGCACCCTACTTTTTACGAGCTTCCTGACGAAGTAAATCATATGTAATGAAAGCCCTGATTGATTATACCCTGCATTTAGCAGATAATACACTGATACTGGCACAGCGCAATGCGGAATGGTGCGGACATGGTCCTGTGCTGGAACAGGATATTGCCATTACCAATATCACACTTGACCTGGTTGGACAATCCCGCAGCTTTTACCAGTATGCGGCCCTTGTTACTGAATAATGGTTCAACCGAAGACAGCCTGGCTTACCTGCGTACAGAAAGAGAATATAAAAACTGCTTATTAATGGAACTGCCCCGGGGCGACTGGGCCCAAACCATTCTCCGGCAGTTTTTCAATAGCGCTTACCAGTATTATTTATATCAGTACCTGCAACAGTACAATGACCCGCAATTGTCAGCAATTGCTGAAAAGTCAATCAAGGAAGTCAGCTATCACCTGCGCTGGAGCAGTGAATGGGTGATTCGTCTGGGTGACGGAACCGAAGAAAGTCATGAGCGAATGGTACAGGCCCTGCAAACACTCTGGCCATACACCGGTGAAATGTTCATCCCGGCTCCTTATGAAACCGAACTGGGTATTGACCTTGCAGCGCTGCAGGTTTCCTGGCAGCTAAAAATAAAAGCCGTGCTGGAAGAAGCTACACTAGATGTACCTGAAAAAATATTCATGCAGCAGGGAGGCAAGACCGGCATCCACAGTGAACACCTGGGATTTCTGCTGACCGATCTGCAATACATGCAAAGAACCTATCCAGGTTGTGAGTGGTAAGATGAACGAAACAATTCCCGATAAAGCAACCATCTTTTCCTGGCTGGAGGAAATAAAGGACCCCGAAGTACCCGTGCTTTCGATCATTGACCTGGGTATTGTAAGAGATATACATTTACAGGATGCCAATCTGGAAATTGTAATAACCCCTACTTATTCCGGTTGTCCGGCCATGGACATGATTGCATCGCTGATTAAAATGGAAATGGCTGCTCATGGTTATCCAGGAGCAAGGATCACAACTATATTATCGCCTGCCTGGACCACCGACTGGATGACGGAAAAGGGTAAGCAACAATTAAAAGAATATGGTATTGCCCCACCCCTTCCCAAACAACAGGGATGTGATCAGCGATTATTTCAGGAAGCGGAAGCCGTGCAATGTCCCCGTTGCGGTTCATATCATACACAAAGAATCAGTGAATTTGGCAGCACCGCCTGCAAAGCATTATACCAGTGTGATGATTGCAGGGAACCCTTTGATTATTTCAAATGTCACTAGGGAACAGAATCAATTAACTTCGTAAAAATTCTGAAGGCATGTCATCTATTCTATTTCAAATACAGGATGCAGTAGCTTATATCACTTTAAACCGGCCGGAAAAATTCAACTCTTTTAACCGGGAAATGGCCCTGCAGCTGCAGGAATATCTGGATGCCTGCAAACAGGAGGAAATCCGTGCCGTGTATATCACCGGTGCCGGTAAGGCATTTAGTGCCGGACAGGATATCAGCGAACTGGTGGGTGAGAACAGAATTGAAATCAAACAGATACTGGCCGAACATTATAATCCCATTGTTACCCGTATCCGCAAACTGGAGAAGCCGGTGATTGCTGCCGTGAATGGCGTGGCGGCTGGTGCCGGTGCTAATATTGCGCTCTGTTGTGATATAGTGGTGGCGGCAGCGGGTGCTTCTTTTATTCAGGCATTTTCCAAAATCGGTTTGATACCTGATAGTGGTGGTACTTATTTTCTTCCAAGGCTGATTGGCTGGCAAAAAGCATCTGCCCTGGCCATGCTGGGAGATAAGGTTCCTGCATCCGAGGCGGAAAGAATCGGTATGATCTATAAAGTAATACCGGATGAGCAGTTTGAAACCGAATCAAAAAAAATGGTTGCTACCCTGGCTGCAATGCCTACCAAAGGACTCGCCTATACCAAGCAATTGCTGAATATGTCGTTCCATACTGATTATATGGAACAACTGGCAGAGGAAGATGTATTTCAGCAAAGAGCAGCCAATACTGATGATTTTAAAGAAGGCATTAATGCCTTTCTTGAAAAAAGACAACCGGTATTCAAAGGAAAATAATAAATGATGAGTGAAGAAAAAGATCAACTGGCCGCAGCCGTGGTGCACCATATGATGGAGCATGACCAGTTTTCCCAATGGCTGGGTATACAGGTACTGGAGATCCGGGAAGGCTTTAGTAAAATCAGTATGGTCATTCGATCGGAAATGGTGAATGGATTTGGCATCATCCACGGGGGAGTTACCTTTTCACTGGCAGATTCTGCTTTTGCCTTTGCCTGTAATAACCGCAATGTATTATCGGTGGCATTGGATACATCCATCAATTTTATTAAACCGGTGCATGTGGGAGATGAACTCACGGCCAGTGCAAAAGAAATTCACAACGGACAATCCACCGGTTTATACCATATAACTATATTGAACCAGCACCAGCATGTGGTAGCGGAGTTCAAGGGGCTTTGTTACCGGACGGGTAAGCCACTGATCAAATCCTGACAAATATTCAAATACCTTTTATATGTTTTATGCTTTCAACGGCTTTCGTCCGGTGGTGCATCCTTCGGCTTTTGTACATCCGCAGGCTGCGGTTACCGGTAATGTGATCATCGGAAAGAAATGCTATATCGGTCCGGGGGCTGCTTTGCGTGGCGACTGGGGACAGATCATTCTGGAAGATGGTTGTAATGTGCAGGAGAACTGTACCATTCATATGTTTCCGGGGGTAACAGTATTATTAAAGGAAGGAGCGCATATAGGACATGGCGCGATTATTCATGGAGCCACCATTGGCCGGAATTGTCTGGTGGGAATGAATGCGGTGATCATGGACAATGTGGAACTGGGAGATGAAAGTATTGTGGGGGCGCTTTCCTTTGTAAAAGAAGGGGCGGTTTTTGCCCCCCGCAGCCTGGTTTTGGGCAATCCTGCCAAACTGGTGAAAACCGTAAGCGATGAAATGATCAACTGGAAGACGGAGGGGACCCGGTTGTACCAGCAATTACCAAAGGAAATGAAGAAAAACTGGAAAAAATGCAAGCCAGCCAGGAAGGTTTCCCGCAAAAAATTGCAGCAACCGAAAACATATCTAAATAAGAATCTAAGTATAAACGCTTAGAGAAAAAATATAATCTCTTGTTTATCAATACACATCAATTACAATTATTGTATAATACCGATCAGATATTAATTTATTGCTGCAACACTTGCATTATCCAAAAACTGTTTCTATTTTTATCCTCCATTTCGAACGACTTTATCCACCTCCTTCCAAAGACCAGACAGGCATCGTCCTGCATTTTCATTCCACATCCCCGATAAACCCACCAATTTAACATCCTGCTGATAGGCCGTATTTCAATTCCTTGAAACCAGTTTTCACAAACTGCGTAATCATTTTTATTGACATAAACCTTGAAGCATGAAACAGTTAATTACTTTTATTTTCGCATTATGTGCGAGCTTTCTTTTGACCAGTGAGGCTTTCTCACAAATTACCCAGGTAACCGGGTCTCCTCAAACAGGTTCGGCAAACGGAACATCATTTACTATTACAAGGCCCTCCGGCTTAGCAGTGGGTGATGTGATGATTGCTAACATTGTTCAATCTGATAATGACGGAGCAAATGGTGGTGACTTATCTGATGCCACTTCAACAGGCTGGACCTTTATTGCCGGGAATCAAACCGGTATTGTAGGTTCTGGTGGGGACGAATATTGGGGAACACTGTTGTATAAAATAGCAACAGCTGGAGACGTATCTGCAGCTAATTTTTCATTTTCACTGGATGCTGAAGCTGATGGTGGATCTGGTGGATTGTTGCCTTCCGTGGCGTAAATGCTACGGGTGGTTTCAATCAACTGGGTGTAGCAATAGTGGTCCTTTTGATGTTGACCCCGGAAATGTATCAAAACGTGGGGATGATGGAACATTAAATGCAACTGGTCCATTACTACAAATACAGTAAACGCTGCAGTTATTATGTTAGGAGTTATTGGGAACGACTTCACATTATCTGGATGGACAACTACCAATCCTGGTGCACTTACAGAGTTGTATGATTTACCATTCAATGGTGATTTTGATATGGGAAGCGGAGCAGCCTGGGGAACCAAAGGCACAGCCTGGGAGCTACAGGTAATGGTAGCGCTACTATTCCTTCCAATGAATGGAATGGCTCTCTTGATTGCATTAAGGGCACTTCCAATTATCACCGTAAATGCAGGTGCTGACCAATTAGTGGGAGGTACATCTGTTGCACTTTCCGGATCAACTGACGCAAGTGGTACACCTACTTACTTGTGGACAAGAACAGGCGGCCCCGCCGGACCGGTAATCACTAATTCCGGAAATAGTTCAACTACTGTAACCAACCTTACTGCCGGTAATACCTATACTTTCAGATTGACTGTAAATGGTGTTCCTTTTGACGAAGTACAGGTTCGGGTGATTACTGGTTCCAACCTCTGGGCTACTTCATCTGATGGTACCCAGATTTCCAGTTTTTCAACCAACGGTGTTAATGCGATCGGTGGACCTACTACTATGTTTGCACCATCTTTTGCCGGAGCTACTAATACTTATAGCCGTACTGCGGCCCTTGGCCGGACCGATAAGCCAAGTCAAACTGCTGGTTACTTCTATTACCTGGGAACATCCAACTCAGGAGATGCAAATGACGGCCTCGTAGAAGTTTGGGCTTCCAGTGCTGCAGGCGTTGGTACTGTTCGTATCGGTTCTCTGGACATTAACGGTGCCGGTAATGGTACAGAACTTGGTTTTGTACGCCTGGGTATGGGTCCTGACGGAACAGGCTGGATCCTGGCAGGTGATGGTACAACCCTTTACCTCGCTAAATTCACACCGAACGGTGTTAACCCGGTTACGATTACTATTGAAGATGCAAGTGTAACACTGGCAGGTACCGGAGTAAGCGTTGCCAATTTTGTAAACGGTGATATCTGTCTGGATGGTAATGGTCGTCTGGTGGCCCTGGCCAACAATGGTTCCGGTGTTACCCAGATCTTTACCGGTGATGCCACTGGTGCTACTACCACCCTGACCAAGAAATGGGATCTGGTGGATGGCGCTAATGTAGCTTTTACCGGTTCTGTAAACGGAGTGGCTTTTGAAAAAGCAACTTCTAACTCAGGTCTGTATATCTCTACTTCAGATGGTCTTTATTATATTAATTCAACACTGGCCAGCACCGCTTCCGGAACCATCCCCTGTACTGTAGTATGGACAGGTACTGGTCTGCAGGATCTGGCTTCTAATTTCTTCCCGAATACGATCATCACTCCGGTTAGTATGAGCAGCTTTACTGTAAACAAGCAAGGCACCAATGCCATGCTGAGCTGGACAACAGTGACCGAGATCAATACCGATCATTTTGAGATCGAAAGAAGCTTTGATGGTATCTCCTTCAGCAAAGTAGGTAACAAAGCTGCTGCCGGTAATTCAACCGATCAACTCAATTATCAGTTTGCTGATCCGATCGGTTCACTGTCTGCTGCTGTGATCTACTATCGTATCCGTACGGTTGATCAGGATGGCAAAGTAAGCTACAGCAATATCATTGCCCTCCGGGTAGGTGGTACTGTAAAAGGATTCAATGTTTACCCCAATCCTTTTGTAGGCGATCTGAGAATTGAACTGGATGCTGCCAAGGCAGGAGCCGTTACAATTCGCATCAGCAATGCGGCCGGACAAATGGTGTACAACCGCAGCAGCCTGGTACAAAAAGGAAATAATGTATTAGTGATTGCATCTGAACTTTCAGCACTGCAGAGAGGAACATATTTTATTGAACTGATTTCAGAAGACGGAAAACAATCCCAGAAGCTGATTAAACGCTAAATGCTCAGGGTTTTTTTACCTTGAACCCCTCTTGCCTTCGTGGCGGAGGGGTTTTTTTATATTTTCATAGGGGATTCAACCATTATTTAACATTAAAAACTTGTATCCTGCCAGGAGATTGTTTAGCTTTATTTAGTATTCTTCATGCTCCTTTGAAACAAACCTGAGTTCCCCCAATCCTTCTCTGAACGACCGCTGAGATTCAATTCCTCCAAGAACTTTTCCGAGGTCCTGCGAAGCCAGATCGCAAACAAACACCATTCATTCTTAAACCTTAGAGCATGAAATCTATTCATTATGCATTGTGCATTTGCTTACTGCTGAGTAATCAAATTTTTGCACAACCCTCACAACCACCAGCTCCTTTAACCTGTAATGGAGGGAATTGTACCGCTCCCACTTCAGAAACCTGTCCTCCGGGAGGTTCCACTATTGTAACCAACTTTACCGGTGCTACATTACGTTCGGGAAGCCCTTCATCATTACCGGCCGTCTATAGTTTTTATAATGTGGCGACCGTCAGTGGACAGCAAATCAATGTAACTATTACCATTGATGCCCAATCAAACTGTGATATGACCGGCGCTGAATTCAGTATTGATGATGATGGCGCTACTGACCAATCAGGTAATAGCATTGCCAGCTTCTTTGCACCCGTACCCGGAAATACCCTCACTACCAGACAGGAGGTTGTGCAATTCACTATCCGGTTCTTTATCGGCAACGGAACTGCCGGAGAACAATGGCCTGCTGATTATACCACCGTTCCTTCCTTAGGTGGTTTACTGGGGCTGAACTATATTCATTATGATATTGATGGTTCAACCGTTGGTACCGGTGGCTGGTTCCGGGAAACCGGAGTAGTACAAAATGTACCAGGTTCTGTGATCAATGGGGATGTAAGTACAGAACTTGCTGTATATAACTATACAGATGGGTTGAACTGGAGGGGATTTGCCGGCTCTGTTTGTGAGAGAACCGGTGTTTCCCGTTGCGCTCAGGTAACAGCAGCTGCCAGTTATGCTACTGCCCAAACACAGATCACAGTGAGAATGGGATATGACTACAATTACACCAATTCCAATTTCAATTCAAGACCAACCCGTCAGTATGGTTCCCGTTTCGGTTGCTTTAGCTTTCCGCAACAAAGCTCCCTTCCGGTTAAGCTGATCAGCTTCACTGGTACCTATAAAAGCAATGCTGCCTTTTTAAACTGGGAAGCTGAAAACCAGGTGAACTTCAGCGGATATGAAATTGAAAAAAGCACCGATGGTATCCACTTTGAAGGTATTGCATCAAAAAGCAGACAGGGCACAGGTTCAGACAGAGAGTTCTACAATTACATGGATGACCTTTCCGCCGCGACAGAGAAAGCTTTTTTCTACCGGTTGAAAATGGTAGATCTGGATGGCAAATTCACCTATAGCAATATCATTGTTCTCCGGAAAGATGGCATCAAAACAGGGATCAGTATCAGTCCGAATCCGGTGGTCTCCGGTGGACTGGCCACAGCCAGAATTGAAGCTTCTAAAAAAGGAACTATTGAAATTGAAATCCTGGATATGGCCGGCCGTATTGTTTTACGCCAGCAAAATCAGGTATTTGAAGGAACCAACAGTATTGCGCTCAACCAATTGTCCAGGTTGCAGCCCGGCATCTATATACTTCGGGCCAAAAATGGCGAGGAAGTAGTTACAGAAAGGCTCTCAATCGCCCGATAAAAGGAAAACCGACTATACAAACAGGCAAAGCTGTCACATTGAAACCGTCAAAATGTGTACAGCTTTGCTTTTTCATTTATAGTTGTTTCTTCCCCTTCCCATCAGGCTTATCACCTGTTTTTAAAGGCCCTTTTATAAAGGGAATTTTTAATACGTCAAGTGGTTTCCCTCTTACCGTTCCTGCAATATTTCTTTATTCACTTCCAAAAATGATGTAATTTAAATCCTGTTTTAACCCCTGCCTGACCGCAGGGATCAATCCTAAAACTTTAAGCTATGAGAAAACATCTACCCTTTCTTTCTGTTTTATCCGGATCTCTTTTCCTCGCGGCAACCAGTTTTGCACAGCAGGATAACAATTTTGCCTATGCCATCACCGATGCTCCCAACCAAACCAATGGCTGGATGCAGCTGCGGGTGTTGAATATGGGCACAGGTACCTACAGCGGAACCCTGATCAATGGCATGGCTGCAAACCAGGTAGCATTTGATGCTTTTACGAAAAAGCAATATGCAGCCGCTGCCACAGTAAACCAGATGGGCTTCCCGGAACAACCCGCTTTCAGCAGTGGTGTAGCCGCCCTGGCATTTGATCAGAAGAATGGCCGTATCTGGTACACCCCCATGTTTATTGACCAGCTGCGTTATATTGACATGAAGACCCAGCAGGTGTATTATGTAACGGTTCCCTTTACCGGCCGGCCGGTCAAGTCAACCGATCAGGGAAATATCGTAACACGAATGGTGATTGCGGCTGATGGTTATGGTTATGCCATGACCAATGATGGCTCCCAGCTGATTCGTTTCAGCACCGGTAAAAAACCGGTGATCACTGACCTCGGCCGGATCGCCGATGATCAATCCAATAAAGAAGTATCCATTCATAGTTCCTGCAGCAGTTACGGTGGTGATATGATTGCTGATGATGACGGCAATTTATATGTGTTCTCTGCCCGTAACCAGGTTTTCAAAATCAATACAGAAACCAAGATTGCCACCCACCTCGGAATGGTAACAGGTTTACCTAACGGATTTTCCATCAATGGTGCAGCTGTGAATGCAGACAATAAAATCGTGGTGGCCAGTGCCGCAGCATCCACTTCCCTTTTTACAGTGGATCCCAAATCATGGAAAGCAAGTCCCCTGCCCGTAAATGGTACCATTTGGCATACTTCCGATCTCGCCAATGGCAACCTGCTGGTTTCCGGCAATAAAAAAGAAACAGCTCCTATTGATCTGATGCGCAGCAAACCGGTAGCCATCACAGAAAATAACCAGGTCAGTATCTTCCCTAACCCTGTAACTGATCACCAATTTGTCATCCGCTTTGGTCAGCTGGATGCCGGCAGTTATACCGTACAGGTAACTGATGTAATGGGTCGTCAGGTGTTACAGCAACAGGTAAATACCAGTGGCGTGAACCATGTTCAATCCATCAGTTTATCTAAAGCGGTTGCGAGAGGAGTGTATCTTGTAAAAGTGCTGGATGCAAATGGCAATTCAACTTATCAGTCTAAGATTGTTGTACAATAAACAATGTCCCTGATGTACGAAAGCGATGACCCGTAGTCATCGCTTTTTTTATTTAAAGTCATTAGCGGTCATCCTTCCAAACCAGTCTGACAAACTGCGCGGTGGTTTGAAAATCGGTACACTTTCCATCACCATTACCGGAAATCCCACCTGAAGGTGCACAGATCAGGTTACAGTTTTCATCATACAACTCATAAAACTGATCACAGCAGTCGGCGGAGAAAAGAAATACATGCTTTCCATTATAGATGTATTCATTCACCTGGGCCGGGGGATTCCATTTTCGCTGGGATTTGATCCGGCCGATCTTATTATTGATACAGGAATAATCGGTGTAGTCCTTATTGCACTGAAAAGCGAAGAGGCCAATCAGCGCTATCGGAATCAATAACTTCATATGCTTCATTTTTAATATTGACAAAATGTGGAACCGTTTTGATGCATCATCCTGTTTATCCTTAACAGTTTATTCCGAACCTTTCCAGGCCTCAATTCTTTAAAAACCGGCAATATTTCCCTGATTGGCATTAAGTTGTGCTTAAAGGTTATTTTTGGAGCTCAAACAAGTTACCGATTTTGGAGAAAAGCAATTTTGTAGACCAGATACGCATTTATTGCCGCAGCGGGCATGGCGGGGCAGGAAACAGGCATTTTATGCGGAATAAATTCACGGCCATGGGCGGACCCGATGGTGGAGACGGTGGCCGGGGTGCACATATCATCCTCAAAGGCAACCGTAACCTCTGGACCCTCCTGCACCTGCGTTATCATAAGAATGTACTGGCAGAAGACGGCGAAAAAGGCGGGGCCAATAACAGCACCGGCCGGGATGGAAAAGATATCATCATCGAAGTACCACTTGGCACCGTGGCCATGGATGAAGAAAGCGGTCAACAGGAAGTTGAAATCCTGGAAGACGGACAGGAAATCACCTGGCTGCCCGGAGGCAAGGGCGGATTGGGCAATGCCCATTTCGCAACCCCTACCAACCAGGCACCGGAATATGCCCAACCCGGTTTACCCGGACTGGAAGGCTGGAAGGTACTGGAGCTGAAAGTACTCGCTGATGTGGGACTGGTAGGATTTCCCAATGCCGGTAAATCCACTTTGTTATCCGTGATTACGGCGGCCAAACCCAAGATTGCCGATTATGCATTTACCACCATCACACCCAACCTGGGAATCGTGGAATACCGCGATGGCAAGAGTTTCTGTATTGCCGATTTACCGGGAATCATTGAAGGAGCCGCTGAGGGTAAGGGACTGGGACATCGTTTTCTCCGTCATATCGAAAGAAATTCCATCCTGCTATTTCTGATCCCTGCAGACAGCAACGATCATAAAAAAGAATTTGAGATTCTCTATCATGAGTTAGAAGAATACAATCCCGAATTACTGCACAAACAATTCATCATTGCGATCAGTAAAAGTGATATGCTGGATGATGAACTGAAAGCAGAAATTGAAAAACAGTTACCCGAAGGCATTCCGCATCTCTTTATTTCCTCTGTAACCAATAAAGGGCTGACCGAACTAAAGGATTTGCTCTGGAATGTTCTGAATAAACCGGTGGAATGAACCAAGCTTTGCAACAATGTCTTTTTTGCGGACAACCGGTCACCCTGGTACATGTGCATGGCCATTACCAGTGTCCAGTTTGTCATACCAATGCCCTCCCCTGCTGTGATGGTGACAACTGTGATACCAACCTGCTATTACAAACAACCCTTAACAGCAAACCGTTGGATCAGCCTGCAGAAAGCAATTCTTCCCGGTTTTCTTCCTAAGATACCCGCATGAGGGTATATGATCAAGGCTCTTTGTGTGCGTACTTGCCTAAAATTTTACAATGAAATATTTACTCGCCGGAACAGCCCTCTTCATTGGTATGGCAGTACAGGCACAGGTAAAAACCAGGACCCTTGAAAAAGTAATAGAACTTCAGGTACCCGGGGAAGCGATCAGTGGAAAACCCGGTACCCGTGGTGCATCTGTGGCCTGGCATCCGGTATTGAAAAAGTATTTTACAGCCATGGCAGGCAATTATCAATATCCAATGACCATTTTTGATCAGCAGGGGAAAAGAGTGTCTTCCATTTATTCCAGCTGCAAAGTAGATACCCGGGGGCTCTGGTATAATCCGGTTACCAAATCGATTCAGGGAAATGGTTTTGACCGAGCCGGTTGGTTCAGTTATAAACTCGATGCCAGTGGCACCAATTTGGATCAATTGCAAACACTGGATACCGGAATGTTACAACCCGGACAACAAGTAGTGGGTGCTTTTAATCCGGCTGAAAAAACAGTGCTCTTTCTTTCAGGAGATTCGGTGATTGCGTACAAAGCTGCAGACCGAAAACCCAATGGAAAAAATATTTTCATCCGTTGGGGAATATCATCCGCTACTGACGAAACTACTACTGAAGGAAGGATTAATAACTATAATTATACCACGGTCGTTTACACCGGCATACCCAATGCGCAATTGGGTTTTCTGAATTTTATTGATTTCCAGGTTGAGCTGTACAACCAAAAGACAGGTTTACTGACACAGGTACTCAAACTTCCTGAGGGTGCGCCGGCTGAAACCAGTTTCAACTTCGCTTATACCAATGGTATGTATTGGTTCTTCAATATGACCGACCGGAAATGGATCGGGTATAAATAATAGATCAATAAGCCCGGCCCACGGTATCACAGGCTGCCTTCAGTAAGGAGTTAGCACCCGGATCATCCTGCCATTTTTCCCAGAACATCACGCCGTTGGCAATATCCTTGGCCAGTTTGGCTTTGCGCTTCACCGTGTATTGTCCGTTATAATAAATGGTGAACGGCGATGGATACCCGGAAGCTGTTACTACGGCCGAATCGTATTGGGGATTCCCACCCTGTGACAAAATAGTTTTATAAGTAAGGATGGTATTGGATTGTGTAATTCCCGATGGGCGGCCATAAGCTGGTAAACCCAGCACCGCCTTGGAGGCCGGCATACCCCGGGTGGTTAACCAGTAATTGAGACAGGTTTGAGCCAGTGCATAATCACTGTGGTGTTTATAAGGAACCGTCGTGCTGAAATCATCATAAGCCATGATATTGAAGAAGTCTACATAAGGAAACAACTCGCTGCGGATCGCATCTCTGGCCCCACCGGCATACTTACCTGCTGTGATCGCTGCTGTTAAATAATAACGGCCATCTCGGTGAAGTGAATCTGAAAGTTCTTTCATCAGTAAAGTAAAAGTAGCGTCGGTGCCATCTGTGGTGGTCGGGTATTCCCAGTCCATATCCACCCCATCCAGGTTATTGGCCCTGACGGTATTCATGATTTGTTTGATAAAATTATTCCTGCCTCCTGCCGTGGCCGCCATATTTTTAAAATAGGTTTTGCCATCACCACTGCCATCATTGATGCCCAGGAATACTTTGGCATTATTGGTGCGGGCCTTATCACGCAATGCGGTTAATGTGGCAGCAGGTGAGGAAGGAGCAGCTAAGTCTCCACTGCTGTTCACTGTATAAAAAGAATAAACCACACAATTCGTCATCCTGAATTTTATATCGGGCACATCGGCCAGGTTCCGGTAAGATGGAAAGTATCCCACTACATAATACCCAAAAGCTGCCGGGCTTTGAATCACGGCAAAAGTAAAAGAAGTGGCGGTGGGGCTACAGGCTGCTGAGGTACCGCTGCTGTTTTTGGGTTTTACATACCAGTAATAGGTTTCAGAAGATGGGGTCATCAGCATCGGCATGGTATGACTGGTCCCGGTAATATTGCTGGCAATAACCGATGCAGAAGCAGCTGATGTACCCAGGTAAAGATCATAGGCCGTTGCACCAGAGACGGCGCTCCAGTTAAAATTCAAAGTAGTGGTGGAGCTGGTAAATATGGTGCCGTTTGACGGGTTAGTATTACTGGCACAGCCAGGGACAGGGGTTGGTGTGGGGCTGGGGGATGGACTGTCCTTTTTACTACAGGAACTGATCAGCATGACCAGCAAAAAACCGGCAAAAAACAGCTTTTTCATAAGCAATCAATATAAACTTCAAGATAAGCGTTTTGGTAAAAGTTCAGCTTTTTCGACCCCCTTTTTCCGTAGGTTTGCTGCCTAAATTCTCCTATATGAAGAAACTATTGCTTACAACGATTCTGGCCATTGGTCTTTTCTTCCGCTCTTTTGCTGATGAGGGAATGTGGCTGCCCCTGTTACTGGGTCAGCAGGTGTACAACGATATGGTGAAAAAAGGATTGAAACTGACCAAAGATCAATTGTACAACATCAACAAAGCCTCTCTGAAAGATGCCATCATCATTTTTGGCGGTGGCTGTACCGGTGAAATTGTGAGTGCCGAAGGATTGATTTTTACCAACCACCACTGCGGGTATGATGCGATTGCTTCTGCCAGTACGATGGACAAAAACTATCTCCGCGATGGCTTTTATGCCCGCAATAAGGGAGAAGAAATTCCGACCAACCTTTCCGTTCAGTTCCTGCTGCGGATTGAAGATGTAACCAAAGAAGTGATGGATTCCCTGAAAGGACTGAGTGGTGCTGACCGTCTGAAAAAACAAGCTGAAGTGCTGGCCGCCATCAACAAAAGAATGAGTGATGCCACACAGAATATTGAAACCCGTGTAAATTCTCTTTTCAAGGGTAACCAGTTCCTGGCTTTTGTTTACCAGCGTTATACTGATATCCGTTTAGTAGGTACTCCTCCTGAAAGCGTAGGTAAATTTGGCGGTGATACGGACAACTGGGAATGGCCCCGTCATACCGGTGATTTTTCTGTATTCCGTGTATACAGTAATCCCGAAGGTAAACCTGCTAAATATACCGATGCGAATATTCCCCTGAAACCAAAATGGTTCCTGCCTGTTTCTTTGAAACCCCTGAAAGATGGTGATTTTTCCATGATCTGGGGATATCCCGGCGGTACCAATCGTTATGAAAGTTCTTATGGAATTAAACTGGCAACAGACATCAATAACCCTACCCTGGTAAAATTGAGGGATGCCCGTTTGAAATACATGTTCGAGGAAATGAAAAAAGATCCAGCCATCAAACTCAAGCTGGCTTCTGATTATGCCGGTATTGCCAATTACTGGAAATTTTATGATGGGGAGACCAAGCAGTTGCTGAAGTATGATGTGTACGGACAGAAAAAAGCGTTTGAAGAAAAATTCAATGCCTGGGCTAAAGGCAAGCCAGAATATGAAAACATTTTTGCTGAATGGGGAAAGGCTTATGATAACTGGAAACCATATGCCAAACACCGGATGTATATCAATGAAGGCATAGCCGGTTCCGGTTTATTATCTTTTGCGGCCTCTATGCTTCAGCTGGAAGCCGCGCTGGTAAAACCAGGTACGCCGGTGGCAGATGCCAAAAAAGCGGCCGAGGCAGTGGACAAACAAAGAGCTGCTTTCCTGGAAGAAGAAAATGCCACATCCGATCAGAATATTGTAGCCGCTGTAACCCGTATGTTTTATGAAGATGTAGTGAAGGAACAGCACCCGCTTGGATTTTATGGCGGTTTAAAAGACAAATACGGTCCGCTGGATGATGACGCTACTTATAAAAAGTATGCGGCCGATATGTTTAAGAATACGATGATCTTTAATGATGCGAAATGGAACGCTTTTGTGTCCAATCCGGATGCCAATACCCTGCAGACGGACCCGGCATTTGCCCAGGCCAGTGCTTTCTTTACCAATTATACCAGTAAATACATGTCACTCTTCCAGCAGTTCACTGCAAAGAATGCTGAATATGGCAGGCTGTATCTCAAAGGCATTATGGAAATGGATCCGGTAAAATCTAAAATGATGTACCCCGATGCCACATTCACCATGCGGGTGAGTTATGGTAATGTAAAATCATACCGTCCGCGTGATGCCGTTTTCTATGATTATGTAACGACCTCCAAAGGTTTGCTTGAAAAATACAAAGCAGGTGATTATGAATTTGATTTACCTGCCAACCAGATTGAATTGCTGAAGAAAAAAGATTTCGGTCAGTATATGGATCCTACCCGGAAAGATCTGGTGATCGGATTCATCACCACCAATGATATTACCGGTGGTAATTCCGGTTCACCTGTAATCAATAACAGGGGTGAACTGATCGGTCTGGCTTTTGATGGCAACTACGAGGCCCTCAGTCATAAGCTGGCTTTTGACAAAGACCTTAATCGTACCATCTGTGTGGATATCCGTTATGTGCTGTGGTGCATTGACAAACTGGGTGGTGGCAGCAATATTATCAAAGAGCTGAAGCTGATGAAATAAGTACCAATGTATTAACTTTAAAGCGCCGGCAAATGC
Source organism: Chitinophagaceae bacterium (assembly GCA_016720745.1). Taxonomy (GTDB): domain Bacteria; phylum Bacteroidota; class Bacteroidia; order Chitinophagales; family Chitinophagaceae; genus JJ008. The sequence goes on along the minus strand of JADKKA010000018.1, from coordinate 462,489 downwards.
CGGCGCTTTTTTATTTATGCGAACGGCCCTTTTGTTTTTTTTCTTCACAGTACTCTGTTCCTGTAAAGGCGGGGTGTACAGGGCGCCTTCCAACAGTATGGCCGAAACGATCCGCGAAGGAGAAAGCTTCTATATTCGTTCAGCCAATCAATTCAACCGGAATGATATCGTTGCCTTCCATTATTATGGCGATGATTACACGGCAGGGCCGGATGAAGAAGGGCATTTTCAAAAACATTGGGAAAAACGTTTTTGTCGGCTGGTTGCCATTTCCGGTGACAGTTTACAAATCCGGAATGATACGGTGTACCTGAATGGAAAGATGGTACCATTTCCTCCGGGGGTGAAACTGATGTATAAAATTTATGCGGTCGCGATGCTGGAGGATGAGTTGTTAGCCGGGGATGCCCGAAATGATTTCGGGCCAGCGGAGAGCCTGAACAATCAGATCATTTATCGTTTGGCACTCAGCCGTGATCAGCTGGCGCAAATACAAAAAAGGCAACCTGAGATCATTCAGGTGGAGCATGCATTTCCGGAGCCGATGATCAGCGAGGATACGATGTATGCCAGCATCAATCCGGCCCTGCACTGGAATAGTTCCAATTACGGGCCAGTCAGGATTCCATTACCCGGTGAAACCATTGAAGTAACCTCTTTGAATTATAAATTATACCATGCCATTCCCGGGATCAAAATGGGGACCAATAAAATTCAGGAACAACTATACTTTGTATTGGGAGATAACAGGCATATGAGTATGGACTCCCGTTATATCGGGTTTCTGGCCCATTCAAATATGTATGGTATTGTGAAATAATGAATAAATTCGTGACCTAATCATTGAAACACATTCTTAAAATAGCTTTTGCAGTATGGCTGCTGACTGCTGCCCTGGGATTACAGGCGCAGAACACCCGTTTCAGCATTGCGACTGATCTGAGTGTGCAGCATAGTTTCAAAAAGGAGCAGCGGTTTACGGCTATTGGGCAGACTACTTATCTGCATATACATATTGCGCCGAAAGATGGCTTCTATGCATCATTCGCTTATTATTCCAATGGCAAATTCAGCAATAATTTAAGTGCTACAGCCAAATTGGTCAGCACAACTCCATCACAGATCAGTTATGTGAACAAAGCAAATATGCGATTGAAAGAATTTTCCATGGGCTGGAAGAAATACCTCCTGGGAAATGCGATGAGTGATAAAGGGATTAATATTTATGCCTCGGCCGGTTTTGGTCTGATGCTGGGAAGGGTGGAGAACAGTCATTCCGTTGGTATTGATACAGCTTTATATGATGTACCTGTATTATCCGGTCGGGCCAATTTCAAAAGGCTCAGTATTGATCCAGGTATCGGATTCGACCGAAATATTGGTGCGGATATTTATCTCTATGCAGAGGGCCGTATCTGGATACCAACAGATGGTTTTCCCAGCCGGTATATTTATATCAATGACCGAGCGCCATGGACGGGGATGGCGAGTTTGGGGTTGAGGGTGATGTTTTGAGGGGGGAGGAAAGTTGAAAGGTTGGGAAGTTGAAAAGTTGATATGGTTCTTCTCTCATCGTTCTTGATAAAAACTTCATTAATCGTCCTTTTGACCAAGTATGAAAAAGCAGGGAAAGGATGATTTATTTAAATTTTATTTTAATAATAGCTTTACTGTATTGGGCAATGCTAAAAAGTAAATTGAAGCATAAGGTTTAATTAATTAAACTTTTCCTCCTTATGAGCCTTTCCTTACTTTTTTTCTTGATAAAAAAAGTAACAAAAAAATCAAGACGGGTCGAAGCGGAACTTTCCGCTCTTTGGAATTTTCCTAACACGACCCGTCCTTCGACACTCAAAATTTTGCACGGTCCTTAATGCAGTATTTTTCATGCGTGATATTTTTGGTATCACTACTGCGCTGATTTTTCAACCTCCGGCGGAATATAAAAACGAAGCGGAATGCAGATTGAAAAATAGGCGCTTGCTACATTTCACTTTATTCGACACTCAAAAAATATTCTGCGCCCGGGCCTTTTTAAGTTCTCTCGACGAACTGCAATAAGGATGCATTGTCCGTCCTAGTGGCCAAATATGGAGAACGGGGCAACGTTCATTTATACCGGGCTCCCACAATTTTATTAATCGTAACTTAAGAAGTTCCTTCATTTCTTTGATGGGCTATGAACTTCAAGCTAAAAGAATTTCCATAGCGCCTATTTTTCGATCAGAACAAGTTTCCAATTTTAAACTAGGCGGGAGATCGAAAAATGAGCGCAGTAGGGTAATTCATTATAACACGCATGAGAAATCCTGCATTAAAGCCCGTCCCAGAGCAACCTTTCCGGGAGCCGGTTCGCCTTCGGAAAATTCCAAAGAGAATGAATTTCCCTTTCGAACCGGCTAGCGTTTTTTGTTACTTTTTGGGGCAATGCCAAAAAGTAAAAGATGATTAGGCTTGTTAATATCAACTTTGTCCATTCAAAGGCTTTCCCTTACTTTTTTTCTTGATAAAAAAGTAAATCAACTTGCCTGCCAGGCTGCCCGAGAAAAATCAAGGGTCCCCCCTTCAACAACTCCTCAAAAAACTCTTTCCCCTCCCTAACTTTAGGTTATGAATAAAAAATCCCTCTGGCTCCGCCTCCGCAACTACCACTTCGATCATGTGGTTTCGCCTGGTCTCTGGGACCATATCACCGCCAAATTCGGTCATTCCAACCCCTCACTCAAAGCATTTGCCGGCAAAATCGCCCGCAAACACGGATGGAAAAATTCATTCGCGCTTCATGCTATTGATGAATATAAAAAATTTGTCTACCTCGGTATCATCAGTGATTTTCAAGTCACCCCTTCCAAATTCATTGATGTAGTATGGCATGAACATATTCTTTTCAGCAAAGCCTACCGTGAATTTTGCCTGGATGTAATTCAACAACCATTTGATCACCACCCGGAATTGCTACCTATGCGGGACCTGACCGGCCGCTTCAGCGCGCAATACCTCGATACAATTGCCCTTTATAAAACCGAATTTGATCTGGATCCACCCGCTACGATCTGGGGTGATACAAAGTTCGACAACAATCTGCAAGGCCAAAACAAATACCATTCTGCAAAGAAAAAAAGGGAAGCGGGTACAACAGACTATTCCCAGGAATCCCCATTGCATTGCTATTTTTATGCAGATTCCGTTACATCCGATCAACCACACAATGGATTTAATGGAGGTGATTTCGGTGGTGCCGGCGCCGGGGGCGACTGGAGCGATGGCAGTTCCGATAGTGGCGGTGACAGCGGTGGTGACAGCGGCGGAGGTGATGGCGGAGGGTGCAGTGGTGGTTGCGGCGGAGGAGGGGATTGAGGAGTCAGTCGGCAGTCTACAGTCGGCAGTCGAGAGTCAGGAATGAAGAGGCGTTTTCATCAAAATGCCGTCCATTTTCAACTTTCAATATTCAATTTTCAATTCTAAAAAGTCAGAATCACCCCCGGTCCTGACCCATATCATCCCTCCCTTTCAGGAGGAAGAGTAGGTTTGGTTATTCGCAACCGCCCTCCCCGGGTGGGATTGCCTGCCATAAACCTACTTGTATGGAAGATAATTTACTCATTACTTCCGCCAAACCCCATCGGGTACACGGAAAGGTATTGATCAACATCCAACGCTGTAAAGCCTGTGAACTCTGTATCAGGGAATGCAAAGAAAACGCACTCTCCCTCAGCGATTCATTGAATCTCAAAGGGTATCGGTTTATTGTGGCCGATAACAACCGTTGCACCGGTTGCGTTAACTGTGCCCTGGTTTGTCCGGATGCCGTGATCTCGGTTTTCCGTACTCCCGTAAAAAAGAAAACAGCATTGTCTTAACCTCAACTTCATTGTATGTCAGCAACAAAACTGATGAAGGGCAATGAGGCATTGGCCGAAGCCGCTATACAGGCCGGTTGTGATGCCTATTTCGGTTATCCCATTACCCCGCAATCGGAAGTATTGGAATACCTCTCTCATGAAATGCCCAAACGCGGCCGGCTCGTGATGCAGGCGGAGAGTGAAATCGCCAGTATCAATATGGTTTATGGTGCGGCCGGTGCCGGCTTCAGGGCCATGACTTCTTCCTCTTCCCCGGGTATCAGCCTGATGCAGGAAGGAATCAGTTACCTCGCAGGTGCAGAACTGCCCTGTCTGATTGTAAATGTCAACCGCGCTGGCCCGGGACTGGGTACCATTCAACCCGGACAGGGAGATTATTTTCAGTCTGTCAAGGGAGGCGGTCATGGTGATTATAAAATGATAGTACTCGCACCTTCCTCCGTGCAGGAAATGGCGGATCACGTGTTCCTGGGATTTGATTTAGCAGATAAATACCGTAACCCGGTCCTGATGCTGAGTGACGGAGCGATCGGACAGATGATGGAAAAAGTGGAATTCAAACCTTATACAAAACCGCATACGGATAAATTCTGGGCCACTACCGGTAAACCGAAAAACAGGGATCGCAATTATATCACATCGCTTTTTATACAGCCGGAAAGAATGGAAGTACATAACCTGAAGCTGGAAGAAAAATTCAAACAGATCAGGGAGAACGAAGTACGGTATGAAGAAAGCAAAACCGAAGATGCGGAATACCTGCTGGTGGCTTATGGACTCAGTGCAAGAATCAGTCTGAAAGCCATTGACCTGCTCAGGGAAAAAGGAATCAAAGCCGGATTATTAAGACCAATTACTCTTTATCCCTATCCTTCAGCGAGGATCCATGCACTGGCCGGACAAATGAAAAAAATACTTTGTGTGGAGCTCAATGCAGGACAGATGGTGGAGGATGTGAGACTGGCTGTTAATGGACAGATTCCGGTAGACTTCTTTGGACGCATGGGCGGTTTGATGCCCACGCCGGAATCTATTGCACAATATCTTGAAACCCTTATACAAGATCAACATGACTGACACAACAATTCTAAAAGACATTCCCGCTCTTCCCATTCAGGAGGAAGAATATGAACTGGTTTATGAGCGGCCATCCACCATGGTTGATACGGCCATGCATTATTGTCCGGGTTGTGCCCATAGTCTGGTACATAAACTACTGATGGAAGTGGTGGAGGAAATGGGTATCCAGGAAAAAACAATTGGTATTGCTCCGGTGGGTTGTGCGGTCTTCGCCTATGATTATATGAATATTGACATGCAGGAAGCGGCTCATGGCCGGGCCTGTGCCGTGGCAACCGGTGTAAAAAGGTTAATGCCGAATCACTATGTATTCACCTATCAGGGAGATGGTGACCTGGCAGCGATTGGCATTGGCGAAACCATACATGCCATCAACCGGGGAGAGAATATCCTGATTGTATTCATGAATAATGCGGTGTATGGCATGACCAGCGGTCAAATGGCACCCACTACTCTTCCCGGAATGTGGAGTTCCACTACGCCGGATGGAAGGGATCCGGCTTTTTACGGAGAGCCGATCAGGGTTGCTGAACTCGTTTCACAATTACCCGGTGCCTATTATGTAACCCGTCAGGCCGTGAACAGTTCCAAATCGGTGCGGAAGACAAAGAAGGCATTGGAAAAAGCACTAAGGTTACAGGAAAAGAAAAAAGGAACCTGTCTGGTGGAGATCATTGCCAATTGTCCGAGTAACTGGAAGATGACACCGGTTCAGTGTAATGAATTCATTGATGAGAAAATGGTAGGCACTTTTCCATTAGGTGATATCAAAGTGCCGAAAGAATAAGCAATCAGCTTCATCACAATTAAATGACTTGTTATGTTAGAAGAATTAATTGTAGCGGGTTTTGGCGGTCAGGGTGTTTTATCCATGGGGATGACCCTGGCTTATGCCGGTATGGTGGAGGGAAAAGAAGTATCCTGGATGCCGTCTTATGGTCCGGAGATGCGGGGAGGTACGGCCAATTGTATTACGATACTTTCTTCGGATCCCATCAGCTCTCCGATACTGGCGGCATTTGATACCGCGATTGTGCTCAACCAGCCTTCGATGGATAAATTTGCGGGCAGGGTAAAGAAAGGAGGTTTATTATTATACGATGCCGGCAATATCCTGCAACCAGCCACCCGTACGGATATTACAATCGTGGATATTCATGCTACCCGTGAAGCGATGAAGATGAAGAACCAGAAGATCATGAATATGATCATGCTGGGTGCTTACCTGCATTTAAAACCGGTAGTGAGTATTGAGTCCATTATGGAAGCGCTTGCAAAAGTATTGCCTGAAAAATATCATCGGCTGTTGCCGCTGAATGAAGAGGCCCTTGTGAGGGGTGAGGAGTTGGTGCATGAGAGGACGGAGGGGGTGATGATGGTGTGTTAGGGGGAGTTGATAAGTTGATGTGTTTAGAAGTTGACAAGGGGTTCTCTCATTGTATTACAAAAAAGCTGCGATGTCCTTCCTTTTGGCCAGCTATAAAAAAAGGTATATAGAAGAGTAAGGCTGAGTGAATTAAACTTTTTCTTCTTTTTAGTCTTTCCTTACTTTTTTCTTGATAAAAAAGTAAGGAAAAATCAAGACGGGTCGAAGCGGCATTTTCCGCTCTGCGGCAATTTCTCCAGGCGACCCGTCCTTCGACGCTCAAAATTTTGCACGATCCTATATACAAGAATTTCTCATGCGTGATATTTCCAGTATCACTACTACGCTCATTTTTCGATTTCTAGCGTAGCACAAGGTTGAAGCCATTTGGAAATCGAAAAATAGGCGCTTGCAAAATTTCAATTTATTCAACGCTAAAAAACTATTCTGTGCCCAGGCCTTTTTAAGTTCTCTCGTCGTAATGCACTAAGGCTGCATTACCCGTCCTTGCGGCCAAATAGGAGAACGGGAAACACTCATTATTAACGAGCCGCCATATTTTTTTTCTTCGTTACAAAAATTCGTTCCTTTATTTATTCGAGCGGCTAAGAATTTCGAGCCAAAAGAATTTCCATAGCGCCTATTTTTCGATTAGAATAATTTTCCAATTTTATACCCCGCTGCAAATCGAAAAATGAGCGCTGTAGTTTAACTCATGATAACACGCATGAAGAATCCTGCATAAAGGCCCGTGCCATAACGCGAGTTCCGGGGGCCGGTTCGCCTGCGGAAATCTCCCAAGAGAAAGAATTCCCATTTCGAACCGGCTTGATTTTTTGTTTCTTTTTTATCAAGAAAAAAGAAAATAGAGAAAAGATTGTTATAAAGCACAACCTAACAACCAACAACATGGCTACTTAATCAACATAAGAAAATACTCTTTATCAATTCCAGCTCTAATTAAAAAAGGCTGCCGAATCCGGCAGCCTTTTATTAGTTTTCATAGTTAATCATTTCCCCGCTCCCGCCATAAACTCCACTAACTTCTTCGCATCCTCCACGATATTCTTTAAATTATTACTCTTCACAAAATCCTCAGCTCCCTTCGCTGACTCCAGCAATTTATCAGCCAGCTTACGTCTGGTAATCACAGATCCGAAATCAACAGCTTTATCATCTTTCTGTTTGATCAGGATGATTTCCCCAGGCGCCCAGTAGCGGTACACCGCATATCCATTCTTTTCAAACAAACGCTCCATAAAATAAGTGTTTCCAAAATCACCACCGGCTGCATTCAGTACACCCATGATAGCAGAAGTCCTGCGTGCCACAGGTTCAAAGATGCGGTCGCCGATACGAATTTGCTTTGTATTATTCACTTTAGCGAACTGGTAGGTTTCGCCGCCATTCTTGCTGAAATAAACGGTGGCAGATTTTCCCAGGTCGAGATCTACGATCCCACCGCTTTTGGCAACATAGTCGATGGAGATTTGTCCTTTGATGATGTCACCGTTTGTCTTCTCTACTTCTCCGTCTTTACGGGCAATATTGATCAGCGCCGGATCAATGCCGGCAGGAGTTGTTTTAGGTGGTGTGAGGAAGGAGATATCAGCATCCGGCTCATAAGAAGGTCCTGATTGCTTCATTGCTTCATGTAAATGATAGATCTGGTAATTATCCAGGAAGGGCTTGAACATATTGTATTCTTCATTCTCGATCAGGTAATACTTTGTAAAATAGTTCCCTGCTTTTTCTCTGTCTCCGTTAAGCAGGGCACACCAGGTGGCATTGCTCAGTACAACGGTTTGTCCTTTGGGGCCATATTTTCCGATGCTATCTACCTGCTGATCAAAATAACTCATGCTTTTTTTCAGTTCTTCGCGCATGGCAGGGCCTTTCTTGGAATCATCCAGGTCATCAATCACATCATATAATTTTTCTACAGCATCAGAGAGTTCGGTGTAATAAGACTTCCCTTTTTTCAGGAAGACCTTACTGTAATAAGCATTCGTGGGCAGTTCATAATTATTATAGGCTATTTCCAGTATCTGCTTGATATGTTCAGCTGTATAGTACCAGGAATTGTACTCCATTCTTTTCTGCACAGCCACTTCATTCTTTTTAAAATAATCCATAGCAGCCTGTTCGGTGGGGAAGGGTGCCGTTAATTTTAATGGATTCCAGGCTTCGGTGGTGCTGACATCCAGCAGAAAATTAGCATGCAGGATCAAGGTAGCGGAATCAGTGGCGAACTGGAATGTTTTTTCCACGGTACCGGATTTATTCACCAGTTCTACGGTAACCGGCATTACATATCGAATATTGAAAATAAAACCCTTGATGGCGGCTGCTGGTGCAAAATAAGTAGCGGGTCTGTTTTCAGCAATATACACAGGTGCTGAATTGCTATAGCTCAGTCCGGGTGTACTGATCCGGAAAATATAATCTGCATCGGCTGCTTTTCTCACTGTTTTGGGTTCAAGCTTTATTCTGCCAAAAGCTGGTGCAATACCCTGTGCTTCTCCGGGACCATTCAGGTATTTCAGTTTTTCGGGCTGTTGTATCATCAGTTTCTTATTCTCTTCCAGCATCCGGATGGCAGGTGGCAGTACCACTTTATAGGAAGCTTTATCAAAACTGGTAGGGAAATCTTCTGGAGTCTGTGCAGCAATACTCATTGTAATGGATACCAGGAAAATACTCAGGAAAATCTTTTTCATAGCTATTAATACTACCGTTTTTTTGAGCGGCGCGGCGAATGTACACTGAGAAATCTGCATCAAAACTTTTGTGAATAAGTAACCGGTATGGTTATGCGAAAAACAGTTCTATCCAGGTTTATTATTCCCTGAGAATGAAGGACATAAATCGGTAGTATGATTTATGTCAAATTATTTTACGGAGTAGATTGCTCAAAACCTTTTAGTGATTTTCTTTCTCTTCTCAGCCAGTTTGATTCAGGGTAGTTTGCATCCCGGTGGATGGTATGAATGGCATAAGCCTGTCTTGATTTGCCGCTGGTATTGGGTAAACTGTAATGGGGCAAAAGGCCATGAAGCACAATACAGCTTCCTTTGGGAACTTCCAGTGGCTTCATGGAATTTATATCATAGGGCTGCTCATCGAGTATCTGCATTTCAGTGCCGCCGCCTTCTTTTCTTTGGAAGCGGCTGCGCAGACTGGTTTTATGTCCGCCTGCTGCTGCCCACATGCAGCCGTTTTCAATCGTCGCATCTTCCAGTGCAAACCAGAAACCGATACAGGACTGCGGTTCGGTGTAAAGGAAGGTCGCATCCTGGTGTACATCTACCTTGCCGCCGATTTTGGCATGTTTGAAAATCATCATACTCTGGATCAGCACATGATCTTCCAAACCCAGTTCAGCAGCCAGCTCCCTCATTTCTTTTGATCTTGAAAAGGAAGCGAACATGGGATCCAGGTCGTGCAGGGCATGTCCGATTTTATTAAGGGAATGAAAGAGGTCCTGTTTCAATTCCCCTTTTTCATCAAATGCATCTTTCTCAAAAAAGAAGGAGATTTTATCGCCCGATTCCAGAAAATAATCATCGCTGCTCTTGCTTTGATCTGCTGTCTGAAATATGGAGGGATGTCCTTTATAATCAAAATCTGATGTGAGTGCTTCGGCCCAAAGCATGAGGGCATCACAGGCTTTATGGGGAACGAAATTTTCCAGTACCAGAAAACCATCTTGCTGGAATTTTTCAAATAAGTTAGGCATGGTGAACAGCTACTACTTTTAAGATTTGTGAGAATGTTTAGGATTTAATAAACTGAAAAGTTTACATCACCACTTCATGGCTTACAAGTTTATTAAACTAAATCATTCATCAAAAAAACGGATACTTTTAACCGGGTGAATTTCCCAGGCAGATTCTCCCTCAACTTCTCTGCACTTGGCAGGTTTTTTTGCATGATGGGAGTCAAAAAACAAGGAACCCTTAATTGTGATCCTGCGGTAAGCTTGCAGGTAATTATTGCGGCCACAAAGTGGGATGTCCACCATTTCACCAATTACAATTCTCCTGACTTCCCTGATCATTTCCTTCTCTTCGGTAGTACCATCGGGTGGTATTGCTGCAATTTCTGCATTGAACACACGGGTGACATCTTTATCATAAACGGGTGTGTTACCAATTAACAAATGCAGGTCATTATCATCCTCCAATGTAATGGTATAGAGGTAAGCTTTTTCGATTATAATATTTCTGTCTTCTTCCGGAACTCTTTCTTCCCGGCGGCCAATAGCCAGATTATTCATGGTCTCTTTAGAGGGAAGTTCATTGTATAGCTCTTTAATTGTTCTGAATTTCTCTGCCCGCTTTGTTGAAAAAGTCGTTTTAGGTGCAACCCGGATCTTCCCTTTAAAAGGATCGTTTACTCCTGCCACTGTTATTTCTGGTGGTGGCGGGGCAATCCCTTGTGGCACCCCGGAATCATCGGGAGGGGGTGGGGGTAGCTGTTCCGGGCTTATACTTACGGGATTCTCAGGAGTATATTTTACGAGCAGGACTTTCTTTCCGGAAGGAGTGATAAAATATGCCTTTTCTTTATCTGCAGGCTCACTTAAAGAATGAATCCGTGCACTGCTGTCATTTAAAACTTTTTTAAAAACTGATCTGGAAATCTTTTGCGAGTTGTGGCAGGAATAAAGACAGATCAGAAGTATTATAGAAATGTATTTCACTGTTGGTTTTTAGGTACTGAAGTTCGGTTATTTTCCAAAGGGCGCAATGGAAATTTTGCAGCCCCATATTACTGCAGAACAAGTTCCCGGTGATACATAATTCTAAAAAAATAAAGAGCTTTCGCTTATCTTACTTTGAATGCAATGTTAGAGAATCCATAACTTCAATAGTCAGTTGGCAAGAAAAATTAAACCGCACATGCTCATTGTCGCCACCGAACTGCATGTCAAAAATTTCTGGCGCTTCTTTGCCTTTGTACGTCATGCTTCCCGCTCTACCCGGCAGGCAAGGGAGGCAACAGGTTGTCTGCATGTCTGGGTCGGCAATGGTGGCTGGCGGATTGGTTATACCCTCACGGCCTGGCAGGACCAGGACGCGATGCTGCAATACCGTAATAGTGGTGCCCATAAGGAGGCGATGAAGAAAACAAAGCAGCTGTCCAGCCGGATCAGGACGGTGGTATGGGAAGCGGATGCAATGCCGGACTGGAAAGAGGCGAAGGCCAGATTAAATGAAGTGGCTTTAAGGGAATTGTGATACGATACACTAACCTATAAAATTAAACCACTGCGAACACTGCGCTGCACAGCGTTATCGTCGCCGTGATTCGCCGTGCTCTCCGTGGTTAAAAAAATTCATCTTGAAACACTGAAAAGCTGTTCATGAAAAAAAACAACTACTTCCGCTATGCAGGGTTTCTGTTTCTCACTCTTCTGACGCTCTGGCTGATCAGCAGTAGTGTTTCTCTGATTCCTTCCTGGAATATGGGACTCTATATCCTTTCCGCGATTATTTGTCTGGTCTTACTCTTCTTACTGATCCGCTCCATTTACCGCTCCTATACCCCACCGCTGCAAACAAAGCAATGGCTGGGACTGGTCTTCTTTTCACTACTGTCAATAGCCGTAGCCTTTTTTGGATTTTTATGGTCCAAACTCGATGACAAAAACACCGGACTCTTTGACCGCTATGTGGGCCGTCATCACTTTCCGAAAATAACTTTCTATATCTATGAAACCGGCTTAATTGGCAGCAGTGTCCATGTGCATTATAGTCGTGCGGGTGAAATTATCTCACATAAAATCAATAATGTAGTATTCTGGAATGATCCGGAGTCTATCCGGGTGGAACAAAGCGGGGAAGATTATTGGATTATTGGAGGGGAGAGGAAGTATTTATTTAAAGGAGAAGAGGGGGTGGCGGAGATTTTCACCGCTGAGAACATGAGAACACAGAGTCTTCGCTCGCAGAGCCCTGTGGGCAGAGAGATTTAACCCTGCCTACCAGCAGGCAGGCGCGAAGGCGCAAAGACGCTAGTATATGCAAAGAATTTCCGAGACCAAATTTAGCTCCCTCTGCGAAACCTCAACGTCGGCTGCGGCTCAGCGGTTAATCCTCTCTCATTTTGTCCAAAGGACTCTTCGAGCGAAGCAAAATCAGCTTTAACCCCACCCACCAGAAAATATTTTCCAATAATTATCCCCCTTAGCCTTTTTCTTCCCAAAAAAATTTAAGTTTGGTTACCAACCATTACACCTTCCTGTATGAAAAAGACCGGCCAAAACCAGGACCAGCCCACAGCTGCCCATACCCCGCAAAGTAAAACACGCCGTAAGCTGCTTAAATTACTGGGACTCGGCACCGGTATCGGCGCTGCACCCGCCATCGCCGGTAATACCAATGATCTCGCCGACGCCCTCTTCGAAACCGCCGGCTTCCTCAGCGATAAAACCGAACTGGTACTGTTCCGCCCACAGGACCTGCTCGAACTGAAACTGACTTTCACCGGTTATAAAAAATCGCCCGACAATAAATCACTGATCAAAACCGCCGGCCCCTTCCTGCTACTGGTGGAATTTCAACCCCAAAGCATTGCCGAACAGGCCTGGGAAGAAACCGGCGGCGAAGAAGGACAGGCCAACCTGGATGAAGCCGCGAAGAAAGACCTGAAATGGAATAATCCCAATGAACCGACGCTGTCAGCCATGATTATTGGAAATCCCAATATCAATCCCGGATTAAAAAGCATTATTCCTCCGGCTAAAACCTATATCTCCGGTAAAACAAGACTGGTATTCGATACAAAAGGAAAAGATAGTATTGCGCTTGCTCCCAGTGCCCTGCTTGACTGGAGCAGTTTCCAAATGGTGGTGAATAAAAGAGCCACCTGTACTCCTGTATTTTCGGTAGAAGATATCCGCACTCCCATCTACGATAATAAAAATATACTCGCACCCAAAAATATTGAACCGATCAAGAATGAACCGGTCAATCTTCCTAATAACAATAACAACAACAATAATAATAACCCTAATCGCCGGATCACCACTCCACCAGTGAATAGCCGCGATACCTTACGCAGACAGGTTGAACTGAACCGGAATAACCGTGCCGCCGGTAAAGATGAAGCCAATACCATTGCAAAGAATGAATTACCCATTGCGGTGATAAAGAATGATGCAGGACTGCTGGCCAATATCAGTGCCTTTCTCAGCAGCAATAAACCCGCTCCCATCGGTGAAAACGAAACATCCATCGAAGCCCCTTATCGTTTATTCCTTTCTCCCAATCAATACGCGGCCTGGAAACAGGAAGCCTTATTGCAAAACCGCCCCGACCTGCAGGGCACACAGTTTTCAACCTACGAACTCTGGCATACCCGCCTCGCCAGTACCAACTGCCGCGGTACCCTCGATAATTCCAGAGCCACCAAGGGAATTAAAACCATCCGCGCCCTCTGGGGAACAGATATTAACGGCGACTGGACACAGAAACCGGAACGCGATTATTCTCCCGATGGGAAAATGGATATGGTCGGACTGAATAAGTTTATCACTTCATTATATAATGACGACCGCCATTGTATTGTCCACCAGACCAGCAATTTCGGGATTAGCGGTTTTACACCCAAGCCCATCCAGGTCAATAACCTGATGCTGAGTTCCCTCGGCGCCTGGCTGGATGCCATCGTGGAATTCAAAAGACCAGAACTGAAAAGTGTACTCAGCGACCTGAACATGCTGAAGTGGAAACATATAGCCACCCTGGCCCGTGATCATTATGTGGAAGTGGTGTATGCAGGTAATATGTATCCATTCGGACATGAAGCCGCGCTGGTTCGCATCACCGAACGTAAACCCAAGAACGGTTTTGCCGGTAACTGGCAACGTTATTTTGTTGCCATCACCGAAGAAGAAAAGAAATACAATCCGGTGAACAAGGAAAATAAACACAATGCTTTTCCTTTTTCTACTATCAAAATCATTACGGCCGCTACCCCCACGATCAAATCTCCTTCAAAATTCACCAGCAGCATCAGCGGCAACGATGATCACCAGTTTGTTCCCACCATGGCCAATGGCAAACCATTTGTCTTTAAACTGGTGGGCTACGACTTTGATGGCGGTGATGTGAGTTTTGAAATGCCGCTGGTCTTTGTCAGTACCAATGTGTCTCTAAATGATAGCCAGGCTTTTCATGAAGGCAATATCAATAAACTGAACAGCGCCTATAATAATAATCCGATCGGGAAAGTTTCATTCCGCAATCAGCAACTGGCCCTGGCCCGTAGCACTAAACCCGGGGAAACACATTATGAAACGGCTTCAGTGATTTTCAACGGGCGCTTTGATAAAAATGAATCACCCGGATTTATTCCATCCACTGAATCCCTGGATGTATTTGTTTCTGCCGTGGAAAATATTACCGGACAGCGCAAACCGCTGAAAATACAACTGGAAGATGACCGCAATGCCGGGGGTGTGATCGCTAAACTGCATCCCTCCACCAGCAAAATGGCGGTGAACTTCAATGGCAGCGGTAATAAAACCGGTGGCAGTCTTTCTCCAAATTTTTCCATCACAGGTTTATCCAGAACCTATGGCGCCATCAGCGGCAAGATTGAAGATGTAAAGAATAAGCTGATGGATCCGGCCTCCTTTTTTGATACAAGCGCCAAATTATTCGGAATTATTCCACTGAGCAGTATCATCAAAGCCACTACCGATTTACTCGCCGGGGAATCTCCCATTCCCGCATTAAAAAATATTGAGACCGACGAAGCCCGTATCACCCAGTACACCTGGAAGGGTGCCAAACTGGTGAAACAGGATTTCTTTGGCAAGATGCTGACTTTTGATCCGGCCAATGATGCCAGACTGATCATTGAAACCAGTCTCTACCGTTACAAGGGCAATAAACCCAATGCGCTGATTGTGGATTCATCCATCAGCGGTTTTGATATCATCCTGGCAGGATTAGCCAAAGTGGGTTTCAAAAAAGTCGGGTTCAAAACAGGAGCCAATACCAAGACGGACTTCACCGTGGACATGAAGAACCCGGCATTGGAATTCCTGGGTCCGCTTACATTCATCAATGTATTGCAGAAATTTATTCCGGCGGATGGATTCAGTGATCCTCCCTTCCTGGATATTACCACCAGTGGTATTACTTCCGGTTATACCCTGGCCCTGCCAGATGTACAATTAGGTGCTTTCAGTCTGCGTAATATCAATCTCGGTGCCTCCGTCAGTCTTTCCTTTACCGGTGGTCCGCTGATCATGCGTTTTAATTTCTGTGAGAAACACCAGCCCTTCCAGCTCACGGTTTCGGCATTGGGTGGTGGAGGTTTCTTAGCCATGGAATTTGATGTAAAGGGATTACGCACCCTCGAAGCTGCATTAGAGTTTGGGGCAGCTGCTTCCATTAATCTCGGTGTAGCCAGCGGGGCCGTGAGTATCATGGGTGGTGTCTATTTCAAAATCACCAAGAAGGATGATGATGGAAAAGAAATCACCATTGAAGGATATGTAAGGATCAACGGGGCATTGAGTGTACTGGGACTGATAACAGTGAGTCTGGAATTCCTGCTCAGTCTTACTGCCAATCTCGAAACCGTCAATGGCAAGGACAAAGTCACCAAAGTATGGGGCAAGGCCACATTGAAGATCAAGATTGAAATCTTCTTCTTCAGTAAAACAGTCAAGCTCGAAACCTCCCGTGAATTCGCCGGCGCCGGTGCTGACCCCACCTTTACCATGCTGGTGAGTGAGAAGGATTGGTTGGAATACTGTGATACGTTTGCTGCGTAAAAAAAGAGAAAAGAAACAAGACACAAGAACCAAATAAATCAAAAGGGAAAAATTTAAAATCTTCCGTTGAGCGTGAATGGAGTGGAGAAGCAAGAAAATTCCAATAATCGGAATCCCAATAACAAATATCCAATAACTAATACCTAAACTAAAGAAGATCCAAATAAATTGAAAAGGGAAAATTGAAAAGTCTTCCGGTGGAGCGTGAAATATAAAGAGAAAAGAGGAAGTATAAACAATCGGAATCCCAATATCTAATACCCAATAACTAATATCTACATTTATGGGCCAAAAATTAATCATCACCACCTGCCCCTGGAAGGATTACAAATCCGGTAAGTGGATGCTCAGTGCCATGATCAATGTGCAACTGGAAACTCCTGCTGAAACCACCCTGGCCGCTTTCCCGGATATTTTAAAGTGGATGGAGAAAGTACAGCAGGCCTTATTCTATGTGCAATGGAATAACGGCACCCCTGCTGAACTCAAACCGGTTACCGCCAAATGGAACCCGGCACTCTATGAAAAATTATTCCATAGTGGCATCAAGGTAAAGGGATTCGGTACGCCGAACCTTTCAGCCATCAAAATCAAATCCTACCCGGTTAAGCATATCAGCAATTTCATTTTCGATACCTATAAGGAAGTGGGCAATCTGAAAATGAATGAAATGCCTAAGGCCAGTTTTTATACAAAGGAATACACCAAACTCAGTCCGATTTCCAAAGTCACGCTGACCCAAACCAATCCCATCACCAATACTAACCGCCGGATCACAAGGGCTGATTTTATAAAAAAAGGACATGGCGGTTTAACGGAAGTGAAACAGAAACTCGCAGGTGAAAAAGTAATTCCTTATAAGCAGCAACCCAATCTTACAACCGATATCGGGCAATTGCATAACTATTTCGCTAAAAATGAAAATAAAATCGTCAAAGGTCCTGCTGCTATTGCACCCAAGGAATTTGAATACCATGATGTGTTTTCCGTTATCACCAGTTATCCGGTGATCCTGCGCAAACTCGGACTTGTTATTGATTTTGTATTACCTGCAGCCCCCACAGCTGGCAAGGGAACCGTGCGGATCGTACCCACCAACCTGAATTTTGCGGAAGAAGTGGCCATCGTAGCGCCTAATACTTCCTATGAATCCACTGCAGCAGGATTTTATGCTGCCCCCAAGGGCGGAAGTTCAATTGACAAAGGAGTACTGAAACTGAATACAGACGAATTTGATGTTGTGACCTATGATACCGATGCAGCAGCCGTCAAACTGATTTCCCATACGGAGACCATTGTAGAAAAAACAGGATCCCTGCTGGCCGATTTCAGCAATTACAGTTTCTTCCAGATGGTGGACAATGATTATTTCAAAAACCTGGTGATGCCGATTGACAATGAGGATTGCGGTCCGGCGATTACCGATGATAAAAATGATACTGAAGAAGGACTGCCTTCCCTGCGCAGTGCGGGGATCGGTTTGGTGAAAAACGGTCTCGCAGAAAATATCTTTACCAAACTCAAAGCCGGTGAAATCATGTTCAGCGGTTTTGTGAATCCGGTGAACCATTTAAAAAGCGTTGAACTGCTCAATACCAATAAGACACAGGCAGCCGTCAATTTTAAAGATGGCGCTGCGGTGAAAAAACTCAGGGATGCAGGTCTGTCCAAAGTAAATGCCGTCATCAGCAACCCTGTGGTATTGCCACCAGCCTCACAAACCTTATTCGCCGATGATATTGTACAGGGCTACCGGATGGATATTGCTTATGAGGACAAACCCACACAATGGTATTCACTCCACAAAAGAAAAAACAGTTATGGCTTTCAGCCTGTAGGGGCACCGGCCGAGCCTATTGCATTGACAGAAGATGAACTGGTGGATGAAGGTTGTCTGAATATTGCCTTAGTAGAAGATGAGAACGATGATGAAAAGGATACGGATAAAGTCAATGAAGTAATTGCCCGCTGGCAGGGATGGAGTTTATCTGTGCCCAAACCTGGCAAGGGTATCAATGAGGACAATGCCAATATCGTGAGTAGTGATGATGCGGAAAAGTCGAAATACAAACTCAAGGACAATGTACCGTTCCGCATGCAGGTCAATACCGGACTTGCTCCCAAGACATTACCTATGCTGCGTTTTGGCCGTAACTACCGCTTGAAGGTAAGAACGGTGGATATTGCCGGTAATTCTCTGCCCCATGATGTAGTACCGGAAAATGCAAATATTGCCTTGAAGACCGGTATCAAATACCTCCGCTATGAACCATTGCCGGTTCCTGTATTGGTTGGTACAGATGAAATTGCTTCCAAAACAAATGATAAGATCAGAGAACGTGATGGAGAATCGCTGGAGCATATGGTGGTGAGGAGTAATGTGGGAGTGAGCACGGCGGATTATGAAAAAAACAACCCCACCAATATTTATCCGGAAGGATCCACTGTTCCTCAAAATACCATCACCTGGAAACAGGAAGCTGTCCGTCATTTCAAGGCTCCTCGTTGCTCTCAGCAAATGGTGGAAACCCACGGACTCTTTGATGATGGCATCGGCAACCCGACAAACGCAAAAGCCAATTATGATTTTATCAAGGGAAGGGATGAGAAACTGGATGAAGCTGATCCGGCCCTTCGTGCTAAACAGGCGAATACAACTGATTCCAATTTGCCGATTGAATACCTGGCTGATCCCATGGCGGCCGGTGTGGTATTACTGATGAATTCCAACACCACATTTGAAAGCAACTGGAAAAAAGACCAGGCCCGTAAATTCAGTTTTTATTTTGATGATGAAGTAACAGATGCTTCGGCCAATACCATCATTAATAAAGAGAGCTGGAAGAACCCAAAATCTTTCCGTATCCAGTTACTGGAAGGAAACGGGGCGGTTGAATGGATCAGGGCGCAACGCATTCTGATCATCACCCTGCCCAAATCTGCTGAAGTGGAAATCCGTTATGCCAGTTTCTGGCGGCCCGATGATGTGGACCGTTACAGTGCCATGCAGCCCATTGTGGCCAAAGGCACCAATAACCTGCGCAGTCTGGATTATGCCAAGAGGGGTTTGCACTGGATGTTCAGTCCCTGGAGAAAGATTCGTTTGGTGCATGCTGTACAGCAACCTTTGGAGAAACCACAGTTTGAAGCGGGTAGCCTGAAAAGTGAAAGAGGGTACAACGATACATTCACCAAACTGAATGCCATGATGAAGGTACATGGCAGCAGTACGGATAAAGTGGATATTGAAGCCAGCTGGACCGAACAGGTGGATGATCTGAAAAACACTAATATCATTACCGGCCAGTTCAATACCCATGTGGCCACCCTGCAGGTAGCTTACTGCAATAAAAAATTACTGAGTTCGGCAGAAAAAACAGCGGGTACGGCAGAAGAGCGAAGGTTCCCGCAACTGCATCACCCTTTCAATGATACCAAACACCGGATGATCAATTACAGGGGTGTGGCCACCAGTCGCTACAGGGAATACTTTACCGGCATCATTGACACAGGAGAAAAAACGGGTAAGCCCGTTAATCTTACACAGGTGGGCGATCAGGTAAAAGTCAATATCCTGAGTACCGCCCGGCCGGCAACAGCTGTTGTGGAGTACGTGGTGCCCAGTTTTAACTGGCTCACCAATGATAAGGGAACTGAAATCACCCGGATGCGTACTGGTAATATCCGGGTCTACCTGCAAAGGCCCTGGTTCAGCAGCGGAGATGATGAAATGCTGGGGGTATTATTACCCATCAAGAATGTGATGCTCTCCGATGCTGGCAAACTGCATTGCACGGTTTGGGGAAAGGATCCGGTTTTCAATTCACCGGAACTGAATGGTACCAATTATCCGCAGGTAGAAAACTTTCCATTTGCGGCAGCTTATGATACCGTGTCCTTATCAGAAGATGAAAACACAAAGATGACTGTTGCGGCATATAAAGTTTTGTTTGATGAAGAAAAGCAGCTGCATTATGCAGATGTGCCCATTCAGATCAACCAGGCTTATTTCCCCTTTGTGCGTTTATGCGTGGCACGTTACCAGCAACATTCTTTAAAAATAAATTCGAAGGATTGTTGTTTAGGTCCTGCCACCACCGTAGACTGGCTGCAGATCGTTCCGGTACGGTATACCGCTTTATATTTCAAAGGCGGAAAGAATGAATTTGATGTGGCCCTTCGTGGTACAGCGCCTTATGGGTTTACAGGACAGAAATTCCTGAATGATGGCACGCAGAGTCCTTCCCGCAGTAAGATCACGGTGACCATTGAAAACACCGTATTGGGTAAGAAGGAAGATGCTTTTGTCAGCATCAATGACAGGTCACAGGGAATCAATACCAGTATCTTCACCAAACAATACTATCTGGACCGGTCACAGTTCCGGGGCACCCAGATTGAATTCGTGGAGCGGATAACACTGGGAGCCGGTTATGCCAGTCAGCCTTTCCGGGTGGTGATCCGGGAATATGAACTGCATGAGTTTGATCCGCTGAGGGTACAGGAGGAAGAACAGAAAAAATCCTTTAATCCCAGCGTATCCAAGGTGAATCCGGGGCCGCGTTATGAAGAAAGACTGGTCTTCATGGATGTATTTGAGGTGAACGGATCAGTTTAAACGGGGTATAGACCTTTTTCCTTACTTAAATTTTTCAGGGTATCTGCCTGCTATTCACCATAGCAGGTAGGATACTTTTCATATCTTGCCCTAAAATATTTTCATGCGTTTTATTTGTCTTGCCCTTTTTGTGCTGCTGTGCGGAACTGCAAATGCGCAGCTATTATTCAAGAATGTATCGGTTGTGGACGTGGAGAAAAAGGAGATTAACCGGGGGCTCTATGTCCTGGTGGTAGATGGCAGGATAAAATTAGTGTCCCATGAGCTTAATACAGATATTCCACCCGGAACGACCAGCATTGATGGCACCGGTAAATTCCTGATACCGGGATTAGCAGATGGCCATGTACATTTTTTCCAGAACGGTGGTATTCATACCCGTCCGGATGTGATTGATTTGCGGAAGAGCCGTCCTTATTCTGAAGAACTGGAATGGACCTATCAGCAAATGGAAGATCAGTTGCGGCGTTACCTGTCTGCCGGAATTACTTCGGTGATTGATGTGGGCAGTAATTTCCGCTTATTGCAATTAAGGGACAGTATACAGGCCAAAACAAGTTCCCCGCTGATCCGGATGACGGGCCCCTTACTGACTACTTATATTCCACCGGCATTCAAGGACCTGAAGGATATGGATGTTCCTTTTCAATTAATGACCGATGAGAATAAAGTGCGGCAGATGGTAGAGGAGCAGGTGAGCAGAAAAGCTGATTTTATTAAAATATGGTTCATCATTGACGAAAAGGATGCTGAGGCGGATGCCAGAAAAAAACTTCCCCTGGTAAAAGCGGTGATAGATGAGGCGCATAAAAATCAGTTGCGGGTGGCGGTACATGCTACAGAAAGAATTGCAGCGCAATTGGCTGTTGAGTCCGGGGCTGATTACCTGGTACACAGTGTGGAAGATGAAGTGGTGAGTGATGAGTTTGTAAAATTGCTCCAAAAAAATAAAACGGCGCTTTGTCCAACCCTGGTCGTGATGGCCAATTATATTACTTCGCTGGGTGACAATTATCGTTTCAGCACAGCTGAATTGAATCTGGCTAATCCGTTTACGGTAGGCAGCATCATTGATTTTCCGTTTCCGGATACCGCTACGGGAAAAGTATATATCACGGCCATGAACCGGAGTGAAGAAATCATTAAAGAGTCTAAGACCGATTCGATCCGCCGCAGAAACATGAAAAAATTATTTGATGCGGGAGTAACGATCGTAACAGGAACGGATGCCGGCAATATCGGCACACAGCATGCCAGTTCTTATTTTGCGGAATTGCAGGCAATGCAAAGGGCAAGGTTAATACCAATGGAAATTCTGCAGGCTTCTACTATTAATCCCGCAAAAGCACTCGGGCAGGAAAAGGAATGGGGCAGTATTGCTCCGGGTAAAATTGCCAATATGGTTATGCTGAAAAGAAATCCTTTTGATGATTTGTATAACTGGAGCAGCATTGAGCTGGTCATCAACAAAGGGGTGGCTATTTCCCCTGATACCCTCATCCAACAAACACCGGAGCAACTGGTACAAATGCAGCTGAACGCCTATAATGCCCATGACCTGGATGCCTTCCTGGTGCCTTATGCAGAAGATGTGGAGTTGTATGAATATCCCTCTAAGCTGTTATCAAAAGGCAAGGAGCAAATGCGCAAGGATTATATCTTCATCACCCAAACACCAAAGCTTTACTGTCGCATTCAGAAAAGGGAAATAAAAGACAATACGGTTACCGATCATGAAGAAGTAACCTTTGGTGGGGCCAAGCCCGTATATGCTAACGCAACTTATATTATTGAGAATGGGAAGATCAGTAAAGTGTATTTTAAGCAGTGAGAGGGGGATGAGAATTAGGTAAGGTTGAAATAATATCAGCCCCGCAGTATTATTGTACTGCTTTTGTAAATATGCTCAATTATCATCTTTTGCTAACCTAATTCATAAAATAATATACTCCAGTTCCGGCTCACCAGACTTTGTGGCAGTAATTTTTTACTCCAAATAATTTACAGTTGATTGGCCTACTGCTGGTTAATAAATAATTACCCCTTCCCTTTAGCCCTATGTAATCTGTTAAATTTCTGCATCCCCTTTTATAAGCGGCTGTTAAGCATTTTCACATACCAAATTGACTGTTATGAGAATATGGCTGGCTGCCCTGCTATGTCCCGGTCTCTGCCTTTCACAGGAAGTGAAGCCGGTGACATCCGAAGATTATCTCTCCCTGATCCGGGGGGACACCCTGTCGAAATATTATTTTTTTCAGCGGGACAGTCTAAATGATATCAGGCAATCCAGGCTTCGTCTTCATCAAACCTCTTTCCTAGGTCTGCAGGTGAATAAAATCCATACTAATCCCAATAACACTATTCAAATCCGTGAAGCGAAAAAAAGCTATATCGCTATCGGAGGAAATATAAATCTTGAAACAGAATGGCAGCAGGCTAATCGCAGGCCCCGATTACAGGAAGAATATGTTCAAGGCCGTTCCCTCAATGGCAAATTACGATGGCAGGGTCCGGAAACAGGAGAGGCCCTCAGTTATGGCCCATCTACACATTCTCTTATCTACACAGGGAATAATTATGTCTGGGATGCCAATGGTCAGTTGACTGAAATGGGAATGACGGGTGGAAGCCCGGCAAGTGCCTATAAAAATGTATCGGTAAGAAATGGGTTTTCACTCAAACCCTCCCTGAGTGTACAGACCCGGTATTATAAGGGTTACCTTCCCATCCTTACCCTCAGCCTCCGTGCTGGTACACAATATCAACAGGGAATAATACAGGCGAATACGGAACGGGCAAATCATTTCGGAGGTACCCTTTTATATAAGATCAAAACCCAATTTGAATTCAATGCACATTATTCTTTTCGTGAACAAAAGATGTCATTTTCAAACCGGGTTGGTTTTTTGAGCCGGATATATCAAACAGCATTACTGAATCCGGCAAGCCTTGATCCGCAAAGAGGATACATGAGTCAGCACTCCGGATTAGCATCCAGTCCTCCGGGTTATACGCCTGTTTATGCTGGTACTTTAAGAATGGGTGCTGATATGAAAAATCCCGGTTACAATGAAAAGCAGTACACAAGTGGTTTTTCTGCAGAATGGAAGCGCCCCAGGTTTACAGTTAAGGTCACACCATCAGGAGATGTTTTCACTCAGTACAGCCGGGAGGGATTCAGTAACGAGTCTGCTTTTTTTCCTATTGTGAAAGAAATGATACGCCGCAGCACAGATTCCAGATTCACCCTCAACAGCAGTATCAATGCAAATTCCAAGTACAATGGCACCCGTTTCCGATACTATACAACTTTCGTATCGATGTACAGCCAACAGCATTATCAGGCAGAATATGAAAAGCCATCACTGGCCTATAATCATAGCCGGCGTATACATGAAACCAGCTTCTCCATTTCTTCATGGTATCGTTACAGATCTTTTGATGCTTACCTGATGGTCCATAACAAAACCTATAACTCATCCACTACTTCTGGTCTATTACTATTACCGGGGATTTCCGCTGCTGCCACATTTGTCAATCCCTTAGAAATAGAATATTGTTATCTGAAATTTCAGGGAAGCTATCAGCAACTGGTAGCAGAAGCCAGTATCAGGCAGCCGGTAGCAGGATATCAGATGACACAATATTCACTTGAAAACGCGAAATATTATTTCCCTGTTTCTGAAATTGAGAATTTCCAGGGATTGACTGCCATCCGTAAAAGAGACTGGAGTGCCAGTGTTGAATTGAATGGGTATAATAAATTCCGCTTTTATGTGAACTGGTTTATCCAAAACACAAAAGACGATGTCTTGCCATTGGTGATCACCAACAGGATACTTCTGAAGAATATGGCTGCTTACACAAACAAGGGGTTCGAAATTGAACTCACACTGAACCCTTTTAACTGGAATAGCCGGAAAAAAAAGATTGAATTGCTAAATACAATCTCTTTTGTTTCTTACCGCAACAAAGTAACCAGCATAAGGGAAGGATATGAAGGACACAAAATGGCTGGTTTCTCGAACGTATACAAAGCATTGATAATAGGGGAAACACCGGGTATGATCATGGGCAATACCTGGCAACGAAATGTACAGGGTGAAAAAATCATAGGATCCGATGGATTCCCAATCAAAGACCCTGTTATCCGCATCATAGGCGACCCGAATCCGGATTTTATCATGAAATTCTCACATACTGTTAAATGGGAAACTAAATGGTCCTTAAATATTGACTTGGAATGGAGAAAGGGAGGTGAAACCTGGAATGGCACCGCTGCCCTGCTCGATTACTTTGGGAGGTCTGCTTCATCAGCCAGTCAGCGAAATATCCGGGGGTATATTTTTAATGGCGTGACAACAAACGGCAATCACAACAATATGCCTGTTGATTTCTATAACCCGGCTTCTCCTGTTGAGCAAAACCGCTGGATGCGGTATGGCTTAGGCGGCGTAGCTGAAGACTATATCCAAAAGGCAGATTGTATACGGATTCACAATATCTCAGTTGTGTATAAGCCCAAAATGAAAAACAGCCTGAGACAACTCAGTTTTACGCTCTACGCAACAAATATCATGCTGTGGTCAGCTTATCAGGGAGTTGACCCCCGGCAATTACTCAATGATCAGCCTGAAACATCCGGACTGGATTATTTTAATCTCCCGGCTGTAAGGGCTATAGGATTCAGCACCACTATACAATTCTAAATCATGAATAGAAAAATTATACAATCCTCACTACTGCTATTAAGCATTCTGTGGTCGGCAACGGGATACACTCAGGATTATGCTTCCTCAAAAGAGAAAATCTATATTCAGAGCAGTCATGTATTTTTTCAACCGGGTGATGTATTATATTTAAAAGCATGGGTTGTGAAAGGGCAGGACAACACTCCTACTAAACAGAGTAAGATTCTCCATATTGAATATATCAGCCCGTCAGGCACCCTGCTTCAGAAAGCCAGCTATCCAATCAGAGACGGTGTAGCAGAAGGTTCCTTTGCCTTTACTGATCAAATGCCAGGCGGCATTTATAAAATACGGGCCTATACCAACTGGATGCAAAACGAAACAGAGAATCGTTATTTCAACAAAGAAATAATTCTTCAAAAAGTGATTGCCCCACGTATACTGTTGAAACTGGATTTTCCGGAGAAAGGATATGGCCCGGGAAGCATGGTTAGAGCTGCTTTTACGATGCGCAGTCTTGATAACCTTCCCATTTCCAATAAACAGGCAAATTTTACTGTACACATTGGAGGTATCGAATACATGAGTCAATCCTTTAAAACTGATAATAGTGGAACATGCCAGATACAATTCACTTTGCCAGAAGATCTGACTGTCACTGATGGCCTGCTCAACATCAAGGTCCTTCATGATGGTTTTAGCGAATCCATTTCCAGAAGTATTCCTATCGTACTGAATAAAATCGATCTCCAGTTTATGCCGGAAGGAGGCACACTGGTAAATGGATACAAACACACGATTGCATTCAAATCACTAAATGAGTTTGGAAAAGCTACAGATATTGAAGGTGATATTATTGATGAAGCAGGTTTTAAAGTAACCAGTTTTAAAAGTTATCACTTTGGGATGGGTAAATTTGAATTGACACCGCAAACAGGTAAAACATATTATGCTGTTATCAACGCTCCGGCTGGAATAAAACAGAAATACCGCCTGCCCATGGCTTCAGTGCAGGGCCTGATGCTCAGCCTCACCAAAAAAGAAAAGAAAATTAATTTTACAATTACATCGACCGCATCGATGGAGATCAAATTAAAAGGTAGCAGCCATGGCACAACTTATTTCCAGAAAAAAATTACACTGCTCCAGGGGGTAAACAGTATTGTGCTGGATGAGGCTGTTTTTCCTCCTGGAATTGCCCAGTTCACCGTATATGACTGTAATGAATGGCCCCTGGCAGAGCGCATGATGTTTTTGCAGGAAGAGCACAGGCTACAAGTGAAAATCAGCTTTAACAAACCAGTATATAACCCAAGAGAAAAAGTCATACTCAATATCAAATCGCTGGATCAAAACAACAAACCCATCCCCGCTGATTTTGCGCTTTCAGTGATGGATGATAAATTATGGACTTTCGCTGATGATAAACAGGATCATCTGCTTTCCTGGCTTTTACTGGGAAGCGAACTGAAGGGGAAAGTCGAAGAGCCTCAGTTTTATTTCAGGCAAGATGAGCCCAGGGCCGCTCCTGCGCTTGATCTCCTGATGCTCACCCAGGGATATCGTTACTTTGATTATACTGAACTGGTTACAAAAGAGAATAAATTGCAGGTCCTTCCCGAACAGGATTACATTCTAAGTGGCCGTGTTTTGAACAGCCAGCAAAAACCAGTTGCTTCAAAAGTTTTTTTGATTCATGGTAAAATCAATGGCAGCGTCGCTATAATTAACAGTGATATAAATGGTCATTTTTTATTTTCCGGTCTGGAATTAAACAGTCAATACTATGTATATGCTCAGGCATTAGATAAAAAAGAAAAAACCAGTATTCAAATCCTGGAAAATGGGCTTGCATTTCATCCTGAACGTTTAAAATATCTTAAGCCTCTTTCTGATCCTCTTCCTTCTCCCATAAAACCATTTTTCGCAGCAGATCCGCTGCTGGTGAATCAAGACGAAAAGAAAGAAGTTGAGAAATCCATCATAAAACAGTTTCCAGCAACTGAACAAAATTCGGCTATGAGTGAAGTGGTAGTCATGGGATATGCTACTTCTGTACGCAGAAAAGAGATCGTTGGCTCCGTCAGTATTATCAATGGAATCGATATTCGTCAAACCAATCTGAATAACGCATTGGCGGGTAAAGTGTCGGGAATGCAGGTCAGGTCCCAGTCTGATGCTAAACTAGGCAATGCCGGTACGGGCAATATCAGGCTTCGTGGTGAAACCGGTTTCGCTTCGGGAAATGAAACATTACTCATAGTAGATGGATTCCCAACACAGGATATATCAAATTTGAACAATAGTGATATTCAGGATGTAACGGTTTTAGCCGGACCGGCCGGATCAGCCATATTCGGGAGTAGTGCACGCAATGGTGTTATTATTATCAATACCCACAAGTCGGTGAAAGGAAGTTTCCGCATTGAAACCGGAGCCAATCACTATTATAGCTCCGAAATTATCCGAACACTTGGAAATCTGTTTACACCTGCAAAGAAATTTTATGCCCCGGTTTATAAAACGACAGAAACAGAATCGAGAACTGATTACAGAGAAACCATTTACTGGAATCCGATAGTACAAACTAACAAAGATGGGGTAGCCACCGTTGAGTTTTACAATTCTGATGCAACCTCTGCCTTTCGTGCAATTGCGGAGGGGGTAGGATACAATGGATTGCTGGGCAGGGTTGAAAATACTTACGCAGTTGAAAATATTTTGCAGGCAGATCTAAAGATTCCCCCTTACCTGACGGTGGGTGACAGTGCACTTCTCCCATTGGTTGTAAAAAATAACAGCGAAATACCCGGGGTATTTACTATTGATGCGGAGATATCAGATGATTTTATCATTGGCCCATTTGAAACAAATTTGCACTTACAACCCAAAAGCTCAAAACAGGTACTAATCCCTGTTCAGGCCAGATCTGCCACTTCGGACACGATTGAAATAACCATTAAGGGATCAGCTATTAAAGAGAAGATCAGGCTTCCTCTGAAGGTTGCAGAGAAAGGGTTTCCTGTTCACCTGACTTTCTCAGGTAATACGGCAGCACAACATGACTTTATGATCCGTAATATGATACCGGGTACCCTGCAATCAAACCTTCGTTTATTTAAAAACACGGAAGGGCAACTGTTGGATGGAATTGAGTCAATGCTGCGCGAGCCTTATGGTTGCTTTGAGCAAACCTCATCTACCACCTACCCTAATGTGTTTATTTTAAAATACTTGAAAGAATCAGGCAGATCGAACAGGGAAATTGAGGCAAAAGCACTCAATTATATACAAAAGGGTTACAAACGGCTAATTGGATTTGAAACCACGCAAAATGGATTTGAGTGGTTTGGTAAGGCTCCTGCACACGAGGCCTTAACGGCATACGGACTGCTTGAATTCACAGATATGCAGGAATTTATTTCCGTAGACCAAGAAATGCTGGACAGAACAAAAAAATATTTACTGAGCCGGAGAGATCAGAAAGGCGGGTTTTTATTAGCAAGCGGTGGTTATGACCGGTTTGCTTCTGTCCCTAATAAAATTGCGAATACATATATTGTTTATGCAATGACGCAGGCCGGAATGGGAAAAGAAATCCAAAAAGAATATGATGCCGCCCTGAAAATTGCCTTACAATCAAAAGATGGATACCAGTTAGCGATGATGGCGATTGCTGCAGATCATATGAAGGATAAAGAATCCTTTCAAAAAATAATGACTGAACTGGACCGCTCCTATCTTCTATCTGGCCTTGTATCAGAAACCTCAGTCGTTAACTCAAGAGGTGCTTCCTTACGAGTGGAGTCGCATGCATTATACGCACTGGCCCTGATGCTTCAACCAGAGCCGAATATTTTACGCATAAATGAATTGCTTGCAACCATACTTAAAGAAAAAGCCTATTATGGCTATGGATCAACTCAGGCAACAGTCCTGGCACTGAAAGCAGTTGTATCTTTTTCAAAACTTGTGGGCCAGATGGCAGAGGATGCAAATGTGCAATTCACGCTGAATCATACACCGGTTTTAGACTTAAAAACTTCCGCTGATCATCTGAAAGAAGGAACCAATCATTTAGTTGTCAACTATCTAAAACCCGATGCTATGGTGCCTTATGACTTTGATGTCCAATATAGTACACATCAACCACCAACCAGCCCACAGGCTGAATTATCTCTTTCTATTTCATTGAATGTATCCTCACTCAAAACTGGCGAAACAGCACGGATGGAGATTGCGGTAACCAATAAATCAGCCGTCTTACAACCAATGGCCATTGCCAAAATTGGTATTCCGGCTGGCCTGTCTGTTCAACCCTGGCAACTCAAAGAAATCATGGAAAAGAATCAGGCAGCCTATTACGAAATTTTTGACAATTATGTGGTTTTTTACTGGATGGGATTTGCACGAAATGAAACCAAAAAAATAGTACTGGATCTGAAAGCTGAAATTCCCGGGGTTTACAAAGCAAAATCGGGCAATGTGTACTTGTATTATACGCCGGAACATAAATTCTGGGTAGAAGGTTCATCGGTGAAAATTGACTACTAAGCAGAAGATATTTGATTACTCAGCTGTCACTATATTTGTCATTTAAGAAGCTGTAAAATTTCGGCAAGTGCCTGAATGGTCGGATACATACGATATTAGCAATGAGAACTCTATAAAATGCTGCTGACTATGGATTTTTACTCACCGTCGTCACCAGCCCTGCTGCCGATAGTTTTCGAATGCAATCATTTCCCCCGTCGATGATATAAAGATTGTCTTTTGAATCAATAGCTATTTGTACCCGGGGAGGAAATCCGAATAAGGCGGTCAGTGCTTTGCCATCTTTGTATCCTTCTTTTGAACGGCCACCCATATTGAGGCTATTGGGTTGTATTTCGCTGGCTCCTGCCAAGGTGGTTACCTTGTTGCCTGCAATTTTGATGATCCGGTTCAGTCGCAGATCGGCAAATATGATTTCGCCTTTCCTGTTAAGTACTATATCCTCGGGCGACATGAGTTCAGCCTTGCTAATATCTCCCTGAATATAGACTGGTTTAAACTCTCTTTTATTGCAGATTCCTGCCAGAGTGGTAATGGTTCCGTTTTTTTCCAGTTTTTTCACACAGCGGGCAGCCCCATCACTCAGGTAAAGATTCCCGACTGAATCAACCCCAATTCCAGCAATCCAGGTGGATTTGAGAGCGGGATTATTCCTGGTATCTGTAATCGTGCTTACCATTTTATCGGCACTGATTTTCCGGATCACATAATAATCTCCCTGTCCGTCTTTATTGGTATCATCCCGTTCCACTACGAATATTCCGCCGGTAGGGTCGGCTTTCATATACTGAATGCTCCGGAAGGAGGCCACTGCTGCAGAACCATCCGTTCGCCTGGCCAGATAAGGGAGGCCGATAAATGTATTTATCTGTCCGGAAGGGCTCATCTGCCAGATCACATTCCTATCGGTGAAATATAGATTATCCATTCCATCAATAGCCAATGCCTCACATTTCGGATACGGATTTTGTTTGAACCCTTTCTGGAGATCATCTGTAATTACAATCATGGTGCCATTGGGTGCAATCTTTACCATCCGCCCTCGGTAGCAATGAACAATCAGGTTATCCTTACTGTCCACAACAATCTGCATAGCAGAAGAAGGCAGCTTAAGTGGAGTGGTTTGTGTGAAAGCTGAAAGGCTGCAGCCCATTGCAAGAAAAACAATAAAGAATCTCATTTCATGTGTTTGATGATGATGCGGGTTGTACCAGAAAATGAAAGTACAGGTCATTCCCAACAATGCTATCCTTTAAAAGGATGAATTTTCACTACCCTGAGAAGAATCATACCGCAATTCCTGATACGGGATTATTTCATATTCAACAATCTGATCACATTAACAATTTCCTGTAGCTGAACGCCATACCATATGAATTGAATTTTCCGTTATTATTGTATATGCCCCAAACCCGATCTGCTTTACATTGGTTGTTTGTTTTTGCGTTGCTGCTCTACATGGCAGTACTCACGAGGGCAATCCTTTTCAAAAAAGGCGGCTTCCGGTATTACAAGCATTATTTTAACAGTGAATACAAACACTACTCCGTAAAAAAAGGCTGGGCTAAGGCCAATACCGTTCCCTTTCGCACTATCAATCTTTATAAAAAAGGGCTGGAAAGAAATAACCTGACGGCGGAATACAATATCTGGGGCAATCTTCTGGGTTTTGTGCCTCTCGGTATTCTTTTGCCGCTGGCTATTCCCTTTTTCCGGCGATGGTGGATCATGCTGCCGGCAGGTGCACTGGTGAGTTTGGGTTATGAAACAGTTCAGTTGCTGACCGGCCTCGGTGTTTGGGATGTGGATGATTTGCTGCTGAATACAGGCGGAGCAACGGCGGGATATGTATTGTTTGTGTTGGGTGCCTGGTTTTGGAAACTAATGAATCCTGAAAATACTTTCACCGCAGAGAAATGAGTAAATGGAGTTTACGCAGAGAGTTTGTAGTGTTTCTTACTTCATTTCCCGCATCTTATTCAATTTATTGTTCATTTCAATTTTCAACTTTCAACTTTCAATTACCTAAAACCCCTTCTATCAACTTCGCTAAACCGTTATTCAATTTCCACTCTTTCAATTTGACGGCAACAGCATCCGGCACTTTTCCGGTTTGATTCAGCAGGAACAATTCCTTGTATAATTCCAGTAGCTTTTTGAGGTGTTTGATGGGTTCTGCAGGTAATTCGGACAAAATCGATGCAATCATGGTTTCCAGTAACCGATTATGTTGCGGCGAAATACGGAACAGCGACTGTACTGCCAGGTCATTGAATCTTTTCAAAGGGGCAAACTCCACCCGCTCATGAATACCGATTATTTTTCCTGTTAAAGCCACATCCAGCTTACCGGTAATTGCATACTGTACCCAGATCTCGGCTGCAGTTTGAGCCGCCGTTTTATCAGCCGACAACAGCGCAGTGGCCAGCAGCAAATGCGCCATTTCCCCCTGTATATCCCAGGTTTCATAAAGGAGCTGCAAGGCCGCCAGGGTCATTTTCTTATCGCCTTCTCCAATATATGCAGGACGACTCATGCAACGGTGAATCAGGGTCGGTAAAAAAGCTTCCAGATTGGCCGGTGCCATCAGCAAGGCCCTACGAAGATCATTGTGTTCGTTGGAGAAAAATTCTGACTTGATTTCGAAATAATCAAATAAGACAGGTGTCTGGGCCTGCTTTCTTTCCTTTTGTTTAAACTTCAATTTTTCCAGCAAACCCTTCATGCCACTGTTTTCTTTGGCTACCGGTTCTTTGGGAAAGTCAATCCGCAATATTTTGCGGCTGTCCATCACTTTGATGGTTTTCATTTTACCAGCTTCCCACTTGTATTCATCCCTTTCAAATTTTTCCTCTTTCGTCTCCCAGCTCAACTGTCCGCTGTACTTCTTAAAATAAAACTCATCCAAACCAAATGGCCGGAGAGCCTCATACATTTTCAACGGGCGTTTACAGAAAGCTGCAGTAATCCATGCTTCCGGCTGGGTGATTTCCCCTTCGGGTTCTGCACCCGGCGTTAAAAGAAATACCATCAGATCAAGCCATTCACCCCATAATTTCTC
This sequence comes from Chitinophagaceae bacterium, assembly GCA_016720745.1. Taxonomy (GTDB): domain Bacteria; phylum Bacteroidota; class Bacteroidia; order Chitinophagales; family Chitinophagaceae; genus JJ008. The sequence goes on along the minus strand of JADKKA010000018.1, from coordinate 429,457 downwards.
TTTTGCCAGTTGCAAAGCCGATGCGATGTCCCGTAGATCTACCCTTCCCAATGCCATCAGCAGATCGGTCTTATCTGTCAATTGCTGTTGCTGCTGATATACGAGAATTCTTTCCACTAATACCAGCGGATCAATCCAACCCGGGTAATGGGTGGGGGTACTCAATAATGGCAGGGTATCACCGGCCCTGATCTTTTGCAATACATCTATCAGCCATTGCTTCCGGGGCAGGTAGTAGGGGTCTTTGTAATAATTGGTCCAGGTGCTGATATAATTTTCATTGGCATCCAAATTCAGCCATTTCTTCACCGTATCACCATCCTGCTGGTCGAATTTTTCAAATACCGTCGTCAATGCTTTAGTATCCTCGGGGTATTTCCGAACAAAGTGTATGCATACATCAATGAAGAATATTCCCAGCATATGGTCATAATATCCTTCGGTGGATCTGAAATTATTTTTGGTTAGCTGCAAGGCTCTTTGCAGGGCCGGTTGCAATTGTCCCAGTAGCTCAGCTTTCAATTGTGGCTGCATGGTAACCAGTGCAGCCGGAAAGAGATCTATATGCAGGGCATCGTTATTATCAAAAGCCTGTGCGGCTAAAAAAATCAATTCATCAGTAGTTGTTACCAGTTGCACCGGTACCCTTTCCTGTGCGATGAACGGTTCTGGTACCTCATGCATATTTGCTGCAGGTAACAATGGCTGGCTGGTCAGCAATGCCTGTAATATATCCCTGCTGTTTTGCAGGAGACCATCCTGGTAAGGCAGGATACTTTCAGATAAAGCAGGATCCGCGGCATTCCCATAACGGCTGATTAATTTGGCTGCCCTGGTCTGCAGTCCGTCATCTGCATGTACCAGCGCCTGAGTGGAGATAACCGCTATCATCCCCTGTTGGTCAGGATGCTTCTTACCGATCTGCTCGAGCAGCATGAGTCCGGCTGAAACGGTTGTCTTGGTTTTACTATTCAGGAAAACCGGTGCGGCAGCCAGTAATGAGTCGGTGTCGAAATGTTTATCCCCGGCAATGGTCTTCAGGCATTGAATCGCTTCATTCACCACTTTACTGTGTGGGGAATTGAGCACACTCATCAATTCGGGTTGCAAGCTGATTATTTCAGCCTCTGTCGGAAACAGGGCAATGAACAGATCCATATAAAAACCGGAGAGATTCTTATTGTAGTTCTTGTTACTGGCCAGCAAAGATTCTTTCAGGAGCCTTTGCCGGTCAATCCTGCCCTCAGCCGCCATCTTTGTAAAGGCTGGAATCCATCCAATTTTAGAAAGGTCTGCGTTTTCTCCATAATGATTATAACGACCGGACAGGTGCAATTCTGTTTCTTCTTCAAAAAAGTACCAGATATGTTCCTGCAGTGTTTCCGGACGCTCCAGCAGTTTTTCGGGTTTGAATTCATAGACCCATTTATCCGTGATCCCCTTATCCTGAAAAATAATGGTACTAAGCGTGCGCGCCCACAAGCGATGAGAAGGTTGCAACAAACCCTGGTCCGAGAGCTGCAGCACCAAAGGATAAGTGAGTGTGTATACCATGAATTCCGATTCCGCTTCCTTATTGAGCATTTCGCTGAACCAGTCAGGATGATACCAATCCTTTATCCTGTTCAGATTTTTGGGATCGATGATCCAGGTCGGACGATCTGATTTCAGGTATTCAGTTTTATTAAAACAAACATAGGCGGCAAAATGAAGGATCGCGTGCTGCTTTTCTGTGCCCCTGCTGCTGTAACTGCGGTTATCGGAGGTGATATACTCGTTATAATACTTAGAAAGCTTTTTGATTGACGGCACCAGGGCCCTTCGTTCCTTATCAGTAGCCTGTTTCAGCCAATGAAGCACAGGTTCTTCCTGCTCCGTTTTCACCCATTCTGCAAATTGATCTTCGATTGACATCCCTGCATTTTTTATTTAATCAGTGCTATCAGCCTTGTGCCAGTTTTTTCTTTACTGCCAGTACATGTTTACACAAACCTCTTTCGCCCTGGTGGCGGCTGAACCAGGTACAGGTACAACGTTCCTGTTCACCATCCAGTATCACGGTATGATGAACCCCGCTCCCGGCCACTTTGGCTTCCACCCTGTTATCATTGCGGAGCAGGATCTCCACTTTATTTTCTTCCAGTAATTTTTCTGCATCCTTCATTCTTGGATTGAGACTGAGTATCCGGCTGAGTTTAAAGGGAAGGCGGCGGTAGAAAAAATGGTTCTCATCCAGATCATATCCGAGCAATCCCATGGCCGATAAACGACCGGTGATATTATCAATCCGCTGCAGGTCCAGCCCTTCTTCCGCAGCCAGCAATACCGGGTTGAATACCTGATTGGCATAACTGTATTTGTCTACTGCATCAATCCATGTATCCGGCACATCTTCTATCAGTGATTCAAGAGCGGCTCCTTCTCCGGAAAAACCTCTCCAGCTGTCGCGCGACAACGAAAGACTAAACCGGATTTTTCCAAAATACAATTGCCAGGTAGTGCTTTGCATTTGCGGATGAGGAAATACGCGTAGTTCATCAGCATAGGCCAGCAGTGGTTCGATGAGCTTTAATCTTTGTACACCACCCACACAAATGGCATTGTTTGCTTTTACCGGGGAGAACATAGGTTTATTTCCCCGCACAATCAGGTAATAATCTGCTTTGGGTTTGCCTGCGGGTATACTCTGGAAAAGCTGGAGTGCCTGTACCCGGTTAAACGAAAAAACCTGTTCTGCTTCTGCCAGAAATAACTGTACACTGGTTAATCCTTTGATCCATTTTACCGGCAGTGGTACCTTGCGTTCGATTATTTTTTCAGTCCCTTTGGAAATGGCTACTTCCTTTTTCCCAACAGAAAGCATCACTTTTTCGTTCCTGGCAACCCGGCTCAGTGCTGAAATCATCGGTTGGTTAAAATCTACATTGGTGGTGCCGTTCTCCGGGAACTCCCCATCATATCCTCCGGGTAATACATCCACACGGGCATATACACCCGCACAATGACTGAATCCTTCAAAGCGGATCTTTTCATGCCCCGCAGTAACGATCGGATCTTTGAGTTTGGCTAATTCAAAAGGAGAGAGACTGAAACTGGATTGCACTACATTGGACAAAGTAATGAGACAGCGCGCTGTGATAAAAGGATCTTCCAGCCGTCCCCAGAAAAAACAGGGGGCTTCTTTTTTTTGTACTTCACTGTACTTCGATAAAAAAAGTTCATCGCCTGCAGCCGACTTCAGGAGTGCAGAAGGGTTATGGTATTGATAAGTGATGATGTCGGACATGCATTAAAATTAGCTATAAATACAAATAAAAAAAGGGCTTCGATGAAGCCCTTAATCTGTTGTTGCAAGCGGTTGCTTAACTCAGGTGTTTGCCGAGGGCTTTAGCCACATCGAACATAGAAACCTGTGCTTTACCAGCGAATACAGCTTTCAATGCAGCGTCGTTATTGATCATCCGACGGTTTTTGCTGTCCTGGAGTTTGTTCTTTTTAATGTGCGCCCAGATTCTTTTTACAGCTTCTGTACGTGCCAGGGGTTTGTTACCAACCACAGCAGCCAGAGCAGCGCTGGGAGTAAGAGCTTTCATGAACGCAGCATTCGGAGTGCGTTTTTTCTTAGGAGCAGCTTTCTTCGCAGCTTTTTTAGGAGCAGCTTTCTTCGCGGCTTTCTTTACTGGTTTCTTTGCAGCTGCCTTCTTCGGAGCGGCTTTTTTAGCGGCTTTCTTTTTTGTTGCCATGTTTGTTGATTTAGAATGTTAACGGGTTTTCTAATGAGCGGTATAGCTAAAATACCTATGCGAATATAGGTTTTTTCAATTCTCCCAATGAAAATTGCATTTTTTTCTTTCCACAGTATAGCGCCAATACCCCTTATCCGGATGATTTCGGTCAGCTTTAACAGGTAAAAAATGTATATGTCCCCCCAATGTGGTAACTTTCCTTTCACAAAATTTACCAATGAAAAAGCGATCCTTCCTCCGGGTTTCCCGCCTGCCATTACTCCTCTTACTGGCTATAGTTTTCATAGGAGAAAAGGCCCATTCTCAGACTGTGGATCCGGCATTGATCAAAGCCGCCATTATAGCTAACCAATGGGTTTTCACGGCCGACCGGTCGGATCCGAATATTGGAAGAAACGCTGGTTTGGGTACCGGGTACGAAGTGCGCTGTTCCGGGGACACTGTGGTATCCGTGCTTCCCTATGCAGGTACCATGCAGGGGCCTGCCCGCTTCCCGGAAACAACGGGACCATTGGATTTTACCAGTACCGATTTCAAAGTTTCGAAGGTTGAAAAAGGTAATGGCAAATGGATGGTGACTGTTAGGGTCAGGGATCATTATGATGTGAATACCCTCAACTTTACCTTCTTTGAGAATGGAAAAGCTTCGCTGGATGTATTGCCTACCAACCGGACACCCATTGTGTTCTATGGATCAATTTCAACACTCTAGTATAAATTTCCCTGATTAAAGAAATCAATTCTTATCTGGAAGCGGCTGCCTAATTTTACGCCCCATGCCGCTTTATACCGCCTCTCTCAATTCTGGCAGTAATGCCAATTGCTACTATATCGGGAATAACCGGGAAGCGATCCTGGTAGATGCCGGGCTCAGTTGCCGGGAAACCGAAAAGAGGATGCAGCAGCTGCAATTACCAATGGACAGGGTGAAGGCCCTCTTTGTTTCCCACGAGCATGCCGATCATATCAGTGGTGTTTCAGGACTGGCCAAAAAGTTTCGGCTACCCGTTTATATCACCGGAGCCACTTTAGATAATGGCCGTATCCCGCTTGATCCGGAACTGGTTCGCCCCTTTCGTCACAGGGAGAAAATAGCAGTGGGTGCATTACAGATAACTCCCTTCCGGAAGAGTCATGATGCAGCCGATCCTCACAGTTTTATGGTGAGTGCCGAGTCAGTAAATATTGGCATCATTACCGATATTGGTTATGCCTGCAAACAGGTGATTCGTTATTACAGTCAGTGCCATGCCGTGTTTCTGGAAAGCAATTACTGTGAAAAAATGCTGGAGAAGGGAAGTTATCCCTGGCACCTGAAACAACGCATCCGCGGAGATGAGGGACACCTGAGTAACGATCAGGCACTGGAACTTTTTCGTCATTACAGTTCGCCTTCCTTACAATTACTTGTGCTTTCGCATTTATCCAAGAACAACAATAGCGTTGAAACCGTACAACAGTTATTTGAACCCCATGCCGGAAATGTAAGAGTGGTGGTGGCGTCGAGATATGAGGCGTCGGAATTATTTGAGATCAGTAATAATGCTGCGCCTGCGGTACGTAACAGTCGTGCCAGATTGTTGAAAAAAGCAGTGACTGATGAAAGGCAGTTGAAGTTATTCTGAAGAATTTTTTTGGAGCAATGCCAAAAAGTAAATAGAAGTGTAAGGATGAAATAATTAGACTTTATCTTAACAAGAATCTTTCCTTACTTTTTTCTTGATAAAAAAAGTAACAAAAAAATCAAGACGGGTCGAAGCGGTATTTTCCGCTCTTTGGAATTTTACTCACACGACCCGTCCTTCGACGCTCAAAATGTTGCACGGACTTTAATGCAAATTTTCTCATGCGTGTTTTAGCAAATTTCATCACAGCGCTGATTTTTCGATCTGAGGTATTGCAGAATGTTGGGGTGAAATCCAGATCGAAAAATAGGCGCTTGCGAAATTTTACTTTATTTGGAACTCAAAGGCTCTCACTCACCCTGGCCTTTTAAATTTCTCTCAGCGTCGTACACAAAGGCTACTTTTTCCATCCTTTTGGCTAAATATGAAAAACGGGGAAACGATCTTCTAAAGATGTAGGATCATTGCTTTACCCATTGTCGATTAAAAAGAGCACTATTTCTTAGTCCGGCTATGAGCTTTGAGTTAAATGAATTTCCACAGCGCCTATTTTTCGATTTGAACATGGCATCAACCTTAAATATCGCTGCAAATCGAAAAATCAGCGCAGTAGGTTAACCCGCCATAGCACGCTTGAAAAATCTTGCATTAAAGCCCGTGCCAGAGCTACCTTTCCGGGAGCCGGTTCGCCTACGGGAAATTCCAAGGAGAAAGAATTTCACTTTCGAACCGGCTTGATTTTTTGTTACTTTTTTATCAAGAAAAAAGAAACGATTAATATGTAACGAAACACCAATAAAAAACCACCCCCTCACCTCAAAACCATCTCCTGCCAATTCACCTCCCTCACCATTCATCCCCCAAAAATTCCATTTCATCCATCTCCCTTTTGTCCCTTCCCAAAAAACCTCCCTATATTTGACCCTCAATCGCCGAATATGAAGCTCCCTGCTTTCCCGGCCTGCTAAGAACGGCGCAACCGGGTAACACATACTGACCGTTTATCTTTGTGCAGATTTTTCGCTGCACTTTTCAATCTATTTATTTCATCAACCTGGTGCCAACGCAATCGCTTTGTCACTTGCAGCAATTTTTGTCAATCATGTCGCAATCAACAAAAACCAATAAAATATCTCATTTTTTTGATCTGTTCCGCGATGCTTTCAGCGGAAAGGAACACGATTACACCAAGGGCAGTATCCGGGGCGCTATTGTATTGCTCGCCATCCCGATGATTCTTGAACTGAGTCTTGAATCTGTTTTCGCCGTAGTGGATATGTATTTTGTGAGTCATCTCCCTGCACCACATAACAAGATCGCCATGGCTACCGTGGGACTGACGGAATCCTTTATTACCATCATCTACACCATTGCCATCGGACTAAGTACGGCCGCCACTGCTATTGTGGCCCGTCGAATTGGTGAAAAAAATCCGGATGCCGCTGCCAAAGCAGGAGCACAGGCCATTACCCTATCACTGGTTTGTTCTGCCGTGCTGAGTATTGTGGGAATTCTTTTTGCACCTTCCATCCTGCAACTCATGGGTGCCGCACCGGAAGTCGTGAAAGAAGGAACCGATTTTGCCCGCATCATGCTGGGAGGAAGCACGGTGATTATCCTGCTATTCCTGATCAACGGAATTTTTCGCGGAGCCGGTGATGCGTCCACAGCCATGTGGAGCCTCTGGATCGCCAGCCTGATCAATATCTTTCTATGTCCGATGCTGATCAATGGCTATGGCCCCTTCCCTGCCCTGGGATTAAAAGGAGCGGCCATTGCCACTACCATCGGTCGTGGTATCGGTGTGTTGTACCAGTGCTATCGATTATTCGGAAAACAAAGAATGATCAAAATGAAGCTCTCCTATTTTAAATGGGAAACCTCACAGATTAAACATTTGTTTGAAGTCGCCTGGCCCGCCACTTTCCAGTTCTTTATTCAAAGCGGCAGCTGGATTGTGATGACCTGGATTGTTTCCAATACCGGTGGTACCGATGCCTCAGCCGGTTACCAGGTTGCCATCCGGAATGTGGTCTTCTTTATTTTACCTGCCTGGGGTCTCAGTAATGCAGCGGCTACCCTGGTGGGACAAAACCTGGGAGCCAATCAACCGGATCGCGCCGAGAAAAGTGTGATGCTGACCACCAAATACAATGCCCTGTTCATGTCGCTGGTCATGATTCTCTTCCTGTGTTTTGCCTCACCGATAATCAGTGTGTTTACCACTGAACCCAAAGTGCACGCATTTGGTGTTTTGTCGCTTCAGATCATTGGCAGCGGTTATATTTTCTATGGAATCGGGATGGTGATGGTACAGGCCCTGAATGGTGCCGGTGATACCAAAACTCCGACCTGGATCAATATTGCAGGCTTCTGGTTATTCCAGATTCCGCTGGCATTTGTACTGGCCCGTGTATTTAATATGGGACCAACAGGAGCTTTTATAGCTATTCCGGCTGCCGAAAGCATGATGGCCATGCTGGCTTTCTATTATTTCCGGAAAGGAAAATGGAAGACTGTGAAAGTTTAAAAACAATAAGCAGTTAAACTTTTTAAGGGGTCGTTGGAATTCCGGATGAACCGGATTTCCAACGACCCCCTTTAATATCTTAATATCCTATTATCTCAATTAATTTATATCCCTCCTTCGCTAAAGCCTCGACGGACAGGTAATACCCAATTCCAAATACCTAATATCTAATACCCAATTCCCAATTTCCTTACTTTTATTCTATGAAAGACGTCATCAGCCAGAACCGGGTAAGACAGGTTTTCTTTATCCTGATCATTCTCCTGCTCTTTATCCTGCTGTTCATGGAATTGTATAATTTCCTGCCGGCACTGCTGGGTTCCATTACACTCTATATCCTCTTACACAAATGGATGCTCCAGCTCACCGAAAAGAAAAAATGGCGAAAAGGCTGGACCGCTGTTTTACTGATGCTCTTTTCCCTGGTTGTGATATTACTGCCTGTGGGTTTACTGGTGAATATGCTTTCTACCAAGGTCAATTATGCCATTCAGCATTCCGCTGAACTCACAGAAGCCATGAAAAAAGTAGTGGCGGATATTGAACTGCGTTTTGATGTAACGATCGCCAGCGAGGAAAACATCAATAAAATGGGCGCCAACCTGGCCAATAGCTTACCCGGCATCCTCAATGCTACATTCAGCACATTGACCAATATCTTCTTTATGTATTTCATCCTTTACTTCATGCTGGTCAACAGCCGGAGAATGGAAGATGCCCTGTATGAACATGTACCGTTGAAAGATGAAAACGTATCACGTATCGGCCAGGAGATCCACATGATGGTGTACTCCAATGCCATTGGTATCCCGCTGGTGGCATTTGCCCAGGGACTGATCGCCCTTCCCTTTTATTTGATCATTGGTGTGGAAGAACCTTTCTTCTGGTTCGGGGTCACCTGTATTGCGGCCATGCTGCCTGTTATTGGTGCGGCCCTGGCCTATATACCACTGGGTATTATCTTCTTTGCAAAAGACGAAACCCTGAAAGGTACCCTGATGCTGATCTATGGGTTTGGCATCATCGGTACTATTGATAATGTACTTCGCTTCTCCTTATTAAAGAGACTGGGAAATGTACATCCACTGACAACCGTATTCGGCGTAATCATCGGATTAAAACTCTTTGGATTTATCGGACTCATTTTCGGACCCCTCCTGATTTCCTTATTCATGCTTTTATTAAAGATTTATGGCAGTGAATTTTTAACCAAGCAAAGAGCGATTAATAAGATCATGGAGAACTAAATAATTCTACTTACCTATTATATATATAGCAATACTTACGAATTTTCTGTTTCGCGTAATTTTCCCTGCATTCAAATCAAATGGCCACGTAAATATTCGCAATTGCCTTAAAAACAGAGGTTTATTTCTTGCAAGATTAACAATTGCATAATATTTTGTCACTGCCTTTCGTTTTTAAAATCAGTGCAGTACAATACTGCATACAGATCCGAAAGAAAAACCGTACCCTGAGTGAGAACCATCTTGCTACCAATATCCATTGGATTATTGTGTATTTCCTTCACAATACTCCCCACCCCGCCCGCCGGCAGCCCTGCAGCTGTTACTGCGGTCAGCATTAACAATGAGAAGGTACCAACAACAGAAGCCAGCCTGATTTATGATCAGACCGGACTGGAACAATTTGGTTTGTCCAAAGCAGCCTTTGATTTTGCCTGGGCCGGTTACCAATACCTGCTGGAACATAATCAACTGAAGAAACAACACATACTCAGCATCTGCGATTTCAGTCAGTCTTCCAAAAAGAAAAGATTGTATATCATTGATCTCGATAAAAAAGAATTACTGATCAATACCTGGGTGGCCCACGGAAAAAACTCCGGTGATGAATATGCCCGGCAATTTTCCAATACGCCTGAATCATTGCAGAGCAGTCTGGGTTTTTATGTCACCTCTGGCACCTATATCGGCAAACACGGATTATCCCTGCGGCTGAATGGAGCGGATCCCGGTTTCAATGACCAGGCTTATTTCAGAACTATTGTGATTCATGGTGCTTCTTATGTGGATGAAGCAAGACTGAAATCAGGTATGTACATGGGCCGCAGCTGGGGTTGTCCCGCTGTTTCAGAAAAAGAATCTGCACGCATCATACAAACCATAAAAAACGGAACCTGTTTATTTATCTACCACCCGTCGAGGAATTACCTGGAGAAATCAAAAATATTAAACGGCTGATTGGACACACAACAAGGATGGATGATAACAAAAAGCCTGGCTCCCGCCGGGCTTTTTTGTTTTAAAACAACTTACCCCAGCTCTGCTGAATCGTTACCACACCCATATAAGTCATCACCAGCACCACCAGCCAGCCCATGAGTTGCAGCAATATTGGATGCCGGTAGGCTTTCATCAGACTTTGTTTACCAGCTGCCAGCAGGATCAGGGCCAGGGCAACAGGTAAAATCAGGCCATTCACGGCACCGGCCAGCACCAGTAATTTCACGGGATTGCCAACTACTACAAATATGATCGTGGAGAAAATGACAAATAAACTGATGACCATTTTTTCATTCCTGCCCACAACGGGTACCAATGTCTTCCAGAATGAAACCGAGGTAAAGGAAGCGCCCGCTACTGAAGTGATGGCCGCACTCCATAAAACGATTCCAAAAAAAAGATAACCCATCTCCCCGGCAGCCGATTGAAAAACAGTGGCTGCAGGATTCCCCGCCGCCAGTTTGATGCCCTGTGATACAATACCCAGTGCGGCAAAGAATAAAATAAAACGCATCATGGAAGTGATCAGGATACCACTGACAGAACTGCGGGTGACTTGTTTCAGATTGGCTTGTCCACCAATCCCTGCATCCAATAAACGATGTGCACCGGCAAATGAAATATAACCGCCCACTGTTCCACCTACCAGCGTGATGATTTTCAGCATATCAATTTTCTCCGGCCAGATGGTTCGGTATAATGCAGTGGCTACCGGCGGATGTGAACTGATCGCAATATAAAGGGTGAGCAGGACCATGATCAATCCCAGTATTTTGGTAAACCCATCCATCAGCTTTCCTGCTTCTTTGTACCAGAACAAACCCAGCACCAGCACACAACTGATCACAGCACCCATTTTTGGATCCATTCCAAACAATACTTCCAGTCCGAGTCCGCATCCTGCAATATTGCCGATATTAAAAACCAAACCCCCAAATGCAATCAATCCCGCCAATACAAAACCCATTCCGGGAAAAACAGCATTGGCCAGGTCCTGCGCTCTTTTTTCACTGACAGTAATGATCCGCCAGATATTGAGCTGTGCACCAATATCCAGTAAGATGGAAATAAGGATTACAAAACCAAAACTGCTGAGCAGCTGCTCCGTGAAAAGAGAGGTTTGCGTTAAAAAGCCCGGGCCAATTGCAGAAGTGGCCATCAGAAAAGCGGCACCCAATATGGCACTGTTCTTTTTCATGCAGTAAAGAACGACTGATGAATGGCTTTGGCAAATGTCAGTGCATGGGGACCGTCGCCATGAATACAAATCGTATCTGCATGAAGCGGAATGATTGTTCCATTCAGGGTGGTCACTGTTCTTTCTTTTACGATTTGATCTACCTGCTTCAGCATTTGTTCCGCATCAGTAATCAGTGCCCCGGGTAAAGTTCGCGGCGTGAGGGAGCCATCATCCTGGTAAGTACGGTCGGCAAATACTTCGCTGGCGGTGGATAAACCCATAATCGCCGCTTCCGTAATGGCATGACTGCCACTTAAACCAACCAGGGTGAGCCGGCTATCGAAATCCTTCACTGCCCTGGCGATACAACGGGCGGTGATGATATCCCGGGCGGCCAGATTATACAAGGCGCCATGTGGTTTTACATGTTGAAGTAATGCTCCCAGTGATTCTGCCATATCATTGATCAGTAATAATTGCTGGATCATGAGTTCATATAGTTCATGCACCGGCAGGTCAAATTCTTTTCTGCCAAAATTCTCCCGGTCATAAAAGGAGGGATGGGCCCCAATAGCTACTCCATGCTGCATACAATCTGCAATAGTGCTACGCATGGTTTCCATATCACCGGCATGAAAACCGCAGGCAATATTCGCCGATTGTATAAACGGCATGATGGCGGCATCATCACCCATGCCCTCACCCAAATCACAGTTGATGGTTAGCTGCATGCAAATATTCTTGTAACCTGAATGTACACGCATTTCGCAATTGCAGCAAATGCTGTTGCTGCCGGATCATCCATTGTTCTGCAGTGGACTGGCTGACCCTCCGGAAATAAATTGGATCCCCGGGCCGGTATTGCGCCAGCCGGTGATGATGTGCAGTTGCCACATGTCCCAGCCGGGGATAGCCTCCCGTTGTCTGGTGATCGGCCATCAGCAAAATGATTTTTCCATTCGGCAGTAATTGTAATGTGCCCCGGTTGACAGCTGAGGAAACCAATTCCTGCTGATGTGTCACCGCCAATGAAGGGTGTTCGAGCCGGTAGCCCATCCTGTCTGATTGTGTGCTGAGCTGGTATGCCTGACTGAAAAAAAGTTCTTTCGATGCATCAGTCAGCCAATCCCATTCATTCCCTGACAGTATACCGATTTGATCCGATTCATCCCCCCAGTCCGGTCCTGCTTTCCAGGGTAATACCGTTTTACCTTCCGGAATGCCCTTCCATTTTTTTTGCAATTGAATTTCATCGCCGCTAGCTAAAGCCCTGCCCCTGAATCCACCGGCAGCAGCCACCAGGTTGGTACTGCCGCTGCCCAGCCATTGATCAAAGGCAAAACCACCGGCAACGGAGAGGTATAACCTGGCACCTTTTGCAGGAGAACGAAATGCCAGTACATCCTGCTCTTTTACCCAAATTGGTTGATGTATCGGTATGGGATGGTTATTAAGTGTGGCCGTAAAATCTGCACCACTCAAAGCAATCAGTGCCGTTGACTGGAATAATAAAACAGGAGCAGGAAAATGCATTTCTATGATTGCTTCACCAGGTGCATTGCCAGTGAGCAGGTTGGCCATCTCCATGGAAAAAAGATCCATGGCACCGGTTGGATTGATACCCAGTTGCTGGAAACCAAAACGGCCTTTGTCCTGCAGGCTATCCATGATACCAGCCCTGATCACTTGTATACTCATTGGCCTGCATCCTCCTTCCATGCCTTGTATTCGGATAAACTGATGGAATAAAATTGTACCTGATCACCGGCTTTTAAAAAAGTCGGGGTATCAAGACTGGTATCAAACAACTTTACTGGTGTTTGTCCGATTAAAGACCAGCCCCCCTGTGATGACAGTGGATAGATACCGGTTTGTCTGCCTGCAATACCCACTGCACCCGCCGGAACTGGTACGGGTGATGCTTTACGGGGAAGGGCAATTTGTTCATCAACTTCTCCCATATATGGAAAACCCGGAAGAAAGCCGAGCATATAAATGTTATAAATCTTTTCTGTATGCAGGGCCACGAGTGCTTCTGGTTGCAAGCGGCAGAAATGGGCGTGTTGCATTAATTCGGGTACCAGCACAGGATCATAACAAACCGGGATGCGATGCAGTTTTTTTTCTGCGATAGATTGGCCGGCCGGCATCTTCATTCTTTGTTCAATCATTGCTTTCATCCATTCGAATATGGTTTGTCCGGCATGGATTTTTACCGGTGCCGGTACCTGATAGTATACAGTAATGGAGCTATAGGCAGGAATCAGTTCCAGTGCGCCCGGGATGGGATTCGCTTTCCAGTCCTGGTAACGGGCCATTACTTCCTCATGTATGGCCAAATCAATACGATTACCAAAATCAATGGTCATTGCCTGATCACCTAATGGAAAAATCATATATGGAAGCGTTACAGCCATCTTGCCGGATCAAGATAACAACTTACTCCCTTCTGCGAAAACCCGGCTGGCGGTCATGCCCTACCTTTACGCCCTGATGGGTCATTTTAACCGACAAGACAGTTTTAATTTTTTGTCCAAGCTCAGCTTCCGCCGTGCCTGGAACGGGATCAAAGTGCTGTCGAGTTTTTATATCAGCAAGTGGACCCACCGCCCGGTTCAATGGGGTTATCCGATTTCCATTTCATTTGAACCCACTACTTCCTGCAATCTGCGTTGCCCGGAATGTCCGAGTGGATTGAGGGCCTTTACCCGGCCGACCGGCATGCTGCAAAAAGATTTTTTTACCGAGACCATTGATCAGTTGCACAAGGAATTACTGTACCTGGTCTTTTATTTCCAGGGAGAACCCTATCTCAATCCTGCTTTTCTGGATATGGTGAAATATGCCTCCCAAAAAAGAATTTATACCGCCACTTCCACCAATGCCCATTACCTGGATGATAACAATGCAAAACGTACTATTGAAAGCGGACTGGACCGCCTGATCATTTCCATTGATGGTACCACACAGGAAGTATATCAGCAGTACCGGGTGGGCGGGCAACTGAACAAAGTGCTGGAAGGGGCCCGCAATATTGTGAAGTGGAAAAAGGAATTAAAAAGCAAGACACCATTTATCGTTTTCCAGTTCCTGGTGGTAAGACCCAATGAACACCAAGTAGATGAGGCCAAGGCTCTGGCGAAGGAAATCGGGGTGGATGATATCTGGTTTAAGACAGCCCAGGTATATGATTTTGAAAAAGACCCTAACCAGCTGATCCCTATTCAGGATCAATACAGCCGGTACCGGAAAACGGAGGAGGGCTATGCTTTTAAAGGCAAACTGGCGAATCATTGCTGGCGGCTCTGGCATGATCCGGTAATTACCTGGGATGGATTGGTTGCCCCCTGCTGTTTTGACAAGGATGCGCAGCACCAATTAGGGGATTTGAAGAAAAAATCATTCAAAGAGATCTGGAAGAACGGCGAATACAGTAAATTCAGGCGGCAAATTTTAAAGGGCCGGAAGAATATTGATATTTGTTCCAATTGCAGCGAGGGTACTAAAGTTTGGAGTTAAGAACCTGCAATGATTCAAGCTTGATATAACGCATTAACCAACTATAACCGGGGGCTAAGAAAAGATAAACCTTTACTTATGCAACTTCCCTCCAGTCTCTCCACCCGTTTACAATACCAGCACAAATGCCTGGTTGATCTGATTGATGGTCTTTCGGAAGAATTAATCCGAAGACCGGTACAGGCCGGTAAATGGTCCGTATTTGAACATATTGTTCACCTGCAAACCTATCAGCATACATTCATCGGCCGGGTGAGGCAGATGCTGGAGGGAAACGAACCTTTATTAGATAAATACACCGCAGAAGCAGATCCATTGTTCCTGGATAACTGTTGCCGGACATTCCGGGAGATCATGCATGATTTTATCGCCACCCGAAAAGAAATGGCCGCTGATTTACTGGTATTACCGGAATCAGATTATATGAAATGCGGAACCCATCAGTCTTTTGGAAGCATGAACCTTACGCAATGGATCAATTTCTTTCTCCTGCATGAAGCCCATCACCTGTTTACTATTTTTCGCCTCACGGCTACTTTAAAAATGGAAACAAGTCAGGAAGCCTGAGCAGACTACCATTTTTTCATTTCATCGTAAACAGAAGTATAGAAAGAGACAAAGCCTTCCACAAAGTGGCGGAGGGAATCAGAGAATAGTTTCATGTTGGGTGGGTTGAATGGTTATGTAAAGCAACGGATTTCCCTATTACCGGACAATACCACTTTGAGGTGATTTTTCAGGGCTTTGCTGCTTCCTGACTGTTAAATAATAAGTAAAGAAGAAATTTTCGGGTAAAATATTTGTTTATTCAATGTTGGAACATTAATTTTGTTGTTCAAACATTAAATAACCCCGAAATACTTTACAATGAGTGATTTAAGAACAAATGTGGATCAGCTGAATCAGATGATCCTCGAAGGAAAAATCCTGGATGCCTTTGATCAGTTCTATGCCGATGATGTGGTGATGCAGGACAATAACTACCCTGCCCGTGAAGGCAAGGCCCTGAACCGTCAGTATGAAGAAGCTTTTGTTGGCGGACTGACTGAATTCCGTGGTGCCAAAGTGATCAGCACCCTGATCAGTGATGACCTGGCCGTAACCGAGTGGTGGTTTGATTATACCCATAAGGATTATGGTACCCGTAATTACCGTCAGCTGGCTGTTCAGCGCTGGAAAAACGGTAAAATCGTAGAAGAAAAATTCTACTACAACAATTAATCCGGCAAAAACAACAATTCCTCATAAAAGTTTCCCGCGAAGCGTGTTGCTTCGGGGGAAACTTTTTACTTTTAGCAGGTGATAACATGATCATGGGCATTGAAAAAGATATACAGCAAACTAAATTCAGGAACGCACACCAGAAGGCAGCGATCAATCTGATCTATACCTTATCCTGGATGCGTGATAAAACCCGTTGCATTTTTGATGCAGAGGATATCACTTCGCAGCAATTTAATATCCTGCGTATTCTAAGAGGTAGTTATCCGCAACCGCTCTCTACCCTTCAGATCCGGGAAAGAATGCTGGAAAAAATGAGCGATACCAGCCGGATTGTAGACCGCCTGATCTCTAAAGGACTCGTAAAGAAAGTAACCTGCAAAACAGACCGCCGCCTGGTGGATGTGATTATCACAGATAAAGGAAAAAAATTACTGGAGCGTCTGGATGAAAAACAGAACGAAATTGACGGGGTATTGGGCAATCTTTCAGAAAAAGATGCTAATATTCTCAGTGACCTGCTCGATCAGATAAGAGATGGCGTTGAATGATGTATTTTCGCCTCTTATCTTATTCGAATGAATTGTCATAAGCTCCTGATTACGTATTGCATTTTTGTATTATCTCTTAGCGCTCAGGCCCAGCCTAAGTATGAATTCCGTGGTGTCTGGATTGCCACCGTAGATAATATCGACTGGCCTCCCCGCAACAGTACAACCGAAGCACAGAAAGCTGATTTTATCCGTCAGCTTGAATTACACAAAAAATTGGGGATGAATGCCATCATTGCGCAGGTTCGTCCGGCAGCCGATGCATTCTATCCTTCTCCCTATGAACCCTGGAGCCAGTGGCTCACCGGTATACAGGGACAACCACCCACACCCTATTATGATCCCCTGCAATTCATGATCGAAGAATGTCATAAACGCGGGATGGAATTACATGCCTGGTTGAATCCTTATCGGGCCAATTTCAATGTGAACACCGCCAGCATAGCACCGGGACATATAACCCGTATTCATCCCGAATGGTTCCTGACCTACGGCGATAAAAAATATTTCAACCCCGGTAACCGCGAAGCACAGCAATTTGTAGTGAAAGTGGTGAGGGATATTGTGAAGCGCTATGATATTGATGCGATCCATATGGATGACTATTTCTATCCTTACCGCATCCCCGGAAAAGAATTTCCCGATGAATCCACTTATCAAAACTCAGGCAGTACTTTGAAAAAAGATGACTGGCGCCGCAGCAATGTGGATTCCATCATCCAGACACTCAGCATTGCCATCAAACAGGAAAAGAAATCCGTTCGATTTGGTATCTCCCCCTTCAGTGTATGGCGGAATAAAAAAGATGATCCGGAAGGAAGTGATACCAAGGCCGGACAAACCAATTACGATGATTTATATGCCGATATCTTACTCTGGTTAAAAAAAGGATGGATTGATTATGTAACCCCTCAACTGTACCTGGAGATCGGTCATGATAAAGTGCCTTATGAAAAAATGCTGGACTGGTGGAGCAAACACAGTTATGGCAAACATATCTATATCGGTCATGGTATCTACCGGGCCAATGATCCCAATGGCGCCGCGGCATGGAAGGACCCGAATCAAATTCCCAACCAGCTTCGTTTACTTCGTCGTTATCCGAATATCCAGGGAAGTATTTATTTCAGCAGTAAATCTTTTAATAATAATCCCCAGGGCTGGAACGATAGTCTGGAATACAATTATTACAAGACCCCGGCCCTGCTTCCCCCCATGCGCTGGATTGATAATGAAAAGCCCTGGCCGCCGATTGTAGAAAGAAAGATTGTGGATGATTCCATGATTCAGCTGAATGTAAGACCTGACCCCCGGAACCATCGGGAGATAAAATACTATGTGGTGTACCAGTATGCCACCGACTCTCACAATGAAACCTTTGGCAACCAGCCCAAGTATCTTTCCAGAATTGTTGTAAAGCCTGAGGGCTTCCAGTTGAAAGAAGCGCTTTCTTCGGGGCATATGTCTTACCGGTATGTGATCACGGCAGTTAGTAAAAACAATCAGGAAAGTGAATTGAGTGAAATAGCGATACTGGTGCAACCGGATGGGAAGTGGCAGTTTTATCAGCCTTGAGTGGTTCACCGCAGAGCCGCAGAGAACGGAGAGGTTTCGCAGAGAATTTTACTATTTCGAGCAAAGCGAGAAATCTTGTATTTCCCTGACCCCTACCCATCGCTGTCATCCCGAACGAAGTGAGGGAACTTGTATTTCACGCAAAGAGAAATTCACAGCAGAGAACAGGGAGTTTTCGCAGAGAGAAATTTAACCGCGAAGACGCAAGGACGCTAAGAAAAATTCTCTGCGCCTCCGTGCCTCTGCGTTGAAAAAACCCCCTCCCATTCAACATTCAAAATAATTTACCTTTGCCGGTACATCCATTCAAAATATAAAATTTATCATTTAAAATAATCCCCATGCCTGGTTACGAACGCTGGAGTGATCTGGAAAGAAAAGAACTGAACGATGTACTCGATAACGGGGTACTGATGCGTTATGGATTTGATGCGATGCGCAAGGGCCATTGGAAAAGCAAGGAACTGGAAGCGGCTATCTGCTCCACTTTCGGCTGTCAGTATGCCCAGCTCACTTCCAGCGGAACAGCTGCCTTAACCACGGCACTCAGTGTACTCGGTATTGGATATGGAGATGAAGTGATCACCCCCGCTTTTACATTCGTTGCTTCCTTTGAAGCCGTATTGAGTGTGGGTGCGGTTCCCGTGCTGGTGGATGTGGATGATACCCTCACCCTGAATCCGGATGCCGTTCGCAAAGCCATTACCCCGAAAACAAAAGCCATCATGCCTGTACACATGTGCGGCAGTATGGCGGATATGGATGCGCTGGTTGCTATTTGCAAAGAGCATAATTTGATCTTACTGGAAGATGCCTGCCAGAGTATCGGCGGTTCTTATAAAGGAAAACAGCTGGGCACGATCGGTGATGCGGGTACCTTTTCATTCGATTATGTAAAAACGATGACCTGTGCCGAAGGCGGTGTGGTAATGACCAACCGCGAAGATGTCTATATCAAATCCGATGGTTATACCGATCATGGACATGATCACCTTGGTGTTGATCGCGGAGCAGACCTGCATCCTTTTATTGGTTATAATTTCAGGATCTCGGAATTACACGCAGCTGTTGGACTGGCACAGATTAAAAGACTGCCTGAATTCCTGGCCGATCAGAAAAAGAATCATACTGCGCTTAAAAATATTCTCTCCCAGGTACCGGAGATCAGTTTCCGCCGCATCCCTGATCCGGAAGGCGACAGCTGCAGTTTCCTCTGCTGGTTCCTGCCCACCGAAGCCATTACAAAGGCCGTGGTGGCCGAATTAAAAGCACAGGGCATCCTTCCTGGTAATTTCTACTGGTTCGATAATAACTGGCACTATATCCGCAAATGGGATCACCTGAAAAATGCCATCACCCTCAATGCCCTGAGTCCGGAAATCAAAACACGATTGATGGAACAGGCCAATAAAGATTTCTCCGCCAGTGATGCCGTGATGAGCCGGTGTATCTGTACTTCTATCAGTCTGGCATGGACGGAAGATCAGTTAAAAGAAAAAGGAGATAAGATTGTTGCGGTGATTCAACAGGTGCTGAGTAAAGAGGCAACCACCGTTTAAGTATAAGTTGAACCCGAATACTATCTACCCGGCCTGATGGCATTGGGCTTTTGTTCCATCCAATTCACATAATCCAACGAGCCCAGCCTGAATCGTAAGGCCATGGGGGTAATTTTATCCAACTGCCATTCTTTTTTACAGATGATACCCAGCCCTGCAGTATAATATCCTGCTGCCAGCGGTGCTTTTTGTAAGAGATAGTTCCCGTAAGGTTTACCCGGCCCAGTGCTGGCCGGCTTTGCAAAATCCAGCCTTAGCATCTTTTCAAAATCAAATCCCTCCAAAAACTCCTTCCGGATGGGCATTTTTCTGAATTCCTGCTGCCTGAACACCAAAAATTTACGGGGCTCAGGGCTGGAGGCGGATTTGCCCAGACAATCCCAGTTCATCAGCCAAACGGTATCATTTACAGGGACTTGCTGCCCGGAAATATTCCCGGAAAAGATTAACAACAACACAACAAGAAAATAGCAAATCCGTTCCCGCATCTTTTATTTATTTGTATCTAAATTTACGGCATTATTTTTGTGCAAAGGCGGAAATTTTATAAAAACGCCAGAATCAAAAAAACCACTCAACCGTTTCCCTTGCGGGAGACACTGTTGAATAATATTAACGAACCATGGCCCTAAGCCAAAGTTTACAGCAGAAACTACTGCAAAAACTGTCGCCCCAGCAGATTCAGCTCATGAAACTGCTGCAGGTACCTACGGCCAATCTGGAGATCCGGATTAAAGAAGAGCTGGAAGAAAACCCGGCTCTGGAACTGGATGAGGAGAAGCATGAAGAAGGAGCAGATGAATTAAAAGATGAATTCAGCGAAAACGGAGAAGAGGATTTTGAAGAGAAAGATGGCAGTGAAGATGAATACGAGAATATTGATATCAGCGATTATGTGCAGGAAGGTGATGATGAAGTAGGCGATTATAAACTCCGCGATGATAATTATCCCGAGGAAGATGAAGGCCGGCAACTGCCCTATAAAGCAGAAACCAGTTTTTATGAACTGATGACTACGCAGCTGGGACTTCTTCGACTGGAAGAAAAAGAACAGGCCATTGCCGAACAGATTGTCGGTAGTCTGGATGAAGATGGTTACCTCCGCCGCGAAACCTCCGCCATTGTAGATGATCTGGCTTTTCGTCAGAATATTTCCGCCACCGAAGCCGAAGTGGAATCCCTGATCAAAAGGATCCAGCATTTTGATCCACCCGGTGTGGCAGCCCGTGATCTGCGGGAATGTTTACTCATTCAATTATATCGTCAGAAAGATGAAGGCAAACCGGTGGACCTGGCCATCCGCGCCATTTCAAAATACTTTGATGAGTTTACCAAGAAGCACTATGAAAAAATTCAGCGCGGACTGGACCTGGATGATGATCAGCTGAAAGAAGTAATGCAATGGATCATCCGCCTCAACCCCAAACCCGGTGGTAACCTGGGGGAGATGAGCAAGGCAGAAAATTATGTAGTGCCGGATTTCTTTATCATGAATAATGCCGGTAAACTGGAACTAACCCTCAATAGCCGCAATGCTCCTGAACTCCGGATCAGCGAAGGCTATCGTGATATGCTGAAAGAATATGACCGTGGTGCGAAGAAAGATAAGCGACAGAAAGAAGCCGTTCTTTTTATCAAACAGAAAATTGATGCGGCCAAATGGTTTATTGATGCCATCAAACAAAGACAGCATACCCTGCTGAGTACCATGAATGCCATCATGGAGCACCAGTATGATTTCTTTCTCACCGGTGATGAGACCGAACTAAAACCAATGATTCTTAAAGATATTGCGGAGAAAACCAATCTCGATATCTCGACCGTTAGCCGGGTAGCCAACAGCAAGTTTGTACAAACTGAATTCGGTACTTACCGGTTGAAATTTTTCTTCAGTGAATCATTGAGCACGGATAGCGGAGAAGAAGTCTCCACCCGTGAAGTGAAAAAAATCCTCAGCGACCTGATCGAGGCAGAAGATAAAAAACATCCGCTGAGTGATGAGAGACTCACCGAATTACTCCAGGAAAAAGGATACAATATTGCCCGTCGTACCGTGGCTAAATACCGGGAGCAGTTGAATATTCCGGTGGCGCGGCTGCGTAAAGAGTTGTAGTTATAAAGACCCCGGATCAAGTCCGGGGTGACGTAGTAGAAGCCGGTTGCAAGTCTCCAATTATTCGAGAATCATTCAAGTACTAGATAACTAAGGACGGGCCAGTAATATGCATGCCGGGCCTCCGTACCCTGGGTGATATAATCTAGAGTATAAAAAGCCTTTTCGATTTTAACCAGCCTGCAACAGGAAAGAAGTACGTCATACCGGGCTTGACCCGGTATCTTTTTGTGCAAAAAATCTCATCCTCTGAAAGACCCCGGATCAAGTCCGGGGTGACAAACCTGAGGCCCGTAGCGAGACTCCGCTTAAGTTAAGCACCCCCCCCCCTCAACTACTCAACCTCTCAACCCCTCAACTAGAAAGGCAAATCATCCTTCTCCTCCATCGCCCCTTCTTCAAAATGCGGTTGATCAATCGGGCCACTGCCCTCTGCAGCAGCAGAAGCACCACCTGGTTCCACTCTCCATGCTTTTACATCGGTGTACCAGCGGCCATTGTATTCGCGGCTTTCCACATCAAATGAAATATTGAGCATACTGCCAACTTTCAATACCTGTTCATTAATTTTATCGCCCCAGATGGACACACAAACTTTTTTGGGATACTGGCCTTCTGTTTCTACAATGATATCCTGTTTTTTCCATTGGCCATTTTTGCCTGCGCCGGTTTGCAGTGGTAAAACCTGTACGAGTTTGGCAGTCAGTTGCATACTGTTTTTTTTAGGCGGTGAAGATAAAGACTATTGCCATTCCTCCCGAAGGAATGCACGGGGATATTTAGCATAGTTTTACGGTGAAAACACCGGCTGCCGGGCCCTGACTGCCTACCTTTGCCAACTTTACCGGAGCGGACAGCGTCCTTACCCCGCATACTGAACATGAAGCAATTCCAGCCATATTTATACTCCTTCCTGCTGATGTTACTGTTTTTCAGGCAGACAAGCACCCATGCACAGGCCTTGCCGCTGGATGAGCAGAAGGTAACCAAACAATTTCCGCAGGTGAGTCTGGTCTTTAACCGGATTTTCAACAGCGGCGGACTGGATAGCTTTTATCATCGTTTACAGCAACTGAAAAAAACAAAGAAAGGCAAAGTAACCATTGTGCATATTGGTGACTCACACCTGCAATCTGATCATCTTTCTTCCGTAGTGAGAAAGGGTTTGCAGGATTTTTTTGGATCGGCAGGGGGGCAACACCAGACTTCTAAAACATTCAGTGGATTTTTGAACGGTGCCGATAGTACCGGACTGGCCTATCATACATTTGGTATCAACGGTGCCCGCTTTGAAACCTATATTGGATCCGCTAGTATCTGGCAGCAGGTGGCCAGCTTACAACCGGATCTCTTTATCATTTCCCTGGGCACCAATGATGCGCAGGCGAATGTGATTACCGATAATGATCTGCACCGGCAGGTTGGTCAGATGATTGATAAACTAAAATCAGTAGTGCCTAAATGCGCCGTCCTGATCAGCACCACGGCCGACTCTTTTAAAAACGGCATGCCTAACCGGGAATTATGGAACCTGAATCTTTCACTCTTTAGTTATTGTACCTCCAACAGCATACCGGTTTGGGATATGTACCGGGTCACCAACGGCTTTGGCTCCGCCTGGAACTGGTACCGCAAGGGTTTAATGAATGGGGATGGTATCCACTTCTCCGCCACCGCCTATAAAATCATGGGGCAGTTATTGTACAATGCGCTGGCGAAGGGGTATAATGCGTATGTGAGTGCGTACTAAAACTGCAAATAAATCGGCATCACCGGCTCGGATGATTTGAAATAGCCATACACAATTACAAAAAGGAAGAAGATCAAGAGGTAAACCGGCATCGGTACCAATTTCACCCGGCTGATCAGTTTGTCGGCATAGTTATCCGGAATGGCATGCAGTACAAAGGCCAGGGCAATCATGGCCAGTACGGGCCAGTAATTATTAAAGAAGGCATTCCATACATTAAACTTCAGGTCGTGCGTGATCTGGTGCAGCATATTGAAGGCATCATCCAGACTGGCAGCCTTGAAGAATACCCAGCAAAAACAAACAAAGTGGAAAGTGATGAGTACTGCAATGGCATTGTACACTTTCTTATTATTAAAAGAAGCGAAGGCCTTTCCGGTGATCATCATCCAGATCTTATGAATGGCCAGTGATACCCCATGCATCGCTCCCCAGATCAGGAAATTCCAGCTGGCCCCATGCCAGAAACCACCCAGCAACATGGTGGTGAGCAGGTTGAGATTGGTGGTGACACCCGATTTATCCTTTTTAATAATGGGAGGAAGGATGAATAACAAGAGGATGATCGTGGTGATACCGAGCGATACCGGAAGCGATAATTTGAATCCACTATAAGCCGCAAAGAAAACCCCGACAAAAAAGATAGCCGAGAATATCCAGGTGGCAGCGGAGCCTTTTTTATTCCCGCCCAGTGGTATATAGAGATAATCCCGCAGCCAGGAAGACAATGAAATATGCCAGCGTCGCCAGAACTCGGTGATATTTTTACTCTGATAGGGAGATAAGAAGTTGGTGGGGATACTAAAACCTAACCACTTGGCTACCCCGATCGCCACATCACTATACCCACTGAAATCACAATAGATCACCACCGCATAAGCATAGACCGCAAAAAGGTTTTCCAAACCGGTATAACGGGAAGGGTCATCAAAAATATAATTCACAAAATTCAACGTGATGTAATCGGAGATGATCAGCTTCTTGAACAAACCAGAAATGATCAGGTAGAACCCTTTGGCAAAATCACTTTCAGTAATGATAAAAGGCTTATTGATCTGCGGCACAAAATCATGGGCCCTTACAATGGGTCCCATCACCAGTTTAGGGAAGAAGGACAGGAAGAGCAGGTAATCACTGAATTTCTTGGCAGGCTCAAACTGCCCCCGGTACACATCAATGGTATAACTGAGGTTCTCAAAAGTATAAAAGGAAATTCCCACCGGTAAGAGAATATTCAGCGGATTAAAACCGGCATCCAGCAGTCCGTTAAAGGTCTCAATAAAGAAATTCGTGTACTTGAAATAGAACAGCATGCCCAGGTTAAAGACAATACTCCCCAGGAGCAACAACTTTTTCTTCTTTTTATTCTGTTGCCGGTAAATCGCATTCGATAATACAAAATCCACAATGGCCGAGAGGATCACAAAGACTACAAAGACTCCACTGGCTTTATAAAAAAAGTAAAGAGAGAAAAAACAAAAGATATAACGACGCAGCTTAAAATTATTCCTGAACTGATAATAAAGGGCAATAAACAGGGCAAAGAAGAAAACAAAAAAACCGTTGTTGAATAACAATGGGTTTTTAGGATCGTATAAAAATTGTTGCAGGAAGGCCTGTATATCGAATGATGGCATAAATAATTTACTTGCGGGTGCGGGTATATTTTTTGTATTCGTTCAGGATGGCTTCATACATCCAGGTCCCCAGCACTTCGGCGCCGCGGTGATTGGGATGCACATAATCTTTATTGGCCAGTGAGGGATTTCTTTTGGCCCAGTCTACAATGGAATTGGTACCACCCATCGAAGCAAACTGGTTATAAAAAGAACTGCCGGTCTCATAAGCCATGGTGGCCTGTATCTTGATCAGCGAATCAATCCCCACCGCAGATTTATACTCTCCGCCATAACGGAAGGCCCGGTCGGCTGTACTCACCACCATGAATTCCGTAGCCGGAAAACAGTTCCTGATTTTTTTAATGATGGGCAACATGGCTTTTGCGTACCAGTTGAAGTTCCTGTCGTTCGGACGAAACAGCAGGTTCACCCCATACTGAAAAATGATCAGGTCATAAGGATTATTCGCCGCAATGGCTTTCATGAAAACAGAATCCACCCGGGCAAATTCAATCCCCGTGATACCCCTGAACGAAAAATTATCGACAAAAACTCCGGAGGGTGATTCAAAGCTGATGCCATATACCGGAAGGCTGCTGCTACTCACCCCAAGTTTAATTCCCTTGTTGCGATCCACTGCAAGCGGGATCCGGTTGAGCATATTGGGGGCACTAATGGTTTGTGATCCTCCGTTAACGGTCAGGCTATAACTGCCGGGTGCATTCCCGCAGATCAAACTTTTTTCCAGGATGGCCACACTATCCAAGATGGTCTGGTCAATCATCTGCACCCAGTCCCCACTGCTGCGGAACAGGTGTCCGGAAAAATAGAGTTTACCGGTTTTGGCATTTTTAAAACTCTCATCCTCCCACCCCCCGGAATAATTATGAATAACGGATTGTCTGAATTTAGATACCTGTGAAGTAATGGGAACAAAACCAACGCCGCTGCCACCAAACTGTTGCTGCATCAGTTTGCGCAGGGTCTGGGAAAGCAGATCGCCTTCAATCATGCTGTCGCCGAAATAGGCAATGCGGATCTTTCTTTTCTTGCCGGCTTTCAGTTCGGCCAGTTTCTGCAAAAAGCCATTTAAGGAAGATTTACTGGTATCCCGGTTGAAATTGGTAATGAAGCGGCCTTTCTTATATAACTCGAAATTTTTATCGGGCAGGTCTTCAATGATCACAAGATTGCTATCGGGCTTCTCTGTAATCAGCAGGGAGGAGTCACCGGTCATGACATCAGAAATCAAATTCACTCTTTTAAAAGGCATCCACTGAAAACCCATCAGGGTTCCCGCCACGGAAAGAAGAAAGTAAATGCAAAAACTCCCGGTAACAAACTGGAGTACTCGTCGGTTACTGTTCATATCAGATGGTCTATCGGGTGGCGGATAATTTATTTTTCTTAATGGTGTCGCTGACTCTCTGCTTCCAGGTTGCGGGTGCTTCGGAATATCCGCTTTTGCTGATCGCTTCCACCCAGAGTTTATAGTCCATATTTCCCTTCAGCTTACTGTAATACTTTTTTCTGGACTGCAGTTTACAAAAATCCGCGAAAGAAGCCGCAGCATCGGGGTATTGCTTGTAACGGGATTTGATTCCTTTTGTTTTGAGCAGATTGTTTTTTCCGACAATCCCGAAAAAATTATTCAGCAGTTTACAGTTCTTGCTGGTGCCAGCACCTGATTCCACGATGGACACCCCAAGCATCACAGAGGCTGGTACGCCATATTCGGCGGAAAGGGAGTCGGCCAAAGGACGGTATTGCTGAATAAACGCTTTTTGAGACCACCCTGTAACTGTCATCAGACAGCAGGTGAGTACCAGTAACAGACCGGTGCGTACCGTCCCGTTTCGCCAGGGCCGATTAGGCTTAACTGATTGATTCTCTGTACTGATTAAGGCAGACATGCTGTAAAGATAACATTTCAAATGCAAGGCACATAGTGAGCAGCCAAGGCATGAATTGCTTTACTTTGCAGTACAATAAATGGATGATGAACAGCAGATTAGTGGTTGATAAACAGGAGGGACTGAAAGAATTCAGTCCGGGAGGACTTTCTCCCCAACCGGCCCCTATCCGGATGATGGCCAAATTTTTTTCCTGGTTATTCCATCCGGTTTTTATACCGGTGCTGCTGGTTTGGTTCATGTTATACCGGCACCCTTATCTTTTTGCCGGCTTCTCCGACATGGACAAGACCAAGGTGATGATCCAGGCATTCGTGATGTTCTGTTTCTTTCCCATTGTAACGGTATTATTATTAAAGGCACTCAAGTTCATCAGCAGTTTCCATCTGCATACCCAGAAGGATCGCATTATCCCATTGGTCGCCTGTGGCATCTGGTATTTCTGGATCTGGTATGTATGGCGTAACCTGCCTGATTATCCCAAAGCTTCTGTACAATTAACCCTGGCCATCTGGATTTCTGCTTCGCTGGCATTGCTGGGTAATATCATCATGAAAGTGAGTCTGCATGCGATTTCTGTGGGATTGATGCTTTGCTTCATGGTATTGCTGGCCTTAGCCGGCGACCTGAACCTGGGGATCTATTTATCAATGGCCTTTCTGATAACGGGTATCACCTGTACATCAAGGTTGATCGTTTCAGACCATCACCCCGTGGAAATTTACGGCGGACTGGTTTTAGGAGCGGCATCCATGCTGATTGCCTACTTTTTTGCCTGAGTGATGCGGGTATACTGAGCCAGATCAGTTCATATACCAGGGAATTAGTTTACCTTTTCCTAAATACTCCCATCATGAAACAATATCATGTTGTATCAAGGGTGGCGATTTACCTCTTGTCCTTGGTGCTGATTCTCTTTGGCATCTTTCATTTTATGTATCCGAGGGATTTACTGGTGTATGTTCCTCCTTCCTTAATAGGCGGGATCAAGTGGGCCTATGTGGTAGGAGCGGCATTTGTATTGGTGGGACTTTCTTTTCTCACCAACCAGTATGTAAAATTCACCGGGTACCTGCTGGCTGTTTTGCTGATCGTTTTTATTCTCACGATCCATGTTCCAAATTATATGGATGCGGGGGATAAGGAAATGCGGCAAATGGCCCTGATCAATATTCTGAAGGATACGGCCATTATGGGATTCGCATTGCATATTGCGGCAGGGGCCCATCACCAGCATTTTCACCTGGAAGAAGCGGATTGATTCTTTCTGCCAGAGGAAGGTGAAACCAATTATTTTTTCCGGAGACATCCGGAAGAGGGATTTATTTACCGCAGAGAAAAGAGGTGCAGAGTTTACGCAGAGATATACATTACCGAAATCCATTCTTCCTGAATATTATCTAATAAAACTCTGCGTAAACTCTCCGTTCTCTTGTTCTCTGCGGTGAAAAAGCTCACAAACTCCAATCCACCACCATCACCTCACTCCTGCTCGTCGGTTTTTGCAATCCCTTTGTCAATTGCTCCACCCTTTCTCCAACCATTTTTTTCAGTTCACTGATTTTTATGGAAGGATATTTATTGAGTGCTTCGAGAATACAATATGTAAATACGCCATTCTTCAAATCACCTCTCTCCAATGCAAACTGGGTACCTGCCGCAGCAGAAATGATCGTGGCACCGGTGCTGCGCCCTACATTCACAAAGAGTGACTGCATCAGTTCAAAACTATTCTTCATACCCAATACGGTTTTACCCGTATACTTTGGTTTACCTCCCTTGGTGCCTTCCTGTTGCAGACTATCTGCTGCTGCCGTGATCCGGGTCATCTCTTCCTTGTCTACTTCCCCGCTGTGACAGGCATCAATCAACATTAATTTTTTACGGGCCGGGATATTGTCCAGCAGACTTTCCAGTTCTTCATAAGCCAGTCCGTTTTGTTCCGGTTGATCGAAGTTCACCTGATAAGTACTCAGGTAATAATCAAAATCCTTACTCAGTAAACCATGACCGGAGTAGGCAATGATTACTCTGTCATTCGGTGCTGTCTTTTTCAGTTTTTCCTTCAGCGCTTTTACCGCAGTGCTGCTGACGGCTTCATTGAATAAAGTGTCTATCATTAATTCCGCTCCGAATCTTTCCCGGTATTTAATCGCGAGGTCCCGGATATCTTTTACACTATAGTTCAGATCATGCCCGCTTTCAGCAAAACGGTCAATGCCAATACCTACAAACCATGTTTTCGATCCTGCATTGGCCGTACAGCGGATGCTGATCTGTTCACGGATACTGCGGATTCCATCCACACTGGTACATTCTGCTTCAATCAGGTTGTTACCAGGTATCAGCGGAACGGTGATAATTGTATCCATCTGTTTTCTCTTTCCGGCAGCGATGGTTATTCCGGCGGCACCAAAGAGCGGGACCTGGTCTACCCAGATATTGAACGTTTTCAGCGGGCTACCATTTGAAATAAACCGGACTGGGATGCGATAGCTAGTTTCTTTTGTTGATCCGGGAATTTGCCGGGGATTACTGATCTGTGCTTCCGGGAAACTATTAAAATTGTCGAGCAGGGAAGCATCGATACCTGATTTGCGCAATCTTTTCTGATAAGCTTTACTGTAGGCCTGTAATAATAAAGTATCCGTGACCCCGCTTTCTTTTAAAATAAGATCCGGCCGGTTGAATTTGAGATCGGCATTGCTAATGGGATAACAACGGTTTTCTTTTCTCAATCCAATATCATTCACCTGTGATTTGCTGGCGGCATAATATCCTCCTGTTGTTTGCACCAGAAAATTATTGCCGGTGAGGATCAGGTCAGCAGCTTTTTTCTTTTCAGGGATATTGATCATGCTGATATGTCCGTCTTCCAGGGTGGCGAATAATAATTTTCCGTCTGTTGAAAAAACAAGATCATAGACTTTTCCTACGCCACATTTGAGTTCAATTACCGGATCCAGCGAAGGAAATGAATATAGTTTGATAAAACCTCCGCTAAAAGATCCGGATGCCAGCCATTTACCATCCGGACTGAATGCCAATACTCTTGCATTATTTTTTACTTCCCGCATGGGCATGCCCTGTCCGAGCTGGATCACATAAAAACGACTGTCTTCAGGATAGGCAACGGCTGCATAGTTTCCTTCCTTATCCATTTCAAATACACGGAAGGGATAATGTGATTCAAAGAACTTATAACTAAATGCTGCTACGGTACCTGAAAATCCCTGAATATGGTATTGTCCTCCCTTTGCCACCATTCCGCTGTATAAATCATTGCGGTTGCCTTTGAATGCTGCCCCGTAGATCCGATCAGCAGCGCTATACCGGTCAACTGGTTTTCCATCCTTTACATCCAGTATGATCACCGTTGACCAACCCGTGAGCAGTAGTATACGGGAACCATCATTGCTGAGACGGATTTTATCCAGTTTTTGCAGTTGAAGATCATAGCCCCAGATGGTTTTACCACTGGCATAATCAAGTGCAAAGACTGAATCACTGAGTAGCGATCCCCTGCTGTCATATTCTACAGTAGTCACAATGAGCCGGGGTTGTGATCCTGCAACAAACAGACAATTTTTAATATTCCCCTTCAACCTGGCCAGTTCTCTTTTCATCTGTAATCCACCATAATCAAATTCATAGATGCTGTTCTCTGTTGCATACACCAAGGTGGAGGGGCCGGTAGCGCAAACACCCCAGGGCAATGGCTCGGTAGTAGCTGGCGGAAATGTAATGTTTCGCTGATTGATATTGACCGTACCCATTCCGCTGGCAGTAACGGTACCAATCATTCCCTGTTGCAGGTCCAGTAAAGCATAACACCAGGGTCTGAAAGCAATCGAGTCAGGTGAAAGCAGGGTTGATTTTCGGGTATCAAACTGATAAGTATAAAAATAACGGTCGGTTCCCTGGTAGAGCAGTCGTCCATCAGGCAGCGGAAGGAATCGATACATATCAGCAACAGAATCGGTGAGCTGCAGGGTTTGGGGGTGGTAGATCCGGAGCCGGTATTCGTTATCCTCCAGTATACCCAAACGGTTTTGAGGCAGGGCATCCAAAAAATGAAAGCTGGTTTGAAAATTACTGAGTCCGAGGAAACGGGTGGAACGAGTGGTATCTGTTTTACCTGTCTTTAAATTAAACAGGATCATTTTCTTTTCTGCCAGCAGTTGCAGTTCCTGTTTTCGGGGATCACGGAAAAAAGCATAGGGCTTATTGGAGCCATGTTTGGAATAGACTGTCAGTTCATTGGTAGTTGGTTGATAGCGGTAGATATAATACTCAGTGATATCCGGTTTGGCAGCAGTTCGGTAATTGCCTTTGTAAGAGCTGTCTGCCCGATCAACATAACCGGTAAAATACAAGTGTTCCTTCGTGAAATACATAGGCAGGTAGGATAGAAAAACAAAGTAATCTCCGCCAACAACGGCATTGGCTTTAATCGTACGGGTGATGCTAAGCGTGCGGGTATCTATGAAAAGGATATTTCCTCTTTCGGTAGCGGCTACGATAAATTTTCCGGAGGAGTCGGTTGCCAGTCCGATTACCGGACTATCTGTGGGCAGATCCGTGATCTTCAATTTTGATTTGGCATCAATCATCGTCAGGCGGCTTACCCTGAATTCGGATTGCGCTATAATTTGCTGTGCCCTGCAGTAAATGGCATGGGTGATAAAGGCCTTTGAATAAGATTGCGGTACTGTTTGCAATTGAGATAACCCTTGCAAAGACTGAAGGAAACAAAGGGCTACAAACAAAATTCTCATCATACGGAAGGGTGATTGCATTTGTAAAGTTAAGCTTACAGGGTCCAGTCGCTGGCAATCGTTTCATTCCGGCTGGTGGGTTTTTGCAATCCGTTGGTCAGCTTTTCCACTCTCTCCCCTACGATCTTCCTCAGCTCACTGATCTTTATCGCTGGATACTTATTCATCGCTTCCAAAATGGAATAGGTAAACACGCCGTTCTTTAAATCACCCCGTTCCAAAGCAAACTGCGTTCCCGCTGCCGCAGAAATAACAGTGGCGCCCGTGCTTTTGCCCACATTCACAAAGAGGGATTGCATCAGTTCAAAGCTGTTTTTCATGCCGAGGGTGGTTTTTCCGGTGTAGGATGGTTTACCACCTTTGGTGCCTTGCTGACTGAGTGTATCTTTTGCGTTAGTGATGCGGGTCATTTCTTCCTTATCTACTTCTCCGCTATGGCAGGCATCGATTAACATGAGCTTGCGTCGGGCGGGAATGCTGTCAAGAAGGTTTTCGAGTTCTTCATAAGAAAGCCCTTCCTGCTCCGGCGTATTAAAATTGATATTCCAGGTACTTAAGTAATAATCATAGTTTTTGCTCAGCAACCCATGCCCGCTATAGGCAATGATTACTTTGTCGTTCACCGTTGTTTGCTGCAGTACCTGTTTAAGACTGCTGACGCGTTTGCTACTCACCTGTTCATTAAACAGGGTGTCAATACTAATATCATTGCCAAACTTTTCCTTTAAGCGGCTGGCCAGATCCCGGATATCTTTAACACTATACTGAAGATCATGTCCTTTCTCGTTGAACCGGTCCATCCCTATTCCGATAAACTTGATTGCTTCTTTTTGTTTAACGGCAGGAGTAAATCTGACAAATAAGGGTAGGCGGTAGCTTTCTGTTCCATTTACATTGGTTACACTGCATTCAATCCTGTTTTCACCCTGTGAAAGTGTGACCGTAATGATAGTGTCGAGCTGCTGACTTTTGTTTTTACGGATACTAATACCGCGCTGACCAAAGACCGGGGCTTCATTCACCCATACATTGAAACGGTCAAGCAGAAAACTGCTGTCTGATGCAGCGATATGCAATTCCAGTGTTCCCGACTTTTGCTCATATGTAATCATGTCGCGGTTAAGAAAATCAGATACCGGTACACTATAGCCATCCCGGAAGGAGATGGTATCTATGCCCAGTCTTTTGATTCTTTTTTCCCAGGCTTTCCGGAAACTGCTGATCAGCGCTGTATCGGTATTCCCCATTGTTTGAAGTACTTTATCAGGGCGGTTGTATTTGAGATCCAGTTGTTCAAAAGCAATGACTCTGAGATCAGCTGTTACATAATGAAGCTGTTTTGCTGCATCAGGTGTCGTATAATAATAACCGGCCTGATTGATATTAATAAAATCCTTATCGCCAAGTGCAGCGGTGGTTAGTAGTTTTTTTCCGGTCAGCAGTTGGTATTGATTCAGCTGGAAATTTCCAAATGATAACACCCATTTCCTGGAAGCATCAAGGCCTGTAAGATGTTCATTGAATGCTGTACCGATGGATTGAATCAGCTTTCCGGAAATCAGATCCCAAACCAGTATCCGGTTATCAAGTATACTGGCCGAAACCAGTTTTTTATTATCGGGTGTGATGTACATTCCGGAAATACCATAGTGGTGTTCGCGAAACTGATGCAATATTTTACC
Organism: Chitinophagaceae bacterium; assembly: GCA_016720745.1. Classification (GTDB taxonomy): domain Bacteria; phylum Bacteroidota; class Bacteroidia; order Chitinophagales; family Chitinophagaceae; genus JJ008. Next base: position 395,850 of record JADKKA010000018.1, on the reverse strand, counting down.
GGAACGGATATCCCAGATACGAATCATGCTGTCCTGTGATGCGGTAGCCACTATACTGTTATCGGCAGCTGGTACAATCAGGTGGATGGCTTTAGCTCCTGGTAATACTGATTCATCTACCATCTCCCGGACCATTTTTCCAGTCTTTATATCCCAGGACTTTAATCCGGAACCGGAGGATGTGAAAAGATATTTGCTATCAGGACTGATAACTGCCGTCATATTTGTGTTTTGGGCATCTTCCACTTGCAGGAGTAAACGGGAAGCGGTTCCGTCAAACAACCGGGCCTTACCGGGATGAATCATTGTCAGCAGATACTGATCATTTTTTGAAAACCTGCTTTGCAGTACCAGACCACCCATTTCTTTTTCTGCCAGTTTATTCCCGGTTGCCATTTCAGTGATGATCATTTTTTCATCAGCTGAGGCACTAACAATTCTTTTTTCATCCTGACTGAAATCGGCCATGTACACCAGGTCCTGATGATGGTTGATTGTCCGCAACAATTTGCCCGTAGCCATTTCCCAAACCCTGACTGTGGAATCGTTGGAAGCACTCAGGAGTAAACGGCCGGATGGACTGAAGCTGATATAATTCACATATCCTGTATGTCCCTTTAGCGTATGTAATAATTTTCCACTGTTATTATCCCAGATTCTTACGCCATGATCATCAGAAGAAGTGGCGATGAATGTTCCATCAGGGTGATATACAGCGGCCCTTAAACCAGAAGCAAGGCCAGACAAATCATGGATGATTCGTCCGGTTGCAAAATCCCATTCTTTCGCCGTATGATCACCGGAAGCAGTCAGAATTGTTTTATTGTCTTTTCCAAAATGAGCCCGGAAAACTGCGCCATCATGTCCTGAATATGTTTGCAATAAGGTACCGGACTGCAGGTCCCAGCAGCGTGCCGTCTGATCAAGTGAAGCAGTTAAGAGGTAACGGCCTGTTTCATCCAGTTCGGCATAGGGAATGCCATTTTCATGCCCTTCAAATTTAAATTTTTGCTGACCTGTAGCCAGGTCCCATGCATAGAGTTCTCCATCTGTTCCACAGGTATAGGCCATATTTCCCGCCTGGTTAAATAGTGCATACCAAATACGGTCAGCATGACCTTTTAATTGCTGCAGGTTTTTACCAGTGACTGCATCCCAGATGATCGCTGTCCTGTCATCGGAGGCAGATATCATTTTTTGTCATCAGCTGAAAACCGGATCGACCTGATCTCATTCTGGTGTCCGGTTAGTTCCTGAACCGTCTTTCCGCTGGCTGCATCTATGAGGAGTATACTATTGTTACTGGTCGCTACCGCCAGCATTGTTCCGTTGCTGTTAACCGCCAAATGGCAATTACTGGTAAAAGGACCAGATACCGTGAGCACCTGTTTGGATTGAATCTTCCAGATAGAAACCTGTTTGGAAGACAACGAGGCCATATAATCACCCGCTGGACTGAACAATACGGATGACACTGCCGTTTGGTGTTCCGCATAATTAACGGCCCTGTCGCCATTGACCAGATTCCAGACACGAACCAGGTTATCTGAGGAAGCGGTGGCAATGTATTTTCCATTGGGTGCCAGGGTAAGATCCTGAATAAACTGGCTATGCGCCTTGATATCTTTCAGCAGGAATCCGGTTCGGCTATCCCAATATTTAATGGTACCATCCCATGAAGCGGTGATGATCTTTTTCCCATCCGGGCTATAAGTGGCATCCACTACATCCCGCGTATGGCCGGAGGGGAGCACCAGCGCTGGTGACTGTGCAAGAACCGCCTGACAGAAAAAAAGAATGGCCAGACCAAACAACCACCTGTTGTACATAATGGAATTTTGGAAAAGATAACGACAGTCTGTTGAACTGCCAATACCGGATACAGGGTATCCATCAAAGCTCCCAGTCGCTGGCAATGGTTTCGTTGCGGCTGGTGGGCTTTTGCAATCCATTGGTCAGCTTTTCCACTCTTTCCCCAACGATCTTCCTCAGCTCACTGATTTTTATCGTTGGATAATTATTCATTGCTTCTAGAATAGAATAGGTAAAGACCCCGTTTTTCAAATCGCCCCGTTCCAAAGCAAACTGGGTTCCCGCTGCTGCTGAGATCACGGTGGCGCCCGTGCTTTTGCCCACATTCACAAAGAGGGATTGCATCAGTTCAAAGCTGTTCTTCATACCGAGGGTGGTTTTGCCGGTGTAGGTGGTTTTGCCTCCTTTTGTTCCCTGTTGTTTCAAAGAATCTGTTGCATCAGAAATTCTTCTCATTTCTTCCTTATCCACTTCGCCGCTGTGACAAGCATCAATTAACATTAATTTCCGGCGGGCCGGGATGCTGTCGAGCAGGTTTTCGAGTTCTTCATAGGGAAGACCGTTTAGTTCGGGCTTCTCAAAATTGACGGTATAAGTGCTGAGGTAGTAATCGAAGTCTTTGCTTAAAAGACCATGTCCCGAATAAGCCAGGATCACCTTATCGTTCACTGAAGTTTGTTGCAGTTGTTTTTTAAGTGCCTTAACGTTTTGACTGTTTACACTTTCATTAAAGAGTGTGTCTATTTGAATATCGTTGCCATATTTTTCTTTCAGTTTAGCAGACAGGTCACGGATATCTTTCACGCTATAATCCAGGTTGTGGCCATTTTTTTGGAAGCGGTCGATACCAATACCAATAAATCGCAGGGACTCTTTTTTCTTTATTGCCGGAGCATAATTAACATATAAGGGCATCCGGTAGCTTTCGGTACCATTGCTATTGGTAACCGAAGTTTCGATTCTGTTTATTCCCGGTGATAATTTAATGATTATAGTAGTGTCAACTTTGTTTTTCATCCTTTTACGGATACTAAAGCCCCTTTGCCCAAAGATGGGCACTTCATTTACCCAAATATTAAAACGCTCAAGTTGATAAGTACTGTCACTGGCTTTGATATGAAGCCGGACTGTTTCTGTTTTTTGTTCAGCATCGATCTGATCCCTGTTAGCAAAATCGCATTCCGGTACACTATACCCTTCCCTGAACTGAGTGGTATCAATCCCGAGTTTTTTGATACGCTTTTCCCAGGCCCTTTTATATGATTCAATCAGTGTGGAATCCTTATTTTCCATTGCCTCCAGTACCTTATCAGGACGGTTATTTCTAATATCTAATTGTTCAAACGTAATGATCTTATAATCCTTGTTGACATAATGCAAAAGTTTGGCTGCCGCCGGTGTGCATTGATAATATCCCTCCGGGGTAATAATGATCCAGTCACTGCTGTCAATAAAGATGATTTTATATTTTTCCATTCCCGTTTGTATATCCCAGTGGCGGATACTGTTATCAATACTGGCTGTTAAAATGCTCCTGCCGTTTGCTGCAAAAGCCAATTGATGCACCCAGCCCATATCACCAAAAAATGTTTGTTCAATTTTCCGGCTTGGTAAATCTAATAAACGAACAGTATCGTTTTGTGCCAGCAACAGTTTGTCTTTAGTTTTTGAGAGTTCCAGATAAAGCGAACTGATGTAAGCTCCTTTTCTTCTAAATACACTGACTTTATCTTCCAGTTTTTTTGTTGCAATATTCCAGATGCTCACTCCTTCGTTATCAGTACAAATAATATGGGTACTATCTTTTATTACCAGATGAGTGTAATAATCATATTTCCCTTTTACTGAATCGCTAATTACTTTCTCAGTAGAATCCTGATAAATAAAAAGCTGATTTGACAAATTAGTACATAGTGCATAGGATTTATTATCTGAAAGAAATTTCAGATCAGAAATTAAAGGCGAAATTCTACTTTTAACCATTCTCCTGGCTTTTAAGTCCCATATTTTAAGCTTAGCACTGTCACTGATGAATCTGCTATTGATAACCGGAGTGACCCGGTAAGCCAATAAAGATCCATCACCTGAAACCACCAGGCCGGGGCTTCCGTTGATGAACCCCTCTTCCTCACTAATTATCGTATCCATTTTTCCATTGAGTAAGTCGTGATAAATAATATAGGTATTATACTTTTTACCATCCATAACACGATGTATAGCTCCAACCTTATTCCCATCGGCTGAAAATCTGGAATTAACAAAGTAAGCATTCGTGTTTTTTAAAGTAAGGCTGTTATTTTCCAGATTTAAATTCCGGATAATTCCGTCTTCAGATGTAAATATTAAATGACTGCCTTTGTCAAGCATACCATTGGTAATCGTTGTCCTGCTTTCAATTTTACTTTGCTTACTGAATTGGTTGTCCCTGCCAAAGAAAACAGTCTGATAATTTGAAACAACAAGATCCTGCTTTGCTGATAATTTAAGCGAATTATTAATGATAGAATTGCCTTTATCCTGTATATAAAATGAGTCAATGCATTGCTGCTTTGTTATGCTCCATTTTTTTATTTCGATGTCGGGCCTGAATTTTTGTGAATTGCTTATCTCGCTCATAGAATAAAAAACATCGTCTGTCTCTCCGCTACATACAGCCCTGGCGGGTTGAAGATGCCCGGAAAAACGAATACTGTCAAAATGCAGACTGTCGAACTCAACGATATGCATCCGAATATTCTTAATCGTTGTATTTACTGCAGAAAAAATAAACTTCCCGTCTTTAGAAATAAAAAAATCATTAATATTTCCGTGCTTATAGCTGAAACTTTGTTGTAGTACATACGCATCACTATCCGAAAGGCTCCATACCGACAAACTACTGTCAGATTCAGCGCAGGCGATCCGGTTGCCATCGGGGAAAAAATGGATCTTTTTCCCCTGGCCGCTTAAGCCAAATTTTCCAATTATTTTTTTGGATCTGACATCCATGACGCCGATGCTGTTATTGCTGCAGCCTGCTATCAATCGTCCGTCAGGTGAAAAGCAGACATCATTGACTTTTCTGTTAAACATAGTATCCAAAATGCCGATACATTCGCCGGTACTCACTTTCCAGATCCGGATATCGGTATCATTACTGCCGGATATGATTAAACTGTCATCCGGCGAAAAGCGAACCGCATTTACACTGCCCGTATGGCCTGTCAGCACATTCAATTCCTTTTTGGTACGGTAGTCCCAGATTTTAATAGTGAAATCAACAGAAGCTGTAGCTACATATTTTCCGTTATGAGATACATCAAATCCTGTGATCCAGGCAGTATGCGCTGTTGGGATTTTAAGTACAGGGGGCTGAGCGATTAAGACATTCAGGATAAAAAAGACAGCAACCAAACACCCCAATCCCTTTTTAAGAACCATATGCTAATCTTTTTGAAAAAGTACCATTATAAATTTTTCTATTAATACCCATTGAAGGGTAATTTTTGATACGTTTCTTATTTAACCGGAAATTCAATTTAAAATGCTCTGATCACCTTCATTTTCTGAGGGACTAAAGATATACTGCTTAGAGTTCCCAGTCGGAGGAAATTGTTTCATTCCGGCTGGTGGGCTTTTGCAATCCGTTGGTCAGCTTTTCCACTCTCTCTCCCACAATCTTTCTCAGTTCACTGATCTTTATCGATGGATACTTATTCATCGCTTCCAGGATGGAATAGGTAAACACCCCGTTTTTTAAATCTCCCCGCTCCAATGCAAACTGGGTTCCTGCTGCTGCCGAGATCACGGTGGCACCCGTGCTTTTACCCACATTCACAAAGAGGGATTGCATCAGTTCAAAACTGTTTTTCATGCCGAGTGTTGTTTTGCCGGTGTAGGTGGGTTTACCGCCTTTGGTGCCCTGTTGTTGCAGGGAGTCTGTTGCACCGGTGATGCGGGTCATTTCTTCTTTATCCACTTCTCCGCTGTGACAGGCATCTATTAACATTAGTTTCCGGCGGGCCGGGATGCTGTCGAGGAGGTTTTCGAGTTCATCGTAAGGAAGACCGTTTTTTTCCGGTTGATTGAAGTCGACCGTATAAGTTGAGAGATAATAATCATAATCTTTACTCAACAAGCCGTGGCCGGAGTAAGCCAGGATTACTTTATCGTTGACTGAAGATTGCTGCAGTTGTTTTTTAAGTGCCTTAACGTTTTTACTGTTTACACTTTCATTAAAGAGGGTATCTATTTGAATATCGTTAGCATATTTCTCTTTCAGTTTAGCAGACAGATCGCGGATATCTTTCACGCTGTATTGCAGATCGTGACCTTTTTCGCTGAACCGGTCGATACCAATACCAATAAAACGAAGTGATTCCTTTTGTTTGATTGCCGGAGTAAAGTTCACATATAAAGGCATCCGGTAGCTTTCCGTTCCATTCACATTGGTGATGCTGCATTCGATCCGGTTTTCTCCCTGGGAAAGCTTTATAGTGATGATCGTATCAAGCGTGTTACTGTTCTTTTTTCTGATGCTGATACCTCTTTGTCCGAACAGCGGCGATTCATTCACCCAGACATTAAAACGATCGAGCCGGTAGGTACTGTCGCCTGCTTTAATATGTAGCCGTAGTGTTTCTGTTTTTTGTTCTGCCTCGATCTGCTCCCGGTTAGCAAAATCGCATTCCGGTACGCTATACCCATCCCTGAACTGTGTGGTATCAATCCCGAGTTTTTTGATTCGCTTTTCCCAGGCTTTGCGGTAGCTTTTGATCAGGGCGGTGTCGGAGTTGCCGATGGCTTCGAGAACCTTGTCGGGGCGGTTGTATTTGACATCGAGTTGTTCAAAGCTGATGACTTTGAGGTCTTTAGTAACATAATGAAGGAGTTTTGCGGCAGAAGGGGTTGTTTTATAAAAACTGTTGGGTGTTTGAATAAAATAATCAAGGCTATCCAAACTTAAAAAAGTGCATATAAGATTACCCGTTTCCAAATCCCATACTTTACAGGTATTGTCATCTGAAACAGATACAACTTTTTTGGCATCCTTGCTAAAACTGGCGGAGCTTATTCGCTTTGAGTGGCCTTTCAGATCCCATAAAATTTCTCCTGTTGCTGCATCCCAAATTTTTACCGTATTATCGTTCGATCCGGTTAGTATTTTTTTCCCATCGGGGCTAAAATCTGCAACTTGTACTTCAGCTGTATGTTTTTTTAATTCTGCAAATTGCTTCGCTGTTTCTGTGTGCCATATTCTAGCTGTCTTATCATCAGATGCCGTAAGAATTTTGTTGCCGTCCTGGCTATATTTAACTACCGTTACAGGCCCGCTATGTCCAATTAATTCACTAATTAATTTTCCAGTAGTTGAGTTCCATACCCTAACAACTGGGTTAAATCCACTGGTAACTATATTTTCTCCGTTTGGACTAAAACATGTAGATATTATAGAAGAAGGGTAGCCTTTTAATTCAATTGCATCTACTTTCTTAAGATCAAAAATAAAAGTCTTGTCATCTAAATCAGAGGTAACCACTTTATTACCATCGGGGCTAAAACGAGCGGATGAAACAATAAAGTCATTATCAGGAAGAAGGATTGGTTTTTCTATATCATTTATGTCCCATACTACAGTAGTGAAATCAGATGAGCTGGTCAAAAACTTAGTTTCATCTTTACTTATATCCAGTATTGAAATCCTATTTCTATGTCCTCCTTCGAAATGTTTACTTATTTTTCCGCTTTCATTATCCCAAAGAATAGCAGTTGCATCACCTGAGATCGTCAACACTTTTTTAGTATCAGATAAATACTTCGCGTCTTCAACAATGTTTGTATGAGCCTGGAACACATGGTTTATTTTACCATAATTTATATTCCAGGTTTTGGCGGTATTATCATCTGAAGAAGTTAATATAGCTGTGCCATCTTTATTAAATATTGCAGAATTAAATCTGTAAACATGTGTACTCAGGTTTTTTAAGAGCTTGAAACTTTTTGCATCCCAAATTTTTATCGTAAAATCTCTTGCTGTCGTTACTATTTTTTTGTTATCTGCAGTAAACCTGGCATCTTCAATAAGTAAATGTTCATGTTCGTTTAGTACCCCTTTAGGTATACCTGTATTAGCATCCCAAATCCTTGCTGTACCATCATCTGATGCAGTAACGATATAATTGCCATTGTTGCTGAATGCTGACGAATTAACAAATTTCTCATGGTCAAGGCTAAAAAGCATTTTTCCGGTGTTTGCATCCCAAACTCCCGCAGTTTTATCCCAGGAAGCGGTTACAACTTTTTTACCATCGGGGCTAAACATTGCTCTTTTTAAGAGCTTTTTATGTCCCAATAGTTCAGTTATTACCTGGCCATTTTCCGCATTCCATATTATAGCTGAACCATCACTTGATGCGGTAACTATTTTGTTTCCCGAGTAATCAAATTCGATATAATTTATTCTGTCAGTGTGCCTTTTCTGGTCAGCTATCAGGTGGGTTGATTTTATGTCCCATAACAAAAAACTGTTTTCAATAAGACTTGCTGCTGCAATTTTTGTTCCTGTATTATTGAACTGCATGCAAGAAGCGGTGTAAGGAATTCCCTTTAAATCTGCAATAAGCCCTCCAGTCACTACATCCCATATTTTAATTGTTTTATCCCTGGAGCTGGTCGCAATCATCTTTCCATTAAAACTGAACTGTGCCATTTTTATAGAGGATAGATGCCCTTTCATCATAGCAATTTGTTCCCCGGTTTCAGCATCCCATATTCTTAAAATATTGTCTTCAGCTGAAGTTGCAATTTTTTTTCCGTCGGGACTGCAGTAAAGAAAAGCGGGGTTAGCCCCAGGCCATATCCGATCTATCAATAAATAGCCTGTATTCATATCCCAGACTTTATAAGACTTATCATTACCAATTGAAAAAACTCTCTTCCCGGCACTATCTATTAAAGTGCTTAGTATTTTATCATTATGCCCCACTGGCAACACCAGCCTCGGCTCCTGCGCCGCTACCCCGCCCGCCAGAAAAATCCCAAAAAACAGTGTATAAAAAACGGCAACTTTCATTCGCAAAAAGTACACCTTTACCCCCAAAGCGGAATACCCAAAGCGGGGTAAATTTTAAGGGGGCAAAAAAATTATCCCCAAAAAATTAGTTTCGTATTACTAAATGTTTTAGTTTTGGTTCCGTTCCGCAATAATGCGGGATTACAGTACGCAAACAAACTTTAAACGCATGGCAAAAACTGAAAAAACCCACGACATGAGCACGAACAACGAAAAACTCAAGGCCCTTAAACTGACCATGGACAAGCTTGAAAAAGACTATGGCAAAGGCAGCGTGATGCTGCTGGGCGAAAAAGCTGAAACAGAACAGGAAGTCATCTCCACCGGTAGCATCGGCCTCGATGTGGCCCTCGGTATCGGCGGACTGCCCCGCGGCAGAATTGTAGAAATATACGGACCCGAATCTTCGGGTAAGACCACCATCGCCACCCACGTCATCGCAGAAGCCCAAAAGAAAGGCGGTATGTGCGCCTTTATCGATGCCGAACACGCATTCGATAGCAGCTATGCTAAAAAACTGGGGGTAGATGTAGATAATCTCCTGATCTCCCAACCCGATTATGGCGAACAGGCCCTCGAAATCGCCGACCGCCTGATCCTCTCCGGCGCCCTGGATGTAGTCGTGATCGACTCCGTAGCCGCCCTGGTTCCAAAAAGTGAACTGGAAGGAGAAATGGGCGACAGCAAAATGGGACTCCATGCCCGTTTGATGAGCCAGGCCCTCCGCAAGCTCACCGCCACGATCTCCAAGACAAATACCATCTGTATTTTCATCAACCAGCTCCGCGAAAAAATCGGCGTGATGTTCGGTAACCCCGAAACCACCACCGGCGGTAATGCCCTGAAGTTCTATGCTTCCGTGCGACTGGATATCCGTCGCCAGACCCAGGTAAAAGACGGCGATGAAGCCATCGGTAACCACGTAAAAGTGAAAGTGGTGAAGAACAAAGTAGCTCCACCTTTCCGCGCCGCAGAATTCGATATCATTTTCGGTGAAGGCATCTCCAAAAACGGGGAAATCATCGATATGGGTACCGAACTGGGTATTATCCAGAAAAGCGGCAGCTGGTATAGCTATAATAGTGATAAACTCGGCCAGGGACGCGATTCAGTGAAACAACTGATGGTCGATAATCCCGAACTGGCCAAAGAAATAGAGGGCAAAATCAGAGAGAAAATCAAGGAAATGCAGGCAAGCTGATCTCCTCAAAATCAACCTTTTTGTGAAAACAGCACGATTGTGAGATGGGTTAGTCAGTGCGGCCCCGGCCTCCCGCGAAAGCAGGACCGGGGTTTTTTCATTCTTCACAAATATTTTACAGTAAAATACTAATTCAATGTTTAAACATTGTATATTTGTCTCCGGCTGCAACCAAACCGGTTGTTTGTCCGTTTTGACTAAGCATGACAAAAACCCACACAACCCTTAAGACTGGCCAATGGCTTCAGCTGATTTGCTCGGCAGGATTGCTGATTGTCTTCTTCCTGCCCTGGGCAGCCTGGAACGACAGTTTGATCAGCGGATACCACCTGCCATCGGGGCAGTTTTTCAAGGTTTCTGCATCAAAATTTAACCTGGCCAACCCCTTTCCCCAGCTCAATTTCAGTTTTTATCTATTCTGGCTGATCCCTGCACTGGCAATGGCTAATGGATTCCTGACTATTCAGAAAAAAACTACAATCTGGACCTCATTCATCACCGGCGCCCTGACACTTTCCATGGTAGCTATCTATTTCCTGTTCAGCAAAACCCTGATTGATCTAGGTGTGGGCAAAAGTCCCTTTAGCATGTTACAAATCCCGGCCTATTTCGCTGTGCTTTTTGCAGCCGGATTAATTTTAACAGCAACACCTGCCGGTAAATGGCCACTCCGACTGGTCTTCCTGGTGGCAGGCCCGGTTTTTGCCTTTCTGGGTTTTATGATTATCGAGAAAAAAGTATGGGGCGAAACTTTTGCCGATACCAATACCGTTAAAGCAGATTATAGAATCAGTGCCCCGGAACTTATTCGTGAGTTTGCGGCCAATGATACGGCTGCGAATCGCAAATACAGAGAGAAGATAATTGCGGTAGATGGTAAAGTAGCGCAGGTGGAAACACTGGCCGATTCAACCGTGAACATCAAATTCACCGACAGCTCCAAATACTTTATCAATTTCTCACTGGATAAAAAGGAATATGCCAGCACACAACTGATCAAACCAGGTGATCCTGTTTCCATTAAGGGATCCTGCAGCGGCAGTTCTTACAGCATGATCCTTGACTCCAGTTCCATTGATTTCAAACGTTCAACCTTAAACAAAAAATAACCCTTCGAAAATCACCCCAACGGGGTTTATAGGGTGACAAAACAAAAAAAAGACACATGAAAAAATCAACACTCGTTCTCGCCATGGTATTCGCAGCAGGTGCTGTATTTGCCCAAAAGAAAACAACTACTTCCGCTACTGTAGCTTTTGATGCTACCACACCAAAAGATGCTTTACCCAAGGCAGAAAACAAAACCGTGATCGGTTCTGTGGATTTCACAACCGGAGATGTGGCTTTCGAAGCCAATGTGAAAAATTTCAATTTCTCCAACCCCAAAATCCAGGAACACTTTAATGCTGCTAACTGGATGAACTCTGATCAGTTCCCCAAGTTTACCTATACCGGTAAAATTGATAAAGTAAATAAAGTGAAACTGAACAAAGATGGTGTGTACAAAACCAAAGTAACGGGTACCATGACCATTAAAGGTGTAAGCAAACCAGTTGAAGCCAATGGTACAGCAACTGTTGCTGGTGGAAAAGTAACGGTTAGCGCCGAACTGAAAATCAAACTGGAAGATTTTGGAATCACTGGTCAGCCAATCGATGGTGGCAAGGTTGCCAAAGAACCTATTGTGACTGTTTCTGCACAGTTTTGATAAATCATCGACTTTATAGGAATGCCCGGCCCCATGGCCGGGTATTTTTTTGCAATCCCATGCTGTAATTTTCTTAAAATTGTCTGGATACTATTCCTCTTCCCCTGAATCATACATATTTGCATACCTTTTATCAAAGCTTCGGCAACCATGAAAAAATTACTTCTGCTCCTTCTACTTTTTGCTACCCGCATCGCCGCCCAGGAACCAGATATGGCCAAGAGAACGGTGATCGTCTTCCTGAGTTCGGAAGTAATCGCCGGTGAAAATTTTAATAAAGACGCCATGGTGAACTGGGTCAAAGAAGTACAGGCTGCCATGGCCAATCTGATGAAGACAGAAAAAGCAATAGTGTCGTAAAGATTATTGCCAGCTGGACCAAAGACCGGAAATGCAAATACCAGGTGAGTGTATGTCCTGAAAATAATTCCCTTATTGAACAGGTTAACAATGCCCTGCAACCCATCAACAGTCCGGTAGCCAATTTCGCTTCTTTTGATTTACAGCTCAGTTTCAAATTCAATGAAGGTTGTAATTCCCCCGAAATATTTTCTCCTGAGATCAATAGTGCTGCCGAGAAAATGAAAAAGGACCTCAGCAGCCAAACCCTGTTACAGCGCAAAGAAACCATCCGCAATTGGGCGCTGCAGGAGGTAATTCCCATTCTGGCTCATTTCACTAAAAATGTAGATGCACAATTCCCCGGTGTACAGGCTACCGGTAAAATGCTGGAACAAAAGAGTTTCCTGAATCAGCAGGCTGCAGCTATTACCGAAAAAGATCCGCTCTACTGGCGGGGATTGATGGAAATGAATAAGGGCAACCTGATCATCCCGCTCTCGAAAGTATTGATGCATGTAGCCAATGATGAATTTGATCTGGCCCGCCGCTACCTGGGTATGCTCTTCCGCTTTGCTGATAAAGAAAGCCTGGCTTCGCATTACCTGCTCGACCTGAACCGGAACCTGGATCTTTTTTACCAATCCCATGATAGTCTCGTCAGGGAAGGCATCCGCCTGCATGATGACGGCAAATATGCTGAAGCCATTAAACAATACAATACGATACTGGCGGCTTATCCGAATTCCGCCTGGGCCCGTTATGAATTGTATTTCTCCAGCACTTACCTGGAAAAAGGAAACAAAGCAAAAGACCAGTCTGCCCAGGTTTGGGCCAAACACCAACCCGCTGTTTATGCCGCCGATCCGCTCTACCCGATGGGTGGCGGTGCCAGCAATGGCAGGGAAGCCTTTCTCCTCTTCCGGCATTTACAAGTAAAGGAACTGTTCCGGGAGAGCAGTAAATTAAAAGAAGACCTCTTTACATATGCCGATATTGCCCTTGACCTCTCAGCCTATTCATTCGCAGCCCATTTATACTGGTACCTGATGATTGTTTTTCCGGAAGAAAAATTAAAAGGACAAAGCCTGCTGGTCTGGTACCTCTATAGTTTACAGAAACTAGGCGTCACCGAACCGCAAAAATTTTTTAAAGAAGACTACACAGCAGTCCTGAACGGACTTGATAAAACCAGGGAAGATGCCATGAAGAATGACCCCCTGTATAAATCATTCAAAGAATAAGTCCGGCTGCGCTTTGTTCAGTATTTTGCAGTATGCCTTTTAACCTGCAATCTCCCTATACAGCGGCCGGTGATCAGCCGGATGCGATTCGTCAGCTCACCGAAGGCTTAGAGGATGGTGAAAGATACCAGACCCTGCTGGGCGTAACCGGAAGTGGCAAGACATTCACTATTGCCAATGTGATCCAGAACACCCAGCGGCCTACCCTGGTGATTACCCATAATAAAACCCTCGTAGCGCAGCTATACGGTGAGTTCAGGCAGTTCTTTCCGGAAAATGCCGTGGAGTACTTTGTTTCTTATTATGATTATTACCAGCCCGAAGCTTATTTGCCGGTAACAGATGTCTATATTGAAAAAGACCTGAGCATTAATGACGAGCTCGATAAGTTACGCTTAAGAGCTACTTCCAGTTTACTAAGTGGCCGCAGGGATATCATTGTAGTGGCATCGGTCAGTTGTATCTATGGTATGGGGAACCCCACTGATTATGAAAACGGGATTATCCGGATCAACAAGGGGCAGACCATTTCCCGCCAGGGCTTTTTACATGCGCTCGTGAACGGCTTGTATAACCGAACGACCATTGAATTCAACCGGGGAACTTTTCGCGTAAAGGGAGATACGGTGGATATCAACCTGCCATATGTTGATTATGGTTATCGCGTTAGTTTTTTTTGGAGATGAAATAGAAGAAATCGAGAGCATTGATGTGGTGACGGGTAAAAGAATTGCCCTGATGGATAATGCTGCGATCTTTCCGGCCAATTTATATGTAGCACCAAAAGATATTCTGCAACAGGTTTTGTATGAGATACAGGATGAAGTGAATGCACAGGCCGAGTATTTTAAAAAAGAACAGAAATACATTGAGGCGCAGCGCCTGACTGAAAGAGTAAATTATGATATTGAAATGATCCGGGAACTGGGTTATTGCAATGGTATTGAAAACTATTCCCGCTTCTTTGATCGCCGCAAACCAGGCACCCGGCCTTTCTGTCTGCTGGATTATTTCCCAAAAGACTTTTTACTGGTGGTGGATGAAAGTCACCAGACCATTCCGCAGGTTAGTGGTATGTATGGTGGTGACCGTAGCCGTAAACTGATATTGGTTGATTATGGATTCCGCCTGCCCTCCGCCCTCGATAACCGGCCTTTGAATTTTCATGAATTTGAATCCCTGACCAATCAGACCATATTTGTCTCGGCCACACCTGATGATTATGAACTGGAAAAATGCGGTGGTGTGGTAGTGGAACAAGTGGTACGACCCACTGGTTTGCTCGATCCGCCAATCGAAATTCGTCCATCGGTTAATCAGATAGATGACCTGCTGGACGAAATAGATAAAACAGTCACCAAGGGCGATCGTGTATTGGTCACCACCCTCACCAAACGCATGGCCGAGGAAATGGATAAATACCTGCACAAGATCAATATCAAATCAAAATATATCCATAGTGAAGTGGATACACTGGACCGGGTAGAGATATTAAGAGAATTAAGACTGGGAATAATTGATGTATTAGTAGGTGTGAACCTATTAAGAGAGGGTCTGGATTTACCCGAAGTATCCCTGGTTGCTATTCTTGATGCAGACAAGGAAGGTTTTCTCCGCAATGAAAAATCGCTGACCCAAACGGCAGGCCGTGCGGCCCGGAATGTGGATGGCAGGGTCATTTTTTATGCCGACAAGATGACGGACAGTATGCAAAAAACGATTGATGAAACAAACCGCAGAAGGGAAAAACAGATTGCCTGGAATATTGAACATGGGGTAACACCAACAACCATTTCCAAAACCACACAGGATGTATTTGCCCAAACCTCGGTGCTGGATATTAAGGGGTATGACTTAAAAGACAGTCGCGCCCTGGCACCCGACCAGGAACTGGTAACACATGCAGCAGAAGAGCAGGAAGTATACAAAACCATTCCCCAGTTGGAAAAAGCGATTGGCCGCACGAAGAAAGAAATGGAAAAAGCCGCCCGCGATTTGGATTTTATGGAAGCAGCAAGATTAAGGGACGAAATGTTCAGGATGCAGAAGGAGTTGGAGGGGATGAAGGGGTGATAATTTTTAGATTTCAGTTCACCCAAGTAATCAACCCATAACTAACAAGCTACTATGAAAATAGCTTTTATTATTGTTGCATTTATGTTTTATAAATGCCATGCACAAGACCCCAAGTTAGTAACTCCAATTGGTCATGGTGGATTTTTGGAATATGCAGATTTTAGTCCCAATGGTAAGTATTTGACTACATGCTCATGGGATAAAACTTGTAAATTATGGGATTCAAAAACGGGTAAACTATTAAATGACTTTGTAGGAAATAAAGAATCCATAAACTCATTCAAGTTTCTGTCTGATGGGAAAAGTATTATTACATTTTCCACTGAAAGCAATACCAAGATCTGGGATTTGCAATCTGGTAAAGTAGTAAAAACAATTAATGATAATAAATCCCTTCATTCATGTCTAGATTTTTCCACACAATCGAATATGCTACTCACGGCTACTAAAAACAACTCACTTCATCTACTTGATATTCTAAATGGCACCACTAAATTATTTCCAGATCTGAGCAAAGCCGATATTGTTTGCGGTGCAATATCACTTGACTGTAAATATGTTGCAGCAGGATTTTATAATAAGTATGTTAAACTATTTACTGTAAAAACAGGCAAGGAACACGTAATTCTGAAGGGTCATATTGGTGTAAACCAAGTGAAATTTACTAGAGATGGCACTAAAATTATTACAATTTCAAATACTGATTATTCAATATATATCTGGGATGTTGTAACTGGTAATTTAGTTCATAAAATTAGGCCACATACTTCTTTGATATCCTCAATTAGCTTCTCCCCTGATAGTAAATTATTAGTATCTGGCTCATGGGATAAAACGGCAAGTGTTACAAGCTTAGAAACCGGAGAACAAATAGCTGTTTTAAAAGGTCATGTTCATGAAATAAACTACGTAGAGTATTCAGATAATGGGAAATTTATTGTAACTGCTTCCAGTGATAATACTGCTGCTGTATGGGACACAGAAAACTCATATACTCAAATAATGACTGCAAGACATGAAGGAAGCATTGGAATGTCAAGTGTTCGTACAGCGAAATTTTCACCTGATTCAAAAAAGTTAATTACTTCCTCCTGGGATAAAACTGCAAAGGTTTGGGATATTTCCACCGGAAAGCTTCTTTTTCATTTGACTGGGAAAACTAAACCGCTAATAAGTGCTTCCTGGTCTCCTGATAATGAAAATGTTTTACTTGTAAGCGATGATGCCCCTGCCCGAATATTTAATAAAAAACTTGGAATAGTAACTTTGGTTTTAGAGAACTCAGAGGGAAAAATAAAAACAGGAAATTACTCAAAAAATGGAGATAGAATAATTGGGGCATGCTGGGATAAGTTAACCAGAATTTGGAATGCCAATACCGGGAAAATCCAGTTAGAACTAATAGGGCATAATTCTTTTCAAAATTCAGCAGAATTCTCAAACAATGGCAAATTAGCAATTACTACTTCAGATGACAAAAAAGCAATTATATGGGATGCTAACAATGGGAAACTTCTCCATACTTTAACAGGCCATACAAACTACGTATTTTATGCAACGTTTTCACCTGATGACTCAAGAGTTCTCACAACCTCTGATGATATGACAGCAAGGATTTGGAATACTAAAACTGGAAAACCAGAAGCAACATTTAAAACAAATCAATACGGTGTTTCCTCAGCAGCATTTTTGCAGGATAATAATGTGATAATCCCTGTAAAAAATCATTCAATGTCGGTATGGGATTTTAAAAGAAATAAAGTGTTATTGACTCTTAAGGGTCATTTAAGGGATATACAAAACATAAATATTTCCAAAAATGGTGATAAAATAATTTCATCATCACTTGACAATACCTTTAAAGTTTGGAATGCAGAGAAAGGAAATCTCTTATTTAGTATTAATGCTCACAATTATTATGTCCGTTCTGCTTATTTTTCTCCTTATGAAAATCAGATACTCTCTTCATCTGATGACAACACTACAAAATGTTGGAGTGCAAAAAATGGCAATTTACTATATACAATTCTTTGCCCGGACAGTGCTGGCTATTTTGTTGTGACTCCAAAAGGTTTTTATAAGTGTTCGAAGGAATTTTCAAAAAACATTCATTATGTTTCCAAAGAGCTAAAAATTATCACCTTCGACCAACTCGACATCAAATACAATCGCCCTGATAAAGTATTAGAAGCCATTGGAAGCACTGATACTGCCCTGATTCGGTCCTACCGGCAGGCCTATCTGAAAAGAATCAAGAAACTGGGAATCGATACCAGTTCCTTTAAAGAAGGCTTTACCATCCCCGAAGCTGACTTTACAAACCGTGAACAACTCGCCTTTGAACAATCTGTCCGGACCATGCGGGTTCATATCAACGGTAACAGTTCCGTTAACCTCGACCGATTCAATATCTGGGTGAATGAAGTACCCGTCTACGGTCAAAAAGGGATTTCCCTTCGCAGGCGGCTGATCAATAAATTGGATACTACTATATCCATCACCCTTTCAGCGGGTGAAAACCAGATTGAAACCTCTGTCACAGATGTCAACGGTATTGAAAGCTACCGGCAACCCTTGTTTGTAAAATATAATCCCGAAAAGCCGGTGAAATCCAACACCTATTTTATAGGCATTGGGATCAATCGCTTTGCAGACAGTAAGAATAATCTTTCCTGGAGTGTCAAGGATATCCGTGACCTCAGTCAGTATTTTGCAACAAAAGGAGCCATCATTGATACGCTGTTTGATGAGCGGGTTACCCGGGATAACATACTCAGCCTGAAACGGCGATTGGCCGGTACAACAGAAGAGGATAAAGTAATCATAGCCTATTCCGGTCATGGACTGCTGAGTAGCGACTTCGACTACTATCTCTCTACACATACGGTCAATTTCAGTAAACCGGAAGAAAACGGCCTTCCCTATGAAGAGCTGGAAAGTTTGCTGGATGGGATCCGGGCAAGGAAAAAACTGATGCTGATCGATGCCTGTCACAGCGGAGAAGTAGACAAAGAAGAGATTACACGTTATGAAACAGCAACGGATTCATTACAAATCAAAGGCACCAGGGGTGGTAAACCCAGATTGACTTCCGGCAGCAGTCTTGGTATGAAAAACAGTTTTGAGTTGATGCAGGAATTATTTGTAAATGTTGGCCGGAGTACCGGAGCCACAGTCATTTCTGCCGCAGGAGGAACCCAGTTTGCCCAGGAACGCGGTGATTTAAAGAATGGCGTTTTCAGCTTTGTATTATTAGAGCTTCTCAGGAAAAATAAAACGGTCAGTATTTCAGATCTGAAAAATACAGTACTGAAATTGGTGCCGGAACTGACCAATGGCTTACAAAAACCTACTTTTCGAAGCGAGACACAGCGTTTTGATTGGAGCTTATAATATGTACTGGTGCCTGAGGCAGCGGCTCATATCAAGACATTCGTAGTTTTACGATTCCCCTCAGCGTATTAGTGCCTGATTTGCTCAAATACCTATACTCCTTTCTTGCAAACCGTCCTCCCCCGTTATAATTTAGCATCAGAAACCGAAACAATCCAATTCTGAAAAAACCGAAAAAATCCAATAGTTATGAAAAGACGTGTCCGTAAAATCGCCAACTTCTTTGCATTCAACCTGCTGTTCTTCGCCCTTTACCTGAATTTTATTCATAAAGACAAAGCCGCAGTGAATTTTGCAACAGATTCAGCCCAGCAACAAAATGCTGCCTTCAGCGGTACAGTAATGATTACAAATCCCCAGCAGGCAGAAAAGAAAGCCGTCAGCACAGAAACCAAGGCCGGTCAGGAAACAACTGCCGCCCTGAAGCTGTCGATCAATTAATCATAGCAGCGTTAATATAATCTACACCCCGTCCGGTTCTCCGGACCGGGGTGTCTGTTTTTTCAGCCCTTCCCTCCGTTTTGCTACCTTAGGGGCATGGAAAAAAAAGTCTTCCTGCTCGATGCCTTTGCCCTGGTTTTCCGCGCCTACTATGCCCTGATCCGGGCCCCCCGGGTGAACTCTAAAGGCAAAAACACCAATGCCCAGTTTGGATTCACCAATACCCTGGTGGAACTAATCACCAAACAGAAACCCTCCCATATGGCGGTTTGCTTTGATACCTCCGCCCCCACCGAAAGACATACCGATTTCGCCGATTATAAAGCTAACCGCCAGGAAACGCCGGAAGATATCAGTGCCGCAGTACCAGATATCAAAAAAATTATCGAAGGATTCAATATCCCCGTGATCGCTGTAGATGGTTTTGAAGCTGATGACGTGATCGGTACACTCGCCAAACAGGCCGAAGCCCAGGGCTATGAAGTGTACATGGTGACCCCCGATAAAGATTATGGCCAGCTGGTTTCTGAAAAAGTAAAAATCTATAAGCCCGCTTACCAGGGAAATGATGTAGAGATCATGGGACCGGAAGAAGTCTGTGCCAAATGGAATATCAAAGAAGTGAACCAGGTGATTGATATGCTGGGCATGATGGGCGATGCGGTTGATAATATTCCGGGGATTCCGGGTGTGGGTGAAAAAACCGCCGCCAAATTTCTGGCCGAATACGGTTCACTGGAAAATACCCTGGCGCATGCTGACCAGATCAAAGGCGCCATGGGAGAAAAAGTAAGAAAAGGAAGAGAGATGGCAATACTCTCCAAAAAACTCGCCACCATTATCACCAGTGTACCGGTTGAATTTCATGTAGAAGATTTTAAACTGAAAGAATGGGATAAAGAAAAACTGAAACAGATTTTTGGGGAGCTCGAGTTCAGAACCCTGGGCAAAAGATTGCTGGGAGAAGAGTTTACTGTTGCTGCCAGCACCCGGGGGGTAGTGGAAAAAGAAATCCCCCAGGGCGTACAAACCGATCTTTTCGGAAATATTATCGAACAACCTGCTGAAAAAATCAGCGCCGATTGTAACCGGTGATGAGGAAGAAGTGCTGACGGTTGATAAGAATATCAATAATGTACCACATACCTATACAGCTGTTGAAACCGATGCGGATATTAAGCAACTGGTGAACGAACTGAAAAAACATACCGAAATCTGTTTTGACTCGGAAACCACAGGCATTGATGCCAATGAAGCTGAACTGGTGGGATTAAGTTTTTCCGTAAAACCCGGTGAAGCCTGGTATGTTCCCTGCCCGGCCGATCAAAACAGAACCAAAGAAATCCTGGGATTATTTGAACCACTATTTGCAGATCCGAAAAAAATATGGATCGGGCAAAATACCAAGTACGATCTGCTCGTGCTGAAATGGTATGGCATTGAACCGGCCGGCAATATTTTCGATACCATGCTGGCCCATTATGTGATTGAACCTGATGGCAAACGCAGCATGGATATCCTGAGTGAAAAATACCTTGGGTACGAACCTGTACATATTGAAGAGCTGATTGGAAAAAAAGGCGGCCGCGGAGCCGGGGCAAAAACCCAGGGCAGCATGCGGGATGTGGAAATTGAAAAGATCAAGGAATACGCCGGCGAAGATGCCGATATCACCCTGCAACTGAAGCAGGTTTTTGAACCGATGCTGCAACAGAAAGAAGTAGAAAAAGTATTCAATGAAGTAGAGAATCCATTGGTAAAAGTGCTGGTGGATATGGAATTTGAAGGAATCAAAATAGATGAAGGCTTCCTGAATGATTATTCCAAAGAACTGGAGAAGGATGCAAAAACCGCTGAAGAAAGTGTTTACAAACAGGCCGGGGTTCGTTTCAATCTTGCTTCTCCCAAACAATTGGGTGAAGTGCTATTTGATAAACTAAAACTGGATCCTTCCGCCAAAAAAACAAAGACTGGTCAATACCAGACCGGTGAAGATGTATTACTGAAACTGGCCGCAAGGGGTAATTCGATCGTTGAAGACATTCTGACCTTCCGGGAACTGACAAAACTAAAATCCACCTATGTGGATGCACTGCCTCAACTGATTAATCCCAAAACAGGCAGGGTGCATACTACTTACGGACAGGCGGTGGCTGTAACAGGCAGACTGGCCAGTAATAATCCCAACCTGCAGAATATTCCCGTTCGAACAGACCGGGGCAAGGAAATTCGAAAGGCCTTTATTCCACGAGATAAGAACCATTTACTCGTGTCTGCCGACTATTCCCAGATTGAACTCCGTATCGTGGCCGCTATCAGTGCTGATCCCAATATGTGCCAGGCTTTTAAAGCAGGAACAGATATTCATACGGCCACCGCGGCAAGGGTGTACAATGTGCCGGAGAAAGAAGTGACCAAGGAAATGAGATACAAAGCCAAGAGTGTGAACTTCGGTATCATTTATGGTCAGGGTGCATTCGGACTGGCCGATAATCTGGGGATCTCAAGAACAGAAGCCAAAGAAATAATCGATAATTACAAGAAAGAGTTTCCGGGTATCCAGCAATACATGGATAATACCATCAATTTTGCCAGGGAGAATGGTTATGTGGAAACACTGATGGGACGTAAAAGATGGTTGAGAGATATCAACTCTGCCAATTTCACTGTACGTGGCTTTGCAGAACGAAATGCCATCAACTCCCCATCCAGGGAACCGCTGCTGATATGATCAAACTGGCCATGCAAAAAGTACACGCAGCGATGAAGAAAGAAAAATGCAGAGCAAGATGTTGTTGCAGGTGCATGATGAACTGGTCTTTGATGCTTTAAAAACAGAACTCAAAGAACTCAAAGAACTAATCCTGGAAAATATGCAGGAGGCCCTGCCCCTGCCAAATGATGTGCCCGTGATCGCAGAATGCGGTGAAGGAAAAAACTGGCTGGAAGCCCATTAATCAAATCTATGAACTGGCAATTATATTTTCACGATGTAGTACTGATCGGCAGCAGGTATCTGCTGTTGTCTAGCCTGGCCTTTTTATTTTTTTATGTTTTGCTGAAAAAGAAAATCGCCGGCAAAAAAATTCAGCAAAAATTTCCCCGCTTACTGGATTATACCCGGGAGATCGGCTTTTCCATTCTCACGGTATTCATCATGGCCTTTATTCCGGCCATTGTAATTGGTAGCCCGTCTCTTTCTAAATACACCCGGTTTTATATTGATATACATCAGCACAGCATGATCTGGTTTGTGCTGGCCTTCCCGGTAATGGCGATTATTCATGATACTTATTTTTACTGGATGCACCGGGTGATTCATCAGCCGACAATTTCTAAATACGTTCACCTGGTTCATCATCAATCGACCAACCCTACACCATTTGCTGCTTATGC
The DNA here is from genome assembly GCA_016720745.1 of Chitinophagaceae bacterium. Lineage (GTDB taxonomy): Bacteria > Bacteroidota > Bacteroidia > Chitinophagales > Chitinophagaceae > JJ008. Next base: position 373,189 of record JADKKA010000018.1, on the reverse strand, counting down.
CTTCCATCCACTGGAAGCGATTCTGGAAGCAGGCATTTTTCTGGTATTTGTGTTCAGTATTCCCGTACATTTCTATCACCTGATCTTCTTTTTCCTGTTCATGATCATTTATAATGTGTATGGTCACCTGGGCTGGGAGCTTTATCCGAAGGGATTCAGTAAACACTGGCTGGGCAAATGGATCAATACTTCAGTAAATCATAATATGCATCACCAGTATTTCAAAGGCAATTATGGTTTGTATTTCCTGTTCTGGGACCGGTTGATGGGTACCATCCGCCCCGATTATGAGGAAAGATTTGAGGCGGTAAAGAACAGATCCCAAAAGGATTCCTGAAATCATACAATTGGATTAATCCCTCCTGCTACCTTTGCGGGACATGCAACCTCTTATTTATTATTGCTACGATGCCTATTGCGGCTGGTGTTATGGATTCAGCCCGGTCATTAAAAAATTGAAGCAGCCTATAAAGACCGTCTGGGATTTGAAGTTTTATCCGGTGGCATGATCCCTGCCGATCATCCCCGCCCGGTAAGCAGTATTGCCGGTTATGTGAGCCAGGCTTATAAAACAGTAGAAGAAAGAACGGGAATTCGTTTTGGTCCGGACTTTCTCTGGCATATGTTTCATCCGGAAGAGAGCGACTGGTTCATGCATTCTGAAAAATCTGCTGCCGCGCTTTGTATTCTGAAAGAAATTTACCCGGAACAACAAGTTGCTTTTGCCGCCGACCTGCAATATGCCCTGAATTTTGAAGGCCGTGATCTCACCGATGATGAAGCTTATCGTCATCTGCTTGGGGAAATACCAGCTTGAAGCGGACGACTTTTACAGTAAACTCAATAGTGAAGTGTACAAAGAAAAAGCACGGTATGAATTTGCGCTTTGTCAGCAATTGCAGGTAACCGGTTTCCCTGCCGTACTGATACAAACTGATCAAACAAAATTTTATCTGCTGGCCAGGGGCTATACCGATTATGATGATCTGCAGGCACGCATTGAAAATGTATTAAAAGAAATCGCTGAACCCCATCCTAATCCTGACAAATGATACTCACCATCACACTGAATCCCTGTATTGATAAAAGCTCAAGGGCTGATATATTAAAACCTGAAAGCAAACTGCGTTGCACAGAAGTAGTGAATGAGCCCGGTGGTGGCGGCATCAATGTGAGCAAGGCATTGAAAAAACTGGATACTCCTTCCGTGGCATTGTTTCCTGCCGGTGGTCACAATGGAAATATGCTCTGTTCACTCTTAAAAGAAGAAGGCGTGCTCTTTCATGCCGTGGATACCAAAACAGAAACACGTGAAAACTGGGTAGTACTGGAATCCTCCACCAATAACCAATATCGTTTTACTTTTCCAGGTCGCGCAGTTCATGAAGACACCATCAAAACCCTGGTGGATCAGATCCGTTCTTTTACTCCTTCCTTTGTAGTGGCCAGTGGCAGCCTGCCTCCCGGATTACCTGACTACTTCTATGGATTGATTGTGAAAAATGCAGCAGCTGTTGGTGCCAAATGCATCGTGGATACCAGCGGACCAGCCTTACAAGCCCTGAAAGGCAAACATGCATTTCTGATTAAACCCAATATCGGGGAATTGTGCAAGATGCTGAATGTGGAATGGCTGGATAAAAATGAAGTGCCCGAGGCGGCCAGGCAGGCGGTACGTGATGGTTATGCTACCGTGATAGTTATTTCAATGGGCGCTACCGGTGCCTGGCTGGTAACGGAAGAAGAACAATATTTTGTGGCATCTCCTCCCGTGGAAAAGAAAAGCACGGTAGGCGCCGGCGACAGCATGGTGGCAGGGATTACTTATTCATTGCAAAAAGGAAAAACACTAGAGGAGGCTTTGCAATTTGGTGTAGCTTGTGGCAGTGCAGCTACGATGAATGAAGGCACGAAACTTTTTGATAAGGCAGATGCCGATCATCTATATCAACTGATCCTTGAACAACAAGTCTGATATCAGCAACCGGCAGGATTTATTATTCCTGATGCAACAGTTCTATAAAAAACTGCTGGCTGATCCTTCTATTAGTTATCTTTTTACTGATATCGCGAAGATCGACCTGGATCATCATTTACCGGTGCTGGTTGATTTCTGGGATAATATCCTGTTTGGGTCTGATACCTACCGGAAAAATGCCATGCAACCCCATATGACCCTGCATGCACAATCACCTATCGAAGATCATCATTTTGAAACCTGGTTAAAATATTTCAAGGCTTCTGTGGACGAAAGCTTTGAAGGAGAGAAAGCTTTTCAGTCCAAAGAAAGAGCTACCAGTATTGCTACGATCATGAAAATCAGGGTAAAGCAGGCGGGTAAATAACCACTGATCCAATTTCTTGCATTTTTCTTTCCCCGTCTGTCCGTTTTTTTAGGGCTTATTCGTAGCTTATCTACCTAAATCATATTAATATGAAACAAAGACTGCTTTTCATTTTCACAGCCACGCTATTTTTGGCTGCCTGTGGTGGTAATGACAAGAAAGAAGATGGCACAAAATATGTAACCACTTCTGATAAAACAAGTACTGCAGAAATTCCTCCTGCGCCAACTGATTCTGCAGGAATGGCTGCCATGATGAAAGCCTGGCAGGATTTTGCAACACCCGGACCAGAACATGCCTGGATGGCGGAATCAGCAGGTACCTGGGTTTGTGATTCAGTAAAACAATGGATGGACCCTTCTCAGCCTCCATCCACTGCGAGTGCCACTGATGTGGTGACCATGACCATGAACGGTCTTTACCAGGTCACCGATTTCAGCAGTACCATGATGGGGGCGCCTATGCAGGGACATGGTTTGATGGGATATGATAAAATGAAAAAGAAATTTGTATTGAGCTGGGTGGATAATATGGGTTCCGGCATCGTAAGGATGGAAGGTGATTATAATAAATCAACCAAAACCCTGAGTATGTCCGGCAAACAGTCAGACCCCGGTCGTAATATGGAAACTGATATCCGGCAGGAACTGAAATTTCACGATGACGGTACTTATACCATGAGTATGTATGGAACAGGACATGATGGAAAGAGTGAGCAGAAATTCATGGAAGGCACTTTCCGTCGCAAAAAATAAAATAGCACTATTAAAAAAAACCGGAACGGGAAAAACCTGTTCCGGTTTTTTTATTACTCTTTTTTAAGTTTGTCCATCGGTAGTTTTGCATCCCGGCTCCATTCCTGCATACTGCCTTCGTATACTTTCATTTTGTACCCAAGGTCACGACCCACCACATAATCCACACAGGCTGTTTGCCCGATAAAACAATATACCACTACTTCCTTCATACGGTCGGGTACCACTGTTGTGAAATTTTTCTCCAGTATGGAAACAGGTTTAAAACTATTGGTTGAATCAATCATATCCGGGTAGGGGATATTGAGGGCCCCGCTGATATGTCCGTCTCGGGGATTGCCGGTAGGGTCTCCATCGTACCAGCGTTTCATCCTGGCATCAACTACAACTTTATCTGTAGTGCTCAGGGCATTCAATACATACTCTTTATTGACCAGTGCTCCTTCTTCCTTCAACTCAATATTACCCTTTTTGAAAACAGCAGCTTTGTCTGTTACCGGAAAGCCAGCCCTCTTCCATGCTTCCATACCTCCACTCAAAAATGACACTTTCCCATTCAAACCAAAATGTTCCAGCGTCATAAACATCCGGGCTGCAATCGTCACATCAGCTCCGCGGTGACAAATCACAATTTTGGAATCCTTATTGATACCCAGGTCCTGCAATACCCGGGTAGCTGTTTTCGGATCAGGAGCAAACATATTACCCTCCGGTTTATTAAAAGCCAGCCATTCAGGCCAAAGAAAGCGGGAGCCTTCAATATGTTCCTTATCATAATCATCTCTGATCACGAAGCCGGTATACAGTATCACCAGAGAGGGATCCTTCAGGTTCTCATTTAACCATTGAGGAGAAACGATAACGGGTTGTTGCGATTTGGAAATAACGGAAATAATAAAGACAAGGATGAATAAGCTGATTTTTTTCATGGCATTTATTATTGATACCTTAAGGTATCAGAATCTCCGGGCCTGTCACCGCAAAATATGACGAACGGAGGGAATAAAGTGCCGAATAACATCAAACTACCTTTATTACTATCTTGCCTTTAAAGTTTCCCCTTTCATAATAGCGGAATGCCGCGACAGTTTCATTCAGTGGAAAGACACGATCAATCACAGGTGCCATGATTCCCTTTGTACATAATGATGCCAGTTCTTCCAGTCCTTCCCGGCTGACCCTGTAACCCATGATACCCAGTTTCTTTTTTCTGAATAATGAAAACAGGGGTTGCAATAACATCATCTGTACCAATAAACCACCCATGGAGCCACCGATCATAGCAAATACACCAGATGGCTTCAATGTCCGCCGGTAGTCGCGAACAGGACGATGTGCAATCACATCCAGTATATAATCATACTGTATCCCCATGGCCGTATAATCCTGTTTCTGATAATCAATAAAATGATCTGCACCCAGTGACAGGAGCGTATCCGATTTTTCTTCCTTATCAACACAGGTCACCGTTGCCCCGATGTATTTTGCAAATTGTAAGGCCAGCGTGCCCACAGCGCCACCGGCACCATTAATCAGTAATTGTTGTCCGGAGGTCAACGGCTTTTTATATCGCAATCCCTGAAGAGCCAGCAATCCTGCCTGTGGCAAACAGGCTGCCTGTTCCATGCTCATCCCAACCGGAATTTTTGCCAGTAATTTTTCGGAGGCGGTAGCATATTCTGCAAAGCCCCCGAATCCTGAACCGGCAATATCTCCAAACACCGCATCACCGGGCTGGAGTGATTTTACATCTGGTCCGACTGATTCCACGATACCTGCAATATCAGCACCAAGCACCTGGTGTTTGGGTTTGCTCAATCCACCCAATAACCTCACCAGGAAAGGTTTTCCCTTTAATAAATCCCAGTCCCAGGAATTAATAGAAGCGGCATGTATTTTTATAAGTACTTCGTTCTTGCCCAACACAGGCTTAGCTATTTCCTCCTCACGGAGTTGATCCGTACTACCATATTTTGTATAGATGATTGCTTTCGATCATTTTTACTCCTCAGCCACTGCAAAATGATATTGCAAAGGTCGGTATTCACAAGTTGAAAGAAGCCTTTTACCGAACATCAATGTTAATGGCGCCAATTGCGGGCAAATGTTTAAATTGTTTCAAATATTATAAAATGATCAAACAAGCACTCCTGGGTGAATTCCAGCATGAAGCAGAAAACACCCGTAAACTTTTACAGGCAATTCCCGACAGCGCTTTGGATTACAGGCCACAACCTCATTTGTGGTCCGTTGGCCAACTTGCCTCGCATATTGCTGAAGTCTATAACTGGTTTGAAGGCACTTTCAATTCAGATCTGTTTGATATGGGCACATATAAATATGATAAAGGGGATATATCCAAAGCTGCCAATATTGTAACAAAATTCGAAGAGAACTTTAGCAGAGCCAAATCGGTACTTGAAAATTCCGATGAGTCCACTTATATGAATACCTGGCGAATGCAAATGGGTGGAAATGATATCATGCCGCCCATGCCAAGGGTGGTTGTCGTTCGCGGCTTCCTGTATAATCATTTATATCATCATCGCGGCGAACTGGTGGCACATTTAAGAGCAACCGGTAATACCGTTCCCGGATTATATGGCCCTTCTTATGAAGAGGCCCAGGCCATGATGGCAAGATGATCAATTAACCAGCCTGGTCATAGGCCTGTTTCAACCAGTTGAACAGTTCTTTACCCAGGTTGGTTTTATCTTCTATTTTTATACGATGTGTACACATGGCATTCCAGCTCCCCGATGCCGTAGCAATACCTGATGGTGCGACTCCTTTAATGTTTACACCGACATCTAACCTGTCTTTTGTGGAAGGCTGGATCAGCGCAAATTGTTTTTTCCTTCTTATGCTTACGTAGGCTTTTTTAGGAGATAATTCCACATCATTGCCAAATTTTTTAATCCCGGCAATGATTTGATCGTACCAGGGCTTCAGATTTTCCTTTCCCTTGTATTGATCTGTGACAAGCTCATCCCCGCTCTCTGCTGCCCCGGCATGTGATTGTTTGGCATAATGTACAATCACATTGGCATTTCCATGAGTAAATCCGTGTTTCTCTTTTAAAAAACTCACCAGTTCCCCATGTTTTGAAAAACCACTTTTATTAACGATTTTAATCCAGTCAGCCAGTTTCTTTCCGGTGCTTTTTTCAATATTGGCTATCTGGGTTTGAGTAGCTTTTTCAACTGAACCTTTTTCCATAGCATTATTTTTTAGTACAACAGATTAAGAATATTTTACTGGTTGTCATTTATTTTTTCTGCTGCCTCCCTTTAACATGGATTCATATTTTTCAATCCATTCTTCCATCGACATCTTTGCAGCCAGCTCACCAATCACTTGAAATGGAATGTCCTCTGGTTTTTTATACCGGATACAGCTTTTGCCCATGTCCAGTTTTTTAGGAGAAGCTTTGGCATGCGCTTCCTGGAACCATTTCAACAGTTTTGGATCCGCATAGATCCCCATATGATAAATATTGATCGAGTTTTTCTGCGAAGCCACATTCATAAATGGTAGGGGGTCTTTGGGATTACAATGATATCCGTTGGGGTATTTAGAATGAGGCACCACATAACCGATCATTCCGTAGTTCATAGACTCCTGGAATCCTTTTGAAAGATTTTTTTTAATGACTTTCCGAAGCTCCTGCATCGCTTTTTGCCGGTCGGCCGGAATTTCAGTAATGTACTCATCTACTGATTTTGCTTTGGATTGCATACCATCAATTTTAGAAATTTAAGATACGAAAAAAGGAAGACCATGGCCCGATCTCTCCGCTGTACTGTTTGGCCATGACTCGGGTAACCTGGGCAATATGGGTGAGGTCATGCACCACCCAGGTACTGAGCAGATTTCGTAAAGTCACTTCACCTAATACCGGGTGGAGTCCGCGTTTTTCATAGTCTTCCTCCTGCCATTCCTGTGACCGGAGCCATGCCAGGTTTTCCTGTCTGAGTAAACTAAATTCTTCCAATAGTTGTTGCAATGTTTTCCCTTCACTTTCCCTGGCCTGCGCAAAACGGTCATAGGGTTCAAAGGGTGCTGTAGTTCCTTTTTCCAGTATCCATTTTGTTCTTATAATCCAGTCTGTTTTTTCACCATGGATCAGGTGACCCAATACATCAAAGGGAGAAAAAGTATCAGGGCCCTCATTACCCATGATCCATTCATCCGGCAGATCATGAAGCAATTCATCAAGGAGAGCAGGTGTTCTCTCCAGTATTGAACAGGCTTCAGTTAAATTAAATTTCATTTCTTTTTTTTAGGCAGTTTGGCCTTTACCAGTTCGTAGGCCGATTGCAATAATATTTTCCATTCTTTGGCCGAAAGCCGGCTGATATCATCCACCCAAACCCACTGGTACCTGGCCAGGTAGGGAGCCGGTTTAAAGCCCTCCCGTTCTGTTAACAGATCAAAATCCTCGGCTGATACTTTAAAGGAAGCCGTTACGGGAGCAAGATCTGGTGAAGTAATCAAAAACATTTTACCCCCCACATTGAAACAGAGATGCTCTTCCCATTTAATATCCTCGGTAACCTCCTCAAAACTTTTACAGATTTGCTGAATGGCCTCCAGTGTCATTTTCTTTTTGCAGTTTTTTTAGCCGGCGTCTTTTTCTTACCAGGTTTTGCAATTTTATTATAGGCCAGTGCCAGGTTCACCCAATATGCCAATTGCTTTTTTGTTTGTAACGCATCAATATCTACAAACACGAATCCTTTCATCACCCTCCCGGTGAAATCCATGGGCCTGCATCCTTCTTTCTCCATCACCGTTTCGTAAATAGCCGGATCCAGTCTTACCATTAGCCTGTCCTTCTCAACTCCTATGGCCATTTTATCATTGACCATAAAACAAAGACCACCAAACATGGCTTTCTCTGTTATATTCTTTTCAGCTGCAGCCAGCAGCTCCCTGGTCCTGTTCGCCAGGTTTTCATCGTATGCCATGGTCAGGAATTGAGTACATTTTTAATTTGCTCGTCTTTATTACGGAGATCAATTCCTCCTTCGAGGAGGGATTTGAGATTGGTCAGATAAAAGGTCCAGCCTGTTTTACAACCCAGGTGCCAGTAGTGTTTTCCTTCCGCTGTATCAGGAATACAATCCTGTATTAATTCCAGTATCTGTGTTTCTCCTTCCTTGTAAATCCGAATGGTACAGTTACCTGCTTTTCCAAAACCAAAGCGGAGCATATCTGTTCCGTTGCAGTCCAGTATGGTTCCCAGTTCCACAGTTTCATCGGACCAGCCATGCCATAGCCAGCGATAGGCATCCCCGGTTTGTACACTTTCACCGGGTATCCTTGAAATGCCTTCGCTGTTCTTATAATCACAAAGACGAAGGAACCAATACTCCATTCCTTCCCGGGTGGCCCAGCACCAGTATAGTTTTTCCCGGCTGGCCCTTACGGGTATATGCAGGGTAAATGAAGTCCAGTTATAATCAGGCATTCCTTATTATTTTTCCAAAATACGCTTCAGGTTAGCGAGACCAATTAAAAAATCCTTTCCAATCATTTCCTTCATGTTCATAAAGAGTTTCATGATATTCATGGGATAGTTCATTTTGCTTTCAAAGCCCCAGGTTACAAGGGTACTTCCGTTATCCACTGCTTCTGTGGTCATAACCGACTTGGCAAATGATTTAAAGGGTTTGATAAAACGCAGATCTGTGGACAGGCTTTTCCCTTCCACAATGCCGGTGATTTCCTGTTCTCCTTCTCCTACTTTTTTATTGCCGACCCAGTAGTTGACAAATCCTGGTTGTCCATCTGTTCCGCGAAATTCATTTTTCATATTCGGATCCATAGTGGCCCATTTGCTGAACTGCTGCTGGTTTTTCAGGTATTTGACAAATCCAAACACTTCCTCTACAGGCTTGTTAATAACAACTTCTTTAGTAGCACTGATCTCTTTGGGAATCACCAGTGCAATGAGCAGGAGTGCGGCAATCAGTCCGCCGATGATGTACAATACAATCATGATCTTGGTTTTTTATGGTGCTAAATATTTTTCAGGTACACTGTGAAAGGCAATCCGGTTTCCTTCTGTATCAATGATAAAACCCATGTACCCGTAATCATCACTGATTTTAGTTTTGGGAACTACCACGGATCCGCCCGCCGCGACCGCCCTGTCGAGGAAAACCTGCACATCGGGATTTCCGTTCAGGTAAATAACAGGGCCATCGGTAGCAGAGGGTTTATGGAAGCCACCTGTATCAATCAGGGTGCCGCCTACCCCTTCCATTGCGTTGTCCAGCGGAAAGGCCCGCATTTTTGTTGTTCCAAAATCCATCGGGATCATCTGGATCTGGAAAACCGCTTCATAAAATTTTTGTGCGCGGTCAATGTCGGTTACTGGTATTTCAAACCAGCTGATGGCATTTTTCATTTTTATTGTTGGTTTTGATAATAACGCTGATTACAGGAAGCATCTTTAACCTGCTCCTGCCACACACTCATTCCACCCAGCATATTGCTGATATTGGTAAATCCGTTTTTTGTGAGCAGGTAACTGGCCATGGGGCTGCGGTGACTATGCGAGCAATAGACCACCATTTTTTTATGCCGATATGCATCCAGCTCCTTTATTCTTTGCTCCAGTTCCTGCACCGGAATATTGATCGCTCCTTTAATGGCACCAAATTTTTCAGCCGCCGTTCCATTGAATTCTTCAGGAGTGCGCACATCCAGAAAAACTACTTCTTCGCCAGACAGGCTACAAATACCTGCCGGCTGAATATCCTGATGCCTGATGCTTTCTTTTTTTACCAATTCCATTTTGCAATGCGGACAATTGCCGGGGGCGTCAAATAAAATCGTATCGCAACCATATCCACAGGGCAGGCATTTGAAGAAACCCCTTTAACCTGCTTTTTCCTTCTGGATGAGCGGTTGCATTTTTACAGGCAATCAATATAAGGCAACAACAAACACTAATAAGCAATATTCTGATCATGCTTTCTTTTTGACTCGTTCTTTAAATTCATGAAATGCCGTACTGATGAGTTTTTTCAATACACTAATTTCTACATCGGCCAGACTGCTTATATGCAGGCAGGATCCGCTGGTCTTGCATTTGCCCAGTTGCCCAACCAGCACTTTATAATTACTGATACCTGCCATCAGGTAAAGTGTGAGGCTGGTTTTACGGGGAGAAAATCCCGCGATAAACCAATCCCCTCCCTGTTTACTCCGATCAGATTTATACTGATAATCCCCAAAACCAACGATGCTGTCTCCCCACATGAATGCTTTTTCACCCGTGGCTGCTTTCATTATTTTCAATAAAGCCTCGCTGTCTTTCCTCTTTTTTTCATCAGGTATTGCCTGGATAAACTCTTTTACACTGGCTTTGTTCTTTTGTGTTTTGAGTGCTGCCATAATTACTGATTAATATCTTTTCCCTCTTTCAGTTTTGCTATTTGCCCCTGTAATATTCCTTTGGCTCCTTCGCTTGGGGCCTGGGCCATTGCTTTTTCTGCATACTGCAGCGCTTTTTTAAAATCCCCCTTGGCGCTGTAACCGCTCATCAGTCCGTTGTTCACGCCCCAGCTGTCGCCATATCTTTTTTCACTGGCTTTAAAAACTACCATGGCACGGTCCAGTCTTTTTTGTGTGATCAGCTGCCGGCCATAAGCCGTGTACTGGTTAGCCGTAGCAATGGTCAGCGCTTCATCCATGGTGGAATCAGACTGTGCTGTTCTTTTCAGTTTATCGTAGGCATTTGCCAGGTTTCGAAGGGTGATAAAACTTTTCTGACCCTGGAAACCATTAATAGCGCGAATACTCCACTGCAACGCTTCTTCCAGATTGATATTTTTATTGAGACAATACTGTGCCGCCTGCAGCATATTATTACTGTTGAATCCTTTCTGGCTGGTTACCTGCTCCCTCAAACGGGCGATCACAATATTGTCAACATCCACATCCACCCGGAAGGGAACAGATAATTTTTCCCATTGCATGGCAATCCGGCAATGCTTTTCTCCATGTTCTATAAATTCATATTTGAGCCATTCCACTGATTTTTCCAAAGGAAGCACCGGTACCTCCACCCGCAGCACATCATCTTCTTCCTTATAATAAAAACTACCCCAGGCATCCACTTCTTTTGAAAAGATCAGGGTGACTTTATCAGCACCTATGGACATAAATAAAGCATAGGTTCCGGCTTTAATATCTTTCCCTTCCACTTTTACATCATGTTCAAAACTGATGGTTGTGGCTTCATTGGCACCGGCCCGCCAAGGAGAGGTATTGCCATTGGTTATAAAATTGGTAGTGCTGAAACCATAGGTAACCAGCTTTCCTTCCCCATATACTTTGCCTTCTCTTTTGTTTACATCCGGCCGGCCATATTTAATGGTAATTGATGTGATACCCACTTCTTCTGAAACCATGGCCCGCGGATTACCACCACTGGGGGGTACATCCATTTGTGCGTTCAGGGCTGTAAAGATGATTTGAACAGCGAAAAATAATTGCAGTTTTCTCATGTTGGTTGTTTGTTATGAAGTTGATAATCCGTACCCCTAAAGCTTAGCGGAAGTTTCAGGGCCGATTAAGGTACAGAAATTTACCGGTGACAAGATGCCGTTTATCACGGGAATTGCTCATTTAAAGGCATTCCAGTACCGGAAAATGAAACAAAAAAGTATAGCTGTGGATATTATTGCCACATAGAGATGATAATAGATCCCGAAATAAAGATCAAATATGATCACTGCCAGTCCGCAGACTATGCTGAGCCAGACAGCCCATGTTTGATAAAACCAGAGTCCGGCCAATCCCGCAATATTCAATAAAGGAAGTAACCGGAAGAGATGAAACGCCTGTTCACTAAGTCTTGGGAACTTCGAAAGAAATTCCTGTTTCTCAGTAAACATTTTAAATAAGGCAAAGCCATTGCCAATCAGCATCAGCAAGATGAATATGGCAAATGCAGTATGTTTCATTTTTTTCTTCTGTATTCCAGATCATATTCAACCACCCAGGTTTTACCAGCATCATCACTTTTTTCACCCAACTGCCTTACTTTATCTGCACTGAGTTTTGTAAAACTGAGTCGGCGCATAAAAACCTCTCCTTTCGGTCCGGTTACTTTATCCGCATAGTAAATAATTTTTCCATCACTTCCTTCTCCCCGTAAGAATTCTGTGGTATTCCCGGTATTGTCCGTCCAGGTTTGCTGCCATTGACGGGTGGCTGCATTGTAGGAGTTAAAGCTTTTCCCGGTATAGATCAGTCCTTGTTGGGCACCCGCACTGGTCCATTCTTCCAGGATCACGCAACTATCCAGTATCACACTGATTTTACTGTCACCGGCCTTTGCTCCTTTGAGGCCAAAAGCCTCCCATTCGCCGATCCAGAAATCAAACTGACGAAATTCGGGTTTGGAACAGGGCAGCTGGGCCTGGAGGGCTAAAGAAAAGAGGAGGATGGGAATGAGGCATAATTTTCTCATGGCTGTGGTTTATAAATAGACAATTCCGGACTCCTGTTTAGCAGTCCGCCTGTCACTGGCTGCTACCTTTCAACAAGATAAAATAAAAAAACCGTCCTGCTTTTCAGCAAAACGGTTCAATATTTTGAATCAGGACTTGGTTAATTGCCGCCACCCGGAGGAGGTCCGCCGCCACCGCCAGGCCTTGGGCCGCGCATGGAAGGAGCAATCTTTTCTTTCCAAATCTCATACTGGTCTTTATTCAGTACGGCTTTCAGGATTTCTGACTGCGCATCAGAGAATTTCTTCATTTCAGCCTGGAAGGTTTCCCGGTCAGGCATTCCACCCGCCATCATTTCCTGTCTTTTGGTATCCTGGGCTTTATACAAAGCGGTCAGGGCCGTATCCACTTTGGCCAGTGTAGCCGCATCCAGTTTAAAGGCACTGTCCAGTTTCTGATGGATCGCCGCCGCCCTTTCTTCAGCTGTCCGGCGTGGAAAACCCCCGCCACCCTGGGCAGAAGCCGCCATGGCCAGGCCAAAAAAGGCGGTCAGGACAAATAATACTTTCTTCATGAAATATTGATTGTGAATTAAAAATTGTGTTTACGTCAAATAGGACGCTGAAAATAGCAAAACCGTTCGAAAAGGGGCCCTATAATTTTCAAATCTCCCTTTTGCAGGAATCAAGTATCTTGCATCCCCTTAATAATCACAAAACTTATGGAATACAGCAAGCTCGTTGCCGTGACCGGATTACCCGGATTATTTGAACTGATCAGCAGTAAAACAGATGGCGCCATCGTTCGCTCCCTGGAAGATAAGACTACCCGTTTCGTCTCCAGCCGGGTACACAATTTCTCCCACCTGGAAAGCATCGAAATCTATACCGTTCAGGATAATGTGAACCTGGTGGAAGTCCTCAAGGCCATGGACAGCGCCGGGGTAAAACTGCCCGATGAAAAAGATGCGGCCGCCATCAAAAAATATTTTGAAAAAGTATACCCCGATATGGATTTTGAAAGGGTATATGCCAGTGATATGAAGAAAATGGTGAAATGGCTGAGCCAGCTCCAGAAGAATAAAGTGGAATTAAAACTCAGCGAAATTCCGGAAGAGGAAGAAGCTGAAGAAGTAGCAGCTCCGGAAGAAACCCCTGCTGTGGAAGAAGCCCCTAAAAAGAAGGCCACGCGCAAGAAAAAAGCAGAATAAAAAGATTCATTCATTTGAAAAGCTACAGGACAACACCCATTCCGTTTTGTCTGTAGCTTTTTCTTTTATCAACTGATCCATATGAGCTATAGCGCCGATATCAAAAAATTACCCCGTCATTTCCTTCCTGCTGATTTTACCATCAGCAACTGGGAAAGACTGGAACCTTATTTCAAAAACCTGGAAGAAAGAGTAATCAGCACATTGCCCGAACTGGAGCAATGGCTGAAAGAAGCCAGTGAACTGGAAGCTGCGATCAGCGAAGATGTTTGCTGGCGGCAGATCCGGATGACCTGTGATACGGAGAATAAAGCACTGGAGGAGTCCTTTAATTTCTTCATGATGGAAATCCAGCCAAGGATCCAGCCATATGCCGACCGGCTGAACCGCAAATTGGTGGATCATCCTTTGAGCAGTCAACTGGACCACGAGAAATATTTTACCTACCTGCGGAATGTCCGCAAGAATATTGACCTCTTCCGCGAAAATAATATCCCCCTGCAGGCAGAACTGAGTGTGATGCAACAACAGTTCGGGATGATATCGGGGAAGATGACTGTTACGGTCAACGGACAGGAATACACTTTGCAACAGGCAGCCAAATTCCTGGAAGATCCGGATCGCAGTCTGCGGGAGCAGGTTTATCACCAGATCAATCAGCGCAGATTGCAGGATAAGGAAGAACTGAATACCTTATTCAGTGACCTGCTGCAAAAGCGTCATCAGGTTGCCCTCAATACCGGTTACAGTAATTACAGGGATTTTCGTTTTACCGAACTGGGCCGGTTTGATTACAGCAAGGAAGATTGTTATCAGTTTCATGAAGCGGTGAAACTGCATGTGATGCCACTGGTGAATCAGTTATATGAACTCAAAAAGAAAAAACTGGGGCTGGATACCCTTCGTCCCTGGGATGTGGAAGCAGAACCTGCGGGAATCAATCCACTTCGTCCATTTTCCAATAGTGAGGAGCTGACGCAAAAAACAATTGACTGCTTTACCCGGTTAAATCCATTTTTTGGAGATTGTCTCCGCAAGATGAAAGAAATGGGTCATCTTGATCTGGAGAGTCGCAAGGGCAAGGCTCCGGGTGGATATAATTGTCCCCTGGCAGAAAGTGGCGCACCTTTTATATTCATGAATGCAGCCGGTACCCTGGATGATGTTACCACGATGGTGCATGAGGGCGGACATGCCATTCATTCCTTCCTGGCACATGAGCTGGAGCTAACCGGTTTTAAAGAATATCCAACTGAAATTGCTGAAGTGGCCAGTATGTCCATGGAATTATTCAGCATGGATCACTGGACGGTTTTTTTCAATACAACCGAAGAACTGAAGCGGGCTAAAGAACAGCAATTAGAAAGAGTGATCACGATTTTCCCCTGGATTGCCACGATTGATAAATTCCAGCACTGGGTGTATGAAAATCCTTCGCATAGCCTGGAAGAGAGGGCAGCGACCTGGGTAAAAATACTGGATGAGTTTACCTCTCCGGTGATTGATATTAGTGGATTGGAGAACTACCGGCTGTTTGGCTGGCAAAGACAACTGCATCTTTTTGAAGTGCCGTTTTATTATATCGAATATGGGATTGCGCAACTGGGTGCCATTGGTTTATGGAAACAGTATAAGCTGAATCCGGAATCTGCGTTGCAACATTATATTTCAGCGCTGGAAAAGGGCGGTACGCGTACCCTGCCTGAACTTTTTAAGGCGGCCGGGCTTTCTTTCGACTTTTCACCTGCCGCTATCCGTGAGTTGATGCAATTTGTTAAAGAGGAACTGGATACTCTTAACTAAAATACCACAAAAGTGGTATGCCCTAAATTTGGAAGATGTACCTCTAAGCACCTATTTTTGGATTCGAATTTAAAATGCTTCATTGCATTTTCACATAGCTACTAATCAGAGCCTTAACCAAAAAGTCCCGTTGTTTCTACAGCGGGGCTTTATTTTTGTACCCCGCCCTAGCCTTGGCGAAGGCGGTGGGGCGGGGTCCAGATAAAGAAATTTTCACCGCAGAGTTGCAGAGAGCGCAGCGTTTACGCAGAGAGATTTAACCCTGCCTGCCTGCAGACAGGTGCAAAGAAGACCTATTTCAGGGCATGCCTCCCGGTTAAGCCATTTTCAATTTTGAATTTTCCACTTTCAATTTCACTTACAGTCCTTACAAACCCCTTCCACCACCACTTCCACATGACTGGCCTGGTAGCCCTTGGGCATTTTGATCTCGGGAGTTACTACATCATCCAGACAATAAGTACGCTGGCAGTTATTGCAGATAAAATGAATATGATGATCGTGGTGATGACCAGCGGAGCACTGGTCCTTGCAAAGCGCATAGCGGATGGCGTTATCGGCCGTGGGGATACTATGAATGATTCCTTTTTCCAGAAAAGTTTGCAGGGTGCGGTAGATGGTAACTCTGTCAAATTTTTCACCGGCCCTTTTTTCAATGTCACCATGGGCCAGTGCCCCCTTCTCTTCCAGAAATAACTGCAAAATTCGTTTACGGCTCTCCGTTACACTCAGGTTATGTTTTTTGAGTGTGGCAGCAATGGTCTGGGTAATATTATTTGCCAGTGACATCATTGTTCTTTTTCTCTTTTGATGATTTGTTCCGGATCTTCTTCCAGCAATTTGCGTGCTTTCTTAATCAGCTGCTTTACTTCACTTTCTTTTAATCCGTCATACACATACCGTACATCACCGGCCTTATCCACCAGGGCCCAGAACTGGGTGTGCAGGAAATCATCATCAATATTCTTCATGTTATTGGCGGGATCATCAATGGTATAACTGCCCCGGGCCATATTATACAGACTGTCTTTTCTTCCGGTAAGGAATATCCATTTTCTGGTATCCACTTTCATGGAATCGGCATACCATTTTATTTTCGGTACCGTATCATTTTCCGGATCGCAGGTATGGGAAAGAATCAGAAAATCTTTTTCCTCTTTCAGCGCATCGTATACCAACCGCATATTATTATTCATTTTCGGACAAATACCCTTGCAGTTGGTAAAAAAATATTCTGCCACATATACTTTTCCTGCCACATCTTTCTCTGTTATCCTTTGGCCGTCCTGGTTGGTGAAGAAAAAAGGTTTGACTGTACTTACCGGCGCCACTTTCTTTTTATCAAACCCGGGGATCAGCTTTGTCAGGGCGAAATAGAATACAAGCACCAGCACCGAAAAAAAACCCACCAGAATCCATCCCTTTTTTGACATATCGCTTGATTTATGGGCAAAGTTAGCAAAGGAAGCCCTTTCATTTTGCAACATTGTTGCTTTTTCGTATTTTTGCAGGCTTCATGAAACTTAAAGTCAATTGGGATGCATTGGGTATCGGGGCCTCACTGGCCTGTGCCATTCATTGTGCCCTCCTGCCTTTGTTTCTGAGTAGCCTGCCCCTGTTTGGAATGAATATTATTGACAATCCCGGTTTTGAAGTGGGAATGATCGCTCTGGCATTTGTAGTGGGGTCCTATTCTTTTTATCACGGGTTTAAAAAACACCACCATAGTCTTCGGCCCTTCCTGATTTTTTCACTGGGCTTTACCCTGCTGGTACTGAAACAGGTTTTTCATGAATACCAGTTGTGGCTGCTGATACCTGGCGTAATCCTGATCATTACGGCACACCTGATCAATTACCGTTCCTGC
Source organism: Chitinophagaceae bacterium (assembly GCA_016720745.1). Classification (GTDB taxonomy): domain Bacteria; phylum Bacteroidota; class Bacteroidia; order Chitinophagales; family Chitinophagaceae; genus JJ008. Next base: position 355,739 of record JADKKA010000018.1, on the reverse strand, counting down.
CGGGTACATAATCATGCCCATAGTGATGACTGCAACCATTAACGGGTTCCCTTCTTTTAGTTAACTTACCTCAAAATAAAAATCATGAAGCTCCTGCTCAGCCTATTCTTATTATGCAGCAGTTACCTGCTGGCAGCACAGTCTAAAGATGAAAAAGCCATCCTTCAAATGCTGGAGACCCAGAATCAGGCCTGGAACCGGGGTGATGTCAGTGGTTTCATGAAAGGTTACTGGGAAAATGATTCCCTGATGTTTATTGGCAAGAGCGGCGTGACCTATGGTTATCAGAACACGCTGGAGAATTATAAAAAAGGCTATCCGGATACCGCGGCTATGGGGAAACTAACGACCAAACAGATCAAAATGATCCGGGTGTCCAAACAATACTATTTTATCGTAGGTAAATGGTACCTGAAAAGAAGCATTGGAGATATCAGCGGGCATTACAATTTGCTGATCCGGAAAATTAACGGAGAATGGGTGATCGTAGCCGATCACAGCAGTTAAGCAGATAAAGTGAATATTTGTTGCAGCTTTCGGCCGAATACCCGGTAGCCAAGACCCAGGCCCGCTATCGAAAAAAGGATATCATAATAATCAAATGTTCTGCCGAATACAGGTATCAATTGAAGGTATTCATTGATCAGCAGGAGTAGAAACCCCAGCAGGCAAAACTGTTTGAGTTCCCCCTGATTCCCAATACGGAAAAAACGGGACAGGTAACTTTCTTTTCCGCCAAAGAACCAGCAGGCGCCAAAAGGTAAAAGAAAAGATCCCAGGAAATTGGGGGCGATGCCCAGAAAAAAGCTAATCAGGTCGGGGAATACAATGTTTGGCCGCAGCCCGTACTTGATTGTCCAGATGAGCAATGTCCCGGCAATCATGATTCGTTTACTAAATATCCGCAGCTCCATACCGTTTCAAGTTAAATGAATTTGTGGGGAACTCCCTACCCGGTACCGGGTATTTTCATTTTTTAAACCCGCCCCGCCAGGTCAGATAGAGAAAGCGGATGAGCAGGAAAAATATAATCCCCATAACGGTATAAAACAGGATGCCTTTCCAGCCTGATTCATAGGCCAGTCCCTTGTACATGCCCAGTCCTACGAATGTCATCAGCCATAATAATCCATAGCTGATAGAGTTGATGATTTTTTTCAGGTACCTGGTCACTTCGGGGTCCCATCCTCTTTCCATACAATTGTTTCTGCTGTTAAGTTACGGTATTAGCTGTTAGTGGAACTTTCGGTGATATGGTGTGTGCTCCGAAAGACCCCGACTGCAAACGTCGGGGGTGACATAATCTAAGAGTTAGACTAGACTCCAAATAGTATGATCTCACTCCATCCTCGTTATTCGTCACATCAATATTAAAAAGCTAATAAACAGGTATACGCCTTCTTTGTTCAGCGCATCAGGAGTAATTTGAAATCCAGAGAGTCACCACTGAAGACATTGAAGTCAACCGGACCATTGATCCCATTCACTCTTCCTCTGTCGCTGTGCTGCCAGAAAATCCAGCCCCGGTTGATCCGGGGTTGTACGGGCTGATAGTAGTGGGCCACCCATAAAGGATAATTGTCGAACTCGGATCCCAGGTGCCGGTTATAAAAATCAACGTAAGTGTAAATAATCGGCTTTACATTATAATAGGTCTCGGCCGTTTCCAGCCATCTTTTGACTTCTTTTCTTAACTGGTCGCTGGTGGCACCGTTCAGTTGCTCTACATCCAGTACCGGTGGCAAGTCGCCTGGCTCCAGTTCTACCCGGTCAATAAAATGTTCGGCCTGCATCTTCCCATCCTTGGAGCCGATAAGAAAATGATAGGCACCCCGGTATACACCAGCATCCTTTGCCTTTTTCCAGTTTCTTTTAAACTTGGGGTCATCATTGGCAATACCTTCCGTGGCTTTCATAAAAGCGAACCCAAGCTGGATATTCTTCACCTTCATGGCTTTTACTTCCTCCCAGGCAATGCTATGCTGATATTTGGAGACATCGATCCCGTGTATGGAATAACTCTCGGGCATGCTGATCCCGAATTCGGGGTAGCGAACAAAACTCGGCCGGCGCCGGGTGATGGTTTTATACAGCAAGGAAACCCCGATGGCCAGGGCTGTGGCCAGAAAGGCATACATGGCAATTTTACTGATGAGCTTTTTTTGGCGGCGGGAGAGCATAAATGTTGGCGGTGGAATACTGTTCGTATTCCCTGACAAATTTAGAAGGGTTACTGATAGTAAATTGTTAATTCAGTAATGGAACAGCTTTATTCCAGTATCCGCAGCTTCGCATAATTCAGCATGATCTTCTTCTCGCCATTGTGTTCAAATTTCACAGTTGCGATTGGATTATGCGCTGCCCCTTCCATTTTCATCACTTCCCCGAAACCAAATTTCTGGTGTTCTACTTTTTGTCCGGCTTGTAAGTTGGAAGTATCACTGGCTACAAAATCAGCAGAGGGCGTATGCTCTATGACTTTTGCTATTGTTGTTTTCGGAGCGAGATAGGATGGTGTGGAGCCCGCCGGTTTTTTACCAGGTGCCGGACCATATTTTTTCTCTGCATCCCGCACATCATTATTTGAATTATTTCCCCATCCTTTCATTCTGTCAAATCCACTGCCTCCGCCCCATTTGCTGCCCGACTGATTCTTCAATCCGCCTCCGGCAAAACTGCGGTCGAGATAATCTTCAGGAATCTCTTCGATAAAGCGGCTTGGTTCATTCTGCACCAGCTGACCAAAACGATAACGGGTATTGGCATAAGTGATCCATAACCTTTGCTTGGCACGGGTCACCACCACATAAAATAATCTTCTTTCTTCTTCCAGCTCTTCCCGGGTATTGATGGCCATGGCATTGGGGAAAAGCATTTCCTCCAGTCCGGCCGCAAACACACAACCAAACTCCAGCCCCTTGGCCGCATGGATGGTCATCAGCTTCACCGTATCCGCATTGGGATCTTTTTCATCCGCATCCGTGAGTAATGTGATCTGTTGTAAATAAGAAGCCAGTCCCTTGTCCACCAATTCACCGTCTTCATTATCCGGACTCTCCGTCCATTCCTTGATAGAGTTCAGTAATTCCTGGATATTCTCATACCGCTGCACCCCTTCCGTACTTTTATCATTGAAGAGTTCCTTTACCAGATTGGTTTGCTTGCCTACATGAAATGCCACTTCATAGGCATTCTGTTTGGTGAGCATACTGGCAAAGCTCTTGATCATGATTACAAACTCATCAATGGATGATAATGTGCCTGCTTTGAAACCATGCATCGCCGCATTGCACAGCACATCCCACATGGAAATATTTTGCTCATTGGCCACCAGGACCAGTTTGTCTACTGTGGTTTTGCCAATACCCCTTGCCGGATAATTGATGATTCGTTTCAGTGCTTCCTCATCTCTGGAGTTGACAATAATCCGCAAATAAGCCACCAGGTCCTTGATTTCCTTGCGCTGGTAGAAACTGATGCCTCCATAAATGGTATAGGCAATGCCCATGCGGCGGAGGGATTCCTCAAAAGCCCGGCTCTGAGCATTGGTGCGGTAGAGGATGGCAAAATCCTTATTGCTGTAATGATTGCGGAGTTTTTGTTCCTGGATACTGTCGGCCACAAATTTTCCTTCGTCATTATCCGTCATCGTGCGGATCAGCTTGATCTTCTCTCCTTCCTTATTCTCGGTAAAGAGGACTTTCTCGATCTGCCCCTTGTTATTCTTGATCACTTCATTCGCCACATGCAGGATGCTCTTGGTGCTGCGGTAATTCTGTTCCAGCTTCACCATTTTCACATCATCATAATCTTTGCGGAACTGTAAGATATTCTGGATGGTGGCCCCGCGGAAAGAATAGATACTCTGGGCATCGTCACCCACCACGCATACATTCTCGTGCATGGCGCCCAGGAGTTTGATCACTTCATACTGGGCGGGGTTGGTATCCTGGTACTCATCAATCAGGATGTATTTGAACTTGTGTTGGTATTTGGCCAGGGCCTCGGGGACATTCTTCAGCAATTCATAAAACTTCAACAGCAGATCATCGAAATCCATGGCGCCGTTTTTGAAGCAGCGCTTCACATAGGCATCATAGATCTGTCCGATGGCCGGACGGTTGGCCCGCATGTCTTCCTGCTGCAACCCATAATCGTTTCGGTATTCTGAAGGGCCCACCAGGGCATTCTTCGCAGAAGAAATCCGGTTATAGACAATATTGGGCTTATAGTGTTTATCGTCGAGGTTGAGTTCGTTGATGACAGTCTTCACAACTGATTTGGCATCATCGGTATCATAGATAGTAAAGCTGCGGGGGTAACCGATCTTATCTGCTTCAAAACGCAGGATGCGGGCAAAGACGGAGTGGAAAGTACCGATATATAAATTACGGGCTTCCCCGTTGCCGAGGATATGTTCCACCCGCTCTTTCATTTCTTTTGCGGCCTTATTAGTAAAAGTGAGGGCGAGAATATTGAAAGCGTCCACTCCACCGGCCATCAGGTGGATAATGCGGGTGGTGAGTACCTTGGTTTTGCCGCTACCGGCCCCCGCTACGATCATGATTGGTCCGTCTTTATGGAGTACGGCTTCCCGCTGCCGCTCGTTCAGTCCCTGCAAATAATCCATCATGGGCGCAAGTTACGAATTGGGGAGTTAACCGCAGAGAACAGGAGTTCACAGAGTTTTCGCAGAGGGATAAACAAAAAACTGTCAGGAAAAATCAGTTATCGAACAGAAACGCTGCGTAACCTCTAGTTTCTCTTGTTCTCCGCGGTGAACATTTACTTCCCCGCTATAAAATCAATCAACGCTTTTTTATTCGAACTGAATGTCAGTGCTTCAGACAGACTGAAATAAAGGTTCTTCTCCCAGCATTTATCATATGCGAATTTGGCGAGTTCCAGTTTTCTGTCATCTGAAATAAACAAATTCAACAGCTCTTTGATCTGATTGATGCTCAGTGATGCTTCTTTCATACTCACTTTGGCCATTCTGAGTTTATCATCATCAAAGGTTTCGTTGTTCACAGCTCTTTTGATAATGGCAAACTGAGTAGCATCTGTTTTGTAAATCGTTGGTTCAACGTTTCTGTTATCCCGGTCGCGATCTCGGTTGCGGTTATCATCATCGGGGTAAGGGTTATTCGTACGATCAGCCCAGTTATCAGTTTCAATATTGCCTTCATCCCAGCTGGTTTTACCAAAGCGCATCACGGTTATTTCGAGATGTTTCCCGGGATTCAACCGGATATTGGCATCATATACTTTTTCATATTGACCACCGCCTCTCCAGGAATTTTTCCATTGGAAAATCACCAGCGGATAATTACCGGGTTGCAGGGCCTGGAAAGTGGTGCTGCGATCCTGCAGGGTATATTTATAACCATTCAGGGTGATACGGATATTGTTGTTGCTGGTGCTGGAAATGGTGAGATTGCTCTTGGGTTGCTGGGCCAGCAGTAAGAGGCTAAAAATGGAACAAAAAATACTGAGGATGAATTTTTGCATGGGGTGTTTTTATGGTGAACGAATATAGGTTATTAACCGCAGAGAAGTGAGAGCGCAGAGGTTTCGCAGAGAGAGACTTAACCGCAATGACGCCAGGGCGCAAAGATAGATTCTGGTTTAGCCACTTCGTCCTTCGAACTTCGGCCTTCGTATTTCACTTTGGGTGATAAACCCTTTCTGCCTTCCGCATCACTTCCCCTTTATCCAGCGTCATCCTTTTCGTCTGTTGCGCCTGGAACATCCCCATCTGATCTTTAAAATGTGGGGAGGCCGGATCCATAGAGGCGCCGAATGTATTGACGGATTCAATCAAGGGAAGGTTGCCATCCTTTTGATACCTTACAAAACAGATATAGGCATCCCCGCCCGTTACCTTGCGCATGCCATTGGTCCAGGGTTCGGAGAAAGAGGGCGTGAGTACATCCGGAAAACCCCAGGCTGGTTTTGCATCATCACCCCGCACCAGTTTCTGGATATCACCGAGGGTGAGATCAGTTTTCCCGAAATGTTTCATCGTATAATCATAAACATACTGGTAAGTGCCAATGGCTTCATACCGGGTAATTTGTCTGGGCGGACTCCCTTTTAATTTATCTGCGAGATAAAAATACATCAGCATAAAAATGCCGGCGCCCTTGCTATCGGCAGTTGCTTTGCGATCCCAGGATCTGAAATTCCGGATCAGGGTCCACATACCCGGACTGGTAGATAAATCTGCCGTATCCAGGTTCAGCATGCTGTCGATACCATAGATATATTTTAATTGTTGCGGCAATTGCTGGTCAAACTTGATCTTTTTGAATTGTGCATAATCTACTTTATCTCCATTGATCAGTTCGGTTACCCGCTGGCTGCGGTTATTATGATAGGTTTCATAACCATCGTTGAGATCATAACTTTTGGGACTCAGGTTATATTTTGGATCAGTAGCCAGAAAGGGAGAATGATTGGTATTGAATAAATAACCCGAGGGCGGATTGATATATTGTGGGAGTTCGTTCACGGTTTTAAATTCCGTCCATAAGGTTTTGCTGGTATTCCCCGGAAGGGTGCTCTTCCAGTGGAAGCTGGTATCGGGATTCCGGCGGGGCATTTTTCCATTGCTGATATAGAAGATCGTATCGTATCGATCGGCATAGGTAATATTGAACATGGGCAGGGAAGTCATGCGCAGGGCACTGTAGAACTCGGTAAAGTTTTTTGCTTTATTCATCCGGTACCATTGTTCCAGGGCCTTGATATCCATCAATGCAGGAACACGGAGGGAGAATGTGCCGTTCTTTGTCTTGAGGGTTGGACCATATTTACTCCACCAGATTTTTTTACCAATGCGTATAGGGATGCCTTTTACTTTCAGTCTTGCTTTATTCTCTTCCAGAGTGATCCATTGTCCGTCGAACTCGTACTGGTTTTTATTGGCGGGATTCATTTTAAGTTGAAATAGATCTATCTTATCCTGGTAGTTCACGGTATGTGCCCAGCCCAGGTTTTCGTTGGTGCCATGGAAAATCAGGCAACCGCCGGGGAAGAGTCCGCCAAGCATATTCCATCCCTGTTCGCTTTGCAGGTGGGCTTCATAGAAGGCAACCGGACCGGTATTCGGCTGGTGGGCATTGATAGCCAGAAAGGATTCACCGGTTGTAGTCTTTACCGAATTCATGGCAAAGGCATTGGATCCATCGGTATTAAATCCAGGGAGTGTGGCTACTTTACCACCCAGAATTTGCGGCAGGATAGCATCCACACCACAAAATAGACTGACGGAAAAAACCACGGCCGTCATATATTCCTTTTCATTAAAGGGAAATGCTTTTTTGTATTTGACTTTGGAAGGATTGGCTTTGGCATAGGCATTTAAGCCGGCCACATACCCTTTGATCAGTTCCAGAAAATCCGGACTCAGGGTATGCCATTGTTCATCCACGGTTTGGCGACAGCGCAGGAGCTGGATTACATAATCGGCCTCGGCTCCTTTGCGGCCGAGACCGGTCCCCAGTTTGGCCTTGCCACTCAGTACCACCATTTGCAGGGTTTCAAAATCATCCTCGGCATGGGCCCAGGCGATTCCATAAGCCACTTCCGGATCGGTGGGAGCGAAAATATGCGGTACACCGAAGGAATCGCGGGCGATGTTGATGCGATCGGGATTGATCTGTGCGGATGCTTTGATAACAAAAAATAAAAGAAGGAGACACAGGTAATTGCTTCTCATTGTGATGACCATTTATAGGCACAAATTATCCTGTTTCTTTCCTTTTACAATTTTTTGTTCAAAATATTTTAACTCATCGCTACTAAGATTGGGTCTGATCTCATTTAACCAAGTCATATTTAGTTGACAGTTGATCATTTCACATCCACAATATAAATTCACAGGAGAGCTGTTTTTAATGTTCTCTTTAAGCCATTTTTTAGCCTCAGCAGGATTTCTATTAACTAGTAGTTTAAAGCCATAAGTCATAGGATGGGCTAAATTACTTTTCAAAAGTTTATAGATATCATTGTAATTAGCATATTGAACGAGCCATAAATAACTCTTATATTGAATACTGGTTATAGCCCCATAACCAACCATTTCGCAGTCGAAACTTTTGGAATTAAAAAGCACAGAAATTGCTTTTGAAGTATTGAAAGTAGAATCTTTAGATAAAAATATTAGTTTCCCATTTTGAGAGTCCTTTTCAAGAGATTTTCTATGGCATGAACTTAACAAAAAGAAAACCAGAATGAAAATAGTTGTATTTGCCTTCCTGATGTACATCTTACTTTAAAGATACTTGATGATTGAAGCCGGAGATGTTAAAATTACTGAACGGAAAAAAAAATAAACATCCAAGAAAGACGATCCTCCGAATCCGGATTTATTACCATTACACCAGATTGTATTTTTAAAATCTCCTCTCGATTATTAAAACAAAAAAGCTGAGTAAGCATTATTACTATGGAAAATTTTAGAATAAAAATATAATTCTAACTTTAATCAGTAATAGATAGCTGTGTGACCGAAAACTACTTCTCCTATAATTCGCTTGGGTTTACAATAAAAAGCAATCCGAAAAATATTGCTGTTGAGTGGTCAGCAATTGAATGTATCCTTGCTTATAAATTAGACCGACTCACTGTAGATGATTGCTGCCTCGATATTTATACACTCGCCGGGAAAATAACCCACATTGAAGAAGATATCCCAGGCTTTTGGAAATTTGTTGATGAATTGCTCAAAAGGTATTCTTCTGACCCCGATTTGTATGAAAAGCTTGTCAAGCCTCCTTTTGCCTTCAACCTTACCCTTGTTTATGATGCACATGGCAGGTCACTTGAAGAAATAATCCGGATTTACGGGTTATGAATTGTTTTATACCAGAGCTGATTTACATATACCTTAGTATTCAATTACAAACCACCCCATGTCCACCCGCAGCAAATTCATCCTGTTCTCCGGCATTCTTTTACTGGCTTATGGCATCAGCAGCCGGCTGATTCCTGTTTATTTTTTCTGGGAAAGCCGGATCCTGGGCTGGATCGTTCTGATCATGGCCCTGCTCTCGTACTGGTTTGACCTGCGCAAAAGCAGGATACAAAAGGGAAAGAAAACCATCTGGGTTATGGGATTGGCATTGTAGTGCTGATCCTATTTCTGGTGATTGCACCTGTTACTATGTATCTGCTTAAAAATTCTGATGCATACCGGGCTGCCACTGATGAACTGGAGAACGATAAAAGATTAAGGGAAGAAATAGGGACTATCCAGGGTTTTGGATTGTTTCCCCTTGGCAGCGTACAAATCAGCAGCAGGAACGGAGAAGAAAGCGGCAGTGCCAGTTTTCAGCTTATTGTGATGGGAAGCAAAAAGTATAAGGATGTGGTGATTGATCTGGTGAAGCAAGAAGGCGGATTTTGGAAAGTAATTGAAAGATAAAGCTCATATTTTATTACTAACAGAGATACAGATCGGGTGAAGTGTTAGCTACCAGGAAAGACACAGTGTGCGCATTGGTTTCATTTTTTGCAGCATTTTGTTGTGCCCCGCCGGGGCACTGTTCCCTCATCATGCACCCTTTGTTACCGAGGTTTTGCCCCGCTGGGGCATGCAGAAATAGATGAAGGGCAATAATGACCAGGCATCTTTTACTACGGCAGTCGAGCAGTGTGACATGAGAAGCGGCAGTTTGATAGTCCCACTTCGACAAGCTCAGTGTGACAACAAGCGGGGTTGACTTCGACAAACTCCTGCCTTCGCTTACTACGGCAGGCTAGCCACAACAACAACAAGCGAACACCTCAACCAATAGCGCTGGATAACAGCCACCCGATAAATTCATCCAAAAAAAATTGACCCCGATGAGAGAGATAAACCACCGCTACAAAGCATATCCCACTAGCCACTTGCTACTCGCCACTCACCACCCCCCTATCAACCGATCCCAATCATGGAGATAAACCAACGCATCAAAGAAAGCCCCACTAGCCACTCGCCACTTGCTACTCGTCTATACCCCAGCCCTTGCGATCAGCCAGCTTCTTTATTAAATTTCCATTACATCAAAAAATTTCCATTTAAAAAAGGGTGAAAAAACGGTGAAATACCCACGACGGGGTATTGTTAGTCTCGGTGCTTTCCGCTACATTTAAATAGATTTTGAAAAACCCCCAATCCACCCGCAGAAAATTCCAACATCCGGTTTTGCTTGCTTCAACTTTAAAATGATCCGGACCAGTCACCCTGATCCGTATAACTATATTTCCACCAAACAGCCAGGTTTAATAGCCTGCTGATTGTCAGTTAACCAACAAACCACTTATGTACAAAGGCTTATCTGCCCTGTTCCTGCTATTCGTGTGTTGTGCCGACATCACCGCACAAAAAACCACCGTAGCTGTATTCCCCTTTAGTGCTTCCACCCGTGATAATAAGATCAAGGCCGCTGAACTGCAGCAATCACTAATGGAAATACTTGGAAAAAAGTCCAATATCCAGGTACTGGACCGTTCGATCGACAGCACACTCGTTAAAGAACTGGACTTGCAAATCAGGGAACATTCCATTGACGCATCCGGTCTGGTACAACAGGGAAAGTTGCTGGGAGCGCAACAGGTGATAACCGGATCCCTTTCCGAAATCAAATTGGAGTCGAAACGCCAACAAAATATTCTTACCCAGAAAAACACTACCGAGTTTACCGCCCATATTCGTTTCTCCGTTCAACTCAGCAACGTAGAAACAGGTGAAGTCATTAGCCAGAAGTTTTTTAATACTTCAGAGTATAAGTCGGGCAAATTACTAAACCTGGTCGGTGGCAATGCTTCCACGGGCTCCACAAGAGATGAAGCCACCCTGAATGCACTCAAAGTGGCCAAAAAATGATTGCCGAATGGATCAGTGAATCCTACAGCAATGAAATCCGGATCCTGAAAGTGGAAGACACTGACAAGAAAGGTGTAGCCGAAACGGTACTGGTCAGTGGTGTGGATGAGTCATTCAGCAAAGGCGCCGATTTTATCGTGAGTGAGGTGGAAGTTCTGGACCTTGGTAACGGAAAATCTGTTAAACGAAATAAAAAAATTGCCGAGATCAAAATCAAAGAAATTCAGGGAGAAGTGTCTGTTTGTAAAATCACTGAAGGTGCCCGTGTTCTGCAGGAAAAACTAAACGCAAAAGCTACACTGGAAATCACTGTTAAATAAATAACAGTATCTCACCAAACTTTTCAAACCCGTTTATGAAAAAACAACTCCTCTTCTTCCTGCTGTTGCACCTGTTCCAATCCGGAATGGCACAGGTCAGCAATACAACGGGCGCCGTTAAACCCAAAATCATGGTTATACCCCGGGTAAGCGATGGCCAGGATATGAAAGTCTATTATGATAATAATATTAATATTCAGATTGCCATTGCCAAAATCAATGAGGCCCTCCAAAAACGTGGTGCCAACCTGCGCAGTTTTGATCAGTCGTTGAAACAAATGAAAGAAAACCAGCTCCTGAATAAATCTGCTGGTAACAGCAGCGACATCAAAACCATGATACTGGAAAGCTCCGGTGCTGATATTTATGTAGAAACCAAACTGGATGTGGTGGATCACCCCGGACGCAGTGCTAAAAGTGTGAATATTATCCTCGACGCTTACCAAACCGGAACCGGTAACAGCCTCGCTTCAAAACCCATCACCGGCCCCATGTTTCAAACGGAGGATATTGGCCGCCTTACCACAATCGCCATAGAAAAAGCAGCCGATGAATTTCTCAATATCCTTCAGCAGAAATTTGATGAAATAGCCGTCAATGGCCAATCGGTTTATGTAGAGTTTACACTGGCTCCCGGTTCCGACTGGAATTTTGATAAAGAAGCCGGCTCAGAAGGCAAGATACTCTCAGAACTGATCGACGAATGGTTTCAGTCACATGCCCTGAAAGGAGTATACAATAATCAGGGTGTAGTAGCTAATAAAATGATCATTTCCGATATGCGCATCCCACTGATGAAACCGGATAACCCGTCACAGCGTTACACCGGGCAAAACCTTTACACGGATATTTTAAAATATCTCCGCTCACTGAAAATAGAAATCAGGCGCGAAATCGGTACCAACAACAAAATAATTATTACCATCTTATAAGTCTGCTATGAAAAAGCAATATATTTTCATGGGGTTATTTTTCCTGTTGATGATCAGCAGCTATGCCCAGCAGGGAGAGGCCGGTAATACCGTTAAAATTTTTGTGAGCCGGGGATCCATTAACCTGCTGAATGTTCCTGAAAAACAACAGGAAATCCTGCAAGACCGTTTATACCGGAAACTCACCCAGATCATCAACCAAAGCAGCATCGCAGAAATCGGTTACAGTTCCTTTCTGGCCGTAGCTGATTTTGATGTTGTCACGGTTTCATCCAGCCAAACCGGTATGGCTTCCGTATACCTGGCAGATTGTGAGCTGACGCTGCGGGTAAAAAGAACTTCCTGGAACCAGATAGGGGAAGCAACTTTCCACAGCATGAGCCGTAACCTCAGCGGATCCGGATCCAATAAGGATGAAGCCATTGCAGCAGCTATCAATAATTTACAGCCAAAGGATAAAGAACTGGTGGCCTTTTTCCTGGAGTCCAGAAAAAAAATAGACGCTTATTATGCGGCCAACTGTAAAGAAGTGTTAGTCCAGGCTGATCAGTTCCTTAAACTAAAGAATTATGAGGCTTCTATTGCACTTTACTTTTCTATCCCTACCGGGGCTCCCTGTTACACAGAGGCCTGGGATGCTTCCCAGAAAGTATATGCCACTTATATTGAAGATGTCTGCAATAAAAACCTGGTAAAACTAAAAGCCTATGTGGCACTGGCGCAAACCGAAAATTACAGCAAGAAAAATTATTATGATTCTGCTATGCACATCATGAGCAATCTGAGTCCCGCTTCTGATAAATGCTATATTGAATCGATGAAGGAAATAGAAAAAATAGAGGCACGGCTGAATGGCCAGCAAAAATCACAATGGGATTTGCTGAAACAGGTCGTGTCAGATGAAGCACAGGTTAATAAAGAAAAATACAAAGCGATGGGAAGGATCAGTAAAGATTATCAGCCACCTCAAAACACAACACCGGCACCGGCTCCCCGTCAATAAACGGATTATTTCTTTCTTTTCATTGTGAAATCTCTCGACTGCCTTGCTTCCTTTATGTACATATTCAACATCACTTGCGTACCATCCTCACTAAAGGAAAGATTACCCGTAGCATTCCCTTCCGATACCTGAAAATTCAGCTTACTGCTTTTTTTCATTTTCCCGGAGACAGCATAGCCCAGCAGTTTACCGGAGAAGTTAACAACTGATCCTGAAACCCCGGAAAAGCTGATATAATTATTACTGGTAGTTTCTTCATACCTGATCCCATTGAGCGATTCAATGCTGAAGACCGAAGAAGTGTTCTTCCTGCTGGCCAGCTCATTGTTTCTATCTCCCGAAATAGCTGGAGCCTGGTTAACATAAACAATCGTAGGAGCCATTGGCGCGTTAGGGTCGTGATTTAAGAAATAAACATCATCCAGTGAGCTCACCGTATAAGGCTCCTGCTTTTCTCCCGTGGCCTCTTTTACTGAACGGGTAACACGGGTAAACATGTCGTTGACCGATTGATTGACAGTAGTCAGATGCCGTATCAGGCTTTGTGTATACGTGCCGTTTTTACCCTTTCCATCTTCTGCCGTGGCACCGGGCTGAGCAGCAAATGCAATCAGCGTTCCCCTGGCAGTTGATTTCATATTGGCTAAACCCTGCTCACCTGTACTCCTTGTCCATTTTGCTTTGAAAGGATTATTCCGGCAGGCATCGAGGATAATAATACGTATTCGCACCCTCGCTTCTTCCATATTCCCCAACAAACGGTTCAGAGAATAACATTCATCCGCTGCATCTGATTCAGTAAGCGGACTGGCATCTACAGGGTAGAGATAATTCTCCCCTTTGGATTCAGCTGCATGTCCGGCATAATAAAAAAGCGCTACTTCATATTCATTTAACCTGGTTTGAAAATCAGCAATTACTTCCTTCGTTTTTTTTAAACCAAGATCCTTATGCAACAATACATCAAATCCCATTTTGCGCAGATAATGTGCCATACTATCCGCATCGTTTGAAGGATTAGTCAATGGACTAACAGTACTGTAAGATGAATTGCCTATGACCAGTGCCAGCCGGTCTTTTGTTTTAACCGGTGGTTTATCTACAGGTTTTGCCCCCCTGTCTCCCTGGGCTGCTGATTGTATTCCAACAAACACTATCAAAAGGAATGTAATCAGTTTTCGCATTATGATTTTTTAAATGAGAGGCCTCCTAATTGTATTTCGAATATAAGAAAATTCAAAGTGCCAGCTATCCGGGGAAGTGGGTATAAGAACTATATAATCATACAATTTTTTTGCCATGGGAATAAATGATACTTCATCGCTTGGATTATTGACACTGGACGGATGACTTCTTAGTGCGGCGCTATACTTCCCAGTGATCGTCGTGGTTAAATTTTTCCTGAATTTGTTGTGCCCCGCCGGGGCACTGTTCCCTCATCATGCACCCTTTGTTACCGAGATTTTGCCCCGCTGGGGCATGCAGAAATAGATGAAGGGCAATAATGACCAGGGATCTTTTACTACGGCAGTCGAGCAGTGTGACATGAGAAGCGGCAGTTTGATAGTCCCACTTCGACAAGCTCAGTGTGACAACAAGCGAACACCTCAACCAATAGCGCTGGATAACAGCCACCCGATAAATTCATCCAAAAAAAGAAACAGCTCAGGGAGATAAACCCCCGCTACAAAGCATATCCCACTAGCCACTTGCTACTCGCCACTCACTCCCCCTATCAACCGATCCCAATCATAGAGATAAACCAACGTATCAAAGAAAGCCCCACTAGCCACTTGCTACTCGCCTTACTTCCTTTTACTCGCCAGGTATTTTTCTGCAATCACTTCCCCCATCCCCTTCTTATACACTTTACTCTCCACCCATGAAATAATATCCAGGTAAGCAAAGGACCGTGTCTGGAAACGGTCTTTTTCGAGGTGCTTGATGGTATGCAATAATTTTTCAAACTCGGGAATGAGCTGGCGGGGACTGAGTGGCATGGATTGCCTTAAGAATTTAAACATGGCCTGCTCCACCGCCGTGAGATTTTTCATTTTTAACATGAAGCGATAAACAGATTTACTCAGTGATTCCATCAGCATATCATTCCCCAGTTCAAAATGGGCCATAAGATGCAATACCCTTGAGCAGATAATGCATGGCTTTGATGTGGTGACTGGTCTCCACCCTTTTCATCAATGGAAATTCTTCAAACAGATCCACCTGCTTTTGTGCATAGCGATAGTACTGTAAAAAATCCTGGCGGATAAATGCATACCAGGTATAGCTCTGGTAGAAATACAATCTCTCGTAAAAACCTGTCTCCTTACCCGCCCCACTTGGAAGGTTCTGGGTCATGAACTTGCGGATATCCTTTTCATCATACTCATCACGGGCATGACCATTCTGCACAAACCAACTGAATAATTTGAGCGATAAGTTAGATAAACGGGTGACTTTATCAATCTGGTTATTGACTTCATTGGCCTCCGCTGATAAAGAATCCGCCCGGTCCTCCATACTGCGGGTGATATGCAATCCCTCAATTCTTTTTCGAGGGCCAGTAATTGCGGGAGGAAATAATATTTCTGATTACTACGGGCCGTTTCCTTGGCCTTATCAATGATGCGCAGGCTTTGTATAAATAATCCTTTCTTATAAAGGATATGCGCATAATCGAACTGCTCGTTCAGCTGCAGGTCCAGACTATCAGAACTTTTCAGCAGTCGCAGACTGGCCAGGATCTGTTTGTAAAGATGGATTTTGAGATTGGAGAGCTGGGGTTTGGTCACATCCTTCAACTTTTTAAGCAGGGCTTTTTCTTCGTAGTCGGACTGCTTATCCAGGCATCAAATAACCGCACGATTTTCAGGTCCGTATTGCCCGAACTCCGGTTGATATAGAGCTTGAAATGGCGTTTTTCCGCCTTTTCAAGGGATTTGATGAGCTGAAATACTATGTCATTTGTGCGGTTGGGCATCATACCGGGTTTTTCCTGAAATCCGCTCCCAGTAAGGCTTTCACGGTCCATACCCCCCTTAGGCATGCTGAAATACAGCCGTAATTGGTTTGAAGGACAAAATGCGGTAGCCTACTTTTGAGTCAGAAGATTAAAACATAGGCAAGCAATCGTTAGGAGGCAAGTTTACCCCGGTTGTTCTGTGGGGCGTTAGAGGTCGAAGCAAAGGTAAAAATTAATCTTCTAAAGCTGTGAATCAGCCATAACCCGCATTTCGAAGATTTTCATATGGCAAGCAATCGTTAGAGGTCAGTCCGTTTCTACGGAAGGACCTTTTTTGTTTAAAGGCAGGCCAAGTTAAGATTTTCTTAACAGCTGCAAAATTTTCAGGCCAGTTTTTTTAAATTCTCTATCTCCTTCACCGATTGGTTAAACAATAACAATCGTTAGCATCAGCCCCGGTTTTTTGATTCAGTTATCTTCACGGTATAATTATATACCATGGCTGTACGCATTTTTATCACCGGGGGCACATTCGACAAAGAATACAATGAAATCACGGGGCAGTTATTTTTTAAGGACACACACATGCATGAGCTGCTGGAGAAAGGGCGTTGCCAGGTACCCGTGGAAATCCGAACACTGATGATGATCGACAGTCTGGAAATGACGGATGGCGATCGCTCCCTCATCGCCCATCAATGTCATAGTTGCGAAGAAACACAGATCGTGGTAACGCATGGTACTGATACGATGAGTGAAACCGCTAAAGTACTGGCCGATAAAATAAAAGATAAAACCATTGTACTCACAGGGGCGATGATTCCCATCAAGTTCGGCAGCTCGGACGGTTTGTTTAACCTGGGCAGTGCACTGGCTTTTGCGCAGTCATTACCACATGGGGTATATGTGGCGATGAACGGAAGATATTTTAATTGGGATAATGTAAGGAAGAATAAACAGACGGGGGGTATTTGAGGAGGTTATTAAATAGTTTTTTCACCGCAGAGAATTGAGAACGGAGAGGTTTCGCAGAGATGCCTAAATATTATGAAAATATATTCCGGTTATAGATTTCAACTAATAAATATTATCTCTGCGAAATCTCAGCTACTCTTTTTTTCTGCGGTGAATAACCTCATCTTCCAAACAGATACCGATGCCTCTGAAAATACGCTCCCTCCCTATCAAACCTTACCATCTTAGTAATAGAAAATGTTTTTTCTCCAATAATCATGATATGCCGGAAAGCGGCCGGGCGATTATCATTACCATCTACTCCCCTGCTCTCCAATACCAGCTGCCAGGTTCCGTCACTTAACAGCTTTTTTTCCATAAGAGTCATCTCATTCAGCTTTTTTCCGTCAGCACTGATGGTATACCGGAATTTATTATTCTTGTCCGGTTCAGCTGAATAGTACAGATACTGATCAAAACTGTCACTACCCGATAATTCAATCATCGTATTAGCCAGCATACTTACCGTATCCATACTGGTATAATCCAGGTAGATCAGGGTGCCGGTCCATTTGCCTGCCAGGGGACTAAAATCCTTCTGACTGATCACTGTTTGTGCATGGCTATGGATTTGCAGGACCAGCAACAGACTGATAAAAATGTTTTCATGATAATTGGTTTCATTTAGTAATGGAAAATTTTGTTTCTCACCGGCTGTTACTTCATACACCGGTTGATCTGTTCTGCCTTCCTGATAAAACCGGGTGCCCACCGGTACTGTTTCTTTGACAGAACCATAAGCTTTCAGATCAATACCATAGGATCCTTTACCGGGATACTTCACCACCAGTTCCATCCAGTGGCCCGTTTTTATTATTGATTCTTACCTGCACTCTTTTACTATCAGGCATTGCCGGTGCAGTTGGTTGGTTTTTATATCGGATCTCACCATTTCCGTCAATCCCCGAACCGGATGCCGGTCTTCCTTCATTATGATTCACCACATCGCCATTACCACTGCCATTGGCGACAAAAGCATTCGGACTATTGATCAATACATCTCCGTTCCCGGATTTCTGTACCCTGACTTTATTGGCTAATAATTCACCGGCTTTCAAATCACCGTTGCCAGATTTTTCAATATCCATTTCCTCCACATTTCCCTGCAGGATGATATCACCGTTGCCACCGCCCTTTATTTGTATTGACCGGCCGCTGATACCATCGACACTGATATCGCTGTTGGCAAAATGCTTTAATACGGTGAGCGCGGGCATGCTGATTTTTATGCTGATATTGGTTGCTTCGATATACATCCCGTTGTTTTCATTTCCTTCCAGTTCCATTTTCAGCTCTCCATTATTATTGGATATCCGAAGCAAGCTGTTCAGGTTATCATCAATAGTCACCGAAACCGAACAAGGTTCGCCCACTTCCACCTTGATTTTACCATGCAGATCCCTGATGTTTATTTTTTCAAAGTTTTCGTAGTTGAATGTCTGACTCAGCAGCACGCCTGACCCTTTCAGCGGTTTGTTCTGTGCCGTAACATTCAGACTACCCATTACCAGTATCACCGCCACTGCCGTTTTGATCATTGGCCTGCTGCTGATTTTTTTCTGTTTACAATCCATTGATCAAGTGAATACCTTCCGCCACCGGCAAAAGCACCAGCAGGAAACCCATGAAGAGGGTATTCTGGAAATACATACCACTCAGTGGTTCCGGGTTACCGTACCAGAGAAAAGCAATCACAAAAAACTGGAAGGCCAGTTGAAGGGCATTGAATCGGGTGAGCAAACCCAATGCGATACCGATACCGCCTACAAATTCGCCCCAGGAAGCGAGGGTGGCCCAGAAAGCAGGAGAGGGAAAAGTAAATCCGAGTCCGGCCACCTGATCATTGAACCAGCCCGGTGCTGCCATGGTATTCATTTTAGGCCAGCCGGCATGGATGGCGATACTTAATCCCAGGTGGAGGCGGAAAAGCAACCAGCCCAGGTTGAGGATTCGGTTATCATTGATTGAAGTACCAAAGAGGAATTGAAGAATTGATTTTTTCATGACTTTCATTTTTGTTGACCGATGACACAAAAATGCGGTGGTTGGAAGGGCGGGTCGCTGCAAATCATGATCTAAGACCAATTGAATAGGTATCAAATCTTGTGGGAGGTATTAATTGTTCTAAAGTGTTCAGGGCCATGGGAATTGGAGGGATTTCTCGCTTCGCGTGTAATATCGCTACACGATATATAGAGAGGAACACGGAAGCCGTCGGCCAAAGCCTATGGCGGCGGACGATGACGCGAGCGGATTGAACGGGCCTGCCTGCCCTGGCAGGCCGGGTTAAATCTCTTTACCCGCAGGGCTTTTCTTTAAGTTAAACAACATTTCTGCTGTCGTATCATTTATTGCTTTTGCATCACTTTAGCAGGACTACTGACCCCTTTTTTAGTTTTTCAGCAATGAGCAGGGATCGTTCAATCTTTTTATCGGATGACTTTACCATATTAACGAGGGCGATCAGTCCTCTTTTATTACCCTGGGGTGAGTGTATTGAATATTTTTCTGCAGCCGGATCCGTGGCCAGGACCTCCGCAAATTCCTCCGGTACCGAAAACTGCAGTTCCGTATCATCTTTTTTGAGTGTCAATTTTACCACACTGCCAGCCCTGAGTTGAAGGGCTTTCAGGTGCTGGCTGCCAATCATGACATAGTTCATTCCTTCTTTGGTACGCATGATGGCAGCATGGATCCTGTATTGATCATTGAATGAACAGATGATCCTTTTGTTTCCGCCTGTTGTCAGTCTTTTCACATCAGCCTGACTGAGCTGGATATAATGCATATATCCCTTTGCAGGTTTTTGTAAAATATACTGTGTTGCCATTATTGTCTGCTGAGCCATTCACGTGGTGTTATACCGGTGGCTTTTTTAAAAGCCCTGTTGAAGGTGGCTTTGGAATTAAACCCGCATTCAAAGGCAATGGAGAGCAGGGTTTGTTTCTTATGTTCTCCTTTTTCAAATAAGGATTTGACTTCTTCCAGCCGGTACTTGTTTACCCAATCATTGAAATTCATGCTAAAGCCTTTGTTGATCACCATGGATAACAAAGGAAGGATTGGTTTGCAGGCCTTTGCCAGTTGTGTAGGGAGAGTTCGGGATCCTGGTAAGATTTTTCCTCCTGCATCATTTTTTCCAGTCTGGGCTTCCATTGACTGACCAGTTCACTGCTTTAGGTTCTGTTCTTTTGAATCGCTTACAATATCGATGACATTCGCATCTTCTGTATACTGGTTTTCATCGATTCCCGGCCCTCTTTGCTCGAGCAGCAAGGTGGGCTTGTAACTGACGAGGTTGGCCCTGAAGGGTACCTGGTTTCCACTGAATTGGCATAACCGGTAATGGCGATATAATAAAAGATGAGGGCAAAGACCATAAAATACCACCATATATCCCCATACCAGAGGTTGAAAAATTCGCCGAGAATAAAAAAGGTCACCCGCACCAATAACATGATCAGGAAGGCCATTAAAAAATTCCGGACCCAGCGGTACATCACTACTTCTGCATAACTGACCAGTTGTACGATCAGTTTTTTATAGAGACTATAATACCGCAGGGAGAGAATAAAATAAGTGAACATGGATACAAACCCGGTGACCTGGTACCAGGTATCAAAATCGGGGTCGGTACCGTTGGCCAGGAAGAAATACTTTTTAAGCAGCAGTTTGTCTGTCACGACCATCACGATACTGAATAGCAGGTAAAGCATTCCGGGGAGCAGGTGCCAGCATTCTTTTTTCCAAAGCGAAAGGAAGGGTTGAGCAGGCTTTGTACATAAAAGAAAATGACGGGCCCGATAAAATAGAGTTGCTGAAAGGGAACATAGAACAGGATATCCCGGTAGGGCTGGTTATCGTACCAGCCACCAAAGCCCAGCATCCAGGGACTGATATACAGCACACATAAGAGTAAGAATAAACTGAGCCATTGATCGGCACGGGTCTCATTGATCCTTCCTTTACGGTATAAAAGAAAGGCATAGACGAGTCCATGGATAAAAAAAACAAGCAGGAGCGAGCTTTGTAAGCCGAATTCGAATAACATAGATGGAAGATAATACTTGCGGGGGAAACAAGTGAGAGGCTGTTTTGTTTGAGGGCTAAAATAATTTTTCCGCAGAGAAAAGAGGAAACAGAGGATTCGCAGAGATATTTCTATTCCTTGCCTGCAAAATTCAATTCAGAGAATATGAGGATTAGCCGTTAAATCTCTCTGCGAAACCTTTGCGCTCTCCTTTCTCTGCGGTGAAAAAAAAAAAGGCCGGGTAGAAACCCGGCCCGATTAATCTATGATTCCCTTAAGTTATTCTTTGTCTTTTTTCAGGCTCATGCTCCTGTTGATGGTAAAACCAAAGGACACATTGCTGAAGTTGAATTTTTTGTAACTGTCATCCGGCCGCATGGGGTTACGGGCCAGCTGGTCAACCAGGGATGACTGTACGGTATTGCCAATAAAGAACTGGAAGAGGTGACCACCGGTATTGAGCTCCAGACCCAGAGAAATAAGATCGGGGTTATAACTCACTACGGCACCACTCTTGGTGATCAGGTTTTCGTGCATATTCAGTTGGCGGCTGTATTCAAATGTCAGGTTCTTATTGGAAGTCATTTTTAATTTACCTGCCAGTCCGAGGGAATACACCATATTACTGTTATTGATTCCGTAGGGCACTGTATTGAAATGTACCACAGTCGGCATCACCTGCAGGGAAAACTTATCAGAGAACTTACGTGCGATGAGCAGTTGGTGTATAAATGCCCATTTGTTCCATGACAGGGTGATATCCGGATCTTTGGTAGTATTTACATGTGCCAGGGAATACCAACCCAGGGAAATCGGCATACCACCATTTCCTGTTTCCTGACGGAGTATCCTGAATTTAGCCCAACCCTCATAGCGGGATCTTCCGGCTGCTGCCAGTCCGAGGTTAAGATAGTTAGTTGGAGAAAAATCGAATGACAGATAGGTTTGGGCAACGCCTGAATTGATACCAAAGAGTTGTCCGAGATTCTGGGATCCACCATCTTTTAGCCACAGGCTGCTGAAGTGGTGAGAAACCATGAACTGCAGGGTGCTCTTACTTACAATCTCCACACTTTGCTGATTGATGATTTTGGTGGCATTGAAAGTAACTTTCACTTTCTTTTTAGCGGGAGCCGCTTTTTCTTCCGGGGCATCCTGTGCCATTGAGGAAAACAGCAAACCCAGGAACACAACCGGAAGCAGCAATATCTTTTTCATAATACCTTTTTTAATTGTTAGTGTTTAGTTTGTACAGGTTTTAATAGCCATTATTGTGGCTGTCCCTGTGCAATCCACTCTTTCAGTTTATTAATCGTACATGTTGTCAGGCTCAGTGGTCCGCCGGGGTGTCCAAGGCTTCCGCCACTATTCAGAATAGTATTGAGTTTATCTTTTACGGCAACCATCTTAGCATAATCCAGTCCTGCAGCGATACCGCCATGACAGGTGGCACCTTTACAACTGGTATTATAGATTGGCAGTACGTCGCGGGTATAACTCATGGCACCGGTTACAGTACAACCAGAACCATCATCAAAAGGCTCACCTTGTGAAATCCATCTTTTAATGATATTTTTTTCACTGGGGTTGAAATCAATTTGTCCGCCACCGGGGTGTGTGCCGCCATTTACCCATGCTTCCAATTGGGAACGCCTGGCGAGAATGGCGTCATAAAAAATGGTATTGGTACGTTGGTCGGAGAACAGCACCGCACGAATGGTTACGCTGGTATTATGGCAACCGCAGGGGCCGGCTGTTACAATGGGAACCACTTCGTTCCGGAATGAAACGCGGGGCAGTTCAAGGATATCTTCTTTATTCTTGTAGCAGGATGACAGCATATAAACCATCATGGAAGTAACCACAGCTGCCAGTATTATTTTATTTTTCATATCTGAAATTTTAAAGTAGTTAATGAGTGGATTTATGGCAGAATGATGTTTCCGGTTTTACGGTATTTGAAGATACCTGCACCGGCCGGGCCATATTTCCATACAGTAGGAATATTAGGATCAGCAAAGTACCATGCCTTGATGATCGCAATCTCTGATGGTTTCAGTCCACCGTCATCATATGCCATTCCACCCTGTTGACTGCTGCTGTATACTCCGGTATAAGGATTGGCCACCAAAATGGTAGAATCCACGCGGGAGATCATGGCACTGGCTGTATTGAGCGGGTTACCACTTACATAATACTGTACCAGTGTAGATGGGTTGGTGTACAATACACTGTTACTGCTTCTTTGTCCTTTGGGATAATAAATATCTAACAGGATATCATCATAGGTTTGCAGCGGACCACGGGTACTGGAAGCAGATCTTGGTGTAGAGAATTTTTTCCAGGGTCTGAAACTTGCATTGGCGATGGTATCACTGTAAAATTTCCGTACACTGTCTTTATAAGCAGTCCATGTTGTATTGCGTAATGTGTTATTTGTAATCAGGCAATATAAAGTAGTTGAACCACTCACTGGATTAACATAAGCATATGTAGTTGTATCTGCAGTGGTCAATGTGCCGAGCAAACCTGCACGGGCCCATCCACCGGTAGCGGTAGCCTGGTTATGACAGTTGGCAGAACCACAACCATCAGTGATAATGCGGATCGCAGCTGGTCTGTAATCGGCCAGGTCTGGTTTTTCTTTGGCTCCGTTCCGGATCCAGTTATACAGAATGGCTTTATCGGTGGTACCCAGTTCGTGATTGGAGTTCACCGGTGGCATCGCTTTGTCAAAATCATTGGTGGTTACAAATTCCCAAAGTTTGCTGCCTTCAGGATTGCCGGCAACTACATACTTCATGATATCGGCATAAGTGTCGAAGCGGGGATTCACCCTTCCGCCATGGCAGTTACCGGTATTGCAATACTCGCGGACAATGGTTTGTACACCGCGTACTTTGATCACATCATTTACATCGGGTGTCAAATCTGCTTCTGCAACAGTGGTGTTGTCATAAAATGAAGAAAACAGGGAAGAATCGGCACCGCCGGTATAAGCCCTGTTCAGATCCTTGATCAGATCCCCTGTCTTTCTGCACTGGTACAGCGAAGTAGTAAGAAAAAAAACGCCCAGGAAAAGTGCGATCGCCTGGATAACTGTAACCTTTTTCATAAAACGTTAGTTTACTAATGAATTCCTTCTGCACAAATATTTCTTAAACCACGATTTCAAAAGTATCCAGGGCTGAATGACAGTAACATGACATATATAGGCGGTCTATATGACTTTTGTCACACGCTCAACTAAACTCTGTCAAAAAAGATCGTTTGTGATAATACTCACAGATAAAAATGACAATTGTCATGGAAGCGTCCTGACAAGCTGGATAAGTTGCATCAGCCTAAAAAACTGAAGAAAATGGGAAACAAAAAAGACAATGCAGGGTCGAGGAGACAATTTTTTTCCTCCCTGGTTCGCAAAAAAGAAACAGCAAAAATAAAAATGCTGACTCCGGATGGAAAACTGGTGGAAGTTGACAAAGATATTGTTGACGCCAGCGTCAATCGTCAAAAAGCCAGCAGTCAGGATATTTTCAAATGGATGGAGAACCCTTCCAAGGATTAAAAATTTACTCACTACCATATTATATATATGAAACAAGAAGAGATCAATGAACAGGGCCGGCGGGATTTTTTAAAAACAGCCGCTATTGCCACACTGGCCGCTACGGCCTGTGGCAGCCTGGCTTGTTCCTGTTCATCTAAAAAAGCAAGTGGTGATAAGGTAAAACTCTTATCCCCTGAAGGAGAAATCGTGGAAATTGATTCCTCCTATCTCAACCACCAGGAACATATGGCCATTGTTTCCAAACTGGAAGCCCGGGAAGGTATTGCAGGAAAGAAGTTTGTGATGGTAGTGGACCTGGCCCGTTGTAAAAACGCCCGGAAATGTATCAGCGCCTGCCAGAAATGGCATTACCGGCCTGAAGATACTGAATGGCTGACGGTTAAACTTTTAAAGGATAGTGATAAAGCTGCCCCCTACTGGTTTCCCAAACAATGTTTCCATTGCGATAACCCACCTTGTGTGAAGGTTTGTCCTGTGGATGCCACATTCAAAAGACAGGATGGATTAGTGCTGATCGACAATAACCGTTGTATTGGTTGTAAATTCTGTATGGCCGCCTGTCCTTATTCCACCCGGGTTTTCAACTGGGATGAACCGGAATTGTCACTCGATATCCGCGATCTGGCGTATAACCCCGAAACCGGTATCCCTGCTAAAGTAGGTACTGTTGAAAAATGTGATTTCTGTCCGGACCGTGCCCGCGAAGGCCTGCTTCCCCCCTGTGTGGAAGCCTGTCCGAATGGTGTATTCTATTTCGGTGACGAAAATGAAGATGCTGTTTGCAACGGAGAGGAAACCGTCAGCTTTACACAATTGATAAAAGATAAAGGTGGTTATCGCTACATGGAAGAACTGGGAACCAAACCAAGGGTCTATTACCTGCCGCCAAAAGACAGACAGTTCCCTGTGGAGAGAGGTTATGAAGACCTTGATTCCAATCTTAAAAAACGGTTCGAATCAGTGATGGAGCCGGACAAACAAAAAGACTAATCGGATAACTGATCATCTTCAAAGCATTTATTATGGAACTCAATTCATACCAGCAAAAAGCTTTTCAACACCAGCGCCCGTTTTTAGAAAAATACGGAAAGCTTAACTGGCTACTTACTTTTTTCTTCCTGGTCTGGATCGCAGGTGGCGCTTATGCATTGTACCTGCAGATCGCCAAAGGACATGGTGTAACAGGGATGCGTGATAATGTAGTGTGGGGATTGTTCATCGTCAATTTTATTTTCTTTATCGGACTGAGTTATGCGGGCGCCATCATTGCCGGTGTACTTCACCTGCTCAAAGTGCCCTGGGGTAAACCCTTTATCCGCCTGGCGCAAATGATGACCATTATTTCTGTAATCGTTGGGCCCATTTTTATATTACTCTGTGTTGGCCGCTTCGACCGCCTTCATCACTTATTTATTTATCCGCGTATCCAGTCGCCCATGACCTGGGATGTGATGGCAGTGGTTACTTTTTTTGCAGGTGCTGTGTTGTTTTTATACCTGGCACTGATCAAGGATCTGGCCGTTTACAGAGATGCAGGTTTGAAAGGTCCCAAATGGAGACAAAAACTCTACAAGTTTTTTGCCCTTGGTTACCGGGGAGGTGCCAGCCAGAAAAGACACCTGATCATTTCTCAGAACCTGCTGGCTATTATCATGATTCCATTGTCCATTATTGTGGCTTCTATCCTTTCCTGGATTTTCGGTATGACCCTGCGTCCGGGTTGGCATAGCACCATTTTCGGACCTTATTTTGTACTCGGTGCCTTGTATTCCGGTACGGGTGTGCTGATCGTAGCCATGTGGTATTATCGCCGATCTCATAAACTGGATCAATACCTAACTGACCAGATCTTCCGTTACATGGGTTATGCCATGATGGTACTGGCAGCAGCCTATGGCTATTTTACTTTCTCTGAGTATTTCACCGGATGGTTTGGTTCAGAAAAATGGGACAGCGAGCTGATCCATAAATTATTTAGTCCGGGTGAATACGGCTGGTGGACTCTCTTTGCCAACCTGGCGGGTATTGTATTCCCGATCCTGGTAGTGGCGATTCCTGCTACCCGCAAAACCAACTGGATCACAGCAGCCGCTTTGATCATGGTGATTGCGATGTGGGTGAAACGTTACCTGATCATTGTACCAACTTTAGAAACCACCCTGCTTCCTATGCAGGATACCCGCACTGAATATGTGAAGTATTCCGCCACCTGGCCGGAATGGTTACTGACCAATGCCGGTCTGGCTTCATTCTTCCTGTTCTTCCTGCTGATGTCAAAGTTTGTCACTATTGTTCCGGTTTCCGGACTGGAAGAAACAGACCATGCGCACAAAAATCTGAAAGGAACTGAACTGAGCAACACTACTAAAGAAGATATTCAACCCGCATAAAAAAGTATTATGAGAACGCTATCTGAATCACCATATCTACCAGCCCTGCGACAACATCGGGGCATCCTGGTACTGCTTTTATGTTTGCTGTTTAGTCCGCATTTGCTAAAGGCACAGGGCGACACTACACAGCCTGCTGCCACTGATACTGCTGCAGTCACTGCTACTGCAGAAGAAGCAGCTGCTCCGGAAATGATTTCCCCTTCCATCAGCCTGACCGGTATCCAGCAAGCTGATAACAGTATCAACATCAAAGCGGCCCTCAAAGCCAAAGCAAACGGACAGTTTTACAAACTGTACCGGATGAAACTGGAGGCTTTTGCCGTGAATGGAGATGAAGAGATTCCATTGGGCCATGTGATCACTGACGGAATGGGAAGTGCCGTCTTTACGATCAAAAACGACAGTCTTATTGCTGATGCTGATGGAAAACTCAATTTCAAAGTGGTATTTGCCGGAAATAAAATGATGGATCCCGCTGAAGAAGTCTTATCTTTTAAAAAGGCAAAACTGGAAATCACACCGGTAAAAGAAGATTCACTGATGAGCGTGCAGGTGAAACTGGTTGACGGGGCAGGAAATCCGGTAAAAGATGCCACCGTAGGAATTTTTGTAAAAAGGCTGATCCAGCCTCAAAAACTGGGAGAAGGCACAACTGATGAAAACGGAGAAGCCGTTGTGGAGTTTCCCAATGGTATACCCGGTGACGAAAAAGGAAACCTGACCATTATCGGCCGGGTGGATGAAAACGAAATATTTGGCAATCTGGAGGCGTCATCCGTACAGCCCTGGGGTGTGGCGGTTTCCAATAAATCTGTTGAACAACCCCGTGCTTTATGGAGCAGTCACCCGCCGCTTTGGATGCTCATAACTTTTATTGTACTGATGGCAGCGGTTTGGGGGCATTACATCGTCATAGTATATGAACTGTTTCGACTGCGGAAAGAAGAACCCCATACGGAACCTCAAAAAAATTAACCAATTCAACTCATAATCAACTATTTAAACTGTAAAAAAACAAAAATCATGAAGACTAAACTTTCAACATTTGCTCTCGGTCTTACTGCCATGGCTTTTATGGCCTTTGGTACTAAATCCTTTTTCCAGCAAAAACCATGGCCTGTACCCGATGCGCAGAAGAATAAAGTAAACCCGCTGAAAGGTGATGCTGCTTCTATTGAAAAAGGTAAAGCCTTATGGAGTCAGCATTGTAAATCCTGTCATGGAACAAAAGGAAAAGGTGACGGACCAAAAGCATCCCAACTGGATACTGATTGTGGCGATTTCACCAAAGCTGCATTTCAGGGACAAACAGACGGAGCGCTGTACTACAAAACAGCAGAAGGAAGAGATGATATGCCTTCTTACAAAAAGAAAATTCCGGATGCCAATGATATCTGGGCACTGGTAAACTATATGAGGACCCTTAAATAACGGGCTTTATTACTTCTTTTACAGACCGCCGATGGCGGTCTTTTTTTTGCCTTGGAGAATTTATCCGATTTTGTGAGTCTTAACAGGAACAATGACCGCAAACCGCCCCGCTGCGATCGGATTTATTTTCATTACACTGCTCATTGATGTCATGGGTTGGGGGCTGATTATTCCGGTAATGCCAAGGCTGATCTCCGAACTGAAAGGAATTCCGGTGAATGAAGCCAGCGCTGATGGCGCCCTGCTGATTGCAGCTTATGCATTCACCCAGTTTCTGTTTGCTCCTGTTATTGGTAACCTGAGTGACCAGTTTGGTCGCAGACCCGTATTACTTTCTTCCCTGCTGGGTTTTGGTATTGATTATATTATCCTGGCCCTTGCACCGGATTACAGCTGGCTTTTTCTCGGCCGGGTGATTGCCGGTATTACCGGTGCCAGTATTACAACAGCAGCTGCCTATATTGCTGATATCAGTACCCCGGAAACAAGGACCAAAAATTTTGGTATGATCGGGGCCGCTTTCGGGCTGGGTTTTATCATTGGGCCTGCATTGGGTGGTTTACTGGCCGGACTTGGTACAAGAGCCCCGTTTTATGCTGCTGCAGGGCTTTGTTTGCTGAATGCCCTCTATGGCTATTTTATTTTACCCGAATCACTGGCCCCAGAGAACCGGAGGAAATTTCACTGGAAAAGAGCAAATCCGATTGGATCTTTGTTATTTCTTCGGAAAACACCTTCTATCAGCGGACTGGCACTTTGTTATTTCCTGATCTATCTAGCGGCACAGGCCGTACAGGGTAACTGGAGTTTTTATACCACTTACCGCTTTAAATGGACCGAGGGTATTGTAGGTGCCTCCCTGGCCGTTGTGGGATTACTGGTTGGTGCCGTTCAGGGTGGTTTAACTCGTGTGCTCAATCCAAAGCTGGGGAATGAAAAAAGTATTTATCTCGGATTGACTTTGTACACGGTAGGTCTTGTTTTGTTCGGATTGGCTGATCAGGGCTGGCTGATGTTTGTATTTCTTACTGCCTTATTGTTTGGGAGGTATTGCCGGTCCTTCCCTGCAGGCAACCCTGGCCGAGCATGTATTGCCCAATCAGCAGGGTGCATTGCAGGGGGCCTTGACCAGCCTGATGAGTTTGACCACGATCATTGGTCCGATGATCATGAACAATCTCTTTACTTATTTTACCAGTAAAAATGCACCCTTTCATTTTCCGGGTGTGTCATTTGAGCTGGGAGCTTTATTTATGCTGTTCAGTTTGCTGATTGCATGGAATATGTTCAGGAAGGAAAGGATGGCAAGAGCAGCTAAAGCCGGTTAAGCCGTACGCTAACACTAATTATTATCATGCCGAAGGATGATATAGGGCATTGTAACAGGGTGCTGATCACCGGAACTTTACACTCTTCCGATTTCTGCCATCCCTGATACCCGCGATTGCCCGCCTATTTTTTGATTCATTAAAACATTTTTTATGTCAGCCAAGACTCCATTTCTTGCCATGGAAACCGCGCCTGCCCGTGCAGAGCTGGAAACATGGGTACAACAAATTGCTACTTATTGTGCTGCAGATAAGGTACACTGGTGCGATGGATCCAAAGAAGAGTATGACCAGCTTTGCCAGTTACTGGTGCAGAAAGGAACTTTTATTCCGTTAAATCCCGAAAAAAAGACCTAATAGCTTTGCCTGCTTCAGCGACCCCAGTGATGTGGCACGTGTGGAAGACAAAACCTTTATCTGTAGTTTAAGAAAAGAAGATGCCGGTCCTACCAATAACTGGATGGAGCCGGTAGCGATGAAAAAAATCCTGGAAGGATTGATGCAGGGTTGTATGAAAGGAAGGACCATGTATGTGATTCCTTTCTGTATGGGACCTGTTGGTTCCCCGCTCTCCCGCTACGGGGTGCAGTTAACGGACTCTGAGTATGTATGTGTGAACATGTACATCATGACGAGGATGGGAGAAAAAATTCTTCCCTATCTTAAAAACAAGGGCTACGTTAAATGTCTGCATACGGTTGGTGCCCCTTTGAAAGAAGGAGAAGCAGACAGCAGCTGGCCATGCAATCCGGATGTAAAATATATTTCCCATTTCCCTGAAGAAAGAACGATTGTTTCCTATGGCAGTGGTTACGGTGGCAATGCCCTGATGGGTAAAAAATGTTTTGCCCTCCGGATCGCTTCTGTGATGGGACGTGAAGAAGGCTGGCTGGCCGAACATATGCTGATCCTGGGATTGGAATCACCGGAAAAAGAAAAGACCTATGTGGCGGCCGCTTTCCCCAGTGCCTGTGGCAAGACCAATTTTGCCATGATGATTCCGCCTAAAGAATTTGAAGGATGGAAAATCAGTACCGTGGGAGATGATATTGCGTGGATCCATAAGGGTGAGGATGGTTGTTTGTATGCCATCAATCCGGAAGCTGGTTATTTTGGTGTAGCGCCGGGAACCAATTACAAAACCAACCCCAATGCCATGGAGAGTATCCGGGCAAATACCATCTTTACCAATGTGGCCATCACCGCGGATAAAGATGTTTGGTGGGAAGGGTTGACCAAAGAAATTCCGGAAGGACTGACCGACTGGCATGGTAAACCCTGGGATCCGCAGGGAGGAAAACCCGCGGCTCACCCCAACTCCCGTTTTACTGCTCCGGCCTTGCAGAACCCGGCCATTGACAGCGATTGGGACAATCCAAAAGGTGTTCCTATTTCAGGATTTATTTTCGGAGGAAGAAGAAGCAGTGGTGTGCCATTGGTATATCAGTCATTCAACTGGAATTTCGGGGTTTACCTGGCTACCACCATGGGAAGTGAAATGACCGCTGCTGCATTTGGAGAAATCGGAAAAGTGCGCCGTGATCCTTTTGCCATGCTGCCATTTATGGGATATCATATCGGAGATTATGTGAATCACTGGCTGCAGTTTGGCCGTGATCTGCCCAATGCACCTCGTATATTCGGCGTGAACTGGTTCAGCAAAAATGAAAAAGGAGAATTCATATGGCCGGGATTTGGTCAGAATGTAAGGGTACTGAAATGGATTGTGGAAAGAATCCGGGGCAGGGCTTCTTCAGTGGAAAGTCCGCTTGGCTGGATGCCCCGATATGAAGATATGGATTGGACCGGCATGGAAAACTTCAGCAAAGAGGACTTTGAAAAGATCATGACCGTTGACCGGGAAGCCGGTAAAAAAGAACTGCTTTCTCATGAGGAACTCTTTGAAAGAACATACGATAAATTGCCCAAAGAAATCTTCTTTATGAGGGAGCTGCTGCTCTCTGCACTCTGGCGTTCTCCTGAAAAATGGAGGATGGAAGCTGAAAGAGGATAGACCTTTACCGATTGCTGCGAACATCAGTTTTTTCCCGCAGCAAAAAACCGCGGGAAAACTGATGCACTTTAAAATTTTAATTATGCCCGGCTGGTTACATGATCTTTTTACTCATACTTCCATTGCGCAAACGGTGATCGTTTACGGGCTGGTGATTTCAGTTGGTATCTGGCTGGGCCGGTTAAAAATTGCCGGTGTTTCCCTTGGTATTACCTGGGTATTATTTGCTGGTTTGATATTTTCCTATTTCGGATTGGAAACGGATAAGAATACGCTGCATTTTCTGAAAGAATTCGGGCTGGTATTATTTGTATATGCCGTGGGACTGCAGGTGGGTCCCGGCTTCTGGGCATCACTTAAAAAAAATGCCACCAGTAATAATCTGCTGGCACTTGGAATTGTGAGCACGGGAGTGATCATTACGGTCATTCTGTTCTTAGTCAGCAAAAACAATATTGCGGTGATGGCCGGTGTGATGAGCGGATCCGTGACCAATACACCGGGGCTTGCTGCTGCACAGGCTGCTGTATCAGATCTGCATGTAAGTGTCGCCGATCCATCCCTGATCACCCTCGCCTATGCAGTTACATATCCATTGGGTGTTTTCGGCATCATTGGTGCGATCTTATTACTGAAAAAAATATTCGGGGTATCAATTGAAAAAGAACAGGAGCTTCACCGCAAACTGGGGGTGTTACGTGCCAACCGGCCGGTATCGGTACACCTGAAACTGGAAAACAAATTACTGATTGGTCAGCCGCTCCGCCGTTTATTTGAAATGCTGAAAGAACCGGTAGTGGTATCAAGAATGTATCATCAGCATGAAATCATTACTCCTACACCTGATCTGATTCTGGCGGAAAACGATATACTACTCATTGTTGCATCCCGGCATGAGATGGATGATCTGCGTTTACTGGTTGGACCGGTAAGCGAGCTGGATCTCAAGTCGGCAAAGGACAGTAGTCTTTTATCCAGACAGATCCTGGTCACCCGCGCAGAAGTGACGCATCGCCGCTTAGGAGATCAGCCGGAACTGCACCAGCATGACTTTACTTTTACCCGTTTAAACAGGGCAGGAATTGAAATGGTACCGCATGGTGATATGTTTCTGCAATTGGGTGATACTGTAAAAGTGGTGGGTACAGAAGATGGTATAAAAATGGCGACAAAGGCCCTGGGTAATTCCCTGAAAAAACTGGAAGTGCCGGATCTGGCTCCCATCTTTATGGGTATAGTGCTGGGAGTGATCCTGGGCAGTATTCCTTTTCATTTTCCCAATGTACCGGTAGCGGTGAAACTGGGAATGGCAGGAGGACCTTTAATTATTGCATTAACCCTGAGTCGTTTTGGGAATCTGTTTTACCTGAATAATTATACCACTAACAGTGCTAACCTGATGATCCGTGAGTTAGGGATCAGTTTGTTCCTGGCCAGTGTGGGATTGGGAAGTGGTCATAACCTGCCTGTTGCTTTTGCAGACGGGAGGGGATGGACCTGGATCGGGATGGGAATCCTCATTACCATTGTTCCTTTATTATTATTCGGGATTATAGCGCGGAAATATTTCCGCAAGACTTTTTTTGAAATATGCGGATTGCTGGCCGGCTCTTCTACCGATCCTCCTGCACTTGCCTTTGCGAGTAAGCTGACCAATAGTGATATTCCTTCGGTGACTTATGCCACGGTTTATCCCTTTACCATGATCCTGCGGATTGTGGCGGCACAGATACTGATCCTGCTATTGATGTAGCGGGTTAGTTTAACGGGCCAGGGCTTCCTTTAATGCGGCGACTGTTTTCTTATCATTCCCCACAAAAATCTGTTTGCCCAGAATGGTGACCGGTCTTTTCAGAAATGTATATTCTTCGAGGATGTATTTCCGGTAATCCTTTTCTTCCAGTTTTTTATCCTTCAGGCCAAGTTCCTTGTATTTGAGTGCCCGGCGGCTGAACAGGGCCTCATAGCTACCGGTCATTTTCTTCATTTCATCCAGCTGTGCGGGGGTGATCTTTTCAAACTTAATATCCTGCATGGTTAGTCCGGCCTTGTCTGCACCGGTTTCTTTTATAATGGCCTGGCAGGTGGTGCAATTGCCGAGGTGGTAGATTTTATTCATAGTTGAGGGGTTGAGAAGTTTAGATGTTGAGGGGTTGATAAAGAAACGGGCGTTGGTTTTCCATAGCAGGGCGCAAACCTATTAACTTTTCTTCTTGCCGGGAAATAGATTTAATTTGCAGCACTTAATAAATGTCTATGGGCAAAGATGAAGTCTTCCGGGATGAGATAGAAAAAGCCAGCGATTTTAAGTTTGGCGCCAATGTGGCTAAGGTTTTTGATGATATGGTCAACCGTTCGGTTCCTTTCTACGGGGAGATCCAGCGGATGATGGCGGAACTATCGGCCAATCATGCGGCCGAGGGAAGTTTTGTTTACGATCTGGGTTGTTCCACCGGTACCACCATGATTGGTATGAACACCATGGTGGATCAGCAAATCCGCTTTATCGGGATTGATGATTCCCAGGAAATGCTGGACAAATGCAAATCCAAG
Source organism: Chitinophagaceae bacterium (assembly GCA_016720745.1). Classification (GTDB taxonomy): domain Bacteria; phylum Bacteroidota; class Bacteroidia; order Chitinophagales; family Chitinophagaceae; genus JJ008. The sequence continues at coordinate 321,312 of JADKKA010000018.1, read as the reverse complement.
CTGATGGAACTGGGTTTTTCCCGTCCTTATGAATTGCGTTGTGCCGATCTGGCTCATGGGGTAAAAATTGAAAACGCTTCCGTGGTGGTGCTTTGTCTGACCCTGCAGTTTGTTCGCCCCATTTACAGAGAAAAGGTTTTAAAAGATATTTATGATGGTCTCAATCCGGGTGGTGTATTGATCCTGGTGGAAAAAATCCTGGCGGAGGAAAGCAATTTCAACCGTGATTTTATTGACTATTATTATAATTACAAACGCCGCAACAGTTACAGCGAAATGGAAATTTCCCAGAAAAGGGAGGCGCTGGAAAATGTGCTGGTCCCTTATAAGTTAAGTGAAAACATCTCCTTGCTGAGAGATCAGGGATTCAGTCATTGTGAAGTGTTTTTTAAGTGGTACAATTTTGCGGGGATTATTGCTACAAAAAAATGAAAAGAACCGAAGAAGCAAGAACCAAATAAATACCAACGTTAAAAACTAAAAACACCCCTTCACCGGACCTTATTTTCATTTTGCGCTTGAATTTTTTTTGTTTCTTGTATCTTGTTTCTTGATTTTTATTTTCTACTAATGGTAAGCATCGGCAATTTTTTCTTCAAGTATCGGAACTGGATCTTTATCCTTTTTTACGGTGCACTGTTTATTCCTTCCTGGCCCCTGTTTTCTCCGGCGCAATTTGGCAGTACCTATTATATATGGCCGGTGGCGATTGGTTTATTCATTACCTGTCTGGGTCAGCTGATCCGCGGACTCACAATCGGACTGGCTTATATTGTACGCGGGGGAAAAGAAGGTAAGCCTTATGCAGAAGGGCTGGTGACGGAAGGCATTTTCAATCATTGCCGTAATCCTTTGTATGTGGGCAATATTCTGATGTTACTTGGAGTAGGTATCCTTGCGAATTCGTTATTCTATGTAGCCATCATGATTCCTGTTTTCCTGTTCATTTATCAGGCCATAGTTTTGGCAGAGGAGAACTTTTTGCGTGGCAAATTCGGTCCGGGCTTTGATGAATACTGTAAAAAAGTCAATCGCTGGTTTCCCCGTATCGCTGGTTTATCTGCCACCCTTCGCAGTATGCAGTTTAACTGGAAGCGCTGGATTTTAAAGGAGCATACCACCCAGTTTATCTGGCTCTGTGGTATTGTTTTACTCCTGTTGCTGAATTATCCGCAGTTCAGTGGTTATGATAAAGATTGCAGAAACCTGCTGCTGGGCATCTTCCTGGGTTTATTGGTCCTGCTGTATATCCTCGTCCGCTACCTCAAGAAAACCGGGAAATTCAGGGAATAAGCCCTTCTTTTTCAGTGTTTAAGGGCTGAATCAGGGTAAAGACCGAAATGGAGCTTTCCTTAGTTCGTAAACATTCCCCCGCCAGTTTCGTTAATTTTGTATATCCGACGGCCTGATAGCCGGAATGGACATAAATTTTGCATATTATGATCAAGACAGGTAATCCCATTATCAGCATTTATACGGAGATGACGCCCAATCCCGAGACCATGAAGTTTGTGGCCAATAAATTGTTGTATCCGGGCAAGAGCATTGATTTTCCGGATGCAGAAACTGCCAAGCCTTCACCTTTGGCTGTTGAGCTTTTTGGTTTCCCTTTTATCAAAGCCGTGTTTATTGCCAGCAATTTTGTGACGCTGACCAAGACGGGTGAAACTGACTGGAACGATGTGATTCCTTCTGTACGTCAGTTTCTGAAAGACTACCTGGAAGAAGGCAAGCCGGTGATCAATGAAGAAGAGCTGGCGGCTGTCAAACAAACCAGTAGTAATGAAGTGGCGGCCGATGATGATGATGTGGTAAAAAGAATCAAAGAATTACTGGATAATTATGTTCGTCCTGCCGTTGAAATGGATGGAGGTGCGATTCAGTTCAGAAGTTATGAAGACGGTGTGGTGAACCTGATGATGCAGGGATCCTGCAGTGGCTGCCCTTCCTCCATGATCACCCTGAAAGCGGGTATTGAGGGAATGATGAAAAGAATGATTCCCGAGGTAAAGGAAGTGGTGGCGGAAGCAGAATAAAAATATTCTTCAAAATTGAAACCCGGATCCTTATCAAATCCGGGTTTTTTATTATCGTTGATTGAATGTCCGAAGTATTGATTGTACTGAAAAAATCACATTGTCAATTCACCTTGTAATCTCCATTATCCCTGAAAGTAATCGCTTTCTCCACTTTCCCTTTTGCATACTCCATGGTTTTACCGGGCAGCCATTCGTAGGTGAAATTGGTACTACCCAGCACTTTAGCGGCTAATGTAGTGGCCAGATCCATTTCATTAAAGCCCGGCTTCCCGTAAATTGTATAACCATAAGCTGAATTGAGTGCTAACCCCTCTTTGGTTTTGCTGTAATCGCCATAGTAAATCACCATCACCCCAATTGGTTTTTGCTGCCTGTTCGAGGATACCACATTTCCGCTGTAATCCAGCAGGATTTCCTCCGACTCGTTGATGAAAATTACTTTTTTTGCATCTTTCTTTCCAATGTATTCATCAATGGCAAATTTCTTTGCCCCTTCAAAAGCCGTGAAAGGAATATAAAATTTTGTAGACACTATACTGCCATCCAGATTCATAAAAGTATTCACTGATCGTATGACATTTCTATACGCGGAGTCGTGCATACTGTTAACCGTACATTTGACCGGAAATATCCTGACCCTTTTTATTTTCTGATCGGCCCCGTTTTCAAAAACGGCCACACTGCCATACTGCGCAAAGAGACATGCCTGCAAACAAACAAATACAATAACTAAACCTGTTTTTTTCATTTTCTTATTTTTTAAAATATAGTTTTTATTCACTTACAAGTTTTTACTCCACCAGTACAAAAGCCGCCCAATAATACGGACTATACTTCTTTCGCATTTCCGCCTGGGCCTGTGCAAAAGCTTCGTTGATGGTTTTTCCTTTCAGCCAGTAACTGTAAAAGGCGGTCATCAGTTCGGCGGTTTCTTTATCGGGTACCTGCCAGAGGCTCACGATCATTTTTTTAACTCCTGCCATTTTGAAGGCGCGCTGTAATCCAAAGACGCCTTCGCTGCCTTTTACATCTCCGAGGGCAGTTTCACAGGCGGAGAGGACGACCAATTCTGTATTGGACAAATTGAGTTGTGATATTTCATAGGCGGTGGCAATACCATCTTCGATCCCCTCTATTGGTGTTTTGCCGCTCCAGGCATAATTTCCGCCGGCGAAGATGAGGCCACTTCTTAACAAAGGGTCATCTGCAAGATTATAGCTGTTTTCATTACCGAAATCGTTATTACTTCTCGCTTTCAAACGTGGTTCAGGTAAAAAGAAACCATGTGTGGCAATATGTAATACATAGGGTGACTGGCCGCTCAATGCTTTCAGGTTCTCTTCTGTTGCGTTCTTCTGAGTAAATGTCCGGGTAATTATTTGACCTGCCTCTCCCGGAGGCAGGCTTTTTTCAAATACAGATCTGATTTTCTTCACTTCATCGGCCGTACCTGGCAGACTGGCCCAGTTACCGCCTCTTGTTCCTCTTTCAGCAGATGTAATATTACTGGAAGGGGCTTTTTCTTGATCAATTTCTTTTGATCTCCGAATGATTACACTATCCGCTGCAAAAGCTGCATCGCCAAACAGGGTGATGCTTTTTATTTTCTTACTCTGTTCATCCTGTTTCCTCAATGCCACCTGTCTTGTACTGGTATACTGTTGCAAAGTATATTTATCCATCAAGGTTCTGCCGCTATCAACAGGCAGGGCATGAAAAGCAATACTATATAATTTTCCTGCAGGGGCGTAGCTTACTTTACTGATTCCTGACAGGTATGGTTCCAGCGGACGCCAGGTGAGTTTGTACAATTCAGCTCCAAGAGCCGCAGCAGTACTTTTATTTTTTATATCACCGCCCCGGTAAAATTTGCTGACCATACTGGTGGCAGTGGTGCCGGCACTGTCGAAAATTTTTTGCAATTGTTTTTCTTCAAAAAGAGGTATGAATTGTGGCATAGTCTCATTCTTCTTCAAAATATAGGCGCCATACATTATACTATCGGTCCATCTGTTTGTCCGAAGCCTGAATCTGACAAATTCAATGGCTGCCTCATCCGGTGCCAGGTTCTTCTTATAAGCGTTAATCTCAAAATCCGCCTCAAATGCGTCTTGTTGATTACTTTTATTCAGGTCTTTTCGCAATGACTTTTCAAGAAAATCACTTTGTAGTCTTACCCAATCAAGTTCTTTGCTTCTTTTCGTCGCCGGCAGACTGTACTGGTATTTCAACCATGTTTTAAGCGAATCCATCTTGTGCAACCTGGAAATAATGCCTGGGTCTTTTGAGCCCCGGGCATCCTGCAACATTCTATAGGTATCGGAAAGAGTTAAGGATTTAAGCGCTGCATTCATAAGGTAACGGGTTTCCAGATATATTTCATCTGTCGTATTGTAATTATAAGCAGAGCTATTGATATGCTCCAGCAGAGATACATTTTTATCAAGGAAATTGTTTTTCTCGTACTCTGAATAGAAGTTGAACAATTCCCTTATGTGTGCAACTTTAGTTCCTGAGTACGCCATCAGGTAGCCTGCCACTACATCCTGAGCTCCCATTTCTTCACTCAATAGTACTGACCTTTCCCATTGTTTATCAATGGCTGGGTGTCGCCGGGGTAAATGTTTAGACTGCAGGGATACGATCTCAGAAATAGCAATACCTGCTCTGAAAGTATCGCCCTGCCGGGCATAAAGAACTGCCGTGTTGTTCAAGACTTCAATATAAGCAGCAGGGTAACCCACTTGGGCTTTTGCAAATTCCTTCGCTTTATTAAAAAAGCTGTCTGCGAGTGCATACTCCTTAAGTAAAAGGTGCGTTTTTCCTCTTTCCAAAAAATAGGAATAAAAAAGGGAACCGCTACTATCCGGGTTCATACTCTTCATCATATGATATACCTCCCTGAGCGTATCCAATGCAATTTCCGGGTGCAGCGTATTATTCAACAGCTTTGCTCTGGCCACACGTGTATTTATGGTCTCCGGGCTTTTGTCACCGAATACCCTGATAGCAGTATTGTAGGAATATGTATAGTAATATAAAGCCTCGTCTGTTTTGTGGTTTGCAAGGCATATATCACCCAGTATTAACATCAGTCTGTAAAAGTCGGGATTATATTGTCCGTAATTCTTGTTTACCTGAATACTGGTATTACGGAGAATTGAATGGGCGCTAAGAAACAAACCCATTTCATTCTGTATAATTCCCAACTCTGTAGCAATATCAACTAAAAGCCGGTCAGTAATACCAGAAAAGTTATTTCCGTTCAGTAATATATCAAAAAGTAAATCTGAGGCCTCTCCATACCTGCCTTGTAGTATTTTGAGCTTTGCCAAATTGAAAATTACTTCAGCGATATCCTTATAAAAGCCTCCTTTTTTTGCTTTTTGGATCGCTTCTTCAAACAATAAACCTGAACGGTCGTATTTTTTTTGATCCCTCAGAAGTACTGCCAGGTGATTTGTAACAGCTACATAAGAAGTGTTTGCTCCTTCGTCCTGGTTTTTTAAAACGGTTCTTGATTTATTCCAGTATTGTTCAGCTTTAAAATATTCTTTTATTCCGGCATAATAAAAGCCGGCTTCATTACATACCATCGCAAAATCAGGATGACCAGTTTTACCCGCATCCATAAACCACTTTTCAAGGAACAGCAGGCTTTCAATCAACTCCTGTTTTTTACCCAACTGCTTATAACAAGTTGCCATTGACCACCAATAACCCTTTTTATATTCCACACCCATCCCCGAGTCGAGATGCATAAATGGTTTCATTTTTTCGCCATAGTAAAGAGCTTTACCAAAATCTCCTTTTGTTACACAAAAAACCAGACTGTCGTTCAATTGCTGCAAGTTCTGGCCAAATGAATTTTCAGTAAAAAAAAGAAGCAAATAGAGTAAGTAACCTTTAAGATTCTTTTTCATTAGCATAAAATAAACCAAAACATTTCAAAGTCGGATACCCTTTAGCGGGTATTCCACAACTGATGATACCATTGTTTACGTTTAATACTACCCACCTTATATCTAATATACGTATCCATTAGAAAGCCGGATACTTTGTACTCCGAAATCAGGTAGCCTACTCTACCAATACAAATGCAGCCCAGTAATACGGACTGTATTTCTTCCGCATCTCTGCCTGTGCCTGAGCAAAAGCTTCGTTGATGGTTTTTCCTTTCAGCCAATAGCTGTAAAAGGCGGTCATCAGTTCGGCGGTTTCTTTATCGGGCACCTGCCAGAGGCTGACGATCATTTTTTTAACACCTGCCATTTTGAAGGCGCGCTGTAATCCAAATACCCCTTCGCTTCCTTTAACATCCCCTAATGCTGTTTCGCAGGCGGAGAGTACCACCAGCTCGGTATTGGACAGATTCAACTGAGAAATTTCATAAGCCGTGGCAATTCCATCTTCCACTCCATCAATAGGCGATTTACCACTCCAGGCACGGTTGCCGCCGGCGAGTATCAATCCGCTTCTTAATAAAGGATCGGCTGCAAGAGTATAAGTATCCTGACCATTAAGTGTACTGCCGTTCTCTTCCTTAGCTGGCTCAGGGAGGAAGAATCCATGCGTGGCAATATGCAATACCTGCGGAGCATTTCCATTCAGGCTTTTCAGATTTTCTTCCGTAGCGCTTGCTTTTGTAAAAAGGTTTGCGCTCAGTGCTTGTTTGTCAAAAAGCTGTTTTACTTTTTCCACTTCCACAGCTGTGCCCGGCAAATCAACCCAGCTGCCTCCTCTTGTGCCTCTGTCCTGAGCTGTAATAATTTCAGATGCTGTCTGGCCCGGTCGTTTCAGTTTAACCATGGCGCTGCTGTCCAATGAAAAAGCCGGATCACCGAATAAAGCGATACTGCCTATTTTTTTACTGCCTGTTTCAATTTTATTCAGCGCCACCTGTCTTGTACTGGTAAACTGTTGCAGGGTATATTTATCCATGAGCAGGCGGGTGCTGTCAACAGGAATGGCATGAAAAGCGATACTGTATAATTTTCCTGCAGGCGAGTAATTAATTTTTTTTACCCCTTTCAGATACGGTTCGAGCGGTGCCCAGATCAGTTTGTACAATTGACTTCCTAATGCGGTTGCCGTGGAATTATTCCTGATTTCCGTTCCCCGGTAAAACCGGTTCACCATTCCTGTAGCCGTGCTGCCGGCGCTATCGAATAATTTCTGCAATTCCATTTTTTCACACAGGGGTACAAATTCCGGTTGCTTATTCTTCCTAAGCACGTAGGCAGCATACATCGCACTATCGGCTGATTTACGGAATACGCCAAAGTAAACAAACTCGATGATCGCTTCATCTTCTGCCAATGACTGTTGTAAGTCGCGGAGTGAAACCCGGGAAGTCTGTTGTTGCTTCATCAATCCTGATGACCTGCCTGTTATTTCTTTTTGAATCCGATCTGCCCTTTCTTCTGTTGCTTCCAGTCCGGCCTGCCGAAGCTGTTTTGGTTTGGCATATTCTTTTGCCAGCGTTTGTCTTATAGACAACCAGTCACGGTATAATCTTTTCAAAACGGTATCTGAACTATTCAATACAGCTGCTGTAATGCGTCTGTTTTCTGATAAGATCAGAGATTTCAGCAGCAGGGTCTGGTTAAATGTTTCTTTAATAAATTCGGCGGATACATTTTTTTCCCTGAGCAGAAGGCTGTTGGATAAATGCTGGGTGCTGACCTTGTTGGCAATGTATTTTTCTTTTTCACTATCGGAAAGCACTTCGAAGTTTTTCAACATACTGGTCAGACTGATCCGGTTCATCAGTGAAATGACTTCTTCAGCTTCTTTAAAATTGCCGGATTCAAAAAATAATCTGGACAGTATCACCAGTGTGGATACCATGCCCGGGTTATCCTCACCCATTTTTCGTTTTGCCTGAGACAACATTTTCTTACCCCATTCCACAGCCAGTGGGTACTGCTGCGTAATGCGGTAGTATTCGCAAATAAAGAGTATAAACCGGTCATCCCTTGCATTGCTATCCTTGTAAAAAGCGGTGGATTCTTTGAGAATCTGCCGGATTGCTGCTTCGCCTTTTTGCAGATAGCCCCAGTTCACAGCATTGACCGCCTGTTGTACCCCTGCAATCAGGTATTGGTTATAAATTGGCTGACCCGGCAGATTGGTGTAGGTACGGGTATCTTCATACATGCTGTCTGCCCTGCTGTATTGTTTAGTGGATTCATAATGATACGCCAGGTTATTTGATAAAATGGCTCTGATCTTATTTCCATCGGCAATTTTTTTCCCCACTTCCACCGCCTTTCTCAAATAATATTCATCCTGTGTTTTCTCAGATCGTAAATCATAAGATCCGGCCAGTTTATGGTAAATATCAGCCAGCTGGTCATATACTGTACTATCGGACTGCTCGAAGATAGCTGCAGCCGATTTCAGCAATTCTGTCGACTTTTTATACAAACCGGAATTATAATACATGGTGCCAACATTCCTCAGCAGTTTTGCATATTCCACACTATTCTCTTTCCATATTTTTTTGGCTACGCGCAGTGCTTCCTGGTAATACCTTTCGGCTTTATCCATCCTTTCCGTTAAACTAAAAAAATATCCGGCTACACGTCTGCTTTGTAAATATTCTTCATTGTCGCCTTTAAAACATTGCTGTGTTAAGCTATCATATTTTTCAGCGAGCATGGACGCATTGGCATAGTCGCCTTTGTCGACATAAATACCAGCCAGTGATGAAATTTTCAGCGACCAGACTGAATCTTTCAATACCTGATTTTTTTCCTGCAATGCGAGGATATCCGCTAAAATGTTTTCACGCTCCATCTTTTTGTCCTGATCGATGTATACAGAATCGAGTGTGAGTAATCTGGCCATCAGCAGTTCCGGAGCACCCAGTTTCCTGCAGGTTTCAATACATTTATCAAAGCTGGTCTCCCCTTTTTGTTTTTCCCCTCCCTGTAAATAAGCCATGGCAGCCAGATACGCCGAAAACTCTCGTAAGAAAATTAAAAGTGTTATAATACAATATGGTATCAGCCAGCATAGGATTCATAGCTTTTGCAATGACCATCAAATCAGTCTTGGCTTTTTCGGGTATTTCTGATTCCAGAAAAATCTCGGCCCTTCTGTACCTGGCCAATATGCCGGCCTGTGATTGATGTTTGCCGTTTTCTTCCAGTTTTTTCAGGTAGGTGGAATAATTTTTTACTGCTTCATTGCTTCCCTGGGCCAGAAGAACGAATCGCCCAGCCCCTGTACCACACTCAGGCAATCATCATGTTCAGGGGAATGCAGTTTGAACCGGATTGTCATTGCTTCCCGGTAATTTTTTTCTGCTCCCTTGTTGTCATTTATTTTTTGCTGTAAAAAGGCAAGATTGTTCAATGCGGTTCCATAGCTTTCGCTTGAATCACCACTTTCTTTTTGGGCCATTGCTGCAATTTTTCTGGCAACAGGAACCGCATGATTAAAATCGCTTCTTTCGTAATAATAGGAGAGACTGTCATTCAGTTCCTGCCAGTTTTGGGCATGCAGCCAGCCGTTGCTGAGCAGTATGAACAACAAGAAAAATCTGAGCCTGATTCGAAACATGGTTCTAAGTTAAAAACCGGGGTTAATACGGCAATACCCACCGGGTGGTATTTGTCAGGATACTGAAAGTTTCCAGTTTACATTTCTTTCAGCCAGGTACTCCAACACATAGTTGAAGCAATCGATCCGGTGACCTATCAATTCCGGGGGAAAGACTCCCTTTTCTGCAAATAGTCCGCGGGTAATCAGGTTCACGGCTGCTGTACAGGTGTATCCGGTGGTTCTTGCCATGGAAGAGGTCTGCGTTGCAGGATCATACTGGTCATAGAGATCGTAGGTAATGGTTTGTCCATCGCCCTGCAGGATTACTTTCATCACGGTGAATTCTTCTTCATCGGGTTCCAGTTTCCATTCCCGCAGGAGCAGTTGGGAGCTAAGGTCCAGCGGACTGATCAGGGTATCATTTATCTGTACAGGAGTTTCGCTCAAAAATCCGGATTGTTCCAATGCGATAATCAGATCAAGGTGACCTGGATATCGCAAGGTTTTTTCTTTTAGCTCCGGAATATGGCCCATGGTAAAGAGCAGGGAACGCAATCCGTCGGTATTGAATGCTTCCAGTTGTCCCGCTTTTCCAAAATCCAGCATTTCACGGTCGGTCATAGCCGGTTTTGTTACAATCCGGCCTTTTTCTAGCAGTCTGGCCGGACGGATATATTCCTGTATCACATCAATTGGTGAAAATGGCGCTTTATAAAAAAATGGGGGCCGGGGATGCAGGGGCAGCCCGCCCACATAACAGGCAAAAGAGTCAATTTTCATAGTGGCATTGTACCTGCCCAGGATCAGGTTACTCATCCCGGGTGCCACGCCACAATCGGTAATCACGGTTACATCCATTTGTTTTGCCAGCTCGTTCAGCTGCAGCACATCTTCAGGAAAAAAAGAAATGTCAACCACATTTTTACCTGACTTGATCACGGCTTCCAGACAGGCGTAGCCCATCATACCGGGAACAGCTGTTACCACCAGGTCAAAGGGCGCCAGCCAGTCGGAATAGTTCGCTGTTTCCCGCAGATTGGCTTGTTTTGTTTGAATAGCAGGATTGCGTTTCCTGAGTGTGTCGAGCTGATCAGTGTGCAAATCAAAGGAGGTAACAGCATACTGGTCCGCTAAATCAAGGGCAATAGCGCGGCCCACCATTCCGGCACCGAGGACGGCAATTTTCATAGCAAGCATTTAATCCACAAAGATACCAAAGGGCGGGTTGAGGTTCCGGAATGCTCTTTTTGCAAAAAACGTATGCGTTTTTTCCTTCAATTGATACGTAGAATTACCGCTTAAAATTGAGTAAATCTGGGATTGACAGGAAGTTGGAAATTGATTTGCTTTGTGATGTCCAATATCCAATACTATGCAACTGATGATGTACATCGGCAACGACCTGATAGAGGCCGTACCCGTAAATGACAAAGACCTGCGAGTGCCGGGCTACCTTGGCAAGTTCAAAAGATACCTTAAACAGAAGTATGAGGACATGTTGAAAAGTGCTGCAGAGCCACCAGAATTTCTGGTCTGCAACCCGGAGATGAAACCAGATTTACCGGCTGAGCACCATACTGAGCAGGCCGCCTGAAAAAATTTAATGAATAAAAAAGCCCGCATTGATGCGGGCTTTTTTTATGTCTTCACTTGTCACTTAAAATTTGTTGACCAATCTAGAGCTGCTAACTCCATCCTGAGTGATTTTTATTAAATAAGCACCTTGTCCCAGGCGACCCATATCCAGTGATAATACCTGACCGCCGGCTACTACAGCATACTGCTGAACCAGCCATCTTCTGCCATTCATGTCAAATATTTCTGCTTTGGTCATACCGGGTTTTGCTGCATTCAGGTTAATACTGAGTATGCCCTGAACCGGGTTGGGATAAACAGTAAACCAGGAGGCGGGTGCCTTGCTGCGGTTCACCACTTTGATATCGCTGAAACGAATTTCACCGGTACTGTTACGCTGTACCAACCGGTAATAACTTACTCCGGATTGCGGATCGTTATCGGTAATTGAATAAGATTGCATGGCCATTTCATTTCCTTTGCCCTGCAATAATCCCAGAGAAGCGTAGGTTCTTCCTTCATCTGCAGAACGGAATATTTCAAATTGTTGTCCGGGTTCTTCAAATTGAGTGGTCCATTTCAGTATTACTTTCTCCGTTTCATTCACGGTAAAGAAGGATGTAACCGGAGCTGGTCTGTTTTGTATTGCATCATTGCGGGTATACCAGATCGGTGCTGTAACAATCCGGGATCCATCGGCTTCTGTAATGTCCAGGTAATAATAACGCTGGTTGCCATTGGCCAGTGTGTTATCAGTATGAGTAAAATTGCCGCTGGTAAAACTGGTCAGAGCAGTGGCTGCGGTTCCGCTTCCCGGTACACCTGACATAATCACTACGCTGGTAATGGCAGAAGCTGTTCCGGTACTGCTGAGTGTAATATTGGGTGCACCGGATTGAGTAATCACTGCACCCAGTGGTTGCGTATTGATGGTATAGGTAAGCCGGGCGCCACAATCCTGCGAAGCATAGAAACGCATATTGCGCATACCTACTAAGAGTTCATTTTCATTCAGAGCTGGTGCCATCACTACTAACCGGGTTTTAGCTGTATGTCCGAAAGTCATGTTATGGTTATCATGATCAATCACGGGACCCAGATGATATCCCTTCGACAACATATTCCGGTAGTAGGTCAGGTAGGACATAGAGGTAGCCGGGTTTGTATAAGTGGTATTGGTAGAGAATGCAGGGCCGCTCTCTACTGCTGACCCTACAACAGCATTATCAGCAGCAGCATCAAAACTTCCGTTCAGCAGATCATTATAATCGGTACTGTTAGGATGGGCGAGGTAGGCCAGTGCATTACTACCGTGGCGATTCAGGATATCAAAAAGGCCACCGGTTCCTTTGTACACACTTTTTGGAACAAAGATGTCGTAGTTACCGGTTTCCCAGCCAACCAGGGAATCCATTCCATAAACAATAACGTGTCCGCCTCCGCTGATCACGCCCCATTCCATTCCATATAAACCCACAAAGCTGGAAGTGGTGGCCGCTGCGGCTTGTGACCGTCCGGGTTGCCAGTTACTGATACTCATACCAGCTGTAGCGTGATTATGTTCACTGATACCCAGAAAATCCATACAGAGAGCCGTTTTTGCATAGGCATAATCATCAGCCGGGATACGGGTGGTATTATCTGCATTTCCATCTGAGTAACTGCTATGGGCATGCAGGTTACCAAAGTAATGATTAAAAGTGCCGGTGCCGGTATTGCTATTACCCGAGAGACTGACATTGTTCAGGTTTAAACCGGTAGCCGCAAAGTTGATTTGTCCGCTATAGGTTGTATTCGCTGCCAATGGTGTAAAGCGTACAAAAACAGTTTGACCTGCCAAGGCCTCTGCCTGTGTGTATACCTGAGAAATGGCAAACGTTGTATTATTTTTTGAAAGCTCAAAGCCGGCTGGTGCATTGAGTGTAACGGATGAGTTGATATTGGTTGCCGAAAAAGTAAAACTTTGTGCAACGGATGAATTCCCTGCTGCTATAAACCCAAAGGATAAAGCCGAGGGATTTACAGTGATGGTAGCGGCCGGAGCGGCACCCGTTGTAAAGCCCCAGGTAGGTGTACTGCTGATACCTGCAAAATTATTTGCAGCCAGATCGCGGAAGGCACCGGCATCGATATTCACATAATAAGCAGTACTGTAGGCAAGACCGCTGAAAGGAATTGTAGCGGTATTGCTGCTCACCGTTACGGCTGCAGCTGTTACAGCAGTAGTTTGAATTATTGCATTATCACTGGTTCTTTTGATAGTGATATTGCCGGCAGTACCTTTCTGAATATTCTCACTGAAGCTGATAACGAGATTTCCGCTTATTGCCACAGCGGTAGCTGCATTGGCCGGATTGAATCCGGTGGCGGTTGGTGCGGTAATATCTGTTGCATTCAATTGCAAAGAAAAATCATCTATGGAAAGTCCATCATCTGCACCGGTGGCATCTGCATCATTCCAGCGAAGCCAGAATAAACCGTTATTGGCAATGTTTAAGCCCGTGATGATCGCAGTCTTTACTGTACGGTTAGCCGCTGCGTTTCCGTCTTTAGCACCTGTACTTGTGGTAGAAGGAGAAATAAAATCAAGGCTGTTATTATCTGTCCAGGTACCGGTTGATAAAGAAGTGGCATTCATGCTATATTGAAAATCCAGCTGATCACTTCGACCCGTGGCACCGCAACGCCATTGTTCTCCGGTATATGTAATGCTGATGGAAGTGATGGTTTGGCCGGTGCTGTTCCGAACCTGAACGCCCATTACAGGTATCACTGAGCCTGACCGTAAGGCACCAAATGCTCTTTCTGTATTGGTACCGGTTCCATAACTATATGTGTTACCGGTTGCAGTGGCGCCTGCATCGCTGGCATAAGAGGTATTAGCTCCTGTGCCTGTTTCCAGTAATCGCCAGCCGGTGGGCAGGGTGGTGGAAGTACCGGCAGTGGCCCGGAGTGTATTAAAGTTTTGTGTGTAGGCAGTAGCCGTTGATGTGATACTTACCTGGGCAGCTAATTGCATTGCCGTCAGGCTCAACCATACAAACAGTATGGCCCTTGTGCATTTTCTCATAAGTATTGAGTGTGGTTTTAATACACTCAAGATGAAGAAAATCATTAATATATCCAATGGGATCTTTCCCGGTATTATCCACAGCTGTTAATAGATTGAATAAGATAATACTGGCTTAACAATCAGGGACAGTATTCAGGATTTTCCGCTGGTAAAAACGGAGTTTCCCCTTACTGTGTCATTCCGGATATACTTCTTTCTACAAAAGCAGTCAGGTCAGCTCCTTTTAACAGGCCAAGAGATAACATGGCCAGGTCTGTCAGTTGTTTGGCCATTGCCTGTTGTCTGGGCTCTTCAAACGATAATATAGTGCTTATGATAGGATGGTTTCCATTCACGGATACTTTATAACTATCCGGCATGCTGCCATAGAAGCTCATTCCTCCTCCCAGTTTACTCATGTCCTTCATCCTTCGCATCCATTCTTCCATAGTAATAGTAACAGGTTGTGCATCTGAAGGCAGACTTTCCACCTCAACCTTCATGTGCATATTATTCAGTGCCTGGTCGAAGATGGATTTGATTTTACCGGTTTCTTCTTCAGTGAGTTGATGTTTTTCTGCGTCTTCTTTTTCAATTAATTTCTCCACCACATCCGCATCCACTCTTTTCAGTGAAGTCTTTTCCAGTTTTGTTTCCAGGTGCTGAATGAAATGGGTATCGATCGGGGAGTTCATCAGCAGTACATCATAATTCTTTTTCTGTGCTGCAGCCACATAGCTGTGTTGTCTTTCTTCATCTGCTGTGTAGAGATAAATCAGCTGCCCGTTTTTGTCTGTTTGAAAATCTTTTACTTTCGCATTATACTCTTCCATTGTATAATGTTCTTTGGTGGTATTGGTCAGTAATAAAAAATCTTTTGCTTTCTCACTGAATTTTTCATCGCTGATGGCACCGTATTTCACGAAAATGCCGATGTCGGTCCATTTTTCTTCATAAGCCTTGCGGTCCTTTTTAAAAAGTTCTGCCAGTTTCTCTGCCACTTTGCGGCTGATATAGCTATTGATCTTTTTAACATTGGCATCGCTTTGCAGGAAGGAGCGACTCACGTTCAGCGGAATATCCGGGGAGTCGATTACCCCATGCAATAACAACAGGAACTCGGGAACAATGTCTTTTACTTCATCAGTAATAAAAACCTGGCGACTGAAAAGTTTGATTTTGTTTTTCTGTACTTCAAAATCATTTTTCAGTTTGGGGAAATACAAAACACCGGTAAGGTTAAAGGGGTAGTCCACATTGAGATGGATCCAGAATAAGGGTTCATCGCTATAGGGATACAATTCCTGGTAAAAACTGAGGTAGTCTTCATCTTTCAGTTCCCCCGGTGCCTTGGTCCAGATCGGGTTGGTATTATTGATGATATTATCAACCTCAATGCTTTTATATTTTGTCTTTCCTTCCTCATCGGTTCCATCTTCCACTGATTCGGTTTTGGTACCGAACTGAACCGGAACAGGCAGGAATTTGGCATATTTATCCAAAATAGATTGAATCCGGTTTTCTTCCAGAAACTCGGTGGATTCTTCATTCAGGTATAAAATCACATCGGTTCCTCTTTCGGTTTTATTACCGTCAGTGATCTCAAATTCAGTGCTTCCGTCGCAGGTCCAGCGGGCCGGGCTGGCACCCTCCTGGTAACTCAGGGTCTGGATTTCCACTTTTTCGGAAACCATAAAGGCGGAATAAAATCCCAGTCCGAAACGGCCGATGATTTCATTAGCATCATTGGCTTCCTTGAATTTTTCCATGAACTCGGTCGCCCCGGAGAAGGCCACCTGGTTAATATATTTTTTGATTTCTTCAGCGGTCATGCCGATGCCGCTATCACTGATCGTAAGGGTTTTGGCTTCCTTGTCTATCGCCACTTTAATATTCAGGTTACCCAATTCCTGGTTATAATGGCCCAGGCTGCTCAGTCTTTTCAGTTTTTGGGTGGCATCAACAGCGTTGCTGACCAGTTCCCGGAGAAAGATCTCATGGTCGCTGTACAGGAATTTCTTGATGATGGGGAAGATATTCTCAGTATTGATGGAAATGCTGCCTTTTTCCTGGATCATAGTTTCAGTTTTTATTTGGGCTTACAAAGCTACAAGCCTTGTTCCAAAGAAATAAGATTGCCAGAATGACAGCCCAGAAGGGGGTAAGAAATCGTTCAGGAATTATTTGGGAACGACTGATTGCATTTTGTCAGCCAGGATGGTTATTTGGCAAACCGATGCTTTTCAATTTCAGGTACTATCATGACATATGAACCAATAAGTATTCTGAGACCAACTTAATATTCGGACTTTACAGTCCACTAAGCAGGATAATTCATTGTACTTATTTCTTAAAAATAAAACAGGCTTTCCCTTCCCCCCACTTTTTTCTTCGCACCTGCCGGACGAACATTATAGGTAAAGGTTAACAGGAAGTAACGTCCCAGAATATTACTCTGGGTAGTGGTAATTGTGTTTCTGATTGCATTCACCCAGATATTGTTATTCCGGTTCAGGATATCATTCACGGCAAATTTGATAACAGCTGCTTCATTTTTCAGCATGGTAAGATTCAGGGCGGCCGACCAGCGCAGGAGATCTTTAGGAAGACCTGCCGGTATGCTGCTGTTATAAGAATAGTTTACCTGCGTTTCCCAGATAAAATGCCTGGGCCAGCGAACGGTGAGGTCGGTACCCATATTATAACTTTTCACTTTCAGCTCGCGGAAATTACCCCCGCTGTATCTGGTAAAGTTGCGGTTGAATCCATAATTGACATTCCACTCCACTTTGTCTTTAAAATTGATACCGGCTCCATTCCAGTGACTGTAATTAAAGGTGGTTTGCCAGGAGGATGTCCCGTTGAAAAATAACCGGCTTTTGTTTATTCCCATCCAGTTGCCGGTATTCCACATCACAATAATATTCTGTTTGTTCTTGTATTGCTTATTGATATTCCAGTTCATGCTGTAATTGCGGCTGCCATTGGCATTCACCGGTGTACTTTCCTGAACCCCTGCGCTGTTGAGCAGGATACTGTTGACCACATCCTGTTGGGTGAAAGCCGCACTCATCCAGCCGCTGACAGAGAGAAATCTTTTAGAATCGTTGAAGAACAGGTTCAGAGATATATTATCACGGATCGAGGAAAGCAGGTCGGGGTTTCCTTTGAAAACAAAATAGGGATTGCTGATATCCCTTACCGGATTGAGCGAAGTAAAACCAGGGAGGTTAACGTCACGGCTGTAATTAATCGTCATCTGTTTATAAGTGGCCGTGAAAGAAGGAAGGATATTAAACTGCTTTTGTTTGATAACTGCAGCACTTGAAATCAATTTGTTATTCACATGCTGGTCCAGTACGCGGACACCCGGTGTCAATGTCACATTTTTCAATTTGTATTCAAGTCCTGCCGTTAAAAAGCTACGGTGCCCCGTTCTTTTAAAATCACTGCTAAGCAAACTGTTCAGTAATTCGAATTTGCCATTCACCGAGCGATTAAATGTGTTCACACTATTAGTGAGCCGGCTGTACTCATATCTTCCACCCAGCCGAAGGGTAAATGATTTGTTGAGTGGATCACTGTAATTAAAATTGAGAAAAGCATCTGTTCTTGGTAATCTCTCTTTTCTTAACTGGGCATATATACTGTCATAGCTGAACGGATAGAAATACCGGATATCCGATTCAGACTGGTAGTCATTGTAGCGGTTGTTGATATCCAGGCTTTGCGTCAGGTTAAATCTTCTTCCTTTCTTTTTACCGGAAAGAAGGGTAATATATAATCCATGCCGGTAGTTATAGGTCTTGGCATCATTGAACTGATCCAGGTTCCCGTTGCTCAGGGAGCCGGTTTTATTACTTGAACCGGTAATATCACTGAGCCGGTCCTCATCCTGAATACCGATCAGGTAATTAGCATTGAATAAAATATTGGTCAGTGAGTCCGGTTTTAACCTGGCACCGGCACCTATCATGTGTGAACGGGTAATAAAATCACCCGTTACACCGGTATATGTTCTTACAATAGTATCGGCATTATACTGCAGGAAATCAGTGCTGGAAACCCGGTCGCTTAATACATTGCCATGAAAATACTGGAGGAAGAGCGACTTTTTATTATTGGGTGCGTGGTTGAGGTTAAACCCGGCTCCTTTACTGGTGGAAATACCACCACTGCTTTGTGCTCCGCCGAAATTAATACCATTGATGGAAATGGTACTGCCTCCATTATTAGAGCTGATCATGGTGCTGCTGCTGGCGCTATTGCTTTGTACCCGGCCAAACCCACCTGTTTGCTGCAACTCTGAAAAACTGAATCCTACTTTATTCAGGTTATTCATATAACCCAGTACACTTAGTTGAAGGGTATCCCTGTAAATATTGGCAATTCCTCCTGCTTCATATAATTTATCTGAACCGCCTCCGGCATATAATTTTCCAAACCAGCCTTTTTTAATTCCTTTCTTCAAAGTGATGTTGACTACTTTTCCCACATTATTGGGATTATCATCCCCGTTGCGCATCATCTCTTCCTTATCATCTGTTACCTGAACTTTATCAATGGCGTGTGCCGGCAGGTTGCGGGTGGCCATTTTAGGATCATCTCCAAAAAAGGTTTTTCCATCCACCAGGATCCTGTTCACCGGTTTGCCGTTCACCGCGATATTGCCGTCTTTATCTACATATACCCCCGGTAGTTTCCGTAACAGATCTTCCACCAATGCATTGGGTAATGTTTTAAAAGCAGAGGCATTAAATTCAATCGTATCTTTTTTAATCACCACCGGTGGCCTCTCTGCCATCACCAATACCTCATCCAGTGATTTAGCATCGGAGGAAAGTCTGATTGTATCCAGTTCCATGGTTGTTTGTGATGGAGCGATGCTGAATTCTTTACGGAACACCGCATACCCCGAATAAGAAATCACGGCGCGGCAACGGGTATCAAAAGGAATCCCCGGTATCCTGAATTCTCCGTCATTATTACTCAGGCGATAAGTAATGATCGTGGTATCTGCTGCTTTAAAAACAGTGATGGTGGCCAGTCCGAGGGGTTTGGTTGTGGCTGAATCCAGGATCCTTCCTCTGAGTGTACCTTGTGAATGGGAGCTTGCTGCCATCAATAGAATGGCCAGGAGAACAAATATTTTTCTCATACGATGGGTTTGGCTATACCTGACGAATATATACGATAATATTCGTAGAATAAAATCTTCTGATCAGTTTCCGTCTGGATTTGGATAAACGGAATTTTTCAGGGATGTATTGCAAAGCAGAAGTTAAACAGCAGGAATGTTTGCGGGAGCGGAATCAGCAAAAGCGGCGCCTGGGATTCCTGATTGCATAAAACCACTACACCCAGTAGCAGCATTTTGAACATGCTTAAAGCAGAACAGAACATTTTACGGATACCCCAAATCAATATCTTTAGTTGATGAAATCAATTATCCTGCTTCTCTTCCTTGTTTGCCGGCTCTGTTTATTGGCTCAGCCGGTGAGGATACATTCACATAATGATTACCGGCAACCCAGTCCCCTGCAGGAAGCATTGGCCTGTAACGTGTTTTCAATAGAAGCAGATATTTTCCTTTACCAGGGACAATTGCGGGTGGCACATGATGAAGCAGAACTGCCGAATGCTCCTTCTCTTGACAGTCTTTATATTCAGCCTTTACTCCATTGGTTGAATGCAATTCCGCAAGGGGTCGCCGTCCATTTTCCTTATCTGCTGATTGATATCAAATCAAATAGTGCAGCCGTATTACCGGCCCTGTCAAAAATGCTGGAACCCTATCCCCATTTATTTAATCCGCAGCGGATGCAGGTAGTGATCAGCGGGGAAAGGGGAAATCCGAAAGATTGGCTGAATTGGCCAGTGTATTTCCTATTTGATGGTCGCCCGGATGAAACATATGATATGGCCACGTTGGGTCGCGTGGCATTTATCAGTGACGCTTACAAAAGTTATTCGCATCCTGCCCGGAAAAAAATAAAATCCCTCGCCAGTGCTGTTCACCGTTCAGGGAAATTGCTCCGTCTCTGGGGGATACCGGACCATCCTGGTTCCTGGAGAAAAATGAAATCCTGGGGAGTAGATATCATCAATACAGATCAGGTAAGGGCTTGCCGGGAATATTTTAAAGAATAATCCCGCAAAGAATATTTTGCTACGGATAACTCAATCTATGCGGGATTTCTATTTACATAAATTTATTCTCATCTGCACTGGGTCCATAGCTTCCCGGGATCGGAATATTCAACAGGCGAAGGTACACCCCTAGCTGAGCGCGGTGGTGGATTTGCTGACTCATCGACATACATAGTACACTTACCTTGGGCTCGGTGAGAAAAATATTATCTGCATGCCGAAGTGTCCAGGGGTTTTGCAGCAAGGCTTCGTTTTCGGCAACCAGTACTGAAAGCCCTTCTGCATATTTTTTATCGAAATAGGCCAGCAGTTCCTGATTGTCTTTCAGCGGCGTTTGTTCGGGGTATTTTGCAAAATCCAGTTCATCGGTGGTCAGGGTCATGTGAAACCAGCCGGGGAGATCGGCGATATGGGTGGCCAGGGCATTCATAGGCATGGATTTTTCATGCGGCTTATAATGCCAGTCGCCATCGTGCACAAGGGCCAGGAATTTGCGGGTGATCGCCCCTTCTTCAATGAATTGTCTTTTCAGGTAATCAATAATGGTCATGTGTTTTGTTTTTTGTTAGTACAAAACAACAACCGCTTAGTGACAACCCTATGTCAGCAGGAAATCGGTGATCAAAAAATAAAATTAGCCTCCTTCTTTATGTTTTCCGGCAGCCGCCAGTGTATCCAGTATGGCTTTGGCTATGTCTGTTACCAGGATGTTCATTTCCAGGGGTTCAATGATCCGGGCATGATCACCAAATAACATGAACCAGCGCGCTAATCCTGTGAGAGAAGCAGCGAGGAAGGTCATCCGGATCATGTCGCCTGCCGGTTCCTCCTGTATATAGCCATGGTAATACTTCTGTTCACCCAGGTATTTCACTATTTCCGGGTTAACATCTATTACAACCTTGGTCAGATCCTTTTCCTGCCGGCTCATTTTTTCGATAAAGCTTTGCAGGGGTGGATGCTGCTGATTGGTTTTTTCTCCGGTAGCTTTCAGCCGGCCGATTCGATCTGTGCGAAAGTTGCGGTAGTCATTCCGCAAATGGCACCAGGCAATCAGGTGCCAGTGTGTACCGAGATAATAAATACCCACAGGTTCCAGCCGGCGTTTGCTTTTCTCGTTTTTTTCGATGCTGGTATATTCAATCTCTATCAATTCGGAACCCGCAATGGCATGGAGAATTTGTTGCAGCCAGAGTTCTTCATTTGACCGGTATTGTATCGCCGGATGATTCATCACGGCAATATGTGCATCGATGCCTTCGAGGTGATCTTTTTCCGGGTAACGCAATACTGCCCTTATTTTATCCAATGCCGATTGAAAATGTTTGCGGATACCGGCATCGGTTTTTGATTGTACGAGTTTGGAGGCAGTCAGCAGGGCTGTGGCTTCTTCCTGACTGAACATCACCGGTGGCAGCCGGTACCCTTCCATCAGGGTATAACCCGAACCAGCTTCTCCGATCACGGGTACACCTCCTTCTTCCAGTGCTTTAACATCCCGGTAAACGGTGCGCAGGCTGATATCGAACTTATCAGCGATTTCCTGTGCTTTCACCAACCGTTTCGATTGTAGCTGTATCAGGATGGCGGCCAGGCGGTCAATTCTGTTCATTGACTAAAGATAGGACCTGGCTCTTTTCAGAAAAAAAGTGGATCAGTTGAAACAGCATGTTATTTATTTATAAAACGGTAGAATAAAGCCGTTAATTGAATCAGGAAGGTTTAATTTTACTGATACACTTATATATATCACTATTATGACTGCTACAAAAGCCTATGCCGCCCAAACTGACCATTCACCCCTTGCTCCCTGGACGGTTGAAAGAAGGGATCCCAAACCACATGATGTTCAGATAGAGATCCTTTTCTGCGGTGTTTGCCACAGTGATTTGCATTTTGCCCGGAATGAGTGGGGCATGACAGTATTTCCCGTTGTTCCCGGACATGAAATCGTTGGTCGTGTAACGGCAGTAGGCGCGCATGTAAAAAAATTCAAGGCAGGTGATCTGGCAGCGATTGGTTGTCTGGTTGACAGTTGTCGCGAATGTGATAATTGTAAAGATGGTCTGGAACAGTATTGCGCGCAGGGTGGTGTTTTTACTTATGGTGGAATGGAAAGAGATGGCAGCGGACCCACGTATGGCGGATACAGTAAAATGATTCTGGCACATGAAGATTTTGTACTGCATATTTCTGACAAACTGGATCTGGCGGCTACTGCTCCCCTGCTTTGCGCCGGTATCACTACCTATTCACCCCTTCGGCATTGGAAAATAGGTCCCGGTATGAAAGTGGGTATACTTGGACTGGGTGGTTTGGGTCATATGGGTGTGAAGTTTGCGGTAAGTATGGGAGCAGAAGTGACCATGCTCAGCCATTCTCCCTCTAAGGAAAAAGATGCTCAGCGTTTGGGTGCTCATAAATTTGTTTTAACCAGTGATGAGGCGCAGGCCAAATCAGTAAGCGGTTATTTTGATTTTATTCTTGATACCGTATCTGCTCAGCATGACTACAATTTTTACCTGGGTATGCTGAAAACCAATGGTACCATGGTTTGTGTGGGTGTTCCACCGGCTCCTACGCCGGTTCATTCTATGAGTCTGATCTTTGGAAGAAAGTCCCTGGGAGGTTCTCTAATTGGCGGCTTACCTGAGACACAGGAAATGCTGGATTATTGTGCCGAACATAATATCGTGAGTGATATTGAAATGATCCGGATGGACCAGATCAATGAAGCGTATGAGAGAATGCTGAAAGGTGATGTGCGGTACCGGTTTGTGATTGATATGAGCTCGTTGTAAGTTTCTTTCACCGCAGAGAAAGGAGTTAAGGAGTTTACGCAGAGGTTTGTTTAAATTCCTAAATGCCTTCGCAGGTATTTTTCTTTACCCGCCTTTTCCTTAGCATGCAGTGAAGATGAAACTGCACTGAAAAGTTAGTTTCCTTTATCTAAGAATTTTTATGCTTTATCAGACTGCACCCATTTTTTCAGTATAACGATTTGTCCCAGGTGGTAATGCGCATGTTCAATCAGTCCCATGAGGTTGCGGTGCCAGTTTCCATACTTTTCCATCACAAATACTTCTTCCAGCTGCGGATCAGGAATCTGTTCCACCAGTGCGGCATATTCTTCCCCCTCCTGCCAGGTTTTACTGAGCAGCGCTTCCCAGTCTGCGGCTGATTCAATAGGCGGGCAATTAAAACTGTCTTTATCGGTTCCTTCGAGGTTTCCTCCTTTTAAAACTTTCAGCTGAACGGATACATAATATCCGATATGATATACGAGCACGGCGATGGTATTAAAATCCTGCACTTTTGTAATGGCCTGTTCCCAGCTGATATCTTTCAGTGTATCCTTCAGGTTCACCCATGTCCAGTTGCCTCCGTAGCAGAGTTGTCTGAAATGAGCAGCGAGTTGCTGTGAGGATTTCATGATACGATTTTAAAGTTGGATAGAATCTCCCGGAGTTGAGGTTTCAAGAAATTGTGGGAAGCCGTACTTTTCTGATTTACTATTAAATGTATCCATGATGGCTTCCTCCAGATCAATATCCAGCAGGGAGGCCAGCAAGTCGAGATAGATGGCAATCCCACCGATTTCTTCTTTGAGCATTTCTTTGCTGATATCTTTTGCCGTGTAGCTGCTGCCACCATCCAGGCCCCCTCTTTCCACTCTTTGCATTTTCTTGATCATATTGCAAAGCTCTCCTACCTCACCTGCCAAAGCAGTGGTCCAATACGTGAGCGGTTGATTGTCGTAACATTTAAATCCCTCCCGGGCTCTTTGTACATTGACGGGCCGCATGGCAGCAAGGTCGAGTTTCATTTTTCAATTATTGATGATGACAAATTTAAGCAGGGTGCTGTGATTTGGTATTGTTGATGGTCATAAAAAAACGGGACTGTGAATCACAGTCCCGTTGTATTCAGTTAAAAATGCTGTTTAGTTATGATGTACCACGATCTTCTTGTTTCCAATCAGTGCACCATTACCACCTCTTACTTCCACATTGTAGAAGCCTGCAGGTATACCGGCACCCAGGTTCACATCGATCCTGGTGTAGTTGGCTGATGGTGTTTCAACCTGCTGGTGAATCCTTGCACCCTTCATGTCATACACATTGATGGTGATTTTTTCATTCACATGATTGTAGAAACGGATCTGGAATCTTCCGCTATTCGGATTCGGATAAATCCAGAGTTTCTCTGACTGGAAGGCGCTGATCACCAGGTTGGCCGATGTGCCTACACAACCGTTGAGGTCTGTGTAAACCAGGCGGTAAGTGCCCTGGTTGTCAACTGTCAGGTTAGTGAGTGATGACCCCAGTGCTGTTGGCAGCAACTGACCATTCAGGAACCATGCATAAGTACCACCCGGAGGATTCACTGTTGATGTGATATTCAGTGCCTGACCGGGTTGCAGTGCTGGTGGTATTGAAGTCAGCAGGGTCACGCTCGGCAGCGGATTCACAAACAGCGTAGCTGCTGCAGAATTCACTACAGAACATCTGCCGGTGAGTACCACACGGTATGTATTGGTGTTCTGAGTAAATGCAACCGCAGGGATGGTCAGCGTAGAAGTGGTAGCACCGGTAATATTCACCCATGCACTGCCATTCCATTGCTGCCACTGGTAGCCAAGCGGGTTACCCGTTCCGGCTGTAGCTGTTACACTGAATACGGCATTTCCGCCTTCGCAAACAAAGACTGATGCCGGCTGAACACTGATCACAGGTATAGAGGCATCGTTCACCGTTACAGTGAATGAGCAGGTCCGTGTATTTCCAGCTGCATCAGCTGCGGTATAAGTAATAGTGGTTATACCCTGACCGGTTGTACCATTCAGCAGGAACTGTGTGTTATTCGGTACATAGTTGATACCTGTTGCAGGAGAAGTGGTCGTTCCACCAGGTCCTGTCATGCTCCAGGTAAGCCTTGTTACCGCGCAGTTATCTGCAAAGGTTGGTCTTGGTATGCCCGGAGGATCAGGGAAGGTAGCGTAGCAAACACCCGGATCAGTATTCCTTACCTGGTTGGCAGGACAAGTGATCGTTGGTTGTTCTACATCATTTACTGTTACGGTAAATGAACAGGTTGATGTATTGCCTGCATTATCCCTGGCAACAAATGTATTTGTTGTAGTACCAACCGGGAAGGTGCTGCCTGATGGCAGACCGCCTGTTTGAACCAGTATTGGTGGCACAACAGGAACTGTACCCGACATACCAATAATTGTATGGTTAGCAGTAAAGCCAAGTGAAGCCAGTGTTACCGGGTTCGGCACACCACAAGCTGTGGATGAGATATAGGAAGGTCCGGATTCTCCCAGTCCATTGGCTGCAGGGAAGACTCCTCCCACAGGAGTTGCTACTTCCACAATGATGATGGCGTTGGCAGGTACGGTTGGGGCTGATCCAAAATTCACGGTATAGAAAGTATTCGCCGCAGCAGTGATACTTACTGTTCCTGTTGCAATCAGGGTTCTGGTTCCGCCAGGGAAGGCAGCGCCGGTTTGATTATACAGGTTAACCGTCATGGTTTGTCCAACTCCGGTGTTATTAACTTCAATACCAAATCTCACACTATTGATTGTCAGCGGACCGGTTACAGCCGGGAAGCTGGCAAGGTTATAGGCTCTCCAGAATGAAGTAGCACCTGCGTTACAGGAAATTCCGGTATTGAAGGCAATGGTTGTTGTGTTCGTATTCTGATTCAGCGTTACACCACCCGGAAGCGGGCAGTTATCGGAAACTGTTGGCAGCGGGAAGTTCACCACTGCACCGCAGATACCAGGATTATTACCTGTTGTGATATTCGCCGGGCAAGTGATCACCGGTGGTTGTACATCCACTACTGTTACAGTAAACGTACAGGTAGAAGTATTTCCGCAGGCATCCACCGCAGTAGAAGTTACTGTTGTAGTTCCTACAGGGAAGAAGCTACCGGAAGCAGGTACCGAAGTTATGGTGATTGCACCGGCACAGTTATCAGTTGCTGTTACAGTGAAATTCACAATGGCACCACACTGGTTTGGTGTATTGTTTACTGTGATATTAGCAGGACAGGTAATTACAGGTGGAGTTTGGTCGTTCACCGTAATGATCTGTGTACACTCTGCAAAATTACCACACACATCTGTTGCCCTGTAAGTACGGGTGATAGTATAGCGGTTCAGACAGGTCTGGGCGCTGATCACATCGCTTACATGGGTAACCGTTACGGGGCCACCACAGTTGTCGGTTACACCTGTTACGCTATTGATATCCGGTACAGGAACGGCTGCGGCACAACTTACGGTTACAGGTGCAGGACAGGTTAAGGTTGGTGCTGTCTGATCGTTTACGGTAATGATCTGTGTACACTCAGCGAAATTGCCACAAACATCTGTTGCACGATAGGTACGTGTAACGGTATATCTGTTGGTACATGTTTGCGCACTGATCACATCACCCTGCCATGTTATGATGATAGCACCAGGACAGTTATCAGTTACTGTTACACTGGCAATATCCGGAGCCGGTACTGCGCTGGCACAGCTCACTGTTACAGGAGCAGGACAGGTGATCACCGGTGCTGTATTATCAATCCTTGTATTATAGGTTACAGCGGTAGAATTACCAGCCACATCGGTTGTGGTTACTGTAACCACAGCGGAGCAGGTTCCAACCGTACTGGCCACTTCTGTGAGCACACCCGGACAATTATCGGTAGCCGAAGTGGCTGCCAGTGCGGCGGCCTGAGCGGCAGCTACACTTGGATAGCAACTGCCAATTGAGCCGGTTGTTACAATCGGTGGCTCTGTATCATTCACCGTTACAGTGAATGTACAGCTGGCAAAACCACAGGAATTCGTTGCGGTAATTGTTACCGTAGTTGCGCCAACATTAAAGAATGAACCACTTCCATCCCCGCTTCCGCTGGCTGTTGTAGCCCCGGTAAACGCATAGGTAATGGCTGGCACTGGAATACCTGTGAATGTTGGTGTATAAGTTATTGTATTTCCACAAAGACCTAAAGTGTTGTTGACGGTAATATTCGCCGGGCAGGTAATGGTTGGTACAGCGTTCACGGTTACAGTGGCTGTAATCGGAGCGCCCACACAACCCGTTGCAGTAACGGTCGGTGTGATGGTAAAGGTTACTGTTTGTGGTACGAATGTATTATTGGTCAGTGTACCACTGATATCGCCGGTTCCACTGGCAGCAATGCCGGTTACATTCACGGTATTATCCCTTGTCCAGGCATAGGTAGTGCCAGGCTCTGAACTGGTCAGGATAATGCTGGTGATTGGTCCGGAACAAACCGTTTGTGAAGCCGGGGTAGCTGTTGCGACCGGCAGCGGGTTCACTGTACCGGTTACTGGTACCCTTGGTGAGCTGGAACAGGCGATCGAAGTATAGGTAAATTCTATTCTTGAGATACTTGTACTTGGACCAAACTCCCTCCAGATATCCCTTGGATCAGTTGAAGAAAGCGGGAATTGCATACCCAATCTCTGCATTTGTACTGCCTGACCAAATATTGTGGTGTTATAATCGCCCGGTGCATAGGAATTCAGATCTGCCCTGTTACCCAGAACGCCGATTACTTCACCAGCTTTGATTGGAATATTCACGGCAATATAGCCGGGTGAGGTATTTGCCTTTGTCAGGAACAGGGTGCTGAACGCATTTGTAGTTGCTGAGAAAACAGGTGGCGGTGTATTGCCATTGAACTTCAATACTGCTACCTGCTGGTTTCCGGAAGATGCTGTTGTTGGTACAAATAATCCCGTCATCACAAAATCAACAGGGGCGGTGAACCAGTATCCTCTTACATTACCCGGGAAAGTGCTGCTTTGACCCGGCATCGCCACTGTTTGAGCGGCTGGTTCATTGATCTGACTTTCTACATAATAAGTAGTAGTGGCAGAAATATTGGGGTTGAAAGTTGTACCAGTGTTGACCAGGTTACCACCGGTTGCGGCAGTGTACCAGTTAATCACACCATTTCCTGCTGCAGTCAGATTTACGACACCACCCGGTGCACATATTTCATCATTGGTTACTCCTGTAATCGACGGAGTGTTTGCAACAGTGATGGTAAAGGTGATTGGTGTACCCGTACAAGGTCCGTTGACCGGTGTAACAGTGATGGTTCCTGAAATGGGAGCCCCTGTAGCATTCGTAGCCGTAAAGGTTGGAATATCACCGGTGCCACTTGCTGCCAGCCCGATTGCGGTATTGGTATTCGTCCAGTTATAAGTGGTACCAGGAACGGAACCGGTAAATGGAATCGGTCCGGCTGAGGATCCTGCGCAATAGAACTGATTAGCTACTGCATTAACATCCGGATTGGAGCCTACTACAAGTGTTACAGAAGTATCGCCCACACAACCCCAGTTGCCGAACCCTGACTGAACACTATAGTTGGTAGTGCCAAGTGGCGGATTTACAACAATTGTTTGAGTGGTGGCACCACCTGGTGTCCAGCTATAGTTGTTTGCCGGAGGCGCTGTAAGTGTAATCGGCGTGCCGGAACAATAAGGAGCGGAAGGTGTAGCTATAATCCCTTCTCTTGGAAGATGAACAGACAACCGGTAACCCGCGCAACCTGCACCTGGATTTACTTCGTGTATTACGATGGTTATGGTTGCATTGCCAGGGATCGTTGCTTCATAGAAGCCGGTTGTGGTAAATGAAGAACCTCCATCAGCTAAATAGTTGACGCATTGGTTGTTCGGATCGTATGCACCCAGATAAGCGGCACAGAAAATATTTGTTGAGCAGAAGGAGGTGATTCCAATGGTGGCGCATACAGGCGTACTGTATGGATTCGTAACTGTATATGAATCGTATAACCTGCTTCCTGTTGATGTAAAGATACCCGGACAGCCTTTGGGCGCTGCGCAAGTAGATATTGCAGCAAACCTGTTCAGGCGACCTGTTTGAACCGCATCGCCAGGGGCGAGATTGCCATTGAAAATATAATCGGCTACAAGCACTGATGTCATTGCTGTATCTGTACAACCATCTGCGCTTGTTACTGTCAGCAGGTAGTTTCCTCCCACTTCAATCGGCAGGGTTTGTGCGGTACCTACGGCTGTAAACGGAGTTGTAAACAAGCTTCTGCCCCATGCATAAGTAAGGCCGGTACCTGTAGAAGTTGCACCAGACAATACGACGTCAGAATTCTGGCAATTCGGCACAGCCCCAACAGTGCCGGGGCCAGTGATCAGGGCCACTGGCAAAGGATTAACCGTTACAGTTGCTGTAACCGGTGTGGCCGGACAACCACCCAGATCTGGTGTAATAGTGAAAGTAACGGTAACCGG
This sequence comes from Chitinophagaceae bacterium, assembly GCA_016720745.1. Lineage (GTDB taxonomy): Bacteria > Bacteroidota > Bacteroidia > Chitinophagales > Chitinophagaceae > JJ008. The sequence continues at coordinate 291,632 of JADKKA010000018.1, read as the reverse complement.
AGCGCCCGTATTATTTACCAGGTTTCCGGTGATATTACCAGATCCGCTGGCCGGAATGGATCCGCCAATGGTTGGCACATTATCCCTGACCCAGTTAAAGGTTGTTCCACCAGCCGTACTGCTCATTAAAATGGGTTGAATGGCTGTTCCAGAACATCTTGACTGAGAAGCAGGTGTTGCAGTAATGCTATAGGCTGCGCAAGCAATCACCAGATTATAAGTTGTTCCTGTACCGGTACAACCGTTGCCATCTGTTACCGTTACCACTATTGGGAAGGTTCCGGTTTGTGTGGGTGTACCACTCAATACACCGGCAGTTGAAAGGGCAATACCCAAAGGCAGGGTACTGGCGGTTGTAAAGGTCGCACCGCCGAGAGAGCCCGTTTCAGTAAAGGTTTCGCTGAACGGAGTTCCTGCAGTTCCGGATGCATTGGCAGGATTTGATACGGTGATTGTTTGACAGGAGATCACTAAGGTATAAGTAGCTCCATCTCCGGCGCAACCATTGACATCTGTCGCGGTAACAACAATCGGGAATGAACCGGATTGTGTAGGCGTACCACTTAATACACCGCCAGATGAAAGGGTAATTCCGGTTGGTAATGGACTAACCGTAGTAAAAGTATAAGCCGGGGCACCGCCAGATGCTGTAAAGGTCTGGCTGAATGCTGTTCCTACTGTGCCGGTTGTTGTTCCTGGGTTTGTAACCGTAATGGTTGGACAAGCTGTACCCAGGTAGTTACAACCTGTTGGCAATACAAAGGAAGGAGGTGTATTATCATCAGTGATCCAGTTGGCCTGATTATTCAACAAGGCGCGAAGTGCAGTTACGGGACCTGAAACGGCTGCTGCTGCACAGTTGCCATAACGGGCATTATTAAATTCTGAAGCCGGGACTCCTTGTGTACCAATCCAGATACAGTTGACACCGGTTGTTAAACCGGTGGGCAGTGCACTGCTGCTGGGCGTATTGGCTGTACCATCCCAGGCTGCGGCTGTTGTATTAACAGGATCGCCGCCTCCGATGGTGAATACATTCATATGAATGGCACTGATAAATATGGGCGATCCGGAAGGACCCTGATAAGCCAGGATCTGATCACCACTGGTATTCAGGTTCAGCCCGGTACCTGTAACAGAACCGGCATTACCACCTCCGGATTTTGTTGCAGTTAAGTCGGTAATCCTGATCTCGGTACCTGCAATCAAACCACCGGCAGGTGCAGTCCAGGTCAATGTTTCTTCTCCGGATTGCAAAACATTCGTGCTCAGCCATCCATTATTCGTAAAATTGATAGTCGTACCGGCTCCAACACTTCTCAGCAATACAAAGGAGAAATTATCTTCCGGAACAGTTGGATAACTGGATGCATAACTGGTGAATGCGATATCACCGGCAACCAGTGTAGTGGCAGCAGGCGGAAGTGGTGTTACCACCCAGGAAGCCAGTCCTACATAACTACCCTGACAACCTGAAGAACAACCTGCTCTGCGGCCCTCAATTACAACTGTTCCACCAGTTGCGGCAAGACCGGTTGTGTTGATATTTGCACCTGGGGTATAAGGTAAATAAGTAGCCCCGCCATCGATGCTGTATCTGAAATCATCAGCACATCCCGTTCCACCACTTCCTGCATTAAAGGTGGCGCTGACCGGTGTACCATCCGCTACAATAACGGTAGCTGGTGTTTTTGCTAATAATGAAGGAGCAACCGGTAAGGCTGTTATAGTTAATGTTGCAGAATTGGAATTCGTAGATCCTGATCCGTTTGAAGCAATACAGCGATACAAATACCCATTGAGACTAAACGGAGCTGCTGTTATATTTAATGTGGCAGTTAAGGCGCCACTGTATGTAGCGTTATCAGTAACATTGACAAATCCACCACCATTATCCACCTGCCACTGGTAACCGGTAGCGCCGGTTGCAGTGATACCGAAACTGGTATTGGTACCCTCGCAGATGGCGCTGTTGGCAGGCTGACCTGTTATACCAGGGGCCGATAACACACCCATATAGTTACAACCCGTGGGTATTGTAAACCCGGGCGTAGTGTTTGAAATCGTCCAGTTCGCTGCTGTGTTAATGGCAGCACGGGCCAGGGGCGCGGTGCTAACATCCGGTCCGCAATTGAAACGACCATTGTCCCACTCTGTAGCAAAAGGTGATACGGCGTTGATTGTACCGATCCAGAGTGAACTGGTTCCGGCAGTTAAAGAAACTGGTTTACTACTATTACTTCCGGTGATTTGAAGAGCAGGGATCACACCATCCCATGCTGCATCAGTTGTATTATTGGGGTCGCCGTTGGCTGCCGCCTGTGTGTTCATGTGAATTCCGGCAATAAATGTAGGAGAAGCAAAACTGCCCTGATAGGCCAAAATCTGATCACCACCACTACTCAGGTTAAGATTGCCGGCTGCAAAGCCAGCCCCTACACTATAAACAACAGTTCCGGCAGAACCCCCACCAATCACAGTGGCGCTGGCCCCGGAGATTTGGATTTCTGTTCCTGCAGGATAAGCCGAACCAGCTGTATATACCAGTTCAGACTCCAGGGTTGCTGCTGAATTAAAAGCATTCAGGTCGGTCCTCCAGCCGTAGTCGGTAAACCGGATCACGGTATTGGCCTGAATAGCAGTTAACACTACAAAAGTAAACCGGTCAGGATTCGCTCCGTCCGCTGCGATATACCCGGTGAATGCGACTTCTCCGGCTGCAAGCGTGGTTTGTGCTTTAGTACTGTTGGAAAAAATGATTAAAGAAAGGAGGGCAAAACAAAGTTTTGCAAGGGTTGCCTTAAGGAAAGTCATAAGTGGTTGGTTTTGGGCCGCTATAAATATAAGTCGATTTCTCTATTTACCTATATTAATGTAAAAGAAACTGCTGTATTTCATCAAACAACTCGTTTCCAGTAGTCTAATGAATTATAGTTAATTGAAAATTATAAGAGGAAATCCATATGTTTTGTATTAAAAAATGTAGAGCCCTTACTTTTTTATTTCAGTTTTTTGAAAAATTTGTTGAATACCAATTTCTGCTTTTGTAGAGTTTTAGTTTAATCCTGAAAGCTCATTCCCTGCTCAATTCCGAACTGTGAAAGGCGGTGACCGGAAAAAAAACCTTCCTGCAGGTACACAATTGTCAATTTGAGTTTTTTCTGATCTGCCGTTTTCACCTGCAGTCCGTTCTCCCGATCACAGGTGATGATGGTTCCGGGTGCCAGATCATCTGCGGCTTCTCCGGCCATTTCAGCCTCGGCTATTCCTATCAGCCAGTTATTGACCATAGCTCCGGCTCCCTTGTTCCAGGGATTGCAGGCATTTACCAGTCTGATGATGGCAGACGCCGTCATATTCCAGCGGATCGTTATTTCTTTGGCCGTTGGCATTTCAAAATACCTGGCTTTTGATTCATCCTGAGGCCTGGAAGGAACCATGGTACCGAAGGAAAGAATCTTCAGCAAATTTGCCGCAGGACGGGCCGCGATAAAACCCAGTTTAGCCTGTAGTGAACCATAAGTATCCTCTTCAGCAATTTCGATTCGCTCCTGCATAATGATTTCCCCGGTATCGATCCCTCCGTCTACCTTATGTACCGTTACTCCCGCCTCTTTATCATTATTCAGCATATGCCAAAGAATAGGTTGGGGACCCCGGCATTCCGGCAACAGGCCAAAATGAAAATTGATAAACCCCTTTTCGGGTATGCTCCAGATTTCTTCCGGGATAATAAAAGGAAAGGTCATCATCAACCCCACATTAATACCATATTCGGAGATGGCCGCTGTCAGCCTTGCTTTGTAATCAGCTTTGGTTACGATCAGGAGTGGAACCGGATGATTTTCGGTCATGCTGCGGATCAGTTGCTGCATTTCCTTGTTTCTTTTGGTGACCACGATCGCCCCGACCTTTCCATAAAACAAAAACTCCCGGATAGCCGGTATGGCAATTGGGTTATTGCAGAGTATCAGGGACTTTACTTCGGTACTCATATAATATTATATACAGAGGAAGGTATTTCTCCAGCCCGAATTCGTATCCGGTGGAAACTTTTCTGCTGTAAATGCAGTCCACTCTTCTTCTATTCCTTTGAATTGCTCCGCTTTCTTAGTAGCCCCGTTTGCGGACCAGCTGATCAGATGACAGGGACCATAAGTATAGAAGGAGGAAGGATCCAGTTTCATCCAGCCCCGCGGACTATCATAAATTGTATTAGCCAGTGCTGGTACTATCGCGGCAGCATTGGTTTCACCTGTACTGATTCGCTGATGTATTTCCTTTAACAGCAATCCGGTATCCCAGCCAAGTAATCCAAACAGGTTGGCTGCTTTATTAGCTGCCATTGAAAACACTTCTTTATAAATGATGTTGGCCGGGTTCTCCAATTCCGGAGTCCAGCTGGTATATCCTTTGATGGCAGGACCGATTAAATTACCGGCAGAAACCCTGGCCTGATAAGCCTCGAGCAACATTGGAGCAGCATAAAGATGCAGGTTGAATTGTTTCTGTAATGGAGTAACCGCTTCACAAAACCAATCCGCCATATCAGCGGTAAACAAACAAAGCAGCGACCGTACCTCTGCATTTTCCGATAAAAAATCTTTCAGCGGTTCAAGCGTCAATTCTTCGTTTTTGATATGTGTAACATGAGTATACATCGTTTCCCCGCCATTTTGCTGGAAACCATTCATGATGGCATACACCTGGCGGTAACCCGCATCGTAATAAGAAAGCGCAAAAGCGCCCTTTTTATTTTCATTTTCGATGGCAGCCAGTTTACCGGTAAGCCGGGCCTGGAGACTAAGATTCAGCGAGTGGACGATGGTGGTTGGGGCCGATGACCAGCTATCCGGGATACCGGCACCCATATTCACGATCAGGAGTAATTTGTTGAAAGAGGTAAATAAGGGTTCCAGCAGTTCTTTAATATTTAAATCGGCCACCACTATTACCAGGTCTGCATCTTCCTGCAGCAGCATCCTTTCGGCCTTGGTATAAATTTCCGCTTCTTCAATTCCAAAGCCAATATTATCTGTTTTAAATATAAACTCGTCCTGAATTCCATGCTGTTTAAGACAGGATTTAATACCATTTAATATGTCCAGACCTATTGCCGGGAAAAGAGTAGACCGGGGAAGAAGTATACCTGCTCGAACCATAAAAATTGGAAAATATGACTGCTGTAATTAAATAATAAAGTTAATCCCTCTAACTCACAAAGGAGAAGAGGGATTGATACGTTGACTGAAATATTTTGCGCTCTTTAATCTCTGGAAGGGAAAATACCTTCTACACAAATGATATAGTTCATTCCAAGATAGGGAGGCATATTATTGAAAGGTGCGTTTGATCCGTTAATACCTACTACCAGACTGCTTTGAAATGGTGCCATCGTGGCAGGCTCGTTGGTAAAACTGGTAAAAATATTGTCTCCGGCTAACCGACGTCCGGTGGGATCATCAGTCTGACCATCTGTACCAGCATTGGCGACCATTGAAACGGTTCCGCTAAGCGTGTGATTATGAATAGGCAGGTTAGTAACTATAAGCGTGGTAGTTGGTGTACCGGCCATTTCTCCCAATTGGTAAAGCGGGAGACCTGGGCCCTGTGCATTTTGTGCCCCCACGGCAATCCTGCCTCTGAAATCGGGCATACCAAAAGTAGTTTGCCCATTTCCACCATAGGTTGTCCCTACTAAGGCAAATACAGCGGTCCATTGCGCAATAGACAATAACTGTCCATTGCATAATTGCCAGCCCCGCGGTGCAAAATTACCCGCAAACATTCTAACTTCTGCTAAGGTTCCTTCCATAAAATTAGTTGGTTGATATGGTTAGTCCCTTGACGGGAAAATGCCAAACATGCAAATAACATAATTCATACCCAGATATGGCGGCATGATGCTGAATGGCTGACTACCCCCACTCGCGCCAATTGCCAGGTTGGATTGCAATGGTGCCATTGCTGCAGGCTCATTCGTAAAACTGGTATAAACATTAGCACCTCCTAACCGACGACCAGTGGGGTCGTCTGTCAGACCATCTGTACCACCGTTTGCTACCATAGATACAGCGCCCGTAATGGGGTGGTTGTGTGCAGGCATATTTGTCGTCAGCAAAGTAACAGTGGGTGTTCCCGCCATCTGACCGAGTACTATGTTAGACAAACCGGGTCCCTGTCCCGTACCAACGGCCACTCTTCCTCTGAAATCGGGGAGCGCAAATGTGGTTTGTCCGTTACCGCCATAAGTGGTTCCCAAAATGGAAAACAATGCGGTGTTGGTGGCAATACTAATCAGCTGGTTGTTGCAATAAGCCCAGGTTCTGGGGGCAAAAGTTCCAGCAAACATCCTGATTTCGCCGATGGTTCCTTCCATGAGTTAATGATTTGATTCGGTTGAATTGGTTTCGAATTCTAAATGTAAGAATTTTATATTAACACAGAAATTAAAAATGTTTTCAATTTATAAATTGCTTGTTTGAATGATTCAAAAAACGTAGTTTGCTAAAAATTCCGGGTCCGCCCGCTCAACCAAAACCAGCAACATGAAATCAAGAAGAGTTTTTTTAGCGAATACTTCTATGGCAGCTACGGCCCTGGTTTTCTCCAATCCTTTTAAGGGTTTTTCTGCCAGCAGTTTGTTGAGTGAGCCCGGATCTGCACACAAAATCGTTTTTCTGCATAGTGGCAGTAACCCTCAGTTTGCGGACTATGCCGTTGAAAAAATGGCGCTGTTAACCAGAAAGCATTCTGCTGCTATTCAGGTTCCACAGACAGAAGAGCATTTTAATGATCAGGAATACAGTATTATCAAAAAGGGCAATATCAAAACCGGATTGATTCGTGTAACCGATAAAAGTTCTGTCGCCGGTATCAATCAACTGGCCAAGGAATTAAAAAAAGACCATCAATGCCAGCTGGTTGTTTGTCTTTCTTCACTTGGCTTTAAACAAAAAAGCGGTACCGATGATTTGAAACTGGCCGAAAAATCAGCAGATATAGATATTATCATCGGTAATCACCCCAGCAATCATAGCCCCAACCCCATTATTGCCCGCAATACTCATCGTGGAGAAGTGATCATCCACCATGCCGCCAATAACGGATTCGGGCTGGGCTCTATAGAAATTGCTTTTGATAAGAATACTGCGGCTAAAAGCACGGTGGCTATCAATAATCACCTGAGCCGACTTCCCGAAAACGCCTGATTAGCTTCCCTTGAATGAATAAACCTGTTTATGTCCTTGGCACCGGGTTGAGCCATGATGGCTCTGCTTGCCTGCTGAAAGATGGTGTTATTCATGTGGCTATTGAAAAAGAAAGGATCAGCCGCATCAAACATGATGGCGGCAATGATTCACTGGCCGTTCAGTATTGCCTGGATGCCGCGGGTATTACCCTTAACGATCTTTCACTGGTTGTACAATGTGCCAATTTTGAAAAAGATGAGATCCGGCCCGACAGATATAAAGGCCCCCGGCTTTTCAGCAGCTCCAATTCATTTCCTATTGTAACCATTTCTCACCACCTCGCCCATGCCTGGAGTGCGGTAGGCACCTGCCCCTTTGACCAATGCAATGTACTGGTAATTGATGGCTGTGGTAGTTTTTATCATCAGTGTGATGATCTTGCGGGTGCCATCATCCCCACGCATGTGAATAGTGAACCCGGTTTGTATGGAGAGAAGGATAGTTTTTATTTTTTTGATGGTAAAGACCTCCAACCACTCTACAAAGATTTCTCTATCATAAATTACCGGCAGCAGGCCGGACAGGTTTATCTCCCCACTTCCAATCATTCAATCGGTGGATTGTACAGCATGGCCAGTCAGTATTGTTTCGGCGATTTTGATGATGCCGGAAAACTGATGGGATTGGCCCCTTATGGACAAAAAGCAGTGTACCAGGAAGAATTGCTTTTACTTAAAGATGGTCATGTGTGGGTGGATGAAGCAGTGATGCACCGCTATTTCACCAATCCCGCTGATCCGGTAACCAGGCCTTTTCATGAGCACTTTCAATATTATGCAGACATTGCCCGATGGGTTCAGGATGAAGCAGAAAGAGCCCTGCATTATATTTTCAATCACCGACACGAGTTACACCCCTTTCCCAAACTTTGTTATGCCGGTGGGGTGGCACTTAATGCAGTAGCCAATTCAAAAATTTTCCGGCAAACCGGTTTTGAACAATTTTATATTGAACCGGCTGCCGGTGATAATGGCCTGGCGCTGGGTTGTGCATTCTTTGGCTGGATCAGTTATCTGAAACAGGAAAGAAAAATACATGATGGTAATACCTGCTTTGGTATTACATATGGCTCCGATTCTATTGAACAAACGCTCGAGTCATTCAAAGAAAACCTGCATTACCAGGAAGAAGAGAATATTTATGCTGCCACTGCTGATTTATTGTTGCAGGGTAAAACGGTGGGCTGGTTCCAGGAAGGATGCGAATTCGGTCCCCGGGCACTGGGCAGAAGAAGTATTCTGGCTGATCCAAGGAACAAAGACATTCAAAACCATATCAATTCACGCATCAAATTCCGCGAAGATTTCAGACCCTTTGCTCCTGCTGTGTTAGAGGAGGATAAAGATCTTTATTTTCAATACGGACTATCCAGCCCTTATATGATCCTGGTAGATCAGATAAAAGACGAGTGGAAAGAGATCATGCCGGGAATTGTACATGTGGATGGCAGTTGCCGTGTTCAAACAGTGGCTGATAAAAAAGAACCTTTTTACCAATTACTAGAGGAGTGGAAACGGCAATCAGGCATTTCAGTATTACTCAATACATCCTTCAATAAAAAAGGAATGCCGATTGTTGAAACACCCGGGGAAGCTATCAGCTTTTTTTTACATTGCAGTCTGGATGTACTGGTAATCGGTAACCTTATTATTACCAAATCATGATTAAATATCTGCAGCTTCCTTTTTCGTTTGACCCTGCCCGCCTGCAGCGGGATACCCTCCAAATTGGTGAGGAGTACTGGAAGCTGCATTTTCAGGTAAAGCATTACAGCGGGGAATGGAGTGCCATTCCTTTACGCAGTATTGGCGGTGCAGTAGATAACGGTTTTATTTCTCCTGAAGAAAACGACTGTTATGATAATACCTCCCTGCTTCTGTCTTCAGCTTACCTGCAGGAAGTATTGCATCATTTTCAATGTCCCTTATTATCAGTACGGTTGCTCAAACTCGCTGCCGGTGCAAAAGTGCATGAGCATAAAGATCGTGATCTTTGTTTTGAAGAAGGGCTGGTCCGTTTTCATATTCCTGTTTTTACCAACTCCGATGTTGATTTCTATCTGGGAGGAGAAAAAATGATATTGAAAGAAGGTTCCTGCTGGTACATGAATTTTAACCTGCCCCATTCACTCCACAATAAAAGTAATCAGGATCGCATCCACCTGGTCGTGGATGCCCGTGTTAACCAATGGGTGCAGGCTCTGTTTCTCGAAACACCGGACACTCATAAAAAAATAATTACTGACCAGCCGAAACATAGCCGAAAAGAACAGTTGCTGATTATTGAACAGCTGCGTTCCATGAATACAGATACATCAAAGCAACTGGCGGATGAGATGGAAAAAAATCTTCCTCCTGAATAATGCTCTAAACAGAACGGCTTACACATCCGCCCACATCCTGAACAAATTGGAATAGGTCTGTAATAATTGCATCGCCTCCGGAGAATGAGGATCTTTTTGAGAAAGCAAAGCATGGACCTGGTTCAGTTCAAACAACAATTGTCTTTGTTCCGGCGACTGAATATTACTTTGTATCCAGGTAACGGCTGCCAGTCTTTCACCACTGCGGATTTCATTCACACAATGCAGAAATTGACAGGGATATAATATAGCGTCGCCCTTGGCCGGTTTGATGGCCACGGGTCCTGATGCGGTTTGAATCATCAGTTCCCCACCTTCATAACTACCGGGGTCACTCAGAAAAATGGTCATGGCGAGATCTGTCCGGATCGGAGGGTCGCCCATGATCGGACTGTCCACATGCCAGCCATAAAATTTTCCGACTGTGTATTTGCTGATGATAAACGGATGAGTCTTTTTCGGTTGGGCCACTGCATTAAAATACGGACTGCTGCCGATTGCGTTTTCAACCATACTGCGGGCCTGCGAAAGGTATTCTTTGCCGCCTGCTTCTGCCTGCAGGTTATTCTTAACTTCTTTGGCGGCCATACTGGCAGTGGCACGTCCGTCTGAAAAATCCAGATGGGCAATCAGGCGATCCAGTTCCTCCAGTTCTGCTGGTTTGAGAATGCCTGGTATATGGTGAAATTGCTGACTCATTGTTTTATTTTAATCTCTGGCCCATTTTAACATCTGCGGATAAAGGGGAAGTTCGGGTTGTTCGGGATTCGGTTTCTCTACTGCCATTCCGGTCCATTGCAGCATCGGTACTCCGAAATATCTTCCTTCCTTGAAATTTTGGGCGATATCACTGCCTCCTTTCTGGTATCCTTCATCATGAAAAACAAAACCCGCGTCAATACCGAGGTGTACACAGGCCGCATAGCTCCAGGCAATAGCCATCATTTCTTCTGCTTCGCGCATGGGCCGCTTACAAATGGATACTTCATCCAGATCAGCCCTTTCCGATAAAGGAACAACGGCGATATGACCGGCTTCATGTAATATATCACCAGGGTATTTTAGTTTTTCGGGATCAACGATGATCTCCCCAGCTTTAATACTGATACCGGGAAGAAAACTTTTCTCCGGAATCTCCCTGAACAAAACAGAAATACCGATTGATTGGATAAAATCAACCGCTTTTTGAAAAAAAGCAGTCTGTTCTGAAATAATAATGGCTGTTTCCGCTGACATTTTTTGTATTGGCTGGTTTGTAAATGTAAAAGATTTTCTGATGCCGCATAATCTTAGTGCTTATTTTCACAACCATGTTGACTGATTCAAATCTGACTGAATTTGAAATAAACGGTTACTTCCGTTTATCCAATGTTCTTCCTGCTGATCTGCTGTCAAGGCTCCGGGATTTATTTGATGAGCTGATGGATATTTCGGTACCAAGGGAGGGCCGGTTTGTGTATGAATATAAGGGCAAACAATTTGTCACCAATTTGGATCATATCTGCGGATCCGGTAACCTGGCCTGTCTGGAATTACTGGGCTTTCCACCCGTACTGGAGCTTGCCCGACAGATCTGTGGCGATGATTTTTTCCTGATTCAGGAATTTGCCGTTATTAAAAACCAGGGCGATGATTTACCGGTGCTCTGGCACCAGGATATGGTTCACCAGCGAAAAGGCCGTTGCTTCACCATGGGCATTTATTTGGATGATGTGGATGCCGGGGATGGTGCATTAAAAGTGGTGCCAGCCAGTCATCTGGATAGCCGGCCCATCTGTGAACTCAGCCGCCTCGATGCAATAGAAGTACCCATGCAGGCCGGAGATCTGCTGATTCATGATATGATGCTGGCACATTATTCAGAACCATTGCGAAAAAGGGAGTTACGCCGGGTGATTTATTTTGAATTTCTTTCGGCGGCTCATGTTGCCAAAGAAAATATTTATTCCCCGGAGCTGGTGGAAAGAAGGACAAGACTGCACCATCTCGCAATCAGGTATTATAATGAAGTACACCCGGGAGCAGCTGGCTTTAGTGGACAATTATCCACTCTTTTTCCCGATGACAGCTCAAAACCGGTATCAGAGATTCTCCATGAAATTTATGCATTGCCCATCAATGCCCGTCCTTCAGCCTATTGTATAGAACAACAAAATGTATTTTCTTCTTTTGAGTAAACTTATTCCTTACTCATTTCAAAGTAGGGCTCGCTGGATATCCTGTACCTGAATCGCCAGGTACTCAACGGGTGACATTCCTGCAAAAAACTATTGAGCAGTACCGGAATCGTTAAACCCGATTCATTATGTTTCAGCTGATGTGCTCTGAATATCCTGATACTGGTCTCCAGGACAATTTTATGCTGATTGTCCAGCAGGTCATCCGGGAATTGAACCAGCACTCCTTCAAGAATACGTTTTAACGCATCCTGAGCAACTAAAGACTGATCAAAGAGTTCCCTGTCCAACCGTATCAGACTGGCCAGACTTTTTTTCTCTGATAATTCTTTGTTTTTATTCCTGCTGATACAGAGACCCACTGCTATACTTTCCGGTATCAGTATTGGGTCTTTTTTGCACTGTGGTAATAAATGAGCACAGATTGTAAACTGTGGCTCTTTTAATAATCCAGCTTTCATAGTTTCTGTCAAAAGAATATCGGGCTGATATTGTTCTGGTATCTTGTATTGTGTGGCATCCGCCGTTTCGATTGCTTTCACATAAGGCTGAAGTGCCAGGTCTTCAACTATCCTTTGAACACAAGCCGTGCTAATCGGGTTGATATCCACCAGTACCATCTGTAGCTGATCGGGAGTAAATACTGTTGTAAGTGGAATCAGCAGAGAGGCAAAAGGGCCTGTACCGGCATAAAAAACCAAAACCGGATCCCTGGGATATTGTTGTCTTCTGCTCAGTATAGCATCCTGTATACCCATCATAAAATTTCGGGTACGCATCATGTCAGTAATACAACTCATCGCAGCATAAGGACTAACGGCCAGGCCGGCTGCTGTTGAACAATGTTCCTGGTTTTGTTTGTCTTCCGGATCGAAACCGGTGATGCCGCAAAAAAAATTCAACAAGGCTGCGCAGGCATTTCTGATGTTTACATAATTGAGATCAGGGTTCAACAACTCACGCGTAATCTCATATAATTGCTCATTCCGGGGGCCAGCGTTTATGCTCACTCGTTGTATTTGATTGCAATATAGTTGCTGCATTAACAGTTATGAAAAAGGAAGATGAAAAAAATTTCATTACTTTAATGCTATGTACCTGCCAATGATTCGTTTTTTACTTTTTGGCTTATGCCTGACAGCTTTTGTGGCCGAATCGCAGACTGTGTATAGCACGGGAGATTTAAAAAACGGAAAATTCAAATCCGACAGCAGTTATGTATACACCCTCCCTTTTGAGCACCGCAAAAAAGTATTCCTGATTCAGGGGTATGAAAGTATGTTCAGTCATAAAGGAGAAAAAGCGCTTGATTTTAAAGTAAAAACAGGAACAAGGGTTTGTGCCGCGCGTGGTGGTATTGTTACGGCTACCCGTTCTGATTCCGATAAAAGGGGGTTGAAACCTGAAAATTTATCAGACGGTAATTATATATTCATAAGGCATGATGACGGGACAGAAGCCAACTACTGGCATTTTAAATTAAACGGGGTCTTTGTAAAAACAGGTGATACGGTGGTTCCCGGACAATTGATCGGTCTCAGTGGTAATACCGGTTACTCTGCCTTTCCGCACCTGCATTTTGAAGTGAGGGGTAAGGATCCTGCCACTGGAAAATTCGGACAGCTGGCCACCCGATTTGCCACCAGGAATGGTGTTATTTACCTTCGGCCCGGGAAATTTTACCGTACAATACATCCGGAATAAGCATCAGCCTCTTCCGGTGAAATATTCAGTACCTTACTTTCCTTAAATTGATTGCCATGATTATTGTTTATATCCTGCTGGGTTTAATCGTTACCCTTTTACTGGTGTCAGCCCTGATGCCAAAATCTTTTACTGTTGAAAAAACAGTGGTGATCCGGAAACCCAGGGCCGACGTGATGAGTTATGTAGGAAATCTGAACCATTACAGCCAGTGGAATCCCTGGCAAAAAATGGATCCTTCGGCCAAGTCCCAAATCAGCGGTAACCCCATGAGTGCAGGACACCAATACCATTGGGAAGGAAAGAAAATCGGAATTGGTGAATTACGTTTTTTAAGCAGTGATGCCCATCATATTCATTTTGACCTGGAATTTTTTAAACCCTGGAAATCGAAAGCAAAAGATAACTGGCATTTTGAAGACTGGGGCGATGGCTCTGAAACCAAGGTTACCTGGCAAAATGGTGGTGATCTTCCCTGGCCCATGGCCCGTTTGATGGGACCGATGATTGCCAAAAACCTGAATCACCAGTTTGAACAGGGTTTGGATAATTTAAAGAAGATGGTGGAAGGCGTTTAAATCCGCTTCAGCTCCTTTTTTGTCATTTCATTGATCTGGTTGCCCGTGTTGAGCGTGGAAGCTGGTTCAAAAAGCATGATCTCTACTTCTTCCTTTGCTACCGGTTTGTGTTCTTTGCCCCGGGGAATGATTATGAACTCTCCTGGGAAAATTGTAATGACTTCTTCTGAAACCGGGTTATTATCAGATCTAAGGTGCATATCAAAACTTCCACGGATCACATAAAACAACTCGTCTTCATGTTCGTGATGATGCCAAACAAATTCACCTTTGAATTTGACCAGCTTCACCTGCTGACCATTCAGTTCTCCGGCGATCCGGGGGTTGAAATAATCAGAGAACTGTGAAAGTTTATCTGCAATATTTATTTTTTCCATTCCTTAAAGATAAAACTTCGCAAGATTCGGGTTGCCAGTACCAGGTTTCTTGCCAAATTTTGTATTCTAAATTGAAAAAGTGAACGAATACGCAAGAATTGAAAAAGCGATTGGGTTTCTTACTGATCATTTTCTGCAACAACCAGACCTGGAGGAATTGGCGAGACAGTTACACAGCAGCCCTTTTCATTTGCAGCGGATGTTTAAAAAATGGGCGGGGGTAAGTCCCAAAAAATTCCTTCAGTATATCAGTCTTGAACACGCCAAAAGTCTGATCCGGCAGGATCTGTCACTGACTGATGTCAGTTATGAAACCGGCCTCTCCGGAAGCGGAAGACTGCATGATCTTTTTATCAATATCGAAGGGATGACTCCGGGTGAATATAAGAACGGGGGCAGGGAATTGAACATCAATTTCAGTTTTGCGGAATCTCCGTTTGGAAATATCATCGTGGCTTCCACTACTAAAGGTATTTGTCACCTGGCTTTTGCCGATCAGGAAAAAATGGCGCTGTATGAATTAATGGCCCTCTTTCCGAATGCCCGGTTTAAACAGATGGTGGATACCATTCAGCAAAATGCTCTTTTTATTTTTTCGCAGGACTGGAATGATCTGCCTGCGATCCGTTTACACTTAAAAGGAACCGGTTTTCAGTTAAAAGTCTGGGAAGCCCTGTTGAAAATACCGCTGGGTAATTTAACCAGTTATTCAGCCATCGCTAATGCCATCGGAAATCCCGGTGCTGCCCGAGCGGTTGGTTCGGCCGTTGCGTGTAATCCGGTAGCTTTTTTAATTCCCTGTCACCGGGTGATTCAGTCCAGCGGAATAATCGGTGGCTATCATTGGGGGAGCAACCGGAAAAAAGCGATGATCGGATGGGAGTCTTCAAAACTTGACCAGGAAAATTAATCCTTGCTATAACGGCAATCTCAGACTAGCGCCTAATTACATTCATTAATACTTATTCTGTCAAATTATTGTATGAAAACATTTATGCTCATTCATGGTTCCTGGCATAATGCATGGAACTGGCACAAAGTAGTTCCGCTTATTGAAGCAGCAGGTCATCGGGTTATTTGTATCGATTTACCGGGTATGGGAAGAGATAAAACGCCGGTGAAAGAAGTCACACTTCAAAAATCTGTTGCTAAAATAACCGAAGTCATTGATCAGCAGCCAGACAAATTAATCCTGGTCGGTCATAGTAAAAACGGTATCATGGTTTCGCAAGCTGCTGAATACCGGCCCGATAAAATGGAAGCACTGGTTTACCTCGCTGCCTACCTGGTTCCTGATGGAAAAACGCAAAGAGAGTATGCTGTGCAGGATACAGGAGGTGTATTAAAGCCTTATGTAATTTTTGACGAAAGCACACAATCAACAACGCTGGATCCCGTCATTTATAAAGAGGGATTATATGCCGATTGTGAAGATGATATTGTTGAAATGGCCAAACTATTACTGAGCAGTGAACCGGTTAATACCGGTACAACACGCTTAGAACTAACGGATGAAAATTTTGGAAGGATTCCCCGATACTATATTGAGTGCCTGGAAGACAGAGCCGTAACTCCATATATACAACAAAAAATGTATATGGAATTACCCTGCCAGAAAGTATATCAGCTGAAAAGCAGCCATTCCCCTTTTTTCAGCAGACCTGAAGAACTGGTTACTCTTTTATTTGATATAGCATCCATCAAAAAATAAAAGCGTTTCATGTATATCTTAACAAAAAACTCCTGTATCAGTCTCTGCTTTCGGGTAATTTTATCAAATGCTTTGGACAAGATCAATACAGTGGTTCGTATTATCAATTGCGATTACAGGTTGTGCAGCCAGTAATAATCCCCTTCGCAAAGAAATTAAATTGTTACAAAAGGGTATCGTGAAAGATGATACCAGCTATGTATACGCACTTCCTTACAAAGCCGGAAAAAAGTACAGAGTGATCCAGGGTTATTTCAGTCGCATGACCCATAAAGAACGGGCGGCACTTGATTTTAATTTACACAGAGGTGATACGATCACCGCTGCCAGAGATGGTGTGGTAAGCCGGGTAAAAGAAGATGGAAGGAAAGGAGGCCTTAACAAGAAGTATCGTTCAGAAGGCAATAATATTGTGATTCAGCATGCAGACGGGAGTCGCGCCGGGTACTGGCATCTGCAACATCAGGGCGCATTGGTGAATACCGGTGATTCTGTGAAAAAGGGACAACCTATCGGCCTGGCAGGCAAGACCGGCTACGCTTTTGTACCGCATCTGCACTTCCTGGTCTGGAAATTTAATAACGGTCAATGGCAGCAGATTCCCACCCGTTTTCAAACGCAAAAGGGTGTTGTCTATCTTCGTGCATGGAAAAAATATAAAAACTGATCGGTTTAAGAAGCCTTGCTGATATATTATTCCGGAATTTCTACTTTTGTATTTGCGATTCGGTCCATGTTTAATCTTTATGGAACCATACAAAGCAATCCCGGCAAGTACCGGCAGCTGTCCTGCGGCGAATCGCTGATATCTGTCTATAACTGCCCGCTGGAAGAAAAAATGGTAGATGTCTGGAGCCACCACAATTATATTGTATACGTCATGGAAGGCCGCAAAATCTGGCACACAGCAGACGGCTCCTATGATTTGACAAAAGGAAATTGTGTTTTTGTAAGAAAGGGAGCTTGTATTGTTGAGCAATTTCTGGATGTAACCTTCTGTTTGATTATCTTTTTTATTCCGGATGATTTTATCTGCAAAGTGCTGGCTTCAAAATCCACGCCGATCCGACCGCCTGGCCAGAGTTTTCATCCGGTTATGCCGGTGGATGTAACGCCTTCCGTCAGTATTTTCTTCCAATCCATGATGCCTCATTTTGAAGCGGGCCGACAACCGGACCAGGCTATTCTTGAACTCAAATTCAGAGAACTCATACTGCATATAGCAGATACTCCGGTGAATGCTGAAATACTAACCTATTTCTGTTCACTGTTGAAGGCACCAGCTGCTGTTTCCCTGCAGAAAATAATGGAAGAGAATTTTTGCTTTAACCTTAAACTGGATGAATTTGCCCGACTAAGTAATCGCAGTCTCTCCGCATTCAAACGTGACTTTCAAAAGCAATTCAGCAATACGCCAGGTAAATGGCTGACCGAAAAAAGATTGAATCATGCCATGCACCTGCTTTCACATCAAGGTAAAACCGTAGGGGAAGCGGCTTTTGAAAGCGGGTTTGAAAATCAATCTCATTTCAGCCGGGCTTTTAAAACCCGGTTTGGTATTTCTCCGGCTACCGTAAAACAGGCGGAGAAAGCCTGAACTTTTCAGTACAATTTCTGGCCTTTACAGTAACAGACCCGTCGCCGGGCCCTGCTAGTTTTGTCATTCATTCATTAACCTTTAAACATTATCGTATGAGTACAAAAGAAATGCAGGGCCGCTTGTGGAGTGTGGCACCGGAATACTGGTCCGTTTATTTTGAGCCTTTTTTTCTGCCGCTTTACAAAAAAACACTGAAGCACCTTGACCTCCAGCCAGGAGCTTTATTACTGGATGCCGGTTGTGGATCCGGACTTTTTTCATCCATGGCCATTCAAAATGGCGCGCAGGTGATGGGGATTGATGCAGCACCGGGATTACTGGAGCTGGCAAGGCAAAGAAACCCGGGTGTTAATTTCCTGGAAGAGGACCTCGAAGCGCTTCCTTTTGCCGCGGAAAGTTTTGATGTGGTAACCGGTTTTAATTCTTTTCAGTATGCCGGTGATTTTACCGCCGCTCTTAAAGAGGCAAAAAGAGTTCTGAAACCCGGAGGTTATCTGGTAATTGGTATATGGGACAAACCGGAGTTCAGCGATGCTACCAATATTTTAAAAGCCATCAGTACATTCCTGCCACCACCACCTGCGGGTACACCAGGCCCTTTTGCTTTATCTGAAGATGGAAAGATTGAATCCATTCTGAAAACAACCAACCTGCAGTTGATTTATCAGGCTAGGGTCAGTTGCCCATTCCTCTACTATTCACTTGAAAATAGTGTAAAGAGTTTTATGGGTACCGGACCAGCCGCTGCAGCACTCAATAAAGCAAGTGCATTAGAAGTGAGACAGGTGGTGGCAGATGCCATGATGCCTTATCATCTTGGCAATGATCTTTATCATCTTGAAAACAGTTTTCTTCTTTTCATTGCGAGAAAATAAAGTAGTGCTTTTGCTAGTACGAATCCCGCCAGCTGGCGGGATTTTTTTATGTTTACATTAAATTAAGCTGTTGTCACTACTCGAAATCTGGAGAGAACTCAAAAGTAATATCATCCATACCCGTCCGCTGGAATGGATCAGCACTGTTACCCAGATTGCCAGCGTTTGGTATGCCCGCAAGAATAATGTACTGGTTTATCCAACCGGTATCATCGGGGTACTGATCGCCGCCTATCTCTATTTTTTTGATTCAACCCCGCCTTTGTATGCAGATGGCGCACTGAATATTTATTATTTCGCCATGAGTGTATATGGCTGGTACAACTGGGTGCAGAAAAAAGACGCCGGTCAGTATGCCTATCCCATCAGCTGGTGCAGCAAATCGCAATTATGGACCGGTATCGGTTTCTTTATTTTTTTCTGGGCACTGATCTGGGTGGTACTGGATCGTTTTACCGATAGCAATACACCTGTATTGGATTCAATGGTATCCTCTTCTGCCATTACCGCCATGTGGTGGATGGCGAAAAGAAAAGTGGAAAACTGGATCGCCTGGATTTTCAGCAATATCGTAGCCATCCCGCTGAATTTCTATAAACATTTTTATCTCTTCACCCTGATGTATATCCTCTTCCTGGCCCTGGCCTGGTGGGGTTATGTAGCATGGAAAAAAGAAGCAGACCGGCGATAAGCCGATCTGCTTTTGTTCAACCCTGTGTTTCCTGCGGACTGGCTCCCGCAAAGCGATGTCCCCAGCGGTTACGGCATTGCTCCCTGAATTTTTCCTTTTCTTCTGCGGACATATTCATCCATTTCTCCCGCATGGCCATCCGGTGCCCCCATTTTCTGCGGCCACCCATTCCACCCAGCAATAAACGACTTAGTACCAGGATACCAAGGGCCTGCCAGAAACTAATCAGGTTAGCGCCTACGGCCGGAACCAGGGCCAGGTTCCAGAGTGTCATCAGCACCCAGCCAAAGAGGGCAAAGGCACCGGCACCCAGTAAAAGAAATAAAGGAATCAAATACGGTCTTTTTCTGATCATCTTTTTCATTGTGTTTATTTTAATGTTGTAAAAACGCTGCGTAGTATGGCATCAGTCTTTTTCTTAAAAACTGTACCGCATATCTTTTTCTTGAAATAATCGTTTTAATGGACCAGCCGGTATCATCCGCTATTTGCTGAAGGGTTTGGTCTTCTATTTCATTTCGGATAAATACCTCCCGCTGTGCAGCCGGCAATTCTTCCAGGACTTCCATCATTTTTTCATAAAACATTTCTTTTAACTCACCGGTTGCCAAATCAAAAAGAGCTGGCTCCTGCATGTTCGTATTAGCTATCTCTTCGCCCTCCTGGTTTAAAGGAATTTCTCTGGGACCCGTTTTCGATTTCCGGTACAGGTCAGCAATTTTATTTCTGGTAACCCGGTACAACCATCCGCTCATATGCGCAATATCATTCAGGTTGCTTTGATGACTCAACTGGTACCATACTTCCTGTAATACATCTTTAGCATCATCCTCTCCCGGCACACGGCTTCGGATAAAAGCATATAGCTTTTCACTGTAACCCGTTATCACGGTGCTGATCGATTGCTCTTGTATCATCGTAGTGTTCATTGCCATTGCTTTGAAAAGAAGTCGCGGCTTCCTGAATTTTACTTTAAAGTGCGTTCTTTTTTCACCGAAAAAAGAGCCATTATCGGCAAACGGTGCCCCCTGACCGGTTAACATTAATTTTTTATCCGCCACTGCAGCAGCCGTAATTTTGGCCATGCTCCAAGACAACGGCCAATATCCGCTTCACCGCGTCCTGTACTTCCTTAATGGCCTGGCCATCCTGCTTTGTTTCAGCGGACTATTTATTCCACTGATGGATCCGGATGCCGGCGTTTATGCTTCCATCAGCAAGACCATGGCCGTGAACAATGATTATGTAAACCTGTATTTCCAGGAAACCGACTGGCTGGATAAACCCCATTTCCCTTTCTGGATCACGGCTGTTTTTTTTAAACTTTTCGGTTATCAGGACTGGGTGTATAAATTACCCGGAATCCTCTTTGTATTGATGGGCGCTTTTTATACTTATCGGTTTGCCCTAAAGTTTTATAATAAGACCATTGCCTTATGGTCGGTATTCATCCTGCTCACCGCCATGCATATCATCATTTCCAATAATGATGTAAGGGCTGAACCTTTTTTAACCGGGCTACTCATTGCATCTATTTACCATTTTTCCAATACCCTCAATGGAAAATGGGGTTGGCAATTGGTAGCGGCCTGTTTTTTTGCCGGCTTGGCGGTAATGACCAAGGGAATTTTCACATTAATACCCATTGGCGCTGCAGTAGCTGGTCAGCTGATCCTGCAGCAAAACTGGAAGCAGCTCTTTCATTGGAAGTGGATCCTCGCCCTGTTATTAGTAATTCTTTTTATCAGTCCGGAATTATATTGCCTCTGGAAACAATTTGATACCCATCCTGAAAAAACAGTCCTGGGAAGTCAGCAGGTATCGGGTATCCGTTTCTTTTTATGGGATAGCCAGTTTGGCCGTTTCTTTAATACCGGACCCATTAAAGGAAAAGGTGATAAATTATTTTTCCTGCATACGCTTTTATGGGCCTTCCTGCCCTGGTCGCTGATCATGTATGCCGCTTTGTATAGCAGGATTCGTCAGGGTATTAAAAAAGTAAGTGCCCCTTTTACCGAATGGTTCACCCTTTGCAGTTGCCTGCTGACCCTGCTGGTATTTTCTTTTTCCGGATTTCAGTTACCACATTATACCAATATCATTTTTCCGATGCTGGCCATACTCAGTGCCGTACTGATTGATCAGCAGGTCAATCGCGGACAAACTGTTTTTGGTAATATTCAGAACGGATTGGTCGTCCTGCTGCTGATCCTTGTTGGCGGGCTTCTATTTTTTTACCGTCCCGCTCTTTCAATTGTTTTTATTGTTACCGGTTTACTTCTTTTAACCTTGTTGTTATTTCTGCCGAAATTTTCAGTAGTGGATAAGCAATGGTATCCTTATTTACGCTCCGGTATTGCCGTACTATTCGTTGCTGTTTTCCTGAACCTTTGTTTTTATCCGGATTTATTACGTTATCAGTCCGGCAATCTGGCCGCCACTTATATGAATAAGCAATACCCAACTGAAGCCCTGGGCCGTTTGGGTATTTATTTTCCTTCCGGTGAGTTTTACCTGCATCAGCCTACTTATCGCAGCAGCGTGGACGATATCCGCCTTCAAAAATTTTCCAAAGCAAGGATTTTATTTGTAACGGCTGATGAAGTGGGAGAACTCGAAAAAGCCGGAGTGGCCTTCGAGAAATTAAAATCATTTGACGAGTTTCATGTCACCATGCTGAGCCTTAAATTCATCAATCCTAAAACAAGACATAAAGAACTCAAACAGCATTACCTGATCAGGCTGCTTTGAATTTTTATTTCCTTTCTGATAAATAAATATTGAGCCGGTTCAGTACCAGTGCCGGATGAATGCCTGTGATACAGGGTCTTTCAGTACAGCTTGTTTTGCGGTGATTGGCGGCACTCACGCAGGGGGAGCAGGGCAATCCGAGATAAAATGGTTCAGCGTTTCCTCCCAGTGGTAAATACAAATGGGGCGTTTCAGGCCCAAAGAGTACAAAAACTTTCAGGTTGGTTACCGCAGCAAAGTGGGCAGGTCCTGAGTCATTGGTGAGCATGCAGGTGCTGAGATCATATAATGGAACCAGTTCATCAAAGCTGAAAAAGCCGGAAGAGTTGATACAACGCGGATCGCCAATCATATCGGTAACAGCTTGTACATATTCCTTTTCGGCCGGCGAACCGGTCATAATGATGATGATATTAGGAAACTGGTTCAGGAGCTGTTTACCAACCACGCCAAAATTTTCGGGTGGCCAGCGACGTTGCGGGAGCATATCGGAAGCATTCACATTCAGCAACAATACTGCTTCATTATTCCAGTTCGGGTAGAGCTGCCTGATTTTAGTCTTTACCTGCTCCGTCGCCACAGCGGGAATTTCTGCTTTCGCCAGTTGCAGCTCTTCTGCCGGCACGGCAACCGTAGCATAGGCGTTTGAATACAATCCCATGGCGCGGTTCACCAGGGAAATAAAATTGATGGCCACATGGACATGCGGATTGTAACGAACCGTCTTGTTAACGAGGTTACCACGGTACAGTCCTTCATCATGCAAACTGGTAAAGCCAATCCGGGAGCGGGCACCACTGAAAAAACCAAGTAATGCCGTAAAGCGGGAGAATAATTCCAGATCAATCACTGTTGAAATTTTCTTTTTACGGCACCAGACCAGAAAACGAAAAACGTCGCCAATCAGGCCAAAAAAATGGTCGGCATTCATTTTGAAAACATGGTCTTCCGGTATGGTTTTCAAAATATCAAGGCTCTTATAATTCTTTTTGAAGATCACAAAATAGAGATCAGCACCTGCTTCTAACCGGAGTTTTCGCATCGCCGGGTCGGCAATGATGGCGCTCCCCATTTCAGATAGTTCAACAAAAAGGGTCCTGCTGGTATCGGGGTTCTTTTTACGGGCACCCCGTAACAGGTCAGCCAACCAGCAAAATGGACTAATAAGAAAACAGAGCGGAATACCCACCCACCTGTCAATGATCCGCATCGTATTTACTGTCATACCGCTTGTTTAAAAACGGCGTAAAAGTAACTCAATTCATTTTGTTGCCGTAAAACTTGGGGTTTGGGCTGCAGCCGTTATTTTTGAATGGTAAACGCCACCTATTGTCTATCAGGAAAATTGTTGTGATTGGCCCGGAAAGCACGGGTAAAAGCACCCTCTGCGAACAGCTGGCACGGCATTATGAAAGCAGCTGGTGTCCTGAATATGCCCGGGAATTTTTACTCAGTAACGGCACCAGCTATGAATATGATGACCTGCTCACCATTGCCAGGGGGCAACTGGCGCTGGAAGACGAATATTTTGACAAACTGGAAACCAATAGCCTGCCCCTGCTGGAAAGCGGCGGACATCTACCGCTTTTTATAGATACCGATATGTATGTGGCCAAGGTCTGGAGTGAGTTTGTATTTGGCAAATGTCATCGCTATATACTGGATGAGATCGTTCGCAGAAAATATGATCTGTACCTGCTTTGCAATATCGATCTGCCCTGGGTAAAGGATGAACTCCGGGAATATCCCGATCTGGAAACCCGCAAAAAACTCTATCGTATTTACAAGGATATCATGGTGAACCAGCCGGTTCCCTGGGTGGATATCCGGGGTGATGCTGATCAGCGTTTTGCTACGGCTGTTACAGCGGTTGACAAACTGATCAGGGAGGGGCAAGTCCTGTAACCTTTATTATATCGGCATCGGTATGCAGGTAATCCATTTGTAATTGAATAGCTCTGGACCGGCGCAGCAACCAGGCTGAAGCCGGTTTTACTTTATATCTTTTTGGATTGGGTAAGCAGGCGGCAATCATGGATGCTTCCTGTTTATTCAGGTTTTTGGCCGGTTTATTAAAGTAGGCCTGTGCGGCGGCTTCAATACCAAAAATACCATCCCCCATTTCGATCACATTGAGATAGACTTCCAGAATTCTCTTCTTTCCCCAGATCGTTTCGATCATAAATGTAAAATAGACTTCCAGTCCCTTCCGGATCCAGCTTCTTCCCTGCCATAGAAATACATTTTTGGCAACCTGCTGGCTGATGGTGCTACCCCCACGTATCCTTCCCGGCTTCTTTTCATTATAAGCCATCGCTTTCTTGATACTCTTCCAGTCGAACCCTTTATGATCCGGATACAACTGATCTTCCGAGGCTATTACAGCCAGACCAGCCTGCGGGGAAATATTGCTCCGTTTGACGTAGTCTCTTTTCAATCCATGACCGCTGACCCAGCTCACCAGCTGAGTAATGGTGATAGGTGGGTTCACCCATTTGAGTAAGAGGATATAAAAGAACTGGAAAATAAAGATCCAGAGAAAGATCTTTTTGGTCCATCTCCAGCACTGTCGCAAAAACTGCTTTACTTTTTCAGATCTTGTTTCAGAGTCTTTTTCCATAAACGATCAATCCCCAGACCAGGGCGACCCCAAAAATAATGAGTAAGAGGCCGTTTATTTTATTAATGATATGAATATTATGCGGCGTTAACCGGTTCCGGATTTTGCCCGCCAGCAATACTTTCAGCACATCGGTTCCCAGCATCCAGCATAAACAGGTGGTGAATACAATGATCCTATGATTCACAGTATAAGCTGCTACGGCGGTAGAAGTGGTGATCCAGAAAATGAATACAGCTGGATTCAGGGTGTTCATGAAATAACCCGAGAGAAAAATTTTGGCAGTATCTCTTTTCCGGAAACGAATCACCTGTTCTCCCTGCTCGTTTACTTTTATTTTCTTAAAAAAGAGAAAGTAGATTCCCATTGAAACCAGAAATACGCAACCCACCACGCCTACTTCTGTTTTGTATTGCTTGAGACTGTTAAACAGTTCGGTGAAAATATTACTGACCAGTACCAGAGAGATATCACTCGCCGAAACCCCCAGAATAAATGCAAAGCCGCCCCGCGGGCCGTTGTTCAAACTCTGCTTGATAATGGAAAAAAGCACAGGGCCTACCGAGATACTCAGTAACAAACCAAAACCCAGTCCTTTAAGTATGGCTTCAATCATTGGAGAAATAAACCAAAAATGTAATTGTTATTGCGCCTGCCGGCATTAAACGGTTAAACCGTACCGCTGCTGAGGAATTTTTCCCAGTCCGCCAGCATTTTACCTTTCATCACTCTCGGGAATTTATGCTGACTACCCAGTTTCCCTTTCAGTTCCATGAACTTCATGAATTTTTCTTCCGGCAACACTTCCAGGAATACTTCCTTGAGCGCACTGTCTCTTTCCGTTGCATAATCATCATTCAGTGCCCGCAGGTGTTCGTCAATTTTATTCCTGAGCTGGTTGGCATCCACGGCATCATTGGTAGCCACATACCAGCGGTGGGCAAAGAAATTTTCAAACGGGAATCCTACCACGGTGTACTCGGGAATACTGATATTAAATTCTTCGCTCACCAGTTCAATCGCTTTGTTCATATTCTCCACGCTGAGGTGTTCACCAGTCAGGCTCAGGAAATGTTTGGTGCGACCTGTTATCACCACTTCACTTTTCTCCAGGTCCACAAACTTGATCGTATCGCCGATCAGGTAACGCCAGGCACCGGAATTGGTACTCATCAGCAGAGCGTATTCTTTTCCTTCTTCCACTTCGTGAATCATACAGGCTTCCGGATTGGCCACGATTTGTCCGTCGTTGTCAAAATTCTTTTCATCAAACGGTACAAATTCAAAAAAGATATTGTTATCAAGAATCAGTTTCATGCCCTTGGCATGTTCTCTTGTTTTGTATCCTATAAAGCCTTCGCTCGATAAATAATTTTCAATATACACGATGGGTTTGCCCAGCAGTTTCTCAAAGCCTTTTTTGTAAGGCTCAAAAGCAACTCCTCCATGAACAAAAAAGCTGAAGTTGGGCCAGATCTCATGTATATTATTCACTTTGTAGTGCTCGATCACCATTTCCATACACATCTGGCACCAGGCCGGAACACCTACAATAAAACCAATATCCCATTCCCGGGCATGCTCTACTATTTCATTGAGCTTCTGGTTCCAATCGCTTAAAGCGGCAATCCGGCCACCGGGTTTGTAAAAACTTTGAAACCAGAATGGTCTTTTCTTGGCCAGGATACCACTAAGGTCCCCTGCAAACCAGCCGGCTTTTCCTTTTTGGAGGTCAGTGGCACCACCAATCATCAGGAACCCTTTGGTGATAGCTCTTTTATTGGCTTCCTGGTAACTGAGCAGACTCAGTAATTGTCTTAAATAGTTGACTGTATTGCTCCGGAGCATCTCCCGGGTCACCGGAATATATTTACTGGCCGCTTCGGATGTACCCGAGCTCAGTGCATAGTACTTGATCTTTCCGGGCCAGGCCACATCTGATACGCCGTCGAGGGTTTTTTTCCACCACTCTTCATAGATCTTATTATAATCATGAACGGGAACCAGTTCCTGGAATTTTTTAGCGGGATGGCGGTTGAGTAATGCCTCATCAAACCGGTAATGCTGCCCAAATTCTGTGAATCGTGCTTTTTTCAGGAGTTTCTTCAATACCCTGAGCTGTTGTCTCCTGGCATCATTGACCGGCAGTCTTAATGCAGCCGCAATGGCCCTGGGCAATTTAATATCAATAATGGTAGCCATGAAGCCGGATCAGTGGTGGTGTTTAAAGATACGCAATGATTTACGTAAGGCGGCTGCAATATAATGCTGAAATTCCTTTATCCCCCCAGTCTTCGGTACAGTTTCCAGATTAACTTCAGCTCAACAACCGGGTCGTAATCCCTGGCATACCAGTGATCCATCATTTGCAGGCTTTCCTCTGTCAGCGGCTGTTTTACTTTTACAGGAATACCATTAGCCGCCATGATTCCTTTCCGGAGCGGTGGCAGGCTTTTTTGAGGCAGCGCATACCCGATCCAGGTATTGGAACCCAGCAAAACACTGATACAATTTTTCAGGAAGGCCAGTGGCTTTTGCTGCAGCAGGAACTGAAATGGAAAAAATATAAGGCTGAGGAGGGATACTGCTATATCGGTTAACCTTTTCAGTCTTTTGTTATAGGGGTTTGACAGGTTGAAGCCATTTTCTTTTGAAAGGGATTCTCCTGTTGCATTGGCGGAACGGCTACCCACCACGCTGCTGCTGCCTGATGCACAGATACCGGAACGGGTGCCGGCAGGCAGTTGCTGCAGGCTTTGAAGGATATCTGTGTTACGCAGGGTGCCACTGCAATAAATGATTTCTTTATAGGGTAGTGTGGCGACCAGCTGGTTCAGGTTTTTCCAATATCCTGCTGCCTGATGATCGTTGGCATCCACAGCTATTCTGCCCAAAATTTTTTGATGCAGTCCGGCCTGTTGTAATAACGACAGTACTTCTTTGTATTCCTCCGGACTCGCCACCACCAGGGTTGTGAGCTGTGCTTCTTTTTCACTTCTGGTGTCCAGTACATTGAATTTTACCAGGAGCCAGCGAAGAATGCTGATCATGATAAAGGACAGGAGCGCACCAAAAAGAATAATGCCTCTGGAAAAACGATATTGTTCGGGCAATAAGGCATACCCTGCCAGTAATACCAGTGTGGCAATGATGGTGGAACTGATGAGTTCGGATCTTTTGTACCATCGGTCATACAAACCGGCATAATATGCAGCGAGCAGGTAAAAAACCGTGAAAGAGGGAAAGGCAATCCAGAGTAACTGGTTCTCATACTGCACATCCGTTTTAATATAGCTGTTCCAGCCATTCTTCACCAGCCAGAATGATAGGAGAATTAGTCCTGCATCGATCAATGGTAAACCAAAACGGCGGATAAAACCTCCAAAGGCCGTCAGGCCGGCCCTGAACCAGATACCCGTATGAATCAGACTTGTGAACAGAGAGGCCCTGCTACCGCCATAATGTTTACGCACAAACTGGCTCATAGCGGTATAGAACATTTTTACATAGTTCATACTTCCCTTCCGGGTGCTTTCTCCTTTGAAATGGATGATGCTGCTTCCGGCAAAATAGTAATTGATAAATCCCGCCTGCTGGATTCTGTAACTCAGGTCCACATCTTCTCCGTACATAAAAAAGTTTTCGTCAAAGCCTCCTGTTTGATCCAGTACTGCTTTGGGAATCATCATGAATGCACCGGCCAGTACATCCACTTCATTATTGCTGTGCTCTGGCAAATGCCCGAGATGGTATTTTGAAAAGATGCCGGAGCGTGGGAATAATCTGGACAGCCCGAAAAGTTTATATAAAGAAGTGAGTGGCGAAGGAAAAGAACGCTTTGATTCTTTTAAGAATTTCCCGCTGCCATCGATCATCCGGATTCCCAGGCCGCCGGCTCGGGGAGTAGATTGCAGGAACTGCAGGCATTGTACAAAACAATCTTCCGGTACAATAGTATCCGGATTCAGGAACAGGATATAACGGCCGCGAGCCATGGCCAGTCCCTGGTTACAGGCTTTGGCAAATCCGGTATTCTCTTTATTCTCCAGAAACTGAACGGTTGGAAATTTGGGTGGCAGGTAAAGCATGCTGCCATCAGAAGAATGATTGTCAACCACAATGATTTCCGTTTCTATGCCACGGGCCGCTGCCAGTACAGTATATAAACACTGCTCCAGGAAATGCTTAACATTATAATTTACTATGATTACTGATAATTCCGGCATAGAGGGCTGCTGGTTACGAAGTACGAAGTTTTCGGCGTCTGTTCAAAATAAGAGCGCTCCTTTCTCTTCGCAGCTAGGGCATTTCGGGTATCTTTGTGTATGCTTAAATCGGTGCTAAAAGAGGCTGCCGGGGCCGGGGCCCGGGAGATTCTTCGTTTTTTCAATAAAAGTTTTAAGGTCAGTAATAAAGAAGGTGTCAACAACCTGGTTACAGAGGCAGACCATGCCGCTGAAAAAGCAATCATTGAAGTCATTCACCGGCATTATCCGGATCATCAGGTGCTGGGCGAAGAAAGCGGAGCCAGCACTGGCAGCTCCTCCGTTAAATGGATTGTAGATCCGATTGACGGAACTGTGAATTTTGCCCATGGTATTCCTTTGAACTGTGTTTCCATTGCCATTGAAGAAGATGGGGTGATCACCATGGCAGCCGTTTTGAATCCCCATCTGAATGAATATTTTTTTGCAGAAAAAGGAAAGGGTGCCTTCCTGAATGACCAGCCCATACAGGTAAGCAGCGAAGCCAATGCGATCAATGCCTGTCTGGTAACCGGTTTTCCCTATACCTATATCAATATGCCCAATGGGCCGCTGGAGATTTTTGAAAGGTTTGTCCGCAAGGGTGTGCCCGTGCGCCGGCTGGGCTCTGCTGCCATTGATCTTTGCTGGGTGGCCTGTGGCCGCTTCGATGGGTTTTATGAGCATAAACTGGAGCCCTGGGACAGTGCTGCGGGTTACCTGATTGTGGAAGAAGCAGGAGGGAAGGTGACCGATCATGAAGGTCAACCCTTTTCTGTTTATCAGCATAAAGTACTTGCCACCAATGGAAAAATTCATGATGAAATGGTGGAAGTCATCAATAACCGGAAAGAATTATGAGCAATCGTACTGAAATCAGTTCGCTTGGTGAGTTCGGACTCATCGAACACCTGACTAAAAATATTGAGCTGCAAAATGCATCTTCCATTTTAGGAGTGGGAGATGATGCGGCCGTGATCGATCATTTCGGAAAACAAACCGTACTCAGCAGTGATCTGCTGGTAGAAGGCGTGCATTTCGACCTGACCTACACTCCACTGCGCCATCTCGGTTACAAATGCATCACGGTCAACCTGAGTGACATCTATGCGATGAATGCACAACCTACTCAGGTGCTGCTGAACCTGGGCATCAGTAATCGATTCAGTCTGGAGGCATTGGATGAGTTTTATGAAGGTGTCTATGCCGCCTGTAACCGGTACGGGGTTGATCTTGTAGGAGGAGATACCACTTCTTCGCAAAAAGGTTTTATCATTTCCGTAACCGCCATTGGGGAAGTGGCGCCAGACAAATATGTAAAAAGAAGCACTGCCCAAAAGGGAGACCTGCTTTGTGTAAGCGGTGACCTTGGTGGTGCTTATGTGGGATTGCTTTTCCTGGAAAGAGAAAAAAAGATTTTCCTGGAAAGTCCGGGAGTACAACCCGACCTGGAAGGTGAGACCTATGTGATCGGCCGTATGCTCAAACCAGAAGCCCGAAAAGATATTGTTGAGTTTTTTGCCAGCAGCGAGATTGTTCCCACTTCCATGATGGATATCAGTGACGGACTCAGTTCTGAAATTCTCCATATCTGCAAACAAAGCAATCTGGGTTGTGTATTGTATGAAGAAAAAATTCCTGTTCACGAGGAAATGAAAAGGGCAGCCTTTAAATTTGAAATAGATCCTACCGCCTGTGCACTGAGTGGTGGAGAAGATTACGAATTGCTGTTCACGATTCCTCAGGCAGAATATGATAAACTGGTACTCAATGAACAAATCAGTGTGGTGGGTTATATGACGGAACCGGAACAGGGCGCACACATCATCACAAAGGGCGGAGGCCGGCATGCCATTACTGCGCAGGGCTGGAATCATTTAAAATAAATCAGCGCATGATCAGCAAACAAGGAGCCGTGAACAAAATTGCAGGAGTGATGGCTGGCCTTTTTATGCTGATGCTTTTAACAGGGTGTGGCTCCGGGCGCGCTTCTTTTTCAGCTTCCAGAAAATATGCCCCCGACATCCTGCAGAAAGATTATCAGGTTTACCGCTCTTTACTGGAAACACATCACCCGGGACTTTACTGGTATACCAGTAAGGACAGTATGGATTATTTTTTTAACTGGGGCCGCCAGCAACTCAATGACTCGCTTACCGAACCGCAGTTTCGAAAAATCCTCAGCTATGTAACCGCAAAAGTCAATTGCGGACACACCACGGTTCGTCCATCCAAAGCCTGGAATAAATACAGCGATACGGCCCGTTTGGGTAAAATGTTTCCGCTCAGCATGAAATTATGGGGTGGGAATACTCCCAATGATGAAATGAAGATGGTGGTCACAGCGAATCTCAACCGGCGCGACAGCATTCTCCGGAGAGGAACAGAGATTCTTTCCATCAATGGCCGCAGCAAAGAACTGATCGTTGATTCTTTGTTCAGTTTTATTTCTACTGATGGATATAACAGCACACACAAGTTTCAGTCACTCAGCAACAGAGGGTTATTCGGCTCCCTGTATACCAATATATTCGGGATTTCAGAAAAATACCAGGTTGAATACAGAGATAGTTCCGGTACAACCAGACAAATCATTATTCCTGTTTATAATCCTGCCGCTGATACAGTGGGCAGGGGTACCCGTACATTCAGGCCTTCTTCCCAATCACAACCAACCAAAAAGCAACAACGTGAACTCAGAAAAAACAGTATCCGCTTACTCAGAATGGATACAGCCAATCACAGCGCCATGATGGATCTGGCCTCTTTTGGAAAAGGGTATAATTTGAAGAAATTTTTTCATCAGTCTTTTGAGGCACTGGAAAAAAATGGCATCACACATCTCATTATTGACCTGAGGAGTAACGGGGGCGGAAGTGTCACCAATTCAACGCTGATCACACGGTATATCGCCAATCATCCCTTTAAAATAGCAGATTCTCTTTATGCTGTTAAAAAGGGAAGTCCATGGGCCCGTTATATCCAGGATCAATTCTGGAATAAACTATTTATAAAATTCTTTACGAAGAAGCGGGCGGATGGCTATTATCATTTCGGATATTTTGAAAGGCATGCTTTCAAGCCGAAAAAAAATCATCATTTCGACGGGCAGGTATACATTTTGACCGGAGGAAATTCCTTTTCTGCTTCCACTTTATTTGCTTCTGCCTTACTGAAGCAGGATAATGTAACCATCGTGGGTGAAGAAACCGGTGGGGGCGCTTATGGTAATTCTGCCTGGCTGATTCCGGATGCTACATTACCGGAAACCGGTATCCGTTTCCGCCTTCCTTTGTTTCGTTTGGTGATTGATAAAAACACCCCGAAGAATGGCAAAGGGGTACAACCGGAAGTGTTGGCTTTACCAACGGTAGACGATATCAGAAAGAATGCTGATTTCAAAGTAATCCGCACCATGGAACTGATACGGAATCATAAAGAAGGAGTCAAAAAAAACTAGAGGTCTTCCAACGTATCGTCTTCATTTAATAATAAAAACCGGTCCGCATCTCTTAAAAAAGGAAGTTTTTCTCTTACAGCCACCAACTCCTCTTTTTTCAGGGTAATGGTGAAGATGTCTTCTTCATCTTTCTTTGTGTATACGATTTCTCCCATCGGGTCAACGACCATGCTGTCGCCACTATGGTAGATATTGTTGCCATCGTTCCCCACCCGGTTCACACCCACTACATAAGATTGGTTCTCGATCGCGCGGGCCTGCAGGAGTGTTTTCCAGGCATGGCTTCTTCTTTCAGGCCAGTTAGCCACATACACCAGGAGATCATATTCTGCTTCTCCATGTGCACGGTCTGCTGCGGATGGAGATTGACGGGCCCATACCGGAAAACGCAGATCATAACAAACCAGTAGGTTGATCCTCCATCCTTTCACAGAAGCAATTAATCTTTTGGATCCGGCTGTATAGTGTTCATCTTCTCCGGCAAATGCAAAACGATGTCGTTTATCATACACGCCATACTGGCCATTGGGGAGCATCCAGATCAGTCGGTTAAAGTATTGGCCATTTTCCTCAATGATCAGGCTGCCGGTAAGGATTATTTTTTTTGCAGCTGCCACCCGTTTCATCCATTGCAAGGACTCCCCGTCCATCTTTTCAGCGTACAGTTCAGGTTTCATGCTGAATCCGGTGCTGAACATTTCGGGTAATACCAGCAATTCTGTTTGGGCGCTGATACCCATTATTTTTTGCTCCAGCATCTGCAGGTTGGCTGTTTTGTCTTCCCAGTGAAGATGGGTCTGTATCAGGCTAATGGTCAGTGTTTGCATAAAAAGTAACTGAATTGTAAAAGTAACTGATTCAACAAAAAACGGCCCCGTAAAAACGGGGCCGCATCACCATTAACCATTAAACCTTAAAACTTAGTTTTTAAACTTGTACCGGAGCATAATCTCATGCGCATCTCCACCACCTGCATCGAACACACTAACCGGATTACGGTAGAGATCAAATGAATAGCCCAGCATCAGTTTTTTATTAACATAGAAACCGGCTGAAGCGGTTAAGCTTTGTTTCCAGCGAAAACCCAGTCCACCCCAAAAAAGTTGTTTATGGTCTACCCGAACACCCGCCTGAAATTCTAATGGCGCATTGGGGAGATAGATAAATTGTACATGGGGCGTCACCACATTTGATTCATCGGTAGCCCAGCGATAGAGCCCATGCAGGTAATAGTGGCGATATAGCCTGGCTTCCTGTCCGGATGTGAGGTTGCCGGTATAAAAATCAAGTTTGGACTGTACCAGCTGAGAAACGGAAGCACCTACCTGCCATTTTTTGCTGTTGTAAGAAATACCGAAGCCGGCATCAAACTTAAATTTATTGTCGCTGGTACCCAGTGCAGGATCTGAACCCAATGTAGCCGACAGTTTGGCCCTGTCAATTGAATACTGTAATCCTTTGGCTTCAATACCGAGTGAGAAGCGCGCATCTTCACCTACAGGAATATGCTTGGCAAACGCCAACTGTACACCTCTTCTTGATGTTGGACCCGTTTCATCATTATATATATAACCGCCCAGTCCGATTTTCAGAGAAGGCAGGTCAAATGAGCCGAATACCATTGCGGTTTTAGGCGATCCGCTGATTTCGTTCCACTGTGTACGGTAACTTCCGCCGATCATGCTTCCGTTTGAACCCGCCAGGGAGGGATTGTGAATCATTCCCTGCAGATCAAAAAGAGAAGAAGTTTGAATTTGCTGTGCACCGGATTTCAGTGCGGCAAATGCTATGATGACTGTAATTATCTTTTTCATTTATTTGTCTTGTTCGGTTAACGCAATATGGTTACATCTCCTTTTACACTGATGGGTTTTCCCGTGATGGTCTTGAAGGAAACATTGTAGTAGTAGGTTCCGTCAGCCACCGGCTTCCCTTTATAAGTTCCATCCCAGTTGTTCTGATAGTTTTCGTTTCTGTATACTTCATTGCCATAACGGTTGTAAACAGCTACGAATATTTTATCGGTACAGGGGTTGCCGTCAGTTACCAGCCAGCGGTCGTTTTGACCGTCGTTATTGGGTGTAAATGCATTCATCACTTTAATACAGTAAGGAATCACAGTTACCAGTGCGTTATCACTACCAATACAGCCATTAGCATCTGTTACGGTCAGCAAATAAGGAGTAGTTTGGGCAGGCTTTACTACCGGTGTAAATGTGGATGCTCCTGTGATATTATTATTGGGTGTCCACAAAATAACAGCTGGGGTTCCGTTACTACTGCCTTGTAACTGTACTTCATCGCCCTGAACAATTGTTTTGTCCGAACCGGCATTTACAGTCGGGGCCGGTCTAACCGGAACATTGACGGTTTTTACAACCAATCCGCAGGCAAAATCCCTTACCTGGATGGTATGATTTCCGGCGCCGACATTATTGAATTGAGAACCGGATTGAAAAGCTCCGCCATCGATACTGTAAGTATATGGAGCAATACCTCCGTTAGCACTTACCCGGATTGAACCATTGGGTGTGTTATTACAGGAAGAAACGGCTGTTTCAGTAGTGGATACATTCAACTGCGTTGTATCACCAAACTCCAGCACATGATTCGAAAATGCGCCTACAGAAAACAGGCGACGGTTAGCAGCTGGTGTACCTGCTGGTACTTTTTTCGGTGAAAAAACAATGCTGGTATGATTGGTGGATGAAGAAGACTGTTCTATTCTCCAGCTTGCTCCACCATTATTGGTGACCAGGAACCCTCCGGCACATCCGATATATCCATTGTTGAGATCATGGAATACCACTGAGTTGAAATTACCTACCGGGAATATGGATAGTATATTATTGGTGATATCCTGCCAGCTGTTTCCTCCATCAGTTGTTCTGAAGACCACTTTTCTTGGAAAACCGTTACCTACCAGGAAAACCGTATTGGCATCCAGTGCATACATATCATTGTAGGTAATTTGTGGGGTTACTCCCGGTGTTGGCAGCGGCAGTTTGTTCCAGGTTACACCGGCATCTGTTGTTTTCCAGACCGTGTCCCTGGTTCCGGTTACATAACCAATCTGATTTGTAGGAAATTCAATATGTCTGAAATTCTGAAAATTAGTGCTGGTATGAAATCCGTTATACACCGTCCAGGTATTCCCTCCATTGGTAGAACGGAAAACTTTCGGCGAACGACTGGCTGCAGCTACCG
Organism: Chitinophagaceae bacterium; assembly: GCA_016720745.1. Lineage (GTDB taxonomy): Bacteria > Bacteroidota > Bacteroidia > Chitinophagales > Chitinophagaceae > JJ008. Next base: position 256,022 of record JADKKA010000018.1, on the reverse strand, counting down.
AGAAGGTGCTATAACCGCAAACCCATACACTGTCATTTCCGGAAGTAGCCACATCCCACATTTGTTCATTTGCATTTGCATATACCGGATCAATCGTGGGTAAACCCGGAGAAGGGATATTCATATCTACTGATCGGTAAATATTGCCGGCACCGGTGGCAAAATATGCTTTTGCAGGATTACCGGTAGCATAAGCCGCAGCATTGATCTGAATATTCAGATTGATAAAGTCCTGTCGAACGATCTGATCCCAGGTACGGCCACCATTATTCGTGCGGGCGATAATTCCACCACCAACTGCCATTGCGTTGGCACAATCAGCAAAGTCAAGTTTATTGAATGAACCAGTGGTTCCTTGGGAATAAGTACTGGCCCAGCGACCACCCGGAATAGAATCAGATACAACACCGTTTTGACCGGCCACTAAAAATTTGCCGGAAGGTAAAATATCGATCGCCTGTCCTCCAAACTCACTGTAATTCCTGCCGGTGGGTAACCATCTTTCTTCCACCCAGGTAGTTCCGTTATTCGTTGAGGTCCACATCCTGTTGACAGGACCTATAGTCGGAGAGTTAACGGGTACAAATAATTTGCCATTGGCAGCACGTACAATATTTGCCGGGTTGGAAAAAGCAAAAATCGGATTGCTTGCCGGTATCGTTGGAAATCCGGTTGGCGCATTAGTGAGGTTCACGATTTCATAACGTCCTCTTTCCTTTAATCCGTTTGCCATATTCACCGTACTATCGGTAAGTCCGGTGTAGATGCGCATAGCTGTATTATTGGTGTTTGCAATTAATAAAATAGTATTTGCATCCAGAATCTGCATGGCCCTGAAAGAAGAGGTTGCTGCAGTCACCGTGCGGTATAAACCAGTCGACCCGCCACAGGGAACAGGAGGTGTTACCGTATTTCCGGAGTATCCGAGGCGTTCTTTTGTAGTGGAATAATCAGTGAGTACACCATTGGAGAATTTCCAGACCAGGGAAGCGTGTTGCGAACCCAGGGCTGATGTTTGTCCACCAGTTGGTAAACAGGTAGCGGTATTCACCGCTGGTATTTGGATGGTCGGGCCCCCGCTGGAATGCTGAGAGCTTCCACTGATATATCCGGTGTTATCATCAAAAAACATGATCCGCTGAATCTCTTTTCCTTTACCTGTTACGGTATATAACTGAGGTGCAATATTGGGATTGTTGATATAGCCGATCCGGGTTACTGTTCCTCCGGAAGGAGAGGTCAGAGAGTCCCAGGTAGAACCGCCGTTATTGGTAAAATAAACTTTGGGGATAGAATCAAGGGTGTTCCATTCACCGCCCATATAACCCTTATTCTCATTTACAAACCAAACTGTATTGATGATTCTGGAATTGTTATAAAGCGGACTGCGAACAAAGACCCAGTTAACTCCTCCGTCTGTTGATTTAGCAATACATCCACCGGATCCTGCTGCATACGCAATATTGGCAGACACAAAGTGAACATCCTGAAAGGAGGTAGAAGTCAAAACACCGGCCGGGCTCATGAAGGAAAAATTGCCGTATGCCCAATTGGCTCCACCATCAGTAGTAAAGGCAATACCCCCGTTGGAACCTACTGCAATGCCCCGGTTATTATCAAAAAAATCCATATCGGTAACCGTAAATCCAAATTGAATTGGATTTCTGTATCGCCAGAGATCCTTGTTATAGACACTGGCCACAGATCCTATCTGTGCCTGAACCTGTAACAAGAGAATGAAAAGGGTCAATAAGAGGCTGACACCTCTTTTGCCATTAGAGTAGCTGTACATTTTGAGTTGTTTTGGTTCTTAAGTGGACAATGTTATATCAGCTAAGGGGAGTGATTTGTAGAATTAGTTCTACAAATCCTTGCCGGTAAAGAACAGAATATTGATTTTTGAAAAAATGATCTCCCGGCGGTTTCATATATTACTTATAATCAGCCTTTTTGGTTTTATTTCTGCCACAGCGCAGAATAAATCTAACAAGGGGAAGGAGTTTTGGCTGGGTTATGGTTATAATTCCTGGTTTTTTGTTCCCGATGGAACCCTGCCCCCTAATTCCCAGGAACTGAATTTATACCTGACTACTGAAGCCGCCGCCACTGTTACCGTTTCCATTCCCGGTTCTGGCTGGACCCAGACCCTGACTATTCCGGCAAATACTGTTGATGCCAGTATCCTGGTTCCCAAAACAGGGACTGATGATGCAAGGATGCTGACGGAAGGTTTGGGTAACCGGGCCGTGCATATTGTAAGCGATACGCCTATTGTGGTCTTTGCACATATGTATAATACCCAAACTTCCGGAGCGACCATGCTCATTCCGGTTGAGACCTATGGTTATAAGTATTATTCCCTGAACTATTCGCAATCACAATCCAATTCAAAGGTTCCCTATTCCTACTCCAACAGCACCGCAAACGGGAACCTCTGGTATTCCTGGTTTTATGTCGTCGCTTCTGAGGATAATACCCGGCTTGAAATCACAACATCTGATACAACAAGGGGTGGCGTACTTCCTGGGCAAACCTTTACTGTTAATCTGAACAGGGGTCAAACTTATTGTGTGATGGGAAAACTGGTTGATGGGGGAAATAATCTCTGGCAGGCCAGTAAAGATTTAACCGGAAGTAAAGTGGTATCCGTTCCCGGTAATGATGGTAACTGTCATCCATTTGCTCTTTTTTCTGGCAGTGGAGGTATCCGGCTTTGTTATGCTGATGGCGGGGAAGTGATGATGCAACAGGCTTTCCCGGTACAGGCCTGGGGGAGCCGCTATCTCACCTACCACATGCTGAACAATACGAATACCGATATTAATGATCCTTTTAAAAATTTTTATCGCATCGCAGTAGACGATCCCACTACGGTGGTAAGAAGAAACGGAACACCCATGACGGGACTCGTTAATAATTTTTATTATGAAATCATTGATAGTACGGGAGGAGATTATATCACGGCAGACAAACCCATCATGGTGGCACAGTATACACCCGGTGGAAACCGCTGCTGGAATACCAGCTCAATCGCATATGGTGATCCGGAAATGATCTATCTGAGCCCGGTGGAACAGGGAAGTAAGGACGCCCTTTTTTATGCCAACAGAAAAACCTTTATAGATTTTAATTACCTGAATGTGATGGTGCAGACAACCGGTATTCCGTCTCTTCGGCTTGACGGGGCTCCGTTTGATCCGGCCAATATCATTACTCACCCCAATAACCCGGCCTACTCAGTAGCCGTTGCCAGGATCTTCGGGCCCGCCGGACAACACCGGTTAACGAGTGATTCAATTTTCAATGCAACAATTTATGGCCTGGGTTATTTTGAAAGCTATGGATACAATGTCGGGACCTTTGTCAATAACCTGAATAGTTATCTGCAAATTCAAAACACCCTGAATAATAATGGCAGGACTGATACCTTCACTTGTCCCCGAACACCAGTTCGGCTCTTTGTAAAACTGGCTTTTCCTGCCACATCCATCACCTGGAAATTCAGCCAGGTGCCCGGCATCAATCCAAATGTGGATTCGATCAGCATTAGTCCTGCGCTCATTCGCACCGAACAAATCAATGGCAGAACCTATTATGTGTACACCCTGCAACAGGATTTTACTTTCAATGCTCCGGGCTTATATAAAATCCCGGTGTCCTATACTTCTACTGTCATAGAGAATTGCAACCAGACCGAATTTGCAGATCTTTTTGTCAATGTAAAGCCGGGTCCGCCTGCTGATTTCAGTATTTCAAACCAGCTTTGTCTGGCAGATACTGTTCGTTTTACCGGTACCACTTCCACTGTCAACGGGTTGTTTAATTATAATCGTTACCTCTGGAGTTTTGATGATGCCAGCACCCAAAATACCCGTGATGCCCGGAAAAGATTTGCCAGCACCGGCAGTCATCCTGTAGCTTATCGGGTTATTGCTGATAACGGTTGTATTGGTGATACAACCAAAACTATCAACATCATCAATGGAACCGGTCCCCAGCTTTCATTGAACATCTCGGGAAACCGATGCAAGGATAGTCTGCTGACCTTTACCTCTTCTATCGTACCCGATCCTAATAACCCGACCAGCTGGTTCTGGGATTTTGGTGGCGGTCAAACGATAAGTTCCAATCAAAGTCATATAACCACGCGCAGTTTTTCAACAGCGGCTACCAATCTGACCATCCGGCATTCAGCCACACTCACCAATGGCTGTCAGCCCGATACCATTACGGTTACCATCCCGGTCATTCACAACAATCCTGTCGCCGATTTCAGCATGCAGGCAGATACGCTTTGCCCTGGTAAACCGGTGAATTATAGTTCCACTCTTTCTCCAGCCGCTATCCGCAACTGGCGCTGGAATTTTAGTGACGGAACCGGCAGCAGCGCTCCTCCTTTCGTAAGGCCATTTACAACCGGCGGCTCCAAAACCGTACAGCTGATCATTACAGATACCAGTGGTTGCGGATCGGCACCTGTCACGAATACCATTATTATCAACCCGGCTCCTGTAGTCAGTGCCGGTCAGGATAAAATCATCAGTCTCGGCAACTCAACCACGCTTGATGCCAGTATTATTAATCCAGCGAATTATACTTTTTCCTGGAGCCCTTCGGTTTATCTGGATCAACCCAGCCTGCTCAATCCGGTTTCCACGCCTGCTCAGCCAACGATCTATACGATTACAGCTACCGATAAAGTAAGTTTCTGTGAAGGAACAGATGCGGTGCTGGTTAACCCTGTTTCTAAACTTTATATTCCAACCGCCTTTACACCTAACCGGGATGGCAGAAATGATACCTGGGGAATTCCGGGGCTTGCTCTTTATCCTGAGGCGGTGGTGAGTATTTATAACCGTTGGGGACAAAAAATATTTGAAACAAAGAACTATACCAGTAACCCGTGGAATGGTTTGAACAACGGCCAACTGGAGCCAGGGGTCTATATTTATATGATCAGAATAAGTCCCGATAAACCGGAAGTGCTGAAGGGAACTGTCACTGTTTTACGTTAAACGATCGCCACTCAATGGAAAATAGCCTTGTGAATCACGCTGAACCAATACGCAAAACGCCCATGCAACCAGCAATTATCATTGCTGATGATCATAGCATGATCCGCAAAGGCCTTAAACTACACATCCAGCTCAACCTTGGTTTCACCAATATTGAAGAGGTGGCTTCCTGTCATGAACTCATGCGGGAACTGATCAAAAAGAAATACACCCACCTGATCCTGGATATAATACTTACCGATGGAAGCACCCTCGAAATCATTCCCAATATCCGCCGGGTGTACCCCGAACTGCAGATACTGGTTTTCTCCATGCAACCTGCAGAAATTTACGGTGAGGCTTTAAAGCAATATGGCATCCAGTATTATCTTTCAAAAACAGTAGGGGATGAAGAAATAATTCAGGTGCTTCAAAAATTTCTCCAGAATGAAACCCTGCAAAAAAGAAATAATACCCCCCATCCGGATAACCCTTTTTCCAGTCTGGCACCGAGAGAACTTGAAATCCTTCATTATTTATTAAAAGGTGCCGGCACTAAAGAAATTGCGGAAGCCCTGAATCTTAAAATGAATACGGTATCTACTCTCAAAACCCGCATCTATGAAAAAACAAATGCGGGCAATATGAAGGAGCTGATGGAGCTGGCCACCCTGTACAACGTGAATTATTAATCCAGAACCTGTAATTTGGTGGAGCAATCAGACTATGGTAAGGCTCCTCTTTTTTTTATTTTCCCTCCTGTATACCGGGTTAGTGGCATATTGCCAGGAACTGGCAGGTTTTCAGACGCAGCATTTTACCACGGATAATGGCATGCCTTCGAACGGGATCAAAGGAATGCAGTGGGATGAAAAAACCGGATTTCTTTGGGTGGCTACTGAGGCGGGCGTGGCCCGTTTTAATGGGAGGGAGTTCAATAATTTTACCAAAGAAAACAGTCCTGTACCCCGGCATGAGCGAATGGCTTATCTGATCAAAAACAACCGGGGTGAGATTTTCGGCGCTGATGTAGGTGATCATATAATGGCTGTAAACGCCAACCGGGTTTTACCTTTTACATCTCCCGCTATACAGTCCATTGCCGGATACAGAAAAAAACATTTTCTAACTATAACCGGAGAGCGGCTGCTGCAATCTCTTACTTCCTTTTCGGAAAACATCAGGGCAACGCCCTGGAACGATGTGCACCAGCTTTCAGACAGCGGGTTGCTTATGCTGTCGAATTTCGGAAAGTACTTTTATATCCGCCCCGGTCATGAACCGGTAACGCTTCAATTGCCATTTCAATCGGAAAGAAATTTTGTACTGGATAACCGTTTTTTTGTTTTAGGCCCGGATCGTAAAATATTTATGGCCGATAGCGGGTTTCAGAAATTTAGCCCGTTAGAATGGGCATCTGTAACCGGTGAAACCATCCCCTTTCAATCGCCGAATTTTCTGTTGTATTGGGAAAATGGAATGGAGCGGCCCATTCTTTTTGCAGGCAACAATGCCTGGTTAATCGATTACAGGAACAAACGCATCGAAGCCAGACTTATTTGCAATGCAGTGCCTACCTTTTCGTTTATCCGCTTTGCACAATACAGCGAAAAATACAAAACACTGTTTATTGGAACTGATTCCAAGGGTATCATCGTGATCCGCAAAAACAAACTAACCCTGTTAAAAAACAAGGGAGCGGATATCCGGGAAAGAAATGCCTATTATTCGCAAATTGAATTATCAAGCGGTAATGTGCTGACCAATGAAGCACATATTATCGGGCCGTATCCCAATAAAAACGAACCAGTCCCGATCAACGGGAAATTTGAATATTCTATTTACAAATCAGGTGATTCCCTGCTCTGGTTTGCACAGTATGAAAAAGACTTAGCTAAAAGTGTTCTTCATTGCTATGATTACAGGACCGGAAAGACAAAAGTCTATGAGAAAGTTCAGGTGTTCTCAAATTTTGGCTTCTATCAGGAAAGCAACCGGATTTATATTGCCAATTCAAAAGGGTTGGGGTATTTGCAGGGCGATAGTCTTTTTTTGCTTTATCCGTCTAAAGCGGTACCCAGCAACCTGAATTCTCCTTATGCCATGACCTTATTTGCTCCTGACCAGATGGGAGTGGCATCCTGCGATGGTGTGATCCTCTACCAGCTTTCAACTAAAAAAACGGATACATTGCTGAAAGCAGATGGTTCCTGTTTCCGGAGTTTTTGGAAGTACCGCGATTATATTTTCATCGGCAGTTATGGCAAGGGTTGGTATATCTGGAAAAACGGCAGGTTGAAGCAAATGCCGTTAGATAAAAATAAATTTTTGCTCTATGCCCATTGCTTTACTGCAGACAACCAGGGTTTCTGCTGGATTAGTACCAACCGGGGGCTCTTCAAAGCCAGCATAAACGATCTTCTACAGACCTGGGAAAATGATCGCCATAAACTCTATTACCATTATTACGGAAGAAATGATGGAATGGAAATCACTGAAATGAATGGCGGTTGTGCGCCCTGTGTACTGGCCATGAAAAACGGTACCCTTTCTTTTCCCACCATGGATGGATTGCTTTGGGTAAATCCCGGGAAAGATGAACCCGTTTTACCGGAGGGTGAAATTTATGTGGATGAAATCTCGGCAGGGAAAATAAAATTCAGCCCCGACTCGCTGGATAAAATGGCCATTCCGTTTGCTGCCGGCGAGCTGACGGTGAGGCTGGGATTTTCTTCCTGGTGTAACCGTGAAAATATTTACCTGGACTACCGGGTCAACAAGGATAGTAACTGGTCAGTGGTAGATATGAGCAATGGGGCACAAATCAGGTTCAATAACCTTCAACCCGGTACCTACCTGCTCACGATCAGGAAAACCAATGGTTTCGGAACAAATAATTTTTCGTACAAAGAAATCCGTTTCACTATCAGCACACCCTGGACCAGAAGCTGGTGGTTCTACCTGCTGCTTTTGGGTGCTGTCTGGGGTATCCTGGTGCTTTATTTCAGGTTCAGGACCCGTCAGCTGAAACAGCGGCAGAAAAAACTGGAGCAACTGGTCGTTGAAAAAACCAAGGAACTGCAGGAACAAAATACGGTTCTGGAAAAAAACAACAGTATTAAAACAAGACTGATTTCTATAATCAGCCACGATATTGTAACCCCATTAAAGTTTTTGACTGCTGCCGGAAAAAACCTGATGGAAAAAAGAAAGCTGATGCCCGAGGAGCTGCAACAGGAAACCATCGGTGAGATGACCAATACCTCTCAGGAATTACAGCTGCTGTCAACCAATATCCTGAACTGGATCAAATACCAGAATGAAAACCGCAGGATGCTGAAAGAAACTTTTAACATACATGAAATGGTCAACCAGGTTTTGGGGATACTCCAGTCCCTGGCCAGGCAAAAAAATCTCATCATTTCAAACGAAACCGACCCTTCCTTTGAAATCAATCAATACTATGAACCACTGAAAATTCTTTTATATAATTTGCTGACCAACTCTATTCGCTTTACTGATCGGGGCGCCATCAGCGTAAATGCTAAACCCGATGGCTCTTTTATTATTCTATCGGTAACCGACGAAGGAATTGGCATGAGTGCGGAGCAGGTGCAAAAACTGCTTGGTGAAGAAGTGGTGATTATTTCAGCCAATGTAGATCATAAACGGGGGCACGGACTGGGTTTTCTTATTATTAAAGACCTGGTTAAAACCATGGGTGCTTCTCTGGATATAAAAAGTAAAAAAGAATCGGGTACCACCGTGATGGTGAAGTTGCCCGGAAAGCCTGCCGAGGGCGGATGATCTTATTTTACAAAGACCGGACAACTATTCACCAACGACATTTCAAATCCTCTGTTCACCAGGTAGTCCATTGTTTTTTTCTTCCGCACCAGGTATTGGTCGCTTTTCAATGAAGCATATTTCGCAGCGGCAGTTTCATGCAGTACCTGCAGGTATTCTTCCTCATCAATTTGTTTCAGGGCTTTTTTAATACAGTACTCCGTTACCTGTTTCTGCTTCAGTTCATAGCGGATCCTCACCCTTCCCCAGTGCTTCATCCGCCATTTTCCACCGGCATATGCAATGGCAAAACGTTCTTCGTTCAGGTAATTTTCTTCGATCAGTGTGCTGATGATTGCGTCATGGTCTTTTTTCCAAACACCAAGACTGTACAGTTTTTCTTTCACTTCACTGTGACAACGCTCCTGGTAGGCACAGTAATGTTTTAGTTTTTGCAGCGCCTGTTCTTTGGTAAGTTGTTTCTTGTACTGCATACAGGGCGGGTCGGTGATATAAAGCTTGCAGGGTCTTATTCTTCCAGCCGGTCCGTACAGCTGTATTCTTTCTTCAGAAAATCATCATAGTAATCTGCCTGCCTGAACAGGTTGCGGAAAATATTGGCTCCGGATTCTTTGGTCATATCCAGATCATAGATAATACTGCTGAGCACAATATTCTGCTTAACACAGCTCAGCACCAGGCCATTGGTCCGGTGATTTTCTTCCAGCAAAAACTGGTACAGCGGTTTTATTTTCTGCGCATCCGATGGCAGCTGACAGAGATAGGCATCACCGGCAATAAAAAAGTTATCGGGGTTATAGGTGATTTTGATTTTGGCAGATCCCTCTTTTACACTCCAGTTATTGGCTCCTTCCCGGGCCAGTTTTACATCCTTGCCCAGTTCCTTCAATATCTCTTCAATCGTTTTGGCCGCACCCACCGCTTCTACTTCTTTTTCCGGTATCTCGGGCAGCTTTACTTCCGTACCACAGCTGGGACAATACTTTTTAGAATCAATATTGTTGGTAGTAACCAGGTAACTGCAGCTGAAGCAGCGGGTACTGGCCTGGCCTTTATTGGGAACATATAATTGCAGGGCCTCACGCAGGTAATTCACCGGCAGGGCAAAGCCCAGGTTATCGCCACCCCGAATGATAAAAGAATTTACCCCGATGATCTCCCCTTTATTGTTCACCAGCGGACCACCGCTGTTACCGGGATTAATGGCTGCATCAATCTGGATAAATTTCAGTCCGTCCCGGATCCGGTCAACCTTCGATATCACCCCCTGAGTGGCAGTATAATTCAAGCCATAAGGATGGCCAATAGCCACCACCTGATCACCATCTTTCATTTCTTCGTAGTGACCCAGTTTTACATCGGGCAATTCCGTATTCTTGGGTGCTTCCAGAAAAGCCAGGTCATGCTTGCGGTCGGTGTACCAGACCCTCGACAAGGCTTTATCAAACGCTTTTCCCGCAATGGTTACTTCGGCATTTTCGGCCACCACATGATCGTTGGTTACGATCAGGTCAAACTCCTTCAGGTAAAAGCCGGTGCCCGTACCGGTATTGGTGGCAATCTGAATAATGGCCTTCTGGTATTGTTCTATGATACTTTGTGAATCCATTTATTTGGGATCAAGGTTTAAAAATTCCATTTCGTTGGTGTAGGTATGACAGAAATTCACGAGACTATCAAAACGAAGGTTGGCCGTTTTGAAATCCATCAGCGGATATTTTTCTTTCCATCGCTCCTGAATGGATTCAATATCGGCTTTGATCGCATCGGTATCAAATTTTCCTGTTGATGCATCATAATATGCATTTTTATAACCGAGTGCCTTGAAATAATCACAGTAGCTCACCATCATAAAGAGGTGATAAAATTCGGTGATGGCCTTGGGCAGGCTATAAGAATACTGGCAATAAGAAATGCCATACTCCGCAATCTGGCAGGCAATAGCCGGGTGATTATTATCCCGGTACCATACCAGGTTCTGGTTGGCACCATGGATGGAGTCGGCCACCGTTTTATACTGCTGCGGTGCAACAATAGAAAAAGTATAGGTAGACCTGATCAGGTGTTTAAATACTTCTTCTTTGGGAATGGCCAGCATTTTTCGGAACTCTTCTGCCATATCCCGGTTTTTTTCCGGTACAGGCCGCTCATCTTTTCTGAAATAGATCCCGCCGATCTTTTCCAGTTCATTCAGGATTTTTCCTTCCGGTGTGATCAGGTAATCAATCCGGTAAATCAGCGAGAGCAGTAAGTAAGCAATTCCTCCGGAATATTTTTCGGCATCCAGGCCATTGATGGTATCCAGGGTCTGATTGATCCATTTATGGAGGTACTCCAGCTTCACTTCTTTTTCAGCGGCTGTCATTTCTTTGATATGGTCGGTGTCTACCGTTTCCAGCATCGCAAAATCCTGTACCAGCAGATCGTCCTGTTTATCCGCCTTGGTGGATAGCTCTTTCAGGCCATAGTATAATTTACTGGGACTGGCCGTTGCCATGGCTGTATCAAACCGCATACAGAGCCGGTCTTTATCCATCGCGAAACGACTGTAGAAAAGATTAAAATTCATTTCCAGTAAACGCCGCATCACTGGTACAGAGGGCTGAGGCATGCGGGCCAGGGTTACTTCCGCTTCCAGGTTATCGCCATTAAATTGGCCCCTGACAATCTTGGATCCCTGGTAAAGATGAAAGCGACCTTCCATTCCATTGCGCTCATATACCACATTCTGCAGGGCGTCATCCCGCAGGTAATCAAAAAAGGCATCAATACTTTCGGGGTACTTTTTTTCCTTGAACAGGTTGTCGGCGTCGGTCCAGCGGTTGGTTTTGGCTACCGGCTTATTATTGTCGGAATACCGCCCAAAGCTGATCGCGGGTGCCGCCCCTGATCCGTCTTTCTTTTTCCCTTTTCCAAATAATCTGTCAAACATTCGCTGGGATTTTGAGGTCAGGCAAGATACTAAAGAAGCCAGATTGAACAAGCCAAACTTTAGCTTATCCACCACTGCTCCGGAGATATTGGGAGTATGTTAAAAATCAGTAGTTTCGCCTCAAACCTAAGACGATGAAGTTTATTGCCTCCGCTTCTACTTTACTGAAGCAGTTACAGCATATTGCGGGCGTTATCAATGCCAATACCGTTCTGCCCATTCTGGAAGATTTTCTCTTTGAAGTAGGTAAAAACAAGCTTACAGTGGTGGCCACCGACCTGGAGACCGTGATGAGGGTTCAGCTTGATGTGGAAGCCAAGGATAGCGGAAAGGTTTGTATTCCCGCCAAGATCCTGATGGACTCACTGAAAAATATTCCTGACCAGCCCCTGACTTTCAATATTGATAAAAATTTCGGTATCGAGATCACCAGTGATAACGGGAAGTATAAGATCATGGGAGAAAACCCGGATAATTTCCCCAAAGAACCGGCAGCAGATGATACTAATTCCTTTACCATGACGGCCTCCGCCCTGGTAACTGCGATTAATAAAACAAGCTTTGCCACCAGCAATGATGACCTGCGCCCGGCCATGACCGGAGTTTTCTTTGAGCTGGATAAAAAAGGATTACAGTGTGTGGCCACCGATGCCCACCGCCTGGTTCGTTATAAAAGAACCGATGTCAAATGCCCCAAAACAGATTCTTTCATCGTTCCCCGCAAACCACTGAACCTGCTGAAAGCGGCCATTCCTTCTACTGAAGACGAAATCACTGTTAGCTATAACAGCAACCACCTCTTTGTGACACATGGCACCACGCAAATGAGCTGCCGCCTGATTGATGCCCGCTTCCCGGATTATAAAGTGGTGATCCCTGCTGAAAATCCTTACCGCCTCACGGTTAGTAAAAACGATTTCCAGAGTGCCCTGCGCCGGGTGAATGTATTCAGTAATAAAAGCACCAACCAGGTAGCCCTCAATATCAGTGGCAGCGAACTGCAACTGGCTGCCCAGGATGTTGATTTCAGCTTTGAAGGAAATGAGCGGATGAAATGCCAGTACAACGGCGAAGACATGATGATTGCCTTCAATGCGAAATTCCTCATTGAAATGCTCAGCGCTGCAGAAAGCGATGATGTAAATATTGAATTATCAACCCCCACCAAGGCCGGTTTGATTAAACCAACCGATCAGGACGAAAATGAAGACCTGCTGATGCTGGTGATGCCGCTGATGCTGAATCAGTAAGATAGAAATTGAAAATTGAAGGTTGAATCCCGATAGCTATCGGGATGAAATTTTTAAAGCCCTCACCATTCGGTGGGGGTTTTTTAACGCCCGCTTTTCAGCTTTTGCCTGATTCGGGATTTGCCTTTCCAGATCAGCCATTCTGCCAGCAGCAGATTGGGAACCCAGCCTAGCCAGGCCACGGCCCGGTACACATCCATGGGAGGCAGCTCAAACGAATTGGTGATTCCCCACTTCCAGGCACGCAGGGTAAGGGCCGAAAGAGTGAGCGCATAGCTGCGCATCATATAATGCCGGTGACTCCTGAAATCGCCCCGCTTTGCCTTGACAAGCGCCATGGCTGTGAAAAAAATCCAACCCGTTGCCAATAAAATAAAGGAGATCCTGGATGGTATTCCGCCATTGGCATAGAAGCCCATGAGCAGGCCTGCAGGACCGGTAATCAGCAGCACATTCAGCACATAGATATAACCCAACTTCCGGTGCAAACCCGGCCTGCTTCTTTGCAGAGAAGTAGAAAACTGGGTAAAGCCTGCCAGCAGCACCCACAAACTGGCATATACATGTACAAAAAAGGCGATCCGCCAGTGATCAATATCAATGTACTGCTGCTTGATCCGCAGAAAACCCACATCAGTATGATAGGGGATATAGGCCACCGTGATCTTAGCCATCAGCCAGGTAAAGAAAGCAAGGGCCAGCAGGAGCAGGGCATTGAATATATTGGAACGGCTGATAATTTGTTTTATTTTTAATCAAATTAAACCATTTATCATGAATAAACTCCTGATGCTGCTCCTCTCGGGATCAATCCTGGTAGCCTGCAACAATGAGAAGAAAACAGATAAACCATCTGATCGGTCAGACGATACAACTACTGCTGCTGTAACTGATAATAAAGTCAATGAAGTGGTGGCTGCCATTACCGATCCATTCGAAAAATTCCTGGGATCCTTTGTGGGTTCTTTTGGCGATAATAAAATTACCCTGTTGATTTCCCGAATATGGGGCGACTCGGTGCAGGGACGTTCCATTGTAGGGGGAAATGACCGCCCCTTTATTGGGACACATACTTCCGGTACCGATGGTGTATTCCATATCGATGCCCGTGAACCTGGAGATCATAAAGACGATGGCGTATTCAGTATTTCTATTCAAACCGGAAAAATGGATGAGGTATTTGGAAAATGGACTCCTAATGATAAAAAAAGACCTGCTAAGGAATTTACTTTATCCAAGAAAATATTTGAATACCGCACCGACGTCGGCAGCTGGCCGGAATCCTCTCAGCGTTTATTAAAAGCAGCCGACCTGGAAAACCTGATGAAAGAAGACCTGGAATTCATGCGCAACGAAATCTTCGCCCGTCATGGTTATTGCTTTAATAAAAAACACCTGCGCCAGCAATTTGAAATGGAAGACTGGTACGTACCCAATACGGTTGATATCAAAGGTTTCCTCACCGATATTGAGAAAAAGAATATCGAGATGATCAAGCGCTACGAAAAATACGCCGAAGAATACGGAGATGAATACGGTCGCTGATTCAACACAATTAAATGGAATTCATTCTTCTCAACAGCTATGGCAATTATGTGGAAGCACATATTGCCAAAGGCGTACTGGAAGAAGAAGGGATTGCATCCTGGCTGAAAGATGAAAATACCGTTACCATTGATCCCATACTGACCAATGCCGTGGGTGGTATCAAACTGATGGTGGCCCGGGAAGATGCACAAAGGGCCTGGGAGTTGTTGAGTGCGCTTAAAAAAGAACAACAGCAAAAAATCAGTTGCCCGAAATGCGGATCTCACCAGGTTGAATTGGTGAGTACGCCCCGGAAAGTATCCAACTGGGCCAGTGCGCTCATCGGGTTTTTTATCACCAGTTATGCAATGCCGGTAGAAAAAGTATTGCACTGTTTCGACTGCGGGCACGAATTCGGGGCTGAAACAAATGAAGAAGACAAGTCTATTGATTCGTAACTTTTCTCTTTAATCTGTCTTATGTGGGATAATATCATTACTTATTTCTCCAATCTGGAAGAAAGGCCCTTGGAAAGAATGGCTTTTCTCGTGGGTGGTATGTTGTTTTTCTGGATACTGGAAGGTTCCATTCCATTACTTACACTTCGTTTCCGGAAAAACAGGATGCAACATGCCCTGAAAAATTTTGGGCTGACCATTATCCATCTGATCATTCATACTTTACTGGCCCTGGTCATTATTCAAATAAGCGACTGGTGTGCTGTCAATCATTTTGGTATCGTGTACTGGACCGGTGCCGGCGTTTGGGCCACTGTTTTTCTGACAGTAGTAGTGGTAGATTTTTTTGGGGGCTGGTTTGTGCATATTGTAGAGCATAAATGGAAATTCTTCTGGCGTTTTCATGTCGTGCATCATGCCGATACCAACGTGGATGTAACGACAGGCCTCCGGCACCATCCGGTTGAAAGTGTGGTCCGCGGGCTTTTCTTTTTTATGGGAATTGCTGTTACGGGTGCACCCATGTTTGCTGTCATGATTTACCAGACCATCCTGGTATTTTTTACTGCTTTTGAACATGCCAATATCCGGCTTCCGGGCTGGTTGGATCGCTCCCTCAGCTATATTTTTATTTCTCCCAATATGCACAAAGTGCATCATCACTGGAAACAGCCGTATACAGACAGTAATTACGGTGCCATCTTTTCCATCTGGGACCGCCTGCTGGGTACTTACCGCCACCTTGATCCGCAACAATTGCGATATGGGATCGACAAAGATTATCCGGAAGAAAAAGATGAAGACTTTGTACAGATGCTGAAAAATCCTTTTCAAAAAAATTAAACCGCTACAGCCCTTTTCATGAAAAAAATTATTGCCATGTTGTTGCTGGCGCTTCCGCTTTGTATGACCGCACAGGAAAGTCTTGGCTTGTTTTATGTGGCCCTGAAAGGCGGATTAAGTATCAGGGAGAAACCCGAAACCGGCGCAGCTGTAATTGGTAAAATTCCTTATGGTACTAAAATCAGTGTGCTGCAACCTCCCAATGAAATAAATCCAATTACAACGGAAGGTATTCAGGGGCAATGGAAACTGGTAAAGTACAGCGGGAAGACCGGTTATATTATCAACAGTTATTTATTCCCCTGGCCGCCACCCAATTTAGCACAGGTAAAAGATATGAAACAATACCTGGCACAGGTTACCCAGCTATTTGGCAGTAAGCTGGTGATCAAAAAAGGGGATTTGAATAAAAATTCAGTCGGGAGCTGGCAGCTAAGCAAGCAGCTTTATAAAAACGGAGGCGAATGGCAGGAATTCCTGGGTTATGAATACAAATCAGATATATATATTCTGCCAGATTTTACCATTGCACAGGGATTTTTACTCCTGAGGCTGATTCCCGAGTTTAAAGATTTGTTTGCAGCAAATGAAGAGTATCCTGTTAGCAGCAAAAAATATACTAAAGGCGGAATTGAGTATGAGGTGGTGGTGGAAAAAGATGAAACCACGACGGTTTTGCCCTGGTACCGGAAAATAAAAGTAGAATATGCCGACGGGCCATTTCATCTTTTTGAAATGTACTATCTGGATAACCAACTCGTGATTTTTTTCAATTCGGCATTGTAGTTTTACCGAATGAAGAAAATTGCCATGATACCGGCGCGTTATGCCGCCACACGTTTTCCCGCCAAACTGATGCAGATACTGGGTGAGAAAACAGTTATCCGCCACACTTATGACGCCACGGTAGCTACCGGTTTGTTTGATGAAGTGCTGGTAGTAACGGACAGTGAAATCATTTATACAGAGATCACCGCAACCGGCGGCAACGCGGTAATGAGCCAGTATGAACACGAAAGCGGAAGCGACCGCATTGCAGAAGCGGCTTCAGGGATGGAAGTAGATATCATTGTAAATGTGCAGGGCGATACGCCCTTTGTAAAAAGAGAACCGCTGCAGCAATTACTGTCGCAGTTTGATGATCCTGGTGTTCAGGTAGCTTCCATGATGCAGGTATTAACCAGTCAGGAAGAGATCCTGGATCCCAATTTTGTAAAAGTGGCGGTCGACCGGAATAATAATGCCCTTTACTTTAGTCGTTCTGTCATTCCTTACCCCAGAGATGCGGCTTATCCAACCACCTATTATGAACATATTGGTGTTTATGCCTTTCGGAAACAGGCGCTTCTAAATTTTACCCAATGGCCACTGAGTCCGTTGGAAGCGGCAGAAAAAATTGAATGTCTCCGCTACCTGGAAAACGGCACCCCCATCCGGATGATTGTGGTAGATTATATGGGAGTGGAGATTGATACACCGGAGGATTTGGAAAAAGCCGCCCGCCTTTTATAAATATTATTGATTATCCTTTTGAATTTCTTCAGCCATTTTCTGAAGCCTTATAATCAGGCTGTCAATTTTTTCTTCTGTTAGATTCAGATCCCTGGTCATGGTTTCATTTACGGCTGGCGTCGTTGTTTCAAACAATAGAATAGTTGTTTCTGCCTTCCGTTGCTGCAAGCGCGAATAATCCACCATGGCTTCCCTGAATTCATGCATGCCTTCGTTTAGCCCCGCATCCTCCAGGTCACGGAATAATTCTTCGCCTTTTTTCCAATTTGGAATCACGATCTCACGCAGTTGCCGCATATACTCGGCCCGGGAAAGCGTGTTGGAGTTTTCATACACTTTCAAAGCTTCTGCTTCCAGCCTGGTATATTCAGTGGCTGCTTTCTGATAACGATCCACACCCGACTGGCTATTGTATCCTCCCCCGGTAGAAAAGGAATTGATCCCAACCCAAATCAGGACAGCAGTCAGCAGAAGAAACAGAACTGTCATCATCGGCTTCACGGAGCGCTGTTTTTCTTCTTCCTTTTTTAAAAGGAACTGGTAAACGATCAGACCGCTCAAAAATCCGGCGACCAGACCCCCGATATGGGCAGAGTTGTCGACACCACCTTTTATTCCATATATCAGGTTATAGCCCACAAATACGGCCGTGGATTGTAACATGGTTGACCGAACCTGTTTCGGTATAAGATCTGTCAGTAATAACGCGAGGAATAACCCAAACATCCCGAAGATCGCGCCGGAAGCACCTGCGCTGACCAGTATCTCGTTCCGATGCCACCAGAGACTCGCCAGGCTGGCACCCACCCCGGTGAACAAATAAGCCGAAAGAAATAATGGTTTGCCCAGCATGGGCTCCAGGTAACGGCCAATAATGTACAGGCCATACATGTTAAAAATAAGGTGCAGGATCCCGATATGGACAAAAATACAACTGAGCATTCGCCACCATTCGCCCTCAGTGGTCAGTGAAGCAAGGTTACCGCCCCAGCGGATGATATCATCAGCAGAGGGTTCAAAGAAATTAACACCACCCGCCACCATTGCGATAAATACCAAAAGGTTTATCGCAATCAGAACCACGGTGAGGTGGCTGTTACCAGAATAGATTTTCATCACACGGTCTGTTTCTGCAGCCAGCTGTAATTCCGTCTCCACTTTTTGAATACTGGCCGCTTCGAGTTCCTGGATCTTCTCCTGAACTGCCGTTTCCTGTCCTGGCTGGTATAGTTCCCGAACCGATTGGAAGGCCGCTGTGAAATCGGCCACGTCTTTTTTGGTCCGGCCAAAAGCATCAATAAGTTCTCCATGGGTCATTTTACTGGTCACCCGCAGACTACCCTGTTCCCACTCCATGGTTACATCATTCGCGTAACGTTTCCAGGTTTGTGGTGTTTTGGCTACGAGAATATTTTCGGCAGCCAGTATGGTTTTCCAGCCCAGTTTCTCCAGAGCCTGGTAACAAATGATGCGGACGTCCTCCAAAGCAAGTGAATCTGTGACAATGGTTTCCTGGTGTTGTGGCATATCCTGAATTATAACGACAAATTAAACAGAAATAATTTTTCCGCCATACCTGCCTACGGGTACTGTTCAGATCTTTTTGCGGCAGTTTCATCCAGATGATCTTTTGTACTTTCGTGTCCAAATCAGCGCTATGGCTTTCCGGAATTTTAAAATGATCGGCTACGTGGTGTACGGCCGCGGCTCCTTTAACCAGCTTGATGAAATATTGCAGCCCAGGCGTCTGCAGGGCCGGCCCATGATTTTTTTGGTAGATCATTTTTTTGAAAACCGGGAACTGATCGGCAGGATTCCTGTAAGGGGAAATGACAAGATCATCTTTGCCGATGTGACCCACGAACCCAAAACCAGCTATGTAGACAGCCTCGCCTCCTCACTCAAGGAGGAGTTTGGTACCATTAGCGGTGTCATCGGAATTGGGGGCGGCAGTACCATGGACCTGGCAAAAGCTGTTTCCCTGATGATGAATAATCCCGGTTCTTCTGCAGATTACCAGGGCTGGGACCTGGTCAAATATCCCGGTGTTTATAAGGCCGGCATTCCTACCCTCAGCGGTACCGGCGCAGAAGTTTCCAGGACAACCGTACTGACGGGCCCCAGCAAAAAACTGGGGATGAATTCCGATTTTACGCCCTTCGATCAAATTGTGCTTGATCCTGATCTTACAAAAGATGCGCCCGCCAATCAGCGCTTTTATACGGGGATGGATTGTTATATCCATTGTATCGAAAGCCTGGAGGGTACCTACCTGAACGAGTTCAGCAAAAGTTATGGAGAGAAAGCCCTGCAGCTTTGCCAGGATGTTTTTGTAACCGCTGCTGAATGGACAGCTGTTTGTGATGACAAACTGATGATGGCATCTTATGCGGGTGGAATGAGCATTGCCTATAGCCAGGTTGGGGTAGCCCATGCAGTGAGCTATGGCCTGAGTTACCTCCTGGGTACCAAACATGGTATTGGTAACTGCATTGTGATGAATCACCTGGAAGAATATTACCCTGCCGGTGTAAAAGAATTCAAATACATGGTGGAAAAAAACGGGATTGATATTCCTGCTGGTATTTGCAAAGACCTCAATGAAGAAGATTTTGATAAAATGATCAATGTAAGTCTTGGAATGAAACCACTCTGGGAAAATGCATTGGGAAAGGACTGGGAAAAGATCATGACCCGCGAAAAATTGAGGGATTTGTACGGAAAGCTTTGAGTACTGAAACCGTTCGCAGGATTTTCGGCTTCCCTTTTACGGCCTTCAACAGCTTTTTTCATGAAACAGCTTCCGTTATTCCTGCTCGTTCTTGTAATAGCCTGTCAGCAGCAGGTACAAACGGATAAATACATCCGGATCACAGGGAAATCAATCAATATACCCGACGGCATGGTCTATCTGGTTGATGCCAGCAACTGGAAAACTGCTATTGATTCTGCAAAAGCAATAAACGGCAATTTTAGTTTTCAGGTACCATCCGATACCAGCTTTTTTCCCCTTGCGGTTGCGATTCACTATTTACCTTCCGGAGATCCCCTGCATCCGGTTCGCCTGAATTACACGAATCCCTTTATAGACATCAACGGACAAGCCACCACAGTTGATAATTTTTGGCTGGAGCCGGGTAATATCGTTATTAGTGGGAAGGAAAAAGGAGGGCTTCAAATAATCGCCGGACCCGAAACCAACCTGATGATGCAACATGTCTTTAACGATATTGGCTGGATGGGTGACCGGGATTCGCTGAAAAGAAAGGAGAAACTGGCATTGCTGAAAAAAGAAATTATTAAACACCCTGGTTCCTGTTTTCTCCTCGAAAGTATCAGGCGCTCGAAAGAAACCTACTCGAAAGCAGAGGCCATTGCTGTACTTTCTCTTTTTAATCCCCGTACACTAGCTGCTCCGTCTGGAAAAAAATTGAAGGAATATCTTTCCTTATTACCAAACGCGGGATCCCCCTATCCCTTTCTTTCCTTTCTTAGCAATACCGGGGCATCGCAGGCGCTCGTTGACACAACTGTCCGGATTAACATGCTGGTCTTCTGGGCCAGCTGGTGTACACCCTGCCGAAAAGAAATTCCACTACTCAGAAAACTATATGAGCAATATTCCGGCAGCGGATTGGGTATCACCAGTATTTCCATTGATCAGCAAAAAGAAAAATGGCAGCAGGCCCTGTTGAAAGAAAAAATGCCCTGGCGGCAGTTGCTGTTGAATAATGATCAGATTGAACCCGTTGAAAATATTTTTCGTTTCACCAGTATCCCTTTTGTGGTATTTACTGACAAAAACGGGGTGGAGATCGGGCGCTTTGCGGATTATGATGAGGCCGCAGCCGGGCCGTATGAGCAACTGATCAAAAAGTATTTATAATCAGCCAGACAGATTCGTTAAATATTTATAATACCTGTTGTCTGCCGTTACTCAAATTTCCCTTTTTCCGCTTTATCAGATTTAGTAACTTGGGTAAATGAAAACCCTGAAAATATTTTCTTTGACAGCAGCTCTTTTTTTGCTGTTATCGCCGCTGATCAGTGGTCAGCAACGCGTCGTGGATGTGGGTAAAGAAGAAACCAGTCCGCTCAGTGGTTTATTTTTTGTCCTGGGGGGTGAGCCTTATTCGCTCGCCAGATATGTACGGGTGGTAGAGGGTTCTCCATTCTTCAATGAAGATTGGCAATTGGGTTCCATGGTACTGCCGGGTGGTAAAAGATATGACAGCATTGAGCTTAAAATCGATTTGCTGGCAGATGAAGTGCATTATAAGGATCTTAAGGGCAACCCGCTGATTGCCACTACCAGGATCCGCGAGATCTGGCTCAATGGCGAGGCAGGAAAAAAATATCATTTTGTCCACTCTTCATTTATTGGAACGGGAACAGCAGCCACGGCCGGTTGGCACCAGATGCTGACAGAGGGTTCAGCGATTCTTTTTGGAAAACCGGTAAAAGAAATCACAGAAGTAAAACCATATGGTTCATCTGTTTCGGAACAAAGGATCACTACACTAACCCGGTATTTTATTCTGCATGATAACAAATTCACGCCTTTGAAATCTTTTACCTCTATTCCCGAACTTTTCCCCCAAAAAGCAGATCAGTTAAAACAATATATCAGTACTAATAAACTAAAAGGGAAATCAGCCGGTGATTATATCAGCCTGGTCACCTATTATAACAGTCTCGCAGTACAATGATTTTCCCTACCTTACTGCCATGAATCTTGACAAACTTCGCCCGGATAAATACCTGAAGTACCTGTACCTGCCCAATCTGTTTGCTACCAAAAGAACCAAGGAGATCCTTTCGGTTAACCCTACAGTTATACCCCAAAGGGAAGAAGCTAAAGAAGTCAGGGTTTCTATTTTTGATTACAATGCCGAAACCATTGAAGAAAAAAAACTGGATTCCATACAGGGTTGTCTGCATTATAAAACAAGTGGCCGCATCACCTGGATTAATATTGACGGTCTGCGAAAAGCAGACGTAGAATCCATTTGCTCTCATTTTGATATCCACCCCCTGGTGATAGAAGATATTCTCAGTATCAATCAGCGGCCGAAGCTGGATGAAGCTGATAACAGTATTTTTTGCCTGCTGAATATGCTTTATTTCAATGAAGAAAAACATTCCATTGAGCAGGAACAAATCAGTATCATACTGGCTAAAGATGTGGTGATCAGTTTTCAGGAAGATGCTCACCGCGATGTGTTTACCCCGCTTCGTGAACGACTCAAAATTCCCAATACTAAACTACGGCAACGTGGTTCCGATTTGCTATGCTATGCTTTGCTCGATATGATCGTGGACAATTATTTTGTGGTGATGGAAAAACTGAGCGACCGTATTGAAGAAGTTGAAGACGGGGTGATGAAAGGAAACGATCCCCGTGCGCTGGCCCATATCACCCGGCTCCGGAAAGAACTGATTGTGTTGAAACGAAATTTCAGTCCCGTAAGAGAAGTAGTCAATGGTTTTTTAAGAAGCGAAAGTGCATTATTAGAGGACCGGCACAGCAAATACTATAAGGACGTATATGATCATATTGTACAAGCTATTGACCTGGTAGAAAACTATCGTGATGTAATGGTCAGTATGCAGGACCTGCATATCAACAACGTCAATCTTAAGATGAACGAAGTGATGAAGGTAATGGCGATTGTTACCTGTTTACTGGCACCCGCCACCGTGATCGGAGGAATTTTCGGGATGAATTTCGATGCCATCCCATGGTTGCACAGTCCTTATGGATTCTGGGGGGCTGCCGTATTTATGTTGCTGATTCCGGTTGTAATGCTCTGGCTATTCCGGAAAAGAGGTTGGTTCTGATCGGGTGATCTGCCCGATTATGTTTTTTTCTTATATACCGGAACCGTACTGCAGGGTTCTCCATACATGATGCTTTTGGCCACCGGCAGCAATTTTTTGGTTACTTCCATATATACAAAATCCGCGATCGGCGTTTCGCCGCAACCTTTGATCACCATTCTTTTGTCGGTAAACTCCTCCGGGTTAATGGCGGCAATATTTTTCAGGTATAGTTGCTTATGGAGCTCCTTTTCATCTCCCATTACCAGCTCTTTCGCCACCGGCTGCAGATAGGCCGCTGCCAGCATCCAGGCCCATACGGGAATGATGGCGTCTGCGCTGCAGGTCAGCGCTACGTTTTTTCCGCTGTAAACCGACCAGTCTGTTGTTTTCAATCCCTCCCGGTAATCCTTTTCCTTCAGAATCATTCCCATAAAAAGATAGTCTTTCAGGTCAAACACGGCTGTTTCACCCTTGGGATAATACTGTTCAAGGTCCAGCGTCACCAGTCCGCTTTCAGCTACTTTATTGATCAGGGGTTCACTCATGCTATACAAAGTTAACAATTGCCGGGCGGGCTTGTTTGCGACATCAGCAAAACAAAAATCCCGCTCTGGCCGGGGCCGGGCGGGACTTTTAGCGATAATGCTATCGTTTAATAATGTTTTTCTCTGTAATCTTTAATGGTAGCAGCATTTTTTAAGGCGCTGACCGGATTAGCCAGCCCTTTTTTCTGATCGGCCTGTGCCTTGCGCTGATCAGCCACACTACCCGCGGTTACAGCCGTAGCGGTAACGTTATCCACCCGTACTACAAATACACCGCTCTGACCTTCCAGCGCTTCTCCCACCACTTTACCCTTGTTGGCAGGATTAAAGATGGCGCCCGTAACCCTTGGCTCATAGCCGAGGCTGGCGTTGTTTCCTGAAATACGGATACTATCAACAGTTTCTATTTGTTTACCTCCCAGCGCTGTTGCAGCCGCTTCAAGGGTGCTTACTTTACCAATTTTTTGTATCAGCAGCTCGGCTTTCTTTTTGTTGCGCAGAGCCGATTCAGCGGTAGGCCTTGCTTTTGCTACAGACATGGTTCCTTCGCTCAATACATCTGTTACAACAGCCACTACATAGTTATCGCCTACTTTTACCGGCTTCATGACCTGTCCTTTCTTGGCTTCATACAGGCTACGTACAAACTCCCTGGAGTAACCAAGACCAGTTATTTGTCCGTCCCTTGGTCCTGCAGCGCCAATGCCCTTGATGATCCCTTTTGGTTTCAGCGTCTTTTCGTAGTTCGCATCAAAAGATTTGACATCACGGCTGTCACCGGCAAAAAGATTTGCCTGGTTATTGGCATTGTTATCCGTTTCGGGGCTTACAACAATCTCCCTGGTAAGGAAAGACATTTTATAACCGGTTCCGCTTCCTTTCTGGGAAAGTATTTCTATATAATGATAACCAAAATCAGTTTTTACAATTCCCTTGCTGCCAACAGCATTCAGGAAGATATAATCATTAAATGTGCTCACCATCCGGCCGGAATATACATCATCATATATACCACCCTTATCCTTACTTCCCGGATCATCGGAAAACTTGGCACAAATGGAATCAAAGTTCGCACCCCTTGCAATGGCCTGGCGCAGACTGTCTGCCAGCTTATACGCTGTTGCTGTATCGCGAACCGGATAAGACTGTCCGCTCTGTGGATCTGTTTGACTGGTAGCTACCAGGATATGACGAACCTTTACGGTATCAGGCATTGTGCGGGCTGCATCAATTTTAGCCAGTTTGTAAACATTACCCTCGAGGTAAGGACCAAACACGGTTCCTATCGGTGTTTTTAAAATGGAATCCTTGTAGGCAGAAACAAAGGTCTTACCACTTTTGAAACCTTCATAGTTCAGCATCGGATCAGCACCCTCCAGCATCATCAGATCCTGGAAAGTTTTTACAGTATCTAACGCTGCTATCTGCTGCATTAGTTTATTCCTGGCTTCGGCGCTGTCGACTGCAGCAGGTGAAGCATTAAATGTTACATAGCTGAACTCGCGGCTTTCTTTTTGTTCAAAATCTTTTTTGTTTTTGCTGATATAATCAGCAATCTCTTTATCAGAAACTTTTACAGCGCTGTCAGGGATTATAGAATAATATTCTTTTACCAGCGACACGCGTGCCAGTTGACTGGCATCTGCATTTTGCTTCTCTACAAACCAGCGGGGCACATTGGTGCTGTTGGATACCATCGCCATGTATTTTTCATTCTGGCGTTGGAGGATCAGCTGGTTGATATAATTATTAAAGGAAGCTTTCTGTTCAGGAGTTCCTTTTTTCAGGATCTGATCAATCTGTTGTTTAGCCTGTACCGGATTGTACAGTCCTGTTGCCTGATCAGTGAACTGGCTCTTCAAATCTGCCGGTGCATTGGGCCCATAGAGGATATCACCCAGTTCTTTTTTACTGACGCCAATACCAAGTTTGCTGAATTCGTCTTCCAGCAATACCCTTGCTATTTCCTGTTCCCAGGTATTATCTATCGCCATCTGCGTGCTTCCTTCATTGGAAGGATAACCCTGCTGACGATATGATTCTTCTGCCTGATCAACCTTTGCGTTGAAATCAGCAAAGTTGATATTTCTGCCATTTACTTTTCCGACAGCATCAGAATTACGGCCACCCGCAGTTCTGCCCTGACTTTGGAAATAGTCGGTAAGAATAAAACCAACCAATGAGATTGCAATGATGACTACGGTTATTCTGGCGCCCTTGTCCCGGATCGATTGAATAATTGACATACTATTGAATAGGGTTTTACAACCCCCAAAGGCCTTCTTTGAGGGACGGCAAAATTAGGGCTTTTGGGGATATACTGTGGGTAAGTCCCTGAATTAGTTTACTGATTCTTTGGGATTTAGAAAATAACGTTTTCTGGACTCTTCCGCCCATTAACTATTAATAATCAATAAAATACGTCGATTTTATCTTATTTTTTGGGGTGTACCAGCTTCATTTCCTGCACCAGGTGACCGGCTCCGGCAAATTTGTCTACAATAAACAGTACATACCGGATGTCTACCATGATGTTCCGGCAAATGGAGGGGTCGTAGTTGATATCACTCATTGTACCCTCCCAGACCCGGTCAAAATTCAATCCGATCAGGTTACCATAGGCATCCAGGGCCGGGCTTCCGGAATTACCACCTGTGGTGTGGTTACGGGCGATAAAACAAACCGGCATCTTGCCACCGGCACCATACTGACCAAAATCCCGGTTGCGGTTCAGCTCCCTGAGTTTTTCTGGAACATCAAACTCGTAATCGCCTGGTTTGTATTTTTCCATCACGCCATCCAGATAGGTATAATAATCAAACCCAACAGCATCACGCGGGTTATACCCTTTTACATTGCCATAGGTTACCCGCAGCGTACTGTTGGCATCGGGATAAAAAGTTTTCTCTTTAAATACTTCCATCTGCGCCTGTACATAGGTGCGGTTCATTTTATTGATCCTGGCCTGTACTTCGTTTAAACCACCGGCCACCGTGGCAGCATAAGTTCCGGAAATATCCCTGTATAACTGTACAACGGGTTCTGCTTTTACAAAGGCGATCAGCTCGGCGGCAGGCTTATCCAGCAAAGCCATTGCTTTATCTTTTTCATCCAGCTGTGTCGCCTGATAGATATTATCTGCCAGTGCTGAAAAGTTTTTTCCGGCGGCCATCACTTTTTCACGAAACAAGGGCGACTGGTATTTTTCATCCTGATTATTATAATACATGTCCATCAGGGTGGAGAAAAGTTGCTGATCAACCTTATTATTATATTCAGCAAACAATCCATCCAATGCAGATTTAGCCTGTTTTAATCTTTGCTGGTATCCCTTGTCCCCGTCTTTTTCAAAAGCCACTACCAGTGAATTCATCCAGCCGGCAACAGTTAATAATTCAACCTTACTGGTGATTTCAAGATAGTAATCCCTGGCATAACCAAAGGGTTTTAATACATCATAAGCAGCTGCCAGATCTGACAATATGGTACCATATTGTGATTTCAATGCCGGATTTTTATTCACCCTTGCCTGAAACTCTTCTTCCTGTTTTTTCTTTTTCCCCACTGCATTTGTGCTACTCAGTCCGAGCACTTCTCCCTGCCATTTTTTATAGGAGTTCTGTATACTGGCATATTTGGCCGCATACTGAATTTTTATCTGTTCATCTTTCCGCATAAAGCCGTCAATCACGGCCAGGGCTTTTTCCCGGATAGCAATTTTAGCCGGGTCATTCACCGTCATGATCTGCTCCACAGCAGCTGAATGAAGATATTGAGTGGTACGTCCGGGAAAACCAAATACCATGGTGAAATCATTTTCCTTTACGCCATCCAGTGAAATGGATAATGATTTTTTCGGTGTATAGGGAATATTGTCTGCTGAATAGTCGGCCGGCTTATTATCCTTTCCGGCATAGATCCTGAACATGGAAAAATCCCCGGTATGACGGGGCCACATCCAGTTATCTGTATCCTTTCCAAAATTTCCAACTGCAGACGGAGGGGCTCCCACTAATCTGACATCTTTATAGGTTTCTGTCACAAATAAAAAATACTGATTCCCATCAAAAAACGGACGGATATAACTGTCCTGATAAGCTTCTTTCTTCACCTCTTTCCGGAGGGCCGCAATATTTTTATCTACCTGCGATTGCCTTTCTTTTTCATCCATTGTTCCCACAACCCCGTTCAGCACCGCCTTTGTTACATCATCAATCCTTACAATAAAAGTTACAAAAAGTCCGGGATTGGGTATTTCCTCCCCGTTATTCCTTGCCCAGAAACCATCCCTGATATAATTATGTTCCAGGGTAGAATGATTCTGAATGGCATCAAATCCGCAATGGTGATTGGTTAAGATGAGACCTTTTGAAGAAATGACTTCTCCGGTACAGAAGCCGCCAAAACTTACGATGGCATCTTTCAGGCTGCCTTTATTAATATTATATATATCCGCTGCACTGATCTTCATACCCATGGCCTTCATTTGCCTTTCATTCAGTTTGGCCAGCAGTTGCGGCAGCCACATACCTTCATCAGCTTTTACGGCCAGTGATGCAAAAAGCAGACAAAATACCAGGGTTATTTGCTTCATTAATTTCATATAGCAGTTTTAAAACTTAAAATTACAGGATTCCATCCTGATCTTTGGTTGCCGGAAATGATGATATTCATCAAATAAAGCCCTGCTTTTTAAAGGGGTAACCGCAAATTTCTCCACCCGGCTATGTGAACAGGGATCAAATACTGTGGATAAGTGCCTGTGGAACGGGGAAATGATAGCGAATGAAATGCTCCTAAAATGTGGAAGTCTGGGTGCTGATCCTAAAGCGGCTGATAAACCACCTATTATCCCTATGTTATTAACAGCGGTTACTATCACTAAACCATGTCTATTTATACAACCTGATTATTAACAATGATGTGGATAGACCGCTGAAAGCCGCTGCTGGTATAAATAATAACTGTGGATATCCCTGTTTAGAATGTGAATTTCAAGAATGCTTTAATTTTACAGGAATTGTTTTCCACGAATTCACAGCTGTAATAATAATATACTCTTTTTTATAAAAATATATTAATACTATTATTGTATTAAAACGAACCGGGAAAAAAATTGTTTTGAAAAACTGATGAATGCAGTGCAATATTGCAAACCTGAAAGACAAACAGCATGAAACCGGAAACAGCAGCAGCCCTGAAGCAAATTGACAAAAGAGGTTTTCTCGATATTGATCTCGATCCCACCCTGGATCTTTTTGCCGCGATTGAAAGATTGAAAAAAGAAAAAAATGCCGTTCTGCTGGCGCACTACTACCAGGAACCGGATATCCAGGATGTGGCAGATTATATCGGCGATAGCCTGGGGCTCGCTCAGCAGGCTGAAAAAACAAATGCGGATATGATTGTTTTTGCCGGTGTACATTTCATGGCTGAAACAGCAAAAATTCTCAATCCTTCCAAAAAAGTTGTGATCCCTGACTTGAAGGCAGGTTGTTCACTGAGCGATAGCTGTCCTCCCGCCCTTTTCAGTAAATTCAAGGAAAAACATCCGGATCATGTGGTGGTGAGTTATATCAACTGCAGTGCAGGTATCAAAGCGCTCAGTGATGTGATTGTTACCAGCAGTAATGCCAGGATCATTGTGGAAAGTTTTCCAAAAGACCAACCCATCATTTTCGCTCCCGATAAAAACCTGGGAGCTTATATCAACAAAGTAACCGGAAGGAATATGCTGCTCTGGGACGGAGCCTGTATGGTACATGAAATTTTTAGTCTGGAAAAAATAACCAAATTAAAAATCAGGCACCCCGAAGCTAAACTGATTGCCCATCCGGAATGTGAGGAACCTATTCTGAAAATTGCAGATTATATTGGTTCTACTACCGGCTTGTTAAAGTACACCAAGACGGATGCTGCAAAAGAATACATTGTGGCTACTGAAACAGGTATCCTGCACCAGATGATGAAATCCTCACCGGAGAAAACATTTATTCCGGCTCCGCCTAATAATAATTGTGCCTGTAACGACTGCCCCCATATGAAGCTGAATACACTGGAGAAATTGTATCTCTGTATGGAGTATGAAGTTCCGGAGATTAATATGGAGGAGGAACTCCGGCTAGCAGCAAAAAAACCGATAGACCGTATGCTCGAGATCAGTGCCAAAGCTGGTTTATAAAATCTTTGTTATGAAAATATTGATACTGTCGATTACCTGTTTTTTCCTCTCTGTTTCCGGAAAAGCGAACCCTGCCATGCTGGATTCTATTCCGGCTAATCCAGCTGATGTGGAAAGTATAAGCAGTATTCTGACAGCATTGTACGATGTTATTTCAGGTCCTGCCGGACAGACCAGGAACTGGGACCGGATGCGTACTTTATTTGCTTTTGAAGCCAGATTAATTCCGACCGGAAAACGTATGGATGGTACTTACGATCACCGGGTGTTTAACCTGGAGCAGTATATTCTTAATGCCAAACCTTATTTTGAAAAGGAAGGATTCTTTGAAAAAGAAATCAGTAGGAAAACAGATCAGTATGGATCGGTGGTACAGGTTTTCAGTACTTATGAATCCAGGCACAAGGCCACTGACACCAGTCCTTTTACCAGAGGTATCAATAGTATCCAGTTATGGAATGACGGGAAACGCTGGTGGATACTCTCTATTTTCTGGCAGGGTGAAACCGCAGATAATCCCATCCCCGAAAAATACCTTCAATAAAATTATTGAATAGTCGCCAGTAAGGCAGCCACCTGATCACGGATCAAATCCCTTACCTGATTAAAGTTGGCAGGTTCCATATGTTTTGGATCCGGTATCTGCCAGTCTACAAAACGAGTGGCGGGCATCCAGGGACAGGCATCACCACAGCCCATGGTCACTACGGCATCAAAGGGGGCATATTGTTTAACTTCATCCAGTGATTTCGAATCATGGGTACTCAGATCATATCCCAATTCCTTCATGGCGGCTATCGCTTTTGGATTCACGATTCCCGAAGGTTTTGAGCCGGCACTATAAGCCTCCACATTTTCTCCTCCCAGGATCTTTGCAAATGCCTGGCTCATCTGGCTACGATTACTATTCTCAATACAAACAAATAATAATTTTTTCTTCATGTTGTAAAAATAAAATACCTGTCGCAGTTTTCACCGCGACAGGTTGTTAAGATTAGCAGCATCCTGTTTCTGTGAGGTTACCGCAGCAGGAACCGTTTCCGGGATCCTTCTGATTGATTGTTTGTTTCATGGCTTTACTTTTATATGAATAGATAAGAGAAGTGATTAGCAGCAGCCGCTACCGGGTTCACAACATTTCCGGTCATCTTTTGCCGGTTTTTCTGCGTACACGGTGATACTGCTGATTTTTACATTGCTCGATTGAAAGGCAGCAATTTCTTCTGCACTCAGGTATTCAGAAAGGATCTCTACAGGTATATGGATGGGTTTA
The DNA here is from genome assembly GCA_016720745.1 of Chitinophagaceae bacterium. GTDB lineage: Bacteria > Bacteroidota > Bacteroidia > Chitinophagales > Chitinophagaceae > JJ008. The sequence continues at coordinate 224,877 of JADKKA010000018.1, read as the reverse complement.
TTTTTCTGGAGGATGATGTTATCAAACCCGGCTTCTTCCACTATACCGAGGTATGCTGATTTTTGAATGGCTCCGGATATACAACCGGCATATAATTCAGCGACCTCTCTCCATTTAGCAGGCAACTCTCCTTCGAGTACAATATCTGATATGGAAAAATGGCCACCCGGTTTCAGTACCCGGTAGATTTCACCAAATACTTTATGTTTATTGGGGACCAGGTTCAATACACAGTTACTCACGATCACATCTGCCTTATTTGAAGTAACCGGCATATCTTCAATATCTCCCTGTCTGAATTCTACATTATTAAAACCCAGTTTTTCTACGTTTTCCCGGGCTCTTGCAATCATCGCTTCCGTGAAATCTATACCAATAACCTTACCGGATTCACCGGTGATTTTGCGGGCAATAAAAGCATCATTACCGGCTCCGCTTCCCAGGTCAATTACAGTGTCTCCTTCTTTAATTTTTGCATACTCGGTGGGTAACCCACAACCTAGGCCCAGATCGGCATCCGGATTGTATCCTTCCATTCCCTTATACTCATCTGCCATGATGGTATACACCGCTTTTCCATCACCACAACCGGTGGCACCGCAGCAGGAGCTGATATTCTGATCTTTAGACTGGTTGGCAATCGCGGTGTATTTTTCGCGAACGGTATTCTTAATTGCTGTACTGTTATCCATGGTATTTATTTTTTTGATTGATGATAGTATTTTTAACAGCAGGCTTTCTCCTGTTGTAATTTTAATTTGCTGAATAGAAAACTGAATTCCTGGTTGAACTTATCAAAAGCCTTCCAGTTAATGCAGTAACAGCTTCTGGGTCCGTCCACCGATCCGTTAATCAGGCCTGCTTCTTTCAGTTCTTTCAGGTGCTGACTCACGGTACTTTGTGCCAGGGGTAAGACATCCACAATCTCACCACAGATACATTCGTTCCGCTGGGCAAGGATTTTAAGAATGGCAATGCGGGCTGGGTGACTCATGGCTTTGGCAAACGCCGCCAGTTCCTGTTCCTTTACCGTGAATTCTTCTTTTTTATGAAAGGCCATGATACTTGTTGTTTAATTATATATCGCAAATATACGATGAAACAAATCAATTATCCAAATATTTCGGGAAGAAACGGTATGAACGGTCAATTTTCCGCCTTTTTCCGTTTAAAAAGGGAGATGAGTATACCGGAAGAAATAATACAGGCCATACCCAGTGCCGACATCCAGTCGGGGAAGGCATCACCAAGGGCCATACCGATGAATACAGAGAAAATGATATTGGCATAGCCAATGGCTGACACAATCCCGGCCTTATCCGCGCCATAGGCCCGTGTAACAAAATACTGGCCGAATAAGGCGGCCAGACCCAACCAGAGTACATAAAACCATTGAACACCCTGCGGCCACTTCCAGCGAATAAAAAATACATCATCTTCCGGAAAGGAAAACGCATAACCCACCCCCATCAATAACAAGGGCACCAGTACTCCGGTCCCGATAAAAGCGAGTACAATGATGCGATTATCATAATATCCGGCTAAACGATTCACCGTAATATATGCCAATGCGGAAGTGATACCCGAGATTAATCCGGCCATATGATAATACCAGGGAAAATGCATCGCAGGTTTATACACCAGTAGCATACCCGCGAATCCCAGTAAAACAGAGAACAACACAACGCGGCCATGGTATTCTCTGAAAAGCAAAAAAGAAAATACAGCGATGAAAAGAGCAGAGGTAAGATTATAAGTCATCGCCGTCCCCAACGGAATATGCAGGATACAGTACAAGAGAGTATACAGTGCTGTTGTACCCATCATCCCCCGAAATAATAACAGATGGAATTTTCCTCCCTTGCTTTGAGGAGGCCTGATCATAAATCCAATGATGAGGGCAATCAGTCCAACTGCATTTCTCCAGAACACCAGTTGACCCGCTCCAAAACTGCCCTTGAGTAATTTAGCCGCACCACCCATCAGCGAAAAGCCCAGGGCGGCCAGCAGCATATAAACAATCCCCCTGTATCTGTGATCAATTGGCATCAGATACGAATGAGTTTTTCTACAGCCGCTTCGATCGTTTCTTTTTTCTTGGCAAAGCAGAACCGCAATACCCGATCATCTTTTCCATTGCGGTAAAATACAGAAACAGGGATCGTGGCAACCCCAAATTCACGGGTTAAACGGATCGCCAGATCTTTATCCGGTTCATCGCTGATTCTTTCATAAGTACCACAGATAAAATAGCTGCCGTATGATTCCTGCATATTGAACCGGGTTTGCTGCATCAGTTCTTTGAAATAATCACGCTTTTCCTGCATCTCCGCTGATAATGATAAATAAGCTTCCTGATTTTTCATGAATGATGCCAGGGCTACCTGTGCCGGTGTAAAGCAGGAAAAACAATTAAACTGGTGTACTTTTCTGAATTCTGTTGTCAATGCTGCAGGCGCAATACAATAACCAAGCTTCCACCCGGTACAATGATAGGTTTTGCCAAAGGAGAAACAGACAAAGGAACGTTCCAGCAAATCAGGGTAACGCAACATACTCTGATGCGGAATGCCATCAAATATTAAATGTTCATATACTTCATCGCTGATAATAAATATACCGGTATCGGCTACTACCCGACGCAGCGCAACAATATCTTCGTCACGGATGACAGAGCCGGTTGGATTATGCGGTGAATTGAGGATGATGGCCTTTGTGCGCGGGGTAATTGCCGCCTTTACTGCCTCCCAGTCGATATGATAATCCGGATACACCAGACTGATGGTAACCGCTTTTGCACCATTCACTTCAATATTGGGAATATAACTGTCATAGGCAGGCTCAAAAACGATGACTTCATCACCCGGTTGCAGGATAGTGGTAAATGCTGTGTAAATAGCATAGGTACCACCCGGTGTAATCGTGATCTCGGTATCCGGATTGAGATTGGCACCATAGAGCAGGGCTGATTTTTCTGCAATCGACTCCCGCAAAGGCATCCAGCCTGGCATCGGCGAATACTGGTTATAATCCTGATGCATAGCTTCGGCCACCAGCCCGGTCAGCTCCCGGCTCATCGGATAATCAGGAAAACCCTGTCCCAGGTTAATGGCCTGGTGTTCGGTAGCAAGCCGGCTCATGACGGTGAAGATGGTGGTGCCCACATTGGGCAGCTTGGAATGGATCGTTGGCGTCATAATTGTAAAATTACCCGCATTTTAAAACCGAAGAGCATATGTTTGATAAATCAATAGCATTTAAAACAAAGCATTTTGCTGAATAAACTACATGCCTTCTTCAATCCCGAGCAATTTCAGGGCTGGGGAAAAAAGCGGCAATACTTTGAAGGCTGGTATTTTAAAATCGTCAACGCCGACGAATCAAAAGCACTTGCCATCATTCCCGGTATTGCCATGGATGCACAGGGAAACCGCCAGGCCTTTATACAGGTGCTGGACGGTAAAAAGAAAACAGCCCTTTATCATCGCTTCGATGCCGGTCTGTTCAAACCCCGGCCCAAAAAGTTTTATGTCGAAATTGATCAGAACTCTTTCTCCGCAGAGGAACTGAAACTGGATATTCCCGGATTAAGAGGCCGGCTCCGTTTTAATGGCATCACCGGATGGCCCAAACCTTTTTATTCCCCGGGTATCATGGGGCCCTATGCCTTTGCGCCTTTTCTGGAATGTTACCACGGTATCGTCAGCATGGATCATGGGATCAGTGGTACACTGGAGCTGGAAGGGGAACCGATTTCATTTGATAACGGAAGAGGATATATTGAAAAAGACTGGGGCCGATCCTTCCCCTCCGCTTATTGCTGGTTGCAGACCAATCATTTCAGCGAAACCGGCATCTCCTTAAAAGCATCGGTGGCAAAAATTCCCTGGATCAGAAAATCATTTACCGGTTTTATTGCCGGGGTCTGGTTAAAAGACCGGCTGATTCGTTTCACCACTTATAACAGTTCTGTGCTGCGCAAATGCCAGGTCAGCGAAAAAACACTGGAGCTGATCATGGAAAACAAACATTACCGCCTGGAAATACTGGCCACCCGGGATGCCGCCACCAGCCTGGCATCTCCCATACTGGGTATGATGGATGGAAGGATTGAAGAAAGCATGACAGCACTTACCGCTGTGCATCTCTTTGATAAAAAAGCAAAAAAGAGTTTATTGAATGATACAGGAAGAAACACCGGCCTGGAAGTAGCCGGTGCGATTCAGGAAATTATGATTTGAATTTATTCTTTGTCCGGATTGTTCAGCGAAAGGGTGATCCACCATACTTTGATTTTATCCAGTACTTTTTGAACAGCAGGTAAATCGCTTTCCAGACCGGTGTCTCCATACAGAGACTGGTCCTGCATGTTTTCCTCAAAAAGTTCTAAGCGGTAATGGATATTCGATTTATCCAGCTTTCCCTCATTATAGGAAGAAATGGTTCCGCCATAATCCCACCCAAAACCATAAAAGGAAATCTTTTTTCCATTCACCCGCAACAGGTCTTTTAACCCCGATCCTATTTTAATGCTGTCTGCCGAATGCCACCTGGCCTGATCGCCATAACACTCGATGGCCGTAATGATCCGGTGGTAAGCTGTATCGTTCCAGTAAATGGTAAACTCATCGGGTTGGCCCGGAAAGACCTTGGTTACATCAATGGAGTCCATGCATTCGGGACCACAAATCCGCTCATCTTTTACATTGGCATTTCCATATGTTTTTTTAACATCCTCAACAGCCATTCCGGCGGTGATAAAACCCCAGGAACTATCGGTAATCATGAAGCTGTCGGTTGAAACCGGCGGAACATTGGTTGCTGGTCCGCTTTTATCTTTTTGCTTACAGGAAATTGCAACTGAAAGAAAAGCCAGCAGGAATAAACTGAGTTTTTTCATTGGTTGGTTTTAAGCATGTGTGATGATGGCGGTGGCTTCAATTTCCACCAGGTATTCCGGTGCAATCAGTTTACTGATCTCCACCATGGTGGTGCAGGGTCTGATCTCCCGGAAAAACTCACCATGCGCTTTTCCATATTCTTCCCAGCGGGAAATATCAGTCACAAAGATCCGGGTTCTGACCACATCTTTCAAAGAGGCACCTGCCCGCTCCAGTACTTTTTCAATTTTCTGAATAACATACCGGGTTTGCTCATAAGCCGAATCGCCACCCACGAGGTTGCTGTTATCGTCAACCGCTACGGTACCGGTTACTTCAACCGTATTGCCCACTTTCACGGCGCGACTATACCCAACGATCTCCTCCCATTTAGCACCGGACGAAAAATTGATTCTTTCCATTATGATTTTATTTCTATATGATGATCGGGTATCAGTGGCTCTCCGCTCATCCGTAGCAGGATCTGTGCAACGGTGACCACATCCTTCTGACAATACGTTACGATCCGGGGCAGGTTTTTTTCTTCCCAGTACACTTTCCACACCATGCTGCCATCAATATCATCTTTTGGCGTGGGAATACCCAATGTGTGTGCCAGCAGGGCCAGCGAGGTAAAACTTTTATAATCTCCGAATTTCCAGAGCTCTAATGTGTCGTAGTGATTGACTTCCCATGGTTTTTTTCCGGCAATATTCAGGATTGATGGAATGGGAAGTGCATTGATGATCATCCGCCGGCAGAGATAGGGAAAGTCAAACTCCTTGCCGTTGTGGGCACAGAGATAACGCGTTTCACCCGCCGACCATTTGTTGATCATATCAGAGAATTGCTGAAGCAGGATTGGCTCATCATCTCCCGCAAAACTTTTCAGGATGATTTTTCTTTCTGCACCCTGACCCATGATTACCCCACAGCTGATGCAAACAATTTTTCCAAACTCTGCATAAATGCCGGCCCTTGGATAAAGCGACTCCTTGTTTTCTCCCTCATGGTATTTGAGCAGGGAATTGGATTTATTGTCCCACAAGCCTCTCCAGCTTTCCGGCAGCAGGGTATAATCCGGATACTGCGGAACCGTTTCAATATCCAGGAATAAAATATGTTGGAAGGGAAAAGATACCATGCCCGATCTTTTATTAAAAGTAAAGCCTTCAGGCGGGCCCGCAATGGGAAAAAAACGGGAAATTTATGCGCCTTCAATCAGTCCGACATGGTTTCCAAACGGATCTTTCACGATGGCAACATGAGTAGGACCACCTACATTGGTTACATCTTGTATTAAAAGTGCACCGGCAGTGGTCATTTTTTTGACCACCTCTTCAATTCCTTCAACGGCCCAGTAGGCTACACTATGATTGCCTTCGTTTACCTGGGTCATGTCCGGATCAATACCCAGCTCAAAGCCATTGATATCAAAGCCCACATAAAAAGGTTCATCGAAATAAGGGGCGATACCGGTTATACGGGTATACCATTCTTTGGCCGCCTGTAAATCGCGGCTGTGGTAAATAACGGTGCGGAGTTTCTGGAACATCTAGAGATATTTATCGCCTTTGTTTCTTTTTACTTCAGCCACATAATCCTTGATCTCCTGTTCTTTGTTCTTTTTACAGATCAGCAGCACATCTTTGGTATCTACAATGATATAATCATTCAATCCCTGCAGCAGCACCAGTTTATTATCCGGAACATGTACCATACAATTGCTGGCATCCACCACCATGATATTTTTTCCTACGGCGGCGTTACCAAAGTAGTCTTTATCCATATTTTCCCAGGCGCTGTTCCAGGTGCCCAGATCGCTCCAGCCGAAAGTGGCGGGGATCAGGTAAACATTATCTGCTTTTTCCATTACTGCAAAATCAATGGAGATATTGGTGCATTGCGGATAAATATTTTCTACTACCGCTTTTTCTTCGGGTGTATTGAATTTATCTTTCTCTGCCGCAAACAGATCATACAACTCCGGTGCATATTTCTCCAGCGCAGCCACAATATTTTTAACCTTCCAGGTAAAAATGCCGGCATTCCATAAAAAGTCGCCGCTGGCAATAAAGGCCTTGGCCAGTTCTACATTCGGCTTTTCGGTAAAGGTTTTTACCTTGTAAACGCCGGGTGCAGCTTCTGCGGTTTCGTGTTGTATATAACCATATCCCGTATTGGGGTGGGTGGGTTTTATACCAATCGTAACCAGGGCGTTGATATGGTCTACAAAATGAAGGGCGCTCTTTGCTGTTTTTACAAACTCATCGGTTTCCAGAATCAGGTTATCAGCCGGTGCCGCAATCATCAGGGCTTTGGGGTCTTTGCTTAAAAGTTTGAATGCAACATAAGCAATACAGGGCGCTGTATTTTTCCGGGATGGTTCTGCCAGGATATTTTCAGGCGGCAGTTCGGGCAATTGTTTTTTGACAATCTCCACATATTCTTCCGACGTCACCACGTACACATTGTCGCGCGGAATCAGGTGCCGGTACCTGTCAAAGGTTTGCTGGATCAGTGTTTTTCCAGTGCCCAGTATATCCAGAAATTGTTTGGGTAAGGCGGTTCGGCTCATGGGCCAGAATCGGCTGCCGATTCCCCCGGCCATTATTGCTACGTAGTGGTGCTTGTTCATGTTGATGTTATCGGGGTAAGAACCGGCAAAGCCCGTGATCTCACCATTATATCAATCCTTCTCTGATCAGGTCATGCAAATGTATGATACCCTTGTATTTTCCATCGGCAGTAACCACCAGTTGTGAAATTTCATTTTTTCGAAGCAAATCAAGGGCCTCAACAGCCAGTGCATCCCCGCTAATAGCCCTGGGGTTCGGGGACATGATATCACCGGCACTGACGCTTTCAATAGATACATTTTTCTCCAGCATTCTTCTCAGGTCGCCATCGGTAATAATTCCCAGCAGGGTTTCCTCCTGATCAATTACCGCAGTGACCCCCAGTCTTTTTGCCGTCATCTCTACAATTACTTCTTTCAGCGACTGATTGGCAAAAACATGCGGCCGTTCATTATTATCCGACAGATCGGATACCCGCATGTATAGTTTTTTACCCAGTGTGCCACCCGGATGGTATTTCGCAAAATCATCCGGTTGAAAACCCCGCAGTTCCATCAGGCAAACGGCCAGCGCATCACCCATCACTAATTGCGCTGTCGTACTGCTGGTCGGCGCCAGGTTATTGGGACAGGCTTCCTGATCAACCGTGGTATTCAATACCGTGTTTGCATTTTTGGCAAGAAAGGAAACCGGGTTTCCCACAATAGCAACCAGGTGATTACCGAAATTTTTCAATAGCGGTACCAGCACTTTTATTTCAGGACTTTCGCCACTCTTGCTAATCAGGATCACCACATCATCTTCCTGGATCATGCCCAGGTCACCATGAATGGCATCTGCTGCATGCATAAAAAGCGAAGGGGTGCCCGTTGAATTAAATGTGGCCACGATCTTTTGTGCAATCACAGCACTCTTGCCAATACCACTTACCACTACACGGCCCCTTCCACCCGCAATAACCCGCACTGTTTTTTCAAAATCATCATTGATATAGGCAGCCAGACCCGAAACGGCCCTGGCTTCTAAGTCAATCGTTTGCAATGCTACCTGTTTGATGGATGCCGGCATAAGAATCGGCAAAATTAGCGGATTTACCAGCACCAGCACCTGACACATTCTATGAGAGGTAATTTTAACGTTCGATCCTGCAGGAAAGGGGAAAACTATTGTAAATTTGTTACCCTCCTGAAAAGGAGCCCCCGGGAACGGGGATCAGTATTTGTGCGACAGACAACTCCGGAGATAGAAAAGTCCCTTGTTGGGTCAGCCGACCCGGTCCTTCGTCTTTACTTAACAGTGATTCCCCGGTCTTTAGGTGATGGAATACCCGTATTGCTTCCAGAAAGCAGCAGCCGTTGAAAAAATATATCGACCACGGCAACCTGTTTCGCGCAAAATGGAGTATCTTAATTGAATCTGATTAGTAGCTCCTGCAAATGGCGGGAATGAAATTATTGAGTAATGGGAACAACAACAGCGAAGAAAGCTAGCGCAAAATCCAGTCCTTCAAAAGCCGGTAAAACGGTTAAGGCAAAAGAGACCGCCTCCACTAAAGAGCGGTTTGACCTGCACAAAGCTTTACAGGAATATTTTGGCTTTAATAAATTCAAAGGCACCCAGGAAAAAGCAATTGAGTCGCTCCTGGCTGGTCATGATACCTTTGTGATCATGCCTACCGGTGGCGGCAAGAGTCTTTGCTACCAGTTACCAGCCATGGTAAGTGAAGGAGTGGCCCTGATTGTATCTCCCCTGATCGCCCTGATGAAGAACCAGGTGGATCTGGTACGCGGATACAGCAGTAACGACGAAGTGGCGCACTTCCTGAACTCCACCCTCAATAAAAAAGAAATAAAGGAAGTACATGATGACTTGCTCTCAGGTAAAACCAAAATGCTCTATGTGGCACCGGAAACCCTGACCAAGCAGGAGAACCTGGAATTCTTTTCTGATTTAAAGATTTCCTTTTTCGCCGTGGACGAAGCGCACTGTATCTCTGAATGGGGACATGATTTCAGGCCCGAATACCGGAGACTGCGCGAGATGATGATCCAGATAAACCCCGATGCACCGGTGATTGCGTTGACCGCAACAGCCACCCCCAAAGTGCAGAGTGATATCATCAAAAACCTGGATCTGCGGGAACCCAATATTTTTATCTCTTCCTTCAACAGGCCCAACCTGTATTATGAAGTATTACCCAAGATCAAGAAGGCACAAACGGATGAGAACATTGTTCGTTTTATCAAACAGATGGCGGGCAAGAGCGGTATCGTTTATGCATTGAACCGCAAAACAACAGAAGACCTGGCCGATATCCTGAACGCCAACGGCATCAGTGCGGTAGCCTATCATGCGGGATTCGACAGCAAGATCCGTTCTGAAAGACAGGATCAGTTCCTGAATGAGGATGTACAGGTGATCTGTGCCACCATTGCATTCGGGATGGGTATCGACAAACCGGATATCCGCTTTGTGATCCACTATAATATTCCCAAGAGTATTGAAAACTATTACCAGGAAACCGGCCGTGCGGGCCGTGATGGACTGGAAGGAAAATGTTTACTCTATTATTCTCATAAAGATGTCAGCAAGCTGGAACACCTGATGCGTGATAAACCGCTCAGTGAAAGAGAAGTGGGAGCACAGCTGATCAACGAAACAGTGGCTTTTGCCGAAACCGGGGTTTGCCGGCGCAAAGTGCTGATGAGTTATTTCGGAGAAGAATATGAGCAGGAAGCTTGCGGACAATGTGATAACTGTAAACACCCCAAAGAAAAAACAGAAGCCAAAGAAGAAACCGTGGTGGTGTTGAAGGCGATTAAGGAACTGGATGAACGCTTTGCAACTGATTATACGGTATTGATCATTACCGGAAAACTGACGCCACAGATTCAAATGTTCCGTCACGAAGGACTGAATGCTTTTGCGAGCGGTAATGAAAAAGAACCTTTCTTCTGGAATTCGCTGATCCGGCAAATGTTGCTGGAAGGATTCCTGACCAAGGATATTGAAGAGTATGGTGTTTTAAAAATTACAAAGAAGGGAGAGGCCTTTCTCAAAAAACCGAAATCATTCAAGATTGTTCTCAACAATACCTATGATGATGCCAATGCCGATGATGAGGAAGCGATAGAATCAACAGTGGGCGCCGCAACGGATGAGCATTTATTTGAAATGCTGAAAGAACTTCGGCAGAAAGAAGCCAAGAAAAAATCACTGCCACCTTTTGTGGTCTTCCTGGAAAATTCTTTACAGGATATGGCTACATTTTACCCCATTACACTGGAGGGACTGGAAAAATGCCAGGGCGTGAGCAAGGGCAAGGCCATTAAATACGGAAAGCCTTTTGTGGAACTGATTGTTCGCTATGTAGAAGAAAATAATATTGAAAGGCCGGATGATTTTGTGATGAAGAGTGTGGTGAACAAGAGCGGTAATAAAGTTTATATCATTCAGAATACAGATAAAAAAGTGTCCCTGGAAACCATCGCCAAAAACAAAGGATGGCGCATGGATGAAATGCTGGAAGAAATGGAAACCATTGCGGCCAGCGGCACCCGTCTGAACCTGGACTATGCCATTGATGAAATGCTGGATGAAGATGACCAGGATGAGATCCTGGAATATTTCAAAGGCTGTGAAACCTCCTCGCTTCAGGTGGCTCAGGAAGAGCTGTCGGACTATAATTTTAACTGGGAACAGCTCAAAATCATGCGAATCAAGTTCCTGAGCGTTTACGGAAACTAATTGGCCAAAAACTCCATTTTATGTGGATTTTTTGTGAATTCCTGCTATATTTGCAACCCCGGAACACAAAAGCTAGGATAGGCTTCCACTTACCAGGCCAATGTGTTTCAGGAATGGTGCGGTAGCTCAGTCGGTAGAGCAAAGGACTGAAAATCCTTGTGTCGGCGGTTCGATCCCGCCCCACACCACGAAGGGTCTAAACTGGATAAGTTTGGGCCCTTTTTTTATATGAAAACCAGCCAAAGGTGATTGAACACCAACCTTCGCCACGGCTACGGATGGTAAAAGCTGCGTTAGCTCTCCCGATAGCTACCTGCCTGTCGGCAGACAAGTCGGGACGGTAGAGCAACGGGACTGAAAATCCTGTGCCTGCCCGCCGCGGCGGGTCGGCGGTTCGATCCCGCCCCACAGCATGAAGGGTCTAAACTGGATAAGTTTGCCCCCTTTTTTATTACACATACGTACAAGAACTTTTTTATATTCAAGGATTATCCAACCGATTGTATGAAACGCATTTTTATTTTGATATTGTTATTGGTGAGCATTAGTAATATAAATGCTGCAGAAAAGCCTACAACAGAATATTACCAGCTCACCGTGTATCGCTATGCCACCGACAGCCAGGCACTCGTGATAGAACAATACCTGCAGGAGGCATTGCTACCAGCGCTTCACCGGGCAGGAATTAAATCTGTCGGTGTTTTTAAATCGCTGGCGAATGATACAACCACTAACAAACTCTTATATGTTTTCCTTCCACTGAAGAATTTGCAGCACCTTGATTTACTCGATCAGCAATTAAAAAAGGATCAGGAATTTGTAGGTGCAGGAACCGCCTACCGCAATGCGCTGTATACCAATCCTCCCTATTCCCGAATGGAAGTAATCCTGCTCAAGGCGTTTCCACTGGCGCCACAGATGCAGTTGCCTCAATTAAAAGCACCGAAGAGTGAAAGGGTATATGAACTGCGCAGCTATGAAAGTGCGACAGAGAAGATCTTTGCCAATAAAGTAAAGATGTTCAATGAAGGAGATGAAATCGGTCTCTTCAAAAGACTCAACTTCAACGCCGTTTTCTACAGCAGCGTGATCGCGGGCAGCAAAATGCCCAACCTGATGTACATGACCTGTTTCGAAAACAAAGCCGACCGGGATGAACACTGGAAAACCTTTTCCCAGGACCCTTACTGGAAAAAGCTGTCTTCCATGCCCGAATACCAGAAGAATGTCTCCCGTAATGATATCGTTTTCCTGAGGCCCACCCATTATTCCGACTTTTAAGCCCCAATCCCAACATTTTTCATATCAACCCCCGGAGACAGGGGTCTGGAATTCATCAAATTTCCCCTTCTTTTGCCCGATTTATGACCCTTTTGGGCCATAAATGCCTGTTTTTTAGCCTTTTTCAGGTTTTTCCCCAAATAGTCCCCATTTCTGATTACAGTTTAAACATTGGTTTTGACAGATAGTGGTCAGGGGTCAATTATTTGACCGGATCGATTTTAAACCAACCGGCATTTAGCCCCGGGGACCAACAAGGAATGATCAAGGCTCAACCAAAACATCCATTGCTCAACAGGAAGCGATTATTGAACTATCTGCTACCGGCAATGCTTTGCTTCAGCCTGATTGGTCGTTCGCAATTCACCACAGCTCCTTCTTCCGCCAAATCCAAAACCATTTTTTCTGCCGGTAAGATACCCGGCAATCCAACAGATCCCTTAGGAAAAGCGGCCTGCTTTATCGAAAATATCGGGCAGTATGGCGAAACGCTGAAAGGGTATGAATACATGGGGCGTATTCTCTACGCCTATGAAGGAATGGGAATGCCCGTACTATTCACCGAAAAAGGAATCATCCACATTCAACGTAAATCAGAAGGACCCGATGAAGAAGAAAGGGAAAAGGAAATCAGAGCGGGTAAAAAAGCAGAAGACGAGGAAGAAGAACGAATACTGATTGATCGATTTATTACGGCGCAATGGCAAGATGCCAATCCCGCGCCGGTGATCAGCACAGAACGAACCAGCAGCAGTTTTCATACTTATGCCTCCGTGCAGGGCAAGGCAAGGGCATTTCAAAAAATTGTTTATAAAGAAATTTATCCGGGGATTGACCTGGTTTATTTTTTTCCAAAGGAGAAGAAGGAAGGATTTGAATACAGTTTACTGGTAAAGCCCGGTGCAGATCTGTCTCAACTGCGGATGCAGTATGGCGGCGATCTTACTAAAATTACAGTACAGGCAGATGGAAGTCTCCTGATTCAGTCTGAAATCGGCGGAATAAAAGAAACCCGTCCTGTTTCATTTTACGGCAGCAGTCCGCTTTTATCTGCGAACAGCGAAAAGATTGCTTCCTCCTTCCTGATTACTGATAAAACATTGAGCTTTTCTTTTCCGCAGGGATATGATCATAGCAAAGCGCTGGTGATTGATCCTTTTGTCACAGGTACTGGTAACCTGGCCGGACTCAACGCCGGCAAAGCAAAAGATGTTGATTTCGATTATGCGGGTAATATTTATGTAACCGGAGGCGGAAGCGGATTGGTCAGTCATCAGTTAGCCAAATTCGATGCAGCGGGTAACCTGCAGTGGACCTTTAACGGAACACTGACCATTCCTTCCTGGACCTTCGGCGGCTACTGGGGTGGCTGGATGGTTGAAAAACCAACCGGTAATATTTATCTCGGACAGGGTTTTAATCCCACCACCGGTTTCAGAGTAATACGCATCAACACAACCGGCCTCTACGACAATTTTATTACCACCGCTAATCCAAATTTCAGAGAAGCCTGGAAAATGTACTGGAGCTGTAACAATGGTTCTCCGCAAATCCTGGTGGCTGGTGGTGGTACCAATTCTAATATCAATTTCGGCGTTTTTGTTCCTCCCGCAACAACGGTATCGGCCTTGAATGTAACCGGTATTCCTTATACAGGATCGGCTGGATGGGCTCAGGATATTGTTGACTTTATCATTGACCCTTCGAATAATGATATGTACACCATTTACGGATCCTTGTTTGGAAACCCTTCTCTGAATAACAGAATGTATAAGAACAGTTTTCCTTACAGCGGGGCCTCCGTTTCCTGGAATGTGCCTTCGGGGTTTACTTCGGTACAGGAAATTCAAAACAGACCCTATCTGGCCGGAGGAAATATTGACAACTCGGCCAACATCTTTGCCCTCAACAATAATTATCTTTTTTACTGGGATGGAAAAAATCTGAAAGCATTTAATAAAGCAACCGGTGCTACAGTTGGTACACCCTTATCTAACAGCAATACGGCATTGATGCAGGGTGGTATCGCAGTTGATGCATGTAACAATGTTTTTGTCGGGGAGGCAAATGGATTAATCAAAGTTTACAACTTCAACGGTTCGGTGTTCAGCGATGCACCCGCGGATATTAATATTCCCGGATTCTCCGGCAGGGCAGTATATGATCTTTCCTATGATGAAGCAAAAAAATTACTCTACGCAAGCGGCGATGGTTTTGTTGCTTCGTTTGATATCACGGCGTATTGTCCCAATACCCTGTTTACCTTAACGGTGACACCGAATTGTCTTACGAGTAGCGTTACGTCCGCTATCAATCCGGCACCTTTGCCCGGCTCTACCATCATTTATTCTCTTTACCAGGGCACCACACTGATCGCAACAAATACTACCGGCACATTCACCGGTCTTAGTCCAAATATTACGTACAATATTGTTGCTACCATCAATCAGGCCTGCAGTGGTTCACAGGCCAGCGCCAGTTTTGTAATACCAGGACCAACCATTGCAACCACACAGACAAATACTACCTGTGGAAATAGTACAGGGTCCATTACAGCAACAGGATCCGGTACAGCAGGCCCGTATACTTATAGTATTGACGGAACCAATTTCCAGGCATCCGGAACATTTACCAATCTGCCTGCAGGAGTGTATACAGTAACCGTAAAAGATGCAGGAGGTTGTAACAACACAACAAGGGTTACCATTCTCAATACCAACGGACCCGTTATCAGTTTTACCAGCACCAATGCCAACTGTGGAAATAATAATGGATCCATTACTATAACAGCTACTGCTGGTACTGCTCCGTATGAATACAGTATAAATGGCACGACCTGGCAGGCTGGTAATTTCTTTACCGGTTTAACGGGAGGTACTTATACCATTTCAGTTCGGGACGCGAATGGCTGTATTAATGCGACAGTAGCTACAATTACCGGTTCTCCCACTCCGCAGATTACAGCTGTTCCTGCCACTGCTACCTGTGGCAGCAATAACGGCAGCATTACTGCTTTTGGCAGCGGCGGAACTCCTCCTTTGCAATACAGTATAAACGGCAATACCTATCAACCCGGAAATATTTTTCCTGGTATCACACCCGGTACATATACAGTGTATGTAAAAGATGCCAATAATTGTTTGGCCACTACTACGGTTACCGTAGGCAACTCACCAGCACCAACTGTTACGGCCACCAGTACTGCCGCTGCCTGTACGAACAGCAATGGAACGGTTACCGCTACCGGCCTTGGTGGTATTGCACCGCTTGAATATAGTATTAACGGTATCAGCTTTCAACCCGGTAATATTTTTACCGGATTAGCTGCGGGTACCTATACGGTAACAGTAAGAGATGCCACCGGTTGTACCAATATTGTGACAGTTACTGTTGGCGTAACTAATGCTCCTGTGGCCAACGCAACTGCCACACAATCGGCATGCAATGTCAACAACGGTACGCTCACTATTACCGGAACTGGTGGTACTCTTCCTTATACCTTTAGTATTAATGGCATCAATTTCCAGGTAGCTAATCTGTTTACAGGACTGGCTCCCGGCAACTATGTGGCCTATGTTCGTGATGTAACAGGTTGTATCGGGACCTTTGTTGTGAATGTACCTGCAACTTCCGGCCCGCTTTTATCTGCTACCACTACTCCTACCGCCTGTGCTGCCAATACCGGAACCATTACCGCCAATGCTACCGGTGGTTTATTACCCTATGCCTATAGTATTGATGGAACCACCTATCAACCGGGTCCTTTGTTCAGCAATCTGGCCACCGGTACCTATACGGTTTATGTGAAAGATGCGAATAACTGTATTCGTACCACAACCGTTGTAATCACTAATACTTCCAACCTTTCATTAACTGCCAGCAGCATTGCTTCTTCCTGTTCTTCCAATAGCGGTAGCATCACGGCAGTCGCAACAGGCGGAGTTGCTCCGCTTCAATACAGCATAGATGGCACCAATTATCAGGCAGGAAATACTTTTACAGGAATCGCTACAGGAACCTATACTGTATACGTTAAAGATGCGAATAATTGTATCGTTACAAAGCAGGTAACGGTTTCATCTGTTGCCGGTCCAACGCTTACAGCAACCGTAAGACATCAGGCTACCTGTGGCACGGCTAATGCAGTAATATTTGCCAACAGTACTGGTGGAGTTGCTCCTGTTACTTATAATATTGATGGCGGTGCTTTTCAGGCCAGTGGTATTTTCCTGAATATCGCCCCCGGTGTACATATCATTACTGCTAAAGATGCCAATGGCTGTATTTCCAATCCTGTTTCTTTGACTGTAACCACTTCAGGGGCTGGTACCGTTCCAACGGATGTTACCTTTCGCGTGCGTGATATCCTGGGCTGTACCGGTGAAGGAAGAATTAAAAATCTTCGCGGGCTTCCCAGTGGAGGTGGTAACAGCTATACGTTTAGTTTAGATGGTGGTGCATTCACAACGGCCAATCAGTTTCGCCCGGTAGCCGCAGGTGTTCACACGATCACTGCGATGAACGAAGATGGTTGTACGGTAACCCGCATTGCCACTATTGGCATTGGTACACCAGCAACTGCAACAGCTGTTTCAACGGCCAGTGTTTGCGGAGGAACAACCGGTACCATTACTGTTACCGGAGTTGGCGCCCACACACCCTACCATATCAGTATTGATAATGGTACAACCTGGAACACTTTCTTCCCACCGGGTGCCAATAGTTTTACTTATACCGGACTGGCACCAGGCACTTATCCTATCATTATCGCCGATGATGCAGATTTTGTCGCGGGCCCCCCCGATATTCCCGGAGCTTGTCTCACGACTATTTATGTGGCAGTTCCTTCACTGGGAGGTCCCGGTATAACCACTACCCAGGTGAATCCCAGTTGTGTTTCTGCAACAGGTAGCATTACTGCGAATGGAACAGGAGGCTCATTACCTTATACTTATAGTATCAACGGCGGAGCCTATACTGGTACTAACATTTTCAATAATCTTACTCCCGGCACTTATGCAGTTTCGGTGATGGATGGCACCGGTTGCACAACTGGTGTTAATATTACATTGACAGGGGCCTCTGTGCCCGTGGGTACCCTGGCAGTACAAAGCGCATCCTGTAACAGCGCTAACGGTACCATCACTGTAAGTGTAACCGGCGGAACGGCGCCTTATGAATATAGTATTAACGGGACTTCCTTTCAGGCCAGCAATGTATTTACTAATCTGGCTCCGGGTGCTTATACAGTTTATGTAAAAGATGTAAACAATTGCTATAGCACCGCCACAACCACCATTACCAATACGGCCTTGCCAAGGGTCAACGCTTATTCGATTGCCTCTTCCTGTTTGATAGGCGACGGAGTGATTGTGGCAACCGGCTCACTGGGAACCGCACCGTATACATATAGTATTGATGGTACGACTTATCAAAGCAGCGGAACTTTTACCGGTCTGACCCCCGGGTTTTATACTGTTTATATCAAAGACAACAGAGGTTGTATTAGTACAACGGGTTTAACAGTTGGGAACACATCCGGATTATTGATTTCAAACACTGTTTCCACTCCGTCTACTTGTGGAAATGCCAACGGTACCATTACCATTACGGCCACCGGTGGAACGGCGCCGCTTCAATACAGTATCAATGGAATTACCTTCCAGTCAAGTAATATTTTCACAGGCGTATTACCCGGCACTTATACCGTTACTGTTACCGATGCCGGTGGGTGTATGACTACCAGGGCTGTTGTTGTCGCCAATACCAACGGACCACAAACACTAACAGCTACTATTCTTCATGCAGCCTGTGGCAATAACAACGGATCTATTACGGCAGCAGCTACCGGTGGTACAGCTCCCCTGCAATATTCAATCAACGGTACTACTTACCAGGTAAGTACCATTTTTAATGGTCTGGCCGCCGGTACTTATACACTTTATGTCAGAGATTTTAACGGATGTATCAGAACATTACCCGTTACCCTGCTGAATCTGGCGGCCCCGGCTTTATCACTCAGCAGTTCACCAGCTACCTGCGGATTGAGTGATGGTACCATCACTGCCAGTGCCACTGGCGGCACCGGTGTATTATCCTATAGCAAAGACGGAGTTGTTTATCAGTCTAATAATGTATTCACAGGTCTTGCGGCAGGATCTTATACTATCAGGGTAAGGGATGCAAGAGGATGTATTACTACTGCTACTATCACGGTTCAAACGGCCGGAACATCTATTACCCCAACTTTTAGTCCTGTTGGACCTGTTTGTGCCGGAGATCCGGTGGCACCGTTGCCTACCACTTCCAATAACGGAATAACGGGTACCTGGCTACCAGCTATCAATAACACCGTTACTACCACTTACACATTTACACCCAATACAGGTCAATGTGCCAATAGCACTACGTTGACCATCACTGTGAACCCAAAACCAACAGCAATTATCATTTATCATAATTAAATCAGGAGCATGAATAACTACTACAAGGCATATCGAATTCCAAAGTCCATTATAAAACCAGAAATGGCGGAACATTTATCGCCCGCAGTTTCAACCAACAACAAAACTCATATTAAAACAAAAGAAATGAAAGCACTGAATCTATTCCTAAGATGCACCCTGTTCCTGCTGCTATTGGCAGGAAACATGACGGCAAAAGCCCAGGGGCCCTATCCCAATACCGGCAACCACGATGTTTGTCTGGGTGCAACAGAACCATACGGCGTTGTATTGAACGCCGGTTCCACTTATAACTGGACAGTTACCCCGCTCGCTGGTGGTAATGGTACCATCACTCCCGGTGCCACTCCGAACCTGATCACGATCAACTGGACTACAGCTGGTACTGCTACTTTACAGGTAGTGGAGAGTAATTCCTTTGGCTGTATCGGTGATCCGGTGACCATCATCGTAACCGTACATCCGACACCAACCCTGGTAATCACCAATCCGCCGCCGGTTTGTGCACCTGCAACAGTTGATATCACATTGCCCGCAATTACAGCTGGTTCAACAGCCGGATTGACGCTGACCTACTGGACAGATGCAGCCGCAACAATACCGTTTACAACGCCAACAGCTGCTACATCGGGTACCTATTATATTAAAGGAACTTCAGCAGCCGGATGCTTTGATATCAAACCGGTGACCGTAACAGTAAACCCTGCACCAAATCTGGTTATTACTGATCCTCCTGGTGTATGTGCTCCTGCTACAGTTGATATCACATTGCCCGCAATTACAGCTGGTTCAACCGCTGGTCTCACTCTGACCTACTGGACAGATGCAGCTGCTACAATTCCTTACGCTACGCCAACAGCAGCAACAGCCGGTACCTACTATATCAAAGGAACCACTGCGGCCGGATGTTTTGATATCAAACCTGTGACCGTTACCATTACACCTGCACCGGTACTGGTTATTACCAACCCTGCTGCGGTTTGTGATCCAGCAACAGTTGACCTGACCCTTGCTGCGGTAACAGCTGGTTCAACACCAGGCCTCACGCTCACTTACTGGACAGATGCGGCTGCTACAATTCCTTATACCACACCAACAGCAGCAACAGCCGGTACTTACTATATCAAGGGTACATTGGCCGGAGGATGTTTCGATATCCAACCCGTTACCGTTACCGTGAATCCGTTGCCGACACCTGCGGTTACAGGAACAGATCCTGTTTGTGTGGGTACAACAGCAACCTATACTACTGCAGCAGTAGCCGGACATGGTTACACCTGGACAGTAACCGGCGGTACAATTACAGCAGGTCAGGGTACTAACAGTATCACCGTGAGCTGGACTACAGCAGGTGCAGGAAATGTATCGGTGAATGAAACCATCACTGCTACCGGTTGTGCCGCAGTAGCTAACAAAGCGGTTACCGTTAATCCGAAACCGGCAACCACACCGATAACCCACAACTAAAAGATGAAGTAAAAAGGAAAACCGCATACTGCTCTTCCGTTCCGCTCAACCCCCGGGTTGGCGGAACGGACGGAAGCAGGATCAGATCAGACGGAACCCAAGACATGAATCAACGAGTCAAACATATCATTTTCACTTTGCTCTTCCTTTCAGGAACAGTAATGGCCCTGGCTCAAACAGCCATGCCGGATACTGTTTGTATCGGAACCAGAAGGACCTACAGTGTGAACAGCCCTGCAGTGCCTTCTACCTATACCTGGAAAGTGGATGCTGTGTTGCAGACTTCCACCACAAATTCACTGAGCATTCTTTGGAATACCCCGGGAGTATATACCATTACCGTTCAGGAGCATCCGCAAAATGGTTGCGACGGTGATATCAGATCGGGAACCGTATATGTGAATCCTGTGCCTGTACCGAATGCAGGGTCTGATATTACAGCCTGTTTTGGTAAAGACATCAGACTGGATGGAAGCGGCAGCATTAATTATCAATGGACTCCTTCTATTTATTTATCGAATCCATCAGCACCGAATCCTAATGTAGTATTGGCCCCACCTGGTGTATACCAGTACTACCTGACTGTTTCGGATGCCAATGGATGTAAATCAGTGAAACAGGATTCCGTGATCGTTAAGATCACTGCGGCACCGAAGATTTTTGCCGGCAGAGATACAGCGATTGCGGTTAACCAGCCATTGCAGTTGAATGTAATTGATATAAACAATGTCGGCTTTGTCTCTTATTCCTGGTCACCTGCCACTACCCTGAACAACCCGCGTATTGCGAACCCGCTTGCTATCACGGACAGAGATGTTACTTATGTTGTAACGGTGCGGACTGCTGAGGGATGCCAGGCTGCTGATGATATCAAGGTGACCGTATTCCAACAGGCAGATATTTATGTTCCCACGGCCTTTACACCCAACAACGATGGCCGAAACGATCTGGCTAAAGCCATACCTGTAGGCATCAGGGAGTTCAGGTACTTTACAATCTATAACCGCTGGGGAGAAACCATCTTTACGACAAAAGATCCTTCGAGGGGATGGGATGGCAGAGTAGCAGGCGTACTGCAGGATAATGCTGTGTTTGTCTGGATGGCTCAGGGCGTTGATTTTAAAGGAAATCTTATTAGCAAAAAAGGAACGATCACCCTGATTAAATAACAACTTTTAATAATGAGTTTTGTGATACAGCCGGTTCAGCCGGCTGTATTTTTTTGCATATACCCAATCCATCCTTCGTTTATGCCAGTTCATTTCTTTCTGTATTGAATCAAAAAATGTTCGGTTACATCTTTGGGTCATCAACCATCAATCATTAAACCTTATACCATGCAACGCTACAACATCTTTTACCAGATCCACAAGGGTCTCCGCGAAATGCTTTATAACAGCGCCAGTCTTTTACAGCAAACAGATTTTAGCCAGCTGTCCCAAAGAGATCACACAGCTCGTCAGGTAAATGAAGTGCTGGATCTTTTTGACAAACATGCTGCCACAGAAGATCATTGGATTTTACCAGCCATTGCCCAATACGAACCTTCTGTTACCAGTTTATTTGCAGAGGAACATGTGAAGGATCACGAATTGGGTGAGAAATTAAGATCTATCATCAAAGGGTTACAGGAATCCGTTTCGGTACAAGATCAGGAAACCTGGGGAGCAGTATTAAGACCGGTTTTCATTGAGTTCATGGTTTTTAATCTGGAGCATATGGCGAAGGAAGAGGATATATTAAACCGGTTATTGTGGCGATATTTCAGCGATGATGAATTAAAGGTTATCACACAAAAAATACTGGGCTATCTTCCTCCGGAAACATTACAGCAATACAGTAGCTGGATGTTAAGAGCACTCAGCAATAATGAAATCATCAGCTGGTTAAAAGAAGTAAAATCAACAGCACCTGATTTTATTTATGAGGGGTTGAAGACCCTGGCACAAACAGCATTGCCTCCACAGCGTTGGACTTTCATCCGGCAATCAATTGGGGAAACGGCACTTGCTGCATAAGACGGGATCGATTTTATGTAAAGCATATCATAAGAAATTATTATTGCCATAAAGGCACAAATACACGAAGAAAAATTACCAGTCGCTTCTTTGTGTCTTTGTGCCTTCGTGGCATATTTTCAAGACAATCCGGAAATTTTTCCTTCACTGTCAATATCCATTCCCTCCGCCACCGGAGTGGGGGGTAATCCCGGCATCCGCATCATATCACCAAGGATTGGAATCACAAAACCTGCCCCGGCTGCATATTCAAATTCTCTCACCGTTACAATAAAATTCCTGGGACGGCCAATCTTTGTTTCATTATCAGAAAACGACTTCTGTGTCTTGGCCATACATACAGGTAAGCTGTCAAAACCTAGTTTTTTAATCAGTTCCAGTCCAACCCTGGCTTTGGGAGAATACTCCACATCATCTGCTCCATAAATTTCCCGGGCAATGGTCCTGATCTTATCCTCAACCGGAATTTTCCAGTCATATAATGCTTTGAACTGATTAACACCACTCTCAATATTTTCCACCACCGCTTCAGCGATTTCTTTCATTCCGTCTCCACCCAGCGACCACCCTTTACAAAGAATGGCTTTTACACCCAGCCTTTCACATTGAGTTTGAACAAATTTGATTTCCTCTTCAGAATCAGTTTCAAAATGATTAATGGCAACAACCGGTGTTAATCCGAATTTGCGGCAATTCTCAATATGTTTTTCAAGGTTTTCAAAACCAGACTTTACCTTTTCCAGATCAGGTGTATTGTAGGCTGCTTTTTTGGCGCCGCCATGATGACGCAGGGCCCGGATTGTAGCAACCAGGATAATGGCATGTGGTTGAAGCCCCGCATATCCACATTTGATATTCATGAATTTTTCTGAACCGAGATCTGCACCAAATCCAGCTTCGGTTACTACATAGTCTGATAAAGAAAGCCCCATTCTTGTTGCCAGAATGGAATTGGTTCCCTGTGCAATATTGGCAAATGGTCCACCATGCAGGATGGCGGGGTTCCCCTCCAGTGTCTGTACCAGATTGGGCTTAATCGCATCTTTCAATAATAGGGCCATGGCGCCTGCTGCATTCAATTGCCGGGCATAAACCGGTTCCTCTTTTGCTGTAAATCCAACCAGGATATTTCCCAATCTTGCTTTCAGGTCATCAATGCTTTTCGACAGACAAAGAATAGCCATGACTTCTGAAGCCGGTGTGATATTAAAGCCATCTGATCTCGGTATTCCATCCGCCGTACCACCTAATCCGATTACAATATGCCGGAGTGCACGGTCATTCATATCCATTACCCTTTTCCAGGTAATGGTACGCGGATCAATCCCAAGGTTTCTGGTTTTACTCTGGATATTATTATCGATCAGCGCAGCTAATAAATTGTTAGCCTTTTCCACCGCATTAAAATCGCCGGTAAAATGCAGATTGATATCTTCCATCGGTACCAGCTGGGAATAACCACCACCTGTTGCCCCGCCTTTCATTCCAAAGACAGGACCAAGCGATGGTTCACGCAATACCGCCATGGCTTTTTTACCAATGCGATTGAGTCCGTCAGCCAAACCAACAGAGATCGTGGTTTTTCCTTCTCCGGCGGGGGTGGGACTGATCGCCGTAACGAGAATCAGTTTACTCTGACTGATTTTGTTTTCATCAATAAGTTTTAAAGGCAGTTTGGCCTTGTATTTCCCATAGTATTCCAGATCATCATTGGAAATTCCTGCTCTGGCTGCGATTTCTTTGATATGGCTGATCCGGGCAGCCTGGGCAATAGCGATGTCGGATTGGATAGTTGATGGCAAGTGAAACGTTTTTTCTTCTTCAACAGTTTGCGCCGGGGTCCATCGCATTTGTGAAGAAGGATGAGGAAATAGCTTCCCTTTTCAGGTATCAGCCCCAAACAAATCTAATCCCCCCGAAACGGACTAACACTGGTCTTGTCAGCGGCCAGGACTGATTTTACTCAAATACCTGCCTGATTTTAAGGTATATCCAGGTTATCAGCCTATAAAACGCCGATCCCGTCATAGTTTTTTATTTTTACCCATAGCGTCATTCAATTATGCGAAAAACATTTCTCTTCCTTTGCTTTATTTTATGCAGTTTATCTGCTGTACAGTCGCAACAGACCCTGCCTTACCGTAATCAATCCTTGCCGGTTGAATCCCGTGTAAAGGATCTGCTGGCCAGGATGAGTCCGGAAGAAAAGTTCTGGCAGCTTTTCATGATCCCCGGTGATCTTGATCAGGCCAGTCCGGGTCAGTATAAAAACGGTTTATTTGGTTTTCAGGTCAGTGCTGCTAACCGGGGTGATGCAGGCGGTCAGATGCTTTCATACAATACAAATGAGCAGGCACTGACCCTGGCTAAAAAAATCAATCGCATTCAGCGCTTTTTTGTCGACAGCACCAGACTGGGAATTCCTATTATACCCTTCGATGAAGCCTTGCACGGTTTGGTAAGGGATGGTGCCACAGTCTTTCCGCAGGCCATTGCCCTGGCTGCCAGTTGGGACACAACGCTGATGAACCGGATCGCAGGTGCAATTGCAACTGAAACCAAACAAAGAGGAATCCGTCAAATACTTTCTCCCGTGGTGAATATTGCCAGTGATGTTCGATGGGGAAGAACAGAGGAAACCTACGGAGAAGATCCTGTTTTATCTGCGGCGATGGGAATTGCCTTTGTCAGGGCATTTGAAGAACGTGGAATCATCTCCACGCCCAAACATTTTATAGCGAATGTAGGTGATGGCGGTCGCGATAGTTATCCTGTCCATATCAATGAAAGATTACTGGAGGAATTATATTTCCCTCCTTTCAAAAAAGCCATTCAATTGGGTGGGAGCCGCTCTGTAATGACGGCGTATAATTCTTTAAACGGAACAGCTGCCTCTTCCAATCATTGGCTGCTCACCGAAAAATTGAAGAAGCAATGGGGTTTTAGCGGCTTTGTTATTTCTGATGCAAATGCCGTAGGGGGCGAAGTGGTTTTACATAATACTGCCGCTGATTATGCGGAAAGCGGAGTCCATGCTATCCGGGGCGGACTGGATGTGATCTTCCAAACAGAATATAAGCACCATCAATTGTTTATTCAACCATTTCTGGATGGTCGTATTGACAGCAACCGAATCAACGATGCCGTTTCCAGGGTGTTGAAAGCAAAGTTTGAACTGGGTTTGTTTGAGCATCCTTATGTAGAAGAATCTATTCAACCCTTTCCTGAACATGCTTTACTTGCCAGACAGGCTGCACAGGCTTCCATTGTTTTATTGAAGAACGAAAAGAAAACACTTCCCTTTTCATCTTCCATCAAACGAATTGCCATCATCGGTTCTGATGCCGATGAAGCAAGACTGGGAGGATACAGCGGGCCCGGCAATAAAGTGGTAAGCATGTTGGAATCACTACAGGAATTAAAAGGAAAGAATAATATCTTTTATCACCCCGGTGTTGGCAGAAAATCAGAAGACTATCTGGTTGTTCCTGAATCACAATTAATTTCTGAAGGAAATACTGGTCTGAAGGCGGCATATTATAATAATGTATCGCTTACGGGTACACCCTTTCTGTCAAGACAGGACCCAAGAATTGATTTTCACTGGACGCTTTTTGGTCCCGGCCCCGGCATGGATGCAGGATTTTATTCTGTACGATGGACCGGGCAATTAATTTCACCGGTATCAGGTCCTTACAAGATCGGATTGGAAGGAAATGACGGATACCGTTTATATATCAATGATAAACTGGTTATTGAGCAATGGGCTAAACAAACTTATCGGACCGTTCTGGTCAATTATCTGTTTGAAAAGGGTAAGCGCTATACTATACGGGTGGAATTTTATGAACCCCGTGGAAACGCCAGCATCAAACTGGTTTGGAACATTGGTGTGAAGAATGACTGGAAACAAAAAATCAGTGAAGCAAAACAGGTTGCCACAAAAGCCGACGCCGTAGTGATTGTTGCCGGCATAAATGAAGGAGAATTCCAGGACCGTGCTTTTTTATCGCTTCCCGGTAAACAGGAAGAATTAATCAATGCCATTGCTGCAACAGGAAAACCTGTGGTCGTCCTGCTGGTAGGTGGAAGCGCGATTACCATGAGTAACTGGATCAGTAAAGTAAATGCAGTAGCGACTGTTTGGTATCCCGGTGAACAGGGAGGACCCGCTGTTGCGGATATGCTTTTCGGAAAATACAATCCTGCCGGCAGATTACCGATTACCTGGCCGCAACACGAATCACAGTTACCATTGGTATATAATCATAAGCCAACTGGCAGAGGCGAGGATTACAATAACCTCTCCGGTTTACCCCTCTTCCCCTTTGGTTTTGGGTTGAGCTATACCTCTTTTAGCTATGATAATCCTCAACTGTCTTCACATACCATGAAGAGTACAGATTCTATTTCCTTCCGCTGTACCATTCGGAACTCCGGGTTAGTTGATGGAGAAGAAGTAGTGCAGCTCTATATCAGAGATGTGCTTTCTACCGTTGCCAGGCCTGTTATAGAGTTGAAGGGGTTTCAAAAAATCTATCTTAAAACCGGGGAAGAAAAGTCCGTTGAATTCCTGATTACCCCTGAAATGCTCAGTATGCTCAATGAGAAAATGGAAAGAGTCGTGGAGCCCGGTACCTTCGAATTAATGATCGGCGCATCCTCAGCAGATATCAGGCTAAAAGAAAAGCTAATCGTTCAATAATTATTTCAGCTGGCTAAAAGCAACTGCAATCTGCGACCCCACCAGTGCATTATGCCTGATGAGTGCAATATTGGCTTCCAGGCTTTCTCCCTTTGTATGATTGGCGATATACTGTAGCAAAAACGGGGTGACTTCTTTTCCGCTGATTTGCTGAGCACTGGCAGCTTCGAGTGCGGCTTTGATATGTTCTTCCATTTCCGAGGCTTCAATCTCCTGTGTAACAGGTACCGGGTTTGCAATCAGTATTGTCCCCTCCAGTCCCAGCTGCCACTTTGTATTGAGCATCGCTGCTATATCAGTTACTGTATCCAACCTGAGTGGAGACTTAAATCCACTTTTGCGGGAATAAAAACTGGGGAACTCATCCTGTCCAAATGTTACAACAGGGATGCCCTTTGTTTCGAGATACTCCAGTGTCAGTCCTATATCTAAAATGGATTTCACTCCTGCAGAGACTATCGCCACATTGGTTTGTCCCATTTCAGTGAGATCGGCTGATATATCCATGCTGCTGGCTGCACCCCGGTGAACACCACCAATACCCCCGGTTACAAAAATGCGGATACCGGCCATGGCAGCAATACGCATCGTAGCAGCTACGGTTGTGGCACCTACCAGTTGTTGACTGATTACATAGGGCATATCCCGTAAACTTACTTTCCAGACATCTTTTGCTTTTCCAAAATATTCCAGTTCTTCTGCAGATAAACCTACCCTGCATTGTCCATCCAAAATAGCAATGGTAGCAGGAATGGCTCCCTGATCCCTTACTACCTTTTCTACGCTTAAGGCAGTTTCCACATTTCTTGGATAAGGCATGCCATGGGAAATGATCGTTGACTCTAATGCAACGACTGGTTGTCCACTTTGTAAAGCAGCCTGCACTTCTGCAGCAATGGTTAAATAAGGATGCATCAGGAAGGATAATATTTACTCACCAGTTCCAGTAATTTGTTTTGATCCAGGTGGGTGGCAATGGCACCATTCACCTGCAGGATTTCTGCTGAAAGTGTATGAGCGATTTTCATACAGTCTGCATCATCCTTACCGAGGTATTTGCCAAGGATAAAACCGGAGAGGGAGCCATCACCGGCACCGGTGCAATCCAGCACTTCTATTTCAGGAGCATGAAGAGAAACAGATTTACCAGGACCATATAAAGCAGAACCATGTTTACCATTATGCAGCCAGATCTGCTTTACACCCCTTTGCAGCATTTCATCTACCTGTTGCTGTGTAAAGAATGATTTCTCCGAGCAAAGAACCGGTAACTCATCTTCATTGGGGGTAATCAGGTAAAGACCGGAAAGATTCACATCCCGGTATTTTCTGGCCGGAGGAACGGAAACCGGCTCTAGGATAAAGGGGACTCCGCTATCATTACTAAAGGCCAGCAGCCATTCAGCGGTGTCCACATTGATATTGGCATCAGCCAGAATAAAGGAAGCTGATTTAAGCAATTTTACATGTTTGCCCAAATGATAAGGCGTGATAAGCTGAGTAGCAGAATTGGATATAAAGGCTGTAAATAATGATCCGTCCACATTCAGGATACCCGTGTATTTACCTGATAGACCTTCTTTAGTAATGGAGGCATCCAGCTTCACACCAGCATCGGTACACACTTTTTTCAGCCAGTCACCATCACTGTCGTTCCCAAATACACTGATCAGTTGTACCGGTACCCCCAGCAGGGCCAGCTGATGGGCAATATTGCGGCTTACACCGCCGGCGGTCTTTGTTACCGTGGCATTATTGGTGGTGGCCAGCAGCATTTCTTCGGAGGCATGGAATAGTTCATCCACAAAAGCAGCTCCGATACAGATGATGGGTTTGCTCATGCTGCAAATGTAATGGCAGAAGCCAGATGAAACACATGAGTTGGGGAGAAAGATGCAATCTGTTATTGATCATCGGCAGGATTGGCCGTTTTTGTTTGTTCCGCAATCCAGTTCATCGCCTGTTGTGTTATTTGCTTCACCAATGTTGGAAGCAGATCGGTATTTCCTTTCAGGTCATAACTGAAAAGGGTAGCATTCCCTTTTTTCAACCTGATTTTTACATCCATCTCTTTTTCCCGGACCAGGTAACTTCCGTTCAGCGAGTAAGCTTCAGGCGAAGCGGACTGAGTGGAGAATACAATCTTTTTGCCGCCTTCTGCTGTTGAAAGTTGTTGCAGATCTGCATCAACCATTTTCCTGATTCCCAGGTTATCATCCGCAATTGCTTCATCCCTGTTCAGGAAATTGCCTGGAATAAACAATGGCTTCTGGGAAAGCAGCTGAATATTTTGAATGAGTTCCTGGTCCACCAGTCCGATATTGAACTGGGAAGTGGATACAACCTGTGGCTCCTGTCTCGATTTATCTTTTTTCGCCAGTTCACTCACCATTTCGGCCGCCTCGTTGAACCAACGGGTTACATTCAGGTATTTTCCGTCTTCGAGGATGGCCGGATTTTCTTTAATTCCTTTCAACAGGGAATAGGTGAGATAACCATGACCATATTCTTCCGACTCGTAAGCCAATTGGGTACTGGCCGAAGCGGAAAGAATATATAAACCACTTTTCTCATTCAGTCTTTCAATGGCCTTGATTTGCCGGGCTTCCTCATCTCCTTTAACATTCAGCATATTGCGGTTAAAGGCCAGCATATCATTGATGGCTTGTCCGCTCTGACAGGCATCCAGGATCAATACTCTTTTCCTGGCCTTGATGGATTGTGGTTTGATCCATTCGGTGAGTTCCGACATACTGATCCCTGCGTTTTTAAAAAGATTTTCTTCTACGAGGGATGTAGCATCCACGGTGAGATAATAAAACTCTTTTGTTTTTTCATTCATCACTCCATGGCCGGAGAGAAAGATCAGCAGGATATCATTAGGTGCGGCCCTTTTGCTGATTTCTGAGAAAATATTTTTGATCGTTGCTTTTTCAGGATATAGTTTTTTATTATCCGTAGTCACAGCATATACAAATACATGTTCTTTTCCCAACAACTTTCCGGCGGACTCTTCCAGAGTGCTTGCCATTTTTGTAGCATCCGCTGAAGCAAACTGCAGATCCATTTTATCATCTTTATAATTGCTGGTCCCTACCATCACCGCAAATAAATTTGGGGCTGTCTTTTTGCCTGCATCAAAATAGACTGTTTTTGTTAGTGTCCGGGAGGGTAAATCGTTTTTGGCAGTGGCACTCTTTACGGTGATCTGATTACTGTTGGTTTCATCAAAATATGTTCTCATCTCCGAAGCCGGGATCCTTATTTCATAAGCTGTGCCGGTTTTGGTTAAATCTTTCGTTTCAAATTCCCGGTAGTCATATCCGTTTAGTCCAACCACGGTTTTGCCAACCCCTCCGGTTCTGGGAGTTATTCTGAACCGGTAAAGACTATCGGTGCTCATAT
This sequence comes from Chitinophagaceae bacterium, assembly GCA_016720745.1. Taxonomy (GTDB): domain Bacteria; phylum Bacteroidota; class Bacteroidia; order Chitinophagales; family Chitinophagaceae; genus JJ008. Next base: position 194,331 of record JADKKA010000018.1, on the reverse strand, counting down.
CTTCCAGCAATGGCGCTTTGTTACAAACGTTTAATTGCTCCAGTGTTACTGCATTGATGCTGTCACCTGCGATGATTCTTTCGGCTAGTCCGGGTACCCATAATTGTTCTTTTACCTGGGAGAGTTCAATAACTTCATCGCCACAGATAAAATGAATCATTTCCCTGGCTTTTTTGGTACCGTCGTAATGATTCTTACCATTTGTAACGAGGAAATTACTGCTGTCGATCAATATAAACGTGAAAAGAACTTTGCCATTCCTGATGTCCAGCAGCTGCATCACATTATATTCACTGGTAACCAGCAATTGTTTACTATCAGGTGAAACAGCAACCCCGGTGAAATGTTCCATTTCTCCATTCCACAAAAACATTTGTTTTCCACTGGCAAGATGCGTGACGATAATAGATTTAGGATGATGCCAAAGAATATTGTATTGCCCGTCAGGACTTTTATAGCCTGGGTTCTCGGGATCATCTCCTCCCATTATTTCCATCAGTTTAACATCGCCCCGCTCTTTTTTTTCCGCATCTATTGGTTTTTCCAGTTTAGCGGCCTGAATATCCCAGGTGATGGATTGCTCTTTCGTTTCAACAACAATTTTGTTACCATCTGGAGTAAATCGTGCTCCATATAGTTCTGTCGTTTTTCTTGAGGCTACTGATATGGGCTGCCCGCTACTGCTTTCCCAAACACGAGCGGTCATATCTGCTCCGGCACTCAGCACTTTCGACCCATCGTTACTGAAACAGGCACTGTAAATCGTGGCTGTATGTCCTTTTAGCGCACTCATCATTACATTACTGTTCGATTGATAAGTCCGGATGATATGGTCAGGTGTAACCGTTAATATGAATTTCCCATTGGCGCTGAACCTGGCCTGATCAATAATACCCGACCAGGACTTGATGGTCAACAGGGTTTGGCCGTTTGCCAGGCTGATTGTTTGAATTGTACTATCGGCGAAAGGTAGTAACAGTGTTTTCCCATCAGGACTAAACAGATCAAATTGATCTAAATTATTTGCATCTAAATGGTTCCTGGTAAAAATTGTTTTTTGGGTTTTAATATCTTTCACCGTAACGGAATCATAGTTTACAAACTCTTCAGGATATTCCCCGCTGCTGTCTGTATAGGTTTTTCCATTCAAATGAAGCTGGTAATCAGCACCCGGACTGATTAAAACCGTTTCCATCAGGCCGGTTTCCTGTTTATCTTTTATAGGTATCTGCAGTATCTGTTTCAGCGAGTTTGCATCGGATATAATAATAACGGAATCAGAAGTCATTATTAACCGTTGTCCATTTAATGAAAAACGAATCTCCCTGGGAGTATCCCGCAAAGACATATTTGCCGTGAGTGGCAAGCCGGTTCTTATATCAAAAACCCTGACAAAGGTTTTGTAGGAGTTATCATTTTGGGAACAGACAACAATTGTTTTTCCCGAAGGATTAAATCCCTCAAAAAGAACATTATTTTCAATTCCCTTCAGTCTCCTGAGGAATTTCATTTTTTTGGCATCATAAATATCACCCAGGCTCACATAATTATTACCGTCTTTGCTGAACTGTATGATATCAGTAGGACCTGTAATACTGTCTTCATTCCAGTCCAAACCGGTTTTAAGCTGAATCAGTCTTTTGTGATATCCTCCGAGGTGATACACAAACAGGCTGGCACCATCGGGAGAAAACATGGCTTTTTGCACTGGCATGCTTTCTCCTTCTCCCTGCTTTTTAAGATTCAACAACAGTTTCCCACTACTGGTTTCCCATACTTTGGCAGTTCCGTCGGCTGATACGGTGACAAATTTTCTGGCATCGGGACTGAAATGAACAGTTTTTATGACATCCGTATGTCCTTCGGGTAATATGATCCTGGAAGCGGGTGTTTGAAGGAAAACGATGTCTGCTTCCTGTGCCCGGAGCGGGTTTATCAGTAGTAAGAAGTAGTATATAAAGAGAAGACGAAATAGCATATGCTTTTTAAGTTTCTTTTTTTCTTACAATCAGCACCCATCCGTTTTCCAGTTGCCGGTACCCGTGATCATAACAATAATGATAGGTATTGCCGTTTCTGGCGGTATACACTTCTGTAATATACCTGAAAATGAATCCCATTTCTGATAATTTATCCCGGTTAGCCTTGATGGTTTCCTGATTTTCTGGCAAGAGAGAACAGAGTATCTTTCTGTTTTTCATCAGGGCATTACTGATATTTCTGACCAGGGGCAATTGCCTGTCGGTTGCCTTTAACTGGTTATTAAAATTGTTTCTGCAATAATCATGACAGAATATTTTATCTGCCCTTCCCTTTAATAAAGCCCCGCAGTATTTACAGGTTCTTTTATTGGTTCCATTCACTACCATGAACATAAATTTTCTAAGAATTAAGGTACAACTGTTTAAAAGTGTACAAACGTTTTTTACACGCTTAGTTTCGGGAATAAACACTTATCCTCCGGTTGTAAACACCAGCGGAACTCATATTTGTCCCGTCATCCGAAACTGACGTCAGCGGTTGACTGGGATAATCAATTTTTAAACCGTCCTCAATGCAGGACACAAATTTTACAACTATGTACGCTTTAAAGAACAAAGTTCAACTGATCGGAAACCTGGGTAACACCCCGGAAGTAAAAGCCTTTGACAACGGTAAAAAGGTGGCCAACTTCAGAATGGCTACCACAGAAGTTTACCGGAATGCGAAAGGTGAGAAGATCAAGGAAACCCAGTGGCACAATTTAGTGGCCTGGGGTAAGCTGGCTGAGATTGCAGAAAAATACCTCAGCGTGGGAAAGGAAGTAGCAGTGGAAGGCAAACTCGTCAACCGCAGCTACAATGACAAGGACGGCAATAAGAAATACATTACCGAAATCCAGGTCAACGAACTGCTGATGCTCGGCGCCAAATCAGCGGAAGCGTAGGAAAAGAAGCCACGGATCCTGTTGTAGGAATGAGTACAATATCTTTCTGCAGCCTGACCGTGGCTTTCTTTATTAACAATCAATCAGGCAGGAGTGTGGTGTGATAAGAGGCTTCAATTATTTTGAAGAGTTAGGGTATTATCCTGTTATTTTTGTTAGCAGCAGATCAATGAAAACGTTAAATACCATTACTCCGGATACATCGAACGAAATTTTTCAACTGGCAGCTGATCTGGTGAATCAGACCGGGCGGAACCTTTTTTTGACCGGTAAAGCAGGTACGGGTAAAACCACTTTTCTGAAATTTATCAGGGAGAATTGCCCCAAGCAAATGGCCATTGTGGCTCCCACTGGAGTTGCAGCAATGAATGCCGGTGGCGTAACCATTCACTCTTTTTTCCAAATCCCTCCGGGAATTTTTCTGCCTACCAGACAAAAGACCGGTTTTGGAGAAATGAATACAGAAGTGCATAACCAGCACAGCCTCACCGCCCGCCTGCGCTTTAATAATGATAAGCGAAAAGTTTTCCGACAGCTGGAATTACTGGTGATTGATGAAGTGAGCATGGTTCGTTGTGATTTACTTGATGCTATTGATACCGTTTTAAGATTTGTCAGAAAAAGACCAAATGAAGCTTTTGGAGGAGTACAGGTCTTATTTATCGGGGATCTTTATCAGTTACCTCCTGTTACCAGGGATACAGACTGGAAAAAACTGAATGAATTCTACCTGAGTCCATTTTTCTTTGACAGCCAGGTGTTGAAGGAGCAGCTGCCACTTTATATCGAATTCCAGAAGATCTACCGGCAAACGGATCAGGCTTTTATTAATCTGCTGAACCAGGTGAGGAATAATCAGCTGAATGAAGAGGGTATGAACCTGCTTGAAAGCCGGTATGATCCCGGATTTCGCAGACAGAAAGACGACGGATATATTATCCTTACCACCCACAACGAGCAGGCAAGGAATACGAACAGCGGCCAATTACAGCAATTGCCGGGTACCGCTTTGCAATATGATGCTTTAACCGAGGGTGACTTTCCTGAAAATGCCAGTCCGGCCGATCCGGTATTATACCTGAAGACCGGTGCGCAGGTGATGTTTATTAAAAACGATACTGCCGAAAGAGGAAAAAGGTATTTTAATGGTAAGATCGGAGTCGTGACCCGAATGGAAGATGAAAAACTGTTTGTGAAATGCGATGGGGAATCAGAGATCACGGTGGAAAGAGAGAAATGGAAGAATATCCGCTATAACCTGAATGCCACGACCCAGAAACTGGAAGAAGATGAACTGGGTTCCTTTTCTCAGTTCCCGATCCGTTTGGCCTGGGCCATCACCATTCATAAAAGTCAGGGACTCACTTTTGAAAAAGCCATCATCGATGCCGGAGAAGCCTTTGCACCTGGTCAGGTATATGTCGCCCTCAGCCGTTGTACCAGCCTGGAAGGGATGGTGTTGAAGAGCAGACTCCGGAATAACAGCTTGCTTTCAGATCCCAGGATTACCGCCTTTTCCGCCAACATCGCTTCTTCCGAACGGTTGAAAAAGGAACTGGATAAAGCTAAAAAGGAATACCAGGAAACAATTTTATGCTCCTGCTTTGATTTCAGCAATGTACAACAACCCTGTCTCGGGGTTAAACAGTATATACAGGAAAATGATAGTTCCTTCAGCCAGCAAGCCATTGCGTGGGCGGTTAATCTTTATACAGGTATTGGTGAATTACAGACTACCGCATATAAGTTTCAGCGTTGGCTGATGGAACAATTTAATGAATCGGAACTCCCGGCAGCCATTCCGGCAATTCAGGAACGTTCCACCAAAGCAGCTACCCATTTTTTAACGGCCATTGAAAAATTAATGGAGGACTTATTACAGAGTCCGGTAGTATCAGACAGTCGGCAGCACGCTAAGGAATGCAATGATCTTTTAAAAGAGGCATACGCTGTACTTGCGATGATGGCCCATCATTTAAAAAGTTTTGATGGGAAATGGGACACATCCACCTGGCAACAATATCGGTTGAACTTCTCCCTGCCCCCCTTTTCCATCAATACCTATGCCGGAGCCAGTCAGAAACAAAGCCTGGGTCCGCATCCGGCCCTGTTCATGCAACTGAAATCGTTGCGCGACAGCATCTGTTCCAGAAAAGACCTTCCCATCTTTAAAGTAGCTTCCAGTAATACGCTGCAGGAAATCTGCCGCTACCTGCCACAGACGATTGATGAATTAAGGCAGATCAATGGCTTTGGTGAACACAAACTGAAGCAATATGGGCAGCAGTTCCTTGAAATTATCCTGGACTATTGCGGGGAAAATAACCTCGACTCACTGATGGCCGAAAAAGCAGTCGATAAGGAAGTTAAGCCCCGGATCCGTTCCGGGAAAAAGAAAGCCGATACCTATGCAGCCAGTTTCGAATTATACAAAGAAGGAAAAAACATTGATGAAATTGCTGCGCTCAGAACACTTTCCAGAAGTACCATTGAAGGGCATCTTTGCAGGTATATCAGCGACGGTGAAATTGATGCCAGTACCCTGATCACCCCAGAAAAATATACACTGATCGAAGAAGCCCTTCAGCAGTATGATGGAAAGTCCATCACCCCCATTAAACAAAAGCTACCCCCGGCTATCAGTTTCGGAGAAATCAGGATCGTGATGGCAGCACAGGGCATTAAAAAAACACCTTCAACGGATTAGCAGTTCCAATCCTTCCCCGATTGTTTTAATTTGACCAGAGAAACGATAACAGGCCCTTCTCGTAAACAAATGACTGCTGTTTTTCAAAGCATTGACAATCCCTTTTTATTTTGAAGCCACAATAAGAGATCCCTTTCGGGTAAGTGAAATGAGATGTATCCTTCATTGTCATGATTACAATATGTTGGCTATAACTAACAGGTGATAGCGCATGATGACCTTGAATAATCATTGAAACGTAGTTCACATCTGTTTTCAATTATTCACATTTAACGCAATTAAGCTTGTTACTTTCAACTTTATTAATAACTTCATTTTATTACTTACCTAACCCGTCTATGGATATAGCAACTACCCCCGCTTACCGTACAATCAGCAATCATGAAATTGCAGAAGTACGCAGGAAGATTGCCAATGATCAGAACGCTTTATTCAGCTGCTGTCATTACCAGCCCGGTGACATGATTGCTGATTTTTCAGCAGGCACCATTGCTGCCGAACCCACTTACCTGACTGTTCAGGTAGGACATGGTAAACATATTACCCTGCAACCAGAGTTCCTGCAGTATATTAACCATGGCTGCGACCCCAATGTTTTTTTTGATACCACCGCGATGCAGTTGGTGGCCCTCAAAGAAATCAAGCCGGGAACGGAACTCTTGTTTTTTTACCCTTCTACCGAGTGGAAAATGACTCAGTCCTTCAATTGCTATTGCGGCAGCCCGGCCTGTCTGGGTAAAATACAGGGAGCCGCCTTTCTTTCTCCTGATGCTATTAATCATTATCGGTTTACTGACTTTATCCGGCGGGAATTATCTGCCAAAGCTGCCAAAACAAAGGTTGCCTGATACCTGATGAAAACAGCAGAAGCCATAAAACTGCTCAAGCCCTATACTATTTGGGTCCTTGCCCCAAAGATTGAATCTGAAGACCCCAATATTCAGTACTACTACGATTTTACTCAAAGCATTAAGGAATACACAAAGGTTTTTGATGAACTGAAGGCGGAATGGAAATGGCAGCCGGTCACCATGAATGATTTCAAAGAGGTGATCAGGGGGATTGCCGCATCCTCCAATGGTAAAACAGCACTGATCCTAAATCTTTGTGATGGTGATGAAATCAATGGAGCCCCCGGTGTTTCCGTGATCCATGAACTGGAAAAATATGGCCTGATCTATACCGGATCCGATGCCCATTTTTATACCATCACCACTTCTAAAATTCCGATGAAGAAAGCCTTTGATAAGGCAGGAGTGGCCACGGCCGGCTGGCGGGTAATTACAGATAAACCGGGTTCGGTCAGGGGAATCACCAAAAGAGTAGGCACGCCGCTGATTATTAAACCGGCTGTATCCGGTGGCAGCATGGGGGTATCTGTAAAGAACGTAGTTCAAACAGAGCAGGAACTCAAACAAAGAGTAGAAGAAATTTACAAAGGCTACCGTGGCTGGAACCTCCTGGCTGATGGTCTTTTTGTAGAACAATATATTGCCGGACCCGAGTACACTACATTTATTACCGGTTCTTCCAATGATCCTGACCATTGTATCGTTTATGAACCTGTCAAAAGGGTTTTTCATGAATCCCTTCCGGAAACTGAAAAATTCCTCTCTTTTGACCGCCTTTGGGAGATTTATGAGGAAGAAAAGCCCATGCCTGAAAATGGCAATTTCTATGAATATGCTCCTGTAGAACCTGAATTGATACCGGCTTTAAAAAACTTAAGCCTCGACGCTTATCGTTCCTGCGGTGGGAAAGGGTATACCAGGATTGATATCCGGCAGGATAGTAATACCGGCAAACTTTATATGCTGGAAGTAAATGCGCAATGCGGACTCAGCGAAGATGAAAACTATACTTCCATTGGAGCCATTCTCAAAGCCTCCAAAGTCAGTTTTACCGAAGTGATCACCGAAATCCTCCGGGATGCACTCAGAAGAAGTGTTGCGGTGGAAGTACCGGAGAAAAGAAAGACAGCGAAACAATCAGTATCCCGCAAGAAAACACCTGCAAAATAACAGGCTGTTCTTTTTATTCAACCAGTCATTACCTTAGCAGGGCATGAAAGTCTGCGTACTGCAACCCGATTATTCCACCACCGGAGTGGATTATAAAAACTATGACCCCCCAAGAGACCTCGCGCCCCTGTTACCGGGTCATGATGTGCATACTGTTTTCCTGAATAAACTCACTACGTATAAACAGTTAAAGCAACTCTCCAAAGAGGGCTACGATATATTCGTGAACCTCTGCGAGGGTTACCTGGAATGGGAAGTACCCAGTATTGATGTGATTTATACACTGGAACTGCTGAACCTCCCGTTTACTGGTCCAAGCACCCAACTCTATGATCCTCCCAAAGAGCTGATGAAATACCTGGCCTACTGTGAAGGAATCAAAACACCCGGTTATGTAATCGTTCACGAACTCCGTGATGTGGAAGAAGCTGTCAAACACCTGCAGTTCCCCCTGTTTGTAAAACCGGCCAAGGCCGGCGACAGTCTGGGTGTGGATGAACATTCTCTTGTTCATAACAAGATAGAACTCCAGCAGAAATGCATCAGTATCCTCGATGAATACGGTCCCCTGCTGGTAGAAGAATATATTGCTGGAAGAGAATTTACCGTATTGGTGGCCGCCAATACCGATGAGCATAGTTGCACAGTGTTCCGTCCGGTTGAGTATCTGTTTCCCGAAGGAAGAGCCTTCAAGACCTATGCCTTAAAAACATCTGAACTACATCCCGACTGTAATGTACCCTGTACTGATCCGGTGCTGGATAAAGAATTAAGAGCGGCAACAGAAAGAATATTTAAAGGTTTTAACGGACTCGGATATGCCCGTCTTGATTTCAGGGTGAATGATAAAAACGAAGTTTATTTTCTGGAGATCAACTTTACCTGCTCCGTTTTTTATACTGATGGATTTGAAGGCTCAGCTGATTATATTTTGAAACATGACGGGATCGGTCAGTCCGGTTTTCTGCAACACATGATCAGCGAAGGAATTGCCCGTCACCGCCGGAAGATCAAACCCTTTGTCATGAAAGGTAATTCCATCGCGGGTTATGGTATTTATGCCAGCAGGGATATCCAGGAAAATGAAATCATCTTCAAAGGAGAAGGTCGCTCCCAAAGAATCATTACCAAACGCTTTGTAGAAAAAAACTGGAATGAAGATGAAAAGCTGCATTTCAGGCGATACGCTTACCCGGTCAGCGAGGAACTGTTCATTCTCTGGGATGATGATCCCTCCGAATGGGCCCCGCAAAACCATAGCTGTGATCCCAATACGGCTTTCGACGGACTGAATGTTTTGGCTTTAAAGCCTATTCAGAAAGGGGAGGAACTCACACTGGATTATGCCCAGTTCCTGGATGAAAACATGGAGCCCTTTAACTGCCAGTGCAAAGCCAGTACCTGCAGGGGACTGGTTACCGGTATCCCCGGCAACTCACTCACCATTCGGGAAAAAGTCCGCAGCTGACCTTTCTTACTGCTTAATAAATTTCAGATAGGCCACAGCATTCTTTCTCCGGAGCGCAATGATATATTGACCCGGTACCAGTCTTTTAATAGTCAGGGTTACCCTTGTTTTGTTGGCGATAGTGATTGTTCCATAGCGCACCCCCGACATATTAATAATCTCAGCCGTTTCCCAGCGATCTGTTATCCGCAGACTATCAATAGTGATTTCAGCTCCCGCCGGATTCGGGTAATACCGGATACCATAAGCGGCAGCCGGATCAGGGTTGATGGCGGTAACCGGTGTTACGGTAAACTGCAGTGAATTACTCAGGGCAGTGAGGGGTGCTGCACAATTGGCATTACTGCTAAGCTGGCAACGCAATTTATTTCCGGTAAGGGTTGGAGTGTATGAAATGGTACTTGAAACCGCTCCGGATATGTTTTGCCACGAGTGCGTATTCGTACTGTCCTGCCACTGGTAAAGCGGGCCGGCACCCGGATTTACAGTTGTACTGCTGATTATGGTGGCTTGTCCACTGATAACAGTGGTATTTCCACTGATACTGATGTCGGGGATTACATTGGATGTAATATTAATCGTTATTGTATTACTGGTAGCTGTAACAGGCGATGCGCAGGTTGCATTGCTCGTCATTATAACTTTTATCAGGTCGCCATTGCTTAAGAAGCCTGTTGATAGTACAGCGGTATTGGGTCCGAAGTTTACACCGTTTCGCTGCCATTGATAGGAAGCTCCTGCGCCCCCATTTACCGGTGTAGCTGTAATGATCGTGCTGCCTCCCTGGCAGAACGGATTGGGATTGGCCACTATGGAGACCGAAGGTGTTACGGGAGTTAATACCGAAACGGTAATGGTATTGCTGTTCACCGGGGGATAGGTACCACATGAGGTGGCAGTAGCCGTCATGACCACCTGCACCTGGTCATTATTGTTGAGATTTGAACTGGTAAAGGTATTACTGTTCGATCCTGTATTTACACCATTCACCTTCCATTGATAAAAAGGTGTAGCACCACCATTCACTGCTGTTGCGGTGAAAGTAGTGTTGCTGCCGGGACATACCGGGTTAGCAGAACTGCTAATCGATACCGAAGGATTACCACCCTGTACCGTCATGGTGATAAAATTGCTGATAGTAGAATTCGGGTTGGAACAAGGGTTGAAGAGAATAACCCTTACCTGACTTCCATTGGTAAGACCGTTGGTGGTGAAGACAGGAGAATCCTGTCCTGTATTCACACCATTCACCTGCCAGGTATAACTTGTTAGCGGACTGGTATTGGTAGCAGTAGCTGTAAATGTCACAAGCGATCCGGAACATACGGTTGTAGTGGGTGTAGAGATGGATACAACCGGGGTTGCGGAAGTATTTACTTGCAGCAGGAACTGGCTGCTGTAATTTACCCCATCTACAAGACAACGATACAAACGACCATGCCAGCTGAGGGGGATATTGGTGATAGTAAGTGTAGCAGTTTGTGTGCCGGAGAGATTCCCATTGTCGGTTATGGCTACAAAACCGGCCCCGCTATTTTCCTGCCAGCTGTAAACAGCACCAGGTGCATCGCTGGTTCTCGACCTTGAAGTGCCTGAACATATATTTGTTCCGAAAAGTACCGGAGAGCCGATACTGTTTTTATATATAGAAATTTTACTGTCATTGGTCCCGCTTACAAGGATATCAGGTTTACCATCCTGTGTAAAATCAATTGAATTTCCATAATAGCTGAATATATTATTGGGGTAATTGGCTTCTATGTCTACAGGTGGATCCAGGTTCAGGGTTCCTGGACTTGAATTATTTTTTACAATGGTAAAATACCGGAATGAATTTCTTCCATACATCAGATCGGGTTTTCGGTCACCGCTGAGATGGCCGATAAATCCACCATATACAAAACCGGTTACATTGGTTATTACAGGTGCGGCAAAACTGATCGATCCCGTGGTACTGGTATTAAGAAATATTTGATAATTATTATCGGTTACTACTACAAGATCCGGCTTTCCATCTAAATCCATATCTGCAATATGAACGGCTTTCCCATTCAGGGCAGAATTGGCAATTGCAATATCAAAACGGGTGGCAAATTGAATCGTTCCTGGTACGCTGAGATTTCGAAAAATAGAAAGAGAACTGCTGGAGGCATTGAGATAATTCTGGGTAACAATATCTTTCTTACCGTCTCCGTCAAGATCTCCGGCACTGCAAATCACAGCAGGAGATGGGGTTGCTATGTCGGTTTTGGCCGCAAAAGAAATATACCCGGGTGATGAAGTATTTCTGATAATACTCAATGTCGATTGATTAAAGCAAGCCACCGCAAGGTCTGGTCGGCCATCATTATCCAGGTCTGTTATGCTGATATCCTGACTTCCCACACCGGATTGTACAATGAGTTTAGGTTGAAACTGAATGGTACCCGGACTGCTGTTATTACGGTACACAAATACATTAAAAAAATTGGTAGCAGCCACTATATCCGGAAGTCCATCACCGTCTAAATCATCGGTTGAAAAACGGGCTGCACTCAAAGTCCCTACTGCACCAAGCGATTGCCCCTGGCCAAAAGAAATACTGTTTGGCAGAGAATTGTTTTTATATACCAGCAGTGAATCGCCATTGGAAGACTTGGTTAATATTAATTCCGGCTTTCCATCCATATCCAGGTCGCGACCGGTAATATATTTGGGATAAATTCCGAAACCAAAGTCCATCGTAAACTCATTGATGAAGGAATTGGATGTGAAATTTGAGCTGTCGGCAAATGTCAGAATAAATGGTTTGTTGCTGGTTCCGGATAATCCGTTCAATAGATTTTGAACTGTTATAGGGCCATAGGTACTGGCAGCCGGTGCCTGACATATAATTTGTGTGCTGCTTGCCGAGCTGATATTGGCCCTGGTAGCACCAAACATTACAATATTATTATTGACGGTACTGGCAAAGTTTGTGCCCGTGATGGTCACACTTGTTCCAGCGGGTCCCTGTAAAGGTGTAAAGGAGGATATGACAGGAGGCGCTGAAACGGGTGGCGGGAAATATGTGAAGCCAGGTTTTGAATAACTGCCGTGAATATCTGCTACAGATACATTACCGGTACTTCCATTGGCTACGATTGCAGTAATGGTTGTATCATTTAAAATGGTAAAAGATGCAGCCGCGGTACCCCCGAATTTCACACTGGTTACACTTGTTAAGGAGGTGCCACTTATTGTGACAAAAGTGCCTGTACTGCCGGTTTGCGGAGTGAATGAACCAATCACCGGTAAATTGGGTACTACAAATTGCTGGTATTGTACCAGGGTATCTGTGGAGGTTCCATTGGATACAACCAGTTGAATGGTATCCCGTTGACTGGACAACACATGGGTATAATTAATATTATAACTGGTGCCAATCAGGTTATTATTTACAAACCATTGATAGGAATATACTTTTCTGGAATAATTGACCAGGTTTACATTTCCGGTGTTAAACACTCCGGTAGTATCAATTTTAAAAAATGCGCGTGGAATCCTGGTTCCCCCACCATTGGTGCTTAGTTCCAGCAGGTCCCTGGCACCCCCGGACCAAAGCTGATTTTCAGTTATGACCTGCATGTCATTATGGCCAAATCCCAGATAGCTGTAGTTATTATCACGTGGTAAAGGTTCCCAAACTTTTGCGGAATCCGTTGTTTTAAATGTGGTATAGAGGCCAGAAATGGCATACCCGGTACTATCATTTACAAACTGCATTTTATCAAACAGCGCTGGTGTAACCGTTCCGCTGTTCTGTTTAGTCCAGCTGGTTCCTCCATTTGCTGTATAATAAACAACCATGCTGTCTACATTTTGATACAGATTCAACCATCCTTTTAAAGGGCTGATAAAATCGGCAGAATGGATATGGGGGTCTGGAATCGCAATCGGTAACCAGCTTGTACCACCATTCGTGGTTTTTAACAGCTTACCGGTAAAACTGCCGTATTTATATGCAGAATAGACAAAGAGATTATTGTTGTCAATCGCATCTAGTGCATCATAGGGTGCCGACGGGTCATAGCTTACAGGGGTCCAGTTGATACCTCTGTCAGCTGTTTTAAGTATTCGATACCCATCTACTGCATATCCAATATTGTTGTTTTGCGGAAATACCATGTCATTGACATAGGTGAATTGTCCGTTTCCGGGCGAGGAATGAAATAAGAGAATATAAGAGAGTCCTCCGTTCGTTGAATACAGGATGGAAGGAACAAATCCATAATCACCATAAGCTAAAATGGTATCCTGGTTAAAGGCTTTTACCCCGCTGATGGAAAACCCAAAGGTCAGATTGACCGGATATCCGTTAAAATTTACATTGGCCAGCGTGATATAACGTTTGATAATGGTATGGCCTGAATCAGTGGTAAAGCCAACAAAATCTGATGCATTATCGGTTGAGGCAATATAACCGGAGGAGGGGGAATAAAAACTAATTTTTTGAATATGATTATTTGTGGAAACCTGATCCAGATAAACCTGCCTGAGCTGTGCTGTCAATACAAAAGGCATCAGGAAAATGAAAGAAAAAATGACCAAACTATTCTTCAGATTACGATCCCACATCAGCTTTAGGTTTTAATACAAATTAAGGAATTTACTAGTAGTACCACCATTGACGTCACGTGAATACCTTCATAATATGAGTATCAATCTTTTTTAATCAAAGTTTTCGCGCATCTCAAGGTCTATCCTTATCAATCATTTATATCATACTGATTTTATATGACTGCCTGTCAGAATGTTTCTTTATTAAAAGAATATTTCTGGCTGGAGAATTGCCAAGTCACTATTTAAAATCAGGTCCTGCAACTGCCAGTCCAAAGCAAACACATGCAGGGGAAGGGTAACAGGTATCTCCGGTAACTCAGGCTGTATCCGCGAAAAAGCGCTTAGCCGACCCTTTTACTGCTTAATAAATTTCAGATAGGCCACTGCATTCTTTCTCCTGAGCGCAATGATATATTGGCCCGGTACCAATCTTTTAATATTCAGGGTTATCCTGGTTTTGTTGGCAATAGTAATTGTTCCATAGCGCGCCCCCGACATATTAATGATCTCTGCTGTTTCCCAGCGATCTGTTATGCGCAGACTATCAATGGTGATTTCTGCTCCTGCCGGATTCGGGTAATAACGGATGCCATAGGCGGCTGCCGGGTCGGGATTGATGGCGGTAACGGCACTGACAGTAAAGCTCAACACATTACTGAATACCTGTGTTTGTGTTACACAGGGTGTATTATTGGTAATTCTGCAACGGACCTTATCTCCTGTTTGTGCCGGTGTATAGGTAAGCGTCAATGCCGTGGCTCCAACAATATTTTGCCAGTTATGCGTGCTGGTACTATCCTGCCATTGATAAGCCGGACTTGTTCCTCCATTAGCGGGTACAGCAGTTAATAATGTATTCTGACCGGTTGTTACACTGGTAATTCCGCTGATGCTGATTGAAGGAGCAACTGTACTGAGTACTGTGATGATGATGGTATTACTGGTAGCCGTTGCCGGGTTGATACAGGTGGAGTTACCAGTGATCGTCAGTTTTACCTGGCTGCCTGTTGCCAGTGCCGCCGAACTGAATACCGGACTGTTGGACCCGGTATTGCTGCCATTTACCTGCCATTGATAGCTTGGAACAGAACCACCATTTATAGTATTAGCAGTTAAAACAGCGGTACTTCCAGAACAAACAGTATCTGCCGCCGCACGAATGGATACTGAAGGTATCAGGTTAGTTGAACTGACTACCAGTCTTCTCTCGTTTCCCGTTTTTCCATCAACGATACAGCGATACACATAGCCATTATAAGATAGTGGTACACTTGTGAGTTGTAAAGTAGCCGTGTTGGTACCAGATAAAACCGCATTGTTGGCAACATTGCTGAAGCCGGCTCCCGTACTCTGTTGCCATTGATAGTTTGTTCCTGTAAGACCGGCACCCATGCTGCTATTGGTACCGGTACAAACAATATTTTTTGTACTTCCTGATAGATTGCGGAAGAGGGATACAGTAGTAGGATCCGGGAAATTGCCCTCATGATTCAATGCGGCCATATCCGGTTTGCCATCTCCGTCCAGATCACCGGATGCAACACCTTCCGGAAAATTTGCAGCTGCATACTCGGCTCTCGGGGCAAAAATTAAAGTACCAGGTACAGAGAGATTCTGAAACACAGCTACGGAATCCACAAACCAGTATTCACTGGAAATGATTTCTGGTTTACCATCTCCATTCAGATCATTCACATTTATCCCCTGGCTATATAAACCGGCAATTTTCAGCTCTTTTTTCGTTTCAAAAGATATGGAGCCTGGACTACTGGTATTCCTTATTATGTTAACGCTGCTGTTTGATCCGGTAATGATATCTGTATAATTATCACCGTCCAGATCGGCCGTAAATGCACAATTAATACCGTTTCCGCAGATATAATCTGTTTTAGGTCCAAACGAAATGGATCCTGTTGTTGATGTATTTCGAAAGACAGACAAAGCAGGAGAACTGTTGGGTGGTTGATAGGAAACACTGGCATTGGCTACCACCATATCCGGTTTGCCATCATTATCCAGGTCATCCAGTTTAACATCATAAGGACCACTGATCACCGGATAATCTGTTTTAGGGGTAAAGCTGATTGCACCTCCTATTGTGGTATTCCTGAATACGGAAACATTACTTCGCAGGTAATTGGAGACAGCCAGATCTGGCTTGCCATCGCCATCCAGATCCGCAACCGCAATACTACCTGGCTGGTCGCTGGTGGTCATGGTTACCAATGTGTCGAATGCAATCGTTGAGCCGGTACTGATATTTCGGGCCACAGCCGCTTTTGTACTCCAGTCAGCAATTATTACATCCTGACGGCCATCACCATCGATATCAGCATAAGCCGCTTTCTTGCTGAAATAATTAGTGAAAAAATTCTGCCGCGGAGCAAGGGCTAATTCTCCATTACCGGTGCTGGTATTTCGAAAGACGGTAAAACCATTGGCACCGGTAACCAGTACGTCTAATTTGTTATCGTTGTTCAGGTCAACAAAATATACTTCTGAATGGCCACTCGTATGGCCGGTTGCTGAATCTAGTTTTGCCGCAAATGATTCCGGCGTAAATACTTCTGATCCACTAAAGCTGGTAGAGAATTTCTTAGATGAAATAGCGGTGAGGTGACCGTTGGTTACGGTGATAGGCGCATACGTGGCACCCGCAGGAACGGTTACTGTCAATGAGGTTGCAGTTGCGGAAGTGACCGTAGCCCGGATACTTCCAAAGAAGACAAAATTTCCGGCCGGGTTGGTATTAAAGTTATTACCGGTAATGGTCACTGATGCACCCAATGGCGCCGATAACGGATTTATGGATGTTATCACGGGAGCTGTTCCCGGTACATATGTAAATGTTCCCAGGGATCCTGTTCCGGATGGATTCGTAATAGAAATGTTACCTGTTAATCCTAATCCAATCGTTGCTGTAATCGTGGTAGGAGATACGATCGTAAAGGAAGAGGCGGCAGAGCCTCCAAATTTTACTGAAGTGGAACCTGTAAAATTAGAACCCGTGATGGTGACAAGTGTTCCTGCCGGTCCTGAAGTTGGATTAAAAGAACTAATGATCGGTGGGGTTAAATAGATAAATCCCGCCAACGACCCGGTACCCTGTGGACTGGTGACAGACACCGATCCATTAGCTCCTGTACCCACTACGGCCGTAATACTGGAAGGTGAATTCACAACAAAGGAAGCAGCCGGTACCCCACCGAAACTGACGGCAGTTGTCCCAGTAAAATTACTGCCACTGATCGTGACACTGGTACCTGTTGCAGCAGCGGTTGGTGTAAACGACTGGATAAAGGGTACCGGTGAAATATCATTAACATGAATAGAAATTGTTTTTTGTACCTCTGAGATCACGACGGCATCATTTCTTCCATCGTTATTAATATCTCCCAGGGCCAGCATATGTTCACCGTTGTAGGTACCGGCAATATAATTTTCCTTTGGAGCAAAACTGATATTTCCTGTGCTGCTGGTATTTCTGAACACTGCCAGGTTATAGTTACCCAATACAACTGCAATATCTGGTTTTCCATCTCCATCCAGATCACTAACAGCCACTCCAGCTGGTGTTGTAGCGGATGGAAATGTAACTGCTGCGGCCATACTGATCGTACCGCCACTGCTGGTATTTCTGTAAACAGCAATTTGTGAACCATTCAGATCACCGGATACGATATCCGCTTTTCCATCCCCATCAAAATCCCCATAATCCATATAGGAATGCGTAAATCCAGTCAGGTTCAGCGGATTGCCAAATGAAAAGACACCTTTGGTGGAATTGTTTTTCAGAATGGCAGAACTGTTATTCACAGCATCCGGAACAATCAGGTCCGGCTTTTTGTCCCCATCCAGATCTGCCAGCACAATATTTCTACCTCCTGGAATGGCAATATTCAAACGTGTCACAAAGGCCAGATTGCCAGGTTCACTGATATTCCGGAACAAGGAGACGGCAGCATCCGGATAATGATCGATGGCGATATCTGCCTTTCCATCTCCGTCTATATCGTTAATGGTAATTCCCTTTGCAGCATTACCACAGGTTAAATTGATAAAAGGGGCAAAACTGATGGTACCCGCTGCAGAGGTACTTCTGTATACCCGGATCGTGCTGTTGCTCATCACCGCTACATCCATTTTCCCATCTCCATCCAGGTCTCCCACAGTACAACCCTGGTAGTCGTTCGGTGCTAAAATCACTGGTGTGGCAAAGCTGATGGTAGCACCGGAACTTGTATTTCTATAAATATAGATACCATTATTGGTCGCCGGTGTGGCATATTGAGCCACCAGCAAATCATTCTTTCCATCCCCATCTACATCGCCGATACTTACATTCATAGGGCCATTTCCCGAACCAACCCCGATGACAGTTCGGGTAGCAAAAGTGCTGGCAGTAATACTGCCGCCTGTAAAAGTGACCAGGAATGGGTATGCCGAATAGCCAATCAGGTTATTGCTTAAGACACTTATGGGTTGAAATGTAGCACCCATTGGTACTGTAACCGTCAGAGAAGTGGAATTGCCTCCGGTTACGGTAGCTTTTAGGGATCCAAAATAGACCGTGTTATTGGTTGCTGTTGGATGAAATCCGGTTCCTGTAATGGTAACTGTTGTACCTACAGGGCCACTGGCCGGACTAAAAGAAGTAATTACCGGTGGTGCAAACCATGTAAAACCGGGAAGTGTAGAACTGCCTCCGGGTTTGGTGACGGTTACACCCCCCGTTGCGCCGCTTCCCACAATGGCCTGGATACTGGTGGATGAGTTGACCGTAAATGAGATTGCATTAACCCCACCAACGGTTACTCCAGTAGCACCAGAGAAAGAAGTTCCTGTAATATTTAAGATGGTTCCCTGTGTTCCCTGAATCGGGGTAAATGCAGTGACCGTAGGCAGACTGATGTATCCGGGTAATGTCGCCGTACCGCCCGGCGTCGTAACGCTTACATTTCCGGATGGCCCCGATGGTGCCGTAGCAGTAATGGTTGTTGCTGATACTACGTTATAACTACTGGCTGGTACTCCCCCGAAACTTACTGCGGTTGCACCTGTTAATCCTGTCCCTGTTATTATTACAATGGTTCCTGCTGTGGCTGATGTTGGACTAAAAGAACTGATAGTGGGTTGTGGGATATACGTAAAACCTCCTTTTGTTCCCTGACCCAACGGCGTAATCACTCTTACTGTACCAGATGCTCCGGCTCCCACCGTTGCATTAATACTGGTTGGCGATACAACAGTAAATCCAGAAGCAGGAACGCCCCCAAAGCTAACTGAAGTAGCACTTGAAAAATTTTGTCCGGTGATAGTAACCACTGTTCCTGTTCCGGCACTCGTGGGAGTAAAGGAACTGACTACTACAGGCGGATTAAAATACAGGTACTTGATGGTTGTGTCTGTTCGGGTGCCATTTGATACAACCAGTGTTACTGTATCTGTGGTATAATTGACATTATGAGTATAGGATGTATTATAGTTGGTACTGATCTGGCCACTATTTAAGAACCATTTATAGGTATAGCCTGTTCTTGAGTGATTGATCAGGTTCACAATTCCGGTATTTGAATAACCAACCGTATCTGCCCGGAAATAACTTTTGGGTAAGGGGGTACCGCCTCCGTTGGTGGATAGTTCCAGAAATGCCCGGTAACCACCCGCCCATAATTGGGTGGGAGAAAAGACCTGTAATACTTCATGTGAAAAGCCGAGATAACTGAAATTATTATCCCGTGGAAGCGGTTCCCAGGTAACACCACTATCGAAAGTTTTGTATACAGTATTCTGGTCCCAGAATGCGTATCCGGTATTATTGTCTAAAAATTTAATCCGTGTACCGGCAAAGGGGTTGGCTTCAATATTATTTTGTAAGGTCCAGCTGCTGCCTCCAGTGGTTGTTTTGTAGAAATAATAATTGTTGTTGTTATCATACATGCTCAGCCATCCGGTACTTGCCGTGAGAAAATGAGCATATGCTAATTTTCCTCCTGGTAAAGTGGGTAAGACCACCTGTGTCCAGTTCGTTCCGCCATTGATGGTTTTCAGTAACCGGTTAGTGGTATAGTCCCAACTCATCACAAACACAGTATTATTATCCACTGCCTCAATCGCATTAAAAAGGCTATTGGGATCCACCCTCGATGGAGACCAGGACAAACCCTGGTTTGTTGTTTTTAAGATCCGGTCACCATCTATGGCATATCCTATATTATTGTTTTCAGGAAATGCCATGTCTTCGATACCGGTTAATAAAGCAAAAGGGTCAAACTGTGAATGATAAATCAGCGTATAAGACACGCCGCCATTTGTGGAAGAAAGGATGGCGGGAACAAGTCCATAATCCCCGTAAACCAGTATATTATTCTGATTAAATGCTTTCACTCCGCTGATACCAAAGCCGAAAGTGAGGTTTACGCTGTATCCATTATAGTTTACATTGGCCAGAGTGATATATCTCTTAATATAAGTATGTCCGGAATCAGTTGTATACCCTACCCAGTCAAAACTACTTTCCGTACAGGCGATATAGCCCTCTGAGGCACTGTAAAAACTGAGTTTTTTGATGCCATTATTGGTGTTGGTTACATCCAGATGTATTTGCCGCATTTGTGCTTTTGTATTGAATACGGTTAGCAGTAAACAAGACATCAGTAATACGGTAAGGAAGGCCTTCCCTGAAATCAAGGATTGATTAAATGCAGTAGTTTTTTTAAAATACATGGCTCTAGATGAGGCCGGATTAAAATAGTTGGCGAGCCTGGTGTTTAATACTGCCATTCAATTTTAATCCTCCGTTTAAATGGAGGTTAAGGATCTTAATAAATGTAATAATAATTTATATTTAAAAGGAGGATTTGAATCCCTGATCAGCGCCCCATAAACACCATCAATATCTGTATATCACTGGGATTGATACCCGAAATTCTACTCGCCTGTCCCAGCGTACGTGGTTTTCCTTTGCTGAGTTTCTCTCTGGCTTCATTTCCTAATGAGGCAATTCTCTTATAATCAAAGGTTTCAGGTATTTCGAGGTCTTCCAGTTGCGACATACGGGATACCAGCTCTCTTTCCTTTTCTATATAGACATCATACTTGATCTGTATTGCTGCCTGCTCGATGGTTTCTTTATTATAAGGTAATAATGCATCTTCCAGCCGGGGAATGGCTTTGGCGAGTTGGTCTATTTCAACCATCGGGCGGAGGAGAATTTTATCAGCCTTTTGTTTTTCGCTAATCCGGGATGATTCTATGCTATCAAACCAGTTGTTGATTTCAGCAGGTTCTACCGCTAATTCGTGGAGAATCTTTTTGATGGATGTTATTCCATTTAATTTTTCAGAGACTTTTTCCATTCTTGCATCAGATGCCAGTCCCAAAGCATGACTAATTCCTGTTAACCTGAGATCGGCATTATCCTGACGTAACAGGGTTCTGAATTCTGCTCTAGAGGTAAACATGCGATAGGGTTCTTTGGTCCCCTTGCTGATCAGGTCATCTATTAATACGCCAATATATGCTTCACTTCTTTTTAATATAAATGGGGCAAGTTCTTTTACTTTCTGATGTGCATTGATGCCTGCCATCAATCCCTGGCAGGCTGCTTCTTCATAGCCGGTTGTACCATTGATCTGTCCGGCAAAGTAGAGATTCTTGATGAGTTTTGTTTCGAGTGTATAATCCAATTGCGTGGGAGGAAAAAAATCATATTCAATTGCATAACCCGGACGAAACATTTTCACGTTTTCCAAACCCGGAATTGTACGAAGAGCTTCGTATTGTACTTCTTCTGGTAAGGAAGTGGAGAAACCATTCAGATAAATTTCAACAGTATTCCATCCCTCGGGTTCGATAAAGAGCTGGTGTCTGTCCCGTTCGGCAAAACGATTGATCTTGTCTTCAATGCTGGGACAATAGCGGGGACCCACTCCGTCAATGCGGCCGGCGAACATTGGACTGCGATCAAAGCCTGTTTTTAGGATATCATGTACAGCCTGGTTGGTATAAGTGATCCAGCAACTTCTTTGTTCTTTAATACGGGGTGTATCAGTAAAGGAAAAACCCACTACGTCTTCATCACCGGGTTGTTCTTCCATTTTAGAGTAATCGAGACTTCTTCCATCAATACGGGGAGGTGTTCCGGTTTTCAGGCGGTCGCTTTGAAATCCAAGCGATACTAACTGTTCCGTTATTCCAGTGGCTGCTTTCTCTGCCATTCTTCCTCCGCCAAAATTCTTTTCTCCAATATGTACTATGCCGTTCAGGAAGGTTCCATTGGTTAGGACGACTGCTTTGGCCTTGATTTCATGTCCGAGCCCGGTTACCACACCGGTACATCGCCCATCTTTGATCAATAATCCATTGACCATATCCTGGTAAAAATCCAACCGGTCTGTGTTCTCCAGCATTTCTCTCCACTTCAGATGGAAAAGCATCCGGTCGTTTTGAGCCCGCGGACTCCACATGGCGGGTCCCTTGCTTCGGTTCAGCATCCGGAACTGAATGGTAGAGAGATCTGTTACAATTCCCGAATAACCTCCCAGGGCATCAATTTCCCTAACGATTTGCCCCTTGGCAATCCCGCCCATGGCAGGATTACAGCTCATTTGGGCAATGGTCTGCATATTCATGGTGATGAGCAGGGTCTTAGACCCCAGATTAGCAGCTGCAGCGGCCGCTTCACATCCGGCATGGCCGGCACCAACAACTATGACATCGTATTCGGGAAACATGGGCGGCAAAGGTACAAGCTATGGAGCGCTTTAGCTACTATTCGAAGGGTTTAAGCTTTGGAAGACTTACCCAGGTTGGTTATAAATGATATTTCCTTTTTTACCTCTTCAATACTTCTGCCGCTATTTAATAATTCAAATTCAAAAACAGAGTATCCCTCAATCATTTTCAGGTATTCCAGGTGTTCCCCTATGAATTTTTTTTGTACGTCCGTGCTAACAATCTCCGATATTTCGATCTGATCGATCTTTTGAAGCAGGAGCTGACAGACCTGATACCCGGTATTTTCATATAGATCCCTGAAATAATTCCTTGCCGCTAATACATCTACCCGGTTTCCCCTGTCTTTATCTTGCTGAATCAGCTCAACACGCAGATTGGTGAAGTTCCAGCACATTTTCAGTTCCTCTTCGATGGCAAAATCAAAGTAGGTGACGGGAATTATATGATCAAACTGCCAATTGGCTCCAAAACTCGCCCAATTAACTCCCTCTGTGAACTGGTATTCGAACCATTGGCGCATATTTTTTATATCAAGCCCGAAATAAGGGGCATAATTGGGGCTGGGATATCTGCCAATCACGTACCGGCGTAGATTGATTTGCCATTTTCGCTTTTCCCTGAATTTTAAGAGGGAAGGAGTGATATCTTCTTTTTTTACTGGAGACTTTCTGGCCATATTCCACAAAGGTAATGGTTCCACGGGACACTGTTTCAGGCTGAAACAGTGTCCCGTGGAACGCTATAAATAAAGTCGGAGGTATTCTTCTTCTTTGTCCCTCATGATCGCCTGATCCTTTCGGTTTTTATCCTTGTATCCGCATAAATGCAATACCCCATGGAAAATAACCCGATGTAGTTCCTTTTTAAAGGACACCCCCAATTGCCGGGCATTATCCTTTACCCGATCCACACTGATATAAATTTCCCCCTGGATGGGGTCATCCGGGCCGGCATATCCGAAAGTGATTATATCCGTATAATAATCATGTTGCAGGAAGTCCTGGTTGATCTTGAGCAGCTCCTTGTCGGAACAAAACACATAATTTAGCCCGCCCAGTTTTTTCCCTTCCTTCCGGATCAGCTTTTGGATAAAGCTTTTGAGCGGACCTCGATTGGCCAGACTTGTTTGACGGGGGAAGAAGAACCGGATGGAGGGAGTGGTTGCCATTATTTCAAAATTCGCAAATAAATGTAAATCAGCAAGGTTAGCTTTGTACCAATTCAGAAAAATGATCATCAGGTTATCAGATTTAAAGCCAGGACAGGAAGGAGTCATCAAGGAATTCAACAACAACGAAATCTTCCTGAAACTGATGGAAATGGGTTGTGTACCGGGAGAAAGGGTCCTGATGGAACAGGTAGCTCCCATGGGTGATCCGGTCTCCGTTAGCGTAGCCGGTTATCATTTAAGTCTAAGAATCAATGAGGCGGAACACATATTGGTAGAGATAAATAATTGATTATCAATATATTAGATGAAAATTGGATTATACTTCGGTTCCTTTAACCCCGTTCATATCGGTCATCTGATCATTGCGAGTCATGTATTGAATGAGACTGAACTCGAAAAAATCTGGTTTGTGGTATCTCCACAGAATCCCTTTAAGGAAGAAGCGGGCCTGCTGAATGAATTCCATCGCCTGCACCTGGTGCGGGTGGCTATTGAAGATGATAACCGCATGCGTGCATCTGATATTGAATTTGCTTTACCAAAACCATCCTACACGGTCGATACGTTAGCCTATTTGCAGGAAAAGCATCCGGAACATGAATTCTCCGTCATCATGGGCAGTGATAGTTTTCAGAATCTTCCCAAATGGAAAAATGCAGCGGTGATCATTCGTGATCATACCATTTATGTTTATCGTCGACCGGGTTTTGAGCCAGTGAATAATATCGGTGCAAAAATGATTTTACTGGACGCACCGCTTTTACAAATTTCAGCCACCGCTATCCGCAATAATATCAGAGAAGGAAAATCAATCAGATATTTAGTTTCTGAAAAAGTACTGGAAGAAATAGAGAAAGGCGCTTACTATAAAAAATAGTCTCAGAGAAAATAGCCCAGCAGCAAACATCCCAATACAATAAAGGGCGGAGGGAAGCGGGTGAATTGCAGTAATACAAATGTGCCGGCAAAAACCCCAATATTGACAAAGCTGATTGTCTTCATGTCACTGAATGAAATATCCTTCATGATATAAAAAGTAGAAGCCAGCATAATTCCTACTACTGCCGCATTGATGCCTTCGATAGAACGATAGATCGCCGCATATTTTTTCATATTATGCCAGATGGGATAAAAGAACAATACCAGCAAAGCACTTGGTAAAAAAATGGCGATCATTCCAATCAAACAACCCAATGCCTGCATTTCTTTTCCCATATCTTTTAATGCCATTCCTCCTGTGAAAGCGGCAATGGAAAACACAGGGCCCGGCATGGCTCTTACAATACCCATTCCGGTGTACATATCATTTTCTTCAATCTGAATTGCTTTGGGGTTTCTTTCCCTGATCTTTTCTTCTTCCGGTCTTACACTCCATTGCTCATACATCATTGGAATCAATACCTGACCTCCACCAAACACAAGACTTCCCATCCGGTAGGTATTTTCAAAAAGGTTCACCGGTTTACGAACCGGTTCCGGCCAGTTATCCTTCCGGGCGATTTCACTGAATATACCTGCGGCAATAAAGATGATGCCGAAGAGCCAGAAATTCCACCACTTGATCTTTCTGGGTTTTTGTTCCAGCTGCGGAATTCTTTTACGGCTGAAATTGGTAGCGACCCCGGATAATAATATCAATGTTGGAATCACCCAGGGCTGTCCGAATAAGAAATAAGTGAGCAGGGTGCCCACGATCATGATGATCCAGGTGATCAGGTTTTTGATTGCCGCTGGAAAAGTTGATACGGCTGCATAGGCCAGAAACCCTGCTGCCATTGGAGCCAGAAACTTGAATATATCCGTACCAAGTTGCCGGTTATCGATATAACGTAATATAAAAGAGAGTCCGCCCATCAGAATACTCGCCGGCAGAATCCAAACGATCAGCGTGAGTACCGCTAATGGTACACCACCGCGTTTATATCCGATTAAAGTGATAGTCTGTGTGGAAGAAGCGCCCGGGAGTAACTGACAAAACGCATTATACTCCATCAGTTCTTCCTTCGTGATATAAGGGTGCTGATGTACAAAATTCTTCATCATCATCCCGATATGCGCCTGCGGTCCGCCGAAAGCCGACACACTGTGCAGGAGCACAGTCTTTAAAAACGGAACATGGCGGAGCAACATGTTGTTGTAAAGGCTTGGTTTTGGAAGCGAAATATAGGCAAAATCGCGGTAGCGGTCACTTACCCCGGTCATAATGGGTTTAGTGGAGATCTTAACGGCTTCCACTAAGCTCATACCGGCCCCCGGATCAGTTCCATGGACCGGTATCTTTCCTGGACCAGATTGAAACCCGATAAAAGTCCCCGCAAACTGCCATTTGCCTTAAATTCATACAAAAATCACCCATGATGAAATTTGGTTTCTTATCACTGGCACTGATTTCTGTTATACAGCTCTCCGCCCAGAGCGAATCAGAAAAATTGAAAGCAAAAGCATTTGCAGCAGCGGATAAAACAACAGCAAAATGTATTGAATGGCGACATGATTTTCACCAGAACCCGGAACTGGGTAACCGGGAATTCAGGACCTCAAAGATCATTGCCGAACACCTGAAAAAACTGGGGATTGAAACCAAAGAAAATGTGGCCAAAACCGGGGTGGTGGGCATTCTGAGAGGGGCCAAACCTGGTCCCTGTATTGCTCTTCGTGCTGATATAGATGCCCTGCCGGTCATTGAGAGGGTGAATCTTCCCTGGGCCTCCAAACAAAAGACAACTTATAACGGAACGGAAGTAGGTGTGATGCATGCCTGCGGACATGATACTCATACGGCCATGTTAATGGCCGTGGCCGAAGTATTATCAGGAATGAAAAACGAATTGAAAGGAACGGTGAAATTCATTTTTCAACCTGCGGAAGAAGGTCCGCCCGAAGGGGAAGAAGGCGGAGCAGCCCTGATGGTAAAAGAAGGAGTGATGGAGAACCCCAAAGTAGATGCCGTATTCGGATTACATATTGAATCGGATATTGAAGCAGGAAAGATAGAATACAAGCCCGGTGCTTTTATGGCATCTTCAGATTGGTTTCATATTGTGGTAAAAGGAAAAGGCAGTCATGGTTCACAACCCTGGAAGGGCATTGATCCGATTCAGGTATCCGCTCAGATCATTGAGGGTTTACAAAATGTGGTGAGCCGCCAGATGGAACTCACCAAGGCACCGGTGGTGATCACGGTGGGAAAAATCCATAGCGGTGTCCGGAATAATATTATACCGGAGGAATGTGTGATGGATGGAACCATCCGCACCCTCGACAGTAAAATGCAGACTGAAGTACACCAGCGGATCAAATGGACGGCAGAAAAAATTGCAGAAGCTTCCGGTGCAGTGGCCGAAGTGAGTTTTGATACCAAGACCCTTGTTACCTATAATACACCTGAGCTGGTAAAAAAAATGCTGCCCTCACTGGAAGCAGCAACAGGTGCCGGGAATATCAAAGAAAGGGAATGGGTAACCGGTGCGGAAGATTTTTCCTATTATGGTACGAAGGCGCCTTCCTTCTTTTTTTACCTCGGTGGTATGCCCAAGGGAAAGGACCCCAAAACAGCACCCCCGCATCATACAGCAGATTTTTATGTGGATGACAGTGGCATGAATACCGGGATCCGTGCATTTTGCAGCCTGGTGATTGATTATATGAATATGAAGTGAAATTTTTTCATTGCTGCAAAATTTGACTGAGGTAAGGCGCAGTGTGATTAGCGTCTTGCTAAGGGCTAGCAGTACGTCATGCTGAACTTGATTCAGCATCTTTCAGTACCACCTGTTCCTTGTAAACTTTTTCCTACCTCCAAAGGAGTCCTATGGACCGCTATCTTTATACAAACATGCCACTATGAAAAAATACATCAGCCTCCTGCTTTGCTTCCTCCCAATGGCAGTAATGGCCCAGCGCATTGACCGAGGGTTGGAGTCAAAACTCAAAGAAGCCATCGGGGATTATCATGGCCAGATAGGGGTCTATGTCAAAAACCTGCGGACCGGTAAAATCGTCGCCATCAATGCGGATACGATCTTTCCAACAGCGAGTATAGTTAAAGTGCCGATCCTCGTCGGCGTGATGGATAAGATGGAGAAAAAGGAACTGACATACGACTCAGCGCTTACTTATAAGGACTCTTTATTTTATTCCGGTTCCGATATCCTGGGTTCTTTCAAGAACAATGAAAAAATTGCATTGAAGAAACTCATCATGCTCATGCTCACCACCAGTGATAACACGGCGAGTTTATGGTTACAGGGTTTAGCGGGTGGAGGCACCAGGATCAATGAAATCATGGAAGGACTGGGTTTGAAAGAAACCAGGGTGAACTCCAGAACCCCCGGCCGTGAGAATTTCCGTGCCATTTATCAATGGGCCCAGACCACCCCTTTTGAAATGGGAACCCTGTTTGAAAAAATTTATCGCAATGAAGTCTTTTCCCCTGCAGCCTGTGAAAGAATGCTGCGCTGTTTGGGCCGTAATTTCTGGGACGAGAACGAAGCTATATCCGTCATCCCGCCCACTATTGAAGTCTTCAGTAAAAACGGCTGCGTCAATGCCTCCCGCAGCGAAGTCATGATCGTGAATGCGCCTAAGAACCCCTATGTCTTCTGCATTTTCACCAAAAACAACCAGGACCAGCGCTGGACGGCGGACAATGAAGCCTGGGCAATGGCGAGGAAACTCGGAAGATTGTTATGGGAGTATTATGGACGTTAACCGTTTATTTTAATTCAAGTACTGCTACTTCATAAGGGTTCAATTGGATGCTTTGATACTGGCGTAATTCTTTTCCGAATATGGAATTGGCCTTTTTATGGCTTTCCTGAAAATTAGCCATTTGCGGTTCTCCAGAAAGATTCACCACAACCAGTACTTTTTGATTCCCGCTGCTTCTGTAAAAGCTGAACACTTTTTCATTGTTGTTCCCGGCCGAGGCATATTTCCCGCTGGCCAGTGCCGGATTGGATTTTTTTAACCGGATCAGTTGCTTATAATAATTGAATAATGAGCCCTTGTCTGCTTTTTGCTCTTCAAGTGATATGCCATCTCCGGTCTTAACATTGCTTTTGTTCCACCATTCACCGGTATTTTTATACCAGAAAGCCATTCCCGGGCCTTCATTTTTTTTGTACCACTCAAATGCCTCCCGGCGTGGAATATCATTTCCGTCCGTATTTCCGAGTGACACGCTTTTTCCCAGCATGCCAATCTCCTGCCCGTAATAAATAGAAGGAATACCGCCGATCAGGATCATTAGTGCAGCCGCTGCTTTTTGTTTCCGGATATCCGGCTCAAGACTTGCAAACCGGTCAAGGTCATGGTTTTCCAGGAAGATAAGCTGTGATTTGTCATCCGGACATTTGGCCAGTATCGTATCGGCTGCCCTGATCAGCGCTTTCTTATCAAAGGAAAGAATGGCAGAACGCAGACCAAATCCAAACATCCTGTCCACCCCAGCCTGTTCAAAATAAGTAAACCCATAATCGTTCCAGTCTGCCTGTTCGGCCACATTTTGCAGTCGGGGATTGATTTGCTTTACATAGTCGAGAAGAGGTTTCCAGAAATCCCTGAAGAGGTTGCGGAGTGCCGGCTTGCCATCGAGGTTATCCATGGCATGATCCAGCCGGAACCCATCCACGCCATCATCAAATTTTCCATCCCCGTTGGGATCAGTGAAAAAGGAAAAGAGTTTTTTATTGTAGTCCAGTACTTTTTCGCTTTTCAAATTAACCGTGGTGATTTTGATAAAGGAACCATCATAGCTGTTTAAGCCCCGGAGATCCGCAATGATGGTCGCAGGAATGGTATGTGCACTGTCTTCAAAAAGGAGGTAGTCGCTGTACTTTGAGCCGGGGTTTCCTACAGCATCTTTCCACCATAGATGTTTTTCGGCAACATACTGTGTTTCCATATCCATATAAACTTTCATCCCCCTGCGGTGTAGTTCCTTAACAAGCGAGAGGTAATCCTGCATGCTGCCGAATTCCGGATCTATTTTATCAAAATCATTGGCAAAATAATTATGATAGCAATCTGCCTCATAGAGTGGGAATAATAGAATCGACGTTACACCCAGCTCCTGGAGATAAGGAAGTTTTTGTTGTAATCCCTTGAGATCACCATGCAGGTCGCCATTGCTGTCAAAAAAACTGCGCTGGCAGACGTGGTAAATGATTTCAGCATTAGCCGGATTTGCTTTTTGTGCGTGGCTGGTGAAACAAGTGATGATCACAAGCGACAGGAGTATACAGTACTTTTTCATGTGGTTTTACAATTTATAGATGACGGCTTCATAGGGCCTGTAAGAATGGTTCAAATGATTTGTATTATAGTTGCCGATCAGTATTTGGGATCTTTCAGTATCAACATCCGCATCCAGTATGGCGGTTCGGTCTGAAAAATTCAGTACGACGAGGTATGACTCGTCACCCAGCATGCGTGTATAGGCGAAGAGCTGGGGATTATCTTCATCCACCAGATCAAATCGTCCATATACCAGGGCCAGATGTGCTTTTCTGAGCCCGATCATCTTTCTGAAGTAATGCAGAACTGAATCGGGATCCTGCTCCTGCTTCGCAATATTGATCTGCCTGTAATTTTCATTAACCGATAACCAGGGGGTTGTGTTACTGAATCCTGCAAAAGCGGAATCATCCCATTGCATCGGTGTACGGCCATTATCCCGGCTGATATGTGCATGTGATTCCAGAAAGCCTTTGTAATCCTGTCCCCTTTCCTTCAGTTGTTGATAATAGTTGATGGTGTAAACATCCTGGTAGGCTTCAATATTCAGGTGATTGCTGTTGGTCATCCCGATCTCATCGCCGTTATAGATATAAGGGGTACCCCGCATACTGAGCAGGAAAGTATGAAGCATCTTGGCTGAATAATCCCTGAATGCCGGATGATCACTTCCAAAGCGACTGGTCATGCGGCTCATATCATGATTGCCCAGGTAAATGGTGGCCCAGCCTTTTTCCTGAAAGACCTTATCCCATTTGTCAAATATTTTCTTCCAGGATGGCAGATCGCGGTTGGAGTCATCAGCATACATAAAATTATCCTTGCTGATCCCAAAGCCGGTATGATCAAAATGATAAAATGTCTGCAGTTCATTCCGGTCTTCATCGGTAAACAGCAAAGCATCATCAATGCTGATGCCTGAAGCCTCTCCCACATTCATACTATCGTATTTTGAAAACACTTCCTGATGCATTTCCTGTAAATAGGTATGCAGGTGGGGCCCCTTTGCGTAATACGGAAACCATTGCGATAAAGGCATGTCTGCTGGCAATTCAGGAAAACGGGTGTCTTTTGAAATACAGGTAATCACATCCATGCGAAACCCATCCACCCCCTTATCCATCCAAAACTTCATCATGTCATACACTTCCTTGCGTACGGCAGGGTTCTCCCAATTCAGGTCGGGTTGCTTTTCACTGAAAATATGGAAGTAATAGCTGTTGGTCCCCGGATCATATTTCCAGGCATTGTTCTCCTTGTCAAAAATACTCCACCGATAGGGAGGTAAGCCCTTTTCGGCATCCCACCAATGGTAATAATGACGGAAAGGATTATCTCTTGATTTTTTACTTTCCCGGAACCAGGGATGTTCATCACTGGTATGATTTACCACCAGGTCCATGATCAGTTTAATCCCGCGTTCGTGCAGCCCCTCTAACAAGCGGTCAAAATCATCCATGGTACCAAACTGTTTCATAATGGCCCTGTAATCTGAAATGTCATAGCCCATATCATCATTGGGGGATTCGTAAACAGGGTTCAGCCACACCACATCAATGCCGAGACTTTTGATATAATCGAGTTTTTCAATAATGCCATTTAAATCACCAATGCCATCGCCATTGCTGTCTTTAAAACTTCGGGGATAAAGCTGGTAGACTACCACTTCTTTCCACCACCTGGGTTGTATTTTATTTAAGCTAATTACCTGCATCAACTATTTGGTGGTTTTTTTCAATAAAAAAGTGAAAGGGATATGCAGTCTTTTTCTCCAGGCATCTTCACTATGGCCTTCACCCGGAAAATACCTGGTTATCCAGTTTCTTTTTGTGTAGCCCCCGTCCTTCATGATTTTATCGGCTTTTTTTTGAATGACAGGATACAGGGCGTCTAAATTCTGGTCTCCGCAATCAAAATAAATTTTATGCAGACCGCTTACGGGTAAATGTTTTTTCAGATAATTTAAAAATGCATCTGGAACCGGGTTGTTGACCGGTGACCATTCACCGGGCCAATGTGTGCTCAGACAGGCGGCTCCGCCAAATACATTGGGGTATTCACAGATGGCATAGAGTGAGATGAGCCCACCCATACTGCTGCCTGCAATAAACGTATGCTCGGGTGTTTTGGCTGTGTTGTAATTTGAATCAATGAATGGCTTTAGTTCGGTCACCAAAAATTTCAAGTATTTATCTGAAACTGGCTGGAAGCCTTCCTTTGATCGGCCTGCCATTTGCAATCTTGCAGTTAATGTGTCTTTTTCTATCTGAGTTAAAGTTTCAAATGGCTTTTGTGGAAAATAATCCGCATGTCTTGTTGCAGGATCATTCCAAATTCCTACTACCATTACGTCTTTTATTTTCCCCTCTATCTTCAGTTGTGAAATGGCATCATCCACCTCCCAGGCTTTGTGGTTCCAGGTTTTGGTACTGTCAAAAAGCATTTGTCCGTCATGCATATAAAGCACAGCCAGCGGCTTTTGATTACTATAGCCTTCCGGTAACCAGATATCTATATTTCTGGGGGTAACAAATTTTGAGTTGAAATGCTCCAACCTTGTGATTGTTCCTGATGAAACTGCGGGTAATTGTGCCAGGGCAAAATGGCCGGAAATGATGCCGATGGCAAGTAGTATAACAGAACGAAGCATAGAACGATTATTTTTTAAGTTATAGGTTGTGTTTCATTTACAAATAACCAGCAAACCAGTGATACCAGTAAGCTGATAGCTATTAGTAAAAACAAGAGGGAATAATCACCAGCACCGCTGATCAGTTTTGAAAGCCCGGGTGTCATCATCGCAGGTAAGACAATACTGAAATTAAACAAGCCCATGGATACGCCCATTTTATTGGCATTTACTCTTTCTGTCATGATCGCAAACACAATAGAAATCACTGCTGACCATCCAATCCCGCAAATGATCATACCGGTATAGAACAGTAATTCTGTTGTACCTGCAAAATAAAGTAAAGCATATCCTGCAGTCATGCAGGCAATCGCGATCCGGTAGATGAATACTTTTCCTTTTTTCTGGCTGAGGGGTTCCAGCACTAATACGGGCAGCAGGGCACCCACGAAGTTCAGTAATAAAAACCCGAGCGACAGGATATTGCCGGCTGTGCTTTCGGCGGTTTGTTCAGCACCTGTAAAAAATGTTGAAAAGCCGTTTGCAAGGGCATCCTGTATATTCAGACCAGGGAGGATCATTTCTTTGATATAGAAATAGCTCATTACAAACATACTCTGAATGCCCAGCCAGGAAAAAGCATGAGCCAGCAGGATTTTCTGCAACTCATTATTTGAAGAAGGTTTTTGTTTTCCTTTCCAAATAATTTGAATCCCCAGCAGTACTGTCAGCAAGAGACAACCATACATTACATTCAACTGGTACTGATCCCAGCGACCATTCAATAGCATCTTATTGATCACTACAAAGAGGCCGAATACAATGAATCCGTAAAGCGGATACAGTACCGCCAGCCCTTCAAGGAATGAGGAATTGGTTTTCTTATCTGTCACTGCTGTTGCGGGTGCTGTTTGCAAGATTCTTGGTTCTGCAATAAAAAAGACAGGAACGATAGAAAAGAGCAAGACGACCAGGGCGGCCACATAAATCAACGCGATATTACCGAAGGCAACGGAAATAAAATAAGCGGCGATCCCCATGCTGCCGCTCACCACCTGCATCCATGAAAAACCTCTGGTGCGTGCATTACCCGGAGGCGTTACATCTGCGATGATGGCTCTTGCAGGATTGAATGTAACATTGATGCTCATGTCAAGCATCAGTGAAACGATGATGGCTACAACAAATACTGAAAGACCGGCAGACTGACTAATAAAATCAAGCCGGGGCAGGGCTAATAGCATAGCAGCACCCAGTATACCCCCGATGACGATATAGGGTTTTCTTCTCCCGCCCAGGAACCAGCTTCTGTCGCTCATCATCCCCACGATGGGCTGGGCAATAATACCGGAGAGTGGCCCCGCCAGCCAAACCAACGCCACATCCTCTATATGTAAATGGTATTTTGTACCCAGTATCCAGCTGAGCGTGGCCACCTGGGTAGATAAACAAAAACCCACCGCAGTAGCCGGCAGACTGAGTAATGCGTAAAAGCTGTTGCTAAGTTTTTTCTGGATGGCAAGCATAGGGTTAATTTATGTTGCAAGCTTGGATCTCAAACGCTGCATCATGTTAGCGTTGATCTGCCATTGATTTCCCAGTGGTTCTTGTGTGAAAGGAGCCAATGGCATATATGGGGCCGGACCAAATTCGGGTGTGATGGTCATCATCTGCACACCCCTTTTTATTTTATCATTGATGATTTGCTGCCACCAGCTTTCAAAACGGATGAGCTGTGTTTCCCATTCGGGTAAAAAAGGATCAGTTACCTGTGGTCCTTGAGTATGTCCGACCCTGGCATGAATATGTGATACATGCGGTATGATTTTTCCGATGATATCTTCCTGGTCTTCGAGCAGACTTTCGGATACGGTACAAAAATGGGAGAAGTCACCCGTTAGTTCCAGTTCAGGAAATTGCCGGAGATAGGGAATCAGAGAAGCGGCATGAAAGGAAAAGCGGCCACGATGTGTTTCATGCAGGATGCGTACTCCGGTTTTATGACTGATATTAAGGGCGGCCTCGATGACCCTGCAGTTATCACTAAATGAATAATAATCCTTTCCCGTATGTGTGTTGATGAAACCAGGTTTTAAATCAGTCAGATCCGTTAAACTGCGGCTCATTTTCTTTATATAACTGTCTACGGATTCATTTTCCGGTGCGGTGAGTTGTTGCAGAATAAGGATGAAATCAGGTTTGGTTTCCCGAACAGTGGAGAGCTTTTTCAGAAAAGCTTCAGTAAAGGGAGTACTGGCTGCCGGCAACAGTACTTCTATTCCATCATAACCGCTTGACAATACCTTGTCAATAAAGTCTGCGGGTTTATCTTTTTCGGATCCCCAATAGGGGCAACAGTAGTTAATCTGCAAGGGTTCAGTTTTGGTAGATGATTGGGTTGATGGGCGAGTTGATCACTTCTCCGACTTTAGCACCCGGACACCAGGTATTCCAGTCGTTGATCTGGTTGCTGTTATCGGGTTGTTTA
Organism: Chitinophagaceae bacterium; assembly: GCA_016720745.1. Classification (GTDB taxonomy): domain Bacteria; phylum Bacteroidota; class Bacteroidia; order Chitinophagales; family Chitinophagaceae; genus JJ008. The sequence goes on along the minus strand of JADKKA010000018.1, from coordinate 159,364 downwards.
AGCACCATGTTCTTATCCATATATATTACTGTCATCACTTTTCTAGTCTCGTTGCTGGTATTGGCACCAGCCCGGTGAAAAACCCATCCGCTGTGAAAACTCACTTCTCCGGCATCAAAGGGTTCAATTACATGTTTGAAATCGGTCACCCGCAGTGTTTGCTGGATGGCTGCTTCGCTTTCATCACTTATTTCCAGATCGCGGCCGGCGATAATCTGGTGACTGCCGGCACTGAATTCCAGCGGTCCCATTTCCAGCGGGGTGGCTTGTAAGGGAATCCAGGCTGTTACGGTTTTATCGCTTTCCAATGGCCAGTAATACTGGTCAGCATGCCAGGGGGTAATCCCGCCTCCGCCTTCTTTGAAAAGGGCCTGGTCGTGGTAGACGCGTACCCCATCAGTCTGCATCAGGTCGGATGCGATTTTTGCCAAACGTTTGCTGAATACCAGCTCCTTTACGGTTTCGTCTTCCCGCCACAGATTAAACAACTGAAGAAATGCTTTGCCATAGGTATTTCTTTCATCCAGGGGCCTGGTTTCACTGTTCATCAGCATCACTCTCTTACTGATCGCTTCATTAAAAAATGAAAGACAGGATTCATCGAACACCTGTTTTAGTTTGATGTAACGGTTTTGCTGGTAAAAATTGATTTGCTCTGCAGTGAGCGAATAGGGCTTGTTCAGCAAGGCTGTAATAGTTGCCGGCAGGGAATGCATGTCGTAGAATTTACAACAAAAATCAGGAGCTTATGGGATAACGGCTAAGCGGATTTGGGCCAAGTATGATACTATATTGACAAAATTGGTTTATTTTCAGAAAATTATAGAAATATGATATGAGAGCAAAACTGCAGAATCTACAGCAATTGCATTCGGGCAGGTCTTTTATCTGTTATGAACTGAAAATACCCCGCTTTGAATTCTTCTGGCATTTCCATCCGGAGTACGAGCTCACTTATATTGTAAAGGGAAGGGGCAGGCGATTGGTGGGTGATAGCGTGGAGAATTTCAGGGAGGGCGATTTGGTATTGATTGGTCCGCAGGTGCCGCATTCCTGGGTAAGTGATGCGAAAAGAAAGGAGCAGTGCCAGGCCATCGTACTCCAGTTTCCCATATCTTTTGTGGATACCCTGTTCAGGATGCCCGAGCTTGAAGGGATGGGTTCTTTGTTCAGGCAATCTTCAAACGGTTTACAATTAAGGGGTCCAAAGCTTTCCATTGTATTAAAGCAGCTCAGGCTATTGTCTCAGTGCAAAAGCACCCAGGCGATCAGCGGATTTTTAGGTGTATTGGATGCCATCAGCAGCCTGAAGGCAAGACCGCTGGCATCGGTGTCTTATCATCCTTCCTCGATACAACAAACGACGCGTATCAGTAAGGTGCTGGCTTATATTCAGCAGCATTTCACTACTGAAATCAGTTTAAGCAGGACTGCATCTGTGATTCATTTATCAGAGAGTGCTTTCTGTAAATATTTTAAAAGAACCATGGGAAAAACTTTTTCAGATTACGTGAATGAGGTTCGCATCACACATGCCATGATGTTATTACTGGAAACAGATAAGAGCATACAATCGGTGGCTTACCAGTCTGGCTTTGAGAACATCAGTTATTTCAACCGGGTTTTCCTCAGGAAAAATCGCATCACACCAGGGAAGTTCAGGTTGGGGGTCAGGGAATAGTTTGTTTAAATTGAAAATTGAAGCTTGAAAGATTTTACTGTATTCTTCAGTACAGGTACCGTTATGACTGCCAATAAGCCCAGGCCAGCAAAAAGGAGGAAGATATTTTTCGTTATGCAAATTCATCTTTATAAATAGTAGTATATTAGTTTCAGCTTCCTGTGCTAAATCAGTTTTCGCTTCCATAGATACCTAAGGAATGAAATCAGTTGGTCCCGGCTGTTTTCTGTGTAAAAGACGGGCTTGATCAGTTAGTCTTCATGTGATCAGCCGCTGAAAAAATTTCATTGTACCGCACCCGCTCCGGACAAACTAATACCCTGTGCATTCATATTGATTGGGGAAAATATTGCCCCGTCAATAATAAGTTGCCGCAAATAGTCTCGAAACAGAATAAAACCAGCTTAACCAAACCACCAAAACCACCCTTATGCGCCGCTTATTGTATCTGCTTCTTTCAGCATGCCTTTTACCATCCGGTCATTTGTTTTCTCAATTGATACCCGGTCAGCAAACCACTCCCTTGCCCTATTTCGAGAGTAATACCGATGGCTATATTGTTTTAAGAGATGGCTCCAGACTGGAAGGGAATATCTCAATAAAAAATTATGAGAAAGAAGGGGGCATCAGCCTGACAGAACGTTCGGGTACTAAATTCAAAGTGGATGTACGCTCGGCAACCAGCTGGGGACTGACCATGACCACCCCGCAATGTGTATCACCACTTTCATGGTTTGAATGGAGTAACCAGAAAAGAAGAGATAATAAAGAAGCAGAAAGAGGCTTTGTGACATTAACAAACGGGGAGGTAAAAGACGGAAAAATACAAATTGAGGGGACCTCCTCTGATGAGGATATGCCGGGCGCTTCCGGTTTTTTTGCTTTGGAGAAACTGACTTTTGTTGATAAGAGCGGTGCCAAGACGGTTTATAAAAAAGAACAGATAAAAGAATACGGTAGAATATTACCCTGGGCCCTGGCCCCTTCCACTGCTTATACTTTTCTGGTGGGGGAAGTGATGGGTAAGCGCAGAACAAAGTTCCAGCCGGGTTTTGTGATCACCAATGATGGAAAGAAAATGGAAGGGAATATGCAGCTGATCGTCAAGAATACAATGAATGCAGATCCCGATAAAAGAAAAACAGTCAGCGATCTGGTGGATGAGATCCGCTTTCAACGGTCCGGAAAAGATGAAAAAATTGATATGGACGATGTATTTGCCTATGGCATCACCGGACTTACCATCAATATGCTTACCAATAACCTGGACAAAAGTTACAGCGCCGAAGAAATGAACTTTCATCCGGGATCGGTTACTACCAAAGACGGAAAGAAACTTGAAGGATATGTTGCTTATTTCCCCGACCCGGGTAATTATTATGGCGTGTATGTGGCTTCAAAATTCGATGAGCCGGTCACTATTCTGAATATGAAGGAGATTGATAAAGTGGTTCAGGATATTGCACTGATTGAAGCATTTGATCCGGGAGGGGCAGCGGCTTCTGGTGTAAAAACGGGCGGAGCAACAAACAGTGCCATCAATGGATATGTGGTGGGACTGGATGGTATTAAATATGAAGGTACCGTGACACTCACGGGCGATAAAGGTTTCTGGTGTGCAGGTGTGGATTTCACAGATAAGGATAACCAGGCTTCAAAATTCGGTGGAGCCAATAAACAAATTGCCTATTGTGTGATTGGCGACAATCTCTATGTGCAGCATGAATCAGTATTCATGAAGGCTGAAAAAATGGGGGCACCCCTGGCCATTTATAATAATCCTTATCCTGATAACGAATCTCAGTTATCCAAAGCCCTGCTGAGTATATCCGAGACACCCGCATTCCAAAACCTGGTTTCATCTGTATCCATGGACATGGCCCTAAGATCAGGCATGAACCTGAGTGATGCCTATAATACCGGAAAAGGCTCCGGAAAAAGGGCTGCAGAGATTCTTAAAAGTAAACTTGCCAATAAAAAAGGCGGCGACCCCTACCGCGCTAAAAAGGGGACAGACTATTTTATCATCGATACCCGCACCGGAGAAAAAGCCAAGGCCAATAATGATAACTGGGAGCTTTTACTGCAAGGGTGCAAATCGTACCACAGTATGGACAAACAACAGCAAAAGCAATTGCTGAATTCGGGCGATGAAAAAATACTGGAGTATATCAATGCGGCTTATGGAAAAAAATAAGAGTTGATCATACGGCCAACAGCAGATAAAACCAAAGCGATCTATTGCCTGCTGTTGGCCGCATATTCCTGGTTGGGACCTCCGTCGATGATGTAATACAGCAAATAAATTATTAATCCGGATAGATATTCAATTTTTTCAGTCGCGAAACGATCGCACCTTTTGTCCTCCCAAATTGAACAGCTATGGCGGATAAGGGATTATCGCTTTCGTAGAGATAAATTAGTTCTTCGTCTAATTCAGCCGTCCAGGGCTTGTATGCATCTTTATTGATTTCTCTTTTCTTTTCAACTGAATATGCTTTTTCTTTAATTTCCTTTAGTCCTGGTCTTTGGATGAAAGACTTTTTGTTTGACAACAGATTGGCTCGCTTTTCAGCAACAACAAATTTCATGGGATCTTCTTCTTTTTTCATTTTGATTACCTGGATATGTGGTGATACCGGAAAATCTTTTGGAAGAAGCGTTTCAGGAATATGCAGTTGATGTTTGGCCCGGGTGATACCGACATATAACAGGTTGATCTCTTCGTTCAGTTTTTTATAATCGATTGGTAAGTTTTCAGCTTTTGATTCATTGATGCTGCGTTCGAGTTTTGATTCGGAAATAAAATCATTCACCAGGAACACGGCATCATATTCCATCCCCTTGGCACGGTGAACAGTAGAAAAAATCATTTCGGCTTTATCTCTTTCTTCATTCCCCGTATGCAGGTTTTTTAAAGATTTAATAATGCCGGTAATTTCATTTCCATACTCATTCACCACTTCAACCATCATGGACAACTGCGCGTCTTCTGTGGATTCAATATATTCTTCCAGATCATCCATACTATTCATGGAGCGAATGAGATTATCACGAATCATATCATGATTGCCATTGTATAAACTCAGTACATCATACAGGGAAGCACCTTCGTCTGCATAGGTGTAAGAATTGATATTGCCTTCAAAATAGATGTGCTTTACTTTCCGGTTATCGGTAATATAATTGATTGCGTGCAGCAGCAGACCCAGATTGGTCCTTGCAATGCTGGCTTTCGAAGTTATTTTTTGACTGTTTCCTTTTCCAATAATCTGAATAGGTTGGTATGCTTCCAACCTTTCTTTCCATGCCAGAACACCCATGGCCAGACCGGCAATCGACTGCGGAAAGCGGAAACTTGTACTAAGCTGCAAATTACTAAAAGCCGTTTTTGACAAAGAATTTACTGCATGACGCCAGCCATAGATCTGCTGGTGGACATCACCAACAATAACCTTTGTGGCATTTTGTTTTAAAAAAATGTCCAGCATGGCTGCTGATGCATCCTGACCTTCATCAAAAAGAATATAATCGTAGGGAAGTACCGGGTTGGAAAGCTGAAATTTTTTGAGATAGAAATCATGGGTAATCTCAATTTCTGCTTTATCCATTTTTGCCAGCAGCAATCTTGTCCCGTCTTCTATGTGCTTGTAAAAAAGGCGGACAAAATTTTTTGCTTTATCGTCCGTAACAGTGTCAAGGTAATTCAGGTCCTGCACTTTTGCTTTATCGCTGTTACAGAAATACAGGATGAATTTACTGATATGATTTGCGATAATAAATTCAGTGTGCCTTCCTCCATCCCCTCTGAGTTGAAGCAACTCGGCAATTTCATTTATTTTATAGCCCTGTGCTTTGATTTTGTAAGCACTACCGGGTACTATATAGCGGTATGCAAGGGAATGGGCTGTTTCAACTTTTACATTGCGCAACCCTCGTTCGGCAAATTTCCGGGAGGCCTCCAGTTTAACCGATTTATTGAAAGCCAGGTAGCAAATCTTCGATGTGGCGGGACGGGCAGCTGCATATTCAATGATAGTAGTTGTTTTGCCGGACCCGGCTACTGCATTGATGGTTGTGTTACCATGTGCATTGATGATAGCAGATTGTTCCTTTGTTAAATGATGCTGTGCAGTTATTTTAGTTTGTGCAGATTGTTTGCTCATGGTTTTATAGCGATGAAAATGGAAATTAACTATATTTTTTTCAGGGATTTAAAACCGTACAAGATCCCGGTACCTGTAACAATTGCCCCTTATGGGCCTGTATTTTTTACTGCTAAATTTGGGAGCGGTTTGGCGGATCATTGTGTGAGTGAGGGAAAACCACCAGCTGCTGCAAGCGGCGAAATTCATTTAAACAACTGATACACCACCCAGCTCATCACCCATGCCAGTCCTGTCATATAAATCAATTGGATGATGGGCCATTTCCAGCTGCGGGTTTCGCGCTTCACCACAGCCAGGGTACTCATGCACTGCATGGCAAATACATAGAAGATCATCAGGGATAAACCGGTGGCCAGGGTAAAGACAGGTGTACCATCATGCTTTTTGGCCTGTTTCATTTTTTCTTTCAATAATAAACTACCCTCATCTTCATCACCCACACTGTATAAAGTGGCCATGGTGCCCACAAAAACCTCACGGGCCGCAAAGGAAGTGATCAGGGCGATCCCAATCTTCCAGTCATATCCCAGCGGACTAATTGCAGGCTCAATAGACTTGCCCAGAATACCGGCATAAGATCCTTCGAGTTTGGCGGTCTGGTACTCTTTGTGAAGCACAGACTGATTGGCTCCCGGAACCGCCTTCAAGGTTTCATACTTACTGCTGATGTTTTGCATGGTATTACCCGGGCCGAATGAACTGAGACCCCATAATAACAGACTAATGATCATGATGATCTTGCCCGCATCAAATACGAAGATCCGGGCCTTGCTGAACATGGTAGTAACCATATTGCTCCAGCGGGGAGAACGATAGGCGGGTAATTCCAGAATGAAAAAACTTTTCTCCTGAATTTTAATAAACCATTTGGCCACATAGGAAACAATCAGGGCCATTACCAGCCCCAGCAGGTACAAGCCCATCATCACCAAACCCTGTACACCCAAAAAACCAAAGAGGTAGGTTTGCGGAATCACCAACCCGATCAAAATGGTATAAACGGGTAATCGCGCCGAACAACTCATCAGCGGCGTGATCAGGATCGTGAGTAATCTCTCTTTTCTGTTCTCAATATTCCGGGCACTCATGATGGCTGGCACCGCACAGGCAAATCCACTGATCATGGGCATCACACTTTTTCCATTTAAACCCACCGTACGCATGAGCCGGTCACTCAAAAAACTGATCCTGGCCATATAACCTGAGTCTTCCAGCACCGTGATCAATCCAAAGAGGATCATGATCTGAGGGACAAAGACAAATATTCCACTCAGTCCGGCAATTACTCCATTGAGCAATAAATCCGTCCAGCGATTATCCGGCAAACTGGAGGAAAGCGCCTGGTTGAGTTTGGCGAAACCCAAATCGATCCAGTCCATAGGATACTGCGCCAGCCAAAACACACTTTGAAAAAGCAGGAACAAAACCGATAATAAAATCAGGTAACCCCAGCGACGATGTAGTAAAAGATTGTCCAGCTTTTCAGTAAACAGGGTTTTCTGCAGGGGGTCAGGTTCCGAAACGGCCTGCTGCATAATCTGCCGGATGCGGCTATACCGTTGCAGGATTTCTTCGGCCTGTGTCTTGGTAGGATTGAAATTGTTCTTCTTTTCAATATTTTCAATGGTATCCTGCATCACAGGAGTCAGGCCAAATGATTCATGATTGATCAGGTAGTGAATGGCCGCATAATCACTCAGCTCGGGAAAATGTGTTTTTACTTCCTGAATAGCGTTATCTGCAAAGGATCGGTTATCAATAAAATCCCGCACAGGCGCCTGGTATAATTGCTGGGAAGTGAGTTCGATGGCTTTTTTGAGCTGGGCAATGCCCTTGTTCTTTCTCGGATCAACTGCTACCACCGGTACACCCAGCTCCCGTTCCAGGGTGGGCAGGTCAATCTTGATCCCTTTTTTGCGGGCCATGTCCATCATGGTCAGCACCACCACCACCGGTACTTTCAGGTCAATGATCTGGGAACAAAAGAGCAGGTTGCGTTTCAGGTTACTGGCATCGGCCACGGCTACCACCACATCAGCCCTGATCTCTTTATCCTGGTTCAGCATCACCCGGTAACTCACCCACTCATCCAGCCGGCGGGGGTATAAACTGTAAGATCCCGGCAGGTCCACCACATCGGCGGTTAAAGTATCGGAAAGTTTGGTATGCCCCGATTTCTTATCAACGGTCACCCCGGGAAAATTGCCCACTTTCTGGTTCAGTCCGGTTAAACAGTTAAACAGCGAACTTTTTCCGCTATTGGGGTTACCCACCAGGGCGATATGCAGTGTGTTGTTTTTCACTGAGTGAAGCCTATAACCAGCAAAAGTAAAAGCAATGACCGGAACCACCTTACGAATTGCGGTGTTTGGACGCCCTGATGCGGAAAATCATGACCAAAATATAGCAGTACAAGCCGGTAAATGAGCGGCCTCATTAATACCTTTACAGCCTTATTTTAAACCGATGCAGTACTCTTCCTCCCTTCGTTTTTTGTCGTTTCCGGCTATTGCCACGATTGTTTTTGTGATTTCGGGTTGTTCCTCCTCACAGAAAACAACCAAAACAGATACGCAGACCCTGGAAAGGTTGCGGAGCCATGTCGGTTTTCTAGCCGATGATAAACTGGAAGGACGCCGGACAGGAACAAAGGGTGAAGAACTGGCCGTGGAATATATCACTCAGCAATTCAAGTCGATCGGCCTGGAGCCAAAGGGGACGGAATATTATACGCAGAGTTTTATGGTGAACGAAGGAAAACAAATTGATTCCTTCAGCAGCTTAAGCATTAATAATACTGCACTGGCTGTTGGCAAAGATTTTTTCCCCTTTCCTTTTTCCTCTGATATGGCTTTGGAAGCAATTCCCTCGATCGCAGTACAGGAAGCCGATATGCCCTGGTTCTTTGACCTGAAAGAACCATTGGAAGAAAATAAAACCAATCCCCATTTTGATCTGGCCGGCTATATTTATAAGAATGCGCAAAAAGCTAAAGAACGTGGGGCTGCTGCCATTTTTTTATACAATACTTCAGGCATTGAAGACAAACTGGTTTTTAATCCGAAAGACAGATCCGAGAAACTGACCATACCGGTCATTTATATCAGTCGTTCTGTTGCTGAAAAATATTTCAGCGACAAAACCGCCACGCTGACCCTGAAAATGCGGATCGGTATTTCAGAAAAGACGAGAATCGGCTATAATGTCATTGGGTATATCGATAATAAAGCGGCTAATACCGTGATACTGGGTGCCCACCTGGATCACCTGGGATATGGAGAGGATGGTAATTCCCGGCATACATCACATACACCGGCCATTCATAACGGGGCAGATGATAATGCCAGCGGAACCGCTGCACTGATTGAGCTGGCCCGGAAACTGAAAAGCACAGCGGCCAAAGGGAATAACTATCTCTTTATTGCTTTTTCAGGAGAAGAACTCGGGCTCTTTGGTTCCAAATATTTTACAGAGCATTCAACCATTGACCTGAACACTGCCAACTATATGATCAATATGGATATGGTGGGCCGTTTGAACGATAGCAGTAAGGTACTCACCATTGGCGGATACGGTACATCCCCCACCTGGTCCACTGTTATTGAGAAAGATTATTTTGGTCCCGGTGATCATTCAAATAAGAAGACAGTGCCGCTGATGACGATCAAGATTGACAGCAGTGGTACCGGTCCCAGTGATCATACTTCTTTTTACCGCAAGGATATACCGGTGCTATTTTATTTTACAGGACTGCATACGGATTATCATACTCCCGGTGATGATGCGGATAAGATTAATTATGCAGGACAGGAACTGATCGTCCGGCATATCCTTGACCTGGTTGAACGCCTCGACAAAACGCCCAAGCTCGCTTTCCTGAAAACAAGAGAAGCGCAAACCAGCACCAATACCCGTTTCAATGTAACCATGGGAGTGATGCCCGATTATACCTATACCGGCAACGGACTGCGTGCAGATGGCGTGAGTGAGGGCAAGCCGGCACAGAAAGCAGGACTCAAAGCAGGAGATATCGTCCTGCAGATTGGCGATTATAAGATATCTTCTATGGAATCTTATATGCAGACATTGGGCAAATTCAAAAAGGGTGATAAAGTGAAAGTGAAATACAAGCGAGGGAACGAGGAGTTGGAGACTACGGTGGAGTTTTAGGAGAAGTCCGGAAGACCGAAAGAAGAGCTTCTTACAACAGACCTAAACCTAATCTTGTAGCACTTGTCGAAACAAGACTGATGACTGCCGACTGTCGACTGTAGACTGTTGACTGCCGACTGTTGACTAATGACTGTTGACTGTAGACTGAAGACTGCCTTCTCCGGGCTCTGCTTTAATTTAATTAACTTGCTGAAAAGGATCCATGGCGGAAAGAGGCAATAAACTGGTACTGGATAACAGGGAACTGACCGAGATGTTCTTCCTGGATACCCGTGTACTGGGCATCATGGCCCCTGTGAAGGATTACCAGTTTTGCTGGTTCATCAATACGAGTACCGGACTTGATTTTCGGCTTAATCCCGAACTGGAAATAAAACTGATCCGGAAAAAAAGGGATTATTTCTTTTCCCTGTATGAATACAACGAGCCCAATAAGTTTTTATCCCACTATATTTATAAGAATCATTTCGACGGCGAATACCTGCTTCCCGAATTCAAGCACCTGGATTTTTTATGGCTGATGAAAGGTGATGAAGTAAGTGATGAAGCGTTGCAGGAAACCGTACAAACCATTCGCTCCATTCAACAGGTACAGCTGGTGGCCGAATTAACGGTTGATAAAATCAGCAATAAAGAGAACCTTGTTTTTTAAGGAATCAGAACATCGATACATTCATTTTCAGAAATCCATTTTACTATGTGGCAGGAAATCAACAATGCGCTTTACCGGAAATTTCAGTTTGCCGATTTCAGCGAGGCTTTTGCCTTTATGACCCGGGTGGCACTGGCGGCGGAAAAAATGGATCACCATCCCCGCTGGACCAATGTGTGGAATACAGTGGAGATCTGGCTGAATACTCATGATGCGGGAGATACCATCACTGAAAAAGACAGAAAACTCGCTGCCATCATTGATCAATTGCTGCTGCCCGCAAAGGGAAAATGATGCAAGTGCCTACCATATTAATGATTCGCCCCGCTTCTTTTGGTTATAATGCCGAAACTGCAGCGAATAATTTTTTCAGCAGGATCCGGGGATGCCGGCAGCAGATGTACAAGAAAAGGCGCTGGAAGAATTTAATAAGATGGTGGACTTGCTAAGGGAAAACGAAATTGAAGTATTGCTGATTGAGGATAGCAGGGAACCACCCAAGCCCGATGCGATTTTTCCCAATAACTGGCTCAGCAGCACTCCGGATGGAAAGCTTTTTATTTTTCCGATGTATGCACCCAGTCGCCGCGCGGAAAAAAGAGAAGATATTATTGATCGGTTATCAGCTGATTTTGAGGTGAAAGACCTGCAGGACTGGAGTGAATATGAAGTAGAGGGGCGTTTTCTGGAAGGAACAGGAAGTATGGTGATGGATCACCGCAACCAGCTGATCTATGCTGCCATCTCAGAAAGAACTAATTTATCTGTGCTGGAAAAATTTGCGGTGACCAACGGTTACCAGGCCATCGTATTCCTGGCAACAGATGCAGCAGGCCGTCCGATCTATCATACCAATGTACTGATGTCACTGGGTGAAAACTTTGCCGTGCTTTGCGAAGAAGCGATTGAAGAAGAATGGGAGCTGATTGCGGTGAGACAATTGCTGGAATCAACCAATCATGCCATCATTCCCATTTCCAGGGAGCAGATGCAGCGATTTGCCGGTAATATGCTGGAAGTAAAAAACAAAAAGGGCGAATCCGTCCTGGTACTGAGTCAGTCCGCGTTTGAATCCCTGAGAAAAGAACAAAAGGCCATGCTGGAAGCTTATACCCGCTTACTACCCATTCCTGTTCCAACCATTGAAGCCGTGGAAGGAGGCAGTGTAAGATGCATGATGGCTGAAATTTTTCTGGAGAAAAAAATCAAGGCCTGATATAAATCGTTTTTTCCGCCGCTTTGATCATCCGGCCGATGGGTTCACCTAATATTGGCAATAGTTCAGGTACTGCAGATTCCTTTTACACTCACCAGTAAACCACCATTGGTCTGGGGATCCGGTAAGAGTGTAAATGCTTCCATCACGTTTACCCCTTTTTCAAATTTTACTTTATCACTGTAACTGCTCCAGTTCCTGGTGGTGGCATCAGGGAAAATGCGCTGGGCAATATATTCTTTGGCACCGGCAATCACGGGTAGTTTAGCATAATCAATTTCAGCACTGAGTCCGCTACCGCCTGCCATCTCAATCAGGTGGCCGAGTAATCCGAATCCGGTTACATCGGTCATGGCAGTTACGCCGGCATTTTTCCCAGCTCTTCACCCAGTTGATTGAGGGTGGTTAACTGCTGAATCAGTACGGGCAGGTGTTCGGCTTGCAGCAATCCTCTTTTTGTGCAGTGGAGAGTACCCCAACGCCTAGTGCCTTGGTGAGAAAAAGGTAATCACCTTCTTCTGCCGTATTATTCTTTTTAAATTTCCAATGGGTACAATACCGGTGACGGCCAGTCCGAAAATTGGTTCGGGAGAATCAATGCTATGACCGCCCGCTAATGGAATACCTGCTTTGGCACAAACCGTGCGACCGCCTTCAATTACTTTTTGCGCCAGCTCCACGGGTAATTTTTCCACCGGCCAACCCAGGATAGCAATAGCCATCAGGGGTTTGCCGCCCATGGCATATACATCGCTGATGGAATTGGCGGCAGCGATTTGTCGGCATCATCCACAATGGGCATAAAGAAATCGGTGGTGGAGATCAGGGCCATGCCATTCCCAAGGTCATACACAGCTGCATCATCCCGGCTATGGTTCCCTACCAGTAATTTATCATTATCAGGAACAGTGATACTGCTTTTCAATATTTCATCCAGCACTTTGGGAGCGATCTTGCAACCGCAACCGGCGCCGTGGGAGTAGTGAGTGAGGGGGAAGTCGGGAGTCATATGTTGAAAATGGAAAGTATGAAATACAAAGTACGAAGTAGCTAACGATCAAAGTTAGTTAAAGAATGATAGAAAAGATTCGAATGGGTGGTACGGAAGTGATATGACCGCTGCTTGTATTTCTTTGCGTTCCTTTGCGTCCTCGTTTCTTTGCGGTAAAAAACCCTAATTCTTTCGCCTGAACACAATCCCCGTGCTCTTCTGAAAATCAGAACTGAAACGCAGGTGATATACATCATCTCCATCATGCACCACTAAGAGACCCGTGTTGGGAGGATACTTACCCAGATTGTCGGCAAAGAGTACGAGGGTGAAGTCTTCGTCCTGTCCGGGTTGGATATAAATAGTTTTGCGGATCGCACTGGCCTTGATTCCCTGTTTGGCCATGATGGTTTCTCCGTTCATGATTACACTCACGGTATCACCATCAATTTCTCCGTTATCATAGAGAGAAAGCACCAGGCTATCAGCTTTGAAATTCACTACCTGAGAAAATTCTGATTTTCTGCCGGCAATGGTGGCCACATTCCTGGTTAATTCTTCAATGGACTTTTGAGGTGCCGTCACAACCGGTGCACTCGCCGGGCGGGCTGTCTCTGTATGCTTATGCTGTTCAGCCGGTGATGGCAGTGGCGCTTTTAGTGTATTGTTATTTGCGATCGGTTGATTCGTAGCAGCAACAGACTGAGGTTTTCCGGAGGCAGGCGTAGTAATTGCCGCAGTTGTTTTTGGTACTGCTGTTTGGTTGTTATTGCTACCGGCTGCAGAAACGGTATTATTTTTTGTTGCGTTTGTGTTCAGGGCATTGTCTGTTTTTACAGTAGCCACTACCGGCTTATTTAGCGCTGCAGTTTTACTGCTGGCAGCAGGTTGTAATGTAACCGATGAGGCATCCACATCTTTTGTCTCCGTTCTTTTTACCACTGCCTCATTTCTTTTGAGCTCCCGCTCTTTTAATTCTGGGTCGGCACGCTGTACATCAGGAGCCACTATGGGAACATTTGTATTTGAACCGTTGATGGATTTTGTATTTGTCTTTGTCAGGGCTGCATCTGGTTTTTTCAAATCAGGTCCTGTTGCTTCAGGATCTGTTCTCACCAGTTCAGGAGCTGCTACAATGATGGTACCAGATTGATTCGAAATTCCCTTTGTCTGGGTTTTGGCCAGTGCTGCATCCGGTTTTTTCAGATCGGGCCCCGTGGCTTCAGGATCTGTTCTCACCAGTTCCGGTGCCGCCACATTGATGGTGCCAGATTGATTAGCGATTCCTTTTGTGGGAGTTTTGGTCAGGGCAGCATCCGGTTTTTTCAGATCAGGTCCCAGTGATTCCGGATCAGCACGAACCAGATCCGGTGCGGCAACAGAAGGAAGTGCTGCCGGTTCATTGTTGAAAGTATATTCTGTTTTAACCCGCTGGGGTTTGGCCAGACGGGCTACAACAGGGGCTTCATTTCTTTCTTTATAAAAACTGATTTCATCTGCGATCTTCAATTCCTCCAGATGCGGGAAAATTTTGGAGGCGGTCAGGTCTTTTTCCTGTCCGAGATCCACTTTTCCGGTTACGGAATAATATTTTTTGGTGGCATTGGTCTTCCAGGTACCTTCCAGGTACCAGGCACTGTCGCTCCCGTTTCTTTTGAATGTGCTGGTGACTTTAATGCCTTTATCCAGTTTACCCCGGAAATTATAAGCGAGTATATCATCATCGGTTACTTCACAAATGTCACCGTTGATGGTTCCTTTTACTCTTTTGATAATATAATAGAGGGTATCATTGACGATGAATTCACTGCGGGAATAGCCATACACTTTGCCCTTGTATTCTGTCAAAGCGATTTCGAATAACTGGTCTTTTCTTACAGTGGTACTGTCATTACTCAATGCACCTGTCCAGAGACCGGTAAGCGATTGACCATAAAAAAACAGGGGGGCAGCAGCAGCAGGGCTGCCAGTTTAATGGATTTCAGGTTTTGAACCTGAATATTGAAGAAGCGGGATGGCATTTTCAGCGGTTACGGATTTACAGTCAACTGTATGTAATAACGAATTTATGCCCTCCCGATTGTGTAAACCCTTCCAATAATACTTGTCGTAATATTTCAGCAGGATGCGGAAACTTTCTAAGGTATTTCCCTCTTTCAGCAGTTGAATGGCGGTTTTTGCATTCAATCCGCCCAGTTTTTCCTTGATTCGCCCGATGGCATCGATCATTTTGCTTTACGGTCCAGCTGGCCATACTCTTCCGTGATATGTTTTAATCTTTCCTCAAAAGGAATATCCAGGAAAAAAAACAGGTGATTGACGCATGGTCTTCCAGATCATTCCGGGAAGATTTATCAGACCGATCCGCTGGGATTCATCTTCGAGCCAGACAGGAACTTGTAAAGGCCGGATCAGTTTTAATTCCTGCCTGTAATATGAGTGCTTCGCTTAAGAGGTTCTCAAACATTTCCTGTGTGGGCTGTACCGGCATGCCGATACTACCAAAAGCCGAGCCTTTGTGCCGGGCAATTCCTTCCAGATCAACAACCGGTAACCCCTGCTGTTTCAGCGCATGCAGGAGTTCTGTTTTTCCCGAACCGGTATAACCACCCAGTACATGGAAACGAAAGGGATATTCAAAGCTGCTGAGTACATGATTGCGGTATTTTTTATAGCCGCCAACCAATGTGTACACCTTAAATCCATACAAATCGAGCAGCCAGGATACTGCTCCGCTTCGCATGCCGCCGCGCCAGCAATAAACCAGGATGGTTCGGTTATCAGCCAAAGAAATATTGTTGTTTGTTTTGGCGGCATGGTCAGCTAAAATGGTTTCCACTTCTTCCACCATCTTTCTCATTTTCGGACCGAAATAATCGAGGCCGATTTTGAATGGCGGCTTCGCGGCTTTGTTGTTTGTAGGTGGTACCGACTACTTTTCTTTCTTCATCGGTGAAAAGAGGCATAGAACGGGCGATGGGAATATGAGCATGCTGGTATTCACCGGGGCTGCGCACATCCAGAACGGGATGCTGTTTAGCCAGTTCAAGAAAGGGGTTGATATCAATACGGGTGGCGGCCATCAGACTGATGCGAATGTACGGGAACGGGGGTGATAATCGGTTTTGCCCCGCTGGGGCAAGAAGAAAAAAATTCGTCGTTTATGTTACCGGGATTGGGCCCCGCTGGGGCCGCTTCTTATTAAGCGTCGTCATTTAATGAGGAGCAACGATTCTTTAATAGGCATTACCACAATCAGGCAAACGCCGGTTGAACCACTTATAAATAAATGATGATTTGAAAGAAGAAATGCGGTAAATACCAGGCTGTTTCTAAACCCCTCAACCGCTAAACATCTCAACTACTCAACGAATAAACCTCCTCCCTCATCCATTCATACTCGCCAGAAACTCCTCATTGCTCTTGGTACCCTTCATCCGGTTTTGCAATTCACGCATGGCTTCTTCGGGATTCATGTCGGTGAGATATACACGGAGCAGGTTCATTCTTTGCAGCACATCTCTTTCCAGCAGCAGGTCGTCGCGGCGGGTGGAAGAGGCCACAATATCAATAGCAGGATAAATTCTTTTGTTGGAGAGTTTACGTTCCAGCTGTAATTCCATATTACCGGTTCCCTTGAATTCCTCAAAGATCACTTCATCCATTTTACTGCCGGTATCAACAAGGGCAGTGGCAATGATGGTGAGTGAACCGCCGCCTTCAATTTTACGGGCAGCACCAAAGAATTGCTTGGGCTTTTGCATGGCATTAGCTTCCACACCACCCGATAATACTTTACCGGAAGCAGGAGCTACTGTGTTGTGGGCACGGGCCAGACGGGTAATCGAATCCAGCAGGATTACCACATCATGTCCGCATTCTACCAGTCTCTTGGCTTTTTGCAAAGCGATGGTAGACACTTTAACGTGTTTCTCTGCCGGCTCATCAAAGGTGGAAGCAATCACTTCACCCTTGATACTTCTTTCCATATCGGTAACCTCTTCCGGACGCTCATCAACAAGCACTACCATCAGGTAGCACTCGGGGTGATTGGCAGCAATTGCATTGGCCACAGCTTTCAGCAACATGGTCTTACCCGTTTTGGGCTGCGCCACAATCAATCCACGCTGACCTTTACCTATCGGTGTAAACAGGTCCATGATCCGGGTGGAATAATCTGAAGGAGTGGTAAACAGGTTCAGTTTTTCAAAAGGGAATAAGGGGGTCAGGTAATCAAATGGTACCCGGTCTCTTACTTCCTCCGGTGTTTTACCATTGATGGTATCCACTTTCAGCAGGGCAAAATATTTTTCACCTTCTTTCGGCGGACGCACCGCTCCATTCACAGTATCACCTGTTTTTAAACCAAAGAGTTTAATCTGGGAGGGAGATACATATACGTCATCCGGTGAGGAGAGATAATTGTAATCAGAAGAGCGCAGGAATCCATAACCATCCGGCATCATTTCCAGCACACCTTCACTCAGGATCACGCCATCAAATTCTACATTGAACTGTTGTTCGCGGCGAGCGGGATATACTTTGGGAGCTCCCTGCGGATTGGGTTCCGGAGAAGGCTGGGCAGCAGCTGAAGCAGAAGCAATAATTTCAGCAACATCACTATTATCATTACCATTTTCAACCGGGGGTGCTTCATTCACCTGCTGGGGAGCAGCGGCTTCTTCTTCATGGGCTTTCTTCCTTGGCTTTTTAACCGGAGCTGGCTTTTCTCCTTCTGCAGCGGGGGTACGGACTGGTTTTTTAACGGGCATATTGGGTTTTTTATTCATTGCTTTTTCTTCATCACCGCTTTCCACTTCAGCTTCTTCACTTCCGGTGGCGGTGGTGGTTTTGATAATTCTTTTACGCTTACCGTCATCCACAGGTTTAGCCCCTTTGGCTCCGGCAATGGCCTGGCTGTCGAGAATTTTATAGACCAGGTCTTGTTTACTCAGTTTTTTGGCGTTTGGTATTTTCAACTGCTCAGCTATATCCAGCAGTTCAGGAACGAGCATGTCGTTCAATTGCAAAATGTCGTACATATATACTTCTTAGGGTTAATCACAACTCGCAGTCACCAGTCTAAGTAATTTGAGAATAAAGGTTTATGATTGAATGGATTCGGCGGGTAGTATCAGCTAAAGCCTTGGGGAACTGTAATTAATCGGCCTTGTTTCTGGTGCAAGTATACAGAGAAAAGGGGAAAAACAAAAATTTCAGCCTTTTAGCCCAAAAAAGAGGGCATTAGCCATGATAGCTAATGCCCTTGCCTCCTGGTTTTCTAACTGCTTATTTGCTAGAAAAGACTTTTACCTGACCATCGTTTTCACTGCTTACAATCACCAGGCTTTTTCCATTCGGGCTTTTTCAGCCGGGATAAACAACATTCCTTCCGGTCCATCTCCGGTGCGGAGTACTTTGATAAAAACAGGGTAATATGGATAAGTAATATCATACATGGCCATGGCATCGGCTCTTTCCAATCCGATAAAGAGAATTGTCTTATTCCCGATTTTTCCAATACAAAGCCCTTCGGGTTCGGCCCCTTTATCATCACTACGTCCATCATCATATAAACCGGCGGCCGAACAGGCGACATCCAGTTCATTTTTGCTGTCATACACCAGATCACCTGTCAGACCATTCCAGATGCTGAATGATCGGGCACCAAAGGAAAACAATTCATCAAAATCGCCATCTCCATCGGTATCTCCCTGCGAAGTAGTAATATTCAACCTGCCCAGGTTGGCATCCTGCCGGAGGATGGAAGCATCCTGAAACCGGAAAGGATCCAGCGTAATATCTTTGATACGTTTGACCTCAGCATAAGCTGAGTATTCCCTGGCATCTCCTTCGTTGGCCGTAAAAAGCAGGGGTACATTATAAGGTAAAACGGCAATGGCATCGGGTTGAAACATCCCTTTTACATTCCATGTTTTATTGAAGGCGATGGTATTGTCGCGGTCACTAAGGTCCATTTTGTAAGGCTCCAGACCATAGTGTTTGTAGCCCAGCGGCATGATTTTTACAGCTGCTTTGGCACTCAGGTCAATTTGTGCAATGGCATTGTTTTCCTGCAGGGTTACCCAGGCTGTTCTGGAATCAGCAGACACGGTGATATATTCGGGCTCAATATCCTTCGCAAAATTGTTACCGGGTCCGAATACCCGAAAACCCTGGGACCTGAGTGTGGACAGAGAGGAACTGAATGCGGAAAAATCAATATTTGTAACTGCATATTCAGGTACAGTAATGATAGAAACCGATCCTACCGGATCATTGGTGTAAGTATCATTTGGCTCTCCCTCGTTGGCCGTAAGAATAAATTTACCATCCGGACTGTAAGTAATCATATCCGGCAAAGCGCCAACAGGGATTACTTTTATTTCGCTGTAATTAGCACAATCAAAGACTACCACTTTTCCGGGGTCCTGTTTAACGGCAGCTTCGATGGCCGCAGCCAGTTTTCCTTCAGATACATCCAGGCTATTCACATATCCTCCATAAGTACCCAAACTGATTGATTGCAGATAAACAGGTTTGGCCGGATTTGAAAGGTCAACCACATCAATCTTGTTGACGGTACTGTTATTGACGATAAAAAGTCTATTGGTACCTGGATCAAACGCACTGATCTCCGCAGCGCCCAGATCGCCCACATCAATGGAGCCTATTTCCGCAATACTGAAAGCGTCTTCGGTGGCTACCGGGGTTTCGATCCCTTTTTTGCAGGAAAGGATAAAGAGTGCCGGAAAAGCGATGAAGAAAGTCAGGACAAATCTCATGCAGTTAATTTGTGCGCAAGATTACAAGCCCCTTGTTATGACAAAATGATCAGAATATTATGCTACTGTTATGATGAAAAGGGAAATCATGACCCAATGATTATCTTTGCCCCTCTCAAAACATAAGCAATGTTCAACAAGCGAATCAGGATCAAAGAGCTGCTGGCCATGGAGCCGCAGGGACAGGAAGTAACGGTGATGGGTTGGGTACGGACCTTCCGCAATAACCAGTTTATTGCCCTTAATGATGGCAGTACCAATAATAATTTACAGGTAGTGGTGGAACTGGGCTCCCAGCAGGAAGAACTGCTCAAAAGAATCACGACTTCCGCTTCGATGAAAGTAACAGGTACCATTGTGCCTTCACTGGGCAAAGGCCAAAAAATGGATTTGAAAGCGACCCAAATTGAAATCCTGGGCGACAGTGATGCCGAAAAATATCCTTTGCAACCCAAGAAGCACAGTCTTGAATTTCTTCGCGAAATCGCCCACTTGCGTTTTCGTACCAATACTTTCGGGTCTGTATTCCGTGTGCGTCATGCTTTGGCTTTCGCCATTCACAAATTCTTCAATGAAAAAGGATTTGTGTATATGCACACTCCCATCATCACGGCCAGCGATGCAGAAGGCGCCGGTGAAATGTTCCGGGTGAGCACACTGCCGTTTGACCAAACGCCCCGGAATGAAAAAGGCGAAGTGGACTTTAAACAGGACTTCTTTGGTCGTGCCACTAATTTAACCGTGAGCGGTCAGCTGGAAGGGGAACTCGGTGCTACCGCTTTTGGAGAGATTTATACATTCGGTCCCACTTTCCGCGCAGAGAATAGTAATACCGCCCGGCACCTCGCAGAATTCTGGATGATTGAACCAGAGATGGCTTTTTATGATCTGGAAGATAATATGAACCTGGCTGAGGAATTTATTCAATACATCATCCGCTATGCCATGGAAAATAACCGCGAAGACCTGGACTTTCTGGCCCAGCGCCTGGCGGATGAGGAGAAACAGTTACCACAGGACAAGCGGAGTGAGTTAGGATTGATCGAGAAACTGGAATTTGTGTTGAACAATGGTTTTGAAAGACTCACATATACTGATGCCATTGAAATCCTGAAAGAAAGCAATCACAATAAGAAAAAGAAATTCCAGTACCCCATCACCGGCTGGGGGATGGATCTGCAAAGTGAACATGAACGCTACCTGGTGGAAAAGCATTTTAAGAAACCGGTGATTCTGTATAATTATCCCGCTGCCATCAAGGCTTTCTATATGCGGCAGAATGATGATTGCGCACCCGGTCAACCCACCGTGGCAGCCATGGATATTCTGGCCCCGGGAATTGGCGAAATCGTAGGAGGATCACAAAGAGAAGAACGACTCAGTAAACTCGAAGACCGGATGAAAGAAATCGGTATTCCGTTGGAAGAACTCTGGTGGTACCTCGATACCCGCCGTTATGGAACTGTGCCGCATGCCGGTTTTGGTCTGGGCTTTGAGCGCATGGTGCAGTTTGTAACGGGTATGACGAATATCCGTGATGTGATAGCTTTTCCGAGGACACCAGGGAGTGCGGAGTTTTAATCGAGAAGAGGTTAAAAAAGAAACAAATAAAAAGAGGCACTATCAAGCCTCTTTTTTTTATACCCGCCACAGGGTAGTTAAGGTTTTATGATTATTGTCTACCTTAACCTGCTACGAGCCCCGTCTACATATGAAATTGATTGTCTTACTGCTATTACTAAATATTGTTTCAGTTACTTCCATTGCCCAAAACTGGGAAGAACTGAATAATGAGGTGCTTGTGTTGTATGGTAAAGAGGACTATGATAAAGCCCGTTTAGTTGCCGAAAAAGCAATCGTGGGTGCGGAGAAAGAATTTGGAAAAGACCATATCAACTACGCCACTTCACTGTATAATCTTGGTAAACTAAACGAGATACTCAGGAAATATTCAAATGCTGAGGGTTATTATCTCGAGTTACTTGGCGTCAGAAAAAAGAGTGGAGGGGAAGACAGTCCGGAATATGCAAGTTTACTTAATGTACTCGGCGTTTTGTATTCCGAAATGGAACAGTATGAAAGGGCTGAACAGTATCTGAAAATGGCTGTGGAGTCACAGGGCCGGATACTTGGCAAGCTGCACAACAATTATATTACCAGTCTGGAAAATCTCGCATTTGTATTGGCGAAGCAGGGAAAAAATAATCAGTCAGAATCTGTTTCGCTGGAAGCGCTTGCAGCAAAGAAAAAAAACCTGGGAGAGGCCGATCCAGGCTATTTATCTTCTTTAAAAAAATTGGGCAAGTTTTATCAGGATATCAACCGGTATGATCAGGCGGAAATATATTTTCAAAAGGCTATAAAAATAGCGGAGGATTCGATGCTTGTTAATAACCGGACTTATACGGAATTTCTTTTTTCTCTGGCTGGTCTGTATAAGGAAACGGGTGAGTATGCAAAAGCAGAACCCTCGTTTAAGAAGACCATTCAATCAGCCCAAAAAACAGTGGGGACGGAACATATTTTTTACGGAATTATATTAAATGACCTGGCTTCGATGTACAGTTATTCCGGAAAATATAAACAGGCAGATACTTTATATAATCAGTCGCTGTTGATTGCCAGAAAAATAAATGGTAATGACCATCCCAATGTGGCGTATGCGCTGAATAACTTGGGCATACTGTATACAGATATGGGACTTTATTCAAATGCCGAGCCAGCCATTTTGGAAGGTCTTCGGATCAGGAAAAAGCATTATGGGGATCAGCATATTGAAAACGCTTCGAGTTATCTGGCACTGGGTAATTTATACTCCGATCAGGGAAAATTTGAGGAAGCGGTGCAGTATTATCTGGAAGCCATTGCCATCAGGAAAAAATTTTCCGGTGAAGAAAGCATCGTTTATGCTACATACATCAATAATCTCGCATTGGTCTATCATCAAATGGGCTTATATAAGAAGGCGGAGTCCCTCTTTATTCAATCAATGGATGTCCGTAAAAGAAAACTGGGAGAGAAGCACCCGTTGTATGCACAAAGTCTAAATAACCTGGCAGCCGTTTATTCGGACCTCGCACAATATGAAAAAGCCGAAAAATTCAACCTGGAAGCCGCTGAATTGCGGAAACAGGTGTTTGGCCCTGACAATGCTGATTACGCAGCCAGCCTTAATAATCTGGCTAATAATTACGAAGCAATGGGTATGCCGGAAAAGGCTGAGCCGCTTTTATTGCAGGCAAGGGCCATCTATGAAAAGGCATTGGGAATCGGTCATCCTCACTATATCAAAGTAAATAATAACCTGGCAGCGATGTACTCCATCCTGGGTCAGTTTCAGAAAGCTGAGGAGTTGTGCCGCATTTCACTGGACCTCAGAAAAAAAATCCTGGGTCCGGATCACCCGGAGTATGCAAGCAGTTTAAACTGGCTGGCCTCTATATTCAAAAATACCTGGCAATATGAAAAGGCTGAACCTTTATATACTGAGGCACTGGCCATAAGAAAAAGGACCCTGGGGGAAGATCATCCGGATTATGCCTCCACACTTTATAATCTTGCGGTCCTTTACAGGATTAAAGGTAAAACCAAACTGGCTGATTCGCTGATTCGCCAGGTCATAACTAGCAGAGGTAAAGTGCTGGGTGAAGCTCATCCTGATTATGCTGACGCACTCGCAGGTCTTGCCTTCAATTATACCTTACAGCGCCGGTATCCTGAAGCAGAAAGTTTATACCTACAGTCGCTTGCAATAAGGAAAAACAGTCAGGGTGTAAAGAGTCCGGCTTATTCCGGCAATCTTTTTGACCTTGCCAAATTATATTCAGCTACTGGTGAATATCGGAAAGCAGATTCCTGCGCGACGCAGAATTGCTTACTCTATCTTGAAAGGATCAAAAACTCAATGGCTATTTTTTCTGAAACAGAAAAACGAGCATATCTGGAGAACAACAGCGATATTTTGCGTATCAATCATAGTTTTTTGTTTAATCACAGGAACCACTCTCCGGCTTATTACTTAAATAATTATAATCTTCAGTTATCGCTGAATTCGATGGTGCTGTCCGACAGCAGGACTTTGCTCAATCAGATCATTAAAAGTAATGACACGGCTATTCAAAGAATTTATACGGAATGGTTGTCGGGTAAATCTTTTTTATCTAAGCAGTATTCCAAACCGGTTTCTGCCAGGAGCCAGGAATTGAAGTCAAGAGAAACAGAAGTCGAAGAAATGGAAAAAGACCTGGGTCGCAGGTCAACAGCATTTAGAACCCAGCAGGCTTCAGCTGCCGTATCAGTACGTGATATTCAATTGCAGCTGGACAATGATGAGATCGCCATTGAATTTGTGCGTTTCCGGCTTTACAATAAAAAATGGACGGACAGTATCATTTATGCCGCTTATATTCTGAATAAAAAGGATTCGGTACCTGTTTTTGTTCCCCTTTGTGAGGAAAGACAGTTGGAAAAGCTTTTTGACAGCGCAGGTAATACAGCTACCAGTATGGTGAATAGTTTTTACCGGGGTACAGAGATCAGGAATAAATCAGCGGCAAAAGCTCTTGGAAATGATTTGTATAACCTGGTATGGGCACCACTGGAACCCTATCTGATTGGAATTAAAAAAGTGAATTACTCCCCGGCGGGAAAATTATACAGCGTTGCCTTTCATGCCTTACGGGTAGACAGTTTTACATTGCTGATGGATAAATACCAGCTGAAACAATTTACCGGCACAAGGCAGATTGCTTTGCAGGATCAGCATACAAAGGGTACTAAACCGGAGCGCATCACCCTTTTCGGAGATGCCATCTTTACACTTGATAGTACCAGCATTGTGAAAGCGAACGAAAAAAATAAAAAAGCGGGTAAGTCCTCCAATGTATACAGTCCTCCCAACAGGGGAAGCAGAGGCGGAACCTGGGTTGATCTGCCGGGTACAGCGCAGGAAGTCAAAAAAATAAAACAGGTTTTCGAAAAAAATGAAATCAGTTCTACTTTATATGTCCAAACGGCGGCTTCGGAAGAAAATCTGAAAGGACTCAGTGGCCATTCTCCGCAGGTGCTGCATATCGCCACTCACGGCTTTTTTCTACCTGAACCGGAGTTAGCCCCAAAAGAAACGATGGCCAATAGTGAAAACAGTTATACCCTGGCAGAAGATCCCCTTTTGCGAAGCGGTCTGATCCTTGCAGGAGGCAACTACGCCTGGAGCGGCAAAACACCCATTGAAGGAGTGGAAGATGGTATTGTGACCGCCTATGAAATTTCACAACTGAATCTCTCCAATACCGAACTGGTGGTACTCAGTGCCTGCGAAACTGCATTGGGTGATGTGAAAGGAAGTGAGGGTGTATTCGGTTTACAACGGGCTTTTAAGATGGCCGGTGTAAAAAAACTGATCGTCAGCCTCTGGCAGGTACCTGATAAGGAAACCGCAGAACTCATGACCGCATTTTATGGTTACTGGCTGGGCGGAAAGAAAATAGAAGACGCTTTTAGCCAGGCACAAACAGATATGCGGAAGAAATACCCTCCCTATTACTGGGCTGCCTTTGTATTGGTGGAGTAACCAACCCAGAGATATTAATTGTTGCTCTTTCAAAGTTTTGGTAGATTAACAGTCTAATACACCAAAACTGATCGCCATGAAGTTCCGGCTTTTTCTGGCGCTGCTTCTTTTTTCATATGCTACCCGCGCACAGCAGCAATCACTGCCTCTCATGCAGCAGGTGATGGATCATTTTGAAAAAGGGGAATATGCAAAACTGATCCCCGTTGCCGAAAAAGCAATGGTCACTACCAAAGCAGAATTCGGCGAATACAGTATTCTTCACAATGGTATGATCCTGTTCCTTGCCATGAGCCATTGGTCTCTTTTCCATTATCCGGAAACAGAAAAATGGCTGCAGAAGACCAATGAAATTACCAGGGTAATTAATGGAGAAAATTCACTGGAATATATTTCATCATTAAACAGGCTGGCGCTTTTATACAGGGAAACAGGTAAATTCAGTGCAGCCGAATCGCTCTATCTGCAGGCAGACCTGATTGCAAAAAAATTTACCGGTGGAAATGATACAGTGTATGCAACAAACCTCAATAACCTGGCTTCGCTTTACCAACACCTTGGCCGTTATGATAACGCAGAACAACTATTTACCCTGGTCAGCAGCCTGCTTAAAAACCTGGTAGGCGAAAGCCACCCCACCTATTTAAGCTCTCTTAATAATCTGGCATCCTTGTTTACAGAAATGGGTTTTTATGAAAGGGCTAGAAACATTCAGATTCAGGTATTGGAAAAAAGAAGGCAAATACTGGGAGAAAAGCACCCTGATTTTGCACAAAGCCTGAATAACCTGGCCTTCCAACAAGCTATTCTGGGACAAAACCGGGAAGCAGAAAGCAATTATGTAAAAGCAACAGAAATCTACCGGAATACCCTCGGTGAAAACCATCCTGCATATGCCAGTAGCATCAGCAACCTCGCTGAACTGTATACCAATATTGGCGATTATGATAAAGCGGAACAATTATATATGCAGGCAATGGAGATTAGGAAAAAAACGGTTGGAATGAATCATACCGATTATTCTTCAAGCCTGAATGACCTGGCTACCTGTTATGAAACAATGGGTCTCTATGATAAAGCAGAAAAACTGTTCCTTGAATCTAAAGAAAGAACCGCCAGGGCATTGGGAGAGCAACATCCATTTTACATCACGACACTGAATAATCTGGCAGCACTCTATTTTGACCGCGGCAGCTATGAGCAGGCAGAACCTTTGTACCAGCAGGCATTGGAACTGCGAAAAAAAACGCTGAGTGAACAGCACCCCTCTTATGCTTTGAGCCTGAATAATCTGGGCACATTATATTTTGCAATCGGCCAGTTCGAAAAGGCGGCGCTTTTTTTCAGGAAGGCCCTGGATATCAGGAAAGCGGTATATGGAGAAAAACATTTTGATTATGCCAATAGCCTGAATGACCTGGCAGCCGTGTATGAAAAACAAAAGCAGTTTGATCAGGCTGAAAAATTATATCTCCAGGCCATGGGTATCAGGAGAATGGTATATGGCGAAAATCATAATGACTACGCCACCAGTATGAATAACCTGGCCAGCCTCTACGTCAACACTGGTCAATACCGCCGCGCAGAAGAACTGGTGCTGGCAGCCAATGCTATCTGGAAAAAAAATCTTTCAGATAATAATCCGATTATAGCGCTGGGATTGAATAATCTGGCAGCGGTGTACAGAAAATGGCAGGTAAAACCACAGCAAGCAGAACAGCTTTACCTGGGGTCGATTGAAAAAAGAAATAAAATACTGGGAGCGGATCACCCGTTAACGGCAAGTACAGAAAACGATCTGGCCCTGCTGTATATGAATCTTGAAAGATATGATGAAGCCGAACCCCTTTTGCTTAGCAGCAGCGGAAAAACAACAAGGAGTCTTCAGGCATCCTTTCCTGTTTTATCAGAGAAGGAAAAGTCAGCATTTATCAGTGAGAATATTTTTTTTAATGATTGTAATAATAGTTTTCTCTTCCAGCATCAGAAAGCCTCTGCTTCCATTCTGAAAAATAATATCAGTCTTCAGCTTTTTTTCAAATCACTTTCCCTTTCAGATACAAGAAACATGCTGGATTTTATCCGCAATAGCAAGGATCAGGGTATTCAACAACTGATTGCTGACTGGAAATCTGTACGAACCCTCCTCGCAGCTCAGTATGCCCTGCCGGCATCCAAAAGAATCAAAGACCTCTCGGAAAAAGAAACAATGGCTGAAAATCTGGAGAAGGAACTGAGCAGAAAATCTGCCGTATTCAGGGAAAAGCAATCAGCATTAAGAGTATCGATCAATAATGTCCAGGAAGCAATGGATACGGATGAAGTGGCTATTGAGTTTGTGCGCTTTAACTTCTATCATAAAAAATGGACCGATAGTATCATCTACGCGGCCTATATTCTTAATAAAAAAGATCCGGTACCGGTTTTTATTCCGCTTTGTGAAGAATCTCAATTGGCAAAGCTTTTCGATAGCGCCGGTCATACCGCTACCAGCATGGTGAATAATTTTTACCGGGGGGCAGAACTGAAAAGTAAATCAGCCGCTTCTAATCTGGGTAAGGAATTATACCAATTAATATGGGCGCCACTTGAGCCCTACCTCAAAGAAAAGAAAAAAGTAAGCTATTCACCCGCCGGAAAATTATTCAGTATTGCCTTTCATGCATTGCGGGTTGACAGTAATAAATTATTGATGGACCAATACCAGCTAAGGCAATTTACCGGCATCCGACAAATTGCCCTGCGTCAGCAGACAGCTGAAGGCAACCGCCCACAGTCAATTGGTCTTTTTGGCGATGCAGTTTTTACAATGGATAGTGCTGCCCTGGTGAAGAAAAAAATAAAAACCACACAAATTGAAAGCCCGTCAATCGTGAGTCGGCCGGACAGCAGAGGCAACAGGGCTGGTACCTGGCCCAATCTTCCGGGTACGGGACAGGAGATAATTGCGATAAAATCTTTGTTTGAGAAAAATAAACTAAGTACTGCTTTATATAGAAAAACAGATGCTTCCGAAGAACAGCTTAAGGCAATCAGCGGACAATCGCCTGCTGTGCTGCACATCGCCACCCATGGTTTTTTTCTTCCCGAGCCCGAATTGATCAGGAAGGAAACGATAACCAACAGCGAAAACAGTTATACCCTGGCAGAAGATCCCCTTTTGCGAAGCGGTCTGATCCTTGCAGGAGGCAACTACGCCTGGAGCGGCAAAACCCCCATTGAAGGGGTGGAAGATGGTATTGTAACGGCTTATGAAATATCACAACTCAACCTCTCTAATACCGAACTGGTGGTACTCAGCGCCTGCGAAACGGCCCTGGGTGATGTGAAAGGAAGTGAGGGTGTATTCGGTTTACAAAGGGCTTTTAAGATGGCCGGTGTAAAAAAACTGATCGTCAGCCTCTGGCAGGTACCCGATAAGGAAACAGCCGAACTCATGACCGCATTTTACGGTTACTGGCTGGGCGGAAAGAAAATAGAAGACGCTTTTAGCCAGGCACAAACAGATATGCGGAAGAAATACCCTCCCTATTACTGGGCTGCCTTTGTGTTGGTTGAATAATACAATTATTCGTGGATACACATCACCGGCACATGGGACTGAACAATCAGCTCTTTAGTTGAACTTCGATGAAACAGTCCTTCTAATAGTTTATGTTTTTTCGGAATGGTGATCAGCAGATCCAGGTTGTTTTTATCCGCAAACTCATTGATACCATCTTCCACATCCCGATGCTCTATAAAATGATATTCCGGATTTGCAGATTCCAGTAAGGTATGCAGCATCACGGATTGTTCAGGCGTATCGGGTTTAAAATGCTTATCGTGATAATCTACATTGAGCACATGCAGCTCAGCATTAAAGGCCTTTGCCATATCAAGTATAGCGGCAGAAGGGGTGGTTGCTACGATATTTCTGAAATCACAGGCGAAACCTATTTTTTGAATACCATTGCCATAGGTTTTTCCCGGAGGTACTGCAATTACCGGCCAGGTGATATGTTTGATTGCTGCCAGTGTATTACTTCCGAAAAGTACCCTTTCAATTCCGGCTGAACCTTTGGAACCCATGACCACGGCAAAGGGATTTATTTTCTGGCAGATATTTTCCAGCTCATCACTGAAGTTGCCCATCACGGCTTCGGTATAAATCTTTACAGACCCGGAACTGATATGTTCCACTTCTTTTTTCAGGGTCTCCAATCGCTCTTCAGCGGATTTCTTCAGTTCATCCACAGATACCAGAATGATGGGCACATCTGAATAACTGACCGGCACCTGGTAGGCATGGAAAAGCAGGAGACTGGCATTCACGGAACGGGCCATCTCCAAACCATAATGCATCGCATTGGTAGCAACCGGGGAAAAATCGGTGGGAATGATGATCGTTTTCATGATTGATTGATTGGGTATTAAAGGTACACTTGTTTATCAGCATAAGGACTGAGAGGCGTCAGCAGGGCCAATGACTTTTATGGAATGATAAAGCCCCGGTATCTTAATGTAAAACTGCTTATGGCACAACTTGATATGGCTGCAGATTCATCTGCCAGAAAAAGACCGGGTGTGCGCCGGATGAAAAAGCCGCTTCCCCGTATCGACATGACACCGATGGTAGACCTGGGTTTTCTCCTGATCAGCTTTTTTGTGATCACCACTGAATTAAGCCGGCCCGGGGGCCTGCCGCTGGGCATGCCCAAGGATTCAAAAGAACATCCTACGGAACTGGGCGAGTCCTATGCCCTGACCGTATTGCTGACGGCAGGTAAACACTACTATTACGAGGGCAGCTGGAATAATGCATTCCGGGAAAACAGCATTCGCGAAACCAGTCTGACTGGTCTCCGGGATATTATTACCCGTAAACAAAAAATCCTGGATGATACGCTCCGTTACCGGGAAGGAAGAAAAGGACTCATGCTGCTGATCAAAGCATCCCCAAATGCCAGTTATACCAGTGTGGTGGATCTATTGGATGAAGCCGTGATCAGTGCGGTTGAAAAATATGCATTGATTGCCATTTCCGAAGAGGAAAAAAACTGGCTGAGGCAACGGGAATAGACAGAAATCAGATTAGGTATTCGGGCGATCAAAATTGTGAAGCCCCAGACCTATGCGGATAGCTTTAATCGGTCGCTCTACACTTTATACCATACCGGGTGGGGATACCGTTCAAATTACAGAAACAGCCAGGCAACTCAATCAACAGGGGGTCGATGCCAGGGTATGCCTCAGCCATTCACGGATCAAAGAAAATGAGTTTGACCTTTTTCATTTTTTCAATATCACCCGCCCAGCAGATATACTCCCGCACCTGCAAAGGATCAAAAAACCCTATGTCGTATCACCGGTTTATATTGATTACAGCGAGTATGACAGGCAGCACCGAAAGGGCCTTTCTGGTTTATTGCTCAAACCCTTTTCTGCCGCCCGCACAGAGTACATCAAAACACTGGGCCGGGCCGTAAAAGGAAATGATCGCTTACCAGCCTGGGAATATCTTTTTAAGGGACAACAAAAAAGCATCCGGAAAATTTTATCTGGCGCCGCCTGTATTTTACCCAATTCATCCATGGAACTGGAGCAGATCAGGCAACTGGGTATCCATCAAACAGCTTGCATCATCCCCAATGGCATTGATACAACATTGTTTGGAAACCCGGGAAGGATTGAAAAAGACAACGACCTCATACTTTGTGCCGCAAGGATCGAGGGTATCAAAAACCAATTGAACCTGATCCGGGCTTTGAATAATTGTGGTAAACAGGTGGTACTGGCTGGATCGGCGGCCCCTAACCAGCAATCCTATTATCAGCAATGTAAAAAGGAAGCAGCCGGCAATATTGTTTTTGCCGGCCGGCTGACTCAAACAGCCCTGGCTCATTATTATGCAAGGGCCCGGGTACACGTCTTACCCAGCTGGTTCGAGACATGCGGGCTTTCTTCGCTTGAAGCAGCGGCAATGGGTTGTAATATTGTGATAACAGCAAAGGGGTATACCCGTGATTATTTTGGAGACGAGGCTTTTTATTGCGATCCCGGTAAACCGGCATCCATCCGGGAAGCAGTGATGCAAGCAGCAACTACGGCCACCCCCATGCAATTAGCAGACAGCATTAAAACTAATTATACCTGGGAGCGTGCCGCAGCAATGACCCTTTCCGCTTATCAAACCGTATTGCATTCATGAAGCAGTTGCGCATTGGTATCATGGGTACCAGAGGAGTACCCAATCACTACGGCGGCTTTGAACAGTTTGCCGCCTATCTTTCTGCCGGTCTCGCAGCAAGGGGGCACCAGGTATGGGTATATAACTCAAATCACCATCCTTATCAGCAGGCTGAATGGAATGATGTTCACCTGATTCATTGTAAAGATCCCGAAAACCGGATCGGTACTGCCGGACAGTTTTTATACGATCTGCATTGTATCAAAGATGCCCGTAAAAGATCGTTTGATGTATTGCTGCATCTGGGTTATACCAGTGATGCCCTATGGTACAGGCGCTGGCCGAAGCATACCGTGCATTTGATGAATATGGATGGACTGGAATGGAAAAGACAAAAATACAATGGGCTCACCCGGCTCTATTTAAAATATGCGGAGAAAAAAGCAGCCCGTCATGCAGATGTACTGATTGCAGATTCTGTCGCCATTCAGGAATATCTGCAGCAAGCCTATGGACAAAACGCCGCCTTTATTCCCTATGCCGCCAGTGTATTTGACAGTCCGGATGAAAATATTGTAAAAGAATTCGGGCTGGAACCACATGCTTATTATTTACTGATTGCACGATTTGTTCCTGAAAATCACCTGGAGATGATCATCCAGGGCTATCTGCAAACCGCTCAGGATCTTCCCCTGATGGTTATTGGGGATCATCAAAATAAAATGGGCCGGCAACTGCAAAAAAAATACAATCATCCTGGCATTTTATTCAAAGGATCCATTTATGATATGAATAAACTGGATCAGCTGCGTTACTATTCAAGAATATATTTTCATGGACATTCAGTGGGGGGCACCAATCCTTCCCTGCTGGAAGCCATGGCCTGTGCTTGTCATATTGCCGCACATGATAATCCATTCAACCGGGCCGTACTGGGTGAAGCCGCTCATTATTTTTCCAGTGCAGCTGCCGTTACTGCTATTCTGGAAGCTGAACAGGATGCATCTGTCTATAAAAAATGGAAAGAAGCCAATCTGGAAAAAATCAGGACCCTCTATCACCCGGATCAAATCATTTCGGCTTATGAAAAACTGATGTCAGCTGCCTGTACGAAGTAAGGCTGATGCTTTTCGTTGATGAGCGGCCGATATATCAAAGGCCGGAAAAGCATTGGTGAATGCCAGTATCCACAAAACATATTCAGCTACATTGGTGATATAGCTCCCAGTAAACTGATAAAGAAACACAAAGAAAAAAAGAATCAGCCGGTAATAATTTTTCCAGGGCTTTGTCAGTAAAAAAAGCAGACACTCGATACCAATCCTGAGACCCAAACCCAGCCAGCCAAATAAAGCCAGTGTTTCTGCAGCAGCATTGGGGATGGCTACCGGTGTATTGTGATAATAGAGATAGTACCCCCTGATCAGGTCTGCCCCGGCCAGCTCCAGTTGCCCGGCACCAATACCCCAATAAGGATTTCCCTGATCCAATAATTGCCGGGCAATGATAAAAGCATCCCCGGTTCTGCCTTCTGCGGAGCTGTCGTTCCCGGTCAGGATATTTTCAATACGGATAAATAAAGGGTTATCCGGGAAAAAAATACCGGCAAACATGAGCAGGGCGATGCTGATGAAGAGGGTATTGATGAATCCGTTTACAATTCTTCTGTTGCGGTATAAATGAGGGAAACGAATAATCAGACAACAAAACCCTGCGGTGAGCAAACAAATGATTACGCCAATAGAAAAGGATAAAATAAAAGGCAGGAACAGCAAGGGTAAAAGGATACTGCTCCGGATTTGATTTTGCCGGAATACATACTGAAGAAAAAAATAAAGGAAGAGGGGTACAAACAACAGGGCATAATAAGACGGTTCGTATGTGAACATTTTCAACCGCAGAAAATCAGTGACATCACTGGTCAGGTTTTGCCGGCTCCAGAAAAGGGATTGAAAAGGGGTGAAATAAAATAGAATAGCAATCAGACATAAGAGGCCATTGGTATGTAGCAGGAGACGAAGGGTTTTTTCTTTCTGACTGTCTTTATTCAACCAGGTATGAAAAGCCTGCCCGAAAATATAGACGGTCAGCAGGTTGAGCATAGTGATGAGATATTGCATCCGATCCAGGCTTTCCAGATTCAGATGTGCCAGCACAAACGGAAGCAGGCAAAGCAGGAATGGGAATAATATTTCCTGCTTTTTTTTCAGTACTACCCAGGCATAAAAAAAAGGGGCCAGTAAGGAAGTGTACAGGAGCCCAAAAGGAAGCCCCGCAGCATTTACAAAAAAGTAAATAAAAGCGAAGGGAATATATGGATTGATCCGGGCTGACATAACTGCCTGTTCAATCGCATTTTTCAGTGCCGGGGTTGTGCTGATATTGAATTTTTATCAGGTAAACTGCGCAGGGCAAGACTAACTGCGATCGTGATGAATAATTCGGTGATCCCAATAGCGAAGAGGGTACCATGGGCCATCCAGAGCGGAACCAGGATGATATTGGCCAGGGTGCCAAGCATAAATCCCACTGTATAAATGATGAAATACTTTTTAAGGTGATTGGTGGCCAGCAGGGAAAGAGAGCCGGGAATATTAAAGCAAACAACCGGCAGGATCACACAGAGGATCCGCAGGTAAAAAATGGCATCCTCCTGCCGCTCCTGTACAAAGAAACGGGTGATAAAAGGAGCGAAAAGGGCAACAATAGCAGATCCGGCTATTGTCAACAACCAAAATGGGGTGAAAATTTTTCTAAAATACTGTTGCAAACTCTCCCTGCCTTCCAGAGCCGATTGACATACGCTGGGGTAAATGGTTTGGGAAAAAGCCGTTAGCAATTGTTTCATGGAAAAATAAATTCTTTCAGCCACACTGAAATAACCGGCGATGAGGTCATTCGTAAACAACCGGAGAATAAAAAGATTCCCATACTGCATGAAGTTCATCAAGAGATTGCTCACGGTAACCGGCCAACCCTCCTTCAGGGAGATGATTACTTTTTGCATGCTGAATGGTACGGCCGGCAGCTGATAATACCTGATCAGCCACATAGATGCTATAACTCCGGTGGCCAGGTTACCCAGTCCCAGGAAAAGGGTAAACAAACCGGTATGCGCAGGATCATGGATAAATAAAACAACAGCAATGGCAAATAGTATTTTGGAAAACAGACTGATCAATGCGGCCCATTGCAGCTTTTCCATCCCCTGTAAAAACCAGGAAGGCAGGGATGCCTGTCCGGGCACAAATACAAAAGCCAGGCAATACAGGGAAAATTGTAATCGGATCACCGGAAAGATCAGCGAGAGCAGGAGCAGGAGCAAAAAGGCAGCAATGCAGAGAAAAAATTTGGTATAAAGACTATTGTAAAACAACTCAGCCAATACCGTTTTATTATTACGATTCAATGCCACATCCCGCGCTCCTGTTTGTCCGTACCCGTATTCAGCCAGGGTAGCCAGGAAAAACACAATCACCTGGATCACGGCGATCTGACCATAATAATCCACCCCGATCCGGCTGATCACCAGGGGCACCAGCAGCAGCTGTATCAACGCATTGATGCCCTGTACCAGCCCGAGGGAGGAAAAATTGCGGATCAGTGTCCGGTGATTGATCGTAGCCATGATTCCTTACGAAGATAATAAGCTGCCCGGCCGCTAAAGCAGAATATTTCTGTAGGGAAACAACCCTTTTGCCCTGGAAACCGATTGAGAAAGAAAAGCTTATTGCATGACCACCCCACAACCAACAGAGGAGATCGACCTGTTGCGATTACTGGAAAGAGGCATCCGGTTCTTTCGTCAGTTCAAATGGATTTTCCTGACAGCCCTGCTTGCCGGCATTGTGGGTGGCTGGTTCATGTACAGTAAAGTAATACCGGTGACCTATAAATCAAGACTGGTACTGCATTCCAATATCCTGACCAATCCCGAACAGATTCAGATCGTCAATAACTGGAATAAATTATTAAAGCAACAGGAATACAGCAGTTTGGCACAGGCATTGGGGTGCGGGCCGGAGATACTTTATCGTACCAAGGGCCTGACCGCAAAAGAAATACAACAGGCATTTACACCCACCAACCCCAACGGTTTTACTATTGATGCTATTGTAACTGATCAATCCATACTGGACAGCCTTCAATCAGCCCTCCTCAATGGTTTTGATAAAGGGAGTTATATCAAACAGCGGCTGGAAATAAAAAAAGCGAACCTAACCGAGCTGATCATCAGAACCCGGGAAGAGATCAGCAAACTGGATTCCACTAAAAAAAATATGGAAGCCCTTATCGGCGGTTATGGACACAGTTCTTCCTCAGTAATTATTGATGGCACCAGTATCAACCGGCAACTGATCGAAATGCATGAAAAGCTGCTGGGCTACCAGGAAAGCCTGCGTTTCACCAGTGCCGTATATGTATTGCAGGGATTCAGTCAGTTCAATAAACCTGATAATCCCAAACTATTACCCTGGCTCTTCATTGGCGTTTTTGTATGCATGTCTCTGGCCATTGCCTTTGCTTTACTAAGCAGCCTCCTGAAAAAACTTAAAAACAGGTCAGCCGCCAGTCATCTGTGATACCCCAAAGCGATATGACTTTGCAAAGGGAAAATGGGTCCATTATAAAAACCCTGTTTTCGCTTTGGGTGCTATGCTTCTTTACAGGAATGATTTTCCATTTCAGGGCCGTCAGCAGTATCAGTACCGGATTATTGCTGATCACGGGACTTGCCTGCTATAAAAAGAAAGCCGTTTCCCTTCTTTTCAGATCCAGCCTTAGTCCTTTTTTGATTAGTTGCCTTTTATATTTTTTATATACGGTGATTAATCTTTTACTGAAGGACAATACAACCGTCATGCGATCACAGTTGGAAATGAAATCAGCCCTGGTACTGGTACCTGTTGCGGTTTCATTTACGGGCTTTGTGGGTAGCAAACAATTGAAAAGACTGATGCAGTATTTTGTTTTACTCCTGCTGGCCGCCTGTTTGTATTGCCTGCTGATAGATGTAAATACCTGGATACGTACAGGACAGGAAACCATTTTCTTTTATCATGATCTGGTGAGTCCGCTAAACCAGCATGCGGTATTTTTTTCCTTCCTGTTATTCTTTTCCCTGGTTTATATACTGGAATACGGAACAGGATTTAATTTTTTACCCGGGAAAAAATTGGATGGGATACTGACAGTTTTCTTTTCGCTGATACTGGTCCTGCTTGCTTCCAAACTAATCTTGTTTTGCTGGGTAGTGTATCTTGTTTATTATTTCCTGAAGAATAAAACCGGTAAAAAGAAACTGGGGTGGCTACTATTGCTCCTGGTTCCCCTGTTGCTAATCGCATTCACTAAAAACCCGGTCAGCAACCGGTTCAGGGAAATTGTACAAACAGACTGGGCCAGTCTGGACCGGGAACAGTTTGATGAAGCCGATTATTTAAACGGCCTCCAGTTTCGTTATCTGCAATGGAAACTGGTACCAACAATACTGAGTGAAAAACAGGCCTGGTTGACAGGATTAGGGGAAGAAAAGGGGAAGGCTGGCTTACAGGATCAGTTCATACAACGGCATTTGTACCAGGGGCAGCCTGGAACAGATGATTTGGGATACCTGGCTTATAATACACATAATCAACTATTACAATCCATGCTCACCGGTGGCCTGGTTGCAGTGCTGTTATTTTTGATGATATGCGGTAGTCTGCTGTATTTGGCAGTTAAAGAAAAAAAGACCCTGATCACCATGACGGTCATCAGCCTTTTACTGTTTAGCGGAACAGAATCCTGCTTTGAAACACAATATGGGTTAGTTTTTTTCAGCTTTCTGCCGGTTTTTGCCCTCATCCTCTCTAAACATCTTTCCTCCCGGACAACCACCGAACCCCTTCCTGCGATACAATAAAGTATCCGGTAATTATGTATAAAATCTCAGCAGTTATTATCACTTATAATGAGGCACTCAATATCGTCAGGTGTATTGAGTCTGTAAAGCCTGTTGCTGATGAGATCATTATCCTGGATTCTTATTCAACCGATCATACTGTGGAGCTGGCGAGGAGTTGCGGGGCCATTGTTTACCAGGAAAAATTCAGGGGTTATATTGGTCAGAAGAATGCAGCCATTGCACTGGCCTCACATGATTATATCCTGAGCCTGGATGCAGATGAGGCATTGGATGCCGAACTAACGGCATCAATACTTGCTGTGAGGGATACCTTACACAGCCGGGCTTATTCCATGAACCGCTGTACTGCTTATTGCGGACATTTTATTCGTCACGGGCTTTGGTATCCTGATAAAAAATTAAGATTATTTGACAGAAGAATCGCGCAATGGGGCGGATTGAATCCACATGATAAAGTGATTCCCGAACCCAATACTACGATTACACCTCTGAAGGGAGAAATATTACACTATTCATTCAATAGTCCAGAGGACCTGGTCTGGCAGCATAACCGGCTCAGTTCGATTGCAGCAGCTTCACTATATGCTGCGGGAAAAAGAAGCAACTGGTACAAATTGCTGATCCATCCCCTTTGGGCATTTCTCAATGGATATGTCTTCAGGAGAGGGTTTCTCGATGGTGCCGACGGACTGGTGATTGCTGCCCAATCAGCCAACCAGGTTTTTTTGAAGTACAGCAAATTATACCGGCTGCAAAGATTGAAGCGGAAAACAACTCCCCTTTCAGGAATCAGAGAGACCGAAACTCAAACAGCAGCCCGATAAATTTATACATGCCGGCAAAAGCATCATCATTGATCCTGCTTACACCGGGCTTTCCGGAAAATGAATCAGACAGTACCTGTTTACCCTGGTTCCAGTGTTTTGTACGTCAATTGAAAAGCAGTTTTCCCGGTTTAAAAATCATCATCGTCAGTCTGCAATATCCCTATCAGCAAAAAAAGTATGTATGGGAGGGAATTCCGGTTTACGCCATGGGAGGTTGCAACAGAAGCGGAATTGCCAAGCGGATCTTGCGATATAAAGTAAAGCAGGAGCTGGACCGTTTATGCAAACAGGAATCCATTGCCGGAATACTGAGCCTTTGGTATGGAGAAGCCGCCAGGGCTGCTGAAATGATATCGGCAAAGTATCAGCTCCCGCATTTTTGCTGGATTGCGGGACAGGACGCCAATCAGGATAACCCGTTTCCTGCAGCATTGAAAATCCCGGCGGAAAGATTAATCGCTGTGTCCGATTTTATCCAGGAACATTTTTATCAGGAACATGGTATACGCCCCTTGCATGTAATTCCATTCGGTCCGGATGAACAGTTATATCAATCGCCCCCTCCCGAAAAAGACATTGATCTGCTGGCCGTGGGATCACTGATTCCTTTAAAGCAATACAGTATTTTTCTGGAACTGGTATTTGCCATTAAGCAAAGTATTCCTTCTGTAAAAGCTGTTTTATGCGGCAGCGGGCCTGAAGAAGCATCCCTGCAACAGAGAGCAGCCACACTGGGATTAAAAGATAACATACGTTTCACCGGTGAATTACCCTATCCGGATGTATTGCAGTATATGCAACGGGCTAAAATTTTTCTGCATCCATCATTGTATGAAGGTTTTGGATGTGTGTGTACAGAAGCGCTGCTGGCCGGGGCCTATGTGATCCGGTTTACGCAGCCGATGAAAAAAAATATGCTAAACAGCATTACGGTCCCCTCTAAATTGGAAATGATCAACCAGAGTCTGGAGCTGCTGGAACAATATACAGTTCCTGAGCCGGTTAATGAATACCCGGTAAAGGCCATGACCGAAAAACTGGGTGGCTTATTTGGTTTTCACACTGCCGGCAATTTGCAGGAGCCGGGAAGCAATGGCAGCGGGCGACAACTCTTTGCTGAAAAAATCCCGGCAGGCAGCTGATCGAACGGGATGATCAGTATGATCGAGAGAACAAAGTACCCGGTACAAACCCACACTGTTTCCTTTTTCAAATAAGTATCCCAGTTTACCCTGTTGTACCAGCTGAATGGAGGCGGGAATATTGCTCATTATTGGTACACACCCGCAGGCGATGGCTTCCATTGGGGCAAACCCAAAACTTTCATAATGACTTGCTGATATATAATAATCGGCACTATTGTACCAGTCTTCTAATGCCGCATGATCTTTTTTTCCAATCAATAAAACCTGTTTTGAAAGCAGCGGATGTTGCCGGATCCTTTGTTGTACCGCTTCCAGTAAATCAAATTCCTGAAAGATCATGTATAATTTTTCATCAGCCCTGCCTTCAAAGTATTTTTCAAAGGCTTCGAGTACCGTAAACGGATCTTTATTGACATTGAGACGGCCGACCCATAGAAATTGTTTGCCATCTCCCATTCCTGTTTTAGCACGAGATTCGGATTTATCTTTTACATCAAATTGAGAAGATGCCGGAGGACACAGAAAACATTTGTTGGGATCCCGGATAATGCCTGCACTTAACCAAGGTGCCGCCATGTCCTTCGCACTGAATAAATAACCATTGACAGAACGGTCGGCTAATTGCTGGATAATTTTTTTTCTCCGGAAAGGATGATCTGCCTGGTGCTGTAATAAAATAACCGGTGCAGGTCCCAGTTTTCTCCGTAGTGCCATTACCTGCAGGGGGAAAATGAATCCGCGAACCAAAACAAGATCAGGCTTTTCGGCAGCAATAAATCGGAGGGTGGGACCCGGGAGATTCCAAAAACGATTGGAACGCTCAAAAAAACGGTAGCGAATACCATTGGCTACACGTTCGCCATTGAAGCGAAGATGTTTCACCATTACAACATCCGCTTCTTTCTTTAATTCGTTTGCATAGAGATTAGGCTGACGATGTTTTTCAATCACCGCTTCCGGGTTGCTCATGTCAGCGTGACAATGAAAATTGACTTCTATGAATTTTAGCCGGCTCAAAGCAGTTCAAATGGAATATTGGCGGTTGGATAATACTGTTGAATTTCCCGAACCAGTGAAGAAAGGCGACCAGCCACCAGGATCTCTTCACCGGCATAGCGGATCCTGCAGTATGGAATGTCATCGTTCAGGGGTAAAGCCGATTCGAGTGATGCATGATACAATAAAACCCGGCCCTGGCGGATCACCATCATTAGTTGTCCATTCACCGGGTCTTCACCAGCATAGAGACAGATATCTGCATCAAAACCAGGAGCAATGCGTCCTTTGTGTTGCATACCCCAAAGGGCTGCGGGTTCTGAACTTAGCATACCAATCAGTTCCGGCAGCTGAACCATACCGGTATTCAGGCCAGTTTGAAGATGTTCTTTCAATGCCCAGCCGGCCGTTAATGTGGAATCAGTACCGAATACAATGCGGGTAAATTGTTTTAACTGGTTTATCGGGGCTGTTCTTCCAAACATAAATTCATTGGAAGAGGGACACCAAACGATGCCCTGAAAGCCGCGGGCCTCCAGTGGTTCTATTGATACTGCATGTACCGCCACTATCTTTTTTCGCAGGTAATTGGCGCGATTGATCTTTCCGGCTTCTGCTCTGGCCAACTCATCAGTTCCCTCCCCTGCATGGATCACATATGGCTTTTTCCGGCTGAATGGATGGTTTAGCTTTCGCTTCCAGTTTTTTTCAAAGGCGACGGAATGTAAAGAATGGGTTGCCCTGAACACCTGTATCCATTCATCTGCTGCTTTGTGTTCTTTGCCATGATCCACCACGGTGGTACATCCGTTCAGCAGATTTTTGTAAATACCCCATTGCGTTCTGAGTGCCACCGGTATCTTTTGTATGGTATCAATCAGGTCACGGTGCCGAAGGTGAATATCCTTTCCCCATGAAGTATAATTCGGATAAGGACCTTTTCCTAACTGAGGATAGAGGTTAAAATCAAGATGATCGTGTGAATTGATAAACCCGGGAAAAGCCGTTAACCCCTCCGTGTCAATGAATGGAATATTTGTTGGGTTCTTCAGTGTTCCGGCTGCAGTAATAGTAGCAATGGATCCATCCTGTATCAGCAGGTCTTTTCTTTCCTGCTCCTCATACAGTTGTAGATTCCGGAGTATCATCATTGTTTTTTGAAATGGATGCCATAGATCAGTGGCATTCCCTGGTATTGCTGGTACAGTGCTTCCGCCCCTTGCTGCAGATAAAAATCTTTCACGGACTCATCAATCTTCCGTTCTGTATATCGGATTTCTGTCCATCCCAGTTGCCCTGCTATTTGTCGGATTTGTTCTACCGGGTGTACATGACTTTGCACCGCATAGGTTTTACCCTGATGATGAAATGTCCTGCTGGCATTTCGCTGCAGGGCATCAGGATGGTAATCGGTAAAAATCAGTTCCCCCCCGGATTGCAAGACCCTGTTCCATTCTTCCAGCGCTTTACGGGCATTTTTGATATGGGCCAGGGTGAGGGTGGAAAGCAGGAAGTCAAACTGATTGGTTGCAATGCCACTTAGCTCATGATCTTTCACCAGGAAAACAGGGGCTTCCGGGAATTTGAGCTTTAGTTTTTCAAGCATACCGGTTGATACATCAAAGCCGGTGATGGAAACAGGATTCCTTTTATACAATTCGGTCCAGTGCCGGCCAGTACCGCAGCCAATATCAGCCAGCTTCCGGTTCAGGATTGTAACATCTTGCAGCATATTGTTTAGTATTTCCCGGTCCAGGTGAAGGATCAGATTATGAGGCTGATCATCATAGCTGCCTGCCCATGTATCATAGCCCTCAGCAGGCTTTTTTACCCTTGCCTGTCTGAAAAGTTGTCTTATGCTGAATTTCATGTTTATTGTTCCCAGGCATTAAAAATAATATTATTCAGCTGCTTCAACGGGGCAACTTGTCTTTGACTGTAGCCGTTTTGATCAGTCATGAACAAGGTCCTGTTTTTTAACCCCAGGAGTGCCGAAGCCAAGCACCGGTTTCCGAATTCAATCATGGCGGTTGCGGCCAGTATTGATAACCGGTTTGAATGGGCATTGGTGGATGGTAACTGGGAAAAGGATCCTTTTGAAGCATTGGCCGCCTACCTGCGGACCGGGGAGTACCGCTATATCGGCTTTACCGTGATGCCGGGACCCCAAACCAAACAGGCCATTCCCATTGCCCGGAAGATCAGGGAACAGTTCCCGCATACCATCATGATCTGGGGTGGCTATTTCCCATCCAATCATGCCGGCATTGTTTTGGAATCGGGTGATGTGGATTTTGTCATTAATGGGGCCGGTGAACATGCTTTTCCTGCATTGCTGGACGCATTGGAAAATAACAAGCCTTATGAACTGATCAAAAACCTGGTGTTCCGCTCCGGTGAAAAGGTCATTAAAACAGCCAAAGAAGATTTATTTGACCAGGACCCGCTGCCTTCACTTCCTTATGATAAAGTAGATCAGTTTTATCCTGCGGGCCAGCATTATCTTGGAAAAACATGGATGGGCAACAGGACGATGGCTTATCATTCCAGTATTGGTTGTCCCTTCACCTGTTCTTTCTGTGCTGTGGTTCCGCTTTATGAAGCCCGATGGAAAGCAAAATCAGCGGAATTGGTGTACAAGGATATCAAGTATGTAAAAGACAAATGGGGTGCTGATGCAGTGGAGTTTCATGATAATAACTTTTTTGTTTCCGAAAAAAGAGCGGTGGAGTTTTCCCGTCTGCTTCGCCCCGAACAAATGAACTGGTGGGGCATGGCCCGGATTGATACCATGAATAAATTCAGCGATGCTTCCCTTGCGGCAATTCGCGAATCCGGCTGCCGGATGATATTTTTTGGTGCAGAAAGCGGGAGTGATAAAGTATTGCAGGCACTGGATAAGGGTGGTACACAAAACGCAGAGCAGATTTTACAATTTGCTGAAAGGATGAAACAATTTGACATCATCCCGGAATATTCATTTGTACTCGGATTGCCCGCCGATACAGAAGAAGCTGTTTGGGAGCAAATCATTTTTGATATCAATTTTATCAAACAGGTTAAAAAAGCAAATCCCCGAACGGAGATAGTACTCTATACCTATAGCCCGGTGCCAACAGAGGGGTCGGAATTATTTGAAAAAGTAAAAGCGGCCGGTTTTGTTTATCCTAGAAAACTGGAAGACTGGTGTAACCCGCAATGGGAAAAATTTGATCTGCGCAAGAACCCGCTTACGCCCTGGCTGAAACCGGAAATGATTGACTATATCCGGAATTTCGAAACGGTTCTGAACGGGTATTACCCAACTGCTTCTGATATCCGGTTGAACAGCCCTAAAAGAAATATGATGCGACTCTTATCGGGGCTGCGTTATAAAACGAATTTTTACCGGTTTCCAATGGAAATAAAATTATTGCAACGGATCTGGAAATACCGGCAACCGGAAATACAGGGATTTTAGTGATGCTGAAAGAAGAAATAGTATATGAGCACGGAAGGGAGACCGACCTGTTATTCGAACAGGCCTATATCCGTTTGCGCAGCAGGGAAGGAAGAATCTATTCTGATCAGGAATTGCAACAACTGCCTAAGATTGCTGCCACCCACCGCTATGCCAATGAATGGGAAATCAGGAAACGCTCGGCACTAAAACTACAGCAGTATTTTCAGCATAAAACAGGTTCATGGAATATCCTGGAATCCGGCTGTGGCAATGGCTGGCTCTCCAATTTTCTGGCTCTAGATCGTCAGCATACAATAACAGGGACTGATATCAATGAAACAGAACTGGAACAGGCGAAAAGAGTTTTTGGCAATCAGCCCAATCTTCATTTTATCAATGGAAGTCTGGATCACCCGGAGCTGAAGGGTAAAAAATATGATGCAATAGTTTTTGCTTCCAGCATCCAGTATTTTGAATCATTGCAGGATGTGATAAAACGGTCCCGGGAAATATTAAAACCCGGTGGGGAGCTGCAC
The DNA here is from genome assembly GCA_016720745.1 of Chitinophagaceae bacterium. Taxonomy (GTDB): domain Bacteria; phylum Bacteroidota; class Bacteroidia; order Chitinophagales; family Chitinophagaceae; genus JJ008. The sequence goes on along the minus strand of JADKKA010000018.1, from coordinate 115,102 downwards.
CTGCTCGATAGTCCTTTTTACGATCAGCAGAATGTTGCGGCTGCCAGGGAAAGAACGATTCGCTATTTTAATGAGTCGGGTGTACCAGCAATGGCCGCTTATTATTTCCATCACAGTTGGGAGGAGTTGGCCGGTTTATCTTACACTATTTTATCAAAACCTGCCAGCCGTTTCCGGTTTTTTAAAAAGAACCAGGATCCTTTTCCCTGGATTTGTATTCAAATCTCATGACAATTGCAGGCACCTTATATCATCGTTTTAAAAGGCATCGGAGTTTACAAACCAGTGTAATCAAGGCTATGCCACTGGTGGTATTGATGCCACATAGCGGATGTAATTGCCGCTGTGTGATGTGTGATATCTGGAAAGATAATCAGCAACGGCAGCAATTGACGGCAAATGATATCAGTCAGTTACTGGTATCGCTGAAAAAACTCGGCACGCAACAGGTGCTGATGTCGGGAGGAGAAGCTTTACTGCATCCTGCTTTTTTTCAGTTATGTGATATCCTCCGGCAGGAGCAAATCAGTGTGGTCTTGCTTTCAACCGGACTGACCCTGAAAAAGCATGCCCAACTACTGACGGAAAAAGTGTCGGAGATCATTGTTTCGCTCGATGGTGACCCGGCTACACATGACCGGATCAGGAATATTGCCGGTGCATTTGATTTATTACAGGAAGGAGTAGAAGCCATCCGTTCGATCAATCCAGCTTACCGGATTACTGCCCGGACCGTTTTGCACCAGCTTAATTTCCGGATCATGGGCGATATTATCCGAACGGCAAAAAAAATGGGTCTTAATCAGATCAGTTTTCTGCCCGCAGATGTCAGCAGTCATGCATTCAATCGCGAAGTATTATGGTCCGGAGATAGACAGCAGGAAATTATGATTGCGAAAACAGAACTGCCGGACTTGAAAAATATTCTGGAACGTGTAAATGAAGAACGACAAGCGGATAACGGTTTTATTGCAGAGTCAGCAGACAGACTGATGCAAATTCATACTTATTATTCAGCCCTGCATGGGCTGCAGTCTTTTCCTTATCAAAAGTGCAATGCACCCTGGGTATCGGCCGTGGTGGAAGCAGACGGAACCATACGACCCTGCTTTTTTCACGAAGCCATGGGCAATATCCGGGAAGGCGCATTCAATGATATACTGAACAGTGAGCAGGCGATCCGGTTTAGAAAAAACCTGGATGTGGCGAGCAACCCCACCTGCGAAAAATGTGTGTGCAGATTGTATTTATCACCCGGAACCACCCTTTCATCAAATCATACGCCATGAGTAAAATCCTTTTTTCCCATTCTTACTTTATGCGTTTTGACCCCAAGCAATGGGCCACCGGTCAGCCCTATCCGCCCATCGGTTGTTTGTATGCCGTTTCCATGATGCGGAACCTGGGACATGAAGTGAGTTTCATGGATACCATGTTTGCCTTCGGGCCGGAAGAAATCATCCTGCCTTTGCAACAAAACCAACCTGATTATTTTATCATTTATGATGATGGCTTTAACTATCTCACCAAAATGTGTCTGACCAATATGCGGGAAGCAGCTTTTGAGATGATGAAGTTTGCCAAACAGAAAGGGTGTACAGTATTGGTGGCCAGTTCGGATGCGAATGATCATTTTGAGAAATACCTGGAAGAGGGCGCCGACTTTATCTTGCTGGGAGAAGCGGAACAAACCCTGGTGGAACTGATCAGTAATCTCAACAATGGCAGCACTGATTTTCTTTCCATACCCGGTATTGCATTCAAACAGAAAGAGGCCATCGTTCGGACGGCTAAAAGATCAGTGATGAAAAACCTGGATGAGTTGCCCTTTCCCGCCTGGGACCTGGTGGATATGGACGCTTACCGGAAAATATGGGTGAAACACAAAGGATATTTTTCATTGAATATGGCAACCACCAGGGGATGCCCTTTTAAATGTAACTGGTGCGCCAAACCCATTTATGGCAACCGGTATAATACCCGCTCTGCTTCGCATGTGGTGGCAGAACTGAAAATGCTAAAGGAACAATATGCTTTTGATCATATCTGGTTCTGTGATGATATATTCGGATTAAAACCCGGCTGGGTTCGGGAATTTGCTGACCTGATTGAAAAGGAAGGCCTTCAGTTTCATTTTAAAATACAAGCCAGGGTTGACCTGATGTTGCAGGAAAATTATATTGCCGATCTCGCCAGGGCCGGTTGTAATAATGTGTGGATGGGGGCCGAAAGCGGTTCACAGAAAATTCTGGATGCAATGGACAAGGGTACTACCGTTCAGCAAATTTTTCAGGCCACGGCCCTGCTGAAAAAAAACGGGATCAATCCTTCCTTCTTTATTCAGTTTGGCTATCCGGGAGAAACAAGAGAAGATATCCGTAAGACCATTGATATGATCAATCAGCTCCTGCCTTATGAACTGGGAGTGTCGGTTGCTTATCCGCTCCCGGGTACTATATTTTATGAAAAGGTCAAGACGCAGTTAAGGGAAAAATCCAACTGGACTGATTCTGATGAACTGGCCCTGATGTTCCGCAATAGCTTTGCACCGGCTTATTATAAACAGTTGCACCGCTATGTACATAAGAATTATCAAAAGCACTTGTCCATACAGATTGTCAAACAATTACTAGCCAAACCGGCCAGGACAAGTTTCCATAAAATCAGGAAAGCGTTCTCCCTGCTTTATTATGTGCCTGCTTCCTGGCTGGCGGGACTCCGTTTGAAAAAACTAGATTTTTACAACAAATGAAAAACGGAGAATTGGCGATACAGGAACAAAGTGCGGGCAATGCTTTTGGAAAGCAGGCGCCTGTTTTTGATCAGTTGTATGGCTCCGACAGCATTGTACAATACAAAAGAAAAAGGGTAAGAGATCATGTGGAGCAATGGATCAAACCAGGATCTTATATGCTGGAATTAAATGCCGGTACCGGTGAGGATGCTGTTTATTTTGCAAAACAGGGACATCGCATTCATGCTACGGATATTTCTACAGGTATGCTTGGGATACTTTCCGGAAAAATCGCTGAGCAAGGTTTGTCTGCACAGGTAACACATGAATCTTGTTCTTATACCGATTTGGGTTCATTGCAGCAAAAGGGGCCCTATGATTACCTGTTTTCCAATTTTGCCGGATTGAATTGTACCGGCTCTATTGAAAAAGTGCTTTCTTCTTTTAAAACGCTGACGAAACCGGGTGGATATATAACCCTGGTACTGCTTCCCCGTTTTTGCCTTTGGGAAACTTTAATGCTGTTCAGAGGGAAATTTCGCACGGCATTCAGGCGATGGACAGGTAAAAAAGGAGCAAGGGCCAAAGTGGAGGGAATGCCATTCCGCTGCTGGTATTATAATCCATCCACGATTATTCGTGCACTGCAAAAGGATTTTGATAAAGTGGCTATTGAAGGGTTGTGTACCATGGTGCCGCCTTCTTACCTGGAACATTTTGCAGAAACGCATCCCAATTGGTTTAAAAGACTGATGAGGTGGGAGCAAAAACTAAAATCAAGCTGGCCCTGGAAAAGTATCGGGGATTATTATATCATCACTTTACAAAGGAAAAAGCTTTCCTGAACTATTTTTCTCTTTTCTTTCTATAGCATTGATGCGTTGCCGGTAAGTTTGTAATACATGTTCCTGGAACATGCCCGGATTGGAACGGGCAAAATGGATACCGGAGATCAGTCCCATTTCAAACCCCTTCATATTCTTTTTCCCTTTTTCTTCTTTTTTATTCCAGCGATTCCGGGTTAGACGCATGAGAAAGTTTTCCAGTCGCTGTCCGATGTTTTTACGAAATAACCATTCGTTGAATTTTTTAAAATACATCCTTCCGGGTTCATCTTGTTCCTGTTGACGAAAAGCAGCAGCGGGAAGAAAATCATTGGCCCATCCGTTTTGCCGGAAAAAACGATCCATCACGGCTGCACCGGCTACAGGCAGCAGGGTTTTGATTTCGATGGCAGTGAAAATATTTTGTTCGTCTAATGAAAGTGCTGTTTCATCAATATAGTAGTTCATGCAATAATAATGCTGCCTGCCAACCAGGAAGGTCAGCTTCTTGAATAAATGCATGAAAGTACGGGCAATCCATAAACGGTTCTGGGCAGTAATGATGAAGAAATCAATATCTGCATTTTTATCAGCATAGCCCTTGGACAAAGAGCCGGAAATGCCAATGGCTCTTACAAAAGGAAATCGGTAAAGAAACCGGCCAATGCGTTTTGCTTTTTGGAGTAAAACATCCGCCTGGCGATTCCCTGCTATCCGGCGGGCGCAAAGTCCGGGATCATTGTTTAACAGGTAAAATTCACCGATTTGAAAAACGGTTCCGGCATCAATCAGTTCCTGCAACCACTGCTGCCCGGTTTCATGGTCTGTTACCTGGTTGCTAAACTGAAGAATTTCAGGTAAACGTAAGGGGTAATGGAAAATATCAAAATACAGGAGGGTATGCAGCAGGGCCTGCTTTCCCTCTACTGCGGATAATTCCGGGTTGGAATAATGAAAATCACTGATCGCCCTGTTCATTTTACAGCATTTCAAGCAACCTTTTATTCCTTACCGGCGATACTAGAACATCACCTGATCATGCACTCTTCTACCATACAACAACGGAACAGTAAGCCGGCAAATCAATGGTCGCTTCGGGACCAAAACGGGATTGTCCGGAGCTTCGTTGCCAGCAGGAAAGAATATCTGGCCATAAAAAGGGTGGGTGACATTATTTTTTCTATCGTAGTGATCCTCCTGCTTTTAAGCTGGATGGCTCCTTTGCTTGCGATAATCATCAGGGCCGGTACGAAAGGCCCTGCTTTTTTCAGACAAAAAAGAATTGGACAAAACGGTCGTCCCTTTACCTGTTATAAATTCCGGACCATGGTAATGAACCCGGAAGCAGACGACCAGCCAGCTGAAGCAGAAGATGCCAGGATAACCAGGATTGGCCGGTTTTTGAGGGATACCAATATAGATGAGCTGCCACAGTTCCTGAATGTGCTGGTAGGTCAAATGAGTGTGGTTGGTCCGCGCCCGCATATGGTGGCCGATTGCGTTCGTTTTTCATTTGTGGTACATAGTTACCAGTTCAGACACCTGGTAAAACCTGGTATAACCGGACTGGCCCAGGTAAACGGTTGTCATGGTTTGATTGCCGATTATGATAGTATCGTGATGCGGTATTACTGGGATGCACAATACGTTCGAAAAGCGGGTTACCGGTTGGATCTGCAGATCATCTTCGCTACGATGCGGCAATTACTGGCTAAAATTTTCAGAAAGTTTTCTGGTAGCGGAAAAAAGCGGTAAAATAACCGGTATCATTCATGGTTTGTAGGCAGCAATCCTTGCTTTGATATTATCCCGCAGGTTGATATAATACAAATTGATATCCGCGATATGATAATTCCTGCTGAAAAAAAGGAAGCTCCAGGGAAATTTTGGTTTTCGCACATATAAAAATCCATTACTGATACGGGCATCCGTTGTATGCGGGTACACTTTATTGAAATTGGTGAGTACGGATCCGCGGTTCATCTGTTTGGGTGCATAAGTGGTACCGGCTGTCCAGTTGAGTGGGTTAGTGACATAGGAATTTCCGTTTTCCTTCCTCAGATAACGGGGAACAAAATTATTCCGTAATGTCCGCCAGCTGCAAATACAACCGGTTTGCAGAGAGTCTTCACAAATTGTAAGCGTACTGAAATATTCTTTGGGTACGGGCCATCCGATAATATAAGCAGTCACTAATTTTTTGGAGAGTGGTTTGTTCTCAAAAAATTCTTTGAGCAACCGCTCGGCCAGCAGGCTTCCCTGACTATGTGAAGCAATGATGATGGGACGATTGCTGTTCCAGTTTTCCATATAAAACAGAAAGGCGGTGCGGATATCTTCATAAGCCAGATCAAATGCCTTTGCGGCTTCGGCTTTATCCTCCTTAAAAAAATTGTAGATATGTGCCTGCCGGTAACGGGGTGCAAAAATTCTGCATTGTCCATTGAATACACTGGCCTGGTATAAGATGGTGGAGTAATCAGTCTTTGCATTGATATAAGGATCATCAATGGCTGCATTCCAATCACCCCGGTCTCTTTTTTTAGTAAAAGTCGTAGGATGTAAAAAGAAAACATCAGCGGCGCTATCTCTTGGCAAACCTGTCAGCGGTGCAGGAATACTGTCTGAAGGATCCTGTTTCCAGGGGTGGGCGGCCCAGTAATCAAGGCTGCTATATTCCGGTTTTCCATCCGGGCTTTTGAAGGTATACCGGGATTGAAAAGGGCGATACTTATTGGAACAGGAAAATAGGGTGAGAGCAATAAAAACGGGGAATATCCAGCGCATTGGCAAAATAACTTAAAAGCCCTCAAATCACACAAACTTCCTAATTAACTAATTATCAATTAAATAAGATAATTAAGCAAGATGTTTTAAAAATTATTTAGTACTTTGTTTTGCATAGTACCAAATATCACACTATCTTTGATTCAGATTCAGGACAATGAGAAATCTCGCACCATACTTTATCATTCCCTTTACCTGGCTGTTGATGGCAGGAGGCTTGGAATATTCGGGCCGCTCAGTAGGGCAGGCAGTAAATACAGCAAAAGCAGATAGTCTGTTTCAAAAAGTGCAGCAACTGGACAGCCAGTTATTTGAAGCTTTTAACCGGAGGGATACAGTTGTATTTGCAGCGATGTTCAGTAAGGAGCTTGAATTTTTTCATGATAAGGGAGGATTGACCGGATATGGGGAAACTACCGGCTTTTTGCAGTCAACGATCAGGAATGGCAGTGACTTGCAAAGAACCCTGGTACCTGGCACATTGGAAGTTTATCCGATACCGGGTTATGGAGCGATTCAGACAGGTACCCATGAGTTTTGCCATACCGAACAAAACAAAAAGGATTGTGGTCGTTTCAAATTCCTGCATATATGGAAACAAACCGGTGATCAATGGCAGATAACAAGGGTTATCAGTTATGATCATTGATAATAATTATACCCAAATGATTCAGCAGCCATGAATATAGAAAACACACAGAGCCAGATGCGGAAGGGGATACTCGAATTTTGTATCCTATCCATTATCAGGCGGGGCGAGGCATATCCCAGTGATATTGTGGAAGAAATGAAAGCCGCCAACCTGCAGATACTGGAAGGAACACTTTATCCCCTGCTCACCAGGCTAAAAAACGCAGACATGCTTACTTATCGCTGGGTGGAAAGCAATTCGGGCCCGCCGAGAAAATACTTTTCCCTTACTGAAAAAGGAGAAGTCTTTTACGGCGAGCTGGAACAAACCTGGAATGAGTTGTCCAACGGGGTGAATGCCCTCACCAGTAAAAAGCAGGATGAGCCTTTAAACAGTCAATAAACCAACTGGTTCGCCGGTACTTTGTACAGACGAACTTACTTCAACCAAATACACGTCGCATGAAAAAGATCATTAACATCAACCTCAGCGGAAGGGTCATACCGATCGAAGATATTGCGTATGAAAAATTACAGCAGTATATAGAAAGTCTTCGCCGCTATTTCGCCAATGAAGAAGGGCGGGATGAGATCATCAATGATATTGAAGGCAGGATTGCCGAACTGATGAGCGATAAAGTTCGTAAAGGAGCAGAATCCATTACGGATAGTGATGTAGAGGAAATCATCAGTTCCATGGGAAGAGTAGAAGACTTTGAAGCGGCTGATCAGGAAGCGGCAGCATCCGGCACCACAGCCTCGGCCAGTTCATCTGCAGGTGCCAACCCCGGTTCAGCAACCACCGACCCGGGCTTTACAGCGCCACCTCCCCGCAGGGAAAAAGGAAGACTCTATCGTGATACCAATGATAAATTTGTCGGTGGGGTGTGCAGTGGTATTGCCGCCTATATGAATGTAGATCCGGCCATTGTCAGAATACTTTTTGCCATCATCAGTTTTGGTGGATTTGGTTTTGGATTCCTCGCCTATATTATTCTCTGGATCGTATTACCACCAAAAGACCTGGAAGGGTTTATTGGTAAAAGATTGTACCGTAATCCGGATGACAGGATCATTGGTGGTGTAGCGGGTGGATTAGCTGCTTATTTTGGAAAAAGAGCCAATACAATCCGGCTGATTTTTGCCGCTCCGCTGATCCTGAGCCTTTTATTCAGGTTCATCGACAATTATGCCTGGGATAATGATATAGACTGGGCCTGGAATATTGGCTTTGGTTCATTAACAGGCACTTTTATCCTGGCCTATATCATTCTCTGGATCGTATTACCGGAAGCGGTGAGTGATTATCAGAAAATGGAAATGCGTGGTGAAACAGTTGATATCAACCGGATCAGGCAGAATGTGAGAGAAGGAATGGACAGTATGAAAGAAAAAATGAAGAGCTGGAGTGCAGAGGTCAAATCATCATCTCAGCAGTTCTCCAGCAAAGCAAAAGAATTCACTGATACCAGGGGCAGGGAATTTGTGCGTGAAGTAGTTGAAACCACCCGGAGAAGGGGAGGCGGATTAGGACATGCTATCGGCGTACTGTTTAAAGTATTCTTCCTGTTTATTGCAGGTACCATTGCCTTTGCCTTATTTGTTACCGTGATTGCATTGCTGTTTGGCGGCATTGCCTGGTGGCCGGTCAATAATTTTTTGTGGACCAGCAGCCGTCAGGAATTCCTGGCCTGGGCCACCCTGATCCTCTTTTTGCTGGTTCCGCTGATCGGGTTTATCACCTGGATCATTCGCCGGATCATCAGGGCCAAAGCAAAAAGCAATTACCTGGGCTGGACCTTCGGTGGTCTCTGGGCCCTTGGTTGGGTAGCGGTAGTGTTTTTTGCAGCAAGTATATCCAAAGATTTCAGGGAATATGAACATGTTGATTCATCAATTAGCATCAACCAGCCGGTGAATGGAAAAATGATCGTGGCGGTTTCCAAGCCTGAACTGGAATATACCGGTGGGTTCGGATGGATTGACGGTGATGCAGATGGATGGGATTTATCGTCTGACAGTTTAAAAATTGCAGCAGTACACTTTGATGTACGCCCCAGTCCGGATGCACAGTACCATGTTACCCTGAAAAAATACAGTTTTGGCCGCACAGAAAATGAAGCCACGGCCAGGGCGGAGAAAATACAATTTGATATTTCTTCCAGAGACAGTATCCTGGATCTTGATCATGGATATGCTATTGGAAAGGAAAGCCGTTTCCGTGGTCAGCATGTGGAAATTGAAATTCAGATTCCGGTGGGTAAGAAAATTCGTTTTGACAGATCCGTAGATACCAAACTAAACGGAATGGAAGTAAAGGTTAAACGCAGCTATCGCCGCAACCGTGTTTCCGGCGTAGAGGTTAGTGACAGGGGGGGATTTGTTTACCAAACAGATGTTGATTATACCATGGGCGCCGGTGGCGAGTTGATCGGACCTGGTGGTGAAAAACCGGCTGTAAAAACCGATAATGGATATCGTTATGATGATGGGAACAAGGATACAACTGCAGTAAAAGATAACTCAGGTACACTTGAAAAACAACTGGAAGAGGAAAAAAAGAGAAATGAGGAAAATGAAAAAAGAATCAGGGACCTGGAAGAAAAAATCAAGAACTCCAAACCCGGAACAACTCTTCCATTAAAGAAAAAACCAGAAATAAAAAACTCCTTTGCCAAAGGACCCTCCCCCGTTTCATCTGCTGCAGAGTGGTTCTGATGTAATGGTATAAAGAAGGTTGAAGTTGGACATCCCATCAAGGGATATAGAATGGTCCCGTTCCTGCTCTGGCAGAACGGGCCTTTCTGTTTAAGGAATTGTTAAGCCGGAATAAATACCCCGTACAGGGTATGCTATTCTTTTCTGCAGCTATTACTTTTATATCGTAAATTGAATGTCAAAACCCGATTTAATAACTACAAACACAAAAACTATGAAGAGGATTAAAATCCTGTTTTCATTCTCCTTGCTGCTGATGGCGTCTATTGCTTTTGGCCAGGCAGAAAAAAATGTTTCTGCGCTGAATGCAGGAACAACGCTGAGTGCTGATGATATCGGCTTCCTGAGCATGGTCGCTAATGCTGACCTCACAGCCAGCCGCGGTGCCGGTGCACCCACAGCCACATTAGCCGGTTCTACTTACAAAGCTGGTGATGTACTGGATGCCAAGCAAGCCAAGTCAATCCAGAAAGCGATCAAGGCTTTCCAGAAAACGTACAAAGCGCCTACTGCCAGCCGTGGTGCCGGACTTTGTTACTACTGGTACTACTATTGTGATGGCTATGGCTATTGCTATTGGTACAAATACTGGTATTACTGTTAATCGAACAGCCACCAACCTGAATGAATAAGTCCTGCCACTGGCGGGACTTTTTTTATCTTTAAAAGATGAAGGATATTTTCTCCAAACAGTCGGAACTTTATGCCAGGTACCGGCCTACTTACCCACCCGAATTATTTACATTCATCCTGAATCAGGTACCGGAGAGAAATATGGCCTGGGATTGCGCAACAGGAAACGGACAAACGGCAAAGGACCTCGCTCCCTACTTCAAAAAGGTAATGGCAACCGATATCAGCGAAAAACAATTGTCAAATGCCCTTAGTATTTCAAATGTTTTTTATTCTGTACAAGCGGCTGAAAAAACGGATTTTGAAGACGACAGTTTTGATCTTGTAACCGTTTCACAGGCTCTTCATTGGTTTGATTTTGATCTTTTTTATAAAGAGCTCAATCGCGTAACCCGGAACAACGGCTGGTTCGCTACCTGGATGTATGGTGGAATGACAGTTTCTCCTCAAATCGATGACATCAAACAGGATTTTCATAAAAACATACTCGGCCCTTACTGGGACCCGGAGAGAAAATTGGTGGATACCAATTATGTAACAATCCCTTTTCCGTTAAAAGAAATTTCCTGCCCGATTTTCAGTCTGAGTTTTGAATGGGGGCTCGAAGATATTGGTGGATACCTCAACAGCTGGTCGGCCGTGCAAAAATTTATACTGGACAAAGGGTATAATCCCACTGTTGAAATAGTGGAAAAGATCAGGAAACATTGGGAAAAAGAGAAAATGACCATCCGGTTTCCCATGTATCTCCGCATGGGTCAGGTGCTGAAATAACTGGGTTTTACTCTACATTTGCTCACCCCGGCAAGGCCTTATGGGGATTAAAACGATAAGTATGAAAAGCACTCCCTTTACCGATAAACATATTGCCCTTGGTGCGAAAATGGCGGAATTCGCCGGTTACAATATGCCCATTTCCTATACCGGCATCAATGATGAGCATGCTGCAGTTCGCCGGAATGCCGGCATCTTTGATGTAAGCCATATGGGGGAATTCATTTTGAAAGGTCCCCATGCATTGGATCTTATTCAAAGTGTAACCAGTAATGATGCCGCCAAGTTAAAAGCCGGTCAGGCCCAGTACAGTTGCCTTCCCAATGAAGATGGCGGCATTGTAGATGATTTGCTCGTGTATTGCGTGGAAGAGAATAAGGTATATATGCTGGTGGTGAATGCTTCAAATATTGAAAAAGACTGGAACTGGATCCGGAAGCATGATCATCAGCAGGTGGAAATGCATAATATTTCCGATAAAACCTGTCTGCTCGCCATTCAGGGCCCCAATGCAACAAAAATATTACAGCCACTCACCGAGATGGATATTCTGAATCTCAAATATTACACTTTTGTAAAAGGCCGCTTTGCCGGTGTCGACAATGTACTGATCAGCGCCACCGGATATACCGGGGCAGGCGGGGTGGAAATTTATTTTGAAGACAAGGATAATGACGCCGAAAAAATCTGGAACGCCATCTTTGAAGCCGGTGGTCCACAGGGTTTAAAACCTGCCGGCCTGGGTGCCCGGGATACCCTGCGGCTGGAAATGGGATTCTGTCTCTATGGGAATGATATTGATGATACCACTTCCCCTCTCGAAGCCGGACTGGGATGGATCACCCGCTTTACCAAGGATTTTACTTCCAAAGATATTTTTGAAAAACAAAAGGCCGAAGGAGTGGACCGGAAACTGGTAGGATTTGAAATGGTGGAGAAAGGAATACCCAGACATGGTTATGAGATCAAGGATTTTGAGGGCAATACAATAGGCGTAGTGACTTCTGGTACTCAGTCACCCAGTCTGGGCAAAGCCATTGGGATGGGATATGTACGTACGGCCAATGCCGCAATCGGTTCGGATATCTACATCAAAGTGCGGGATAAATTATTACAGGCAAAAGTGGCAAAGATCCCTTTTGCATAGAGGAAAGACCGGGGAAAGGATAAACTGGCACGATCCTTTCTGATTTTAGTTTCCTGTACGTATATTTAATACCCTGCTATGCCAACGATTCATTTAACCACATTTATCGCAGCTCCGGCTGAACGGGTCTTTGACCTCAGCCGCCATATCGGTTTACACAAGGAATCAATGGCGCCTTTCAGCCAGGAAGCGGTTGCCGGTACCCGGTTCGGACTGATTGAAAAAGATGAAACGGTCACATGGAAGTCGAAACACTTATTCAGGGAAAGAATGCTTCGGGTGAAAGTGACGGAAATGAGCAAGCCCAGTATGTTTGTACAGGAACAGGCCGAGGGTAATTTCAGGATGATGAAACATGAACATTATTTTAAACCCTGCGATAACGGTACCATTGTGATCGATCTTTTTCATTTTGAATCTCCCTATGGTGTGCTGGGTCGCTGGTTCAACGAACTTTGGTTGACCCGCTACCTCCGGAAAATCATTGAGCTGCGTAATAATGTGATCAAACAGTATGCAGAAACCGGTAAATGGAAAAAATTCCTGGACTCCTGATTTCATTCAACTTTACTATCGCCTTTTAAAGAAAAACGGAAACTTGATTGTTCCGGCAGCCAATCTTTTTGACAGGCAAAACAGCAGATAACAAAAAGGGTAGTTAGATCATCCAACATTAGCGGTTATTCAGTGGAAATTGAGGGTCAATTCTTTATTTTTGTATGAACCATGAGCAATAAACCTTCCCTGCATACCTCCCTCTCCCCCGCCCTGCTCCACCTCTATGATTTGAGTAACAGTGTGGTGGTGATTATTGATGTGTTCCGTGCTACTTCCACCATTGCATCAGCCCTTTATAATGGTGCCCGTTGTGTGATTCCGGTTGATTCTGTGCCCAAGGCCCTGGAGATCGCTAAAAATATCGGTGGTATTGCTGCCGGAGAAAGAGACGGGAAAATTGCAGATGGTTTACAGCATGGTAATTCCCCAATGGAATACAACCGGGAGTTTATTGAAAATAAAAACCTGGTACTGACCACTACCAACGGAACCAGGCTTTTGCAAATGGCGCTGGATAAAAATGCGGATACCATTATTTCCGGATCCTTTCCCAATCTTTCTGCCGTATGTGATTTCCTGGTCAAAGAAAATAAAAATGTTGTACTGGGTTGTGCAGGCTGGAAAGACCGCTTCAACCTGGAAGACACACTATATGCAGGTGCTATTATCAATGCCATTGGAAAAAAATTCACCGTCCATTGCGATAGTTCCCTGATGGCAGAAACCATGTATGCCAAACATAAAAACAAACTACACGAGTTTGCCCCCAAACTCACCCACTATCACCGCCTCGTAGAACGCTTTGGGCTGATAGAAGATATCCGGTTCTGTTTGACCCCGGATGTAGCAAATGTATTGCCCTTATATGTGGAAGGAAAACTGGTGGCCAGGTAGTGAATATGATACCCGAAGACGCCATGATCTTCTTCAACGAAAAAACAAAGCTGTGAAGGGAAAAACTCTGTAAGATACTTCATTTTTTCTATTGTTTTTTCAATCAAAATTTATTTATTATTTCCCCTGTTTTATAAGGAAATCCGCTACACATTCTTTTACTTTTGCCGATTAACCTTTTTGGATCGTTGTGACAAACATGCCATCCGGAATTTAAAAAAGCAACACTTGGCCCTACCCCATCTTATTAAATATGTGTATACCCATGGAACGGATGAAGTGATCCGCAGAGGAAAAAAAATCCATGCCATCGGCTACGTTGAACTGGTGGAATATGATGATCTGTTTGGATCAGCCGTATTCCGTGTAAAAGACGATAGTTACGCTACTTATTACAAAGTATATATTCAAAAATTCAAGGACCCCAAGGCTACCACACTTCGTTGCGCCTGTCCTTATAACCTGGGCGATATCTGCCGGCATGAAGCAGCCGCTCTTATCCAGCTACAGGAGCTGATTGATCGCGGACACCTGCAATCAGAACATATCAAGTATAATCAGAAGCATACGGTAGCCAAGATGAAGGCCATCGAACTGAAAACACTCCGGCTGCTATCCTCCCCCGAAGCTTTCCAGGAAGCAGAAACTTTTTTACGCAGCAATAAGGCATCCATCGAATTTGCAGAGAACGAAACTGTCAAAGCTACCGTTATCCTGGAAGAGCAGGAATACAAAGTACTGATCCGTAAAAATGAAGAAAGGAATTTTGATACCAGCTGTGAATACCTCGATGAAGATCATCCGCTTTGTCTGCCCAAACTGATTGTATTCCTTCAGCTACTCAATACTCATGGAGCCAATTATTTTGACAGCATCCGCAACTGGGATAAGGAAAAAAATAAATTACTGGAAGCCTACGGATATTCGCTGAGTGATGACCTGAAAGGAAAATTCGAATTTGCCTACAAGGATGGAAAACCATTTTTACGGGTACTCGACCCATCCATCAAAAGAGTGGCACCACTGGCCTCTCCTTCCCGGCCGGTATTTATTCCGGAAACTGAAAAAAGGGAAAAAGAAGAATTGGCCGAGCCATCAGCTACAGCCGTGGCGGATTCACCCACACAGCGACTGGGTATCGTATTCAATCTGAATAAAAAAAACTACCCCTATTTCACCCTTGATGTGGTAACCGGTGAGCCCAATGATGCCAACGATGCTTTTGCCGGTACCGTTGAAAAAATGGATATCAGCCGCTATGTCAATACCGATCAGCTTCCCGAAGCAGATCGTGAAATGCTGGGCGTACTGAGGAAACTGCAGGAAAGCGAGATCAATAAATATATCAGCCGGAATTCTCCCTTCTCCGGTATCTGGGAAAATATCATTCACCATGAGGATGATGATTTACCGGATGAGACCAAAGAATTGATGGCAGAATACCTCCTGCCCAAGCTGAAGAAGATGTTCACTGAATCAGCGGGTGGTCCCTTTGTTTTTGTACTGCCGGAGAAAAAAGCTTTCAAGACCAATAACCTGGTTCCCCTGCAGTTACAGTCGGCCGAAGCCAAACCACATTTTATTGTCAAGAAGAATGCACAATACACGATTCAATGCCGGGTAAAAGCCGGCGGTATTGAGTATGACCTGAGTGATAATGAAAGTCCGAGTCCCTTGCTTTTTCTCTATAACGAACAGGCCTGGCTCTGGCAGGGCAATGAAGTGATCCACCTCGTGGAAAAATTTCTACCCTCCGGTAAAATGAGCATTTCTGCGGATGACTGGAGTAAATCACTGGCCCAGTTTATCCTGCCATTGACCAAAGAACATAAAGTTGATTTTGATAAATCACTGGTACAGGAAATAAGAGACGGAGACCCCGAAGTAAAACTCTTCCTGCTGGAAAAAGGCGAATACCTGGTTTTCCAGCCTTCATTTTCCTATAAAGGATATGAAACCCGTTCCCGCGACCGGGATGATGTGGTGGTACCACAGGGCGACAAAGTGCTGATCGTACACCGGAACCGGGAAAAAGAAAACGAATTCATTCAGAAACTGCAGAACCTTCATTCCAGTTTTATATACAATGAAGACAGTGGCACCCTCGCATTGAAAGGGGCGGATGTATTGCGCAATAACTGGTTCTTCCTCTTCGTGGATGCCATGAAGGATATGAAGACACCGGTATTTGGATTTGAGGCGTTGAAGAATTTCCGTTTCAACACAGCCAGGCCACAGACCAAGATCTTTATCAGCAGCAATACCGACTGGTTTGATGCCAAAGTGGATATTGTATTCGGCGACCAGCATGTTACCGTAGCAGAAGTAAAAAGAGCCCTGGCCAATAAACAACAGTTTGTACAGTTGAATGATGGAACCTTTGGGATTTTACCGGAAGAATGGCTGAAAAAATATTCACTCCTCTTCAGGGTAGGAGAAGGCAAAACGAATTCACTCAAATTGTCCCGTTTTCACCTGAGCGTGGTGGATGAATTATACGAAACCAGGGATGAAGAAGAACTGGTGGTACAGCTGGAAGAAAAATATGCCAACCTTCGGGAGTTCAATAAGATCAAAGAACTGGAACCTTCTGCTCACCTGAAACCGATTCTTCGTCCTTACCAGGTAGCCGGGTTTCAATGGCTGAACTATCTCACCGAAATCAAATGGGGAGGCATCCTGGCTGATGACATGGGTTTGGGTAAAACCGTACAGGCATTGTCATTCCTGGAACATTTTCACAACAGGGAAGGCAAACTGAAAGCCCTCGTGGTTTGTCCGACCACCCTGATCTATAACTGGGAAAATGAGATCCGGAAATTCACACCATCCCTCACTTATAAAATTCACCACGGTGCCACCCGCACCAGGGCGAAAGAAGAACTGATGGATCATTCCGTGACCATTACTACCTATGGTACCCTGCGCAGTGATATCAAACTGCTGATGAGTCTGGAATTTGATTATGTTATCCTGGATGAAAGCCAGGCAATCAAGAATCCTGGTAGTAAAGTGGCCAAGGCGGCTTGTCTGTTAGCAGCGAAGAACCGCCTTTGCATGAGTGGTACGCCATTGCAGAATAACACCTTCGATATTTTTGCGCAAATGAACTTCCTGAATCCCGGAATGCTGGGTACGATGGAGTTTTTCCGTCAGGAATTTGCGATTCCGATTGATAAGTTTGGAGAGCAGGACCGGAAAGATCACCTGAGAAAAATATTATATCCATTCATTCTGAGAAGAACAAAAGAACAGGTGGCCAAAGATCTTCCTGAAAAACAGGAGATGATCCTGTTCTGCGAAATGGAAGAAGAGCAGCGGAATATTTATGATGCTTACCGGAATGATTTCCGTAATCAGATCTTAGGCAGTATCGAAACACAGGGTATCCAGAAATCACAGCTCACCATCTTACAGGGATTGATGAAACTGCGGCAGATCTGTGATTCACCGGCTATATTGAATGAGCAGGAGAAATTTGAGAACCACTCCATCAAACTGGATGAACTGGCCCGTGAGATCACGGAGAATATCGGCAACCACAAAGCCCTGATCTTCTCCCAGTTCCTCGGTATGCTGGCACTGATCCGTAAAAAACTGGAAGAGCTGGGTATCAAGTATGAATATTTTGATGGAAGTACATCGGCACCAGACAGAGAAAAAGCCATTCAGAGTTTCCAGAATGATGAAGAAGTAAGGGTCTTCCTGATTTCGCTAAAAGCAGGTGGTGTGGGTTTGAACCTCACGGCAGCCGACTATGTATATATTGTAGATCCCTGGTGGAACCCGGCGGTGGAGCAACAGGCGATTGACCGGACACACCGGATTGGTCAAACCAAGAACATCTTTGCCTACCGGATGATCTGTAAGGATACCATTGAAGATAAGATCCTGCAGTTACAGGAAAAGAAGCGGGCCCTGGCAAAAGATATCATTTCTGATGATGCCACATTTGTGAAGACCCTGACGAGGGAGGATGTGGAATACCTGTTTAGCTAAGCCATTCATCGGTCAATTTGACCATTTCACCCTGTTTCTTGGCCTTTTTCGACCTTTTCCGAAGGTTAAAGGCCCTTCTTACGTCTATTTTCGTACCCCCATAAAGCTGATTATGAAGAAGATTATAACCTTATCCGCCATTTTACTGGCGTTTTTTGTCCCTGCCCTTGCCCAAAAAGCAGACGGAGTTGTAAAAGGAAAACTGGTTGACAGTACCGCTAAACAGCCAATCGCTGATGCTACCGTCTCCCTTTTAAATGCCAAAGATTCCTCGCTGGCTACATTTACCCTCTCCAATAAACAGGGAGTATTTGAAATCAAGGGACTGATCCCCGGTGATTACCGCCTGATCGTTTCCAGTAAAGGTTTCACCGAGATGAAGAAAAACGTATCCATCACAGAAACCAATAAGTCCATTGAATTTGGGGACCTGATCATGGAGAAGGATTATAAAACACTGGAAGGCGTAACCGTTACCACGGAATCTCCCATCCAGGTGAAGAATGATACCATTCAGTTTAATACCAGCGGATTTAAAACACAACCCAATGCCTCACTCGAAGACCTGCTGAAAAAAATTCCGGGTATGGAAGTGGACAAAGAGGGTACAGTGAAAACACAGGGGGAGCAGGTACAGAAAGTACTGGTAGATGGTAAAGAGTTTTTTGGGAATGATCCGAAACTGGCTACCAAGAATATCACGGCTGATATGATTGAGAGTGTACAGGTATTTGATGACATGAGTGATCAGGCCAAGTTCACCAAGATTGATGATGGCAGCCGGACCAAGACCATCAATATCAAACTGAAGAAAGATATGAACAAGGGCTATTTTGGAAGGGCCCTGGTTTCCGGAGGATACAGTGATGATAATGGTTTCCGCTATGAAGGCAATCTGAGTATTAATAAATTCAAAGGCGACAGAAGATTCTCTCTTTTGTTCAATGCCAATAATATCAATAAGCAGGGTTTCTCTTTTTCTGATGTCATCAGTTCCATGGGTGGATTCAGTGGATTTGGCGGTGGCAGCGGCGGCGGTGGCAACTTTGGTGGTGGCGGGATGCAGATCTCCGGTGGCCGTGGCGGTGGATTTGGCGGCATGGGTGGAGGAACCACCAGCGGCATTATCAAGTCTTTGTCAACCGGTTTAAATTATTCTGATGTATGGGGCGGCAAGATCAAGGTAAGCGGCAGTTATTTTATTTCCAATTCTGAGCCCCGTCAGGAAAGCAGCAGTCTTCGCCGGTCGACCTTTAAGCTGGGAGATAATTCCGATTCCATTGCGATCCGTAACACAACATCCATGTCGGAAAACCTGAACCGTAACCACCGTTTCAATTTCAGGTTTGAATACCAGATTGATTCTGCCAATTCCATTATCTATATTCCTTCACTGACGCTGCAGCATTCAGAGAATTACAGTATGAACAGCAGCTTTACGGATGTGGATGCGACTGCTAAATACCGCTATATCACCGGTAATTCTGAAAACAGAAATGAGCGGGATGGCTATAATTTTGGGAATAATATCCTTTTCCGTCACAAATTTGGCAAAGTAGGCCGTACAGTTACCTTAGGATGGAACAATACCATTGGAAAGAGTGAGAGTAATTCCTTCACCGTTTCTGATGATAAATTTCTCAGACCCGATGGAAGTACATTCCGCAGTATCACCCAGAACAGGCAGTCTGCCCAAACGACCAAAAGCAATAACAATGTATTCAGCGGTTCCTATACCGAACCTTTGGGCCCCACCAAATTGCTGGAATTGAATTATGCCTATACGCATAATAAGAACACATCCGATAAGGAAACCAATGATTACAACAGTGGCTCCGGTAAATATGACAGCCCCAATTTGTTCCTGACCAATGATTTTGAAAATCTCTTTACCGCACACAGGGCCGGTTTTAATTTCAGGGTGCAGGAGAAAAAATACAATTACCAGTTTGGACTGGCAGTGCAGCAATCGGTACTGGACAGCAGGAGTTACCAGGCCGTTACCGGAAAGGACTCAACCATCCGGGGTAATTATGTGAACTATTTCCCTACCGCGAATTTCAACTTTACACCAACCCGTAGCAAGAACCTGCGGATTCGTTATAATGGCCGGACCAACCAACCTTCTGTATCACAATTACAGAATGTAAGGGATATCTCTGATCAGCTGAACCAGACAGAGGGTAACCCTAACCTGGAACAGGAATTCAACCATAGTTTCAATGCCGGTTATAACAGCTTTAATGCACTCACTTTTAAATTCATTTCTGCCAATATCAATTTCAGCACCACCAGCAATAAAATCGTAAACAGTATCGATACCATTTCAAGGGGTGTGCAGTTAACCAGACCTGAGAATGTAAATGGTTATTATACGGCTTCCACTTTTATCACCCTGGGTCTTCCTTTCAAGAGTTTAAAAATGAAGGGCTCCAGCCTGAACTTCACCAATAATGTCCGCTACTCCAATGATGTGAGTTTGATTTACAAACAGAAGAATATTGGTAAATCATTCAGCGTAACGCAGGGTGTTGGCTTTAACTATAACAAAGAGAAGCTGGATTTTGCTATCCGTGCCAATGTAGCCTATAACAGCATCAAGTATTCGGTGAACACATCCCTGGATGAAACTTATTATACGCAAACTTATGCAGCTGATTTCTCTTATACCTTCAAAGGGAACTTTATCATCTCCACCGATTTTGATTATTATATCAATACCGGACGAGCTGAAGGATATAACCTGAATGTACCGCTCTGGAATGCCAGCTTCAGCAAGCAAATATTCAAGAAAAAGAACGGGGAATTAAAGCTCTCCATAACGGATCTGCTGAATCAGAACCAGAGTATCACGCGTACCGTTGGTGATAACTATATCCAGGATTCAAGGAACATGGTATTGCGCCGTTATTTTATGCTTAGCTTCCTGTTCAACTTAAACCGGATGGGAAATAATCGCCAGGGTGGTCAGCCCGGAATGCCCGGCATGCCCCGTTTCATGGAAAGAGGGATGAGAGATATGCGGGTTCAGTAAAACAGTCAAAACATATTCAAATAGAAATGTCCCGCCTTGGCGGGACATTTTATTATATGAGGGTTAGTAAGTAAACAGGTTTCTATTTGTGCCGCTGATGGGAGGCAGAAGCTGCAGCTGATGATCCGTGCAGTAAAACAGCCAGCACCGATTTCAGCAGTCGGAAAATATTATAGGAAGGTTGATAATGGTTCTTGTAAATTTTGGCGGATTGTACATGGTATCGAATGCTTCTTGTCTTCATAGATATTGTTTTATGCTGGGTTAACGAAAGGATTTCAACTAAAAGTATATAGTAAACGCTAAATTTTATAATATTGGGGCCGAATACTAACCCAACTATCCAGCTACTTATGAAAAAAACCGTAAAACCCCTTGTATTATTTACCCTTTTGACCATTGTTTCATTCAGTTCGGGTGCACAACTCCGTTTGCCCCTGAGCAATGCATTCATGAATGATATGAAGAAAGTGATTGCTGATCATGCCAGTCATTTTGATCATATCCGTGGCGAAGTGATCACCGAATCTCCTCAAACCACCGAATACCAGTGCACCCTGCAAGTGAACGGGGCTGAAGAGAGCAGCATCACCAAACATTCTTCGAAGAAAGGTAATTACAGCTGGGAAGCACTGATGCTGACTACCGAAAGTTTTGAAAAAGCAAAGCAAAAATTCAAGGCTTTGTACAGCCAGCTTAATAATTTATCTGCTGATATCGGCGATAATCAGCAGGTTCGGTTCAAAGCCGATTATGAATCTCCGAAGGAAGAGAAAAAATTTACAGCCATTGTCTTCAAGGCCAACCCTTCCACGGAAGGGAGTAATAAAGTGAAAATGGAACTCAGCCTTCAGTTTCATTCCCCGATGGAATGGAAGGTCAAAGTATTGGTATATGATCAGGAAAGGGAAGACGAAGAAAGGGGCAGCCGGGTAGAGGAATGAGCAGGACAGATTCCCCCGGGAAAAATTCTTTAACCTTGATTAACATTAATCCAACCCCGGTTAACCCCTTATTGCTACCCATAAGAATACTTTCGTAGCTGAATCAATCAGCCATGAGAAAAATTTACTTTTTCATTTTATTGTTTACAGGAATCACTGCTACGGTGCAGGCGCAGCGGAATGGTTCCGTGAAGGGTATTGCCTATGATACCATCGGCAAACAACCTATCGCAGCAGCAACGGTCACTGTGATGGAAAGAAAAGACTCTTCCCTGGTCAGTTTTACCATGACGGGCAATGATGGCCGTTTTGAAGTAAAGGGCCTGGCTGATGGCGACTACCGGTTGCTGATTACCCATGTTAACTACCATAACAGCAATAAATATTTTACGATCAAAGAAAGCACCCGGAACCTGGATCTCGGGAACCTGGCGATCAGCGATAAGACCAAAGTGCTGGAAGAAGTAGTACTGGCAGCCGAAGCACCGCCGGTTACCCTGATCAACGATACCATTCAGTATAATGCCGGTTCTTTCAAAGTACAACCGAATGCCAGTGTGGAAGACCTGCTGAAAAAACTGCCCGGAGTGAAAGTGGAAAAAGATGGCACTATCAAGGCACAGGGAGAAAAAGTGCAGAAGGTACTGGTGGACGGCAAGGAGTTTTTTGGAAACGACCCCAAGATAGCCACCAAGAATCTTCCGGCTGATGCGATAGATAAAGTTCAGGTATATGATAAACAAAGTGATCAGGCACAGCTCACCGGATTTGAAGACGGCAATTATGAAAAGACCATCAACCTGAAATTAAAAAAAGATAAAAAGAAAGGGGTCTTTGGAAAAGTAAATGCCGGTGGAGGCACAAGGGAACGATATGAAGGAAAATTCAATGTGAACTCTTTCAAGGGGGCAAGACAAATGTCAGCCATCGGTATGGCGAATAATGATAACGGAGAAGGATTTACTTTCATGGATATCCTCAATTTTACCGGTGAGCTGTCCCGCATGCAAAGAGGCGGTGGTGGCAATATCAATATCTCCATGACGGGCGATCAGGCCGCTGCAATGGGTGTGAGTAATGTTGGTGGAAAGAATGGTATTACCACAGCGTTGGGCGGTGGATTGAATTACAATAATATCATCGGCAAGAAGCTGGATCTGCAGAGTAATTATTTTTATAACCGGATGAACCCGGTTCAGGAATCTCATATCCAGCGGCAATACCTGCTACCCGGTACGTCTTATTATAACCAGGATACTTATGCTGATAATCTGAGCAATAACCACCGGCTTAATTTCAACCTGCTCTGGCAGGTAGATTCCTTGAACAGTATCCGGTTTACGCCATCTTTAAGTCTTCAGCAAACCAATAACAGGAGCCAGTCTGTTTACCAGACACTTTCTGCTTTGAAAAACCTGACCAATGATGGAAACAGTGATAATGCATCCAGCAGTGAGGGCTATAGTTTCAGGAATGAAATCACCTGGCGGAAAAAATTTGCCAGAAAGGGCAGAACTTTTTCTCTTTCCCTGCAAACCAGCCTGAATGACAGCAAGGGAGATGGTAGTCTGCAATCGATCAACCGGTTTTATGATCCCAATGGAGTGTTATTGAAAAGAGATACCCTGAACCAGCAATCTGAAAATAATGCGCAGTTAAAGGCATACAATGCCAGAGCAGTCTATACGGAACCACTGGGCAAGCGCTCCTTGCTTGAATTGAGCCTTGGTAAAAGCAATAGCCGGAATAATTCGGAAAAGCTGACCTATGATTATAATAATGGCAATGGCAAGTATGATCGGATCAATAATCAGTTGAGCAATGATTTTTCCAATGATTATGGATTTACGAATGCGGGGATCCGGATCAGGACACAAAAGAAAAAGTACAGCTATTCTTTTGGAGCCGCCTGGCAGCAGGCAGAACTGCAGGGCACAATTACCAATGGGAATAAAGATTCGGTGATCAGCCAGACCTTCAGAAATATTCTGCCCAATGCCCGATTCCAGTATAATTTCTCCCGATTCAAGAGTATTTCACTTACGTATGGCACCAGCACCAACCAGCCCAGCATGCAGCAATTACAACCGGTGCCTGATAATAGTAACCCGTTGAATATCCGGGAAGGAAACCCGGATCTGAAACAGGAGTACACACAAACCCTGCAGGGACACCTGAACTTATTGAGCCCTTTCCGAAACAAGAATTTCTTTATGTTTTTTACGCTGCAGGCGACCAAAAACAAAATTGTGAATTATGATTCCATCAGTTTGCAAAACGGGGTACGCACATCAAAGCCAGTCAACGTAAACGGTGTATATAATATCAATGGTAATATGAGTTACAGCATGCCGGTGAAATTCCTGAAGGGTTCTGTAGAGCTGAGTGCAGGAGGAGGATATACCCGGAATAAACTACTGATCAATGATATCAGTGGCAAAGCGGTGATGAATGATATCCGTACGGTAACTGTTGGACCGGATCTCCGGTTTGATTTGAGTCCGACCGATAAACTTAACCTGGGATTTGGTGCAGGCATCAATTATAACCGCTCCACTTATTCTGTTCAATCCCTGGCACCGGCCACTTTTTTTTCACAGGATTACAATGCTTCATTTGACTGGCAATTGCCCAAGGGTTTCTTCTTTGCCACCGATTTCAATTATACTATCAATAGCCAGCGGGCAGCGGGTTTCAATATAAAAGTGCCGATCTGGAATGCCAGTATCAGTAAACAAATATTAAAATTCAACAGGGGGGAGATTAAACTCAGTGCCCGTGATTTGTTGAATAAAAATGTAGGCATCAGCCGGAATACGAACAACAACTATATTGAAGACAGCCGGGTGCTAACCCTGCGCCGGTTCTTTTTACTGAGTTTTACATATAGTTTAAGTAAAACGGGCTTACAGAATGGTAGTAGCGGGGGGATGAAGATTATTACCCGATAAGGATATAAATAGGACTTAATTAATATATATAGCCAACTGGGAAATTAATTTTTAATCCTTCATTATCAGTACCGTATAAAACTGATCAAACGCCGGTTCTATCCGGCGTTTTTTTTAATGTATTTTTGCATTGGTTAAACCAGTGAGTTTGTGCCGGGTCTTACTACCAGCACTGAATACTGCGTAAGGAAAGAGGTTTACCATCCAACCTGCCTGGTTCAGCCACTAATACCCATTAATAGTTTAAGTTTTGTTACAGTTGGATATCAACTGTGAGTTATCATGGATTTTCCAAACAGGTAAGTTATGTCACGTTTTGCCATATTAAAACAGATCATGATGCAGCACCGCTACCGGCTGGTGCTGACCTATATCTTATTTACGATTGAGATGCTGGGTAACCTGTTACGCCCTTTTTTCCTGGGTGTCGCGATCAATGATTTAGTAAAAGGAAGTTATCGGGGGCTGATTATCTTATCTGCTGTACATCTTGGCTGGTTGCTGATTGGAATTGTGAGGCATCGTTTAGATACACGGACCTATTCTGCTATTTACTCTTCTTTGGTGACAAGGTTACTGACCAGGCGTTACCACAAAAAAGATGTTTCCAGGTTAAGTGCCCACTCTACTCTGGCACGTGAGTTTGTTGACTTTCTGGAATTTGATCTGGTTTATGTGATGGAGGCTTTTTACAGTATTCTGGGTTCGCTATTATTGTTATTCCTCTATGATACATCGGTAGTGTTGGTTTGTCTGGGAATACTTTTACCGGTGATATTATTCAGCTGGTTATATGGCAGGAGGATGCAGCAATTGAACCGTCAAAAGAATGATGAACTGGAACAGCAGGTGGACATTATATCAACCGGTAATACCCATTTGATTAAACAACACTATGATAACCTGCGCAAATGGCAGATCCGGATAAGTGATCAGGAGGCCTGGAATTTTGGGATCATGGAGTTTCTGGTGATGCTGGTGATTGGTTTGTCGCTTGTGATTACCAATAAAGCAGCAGGTTCCGGCCTGGAAGCCGGGAGTTTGGTTGGCATATACAGTTATATCCAGCGTTTCGTTTCCGGTCTGGATACAATTCCCTATACCGTTCAACGATTATCATCGCTTAGTGATATCACACGCAGGATAGAACTGCAGGAAGCGGATTTTGGAAATGACGGACTAAAAGAAGTAGCCTGAATGCCTTAGTTCCCGGCTCAGTATGTTCTTTTTAAATCCCAGTCGGTAATAATCACATAATCTCCCAGCATTTCAAACTTACTCCAGTCAGGGCTGGCAAATGATTTGTCCGGAAAGCAGCTGATATTCAGGATACGTAATTTTTTATTGCGCATCATCAGTTGACGGGCGGTTCCCAGTTTTTCATCCGTATGGAATTTGCCGACACAATGAAATATTTTCTGATCCCTGTTTTTTTTCTGGTAACGGTAAATCGAGTAGCTCATACCGGCATCCCAGAGGCTCTGGCTGTAATAAACATTGCGGCTGGCAGATTCGGGGGCACCGCGCATGGTTTCCATAAATTTATCCCGATAACGGCCACTGAGTGTGTCATAGGGCAGTGGCGGTAAAAAAGCTTTTGCCTCTTTGCTTAGGCTGTCAAGGGATTTCATTCCCCTGCGGTTTGCCATAGTTACATAACGGCGAGGAGGGTTGGCAGCAATAACAGGTAATTTATTTTGTTTGGCATATTCGATCATGGGCCGGTAATCCTTATAATTACTCCAGAGTCTTGCATCTTTTCCCAGTCTTGTTTCATCGATCCTTCCCTGCAGGTATTCATCCAGTACCAGCTGGTTATCGGTTTCAAACATTTCAAGACTGAGAGCCAGTTGACTTCCATAGGCAGCATGGAGGGCCCGGTAAATTTTATTTTCCAGGTAATGTCCGGCGCTGTCATTGTGTTCTTCACCAAAGAACAGCACATCAGCATTTGCCATATCGGCTACGATCTGGTCAATCGTTACGATCTGTTTGCTGCGGGTATCATAAATTTTGTAACGGACAGCCATGCTATCCTGGGCGGAGGCACCAGCAATAAAGCAAAGGCAGAAAATGGCAAGCAATACTCTCATGTAATGAAGTTTATGCAAAGATAAGGGTCGGAAACCGGCTGCTTATTGGAGCAATATCAGGCACGGGCCTGTGGATTGAGCCGGGATCTTCTGATTAAAGGATTTTGCTGATTATTAGCCGGCACTACCTGGCAAGCAACCCTTACAGCATCACGGAATATGGTTACTTACTCATTTGCCGCTGATAAAACGATAGCCTACGCCCGATTCGGTAATCAGGTATTGCGGCCTGTTGGCGTCCAGTTCAATTTTTTTTCTAAGCTGGGCGATAAAAACTCTCAGGTACTGGGATTGATTGATATACCCTGGACCCCAGACTTCCCGTAACAGGTACTGGTGGGTGAGTACTTTGCCTTCGTGCTGTGCTAAAAGGCTGAGTAATTTATATTCAGTGGCAGTGAGCTTTACAGTTTCGTTGTTTTTTCTGACCATTCTTGCGGCCAGATCAATCTGCAGATTACCTGCATCCACTACTGTGTTTTGTTCATCGGCGATGGATATGCGTAACGCAGAACGGATACGGGCCAGTAATTCTCCGGTACGAAAGGGCTTTACCAGATAATCGTTTGCACCATTGTCAAGCGCAGCAACGATATCTTCTTCATTGCTTTGTACGGACAGAATGATCACCGGTTTGGTATACCATTCCCGCAGCTTTTTTAGTACACTGTGTCCGGTTTCGTCTGGCAATCCCAGGTCAAGGATGATCAGGTCGGGTGGGTGATTGGCCGCAATGCGCAATCCATCCCTGGCTGTTTCAGCCGACTCTACAATGAAGCTGTTGCTTTCGAGCGTGATCTCAAGCAGCCGGCGCATCTGTACCTCATCATCTATGATCAGAATTGCTGCGTTATTCATTTTTTAAATTATTGATATGCGAAATTTCTGCAGGTATTTCAATAGTAAACCGGGCACCATGTGGCACATTTTCCAGCGTAACTGTCCCGTTATGCGACTCAACAAATCCTTTTACAATAGACAGACCCAGACCTGTTCCCCCGGTTCTGGCATTGCTGAGGCGATAGAATTTCTCAAAGACTTTTCCAATTTCTTCCGGTGGAAAACCAGGTCCCCGGTCTTCTACAGTGATCACTAAAAAATTAGTCTCCGTACGGATCCTTCTCTGGTCATGAATGTCAAGATCCAGTTTATAAATCTTATCAGCATTATTTTTAACGTGAATCTGGATTTCTGTATATGGTGGAGTATAAATGGAAGCATTATAAAGCAGGTTATAAAGTACCTGTTCCATTAAGCCGTAGTCCAGTTTATAGTAAGGCAGGTTTTCTTCGATACTGATTTGAATCTTATGATTTTTTAAGGCATTTTCCAGCCGGTTAATGACATTATATACCAACTCATTCATATCAACCCAGTCTTTTTTGGGGGCGATAAATCCAGATTCCAATCTTGACATACTGAGCAGGTTTTCTACCTGTTGGTTAAGCCGTAGGGAAGCGATGGAAATTTCTTCCACGAGTTGTTTTTTATTTTCTTCAGATAGCCCGGAGCTGTCCGATAACAGATTGTCCGTTGCGCCTATGATAGCGGCAATTGGTGTTTTCAGTTCATGGGATAGCGAGTTGAGTAAAGTATTATACAACTTCACTGTTTTTTCTTTCTTTTCTTTTTCACGAACCAGTTGTTCACTCCGTCGTATCCGGTTGGTCAGTACTCCATTGATCAGGGCAATTACAAAATACATGAGAAACAAAAAAGCGTCTTCAGCAGTACCTATATGAAAAGTAAATTTTGGCTGAATAAAAAAGAAATTCCAGATTAATGCGCTCAGTGTGGCGGCGGTCAGTACCGGAACAATGTCAAATACTATTGCAATCAGGGACACTGTCAGCAGCAGGATAAGCGCCACAACTCTGTGATCAATATAAGCGGAAACAGTAAAGCAGCCTGCCGCTGCCAGTACTACCAGGGCAATGCTGATCAGGAACTGGCTGAAGGAACTGAGTTTGGTCAAACGCTGCAACATCTGCGGTCAATATGGAACAAAGGTAATCCTGCCGAAATAAGCGTGGTATAAAAGAAAATCGCTCCTGTGTAAGGATTTTATAAAGATTTTTCTCTGGCTATAATTTGTTGACAGGCTGTTATAATTTTGACGTTTGCTATTTTATCAAACCCGATGTCATCTCATCATAAAGTATCCGCAGCCGGCCTCCTTATTGCACTGGGCATTATTTACGGAGATATAGGTACCTCGCCTTTGTATGTGTTAAATGCTATTACCAATGGCAAAATGATCACAAGGGAACTGGTTACCGGAGCATTGTCTCTCATCATCTGGACCCTGACTCTCCAAACCACGATCAAGTATGTGATACTGACACTCAATGCCGATAATAAGGGGGAAGGTGGTGTTTTTTCACTTTTTGCACTGGTCAGACGCCGTAAAAAATGGCTGGTAGTCCCAGCCATGGTTGGCGGGGCAGCCCTGCTGGCAGATGGAATGATCACTCCACCGATTTCTGTTACTTCTGCCATCGAAGGGTTAAAGCAGGTACCTGTACTCTCCACTATTTCACAAACCACGATTATTTATATCGTCATCGGTATTCTTTCGGTATTATTTTTTATTCAGCAGTTCGGGACTGCCTTTATTGGAAAATTTTTTGGTCCCGTGATGGCCGTTTGGTTCCTGATGCTGGCCGCACTTGGAAGTATTCATTTGCTTGATGACCTGACTATCCTTGAGTCTTTTAACCCATATAACGGGATCAGATTACTGATCATGTATCCCAAGGGTTTTTATATCCTGGGAGCCGTATTTCTTTGTACGACCGGGGCCGAAGCTTTATACTCGGACCTGGGGCATTGCGGTAAATGGAATATCAGGAATTCATGGATTTTTGTAAAAATATGTCTGATCCTTAATTACCTGGGACAGGCAGGCTGGCTGCTCAGTCATTTTGAAGGGAAAATCATTACGGCAGACATGATCAATGCCGGGTTCAATCCCTTTTATGGAGTCATGCCGGGTTGGTTTCTTTATTTCGGCATTGCGATCGCCACTGCAGCAGCGATTATAGCCAGCCAGGCCCTTATATCAGGATCTTTTACACTGGTCAGTGAGGCCATGCGACTGAACCTTTGGCCCAAACTGAAAATAAATTATCCTACGGAAACCAGGGGGCAGCTGTATATCCCTTCTGTCAACCTGCTGTTGTTTATTGGCTGTATTGGAATCGTACTCTATTTCCAGAAGGCTACCAATATGGAAGCGGCTTATGGATTGGCGATCACGCTTTGTATGATTTCCACCTCGATTCTTTTCTCCAATTACCTGGTGCTGAAAAGGGCCAGGTCGCTGTGGATTTATCTTTATCTGGCAGTTTTTCTGATGATCGAAATCAGTTTTCTTATTGCCAATATCCAGAAATTTCCACATGGCGGTTATGTGGCCCTGATCGTAGCAGGTATTTTATTTGGCGTTATGTATATCTGGTTTAAGGCAAGAAAGATTAAAAACAGATATGTTGAGTTTGTAAGACTGGAAGAATATGTTTCCAAATTACAGGAACTGAGCAATGACCGTACTGTTGCGAAGTACGCCACCCATCTGGTATATCTCACCAGTGCTGATAACCCCCGTGAAATCGAACACAAGATCATTTATTCCATTCTGAACCGAAAACCTAAGCGGGCGGATATTTACTGGCTGGTACATGTGGATACTGTAGATAATCCATACAATTGCGAGTACAAGGTTGAACACATCATTCCCAATGAGATCATAAGAATTGACTTTAAGCTTGGATTCCGGATTGCACCCAGGATTAATCTGCTGTTCCGGAAGGCCGTTGAAGAACTGGTAATGAACAAAGAAGTGAATGTAATCAGCCGTTATGAAAGCCTGGCCAGCAGCAATACCGTTGGGGATTTCCAGTTCGTGGTCATGGAAAAATATATCAGCCAGGATAGTGAACTTCCTTTCTTTGAAAAGCTGGTCATGCGCCTGCATTTCTGGTTAAAAGATATCAGCCTCTCTGAAGAAAAGGGTTTTGGACTCGACCCGGCGAATGTAACCATCGAAAAATTTCCTTTAATAGTTGGACAGATACCCAACCTGCGGTTAAAAAGAATTTATTCGGAATAGCTGGCCGGGCCCGCCGGAATGTGAATTACAGCTCAAATGAAAAACGGCTCCCCTTTCCAGTTTCAGAAGCAACGGAAATGGTACCACCCTGGGCTTCAATAAACTCCTTACAAATAGCTAAGCCAAGACCACTGCCTTCGGTGGCGCCGGGTATTTTGAAATAGCGATCGAATATTTTATCAATGTAACGAGGGTCAATTCCTTTTCCAGAGTCCTGTACAGAAAATTCTGTTTTACTTCCGGATGGAAGGGCGGCAATAATAATCACTGACCCGGCAGCTGAATAACGGATTGCATTCGTAAGGAAATTGGTCAGCACCCAAGTGGTTTTATCAGGATCCGCATGTAGAAGAGGAAGTTCCGCTGTAATTTCTTTTTTGATTTGGATTTCCTTGTCCCTGGCAACATTCAAAACTGATTCAACAGCCTTATCGACCAGCGCTGCAGCCTGTACCGGCTCTTTGTTCAATTGAATTTTACCACTGTCAACCTGTGACAGATCCAGTAACTCACTTAAGATCCGCAGTAGTCTTTTATTATCATCTTTGAGGCTTGCTACCAGCTCTTTTTGTTCAGGGGTAAGTGTTCCCACCCGTTCATCTTCCAGTAATTTTAAGCTGAAATCAGATGAAGCCAAAGGGGTTTTTCAATTCATGCGAAACGGTGGCAATAAAATGGGTCTTGGCAACATCCAGTTCTTTAAAAGGGGTAATATTTTTCAGCACGATTACCATCCCGGTTTTCTGATCGGCCTGCCGGAGTTCAATGATCTCCTTGGTAAAATAATTTTCCTTGCCGTCAAGCACAATTTTAAAAGGAATATTGTTTTGTTCATTGATCAGAAACCGGAAGAGATCATTTTTGTTTTTAACTTCTTCCTGCGAAAGGCCCGCGATTTCCTGTTCTTTTAGATTTAGTAATTGCAGGGCCTGCTGGTTGGCAAAGAGTACAGTTCCCTTGTGGTCAATACCGATACTGGCATCTTTGAGGGAGTTAATTACCGTTTCTGCCCTTTGCTTTTCAAAAAGAATTCTGGCCAGGTTACTATGTTCATAGTTGTCCAGCTGTTCTGCCATGATGTTAAAGGCATTGGCCAGCTCCCCAAACTCATCCTTCCGGTTCAAATGGATTCGTTCGCTATAGTTTTTATTGGCAACAGCCCTGATTCCTTCTGTAAGCTTGGCAACCGGAGATGCAACAAGGGAGGGAAAATTAAAAATAAAGGTCAGACCCAGAAGAAGACATACTGTCAGGCAAAGCACAATTATAGTCTTGGCGCTTTCTG
This sequence comes from Chitinophagaceae bacterium, assembly GCA_016720745.1. Taxonomy (GTDB): domain Bacteria; phylum Bacteroidota; class Bacteroidia; order Chitinophagales; family Chitinophagaceae; genus JJ008. Next base: position 82,986 of record JADKKA010000018.1, on the reverse strand, counting down.
CTGATGCCTGTACTGCTTTATTTTTTCTGTCAATGGCCTGCAGGTTCATTTGCATGATCCTGCTGATATTATTATGTATGATCTGACTTATCGAGTCGGTATGACCGGTTGCTTTAAGATGATTAAAATCTCTCCGGAGAGCTTCCGTAACTTCCTTTTCCCCGGGTTCGGTAATATTTTTTTCCTGCAATTGCAGGTTTTGTTCAAAATGACTGATAGAGCCACTGCCTGCAGCAAGGTTGTTTAATTCCAGCAACATCTCGCGGGAATAATTCAGGGTTTCATAATTGTCTTTGATGATTTCCTTTGAGTCATTACTGAGCCGGTTGAAATAAAAAAGGCTGAGTGCCCCAACCAGTATCAGCAGGAGAAAGAGGAACAGGCCCCCCAGCGCAACTTTTGTTTTTAGTTTAATGGCCATCAGGATAAAATTATCAGGTCCACCTCATTCTCGGAAAGGGTTTTTAATAACTGGTTGAATACATTCGTTCGCAGAATTACCTGGAACAAATTTAGGTGAGGTTTCCCAATACATACGGTTGTGATTTTGTTTTCCACTACGGCATCAATGATGGCCCTGGCTATATTGTTGTGCTTAACCTGCAGCACTTCTGCCCCCAGTTCAGTTGCTGTTTTCAGGTTGTTGATCAGGTGACGTTGTGCGGCCAGCGAAATTTTATCGGGCGCCTCTTTGGGTGTTTGCACATAAAGTACATACCACCGGCTGTTATAATAAGAGGCGAGGCGACCTGTTTTTCTGATAATGCGCTGAGCAATTTCGTGATTGGTGGAGATACAGGCGAGAAAATGTTCATGCTTAAATAAGCGTTCACCGGTAGTTACTTCATGATCTACCTTCCTTTCCACCTGACCTGCCACTTCCTTCAGTGCCAGTTCCCGAAGCTGTAAAATCTTTTCAGGTTTAAAAAAATGCTGTAAAGCCTGCTGCACCTTACTGTGTTCATAAATCTTGCCCTCTTTCAGCCGGGTAATCAGTTCGTCGGCTGTCAGATCGATATTTACTACTTCGTCTGCCATCTGCAGTAATCTGTCAGGTACCCTTTCTGCTACTTCCACTCCGGTGATGTCTTTTACATCTTCGTTGATACTTTCAATATGCTGGATGTTTACAGCGGTAATCACATCTATTCCTGCATCAACAATGTCAATCACATCCTGCCATCTTTTTTCATTTTTGCTGCCCGGGATATTGCTGTGTGCCAGTTCATCCACAATAACGATTTTGGGTTGCAGCAACAGAATGGCCTGCACATCGAGTTCATCCAGTTCCTTGCCTTTATAAAAAGCCCTTCGCCTGGGAACCACAGAAAGCCCTTCTACCAATGCCTCCGTTTCTTTCCTGCCATGGGTTTCAATATACCCGATTTTCACATTCACACCATTGCGCAAAAGGGTATGTGCTTCCTGCAGCATACGATAGCTTTTGCCCACACCGGCACTCATGCCAATATAGATTTTCAGCTTTCCCTTTTTGGATTGCCGGATTTTATCCAGCCAGATATTTGCTTCCTGATCAGGCATTAGAATGAAACAGCGAGTGAAGATGTTAAAAAGGGACTATTATTAGTTACGCTACCATTGCGCTTCGAAAAAATCTCATCCTTGCTGCTCAGGTTTCTGATTTCCATTCGAAATAAAACATTCTTAAAAGGACTATGATCAAGATTCAGGGAATACCCGGTGGTCTGAAAACCATTGGGAGACCCGGTAGCGATGATGGCCCCGTTTTTATCATTATAATGTTCCACCCTGCCTGCAATGGCCCACTTACTATTGAAAGCATATTTCAGGATCAACACCGGACTGTACCAGGTATTTTTTTTGTCACTGCCAGAGAATTTCTCCTCTGTGCCAATATCAAAACCTGCGGTAATACCAAACTGATCCGTGATATTGAAGATGCCATATATGTTGTGAAAGAACCTTGAGAGTCTTACACTATCAGGTTTATCAGTGCCTATAAACGTACTGTAATTCAATAATACTTTTCCGGAAGGTTTGAATTGCACCTGGGTGCCCCAGCTCATCAGCGAATTGGCATCCACTCTTTTTATCCTTTGCCAGCCATTGAGTGCCATTCCGCTGAACAGCCATTTTCCGTTATCGGAATTGTAGGTGATTTTAGCCCCGGTTTCAAAATAGGGTGAATTATCGGCCAATAAACTTCTGGTCAGGTTCCAGCAATCCTTACTGATGGCGCTTTCAAAACCGATATGTGAAGGCATGATACCGGCATCGATCCAGAGATTTTTTTGCTTGCTGATTTTAATCCCGACATTGGCCTCTAAAATATTTTTCAGCACACCAGGCTCAGCAGCATAGTTGGCATTCATATAAGTTCCGGTCCCCAATGCCATATTGGCCCGGACCCTTGCAGCGCTGTAATTGGCCTTGATGAACCCAAGGTTCAGGTTGAATTCGTTGTGGCGGTTATGACTATAAATAAATCCGGGCCGGTTATTATCAGCCGGTTGATTAAAATCATATTGATAATAGGCTTCAGCATAACCACTGATGGTCAGAGAGCCGGTACTGTCCTGCGCCTTCAATTGTAAGGCCAGAAGAACTAGCATTCCTGATAATATCTTTTTCATGTACAATAATTTTTTTAATTCTTACTTCAAGTTGTCTACTGCAATATTCAGTTTCAGCACATTGATCACAGCAGGCCCCAGGATCGTTTTCTCCACCTGCTGTTCCACCAAAGTTCGCAGTTTTTCTTCCGGGAGATTGCGGGCTTTGGCAACCCGGTTTACCTGAATCAAAGCAGCAGCAGGTGAAATATGCGGATCCAGCCCGCTGCCACTGGCTGTCACCAGATCGGCAGGAATTTCTTCTTTTTTTATTCCGGGATGGTGAACCAGAAAACTATCAATACGGTCCTTCACTATTTGTAAATAATCGGGATTGGAAGGGCCTTTATTGGTTCCGGCAGATCCGGCTGCATTATAATCAACGGCAGAAGGACGGCCCCAGAAATATTTTTCTGAAGTAAATTTTTGACCAATGTTTTCATAACCGACTACTTTTCCGTTTATGGAAACTGTTTTCCCTTTCCCCTTACCCGGACTGGCTTTTCCAATTCCTGCAATCAGCAAAGGATACAGCAAACTACAAAGGGTGATCATGAGGATGGTCAGCTTTGCGGATATCAGTAGATTCTTTTTCATTTTTTCTTCATTTTATAATTACATAAACAAACCCAATAACAGATCAATCAGTTTGATACCGATAAAGGGTACGATGATGCCGCCGATTCCATAAATCAGTAAATTTCTTCTCAATAATGCACTGGCACCAATGGGCCGGTATTGCACACCTTTCAGTGCCAATGGTATTAAAGCAGGGATGATCAGGGCGTTAAATATGATCGCAGAAAGGATGGCTGATTCCGGACTTTTCAGTCCCATAATATTCAGCGACTGAAGAGCCGGAATCGATGCGATGAAAAGAGCCGGAACAATTGCAAAATATTTGGCGACATCGTTAGCAATGGAAAAAGTGGTCAGTGTACCCCGGGTAATCAGCAACTGCTTTCCAATTTCCACCACTTCGATGAGCTTGGTAGGGTCATTGTCAAGATCCACCATATTGCCCGCTTCTTTTGCTGCCTGAGTACCGCTGTTCATGGCCACTCCCACATCTGCCTGGGCCAGGGCCGGGGCATCATTGGTGCCATCTCCCATCATTGCCACCAGTTTCCCGCTTTGCTGTTCCATGCGGATATAATTCATTTTATCTTCCGGTTTGGCTTCTGCAATAAAATCATCAACCCCTGCTTTTTCTGCAATAAATTTTGCAGTCAAAGGATTGTCACCGGTAACCATTACTGTTTTTACTCCCATTTTACTGAGGCGCTCAAAACGTTCCTGGATACCGGGCTTGATGATGTCCTGCAGTTCTATCACACCCTGTACTACATTGTTCACAGCTAATACGAGTGGAGTACCACCATTTGAAGCGATTTGTTTTACACGGGCTTCAGTTTCTTCAGGAAAGGTTTGTCCGTTGTTTTCGGATATTTTTTTGATGGCATCAAATGCCCCTTTTCTGATTGTCATGCCATCCGGAAGATCCACTCCGCTGCTCCTGGTTTCTGCTGTAAATTCAATAAGCTTAGTATGGGTTGGTAATTGTTTGACTTCAATATTCTTTTCTTTCGCCAGTTCAACAATTGACTTTCCCTCCGGTGTACTGTCTGCCAGGGAGGCAAATACTGCATTGCTGATGAAACCGTTTATCTCTGCATGATCGGCCGGCCAGAAATGAGTGGCTTTTCTGTTGCCAATTGTGATGGTGCCTGTTTTGTCCAGCAGGAGTACATCGATATCACCGGCAGTTTCCACCGCCTTACCACTTTTGGCGATCACATTGGCCCGGAGGGCCCGGTCCATTCCTGCAATTCCAATGGCAGAGAGTAGGCCGCCAATAGTGGTTGGTATCAAGCATACAAAAAGAGAAATGAATGCTGCAATAGTGATCGGTGTATTGGCATAATCTGCAAAAGGCTTCAGGGTAACACAAACGATCACAAATATCAGTGTAAAGGCAGCCAGCAGGATTGTCAAGGCAATTTCATTCGGTGTTTTTTGCCTGGAAGCGCCTTCCACCAGGGCGATCATTTTATCAAGGAATGATTCTCCGGCCGCGGTGGTTACTTTCACTTTGATTTTATCACTCAATACTTTCGTACCACCGGTAACAGATGATTTGTCACCACCTGATTCCCGGATAACCGGTGCAGACTCACCTGTGATCGCTGATTCATCAATAGTGGCGATGCCTTCCACAATTTCGCCGTCCATTGGGATAACATCTCCGGCTTCACAAATGAAGTAATCACCTTTATTCAGTTGTGAAGACGGAATCACTTTTGTTTCATTTTGAAACATATTTCCTGCATTCATCACTTTTTTTGCGGCTGTATCCTGTCTGGTTTTTCGCAGACTTTCAGCCTGTGCTTTTCCTCTTGCCTCGGCCAACGCTTCTGCAAAATTGGCAAACAGCACGGTCAGTAGCAGAATACAGAAGATGGTGATATTATACCATAAGGCACCCTGTGTATTGTCACCGGTGAAAACCTGATAGCAGCAAACGGCCAGCATTACGGCTGTACCGATTTCTACGGTGAACATCACCGGGTTTTTGATCATCAGCCGGGGGTTCAGTTTTACAAATGACTCTTTGATGGCAGTGCCTACCAGGGCTGGCTCAAATAATCGGATCGTATGTTTTTGTTTTGACATTTTAATAGTTCTTAGTACAATGAAAAATATTCAGCGATGGGCCCCAATGCCAGTGCCGGTAAATAAGACAGCGCTGTAACAATGATGATAACGGCCAGTGTCATGGCTCCGAAAGTGTAGGAATCAGTCCGGAGGGTACCGGGTGATTCGGGAATAAATTTTTTATTCGCCAGCAGTCCAATGATCGCGATCGGAGCAATGATCGGAAGGAATCTTCCTAGTAACAATACAATGCCTGTTGTAACATTCCAGAAAATGTTATTATCTCCCAGTCCTTCAAAACCGCTCCCGTTATTGGCGTTTGCAGAAGTGTATTCATACAGCATTTCTGAAAATCCATGATAGGAAGGGTTGTTCAGCCAGGCACCAGGCTTTACCTGCCAGGCAAGATCCGGATGATGGGCTACCAGGTAGGCGGCTAAAGCGGTAAAGCCTTTGATCAGGAAAGCAGAGAGCAGCGTAATCAATGCTGCAATCTTTACTTCTCTGGCCTCCACTTTGTGCCCCATGAATTCGGGGGTTCTTCCAACCATCAGTCCGGAGATAAATACAGCAATAATGATAAAAATGAAATAGTTGAGAAGGCCTACCCCAACACCACCATACAGTGCATTGATCATCATATCCAGTATCACCACGCCTCCGCTCATTGGAGTTAAACTGTCATGCATACCGTTTACAGAACCATTGGATGTGGAGGTAGTAGCCACACTCCAAAAGGCAGTGGCTGCAGCGCCCAATCTTAGTTCCTTGCCCTCCATATTGCCTGTCGTTTGCGAAATACCCAGCTGGTCAATGGCGGGGTTCCCCCTGGTTTCAAAATAAATATTGATGGCACAAAAGATGACAAACAAAAAGGTCATCACAGCAAAAATTACATTGGCCAGTTTTTTCCGTTTGAGATAAAAGCCCATAGCAAAGACCAGTGCAATAGGGATTAACAATATGGAAATGGTTTCTACCGCATTGGTGATATAATTCGGATTTTCCAGGGGATGAGCTGAGTTCACACCAAACCATCCGCCACCGTTGGTGCCTAATTGTTTGATGGCAATCATTCCGGCTGCAGGCCCTCTTGAAACCTGTACACTGTCTCCCTCGAGTGTAACAATATTGTCTTTACCGTCATAGCTGCTTGGGGTGCCATTAAAGGCAAGGATGACAGCCACTATAATGGATAAAGGCAATAATATCCGGGTGATACTTTTTACAAAGTAGTTCCAGAAATTGCCCAGGTTTTGGGTTGTTTTTTCTTTGATGCCATTGAACAATGCTACCAGCAGGGCTATACCCGTTGCAGCACTAACGAATTGCAAAAAAGTAATAACGAACAACTGGGTAAAATAGGTTAAACCGGATTCACCGGAATAGTGCTGCAGGTTGCAATTCACTAAAAAACTGATCGCTGTATTAAAGGCGAGGTCAGGTGTCTGACCGGGATTTCCATCCGGATTCAGTGGTAGTTTACCCTGAAAAATCAATAAAAACATTGCATAAACCAGCCATAGCAGGTTAATGGTCAGCATCGCTTTCAGCAACTGCTTCCAGTTCATGCTTTCATTTGGATCGATGCCACTGACCCGGAAGAATAAACGCTCCAGCGGACTCATAAAACCGGTTATAGTCTTTTCACCATTAAACACTTTTGCGATATACTTACCCAGGGGGTATGCGAGCAATAGTGTAATGAGAAAAATAAGGATGGTGCCTAAAACTTCGTTGTTCATCAGTTAGAATTTTTCAGGTTTGATCAACACGTACACGAGATACCCGAATACGAAAATTGAAAGGATAAATAGTACTGTCATCATAACGATTAAATTTTTTCGAACCAGTCTGTTATTTTAAAGAATACCCAGAAGCAGATCAGTCCGGTTAGCAATAGAATAATAGTGAGCATAGATTAGTTATTTAACGGATAAAGAATTTGATTTTAGCCAGGATCATCCAGGCGATAAGGATGGCGAACACCCAGGCCAGGAGTATGAGCAGTATTTCTTTATTATCTACTTTATTTCGCGACATGTTTTTACAATGATGAGCCATTCAAACAGATCCGGGTGGGGGCTTAGCGGCAGATTAGATTTTACCTGACAGGCCTTCTACTTTAGCCGATTAAGAAAAGCATTAGCAGAACGACGAAATAAAACAGGGGTAGCAGGATATGTAATCCAAGCCGGTAGCCGATTCCTTTTCTGGGGTTGGGGTCTTGCATTTCATTTTGTTTGGACATCAAGCCCAAATGAAATGCCTGTTTAGTAGTGGGAGCTGAACCGGAGTATAAATAGTTGGCTATAAGCGGCTTAAAATGGAAACTGGCGTACGGAATTTATTAAGAGGAAAAAAAACCCTTCCGTTTTGGCAGGGTGCTTTGTCAGAATGAAAAGATTTTCAGGAAAGCTGGTATTCTTCAATCTTCCTGTAAAGTGTTGTAAGGCCAATATTTAAAAGACGGGCCGCTTCTGTTTTATTGCCGTTGGTATGTTTCAGCACCTTATGGATATGGCTTTTTTCCACTCCTGCCAGGTCAAATGCGGAAAAGCCACCAGCTTCGTTTTGCAGTTCAGCCGGTAAATTGGCAGCTGTCAGTAAGGAATTTTCATTCAGGATCACTGAACGTTCAATCACGTTTTTTAATTCCCTGATATTTCCCGGCCATTGATATTGTTGAAGTGCATCGAGGTAGTCCTTTTGTAAAACAGGAACCGGTTTATTTGTTTTTGCTGCGAAAAGCCCGGCGAAATACCTGGCAAGTGCGGGGATATCTTTGGCCCTTTCCCGGAGCGCCGGAAGAAAAACTGTAAAGACTGATATCCGGTAAAAAAGATCAGATCTGAAATGCCCGGCTTCCATTTCTTTTTGCAGGTTTCGGTTGGTGGCAGCAATAATACGTACGTTGACTTTATTGGTTTTGGTATCACCAACTTTGATGAACTCCCCTGATTCCAGTACTCTCAGCAACTTGGCCTGTAATTCAATTGCCATTTCCCCGATCTCATCCAGAAAGATAGTGCCATGGTTAGCTTCTTCGAATAAGCCTTTTTTATCCCTGATCGCTCCGGTGAAGGCGCCGGCTTTATGTCCGAATAATTCACTTTCCAGTAACTCTTTTGAAAAAGCACTGCAATTGACTGCGATAAAGGTTTTATTAAAGCGAAGACCGGAATGATGGATGGCCTGTGCAAATACTTCTTTGCCGGTGCCTGTTTCACCAGTCAGCAGTACCGTGGTATCAGTAGTTGCCACTTTTCGGGCAAGACTGATCGCTTCCTTTATTTCTGCGGATTCACCGATGATACTTTCGAAGGAGTAATGCTGACCCACTTGTTTTTGTAACTGCTCCAGCTTTTTGGACAGATGTACTTTCTCCATGGCCCGGTGCAGGAGGGGAATAATTTTATCATTATCATCACCCTTAGTGATGTAGTCAAAAGCTCCGTTCCTCATGGCCTGAACACCGTCAGGGATATTACCATAGGCCGTAAGTAATATGATTTCGACAGCAGGGTATTTCGCTTTTACAGTCCTGACAAAGTCAACCCCATTCCCATCCGGTAATTTTACATCGCACAGAATAATATCTGTACCTTCTTTTTGCAGGATAATTTCAGCATCATGAAGGCTTGCGGCTCCGGTCACATCAAATCCTTCCAGACTGATGATCCGCTTTAATAATTGGCGGAGCTTGTCCTCATCATCTATGATCAGTATATTATTCAGGTGAGTTATTTTACCCAAAACTATGACTTCCTGATTGCTTTGAAATAGTCCATACTCTTTTTCTCAGCTTTATCCTGCCACAGCAGCGTGTCCTTGAATAGTGTACGGCGGAGGGATCGGTAAACACTCACGGCATTATCCAGTGCCTTCACCAGAGAGGTTTTGTTGTATTGCGCCACTGTTATTTTAAGATTTTCCAGGTCGGAAGCCTTGAGCCTTGTCTCCACCTTCCGCAAACCCCTGGCTTTCTGACTATTCTTCAATTGCATCAATGGAGATAGTACATTCATTCGCAGATAATCCAGGTTACTCAGGGCTTCAAAGTATTCACCCCGGCCAATCTTGCTGGCTATATAATGTACCCAGGTCCAGAAGCGGTCCTCGATCCATTGCAAATCAGGTGCAGGCCACTGTGAAGGATATAGCCTGATGACCTCACTCAGCTGACCGTCCCGCTCGAATAGCACTACCGGATCATCCACCCTTTTTTCAAATTCTTTCAGGGTGACAAACTTGATATCCACATGCAGCAGTGGGTTATCATACATACAAACCAGCAGTCGCGGCTCGCCCACATGTTCGCCGGTGAACCCGGAGATAAATTCACCGCATGTTTTGGCAAAACGAATCATTTTTTCCCTGTTACCTCCGATTTTTTCACGGGTCACCAGTACCAGGTCCAGATCCGAATATTCATCCAGTTCATCATCCGCCCAGGACCCGGCTACGGCCAGCCCGATAATGGACGAGTCGCTGCTGACTAAATTGGCTACACGCTGTGCGAAATCTTGCTGGATCATTTCCTTAAAGATAAAAATTGTACCGCATTGGCAATAAAAAACCCCCTGCCAGGCAAGGGGTCTCTCTTCTGTTGATAATGTATTAATTCATCCGGATCACTCTTCTGTTTCCCCCTCCGCCCTGGTTCATTTCATTCAGCATTTTGTCAACTTCCTCCTTGAACTGCGCCTTTGTATATCTCTTTTTCCCGGCAGGCTCTTTGATTATTGCCAGGTCTGCTTTTTCAGAGATACTGGTCGCTTTGTAAACCTGGGTGCCATCTTTGATGTCCATTTCAAGAATCATTCCGGGCAACTGACCCTGAAATTCACCAGGACCCGCTGATACCGGAATATCTGTTGCAAACCAGGCGACCACCAGAGAAGTATCTTCTATTTCCTTTTTTTCCATCACGCCATTGTCCATATTCATTGTGGTTCTTTTACTGACCCTTGATGAAGTTGCCTTCATACAATTGTGGCCGAGTATAACTTTTGTCTCTCCGGACATTTTCCATTTCAGCTTGCTGATACTGTCCTCCACAATAAAAGTCTTGTCCATCATATCCCGGCTTTCCACTTTTTTACCTGACTCCAGGTTGCAGTATAAAACATCATTTGAACCGGCCACAATCATTCTTACATGCGCACCGTTGTCAGATTGAAAACTATTCTCATTATCATCTGACTCCGTTTCTGCCCCTTTCCACAGGATTTGGTTATTGCCATAAGTCAGTTCAAATTTATCGGTACGGGAACTGGGCATTTGTTGCTCCATTCCTCCGGGTAAACCGGCAAAACTGAATTGAAGTTTGGAAATCCTGTCGTAGGTTATCTTTCCCTGCGATGACTGAGCGCACAAGCTGCTGATTGTAAAAATGGAAACGGCTGCCAGTAGATATCTTTTCATGACTGTTATAATTTTGTTCAAAGCTAAATCTCCCCCTTCTCAATACAAGTTAAGCCACCTTTCAATAAGGTTAATAAAGGTTAATGGCCCTGTTTTCACCCGGAACATTGCTATACATTTGTTGTCAGATTCCACAGTATGAAAAAATTCCAGTGGCTGGGATTATTAATGACAGCCGCCATATTAGGTGTATCGGGTTTCCAGCTGTTCTGGCTGCGGCAGAACTATGAGCGGGAAAAGCAGGCCCTGCAACTCAGGACCAATGCCGCTTTCCGGGAAACCGTGGTACGGGTGCAGGCTTCTAAAATGAAACTGGATGGTGCTGTTTGGAATGAGCAGGGAGAAAGACCGGTCGTAAAAGTGATGATTGATGACAGGGACAATAAAGTAGAAAGAGATACCCTGAAAATCATCCCCGGACAAAAAGTGATTTCCACCGTTAATATCATCCGGGATAAAATGCTGGACTCGCTACGAAACAATCCCCCGAAAGGAGGTGTGGTGATTTCTATGAATAAAACAATGGTCAATATCCACGGCAGGGATAGCAACCATTTGCCAATGCCATTCCCGACAAGCCCGAATAAGGACTATATTTTAAATCTCTTATACGGAGTGGATTCCCTGCAGGATAGTATCCGGGTGCAGGACCTTGACAGCGCCTATGCGATCAGGCTGAAAAAAGATGAGTTGAATATACCGTTTACAATCCAGGTGGCTGATAGTAAAGAGAAAGTGCAGGATAAAGACCAGGATTATGTTACCGTGGGCTTTGCCAAACCCGTGACCTACCAATTATCTCTTGGAAACACTTTTCCGTTTCTGGTCCGTAAAATAGCCATGCCGATTTTGTTTTCCCTGCTCCTGCTGGGTATTACGATTCTATCCTTTGTACTGTTATACAGGAATATGCGCAAACAGGAACGTCTGGCAGAATTAAAAAATGAATTCATCAGCAATATTACCCATGAATTAAAAACACCCATTGCAACAGTTGGCGTGGCCATTGAAGCATTGAAGAATTTTAATGCCATGGAGAATCCGCAACGTACCCGGGAATACCTGGATATTTCCGGTAACGAACTGCAAAGGCTCAGTATGCTGGTTGATAAAGTACTCAAGCTTTCCATGTTCGAGAAAAAAGAAATCGACCTGCGATATGAAACGCTGAATCTTCGTGAACTGGTGCAGGAAGTAAGTTCCTCCCTGAAACTGCAACTGGAAAAGCAACATGCTCAATTACATATTATTCAGGAAGGGGATGTGACCTTACCTGCCGACCGGCTGCACCTGCTCAGTGTGATCTTCAACCTGGTGGATAATGCACTCAAGTATGGCGGAGAAGAACCGGAAATTCAGATTGCCTTAAAAGGGAATGAGCAGGAAGTGGAGATGCAGGTATCTGATAATGGTATCGGTATTCCGGAGGAATACAAAGAAAAGATTTTTGAAAAATTCTTCCGTGTTCCGCATGGAGATACGCATAATGCCAGGGGGTATGGATTGGGACTGAGTTATGCGGCCCAGGTAATCAAAAAACACCAGGGTAGTATCCGGGTAGAAAGTGAAGAAGGAAAAGGGGCCCGGTTTATTATTGTACTGCCAAAAAGTATCAAAGTATGAGCAAGACAAAAGTACTATACGTGGAAGATGAACTCTTTCTTGGCAAGATTGTAAGGGAAAGTCTGGAAAGCCGTGGCTTTGAAGTAGTAATGGAGGGGGATGGTTCAAGGGTACTCGGGTTATTCAAAAATTCAAAACCGGATATCTGTGTGCTGGATATCATGTTGCCCAATAAAGACGGCTTTGCCATTGCTGATGAAATCAGGGAAATAGATGAAGAAGTGCCCATCATCTTTTTGACTGCTAAAACACAAACAGAAGATGTGGTGAAAGGGTTTAACCTGGGGGGCAATGATTATATCCGTAAGCCATTCAGCATGGAAGAACTGATTGTACGTATCCAGCACCTGCTCAGGAATCGTACCGAAACGGTTACCAAAATTGCTGGTACCGTCAGCATGGGTGTCTATACCTTTCAGATTAGCCGGCAAATACTGCATAACGGGAAAGAGGAACGAAAACTATCGTTCAGGGAATCTGAGTTGCTGAAGATGCTGTATGAAAACCGTGACCGGATCATTGACCGGAAAGATATCCTGACCCTGCTCTGGGGAAATGATTCTTTTTTCAACAGCAGAAATCTGGATGTATATATTACCAAACTAAGGGCTTACCTGAAAGAAGACCCCTCGCTGGAAATCATTACCATTAAAGGAATCGGTTACCGGTTTGTAACGGGATAAACCCGGCCCCGGAGGATAAACAAACCCGGAACTAAATTAAACCGGCTATTTTTGCGGTCACCCGAAACAGGATAACCATGCACCGCAATAAAAGAATAACCCTACTTGCTATTTATTTTTTCACGTTGCTGGTGCCGGCGCTGGCGCAGGATAACCGGATTCAATATCCAACCGGATTGAGGAATGCTTATTTCGGGGTGAATATTGGTTATATCAATTATCCCTTCTCCATGCAACAACTGGAACCGGGTTTTACGGCCGACGGGGTTACAGTTCCGCACGTAGCAGTCAGACTCGTCCTTTACGGGCTACCTATTAATAAATACCTGTCTGCAAAAATTACATATATGCGACCCGTTAACTGGGTGCAATACCGGAATGTAAACGGAGATCTGCAAAACCACTCGGTTTGGATGAATATAGCCGGACTGACATTGCAGGGAAGATTGCCATTGAGTAAAAAAATATCGGTTAGCGGAGAAGCTGGTCTTGGCGTCATTACAAGGAACGGTTTTGAAATTAATGGTGTTCCTGTGGTAAAAAATGCCAACTACGGAACGGGACTTTTTGGCGGCGCGATCCAGTACCACCTGAATAAGAAATGGGATTTGCAACTGAGTACGGCCTGGACACCGGAACATAAAAAAACCCGTCAGCCTCATACACTGTTTATTGCAGGCGGATTCAATTATAATCTCTACCCTTTATCCAAAGAAAAAATAGAACGAAATACCAAAACCGGTCTTTCATTCCCCAAACATTTCCTGATGGCTGGTTATACCACAAATGCGCTGGGTTATGGGGTGAATGATGCCGTATCTAAAGGACCGGTTCCCATTTTCTGGGGAGGTGATGCCCATGTGAAATCAGGATTTTCCGTAAGCTATCAACGAAATATTTTTCATGCCCGTAAAGTCTTTGCCATGGATTGGGGCCTTCATACCGGTATCTGGAAAAGCAGGGACAAAGGAGAAACTATTTTCACGCTTTCATTGAACCCGGTACTTCGTTTCAATGCCGTACGCAGCAGGAATGCTGATTTTTTCCTGGAATATGCGGTGGCCGGGCCTACGTTTATTTCAAAAACAAAAGTTGACAATGTGCCACTTGGCCGCAAATTCACCTTTCATGATTTTATGGGAATTGGTGTTTTTGCCGGTAAGGAAAAAAGAATTGTGGGTGGTATACGAATTGCTCATTACTCCAATGGAAACCTCTTTCCGCAAAACGATGGTGTAAAAATTCCGTTGACGTTTAACCTGGGTTATGTACTGAACTAAGTTTTGGCAGCTTTCCAATATTCTTTACCTTTTCAGTACCAAAACCAAACCAACAATGAAAAAGAGTATTACACTGGCAGCGCTTGCCATCATGGCAACGGCTGCCTTTTATTTTTCCTCCTGTAAAGGAAAGAAAGCCGAAACAACCACAACAGGTTCCGGTGATTCACTCACCCAACTCGTGGCAAGGGGAGAATACCTGGCCAATCATGTTACAGTATGTATCGATTGTCACAGTATCCGTGATACCGGCCATTTCTCCATGCCGATTGTACCGGGAACAGAAGGAGGTGGTGCTGCATTTGCATTCACCAAAGCAGAATTTGTTCCGGGTGAAGTAACACCGCCTAATATTACACCTGCCGGTCTGAAGGACTGGTCAGATGAAGAAATACTCAGGGCCATTACCAGGGGGATCAATAAAAAAGGCGATACCATTTTCCCGATCATGCCTTATCATTCCTACAGTAAAATGGACAAGAGCGATATCCTGGCGATTGTGGCCTATATCCGTTCATTAAAACCGGTAGAACATACTATTCCAGCCCGTAAACTGGAAGTGCCGATGAGCATGTTTGGACCACTCCCCGATGGAAACCTGGATCAGAACATAATGCCTGACCCTGCTGATAAAGTGGCTTATGGTGCCTATCTGACCAGATCAGCAGCCTGTGCGGATTGTCATACTCCGATGGGGCCCAAAGGTCCGGACTTCTCCAAAGTATTTTCCGGCGGAACTGTTTTTGATAACCCGGTTTTCAAAGTGGCAGTAGCCAATATCACACCGGATACTGCTACCGGTATCGGTGCCTGGACAGAAGAAATGTTTGTGAATAAATTTAAAGCAAACTCATCTCCAGAAATGCTGCAAACCAAACCAGGCCGTCAAAATACATTCATGCCCTGGAGTATGTATGGTAAAATGAAAGAGGATGACCTGAAAGCGATCTATGCATTTTTAAGAACCGTGAAACCCATTACGAATAAAGTAGAAAAGTTTCCCAAATAAGAAGAGCCAATACCAACAGTAATCAAGGACAGTTTTGAATCAGGATTTTTATTCGGGTTTGAAACTGTCCCTGTTATAAATATCGGGGCCGGCATGATCTCCCTCAGCCAATGCAAAATTGATAAAGCGAATACCAGGTATTTCTGTAAGGTTATACACGGCTTCTCCAAAATACATCTCAGGACCGGTTGAACCCATTTGTTGGGTGAGATAGGTGGCTTCCGGAATTTGTACATATAAAGTATCACCCGACTGGCGTAATACCTGCAATTGTATATTGGGATAGCGGCTGTTTAAAAAAACTCTTATTGTTTCAATAGACAGCGTATCGGGAAGCGGAGCGCCGTTTCTGTTCAGTACAATATTACCGCTGGAATCATCCAGTGAAGCCTGCCAGCTTTGTTGTTCTGAAAGGTTGTTATTATTTACGTCAGACTCTTCGGTTTGATTACTGCCACAGGAAACGAGGAGTAAAAGAATTCCGTATAGTAAAAAACCTGTTTTCATCTTTCCGGTTTTGCTGAAGAGGAAAGTTACGAATTAAAGCCCTGGGGTTTTGCTGATTATTGAGCCGGCAGCTGTTTTTACACCTGATTTCTGTTAAGAAAGAATTAAGATGAGGGAGATGTCGCTGATTTGATTATAAATATTTTTTAAGCCGAAGGAAAAAATCGTTCGGATTAAAAGGTTTTGTCACATAATCCTGCATGCCGGCCTCAAGCACTTTGCTTTTTACATTACTGGTGGCCGAGGCAGTAAGTGCAATAATGGGTAATGCCTTATTGTAATCCCTGATCTTTCTGGCCGCGGTATAACCATCCATCACCGGCATCTGCAGATCCATTAAAATGAGATCATACTGGTGTTTTGTTACCATCTCAACGGCGATGGCACCATTCTCTGCAACAGCTACCTCCGCATTCCATCCTTCAAGCAGCTGTGTGGCAAACAGAACATTGAAAGCGGTGTCTTCCACCAGCAGTATTTTTTTGTTTTTTAGATCCGGCTCCTGATCAGTTGTTTCTTCTGTCGCTTCACCGGCCTGACCAACCATTTGAAATTCAACAGAAAAATAAAACTGTGAACCCTTTCCTGTTTCTGATATCACTTCCAGCCCGCTATCCATTAATTCAAGAATACGTTGCGAAATGGAAAGACCCAATCCGGTTCCACCGTATTTGCGGGTGATCGAGCTTCCGGCTTGTGTAAAAGGCAGAAAGATGGTACTGAGTTTTTCCATCGGGATACCAATACCTGAATCTGTTACTGCAAACATCACCCGGCAGTTTTCAGGTTCACTCTCCATCCGGCTGACGGTGATTTCAATCTTGCCTTTATCTGTGAATTTTATGGCATTCGATATGAGGTTATTCAATACCTGACCCAATCGAATAGCGTCACCCAAAAGGTGAGAAGGAATATTATCCGCGATCTGCAGACTAATCTGATTTTGTTTTTCCCTGGCGGCCAGGGTATTGGCATTGACGATTTCGGTTACCAGTTTGGAAAGTTCAAAAGGAAGATTCTCCAGTTCCAGTTTTCCGGCTTCTATTTTATTGAAATCAAGGATGTCGTTCACCAGTACCAGCAGGTTATCGGCTGATATTTTCAGCGCAGTGAGATTTTCCACCTGGTCTGGTCTGGGGTTACTCTTTAATAATAAATGGCCCATACCAATTACCGCATTCAGTGGAGTACGTATTTCATGGCTCATCACCGACAAAAATTCTGATTTGGCCATGCTGGCATTTTCAGCCACAATTTTGGCCTGGATCAGTTCATCTTCTGCTTCTTTTCTTTTTTGAATAACCAGGTTCAGCATTTCCACAATCACCAACAGGTCATCCTCTGCGTTTACAGAATCTGCATTGTGATCAGCACTGATACCGGTCAGGGTTTCTTTCAGTTTCTGAAGAGAGAGCTTACGTAAATCAATTTCTTCCCTTAATCTGCTGTTAATGGCATTGAATTCTTCTTCACTGAGTTTGAAAGCATGTTCTGATAATTCCTTATCCTTTTCAAATGCAAAATAGGAATCGTTCACTGCATCAATGAACTCAATGAACTGGCTGTTCTGCAGCAAAGCTTCCCCGGCATATTTTTTCAACTGCCGGTGGAGAAGTTTATGAATGGTATGTTTGTCAGCAGATTTCATCAAAAGTTGTAACCGTCATGGTTTGGTTATGTAAGGCACAGGCGGAACCGGGAACCAGTGGTGAGATTTCGCCGTATGAATAGAATCCGGTGAGAAAAGTACCGGGTCCGAATGTGTCTTTAATGGCTTCTGTTTCTTCATCAATTCTTTTACCCAGGATCAGCTTCCGCCCAACACAACTGATCAATAGCGCCAGTTTAGGTTGCTGGTGAAAAGTTTGCAACAGGGTGGCAGCCGCGGCATTCATGGAAGCTTCCACCAGCTTGTCAAAATTGGCTTTCATGAAGCGGACATAGGATCCTTCCGGAACATCACCGGCGAATACCATGGATTGTTCAACCGGATCAATGGATAAAATTGTTCTTACCACTGTATCCTGACTCCCTTCCACTCTTACAGATAGCGGGAAAAGGAGTGCTGAACCTGGTAATTCATCGGCATATTTACCAAGATATGTTTTATAGGTTTCCAGTGCACTTTTATGTTCAATTTCGTATAATTTATTGGCATTTGAGCGGGTGACTTTTTTCTCCGGCCCAAATGTTTCCCAACCACCGATAGATCCATGTGCCACCTGCAGGGCCTCTCCATAAAAACCGATGGCTGCGATATTTCCTTTTGCTGGCTGACTGTTGCAGCCGACCAGTGTATAGTTGAAATTAGCTGCATCGCCGGCTAATCCGCCGGTAACAGGTATGTTTTTTCTATTGACTGATTCAATTCCCCTGACCAGTTCACTGCCATTCACCAGGCCACCGTCGGCAATAATCAGCACATAGGTAAGATCATCCTGCGGTAATTCACGGAATAAAAAACTGCCCGCCTCAAAACTGTTGCTAAAATTGCTGATATTGATCTGTCTGGTTTGAATATCTGTTTTTTCGAGTTCAATGGCTACTGCCGATACGCTGTTATCATAGACGGCGTCATCATAAATTTCACCGGAAGTAGAGCAGAGGACCAGACTGGCTGCCGGGTATAGTGTTTTCAGTTCTTCATAAATGCTGTTTTTTTCAAGCATTTCTTTAGCACCAAAAGCCAGTACGAGTTGTTTGCCGTTGCCGGAAAAGGGTTCGCTTTTTTCATCTTTGATAAAAGCATCATGGCGGTAGAGGAGTTGTTCAACTTTCATAATCTTAGGATTTGGATGATGGTTCGATGGCGTTTATTTGCATATCGCTGACGACTGCAGCAATGATTTTTTGGGTTTGGTTCAGCAAGTCTTCAAGATTGTCAGTTTCTTTTTGTTCTTTTCCGGATGTTTCAATATCCCGGATTACCTGTTTCAGGGTATGAATATTGAGGTTGTCAATACTCGGTTTAATTTTATGGGCAATGGCTCCCATGGCAGCGAAGTTTTTTTCCTCCCAGGCAGCCTTCATTTCTTTCACCATTAAAGGGGTCTGTTCGCAAAAAATCCGGATCATTTTCTGCACAAATGTTTCATTGCCCCTGCTGATATCCCGGAGGGAGTCCAGGTTATACATTGGAGGTATCGTTTCAGCTGTTTCGCTTTTCATGTTGATATCAGTTTTTAACCAGCGGGCTATTGTTTTCAGGAACTCATCTTCTTTAAATGGTTTTGAGATATAGTCATTCATGCCGGCTTCCAGGCATTTATCACTTTCTCCTTTGATGGCATTGGCTGTCAAAGCGATCACAGGGATATTATTGCCTAGTTGGCGTAATAAACGGGTTGTTTCATATCCGTTTAGTTCAGGCATCTGAATATCCATCAGCACCAGATCAGGAAGATGCGTGTTGATGGCTTCCAGGGTAGCCCGACCATTATCTGATTCCAGAACCGTGGCCCCGTAGTTTTCCAGTATAATGGAAGCGACCAACCGGTTCATTTCATTATCATCGGCTACCAGGATTTTCTTGTTTTTAAGAAAGTCGCCCGTTATTTGTGTGGTCATAACAGCAGGGAGGTCCTGGTAAGTCCCTTTTTTGAATTCCTGTGTAATGGTAAAACGGGTACCCTGTCCTTTTTTGCTTTTTACTTCAATCGTTCCGCCCATCAGTTCCACCAATTCCTTACAGATGCTCATGCCCAATCCGGTACCCCCAAATTGTCTGGTAACAGAATCATTTTCCTGACTGAATTTTTCAAACAGCCGGTCAATAAATACCTGATCCATTCCCATACCGGTGTCAATCACCTGGCATTGCAGGGTTTGTGTCTCTTTTGATTCTGCAATCACACGGCAACTCAGGTTCACTGATCCTTTCTCCGTAAACTTAATAGCATTGCTGATCAGGTTTAATAATACCTGGTTAATCCGGAAAGGATCGCCAATCAGTACAGGTGAAAGCTGACTCTCATTTAATACAGCAGTCAACCGCAACCCCTTTTCCTCTGCTTTATGCCGCATCACTTCGATGGCATTGTTGACAACCTTAACAGGTTCAAAGCCAATTTTTTCAAGACTCAGTTTACCGGCCTCAATTTTGGACAAATCAAGAATATCATTGATGATCACGAGCAGGTTTTCTGCCGCTGTATTAATGGTGTTGAGGTAGAATTGTTGTTGTTCGGACAGCTGGCTTCTGGACAATTGGTTGCCCATGCCGATAATGGCGTTCATGGGTGTGCGAATCTCATGGCTCATATTGGCCAGGAATTGTTCCTTAGCCCTGGCCAGCATTTCGGTATGTTCCCTCGAGCGGATCAGTTCTTCTTCCAGCATTTTTCTTTCGGTGATATCAAGGCCGTACCCGATCACAAGATTGATTTTTCCATTTTTATCAACCACTGGATGCCAGCGCCTTAATAAATAATTCGTGTTACCGTCCGGCCGGACACTTTTTTCCACCCATTCATCAGTCTTTTTATTTTCCAGCATTTTATTGAACAGCTTTCTTCTTTCTGTTGCAAGAGAGAGCGGTTTGTTTCTTCAGGTACAGTAATCCTCGTCTCTTTTTCCGATAATCCATTTTCGTAGTGCTGCATCCTTAATACCCTGTGGGTTCACAAAAAGGTATTCATGTTTATTATTAAATACCGCTACATCGGCCGGAAGATTGTTCAGGATTTCTTCATAGAAGTTTTTCTGGCTCTCCAGTTTTTCTTCTGTTAATTTTCTCTCTGAGATATCCAGCATAAACCCGGTGAACACACGGGTACCGTCTTCGGTCTGGTAAGAAAAGGAGGAAGAAACGGATCTCCACACAATACCACGACCAGGCACCATTAGTCTGGATTCATCGAAATAGTTTTCAAGCGTTTCTTTAGAGATCTTATTCTTTTTAGCGATCCGGTACCGATCATCCGGGTGGACAAATTTTTCATGGTTCCTGAAATACTCGTCCTTAGGGATACCAAATATTTTTTCAATAGCCGGGCTCAGGTACCTCATTCCTTCTGTACCATCGGGCCTGAACTCATATTCATAAATTACACCCGGAATGTTTTCAGACAAGGAGCGGAACTGTTTTACACGTATCGCCAGCTCGGTGGCTGTTTGCTTGGTGGCGGTGATATCGGTATGTGTTCCCGTAATTAATAGAGGCAATCCATTGCTGTCTTTTTTAATCACAACACCCCGGTCTAAAACCCATTTTACTGATCCGTCTTTATGTACCAGCCGGTACTCGAGCCGGTGTGAATCAACTTCCCCTTTCCGGTATTTTTCATCATTTTCTACCAGGATGGGCAGGTCATCCGGGTGAATACTTTCCCACCAGAGTTTTTGGGCATTGGAGAATACTTTTAATTCCTGTCCAAGCAGGTTATTATTTGGTTTGGAGAAAAAGGTTCTGCCGGTTTCAAAATTGTGTTCCCAAACGTTATCACCGATTTTTTCCAGTGCATTCCGGAATCGAAGTTCGGCTTCTTTTTTATCCGTGATATTTTCTTCCAGCGCAAAGTAGCCGGTGGTTTCTCCCTTATCATTGATAATGGGTTGTCCCTGGATACGTACCCAGTATTTTTCCCTGTCTTTGTTATAGTTGAGTATTTCTGCACTGAAGGGTTTACCTTCTCTTATTTGTTTACGGAGCTGATTAGCTGTTTTTTTATCTGTTTCCGGTCCTTGTAAAATACTGCCCGGTGATTTGCCGGAAACCTCCTCCAGCTGGTAACCTGTCATCTGGGTAAAGCTTCGGTTGGCCCATGAAATTTTTCCCTCCTTATCAGCAATCACTACTGCGTTGATATTGTTCTCTGCAATTTGTGAAAGTACTTTTAGCTTTTCTTCACTGGCTTTTTCTTCTGAAATGTCTTCAATGATGCAGAAATAGCGTTGGGTGCTGCCCTTTTTATCCTTGATTGGCTGCCCTTTGGACCGTCCCCAGAAATAAGTCCCGTCTTTTCTGTAAAAAATGGCGGAAATATTAAATGGCGACCCACTTTCAAATAGCCCAATCATTTCTTTCAAGGCTTCTTTTCCGGTAAGGGATCCTTTGAAAAGATCAATTGGCGTACTTCCGATAATTTCAGCGTTAACAAAACAGGTTAACCGGCTGATCCCTTCATTGGCCCATTCAATTTTTCCATCCAAGCCCACAAACAAAACACCATCACGGTTGCTGCTGGCTACCAGTGCGAGGCGTTCCATTTCAGTTTGTTGATGCTTTTGTTCAGAGATATCTGCCACAATGTTCAGCCGCCAGTTGCTGTCTTTTTCAGGCCCGGGGATTAGCACGGAATCCAGGTGTGCCCAAAAACGTGCTCCGTCTTTTCTTTTGTGCCAGAATTCAATTGTTACACTCTTTTTGTTTTTTCCGGCCTCCTTAATCTGGTTGAGCACCGTAAAGTCGGTTACCGGATCAAAAAAAACCTCATCGGGCAAACGGCCGGTCAGTTCTTCCTGGCTGAAACCGGTGATGGTTTCAAATGCTGCATTCACCCAGCGAATCCTGAACTGGTCATCAAGAAAATCACTCCATTATTATTGGCTTTTGCTGCCAGTGATAATAAGTGAAGATCTTTTTTCTGTTGCTGATTGGCATTGAGCAGCTCTTTCAGATCTTCATTACTGATCTCCTGTGTTTTTAACACATGGAGCAAATCGATCAATGGATCGTGAATGGCAAAATCATGAATCGTGAGCGTTGAATCTTTTACCTGCTCCATTGAACCAAACCAGGGAGAGCCAATAAATAATACCTCATTGGTTTCCTTCAGGCATTCAAATTGTCCGCGTAAAACCGTTCCGAATTCATTATGAAGCGACAAAATAACCAGCTGATTGCATAGTTGTTGAAGCGACTGATAACTGGTCAGTTCTATTTGCGGACGGGTAAGCTGACAATAGTCTGTAAAGGATTGACCTTCGATGGCAGGACAAAGTTTTTTCAGGCTTTTTCCGCATGAAACTATTTCCAGCTCTTCATTGAGCAGGAGATAGAAGGGAAACAGCCTGTTAAACTGTTTGGGATTAAATTGTACTGTCTGGTTCATGAATTACCAGCTTACTTTAAATATTTCATGGGTGCTACCCTCGTTCCGGCTTTGTACCAGTTCAATGGTTGCTGTTGTTTGATACATTTTGGCAAGTCCACTCAATAATCCTCTCACAAATTCCTGTAATCCGGTTCGCTTTGAAAAATAATGAACACAAATACTATTGGTCTCAATATCACTCACTTTGAACTCAGGTGGCGTCAGCTTCGGATAAATCAACATCACCCGGTTATGGAACAAGGGAAGATTCACCAGGAACTCCCTTAAATTATTACCACCGGCTTCCATCATTCCACCATATTTTTCTCTGCTTGTTTTCAGTACCCACCACTCACCAAAGGCTTCCAGCACTTCTTCAACCGTCATATTCACTTCTGTTGCAAGCGCAGTGGCCAGTTTAAAAGTGATCTCATCATCGTAAGGCTCATTGCTGATAAAAAAATCCACATCTACACCGCTTCTTTTTGTTACCGCCTTCCATACCGGGGTTCCAAACTGGTTGATTACGAGATCTTCGATGGCTTTATTGACAATACCGTACATGAATAACTTATTTTAATACGGTATCCCGGAAAATTGTGCCACCGCAAATCCGGGCATAAGAATCTAATATTCAACCTATTAAAAGAGCTCTGGTTTCCGGATTTTCCATTATCTGGAATAAAAATCCCGGTTTCGGAATCACCTCCATCAAATCTGGATTTCGCCATTCTGAATCATTTTATAAATCGTGCTTTTGCCGATATCCAGTGCATTAGCCGTGGCGATCACATCATCATTGTGTTTTTTGAGGGAATGCCGGATGATATCGCAGGTATATTCCCGCAGTGTTTTGTTTTCTGCCATCATGAAATCATCCTTTTTAGTGGACGTATAAGTGATATCGTCAGCACCGATTTCATTGTTTTCACACATCACTGCGGCCAGCTCTACAATCGATTTCAGCTCCCGTACATTTCCCGGAAAATGATAGTGCAGTAATTTGTCCTTTGCCTCGTTGGTAAATTGCAAGGAGCCCAGTTTGTTTTCCTTGCCAAATTCATCTGCAAAAAATTTGGCAAGAATTAAAATATCATTGCCTCTTTCTCTCAAAGGGGGTAATTCGATGGGTAAGCCGATGATCCGGTAATACAAATCTTCCCTGAACTGTCCTTTTTTTACTTCTTCAGCCAGGTTGCGGTGGGTGGCAACAATCAACCGTACATCCAGTTTTACTTTTTCATTGCCTCCTACCCGGATCACTTCTCTTTCCTGCAATACCCGGAGCAATTTACTTTGCAGACTCAGGTCCATTTCTGCGATTTCATCCAGAAAAATAGTGCCTCCGTTTGCTTCTTCAAATTTGCCGGCTTTCCGGGCCATGGCACCTGTAAAAGCACCTTTTTCATGTCCGAATAATTCACTTTCGATCAGTTCCTTCGGAATAGCAGCCATGTTCACGGCGACAAAATTTTTCTTCTTTCGGTCGCTGTTATAATGTACCGCTTTGGCCACTACTTCTTTTCCGGTTCCGGTTTCACCGGTGATGGATACATTGATATTAGTTTTGGCGGCCTTTTCCATCAGGGCAAAAACCTTTTTCAGGGTTTCGCTTTGCCCGATGATGCTTTTCTGGAAAGAGAATTTCTGACCCAGTTCCTGTTTTAAATGTTCTACTTCCTTTTTGAGCGACTGATTTTCCCGGATCCTGATGACGCTGTTCCATAACAGGTCCTTGGTGGCTTCATCTTTAATGAGGTAATCGTTTACTCCCAGTTTGAAGAGGTCGATAGCCACCTGCACCTCTTCCTGTGAGCTGATCACAATAACGGGTACAAATGGATTCAGCTCCCGGATGCGTTTAAACAATTCATCACCCTTCATATCAGGGAGTGAAAAATCAATCGTGATCAGATCGGGCTTACCCGGCATTTTAGCCAGACAATCCTGTCCTGTTTCAAAACGATAAACTTTATAGTCGGGATTTAAACCAAGATGATAAGCGAGGATTTCCCCATACCAGGGATCATCTTCTACAATATAGATTTTATAAGCTTCCATAGCGGATATTGAATATTGGCACCGCTAAACTACTCAGCAGATCCTGTCCGGTCAATAGAATTGCGTTTTTTTTTGGAAGTTTTTCCAGAAAATAGAATAAAACCCTTAGCCAATATTTTTTAAACTGCTGTAATACAATGTTTTAAAATTCTGGCACCGGGTTTGGCAAATTCAAGCAAAATTTAAACTCATGAAAATTACAATTGTAGGAAGCGGTTATGTTGGTCTGGTAACCGGTGCCTGTTTTTCCGAAGTAGGGATTGATGTTGTTTGTGTAGACATCAACCAGCAAAAGATCGAAAACCTGAATAATGGAATTATTCCGATTTATGAACCGGGTCTGGAAGAAATGATCCTGCGGAATATGAAAAAGGGCCGTTTACAGTTTACAACCAATATCGCTGATGCGATGACGGATTCCGAAGTATTGTTTATTGCTGTTGGCACACCTCCCGATGAGGATGGAAGTGCTGATCTGAAATATGTACTGGCAGTAGCAGCTGATTGTGGAAAATACATGAAGGATTATATGCTGGTGGTCACCAAGAGTACGGTTCCCGTTGGTACCGCAGAAAAAGTAAGAAATGCAGTGGCGCAGGAATTGCGTAAAAGAAATGAGAACATCCCATTCGATGTGGCTTCCAATCCTGAATTCCTGAAAGAAGGAGCCGCTATTGATGATTTCCTGAAACCTGACCGGATCGTGATTGGTTTGGAAACAGAACGTGCAAAAGAACTGATGAACAATTTATATAAGCCATTTACCATGAATGGCCATCCGGTGATCTTCATGGATATCACTTCTGCTGAAATGACCAAGTATGCCGCCAACTCCATGCTGGCTGCCAAGATCAGCTTCATGAATGATATTGCCAACCTCTGTGAAATCGTAGGAGCAGATATCAACCTGGTTCGCCGGGGCATCGGATCTGATTCAAGAATCGGAAACAAATTTATCTATCCCGGTATCGGTTATGGCGGATCCTGTTTCCCCAAAGATGTGCAGGCCCTGATTCGTACAGCCGGTGAGTATGGTTATGAACTGCGTGTACTGAAAGCAGTAGAAGCGGTGAATAAAGACCAGAAAACAGTTTTGTTCAATAAGATCATGCATTATTTCAACGATGATATCAGTGGAAAGACGATTGCCCTTTGGGGATTATCTTTTAAACCACAGACCGATGATATGCGGGAAGCACCATCCCTGGTGATTGTACAGCAACTGCTCGAAGCCGGAGCGATTGTAAAAGCCTATGATCCGGTAGCGATGAAAGAAGCCCGTCATCATTTTGGAGACAGCATTCAGTATTGCGAAGACCAGTATGAGGCCCTGATTGATGCAGATGCCCTGGCCATCATCACCGAATGGCCGGAATTCAAATTCCCCAATTTCAAAATCGTAAAGAAATTACTGAACCAGCCCGTGATTTTCGACGGAAGAAATATCTACGATAAAGCACAGATCTTCCAGAACGGGTTCGACTATCATTGCATCGGTGTACAAGCCCTGCGCCAACCCATGGTTCAGTCAGCAGCCGTTACAGCCTGAAGTAATTAATCCGTATAAGTTTTTTTAGCCCGTCAGCATTTGAGCTGACGGGCTTTTTTCATTTTGGCCCTATAAAACATAAACGCGAATAACAAGAAATTTCAAATGAGATCCAGTCAATGCCAGTATAAACCATTAGAACCTTTAAGCGAATACACCCGAATCAGAATAATTTCCGGTTCGCTGCAACTTAAATAACAATCTTTTGAGTTTCAATGTAAGGAATGATATTCCGTTTTTCGGAATACCATTCTCTTGCAGGGAATTCACCACTCTCTGCTGAAATGTAAAATCTTGATATCCAATTAAGTCTGTCTCTTTATTCTTTGGCACAGGAATGGCCAAACAGGGATGACTTAAAATGAAAACAATGACACAAGCTATCTGTACACTGCGTGAAGGCGAAAAATTATTCGACCTGAGCCTGATTGAAAAATTATGCCGCGGCAATGAAGAAGTCCGCGAGCGATTGATCCGCTCATTCACTATTACCATCCCCAAGGCGATTGATGAATTACACCGGGCCCACCTGGAAAGGGATTTCTCCACTTTACAAACAACCGCACACCGCATCAAACCCACCCTGGGTATGTATGCTGTCGTAAAAGTGGAACAGGAAATCAGGAGTATCGAAAGATTGGCCAAAGACCAGATGGCAACGATTGAACTCCAGAGGGCCATCGAAAAAACAAGTTGGGTACTGCGTGAAGTGGTGACCCAGATGAACACCCAATACTTAAATAATTAAAATAATCATGATGAAGAAGAAACTACTCATAGTTGATGATGAAGTGAATATCGGACTGCTGCTTGAAAATTTTCTGTCCGAGCAATACGAAGTGGTCTATTTGAACAACGGTCAGGATGCACTTGACTGGCTGGAAACCACAATGCCTGACCTGGTGATCTGTGATATTGAAATGCCGGCAATGGATGGTTATCAGTTCCTGGCTTCACTCCGCCAGAGAGGGTATACAACCCATACCCCTGTTGTAATGCTTTCCGGAAAAGCTGAAAGCAAAGAAAGGATCCGTTGTTACCAGCTCGGGGCACAGGATTATGTAACCAAACCCTTCAATCCCGAAGAATTGCTGGAAATCATCAAGAAGAATTTATTCCCCATTCATTATTCAATTGTATGGTAATCACTGCTGAACAATCCGTCACCCGTTCCTCCCTTCCGATTGCTGGAACAGCTAATAATATCCAAAGGATTTTGTACGTAGGAAATACGCCTTCCTTTGCCCGTTCACTTAAAGAAACGGCCAATGTGATGCTGATCCAGGCCGGAAACGTGCTGGAAGCAATCAGTATCATCACCAGTGGCAAAGGGCCTGCTGCCATCATTTGTGAATACCACCTGCCAGGTAAGAACGCTGTTTATCTCTATGATTATCTGCGTTCCTGCAAAGTGTACGATACCATTCCCTTTATTCTCTTAAGCAGCCAGTTCAGCCCTGAACTATTAAAACTGGCGCAGGAAAAAAAGATGGATGATTTCTATGTGATGTCTACTGCGGTTGCTGAAAAAATTCCCGGCCGTGTACAATTTCTGACCAAATACCGGAAGAAAACAGATGAGCCGGTCCCTGTCAGTTGTCATGGAGGTGTATTTAAAATGCCACTCTCCAAAAGATTGTTTGATATCGCAGTGGCTTCCACTGTTTTGATCATCGCCGCTCCTTTTCTGCTGATCCTGATGCTAGCCATCCGCCTGGAGTCAAAAGGGAAAGTGTATTTCACTTCTAAAAGAGTGGGTCGTAAAGTATTTGACTTTTACAAACTGCGTTCCATGAGAAGCGGTGCCGATAAAGAACTGAAAAAACTGGCCGTTACCATGAACCAATACAACCAGCAGGGTGCCAATGATGTGATACGTTTCGATCTGCCCTGTCCCAAATGCAGCCAGCTCCCCGAAGGAGAAACCTGTTCGCCGGTGATGTATGTGGATAATCATGCGATTTGTGATAACTGGTACAATCAGCAAAAGACTGAACTCTCAAAAAAGAAAGCAGCCTTTGTAAAAATTGTGAATGATCCCAGGATCACCCGTGTAGGACGATTTATCCGGAATACCAGTATTGATGAATTGCCACAACTGATTAATGTCATCAAAGGCGATATGTCGATTGTGGGTAACCGTCCACTGCCGGTTTATGAAGCCGAGATGCTGACCAAGGATAATCTGTCGAAAAGATTTCTGGCACCAGCCGGGATCACCGGTCTCTGGCAGGTGGAACTGCGCGGCAAAGGCGGCAATATGTCGGAAGAGGAAAGAATGCGACTGGATAATGAATATGCCGATCATTTCAGAGATGGGAAATATTCTTTCTGGTATGATATGAAACTGATTCTTCGAACGATACCGGCATTATTGCAGAAAAGCACTGTTTAATATAGCTATACAACCACCGTCATGAAAAAGATTATTTACTCCGTACCCCTTATTTGTTTGTTCCTCGCTGCTGCCAGTTCAATCAGCGCTCAGACAACAACAGATTCTGCCAGAAAAGACAATAAACTGGTGATTCCACCATTGGCTGATATCTTAGACTCTGCATTAAAGTACAGCCCATTCCTGCAGTACCGGAAACTGGAAATTGAAGCCAAACACGCTAATCTGCAGATGGAAAAGAATTACTGGACCCGCAACCTGGGCTTCCAGGCCGATACCCGCTACGGTACATTTGATAATTTCTCCTCTACCAACAACGGACTTTCCACCACGGTTTTCAGTGCTACCAGCAAACAATTGAATTACGGAGTGGGTGTGTACATGAAATTCCCGATCGGGGACCTGCTCAACCGCAAAAGCCAGATCAAAAAAGCAAATACCGAACTGGAACAGGCCCGCAGCATGGCCCAGGCCCAGGAAGAAGAACTGCGCCAAACAGTGATCAAACTGTACCAGGACGTATTGCTAAAACAGCGCTTACTCAATATACAGTCACTGGCTTTAGGTAATGCAAAAGTGAATATGGACATGGTAGACAAAGAATTCAGGAACGGCGTGATACCCGTAAGCGAATATGTCCGCATTTCTGATATCACCACTAAAGTAGAAGCGGACTATGAAAAAGCAAAAACTGATTTTACTACCGCCAGGATGATCCTGGAAGAACTGGCCGGGTTTCCTTTTAACCCTGTTTCAAAATAACTGCCATGAAACTCATTGACTTTATCCGAATCATTCGAAAACACATTATCATACTGGTAATGGTTCCCATCCTGCTCGCCGCATTGGTGATCAGTTCAACCAGTAAACCCAAATACCGGTATACTTCACAAACTGTTTTATATACCGGACTGGCAACCGGCTCATCCATAGAAATGGATAAGACCTTCAACTATTTTGCCACCAACTCTTCTTTTGATAACCTGCTGAATATTATCAATTCAAGGGAGACTCAGGAAGAAGTGGCCATCCGCCTTTTAGCGCAGCACCTGCTGCTGGGTAAAGCAGATCCCAAATACATTTCAGCTGCATCATTCGAAGAGTTGAAAAAAATAACTCCTCCGGAAGTCTACCGTTATATCGCCAGAAACACAAAAGCGGCCGATACCATTTCGGTGAATCCAGCCAGGAATCAGGGTTCTTCCGTACTGCTGGCTGCCGATAGTACGGCCATACCTGTAACAAGCCGACTTTTCCCGGCATCGATCAATCTATACGATTATGAAAATACCGTTCATAACCTGACGGCCCTCATGAAGAGCAGCGACACCAATTTTGTTTACAAGCTGCTCAACTATACCCATCCTCATTATTCCATTAAAGCCATAGCGGCTGTGAAAGCACAGCGTATTGCGAACAGTGACCTGATCAAATTAACTTTTGAAACAGATGATCCGGGTATTTGTCAGCAAACCCTTGCGATCTTCAATGATGTATGTATTGAAAACTACAAAGGCATCAAGGAAAACCGTTCCGATGAAGTGGTTAAGTATTTTGAAGCCCAGCTCCGGGATGCCAGCCTTTTACTGAAATCGTCAGAAGATAAATTACTGGCTTTTAACAAGTCGAACAATATCATTAACTACTACGAACAAAGTAAGGCAGTTGCAGTGGTAAAGGAAGATATGGAGGTGGACTATACCAATAAAAAAGCGCAACTGGCCGGACATGAAGCCGCCATCAAAAGACTGGAGGAGAAACTCAATATCCAGCAATTGGTACAATTGAAGAGCAGCAGTGTGCTCGATAAAAAGAAGCAACTGGGAGCCATCAATTATGAACTGGCAGCTGCCGAGGCAGAATCAGAATCAAATGAAGAAAGCAGGAAAAGCCTCCCATCTTTGAGAAAACAAGCTGAGTCGCTGACCAGCGATATTAAGAAAAGTGTCGATGATCTTTATGCCTATCAGAATACAACAGATGGATTACCGGTTAGCAAAGTGCTTTCTGAGTGGATTAATAATGTAGTAGAAGCAGAAAATATCAGGGCCAGACTGCTTGTTATGGACCAGCGCAACCGCGATTTTCGTCAGCAATATTCCATCTATGCTCCTGCCGGTGCACAAATCAAAAGAATTGAAAGAGAAATTGCCGTAGCAGAACAGGGATACCTGGAGATCCTGCACGGACTGAACCTGGCTAAACTCAAACTGCAGGACAATGAACTTTCTTCCAATATCAAGGCGGTTGACCAGCCCTTTTTCCCGATTTCTCCCATTCCTGATAAAAGGAAAATGCTGGTGGTAGCTGCTGCTATCTTAGGTGGCTTATTGGTACTCGGTATCATCATTTTGATGGAGTTTTTTGACAGCACCATGCGCAACGCCAAAAAAGCAACAGCAGTCTCTGGGATTCCTTTCCTTGGAATGCTTCCCAAAGTGTACCGCAACCCCGGTATTGAACAATTCCCCGCAGTGCAGAAAAGACTGCTTCAGCTTATCACGCAAAAAATGCAGCAATTGACAGAATTCTCCGGCAATGGTAAAAAACCGGTGACTATTTCTTTTATCAGTACCCTCGACAAAGAAGGGAAATCTGTAATAGCCGGTAACCTGGCCCGCACGCTGATGGATCAGGGTAAAAAAGTGTTCTTCCTTAATTTATCCGGAAGCATGGCCCCCATCCGGCCGGCCAATAAGTATCCCCTGTTTCAGAAATTGTTTGGTTACCAGGATCCAAGAATTGATACACAAAATGCTTTTCTGCAGAACCCTGAAACCTATCTCCCTTCAGCTGCCTATCTGAACGGTACCGGTAATACCGCATTTCTGCAGGCGGCTGATATCGAAACAATCTGCAAAAATGCACTGACAAAAGAAGAAGGAATCCCTGATTATTTATTCATTGAATTACCAGCCCTGCTGAAAGATAATTATCCTGCTCCGCTGATCGCTGGTGCTGATCTGGTGGTACTGACCTGCCGTTCCAATCGGGTTTGGTCGGAAGCCGACAAACAGGTTATTCAGGATATCCTGCCATTAACAGGAACAAAAATGCATGCTATCCTTAACGGAGTAGAAGTGCAGGAAACAGAATCACTGATCGGTGATTTACCGAAGAAACGCAGCTGGATCAGAAAAAAAATCAAAAGCCTGATCCGCTTCCAGTTCTTTTCTAAAAATCATTTTTAATTGGCGCAACCTTTGAAAAAGAAATGGCAATATATTATCCGTGAAGAGAATTTTCTCTCCTTAGCAGGCAACCTGGTCATTGCCATTTTTGGTATTGCCGGTTTTGCCCTCATGGCAAGGAGCCTGGAGGCCAATGATTTTGGACAATGGGTGATCTTTATTGCAGCCGGATCATTTATCGAAATGTTCCGCTTTGGTATCACCAATACCGGTCTGGTTCGTTTTCTCTCAGGTGCCACTGCCGAAAACAGGCAAAGCCTGATTGGTGCCAATGCCAGCATCGGTATCATTTCAACCTTATTGATAAGTATCACGGTATTTAGTTGCAATTTATTTTTCAATGATGCGGTCAGCCATTCAGGCTACCGTCTCTTTTTCCGCTGGTATCCATTACTGGCCCTTTTCAACCTGCCCTGGAATAATGCCCTGCTTATTTTACAGGCCGACCGCCGTTTTGGAAAAATGCTCCTGCTGAAATCCATCAACAGCGTTTCTTTTTTCCTGGTATTATTGGTTCACCTTTTTTTCCTGCCAA
Organism: Chitinophagaceae bacterium; assembly: GCA_016720745.1. GTDB lineage: Bacteria > Bacteroidota > Bacteroidia > Chitinophagales > Chitinophagaceae > JJ008. Next base: position 50,443 of record JADKKA010000018.1, on the reverse strand, counting down.
TGACCATTGAACAACTGGTGATCGTTTACCTGGTTGTAAATGCACTGACATCAATAGTGAGCTTGATTACTGGATGGGATGGTATGCAACTCATCAGAAAAGCAACAGCGGAGAGCAAGCGCACCCTCTTACAGTTTGGCAAATACACCACATTTACCCTGGTAGGTACCAACCTGCTGCGCAGCGCCGATACATTTATTCTCAGTCTGAGCCCCATGGGCAATGCAGCTGTTGCTTTGTACAGTATTCCGCTTAAACTTACCGAACTACAACAGATACCGTTGCGCAGTTTCACCGCTACTGCCTTTCCCAAAATGTCGAAAGCCAGTCTGCAGGGGAATAACGAAGCGGTTAAAAACTTTTTTTACACTTACGCCGGAGCGATCACTTATTTATTCATCGGTGTAAGCCTCTTTACTTTTTGCTTCGCCGATCTTTTTGTATGGATCCTGTCGGGTAAACAATATCTCAGTGCTGATCCGGTAACCGGTATCAGTGCCGTCAACATTGTACGGATTTTTTCAATTTATGGTTTGCTGCTGCCGATTGACCGCATGACTGGTATCGGATTGGATAGTATCAATCAGCCCCGGGTTAATGCTGTGAAAGTACTGCTGATGCTGGTCGCCAATATTGCCGGTGACCTGATTGCTATTTATGTTTTTGAATCACTGGCCCTGGTGGCTGTTGGCTCTATTTTATTTACCCTGGTAGGTATCTATGTGGGATTTCGATTCCTGGATCAGCAGATTGGTCTTCGGTTCAGGGATATTTTTTCGCATGGATGGGATTTTTATAAACAACTATACCATCGTTTCATCAGTAAGCAAACAGCCGTTGTGGTGAAAACAGGATCATGAATAAGGTAAGTAACATACATCCATTTGATACGAGGACCGGTTCACTCCGCCTCAGTAATCCTGTAGTGGCAGGCGCATTGTTATTAGTGCTGTCTGCAGTGGCACTACTGGCTGCCAATTCAGGGATGATCGTTATTGCGGCTTGTCTGGCCCTGGTGATTGCCGGCGCCTATCTCTATTGTTTGTTTACATATCCTGAACTGGGATTATATACTGCAGTTGCCCTGAGTTTCGTGCTGATTGGTTTAGGCCGCTATGCCAAGGACCTGCAGGTAGGACTAGGTCTTGATGGTATTTTGATACTGACTTATCTCGCCCTGTTCATGAAAAAATTCAGGGAAGGGATCGACTGGACTCCTGCTAAAAAAGATGTAACCCTGCTGGCCCTGATCTGGTTTGCTTATGCATTGTTTCAGATTGTGAATCCCGAAGCCCAGAGTTTTGCTGCCTGGTTCTCCGGAAGAGGCGTTTCATTTTATATGCTGATGGTTGTACCATTGGCGCTGCTCTTTATTAATACAACCCGCAAGCTTGATTTATTCATGTATGCCTGGGGCATTTTTTCCATCCTTGCCACACTGAAAGGAATCATGCAGCTGAAAATAGGTCTGGATGGGGCGGAGCAGGCCTGGCTGGATGATGGAAACTTTAAAACGCATGTGCTCTTCGGTAAACTTCGGGTCTTTTCATTTATGAGTGACGCCGGACAGTTTGGAGCCAATCAGGCTTATTCAGCCGTGGTTGCATTTATCTATGCCATGGCACAAACGAGTTGGAAGAAAAAACTCTTTTTCCGTACCGTAGCCCTGCTTGGATTTTACGGAATGATCATTTCAGGCACAAGAGGTGCCATGAGTGTGCCGATGGCGGCCTTCATGACTTTTTTCATCCTGAGAAAAAACATCAGGGTGCTGAGCATCGGGGTAACCCTGCTGGCCATGGTGTTTGTATTCTTTAAGTACACAACAATCGGACAGGGGAATTCACAGATCCGCCGGATGCGTACAGCATTTGATCCGAATGATGCTTCCCTGCAGGTGCGGCTGGATAACCAGAAGCTTTTAAAGCGTTATATGAAGTCCAGACCTTTTGGCGCCGGAATCGGACATGGAGGTGTGAAAGCTCAGCGTTATCTGCCCAATGCATATTTGTCCCAGATTGCCACGGACAGCTGGTATGTATTAATATGGGTGGAAGAAGGAATCATTGGACTGCTGCTCCACCTCTTTATTCTTTTTTATATCGTGATCAAGGCATCCAGGATGGTCATGTTCCAGGTCAAGGATCCGAAACTCAAACTGATGATCTCGGCCCTGATATCCGGAATGGTCGGCATCATGCTGGCATCTTATGGTAATGCCATCCTTGGTACCATGCCTACAGGAATGCTGATCTATGTTTCAATGGCCATAATGATGAATGCCAAAACACTGGATGAATCAATCAGTAATAATAAAGAAAACACAGTAAAATAATTCGTATGAAAGGAAAAGACATCATCATCACCGGTTTACAATCATGGGATATTCCAATTGGCTCCAATGCCATTGATATTGCAAAAGAAATGTCGCGTCATAACCGGGTGCTCTATGTGAACAGTCCGCTGGACATGATGACCATCTACCGCAATAAACCCACGCCTGAAACCAGGCACCGGATGGAAGTATTAAAAAGAAAGAAAGAACCGGTTCGTCAGATCAATGAAAATCTCTGGGTCCTGGATTTTCCCTTCTTTATCTGGTCGGTAAATGGAATACCAGATGGCGTTATGTTTGATGCTGTCAATAAAAGAAACAACCGGAAAATATTCCGGTATATCAGCCGCAAATCAACAGAACTTGGATTTAGTAACCCGATTCATTTTATTGACAATGATATTTACCGCAGCTATTTCGCCAAAGAAATGCTGGGTGCTGCCTTAACCGTGTATTACCGTCGTGATAACCTGCAGCCTTTCCCTTACTGGAAAAAACATGTGGGCAGACTGGAACCCAAGCTGATAGGCAAAAGTGATCTCGTGGTATGTAATTCTCCGCAGCTGGCTTCCTTTGCCCGGCAGTTCAATGCCAATAGTTTTGATGTGGGTCAGGGTGTTGATCTCTCCGCCTATGATCCGGCGCTCGCTTTTGCTGAACCTGAAGAACTACAACATATCCCACATCCGCGGATTGGTTATATCGGCGATATCAACAGTATGCGCCTAGATCCGGACCTGATTGCTGCCATGGCCCAAAGCAAACCGATGTACTCCTTTGTAATGATTGGCGGGGAAGATGCTGTTTTCAAATCACATGCATTGCACCAACTGCCCAATGTGTACTTCACAGGAAGTGTAGCCAAGAACAGGGTACCCGCTTTTATGGCAGCGCTTGATGTTTGTCTGAATCCCCAGCAGGTAAATGAAATCACCATGGGTAATTATCCCAGAAAAGTGGATGAATACCTGGCCATGGGAAAACCAGTAGTGGCAACCCGTACCGGTACGATGGAATTATTTAAAGACCATGTATTCCTCTGCAACAATGCAACGGAGTATGTACAGGCGATTGAAAAAGCACTGGCAGAAAACAATCCGTCGGTACAGGAAGAAAGAATCCGTTTTGCCCGCTCTCATTCATGGGAGAACAATGTGCAGGCGATCTATAACCATATCAGTGAAAAATTAAAATAAGTATTATGAACTACAGGAGTATTTCAGACCTCAACAATGTGATATTGCAGCGACTGCATATCCTTCCGCGCGATTTTGATCTGATCGTAGGTGTCCCCCGCAGCGGAATGATGCCGGCTAATTTGCTGGCACTCTATCTGAATAAACCTTTTACGGATATTCATTCCTTTATCAACGGACATATTTATAAAGCTGGTGCCAGGGGTCAGTTTTTTGATATCAAAGATTTTAAGAAAATCCTTGTCGTGGAAGACAGTGTGGCTTCCGGAGCGGCTATGGAAGAAGTAAAAGAGAAACTGGCGCATCTGTCTGCTCAGTTTACCATTGAGTACTGTGCCGTATTTATGGCGCCAGGAAAAGAGAAAACGGTGGACTACTATTTTGAAACCGTACCCCTGCCCCGTTATTTCCAGTGGAATATCATGAATCACAGTACCCTGGAAAAAGCCTGTTTTGATATTGATGGTGTATTATGTGCTGATCCGCTTCCGGAGCAAAATGATGATGGTCCTAAATACCGTGAATTCCTGCTCAATGCCAAACCACTCTTTATTCCCGGCAGCAGGATTGGAACCATTGTTACTTCCCGTCTGGAGAAATACAGGCCTGAAACAGAAATCTGGCTGAAGGCAAATAATATCAAGTACAACCAGCTGGTGATGCTGGATCTGCCGGATATGAAGGCCAGGCAGAAAGCCAATAACCATGGATCGCATAAAGCAAATACTTATAAGTCCGGCAACTATGTGTTGTTTGTGGAAAGCGAACTGAACCAGGCATATGAAATCAATCGTCTCACAGGTAAGCCGGTGCTTTGCACAGCCAATTTCGAAATGATATTCAAATCAGAATCCCTGATGTATAATATCAAAAGCGGAAAATACCTGCCCTTCCTGCGGAAGTATGCATTGAAAGTCAGGAACAGGATCCGGAAGATCAAACCTGCTTCAGGCCGTTCGACCAGTGTAAACGTTCCGGTACTGCACAAGACCGCCCATTCCAAATAATAATACTATGAGCATTTATATAACGATACAATATATATTACTGGGTCTGCTCTCCCTGGCCACCCTGTATATTTTGTTTTTTGCAGTAGCCGGTCTTTTTTACCGGGAACCCAAACTGGGAAACCCGGTGAAGTTCAGGAAGATGGCCATATTTATTCCCGGCTATAAGGAAGATGCGGTTATTACCGAAGTAGCTATTTCGGCCCTGCAACAGCAATACCCGATGGGGATGTATGATGTGGTGGTGATTGCTGATTCATTCAAAGAAGAAACCCTGCAAATATTAAGGGGACTTCCTGTTAAACTCATTGAAGTGCAATTCGAAAAAAGCACCAAGTCAAAGGCCCTGAACCGCGCCATGGAAGCCCTGAGAGTGCCTTATGATATTGCGGTAGTGCTGGATGCAGATAATATCATGGCATCCGATTTTCTGGCTAAAATCAATGCAGCTTTCGATAAAGGTTATATCGCTGTGCAGGGACATCGTCGGGCGAAGAACCTGAATAATTCATGGGCCATACTCGATGCAGCCAGCGAAGAAATCAACAATCATATTTTCCGCAAGGGGCATCGGGCGGCGGGACTCTCCTCTGCCATTATCGGTTCCGGGATGGCATTTGAATACGGATTTTTTAAATCCATGATGAGTCAGGTTCATGCCGTGGGAGGGTTTGATAAAGAGATTGAGTTGAAAATGCTGAAAGAGCGTATAAAGATTGCTTATCTGGATGATGCGATGGTCTATGATGAAAAAATTCAGGAAGCGGATGTTTTTGGCAACCAACGCCGCCGTTGGCTGTCTGCCCAGTTTCATTATTTCCGGACCGGATTTCCCGATGCATGCAAACATTTACTGCTGAAAGGCAACCTGGATTATTTTGATAAAGCCATTCAGTTCATTCAGCCACCAAGGATTTTGTTGCTGGCAGGAGTGGTTTTATTGGGAACTGCGTTTGCCGTTACCAATGGAATCCTCGGACTTTCCTTTTTCTATTCCATGAACTGGATCATCCTGGCATTGGCCTGTATTTTTTCATTACTGATATCGGTGCCGCGTTCATTTTACAACAGTAAAACACTAGCAGCGGTGGCCGGTTTGCCCCGGGGTGCTTTTATGATGCTGCTGTCATTACTGAAAATCCGTGGTGCCAATAAAACATTTATTCATACCAAACATACAACTGGTTCACACTGATTAATCTGATTTGACATGAGTACGGTAAAAAATAACAGGCTGGAGAAACTGGAAGCGGTGCGTGGCTTTGCAGCCCTGTATGTGGTCTTATTTCATACCCTTCCCCAACGCATTGAACTTGGGGGCCTGAATATCGGCGCTATCTTTCGTTTTGGACCGGAAGCGGTGATTGTGTTTTTTGCTCTTTCCGGTTTTGTGATCAAATACACCTGGGAGCGCTCGGCTGATAAAAGTTTTCGTTATTATTTTATCCGTCGTTTTATCCGGCTCTATATTCCCCTGCTCTTTATTTTTCTGCTGGGATACCTGATCAAATGTCAGCAGGAAGGGGGCTGGGTATCAGCGGATCTGCCTACCCTGCTGGGAAATATTTTTATGTTGCAGGATGTGGTGTCTCAAAAACCCAATGTGGTTTCCGGCACTTATATGGGGAACGGGGTACTCTGGTCATTGTCCTATGAGTGGTGGTTTTACATGCTCTTTTTTGTTCTCAGTAAAAAAGTGCCATCTGCCAAACTGAATTTCTGGGTGAACGTACTCACGATTACTGCGGCACTGACCTACCTGGTTTATCCTTTTATCCTCAACCGCCTGGTCATGTATTTTGCGATCTGGTGGATTGGGGTGCAGTTTGCCGATCTGTACCTGAAAAAGAAAGAAATAAATTTCAAGGCTATCCTGCCTTATGCCGCTGTACTGGGCATTATCACGGTTATACTTGGCCTCAATCTGTACATTAATTATGCTTATACCAAAGTGTACAGTTATCCGCTGGTAGCTTATCCTTTTGTGGAACTGCGTCACTTTGTATTTGCACTGATGGTTTTATTTGGAGCCGTTGCCTGGAAGAAACTGAACTGGGTGGGTTTTCACTACAGTTTTGAAATTTTTAAATACCTGGCTCCATCTTCTTATGTCATTTATATCTCTCATCACTACCTGGTAGTGGAAGCCGGCTATCTTCATTTTATCAGTAACCCGGTAGTGGAGTATGGCCTGTATATCCTGATCATGATCCTGTTTTCATATCTGCTGGAAGTAGTCGTCTATAACCGCATCCGGAAACTGCTGATCAAATAAACATTTAATACCCTTTTATGAAAATCGGAATCGAAGCACAACGAATATTCAGAAAGAAAAAACATGGCATGGACATGGTGGCCCTGGAATTGATCCGCCACCTGCAGCTGGTTGATAAAGAAAATGAATATTTCGTTTTTGTAAAACCTGATGAAGATCATACTGTGATTCAGGAAACTGCCAATTTCAGGATTATTGAAATTGCCGGAGGACCCTATCCTTACTGGGAGCAGGTATTGTTGCCAAGAGCGGCTAAAAAATATGGTTGTGAACTATTGCACTGCACCAGTAATACAGCCCCGCTCTTTAGTTCCATTCCACTGGTACTCACTTTGCATGATATTATTTTTATGGAAAGCTCCGTATGGCAATTGTTGCGGGGAGCTGGTTCCCGTTACCAGAAATTCGGGAATATCTACCGGCACCTGATTGTGCCCCGGCTGATCCGGAAATGTAAAAAGATCATCACTGTTTCTAATTATGAAAAAGAAAGAATTGCCGCATTCTTTGATATACATGATGAGGAAAAATTACTCACGGTTTATAACGGGGTAAGCGATTACTTTCAGCCGGTTACCGATCCTGCTTTATTGCAGCGGGTAAAAGAGCAATATCATTTGCCTGACCGTTATTTCTTTTTTCTGGGGAATACCCATCCCAAGAAAAATACAATCGGTGTATTAAAAGCATATGCCGACTACTGCAAACGCGAAGGAAACGGGGTTCAGCTGGTGATGATTGATTATGACCAGACCGAATTGGCCCGCCTGCTTGATTCTATTGAAGCACCGGAACTGATTAACCAGATCCACCTTACCGGTTATGTGAACAATAAGGATCTGCCGGCTATTTACAGCCAGTGTGAATTATTTCTCTATCCATCATTGCGTGAAAGCTTTGGGATTCCCATCATTGAAGCCATGGCTTGCGGAGCGCCAGTCATTACTTCCAATACTTCTTCCATGCCCGAAGTAGCCGGTGCAGCGGCTTTACTGATTGATCCGTTTAATCCTGCCTCTATTACCGGTGCGATGCAGGCCATCAGCTCCAGTAAAACAAAAAGTCAGCAAATGATAGAAGCCGGTCTTGTACAGGCCCGGATATTTTCCTGGAGTGGAATGGCCGCAGCGGTACTAACACAATACATCAAGACAAATAAACAACATCATTATAAACTGAAATTATCAGTTTGATCAATACCCCCACCATGAAAACAGTAGCAATTATTTTTTGGATACTCGCAGGGATTGTTGTGTATACCTATGTGGGATATGGCATCCTCTTGTATGCACTGGTTAAAATCCGCCGGGTACTCCGCTTGAATAAAAAGGTCGTGGCCAATCAGTCATATGAGCCAGCGGTTACGCTGTTCATTGCTGCTTATAATGAAAAGGATTATGTAGCGGCAAAAATGAAGAACAGCCTGGAACTGGATTATCCGAAGGATAAGCTTACGATTCTTTGGGTTACAGATGGATCCGATGATGGCACCAACCAGGTACTGACAGATTATAAAGAAGCAACCGTATTACATGATCCTGCCCGAAACGGAAAAATCGGCGCCATGAACCGCGGAATGAAACTGGTGGAAACACCGATCGTGATTTTTAGTGATGCCAATACCATGCTGGGCCGTGAATCGGTCCGGAGAATTGTCAGGCTTTTCAGTGATGAAAAAGTGGGCTGTGTATCGGGTGAAAAAAGAATACAGGATAAAAACAGCGATACGGCCTCGGGTGCCGGTGAGGGATTGTACTGGAAATACGAATCTGCTTTGAAGAAATGGGATGCAGAATTATATTCTGTGGTAGGAGCAGCTGGTGAACTGTTTGCCATCCGTACGGAACTATACCAGGAAGTGGAGAAGGATACCCTGCTTGATGATTTTGTAATCTCATTACGGGTAGCACAAAAGGGATTTACGATACAGTATGATCCGGAAGCCTATGCCATTGAATCTGCTTCAGCTAATGTAAAGGAAGAACTAAAAAGAAAAATCCGCATTTCAGCAGGCGGCATCCAGTCGGTGGTAAGATTGCGTTCCCTTCTCAATATTTTCAAATATGGTAAACTGTCCTTCCAGTACATCTCACACCGGGTTTTGCGCTGGACGATCACCCCGCTTTGTCTTTTATTGCTGATACCGGCAGGCTGGATACTGGCGGTACAGGAAGGCCTTTTCGACTGGGGATTTTATTCAACCTTATTCTGGCTGCAGGTTTTATTTTATATAGCAGCATTAACCGGTTGGTTCCTGGAGAACCGGTCCACCCGGGTGAAACTGCTCTTTGTGCCTTATTATTTCTTTATCATGAATCTTTCCGTATTCCTGGGATTGCGCCGCTACCTGAAAGGGAATCAGTCGGTGAACTGGGAAAGGGCTAAAAGGGCAGAGTAAATGAAGGTTAGGTGGTTGTATATAGAGAAGTGGCCGCTTTATGCGGCCCTTTTTTTATTGCGGAGATACAGACTCCAACCTGCAGATACGAGAGCGGTTCCATAGATGATGGAACCGATGGCCGCTTTGACCCAATCGGCATTGGTAAGCCGGACAGCAGAAAAAATAAAGCGGGAAAAAAGAATGATCATTGCTGACAGGATGATCAATAACCAGTAGTTATAATTGATTTTATGATGAGGAACTGCTTCTTCATCCGGACGGATGTCCTGAATCCGGTTCCATACAAACCAGGTACCCCACACACTGGAAATAACCTGTACCACAAAAAACACAGGTTTGTAATCGAGACTTTTAATATTATAAAGAAGAACGGGAAAGAGGTTGACAAAAAATCCGCCCTCATGGGTAAAACCATCCCAAAGCAGGTGACTACCGGTACCCAGTAATAAGGAATACAAAACAATAAGCGGCTGTTGCATCACAAAACGGGTCCAGTTCTTCGCTGTTTTGTTTTCAAAACGTAAACGAAAATTGGCTGGCAGGTGCTGCAGCAGGGGTTGTTTAATAAATGTATGAAAGCAAATGGCCAGGAGAAGGGCCAATGGCAGATCCAGTAAAAAAATACCTGCCGTTGTGTGACCGAACTTCTCAGCATTCCGCATCAGCAAAAAGCTTTCGAAGTCCGGCACCACGGCGCCTGCCAGGAAGGCAGTATCTGTAATCCGAATCCTTGTTCTTTTTAAGGGAGCCAGCAGGGCAGCATGCGCAGGGGTAAAGGGCATGTGCTGGCTTAAAATACTTTTTCGGCAAAAATCTGGTTCTCGTTCATCTCGGCGATAAGATCTGCCAGTTTATTCAGACTGCATTTTGATTTTACGATAAAATCAAAAGCGCCGTTCTTCATGGCATTCACTGCGATACCGATATTTTCATGTGCAGAACATAAAACCACATTGGTATCCTGGTACTTTCGGTTAATCTGACTCAATACATCCAGTCCGTTCATATCATTCATTTGATAATCCAGGAAAACCAGCGAAGGTCTGAAATGGATATTGTTGAGACAGTCACGTCCATTTTTAAACTTTACAATATTGTTATAGCCAAGTTCTTCCAGTAACTGGGTAAGCAGGCTGCTCCAAAATGGATCATCATCTACAATAAAGATGATGGCGTTTTCTTTCAGGTTCATTTTTTGAATTTGGCTAACGAAGGCGAAAGCGGTGCCAAAAAATGAGTAATTGATAATCAATTACTTACAGTGTTGTTCAAGCGGTAGATTATCCAAAAACTGGAAAAAAATCCATGGAGAGGAGAAGGGATACGACCGGAGCTTAAAATCGCAATTCTATTTGCCGGGTACTCCGGGCAGGGATGATAAGCGTATCATAAGTAGAAATATTTACTCCGTTGCCCCGGGCATCGGCTTGAATAAAACTGCGAAGATCGCCTGCTGTTTTAAAGGTAAGCGTAGTATCAATGTTCCGCCCACCATTGAGTACGACACCAACCCCTCCTTTGCCATAACTGTAACCGATGGTCAGGAACTGGAAACTGGTAATAGTAGCGGCAATGACCCTGATGCGCAGGGTGGCAGGACGGAACAGGGAAAATTGTTGTACCAAAGGAATATTATACTGGCTAATGTCCAGATCAAATACTGCCAATTCATTTTTGGTCAAAGGATTATTGAAAAGGTCATCCTTATAAGCTTCAGCGGTATACCATCCGGATAAACTGGCAAATCGGCTGCCATCAAAACGGAAATCATAACGACCTGCAGTTGTTGTGGTCGTTTGTCCGAGAAGAATTTTTTTAGCGCCAAATGTTCCGCCCCTGAAATCATGAAAATAAAATTGCAGCCTGGCTCCGCTGATCCCGGTACCAGCCACGGAGTCAATCAATGTGCCGGTTAAGAGGTAACAATTGCCAGTGCAGTTTACACCATCAAAGAGGGGATCATTTTTTTTACGGCAGCCGGTGACCAGAGAACTAAGCCCCCATAAAAAAAAGAGGATATAAGCTGTGTTTCTCATCTTCACTGAATTAATCAGGATGCAGCTTCTTCCTTTTTCCATTCTTTGTCCATATAAAATGTGCCAAAGGGAATAATGGAAGCCAATCCGGCTTTCGCCAGCCATTTGAAATCTTTTTTATAATCAGATTTTACTTCACGGGCCAGTATAAAGAAGGCAACAAAGAGTGCGCCATGCAAACCTCCTACTATGGTAACCGCCATGGGTATATTGGCAAAATATTTCAGCGGCATGGCGATAAAGAGCAATACCAAAAATGAAATCCCTTCTGCAAATGCTGTTTTTCTGAACCAGGAAAATGTTTTTTTCATAAGTACCAACTCCCTTTTATCTTTTTATGTCTTTGTGTAATAGCTGATTTAATAATTAATCACCTGTTCTTCGATGGATTGCGGAATTTCTCTCCACTCATATTGCTGATTGCGCAACTGTGGTTCAAAGCCGGCTTCCCGGATGGCATCCTGTATACTTTTATAGGTAAAACGATGCGGGGCACCGGCAGCACTGACTACATTTTCTTCAATCATGATGGAACCATAATCATTGGCACCGGCATGCAGACAGATAGAAGCGGTTTGTTTACCCACCGTGAGCCAGCTGGCCTGTATGTTTTTTACATTGGGCAGCATGATCCTGCTGAGTGCAATCATCCGGATATATTCTTCTGCAGTGGTCAGGTTTTGTACGCCCCTGATCCGGGCCAGCAGGGTGTCCACATCCTGAAAGGTCCAGGGTATAAAGGCCAGGAATCCTTTGGCATTCTCAGGTTTCCGGCTTTGCACTTCTCTTATTTTAACAAGGTGCTCAAATCTTTCTTCAATGGTTTCCACATGACCAAACATCATGGTGGCTGAGGTGGTGATATTTAATTTGTGCGCTTCATGCATGATGTCCAGCCATTCCTGTGATCCGCATTTACCTTTGCTGATCAGCCGGCGAACCCGGTCGATCAGGATCTCGGCACCGGCACCGGGTAATGAATCAAGTCCTGCCTCTTTCAGCGCCATCAGTACTTCCCGGTGGGTTGATTTTTCCAGTTTGGTAATATGCGCTACTTCCGGGGGGCCCAGAGCATGCAATTTTATATTGGGGTATTCGGCTTTAATGGCTTTGAATGTATCAATATAGTATTGCAAACCCAGGTCCGGATGATGTCCGCCCTGTAATAACAACTGGTCGCCACCATATTTCAGGGTTTCTTCAATCTTGCGGCGGTAGGTGGGCATATCAGTGATATAGGCTTCGGCATGCCCGGGAATACGGTAAAAATTACAGAACTTACAATTGGCAATACAAACATTGGTGGTGTTCACATTCCGGTCGATCTGCCAGGTTACCTTGCCATGAGGCACCTGTTTTTTGCGCAATTCATCTGCAATCAGCATCAGTTCGGCCAGGGGGGCATGATGGTAGAGATAGACCCCTTCTTCCACTGTCAGGAAACCAAAAGAAGCCGCTTTATCATATATTTCATTTAACTGCATAGTGCAAAGGTACAGGTTCAACAAAAAAGGGCCGAACGGGTTCAGCAGGCCGTTAAATTGTTTAATTATTATGTAAGCGGAAAGCAGGATTGCATCATTTTATGCAAAAAAATTGTCATAAGAGTGGGAATGCCCCAAATACTAAAATACCGGGATGAAACGGATTGTTTATTGCCTTGCCATTGTACACTTTTTATTGCAGCCCCTCAGCGGGCGGGCACAGGAGGAATTTATTGAACCCCCTTCTAAATTTATCACCTCCATTCCCTTTATCCAGCTCACAGGAGGTATTATTATTATGCAGGCGAAGCTGGATAATATCGCTGACACACTCAATTTTATCCTGGATACAGGCAGCAGTGGTATTTCACTCGACTCCACCACGGCTGATTACCTGAAACTGCAACCCAGTCCGTCTAATCGCACCATCCGGGGCATTGCGGGTATCCGGAATGTAAGTTTCTTATACAACCGCTCACTACGATTACCGGGATTGACAATCGACAGTCTGAATTTTCACATTAACGACTATAGTATACTGACCACCGTATATGGTGAAAGAATTGATGGGATCATCGGGTATGCCGTACTGAGCCGCTATATCGTTAAACTGGATTATGATAGTTCAAGAATCACTTTCGCCAGTCCGGGTACCATTCGTTACCCACGGGCAGGCTACCTGCTCAAGCCTAATATTTCCCAGTTGGTTACCCAGCCCATGCGGGTAAGAGATGCCCGTACGATCAATTCCCGTTTCCTTTTTGATCTGGGTGCGGGTCTTTGCGTACTATTTTCAAGGGATTTTATTGATGACAGCAGCCTGCTGGATAAAAAAAGAAAACGCTGGCAGAAAGAAGGAGAAGGATTGGGTGGAAAAATTGATATGGAGCTGACCATCGTGAAAGAAGTAAAAGTGGGTCCCTATAAATTCAGGAATGTGCCTGCTTTTATTTTTGATGATGTATACAATGTAACATCTTATCCCCAGATGGGCGGTCTTACTGGGGAATGATATCATGCGCCGTTTTAATGTGATCCTGAACTATCCCGGGGGAGATATTTTTATTACTCCCAATAGTCATTTTACTGATCTCTTTGATTATTCCTATACAGGTCTGGAGTTTTACCTCGTAGAAGGAAAATTATTGTGGGGGATGTGGCTCCAGGGTCACCGGCTGAAACGGCCGGACTAAAAGAAGGTGATGAAGTCGTTGCCGTTAATAAAGTGTTTAATCAAAACCTCAATCAGTATAAGATCGCTCTTCAAAACCCGAACGAAAAAGTAAAGCTCATCATCCTGCGTAACGGTGTGATGGAAGAAAGGGAAATCAAGGTTCGCAGTATTCTGCACTGACCCATTTTCAATCAGTGCTTTAACCGGAATTTCAATAACTTTACATCGCCCTCCTTTGCGAAAGCATTGGGGGGCGAATTATCTTAAAGGAATGTAATGCTATGATTCAGTTTGAAAAATTTACATTGTCCAATGGTTTGCGGGTCATTGTGCACCAGGATCTCAGCACCCCAATGGCCGTGGTGAACCTGATGTATGATGTGGGTGCCAGGGATGAAGATCCTGAACGTACCGGTTTTGCGCATTTGTTTGAACACCTCATGTTTGGTGGATCAGTCAATATTCCAAGTTATGATGAACCGCTGCAGATGGCCGGAGGGGAGAACAATGCCTATACCACCAACGATCTCACCAACTACTATATTCAGTTACCGGCCGATAACCTGGAAACGGCCTTCTGGCTGGAAAGCGACCGCATGCTCTCCCTGGCCTTTAGTAAAAAAAGCCTGGATGTACAACGCAAGGTCGTGTGTGAAGAGTTCAAGGAACATTATCTCACCAAACCTTATGGAGATGTCTGGCATAAAATGCGGGAACTGGCTTATACCACCCACCCTTACCGCTGGATGACGATCGGTAAAGAATTATCCCATATTGAAAATGCGGCTCTGGCTGATGTGGAGCATTTCTTTTTCAAACATTACCGTCCTGTCAATGCAGTGTTGGTGGTTGCAGGTAATGTTACCGTTGAAAAAGTAAAGACCCTGGCAGAAAAATGGTTTGGTGATATACCATCCGGAGAAAAATACAAGCGTAACCTGCCTCAGGAACCGGAACAGACAGCAGCCCGCAAACAGGTCATTCATTCCAATGTACCGCTGGATGCATTTTACAAATGCTGGCATATGGCAGGCCGTCTCGACAGAAGATATTATATCGCAGATCTGTTGGGGGATATTCTCAGCGGAGGAGGTTCTTCCCGGCTCTATCAGTCACTGGTAAAAGAAAAAAAACTGTTCAGCAGTATCGAGTGTTTTCATTTCGGAAGTACCGATGCAGGACTGATGGCGATTGAAGGGAAACTGGTAAAAGGGGTAAAGATTGAAGAGGCAGAGAAAGCAGTGGATGCAGAACTGGACAAAATGAAAAATGAACTGGTTTCCGCCAATGAATTGCAGAAAGTAAAGAACAAAACAGAAAGCATGATTGCCTTTGAAGACATGAGCGTGATGAGCAGGGCGAACAGCCTGGCTTATTATGAACTGTTAGGAGATGCTTCCTGGATGAATTTTGAGCTGGAGAAATATGCATCAGTCAGTGCAGAAGATATTCTTCAGGAAAGCCGGAATATTTTCCGGGAAAGTAACAGTAATACGATACATTATCTATCCAATAATTAAGAAAGGAATTTATGCCAGACAGGAAACAGGCACCGGTCATTGTAGATGCAGTGGATTTTGATCTCCGGTTAAAGCAGGCTGAAAAGATTGTTTTAAATAACGGAGTGGAAGTGTATGCAGTGAATGCCGGTGCAGAAGAAGTGATGTCCGTGGAATGGGTATTCTATGCAGGTAACTGGTTCGAAGATAAAAACCTCGTGGCCGCAACCAGTAATTTTTTATTGAGAAACGGGACCAGTAGTAAAACGGCTTTTCAGCTGAATGAACATTTTGAATATTATGGAGCCTATCTCAACCGGGCCTGTTATAATGAAACAGCTACGATCACCCTGCACTGTCTGAATAAGCATATTCAGGAATTGCTGCCGGTGGTGCGGGAACTGATTACTGATTCGTTGATGCCACAGGAAGAACTGGATACCTACCGGCAGAATATGATGCAAAGGCTGAAAGTGAACCTGAAAAAAAGCGATTTTGTGGCCAGCCGTTTGATTGATGCCTATGTATATGGCGAACAACATCCTTATGGAAAATACACCCGTCTGGAAGATTTTGACACTTTGAACAGAGAGGAACTGATTGCTTTTTATAAGCAATATTATCAGCAGGGAAAATTTGTCATGTTTATTGCAGGCCGGCTTCCTTCAGGATGGCAGGAACAGATCAACCATTATTTTGGAGACCTTCCCAATAACGGTGGTGATATGAACAATATCAGCAAAGACCCGTTGGCTGAAAAAAAATCAAGAATCATTAACGATGCAGAAGGGGTGCAGGGATCCATCCGGATGGCCCGGCCTTTTTACAACCGCCATCATCCCGATTTTGTAAAAGCGATGGTGCTCAATACCCTCTTTGGTGGATTTTTTGGTTCACGGCTCATGAGTAATATCAGGGAAGACAAGGGTTATACCTATGGCATTCATAGTTTCCTGCAAAATCATATACACGATTCTGCCTGGGTGATTTCAACAGAAGCGGGCAAAGATGTATGCGAAGCCACGATTGAAGAAGTATACAAGGAAATGAAAATTTTGAGAGAGGAGCTGGTAGATGAAGAAGAGTTGCTGCTGGTCAGGAATTATATGATGGGCAGTATACTCGGTGATCTCGACGGACCTTTTCAGATCATGGCCAGGTGGAAGAATATCGTGCTCAATAATCTGACTGATCAATACTTTTACGATTCCATACAAACGATCAAGACCATCTCTGCAGCAGAATTGCAGGCACTGGCACAGCAATACCTTCGGCCGGAAGATTTTTATGAACTGGTAGTGGTATAAAAATTATTCTTTTATAAAGTTGGTTTTATACCGGAGCCCATCATTGTTTTCGGCCTCCAGGTGATAAACCCCGTTTTTGAGAGCGTGAATATCCACCCTTCCATTACTATTGGCATTGTTGATTAACAGCCGCCCCGTGGCATCAAAAATTCTGATAGAACTGAACTGCACATTACCGGGTACGGTTATTTGTATTAAACCACGTGATGGATTCGGGAAAACACTGATGTCTTTATTGACTGTTACGTCTCTGATCATCACAATTCCTGAATAAGAAAATTGTCCGTCCATATCCACCTGTCGAATCCGGTACAGGCTATTACCACTTCCCGGCGAAGGATCGAAAGCACTATAATTATTCAGACTACTATTACCTAAAGCCGGTAATTCGCTGATGGCAGTGTACTGCTGACCATCCTTACTTCTTTCTATAATATATTTTAATACAGCAGTCTCGCTGGTAGTTGCCCATTTTAATAATACGGAACCATTGGATTGGCGGTTTCCGCTAAAGGAAACCCATTTCACGGGCAATACACCGGACCAGCTGAAATTGCCGATGGAAAAACTCCGGTTTCCGGCCGTGGGATTGTTGGGGTTGTTGGCATAAGACACGGTTAAACTGGTCACTCCGCTGATAATGCTCACATCTGCAAAATCATCGGTGGTATTACCCTGCGTTCCCCGGGCAATGGCAGTAGTGGTTCCACTACCGGTTATTGTTGGTCCGGAAGGAGTGGTCATGGTAATATTTTGACCGGTACTTCCATTGACGGCAGTAACGGTGGCCTGATCGCCGCTGGCCGCATCGGTTCCGTCTATATCATAAATGCGAAAGGATAATCCGGTAACAGCCGGGCTGAAGGTAAAAGTATAGGCAACTGATTCACCGGTAGCGACAAAAGTTACAGAGGAGCGGATGGCGCAGTTTACTGAACAGTCATTGGCAGATCCGGAGGGATTGGCTGCATACTTAACCGGAAAACTGCCGTTAATCCTATTGGTATTACCGGTAATATTCAGGGAAACCGTGGTGGCCGGGCTGCCGATTGACCCGAAATTGGTACTCAGGCTTCCGGTGGTATAGGATACGGTATTCCAGTTCAGATCCTGGCCCAGGCAGTAGTTGGTACATATTATGCCCAGGAACAACAGCATGTTTTTCATAAGGAAATCAATTTAAGGATAACCAAAGATAAGGAATTAGATAAAAACACTTATTTTGGTTACATATTATAGTTATTCACTATTCACATAGTTCCTGTCAGATTCGTGAAAAAAGAGTTGGTCTGTCCGTGGTTAAAACAATGAGGAAGAGGAAGAAGCGGGGGACTCTGCACGATCTTAATTAGGTTTGCAAAATGAATTTCGATAAAAAGGACTTGTCAAACGATCAGCTTATTCAGTTTTACCGTTCCCTGCTCTGGCCGAGAATGATTGAAGAAAAAATGCTGGTATTATTAAGACAGGGCCGGATCTCCAAGTGGTTTAGTGGGATTGGTCAGGAAGCCATTGCAGTAGGAGCTACTCTTGCGCTTGATCAGGATGAGTGGATCATGCCCCTGCACCGGAACCTTGGTGTATTCACCAGCCGGAATATGCCCTTGCACAAATTATTTATGCAATGGCAGGGTGCACAGGAAGGATACAGCAAAGGAAGAGAAAGAAGTTTTCATTTCGGTAACAGCGAACATCATATCTGCGGAATGATTTCTCATTTGGGTCCGCAACTGGCCATTGCCGACGGAGTGGCCCTCGCCCATAAACTGAAAAATGAAAAAAAAGTATCCCTGGCATTCACCGGTGATGGTGGTACCAGCGAAGGAGATTTTCATGAAGCATTGAATGTGGCAGCAGTCTGGGACCTGCCGGTGATTTTTATAATAGAAAACAACGGCTATGGTTTAAGTACACCGGTGAATGAACAGTATCGTTGTATCAGTCTGGTGGATAAAGCCAAAGGTTATGGGATGGAAGGCGTGCAGATTGATGGCAATAATCTGCTCACTGTTTATGAAACCATCAAAGGGGTGCGGGACTATTGTATCAAACACCAGAAACCCTATCTGGTGGAATGCATGACTTTCCGTATGAGAGGACATGAAGAAGCCAGTGGCACTAAATATGTTCCGCAGGATCTGTTCCGTCTCTGGGAGCAAAAGGATCCGATAAAAAATTATGAACAATACCTGATTGAAACTGCGGTGATGACAGAAATGGATGTGGCAGCAATCAGGAATGAATTCAAAGAGAAAATTGAATCTGAACTGGCCTTGGGTTTTGATACCGCTCCGGTGCAGGCGGATACAGAAGATGAACTGGAAGATGTGTTTGCGTCCAGGCAGTTGATGCCAGATGTAAAAGTGCTGGATCGTTTAACTGAGAGCAATACGGGGACTGAAAAAAGACTGATTGATGCCATCAGTGAAGGATTAAGACAATCCATGCAGCAACATTCCAACCTGGTGCTTATGGGACAGGATATTGCTGAATATGGCGGAGCATTTAAAATCACCGAAGGCTTTGTAAAGGAATTCGGGAAAGAAAGAGTACGCAATACACCATTATGTGAAAGTGCGATTGTGGGAACGGCGCTGGGTTTGTCATTGAAGGGATTCAAGAGTATGATGGAAATGCAGTTTGCCGATTTTGTAACGGTAGGCTTCAATCAAATCGTGAACAACCTGGCCAAGATCCATTATCGCTGGGGACAAAATGCGGATGTGGTCATCAGGATGCCGACGGGTGCTGGTGTTGGTGCCGGTCCTTTTCATAGCCAGAGCAATGAAGCCTGGTTTACAAAAGTGCCAGGATTAAAAGTAGTGTATCCTTCTTCTCCTTTTGATGCCAAGGGATTGCTGATTGCAGCATTCAATGATCCGAATCCGGTTTTATATTTTGAGCACAAGGCCTTGTATCGTTCCATCAGCGGGCCGGTTCCGGCTGATTATTACGAAGTCCCTATTGGGAAAGCCCGTTCAGTGAGGTCCGGAGAAGATATTTCGATCATTACTTATGGAAGTGCTGTTCATTGGGCTGTGGACTATGCCGATGCGCATCCGGAGATGTCCATTGATATTCTGGATCTGCGCACCCTGGCTCCGCTGGACTACCTGGCAATCAGGCAATCGGTTGAAAAAACCGGACGTATATTGATTTTGCATGAAGACACATTAATTAGTGGCATCGGTGGTGAAATAGCAGCCTGGATCGGGGAGAATTGTTTTCAATGGCTGGATGCGCCGGTGATGCGATGTGCTTCTCTGGATACGCCGGTACCTTTTAGCATTGAATTGGAAAATAATTTTCTGGCGAAGGCGAGACTGGAGGAAATGGTGGAAAGGTTAGTAAATTATTGATCGGAAAAACTACTTTCCCTTTTTTAGCAGGTCGGCCAGGTTATGGGCCCCCATTTTTTTCATGATATTCTTCCGATGGGTTTTAATGGTGAGTTCGCTGAGAAATAAGCGCTCCCCAATCTGTTTGTTATTGTATCCTCCGATTAACAAACGAAGAATTTCCTTTTCACGGGTGCTGAGCTTGAGTTGTTTGGCAAAATTATCATCCTTATGATTACTGTTTTTTTGAAGATTCGGATCGATGAATTTATTCCCCCTGCTCATTTCCTCCAATGCATAAAATAACACATCAGTCCCCGAATTTTTCAGCACATAAGCATCAAAAAACCGGTCCTGCAGGTTCAGATCGATATCTTCCGGCATATACATGGTGAGTAGCATGATGCGGATATCGGGCCAAAGGGTTCTGATCTCTTTGGCAACAGAAATACCATCTCTTTGAGGCAGGTTGATATCCAGTAAAACCAATTCCGGTTGCTGTTCTTTAATGGCGGGAATCACTTTATCTCCGCTGGTGACTGCGGCGATGACCTGAAAGGCAGGATGTCCGGAAAGGGAATTGCGAACCCCGTCGATAAAAAAGGGATGGTCGTCAGCTATTATAATCCGTTTGACTGGAATCATCAGGTAAAATCGTAAACTCAATAGATACGCGGCATCCATTCCCATCGCTGGTATCGATCTGAAGGTTGCCGTTTACGAATTTAACCAATTGTTTTATTTGTATGAGTCCAAGTCCTTCCTTTATTTTTTCGGGATCAAACCCTTTTCCATTGTCTTCTACATACAGTGATACCACCTGCTCTTCCCGAAGAAGCTGGATGATTACTTCTGTGGCATTGGCGTGTTTGATAATATTATGAATCAGTTCCTGTACCAGGTTATACAATAATAATTCATACCGGAACGGCAAGCGGTCTCCTTCACCAATCATTTCAAACTGAAACTGTATCCGGTTGTCCTGCATCAGGTTTTTCAGAAACTGGTTCAGGGCCGCTTCCAGTCCTTTTTGTTGCAGGAGAGAGGGGGATAAATCGTGAGAGTAACTTCTCACTTCATGGCTGATTTCCTGAATCGAAGCAGTCAGATTTTTAATCAGCTGTTCCCGTTCAATATCTTTTCCTCTTGATTCCAGGTTCAATCGTAAGGTTGAAAGCCGGGCCCCAACGGAATCGTGTAAAAGACTACTCAGTCTTTGCAGTTCTTTTTCCTGATAGTCGGTAACGGAACGGAAAATCTGTTCCTGCTGATCATTAACAAGGCGCAAAAGTTGTTCCGAGGATAACTTATAACTTTTAAAACGATGCGCCAGTACCAGGGTAAGAATGCTGATTTCGGCGGTAATGGCAATCCGCATCAGGTTCCGGTTCAAAAAATTATCCGGAATATGACCTGATAAATAGAGGGTAAATAAAAATACCAGAATGATTAAAATTAAGGATGCCAGTATAAAATAGATGGCATAGGGTACTTTCAGTCTGAGGCTTTTCCAGGCTATCACCAGATTGTTGATCATCAGAATATTTATAACTACATAGGAAATAGCGCTTAAAACTACCCGGATGGGTCCGGTATTACTGGCTAGTATTAACGAAGTGAGTAGTAAAAAAACATAAACAATAAGTATCCGATTTGTCCAACGATAATTTCCCGGCAGATATTTTTTAGTTTCAAGCAGGGACATGCCAAAAAGAATATACACCGGAGTTGCCAGGGAGATGGAAATAGGTCTGGTGAAATCTGCAAACAACGGATAATCTGGGAAGAGGTACATAAAAATCAGACCCATATCGCTGAATATATACAGAAAGCCAAGCAGGATGTATAATGCATAGTATACATAAAGCCTGTTCCGCATATTGATAAAAAGAAAAAAATTGAATAAGAACAGAAAGACGCCAACACCTATAAAGAGCCCGGCCCAACCGTCTTTGTTGCGGCTGTAATCCAGCAATCCTTTTTCACTCAGAAAATAGATGGGGAGCCGGACCAGTTCATTTCTTTTGTCGGCCATGATCACCAGGCTGTATTGATCCAGACTGTCAGCAGGAAGGGGGAAGGCAAAATCTGATAGTCGGATCGGTCTTGAACTAAACCGATACCGGTCGCCGGTAGGAGCGAATGAATGAAACATGCTATCCTTCTTCAACAGCCAGACCGATAGATAATTAATATGCGGGTTTCGGATTAAAAGATAGCGCAGAGTGGCGGGGTTATTAATCCTGTCAAACCGGATTTTAATCCAGACCAGCCGGTTTTTGTAGCTGTTATTAAAATCATTTTCCGGGTAGGATAATAATTCCGGTTCAATCTGTTTAAAATAATTCCAGTCGTGCCGTCTGGAACTGTCGGTATGAAACTGTATAACCCCTGCTGCCGGTTCGTAATCCTCATTATCATAAAAAAATGACAGTTGTGCGTCAGCTCTGACCCCGAAAAAGGCGGCTAACAACAGAAAAAGTATCCTGTTTTTTAGGTAACTGTTCATGATGCTGTGGCTAAAGATAATTACAGCGGTTTGGTTTTTACAGGGCCGGGAAAAATTACTCCCTTTTAGGTATTTTTTGGAAATAGATGCTTCAATAGGTTTACGGTTTCATGAAAGGTGCCTACGCACCTATGAAATCAATAAACCAACAATTGTATGCGAAAGGCTTTTTTTTGCTTTTTTCTTTTTATTACAGGTATGACCATTGGTAATGCACAGGGTAATTTTCGGTCTGATGGATCCGGCAACTGGTCAAACCCTGGTACCTGGGCTTTGACCTCAGGTACCGATGCAGATGGCGTTCCTGATGCGGATGATAATGTTTTGATCATTTTTAGTCACAGTGTAGTGGTTGATATAAATAGTGCCGCAAACTCGGTAAGACTCGATAATGGCACAGCGAATATCAGCCTTTTACTGCAGGCTAACTTAAGCGTGGCAACTTACCTGACAATTCAGGAGCCAGTGGCTGATAACATCACAAATACCGTTCAGGTCGGGCAATATATGTTGTCTGCAGGAAGCTTCGATATGGGATCAGGAACTGCAAATGCAACCCGGCAAAGAATTTTATCCATTTCAACAGGTACGGTTTCAATTGCTGGTAATGTAATTGTGCAGGGAGTTGCCAACACACAGATTGTATTTACCGGTGCGGGCAAAATGGAAATTGGCGGCACGTTTACCAGAGATGCCGCAACTGTTTTCACCGTTTTTAGCGGCTCTACTGTGGCTTATACCGGGGCAGCACAAACTGTAGTTTCAACGATAGCATATAGCAATCTTACCTTATCGGGGTCTGGTGCCAAAACAACAACAGGCGTTTCAGTTAGTGGTATTTTGTCAATGGAAGGTACCGCTACTGCCTCTGCGGCAGTGACACTCGGTACCGCTGCCACCCTTAAATATAATACAGCTACTTCCCGTACAACCGGAGTTGAATGGCCGGCTACTTTTACCTCCACTGGCGGTATCATTATTGCTAATACAGGAACAATTACACTGGGTGCCGCAAAAACAATCAATACTGGCGTTACGCTTACTATTGAAAATGGAGCCATTTTTAACCCGGCTGCACTCACATTAACAGTTTCCGGTGGTGCAACGATTTCCAATAATGGAACCATTGATTTCAGCAATGCAACGGCAGTTATCAGGAGTGGAACCACTGGTACATCAACACTTACTATGGGTGCCACAGGTGTTATTAAAACAATAGATCCTGCCGGTTTGGGACCGGTCGCCAATGCTTCCCTGCAAACACAGGCCGGCGGTGCCTGGACACTGACCTCACTCAGTACAAACGGTACTATTGAATATTACAGAAGTGCAGATGCAACAGGCATTATCACAGATATGAATTACAATAACCTGACTATCTCTAATGCAAATGCCAAAACATGGACACCCGCAGCTGGCAGAACAATCAATGGAACAGTTACCGTCAATGGCGTTTTCACCATTGCAGGGGCGGCTCAACAAATAAGTGTGAGGGGCGATTGGAATAATAGCGGCGGTACTTTTAATCCCGGCAACAGCACCATCCTGTTTACAAATTCCGGTGCTGGCCATCAAATCGGAGGAACTACAGCCACTCAAACTTTTAATAGTTTGACGGTTGCCATTTGATCAACCAATACCCTGCAATTCACGGGAAGTACCAGTACGGTTGTGGTAAATAATACACT
Organism: Chitinophagaceae bacterium; assembly: GCA_016720745.1. Lineage (GTDB taxonomy): Bacteria > Bacteroidota > Bacteroidia > Chitinophagales > Chitinophagaceae > JJ008. Next base: position 26,194 of record JADKKA010000018.1, on the reverse strand, counting down.
CACGATGACTAGTGGTATGATACAAACCGGAACCGGTGTTTTAGCCTTAGGTGTCTCTGCAGCCAGTACAGGCACCTTTACCTATACAGCAGGTACCATTATTGGTAAATTCCGGCGCTGGGTGGCCAGTGGTGCAGCTGCAGTCAATGTAAAATTTCCTGTTGGAACAAGTACCAGGGTACAGACCATTGATATAGATTTCTCCACAACCAACAGAACAGCCGGAGGTTCGTTGACAACTGAATTTATCGCTTCAAACCCGGGGGCTCTTGGCTTGCCACAAACAGTTGGAGGTGTCAGTATTTATGACCCATCGCCTTCCGGTTATTGGTCAGTTGTAAATGCAGGAATTACAGGCGGAAGTTATACGGCAACAGTTAATGCCACCGGTTTTTTATTCCCCAATGGAGTAAATACAATAAACGATCTTTCTAATACAAGATTGATCAAAAGATCAAGTATTCCGGGCAGTAGTTGGGAATCATCGGCCTCAACAGGGGGTACACACAATGCACCCGGTAATTTGAATAGTGTATCTGCATCCGGCCTGACGACATTTTCAGATTTTTCTGTGGGGGTGACTTGTCTTAGCCTTCCAGTTCCCCGATTGTTTGGACAATCGCAATGCGTAGGTGTGACGGCCGTCCAATTTAGTGTAACACCATCTAATTATTCAGGAACCAGTTTTGAATGGTTTTCCAATACTATCAATTCTAATTCCGGAGGAACTTCAACAGGAATCTCAACAGATGTTTTTACTCCTCCCACAACAGTTGCGGGAACTAATTATTATTACTGTGTAGTAACCAGGGGTTGCGATGCCAAAACGACCCAGGCGGCTGAAATGATTGTTTTGAATCCCCCCATAACAGATGCCATAACTGATATTTCAGTTTGTAATGGCGAAACGGTCAATATACCGGCTTTTACCGGGACGGGAAACATCTTTGATTGGTCCAATAACAATGCTGCGATAGGTCTGGCCTCTTCTGGCAGTAATAATATTGCCCCATTTATTGCCAACAATTCTGGTGTCGTACCCGTAACAGCAACAATTGATGTAAATGCAAAGTATGCCAGGGCTTATATTGCTAACAGGGGCAGTTCAATTGCAGTAATAAATACAATTACCAACCGTATGGAAAGGCTGATCAATACCAGGGGTACTCCCTTTGGCGACGGTATTGAACCAATAGCTGTAGCAATAAACTCCACCGGGACCAAAGCTTACTATTCAAATTTAACTTCAAACAATGTTACAGTTTTCAATATACAAACCGAAGCAGTAGAAGCGATGATGCCTACCGGGGGTTATGGAGCACATGGCATAGCTATCAGCCCGGATGATAGCAGAGTTTTTGTTACAAATCTGAGCAGCAATACAGTTTCAGTTTTCAGTACAGCAACAAACACCCTTATAGCAACAATTAATGTTCAACAATATCCTATTGCAGTTTTGGTTAGCCAGGATGGATCAAAGCTATTTGTAACAAACCAGAATTCCGGAACAATATCAGTAATTAATGCTATAACATTAGCGCCAATAACAACGATAAACATCGGAGGGGGTGTCACAGGGCTGGCTATGCACCCGGATGGTACCAGGCTCTATGCATCACATATTGGTTCAAATAGTGTGTTGGTAATAAATACAGTAACTTATGGGATAATGGCGAATATTGTAGGGTTTAACTATCCTTTGATATGTGTACCTAATAAGGATGGAAGCAGGTTATATGTATCAAACTACAATGGATCAAATGTTTCTGTGGTCAATACAGCCAGTAATTCTATTATTTCCAGTATTTCAATTGCCAGCGGAGGCCAGGCATCAGGATTGTCATTTACTCCTGATTTTAAATACCTTTTCGCCACCGGAATAAATGGTTATGTTTTTAAAATAGACGTTGCAACCAATACAGTAGTTGATTCATACAGTTCGCCCTATGTTTTAGCTGGTCCATTTTCATACGGCAATTTTGTAAGTAAAGTTGGTAGCTGCAGTGGAACACCTGAAACCTTCACCATCACTGTCAATCCAACACCCACCGCACCAAACGCCAATGCTCAAACTTTTTGTAATCAAAATGACCCACGGGTTGCTGATCTGCAGGCAACTGGCAGCAACCTGAAATGGTATAATGTTTCATCAGGGGGTATGCCGCTGAACAGCGTTGACCCTATAACCAGCACCACATATTACGTAAGCCAAACGGTTAATAATTGTGAAAGTGCAAGGACGTCTGTAACTGTTACTATTGAAAACGGCCTGCCTGTGCCACCGCTGGCAATAAATGGAGATGCGCAAACCCGTTCCATTAGTTCCGGATCTGCAATTGATATTTATTCATCTGCGGGTTGTCGTATTATCGGTAGCGTAAACTCGGCGGGTACTTCGCCGGTTTCAGGTTCTATTGCTGCCAAAACCTGGATCGAGTCATCCGTCCCCACTTATGCAGGTCAGCCCTTTGTAGCCCGGCATTATGAAATTACACCGGTAACCAATCCTTCCACTGCAACCGGCAGGATCACCCTTTATTTTACCCAACAGGAGTTTACTGATTTTAATAATCATAGCAGCAGTATACTCGATCTACCAACCGGACCCGCTGATCTCAGTGGTATTGCCAACCTGCGTATTAGTAAATATGCAGGTACCAGTAGTAATGGTTTCGGTTTACCGGGTACTTATGCCGGAACCGCTTCAGTCATTGATCCGGCAGATAATGATATCGTCTGGAATGGCACATTAAGCCGGTGGGAAGTGAGTTTTGATGTAACCGGTTTCAGTGGATTTGTTATACAGACTTCCTCTTTTACATTGCCACTCACCCTGCTTGACTTCAATGGCAAACTGGTGAATACAGATGCCGTGCTGACATGGACTACAGAGAATGAAATAAACACCGGCTCTTTTGAAATTGAAAGAAGTCTCGACGGCCGTCAGTATACAAAGGTTGGAATGGTGAGAGCCGTTAATGCAACGGGAACACATCAATACCAGTTCCTGGATCCCGCTGTGCTGAATACCGCGCAATCCTTTATTTTTTATCGCCTGAAACAAATAGATACCGATGGCAGGTTTTCTTATTCACGTATCGTATTGCTGAATACCGGAAAAAAATACCAGATGCAGGTATTCCCCAACCCCGCCAGCGATCTGGTGAACCTGACTATACATGCTGCCCGTACAGAAACCGTACAGGTGACAGTGAGAGATCTTGCCGGCCGGACATTGATCAGCAGACAACAGGTTTTGCGCAATGGAGATAATGTCCTGCAATTGGATATCAGCCGGATCAGTACCGGTACATATCTGGTAGAAGTCATGGGACCGGAATGGCAGCTTGTTAATCGCATAGTGGTGCAATAGAATTATGATCGTTTAAATTATTTTACCAGAATTTTCTCCGTGAAAAAAACAGTCCCGGCTGTTTTTTTCACGTTTATCATTTTCCCTTCTCTCAAATGACTCCTTCTCATTATCTTGCTTCCCCTTCAGATAATGAGAAAATTATTTTTTTTCATATTGCTTCTCTCCGGTACCTGCTTCGCACAGGATGCATCGGTATTTAAACCAGATGCCATTAAAAAAGAAGTTGTGGCCACCAGGATCAGTCAGTCCATTAGAATTGACGGGAAACTGGATGAGCCCGAATGGCAGCAAGCCCTGCCGGCACCATCTTTTGTACAGATCGAACCTTTCCAGGGTGCCAATCCCAATCATCCCACCAGTACCCGGGTATTATACAACCGGCAGTATTTATATATCGGTATCATGGCCTATGATTCCGGAGGAAAGAAAGCGATTCGTGCCACCGATTTCAAAAGAGATTTCAGCGTAAGAAGCCATGACCATGTAGGGATCTCTCTGGATGGCTTTAATGATCACCGCAATGCCATGGCTTTTACCACCAATGCCTATGGCGTACAACGTGACCTGCTGGTATTTGATGATGTACTCACCGATCTGGACTGGGATGGACTATGGAAAGTAAGAACCAACCGGACCGATAGCGGATGGGTGGCCGAGATCGCCATACCCTGGCAAACGCTTCGTTATCCAAAATCAACTGACAGTCTTCAGCAATGGGGATTCAATGTGGTGCGTAACCGGAGACTGACCAATGAAACCTCAGCCTTTTCAGCCTATCCCCGTTCCTTCAATTTTACAAGGATGGTTTATGCCGGCGTTTTAAAAAACCTGCAACCCCCGCCACCAAAAACGAATATCCGTATTCAACCCTATGTGCTGGGCTCTTACGATCGGTATAAAAATTATCCTGCGGGAACAGATCCTGAACAAAACAGTTTTCGAGCGGGTGGAGAAATCAAATGGGCCATCAACCCCAATAATATTCTTGACCTGACCTTCAATACCGATTTCGCCCAGGCAGATGCCGACCGGCAGGTTAATAATGTCACCCGCTTCTCGGTCTTCTTTCCGGAAAGAAGACAATTCTTCCTGGAGAATGCATCACTCTTTGGTGCAGGAGTGGGACCTTCTGAAGATATTTCCGGAGGTACCATGCGCATCCAGCCTTTTTTCAGCAGAAGAATCGGACTGGATGATGCAGGCAACCCGATTCCTATTGATGCCGGCGGCCGTTATGTCTATCGTTCCAGGAAAAGAAATTTCGGAACCATCCTCATGCGGCAAAGAAAGAATGAGATCACCCCCGGCACTAATTTCTTTGTGGGCAGGTATTCAGAAAATATCGGCGCACAAAGCCGTATCGGAGGATTAGTAACGATTAAAAATAATGACAGCGGAACCAATGTGGTGGGTGCCGTAGATGGGTTTTTCCGTCTCGGTGAATCTCATTCACTCAGCACCATGCTGATCCGCTCTTCCAATAACAACGGAGGAAAAAATGGTTTTGCCGGTTATGCACAATATTACTTTACAAATAATCAGTTCAAAATCTGGTGGACACAAACCCTGGTGACCCGCGATTTTGACCCCGCAGTTGGTTTCGTTTCCCGAAACAATGTCATAGGTACCACACCCGGCATCTTCTGGTATTACAGGGGAAATAAATTGCCTTTCAAAAAATGGATCAGGGCATTTGAACCCGGATTTATGCCTGAAATTTATCACGAGGCTTCCAGCGGCAAACTGATCGAGGCGCAGTTCAATACCAATCCCGTCTGGTTTAATTTTCAGGATGGCGGTTATTTTGGCTACCTGATCAATCCTACTTTCCAGCGACTCACTGAGCCCTTTGATCCGCTCGGTATTACCATCTCGCAAGGAGAGTATCGTTATTTAAGACACTTGTTCTATGTAAGTACGGATCCTTCCCGTATCATTGGCCTCAACAGTGAAATCGAATTCGGTTCTTATTTTAACGGCCGATTGAATGCCGGAAGCCTGACTTTAAGAATCTCCCCCTCTCCGCATTTTTCTTTAAGCAGCACATTTAACAGGAACCACTTTATCAAAGTGGGCGATAATCTCGAAACAGCTACGGCTGATCTCTGGAGTATCACCGGTCGCCTGGCCCTGAATCCCAGACTGCAACTCATCGGTTTTTATCAGCGGAATTCTTTAAGCAGTCAGGATAATTATAATGTCCGTCTTTCCTGGGAATACCAGCCCCTCTCTTATGTGTATGTGGTATTCAATCACCGGGGATTTGATAATACCCAGTTAAAGAGACAAACAGAGGACCATGTGATTGTCAAGCTGAGTTACCTGCGACAGCTATAATCAGTTTTCATATTTACCCTCCAAAGCATTAAATTGTAGAACTCCTTTTTACAACAGGATCGTCCTGCCCTTATTCTTTTAACTGCCAAAACTTTCAAAATGAAACAACTGCTATCATTCCTGTTTGGATTTTTCTTTCTTCCCGTATTTATTATTGCCCAGCAAAACTGGAGCCCTGAGCAATGTTTAAAACTGAAGAATATTTCTGCAGCAATTGCCTCACCGGATGGAAGCCGGGTCTTATATACCGTAAGGGAAGCGGTAATGACGGATGACCGCAGTGAATTTATCAATCAGGTATGGGTTTGCAATGCAGACGGATCTGCCCATATGCAATTGACAAGGGGTGATAAAAATTCGGCTAATCCAGGCTGGAGCCCCGATGGGAAATGGATCAGTTTCACTTCGAGCAGGGATGGTAAAAATAACCTGTATATACTTCCGGCTGCCGGCGGAGAATCAGAAAAAATCACCGATGTAAAAACAGCCGTTGGAAATTATGCCTGGAGCCCGGATGGAAACCAGATAGCTTTCCAAATGCTGGATGCGGCAGAGTCCAAAGAAGAGAAAGATAAAAAAGCAAAGAACGACTGGTATTTTATGGATGAAGTGGTAAAGCAAAACCGTTTGTATGTGCTTTACTTGAACAATAAAGATTCTGCGGGCAAATACAAGCTAAAGAAACTGAGTACCGGCAACTATAATATCAATTCATTTGACTGGAGTCCTGATGGAAAAAAGATAGCATACAGCTTTGGGAAAACACCTGAAGCCAATGACAATAATTACAGCGATGTTTCATTGATTGATATTGAAACCGATAAAGCAATTTCTATTGCAGCTACAGGTGCCAGCGAATCCACGCCGATGTTTAGTCCGGATGGAAAGCTGCTGGCCTATTACTGTACCACGGATCCGGTTGACTGGCCCGGTGCCAAGCATGTGAAAATATATTCCTTATCGGATGGCAAATTGTGGAGACTGAAATCAACTCCGGATGAAAGCGGAACAATCGTATGCTGGACCCCGGATGGAAAAAATTTACTGTGGTCAGAATTCAATAAAACCCTGAGCAGGTACTACCTGCTGAGTGTGGATGGTCAAACCTGCAACGAGTGGACTACCGGGCTTACAGATATGATGCAGGGTGCTGCAGCCAATGCCAATGGTACTCATCTTACTTTTATCCTGCAAAACCCTTCTTCATTTCCTGAAGCCTATATCAGTCCGATCAGTCGTTTTTCCCCGGTACAACTGACAAAACTGAATGCTGGCCAGGCTGGCAAAGCATTGCCCAAAACTGAATTGATCAGATGGAAAGGAGCCGACGGAATGATGATAGAAGGATTGCTGACCTACCCGATAGGGTATCAGCCCGGACAGAAAGTTCCTTTTATCCTGAATATTCATGGCGGACCCGCCGGTGTTTTCAGTCAGACCTGTGTGGCATCGAATGGCGGTGCTTATCCCATTGCGGCTTTTGCAGAACAGGGTTATGCCATATTGCGGCCCAATCCAAGAGGATCAACCGGGTATGGTACTGCATTTCGTCAGGCTAACCGGGCCGACTGGGGAGGCAAGGATTATATTGATATCATGAATGGAGTGGATCAGGTGATCAAAATGGGCGTAGCCGATGAAACAAAAATGGGAGTGATGGGCTGGAGCTATGGCGGATTCATGAGCAGCTGGGTAGTTGGTCATACTGATCGGTTCAAAGTTGCGAGTATCGGAGCACCCGTTGTTGATCTCGCTCATCAGAACCTGACCGATGATATTGAAGGATTCCTGCCGTCTTATTTTCAGGCCAATCCCTGGGAAGACTGGGCGAATTACGATAAACATTCTCCACTGCGGTATGTACAAAATGTAAAAACACCGGTGATGCTGCAGCATTGTGAAGGTGATCAGCGGGTACCGATCAGTAATGGCATCATGTTTTATAATGCATTAAGAAGACGCAATGTACCCGTCCGCATGCTTGTGATGCCACGGCAGGCACATGGACCTTTGGAGCCCACAATGATTCTTAAAACCATGCAGTCAAATGTGGAATGGTTTGAAAAATATTTAGGTGCTAAGAAGAGTTTCTGAAAAATCGGAATTTAACTTAAGAGGCAACTTGCTTGGCCTTCAATGCAGCCAGCCCTTTCAGTGTTTCATCACTGTTGTTTTTAAAAGCACCCATTTTGTGTGAGTCAAAATAATATTTTTCACCGGCAGGTGTTGTGATGGAAAACCATTTCAGCATCCGCCAGTCAGCTTCCTGTTGTACGGTGCATTCTTTCAGGTTAAAACTGATCGGGTTTCCGGTTTCGCTGGTTTTGTAGTACGCATTGTCACCGGAGATGTATAAAACTCCATAGGAGTCAAAGAATTTAAAAGAGGCTTTATATCTTTTAAAAGAAGCGTAATGATAAAGTGCCGCATATTCAATGGGGTCTTTGATCGTGCGCAGGATTTTGTTGAATTTTTGTTCCTTGGCAAAAAAGGTGATCACGACCACAATCAATCCGATGATACCGCCGATAATACCTCCTACAATAATTGGTGACATAATATTTAATGGTTTGGTTTTAGAATGTATGACGTAAAGCTTTTCCTGCCCTGGCCCCTGTATGCTGTTGCTGATCTACGGTTAATACTCCATTGACCAGTACAAAATAAAAACCTTTTGAATAGGCATGGGGTTTTTCAAAGGTAGAAATATCTTTTACTTCATTTTCATTGAAAATGACAATATCGGCAGCCATACCCTCCCGGATCAGCCCGCGGTCTTTTAACTGAAATTTCTGCGCAGGCAATGAAGTCATTCTGCGGATGGCTTCTTCCAGAGAAATCACTTTTTCTTCCCTTACATATTTACTTAGTACCCGGGCATTCGTACCATATCCTCTTGGATGCGGCATACCGGCACCCAGCACCCGGATACTGGCATCACTGGCAAACATATTGAAGGGGTAACGCATGATATTTTTCACATCCTCCTCGCTCATACCATGGAATACCGCACTGGCACCCCCGTTCATCATCAGATCCATCACTGTTTCGGCTTCATATCGGGCTTTGTGTTTTCTGCCCTTCATGAGGTTGATAGCTTCAATACTTTTACCGTTATAAGAGGTATCAGGTGAATAATTAGCGACCACCGCATAACTCAGGTGTTTCAGTTTTCTTTTTTTCAAACGGGCCAGGATATGATCGGTTACCTGTTTGCGGATGACCGGTCTTTGTAAACGGGCCCGGATGGAGTCCTGTCCGTCGGCCAGCACCTCATCAGGTAATAACGTACTGATAGAGGTGCTGCTGGCGGTATAAGGATACTGATCTATGGTTACTTCGATGCCTTCTCTTCTGGCCGCTTCCACCATGGGGATGGTTTCTTTACTGCGGCCCCAGTTATGCTGACCGCTGCATTTGAAATGCGAGATCTCTACAGGGATCTTTGCTTCACGGCCAATGGTCAGGGCTTCTTCAATGGCGTAAGTGATACTGTCACCCTCATCGCGCATATGTGTGGCATAAACGCCATTATATTGAGCAGCAATTTTTGCCAGCGATACAATCTCGGGTGTTTTGGTATATGTGCCGGGGATATAAATCAGTCCCGTTGATAACCCAACGGCGCCATCCTGCATGGCTTTCTGCATGATGGCTTCCATCCTTTTCATTTCATCGGCACTGGCATCGCGGTTAGCCCGGCCCATGACGGATTTGCGGATATCGTTATGTCCGGCCAGGGTGGCCACATTGATAGATAGTTTCAGGGAATCCAGCCAGTTGAGGTACTTGGCGATATCAACATTTGATGAACCGCAGTTGCCGGTGATACAGGTGGTAACTCCATCATAAATAAAACTTTTGGTCTCAGGATCTTTGGCTTCATCTTCTTCGAGATGGGTGTGTACATCTATGAATCCCGGAGCCACGATCATCCCTTTGGCGTCAATGATTTTTTTGGCAGTTCCTGGTTTAATATCTCTGGCGATATGTACAATTTTCCCGTTTTTGATGGCCAGGTCGCTGTAATACCAGTTGTTACCACTGCCATCTATGATTTTACCGTTTTTGATAAGGATGTCAAAGGGCTCCTGGGCGGTGGCCAGGAGAGGGAATAAGAAGATGAGAGATAGGAGGCGCATGCTGCAATTTCGAGAAGAAAATTGAGATTGGGAAAAATGCTTAACCGCAAAGACACGAAGACGCAAGGGAGATTTCAAGGACAAGTATTTTCTTAGTTACAAATCCCGAAAAACTACAGTTATTTCTTTGCGTTTCTTTGCGTCTTCGTGTCTTTGCGGTTAAACAATGCTTCTATAAGATTATTCACTAATTTTCAGCATGCCCCTCGACCTCGCCGAAATAAAACCCTTTTTACCCGACTTCAGTCAGGAACTTCTACAGGTTATTGCTACCGAGGGTAGTGTTATGGATGTGCCTGCTGGTATGGAGATATTAAAAGAAGGGCAATATGTGCGCATGATCCCGATTGTGTTACAGGGATTGGTGAAAGTCTTTACCCGTGTGGAAGAAAAGGAACTACTACTTTATTATATCGGCTCCACGCAAAGCTGTATTATGTCTTTTTCAGCCGGACTGAGTCAGTCGCCCAGCCGGATCTTTGCCATCAGCGAAGAGCCCTCTATGCTATTATTATTACCGGCAGAAAAGATCAATAAATGGATCCGGGAATTTCCCGCACTGAATGATCTGTTCTTCCGGCAGTACAATCTGCGTTACACCGAAATGCTGGACACCATTAATTCCCTCCTCTTTGGCCGCATGGACCAGCGATTATATCAATATCTCCAGGAAAAAAGCCGGTTGAAAGGGGAGAAAATACTGGATATCCGGCATAAACAGATCGCGGCTGAGCTGGGAACGGCAAGGGAAGTCGTGACCCGCGTACTCAAGAAACTGGAACAGGAGGGCAAGATCAGGCAAACGGAGGCGGGTATAGAAATCAATTGAGTTGGTGACCCGGGTCACCGGACTGTCCCATCCTTTACGGTTAGTTTTACTTCATCAAAACGGTACTATGAAAGGTAAATGGCTGAAACTGGCGATTGTTTGCCTGCTTTGTTTGAGCCTGGTAGCCGCACTGGTACTCATTTTTAAATCATAAAACTTACAGAACATGAAACCGAACATGGGAAATGTGGATCGTATTATCCGAGTATTAATTGCTGCCGTTTTTGCTTATCTCTATTTCAGTGGTACGGTTACCGGTACCCTGGGACTGATCCTGGTCGTATTGGGCGGCGTATTTGTGCTGACCAGTCTGGTGAGCTTTTGTCCTTTGTATACCTTGGTGGGAATGAATACATGCCCCAAGAAAAGTTGATAAGTTGATAAGTTTAGTAGTTGAAAGGTTGAGGTGCTTTGATGGAAAAGTCTGTCTCTTTTGTTGGGAACCTCCCGCCTTATCAACTTTTTAACTTGTCAACTTCCCAACTTTCATCTATTCCCCGCTCTTTTCCCCTACAAAATTTTGTTCCTTATTCCGGAACAGTACATTAAATGTGGTGAGTGAGCCATAACAGCGGGTGATATATTGCTGGATATTCACTTTTTCTTCATCGGTCAGTGTTTTGCTGCTGTTGATATTCTGTTCCAGCACCCGAAGCCGGTCGCGGAGCATCACAATTTTATGAAAGAAATCCTCAATGGGGATTTCTTTTGGTTTTAGGGATTTATCTGCTGGTTGCAGGATCATCATTCCTTTGATCCAGCGATCTCCCAACGGTACGGGTTCGGTGATACCGCCCCACATTCTTAAAATTTTCAGGAGTGATTTTTCTGTCTCACTCTGTGTTTCCACTTCAACCGATACATTTTCCGGGATGATCTCTTCGAGTTGAGCATCTGTTTTATCAATTTCCCTGATACCGGTATTGATAAAGGCGATGAGATAAGTGGCGAATTTAACTCCTACGATTACGCCAGGCCCGTGCTGGGTATGCTGGAGTCGGGTACCAATGCCTAAGGTTGTCTGGTCCATTTTAAATGATTTTGAATGATCCGTAAATAATGTTCCCCGGGGTTCAAAAATGTTCAACCTGTGGAAACACTTGAAGGCAACCCATGCAATTTAAGATAACGGTAGAGAAATGCTGCGCTAAAACCTACAACCATCTACAGCAGAAAACGCAGCAGGCGGCCTTTCCGGTTTTGGTTTCTGTCAAACATCAGCAGTTGCATTGTACTGCAAAATAAACTGATTTTACAGCTTTCTATTTCACCCGGTTGTATTTCTTTAATACATCCATCACCAGTTTATGCGGGAGTCCATAAGCTTTATTGCCATTGATCCCTTCCATGGTTTCGGCCGCCACCATCGCATTGATGATTGCTTCTTCCACTGCCTGAACAGTGCCATTGAACAAGGGGTTGATCATATCATTCGGTAATTCGGACAGGGTGGTGAAATTTTCTCTTTGAAAGGCGGAAGGATTGGCAGTTGAAAAGGCGATGAAGATATCACCCGATCCGTTTTCGCCACGACCTCCTGCTTTCCCTACGCCCAAAGCAATCCTTGCAGCCATTCTTTTTAACTGATGGGGTAATAAAGGTGCATCCGTGGCCAATACCACAATAATGGAGCCATCGCCGGGCTGATAGGATGGGGGTGCTTTGAATTCATAATTCATGGTGTCTTTCAATTCCCGCCCAACCGGAACACCGGCAATGGTAAAATTGGATTTTGCACCGAAATTCGATTGCACCAGCACGCCAACCGTATAAGTTGAATCTTTTATTTTAATCACTCTCGATGCAGTACCGGTACCGCCCTTAAATCCTAAACACATCATACCAGTGCCACCGCCTACATTTCCTTCTTTGAGATACCCGCTTTTGGCACTGTCCAATGCTTCCCAGGCATTTTCCTCTTTTACATGAAAGCCATAGATATCATTTAAAAATCCATCATAGGTTTCGGCCACTACCGGGTAAGTGTACCAGAAATCTTCCTGGTACCATCCTTTTTTTACATACCATTTCAGCACAGCATCTCTTACCACACCCACACTATTGGTATTGGTGATCATTATGGGGCCTTCTAAAAAACCGGATTCAGTTATCCAGGTGGTGCCGGTCATTTCTCCATTGCCATTCAATGCATACCAGTTTGCATAGACCGGATTATTTTGACGGCCCCTGGGGAGAATAGCAGTGACTCCGGTTCGTACCGGACCCTTCCCCCGTATATTTTTTCCCGATCCTGTTATGATGGTGCTGTATCCCACTTCCACCCCTTTTACATCTGTAATTGCATTGAATTTTCCGGGGGTACCATCAAAGGGAATACCGATATCACGGGCACGTGGTTTTTGGGCAGTTAAACTGAATATGAAAAACAGACTCAGTGTGGAAAGGATTATTTTTTTCATATGCTATTTTTAAATGTAACTCAGCCACCATTTTTCTTTATGGGCGGTTTTATATTGATCATATTTTTTGCACAACGGATACAGGATCAGCACAACTCCCAGCCATACCGCATACACGACCAATAAACCATTTCCTTCTCCGGGAGCCACATACATAAAGGGAAAGCGTTCGCCTACATTCTTGGCTTCGGCGAATGTATGTCCCCTGGCAAAAAAGAAAACAGCTGCCACGATATGAATCAGGTAAAGATGAAGGATATAATAAAAGAAAGCAGTTCTGCCGAAAGTAACCATCACGTCTGTGAAAAGATTCTTTACTGATTCAACAAGCGCTGTCAATATAAGTGCCGGACCAATCGTGATACAGAGATAGAGCAGGGAAGGCGGATACTTGTTTACTTTGATAAAGGAAAGTAAAGTATAGAACGGACTATCCTGCCGGGTCCAGGGAAGAGGATCGCCATACAGGTTGCTGAACCGAAGAAGATAAAAAGGAGGATCAATCCGGATCCGATTCCCAGCAATATTTTTTTCTGGCTGCAGCGGTATATTGAGGAGAGAATAATATGCCGGCACAATAGCCCAGCAGCATGAGTCCGGCCCAGGCAACAAAGGGATATACCAGCATGACAACTTTGTTACCGGTAACGGGATAGACTTTAAATACACCATGGTGTAACAGGTCCCACCAGAAACCAGCTTCGAAACCGGGTTTTGATTCGGGGATATCCAGCAGGTTATGTCCGCCCACAATCAGGATACCCAGGATCAGGATGATCCGGTAAGGGAGTTTAGCTAAAACCAGTAGTCCCAGTATGAACATACTGATCCCGATGGCCCAGATCACCTGGAAGGGAATAATATTGAAATTAGTATTGAAGGTCCAGGCAAAGGCAACAATAGTCCATTCAGCAATGATCAGCCAGAGACCTCTTTTCAATAAAAATATACCGAGTTCTTTTTTGCTTTTGCGCAGACTTTGCAGGTACACAGAAGTACCGGATAGAAAAACAAAGATGGGTGCACAGAAATGGGTAATCCACCGGGTGAAATAAAGGGCCGGTGAAGTGGTTGCCAGATTCAACGGATCATCAGTATTGGCGCCGATATGCACATAATCCCGTACATGATCCAGGGCCATGATCACCATGGCGAGGCCACGGATGATATCGATGGATTCGATTCTTTTGCTGGAGGTCAGAGATTGCTGCATGGTTTTTGTTTTTATCAACGGATTATAGTCCGTAGTAAAGAATTCGTTTATCTAGTCATCTTCCTGCTGTCGCTATTTTTTCTGCAACGGATTGAAACCCGTTGTTACAATATGAAACCGAGGCTACGCCTCTGTGTTTTTGCATGGGATTGAAATCGTTGGATAATGGGTTTGTGCCTGTACTTCCATAAAATTTATTTGAAATGATAATCTTCTTTCAGCATTTCTATTATTTCCACAGCCATTTGCAAAGCTTCAGGATATAACTCATCAACATATCTTTTATTTCTCCATTTCCGGTCCATCAGATTATTCAGGTATTCTTCCATTACCCCCGTACTGCCGGCTTTTAAAGAAAGTTGCTGAGCCATCAGGCTATCCATGCTGCTATCGGGTACATGTCCTTGCATTTCTATTGAGATCGATACTGGTGCGAAAAATTCATAATACCTGGCCGCCAGCAACCGGTCACGGATTTCAATAATCCTGTCCCGGTGCAAATGATCTGCATCATTATTGCTTACTATCTGGTTTTGCAGGGAAAAATATTTATTTATTTTCCTGACCAGCTCTTTATTTTTAAAATACCGGAGATTGCCTGATTGAACAAGTTGGGTAAGCGTGGATCTGTTCCAGTCTATAGCATAGGCATTGCTGGTAAAACGGCTGTAATAATAAAATTCACCTGGTACTGTTGATTGGTCAATACCTTGAAGTCCCATCGAAATACAACTATCAAATGCTTTGATCATAAAAGTATTCTGAGCTATTCCACCGTTTATTTCTGCCGTATCTTCTTTTAAATCACCTAACAGACTTTTTGCATATTCTTTTGCCCGATGTGCTTCCACATAATGTTCCCGCTGGTTCTCTGCTAAGAAACCACAAAACACAGCCAGGAATAACATTAAAAATTCCCAGAAGTAGTGGGTCCATTTTTTCATGTGTCCGGCACCAGCCGGAGGATGGGAATGGTGATGTACTTCCATCAGTATTTGGATTTATTAGAATTTGTATTCACGTCGAATCATTACCATCAGGTTTTTTGCCCGGTTTTGAAGCGAAATGGCGTTCCGGGTATAAAATTTAATGGTGGTGGAGTAGTAATGATAGTTGAGTGATACCGTGTTGATATCCCTTGCATCTGTAGAAAGTAATACCGGTTTCACCAGCGGTTTGTTGATATTGGTCCTGGTTCCACCAATGCCGCTGTTGGCAATCACTTGAATATTCTTCATCATTTCATGAAAAACATAGCTGTCAAATAACCGGGTATTCCCTTTGTGAACCTCGTCCATTTTAAGTCGTAATAAATCTATTTGATTGGAAAGCCATTGAAAGGAGGCATAATAACTGCCGATACTATCCAGTAAAGCCTTGTTTTTAATATACCGCAGCAGTCCTGCCGCTTTCAGCTGATCGAAAGATTTTGAGTTGGAAAAATAATAGCCCAGATTGGCCGTTACGGTCCTGGCAGCAAAGTATATCTCCGTCGTATTGTTGATATCTGAATGTAACAGGTTGATCAGGGAATCTGCCATCTCCGCACCATGGCTATTTCGCTGCGTTACCGAGTCAAATAACATAATATCAGATTGAAGATCTGCTATCATGGCGTTCAACTGTGTCTTTACTTCTTTTTTATGAAGAATGGTTTCTCTGGTGTTCTCGGCATAAAACCCCAGTGATACGGCGAGGAATAACATCAAAAACTCCCAGAAATAGTGAGTCCATTTTTTGCGGGCGGTGTGGGTATGTGCGTGTACTTCCATTTATTATTATGTTGTATGTTAAATGTTGAGAATGTCAGTCGGGGGATATTTGTTATTTATTTGCTCCAGAACAGACTTTACTTAAAATGGTATTCATTTTCTATGTCCTGCATCAGTTTTAAGGCCGTTTCCCTGGCCCAGCGCAAAAATGCATTGTATACTTTCATGGTATATTCTTTCATAGCGACGTCGTTGTAGTACTGTTTCAGGTCTGCAGGATTGCTGTTTAAAAGCGTCAGGGCCTGACTTTTAAATACATTTTCATTTTCACGCAAAATGAAATCCGATGTCAACTCATTGAAATTGGTTTCTTTTGAAAGTAAATGATCGAAAGGTTCGTAGAAAAAGAAACGGGCGCTTGAAATGGTGAACCGTTCATTTGACCGTCTGAGTTTTTCTTCCTGTTCTTCGCAGGCTGAGATTTTACGTTCATAATAATCACTGATGGAGGATGCCAGTGAATCATTTTTGATCAGGCGAAAGCTTCCGGAACTTTTTAATTGTGTGATGGCAACCCTGTTGAATACAACAGTATTAAAATTGCCACACTTGAGCCATAATTCATACAACCGGTTCCCGTTAATCTGACCTTTGATCGCCAGACTGATTTCTGCTCTAAAGGTATCCAGTTGTTTGCCATGGGCTTCATTGACCGCTAGGTTCCGGTTATAGCGGGTAGTGTCATACTTCAGGTTTTCGATCATATCATACATATACTTTCTGGCTCTTTCTTTTTCAATTTTATGCTCCAGTTGATACTCTGCTAAAAAACCGCAGAACACAGCCAAGAACAACATCAGGAACTCCCAGAAATAATGGGTCCATTTCTTGCGGGCAGTATGAGAGTGATGGTGTACTTCCATTGCTTAATCTTTTATCCGGTATTCTTTTCTTAATAAATTAATCAGATTGATTGCTTTTTGCTCCAGTTGCACCAGTCTGCTTTGCAGTATAAAATTGCTCCCCTTCAACTGGTGTACATAAAATGCCAGATCCTGATGAGTGGCCGGATCATAGGAACGTAAAGGCGGATTATCAGTGGGTCGGTCAACCCCCACGAGGTTGACCATTTTATCGAATACATAGGGGTTGAAGATTTTTGATAAGTAAGGGTCAGAAGCCCTTCTTTCAATCCGGTCATCTTCCTGATTCATGTATATCGTCTCCACCAGTT
Organism: Chitinophagaceae bacterium; assembly: GCA_016720745.1. Taxonomy (GTDB): domain Bacteria; phylum Bacteroidota; class Bacteroidia; order Chitinophagales; family Chitinophagaceae; genus JJ008. Next base: position 8,931 of record JADKKA010000018.1, on the reverse strand, counting down.
GCTGGTAGCTCATCATACTGTCTGCCGCCTGCTCATTCCTGATTAAACGGAGTGAGCCCGAATTTTTTAATTGTGTGATCGTCCGGTCATTGCTGATGAAACGGGCAGTACGGATCAATGTTCTGCCAAAAAAGTATAAATCATTTTCATGTCCTTTAGTCTGACCACTGCTCAGGAACAGCATCAGCGAATCCATCCTTTCACTTTTTTGTTTTCGGAACAGTAATACCCGGTGGATATTAGCCGTATCTGTTTTCAGGTCCTCTATAAAAGTGTGGATGTATTTTCTCTCCCGGTCCTTTTCAATTTTATGCTCCAGCTGGTATTCAGCCAGGAAACCACAGAAAACGGCCAGAAAAAGCATCAGAAATTCCCAGAAATAGGCCTTCCAGGTTTTTTGCCATGGGAATGGGCGTGGTGGTGTACTTCCATTTTAGCGCGAGTTATAAAGCCTTCCTTTTTGATTACTAATTTTACCTGGTCAATATGATTGATATTTTGCAGCGGATTCGCACTCAGCAATACAAGATCAGCATCCTTCCCTTTTTCAATGCTGCCGGTATGCTTTTCAATACCGATGGCCATAGCGCCATGCAGGGTGGCAGCCCGGATCGCCTGTAAGGAGTGAAGCCGGCATCTGTCACCAATACTTTCATTTCTCTTTGTACAAATCTGTTTTCATCCACATCCGTTCCGGTGCAGACCGGAATGCCATTATCCAGGGCGAGTTTGGTGAATCTCCGGCCAATTTCATAACGGGCTGTATATGCAGCCCTGGCATAGGGGCTTAACGCCGGATTATTCATGAATTCTTTTTCAATCAGCAGGGTGGCATCCAGTATGGTATTATTTTTTTTCATGGCCTCGACATAACCCTTCACCGGCAGTTGGGCAAACTGACGGTCCCAGAATACACTATCCCGTTCTCCACTCCGCCATTCCAGCGGAATACTGTCTTTTCTGTCGGGTCTCCATTTGGCAATCATCGATGCATGAGATACTACATCCACACCCGCAGATACTGTTTCTATTGGGGAAGACTGAGTTAATTCAAAATGGCTCCAGACTTTCAATCCCTGCTGGTGAGCTGCTGTTGTCAGCTTTCTGGCCAAACTCCCGCTAATTTGAGCATACAGTTTTATAGCAGTGGCGCCAGTTCCCTTCGATTCGGCAACGGCAACCGGTAAATCTGTTGAATCTGTAACAGCCCGCATGTAAAACATTTGTCCGGGTACTCCCCCTGCTGAAGCCTGGTGCGTCCTGGGATCTTTAAAAAATCCGGGACCGGCAAACAGAGCAGCATAGTAAATATCTGGAGAAATAATCTCATTTAATAATGCATCCCGGGTCAAACTGCTCAGGGCCCTGCCGTCGCCTGCCATATCCCGGACCGAAGTGATACCACTCAGTAACATGGCCCTGCTATCTTTTTCTGCATGGGCCCGGGTATCAGTTCCGGAAACATCAGATAGTAAATGAACATGCGCATCTATTAGTCCGGGTATCAGGTATTGGCCAGTACAGGATATCTGCATCGCGGAATCGGGAATCGGGATTGAGTTAATGGGCCCTATTGCATCAATGCGGCTGCCACGGATAAGCACGGTATAATGTTCCAGCAATTTTCCATTTTGAACATCAATTACCTGTACATCCTTTAAAGCCACCAGCCCCGGAGAGAACTGGCTTTTCGCGGAATGAAGTTGAAGTAGTCCAATGCCTAATAGTAGCCATAGTTTTAAGTGGCTGGTAAAGGACAAGGGAAAAGCAGGCTCCTGTAGTTTCATCTTATTTTTTTTCATTGGCGGCCATTACCCTTAGCAGGTTGCCACCCAGAATTTTCTGTATTTCTTTTTTGGAATAACCTCTTTTGATCAGCTCATCCGTGATTTTTGGAAAGTCCTCCACCCCATTCAATCCCTCGGGTAATGAATTCACCCCGTCAAAATCACTGCCCAGGCCCACATGATCAACCCCCGCAATTTTTACGATATAATCCAGATGATCGAGTAACATGCTCATTGGCGGGCGCAAGGCCTTCACCTCCTCCGGGTATTTATTAAATAAATACACCTCCATGAAATAGGGCTCCGGATTAACTTTCAGCAGAGAATCCATTTCTGTTTTATGCTTGGCTGTAAAAGCATCGCTTCTGGCTTCAAAAGCCGGATCCACAAATCCACTGTAAAAATTCAGATGGATCACTCCTCCGTTTTTGGCAATGGCCTTTATTTGTTCATCCTTTAAGTTGCGGCGATGCGGACATAAAGTATATACACAACTATGCGATACCAGCACGGGTTTGGTTACAATCTTCATCACATCCCAGAAAGTCTGTTCACCCACATGACTCAGATCCACCAGCATGCCTAACTGGTTCATCATCTTTACCACCTCTTGCCCGAATTCAGTCAATCCTTTTTTTCTTTGTGCAGTTAGAGCCCCTCCTTCGGAGGGGTTGGGGGAGGTCTCATCCAATGCTGAGGTCGCCCAGGATGTTGAATTATTCCAGGTCAGGGTCATATAACGAACACCGCCCTTGTGCAATTCAATCAGCTTACCCATATCATCTTCGATCATATGTCCGCCCTCCACACCGAGCAGACTGGCCAGCTGACCGCGACGGGAGGCTTTCCTGATTTCTTTCACCGAAGTTGCCATCACCATCTTTTGGGGGTTTCGACTTGCCCATGCTTTTACCGTATCAATCTCCCGCCAGGCCCAGGCATTCGGATTTTTTTTATTGCCATCACACCAGATAGAAAAAAACTGCGCATCCACACCTCCGGCCAGCATTCTTTGTAAATCGGAATGGGTTTTGTTTTTGAGCGACTGATCAAAACTCACCCCTTCATCAATGGCCGTACTGGGGATATCATTGTGGGTGTCGATCAGGATTGAACCGAAATGAATTTTTTTACCCTGCTGGGCATGGATACCAAGCGCAAACACAATACCCGTGATTGCTAAAAAAAGCCGCCGTTGAAACATGTTCTTATTTTATTTTGATGAATTCATATGGAGTAAACTCCACAAAATCGGCCACTCTCACCGTAATGGATTTTACTTTATTGTCTGCGGTCACAAATTCCAGTTTCTTCATGCCATACAATGGATCACTGTAAGTGCAGAAGAAGCGGTTCCCGCCCAGTGGTTCCAGCGTCCCATAGCGGCCTTTGTGATGTTCAAAGCGCATGATCAGTTTACCCGCTTCAACCGTCATATTCATTTTACCATAAATGGAATGCTCATACTCACCGGCATAGGCGGTAAGTGGTAAACTTGTTTTGGGATTCAGGGCAATGCTGTCGCGGATGGCTTTATACTGACTGCTTTTTTCTTTCTCATCTGCCTGCATATATTGCAGAAATACCTGGCTGTAATTGCGATAAGGTAAACGCAGGTAGGCATCCTGTATTTCATTTCGCAGGGCCTCATAAAAATTATTCGCATCGGTATTGGTTAATACCACGATACCCAGCTTTTCTTCCGGAATCAGACAAACACTGGTAACAAAGCCGTTTACACCAATTGTGTGCGTACAATTTTGCGACCTGCATATTCTTCCATGAACCAGCCCAATCCGTATAGTGAAAAATGCGCTTTATTAAACATATGCCCGCCATTGCCCAGGATTGAATGAGGTACACGGGTTTGCTGAATCGCTGCGGCTGGAATGATTTCTTTACCATTCAGTTTTCCATTATCCAGCAGGGCCATCACCCATTTACTCATATCCTGTACAGAAGAAGAAATGCTGCCGGCCGGAGCGATATTGTCAATATTGCCATATGAGATCTTGCGGAGCTCACCCATTACCACCGTATGAGCACTGGCTTTATTTGAAGCGTTGTGAATGTCTTTGGAAAGGGCCAGACTATTATTCATGCCCAATGGCTGAAATATTCTTTCTCTGATAAAATCGCCCCAGGGTTTACCACTGACCTGATGAATAACTTCACCAGCCACCCCAAATGCTGCATTGGTATAGCCCCATTTACTGCGAAAACCATACATGGGTTTTACCTTGGCAAAACGCTCAAATACTTCGGCAGCACTTAAATCAGAATCAAAATACATGAAATCTCCCTGGAAGGTTTCAAAACCTAACCGGTGACAAAGCAAGTCACGCAGATTGGTTTCTTTGGTCACCCAGGGATCATTGAGTTTAAAAGAAGGCAGCCATTTTTGTACCTTATCATCCAGCGATAATTTTTTCTCTGCATCCAGCATGGCCATAGCAGTAGCAGTAAATGCCTTGCTGTTGCTGCCAATCATGAACAAAGTGTTTTCGTCCACTGCATTGTTACTACCGGCTTCGCGCACACCATAACCCTTCATCACAACTACTTTGCCGTTTTTAACTACACAGACCGCCGCTCCCGGGATCTGCCATTGCTGCAAAGCGCGGTTGACGTAAGTATCCAGACTGTCTTTAATAAATCCGGGAAGGGAATCGGTTTGTGCCTTGATCTGGCTAAAAAATAAAATACATAGCAGGACAATCAAGCTTCTTTTCATACTTGTTGGTTTGGTGGTTAGCAGAAAAAATGAGTTGTCCGCAGGGCGCGAAATAATGTGCAGTAATTTAGCCTTATTTTTTGAATTGAAGCCCGCAGGATTAGTCCTCTTCTTCAATCTTTATAAAGGGAAGCGGGGGGAGACCGTTTTCATAACGGAGATGCGCCTGTTTGATATAGGCCTGAAAATCGTAATCGTTGGCGAATTTGGTAAATGTATAAGAAGGGCGGTACAAACGCATAAAACTGTCCAGTTCGTTTCCGGTCAGCAGGGTAAGCCGGCGAACCAGTGATTTGCTGAAACGGTAGTCAATAAATTTATCTTCTTCCTGCTGTAATAATCTTTTCTGAAAATTGGCAATACTCCGGTTGCGTTTAAAACGGAACATGTTCACGATTTCATCCAGATCAAAACCCACCCCGGCCCCATATTGCGGGGTAACGGTTTTTAGTTTGGGTTTCTGATAATTGAAAACTTTGGCATAATCCTCCCGGTTCTGTATCGAATCCTGCCTGTAATTACGGGGTCTGATCTTTACTTCTTTTAAAGTCGGAATTGATACATGCAATGAAATATTGAACTGAAGGATATTCTGAATCGTTGCAATCGGAAATTTCATGGTGGGCTTGCCCAGGTAACTGAAAAAGATCGAATCGGTGGCCAATACATCTATTTCATAAACACCCTCACTATTGGTGACCGTTCCCCGGCCCGAAGTACTGATCACACTCACGGCTTCCAGCGGATAATGCTGCGAACTGTCGTAAACCGTTCCCCTTACTTTATATAACTGCGCATCCAGGTCAGTATTGAACAGGAAGAAGCCAAGCAGCAGTAGTATGGTTGATCGGAGCCTCAATTGAACCGGCAAGTAACAAAAGAAATTGCAAAGAGTTGGTTAATACGGGAATGGTATTAGGAATTAGGTATTTGGTTCCCGTTAACCTCAGGTGGAGATTGTAATAATTGCTCAATCACAGCCGGGTAATGCTGGTGTTCGAGTTGGTGGATGCGACCGGCCAAAGAATCTGCTGTATCTGATTCCAGCACGGGACATTTGGCCTGAAAGATGATATCACCATGATCATATTGTTCATCTACATAATGAATCGTGATCCCGCTTTCCTTTTCCTGATGGTCAATCACGGCCTGATGAACATGATGACCATACATCCCCTTGCCGCCATATGCCGGTAAAAGCGCCGGATGAATATTGATGATTTTACCAGGATAAGCGCGGATCAGGGCTGCGGGAATTTTCAGAGAAAACCAGCCAGTATAATGAAATCGATGCCTGCCTCCTGCAATTCATCCGTATAGGCATTGCCCCGGAAAACTTTTCTTTTCTCAATAACCAGGGAAGGAATTTCCTCCTTAGCGGCAATTTGTAATACGCCAGCTCCGGGTTTATTACAAACCACCAGCGAAACATTGATCCGGTCTGAATTCACGGAAATGATCAATGATTTTTTGTGCATTGCTGCCGGCACCCGAGGCAAATATGGCGATCCTGGTCATAACGATATTTAATAGTTCAACCTCCCATCCCTATGCTCACGGCTCATTACTCTCGACTCTTGACTCAAGCCTCTCGACTCAAGACTCCCTCCTCCCGACTCCTATCTTGGCTCCGATCTTCCGGATATACCTGCTGAAAAAACGAAACTGGCCAAAAGGGATACTGATCAGCAACACAGCCAGGGGCCAAAGCAGGGTAATGAGCAGGAAATAACAGATCGCCCAAAGCCAATCCTGCTGGATCGACAAAGCGTTCATGATCTTTTTCCCCACAAACCGGTCAGGCTGCCGCCAATAGCGAAAGTGCAGAGGATCAGGGCCAGTTGCCAGCCGCTGACCTTCCATTTTTTTGTAATCCTTCAAACATGGGCGATGAATGGCCGCAAAAGTCAGAAAAAATGGTCACCCCAATGCATTTCCTTTCTTTTCGTTGAAGAAATTGACAGGCTTTACCAGTTTATGACAAACAGGTGGAAGGCTAAGGATTAACACGCATCAAATCCGCTGAAACGCAAGCTGGTAGCGGATCAAAAAAAGAAAGCCTTTGTGTTTTTTATAGTGTTCCTGACTTACTTTTTGCGGCTGGTTAATGGATTTTATCCACAATTTTAAGAATCAACTTCTTCTATGATTCCTTGTAAACCATCCGGACGGCGACTGACCTTAGTGTTTTCTTTTTATTGCTTTTGGAATGAATGTTTGGGCTGGCGATATCGCACGCCGGCAAACATTGTTCATGGCAAAATGTGCCAGAGCCATGCAATTAATAAAAAGCTGACCGGCCTGGGATTGGCCGGACTGGAAAGCCGCCACAAATGGGCAGACCATAATGAACTCCTGAAATGGTTAATAACCCGGCGGGATATATGGCAACCGATCCCTACACCCAGGGTTTGAAAGCCGAATACGGGAGTATGATGCTTGGTTTCCCCGACATCAAGCTGAAAGATGTGGATGATATCGTGGCCTATATTAATGATGCCGCGAAACCGCCACCTCCTAAAGAGAATGGTGGTGACGGAGGCGGAGGAGGACAGCCAACTAGCAAAAACGCACTGATTTTCGGAATTATTTCTCTGATTCTGGCAGTTATCGCATTGATTCTCATGCAGGTAAATAGCAACCTGAAGAAAATGAGCGATGATGCAGAAGGGATTCTCCGCCCCGAACCCGTGCCTTTCTACCGTAATAAAGTATATATCGCCATACTGGCCCTCCTCTTCTTTGTGGTCGGCGGTTTTTATGTAACCAAGGGCGCAATCGGACTGGGCCGTCAGAAAGACTACCAGCCTTTGCAACCCATCTATTATTCGCATAAAGTACATGCCGGTCTCAACCAGATCAGCTGTTTATATTGTCATGGTTCTTCCTGGGACAGTAAACATGCCGCTATTCCTTCTGTGAATATTTGTATGAACTGCCACAAAGCCATCCAGACTTATGAGAAAGGACCCAAACTCTACCATGAAGATGGTAAAGAAGTGGATGGTACCACTGAAATCGCCAAATTGTACCAATATGCCGGATTTGACCCGAATAATGCGGCTAAATGGGATCCTGCCAAGGCTAAACCCGTTGAATGGGTGAAAATCCACAACCTGCCTGACCACGTTTACTTTAGCCACTCCCAGCACGTTAGGGCCGGTAAAGTGCAATGCCAGACCTGTCACGGTGAAATCACCGCCATGGATGAAGTAAAACAAGTGAGCGAACTCAGCATGGGCTGGTGCGTGAACTGTCACCGCCAAACCAAGGTGAATTTCAACTATACCGACAGCACCGGTAACCAGTTCTACAGCATTTACGAGAAATTCCATAATGATATCAAGAAAGGTAAAATGGATAGTGTGACCGTAGGTAGATATCGGAGGATTGGAGTGTCAGAAATGTCACTATTAAATGTGAGAATGTGGAGATGTGAGAATGTGGAAATGGGGGTACAAATTTCAAAGAGGATTATAAAATGATTTAATAAAAAGATAATTATGAGAAGGGATATGGGTATGAGGAAATAATTAAATAAGCGGAAACGCATTTTCACATTTCCACATCTTCACATTTCCACACTCTCTGATTATCACATTTGAAAGTCTATGAGCCAAAATAAATACTGGCAAAAATTTCGCAAGTAAACGATCCGGAGAACCTGCACAAACTCACCAAAGATGAGTTCCAGGAAGAACTGCCTTTTTTGAGGGCTTTGATGATAAGGGTCTGATCGATGCAAAAAGTCCCCGCCGCGACTTCCTGAAATACCTTGGATTCAGTACCGCTGCGGCTACCATTGCAGCCAGCTGTAAGGTTCCGGTAAGAAAGGCTATTCCTTATGCCAACAAACCGGAAAACCTGGTTCCCAGTGTGGCAAAATACTATGCCACTACCTATGTACAGGATGGAGATATCGTTCCTGTTGTTGCCAAGGGAAGAGATGGTCGTCCGATCAAGATTGAGGTAATGAATTATATGCTGCCACTGGTGGTGGTACTTCTGCCCACAGGCTTCTGTTCTTGACTTATATGATATGTACCATTACCCGTTTTCCCCTGCACAAAGGCAAAGGAGAAATTTGAGGAAGTACCTACATTCGAACAATTCGACAAACTGGTAGGTGATGCCATGAAAGCAGCCGGTGGTTCTGTCGTATTACTCACTTCTACCGTTGTTTCCCCCTCTACCAAAGATATTATCAGCAAATTCCCCGGTCTGAAGCATGTTCAGTACGATGCCGTTTCATACAGCGGTATGCTGCTGGCCAATGAAGCTTCAGGATTCGGAAAGAGATTGCCGTCTTACAAATTTGATACAGCAAAAGTAATCGTGAGCCTCAGTGCCGATTTCCTCGGAACATGGCTCAGTCCGGTTGAGGTTGCCCGCGCTTATGCCAAAGGAAGA
>JADKKA010000017.1 GCA_016720745.1 Chitinophagaceae bacterium | reverse complement strand
GTGACCCTGCTCGTGGAGGTGCCGGCCACGATCGAAACGCCGGAGCTTCGAGGCCTCCGGCCGAGCACCGCATCGCTGCTTCTCGCCCGAGCGGGACTCCGCCTGGCCGACGAGCACCGCAGATGCGTCCGAGCGACGCCGAGGCGGGAACGGTGATCGACCAGTCGCCCGGCGCAGCGAGCCTGGCCGTACGGCTCCGCGGGTGCCGTTGTCACCGGCGTCGCCGGTCGAGCTGCCGGTGACCGGCCTGGTCGGCCGCCGGATCGACGACCTGTTGGCGATGCTCGCCGCCGACACCCGATTCGTGCTCGGCTGCGTGACCCGGAGTGCCGCCGACGGGCCCGAGGGGTCGTCTCGCAGGCGCCGACGCCGCCTGCCACGGCACCGCCGGGAACGGCGATCGACGTCGTCGTGTCGGGAGGTGGCCACGATCCAGGTGCCCGGAGGTCGCACACCTCGACCTCGTTGCCGCCGGCGCGGCCATCGCCGCCGCAGGTGGGGTGCGGGGCGCCGTCATCGGAAGATCCGCTGCGCTCGATTCCGGCGTCGTGCTCGCATCGGTGCCGGCGGAGCCCGCACGAAGTCGACCACGCCGATTCAACTCGTCGTGTCGACGCCGTCGGCTGGCCGTACCCTCGGTGGTCGGCGTTCCCGAGGGGTCGCGCGCAATCGTTGGCCGCCGCTGGGTTGACGCTGGCCGTGAGCGCACGTCCCCGACCTGCATCCAGGTCACGTGATCGACCAGGACCCCGCCGAGGGGACGATGATCGAACGGGGGGCCGTCGTCAGCGTGCGTGTCGGCCTCGGCGTTCCGAACGTGCTGGGACTCACCGTGTCCGACGCTCTCGCACGCGTTGCCGCGTCGGGCTACCAGGCGAGCGTCGACGAGCAGGCCGACGACGGCGCGATCGAGCGCGTGCTCCGCCAGACGCCCAAGGGCGGCTCCGGTGCGGCGGCCGGCTCGACCGTGCAGATCGTCGTGGGGTGTCGTCCACTGTGGAAACACCGAACGTGATCGGGAGTGAGCTTGGGGCGGCGCGAGGAGCTCGGGCGCAGCGAACTCGCACTCGGCCGGATCGAGCGGGTCACGGGCGCGCCCGGCGATGTGGTCGTACAGCAGCCGCCGGCGCCGGGCACGGCCCTTCCGGTGATCCGCGGTCGACCTGACTGTGCGTATCGAGCCGATTCACGAGGTGGAGGTGCCGGACTTCGTGGGCGAGGCGTGGCGGGACAGTGCTGGCCGCCGGAGTCGTCGGACTGCAACTCACCGAGACCGACCCCGGTCACCTCGACCGTCGAGCCCACATCGTTCTGCGCCAGGACCCTGGCGCCGGAGTCCACGTCGCACCGGGTCGACCGTGGCGATCACCCTGTCGGCCGCCGAGGAGATCGTCGGCGTCCCTGCAACCTGATCCGTCGGGAACTCCCGGAGGCAATCGAGGTTGATCGAGCGAGCGCGACTGCGGGTCGCTGCCGACGTTCCCAACGACCGGGCTCGCTGTTCATGGTCGTGAGCCAGGAGCCGGTCGCCGACACGGCGGTCCGCCGGCTCCACGGTGCACCTCGGCATCACTCCCGCCGTCCGCTCGACTCGTTCGTCGGTCGCCAGGCGCGTGCGACAAGCATCGGGCTGGGCGACTCGGGTTCGAGGTGAAGGTGACCACGCGGCTCATGCTCGGCGTGGATGAGAACACGATCGTCGACCAGTCACCCGCCGCGGGAACGCTCGTAGCGCGCGGCGACCTCATCACGCTGGTCACCCCCCGCTCGCTCATCGTCGGCCCCATCGATCGCCTGCCGATCGATACCGGGCTTCTTCATCCGGATGACCCCCCGCTCGTCGGGCCGATCGAGCCCATCGGCCCGCAGGTGGTGCACCCGTTCGACATCGGTGACGTTCGGGAGCCGATCACCGATCCATCACCGACGTGGCGGGCGGGCTCGGCCTGTCGATCACCGACATCATCCGACTCCGGCTCCGGGACCGTTGACCACCCGCAGCCCGGCCGGCGCCGACCACTCAGCGGTCGAGCACGAGCGTCGACCACAATCCGGGGCGTTCCTGGTGGAGCCCCGGCCGATCGGATCGGTGCTGGCGCGTCCCGGATTCGACGATTCCATCGATGCCATGACGCCGGTCGCTCCCGAGCCCAAACCGTCGCTCACGTTGAGGTTCGCTCCGAACACCGCGCCCGGCTCGGCATCGGCGCGCAACGTCGACCACGGCGCCGCGAACACCACCCGGTATCCGCCCGGAACCTCGGTCGAGGTGGCATTGATGCCGCTGGTGTCGCCGCCGCCGGTGAACGTGGCCGGGTGACGGTCGGGGTTCGATCGGTTGACGGCGACCGGTGGCGCCGCCGCCGGGGGGACCTGACGACCGATCATGACGTGCAGATCGCGACGCACCCGCAGGCGCGCCGTCGGCGCGAGCCCGCGCGGGTCCGGGCCGAACTCGAAGTGCACCGAGTCACCCCGGAACAGCTGAGCGGGCTGAATGTAGGCCGCGGTGGGATTCGGATCGCGCACGTCGACCATGGCGACGAAGGCGTCGTCGGTCCACCCGATGCGCCACGACGCGAGGTCGCGTTCGATTGCCGCTCCGGCGGCGGAATCCGGATCCGGGAGACGAGCCAATGGGTCGGGACAGCCGGCGCTGCGACGAGTTGCGCCGCGACCGCGGCAAGGTCGCCGGAGGGCGCTGTGACACGCACCGCGGCAGGGCGCATTCGTTGCACGATTCCGACGCGCCCGCAGGGGTGGTCGCGGTCGTTCCGGCGATCGTGGTGGTTCCGGCGATCGTGGCGTCGTCCTCGGGCGGCCACGCGATCACCGCACCGGCAACGGCGAGCATGCCGACGGCCGCCGCAACGACGACTCGGCGCGCGCCCGGCCGCGGACCCGGCACCGGGTTCGGCTGCGGCTGCGGCTGCGGCTGCGGCTGCGGCTGGGGCTGGGGCTGGGGCTGGGGTTGGGGTTGGGGCTGGGACGAGGAGTCCGGCTGCGGATCAGGACCCGGCTGCGGCTGCGGTCCGGACAAGGAGTCCGGCTGCCGATCCGACGCTGCGGCGGCTCCCACCGCAGTCGGCGTCGACGGCCGCGGTGTGAACAGCACGCCGTCGGTCGCGCGGTAGAGCACCGGCGTTGCCCACTCGCTGTCATTGCCGTCGGCGTACACCGCAAGACGGCCCTCGGGACTACGCCAGCGTCGATCGGAATCCCTCGCTGAGCGACGTGTACAGCGAGGCGGAGAACGCGACGGCCGCCCTGTCCGAGATCGGGAATTGCATGGCGATCACGGCTGGCGGTGGCGGCGGACCAGGCTCTGGGCCACGCCACCGAACGGCTGGTCCGCGCCACTCGCCCGCCTTCGCACGCGTTGAGCACGACCAGGCGGATCGAGTCGCGGCTCGCGAGCAGCGTGGCGAACCGATCGGCCTCCACGCCGGCGCTGTGCCGGTACTCGTCCTCGAAGAACAGGTGGCCCTCGTGCGTCGCTTCGTCGAAGCCACCGTGGCCGAGAAAGTGGATCACGTGCGGCTCGATCCGCTGGATCGACTCGTGCAGGCCGGACAGGGTCGCGTGCTCGAGCACCTCAAGATCGACCCCGACCTCGGCACCCGAGAGCGCACGCGTCAGCGCGTCGCGTTCACCCGCGACATCGAGCGCCGGAAGATCGGCCGGACTCGCAATCGCCACCACGACTCGCAATCGGTCACCGACGACATCGGTGTGGGCCGCGCCGGGCACGGGAGGTACAGCGCACGAGTCGGGTGTCGAGGTCGAGCCCGAGGTGCGTGTCGGTCCGTCGTACAGGAATTCCCACGGCATCGCCGCGAGATCGGCTCCATCACCACCTGCAGCCGAATGCACCCCGTCCTTACCGGCGATGGCGCGACTCATGTCGAGCGCTCGCCGAACATCGCCGCTGAACACCGCGTCGAACAGTCGGACCCCAAACGTCTTCGCCGTGGACGAGTTCGACGCACCGTCGCCGCGCAGCCCCGACCGCGGCACCCCGAGCTTCAGCAGGAAGTTCTCCAGCTCCAACGGTGTGAAGGGCACGTCGAAGTCGACCGACGCCTCGCCGGCGGGGGAATTCAGCACCCTTGCACGCAGGCGACCGGGCGGCGAGGTCGCCTCGATCAACAGGTCGAGGTCATGTGCATCGGCGGTCGCCACGGCTGTCCTCCCACTCCCCGGCACGAGCCTCACGGCGCCCTCCGATCGCGGCGGCCGAACGCCGGGGTGGGCGTGCATCACCTGAATACGGGCGCATCGAGGTGCGTCGGGTCCGCTGACGACCGGCCGTTGGTCGACGCCGTCGGACTCGAACTGCGGTGAGTTCCGTCGCGAGCGAACGGGCCGAAAGTGAGCGGGACGACGCACGCAACGCGTCGATGGCGAGCGACGGGAACAGTCCTCGCACCTGCGATCCGCGCCGACGTTCGACCGCCGACTGCCTGGTCGCCGCAAGCGGCGATCAGCAGGTGCCGCTGTGGAACGCTCCTCGCCGATTCGGTCCACCGGTCGGTGGCGCCGCCCGGCACCGTGGCCGGCGGGGTCGGCGATCCATGGCGAGAGCGTTCTGGCCACGTCGCCGGGCTCCAGGCCCCGCGTGACCGTGCCCGAGGGACAGGCGTCGACCACGACGGTCAACCGCACGCCGTCCACCGCCCGATCGAGCAGGCGGCCGAGCTCGTCGTCGCCGATCTGCCCGCGATCGCAGTCGTGGGGGCAGATCGTCTCGTCGTAGCGGTCGGCCTGTCCCCGCCCCGGTCGACCTTCCACGACCCGTGCGATGCGATCACCAACACCGCAGTGTCGCCGGGCGCTGGCGCGAATCAGGGCTCCGACGGCGTCGCGCACGGCCCGCCCGGTGCCTGCTCGTCGGTCAGGTGACGATGTCCGCGGCGTCGACCCGACCGTTCCACCAGCAACTCACGCCACGCCAACGTCCGCCACGCACCCCTGCAGGCCGGCGCCGGGCACCGTGTAGCGATCGATCCCCACACACCGCCCGCCGAGCACCGTCGTTCACGGGCCCCGCCGCGGACGTGTCGGTGACGTTGCGGTGACGGCTCGCACGCGACCATCCCGGCGTGTGCCAGACCGGTCTTTGCGACGTCCGACGATGTCGAGCACGCGACGCTGCGTCCGCGATCGACCGCTCCGCAGCGCCGCCTCGGCCGCCCCGTCGCATCGCGAAAAGGAAGTCGGGGTGCGGCTCGGCGCCGAGCTCCGCCGCCAGGCTCGAGGCGTACTGCGCGTACGCCCGTTCCGCATCGGCCAGGTTGCCCTGCGCCAGGTGCGCCTCGACCAGGGCCCGCGTGGCCGACTCGCGCAACGGGTCCCAGCGGATCGCGGTAACGCAGGCATCACGCCGTCGCTGTGGCGCCCCTCGGCGGTCGCCCGGCGGGCCGCGGCCTCCAGGGTGTGCCAGCGCGAGCTGACGGCACCGCTCACGCTCGGCGATCACCCAGGCCTCGTCGAACTCCGGCAGGAGCTCCTCGCACAGGCCGCTGAGTTCCACCACCGACCGGCTGTCGAGACGTTCGCCGGTGGCCGCTTCGTACGGCACCGCCGCCAGCCGCTCCAGCCGGTAGCGGTCGATCTCCACCGTCGGGTCGAGTTGCACGGTGCTCGGCGTTGCCACGACCACCGCGACCCCAGCGCCGTTGGCACGCCAGAGCGCGGTGCGCAGGTTCGCGCGGCCTTGCGGTCGGTGGTGTCGGGCCCAGGGTTCCGGCCACGAACGCCCGGCGGCAGGGTCCGCGCTGCAGCGCAAGGAAGGCGATCAGGCGCCGCCCCCTGGCCGAGCGCGACCGGACGATCGTTGATCGTGAGAGAGCGAACCCGCCGAGCACCTGCACGGCGGGCAGCGGAGCGGGCGTGTCCATGTGCCGGTCTCCAGCGTGAGGGCGACGCGGCGAAGGCTACCTGTCGATCGGGTCCTCGGTCGCAGAGGACGGAGAGAGACTCGATGGCACTGAAGCCCCTGTGCGTGGGCATCAACGACTACCCGATCGCGAACGCAGATCTGCGCGGCTGCGTCAACGGCGCGAAGGCGTGGCCAACACGTTGAATCGCCACTACGGGTTTGCCCGCGCGACATCGCGACGCTCTTCGACGCCGATGCCACCAAGGCCGCGATGGTGTCGGGCATCAAGACGTTGCTCGCGGGTGCGCAGCCCGGCGACGTGTTGGTCTTCACCAATTCGTCGCACGGAACGTACGTCGCCGACTCGGGCGCACACGACGAGGGCGACCACTACGACGAGGCGATCTGTCCCTACGACAGCCGCAAGCACCTCCTGGTCGACGACGAGATGCGCGAGCTCCTCGCCGACATCCCCAAACGAGTGCGCCTGACCGTGATTTCCGACTCGTGTCATTCGGGGTCGGTCACTCGCCTGGCTCCCGGGCTCACGCCCGATCAGCGGGTCGCCCGCTTCATCAACCCCAAGACCCTTCGCCGCCCGGTGATCGCCGACATCCGGAACGCGACCCCGACGCCCGCGATCTTCCCGAGTCGCAGATGACCTCGCTCCTGGTGTCGGGATGCCGATCGGACGAGTACAGCTACGACGCCAAGTTCGGCCGCAAGTTCCACGGGGCGATGACGTATTTCGCGCTCCGAGCGCTGGCCGAGGCGGACTACCGAATCACGTACACCCAACTCATGATCCGGCTCCGACAGCTGCTGGACGACGCCCGCTTCGATCAGCATCCCCAGCTCGAAGGCCCGACCTCCTTCAAACGCCGGCAGGTGTTCTCGTGACCCCGCTCGTGCTCACCGGGACCGTCGTCACGTTCGACGATGACCGCCGCGTGCTGCGCTCGGGCGCCGTGTACGTGAACGACCACGGAATCATCGAGACGGTCCAGTCGGCGCGACGGCGCGCACCTGCCGGCTACACGCACGCGCGGCGGGTGGCCACGGGGGCGACGGTCTATCCGGGGCTGATCGATCTGCACAACCACCTCGCCTACAACACGCTCCCGCTGTGGCGAGCACCGCGCGACACGCCGTACACCACGAGATATCAGTGGCCTGGGGCGGCGACCTACGGGCGCGACATCTCGAACCCGGCGACTGCGTACGGCGAGGCGGCACCCGCCGCGGCGCTCCGCTATGCCGAGGTCAAGGCCGTGGTTGGCGGAACGACCGCGATCCAGGGTTCGCCGCCGCTGACGCGAGCGTTCCCCGGCTGGATGGTCCGCAACGTCGAGAAGGAAGTGTTCGTCGAAGACGGCAGCGGCCCCGCTGTGAAGGACCGCTGGCGGCAGTCGGTGTTGCCGATGGAGCCCGCCGCGCTC
>JADKKA010000016.1 GCA_016720745.1 Chitinophagaceae bacterium | reverse complement strand
GATCGTCTACAAGGAAAGAAAAATTTTCTCCATGTGTGAACCCAACCAGGACAGATAGAACGTCCAAGGCATCAAAGGAAGATATGTATGTCCCTCAATGGCTTGCTGTGGATATCGATCCACGCGCGGGGAGAATATCGAAGAGGAAAAAAGCCCGTGCATTGAAAATGCTGCAGAACTTTCCACAAAAGCCCACGGTAATCATCGATTCCGGGGGAGGGTTGCAAGGGTTTTGGCGGCTCAAGCTTTCTGAAGAGTTGATTGTCGAAGGCAACCTGGAAAAGATACAGTCGCTCGAACGGTACAACCTTCAGCTAGAAAAAGTATTCCAGGCCGATCACTGCCACAACATTGACCGCATCATGCGCATACCGGGCACGATTAATCTGCCCACTGAGCGTAAGAAAAAGAAGGGTAGATTGCCCACCCTGGCCAAGCTGTTGGAATGGAACGATAATGAATTCCCGATAAGCAGCTTCATTCAAGCCGTTCGAGTACAAGACAAGACACCCGGACTCGCTGGCGGTCAGCCCAAGGTGAAGATCGTGTCCGGTGCTGTGCTGGATATCGGTGTGCAAGAATTGCAGGATTGGGCAAGGGAGCACAACAAAATCATTTCTGATCACACCTGCGCGCTGATTGCTTCAGGCCAAGACCCGATCAATCCAACAAAGTATTCCTCAAGGTCAGAGGCATTGTTCAAGGTTTGTTGTGATCTGGTTCGAGCAGAAGTACCAGATGAGATGATTTTTGCCATAATTACCGGCAACAATGAAATTGCGGTAAGCGTGCGGGATAAACCGAACTGGGAGCGGTACGCCAACCGGCAGATTGAACGAGCAAAAGAGGACGTGATTGATCCACACCTGCGGCACATGAATGAAAAACACGCGGTTATCTCCGATATCGGTGGCCGGTGCCGTGTGATCAGTGAAGTCTATGACGAGTCTCTCGAACGATTCAGGATCAGCAAGCAGAGTTTTGAAGACCTGCGAAACCGATACAGACACATCAAGGTTGTTGTTGGGCAGACAAAAAACGGAGTAGTAGAAAAACCACTTGGCCATTTCTGGCTAGATCATCCGCAACGGAGACAATATGAAAAGATCGTATTCGCACCCGGAAAGGAAATCGATACTGCTTATAACCTATGGCAGGGCTTTGCCGTTGAACCTGTCCCCGGATCAAGCCATGAATCTTTCCTCAGACATACCAAAGAAAACCTCTGCTCAGGAAATGAGCAATACTTTGAATACCTTATCAATTGGCTTGCGCGACTTGTCCAACACCCAGACAAGACTGGCCAGGTTGCTATCGTCCTTAAAGGAGAGCGTGGCACTGGAAAATCCTTCTGGGCAAAAACTATAGGTCGATTGTTTGGCCGTCATTTTATGCAGGTATCCGACTCAAAGCACCTAGTGGGATCATTCAACGCACATCTGCGGGACACGGTTCTGCTTTTTGGGGACGAAGCGTTTTTTGCTGGTGACCGTAAACACGAAAGTGTCCTCAAAACGCTCGTTACTGAAGAAATATTAGTGGTTGAAGGCAAAGGTATTGACGCGGAGGCTGCGCCCAACTACGTGCACTTAATCCTGGCCTCTAATGAAGAGTGGGTTATTCCTGCCGGATTGGATGAAAGAAGGTTCTTTGCACTTGAGATATCCCCCAACGGGAAGGGCAAGTTCGAGTATTTCCAGTCGATTCAGTCCGAGCTGACGGGCGGGGGTTACGCTTCGTTGCTTCACTTCCTGTTAACTCGCGATATCTCCAAGTTCGAGGTTAGAGACTACCCTAAAACCGAAGCACTTCAGCAGCAAAAGATTCTCAGCATGTCCGCCGAAATGCAGTGGCTGTACAACAAGCTTCAGCACGGCTATATCCTGAAGCACGACTCAGAGTGGAAGCCCGTGATAGTCAAAGAGCATTTGTATGAAGACTATATTGTCGAAATGCAAGAGCAGAGCAAGCAGTATCGTCAAGGCCGCACTGGCTTTTTCAATTTCTTATCGAGCGTTATGCCAGAAGGATTCCCCGTCTCCCGGCAACAGCAAATGCTTGTGAAGGTGCGAAACGACAACGGGCACCTAGTCGAAATTCGCAAGCGGGTGTACGTGGTGGAGTTCCCGGCATTGGACGTCATTAGGGCGCATTGGGATAACAAGATGGGTGGGCCGTTTCATTGGCAACCTGTAGCGGCTACGCAGGGGGAGTTGGAGCCGGAGGATAGGGTGGAGTTTTAACGCAAGCCGCAATAGGAAATAATGAAAGAATTATTTAAAAATATTTCTTTCATTATGCTTGACTTCTATGCCAAACAATGTAAAATAACCAAATCGCAACACAAACAACAGAAAAGGAGAAATAAAATGAAAACATTTAAAGAAAACGGCGTGGAATACTCGATTAGACAAGATATGGGACGCAAAGGTATTCAGTATAAAGCGCGGTATGTTTCTGATCCAACGGTTACCGAAGCCTGGGTTTTCTTGCCGGGAAGAAAACACACAAGAAAACAGATAGTAGCCGCTATTGATCGTGTCAACACATACAATGAACTAGACGAATAATCAAAACACAACTAATAGAAAAGGAGAAACACAATGAGACTAACCGTTTATCTTGACGACGGGCACAAAAACTCAAGTGCTGCAATCAAAATTTCCGGTCTGTATGAGGAAGCATTTGAGCCGATACGCACAAATGATCACCCGCTCATGTGCCTTATGGAACCAGGCAGTATGACAATGTCATCACAGGCATTTACAATTAAACGTAAATTAAGGGAGGATGCGGCTGAAGTTTTGGCCGAGGAACTAGCAAAAGTTCTAATTCTGCAGATGAAGCAATACGACACACACAACGGATATAAAAAGGAGAATCAAAATGATCGTGTTTAAAAATGAAGGAATACTGGATATTAACAGCATCATCACCTTCGGTGTGTCTGTTAAGGAGAAGGAAAGTGCAATAGGATTCTTTGGGACTGGGTTGAAGTATGCAATCGCTGTTTTGCTTCGGAATGGTTGTGATATCTCAATCAAAGCTGGGGAAAACGTATACAACTTTGGTACTGAGGAATTGATTGTGCGAGGCAAGTCCTTCCCAATCATTACAATGAACGGTAAGCCCTTATCTTTTACGACGGAATATGGTAAGACATGGGATCTTTGGCAAGCCGCACGAGAGCTGTACAGTAACTGTTTGGATGAAAATGGAACTGTCACTGCCGAAGTAGATGACAGTTTCCACGGAACACAGGTTATCGTTATGGGCGAATCCTTTGACCTGGTTTGGAAAGAACGCTACACCTTCCTGCTAACCGCCCCGGTGTTGTGGGCGAACGACAGCCTTGAAGTATGCGAAGGCACGGCGGAGCATGTCTACTACCAAGGAATCCGTGCGTACACCCTTCCCACAAAGTCGAAATTCACGTACAACCTGAAGACGCACCAAAAGCTCACCGAGGATCGTGCTCTGGCTAACTGGTGGGGAGCGCAGTGGGGTATCACTTGGGCACTTGCTTCTTGCGACAACAAAGACGTTTTGGAAAGTGTGATAATCAATAATCCAGAAGTAGAGGAGGATTGGCTTGAAGCAGGATTCTCATTTGATAATCTGCACACAGGTGCGACACTGAACGAGTTAGTAGGATTCCACATCCGCAACAAAACCGAAGGCTTAAATAAAACCCTACTCAAAGAAGCGATGAATCGATCATTGCTTGAAAGTACCCCGGAAGAGTATGCCCACAACCTTTCCCCTGAAGATGTAACCACAATCAAAGACGCAATCGAAATGGTACTGCGCGCCGGGTTTGACACGACCGCCTACACGATAGGCGTTGTCGAATCCTTGGGCGAAGGGGAAACATCTTGGGCGGCTGAAGATAAGATCTACGTTTCTCGGTTGGCGATGAATGCCGGGGCAAAGAAGGTAGCAGCAATCATCTTGCTGAGTATCCTGAAAATAGAGAACGGCCTTTACACAGAATCAGCAGAAATGCAAGAATTCTTGCTCGACCTGGCCATTAAATTAGCGATGCGGAAGTGAGAAATGATCCGCGTCGAGATCACAGACAAGAGGAAACAAGCGTTTTGCAGATGGCTTGTTTCGCGAGGTGCGGAACTGCTTGCACCGTCAACCGCTTACGAGATTGCCCGCTTTCGGTGTGCAGATGGTGTCTCAGTGGTAGCCGCTACCGCGAAGGGCGATTTGTATTTTGCGGGAAACGGTTACCACATTTGGGATTGCTACCTAAAAGGAAGTGCATGGCGTGCATTTACAAAAAACAAACGAAAGAATAAGAAAGGAAGAAGTAGGCTAATGACTACGGTTGCACTGCGAGACGGCGAGAATTGTTTTTATTGCCACAATCCTCTGCACGAAGATCGATCGCTGGAACATTTACTTTCTATCACGTTCGGAGGTTCTAACCACCTGGCCAACCTGGTACTTGCCCACAGAGAATGCAACGAGGCTGCGGGGAACAAGAGTGTAAGAGAGAAGTTGCAGATTCATATTGATAATTTAGGAGAAAGACATGGCGGATATCACTAAGAAAGGCAGGGAAGACCTCATTAAGAAAATCGTGGAGGATATCAATAGTAGACCCCCTCGTACCGTTACCTTCTGCGGCGTGACTGTGGACATACCTCCATTTACCGTAGAGGAAACAGAATTATTGACTGTTTCCCTTGATGGTAAAGAGTATTTCATACCTTTCACAACGAAATAACAGCAATAATTAAATTAATTTTTGCCACAATAGGACTAGATAATGTGCGCCGCAAAACAAGAAAAGGAGAAACACATGAACGAGAAAACATTTGCAGAATATAACGAAGCCAGCGTAAAGGTTAGCTTTTGGCTTGATGCCTCCGGGGAAATAGGGTTCTTCTTCGAGGCGAAGAGCCAGGGAGGTGCTACACCAGAGTATTTAGCTAGAGTACGAACAGGTATGCTGAAATTTAGCGATAAACTACAAGAATTAATCATGCGGCAAAAAGAACTTGCTCCAAAGCCAGAACAACCAGGGAAATATTGTTATGGCTTCTACCCCGATCCTGAATTATTCTATGACTGGGAAACGTTCCAAGATATGCTCTTTGATGGCAGACTGCACGGTGAAGAAGTTGAGGTTGTTCGTGGTGTGCAGGTGGAATTTGACAACGAAGATTTTATCTCTTCACATCAAATAGGAGAAGATATTCTTGCCCAGGCCGAGGACGAAGGCGGTGAGTATGCTGAAGCATACGTAGCGGAAGTTTCAGCCTTCTTTGCCAACAATGAAGAGAAAGTAAGATCGGTACTGTCGCAGATGCTGGAACTATCCGATATTCGCCCAACATTCTTTTCAGTCGATAAGGAAGAGACCGTCACCGTAAGTGTGGGCAATCGGGGTCGCCTAAGTGCTCCGGATTTAGTAAACCCGAAAGGTAAACTATGAACTCACAGTGGATTAAATACGACGGAAGTGATGAGCAGATTGCTGAGATGGATGATGCCGACAGCTTTATTATAAAAGCTAACGGCGTTGAATCTCATGTGATGCATCATATAGATGAACGAGGTTTACTTGTTGAGTGTGATGAATATCTGATATGCAACAGGCACAAATATGCAAAGCTAATACAGCGATGGTCAATTACTGGCCAACCGGTGCATATTAAAGTAGAAAATGGAACAGGGAATCACTTGTTAGATGTAAGCACAGGATTCTATTACTTCGATCTGGAACACTCAATTTACGTAACAACTACACCAGACTGGAACATACCGGGCGCAGAGTACAGCTTCGAACCGTTTGAGGAGGAATTATGATCTATAAATATAAAACTGCCGAGAAGGTCATTTCCTGGCTCAGATAGTTATTAGAATTGTACAACTGCATTTAGATAGAAGAAGTAACGAAGAGCGGATAAGATTAACTAGAAGTTTAGCGTCAAGACACAAATTAGAATTAGAAAACAAAGTTATAAAAACCAAGATTAGCTTGCTATCCGATACCTTTAAAAACCAAAGTTCTTTACCGCTGCATAGGGCTGATTTTAATCATGACTCATGAAATAACCTGGACTAACTGCGCTGATAAGATGCCGCCGGATGATCTGGATATCATAATAGATACCTGGAAAGGAGAAGAAAATGGAAAGCGAAAAAATAGCAGTTATATCAGCAAGACTGTTGGCTTACATTCAAAACGGGGCAACGATTAAAGGCATTTGAATATGTTCTTGGCCCAGGATATTACGATTGTTTAGTAGATGAGGCTGTATCGAGAATTAAGAGCAAAAGCAGGTGTGAATTAATTGACTGCACATGGCGGGAAAAGAGAAGGATCAGGCCGGAAACGGTCTGATTCAAAGAAGGTAAAGGTTGCTTTCAGCTTGGCACAAGATGTTGTTGAGTACCTTGACCACGCCTCCGCAATAAAACCAAAAGCGCAAATTATTGAAGATGCGCTAAGAGAACACAAAGCGAATAGTTCTGTCTAAAACCGCAGCGCCTCCCGCCCATGCCACGCGGACTTAGCCCGAGGATGATAGGTAACACCAAGCCACCTAACACACGCCAAAACATAGTGTCCTTTTCGCCACAACCCACGAAAGAACTCTAGGTTTGCATTACAGGCTAATCAG
>JADKKA010000015.1 GCA_016720745.1 Chitinophagaceae bacterium | reverse complement strand
GATGGCAAAGCAGATCTGGTTGGGTTCGGGTTGGATGGAGTGTATATCGGAACTGCGAAATAGAGGTTAGACAAAACAGATTCGAGAGTTGGGCATGTGCCTGACTCTCGAATCTGATTCATAACACATATATCTGGGACTTCTTGAAAGTCTTGTGTTTTCCACGTTTAGTCATGGAGATTTCTGATGCGCTGGGAATATTGATCAATGTAATGCAGAAAACGCCGACCACAGCACAAGATATGAGATTGCGCAGAGCTTATTTCAGCACACGATCGTGAACACGGATAGATATATGATATAGATTTTAGAAGAAGAGTTATTGACGGTGCGTGGCTTGGACGCCTTGAGTTTTTCTGATGTGGCTCTTCCTTTTGGCGTAAAATTAGTGACATTTGGCACTAATTTTACGCCACTCCTGTATATATACTAAAATAAGGTAACAAATAACTGGGAAAATCAAGTCAATATATTGGGAAAATGAAATGTATACCAAAAAACAATTTTTAGTTGTGGCCGGAATATTTTTTTTTATCTCTTTCTTGCGGGGTGCACAAAAAATGTGGCTCCAATCGTTGAGCCGCCTAAACCCACATTAACTGAAATATTATTTACTCCCTCAAAACAACCTCAACCTATATCTACTCCCCAGTTGGAAATGACAGAAAGCGTACCTCACGTTTCGCCTTACATTAAGGCGAGGGTCGCGGATGTGGAAGTTCGGTTTCTCGAAACCAATCCTGTACAAGTTGAGCTTGTTATACGGGGAATTTTGCCGGATCAATGTAACTACAATTTCTATTCTGTGGAAAACCGAAATGGTCAAAACATCAAAGTCAGCTTGGATGGCATACATCCTGCTGACACAAGCTGCCTGCAGACTGATCAGAAAATTGAATATGTGTTGCTGCTTGGACGGGATGTGCCGGAAGCAGAACGTGGTTTTTCCCCAGGGGATTACGACCTTATCGTTAACAATTATCAGACTAGCTTTTCTATAAAATAATTAGCATCACCTCCCTCTCGTCAAATTATTTTTTTAAATTTTCCCAATAAGGAGATGTAACAATGTTCGCAAAAAAGAGAATCTTTCCGTTTGGCATATTTGTAGTATTAATAGTTTTGTTGACTCTGACCACTAATTCAGCTTATGCGGCGCCCGTGGATAAATTTCCGATCACGGTCACCCAACCAGATGGCACACAACTCAATTTGTTTGCCAGTGGTGACGAGTTTTATAATTGGCTGCAGGATGCGCAGGGGTTTACAGTCATTCAGGATCCGCTCACTGGTTATTATGTTTACGCAGATCTGGTCCAGGAGAAATTAGTTCCTACCCGCTTTGTTGTAGGGCGGACAGATCCGGAGTCGAGAGGCCTGCGTCCCTACACAAATATTTCGCCCGCGCAAATGGAAAATATTCGCCAGGCGTCTCCCTTGCGAACAGGAACACAAGCAGCGGATACGTTCGGAAATGCTCCCCAGACCCCATCAGAGCAAAATAGTGATCGGTTTCCTGACCTGACAAGAAAAGGCATCGAAGCGCCTGATACTGCCTTGCAAATTGCGCCAAATCAACAGGGCGGGATTCTTGCGGATCAAACAGAACGACAGACCGCGCGCGCAATTAGCAATGCCCCACTTTCCGGCATCATTAACAACCTGGTGGTTTTCATTCGTTTTTCAGACGAATCTGAATTTACGAACACAACCTCGACATATGCGGGTATGCTGAATAATTCCACTGCGGGCGCAAACTCACTGCGTAATTATTTTCAAGAAGCATCCTACAATGCGTTAACGATTGACTCGATCCTTTATCCTACGCCTGGAAGCATAGTTGTGTCCTACCAGGATAGTCATACGCGTGGTTATTTCCAACCATATCATCCCGTCACCAACCTCGATGGATATACAGGGGGCGATAATGGAACAGATAGAGCTACAAGAGAGCACACCCTATTAAAAGATGCAATAAATTATGTTAATGGCTTGGGACAGTTTCCCGATGGGGCATCGATTGATGGGGATGGTGACGGTATTGTTGATAGCCTCACCTTTATAGTGAGTGGCAGCCCGACAGGCTGGTCTTCGTTATTGTGGCCGCATATGTGGAGCTTGTGGTCGTATCCGGTGACGATTAACGGAAAGATTGTAGGAGAATACTCTTTTCAATTGAACGATTGGTTGGGTAATGGCGTTCTGGCACATGAAATGTTCCATGTCTTAGGTTCCCCAGATCTATATCATTATTCATCTAATGGCATCCAGCCGGTCGGCGGATGGGACGTGATGGAGTACAACGCAAACCCTCCCCAGCATATGGGCTGTTACATGAAATTCAAGTATGGGGGCTGGATAAGCAGTATTCCGGAGCTTACCACACCCGGCACGTATAGTCTGAATCCGCTGACCTCCTCTACTAATAACTGTTACAAAATAGCCTCTCCCTATTCAGCAACCGAATTTTTCGTGCTGGAATATCGCAACGGAGCCGGCAGCACATTTGAAAGTTCACTGCCAGGAACTGGCCTGCTCGTTTACCGAATAAATACGCTGACGACCGGAAATGCTGGTGGTCCGCCGGATGAAGTTTATATCTACCGTCCAGGTGGAACAACTACTGTAAATGGGAATGTGAATACTGCGAATTTTAGCAGCAATGTAGGACGTACTGCGATCAGTGATGCTAGCAGCCCTTCCAGTTTCCTGTCAGATGGAGGCCTGGGCGGTTTGAATATATGTAATGTAGGCGCTTCCAACGCGACAATATCTTTTGATATCTGCCCCTCTTCTGTGATCTCCATCTCCGGCAACGCCGGGGTGGCCGGGGCTGTTTTGAGTTATATAGATGGCGCACCTAAGACGGCCACATCGAACTCCAGCGGTTTTTATACATTTGTGGTGCCATCTGGTTGGTCTGGCACGGTCACGCCTTCCAAGGCAGGTATGAGCTTCACGCCATCAAGCAGGTCTTACACCAATGTGCTTGAAAATCAAACTGCCCAAGATTATGCGGCTCTTGGGGGACCTGATATTTTTGGATATACTTGGGATGATACAATTGCCATGAACTGGATAGACGTCACAGATGGCGCAAATACCTGGCTGACCGGCTATGCTAGTGCTACAGGGGCCATCGCGCTCCCATTTCCTTTCAAATATTACGAGAATACTTACAATCAACTTTACATTGCTGCGCCTGGGTATCTGTCTTTTACAGATGCGGGTTATTGGGATACCCAAAGTCCCATTCCGGCCACATCTGAGCCTAACAATGTGATCGCGCCTTATTGGGCACCGAACTATATCGGAGCAGACAGTTGGGTACGATACAAGTCTGGAGGGATCGCTCCCAACCGCTATTTTGTAATTGAATGGCATGATGTAAAAGGTGGAGATCCGTTAAGTGAAGTTGGGTCCGATGATACTTTCCGTTTTGAGGTCATTTTGCATGAAAACGGAGATATCGTCTTCCAATATCAGGCCATGACTTATAATGGATCTTGGTGGAGCAGAGCATCCGGCATTGAGGATTCGACAGGGCTGGATGGCCTCTCGTATGGCCTTTATCAGGCGACCTCATTTACAGCTGTTAGATTCTACCGTCCGCCTGCTTCGGCCCGCGTGAATCTTGACCCCATGCAGCAGGGTAGTTTCACTGTGTCCGGCGAAACGGAAACCTTTCCAATTAATATTCTTAATCAAGGTGAGTTAGGCAGTGATACTTACGATCTGACCATATCCAGCGTCTGGCCAGTCACGCTCTACGCGGCAAATGGCATCACCCCACTCACGGATACTGACGGTGATGGCACGGTGGATAGCGGTTCTATCCCTCAAGGTGATACTAAAACAATTATCGCCAAAGTTGTTACATCAGGCAGCGCTGTGTTGGGCAACACCAATACAGCTTCCGTTACTGTCATCTCTTCCTTGAATATCAGCAAGAGTCGAACAGCAACGCTACAGAGCACCATCCCTGCACCCTTCGCCCAGGTTTATACTGATAGCATCGATGGCGCTATGAACCTCGAATTTATACGCCCAGAAAATCAAGCCTTAAAGAAGGCCTCTCCAAATGGACAATATGGCTACAACTTGGCGATGACCACGGCAGCAAATAGCAATTTTATATATGCCTGGAATACATTCCGCTGTGTGGACGGCCCATGCAGTCTTTTGTTACAGAAATTGAATATACGTTATTGGATCAATATGGTAACACTGTCAGGGCAGTCAGTAAGCTTGTGGATCATAGTGACACGACGTTAAGTATTAGGGATTTCTCGCCCTCTCTTGCAATTGCCCCGAACGGCTCAATTGGTGTGGCTTGGTATCGCCGTCTTTACAATACCTCAACGTTCCAATACAACCACAACATCTATTTTGCCACACTTGATAGCGCGGGGAACCTGACTAGCGGCCCGACAAATATTACAAATAATGCGGCTTGGGGCTCATTTAGCAGTCTACAATTATATAACCCAACTATTGCAGCCACCGATGACAATCGTTTCATTCTCAGTTGGGAAAAGTATATTAGTGCTCCATACTCACGCAACATCTGGTACGCTACGCGTAACAGCGCTGGGGGAAGTATATTCCCTCCCACTGCGCTGACAAGCGATGATGGTAGCTATACTCCTATTCTCAACAGCCTGTCAGGTGGAAAAGCTATTTTGACCTGGTATAGCAATGTTTACCCCAACTATGGTACTCCAAAATACGCCATACTCAATAGCAGTGGAACCATATCTAAAGCTGCCACTTCACTAGGGGTTAGCTACGTTTATGAAACTCCAGATGCGGTTCTCCTGCCAAATGGTAAGGTAGCTGTCGCTTGGGCCGCTGACACGATTATCCAGTATGCTATTCTGACTTCTTCCTACGCTCTCGAGAGCGGACCGTTTTCAGCAAATAGTCCTGCGTTCTCATACAATTACGGTCTCTCTGTGACCACTGACCCTTCCAGCCGCGTGATCATGACCTGGCAGGATGGAACCTTATACCAAAAACTGTTTTATGCCTTGGGAGATAGCACAGGCACGTTTATTACTTCACCAATGATTTATAAGAGTAGCTTGAATTGGATCGAGACCAGTTACAACGGTCAGGGTAATGTTAATGTTCTTGGTAACCAGACCTTGACAGTTGTCAAAGCGGGCACTGGAAGTGGCACGGTGACGAGTTCTCCAGTTGGGATCGACTGCGGCTTGGACTGTTCCGAAACCTATGTCCCCAATACAGTTGTGACGCTGACCGCCACACGAGCGGCTGGCTCGATGTTTACTGGGTGGAGCGGTGCATGTTCCGGAACGGGCAGCTGTGTTGTAAGCATGACAAGCGCCAAATCCGTGACAGCAACCTTTAGCCCGAAGTTGTTCAATGATCCAGGCAAATGGACGACGGCCTTTGATCTATCGCATGGCTGGACAGTGAGTCAATTTGTGCGGACGGTGGGGGATGTCAACAATGACGGACGGGATGATCTGATCGGGTTTGGGTTGGACGGTGTGTACGTGGCGCTCTCAAACGGCAGTGGGTTTGGTGCGGTCAGCAAGTGGAGCTCGTCCTTTGATCTGTCTCATGGCTGGACAGTGGCAGACTTTGTGCGGACGGTGGGAGATGTCAACAACGATGGAAGAGACGACCTGATCGGGTTTGGATTGGATGGTGTGTATGTGGCGCTCTCCAACGGTACGAGCTTTGACCCGATCAGCAAATGGAGCTCGTCCTTTGACCTCTCACATGGCTGGACAGTAAGTCAATTTGTGCGGACGGTGGGGGATGTGAACAACGATGGTCGGGATGACCTGATCGGGTTTGGGTTGGACGGTGTGTACGTGGCGCTTTCCAACGGGACCAGCTTTGGATCGATCAGCAAGTGGAGCTCGTCCTTTGATCTGTCGCATGGCTGGACAGTGAGCCAGTATGTGCGGACGGTGGGGGATGTCAATTTTGATGGCAGGGATGATCTGATCGGGTTTGGGTTGGACGGTGTGTATGTGGCACTCTCCAACGGGACCAGCTTTGGATCGATCAGCAAATGGAGCTCGTCCTTTGATCTGTCGCATGGCTGGACGGTGGCCGGGTTTGTGCGGACAGTGGGAGATGTCAATTTTGATGGCAGGGATGACCTGATCGGATTTGGGCAGGATGGTGTATGTGGCACTATCGAACGGTGCCAGTTTTGATGCGGTCAGCCGCTGGACGAATGATTTTGATCTATCGCATGGCTGGACGGTGAGTCAGTATGTGCGGACAGTGGGGGATGTGAACAATGATGGCAAAGCAGACCTGGTTGGGTTCGGGTTGGATGGAGTGTATATCGGAACTGCGAAATAGAAGTCAGACAAAACAGATTCGAGAGTTGGGCATGTGCCTGACTCTCGATTTGATTCATAACACCATGCCCATCCATCTGGGATTGGTTGAAAGTCGCGTATCTTTCACGTTTCGTCATGGGGATTTCTGAGTGCGCTGGGAATATTGATCAATTGTATCTATGAACTGCCGATTACGACGCATGACATAAAACTGGTGCAGGAATTATTTCCGCGCACGATCGTGATAGATGATGGGAACATCGTGGCTGATAGTTTGATAAAGGATATTTTGGAGAACGAAGAGTTGTTGACCGCGCATGGGTTGGAGAAGCCGTGAGATGAAACTAAGTTTTACAACTTTGTGCAGATGATGGGTTTGTTGGCAGGACAGTTCTCTACCACCTGCTTGTTCCTCGTCTACAATAATATTTCGCTCAATGAACAACCAAGAATTGACATGCAAGAAACATATCATTGATCAAATTTAGATTACCCTAAGTGATTCCTTGCATAGAGAATCACCAGGGATTTTTTGGTATATAAAGCCAGAAAGACAGTAATCATTATACTGATTTGTTTTGCTAAACGTATCATGTTAGTTCGTACCGCTTAACCGTCTGAAATTACATTGGAATACAGGATTCGCATAAGTGAGGGGGTAATAGTTTGTTTGACAAAAAAACTCGTATTTATTTCAAATCAAATACAAAGATTTATAGGAGTAAAGTAAATTTAGGTTGTTTTATATTATATGGAAATAAAATTGTAGGTAAGGTTGCGCCTTTTGGTATGTCAGGCTATCCACAAAGATATGTCTTGACAGTTTTTTGCTATAGCAGTTGAAGTTTCAACTAAACAATAGAAACATAAACACAAAATCTAGTACTAAATTTGTATCGAATCTTCGCGGTCTTTACGATTGCGATGCTCGCGTTTGCGGCTTCGCCTGTTACGCCGACTAATGCGGTAAAATGTACATGAATTGGTGCCACAAGCGATAGAAATTGCGGTAAACATCTTACCAAACCATGTTCCGCACCACTATAATGCAATTTCACCTGTTCGATCAACTTTGCCACCAATTCCCATCGGGGATGAATTTTTAGGATTTGTCAAAATATACAACTGCATGTAAAAGTGATTTGTTACGAGAGGTATAAAAGAATATTACGGTAATACCCAAAGAGTTGGAGGGTAATCTATGAAAAAAAGTACTCAAAATATCAAAACTTTATGTTTGCATTGTTTCATTATCCTGTTATTTTTTGCTGGGACATTGGGGACAGTATCTGCAACTGCAAAGGCGGATGAACCAGTTGAAGAACAGACAATCAATATTGACGTTCCAAAGAAACTTGATCAAGGTGTATCAAATTCTGCCAATTTAGCAGTTAGAGATATGCAGGTTGAAAAAGAGACCAACTCGGCATTTTTATCGAAAAATATAATTCCCCAATTTGACAATACTGTGCAAGAACTAAATTGTATCCCAAACGGTGGATCAATGTGGGTGAATGGTCCATTTATGCCGGAAATCGCGGCCGAAATACAACAGGACTTAGTGCAACTAGGAATTAATTCCGTTGTTGAAGCAAGAAGTTATGGAGAAATCGACAACTGCGGCACATACCTTCATCAAGGAGTGGATTTTACAATCACACTACAGAAAGCACAATTGAGTATTCAATCAATCAACCAGGAAGTCATCACCAACGATATCCTCCCCATACTGATAACATTTGGGAAGCCCAATCTTGGAAATGTAACTCTCGTCGACTCTCAGGGTAAGAAACCCCATAAACACATATGACACATTCAATAACCTTCAAGCACTTGATATACTTTCAGATGCCGTCTTCAAGAAGGTTTATGTAATTATTTATGACCCTCTCTTGAGCAATGGGCAAAAGTTAAGCGAATACGAACTCTGGAACGACAATTCAGTGATCACACAGCAAACCATTGATTTCTTCAAACAAGCCTCAAATAACAAATTGAATTACAACGTCGTTGATACGACAATTGTTACCAATGGATGGCCGGAATTAACAGATGGGTTTTCATACACAGAATCAAATTACCTGGCAGTTCTGGCGGGTCAACAAACAGCACATAGCCCGAATGGGGTCAATTACAATAAGATCGTGAATTCAGCCGAATTCGATATATGCGGTAAATTGAATCGTGGAGAAATTGATGAAGTCTGGATTTACAATGGTCCTTGGTTTGGCTTTTATGAATCCACATTGGTGGGCCCCGGCGCATATTTTATCAATTCACCTCCTGTGAATGGTCCGCACGGATGCAACAGATTGATTCCGATCATGGGTCCAAGCGTCGAACGAACTGTGCATGAAGCGGTTCATAATTTCACCCACCGGACTGAATCCATAATGACCAAAGTTTATGGAAGCTGGCAACAAAATAACACGAGTCACAGTTGGGATAAATTTGGACTCGTCAAAGCGCTATCCCCAAATTATTCCTATAGCGGATGCGGAAGTTCTCATTATCCCCCGAACGGTGCTGCCGACTATGATTATAGTAATACGTCAGCTACATTATCAAATTGTAATGACTTTTCCAATTATCCTAATTTAAGCGATCCACTTCAAGTCTCACAGCCTGTTACGTGCTTGATTTGGGATTGTACGGGTCTTGGGTATTATGGATACTGGTTTAGCCATTTTCCGCAGCACCCCGGTTGTGGACCGGACAATGTTTCTAACGATTGGTGGACTTATTTTACGAATCCTGCTTTAGCTTTGTACCCATCCAATGCTTGCTTGACTGACATTCGAATAATTTCTGGTAATGTGGGAATCGGTAGCGCCATCCTGTCCTACACGGATGGCGTCGAAAAATCTGTTACGAGTGACATTTATGGAAATTATTTTCTTATGGTGTCAAATCAATGGTCTGGCACGGTCAGGCCAACAAAGGATGGAGGATATACCTTTAGCCCTGCCAACAGGGAGTACGGCGGCACCCAAAGTGACTTATACAATCAGGATTTCCTAGCTGCTTTAAATGGACCTGAAATCAGCATAAAAGGAAACAATCTCATAATTTTTGATGGAGACACTACACCATACAGCTCTGACAATACAGACTTTGGCATTGTCGCAGTTACAAGCGGAACAGTAAGCCATACATTCACAATTTCCAATATTGGCCCTGGTGACCTCAACCTGACAGATTCTCCGAGAGTAATCATAAGCGGGGCACACGCAAGCGACTTTTCTGTAACGGTGCAACCTGTAAGTCCAATCGCCGGATCGGGGTCAACTACATTTACAGTTGTTTTTGATCCAAGTGCAGGCGGCGTGCGAAGTGCGTCCATTTCAATTGCCAACGACGACTCTAACGAAAATCCCTACAACTTCTCCATTCAAGGAACTGGCGATATTTATCCTGAGATGGATATAAAAGGTAATAATATTTCAATTGTAGATGGAGACAGCACACCGACAATCACAGACTACACAAATTTCGGCAGTACCCCAGTCGCTAGTGGAGCAATTAGCCACACGTTCACTATTTACAATACTGGCGCTGGCAACCTTAACCTAACTGACTCTTCGAGAGTAATCATAAGTGGAGCACATGCAAGCGATTTTTCCGTCACCTTGCAACCTTCAAGCCCAATTCTTCCCTCTGGTTCTGCCTCATTTACAGTTGTGTTCGATCCAACCGCGGGTGGCCTGCGAACTACATCCATTTCCATCGCCAATGATGATCCTAACGAAAATCCGTACAACTTCTCCATTCAAGGGACTGGGACTACCTTCCCTGAAATAGATATCCAGGGGAATAACACTTCAATCCTCGATGGTGATACTTCTCCATCCTTAACTGACTATACAGATTTTGGTAGCGCCGAAGCAACAGGTGGTACGGTAAACCGTACCTTCACCATATACAATCTTGGAGATGGCAATCTCATATTGACAGGATCGCCAAGCAAAGTGTTGGTATTTGGCTCGTCTGATTTCACAGTCAGTGTGCAACCTGTAAGTCCAATCATTCCAGGCGGTTCAACTACTTTCACAATTGTTTTTGATCCCAGCCTAATCGGTTTAAGCACAGCATCTTTAAACGTTTACAGCGATGACTCGAATGAAAATCCGTATAATTTTTCCGTTCAAGGCACAACTGATAGGTTCTCACCAGATACCCAAATCGAATCGCAGCCTGGCAGTTTGAATAATGACAGCACTCCAACTTTCACCTTCAGCGGCAATGATGGTGCGGGTAGTGGCGTTGCTTCCTTCATGTGCAGGATTGACAGTGGTACTTATATACTCTGTACAAGTCCATTTACTTCATCCGCGCTTGCTGATGGATCACACACCTTCGATGTTTATGCTATTGACTTGGCTAATAATGCTGATGCTTCACCTGCTTCATATTCATGGATATTGGATACTATTGCGCCTGACACAACAATCATTACCAAGCCTGCCAATCTAGACACAGATAATACCCCGAGTTTCACCTTCAGCGGCAACGATGATACTGGCAGCGGTGTTGCTTCCTTCATGTGCAGAATGGATAGTGGAACCTATACACTTTGTACAAGTCCATTTACTTCGTCCGCGCTATCTGATGGCGCACACATCTTCGATGTTTACGCTATTGACTTGGCTAATAATGCTGATGCTTCACCTGCTTCATATTCCTGGGTATTGGATGCTACTGCGCCCATTGTAAAATTTAGTACTCGAGTCGGTACCAGCCCGACTAGTGCAGCCAGTGTAAATTTCATAGTTACTTTCTCTGAATCTGTGACGGGAGTGGATACAATTGCACCTTTCAATGATTTTGTCCTCACAACCAGCCCAGGAATAAATGGTGAGTTTGTCACAGGCGTAACACCCACATCGGGAACCACATACTCAGTTAACGTGAACACTGGTTCAGGCAATGGCACGATCCGCTTGGATATGGTGGATAACAATTCAATTGTGGATGCTGCGTCAAATCCACTCGGTGGGGCGGCAGTAGGGGATGGCGATTTCACTACCGGTCAGGTATACGATATTGAAAAACTACCCATATTGACAGTTGTCAAAGCCGGCACTGGAGGTGGCACGGTAACCAGCAGTTCAGCTGGAATCAATTGTGGCGCTGATTGCTCCGAGGAATATGCCTATAATACTGTAATTACTCTTAATGCGGCACCATCATCAGATTCGATGTTTGATGGCTGGAGCGGTGCGTGTTCTGGAACGGGCAGCTGCGTTGTCACTATGATAGACGCCAAATCTGTTACTGCTACCTTCGCCCTTAAGAAATTTAATAATCCCAGCCGCTGGACGACAGCGTTTGATCTCTCGCATGGCTGGACGGTGAGCCAGTATGTGCGGACGGTGGGGATGTCAATAATGACGGACGGGATGATCTGATCGGGTTTGGGCTGGATGGTGTGTATGTGGCACTCTCTAACGGCAGTGGGTTTGGTGCGGTCAGCAAGTGGAGTTCGTCCTTTGATCTCTTTCATGGCTGGACAGTGGCAGACTTTGTGCGGACGGTGGGGGACGTCAACAACGATGGTCGAGATGACCTGATCGGGTTTGGATTGGATGGTGTGTACGTGGCGCTTTCCAACGGTACGAGCTTTGACCCGATCAGCAAATGGAGCTCATCCTTTGATCTGTCGCATGGCTGGACAGTAAGTCAATTTGTGCGAACGGTGGGGGATGTCAATAATGACGGCAGAGATGACCTGATCGGGTTTGGGCTGGACGGTGTGTATGTGGCACTTTCCAACGGCAGTGGCTTTGGTTCGATCAGCAAGTGGAGCTTCGTCCTTTGATCTGTCGCATGGCTGGACAGTAAGTCAATTTGTGCGGACGGTGGGAGATGTGAACAATGATGGTCGGGATGACCTGATCGGGTTTGGACTGGACGGTGTGTATGTGGCACTCTCCAACGGGACCAGCTTTGGGTCGATCAGCAAATGGAGCTCGTCTTTTGATCTGTCGCATGGCTGGACGGTGGCCGGGTTTGTGCGGACAGTGGGGGACGTCAATAATGACGGCAGGGATGACCTGATCGGATTTGGGCAGGATGGGGTATATGTGGCACTATCGAACGGTGCCAGTTTTGATGCGGTCAGCCGCTGGACGAATGATTTTGATCTATCGCATGGCTGGACGGTGAGCCAGTATGTGCGCACAGTGGGGGATGTGAACAACGATGGCAAAGCAGACCTGGTGGGGTTCGGGTTGGATGGAGGGTATATCGGAACTGCGAAATAGAAGTCAGATAACAATCGCATTTTAGAGAACAGATCGAGAGTTGGGCAGGTGCCTGACTCTCGATCTGATTCATAACAGCATAATGCGTGAAATGCCGATCACGACACAGGATATGAAGCTGGTGCAGGAATTATCTCCGCGCAAGATCGTGATGGACGATGGAAGTATTGAGGCCGATGGGCTGACGATGTAAATACTGGAGAACGAAGAGCTGTTAGGTTTATTGACCGGCTCTTTCTGTAATGTAAATCACATGATAAATGATACTTGATTTACACTTTTATATGCCTGTATCATAAAACAAAATTAATACAAATTATGTAAATCATTCACGACATGGATAAATAGGGAGGAAATTGATCGCTACCAAAGCCTCCTACATATAAAACCTGCAAAGAAAACTAAACCGCATTTATTACACATTTCCAAAAGGAGAATATTATGTTACGTAAAAGTATAACCGCACTAGTTATATTGATCATGTTGAGTTTAATTCTTGGTCCGATTGGGTCTGCTAAGGCTCAGGAACCTCCTCAGCCGACAGAAGTTTTGTATGAGTTTCTTTTTCCACAAGGGAAATTTCCCCTAGGGGAAGATCAATTAGGACGGGGAAATTTTTTCCTTGATCAGGCTAAATCGGATCCAAGTGCTCAAACATTGACTCTTGGCACGGTGGGTTTGAACTTTAGTTATGTACAAACCTTTGGAGTAACAGAAATTCCATATATTGCTGATACAGATCACCTTAACTTTCCATGGGGCATCGCTACCGATGGAACTAATATTTTGATCGGTGAATATTGGGGACACCGTCTTTTAAAATATACGAACACTGGTGCCCATGTGAGCACAATTGGGACAGCTGGGACTGCATATAACAATGGCGAACCATGGGCTATATTTGATATGGCCGTGGATGGCAGTGGACAAACATGGATCGTGGATAACAACGGGCGAGTAATCAAATTTGATGCGGCCAATAACTATCTGATAGATTTTCATAATGACGGCACTTTTGCAGCCCCAGCGGTATTGCATTTGATGGCGCGGGCAATGTGTACATTAGCGATGGTGCCTCATTTTGGACCGACAATATTGGCAATCAGCAGGTTTTGGTCTTTGACAGTGCTGGAAATTTGCTCAGCACGATTGGAACTCCAGGTATAACAGGCGCAGATAATAACCACTTTTTGGGCCTTCAGCACATCGCGATTTATGGCACAATGCTCTATGTAGCAGATGGCGGTAACAATCGCGTTCAGATATTTGACATCTCAACACCCACGGCGCCGGTCTATTCAGCGACTCTTGGCGTGGCAGGAGTAAGCGGCACAGACAACGCCCATTTTAGCCGCCCTGTTGGTGTGGCCGTGAGCGTCAATTATATTTATGTAGCAGACCAATATAATGATCGTGTACAGATTTTTTCACGGTTTACCCACGCGTATATAACAACAATCGGAACCGGGCGGATGGGGAACGGG
Source organism: Chitinophagaceae bacterium (assembly GCA_016720745.1). Taxonomy (GTDB): domain Bacteria; phylum Bacteroidota; class Bacteroidia; order Chitinophagales; family Chitinophagaceae; genus JJ008. Next base: position 27,657 of record JADKKA010000015.1, on the reverse strand, counting down.
AAATGACCAATTCAAAAATCCAACCGATGTGGCAGTGGACTCGGCCGAAAATCTCTATGTAGCCGATTTCGTCAATAACCGCGTTCAGCAGTTCGATGCCGCGTTTATTCACCACCCCTATCTGCGTACCTATGGCGTAACCGGCGTTCCATACCTCACCGATGGCGATCACTTTAATTCCCCCTCTGGTGTGGCGATTGCGACTGACGGAAGCATGTACATCACAGAAGACGACGGACATCGCCTCACCAAAAAAAGTTCGGGCGGGGTAACGCTATGGACAGTTGGAGCAGCCGGCGTCAAAGGTGACTGGGATAATTCCAATGATCGACTTGATAACCCAGGCGATGTCGCTGTAAATGCTGTAGGACAAGTATATGTGGCTGATCGCTGGCATGGCCGTGTACAGGTGTATAACTCGGATAGTACCTACGCTAGTACTATTGGGGGAGGGATCGGCAATTACGAGTTTTCATGCCCAACTGGCTTGACAATTGATAAAAACGGGTTCATTTACGTGACTGATTGTTGGCGTCACCGTGTACAGATATTTAACTCTTCCCATATATAGTAGGGACGCTGGGTGTAACGGACGTAGCAGGCTCTGACAACGCGCATTTCAATGATCCAGAAGGGGTGGCTGTGGATAGTAATGGCTTCATTTATGTGGCAGACAGCCAAAACCATCGAGTGCAGGTATTCAATGCCAGCAGAGTCTGTGTACGCACGCTCGGTGTCACAGGGATAGAGGGGTCAGACTTCGCCCACTTTGCCTCTCCTCAGAGGCTGGCTGTGGATTCCAATAATCGTTTGTATGTGTCCGATAATTGGAACAATCGCGTGCAGGTCTTTGATTCCGTCGGAGCATATCTCACCACCATTGGCGGTGGTTGGGGACCTGAGTCCGGTATGCTGCGAAACCCACAAGGTGTAACCACAGATCAAAGCGGCGCTTTGTATGTGGCTGATAGTCAGAACCATCGCGTTCAAAAATTTACAATTGGCACACCCAATTGGGCACAAGTAAATCTTAATGGGTTTGGAGATTCAGCCAACCGCATTTCCAGCTTAGGTTCCTTCGGTACTCAACTGTATGCCGGCACATATAATTTTAATGGCAGCGGCTCTCAACTGTGGCACAGCACTGATGGAAAGAATTGGTCAAATGTGATGTCTAATGGTTTTGGGGATTCAACCAATGTGGGAATTGACCATCTGATCGAATTCAATGGCAATCTTTACGCCGGCACTTGGAATTCGACAGGCACCGGCACCAATGGCGGACAGATCTGGCGCAGCAGTGATGGCATAACTTGGGAGCAGGTGGTCAACAATGGCTTTGGCGACCCGACAAACGGCGAGGTTATGCGTCTGGCCGTGTTCAATAATAAAATCTATGCCGGGCATTCGGAGTTCCACCCATGGCGCCGAAATTGGAGTAGCGGTACCGGGCGACTTGGGTGATTGGGCAAAAGTAGTGGACAACGGTCTGGGGAACGTCAATAATCTCGCGTTGCTCACCATGGAAACATTCAATGGTTTCCTTTATGCCGGAACGTACAGTTGGGATGGCGTCAATAACCTTTCGGATGGCTGTGAAGTCTGGCGTACGGATGGTGTGACTTGGACAACGGTAACCGCCGATGGTTTTGGGGATCCAAATTGCTACCGTGTATCATCTCTGACTACATTTGGTGATTCCCTATACGCGGAATTGCGAACTGGATCTTTACACAAACTACCACAGGCGGACAGATTTGGCGTTGTACGGCAGCATCTCTCTGCGATACATCCAGTGATTGGGTTCAAGTGATCGCTGATGGATTTGGAAATTCGGAAAACCAAATAAATTCACTGCGCATCTTCGGCACTCGGCTGTATGCAATAATTGAAAATTTTACAACCGGTATAGAGGTCTGGCAGACAACTGATGGAGCCAATTGGCAACAGGTGGGCTTTGGCGGTTTTGGCGATAGTAATAATAGCGATCCATATTGGGATAATAGCGTAACCGTCTTTAACAACAACCTGTTCATTGGCACAACAAACTGGGCCAACGGTGGGGAAATCTGGAATATGGACATCAACGCTCCAACGGCTTTTTCCAGTCTGCGAGTTAATAACAATCCAACTAGTGCAGCGAGTGTTAACTTCACTGTTACTTTCTCAAAGCCTGTGACAGGTGTAGATACCGTGATGCCTTTCGCTGATTTTGCTCTCACAACCGATCCGGGCATCAGTGGCGCGTCCATTACAGGTGTTACTCCCGTGTCAGGCAGTGTCTACACAGTAACGGTCAACACGGGGAACGGCAATGGCACGATCCGCCTGGATGTAGTGGACAACAATTCAATTGTGGATTTGCTTAGATAATCCGCTGGGCGGGGCGGGTGTGGGTGATGGCGATTTCATTACCGGCCAAGTGTATGATATTGAAAAACCGATTTTGACAGTTGCCAAAGCAGGCACTGGAAGTGGCACGGTTACCAGTTCCCCTGCTGGCATCAACTGCGGCTTGGACTGTTCCGAGACCTATGCCGCCAATACAGTTGTGACGCTGACCGCCACACGAGCAGCTGGCTCGATGTTTACTGGGTGGAGCGGTGCATGTTCCGGGACGGGCAGCTGTGTTGTCAGCATGACAGGCGCCAAATCCGTGACAGCAACCTTCAGCCCGAAACTATTCAATGATCCAGGCAAATGGACATCGTCCTTTGATCTCTCGCATGGCTGGACGGTGAGTCAATTTGTGCGGACGGTGGGGGATGTCAACAATGATGGACGAGACGACCTGATCGGGTTTGGGCTGGATGGTGTGTATGTGGCGCTATCCAACGGCAGTGGCTTTGGTGCGGTCAGCAAGTGGAGCTCTTCCTTTGATCTGTCGCATGGCTGGACAGTGGCAGACTTTGTGCGGACGGTGGGGGACGTCAACAATGATGGCCGAGACGACTTGATCGGGTTTGGATTGGATGGTGTGTATGTGGCACTCTCCAACGGTACGAGCTTTGACCCGATCAGCAAATGGAGCTCATCCTTTGACCTCTCGCATGGCTGGACAGTAAGTCAATTTGTGCGGACGGTGGGGGATGTCAACAATGATGGCCGGGATGACCTGATCGGGTTTGGGTTGGACGGTGTGTATGTGGCACTTTCCAACGGGACCAGCTTTGGATCGATCAGCAAGTGGAGCTCGTCCTTTGATCTCTCACATGGCTGGACAGTAAGTCAATTTGTGCGGACGGTGGGGGATGTCAATTTTGATGGCAGGGATGATCTGATCGGGTTTGGGTTGGACGGTGTGTATGTGGCCCTCTCCAATGGGACCAGTTTTGGATCGATCAGCAAGTGGAGCTCATCCTTTGATCTATCACATGGCTGGACGGTGGCCAGTTTGTGCGGACGGTGGGGACGTCAATAGCGATGGCAGGGATGACCTGATCGGATTTGGGCAGGATGGAGTGTATGTGGCGCTATCGAACGGTGCCAGTTTTGATGCGGTCAGCCGCTGGACGAATGATTTTGATCTATCGCATGGCTGGACGGTGAGTCAGTATGTGCGGACGGTGGGGGATGTTAATGCCGATGGCAAAGCAGACCTGGTTGGGTTCGGGTTGGATGGAGTGTATATCGGAACTGCGAAATAGCTGGCACACTTGAGCTTTATATTTTGTAAATTATAGGGCAAGTTTGAATTGCAAATTGTGATTTACCTGATCGTGGCTTACGGTCAGCCCGTGATTTAATTAGGGCTGACCTTTTATCGTTGACGGCCGTAAACTAAGTCATTGGCGAAGGAGATGTTTTCGCTATTCATTATTTTATGACATTTTCCTAATTGCCCTTGGATATAAAACTTTGTATAATAAACGATAGTTTTTGTAATTTTAAACTTTATTCCGCTGACACTCATCAAGGAGAATTATATGCAAACTAGGTCCCGATTTTCATTGAAACACAAAACCCTATTTACAATTATTTTACTCGGGCTATTCTGTTCTATGCCCATCTCAGGGAGCTTACTCTCCGCTCGGGCACAGGAAGGGATACCAGGAACCCCACGCCAGGATGTTGAGGGACAAATCGTGGGTGGGGCATTGGCCGACCCAGGTGAATACCTTGGCAGGTCGCCTTGGTAAGTGGCACATCTACATTTATATATTAGCCAATTTTGCGGCGGTTCGTTGGTCGCTCCTCAATGGGTACTTACTGCAGCTCATTGTATAACCGCAACGAATGGTACTGTCGTTCTTGTGAGCAGCCTTGATGTGGTTGCTGGTATCTGGGATTTGGTACCTCTGTTGCCGGATCAGCGTCGAGATGTGATTCAAAATTATCAGACACCCTGATTATGTAGATGCCACCCTGGACAATGATATAGCCTTGCTCCAATTGGCGAGCCCGGTAACAATCGGTGGGAGTGGAGCAACCAGGACTGCTATTATTCCACCAGTGCCGGCCAGTATTGGGAGTTTAATCGGCGCCAGTTCATGGGTCACAGGCTGGGGCAATACCAGTTCTGTTCTGCCTCCAGAATGCCTACACAATTACAAGAGGTACAACTTCCCATTATTGACAATTTAGTCTGTAATGATGTACTCCACTACGCTGGAGAGATAACAGGTAATATGCTGTGCGCTGGTTATGATGCAGGCGGGTATGACTCCTGCCAGGGCGATTCTGGCGGCCCATTAATTGTGGTTAATTCAAACACGGGTCAGTGGAATTTGGCGGGAGTTGTTTCCTGGGGTAATGGTTGCGCTCAACCATATAGTCAAGGAGTATACACGCGTGTGTCTCAATATGAGAGCTGGCTGCAATCTAACTTACCATCTTCTACACTTACAGTTATCAAAGCGGCACTGGAGGTGGCACGGTAACCAGCAGTTCAGTCGGAATCAATTGTGGTGCAGATTGCTCCGAGGCATATGCCTATAATACTAATACAGTAGTTACTCTCAATGCGGCACCGTCATCAGATTCGATGTTTGGTGGGTGGAGCGGTGCGTGTTCCGGGACGGGCAGCTGTGTTGTTACTATGATAGACGCCAAATCTGTCACTGCTACCTTCACCCTTAAAAAATTTAATAATCCCAGCCGCTGGACGACGGCATTTGATCTATCGCATGGCTGGACAGTAAGTCAATTTGTGCGGACGGTGGGGGATGTCAACAATGATGGCAGGGATGATCTGATCGGCTTTGGGTTGGATGGGGTGTATGTGGCGCTATCAAACGGCACGAGCTTTGATTCCCTTAGCCGCTGGAGCTCTTCCTTTGATCTGTCGCATGGCTGGACAGTGGCAGACTTTGTGCGGACGGTGGGGGACGTCAACAATGATGGCCGAGACGACCTGATCGGGTTTGGATTGGATGGTGTGTACGTGGCACTCTCCAACGGTACCAGCTTTGACCCGATCAGCAAATGGAGCTCATCCTTTGACCTCTCACATGGCTGGACAGTAAGTCAATTTGTGCGGACGGTGGGGGATGTCAACAATGACGGACGGGATGACTTGATCGGGTTTGGGTTGGACGGTGTGTACGTGGCGCTTTCCAACGGGACCAGCTTTGGATCGATCAGCAAGTGGAGCTCGTCCTTTGATCTCTCCCATGGCTGGACAGTAAGTCAATTTGTGCGGACGGTGGAGATGTCAATTTTGATGGCAGGGATGATCTGATCGGGTTTGGGTTGGACGGTGTGTATGTGGCACTCTCCAACGGGACCAGCTTTGGATCGATCAGCAAGTGGAGCTCGTCCTTTGATCTGTCGCATGGCTGGACGGTGGCCGGGTTTGTGCGGACAGTGGGGGATGTCAATAACGATGGCAGGGATGACCTGATCGGATTTGGGCAGGATGGGGTGTATGTGGCGCTATCGAACGGTGCCAGTTTTGATGCGGTCAGCCGCTGGACGAATGATTTTGATCTATCGCATGGCTGGACGGTGAGTCAGTATGTGCGCACGGTGGGGGATGTCAATGCCGATGGCAAAGCAGACCTGGTTGGGTTCGGGTTGGATGGAGTGTATATCGGAACTGCGAAATAGAAGTCAGACAAAACAGATTCGAGAGTTGGGCATGTGCCTGACTCTCGAATCTGATTCATAACACATATATCTGGGACTTCTTGAAAGTCTTGTGTTTTCCACGTTTAGTCATGGAGATTTCTGATGCGCTGGGAATATTGATCAATGTAATGCATGAACTACCGATCAGTACGCATGAATTGAAATTGGTGCAAGAATTATTTCAGCGCACGATCGTGATTAATGATAGCAATATCGTGGCGGATGGACTAACGATTGAGATACTGGAAAACGAAGATCTGTTGATGACAAAATATACTCAACAAAAAAGAACCGTTAGGTTTATTGATCGGTTCTCTCTGTAATTTAAATCACATGATAAATGGTACTTGATTTACACTTTTGTGCGCCTGTATCATAAAACAAGATTCGTATAAAATTGTGCAAATCATTCAAGATATGGATAAATAGGGAGGAAATTGATTACTACCAAACCGCTTACATACAAAAACCTGTAAAGAAAACTAAAACGCATTTATTACACATTTCCAAAAGGAGAATATTATGTTACGCAAAAGAAAATCTGTACTGGTAGTATTGATCCTATTCAGTTTGGTCTTTGGCCCGCTTGGTACTGCCAATGCCCAGGATATTCGACCTGCCAAGCCGCGTCAGGATCCACAATCTGTTACTGGGACTATAACCCTTTGGCATGATTATGCTCCACCGGGCGGAGCAGAGGAAACCGCGCTAAACCAGGTTATCCTAAATGCCCAAACAGCCAATCCGGGTCTCACGATCGATGCAACTTATCACCTAGACTTACTTGCAGATTACAATGCGGCAATACAGTCAGGCAGTGCTCCAGATATGTATCTTGGATCGAGCGATTGGGTGGGTGACCAGGCTCGTGCCGGAAACATCCTGAACATTGACAGTTATCTAACCGGAAATCTAACCAATGTAACTATGGCCGCTATTAACGGCAATGTAGTTGATGGTTTTCTATATGGCATTCCCAAACAAGGTATTCTTGTAGCTTTGTATTACAACAAATCCACGCTCCCCACGCCTCCTACAACCACAGCTGAATTGCTCTCCATGCTCCAAAATGATGGTAAGTCCATCGCAGGTGCGGGAGACGCGGGAAGTTACTTTTACTACGGTTTTTGGGACGCCTTCGGTGGACAGTTGATGGATGGCACGGGCCGTTGTACTGCCGATCAGGGTGGATATGATCTGGCGATGCAATACCTGCGCGACCTTCAGACTGCAGGTGCTTCGCTTGCGACAGATTATGCCAGTGCAGAGACGATGTTCCTGAGTGGCAATGTCGATATGTTAATCAACGGACCCTGGACTTTGGCAAATTACGAAGCCGTGCTTGGTGCTGATTTAGGTGTTGCAATTCTACCGAGCGGACCATCCGGGGTTGCGCATGTCTTTACCGATTCGGTTGGTTTCTACGTCAATCCCAACACTGCCAACCCCGCTGACGTGGTCAACTTGGCACTATACATGACCAATCAGGCTTCTTCGCAAATATTCACTGATGTTGGCGGAGATATTCCAGTACGGACTGATGTCAGTTCTGCAGACTCGCTGATCAACGCCTTTGCCCAGATTTTCGCACAGGGTAACCCCCGCCCAAAGGTTCAGCAGATGTTCAATTATTGGGATTCCTTCAATAAAATGGTCATCAATGTATTGACTGGTATCGAAACTCCGCAAGTAGGCGTTCAACGTGCCTGTAACACAATGAATGTGCTCAATGGGTTTGCTCCAAGCACAAATACTGTCACCTTGTGGTATCCATATGGAAGTGGCAGCGGCGAAGAGACTGCGCTTCTCCAGGTTGTTGACAATGCACATGCTGCTGATAGCACTCTTACCATCGTTCCCATTAGTGTGCCATTGGGCACGATCTACACAGATTATGAAACCGCTGTCCTTTCCGGCGGCGGGCCCGATATGTATATTGCGCCGAATGATATTCTCGGTGACCAGGTCCGCTCAGGCGTTGTCCTTAATGTTGATAGTTACCTGCAGGAGAATCTCACTAATGTGAGTCAGGCCGCCATTGATGGCATGACGATTAACAGTCAACTGTACGGTGTTCCTGAATCAGCCAAGGCGGTGGCGCTATATTACAACAAGTCCATGATCTCCACTCCGCCAACCACTACTGCCGAATTGCTTTCCCTCCTCCAAAGCGGTGAAACCATTGCCTCGCCGGGTGGGGGAGTTTACTACCTCTATGGTTTGTGGAATGCCTTTGGCGGCCAGCTCATGGATGTCAACGGACTCTGTACCGCCCAACTGGGCGGTTTCACTCCCGCCATGCAATATTTGCTTGATCTGCAAGCCGCGGGTGCCAATTTGGAAATTGATTATGCCACTGCCCAGACAGATTTCGTGAACGGACAAGTGGGAATGCTGGTTAATGGCCCATGGGCACTGGCTGACCTAAAAGCTGCGCTTGGCAGCGACCTGGGTGTGGTACTCCTGCCCAGCGGCCCTGTTGACATAGCGAAGCCAATCAATGGCATCGATGGTTTCTACGTCAACCCCAACACCACTAATCTTGCCAATACCATTGACTTGGCTCTTTACATGACCAGCCAGGCTTCATCGCAAATATTCACCGATGTCGGTGGGCATATTCCAGCGCGCAGTGATGTGGGCTCTGCCGACCCGCTGATCAACACCTTTGCTCAGGCATCCGCCCAGGGTGAGCCTCGTTCGCAAAGTCTGGAGTTCGGCAATTACTGGGTTCCCTTTAATGACATGTTTACGGATGTGCTGGCTGGTACAGTTACTCCGTCAGATGGCGTGCAGCGCGCCTGTAACACAATGAATGTACTCAATGGATTTTTGCCCATAGTTTCTTCCATCACCCGCACATTCGTATCCCCGTCAAGCCTTTCCAGTGTAAATTTTACGGTGAATTTCTCTGAATCCGTAACAGGCGTGGATGCTGGTGATTTTACGTTGACAACAACCGGCAGCGTCTCAGGCGCAGCCGTGAGCGGGGTCAGCGGATCGGGCAGTGTCTACACTGTGACAGTCAACACAGGAAGCGGCCCTGGCACGATCCGTCTGGACGTAGTGGATAACAATTCAATTATAGATGCAGCGTTAAATCCGCTGGGCGGGACGGCTGTAGGGGACGGCAATTTTATTGGCGGCGAGATCTATACTATAAAACCCTTTGCCCCTGCGAGCAAATGGACATCCTCCTTTGATCTCTCGCATGGCTGGACGGTGAGTCAATTTGTGCGGACGGTGGGGGATGTCAACAATGACGGACGGGATGATCTGATCGGGTTTGGGCTGGATGGTGTGTACGTGGCGCTATCAAACGGCAGTAGCTTTGATGCGGTCAGCAAGTGGAGCTCTTCCTTTGATCTCTCTCATGGCTGGACAGTAAGTCAATTTGTGCGGACGGTGGGGGACGTCAACAACGATGGTCGAGACGATCTGATCGGGTTTGGATTGGATGGTGTGTATGTGGCGCTCTCCAACGGTACGAGCTTTGACCCGATCAGCAAATGGAGCTCATCCTTTGATCTCTCGCATGGCTGGACAGTAAGTCAATTTGTGCGGACGGTGGGGGATGTCAACAACGATGGTCGAGATGACCTGATCGGGTTTGGGTTGGACGGTGTGTACGTGGCGCTTTCCAACGGGACCAGCTTTGGATCGATCAGCAAGTGGAGCTCGTCCTTTGATCTCTCACATGGCTGGACAGTAAGTCAATTTGTGCGGACGGTGGGAGATGTCAATTTTGATGGCAGGGATGATCTGATCGGGTTTGGGTTGGACGGTGTGTATGTGGCCCTCTCCAACGGGACCAGCTTTGGATCGATCAGCAAGTGGAGCTCATCCTTTGATCTATCGCATGGCTGGACGGTGGCCGGGTTTGTGCGGACAGTGGGGGACGTCAATAACGATGGCAGGGATGACCTGATCGGATTTGGGCAGGATGGGGTGTATGTGGCACTATCGAACGGTGCCAGTTTTGATGCGGTCAGCCGCTGGACGAATGATTTTGATCTATCGCATGGCTGGACAGTGACCCAGTATGTGCGAACGGTGGGCGACGTTAATGCTGATGGCAAAGCAGACCTGGTTGGGTTCGGGTTGGAGGGTCTATATCGGAACTGCGAAATAGAAGTCAGATAATAAACCCATGTTACAGAACATATCGAGAGTTGGGCAGATGCCTGGCTCTCGATATGATTCATGAAACCGTGTCCATCCATCTGGATTTGTTGCAAGCCGCATATTTTCCACCTTCTATCATGGAGATTCCGGAGTGCGCTGGGAACATTTCTAAAATCTCAATATTCTTTGACGTGCTCCGTAAAAAGGATCTTATACAGCTCAGTATTAGAATTTGAGAAAGCCTTGGGTATTAGGAGAAATGTGCGGCAATCTTGGAGTGAGCACCCCCAATCCTCTCTGTAGCTTGACGTAATTCCACCCTCATGGCAGAATTCATTCTTATGATTAATAATTTTTCCCGCCTCTCAAAAAAGTTAATAAAATACCCACAATTATTACACGGATTCCTTTTACTTCGGATGTCAGATTTATTCGATAAGAATTGGTATCTGGCGAATAACCCAGATGTTGCACAGGCAAAAGTCAATCCATGGCTTCATTATTTACGTTATGGTGGTTTTGAAGGGCGTGACCCGGGACCAAATTTTTGCAGCGGTTGGTATTTGGATACCTATAAGGATGTAAAAGAAGCCCGTATCAATCCGCTCATTCATTATTCGCGCTATGGCAGAGCCGAAAGGCGTATGGCGCAACCTTTTGCAGACTGAGACTACCAATCTTCCTTCTGAGACCACCAATCTCCCTCACAAGTGCCCAGTCTGCCAAAAAAACCAAGTGCATGAGTTTTTACCGCTTGCCCCGTATTACACTGAAAACCTTCGAAATTATGGATTTCCTTATAAGCCTGAGGAAGGCGAGACCATAAATTTTGAACAATATGCCTGTCCACACTGCAGCGCCAATGACAGAGACAGATTATCTGCTTGTTATTTGAGGGAAAGACTGTCTCAATACAGCGTTGACGAACAAGTTCTTTTGCTTGATATTGCGCCCTCTGTCCCGCTTTCCAAATTATTCAAAGAATTCAAACTCACTCGCCATACTGCTGATCTTTTGACTGAAGGTGTCGACCTCGTTGTAGATATCACGAATATGTCTGAAATCGCTTCTGATTTATACGACACCTTGATTTGTTCCCATGTCTTGGAACATGTCAACGATGATAAAAAAGCCTTATCCGAGTTGTATCGGGTGCTTAAACCAAGGGGCTGGGGCATCATCATGGTTCCGATTATCCTGACACTGGATCAAATTGACGAGGATCCGCAGGTCACAGATGAAGCCGAACGCTGGCGCAGGTTTGGTCAGTTCGACCATGTGCGCATGTATAATAAATCTGGCTTTGTTGAGCGCATGGAGGCTGTAGGCTTTGTCGTGAGACAACTTGGCGTGGACTTTTTCGGAGAATCCGCCTTCAAACAATACGGAATTACTAACACAAGTGTCTTGTATGTGGCTGAAAAGGTAGAAATAACTGAGCTAGTAATGACCGATGAAAATATTTGATTTGGGTTAGCTATCAATTAATTTCCCTGTCTTTAACAATAACCGGTCGAAGCATGAATTTCCGCTTACTGTAGTGGATTTCTTAGATGTAGATCATTTAAATGAAATTGGTGTCGAAAAATTTACCACGAAAATTGGTAAGCTACTTTACAAAAACTCTCAATGAACAATCTAGGTTATCTACATCCAATGTACGTTCAATCTCTGATTGAATATGGGTCCCCTCTTGAATTACCTTTTAGCAAAGGTTGGATTTTAAAACGTTCTATTCCTGGAACTAGCCAGTTCGATGGCATGGGGTGTTACCCTATATTTGCGTGTCAGGATTGGTCAGCCTTGGGAGCAGATCTGGATCGGATTGCTGATCAATTGGTCAGCCTTTCATTGGTCACCGATCCGTTTGGGAGATATAATCAAAAAGATTTAGCAAAGTGTTTCAAAGAGATAGCCAATCCCTACAAAGAACATTTTGTTGTTGATCTACATAGGCGGCCCGAAGACTTTGTGGCCGCACACCATCAGCGTAATGCACACAAGGCCTTAAGAACGGTTAATGTCGAAATTTGTACTGAGCCTATTAAATATCTGGATGAATGGGTGCATCTCTACGGCAACCTGATTGAGCGTCATAATATTATGGGAATAGCCAGATTCTCCAGGGACGCATTTGCAAAGCAATTAAGTATTCCGGAATCGTTGCGTTTCGGGCAGTTGTTGATGCTAAAACAGTTGGAATGTTATTGTGGTATGTTCAGGGCAATGTAGGTTATTATCATTTAGGAGCTTATAGCCCTGATGGCTATAAATTAAACGTATCTTTTGCATTATTCTGGACAGCGCTTGATTATTTTTTGAATGCAGGCCTGCAATGGCTTAGTTTGGGGGCGGGTGCCGGCATTAAGGGAGATGAGAATGACGGTTTAACTCGTTTCAAACGAGGGTGGTCAACGGGTGTTCGAACTGCATATTTTTGTGGACGTATTTTTGACTCAAAGAAATATCAGGAAATCGTCGCCTCCAAAGGCGTTGCGTCCACAAAATTCTTTCCCGCATATCGTTTGGGTGAGTTCTAAAATTATATTGGAAGAGAGGAATTTAACTTGAATACAAAAATTGATGAGATACTCGTGTCCACTTTACATATTTCACCGGCAGACATTACCGACCAATTAACCATGTCTGAAGTTGAAACTTGGGATTCGCTTCAACATATGGATCTGATCGCCTCCCTGGAACAGGCCTTTGGGGTGGAATTTACCTTTGAAGAGATCGTTTCGATGCAGAGCGTGGCGGAGATCAAACGTGTGTTAAATGGCAAGGGAGTGGACGTCTGATGGAACTGCGTGGAAAGAAGGTGATTGTCACCGGTGGTGTAAGAGGCTTGGGGCGAAGTGTAGTTGATACACTGATTTCCAAAGGGGCAATTGTCGCTGTTTTCGATATAAACAGACAGGGGCTGGCAGAGTTGCGCGAACAACATCCAGATACAACTTGCATTGAGTGTGATATTGCCGATTATGAACAGGTCCTGGCCGCAACAACTCGCTATCACGCAGAATTTAAATCTGCAGATGTTTTGATTAACAATGCTGGCATTCTTTACAGTGCACCGTTGGTTAGGATCTCTTCCTCTGGGATAGAGAAGCATGATGTGGCCATGTGGAATAAAACACTGGCCACAAACTTAAGTTCGGTGTTTTATATGACAGCCTGTATTGTGGAAAAGATGATCTCCACGCGTACGAAGGGAGTTATTGTGAACATCAGCTCAATTTCTGCTTCGGGTAACGCGGGACAATCCGCGTATTCTGCGGCAAAAGCGGGCGTGAACGCGTTGACGGCGACCTGGGCAAAAGAATTAAGCACGATGGGTATAAGAGTCGTGGCGGTTGCTCCGGGATTCACTGAAACCGAGTCTACTAAAGAAGCGTTAAGCGAAGCCGTGTTACAAGAGATTGTTAAGAAGGTACCCTTGCGTCGGCTTGGTAAACCTCAGGAGATTGCGCAAGGGGTCATCAGTGTGATCGAAAACGATTTCTTCAATGGCAAAGTGTTCGAGCTGGACGGTGGTCTGGTTATTTGAACCGATGTACGAATATAATCTCGCCCTTCGTTTTCAAGATATTGTCGAAAGATATCCCCAGCGCATATCTCTTTGGTTTAATGAACGCGAGTCTTATACCTATCTGGATTTAAACTGCCGTGCAAACCAAATGGCGCGGTTGCTGTTTCGGCATGGCTTGGCTTCAGGAGATGTCGTTTGTATTTCGGGATTAAAAAATATCCATACCTTTTCCCTGATGCTTGCCTGCTTGAAGATCGGCGTTGTGTATTCCATCTTTGACCCCGATAGCCCGCCCGAACGACTGCGCAAAATATTTTCAACCTGTCGCCCGCGCCTTGTGGCAGCGGATGCTGAACTGTTGCAAAAGATGGGGACTATCTTTGCGGAATTATTGATTGACGATTTGGCAGGCTGCACATTATGGTTCTCTGTGCCGTCTCTATTGATCTATTTACAGACGATGAAGGCCACCGATGGTAGATACCTTCGGAGGATTAAACGGTTTATCTTTGGCGGCGAAGGATACCCCAAACCGAAGTTAAAGGCTCTGTATGATGTCTATTCAGAGACAAGCGAATTTTTTAATGTCAGTGGACCGACCGAATGCACCTGCATTTGCTCATCATATAAAATTACTGCCGACGATTTCCGCGACTTGCAGGGCTTCCCACCGCTCGGCTCAATTGCTGGTAATTTTTCATACCTGATCCTTGATGACGAAAATAAAATAGTTTCGGAAGGCGAGCTGGGTGAGTTGTGTTTGTTGGGACCTAATGTCGGTTTGGGTTATTACAATGATCCCGAGCGTACCTCCGCCAGCTTTGTGCAGAACCCGTATAACGATGCGTTTCGTGAAGTTATCTATAAAACGGGTGACTTGGTGCGCCTTGACCCTGCCGATAGTAAACTTTACATCCACGGTAGAAAAGATAACCAGATCAAACATATGGGCTATCGCATTGAATTGGAGGAAATCGAGAATGCCCTGCATAGTATTGAATATATCTTGGAAGCGATCGCGATTCATTCCAACAGTGGCGGTTTGAGTCGCATCATAGCTGTATTGGCCGTTCGCCATCGGGTAAACGACGATCAGCTGCGGCAGGATTTACGGAAAATGATCCCGGATTATATGTTCCATCAGCGTTTTATTATGAAGATACCTTGCTAAAAAATCCCAACGGCAAGGTGGATCGTAAGCGCCTGAAAGAAAGATATCTGGCGCTTGACGAAGAAAGGCATACAAATGCGTAAGGTTGTTCTGTTCGGCGCGGGAAAAATTGCAGATGTGGCGTACTTTCAATTAACCAACGACAGTGTTCACGAGGTTGTTGCATTTTCGGTGGATGGAGAGTATGTTGCCCAAAAGGAAAAGCAGGGACTCCCTGTCATCGCTTTTGATGATGTTCTGAATGCATACCCTCCGGATGATTTCAAAATGCTGGTAGCAGTCGGTTACCAGGATTTAAATCATTTCCGTGCAAAGAAGTATGAAGAAGCAAAAGCCAAAGGGTATGAGTTGATTAGTTATGTAAGTTCCCGTGCATCCAACTTTAGCAACATTGAAATTGGTGATAACTGCATGGTTCTTGAGAATACTGTCTTGCAGCCATGTACGAAAATGGGAAATAATGTGTTCTTTTGGAACGGTAATCATTTGGGTCATCATGCTCGTATCGAAGATCATTGTTATATTGCCGGGCAGGTGGTCATATCTGGAGCCTCTGTGATTGAGCCGTATTGCTTTTTAGGTGTGAACTCAACCATCGGACACGAAGTTACAGTCGGCAGAGAGAGTTTCATTGGTGCGGGCGCTCTTGTCACAAAAAATGTGGCGCCGAAGAGCGTGTATATTGTGCCAGATACGCAGAAATTCCGTCTGGATTCGGAGTCTTTTTGAAATTGACCAAGATGAAATAGGATCGACCGTGATTTTTGAGCTTGATAAAAACGATTTTGTAAAAATATTGCCGATGTATTTAAACGAAGGAAAGACTTTTCCATTAATTCTTGCTGTAATTCATCAAAAGCAACCCGGTTGGGTATTCGTGGATGATCCAGTTCAGCCGACATCAGCGATGATTATGAATAACTTTGGTTTTTTGCAACTTGTCAGTGTTGAGAATTTCGAGCGCGATTTCATTAAAGTCTTCAAGTTCCCAGGGATCTCCATGCCGTCCTATCTATTATGGTACTCACCTCCACCTCAAATCCAGGAAATGTTCGATGGTTTTTTACATGAGCATGTCCGAAAGCGGGAGCGAGCGCGCTTTATTTTTAAAAAGAATACCGTTGAAAATCTTGTCAAATGCCCTGATGGGTTCAATATACGACGTTTGGATAAGGAATTGATCAAGAAAACTCTGAATTTTAAATTGGATATTGGCTCACGTTTTTGGGCATCCATAGACGATTTTCTGGAACAGGGAATTGGCGTTTGTGTAATGAAGGGTGGCGAAATCGCCAGTCTTTGTTATTCAGCATGTGTTGTAGATGACCTTGCTGAGATCGATATTGTTACACAGAAGGAATATCGTGGAATAGGACTCGCAGCAGCAGCTGCTCAAAGTTTCATGACTGAATGTGTACGGCGTGAGATAATACCAACATGGGATTGCTTTGTAAATAATATAGCATCGATGAAGCTTGCTGCGAAGTTGGGTTTTGAGGAGGAATGGAAATATTATTTTTATTCATTTAATTTGCCAATTAACTTGCCGTCTAATAATAAAGAGGATTATCAATAATGAAATGGCGTAAAAAGGGCATGATTTTCAACGTTTCTGGAGAAAATCAGTGGATGAACTCTCATGCCCAGATTCCTACTGTTTTGGTTAAAGATAAAGTACTTCGGATTTATTTTGCAACACGTCCAGAGCCTCACCTTAGTATGACAACCTTTGTTGATGTTGATATAAATGATCCTAAACAAATTTTATACGTCCATGATAAACCGATTTTGGAATTAGGTGAACCTGGGATGTTTGATGAGCAGGGGATAATGCCAACATATGTATGCGAACATCAAAACCAGGTATGGCTGTATTATGGAGGTTGGAGCCGTAGAACGATAATCCCTTATAGCAATTGGACAGGCCTGGCTGTGAGTGATGATGGAGGCGTAACATTCCAGCGTGTTTTTCCAGGACCTATTATGGACAGAACACCTCTTGAGGTTTATTCAGCAACCGCAAGTTTTATCCTCAGGGAAAAAGAGCAATGGCATATGTGGTATGCCTCTGGCGAAGGTTGGATTAAAGTTTCTGAAAAATATGAAGAATACTATGTTATCAAACATGCCTTCTCAAATGATGGCATAACCTGGGTAAGGGAAAACAAACAAATACTTCCTTCCAGGAGTCAATATGAGCCAACCCATCGCCCCTCTGTGTTTTTTAGGAATGGAAAATATCATTTATATTTTTGTTTTCGAGGCATATCTGACTTCCGAGATGGTGAAAATAGCTATAGAATGGGGTATGCTTGGTCGACAAATCTTGCCGATTGGACAAGGGATGATGCCCAAGGTGGCTTAGTATCATCATTGGATGGATGGGATTCGAAAATGGTGGCTTATCCATATATAGTCAATGTAAGAGGTAAAATATTGATGTTCTACAATGGAAACGGCTTTGGTCAAACTGGATTTGGTTATGCTGAACTGGAGAATAATTAAGATGGATTATAAAGAAGGCAAATTTGAGACACGTAAGTTCGCCGACCGCAAGAAACCATATTATGAGGGTTTGACCGAAATCCTCTCCCTGGGCTATGAGAAAGAAGATCTAATTCATCACTTTCCTAGTTTCGCAGGTCATATGACTATATCCAAGTTCCTGGTCCTTTACGAAATTTATAAAATGACTCTGGGTGTAGCTGGGCATATTGCGGAGGCCGGAGTTTATAAAGCTGCTGGGTCTCTCTTTTTTGCCAAATTGACCCAGATATTTGAGCCAGAATCTTTTACGCTTGTACATGGTTTTGATTGGTTTGAAGGTACTGAGCCGACTTCTGAAGAGCCTAATGTTCTCGCGGGTTCTTATAAGGAAGATTATTCGAGAATACTGCATTTGATACAAGCTCAAAAACTTGACCATATCGTTCATATTCATAAATTAGATCTTAAAACCGAACTTGAAAAGTTTTTTGAAGAGAATAATTACATGCAATTCAAACTCATATATCTAGATGCAGGGCAGTATGATATTGTTATGAGTTGTCTTAAGCACTTCTGGCCCCGGCTTACAAGCGGTGGTATCATGGTTTTTGATCAATTCAATCAGGAGTTATCCCCGGGAGAAACACGGGCAGTCAAAGAGTTTATGCCCGACGCCAAATTACGCACATTACCTTTTGGGTGGATGCCAACCGCTTATGTAGTTAAACCTTGATTGGAAAGAAATGATATTTTAGGGAATTTATGAAATTAAATATTGATGAATTAACCATCTTTGGCGGAAAGCCTGTTTTCGAATATGCTTTACATGTGGGCCGTCCAAATATCGGTAACCGCCAAAAATTTACAGAGCGGGTAGCTGATATATTGGATCGTAAATGGCTGACCAACGGCGGAAAATATGTGCAAGAGTTTGAGCGTCAACTTGAGCACTTAATGGGTGTTAAACATTGTATTGCCATATGCAATGCGACTGTTGCACTGGAGATTGCGATCCGCGCACTAGGCATGAAGGGGGAGGTAATTGTTCCATCTTTCACTTTTATTGCCACCGCGCATGCTCTGCAATGGCAAGAGATCACCCCGGTTTTCTGTGATATTGACCCCGAAACACACAACCTTGACCCACGGCAGGTCGAACGTATGATCACGCCGCGTACAACAGGCATCATTGGCGTGCATGTCTGGGGACGCGCTTGCGATACAGATGCCCTAGGTGAAATCGCGCATAGGCGAAACCTACGCCTCTTGTTTGACGCTGCTCATGCTTTTGCCTGCACTTCCAAAGGTCAAATGATCGGCGGGTTTGGCGATGCGGAAGTCTTTAGTTTTCATGGTACCAAGTTTTTCAATACTCTGGAAGGTGGGGCCGTGGTGACCAATGATGACTCATTGGCGAATAAAATACGCTTGATGAAGAATTTTGGTTTTACCAATTACGATCAAACCGGTTATGTAGGCATTAATGGCAAGATGAATGAAGTCTCTGCTGCGATGGGATTGACCAATCTCGAAAGCCTAGATGAATTTATCGGCGTTAACCGCCACAACTATCAGTTTTATCAGACCCTGCTGGCAGGGTTGGATGGCGTTAGTTTAATCGCCTTCAGTGATGTCGAGAAATTTAATTACCAGTATGTCGTGCTTGAGATTGACGCACAAATCACCGGCGTAACGCGTGATGATTTGGTCGCGATTTTGCATGCCGAGAATATTCTGGCACGGCGTTATTTCTTCCCAGGCTGCCACCAGATGGAGCCTTATCGGTCCTATTTTCCTCATTCCGGACTATTACTTCCACAGACTGAAAGACTCACCCAGCGCGTGCTTTGCCTGCCAACTGGAACCGCCGTTGGCGAGATGGAGATCAGGCAGATATGCGGGCTTATCCGTCTGACACTGGAAAATAGTGAAGAGATCAAGCGCAGATTCACGAGATGAAGTAAAGAGTTGGATTGGCTTGAAGTGATTAAGACTATGCAGTTAAGTGCCGTCTTGATTATTTTATAATGCTTGTATTTGTAATTTCAGTAATTCTCTCAAAATGTTGATCAGGAGTTTTGCACTTGCCAAAAGTATCTGTCATCCTTACTTCATACAATCACGCGAAATATTTGCGTGATTGTATTGAGAGCGTTTTAAATCAGACATATTCGGATTTTGAACTGATCATTGGAGACGATGCATCCACGGATGGATCCTGGGATATCATTCAAAGTTATACCGACCCTCGGATCCATGCCTACAGACATGAAACCAATAGGATGGGGGGTATTATCAATGAATTGGTACTGTCTGGCAGAGTCTCGAGTGACTATATAGCTATACATTCATCTGATGATATATGGGAACCTCAAAAACTTGAAAAACAAGTTGCTTTTCTTGATGCTCATGCTCATATTGGTGCTATCTTCACGAATGTTTCAATTATAGGAGAGGAAAGTGAACTGCTGGCAGATGGTACTCATCCATATCAAATAGGATTTTGATCAACCAAATCGAAGCCGTTACGAATGGCTCAACTATTTTTTTTGTGTTGGGAATGCTCTTTGCCATCCTAGTGTTCTGATTCGCCGAGCATGTTATGTTGATTGTGGTATATATCGATATGGGCTTCTTCAGCTTGGCGATTTCGATCTTTGGGTTCGATTGTGCCTGAAATATGAGATCCATGTCTTGCCTGAGAAGTTGTTTCGGCTTAGAGTCCGTTCAAATGAAATGAATGCCAGCGCAGATCGCCCAGATTCGCGTGTTCGGAGACAGTTTGAAATTCTTAAGATCCTGGATAACTTTAAGAATGTGCTGACATTTGAAGAGTTGGTAAAAATATTTCCATCTGCTGAAAAATACATAAGATCAGATGGATTCGATGCCGGATTTGTCTTGGGGATGATCTCTTTGAAGCAAAAACGTTTTATGGCAATATTACGCATTTGTTTGGCCTAGCCCTGATTTTTGAGGCTTTAAATGATCCTGATCGATCGAACAAGATTGCTAAACTTTATGATTTTACGCAAAAAGACTTCGCTGAGTTAAGCGCCAGGTATGATGTTTTCTCTGTTGAGTTGTTATTTAACCTTACATTGCAGATCGCAGAGAAAAGGAGAGATTTCAATGCTCGTTAAGGAGCAGGAACAAAAGTTTCAAGCCGTAAGCCCAGGAGAAAAAGATTTCAAGCTCCCCAAGGCCCCCCCCCAAACCCCCCCCCCCCCCCCCCCCCCCCCCAAACCAAAAACCCCCCCCCCCCACGGGAAAAATAACCCAAATCAATTGCTTTTGGAAATACAAGGTAGTCGAGCCTGGAAGTTGGTAACTGCCTATCGCAAAATACAAGCAGGATTAATTTCAACTATAAAATATAGGGTAAAATAAATTTTGCATGTATGAGAATCAATTTTGATAGAAATAAACGATTTCATACCTTTGTTTGTAGGTGGTAATACATAAACATGACCCGCATCCTGCTTGTTGGTAAAAAAGGACAGATCGGTTGGGAACTGTTTCAATCCTTGGGGCGTATTGCAGTCGTAGTTGCTACAGACAGGTCAGAGCTGAATGTAACCAGTCGCCAGGATGTATTTCGCGTTCTTGAAACAGTTAAGCCTGATATCGTGATTAATGCCACAGGTTATAATGATGTGGATGGCGCGGAAGCAAACAGAGAGGACGCCGTTTCTGTTAATGTACTGGCAAATACCCTTATGGCTGCTGCGTCCCGCCAGGTTAAGGCCTTTTACCTGACTTATTCGACCGATTACGTGTTTGACGGCCATAAAAAAATACCATATATTGAGAGCGATCAGGTTAACCCTTTAAATGTGTACGGACAAACCAAGTTGGATGGTGAAACAGCTATAATAAGTAGCGGCGCGAATTTCCTTATCCTTAGGACTTCCTCGGTTTTTAGCCTGCGCAGACCCTGTTTTTTAACCAGCTTTCTAAGAAGAGCGCAGCAGGCTGCTCAGATCCAGGTCAGGTCAGATCTGGTGAGCAGTCCCACTTCAGCCAGGTACCTGGCTGAGATTACAACACAGATCGTTTCCATGGGAAAAGATAGATCCTTCGAATGGCTCTCCAAGAGAAAAGGGATCTATCATTTGGCGGGAACTGGCATTGCCAGCCGCTTTGAATGGGCGCAGGCTATCTGTACATCCTTAAACTTGATGTAGAGCTCCTGCCTTCCACTTATTCAGACTACCCCCTCGGTGCGAATAGGCCCATATACAGTGCTCTTGATTCGTCCAGTTTTTTTGACACATTCCGCCTGCCATCACTTTCCTGGGAAAAAATGCTTAAAGACACTTTGAAGGATTTTTATGAAGAGAAATGAAGTACAACTTACTGTGTTTGATTCGGCGGAAAACCGGGGATTGAATAATTTCCTGCTGCGCAACGCCCGTGAGTTGATCAAGTATCGTCATGTGTTATACAATTTGGTAAATACAAACCTGCGCGCCCGTTACCGCCGTTCAATGATCGGTTTCTTTTGGTCATTGCTTAATCCGCTTTTTACGATGATGATTTTGGCGGTCGTCTTTTCGACCATTTACAAACTTCCCTTTGCAGATTTTGGTATTTATATTTTTAGTGGTCTTCTGCCATGGAGTTTGATTTCCAACGGAATATTAAATGGGTCCACCTCCCTTGTGGGCGCTGAAGGATATCTGAAAAAAGTGTATGTTCCAAAAATGATATTTCCAATTGCCACTGTGGGTGTCGAAGCGGTAAACTTCCTCTTCAGTTTGGTAAGCCTTTCTGTTTTGGCTTTATTTCTGGGGGCAAAGGTAAGCTGGGGTTTGCTTTTTCTGCCCGTCGCCCTGCTTTTTACAGTATTATTTGTTCTGGGCATCATACTGATCGTTAGTATTGTTAATGTGTACTTTCGCGATTTATTTCATATTCTTCAAATTGTTTTTACCGGTTTGTTTTACCTGGTTCCCATTGTTTATAAGAAGGAACTTTTTACAGGCGATCTGTCTATTATCTTAGAGATTAATCCTTTTGTGTACTTTATTGAATTATTCCATCAGATCATTTATGAAGCAAAAATTCCAGATACATCCTTGTGGCTAACCTGCGGTGTTTTGATGCTGATCAGTCTGATTATCGGACTGCTTGTTTTTAGATCCAGGGAAAAGGAAATCATTTATCGATTATGAATACCTTTGTTGATCTCAGGGAAGTTTTTGTTAAATTTCGGATTTACCATAATCCGATTCCATCGCTTAAGGAGCTTTTGGTCAACAGTGTGAATCGAAACAAGAGGCGCGATGACTATACCGAGTTTTATGGTCTTAACAATGTGACCCTGGAAATAAAGCCTGGAGACCGCCTAGGCATTGTTGGTCTTAATGGCGCCGGAAAATCTACCCTGCTAAAGACGATCGCGGGGATCTATTCTCCCCATCAGGGCAGGGTCAGGGTGCAGGGTCGCATCACGCCCTTGATGGAGTTGGGCGCTGGGTTCGATGCCGAGCAAACCGGCAGAGAAAACATATTTCTTAATGGCGCCTTGCTGGGTTTTTCACCGGCAGAGATGAGGGAAAAGGAACAGGCCATTGCTGATTTTTCAGAGCTAAAGGAATTCCTGGATATGCCAGTCAAATATTATTCAAGCGGTATGTATGGCCGTTTGGCGTTTTCCATTGCGACGATGACCCAGGCCGATATATTATTAATTGATGAGGTTTTTGCCACTGGCGATGCTCACTTTGTTGAAAAAAGTGCACAGCGTATCCTGCAGTTGTTGGAGCAATCACAAATCGTGGTGATTGTTTCACATAATCTGGATCAGATCCAGAAGCTATGTAATCGTGCCATTGTGCTTGAAAAAGGTGTTGTTGTGAATGACGGTGACCCTGGGGAAATGATAGACTACTATAACCGTACATATGTTCATCCATAATAACTAATAAAAAAAGGAGATAATTGATGGACCCTATTCAACTTTTTGTGCCGACTTTTCGGGTTGATGAGACCCTGGAAGAGATTCGTATTTGCCTCGAAAAAGGCTGGACCGGGCTTGGGTTTAAGACGGTTGAGTTTGAAGAGGCGTGGAAAACATATACTGGTCTACCGTATGCTCATTTTTTAAATTCGGCCACGGGAGCATTGCATCTGGCTGTAATATTGCTGAAGGAGCAGTGCGGCTGGATGGATGGCGATGAGATCATCACCACCCCAATGACATTTGTTTCGACCAATCATGCCATTCTCTACGAAAAATTAAGCCCTGTTTTTGCTGATGTGGATGAAACCCTTTGCCTTGACCCGGCTTCTGTGCAGGAGCGCATTACCAATAAGACCCGCGCCGTGATGTATGTTGGCGTGGGTGGCAATACTGGACGTTTACGTGAGATCGAAAAAATTTGCAGGGATAACAATTTAAAGTTGATCCTGGATGCTTCACATATGTCAGGGACGCGCTGGGCGGATACTGGTAAACACGTGGGCAATGAAGCCGATATATCCATTTTCAGCTTTCAGGCTGTCAAGAACCTTCCGACAGGTGACTCGGGTATGATCTGTGTGCGTGATGCCGAATTGGAAGTTGAGGCGCGCAAGTGGAGCTGGTTGGGTATCAGCAAGGATACCTATGCTCGCACGGCGAGTCAGGGTACCTACAAATGGTATTATGACGTTGAACATACTGGCTTTAAATTCAATGGGAACTCGATCATGGGGGCGATTGCATTGGTTTCGTTAAAATACCTTGAACAGGATAATGCCTTTCGCCGCCAGGTATGCGGATGGTACGATATGCTGTTAAAGGATACCCCCCAGATCCAGCGTATTCCGATGAGCCCAGATTGTATTCCTTCGCGCCACCTCTATCAGATCGCGGTGGACCGCCGCGATGAGGTCATGCTGGCGCTCAACCAGGCAAATATATTCCCCGGTGTGCATTACCGTGATAATACTCTTTATCGTATGTATGCCTATGCCCAGGAGACCTGTCCGCGCTCGATGGAAGCCAGCGATCGGATCATTTCGCTGCCTTTGCATCTGCGCCTGAGTTATAACCAGGTTGAATATATCTGCAATAACTTAAAACAGATTGTCAGTGAGTAACGATGTTTAAACGCGATCTTGGTCCCTTTGAGAGTGAGCGCGTTACATTACGTCTGCTTGAAGAAGAGGATTTACCCCTTACTTTAGCCTGGCGCAACCAGGATCATATTCGTACATGGTTCTTGAGAACAAATTTGATCCTGGAGAAAGACCATTACGCCTGGTTCAAGCGATATAAGGAATTGGATAACGATTTTATCTTTTTAATTCTGGCAAAAGAACTTAACCATACTCCTGTGGGGCAGATTTCGCTGTATGATATTGATTGGAATACAGGCATTGCTGAATATGGCCGACTAATGATCGGTCATTCTGATGCAAGAGGAAAAGGATATGCCAGGCATGCTACATTTCTCGTGTTGAGAATTGGGTTTGAACAATTAGGGTTGAAGGAAATTCATCTGGAAGTGAAGGAGGAAAACCTCTTAGCCCAAAAAATTTACCTTGATTGTGGTTTTGTTGAGACGGAAAGGGCAAATAAGTTAGTACAGATGAAAATTAGCGCGTTTGGTTTTACTAGGCGTTGATAAACGAGGCCAAAAAAACCGTTTCAGTTTTGATGGGCATAAAAAGATTTGCTGTTATTATATTAATAATTTCTGCTTATCGCACAGCGAGATGCATGCCTACCTAACAATACCAATATAAAAATTCCATCAGGAGTCGATAAATAATGAATTGGATCGGAAAAAAAACCCTTGTAACAGGTGCTGGCGGATTTATTGGCAGCCATCTTTGCGAAACTCTTTTGGAGCTTGGTGCCGATGTGACAGCCATGGTTCATTATAATTCGCGCGGTGATTGGGGTAACCTTGAGTTTCTTTCACTTGAGTCCAAGCAGGCACTTCGCCTTGTTAGCGGAAATATTGAAGACTCAGGTTTCATGTCACGGCATATAAAAGGACAGCACGTTGTGTTTCACCTGGCGGCACTAATTGCGATCCCATATTCTTATACGGCTCCCTTAAGTTATGTCCATACGAATATTGAAGGGACTATCAACGTCTTGGAGGCTGCCCGGGATTATGATATTGAAAAGATAATTCATACATCAACATCGGAAACCTACGGCACAGCCATTTATACTCCTATTGATGAAACACATCCCCTGCAGGGTCAATCCCCCTATTCGGCATCCAAAATTGGAGCAGATAAGCTGGTTGAAAGTTATTATAGGTCTTTTAATTTGCCGGTTGCCACTATACGGCCATTTAATACCTATGGTCCACGCCAATCCACGCGGGCAGTCATACCAACAATAATTACCCAGGCGTTAACTCAAAACGAAATTCGTCTGGGATCCCTGGATCCGGTTCGCGATATGAATTTTGTGAAAGATACTGCTGCAGGTTTTGTTAAAGTAGCAGAATCGCCGAAATCCATTGGCGAGGTCATTAATGTAGGCTCAGGAAAAGGCTATACCATTCAAGAGTTAGTTACAACCATTCTCCAGATTATGAAGGTTGAAAAGAAAATAGTACTTGATGAAGATCGTCTGAGACCCGAAAATAGTGAAGTATTCAAACTGATTTGTGATAATACCAAATCCAAAAATTTGACTGGCTGGCAACCGCTCTACTCCCTTGAAGAAGGGATTCGTGAGACAATTGATTTTATATCCAATCACATGGATATCTACAAACCAGGCACCTATACCTTGTAATCCAAAAAGGAGGAGATGAAAATGAAGGCAATTATTCTTGCAGGAGGCAAAGGTAGAAGGTTGCAGCCTTATACAACAGTCATTCCCAAACCACTCATGCCGATAGGGGATCTTCCCATTTTAGAGATTATTCTTCGTCAGCTTAAAGGGTATGGTGTTGATGAGGTGATTCTGGCTGTTGGATATATGTCCCAGCTTTTTCAAGCTTTTTTTCAAAACGGCGAGAGATATAATCTGAAGATCAGTTACAGTTTCGAAATGGAACCGCTGGGTACAGCTGGACCATTGGCGAATGTTATTGACAACCTCAGTGAAGATTTTATTGTAATGAATGGGGATCTTCTTACCACTCTGAATTATCAAAAACTGTTTGATTTTCATGTAGAGCGTCAATCTGCCGCAACCATTGGGCTTTATCAGCGTGATGTAAAAATCGATTTTGGAGTCGTTGAGGTAACCGAAGATCAACTTCTCTCGCACTACACGGAAAAGCCAACATTTAGCTACAAAGTAAGCATGGGCGTAAATGTATTTAATCGGGATATGGTAAAACCATATCTTTTCCCGGGCAAGTATTTGGATATCCCGGATCTAATGATGCAAATGAAACAGGATCATCTTCCAGTTTATTGCTATCATGAGGAATGTTACTGGCTGGATATCGGCCGGGTTGATGATTATGATATTGCTAATCAAATATTTGAATCCCGCCGTTCTGAATTTATAAAGGATTTTTATATGAAGATACTCGTAACAGGAGCAAATGGTTTTTTGGGGATTTCACTTCTCCATTCGCTTAAGGAGAACAGAGCGGAGGGTCATATCATTGACATGCCCCCCCCTCTCGCAGGAATTCATCATAATAAATCCCTTGCTGATGTGATTGGTCTTGGAAATTTTTTGACAACGATAGAACGAGATTGCATTGTGCATCCGGCTGGTGTTGCTATCAATCCGGATATTCAAACATATTATGCAGTTAATACAGGCCTTGCGGCCAATCTGATTTGGGGGATTAATGGAGTGGGGAAACCTGAATTGCCCCGTTTCCTACAGGTTCATCGGCGGAATACGGACATATATCTAATGAACAATTACCCGATACAGAAGACATATCCTCCAAATCTTATGATCATTACGGTATCAGAAAATTTGTGCAAACATTGATGGGAGTCAGGGAATTGCGTGAGGATTCCCTCTTATCATGATCCATCCATCTTAACATAGTTGGACCTGGTATGCCCGATCACCTCGCATTGCATAGTTTATTCAACAGGTAATAAAGATCACGCAAAAAATCTGAACCCTTATTGGAACAGGGGATTTGTCCCCGCCCGGGATTTTGTGGATGTGCGGAATGTTGCGGATCTGATTTGGCGATTGTTATGTATCCCATCTGCGTACGGCGAAGTCATCAATATTTGCACAGGAATCAGTACTTCTATCGGAGATTTGTTAAACGAACTCATGTATGCGGCAAATATTAGTACTGATAGGCGCACGGCCTCCACAAAATTAAAC
>JADKKA010000014.1 GCA_016720745.1 Chitinophagaceae bacterium | reverse complement strand
TCTCGATTCATTTTGTATCGGTAGAGATCCTGGTCAACTCGCGCTGGAAAAGGAAAGCCGGTGATTGCCAAGGTTGCGAACGGGCGTGGTATCTACCCGCAGTTACGAGGCCCGCACCTCCTGAGTGCATTCGGCCATGCCGATGAAGAAAGCCCTGCAATTATGCCCGCAGGCCATCGTGACCATGCCAGCAGTAAACAATATAGCCAGTACTCTGTTGGGTCACCGATATCATTGCCGCCAAAGCCCCCTTATTTGAGAAGGCCAGTATTGATGAATTCTACGCGATCTCAGCGGAATGCGGAAAATATTTTGGCGCGGCCAAATTTGCCAGGAACTGCGGGATCTCATATCAACAAAGAAACGGGGCTCCCCATTTCAGGGGGGATTATCCTCCGCCCGTTTCATACAGTAAGATGGCCACCAATGGCCAAGCCCAATGGTTTTCTGAAATACTGCATGGAAAAGAAACCGCATTTCTCTGGCCCCTGGGGATTGAGAAAATCAACGGGGTCGGTAAACAAACCGAACAGCATTTAAAACGTCTATGGCATTTATACCATCGAGGATATTGCCAAAAACACCCATTGAACATATGGAACGTATTGCCGGTAAATGGGGAGAAGCACTCTGGCATAAAGCCCATGGAAGGGGTAGTGCTGAAATCACGACCGACTGGGAACAGAAAAGCATGAGTCATGAAAAACACTTTGACTGTGCATTATGCCGATCTGGATTTCCTGCATAAAGAGTTGTAAGACTGACCGAAAAACCTGTTACGGATTAAGAGAGGATGAGAAAATGACCGGTTGTGTAACGGTGAAGATCCGTTACTCCGATTTTGAAACTACTTCCGCCAGGGAGTCGGTTGATTACCCCGCACTGGATGATGTGCTATTGCCAAGGTAAAAGACCTCTTCACCAAATCCTACCAGAAAGGAAGACCGGTTCGGTTGCTGGGGGTCGGTTCACAGTCATATGATCCGGATCACGATGCAAATGAGTTTGTTTGAAAACAAATGTGTAGAAACTGAATCTATAAAGCCGTGGATGATATCAAGGATCGTTTGGGAGTAAACTGGTAACCAAGGCGGTGAATACCGGTGCTAATAAGACAAACCAACTGGCAGCCAGCCAAAAAAACGCATCCGATTAACGATAGTGATTGTTTAGCCCCTTTTTCTTTAAGTCAGCCCCTACTCATGACTCCCGACTCAAGACTCCAGACTTCACATCCCCGTTCCTCCTTACCTTCGCCTATCCTAAACTTATTACCATGTCACAAGTATGGAAAGAATACCAGGGAAAAAACAAAGAACGTTTCCTGAACGAAATGATGGACCTGCCCGCATCCCCTCCATCAGCGCCAAAAGCGAACACAAAGCGGATATGACCAAATGTGCTGAAGCCGTAAAGAAAAGTCTGCTGGATGCCGGTTGCAATAAAGCAGAAGTGATGGCCACCGATGGCCACCCGGTGGTGTACGGTGAAAAAATCATTGATCCTTCCAAACCCACGGTTCTCGTGTATGGTCACTATGATGTACAGCCTCCCGAGCCACTGGAACTCTGGCATAGCGGTCCCTTTGAACCCGTGATCAAGGACGGAATGGTCTTTGCCCGTGGCAGTGCGGATGATAAAGGACAGTTTTACATGCATGTAAAGGCCCTGGAGATCATGACGAAGACTAATTCCATGAGCACCAATATCAAGTTTCTGATAGAAGGTGAAGAAGAAGTAGGTTCTCCTAACCTTGGAAAATTTGTGGGTGCCAACAAAGCTTTACTGAAAGCAGATGTGATCCTGATCAGCGATAGTTCCATGCTCAGTATGAATCCCTTCGCTGGATACGGGAGTGGTGGGTCAGTTATATCGAAGTAGAAGTTACTGCTGCTAACCGTGACCTGCATAGCGGAACATACGGTGGCGCTGTGGCCAACCCGATTACCATTCTGGCCCAGATGATCGCTTCCTGTCATGATAAGAATAACCATATCACCATCCCCGGTTTTTATGATGATGTGGTAAAGGCTTCCAAAAAAGAAAGAGACCTGATCAATAAAGCTCCTTACAGTGAAACAGCTTATAAGAAAGACCTGGGCGTGAAAGAGCTTTGGGGTGAAAAAGGATATACCACTTATGAGCGTACTGGTATCCGCCCTACCATTGAAGTGAATGGTATCTGGGGTGGTTATACGGGAGAAGGGGCTAAAACCGTATTGCCTTCCAAGGCTACGGCCAAAATTTCCGCCCGCCTGGTGCCGAACCAGTCTTCCAAAAAATCACCAAGAAATTACTGAGCTATTTCAAATCCATTGCACCCAAAGGAGTAACCGTAAAAGCTTTTGAACATCATGGCGGTGAACCTTATATGACGCCGATTGACAGTAAGGGATACCTGGCGGCTGAAAAAGCGGTAAAGACCACTTTTGGCAAACAACCCATTCCGGTACGTGGCGGTGGCAGTATTCCCATTTGCTCGATCCTGGAAAAAGAACTGGGCATTAAGATCGTGTTTATGGGTTTTGGACTGGATAACGATAACCTGCACAGCCCGAACGAAAAATATAATATCGAGAATTATTACAAGGGAATTGAAACCATCCCTTATTTCCATAAGTACTTATGGAATAATAATTTGTGTGAATATCCGGAAACTGTTTCAGATTTAGAATATCATTTTGAGTTTATCGAAAAGTCACTAATACGAGTTTTGCCAAAAGACTCTAAACCGACCTTAGTATAGAAACGGAAATATTTCTAATGGACTAAAATTACTAAAAACACCTTGCACTGCAAGGAGTAGAAATTACATTTGTTTAAATTGTTTTCGTAAACTTTAGCCTTCCAAAAGCACTTTAAAGCACAAAATTAATAAAACAACTCCTTTAAACTTAGGGGAGGAAAGTAAAATGCCACTTCCAAGGAAGAAGGAGTGAAGGCCGGACACAAGAAGACGGCTTTTGCGTTTTAAAAAACAGGAGCTCTCCGCCCCTCCGCCCAGGCACGGAGGTAAGAATCGATCGCCTGCGGTTCCAAAACAACACAACCGTCACACAAAAAGTCGATCTTTTTGTTTTCAACTTCTTCTGCACAAAACCCCATTTTACCTTGGCCCTCTTTATAGGACCTAATCCAAGAACCGGCGGTGGATTTTCTTTATTTACCACCCCCACAACCAGCCGCACCAAAGACAAACAACGCAGCGGCCGCTTTACAGGATCTGGCCAAATGAAACCCATACCCAAACTTAAAAATTCCAAATAATGACCGAGCCCGCAAAAGTCAAACAAAGAGGAAACTTATAAACCAGAGGCATTTACTTAAATCAAGAAGAATAAGTGAATCGATCCAAAAGGAAGAAGGGGAACGCAGAGGAACGAAGCCACGGCAAACTTAAAGCCCAAAGAAACAAAGCACAGAAAACGAAGCGCACAATCACTTCGGGACGAACTTTGAAGAGTTCTAACAGCTAGAAATGACGATTTAAATATCCCGAGCCTGATACTTTTTAGCACTCGAGCCTTTATATCAAATAAATATTAAATTATTCCTGGATTTTATTCAAAAGTTGAAAAACACTTTATAATAAAACATCAGACTTGATTAAACTCTTCATGCTTCATCTTAGATTTCCAACAATTGCTCTGTATTGTAAGCTGTTGGAAGAAGACTATAAATTTGTAAAAGGATAACCGGATTTAGAAAGCGATATCCATTTAATTTCCGAAAGAATTCCATATTTCTTTTTGATATTTTTTATGTAGCTTGTATGAA
Source organism: Chitinophagaceae bacterium (assembly GCA_016720745.1). GTDB lineage: Bacteria > Bacteroidota > Bacteroidia > Chitinophagales > Chitinophagaceae > JJ008. Next base: position 36,963 of record JADKKA010000014.1, on the reverse strand, counting down.
GTTTAATTTGATTGTACGCACAGCTGACATAGCCAATAAGCATGAACTGCTGTTGATCATTTTCTAAGTGACAGCTTTCATCACAGTAAAAATTAAACGTTTTCATTTCTATTTAAGTAGATTGATGTACTAAATTATTAAAAATAGGTCATTTTATATAATATAAAATGTAAATTCATATCATGGCAAAAGCTAAAAAGAGATCTGATAAAGAAGCACCTAATACTTTCCATAGTAGCCTTGCATCACCTGTTAAATCCAATCCCAAAAACAAAATGGTAAGCATAACCAAGATCATGGAGATGCTAAAAATTATACAAAACAAAATTGCTCAAATTGTACCTGACTATGAAAAATATGTAGTAATTCAGGTCAGTCCAATTGGGTCGGGTCAACTATTTTATAATATAAACCGCTCATGCCCCAAAGACAAATTTGACGATATAGAAAGTGTAATACATGAAAATGCAGCCTCATTATCCTTAAAGGTGGTTACTGAAACGAATAAGTCCTGAAAATAAATTCAATGCAAGATTCTAACACTTTAACCTTAATTATTGCTGGCGTTTCACTTATAATTTCAATTCTAAGCATTGTAGTTTCAAGTAAATATTCAAAAATTACGCTAATTCATTCGCTCCATGAACTTGTACTGCAAAAAGCGAAAGATTGTAATGCTTTATTTGAAATCGCTCGAAATACTGAGAACCAAAGCTTAAACGAGCTATTGACAGAAATTAAAATGACAGATGCAATCTCAGAATTGACTATTTCAATTCAATTAATCGATCAGTCTTTAAAAGCATATGGTTTGGATAAAAGAATAATCTTTTTCCATTTGCAGTTTTGGACTCAGCTAAATACTACTTTCAGAATCTTTATAAAACGTGGCAATTTTACCCAGTTCCCCAAAGCAACGCAAGAGCAACTTTCAAATATCGAGAGAACTTTTAGTAATTTTTTTAAACAATACTAAATCAATGTAATAATCTTGAAAACTACAACACATACTTTTAAAAGTAATGCAATCACTTGCAATCAAAGCTGTCACATTGAGCTTGTCGAAATGTGAACAGCTTTGATATTTTCTCCTTATTTTTTAAAACCCCTTCACAGGCTTTGCGGCTTCTCCCGGATTAACCGGCCCGGGCGGGCAATGCTCCCTCAAATATTTGGTGTATAAAGTGGAAAGATGCTCCGAAGTACCAGGGCCTTCTGAAATACCATGAGTACGATTGGGGTAATTCATCATCTGGAACTGTTTGTTGTATTTGATCAGTTCATTGAAGAGCATTTCCGCATTATTAAAATGCACATTATCGTCACCGGTTCCATGCACATACAATAAATTGCCCTGCAGGTTTTTGGCATAGGTCATGGGAGAACCGTTTACAAAATCCTGTTTGTTTTCCTGTGGCAAACCCATGTACCGCTCCTGGTAGATATTATCATAGGTCAGCTGGTTGGCTACCGGTGCAATGGCAATACCTGTTTTATAAATTTCAGGATACTGGAACATCAGGTTCAATGTGGCAGAACCACCGCCGCTCCAACCCCATACCGCAATACGGGAACTATCCACATAGGGCCATTTCATGATTTCCTTTGCGGCCAGGGCCTGATCGCGGATATTGACCAGTCCGATTTTACGGTAGACAGACTTTCTCCATTCTCTTCCCTTTGGCACCGGTGTTCCCCGGTTATCAATAGAAATGTAGATATATCCGTCTTTACTCATATCGCCCTTATACATATAATTCTGAGCAGAGCCATATACATCGGTTACGTTTTGTCCCCAGGGTTCTGTATAAACATAAAATACAACCGGATATTTTTTACTCGAATCAAAATTCGCGGGCTTTACCATCCAGCCATCCATCTCCACTCCTTCTACTGTCTTTACTTTGAAGAAAGAAATATTGGATTTGGAAGGAGCTGCTTTGGACAGTGCATCATTCACTTTATTCTCACCATTGATGCCTTTGTGATCAGGAAGACTGATCCATTCATTCACCGGGGTGGTATAATAATTCGAAAAACTATGTTGTGCGTATTTGCCATTGGGTGAAAGCCGGTAAGTATGTGTGCCTTTCTGATTAGCTGGTGATACCATTTCCAATTGGCCAGTTCCATCGAGTCGGGTCCGGCACAGGTATTTCTGAGTAGCATTGTCGGGCGATGCATGGAAGTACACATATCCGCCGGCTTCATCAATCGTGCTGATATCCATCACATCATATTTACCATTGGTGATCAGGGTTTCTTTTTTCCCATCCCGGCTGATGCGGTATAAATGTCGCCAGCCATCTTTTTCACTGGCCCAAAGAAATTCCTGTCCGCCGTTTAACCAGTCCCAGCCTCCTCCTGCATAATCCGGATCCCAGCTGGGCAGGATATCGATCCAGGCTGAATCTTTCTCTGAATAAATGGTTTTGCTTTTGCCGGTGATCACATCACAGATCATCAGGTTACTTTCATTTTGTTTACGGTTCAGGTGCTGAATAATCAGTTCTGAGCTATTGGCGGCCCATTCCATCCGGGGAACATAGGTACGCCATACCGTATCATCAGGAATTTTCATCCAGTTGGTTTTACCGGTAAGCACATTCACCGTTCCGATCCGGTATTTGGAAGGAGGTTCTCCGGCAATAGGATACTCAACCGGAACAGCATAAGGATAAATGGAATCTGTATTATTCAGCATCAGATAATCCTTGGTGCCTCTCGCATCAATTTGCCAGAAAGCCAGTTGTTTACTGTCGGGGCTCCAGCGAAAACCATCCCTGCAAAAAAATTCTTCTTCATAAGCCCAGTCGAATGTGCCATTGATCAGTTTGCGGTTGCCACCTGTTGTCAGGGCCCTTATTTTTCCGGTGGTAAGGTCTTCCACATACAGATTGTATTCACTTACATAGGCCACTTTCTTTCCGTCGGGTGAAAACTTGGCAAACATCAGAGAAGAAGCAGGACGGCTTTTACCCAGTTGCCGGAACTGACCATTGGCGATTTGATAATGCCAGTAATCGCCCCTTGTATCGGCCCTCCATACTTTTTTGCTGTTGGTATAGAGGAGGAGCTGCCCGTAATCTGCCGAAAATTTAAAACTGCGGATAGGTATGGATTTCTCTGCTCCGGCAGTTTTCAGTTTATCCTTCATCACCAGAACTTCCTTTTTATTTTCCGGAAGGTTGTAGCGGACGATTTCACCGTTCTCACTCCGGTAATAGGATTGTCCGTCTTTTCCCCAGGTGATCCCTCCCTGGGCCAAAAGGTATTCAGCGGAAAGCAGACAAATCAGGATGAATAAAAAATTCAGCGCAGCCCTTTTCATTATTAATTAATTTAGTACAGTAAAGTATTAAAAAAACGAATCCCATCACCTGTTTTTATACCAATGGCTGCAAAAGAAAAACTTCGTCTTGACAAATACCTCTGGGCCATCCGGCTCTTTAAAACCAGGACCCTGGCGGCATCGGCCTGTGATACGGGTAAGGTAAAATTTGATGGGTTGCAGGCCAAATCTTCCCGGTCCGTGAGTATAGGGGATGAATATGAAGTAAAAACAGAAGCTAAACGCTGGCGGATCAAGGTTACCGGCCTGCTTTACAACCGGGTAGCTTTTACCGAAGCAATTCTACACTACACAGATATTACTCCAGAAGAGGAAATTCAACGCCTTCAGTACCAGGCTGCCAGCTTTCATACCGGTAAAAGGCGGAGCAAAATCGGTCGTCCCACCAAGAAGGAAAGAAGGGAACTGGATGAGTTCCTGGACGATTGACGAAAATCATCAATATATCCTTTCCGGATCATTGTTTATCGTATTTCACAGCTGCTATTTTACAGGGTGTTAACAATCATTGTTTCACTTCAAAACGCAGTATATGGAAAACAAAGCTGTTGAGAAGCCCAAAAGCTCCCGGCCCACTTTGTTTGACAGTGGCTGGATGGAGAAATTTTTCAATGCCCCGCTGGATGAATTTTTCACCATGGGCAAGATCATGAACGTACCCGCTGTAAACGTTTCGGAAACGGATAAGGAATTCAGGCTGACGGTAGCGGCACCCGGTATGGAGAAAAAAGACTTCAAAGTGGAAGCATTTGATGATATGCTGACCATCAGTGCCGAACATGAAAAAGAGGAGAAAGAAGAAAAGAACGGAAGATTTAACCGCCGGGAATACAACTACAGCAGTTGGAACCGGAGTTTTACCCTTCCTGAAAACTGTGATGCATCAAAAATTGAAGCCAGTTATGTTAATGGGGAATTGAAGATTATGATTCCAAAATTGCTGGTCAAAGAAACAAAACAGGTAAAAAACATAGCTGTCAATTAAGAAGTATGTGCCTGTAAGGGCAGCCCCCGCTGAAAGCTGAAAGGCGGGGGCTTATTTTATAAAGATAAATCCGAAAAAATGAGCAAGGCCCATCGCCCCAAGGAAGTAATCCTTAACCTGGACCAAGGCCGCAGGTCACTGAAAGCAGTGCCCGGTAAAAATTCTGCACTTTCGGTTTCATCTGCTGTTAGTCTGGGTGAGCATCCCGGAGAATACCTGGTTTTTGTGGCTGTTCCGGGTATGGAAAGAAAAGATTTTTCAGTAACGATTATCAATAAAAAACTCGTAGTTTCTGCCGTCAAGAAAGAAGCCTGGCACAAATTTGATGAATCAACGGAACAGTTCTTTTCCGAGTGGAAAGAGACTTTTATTTTACCGGATGATGCGGATACTGTTATGACAGCCGCCATTTATAAAAACGGAGAACTGGAGATTCATATCCCCCGTGGCCGCGATGATCACAGCAAAATCCCGGTAGAAGTGGTTGTGTATTGAAACTGCTTAGTAAAGGAGGTTCTTGAGTTTTTCCAGATTGCTGATATTGATCTTGCCTTCCCGGATTTCAATTAATTTTTCTCCTTTGAAATCGCTCAATGTCCGGATCAGTGATTCTGTGGCAGTACCCACATAATGTGCAATATCATCCCTGGAAATTTCAATGGGCTTATTTTCCCCGGTGCTGTTGAATTTAGCATGGATATCCACCAATGCCTTCGCCACCCTTTTACGCAATGAACTGTAAGCAAGACTCATCAGTCTTTCTTCTTTTTCCTTTACGTTTTGGGTGATGATGCGGATAAATTTGGTAGCAATGGAAATATCCCCGTAAATCATTTGCAGGAAATCTTCCCTGGGGATCTGCATCACTTCGGCTTCTTCCAGTACAACGGCGCTGTCATCATAATTTTTATCCTCGATCAGGGCCGGGTACCCCCTAAAAGTCACCTTCGCTGAACAGGTCGGTGATATATTCCTTTCCATCTTCATGCACTTTAAATCCTTTGATCTTCCCTTTCATCAGGTAATAGAGGAAACGGGGTCGCTTGCCTTCCTGGTACAGGTGTTGCTTCGTGCTGAGGGTGAGCACTTCATACTGTTCCGCCAACTGGCTGATCAATCCGGTATCCTTTACATCCCGGATGAACTGGCTCACACCCTGTACGGAGGAGGCATACATGGTATCGAGGACAGCGGCTTTCTTCAATCTTGCCTCAATGGCATTGAGCAGTTCAATGTCTTCAAAGGGTTTGGTGATATAATCATCCGCTCCCATTTCCATCCCCTTTCGGAAATCACTTCTCTCCGTTTTGGCGGTCAGGAAGATAAATGGGATATGCTGGGTGGCTTCATTTTTCCGAAGCATGTGTAATACGCCATACCCGTCGAGGTCGGGCATCATGATATCACATACAATCACATCGGGCTTCTCTCTGAGGGCGGCATCCACCCCTTTTTTCCCATTCACTGCCATAAATGTCTTAAATCCGGCCAGTTCAAGGATCTCAGATGTATTTTCCCGGATATCCGGATTATCATCAATTACCAGAATTTTTTTCATTCTCTTTGTTTACAGGTATAAAGATAGTGACCGAAGTGCCTTCATTCAGCCGGCTTTGCAAATTTATGATGCCCCTTGTAAATCGGCATATCTTTTCACGAGGTGCAGCCCTAAACTGGTTCCCTGGATATTGGTGGCATTGGCTGCCCTGAAGAAACTGGAGAACAAATGCTCCTGGTCGGCTTCCGAAATCCCGATTCCATGGTCTTTTACCTGGATACTGAATTCATTGTCCCCGATATGGCTGCCGACTTCTATGGATGCGCCTTCCTCAGAAAACTTGATGGCATTTGAAATCAGGTTAAACAGGATGTTCCGAAGCAGTTTTTTATCGGCGATCACAAACTCATCCTGTTCGTGATGGTGCAGGATCTGCTGTCCGGTCTTGAGCAATCCTTTTAATTCATCTCCCGTTTCAAGAATGAATTCCTTCAGGCAAAAACTGGTGGGGTGAACCGATACTTTTCCTTCATCCAGCTTTCCAAGGTTCAGGAAATCTTCCAGGATATCGTTCAGGTGTTTAACGGAGTTCTTGATCTTGCCAATATGCCGGTTCCTTTGTTCCTGTTCTTCTTCCTTTGTGTACTTTGAGAGCAGGGAGGCGGATGACAGAACGGTACTGAGCGGGGTCCTGAATTCATGGGAAGCCATGGATACAAAGCGGCTTTTGATCTCATTTAATTGTCTTTCTTTGTCCAATACCTCGCTCAATTCGATCTGTGAATCCTCCAACCGCTGCAAGGCCTCTTTCAGGATCTGTGTCCTTTCTTCTACTTTGGCTTCCAGTTCCGCATTCAGTTTACGGATCTGGCTGCTGATTTTTTCAAGTTCTTTCTGCTGTTTCACCATACTGGCCTCAATTTCCTTCCGGCGGGTGATATCAACAATAAATGCGATCACAAACATCTCTCCATTCTTCTCGTAATGGCTGAGACTTACTTCCACCGGCAGGTCGGATCCGTCTTTCCTGCGACCATGGAGATCGCGGTTTTGCCCCATCGACCGGTTACCGGGATGCTGGTAAAACCCTTCCCTGAGTTCATGATGATGGTGACGGTGACGGTCGGGGATCAATACTTCTACCGGTTGACCAGCAAGTTCATCCGGACGGTATCCAAACATGATACCTGCAGCAGGATTTACCAGGATGATGATACCCTGCCGGTTTGTGATCACAATTCCTTCTGTGGCATTCTCGAAAAGGGAAACCAGGTGTTCTGTATTCTTCAGCATAAGTGAGGATGGCCTTTTGCTCAGGCCCGATAAAAATAATGAAAACAGGAGGTATTCCGGTATTAATCCCTGTGCTGGAGCAGTTCCTTCTCCATAGCGATTGCCTTAGGGAAGAGGATATTGTTCTCGAGGTGCAGGTGTTGCACGATATCGTTGTCCACTTCTTTGAGTTTATGGAAGGTGACTCGATGCGATATACAGGCATTTTCCGGCGGATTATACTGATCGGTAAGTCCTCTCATCCTTTTGATCAGTTTGGCCGTTGTATCATGTTCATGCTGCATCATCTCCTCTACCGGTTTACGAAGCGTGCGTACCAGCAGACTGGCATATGATTCACGGCTGTAATAAGCATGACTGATCTGACGGATATAGGGAAAAATAACCTCCTCCTCCTGTTCCAGATGGGGAATAAAACTGTGATGCAGTTGCAAGATCACGTTCTGCAGTTCTTCCAGGTAAGGATATTTTTTCCGGTGCCCATCCGCAAAGCGGTCTACATAATCCTTTACCCCCGGCAATGCCTTACGCAGGTAATGGTGGTGAACATTTACAATATAATCGGTGAGGAAATCGATATGCCAGCCATTAAAATCAAGTGTATTGGAAGTATTCACCTCCCGGGTGGCGGCTTCCAGATCACGGAGGACCTCTTCTTCCTCTACACCCTGTATCTGACAGGCCATGTGCAGGGGGTACTTGCCCCCGCAGCAATATTCAATATTGTATTTGCGGAAGACATCGGCCGTTCGGTAATCATTGTTGACAATGGCGGCTACAGCCTGGTCTTTATCAATAGATTTTCTTTTCAACATCATTTTTCGGCTTAAGGGCATTATATAACAAACAAATTAATAATGTTGAAACATGAAAAAAGCTGATTAAAATCAGGGTTGGTTCAGGCCGCTGTTATACTGTTGATAAAATCCTGTTGTCGGCCTTCGAGCAGGTCATTGATAGTGGTATGACATAGGAGTTCGATCCATTGATCCCGCAGTGACTGTGCCTGATTGTGTAGCGGACAGGGGTTTCGGGCATTACATTTTCGAAGCCTTAATACGCAGGAACCAAAATGGGCTGTTTCACCGGTGATCGACGCTACTTTCAGTAAGGTAATACCGGATGTAAGTTCGTTGCTCGCAAACCCACCGTTGGGTCCCTTAAAAGATGAGATCAATCCTTCACTGGCGAGTTTTTTCATCACTTTGGCCAGAAAATGACGGGGGACTTTCAGTTTAGAGGCGATTTCGGCCAATAAAACCCGCTGATCTTTCTTCAGGGAAGCCAAAAACAGGATACTACGGATGGCATATCCAAATGTTTTGGAAAAAAACATTGGGCAAAGCTAATTCGCTATATTTCAACAAAGATGACGAATATCAACTTTTTTTTTGATGCTTATCAGCCCCGACGCATCCAACAGCAAATAGTTTTGACCAATTAAAGACATCGACATCTTTTTTATAAATTTGGAATAACTAAAACCCCCAACAATGAAACTCCAGACAATTTCAGCAGCCCTTTTCGGAGCCTTATTATTTACTTCCTGCAAGGAAGGTGCAAAAAAAGATCCCCCACCCGTAGATGTACAGGAGCTGACCAAAAATCAGACTGAAACACATGGTACGGAAATGAAGGAAGGCGATATAACCCTTAGCTCTCCGCTCGATCAGGCCAAGGTAACTGCTGGCAAAGCCACTTATGAACTTAAATGCCAGAGCTGTCATAAACTCACCGCAGAAAAACTGGTTGGACCCGGATGGCTGGAAGTGACCAAGAGAAGGCAGCCACTCTGGATCATGAACATGATCACCAATGTGGATATGATGCTGGATACTGATGCGGAAGCCCAGAAACTACTCGAACAGTGTATGGTTCGTATGCCGAATCAGAATATCACACAGGACCAGGCGCGTGAAATACTTGAGTACATGCGCAGCAACGATGGTGAAAAATAAAGCCATCTACAAAAACCAATCACGCCGGACGAACTCTCATTTTTAACTGCTAAATAAAAATTCTATATGAAACTTATCTTCAACAAGTCCCTGCTCACGTTAATGCTGGTAGTGGCTGGTTTATGCTCCTTCCAGGGTTGCAAACCAAAAGGATCGGGCGCTGCTGTAAGTGGCGATGCATCCAAAACCTATATTGCTCCCGGTAAATACGATGAATTCTACAATTTCGTTTCGGGTGGATTCAGCGGACAAATGTCTGTTTACGGAATCCCTTCCGGCCGGCTTTTCCGTGTGATCCCTGTATTCTCCGTAGATCCTGAAAAAGGATATGGCTACAGTGAAGAAACAAAAGCCATGCTGAACACTTCCCATGGGTTTGTACCCTGGGACGATCTCCATCACATCGCCCTTACTTTAACCAATGGCGAACATGATGGCCGTTGGGCTTTTGGAAATGCCAACAACACTCCCCGTATCGCCCGGATTGACCTGAAAACCTTTAAAACCGCCGAGATCATTGAGATCCCCAACAGCGCTGGCAACCACTCTTCACCTTTTATTACAGAAAACTCAGAATATGTGGTGGCCGGTACCCGTTTCAGCATCCCCATGGGAGAAAATCAGGATGTACCTATCAATACCTATAAAGAGAATTTCAAAGGCACCGTCAGCTTCATTAGTGTGGATAAAACCACCGGTGGCATGAAGATCGCTTTCCAGATCCAGACCCCCGGAGTGAACTATGACCTGGCCCGTGCCGGTAAAGGAAAATCACATGGCTGGATGTTCTTCAGCTGTTATAACTCGGAAAGGGCCAATACCCTGCTGGAAGTGAATGCTTCGAAAGACAAGGACTTCATCATGTGTGTGAACTGGAAAAAAGCGGAAGAGTATGTAAAAGCCGGAAAGGCAGTGAAAAAATCTGTGAAGTATGCCCATAATGTATATGACGATTCCAAACATATGGCTACTTCCACTATCGAAAACGAAGTGCTGATGCTGGATCCAAAGGATTGTCCGGACATGATCTATTATATGCCCTGCCCCAAATCACCACACGGATGCGATACCGACCCCACTGGTGAATACATTGTAGGAAGCGGTAAACTGGCAGCGGTGATCCCCGTTTTCTCTTTTACCAAGATCCAGCAGGCTATTGCCGCCAAAAACTTTGATGGTGATTATGAAGGCATCCCTGTGCTGAAATATGATGCCGTATTACATGGCGAAGTACAGAAACCCGGACTGGGCCCATTGCATACCGAATTTGATGCCAACGGAAATGCCTATACTTCATTCTTTGTTTCTTCCGAAATCGTGAAATGGAATGTGAAGGACCTGAAAGTGCTGGACCGTGTTCCAACCTATTATTCCATTGGACACCTTAGTGTACCCGGCGGACCTACCAAAAAACCGCATGGTAAATATGTGATCGCGTATAACAAGATCACCAAGGACCGCTACCTTCCTACTGGTCCCGAACTGGCCCAAAGCGCCCAATTGTATTCCATTGATGGTGATAAGATGAAACTGCTGCTTGATTTCCCAACGATCGGGGAACCCCACTATGCAGAATCCATTCCGGCATCACTGATCATGAAAAATTCCACCAAGATCTACAAGATCGAGGAAAACAAAAACCCCTATGCCGCACTGGGCGACAAATTTGCCCGGGTGGAGCGCAAGGGTAACGAAATACATGTGTACATGACTTCCATCCGCTCACACTTTACACCGGACAATATTGAAGGCGTAAAACTGGGTGATATCGTGTACTTCCATGTTACCAATCTGGAACAGGACTGGGATGTACCGCATGGATTTGCCGTAAAAGGTGCCAATAATGCCGAGTTGCTGATCATGCCTGGAGAAACACAAACCCTGGCATGGAAACCGGAGCGTGTAGGTGTGTATCCAATGTATTGCACCGATTTCTGCTCTGCACTGCACCAGGAAATGCAGGGATATATAAGGGTAAGTCCGGCCGGCTCATCGGTACCGCTTAGTTTCAGCACCGGTAAAACCGAACCTGCTGCAACTGAAAAGAAAGCAACTGAACAACCAAAATAAACCGAATGCGGGTGGAATGCCCTTTCACCCGCATCCCTTTTTCAAATTCAAATGAATATTATGAAAAAATATTTGCAATACTCCATCCTTGCACTGGGTATTTGTATCAGCAGTTGTAATAACGAAAAGAAAGCCGACAATACCGGAGCCGGAATAGATGCCCCTGTTGCCACCGGTGGACAGGAAGCCGTACAGGATGATGTATCCCAAAAAGACGTTGTGAAAGTGGCCATGGGATCACCCGATCATACCACACTGGTGGCAGCGGTAAAACAGGCCGACCTGGTTACTTCCCTTTCCAATGCCGGTCCCTTTACGGTATTTGCCCCCACCAATGCCGCCTTCGACAAATTACCGGCCGGTACAGTGGATGGATTAATGAAAGACGATAAAAAAGCGGATCTGCAGGACATCCTGCAATACCATGTAACCACTTCTTCCTTAAAAACAGATTTCCTGACCGACGGAATGAATATCGGTATGGTCAATGGAGGAAATATCACCGTAAGTATCAAAGACGGAAAAATAATGCTGAACGGAACCGCAACGATCATTGCTTCAGTACCTGCTTCCAATGGAATAGTACATGTCATTGACGCCGTACTGGTTCCACCGGCCAAATAAGAACTTCGTTGAAAGGTTGATGAATGGCTTCCGGGGCGAAAGTCCCGGAAGTTTCAAACTACAGAATCATGAAACAACAATTAAGTGTAGCCTCCAGGATCCTTGTTGCCTTTGCTTCCGGAGCCCTGATGATCGTATTCTTTTTACCCGCCTGGCGTATCGACCTCTTTGCCCCCCAATACCCCGAAGGATTGACCATGAATATCTGGATCAATGGTTTGAGTGGGGATGTGGATGTGATCAACGGATTGAATCACTACATCGGCATGAAACCGATCAATGAAGGCATGTTCCCCGAGTTCAGCTTCCTGCCCTGGGTCGTTGGTTTTTTTATGTTGCTGGGAATGACCGTTGCCATTACAGGCAGAAGAAAATTCCTGTTTTATTATCTGATCCTTTCCGGAATCGGTGGGTTACTGGCCATGTATGATTTCTGGAAATGGGGAAAAGACTATGGCAGTAACCTGGACCCTACTGCACCGATCCAGGTACCCGGACTTACTTACCAGCCTCCTTTGATCGGACATAAACGCCTGCTGAATTTTGATGCTTACTCCCTTCCTGATGTGGGGGGATGGGTAGTGGTGGCCGCCGGAACACTTGCATTTGTAGTATGGTTTGTGGAATGGTACCGGCACCGTAAACCGGGTGGTTTTTTCAAAAGGAAAGCCATTGCAGCCTTGCTGCTGCCTGCCATTCTCATTTTATCCTGCAGCACAAAACCAGAACCTTTCAAACCCGGAACAGATAATTGTCATTTCTGCAAGATGGGTATCACCGATACCCGGTTTGGTGGCGAACTCATCACCAAAAAAGGGAAAATGTATAAGTTTGATGACCTGATTTGCCTCGCCAGATTCCTGAACCAGGGTGGTGAAACTGCCGATAACATTTCCAAAACCTACACGGTGTTATTTGACCGCCCCAATGAATTTGCAGAAACCCAGAATGCCTCATTTGTCACCGACCCCGAACTGAGAAGTCCGATGGGTAGCCAGACGGCGGGTTTTGCTTCCGCTGCCGCAGCGGAGAAATTCATTTCGGGAAAGAAAAACTGCATCAGCAGCAGCTGGCAGCAATTTCTTGACAAAACAAAATAAATGAAGCTATTCCTTTCCATATTGCTGTTTGTTATTGCTCCCGCAGCATTTGGAAAAAAAATTCCTGTGAAGCCGGGACAGCTCAAAGCAACGGTTGCCATCGCAAAGGATGGTGACACCTTACTGTTACAACCGGGGCTATACAAAGAAGGCGCCATTACGATCACCCGGGCCCTGACCCTGATCGGAGAAGGCAACTGTGTGCTGGATGGCGAAAACAAGCATGAGATCCTTTTGATCAGCGGTTATCATGTCAGTATCCGTAACCTGCAGCTGCAACATGCGGGCTATTCCGCCTTGAATGATTTTGCCGCTATCAAGATAGTGGACGCTTCCTCCCTGCTGCTCGACGGCATCAGCATCCGGGATTCCTATTTTGCGATCCATGTATCAAACTCTTCATTTGTCACCATCCGGAATAATAAGATCGAGGGCACACCAAAATCGGAACAATTGACCGGTAACGGTATCCATCTCTGGAAATGCAGAGACGCCCTGATCGAAAATAATTATGTCACCGGACACCGCGACGGTATCTATTTTGAGTTTGTCACCGGATCCACCATCCGGGATAACTTCAGCGAAAAAAATATCCGGTACGGCCTTCACTTCATGTTTTCCAATGACGATGTGTACCAGCATAATATTTTCCGGAATAATGGCGCCGGAGTAGCCGTGATGTATTCCAAAAAAGTGAAGATGCGGCAGAATCATTTTGATCAGAACTGGGGACCTTCCGCCTATGGCATTTTACTAAAAGATATTACAGACAGTTATATCGGTAACAACACATTTTACCGGAACACCGTGGGCATCCACCTGGAAGGAAGCAGCCGGCTGCAAATCGAAAAAAACACTTTTAAAGGCAATGGCTGGGCGGTCAAAATACAGGCCAGCTGTGAAGACAATATTTTCACCTATAACAATTTTACCGGCAACAGTTTTGATGTGGGCACCAACGGAACCCTTGTATTGAATAATTTTGATAAAAATTACTGGGATAAATATGAAGGCTATGATCTGAACAGGGATGGCACAGGCGATGTTCCCTTTCATCCCGTCAGTCTTTATTCACTGATCGTAGAACAAAACCCGCATACCCTGATGTTGTTCAGGAGTTTTGCCACACAATTACTGGATAAGGCCGAAAAAGCTGTTCCCGGATGACCCCCGTAAACCTGGCCGATCACCAACCATTCATGAAATCCATTGTATTATGATCCGCATCGAACATGTCTCCAAAAAATTCCGCAAACTCAGGGTGCTGGATGATATCAGTGCTTCCTTTGAAAAAGGGCAGGTGGTATCCTTGATCGGACCCAACGGATCTGGCAAAACCACCCTCATCAAATCAATACTGGGAATGGTGCGGCCCGACCAGGGAAGGATACTGGTAGAGGATGAAAACATACTGGATAGCCCCTCCTACCGGAACAAGATCGGATACATGCCGCAAATCGGGAGGTATCCGGATAATATGAAGATCGGTCAGCTGTTCAGCATGCTTGAACATATCCGCCAGCACAACAGCCGCGACATGGATTTGTTCCGGCAGTTCGAGCTGGATAAGATGTCCGACAAAAGGATGCGGACACTGAGCGGTGGCACCCGGCAGAAAGTTAGCGCTGCACTGGCCTTTCTTTTTAGTCCTTCCATCCTGATACTGGATGAACCCACGGCCGGACTGGATCCGCTGGCAGCAGAAATCCTGAAGGCCAAGATCCTGCTGGAAAAACAAAAAGGTAAACTGATCCTGATCACTTCGCATATCCTGAGCGATATAGACGAACTCACTACCCATGTATTATACCTGCAGGAAGGAAAGATGCAGTTCTTCAAAGAACTCGAAACACTGCAGGAAGAAACAGGAGAGATGCGGCTGGGGAAAGCGATTGCCAGGATCATGAAAGGCGAAAAATTGGAACAGGACTGGATGACACCCCTGACTGAAACAAAAAGAAATGAAAAAATCTACTGACCAAAAACCGCCCCGGTGGCGAAGGGAGGTTATATGCTGAAATTATCGCGATACGTATTATATGATATCCTGAGAAGCCGGATCATCCTGTCCTATACCCTTTTTTTGTTACTGGTATCGCTGAGCATGTTCCAGATGGAAGAGAATAACAGCAAAGCCCTGCTGAGTTTACTGAATATTGTACTCATCGTTTTGCCATTGGTGAGCCTTGTATTCACCACCATCCATTATTATAATTCCTATGAATTCATCGAGCTCATGTCTTGCCAGCCCATGAGCCGCACCCGTATCCTGCTCAGTGAGTACACCGGTGTGAGTATCTCCCTGCTGGGTGCATTTTTCATTGGGGTGGGGATCCCCGTGCTGATCTATTCCCCCGATGCCACGGGCTTCGCGCTGGTATTCACCGGCCTCGCCCTGTCCATGGTATTTACCTCA
Source organism: Chitinophagaceae bacterium (assembly GCA_016720745.1). GTDB lineage: Bacteria > Bacteroidota > Bacteroidia > Chitinophagales > Chitinophagaceae > JJ008. The sequence goes on along the minus strand of JADKKA010000014.1, from coordinate 21,667 downwards.
CTGGCCTTTTTGGCTTCGGTCATCGCGCGCGACAAGGCCAGGGGAATCGGTTTTGTGCTGTTGCTCTGGTTTTATTTTGCGCTGATCTATGACGGGCTGGTGCTGCTGATCCTGTTCTCCTTCAGCGATTACCCGCTGGAAAAACTGACCCTTGTTTTATCTGCTCTGAACCCAATCGACCTTGGCAGGATTTTTCATCATGCTGAAAATGGATATCAGTGCTCTGATGGGCTATACCGGCGCGTTGTATAAGGATTTCTTTGGCAATGGCACCGGCATCCTCTTCACAGCCGGTATCATGCTCGTCTGGATACTGCTTCCGCTTTGGATCGCCGTTAGGATATTCAAAAGAAAAGATCTTTAATTTAAAAATAATCATATGACTGAATTACTTGACCAGACCCTGGCTTCGATTGTCACCGGCAATCACCAGTCTGCCGCCGTATTTGAAAAATATAATCTTGATTTCTGCTGCCGTGGAAAAAGAAGTCTGCAGGAGGCCTGCCGGGAAAATAAAATTAATCCCGCCAGCGTATTACTTGATCTTGAAAAAATTTATGAATCAAAAGATTCAGGGGGCGATGATTTCAGCGCCATGTCCCTGCAGGAACTGTCCACCTATATCGTGAACACCCATCACCAGTATGTGAAAAGGGAAATGCCGGTTATGCTGGCTTATCTGCAGAAGGTAAGTTCAAAACACGGAGAGCGTCATCCGGAGCTGCTGAAGATTACCGCCCTCTTCGCAGCCGTTTGTGAAGAAATGGAAATGCATATGATGAAAGAGGAAAAAATCCTTTTTCCCCGGATTGATGAAGTGGAAAAAATGTATAGAGAAAACGGATCCATCCCCATCAGCAGCACGTTTATTGGTGCACCGGTTTCCATCATGGAGCAGGAGCATGATCATGCCGGCAGCATGTTACAGGAGATGCGTGAACTCACCAATGATTACAATGCACCTGCCGATGCCTGTACCACCTATAAACTATGTTATGCGGCACTACAGGCTTTTGAGCAGGACCTGCACCGGCATGTACATCTTGAAAACAATTTTCTTTTCCCCGCTGCCATGAAATTATTCAGCGGGAAAGTCTGAACTAACAGGAATTTCAATGACCAAAATCATGGCTTAAGCTGAAATTGCACAAACCGAAAAAGATCAATTTGCTGATTTTTGTTTCATGCGAAAGGCATTTGCCATACTACTTTTAACGATACTGGTCAGCCAGTCGATGAGCAACTGGCTGACCCTTGCTGTCTTTCGGATCAATCAGGCCTGGATTGCACGGAATAGCTGTTAGAACAGGTTTCGTCCCAAAATGAATTGCAAGGGGAACTGTGTGCTGATGAAAAAATGGAAACAACAGGAAAAAGAAGAACAGCCTGCACCTGGTAAAGCCGAGATTTCCAGTTTTGTCATCTCTTCAAAGTCCTATTTCCGAATTGACACATCGCCTCTTTGCTTTCTTCTTAAAGCAACAGTGAACCTCTTTATTCCCACCAAACCTGTTGACCGTTCTTTTGCATTCTTCCACCCCCCTCAGAAGGCCTGAACCACGATTTGTTTTCTCCTTTAGCGGCTCACCTTGTTCCAGGTGATCGGCAGCTACACCACTATTAACCAGTACACTTATTGATTCGGACAGGAAATCCGTTCTGGCACTGCCACGCAGCTGTCAATAGGTTACCTGTATTCAACCCTCTAAAAGAAATTATATGAAAAAGATACTCCTTACTGTCCTTATTATCTGGACAGCCACATCCCTTAACGCGCAAAAAGCAGAATGGAAAGAGATGCATGCTTTTCACAATATCATGAGTGCGACTTTCCATCCGGCGGAAGAAAATAATCTTCAACCCTTGAAAGACAGCGCTGCTGTTTTAGTGAAAAGGGCTAAAACCTGGAAAAAATCAATAGTCCCCGAAGGATATAACGGAAGCCTTACAGGCCCCATTCTGGAAAAACTGGTAGGGCAGTGTAAGAAAATCCAGGCAGCAGTTGTCTCCAAACAACAGGATGCTGAACTGAAAATGCTGATAACAAGCGCCCACGACACTTTTCATGAGATCATGGAAAAATGCCGCCAATAACAAATCATCTGTCACGCCGAACAAAAAATTAAAATGAAAAATACAATCCTCTTGTTCTGCATTCTGCAAATAGGGTTAACACTGCATGCACAACAAAATACACGGGCAATAATATACGACGCATCGTCTAAAGAACCTTTATCGGGAGCCTCGGTAGCGATTCAGGGAAAGACAATTTTATCAGCTGCCGACGGCAGTTTTTCCTTACCCCCTGAGGGAACTGACATGATCATCAGCTTCAGCGGTTATACACCGGTAAAAATCAGGGCCGGAAACAACCCCTCTCAGATCGCACTTCAAAAAACCGAGAACTTACTCCAGGAAATAGTGGTATCTGCCAACCGTGACCTGTCGCTGAGAACACAATCACCGCTATCCATCAATACGCTGGGGAGCAAGGCCATCAACGAAACAAAGGCCACCACTATCGACCAGCTTGTGAACAAATCAAGCGGAGTTTATATGATCAATCTGGGAAATGAACAGCATGCAATGGGCATTCGCCAGCCGATGGGCACCAGGAGTCTTTTCCTTTATCTCGAAGATGGTATCCCGGTCAGGACATCTGGTGTCTTCAACCATAATGCGTTGATGGAAATCAACATGGCTGCCGTTAAAAGTATAGAGATCATTAAAGGACCCGGCAGCAGCCTATATGGCGGTGAGGCCATCGGAGGTGTTGTAAACATGATCACCCATGCACCACCCGCCATCCCGTTGCTGAAAACCAGCTTACAACTAAACAATATCGGGTATAAAAGAGCAGACCTGCAAACCGGTTTTTCCAAAAATAAATGGGGCTTCGGGATCAACGGGTATTATGCCACCCGTAAAAGCGGGTTCATTGAATTCACTGATTTCAGGAAATCGATTGTTACGGCGAGAGCGGATTACCGGTTCAATGAGAAAACAAAACTGGAAAACAGCTTTACCATGATGGACTACTACAGCGACATGACGGGAAGCGTGGATAGCAGCATGTTTGCTAATAAGTCTTTTAATAGTCTGCAAACATTCACTTATCGCAGGGCCCGGACGATCCGGCACAGAACCACTCTGATCAGGGAATGGAATGACCTTAGTAAAACCAGCATTCATGCTGTTTTCAGGTACAATAGTCTTGGGCAAAATCCGTCTTACCGAATAAGAGACGATTATCGCCGGCAGGGAAACCAATTTGTGGGAAAAAAAAATCTGGCCCATGGCGAAATCAACGAAAACAGGTTTCGGAGTCTGGTGCTGATCGCACAACACCGCCAAAAAATGAACTGGATGCAATCAGTGCTGGTAGGAGGCTTCAGTGTGGATGCAAGCCCGAACACCGCCTGGGCGAACTATATCCGGATCAACAAAGACAGCATCACAAAAAAATATACCGGTTACATCAACCGGCCCGATAGTCTTTTGGTTGATTACACAACCCATATCCTGAACCTGGCATCCTATGTCAATTTTGAATGCTCTCCTGCCAGAAATCTCAGACTCGTGGGGTCCCTTCGATATGATGCCTTTACCTACAGGTTTAATAATCACTTGCCTGTTTCGGCTGTAAGCGGATCACCAGACACTACCAGCTCATTTTCACAGGTTAGTCCCAAAATCGGTTTTACCTATAATTTTAAGAAGAACCGTGGCTTTTATTTCAATTATAGCAGGGGATTTGTTCCACCTCAGGTATCTGAACTATTCAGGTCAGTTAAAGTGCCGAATCTCGACCCCTCCACATTTGACAACCTGGAGTGGGGTGCATGGGCACAACTGATCAAAGACAAACTGGTAGCCGAAATCGCTGTCTACCGCCTGCAGGGAAAAAACTCGATCATCTCAGTCAAATTTGATGATGGCACATTCGGAAATGCCAATGCCGGCGGCACTTTGCATAAAGGAATTGAAATGGGAATCACGGCTACCCCATTCAAAGGCTTGCAGATCAGGTTCAATGGCGCTCTTAACAAGCATGAATTTCTGGACTATACAGAAAAAGGGATTTCGTATAATGGAAAAGAGATCAGTAATGCCCCGCACTGGATACATAATGCAGAGATCTCATACCGACCTTTATTCCTGAAAGGATTGAGAGCCTCCGTAGAATGGCAAAAAATGAGCCGGTATTATACCGATCCTCTCAATCTGTATTCGTATAAGGGATTTGATATTCTGAACACACGTTTCGGGTACATGACCGGGGTGATGGAAATCTGGCTGAATGTGATCAACCTGCTGGATGCTTATTACGCTGTCAATAGCAGCCGTAGCAATTTTGGCACCAGTTATTCAATGGGTGAGCCGAGGAATTTCACGCTTGGCATCAGCTATGACCTGGGGAAAATTATACGATCCAAGTCGAACTAATGTCCTGCATTACCCGTTGCCCGGGCAAATCTGCATTAAAAGACCACTTCCTTAAATCATCTACTATGACGCCTCAGCATATTATGAAAATAAAATGGGTTGCCATTTTCACTCTGGCCATTTGGATTGCTGATATCTCCTGTTCCCTACACCCTGCAAAAAATAAAGCGCATCGGATAGTCGCCCTTTCGGGAAAAAACAAAGCCTCCTGCGTGAGTTTTGCGACCGACCCTGAGGGTTATCCGATCGCTACCTGGGCAGAAACAGATCCCGACAACCGGAAAAAATTCTTCTTTGCGGTATTTGAAAGAGAACAGCAGCAATTTTCAGCCCCCCATGAAATACCCATTGAACCCAATACCAACCTGCATGAAGAAGGGATGCCAAAGATCGCCCTGAAACAGGATGGCACCCTGCTGGCCGTTTATGAAACATCGGCGCCTACGGAAAAAAACAGGTTTGCAGGATTTGTGCGGTATATCCAATCATTTGATGGAGGCAAAAGCTGGACCAGACCAGCCTTCCTTCATCGTGATACCAGCGCCGGTAAAGGACATTCCTTTGCTTCCATTGCCAGGCTCGCGGATGGCGAGATCGGCGCTTGCTGGCTGGATGTTTCCCTGGGAGACAAAAAAAACGGTCGCTCCTTAGTTTTTGCAAAAACCATTAACAAAGAAGGGTTCACTGATGAAACGATCATCGACTCCCTTGCCTGTCAGTGTTGCCGGACAAACATTCACTGTGATCCCAAAGGCAATATCAGTATTCTTTTCCGCGATATCCTTTCAGACTCAATCAGAGACATTTCTATCATTACGTCTTCAGATAACGGAAATACGTTCCGCAAAGCGGTTCCGTTTACAAATGACGGATGGGTCATCAACGGATGCCCGCATAACGGACCCTCTGTTTACAACCTGAATGGCAAAAGTTATGCTTCCTGGTTCACCGGAGGCAGCAGAGCAGGGGTGCATTATGCCGAACTAAACAGCGAGGGAAATGTAACTGAACGAAAACTCATCAGCAATAATGCAAGAAATATCCAGCTTACTATTTTACCACCAGACACAAAACTGGTGGTGTATAACGAAACTGTAAAAATTGAAGACTCCTTTTACACCAAAATTGTAATTAACAAAATCAACGGTACAGACAGGAAATCCATGGATCTCACTTCCGATAAATCAAATGCTTCTTTCCCTGTCATTCATGCATTAGGCAAAGAAATGGTTGTTGTAGCCTGGATGGATAATGAGCAGGTCTGGTACCGGTTAGTCAGCATTTCAGAGATTATAAACGCTCCGCTCTTTAATTCAAAGAACCTTTTGAAGGCGGATAAAAGGACTGCCCCGATTAAACTTTCTTCAAACAATGATCCGGTGTGCGGAATGCCGGTACGCATTGGCGTAACGGATACCACCGCTTATCAAGGCAGGATTTACGGCTTTTGCAGCAAAAGCTGCCGGGAAAAATTTATTCAACTCAAAAAATAGGAATCCCATAAAAAAAGGCCAATAAAGGCAAAAGCAGGCCTTCTTGCGCTGTACGGCTGATTTTAATCAGTATTTTTTTTGAACATCATCAGGAATTTAGGTTCGGGTGAACCCTACTTTAGCGCCCAACGGGAGCCTATGTCCACGCTAAAAGAAACAATCCAACAACAGATCCAGTGCTATCATTGCGGTGAACCCTGCCCCAATGAGCGGATCAGTCTGGAAGAAAAAAAATTCTGCTGCGAAGGCTGTAAAATGGTGTACGGCATCCTGAATGAAACAGGACTTTGCGATTACTACTCCCTCAATGAAAAGCCGGGGATCAGCCAGAAAATTAAAGCGAGGGCCGATAAATTCGCCTTTCTTGATGACGAAAAGACCCAGCTCCAGCTGATCAGTTTCCGTGACGACAAACAGGTGCATGTCACTCTTTATCTTCCCCAGATGCACTGCAGTTCCTGTTTGTACCTGCTCGAAAACCTGTATCGGGTCAATAATGGGGTGCTCTCGAGCAAGGTAAATTTTACCCGCAAAGAGGTAGACATTGTCTTTCTCACTGCCCAAACCTCCCTGCGTCAGGTAGTGGAAAGTTTAACGGCTATTGGCTACGAACCCTATATCAGTCTGCACGACCTGAAGGAAAAAAGACCGGCCATCAATAAAACCATGGTGTTTCAACTGGGCATCGCCGGATTTTGCTTTGGGAATGTGATGCTGCTCAGCTTCCCTGAATACCTCGGTATTGATGCCAGCGAAACCGCCCTTCGGGGAATCTTCCGATGGATCAGTTTTGGGCTGGCCATCCCGGTATTATTGTATTCCTCCCTGCCCTTTTATATTTCTTCCTGGAAAAGCCTGCAACATAAATTCCTGAATATCGACGCGCCGATCGCGCTGGCCATCATCATTACGTTTATACGGAGTGCCTGGGAAGTGATCAACGGTACCGGTGGCGGGTATTTTGATTCCATGACGGGGATTGTATTTTTCATGCTGGCCGGAAGGATATTGCAGGACAAAACCTACCGGCAACTTTCATTTGAGAGGGATTATACCTCCTATTTTCCGGTGGCGGTCTCCGTACTGAAAGATGAACAGGAAACCCCTACCCGTTTACCGGATATCAAACCGGGTGACACCCTGCTGATCCATAACGAAGAGCTGATTCCTGCAGACGGTATCCTCACCAAAGGAAAAGCCTTTATCGATTATAGCTTTGTAACGGGTGAATCATTACCGGTTCTGCGCGAGATGGGTGAACTGGTGTATGCCGGTGGCAGGCAAACCAGCGGAAATATTGAAATACTGGTGGTAAAGGAAGTAACACAAAGTTACCTCACCAAACTCTGGAACAAAGAGGAAATGAAGACGGATGATGCCGACAGGAGCGTATCTTTTGTTCACCTGCTCAGCCGTTGGTTTACCTATATCGTACTGGCCATTGCCCTCAGTACTGCCGTTTACTGGCAACTGAATGATCCGGCAAAACTTTGGCCGGCAGTCACTTCCATCTTTATCATTGCCTGTCCCTGCGCCTTACTCCTCTCCAATACATTTACCAACGGGAATATCCTGCGGATACTGGGACGAAACAAATTTTACCTCCGCAGTGCCCAGGTGATCGAAAATATAGCCAAAGCCACCCATATTGTATTCGACAAAACCGGAACACTTACCAGTACCCGCGAACAGGATATCGTGTATGAAGGAAAATGGATTTCAGATAACCAGGAACAACAGGTGGCGGCCGTTGCCGCCTGCTCCGGGCATCCTCTGAGCAAGGCACTGACCCATTTCCTGGAACATGGCCGGCAGGTGGAGGTAACGGAATTCCGGGAAACACACGGCCATGGTATTGAAGGCTACGCCGGAGACGACCAGATCAAACTGGGTACCTATGAGTTTGTAACCGGTGCAAAAAAGGAAAATACCGGCACAGCGGTTTTTGTGAGCATCGAAGATCAGTACTTCGGATATTTTTTATTCAGCAATCATTACCGCAAAGAGATTCCTGCCCTGTTGCAACAGTTAAAAGGACATTATCGCCTTTCGGTTTTATCGGGCGACAATGAAGCGGAAAAAACCACTTTACAGGGATTACTGGGGCCCAAAGCCACCCTGCTTTTTCATCAGCAACCCGAAGACAAACTGAATTATATCAAGAACCTGCAACTTAAAGGAGCATCGGTCATTATGATCGGCGACGGACTCAATGATGCCGGTGCCCTGAAGCAGAGTGAGGTGGGCATTGCCATTACTGAACAGGCCAATAATTTCACCCCTTCCAGTGATGCCATTGTGGAGGCCGGACAACTATCCCGCCTGACCCGGTTTATCGCCCTTTGCCGTGCCAACCAACAGATTGTGGTGGCCAGTTTCGTATTATCCATCGTATACAATATCATCGGGCTGTTTTTTGCGGTGCAGGGCACCCTTTCACCCCTCATTGCAGCCATCCTGATGCCGAGCAGCTCGCTGAGCATCCTGCTGATCACTTTTGGCAGCAGCAGCCTGCTGGCCAAACGAATGGGACTCCTGCCGGGAAAAAGAACAACATGATTAAAATCAGTTCCGGCGTTGATGCTCCTTATATCCCATAGACCAGCCCCAAAATACTTTTACACGCCTTCGGACAGCAGGAGGCAAAAACCAGCATGAGTGTAATACTGATACTCCTTATAGCCAGCATTTCTGTTGCCGCAGTCTTCCTGATTGCCTTTTTGTGGGGGGTGAAATCCGGCCAGTTTGAGGACGATTATTCTCCTGCCTCCCGGATCCTTTTTGATGACAAACCCGCTGTTCCCAAACAAACGCATCGGATTACCAAAACACAATAAATAAAACCGGTTATGCAAGTTGAAAAGTTCTATTATGACAACAAGATTGTACGGGCCTTTGGTTTAGCCACTATCCTGTTTGGCGTGGTAGGGATGCTGGCAGGTCTTTGGGCTGCCATCCAGATCTACTATCCGGCGGCCAGTTTAAATCTTGCGGCCACCACCTTTGGTCGTCTCCGGCCCCTGCACACCAACGCCATCATATTTGCCTTTGTGGGAAATGCCTCTTTTGCAGGAATTTATTATTCGCTGCAAAGACTTTGTAAGGCCCGGATGTACAGTGATAAACTGAGCTGGGTGCATTTCTGGGGCTGGCAGGCCATTATTGCTGCCGCCGCCATTACCCTGCTGATGGGAAAAACAACCGGTAAGGAATATGCCGAACTGGAGTGGCCCATCGATATCGCCATCACCCTGGTGTGGGTGGTATTTGGTATCAATATGTTTGGCACTATCCTCAAAAGAAGGGAGAAACACCTCTATGTTGCCATCTGGTTTTATATCGCCACCTGGGTTACCGTGGCCATGCTCCATATTGTAAACTCTATTGAAATCCCGGTTTCTGCCCTGAAAAGCTATAGCTGGTATGCAGGGGTGCAGGATGCGCTGGTGCAATGGTGGTACGGTCACAATGCCGTGGCTTTCTTTTTAACCACACCGGTATTGGGTCTCATGTATTATTTTCTTCCCAAAGCTGCTAACCGGCCGGTGTACTCCTACCGGCTTTCCATCATTCACTTCTGGGCGCTGATCTTTATTTATATCTGGGCAGGGCCTCACCACCTGTTGTATACGGCATTGCCCGACTGGGCACAATCCTTAGGGGTAGTATTCTCCATCATGCTGATCGCTCCCAGTTGGGGCGGTATGCTCAACGGATTGTTCACCCTCCGCGGCGCCTGGGATAAAGTAAGGGAAGATCCTGTTCTTAAATTCATGGTAGTGGCCATTACCTGTTATGGGATGAGCACATTTGAAGGGCCGATGCTGAGCCTGAAAAATGTAAATGCCATTTCCCATTTCAGCGACTGGACCATCGCCCACGTGCATATCGGCGGTTTGGGCTGGAACGGTTTTCTTGCCTTTGCCATTCTTTATTATATGATCCCCAAAATGTGGGGAACAACCCTTTATTCAAAAAAACTGGCCACCAATCACTTCTGGCTGGGCACCATCGGTATCATCATTTATGCGGTTCCCTTGTACTGGGCCGGTTTTGAGCAGAGCATCATGTGGAAACAATTCACTCCCGAAGGACAGCTCAAGTTCGACTTCATGCAAACCGTTACCAATATCAAACCCATGTACTGGGCCAGAAGTATCGGCGGAACATTATACCTCACAGGTGCCCTGATAATGGTGTACAATATCTGGAAAACAATTGCCAAAGGCCGTTTCATCCCGAATGAAGAAGCAGAAGCAGCTCCTTTAGTAAAAGAAACGAGTCATAAAAAGGAATACTGGCACCGTGTGATAGAAAGAAAGCCGGTGACCATGCTTGTACTAAGCCTGATCGTGGTGGCCATCGGCGGACTGGTTCAAATGATTCCCACTTTCCTGGTGAAATCAAATGTACCCACCCTCGCCAGTGTAAACCTTATACACCACTCGAACTGCAGGGCCGTGATATTTATATCCGGGAAGGATGCTACCTGTGTCACTCACAAATGATCCGACCCTTCCGTGATGAAGTGGCCCGGTATGGTGATTATTCCAAGGCCGGTGAGTTTGTCTATGATCATCCGTTCCAATGGGGAAGCAAACGTACCGGTCCCGATCTGGCACGCGAAGGCTCCGATAAAAACAGGCGTCCGGATTCATGGCACTATAACCATATGTATGATCCTACTTCCACTTCACCAGGATCCATCATGCCGCGATATATCTGGTTGCTGAAGAACAAGCTCGACACCAGCAGTACACCCGCCAAAATAAGGGCCATGCGCACCCTGGGGTTCCTTATCCTAAAGGATATGATCAAATCGCCAACGCAGACCTCATGAAACAGGCGAATCAAATAGCGGCCAGCCTGAAAAAAGACCAGATTGAAACAGCTCCTAATAAGGAAATAATCGCGCTGATCGCCTACCTGCAGAGACTGGGCAGGGATATTCAGGCAGAACCCAAACCCGTGGCCATCAATAAATAAACGAACAAAAATGAAATTCATCAATTACCTGGAAAAAGTGAGCGGAGTGGACTTCATGGGTCTGCTGTCGCTGACAATCTGCTTCATGTTCTTTGCCGGTATGCTGATCTGGGTGTTAAAAACAAAGAAGTCAGATTTTAAGGAAGTAAGCCAAATGCCACTCGACCAATCCAATTAACTAAACCCTGTAATGTTTTCTATATGCGAAACAACCTAAGATATATTGCCGGTCTACTGACCATGCTGCTCTTATTCAACCCCCGGCCGGTTTGGGCTGCGGGTCCGCCCGAACCATCTGTATTCAGCAATCCACTGGCTGTAACCTTACTGGTACTCATGATGGTATTGCTGGTGATCATTGGTATCCTGGCCAATATCATGATCGGTGCTGCGGATGTGAAATTGAAGAAAAGACTGGCTGCCAAAAATGCAAAGCCACTGGCTACCCTGGCCCTGCTGCTGCTGGCTTCCACCGTTTTCGGGCAGGATACTGCAGCCGCACCCAAGGCTGCCAAAACAATCGCCGGAATGGAAGCCAGTACATTCTATATCATGGTATCGGTACTTTTCCTTGAACTGCTGGTGATCATTGGCATGTTGCTCAATATCCGTTTCCTGCTGAAACAGGAAAAAGAAAGGGTTGCTGCACCCATCACAGAAGAAGAAAAAATAGTCGCTGAACAGGAAAAGGCCAACCGGCTCAGCTGGTGGGACCGTATCAATAAACTCCGTCCGGTTAGTCAGGAAGCCGACCTGGATCTGGGTCACGACTACGATGGTATCCGGGAACTGAACAACCGTCTTCCCCCCTGGTGGTTATATGGTTTCTATCTCTGTATCATTTTTGCAGCGGTATACCTCTGGCGTTTCCATGTATCACATACAGGGCCATCCAGCAAGGAAGAATATGAAACATCGATGGCAAAAGCAGAACAAAAAGTACAGGAATACCTGAAGAAAAAGGGGGAGATCGTAGATGAGAACACGGTCAAATATATGACGGCTGCTGAAGACCTTCAGGCTGGTAAAGCCATCTTTACCGACCCTTCCAAATGCCCCGCCTGCCACACACCGGAAGGAGGAGGAAATGCGGTAGGACCTAACCTCACAGATGATTACTGGTTATATGGCGGCAGTATCAAAGATATTTTCAAAACGATCAAATACGGAACCGCCAAGGGAATGCGCAGCTGGAAAGATGATCTTTCTCCCAAACAGATTGCCCAGGTGTCCAGTTATGTAAAATCATTGCGGGGTACCAAGCCTGCCAATGCAAGAGAACCACAGGGCACGCTTTATACAGAAGATGCAACTGCTGCTCCTGCGGATACCACTGCTAAAAAAGCAGGTATGTAACCTAAGTTACCGGCAGTTTCTCGGAACTGCCGGAACTTGCTTCGAAGAAAAGCTGATGTGATGAACAACGAAAAAACAGAAACAACAACCACCCAGGAACCTGAATCTTTCCGTGACCGGATAGCAACCGTTGACGAGAAAGGCAAAAGGAAGTGGGTTTATGCCCAGAAACCGAAAGGGAAATTCTACAATATCCGTTCCTGGGTAAGCTGGGGATTCTTTGCCCTTTTCTTTACACTCCCTTTTATCAAACTCAACGGCCGCCCTTTATTCCTCTTTAATATTCCGGAAGCCAAATTCATCATCTTCGGCAAGATCTTCTGGCCGCAGGATTTCATGATCTTCGGTTTGACGATGGTGACCTTTATCATCTTCATCGTATTGTTCACTGCAGCATTCGGCCGTTTGTTCTGCGGCTGGGTTTGTCCACAAACCATTTTCATGGAAATGCTTTTTCGCAAGGCGGAGTACCTGATCGAAGGGGATGCGGGCCGTCAGAAACTGCTCAACAAATCTCCCTGGACCAGTGAGAAGATCCGCAAAAAGGTCCTTAAACACTTTGTATTCTTTCTGCTGTCCTTTATCATCGCCAACTTTTTCCTGGCCTATATTATCGGCATCGATGAACTTAAAAAAATCATCAGCGAGCCGGTAAGCGAACACATAGTGGGATTTCTGGCGATTATTATTTTCTCTGCCATCTTTTATGCCGTATACGCCTTCTTCAGGGAACAGGCCTGTACGGTAGTTTGTCCTTACGGAAGACTGCAAAGTGTTTTGCTTGACCGTAACTCTATGATCGTGGCGTATGACCATCAACGGGGTGAACCCAGAGGCAAATACAAGAAACAGCAGGAAGCACAGCTCAGTCAGGGCGATTGTATCGACTGCTTTCAGTGTGTGAAGGTTTGTCCAACCGGCATCGATATCCGCAACGGCACCCAGATGGAATGTGTGGGCTGCACGGCCTGTATCGATGCCTGTAATGTCATGATGATTGCGGTGAACAAACCCACCGGACTGGTTCGATATGCCTCGGAAGCCGGAATTTCGGAAGGAAAAAAACTCAGGTATACCGGAAGGATGCGGTTCTATACTTTTCTGCTGATCATTTTGTCGGGCATCCTGACCCTGTTACTGATCAGCCGAAAAGACATTGATGGCACCATTCTTCGTACAAAAGGGCTTACTTATCAGGAAAGAGGAACCGACAGCCTGAGTAACCTTTTCAATATTAAAGTGATCAACAAAACGATCAACGATATGCCTGTTACACTTCGGCTGGAAGGTGAAGCCGCGCAATCCGGAAAAATTGAACTGGTAGGCGCCACCAGCATCCATCTGAAACAGGAAGACCAGGCCACCGGTTCTTTCTTTGTGGTGCTGCCGAGGTCTTATGTAACCGGAAGAAAAATGAAACTGCGTATCGGGCTTTATAACGGTGAACAAAGAGTCACCACTTTGAAAACAAATTTTACCGGACCCTTCAAATTTGATTAAATCATTCTTTATGAACTGGGGAAATAAATTACTGCTGACCTTTCTGGTATTCGCCGCGGGAATGGGATTTCTGGTGTACCGTTCCGTGACCACCAATTTTGAGCTGGTGGAAAAAGACTACTACAAGGAAGAACTCCGCTTTCAGCAGCAGATCGATGGTACAAGGGAAGCCAACAACCTTTCGTCTGCGGTTACCCTGTTACAGAACGAAACAGGGATCCACCTGCAGTTGCCTGCAGAAATGAAAGCAAAAACCGTGACCGGTGAGGTTTGGTTCTATTGCGCTTACAATGAAAAAAAGGATAAGAAATTTGTGCTGCAGACCGATCAGGAGGCATTTCAGTCCTTTACCCTCCGGGAAGTGGAACCCGGTAACTATACCGTAAAGATCAACTGGAAGGATGGCAGCAAGAACTATTACTCAGAAAAACAACTCACCGTTCTGTAATGATATGGACAACCGCCATAGCTGGTTTTACACTCGGTGCGGCGGGCAGCCTGCATTGTATGGGGATGTGCGGACCCTTGAGCATGGCTTTGCCGGTGCATCATTTTTCGAAAACAGGTAAGCTGCTGGCCCTTTTCCTTTACCAGGCAGGAAGGATCATTACTTACTCACTGATCGGTTTACTGTTTGGGCTGGCGGGCCGAACCCTTTATATCGCAGGTTACCAGCAATGGTTTTCCATCATCATGGGAATCGTTGTACTCCTGATGGCGGCACTCTATTTCATCCAGAAAAAAAATATCCGTGTGCCCCTGCTCTCCAAAATGTATATGGGCGTGCAGCAACTGATTATTCGGATCTTGAAATCCTCCACCAGTATCAGTGGATTCCTGCTGTTGGGAATGGCCAACGGGCTACTCCCCTGCGGCATGGTATACATTGCACTGGCAACATCCCTTTCCTTTACGTCTGTAGCAGAAAGCACGGGTTTCATGGCCAGCTTTGGAGCGGGTACTCTTCCGGCCATGATGCTGGTAGGCTATGCCGGACTCATGATCAAACCGGAACTCAGAGCAGGCTTCCGGAAAATGGTTCCTTTCTTTGTTTCGATCATGGGTGTATTACTGATCCTTCGCGGACTGAACCTGGGCATTCCCTTTATCAGTCCGGAATTGCCACAGGCTTCCGGTGATGCCCAGAACTGCCATCCCTGAAAAATTGATTTCTCTCAATCCCCGAACTGATCAATATCAATATTGCGATTGGGCTTCAACAGTACATTTACCCTGAAAATATGCACAAATAAGCCCGAAAGGGTTATTGTTGGTTTTTGTTTCTGTACAACCCCCGGTTCCCCGGGGGTTACTTTTTTAAGGAACAATGATTAATTTCAGGGTATGAAAATTTTGGGTATCGCAGGCCTTTTTTTACTAACAGTGAGTGGTTGCACAAAGAATGATGAAACGGCTGCTGATACTGTTTTTCCGGTCATCACGCTGAACAGTCCGGTGAACGGACAAAACTTTGCAGCCGGCCAGCCGATCCCCATCAGCGGAACCATTTCCGATAACAATTATATTGCCGAAGTACATATACATGTCAGCAATATCAGTACCGGCAGCCTGCTGATGGATATGCATCTTTATCCTGCCGCTTCCACTACCGCTTTCAACCAGGTGATCACCGCAGCCGCCGGCGTGAACTACAAAATACAGGTGATCGCAAAAGACAAAAATGTGAACGAGTCACGCACAACAGTTGAAGTCAGCGGCAACTGATCCCCGGATTTATTGCTGAAAATTTAAGTAGGTTTGCGGGATGCATATCGATATTCTGACCGTGATTCCCGAATTGCTGGAAAGCCCCCTGCAGCACAGCATGATGAAAAGGGCACAGGAGAAGGGCCTGCTCTCGGTTCAGGTGCATCCTCTCAGAAAATGGGCCGTGAATGAATACGGACAGGTAGACGACTACCAGTATGGCGGGGGTGCCGGTATGGTGATGATGTGCGAACCCCTGGCGAAAGCCATCGAAGAATTATCCTCCTCAGCAGCATTTGACGATATCATTTATCTCACTCCCGACGGAGAAAGGCTGAACCAGAAAATGGTCAATGGCTTTTCATTGAAAAAAAGGCTGCTAATGATCTGTGGTCATTATAAAGGGATTGATGAAAGGATCCGCCAGCAATATGTGACGAGGGAGATTTCCATTGGTGATTATGTTTTAAGCGGTGGGGAAATTCCGGCCGCTATCCTCGTGGATGCCATTGGCCGCCTGCTGCCAGGAGTGTTGAATGATGAAACCTCGGCCCTCACCGATTCGTTCCAGGATAATTTATTAGCCCCTCCCGTATACACCAGGCCTGTTGACTTCAAAGGCTGGAAAGTGCCTGATATCCTGATGAGCGGCGACCACCGGAAAATAGAAGAGTGGCGGCATGAACAATCCCTGCAGCGTACGGCTGCCAGAAGACCAGACCTGCTGGATGAATAATCCTACCTCAAACGATTGCCCTTTTTTTATTTTCTGCATTTTTCAAGGCAATTAATGTTGATATTGCATCAACAATTAATGCTGTATGGATAATAACAGAAGAAAATTCCTGCGACGTCTGGCCATTGGTGGAGGTGTAATGGCTACCGGTCTCCCGGCCTGGGCCAATTTGACCGGCCCTTCTGACGAACAGATGGACCAATCATCTGCAATAGAAAAACAAGGACAGGGTTTCAACATGTGCGGATACGCTGCTCCTAAACTGCAAACGGTAAGAGTGGGTATCATCGGACTGGGTATGCGGGGGTCTGATGCAGTGGAAAGACTGAGTTATATCGACGGACTGGAAATAACCGCGCTTTGTGATAAATACCCCGACCGTGTAGAAGCCTCTCAAAAGACACTGGAGAAAATGAAAAGACCCCGGGCCAAAGCATTTTCAGGGAATGAAGGATGGAAGGCACTTTGTGAAAGCAATGAAGTGGATCTGGTATATACCGCCACTCCCTGGAGTATGCATACCCCTGTTTGCCTCGCTGCCATGCGAAACGGGAAACATGCGGCAACAGAAGTTCCTGCCGGGAAAACAATGGATGAACTCTGGGAACTGGTGGAAACCTCTGAAAAAACAAAACAGCATTGCATGATGCTGGAGAATTGCTGTTACGATTTTTTTGAATTACTTACTTTGAATATGGCCCGGCAGGGAATGCTGGGTGAAATTGTACATGCTGAAGGGGCCTATATCCATGACCTCACCAAGGACTGGCTCTTTAATAAAAAAGCCTATGCGGATATGTGGCGGCTGAAAGAAAATATCGGGCAGAACGGAAATCTTTATCCCACCCATGGTCTTGGACCGATAGCTCAATGTATGGATATTAACCGCGGAGATAAGTTTGAACATTTGGTGAGCATGAGTACCAATGACTTTACCATGAATAACCTGGCGAAGGAACTGGCAGCAAAAGATGAATTCTTCAAGGAATATGTTGATCAACCTTTCCGTGGTAATATGAACACCACGCTCATCCGCAGCAACAAGGGCAAGACGATCATGGTCCAACATGATGTATCCACCATTCGCCCTTACTCCCGCATCCACCTGGTAAGCGGCACCAAGGGAGTGGCCCAAAAATGGCCCGGCCCCCAAAGAGTGGCTTTTGGTCATAGCTGGCTCAAACCCGAAGAACTCAAACAACTCGAAGAAAAATATGCTCCCCCGATTGTTAAACATATCGGATCCATTGCCAAGGAAGTAGGCGGACATGGCGGTATGGATTTTATCATGGACTGGCGTTTGATCGATTGTCTGAGAAATGGATTGCCACTTGATCAGGATGTTTATGATGCCGCAGCCTGGAGTTCTGTATTCCCGCTAAGCCAAAGATCGGTTGCCAAAAAATCCAGAACCATTGATATTCCAGACTTTACACGGGGTGCCTGGCAACTGAATAAACCCGTGGATCTAACACTAAATGGCGGTGCCAGTACGGGGGTTCGGAACATTAAACCGGATTTGAAGATGTAAGCCCTGTTTCAGCTTGACGAAAATCAGCAGGGGCTTCTTAAAACAAATCAACCCATATTAGACATTATGCTGTAATTTTATGCCCTTGACAGACTTAACATGCCTGTAAATCAGTTTATTACAGGCGATAGCGACTTCGAAACCTACTATTTCTGATTAGAAGCTAAAGTTCACATGAAGGCACTTGCAGCAATTACAGATCCTGTATACGTTGAACCCAAAGAATTTACGGCATACGAAAAATTCTGGCTGAAGTATATGAATGATAAAAGGGACCTGCCCTTTATCCATCTACTGACGGCTATTCATATTTTAGTCATCCCCACAGCTATCATTTTATACACCCCGCTCTTACAGGGCTGGTACTGGTGGCTGGCTTATATTCCTTATTTCTATGTATCCCAGATGTACTTCAAAGGAAGGTTTGGATTGATGCTGCATTGCATCTGCCACCGCAAACCTTTTAAGAAAAAGTATAACTGGATTTTTGATTATGTGATCTGGGTGGTTTGTCCGTTTTTTGGCCATACCCCCGAAACTTATTTTGTACATCACATGGGTATGCATCATGTGGAGAATAATATGATTGATGATGCCAGCAGCACCCTGCCCTACCAAAGAGATAGTCTCAAAGGCTTCTTAGCATATGTAGGCCGATTCCTGATTCTGGGTTTCAGGGATACATTCATGTACTTCTTCTCCAGGAAAAGAAAAAAGTTTTATATGCGCCTCACCGCCGGAGAAATGGCCTTTTATATGTTCTGTATCGGGATGAGCTTTATAAACTTCCACGCCACCTTATTCATTTTTATCATTCCTTTTTTCTTTGCAAGGATCGTGATGATGCTTGGTAACTGGACCCAGCATGCTTTTGTGGATCTCAACAACCTGGAAGATAATACCATCAATTGCATTAATACCAAGTACAACCAGGCCTGCTGGAACGATGGATACCATGCGGTACACCACGTGCGTCCGGCCCTTCATTACACGGAGATACCCGGTGAGTTCCTGAAGAACAAAGAATATTATGTGAAACAGAAAACGCTCACATTTGACGGTATTCACTATCTCCATATTTTTATCTGGCTGATGACCAAACGTTACGACAAACTGGCCAAACATGTGGTGAATGTAGACAATATGTTTGCCAACGATGAAGAGGTGATTGCCCTGATGAAGGAGCGAACAAAAAAGTATACTCCTCCCGTTATTGCATAAAACAGATTTCTTACAGCATAAAAAGCGGCCACATTGAAATTCACTTCATGTGGCCGCTTTTCTATATAAACTTCTATCAGTTAAATATCCACTTACTCTTTCTTCACCCCGATCAGCGGGATTGATTTTTCATGAATCAGCTGGTTCAGCCTGCCAAGATCATCGCTCATGATCTTCTTTAGTTTAGCCAATTGCTGATCAATCTTTGCCGCCAGTTCAGCATAGGCTTCTTTTACCTGCTTTGATGGTGCCGAATAACCTACCGAAGCCGCATTGTACACACTGGCCAGTTTATCATCCAGCTGTATGGGGAAGTTCAGTACATCCTGTCCGCTCTTTGCCTTGGTCTGGTGCAATGATTCTTCCACAGCAGTAAGCTGCTTATTGATCGTATCGATCTGCTGCTTTACTTCTTTGGGAACTTCTTTTCCGTTACGGGTAGTAAAATCGGACATCTGTTGCCGCAGGTCTTTGATATTCCGCAGGGCCTTCATGATGGCTGAAAATTTATCACGGGCACCCAACAGAAAACTGACCTGTTCATCATATTCTGCTTCGGTGGCTTTATAGTTCGGATCCGGAAGAATTGTAAAAGGGACCACAGTGGAATCATTCCCGGTTTTGAATTTGGCAGTATAGTTACCAGGTGCAGCTTTCGGACCCCGCACAAAACCATTCCATAAAATCAATCCTTCTACCGTTTCCGCTACCGGGTAATTCATATCCCATTCAAACTGATTGATACCGTTACTGACTTCAATCTTATCTTCTTTGGATGAAGTGGAAAATGTTTTGATCTTTTTTCCCTGTTTATCCATGATTTCTATGGATAATTTAGTGGAGTCACTGGCGTTCTTCACAAAATAATTAAATACAACCCCATTGGAAGGATTGGTACCGGCATTTGCCACCATCGCAGCGGTATTTCCTCCGCCTCCTCTTCTTCGACCGCCACCGGGCATACGATAAGCGGGGTTAACATCAAACACATGCAGATTCTTACTGACTAAGTTGCTGTTCTTTTGTTGCAGCACACCCAGGTCATCCAGGATATATAAACTTCTGCCCTGTGTGGCCACGATCAGGTCATTATTTTTAATGGCCAGATCGGTGATCGGAACTTCCGGCATATTCAACTGAAAGGATTTCCAGTTAGCACCATCATCATAGGAGACATACATACCATATTCGGTACCGGCATATAATAAACCTGCCCTTTTCCGGTCTGCCCTTACTGCTCTTGTAAAATGAAGGGATGGAATACCATTCACAATCAGTTTCCAGGTCTTACCATAATCTTCTGTCTTGTAGATATAAGGTCTGAAATCATCTGACTTATACCGCGTACCCACAAAATAAGCTGCGCCTTTTTTATGCGGATCTGCTTCCACGCAATTCCACATCATGGCCGGGGGACAATTAGGTGGTGTTACATTGTTCCAGTTTTTACCGCCATCTTTGCTCACATGGATCAGGCCATCATCACTGCCGGTCCAGAGCAGGTCTTTTTCATAAGGAGATTCTGTAACGGTGAAAATGGTGCAATAATATTCCACCGAAGTATTGTCCTTGGTAATCGGCCCGCCACTGGATGCCTGCTTGCTTTTATCATTTGTAGTAAGATCGGGAGAGATTTCTTCCCAGCTCTTGCCTTCATTTTCAGTCACAAAAAGATGGTTACCGGCGGCATATAATCTTTTCGGATTATGAGGTGAAAAGAAAATGGGATAGTTCCATTGAAAACGATAGCGGGCTGCTTCTGCGCCTGCACCCATATTATCAATCGGCCATACATTAATCAGTCTGCTTTCACCGGTGCGGTGATCCAGTCTTTGCAGCATGCCCATATAATTACCACCATATGTGATATCCGGATTCAACGGATCTGCTACTACATATCCGCTTTCACTACCGGCAGCCGACTCCATATCTGCTTCCGTGATGGCTGCACCATAGGTACGGCTACGGATGCGGAAAGCGCTGTTATCCTGTTGCCCTCCCAGAATTCTGTATGGGAATGCATTATCCGTACTCAGCCGGTACACCTGTGCGGTTGGCTGGTTCATATAAGTGCTCCAGTTATTCCCTCCGTCAAAACTTACCTGTGCGCCACCGTCATCGGCTACGATCATCCGGTTACCATCGGCCGGATCAATCCAGAGATCATGGTGATCACCGTGAGGTGTACTGATACTCTTAAATGTTTTACCGCCATCCGTACTCAGCATAAATCCCACATTCGGACAATACACTTTGTTTTCATTTTTCGGATCTACAAATACCTTGGTATAATACCAGGCACGCTGCCGGATATTGTTATCACTGCTGGCCAGTGTCCAGGTTTCGCCGGCATCAGCACTCATGTATAAACCCCCTTCTTTATTTTCGATGATGGTATATATTTTATCGGTATTGGAAGGCGCCACGGCCACTCCCACAATACCCCAGGTATTTTTGGGAAGACCTTTTGCAGTGGAAATATTTTTCCAGGTCTCACCGCCATCAGTACTTTTCCAGAGGGCACTGCCTTCTCCGCCGCTTTCCAATGAATAAGGGGTACGGATCAGGCGCCAGGTTCCTGCATAAAAAACTGAAGGGTTACCCGGTTCCATCACCAGGTCACTGCAGCCGGTCTGGTTATTGACAAAGAGTGTTCTTTTCCAGGTTTTCCCGCCATCAACAGTTTTATAA
>JADKKA010000013.1 GCA_016720745.1 Chitinophagaceae bacterium | reverse complement strand
CACTTATGCGAGAACTGCAACCTTGAGAGCGGCGAATGAGCCGCTTTTTTTATAATATACGGGGACCATCAGCGAAATACTAATAGCAATCAGCGAAGGAAGTTTTCCAATAATTTGCCGTTATATTAAATAGTGGCCAACGCACAAATGGCTTTCGCAGTTACGTTACTAAAAACATACGTAACTGCTTGACTATGTTAACATAACGCAGAACATTATTGGAAAAGGAACATTTATTTTTTTGCGCTGATTGATACGGATTTTTCAATGAGTTTTATTAAGTTTAAAAACCAACCGCCCTCCCACAAAGTTGCAGGCCCCCAATTCATGGGGAAAAACCTGCACATAGTGTAGAATGATTTATCGTGAGAAGCCCAAGAATGGGCGGCTGTCTTGGGTTGAATTGGTTGCCGCAACTTACCACCTCCTAATGATACTCAAAATTATTTTGGGTGTCCTATGGTAGTAAGAAACCAAAACTAGCCGTTTCTACGGTTGGTTTTCTCTTTTTAGCACTCATTGAAAAATCCGTATTAGCTTCAAATATACAAAATATACAATCAGGTACAAATCTTTCAATAAAAATAAAAAGTTCAGAACTTAAAGAAATATTTGGTAGTTCAGAAAAAATAGTTTATATTTGAGTCTCAAGGTGCAGTTTGGACAGCGTGTTTACAAGTTTCATGTTTTGGGGTTACCTCTTAGCGGGGTAGCCCTTTTATGTATAACAAGGGTAAGACCTTAGCGGAATGCGGTAAGCCTGAAATTGAGGAGAAACTTACGTTTTTTTACTGATGTAGTCGAATTTATAGAACTTTCTTTAGGCACTCTTTATGATTGGGAATTTGAAAAATCGGAAGCTATAAATGCACTGGCCAAAAACAAGAGAGCTGCAAAAAGAAAACTGCAGAAAGCAGTGGCAGATTGAACGATCTGCTCCGGCATTACAGTTAGCCGCTTACAAGCTTGATGGCAGATAAGGAGGAGTTGGAAGCCCTGACTATGAATAAAGTTGAAAGCAGCGGAAGCCTAACGATCAACTGGAAAGAGGAAAGGACGTATGAAACGAAATGAAGCTAACAGTCAAACAGACCAAAGCACTTGAGTTCTTAGAAGATGGCATCACCACTGAAGTTTATTACGGAGGTGCGGCCGGTGGAGGAAAAAGTTACTTCGGGGCATATTGGATACTAAAGTCAGCTTTCAAGTATCCTGAAACCCGGTGGTTAATGGGTAGGTCAGAGTTGAAAGAACCTGAAAAAGACTACCCTCAATTCGTTCTTTGAGGTTTGTAAAGCACAAGGGTTAAAGGCCGGGGAGCATTATAAGTACAACGAGCAATCGAGTATTATAAGCCTCCCAAACGGTTCACAGATTATCCTGGCTGACTTATTTGCTTATCCCGCTGATCCGGAGTTCGACTCTTTAGGGTCTTTGGAGATTACCGGTGGTTTCATTGATGAAGCCCCTCAGATCACGGATAAGGCAAAGAATATTTTAAAGTCTAGGATACGGTACAAGCTGGATCAGTTCGGGTTAATCCCTAAACTGCTGATGTGTGGTAACCCCTCTAAGAATTGGGCTTATTACGATTTCTACCAGCCGGACAGACAGGGTACTTTAAGACCAGACAGGCAGTTCATTCAGGCACTTGTAACCGATAACCCTTATATCAGCCCTCATTATATCGAATCGCTGAAAGGGTTGGACAAGAATAGCCGGGAAAGGTTACTGAACGGGAATTGGGAATACGATGACGATCCCGCTGCCCTGATGAGTTACGATAAAATACTAGACTGCTTTACAAACAATTTCGACAGCCTTAGAGGCGATAGGTATATAACTGTTGACGTTGCCCGGTTCGGATCAGATAAGACCGTAATCGGGCTGTGGGACGGCTGGAAAGTGAAGCTAATGCCGTTCAAAGGTTATTCAGTCAAAGAAACGGCCAAAGAGGTATTA
Organism: Chitinophagaceae bacterium; assembly: GCA_016720745.1. Taxonomy (GTDB): domain Bacteria; phylum Bacteroidota; class Bacteroidia; order Chitinophagales; family Chitinophagaceae; genus JJ008. Next base: position 19,481 of record JADKKA010000013.1, on the reverse strand, counting down.
AGACAGCAAGTTCTTTACAATATCCCGCTTTCAAGAGTGATAGCGGATGAGGACGGAGTAGGTGGTGGAGTTGTGGATATAACAGGGTGTAAAGGGTTTGTGAATAATAGCAGACCGTTACCCAACCCGATCACCAAACAAGACGAGAATTACGCTAACCTGAAAAGTCAATGTTACTTTAGGCTAGCTGAAAGAATAAACAAAGCCGGACTGTTTATAGACTGTGATGACATTGAGATTAAAAGGCAGGTCATCCAGGAACTAGAGCAGGTAAAGCAGTATAACATGGATAAGGACGGGAAAAGGACTGTTTTACCAAAGGATAAGGTAAAAGATATTTTAGGCAGATCCCCGGACTTCGCAGATACTTTGATGATGAGAGAATGGTTTGAATTAAAACCGCAGGTTAATTGGAGTGCAAACGATTTTGTGTAGATGGGTTTACTAGATAGGTTATTTAATCGGACAAAAAGGGCAACGGGGTTAGCTGTTAATTACGGCAACCCCGCTGTCTATGAGCATATCAACACTGATAAGGCCGTTACAGAGGGTTATTTAGGCAATACAGCGGTTTATGCCATTGTAAATAAAGACGCTCAGAAGTTCGCAGCCGTCCCCCAATACCTCTACAATGCAAGAAGCGAAGAAGATGAGATAATCGAAAACGATTTATCTAAACTACTTCAACGACCTAACGAATATCAGGGATCAGATGCTTTCCGGGAACAGTTAAGAGCCTACCGTAAACTAACGGGTGAGGCTTTTATTTGGCTTAACCGGGGCATACTGGCAGAAGGGTTAGAAGGAATTGCAAGGATGGCTAAACCCGTTCTTGAAATGTACGTCCTCCCCTCTGATCAGATGCTGATTGTCCCTGACCCTGAAAATGTTTACGGTGTATTAGGTTACGTTCTTGACTTAGGCGGTACACAGCTAAAGATGGCAAAAGAGGACGTTATCCACTGGAAAGGAACGTCTTTAGAATTTGACGCATCGAATAGAACACACATGAGGGGTGTTTCTCCCCTTTCTTCCGGTTATAAGACTTTACAACAGAACAATAGTGCCACAGATGCCGCTGTCAGGATGTATCAGAATGACGGGGCAAAGGGTGTGTTATTCAATGAATCATTTGACGCTCTTGACCCTGTTCAAAAACAGGATGTAAGAGGTGTGGTAAATAAAAGGGTAAACAACAGCGATGTTAAAGGCGCTGTTGCTACCCTCCCGGGCAAATGGGGATACCTGGATTTAGGCAAAGGATCTACTGATCTTGACCTGTTGGAAGGTAAAAAGCTGTCAATGCAGGAACTGTGTTTTCTGTTTGATGTGCCTTATGAGTTATTCGACTCAGAAACCACTTTCGCAAACAAAGAACAGGCGCAAAAGGGATGGCTGTATAATTCAATTATCCCCGCTTGTAAGCAGTTTGACGATGAGTTGAACCGTGTACTATTAGCGGCCTTTAATCTCATTGGAACGGCTGTAATACGGTCAGATTTTGACGATCTGCCGGAACTGAGGGAAGATGTAGCCCAACTGGTAACCAGCCTTAATACGGCTTGGTGGATCACAGGGAACGAAAAAAGGGAATGGATGGGATTTGGTAAGATTACTGATCCGACAATGGATGAGGTTTTATTACCTGCCGGTCAGACCCCTATCAGCCAGGTTAACATGGATGAAGTGGCAAGGCAGTTAGATCAGCAGGGGTTAAATGAATAACATGAAAAGAATACCAGAGGATTGTGTAAAAATAAAGCATAGCGGGAAGGAACCCGGTAAACTGCTGGCATACACACCAAATGGTGAGTTGATACCAATGGTTACAGGTATTGAAATATACTACCAAGCCGGGAGCCTTATTAAGGCAAGGATTGATTTGTTAGTTGATATGACAGATACATCAAATGACGGAGTGGCAACAACAGATTAACAAAAAGGTGTACGAAAAGTACCCTAAGACAAAGAAAGAGTTTAGCTGCTGGCAGGAAAGACTAAGGCTAACAGAATTAAGAGAACGATTAAGAGAGAGATTGGTAAGTGAGTGGAAGGAACAAAATAAGGAATCAGTTTAACACCCGGATGGCCTACTTTGAAAAGAGGTTCACCCCGGTGATGTATAAAGCAATCAGAGGCCAGATAAAGGACTTCATTGCTTCTATGCGTTCCAATGGCTTACCACAGGCTAAAAGGGAATTAGACCGTATTGTAATCAATACAGACGTCTATAAAGCCCTCGAAAGGATATACAAGGTTGTAGGGGTTGACACAGCGAACAACAAACTCAAAGAGATTTTAGAACAGGCTCCTAAGAAGTCATTCGGCTTTAATGCTGAGTGGGCGGCTGAGATTATCAACTATTTCCGCTTGTTCATTCTTGATAAAGCGACTTTCCCTATCTCCCAAACTACCAAACAACAGATTTTACAAGTCCTCACTGAAGGGGAAGAAAAGGGATGGGGAACGGATGAGATTTCCCGGAGGCTATTAGATACTGACCTGACTTTATGGAGGGCAAGGATGATAGTCAGAACCGAAACGGCTAAAGCTGCATGGCATGGCCGTAAGATGGGAAGGGATAAAGCACCTTACAAAACCACTAAGGAGTGGATAGCCGCCAACGATCACCGGACAAGGCATTCACACAGGCTTATAGATGGCACTGTCATCCCCGAATCAGGCCGGTACTCTGTTCCGGTTTATAAAAGGATCGGCAAGGTAGATGTTCAGATAGGCATGGATATGATGGAAGGTCCAGGGGATCCAAAGGCACACAAAGAGAATGTAATTAACTGCCGCTGTACTGAGGCGGACAGGATAGTTTTTGAAAATGATATACCAGTAATGAAAAACCAAAGGAATGAAGTCGTTCTATGAGATAAAAAATATTTTCTCCTCTGATTTTGAAGGGGAATCAATGATTAAAGACGTTGACCTGAAAAGCAGGACAGTCACCGGTTATTTTTCCCGCTTTGGGAATAAAGACCATGACGGGGATATTATGGTTCCCGGATCATTGACTAAGACAATCGGAGAAAGACTGCCAAAGGGTTTAATCCCTCACATTCTGGATCATGACATTCATGTTACCCTGAAACAACTATCTAAGCCAAAGCTGTATGAAAAGGCAGACGGTGGATTCTTTGAGTCTACTATTACTGACACACAGAACGGTTTAGATACCCTGAAACTTTACCGGGATGGTGTTATTAATCAGCACTCTTTCGGGTTCAGGATTATGAAGGATGACCGGAAAGATGATGCCCGGTATATTAAAGAGGTGATGCTGTATGAAATCAGCACAGTGACTTTAGGGGCTAATTCTGACACCCCGTTCACAGGGTTTAAGTCACTCCAACCTAAAGAAATGGTCAGCCGCTACCAAGTGCTTACAAAGGCATTTAAAGACGGTGATTACACAGACGAAACATTCGCCATCCTCGAAGCGCAAATAAAGCAGATCGAGATTGACATGGCGCAAAAATACTTGCAGTCAATAGAAAAAACCACTGAGCCGATTATAATCACTCAGCCGGAAACTAAAAGGCAGCGGGATTTCACAATAATTAAAGAACTATTAAAAAAGTAATAAGATGGCAGACGAGGTAAAAGGATTTAACGATAAGGAACTTGCTGAATTGAAAAGCAACCTTAACGAAATCGAAAAAAACATTGGTACAAAGATGGCCGACCAAACAAAAAAGGCCGTAGAAGATGCGATGAAACCCGTATCTGATGAAGTGGAAGGATTGAAAAAATTCCGTGTTGAAGCCGAAGAAGCACAAAAGAAAGCTTCTGAAGCTATTGACAACCTTTCAAAGAAAGCTAACCGGATCATCGTTGATGCTGACGAAATCAACTTTGGATCTCAGCTTCGTAAATCACTTGAAGCGAATAAAGATGCTTTAGGTAATTACAGCAAAGATCGTAAAGCTATCAGCTTTGAAATGAAAACTGTTGGTAATATCGGCGCAAACAGCAATATTTCTGTTTCCGGTACTCCCGCCTTTGCGCATGGTGGACCGCTGAGCGAGCCAGGCCGTAAGCCTTATGAGTTGCGCCACGTTCGTGACTTAGGTATGCGTATGGTTCCCCTTGGAGCCGGTCAGGATACCTATGTAATCCGTGATGGTGGTGGAGAAGGTGCGCCTACTGCTGTAACCGCTGGTTCAGGAAAACCTCAGTCTGATAGAGATTGGGTAAAAACGGTGGTTCCTATCACTAAGATTGCACACTATTACAAAGTGCCTGAAGAATACCTGACTGATATTGTATGGATGCAGGATGAAATCACCGGTGTTGGTGTTGAGGAACTTTTATCAGTTGAAGATAGCCTGATGCTTACCGCAACAGGTTCATCTACCCAATTCGCCGGTTTGAATCAGTCGTTTAACAGTACAGCATTTTCAGCTCCTGCTTCACTTGCTTTGGCTGTAAACCTTGCCAACAACTATGATGTTTTGGTTGCTGCATGGACACAGTTAAGGACGTTGAAGTCAGTAGCCACAGCCGTGGTTTTACATCCCGCTGATTACGCTGCTATGATCCTGGCAAAAGAGGCTTCAACAGGTGCTTACCTGTTCGGTGCGCCTAATCAAACCATCCCTAACCTGTTCGGTGCGCCTATCGTTCCTCATACCGCTGTTACCTCGGATAAATACTTCCTCGGTGATTTCAGTAAGGTTCGTGTTGGTGTTCGTGCCGGGCTGAGTGTTCGGATTTTCGATCAGGATCAGGATGATGCGATCAAGAACCTGGTTACTATCGTAATCGAGGAGCGTATCACAATGGCGGCTGATCGTGCAGACAGAATCATCTATGGTGATTTCAGTTCTGACGCTGCTGCATTGGAGACCGCATAACAACTAACACAGCCCCGTAAGGCTGTTTGAATTTAAGGTAGTGCCTGTTAATATCCAAACCCGTGAGGGGGAACGAAGGTAAGCAGTATAACAGCGACCGGGGGGAGCGTAACCCCACAGGCACACAATAGAATAAAAATGTTTGATGTAAAAACTACAAGCGCACCCGCCACATGGCCGGTGTCATTAACAGAGGTAAAAACACATCTTGCGGTAACGCATACGGATGATGATACCATGTTAACAGACTTGTTTAAACAGGTAACCAGGGAGGTAGAAAACTACTGCGGTATCGCTTTAGGAACACAAACAAAAGTATGGACGTTTGATTTTGATTGTAATACAGAGTACTCTATCCCCTACAATCCCGTTGCTTCCGTTACTTCTGTTTACCGGAAAGTATCGGCGGGAGACTACACAGAGTTGCTTGTGGTGAATGATGACTACGATTTAGACGGTCAGCTTAAAAAGACTTTGAACATTTTCTCAGGCGGTCGCTGTAAGGTTACATATGTAACAGGTACGGAGTGGGCTACTTGTCCACCGGATTTGAAATTAGGGATACTTAATGAGATTGCTTTTAGGTATGAGCATAGGGGGGATAGTAATAAAGGACAGTTTAGCCCGGAGGCTTTTAATTTGATTTTGAGGTATAAAGATTTTACGTGGGAGTAGGTCAATTAAATAAAGTTGTTGTTTTCAAAGAGAACACCCCGTCCAATTTAGGAGCAGGGGGAGCGGACAGCTATTCTACTTTACTGACCACAAGGGGAAGTTTAAAGAAGCTGAGCGGATCACGGTCTTTGTCCTTTGGAGAACTGGTAGAGTCCAATTCCTATGAAATGATTACCAGATACCAGGATGATATTAAGGATAATATCAGGATGGACACAAAGATTGAGATCGAGAGCAGAACATTTACGATAAACAGCTTTGAGAAGATCGGGGAAAAGAGATTTTACTACCGTTTTGTGTTGAGTGAACAGGTGAATTAATGGCAAACGTAAAAATAGAAGGATTTAGGGAGTTCAGGGCGAAGCTAGACAATCTGCCAAAGCAAACACGGCAGGTTGTTGGTGCTATCATTCAGGACGAGGCTATGCGATGGGAAGGGCTTATTAAACGCTCTGCCCCCAGGAATAAGATTATCGGTTTAGGCGGTCGCTTAGCTGGTAGTATTACTTCACGTAAAACAGGCGAGTTATCCGCTGAAGTTTCTGCGAATGTCAAATACGCTCCTTATGTAGAATGGGGAACCGGTGCAAAGGTTTCCGTTCCGGCAGATTTAGCCAAATACGCTATTCAATTCAAAGGATCAAGACAGGTAGCAGGTCAAAGGCCACAACCATACTTCTTTATTCATGCCCCGTTAATTACTAAGTCGGTAAATGACAGGGTAGGTAAATATTTGAACACAGAACAGTGAAAGTTATATATAAAATAGAATCGCCTGCAAACAAGGTTTATATAGGACAAACAAAGCATAAATCAAATAGGTTTTCCAAGTATAAGCGTTTGGATTGTGCTAGTCAGGTTTATTTGTATAGGTCTCTTAAGAAGTATGGCTTTTCTAATCATAATATATCAATAGTACACGAATTGCCGGACGATTGCAGTCAGAATATTGTTGATCAGTATGAAAGAACTTATATAGATGTTTATAGGTTAGTCGGATATACAATGTTGAATATCAAAGATGGCGGGCTTGGAGGTTCGCATAGTAAAGAGTCGATTAAAAAAATGAGTTTTTCTCATTCTGCTATGAAACCGGAAACTATTGAAAAAATGAGATTGGCTAAATCCAATATCAGCGATGAGACTAGGCTAAAAATGAGTATGGCTAAAAAGGGTAAAGGACTTGGTAATAAACGAGCATTAGGCTACAAGCATAGTCCAGATGCTTTACAGAAAATAAAAGAAGCCGGTAAAAACAAAAGCGAACATACAAGAAGCTTGGTTAGTGAGAATATGAAAAGAATATGGGCAGAAAGGAGGGCTTTGAAGTATGCGTGATACGAAAAAAATATTAAGACACGCAATATTTAACGCATTGGACGGGCAGATTACATATAACTCTGTTGCCGTTCCGGTGGTTGATGAAAAAATAAGGAATAGTGCGCCGTCTGATTTGTTTATAGTCCTTTCCACCCAATCTGAATCACCGGTAGAAAGGAATAGCAGTTCTTTTAACACACAGTCAAGTATTGACATTGATATAGTCCAAAAGACAGGAACAGAAGTAAGCAAGGATGGGATAGACGATGTTTACGAAGATATGCTGGAGATTATTTTTCCTTCTATCAGTACACTTGGTTTAACCGTTCCTTCTGGTTTTCAGTTTCAGGAAGGCTTCAGGGAAAGCGCATCTACGTTTTTGGTTCAAGATACACCAACACAGAGCGTTTTAGTGAGTAGGGTAAGATTAACATTTATAATAGTTCAACAGTAAAAAAGAAAAAAGATGGCAGTAACAAGTTTACAGAGTAACCTCGTACCAATCTCAACCAGTGTAGACAGCGGTACTACATGGCTGAATATTGTTTGTAAAAAGGGCTGGACTTTCAACCATGAAACCAGCACCACAGAGGAAGAAACCGATTGCGGTACTTTAACCGGGTTAGGTTCTAACAAATGGAGTTTTGATGTAGAGGGTGTAATGAGTACAACCCCAGGAGCAGGTGAAGCAAGTGCGGAAACCCTTTTGGGTTATGCAAGCGCACAAACGCTTTTGCTTATCCGTACCCAATACCCAACAAGTGGAAGCCCCGGAACCGATTTATACGCTTCTGGTTCTGCATACCTGACAAACTTCCGTATCACCAATAGTGTTGGAAGTCTTATGAATTTCTCCGCTACGTTCAGCGGTACAGGTACACTTGACATTACAGTTTAATAACTAAATAAAATACTATGCTGGAATTACTTCCGGGTAAGGAATTTAAGATAACGCTGAAAAGCGGTGAGATTATAGAGGGTAAATTCTCTGTGTGGGCTTATAAAAGATTCTGCATGAAACTAGGGTTATCAGATAAGAAACTGGTAGCCCGGTTGAGTGAGGATGAAAGTTCATGGGCAGATAATATTGAAATGATCCTTTGTGCTGTTGAGCATAAGCAAAGAGAGAAGGGAGAAGCCTTTAAGTTCACCGATTTTCACGCTTGTCAGTGGGTTGAAGAAATGGGCGGTATTGGTAGCGAAAGTTACGTTAAGCTGATCGGGCATTCCGGCAGCGACTTGGATCCGGTTGAACAAAAAAAAACGGAACTGAGTTAACCTGGAATGACCTGCAAAGGGTCTGTTTCGGGGCTGGAATGAGTCCTGGCGACTTCTGGAGCGCTACAATGGATGAATGTATCCTTACCTATATGGGTAAGGTTAACGATTGGCGGGTTCAAAGGATGATTGCGGTGGCTATGATGAAACACGGAGCAGGTGAAAAGGTAAGCCCTTTGGAAGATGTGCCTTTGGCTTTTGATGACGAGTTAGAAAGCCGGTCAAGTGATCAGGATTTAATTGAGGAGTATAAAAGGTTAAACGGAGTAGTGAATGGCTAATATACTGACGGGGATAATATCATTAGAGGCGAAGGGTGTAAGTCAGACTACTTCACAGGTAAGCAATGCAGTAGGTAAAGCAGAGCAAAGCCTGAAGAGATTAACACCGGCTTCAAATCAGGCTACTTTGGCTATGACCAATTTAGGACGGGTTGCGCAGGATGCCCCGTTCGGTTTCTTAGGTATTGCGAATAACTTAAACCCTTTACTGGAATCATTCCAGAGATTAAAGGCTACCACAGGAACAACGGGAGGCGCTTTAAAGGCTTTAGGATCTTCTTTAATCGGCCCTGCCGGATTAGGTTTTGCCATCAGTGCGGCATCTTCTTTATTAGTCGTTTTCGGAGATAAGCTATTTAGCGCAGGGAAAAAGTCAAGCGAAGCAGCAGATAATTTCAAAAAGTTATCAGACGCTACTAAGGCAATATTTGAAGGTGCTGGTAAAGAGGCGGCAGAAGTTTCTACCCTTATAGCTGTTTTAAAATCTGAAACAGAGACGAGAGAAAGGAAGCTGATTGCGATAAAAGAACTTCAGAAGATTCAGCCGGAAGTTTTTAACGGTATTAAATTAGAGGGGAACGCTGTATCTGGTTTAGATGATGCTTATAAAAACTACATATCTAATCTTCGTACAGTTATCGCCGTAAAGATTAAGCAAGCCCAATTAGAGCAGCTTATTACCAAACAGCTACAACTTCAGGGTGCTACCAGAACTAACACAGAAAATGCCTTATTTGATGCTGTAAATAATTTCCAGGATTCACAGCTTAACGCAGCAAGGCAAGACCCTTCGCAAAGGGGCGCAATCGCTCAATCTATTTTAGGCAAACGTGGCGAGTTGAAGGGTGAGTTAAATCAGGTTCAAGCTGATATTGATTTCATTCTAAGACAAATTGGTGAACTTTCTAAGGGTGTTAAACTTACCAACACGTCAACTGGCAATATCACAGTTAATCCCGATAGGGTTACTGTAAAACCATTAACAGCGGTTTTTGATATAGACCTAGAAGGGCCAGCCGTTTTTGCTGCTGATAGCTTTGGCAACTACTTTTCTACTGAGTTAGGGAACTACTTTAAAAGGCCAATAACAACAGACTTTTCGCTGCTTCAGGCATTACAGCCAAAACTTAAAACTGAGGCGCAAAAATTAGCTGAAAGTTTTAACTCTATACTTTCTGCCGGATTCCAGGACTCTTTTTCATCATTAGGTGAAGGGCTTGGAAACGCATTATCTGGTAAAGACTTCGGAGCCGGGTTAACTCAGGCTTTAGGCGGTCTGCTTTCTTCTTTAGGTAAAGCCCTGATCCAATACGGCGCAATCAAAGAAGGATTAGATAAGATATTCGGAGCGGGTGGTTTTGCCATCCCCGGAGCGGTTGCCATCGGTTTAGGTGTACTTGCCATCGCAGCGGGTAAAGCTATTTCAAACTTTGGTGGTGGGAGGGCTGTCGGTGGTGCTGTAAAAGCGGGAACCGGTTACTTAGTAGGGGAAAACGGCCCTGAGTACTTCCAACCCGGAACAAGCGGATCAATCATCCCCAACGGCAGATTATCCACCATGTCAGGCGGCGGGTTCGCTGGCAGGGTAGTATTTGAGATTTCAGGAAATAAATTAATTGGTGTACTGGCAAACGGAAACAGAAGTCAGGGAGCGTTAATATGAGCCAATACGGAACGATATATAAAAGCGAGTGGTTGATGGCCGATGACACCAATGAGGTGCAGGTTCGCATTTTCGACACTGAGCATATCATTGATGACGCAGACACCCCAACGGTTTACGATCTGAAACCTTCAGGGCAACCTTTAGTTATGTCCGTAATTAATAACGGGCGGTCAAAGTTCGGGATCTTCGCAAAACAGGCAAGGATGGAGTTTTTAAGCACTCAGTCTATTAATGCCTACACCTTTGTAGATTCCACCGATCAAAGATGGTACGTTGAGATAAAAGTAAACGATACAGACTTTCTCTTTAAGGGCTTTTTAGTCCTTTCTGAGACATCCAGACCTTTCCTACCCAATCCCCAGGTTATCGGCTTAATTGCCTCTGATAACCTCGCATTGCTGTCTGAGAGGGATTTATTAACGGACGCTGACGCAGTGCCAACCGGAAAGAACCGGATTGCAGACTATATCGCATGGTGCTTAAAAAGGACGGGGTTAAACCTGCCTTTTAAGGTAGTGAATAATATCAAACCGGGAACAGGAACGGCTTTAATCGGATTGGGTAACTTTTCCAGTGCTTCAGATACAATATTTTTCCCGGTTCCTGCCGATTACCAGCCGCAGTTTTATGTAGGTCAAAGGCTTCTTTGCACCTCAACCGGATCAAATAATGGTACGGTGTTCACAGTCACTGAAACGGTTACAGCAGGGTCATATATAGGTGTATCGCCTACCCCTGTTCACGAATCAGGGATAACAAACTTCACCCTGACCGATCAGGCAACCGGTCATCTTTATGACAAGATTCATTTAGATGCCAAAACATTTGAGGCTGAGATAGGGGAGTGTGAAGATTGCAGGGCGGTACTTGAAAAGATATTAGATAAGAATTGCTTCTTAACTCAATATAAAGGCGAATGGTGGATTATTTCACCTGATGAAATTAACGACCTTTTATACTACATCGCTGAATACGATGAGGACGGGGCTTATGTTAGCACCGGTTCGGGTGTTTCAATGGCTAAAGAAATCGGAGACGGTGGTATTGCCCACTGGATCGAAAGAAGCCAGTTAACGGAATACGATAGACCGCTTAAATTCACTAAGCACTCATACCGTTACGAATACCCGAAAGAAATCCCCTGCAATGTGGATTTTTCAAAGGGTGATGAATTGCCCGGAGGTACTTCAACCGAAAAGACTTATGAGGTTGACTGCTGGACAATCAAAAGAGGCTACCCGACAAGCCCACAAACAACTACTTTAACCCCTTATTCAAAAAGGATATTTAATGACAAGGGTTACGAGGAAGAAAGATATTTAGTAATTGAGGACGCTACCACATTTACCTATAAGGAATATTTAGAGAGCGAGGCCATTGAAATTGACGCAAAAGATAAGTTTGATATTTCCTTTGATTGGAGGCTAGAAAGTACAACCGGATTTGGTAACCAATCGGTACATCTTTTACAGGTTTTACTTCATGGTGATGATGGCAAGTACTATATTTTGGGCGGTGATAATACCATAGATGACCCCTTATTCGTACCCGGTGAAAGTACATACAAGTGGTATGATACCAGCAACTTTTCAGCTAACACAACAGCCGGGGAAATCTTCCTAACATGGGGATTAGTTGAAGAACTTGAATGGAACAGCTTTACATGGGAAGCACCACCCGCCCCGGTAGCCGGAAAGGTTTACATCTGGTTGCACAACTTCAAACAGGGCGCAAGTTCTAACTATGACAAGAATCTGAACTACTCAAATATTTCGTTCTCTTACTACCCGTACATAAACGGTGGGTATAGAAAATACTCCGGCCAATACTCAAAAGCCGAAAGGGTGGCCGCTGGTTATTCTGCCAATCTTGATGAAGATGTAACTATAAGCGATTCCCCTAAACCAATATTAAAAGGCGGGATGTTTGCTGAACACTCAGGAGTATATCCTTTACAGCCTGTCTATTGGAGTTCTCAGCAGTGGGCTTTATCAGAGCCTAATAGCGATGACTATTTCCAGCCCTTTGAATACCACAGGGTGAACGAGACATACAACCAAAACAACTACTGCATAAGATATTTTTCCGGTTCACTTAACGGGTTAACAGATGAATGGCCGGACATGGTTCATAATTACCAGATGATTGACGCAGATGTAGACAGTGCCGACAGGTATTTTATGATGATTGAAATGGAGCAGGACTGGCACAAAGGAAGATGGAGGGCAAAATTCGCAGAAACATACAACACAGACGGCAAGGTATTCCCCCCGTTTGAGTTTAAATATATCACTGAATAATGGGAAACAAAGTAAATAGTAAAAACATTCTATTCTACCTGAAGGTGGACGGGGTTTACTATAATGTTTTTTGCGGTCAGGGTCTTGATTGGAGGCAGTCGCAGGAAATGATAGAAACCACTAACGTAAACTCAGGCAGTACCACAGACTATGAATCGGGAATGAGTACGGCGGTTTGTTCTGTCTCCGGTGTTCACGTTTTAGATAACACTGACAGCCGGATAAGCTGGAACTATTTACAGACCCTTTCTATCAGAAGGACTAAACAAGATTGGAAAATAGTACAGACAGACGATGACGGTGATATAGTTGTTTACACTTTTCAGGGATTGATTCAGGACGGAGGATTTAGTAAGTCAATTCCAGGATATTCTAAAAGCAGCGCAACTATTCAGGTTTGCGGCGGTGTAACGATGACCACAGTAGATCCACCTGCCGGTGGTGCTTACGAGTACATTTCAGACAGTTGGACTACAACCAATGGACAAAATTATATCAGCGGGGCAAGTACGGGTAATTACAATAATGCAACTACCTACACTCTATTAGCTACCGATGAAATTATGGACGTAGTTGTAGAGGGTGCGCCGTTCTATCAGGTTTCGGGAACACCCGCAAGTGGTGAGGCTGAATTTTTCTTTAATACTTCCCCTGTTCGAATAGAATTTCCATCAACATTGGTTTTTGATGGCTCACAGAGGGTTTTTGTAATGTTTAGAAGGCCATTATGATAAAGAGTAGGGAATATAGTATGTCACCTGACAGTCCACCGACAGTATTCGATGCGGAGTGGTACGGGGGAAAGATTATGAAGGTAGAGCGGGAAGGGCAGTTTTTCTTTCAGTCATCCACTCTCAGCGATTCAACTTTTACGTTCAATGCAACAACTTGTTTTATAACATTTTTAAACCCTGCCGATGGTGCAGATCCGGGAGCCACAATAGACGCAACCCCGGAAAAGATAAGAGTAATATTTAAAATTTGATTATGCGGAAATTGATTATTGCGGTTTTAGTTCTTATTAGTTTAGAATCATTTGCTCAGCCTACAAATTACACATGGTACAAGCAAAGAATAAGGCAGTATAGCTTAATGCTGGATTCAATGCTTTATATCCCCCGTTACAACGGTACACCATCAGGTGTGCGGGCTAATGAAAACTCAGCCATTGACGGGGCTATTGCGGTTGATACGGCAAACGGGCGGCAATACTTTTACTACAACGGTTCATGGAGACGCTTAGCCAATTACAGCGAATTAGGAGTAGATTCTATTTGGCGGGAAGCTGGCAAGGATAGTATCTTTTGGAGTAAAGCCGGCAATACTTATAAGATCAAAGATAGTATTGGCGGTGGTGGTTCAACCCCAACACTTCAGCAAGTGCTTACTGCGGGGAGTACTCTGACAACCGACAATGAAATAAACCTAAACAGAAATGCGCTCTTAATCGTAGACTCCGCTGACAATAGGACATTTGTAACTATTGATGGTCAGGCTGGCAATCAAAGAATTGTTTTAGACGCTGATGATGGTTCTTTATACGCTTCAAGTATTGAGTTATCTGCTAATAGTTCTTCTGGTGCTGCATTAGATATAGATGCCATGATATTGGTTATGAGCCTTTAGCAATATCGTTTGACGGTGACGAGGAAAGAATAAACTATACATCGCCTAAGCACTTATTTATTTCTGATAGGGGCGGCTCTTACACAAATCTTGTAATTACACAAGACTCAATTCAGCTACTACCACATTTGGGAAAACTAAATATAGACTCCCTCCGTACATGGTCAGCCGTTGCCGACACCACCTATAAAAAACCAATGACATGGGATACAAGAAACGGACGGTGGGAATATGCTTCTAATTGGTTTGGTTCCGGTGGCGGCGGTGGTTCAGGCATCACAGTAGGAACAACCGCTATTGCAAGCGGTACGGCTGGCAGAGTACTATTTCAAGGTAGCGGCAATGTATTGCAACAAGAAGCAGAATTTTTCTGGAACGAAACAAACAACGCATTGCAAATAGGAAGCCCAACTGCGGTATCCGGTTACGGAATGTTATTAAGACAATCAGATAATAGTGCCACTACTGGGGTTAGAGTAATTTCTAACAATCAGGCAGCTTACATGGATGTTTATTATGCCGGACTTTTACATACTGGAGATTTATTATTACAAGGTAATACCAGCATACGATTAAATACCGCAACAGGCGTAACCATTGGTGCAAATTCTGCACCCGAGCTGAGCCTTGATATTAGAGGTAGGACTATGACCAATAGCAGAGTTCTATTATCACAAGGCGCAGACGTAGCCAGTGCAGCCGGGGCTATTACATTAGGCGGTGACGGGAATAGTTTTGAAATAACAGGCACATCGTCTATAACTGCAATAGTGAATACTAACTGGCAGAACGGGGCTACAATCACTTTAATGTTTACCTCCACCGCTACCCTCACCGATGGCACAGCTAACAGTGGCACGTCAATCGGTTTTGAATTGGCGGGTAACGCAAACTTCACGGCTTCGGCTGATGATGTTATTACCCTTGTATTATCTGAAATAGGAGGTACGCAAAGATGGAGAGAGGTTTCAAGATCAGTAAATTAATATGAATAATTAAAGTAAGATGATTCACGTTAAGGCGCAACACGCAATCGAGGCTATGTTAATCGGGATAGGGTTATTACAGCCAATTTCCCTTATAGTTTTAGCCCTCCCTGGGGCATTGTATTACATATCAATGCTGAAAATGAACGTGGTGAACAAGTATCACGGCGGCAGTTGGAAACAGTATTTTAAATCAATATTTAAGTTATGACAGCGTGGCAAAAAATTACAAAGAGTGACATCAGAAACATCTTAGCGGTTATTTCCGTTGTAGGGTGTTTTGTATTAATGTACTTACTGATTATCACACCGATACCAGCAATGAATAAAGATATTGTTTTAACTGCCTTAGGCTTTGTGTTTGGCGGGTTGCTCGGTGGTGTATCAGGATTCTATTTCGGTGCTTCAAAAACAGACACAAAAAAAGAAGATGAAGTTTAAAAACATTGTATTCGTATTAGGGCTTACTCTTATGCTCTGCATGATGATGCTCGGCTGGTGTTCATGCACCACTACCAAAAATGTAGTAAAAGAGAAAATAATTATTGACAGTTTGCGGGTCGAAAATTTGGTAGATAGTGTAAAGCTTCTTACTTTAGAGAACGAGAAACTGCAATCAGAAATTCGGGAATTAGTTTATTCAGGAGTAGTATTCGACACTACCAGAATAACAGACACGGTGACCAATACCGTTATCATTCGCCCCGATGGATCAATAGAGGCAACAGGACGTATAAAGTCTGCCTATTCAACTATTGATAAGTTAACGAAAACAATCAAAGAACTGTATCGTATCAACGACAGCTTACGACTTGTTAAACAACAGGTCAAAACTGAAACGAAGTACGTTAAGGACACGAAGGAGAAAGAGGTTAAGCGGAGTTTCTTTCCGCTGATACTGGTAATTATCGCAGCGGGGTGTCTGTTGTTTTTTTGGTTAATTAAAAACAGAAATGAAATATGAAGAAACATCGTTCTGGGGAACGATGAATATAAGAGTAAGCCCACACCCTGACAAAACAAAATAAAAAACAGGTTATAGCCTGACAAATTAAATAATATGAAATTAAAACCTATTCTTATCGTCTTTGCCGTTGTTGCGGTTGCTATCGCAGGTCTGACAATCGGCATCACTCAATCAAAATCATTTGAGGTAACGCATCACCCTGAGGTGAAACAGGAAGTAACTAAGGACGGCAGATATACCGCTGGCTCCCCTGAGATTTACAAAGTAAATATTTCAAAGTCGTTAGCTTGGAGGCTGACCAAAAAGAACACAGCCGTTTGGCTATTTCTGGGGATTGGTTTATTAATCGCTGCCGGTCTATTTATTGCCGCTGTCGACATTGGCTATATTAACTTTAAAGCCGGTGATAATTCGGGCAGTTACATTGCCTTTGCGATGATTTGCGCTGGCTTCGCTTGCTACTTAGCGGCTTACTCCTCTGCGTTCGCCAACAACTTTAAAGAACTAACCCCTGAAGAATACAACGCTGTAAAGGATAACCAGAAAGCGATGGAGGACTTATTCAGGCAAACAGATTATATCAGATAAACCGGTGATGTTACATTAATTAGAGCCATTGCTAACAAGCTTTTCCCCCCACCTCCTGCCAACTCCTTACCTGTATCTGCCTGGCCGCTGATAACGCTGACCGTATAAGAAACGGCAAGCGGATATTTCACGGCCTAAACGGTTCGCTTCATATAGCCGCTGCCGGTCTGGTTTGGTACTTGTCGGGATTAGTTGACGCTATTAGCTTACTCTTTGCCGTTCGGGTGGTGTTTGATTTGTCGCTAAACCTGTTCAGGGGGAAGGGACTTTTTTACACCCCGTTAAAACCACAGAGTAAAGTAGATCAGTTTGAAAACTGGTTATTCAGGAGTAAGGAGGTAGCGGTTATTTTCGAGGTTTCGGCTTTTGTTATACTGAGGTTTGTATAACCCGCCACAAGTCTTTTAAATTCTCACTTATGGATTATTATAATCTAAAGAAGATCCCCCGGCTTTCAGCACCTTACCCACCGTTCACTAAAAAGGTTACATCTAAAAAAGTAAAACTATTGCAAGGATGACCGAAAAATATAAAGACATAATCTTTGACGGCTCAACCTTCCCTGATGACAAGTATAAAACGGTTAAGGTAGTATTAAATGATACTATCAAAACTGAATACTTACCAGCCTTAGAAAAGCTGCCGTACACCAAAGGGTTAAAGCTACTGATGACGGCAATGACCCACATGGAAGGGTTTAGGAAAGGTTCCCGGTCATATAGGACAAACAACCCCGGAAATGTAGGTAACACTGACAGCGGGGCAAATAAGAAGCTGGTAACACTTTCAGACGGTATTCAATTACAGGCAGATCATTTAAAGAAGATTGCTGAAGGTAAGTCGAAATACTACCCGCTAGGAAAGCAGATCACTTTAAAGCCGTTCTATTCGCCTGAGATCGCCAACAACCCACAGTACGGGCTTCCTGCTAACCTTCCTGGTTACAAGTTTGTTTACACGGGAAAGCTGGATCAGTTCATTAAAATTTACAGTACAGGGGCAAGGGTAACGAATATCTATATCAATACCATTGTCAGCTATTTCGCACAGAACGGGATAACGATAACCCCGGCAGATAAGTTGATTGACATTATCGCTATTGATTAAGGTTTCTGATTAGTAACTAAAATCCATTCATGCTAAAGACAAAACGCAGGAGACTATTTTTTGATATTGAAACCTCCCCAAACATTGGTCTATTCTGGCAAGCTGGTTACAAGCAAAAGATAGACTATTCAAACATCATAACAGAACGGGCGATAATCTGCATCTGTTATAAATGGGAGGATGAAAAAGAAGTCAGCTTTTTGACATGGGATAAGAAAAAGAACGACAAGGCAATGCTTCAAAAGTTTGTCCATGTAGCGAATACCGCTGATGAACTGGTAGGGCATAACGGGGATAAATTCGATTTAGCCTGGATTCGGACAAGGTGTTTATTTCATAGTCTGGATATGCTGCCGAATTACACCACCATTGATACCCTGAAAGTCTCCCGGCAAAAGTTCCGTTTCAACTCAAATCGCCTCAATTACATAGCCCAATTCTTAGGCATCGGGTCAAAGCTAAAAACAGAGTTTGACCTCTGGAAACAGGTGCTTTTAGAGAACGACAGAAAGGCTCTTGATCGGATGGTAAGGTATTGTCAGGAGGACGTAAGACTGCTAGAGAAAGTATTTACAAGGCTGAAAAACCACTACCCACATAAAACCCACTACGGGGTGGTATTTAATCAGGATCGGGGAAGCTGCCCGGAATGTGGGTCAGAGGATCTGGTTAAAAACAAACGTAACGTAATGGCATCGGGCGGGTGATGATTCAGTATAAATGTAAAACCTGCGGAAAGACACACAGCAAAGCAGAACCTAAAATATCTGCATGAGTAAAACACTGGATATTGTTATCAGCGACCTAAAAGACCGGGAATTAAAAGGGTTAAGGGAATACGGGGTAACTGTTGACCGTGACGATTACACCCTCCTAGATTGGCTCACAGAAGCCTATCAAGAGACATTAGATAACGCATTGTATTTACAAAAGGCAATACAGGCCGAAAAAAAGAGACTATGCCAGATATAGCAATGTGCAAGGGTACCGGATGCCAACTAAAAGAAAACTGTTACCGGGCGATGGCTACGCCTAGTTATTATCAAAGCTACTTTACCACCCCTCCCAATATTGGCGGGGAGTGTGAATATTATTGGCCATTAAAAAATGAAGATGAAAGGAAAAAACATACTGAAAATGGAGATCAGGAAACTAATGCCTGATGACTGGACTAACACGGTTAAGTACCAATTCCTTACTGAACTGGCAGACGAGTATAGAAAGAAGTCTCAGGATGAAGTGAACGCAGACGAGCGGAAATTCAGATCCCGGATGCCAAAGAAGGATATTGACTATACCCCAACACTCAGGAAAGATGCCGCCAAAGGGTAAGAAACCTATAAAGATTTTAGAAGGTCACCTAGGGCATTACAAGGCTCACGGCTTAGCGTGGACGGATAAAAGAACCATTGCCATTGATAAAAGACTGAAGGGCCAGGAAAGGCTAGAGACGATCATTCACGAAATAATGCACATCCAAAATCCCAAATGGCCGGAGATCATGGTCGAAGGGAAAGCGAATGAAATGGCTCAGATATTATGGGAACTTAACTACCGGTGCTGTGATTTGTGAGGGTTTTGATAATATTGTAAAAAATAACCCACCGATTTAACAATGGGTTATTTTAAAAGCGTGTTAAAATAAAACACCGCCCGGTCTGGATAAGATCATCTACTGCAAAGATAAGACTTTCCATCAACTACATTAAGTTCCTTAAATGTCAAAGCGTGGTAAAGGTTTTGGAGTTGGTGGACGTAGTAAATATCCCATGCAAACGCTGTCGTATCAGACCCTTTTTCAAGGGTTACAACAATCGCCAAT
>JADKKA010000012.1 GCA_016720745.1 Chitinophagaceae bacterium | reverse complement strand
AAAATCAACTGCATAAGTATGCAATGGGCTACTGGAGGGATGGAGCAAGTTAGTGGCTACATTTAATACTATCCCGAACAAGCCCCCCTTGGTTTATGGGACGACTCGGGTAACTTGCTAAATGTATGGTTGAAATACAGCTGGCTTATCAGGGAAAATCATCAAAAGTTTTAAATCAGCAAATGGCCCGGGTTGCAACTCACTCAATATGTGATCGAGTCCGCCACCATGGGTCTCTTTTGTTAGTGACGAGAAAAATATTTTTTTCATGATGCAGGAAATGAAGGCTACCGTGGTTGTATTACGGGAGTGTTGACGGAGAAATGGATCAGCGTGTGTTTGTGAATTCAGATGGAGGGAAATGTTATTCTTGAATTACTAAACAGCGTAGCCAGTTTATCACTGGAAAGGGTTTGACCAATCAAGAACCTCAATACCGTTACGGTGCCTGATGCCATTTCGAAAAAGTATGTGGGGTTTATTTATAGAAGGAAAGATTGCTGGAGTCACGAAAGGGAAAGATGGCCTTTTGTATTAGGCAGACAGTCAAGAACTGCAGGATGTATTTTACTTCACATAAGTGATTTTATCAACCTGGAGATTTCAGACTGAAAAATCATTCCTCATGGATGGTTTTAGGTAAGGTAACAGGAATTTATGCAAGAAAATTAAATGGAGAATTAAGATTGCCGGCCACTAAAATTACACAAGTAGACAGCTAAAGGCAAATGAAGGAGATTGACTGCCTTTGGCTGGCACTTAATGAAACAAAGCTTTGCGCAAGCTATTCAATATTTAAGCAGAGCAAGGTTGCTTATCCTAATGATCTTGCTAGCGATCAGTAGTCTGGAAATCATGACTTTTATTCAACAACGAATATGAGAAAGCGATAGCCTTGTCATCAAGAATTTATTGCTAAAAAACCAAAATGAGCAGGTATCACAAAAAGATATTCTCAAAAAATGGGTTTGCCTATTTTCAAAAGCCTTGGACTTTAATAATGATTTTAGTTGGAAGGGCAAAGAAAGGGACTTAGATCTACCATTGGCGATGCAGGCACGGGGAAGAAATTCAGCATTGAGTAGTCATCATCAAAGAGAAAAAAGTAACAAACTAACACAGACCATGCAATGCCCCCATCGGACAACTGGCCGGCCACCGGATCGAAAAGGATGCACTCATCATCTGGGGTCATCCCATGGTCGGTGTCACCCCGGATCTGGAGCATGTATTCACTGAAATTCAGTTCCATGGACTGGTTGATTTCCATTACCTGCGGGATGAATGGGATATGCTTTGTTCACTGGAAGAAAATTATTCCTTTGGGATTAGTATTTCCCCCGAATCTGCTCTGTTCAATGTCCTGTTCATCAACCTCTTTGATGGATCTGTAACAAGCCTGCAATGCAGGGATATTCGTATCAGGAAGGTCGCCCATCCATAAATTTACCTGTCAGGTTGAGAGGGAGGTGACTACCAAAAGAACGAGTGGGTTGATGGATAAGTTAGGCCTGTTCCATCGTTAGACAGCTTCCATAAAAAACCAAACTATAGGCGCCGATTTCTTTCGGCATTTATCCGGCTCTATGCTTGCATAAGCCTGTTTTTTCGCTGGAACCTCAGTCGCTTGAAGCAACCGGATTTTATATTAATAAACGGTAAATGATTGCATCCTGAGTTCGTGTAAAGCAATGGCCGCCGGAAAACCCGGCGGCCATTAAACAAAATGAACTTCTATTCTACAGGATTATTATTGCTGTTTCACCACTTTTAATACCTCATCATTGCTCAGCCTGATCAGGTACAATCCATTTGGATAAGTGCTGAGATCAATATGCTGGTTAGCAGCCGTGATAATGACTTTCTTCAGGACTCTTCCATTCATATCACTGATGATTGCTTCCTTGCCAATCACTGAAAGATCGCCTACTAAAATATTGATAACACCTTTGGTCGGGTTCGGGTAAACAATCGTCGGTTGGTTGCCATCTTTATTATAATTCAACCGGACAATATTCGAATACTTCGACCGCTCATCGATATCTACCTGTTTGAGCCGGTGGAACGCTGACCCGGCTATTGAGGCGGTCAATCCGCTGATCGGTGTATTGATAACGTTTTTCTGAAACGCTGTTGCCGGCTGCAGGGAGTACGGCTATCTGACTGAAGTCAGTTCCATTTAGTGATCTTTCCAGTCGGAATTCTTTGCTGTTCTGCTCTGAAGCTGTAGCCCATTTCAGTAAGTTGTTTTTGCCTTCATTGGTGCCGTTAAAATAAAGCAGGGTAACCGGTAAGGCATTGCCAATTGAAGAGCACTGGGTAACACCTTGCCGCAATAGTTCTGTATTTCCAGCCCGGTCCGTTGCCAGCACAAAGAAACAGTAATTCAAACCGGGTGGTAAACTGAATGTGGTATCCGTTCTGCGTATTTGCGGAAACAACACATTGTAATTCAGCTGGTCGGTTGGAAACATATACTGTATAATAATCAATACCGCTGCCGTTGGCATCATCAGCGCCAGTCCAGCTAAGCGTGATGGGATTCGTACTAATGCTGGTAATGGTGTTGATCTGACTCACCGGTGCCACCGCATCGATCGTATTCTTATGGATATTGGTAGGGATGGTATCATTCTGGTCAAATACAATAAAGGCTCTGGCACCGATCGTATCCAGTGTTTGTGCATCCTGCCGGGGTTTGATGGTAAAGTTGACAAAACCATGTCCGTATTCGGGATTCAGGGTATCCTGTACAAATACAAAACCAGCCAGCGGGTCTTCAGGGGGAAGCAGGGTAATGGGGTCAATGGCCTGGAACTCCCAGAAAATATTATTGGTCACAATATCATAGCCTGCGGTCATATCAATAAACAAACCAGTGGAATCTGGCATCTAATCGCTGATAGTAGAATGAATTACCCTTTTGGGATTTCAAATGAAAAATTATTGAATCCCACATCTCCCAATTCAAGGGTAGCAGCATCCTGTTTCGGTTCCAGCGGTGAACTAATCCTCAGGTATTGTACCGGGGCAGTAGCAGTGGTATCATTTTCAAAAAGGATGGTATAGGGAATTATGTTTTTTTACACTGATCCAGGCTTTGTCTGGTGCTCCATCCGGGCCTTTGATCAGGTTGGGGTCGGAGGTGAGTAGTATCTCCATCTTTCCTGTTTCCGGATTATAAACCCTTATATACCTTAAGCGGGAGCCGTTTTCATTGCAGCCTGCTTCTCCTGCTGGGTAAACATTGAGCAGATCATCATTATTATAATACCATTCCCAACCGGATCTAAACCCTTTTCCCAAAGAAAAAAGGCCGCCAAACGTAAGATCATCACCTAATAATTCACTGGTTTCAGTTAAAGTATAACCGCTTGTTAGTTCAGAAACACCATTAATTATTCCAAAAAAGGGATTAATGTTATTAATAGATTCTATTGTTTTAATGCCATTCATTGTCGTGCCATAAGTATCCCCGGTAACATAAGATTCATAAGTGTTTATGCCGTTATCGCCTATATCATAAGCTATGATTCCCCAACCAACAGGACCTGCATATTTTCCAATTGTTTTAAGGGTTGGTGCTGAGTTGGCAAGGAAGGTTGCCGCCGCGGATACTCCATCTGCTTGTTTTGTATATGATAAATATTGAAGACCTTTCTGAACATATGTATTTGCATAAGTCATTAGTTCTGACTCAGAGAGGAAGCTTTTGCCAGATTTTCCGGCTTCTATGGCCTGCAATACCTCATTTTTTGTTACTCTATATGCAGCTATTGCTTCTTTTTTATAGTCTTTTGCCGCGTCCCTTAATCTTGCCCCTTTATCCTGAAGAAATTCCATGGCTTTTTCATTATCTACTCCCAATTTCCAGAGAGCACCACCAATACCCGCAGGTGACGATACCAACGACGCATCATAAGCACAGCCTCTACTCTGCTCCAATCCCCATACATCCACCCCATTTGCCGGATTATTCCCCACATACTGGTACATACCCATCCCATCTCCATATTCAATAAGATCCCTTTGGAGTGAAGACCCGGTTTCAGGCGAATAGTTTCTGTAAAAGAAGCGGTAACTGTTTGTGGCACTGTCATACTCCTGGCCGGTAAATCCAAAGCGGTTGCCCGTCATAGATCCGGCCAGAGCATTATTCAAACTGTCATACATTGACAATTTTCCATACACATCATAACGATAGCTTTCGGTAAGTCTTCCGTTATTATTACTAATGGCTTCCACAGAACCCAGTTCATTCGGGTGGTAATAGAACTTATTCCCGTCTTTTTCATTCATGACGGGCGATAAAAAGCCATTGAATACCGTACGGGTCAATATTACATTGCTGCTATTTCTTTCTTCAATTGGGGCAGCTCCGCTATAAGTGTATTTTAAAGTATTCCCGTTGATGCTTTTAATGATGCGTCTGTTGATGGCATCATATCCATAGGTAATCACTGAAGAAGGGGAGGAGGAATCTTTTATCAGGCGATTCTCTGTGTCATAAGTTTTGTAGAAATTTCCGTCGTAAGTAAGATTTCCCCGGTCATCAAAACTGAAACTGGTACTGTTTACAGCAGTGAGCTGATTCAGGTTATTAATCGTATAGGTGGTTGCCGCTCCGTTCAGGTTGGCAGCTGTCCGGTTGCCTACGGCATCATAAGTATATGAATTTTGTATTACCGGGCTGCCCGCAGGGCCTCTTTATAATTGGTAAGCCGGTAGCCATTATCATAGGTAAACTGCTCGGAGAGGGATGGGTTATTGTTCCGGGTGATGGCTGTCTTCTGGTATTCTTTATTGTAAGTAAACTGGCTGTTTTGTATAATCCCGCTCGCAGCAGTAGTGGTCAGGCTACTGAGCCGGTTGGCAAAATCATATTGCATATTGCTGATCACTCCGTTATTAAAATTTCTTTGCGTCAGCTGGTTGGCATTGTTATAACTGTATTCGGCCACCGTGGCACTGTCTTTTAAAATCCTGGTGAGCCGGTTGCGGGTATCAAATTGTTTAATGACTGTTGTACTGTCAGGATAAACAGTGGTCTGTGTTCTGCCACTGATGCTGTAGCGGTATTGAACAGTTCTTCCGTCATAATTTTCGGAAGTCACCCGGTTCAGTGGGTCGTAAGTATAGCTCACCGTACCATTCAGGTTATTGGCCGTAAGTACCCGGTTCAATTTGTCATAAGTATAGCTGTGCACCTCTCCATCGGGCATGGTCCGGCTTACTACTCTGTTCAGCGTGTCATACTGCATTGTAATGACAGTGGCATCGGTACGCCTGATGGCAGTGATATTACTTTCCTTGTCGTATGTGAATTCAACATATTTACCATCGGGGAAAGTCATGCGCTTTCTCCTGTTCAGACTGTCGTAGGTATAAGTCGTCGTATTGTTATTCTGGTCAGTCAGCGAACTGATATTGCTTTCTGTGTCATATCCCACTGCGATAACAAATCCATTATTGTCGGTAAATGTTTTTACCCGGTTCAGGCTGTCATAAGTATACAGACTGATATGACCTTCCCGGTCAGTTATTGAAATAATATTATCGTTTTTATCATAAGTAAAATAAGTACTGTTCCCTAATGGATCGGTGATGCTCTTCACGCGGTCAAGACTGTCATAGGAAGCCGTGGTATTGGCACCAGTTGCGTTGGTATAACTGGTCACATTCCCGTTTTTATCATACGCATAGCTGGCAATCGTACTGGTGGCGTCGCTGATAGCCGTGATCCGGTTGAGGGCATCATAAGTAATATTCACCTGGCGGCCATTGGGTAAACTCGCTGATATGATATTACCATTTCCATCATATGTAAAAGCTGTATTGTTATTTTCCGGATCTTTTATTCCCTTCAACCTGTTCCTGTGATCATAATTCAGTTTGAGTTCATGTCCCAATGCATTTTTGGCCGATATAAGATTATCCATCCCGTCATAGGTAAAACTTGATTGATTACCGGTAGGCCCGGTTATATTAACCAGCCGGTTGCTGGCATCAAAATTCAGTGCTGTTGTTTCGTTGTTTTCATTTTTAACAATAACCGGATTACCTGAAGCATCATAAGTGACCTGGATATTATTGTTGATGGGGTCGGTTATTTTTTTCAAGCGGCTCAGGATATCATACTCTGCGGAAGATATATTCCCTCTTGCATCGGTATAAGAGAGGAGGTTGCCCCTGGCATCAAAAGACAAAATGGCCTGATAACCGTTGGGGCCGGTAACATTAACCGGGTTGCCATAACTATCGTAGTTGTAAGTATAAGTATTCCCTTTTGGATCGGTGCTGGAAATAATGTCACCGTTGGAATTGTAGGTGGCCGTATAAATAAGATTGCCCGGGGCTACCATTTGTGTCATATTGCCACGACTGTCATAACTGATATTATAAAGATTTCCTTTTGGATCCTTAAAACTGCTGATCTTTTTAAAATCAGTTGTATAAGTATAGGTGCTGATTTGATTCAGTGGGTCTTTTGCGGTAAGCATATTGCCAAATGCATCGTAGGTATAAGTATATACCTGTCCGTTGGCATCGGTCATTTTAATCTGGTTGCCTTGATCGTCGTAATCATAACTCATATTGAAACCACAGCAGTTGCCCGACATGGAAGTGACCCAGGAGATATTCCCGACTGTCTTGTATTTGTATTTTGTTACCTGGTTGCCGGTGCTGAGGTGATCGGTTACAAAGGTGGTTTTGGATAGTGTATCATAGGAGAAGCTCAGTCTTTTATTACAGCCGATCAGCTCCCGGGTGGTCCAATCGGGGGAAGTAAATGATATCTACCTTATTATTATTCTTATCGGCCACTGATTTCATGGGCCCATTGATCAGGTAAGTGTATTTGTATTTGTTGCCCAGGGGGTCTGTCACTTCCTTTAGGTTGCCACCGGTGTCATAGGAATAGGTGAATGTCCTGCTGGGTGAGCTAATCGCATCCACCAGGGATGCCAGCCTTCCCTGCGGATCATAATTAAAACTGATGCTTTGTCCGGAGGCATTGGTCATGCTGCTGAGCAGGGTATCTGTATAGGTGAAATTGATGAAATTCCCATTTGGTTCTTCCATCCGGGTGATCCTTTTGTGTACCGAATTATCGAAGAAGTATTTCGCTCCGTTTAATTCAGTCAGCACATACTTATTGGGCTGATATTGTGAAAGTGTATTGAAGAATCCAAGGGGTGTTTTATAACCACCGCCGGGGATGGAGTCATATTGGTCTTCTCTTCCGTCACCCCATAGGATCAGTCTTGTGCCGGGTGTTGTATCATGTCTGTAGCGGATATTGTATTCAAAAGTCCATCCTTTGCCATATCCATATTCTTCTGTGAACAAAAAACTATTATAGTTAAAGCGGATATTCATGTTAAAGCCCCTGGCCGGTACATACAAATCGGTACGGGGAATGAATAAGTTTCCACTTAAAGTATTTACCTGGGTACTTAATGGACCCCGCTTATTGGGATTGTTCAGGTTCTGACCCTGTGAGGCCAGGCAACTGACAGTAAACATTACCAGCAGCGCCATCCGGTAACTGCCAATCTTCCTGGTAAAAATATTTTGCAGGCGATACATAAAATATATTTAGCTGGCTTTATTGAAGTTTAAACAATACTGATCTGTCTTCAGGGACCTGTGGTGGTGCAAAACAATGGATGATGATGGATCCCCCTCCACCGGGTCTGATAATGCCCGGAGGTCCTCCCGATTCAGAAAATTCCAGGTACAGTGTGGAAGTACCGGTTGGAATGCCAGCTTTGGTAAATGCCATCTTCACATCCTCATCATTGTATAATACCCTTGACTGCACCGGTAAATCGAAATTGGTGGGGTTACTGAAGTTGATAATAATCACTACAGGTCTGCCCCTGACCACTTTGGCAGGTACAATGAGATCCACTACCAGTTGTGAGTTTAATCCACTGGCAGCACCCGGGTCGCAACCGGGTGCATTGCCATTACCCGGACCCGTATTAGGACCACCACCTGTTATCAGTCCGCCATTATTACCTGTGACAATAGAAAATCCATTGGGTAAAACCGCTGTGGAAGCATCGGGCTTAATAAGTGTCAGGTCATAAATGCCAATCGGTTTGCCCTGTAAGGGGAAGGTGGCGTATACCTGCGTATTATTGGTATAATACACCGCAGAAGCATAAATAGTCGTTGTTCCATTGCTCAGTTTGGCGATCATGCTATCCCTGAACAAAGAACCTCTTATCCGTACGGTTACATTTCCGATATTACCTCCGCTGTTGGTTTGAACACTCAGGATGGAGAATGGCAGCACTATAGCTTTGAGTGTAATATCCTGCAGCGGGGGATTGGCAGAAACGCAGCGGTACATGATATAATAAACGGAATCACTAACCTCACTTAATACAATTTGCTGGTTGCCATAGTTCGGTATTTCAAACCTGTAATCGTAATTGGCCGGAGTAGGGACAAATCCGCCGCCGATGAACATTTCATTTCTTACCAGCAGGGAATCGTCTGTTTTCAGTGTAACAAGAATAGTAGATCCCTGCAGGGAATCGGGTATCCGCAGTTTGTAATATCTGTTAATGGTTTGAAGTGTATTCAGTTCCGGAATATCCAGCTTCAGTTCTTTTGCTTTTACATAAATAGGAGTGGGAGAGACGCTGGTATTATTTGTTTTATCCAGTTCAATGATATTATTCAGCAGGTCTGTTTTTACCAGTAAATTATAATGGCCTTCTGAAGCAGTTGTTACCATCGGTGTCAGCAGCGGAGTATCTGTTTCAAATGGCAATAAATCTATAAAGCGTTTTTTGGAGCTCAGCAAAGTCGCGGTTGAGTCCAGCAGATTGCCAGATGAAAGGTAGATACCATCGGTGACCCAGCCCCTTACGCGGGCACTTGAAATATTCTTAACCACCCATTTGGCGGTGTCAATTGTGTAACCCAGGTACACGGTGTCCGGTTGCATAATATTCTCCACAATAAGATCAGTTGAATCCGGCATTTGTGCTTCTATAAATCCGAAACCCAGATTGTTAGTTTTAGTGATTTCCGGAATAGCATTATTGGCATTGGCCCTGCCGATCAACACATAATTTCCGGGTGCTATGTTGGTGGGCATGGTACAGGTAACGGTATCAAGAAACGATGCTCCTGCAGCCAATGCTGTTGTTCTGGTTTTGCTGGAAACTAACCGGTCACCCACTTCCGGTTCGAAATCCGTTGATAAGGTTAAATCGTTTTTCCATCCTCCCGGAAATGTAGCTGCAGGACCAATATTGGTGATCTTGTAAACGACCGTAAAGGGTTGTCCCATGATAACTGAAGCAGGCACCGAAATAATGCTGTCCACCAGATCAGGAAGCGGGGGCCTGATCAGGTGTATCTTCTTCGCCTGACCGCTGATATCCCGGACAAAATCATTGTTGTTGCCCAGTATTTTTTCGCCCAGAATCCGGTTGGAGTAATTTGATTTTACAATCACATAGTAGTCCCCGGCAGGTACATCCGGGGGCAATAGTGATGTTGAAGTTACCAGACTGTCATTCCGGTTGATGGTATTAAAATTCCGGTACCCCAATGCCTGTACATCATTGGCATTGATGATAGAATCGGGTGAAAAGAAGATACCATCTTCATAAAAATAATAGTACGATGAGAATGGTTTATACCCGGTGTTTTTTACTTTCCAGGAAGCAGAAAATGGACTGCCAAGTGATACGGTATCCCTGTTCATGGAAGCCGATACCATCAGATGATCTACCAGTGGGTTGATGATCACCCGATTGGTACTTGCCGTTGTATTATTACTGTTGGCACCGCCCTCATAAGCTCCGTTATCGGCATTTGTTTTTACAAAAAAGTATCCGGGGGCATAGGTCTGCTGCGGAAAACAGTTATTGATCTCGTAACTCATTTTCGGAATGGTATAGGTAAACGAGTCCGTATAGTTACCTCCGGAGGGGACCACCCTTGTTTGTGTACGCTTTGTTACAAACTTCGCAGTAGCAGCATTAAAAACCGGGCTGCAACTGATGAATAAGCTATCGGTCCAGTTACCTATTGTAGGTCCTGTTCCGCTATTGATAACGGTATATTTAAACAGGGCCGGTGATTGTAACAAAACAGAATCCTGTGGCAGAACAGAACTGACAATCAAATCAGCGGGTGGGGCAGCGGTTACAGATAAAGTGGCGGCGACGCTGATGTTATTGGTTTGATTGGTTTCTTTGAAGAGGCTGTCGTAATTGGCAATCACATAAAAATATCTCGTGCCTGTTAAAGACGGGGGCAGGTCGTAGTTGAATGTATGGGGAACATTTGTGCCAACCGGCAGGCTTTCTGTAAAAGTTTGTGTGCTGAGTAACTGTGCCGTGCCGTCATAACTTGGGTTATTGCTGATATACAAACGGTCCTTCCGCTGATGATTGAATACAGCCCCGGGGCCATTATTCAGCACATTGTAATTAATCAGGATCGTTTGTCCGCCGGAGGCAGTAGGCGGACAATCAATAGTAGATACCACGGCATCTGGTCGCTGGATACTGATGGGTATACTGCTTCTTCTGATCTGGGGAGTACCGGGATATTCGAATACTTTTTTCGTTGGATTGGTATAAACATAAACATAGTAAGTGCCCGGCTGAAGAGTAGAAGGTATTGTAAAGTTTTCCGCTTTGGCATAGTCAGCACCGGGTTTAATCTCGTTTGCCACATTTATATTACCAAAGGCGGCAGCAGGACAACTAACGAAACTGAATAACGGACCGCCTGCATCCTGGTAAACTCCGGAATTTTCGGTGCCATGCTTTACTTCTTTTACCAAAGTGGCATTGGCAATGTTTAATCCGGTTGAGTCTGTACTGAGATAAACCCTGTCTATCCAGTAGCTGCCACCGAATACCACACTATCCCTGGTGACCGAAGCAATTGTGGCCACGCAATTTGCTCTTGGCGGGCTACAGGGTACAAAACAGGTGCCCATGGTGATATAGTGTCCCCTGTTCTTCTCAATATTGTCGCGGAAGCCATCATTTTTAATAGTCCAGTTGACCCCGATCGGCTGTGTAGTACTGGCCGTTGTTACAGGAACGTTGAGGGCGCTGACAGTCAGTTTAGGGGTTGGAGTCAGATAAATCTGCAGTAATGCCTGATTGACATTATTATTGTTGAGTGCCCCTTCGTAAATAAAATTGCCACTTGTTGTTCCTGCATTTGTTTTTACATAAATAAACCAGGTGCCGAAAATGAAATTGGGAATGACTACCTGCTGACTTTTTGTGACACTGCTGTCTGCATTCAACTGAACATTGTTAGATGCCGATGCGCCAAGTGCAAAAGGATAATAGGAACCATTTGTCTTTGGTGCATTCAGCGGGATACACTGGTTTCTGTCAAACAACGGATTTTGGGATATAAAGAATGAATCCACCCAATAGCCTCCTGCAGGAGTTAGCACACCATAGTTTTTTACTTTGTAAGTAACATTCATGGTACTGCCTGAAAAAATGGAGGCAGTTGTAAATATAGAATCAACACGCAGATCCGGAACAGGGGGCTCTGTTATGATTATCTGGTTAGCAGCCCTGGTGGTATCATTCGCATTACTGGCCTGTAATATGCGGTAAATAGCGCCGTTATTGGCGGCAATACCATATACATACACCGGAAAATTATAACTCAGTGGCAGTGTAAAGTCAATACTATTGGTGTAAAACTGTCCGCTGTCGAGTGCCGCGGGCCTGGTTTTCTTTCCCACTAATAATGGTCTTCCGGCAGCAGTTAACTGGCTCCAGGATGATGGGAAAGGGACTGGGTTGGCTAAGTTCACGTAGGGAACAGTATCTAAGGCAAAATAAATCCCATCTACCCATGACTGGTCAGGCAAAGTTTTTCCGGGGCCGATATTGGTTACTTTCCAGCTGATGCTGATCGTTTGACCAGATGTGGCCGTTGGCGGTGCCAGCAATTCACTGATCACTAAATCAGGTAAGGGGATCAGTCTGAAATGCTGAATGGGTCCTGCCAATTGGGCACAGGGATT
Organism: Chitinophagaceae bacterium; assembly: GCA_016720745.1. GTDB lineage: Bacteria > Bacteroidota > Bacteroidia > Chitinophagales > Chitinophagaceae > JJ008. The sequence continues at coordinate 32,594 of JADKKA010000012.1, read as the reverse complement.
TTTAGCAACCACTTTCCATTTATAGGTTTTGTTATAAGGGAAGGGGGCGTTTCTGGGTAAGGTGTATGCTATATCGGATATGTTGGATACATAAGGTACTAAGGGTTCTGTTGCTGCGGAATCCCAGACATAGAGATCATAATTCACATTATTGATTCCGGGTAGCCAGGATAAACGTAATGGTAACTGCTGATCAACAATTCCATCCACAGGGAACATACCTGAAACAGCGCCAATCGTTGTGTTATTAGAAGTGGTAATATTAAGTTGCTGTAGGTTGGTATACTCCGGGTCACAGCTACTGTTGGCTTTTACCGTTAAAGTATGTGTTCCCGCTGTTTGCCATTGTACCCAGGCGGTATCATTGTTTGTTGTCAGTATACCACCGCCACTTAATGTCCATACATAATTGGCTCCTGCAATTTTTTGTGTGTTATACCGGTAGGTGGCAAAACAAGGAGAGGTAATACCTGTGATGGCCGTCAACGTTCTGACACCCACACAGAAGGTTCTGTCTACAGCTATTGCTGCATTATAATTGGCATCTCCGCTTTGCGTGGCTCTTACGGTAATAGTGCCTGCCCCGGCTATGTTCAGGTTACCGTTGGAAATAGTGGCAGCACCTGAAATGATTGAAAAGCTAACCGGCAGACCAACAGATGATGTAGCCGTCAATGGGAAAGTCGCTACCGGATAAATTTTTGACGTAATAGAATCGAAACTGATAATTTGATTTCCTTTCCTGACGATGATCGTGTCGTAAACAGGCAATGCAGGACTATATAAATCATCACCGGGTTGCAGGGCTTTGATGATAATGGTGCCTACCGCTGTTAGCAGAAGCGAATCATTCACTACATTACCGGGGCCGCTGATTTTCTGATAAAATACCGGAAGACCCGAACTGGCAGTGGCCGGTAATGCGATCCTTAAGCCCGGTGCCAGGGTAATGGTGTCGGTATGTGGGAATATGATGGTTTGTGAAATGGTATCTGCCGGAAAGTTAAAAACATTGGAGGGAGGGCCATAGCCGCAATCATTTTTATATTTCAGCGTATAATTTCCTGCCAGGCCTGCATAATAGGAGGAGTTGGTTGCACCATTGATCACGGTATCATTTCGGAACCATTGGAGAGATGCACTTTGCAATACAGAATCCACACTCAGGGTGCGGGCAAAGTTAAAAATTACCGGAGTCCTTGAGGGTGGGGTACCGCTTACGACCACGCTTCTTTGTTTTGGAGCGGAACTGCCGGCTTCATTTGAAAGCACTAACTGCACCGCCCTGGTGCCGGCTGTATCCCATCTCGACAACTGAATCCGATGCACTTAGAATGGTACCACCACCCAGCGGTAAAGTCCAGTTAAAAGTAAATCCGTCGTTTACAATTCCGGAAGCCCTGTAAACAGCAATACCTGATACACAAGGTATCGTATCTCCAACGATTGTAAATGAAGACGAAGGGGAGGCGATAGCTTTCCACATTTCTATCCCAAATGTGGGATGGGTGGCATCAAATAAAAGTTTACTATTTAAAGGGGTGAAATTATCAGGAGAAGAATTGGTTGAGCCGGGAAATAAATCATAACCAACTGTTCCGATATCAGTACCATCGCTTCTAAAAATTCAAGACCTTCACTGGCTGTAGTGGCACGGAAAAATAATGTATTGTTGACAACGGTCAGCAGCTCCGGGGATGAATTGGCTGCACCTGTATTAATATCCTTTACTAATTGTGTGCCTGCTGCAGTTCCATCTGTTTTCCAAAGCTCCCGGCCAGTACCTGAGGCACCGGCGTTGAAATATACCAAACCATTCATACCAGTAAAACCTATTGGGGTGGATCCGCTACCGCCAGGAATAATTTCAGTAATCATATACGTACCGGCACCTGTACCATCGCTTACCCAGGGCTCAAATGATGTGCTTGCAGTAAAGGCTGTAAAATATAATTTACCTTCTGCTACAGCAAAATTTCTGGGATTGGAATTCGGAAAGGATCCGTTAGGCGCAATGTTCAACAATAAAGTGGTGCCTGCGGTTGTCCCGTCACTTACCCATGGTTCCTCTCCATTCACCCCATCATTTGCAGGAAAATATACTTTTCCGTTATAGGCAACGATTTCATCAATATTCGGAGAGCCGGCACCTGCCGAAATATCTTTTACCAGTACCGTACCTGCAGCAGTGCCATCACTCTTCCATAATTCGGAACCAATGCCGGACACTGTTGCACGGAAAAATAAAGTTCCGTTTGCATCAGTCAGCAGTACCGGTGAAGGACTGCCTGTGCCGGCAACAATATCACTTACTAATACCGTTCCTGCTACAGTACCATCACTCTTCCATAATTCATTTCCGGTGGTACCATCATTGGCAACAAAATAAAGAGTACTACCCGATGCCGTTAGTAAAGTAGGGCTGGAAGATGATGAGCCTGTACGAATATCTTTTACCATCACGGTACCTGCTGCTGTTCCATCTGTTTTCCAGAGTTCAATACCAAATCCTGTAGCATTGGCTGTAAAAATATGGTGCCGTTTACATTGGTAAGGTTGGCCGGACTGGAACTGCTGCTGCCTGGAATAATATCTTTCAATAAAATGGTCCCTGCTTCGGTGCCGTCTGTTTTCCAAAGTTCTACTCCATTACTGGAGTTCGTAGCAGCAAAATATACGTTATTACCAGCACTGGCATATGATGCGGGATTTGCATTGTTTGCGCTGATCACTGTATTAATGTCTTTTACCAGCATGGTGCCAGCATTGGTACCGTCACTTACCCATGGTTCACGACCTGTGGCAGTTGAAGGAATACCGGGTTTGTAACCATCATACATGAAAAACAGCTTATTCGCGAACCCGAAAAAGCTGACAAAGGTTCCGCCACTGACCACGGTATTGTTAAGCGTGGTAACACCGGTACCTCCACCCGTGGTTTTCATCAGGTACTGAGTGCCGCCCTGTGTGGCATTGAAATATACATCAGCATTGACCGCCGTAATCCGGGTAGGAGAAGAAGAGGCTGAACCCGGATTGATATCCTGCACCAGCAATGTTCCCGCAGTGGTCCCATCACTTTTCCATAATTCATTTCCCTCAGTAGTGGTGTTGGCCGTAAAGAAAAGGGTGCCATTTACGTTCATTAAATCAGATGACACACTGGAACCCGGGCCTGCTTGAATATCCTTTACCAGAACGGTACCTGCATTTGTGCCATCGCTTTTCCATAATTCTGAACCATTGGCATCCGTGAAGGCATAGAAGTATAGCGTATTGCCCATCACGGTCAATCCAAACGGAGCCCCGCCGGAACCCAGCACATTTATATCCTTTACCAGCACCGTTCCCGCTTCCGTACCATCAGTTTTCCATAATTCGGTTCCATTGCTGATTGTGGTAGCTGTAAAAAACAGCGTGCCGTTGAGGTTGATCAGATTTTGAGGATCAGATCCCTCAATTCCCGGTTCGATATCTTTTATCAGCACCGTTCCTGCTGTCGTGCCATCGGTTCTCCACAACTCGGGGTTCCCGATAGTATTATCATCTGAGGCATTGAAATAGATATAATTGCCCACAGGAGTGAGATTGGATGGACTGGAAGTTGAAAACCCCGGTATAATATCTTTCAGCATAAAGGTTCCGGTACTACTGCCATCGGATACCCATATCTCCGTTCCGTTGACTCCATCATCTGCAGTAAAATAGAGCAGGGTTCCTGCTTTTGTTAGATTCAGCGGAAAAGAACTCGTACTGCCGCTCAGAATATCTTTGATCAGGACCGTACCGGCTTCCGAACCATCACTTTTCCATAGCTCCAGGCCATTGGCGGAAGTGACAGCCGTAAAATACAGCACCCCGTTCACCTCCGTGAAGCTGGACGGCGATGAACTGGCCGAACCGGTATTGATATCTTTCACCAGCACTGTACCGGCAGCCGTGCCATCGGTCTTCCATAATTCCCTGCCTATACCGGAACTGATAGCAGAAAAATATAAGATACCACCCATTTCAAAAAAGGCCTGTGGACTGGAGGAACCTGCACCTGTAACGATGTCTTTTACCAGTTCCGTATTTACCTCCGTGCCATCAGTTCTCCATAACTCAAATCCATTGGTGCCATCGTCTGCCGAATAATAAACAAACCCGTTATAGCCTTTATAGTTATACCCTGCTGTTGTTTGTGAAGAGAGTGTCAGATAAGGATTAATATCTTTTAATACCTGGGGGCCTGGGCAGTAGAAATGTCGACTGCTAAAAGAAATAGAATGAATGCCCACCCGATTCGGTGGAAAAACATTTTGCTCTTTTGCATTTGGCGTAAACAGTAAAGAGTGAATAGTAGTAGGGGTGATTTCATCCAGTAGTCCGCGTTTAGGGAAACGAATATATTTTCAACCTTCCCGTTCGCCTATACTCCTTTTGGATTAGATGTCATTTAAAAAACTAATCCGTAATTTTAAGAATACATAAAAGCACCTGATTGATCAAACGCAGCCTGATATTAATATCTATTTTTCTTGTGGTGCTCTTCAGGCCATTATGTGCGCAGCAATACAGCCGCTTCAACAGCTTCAGCTACAATGTAAATGAGGGGCTGTTGCAAAGCACCATCCACGACATGGCCTTTGATAAAAATAATTGCTGGTGGTTATCCTACCCCAATGGCCTACAGCGCTTTGATGGTAAAATTTTTTATTTGTGCCGATACAGCCCGGACTGCCTGATAATAAATTTTCCCGGTTTTTCAAATGCAAAGACGGTAGTTTACTTGTCAGTCATCTGAATGGAATCAGCAGGTATGACGATAAAGGGAATAAGTTTGCGCTGATATACGCTTATAAAGAGATCTGCACCACTTCTTCAGAATTTATCGGGGAAAATGATGGCGTTATTTATTTTTATACCGAAGCAGCTGAAATCATTGGTATCAATGCCGGCAGTTTCAAATTACAGTCCATTTTTAAAACCGGACTGCCGGATTATAAAAAGGACTTCTCCTACAATCCAAAGCTAAGCGACAATATCATTGGCGGTAAAGTTGCTATGATTGTCAATAAAAGGATATACACCTGGGATTTAAAAAAGGGTGAGCTGTTGTTTCAATCGCCTGTATACCCGGATATTTCGTACTTTCTCCTAAGGCAAATCAATGAGCATGAAATTTTATTTTATACTTATAATCCAAAGGGTACATTGCAGGTAATAAATACTGTAACAAGCCAAAAGCGACAGATTCATCTTGACGGTGAGGAGCAAACTGAAATCAGCAGGTGTGTTCTTTTTCAGTGGCAAAACAGGATGTTACTTTCCATTAACGAAAGAGTTTACGAAACGGATACATCATTTCGTCATTTTAAATATGAAATCGTAAATTATCAAAATGAACCCCCTGCTGCTAGTGCCACCATTCAGGATATGCTGCAGGATAATTTCGGAAATCTTTTTTTAAGGACGGTTACAGGAGGGATACGTAAAATAATTGCCAGGAATTATCCTTTGAACTATTACAGCACCGGGTCCCAGGAAAAGAACTTCATAATAGCTTTACTTGCTGATAGAGAAAGAAACAGGGTATTGGCAGGAGCCGCTACCACCGGAATATTGATATTTGATACAACACGGCAATTGATAAAGCAGATACCAATCCCTTCAGGTACAGGCAAATCGCTGGGTCCGAATACGATTTTAAAAAATGAAAAGGCGAGTATTTTATTTTTGCATTTCGCGCAAATGCTGTTTGGAAGTTGAGCGGGGATTTAAAAACCTTGACCCTTTTGCCGTTTATTTCCCACCTTCAGGCGGGAAGCACAGGAGTTGGATATTTCTGCAAATTGTTATACCAGGACAGGGAAAAAGCCGTCGTTTTATCTGAAACAAAAATTTACCGGCTGGATTTTAATAACAGCAAAGTTGATGTGTATCCTACAGCCAACGGGTATATCATGAGTGGCGTTTACAGCAAACCCTATTTTGTCATTCATTATAATGATGAACTTGTTTTTCTGGATGAAAAAGATTTCAGCACTGTTAAAAGAATTCCCTTTAAGAATACAGGTGGCATCAGGTGTTACCTGAACGACAGAAAAGGGAAGATTTATGCTGGTACTAACAAAGGAATTTTTGTAACAGATACCAACGGAACAATCCTACAGCAGTTCAATAAGGAAACCGGCCTGCCCGATGAATGTATTTATGCGATGGCTTTTGATAAGGAAGGGCATATCTGGTGCAGCACTAATAAAGGAATATTTAAAATGGCAGATGGGAAGGTGCTGCAACACTTAATGAAACAGGACGGCCTTCAGGAAAATGAATTTAATACCAATGTAGTTGCCGAATCTGCCGATGGTGAATTATATTTCGGGGGTGTCAACGGATTTAATAGTTTCTTCCCATCTTCTATCGGAGATTCAAAAGACAGTGTTCGTTTGCTGATGACGGGAGTGATGGTAAACAACGAAAAGGCAATAGCTGATACCGGCGATTGGAATATTTCAAGTATTCGTTTGCCGTATAACCGGAATGCACTTTCATTTGATTTTACGGCCATGGGGAACCATAATCCTGATCAGTATATTTATCAGTACAGAATGGATGGGGTGGATAATCAATGGTTGCAGAATGATAATATGCAGACGGTGCGTTATAGTTTAGCTCCTGGAAAATATACTTTCAAAGTGTATGCTTCCCGTTCGTTTGACAAAAATGCCATACCCCTGAAGTCGATAAGAATCATCATTCAGCCGCCATTCTGGAAGTCATGGTGGTTCATGACATTGCTTGCTATCGGTTTCATTGCTTTTCTTACTTATGGTATTAACCAGCGCAACAAAAGAAAATATGCCAGGAGGTTGCAGCAGTTGGAGAACGAAAGACAGATCAAATTGGAAAGGAGCGTATTTCCAAAGACCTGCACGATAGCCTGGGGGCATATGCCAATGCCGTACTTTATAATATTGAATTACTTGAAAAGAGAAAGCCGAACCAAAACGAAATGAGCTGATAGGTGATCTGAAATTTGCCTCTAAAGACATCATTACTTCACTGCGGGAAACGGTCTGGGCTTTTAAAAAAGAGCAGTATACGGCTGATGAATGTCTGCTTCGTATCCGCAATTTTGTGCTGCCATTATCGAGATATTATCAGCAAATACATTTCATTATTGAAGGGGAGGCGCCGGTAGATAAAATACTGCATTATACAAGGGCTTTGAATATAGTCAGGATTGTTCAGGAAGCCGTTACCAATAGTATTAAACATTCCGGCGCTTCAACGATACAAATTATTTCTGCAGCGACTGCTGACAACAAATGGGACTTAACTATTCAGGATAACGGAGCGGGGTTTAGTGTAAATGAACTGAAGGAATCAGAAAAAGGGAATGGCTTACATAACATGGAACATCGTGCTGCTGAAGCAGGGTTTCAATTCAGTGTTCAGTCAGCACCACATAACGGAACAACGATAAACATAATGATATAAAATGCCGATACAGGTAGCCATAGTAGATGATAAAGCGAGTAACCGCAGTATCCTGAAGGATAAATTAATGCGTCATCCCCATTTTGATATTACACTGGTTGCCGAAAACGGGAAAGACTTTTTAGAAAAAATGCAATCCCTGCATATTGATAAAACCCCCGAGGTGGTACTAATGGATCTGGAAATGCCGGAAATGGATGGGGTGGATGCAGTCGCCGCCGGCTCTTACCTTTATCCGCTGGTTAAATTTGTAATGCTCACCATTTTTGATGATGAAGAAAAGATTTTTAAGGCCATCAAAGCCGGTGCTTTTGGATATTTGCTGAAAGATGAAAGTGGCGGAAATATCGCTGAAGTCCTGAATCAAATGCATGAGAATGGTGTAGGGCCGGTCTCACCGGGTATCGCTCATAAAATATTGCAGCTGGTGCAGCAAAATGAAGTGACGCTTCAGAAAAGCAAGCCAGTACCGGATAAGCCGATGTTTAACCTCACAGAAAGAGAACAGGAAATCTTAAAATTACTGGTACAGGGCATGCAGTATAAGGAGATTGGTCATCAGCTGGATATTAGTCCCAATACCGCTAAAAAGCATGTATTGAATATCTATAGTAAACTGCATGTAAACAACAAGACCCAGGCCCTGGCACTGGCTTATGAGAAGGGATTGATATAAGCCGGTTAAATCATTCCCGCCCGGAGACTCCCGTATTTTTAATGGTGATTCAAACAATGTTTATTAGCACCCCGCCCGTAAAAAACCCCCCCCCCCCCCCCCCCCCCCCCCCCCCCCCCCCCCCCCCCCCGGCGCCCGGGCCCCCGCCCGCCCCCCCCCCCCCCCCGCCCCCCCCCCGGGCCCCCCGTACCTTCCGGGGGGCAACGTTTTTTGCACCCGAGTCCGGAATGCCCGGAGTCCGCTATCAAAAAAATATACGGTTGACCAAAACCCGACGAAGCACTTTGATCATCCTTACCATCGAGACTCCGGGCAAGAAGGTCTAACTAAGAGGCGCTACTTCTACACAGCCATTCCCGCCCGGAGTCTCCCGTACTTTCCATACTGATACATACAATTCTCATTTCTATTTCGCTCCTTGTTCAGGGGACTCCGGGCATTTATTCCCGCCCGGAGTCTCCCATACTTTCCATACTGATACATACAATTCTCATTTCTATTTCGCTCCTTGTTCAGGGGACTCCGGGCATTATTCCCGCCCGGAGTCTCCCATACTTTCCATACTGATACACACAATTCTCATTTCTATTTCGCTCCTTGTTCAGGGGACTCCGGGCATTTATAAATCACCTGACAGGGTGAGTGGCGGATGCCTCCAATTAAGATAGATTTGGACCATGGATAGGCCATGCCTGTCCTGTAATTTACAAGCTACCACTAAACATAACCCCATGCGCCGTTTTCTCCCCGTTTTTCTTTTCTGCTTTCTGTTTGCCATTACTGGTTTTTCCTCTTTGGAAGCCCAGCCGCTACATACGCAGCTGAATCAATCAAAAATTTTCGGTGGCGAAGAAGAAAAGCAGGCCATCGCCGATGCTATCAATAAATTTCTGGACCCTGCCGGTATTAAAATCGGTGAGCTGAGTCTGTCTGATGGAGAAAGCGGGGGCAAGGTCGCCAGCGGGAACGTTTCTTTCTTTGGCTTTGATAATATTGCGCTGAAAGCCGAAATACAATCAACGAAAAAGATTAAGTCTATCGCGGCTACCTTCCCGGAAGCAGCCAGCATCAATGCCGATAAGCTCAGCAAATTCTTATCCGGTAAATCCCTCAGCCAATTCCTGCCCAAATCCTTTCCATTGCAAACGGGGATTTCTTTAAAGGATTTCAATCTCAGTTTTGATGAGAAGGGTGACAGTCTCGAACAAGTCAATATCAATTTTGGCATCGGACAGTATAAGCTGGAAGGTTTTGATGGTTTTGCAATAGATGGTGTCAGTGTTGGTTTTATATTGGATAAACCAACATCACCCCAGCACAAAGCTACTGCCACCATCAGTGGTGATGGCCGAATCGGTGCCATGCCCATCAACCTCTCGGCGAATATGTCCTCCGACCCGGATGATCTGTTATTTAGTTTCACCGCCAGCAATATCAGTATCCCCAATCTCCTCCAGGCATTTTTAAGCGATAGCCGGGCCAATAGCCTGCTCCGCTTTATTCCGGCCTCCATGAAATCAAAGGAAATTTCATCGGTAACGGCCAGTATCAATCCCACCACCAAAAATTTTTCCGCCCTGGCTTCCACCAGTTTCGGCGAAGCTGAAATACAATTCACCGCTGCCACCGAAGAATCAAAATCACTGATGCTTTTTGCCCTGGCACCGCCGGCGGGTTTTAAATTTTCTTCGCTTTCTTCCACCCTGGCACCAATGGATGGAATTGACTTGTCCGGCTCGGCCCTGATCATTTCCACCATGGCAGAGGATGATGCCAAATGTAATCTGGCAGCCTTAAAAGATGAAGGCGAGATCAAAGTGGAAGAAGGGGTGAACTTGTTATCCAGCATCAAACTCAGTGAGGACCTGGCTAAACTGCTCAAGATAAATGCCATCAAACTCAGGGGTACCTGCAACGAGACATTTACCAATATGAGCATGAATGCGGCCCTTGACCTCAATATCCCCATGGGCAGCAGCGTGACGATGAAGGAAGTGGTATTTGGTCTGCGACTGGGTACCGTGAATCCTATTGAATTGAGTCTGGGTGGCCGCATCGAAGCACAGGTTGGTAAGGACCTGCTGGGCTTTAATGCCAGCTTTGCCTTTGCTCCCGTTGATCAAAAGATCAAAGGGGAGTTTTTCATGGCTGCCCTCAAAAAAGAGAGCGGGGCCATGATGAATGGTAAACTGGGGCCCGATGGAAAATCTGATCTCCCCGAATGGACCAATCCTTTTGGAATTCCCGGAGTGGGCTTGCGCAAAATCGGGGTCAATGCCGGAATTGATTTTAAAAATCCCATCCTCATCAGCTCACTCGGTTTAACCGGTGCAGCAAGATTAGGTACTGTTTCTAACCGCAGTAAACATATTGAAGGCGATGCCACCATTGTAGTAGATATCACCAAGCCTACCAATAGCCTGATCGATATCACCATGAAGAACATGACCATCCTGGCCATGATTGAAGCCTTTGTGGAGAATGCCTCTATACAGGGACAACTGCGCACGATGCTGAATACGGGAATCGATCAGGCAAGGGTATTGGTGGTTCCGGTGGATGGGATGGAGGCTTTTGGAAAAAAGTATAACAAAGGGGTGAGTGTGAGCGGACAATTATCCATTGCAGGGATCAAGGCCAATGGTGATTTCAGTATTAATGATAATGGTGTAGCTGGTGCCGGTTCCATGGATCCCATTAACTGGGGCAATGGCATTTTTGTCTTGGGTGGAAGAACCACCGACCGGCCGCAGTTCCGGTTTGCTTATACAAAGGGATCCATGCCGAGCATGTTTGTGGATGGCAAAGTGAGTCTGCTCGGTATCTCCAGTGAAACGACATTAAACCTCGACGACAAAGGATTTGAATTCACCACCAGTGGGAAAATTGCAGACATGTTTGAAGCCACGCTGGAAGCTAAGGGGCAAAGTCTGGGTAGTTCCGGTGGTGGTATTGCAGTAAGAGCAGTACTGAGGAATGATATTATTTCCAGATTAAATCAACTGGTCACTTCGGCCATTGATGAACAGATTTCATCTGTTAAAAATAGTATCAAGGCCACCAGGGATAAATTGAAAACGGCGACGGATAACCTGGCTGCCGTGGATAAGGAAATATTTGATGCCCGTCGTTTAGTGGCATCTGACCGGGAGGCTTTTAACCTGCAGATGCTGGAAGAAAAGCAAACGGCTTTGAAAACGCAGCAGGATTTAGTGAAAACATGCAGGGAGAACAATGCTGCCAGTCAGGCTAAGCTGAATGGACTTGACGGATACAATCCCCTGCACTGGCCGGAGATTGCCATTTATAAATCGGCCATTGCCGCCAATGATGCCACGATCAAAGTGGCCACGCCACTGATCACAGAATATAGTAATGCCGTGGTGGCATTGGGTAAACTGCCACAGGAATTCAGTGTGGATCTGGATCCAAGGGTGTCCACGCTGATCTTAAAAAGACAAACCCTGCAGGGATTGTATTATCTCGCTGAAAAAGGACTGGATGTGGTGGAAGGAGTGTCGGTGGGTACATTGGAAGCCACCAAATTTGTCATGGACAATGTATTGGGTGGTTTATTTGATATCAAGTCGGCCGAGTTTGCCGGTGTATTTGGATTGAACAGCGAATACAAGGCCAATGTGGCTTTCAATTTCACGCTGGCGAAGAAGCCCTATCATTTTACCGTAGCCATTGATTTTAAAAACCTGGGAGAATCTGCCAAAAATATTGCCAGGGATATTGTGACCGGCAATATTATGAAATCGGGATACGCTAAAAGCTTTGCAGATGAAATAAAAAAACCGGTAACGACTTATCGTTTTGCCAGTGATACAAAAAGTCTTGCCACAGCCACTAAGCCACCTGCTGTTCTTTATTCTTATCTCATCAATCTCGAACCCACGATGGATGCGGATGCGGCTACCACAGAAAGACTGGGCGTGGTGCTCACCGGAAACATGGGCAGTACTGAATTATTACCACTGACACAGTTTGGTGTTTTGCAGCCTGGTAAACGCACCACCTTCTCTGTGCAAACAGAAAAAGACCTGGGTACCTTGAATCAAATCCGGATACAGGCATTGAATGCCGGTATGACCGATAATTTAAAACTCAACACGGTGGCCGTACAGCCCCCTACAGGCAATGGTGCATTTTCCAGTTGTACGAATTGTGAAATCCGGAGCGGACAAACAGCGGTGAACCTGGCGTTATCTGTTGGTAAAAAAGTTAATTATAAAGTCACTTTATATGGATTGGATAAAAAGCAGGTGATGCGGGCGACAACCGTTACGTTGATCGGTGTATCGGGAAAATCAGAACCGGTCACCATCACTCAGTATCCGAATGAACCCGATGCTTTCTGGTCCATGAAAAGAGAGATGTCCTTGACCATACCTGATATTGGTCCCGTGCAGTCGGTCCAGTTTAACAATGGATCTGCAGATTCCTGGATTTTAAATGGTATGCATGTGGAAAATCCGGATGGATCGTTGATGTATGGTTTCATCAATAAACCGATCACCTATAATATGCTCATGCCCCTGGCGGCTCCTTCCGGATTCAGGGACTATACGGTTGAGATCACCACAAAGAGCGGGAGTCCAACATTCGGGACAACTGAAAACGTGGAGTTGTCATTGAATGGGGGCAAACTGCAGATATCCCTGTTTCCATTAAGGGGGATTATGCGGGCACCGGGCAGTCAGGTTGGCGATAATTTATTTTTGAGCGGACAAACTGTTCGCGGTGTGTTTACCGGATATGATTTGGGAGAGCTGACTCATCTGAATTTATTTTCAGCTGATAATTTCGCCGATGACTGGCAGATAGAAAAAATTAAATTATCAACTTATGATAAGGGGCAGTTAAAGACCTATGTGCTCACCAATATTTCGCTGACGCTTATGCCTCCGGGCCGTGGTGTAAGCCTGCCTTTGAAAGCAGCTGGGGCGGCTGATTGGGTGGGAAAAGAATTCAGAATGGAGAACATGGCATTTCCTTCCTATGCGCTGAATGTAGAAACAGGAACCTTATTGGCCGGTCCGATTGGTGACGGCGCCTGGAGTGCTTTATGGCGCCTGAAAAAAGTGCCGGGTACCGATTATTACTGGATCGAAAACAAATGGAAGGAGGGCTGGCGGATGCACATGGAATCGGGTCCGCTGGCAGCCGCTGTGATTCCTGATGGTGCCTGGAGTGCTCATTGGATCATACAGCCGGCTCCCGGTGGCGGCTACTATATTGAAAACAGGTATCGTACAGGCTCCAAAATCTTTCTGAGCGGCGGAAAATTAATGGCCAGCATTCCATCGGCGGCGGATATGCAAGGGGCGGGGTGGATGATGAGAGAAATAAAATAGAAGTTCGAAATACGAAGGTCGAAATACGAAGTGCTTCTGCTGGGGGGCTTTCCGGCCCGGAGTCTCCCCCTTGTTTATAAGAAACAGAGAGTCTTCTTATTGAATAACGTTATTTAAATCGGGGACTCCGGGCGCTCATTAGCCCGGAGTTCTTGTTTACATACCATACCACACCAAACTTGCTTCTCATACGATGTCTCGCCTTGACCAGTGCTCCATTTTAGTACAAGTTTTCTGGCGGACTTGTCGGGATTAAAAGAGGTTTTGTAGATTTATATTCAGGTGTTACGATTAATCAGTTCTACCCAAGTTCAACATAAATGTATGAGTGATAGCAGTATTTCAATAGTGCCAAAACTTTCAGTTTATCCGGAAAGAGAAATTAAGGCAAAAGCTATTTTAGAGTGGCTTGTTTCGCTTGACATTGTTTCCCCATTTCTTACTGATTGTGTTCTTAGTTCAAGCCATGGTTATGCAATTGCTGAAGGGGCAAAAAATATTTCTGAAGAACCCGAGTTACTGCCATACAGCTTAATGAATAATGGGCTAGAAATTATTACTGAACGCCGGATTTTTCATACAGGACAAAACGGAATCGATTCACTCGTTTGTCCTGTATGCAGTCAGGATATTTCAAATAAAGATTGGGAGTTTTTAAGCGAATGGGACGACAATAGAAGTAATAACCTGACCTGCCCGCTATGTAATGTGCCTACAGAAATCCATCAATTTAAGTTTACACCGGAATGGGGTTTCAGTGATCTGGGATTTGCCTTTTGGAATTGGGGAAGTTTGAAAGACAGTTTTATTGAAGATTTCAGGAAAATCCTGGGCTGTGACATATCCCTGGTTTATACACGCATTTAGATTCACTCCACCGGAGTCATTTCTCAAATCACCCAAGCCACAACCTTCCGCTTCCCCCGACGATGTCTCGCCTAAGTCGCCGATTCATATTTAGGACAAGTTTAATGGCTGACTCGTCGGCCTTAGGTCATTGATGCCGGGGTTAAGGAATTGGATGAAGCAGCAGATTCGTTTATTTTTGAATTCCTGCTATATACCGTTACATTTTAAAAGCACAGTTTTTGACAAATGATCAACTTTGATAATTTTACAATCAGGCCATTGGAACTAAGCGACCTGAAAGCCTATTTCGAACTGGTGGAAAGAAACAGAAAGCGACTTGAAGATTTTTTTACAGGAACTGTGTCAAGGACAAAAGATGTTGCAGCAACAGAAATATTCTTAAAAGATTTATCTGATAAGAGAGAAGCAAAACAGTATTTCCCTTACGTTTTGGTCGATAATTCAACAAATGCCTTTGTTGGATTCTTTGACTTGAAAAATATTGACTGGACCATCCCCAAAACGGAGATTGGTTGCTATACGGACGAGCAATATGCCGGGAAAGGGCTGACAACAAAAGCAATGAAATATTTTATGGACTACTGCTTTGACCATTTCCAATTCAAGAAAATATTTCTCAGAACGCATCATACAAATAAATCTGCTCAAATAGTAGCAGAAAAATGTGGATTTGAAAAAGAAGGTGTTATCAGAATGGACTATAAAACCACCTCGGGTGAAATTGTGGATTTGATTTATTATGGCAAACTGAACGAAAACAGCTCAACAACCAACAAAGAATAGCTGCTATTCCGGGCTGATAGTATTCCTGCCCTCAGTCTCCATCCCGGACGATAATCAAGTGGCGTACTCGATGGCTTAAAAAGTCGGGTATAACAAATTCATAATTCCTGTAATTTCATAGCTATGAATATCAAACCCGAACAGCAAATCGCCGCAGGCGAAATAGTAGATCTGATCGCCGAAAAAATCGGAACCAACAGGCAAATACATTCCGCAACTGCGATTGCTGCCGGTGCCAGACTGGCGGGGAGTTTCCTTTTCAGGTCATTTGGCTTTAAACTGGGCGATATCAAACCAGGTACTGCTGTACTTTCAGAAGAAGCCAATGAAAAAGGGCCATTATTAATCAATATACTGATAGGTACACTGAGCAATATGGGAGTGGAGCTGGATGGGGAAAAAATGGATAAGGCTACAAATGTGGATTCGAATTTGTCCTTTAAGGATACGTTGGAGAAAATCCAGGAGGATGCTTTTCAGATTATGACAGTCCAGCAATTGAGTCATGAAGAAATGGCCTATTCCTGTGCCATGGCTACCGCTTTTATTATCAAAGAATGCAAAAATGATCTGCCCGTTGAATCCGGATTCAATACGGCAGTATATGGTTTTATTGAAGGGACAAAGACCTGTCCTCCGGAAATGGGGAAAACGAAGCCGGTCAAAAAAAGTTTTTTTAAATTCTGGAAATAATCGTCCGGGTTAGTTAAGTAGGGAAATTCCGAACATGCATCATCAAGAATGTTAGAAAATTTGCCAGTATATATTTCACTATTTTTTGGCCTGACTACCCTGGCCTGTTTACTGCTTTTTATATGGGTGATCAGTAATGCGCATGCAGATAACAACAGAAAGACTACGGCAATTATTACAATCTCTTTGGTCATCTGGCTGATATGGCAAGCGGTGCTGAGCCTGCAAAATGTTTACAACACAGACACAGGATCCTTTCCGCCAAAAATTATGCTGATCGGCATCCTGCCTGCTTTTCTGACCATCATAATCTTATTTTCAACCTTAAAGGGTAGACGATTTATTGATAGCCTGCCTTTAAAAAACCTGACTTATTTAAACATAATCAGGATACCGGTTGAAATTGTTTTATACTGGCTTTACCTGCACAAAGCCGTTCCGGAGCTAATGACTTTTGAAGGCAGGAATTTTGATATTCTGGCCGGTATCACGGCACCTTTCGTTGCCTATTTCGGGCTTACAAAAGCAAAATGGAACCCCCGGGTTCTTCTCGTCTGGAATTTTATATGTCTTGGTTTATTGATCAATATTGTGGTGAATGCACTTTTATCTGCCCGCACACCTATACAGCAGTTTGCCTTTGATCAGCCCAATATTGCCATTGAGTATTTTCCTTTCAGCTGGCTGCCTACTTTTATTGTACCGGTGGTGTTATTTGGACATTTAGTGTCTATCCGGCAATTATGGAAGCAGAGAAGAGCTGTTTAATGCTGAACAGGGATTTTCTGCAATCAGTCAGGCAACAGCTTACAGCTTCCCCGATGATGTCTCGACCTGGATGACGATTCGTTTTATGCACTTGTTTATTGGCGGACTATTCGGCAAACGATAGCCAATTTTATAACGACAACCCGTTTCCCGCAGCTTTGTGGTAAAGAAAGAGACCCCATTTTTCTTGGATGATAAAATAAACTTATATTGGTAACAGTAAGATTCAATCTAATTACCGCGAAAAAAGGCAGGCCCTTACTTTGGTATTTGAATCTGTATTCATTCTTTATATCAAACCATCAATGAAGAAATTTTTAATGAAGAATAGGAAGTCATTAAAACTGCAACTGTTTTCGGTCCTATGGCTGGTAAGTATCAGTGCCAATGCCCAGACCGGCACAAAAGAAGTAACCATTCTTTACACCAACGACTTTCATAGTGCTTTTGATCCCATTCCTGCTTACTGGCTGAAAGGATCTCCTGAATTAGGTGGTGCCGCGCAACTGACCACCATGATCAACCAGATCAGGGCCAGAGAGAAGAACAGTTTTTTATTTGATGCAGGGGATATGTTTACGGGCATGCTCTCCAATGTAAGTCAGGGTGAAATCCTGATGGAGATGATGATGAGTATGAAATACGATGCCATGGGAATTGGCAACCACGAATTCGATTATGGCAGTAAAAATTTTATCAAGCAAATGAACCGGGTGCCCTTTCCCGTCCTGGGGGCTAATATATTTTATAAGGGAACCCATATTGCTTATTCCAGACCGTATACCATACTGGAGAAAAACGGACTGAGGCTGGGTGTTATTGGTATTATCGGACTGGATGCTTTTAGTGTATTGTGGCAGGAGGGATCGGCTGATCTGGAATTCCGGGATCCCATTCCCATTGCGAAGAAGATGGTGGAAGAATTAAAGCCGCAGGTAGATTTGATTGTTGTGCTGGCGCACCAGGGAAAGACAGGCCCGCAACAGACCGATGCGGAAGCCAGACCTGAAGTGCAAAGAGATTTTGATGAAGACATCCGCTTTTGCCGGGAAGTGCCCGGTATTGATCTCTATGTGGGTGGACATGCACACCGGGGGATTGAAGTTCCCTATAAAGAGCCAACCAATGGGGCACTGATTGTACAAACCTATGGCTATGGCACCAGACTGGGTTATATCAAACTCCAGGTAAAAGATGGAAAAGTCATTTCTTCTAAGGGAGAATTGCTGAAAGTCTGGACTGCAAAGTACCAACCCGATCCCGGTGTGCTTTCAAAAATCAATGCCTATAAAAAGAAATCGGCACCCGAGATCGGCCAGCCATTGGGTGTGCTTCTAACCCGTTTGGTCAGGGATTATCAGCGGGAATCTTCATTGGGATGTTTTATTGCCGATATCATCCGGGAAGCCGGCAAAGCTGATATTGGTTTTGAAAATGCGGGAGGAATAAGGGCCGATATTCCGGCCGGTACGGTGACCAATGGCAATGTATTGGATGCTGTTCCTTTTTTTAACACATTATCTGTTTTGCAAATGAATGGCAAGCAGATCAAAGAAGTACTGGAGCAGGGTTTTTCACTGGAGAGGGGAATGATGCAGGTATCCGGACTAACAGCCTGGTACGATATGAGTCAGCCGATCGGGCAGCGCCTCGTGAAATTAAATATTGGTAAAGAGCCTGCTGTCGATGAAAAAATGTACACGGTAGCTACGAATAGTTTTGTGGCAGATGGCGGTGATTTATATGCCACCTTTCATGACCTGAAAAAAACAAATTCCGAAAAACCGTTTTCTTCTTTTGTCATGGATTATATCAGGAACAAAAAACAGATCACGGCGCCAGTCATGGGCAGGCTGGTTCCGGTCAAAAAATAAAATATGCAGTACCGCTACGATATCTACACCCCCAACGACCAGGAAAACAGCTCCGGCACTGTATCAGAAAAGCAGGCTATCAGTTATTCCGAATTTGAACGCCTTTTTCTCAGCATGCAATGGGACCAGTATCCCGCTTCACCCACGATCAGCATTTATAAGGAAAGCGACCTGCCTCTTTTATGGGTGGCTTTATTTGCCACTTCAGAAAATGAAGACAAAGCCCGTATGTTCATCATCGGATACAAGCGGATGGAGGAGAAAAAAGGTTTTCTGGGTTTCGGCAAACCCACGCTCAAAGAAAAAATGACCATGCATCATACGGTGGGGAATGAGGGGGTGGTAAAATTATTCCGGGAGTTCTTTGACTATGAGCCGTCTGCTTTTTTAAATGCCCTGAAAGAATTCGATGATGATTTCAACAACAAGAAAGGAGCCTGATGATTTTCTAAGTTTAAGTCTTGTTTGTGTATTCCCTACATGAAAGATACTAATTTTTCCTCCACCCGCAACAGCACCGAACTGGTGGCCGAGCTCTTCACCCAATATATCCATCAGCAATACCTGCATCAGCAATTCTACAGGACCTTCAACAACAGCGACACCCTCTTTTTAGCAAGGCAGATTGATGAGGGGTATATGAGGGGGGTGCTGGAGTAGGGGGCTGGATGGGGTTGATTTGGGCTGAGTATGCGTTTAGAAATGGAAGGAGATGATTAGTTTCGTATATTAACAGTTAGCCGTCATTGTAAAAGATAATGCTTACAACAAATAGACTAAATATAAGAGAATTGACTTTTGCTGACATAGATCATGTTCACAAACTTCATTCATTGCCCGAAACCGACGAGTTTAATACTTTAGGAATTCCTGAGAATATCCAAACGACTGAAAATATTTTGAACGAATGGTTGCTGTTACAAAAGCAAAAACCAAGAAGTTCCTATTTTTTTTGCATTGATAAAAATGACAACAATGAATTTATCGGGCTTATTGCGATTAATTTAGGGAAAGTCAACTACAAGTCAGCAGAAGTATGGTTTAAAATTCATAAAGATCATTGGCGACAAGGGTATACAACCGAAGCATTGACCAGAATTTTGAAATATGGATTTGTTGATTTGAAATTGCATAGAATTGAAGCAGGTTGTGCAGTAGAAAATATTGCATCAGGCAAGACGCTTGAAAAGGTAGGTTTTAAACGAGAGGGAATGAAACGAAAGAAATTGCCAATTAGAGGAGAATGGAAGGATAACTATTTTTATGGAATATTGGAAGAAGACTTTATCATAATAAACTAAAAGATGTATCAAAGAATTGCACATATTGCCTTAGTAGTTGAAAACTATGATGACGCTATTAAATTCTACACCCAAAAACTCGACTTTCAGGTATTAGAAGACACCAGGCTAAGTGAAGAAAAGAGATGGGTAATGATCGCACCCAAAGGTGCGAAAGAATGTTGCTTATTACTTGCCAAGGCTGCTAATGACAGGCAGGCTGGTAGTATTGGCAATCAAACGGGTGGACGGGTTGGATTTTTTCTGTTCACAGATGATTTCTGGAGAGATTATAATAAAATGACAGACAGGCAAATAAATTTTGTGAGGCCTCCGGAAACCTTTGAATACGGTATCGTTGCGGTATTTGAAGATTTGTATGGGAATCTGTGGGATTTAATTGAACCCAATGAAAATAACAAAGGAATAATCAGTTGACAGATTTAATACCCAAAATCACAAACTATTATCAGTCGTAATTCTATTGAAAAACAACGAACCGCTAACATAGGTTTTCATTCTGGCGCCTGAAGTGTTTCAGTGGATACTTTTCTGCAAGAATCAGCAATAAAAATATTACACATGCAAATTTTCACTTTTCTGACAATACTCATTTTAGGAACTGCCTGCGGTGGAACCGTTAAAAAAGATGTAGTAAAAGAGGAGGGGGACCTGAAACTGGTAAAAACGATAAACGATCCCCGGTTTGGCAGTGTGCGCTGTAGTTTAAAAGACAGGCAAGGGAATCTTTGGTTTGGGACCACTGAAAATGGATTGTATAAATATGACGGAAAATCCTTCAAACAGTTTACGGTAAAAGATGGCTTGGATTGTAATAATATCTATTGCCTGCTGGAAGATAAGGAGGGTCAATTTTGGATAGGTACTGAGAAGGGACTTTGTCTTTACACTGGAAAATCATTTAACATCATCCGGATTCCTTTACCTGATAACCTGCCTCCTAACAAGAATCCCTACCAGCAAAACCATTGGGTGTACAGTATCTTACAAGCCAGAAACGGACAATTATGGCTGGCAACAATTGATGGCGTCTATATTTCCGATGGCAAAACATTTACTCATTTTCCAATGGTGGAAGCCGCCAACGGCTTTATGACCAGTAATGATAAGGTGGAACGTATTTTTGAAGATATGGAAGGTAATATCTGGTTAGGTGGTCGAACCAATGAAGGTGTATTCCGGTATGATGGTAAAACCGTAACCCACTTACAACTGCCAGTATTAATCCAGGGAGAAAATGGGCCAAGGCCAAAGCCACATCGTTGGGGCTGGCCGCAATTGCAGGACAAAAACGGGAATCTTTGGTTCACCAGTTGGGGTGGCGCCTACCGGTATGATGGAAAAACAATCACCGGATTTTCATTTAAAGAAGGCATAACAGGTACAATGATAGCTGCCATCCTTGAAGACAAAAAGGGAAATATCTGGTTTAGCGGTGATGGACTTTATCGTTACGATGGAAAATCCATCACTCCATTTACCGCAAAAGACGGAATGGCCATTTTAGGGGGCTGGTCCATTTTGGAAGATGCCAGTGGACATATTTGGATGGGGACGAAGGAAAATGGTCTTTATATTTTCGATGGGAAAGAGTTTATTTCTTATTCAACATATAAGTAATAGTCTGAAATTGCTTCCTGAATTTCCGGCAACAGGTGAGTATAAGCATCAGTAATAAACAGGTAGCGGAGCTATATACCCATTTTGACCTCCTGGATACCTGGCCTGCAGTTTTAAATGTCTTTAGATAATCGCGATCCTTTTTTCTTTGCCAAGCATGTAGAGGAGGGGCTATATAAAGGGGAGGGTGAGGGCTGTTTTCTTAAGGGATACGTATTGTTATCTGTTGATTTTCAATTATTTTATTGAGGCTTAGTGGCTGGTTGAAAAAATACCAGTTTGTGGTATATGCGGGGAAGGGGGATGGGGTAAATTAGGGGGTGTAAGCGTTTAGAAACGTTTATTACCGGATAACGAAAGGGATTTACGAAATGGCAAGGATTTCCATATTACGGGGTAAAGAATTAAGTTTCTTACATATTAGGAAAATGAGAAAGATTCTTAATCTCGTAAACTAGCTATAGTTAGCAATGCTATTGCATCAGTATTAGTATTTAAAGATTACATTAACCAAATTTATCAACTATGTGGAGATATGGGTTTATTTATAGGATTGTAAAAACAATTTTATTTGTTCTTGACTATGTAAATTTAGTCGAGCTATTTAAATATACATTCGGCAAGTTTAATAATGATCATTCAAATCTAGAAAGAGAGAAAACCTTTCAAAGAATTGGAATTGATGTTTTCATTTGCGTTAAATGGCTATTCATAATTATACTTTGGTATTTCAACTTGCACTCAAAAGTCACAACGTTTATAGTGTGGTATTTAGTTATAGCGAATTTATTTTCCTATTTCTATAATCACATTTGGACTGACGTAGCACTTAATACTGAAAATTTCACCAAAGACAGGATTAGAAGTAGATTTCTAAATCTTCTGCTTGCTGTAGCATATTCAACCGTGTGTTTTGGATATTTCTATCAGGTGGCATACTTTAACAATTTTGACTGGTCAAATACAATTCCGAATTTTTCATACGCATTGCAGTATAGCTTCTCCAATTCTCTTGCTGCTAACTTTGATCAGGTTAAGGCTATTACTGATTTTGGGAACAAACTTGTAACCATACAGCTTTTTATAACTTTCGTTTTCTTGGCTATCATTTTGAGCAAGTCAATTCCACAAACAAATTCAACAACTTAAGTATGGTGTACAGAAATGGGACATATATAGCTTTTCATGCAGAAGGATCAAATATTCCAACTGATTCAGATATCAAATACTATAATTTAATAAAAGCATGGGATGAGAAAAAAATGACGAGTTTACATTTGTCAATAGCCATGAAAAAACGAGTGCATTGAGAACGACAAGTTCAAAAGAGACATTACGAAATCGTTTGGCTGAAAGACTGAGAAATTATTCAAAAAACATGCTTCTTTTGATTGGCAGTACAACTAAGAATGACAAAGACTGGGTACCATTTGAGATTTCTTATGCGGTTGACACATGTAAAATACCCATTATTGTAGCGTATGTCGATGTTGAGGTCGCAATCAGAAACCCATCCGCATTTTCACACTTGTGGCCTGCTGCATTAAAAGAGAGAATTGAAAATAAAACAGCATCATGTATTCATATTCCTTTTAAAAAAGCTTCCTTAATAGGGGCAATTAAACAATGGAGTTTTAACAATAAGCCAAACGGCGGAGGGCTCGGAATTTATAATAATGATACTTACCAAAGTTGGGGTATTAAATGATCAAAATTTATCCTTCTGGGGTAAAATTAAACTCACTTCTTTGCGCTATGCACAACAAGAGGTTTGCCGCAAAACTGGCGGACGGAATTAAAATCGGCATTTGTTCTGCTGTCAACTAATATCGGGCTTGACCGAATTCTATTTGGCTTTTAGTTGCTAACTTCAATTTCAGTTTTTTATTCGGCTTCAGTTGAGGGCAGACATTAATAAAACACCAGCTCTACAGCAAGCCTCATACATTATAAGTTCATTTAATTAATTTGGGCTATACAAGTTTGTTTTTTAATTCAAAATAAAAAAATGATTCCAACCTACGAAGAAATCATGCTGCCACTCCTTAAGTTCTTAAGTGACGGCAATGAGCACTCATTACAAGAAGCCCATGATTATTTGGCAGATCAATTGGGTTTGACAGAACATGAAAGAAGGGAGTTGTTGCCAAGCGGTCAACAACCCATTTTTCGGAATAGACTGGGATGGGCAAGGACTTATATGAATAAAGCTGGTTTGCTGGATTCAACTAAAAGGGCTCATTTTAGGATAACTGAAAGAGGCTTGCAATTATTAAACGAACAGCCAAAGGAGATATCATCTGAGATTTTATTCAGATATCCGGAATTTGTTGAGTTTAGATTGATGCGAAAGCCAAAGGATGATTCAGAAGTGTCGATTCCGGAAAATAAGGATAGTGAAAGGAATGTGACACCGGAAGAAACACTGGAATATGCTTTCCAAAAACTACACTCTGAGTTAGCAAGAGAAGTTTTGGATACTGTAAAAAAAGCTACGCCCGCTTTCTTCGAAAGGTTGGTAGTTGATTTACTGATACGTATGGGATATGGTGGATCCAGAAAAGATGCCGGTGAAGCATTAGGGAGATCCGGTGATGGGGGTATTGATGGTATAATTAAAGAAGATAAACTTGGTCTCGATACAATCTATATACAAGCAAAAAAATGGGAAAATTCTGTGCCAGTTAAAGAAATACGTGATTTTACTGGCGCTTTAGCATCTAAAAAAGCTAGGAAAGGAATATTTATTACTACTTCTTCATTTCCGCCAAGTGTTTATGAATTTGTTACACAAGTTGAATATAAAATTATTCTAATAGACGGTGAACAATTGGCATATTATATGATCGAAAACAATGTAGGTTTATCAGTTGTAAATGAATATAAAATAAAGAAGATAGATACAGATTATTTTGAGGAAGGTTTGTGAGTTGGATTCTGAGCTATCTTATATACGTAAAAAATGAAGAGAATCACATTTTTATTATTTTGTTTAATTCTATGCAGTACATGCTTTTCTCAGAAAGATTGGGATAGTATTATAGTGGTACATGCGAAAGATTCTGCAAATTTAGTAAGGCGTGTAAGGCATGCTTTAATCAATATGGATTTTATCGTCAAAGATCTGGATAGTGATACACTCAAAACATATCCAAGAGAATTTGAAACTAACTCGGTTATGATTGCAACTGCAATGATAAGCGGACAGGAAGTTATTTTGAAAGCGGTTTGGGGATCCCGAAAGCAGGATTATTTTGGCTCTTCAACTGCTCCTAGAAATTATCAGAGAGTCTATTACTACAAGCGTTGTGTTGAATGGCAAATTCTTTTTCTAGTTGCACAGGCTATTGGTGGTGAAATTAGTTTCAGGAAATAGTATTAATACTTTTGATAATGATAATAACTAATTAAAGGTTGTAAAACATTTTTAATCTGGCGTATGAAAAATATTGAGACAATTAAGTTAGAATTAGTAAGATTTATTCAAGAAGATAAGTTCCAAACCTACCTCCATCTCCAACCCGGCGTCGCTAACTCCACCCCAGAGGATAAACTTTTCATCAACACTGAAATGAACGCCTGTTGCACGGCACTGCTGGAAGCACTCGAAAAGCCTGCCATTACAGAAGACCAACTCCGCCAAATTGTAAGAGATTCTCTCGAAAGGGTCAAAGATCATGGACTGGATACCGAGGATGAGGAGTTTTGTTATGAGTTGTATGCTGTTATTGGTGATATCCTGGGGATTGATATCGAGGATCATTCTGTTTCCTATGAGCAAAAGATGATTGAAGACCTGGCTAAACTGGCGATGAAAGCGGGGATCGATCTTAGTAAGCTGAAGCCACCGGGTAAGTAAAGACAGTTCGCCAACTCAATATTTTTGGGCCTTTACGAAGAGGATTTATAACTTTCAGTGATGCTTTTATTGAACATGATAATAGGTCTGATGGAGTTCCTGAGCGGGATTATTCAGCTACTCATTGTTCTTTTTATAGAGACAGCTTTTCTCAGCAGAACGCTAAGCCCCCGATGGTTTAATAAAAAAGTACTGATTGCAGTCTTTATGGCCAATCTGGCCAGTACCGTGGCCGGAATGCTGGGTATCCTGATCTGGATAGACGAACTGGTGCTAAGGCTTTGGGGAAATGGAATGGATATCAAGACTTTTTATGAGTCAAAATCTCATCAACTGATTGTTTATCTCCTTGCATTCGTCATGACCCTGCTGATTGAGATCCCGGTTAACAGCTGGTTTCTGAAGAAGCACTTTCCAAATAAAAGGATTATTCTATTCACAATTTTTGCCAACCTGATTACATATTCCTTACTGGCATTTTATTATATTATTTACGTATAAAAGCCCTATCAGGTTTTAGTTTTTCCCGCCGCAAGGGCTATTTTACCGATTCCCCAAAATCCCTACCTTTACCCCATGCCTTTTCACCGCAACTTTACTTATTATATCGACAAGCGCAGATGGAAGTTTTGTTTCCTCATGGTCGCCGTTGAGGACAGTCGAGAGTCTTGAGTCTAGAGTCGAGAGAAAGAGTCGTTAGGCTACTGCGATCAGGCCGCGGTTTTCATATTCAGCGTACTCAATCTAATTCAGTAATTTTATTTCAGACAGGTTTCTATAGCTAAATGTCTTAATAGATCATGAGTCCTAAAAAGACTCTAATGCTATAGTAAACCCCCGCCTTCGCTTAGGCTACGGCGGGCAAGCAATACCCAATTCCTAATACCTAATACCCATCCCATGGCACATTATTATAAACTCGGCTCCATCCCCCACAAACGCCACACCCAGTTTCGCAAACCCGACGGTTCCTTGTATCATGAACAATTGTTCTCCACCGAAGGGTTCAGCGATGATTATGCGTTGTTATATCATTGTCACCCGCCCACACAGATTATAAGGACAGAACCGCAGCAGGATGTGAGTCCGCAGATCGCAGAAGAGAAAATGCTGCAGCACCGCTGCTTTGAAGGCTTTCATGTAAAACCCGGAGGTGAATACCTGCAAAGCCGGGTACCCGTACTGGTGAACAGCGATTGTCATATCGTACTGGCAGCACCGGAGAGCGGCACCGGAGATTATTTTTATAAAAACACCGATGCTGATGAAATGATCTTTGTGCATGAAGGCAGCGGTGTGGTGAAAACCCAATACGGACAACTGCCCTTCAGTTATGGCGATTATATCGTACTGCCCAGGGGAACGATCTACCAGATTGATTTTGCCACTACCGCCAACCGGCTTTTTATTGTGGAGTCATTCTCCCCCCTGCGTTATCCCAAACGCTATATGAGCCGGTTCGGACAATTAATGGAACATTCTCCTTATTGTGAAAGGGATATTCGGCCACCGCAGGACCTGCAGACATTTGATCAGACCGGTGACTTCCTGATCCGTGCCAAGAAGAAAGGCATGCTCTACGGACTGCACTACGGCACCCATCCCTTTGATGTGATCGGCTGGGACGGCTGCTGCTATCCCTATATATTTTCCATCCACGATTTTGAACCGATCACGGGAAGGGTACATATGCCGCCACCGATCCACCAGACCTTCGAGACTAATGCCTTTGTGGTCTGTTCCTTTGTACCCCGTTTATATGATTACCATCCGCAGGCCATTCCTGCACCATATAACCACAGCAATATTGATAGTGATGAAGTGCTGTATTATGTGGATGGTGATTTCATGAGCCGCAAACACGTCACCCGTGGTATGATCACTCTGCACCCAGCGGGTATTCCACATGGTCCGCACCCGGGTGCTGTAGAAAAAAGCATCGGCGCCAAAGAGACCAAAGAACTGGCGGTGATGGTGGATACTTTCCGGCCGCTGATGATCACGAAGCAGGCGCTGGAGATAGAGAATAAGGATTATGTGATGAGTTGGGCGGAGTGAGAGAGAAGTCGTTAGTCTTTAGTCGTTAGTCGATAGTCTGGAAGCGAGAGCCGGCATTCGGGAGTAGAGAGTCAAGAGTCTGGAGTCAAGAGTTGGGAGTGAAGAGGCGTTGGAGTCGGGAGTGGGAGGCAGTTTGAGCTGTTCAAGGCTGGGCGAGAAATCTTGATTTTCATTTTGCTCATCTGTCTCCTAAACACATCTCATTCCAGAACCAAGTCAGGAACCTAATATATTTACGCTGCTGCTTGCTAGGCGGAGCAGTATGTAAAAGGGGCTAGTCTAATTAAATATTTCACCATGAATAATCTACCCGCAAACAACCTCAAAGGAGTATTAACTACCCGTTTAATATTATCTGCCGGTTTGCTGGTGGGAATACTGGATGGCATCGCTGCCATTATCAGTTACCTGGTGAAAGGAGGGAAGCACCCTGAAAAAATATTCCATTTTATTGCCAGTGCAGTGTTCGGATCAACAGCATTAAAGGGAGGAACAGATATGCTGATGGCAGGCATTGCATTTCACCTGCTGATTGCCATGATCTGGACAATCATTTTCTTCTGGGCTTATGCAAATATCAAAGCAATCCGGACCAACTGGATCCTCACCGGTATTGGTTACGGCGCCATGGTATGGGCCATCATGACACAGTTGATCGTACCCCTCAGCCAGGCTCCCGCTATCCCCTTTCAATGGAAACAGGCCCTGATCGGGATGCTCATCATCATCGTTGCTATTGGACTGCCACTGGCCTTTATAGCTAACCGCCGACTTAAAAGCAGCCGAAACGGATAACGGGTATAGCAATTGATAAAAAGCTGTTACCCAAAGCCAAGCGTATACGTCTACCCACACAACCAAACAATAGGGCCCCCCATTCAAAATTTAAAATTCAAAATTCACCATACTCAATAACCGTTCATCCAAAATTAATTTGGCCGGAAGGAACGGCCTGCCTAGTTTTGTTAACCAAATGGTTAAACTGAATGGTTAAAAAGGCAAAAGATACCGGAACGGAAGAAAAAATCCTGGCAGCCGCCCGCAAAGTGTTTACTACAAAAGGCATGGCCGGGGCCAGGATGCAGGATATTGCTGATGAAGCGGGGATGAACAAGGCCCTGCTCCATTATTATTTCAGGGATAAGGACAAATTATTTGAAACCGTCTTCCTCGCAGAAGCCCAGAAATTCTTTCCCACCATCAATGCCATTTTTGCCTCAGAACAACCGCTGTTTGATAAGATCGAAACCTTCGTCAGCGAGTATATTGATGAAATGGTGGAGAATCCCTACCTCCCCTGGTTTGTACTCAATGAAATCAACCGGGATCCCGATCAGTTTATGTATAAAATCTGGGGAAAGGATAACCTGCCCAAACCCGGCAAATTATTAGAACAAATAGAAACAGAAATAAAAGCAGGAAGAATCCGTCCCATCAGTCCGGTCCACCTGCTGATGAATATGATTTCGATGACCATTTTTCCTTTTGTGGGTAAACCCATGTTTGTCCGCAACCTGCGACTGAGTGATAAACAATTCAGAGAGATCATGGAACAACGCAAAAAGGAAATACCGTCATTTATTATCAACGCAATCAGGAAATAAAGACCAACATGAAAAAAATAACGGCGCTCATCGGGCATCTGTGCATGCTACTGATGACAGCTTCCGCACAGGAACCACTCAGCCTGCAAAAAGCCTATGACCTGGCCAGGGCCAATTATCCACTGGTGAAACAGCGGGAACTCATCCGGCAAACCCGCGACTGGACCATTGATAATCTCGGCAAGGGATTTCTGCCGCAGTTCAGTCTGAACGGACAGGCTACTTATCAATCTGAAGTCACACAAATTAAAATACCGATTCCCGGTGTTACGGTAGATCCGCTCAATAAAGACCAGTATAAACTGCTGGCCGATATCAGTCAGCTGATCTATGATGGCGGGATGATCAAACAACAGAAAGCCATTCAGCAATTCAATGAAACTACAGAGCAACAAAAACTGGAAGTGGAATTATACAAACTCAATGAGCGAATCAACCAGTTATTCCTTGGCGTATTATTCCTCGATGAACAACTCAAACAGGTAGAGCTGGTCAAATCCGATCTCAATAATGGTATCAAAAGAGTGGAAGCCCAGGTGAATAATGGCGTGGCTTTTCGTTCTAACCTGAATGTACTTAAAGCCGAACTGCTCAAAGCCGATCAGCGAATAATTGAACTGCAATCTTCCAGAAAAGGGTTCCTGGATGTGCTCTCGCTTTTTATCAATCAGCCACTTCCGGAAAATACCAAACTGGAAAAGCCGCTGGCAAAATCATCGATCACTCCGGATATCAATCGTCCTGAACTGCAATTATTCAGCTCCCAGCAAAAACTGCTGGGCAGTCAGGTCGGATTGATTGATGCTAAGAATAAACCAAAAGCCAGTTTCTTCTGGCAGGGTGGTTATGGTCGTCCGGGTTTGAATTTCTTAAAAAATGATTTTGCTTTTTTCTATACCACGGGTGTCAGACTCAGCTGGTCATTCGGCGGACTCTATACCCGAAAGAATGAAAAGAAACTCCTGGAGCTGAACCAGAAAACCATCGATATCCAGAAAGATGTCTTTCTCCTGAACACCAATACACAATTAAAACAGCAGCAATCAGAAATTGACAAACTGCAGAAACTGGTCAGCACCGATCAGGAGATCATTGACCTGCGGATCAAAGTAAAGGATGCGGCGAAAGCCCAATTGGAAAACGGGGTCATCACCGCCAATGATTACCTGCGGGAAGTGAATGCAGAAGACCAGGCCCGTCAGTCGCTGATCACGCACCAGGTGCAGTTGATCCAGGCACAAATCAATTACCAAACCATTTCAGGACAAAGCAACTAACCCTGATCCATAAACGAAATTTAACATGAAACAATTGGTCTACCTCGCAAGTCTCACCCTGTTTTTCGGGCTGCAGGCCTGCAACAAAAAAGGCAACAAATTTGATGCTTCCGGCACATTTGAAACGGATGAAGTAATCGTTTCCTCCGAACTGGGTGGCAAGATTCTTTCCTCCAAATTGAAGAAGGGCAGGAGATCGCCAAAGACAGTATCGTGGGCATGGTGGATGCCACCAATCTCTCCTTACAGGAACAACAAGTCGAAGCGAGCATCAATGCGCTGAACCAGAAGACAGCAGATGTGACTCCGCAGGTACAATTACTCCGCAACCAGCTGGCCGTGCAGCAATCGCAACTCAATAACCTGACACATGAAAGAGCCAGGATTGAAAACCTGATCAAGGCCGATGCGGCCACCGGTAAACAACTCGATGATATCAATGCGCAGATTGATGTGGCGGTGCGGAATATGGCGGTAACCACACAGCAGATCAACGTGCAACAAAGCAATATCGCCACCCAGAACCGCAGCATCCTCAGTGAAGCCGAACCTCTAAGAAAAAGGGCCGCGCAGATCAAGGACCAGGCAGGAAGGGCCAATATTTTAAATCCGGTACAGGGAACCATCATCACCAAGTATGCCATGGAGGGAGAGATCACTTCTCCTGGAAAAGCCTTGTATAAAATTGCGGATCTCCGCACGATGACATTAAGGGCCTATATCACCGGTAGTCAGTTATCGCAGGTCAAACTCGGACAAACCGTAAAAGTCTTTACCGACGATGGAAAAAATAAATACCGTGAAACCACAGGTACCATCAGCTGGATCAGTGATAAAGCGGAGTTCACCCCCAAGACCATCCAGACCAAGGAAGAAAGAGCCAACCTTGTGTATGCAATCAAAGTAAGAGTGAAGAATGATGGGTTGCTGAAGATTGGGATGTACGGGGAAATAGTCCTGAGTCGATAGTCCGGAGTCGTGAGTCCGTACTAATTGGAGGATTTCCGGAGTTGAAAATTGAGAATTGAAAGGGGAAAATTGTTAGGCGCCGTTTAAACTGAAACAAACGCTTATTTCAAATCAAACGCCAAATTGAAAACTGCCCCGGAGGGGCACAATTTTGGTAACAACACAACATAATAAATGAAACCAGACCCCGGAGGGGTCTAATAAAATAATATCGAAACACAGCACCATGCCCGCAGTCAGTATCAACCATATCATCAAAACCTACGGTACCAAAAAACAAAAGGTCACCGCTCTCGATGATATCTCCTTCAACGTAGAAAAGGGAGAGCTCTTCGGCATCATCGGACCGGATGGGGCGGGTAAGACATCGCTCTTCCGTATCCTTACCACTTTGTTGCTGGCGGATAGCGGTACCGCAACGGTTGATGGCTTTGATGTGGTCAAAGATTTTGCTTCCATCCGCAACCGGGTAGGATATATGCCGGGGCGATTCTCTTTATACCAGGATCTGACAGTTGAAGAAAATCTGGAATTCTTTGCCACCATCTTTAAAACCAGCATTGAAAAAAACTATGAGCTCATCAAAGATATTTATGTCCAGATAGAACCTTTCAAAAACAGAAGAGCCGGAAAATTATCCGGCGGTATGAAACAAAAACTGGCTTTGAGTTGTGCCCTGATTCATAGTCCCACAGTTTTATTCCTCGATGAACCAACTACTGGTGTGGATGCGGTAAGCCGAAAAGAATTCTGGGAAATGCTCCGGGGGTTGAAAGCAAAGGGCATCACGATCCTGGTATCAACTCCCTATATGGATGAAGCCGGATTATGTGACCGGGTGGCCTTATTACAAAAAGGAAAAATTCTTTCCATAAATACCCCATCGGGAGTTGTTGGTGAATTTAAACAACCACTGATGGCGGTGAAGTCGGCCAATATGCTTCCCCTGCTCCGCGAATTACAGGAGCTGGATATTGTAAGAGATGCTTATCCCTTTGGTGAATACCATCATGCGGTGATGAAGAATGAGGAAGCAGCCGAGGAGTTGAAGAAAAGAATCAGTCCCACAACAAACAAAGACCTCGTGATCAAAAGAACGGAAGCCAATATTGAAGATTGTTTTATCTCCTTAATGAAAAATGTATGAATAGTCGCTATGCCATCACCGCAGAAGCCTTGACCAAACAGTTTGGTGATTTCACCGCGGTGGATGCTATTTCCTTTGAAGTGAACAAGGGAGAGATCTTCGGTTTCCTGGGAGCCAATGGGGCGGGCAAGACCACAGCGATGCGGATGTTATGCGGATTATCCATGCCCAGTTCAGGCAAAGCCACAGTAGCGGGTTTTGATGTGTACAAGGAGAATGAGCAGATCAAAAGAAATATTGGATACATGAG
>JADKKA010000011.1 GCA_016720745.1 Chitinophagaceae bacterium | reverse complement strand
CCGTGGTGATGCTTGCCTGGTTATTAAGCAAAATCTGAACAGCAGGAGCTTAAGCATTATCATGCTGAAAAAGTGGATCAGAAATCTGTATGGAGATTGAATGAAGCAAATGGTAAGTGAAGTGAATATAAAAGATGCCAGTAATCCCCTTTAGGGGATAAGGGTAAAAAAGAATGCACCTCATAAGTTTACCTTATGGGTGGTCATTGGAAGTATCGTGATGATGTTTGCCGGCTTGACAAGTGCTTTTATTGTGAAAAGCAATCAGAGCACCTGGGTGCCGGTAGCAGTGCCAAAAATATTCTGGGGATCAACTGCCGCTATCCTGCTGAGCAGCCTGACCATCCAGCTGGCACTTCGCTCTTTTAAACAAAGGTTCATGCAGCAATACCGCATGCTGGTGGGTTTAACCCTGATTCTCGGTATTGCCTTCGTGCTGATGCAATGGCTGGGTTTCCAGCAATTGTGGAATGATCAGGGGATCACATTCAAAGGAGGTGGCGCAGGCCAGTTTCTCTATGTGATCTTTGGATTGCATGCCCTGCACGTAGCTGGTGGTGTCATCGCACTCGTGGTAATGTTTGTAAAAGCCTTTATCGGCCGGAGCAAAAATTATAGTTCAGTACCCGTAGAAGTGGCCGCCACCTACTGGCATTTTGTGGACCTGTTGTGGTTGTACCTGCTGGTCTTCTTTGTGCTGATTGGATGAGAGAGGAATTAGTTATTGGGTATTAGATAGTAGGCTCGTCCGCCGAAGCCTTTGCGTAGGCGGAATTGAATTGAATTGTTTCTTGATTTTTTATAAATAGTTATGTCAACACAATCAACAGTACATCAAACCAAATGGTGGAGCGGCGGTAAAAGCCCATTCAACCTGGAATACGGCAAATTGATGATGTGGTATTTCCTGATGAGTGATGCCTTTACATTTGGCGCCTTTTGATTTCTATGGCACTATCCGTTTCAGCCAGAATTTCTGGCCCGATCCCAACGTGGTGTTTAACGCCTTCCCGGGAGCCGGTCATGCGAATCTGCCACTGGCCTTTGTGAGGTGTGATGACCTTTATCCTGATCATCAGTTCGGTGACCATGGTACTGGCCGTACATGCCGGGCATAAGGGAGATAAAAACGGAGTAGTTAAATGGATTGCCTGGACCATCGTTGGCGGTCTCGCGTTCCTTGGCTGTCAGGCATGGGAATGGCATCACCTGATTACCGGTGAGCATGCTGTACTGGCAACCACCATAGATGGAAATAATTATATCGACATGATTGGCCAGAATATGGGTGGAAACCCATGGGGTGAACTGGCAGATCCGGCCCTGGCACAATCTGCCCTGGCTGCCTCCTCTCATGAAACCCTTGTACACCTGGCACATGAATTCCCTAAAGAAGGAATGGCTGCAGCAAGCGTAGAGTCACTCGAGAAAATGTCCACTACTCAATTGGCCGGAATGGTGGATGTGGCCCATGCACATATCCGTGAAAAAGGACCGATCGCCTTTGGAGGTTATTTCTTTGGTATCACCGGTTTCCACGGTTTCCACGTATTCTCCGGTGTTGTGATCAATATCGTGATGCTGATCATGGCACAGAAAGGAATCTTTCAACAAAGAGGACATTACCTGATGATTGAAAAAGCTGGTTTGTACTGGCACTTTGTAGACCTGGTATGGGTATTCGTGTTCCTTTGCTTTTACCTTATTTGATAATTTTTGAACTATATAGATTATGAGTAGTCATTTTGATCCAACAAAGAATATTTCATCCTCAGCAGCTTACCCGGAAGTAAGTTTTCATCACGGGCATGCAGATGATGCGACATTCAGAAAAAAAGTAAGAAAGACCACGATCCTTCTTTCTATTATCACAGTTATAGAGCTGGCGATCGGTCTTGCGATCTATACTATCCACAAAGGACCCAACCCCAGCGACCTGCTGGTGCTGATGTTCAAAGGGGTAGTATGTATCCTTACCCTGGCCAAGGCCTTTTATATCGTTTCCGTATTCATGCACCTGGGTGATGAGATCAGGAATATGATCATGACTATCGTCGTGCCCCTGATGCTCTTTGTCTGGTTTATCATCGCATTTATTGCAGATGGTAATTCCTATAAAAACTTAAGGAATAACTACGATCCTTATTTTAAGGAGACAACAATGCCCACCAAGCATCATGGCGAAAAGCATGAAGCAGCACCTGCAGAGAAAAGCGGAAAAGAATAACTTATAACAGTTTAACCATTCAGGAACCATTAAGCCGCTTACCTGTTAAGGTAATAGGTTTAATGGTTTTTTTTCGGAACCTGTTTTCAAAATTGAATCTGTGAACAAAAGAGCTTTATACGCAGTGATGCTGGCCCTCCTGCTGCCCCTGGTGGCTTATTTTGTTGTAAAAAACAAAAGCGAAAAGGCCGTGGTCATGCCCCGCCATTATTTTGCCGATACGGTGCAGGAAGTAGTGAAAAGAGGCAAAAGACAAACAGATACGGTATGGCATACCGTTAAAGATTTTACACTCACCAATCAGGAAGGTAAAACGATTACCTGGGCCGATCTCAAAGGAAAAATTGTGATCGCTGATCTGTTCTTTACCCGTTGCCCGACCATTTGTCCGGGTATGACCCGCAATATGAAAAGACTCGCCGAGTCCATTCACAACGGAAAAAGAGTAGGCGACCGCTCCAATCACTTCGTCCATTTTATTTCTTTTAGTATTGACCCGGAAAGAGATTCGGTGTCAAGACTGAAAGGCTGGGCCGACCGGTTCCAGATTAATCCCGATCAGTGGTGGTTACTGACTGGAAAAAAACAAGACATCTATGACCTGGCCCTGAATGAATTGAAAGTAGGGTTGCAGGATGGAGAAGGAGTGGATACCAGTTTTATTCATAGTGATAAATTCATCCTGATCGACAGCAACCGGCATGTCAGGGGATTTTATGATGGCCTCGATTCCGCCTCCCTGTCCCGCCTTTCTTCCGACCTGGTTTTACTGACCATGGAAAAAGATCCTGCCAGAAAAAGTTTCTTTGCCGGTAAACTTCAATTGATCGCTGTTGTTTTCCTGCTGGCCATCTTTGGAGTTGGTCTTTTACTATTCGTTATTCGAAAAAAACAATAATCATGTTGCAGGCTGCCTGGAAAAAGAATGATAAAAAAGCCAACTGGCTGATCCTTGGATTTTCCGCCATCGTTTTTATCGCTGTGGTGCTGCTGGGAAGGGTGCAGTTAAAAGTAGACCTGGGTTTTGATGTACATGTTTTTGCCAAAGCCAATGCCATTATCAATTCATTGGTGGCTATTTCCCTGATCCTGGCACTGGTGGCCATCAAACAGGGTAAACAAAACCTGCACCGCAATATCATGCTGGCCGCCATGGTGCTATCCCTGCTCTTCCTGCTCAGTTATATTTGTCATCACTTATTTGCAGGCGAAACCCGGTTCGGAGATGTAAATCATGATGGCATAGTCGATGCCCTTGAAAAAGCAGCAGTGGGAAATAGCAGGATAATCTATTATATCATTTTAGGAACCCATATCCCGCTGGCTGGCATCATTCTTCCTTTTATTCTATTCACCGCCTACCGGGCCCTTACCGGCGATTTTGCCAGGCATAAAAAACTCGCGAGGATTACCTGGCCTATCTGGTTTTATGTTGCTATCACTGGTGTCCTGGTTTATTGGCTGATCAGTCCCTATTATTAAATCTGACCGAAACCGCTTCTGACGCGATCCAATACTGCAGGGACTACCGCTGATCATAGCAATGATCAGTTGAAATTGATCCCGTAAACTGTATTATTGCTGATGGGATGAGCGTTCTTATTGGGGTAAACCGAAATAAAGCAACTTCGGCGATGAAATAATATATTGGACAGCATCACACATATTGCCATTGGCGCATGCCTGGGAGAGGCAATGGCCGGTAAACAACTGGGCAGGAAGGCCATGCTGGTAGGTGTGCTGGCCCATAGCCTGCCGGATATTGATTTCCTGGCCGCCCTCTGGCTCGATACGGCGGATAATCTTTTTGCCCACCGGGGACTCACACATTCCTTCTTCTTTTTACTGATCCTGAGCCCGCTGCTGGCCCTGATCTTCCAACGAATTTTTAAAACAAACAGTATTTCTTACCGGCACTGGTTGTTTTTCTTTTTAATAGCCGGTGCATTACATCTTTTGCTGGATGCATTAAATAATTATGGAACAGGCTGGTTTGAACCATTTGACCACCGAAGAGTGGCATTCAATGTGATCTTTGTGGCGGATCCATTTTTCTCCATTGCCCCCGGGATTGCTTTTTTATTACTCTTTTTCTACAGAAGACACAGAATCCGGAAAATCATTTATATCTCCGGACTAACTGTCAGTCTCTTGTACACCGGTTATTGTATCAGCAATAAGCTGATAATAGAACAGAAGATGCGGAACATATTGACAGCACAGCCTTTTGCTTTTAAAAAATTCATGACCACACCGGCCCCGTTCCAGAACTGGTTATGGTTTGCCGTTGCTGAAACCGATAGCGGATTTTATACCACCTATATTTCTGTGTTTGACAAGAACAGAGACTACCGGCTTTCTTTTTC
>JADKKA010000010.1 GCA_016720745.1 Chitinophagaceae bacterium | reverse complement strand
CTCCTGAATGATAACGGAGCAATATCTCTGGGAACCCAGAGGCAGGCATTACTTTAATTAGCACACTAACATGCAATTTGATGTTGCACTAATAGTAGTGGATTTCCTACTACCTTGCTATGAAACAGAGAATGCTGAACAAGGAGAGAAGAATTTTTGAAGTTTGGTGGGGTTTCTGATGGAGGAGGGAACTGGTGAGGGTGCTTTAGTCAGTTGAATGTTGATATATAAGATTTATGTAGTCTATGAGCCTCCAAAGCTTCGTACACGTTCAATTGATTTTTATTGTCTATCCGATTTTGTTTCGGAGATTTTTAGGTAGGCATGATTACGTTAGCTGATTGATGGAGAAAGGACCAAGATAGTTATGAATGCCGAATATGAAGGCGGTGACGGCGTCCATGAGCTCTAGGAGTTTTTCTTGCGATACGTTCAATTGTTCACTCGTTCATGTGTTCTTCTGCTCGGAATTTTTAAGGGGAAGCGCTATATCACGCTAGTCGACTCGATGAGGAAAGGGAATCAAGAGGAAATAAGAATGCCGAACAAGGATATAAGATTTATGAAGTCTATGCGGAGTTTCCGTGTTTTTCTTGCATACGTTCAATTATTTCACTCGTTCATCTGTTCTTCTGCTCGGAATTTTTAAGGGAAAGCGCTATATCACGCCAGTCGACTCGATGCGGAAAGGGAATCAAGATGAAATAAGAATGTCGAACAAGGAGTGAAGAATTTTGAAGTCTGTGCGAAGTTTCGTGTTTTTCTTGCATACGTCTCATTACTTCATCGGTTCATTTGTTCCTTTATTCGTCTGTTCAACTGTTCCTTTGTACTTCTATTTCCTCCCCCAAAAAAGGGTATGATTTATTTTTTCTTTAGGGCTGTTTTTACACTGGAAACAAAAATGGCTATCAGTTCATTGTTTTCTTTTTGATGCATGCTCAGCTTTTCTTCCTGATACCAACTCTTTTTTTGTATTAATCTTAGGCAATTATACGTTTCTCTCAACTCTTTCAAACAAACTTTCATTTTATGTATGAAGTCATTCCGGCTTTCTGCGGCTTGTGCTTCTCCGTAGTTTAGTGCAGGAGAAGTAGAGGAGCGTACTAATTGCTGGGCAATGTGCTTGCCAGCAAAACTATCCGGGAGTCCTTCTGAAACATCTATGGCATCACTGGCGAAATTGATAAGCCGTTCTTCCAGATCATATTTTCTGTTCATTGTTGGAAATTTCCCTGAAATTATATTCCTGTCATTCCCCTGCCAAACAATCGTACACTAAATAACACATCTTTTGAACCGAAAACCCTGTTTTTTCTCCTAACACCCCACTACTTCATCATTCATTTGTTCTATTGTTCCTCTGTTCCACATTGCTCCATAACGCCCCTTTACTTCATCATTCATTTGTTCCTCTGTTCGTCTGTTCTGCTGTTCCCATAACGCCCCTTTACTTCATCATTCATTTGTTCCTCTGTTCATCTGTTCTGCTGTTCCCTTAACGCCCCACTACTTCATCATTCATTAGTTCCTCTGTTCGTCTGTTCTGCTGTTTTCCTGTTCCGCATATTCTCCCATAAAGATTGCTCATCTTTCCCCTAACGCCCCACTACTTCATCATTCATTTGTTCCTCTGTTCTGCTGTTCCTCTGTTCAGCATCTGTAGACAGCTCCTCCCAGTACTCCGCCGCCCTCCTCGTATGCGGTATCACAATCGTTCCACCCACAATATTGGCCACGGCAAATACCTCATAGACCTGCTCCGTACTCACGCCCAGCTCATGTGTTTTACCTAAATGGTATTTGATACAATCATCACATCGCAGTACCATGCTCGCCACCAGCCCGAGCAGCTCCTTGGTTTTTACATCCAGTGCTCCTTCGGCATAGGTGTTGGTGTCCAGGTTCCAGAGACGTTTTAATACCAGGTTATCCTTGCTCAGGATCACTTCATTCATTTTACTGCGGTAGTCGTTAAATTCTTTTATCAGCGGACTCATGGTTTGTATTTTGCATCAAATGTAGAAAACCTGCCCATTCATCAAATGAAGGGTTTAAAAATCTCCCGAATCCGTATATTCAGCGTTCATATTTACTGTTTATGAAAAAAATAATGCTGCTTGCTTTTTGGCTCCTCAGCCTGGTTGCGCTCAAAGCCCAGAATGGCAATGAACCCATGAAAGTAACCGACCTGCTTCGGGTCCGTACACTGGGAACCCTGTCCCTGAATAAAGATGGCTCCAAAGCACTGTTTACAGTCTTGTCGACTGAACCGGATGGAGACAGTAAACTGGAATTTAAAAACAACACACAGATCTGGCTGGCCAATACCGATGGCAGTGCCGAGCCCAAACAATTAACAGGTAAGGACAATGCTTTCCAGGCAGTATTCAGTCCCGATGGAAAACAAATTGCATTTGTAAGAGCGGTCGAAGGAAAATCACAGATCTTTTTATTGCCATTGGATGGCGGCGAAGCCATCCAGCTCACCCGGCATAAATACGGAGCCGGCAGCCCGCGCTGGAGCCCCGACGGCAAGAAGATTCTTTTTTCAGCATCCATCCCATTCAAAGATCTGCTGAAGGACACCCTACTGAACCCGGGAAAAGAATTGCCAGGCTGGCCCATGGAAAAACCCGGACTGGATAACAAGCAATTCCTGAAAAGCAACAATGCCAAGGCAGATCCGGATGGCAATATGGAAGAAGTGAGAACCTACCTCGCCGGAAATGAAACTGACCGGAAAGCCAAAGTATTTACCAAACTAAACTTCCTTGATGAAACCGATGTAAACCCGGACATGAGCTTCAGTCATTTTTTTATTCAGGAAATAAAAGCAGATGCCAAACCTGTTCCGGTGACAAAAGGATTCTATCGCTTCAATTATGCCGAGTTTACCCCGGATGGGAATCAACTGATACTGGCAGGTGATATCGATTCCACCGAACATCCCGATCGATCACTTGAAGGACAAATCTATATCGTGAATACCGATGGCAGCCGCCTGCGCAAATTGCTGGGAGAGCCCGGAAAAAATTATAATTCACCACGACTTTCACCTTCAGGTAAATGGCTGGCCTTTCAGTATGGAAATACATCCTTTGTTAATGTACCCACGCTTGCCATCATGCCATTGAGCGGTGGCACGGCTGTTGATATTCCCTTCGATCGCAGCAAAGGCAATATTACCTGGAGCCAGGATGATCAGTTTATTTATTTCAGTGCACAAAGCAACGGCGGACAACCGCTCTACCGCGCATCTGTTACCACTAAAAAAGTGGAACAGCTCACAGATTTCAACAGCGGGATCGGCGGGTTTGATGTTGCTGGAAATAAAATCGCTTATATCCAGACCTCTATCAACAGTCCCTTCGAATTATATGCTGCAGATGCCATGGCAAAGCAGCCCCGAAAACTAACACAGTTCAATACGGCCTGGATTGCATCAAAAAAACTGAGTATGCCAGAGAAGCACAGTTTCAAAAATGAAAAGGGAATGGAGATTGAATACTGGGTGATGAAACCAACGAATTATGAACCCGGAAAAAAATATCCGCTCTTACTCGAGATACATGGCGGCCCCTCTGCGATGTGGGGTCCCGGCGAAAGCTCCATGTGGCATGAATACCAGTATTTCTGCAGCAAGGGCTATGGAGTGGTGTATTGTAATCCAAGAGGCAGCGGTGGCTACGGACTGGATTTCCTCCGGGGAAATATCAATGACTGGGGAGCCGGTCCCACCAGCGATGTGCTGACCTCTTTGGATAAAACCATTGCCGAAGGTTGGGCTGATACCAGTAAACTGCTGGTCACAGGCGGATCCTACGCCGGCTATCTCGTGGCCTGGATCATTGCGCATGACCAGCGATTTGCGGCGGCCTGTTCCCAGCGAGGGGTATATGACCTGGCTACTTTCTTCGGAGAAGGCAATGCCTGGCGACTGGTGCCCAATTATTTCGGCGGTTATCCCTGGGAAGCGGCCACTAAGGCAACAATTGAAAGAGAATCTCCGATTCATTACGTGGAGAAAATCAAAACACCCTATATCATCTTTCATGGCGACAATGACCGGAGAACCGGCTTTGTGCAAAGTGAAATGTTATATAAAAGTCTGAAAGCCCTGGGTCGTCCGGTGGAATACGTGCGGCATTCGAATGCCACCCATGAAATCACCCGCAGTGGCAATAACCGGCAGCGGATTGACCAGATGCTGCGGACCTGGGAATTTTTTGAAAGATGGATCCATCCAACTAAATAAATCCGGAAACAACCGGTTCAACCATTTATTCGTCATCTGAAATTAATATGAGAAGAAATAAGATTTTGGTACTGGCAGGCATGACAGCCTTTGTAATGCTCGGCGTTGCAGCGGTACAGGCCCCACATCAGCAAGAAAGAAACCTGAAAGTCCTTCCCAAAGATATCAGCGATCAAAAGCTGGACAGTATCATGCAAACCTATAATAAGGCCCTGGGAGTGAAATGCGAGTTCTGTCATGTAAAGAAAAAAATATTCCCTGGTGATATAGATTATGCCGCCGATACAGAACCCATGAAAGAAGAAGCAAGAAAAATGATGCGGATGACCATCGAGATCAATAAAAATAATTTCTGGTATAATAAATCCGATCAGCCTGAGTACCTGAAAACGGTTACCTGCAACACCTGCCACAGAGGCGACCCCTTTCCGGAAGGGCATTGATAGGAGTGTAGAGAGATTCACCGCAGAGAGACAGAGAGCGCGGAGTTTTCGCAGAGAAGCTTAACCCTGCCTACCGGCAGGCAGGCGCAAAGTCGCCAGGTCGCGAAGGAACGCAAAGAGATGCTTAGCCCCACTACTATTTCGAGCAAAGCGAGAAATCTTGTATTTCTTTTACTCTAACAATAAGATGTCATTCCGAACGAAGAGAGGAACCCTGTATTTCACTTCTTTTGCGTTCTTAGCGCGCTTTGCGGGAAAATTAACCGCGGAGAACAAGAGAACGCAGAGTTTTCGCAGAGATTTTGCGGCCTTTGCGTGCTTTGCGGGAAAAATTTCCGCTCTCTTTGTGGGATAGATTTTTTTAGCTCCTCGAATTCAGTATAAACACTTACGTACTTCATACGAATCGTAAGACTCCATCAGGGTATTTCCCTATTTGCACAATACGCGTTCTCGTAGTATTACGAAAAAATCGCATGCTTTTACTGAATTTTCAGACAAACCATTCATAGTAAGCACTATATGAATTAACACACCGTTAATATTGCAGACGCAAATGATTGTGCCATCACTTGCGTCACTTATCCTAGAAAACCGATTAATATGACATGGTATTCAGTCATGGGTATAATCTCGTCTGCTGCCTTATTATGCCCCATTATAGCCATCCTGGCCCTCCGGCTTGGGAAATACAGAACCTTTCCTGTATTAATCTGCTACTATTCTTCCGTTGTAATTTATAACCTGATGACCGAGGGGTATATTCCGATTGACTCGGATACCAGGCATTACTGGGGACTGGCCAATAACCTTCTCGATGCTCCACTGATGTTATTCTTCCTTACTTATTTCAGTACATCTCCCGTTTTTACCCGCCGGGTAAAATGGCTGATTGCAGCGTTTATGTTTTTTGAAGTAGTGGTGATATCTGTTCTGGGTCTCAATACAGAAGCTATAACTGTGATCCTCGGACCAGGTGTGGCCCTGATACTGGCTTTATGTACTTACTTTTTTATCCGGCAAACCAAGATCGCCATCACT
Organism: Chitinophagaceae bacterium; assembly: GCA_016720745.1. GTDB lineage: Bacteria > Bacteroidota > Bacteroidia > Chitinophagales > Chitinophagaceae > JJ008. The sequence goes on along the minus strand of JADKKA010000010.1, from coordinate 22,408 downwards.
CACCGGAAAGCAACCGGTAAAGCAGTGATTGCTGCTTCTCTGTTGTTTGCTTATGGTTGCTTCGGACTGATCTACCTGATGTACTATGTATTCCGCTCAACCGATGTGGAAGATATCTTCCTGATCTATTTCCTGGTATCTACATTTTCATCCCTGATGCTTTCTGTTGGAATCTATATTGAAGAAAAACGCATCCGTAAATTGAATGAACTCCGGATCACCCGCCGGGAACTTTCTGATATTTATGCGGGCGAAAAAAAGGCCGTCCCCCTTCGGAGAACAGCCTTACTAGATTTTGACAGAGATCAGTGGAATTAATAACAGTACCTGCCCTCTTCAATCATTTTATTGGCGATCCTTCTCCGGGCCTCTTTCACATTCACCGGTTCAGCCTTGGTAAAACGCTTCAGTCCCATCAGGATCATGCGCTGCTCATCTCCTTCTGCAAAGGAATTGATGGCATCTTTACCAGCCTTGTTCACGGCATCTGCTGCATCATACAGATAAGTTTGCATGATGTCTTTGTAAAGCCCGATCGCTGCTTCGCCTTTTGTTTCTGCCATCTTCATGATGCGCAGTAATACACTTTCAGCATTAAAGGTCTGGATGGCCATATCCGCAATGTTCATCAGCACTTCCTGTTCGTTTTCTATTTTCATCATCAGCTTCTGCACCGCAGCACCCGAAGTCATCAGGATGGCTTTCTTCAGATTGGCGATCAGCTTTCTTTCTTTTGCAAATGGCGTTTCATCTTCTGCACCAAAATCAGGAATACTCATCAGCTCTTTTTGAACAGCCATGGCAGGTCCCATCAGGTCCAGTCTTCCGGCCATGGCTCTTTTCAGGGTCATGTCCAGTGTCAGCAACCGGTTGATTTCATTGGTGCCTTCATAGATCCGGTTGATCCGGCTGTCGCGGTAGGCACGGGAGATATTATACTCCGCACTGAAACCGTTACCGCCATGTACCTGTACGCCTTCATCTACCACATAGTCCAGTACTTCACTGCCATCCACTTTCAGCATGGCACATTCAATGGCATATTCTTCTGCAGCACCCAGCAATGATTCGTTGAAAGGTTTGCCGGCTGCTAATAATTCATGTTCCTTTTCACCGATCCATTGTGCGGTACGATACAATGCACTTTCTGCCACAAAGATCCGGAGGGCCATCTGGGCCAGTTTGAATTTGATGGCGCCAAAATTGGAAATAGGTTGTTTGAACTGCTCGCGGGTCCTGGCATATTCCACGGTTCCGGATAAAGAACGTTTGGAACCACCAATGGCAGCAGCTGCCAGTTTCAATCGGCCGATGTTCAGGATATTGAAAGCGATCTTATGTCCCTTGCCAACTTCACCCAGCAGGTTTTCAACCGGCACTTTACAATCCTGGAAATACAATTGTACAGTAGAAGAACCCTTGATTCCCATCTTATGTTCTTCCGGTCCCTGTGTAAAGCCTTCTGTTCCGCGGTCTACAATAAAGCCGGTGAATTTATCTCCATCTACTTTGGCAAATACCGTATACACATCAGCAAAGCCACCATTCGTGATCCAGCATTTCTGTCCGTTAAGGATATAATACTTTCCATCCTCACTCAGCTTGGCTGATGTTTTTGCACCCAGGGCATCACTGCCACTATTGGGTTCTGTTAATCCATAAGCACCGGCCCACTCACCACTGATCAGTTTGGGAATATATTTCTGTTTTTGTTCAGGTGTACCAAAGTATAAAATTGGAAGGGTACCGATACCGGTATGCGCTGCAATGGCAACAGAGAAAGAGTGACCCGCTCCCAGGTATTCATTTACCATGGTAGAAGTGACAAAATCTTTTCCTAATCCGCCATATTCTTCCGGAAAAGCTACTGCCAGCAGACCTTGCTCACCGGCTTTTGTCAACAGGCTCTTCATCAGTCCGGGTTCCAGGTTATCAATCCGGTCCAGGTTAGGATATACTTCGGCATCCAGGAACTGGTTACACATATCCTTTACCATCAGTTGTTCTTCCTGAAAATTTTCAGGTGTAAATGTGTCAGCAGGGGATGATTCTTTCACCAGCCATTCTCCGCCTTTCAGCGATTGGGTTTTTGCAGCTGCAGTACTCATATAAAAACGTTTTAAGTTTATTGATTAAGGTTGATGAAAAATTTATTTCAGGTTATCGTATACTATTTGCAGTACTTCCTTACACACTTCTACTTTTTCTATCGGTACTGTAATCAGCGCTTCATTCAGGGTTTCTTCGGCCAGCACCATGGACTCTTCCTGTAGTTTATGCGCCTGTTTGGTGAGGTAAATCAGGTTGATTCGGCGGTCAAATTCAGAAGCCACGCGCTTGACCAGGTTGAGTTTTTCCAGGTTATCAACCAGCCGGGTGATGCTGGGCTTATCGCGGAAAGTGGCATTGCATAATTCCTGCTGACTGATCCCTTCCTGCTTCCATAAATGATACAATACACTCCACTGCTCAATGGTGAGGTTCAATCCGGCAGCATTGAATTTTTTCTGCAGCCTTCTGGCAATGGCTGTGGAGGCCTTCCCGGTTACAAAGCTGTAAAGCTCCCCTTTTTTAAATTGGTTGTTTGGCATATAGTTGTTTGTGCAACTATCCAAAATTAGTCCTATTTTTGAATCAGCCAAGTTTATCGTGATAAAAATTTGTTGCTAATACCCATGCAGGAAAAAACACTGGCCTTCCGGAATTCGCTTATCAACTATCGCCGTTCAGGCGAAGGGCCGGAGCTATTGCTCTGTTTTCATGGCTACGGGGAAAATGCCAGGGCCTTTGATTTTCTGGCAAAATATATTGGCAACCAGTATACTGTATATGCCATTGAGCTACCCTTTCATGGCCATACCCAATGGAAGGAAGGACTGTTATTTACCGGCACCGACCTGCTGGAGATCCTGGACCTGTTGCTCAGCAAGGAGCCATCCTTTACCCTCATGGGTTTTAGCCTGGGTGGCCGGGTGGCCCTGAGTTTGTACCAGCTGGTACCAGATCGCGTTAATAAAATGGTATTGCTGGCACCTGACGGACTGAAAGTAAATGGCTGGTACTGGCTCGCTACACAAACCCGACTGGGCAACCGGTTTTTTTCTTTTACCATGCGGCATCCCGGCTGGTTTTTATGGATCCTGCACGGGATGAAAAAACTGCGCATGATCAATACCAGTATTTACAAGTTTGTAGATTATTATATCGGGAGTCAGCAAATCAGGGATGATCTGTATACGCGTTGGACCACATTCAGGCGATTAAAACCCGATCTCAAAAAGATACGCCGGCAAATCGGGGAGCATCAGACAATCGTCAGACTGGTATATGGCCGGCACGATCGCATCATCCGCTCCTCAACAGGTGAAAAATTCAGAAAAGGAATAGCATCCAATTGTAGCCTGGAAATAATCGCTTCCGGTCACCAGGTATTGCATGAAAAACATGCATCAGATATCGTTCGGGAATTAACCCGTTAAAATTCCGGTAGATTTGCCAGCATGATTTTATTGTGGGTCGTCATCCTCTTTTTTACTGGCTATGCATGTCTCGTGCTCTGGTGCTGCTATGCCTGGTGCCGGATTCCTGTTTTTCAGCATTCAATCATTGAACCGGGGATTCCCATCAGTATCATCATCCCGGCCCGCAATGAAGAAGAGAATATCAGTCATTTACTGGAAGCCATCGAAGACCAGTCATACCCTTCTGCATTAATAGAAGTGATCGTGGTAGATGATCAGTCAACCGATCAAACGGCAGCCATTGTCAGCAGCTTCCCCCATGTAAAATTGCTCCGCCTTTCAAAGGATATACAGCAATCACATAAAAAAAGAGCCATTGAATTTGGTATCGCCAATGCCAGTCATGAATGGATACTGACCACCGATGCCGATTGTACTCCTCCCGCAAACTGGGTGAGTCAGATCGCTGCATTTGCCGCCGCAAAGGATCCCGTATTGATTGTAGCACCCGTGCGAATGGAAGATCATGATACCGTCTCTTCCTTTTTTCAAACCATTGATTTCATGGTGTTGCAATCCATCACCGGAGCCATGGTGCATCGCCGGATATTAAGTATGTGCAATGGCGCCAACCTTGCTTACCGTAAATCTGTTTTCCATCAAGTGGGCGGATTCTCAGGAATCGATCATATTGCTTCCGGCGATGATATGCTGCTGATGCATAAAATAAGAAAGCAATATCCCAACCGGGTTCATTACCTGAAATCAAAAGAAGCCATCGTTGATACCTTGCCACAACCTGGATGGCGTTCTTTCTTCAGACAGCGCATCCGCTGGGCCAGCAAGTCGGGTAACTATGATGATAAAGCCATCATGCCCGTATTGTTACTGGTGTATTTATTCAATGCATTATTTCCCACCCTGCTGATCGGCGGATTTTATAATCCCGTTTACTGGCACTGGCTCGGCTATGCCTGGCTGGGAAAGACGGTTGTGGAGTGGCCGCTATTTATTGCTGCCGCTGTTTTTTTTGACCGGAAGTATACCATCTCTTTATTCCCATTATTTCAACCCCTGCATATTGCTTACACATTAATTTCCGGATTACTGGGACAAATAGGCCAGTATGAATGGAAAGGGAGAAAGGTCCGCTAATCCGGATTCAGCATTTCAGCTTAACTTCCGGGCATGACCAATAACCAGTCATATAGCCGTGCAGCCTGGAGGAGGCTGAAAAAGAACAAAGGGGCCATGTTCGGACTGGTGATCATCATCCTCTCCCTGCTCCTGGCAGTCTTTGCTTATTTTTTATCTCCTGATCCTTCTCCCAATGCCAACCGGATCATACTGGAAACAGGGGGCAATCGTCCCGGCTTTTCACAACAGTTCCTGCTGTTAAAAAAAGAAAAAACAGTACAGACCCCCGGCTTCCTGCAACAACTGATCGGAGGAAAAGAAGATGGCTACTATTATATTCCGGTGAATCAATACCAGCTGAAGGGGGATAGTATTTATGCAGATAAATATATTGATGAAGGCGTCAGTGAACAGGTGGTTTATCCGCTTTCACGTACAGCCGCCACTCCCGTTGTCAGAAAAAAATATTTTGCAGGCACAGATAAATACGGGCGTGATATCCTGAGCCGGATCATCATCGGCACAAGGGTAAGTTTAAGTGTGGGTTTAATCACCGTGATCATTTCACTCAGCATTGGTTTATTACTCGGTTCTTTAGCAGGATACTACCGGGGAAGGACCGATGATATCATCATGTGGTTCATCAATGTGATCTGGAGTATTCCCACTTTGCTGCTCGTCTTTGCAATTACACTGGCACTGGGAAAAGGATTCTGGCAGGTATTCATCGCTATCGGTTTAAGTATGTGGGTGAATGTGGCCAGGCTGGTGAGAGGACAGGTACTCGCCGTAAGAGAACTGGAATACATCGAAGCCACGAGGGCATTGGGTTATTCCGGTATGCGTACGATTGTAAAACATATCTGGCCCAATATCATGGGACCGGTACTCGTGATAGCTGCCTCTAATTTTGCAGCGGCGATTGTGATTGAAGCGGGATTGAGTTTTCTGGGTATTGGTGTGCAACCACCACAACCGAGCTGGGGACTGATGATCAAAGAGAATTATAATTTCATCATCACCCAAAATCCCATGCTGGCGCTGGCCCCCGGGTTCGCGATCATGCTCCTGGTGCTGGCCTTCAATCTCCTGGGCAATGGATTAAGAGATGCCCTGAATGTGCGTTGAATTATTTCCTTGAATAACGATAACTACCGGACCAGGTATTCGTGGGTTTGCTGTTAGACGTTACTTTAATATCCACCAAACATACTGCTGTCAGCGGGGTATTGGTAATCGAGAAATTACTGGTTGCTGATGAAGTGCTATTGATGGTCTGGGTAAAATGCTGCAAACTGTTATCTTCTCTTTTCGCGGTTACTTCAATTTTTACGCCACCGGAAGGCATGGCCGATGTAATGGTAACTGACAAATCAAAGGGCCCGAGCGAAGGAGTTTGAACAGATCCATTGGCAGGATTGGTTGTCACGGCCAGATTGGCTTCTGTGGTACCACCGCCACCACCTCCTCCGCCACCGCCGCTTTTTTTGCAGCCGGAAGAAAGAAGTACCGTACTCAGGAAGAACATGGCAAGAAGTTGGAGGGCAGTTTTCATGATTCGCATTATTAACAAGGTTCAAGATAATCAAAAAAAGGCCTATCCAAAAATTTTTACCTGTCTGTTGAAGCTCTCTTCCAGGGAGATAAAGGTCTCGGTCCGCTCTATTCCCTTGATTTTCTGTAACTGATCGTGCAATACAAAGCGCAGCTGATTAATATCCTTACACACGATTTCTGCAAACATGCTGTAATTGCCGGTAGTATAATTGAGGCGCACAATCTCGGGGATCTTCTGCAGTTCCCTGGCCACCGTATCATAGAGGGAGCTCTCTTTCAGATAGATACCAATAAAAGCGATTACATCATAACCCATCAGGCGCAGATCTGCCTTGAGTCTGGTACCTTTGACCACCCCGGCCTCTTCCAGCTTTTTGATCCGTACATGGATGGTGCCACCGGAAACAAAGAGTTGCTTGCCCAGATCGGCATAGGAGATTTCTGCATTCTCCATCATGTGGTGGATGATCTGCAGGTCCAGTTTGTCGAGATTCAATTTTGCCCCCATATTTACAGTTAGAATTTGATGATTATCTTATAAAGATTAAAAATATTGAATAAAATCTAATATTTTAAAATTTTTATTAGAAAATTTGGAATCAAAAGGCGATGGAGCGTATATTTGTATTGTTATCCCGGTAACGATCGGGAAAAGATCTTAAAAATTGTGGGGTGATGAAATGGCGTAAGCCTGGCAGACATGCCCTCTTGTCTCGGGGGTGAGGAAAATCCGCTTCGGCGGGCTAACAGGATAAATATAGCATAGAGCCGTCTCTACAGCAATGTGGGGACGACCAGGGTCGACCACTGAACTTTGTGCTACAACTAACTGCCTCGTGGAGGTTCGAACCCTTCCCCTACAGCGAATAGGCCTTCCGGAAACGGGAGGCCTTTTTTTTTGAGGAAAAATGCTCAACTATCAATTTTCAATGTTCAAGTTATCGGCGGTAGTGGTCAGCAATGCTGCCAAAATCTATTTGAAATACGCCTGTCCGAAACTTCCTAGACCAGGGCTATCACAAACGCTCCTCCGCTTGACAGAGCTCCCGATAGCTATCGGGAGAATATTGAACATTTTCTTCAATCTGGGGGAAATTTTCAATGCTCAACTATCAATGTTCAATTTTCAAGTTATTAGCCGTAGGAATCAGCAATGTTGCCAGAGTCTATTTGAAATACGCCTGTCCGAAACTTCCTAGACCAGGGCTATCACAAACGCTCCTTACTCATACTTGAGCATTGAACATTGAGCTCCCGATAGCTATCGGGAGAATATTGAACATTTTCTTCAATCTGAGGGAAATGTTCAATGCTCAACTATCAATTTTCAATGTTCAAGTTATCGGCGGTAGTAGTCAGCAATGTTGCCAGAGTCTATTTGATGTACTCCTGCCCGAAACAGCTAAGCCTTGGGTGGTGAGAAACGTTCCTTACTCACATATGAGCATTGAACATTGAGCTCCCGATAGCTATCGGGAGAATATTGAACATTTTCCTCAATCTGGGGGAAATTTTCAATGCTCAACTATCAATGTTCAATTTTCAAGTTATTAGCCGTAGGAATCAGCAATATTGCCAGAATCTATTTGATTTACGCCTGCCCGAAACAACTAACCCTGGGCGGTGAGAAACGTTCCTTATTCACATATGAGCATTGAACATTGAGCTCCCGATAGCTATCGGGATATTGAACATTTTCTTTATTTATTCCCTCAAAAAGCTCTTTCCGAATAGTAGCAGGCTTTATTTTTGCCGCAAAATTCCATAATGAAGTACTGCTTCTTGCTGCTGGCCCTTGCCGGCACCCTTGAATCAACCGCACAGGATGATGCACTCAAAAAACTGAAAAGCGAAACCGAACGCACAATCAAAAAAGAAGTGGATACATCCGGTAAACACTGGAGAAAGGGTGGTTTCTACGGCATCAATATTTCACAGGGCTCCCTGAATAACTGGGCAGCGGGAGGCGATAATTTTTCTTTGTCGGTCAACTCTGTATTGAGCCTGTTTGCTTTTCACAAAAAAGGAAAGAACAGCTGGGATAATACTTTTGATTTTAATCTTGGGTATGTCAATACCACCAGTCTGGGTAGCCGCAAGAACGATGATCGCTTTGATTTTCTCTCCAAGTACGGACATGCCCTGAATGATAAACTGAATATCGGCGGCCTCTTCAATCTGCGTTCGCAGTTTTTCAAGGGATATATTTTCCCGGATAATGTCAAAACCTTTTCTTCCAATTTCATGGCTCCGGGGTATCTGTTGCTCAGTGCCGGTCTGGATTATAAGCCCACCAAAAATCTCTCCATTTATTTTTCTCCCTCCACCGCGCGCTGGGTGATTGTAAGAGATACAGCTTTATCCAATAAAGGACTCTATGGTGTGGAGCCCGGTAAAAAATCAGCACTGGAGTTTGGTGGCTTTGTGACGATCAATTACCTGAAAGAATTCAGTAAGCAAATCACTTACAAAGGTCGTCTGGATCTTTTCTCCAATTACCGGAAGAAACCACAGAATATTGATCTCTTCATGTCCAACACCCTCAATGCCAAACTGGGAAAAGTATTTGCCGTCACCTGGTCAGTTGATATTATTTATGATGATGATGTGCGTTTATTCGGGCCAAACAAAACATCGCCCGGTACACAGATCAAATCATTGGTGGGGATTGGATTGCAGGTGAAGTTTTAGGAGATGGGATTGAGCTGGCAGCATATATTACAAATGCTTGAACATTTTCTTCAATATGAGAGAAATGCTCAATGCTCAATTTTCAATGTTCAATTTTCAAGTTATCAGCCGTAGGAATCAGCAATGTTGCCAGCATCTATTTGATTTACGCCTGCCCGAAACATCCCAGGCCAGGGCTAGAACAAACGTTCCTTACATGTATATGAGCATTGAACATTGAGCTCCCGATAGCTATCGGGAGAATATTGAACATTTTCCTCAATCTGGGGGAAATGCTCAATGCTCAACTATCAATGTTCAATTTTCAAGTTATCGGCGGTAGTAGTCAGCAATGTTGCCAGCGTCTATTTGAAATACGCCTGCCCGAAATGGTCAGCTCCCGGGCCATGAAAAACGTTCCTTACATGTATATGAGCATTGAACATTGAGCTCCCGACAGCTATCGGGATTTCAATGATCAGCCTGTCGCTACTATTCACAATACTTTACAATAAAATGTAACTTTTGTTGAACCCAATCGTATTAATTTGACAAAATTGAAATATGTCAAAATTTTTACCATTCATTGGTTTCCTGTCCCTTTTAGCTTCCTGCGGAACAACTGACAAGCAGCAATCAGCTGATTTTATAAATGCTCAAAGCGAACTCACTGAAAAACTGACAGCAATCAGTAAGCAAACAGATTTTAATGGTTTTGCAGTGGCCCTGGCGAACGATCAGGAAGTGTTGTATAAAAATGGTTTCGGTATTGCGAATTTTGACCCTTTGCAGCCCTATACGGCAAACACGATTCAGAATATTGCTTCTGTTTCAAAAACATTGATCGGGCTTGCAATTCTTAAAGCACAGGAATTAAACAAATTAAAACTGGATGATCCCATCAACAAATACCTGCCTTTCAAAGTAGTGCATCCTGATTTTCCTGAAATTCCAATTACACTCCGGCAGTTGGCTACACATACTTCTTCAATTGTTGACAGCAAAGCCTATATGGAAAATACAATCGTATTAAAAGATACTTTTAATCTTGCTGCCAATTTAAAAATTGATATTTCCCCCACTCGTTTTAACCCGCCATCTGCCAAAATATCAATTGAAGAATTTTTGCGCAATATCCTGGATCCAAAGGGAAAATGGTATTTGAAAGAAGGATTTTCAGAAAACAGACCCGGAGATATTTATGCTTATTCCAATGTGGGGGCCACACTGGCCGCTTTGGTAGTAGAGAAGGCAACAGGAATCAGTTACGATCAGTTTACAACACAATATATTTTAGCGCCTTTGAAAATGAAGGCGTCGGGATGGAACTTTAACAGCATTGATTTCTCAAAATATACACATACCTATCAGGACAAAACTACGCCTTACCCTTATTACTCATTAAACAGCTATCCGGATGGAGGATTGTTAACTACAGCTGATGATATGAGTAAATATATTCTGGAACTTTTAAAAGGATACTTTGGAAAAGGAACATTACTTACCAGAGATAGTTATCGGGAATATTTTACACCCCAGCTTAAAGCCGGAAATTTTACGGAAAGAGACAGCAGCATCTATAGCGATGAATATAATATGGGAATAACAATAGGTTTTGGTGCTACACTAAATTTTGGACATTATGGAGGCGATCCGGGCCTGAATTCCCAGATTTATTTTAATAAGGAAACGAAAACAGGGAGATATTATATCATCAATACCAACTCCAATGGCGCCATAACCGGAAAGAATCAAAAAATGATCATGGACTTACTTGACGAATATGCTGTAAAGCTTGACAGTATAAGTAAGGTTCAAAAATAATATGGCCACAAATAATGGTTCGTCTCTCCTAAAAACTAAATTCATTTTAAAACAGCAATTCTCTGCCGAAAGCTATCAGGATTTCAACTTTCAATCTTCAATTTTCAATTCCTTGCAGGTTTTTGCGCCCTTCTCTCCCCCTTTTTTAACAGTCCTTATGAAATAAAAAACCCTCTTCATTCATTTTACTCACGGATTATCTTTGCCGCTTTGTACCCTGCAAACAGCAACGATTACCAGTCACCAAACCGAATATTTTGACAGGCATGAAGAAGCTTTCCTTTCTCCTTGCAATTCTTTGTTGCAACGGACTCATCAAGGCACAGGATCCGATTATCAAGAAACTGCAATCAGAATCCACCCGCTCTATCAAAAAAGAGGTGACTGATACCAGCCGCCGGAGTTGGAAACGCGGTGGCATTTTTGCCATCAATGCCGGACAAGGCACATTGAGTAACTGGGCAGCTGGTGGTGATGATTTTTCTCTGACCATTGCGACTTCCCTCAACCTCTTCGCTTTTTATAAAAAAGATAAACAGAGCTGGGACAATAGCCTCGATATCAATTTCGGTTATGTCAATACCACCAGCCTCGGCAGCCGCAAAAATGATGATCGTTTTGATATGGTTTCCAAATATGGTTATGCACTCAGCAATCACCTGAACCTGGCCACCCTGGTGAACTTCCGCTCACAGATGCTGAAAGGCTATAACTACAAAGACAATATCAAGACCTATGCTTCTGATTTTTTATCACCCGGTTATATTGTTTTTAGTCAGGGTATCGACTATAAAGCCAAAAAAGATCTATCCATTTTTATTTCACCACTCACTTCCCGCTGGATTGTGGTGAAGAACGACAGCTTATCTATCAAAGGCGATTATGGCGTATCACCCGGTAGAGAAATGCTTAATCATTTGGGTGCATTCGCCACCATCAATTACCAGAAAGCCTTTAATAAACATGTATCCTACCGGGGCCGGATTGATTTGTTTTCCAATTACCGGCAAAAACCACAGAATGCAGATCTCTACATGACCAATGCACTCACGGCCAAAATCGCCAGGATACTTGCTTTTAACTGGAACCTTGATCTGATTTATGATGATGATGTACGACTCTTCGGAAAAGAAAATACTTCTCCTGCCTTACAACTGAAATCAATCATTGGCGTGGGGCTGCAGGTAAAAATTTAGGTTACCTTTGCCCGCTATGGCCCAGAAGAAATTACAGCGTTTTGCCGAACTGGAAACCTTTCCCAATGTGCTTCAGTTTCCGGAGAATATAGCCGGCAACTGGAAGAACCATTTTGCTAACAATCATCCCATTACCCTGGAACTGGCCTGCGGTAAAGGAGAATATGCCCTGGGACTGGGCCGGCTTTATCCGCAACGCAATTTCATCGGAGTGGACCTGAAAGGCAACCGCCTATGGGTGGGAGCCAGAAAAGCCTTACAGGAAAAACTGGACAATGTAGCCTTCCTGCGTACCCAGATCGATCAGCTGAACCAGTACTTTGCCCCGGGTGAAGTGAGCGAGATCTGGATCACATTTCCTGATCCGCAACTGCGCCTGTCCAAGGCCAAAAAAAGACTGACCCATCCAAAATTTTTACGCCTCTATCAACAAATACTGTCTCCCGGTGGTTTGATACACCTGAAAACCGACAGTCCGGATTTGTACCGCTTTACCAAACTGGTGACCGAGATGTACCAATGCCCCGTTCATACGGATAATGATCACGTGTTTGCCAACGAAAATGTATCGGCAGAACTGGCGATCAAAACCCATTATGAATCCCTGGATATTGCCGGTAGTAACCGCGTACATTATCTCTGCTTCTCATTGCCAGTTTCATTGGGTGATCGGGAGAAAGACGGACTGCTCAAAGAAAAACTAATCGCACATGAACCGGCTGACTGAAGGCTTGCATTATTATATCAGTGATGATGGCTATGTGGTGTTTACTGAAAAGTATCACCTGGATAAAGGCTATTGCTGCGGCAATGGCTGCCGGCATTGTCCCTATCATTTTGAAAATGTGCCCGAACCCCGTAAATCAGAACTGCTGACAGAATTGAAAAAAAAGGAATAATTTTCTGTCCCATGCCAGCGAAAAAGAAAAATACAAGCGGTTTAAAAACTGTTAAGCCTTCCGGGACCAGAGATGAAAATTTCTTTGAACTGGTTTATGAAGTCGCCCGGCAGATTCCCAAGGGAAGGGTCACTTCCTATGGAGCCATTGCGAATTGTCTAGGGACTAAATTATCAGCCCGGATGGTGGGATGGGCCATGAATGGGGCGGGAAAAGTCAAACCCAAAGTACCGGCACACCGCGTGGTTAATCGATTGGGCATTCTCTCCGGTAAACATCATTTCCAGCCGCCCGGCAGCATGGAACAATTATTAAAAAAGGAAGGGATCAAAGTAAAGGATGATAAAGTGGTGGACTTCGACCGCTTATTCTGGGATCCTGCCACGGCCCTTGGTTTTTAAATAATAAAGGATGAGTTCTTCTATCAGCACACTAAACAATCAGCAAAAGAATATCTGTGAATATGGCGGCTTATTCGGGATCCTGCTTTCATTGACCTGTCTGGTCCAGCACCTGATCTTAGCCATTCCCAGTCATATCACCAACCCGATGATACCGGTTTATATTCTTTGTGTCTCGGGATTTTTATTACTGGCCTTATTAAAACCTGTTGCGCTGTATTTTCTATTTGCCGGTGCCCTGCTCACCCTCGTGATTGAGTGGCGGTATATCACCTATATCACTTTCTCCCTGGTAGTGCTCCTGCTGTTTATTTATCATGTCATCATGATCGTACTGCTGATCACAGAACAGATTCCTGCAAGGCTTATCAGGGCCAGACAATTAAAAGAAGCAGAGGAAGCGGAGTGGAGAGGGAAGATCTGATCATTCAAACAAGATCAGCTCAGGCAAAAGAAGCGCTATTCATCACCCGTTGGGCATTCTCATAGAGTTGTTTCTCTTTTCTGCCATACCACCATTTGGGGGCGGTCTTTTTCATCAATGTATCAATGCTGCGCATACCCAAGAGGTTCCAGGCTCCTTTGAGTTTGCCTGATAGCGAAGGCTGCATGGCACGAAGACTCATGGCAAAACCGCTGTCGAGGTATTCCATATGGTGCCAGTATCCCGAAGGCATGAATAAAGTATCACCGGGTTCCAGGATGAAGTCGAGTCCCTGTGCCAGTTTCAGTGCAGGGAATTTTTCATAATCAACATTTCCCTCTACATAATAATTGGAGAAATCAGCCAGACTCAATACTTCCCAGGGTTTGCGGTAGAGTTTATGCTGTTCCGTGAAAGGAAACATCAGCACTCTCTTGCGGCCACCAAACTGGGTATGGAAAATATGGGAGAGATCAATATCGAAATGCATATGCGTGATACTGCCGGCTCCGCCGGTAAACAGCATCGGGTATTTCTTGATAAAGCCCTTGGCCAGGTGCTCGGGCCATTCAAAATCATTGATCAGCTGGGGAGCATGGTCAAAAATGTTGAAGAGGAAGATCCGCCAGCCGGCCGGACCCTTGCTGATCATATCGATGTATTCCCCGAAGGTTTTGTAATCATCGGCCTTGTTGATGGGGGTATAGGCATCGCTTTTGACGTTATTGTAAAGGGGGACTTTTTTGTGGCCAACCAGTTCCCGGAAATAATCCCAGTTCCATTTTTGATAAGCAGGCCAGTTATGGGCCAGATTTTTAATGACCACGGGGCGACCGGTATCATAGTACTCCTTTTTAAACACCTCAGGTTCAATGGTATCAAAGGTGGCTACCGGCTTTAACTGCATAAGGGGAAGTTAGATGCGGCAAAGATAAGGGCGGTTAAAATACAAACGATTGGTTTATTGGGGGGCGGTATGATAAAAGGATTATAAAAAATGGGGGTGATGAGGGGTTTTTGGGGAGAGATTCACCGCAGAGGGGCAGAGATAGCGGAGGTTTCGCAGAGATTTAACCGGAGAGATTTAACCGCGAACCTGCCTGCCGGCAGGCAGGGGCGCCAAGACGCGAAGAAATCCTGCATTTTACACCCTTTGTGTGCTTAGTGTCTTTGTGGGAAAAAAATACCGCCCTTTGCGGAGCGGTATTCCTAGTTTCATGGGCAATACTTTATAAGGCTTAATGGTGGTTTAAATCATTCTTCCCCTTTGCTGATACCTGAAACGGATCGCATCCCTCCGGGTTTTTGCTTTTAACTGCCGGATCCTTCTCTTTTCACGGGTCGTCATCACCCCATCACGTTCGGCCCGTCTTACTGTGGTTCTTAACTGCAATACATTTCGCTGCAACTGCAAACGCTCCCAGGTACTGATCGTGGCTGTTCGGGTGCTGAGTATTCTCCCGTTTCGTTGGGAGAAAGCTGTTAGCGAGAGCAACAGGAACAACAGCGGTATGGATACAAATTTTGTCAACGGTATCTTTTACGGCTATATGACCGGAAAGCGTTGCCCGGGTTTAATAAAGAAAAGAATCAGAAAAGAGAAACCTGTACCGGTCCCATGCTGAATGATTTGCGGTGATGATCCGTCATGCCATGTTGCCGAATGGCTTCCCGGTGAAGCAGCGTGCCATAACCTTTGTTGCGGTCCCAGCCATAATCAGGAAATTCGGCATGCAGGTTCAGCATATACTCATCCCGGTAGGTCTTGGCCAGTATACTGGCCGCAGCAATATTGCGGTAGGTCGCATCGCCTTTGATGATACACTGATGCGGGATTTTTTTATAGGGAATAAAGCGATTGCCATCAATTAATAAAAGACCCGGTTTTTTTTTCAATCCATCCAGGGCCAGGTGCATGGCTTTAAAAGAAGCTTTTAAAATATTGATCTGATCAATTTCCTGACTCGATACACTGGCCACGGCATAGGCCAGTGCCGATGTTTCAATCACTTCCCGCAGATGATTCCTGTTTTTTTCCGTTACCTGTTTGGAATCATTGAGCAGGGGATGCGAAAAATTCCGGGGCAGGATCACGGCGGCGGCAAAGACCGGTCCGGCCAGACAACCACGCCCCGCCTCATCACAACCGGCCTCGATTAATTTTTCCCTGGTAAAAGGGTTTTTAGCATCCGCCTGCAATTTCATGAATTTGCCTCAACAAAATTATTTGCTCCCGCTATTCGGTTCTACCTTTGCGGCGCGATGGGAAATGAGCTGACGAAACCTTCTTCTAAACCGGTAGCCATCTGGCTGATGATCGGTGTGGGAATGATCATTGTCCAGATCCTGCTGGGCGGCATCACCCGGCTAACGGGTTCGGGATTATCCATTACCGAATGGAATGTAATGACCGGTACCCTGCCTCCCCTGACTGAATCGGCCTGGATCGCCGAGTTTGAAAAATACAAACAAACCCCGCAGTTTAGTCTGCTCAATGCGGACTTCACTTTACCCGATTTCAAATTCATTTTTTTCTGGGAATGGTTTCATCGTTTCTGGGCCCGCTTAATCGGTGTGGTATTCCTGATCCCCTTTGTGATTTTTTTAGTGCAGAAAAGATTCCGGCCTTCGATGGTGAAGCCGATGATCATTCTTTTTTTACTCGGTGCCTTGCAGGGAGCCGTGGGCTGGATCATGGTGGCGAGTGGCTTAACCGGTGATGCGATTTATGTAAAGCCAACCAGACTGGCCCTGCATTTTATTTTTGCGATGGGTTTGCTCTGTTATACTTTCTGGTTTGCATTGACGCTATTGGTACCGCCATCACAACGACAATCCAATAAAGGCATTGCCAAATGGATCATTGCTTCTTTATCGGTGCTGGTACTGCAATTTATTTACGGGGCCTTAATGGCAGGACATAAAGCCGCCACCGCCGCCCCCACCTGGCCCGATATCAATGGCGAGATCATTCCGCCGAATATGATGCGATCTGAAGAAGGCATACTCAACCTGATTGATAACCGGATCACGATTCATTTTATTCACCGCGGACTGGCCTACCTCTTACTTTTCATGGTGCTTTATTTTAGCTGGCGCCTCCTGAAAATGCAAACGGGCAAATTATTATCCGCTATTAAATTCTTACCTGCTATCCTGGTATTGCTACAAGTTGTACTAGGTGTCTTATCTGTTTTAAACAGCTTAAAAATCGTTCCCAATCAATGGGGCATCTTTGAATGGATGGCGCAGCTGCATCAGCTGGTGGCGATGTTTTTACTGCTGGCGATGGTGGCGGTTTATTATTTTGTTCGTTCTGGAAAGGAAGAGGGGAGGGCTGTTTAGTTTTATTTTGAATTTTATATTTTAAATTTTGAATGAGTCTTTTGTTTGGGCCTTACAGTTACAAGAATGGCTTTTTTATGTATTTGTTAAAGGCGAGAGCATTAATAGCACATGACCCCAACAACGCCTTTTAATTTGTTTTTTGGCTGTTCTTTATTTGTTTTTGTATCTTAAATCTTGTTTCTTTTTGTTTCTTGTATCTTGTTTCTTGTATTTTTCCTCCCTCCCTTCCCCCATTAATTCCTATATTTAGCTAACAACAAACCTTCTCATGAAAACCTGGCTGAAAGGATTTATTTACTCCTTCCCCATACAACTGGTATTCCTGCACCTGCGCAAGTACCAGGTGCTCTTGCTGTTCTGGGTCATTCTTTTCAGCACCATCAGTGGTTCCTTCATGAAGACATTCGGGGCGGATTCATTGTACCTGGCACCGGAATACCTGGGTAATGTGAACTCCCTCAGTGCTGCCATCGTAGGGGCTTCTATCGGAATGTTTATCATGAGCTGGAATATTGCCACTTTCGTGTTGTTCAGCAAACAGTTTCGTTTTCTGGCGGCTACCAGCAATCCTTTTTTAAAATACTGTATCAATAATTCCATTATTCCGCTTGTATTTCTCTTCCTGTATTTTTTCAAGGCCTATCATTTCGATCATTACCGCGAACTGATTCCGGTCACCGAAATTTTATTCCTGAGCGGGGGCTTTTTAAGCGGACTGATCTTTATCCTGGCTGCTTCCTTTATTTATTTTTTCCGGGCCGATCGGTCGATTCTCCGAAGGATGATGCCCGTGATCAGTAATCCGCAATCCTATATCACTCATATGGGAACCGTGAAGGAAATTTATCATGGTATGCCATTGATGAAAGTGGAATGGTATTTTGAATCACCGCTGCGCCTGCGCAAAGTGCGGGATGTATCTCATTATACTGATGATTTTATCGGCTCTATTTTTAAACGACATCATTTCGCAGCCATCATCTCCGTCTTTGTGGCATTTTTATTCCTGCTGATGATTGGATTCTTATTGGATAATCCTTTTTTCCAGTTACCCGCCGCTGCCAGTATTACTGTCTTTTTTTCGGTGCTGATTGGGGTAGCCGCTGCCATCACTTATTTCCTGCAAAGCTGGAGCATTCCCTACCTGCTGGCCGTGATTTTATTGCTGAACCTGTTTTATAAACTGGATCTGATTGATCCGCGCAATAAAGCCTACGGACTCAATTATACCAACCTGGCTGATCGTCCTGCCTATACCCGGGAAAATATGTTAGCGTTATGCAGTCCGGCCAATGTGGAAGCCGACCGCAAAAACATGAGCAGTATCCTCAATACCTGGAAGGCCAAACAGGGAACGGAGAAACCATTGCTGGTGATCATCAATACCAGTGGTGGCGGTCACCGCAGTGCCACATTTACCATGGCGGTATTGCAGGAGCTTGATAGTCTGAGTAAGGGTGCCCTGATGAAAAAAACCTTCCTCATCAATGGTGCTTCGGGTGGCATGATCGGGGCGGCTTATTTCCGCGAGCTCTATCTCCGGAAAATGAAGGGAGAAAATATCAACCTGCAGAACAAACAATACATTGATGATATTGCCGGTGACCTGCTGAATCCGGTCTTTACTTCTTTTTTCGCCCGCGACCTGATTGCACCGGCACAGAAATTCAATGTGGGACCTTATCGGTATGTAAAGGATCGTGGTTATGCATTCGAACAAAAACTGAACAGCAATACCAGAGGCTTTTTGAATAAACAGCTGCGGGATTATGTGGCCGATGAAAAAGCAGCCAATGCTCCGCTGATCTTTTTTAATTCGGTGATCAGTCGGGATGGCCGGAAGATGATCATTTCCACCCAACCCGTGCGATTCATGATGCAGGTACCCAGGGATACCACAAGGATTCCTTTTGCGGACCCGGATGCAATTGATTTCACGAGCTTCTTTGAAAAGCAGGATCCCTATAATCTCCGGATCTTATCTGCCCTCCGGATGAATGCCACTTTCCCGGTGGTATTACCCAATGTATGGTTGCCCTCTAATCCGGTAATCGATGTGATGGATGCAGGCTTAAGAGATAATTACGGGGAAGAATCCAGCATGCGTTTTTTAATGACCATGGATCAGTGGATCCGCGAGAACACCAGCGGGGTATTAATTATTCAGATCAAGGACCGGGCCTCCGGTGGATGGGAACATCCTTATGTGTCGGACAATATCGGGGCACATGCCACCAAGCCTTTTTTACTGCTGCAGCATAACTGGTTCAAGATGATGGAATACTCGCAGAATGAATTGCTGAGTTTTTATGCTAATTACAGCGGTGTCAAAATGCATAAAGTAGTCTTTCAGTATGCAACAGATAAGGAAGAAAATAAAGCCGCATTGAATTTCCATCTCACCAAGCGGGAGCAGAACGATATCATCTCTTCCATTCATATGGCCGGCTATCAGCAATGCTTTCAAAAAGTGCTGGATATCTTTAACCGGCAGCCGGTAAAGGATCCGGTGAAGCCTGTTTTTATTTTACCGGGATTTTAAAGTGCAAGATATCTTAGCGTCCCTTAGCGCCTTTGCGTCTTCGCTTGAGCTTTCCACAAAGACACCACACAGAGAGATCAAGAAATCTTTGCGTCCCTTTGCGTCATGCGGCGGCTTCGCGGTTAAATCGCGGGTTTCTATCTCTGCGAGATCTCTGCTCTTTGCGCTTGCTCCGCGGTGAATATTTCCGCCAGGGCGCTAAGGACGCAAAAATCCGCTTAAATCCGCTCAATCCGCGTCATCCGCGTTCCTATTTATTTTGCGAAGCAAAATCAAAATCCCTAACACAAGTACTACTACGGCTGCAACAATTTAAAACAGTTCGCCAGCACCTGCACTTTTATCTCCTTCGACGTTTCCGCAGGATCCCCATCAATATGTAAATAAGCTTCGGCTTTGTTTTGTATCTGCAGCTGGTTGGTTTGAAAATAGATCACAGCCTTTGTATCATCAATCACCGTTTCGGGAACGAGTTTGTTTTTACCACGCACCTGTTTTAATGTTTGCAGGATCATGCTGAGTTTATTCTGCTTTGTCACGATCACGATATCAAGTAAGCCATCACTCAGACTGGCAGCCGGTGCAATCGTAAAATGATTCCCGAACTGGTTGCTGTTGGCGATGCTGATAAAATAGGCATCGGTGGAGAAGGTCTTGCCGCCAACGGTGATGTCGAAGGGAAATGTTTTGGCGCCAAAAAAATTCCGCACTACCTGTTTTACATAGGTAGACAATCCTCTCTTTGGTTGCTGTGCAAAATCATGCGCCACTTTCGCATCGAAGCCGAGTCCGCAGAGCATACAGGCGAAATGATCATTCAGGTAAAAGCCATCGGTCTTTGCAGATCGACCGGCGAAGACAATCTTCAATGCCTTGGCCGGGTCTTTTGGAATACCGGCGGTGTAGGCCAGTCCGTTCCCCGAGCCACAGGGGATGATCCCAATATTGACATCCAATTCCATTAATCCGTTGACGACCTTGGCTCACGGTGCCATCACCACCGGCCACGACTACATCGGTGATTCTTTTTTCTTTGATGATGGGATGCAGGAAATCATAATTGCCATCGGCCACGGAGGGAAGGATCATAAAGGGGATACCTGCCTTTGTGGTGGCGGTTTCAATAAAAGCCTGTAGATCTTTTTTGGCTCTTGTACCCGCAATGGGGTTGATGATGTAGCAAATATTCCGCATGCCCTATGGCAGTTTCAGGGTGGCGAGTTGTTTCATTTTAGCGGGGGCCATCATCAGGGGGTCTTTGGGTCCGATCATAATACTGATGATGATTTGTTTTTTCCCGGCGAATAACTGGCGGAGGCTTTGGGTAGTGATCTTAGCGTAGCTGCTGTCTTTCTGCAATAGCATATTTCCTTTTTCATCGGTGAACTGCAGTTTATAGGACCAGAGGGCGCTGGGGCTGGCTACTTTGTAAGTCACTTCGAGATTACCGTTCTTTTTCCAGTCGCTTGATTTGATCAGCTTCACATTCTTCTCGGCACTGAATTCGGCGGAGCTCATTACGATTTTTTTATGCAAAACTACCTGAAAGCTGTCCTGTGCAAAGCCCAGGGCGCTGGTCATAACAAGCAGGAGCAGCAGGGAGATCTTTTTCATACGGTAAAAGTATTAAATATTGTGCCATCCTTAAGATGAGGGGGAGGGGGGAATAGTTGTAAGACTAACCGCAGAGAACATGAGAAAAAGAGATTACGCAGAGAAGTTTAAATCTCTCTGCGCAAACTCCGCTATCTCATGTTCTCCGCGGTAAATCACTCACCATCTCAACAACGCACTAGCCCACGTAAACCCACTCCCAAATGCCGCCAAACAAACCAAATCCCCATCCTTCACCAATCCCTTCTCCCATGCCTCACAAAGTGCAATCGGCACGGAGGCGGCGGTGGTATTCCCGTACTGCATGATATTATTATACACCTGATCGTCTCTCAGTCCGAGTTTCTTTTGCACAAACTGGCTGATCCGCAGATTCGCCTGGTGGGGGATCAGCATATTCAGATTGCTGGTTTCTAAATTATTTTTTGCCAGTGCTTCCCTGATCACCTGCGGAAATTTCTCCACGGCTACTTTAAACACCGCCGGTCCATCCATATTGGGGAAGTTCTGGGCATTATCGATCATTTCATGGCTCATGAACATTTCTCCGATTTCGGCGTCCTTGAAATCCGCGAGTTTATGTTCTCCCGTCCAGTGATTGGCATGGGTACCGGGTTATAACATGGCCAGTATTTCGGCATTGGCTCCATCGCTGTGAGATGGGTGGAGAGGATGCCCTGGTTGGGTTTTCGGTGGGTTGTAACACCACGGCGCCGGCTCCATCGCCGAAGATCACGGATACATTGCGGCCGCGGGTGCTGAAATCAAGTCCGAAGGAATGTTTCTCCGCCCCCACGACCAGGATATTCTTATACATACCGGTCTTGATAAACTGATCCGCCACGCTGAGGGCGTATACAAAGCCGCTGCATTGGTTGCGAACATCCAGGCTCCCACTTTTTCATTTGCATGGCGCGCTGGAGCAGTACCCGCAACCCGGAAATAATAATCGGGGAGAGGGTGGCGAACACGATAAAGTCAATATCCTGTGGGGTGATCCCGGCCCTTTCGATGGCGATTTTGGCC
Organism: Chitinophagaceae bacterium; assembly: GCA_016720745.1. Lineage (GTDB taxonomy): Bacteria > Bacteroidota > Bacteroidia > Chitinophagales > Chitinophagaceae > JJ008. The sequence continues at coordinate 309 of JADKKA010000010.1, read as the reverse complement.
GCTTCCACGCCCATGGTGGTAGTGGTTTCATTGGTACGATGGGCATAGCGGCGTTCTTTGATACCGGTTCTTTCCTGGATCCATTCGTCGGAGGTATCCATATACTTCATCAGGTCCTGGTTGGTCATCACCCTTTCGGGCACATACATCCCGATCCCTGCGATTTTAGATTGAAACATAGCAAGCAGAATTTGAAAGGGAAGATAGGAAATAGGCGGGAAATGAAACAGTTGTGAATGAAATGGTTGCGGGGAGGGGGGCCCCCGAACTTGATAAGGAGCTCCCCGGCCGCCTGCCCTTTGGGATCCG
>JADKKA010000009.1 GCA_016720745.1 Chitinophagaceae bacterium | reverse complement strand
CCTGAGGTCCAGTACTTTTCTCCTTCATCCTGCTTTTCCTGCAGGTCCTGGTAAAGGCGCTGGTCCATCCGGCCAAAGAGCAGGGAGTTGATGGTATCCAGCATTTCTGTGTAACGGAGATTGTGCCGGAAAGAAAAGATCGTTCAGTGCCGGAAATTCCCGGATCCATTTATTGATTTTGTCTGAGGGTAAGAGTAATAACAACGAAGGTTCTTCACTGATGGCGTAGATCCGGCTGGGAGACTGGCTAAGACCGGCCGAGAATGACATGATGCAACTCTGTGTGGAGCCGATATAATAAAGCAGTAACTCTTTTCTTCTACTATGGTAAAGACTTTCACCAATCCCTGCAACGATGGGGATCATGCGCACATATTGCCCTTCCTTTAATATTTCCATACCTGCCGGTACATCCATCAGATTGCCATCGGCGGCAAATTACTTGGAGGAGTTATGGCTAAAATCGGGCAGAAAGGGTTTTATTTCGGCGAGGTCGAGGGGCATGCTGAAAATTAAGACTTCACCGCAGAGAACATGAGAACACAGAGTTTACGCAGAGAAAATACAAATATTAAGTTCTCTGCGTAAAGCTCCATTTACTCGTTTCTCTGCGGTGAATCTCAAAATCTCATTTTTGTATCGAAATTGCAGCACGCCTCTTACCCTCTTCCTGTTATTCTCCTTGCTGGCTACCGCCCAGGAACCCTTTGATATCCTTATCAAAAACGGGAAAATCATTGATGGCAGTGGTAATAACTGGTACTACAGTGACTTGGGCCATTAAAAACGGAAAAATTGTACAGATCGCCAGGGATATCAAAGCCGGTACCGCCAGTAAAGTCATAGATGCAAAGGGACTGATCGTGGCACCGGGATTTATTGATGTACATACCCATCTGGAAGAAGATGAACAAAAGGATCCCCAAACAAAAAGCTTTATCTATGATGGCGTCACCACCTGTATCACCGGCAATTGCGGCTCTTCGAATATAGATATAGCCAAATACACCTCAACTGGCTGGATTCACTGAAACTTTCCATTAATGTGGCCACGCTGGTCGGACATAATGATATCCGCAAAGCTGTGATGGGTCGCGCTAACCGCGATGCCAGTGCCGATGAAATGAAAAAGATGGAAGCCATCACCCTGAAAGCCATGCAGGATGGTGCAGTAGGATTATCTACCGGACTGATCTATATCCCCGGTACCTATACTAAAACACCCGAGATCGTTTCCCTGGCTAAAATTGCTGCCCAATACAAAATGGTGTCTATGCCACGCATATGCGCGATGAAGGCGACAGTATCACTTGTGCCATTGAAGAAGCATTGACCATCGGCCGGGAAGCAAAGATCCCCGTGGAGATTTCCCATTTTTAAATGCAGCGGTCAGCATAACTGGGGCCGGAGCAAAGAAACCATTCCCATGGTGGAAGCCGCCAGAAAGGAAGGCATCGAAGTAACCATTGATCAGTATCCCTATACTGCCAGCAGTACTTCTATCAGTACTTTATTACCGGATGATGTGCTGGCCGACGGACAGGATTCCATCCGGGCCCGCTTGCAAAGACCCGCGATCCGCAAACAGGTGACCGACCATATATTGGCCCGCTTGAAAAAGAAAACTGAAACACCTCAGCTATGCCGTTGTAGCCAATTATTCGCCCGATACTTCTTATAACGGAAAGAGCATTGAAGCCATTAACCTGATGAAGGGAAGAAAACACAAAGCCCGTAATGAGGCCGAAACCGTGATGGACCTGATGATGAATGGTGGTGCCAGTGCGGTGTTCCATGGCATGAGCGAAGAGGATGTGAAAAACATCATGCGTTATCCTTTTAATATGTTTGCCAGTGATGCCAGTATCCGGGTACTGGGTGCCGGTATGCCACACCCAAGAGGCTATGGCACCAATGCCAGGGTATTAAGTAAATATGTAAGAGAAGACAAAGTGATATCCCTGGAAGAAGCCATCAGGAGAATGACGTCATTGCCTGCTCAAAAATTCCAGTTAAAGGACCGGGGCCTGATCCGGGAGGGAATGACTGCCGATATTGTGATTTTCAATGAAATGGAAGTAAAAGATATTTCTACCTTTGAAAAACCCCATGCGTATTCAAAAGGTTTTTTATTTTGTGCTGGTGAACGGGTGCTGACGGTCAATCAGCAAGAACATATAGGGGCCAGGGCCGGAAAAGCACTCAGACATTCATTCTAAAACCAAACCATTATACTTTATGTCACCAATGATTGTAGGCGGTATTATCGGCGGTATTGTCGGACTGATCGCAGTTGTTATCATCTTCTTTGCCAAAGAGCAAAAATTCAACAAAATCCTTCGCACGATTAAGGACCCCATTGAATATGCGGCACTGTATCATTATGCTTCTTTTAAAAGATATAAAGCCTCTTTTAAATTCTTTGACTCTTATGGCGTACTGTATATCTCCGGCAACAACGCTTATTATAAGACCAGCGAAACCGGTACCCCGATCAGTTTTAACCTGAAAGAATGTACGATACAGCAGGAAGCCGACTGGCGTATGCTGAAATGGTTTTCCATCAGCACTCCGGCCGGTGAAAAATTTTATTTTGACTCACACAAAATGGGCGCTTTCAAAAATAACAGTGACGAAACCCTGAAGGGGTTAGCAGCATTGAAGGCTAAACAGAGCGCCTGATACTGATCAATATTCGTTTATTATATATCCATTTCTTTCTTATTGGATTTTTTCATGGGCTGTAGCTTCCAATAAGTCAGGCTGCGCCATGCCCATTCCAAAGGTCCAAAGCGGAAATAATGTAACCACAGATGACTGTAAATAATCTGCACCACCCATATTACGGCTACCACGATGTAAATTTCATATCGTTCCAAACGACCATACCAGCCCCAACCAATTCCATAAAACAACAAACCACAAATCAGTGACTGCATCAGGTAATTGGTAAAGGCCATTTGTCCCACCGGGCGAAACAAAACAAAGAGCCACTTGAACAGACCTGATTTATACAACAGCATAATAAGGCCAAGGAATCCGATGGACCTGAATGTGCGGGAGAGTTCATAAAAAGAAAATGAAGCATTACGGGTGTATTCATACCTGTTAAACTTAGCATCGATGATTGGTTGTAACCGCAAATAGGAAATGGTCAGTCCGACACCCAACCCGATCACACACATGAATGCATATGTTTTTACAGAAGCCTGTCCGGTGAGTATACCCATTTTAAAAAATGCCATCCCGAGGAACATGAAAAGCAATACATCCCAAATACCGAAAAATAAATAATGGACCAGTGAGTCGATATACTCACCTGTACGGAACTCATACAATGTCTTATAACTTTCCGTTGTACGGAGCACAGTTTCCTCTTTATTTTTTAGTTTGGCCTCCACCGTATTTTTCCTGGAAAGTCTTCATAGCAGCCAGTTGTTCCTGCTGCAGAAATGACAATTTTGTTTTTGTTGTATCAATGGCCGCTACTTTTTCACCCAAATAAATCTTCTCTTTATTGAGATAGAGATCCCTGTTTTCCCTCGCCAGCATAAATACAAAGCAAAATGCTGCGCCGATCAGCAACCGCCTGGGAGGAAGGTTCCTGAAAGCAAACATGATCATTCCTAACAGTGCATAGTCCAGTAAGATATCGCCGTACCATAAAAGAATAAATACATCTATCAGGGAAAAAACCATCAGCCAGAGCTGGCGACGGAAAAAATAATCTGCCGGCAACATGCCCCCTCCCTTTTTTTCTTTTCCACCCACAAAAAGAAGGATTCCTGCGCCAAATAACATGGAAAACAAAGCCCGTTGTGTTCCCTCCGGGATCCAGCTGACCAGGTACCATACTGTATAATTGATGGTTCCCTGTTCCTGGAGCAGAGAAGGATCCTTGCCACTGCCTCTGGCAATCCAAAAGAGGAATGTTCATCAGTAGTATCCCCAGAATGGCGATACCCCGGAGACTGTCGAGAATAACAATTCTCTCCTGCTCCCGGACAGGGGTAGCGATGATATTCATTATTGTTGGTTTTGGTCTGTCTTTCAGAATGACTTCTTCGACCCGATATGTTTTTCAAACCATTCTACATTTGACTGCATGGCTTTCAGAATCATCGTGGGTTCTAAAGGTCCATGTGCCTGCCGGGGCATCACAAGCATGCGAACCGGCACATTGCGTCTTCTCAATGCATTATAAAACATGATGCCGTTACTGATCGGTACCCGCTGATCACCTTCACAATGCTGCAGCATCACCGGTGTTTTTACATTTTGTACATAACGCAGTGGTGAATGTTTATCATAATTGGCCCAGTCTTCCCAGGGATTAGCCTGGAAATAAGAAGGCAGGAAACCTTCAATATCATCGGTCAGGTTCTGATGGGCCAAATCAACCACTGGCGCTCCGATACTTGCGACTTTGAAACGATCAGTATGTCCCACTACCCAGCTGCTCATGAATCCGCCATAACTCCAGCCCATCACTCCCATTTTCGTTTCATCGGCCACGCCCATTTTAATCACCTGATCCACTCCGTTCATGATATCAATATAATCCTTACCTCCCCAGTCGGCCCGGTTAGCCTGTCGGAATGCAGTTCCATAGCCGGTTGAACCTCTTGGATTGGGTCTTAATATGGCATAACCCTGTTCTGCAAAAGCAGCAATAGGATAAGCACCTCCATTGCCTGCCACACAGGCCTGACTAAATACGCCGGCCGGCCCTCCATGGATATTGAGAATAAAAGGTACTTTTTGTCCGGGCTGATACCCGATAGGATAAGTGAGCAATCCTTCAATCATCATTCCGTCGGCGCCCTTCCATTTGATTACCTCAGTTTTAGGCAAGGCTTTAGCGGACTTATCGTCATGGAGTTTTGTTAGTTGAACCGGTCCATACTGATTCATCGGACTGATATAGGCTTCAGGAAATTTGGAAGGGTTCTGTAAAATGAAAGTAAGATGGGTAGCATTGGCATTCGGTGTGCCGCCCTGAATCAGATCAGTGATGCCCTTGGTCCATTCGGTACAATTCTTTCCATCTACACTTAACATGTAAATGCCACCCAGGGATTTATTAGCTTCAGAAAAGAGAATATTTTTACCATCGGGTGTCCAGCCTATCATGGATCCGCTTTCATCGGGAGTTGATTTTAATCTCCATAATTTGCCATCCGATAACGAATATATTTTCACATGCTTGGCACCGGGCCAGTCAACCGGATCCGTGGTACAGTAATAGGCCAGCAGCTTTCCATCCGGACTAAACATCGGCGTGGATTCACTGGCACCTGTTGCAGCAACAGAACTTGCTTTATCGGTTTCAATATCAATCAATGAAACATCGCTATAATTATTGTCATTGGCTTCAGGTGTTTTCCCAAAGCTGTAAGCAATTGTTTTCCATCGGGGCTCCAATCAAAAGAATTGATATTATAGTTGCCGGTACTCAGTTTCTTTTGCCTGTATTTGCCCGCTGAATCTTTGCTGTTCAACGAAAGGAGATATAAACGGTTTTGCTTCACCACTTCATCCATAAAATACCAGTCGTTCTTTGCTTTTTTATCTTTCTCTTCTTTGGACTCTGCCGCATCCAGCATCTGGAAGGCGATCTTGTTTCCATCAGGGCTCCAGGCATAAATTCCAACTGCTGTTTTTACATCTGTTATTTTTTCTGATTCACCACCGGCCGCCGGAAGTATATACAGGTTGTTTTTACCATCTCTGCTCGAAGTGAAACTGATCCATTTTCCATCTGGACTCCAGCCCGGATTGGCTGAATTTTTATCTCCTCTTGTCAATTGTACATGAGCACTGCCATCTGCATTGCAAACCCATACCTGGTTCACAAATTCACTGCGGTCATCTGTCATCACTGCTTCTCTTACGGTATACAATACCCGGCTCCCATCAGGAGAAGCAATGGCAGATGAAATGTTTTTCAGTTTTAAACATTGTTCCGGGCTCCAGTTTTGCTGGGCAATAACAAATAAGGGCAGGAACAAAAACCCAAACAGGAGCGATAGCAGTTGTTTCATTTTTAAAATTTTGGTGGTTGAAAGAAGAAGGGTCAGACGATCCTGCGGGTACAAAGGAGTCCTACAATTTAATGCTTTACGCGGGAAATGGGAAAACTGATTATAGCTGGCGCAGGTAACTCAGCTTGACAATCACATGATCTTCGGTTTGTCTTTTCAGCTGGGTATTATCAAATCCCCGGTGATTGAATACCACATACACATAGGAGAGGGGCTGGTATTCCCAGGAAAGTCGGACATTATAATTATCCTGGCTGCTCAGTGAATTGCGCTGATAAAAACCGATGAGTTGAAGTCGGGGATTGAGGGCAAGACGACCAGTGATACTCCAGAGATCGGCCGTTGCCGTTTCCAGGTTATCTCCAACTTTAATAAAACGGTTCCGGTTGAATGTACTGCTGAGTGAGAAATGCGGCGAGGGTGAAATTCTTAAAGTGATGCTTCCTGCATTGAGTTTTCCGTTAAAATAAGAACCGAAATCAATTTCACTATTGAGGCCGATGATACGGGAAGGATCAGTGCTGACATAAAACAGATGCCGTACATAACGATACTCTCCTTCTGAAATCGTAATGCCGAGTGGGTCAAAAGGTTCTGTGAGCCTTTGGAAAGTGGGATTGATGAGATATCCAAAATAACCGCCATCCTGAAAATTAAACCAGACGGGGTTCATATTGAACTGTGTTTCGATCAGCTTTCCGGTGGAGGCCTGGTGATAAATCTCCGGCATGAATCCGGGTTCAAAGGCCCTGACCCATTTTTTGAATGGTAACTTTTTCCCTCTGTAATACCAGAATATGCCCGGGGTGGTACCGATTACATCATTGCGGGACACAAAGCCCATTGCCGGGTCAAAATCGCGGGTCACTACTGTTTGTGTCCACCATATTTTGAACTGGTTGTTGGTAAAATAATATTGTGCATAGCCGGAAAAACCATTTTTGCCGCCATTGTTATTGGAAGAGCGAATCAGCATAGTGCTGAGAGAATGAGATTCACCGAGGCGGAAAAAACCATCTACCGCAGCTACTACATTGGTTCCGCTGTCATTATTTTTCACTGTCATGATGCCACCGATCCGGCTTTGCTGTCCGATATTTTCCGAATAACGTCCAACGAAAAAATTAGTACCGGGAGTGATATCATTGCTGCGTTGCCGCATCAGCAGGGTGCCGAAATTTCTTTTTTTGGAACGGTACACATAACGGCCGCCGGCATCAATGGGAATCGGATTGCCTGCATCATCCAGTCCGATTCGTCTGCTGAAAAATGGCTGGATGCGCATGGTACCTCCGGAAATATCTTCACCGGGTCCAACCCCAACGCCAAACAGTGAAGCATTCTCCAGAAAGAATTGTCTTCTTTCCGGAAAGAACACCGAGAAGCGAGTCACGTTATTCACCTGCCGGTCGGCATCGGCTTGGGCGAAATCCGTATTAAAAGTCAGGTCAAGAATATTATTGGGGTTGATGGCCCATTTGATTTCACCACCAGTCCGAAAACTATTTTGTTCAGGATCTGTTCCGGCGGGAAAGTTTTTATAGCGGTCATAAGAACCCAGCACATAGGGTTGAATTCGGATATTCGTTTTGGGTGGAGGCGGCTGCAGGTTTTTCAATACGCCTGCATAATCCATCCTGGTAAAAGTAAATGAACGGGGATAAGGAGAAAAAGCAGAAACTTCGTTGGTCAGTCTTCTGTTGCGCATCACATTGAATCCCCATTGTTGAAGGCTGTCTGTAGATTTCGGATAGCGCAGTGTTTGCCATGGAATAGCGATCTCTGCCACCCATCCACTGTCGGTGCGGTTGGTTCTCACCTTCCATAAACCATCCCAGTCCAGATCGGTGAGTACATCATCAAAAACCAGCAGGTCGCGTTGTACCCCATAAGCGTTGGTGGTAAAAGCCATGGCATTGCGGTGATCATTGAATCCATCGAAGGAGATGGCCACATGATCATGGCTTCTGACACTGAAATCCCTTCTGAAATCGGTGGCGCGAATGGCTTTCTTGCCTCCGGAATCATGTGCCATGATACCGATATAGAGGTATTGGCGGTTGTATAATACCCTTGTACTGGTTAAATGATTAGGAAGGGCTCCCTGCAGGGGTTCGATCTGAATAAAAGAGGGTGATGGCAGGGCCTGCTGCCATTCTGCTTCATCCAGCTTCCCGTCGATCCGCAATGATTGACTGATTCGCGTGGCGACCACTTCCTTTTTAACGGCATCTGGTTTAAATACCGATGCATCCTGGGCAAAGCAGGTGCCGGAGAGGAATAATATAAACAGCAAGACTCTTCTCATGATCAACGGATCGGCAAGATAAAGAGAAGAAGGCATTTGAAACTATGGATAATGCTAATAGTGAAAAAAAACAGCCATGGCAGTTTTTTTCACTGATACCTGTATGGTAAAATGCTGTTTACAGTCTGTGGTTCAACCGCATTTTTGACGGTGAAATCCAGAACAGGGTTATTTACGGGAAAAGGAAATTCTTCATTTGCTCATCGGAGGACACAACAACAAACAAATAGGTGACCGTTTATTTCTTAGCGAACTCACGATTAAAACCCACCGCAAGAATATCATGAAAAAAATGGATGCCCATAACCTGGCGGACCTTTTACAAAAAAGTAAGGGGCCTTCTAGTAAGTTTTGAAATTTATTTCGTTAGCATACTTTGAGAATATACCAGTTTTATATTCATAGCGCACCCTTACCCGATAGGATGTTTGAGATTGAAGATTAAACAGCATGGAACTACCCGGGCCCGGATTGGAAATCACCGTTTGCCAGGTTCCACCCGGCGTTGCATATTCAATATGAATGGTATATGCCGGTCTTTGCGCACTGCATACATTGACACCCGGCGAAAACATAGAAGAGATTTGCGCTGAAGTCTTGCTGATCTGATCGGCTTTGACGGATCCGGGTACAGGACAACCAGTAGTGAATTGTATGGTACTGGAATAATCAGACCGCATGTTGTTATCACAAACACGTTGAAGTTTAACTTCATAAGAAGTACATGGGTCCAAACCAGTCAGGTTATATCCCATCTGGTAATAACTCAGTTTCAACTCCTTCCAGTAAAGGTCAGCTGCTTTTTTATAGCTGAGTATGAATTGTTCTGATAGTTTATCGGTTCTGATCTCACCGCTTTTTTCGTTATACTGTATAGTGGATTGCCTGATCCATCGCAGCTGCACAATTCATGGATGGCCCGTTACTGATGCTCAAGTCCTGTAATGGACAGCCAGCAGCAATCTGATTCCCGGATCCACCCACAGGACCTCCGCCCCCATCCGTATTACCGCCGTTTCCATTTCCTGTATTTTCCCCATTACCAGACCCGCCCTGCTTTCCTGTTTCGCTTATGCCATCAACATCAATCGTCGCTTTTTTTATTTTGCTGTATTGCCATTCCCCATATTTGGTACTTTCACATGATGAGTTATAATCAAACTGCTCACTGCCTCCCATCCAGGTATTGCCCCCAATCTTCTCACCGGCACGGATGGTCGCTTTTATATTTCTGGTAATAACTGCTCCGCAATTATCAGTAATATGCAACCTGATTTCAACAAAAAGTGTTTTATCGGAAAGATTTTTTACCAGCAAACTGGTGCCCTCATAGCCTCCCGTATTCCGAAGGGTGGAGTAGAATTTAACCTGGATACGGGGATCCGTACTGAAACTCTGTTCAAGCAATTTCTTTTCTGCATTATATACCTGTGCAAAGCAAAAACTGTGAAAGAGCAATAAAGCGATAACCATACTGCCTTTTACCATATAATCAATTTAACCGGAAGAGCCTACTGTTCTGTTATTCATCATTTGCTGTCTTTTGCTTCCCCAATCGTAGGCGGTGAAGAGGCAAAACAAAAAATATCGCGGCTGACTGATGATAGTTTGCGGCAGGGAAATTATTATTTCTTGCAGGATGGTACAAGTACCCGAACGGGTAGCAACCCGGTTCCGGAGCTGTAGTAGAGGTTGTTTTAATTTAAAAATGCAGGAAATCCGCTATGGGTATTAATAATTCAGTAACTGCAGCATGTTTTCTTCCAATCTCGCTTTCGCCAGGAAATTATTTTCCAATTCAATATTAAATGGTACCGGCGTATCCAATGAGGCACAACGCATCACCGGGGCATCGAGTAACTGAAAACAGTGCTCTCCGATCCAGGCAGCTATTTCACCACCGATACCGCCTATCAATGTGTCTTCATGTAATATCAGTACACGACCGGTTCTTTCAACCGATTGTCGGATGGCCAGGTAATCCAACGGGGCCAGGGTTCGCAGATCCAATATATCAATAGATGTTTCCGGATGTGCTTCGGCATAATGCACAGCCCAATGAACGCCACTGCCATAAGTAATGATCGAAATATCTTCTCCTGTCCTCACTGAACAGGCTTTCCCAATAGGAATTTCGTAGTAGTCGGCCGGTACCCGCCCGCTGATGGAACGATAGAGCGCCTTGTGTTCAAAAAATAAAACCGGATTGGGATCATTGATCGCTGCAATCAGCAAACCCTTGGCATCAAATGGAGAAGAGGGGTATACCACTTTTAGTCCGGGTACTTTCGTGAACCAGGCTTCATTACTCTGACTATGAAATGGCCCGGCACCCACGCCACCACCTGTGGGCATCCTGATGACCACATCCGCATTTTGTCCCCAGCGGTAATGGATCTTGGCCAGGTTATTCACGATCTGGTTAAAGCCCACCGTTACAAAATCGGCAAACTGCATTTCCATCATGCTCTTGAATCCTTTCAATGATAAACCCAATGCCGCTCCCACAATGGCACTTTCACATAATGGTGTGTTGCGTACTCTTTCTTTCCCGAATTCCTGTACAAACCCTTCCGTTATTTTAAACGCTCCACCATATTCGGCAATATCCTGTCCCATCAAAATCAGGTTCGGATGCTGCTGCATGGATTGCTTCAATCCTTCACCGATGGCATCGATCAGTCTTTTTTCGGAACCTGCATTGTTATCATCTAAGCGATCCAGTACTTTCACATCCTGCATTGCCGGTTTAGCAGCAAATACATCTTCCAGTTCTTCTTCCGTATTCGCCTGTACCGGGCGGGTTTCAAAACCCATGGCCAGTTCTGATTCAATTTTTTCTTTGAACTCATTCCTGATGGCTGTTACCGTTGATTCATCGAGTACTCCGGTTTCAATCAGGTATTGCTCATAATTTTTAATCGGATCCTTTTGCTCCCAGAGCCGAAACAGATCCTGCGGCACATACTTGGTGCCACTGGCTTCTTCATGTCCACGCATCCTGAAAGTCATGCATTCCACCAGATAGGGTTTCTGGTGTTTAATACAATACCCCTTTCCCTGATCGTATCATAAACAGTAAGCAGGTTATTCCCATCAATCTGCACACCTTCCATCCCATATCCTTTGGCTTTATCGACCAGACTGATACAACGGTACTGTTCATTTACCGGAGTACTTAAACCATACCCGTTATTTTCAATAATAAAAATCACTGGCAGATCCCAGACTGCTGCCACATTCAATGCTTCATGAAAATCTCCTTCACTGGTACCACCATCTCCGGTAAATGCCAGTGATACTTTTTTTTCTTTTCTCAGCTTATGAGCCAATGCCACTCCGTCGGCAATGGCCAGTTGCGGACCCAGATGAGAAATCATTCCGCAGATATGGTGCTCGCTGTTGCCGAAATGAAAACTTCTTTCTCTTCCTTTGCTATAACCTTCCTGTGCGCCCTGCCATTGCATAAATAATTGGTGCAGGGGCATATCACGGGTAGTGAAAACACCGAGGTTCCGGTGCAGGGGCATGATCCATTCATCATTGTCGAGGGCCAGGGTGGCACCTACCGAAATAGCTTCCTGGCCAATCCCGCTAAACCATTTGGAAATTTTACCCTGGCGAAGGAGTACCAGCATTTTCTCCTCAATCATTCGCGGCCAGAGAAGAGAACGGTAAAACTGAATAAGCTGATCGTTTGACAAGTCCTTTTTATCGAAATTCATTTTGCAAACCTAATTAAGATCGTGCAGAGTCCCCGGCTTCAGCTTCTTCCTCATTGCATTAACCTGTCAGATATCAGCTTCATTCTCCCGAAATAGCCCCGGAACTATGTGAATAGTGAATAACTAAAATGCAGGGTCAAATTAAGTGTTTTTACCTATTCCCCTATCTTTGGTTATCCTTAAATTGAATTCCTTATGAAAAATACCTTGTGGCTCCTGGCCTTATTATGTACCAGCAGCTGTTTCGGCCAGGATTTGAACTGGAATACCGTGTCTTATACCACCGGCTCCCTGAGTACCAGTTTCGGGTCAATAGGCAGCCCGGCCACCGCCGTTTCCCTGAATGTAACCGGTAACACCAACCGGATTAACGGCAGCTTTCCGATTAAATATGCAGCTGACCCTTCAGGCACTGCTAACGATTGTGCAGTAAACTGTGCACTACGTTCCTCTGTTACTTTTGTTGCTACCGGTGAACTTGTAGCTTATACTTTTACTTTCAGTCCGGCTGTCACCGGTTTATCCTTTCGCATTTATGACATAGACGGGACTGATGCCTCCAGCGGCGACCAGGCTACCGTTACGGCAGTGAATGGATCTACCGGACAAAATATTACCATGACCACTCCCTCCGGGCCAACGATAACCGGTAGTGGAACTACCACTGCCATTGCAAGGGGAACACAGGGTAATACAACCGATGATTTTGCTGATGTGAGCATCATCAGCGGGGTAACCAGTTTAACCGTTTCTTATGCCAACAACCCCAACAATCCTGGCGCCGGTAACCGAAGTTTTTCCATCGGCAACTTCAGCTGGTCTGGTGTATTGCCGGTTAAATGGGTTTCCTTTACCGGTAACTGCCAATCCAATGGTTCAGTATTATTGAAATGGGCCACTACCAGCGAAACTGCTGTGTTGAAATATATTGTAGAAAGAAGTAAGGACGGTCAGCAGTACACTGCCATCAGTGAAGTTGCAGCCCTTGGCAACAGCAGTCTGAATACCTATAGTGCATTTGATCCTGCACCGGGAAGCGGTAATACCCTTTACCGGATCCGACAAGTGGATATCGATGGAAAATACAGTTTCTCAGGAATTGTAATGATCAGAGAAGTATCTGATAATAAAGACATCAGCATTTTTCCGAATCCCTCAAGAAGTATGATCCAGGTAACGGTGCCCGGCAATGTACAGTTCAGTTCTATCAAAATATTTGATGCAACTGGCCGACTGGTAATCAATACATCCAATAGCAATGGAAGAGTAGATATTCATGCACTGAAAAATGGCGTCTACCACCTGCAGGCCGAAAACAATGACGGGCTCTTGTACAAAACAAATTTTATCAGGGAATAATTTTATACCACCACCAGTTCATAAAAGCTCTCGGGCTGCAGGTATTTTTGTGCCAGCGCCCGCAGTTCTTCTGCTGAAATGGTTTTGATGGTATGGATGGAGTCGTAAAAATATTGGTCGGTCAGATTATTCAGAACAATATTCTTCCATCGGGCAATGATCTGAAAAGGACCGTCAAGGTCACCCAGGATACTGCCCATCATGTAATTCCTCACTAATAGCAATTCTTCTTCATCGACCAGGTCCTCTCTTAAAATTTTCATTTCCTTATACACTTCTTCAATCGTAGCCTCACACACATCCTTACCTGCTTCTGTTGAAATCACCCAGGCCGAATCGTGTATATGGTTTTGCAGAAAACTGTGTATGCCATAAGTGTACCCTTTATCTTCCCGGATATTACTCATCAGCCGGGACCCAAAAAATCCGCCGAACAGCGTATTCAGTACCATCGCTTTTACAAAATCAGGGTGATGGCGATTGAAAAAAGGGCGGGCCATCCGGATAGAACCCTGCACGCCTTCGGCATCATTGATCACTCTTGATTTTTTTTCAGCCACCGGCTGCATGCTCATTGGGTTCATGGCAACAGCTGTATTCGGCAGGTCACCAAAATAACGGTTGAGCATTTCCTGCCATCCTGAAGGAAGACGGCCGGCAACAAACATGACAAACTTTCCCTGCTGATAATATTGTTTGTAAAAACTCATTAACTCCTCTCTGTTGAGCAGGTCAAAATCATCCAGGCGGGTGTATTTACCATACGGATGATCTTCACCATATACATAGGCATCAATCAGCCGGCTGGCCACAAAATCACTTTTCTTCAGGTTTACTTTCAGCCTTTGCTTCATGTTCTGCCGGTAGGTATCCAGTTCTTCCTGCGGCATCACCGAATCTGTAATCAGTTCCCTCACTACCGGCAGCAATTCCTGTATATGCTTATTCAGGCAGTGCAGCGTAACAGTAGCTGTTTCATTATAACAGGCCCGGTTGAGATAGGCTCCATAATATTCAAAATGTTCATTCAGCTGAAATGCCGTCTTTTGCTGTGTTCCGTTGCGGAGTAAAAAATTACTGGTCGCAGCAACCAGGTTTTTTTCCTCGAACCAGTTCCCGGCATAAAATACCCATTCCAGCGACATCACTTCTTCCGCACCGGCGTTTACGGCATACACTTCTACCCCATTGTTTAAAACAATCTTCTCCGCATGTTTTAACCGGAGATCAAAATCCACTGCATCCACAATGACTGGTGCCTGTTTCCTGTCTGGCATAAATTCCTTTCTTAATTATTGGATAGATAATGTATCGTATTGCTATTAGTTTCCCGGAATATGTTCCTGCATTCCTGGAGAATATCTTCTGCACTGACCGATGCATATTTCTCCAGCTCAAAATTCATCCAGGAAGCATCTCCCAACAGTTCGTAATAAGCCAGGCTGTTGGCCCTGCTCATCACGCTCATGTCTTCAAAAGCAATCATGCTTTCAGTTTTGTTCTTTACTTTTTGTAATTCACTGGCGGATACCAGCTCATTTTTCATTTTATCCAACTCCGCTTCAACCGCTTTTTCAGCCTCATCTATCTGTACGCCTTTTACCAGTTTTCCTTCAATAGCCATCAGTCCGGCATCGGTACTGCCGAAATGAAAACACTCAATACTGCTGAATAATTTTTTTTCTTTTACCAGCGACTGATACAAACGGGATGAACCGCCCCCGCTGAGAATATCGCCGAGCAGATCAGCGATATAATATCTTCTGTCCAGCCGGCCTGCCATATGCCAGCATTTGTAGAATGCATCCAGCGGTACATTGGACTGAATAACTTGTTTGCGAGCGGCAGTTTGTTCCGGTTCCTGCGGCAGGTTACGACGATATTTTTCACCGGAGGGTATATCTCCAAACCATTTTTCTGCCAGGGTCTTTACTTTCTCAACCGTTACATTTCCTGCAACCACTAACACAGCATTGACCGGACGATAATGCTTGAAAAAGAAATGCTCCACGTCAGTGAGGGCTGCATTTTCAATATGGGAAAGCTCTTTACCGATCGTCATCCAGCGGTACGGGTGGGTGGTATAAGCCAGCTCCCGCATTTTATGCCACACATCTCCATAAGGTTTGGTGAGATAATGTTCCTTGAACTCTTCGCATACGACCTTGCGTTGCACATCGAGGCTTTTTTTACTAAATGCCAGGGAGAGCATCCGGTCACTTTCGAGCCAGAAAGCTGTTTCCAGATTATCGGCAGGTAACTGAATATAATAATTAGTAAGATCGTTAGTAGTATAGGCATTGTTTTCACCACCGGCCATCTGGAGTGGCTCATCATAACTGGGAATATTGACAGATCCTCCGAACATGAGGTGTTCAAACAAATGTGCAAAGCCGGTACGTTCCGGATCTTCGTCCCGTGCCCCCACATCATACATCAGGTTCACCACAGCCATCGGTGTGCTGAGATCCTGGTGTACAATGACGCGCAGACCATTGGACAAAATAAATTTTTCAAACTGTATCATACAATTAATTGCGTTCCTTTAAGATAATGCGCCCCCCAATGCTTTCGCAAAGGAGGGCGATGTAAAGTTATTGAAATTCCGTTGAAAGCACTGCCTGAAAAGGGATCAGTGCAGGATGCTGCGAACCCTGACCTCTCTTTCTTCCACCACTCCGTTTCTGCGGATGATCAGCTTCACTCTTTCGTTCGGTGTTTGCAGGGCGATCTTATACTGGTTCAGCGATTGGTTAAACACTTTGTTCACTGCAATTACCTCATCTCCTTCTTTCAGACCCGATGCTTCTGCCGGTGACCCGGGAGCTACATCCCCTACAATAACATTTCCTTCTACGAGGTACAACTCCAGACCTGTGTAAGAATAATCAAAGAGATCTGTAAAATGACTGTTGGGTGTAATAAAAATATCTCCCCCGGGATAGTTCAGGATCACATTGAAACGGCGCATGATATCATTCCCCAGTAAACCGCCCATCTGGGGATAGGAGGTGACATTATATACATCATCAAAAATAAAAGCAGGCACATTCCTGAATTTATAGGGACCCAATTTTACTTCTTTCACGATGGTCAGCTCCATATCAATTTTTCCGCCCAATCCTTCTCCTTCTTTCTGCCAGCGTTTTCTTTTTTTATCCAGCAGGCTGCTGTCATCAATAAAATCTCTTGAAAACAGTACGCAAAGACCCGCACCCAGATCAAAAAGGAAACGGGAATTGATCGTACGGGCATCTCTTACCCGCATGGGCTGGGTAACCAACTGGGAAATATTAGGCTTGAGCAGGTAGCCTGCCCGTGGGTAACGAATGGTACCCGGACTGGCGAAAGTGATTCTTGAACTATCATAATCCAGTTTAACGATATAGCGGCTCAGTACGGCATACCCGATGATTCCATCAATTCTTTCTCCGTATACAGTAGTTAATATACTATAGTCATTAATATGAAAATTCAGGCTGTCGATGCTGAGACCCGGCAAACGGAGTGAACGGTTATACAGGAAACTTACATTCCGGATACCTGCAATCCCGCGGATGGTGCGATTGGAAGGACTGGGTTTCAGTTTCAGGTAATCAGCCGTAGTTGAGTCGAGTGATATGCCGCTACTGCCGGTATCCAGGATAAAATTGAGTGTGTCAGCGATATTATCCAGTTTTGCCTGCATAATAACAATACCTCCTGTGAGCTGGATAAAGGGAATGGAGGTGATAAATTTAGAAGGGGGTTCAATAAATTCCTCCTGTGCCCGCCCGCTGAGGCGCTGCAATAAAAGTGTACAATGGCAAGGCAATAAACAATCCGTTTCATCCCGTATTTTTTAGTATTTGGGGCATTCCCACTCTTATGACAATTTTTTTGCATAAAATGATGCAATCCTGCTTTCCGCTTACATAATAATTAAACATTTTAACGGCCTGCTGAACCCGTTCGGCCCTTTTTTGTTGAACCTGTACCTTTGCACTATGCAGTTACAAGAAATATATGACAAAGCGGCTTCTTTTGGTTTCCTGACCATAGAAGAAGGGGTCTATCTCTACCATCATGCTCCCCTGGCCGACCTGATGCTGATTGCTGATGAATTACGTAAAAAACAGGTTCCCCATGGCAAAGTAACCTGGCAGATCGACCGGAATGTAAATACCACCAATGTTTGCATTGCCAATTGTAAGTTCTGTAATTTTTATCGTATTCCCGGGCATGCCGAAGCTTATATCACCGATATGCCCACTTACCGCCGCAAGATTGAAGAAACCCTGAAATATGGTGGCGACCAGCTTTTATTACAGGGCGGTCATCACCCGGACCTGGGTCTGCAATATTATATTGATACTTTCAAAGCCATTAAAGCTGAATATCCC
>JADKKA010000008.1 GCA_016720745.1 Chitinophagaceae bacterium | reverse complement strand
CGTGATATGCCCTGCACCAATTATTTATGCAATGGCAGGGAGCACAGGAAGGTTATAGCAAAGGAAGAGAAAGAAGTTTTCATTTCGGCAACAGCGAACATCATATCTGCGGCATGATCTCCCATTTAGGTCCGCAACTGGCCATTGCCGATGGAGTGGCCCTGGCACATAAACTGAAAAAAGAAAAAAAAGTATCCCTGGCATTCACCGGTGATGGTGGTACCAGCGAAGGAGATTTTCATGAAGCATTGAATGTGGCAGCAGTCTGGGATCTGCCGGTGATTTTTATCATTGAAAACAACGGGTATGGTTTAAGTACTCCGGTGAATGAACAGTACCGTTGTATCAGTCTGGTCGATAAAGCCAAAGGATATGGGATGGAAGGTGTGCAGATTGATGGGAATAACCTGCTTACTGTATATGATACGATCAGGGGAATAAAGGAGTATTGTATTAAACACCAGAAACCCTTTCTGGTAGAGTGCATGACTTTCAGGATGCGTGGACATGAAGAAGCCAGTGGCACCAAGTATGTGCCGCAGGATCTGTTTCGGCTCTGGGAGCAAAAGGATCCGATTAAAAATTATGAGCAATACCTGATTGAAACCGGAGTACTCGATGAAACAACGGTAACAGCCATCAGGAATGAGTTCAAAGAGAAAATTGAATCAGAACTGGCCATGGGTTTTGAAACCCGCCCGGTACAGGCTAATACGGAAGAAGAACTGGAAGATGTATTTGCTGCTAAACCAGCAATGCAGGATGTGAAAGTACTGGATCGCTTAGAAGATAGCAATGCAGGTTCAGAAAAAAGACTGATCGATGCCATCAGCGAAGGATTAAAGCAGTCCATGCAGCAACATTCCAACCTGGTGTTGATGGGGCAGGATATTGCCGAATATGGTGGAGCGTTTAAAATAACGGAAGGGTTTGTACAGGAATTCGGGAAAGAAAGAGTACGCAACACACCATTATGTGAAAGTGCCATTGTGGGAGCGGCATTGGGTTTATCATTGAAAGGATTCAAGAGCATGATGGAATGCAGTTTGCCGATTTTGTAACGGTGGGCTTTAACCAGATCGTGAATAACCTGGCCAAGATCCATTACCGCTGGGGACAAAAATGCGGATGTGGTCATCAGGATGCCCACAGGTGGTGGCGTGGGTGCGGGGCCATTTCATAGTCAGAGTAATGAAGCCTGGTTCACGAAAGTACCCGGACTAAAAGTGGTATACCCCTCTTCTCCTTTTGATGCCAAGGGTTTACTGATTGCGGCCATCAATGATCCGAACCCGGTTTTATTTTTTGAACACAAAGCCCTCTATCGTTCCATCAGCGGGCGGGTACCGGCCGACTATTACGAAATTCCCATTGGGAAAGCCTGTTCGGTGCGGACAGGAGAAGATATTTCGATCATCACTTACGGCAGTGGGGTGCATTGGGCCAGGAACTATGCTGATGCCCATCCTGAAATGTCTATTGATATATTGGACTTACGCACACTCGCTCCTTTAGACTACCTGGCCATCCGACAATCGGTTGAAAGAACCGGTCGTGTACTGATATTACATGAAGACACATTGATAGGTGGTATCGGCGGAGAAATTGCTGCCTGGATTGGAGAAAACTGTTTTCAGTTACTTGATGCACCGGTGATGCGTTGTGCGTCATTGGATACGCCGGTACCTTTCAATATTGAACTGGAAAAGAATTTTATGGCGAAAGCGAGGTTGGATGAAATGGTGCAACGGCTGATGAATTATTGATCAACTATTATCATCCGTGTAAAAAATCGGAAAGCCGAAAAATTCCCTGAAGAAATGCTGATGATTTCATCGGGTTCCATTCGTCCTTTTCCCCTTATCAATTCAGCGGTTCTCTTTATCTTGCCTGCCCGTTGATCATGAGAAGAGTCTTGCTGTTTATATTATTCCTCTCCGGCACCTGCTTTGCCCAGGATGCATCGGTATTTAAACCCGATGCCGTTAAAAAAGAAGTTGTGGCCACAAGGATCAGCCAGTCATTACGGATCGACGGGAAGCTGGATGAAGCAGAATGGCAGCAGGCCCTGCCATCACCCTCTTTTATTCAGATTGAACCCCTGCAGGGAGCCCTGCCTAATCATTTAACCAGTACGAGGGTATTGTACAACCGGCAATACCTGTATGTCGGTATCATGGCACATGATTCCGGGGGAAAGAAAGCAATACGCGCCACCGATTTCAGAAGAGATTTTAGTGTAAGAAGCCATGATCATGTAGCTATTTCCTTCGATGGATTCAATGATCACCGCAATGCCATGGCTTTTACCACCAACGCTTATGGGGTACAACGCGACCTGCTGGTTTTTGATGATGTACTCACCGATCTGGACTGGGATGGTTTATGGAAGGTAAGAACCAACCGCACCGACAGCGGATGGGTGGCAGAGATCGCTATTCCCTGGCAAACACTGCGCTATCCGAAATCTACAGACAGCCTTCAACAATGGGGATTCAATGTGATGCGCAACAGAAGACTGACTAACGAAGTTTCTGCTTTTTCTCCTTATCCCCGTTCATTTACTTTTACCAGGATGGATTATGCAGGCGTATTGAAAAACCTGCAGCCGCCTCCGCCCAAAACCAATATCCGAATTCAACCTTATGTGCTGGGCTCATATGACCGCTATAAAAACTTTCCCGCCGGAACAGATCCTGAACAAAATAGTTTTCGGACTGGTGGTGAAATCAAATGGGCCATCAACCCCAATAATATTCTTGACCTGACTTTTAATACCGATTTCGCCCAGGCTGATGCCGACCGGCAGGTGAATAACGTGACTCGCTTCTCGGTGTTCTTTCCGGAAAGAAGACAGTTCTTTCTGGAGAATGCCTCCCTGTTTGGCGTTGGAGTTGGACCTGGTGAAGATATTTCCGGAGGTACCATGCGCATCCAGCCATTTTTCAGCAGACGAATCGGACTGGATGATGCGGGCAATCCGATTCCCATTGATGCCGGCGGCCGTTATGTGTACCGTTCCAAAAAGAGAAACTTCGGCACCCTGCTGATGCGGCAACGTAGCAATGATATCACTCCCGGTACTAATTTTTTCGTTGGACGCTATTCAGAAAATATCGGACAACAAAGCCGGATTGGTGGCATCATGACTATAAAAAATAATGACAGCGGTACCAATGTGGTAGCTGCGGTAGATGGATTTTTCCGCCTCGGTGAATCTCATTCTCTCAGCACCATGCTGATTCGCTCTTCCAATAACAATGGCGGCAAAAATGGTTTTTCCGGCTACGCACAATATTATTTTACGAACAACCAGTTCAAAATATGGTGGACACAAACTGTAGTGACCCGCGATTTTGACCCGGCAATGGGCTTTGTGTCCCGCAACGATGTAATCGGTACCACCCCGGGCATATTCTGGTATTACAGAGGGAAAAAGTTACCATTCAAAAAATGGGTCAGGGCTTTTGAACCCGGATTCATGCCGGAGATTTATCACCAGGCCTCCACCGGAAAGCTGATCGAAACACAGTTCAATATGAACCCCGTCTGGTTTAATTTTCAGGATGGCGGTTATTTTGGATATCTCATCAATCCCACTTTCCAAAGGCTCACAGAACCTTTTGACCCACTCGGCATTACGATTTCAGAAGGAGAGTATCGTTATGTACGGCATCTGTTTTATGTCAGCACTGATCCTTCCCGTATCATCGGCCTCAACAGTGAAATTGATTTTGGATCATATTTTAACGGAAAACTCAATGCGGGTAGCATCACATTAAGAATTTCACCCTCGCCGCATTTCTCACTCAGCAGTACATTCAACCGGAACCGTTTTATTAAAGTTGGAGATAACCTGGAAACGGCAACGGCCGATCTCTGGAGTATCACTGGTCGTCTTGCCCTCAATCCCCGACTTCAACTCATCGGTTTTTATCAGCGCAATTCACTGAGCAGCCAGGATAATTATAATGTCCGACTTTCCTGGGAATACCAGCCCCTCTCCTATGTGTATGTGGTATTCAATCACCGGGGATTTGATAATACCCAGCTGAAAAGACAAACCGAAGATCATGTGATTGTCAAGCTGAGTTACCTGCGCCAGCTATAATCAGTTTTCCTATTTCCCGCGTAAAGCATTAAATTGTAGGACTCCTTTGTACCTGCAGGATCGTCTGACCCTTCTTCTTTCAACCACCAAAATTTTAAAATGAAACAGCTGCTATCGTTCCTTTTGGGTTTTTGTTCCTGCCCTTATTTGTTATTGCCCAGCAAAACTGGAGCCCGGAACAATGTTTAAAACTGAAAAACATTTCATCTGCCATTGCTTCTCCTGATGGGAGCCGGGTATTGTATACCGTAAGAGAAGCAGTGATGACAGATGACCGCAGTGAATTTGTGAACCAGGTATGGGTTTGCAATGCAGATGGCAGTGCTCATGTACAATTGACAAGAGGGAGATAAAAATTCAGCCAATCCGGGCTGGAGTCCCGATGGAAAATGGATCAGTTTCACTTCGAGCAGAGATGGTAAAACAACCTGTATATACTTCCGGCGGCCGGTGGTGAATCAGAAAAAATAACAGATGTAAAAACAGCAGTTGGAATTTATGCCTGGAGCCCGGATGGAAACAAGATAGCTTTCCAGATGCTGGATGCGGCAGAGTCCAAAGAAGAGAAAGATAAAAAAGCAAAGAACGACTGGTATTTTATGGATGAAGTGGTGAAGCAAAACCGTTTATATCTCCTTTCGTTGAACAGCAAAGATTCAGCGGGCAAATACAGGCAAAAGAAACTGAGTACCGGCAACTATAATATCAATTCTTTTGATTGGAGCCCCGATGGAAAAACAATTGCTTACAGCTTTGGGAAAACACCTGAAGCCAATGACAATAATTATAGCGATGTTTCATTGATTGATATTGAAACCGATAAAGCAAGTTCTGTTGCAGCTACAGGTGCCAGCGAATCCACGCCCATGTTTAGTCCGGATGGAAAGCTGCTGGCCTATTACTGTACCACCGATCCGGTTGACTGGCCCGGTGCCAAGCATGTGAAAATATATTCGTTATCGGATGGCAAATTATGGAGATTAAAATCAACTCCCGATGAAAGCGGATCCATGGTAGGCTGGACGCCCGATGGAAAAAATATTCTCTTTTCGGAAGCTAATAAATCCCTGGGTGGCATTTACATGTTAAGTGTAGATGGAAAGAATTGTACCGAATGGACCAAAGGTATCACTGACCTGATTCAGGGCGGAACTCCGAATGCCAATGGAACTCATATTACTTTCGTTTTACAAAATCCTTCCAAATTTCCTGAAGCCTATATCAGTCCGGTGAATCAGTATGCACCGGTTCAACTAACAAAACTCCATGACGATAAGTCCGCTAAAGCCTTACCCAAAACTGAGGTAATCAAATGGAAGGGTGCCGACGGAATGATGATTGAAGGATTGCTGACTTATCCTATCGGGTATCAGCCCGGACAAAAAGTACCTTTTATTCTCAATATCCATGGAGGGCCGGCCGGCGTATTTAGTCAGGCCTGTGTGGCAGGCAATGGCGGTGCTTATCCTATTGCTGCTTTTGCAGAACAGGGTTATGCCATATTAAGACCCAATCCAAGAGGTTCAACCGGCTACGGAACTGCATTCCGTCAGGCTAACCGGGCCGACTGGGGAGGTAAGGATTATATTGATATCATGAACGGAGTGGATCAGGTGATTAAAATGGGCGTGGCTGATGAAACCAAAATGGGAGTGATGGGCTGGAGTTATGGCGGATTCATGAGCAGCTGGGTAGTGGGACATACTGATCGTTTCAAAGTCGCAAGTATCGGAGCGCCGGTGGTAGATTTGGCCCATCAGAACCTGACCGATGATATTGAAGGATTCCTGCCTTCTTATTTCCAGGCCAATCCCTGGGAAGACTGGGCGAATTATGATAAGCATTCTCCGCTGCGTTATGTACAAAATGTAAAAACACCGGTGATGCTGCAGCATTGTGAAGGAGATCAGCGGGTGCCGATCAGCAATGGCATCATGTTTTATAATGCATTAAGAAGACGCAATGTGCCCGTTCGCATGCTGGTGATGCCCCGGCAGGCACATGGACCTTTAGAACCCACGATGATTCTGAAAGCCATGCAGTCAAATGTAGAATGGTTTGAAAAACATATCGGGTCGAAGAAGTCATTCTGAAAGACAGACCAAAACCAACAATAATGAATATCATCGCTACCCCTGTCCGGGAGCAGGAGAGAATTGTTATTCTTGACAGCCTCCGGGGTATCGCCATCCTGGGGATACTACTGATGAACATTCCTCTTTTTGGATTGCCAGAGGCAGTGGCAAGAGATCCTTCTCTGCTCCACGAACAAGGAACCATCAATTATACAGTATGGTACCTGGTCAGCTGGATCCCGGAGGGAACACAACGGGCTTTGTTTTCCATGTTATTTGGCGCAGGAATCCTTCTTTTTGTGGGTGGAAAAGAAAAAAAGGGAGGGGGCATGTTGCCGGCAGATTATTTTTTCCGTCGCCAGCTCTGGCTGATGGTTTTTTCCCTGATTGATGTCTTTATTCTTTTATGGTACGGCGATATCTTACTGGACTATGCGCTGTTAGGAATGATCATGTTTGCTTTCAGGAACCTTCCTCCCAGGCGGTTGCTGATCGGCGCAGCATTTTGCTTTGTATTTATGCTGGCGAGGGAAAACAGGGATCTCTATCTTAATAAAGAGAAGATTTATTTGGGTGAAAAAGTAGCGGCCATTGATACAACAAAAACAAAATTGTCATTTCTGCAGCAGGAACAACTGGCTGCTATGAAGACTTTCCAGGAAAAAAATACGGTGGAGGCCAAACTAAAAAATAAAGAGGAAACTGTGCTCCGTACAACGGAAAGTTATAAGACATTGTATGAGTTCCGTACAGGTGAGTATATCGACTCACTGGTCCATTATTTATTTTTCGGTATTTGGGATGTATTGCTTTTCATGTTCCTCGGGATGGCATTTTTTAAAATGGGTATACTCACCGGACAGGCTTCTGTAAAAACATATGCATTCATGTGTGTGATCGGGTTGGGTGTCGGACTGACCATTTCCTATTTGCGGTTACAACCAATCATCGATGCTAAGTTTAACAGGTATGAATACACCCGTAATGCTTCATTTTCTTTTTATGAACTCTCCCGCACATTCAGGTCCATCGGATTCCTTGGCCTTATTATGCTGTTGTATAAATCAGGTCTGTTCAAGTGGCTCTTTGCCTTGTTTCGCCCGGTGGGACAAATGGCCTTTACCAATTACCTGATGCAGTCACTGATTTGTGGTTTGTTGTTTTATGGAATTGGTTGGGGCTGGTATGGTCGTTTGGAACGATATGAAATTTACATCGTGGTAGCCGTAATATGGGTGGTTCAGATTATTTACAGTCATCTGTGGTTACATTATTTCCGCTTTGGACCTTTGGAATGGGCATGGCGCAGCCTGACTTATTGGAAGCTACAGCCCATGAAAAAATCCAATAAGAAAGAAATGGATATATAATAAACGAATATTGATCAGTATCAGGCGCTCTGTTTAGCCTTCAATGCTGCTAACCCCTTCAGGGTTTCGTCACTGTTATTTTTGAAAGCGCCCATTTTGTGTGAGTCAAAATAAAATTTTTCACCGGCCGGAGTGCTGATGGAAAACCATTTCAGCATACGCCAGTCGGCTTCCTGCTGTATCGTACATTCTTTCAGGTTAAAACTGATCGGGGTACCGGTTTCGCTGGTCTTATAATAAGCGTTGTTGCCGGAGATATACAGTACGCCATAAGAGTCAAAGAATTTAAAAGAGGCTTTATATCTTTTAAAAGAAGCATAATGATACAGTGCCGCATATTCAATGGGGTCCTTAATCGTGCGAAGGATTTTGTTGAATTTTTGCTCTTTGGCAAAGAAGATGATAACAACTGCGATCAGTCCGACAATACCGCCGATAATACCGCCTACAATCATTGGTGACATAAAGTATAATGGTTTGGTTTTAGAATGAATGTCTGAGTGCTTTTCCGGCCCTGGCCCCTGTATGCTGTTGCTGGTTGACCGTCAGCACCCCGTTCACCAGCACAAAATAAAAACCTTTTGAATACGCATGGGGTTTTTCAAAGGTAGAAATATCTTTTACTTCATTTTCATTGAAAATCACAATATCGGCAGTCATTCCCTCCCGGATCAGGCCCCGGTCCTTTAACTGAAATTTCTGGGCAGGCAATGAAGTCATTCTCCTGATGGCTTCTTCCAGGGATATCACTTTGTCTTCTCTTACATATTTACTTAATACCCTGGCATTGGTGCCATAGCCTCTTGGGTGTGGCATACCGGCACCCAGTACCCGGATACTGGCATCACTGGCAAACATATTAAAAGGATAACGCATGATGTTTTTCACATCCTCTTCGCTCATGCCATGGAACACCGCACTGGCACCACCATTCATCAT
Source organism: Chitinophagaceae bacterium (assembly GCA_016720745.1). Classification (GTDB taxonomy): domain Bacteria; phylum Bacteroidota; class Bacteroidia; order Chitinophagales; family Chitinophagaceae; genus JJ008. The sequence goes on along the minus strand of JADKKA010000008.1, from coordinate 34,200 downwards.
CAGGTCCATCACGGTTTCGGCCTCATTACGGGCTTTGTGTTTTCTTCCCTTCATCAGGTTAATGGCTTCAATGCTCTTTCCGTTATAAGAAGTATCGGGCGAATAATTGGCTACAACGGCATAGCTGAGGTGTTTCAGTTTTCTTTTTTTCAAGCGGGCCAATATATGGTCGGTCACCTGTTTGCGGATCGCGGGTCTTTGCAAGCGGGCCCGGATGGAATCCTGTCCGTCGGCCAGCACATCATCCGGTAATAAAGTACTGATAGAAGTACTGCTGGCAGTATAGGGATACTGATCAATGGTTACTTCGATGCCTTCCTTTCTGGCGGCTTCCACCATGGGAATGGTTTCCTTGCTCCGGCCCCAGTTATGCTGACCGCTGCATTTAAAATGGGAAATCTCCACGGGGATCTTTGCTTCCCGGCCGATGGTCAATGCTTCTTCAATGGCATAAGTGATACTGTCGCCTTCATCGCGCATATGCGTGGCATAGACACCATTGTATTGGGCAGCAATTTTAGCCAGGGAAACGATCTCGGGTGTTTTGGTATAGGTGCCGGGGATATAAATCAATCCGGTAGATAATCCTACTGCACCATCCTGCATGGCTTTCAGGGTGATGGCTTCCATCTTTTTCATTTCATCGGCACTGGCATCGCGGTTAGCGCGACCCATCACAGCTTTGCGGATATCATTATGTCCGACCAGCGTGGCCACATTAATGGAAAGTTTCAGTGAATCCAGCCAGTTGAGGTATTTGGCTATATCTACATTCGAAGAGCCGCAATTACCGGTGATACAGGTGGTGACGCCATCGTAGATAAAACTTTTTGTTTCGGGATCCTTGGCTTCATCTTCTTCGAGATGGGTGTGTACATCAATAAATCCCGGGGCCACGATCAGTCCCTTTGCATCTATGACTTTACTGGCGGTACCGGCTTTGATATCCCTGGCGATCTGTACAATTTTTCCGTTTTTAATGGCGAGATCACTGTAGTACCAGTTATTACCACTGCCATCAATGATTTTCCCGTTTTTGATAAGAATATCAAAGGGTTCCTGGGCGTTGGCCAGTAAGGAGAATAACAGGAAGAGGGGTAAGAGGCGCATGCTGCAATTTCGATACAAAAAATGAGATTTTGAGATTCACCGCAGAGAAATGAGTAAATGGAGTTTACGCAGAGAACTTAATATTTGTATTTTCTCTGCGTAAACTCTGTGTTCTCATGTTCTCTGCGGTGAATTCACTAATTTTCAGCATGCCCCTCGACCTCGCCGAAATAAAACCCTTTCTGCCCGATTTTAGCCAGGAACTCCTCCAAGTAATTGCCGCCGATGGCAATCTGATGGATGTACCGGCAGGTATGGAAATATTAAAGGAAGGGCAATATGTGCGCATGATCCCCATCGTGCTGCAGGGATTGGTGAAAGTCTTTACCAGGGTAGAAGAAAAAGAGTTACTGCTTTATTATATCGGCTCCACACAGAGTTGCATCATGTCATTCTCGGCCGGTCTTAGCCAGTCTCCCAGCCGGATCTACGCCATCAGTGAAGAACCTTCGTTGTTATTACTCTTACCCTCAGACAAAATCAATAAATGGATCCGGGAATTTCCGGCACTGAATGATCTTTTCTTCCGGCAATACAATCTCCGTTACACAGAAATGCTGGATACCATCAACTCCCTGCTCTTTGGCCGGATGGACCAGCGCCTTTACCAGTACCTGCAGGAAAAAAGCAGGATGAAGGGAGAAAAAGTGCTGGACCTCAGGCATAAACAGATTGCCGCTGAGCTGGGAACAGCCCGGGAAGTGGTAACCCGGGTGCTCAAAAAACTGGAGCAGGAAGGCAAAATCCGCCAAACTGAAGCGGGAATAGAAGTCAACTGAACTGGTGACTGCAGTCACCGGACAGCGTCGGCGCATCCACTTAGCTTTACTTCATCAAAACGGTACCATGAAAGGTAAATGGCTGAAACTGGCGATTGTTTGCCTGCTTTGTTTAGGCCTGGTTACCGCACTGGTACTCATTTTTAAATCATAAAACTTACAGAACATGAAACCGAACATGGGAAATGTGGATCGCATCATCCGCATATTAATTGCTGCCGTTTTTGCTTATCTCTATTTCAGTGGTACTGTTACTGGCACCCTGGGACTGATCCTGGTAGTATTGGGTGGCGTATTTGTGCTGACCAGCCTGGTAAGCTTTTGCCCTTTGTATACTTTGGTGGGAATGAATACCTGTCCGAAGAAAAGTTGATTAGTTGAGAAGTTTAGTGGTTGATAAGTTGAGGTGCTGATTTGGAGAAGTCTGTTTCTTTAGTTGGGAACCTATCGCCTTACCAACTTATTAACTTGTCAACTTTCCAACTTATCAACTACTCAACTATCCACTATTCCCCGCTCTTCTCTCCCACAAAATTCTGTTCCTTATTCCTGAACAGCACATTAAAAGTGGTGAGTGAACCATAACAGCGGGTGATATATTGCTGGATATTTACTTTTTCCTCATCGGTCAGTGTTTTGCTGCTGTTGATATTTTGTTCCAGCACCCGAAGCCGGTCGCGGAGCATCACGATCTTGTGAAAGAAATCCTCAATGGGGATTTCTTTTGGTTTTAGGGATTTATCTGCCGGTTGCAGGAGCATCATTCCTTTGATCCAACGATCACCCAAAGGAACCGGTTCAGTGATGCCGCCCCACATTCTCAAAATCTTCAGCAGTGATTTTTCTGCTTCACTCTGAGTTTCCACTTCCACCGATACGTTTTCAGGGATGATCTCTTCGAGTTGGGTATCTGTCTTGTCAATTTCTTTGATACCTGTATTGATAAAGGCAATCAGGTAAGTGGCAAATTTTATACCTACAATTACGCCAGGTCCATGCTGGGTATGCTGGAGGCGGGTGCCGATGCCGAGAGTGGTTTGATCCATATTGTTGAATTAGAAATGATCCGCTGATATTGGAAAACTATGATTTAAGATACCGGTACAGGAAAGCCGCACCGAATCCAACAACCATGTACAACAGGAATCGGAGCAGTCTGTTTGTCCAGTTTTGATTTTCACCAAACATCAGCAATTGCTTTGTGATGCAAATTAAAATGATTTTGCCGCTTCTTATTTCACGCGGTTATATTTTTTCAGAACATCCATCACCAGTTTATGCGGCAATCCATAGGCTTTATTACCATTGATGCCCTCCATTGTTTCAGCAGCGACCATGGCATTGATGATGGCTTCTTCCACTGCCTGTACCGTACCATTGAATAGCGGGTTGATCATATCATTGGGTAATTCTGTAAGACTGGTAAAGTTTTCTCTTTGAAAAGCGGTAGGATTGGCTGTTGAAAAGGCTATGAATATATCACCGGAACCATTCTCTCCCCGGCCACCCACTTTGCCAACACCCAGGGCAATCCTTGCGGCCATTCTTTTTAACTGATGAGGAAGCAAGGGAGCATCTGTTGCCAGTACAACGATGATGGATCCGTCGCCGGGCTGATAGGAAGGAGGTGCTTTGTATTCATAATTCATGGTATCTTTTAATTCCTTTCCAACCGGTACACCGGCAATGGTAAAATTGGATTTGGCGCCGAAATTGGATTGCACCAGTACACCAATGGTATAGGTTGAATCTTTTACTTTGAAAACCCTGGATGCCGTACCGGTTCCTCCCTTAAAGCCCAGACACATCATCCCCGTACCACCACCTACATTTCCTTCTTTGATCAAGCCGCTTTTGGCGCTGTCCAGTGCTTCCCAGGCATTTTCTTCTTTTACATGAAAGCCATAGATATCATTCAGGAAACCATCATAGGTTTCGGCCACTACCGGATAAGTGTACCAGAAATCCTCTTGGTACCAGCCTTTTTTTACATACCATTTCAATACGGCATCCCTTACCACGCCGACACTATTGGTATTGGTGATCATGATGGGCCCTTCCAGGAAACCGGACTCCGTGATCCAGGTAGTGCCCGTCATTTCTCCGTTCCCGTTCAATGCATACCAGTTGGCATAGACAGGATTGTTTTGCCTGCCTCTTGGTAAAATGGCGGTGACACCGGTTCTTACCGGACCCTTGCCCCTGATGTTTTTGCCTGTTCCACTAATGATGGTGCTGTAACCAACTTCAACGCCCTTTACATCTGTAATGGCATTGAATTTCCCCGGTGTGCCTTCAAAAGGAATACCAATATCACGGGCACGGGGCTTTTGCGCAAGGGCAGGAAGCTGGAAGGAAGCCAATAGAAACAGGATCAGTATATTTTTCATGAGTTTTATGATTGTATTACTAAAGGTAATTTTTTGCGGGTGTTTAACTGCGTTTAATCAGGGTGGAGTGCAGGTGTTTTACTTTCCATTTTTTTCTTTCTTTCACTAACCCTACCGTTTCCAGCCATTGTATGGTGATCGGAATACCTTCTTTAATGATAACCGACTCCAGCCGATACGTGACCCATCCTGTTTTTTTATCTATCAGGGTGCGGATGAACTCAAAACGATTGGTCCTTTTAAAACCGGTGGATTGGTTTTGGGTGATGGCCTTCAATATCAATGAATCCATATTCCATATCTGGCCATACTCATACAGGCTGATGTCGGCTGTGCAATGGGTTTTCAATGCGGCTGAATCCCGGTTAGATAACGCATCAAACATATTGATCACGGTTTGATGGATATCCTCCTGTTGAGGACTTGCTTTTTGCTGTGCCTGCAATAATGTTATAAAAAACATGGCAGGCAAGAGCAGTATTGTTTTGTTCATCGGTTATTTCCCTGTTTATACAGCCATTATATGTAACTCAACCACCATTTTTCCTTGTGCGCCGATTTATACTGGTCATATTTTTTACAAAGCGGGTAAAGCAGTACAATCACTCCCAGCCATACTCCATACACGACCAGCAACCCATTTCCTTCTCCCGGGGCCACATACATAAAAGGAAAACGTTCCCCAACATTTTTCGCTTCGGCAAAGGAATGTCCCCTGGCAAAAAAGAAAACAGCCGCCACAATATGGATCAGGTAAAGATGAAGGATATAATAAAAGAAAGCCGTCCTGCCGAATATTACCATCACATTCGTGAAACGGTTCTTAACCGATTCAACCAGGGCGGTTAATACAAGGGCCGGACCAATGGTAATACAGAGATAGAGCAGGGAGGGGGGATATTTAGTCACTTTGATAAAAGAAAGAAAAGTATAGAAGGGGCTGTCCTGTTTTGTCCAGGGCACCGGGTCACCATAAAGATTACTGAAACGGAGTAAGACAAAGAGCAGGATCAATCCAAATCCGGTTCCCAGCAATATCTTCTTTCTGGCTGCTGCCGTGAACTGGGGAGAGAATAAAATGCCGGCACAATAACCCAGCATCATGAGACCGGTCCAGGCAACAAAGGGATACACCAGCATCACGACCTTATTGCCGCTGAGAGGATAGATTTTAAATACACCATGGTGTAAAAAGTCCCACAAGAAACCAGCCTCAAAGCCGGGTTTTGATTCGGGGATATCCAGCAGGTTATGTCCCGCAACGATCAGTATACCCAGGATCAATATGATGCGGTAAGGGATTTTGGCCAATACCAGCAGACCCAGGATAAACATACTGATCCCGATGGCCCAGATCACCTGGAAGGGAATGATATTGAAATTGGTATTGAAAGTCCAGGCAAAAGCGATAATGGTCCATTCGGCAATGATCAGCCAAAGTCCTCTTTTCAATAAAAAAATACCCAGTTCCTTCTTGCTTTTACGAAGGCTTTGCAGGTACACAGAAGTGCCTGACAGAAAGACAAAGATGGGCGCACAGAAATGGGTGATCCACCTGGTAAAATAAAGCGCCGGTGATGTAGTCGCCAGGTTCAGTGGATCATCTGTATTCGCACCGATATGAATATAATCACGCACATGGTCCAGCGCCATGATCACCATAGCCAGTCCGCGGATGATATCGATGGATTCGATGCGTTTGGAGGGAGAGAGAGATTGCTGCATGGTTTTTGTTTTACAGGACTTAGGTCCGTTGTATAAGATATGTTCATCCAGGCATCTGTCTTGAAAATATCATTAATAAATGACTGATGGCGATTTTTTTACTTGCAACGGATTGAAATCCGTTGTTACAAGATGAACCCGAGGCTAAGCCTCTGCGTTGCTGCACAGGATAGAAATATACCGGAAAAATGTCCGCCATGCGGATGATTCTTTCGGCTACATATGAGCCTGTACATTCAAAAAGCTTACTTTCTTAGTTTGTCATAAGGCAGAGCCATCGGCTCGGTTTTTATTTTGTAACACCGGACTTTAGTCCGGTGTAAAGACAGAGCGCCATCGGCACGGCGCATTTCAAATGGGCCTTTCTTCTCATTTTTACCTGCAACGGGTTGAAACCCGTTGTTACAAGATGAACCCGAGGCTACCGAATGTTCCGGCGGTATTTCTTTGTGATAGCGTGTGCATGTATTCCCCTCAATTTATTTTTAATCAAGTTTGTACTCTTTCTTAATCATTTCGATAAGGGCCTTTGCCTTGCCTTCAAGGGCAATCGCATTCCGGGTATAAAACTTCAAAGTAGTGGAATAATAATGATAGTTCAGGGAGACGGTGTTGATGTCTTTTGCCTCGTTGGAAAGAAGGGTGGGTTTTACCAATGGTTTGCTGATATTAGTGCGCTGCCCACCCGCACCATTTGCAGCGATAATTTTTAAGTTATTCAGCATTTGCTGAAAAACATAGCTGTCAAACAACAGGGCATTGTCTTTGTGAACTTCATCCATCTTCAAACGCAGCAGATCAATTTGATTGTTCAGCCACTGAAAGGAGGCATAATAGGTGCCGATACTATCCAGCAAGGACTTATTTTTTATATAGCGGAGTAATCCGGCAGCCTTCAACTGTTCAAATGACTTTGAATTGGTATAGTAATAGCCAAGATTGGCTGTAACAATCCGGGCGGTATAATAAACCTCGGTGGTATTGGTAATATCCGAATGTAATAACTCCACCAGGGAGTCAGCCATCTTCGCACCAAAACTATTGCGGTCTGTTACGGAATCAAAAAGAATAATATCTGACTGAAGATCGGATAACATAGAGTTCAGCTGTGTCTTCACTTCTTTTTTATGAAGAATGGTTTCCCGGGTATTTTCGGCATAAAATCCCAGTGAGACAGCGAGGAATAACATCAGAAATTCCCAGAAATAATGGGTCCATTTTTTGCGGGCGGTATGACTGTGTGCGTGTACTTCCATCTATAGATATTTTGAATGATAAATGATGAATTTTAAATTCCTTTTAGTAAACGGATTTACTTAAAATGGTATTCATTCTTTATTTCCTGCATCAATGTAATCGCAGCTTCCCTTGACCAGCGTAAAAAAGCATTGTACACTTTCATGGTATATTCCTTCATGGCGACGTCATTGTAGAACAGTTTCAGGTCTGCAGGATTACTGTTTAACAGGGTCAGGGCCTGATTACTAAATATATTTTCATTCTGACGCAGCGTGAAATCCGTTGTTAATTCACTAAAAGTGGTTTCTTTTGAAAGTAACTGATCGAAAGGTTCGTAGTAAAAAAAACGGGCACTGGAGATGCTGAATCGTTCATTGGATCTTCTTAGTTTTTCCTCCTGTTCCTCACAGGCAGAGATTTTACGTTCATAATAATCACTGATGGATGAGGCCAGCGCATCATTTTTGATCAGACGAAAACTTCCGGAATTTTTTAATTGTGTGATCGCGGCCCTGTTGAATACAACAGTATTCATGTTGCCACATTTCAACCATAATTCATAGAGCCGGTTCCCGTTTATCTGCCCTTTGGTCGCCAGACTGATTTCGGCTCTGAAGGAATCCAGTTGCCTGCCACGGGCTTCATTGACTGCCAGGTTCCGGTTATAGCGTGTGGTGTCATACTTCAGGTTTTCAATCATATCATACATATACTTTCTGGCCCGCTCTTTTTCAATTTTATGTTCCAGCTGGTACTCGGCGAGGAATCCGCAGAATACGGCCAGGAACAACATCAAAAACTCCCAGAAATAGTGGGTCCATTTTTTGCGGGCGGTATGGGCGTGGTGGTGTACTTCCATAATTTATTTTATTTAAAATGGTACTCTTTTTTGATCATTTGGATCAGGTTAGTAGCCATTTTCAGTAATTCTATGTTGGTGTGATAGCGGTATTTATTGATCTGTTTATAATATTCCAGCCGGTTAAAATATTCAAACAGGACTTCTTCTTTTCCTTCTCTGATTTTAATGATATCGGGGTTTTTTAGTGCAGCCGAATCCAATGTGCTGGTATTGCCAAATTTTGAATAGTTATAGAGCGAAGAATTGATCAGCTGATCCTGCAAAAAATTAAGATTTTGCCATATCACATTCGATTGCATTTCCTGGTCATGAAGCACACTGCGGATCGATGCCTCATAGTCGATCAGCGAGTCAGACAGAAGGGTATTACGTATCAGCCGGAAATTTCCGGAATTTTTTAATTGAACAATTGTTCTGTCATGGTAAGCAAAGTTTTCATAGGCCCGCATATACCGGGCACATTTGTATAAAAGCAGATCATTTCTCTGGCTGGCGGGCTTTTGAATCTCCTGGCGTAATGTGTCAATCTTTTCCAGATAGTCTTTCCAAAAAGGGATATCAGCGGACAAATCAGCGGTATCTTTTTTTAGATCTTCCAGTAAAGAAGCAGCGTATTTTTTTTCCCGCTGATGTTCTACAAAATGTTCCCGTTGATTCTCTGCCAGAAATCCACAGAATACTGCAAGGAACAGCATCAGGAATTCCCAGAAATAATGGGTCCATTTCTTACGGGCAGTATGTGCATGGTGGTGTACTTCCATAATCAGTTATTTAAAATGATAATCTTCTTTCAGCATTTCTATAATCTCTACTGCCATTTGCATTGCTTCAGGATAAAGCTCATCCACATATCTTTTATTTCTCCATTTCCGATCCATCAGGTTATTCAGGTACTCTTCCATTATTCCCGTGCTTCCGGCTTTTAAAGAAAGTTGCTGCGCCATCAGACTATCCATCCTGCTATCGGGTACATGCCCTTTCATTTCTGCTGAGATCGACACAGGTGCGAAGTATTCATAATACCTGGCCGCCAGTAACCGGTCTCGGATTTCAAGTATCCTGTCCCGGTGTAAATGGTCTGCATCATTATTACTGCCTATCTGGTTCTGGAGCGAGTAGTACTTGTTTATTTTCCTGACCAGCTCTTTATTTTTGAAATACCGGAGATTGCCTGATTGAATAAGTTGGGTAAGGGTGGATCTGTTCCAGTCAATAGCATAGGCATTGCTGGTAAACCGGCTGTAATAATAAAATACACCAGGCACTGTTGATTGATCAATACTTCGCTGGCCAATTGAAACACAACTGTCAAATGCTTTGATCATAAACGTATTCTGCGCTATTCCGCCGCTTATTTCGGTTGTATCTTCTTTCATATCACTCAGCAGGCTTTTCGCATATTCCTTTGCCCGGTGCGCCTCTACATAATGTTCCCGCTGGTTCTCCGCTAAGAAACCACAGAACACAGCAAGAAACAACATCAAAAACTCCCAGAAATAATGGGTCCATTTTTTGCGGGCGGTGTGGGAATGATGGTGTACTTCCATTGTCTGATCTTATGAAGATGAGTTAATAATATTAATGCTCTTTTATCTTATATTTTTCCTGAAGTAAATGCATCAGGTCAACTGCCTTGGTCTGTAACTTTTTTATGATGGAAATTTGAGTGATTTTATTCCTTTTAATGAAATTCATGGGGATATGAAATTCATTTAGTTCAGATTTCGTAAAGGGCATGAGCGGATAGTTGATGACAGGCCGTTCCAATGGTTTACTGCCATCCCCGGTCATGGTATCAAATACATCGGCATCGAAAATCTTTCCCATTGCACTTCTTGCCAGTACAAAATGTTCATTTTGAAATTCCTGGATACTTGTCAGCAGGGAAATTGTCTGTTTATAGGATTGAATGCTGTCTACAATCGCCCGGCTCCTGATCAGTCTTAACCCGCCTGAATTTTCCAGCTGGGTGGTGGTGCCGTTAGTAGGATAAAAGACCCGGATAGTTACCAGTTTCCTTCCAAAAAAATAAGCACCTGAGGTTTCCTGCTGGTACTGTTTACTCCTGAAAATATTGAACAATGAGTCATAGTTGTCGATATCATCTTTTGTGTTCTTCAGTAAAATACCCAGATTTAAAGTGTCAGATTTTAAATCCTGATATAAAGAGTTCATGTAGACTTTCTCCCTCTCTTTTTCAATTTTATGTTCAAGCTGGTATTCTGCCAGGAATCCACAGAACACAGCCAGAAATAACATTAAAAACTCCCAGAAATAATGGGTCCATTTTTTACGGGCGGTATGGGTGTGGGCATGTACTTCCATAAATAATTTATTTCAGATGATATTCTTTTTTTAATAACAGCATCAGTTTTTCAGCTTTATTTAAAGCGATGGCCAGTCTTTCAACCAGTCTTTTAATATTAAAAGACCTCACTTGACAAAAACTTGCATACTGAATAAAATCTTCTTTTTTTCTGGATAATAATGGAGGAGATGTTTGTTTAAAAGAATCTACTTTGCTGCTGCTGACAGTAAGGCTCATTATTTCATCCATGTACCAGGAATCAAATATCTGATTCCTTGCTTTAAGCACTTCATTTAGTGTAGTTAGCTGCGCATCACCGCTGTTATTGATATCTCTTGTTGCCTGGTCGTATGCAGCGATAGCATATACCACATTTTGTTTCTTAAAATAACGAAGGCCGCCTGAACTTACTAATTGTTGTAGTGTGGCGTTCTGAAGAGATGCTGCTATGTTTCTTGTGCCAAACCTGCCATAATAATACCAGATGCCGGATGGAATATCGTCAATGGCCTTTGTATGTACCAGGTACCGGAAACTATCCACTTTCGGTATAACAAAATTAGTTTCCTGTATCATACCGTTCAATATAACTGTATCGGCTTTCAGGTCTTCGTATAATGTTTTGGAATATTGCTTCTCTCTGTCCTTTTCTATTTTATGCTCCAGCTGATACTCTGCCAGAAATCCACAGAACACAGCAAGGAACAACATCAAAAACTCCCAGAAATAATGGGTCCATTTTTTGCGTGCGGTGTGGGAATGATGGTGTACTTCCATAGTCTAATCTTTTATCCGGTATTCTTTTCTTAATAAATTAATCAGATTGATAGCTTTTTTTTCCAGTTGCCCCAGCCTGCTTTGCAGAATAAAATTGCTGCCCTTTAACTGGTGTACATAAAATGCCAGGTCCTGGTGAATAGCCGGATCATAGGAACGTAAAGGCGGATTATCAGTGGGTCGGTCAACCCCAACAAGGTTGACCATTTTATCGAATACATAAGGATTGAAAATTTTTGATAAGACTGGGTCAGTAGCCCTTCTTTCAATCCGGTCATCTTCCTGGTTCATATGAATGGTTTCCACCAGCTGCTGGTAGCTCATCATGCTGTCTGCCGCCTGCTCATTACTGATTAAACGGAGTGAGCCTGAATTTTTTAATTGTGTGATCGTCCGGTCATTGTTGATAAACCGTGCGGTACGGATCAATGTTCTGCCAAAAAAATATAACTCATTTTCATGTCCTTTAGTCTGACCACTGCTCAGTAACAGCATCAGCGAATCCATCCTTTCACTTTTTTGTTTTCGGAACAGTAATACCCGGTGGATATTAGCAGTATCTGTTTTCAGGTCCTCTATAAAAGTGTGGATGTATTTTCTCTCCCTGTCCTTTTCGATTTTATGCTCCAGCTGGTATTCAGCCAGGAAACCACAGAACACGGCCAGAAAAAGCATCAGAAATTCCCAGAAATAGGCCTTCCAGGTTTTTTTGCCATGGGAATGGGCGTGGTGATGTACTTCCATAATCGTAACGATAGTTATTTGTCGGTGTCAGAGCCATCGGCTCGGCTTTTATTTTGTAACACCGGACCTAGTCCGGTGTAAAGACAGCGTGCGATCGGCACTGCCTTTTGCTTAGTTTCCATTGGCAGCAAAAACCCTCAGGAAATTACCACCCAGTATTTTTTGTATGTCTTTTTTTGAATAACCTCTTTTGATCAACTCATCCGTAATTTTTGGAAAGTCTTGCACCCCATTCAACCCTTCCGGTAATGAATTGACCCCATCAAAATCACTGCCCAGTCCAACATAATCAACCCCCACCAGCTTTACAATATGATCCAGGTGGTCCAGCAACATACTCATCGGCGGACGCAGGGCTTTTACCTCATCCGGGTATTTATTAAATAAGTACACCTGCATGAAATAAGGCTCCGGATTCAGTTTCAGCAGGGAGTCCATCTCAATTTTATGTTTGGCTGTAAAAGCATCACTCCGGGCTTCAAAGGCAGGATCCACAAATCCGCTGTAAAAATTCAGGTGGATCACCCCGCCGTTTTGGGCAATGGCCTTAATTTGTTCATCTTTTAAATTGCGGCGATGCGGACATAAAGCATGCACACAACTATGCGATACCAGCACGGGCTTGGTCGCGATCTTCATCACATCCCAGAAAGTCTGCTCCCCTACATGACTCAGATCCACCAGCATCCCCAGCTGGTTCATCATCTTTACAACCTCTTTGCCGAATTCAGTCAGCCCTTTTTTTCTTTGCACAGCTGAAGCACCTCCTTCGGAGGGGTTGGGGGAGGTCTCATCCAATGCGGATGTAGCCCATGATGTGGAATTATTCCAGGTCAGGGTCATATAACGAACACCGCCCTTATGCAATTCAATCAGTTTGCTCATATCATCTTCAATCATGTGTCCGCCCTCCACACCCAGCAGACTGGCCAGCTGACCACGGCGGGATGCTTTACGGATTTCTTTCACTGATGTGGCCATCAGCATCCTTGAGGGGTTGCGACTGGCCCAGGCTTTTACTGTATCAATCTCTCTCCAGGCCCAGGCATTCGGATTTTTTTTATTGCCATCACACCAGATCGAAAAGAATTGTGCATCCACCCCGCCTTCCCGCATTCTTTCTAAATCCGAATGGGTTTTGTTTTTGAGCGATTGATCAAAGCTGAGACCATCGTCAATGGCCGTAGTCGGAATATCATTGTGGGTATCGATCAGGATGGATTTGAAATGTATTTTTTTACCCAACTGGGCATTGCCACACAGCGTACAGAGGATGCCGGTGATTACTAATAAGAGCCGTCCTTGAAACATGTACTTATTTTATTTTGATGAATTCATATGGAGTGAACTCGACAAAGTCGGCCACTTTTACGGTAATGGATTTTACCTGACGGCCTTCGGTAACAAATTCCAGTTTCTTCATGCCATACAAAGGATCACTGTAAGTACAGAAGAAACGGTTCCCACCCAATGGTTCCAGGGTACCATATCGGCCCTTATGGTGTTCAAAGCGCATGATCAGTTTACCTTCTTCAATCGTCATATTCATTTTACCATAAATGGCATGCTGGTATTCCCCGGCATAGGCTGTGAGGGGTAATGTAGTTTTGGGATTCAGGGCAATGCTGTCGCGGATCATTTTATGTTGCGCACTCTTTGCTTTCTCATCGGCCTGCATGAATTGCAGGGATAACTGACTGTAATTGCGGTAAGGTAAACCGAGATAGGCATCCTGGATTTCATTCCGCAGCGATTCATAAAAATTATTCGCATCAGTATTGGTCAATACCACAATCCCCAGTTTTTCTTCGGGGATCAGACAGACACTAGTAACAAAACCATTCACTCCACCCGTATGTGCCACAATTTTACGACCTGCATATTCTTCCATGAACCAACCCAGTCCGTATAATGCAAAATGCGCTTTATTAAACTGGTGCCCGCCATTGCCGAGAATGGAATGAGGCATACGGGTTTCCCTGATGGCCGCAACAGGAATAACCTCCTTCCCCTCCAGTTTGCCGTTGTTCAGCAGGGTCATCACCCATTTGCTCATATCTTGCACCGAAGAAGAAATGCTGCCGGCAGGAGCAATATTATCAATATTGCCATAGGGGATCTTGCGGAGTTCTCCCATCACTACTGTATGGGCACTGGCTTTATTACCGGCTGTATGAATCTCTTTTGAAAGGGCCAGACTATTATTCATTCCCAGGGGCTTGAATATTTTTTCTTTGATAAAATCACCCCAGGGCTGACCACTTACCTGATGAATCACTTCGCCTGCCACTCCAAATGCCGCATTGGTATAACCCCAATGGCTGCGAAACCCATACAATGGTTTTACTTTGGCAAAACGTTCGGTTACTTCCGCAGCTGTTAAATCAGAATCGAAAAACATGAAATCACCCTGGAAGGTTTCAAATCCCAGGCGGTGACAAAGCAGGTCGCGGAGATTAGCTTCTTTCGCCACCCAGGGATCATATAATTTAAAGGAGGGTAACCATTTTTGCACTTTATCATCCAGTGATAATTTTTTTTCAGCATCCAGCATCGCCATGGCAGTAGCGGTAAATGCCTTGCTGTTACTGCCGATCATGAACAGGGTGTTTTCATCCACGGCATTATTACTGCCGGCTTCTTTAACCCCATAACCCTTCATCACAACCACTTTTCCGTTTTTCACGACACAGACCGCAGCACCCGGGATCTGCCATTGCTGCAAAGCGCGGTTGACATAAGTATCCAGACTGTCTTTGATAAAACCGGGAAGGGAATCTGTTTGTGCCTTGATTTGGCTAAAAAATAAAAAGCATAGCAGGACAACCAAGCTTCTTTTCATACTTGTTGGTTTGGTGGTTAATTGAAAAAAGGAGTTGTCCGCAGGGCGCGAAATAATGAGCAGTAATTTAGCCTTATTTTTTGAATTGAACCCCGCTACAATTAGTACTCTTCTTCATTCTTTAAAAAAGGAAGCGGGGGGAGACCATTTTCAAAGCGGAGATGAGCCTGTTTGATATAGGCCTGGAAATCGTAATCGTTGGCAAACTTCGTAAATGTATAAGAAGGACGATACAGCCGCATAAAACTGTCCAGCTCATTTCCGGTAAGCAGGGTGAGGCGGCGAACCAGCGATTTACTGAATCGGAAATCAATAAACTTATCTTCTTCCTGCTGTAAAAGCCTTTTCTGGAAATTGGCAATACTCCGGTTCCGTTTAAAACGGAACATATTCACAATCTCATCCAGGTCAAAACCCACTCCGGCACCATATTGAGGGGTAACAGTCTTTAGTTTGGGTTTCTGGTAATTAAAAACCTTGGCATAATCCTCCCGGTTCTGGATTGAATCCTGCCGGTAATTGCGGGGCCGGATCTTCACTTCTTTTAAAGTGGGAATGGATACATGCAATGAAATATTGAACTGGAGAATATTCTGGATCGTAAGGATCGGAAACTTCATGGTGGGCTTGCCCAGGTAGCTAAAAAAGATCGAATCGGTGGCCGCTACATCTATCTCGTAATTGCCTTCACTGTTGGTGACCGTTCCCCTTCCTGAAGTACTGATCACACTCACGGCTTCCAGCGGATAATGCTGTGAACTGTCGTACACCGTTCCCCTTACTTTATATAACTGCGCATCCAGGTCAGCATTGAACAGGAGGAATGAAAGCAGCAGTAGTATGATATATCGGAGCCTCAATTGAACCGGCAAGTAACAAAAGAAATTGCAAAGAGTTGGTTAATACGGGAAAGGTATTAGGAATTAGATATTGGGTATTGCTTCGCCCTCCATAGCCTTGGCGAAGGCTTTGCCCGCCGAAGCTTAAGCGAAGGCGGGAGATATAAGTTATTTTGGATTGAAGCAGTTGTTCAATTACGGCCGGGTAATGCTGGTGTTCCAGTTGATGGATGCGACTGGCCAGGGTATCGGCTGTATCGGATGCCAGTACGGGGCATTTGGCCTGGAAGATGATATCACCATGATCATAATGGTCATCTACATAATGAATCGTGATCCCGCTTTCTTTTTCCTGATGATCTATCACGGCCTGGTGTACAAACTGGCCATACATTCCTTTTCCACCGTATTGGGGTAAAAGAGCAGGATGAATATTGACAATTTTCCCCGGGAAGGCACTGATCAATGCGACAGGAATTTTCCAGAGAAAACCGGCCAGTATAATGAAATCAATCCCTGCCTGTTTCAGTTCATCCGTATAAGCATCGTCGCGAAAAAATTTTTCTTTATCAATGATCATGGAAGGGATGCCTTCGTTTTCCGCAATTTGCAATACACCGGCACCGGGCTTATTACACAGGATCAGGGATACTTTGATACTTGCTGTTTCCCGGAAATGATCAATGATTTTTTGTGCATTGCTGCCGGCACCCGATGCGAATATGGCGATCTTGGTCATAATGATATTTAAATAGTGTACCTCTTCCTTACTCTCGACTCTCGACTCCCGACTCCCGACTCTTTCCTCCCGACTCAAGACTCTCGACTCCCAACTCCTAGCTTGGCTCCGATCTTCCTTATATACCGACTGAAAAAACGAAACTGGCCAAAAGGAATGCTGATCAGTAGCACAGCCAGGGGCCAGAGCAGGGTGATGAGCAGGAAATAACAGATCGCCCAGAGCCAGTCCTGCTGGATGGAAAGGGCATTCATGATCTTTTTCCCTACAAATCCGGTCAGGCTGCCACCGATGGCAAATGTGCAGAGAATCAGGGCCAGTTGCCAGCCGCTGACCTTCCATTTTTTTTGTAGTCCTTCAAACATGGGCGATGAATGGCGGCAAAAGTCAGAAAAAAACAGTCACCCCGCTGTGATTCCTTTCTTTTCGTTGAAGAAATTGACAGGCTTTACCAGTTTATGACAAACAGGTGGAAGGGTCGGGTTTGAGACTGCCTAAATCCGCTGAAACGCAAGCTGGTAGCGGATCAAAAAAAAGTTAAAGCCTTTGTGTTTTTATAGCCTTCCTGACTTACTTTTGCGGCTGGTTAATGGATTTTATCCACAATTTTTAGAATCAACTTCTGCTATGATTCCTTGTAAACCATCCGGACGGCGACTGACCTTAGTGTTTTCTTTTTTTATTGCTTTTGGAATGAATGTTTGGGCGGGCGATATCGCCGCAGGCAAAACATTATTCATGGGCAAATGTGCCAGTTGCCATGCAATTAATAAAAAGCTGACCGGCCCGGCCCTGGCCGGATTGGAAAGCCGCCACAAGTGGGCCGACCATAATGAACTCCTGAAATGGATCAATAACCCGGCGGGATATATGGCTACCGATGCCTATACCCAGGGTTTGAAGGCCGAGTACGGAAGCATGATGACCGGTTTCGCGGATATCAAGCTGAAAGACGTGGATGATATCGTGGCATATATTAATGATGCAGCAGCAGCGGCAGCCAAACCGCCTGTAGAAACACCTGGTGGCGGTGGTCAAGCAACCAGCAAAAACGCCCTTATTTTCGGGATCATTTCCCTGATTCTTGCAGTTATCGCATTGATTCTCATGCAGGTAAACAGCAACCTGAAGAAAATGAGCGACGACGCAGAAGGGATTCTTCGCCCCGAGCCCGTGCCTTTCTACCGTAATAAAGTATATATCGCCATGCTGGCCCTCCTCTTCTTTGTGGTCGGTGGCTTTTATGTTACCAAGGGCGCAATCGGACTGGGTCGTCAGAAAGACTACCAGCCTTTGCAACCCATTTATTACTCCCATAAAGTACATGCCGGTCTTAACCAGATCAGCTGTTTATACTGCCATGGTTCTTCCTGGGACAGTAAACATGCCGCCATTCCTTCTGTGAATGTTTGTATGAACTGTCACAAAGCCATCCAGACTTACGAGAAAGGCCCCAAACTCTACCATGAAGATGGTAAAGAAGTGGACGGAACCGCCGAAATCGCCAAATTGTACCAATATGCCGGATTTGACCCTAATAATGCGGCTAAATGGGATCCTGCCAAGGCAAAACCCGTTGAATGGGTGAAAATCCACAACCTGCCCGACCACGTTTACTTTAACCACTCCCAGCACGTAAGAGCCGGTAAAGTACAGTGCCAGAGCTGTCATGGTGAAATCACCGCCATGGATGAAGTAAAACAGGTCAGTGAACTCAGCATGGGCTGGTGCGTGAACTGTCACCGCCAGACCAAGGTGAACTTCAATTATACCGACAGCACCGGTAACCAATTCTACAGCATTTACGAGAAATTCCATAATGATTTCAAAAACGGAAAAATGGATAGTGTGACCGTTGCTGATATCGGCGGATTGGAGTGTCAGAAATGTCACTATTAACCCCCTGCCCCCTAAAGGGGGTTATGGGATTGAATCGAAATTATTTTTTAACCGACTGTGAGCGATTGAAATTTTAAGAAAGTGAGAAAGCCAAAACGCTCGGAGTCAAAAAGCCCCTTTAGGGGTTGGGGTTTATGAGTCAAAATAAATACTGGCAAAATTTCGCAGAAGTAAACGACCCGGAGAACCTGCACAAACTCAGCAAAGATGAGTTCCAGGAAGAACTGCCATTTGAGGGCTTTGATGATAAGGGCCTGGTCGATGCAAAAAGTCCCCGCCGCGACTTCCTGAAATACCTTGGATTCAGTACCGCTGCTGCTACCCTTGCAGCCAGCTGTAAGGTTCCGGTAAGAAAAGCCATTCCTTATGCCAACAAGCCGGAGAATGTGGTTCCCGGTGTGGCAAAGTATTATGCCACTACCTATGTACAGGATGGAGATATTGTACCCGTAGTTGCCAAAGTAAGAGATGGTCGCCCGATCAAGATTGAAGGCAATGAATTATATGCCGCAACAGGTGGTGGTACTTCTGCCCGTGCCCAGGCTTCTGTGCTGGACTTATATGATATGTACCGTACCAGATTTCCCCTGCACAAAGGCAAGGAGAAATTTGAAGAGGTACCTACATTCGAGCAGTTCGACAAACTGGTTGGCGATGCGATGAAAGCAGCCGGTGGATCAGTAGTACTGCTGTCTTCAACTGTTGTTTCCCCCTCTACCAAAGATATTATCAGCAAATTCCCCGGTCTGAAGCATGTTCAGTACGATGCCGTTTCTTATAGCGGTATGCTGCTGGCCAATGAAGCTTCCGGATTCGGTAAGAAATTGCCTTCTTATAAATTTGATGCGGCCAAAGTAATCGTGAGCCTCGGTGCCGATTTCCTCGGAACCTGGCTCAGTCCGGTTGAGTTTGCCCGCGCTTATGCCAAAGGAAGAAAGATCGATGAGAAGAATCCTTCCATGAGCAAACATTATCAGTTTGAAAGTTTCCTGAGCATGACCGGCTCTAATGCCGACGAACGCTTTACTCATCGTCCTTCTGAAACAGCCGCTGTTGCGCTGGACCTGCTGAATGCAGTAAATGGAACAGGAACTGGCCTCTCCGGTAAACTGGGAGAAGGAATCAAAAAAGTAGCCGCCGACCTGAATGCACACAAAGGCGCAGCGCTTGTTGTGAGTGGCAGCAACGATAAAAATGTACAGGTCATCGTCAATGCCATCAACAATGCGATTGGTGCTTATGGTACCACGGTTGACTGGGGCAGCCCGGTGAATTATCGCCAGGGTATTGATAGTGAATTTGAGCAATTGATAGCCGATATGGAAGCAGGTACCATTGGTACGCTGATGATCCAGGGAGCTAATCCTGCTTATACTTATTATAACGCAGATAAATTCAAAGCAGCGCTGAAGAAAGTAAAAGTGAGTGTTTCATTCAATGAAAAAATGGATGAAACCACCGAGCTCTGCGAATATGTACTCCCTAATCACCATTACCTGGAAAGCTGGGGTGATGCCGAGCCTTGTGCCGGTTGCACCAGTTTCATTCAGCCTACGATTTATCCGCTCTTCAAAACAAGACCTTACCAGACTTCCCTGCTGAAATGGGGTGGTAATGATAAAGATTACGACACCTTCTTCAAAGAATTCTGGACCGCTAAACTGGGTTCAGAAGATGCATTTAATAAAGCCCTGCAGGATGGTGTGAAAGAAGATGCTCCGCCAACCGTTAGCGCTGGTTCATACAGTGGGGCAGCTGTTGCAGAAGCTACAACCGCCATTGCCGGATATAAAAAAGCTACAGGAACTGAAGTAGTCCTTTACCAGAAAGTATCCATCGGTACCGGTTCCCAGGCAGGTAACCCCTGGCTGCAGGAATTACCGGATCCGGTTTCCAAAGCCACCTGGGATAACTATGCGATTATTTCTATTAAGAAAGCTGGTGAACTCGGGATCAAGCTGGATATGGATTATGAATATTATCCGCATAAACCCACGATTGAATTGAATGTGGGTGGTAAGAAAGTAAAAATTCCTGTACTCGTTTTCCCGGGTATGAATGATGATACCATTGCTGTGGCAGTAGGTTATGGCCGCAATGAGGCACTGGGTGTAACGGCAGCAGGAGTAGGTCAGAATGTTTATCCTTTTGCTGTATTTAACGGCACTACCTATGACTATCATGCAGCCGGTGTAACCGCCACCAACCTGCATGAAAAATACAAGATTGCACAAACGCAAAAACATAACTCTTACGAACACCGCAAGGAAGTAGTAAGAGAAACCACCCTGGCTTCTTTCAAAAAGCATCCGAATGTGATTCCTGATTTCAGTCAGCACCAGCAGGATGCATTCTATAATAAAGCCGGTGGAAATTTCCGCAGCAATGCCACCCTCTATCCTGATCCGAACAGAAGGCAGCAGGAGATTCACTGGGGTATGAGCATCGATATGAATTCCTGTAATGGATGTGGGGCCTGTGTGGTTGCCTGTCATGCAGAGAATAACGTACCGGTGGTAGGTAAAAGCGAGGTACTGCGTTACCACGATATGCACTGGCTCCGGATCGACCGTTACTTTGTTTCCGGTGAAGATCCAAATGATCTGAAAGCCGTGGTATTCCAGCCAATGATGTGTCAGCACTGCGATAACGCTCCTTGTGAGAACGTTTGTCCGGTTGCCGCCACCAACCATAGTCAGGAAGGTCTTAACCAAATGACTTATAACCGTTGTATCGGTACCAGGTATTGCGCCAATAACTGTCCTTTTAAAGTTCGCCGTTTCAACTGGGCGGATTATACCGGAGCAGACAGCTTCCCGGATAACCGCGATCAGCAGCTGGTGGGTAAACTGGACACTGTAATTGAGCAGATGAACAATGATTTGACCCGCATGGTACTGAACCCGGATGTAACGGTTCGTTCAAGAGGGGTAATCGAAAAATGTTCTTTCTGTGTGCAGAAAATACAGGCAGGTAAACTCCAGGCCAAGAAAGAAAACCGGGAGCTGAAAGATGGTGATGTAAAATCAGCCTGTCAAACAGCCTGCCCCACGAACGCCATTGTATTCGGTAATGCCGTAGATGCTGAAAGCGCAGTAGCCAAAGCACAGGCAGAGAACAAGCAAAGAACCTTCCATGTACTGGAGCAACTGCACGTTCTTCCCAATGTAACATATATGGCCAAAATCCGGAATACGGATGAGGAAGACCATTACTGGGGAGGTGAACATGGCGCTGAAGAACATGGTGAAGGGAAAAAGGATGAAGGTCATGGCAAGAAAGAAGATCATATGCCTGCCGCGACCAAACCGGAAGAAACGCATTGATGGCGTCTGACGGTGTCTGACGTCTCGAAGAGCGTCTGACACATTACAGATGCTCGCAGAGCATCAAAAAGAGAACTAGTGCTATTTAATATTATACTCGGAATTTTTAGACTATGTCATTACTCAGATACGAATCACAGGTAAGACCGCCGCTGGTAGATGGCGACAAGGACTATCACCAGATAACAGAAGATATCTGCCGGCCGGTTGAAGCCAGACCCTCCAGGGCCTGGTGGATCGGCTTTTTGATTTCTGCTGCCCTGCTGGCCTTTGGTATTCTCTCCGTTACCATGGAGGTAATCTATGGTACCGGCCAGTGGAACCTGAACAAAACAGTGGGTTGGGGATGGGATATCACCAACTTCGTATGGTGGGTGGGTATCGGTCACGCCGGAACCCTGATCTCCGCCATCCTCCTGCTGTTCCGCCAGGGCTGGCGTACCGGTGTAAACCGTGCGGCTGAGGCCATGACCATCTTTGCGGTAATGTGTGCGGGCCAGTTTCCGATCTGGCACATGGGTCGTGTGTGGAATGCCTTCTTCGTATTACCTTATCCCAATACAAGGGGACCACTCTGGGTGAACTTTAACTCTCCCCTGCTCTGGGACGTATTTGCGATCTCAACTTACTTTACCGTATCACTTTTATTCTGGTATTCTGGTTTGATTCCTGACCTGGCCACACTCCGTGACCGTGCGAAAAAGAAATGGGCCAAGATGTTTTATGGTGTGGCAGCATTCGGCTGGACCGGTAGCACCAAGCACTGGCAGCGTCATGAAGCTTTATCACTGGTACTGGCTGGTCTGAGTACGCCGCTGGTACTTTCTGTACACACTATCGTATCCTTCGACTTCGCCACTTCGGTTGTACCGGGCTGGCATACCACGATCTTCCCGCCATACTTCGTGGCCGGTGCGATCTTCTCGGGTTTTGCGATGGTGCAAACCCTGCTGGTGGTGACCCGGAAAGTGCTGGGACTGCAGGATTATATTACCATAGAACATATTGATGTGATGAATAAGGTAATCGTACTCACCGGTTCCATTGTGGGTATCGCTTATCTCACCGAGTTATTCATGGCCTGGTACTCTGCTGTAGAGTATGAGAACTTTGCCTTCTTCAGTAACAGGCTGGATCTGAACAGCCCTTATGGCTGGAGCTACTGGCTGATGATGGGTTGTAACGTATTATCGCCCCAGATCTTCTGGAGCCGTAAAATGAGAAGGAACCTTACCGTGACTTTCTTCATGTCCATCCTGGTGAATATCGGTATGTGGTTCGAGCGTTTTGTAATCATCGTTACCTCTGTGTACCGTGATTACCTGCCCAGTGCCTGGAGTACTTATTATACACCTACAATCTGGGAGGTTGGTTTCTACATGGGTACATTCGGACTGTTCTTTACCTGCTACTTCCTGTTCTCTAAATTCTTCCCGGTTATTGCGATTGCCGAGATCAAACATATCCTGAAGAGAAGCGGTGAAAACTATAAAGAGAAAATGGATGTAGTGGAGAATGAAGACCTGAACAAATTCAGTGCAGAACAAACTGGAGACCATCATTAAACCGATCGGGCAAACAACAAAGAACCTATAACAAGAACTTTTATAAAATGGCTGTAAAAAAATTTATAACGGGTAATTTTTATGACGAGGCCGTCTTATTCCCTGCGGTGAAGAAAGTTCGCCGTGCCGGATACAGGATCCACGATGTATTTACTCCGTTCCCCATTCATGGTCTCGATAAAGCCATGGGTCTTCGTGATACCAGTCTGCATACTGCCGGTTTTATCTATGGTATTACCGGAACCGCAACGGCTGTGGGATTTATTACCTGGGCTTTAACCGTTGACTGGAAACTGAATTTCGGCGGCAAGCCTTTCTTTTCCCTGCCGGCATGGATTCCCATTGCATTTGAGCTGACCGTATTATTTGCTGCGGTGGGAATGGTACTGACTTTCTGTTATCTCTGTCAGCTGGCTCCCTTTGTAAAAAAAGATCACTTCAATCCCCGTTCAACTGATGATACGTTTGTAATGGCACTGGAGTGTACCGATAAAACCAGCGAATCAGATGCCATCAAATTTTTGATGGATGCAGGAGCAACCGATGTGCAGGTGCAGTTCAAAGAAACCGGATGGTGGCTGGGCAGGTATGATAAGGATACCATGCGTTTTGAAAAGAAGAAAGAAGAAGTAGCCGCTCATTAAATTATTATACAATCAAAGGATGATGAAAAAAATCGGGATTATAACAGTTGTACTCACACTTGTGCTGGCAACTTCCTGTAATAAAGTTAGGCGCAGCCCCGGCCGTGCCTACATGCCTGATATGGCTTATAGCAGGGCTTATGAAACCTATGCCTCTACAGAAGCATTGAAAAATGGCGGAGTAAATTACAATGCCATGCCTGTAGCAGGTACCATTGCACGCGGAGACATGACCTGGCAGTATCCTTATAAGAATGACTCTGTGGGTTATGCCAGTTCTAAAAATGTAACCAACCCCCTGCCGGCACTGGATGAAAAACAAAAAACAGAAGCAGCCCGCCTTTACCTGGTGAACTGCGGAATCTGTCATGGTGAAAAACTCGATGGCAATGGCCCGTTGTATAAAGGTGGCGAAGGTCCCTTCCCGGCTAAACCGGCTGCACTGGTGGGTGATCCCAAGTATACGGCGATGACCGAAGGAACCATGTTCCACTCTATCACTTACGGATTTAATACCATGGGTAGTTATGCTTCACAACTCAGCACTGAACAGCGCTGGATGGTGATTCATTATATCAAAGAAAAACAAGCAGCCACGGCAACACCCGCAGCAACAACAACAGCACCTGCGGCAACAGATACCACGGCTACCAAGACCAAATAATTTTTGAAGACATTATAAAAGAGCACAGATGACAATTCGAGAACAATTCACGGTACCAAAGAAATTCAACACCGTTGCGATGGCGCTGATGGCTATCGGCATCCTGGCCGTTATTGGTTTGTACATTACCACACATGGCGGTAAGGGTACCGAAGAAGAAAAGCATTTGAATGATGCCCGCTTCTGGGCCAGCTTGTTGCAGAACAGTGTATTCTTCCTGCTGGTGGTTAATGCATCCATGTTCTTTATCTGCGCCACCACCCTGGCCTGGGGCGGCTGGCAAATGTCATTCCGCCGTGTACCCGAAGCCATTTCTGCCGTTGTACCGGTTATCGGCGTGATTACCCTCGCCATCCTGCTGTCTATTGCATTTGGTAGTAACCATACCATTTATCACTGGACAGATACTGAACATGTAAAACATGATACCATCCTGAACTTCAAGAAAGGATTTCTGAATAAGGGATTCTTTGCCGCTGTATCTGTATTAACCGTAGTACTCTGGTCAGTACTGGGTTGGAAAATGCGCAAGCTTTCCCGCAGTCTTGATGAAAAGCCCCTTCCCAACCTGGAAGAGAACAAAAAATACATCTGGAAAAATACCATCTGGGCAGCGATGTTCATGATTGTGTTTGCCCTGACAGTGATGTCATCTATCCCCTGGCTCTGGTTGATGAGTATTGACGCACACTGGTACAGCACCATGTACAGCTGGTACACTTTCGCCAGTACCTGGGTATCCGGTATTGCCGTGATTGCTCTGTTTGTAGTGTATCTGAAAAATAATAATTACCTGGAGCTGACCAATGAAGAGCACCTGCATGACCTGGGTAAGTTCATGTTTGCCTTCTCTGTATTCTGGACCTACCTCTGGTTCTCCCAGTTCATGCTGATCTGGTACGCCAACATTCCGGAAGAGACCACTTATTTCGCTCCAAGGGCACAGGGAATTTATAAAGGAATTTTTTGGATGATGTTTGTCATCAATTTCCTCGCTCCGTTGTTAATATTAATGAGGAGGAATTCAAAACGAAACTATACGACGATCACCTTCATGTCACTGCTGATCATTTTTGGTCACTGGCTGGATTTCTTCCAGATGGTATTCCCGGGCCCTTCGCCCAACCATGTACCGGTGCTGATTTACGATTTCTGTATTGCACTGGGATTTGCAGGGCTGATCATGTATGTAACCGCAAGGGCACTGAGCAAAGCACCATTGCTGGCGAAGAACCATCCTTTTGTCAAGGAAAGTGTAATTCACCATACGTAAGCTTTTGTCTGGTAACTATTGGGACCAGACAAATGGATGACCTGTTGAAACGAGAACCTAATTATTTGTCATTTAGATAAACAGTTATGCATACATTTTTCATCGTTGCGATTTTAGTACTGGGCTTCCTGATCACTTTTCAGATAGCCAAGGCCAGTGAGTACGTGGCTGTACTGAGGGGGGAGGAACGTTCACGCAAGCAGTCGAACAAAATCAATGCGTTCATGCTGCTGATGTTCCTGATTATAGGATTGATTGGCGTTTATTATTGCAATGAAAAACTGAAAGGAAAGATCCTCGGCGCACCTGCTTCCGATCACGGGGTACTGGTTGACCGGATGCTGTACATCACACTCGCACTGACTTTTGTGGTATTCATCATCACCCAGGTGGCTTTGTTCTGGTTCTCTTTTAAATACCAGGAATCTGATAATCGCAAACCATTCTTTTACCCCCATAATAATAAACTGGAACTGATCTGGACCGTTATCCCTGCCATCACCCTGACCGTACTGGTGGGTTTTGGTATCTTTTACTGGTTCAAAATCACCGGTAAAGCTCCCAAAGGTGCCATGGAAGTAGAAGTAATTGGCAGCCAGTTTAAATGGGAGTACCGCTACCCGGGTAAGGATGGCGTATTCGGAAAAAAATATTTCAAGAAAACAGATGAAGCAAAAGGCAATCCGCTCGGACAAATCTGGGAAGATCCTGCCAATCATGATGATATCTATATCGCCGGTGAAGACCTTCACCTCGTGGTAAACAAACCAGTGAAAATGATCATCGGTGCCAAAGATGTGATTCATGACGTAGGACTGGCTCATTTCAGGATGAAGATGGATGCGGTACCGGGTATCCCCACCACCATGTGGTTTACACCGACCAAGACCACCAAACAAATGAAAGAGGAAACAGGAAACGACAAATTCGTATTCGAAATTTCCTGCGACCAGATGTGCGGAAAAGGCCATACCGGTATGAGAGGAACGATTATAGTGGAAACCCAGGAAGAATTTGATGCCTGGATGGCCGGTAAAAAACCTCAATATGCAACGGTATTGGAAGCAGGCAAGCCTGCAGTGCCGAAGGATACAACTACTGCTGCTAAACCAGTGGCAGCTGTAATGAACAAATAATCAAAAACGTTTGTAACGTTTATCATAAAGTTTGAAGCACCCCAGCGGGACGAGTAAAATAAAAAGACTATGAGCGCAGCAATGCATGTACATCCGGAAGTGGCTACTACACATGAAGTGCACCATGATGAGCACCATGTGCATCACCACAACGAAACATTTATTTCGAAGTACATCTTCAGTATGGACCATAAAACCATCGGTAAACAGTTCCTGATTACCGGTATCATTTGGGCCATCATTGGTGGATTGTTCTCCGTACTGTTCCGTTTACAACTGGGTTACCCCGACCAGAGTTTTCCGATTCTGGAAACAATTTTCGGTAAATGGGCCAAGGGCGGACAAATTCAGCCTGAGTTTTACTATGCCCTGGTAACCATCCACGGTACTGTACTCGTATTCTTTGTATTGACTGCCGGCCTGAGCGGAACCTTTGCGAACCTGCTGATTCCCCTGCAGATCGGTGCCCGCGATATGGCTTCTCCCTTCCTGAATATGCTTTCTTACTGGTTCTTCTTCCTGGCCAGTGTAGTGATGTTCTCTTCATTGTTTATCACTACCGGACCGGCTTCAGGTGGATGGACGGTTTATCCGCCGCTAAGTGCATTGGGGCAGGCTTCTGATGGCTCCAAACTGGGGATGGATCTCTGGCTGATCAGTATGGCGCTCTTTATTGTGTCTTCCCTCTTGGGAGGTTTGAACTATATCTCTACCATCCTGAACATGCGGACCAAAGGAATGAGCATGACCCGGATGCCATTGACCATGTGGGCAATGTTCTTTACCGCTGTACTGGGTGTATTATCCTTCCCTGTACTGCTTTCCGGTGCGATCCTTTTATTATTCGACCGCAACCTCGGTACCAGCTTCTTCCTGAGTGATATCGTAGTGAATGGTGAAATCCTGCCCAATGAAGGCGGTAGTGCCATCCTCTTCCAGCACCTGTTCTGGTTCCTGGGTCACCCGGAAGTATATATCATTCTTTTACCAGCCATGGGTATGGTGTCTGAGATACTATCGGTTAACAGCCGCAAACCCATCTTTGGTTATATGGCGATGCTGGGATCCTTATTTGCTATTTGTATCCTGGCCTTCCTCGTGTGGGCGCACCATATGTTCGTAACGGGATTGAATCCATTCCTGGGATCCATCTTTGTACTACTAACGCTATTGATTGCGGTGCCCTCGGCCATCAAAGTATTCAACTGGCTGACCACACTCTGGAGAGGTAATATCAGATTCACCGTGGGTACGCTTTTCGCTATTGGTTTTGTGAGCCTGTTTATCTCTGGTGGTCTCACCGGTATCTTCCTCGGTAACTCTACCATTGATATCCATCTGCATGATACCATGTTTGTGGTGGCCCACTTCCACATTGTAATGGGTGTGGCCTCCATGTTCGGCATGTTTGCCGGTGTGTACCACTGGTTCCCGAAAATGTTTGGCCGCTACCTGAATAATACACTGGGATATATTCATTTCTGGGTAACATTAATCGGTGCTTACCTGATTTTCTGGCCCATGCACTATCAGGGTCTGGCTGGTATGCCCCGTCGTTACCTCGATAAGAGCAGCTGGGTTTCTTTCTCCCAGTTTGGCGATCTGGATAAAATGATCACCGTTGTTTCCATCATCGTATTTGCTGTTCAGCTGATGTTTGTGTTCAACTTCTTCTATTCTATTTTCAAAGGAAGAAAAGTAACCACTCCAAATCCATGGGGAGCCAATACGCTGGAATGGACCACACCGATCAGACCAGGTCATGGTAACTGGGATGGCGAAATTCCTGAAGTACATCGCTGGCCTTATGATTACGGTAAGGATGGAAGAGATTTCATTCCGCAGACCGAACCGGTGGGTGAACATGAAAGCAAGCATTAAATAGAAGGGAAATTGAGCAGGGGGCATCAAACCTCTGTTGAACCGGATTTATTCCGGAGAAAATTTCCCGGGACTTTGTTCTTATAAAAGATTGCGAAGGCGAAATGAAGAAGATAAAGGACTATTTATTACTGATCAAGCCTTCGCTGAGTATCATGGTGGTGTTCAGCAGTATCATGAGTTTTGCACTGACCAAAGGGTCGGAAAACTATGTGGACTTCTGGCGAATGATACTCTTGCTCTTTGCAGGTGGGATGCTGGTAACAGGAAGTGCCAATGCCATCAACCAGGTAGTTGAAAAAGACACAGATGCCCAAATGAAGCGAACCGCCAAAAGGCCGGTAGCATCAGGAAGGATGAGTGTCACGGAAGGATGGATATTTTCTATCGTCACCGGAGCCGCAGGAGTTTTTATCCTGGGTTATTTTTTTAACTGGCTGGCGGCCGGACTGGCTGCTTTCAGTTTGTTCCTGTATGCATTCATCTATACGCCTTTGAAGAAAGTCAATTCAATTGCCGTATTGGCGGGTGCAGTACCCGGGGCCCTGCCCTGTTTGATCGGTTGGGCAGCCGGAGATAATGCGCTGACGCTCGGAGGCTGGATACTGTTTGCTTTTCAGTTCTTCTGGCAGTTCCCGCATTTCTGGGCCATTGCCTGGGTAGCACACAGGGATTATTCTTCCGTAGGATTTAAATTATTACCTGCTGAAGAAGGACCAACAAAGTTCACGGCATTGCAAACAGTGTTGTATTCATTGTTGCTGGTCCCGGTAACACTGGCACCCTACTATACCGGAATCTGCACGTATGAGGATACTGCAGGTTTAATCAGTCTGGGTCTGGTGCTACTGGCCAATGCTTTTATGATCATGCGTTGTATGGTATTGTATAAAAAGATGGATGTAGGATCAGCCAGAAAAGTGATGTTTGGAAGCTATTTATACCTGCCCGTGGTGATGCTGGCCTGGTTATTAAGCAAAATCTGAACAGCAGGAGCTTAAGCATTATCATGCTGAAAAAAGTGGATCAGAAATCTGTATGGAGATTGAATGAAGCAAATGGTAAGTGAAGTGAATATAAAAGATGCCAGTAATCCCCCTTTAGGGGATAAGGGTAAAAAAAGAATGCACCCTCATAAGTTTACCTTATGGGTGGCCATTGGAAGTATCGTGATGATGTTTGCCGGCTTGACAAGTGCTTTTATTGTGAAAAGCAATCAGAGCACCTGGGTGCCGGTAGCAGTGCCAAAAATATTCTGGGGATCAACTGCCGCTATCCTGCTGAGCAGCCTGACCATCCAGCTGGCACTTCGCTCTTTTAAACAAAGGTACATGCAGCAATACCGCATGCTGGTGGGGTTAACCCTGATCCTCGGTATTGCTTTCGTGCTGATGCAATGGCTGGGTTTCCAGCAATTGTGGAATGATCAGGGGATCACATTCAAAGGAGGTGGCGCAGGCCAGTTTCTCTATGTGATCTTTGGATTGCATGCCCTGCACGTAGCTGGTGGTGTCATCGCACTCGTGGTAATGTTTGTAAAAGCCTTTATCGGCCGGAGCAAAATTATAGTTCAGTACCCGTAGAAGTGGCCGCCACCTACTGGCATTTTGTGGACCTGTTGTGGTTGTACCTGCTGGTCTTCTTTGTGCTGATTGGGTGAGAAAGAAACCGCGATTGAATTGTTTCTTGATTTTTTATAAATAGTTATGTCAACACAATCAACAGTACATCAAACCAAATGGTGGAGCGGCGGTAAAAGCCCATTCAACCTGGAATACGGCAAATTGATGATGTGGTATTTCCTGATGAGTGATGCCTTTACATTTGGCGCCTTTTTGATTTCCTATGGCACTATCCGTTTCAGCCAGAATTTCTGGCCCGATCCCAACGTGGTGTTTAACGCCTTCCCGGGAGCCGGTCATGCGAATCTGCCACTGGCCTTTGTGAGTGTGATGACCTTTATCCTGATCATCAGTTCGGTGACCATGGTACTGGCCGTACATGCCGGGCATAAGGGAGATAAAAACGGAGTAGTTAAATGGATTGCCTGGACCATCGTTGGCGGACTGGCCTTCCTTGGCTGTCAGGCCTGGGAATGGCATCACCTGATTACCGGTGAACATGCAGTATTAGCCACAACAATAGATGGCAAGATGTATATCGATATGATTGGTCAGAATATGGGTGGAAATCCATGGGGTGAGCTGGCAGATCCGGCCCTGGCACAATCAGCCCTGGCAACTTCCTCCCATGAAACCCTTGTACACCTGGCACATGAATTCCCCAAACAGGGAATGGCAGCAGCCAGTGTGGAATCACTTGAGAAAATGTCATCTTCTCAATTAGCCGGAATAGTGGATGTGGCCCATGCACATATCCGTGAAAAAGGTCCGATCGCCTTCGGCGGTTATTTCTTTGGAATCACCGGTTTCCATGGATTCCACGTATTCTCCGGAGTCGTGATTAATATCGTGATGCTGATCATGGCACAGAAAGGAGTATTTGAACAAAGAGGACATTACCTGATGATCGAAAAAGCAGGTTTGTACTGGCACTTTGTAGACCTCGTTTGGGTATTCGTGTTCCTCTGTTTTTACCTTATTTGATAATTTTTGAACTATATAGATTATGAGTAGTCATTATGATCCGACAAAGAGTATTTCATCCTCAGCAGCTTACCCGGAAGTAAGTGTTCATCACGGGCATGCTGATGATGCGATATTCAGAAAAAAAGTAAGAAAGACCACGATCCTTCTTTCTATCATCACAGTTATCGAGCTGGCGATCGGTCTTGCGATCTATACTATCCACAAAGGACCTAATCCCAGCGACCTGCTGGTGCTGATGTTCAAAGGGGTTGTTTGTATCCTTACCCTGGCCAAGGCCTTTTATATTGTTTCTGTATTCATGCACCTGGGTGATGAAATCAGGAATATGATCATGACGATCGTTGTACCCCTGCTCCTCTTTGTATGGTTTATCATCGCTTTTATTGCAGATGGTAATTCCTATAAGAAACTCCGGAACCAGTACGATCCTTATTTTAAGGAATCAACAATGCCCAGCAAGCATCACGGAGAAAAGCATGAAGCAGCACCTGCAGAAAAAAGCGGAAAGGAATAACCTATAACAGTTTAACCAATCAGGAACCATTAAGCCGCTTACCTGTTAAGGTAATAGGTTTAATGGTTTTTTTTCGGAACCTGTTTTCAAAAGTGAATCTGTGAATAAAAGAGCCCTATATGCGGTCATGCTGGCCCTCCTGTTACCCCTGGTGGCCTATTTTGTCGTCAAGGATAAAAGTGAAACGGCCATTGTCATGCCCCGCCATTTTTTGCCGACACCGTTCAGGAAGTGGTGAAAAGAGGAAAACGGCAATCCGATACAGTATGGCATAAAATCAAAGACTTTAAACTCACCAATCAGGAAGGCAAAACGATTACCTGGGATGATCTCAAAGGAAAAATCGTGATCGCTGATTTATTTTTTACCCGTTGCCCGACCATTTGCCCGGGGATGACCCGCAATATGAAAAGACTCGCCGAATCCATTCACAATGGAAAAAGAGTAGGTGACCGGTCCAACCATTTTGTTCATTTTATTTCTTTCAGTATCGATCCGGAAAGAGATTCAGTATCCCGACTGAAAGGCTGGGCAGATCGCTTTCAGATCAATCCCGATCAATGGTGGTTACTGACCGGTAATAAACAGGAAATTTATGACCTGGCTCTGAATGAAATGAAAGTAGGCCTGCAGGACGGGAGAAGGAGTGGATACCAGTTTTATTCACAGTGATAAATTTATCCTTATCGACAGTAGCAGACATGTCCGCGGATTTTACGATGGACTTGATTCTGCCTCTCTCTCCCGGCTCTCCTCCGACCTGGTATTGCTGACCATGGAAAAAGATCCTGCCAGAAAAAGTTTCTTCGCCGGTAAACTACAATTGATCGCAGTTGTTTTCCTGCTGGCCATCTTTGGGGTTGGCCTGTTACTGTTCGTTATTCGAAAAAAACAATAAATCATGTTGCAGGCCACCTGGAAAAAGAATGACAAAAAAGCCAACTGGCTGATACTTGGATTTTCCGCTATCGTTTTTATTGCAGTTGTACTGTTGGGAAGAGTTCAGCTAAAAGTGGACCTGGGTTTTGATGTACACCTTTTTGCCAAAGCCAATGCTGTTATCAATTCCCTGGTGGCAATCGCATTGATCCTCGCATTGCTGGCTATAAAACAGGATAAACAGGTACTGCACCGCAATATCATGCTGGCGGCCATGGTCCTTTCCCTGCTCTTCCTGCTCAGTTATATTTGTCACCATTTGTTTGCAGGCGAAACCCGTTTTGGTGATCTTAACCATGATGGCACAGTAGACGCATTGGAAAAGACAGCGGTGGGCAATAGCCGGATCATCTATTATATCATTTTAGGAACACATATACCGCTGGCTGGTATCATTCTCCCTTTTATTCTTTTTACAGCCTACCGGGCCCTCACCGGTGATTATGCCCGTCATAAAAAACTGGCCCGTATTACCTGGCCGATATGGTTTTATGTAGCCGTTACAGGAGTATTGGTGTATTGGATGATCAGCCCCTATTATTAAAACCGGCTAAAGCCTCTTCTGAACAGTTTCAAACTTCTGAAGCTTTATCGTATTTCCTGATCCGCTGATCAATGGAAATGAACTAGCTTGTATATATATACCGGAAAAAGTTCAATCAACTATTAGCAATGATCAGTATAAATTGATCCTGTAAACTGTATTATTGCTAAGGGATAAAATTCACCGGTTCTGGTTATTACCGGTACATGAAATAATACATTGGATAGCATTACACATATTGCCCTGGGTGCATGTCTCGGCGAAGCGATGGCTGGAAAACAGCTTGGGAAAAAAGCGATGCTGATCGGTATACTGGCACATAGCCTGCCGGATATAGATTTTCTGGCCGCTTTCTGGCTCGACACAACAGATAATCTTTTTGCGCACAGGGGAATCACCCATTCTTTCTTTTTTTTACTGATCATAAGCCCCCTACTGGCTCTGCTATTCCGGCATTTCATTAAAAAAGGAGCTATTTCATATCGTCATTGGTTGTTATTATTTTTATTGGCAGGAGGACTGCATCTTTTACTGGATGCATTAAATAACTATGGAACGGGCTGGTTTGAACCATTTGATAGCCGAAGAGTGGCATTCAATGTGATCTTTGTGGCAGATCCTTTTTTCTCTTTTTTCCCGGGTATTGCATTTTTATTATTGCTTTTTTACAAACAGCATCGGATCCGGAAAATTATTTATATCAGCGGACTGTCTGCCAGCCTTTTGTACACAGGTTATTGTATCAGCAATAAATTGGTAATACAACAGAAGATGCGGAATGTAATGGCAGCACAACCATTCACATTTAAAAGATTCATGACTACACCGGCCCCATTCCAGAACTGGTTATGG
>JADKKA010000007.1 GCA_016720745.1 Chitinophagaceae bacterium | reverse complement strand
AGGATAAAATCAGGCGATCAGCGGTTTACAAATCACCCAGCAGCGGTCTGATCAGGATATCTTCCACACAGGCCTGTGGCGAAAGTTGTGCAGCGGCATAGACCAGTTTGGCAATATCGGATGCTTCCATGATCCTTTTTTTGCTATTGTCAAATCCGCCCCAGGAATCTGTCATTACAGCCCCCGGATGAACTGCGGTTACTTTGATTCCGAATGGTTTCAGTTCTTCCCGGAGATTTTTACTAAATCCATGCAGGGCAAACTTACTGATGCTGTATGCTCCGCCATTGGGGTAAGCATGCAGGGAAGCGATAGAACAAATATTGAAAATATGCCCGGCTCTTTTCTCCATCATCCAGGGAAGAACAGTGCGGGTTACATGATAAGCGCTATAGAGGTTGGTGGCGATCTGACTTTCCAGTAATCCCTCCGGCTCATTGTAAACAGAACCGGGTTCAAACACCCCGGCATTATTGACCAGTATATCCGGCACGCCATATTCCAGGCACCAGGTACCAAATGCTTTTGCTTCTGCCGGCCGGCTGAGATCAAATGGCTTGGCCTTGATGATGGCAGCAGGGTATTTTTTTTGCAGGGTCTCCATCGTTTGATACAGACTGGCTTCTTTCCTGGCACAAAGAAAAAGGTGGTGTCCTTCTGCGGCAAAAATTTCAGCGATGGCCCTTCCGATCCCTTTTGATGCACCTGTAATTGCTATGTTCATGAAAAAATGGTTATGGGTATTAAATATTTCCGGTTTCTTTGCCTGCAAACTGAGTGTAGCAGCCGAAATTACTAAAACCAGGCTGTAAAAAAATTATTCATTCTCTCTTCATTCTTGATAGTGAAACGAAGTGAACAAGCAGCAATCTAATGAAATACAGGCATCTTTTTTTTGACCTTGATCATACCCTCTGGGATTTTGAAGCCAATAGCCGGCAAACTCTGCTGGAGCTCTACACCGATCTGCAACTGGATCAACGAGGCATCCATGATTTTGATCTTTTTCACCGGAATTACCTGGTACACAATGACAAGCTCTGGGACCGCTACCGCAACGGATATATCAAGGTAGATGAGCTTCGCTGGAAGAGGATGTGGCTGGCCCTGCTCGATTTTAAAATAGCCGATGAGCCCCTGGCCCGCGATATGGGACTGCGATTCCTGGACCTCTTACCTACCCGCAAGCTCTTATTTCCTTATACCATTGAAATACTGAATTACTCACAATCCAAATCCTATCAGCTCCATATGATCACCAATGGATTTGAAAAAACACAGTATGGCAAATTAAAAAGCAGCGGACTGGAGCATTATTTCGGTGCGGTTATCACTTCTGAAGGAAGTAACAGCCTCAAACCACATAAGGAAATTTTTGACTACGCTTTTCAAAAAACAGGTGCCTCCCCGGAAGAAAGCATCATGATCGGCGATAGTATTGATGTAGATATACTGGGAGCCTTAAACGCCGGTATCGACCAGGTGCATGTCAATCATCTCAATAAAGAAATCGAAATGGTAAAAGGAGAGAAACCTACTTATACCGTATTCTCACTAAAAGAACTTGAAGGAATCTTTTAAAATTGTCATTCATATGCCAAAATACCTCTGGCATTGAATAGATTCATCTTTGCGTTTCTTTGCGCCCTTTGGAAATAATCGATGAAATCGAACGCCGAAATGCTGACAGAGTTTTGAATTTTCAACTTTCTCCCGATAACTACCTGCCCGCCGGCAGGCAAGTCGATTTCAATTACCATGTCGCAATCACCGTAACCCCACCCTTTGGTTTATCACCAATTTTTACATTGATTTTTGCATCCAGCGGCAGGAGCAGGTCCACCCGGGAACCGAATTTGATAAAACCCATTTCCTCCCCTGTTTTACATTCATGCCGGGTTGCAGATAATTGCAGATGCGTTTAGCCAGGGCGCCGGCAATCTGTTTCACCAGTATATCTTTTCCATCTTTTCGGTACACAACTGAATGACGTTCATTCTCGGTGGATGACTTGGGATGCCAGGCCACAAGATATTTACCGGGATGATATTCACTGTATACCACATCTGCACTCACGGGATTCCGGTTTACATGCACATTCAGCGGGCTCATGAAGATGGAGATCTGGATCCGGCGATCTGTAAAATATTCATCAGCCTGTACTTCTTCCACAACCACCACTTTACCATCTGCCGGTGCAATGATACTGTTTTCAGCAATCGTATGTACCCTTTTCGGGATCCGGAAAAAGGAGATCACCAATGCCAGCATCGCTGCCGTGATCACAAAGAGCAGCCAGCTGATCAGCGGGAGAGAATAACTCAGGAAATAAAAAGACAGGACATTGATAATGCTGAATAGCAGAACCGCAATGGCAATGGATTTATAGCCTTCTTTGTGGATGGTCATGCGGCAAATATAGTAAATGGGAAAGGGTCATCCATCAAGGGCCATCAGCGCATAAAAACCCGGACATATACCCATACCGCCGGGGTGGCCAGAGCAAGGAATCGAAGCGGTCCAAAAAATCCTCCATGTCCGGGCATGAGGGAGCCACTGTCTTTACACCGGCCATCCGTTTTAATTTTGATTCCAGCAGATCCCCAAATGTTCCTGCAACTGCCGCAATACCTGCAATGATGTACCAGTGTCGTGATGGTATTTCAAGTACCAAGCCCGGAATCTGAAAATTGACTGGTGCGAATTGATGGGTCAAAAATCCGGTAACAAGCGTTGCGAGAAGAATCCCCCCTGCTGTTCCCTCCCAGGTTTTTTTGGGAGAAACCGGTGATAGGGGTGTTTTACCTATGAAGGAGCCGACTATATAGGCCATCGTATCATTGATCCAGATAGCGGCAATTAATACAACCGGGATTAATACAAATGTAAAATTCCCCGAGGCTACATTACTGCTTTCAAAAATATCAAATGGAAAACCTGTCAAATCAATCATCATCCCCCAACAAAGTGAAATATACAGGATACCCAGTCCGGCCATCCCATATCCTTTTACATTCACTGCATCTCCTCTTAAAACCCCGATGATCATCAGGATAAATCCGGCAGCTGACACCGGCATAGAAAAATTATCTTTAAAACTGTATTGGCTGATATGATAAACCGGCCCGCTAAGCCATAGAAGTATCCCAAATCCCGCCAGCATCATCCCCAGTTTGGTATAAATATGAAAAGTGGTCCGGTGGATTTTTTCCGTGAGTTTGAAATACTCCCACCAGCATCCGAAATGAATGACTGAAAAGAGTACAAAAAAACTCCAGTGATTCCATAGCAATCCGGTGAGCATAATCAGCACAAATACCAGGGCAGTCAGGGATCTTGTCTTGAAGGTGGACCAGTTAAAAGCCATATTGATAAACAGCAGTTGGTGGTGAATTTATTCAGGAGTGTTTTTATCAAAATCAAAAGGATGGTTTTTCACCGGTACTGCATCATCTGCATAAACAGATGCAAAACTGGTAACTGATTTTTTCCGCATCCAGGTCAGTAACATAATCACGAGCAGGAAACTGATACTGCCTGCGAGGATCAGATTTTTCATGGGCAGACTGCTTTCTTCTGACAGCATGGATGGATTATTATATGCCAGGATAATCAGCACGGCATCATAAACAAAATGCGCCAGCATGGCAATCCAGAGGCTTCCGCTGTACCAGTAGATCAATCCCAGCAGGATACCCAGGGCCAGCCTTGGGAAAAACCCATAAAACTGCATATGCATCGCAGAAAACAATGCCGCCGAAACCAAAATCCCAATCACCGGGCTTTTAAACATTTTGATCAGTAATCGTTGGGCCATGCCCCTGAACAGTAATTCCTCACCAACTGCAGCAAATCCGGCCACACAAAGCAGGTTCAGGAAAAGATCTCCGAGTGTATGTCTGGATAATAATGCCTGAATGGTTCTGGCTGCATCCACTTCCTGTTCATGCATCCAACTGGCCATCCCCTCCGGAAAAGGAATATTACGATTCAGTTCACCCAACCATCCGGTGAACGGAATGGCGATTAACATCACGCCAACCCCCGCCAAAATATAACCGGGATGAGAGGGCGCTTTTAAACCGAGGTATTTTTTATTCTCCCTGCTGAAAAGCCAGGTGCAGATAATGGTGGGTGCTACAAAAAGACTTACAAACTGTATGGCCTGCATCCCCCGGAGCATATTGATATAGACCGGCTTTGTAAGATCCAGCTTTGAGGGATCAGCCATTTCACTTAATCCGATTCCCGTAACGGCGGATAAAATAATGGTACCCACAATACCCAGTATAAAAAAACAAACCAGGACCACGCTGATCAATACCAGGAACTGGTTGGATGCCGATTTGGTTTTCATAAAACCCCTCATTCGTTTTTGCCGTTTTTAGGTTGTAAATTTGCCAATTCATCCCTCCGGTAAAAAGAGGATGAACTTCTACAATTGGTAAAGATAGGCAACATACAACTACCTGATTTTCCGCTCCTGCTGGCCCCCATGGAAGACGTCAGTGATCCCCCATTCCGGGCTGTTTGCAAGGATAAGGGAGCCGATTTGATGTACACGGAATTCATTTCCTCCGAAGGGTTGATCCGGGATGCCATCAAGAGCAGAAAAAACTGGACATCTTTGACTATGAACGCCCGGTAGGTATCCAGATTTTTGGAGGAGATGAAGAAAGCCTTTCGCTTGCTGCAAAAATTGTAGAAGTTACCCACCCTGATTTGCTGGATATCAATTTCGGCTGTCCCGTAAAAAAAGTAGCACTCAAAGGTGCAGGTGCCGGAGTATTGAGAGATATTGATTTAATGGTCAGACTCACGGCCGCAGTGGTGAAGTCAACATCTTTACCGGTTACCGTTAAAACAAGACTGGGATGGGATGATCAAACCAAAAACATTGAAGAGGTAGCCGAACGACTCCAGGATGTGGGGATCAAAGCATTGGCGATCCATGGCAGAACCAGAACCCAGATGTATAAGGGAGAAGCAGACTGGACCCTGATCGGTAAAGTGAAGAATAATCCCCGTATTCAGATACCGATATTCGGAAATGGTGATATTGATTCTCCGGAAAAAGCTGTTGAATACCGGAACAGGTACGGGGTGGATGGCATTATGATCGGCCGGGCCGCAATTGGTTATCCCTGGATCTTCAATGAGATCAAACATTACATAAGCACCGGAACTCATTTATCTCCTCCAACTATTGAAGACAGGATAGCGGTTTGCCGGAAACATTTACAACAATCCGTCAGCTGGAAAGGTCCGGTTGTTGGTATCAACGAAATGCGGAGACATTACGCCAACTACCTCAAAGGATTACCCAATATCAAAGAGTTCCGGAACAAACTTGTGACACTAAAAACGGAAGAAGAGATCAATGCGGTGCTGGATGAAATGGCCGTTATTTATGCGGGGCACCAGTTTGAAAAAACACCGATCGAACTGATTAACTATCACGAAAACTGCCCGGTCAATTAATTTCGATTCTCATCCACCAATGTGTAAAAAAATATACGCTTACTTATCCTGTATTATTTCGTGATTTAGTGGCTAAATTATTTTTTGCCACGAATGCACTAATTTCTACTTCTGGTCATTTCTGATTTCCTATTTTTTGCCACGAATTCACGAAATTTTTTCTCTTTTATTGCTAGTTCCCTACATAATTCCATAGTTCAGCATCAAAATAATAAACTGCTTTGATTTTGTGTCAACTCAGGTCATGCTGATTTTCATGGCTTTCATCAGTCCATATAATGAAACAAGTGTCCAGGTGGCTTCTAAAATCACAAAGGGCCAGTATCCGATCATCAGGGAGGCGGTAGTGGCCAAACCCGCTCCGATAATATTGAGGACAAAATAGATTTTACTGTCTGTCTTCATGAGCTTTTCTGTTCCCAGAAAATACGCCAGCAGGATGAGCGCCACCCCGACTGAGCCGATAATATCATTCATTGCCATAATAATTATATTGTTTTAGATTTGATTAAATTCATGCTATGGCAAAGGTGGTTAAAAAGAAGGCGGAAAAGCCTGATCAAAAAACAGGAAGCGGAAAAAAGTCCTGGCAGGAAAAACTGCATCTTGACCGGGAGGCCGAAATTGAAGTCACCACCAAACGATTTGCCGATATCCCACCGGGAGCCAGTATGCTGATTGCCACTCCTTTGATCGTGGACCAATATATCCGTCAGATTCCCAGTGGTCATTTTTCAGATATCCGTCAAATCCGGAAAGATCTGGCCGCTGAATACCATGCCCAGTATACCTGTCCGGTTACAACCGGTATTTTCGTCAGGATAGTGGCCGAAGCTGCTTTTGAAGAATATGAAAATGGGAAAGCCCTTGCCCAGATTACTCCTTTCTGGCGAGCCCTGAGTGCCAAATCGCCTTCGGCTAAAAAACTGAGTTTTGGGATGAATTTCCTGCTGGAGCAGCAAAGAAAAGAAGGAATTATTCCTTAATGTGCGAACGGAGGCCATCCAGGTATTTCTTCACTCTTTTTTCTGCAAAATAATCAGCCACCAGTGCAATCAGTGACATGATGGCCAATGCCAATCCGAATCCTCTCCAGAAATCATTGCTGAAATCACGGATAAAATAAAGATAGAGTCCGGCTCCTGCCAGCAATAATATGATCTCCGTCCAGCGGTAGATTTTAAAATTGAACATCACCTGCTGCATTCTTGGCCATTCCTTTTCTTTCAGTTCCGAAGGGTTCATATCAAATGCGTATACATTCCGGATCCGGTCACTATCACTGCGCCGGTAAACGGTGTACCCCACAACAGCCAGCAATGCACCCACTAATGCTAAAGGAATCGCTGCCCCCTTATAAAAAGCGCCAGGTATCCCAAAGAGAAATAACAGCGCAACCAGCAGGGCTGACAATCCGACTCCTATAAAAAAAAGACTTTCCTTTTTTTCAGCATTAAAATACTGCTCGATTGCCTGTTTACTAAACATGCTGTTATTGTTTAATGGCATCAGTTATATCCTTACTCATCGGGGAAACGGAAGGATCAAAATAATGGGTCAGTATTCCTTCTTCATTCACGAGGTACTTTGAAAAATTCCAGGAGGGCTGTTTTTGTTCCAGCCGTTTTTGGCTGAATCTGTCAGCCATTGATAAACCGGGTGCTGGCCGGTCCGGGTAATCACAACCGACTTTTTCATTAACGGGAAACTCACCCCGTAATTGACTTTACAAAAACTGGCAATTTCATCATCTGTACCTTTTTCCTGTTCCTTGAAATCATTGGCAGGAAATCCAATAACCAGCAGTTTTTCCGGGTAATCCTCCGCCAGTTGCTGGAGATCGGTATATTGATTCGTATAGCCGCAATTGCTGGCTGTGTTGACTAATAATACTTTTTGCCCCTGAATTTTTCAAACGAAACCGAATCTCCGTTATTCGCCTGGGCCGATAATTCATAAAAAGAAACAGGTGGCTGTACTTTTTCATGAGCCAGTTGCTTTGAATTTTTTCCGGTGAGTTTAGTAATCCACATAAGGGCTGGATAGATTGCTTTCATTACTTTCTGCCGGTAGGTCATATTTTTTGAGTTACGGTTTACAATTTCCATATACCGCAAAAGCAGCAATGAGTATGAATAGAACAAGCAGGAATCGTTTTAGTTTCCTCATCGGATGACCCATTTAAAGATTTTAAGTTTCCCTTTCATCGGCGGGTATTTGATTTTAGGGTCAAACCAGGAGGGGGTTTTCATTACCGCCCTGGCATGACTGAATGTATCAAAAGAATATTTACCGTGATAGTTGCCTGTTCCACTGAATCCCCTGCCCCCAAAAGGCAGGTGGTGATTGGTCAGGTGCCAGCTGCAATTGTTTACACAGGCACCACCCGAAGGTACTGCCTGCAGCCATGTTGCTTCTTTTTCACGGCTGGATGTATAGACATAAAAAGAAAGCGGATCGGGATGGCGCCGGATAATCAGCAAGGCCTCTTCCATCGTACGAAAGGGGATGACCGGTAATACGGGTCCGAATATTTCCTCATTCATTACAGCCGCGTCCGGTGAAACATCCCTCAGTACAGTTGGCTCTATAAACAGGCGGGATTTATCTGTTCTCCCGCCACAAACCAGTGTTCCTTCTTTTAAATACTTTTCAATCCGGTCGAATTGCTTTTCATTGATAATCCGGCAATACCCATCATCCTCTTCAGGATTTACGGAATACATCACCGGTATAAAATCCCGAATCGCTTCCAGCAGGGGTTCCAGCACCGACTCATGTACCAGCAGGTAATCCGGTGCCACACACATCTGCCCGGCATTCGAGAATTTTGTTACCGCAATTCTTTTGGCGGCCACTTTGATATTAGCATCGGCTTCTACAATACATGGACTTTTCCCGCCTAATTCCAGCGTAACGGGCACCAGTTTCTCGGCTGCCATTTTATAAATAATTCTTCCCACTTCAGTACTGCCGGTATAAAAAACATGATCAAAAGCAAATTGCTGCATCATGGACGGAATCACGCGCTGACCTTCTCCCTGCACATACAGTATATATTCCGGGGGATAGAGTTGCTCAATCATTTTTTTCATCACCGCATCTGTGGCTGGAGCAAACTCACTGGGCTTCATCACCACACAATTACCTGCTGCAATGGCCCCTACCACCGGATTCATCAACAGCATAAAGGGATAATTCCAGGGGCCGATAACCAGCACCACTCCAAGTGGTTCTTTCATCACCCGGCTGGAGGAAGGCAAATTAACCAGGTTGGTCCCTTTTCTTTCGGGGCGCATCCAACGCTTCAGGTTCCGGAGTGCCGCGTTGATTTCGGCCATCACAAATCCAAGTTCAGTAACCCAGCTTTCCTCCCGGCTTTTTTTCAGATCCTGCCGCAGGGCTTCATACAATTCCTCCTCATATTCCAGGATAGCGGCTTTTAATTTCCGGAGCTGCTCTTTCCTGAACTGATAGGATTGTGTATGCCCCTGGTTGAAATACCCACGCATATTTTCCAGACTGCTGCTCCCTTCCATTTTGGTAAATTTGTTACAAGTTATCAAAAACCCCATTACTGACGCTTGATATCCCTGCAGGAACTTGAAACTGCCCCCCCCCCCCCCCCCCCCATCCTTGACGGCCGAGCTGATACCCGCTTCCGTTTTACTGATCTTAACCCATGAACCATGACGCACGAATACTTCATGATGCAGGCCCTGAAAGAAGCACAGAAAGCTTTTGAAGAGGAGGAAATACCCATTGGCGCTGTGGTGGTGATCAATGAGCGAATCATTGCCAGGGGACATAATATGACCGAGCGGCTGAATGACCCTACGGCGCATGCCGAAATGATTGCGCTAACTTCCGCATTCAACGCCCTGGGAGCCAAATATATTCCGGATGCCACCCTTTATGTAACCATCGAACCCTGCCTGATGTGCGCAGGTGCTTTATACTGGAGTAAACTGGGAAGAATCGTTTATGGTGCTGCAGATGAAAAAAACGGGTATAAAAAAACAGCGGGGACTAACTGGCCCTTTCATCCAAAAACGAATTTCCAAAGGAACTGATCTGTGATTAAATGGAAAGAACCAG
Organism: Chitinophagaceae bacterium; assembly: GCA_016720745.1. Classification (GTDB taxonomy): domain Bacteria; phylum Bacteroidota; class Bacteroidia; order Chitinophagales; family Chitinophagaceae; genus JJ008. The sequence goes on along the minus strand of JADKKA010000007.1, from coordinate 123,711 downwards.
CTCATCTGGATCCCGATATAGCTAGATTTCTTTCAACCTGTAAGATAAAGGGTCATGTTGGTCGTTATTACAGGAAAAGTCTGCCCCAGAGCCGGTTGGCAGGTAACTAAGGGCTGTTTTTCGAAAGCAGGAACAATTCAGTTAATACCGGGCTTATTCAACCAGTGTTGCTTACTTTTGTTATCCCTTTAGTTAATCACTAATTAAACTTTACAACTATGGCATTTACACTCGCTCCCCTCCCTTACGCACATGATGCACTCGAGCCGCATATTGATACCCAAACCATGCAGATTCACCATGGCAAACACCACCAGGCTTATGTAGATAACCTGAACAAAGCCATTGCCGGAACCGAGCATGAAAATAAATCACTGACAGAACTGGTAGCTAGTGCCGGTAAAATTTCACCGGCCGTTCGTAATAATGGCGGTGGTCACTGGAACCATACTTTCTTCTGGGAAAGCCTCGACGAAAAAGGTGGAGGAATGCCTGCCGGTAAACTGGCTGAAGCCATTCACGAAACATTTGGATCATTTGAAACATTCAAAGAAAAATTTGCCCAGGCTGGTATGACCCGCTTTGGCAGCGGATGGGCATGGCTGCTGGTGAAAGACGGAAAACTGGAAATCAGTTCCACCCCCAACCAGGATAATCCACTGATGGATGTAGCCGATGTAAAAGGCACACCGATCCTTGGCGTAGATGTGTGGGAACATGCTTATTACCTGAAGTACCAGAATCGCAGAGCTGATTACCTGGCCGCATTCTGGAATGTGGTTGATTGGAAAAAAGTGGCTGACAGATTTGACGCAGCTTAAGAAGATCTAAACTATCTATACAGACCCCGGTTAAGACCGGGGTTTTTTATTTCAGGGAACCGGGTCGTACCCACTGCCACCCCAGGGATGACATTTGGAAATTCTTTTCAGCGATAACCAGAAACCTTTGAATAGCCCGTGCTTTTTCAAAGCCTCTGCAGCATAATGGGAACAGGTAGGTGTAAAACGGCATTTGGGCCCCAGCCAGGGGGAAATGACCCACTGGTAAATTTTAATCACTGCAATAAAAGGAAGGCTAAGCAGCCGGAGGATTACTTTCATGCAGTGTTTTGATCAGTTTCAAAATAATTTTCTGAACCGCATCCTGTAACAATGAAAAATCTTTTTTTTTCCCGGGCCGTATAAGTAAGAAAAAGATGTAAGCCGGTTCCTTGTGCAGTCAACCATTCTTTCAGGGGCAATTTTTGTAACCGATAGGCTTCCCTGGTCTGGCGTTTGATCCGGTTACGGTCCACCGCTTTTTTAAAATTCCTGGCACTCACCCCCACAGTGAAAAGTAATCCGGTCTCAGCAGGCTGATAAATGACGCGATAAGGAGCGATCACAAAACTCTTTCCGGAGCTGAATAATTGCTCCAGCGCCTTCCGGCTTTTCAGCCTTTCTTTTTTATGCAGTGTAAATTGTCCGCTCATAAAAAAAGCCCCGCCGCCGGCGGAGCTTGAATTTATTTAAACCTCAGCATAACGGCTTATTTCAGTTTCCTTTCATCGGAAACTGTCAGTTTTTTACGACCTTTTCTTCTTCTGGCGGCCAGTACTTTACGGCCATTAGCAGTTTCCATACGCTGACGGAAACCATGTACGGCTTTACGACGCTTACGGTGAGGTTGGAATGTACGTTTCATAATTTTTTCAATATGCGGACCGGGAGAACGGTCCAGGTTTCATAATCACCACAGGTCACCACACCGGTGGTTTTGTGAAAGGACGGCAAAGGTAAGGGTTGGAAACCAGAACAGGGAAAGATCAGGCAAAAAAATTACCGGTCGATTGTTAATTATTGATTATCAGTCTAAATATGGCCTAATTCTGTATGAATAGAGTTGATGGGCTGGCCATAAAACAGGGCTCCATGACTGTCGAAATCAGCAGTATCATCGGTTGTATAAAAAACCTGGCGGCCATTCCGGCTGCATTGCTTTTCAATTTCAGGATGGCGCTGTAAATAATCGGCCAGACTTTCTGCCACAATCTCACCCTGTGCCAAAAGCTTCACTCCCACCGGCAGGTGCTCTTCAATTTTTTCCCGAAGCAGGGGATAATGGGTGCATCCCAGCAGGATTACATCAATATCTTCCCCCTTTTCAAAAATATGCTGCAGGTTTTTTTTAATAAAGTAATCTGCCCCATGGCTTTCATGTTCGTTATTCTCCGCAAGAGGCACCCACATCGGGCAGGCTTCCTGGTACACTTTCAGCTCCGGAAAAAACTTTTCGATTTCCATGGGATATGAACCTGAGGCCACTGTACCATTGGTGGCCAGCACCCCCACACTTCCTGTTTCTGAAAAGCGGCCGATGATCTCTGCCGTGGGCCTGATCACGCCCAGTACTCTTTTATCCGGAGCGATACGGGGCAGGTCATTCTGCTGGATGGTCCGCAGGGCCTTTGCAGAAGCCGTATTACAGGCCAGTATCACCAGGGAACATCCCTGATCAAAAAACCATTGCACGGCTTCCAGGGTATAATGATACACGGTATCATAGGAACGGTTTCCGTAAGGTGCTCTTGCATTATCACCCAGGTAGAGATAATCGTATTGGGGCAGGCGGCTGACTATTTCTTTCAGCACGGTCAGTCCGCCGAATCCGGAATCAAATACACCGATGGGTGAAGCCTGCGACATAATACAAATGTACTCCTGAAAACAGAATACCCCCGAATCCGGGGGTATTCCTGATATTATTTTATGTAGCCTTTATTTGGGCTTGGGAAGGGACACTTTCAGCTTGTTAGCGACGAGTCCGATAATATCATCGGCATCGGGAGCTACCAGCAGGGCTTCCTTGGTCATGATATGGGTATATCCTTTTTCCTTGGCAACTGCTTTTACGGCATCAAATACTTTTCTGTAGATGGGTGCCAGCAACTCATTTTGTCTTGCCTCGATCGCCTGGTTCACAATCTGCTGCCAGTTTTGAATCTGATAAATCAGTGAAGGCAGTTCTTCTTCGATTTGCTTTTTTACAGCCGGAGGAGCGGGTTTCACTGAATCCCTGTACACACTGTCTTTGTATTGATAAAGGGAAACGATCTGGGCATAACGGGGGTTGATCGAGTCATTCTGGTACTTCTCGAGAATTGAATCAATCTTGGCAGTTTCCGGCATGGAAGCAACCATATCATCAATACGGATATAGCCGATCTTCGTCTGCGCCCCGGCTTCTGCGCTCATCAGCAGCACAGCTGCAAGGATAAATACTGAGAGGAATTTTTTCATGTTCTTTGTTTTTTTTATCACACCGGGTTTATTCCCGGGCAGTTCAAGTTTATGGATACTTTTTTGGTTGATTTAGTTGCCTGCCCCGGGGTATTGTTTCATTTTCTTTAACAGTTATCCGGAATGGGGAACATCAGTTTTTAACCCCCAGTTCTTTCAGCACATCTTCACTCTTGTCCAGTTTGGGGTCGGCAAAGATAATGGTAATTCCTTCACTTTTATCTAGTACAAAGTCATAGCCTCTTGCCACGGAAATCTTCTGGATGGCATTATACACTTTGTCCTGGATCGGCTTCACCAGTTCCTGTCTTTTTTTGAACAGATCCCCTTCAAAACCAAAGCGTTTGCGCTGCAAATCCCGGAGTTCTTTTTCTTTATTAAAGAGCTGGTCCTCCCTTTTTTTCTTCAGTTCCTCGCTGAGCATTACCTGTTCGGCATCATAATCCTTGTACATCCTGTCCAGCTCGGCCTGTTTCCCGTCAATATCTTTCTGCCAGCCCGCTGCAATATCGTCCAGTTGTTTCTGGGCCTCTTTATAATCGGGCATTTTATCAAGGATATAACGGGTATCAATCACTGCGTATTTCTGTGCAACACCTGCCAGACCAATACCGGATAATAGGAGGAAGAACAGCAGCTTTTTCATATTAGAAGGGTTTGAATGATTTTATATTCCGGAATTTACGACGATTTATTCTGGTTCAAAGCCCAGCATAAAGGTGAATCGGGAGGCCGCTTTCAGACCCGGATTCGCGCTATTCATCCTGTCCAGACCCACTCCGTAATCAAATCCGAGCAGACCAAACATCGGCAGGTAGAAACGCATACCCACACCCACACTGCGCCTTAAGCGGAATGGATTGTAGTCTTTGTAACTGTACCACCCGTTGGCTGCTTCAAAAAAGGTAAGGGCGTATATCGTGCTGCTGGGATTGGTCACCAGCGGGAAACGCAACTCTACCTGGTATTTATTAAAGATGGTGAAGAACTGATTGGCATTCTGCTGGTCTTCAGGATTAATCGAAGGGTTGGAATTCTGGTAAACCGGATATCCCCTGTGTGCAATGATATCATAACCCAGCAAACCAAAGTTGTTGGTCAGACCAGCATCACCCACCTGGAATCTTTCAAAGGGTGAGTAATCCAGTTTATTGTTATACCGTCCCATGAAACCATACTTGGCAGCCAGCTTCAGCACAAACTGCCTGTTCTTATCTGCACCCATGGGTTTACCCAATGGCACATACCATTCTGCATTGAAACGCCATTTATGGTATTCCGGATTCTTGTATTTATTGTTGGAGTTGGTAATGCTTTTATTGATCAGGGAATAAGGGGGTGTGAACTGAACACTGGCCATAAAGCTGGAACCACTCCTGGGGAAGATCGGATCAAACACCGATGAACGCTGAATGGCGATCTTGGCACTGATATTATTAGAGATACCACTTCTGAAATTCTCATCAAAGATGGGATAGTTCATCAGTTTATACTGTGTGAAATTGAGCGTGTACACCAGGTTGAAATAATCATCCGGCCATTTCAGCTGCTTACCAAGCGCAATAGAAAGACCAGTTGTTTTCAGGTAGTTCGTATCGGACCTGGCCCGGTCGATCTGACCGAATTGGTTAAAGGCATTGGAGAACTTACTGCTGTTCACTCCAATGGTGAATGAGTTTCTTTTTTTACCTCCCAGCCAGGGTTCAGTAAATGAAAAGTTGAGGGAGCGGAAAGCCACACCGTTCGACTGATAACGCAGACTCAGTTTTTGTCCGTCGCCGGTAGGCAATGGATCCCAGGAAGCTTTCTTGAAAATATTCTTGATCGAAAAGTTATTGAAGGTTACACCCAGTGTACCGGTTAAGCCGATACCACCACCCCAACCGGCAGATAACTCCAGCTGATCAGATGATTTTTCTTCCAGCTTCCAGTTGATGTCCACTGTACCGTCTTCTGCATTGGGAACCACACCGGGGTTGATAGTTTCCTGATTAAAGAACTGCAGGTTGGCCAGTTCTCGTTGTGAACGAATCAGGTCAGAGCGGCTGAACAGTTCACCCGGAATGGTGCGGAGTTCCCGTCTGATAACATGGTCTTTTGTTTTTTCGTTGCCGGCAATAGTCACATTTTTGATCCTTGCCTGTGGTCCTTCCGTGATGCGGATCTCATAGTCAATAGTATCATTGTACACAGCTGTTTCCACTGGTTCCGCACGGAAAAACAGATAACCATCATCCATGTACAAACCACTGATATCACCACCTTCCTGGGAAGCTTCCTTGCCCAGGCGTCTGTTTAAAGCAGACAGGTTATAAACATCTCCTTTGGAGATACCGAGAATATTATTGAGTGTAGAATCGGTGTATTTGGCATTACCCTTCCAGGTGATATTGCCGAAATAATATTTTCTTCCTTCATCTACTTTGATATCAACATTGATATTGCCGGTCTTGTTAATCGTGAGCAGGGTATCTTCCACGATCTGTACATCCCGGTAACCGAGGGAGTTGTAATAATCCAGTAATTTCTCCCGGTCTTCCTCATACTTCGTCTGCTCAAATTTTGCACCGCTCAGTTTGAACCTGAACCAGGGATCCAGCAGGCGTTTTGTTTTGCTGAGAGAAAGGAATCCCCATTCTTTCAGCCACTGACTGAATGAAAAAGGTTTGTCCGTTCCGTAAGGACTGGCCTGGTACACAGGATTCAGGGTCATCTTGCCCATTTCCTTGGTTCCCTTCAATTGCTTTTTTAAACGAAAATCATCCACATTGTCGTTGCCGTAGAAGCGAACATTATCAATCTTCACTTTACCACCTTTATCAACATAAATGATGATTTCACTGGAGTTGGCAAAGGATGTATCAGGCTTCTCTTCGATCCGAACTGTTACATTACGATAAGCCTTGTCGGTATAGAATTTCGTTGTCTTTTCAATGATCTCCCTGCGCGTATTTTCCGTGATGATGGTTTGCTTCACCAGGTTGATCTTGGTCTGCAGTTCTTCAGCTTCAGTTTTCTTAGGACCAACAAATTTGAAATTACCCAGACGGGGCCGCTCCTGTACACTTACTTCAATCCAAACCCGGTCATCATCCACACGCGTTACATAAATCTGCACATTGGAAAATAATTTTTGTCTCCAGAGATTAGCAATCGATTTTCCAAAAATATCAGATCCGGGATGCATGAACTTATCACCGGGGTTAATATTCGTGATGGAATAAACGATGGAAGTATCGAGGTGACGAACGCCGGTAATATTTACAGCGGCAACAGTATATTCTTTGGGAATGCGGGATGTTTTCCAGGCAGTCAGTTTAGGATCCGCCGATGTGGGTGTGGTAGTGTCTACCTGTGCCTGCATTTGAAATACGGAAACCACCGTCATTATCAGGGCAGCACTAAACCTTAGTAAAATTTGTTGCATGTTTAAATGTTCTGGTTGATCACTCCGAACCCGGGAATTTATAAGCAGTTAATTTTCTTTTATTTACACATATAGCTCTGCTGAAACAGGCGGCAAAATAACGGTAAAAAATTGAAGTCTTTGTTAAAGAAATCAGGAAAGAAGAATAAATTAGATATTTTATGAATATGTGGGGCTGGAAAGAGGGTCCAGGAGGCTGTTTTTAGCTTAGGACCTGTTCGCTGGTCTTGCCAAAACGCCTTTCCCGGTTCTGGTAGTCGAGGATGGCCTCATAAAGGTTCTCTTTCCGGAAATCGGGCCACCTGACCTGGGTAAAATAGAGCTCGGCATAAGCCAGTTGGTAGAGGAGGAAATTGCTGATCCGGTATTCGCCGCTGGTTCTGATCATGAGTTCAGGATCGGGAAATCCGCTGGTACAGAGATAACGTTGCAAAGTATCCTGGTCAATGGCTTCCACGCTTAGCCTTCCCTGTTTCACCTCATAGGCGATATTCTTCACTGCATTGAGCAGTTCCCAGCGCCCGCTGTAACTCAGGGCCATGATCAGGTTCAGGCCGGTATTTTCACTGGTGATCTCCAGGGCTTCATTGAGTTCGGCCCTCGCATAATCGGGGAGCATACTCATATCGCCGATTACATGTAGCCTGATATTGTTCTTATTGAGGCTCTCCACTTCTTTTCGGATGGTATTGACCAGGAGTTCCATCAGTCCTACCACTTCATACTCGGGCCGGTCCCAGTTTTCCGTTGAAAAGGCATAGAGGGTCAGGTATTCCACACCCAGTTCGGCACAGCCCTCCACAATATTCCGCACACTCTCCACCCCATGAAAATGCCCGAAAAGCCGGTCCTCCCCCTTTTCCTTTGCCCAGCGTCCATTCCCATCCATGATGATGGCGATATGCCGGGGCAGCCTGCTTTTGTCGATATGTTCAATCATGGTGGACATAGGCGTCAACATCGCGAAGTTATCATTTTAAACCACCATCCGCAAAAGGACTAAAAAGAAGCCTCGAATGAACTAAAACTTTCCTCAGCCCTTATCTTATTACAATACAATTCGTGAATTAGTGGCTGATATCCTTCGTGACAAAAAATAAAGCCACGAATGCACTAATCTTTACTCAGCCCCGATCTCATTACAATACAATTCGTGAATTAGTGGCCAAAACCCTTCGTGGTAAACAAAAAAGAAAGCCACGAATTCACGAAAAAATATTCGTGCATTCGTGGCGAAAAAAGATTTTGAGGCTGGGAGATTAGTTGCGACCCCAAACCGCGATCCTGGATTTTCCGCGGGCAAAACCCCTGGTTTCATACCAGAATTCGATCTTGGTCAGGTGACGAAGTCCGCCATCCATATCAATAATACGGCTTTCTGTTCCTGCGTTGAACTTATTGCGAAGTTCAACAGACTGTGTTGTACCATTGTCAAAATGAATGATCATGTTGTACATACGGAGCGGACCATCAGTAACTCTTAATTTGATCTGGCGAACATCATCTTTCCAGTTGCCGAAGTGGATTACATCATGATCCACTCCAAAACCAACTTTTTTGTCTTCCAGGAAAAACCAGTCACCATTTACTTTCTTTACGGGAGTAAATGCAGTACCGGCAGTAAAAATGGTCAGGATAGCAAGGCTGAACAATACTTTAGTCAGGCGCATAAAATTCGGTGTTAGGTTTAAAATTTATGTTTATTTAGAGACAGCTACTTGAATCGTTCGTTTAACCGTACTGCTAAATAATTAGATTTTCTTAACATATGAATAGCACCAAGGGGTGAATCTTACTTGGCCGTAGGGCAGCGGTAAGACTGCAAGTTGAAAGAAAGATGGAACATGGCCGTTACAAACTGATCTTTTTGTTTGCTCATTCCACGGGAAGTTCCCTTCCGGTTTACATTAATGCCATATTCGTAAGAGCGGTCCTGCAGCAGGAAAGCATCAGAAGGACTGCCATCAGGATTAGGAACAAAAGTGGCAGGATCTGCGTAGGTCTTGCTCACATCATCGAGGTAATCTGTATTGGTGAAACGGTGTAATACTTCAAAGCCAATATTGATCCGGTCGTTGAGGGCATACTTGAATCCGCCACCAAAAGGAATACTGATGGCCATGGAGCTATAAGGATTGGTTCCCTGTCCTTCTGTACCCAGCGGACGAAGATTGACCTTTCTTCCTTTCAGGTAGGCATAGGGATCATAGCTGAATACACCTGCTCCAAACGTGATATAAGGGGTGAAACTGAAGGCCGGATCACCTGGCATAAACCGGAAAAAATTGAAATCCCCCTGCAGGGTCAGTTCCCAAACCTTGCTATTAAAGCTCAGGTTTCTTTCCAGCATGTACTGGTTATGGGTGTTGTATTTGTCAGAATAACCCAGTTGGGCAAAAGAGGCACCTACCCGAAGGGCAATATAGTTACCCAGATTTTTACGGAAAAAGATGGAGGCCGCTACTTTGGCCCTGTTGAATTTGGCCCTGGTATTCAGGTCGCCAAAATAATGACCGGCACCAACGCCGATGCCAAACTCCCCTTCCTGCACCACCGCATCCTGTGCCTGGAGAGTATTATTGCCTGAAATACAGACTGTAAGAAGGAATACGGCCGCTAATATCTTTGTCGTCATAACGTTTAAAATGGTTCGGGATCAATTAGAACGTTAAAAGTAGCTATTTTCTTTTACCGGACTAAGAATTTAGTTCCGTTTATCCAGTCCCCAGGTCAGCTTATTCCGCAGGGTTTGCAGGAAATTATTCTCGCTGAGGCGGACCAGACTGATATCAAAATCCTCTTTTTTAACCGCCAGCTGGATATCCTTGCTCACAATTTCCCGGCGGGAATCGAGGGCGCAGATAAACTGGTCGGACCGGCTTTCAATTTCAAATGAAATAATATTGTTATCCGGCACCACAATGGGCCGCACATTCAGGTTATGGGGTGCCACCGGGGTGATCACAAAACTGCCGGAGTCCGGAAAAACCACCGGCCCGCCACAACTCAGGGAATAACCAGTTGATCCGGTAGGAGTTGCCACAATTAATCCATCGGCCCAATAAGTATTCAAAAATTCTCCGTTCAGGTAGGTATGGATCTTGATCATCGAAGCCACATCCCGTTTATGAATAGAGAATTCATTTAAACCATAGGGCACATCGCCAAAAAGCGGAATACTTGCATCCACATGGATCATTGTTCTTTTGTCCACCACATAGGTCCGCTGGGCCATGGCTTTTACCGCCCTAGTTACTTCATCCCGGCCAATACCGGCCAGAAAACCCAGTCTGCCGAAATTGATCCCCATGATGGAAATATCCTGATTGCGAACCAGGGTCACGGTATCCAGGAGGGTGCCATCGCCACCCAGACTGATGATGAATTCGATATCATGCAGATCCGCCGAATCCGAGAAAGTGGCCGTTCCTGCAGGTAAATGAAGTTTATCCTTAATCGCATTAAAGAAAGGCTGAAAAATGACCGGCTCAATTTTCTGAACAGCCAGTTCATCAAAAAATAACTGGAAGTCCTTTTGTTGTTCGGCTTCCATCACCCGGCTGTAGATCGCTGCTTTCATTATCAAAATATACTCTTTCGGTGTAAAAATAGCCCGTTTTGTCCTAACTGGTTGAATGACCATTCCACTTTAACCACCACATCATACAAGGTAATAATATCAATGCCGATTCCGCCGGTGTACAGCATTTTATTGCTGAGCAGGTTATCGCCCGGTTCAGGATCATAGACATAGCCCGTATTTCCGTATACCTTTCCAACAACCCGGAAAGGAATGGCCAGCATGGGTTTGTTTTTCCCTCTGGGCAGCCGGAAACGGGTGCTGAATAATTCCTGATGAAGGGATGCTTTGATAAAACCACCGGCAACCCCATCCATTACATTATATTCATAGCCCTGCAAATAAGTATCCCCATAACCCAGAAATCGACGGTTGAACCAGGGTTGCTTAAATGGTAATTTGATACCACCATATGTGTACAGATGGGAAAATGTTTTAGGACCCAGCTTAAAGGCTGTAAGTGTATTCAGGTGTAATTGCCAGAGATTGATGCTGCTATTGAGTCCGTTTTTGCTGAATGAGAATTTCAGCCCCAGCCCTTTTGTTGGATAAGGGATATAGTCCAGGTGAAGATGGGTCAGATTGTAATAGAAACTGGGATACCCGATCTTGTTTTTGCCGGGTGTAAAATACTCCGGGTTCAGGGCCACAATGGTATCCCCCACTTCTTCCGAACTAAATCCGATCCCGAATGAATGCCTTGTATTAATCGCCGGTCGCCAGCTGATACCAATATTTCCGTTCATGAAATGCCGGAGATATTTATTCTCATCCTTCAGAAAAACCTGTTTATCATTGACGGTATTATAGTTGATTTCCCGGTTCTTTCCATAGGCAAATGACATACTGGCTCCCAGTTTCATGTTGCGGTCGATGTATAAGCGGTCGTAACTGAAAGAGAGCTGTCGGGTATATCCGCTGATCAGCCAGAGTTTGAATTTATCATTTCTTCCGGTGGCATTGTTCCAGGTCAGTTTGGCACCATAATTCACGCGGTCAAAACTGCCTTTTTGTTCTACCAGCCACTGATTAATATTCCGGTCAACCGGTTTGAAATAAGGAACTGGAAAAAGATACCAGCGCTCTTTTACTTCCACCTGAATATTGATTGTATTCCCGTTAAAATCTTTTGCAGCCACCAGCACCTGGTGAAACAGGGCGGTATTCATGAGCTGTTTTCTTCCTTCTTCCATCCGGTTTGTCAGCTCTTCGGGTGTAAAGGATTCTCCCTTGTGAAAGGACAATTCGCGAAGGATGATTTCGGCTCTGGTTTTTTTATTGCCGGTAATCTGTATCTCCCCAACGATATAATTGGAAACGGTGGAATCAGGAGCAGATAAAGGCTGGGCAGCAAGGCTGCAATACCCTAAAACGAGAATGAAAAATAAAAAGCAGTATTTGTTGTTCCCCCTCATTCCCGCTGTTGCTGGTCAGGCGTCTAAATTACTGGTAATTTATCAGAATGAACGGATAAGCGATCAGATCTTCAGGTAATTCATCAGGTTATCATAATTACTCCGGAGTTCATTGGCATACTGTTCTTCGCCAAAGAAATACTTCACATTGTATTCATACCGCTGAAATGTGGCCAGTATATCTGATATCTCTGTTTTATTGATCCGGATAGTAACCTGCATCATGCCTGTTTCGGCATCATTGTGGGTATTCAGCTGGGTGATCTGTGCATCGTTGGTCTCAACCAGTTTGCTGATTTCATTAAAGGAATACTGGTTACTGGGCAATTCCAGTACAATCAGTCCGCCCGGTTCATTCAGGCTCATAAAAGCAGCTGCATGGCGAAGGAGTTCTGTATAAGTAACGGTACCGGTGAGTTCATTTTCTTCATTGATCACGGGTACCAGACTCAGTCCGTTATCAGCAGCCAGTTGCACTGCTTTCAGGAAATGGTCTTCTTCCCTAACAGCAAATGAAGAAAAGGATTGTTCCAATGATGATAATGGTGCATGATCATTCTCTGCCTGTAGTAAATCATCCTCGCTTAGTAAACCCGCGAATTTCTCCCCGTCCAGTACCGGTAAATGGGTGATCTGGTTATCATTCATGAGTTGCAGCGCCTGGTACACTTTATCGTGCAGGTGCAGGGAGGGGAGATGCTGAGATAGTACTTCTCTGGTTAACATGGATAGCGGCTTTACTAATCTAAATGTACAAAGCAGAAAGAACTAAAACAAGACAGTCCTTATGAGCTGATCGCTGCGGGCTCAGTCAGCTTTTTCAGGAATTTGTGCAGAACGGCATTGAATTCAGCCGGCACTTCCATCATGGGCGCATGTCCGCATTTGTCTATAAAATGCAATTCGCTGTTTGGAATCAGTTTGTTGAACTCTTTGGCAACAAATGGCGGAGTAATCGTATCATTATTTCCCCATACCAGTAAGGTAGGTTGTTTGATCTGACTCAGTTCTTCACCCAGGTTATTACGAATAGCACTCTTGGCCAGGGCAATGATCTTGATAGCCTTCATCCGGTTATTGGTGATGCTGTATACTTCATCCACCAGTTCATCAGTGGCCATAGCCGGATCATAAAAAGTAAGTGCTGTTTTTTTGCGGATATATTCTTTATCGCCCCGCTTGGGATAACTATCCCCCATTCCGTTTTCAAACAAACCGGAACTTCCCGTCAATATCAGTGATTTGATTCTTTCAGGATGCTTGAGTGTATGCACCAGACCTACATGTCCGCCCAGTGAATTTCCGAGCAGGTGTACGGCATTCAGGTCTCTTGCTTCCAGGAATTTATGGACATATTTGGCCAGTCCTCCCACAGAAGTATGCAGGATATCCATTTCCAGCAGGGGGAGCATGGGCACCACTACTTTATAATGCTGACGGAAATATTCAATCAGGTCCCTGAAATTACTCAGGGCGCCAAATAGTCCATGAAGCAGTACCAGCGGTTCCCCGGTACCTTCTTCAATATACTTGAACTTATCTTGCTGTCTGATTTCGTACTCCATAGCAGTCGTTCGGCGGGCAATGCCTCTTCCGGGGGCTAAAATAGTCGTTTTAGCCTAAAAAAAAGCTATTTAGTTGAGAATTAAGCTGCTGAAACCCGCACAGGGGAAATAAACTGAAGTAATCAGGATGTTATTCAGTACATGGATATTTTCCGGGAAACATTTCCAAAGAATGATTCCAGTTCACTGAACATGTCTTTAAAAATGGGAATCACCGACCCGATGCCATTGATTACCCTGGGACCCCAGGGCTGTACCAGCGGGTAACTGACCGACTCCCGGATAGTGGCGGGTTGAAATAACTGCATTTGTTCAGCATAAAAGAGCAGTACACTGAATACCAGCAATCCAATTACGGCATACAGGATGATACCGGCCAGTTTATTGATCCAGCCCATCAGTACTACTTCCACAGCACTTTCAATGGCTTTGGCTCCCAGTCTGATCAGTAAGACCACCACAAAAAACACCAGGATAAAGGACACCAGGGGCAGCCACTCTTTGGACATATTCACTGAATCCCCCAGCCATCCGGCCACCACGGTTGACAATTTCATAGCGGCTGCCAGTCCGATGATGATAGACAGGAGAGAGAATAATCCAATGATCAGTCCCTGGCGGTAACCGCGCATCACTGCCAGCAGGAGAAAAACCGCAAAGATGATATCAATCAGCATGGAGAGGTTTAAGGAAAAACGTAGAAAAGGTAAGTTTAGCCCTGCAATGCTCCTAAAGATTCCTTAAACCCGGTATTTAACGGGCCAATAATTCTTTTACCACAGCAGAAATGGTTTTGCCATCAGCCTTTCCGGCAAACTGTTTGGAAGCCACGCCCATCACTTTCCCCATATCAGCAGGAGAAGTAGCCCCTACCGATGCAATGATGGCAGCAATCTCCGTTTTCAGTTCTTCTGCTGACATTTGTTGAGGAAGAAATTTCTCAATCACCGCAATTTCCTCTTCTTCTTTTTTGGCGAGGTCCGCCCGGTTCTGCTGTTGAAAAATTTCAAGTGAATCTTTTCTTTGCTTCACCAGCTTCTGCAAGATCTTGATCTCATCTTCTTCTTTCAATTCACCGGAACCACCTTCTGATGTTTTAGCCAAAAGGATGGCGGCTTTCACAGCACGTAAGCTACGCAGGGCGGCTTCATCTTTGGCAATCATGGCAGCTTTCAGATCGGTCATTATTTTTTGTTCGAGTGACATAGTTGGATATTTGTTATTAGGAATTAGGTATTGCTTTAACCGCCGTAGCCTAAGGGAAAGCGGGGGTATTGGGAATTGGGAATTAGATATTTTGGTTTCCTCTTTGCAAAGATTACTAATGTTTGGGGAATACCCCGCCACTCATAACTCATCATTAATAATTCTCAACTCCCGACTCTTGACTCTCGACTATCGACTATCGACTATCGACTGCTTCTAATCCGCCTTATTCTCCTTCAACTGCCTTGCCCTGAATTTTTCATAAAACCCTTTGGCAAAGCTTTTCATTTCTTCTACCTGGTCCTGGTATTTGGTGGCTCTTCCATAGGTATCGGCCATGGTCATCAGGGTCTGGTAAAAAAAATCAGCCATCTCATCCACCATCATATCCTTGGTCCAGAGATCAATCCGCAGGGCGGCTTTTTCGGCACCGTCCCAGAAAGCAATCATCATAGCCTTGGCTTTTTGTGCATTCTCTGCGGAGGTATCGGTGGCACTCCACTGGATGCTGTCTGGTACCCGGTTATCATCAGTGAACACATCGATCAGTATACTTGATTTATTCATATTGACCCTTCCCGGGTTATTTTATTGAGCGGCAAAGATAGGAAGGCTTCGCATCAGCGAAGCAGGGGCTTGATGATTTGGACAAAGGAATCCAGCGCATTTTCCATTGAGGGGCTGACTGTCCTGCTCCCGATTTTTTGAATCAGCTGGTTCCGAAGGCCTTCATCTTTGTACATCTGCATCAGAACAGAAGCCAGGTCCACATAATCGGTCATATCAGCAGCGAGATAAGTATCCGCTTCCAGCACCGGGTGGCCCGCCACACAAATAGAGGGTACACCCGCAGCAGCTGCTTCCATTACCGGAATCGCAGCATGGGGCCGCATTGCCGGATCCACCAGGGCATAGGCAGCAGCGATCAGGGCGGCCCTTTCGGATGGAGGCAGTTCGCCGGTAAGTACCAGTTCCTCCCGGTATTTATAATGGGCCAGACTATCGGTGAAGGCCTTGTCTTTTTGATTGATGGGGCCTTCTAACAGGAGTTTGGTATTGGTACCCTGTCTTTTTTTGAAAACCGAAAATGCCTTGAGCAGGTTGGTCAGGTTTTGATGGGCCCCGATGATCCCGCTGTACATAAAAAATTCCTTCCCTTCCGTATAACGGCTTTTGAGAATGGATTTCTCTTCAAAACTGAGCGGATAGTTTGTAAAAGCAGGAGCGGCTTTTAATACAGCAATCTTTTCCGGTGTTATCAGGTATTCATGGGAAAGATGTTTCGCATCTTTATCTGTTAAGACAATAATCTGAACAGCCTGTTGCAGCATCCTTATAAAGGCTTTGTCCTTTCCACGCTGCAGGTCATTTCCGTATACCAATAAAACAGATGGGATCCGGGATGGAATCATACTCATTCCCCCTGCGGCGATCAGGAGTTCCGTTTTGTTTTTCTTTAATAATAATGGAAGCCGGACCCTTTGCCAGTACTGATAAGCGATCGATTTTCCAGGAGCCGGTGCTTCCTGCCAGGAACAATTATTGGAAGAAAGATGAGAAAGGCTGTTTTCTTTTTTTTGTCCGATCAACAAAAACTGATGCCCCGCTGCATCGGCCGTCCATTCCTGAAACAAAGCCTGCAGAAAATGTCTTAGGGAAGGATCTGTCTGCCCCGGTAATGTATTAATATGAATAGCGATTGGCATGAGCGGCAGCAAAGGTATTCCGGGTAGTTGAATTACGCAGTAAAATAAACCGCTGCAAAAAGAACTGCCCAGGGTTTTTTCGATTTACTGTTTAAGCGGATGAACTACCTGCGTTAAACTGCTGAAAAGGACATGAATATTTGCTGTGGATAAGCCTAAAATAATCGTATAAAAGAGAGGCAATATTACAATTGACAGGAAACATCCGGTTAATTAGTTTTACCCTGTTATCAGTAAGAGTTTCACCAGAATAATGCTTATGATTCCCGTACCTGCACATATCAATATTAAAGGGCATGACCTGTCTGCCAATGGGAAAGAAGCATCCCTGATTTTTTTACATGATATCAATCAATTTAATTCCACAAAAAACCGGGTTGGTATCATATTTGCTAAATATTTAACCGGCAACAAAAAGGATAACGGCCCGCAGGCCATCCAATCCCTGCGCAGCTGTTCAGCATATTCCGGACAAAGATCCGGATCAGACATAGTCACCAGTAAGGCGTTACTACACTCACTTCGGACGGATAATGAGAAACGTAACGAGTCATCTTGTACTGTGTCAATCAACTTTTCTTAAACGACCTCTTAGGTGGAAGAGGATGGTGGCTTGTAAAAGGGGCCTTGGTTCGGGGCCCCTTTCTTTTACCCCTAACCCCTAAAGGGGAACAACCCATGCACCTTAAGAAGAAATGCCCAATAAATAATTGATGAAACCTTGATCAAGGAGGGAATAGAGTATTAGATATTGGGATATTAAGATATTGGCTTCGCCCGCCATAGCCTCAGCGAAGGCGGGTATTGGGTATTAGGAATTTGGTATTGGGGTGACCTTAATGTATAGATTACTATTTCAAGGACAATAACCCATGCCCCAAAACTTTCAATGTCACCCACTCGCTACTCCCCACTTGCCACTCCGAACTAGCCACTCCCTACTAGCCACTAGCCAACTTGCCACTTCCCTCCAGATTAGCTACATTTGTTCCAATGGATATAGAAAACATGGAATATAACACCACAAGGAACCATCTGACCATGAAGGAATATGGGCGCCATGTGCAGAAAATGGTTGAGCATATTTTAACGATTGAGGACCCCGAAAGGCGGCAGCGCAATGCCCATGCGGTGATTGAGCTGATGGGCTTTTTAAACCCTCATCTGAAAAATGTGGAGGATTTCAGGCATAAGCTCTGGGATCATTTGTTTCTGATCGCTGATTTTAGCCTGGATGTCAAATCCCCCTACCCCATCCCTACCCGGGAAACCCTGAAAGCCAAACCCGATCCCCTTCCTTATCCCAAGCGTTACCCCAAGTTTTCGCACCTGGGTAAGAACCTGGAAGTGATCATCAATAAAGGACTGGCTGAAGAAAATCCGGAAAAGAAACTGGGCTTTGCCAATTGCGTTGCTTATTACATGAAGCTCGCTTATAATACCTGGCACAAAGAACTGGTGCATGATGATGCCATTCAGAGTGAATTAAATAATATCACCGAAGGACAGCTCACTTTCACCAATACGCCTTTTGTAAAAGCTTTCCGTCCGCAGCAGGAAGGAAGGGACAGTCGTGGTGGATATGGCAAACCGAGAAATAAATTCCAGCAGCGCGGCGGTAGTGGTGGAGGTGGCGGACGCAATGATCGCCGGGATAACCGCGGTGGCGGCGGCGGGAATTTTAAGAAGAAGAGATACTGAGTTGAAAAGTTAAATAGTTAAAAAGTTGGAAAGTTGATAGGGTTCTTCCTGTCAACTTTTTACTTTTACAAAATGAGGCGTTTCCTTTCAAAAGACTATGAACATGGAATAGTGAGTGGTGAATAGGCGGCCTCCGAAACGCTATAGTACTTTCCAAATATTCAATATCCTAATATCTCAATATCCTAATAATCAATCGAACCCTCCGAATATCGAACACCCAATATCTAATACCCCGCCTTCGCTAAGGCTACGACGGGCGAAGCAATACCTAATACCCAATTCCTAATCATGAATTCCTTTGAAGTAACAGGAGGCAAAAAACTAAAAGGCACGATCATCCCACAAGGAGCGAAGAACGAAGCCCTGCAGATCATCAGTGCGGTATTACTCACTCAGGAAGAAGTAACGATCAGCAATATCCCGGATATCATTGATGTGAACTTGCTGATTGAATTACTGGGAGAGATGAATGTGAAAGTCAATCGGGTGAGCCGGGATACCTGCCATTTCCGCGCAGATGAGGTCAACATAGATTATCTCCATAGTGAGGCCTACAAAAAAAAGAGCGGCCGTTTGCGCGGATCAGTGATGCTGGCCGGTCCCATGCTGGGCCGTTATAAAAAAGCATTCATCCCTAAACCCGGGGGCGATAAAATCGGCCGGCGCCGGCTGGACACCCATATCATCGGTTTTGAAAAACTCGGTGCCCGTTTTACCTATCATGAGGAAGATGGATTCTTTCATCTCGATGCACCGGAATTAAAAGGCACACATCTCTTACTCGATGAACCTTCCGTGACCGGCACAGCCAATATTGTCATGGCAGCCGTGATGGCAAAGGGCCGCACCACAATTTACAATGCTGCCTGCGAACCCTACTTGCAGCAACTTTGTACCATGCTCAATCGCATGGGTGCAAAAATCAGCGGGATCGGCAGTAATTTATTACAGATAGATGGAGTGGATCAGTTGGGTGGTACCCATCACCGGTTATTGCCGGATATGATTGAAGTTGGTTCCTTTATCGGTTTGGCGGCCATGACCCAAAGTGAAATCACCATCCAGGGTGCCGGCATTGAACATCTGGGCATCATTCCTGAAAAATTCAGACAGCTAGGAATACAAATGGAATACCGGGGAGATGATATTTATATTCCCTCCCAGGAGATCTATGAAATACAAACCTTTCTCGATGGCTCGGTGATGACGATCTATGATCATCCCTGGCCGGGCTTTACCCCCGACTTATTAAGCATCGTACTCGTCACCGCCATCCAGGCCCGCGGCTCCGTACTCATCCATCAGAAAATGTTTGAGAGCCGTTTATTCTTCGTGGATAAACTCATCGATATGGGCGCCCGTATCGTACTCTGCGATCCCCACCGGGCCGTGGTGATCGGACTGGAAAGAGAACAATCTCTCCGCGGTATTACTATGAGCTCGCCTGATATCCGTGCCGGTGTCGCTCTTTTAATTGCGGCGCTGAGCGCAGATGGGAAGAGTGTGATACAGAATATTGAGCAGATTGACAGAGGCTACCAGGATATTGATGGGAGATTGAGGGCGCTGGGGGCGCAGATCAAGAGGATTCCTTCCTGAACACCGACGCCATTCAATGAAAATTGAGCATTTAAGATACTGGCATTTACATTAGGCTAGACTTCATATTGAAGAGCATTTAAATACAAATGTTCAACAATCAATGCTCAATGTTCAATGCTCAAGTGCGGCGGGGGATTGAATTGATGTTGTTTGAGAAATGGAAATAGAGACTCGAATAACCAAATCTTGAGAATGACTATATTCTTGTCCGTTTTAGCCAAGGATATTAAATCGTAAAATCAGTTGGAAAGCATACAACATTGGGTCGGGCACAAGCCCCTCTATTAGCAGTGAATTTCACACCCAGAGTGGATCACTTAATGAACTTAAACACGAAACAATTTATGATCCGAAGCTATAAAATTTTATTACTTTTTTTGTTACCCTTTTTAACCGCCACTAATAGTGACGGGCAACAAATAACCGACTATGCTTCAAAAATTGATAGCCTGATACAGGCAAAATATCCAAGATCATTTAATGGTATTATCTGGATAACAAAAAGAGGCAAAACAAAATACCTGAAAACTCATGGCTATTCAAATATCGAAAACAAAACACCATTTACCTTAAAAGATAATTTCAGAATCCAATCTAACAGTAAACAAATTGCAGCCGTTTTAATTTTAAAAGAAGTTGAAAAAGGTAAAATAGACCTTCATGCTCCAATCAGGAAATACCTGCCTGATTTTAAACAACACTGGGCTGATACCGTAACCGTTCATCAGCTGCTCAACAATAGTTCAGGGATTGTTGATTTTACCAAACCCTTGTCTTTCCAACCAGGAACAGACTACTTTTATAGCAACCCCGGTTATGGCCTGCTCAGACCGATACTTGAAAATGTTACAGGCAAAACATTTATTGAAGCCGCTAATAGCCTTTTCAAAGAATTGAAAATGATGAATAGCTATTGTTACGAAATAGACAAACTCAATACCGGGCTTGTTCCCGGATATTCGGTTACCAAAGATTCAGCAAACCTGTTTAATTTCAAAAACCTTAACTACAGCATTGAATCCTGGGCAAACTTTATTCCGGCCGGTGGTATGATTTCAAATGCAATGGATTTACATACCTGGGATCAAAAACTTCATAAAGGGAAAATACTAAAATCGGCAACTTATAAACTAATGATGGCTTACGAAATTACTGCCCGGCATGAGTCTTTCGGCAATGAAAAAATAGGCTACGGCTATGGCATAAGAATAAGCGATAAAACTCCGGTTACCTATTTAGGTCATAGCGGCAAAGGGCTCGGTTTTATGTCGCTTAAATTGTATATTCCATCAAAGGATATCATTATTATTGTTCTACAAAATTATTATGACACTGACAGCAAACTCCATTACTACTATGAATCTAATATCAGAGAAATAGTAATTAATAGCGGCCTGGCAAAATAATAATCAACCCCGTTATCGGTAAATCCCATTCAAAAGCTCGCCATCTTTCAAACTATTCAAATTACAGGGCTGTTGTGTTGATCTCTATAACTCAGCAACAAACCACCAATATTTAAGTAGTCTTTTTACAACAAAGCCCGTTCTCATTATTCCTCTAAAAGTAGCAGCAATGCCTTTGCAAATTTCTAAACTTTATTAATTTCGTATATTTTTGAGTTGGCCGTAAGATTATTACTCCACTTGCATATAAATTTACTGCAACATAAAATGAAGATGTTTTTTCTTTTACTCTGTTCTTTACCCATATTCGTAAATTGTCAACCCACAGACGAAGACAGCAAGTTTTGTGAATTGAAAGAATGGAACCTAAAAGGCAAGGTTAAAAAATCACCAATTATATTTTTGAAAATATTAATCCGGGATATGCTCAATCAAAACTGGCGGACACAGCCAAATGCGACAGAAGAAATATTGCAACCTATGACAGGAAGGGAAATCTAATCAGTCTTGAAAATATAACAAAATCAAAAACGGGAAAAGTGACAATGAAAGGTGAAAGCAAAATGATTTATTTCCAAAATAAAAGAGTTAGCACCCAAATTTTAAACGGAGATACATTTTCGGTTGCAGTCAGACAGTGGATCAGCGACTCTTCTTATACAGATACAATAAAAAATAATGTGAATCAAAACACAGGATTAAATATCACGGTTTTAGATAAAAACAGAGTTATCAAGTGGCAACAAATTGAAAGCCTCAAAGAATACGACATAGCAAGACCCGTAAAAATATATTTCAAGTTTAATGACAGAAAGCAATTAATTGAAATAGTAAGCCAAACCGAAAACGGGAAACAAACGGTCGAGACAAATAAAGATTTTGCGTTTGACAAAACAGGCAATCCAATAAAAAGTATGAAGCAGCAAAGTACTAAAAGCACCTTAATCATCAGGAAGTACGAATACTATTGAGAAGAGTCGCAGATGCCCAAAGCCTTCTTTTTTCGCTCAGCTCCATTCCAAAACGATCCAGGTCACAGTACTATTCTGCTATTGCCCCGAGCTCCCTGCCTGTAAACTGGTAGCCATCAGGACTCACTCTGCATCAAACAGTATTTCTATTTCACCATAAACCCTGTAACTTCCTCCTATTATTGGTTGTCAAACCAGGTTACAAAAAACCCGCTGCATGAAAAAATTACTCCCCTTTCTCCTTGCCACTTGCTTCTCAATTAACCTCTCAGCCCAGTCCAATAACCAGGTCAGCATCGGCACCATCGACAGTCTCCAGTCCCGGATCCTGAATGAACAAAGGAAGGTCTGGATCTATGTACCCAGAGCTGGAAACCCGGTTCTACTCAACGGTATCCGGTTGTTTATCTGCTGGACGGAGACGGCCATTTCTTCTCCGTAGTAGGTATGATCCAGCAACTGAGCCAGGTGAACGGGAATACGATTTGTCCGGAGATGATTGTAGTGGCTATCCCCAATACCGACCGCACCAGGGACCTGACCCCCTCGCATGTGGATGCTGACCCACCCTTTATGGACAGCGCTTTTTCCAAAACATCCGGGGGTGGTGAAAAATTTGCGGCTTTTATCCAAAATGAACTGATCCCGCATATTGATTCCCTCTATCCTACCCAGCCTTATAAAATGCTGATCGGACATTCCTTTGGCGGACTGACCGTGATGAATATCGTGATGAACCATACCAGCATGTTTAATTCCTATATCAGCATTGACCCCAGTATGTGGTGGGACAAAATGAATTTCCTGAAAGCCACTAAAAAACACCTGGCCGAAAAGAAGTTTACCGGCACCAGCTTATACCTCGGTATCGCCAATACTATGGAAGAGAACATGGATTTTAATTCGGTTCAAAAAGACACAACCCTGAGCAGCAAACATATCCGGTCCATTATTGAACTGGATAAAGAGATAAAGAGCCGTAAGCAAAATGGCCTAAAATATGCCAGCAAGTATTACGGCAACGACGATCATAGTTCCGTTCCCCTGATTGCCACTTACGATGCCATGCGTTTTATTTTTGAAAAATACCGCTTCAAACTTTCTTACAAAGATTATACAGACTCCACCTCAGACCTCGCCGGCAAATTCGCCAGTCATTATCAGGAGGTTTCCCAGCTCTTTGGTTATAAAGTCCTGCCCCCGGAAAACATGATCAACGGCATGGGATATGAATTCTTACAGCAAAAGCAGTTCAACAAAGCAGGCCGTTTCTTCAAAATGAATGTGGAGAATTATCCGGACAGCTATAATGTATATGATTCCTATGCCGATTATTTCGCTGCCAATGGTGATAAAGCAAAAGCCATTGAGTATTTGAAGAAGGCGCTGGCGATTAAAGAAAATCCGGATTCACGGAATAAATTGAATAAGTTGATGGAGTAGTATTGATTATTTGCTAATAATAAGACCCCAAGATCAGTCTGTTCAATATTTAGTGTATTGACGAATGTTTCAAACTGTCAGGCAGATACTTGAAACACCAGGATAACAATCAATTATAGAAATTGGCGAAACTCATTGAATAGATTATTTCGTATATTTTTGAGTTACCTGCAAGCTACATGCCTATTATGAAAGATTACATTAGTGACGAATACTCAAAATGGAAGAAGGACTTCCGAACCAATTCGCAAACGAAGTCTACGAATCGGAATGTGAAAGACCTATATGATATTATCTTGAAAGATGAGATGAGAGATAGTGACTATTGGTTTTTTGTTGGAGCTGAACATTTCCTTGCCTTTTTGGAACAATTTGACAATAGTGATTTTGAGGAACTAGTTGCTGACATTCCTAATTGGACAGAGGACCAACAATATATCTTGAATGAATGTCTAAAAGCAAGAAGCTTTAATAATGACAATTTTCGGCAAACTAAAGCATTTGAATACCAAAGTTATTTATTACCCATTTTATTTTCTATCACAAATGATGACCAGATTAAAAATGACATTTTTGAACACGCCGAACTTATTGAAGCAGGCACACCTAAAGATTGCAAGCTGCTGATAGAAATGAAAACATGGGCGGATAGACAGTTAGTACTTTTCCAAAGTGGACAAAATGGATATAAACCAGCGGACATTCATCATAACTTCTTAAAACTGGCTATGGACAAAGCCTGCAGGTAACATTGGGTTTTATGCAAGTTGGGCTTGACATTGTAACATCAGCTAATTGCAAATCCCAGCTTCAGTTCCAGCAGACGAATATCTATCAGCTTTTGTACTTAACTTCATCAACATATTTTCAATCAGCAGCGGTTATGGGCAGACGGAATTCTAATTCCCAACCTGCATAAAGCCCTGCCCGTTGGCAGTAATTATTCACCACCATAATTATTACGGATGCATCAAATTGAGAATGCAGAATTGAATTTAAGCGGAAAAATATATGGTGTATCTCCTGTCCAAGCTGAAGGAACAGTTAATGGTTTTTTATTTTATTTTAGAGCGAGGTATGATGAATGGACATTCGCCATTTCCGAGCATGCTGAAATTGACCCGGTTGACATTCAATTACCCGAGAGCGGTAAACAATATGGATATTTTGCAGTGGGAAAGTACGGCACAGAGTTCGACTACAAAGCAAGTTATATGGAATTTGATGTTGCACTTGACATTATACAGCGGTGTTGTGCAGAATATCAGCAAGGAAAAAGACTTTGACTATAAAAGTCAGCCAGCTCAAAACTAACTACTGCCAACATGGGGTATTCTGCTATGCTGGCTTGACGAATAAATACTGATCGACATAACAAAACTCAACTTCAGTCCCAGCTTTACGTAACACGGATGATCTGCAGAATATATTCTCAACTTCAGTAACTTTGATCAGCAACAGTTCGGGCTGACGGAACACAGAATACTAGCACAGCAGCAAGCTCTGGCCGTTTCACCGGCCCTGATAAGCCACCAAATACCCCCTTTCACTTCCGCCTGCAATTTCCTAAATTACAGGACAGGATCACCCATCCATCCGTTCCCCTTCCTTTCACTAACTGCTTAAGTTCATACACATGAAAAATCTGAAGATTGTTTTGACATTTATTGCCCTTTCTATTTCCATTTCCCTCCTGGCACAGCAGGATATGGCCACTGCCATCAGCAGTAAAAATTTCGACCCCGCCACCCTTTTATGGTATGAGGCCCCGGCCAAAAAATGGGAAGATGCCCTGCCCGTGGGGAATGGCCGTATTGGCGCCATGGTCTTTGGCAGAAATGCAGAGGAAAGAATCCAGCTAAATGAAGAAACCTACTGGTCGGGTGGGCCTTATTCCACCGTGGTCAAGGGAGGTTATAAAGTGTTACCCGAGATCCAGAAAAAAGTATTCGAAGAAAAATACCTGCAGGCTCATAATTTATTCGGCCGGCACCTGATGGGTTATCCGGTGGAACAAATGAAATACCAGTGCCTCGCCAACCTCCACTTGTTTTTTAAAAACCAGGATAGTATCCGCAATTATAAAAGATGGCTGAACCTCCAGACCGGAATTGCAGGAACTGCTTATACCGCCAACGGCATCACTTACCTGCGGGAGGTTTTTGCCTCCGTTCCTGATCAGGTGATCGTGGTGCGGATTACAGCCAGTCAGCCCGGCAGCATCTCCCTCACCGCTAACCTGCGGGGAGAAAGAAACCAGACACATTCCAATTATGCGACCGATTATTTTAAAATGGATGGTTATGGAACCGATGGTCTCATCCTTACCGGCAAATCAGCCGACTACATGGGTGTAGAAGGAAAGCTGAGATATGAAGCCCGGATCAAAGCCGTAACTGAAGGAGGAAGCATCCGCACCGATGATGTTGACCTGATTATTGAAAACGCCAGTACCGTCACTCTCTATTTTGCAGCGGCTACCAATTTTGTGAATTATAAAGATGTAAGCGCCGATCAGCATCAGCGGGTGGACAACTATTTTAAAAATATCGTCGGTAAATCTTTTGAACAGATGGCAGCGGCTATGCAGGCCGATCATCAGCGATTATTCAACCGGGTAGCACTGCAATTAACCAATACCGCCAACTCTTACCTGCCAACACCCGAAAGAGTCAAAAAAATTCAAACCGAACCCGATCCCTCCCTCGCTGCACTGACTTATCAGTTCGGTCGTTATCTCATGATCGGCTCCTCCCGCCCCGGTACCGAACCCGCCAACCTCCAGGGCATCTGGAATGATAATATGAACCCGATGTGGGATTCCAAATACACTACCAATATCAATACACAAATGAATTACTGGCCGGTGGAATCGGGGAATCTATCCGAATGTGCCGAGCCACTATTCCGCATGATAAAAGAATTAACCGACCAGGGCACTCAGGTGGCTAAAGAACATTATGGTGCCCGCGGATGGGTCTTTCACCAAAATACCGATCTCTACCGGGTGGCCGCTCCGATGGACGGTCCCACCTGGGGAACATTCACCGTTGGCGGTGCCTGGTTATGCACGCATTTGTGGGAGCATTACCAATACACCATGGATCCCAATTTCCTGAAAGAAGCATTCCCGCTGATGGAAGGATCCGTACAATTCTTTCTTGATTTTTTAGTGCCACATCCCAATGGAAAATGGCTGGTGACGAATCCCTCCACTTCCCTGAAAACTTCCCGGATGGTGGTGGCAATAAACCTTATTTCGATGAAGTGACGGCCGGCTTCCGCGAAGGCACGACCATCTGCGCCGGCTCTTCCATTGATATGCAGATTCTCTACGATCTCTTTGGCTATTATATCGAAGCGGCAAAAGTGTTGGGTAAAGAAGATGCATTTGTTGAGCAGGTAAGAACGGCAAGAGCGAAACTGGTACCTCCGCAAATCGGCAAGGATGGTTCGCTGCAGGAATGGGCCGATGACTGGAAATCGCTGGAAAAAAACCACCGGCATTTTTCTCATATGTATGGTCTCTACCCCGGCAAAGTGTTGTACGAAAAAAGAACTCCGGAACTGATCAATGCTTATAAAAAAGTGCTGGAAGAAAGAGGTGATGGTTCCACCGGCTGGTCAAGGGCCTGGAAAATGGCGCTCTGGGCAAGATTGAAAGATGGCAATCGCGCCAATAAAATCTATAAAGGTTATTTGAAAGAACAATGCACTGCTTCCTTCTTCGCCATCTGCAGCAGGGCCATGCAGGTGGACGGTAGTTTTGGCGCCAGCGCGGCGATTACTGAAATGTTGCTGCAATCACAGGAAGGTTTTATACAATTGCTTCCCGCCCTTCCCGATGAATGGAGCGAAGGCAGGTTCAAAGGAGTTTGCGCCAGGGGCGGTTTTGAACTCGACTATAGCTGGGCCAATAAAAAAATCACCGCACTGAATATCTTATCCAAATCCGGTGCCCCCTGCAAAATTGAATGGAAGCAAGGATTAAAAATCACTATGAATGGGAAAGCGGTAACTTATAAAAAAACTCCCCAATGGATTAGCGGAGTTCAATACCATCAAGGGGATGGTTTACCAGGTTCAATAATATAGTCTCTTATAAAAATGAAATACATGAATCGACATTTTGCTGCCGTATGGCTTATCGTTCTTTGTTGTAATCTGACCGTTTGGAGCCAGGACAAAAAACTGACCCTGGAGGATATTTATACCAAGGGGCTGTATCGTTCCAAAGGAATCGGCCCGCTTCGTTGGATGAAGGATAACCAGAGTTATTCTGCCATGGAATATAACCAGACAGCGAAAGGCAATGATCTCGTCCGCTATGATGTTGTCAGAGGAACAAAATCGGTGCTGGTGAATGCCAATCTGCTGGTACCTGCCGGATCCAGTCAGGCTTTAGCCATTGATGATTACGATTGGTCAGATGACAATACAAAACTGTTGATTTTTACCAATACCCGAAAAGTCTGGCGCTACAATACCCGGGGTGATTATTGGGTACTGAATCTCCGGAATGGCAAGCTGCAGCAATTGGGTCGTGGGTTGGAAACAGCCACGCTGATGTTTGCCAAATTTTCTCCCGATGGAGGAAGGGTGGCCTTTGTCAGCAAACTGAATATTTATGTGGAAGATCTTACCAGCGGTAAAAAGAACACAGCTGACCAAAGATGGCGGCGGAAATATCATCAATGGCACATTTGACTGGGTATATGAAGAAGAACTGGATGATCGCGATGGTTTTCGCTGGAGCCCTGACGGGAAAAACATCGCTTACTGGCAATCAGATACAAAAGGAGTGGGCACATTTTATATGATCAATAATGTTGATTCAAATTATTCAGTGCCTATTCCCCTGCCCTATCCCAAAGTGGGCACCAGCAATTCAGCGGTGAAAGTGGGAGTGGTTTCTGCCAGCGGCGGATCCACCAAATGGTTCAAGGTACCAGGCGATCCGAGGAATAATTATATCGCCAGAATGGATTATATCCCGGAATCTGAGGAAGTGATGATCCAGCAACTCAACCGTCTGCAGAATACCAATACCGTTTGGGTGGGGAATACCAAAACCATGGCGCTTCGCAATATTCTTACTGATAAGGATGAAGCCTTCCTGGATGTACATGATAATATCGTCTGGCTGGATCAGCACAAATCCTTTACCTGGACCAGCGAAAAAGATGGCTGGCTGCACCTGTATAAAGTTTCCAGAGATGGAAAACAAATGCAGCTGATCACCAGGGGAGCATTTGATGTGGTCAATATCAATTGTATTGATCCGGCCGGGGGGCTATGTATATTATATCGCTTCGCCTGACAATTTTACACAACGATACCTCTATCGAAGCCGGCTGGATGGAACTGGAGAAGCCGAGAGGGTTTCTCCGGCGAATATGGCGGGACAACATAGCTACCAGATCTCTGCCGATGCGAAATATGCGATTCACAGTTTTGAAAATGCAAGCACACCGCGTCGTATTTCACTGATCAACTTAACCACCCATAGTGAAATCAAATTAATGGAGGACAATGCCGGCTTGAAAAACAAAATGGCTGAGCTCGCACTTCCTCCCAAAGAATTTTTTAAAGTGGATATCGGTGAACTGCTACTCGATGCCTGGATGATCAAACCCAAAAACTTTGATGCAGCAAAAAAATATCCGGTGATTTTCCATGTCTATGGTGAACCGGCAGGATCCACCGTGCAGGATAACTGGGGCACGGGTGATAATCTCTGGCATCATTATCTGGCCAATGAGCTGAACTGTATCGTCATCAGTATTGACAACCGGGGCACCAGGGTACCAAGGGGAAGGGCTTTCAGAAAATCCATTTACCGGCAAATAGGATTATTGGCGGCAGATGATCAGGCGGCCGCGGCGAAAAAAATCATGGCCACCTATTCCTTCATTGATCCCGCCCATACGGGTATCTGGGGATGGAGTGGTGGCGGACAGATGTCGCTTCACTGTATTTTCCGGCATGGTGATATTTTCAAAACGGCGATTGCCGTTGCCTTTGTGGCCGATCAAACCCTTTATGATAATATTTATCAGGAGAGATACATGGGTCTGCCTGATGACAACAAAGAGGGATATCGGGAAGGATCACCCATTACTCATGCCAAAAAACTTAACCGGCAACCTGCTGATCATGCATGGCACGGGTGATGACAATGTACATTACCAGAATTTTGAAAGGATGGTGAATGAACTGATAAAGCACAATAAATTATTCAGTATGATGGCCTATCCCATGCGGGATCACGGCATCAACCAGGGCGAAAACACCACCCTGCAGATGCGCCGGACCATGGAACTGTTTTGGAAAAAGAATTTGTAACTTACCCTTACTTTAATAGAATGAGTACCTATCCCAGTATATTCAACGATGTGATCGGCCCGGTCATGCGGGGCCCTTCCAGTTCGCATTGTGCGGCTTCTCTTCGCATCGCCCGGCTCTGCAGGGACCTGATGGATGAAAACATTAAAGACATACTCATTGAATTTGACCCCAATGGCTCATTAGCTACCACGCATAAAAGTCAGGGTTCGGATATGGGTTTATTCGGCGGTTTCCTGGGATGGGAAGCGCATGATGAACGACTGCCAGAATCGGATCAACATATCGCAGCGGCCGGCATCGGAGTCAACATTAGTATTACGGATATCGGTAACAGTCATCCGAACTTATATAAAATCACGCTCTCTAATCAAAAAGAAACCAGGACGCTGACGGCTATTTCTACCGGGGGCGGCATGATTGAAGTAACAGCTATTGATGGTTTAGCTGTTTCTATGGCAGGCGATTATTTTGAGACGCTGATTTATTGCAACAAACCGGAACCCATCATCAGCTACTTAGAAAACTCCATTGCTTACGATGCCATTGAATTCCATTCCGGCGAAAATAGTTTTATCGAAATCAAATCCCAATCCTTCCCTGATCCGGTTATAATACAGGAACTGCAGCAAATGGAGGGCGTGATGGCCATCAAACAACTTCGTCCGGTATTGCCGGTAATGGCCAGGAAGAATTTGCAAGTGCCCTTTATCACCTGTGAAGAAATGCTGGCCTATAATAGTGACAAACAAAAAGCACTGTGGGAGCTGGCCATTGATTATGAAATGGCGAGGGGCAATATTTCATCTGAGGAGGTATTGGAGAAAATGCGGCAGATTATCCGCATCATGGGCAATGCGATAGAACTGGGATTAAAGGGAACGCATTATCATGATCGCATATTAGGCAGTCAGTCGCCGGCCTTCCAGTCAAAAATGAACAATGGACAATTAGTAGGCGGTGATATAAATAACCGGGTGATCCTTTATGTCAGCAGCATGATGGAAGTAAAAAGTTCGATGGGGGTGATTGTTGCGGCTCCCACGGCCGGAAGTTGCGGGGCCTTACCCGGGGCTTTATTTGGAATTGCTCATTCACTTGAATTAAGTGAAGAGGTGCTGGTCAGGGCCATGTTATCTGCCGGATTGATCGGTGTATTCATCGCCTCGCAGGCCACTTTTGCAGCGGAAGTAGGTGGTTGTATGGCTGAAACAGGATCGGGAGGTGGGATGGCTGCGGCTGCCATTGTTGAAATGAAAGGAGGTACACTGGAACAATCTATTGCAGCGGCGTCGATGGCCCTGCAAAATTCACTGGGTATTATCTGTGATCCGATTGGCAACCGGGTGGAAGCTCCCTGTTTGGGAAGAAATGTAATGGCTGCCACCAATGGCCTTTCTTCGGCCAATATGGCTTTAGCGAATTATGAAAAACTGATTCCGCTGGATGAAGTGATCCAGACCATGAAACTGGTGGGTGATCAGATTCATCATACCCTGCGTTGTACGAACCTGGGCGGTTTATCCATTACCAATGCCGCCAAAAAAATTGAAGCATTGCTGGAAGAGCAACCGGTGAAAGTCTTTAAGAGCTGCTAATCAGTCTTCTTTACTGACCTGAAATTTAAAATAATGGTATGGCGCATGCGTAGTACCAGCTAAACACTGCCCCTTCTTTCTGCTGAAAAAATAAATTTGCGCAACCCGATAGTTGCGTATATATTTGCAACCACAGAGTTGCGAATTTTATACACTAACCATGAAACAGGATATATTTCAGGCCATTGCTGACCCTACACGCAGGGCTATTTTAAGTCTGCTGGCCATACAGGCCCTTACGCCTAATGCCATGGCGGCTCATTTTGAAATGAGCCGGCAGGCTGTATCCAAACATATCAAAGTACTCCAGCAAAGCGAGCTGATAAAACCGGAGCAGTCGGGCCGGGAAATTTATTATCATTTCAATCCAAAAAAAATGCAGGAATTAGATCAATGGCTGGCCCGTCTCCGTAAAAACTGGGAAACACAGTTCAATCAGCTGGATAAAGTATTACAAACATTAAAAAAACAAACAAAATGAACTTGCTCTTTGATTTTACCGTTGACAAACCCGCTAAAACCATTTATATCACCAGGGAATTTGATGCCCCGCAATCGCTGGTATGGGATGCTTTTACTAAGGCTGAATTATTGGATCAATGGACGGCACCGGCACCATTTACTGCCAGAACCAAGTACATGGATTTTAAAGAAGGGGGAAAAAGGTTTTATGCCATGGTTAGTCCCGACGGATTAGAACGCTGGGCCCTGCAAAGCTATACTTCCATCGATCCCATTACCAGTTTCAAACTCTTTAATTGCTTTGCTGATAAGGATGAAAATCCGCAGTTACCGGGTTCTGACTGGGATTATCAATTCAGTGAAACAAATGGTATCACAAAAGTGGTGATCACCGTTTATAATGAATCATTTGAGCGCATGGAATCCCTGCTCGAAGGCTTTACTCAGGGCTTCACCCTTTCTTTAAAAAATCTGGAAGCGTTGCTGGCTGATCTCTCCAAAAAATAAAAGTATCAGCAAACCAATCGTTCCATTCAAACAATCAACATGACCGTTAAAGCCCAAATCAAAGACTATCTCGCCAGTCAGCCTGAACCCAAACAAAAAGACTTGCAGGAACTGCACCGGCTTATCCTAAAATGGATGCCCGGCTGTAAATGCTGGTTTCTGGATGGCAGGGATAGTACAGGCAAAATCGTTTCCAATCCCAATATTGGTTATGGGGAATATATTATTCAATATGCCAATGGAACGAGCAAGCCTTTTTTCCAGGTTGGACTGAGTGCCAACAGCAGTGGCATTTCCGTTTATGTAATGGGAATTCCGGATAAAACTTATTTACCCAAAACATTTGGAAAAAAAATAGGCAAGGCCAGTGTGACCGGATACTGTATCAAATTCAAATCGCTGAAAGATATTAACCCGGAGGTGTTGGAGGCGGCGATTCGGTATGGGGTGAGTGTTACTGTTTAGTATTTCAAATTCGGTCTGGGTTTCCTGCATTCATTTTCCTTTATATCCAGCTTTACCCGCATTTTATCAAAGCTGAAGAGCACGACTGCTTATTTTATTACATTTACAGGAATGAACCTGTACCTTACCTCTTTTATTTCCGGCGCTGGTTTTTTACTCGCATTCTTACTCTTTTTTCACCCGCTGCAACAAAACGTAAAAGCCAACCGATGGCTGGGTGTATTTGTGCTGGTTATTTCAATTGCATTTATCAGCACCTATATCACCAAAACCCAGGCATCTGCTGTAAGCACCATTCCCTTTAAATTATTAATGAGTGTACAGTTTTTACTGGCCCCTGCTCTGCTGATCAGTATTCTGTATTTTGTCAACCCGGCAAAATCATTCAAAAGCACCAACCTGATTCATTTTCTGCCCTTTCTGATTTATATACTGGCAGAATTCATGGGCAGCCGCACAGATAGTATTGCCGGTTTCTCCCTTTTTTCGTTTAACCAAAATGTATCCTTTCTGGTCAGGGACATTTTACCTATTCAAACCCTATTTTACCTGATCGCTTGCTACACAATGCTAGTCAAGCACCAGGCCAATATGAAACTGATTGCAGCTGACATCAACCAGATCAGCCTGAACTGGCTGGTCCAGTTTTTATTCATCCTGTTTATTACAGTACTGGCTTGGCTAAATGATGCTTTTTTTGAATTCCCGGTGCTAACAGAAACGACACCTTATATCTATACAATCGCTATTTTTTTCCTTGCCTATTTCTCCATCAAACAAAAGTCAATATTTTCCTTCCGGGAAAAAGATATCTCTGCCATTGCTGCCCTTCTCAAACAGGAAGAATACCCGTTTATACAACCGCAACAGGGAAAAAAGACCGGGAATACAGCTGCAGCTAAGCCTTCCGGGGAAATACCGCCTTTTCAGGCAGATCCCAAAAGAAACAAAGTGCAGAGACTGGATCCTGATCGGTTGGCCAGTCTGTCTGTGCAATTAAAATCACTGATGGAAATAGAGAAGCTATATCTTGACAACGAATTGAATCTTCCGGCTGTTGCCGATAAACTGGGTATCAGTATTCATGACACTTCATTCCTGATCAACGAAACCACCGGACAAAATTTTTACAATTTCATCAACGGCTACAGAATTGAAGAAGCCAAGAAACTGCTGAGCTCCTCCAAAATAAGCGAATTGAATATTCTTGGTATCGCCTTCGCTGCCGGGTTCAATTCCAAAACCACATTCAATACCACTTTTAAGAAAATGGTTGGTCTGTCGCCTACAGAATACAGTAAAAAAAGGCCCCAACAATAGTAAAATATGTTCGGCTGGATAAAGCCGAACATTTGCATCAGTTCCGGCTATTAATTTTGAACATTATAAATCATTCAAATTATAATGTGTTGACTACCAAAAACTTATTTGGGCTCTTTCTCGCCCTCCTGTTCTTATTAAAATCAACAGTGACCAATAGCTGTACCATCTTTATGGCGAACGATGGTCATCAGGTCTGGATCGGCAATAATGAAGATGAATTAGCAGCTACGAAGTACCGTTTCTGGTTTTATCCGACCCAGCGGAATCATTATGGATACACTATTTGGACAGAGCTTTCCTTTGGAAGACTATTAAACGGATTCTCCTATCTGAATCCCCAGGGAGGTTTAAATGAATTCGGACTATTCCTCGACTTTACTTCCATTGATCCCATCACGGTCAACAAAGACCAATCTAAAAAGGACCGGAAAAAACAGATAGCCACCGATCTGCTGAAAAAATGCAAATCGGTTGATGAAGCACTGGCCTATCTGACTACATTCAATTTGGTAAAATTATCAAAGGCCCAAATGTTTATTGGAGATGCCAGTGGAAACTATGCCGTTGTCACCGGCGGGTATATTGTCAGAAAAACAACTAATAATTTTGTGCTGACCAACTATCCTGTCAATCTGGGTTACACAGTTCCATGTCACAGACGAGATGCAGCCAATCACTCTCTGCAATCGGTTACAAATATTGACCTGCAGAGG
The DNA here is from genome assembly GCA_016720745.1 of Chitinophagaceae bacterium. Taxonomy (GTDB): domain Bacteria; phylum Bacteroidota; class Bacteroidia; order Chitinophagales; family Chitinophagaceae; genus JJ008. The sequence continues at coordinate 88,992 of JADKKA010000007.1, read as the reverse complement.
ATGAAAATAATACTGGCACAATCAGCACAATATGCCCCCAATAACCTGATCTCTAATTATTCTATGGCCGTTAATTTAAAAACAAGTACGATTCACCTGTACTATAAAAATGATTTTACAAAAGAAGCCACCCTTACTTTACAAGATGAATTGAAAAAAGGGAAACATCACCGCAACCTTGCAGACTATTTTCTAAAATCTATAGATCCTGTACTTGAACAGGAACTGGCAGCTAATGGAATCAGTGCCTTGCCAGCTAAATACAGGGAACTGAGAAAAAACGAAAGTGATACCTATAATTTTACAAACCAGGATGCCCTCAACCTGGCTGTTAAATGGATTGAAAAAGGTTGGCAAGCAGCGGCCATTCAACTCCTGGACTGTTTAAAGGAATATGACCCTCAAAATCCTGATATCAATGCCTGGCTGGGGGTGGCATACCGAAAAAATTTGAATATTGAAGAGAGCAACAAATACTTCCAAATCGCGCTTCAACAAAATCCCAATAACTATATAGCTATGCTTTTTGGCAGACAGGAAAATCAAAAGGTAGAGTTTAAACTGGCTGCTTTTGAAGGCGCAGAGGAAGTATTGCTTATGGGCGATTTCACTGAGTGGACAAAGCGGCCTATTCCCATGAAAAAAGAAAATGGATACTGGACCTGCCAGCTCATTTTGCCCAAAGGAGAAGTAACTTATAAGTTGATTGTCAATAAACAATACCTGGCCGATCATCAGAACATCATGCATATCGGGAAAGGACCTGATATCTATTCAAAACTGTATGTTTGGTAATTTTTCTCCATGCGGAATTTCATCGATAAATAAAACTGTCAATCCCATATATGATCAGCATATCATCGGCAAAAAAGTGAAGGTGCCGGAATAGAAGATTCTGGTTTGAATGCTCATTACTCTTTTAGTATTAATTTCATCATCTGTTGCCCGGTACAGTACCTGATCAAAGCCTGAACTGGTGCAGTGAATGCAATCGAGAAAATCCTTTCACACCATTATACAGGAAATGCTGCATGAAAAAGCTGTTGCCCATAATATTAAGTTTCATTATTTCTTTTACAGGAAGCACACAATCTCCCCTGCAGCAAAGGCTGGAGTTTCTTAGGCTATCTCTGGAAAACAAGTACGGATGGGTAGGCAATTTTGATAGCCTGACCGGCATTGCTACTGTTTATGACAAAGGATATATGGGATATATTGATACCAATTCCCGGATCGTTCTGCCCCTTGCTTACAGTACAAGGGATTTTTCAGATGGTTTGGGGATTTATCATGATCCATCCACAAAAAGCATTAAGGTCATTGACAAAAAAGCAAGGCTGATAAAGGAATTCAAAAATCTCAGTTCCTTACTAGGATTTAAAAAGGGGCTGTCCATTTTCAGCACTCCCTCTGCAGCAGGCCTACTTTACGGGGTGATGGACCTCAAGTGGAATATCATCATCAAAAACCAATATCCCTATATTGAAAAAATAGCTGAAAAATATTACTACGTTAACAGTAATAAAGTTGGGGCAGGGGTTATTAATGCTGCAGGTGATACGGTAATCCCCGTCAGCTACATTATTTACTATATTGATACAACCGATCTTCATTTTATTGGTTACCGGCCGGATGCCGGTTATGGGAGCTTTGCTTCTTCCGGCAAAATGATAAAATACCTCGGAAAAGAGTTTTACCCGGAAACTAATCATATTGAAGGAATACCGCATTTTCAAAGAGATTCCGTGTTCATCCTTAAAAACCAATTCTTATCTGCCGGTTCCAAAATGGCTCTTGTCAATCTTGATCTTGATACCATTGTTCCCATGGGTAAATACAAGCTGACTGCTATTAATGAAGGCATGGTCTGCTACTATGATTCGGTTCCATCTGGCAATAAAGCAAGGGACAGCCTGGTGGCAAAATGCGGGTTTCTGAATACTAAAGGAGCTATTATAATACCTGCCCGGTATGATTTTGCCATCTATTTTACGGAAGGACTTTGTTCCGTGCAGGAAAACAAAAAATGGGGTTATATCAACAAAGAGGGAAAGCTGGTTATTCCCTTTCAATTTGACTATGCACTACCCTTCCATATGGGTTATGCAAAAGTCAAGATGAAAGATGATTTCTTTATCATTGACCGGAAGGGAAAGATCGTGATGAAATCAAAATCTTACTAAATGGATTGTATTGCTATCCATTCAAGGCTACCACAGTGCTGACCAGTACCGAAGTCCGCCGGCCCAAAAACCAATCCTGACAAAAACGGGCAGCAATGTTAAGATGATCATCATTTTACATCCGGTTTAAATTCTAAAATGTCTGCAGGCTGGCAATCCAGTATTTTGCAAATCGCTTCCAGTGTAGAGAATCGAATGGCCTTTGCCTTACCGGTTTTAAGGATGGATAAATTGGAAAGGGTGATGCCGACTTTCTCCGACAATTCATTCAGCGACATTTTCCTTTTCGCCATCATCACATCCAGGTTAACTATTATCGCCATATCTTATATAGTTAAGTCGTTTTCAGTTTGTATTTCCACTCCGCGTTTACAGATCTGGGCAATCACGATCAGGATCACTCCCATAAAGAACCAGACATCTGCTCCGCCAAATCCCATTTTTTGAATATCGGGAATGCTGATGCCCTTGGCTAAAAGGATTTTCGATTGATTGGTTCCCCAGCTGGAAAAGAGACCAATGCCAATGGCCAGCCAGGCCAGACTGGAAATAAAACGGGGTAAGGCCTTATTAAAGGGCTGTGTGAAGTCCAGTTTCCTGTGATGGATGGCCCGGATGATGATGTAAAAAAGAATGGCTTTCAGGATGGCCACTATACTCATCAGAACAGTAACGATAATAAAATAAACCTTGTCTGCTGCATAGAGTCCCGACAAATCCATTTTATTCCAGAAAAACTGTGCTCCCATTGGTTTGATAAACATGGTATAAAACGAATTGAAAAGGATACCTCCTGCTTCTATACTCAAACCGATAAAGATGATCCAGGCCAGGATATACAATACCCAAAGGATATGTTTTGTTGTGATTCTGATTTCCATGATTGGCGATTATTTAGCAAATATAGGAAATTATTTATTGATAAACAATAAATTTTTAGTTTTTAACATTTTTGAGCACTGGCCAGGTGCTAATACCGGACTGGTCAACTTTAAATGATCCGGCCAATCGTTCTTTTGTAATTTCAGTAAAGGGGGCTGAAATATAAAGGCTGCTATTAGCGTTTGTTTGGTGCTATTCCCTGCCGATCCATTTTATCGGCTCATCAAGTTCAGTCATCTCAAATGAAAATATTTGGCATTTTACTATTCAGTCTGTTGCTGGCCCAGGGGTCAAAAGCCCAAGGCAGGAAACAGCGGGTGATTTCTGATAATAAAAAGCAATATGCTTTTTCGGATACGGCCGGTATTACCGCTTCGTATATTGCTTATCATGGCGATCGTTTTCCTTTGCCAGACCTGACAACATTAGACAGTCTTTCCATTACCCAAACATACCTGAAAGGAAAAACAGTATTTATTAATTGCTGGTTTGTAGCCTGCCAGCCCTGTATTGCAGAGATCCCTGTGCTGAACGAACTTGAAAAAAAATACAGGTCAGACAGCACAGCATTTATTGCCCTGACATTTGACAAAGAAGATCGCATCAAATCATTCCTTTCCAAAAAACCATTTCTTTTTCAAATAGCCCGTATGCCACAGGCCAATATTGATTCACTGAAAAAGATATCCTTTTATCCATTTTCCGTAATAGTAAACAGGCAGGGGAACTTGTCATTTGTCCTGATCAGCTGGCCCGGTGGAAAAGACTCAGGTAATGAATTGCTGACATTACTGGATCAGCAGTTCAAAAAGGCTTTAGCGCAATAATATTTATCAATGGCAAGTTGACTTTCGTCAGATTTGTGCAATCGGTTTACCAGGCTTTTACTTTTATGTTTTTGAAGTATACTTTACTCTTGGGATCATGCGCCTGTAAGGCAAATGTGCCTTTATCAATCAACCGCTGCTCCATGCCCTTGGGTCGTTGAACATTCTCTGGCTCTGTGTATTCGACCACTATTTTATCATTGAGGAGTATGGTCACCAGCTTTCCTTTTACTTTGATGTGCATGGTAAACCACTCATTGTCCTTTACCGGTGTTTCTTTTACATCCTGTATTGCCCATAAACTGCCGGTGCGGCGCCAGTCGGTATGACTGTTATTCACCTGTACTTCATAGCCCTTTTGTGGCCAGCCTTCATCCTGATAGCTGGTATGAAAATAAACACCCGAATTAGAGCCGGGTGTGGTCATAATATCCAGTTTGATTTCGACATTGGTGAACAGATGACTCATTACTGGTCCGTCGTAATACAAATGCCCCACTTCCCCGTTCACTGCGATCGCGCCATCCTCAATTTTAAAACTGGCGGCATTCTTTCCCACTTTCCAGCCGTCAAAACTCTTTCCATCAAAAATAGAAACAAAGCCCTTGGCAGAGGGGCGATGGGCGCTGATGGAAAGACAGGCTAAGGCGATGAGCGGGATTATTTTTTTCATAGATCGAATGTAAGAAGGATTGGGAGATTCACCGCAGAGAAAAGAGGATGGGGAGATTTCGCAGAGAGATCTAACCGCTAAGGCGCAAAGGCGCAAGGGAACGCAAAGAGAGATTTGATGAATTATTTCAGTAGACTGGGTTTCAGGAAACAAATCTTAGCGTTCCTTCGTCCAAAGGACTCTTCGAGCGTCCTCGTGTCTTTGTCCATAGGACTCTTCGAGCGGTTAGATCTCTCTGCGTTACCTCAGCCCCTCTAATTCCCTGCCTGCCGGCAGGCAGGTCCGCGGTGAAATCCCTCAACCCGGCGGATTATCCTTCCACCTCCACAAATACATACAGGCATAGGTTCTATACGGTGCCCACTGCGCTGCTATTTTCAGAATTGCCGCATCCCTTGTCTTTTTCTTTCTGTTCTTTAACCCATATAAGCCCACCACTGCCTGCTGCAATCCCAGGTCATCAATGGCAAACAAATCTTCCCGGCAGAGAGCAAACATCAGCAGCATCTCCGTTGTCCACCGGCCCACACCCTTTATCTGGGTGAGATAGGCAATCACTTCTTCATTATCCATTTTTGCCAGTTTGCGGTGATCCATCCCCTGTTCCAGTTCAAAGCGGGCCACATTTTGAACATAACTGACCTTGGCATTACTTAATCCGATCCCTCTCAGTTTTTCAAAAGGGGTATCCAGTATCTGCTGCGGATGGGGTTCTCCACCATACAAATCCAGAAAGCGTTGCTTAATTATTTTGGCCACCTTGGTACTGAGCTGCTGACTCATGATAGAATAACAGAGATACAGACAAAGATTGTGCTGCTTCTTCAGGGTAAACACACCATGCTGTTTGATCAATGGTTTAAGTAGGGGGTCTTTGGAGAGGTGTTTGACATAGTGCATGAAAGAGAGGATTGGGTATTAGGTATTAGGAATTGGGTATTAGGTATTGGGGTGTACTTTAAGCAGATTGTACTATTGATAGCAAGTTACTCTACACTCATAATTCTTAACTCATCACTCTACTCTCATCACTCTACCCTCAACAGTACTACCACATAATCTACACGCTGAAAATACAATTTCCATCCGATTATACCGGCAGATGTAAAAATTTAATCCCCCTTAAGAAGAAGTTGAAGCGTTTGAAAAAAGTAGAATGGAAGAAGTATTAGTAATGAAGATCAGGCTTCGGCCCATTGTCTGAATTCGGCCACCCGGTCGCGGCTAACGACCATATCATCACTTGCATTTTGACCGGCCACAGAAAGTTTCAATCGGCTGTTGAACCAGGGTTTTACCTGTTGAATGGCATGAATACCGACAATAAAGCTCCGGTTCAAGCGGAAGAATTGCTGCGGATCCAGCATTTCGCTTAATTGTTCCAACGTGTATTCCACCACATAGCGGTTGGCATCCTTATCAATCAGGTAAACAATTTTATTATCTGCCTGAAAAAAAGCGATATCTGTTGTCTGAATAAAAAATAAACGCTGGCCAACCTTCCCTACAAATCTTTTTTTAAACCGGTTGGCATCAGAAATTGACATGACCCTGCTGAAATCAGTCGGGAGACCGGCCGGCAGTGAACGCAGTTTATTAAATGCCCCCGCCAATGCTTCCAGGGTTACCGGCTTCAGGATATAGTCAATGCTGAAAATTTTGAAAGCCTCCAGTGCATATTGATCATAGGCTGTTGTAAAAATCACGGGACGGTTATAATTCACCTGTTTGAAAATCTCGAAACTATGTCCGTCTGCCAGATGAATATCCAGCAGCAGCAGATCGGGATGGGCTGACTTTTTCAGGTACTGCACCGTCTCATCAATACTTTCCAGACATGCCACCACTTCAATACTTTCATCGTACTGTTTCAGCAGGGTGAGCAGTCTTTCCACTGCAATCCTTTCATCTTCTACAATAACGACTTTCATGGTTTTAGTTTAATCGCAACAGGGGGAGGCTGACTTCAAAATATCCCTCCGCCTCTTTGACCATAACGTCTTTTCCGCTGATAAGTTCGTAGCGCTTGCGGATATTCTGCAGCCCGGTCCGGGTAGATGGTTCTTTGAGCAGCCGGGGCTGTAGATTGTTTTTTATAACAAGGGTTTGATTGCCATTGGTATGGATATCAATATGCAGGGGTTTCTGGCGACTGACCACATTATGTTTGATGGCATTTTCAATCAGCATTTGCAGTGCTGCAGGCACTACATGCCAGTTTTTATATTCGTCTGCAATCCGGATATTCACTTCCAGTCCTTCTTCAAATCTTTTTCCCAGCAGGAATAAATAGGGCTGAACAAAATCCAGCTCGGCCCTTAATTCTACCAGTTCTTTTTGCTGATTATTCAGGATGTAACGATACACTTTAGAAAATTCTTCTATAAAATGATTGGCTTCGGGATTGTCTTTGATGACCATTCCGGAGAGCACATTCAGGTTATTGAAAAGAAAATGCGGATTGACCTGGCTCCGGATGAGCTGGAGCTGTGCCTGCTGGCTGCTGCGGCGCAGTTCTTCCGCTTCCGACCATTTTTGCCGGTATTCCCTTAAGAAAAAAAGGATGGCATTGACCAGGTGGAGAAATAAATTAATGAGGGTGGCATAGATCAGGTTCAGCTTGAGCGGGTTCCAGTTTTGTTCCCAGTCGTACCCATAAATTAAACCCCCGACCAAGTATACAGAAAGCACGGCTGCGGCAAGGGCGATGATATTGCCGGCTATATAGAAGAAACCCAGAAAACGCAGATTATTTCTGGTTGTCAGGAATCTTTTTTTCATAAAGGGTTTGATCAGCCGGTTGCCTTCCCAGGTTAAAAAAGTAACCAGACCCACAGTGAGCAGGGCATGGTACCAGGCTACTTCAATTTTGAAGTAATAATACACGTTGCAAAGCGCTGTATTCAGAAAGGCATACAGTGCCAGCAATAACATGAATATATACCTGTATCGGTGATGGAATAACATAGTCTTTATTTACCAGGAAGGTCAGTCCCGCAACTGCACGGGACTGACCGGTTTTCATAAGAACCTCAACTGCTGCTTATATTATGGTAACAAAACCCTGTCGATAAGGTGTACAACACCGTTCCGGCACATAATGTTCGTGGCGGTGATATTGGACACGTTGGCACCATTTCCATTGCCCTTGATGCTGGGGCCGCCACCTGCTCCACCTGTCAGGTTGATGGTGGTATTTCCGCCGGCGAGCATAGCGAGATTGCCATTGGCCAGGTCAGAGGAGAAAGCCCGGTTGCCTACCACATGGTAACGTAATACGGCCAGAAGGGTGGCAATGGGAATCTGGTTGATATCTGTCAGTGTCAATGCCCCGAGTAACTGGGTAAAGGCGGCATTGGTAGGCGCAAATACAGTGAGTTTGGCTGTGCTCAGGGTGCTGGCCAGTGTAGGGTCACCACCAGGAGCGGTAGTAGCACGGGTCACGGCTTTAACCAGTGAATCCAGTCCGCTGGCTACTGCAGTTTCCACAATATTGCCGGATGGGGGCATCAGTACACGGCCAATAATATGGATCACGCCATTATCAGCACCCACATCAGCAGTATTCACTTTGATACCGTTGATATAAACACCACTGGCATTTTTGGTTACAAAAACAGAGTCGCCACTGGCAGTAACTACTTTTGCATTTGGTCCGGCCGGTACATCAGCGGCCAGAATTTTAGCACCAATGGCATGGTACAGGATGATATTGGAAGCCTGTGCCTGGGTCAGGGAATTCAACACGGTGCTGGTAATACCGGAAGCGGTAAAGGCAGTGTTATCGGGGGCAAAAACGGTGAAGGGGCCGGTTCCGCTAAGCGTGCCCTGTGCATTGGCCTTGATCACCGCCGCTTCGAGGGTGCTGAAATTATCATTCTTTACTACGATATCAGTAATCGTGTTGGTCACCACGGGATCATCGTCTTTATCACATCCTGTAACAAAAACAGCCATACCCAGGGTTCCGAAAAGCATGGTTTTGTGTAGCAATTTTTTGAGTTCCATATAGTTTGATTTTGTTTAAGATTATAACATCATCAAACGGGTATGGGTATGGCCGCAGGAGTGAATCGTGGGTTGGAGTTCGTGAATCGGGGTAGAGAGGGAGTGAGTTGTGTTGAATAAAACGGATATGGAGGGGGTTAAACCGCGAAGGCGCGAGAAAGAGTTCACCGCGGAGAACGAGAGGTGCAGAGTTTACGCAGAGAAATATAATCCCTCTCAGAACCCTGTAGGCAAAGACAGCTAAGAGCGCTCCTAGAGTCCTATGGACAAAATATCTCTGCGTAAACTCAGCGTTCTCTTGTTCTCTGCGGTAATACTTTCTCTGATTGCGCAGCAAAATCCCTCCTCACTCCACCGCCCAGCTCATTCCTCCGCCTTTTTCATCTTTAAGACTGATCCCCAGCCGGGCCAGTTCATCTCGGATTTTATCAGAAGTCACAAAGTCCTTCTTGGTTTTTGCTTCTTTCCGGATGGCAATCAGCAGATCCATCACCCCCTTTAGCTTTTCATTATCAGCTTCATTCACCGCTTTAAGTCCGAATATATTTTCTATATATATCCGCAACTGCTTTTTCATCCAGGCCATAGTCTCAGCACTGATAGATGAAACAGGGATGATCCCATCCTTCATGGAATTAATAACAGGCACCAGTTCAAAAATATTGGCCAGCACCCTTGCCGTACCAAAATCATCATTCATGTATTCCTCAAACTCAGCTACCAGTTTTTTTACTTTGTTTTCCAATTCAGCATCCGTAGCGGTGCTTCCCGGTGCTGCAACCAGTAACGGTAATTTTTCATAGGCATCCCATAATCTTTTCAATCCTTTTTCTGCAGCCTGTAAAGCCTCATTACTAAAATCCAGTGTGCTGCGGTAATGGCTTTGCAGGATAAAGAAACGAACCACCATCGGGTGATAGGCCTGGCTGAGCTCCGCATGATCACCACTGAAGAGTTCCGTCAATTTGATCACATTATTATAGCTCTTCCCCATCTTGCGGCCGTTGATGGTGATCATATTATTATGGATCCAGTAACGAACCGGGGCTGTATGATTGCAGATGGTACTCTGGGCAATTTCACTTTCATGGTGCGGGAACAACAGATCCATTCCACCTCCATGAATATCAAACTGCGCCCCCAGGTACTTGGTGGCCATGGCCGAGCATTCAATATGCCAGCCGGGGAAACCTACCCCCCAGGGACTTTGCCAGCGCATGATATGTTCCGGTGCGGCATTTTTCCAAAGTGCAAAATCAGCAGAATCTCTTTTCTCCTCCTGTCCTTCCAGTTCCCGGGTGGTTTCCAGTAATTCATCAATCACCCTTCCACTTAGTTTACCATAATCATGTGAGGCCGCATATTTTTTTACATCAAAATACACGGAGCCGTTAGACTCATAGGCATATCCTGCTTCAATGATCGTTTTAATCATTTCAATCTGCTCCACAATATGCCCTGTAGCCGTTGGTTCGATCGTGGGCTTGAGCGTATTGAACTGTTCCATAGCCCAATGATAGAGATTGGTGTATTTCTGCACCAGCTCCATGGGTTCCAGTTTTTCCAGTACCGCTTTTTTTGAAATCTTATCCTCTGCTTCCCGGCCCTCTTCTTCAAAATGCCCCGCATCTGTGATATTGCGTACATAGCGTACTTTATACCCCAGGTGTTGCAGGTAACGAAAAACCACATCAAAAGTGATATAGGGGCGGGCATGACCCAGGTGACTTTCACCGCTCACCGTAGGTCCGCACACATACATACCCACATGTCCGGGTGTAATGGATTGAAAGATTTCTTTCTGTCTGGTATAGGAATTATAAACTTTTAAAGAGGATGGCTGATTCATTGTTGTCGCTGTTTAAGCTTTCGGCTGTTACCATTCCTTATAACAGGAATGCCGCAAAGATGATTAATTAGATTGATAAAGGGAGAAACGGCCGGATGGCGGCCAGGGATTATTTTGTCCCGCAGGGACAGCAACAACAAATCAGATATTTGTGCTTCAGTAACATGTTACAAAGATAATCAATTTTCCGGCTTTTTCAGTTCCAGGTCGGCCACCAGCATAAAATGATCACTCAGGTATTTGACCATCCGGTTGAACTGTTTTATCCTGAAGGCCTTACCGGCAAAAATATAATCAATCCGCAGGGTGGGTGAAATACCCGCAAAGGTCCTGCCGATGCCGAATCCTTTTTTCAGAAAAGCATCCTGCATTTCCCCCCGCATGGCATCGTAAGCATAAGAGTTGGGTACATCATTCAGGTCGGCACATAAAATATAGGGATGAGGTGCATTATCCATTACTTCCCGTGCTACATCAGCCTGTATACTTCTCCGGGACAACCCTTTTCTGATCTTCCCCAAAATACTTTTTGAATTCGCCACCATGCTGTCATCCCCGCTTTTAATTTTACTGATCCGGTCATAGTCAAATTTACCCAGCTGGTTCGACTGCAGATGGGTAGTATAGACCCGCACCGTGTCATCACCCAGTTTCAGATCTGCATACATCAATACCTCCGGAAGAGTGGGCCGGGGATAGCGAATCCTTCCGGTATCTACAAAAGGAATTCTTGAAAAAATGATGGAGCTGTAATAATGATTATCGCCATCTTCATCAAAACTGAAATAATAATAGGGATAGCCCAGGGCCTGTACAGCAGCGATATTATTATAATAACTCGAATCGGTGGAGGTATGGAATTCCTGTAAACAAAGCACATCGGCATCCTGCTGACTGATCAGTTCAAACATTTTCAGTCTTTTCTGACTGCCGTTGTTATTATTCTTTTTCAGCTCGACAAACCTGGCCACATTCCAGCTCACTACTCTTAGTGTACCCGGGCTTTTGTCGTAGTCAAATGCACCTCCAACATGAAAGGCAAAGACCAGCAGGATACTTTTATAACTCAGCAGGATGGCTATTCCGGATATCAAAGCATATCGCGGCCGAAGAATTATAAACCAACCTGCCATACAAAGCAGGTTCAGCAATAAGAGGAAGGGGAAGGCCAGTGAGAATAGAGATATAAACCACCATTTCTGCGGGTGCAGGTAAGGTGCCAGACTCGAAACCAGGAAGAAAAAGACCAGCAGGACATTACAAATAATAAATACCCGCTTGGTCAGGATGCGAAAACGGATGGCCATCAGTGCAAATTATCAATTTAAAGCGCTGTAAAATGGAAAGGGATCCTGTCTCAGATGAAAACAGTTGATTTTTGTTCAGAGTTCTTCTTCACTGGCTCTTTTCAATAGCTCTTTTTCCTCTTCCGTCAGGGATCCATATCCCTGCTGATTGATTTTATCGAGCAGCAGATCCACCCGCTCCTGGGTAAGTTTTGCTGTTTTGTTAAAAGGTATCGTGGTAGCGTTATAAAAAAGCTCGTCTTTAGTCTGCTTGCCACGGGCGGGTTTATCCGGATTAAACAGATTATTGAACCAGTAAAAAAAGCGGTTCATCCATTCACTCCAGTCGTAGCCCCTTCGGAGGGAAAACACAAACAGTAAACCGGTCAGCGCCGCTGCTGCGAGGGTAATCAGCATACCGCTATCACTGATGGATACAGTGGCGAAACTGCTGATCAGGTATAAAACAGTCAGTACCCAGAGTGGAATACCTCCGGCTATCATTGGAAAGAGACGGTAACCTGGTGAAGTCAATGTAGTAACTACCGCCACGGCCATTACACCACAGGGAACAGCACCCAGCGTGGCGATGGGCTGGTAGTCGCGTAAAGAAGGCACCAGCAGATAAGCCAGAACAAAAGCGATGATACCACCAAAGGCTCCATATAAAAAAACCGGGATGATTTTTTTCCCGCCGGTCAGGTCTTGCAGAATAAAGCCGAAAGACCAGAGCCAGAACATATTTGAAAAAACCTTCCACACATCATTGTTCTCCACCACAAACATGCTGGTTATCGGTGCCCATGGTTTCCCTCCCAGTTGAGACAAATCAGCGGGCATGGTAAAAAGCCCTAATACATTTTTAGCAAACAAAGCCCGGGCCAGATCCTTATCATCTGCATAATTAAAAAACCAGACGGCTTTCATAAAAGCCAGCCCTACAAATACGAGCAGACAGATCGCCATCAGCAGCATCAGGTCATTACTGGTTTTGCCAGCCATTACCCTTTGGCGGTATCGTTGTTCTTTGTAGTTCATGATCAATAGTAATGATTACTGTATCCCGTCAATAAAAATCAAAATTCGGGTAATTGTTCTACTTAAGGATCAATATAACGTTCTGCGGTTGGTTTTGTTCCAGAAATAGACGATCAGGAAGCCGGTGAGGGCCCCTCCGAGGTGGGCAAAATGCGCAATATTATCGCCTGCGATATTTCCAAAACCACCAAAAAGATCAATCAGGATATAAAAAATAACCACCCACTTGGCCTTGATGGGAATCGGGATGGGAATGATCATCAGCTCTGTATTGGGAAAAAGATAGCCAAATGCTACAAAGATCCCCATCACCGCACCCGAAGCACCTACGGCCGGGCTGCTATCATTCAACACTGCCTGCATGATCAGGTGGGCAGCAGCCGCACCGATGCCACAGGCCAGGTAAAAAATCAGAAAACGTTTATGTCCCCATACATTTTCCAGTATCCTGCCAAACATGTACAAACCGAACATGTTGAACAGAATATGAAAAAACACAATATGGTAGTTGTAGATATTGCCGGAATAAGAAGCGTGGGCAAACATATGGGTGGCAATCTGATAAGGCTCAAATGCCGGATCACTGACCGGATAGAGTGCCAGTTTGCTGGTCAGGAACATCGTGAGTGATCCTTCCGTGCGGTCATAAATCAGCTGGGCCACCCATACCAGGATATTAATGATGATCAGGTTCTTCACTACCGGGGGAAACCGGTCCATTCTTGTAAATCGGAAATTGCTCATAGAGAAGGTAAAATTAGGGGTTGCCCGCAAAGGAGAAAAAAGAGATCGGGAGATTTAACATCCCACTGTTTTATCATCCGTTCACCGGGGATGGAATATTTTCCCGCAATTTCAATTGCACCACATTCTCAATATGATGAGTATGAGGAAACATATCCACCGGCTGCACTTTTGTGACTATATATTTTTCATCAAGTAAGCGAAGGTCCCGGGCCTGGGTGGCCGGGTTGCAGCTCACATACACCAGCACCGGTGCTGCCATTTCCAGTATTTTCTTCACCAGCTTTTCGTGCATCCCGGCACGGGGCGGATCCGTGATGATCACATCCGGCTTACCATGGGTTTCAAAAAAATCATTGTTACAGATATCAATTACATCCCCGGCAAAAAAAACGGTTTGATCCAGCTGGTTCAGTTCCGCATTTTCTCGGGCATCATCTATCGCCGCTTCGATCACTTCCACCCCAATGATTTTTTTAGCTTTCTCACTTACAAATATCCCGATACTGCCTGTGCCGCAATAGAGATCATATACAGTTTCTTCACCCGTCAACTCCGCAAAATCCCGGGTAACCCGGTACAATTGTTCTGCCTGTTTGGTATTGGTTTGAAAAAATGATTTGGGGCCGATCTTAAATCGAAAATGTTCCAGCTGCTCAATCACAAATCCTTTACCGGCAAAAGGGATCGGCTCCAGATCATACAGGCTGTCATTCTTTTTAGTATTGATGGTATATACCCAGGTGGTTACTTCCGGAATCACGGTTTGCAGGTGATTCATCAGGGCATTGATCTTTTCCTGATCCGGTTCCCCGACAATTACATTCACCATCACTTCACCCGTATTGCAAACCCTTAATTGCACATTGCGCAAAAAGCCGGTATGCTCGCGGATATCATAATAAGAAAGATCATGGGCACTGGCATATTCCCGGATCGCTTCCCTGACCTTGTTTGAAGGCTCGGGCTGGAGATAACAACGGGTTACATCTACAATCTTGTCGAAATAGCCTTTGGCATGAAATCCGGCAGCCGGCAGGGGCTGATAAGTGCCGTTTTGTTTGCTTTCCAGCATAGCGGCTTTGTCATAATCCCCCTTGGGGATATAGCGCTGGGTGCCGAATGTAAATTCCAGCTTGTTCCGGTAATATTTATCCTCGGCTGCTCCCAATATGGGCAATATGTCTGGTAATTGCACTTTGGCAATTCTTTCCAGGGCATCAATCACCTGCTGATGCTTGAACCGGAGCTGTTCTTCATAAGGTACGGTTTGCCACTGACAGCCCCCGCAATTGCCGAAATGACTGCAAAAGGGTTCCACCCGGCGGGGGGAATACTCATGAAACCGGAGGGGATACCCTTCGGCCCAGTCTTTTTTACTCTTATTCAGGAATACATCCACCAGGTCACCCGGCACGGTGCTTTCAATGAAGATCACTTTACCATCCTGGCGGGCCAGGCAGCGCCCTTCGGCTGCAAAATCCTCTACCCTGATCCTTTCCAGCACCCTGATTTTATTCTTTTTTCTGGCCATCGGGCAAAAATAACCCCTCAGGCGCTAAGGGGGCTAAAAAACAGATAATTCCTGAACGGTCTACGCAACGAAAAAGGGATTGAAAACTTCTTAAACCCGGCCCGGCCTCTTCGGCGGCTGCCGGTTTTTAAATACCTTTACCCGATTCCCTGCCTGCCAGCCGGCAGGTTTCTGACTTATGAAAAAATTATACCTGACCAGCCTGATTTTATTGCCCTTTGTCCTCTTTGCACAGGAAGGCTACCAAATCAAAGTAAGCTTTAAGCCTTTTAAACATCAGTACATCTATCTGGGTCATTATTTTGGCAAGACCTACCCGATCATTGACTCGGCCATGCTCAATGAGCAGGGTACCGCAGTGTTCAAAGGAAATAAAAAACTCAACGGCGGGATTTACCTGATTGGTTATCCCAACAAGACCGGTTTTTTTGAGATCCTGGTGGACAAGGACCAGCACTTTACCGTTTTAGCCGATACGGCCACTGTAGCCAAAGGTGTGGGCTTTGAAGGCTCGGCCGATAATACGCTCTTCCTGACCTATCAAAAAAGGATTGGTGAAAAAGGGAAGATCCTGAACGGGTTCCAGCAGCAATTGAAAACAGCCACCAGCAAAGAAGATTCCACCCGCATCATGGGGAATATCACCAGCGCGGATAAGAATATGCAGCAATACCGGGAAGACCTGATCAAACAAAATCCCAATACCTTACTATCGGCCCTGCTGGCTGCCATGCGTGATCCGGAAATGCCGGCCAACCTCAAAGAGCCCAAAACAAAAGCAGATTCCATTGCAGCTTACGAATTCTACAAAGGAAAATACTGGGATGGGGTTAATTTCTGGGATGGGCGACTGGCTTACACGACTTTCTTCGAGGAAAAATTAGATAAATATTTTAACCAGCTCGTTTCACCACATCCAGATTCCGTGATCCGGGAAATTGATTACATGATGGGTTATGCCAGTTTAAACGAAGAGATGACCCGCTTCCTGCTGATCAAATTTGTGAACCGCTACCTCAACCAGAAATACATGTGGGAAGATGCGGTCTTTGTCCACCTTTTTGAAAAATACTTTTCCAATAAATCTTACTCCTGGCTCGCCGACAAAGGAAAGAAAACCATTACGGACAGGGCCTATAGTCTGATGGCAAATATCATGGGCAACCCGGCTCCGGATATTGTACTGCCCGACTCCAGCGGGAAAATTACAGGACTCTATGATCAGCCGGCAGATTTTACTGTTGTGGTGTTCTGGGATCCTACCTGTGGTCATTGTAAGGAAGTATTACCAAGACTGGATTCTTTCTATACCAAAAAATGGAAAGATGCCGGATTGAAAATGTTTGCCATAGCCAAAGAAACAGATGGCAGCCGGAATGACTGGATCCGTTTTGTAACGGAACAGCAATTGTGGAGCTGGACACAGGTTTATTATTCTAAAGCAGATGATAAATCAAGGGTGGAGGGTGGGATCCCCGGCTATTCACAGTTATATGATGTACAAACCTTTCCCACCATTTATTTGCTGGACAAGGACAAGCGGATTATTGCCAAAAAACTAACCGTTGAACAAACCGATGATGTGCTCAACATCAAAAGAAAAGCACAGTAACCTGCTATGAAAAAACAGTTATTCCTCCTATTGGGTGGCCTGTTCCTGGCTGCTACGGCACCGGCCCAGACCTTATTTACTTATGGTAAACAGGCGGTGGATGCCAAAGAATTCCTGCGGGCTTATGAAAAAAATAATACCCAGCCGGTAAAGGACAGGGCCAAATCCATCAATGAATACCTGGATTTATATATCCGTTCCCGGCTCAAAATCCAGGAAGCTTATGAGCGTAAACTGGACACCCTTCCTGCGATGAAAGTGGAACTGGAAAACCTGCGCACACAGATCTCGCAGAATTACATGACTGACCCTGACATTTCCACCCAGCTGGTGAAAGAAGCGTTTACCCGCAGTCAGAAAGATGTACAGGTGGCTCATATTTTTATTTCCATGCGAAATGCAGCCGGCTTTATTGATACGGTAGCAGCCGGGAAAAAACTGGATACTGTTTTACAGGCGCTGAATAAAGGAGAGGATTTTGCCAAAACAGCCCGCCAATACTCTGATGATACTTCTGCCCATTCAAATAATGGCAACCTGGGTTATATCACTTTGCTGACCCTGCCCTATGCTTTTGAAAATGCGATTTACAGTACCGCTCCCGGAAAATATTCCGCACCGGTGCGTTCATTGTCCGGTTACCATATTTTCAAAAATCTGGGAGAAAGAAAGGCAGTCGGCAAGATAAAAGCCCAGCAGATTCTTCTGGCTTTCCCTCCCGGAGCAGATGAAAATATCCGGAAACAAATTGCCAACAGGGCTGATTCATTGTACAAGCGCATCATGGCTGGCGATAATTTCAACCGACTGGCGGCTGATTTCAGTAACGACTATGTGAGTGCTGCTTCCGGTGGCATGATGCCTGAAATTGGGGTGGGTCAGTTTGATCCTGCCTTTGAGAAAGCGCTCTGGGCCCTTCCTAAAGACAATGCCGTAGGTAAACCATTTGCCACTGCTTATGGCTGGCATATTATCAAAAGAATGTCGCTGAAACCGGTAATCACTGATCCCAATAATAAAACCTATCAGGATGAATTAAAACAGCGGATCCAGAATGACAGCCGCTGGATCAATTCAAAAGATTTTCTGGTAAAAAGAGTGACCGATAAAAAAGGGTTCAAGAAATTTCCATACGAAGATGCTGCCCTCTGGAATATGAGCGACAGTGTACTCGATGGCAAACCCATGACCAGCGGATGGGCGATCACGGCTTTTACTCCCCTCTTTGCCATTGGCGATTCAATTTATAATGCCAATCATTGGGTGAACTATGCCAATATGTATCGATACAAACAGGATGGGTCAGGAGTGAAACCCTGGGAGCAGGTAAGGGAAGAATGGATTCGCTTTTCCCTGCAGGAATACTATAAAGCCCATCTGGAAGAATTCAGCGATGAGTTCAGACAACAGATGAATGAATTCAGGGATGGCAATCTCTTTTTTGAAATCATGCAGCAGGAAGTATGGAATAAATCACAAGGTGATAGTGCCGCGCTGAAAGTGTTGTATGATAAAAACAAACAGAAGTATCTCTGGCAGCAGAGCGTGGATGCCGTTCTCTTTTTCTGCGCAGATATGAACAGCGCCACCACTACTTATGATAAAGTGCTGGCCAATCCGGCCGACTGGAGAAAAGCAGCTGCCCTCCTTCCTGAAAAAGTAATTGCCGACTCGGCCCGTTTTGAATGGAATCAGGTGCCCAATTTGAAAAAATTAACTCCGAAGGCAGGAATGGTGACCAGTCCCCTGCTGAATCAATCAGATAATACTGCTTCATTCGGTTATGTAGTGCAGGTTTATCATCAGCCCACCCAGCGCAGTTTTGAAGAAGCCCGTGGCATGCTGATCAACGATTACCAGCAGGTACTGGAAAAACAATGGGAAGAAGCTTTGCGTAAAAAATACCCGGTGGTAGTGGATGAGAAAGTGCTGAGTGCGATTGTGAATAAGAAGTAGGCAGTCGACAGTCAGCAGTCTACAGTCGGCAGTCGACAGCTAGCAGTCGACAGTAATGTGTCGAGAGTCACCCTCAGCCCCTGAAGGGGAGAAGAGAATTCGAGAGTCTGGAGTTATGAGTATAGAACGGTAAGTTTTTACTCCGCTGTAGGAAAATCTGATGTAAGGAAACCCAATACCCAATAACTAATTCCCAATACCTGCCTTCTACAATTGTCTGACCACATTCGCCACTACATGTGGTTTGCCCAGGGTATAATAATGCAGCACGGGTACACCGGCTTCTTTGAGTTCTCTTGATTGCTGGAGCAGCCATTGTTCTCCTACTTTTTCTACTTCTTCATCTGTTTTACAGCGGAGGACTTCATTGCTTAATTCAGTAGGCAGGTCAATATGAAAGGTCTTGGGCAGCACCGTCAGCTGCTTTTTGGAAGTAATGGGTTTCATCCCCGGAATAATGGGAACCTGGATACCGGCTTCGCGGCAGGCTTTTACAAATGCATGGAATTTGGCATTGTCGTAGAACATCTGGGTCACGATATAGTCTGCACCGGCATCTACTTTTTTCTTCAGGTAATTCAGATCGCTATCCATATTGGGCGCCTCAAAATGTTTTTCCGGATAACCGGCCACACCAATACAGAAACCGGTTTTATGGGTGCCCTTGAGTTCATCTTCCAGGTATACACCGGCATTCAGGTTGGTTACCTGTTTGAGCAGGTCACTGGCGAATTTATGTCCGCCCGGTTCCGGTTCAAAAGCAGATTCGTTCTTGGCGGCATCGCCCCGAAGCACCAGCACATTATCAATACCCAGGTAACTCAGGGTCAGCAAAGCATCTTCTGTATCCTGCAGGGAAAAGCCACCGCAGATAATATGGGGTACGGTATCCACATTGTATTTATTCATGATGGCCGCACAAATGGCTTCGGTGCCGGGTCTTTTCCTGACCACTACTTTTTCAAAACTGCCATCTGCTCTTTTCTTGAACACATGTTCACTGCGGTGATAGGTAACATTAATATAGGCAGGATTAAATGCCATCAGGGGATCGAGGTGCCGGTAAAGGGCATCAATACCTTTTCCCTTCAGGGGTGGTAACACTTCAAATGAAACAAGGGTTCCTGCTGCGTCTTTGATATGATCCGTTACTTTCATAAGGCTGCAAAGCTAACGATGCAGCGTGATTAGTCAAAACAGCGTTAAATACCCATGAAAAGGAGTCCGTAGCCTGCCAAAGCTTATTTTTGCCGGGCATGAGCTTTTCCATACAAACAAGAGACCTGGTTAAGAAATACGGGAACCGCATTGTGGTGAACCACGTATCCTTTGAAGTAAAACAGGGGGAAATCGTAGGACTGCTGGGACCCAACGGGGCCGGTAAGACCACTTCCTTTTACCAGGTGGTCGGACTGGTAAAACCCGACGAGGGAAAGGTATTCCTGAATGACCAGGACATCACGGCCCTGCCGATGTATAAAAGGGCACAGATGGGAATCGGTTACCTGCCACAGGAAGCTTCGGTATTCCGTAAACTGAGTGTGGAGGATAATATTTCCGCTGTATTGGAAATGACCAAACTAAGTAAAGAGGAACAACGCAATAAACTGGAGACCCTGCTGAAAGAATTCCGGCTCCAGCATGTACGCAAAAGCAATGGAGATGTACTGAGTGGCGGGGAAAGAAGAAGAACTGAAATCGCCAGGGCTTTATCGGTGGACCCCAAATTCATCCTGCTGGATGAGCCCTTTGCCGGGATTGACCCGATTGCGGTGGAAGATATACAGGCCATTGTGGCCAAACTCAAACATAAGAATATCGGTATACTGATCACTGATCACAATGTAACCGAAACCCTTTCTATCTGCGACCGGGCCTATCTGCTGATCGAGGGAAAGATTTACAAACATGGTACGGCAGAAGAACTGGCAGCAGATGATGAAGTGAAACGACTCTATCTCGGAAGGAATTTTGAATTGAAAAGAAAGGATTATTTACACGAAGAGGCCAGGGGTGAAAGAAAAACAGGACTGGATGCGATGATTCATACTGTTGAAAGTGCGGTACAGTGGTCTCAAAAAATTGACGAAGCCGAAGCTGCCCAAAGCAGAAGCGCCGGCGGGGCTTATACCGGCTTACATAATGAATTTGAAGTATCTGATCTAGGACTCGATGACTTTGGCAGATTTTTAGCCGAAACAAAAACCTCACTTCTCCACTTCGCGAAGGAACAAAATGATGTGGAGCTGGAAGAAAGAGCCGGACTTCTGTTGACCAAAGACAGAAGCGTCTATACTGATCTCAACACTATCCTGCTTTTCCTCAAAGCAAAAAAGAACTAAGCCAACAGACAAATGCCTTTTAAAGTAATCGCTTTCGATGCCGATGATACCCTCTGGGTCAATGAACCTTATTTCCGGGAAGCCGAAGATCAATTCAGTGCCCTGCTGGAAGACTACCTGCCCCATCATTCCGCCACCAGAGAATTATATAAAACAGAATTACAGAATATCCCTTTGTATGGCTACGGTGTAAAAGGTTTTATGCTGAGCATGGTGGAAACTGCCCTTCGGGTATCTGATAATACCGTCCCGCATCATGTGATTGAAAAAGCCATTCAGTTTGGCAAGGACCTGCTGGCCAAACCGGTTGAACTGCTCGAAGGCGTACCCGAAACCCTTTCACAGCTCAAAGGAAAATACCGCCTGGTGATGGCGACCAAGGGCGATCTGCTGGACCAGGAACGCAAACTCAAAAAATCTGGACTGGAAGCCCATTTTCACCATATTGAAATCATGAGTGATAAACAGGAAGCCGATTATCAGTCACTGATCCGTCATCTTGATATTGCCCCGGAAGAATTCGTGATGATTGGCAACTCCCTTAAATCCGATGTATTGCCAGTGCTGAGTATCGGCGGCCATGCCATCCATGTACCCTATCATACCACCTGGGAACATGAAAAAGTAGAAGGAACGATTGAACATGCCCGATTTCACAGCTTGGAAACCCTGAAAGACATCCTGCCTATCCTGGCATTCGGGGAATAAGAGATACCGCCTGATTCATGAACACATGTATCAGTGGCCATTCCGGCTCATTGATGAACCAAAAACAATGGCGGAAAAAAGCAGATTCATACTTATTTCCGGTTATTTTGTGGTTTACCTCAATCGAAAAGGCCAGTGTTTATGGATTACCGATCGCTCCCTAAAATAGAACTTCATCTTCACCTCGACTGCAGTCTCAGTTATAAAGTGGTACAGCAGATCAATCCTGCTATTACCCTGGAAGAATACCGGGATTCCTTTATTGCCCCTCCTAAATGCACGGACCTGAATGATTATCTCACCCGTGCCGTGAAAGGATTTGAGCTGATGCAAACCAGAGAGCAATTACGATGGGTGACACTGGATCTTTTTGAACAATTAAAGGCCGATCAGGTGATTTATGCCGAAATCAGGTTTGCCCCTTTGTTACATATTGCCGGTGGACTGGACCCGGCCACTGTGGTGCAAACTGTGAATGATGCGGTATCTGAAGGGATCGTATCAACGGGAGTAGAGGCCGGTTTGATACTTTGTACCCTGCGTCATTATAATGAGGCCCAAAGCCTGGAAACGATCCGGCTGGCCGAACAATTCAAAGGCACCCATGTGCTGGGTTTTGATATTGCCGGAGATGAAGCCGGTTACCCGGTTACAGCCCATATCAAAGCATTTGAACTGGCCCAGGAACTGGGCATCCCCTGCACCGCTCATGCCGGTGAAGCGTCGGGTCCTGATAGCGTAAAAAAAACATTGCAGTGTTTTCATCCTTCCCGGATTGGTCATGGTGTACGCAGCGCCGAAGATCCCGCCCTGCTGGATCAGCTGAAAGCAAACGATATTCATTTGGAAGTTTGTCCGACCAGTAATGTCCAGACCAACATAGTGGATACCATTGCCGATCATCCGCTCGACCGCATTTACCGGCATGGAGTATCGATGAGTTTAAATACTGACTGCCGGACCATTTCTGATGTGAACCTGAGCAGTGAATACCAGCTGGTGGAAGCTGTTTTTCAGTGGAAAAAAGAAGACTTCCTGCATTGTAACCTGGAAGCGATACAACACGCTTTCTGCGATGATGTACTCAAAGAAAAATTAAGAAAGGCAATTCTCTCTGCTTATTCTTCAGCTGAATAAAAAATTACCTATTTTGGCAGCAACGTGAACCTCCTCTCTCCTGCCATATCATCTCTGGCCCGTATGCGGCACTGGCGCATCAAAGCCTGGAAAAATAACCCCTTTGATGCACAAAGGGAGGTATTGCAGGAACTGGTTACCTCAGCCCAGTACACTGAATTTGGCCGCAAATATGACTTCACCAATCTCTTCAATGTAAAAGATTTTAAGGCGGCCGTACCCGTACATGAGTACGACGACCTCAAGCCATATATAGAAAGGATCATGAAGGGGGAACAGGATATTTTATGGAATACCCCCATTTACTGGTTTGCCAAAAGCAGTGGCACCACCAGTGATAAAAGCAAATTCATCCCGGTCAGCAATGAAAGCCTGGAAGATGGTCATTACAAAGCTTCCAAAGATGTGCTGTGTATGTATTACCAGTACCGGCCGGATTCTGCCCTGCTGACCGGCAAAGGACTTGTGATTGGCGGCAGCCATAGTATCAACCCGGTAAACCATGAAGCACATTATGGCGATCTGAGTGCAGTATTATTTCAGAACTCACCTTTCTGGGCACACTGGCTCCGCACCCCCGACCTGAGTATTGCCCTGATGGATGAATGGGAAAGTAAGATTGAAAAAATTGCCGAAGCCACCATTAACGAAGTAGTGACATCCGTTTCCGGTGTGCCCACCTGGACCCTGGTGCTTTTTAAAAGAATTTTGGAAATTACCGGCAAAAAAACCATCAGTGAAGTATGGCCTTCTCTTGAATTATATATGCATGGCGGGGTATCTTTTACTCCCTACCGCGAACAGTTTCAGAGAATCATTGGCAAGGATATCAATTACCTGGAAATGTACAATGCCAGCGAAGGATTCTTTGCCGCACAGGAACAACCCGGAGATGACGGCATGCTACTCTTCACTGATCATGGTATATTTTATGAGTTCATGCTGGTGAGTGAATACGGAAAAAAAGATCCGCAAACCATCGGTCTGCAACAGGTAGAACTGGGCAAAAACTACGCCCCTGTGATCAGCACCAATGGAGGGCTCTGGCGTTACCTGGTGGGAGATACCATTCAGTTTACTTCCCTGCAACCTTTTAAGGTCAGGGTATCCGGCCGGCTCAAACATTTTATTAATGCCTTTGGAGAAGAAGTAATTGTTGACAATACCGATCAGGCAGTCACCATTGCCTGCGAAAAAACCGGGGCAGTAGTAAATGATTATACGGCTGCGCCCATCTATTTTTCAGATGGCGGCAATGGTGCGCATGAATGGTTGATTGAATTTGATAAAGCCCCGGATGATCTCGAACAGTTTACTGAAGCACTGGACAAGGCATTGCAAAGTATCAACAGTGATTACGAAGCAAAACGCTATAAGAATATCGCCCTTCGGGCACCGGTGGTACATGCACTGAAAGATGGCCGCTTTAATGAGTGGCTGCACAGCAAAGGAAAACTGGGCGGACAACACAAGGTACCCCGCCTGAGCAATGACCGAAAATTACTGGAAGAAATTCTTTCCCTGGGATAAGCAATCGGGTATGAAATCATTACTACTACTATTCCTCCTCTTCTTTTTTGTATCTAATGGCCAGTCGCAGCTACCACTTAAACTGGTGAAACAAGAAGTCCGGCTGAAGAACAAAACCGCTTTTTCATTACTGGTTCCGGAAGGTTACCGGATAGCCGTAGCCGCAGAAGGCCTGAACCGGCCAAGATTTTTTTGTGTCAGTCCGGATGGCCGGTTATTCATCACCGATATGTTGGACCGCTCTGATAACAAAAAAGGAAAAGTACTGATCCTGGAAGACTGGGCCGACAGCAGTAAGCAATTTCAAAAAACCACCACCTATCTCAGCAACCTGCATAATCCCAATCAGGTAGCCTTCTACATACGAAACGGGGAGTATTTTCTCTATGTAGCAGAAACAGGGAAACTGAGTTATTACCGGTATCTGCCCGGTGAACTGCAACCTTCCGGTCCGCCTACAATCATTGCCCGTTTTCCGGACTACGGACTGAGTTATAAATATGGCGGCTGGCACCTGACCAGAAGTATCGCTATACACCATAATAAATTATACGTCACTATTGGCAGCAGCTGTGATGCCTGTATTGAAAAAGAAGAAATCAGGGCCAGTCTGGTGGAAATGGACCCGGATGGAAGTAACCTGAAATATATCGCCCGTGGCTTACGCAATGCCGTTGGCATCAAATGGGTAAAGGATGAACTCTGGGTCACCAATATGGGACGCGATAACCGTGGGCCCGATAAACCGGAGGAACAGCTGATGAAGATTACCCCTGGCAGTTTTTATGGATGGCCTTATTATTTTCAATACCGGAAACAAATCATCACTGATCCCGCATTTAAAGATTCTTTGAAACCGGCCTGGGTCAAAAGACCACCGATCAGCCAGTGGGGCATCAAAGCGCATTCAGCTCCGCTGGGATTTACTTACTTCTCAGTATTCAGTGACAGTCTGCTGAACAATAGCTTTATCACCGCCCTGCATGGCAGTACCAGTGTATGGCGGCAAAGAGGCAATGCCGTGGTGCAAATGCTGCCGAACGGGCAATACCGCGAGATTGTCAGTGGTTTTTTACAGGGCAAAACCGAAGACAAACGTTTTGGACGACCCTGTGATGTGCTGCAATGGGATGACCGCTCCTTTTTTATCAGTGATGACAAGAATGGGGTGATCTATTATGTTTGGAAAGAAAACTGAGTCCGGGTTTTTAGGGTCATTTGCCATTAATTCCTTTTTTTTGCCTGATACAAAATCTGCTATATGAAATTACTCGAAGGAAAAGTTGCCATTGTAACCGGAGCTGCCCGTGGTATCGGAGAAGGGATTGCTATCAAATTTGCCGAACAGGGAGCCAATGTGGCTTTTAGTTATGTGAGTGAAAGCAGCCGTGAAAAAGCAGTCGCGCTAGAGGCGAAACTGCAGGCCATGGGTGTAAAGGCAAAAGCTTACCAGAGCAATGCCGGTGACCTGGCCCAGTGTGAATCCTTTGTAAATGATGTATTGAAAGAATTTGGCACCGTTGATATCCTGGTGAACAATGCTGGTATTTCCAAGGATAACCTGCTCATGAGGATGAGTCCGGAGCAATGGAATGATGTGATCCAGGTGAACCTGAACAGTGTATTCTATATGACCAAACAAGTGATCCGTACCATGATGAAGGCCCGCAGCGGATCCATTATCAATATGAGTTCTATCATTGGTGAAATCGGTAATGCAGGACAGGCCAGTTATGCCGCCAGCAAGGCCGGTATCATTGGCTTTACCAAATCAGTGGCCAAGGAACTGGG
This sequence comes from Chitinophagaceae bacterium, assembly GCA_016720745.1. Taxonomy (GTDB): domain Bacteria; phylum Bacteroidota; class Bacteroidia; order Chitinophagales; family Chitinophagaceae; genus JJ008. The sequence goes on along the minus strand of JADKKA010000007.1, from coordinate 62,892 downwards.
CAGCCGCAATATCCGTTGCAATGCCATTGCACCTGGTTTTGTGGAGACTGATATGACATCTTATCTCAAAGACGGTGAAGCCGCCGATAAATACAAAGCAGGTATTCCGCTCGGCAAATTTGCTTCTACAGAAGATATTGCCAATTCCGCATTATTTCTGGCATCAGATCTTTCTTCTTATATCACGGGGCAAACGCTGAGTGTTTGCGGGGGGTTGAATATATAGTTTCAAGTTGAAAAGTTAACAGGTTGGAAAGTTGATATGGGCCACATAACGGAAAAGGATTCTCCTGGTTCTAGACTTGTTAACATATCAACTTATTAACTAGTCAACTACTCAACCCATCAACTTAATCCCTCTCTTTTGGATATACGCATGCCAGAGAATCATACTCGCAATCGTCCGGTAGGGCCGCCAGGGTTCGGCAATGGCCAGCATTTTTTCTTTGCTGATATCTTTCGGTAGCCCTTTTACTTCCTTCAGGCTGTTGACCAGTGCAATATCACCCAGCGGAAACAAATCGGTCCGCTGCAGGGAATGCATCAGGTATACATCAATGGTCCAGTGCCCGATGCCTTTTAATACGATCATTTTTTCCCGCACCGACTCATCGGGTAATTGCGACAAATCCGATAAGCGAATCGAGCCCGATTGCACCGCTAAGGCCAGTCCGCGGGCATAACCCATTTTCTGCCGGGTAAAATAACAGGCCCGCATTTCTTCATCGCTTAACTGCAACAGTTTAGCCGGAGTAACATAACCAATCTTCTCCCTGAGTTTTTTAAAAGCCGCATAGGCAGAAGCCAGTGATACCTGTTGTTCCAGGATAAAAAGCACCAGGGATTGAAAACGGTTGGGACGGGTCCACATGGGTGGATAGCCGTATTCCCGGATGATGGCTTTCAATCCGGCATCCTTCCTGGCCAACTGATCGCAGATCGTTTGGAAGTTATTTTCATGAAAAACCAGCAGTTGTTCCGGCATCCTGATAATTGTTTAACTTACGGTACACCATTAACACTTATGCTATGAGAAGGTTCTCCTTTCTCTTCTTCCTAATTTTCATATTTGCCTGTAAACAAAAACAGGATACCTCTGCAACCGTAAAGGCTGAAAATACAGATTATCTGGTCAGCCTGGATGGGATAGGTCCTGTAAAAACAGGGATGTCGCAGGAAGAACTGGAAAAAATACTCGGGCAAAAAATCCCCCTGACCAACCCCACTGACAATAGCTCCGGCTCCTGGATGGATTCCGCCGTTATCCGTTATAAAGATGCCGAACTGAAGCTGAGTTTTGTAAGAACCTATGCCTATGATAAACCCGATAGCTTTCATATGCGGTTGAACGATATTACCACCAAGAGCCCACTTGTTAAAACAGCCGGGGGCATTGGTATCGGATCAACTAAAAAAGAGATTGTAGAAGCCTTTGATCAATACAGGCTTTATATGGCTCCGGAATTCATCATGACCAATGATACGACCTGGGAACGCAGCAAAGCTCTTTATTCGATCAGTGTACGAGAGGCCCGGGAAGGACCACAGATCGTCTTTCATATCAATTTAAAAGATAAAAAAGTCTATTCCATTGAGGTTGGCACTTACTATGACGACCAGGAATAAAATTTCAGGAACTATTACCTTCAATCATCAACCTAAATCAACACGTTTATGAAAAATGTATTATTGATCCTCCTGGCAGCCCTTGTATTCACAGGCTGCAAACAGGGTGACAAAGAAAAATCTCCCGGAATAAAAGAAAAGCCGGATGCTGAAAACACCATCACCAAAGATGGTATTGGTAATCTGAAAATCGGAATGACAAAAACCGATCTGGAAAAAATGCTGAAAGCAACCCTTTCCATGAAGCATGCAAAGGATACTGGTGAAATCTGGATGGATACTGCCACCGTACAATATGCCGGCATGGAGGTTGAACTCTATTTTCAGAAATTATATTCCGAAGAACCCTCAACGGAAATGGAATTATTTGGTCTCAGTACCAAAAGCCCGCTTTGTAAAACAACGGCTGGTATTGGGGTAGGCGATGACCGCAATGCAGTACTCACAGCCTATGAAGAAAATCCGATTACCATGGGTCCGGAATCTGTGATGGTGAATGATACCACCTGGACACTCAGCAAAACCAATTACTCTATCCATGTAAGCGATGATAAATGGGATAAGCAAATCAGTTTCTACCTGATTAATAAAAAGATTGCTTCCATGGAAGCCGGATTGCAGATGGGTGAATAATCGCTCTATTTTGCTTTGAAAGCAGCGATCGCGTTTTTGGTGAAATCGCTCAGGACCAGCCGGCCGCTGATCGCTGCTCTTTCAAAAAGCAGGGTTTCCCAGTGTTCAGTTCCTTTCCAGAATATTTTTTTCATTTCTGCCATAGCTTGCGGACTACTGGCTGACAGTATACCCGATAAGCGACGTACGGCTTCATCCAATGCTGCAGCATCAGGGTGCACTTCAGCAAATAATCCTTTTCTACGGGCCCATTCTGCGTTGCGCCACATGGTAGCATCGATGGCCAGCTGGGAAAAAGCGGATACGCCTATTTTTCTTTCCACTGCCGGTCCCACTACAAATGGTCCAATTCCAACGGCCAGTTCACTGAGTTTAATAGCGGAAGCTTCCGTAGCAATGGCATAATCAACTGATGCTGCCAGTCCGACCCCACCCCCCACGCATTTTCCCTGGATCCGGCCAATGATCAATTTTGGACAGTTGCGCATGGCGTTGATCACAAGGGCAAAACCACTGAAAAACTGCAGGCCTTCCGCTTCTGATTTGATGGCCGTCAGCTCATCAAAGGAAGCACCGGCGCAAAAAGCACCTTCCCCTGCCGAGCGAAGTACGATCAGTTTCACATCAGGATCCTCACCGGCATGGGTGATAGCTGATGCCAGTTCTCTTAAAAGGGCACCGGGCAATGAATTGCTCTGTGGATGAAAAAATTCAATGGTTTTCACCCCCTGGTGAAGTTCGGAACGGACATAGGCCTCTGCAGCAATCGACATATTCTGATTTTTACAATGAAGGTATTGATTCCGTTGATTTCAGAGGAAGCTGATCCAACATTGCAGGAAAATACCCTGTTTCCGGTAGGTAAGCAGTACTATTGCTGATTAACTTTACGAAAATTACGGCATTGAAAACTTACCGGTCCCTATCTGTTTTTCTTTTGCTCATTGCCATCGGCTGGCAGACACCCATTCAGGCTCAGCACTGCCCCTTTGATGGTTCTTCTGCAGTAATCATTCATTTACCGGCAACACAAGGTGCAATCGCAGGCGACAGCAGCCTTTCCTATTTTCTCGCAGAAACAGATACCCTGCATTCGGATTCCTGCACTTATGCAGTAGGGCCGTTAAAAATTCTCTTTCGATCAATCGACACGGCTTTAGTAAAGAAATATTCCAATTCATGGAAATACCGGGCCGAACAATTTATTAAAGTAACTGGCTTCAACTCGCCTGACTTTCTGACGGTGGTACTTAACCAGGCCGAAACCAGCTGTATGATTCAACGGGAAAAGGATGGCGAATTCAATTATACCAAAAGAAAATTTGAGATAAGAGTATTCAAAGGCGGTCAGATGATCCGGCAAATAACTGTACCGCAGGAAAAAATATACTCGCTATGTACCTCCTCCGGTTCCTGGACACGCATCCAACCCATCGAGATCAGTACGGGCGATTAAGGCTTTTTGGCCACCATGGTGAGGATCGTGGCAAGGCCGGTAATTTCTCCGGTCTCATCGATCATTTCCACCAGCCATTTCACAATTCCCTTATCGATATCATCACCCCGTTTGGGCTCATCACCCGGTTGTAATATTCTTTTATCTACCGGCAGCTTCTCTTTACAGGTAAAGCGGATATGGATCTCCGATCCGGGATATACCGGTTTGGTGAATCGAAGTTCATCTATACCATAATTCAGGAGAACCGGATTTTTATGATAGCTGTCCACAAATAAACCAGCTGCCATACTCATGATATAATATCCATGCGCTACCTGTTGTTCAAACATGGTCCCTGAAAAATCAGTATCCCGGATATGCGCATAAAAATGATCCCCGCTTAAATCAGCAAAGCGATCAATATCATCGGCGGTGATTAGTTTTTTATCCGTGATCAGCTGATCACCAATTTGCAGTTCATCAAAATATTTTTGAAAAGGATGTTTACCCGGATCCTTCCCTGGTGCATGGGTCTGATAAACTCCTGTTACCGATGTAATCATGCCCGGTGAGCCTTGCAAAGCGGTGCGTTGCAGGTAATGCTTCACACCCCGGATGCCTCCCATTTCTTCCCCACCTCCGGCACGACCCGGGCCACCATGCACCAGCAGGGGCAAGGGTGATCCATGTCCGGTATTTTCTTTGGCGCATTCCTGGTTCAATAAGAGGATACGACCATGATGAGTGGCTGCACCTATTACATATTGCCGGGCTTCGCGATGATCAGCAGTAACAATTGTGGTGACCAGGCTTCCTTTTCCCAGTTTACTCAGGGCGATGGCATCATCCATATTCCGGTAAGGCATGATCGTACTCACCGGACCAAATGCTTCCACTTCATGAGGTTCTCTGGATGTATGCGGCTGATCATTCATCAGTAATACTGGTGAAATAAAGGCCCCGGCACTGGCATCCGCATCTACTACTTCTACACTATCCAGACTGCCATATACAATTTGTGAGCTGGCCAGTAATTTTTGTACCTGTTCCCTTACTTCCTGTCTTTGTGTTTCACCTGCCAGACTCCCCATTCTTACTTTTTCATTCAGCGGATTACCTATAACAGTTTGTGCAAGTGAACTGCCAATGGCTTTCCACACCTCTTCCATTTTATTTTCAGGAACAAAAATGCGGCGGATCCCCGTACAGCGTTGCCCTGCTTTCAGGGTCATTTCCTTTCGGATTTCCTTTATAAAAAGATCCCATTCAGGCTGACCGGGATTTACATCCTGCCCCAATACAATACAATTCAGCGAATCCGCTTCCATATTGAAGGGAACATTATTTTCCAGTATGGCTGCTGTTTTCTTCAGCATTAATCCGGTGGTAGCACTACCGGTAAAAGTCACCACATCCTGTGCATCCACATGACTGAGCAGATCACCCGCACTGCCGCAGATTAACTGCAGGCTTCCTTCGGGTAAAATACCGGAAGCAATGATTTCCCTTACCACGGCTTCAGTTAAATAAGAAGTTACGGTGGCCGGCTTTACAATGGCTGGTACCCCTGCCAGTATATTCACGGCAATTTTTTCCAGCATACCCCAGACAGGGAAATTAAATGCATTGATATGAATGGCGACCCCTTCCTTGGGTACCAGGATATGTGTACCCATGAAAGTATTATTCCGGCCGAGGTTATGACTTTCCCCATCAATACAAATCACATCATCCGGAAATTTCCGGCGCAGAGAAGCATTGGCAAATAAGTTACCGATGCCACCTTCAATATCCACCCAGCTGTCGGCCCTGGTTGCACCCGTTTTATAACTGATATCGTAAAAACCAGGCAGGTGCTGACGCAGGTGCAGGGCCAATGCCTTGAGCATATTACCCCGCTGGTGAAAGGTCATTTTCCGCAGGGCAGGGTTCCCCACTTTACGGCCATATTCAATAATGCCTTTAAAATCCAGTCCTTTACTGGTAGCCCTGGCCAAAGGTTCGGCAGTAACAGCGTTGAACAATAGCTGTCCGTCCCCATCCCCCATGACCCAGTTCCCTGCAACATAATTTCCGAGTTGATACATAGCAAGCCAATTAGGGGGCTAAATTACCTGAATTTTGAAAAGCGGTTGGCGCTGATTTGGATCAAGGGCCAATCATGGCAGAAACTTATCTTTGCAGCTCAAATTTCGACAATGAAAAAACTTGTTTTCCTGTTGGCATCTGCCGCCCTTTTTTTGGCCGCCTGTAATAATGATAAAAAAGACAGTGAATCAGGCCAGCATAATCATGGCAAAAACAGTCCACAAACACAGGAAGACAGCCTGATGGCCGATGTAATGGATGGTCATGATGCAGGAATGGCGAAATACGGGAAATTGCAAACCGCTGAAAAAAAGATCAAAGCCTCCCTGGACTCCATCAGTAAACTACCCGCTAAAGCGCGCCAGGAGCTGGCCCCTTACAAAGCTAAGCTTGATAGTGTGGCAGCTGATCTGAGCTATGCCATTTTCGCGATGGATAAATGGATGGAAGAATTCGACATGGATTCTGCCAAAGAAAATATCGACAACAGAATCAAATACCTGCTCGATGAAAAAATGAAAGTGGGTAAAGTAAAAGAAGCCATCCTGAAAAGCCTCTCCAAGGCTGATTCCCTTTTAAAAGCAAAGCTTTAAACCAGTCCCTGGTCCACCCCGAATTGATTCAGGTGGTGCAGTGAATGTTTGTACAGACATTGTACATTTTCATTGAAATCCAGTTCACCGAATGCAGGGTGCATTGTTTTTAATGCGGGGTTCTTTTCAAATGCCTGGAAAAAATGAATCAACTCCTCCTGCAATTGTCCGATTGCTGCCTGAACAGTTTGACTACGGAGTGGAAGCGTTTCTTCGGGAAGCACGGGGCTTTTGGTATTTTCCTTAAAAGGTTTATCACTCATCAGGAATTCCCGGTAAAGCGGAAGTCTTTCTACAGGCGTCACCAGATTCATCTTCAGATGCCCGTTTGCCACACGCACTACATCCGTCATGTGTTCGACCATCTGGTGAAAAGACATCTTTCCCCATTGCGGAACACGGTCATGGTTGATTCTTTGTAAAACAGGAATCAACCGGCTGCGGAGAAAATTTTCTTTGCCGATAGTCATATAGCAATGCGATGAGGTTAATGCCCGGACTCTTTCTTCAGCTGCTTTTCAATCGTATCACAAAGCCGGTCAAAGATGGCATCTACAGATCCTTCTCCCGCGATGGGGTGAAATTTTCTGGCTTTCCGGTAATGCTCCGCCACTGGTGAGGTTTCTTCCGTATACACACTGAAGCGTTTCCGGATCACTGATTCATCCGTATCATCACTGCGCCCGGAGGTTTTACCCCTGTTCAGCAGTCTTTTTACGAGTTCTTCTTCATTCACTTCCAGGGCCAGTACCGAGGAAATCGCTGTTTTCTTCAGTTCCAGTAACCGGTCAAGGGCCTTTGCCTGGGCAACAGTGCGCGGGAAACCATCAAATAAAAAACCACGGGCATCCTTGTGCAGATCAAAATAAGAATCCACCATACCGATAACCACTTCGTCGGGAACCAGTTGACCCTTATCTATAAAGCTTTTAGCCTCAAGGCCTAAGGGTGTTTTTTGGGCTATCTCTGCCCTGAGTAAGTTCCCGGTTGACAGATGTACCACTCCGTACTTCTCCACTAAGCGTTCAGATTGTGTTCCCTTACCGCTTCCCGGAGGGCCAAAAAGGATGAGATTAAACATAAGCCTTATCTGTCTTGGTGTATGGACAAATATAATGTACGAATCGTAAATTATGGAGGCATCTTTGTTAGTTCCCCAAAAGATTGATCAGGGAAAATGTTAAAGAAGAACAACTGTCTGTTTTACGACAATCCATCCAAACCAGTCCAGCGTAAATTTGTTATATGATTACCATGAAGCATTTTTCCAGATTCACCCTGCTCCTTGCCTTTGGCGGCTTGTTACAACAATGCAGCTATTCGCAAAACAAGCCGGCCACAGCGGTTCAAAACCTGTCAGACAGCACCCCAAATAAACAAAGCATGAAAAAAGAAAACAATCCCGCTTATTCCACTACCGATACCAGCCAGGTTACCATGACCGAAGAGCAATGGAAAAAAGTATTGCCCGCCGATGTGTATTATATCGCCCGGATGAAAGGAACGGAAAGACCCTGGACCAGCAAATTTGAAAATTTTCAGGAAGTAGGCACTTATTATTGTGCTGCCTGTGGCAACCCCCTTTTTAAAAGCAATGCCAAATTCGACAGTGGTTGTGGCTGGCCCAGTTTTTATGAACCCATCAGCAAAACCAGCATCATTTATACCCCTGATAAAACCCATGGGATGGAACGTACAGAAACACAGTGCGGCCGCTGCAAAGCTCACCTCGGACATGTATTTGATGACGGCCCTCCTCCCACCGGTCTCCGCTATTGTATCAATGGCGTAGTGCTTGATTTCCAGAAAGCAAAGGAGGCGGAAAAGCAGTATAATGAGAAGAAGGAGCAGTGAGGGAGAGGCGAGCTTGCCCGCCGAAGCATCTGCGAAGGCGGGTGGGGGTCGGGTAGTTTGGAACGGGTATTGGGTATTAGGAATTCGGTATTGGGTTTCCTCTCTGCATAGACTACTATAGCTTGGGTAACTTCTCCCACTCTATACTCTTGACTCTCGACTGATGACTGTCGACTGCTGACTGATGACTGCCGACTGAAGACTGCCAGACTGAATTTAATTTCCCCATCCCCCTACATTCGGATAAATTTACCTTCCCTAAAACAAGGATGATGGTAAGAAAGTACGGTTTGGTGCTGGCCGCCTGTCTGCTGGCTGTTACAGGCATCGCGCAGATCAACATAAATCAGGTGATGCCTGTTGATCCCAAGGTCAGGATCGGGCGATTGCCCAATGGTCTCACTTATTATATCCGGCACAATGCCCGTCCGGAAAAAAGAGTGGAAATGCGGCTGGTGGTGAATGCCGGCTCCGTACTGGAAGATGACGACCAACTGGGTCTGGCCCATTTCATGGAACACATGAATTTTAATGGCACCAAACGTTTTCCCAAAAACGAACTGGTGAACTACCTGCAAAGTATCGGCGTACAATTTGGAGCTGACCTGAATGCCTATACCGGCTTTGATGAAACAGTATATATTCTTCCGGTACCGACCGATAAACCCGGACTGGTAGAAAAGGGATTACAAATTCTGGAAGACTGGGCCCATAATGCCCTGCTCGATTCTCTGGAGATTGAAAAAGAAAGAGGAGTCGTGGTGGAAGAATGGCGTTTATCCCGCGGCGCCGATGAAAGAATGATGAAGCAGACCCTGCCCGTGCAATACCGCGGTTCCAAGTATGCCGATCGCCTGCCCATTGGCACCCGTGCTTCCCTGGAAAATTTCACCCATGATGCATTGAGAAGATTTTATAAAGACTGGTACCGCCCCGATCTGCAGGCTATAGTAGTCGTGGGTGATATTGACGTGAATGATATCGAACAGAAAATCCGCGAAGCATTTGGCAAAATTCCTGCACCGGCCTATGCCCGTCAGCGGGAGAGTTTTCCGGTCCCCAGCCATGATGAAACTCTCACCGTAGTGGCCAAGGACAAAGAAACCGCCTTCCCCTCTGTACAGGTGATGTACAAAAAGAATCCCATGCCCCAGGCAAGCATCGGGGATTATTGCCGCTATATCAATACCCGTTTATTTACCGGGATGCTGAATAACCGCCTCCGTGAACTGACAGTAAAACCCAATCCTCCCTTTGTGGGGGCCGGTTCTTTTTATGGCAGCAGTTATGCCAGAACAAAAGATGCCTACCAGGTGATTGCCAACAGCAGTGATACCGGGATGGCCCGCTCCCTGTATACCATCCTGCAGGAAAACAGGCGTGCATTACTCTATGGATTTTCACCGGCAGAATTTGACCTGCAGAAAAAACAAACCCAGAGTTTTTACGACCGCATATTCAATGAAAGGGAAAAGCAGGAATCATATGCTTATGTAGATGAATATGTCAATAATTTTCTGGTCAACGAACCCATCCCCGGTATTGAATGGGAATACGATTTTGTTAAACAGTATTTCAATTCCCTGAAACTGGAAGAGATCAATAGCTTGGCAGCTACCTGGATCACCCGCGATAATATGGTGGTGACCATGAATGCCCCTGATAAAGAATCTGTGCTGATACCCTCTGCAGCTGAAGTGAATAATATCATTGGTGAAGTAGAAACAGCAAAGATTGAACCTTATACCCAAAAGGCATTGGCCAGCTCTCTGATGGATCCTTCCAAACTTAAATCAGGAAAGATCAGCAGCAGTAAAACTGATGATGAAATCGGGACCACCACATTCAAACTGTCCAATGGTGCCACTGTCATCATCAAACCCACGAATTTTAAAAATGATGAAGTGATCTTCAGGGCATTCAGCAAGGGCGGTCATTCCCTGGTAAATGATGCTGATTATTATTCCGCCAGTTATGCCGGTGCCGTTGTAAACCAGAGCGGGGTAGCCGGTTTTTCTGCCATGGATCTTTCCAATATGCTCAAGGGAAAAAGTACCAGCCTGGGTGTAAGCATCGGCCAGCTGAGTGAAAGCATGGCCGGCAATACGATTCCAAAAGAAACCGAAACATTACTCCAGCTGGTGCATCTCTATTTTACGGCTCCCCGGAAGGATAAAGATGCTTTTGAATCATATAAAACAAGACAAAAACAATTATATGCCAACCTGGGAGCTGATCCGCAGATTTTTTTCAATGTGGAATTTCAGAAACTGATGACGCAGAATCATCCCCGTGGTGGCAGCCTGCCCAAGCCGGAAAATTTTGACCAGATCAATCTTGACCGTAGCCAGCAGATCTACAAAGAGCGTTTTGCGAATGCTGCTGATTTTACTTTTCTATTTGTCGGGGCCGTGAATGAAGCCACACTCAAACCTTTATTGGAAAAATATATTGGTAGTCTGCCCGCCCAGGCTAAGAAAGAAAACTTCAAAGACCTGGGAATCCGCCCGCCTTATCGGATGGTGGATACGGTATTCACCAAGGGCACTGAACCACAAAGTCAGGTGAATATTGTATTCACGACACCGGCAGTCTTCAATCCGGCCGAGCAATATGCATTGGTGAGTCTGGGCGAACTGTTGAGTATTAAACTGGTGGAAAAATTAAGGGAAGAAAAAGGAGGTGTTTATGGAGTGGGTGCTTATGGCAGCATGGCCAAATTGCCTTATCCCAATGCTTCATTTACTATTTCTTTCCCCTGTGCTCCGGAAAATGTGGATTCGCTTACCCGGGCGGCCCTTGATGAGCTGAAAAAAATCATGGATCAGGGCGTTCAGGCAGAAGACCTTGAAAAAGTAAGAGAACAACAGATAAGAAGACTGGAAGTAGATCTGAAACAAAATAATTTCTGGATGAATAGTTTGTATGAAGCTTTGTTCAATAATAACAATCCTGCCGACATATTGAAGAAGCAGAAAAATATCGAAGGCCTGAATCCTAAAATGATCCAGGATGCCGCCCGGAAATACATCAATTTCAGCCAGTATATCCGTGCTGTATTGAAGCCGGAGAAAAATGCAGACAAAACATTAAAGCCGTTTTAAATTCAGTAGCATATTATGAAAACAGCAAGGCCATTTTTCGTCTTCCTTTTATTTGTCATCATCTCCACGCTGGCCCTTTCATTTATGTTACCAACCCGGCAGCGGTTGGAAAAATCCATCACGATCAATGCCCCGGCATCGGTGGTATTTGAACAGGTGGCAAAGCTGAGAGAATTTAACCAGTGGTCTGTCTGGAGCCTGGGTGATAGTTCCGCAGTATACAGTTATCAGGGAACTGATGGCACATTGGGCTCCTCCAGTTCATGGAAAGGTCATCCCTTATTATCCGGTGAAGGCAAACTGGAAATCACCGCCATAGAACCCGGCAAAACAGTTACGCATTCCCTTGAATTAACGGACCCCAAAAAAGTATCCGCCATCTCCCTTTTTACAGTGGTTGAGCAGAATGGCATCAGTACGGTTACCTGGAATTTTTCACTGGCCACAGCCCGGCCCTGGAATATCTTCAACCTTTTTGCTGATCTTAATAAAGAAAAGGGTGCCGATTTTGAAAAAAGTCTGTTGGCTCTAAAAGAGAGAGTTGAAAAACAAACAGGCAATACTGCCAGCGGCACCTATGATGTACAAACCATGGATTTTCCGGCTACCCGCTTTGCCATGGTTCGACAGCAGGTGAATTGGACTGATATTTCTGCATTTTTCAAAGAACATCTGCAGCTCCTCTATAAGGAAACCAGCCGTCAGCAAATTGCAGCCGGCGCACCTGCCGGTTTGTATTTTGTATGGGATGAAAAAAAGCAGCAAACAGATATGGGTGCGGCTCTTACTGTTCCGGCAGGCAGTATTTTAGAGGGGTCTGCTTTTCAAACTACTGATATTCCTGCCTCCAAAGCCATCTATGTTACCTATTTAGGTTCGTATGACAGGGTTGCCGATGCCCATCACAGTCTTGATCTGTACCTCGCTAATAAGAATTTAAAACAAAAATCCCCGGTGATAGAACAGTATATCAGTGGTCCTTATAATGAAAAGGACAGCAGTAAGTGGATTACAAAGATTCTGTACCTTGTAGACTGATCAATTCAAAACTGATTTTTTATGATGAAGATGAATGCAGGTGCCTGGATTGGCCTGGTGGCCGGGGCAGTTGGTTTATTGGTGGGAGTAGGTGTTGTGATGATGACAGCAGGAAGTACAGGCATCTATATCAGTCTGGGTATGCTGGCTTTATTTGGCGGGATGTTTTATCTTTTTTACCGCATCTTTTTCAAACCAATGATGAATGCCAGCCGTTTGCAAAAAATCGGTTTGCCAGGCAAGGCCAGGATTCTGGAAGTAAGAGACACAGGTGTAACCATCAATAATAACCCGCAGGTAAAACTGATTCTGGAAGTAAAGAGCAGTCTGGGACAAACATACCAGACCCAGTGCCGCGTGATGGTGTCCCGTTTAAATCCCTGGGCTTATCAGCCGGGAATGGAATTACCGGTAAAGATTGATCCGCAGAATGAACAGAATGTGGTGATTGATTTTACCAGTAATAGCAGCAACAGTGCACAGGGCATCAGCAATTCATTCAATGCAGGAAATACGGATGCATTGAAAGTATCACTGGAAAAAATGCAGGAAGAAAACAATGCTATCCTGGCCAGCGGCCGCTCCGCCCGTGCCATTGTAAAAAAATACACCTGGCTTGGGGCTTATGTTAATGGAAATAATCCCTGGGCAGAACTGGAACTGGAAGTATTACCTGATAACAGTCCTTCTTTCTCTGCCAAAACAAAGGGGGTGATTGCGGAAGCCTCTGTTCCCAAATTCCAACCGGGACAGGAGATACAGGTGAAATATGATTTGTATGATAATAGCAAAGTGGTGATTGAGCATTCGTAAAGCCGACGAGTCCGACACAAACATTCCACAAACCTTAAAGGATTAACAAGGCGAGACATCGCCGGAGAAGCCTCGTAATATGTCATCTTTTCCTCGCTGAGTCTCCTGCTTATCCCGCACCACTCTCTTAAATAAACTTTACTGCAGGGACTCCGCGGGATTTTTCAGCAAAGCGCTTTTATAGCCGACGAGTCCGCCACATACACATTACTAAACTGATAAGGTCTTACAAGGCGAGACATTGTCGGGCAACGAAATGCTGACTCCCACGCTGCCATCTTTATCAACGAAACAACATCCCTACCCTTTTTCCCGAAGAATCCTCCTTAATTCCTATACGCCATCCAGCTAAGTGTGAATAGTATAAAATGTTTTCATCAACATGTAGCAATACCCGACTGGATATAACCCACCTTTAGGTACTAGCAAACAGGAAATGACTCTCCCGGTTTAGGCGCCCTGCCACTTATAATAAACAGCGGCTGTTCATGTGTTTGACATGCCGGTTGGTGATTTCTTCCACAACTACTACTTAAAATAATGGTATGCAAAAGTTTTTACTCTCCTCCGTTTTATTACTGGCAGTCTTAACAGCCGGATCACAGTCACCTACTGTTGTGTCCAATGCCAGCAATTGTATTGTCCTCTACAATTTTAATACAACCAATCAAGGTTTCAGTTCCCCCAGTATCTACTCCAGCCCGGATGATGTGACATTTAACTGGGATGCCGTAGCAGGGAATGAGATTGAAACAAGCGGGTTATCTGTACGATCGGCCAGTTTGATTTCTCCGGTTTATCTCCAAAACATCGCAGGAAGCAGTACGATTGGATTCCGGTATGAAGCCCCAACCGGTACAGAATACAGGATCAGAATTTTGAGTGGAACGACGAGTCCGCCCCTGGAAATACTGGCCACCACTTCCAACGGACCAGTTTACACTCCTTTGCCTGCGCTGGCTGGCACGATATGTTTACTTTTAACCGATGCCGACCTGATTGTAGGAAGATTGATCCGGATAGAATTCACTTTCCGGTCCAACCACCCGGGCGATGTGATTTTTGATGATATGTCACAATCAGCATTCACTTCTCCTTTACCCGTAACCTTTGAAGGTTTTGTGGCCCGGAAGAATACCGACGGAACCACAAAACTGCTTTGGAATGTGGGCGAGGAAATAAATGTGGAGAGCTATATTGTTGAAACCAGTATCAATGGAATTGCTTTCAAAAATGCAGGAACGGTAAGGGCAACAGGTGCTGCTATTTATAGTTTCAGCCTGGCAGAAATACCCGTGCAAACCATGTACTACCGGGTCAGGAATGTAGATATCGGCGGTGCCAGCAAGTATACGAATATCATCAAAATGTATGTCAGCAATCAGCCCCTCACCCAACTGGAAATATATCCGGTACCGGCAAACGATATGGTGACGGTGCAGCATAACCCTTCCCCCAATGCGGCTAAGATCACTTTGATTACCACTAATGGCCGTATCATCAAAGAATTAATGCCGGTTGCCAATACCTACCAGACCCAGGTCCATATCGGCACATTACCGAAAGGAATCTACCTACTGCGATATGATGACGGGAAAAATAATATTATGTCCGGCAAAATTATCAAGCAATAAATTACTCCTGTGATATTCCGGAAAAGGGCCCTCCAGCAGGGCCTTTTTCTTTTACCGGGGAGTCTCCTGCTGATTCAACTTCAATTATTTAAGAATAGTTTACTTCAGGGATACGTCGGGTAACCGAACCCCTTATCACCGTTTCTCCGATGTTGTCTCGTCTGGATAAACATTTCCGGCTTAGATTAACTTCAATGTCGGACTCGTCGGTTAACCGACCCTCCGGCTCAATTATTTTCAGTACGTTTGCCCCAAAGCGGATGGGTATGAAGCTCTCTTATTTATCAGAAACATTGATCGGATCAGAGATCGTTAAACTGGGTGGTGAGATCAGGGAAAAGATCCGCCAGGGAGAACGGATCTACAATTTTACCGTGGGCGATTTCGACCCCGCCATCTTCCCCATTCCCAAAGAACTGGAAGATGCCATTGTGGAAGCCTATCGCAAACATTTTACCAATTACCCCGCCGCAGAAGGTAACCTGGATCTGCGGGAAGCCATTCGCTCCTTTATCAAAGACAACGAAGGTCTTGAGTATAATAACCAGGAAATACTCGTTGCTTCCGGTGGCCGCCCCCTGATTTATGCCCTCTACCGCGCTATCTGTGACAAAGGCGATAAAGTGATCTATGCTGTTCCCAGCTGGAATAATAACCACTATACTCATTTTGTGGGTGGTGAACATATCGTGATCCAGGCCGGTGCCGAAAATAATTTCATGCCCACTGCCGATGACCTGCGACCCCATATCAAAGAAGCGACCCTGATCTCTCTCTGTTCGCCGCAGAATCCAACGGGTACTACGTTCAGCAAAGCCGGACTGGAAGCTATCTGCGACCTGGTACTGGAAGAAAACCAGCGAAGAGCTGATACAGAAAAGAAACTCTATGTGATGTATGACCAGATGTACTGGCATCTCACTTATGGCGATATACAGCACCATGATCCCGTGACCCTTCGCCCTGCGATGCGCGACTATACCGTGTATATTGACGCGATCAGTAAAGTGTTTGCCGCCACCGGCGTAAGGGTGGGCTGGAGCATGGGCCCCGCCACCATCATCAGTAAAATGAAGGCCATCCTCACCCATATCGGTGCCTGGGCACCTATGGCTGAACAAAAAGCCGTGGCGTATTATTTACAAAACCGGAATGCCATCAGCCAATACCTGGCCCACTTTAAAGCGGAAATTGAAGAAAGACTACGCCGGATCTATAACGGATTAATGCAGCTAAAGAATGAAGGACTGCCCGTTGATGCTATTGCGCCCGAAGCTGCCATTTATCTGACTATTAAAATTGATGGAGTTGGCAAAACAGATGCCGCAGGAAAGAAAATGGAAACCCAGGCCGATGTAACTGCTTATATCCTGAATACGGCCGGGCTTGCCGTGGTACCATTTTATGCTTTTGGTGCAGAAAAAACTTCGCCCTGGTACCGCCTCAGCGTGGGTACCTGTAAAAAAGAAGAAATTGAAGAAATGACCGGCAAACTAAGAGAAGCTCTGCAGCAATTATCCTGATCAGTGAAACAACATTAGCGCAGGCAGTTCTTTTTTCTTGTCTGTTTTTGATTCAATCATGAGATGCAATTCATCTCCCCCTGATTTTTCAAAGTATTCAATCCTGATCCGGTGGTAACCCGCTGCCAGCGCCTTTGTTCCTTTAACTTCTTCCAACCCGTGCAGTCCGTTATTATCCACCAGCTTTTCTCCATCCACATACAGCATACTGCCATCGTCGGAGGATAAATAAAAATGATACAGGTCCGTTGCAGGAATTTTAATATACCCTTCCAACACCACTCCATATAACTCTTTGTCTGCATACACGCCGGTGCTGACTGTTTTCAGTACACCTGTTTCAACAGGTGACAATGCATTAAATGCCGGGATACTATCCCAATCCCCTGTATAATATCGGGCCGTTAAACCA
Organism: Chitinophagaceae bacterium; assembly: GCA_016720745.1. Classification (GTDB taxonomy): domain Bacteria; phylum Bacteroidota; class Bacteroidia; order Chitinophagales; family Chitinophagaceae; genus JJ008. Next base: position 46,136 of record JADKKA010000007.1, on the reverse strand, counting down.
GGTGCTGTGGAAGCAGGCGTAATCGCCCCAACCGGTTTTACTTTATTGAATGACCGTGTCACCACTCCACTCACCATTTGCCCTTTGTAAAAACTGGCTGCTTTTACCACGGTGGATTGTGTGATGTTCAGCTTGCTTTGATACAAGGGAGAAGCAGCTGTCGGATCGCTGCCATTGGTTGTATAACGAATCTCGGTTCTGTTTTCACCGGCAGGGAGTGTTATCACGGCATCAGTAGTCTGAATAAAATCAGCCGAATAAGTACTGATTACCGGTGCTTTGTACACCAATGGTTTTTCCCAGTACTCCAGCACAATCACGGCATCGTTCTCATCAGGTGAACGGCCGGGTAATTGAACCATCAGGGAATTTCTGTTGGCAATAAAGGATACTTTCTCCTTATCCCAAAGCTGGTACACATACTGCGGTTTATTGCCGATGCCCTCCAAATGTATAACCCCGTCTTTGGGCCAGTCAAATACATGCAGGTACAAATAGGTTTTATTCCCTGCTGTTTTTTGTGTCACCCTTCCCCAGCTGGTATGTTCAAAAGGACTGGCATTGGTACCATAGATGGATTCCCCATTCACCTTCATCCAGTCGCCAATGGCTTTGAGCCGGTCAATACTTTCCTGCGGGAAACTGCCATCTGCTTTGGGTCCGATATTCAATAAGAAATTACCTCCTTTTGAAGCGATGTCCACCAGTTTTTGTATCAGATCCTTTACAGACTTAAAATTTTTGTCTGCCTTGTTGTAGCCCCAGTTATTATTCATGGTCATACAACTCTCCCAGTCAACCCCGGGTAAGCCGGTCTCCGGTATTTCCTGTTCCGGTGTACCAAAATCACCGGCATATCCACCGGCTGTTGTCATACCGGCCATTCCGCCGCGTCCTTTGTCCACCCGGTTATTGATGATCACATCGGGCTTTAATCCGCGCAGATAATTATACAGGTCCACCCCATCTTCATGTTTCCAGAATCCTTCCCATTCGCCATCAAACCAAAACACCCCGATATCACCGTATTGTGTCACCAGTTCTTTCAACTGCTTCTTCATATAAGCGATATATCTTTTCCGGTCTGTACCCGCAACAGGTCTGTCTTTCTCCCAGTTTCTTCTTTCATTATAATCGGGATGGTGCCAGTCCATGATGGAATGATAAAAACAAAGCCGGATCCCGCCAATTTCACGACAGGCAGTTGCCAGTTCTTTCAGGATATCCCTTTTAAAGGGCGTGCTCATCACATCAAAGTCTGTTTCTTTTGAATCCCATAAACAAAATCCATCGTGGTGCTTGCTGGTGATGGTGATGTATTTCATCCCCGCATCCTTTGCCATTTGTACCCAGGCTTTGGCATTAAACTGATCCGGGTTGAATTGTGGTACAAACTGGTCATATTCTTTCAGGGGAATCTGTGCCGTTGTTCTGATCCATTCGGCATGAGTGGTTTTATCCTTCCATTCACCGGCTGGAATGGCATATAAACCCCAGTGTATAAACATACCGAAACGGGCTTCCCGCCACCATTCCATTCGCTGGTCCTTGTCGGACTTTGATTCCAGCAGGTAATTTTTTTGAGCTGAGCTACTGAGATAGAGACTGAATAAAACACAAACAGCGATGATACGTGGATTCATATAACAGGCATTGGTGTGAACAGCTAAGTTCGGGAGAAATCGGGAGGTTTTGCTGCGCAAAAAATACAATTAACCGCAGAGGAACAGAGAGCGCAGAGGTTTCGCAGAGGCTTAACCACGAGGATGTAATGACACGAAGAGTGAATGTATTTCGAGCGCTCTTAGTGCCCTACTGGAAAAGAGGAAGCTTGTACTTAATTTAGTCAAAGCTTTGTGCTCTTTGTGTGTATTTTCTTTGTGCTCTTTGTGGTAAAAACCAAAAGCCCGCAGGGCTTCCAAAAAACTATTTCTTATTAATCAAAAACCGGGATTCTGTATTAAATAGATAAACGCAATTCTTCGCGTTTCTTTGTCCAAAGGACTCTTCGAGCGCCCTCTGCGGCTTTGCGGTTAAATTCTTTAATTCTTATTAATCAAAAACCGAAAGGGACGTAAAAAATAAAAGCGGGATTCTTTGAGTATTTTTTTGGGGCGTCTGGTAATCCGGTTGCGGTCAACCAGCTCATGAACGGTACAGAAATTTTCATCTGTTTCAACCTGTTGCAGCACGGTATGCAGGCGGTTCAGCTCTTCTGCCGTAACTGATTCTCTTTGTTGTAAAACGAGTATGTCGCGGTTGGAACTGATCATGCATTACCTCATTAGCTACCATCCTCCATTACCCTTGGAGCCGGGGCAGCCACAATATTTGCTTTTACCACCTCCGCCGGAATAATAATTCTTATTGCAGGCGGTAAAAAAGACTGCCATTACAACTAACAGCAGCAGGGTAATTTTGTTGACTGGTTTCATATACCTTTTGACTCCGTTTAGCGGAAGTTCTAAATTAAAACTATTTTACAAACAAAATAGTATTCTGTGGAGCCAAAAGGGCTCAAAAATTAACATGAATCAGCTTTTCCCGGTAAAAAATGCAGGAAAACCCCTTGTTTTGGTGGCTCCCCTTGATTGGGGACTGGGTCATGCCACCCGCTGCATTCCCCTGATCCGGGAGTTAATCAGACAGGGTGCATCGCCCTGCCTGGCCGGAGAAGGTGCCCAGGAAACCTTGCTGAAAACAGAATTTCCCGACCTGCCCTTTCTCCCACTTCCCGGTTACCGGATCCGTTATCCGAAAAAAGGAGGAAGCCTTCCCTGGAAAATGATCCGGCAGGTTCCGGGGATCATTGGTTCTATCCGGAAAGAACAGGAATGGCTGAGACAACAAATGAAAACTTATCATTTCGATGCGGTGATCAGCGATAACCGGTACGGCCTTCATCACCCGGATACCCATTCGGTTTTTATTACACACCAGCTACAGATTAAAGGCCCTGCTGCATGGATTGAAAAAATGCTCCGGCAAAAAAACTATCGGTATATCCATCGCTTCAAACAATGCTGGATTCCAGATACTGCGGAAGAAAACAATCTGGCCGGCAGCCTATCCCATCCTGATCAACTACCAGCAGTTCCATTAAAGTATATCGGACCATTATCACGTTTTGAAAAAAAAGAAGAGGCCCCTATCAAAGGCCATTTGCTGATTCTTTTATCCGGACCCGAACCACAACGGAGTCTGCTGGAAGAAATCATTATCGAACAGATCAGTCATTATCCGGGAACTGCCACGGTATTGCGGGGATTACCCGGGCATCCTTCTGTGGTTCCTTCAACGGGAATGATCCGGTTCTTCAACCATCTTTCATCGGAAGAGTTATCGGCGGAAATACAAAAAGCAGAATTGGTTATCAGCCGCAGCGGTTACAGTACGGTGATGGATATGGCCCAAACGGGGAAGAAATGTATACTGATTCCCACGCCCGGACAAACAGAACAGGAATACCTGGCCACTTATCTGCAACAAAAAAATCTGGCCATCTCTTTTCAGCAGGATGCATTTCAATTGAATGTTGCCCTGGAAGCAGCTGCGCAATTTCCGTTTCATGAATGGCCGCAGGCACAACACTCCTTAATAGCCAATGCAGTCAGTGAATTGTTGGATCAGGTATCCAAACCTGCCTTGGGGTAATCAAAAAACCAGAAGGTCTTTTCTGCTTCAGCAAACCCGGACCAATCTTTACAATCGGCTTTAACAGCAAATACACCACAGGTGGGAATATTATCAATACGGGTATTAGTGAGCTGGTTGGCAAAATCAGTGATCCCTTCATTATGAGAAAAAAGAGCAATGGAATCAGCCTTTGTTTCCAGATTGCTAATCACTTTCATGAACATGGCTGGTGAAGCCAGGTAGAGTTCGGGCAGGTATACAATGTCCTGCTTTTTGATATCATAGGCTTCGGCAAAAAAACGGGCGGTTTTGGCGGCTCTTTTCGCCGGACTTGAAACGATCAGGTCTATTTTCACTTCTTTGTCCAGTAAACGACTGGCCATGGCCGGGGCATCTTTCTTTCCTCTTTCATTCAATGGGCGGTCAATATCATCCAGACCGGGATTACCCCAATCGCTTTTGGCATGTCTGACCAGTATCAGCTTTTTCATTGCAATCAATTTGAAGTAAACGGTAACCCTTAGTAACCCCGCACATTTTTTCCTTCCATATAATTCATGAAAGCCTTGTTCACTACTTTATTCCCGCCGCGGGTTGGATAGTTACCGGTAAAATACCAGTCGCCCAGGTTACTGGGGCAGGAACGATGCAGGTCTTCGATACTCTGGAAAATCACATCCACCGGTGTTTGCAATCCGGGTGGTGTAATCAGCTGTGCAATCTTTGCCGAAATCTCTTCCGTAGTAAACAGTTTATATAATTGCTTCACCACGTTTTCTGAATCCAGCAGGTGATTTCTTTGTAATTCCTTGCATTTTTCATGCAGGTCTTTCAGGCAATCTTCCATCCCCCTTTCTTTGGCCAGGCTCACCGCAGCATTGAAGGCAATAAAATCACCCATCTTGCTCATGTCAATACCATAGCAATCGGGATAGCGGATTTGCGGGGAAGAGGATACAATGACAATTCTTTTGGGTTTCAGTCTGGCCAGCATCCGGATAATGCTTTCTTTCAATGTAGTACCTCTTACAATGGAATCATCAATCACTACCAGGGTATCTTCACCGGCTCTTACTGTTCCGTAGGTAATATCGTATACGTGCTGCACCATTTCATTCCGGCTGGCATCTTCGGTAATGAATGTGCGCATCTTTACATCTTTAATGGCAATCTTTTCGATCCGGATCCTGCGCTGGATCATTTCGCTCAGTTTCTCTTCATCAAAATCTTTACCCCAACTGAGGATTCTTTCAATCTTCACCCGGTTCAGGTAATCTTCCATTCCCTTGAGCATGCCGTAAAAAGCGGTCTCGGCTGTATTGGGTATAAAGGAAAAAATAGTATTCTTCAGATCATGATGGATCGTATTCAATACCTGCTCACTCAGGTTATAACCCAGGGCAATCCGTTCGCGGTAAATCTTTTCATCACTACCCCTTGAAAAATAGATGCGTTCAAAACTGCAGGCCTTGCGCTCTTTGGGTTCCAGAATTTGAGCAATTTCTATCTCTCCCAGTTCATTCACGATCAGGGCCTGTCCGGGCATCAGTTCCTGTACTTCGTTTTCACCCACATTAAATGTGGTACGGATGGCGGCTCTTTCAGAGGCGGCCACTACTACTTCGTCGTTGATATAATAATAAGAAGGGCGGATACCATGGGCATCGCGGAATACAAAACCAATTCCGTTACCGGTTAAACCTCCTACATGAAAACCACCATCAAGATAGGGCAGGGTTTTTTTCAGCACTTTTTTGATATCCATCCCTTGTGGTGATGCTTCATCTTCCTTACAAAGGAAGGTATGCATCAGTTCGATCATCGCTGCCAGGTCACTGAACCGTACATTCTCATTCGGTTCTTTACCCACCATGGAAAACAGATCATCAGAATTCACGATATTGAAATTACCTGCCAGGGCCAGGTTACGGGTGGGAATGGTATCGCGGTTGATAAAAGGGTGGCAGTACTCCAGTTTGTTCTTTCCCTGGGTACCATAGCGCAGGTGACCCAACATCAGTTCACCCAGGAAGTTCACATGCCCTTTCATGAGGCCGGGATGATTCTTGATATCCGGGTGGTATTGGGAGAGTTCATCTATTTCCTTGCCTACTCTTTGAAAAATATCGGCAATGGCCTGGGGCGCATTGCTGCGCATCCGGTTCATAAAAGGATAACCCGGCTCTACATTCAGCTTAACCGTAGCCAGTCCGGCGCCGTCCTGTCCTCGGTTATGTTGTTTTTCCATGAGCAGGTACAGCTTGTTAAGCCCCCACAACACGGTTCCATACTGTTGCTGGTAATAAGAGAAAGGTTTTCTTAAGCGGATGAATGCCAGACCGCATTCATGTTTAATAGGATCGCTCATGCAGGCCGCAAAGGTATGTTTTAAAAGCTTTCGGCTGTATTAAATCATGACCCTTCTTCTTCCGGAGCCGGCACAGTTACGGTAACGGTACAGCCCTGGCCCGGAGCGGAAATAATCTGGGCCCGACCATCAAAAAGGGCGGCCCGGTTAACAATATTATTCAGCCCCATCCCTTTTTTATGTTGCTGAGGGTCAAAGCCCTGTCCATTGTCATGGATACTCACCTGGATCTGCTCTGCATCGGCAAGCAGGGAGATGGCTATTTTCTGTGCCCTTGCGTGGCGGATGATATTATTCACCTGTTCCTGAATAATTCTGAAAATCATGAGCTTCATACTTTCCGGGATACCCGATTCGTCAAAATGCCGGTACTGAAAGTCGATCTGGAAGGAGTGGGTTCTTCTCAATGCATAGCAGAGATCCTGTATTGATTCCACCAGTCCGATATCACCCAGGGTGGGTGGAACCAGTGATTGTGACATCTGCCGGATCTCCCGTACTATTTCAGCCAGGTTCTTCTCGGCCAGGTCAACCATTTCCCTTGCTTCCCCAATGGCTTTATCACGGGCTACTTCCAGGTATAAGCGGGTGGTGGTGAGGTGCTGATTGATATTATCATGAAGTTCTTTACCAATTTCCTGTCTTTCCTTTTCCTGTCCGTCAATAGTTGCCTGCGTGATGAGTTTTTGCTTTTGTATTTCCTGTTCTGTCAGCTGCTGGGCCATTCTTTTTTGTTCTGTGATATCGGTAAATGAACAGACCACATTGATCAGTTGCTGATCGCCGTCAAATACAGGTTCAGCATTCACCAGTAGCCATACCCGGTCCTGAGTGCGGGGCCGGTAGACCCCCATCACCACATCCCTCACCGGCTTTCTGGTTCTGATGGACATCGGTACCGGATGGTTATCTCCCGGGAAAGGGTTGCCATCTTCGTGGATCACATTCCATTCCGGATCAAAAGATGTTTTTCCAAGCAACTGATCTTCTGTCAATCCCAGTAAATCCAGTGCAGCCTGGTTACAGACCAGCATTTCTGATTGTTCATTTTGAAGGATCACCCCCAGTTTCAGGTCATGGATCAGGCTCCGGAATCTTCTTTCACTTTCCTTAAGCCGGTCCTCAATCATTTTTCGTTTAGTATCGTCGGTGAAATAAATCACCATGCTTTTCAGGATTGGATCATGCAGGAGGTTATGACCACGGATAGTGCACCAAACCCATCCCCTTTCCGCATGGTAGAGCCGGGCTACCAGGAAATTGATCGTTGATTCCTTCCTGACTTCTTTCTCAAAGGCGATGATAGCGTTGGGGCGATCATCCGGGTGAACAAAATCAAGGATATTTTTTCCCAGCAGAACAGAGGTTTCATACCCTGATAAAAGAAAAACAGAAGGTCCGCAATACGTGACTTTGCCGGAGATATCTGTCAGCACAATCCCATCCAGTGAATTGGCAGCCAGGCTGCGGAAAAACTGTTCGCTCTGCTGTAATTGTTCTTCAATCTGTTTTCTTTCCGTGATATCCTTCCCAACCCCCATCATTCCAATGGGTTCCCCCTGTTCATTTTTAAGAAGGGAAATAGTATGCAGCAGGTACCTTGTTTTCCCGTCAAATCCGGGGAAAGAAATTTCACCCCGCCAGATTCCTTCATCTTTAATAATGGAAAAAACCTGTTCACTGGTAAAAGGATGATAATTAGTTGTGATAACGCTACGATACAGTTTTCCAACAGATTCACTGGCATTGATACCAGTTAATTTTTCAGCCACTCCATTCCAGGAAGTCACTTCCCTGTTCATATTCACCGTTACGATAATATCTGTCACATTATCCAGCAATGTGGCCTGTGCCCGGAATCTTCTTTCGCTTTTAATAAGGGCTTGCTCTGTTTTTTTACGAAGTGTATCATCATACAGATAGATCACCATCCCTTTGATATAAGGGTTCGAAAAAAGATTATGCCCCCGAACAATGCACCAGACCCAATGGCCCTGCTGGTGACGAAGTCTGATGGAAATATAGGTACGTCTCCGGTTTCCATCCATCACATCTCCAAAAGCATCCATGGCCAGTTGCTGATCGTCGGGATGCGTAAATTCAATGGGCTTTTTTCCAATGACTAATTCCGGGGAATATCCGAAGATGGTAGTGATAGAAGGGGATGCAAACTGGACTTCGGCATCCTGGTTGGTAATCAGAACCCCATCAAGTGAATTAACAAAGAGATTCCGGTAAAAGAGTTCACTCTCCTTCAATTGTTCTTCGGTGGCTTTCTTTTCAGTAATATCAATCCCGGTGCCGATAATCGAAATCCTGTTACCTGTTTCATCCAGTAAATAAGAAGCTGTATGTAAAACTGTTTTTCTTTCGCCGGCTCTGTTTATAAAAGTTATCTCTCCTTGCCAGTTCCCCTTCTCTGCTAAGATGCCAGCTACCTGTTCGGATGTAAAAGGACTGTAATCCAGTCTGGTCACATCGCCAAGAAATTTTCCTTTCACTTCTTCTTCCGTAAAACCCACTACCTGTTCGGCTCTTTTGTTCCAGCTCTCAATGGTATAATTCAAATCACAGGTAATGATCAGGTCGAACACGCTACTCAGGGCAACAGATTGCCGTTGCAGGGCTTCCAGCATGGTCCTGCCCTTCGTGTTATCATAAAAATAAATCACCAGCATTCCCACAGCAGGGTTATCCAACATATTCACTGCCCTGACTATACACCAAACCCAGTCGCCGGTTTTTTTCAGGAGTCGTAAATGGACAAAAGTAGGCTGGTTGGTATAGGTCATTTCATTCTGAAATGCCTGTTGCGCCGCATCCTGATCAGCAGGATGAGCATAAGTAAAGACTGAGGTCCCAACCACTTCAGCAGGGTCATAACCCAGCACTTTGGTAACTGTTGGAGCTGAAAAACGGATGATGCCCTGATTATCTGTAAGCACAATGCCATCTTGTGCTTCTCCAATCAGGTTCCGGTAAAACTCCTCGCTGTACTGTAGCTTTTCTTCCACGACTCTTTTGCCGGTAATTTCTTTTCCTGTACTGATATAGCCTGTAATTTGTCCGCAGGTATCGCGAAGCAAACTGCCCGTTACAAATACGGTAAGCTGCTTGCCAAACCGGTTTACAACAGTCAGCTCCCCTTTCCAGTTACCTTTCTCAATAATTTCGTTATATATTTTTTCCCCGGAACCATCAGGGTAGTTGATACGAAGCAATTCTGCCATTCTTTTTCCGATTGCTTCCTTCTCGCTGTAACCGTATAGATCTTCAGCTGTTTTGTTCCAGCTTACAATTTGAAAATTGGTATCCAGCGAAATAATGATATCCGAAACATTTTCCATCAGCAAGGCCAGGTAACGGTTTTTTTCTTCCGCCTCCCGCTGTCCGGTGATATCCTGCTGTGTACCCCAGACAGAAGTTATTTGTCCGTTTTCCACCAGCCCCTCCATACTGTTTCTGAAATATTTTATACGACCATACCGGTCAATCTCCCTGGTCTCAACTGTTGTTGTTTTAAATCGGTTTTGTATAAACTGTTGTAAACCGGCCATTTTTTGCTGATCAGAAAAATCAATGAGTTCATCCAGTCTGGCACCCAGCAATTCCTCGGCTTTTTCATAACCATACATCCGGGCCATATTATCATTGCATTCTGCCAGCCTTGAATGGCTTCTCCAATAGGCAATAATTTTGGAGGGATCTTCACTAACTGATACAGGCTGTTCCGAATCAAAACGCCATAACCCTTCTTTGGTTTGTTCATAGGCTTTCCGTACATCAGCCATTTTACCAGCCATGCCACCGACCATTGAAACCGTACTGTTCAGTAATATACCGGTGGCCTGCACCTGCTCTTCTCCTGTTGCACTGAGACAAACCGAAAATTCCCAGCCAACTGCATGCACAATTCCTCCGGCGGATCTTATCTCCAGTTCTGCAGATACTATTCCTTTTTGTTGCCTGCAGTGATCCAATAACCTTATTAATGCAGGGGGATCCTGGAACATTGAAACCACTTGATCGGGAGAAGGGTTGCCGGAGCAGGCAAAAGACAGGAGCCGTGGATTGACAAAAATCAGCCGGCCATTTCCTGCAGTCAGGAAATAGAAAAACCTGTCCGAATAAGCAAAATATTCTTTCAGGCAGGGTGCATTCTTTCGACTGGATTCAATCATTACTAATCAGCAGCGAGGCAAAATTAACTCATTATTGAGTTCAGCACAGATATAAAAAACAAACGCCCCTTAAAAGGGGCGTTTTTCAAATATTATTGTCTTGGGTCAAAATCCTTTTTTATCTGCGCTGAATTTGTTGAGTGAAGGACATTCCGCTGCAGTAGCCGGATCAATCATCACATAATAAGTTGGCACTTTTTCCTGGATCCATTTTTCCAGCACTTTGGCTTTTTTCTCTTCCAGGGCAAAAGTGGAGATCCTGCTGTAATCATCATGCATATTCATCCGGTGAGGCTCTGTTTTTGATTTCAGGTACACAATCCGAACCCCTTTCTTACCCTGTTCGCCTTCAAAAGGAACGGGAGCTGAGATATCACCCACTTTCATTTTATTCAGCATCCCCACCATTTCCTTATCCAGCATATCAATAGTTACAAACGTAGAACCATCACGGCCGGTGATAAAGGGTCCGGCATATTTGGCAGCCTCATCATCACTGTACCGGGCAGCAGCAGCATTAAAGCTCATGATATTGCCGGTTACTTTTACCTTGATTGTATCCAGTTTGATTTTGGCCTGTTTGATCTCTTCATCTGTTACCGGAGGCACCCGCAGGATATGACGAACAACAACATCATCCCCGTTTCTCTTTATCACCTGGATCAAATGATATCCGAATTTGGATTTTACCGGAGCGGATATTTCCCCCTCTTTCAAACGAAATGCGGTTGAAAGAAATACGGGATCCCATGATTTTTCATTGCGGTTTACTTCATATTGTCCGCAACGATCCTTACTCCCCGGGTCTTCTGACACTGTTTTAGCCAGCTGACAGAAATCCGTTGCTTTATTCTCGAGCTGCTTTTTGTAATTGAGCATTTCCCCCATCACATATTCTTCAATTTCCCTCGAGGCCTTGGGATAGAGGATGATCTGCCCGATTTCCAGTTCGGTTTCATAGTAAGGCAGACTGTCTTTGGGTATTTTATCAAAAAAGGCCTTTACTTCTGTGGGCGTGATCCTTACATTTTCAACGATCTTCCGCTGCATGGCACTGGCCAGTTTTTGTTCTTTTACGGAAGGCCTTGCATCGTCTTTAATCTGGTAAACGGTTTTACCGGCTACTTCTTCCAGGGCCTGCTGACTTCCCAGCTGGTTGATATAATAACGGACTTTTTGTTCCAGCTCTGCTTCTACTTCATCATCGGTTACCGGCAATGAATCTTTTTCCGCCTGCAGCATCAGGATTTTGGAAACCACGGCCTGCTCCATCAGCATACAAAAACCGTTTTCCGGCACCTGGCCACCCTGACGCTGAATATCCAATAATGAATTCTGGATATCGGATTCCAGGATGATCCGGTCACCTACTACACCGGCAATTTTATCAATGGAAATTTTTTGTGCCTGGGCGCTGGCCGTAAAATCGAAGGCGATCAACAGCAAAAGGACAGCAGCCAATTTTTTAATCGTACGCATAAATTCAAAAATACTTTTCCCTTTGACGATTCCTGATAAGGAAAAGGGTATTTAACAAAAGTTTGATCAGGCGAGTGGCTAGTGGGGAGTGGCAAGTGGGGAAATCCCCCTCTATCAACGTCCTTATACCTAAAAACCCTGGCCACCCTCAAACAGTTCCAACACATTTCCTATATAACAATAACGTTCAAATTACAAACGGTGTATTCGCCACTAGCCACTCGCCACTCGCCACTCCCCACTAGCCACTCCCCTTATAAGGTTCTCTTCACTTCCTCTTCCTCATACGCTTCCACCACATCCCCAACTTTATAATCGCTGAAGTTCTTGATCGTTAATCCGCACTCCATACCTGCCTGTACATCCTTTGCATCATCTTTGAAACGCTTCAGGGAAGCCAGTTCGGCAACGCTGCCAGCGGCAGGATAAATCACGATACCATCGCGGATCAGGCGGATCTTGGAGTCACGCTTGATCCTTCCATCCATCACATAACATCCGGCCACGGTTGCTTTATCAAACTTGAACACTTCGCGGATTTGGACATTGGCAATGATCTTCTCCTGTACTTTAGGTTCAAGCATTCCCTCCATCGCACTCTTCACTTCTTCGATAGCGTTATAGATGATGGAGTACATCTTGATCTCGATACCGGCATTCTCTGCCAGGCGGGAAGCCTGCAGGGAAGGACGCACGTTAAAGGCGATCACGATGGCATCAGATGCTTCGGCGAGCACAATATCACTTTCGTTGATTTGTCCAACGCCTTTATGGATCACACTCACAATAATCTCATCGGTTGACAATTTCTGTAAGGAGTCACTCAGGGCCTCTACCGATCCGTCCACATCACCTTTGATGATTACTTTCAGCTCTTTGAAACTTCCCAGTGCCAGACGGCGACCGATTTCATCCAGTGTAATGTGTTTCTTCGTACGGATACCCTGTTCGCGCAGGATCTGTGCCCGGCGATTAGCGATTTCCTTGGCTTCTGCCTCGTCTTCGTATACTTTGAATTTCTCACCAGCCTGCGGCGCACCATTCAGACCCAATACTACTGCAGGTGCAGAAGGACCGGCTTTTTCTTCTTTCTTATTTCTTTCATTGAACATGGCCTTCACCCTACCGAAGTACTGACCACTCACGATCAGGTCACCGGGATGCAGGGTGCCGTTTTCCACCAGCAGGGTAGCCACATAACCACGACCCTTATCCAGGGTTGCTTCGATGATGGTACCATTCGCTTCCCTGTCCGGATTGGCCTTGAGGTCCAGTATCTCTGCTTCCAGCAATACTTTTTCCAGGAGCTTGTCGATATTCAGTCCTTTCTTGGCTGAAATCTCCTGGCTCTGGAACTTACCGCCCCATTCTTCTACCAGGATATTCATCTGGGAAAGCTGTTCATATATTTTTTGTGAATTAGCACCGTCCTTATCAATCTTATTAATCGCAAAGATCATCGGTACGCCGGCTGCCTGTGCGTGGCTGATGGCCTCACGGGTTTGTGGCATCACGGCATCATCCGCTGCTACTACAATCACAGCGATATCGGTGACCTTGGCACCCCTTGCACGCATGGCCGTAAAGGCTTCGTGACCCGGTGTATCAAGGAAAGTGATTTCCTTACCATTTTGCAGTTCTACCTGGTAGGCACCAATGTGCTGGGTAATACCTCCGGCCTCACCGGCTACCACATTGGCATTCCGGATATAGTCGAGCAAGGAGGTTTTACCGTGGTCAACGTGACCCATGATGGTAACAATCGGAGAGCGGTGCACCAGTTCGTCTTCAGTGTCCTCATCATCATACTCCTCTTCCATCTCCATCTGCTTCTCCATATCGATGAACTCCACATCAAAGCCAAATTCGCTTGATACCAGTTCAATAACTTCTGCATCCAGGCGCTGGTTAATAGACACCATGATGCCAAGGCTCATACACTTACTGATTACTTCAGCAAAACTCACATCCATCAGACTGGCCAGTTCGCTCACGCTGATGAATTCGGTTACCTGCAGTTTGTTATCATCTGCTGCATCGCCCATTGCATCGGCTGCTTCCTGTCTTCTTTCTCTGCGGAGTTTGGCTTTCAGGCTCTTTCCACGACCACCGGCACCAGCCAGTTTGGCCTGTGTTTCCCTGATTTTTTCCTGAATCTCTTTTTCATCAATCAGTTTGTCCTCCCGCTTACCGCGTGTATCTCTGCGGTTTCCGGGTGTGGGGCGACCACGTCCCTGATCTCTTCCGGGTCCGGGTTTTTTATCCGCATCTTTATTGATGAAGATTTCTCTCTTGGTATCTTTCTTCGCAATCGGGATACGCTTGCGTTGTTTCTTTTCATCCTTAACAGGACGGGTATCATTATCAACCGGTAATTCAATTTTCCCAAGGATCTTGGGACCGGTCAGTTTTTCTACTTCGATATTTTCGATCACTGGCGGCAGATCTTCTTCAACAACCGGAGCTGTTACCACCGGGGTTTCTTCTTTCGCCACAGGAACTTCTTCTGCTACTTCTTCTTTCTTCGTCTTCTTAACAACTTTGGCCGGCTTCTCTTCTGTTACTTCCGGTTCCGGTTCTTTTTTGGCCTTCACCACTTTCTTCGGCCGGGTAGAAGAGTCAATAGTAGAGAGATCGATCTTATTAATTACTTTGGGACCCTCGATTTCAGGAACCTCTGTTTTCACCACCACTTCTTCCTTCACTGGTTCCGGCTCTTGTTCTTTTTCCTTGGCAGGTTTTTCCTCCACCGGCTTCACCTCTTCTTCCTTCTTGGGCTTCGCGGCAGGCTTCTCTTCTTTTTTGAAAAGGATTTCCTCTTCCTCTTTTTTCTTTTTAGCTTCAGCAGTGGCGCCTTTGGGCAATTCCAACTGATCGCTTTTTTGCTTTGCAGCTTTGTCGCTGGAAAATTCCTGCTGCAGGGCACGGTACATATCCTCACTGAGCTTCGAAGTCGGCTTCAGGTCATCTTTCGAAAACCCTTTACCGCTCAGGAACTCAATGAGTGTATCCTGACCAATGTTAAACTCTTTGGCCGCTGCCAGTAATCTCGGAAGTTTTAATTCTGCCATTCGATTTTTTTAATGTAGAAATGTGGAAACGGTGGAAATGCGGAAATGAAAAGCTGACTGTTCAGTCATTTTCACTCCCGATAGCTATCGGGATTCACATTCTCACACTTTCACATTTTTCTTTTACTCTTTTTCAAATTCTTCTTTCAGCACCTTGCGAACTTCTGCGATCGTTTCCTTTTCGAGGTCCGTCCGGCGTTCCAGTTCTTCTGCGGTGAGGTCGAGTACACTGCGGGCGGTATCACAACCCACTCGCTTCAGTTCATCAATTACCCACTCGTCAATCTCATCGCTAAATTCATCCAGGTCGATATCAAAGCCTTCCACTTCCCCTTCATTATCACGGTACACATCAATTTCGTAGCCGGTCAGTTCACAGGCCAGTTTGATATTCACCCCGCGGCGACCGATAGCAAGGGAAACCTGATCAGGCTTAAGGTACACATTTGCATGCTTTCCTTCGTTATCCAGTTCCATGCTGGTGATCTTGGCCGGTGTTAATGACCGCTGAATCAGCAGCTGGATATTGCTGGTATAATTGATAACGTCAATATTTTCGTTCTTCAGTTCTCTTACAATTCCGTGGATACGGCTTCCTTTCATCCCCACGCAGGCACCTACGGGGTCAATCCGGTCGTCATAGGATTCCACAGCTACCTTGGCTCTTTCACCCGGATCACGGACAATCTTCTTGATCACGATCAGGCCATCAAAAATCTCCGGTACTTCAATTTCCAGCAACTTAGCCAGGAATTCGGGAGAAGTACGGGAAAGAATGATTACCGGACTGTTATTTTTCATGTCCACTTTCTTCACTACGGCACGGATGCTTTCACCTTTTTTGAAATAATCCTGTGGGATCTGTTCGCTCTTGGGAAGGATCAGTTCGTTGCCTTCTTCATCGAGGAGCAGGATTTCTTTTTTCCATACCTGGTATACTTCTGCACTGATGATATCACCGGTACGATCGCCATATTTCTTGGCGAGGGCGTTCTTTTTCAGATCGCTGATCCGGCTGGCCAGGGTTTGTTTGGCAGCCAGGATGGCCCGACGGCCAAAATCGTAAAGGTCAATTTCCTGATACAATTCCTCTCCTACTTCAAAGTCCGGTTCAATTTTGGTGGCATCAGAATAGCCGATCTGGGAAAGGGGATCTTCTACTTGTCCGTCTTCCACAATCATCCGGCGGCGGATGATCTCCAGGTCACCTTTCTCTGCGTTAACGATTACGTCAAAGTTCTCGTCGCTGCCAAATTTTTTCCGGAGCAATGTCTTGAATACATCCTCTACCACTTTCATCATGGTCGGACGGTCAATATTTTCCGCGTCTTTAAAATCACGGAAAGCCTCGATCAGGTTAATACTTGCCATAGCACTTTTTTGAAATTACAATTACAGACACCTGGGGTGCTGTTTTAAAACTTTATCTGAATTTTTGTTGCTTTTATCTGTTCAAACGGTACTACATGCTGCAGGGTTTCCATCTTCTTTCCTTTTCCTCTTATTTCTTCCAGCAGCAGCTCGTTTTCCCGAACTTCCAGCAATTTTCCTTCTTTTTTACCCCCTTCCAGGTCCACCACTTCTACAAACCGCCCCACATTTTTCAGGTATTGCCGCCTCATTTTCAGGGGCTCATCCAGTCCGGGTGAGGAGACTTCCAGGGAAAAATTGCCATCGGGATAGAGTCCTGATTCTTCAATTTCCTTGTAGAGTTTCCGGTTATAATATACCAGCTTTTCAATGCTAATGCCCTGATCGCCATCGATATACACTTTAATGTTGTTCGTGGGTTTGATCCGGGATTCCACCAGAAACAGGGAGGGTTCTCCGCTGATCAGTGCCATCAGTTTATCTTCTATCAGCTTTATTTGGGTCTCTGCGCTCATATACTATAAAAGAAGAAGGGAACGGCCTCGTTCCCTTCTCTTTGCTATTTCCATTGCAAAAGTAATGAAAATGGGCTATTCCTTCCAAATAAGACTGAAACTAAGCACCCGGTCAATAGCAGTCCGGATCGGTAAAGCAATCGTTAATCCCGGCAGGCGGCACCCGGCCCTTCCTATCTTTGTGTTGTGAAATATGTTTTCTACGCCATACTGATCTACCTGGCTTATCAGTTGATCTTTAAACTGATCATCCCGGTTTATATTGCCAGCCGCCGTTTCAAGAAACAGTTCCGTGAAATGCATACCCGCATGCAGGAGCAGATGCAGCAGCAGCAACAGGCCAGCCGCCCCACCACCAATCCCGGTCCTTCCACCCGTAGCAGCCAGCCGGGCTCCGGGGATTATATAGAGTTTGAGGAGGTGAAGTGAGGGGGATGATGGAGATTGATATAATGGTTAGACCAAGTCTTAACCTATAAATTTGATCTGCTTCTTAAAGTAAATTCTATTCTTAATGAGTGATTATTCGTAATCATATTTTCTGAATAAAATTAAATCTTCAGACCTGGGGACCTTTAACCCCTTTTTTTAAATATAGTTTTTCAATAAAATAAGTTGCATCATTAAATCCAAGTTCATGTGCTTTTAATAAATAATACAACCCAATTGTCTTAGTAGTGCTATCAAGTGTTCCTAAATCTAAGCTTTGTGAATTGTATCCTTCCTGACATAACATATAAAAAACATCATAACAGGCTCTCGGATCTTTATATTTATTTGCCATTATTAAGGCAGGCATTAAAAGTTTGGGGCCCATAAAGTTCCTAGAGTCTGCTACCCTAGCATATGAATCTTTGTCACCATTAACAATTGCAGATTCAATCAATCTGTTACTCAAAGAATCAGGCATATAGTTTCTCCAATAGTCATCATGTGGATCAACAATACCTTCGTTGTCTACAACCTCTTTATTCTTTACTGACTGATTTGAGTTTCGGTTTCCGCATGAATGAAGCCCCCAAGTAATAGTAACTATTAAAATAAAGTATCTCATACAAAAAATATTTTGTTTTGAATTGAGCATCCTGCTTGACTATCGTTTGTCGTGAATGAGTAACATTCAGGCAATGACTGGTTGGCCTTTGTAAGCCAGGGTAGTTCTTTTAAATTTCGGAAAAAATCAGTGAATACAAGCCTTCTTGTAATAGAAGTTGATGAAAGATGTGATAAAAGATGCCGGGTCTAGATTGCCTTGACAGGTTGCTTTACCCATTTGACAGACCACTATAGTTAAACGTACTACTACTATTAGTCGGCCCGGCATGACATAATAGTAATTAAGGACTCGTCGGAATTAATCGGCCCGGCATGACGTACGACTAAGCTTCCCCGACGATGTCTCGCCGTAACCAACTTTATAAACTAAGCTGAACGCTAATGGCGGACTCGTCGGATTTAGCCCCCGGAATTAAAATTATTGCAGCACCTCAAACGCCGCTTCATTATTATGCGCCGCATCTTTTCCAATATACAGTTTGAAAGCACCCGGCTCCCAGATATATTTCAACTGCTCATTGTAAAAACGAAGGTCTTCTACTGTTAAATTAAAACTGATGGTTTTGCTTTCACCTGCCTGCAATTGTACCTGCTGAAAACCCTTCAGCTCCCGTACAGGTCTTACCACCGACCCGCTCATATCGCGGATATATAATTGCACGGTTTCTTTTCCGGCTACCTTGCCCTTATTGGTGAGTGTTACTGAAGCCCTGAGTGTTTGTCCTTTGCGGAGGGTGGCGGTACTCAGACTAACCGGACTGTATTCAAATTGCGTATAACTGAGACCGTAACCAAAAGGATACTTGGGATAGATGGATAAATCAGTATAGGCCGAGCGATAAAACTTATCGCTGTCATGCATGGCCGGCCTACCGGTATTGTAATGGTTATAATAAATAGGAATCTGTCCTTCAGCTCTCGGGAAACTCATGGGCAACCTGCCGGAAGGATTATAATCGCCGAATAAAACATCAGCAATGGCATTGCCTCCCTCCGTTCCCAGCCACCAGGTATACAAAATGGCTGGTGCATGATCGGCTGTCCAGTTAAAGATCAATGGACGACCCGCACTGATCAATACCACCGTAGGTTTGCCCAAGGCCACAATGGCTTTCACCAGTTCTTCCTGTACACCGGGTAATTGAATACTACTCCTGCTTTTGGCTTCACCACTCATATCCCTGGCCTCTCCCACCGTCAGGATAACGATATCCGCTTTTCCGGCTTTCTCTATCGCTTCGGCAAAACCGGAACGATCATCACCGGTAATCGCAGCACCCTTTGCATATAATAATTTTGAATCACCACCCATCTTCCGGCTCACCGCTTCCCAGATGGAGCTGATCCTTGCGGTATCATCGGGCCAGTCGTAACTCCAGAATCCCAGGTGATCTGATTTAGCTTTTACAAAAGGACCGATCAGGGCAATGGTACCTGTCTTGTTTGATATAGGTAAAACCGATCCTTCATTTTTCAGTAATACGATACTTTTTTGGGCTACATCCCTGGCAATTTTGCGGTGTTCCGGGTTATCCCAATTGTCCTGTTCTCTTTTTAAATCAGCATACTTATAAGGATTCGCAAACAAACCCATTTCCATTTTCTTCCGCAATATTCTTCTGACCGCATCATCAATCACACTCATCTTTACTTTTCCTTCCTTCACCAGCTTCGCCAGCTCTTTGGTATAACTCCGGCTTTCCATATCCATATCACTGCCGGCATTGGCCGCCAGCATGGCTGCTTCCCGGTTGTCTTTGGCATAACCATGATTGATCATTTCCCCAATGCTGCCCCAGTCGCTCACCATAAACCCATTGAATTTCCAGGCTCCTTTCAGCAAATCTCTTTGCAAATATTTACTACCCGTTGCCGGTATCCCATTGAGATCATTGAATGAATTCATGAATGTGGCCACACCTGCATCAGCAGCAGCTTTAAATGGCGGCAGGTATACTTCATGGAGGCGGCGCAAACTCATGTCCACCGTATTATAATCTCTTCCTCCCTCTGCTGCCCCATAAGCCACAAAATGTTTGGCACAGGCCATCACCGCACTCGTATCACCAAAACCTTTTCCCTGGAATCCTTTCACCCTGGCCGTGGCAATCAATGAACCGAGATAAGTATCTTCTCCGGCTCCTTCCATCACTCTTCCCCAGCGGGGATCACGACTGATATCAAGCATGGGTGCAAATGTCCAATGTATACCTGCCGCACTCGCTTCCTTTGCTGCTACCCTGGCACTGGCTTCCATAGCGGCCAGGTCCCAGCTGGCTGCTTCAGCCAGGGGTAGCGGAAAGATGGTGCGATAACCATGAATCACATCCTGCCCAAAGAGTAATGGAATTTTCAGTCTCGACTGCATAGCAATCTCCTGCAATTCACGGGTGCGTTTTACCCCGGTTACATTCAGCATGGAACCAACCTTGCCTGATCTGACCTGACCCAGCAGGTCGCCATCATTCGTCAAAGGACCGGTAGCCGACCAGGGACCATTGTACTGGTTCATCTGACCGATCTTTTCATCGAGGGTCATTAAGCGGAGAACAGAGTCAACGGCTCTTTCTGTTTTGGAAAGGGTTGTTTGCTGTGCTTTAATTGTTGCAGTGCCAAAAAGCAGGAAGGCGAAGGGAATTATTCTGGACATAAGCATGCATTCGTTATTCGCCGGCAAAGCGAAATGATATAATTCTTAAGCGGGCTGACTATTGATACACCCTGACCCAGTCAATCTTCATTTGCTGAGGAAACACCCCATCATCCACTCCTTTCTTTCCACCCCAGTTTCCACCTACTGCAATATTAAGCAGGAGATGAAATTCTTGATCAAATGGCCAGGCTGCTATTGATTTTTGATCATTCCGGAAAAGATTGTATTCTTTTCCATCCATGCGAAATGAAATATACTCTGGGGTCCATTCGATACTGTAGATATGAAACTGCTCAGCCAGGTCGCGGCATAATAAACCTTTTGTTTTCTGGGTGCCCAGCATCCCATTATATGCTTCGGTATGTACCGTACCAAAAACAGAATCGGGCATGTATCCCACATTTTCCATGATATCAATTTCACCACTGCGGGGCCATCCGCCATACTCCCATTTTTCAGGCAGCATCCAGATGGCAGGCCACATACCTCTTCCGGCAGGTAACTGGGCCCTGATTTCGATACGGCCGTATTTCCAGTGTCCTTTGTTTTTAGTGACCAGTCTGGCAGAAGTATAGTTTTTACTTTCCATTGGCTCTTTCCTTGCTTCAATCAGCAGTTTGCCATTTTCCACACGGGCATTTTCTTTCCGGTTCCAGGTATAGTATTGTAATTCATTATTACCCCAGCCGCAGACATCCGGACAACCGGTTCCCCGGTCATAGCCCCATTTACTGCTATCAGGTAATCCCTGGTAATTAAACTCATCACTCCAAACCAGTTTATTAAAAGAGGTCTGGCTGTGCAATGGCGCACTGCATCCGGATATAGCAAGCAGGGCAAGACCTGTAATAAGACAGGAAAGTAACTGTTTCATTTTTCCTTATTGATACACTCTGATATAATCCACTTCCATGATACCGGTACTAAAGGCAGGATCCACGGCTCCGCCAAAATTGCCTCCCATGGCAATATTCATGATCAGGAAAAAGTTTTGATTAAACGGCAAAGTATTGTTATTGGCAAATGTGTAAAAAACCACATCATCCACTGAAAATTTGATTGTGGTCGGCGTCCATTCCATTCCATACCGGTGAAAAGCAGTAGTGGCATCAGCAATAATCGTGGTACCACCATCAGCATTGCCTCCGGAATGACCAGGATGATGTACAGTGCCGAAAATCTTGTTGAGCTGGTTTCCTACATGCTCCATGATATCAATTTCCCCGCAGGCAGGCCATCCGGCCGTACTGATATTATCACCCAGCATCCAGATGGCGGGCCAGGTGCCACCGCCCGCAGGCAGTTTGGCCCTGGCTTCTACTTTACCATACTTGAATGAAAATTTATTCTTCGAAAGAATCCGGGCCGAAGTATAATTGCTGCCACTGAAACTCTCTGCTTTTAAAGTAATCTTCAGCGTACCGGTTGAAACCTGTGCATTCTCCAGCCGGTTGGTATAATACTGCAATTCATTATTACCCCATCCACCTGCTCCCAGATCATAACCCCAACGGGAAGGATCCGGTGCGCCTGGTGTATCAAATTCATCAGACCATACCAGTGTCAAAGTAACCGCTACTGTAATGCTGATGGTTTTTGAAATGGATTGTCCACCGGCAGATTTGGCCACCACGGTTACCGTATAGGTTCCCGAGGCAGGATACTTATAAGTAACAGTACCGGACGGCACGGTTTGAAATACCCCGTTCCCAAATCCGTATTCGTAGGTCACGGCATTGGTGGCCGTTGCAGTAAAACTTACATTCCCGCTATTATCGGTTGACACAACGGCATTGACCGTAAGATTGGATGGCGGGTTATTATTGCTTCCGCCATTATCCTTGTCTTTTCCGCAGGAGAATAATCCAACCAGGGCCAGCAGGGCAATCAATTTCAGCTTCATGGATCAGGGTTTGGGTTTTAACTTCTGGTACCAGGAATTACCATCTGCACCAATACTCCGCAGGTGCAGGGAGGTATTACTGATGGATAAGATCTCATACACGGTGCCACCGGTTCCAAAATTAATAATTCCGTTACCAGGTACCATGAACTGTATCTGAGTGGACACCGCCGGGGTTGAACCGGATGTGGCATTCATAAAGGCCAGCAGCTTGGTTCCACCCGTATTGATGGGATAACAGTTATCACCTCCGCTGAAACCATAAAAACCTGTAGCGGCTCCAATTGAAAATGAAGCTCCCTTATTATTAACATTGATAGATACCCGGTTGATGATATCACGGGTAAAACTGATTTCATCATCATAAGCACAGGCTTCTCTTGAATTGGGACCTGCTGCATACCAGATGGGTGAAAACTCAGTGTTCGGTCCTACTCCAAAATGACCAGGAGCATCATTATCCGTTACCCAGATTTTGGTACCGGAACCAGTCAACGGATCCAGAATGGTGGCAGGAATCGCGAAGTCAACAAATACCGTGATTCTTTTACTGATGGTGGAAGTAGCCCCACCGGTTCCTACTGCGTTAACAGTAATGGTATAATTGTTTGTACCCGGGTTGCTGTACTTGTGTACAATGGTGCCGGAAGGAACCACCTGGGTTTGTCCGTCGCCGAAATCTATATTATAAGTAACCACATCACTGGCTGTACTGGTAATAGTCACATTACCTGTTCCGTTTCCGGCAGGATTAGGGGTAGTGGCCCCGGCAATCACCGTCGTCAGTGTAAGACCGGTAGGTGTTTTGATATTACCGAAAGTATATTCCTGCTTTTTACAACCTGAAAACAACAGCAGGGTTGCCAGGCAGCAAAGGGATATTTTATGAATTGTATTCTGCATGATTAATTTTTTTTGGATTAGACAAGCTTGATATCATCAAAGAAGAAAGTAAAGTTGGCCGTACCATCACCCATGGTTCCATTATCAAAAATGATCACAACACGGTTATATGGATTGGCTGTATTGATGGCCGTATAATCGAATGTCAGTTCTTCCCAACCATTCGCCACCGTTGTCAATACTTCTTTCTCGTAGTTCTGACCGGAGTTGGCTGAGTTTTCCACTTTCAATAATACTTTGGCTCCCACCCTGGGTGACCAGACCTTCATTTTGAAAGTTTTGTTGACGGAAAAATCAATAGGACCTGCCAGGGTCAGGAAGCTGCCACCCCAGGGCTGTCCGGCATTTTTAATCATGCGGGCCACTTTGGCACTGGTATTAATACCGGATGCATCCGGATTGTTGATGACCGTTACGTCTCCTCCATCAAAATTGGTCCATGGATAAGTAACCGGATGTTCAAAATTCAGCGGAAGCGTAATGGGAACCGTATTGACCAGTCTGATATCATCAAAATAGAAGGTAAAATTGGATGAACCATCACCCATTGTACCGTTATCGAAGATCAGCACAATGCGATTGTAGGAATTGCCGGTATTGATAGCATTATAATCGAACACCAGATCCTCCCATGCATTGGCCAACGTCATCACTACTTCTTTTTCATAGTTCTGTGCCGAGTTGGCGGAATTTTCCACTTTCAGTAATACTTTGGCACCAGCTCTGGGCGACCAAACCTTCATCCGGAAAATCTTATTAGTGAAGTCCATCGGTAAACTCAGGGTCAGGAAACTTCCTCCCCAGGGCTGACCGGCATTCTTAACCATGCGACCCACTCTGGCGCTGGTATTGATGCCCGTAATATGCGGGTTATTGATGGTGGTAACATTTCCTCCGTCAAAATCAAACCAGTTGTAATTGGTAGCAGTGGATTCAAAATCGAGTGGAAGACTCAATGGTAAAGAACTCACGAGGCGGATATCATCCATCAGGAAAGTGAAATTGGCAGTGCCATCACCCATCGTACCATTATCAAAAATGAAAACAATCCGGTTATAGCTATTAGTAGTATTCACCGCCTGGTAATCAAAGACCATGTCTTCCCAGCCATTGGCCACAGTGGTCAGTACTTCTTTTTCATAGTTCTGTGCAGTATTGGCAGAATTCTCCACTTTCAGCAACACTTTGGCACCGGCACGTGGTGACCATACTTTCATTCTGAATATTTTGCCGGTACTAAAATCAATCGGACTGCTGAGGGTGATAAAGCTGCCACCCCAGGGCTGACCGGCATTCTTGACCATGCGGGCCACTTTGGCACTGGTATTAATACCTGAAGATTGCGGGTTATTGATCACCGTAACATTTCCACCGTCGAAATTGGTGAAAGCATAGTTCACAGTAGCTGATTCAAACGTAATCGGCAGTAACAGGGGATCTACAATCGTAATCGGTCTTGTGAGCTGCGTAGTAGCAGCACCACCACTATAAGCCACCACCCGTACATTATAGGTACCCACATTAGCATATATGTGATTCACTGTTTGTCCTTCCAGGAAAACAGTTCCCACTTCACCGGGTACATCTCCAAAGAACACCCTGAAATTGGTTTCATATAAAGCCGAAGCCGATACATTGAGTTTAAAATTATTGCCGGCATCAATGGTGGTAATCACATCCAGGTTTTCAGGTGCCCGGAATGAAACCGTCAGCTGCTGGGTAAACTCTTTGGTTTTACCGGCCACGTTATAGGCGATAATTTTTACAGTATATACTCCTTCAGGATAAGTATGTGTGGTATTCTTTCCGGCCATCACTACAACTGGTGTAGCGGCGCCATGACCATAATACACATCATATTTTACGGCACCGGTACCATTAGGTGTAATAGTTACCAGCCCGGAATTATCCTGGGTGATTTCGAAGAGCACACTCAGTTGGTCTGGATCAATGGCCGTTGCCACTAAGGAGAGGTCTTCATAAGTTGTTTTCTTGCAGGAGGTAAATACCGAAAGGGCTATCGCCAGACCTGCTATATATTTTATTGCTTTCATATGCATTCAGTTTTGATGGATGATTAATAGCCGGGGTTTTGGGAAAGTCCTGAAATGGTTACTTCTTCCAATGGTATCGGGAATAACTCATGCTTACCGACTGTAAATCCTGTAATGGCTGTAGCAGCCTGACCGGTACGTACCAGATCAAAGAAGCGATCTCCTTCCATGGCCAGTTCCAGTCTGCGTTCAGTCAGGATCGCGAGGTACAGGGCATTACCGCTGGCATTAATATCATTGGCATTGTTTCCAAATGCACGGCGGCGAACCTGGTTCAGGTAGCCCTGTGCCTTGGTATCGTTCGGCGTACTTGATTTATTCCAGGCCTCGGCTGCCATCAGCAGTACATCAGCATAACGGATGATCCGGTAATTATTCAGGTAGTTCAGCTCCAGCTGACCAGAGGTTTCTCCTTTACGCGGCTGATATTTCTGACTATAAAGACCGGTGTTTTTATAAGGCGCTACCTGGTAAGTGATATTAAAAGATGGATTGGCTGCTTTGTAAGCCTCGATATCAAGAATGGTAGCTGCCTTGCGCTGATCACCGGCAGCATATGCATTGTTCAGATTCTGTGTAGGCAGGTTCGTACTCCATCCGGCTGCATATGGCATAGCGCCACTTCCATTTAATCCGCGGATACCGCATTGCTGAACGGCATAATTACCCTGACCACGGTTATATCCACCCCAGTTATAATAAGGGGAAGTGTTGGAGTATTGAATTTCAAATACAGACTCTGTTCCGTTTTCACCGGAAGCCAGGAACATGGAAGCAAAATTTGTTACCAGTGAAAAAGCATTGGCATTGATCACTGATTCCAGCACAGTGGCGGCCTCATTGTATTTTTTCTGATAGAGATATACTTTCCCAAGCAGACTTTGTGCAGCATATTTAGTGATCCTGCCTTTTTGCACCTGTACAGCAGGCAGGGCAGTGATGGCGGCATTCAGATCAGCTTCAATCTGGCGGTATACATCCGCTTTGGAAGCACGACCCAATGAAGCAGACTCAGAAAGTCCCAGCCGCTTGTCAACGAAAAGCGGAACATCACCAAAGAATTTCACCAGGGTGAAGTAATAATAAGCACGGAGAAAATTGACTTCCCCATAAAGGGCATCCTTACCGGCAAAATCCACCGTTTTCCCGGCGGGGTTGGCGGCTCTGTACTGCGTCATGTAATTGGCGCGGTTGATACCTTCATAAGCAGCTTTCCACAGTTCCGCAAGGGTGGAATTATTCGAAGTATGGGTGTAATCATCAATTTGCTGGAGGGACAATACGTCGGAGGCATTTTCACCACCACTCACTGCATTATCAGAAGCGACCTCTCCGACCACTACGGCCTGGTTGAGCCACTGCAGGGGAGAATACACACTCACGGCCATTGTCCGGTAGTCTGATTCAGAGGCGAGATAATCCAGTTCAGTGATCTGGAAATCCTCTCTGGGGTTATAGTCGAGCCATTTTTTGCAGGAGCTCTGGGTAAAGAGCAGTCCGGCAATCAGGGTTGTTTTTATAATCAGTTTTTTCATTGTTTCAGTATTTTTTAAGTGATCAGCTTAGAGTTTGATATCAATTCCCAGGGCATAGGTACGGGCCTGCGGATATGCACCACGATCCACACCGGTATCCAGGATACCACCGGAAATTTCCGGATCCAGTCCTGTGTACTTTGTAAGGGTGAATGCATTTCTTACCTGAGCATAGATGCGCAGCTTGCTGAAAATCTTGCCGGTCATTTTTGCAGGGAAAGTATAGCCCAGCTGAACGTTCTTTAATTTAATAAAGGAACCATCTTCCACATAACGGTCTGATACGCGGATATTGCTGTTGGCATCAGTAAAGGAATACCTTGGATTTTTGGAACTGGTGGCAGTACCGGCACCGGTCCAGCGCGCCAGGATCATCCTGTCTTTATTGGTATAGTTGGCATTCCGCTCATAAGCACGGTACACTTCATTACCTACAGAAGCATAAGTGAATGCGGTAAAATCAAAGTTCTTGTATTCCAGGTTCAGGTTCCATCCCATGGTAAAATCAGGGAAGGGATCACCGATCTTGGTTTTGTCTGCATCATTGATCACGCCATCTTTATTCATATCCACATAGCGGATATCACCGGGCTGTGCGCCGGTCTGGGTGGCATGGCCAGTTACATCTGCAAAAGTCTGGAAGAGACCATCAGTCCTGAATCCAAAGAAGTAACCAGGTGTCTGTCCTTTTTCAAAAACAGTCACACTTTGTGATTGTCCGTTGAAATAATAACCGCCCGGAATTTTAGCCGTACCATCACTATTGGTAGCAGTCACTTCATTTTTAGCGGTGGTAAACGTAACACTGGTATTCAGCTTCAGTGATTTTCCAAAAGTCTCATTGAAAGAAATCATCAGGTCGATACCACTGCTGCGGGTAGATCCGATATTAGCAGTTGGAATGGGTACTGTTCCCAGGTAGAGGGAAGCAGAAGGTGTGAAAAGCAATCCATCCACTGTTTTACGGAAATAATCAGCCGTGATGCTGAACCGGCGTTTGTAGAATGTGATATCAAAACCAGCATTGAACTGGATTTGTTTTTCCCATCTCAGTCCGTCGTTGGCGGCAGAGCCCACGGTGGAACCGGGATAAAAGATATCGCCGAAGGTATAACCGTTGCTGTTGGCAGTGGGGCCATAACTCGGGCCACCGGTGATAATGCTGACAAACTGCGGATTTACGTTTTCATTTCCGATGGAGCCATAGCTACCACGGATTTTCAGGTGATCAATAAAATCAACCTGGAAGAATTTCTCTTTGCTCAGCACCCAGCCAAGTGAACCGGAAAAGAAATTCGCATACTTATTGTTTTTACCAAAAGCATAGGAACCGTCGCGGCGGGCCGTGAAGGAGGCCAGGTATTTCTCTTCGTAATCGTAGTTAATCCTTGAAAAATAAGAGAGGTTGCGGCGGAAATACTGGTAATAATATCCGCTCAATGCATTGGTGTTTGTAGCAGTATTGTTACCGGTAGCGGCAGTGAAATTGGCGAATTCCCAGGAGTTGAAAGGCACATCCTGACGGGTAGCGCCAGCTGCATTACCGGAGGTTTTAGCCATAGAGAAACCGAGCACGGTTTCAAAAGCATGCACCGATTTTATTTTGAAGTTGTAGTTGGCAAATGATTCCCAGGTCCAGTTGAAATTGCTGGTCTTTTCATGTGCCACGCTGTTGAACTTACCTGCTACGGTAGAGCCGTCTGCATTCATGCTGTTTTCTACGTTGAGTGGTCCGTAGAATACGAGCGGACTGAAAGAGCGGGCATTACCGTCGTACTTCGTATAACCAAAACGGGTGGTGAGTTTCAGATTTTTGATGACATCATACTGTAACTCGCCTTTTCCGTAGAGTTTGTTGCCGACATTTTTATTATAGGTATTCTCCAGTTTGGTCAGCGGGTTAAAAATTTCTGACAACAGGAGGTTACTGTATCCGTAAGTGCCCACGGTATTGGGAACCGTATTGTATTTGGAAACGGTAGGATCAAAATTGATGGCACTGCCAAGGATACTGTTGAAAGAATTTTCCTGAACGCCTTTACCATCCAATAATACGGCCGTTGTGTTCAGAATGAATTTCACTTTCGGACTCAGTTCGAAATTAATATTGGCGGTAAGGTTACCACGGTCAAAGCGGGATTTATCATTTCCTCCCACGATACCTCCCTGGCTCAGCCAGCCTGCGGAAAGAAAGTAGGTCACTTTATCGCTACCACCGCGGGCGGATATCGTGTGCGTTTGCATACTGGCTCTTTTGAATACTTCATTTTGCCAGTTCGTTCCAACCCCAACTGCCGAGAGATTGGGAAAGATCACGGGTCCGCCCGCTGTGGTGCTGCCTTCATTGATCATGGCGGCATATTCCGTTGCATTCAGTACACCGATGGTATTCATTACTTCCTGTACACCATAGTTACTGTTGATGGTTATATCCTGTTTTTGGTTTTTTCTGCCGGACTTAGTGGTCACGACGATCACCCCATTTCCTCCTTTCACTCCATAGATAGCCGTAGTGGCTGCATCTTTAAGCACGCTCACCGATTCGATATCGGAAGCATTGATGGAATTGAAATCGGTCAGTGTCTGGGGAACCCCATCAATAATTACCAATGGGTCAGTACCCGAGAATGAGGGGATACCGCGAACCAGTACGGTGGGTTTGGATCCGGGGGATCCGCTATTGACCACTACCACACCGGAAGCCCGTCCTTGCAGGACTTCTTCCACCCTGACGGGTTTCAGTTTTTCAATATCCGCCGCTTTAATGGTGGCAATAGCACCGGAGACCTTGGTGATCCGCTGGGTGCCGTAACCAACAACTACCACATCAGATAAGGTAGTGGTAGCACTTTCTTCCAATTGAATAGTTACAGGTGCTGCCGGATCGGTTACCTTATACTCCACCTGCTTCATGCCGGTATAGCTGAAAAGCAGGATGGCACCCGCCTGGGGCACCTGGATGGTAAATCGACCCTGTGCATCGGTTAGGGCACTGGTCTTCGCATTTTTCAGCTGGACTGTGGCACCTACGAGTGGTTCACCTGTTGACTTGTTGGAAACAATGCCGGAAACCGGCAGACCCTGACCAGCCACCGTCCCATAAAGACCGGCCAGCAGGAAATAGAAGCATAGCAATGCAGTTTTTAGTTTCATATAGCAATTATTTTAGCAGAAAGGCTTAAAAAATAAGCCCCGCTAAAATAGGTGAGGGAATGCCCATTTCAATCAAATAAACCTACAACAACGCTACATCAAGATTTATAACTGATTGATTATTCAGTATTTAAACTACATCAATACTACATCAGTCCAATTTTCCTACTTTCACATTGCGCGAATGCCTGCATCCATGAATTTTAAGCTTGCCTTATTGCTGCTATTTCCGATCACCATCGCCGGCCAGAACACCATTGGCCTGCCGGATGTTATCAATTATGCAAAAAAGACATATGGAGCCGGTTTACAGACCTGGGATATCAGTCAGGACGGCCAGGGTATAATATATATGGCCAACAACGAAGGCATGCTTTGTTTTGATGGCCGATACTGGGAAACACATGCATTGCCCAACCGGACCATCGTAAGATCCGTGGCTCCTGCAAAGGATAGCCGGATTTATGCAGGCGGTCAGGATGAACTGGGTTATTTTTCTCCGGGTACCAAGGGACAGCTGTCCTTCCATTCACTCACGAGCCTGATTCCGGAAAAAGACCGCGCTTTTGGGGATGTTTGGGATATCGTTATATACCGCAATGCCGTTTTCTTCCGGACCACCGGCCGGATTTTTCGTTATGCAGACAACAGTATCTCTGTTTTCAAAGCACCCATGGAATGGTCCTTTCTCGGTGTTTGCAATGACCAGCTCTGGGCACACGATTACCAGCAGGGCCTGCTTCTTTTTTCAGAAAATACCTGGAGCCCCCGCTTCACTGCGAATACGATACCCCCCGATCCGGTAACTGCTATCCTGCCGGGCGGGACTGACAGCATTTTTGTGACCACGCTTAAATCTGGTATTTACCTGCTCACGGCCGGTCAACTCCAGCGATTCCGTTCAGCAGCCATTGATAAAATACAGGAAGACCGGATTTATACCGCCACCATGATCAATAAAGACTGGATGGCACTGGGCACCAATAATGACGGCCTTCAGATCGTAGACACAAAGGGTAACCTGATTCAGCAGTTTTCCAAATCAGAAGGACTACAGCACCATAATGTACTGAGTGTTTTCCTCGACCGGCAGCAGAACCTTTGGCTGGGACTTGACAACGGAATTGATTTCATTGCCTACAATAGCGCGATCAAAAGAATCAGTCCTTATTCCCAGGATGGGTCTGGCTATACCGCGATGATACATCAGGATAAACTGTACACCGGCACATCGGCCGGATTGTATTCCGTACCCTTACAGGCAGTGCAGGATCTGAGCTTTAGCAAAGGACTTTTTACACAGGTGAGTAATACAGCCGGACAGGTGTGGGGATTGGGCATCGTCAATAATCAGTTACTTCTGGGACATCATGATGGTGCTTTTGTTATTGAATCCAATACAGCAAAGCCACTTACCAATAATACTAAAGGCGTTTGGAATTTTTCACCCCTCTCTGCTGTGTTCCCTTCCAAACAGATGATTGCCGGTACTTACCAGGGAATTACCTTCTTTGAATTCAATAACAACCAGTTTGTATCCACGGGTAATATACCCGGACTGGAAGAGTCCTGTCGTTTTGTTGCCATTGATAAAAACGGCAGCATCTGGGTCTCACATCCCTATCATGGTGTATACCGCGTGGTACAGCAGGCTGCAGGTAACTGGCAATCTAAACTGTATACGGCTTCCAATGGATTACCATCCACTCTCAACAACCATGTATACAAGATCAATAATGAAGTATTAGTGGCCACTGAAAAAGGAGTGTATACTTATGATGCCGCCAGTGACCGCTTTATTCCTTCTGCTTATTACCAGCCACTGCTGGGCAACCAGAGTATCCGTTACCTGCGGGAAGATACAGAGGGTAATATCTGGTTTATCCATGAAAAAGAATTGGCCGTACTGGATCGCAGCGCCAAAAAACCACAGCTCATCCGGCTGCCTGAATTAAACCACAAAATGCTCAGCGGATTTGAATACATCTACCCGGTGAACCCCAATAATATTTTCATCGGCGGAGAAAAGGGATTCTTTCTGGTGAACTATGAAAAATACAAACAGAATATTCCGGCCCTGCAGGTGCTGATCCGGAATGTCAAAATCTCCCAGCGACGCGATAGCGTTTTATTTGGGGGCTATGTTGCTGACAGCAGTTATCCGAAACAGTACGAAATCAGCCACCGACTGGGGCAACCTTCACATTGAATTTGCTTCACCGCTATTTGGGCATCTGGATAATCTTGAATTCAGTTACCGGCTCAAAGGATTTGATGATAACTGGAGTGCGTGGACATCCAAAACTGAAAAGGAATACACTCACCTGCCCGCAGGCCGATACCATTTTGAAGTAAAAGTTCGTAATAACCTGGGCAATGAATCGGCACCAGCCGTTTTTAGTTTCTGGATAATGCCCCCATGGTACCAGACAGTATGGGCCTATGCCGTTTACGGTTTGCTTTTAGCTGCCGGTGTTTATTGGTTATACCACTGGCAGATCCGGAAATTCAGGATGCAGCAGGTCAAACATGATAAAGAACAGGAGCAATTGCAGTACCTGCACCAGCTGGAAATCAATAAAGCCGAAAATGAACTGGTGGCACTTCGTAATGAAAAACTGCAGGTAGAAGTTGATTTTAAAAATTCAGAGCTGGCCACTAATGCCATGCACCTGGTGCAAAAAAGTGAAATGATTGCCCGTATCCGGACAGAGTTGAACCAGCTCATGAAGGCCATTGACAATGATAAAGCACAGGCAGAGATCCGGAAAATGGTGAAAGTACTGGGAGAGGATGAAAAGATGGATAAGGACTGGGAGCATTTCAGTCACCATTTTGATAAAGTGCACAGTGATTTTGTAGTGGTGCTAAAAGAAAAATTCCCTTCCATCACCCCCAATGAACTCAAACTCTCGGCTTATCTGCGGATGAATTTATCTACCAAGGAAATCGCACAGCTGATGAATATTTCCGTAAGGGGTGTGGAGATCAGCCGTTACCGCCTGAGAAAAAAACTGGGCATCAGCTCAGATGTAAATCTCTTTGATTTCCTGATCAGCATCAAGGGTGGAAATAATCAGTCCGGTAACATGTCTTACTGAAACATATTACCGGACCGAGTTTTTTAATTGTTGGACGAATTTTACTTCACCCAGTTTATTTTAACCGACTGCAGGTCTCTTGAATTCGTACCGATCCTGATTTCAAAATCACCCGGTTCCCAGTCGTAGCGGAGCGCACTGTTGTAAAACTTCAGGTCCTCCGGCGTAATAGTAAAACTCACGGTTTTTGATTCGCCTGCTTTGAGCATTACTTTTTTGAATCCTTTTAATTCATTCACGGGGCGCGCAATACTTCCTACCAGGTCCCTGATATATAATTGCACCACTTCTTCGCCGGCATATGCACCTTTATTGGTCAGTTGAACAGAGGCAGTAAGCACCTGATTGCCTTTCAATGCTGCACTGCTCAGCTGCAGCGGACCATATTCAAAACTGGTATAGCTCAGGCCATATCCAAACGGATAGAGGGGGCTGTTCTCCACATCCAGGTAATTACTGCGGAATTTATTGAAAGCGTCTCCAGGATTGGGGCGACCGGTATTGAGGTGATTATAATGAACAGGGATTTGTCCAACATTACGCGGAAAGCTGGTGCTGAGTTTACCCGATGGATTCACATCGCCGAATAAAACATCGGCAATGGCATTTCCCACTTCCTGACCAGCATGCCAGGTAAAAAGAATGGCAGCGGCATTATCTGATTCCCAGTTCAGGGTCAGGGGCCGGCCGGACATGATTACCAGTACCAGTGGCTTGCCTGTTTGCTTCAGTGCCTTGATTAAATTGATCTGGCTTTCCGGAATATCAATCCTGGAACGACTGGATGATTCACCACTCATCTCAGAAGCTTCACCGATCACGGCCACCACTATATCTGCACGATTGGCAACAGCGACAGCCTCATCAAGCATTTCCTGTGCAGATCTTTTGTCGATATCGATCCTTGTGCCGAATACATTGATTTTTTTGGCATACAATGTATCATCAGAAATATTGGCGCCCTTCGCATAAAGAATGTTTGTCGCTCCTGCATTTTTCAGCCCCTGTAATACGGGTATGGATAAATCAGCATTGCCCGAAACTGCCCAGGTACCCAGCATATTGCTTTTGTTATCGGCCAGCGGCCCCACCAGGGCGATGCTATTTGTTTTCTTCAGCGGTAATACCTGATTATTATTTTTCAGTAACACAAAAGACTTAGTGGCAAACTCACGGGCTGCTGCTTTTTTATCAGCAGATAGCACTTCCGCGGCAGCGCGCGCTGACTTACAATAGCGATAGGGATCATCAAACAAACCCAGTTTATATTTCGCTTCGAGAATTCTGCGGCAGGCATCATCAATTTGTTTTTGCGTCACTTTTCCTTCCTTCAGTGATTTTTTCAATGTGGTCAGGTAACCTTCTCCCACCATATCCATATCCAGACCCGCATTCAGTGCCATCGCTGATACCTGCTGCAGATCACCCATACCATGATCAATCATTTCATTCACGGATGTATAGTCAGATACCACCATCCCTTTAAAGCCCCATTCTTTTCGTAAGAGATCCGTGAGCAACCATTTATTACCGGTGGCAGGAATACCGTCAATCACATTAAATGAACTCATGATACTGGCCGAGCCTGCATCCACAGCTGCTTTATAAGGTGGCAGGTATTCGTTATACATTTTCACCCGGCTCATGTCTACTGTGTTATAATCACGGCCACCATCTGCGGCACCATAGAGTGCAAAATGCTTCACACAGGCCATGAGTGTATTGTCTTTGCTAAGATCTCCATTCTGATATCCTCTTACCATGGCAGCAGCAATCTTTGATCCGAGATAGGGATCTTCTCCGGCTCCCTCGGCTATTCGTCCCCAGCGGGGATCACGGGCAATATCCACCATGGGAGAAAAAGCCCAGTTCAATCCATCTGCAGTTGCTTCGCTTGCAGCCAACCTGGCACTGCGCTCAATCATCTCTATATCCCAGCTGCAGGAAAGAGCGAGCGGAATGGGAAAGCAGGTTTTATATCCATGAATCACATCCGACCCAAAGAGTAAAGGGATTTTTAAACGGCTGCGTGACATGGCTAATTCCTGGGCCTGTCTGATCTTTGCCTCTCCAATCACACCAAATAATCCACCCACCTGTCCATTGGCAATCTTATTCTCCACATCACTGCTCACCACGGCACCTGTGGCAATACCGCCACCTGGTGTTAAAAGGTTCAACTGCCCGATCTTTTCCTCCAGTGTCATTTTTTTCATGAGCCCGTCCACATAGGTTTTCATTTTTACATCAGCGGACTGGCCATAACCGGCCATGGCGATCAACAGCAACCATAAAGTCATCAATCGTTTCATATCAGTAATTATTATTTGAGCAAATAGGGTTCTATTATTTTTTGCCAGATGGCATATCCTTTCTCATTCATGTGCAGGTTGTCCTGGATAAAAATATCCGGCATGGGTTTTCCATCCGGCAACAACATGGCTTTATATACATCAATAAAGGCTGTTCTTTTTTTCTTCTTTAGAAAATTCCGGATCATCACATTGGCCACATTGTAACGGGGCATCAGGTGCTGGCGCGAAGGACTGGGTTTCATGGACACATAAGCGATGGGCACTTTTTTATACCTCGAGCGGATGAGATTGAACAACTCTTCAAAGCGGGCCGCTACCTGGGCCGGATACAAAGTAGAATCAGCGGCAAAATCATTTTCACCACAGTAAATAAGGATCTGTTTGGGTTCATAAGGATAAATAATATCGTTTACGTACCGGATCATATCCGGCAGGGTGGACCCTCCAAAGCCCCGGTTGATGATGGTATGCTGTGGAAAATAGTTTTCAATGTTCTTCCATAAGCGAAAGGAAGAACTGCCGGTAAACAGGATAGCGTTTTTCGGCGGCATGGAAATGGAATCCAGTTTTTTAAATGCAGCTATCTCTCCGGCAAAAGGTTGTGCCTGTATGGAGAACATGAAAGAAAACAGGGCAACGAATACCAATAATTTATGCTTCATCTTAATCCACTTTAAGGGTTGTAAAAGGAGCTGATACGCCGTTCTCATTTACGGCTTCGATGGTAAAGTAATAGGTTTTTTTCAGGTCCATGGCTTTGAACCAATATTCATTCTTAGTATTATCCATTACCATCAGGCAATTGTATAATTTATCCGGAGCCGTGCCATAATAAATATTATAAGCATAGGCATTATCCACCGGGCTCCAGCGGATCCAGGCACTGCGTTTGTCTTTTTCGGTTCTCAATACCATGAATGTTTTTACCGCTGCCGGCTTTTCGCCACTGCCCTTTCCAAATACCCTTAACCCGCTGATAGCAAATTTGCCGCTGGGCATATGAATATTCTCCAGTTTAATAAATCTGGCCTGCACCGGCGTGCTCTGCTCCACATATTCATGCGGAACATCTTTTCGGTTATTGACTTTTATCCGCAAGCAATATCCATTTCTTTCCATCTACTGAATAATAGAGTTTGTACTGATGGTATTGCTCCCCGCCATTGATCTTACCCAGGTGCGTGCTGCTTACATCCTGATCGGCATAATTGATTTGAATAGCATTCACGCTGGAAAGATCGCCCAGATCCGATTGTATCCATTCTCCGTCGTTACCGCTTGAGGCACTCCAATAGGTTTTGATATCCTCATCATTTGCAAAATTTGCCAGCAGTGTATGCCAAGGGTGGACGAAACTTGTACTGGCTTTTTATAATTCAAGAGCATCCAGCCGGTGAAACAACGGATGGCATCGAGATGCCAGTTCACCTTACCAGGCCCCTCCGTTTTTTGCTGGGGCAGGTAATGGGGATAATCGCCAAAAGCAGTATTGCACCACATCATATCTTCTTTATCAAATCCTGCCGGCCAGATCCCGATCCTTCTTTCAAAATTATTTTTTACCGAGAGCATGATGGTACTAACATGCCAGTAGTCCCCGTTATTATCCGTAAATGTGGCACCATGTCCGGCCCCGCGTGCAAAGCCACCCATGTTTAAACTAAAAGGATCAGATTGCGGAAAAGTTTCAATGCCATCAAACAAGGGCTTTGACCCTACCACTACCCCATCGGCATATCCGCTGAATTCGGTACCGGGTGCTCCGTATTGAAAATAATACTTGCCATTGTGTTTGGTCATCCAGGCCCCTTCCAGGAAAGGATCCAGAAAGGTATTATCCATATGTTCCCCAAAACGCTGCCAGCCATATCGCCAGGGCTTGGCAAATAAGTACATGGCATCCGGGTGCCGATGGGTTGAAAAGTTTTACGGTCCAGTTCCACTCCATAGACCGGATAAGTATTACTGCTGCCATTGTACATATAAAACCGACCATCATCATCGGTAAAAAATGCCGGATCCCATCCACCGATATCAAAACTATCTACCAGGGGCTTCCATTCATTGGCCTTGGGATTCGTACTCATCCATAAAGTAAACTTGCGGGTATAAGTGGAGCCAAAGACCAGCATGGTATCTCCCACTATTCCTACCGCCGGTGCACAAAGCTCATCGTAGGTATTGGTATTCCAGGGACGAAGAAATTTTCTGGATATAAAATTCCACTGGCTCATATCACTGCTCCACCAGTAACCCCATTGATTGGTACTGAATAAATACAGATCACCTTTATAATTCACGATCACCGGATCAGCCGTAGCCCGGTGGCGGCCCCATTCGGAGAAATTAGGGATCGGTGTATAGCCATAATCAATATTGATAGGATTACAGTATGTTTTGGGCTGTGCAAATGCTGCAAAAGCCATCCAAATCCCAAGAACCGAAAATAAAATCTTTCTCATTTTTCAATCCTTAATGTGGTCATTACCGGAAAATGATCAGAAGGATATTTCATATCATAAGAATCGGTAATGGTGGCGAATTTGGAAACAGAAATGTCTTTATGATGCGAAGTAAAAATATAATCAATACATCCGGAGGGTTTCTCCCCGAACTTAAATCCATTCCAGGTATCGGTCGGGCCGTAGTCCAATGTACTCAGCTGACGGCAGTTCTGCATTATACTCATCATGTATTGTGCAGGATCCTCTTCGGGTTTTGAATTGAAATCACCGGTGATGAATACCGGGTAATGCTTTCCGTAATTCTTTTCCGCGATTTTCTGAACGATCAGTTTGGCCGATTCCAGTCGCGCCTGTTTCCCCATATGATCAAAATGGGTATTAAATACCCAGAACATTTCCTTGGTCTTTTTGCTTTTGAATAACCCATAGGTACAAACCCGGTTCAGCGCAGCATCCCAGCCTTTAGAGGGCTGATCAGGCGTGGGCGATAACCAGAAAGTGGATTGCTCGATGACGGTGTATAAATCCTTTTTATAAAAAATGCAGGAGTACTCCCCTGCTTCCTTTCCATCATCTCTTCCTACACCGATATAGGCATATCCCTTGAGGCTGTCATTCAAATACAGTAATTGCCGGTGCAGTACTTCCTGCAGGCCCACAAAATCGGGTTCATAATAATTGATCAGTCCGGCTACTTTATCCTTGCGAACCTCCCACCAGTTTTCACCATCGCTTTTTACATCCAGCCGGATATTGTAGGACATCAGTTTCAGGTCGGTCTGTGCAAAGCCTGCCGCTGATAACATGAAACCAAAGAGGCCAAATACTAATTTTCTCATACACTATTTCAGGTGCGGGCTGGTAAAGCCCAGTTTTTTCAATCCTTTTTTTATTTCCGGGCAGCTCATGAATAAATTCCAGAGCAGGCCGGTCCGGTAGTTTTCC
This sequence comes from Chitinophagaceae bacterium, assembly GCA_016720745.1. Lineage (GTDB taxonomy): Bacteria > Bacteroidota > Bacteroidia > Chitinophagales > Chitinophagaceae > JJ008. Next base: position 7,432 of record JADKKA010000007.1, on the reverse strand, counting down.
ATCATCACCACAATGGGACCCTGGTCAATTGCCAGGTAATGCGGCAGGAACCAGTTCGACTGTTCACTGAAGGCGTCATAAAATCCATAAGGGCCCCAGAGTTTATCTTTCAAATTCCCGTACCAGTGTTTCATGGCTGCCATTGATTCTTTGGGTGTATAGGGAAATGAAGATAATGCGGCTGTTGGAGAAATCACGCCGATATCTCTGTCCATCGTTGGCGCATGACCTGCATAACCAACGGTGGAATAGCTGGATGTTAATCCCCAGTTTTCCGGTCCGTAGCCTTTGAATTTTTTCGGATTATCCACGCACCACTGATAATTGATCAGGGCCTGGTTCCGGTTTTCTGCCCAGTAATCGGCATACTGGTCTTTCAATCCTCTTGGATCCAAACCGAGATAGGAATAATGCGCCCAGAATAAGGGTCCGCCATTCCAGGCATCTCCCTGGTGTTTCATTTGTAATTTATAAGGGTAGTTGGCTGCAATGCCATCGGGTTTATTGACGTCTTTTATTTTGCCATTATCGGCCCAACCTTCATGATAGACTGCAGCGGGTACGCCATGCGTGGGAGAAGAAGCAGCAAGTACATACATGATCAAACATTCATTGTATCCGCGTACAGGAAAATTCATTTCCCATCCGTACTCTGGACTCCAATGCCAGTACAATACATTCTTTCCGTTGCGGTACCAGTTAAAGTCCACTTCTTTCCATAATTGATCAGCCCGGCCCGCCAATGCCTTTTCTTCAGTGCTGCCGTTTTGAAAATATTGCCGGACGCAAAGCAGTCCCTGGATCATGTAGGAAGTTTCTACCAGGTCGCCCCCATTATCTTTTCTTCCAAAGGGTTTTACTTTCCCGGTTTCGCCGTTCCACCAATGAGGCCAGGCTCCATGAAAGCGATCTGCAGTTTCCAGGAAATGAACGATTTTTTCCAGTTGTTTTCTGCCAGCTTCTCTGGTAACAAATCCGCGTTCAATAGCTACGAGGATGGCCATTACCCCAAAGCCTGCTCCTCCGCTGGTCACCACATTTTTATCGTTTGCGGGATAATTTCCGTCTACATGAAATCGTTCACGACCTAAACCACTGACTGGTTCGGCTCCATCCCAGAAGTATTGAAAACTTTGTTGCTGTACCAATCGAAACAGTGCACTGTCTGCTGCAGCAATTGTGCCGTTATTCTGTGCTGCCGTTTGCCTGTTTCCGCTACAGGCTGCCAATGCAGCAATCGATAGCAGTAGTAAGCCCTTTTTAACCATCATCAGTTTTTTTATAAATAAGGTGCTGTAAAGCCCAGCACATTTTTCATTCCATTTTTTATTTCCGGACAACTGGTCAGCAGATTCCAGATCAGTCCGCTCCGGTAATTTTCAATCATTACAACAATGGGACCCTGGTCAATGGCCAGGTGAGAGCCGGCAAACCACAATTCCTGCAGGGAAAATGCATCGGTAAACCCATACTGGCTCCAGATTTTATCTCCCAGTTTATAGTAAAAGAAACGAAGGGCATTCATGCTTTCGGTGGGAGTATACGGAAAGGAAGACAAAGCTGCGGTTGGAGAAATGACCCCCAGGTCATTATTGGGTTCATTGGCATTATATCCGGCCGGCACATCGCTGGCCGTTAAACCCCAGCAGGCAGTACTGTACCCGAAGTACCCTCTGGGGTTAGCCCGGCAATATTCGTAATTGATTTTGGTATGATTGGTCACTTGTGTCTGGTAATTCGCATAGATATCACTCAGTCCGTTGGGATTGATGCCCATAAAAGAATAATGCGCAAAAAACAGCGGGCCGCCATTGGCAGATCCTAACGGTAATGGATAACCGAAATAAGTGTTCCCGTTCTGCATGGCGCCGTTGCGCGCAAAGCCTTCCCGGTAAACAGCCTGCGGGATCCCAAAGCTGGTGGAAGAAGCTGCCATGATATAAGTGATCAGGCATTCGTTCCAGCCCTGGATTTTGTGATTCATGTCCCAGTTGTTTACGGGACTCCAGTGCCAGTACAATACATTCTCATTGCTTTTCCGGAACCAGCTCCATTCCACCCCGTTCCAGATCGTATTGATATCGTTGCGCAGATTGGTTTCTGCCACATCGGCCCCATTGAAATATTGTCTTGCCGTGAGCAAACCCGCAACCAGGTAAGAAGTTTCTACCAGGTCGGCACCATCATCTTTGCTGCTGAAGGGAATCACGACACCCGTGGTTCCATTGAGCCAGTGTGGAAATGCACCATGAAATTTCTGGGCGGTGTTTTTTAAGAAGCCCACGATGGTCTGCATCCTTGTTAAACCTGCCGCCCTGGAAATAAATCCACGACTGATGGCCACCGGTATCGACATAATACCAAAACCCGATCCGCCGGAGGTTACTGTTTCCGCACCTGCATTACTTCTTTCTCTTGCCAGTCCGCTTACCGGATGACCATAGTCCCAGAAATATTTAAAGGTTTGTTGCTGTACCAAATCCAGCAAGGCATTGTCACTGACTACAGGAAATTTATCAGTTGAATCTATTTGAGTAATAAATGTGTAAGATGAAGCAAGCACCAGCGCCCCACCCTTTACCGTTTTTACACTATTACCGGTTGCGGCTACATAACGGGTGAGGTATTTCAAAGGGGCCAGTGGCCGGATCGCCACGGTGCTGTCACCATTTTCATAAGCCAGGTCAACAGGTACAATTGAAGAGCCATTTTCTTTTATTGAAACCGAAGCACCTACTGTTGCACGATCCACTGCATTATTAAAACTGAGCCTGAAAATAACTCCCGGTTTGATATTGTAATTGCTGCTGACCGCCAATGCCGCTGTATTATCCAGTTTTGCACTCAGCAGCACCAATCCGGTAGGCGGCCCGGGTACCGGAGCAGGAGGTCTGTCTTTTTTACCACAACCGGCTGTAGCTAACAAAAGACTCAATACTACGCTATATGAAATAAAGTGTGTACGCATTTCTTGTTTTAAAATACCAGGGTGGCGATAGAATGTGGCATTGCATTGATCTCAGCAGCTTTTCCGTTGATCCATAGATAATATGGAGTAGCTGCATTTCCCTGATTCATCACGACCACCACAGTTTTTCCATCTTCATTCCGGAAGGCAGTTGTGAGCAACTGGCTGCGACTGGCAGTAGCTGCAATTCTTTTAGCACCGGGCTGGATGAATTTTGAAAAATGTCCGAGATAGTAGTAGGCATTGGTATAAATCAACTGACCTGTTTTGGTATCCCCATGCACCGGAGCGAAACAAAAATTCTGTACATGGTTCGGGCCTCCGGTTTCATCGAGCAGAATATTCCAGTCCGTAAACCCCACCATTCCGTTATTATAATCATTGATCAGGCTCCGGCCATATTCTTCTCCCAGGGCCCAGGCATTATAGCGGGTGGCATTGAAACTTTCTGCACAACCTTCCGTAAAGAAGATATGCTTATCAGGAAAAGCCTCATATACCCGGCGCAGGTTCTCATACATCGGGGTGCCACCGCTCCAGTCTTCATACCAGTGGAAACCCAATCCCCAGATATATTTTGCCGCCTCCGGATCATTAAAATAAGTTTGCGCCCGCTGGTAAATCAGGTCGCGGTTATGATCCCATACAATGATCTTTTTATCTTTCAGCCCTTCTTTTTGCATGGTAGGGCCCAGTGCATTTTTTAAAAAATCTCTTTCTTCTTCCGCGGTGTAGATACAGCTTTCCCAGCGTTGTTTGGCCATGGGTTCATTCTGCACCGAAATACCCCATACCGGTACACCTTCTTTTTCATAAGCCTTAATGAATTTGGTATAGTAAAGCGCCCAGCTGTTATAAAAATCTGTCTTCAGCTTTCCACCCTGTAACATATCATTGTTGTCTTTCATCCAGGCCGGCGGGCTCCAGGGACTGGCAAAAGATTCAGCTGACCACCGGCGGCCTGCATGGCTTCCTTAATAAAGGGGAGTTTGTATTTTTTATCGTGTTCAATATTGAAGCTTTGTAAACTGGTATCCCCATCCTTTACATACGTGTACATATCACTGCTGAAATCACAGCTATTGATATTAGTCCGGGCAACAGTGTAGCCAATGCCGTTCGTTTTATCGAAATAGGCTTTGAGTAGTTCCTGTTGCTTCTCTTTCGGAAGTTTATAAAAAGTTTCGGCAGACGCATCGGTCATGGCAGCACCCATGCCAAAATAGGTTTGAAAAGTCTTACCCGGATCTACAAATACACAAATCTGTGTTTCCAGTGGTTGTCCCATTTCTTTGAACTCCACCGTATCGGTCAGGCTCAACCGGTAAGCCGAGCTGTCGGCTGTACTGTAGACCAGCACTTTTTTACCATCTGTTGAAAATGCGGATGGAGCATCAGCAGTACCGGATGCTTTTTCTTTTTTTGCTGTACAGGACAGCATAACAACTGCTGCCAGCAGAAAGCCTGTTCTTTTCATACGTATTTTTTAAATCGTTACCAGGTAAACGTGGCTGCGGCTCCAGCCGGCATAGAAGTAAAGACCCATTTACCCTTGTACTTAATATTAAAACCCTGTGCAGTTCCTTCGTTGACCACCAGTAGTACTTTTTTTTCCGGCCGGGGTTTTGAATGCAACAGTTGCCAAACCTGCCGCCTCTGTACTGGCAATTCTAACAGACCCGGCAGGAACAAATTTCGAAGCATGAGCAATAATATAATAACCAACATTCCTGCTGAAATTTGAACCGCTGATAGTTATCGCCCCCTTACATTCCGTACATCCACCCGGCGTATGTGGTCCATAGGATGGGTCATTGGCCAGGTTCCATTCCAGGGCAATCCGGCTCCAGTTGCGCATGGAACCTACCACTACGTTTTTCAGATGCCATTTGAGATCGCCATCAAAACTTCCATTGGCACCGGTCCATTGTTCTGTAAAATAGAGGTTGCGGTCGGGATGGGCATTGTGTACCGTTGAAAGGGCACTCCATCACCCGCATAGAGATGGAAAAGCGGCTCCATCCACATAATTTTTGCAGCAGGATCATTCATCACCGTGATCGGATAATTGGGATTATCACAGTTATGATCCCATACAATAATTTTGTACTGATACCGGCTGTCTGAAAAGCAGGACCCAAATGATTTTTTAATAAAATTAGTTTGTTCTGCAGCAGTCATCAGCATACTGGGGTTATTGCCACCGTGTTCCGGTTCATTCTGTATGGTGATGGCATGAATCGGAATGCTTCTTGCCTGCATCTGCTGGATATACTTGACCAGGTATTGTGCGTATACAGCATAATACTGCGTCTGTAAACTACCACCCATACTGTTGCCATTGGTCTTCATCCATACCGGCGGGCTCCAGGGTGAGCCCATGATTTTAATAGATGGATTGATGGTCAGTACCTGTTGTAAAACCGGCACCAGATCAGTAAGATCCTGCGACAAACTGAAATTGGCCAGGGTGGGATCAGTTTGTCCGGCAGGCATATCATTATAACTGAATACAGAAGGACTAAGGTCGGAAGCGCCGATGCTGACCCTGATATAACTCACCCCAATTGATCCGCTGCCAGTACCAAATATTTCGTTGAGCAATGCTGTTTTTTCATTGGTCCCCATCCGATTGATCAGGTAAGCACTGCTGCCGGTAAGGGTGTAACCAAAACCATCCACTGACTGATAGCTGGTGGCAGAGTCCACTTCAATGTTGGCGAACACATTGGGTGTAGTGCCGAATGAGAGGACTGTCGATTGTTTTTGTAATAAGGCAGACTGATCAGCTTTGGTCAGCCACATTTCCACGTCATTGCTGGCAGGCACAGGGTTGGGATTAGGCGTTGGATCGGGGCTGCCTTTTTTAGAACAATCCCCGCCGGTGAGCACGGTAAATATTGCTGCCAGTAAAATAAACGAACTATTCATTCTCTTCATATTCATTGATTCAGTTTATCAATTCTTTTGTCGATATAATCGCAGGGGGCCATTATTAGCAGCCACCAGTAATCGGTATTCACCAGCAGGGCCTCTGTACCATTTCAAATCCCTTACTTCTGCATCATTCCCAGTTACCGGTTGCAGGAACTGCATATGCTTATCCTTTGCATCATACCTGAAGATGCTGATTGGCTGCGCATCATATCTTCCTTCATAAGGTACCACGCCATAAAAGTTTCCACCGGTGACAAATTGCAGGTTGTTCCCCGGCATTGATGCAAAACTCATCAAAGGTGCCATTTGCAGTTGAGCAGGAAGACTGGTACGCACAAAATTTCCCTTTCCGTCATTGATAAAACAGGAGGACCCCAGCTGCTCTGCTTTGAGTTCACGATAATTATTGAACAGATCATAAAACATATAACTCACGGTCTTTCCTGCCACATCACTATAATTCAGGTAGGCTTTCTTTAATACCGGCAAAGAACGTTCCAGTTCATCCTTGGCCAGGAAGGTATACTCCTTTCCATCAATCGTATAAGCCATGACCTGTTCTGTAGAACCGTTTTTATCAAAGTCCTTCACATATAACTTCAGCGGCCCGTTCTTACCCGCAACAAATTTGTTATTATGTCCCCAGTTCCCGGCCAGGATATCGACGAATCCATCTCCATTCACATCGGCGGGATACAGACTTTGCTACAGACCGGTACTGCCATCCACAGGGTGACTGGCAAAACTGCCTTATTATTAATGAAGACAGTCAACGGCATCCACTCACCGGCCAGTACGAGGTCGGGCCAGCTGTCATTATTGATATCTGTAAATACGGCACTGGTAACGATACCAAGGCTATCCGGCCTCCAGATACCGGAGGTGCTAATTTAAAACTACCACTACCCTCATTCAGCAACAGATAGGAACTTTGGGGCTCCCTGTTGTGTGGCATCTGCCAGTACGCCTACAAAAGATCGGCATCACCGTCTTTATCAATATCAGCTGTGCTGATACAGGATTAATTTTAAGCAGGAGCGGTATCAGTTCATTATGTACGGTGAATTTACCCTTCCCGTTATTGAGATAAAGTGATCAGATAGCAGACTATCACCATTGGCCCACTCATTACCACCACTGGCTACATAGAGATCGGGGAATCCATCTTTGTTCGCATCAATAAAAATGGCATCCACTTCTTCACTGGCTCTTGGCCTTGTTAAAAGGAATGCTATCTGTTTGAAATCCGCCGCTGCTGTTTTGAATCATGAGTTGTCCGCTCTGTCCTGCAGCAGCACAGAGATAAAAATCATCTAAACCGTCACCATTCAATCGGCCACTGCTATTTTGGGTCCGCGGGTCGATTGCTGGTGGAATCAGGTATTGATTATTATAATCCAGGAATTCATTCTCCTGGTGCTTCCAGTTTAAACGAACCTGGCCTGCTGATTTCTTCCTTAGGTGGTTGGCTGGAAAGAAGCTGGGGGTAATCAAATACCCACCAGCATCCGTTTGTTTCACCTGGAT
>JADKKA010000006.1 GCA_016720745.1 Chitinophagaceae bacterium | reverse complement strand
TATATGCTGCTTGTTTCCTAATACGATATTTGTTGTGTTTATAACATACAATGAGTATAGCTGGGAGCCAACCAAAATTGCAACTGGAATAAGTCCAATATATTTTTTCATCAATTAATGTACAACTTTTTTCACCTCAACACTTCCGCCTACACTCGTTTTATCTGTGGTTGTTACTTTTATGTTCTTGTCAAGTGTAATAAGTGAGTGATGAACATATGTGGCATCAACTGCCATTTTTACACCAAAGGAAGCCTGACCGGCTTTCGACCCAGATAACTGTTCCTTATAAAAAGCAGAGGCCGAAACATCAAGACCACCTTTTTTTGTTTCGATGGTTGCCCCTGTGCCAAAAGAAGTAGTCTGGCTTTTACCACTTTCATCAACGGTTGTTTCTGTAGACATTTTAATTGGCGCACCTTCTGTATTTATAGATGCAGAAGTTTTTGTTTCTACTTTGAAACTGAATTGCTACTCAGGTATATATCCGCGGGACTTTTTGCTTTACCACTAAAAAGTCACCAAGACTGAAATTTATCCCAAGTTTATTTTCTGGAAACAGTTGTTGTAGTTGTATTTGATACTGTCCCAACTGGAGTTTTGACTTCAGTCTTCACTTCTATTTCTCGGTTAATGTGAATTTCTGCAGAAACACTTGGAATGCTGTTCAATCGCTCCAAACCACTGCCTAAATCCTTCTAATAAATACCCTTGAGGAGAGCCCGCAGATACAGCTTCCAGTCCTTCTAGCTCTACAGATTCGTTACCTTATTTTCAGAGAATGCATAAGTAGAGTTGTATTCATACTTATCAGATAATGGGTCTACTTCAATAAACCTTCCAATCTGTGGGTCATGGTTCCTCCATTTGAATTGCACCCAATTTAAATCCAGTTCATAATCAAAACGCTGTCCTTGGAATGTTTTCTCCTTGTTCTTAGGCTCTCCAAAAGCCAGCGCCTTACTGCTAATCCCCGCCATTACAAGCCCGAACGGGTAAGAGTGGGAGTCAAAGAACTGATATCAATTTACGGAATATTTTGGCCTAAGCGGCTAATGGCCAGCGGAAAATTCAGGATCAAGTTTTTGCAAAAAATCAAACCCTGGCGGGTTTAGTGCTGAGCCAATCCCGATAGCTATCGGGACATCAGAACAACAATCCTATAATTTGGAAATTTATTACTGCGTTTTGAGTTATGCTGGATTTGAAAGGAGAAATCTACTAATAACAGAGAAGACTAACCACAACAGGGGGATACAAAATCAGGAATCAGGTAGCTATTTACTTTATCCATATGAAAGGAAGGCTAAAGGCAACCGGAGGCTTGATAGATGTTGTTTTCTTATAGGAAATACTAGCACGGCTTCATAGAAGCCGATGCTTCGATGCTCCAACGGAGTACCTTTGGCACAAAACGAAGCTTAACAACCCTAAACTTTGGACAGTTATTACTGAGTTTGGAATTATAAAAGACTAAGGACAACAGGGTACTTACAAACAGGGAGGTGATTGGCTTATTAGTGGAATGACCCACTGCCCAACTATTTTGGATCTTTACTTAGAAGTAAATAGTCCAGATAGAGCAAATCTTTATAGGGCAAAACAATCTTACTATTAGATAACATCATATTGTTATTTTGAAACAACAATTTTTCCTCTTTTACAAAAAAGATAAGTGGATTGTCTTTTTCTCCAACTTGATATAGCTTTAAAGTATCTCCCAATATTCGCCATGTACCAGCCATTAAAGTTTTCTTAGGCTTGCTTAAATAGTCATTTTCTTTTTTTATAATCTCTAAAAAAAATGTTTTATTTTCCTTCAAGTTTAACGACCATTTCATGTCTGACCCATTCATTCCCCACAAGACTGGTTATGACGTTCGTAATGACCTACAATTTGAAGATTTAAAAGGCAAAAAGAAAATAAAGCTACACAATTTTATCATAAAAAATTGATTTAATTGTATTCATATTAATCATACCCCAAAACCTTTCCAATAATGCTACTTTTCTGCTTAATTACACCCATTGATGGCATTTTAACATTTTGATTTCCTTTCATAAGCTGTGGCAGAACATTTTGCATTGCCTTCAAAGAAGCACTATTCATTGGAGTATAATTGTATCCCTGAACGCCTAAATATGTATAAGACAACCTCTGCCCCCAATTAACTCCCATCTCACTTCGTATTTGGTTCATTCTTTTATCAATGTCGCCAATTACACCGAATTTCTTCATCTCTGCATCACTATGAGGTAATTTTCCATGCAAGAAAGTATGCCCCATTTCATGGAGGGCCGTCATTCCCATTCCTGAAGTCATTTTGTTCAAATCTTTAGAAGTGCCGGCAACTTGACCCGCAATAGTTTCGACATTTAAGGTTATGAAACTATTCTTACTACCATCGCTGGCATTCTTTGTTTCAGAAGCCGATACTGTAGTAAAATCAATATATACATTTCCATCAGACTCTATCATATCCAGTATTTCTTTTCTTGCAGTCTTACTAATTCCCTTATTAGTAGTCACCCCACCATTAACCAATTCTCCATCTACTACACTTAGATCTAAACCAGTTAGTTTACTCCATTCATCTGTTAACTGCTTGGTTATATCTGCCTTGTTCTGATTTCCAACCATATTGGGTGTTTATTGTCCCAACTCTTGCAGTATCCCCAAGAAATCCGTATACAGTAATGGATTGTTCCAGCATAGCTGCATACGGACTCACTGACTCATACGGCTTGGGGTCAATTTCCCAAAACCTTCCTAACTGGGGGTCATGAGAACGATAGAACGACTCATACAAGTTTATGTCGAAGTCTGAGTTATACTCGTACCCTTGATATTTCTGCTTATTCCCCGGCTCCCCAAACGCCAATGCCTTACTACTAATCCCCGCCATCGTTAACCCGAACGGATAAGAGCGGGAGGTCAAAGAACTGATAGGTTAATTTACGAATAAATTTGATTCCAGTTGACCCAAGGTAGGAAGCGTACATGGAAATAATTCGAACACAAATCCTGACGGGTATGGTGCTGAGTCAAAGACATCAGCACAACAGCCCTATACTTTGGAAATTTATTACTGCGATTGGAGTTGTGCTAGTTTTTGAGGAATAAGACTAAGACCAACAGGGTTCATTTCCATAATCATTAAGTTTTAGACATAAAACAACCACTCATTCTGAGTGGCTGTTTGAAGTATTTGAATGTGGTTATTGGTCTATGGATGTTTGCGTATGTGACGAATGGCCCACTACCTTATCGCTTCCTTTTTGTAAAAAATGGATAAAGAAAATTATCTCGTATAAAGCTATCGTATTCTCTAAAGATACGTTGTTGGTCATTATTTCTTGCAGTTCTCTTATTGCTATTGAAAAGTATAGTGAAAGAATGACAATCAAAACACGGCGAACTGTCCTTGATACTATCTGGCAAACTTGATATTAACCGATTCGAGTATTTCTTCACCTCTTCCCACTGCTTAGTGCCAATTGTAAAGCTCAACCCATCAAAGAAAAGTAATTGATGTTCTTCGTCATGAAAATCACCCAAATCTCTATGGCTGGATGGTGGCACGATATAACAAACCCCTTGTATCTTTTCACCTCTTTTGACGAAATGCAAGAGGTATGAAGTGTCAAATGGAATTTGTCTGAGATAAATTAAAGAGTTTGAATCACAGCTAAGTGGCATATCATATGGCAAACCGAATCTGGTAATTGGGAACTCAAAAATTTCAGTGAGATTTTTTCCTGATTGCACTTTTTTAGCGCCATCTTTAACTTCTTTACTTTCACATGAAGACAATAGCCAAATAGTCAAGGAAACTCCGATACATAAACCATTTATATATTTCATGCTTACCTCTTTTAGTTTTTTATAAAAAATAGCTTTCGGAAGAAGGAATGACTTTCCTGGGTATGCTATATTCACCAACAGTTGGCATGTATGACGGTGGTGAACTGGCAGTTCCGTAGACTGTAAATCCATAACGAGATAAAATCAAAGCTGGTGATTGCCCTCTTTGAGTTGCTGTAACACTTCTATATAAGTAAGGGCCATAGTCTCCAGACCCTCCTTGACCATCCGGGCTGCTGGGACGGCCAAAATGTTGGAAGAGGATTATCGATAACCGTTTGAAATAGCCCTCCTTTTGCAGGAGCTTGCTGATGAACATGACCAACCAAAAATAAATTTGCTTGTTCGCTCTTTGTATACTTTGAGTCAAGTATTTTGTCCACTTCATTCATTTGTGCATACTCGCCTTTATCCGTTTTTACCGCTGTAAGCCTTATTTCTTTGTCCTTTCCCACCATGCCAGTAAATAATACTTCCTTATTCTCTTTTATAGCTGCATTCTTGATTGTTTGCATATCAGCCAAAGGTATTGCTACCCATAAAGCTACAGATTCATCTCTAAAGCCTTGTCCCATTTTAATAGCATCTTCCAAACTAAGCTTGCTTGCATCAAATGGTTTTGCCCCTCCCTCTCTATTAAGGAAATGTACTTGATTAGCAAGGTTATCATTAACAACCCCTAAAAACTTCCCAGTGTTTCCGTAAACCCATGTGGTATCTCCCAGTGGGTCACTATATAAAATGGGGTTGTTGGCCATAGCTGCATAAGGGCTAAACAGCTCATTAGGTTTTGGGTCTATCTGCCAAAATCTTCCTATCTGCGGGTCAAGGTTTCGATAGAAGGCATCATACATATTTAAGTCAAAGTCACTGTTCTGTTCGATGCCGTTATACTTCAACTTATTTCCGGGCTCCCCAAACGCCAACGCCTTACTACTCAACCCCGCCATTGTTAACCCGAACGGATAAGAGCAGGGGTCAAAGAACTGATGGGTTAATTTACGGAAAATTCTGATTCAATTTTACTCGCGGTTGGATGAGGGCACGGAAATAATTCGAACACAAACCCAGGCGGGTTTGGTGCTGAGTCAAAGACATCAGCACAACAATCCTATAATTTGAAGAGTTTTAGAGGGTTTTGAGATGCGTTTGGGATCGAAATAAAATTACCCAAGAACATGTTTAAGACTACAGAAAACAGAGACATCAGCACAACAACCATATAATTTTGAGAGCTTTGGAGGTTTTTGTAATGTGTTTGGTTTCGAAAAAAACAACAAACAATTGATATAAGACTACAGATAACAGAGAAAGACAACCAACAACTGTTATTAGTCTACGGAGAACAGGGGATATTGTTGAATAAGCAACAATTGATTCCAATAAAAAAAGTAAACAATCTGGAATATTTTTAACTTCTACACATTATTACTTATTTGATTTTCATATCAGGAAGCTTACAATCAAGTAAATGTTTCTTTATCTCTACTTTCTTATTTTTACCATTTCCAAACACTTTTATAAATCCTTCTCGTCCTAATAAATTAGTGTAAAAATCTTTCAGTTTCTTATACCTAATTTCCCGAAGATTTATTTACTATTTTTTGTTGCTACAAAAGGTTGCTTATGAATAAAAACTCGCTCATTATTTATTATCCAAGCAGTATCGCCACAATTTATTGAAAAATAAATTCAGGGGTAAAATTTGATGTTACACTTCGATTTATTACAGAATCAAAAATAAAATAAATGCCCAAACTATCATTTCTTGCACGATATTTTCCCGCAAAAACAAACTGGTTACATCCAGTTAAATCATGAAATATAAAAGCCGAATCTTTCTTAAATTGTAATTTTATTTCTTGCTCTTTAAAGGGCTCAACATAATAAAAGTTACGAAAAATATTTTTGCTCCCATTACAAGAACAAGACATCCCAATAATTGTAATCAACAGCATTACCTTCATGTTTTTGTTTTAATATTCCGGATAAAGTCTTGTATTGCCTATTGGACTCGTCATTATTCTGGGTATTAATCCGATTGTAATATCAGCCAATTTTGTAGCACTAAATGATGTATTAATCTGTTGAGAAGTTCCTAATAATCCTTATTTAGCCTCTCATTGGGGTCTGCTCCAGCTTGAGGTGATAAAGAAAATACATGTGAATCATTATAAGAAAGTTGCCTCTGATATGCCTGTACTTCCAACGCTTGACCGGCAAGCAAAGTGCCTGCAGTTGCTCTTGCTGTACCATCTGCATTAAGTGTCATAAGCTTTTCTGATACCTGAAAACCGTGCTTAATTTCATGAAGCTGATTTCCAAACTCACCTTTTTATAAGTAATTATAACTTTTTCAAGTTTTCGGGTCGGCAGAAACTCCTCCGGCAGATATTCCACTCTTTGGGTTCAATGAAAACACATGGTCTTTGTCATCTCCCATTTGCCTTATTTCACTTTTAGCTGCGGTAAGGTTATCTTTTTGGAATTAAGTTCATCAACCTTTTCTTGCTCCTCTGCATTATAAACTGAATTTCCCTCAGCATCTTTATCTGATTTGGAAACTGTATTAATCTGTTTGTCTAACTGTGCAATTTTTTTATCAAGCTTTTTATTGATTCCTTCAATCTGTTTTTGTGATTCTTCATCCCATTCCATACCAGTAGGGTCAGTCCTTTTCATCGGGTTGTTACCAACATAATCATAAGGGGTTTCACTCCAATATTTGCCTGCTTTGGGGTCAATTACATGCCATCTCCCAATCTGCCCATCATACATCCTCGCCCCATAGTCCATCCACTCCAGGCCACTACCGTCAGTAAACTCTTTGCGCTGTTCTTCCTTACCGTTGTATTTATTCCGGTTTTCGGAGCCGCCAAAAGCCAGCGCTTTACTGCTGATTGCACTCATCGTTAACCCGAACGGTTAATAGCAAAAACGCCTCTAGCCACCACCCAGCTTGCATTTCAAAGAAACTGACTGACACTAAAATTAGCAAAATGATGCTGATTTCTGCAGTTTTTTGATACCATCATGCAGATATATCAGGACCGGCAATCAGCTTCAGGTGCCGCTTTGACGGCTGTATCAAAGTAATCCTGCACCAGCGCTACATACCGGTAAAACTCACGACTGCCTGGTGCATGCCCTGAAATTCTGCGTACCGATGTTTCATCCACTCCCATTAATAGTAAAGTGGTGATCGCAGTTCTCCGCATACTGTGTACCGTAATGTGATCACAAAAACGATAGCTTTTTCCGTCCTTGGTTTTTATTTCAACAGGAACGCCGCGCCGGTGCCTGATTTTAGGCAGCGGTTCAGTCCACCCGGCAAGCCGGGCCAGCCGCTTGATCTGTATGTTCAGATTACTGCCGCTTACTCTTGGTAATATATAGGTACGGGATTGAGCTGTATACTTTCTGATGATCTTTATGGCGTAATCAGGTAAGGGCACTTTTATTTCTGCCCCGGTTTTCTGGGTGTGCAGCACAATAGACATACCGGAAGCGGTACGCTGTATATTTTTTTTCTTCAGATTCAAAAGGTCATGACTGCGTAATCCCAGCGTACAGCCCAGTACAAAAATATCTTTTGCTCTTTTCATGATAGAGGGTAAGTCCGATTCAAACTGCTGATCCATGATCAAGAAGCGAAGTTGCGCAGGTGTTAAAGTTACCGGTGTAAAACGTTCAGCCGGGACAACGAACTTTCGGTGAAACTCCCCAACCGGAAAAGATTTTTCTGCCTGTAAATAATTGAAAAAGGTTTTTACTATTTTGAAAACCCCCGTACAATAATTATCCAGGTACTGTTTTTCTACATAAAGGAAAATGACTAAACCGCTTATAAAAATGTGTCCAGTGCCTTTTTTCCTGATTCAGGAAGCGAAGCCCGGCTCTGTTGAGTAAACAAATTCTCAGTCGCTTCCCGGTTCTTTGTTCAAATTCCAGGATCAGCTGATACACCATTTTATACTGCAACAGCGTACCCGGCCTGATTTTCTTGCCATTGGGTAACAGCCTTTTCCCGGAATAACTTTCCCGGATAAATCTTTCAAACCAGTCGGAAAAAGCCAGTACAACATTTTTGGTTTCATTTTTGCAGTAAAATGACCCGTTTAAAAGGGTATAAAACCGGGAAATCACCTTACCAGATTACAACCCCTTTACAAACTGAAAAAGGTTCCGGGTAACCAGTTTCTGCCCAATAGAACTCTTTCTTAAGCGATTTCGGGTCAGTTTAGTCGAGTGCCGGTTCAAAACACCTGTAATGCCCTTTAAAAAATACCACTAACTGGTAATTGTCTGGTATTGGCTTTTTGGGCAAATTTGGATATCCTTAATCCTTTTACTCTGATGCATAACGTATCTAACTTCCTTTTATTTACTTAAAATATTTAGGAGGGATCAGTGCCTTGTGGAGTAGTAAAATGGGTTTTGTTATAAAACGTTTAATGTCCTTTATAGTATGCGACTTATCCGGAGATTATTAGATGTAAATCATACACTCTGTTTCCCGGCATTTACATATCCATTCATAATGTAGTAAGCAAACTGACAATCCAAACCCATGCAGGCAAATACCGGAGAAATAAAAAAACCAATCAGACTCCTCATCGCAGATGACCATGATCTGGTCCGGGAAGGATATGCCACTTTTCTGGGCGGACTGGAAGGCTTTCATTTTACTGGCGCTGCCAAAAACGGAAAAGAACTGCTGGAAATGATCCCTGTCCTCCAACCAGATATCATCATCACCGATATTCAAATGCCCCTGATGAATGGCATAGAAGCTACCGAAATCATCACCCGGCAATACCCTGACATCCCGGTGATTGCGCTCACCGTTTTCGGCGAAGAGCACCAGGTGATGAAAATGCTGCAAGCAGGTGCGAGGGGATATCTGCAGAAAAGTTCTCTCAAAGAAGAACTGCTCGATGCAATAGAGGCATTGAAAGAAAAAGAAAATTATTATCTCTGCAAGGAAACATCCATGGCCATGATTCGTACGATCGCTAAAAGTAACCTGATCATGAAGCATCCTGTCTCAGTTGATGAATTCACCCCAAGGGACATAGCAATCATTCGCTATATCTGTGAGGAAAAATCAAATAAGGAAATGGCCGTCGAACTCGGCGTGGATGTCCGCTCAGTTGAAACCAGCCGGGAGAAAATCCAGAAAAAGATTGGCGTAAAAAATACAGCCGGCACTGTGATCTATGCGATTCGCAGCGGAATCTATAAAATCTGATCCCCTTTCATCTATTCTTTCCCAGTACATTTCAATAAAGGCTGTTTGAAATTCAACCGGCCATTCAGCAAATCTATTATAGATGGAGTATTTGCCTTTCAATTCAGCCTGTATAAATACAGGTTCATCGCCTGTATTTATACAGGTCATCAAGCTGTATTCTTTGGACTTTTTTGGAGCTTGAAAATTTATTTATTTCAGTTAACCGTTAAGAAATAAAGGATGGGATGACGAGAGGGGCTTAAAAGATTGTTTTTCAACCCTGCTTTGGCTGTCAGAAAAACACCGGATTTTTTCAGAAAAAAACCATTTTAAAACGTTTTTTTCCCCAGGGGTTGAGAAGATGGGCACTTAGTTTCACGACGGCAATTAAAAAAACCAAGTCCAGGCTGCTTATGCGTACAACACTCCTGATATTGATGATCACTCTTAGCAGCAAGACTAATTGCCAGGCAGAAGCCGCAACAGACAGCAGCGGACAATTTAACCGGGAGAAATACATTGAGACGGTATCAAAGAAAGCAAAGAAGGTGCAGGATCAGCTTTCTAAAAAATCCGAGCAGGCACTTGCGTCTCTGAAAAAGCAGGAAGAAAAAATTATCCGCAAACTCTCCAAGATCGATTCCAGCAAAGCCAAAGAATATGCCATCGCTGCAAAGGCAAAATGGGAGTCTTTGGAAGCAAGATTAAAAAACCCTGGTAAACTCTCCTCCTATATCCCCGGCCTGGACAGTCTGTCTACCACACTGAATTTTCTGAACGGGGAATCATCCTTCCTGCAACAGGCAGCTGTTGTCAAAGACAAACTCAAAGACGCCATCGGGAAAGTGGATGAATTAAAAGCATCCCTTGCCAAAGCAGAGGATATCAAAAAATTCCTGAAAGAACGCAAAGAACAAATCAAGGAACAACTGGAAAAGCTGGGCTTTGTCAAAGAACTCAAGCAACTCAATAAACAGGTGTATTACTATGCACAGCAAATCAAAGAGTATAAAGAGATCCTGAATGATCCAAAAAAGATCGAGCAGAAAGCGCTGGAGCTATTGAGTAAGACCAAAATCTGGAAAGAGTTTTTCAGGAAGAATAGTATGCTGGCGAGCCTCTTCCGCCTGCCCAACCCCGATGAGCCGCTTAATATGGCCAGTCTGGCCGGACTGCAAACAAGGGCACAGGTCAATAACCTGATCCAGCAGCAGATTGCATCAGGGTCCCAATGCACAGCAACAATTGCAGCAAAACCTTCAGGCAGCTCAATCGCAACTGAATGATTTAAAGAGTAAAATCCTCAAAGCAGGCGGAGGCTCCAGTGATGCTGAGATGCCTGAAGGATTTAAGCCCAATAACCAGAAGACCAAATCCTTTCTGCAAAGACTGGAATACGGGGCAAACGTACAGACCCAGCGGGCCACGAACTATTTCCCGGTGACCAGTGACCTCGGCCTATCCCTCGGTTATAAACTGAATGATAAATCCGTCATCGGCATCGGTGCCAGCTACAAACTCGGTCTGGGCCGTGGATGGAATAATATCAGTGTGAGTCACCAGGGAGTTGGTATACGCAGTTATGTGGACTGGAAGATCAAGGGGAGTTTTTGGATCAGCGGGGGTATGAGCAAAACTACCGTTCCGCCTTCAGCGATTTTGACCAGCTCAGGGACAGGAATGCCTGGCAAAAAAGTGGTTTGATCGGTATCAGTAAAGTGGTCTCCATCAAATCCAAACTTTTCAAAAAAACAAAACTGATGCTGCTCTGGGATTTTTTGAGTGGGGAGCAGGTGCCGAGAGGGCAGCCGGTGGTATTTAGGATTGGGTATAATTTTTAAAATAATTGTATGAAGCGAATTACTTTATTTCTTTTCTTTTTTATTGCTTTAAAAATACAAGCTCAGCAAAGTTTTTATGATAAAGTTGCAGTTTCGTCACCGACGGCTGCCTCTTTGGCCAAATATGGAGACATACCTGTTAGTTATCATACTGGAACACCTAATATCAGCATTCCAATAACTAGTATAAAGGAAGGCCCTTTATCTTTAGCAGTAGGACTAAGGTATCATGCTTCCGGGATTAAAGTAATGGAACCTGCCAGCTGGGTTGGAACAGGCTGGTCACTGGATTGTGGTGGTGTAATAACCAGATCTGTACAGGGGGCTCCAGATGAGCGTTTTACAAGCACTACTTATGATCAGAGTAAAGGTTATTTTAGTGATTATGGTTATCACAATTATGAAACGGGTAATTGTACAGTAGTCAACCCTTCCGGACAAAATTCAGGTTTTTTCTGCGGCAGTGATTTTTTTGAAGGTAGAAAGGATGGGGAGCCAGATTTTTTCTTTTATAACTTCAGCGGCTATTCTGGAAAATTTTACTTTAATGATGACCGTACTCCGGTTTTTGTTAATGGTGAAGGTGTTAAACTTATTTACGATTATGTTGAAGGAACCGGTAGTATCAGAAGCTTTACGCTTATTCCTCCCGACGGAGTTAAGTATCATTTGGAAGAACTTCAGCCACAAATGATGTTGATCCTATCGAAACCACAGATCCATATACAGGCGATGGCGGATTTTTTGACGGGTACTTCAATTTTGAGCTGGTTTCTGAATAAGATAGAATCATCTGACGGATTATTCTCAATTGTGCTTAAATATGAGGAAGAAGTTTATGGGTATTTAATTTATCCACTTATCCGGTTATGCAGGAGACCACGGGGACCCATGGGGTATTAAATGTGTTAAAAATATTATTCACGGAGTCAGGTTAAAATCGATTGAGTATTCAAATGGTAATATCCAGTTTATTGCAGGAAGTTTACGTGAGGACTTAAGTTCATCACTTACTGATATTACATCTGATGCCGGAAATCATACGGCTAAAACACTTGGGGAAATTCAGGTGAGCAGCAGCAGCGGGTTTTGCAATAAATTTATTTTTGACTACGAGTACTTTGAAGATAATTCCACTTCATTATCTCAACGTATTATTTATCCGATAAATACTGATAAAAAGAGGCTTAAATTAAAGCAGGTACAACAAAAGTCATGTGATTTAAGTACTTCAGTGCCCCCTTATTTGTTTACATATTTTAATGAACAGCTCCCACGAAGGCTGAGTTGCGGTCAGGACCATTGGGGGTTATATAAACGGTGGAAATGGGAATCAAGGATTGATCCCAACATACAATTGACAACTATACAACTATTACAAGAGCAGACTGGATTCAAGATTTCCAGAAATGCGGGTGGTTCATTGAAAGAAATTAAATACCCTACTGGCGGCAGTACTGAATTTAATTTTGAGCCCAATAAAACATGGGTAAGTTATACCGCGTACAATCCAAATCAGATAAGTCAGGTTAGTGTAGGATATGATGGGAATCAGAATACGCAATATTTTTCTATATCCTTTAGCCAGTCTGTACATAAATTTAAAGTTATCAATTCAGCCCTAGGCGGAAATGCTTATGTTTATTCGCCTGGTGGAACTATCAGCGTTCCGGCTGGTCAAACGATGGAAGTTGTTCAATCATTCACCCCGGGAAATTATTCTATAGGTGTTGCGAAACCCGGAGCTTCAACTGGTAATGGTTGCGAAGTATTCTTTTATGATATGGTTCCCACACCTGTACAGGAAAATCGAACAGTAGGCGGTTTGCGCATACAAACCATAACTAACAAAGTGGATATTAATGCTAACGCAAATATTACACAATTCGGCTATTTTGATAATGCTGGAAAGTCGACAGGGATATTGTATAGCAGGCCTACTTATATTCAATACTTGCGAAATGACTTAGTTGGGCAAGTAGGTTTTGGAGGTGTTTACCCCAATAATAATGACACTCCAACCGGTTGTCTAAATGGCTCGTATTTGGTTTCTGCCGGAAGCTTACGCCCTTTGGCCACAACACAGGGCGGACATATAGGATATAATGAAGTAAAGGTGAGTAATTCAGGAAATGGATACAGGTTTACCGTTATTACGGATCAAATTACTGGGATAACATAAGTGGTGATGTGGTCGTAAGAAATCTTATGACCAATTCATGTAATGCAAGTACTCCAAATTATCCTGAAGCTCCTAAAAATTATGAGTATATGCGTGGTGAACTCAAGTTTGAAGGGACGTATAAAGAGGGAGGGCAGATGATCAGGTCTGTAGATTACCTGCCAGTTTATGAAGAGAATCAAATGGTGACTCCCTGTGTTATTACTTCATCTGTTGCTAGCACATGGCAAACTACCTTTTATGACACAAAAACATCACGTAAAAAGCAATTAACTACTATTGAACATTTGGTAGTGCCGGGACAGAATGATATGACAAGTACAGTCGTTCAGTATTTTGAAGGGGGAAATCATACTCAGGTTACAAGGCAAACTTCAACAAACTCTAAAGGCGAAGTAGTTGAATCGAAGAATAAATATGCAGGCGATTACAGTTTGCCATGTGACGCGATACCTGGTGGTAATCAACAATATTTAACCGAAGTTTCCGGTTACTATTCACAGCATTTGGCTGACTTAAATCGTTGTCAAGATCCATGGTGCCGCAGACTGCAATGACACTTTTATCTTCAAAACATACATAATTCGAGAGTGAACTATGTTAATGGCAGGAGAAGTAATTTACAAACACAAATAGTCAGTTTAATACATGCTTTGCTGCATCAAACAATCTGCGGCTTTACACATAGCACAGTCTCTGGTAACGGCCTGGTGAAGGATAGTCGGTACATGCAAGAAGCATCTTTAAAGTTTAATAGTGGTACAATTTCAGAAATAACAGCTAAAGATGGGATTATAACATCTTATTTATGGGGTTATAATAATACCGTCCCAATAGTTAAGGCAATTGAGTAAATGCTGCCACTTTAACTGCTGGCTTATAGTGCAGTTGGGGTGACTTGGTTTGCTCCGAGGCCAGCCTTCACTAACTGGAGCATTAATCCATACTTACGAGTATAAAACAGGTGTGGGAATAATAAAGGAAACAGATTATAGATCACGAAATACATTTATGATTATGATAATTTGAACAGATTAGTTGTTGTCAGGGATCATGATAATAAAGTGGTGAAGAAAATCTGCTATAATTTTTCAGGCCAGGTAGAAAACTGTATGGATTGTACAAATCCAGGTCCTCCGGACTGGCAAAATATTGGTAGTCCGATTTGTGAGCAAGGTTCCTGTGGGAATACCGGGTATCAGTTGCAACAACAAATGGATATGAACCCATGCAACAACTACCCAACTCGTTATGTGAATATTGGTTATAATCCCGGAGTCTGTACTCCAGGGTCAGGTAACATGATCAGTTATGTAAATAATTCTGGACTTTCTGGTTTTACTATCACTTATACTGACAGAGTAACTGGCCAACCTTATTCATTTAATATTCCTCCAACTGGGTCAGGCGTTTTAGGCTGTATTCCCTCGGCTAGTTATACAATCAGTATTTCTAAGCCGGGAAATAATATTTACCTGACGTTTGGTTTGGGCTGTACAACACAATCAGGTACCAGTGCAAACTGGGCTAAAATTAATATACCAGGGTTCCTTGGTAGTTGCAATATGGTCACAATTGATATGGGCATGTAATAAAACAAGAAAAGATGAAAACATTTATTATTGGCTTATTCACGACAGTTTATTTCTCAGTATCATTCACTGGTAGCATTCATGATTACCAGGTTCCCCTAATTGAAGGCGGAACACAAAATCTTAGTTCTTATCAGGGAAAAAAAATACTGATAGTAACACTGCCGATTTCTCAGGATGCAGTGGCAGACTCTTTTCTATACTCATTAGATACCCTTGCTACCGCCCATCAGTCTCAAATACAAGTAGTATCGGTTCCTTCTTACGAGGACGGTTTTACGGTAGCAGGACGTGCAGCACTTGCGCAATGGTATCGAACAAAACTGAGTAGTCATATCATCATTACTGATGGTTTAAATACCCGTAAAAGCTCGGGTTCTCTTCAGCACCCATTGTTTAAATGGATGACGGATGAAAATTTAAATGAGGTTTTTAATATCGATGTGGATGGCCCTGGGTATAAATTTTTTGCCCGGGGTGATGGTCAGTTGTATAGTGTATTAAGGCCTATATCAAAAATATCAGGGCAGTCAGTTCAAAAAACACTCGGTATTCAATAAAGGATTTGTAATAATACTATTCTATGATGAAAGGAATTTCAATTTCGGTTTGCATTGCTATTTACCTGTTGGTCCCCTCATTAGTCCAAAAGGTGGGAGCTCAAACCCCAGACCCGGTTCCTCCCCAGTATGGAAGTATCCCGGTTAATTTTGTCCGTAGCTGGGATGCCCTGGCACCTGTAACAGATGCCAATGCCCTGATGACAAAACCGGTAAAGGATTCAAGGATGACTACCGGCTATTTTGATGGTTTGGGCCGGCCGATACAATCAGTCAGTAAGCAAGGGTCACTGGAAACCGGTGGCACAGCTACTGACCTGGTAAGTGCAACATTGTATGATGAGTTTGGCAGGGAGCAAAAAAAATACCTGCCCTTTGTAGCCAACAATACTGGTAACAATACGCATATCAATGATGGGGCTTTTAAGTCGAATCCATTCCAGCAACAGGAAACTTTTATGACGGCCCACTATGGAAGCCAGAATGAAACCTTCTATTATAGTAAAACAAATTTTGAGGCCAGTCCCCTGAACCGGGTAGAGAAAACAATGGCACCCGGAAACAGCTGGGTAGGAAACAATCGGGGTATTGAAATGAAATACTGGTTGAATACCATCACTGATGCTGTACGGATCTGGGAAGTGAATAACAACACCGGACCTTTGGGAAGTGGATTCGGGGCCTATACCAGTGCAGCTCCATATGATCCTGGGACGCTGGTAAAAAATGTATCCAAAGATGAGCACGGCAAACAGGTGGTGGAGTTTAAAGACAAGGGTGGAAAAGTGATTCTGAAGAAAGTACAGATTGGGACAGCCATTGGCGTGGAAGATGATGGAACAGGCAGAGGACATAACAATGATTGGATTTGTACCTATTATATTTACGACGACCTTGATCAGTTGCGGGCTGTAGTGCAACCAGTGGGCGTTCAGGAGCTTAGTACTAGTTGGCTGTTCAATAGTACCATTCTGAATGAACAGACATTCCGCTATGAGTACGACCAGCGGGGAAGAATGATCATGAAAAAAGTGCCCGGTGCCGGTGAGGTTTATATGGTTTACGATGCCCGGGACCGGCTGGTCTTAACACAGGATGCCAATATGCGGCAACAGGAAAGTGGATGCTCATGAAGTATGATAATCTGAACCGGCCAATCGAAACTGGTTTATTGAACAGTACAGTAAGTTTCACGGATCATCTTTCTGCTGCTGGAACAAATCCCAATTATCTTCCTTCCGGAACTTATGAACTGCTCACGATAACTCATTACGACAATTATACTGGGTTACCTGCCGGATTAAGTGTCTATCTGAATGACTGGAACAGCTATTTTTCGGGTACTGATAATAGTAACTGGCCCTATCCGCAAATGCCTGCGAAATCAGATGCAACGGTGGGAATGGTGACCTGGACGCAAACCAAAGTTCTCGGTACCGTGAACCAATTCATCAATACGGTTAATTATTACGATGATAAGGGCCGAATGATCCAGGTGCAAAGCACGAATATCTCTGGGAGCCAGGATGTGTTAACCACGCAATACAGCTGGAATGGCCTGCCGTTGGTTACAGTACTTAAAACAGAAAAAGGGACGCCAAATCCACAAACTTCTGAAATTGTAACCAAAATCAGTTATGATGATCTCTGGCGGGTTAGCATGGTGGAGAAAAAAGCAAGCAATAGCCTGATCAATGGAGGAGTGATGCCTACCACCTTTAAAACGATCCTTAAAAATGAGTATGACAAACTGGGACAATTAAAGAAAAAGAAGCTGGGTACGGATCCTTCCAACCCGACTTCAGCCTTGGAAACACTCAATTATGAGTATAATATCCGCGGCTGGATGTTGGGGATGAACCGGGATTACCTTGCCGGAACCGGACAAAGCGGTACCAGCCGTTTCGGTTTTGAGCTAGGTTATGATAAAGTGACAAACGCATCGGGGAGAAATTTTCTGGGGGCAGGTATGTTTAATGGCAATATTGCCGGAATGGTCTGGAAAAGCGATGGGGATGATGTGAAAAGAAAATATGATTTTACATATGATGCCGCCAACCGATTATTATCGGGGCTCTTTGAACAGGATGATGCAATAGCGAACTGGAATGCAAACACCATGAATTATTCCATTCAAATGGGTAACGGGGTGAGCCCATCAACTGCTTATGATGCCAACGGCAATATACAAGCTATGACACAGCAAGGTTGGAAGCTTGGATCACCAACTGCTGTGCTGGACAATCTGACCTATAGTTACTTTTTGAAGACAAACCGACTGCAGGCTGTGACGGATGCTGTAAATTCAGATAATAAGTTGGGGGATTTTACAGATAAGAACTCAAGTCCTACACGGACTATGGCTATGATAAAAACGGTAACCTGGTGACCGACCTGAATAAACGGATGAATGGAGCAACCGGATCGGAGCTGGCAAATGGTGGAGCCATTACGTATAACCACTTGAACCTGCCCGCAGTGATCACGGTAAAGATGATAGCGGTAATCCAAAGGGAACGATCACCTATACCTATGATGCTGCAGGTAATAAGTTGAAAAAAGAGACCATAGAAACCAATGCAACAGTTTCTTATAACGGATCCAGTTATACGAGTAATATCACCAGTACCACTACCTATATTGGCGGTTTTGTTTATGAGAGCAAGAGCTACAGCAACCCCAGTCTTTCTTCACTTAATGCTCCGGATCAATTGCAGTTTTTTGGTCATGAGGAAGGCAGGGTACGCTTTAAACCTGCCATTCCGAATCAGAGTGCCGCAAGCCTGGAATACGATTATATGCTGAAAGATCATTTAGGTAATGTACGGATGCTGCTCACTGAAGAACAAAAATCAGATCAATATCCTGCTGCCACCATGGAGGTTGCTACGATAGCAATTGAAAGCGCTGTTTATGGTAATCTTACTAACACCCAATACAACAAGCCTTCCTGGTTCAGTGATCCGCTATTCCCGACAAATGGGAAAGTTGCACAAGTAAAAAACAGCACTGGTACTCAGAAGATTGGCCCTAATATTATCCTGAAAGTAATGGCTGGTGATTCATATAGTATAAGGGTAGCCAGTGGCTGGAATGATGGGGCGTCTCCGAATAATAGCAGCCCAGAAGTATTAAATGACCTGCTGTCCATACTCAGTGCAGGAATGGCTGGTATGAGTGGCGGCAAAGCCAGCCAGGGTGATCTGCAAAATCCGAGCAGCGGTTTAAATGCTGGTTTGAACAGTTTTATGGGAACACAGACCAGCAGCGGTAATAAGCCGAAAGCCTATATCAACTGGGTTTTGCTGGATGAGCAGTTTAAAGTGGTTCTGAGCAGCAGTGGTTTTGAACAAGTTGGATCCAGTGGTAGTACTACGATACATATGAAACCGACTTTAACAATAACTAAAAGTGGATATTTGTATATTTATACCAGCAATGAGGCCACTAACATTGATGTGTTCTTTGATAACCTTCAGGTAACTCACATTCGGGGTCCCATCCTTGAAGAAACACATTACTACCCGTTCGGGTTAACGATGAGTGCAATCAGCAGTAAAGCGCTGGCTTTTGGCGGCTCCGAAAACCGGTTAAAATACAATGGCAAGGAAGAGCAGCACAAGGAGTTTGCTGATGGAAGTGGTTTGGATTGGATGGATTATGGGGCGAGGATGTATGATGGGCAGATTGGGAGGTGGCATGTAATGGACCCAGTAGCAGATAAGATGCGAAGATGGTCGCCGTACAATTATGCGTTTAGTAACCCTGTCAGATTTATCGACCCTGAAGGATTGGCTCCTATAGAAGTCTCTCCAGAAAGACCTAACCGGTTTGAAAATCCATACCCTCGCTTTAATAGTGATGAAAGTAATCCTACTGATTTTTTCGAAATTCTAAAACCGGGAAAATTCGATGGTATAACTCTACAGAAAGAAAGCTTAATAATAGCGATGGTGAGTGGGACAATATTGGAAAAAGAATAGGTGGAACAAATACAAGTGGAGAACCTGTTTTGTTTGTTGGCCCTGGTGACCCATTAAATTCAGGAGAGAATGCTGGTGATGGTAATGGTATTTATTGTCTAGCAAGTACTTGGTTCCCAGGTGGTGTTTCTTTAGATTATGAAGCAGATAATATTACTAATGACATTGATATGTGGAATGTATGGAGCGTCGATGGTAGTAAAAATAATTTAGACCCAGTTGATGTGATTCAAACTGCACTAGGAACTTTAGGATTTGCAGGGACAGTACCTGAGACTATGCTGTATTCAAAACTTCTCCCTGGGCGGGAGGAAAAGGTTGGTGGATGGGAAATAATTTAAAGTTTAACAGAATCGGCTGGGGAGGGAACGGAGCAACTGGGGCTAGAAAAGAGGCCCAACTATTTTCAAAAAGATTGGGATATGTTACGAAAGGTCTTGGCGCTATTACTACAGGTCTTTCATTATACCAAACAGTAGATGATTTGCAAAATGGAAATTATAAAGCTGCAGCCGTCCATGGAACAGATGCCGTTATGGGAGTTATTGCCTTTTTGGGGCCTATCGGAGCAGGCATATCAGGCTTGTACTTTTTATCTAGATTTTTTTGGGGAAATTAGATATTGAAATATGAGACTTATTTTTTACAAGCTATATAAATGGGCACTTAAATATGATTTTTGGGGTAGTCCCCAATATTCGGCTTTGCTATTTATGTCCCTTTTCATTTTTTTAAATTTATCCACACTTTTTGTGTTTATAAAAATTATTCTTGGGGTTCGCCAAAACTATATGTATTTAACAAGTCGGTTTATATAGGATTATTTATACTTATAGCCGGGATTGTTTATTTTCTATTTCTTCAGGGAAATAAGATTGTAAAACTTATTTCGTATTATAAAAATAGAAAAGCTTTTAAAGAAAACAGAGCAAATGCAATAACCGTTGCATACATTCTTCTTACCCTATTTACTTTCCTGAGTCTTGGATTTTTTAAAGTTAATTAGAAGTAAGGTTTCAACCTTTCCTTCCTTACGAGTCCACTGTTCTTCTTAGTTTTGGCTAAATATCAATAGATTTTTACTACGAGCTAAACGGATATTAATCCCTCTGTTATTCGTAGTTTTCTTCCTCCAAATCCTGCAAAACTCCAACCGCAGTAATAAATTTTCAAATTATAGGGTTGATATACTGACGTATCTGACTTGGCACCAAACTCGCCAGGGTTTGTAATCGAATTTATTCTGTAAACTTCTACATTAAAAGATGCCGGTCCATAGGACTCCTTTGGAGGTCCTGTCTGGCTTTTAAGTTACTTTACCTATTTGGCAGTACACGATAGATAAGCGTTCTGCTTCGATTAAACGGCCCGGCATGACAGGCTACTGTCTGCGGACACATCGGATTTAAAGCGTTACAATTATTTCACCCAATTAATTTTAACCGACTGCAGGTCTCTTGAATTCGTACCGATCCTGATTTCAAAATCACCGGGTTCCCAGTCGTAGCGGAGCGCACTGTTGTAAAACTTCAGGTCCTCCGGCGTAATAGTAAAACTCACGGTTTTAGATTCGCCTGCTTTGAGCAATACTTTTTTGAATCCTTTTAATTCATTCAGGGGACGGGCAATACTTCCTACCAGATCCCTGATATATAATTGCACCACTTCTTCGCCGGCATAAGCACCTTTATTGGTCAGTTGAACAGAAGCTGTCAGCACCTGGTTGCCTTTCAATGCTGCACTGCTCAGCTGCAGCGGACCATATTCAAAACGGCTATAGCTCAGGCCATATCCAAACGGATAGAGGGGACTGTTCTCCACATCCAGGTAATTACTGCGGAATTTATTGAAAGCATCGCCGGGATTTGGGCGACCTGTATTGAGGTGATTATAATGAACAGGGATCTGTCCAACATTTCGCGGAAAGCTGGTGCTGAGTTTACCAGAGGGATTCACATCGCCGAATAAAACATCGGCAATGGCATTACCCGCTTCCTGACCAGGATGCCAGGTAAAAAGAATCGCATCTGCATTGGCTGATTCCCAGTTCAGGGTCAATGGCCGGCCGGACATGATCACCAGTACCAGTGGTTTGCCTGTTCGCTTCAGTGCCTTGATTAAATTAATCTGGCTTTCCGGAATATCAATCCTGGAACGGCTGGATGATTCCCCGCTCATCTCAGAAGCTTCACCGATCACGGCTACCACTACATCTGCACGATTGGCAACAGCTACAGCCTCATCAATCATTTCCTGTGCACTTCTTTTATCAATATCGATCCTGGTACCAAATACATTGATTTTTTTGGCATACAATGTATCATCTGAAATATTAGCGCCCTTTGCATACAGTACCTGTGTGGCTCCTTCATTTTTTATTCCCTGTAAAACAGGAATGGCCAGATCCGCATTACCCGACACGGCCCAGGTACCCAGCATATTGCTTTTGTTATCGGCCAGCGGCCCCACCAGGGCAATGCTATTTGTTTTCTTCAGCGGTAATACCTGGTTATTATTTTTCAGTAATACAAAAGACTTAGTGGCAAACTCACGGGCTGCTGCTTTTTTATCAGCAGAAAGCACTTCGGTAGCAGCACGGTCTGATTTACAATAACGATAGGGATCATCAAACAAACCCAGTTTATATTTTGCTTCGAGAATTCTGCGGCAGGCATCATCAATTTGTTTTTGTGTCACCTTTCCTTCCTTCAGTGATTTTTTCAAGGTGGTCAGGTAACCTTCCCCTACCATATCCATATCAAGTCCGGCATTCAAAGCCAGCGCCGATACCTGCTGGAGATCTCCCATGCCATGGTCAATCATTTCATTCACGGAGGTATAATCGGATACCACCATTCCTTTAAAACCCCATTCTTTTCTTAAGAGATCCGTGAGCAGCCATTTATTACCGGTGGCAGGAATACCATCAATCACATTAAAAGAACTCATGATACTGGCAGAACCTGCATCCACCGCTGCTTTATAAGGCGGCAGGTATTCATTGTACATTTTCACACGACTCATGTCTACCGTATTATAATCACGTCCGCCATCTGCTGCCCCGTACAATGCAAAATGCTTCACACAGGCCATTAATGTATTGTCCTTACTGAGATCTCCATTCTGATAACCTCTTACCATGGCAGCCGCAATCTTTGAACCGAGATAGGGATCTTCTCCGGCTCCTTCGGCAATACGACCCCAACGCGGATCACGGGCAATATCCACCATGGGTGAGAATGCCCAGTTCAATCCATCAGCTGTAGCTTCAGTGGCCGCTACCCGGGCACTGCGTTCAATCATCTCTATATCCCAGCTGCAGGATAAGCCCAACGGAATAGGAAAAGTAGTTTTATATCCATGGATTACATCTGATCCAAATAGCAATGGTATTTTTAAACGGCTGCGGCTGATGGCCAGTTCCTGCGCCTGTCTGATCTTTGCTTCCCCAATCACACCAAATAATCCACCTACCTGACCATTGGCAATCTTATTCTCCACATCACTGCTTACCACCGCACCGGTGGCAATACCGCCACCCGGGGTTAAGAGATTCAACTGCCCGATTTTTTCCTCCAGTGTCATTTTTTTCATGAGCCCGTCTACATAGGTTTTCATTTTTACATCGGCGGACTGGCCATAACCGGCCATGGCGATCAGAAGCAACCATAAAGTCATCAATCGTTTCATATCAATAATTGTTATTTGAGCAAATAGGGTTCAATTATTTTCTGCCAGATGGCATATCCCTTTTCATTCATGTGCAGGTTATCCTGGATAAAAATATCCGGCATGGGTTTTCCATCCGGCAATAACATGGCTTTATACACATCAATAAAGGCGGTTCTTTTTTTCTTTTTCAAAAAACTCCGGATCATCACATTGGCCACATTGTATCGGGGCATCAGGTGCTGGCGGGAAGGACTTGGCTTCATGGACACATAAGCGATGGGGACTTTTTTATACTTCGACCGGATCAGGTTGAATAATTCTTCAAACCTTGCTGCTACCTGGGCCGGATACAAACTGGTATCGGCTGCAAAATCATTCTCTCCGCAATAAATAATGATCTGTTTGGGTTCATAAGGATAAATAATATCGTTTACATAACGGATCATATCCGGCAGGGTGGATCCGCCAAAGCCCCGGTTGATAATGGTATGCTCCGGAAAATAGGTTTCTATGTTCTTCCATAAGCGAAAGGAAGAACTGCCGGTAAACAGGATAGCGTTTTTCGGAGGCAAAGAAAGAGAATCCTGCTTTTTAAAAGCTGCGATCTCACCGGCAAAAGGTTGCGAGATAGCCGGCAATGACAACAGTAAGAAAGCGATACCCGCAAGCAGACTGATTATTTTTTTATTCAACTTTAAGTGTTTTGAATTTTTCTGATACCCCGTTTTCATTCACCGCTTCAATAGTGAAATAATACTCCTTTTTTAAGTCCATGGCTTTGAACCAGTATTCATTCTTTGTATTATCCATTACCATCAGGCAATTATATAATTTATCCGGCGCCGTGCCATAATAAATATTATAAGCATAGGCATTATCCACCGGGCTCCAGCGGATCCAGGCACTGCGTTTGTCCTTTTCAGTTCTCAATACCATGAATGTTTTCACCGCTGCGGGCTTTTCACCATTGCCCTTTCCAAATACTCTTAACCCACTGATAGCAAATTTGCCGCTGGGCATATGGATATTCTCCAGTTTAATATATCGGGCCTGCACCGGCGTGGCCAGCTCCACATATTCATGCGGAACATCTGTCCGGTTATTGCTTTTATCCGTCAGCAATATCCATTTCTTTCCATCTACTGAATAATAGAGTTTGTACTGATGGTATTGCTCCCCGCCATTGATCTTACCCAGGTGCGTGCTGCTCACATCCTGATCGGCATAATTGATTTGAATAGCATTCACGCTGGAAAGATCGCCCAGATCCGATTGTATCCATTCTCCCTTATTACCGCTTGCGGCACTCCAATAGGTTTTGATATCCTCATCATTGGCATTACCAGCATTATAAGCACCCAATGTGGACGAAACTTGTACTGGTTTTTTATAATTCAGGAGCATCCAGCCGGTGAAATAACTGGATGGCATCAGTGCCCGGTCATAACCAGGCGGGCGGGTCAGGATTGTTTTTTGCTGGGGCAGGTAATGCGGATAATCGCCAAAAGCAGTATTGCACCACATCATATCTTCTTTATCAAAACCGGCCGGCCAGATCCCGATCCTTCTTTCAAAATTATTTTTTACCGAGAGCATGATGGTGCTTACATGCCAGTAATCGCCATTGTTATCCGTAAACGTGGCACCATGTCCGGCCCCGCGTGCAAAGCCACCCATCTTTATACTCAATGGATCAGATTGAGGGAAAGTTTCAACACCGTCGAATAATGGTTTAGATCCTACCACTACCCCATCGGCATATCCGCTGAATTCGGTACCGGGTGCTCCGTATTGAAAATAATACTTGCCATTGTGCTTGGTCATCCAGGCCCCTTCCAGGAAAGGATCCAAAAAAGTATTGTCCATATGTTCCCCAAAACGCTGCCAGCCATAGCGCCAGCTTTGCAGGTAATACATGGGCATCCGGGTGCCAATGGGTTGAAAAGTTTTACGGTCCAGTTCCACTCCATAGACCGGATAAGTATTACTGCTGCCATTGTACATATAAAACCGACCATCATCATCAGTGAAGAAAGCCGGATCCCATCCGCCGATATCAAAACTATCAACCAGGGGTTTCCATTCATTGGCCTTGGGGTTGGTGCTCATCCATAAGGTAAACTTGCGGGTATAAGTGGATCCAAAGACCAGCATGGTATCGCCCACTATTCCTACCGCCGGTGCACAAAGCTCATCGTAGGTATTGGTATTCCAGGGACGAAGAAATTTTCTGGATATAAAATTCCACTGGCTCATATCACTGCTCCACCAGTAACCCCATTGATTGGTACTGAATAAATACAAGTCGCCTTTGTAATTCACGATCACCGGATCAGCCGTAGCGCGGTGCCGGCCCCATTCGGAGAAATTAGGGATCGGTGTATAGCCATAATCAATATTGATAGGATTACAGTATGTTTTGGGCTGTGCATATACCGCAAAAGCCATCCAAATCCCAAGAACCGAAAATAAAATCTTTCTCATTTATCAATCCTTAATGTGGCCATTACCGGAAAATGATCAGAAGGATACTTCATGTCATAAGAATCAGTAATGGTGGCGAATTTGGAAACAGAAATGTCTTTATGATGCGATGTAAAAATATAATCAATACATCCGGAGGGTTTCTCCCCGAACTTAAATCCATTCCAGGTATCGGCAGGGCCGTAGGCCAATGCACACACCTGACGGCAGTTCTGCATTTTACTCATCATATATTGCGCAGGATCCTCTTCGGGTTTTGAATTGAAATCACCGGTGATGAATACCGGGTAATGCTTTCCGTAATTCTTTTCCGCGGTTTTCTGAACAATCAGTTTGGCTGATTCCAGTCGCGCCTGTTTCCCCATATGATCAAAATGGGTATTGAATACCCAGAACATTTCCTTAGTCTTTTTGCTTTTGAATAACCCATAGGTACAAACCCGGTTCAGCGCGGCATCCCAGCCTTTAGAGGGCTGATCAGGCGTGGGCGATAACCAGAATGTGGATTGCTCGATGACCGTGTACAAATCCTTTTTATAAAAAATGCAGGAATACTCCCCTGCTTCTTTCCCATCATCTCTTCCCACGCCGATATAATCATATCCGCGAAGACTATCTTTTAAATAAACCAATTGCCGGTGCAATACTTCCTGTAATCCCACAAAATCGGGCTCATAATAATTGATCAGTCCGGCTACTTTATCCTTCCGAACTTCCCACCAGTTCTCTCCATCACTCTTTACATCCAGTCTGATATTATAAGACATTATTTTCAGATCGGCCTGTGTAAAACCGGACATTGATATCATGAAACCGAAGAAGGCAATGATCAGTCTTTTCATATGACTATTTCAGGTGCGGACTGCTGAAGCCCAGTTTTTTCAATCCTGTTTTTATTTCCGGGGCAGCTCATGAATAAATTCCAGAGCAGTCCGGTCCGGTAATTTTCCATCATCACGACAATGGGACCCTGGTCAATGGCGAGGTAATGCGGGAGGAACCAGTTGGACTGTTCACTGAAGGCATCATAAAATCCATATGGGCCCCAGAGTTTATCTTTCAGATCTCCGTACCAGTGTTTCATGGCCGCCATTGATTCTTTGGGTGTATAAGGGAATGAAGATAAAGCAGCTGTAGGAGAAATCACGCCAAGATCACTTTCCATCGTTGGGCATGACCGGCATACCCCACTGTGGAATAGCTGGAAGTCAATCCCCAGTTATCAGGGCCATAGCCCTTGAATTTTTTCGGATTATCCACGCACCACTGGTAATTGATCAGGGCCTGGTTCCGGTTTTCACTCCAATAATCAGCATATTGATCTTTTAATCCACGCGGATCCAATCCGAGATAAGAATAATGTGCCCAGAATAAGGGTCCGCCATTCCAGGCATCACCCTGGTGTTTCATTTGTAATTGATAGGGATAGTTGGCCGCAATGCCATCGGGTTTATTGACGTCTTTGATTTTACCATTATCGGCCCAACCCTCGTGATAAACTGCTGCAGGTACGCTATGTGTGGGGGAAGAAGCGGCCAGCACATACATGATCAAACATTCATTGTATCCCCGAACAGGAAAATTCATTTCCCATCCGTATTCAGGACTCCAGTGCCAGTACAATACATTCTTTCCGTTGCGGTACCAGTTAAAATCAACTTCTTTCCATAACTGATCAACCCTGGCCGCCAGTGTCTTTTCTTCCCTGCTGCCGTTTTGAAAATACTGCCGCACGCAAAGCAGTCCCTGGATCATGTAGGAAGTTTCTACCAGGTCGCCCCCATTATCTTTTCTGCCAAAGGGTTTTACTTTACCGGTTTCGCCGTTCCACCAGTGTGGCCAGGCTCCATGAAAGCGATCTGCGGTTTCCAGGAAATGAACGATTTTTTCCAGTTGTTTTCTGCCCGCTTCTCTGGAAATAAATCCGCGTTCAATCGCTACCAGGATGGCCATCACACCAAAGCCGGCACCACCGCTGGTCACTACATTTTTATCGTTGGCGGGATAATTTCCATCCACATGAAATCGCTCTCGACCCAAACCACTTACCGGTTCGGCTCCATCCCAGAAGTATTGAAATGTTTGCTGCTGCACCAAACGAAATAAAGCGCTGTCTGCCGCAGCAATTGTTCGCGTTATTCTGTGCTGCCATTTGCCTGTTTCCATTGCAGGCTACCAGGCCGGCAATCAACAGCAGTAGAAAGCCCTTTTTAACCATCATCAGCTATTTATAGATACGGTGCTGTAAAACCCAGCACATTTTTCATTCCATTTTTTAT
The DNA here is from genome assembly GCA_016720745.1 of Chitinophagaceae bacterium. Lineage (GTDB taxonomy): Bacteria > Bacteroidota > Bacteroidia > Chitinophagales > Chitinophagaceae > JJ008. The sequence continues at coordinate 188,515 of JADKKA010000006.1, read as the reverse complement.
TTCCGGGCAACTGGTCAGCAGGTTCCATACCAATCCGCTCCGGTAATTTTCAATCATTACAATAATGGGGCCTTGGTCAATGGCCAGGTGGGAGCCGGCAAACCATAATTCATGCAGGGAAAATGCATCGGTAAACCCATACTGACTCCAGATTTTATCACCCAGTTTATAATAAAAGAAACGAAGGGCATTCATGCTCTCTGTGGGTGTATATGGAAAGGATGACAAAGCTGCAGTTGGAGAAATGACCCCCAGGTCATTATTGGGTTCATTGGCATTGTATCCGGCCGGCACATCGCTGGCCGTTAAACCCCAGCAGGCAGTACTGTACCCGAAGTACCCTCTGGGATTAGCCCGGCAGTATTCGTAATTGATTTTGGTATGATTGGTCACCTGTGTCTGGTAATTCGCATACAGATCGCTCAACCCATTCGGATTGATTCCCATAAAAGAATAATGCGCAAAAAACAAAGGTCCGCCATTCGCCGAACCTAACGGTAATGGATAACCGAAATAAGTATTTCCGTTCTGCATGGCGCCGTTGCAGGCAAAGCCTTCCCGGTAAACCGCCTGCGGAATGCCAAAGCTGGTGGAAGAAGCCGCCATGATATAAGTGATCAGGCATTCGTTCCAGCCCTGGATTTTGTGATTCATATCCCAGTTGTTCACGGGGCTCCAGTGCCAGTACAGTACATTTTCACTGCTCTTTCGGAACCAGCTCCATTCCACCCCGTTCCAGATCGTATTAATATCATTACGCAGATTGGTTTCTGCCACATCGGCCCCATTGAAGTATTGTCTTGCCGTGAGCAAACCCGCAACCAGGTAAGAAGTTTCTACCAGGTCGGCACCATCATCTTTGCTGCTGAAGGGAATCACGACACCCGTGGTTCCATTGAGCCAGTGTGGAAATGCACCATGAAATTTCTGGGCGGTGTTTTTTAAGAAGCCCACGATGGTCTGCATTCTTGCTAAACCCGCAGCCCTTGTTATAAATCCCCGGCTGATAGCCACGGGTATGGACATTATACCAAAACCCGATCCACCGGAAGTAACCGTCTCTGCTCCTGCATTACTTCTTTCTCTTGCCAGTCCGCTGACCGGATGTCCATAGTCCCAGAAATATTTAAAGGTTTGCTGTTGTACCAGGTCCAGCAGGGCATTATCACTGATAACAGTAAACTTATCCGTTGAATCAATTTGTGTAATAAATGTATAGGAAGAAGCAAGCACCAGTGCCCCGCCCTTTATCGTTTTTACACTATTACCGGTTGCGGCTACATAACGGGTGAGGTATTTCAAAGGAACCAATGGCCGGATCGCCACGGTGCTGTCGCCATTTTCATAAGCCAGGTCAACTGGTACAATTGAAGAGCCGTTTTCTTTGATTGAAACCGAAGCACCTACTGTGGTACGATCCACTGCATTATTAAAAGTGAGCCTGAATATAACACCCGGTTTGATATTATAATTGCTGCTGACTGCCAATGCTGCTGTATTATCCAGTTTTGCATTGACCAGTACCAATCCGGTAGGCGGCCTGGGTACCGGCGCAGGAGGTCTGTCTTTTTACCACACCCGGCTGTAGCTAACAAAAGACTCAATACTACGCTATATGAAATAAAGTGTGTACGCATTTCTTGTTTTAAAATACCAGGGTGGCGATAGAATGTGGCATTGCATTGATCTCAGCAGCTTTTCCGTTGATCCATAGATAATAGGGCGTGGCTGCATTTCCCTGGTTCATCACGACCACCACAGTTTTTCCATCTTCATTCCGGAAGGCAGTTGTGAGCAACTGGCTGCGACTGGCAGTAGCTGCAATTCTTTTAGCACCGGGCTGTATGAATTTTGAAAAATGTCCGAGATAATAATACGCATTCGTATAGATCAGTTGTCCTGTTTTGGTATCCCCATGCACCGGAGCGAAACAAAAATTCTGTACATGGTTTGGGCCTCCGGTTTCATCGAGCAGGATATTCCAGTCCGTAAACCCCACCATTCCGTTATTATAATCATTGATCAGGCTCCGGCCATATTCTTCTCCCAGGGCCCAGGCATTATAGCGGGTGGCATTGAAACTTTCTGCACAACCTTCCGTAAAGAAGATATGCTTATCAGGAAATGACTCATATACCCGGCGCAGGTTCTCATACATCGGGGTGCCACCGCTCCAGTCTTCATACCAGTGGAAACCAAGTCCCCAGATATACTTTGCTGCTTCCGGATCATTGAAATAGGTTTGCGCCCGCTGGTAAATCAGGTCGCGGTTATGATCCCATACAATGATTTTTTTATCTTTCAGCCCTTCTTTTTGCATGGTAGGTCCCAGTGCATTTTTTAAAAATCTCTTTCTTCTTCCGCGGTGTAGCTACAGCTTTCCCAGCGTTGTTTGGCCATGGGTTCATTCTGCACCGAAATACCCCATACCGGTACCCCTTCTTTTTCATAAGCCTTAATGAATTTGGTATAGTAAAGCGCCCAGCTGTTATAAAAATCTGTCTTCAGCTTTCCACCCTGTAACATATCATTATTGTCCTTCATCCAGGCCGGCGGGCTCCAGGGACTGGCAAAAAGATTCAGCTGACCACCGGCGGCCTGCATGGCTTCCTTAATAAAGGGGAGTTTGTATTTTTTATCGTGTTCAATATTGAAGCTTTGTAAACTGGTATCCCCATCCTTTACATACGTGTACATATCACTGCTGAAATCACAGCTGTTGATATTGGTACGGGCAACAGTGTAGCCAATGCCGTTCGTTTTATCGAAATAGGCTTTGAGTAGTTCCTGTTGCTTCTCTTTCGGAAGTTTATAAAAAGTTTCGGCAGACGCATCGGTCATGGCAGCACCCATGCCAAAATAGGTTTGAAAAGTCTTACCCGGATCTACAAATACACAAATCTGTGTTTCCAGTGGTTGTCCCATTTCTTTGAACTCCACCGTATCGGTCAGGCTCAGCCGGTAAGCCGAGCTGTCGGCTGTACTGTAGACCAGCACTTTTTACCATCTGTTGAAAATGCGGATGGAGCATCAGCAGTACCGGATGCTTTTTCTTTTTGCTGTACAGGACAGCATAACAACTGCTGCCAGCAGAAAGCCTGTTCTTTTCATACGTATTTTTTAAATCGTTACCAGGTAAACGTGGCTGCGGCTCCAGCCGGCATAGAAGTAAAGACCCATTTACCCTTGTACTTAATATTAAAACCCTGTGCAGTTCCTTCGTTGACCACCAGTAGTACTTTTTTTCCGGCCGGGGTTTTGAATGCAACAGTTGCCAAACCTGCCGCCTCTGTACTGGCAATTCTAACAGACCCGGCAGGAACAAATTTCGAAGCATGAGCAATAATATAATAACCAACATTCCTGCTGAAATTTGAACCGCTGATAGTTATCGCCCCCTTACATTCCGTACATCCACCCGGCGTATGTGGTCCATAGGATGGGTCATTGGCCAGGTTCCATTCCAGGGCAATCCGGCTCCAGTTGCGCATGGAACCTACCACTACATTTTTCAGATGCCATTTGAGATCGCCATCAAAACTTCCATTGGCACCGGTCCATTGTTCTGTAAAATAGAGGTTGCGGTCGGGATGGGCATTGTGTACCGTTGAAAGGGCACTCACATCACCCGCATAGAGATGGAAAGCGGCTCCATCCACATAATTTTTTGCAGCAGGATCATTCATCACCGTGATCGGATAATTGGGATTATCACAGTTATGATCCCATACAATAATTTTTGTACTGATACCGGCTGTCTGAAAAGCAGGACCCAAATGATTTTTAATAAAATTAGTTTGTTCTGCAGCAGTCATCAGCATACTGGGGTTATTGCCACCGTGTTCCGGTTCATTCTGTATGGTGATGGCATGAATCGGAATGCTTCTTGCCTGCATCTGCTGGATATACTTGACCAGGTATTGTGCGTATACAGCATAATACTGCGTCTGTAAACTACCACCCATACTGTTGCCATTGGTCTTCATCCATACCGGCGGGCTCCAGGGGGAACCCATGATTTTAATAGATGGATTGATGGTCAGTACCTGTTGTAAAACCGGCACCAGATCAGTAAGATCCTGCGACAAACTGAAATTGGTCAGGGTGGGATCAGTTTGTCCGGCAGGCATATCATTATAACTGAATACAGAAGGACTAAGGTCGGAAGCGCCGATGCTGACCCTGATATAACTCACCCCAATTGATCCGCTGCCAGTACCAAATATTTCGTTGAGCAATGCTGTTTTTTCATTGGTCCCCATCCGGTTGATCAGGTAAGCACTGCTACCGGTAAGGGTATAACCAAAACCATCCACTGACTGATAGCTGGTGGCAGAGTCCACTTCAATGTTGGCGAACACATTGGGTGTAGTGCCGAATGAGAGGACTGTCGATTGTTTTTGTAATAAGGCAGACTGATCAGCTTTGGTCAGCCACATTTCCACGTCATTGGTGGCAGGCACAGGGTTGGGATTAGGCGTTGGATCGGGGCTGCCTTTTTTAGAGCAATCACCTCCGGTGAGTACGGTAAATATTGCTGCCAGTAAAATAAACGAACTATTCATTCTCTTCATATTCATTGATTCAGTTTGTCAATTCTTTTGTCGATATAATCGCAGGGGGCCATTATTAGCAGCCACCAGTAATCGGTATTCACCAGCAGGGCCTCTGTACCATTTCAAATCCCTTACTTCTGCATCATTCCCAGTTACGGGTTGCAGGAACTGCATATGCTTATCCTTTGCATCATACCTGAAGATGCTGATTGGCTGGGCATCATATCTTCCTTCATAAGGTACCACGCCATAAAAGTTTCCACCGGTGACAAATTGCAGGTTGTTCCCCGGCATTGATGCAAAACTCATCAAAGGTGCCATTTGCAGTTGAGCAGGAAGACTGGTACGCACAAAATTTCCCTTTCCGTCATTGATAAAACAGGAGGACCCCAGCTGCTCTGCTTTGAGTTCACGATAATTATTGAACAGATCATAAAACATATAACTCACGGTCTTTCCTGCCACATCACTATAATTCAGGTAGGCTTTCTTTAATACCGGCAAAGAACGTTCCAGTTCATCCTTGGCCAGGAAGGTATACTCCTTTCCATCAATGGTATAAGCCATGACCTGTTCTGTAGAACCGTTTTTATCAAAGTCCTTCACATATAACTTCAGCGGCCCGTTCTTACCCGCAACAAATTTGTTATTATGTCCCCAGTTCCCGGCCAGGATATCGACGAATCCATCTCCATTCACATCGGCGGGATACAGACTTTGCCACAGACCGGTACTGCCATCCACAGGGTGACTGGCAAAACTGCCTTTATTATTAATGAAGACAGTCAACGGCATCCACTCACCGGCCAGTACGAGGTCGGGCCAGCTGTCATTATTGATATCTGTAAATACGGCACTGGTAACGATACCAAGGCTATCCGGCCTCCAGATACCGGAGGGTGCTAATTTAAAACTACCACTACCCTCATTCAGCAACAGATAGGAACTTTGGGGGCTTCCGTATTGTGTGGCATCTGCCAGTACGCCTACAAAAAGATCGGCATCACCGTCTTTATCAATATCAGCTGTGCTGATACAGGATTTATTTTTAAGCAGGAGCGGTATCAGTTCATTATGTACGGTGAATTTACCCTTCCCGTTATTGAGATAGAAGTGATCAGATAGCAGACTATCACCATTGGCCCACTCATTACCACCACTGGCTACATAGAGATCGGGGAATCCGTCTTTGTTCGCATCAATAAAAATGGCATCCACTTCTTCACTGGCTCTTGCCTTATTAAAAGGAATGCTATCTGTTTGAAATCCGCCGCTGCTGTTTTGAATCATGAGTTGTCCGCTCTGTCCTGCAGCAGCACAGAGGTAAAAATCATCTAAACCGTCACCATTCACATCGGCCACTGCTATTTTGGGTCCGCGGGTCGATTGCTGGTGAGGAATCAGGTATTGATTATTATAATCCAGGAATTCATTCTCCTGGTGCTTCCAGTTTAAACGAACCTGGCTGCTGATTTCTTCCAGCACGGGTGGCTTTGGCGGAAAGAAGCTGGGGTAATCAAATACACCACCAGCATCCGTTTGTTTCACCTGGATCAGTCCTTTGGCTGGCACATTCCTGATTCGCTGGAATTTCTGATCGGGCCAAACGATCAGGATGCTGTCAATGTACCTGATGCTGTCAACACCGAAATGCAGTTTGGGATCGCAGGAAGACTGAAATCCCCGGCTGGAACTTAGCTGCTGGTATTGCATGGTGGAACCGGAAAAAAGCCAGGCTTTTGCACCAATACCATAGGTATTAGCGGTATTGCCGATAAACGAAATATCCACCGTGTATTTCTTTGGCGCTTTATTTTTTAAGATAGTAGCAGGTGCATTCAGGTTATTGATCACCATATCCAGGTTCCCGTCGTTATCGAGGTCCGCATAGGAAGCCCCGTTGAAAAATCCTTTCATGGAGCCGGTGCCCCAGTTTTGGCTCATATCGGTGAACTGGCCTTTTCCATCTCCCCTGAAAAAATAGGGATGGGAGGCACCATCGGGCATTTTTTCAATCGCTACTTTGTCATATTTGGTGGAAGTACCTACATCATTTTTCAATACCAGATCAGAAACAAAACGGATATAGTCCAGATCAACCGGTCTTTTTACAATCCCACTGGAAATAAAAAGATCTTTATTTCCATCATTATCAAAATCTGCAAATAGCGGTGCCCAGCTCCAATCGGTAGCGGCAATACCGCTTTGCAATCCTGTTTCGCTATAGCTTTCTCCCAATCCATTATTCTGTTGCAGGCAGTTTTTGGAATACTGATCCTGGTACCCGTGACCCATCAGTTTGAATTTGTAAGTATCCGGGTTCTCATCACTGCCGTAGGTCTTCAATACTTTTTCGTCGGGGGGCAGCATATCCACGGTGATGAGATCTGTTTGTCCGTCGTTATTAAAATCGTTGGCATCATTTCCCATGCTGAAACGGCTGTAATGCCGGAAATGGTCAGCTCCGGATTCTTTGAAGCGGCCATTACCCTGGTTGAGGTAGTAATAATCATTCTCATGAAAATCATTGCCGATATAAATATCGTCCCAGCCATCCTGATTAAAATCGGCGATTGCAATGCCCAGTCCATAACCCAGGCTGCTTTGATAGATCCCTGCTGCAGCCGACACGTTCGTAAACTTCCCTGTTACTGCTATATCATTGCGATAGAGACGGTCGCCGGACAATGAATCCGGTGTATGTCTGAATATAGTATCCTGAATATTGGAATTGGGCTTTTGGGAATGATTCAGCAGGTAGCAATCCAGATCACCATCCCGGTCATAATCAAAAAAAGCAGCCTGTGTACCGAAGCCGGAAAAATCCAGTCCGTACTCCACCGCCTTTTCCGTAAAACTGTTATTCTTATTATTAATAAAAAGCTGGTGCCGGCCTGTTAGTCCATGATGACCGCTACTGGCCGCGACATAAATATCCAGGTAGCCATCCGCATTTACATCGGCCATGGTAACACCTGAACACCAGTCGGCCGTACCGGCTACTCCGGCACTTGCAGTGATATCTTCAAATTTGAAATCTCCTTTATTCAGGTAGAGCTTGTTATTCCCTTTGCTGTTGGCGGTAAAATAAATATCTACGAGGCCATCATTATTGATATCACCGGTAGATACCCCGCCACCGTTATAAAAATAGAGGTAGTAGAGAATATTCAGCATCTCCCTTTCGGGCAATGTATTCTCAAATTTGATATTTGTAGTTGAGGAGGAAAGCTGTTCAAAAAGGGCAGGTGTTTTCCTGCCTTGGCAGCCGGATTGAAGCAGGAGGAAACCGGCAGACAAAATAAAAAGAGGCCATTTACTGTTAAACCACTTCATTGGAACAGCCTTTTAAAAAAGATGAAAAGGGCTGAAACAAGACGTTCAGCCCTTTGTTGCTTATGCTGCTTAAAACAAACGACTACATTGTTATTGTTTACCGGCAAAGAGCGCAGACACTTCTGTCTGTGACAACACTTTGCTGTACAGTCTCAGCTGATCCAAACCACCTTTGAAAGTACAAGCCAGCCAATCGTCGGAAGCATAGCTGGTAGAAGGACCGGCACCAATACGGAATTCAGAAACCCAGGTGGTTGACAGGCGCAATGCACCATGTCCGCCCCATGTTTTTACATTGGGATTCTGAACGCCATCGATATACAATTTAACGGTACTGTTGGTTTCGTCATAGGTCATCACCAGGTGGTGCCAGTTATTATCACATAATCCGGCAATCATCTGACCACCTTCCCAGGTAAACCAGGAATCAGCGGCACCACTGTTGGGATCGCTTGGGTTAGAAGGACTCACAAACATGCTTTTTATAGCGCAGGCGGTATTATTTCCTTCCAGGAAGAGGAAGCCAACCGCATTGCTCCAATGATAATCCGAGTTATCGGGTTTCTTTTTGGCTCTCATGGAAAGGATATAAGCTGGTCCATTGGTGCCATTGTTATTCTTTGTTTGTCCGTTTTGCTTAAACCAAACAGAAATACTCATACTGCTGCTGGAAGCCCAGGCATTGAAAGAAGGGTATTTAATGAATTTCTGATTTACCCCTGTAATTCCTTTACCCCTTACGCCGTCGATGGTGGTAAATGGATTATCAGAAGGAAAGGTAGCCCGGATACTGTCTACTGCATTCATCAATGGATTAGCAGTAGTACCATCAAAAGCTGCATAGAATTTTAATGGTCCGTTGGCAGGATTTGCATCCTTTGGATAATCACCCAATTCGGGCTTTTTCATCTTCTGGCAACCGGCAATCGCAGTAAAGGCAAGCAGGGCCACCAGGATTTTGTTGAATGTCATTTTCATGATATAATCCGTTTTTGTTGATTTTATGAATTACCATTCGGGATTCTGTACAAGACTAGGGTTTCCGTTCAGTGCTGAATTGGGTATTGGATAATAACGGTGTTTATTCGCATATCCGCTTGGCCCCAGCACAGTGATTGCATCACCCCATCTGACCAGGTCAAAGAATCTTTCAAACTCCATTGCAAATTCAGCTCTTCTTTCCTGTTTGATGGCAGCACGCATTTGTGACTGACTAACAAAAGCAATATTGGTCAGACCGGCCCTGGTTCTTACCATGTTGACCCAGGTAACGGCATCGGCCTGGTTTTGTGCTCCGCCAACTTCATTAGCTGCTTCTGCAGCCATCAGGTAAATATCCGCCATACGGAATACGCGGTGATTGACCCAGGTATTCTGTGCTTCGTTATTAGGTGTACCTAAACCGGCAGCCTGGTATTCAGTGAAAAGGTTATACACTTTTTTATTCCAGTAGAGGGCATTGGTCAGGTTTGGTATGGTTTGCCCGTATCCTCCGGTGCTGCTGCCTCCGTCACTTTGGTTGGAATAAAGAATGGTCGCTGCTTTCCGCTGATCATTGGCTTCGTAGCTGGATTCCAGAGAAGCTGTAGGTGTATTCCATCCCCATCCCAGATCCCATGGGCTTCCGGAAGCACCGCGAACACCCTGGCACTGACCGAGGCGGCTCCAGTAACGGTCGCCATCACCGGCTTCTTTATGTGCCTGGATTTCAAAAATGGACTCCTCGCAGAGTTCACCTTCTTTTTTGAAAATTTTCCAGTACGGTGTATACAATGGAGCGGCTGCACCACCCTGACGGCTGGCCATTACCTGTTTGCAATGTGTGAGTGCTTCAGCCCATTTCTGCTGGTACAATTTTACTTTGGCCAGGAAGGTTCTTGCTGCTGCTTTATTCAGTCGACCGGAGAAGGTAGCGCCCCATGCCTGTGGCAGGTATTGCTCCGCATAAGTCAGGTCTGACTCGATAAATGCATAGATCTGTGCGGCAGGAGATTTTGCTTTGTGCCCATCAGTCGGCGTATTGATTTTGAAATCAATCTTGGGGACATCACCAAAAGTTCTTACCAGATCAAAATAAGAATAAGCCCTGAAGAATTTAGCTTCAGCAATGTTGGTGAGTGAAGCAGGATCGGTGTAGCCACCTTTTGCTGCCTCATCCATTACATCATTACAAAGGCCAATAAAAATATAGTGCTTATCCCAGTACAAACCAGCACCCCAGTCATCTTTGGTGTACTGGAAATTATCGTAGGTCTGGCGCCAGGCCGAAGCACCGGGGTCAGCTACAATCTCGGCATCATCTGAACGGAAACCGTTCATGGCAACCCATGGAATACTTTGAAATCCATCCCCACAATAGGGATCCGCTTTTGAATTGCGGACAGCTCCATAGAGCGCCAGTGCTTTCCCTTCAAGGGCACCCAGGCTCAGATCGTCCTGGGTAGCTGAGAGGGGTTGTCTGTCAAGAAATTTTTTACAACCAGACATCCCGCCCAGAACCGGTACCGCAAGCAGGGCACCGATCAGCAGCTTGTTGAAATTGTTTGCAATCTTTATCATGTTGTCGGATGTTTTAATCAGTTAAAAATTAGCATTCAGTCCAAAAGTGATTACACGTGGCAGGGCACTTCCGGCACTACCGAAGTCCAAACCAAATCCAAGGGCATCACCGGCAAATTCAGGTGAGTAACCCAGGTTCTTCTTCCAGGTTTTCAGGTTCTGGATAGAAAGACTCAGTTTCAGGTTTTTGATGCCTGTTACTTTCGGCAGTTTCATGAAAGTATATCCCAGGTTCAGGTTCCTGATCCGGAAATAACTTCCATCTTCAATACCGTAAGTTGAAGGAGCCCGGTTGATCAGGTGCTTCTGGTTCACGATTGGAACAAAATTCGAAGTAGCCGCTCCTGTCCATCCTTCAGTATAATTCTTTGGATAATTGTACAGTGAGTTCTTTTGCTCTGATGTACCCCATACCCTGAATACTTCATTACCATAACATCCGGCAAAATCAATATTCACATCAAATGCTTTGTACTTGAAAGTGGTATTGATACCGTATGTAAAGTCAGGTGTTGGGTTTCCAATCATCTGCTTGTCGTTATCATTGATGATGCCATCACCATCCAGGTCTTTGTACTTGATATCGCCGGGCTTGGCACCACCACCATTGATGGTGTTAACAGGTGAAGCCAGGATATCAGCATAAGACTGATACAATCCATCTGCTACCAGTCCGTAGAAATAACCGATTGGGTAACCGGTTTGTGCCTGGTTAGGTGTTTGCTCGCTGGAAGAGATATTCGGTCTGTTGGGATACTCCAGGTGCAGCACTTTGTTTTTAAATGTGGTAAGGTTACCACCAATGGTCAGGCTCATGTCATTGCCGATCTTCTGATTCCAGCTGCCCACGAATTCAAAACCACTGTTCTGGATCGATCCGTTATTGGTCAGGGATGGAAGAATACCGGAAGGTCTGAGCAACACGATCAGGTCCTGTGTTTTTTTACTGTAATAAGCCATTTCGAAATGCAGACGGCTTTTGAACATTTCCGCTTCAATTCCTATTTCAGAAGAATTCACAGTTTCCCAGCGCAGATTGGGATCGTAGAGATAGTCTGCCTCATACACCGGTACCAGGTTTTCACCAAATACGGCAGATGAGTTAGTGGAAATTGTGGGGTAAGCAGGGTAGTTCTTGCCCTGGGCAGTGAAGTTACCGAGCAATCCGGTGGATGCTTTTAATTTCAGGTAATTGAACACTTCCATATTCTCCATGAATTTCTCACGGGTGATTTCCCAGGCAGCACCAACGGCCCAGAAGCTCTGGAATTTGTCTTTGTAGTTTTTGCTGATCTGGCTGGCTCCGTCTCTGCGGAAGCTGGCGTTGAAATAATATTTGTTCTTATAGTTGTAGAGCAAACGGGCAAGACCTGATACGGTAGTGTATTCACTTTGACCGGCTGGTATCACGCTCTGGATATCTCCGAAACCGGTATTGATATACCAGAAGCGTTTATTATTTGGAATGATATTCTTTCCTTCTTCTTTCTGTGAAACCGTGGAAGAAGCCTGCTCATACTTATAGAAATAAGTAGTAAAGCCGCCCATCAGGGTGAAAGAATGGTTATTGAATTTTTTCTTGTAAGTAGCAATATAATCCTGCTGGAAGGCCCGGGTATTGATCAGGTCCTGTCTAACGGCTGTCAGGGTATTCCTGCTTACTACCTGATCACCAGTCATGGATGGATCATAAAGGTCATACAGCGGTGTGTATTCCCTGTTACTGCGCCAGCTCATATCGGCATACCAGGTCGGACGGAAATTCAGGTCCTTGGTGATATTGATATCCACGAATACATTACCCACGAAGCGGTAACGGTCATCGATTTTCTTATCCCAGTTATTCTCCAGGGTAGCCAACGGGTTAGTCTCTGAATTCTGAATGATAGGAACAGAAGAATACAGGTTATAGTTGGCAGAATCAACACCATATGGATTCTTGGTGTATACTGATTTGGGATCAGCCGAAACGATCGGTACAATCCGGCGGGCATTTTCCAAAGCACCGCTGCCGTAAGGCAATCTTTCTTTGGAACCAATGATGGTAAAGCCCAGTTTCCAAGTCTTATTCACTTTGAATTCATCGCTGATATTCATGGTCATCCGGTCGTAGCGAACATGTTTTACCAGGCCTTCATCATAAGTATAACCCAGCCCCATGTGGAATTTGTTCTTATCAGTGCTTCCATCCAGACTCACATTGGTGGTACTGAATTTGGCAGTACGGGTTACGGCATCGATCCAGTCGGTATTGCCGGTATAAGCATTCATACCCGGTCCGCCTACATTGTTTACAAAATTCAGCAGGGATAAATCACTTGGATCATCATCCACCCGGCTCAGGGCTTCCATAGTAGCGAGTTTCCTGAAATCATCTCCGTTTGCGAGCTGAATTTTGTCAACCAGTTTTTTGGTACCATAAGCCGTATTGAAATTGATATTGATTTGTCCGGTCTTTGCTTTCTTGGTGGTTACCAGGATCGCACCGGCGGCACCCTTGATACCGAAGATGGCGAGGGAGGATGCATCTTTCAGCACTTCCACGCTTTCGATTTCGCTGGGGTTAACAAAATCCATATTATCACTGAAAATACCGTCGATGATATAAACCGGACGGATACTACCGATACTAACGGTACCCCTTATGCGCACATCGGGTGCAGAACCGGGGATGGCGGTATTCACGATGGTGAGACCGGCTACCTTGGCCTGCAGGGAGGCGAGGGGGTTACTGTTGGGCTGTGCAGCGATGGCATCTCCTTTTACTTTTGTAATGGATCCGGTCAGGTCTCTTTTCACAGCAGAACCATAACCAATAACCACCACAGCATCCTGAATTTTTTCAGATTGCTTCAGGGCAACACTGATGGAAGTCTTTCCTTTTACAGAAACTTCCTGGGGTTCATAACCCACGGAGCTGATCACCAGTACGGCATCATCAGGAACACTGATGGAGAAATTACCGTTGGCATCCGTTACGGTTCCTACCCTGGATCCCTTGACCTGGATGGATACGCCGGCCAGCGGCTCACCGGTGGCAGCAGTAATTTTTCCGGTGATGCGTATATCTTTTGTATTTACTTCGGCAAGTGCGGCGAGTTCTTTCAATACCACCAGGTTTGTGCCCAGCAGTTTGTAAGAAATACCGGTATTAGCCAAAATCCTGTCCAGTACTTCCGGAAGGGTGGCTTCTTTTACATCAAGATTTACTTTGGGTTTACCTTTTACGGACTCTTCCGTAAAGAGAAAGCGATACTCGGTTTTTTTCTCAATGGCGAAGAGTACTTTCTTGATTTCCGCTTCGTTCATTTTAAGTGTGATGCGTTCCTGTCCCCATCCTTTGGCGGAAACCTGGAGGCAGGCAAACATCAGCAAAGCAACCGTGAGTTTCATAATTCTGGCAATCTTTAGATACAACAGAACCTTAGGTGAAACAGCAGCTGTTTCAGATTTTTTCATAAATTACAGTTGAAGGGTTAAGAATGCCGGGGGTCTTAAAGTTCCCGGTGTACAACCTGTTTGTTCACACGGGGTTTCGTTGCAGCGAAATCCCGTTTTTTACCCTTTCAGGAAGTGTTATTGGCAGTTGTTTTATTCATACAGCATAGCAATTAGCGGTTAATAATTATTTGGTTCCCTTCTTTCACATAATTGATGGAAGGGATCATTTCTTTCAGGGCTTCGAGGGCCTGGGCAACTGACTCCTGGTCAAAAATGCCGTTGACCTTCATTTCTTTCAACTCATCTGCCTCGATCTGGATCTGTACGGCATATCTTCTTTCCATCCGCAGGGCCAGCTCCTCCATGGTTTCGTTCCGGAAAATGAGCCGGTTATCCATCCAGGCGATTTCATCAATGGAACTATCAGCCGGACTGTACCTTAACTTATTTACGGCTACCATCGGTACCATGGGGCTAACCGGGGCATCCACGGGTTTCTGTACTACTCCTCTGCGAACCACCCGATCATTCTCCACCACCAGTTTTTCACTGGGGGAAAGGATGATTTTATCATTGGGCCGGTTCTTGATCGTGACTTCTATGCTTCCCCTGATCAGGCTGGTTTCACTGAGTTTATCTTCCGGATAAGCTTTTACATTAAAGGCCGTACCCAGTACTTTGATATTGATATTGGATGTATGAATGATAAAGGGTTTGTCCTTCATCTTGGTTACATCAAAATATCCTTCTCCTGAAAGGGTCACCTCCCGCAGTTCTTTTCCAAAATCTTTATTGTAGGTCAGTTTACTTCCTGCATTCAGCCAAACCATGGAACCGTCCGGTAATTCCACTTTGGAAGTGGAGCCGGGCCGGGTAGTGATTTCGCTCACCTGCCGGGCCATTTCCTGTCCTTGTCCTCCTTTAAAGGGTTTCATCAGCAGGGCCCAGGTACTGGCGAGTACCAGCAGTACGGCTGCGGCCCAATACCAGCGTTTCATCTTTTTTCGTCCCGACATGGAAACTACCGGTGTCTGATCCGGCATATTCCCAAACGGGACATTCAGTTCCTGCATTCTTTGTAAATGAAGCATGTACGCGTCTTCCTCTTCGGTTTGGTCCTTTTTCGGCTGATATTTCCAGATTTCTCCCAGGTTTTGAATAGCCAATTGCCATTCGGGATGTTCCAGAATCAGATTTTCCAGAACAACCAGTTCTTCCAAACTGGCCTCTCCCGATAGTTTTTTCGACAATAAAATCCAAAAAGTCTCCTGGCTCATGGTTTTGATGGGTATACCTGCATAAGACAGCCGGAACCGGTCCTTACCCCTAAAGAAATTTTAATTATTTTTTAAGAATTGTCTGGGCCCTGGCCGGAATCGCCGTTTTGAGCTCAAAATGCATGCATTTTCCGATCCTTCTTAATGCGATAGCCATTTGAGCCTCAATGGTTTTGACAGATAATTGCAGCAATTCGGCCACTTCTTTGTACCGGAGGCCATCTTCTTTTACCAGCTTGAAAATCAGCCGGCAGCGGGGAGGGAGGTCATTGACTGCTTTTTTCACCTGTCGGAACATTTCTTCGGTGAGCATCAGTTGTTCGGGGTCGAAATAGAGAGAATTGACCTGAACCAGCCATTCTTCGGGTGAGAGATTAACCTGTCGTTTTTGTTTACTGAGCTGATTGAGGGCCAGGTTCTTGGTGGTGGTATAAAAATAAAGGAGGGGAGAATTGATATTTTCGAGTTGCTCTCTTTTTTGCCAGATGCGTATAAACACATCAGACACAAGCTCTTCTGCTTCCTCTCCTGATTTCAGGATGGAATAGGCAAACTGCTTCAGCCGGGCGTGCAACAGGATGAATAGTTCCCGGTAAGCAGCCTGGTCGTTGTTGACTGAAATGGCAGTGAGCAATCGTTTAATGTTCTCGTTCTCCGGCATCGATTGCGTAAATCTAAGGATATCGGACCTGAAAATCCATGACGATTTCCGCACAGTGGGCAAAAAAGGCGGCGGATTATTTGATTCGTATCAAGCGGGAAACAAAAAAGGCTGCGGGTATTTGCAGCCTACGTGGACCCTGTTGGGATCGAACCAACGACCCTCTGATTATGAGTCAGATGCTCTAACCGTCTGAGCTAAGGGTCCTGAGCGGTGTGCTCAAGGGGGCGAAATTAGTAAAATAATAATTATTACTCCTTATTAACCAATCTTTAACCCAAAGAAAAATATATTTGCGCCCTTAACGAGACTTATGAAGAAAACGCTGATCGTCCCCGTATTACTATGTCTTGGATTTGCTGCGATGGCACAGAACAATCCCCAGACCGACAAGAAGAAGAAACAGAACATTGATATGAGTAATCGTCCCAGCGATCACTTCATGCTCCAGTTTGGATATACCGGTTGGGCCGGGATTCCGGACACGATCAATAAATCGGGTTTCTCTAAAAGTTTTAATGTTTATTTCCTTTTGGATTTTCCTTTCAAAACCAATCCGAAGCTGAGTATGGCCTTTGGACCTGGTATTGCCAGTGATCATATTGTGTTCTCCCAAACAGATGTGGGCATCAAAAGAAATACCAGTACGATTCAGTTCACCAATGTTTCTGATACCAACAATTATAAAAAAACCAAACTGGCCACGGTATATGCGGAAGCTCCGATCGAGTTTCGCTTTTCTTCCGATCCTTTACATGGCAAGGGCCTGAAGGCGGCGATTGGTGTGAAGGTTGGGTTACTGATTAATGCCCATACCCGCAATACCAAGTATGAAAGCAGTACTTCTGCTACCATTGCTGATCATACTTTAAAAGAGTCCAGTAAATATTTCTTCAATAAGAACAGGATCAGTATGCAGGGGCGGATCGGCTATGGCCATGTGAGTTTATATGGCAGTTACCAGTTAACACCATTGTTTAAAGATGGTTTTGGACCTGTGGTAAGGCCGTTTAGTATTGGGATTACATTGAGTGGGTTGTAAGATTTTTTAAAGAAGATATCAAAAACACAGCTGATTGCATCAGCTGTGTTTTTTTTTGCAAGTTTACAAATGTGAAGTAAGTTGTTATGATTTGGTCTTTGGTAAAGAAAGAAATCTTTCCTTACTTTTTTTCTTGATAAAAAAAGTAAATAGAAGTGTACTGCTGAACTAACGAAACTTTTTCCTAATAAGAGTCTTTCCTTACTTTTTTCTTGATAAAAAAGTAACAAAAAATCAAGCCGGTTCGAAAGGGAAATTCATTCTCTTTGGAATTTTCCGAAGTCGAACCGGCCCCCGGAAAGTAAGCTCTGGCACGGGCTTTAATGCCAGATTTTTCATGCGTGATTTGGCGGGTTATCCTACTGCGCTGATTTTTCGATTTGCAGCGATGTATAAAATTGTGATGTTGTTCAAATCGAAAAATAGGCGCTATGGAAATTCATTATGTTCAAAGCTCATAGCCGATTTAAGAAATAGTGCTTTGTTTAATAGACAAAGGGTAAAGCAATGGCCCTAAATCTATATAAGATCCTTTCCCCGTTTTTTTTCAGTTGGCCGTATGGACAGAGATTTTAACCTTTTTACACTTCGATGAGAGAAACTAAAAGGCCAGGGCATCTGATAGCTTTTGAGTTCCAAATAAAGTAAAATTTTGCAAGCGCCTATTTTTCGATCTGGATTTCGTCTCAGTTTTCTATAAGGCCGGAGATCGAAAAATCAGCGCTGTAATGTATTCAACTACATCACGCATAAGACTTACCGCATTAAGGTCCGTGCAAAGTTTTGAGCGTCGGGCGACGGTTCGTCTGCAGCAATTTCCCAAGAGCGGAAAATTCCGCTTCGAACCGTCTTGATTTTTTTGTTACTTTTTTTATCAAGAAAAAAAGTAAGTAGAGAAAAGACTCTTAAAAAAGCTACCTCCAAATTCAAGCCCTTGTCTCCAAAAAAATAATAAAATTGCTTTTTAAATAGTGATAGCACATCAGTTTGTAGCCAGTAAAAATCTGGCAGTAAGATCTGGTCCCACTTTATCAAGAAAAAAGAAAATAATATCAGTAAGGCTGAATAAAACCTCGTAACCTCATTACTCACCCCAAAAAATTATATAAATAAAAAAAATATTCCCCCACCACCCCACTATTCTCTAATTTTACCCTCCGAAGGAACCCCTATATGCTCGATACCAAGAAGAAAATTCAAAAAGAAGAAAAAGCCGTTTTAGTCGGTCTCGTACACAAAGACCAAACCGAACAACAACTCAACGAATACCTCGACGAACTCGCCTTTTTGGCCGAAACCGCCGGCGCGGTAGCCGTTAAACGCTTTACACAAAAACTCCCGCACCCCGACAGCCGTACATTTGTCGGCAAGGGTAAACTGGAAGAAATCCGCCAGTATATTCAGGGCCGTGATATCCGCATCATCATATTTGATGACGAACTCAGCGGCGCACAGATCAACAATATTGAAAAAGCCCTGGAAATAAAAACCATTGACCGCAGTGACCTGATCCTCGACATCTTCGCCAGCCGCGCTAAAACCGCACAGGCCCGGGCACAGGTGGAACTGGCCCAATACCAGTATATCCTGCCCCGCCTCCGCGGCATGTGGAAACACCTGGAACGATTAGGCGGAGGTATTGGTACCAGAGGACCAGGCGAAACAGAAATTGAAACAGACAGAAGGATTGTCCGGGATAAAATATCACTGCTGCGAAAAAGACTGGCAGAAATTGACAAACAATCTTTCACCCAGCGTAAAGAAAGAGGAGAATTTATCAGGGTAGCCCTTGTAGGGTATACCAATGTGGGCAAGAGCACGATCATGAACCTGCTGAGCAAAAGAGATGTGTTTGCCGAAAATAAATTATTCGCCACACTTGATACAACAACCAGTAAAGTTGTTTTTGAAACCACGCCGTTTCTCTTGAGCGACACCGTAGGTTTTATCCGCAAACTCCCTCACCACCTGGTGGAAAGCTTTAAAAGCACGCTTGACGAAGTAAGGGAATCAGATATCCTCCTGCATGTAGTGGATGTATCCCATCCCGCTTATGAAGAACAGATTGCTGTGGTGAATAAAACCCTTCATGAACTGGATGCCCACGACAAACCAGTGCTCACCATCTTCAATAAAATGGATCTCTACGAAGCCTACACCTTTGACGAATGGCTGGAAGAAAATACAAAAAAAGAAATCCTGGAAGACCTCTACGAACGCTGGCAACATGAAACAGGCGGCAATGCTGTTTTTGTTTCCGCCCTCGAAAAAAAGAATATTGATCAGCTAAGGAAATCAATTCTTGATAAAGTAAGGTCCATGTATCGGGTGAGGTACCCTTATAAGTCAGAGTTTTTGTATTAGTTGAGAGGTTGAGTAGTTGAGTTGTTGAGTGGTTGAGAAGTTTAAAAGGAGGAGCCCTATTCACCAATCAGACAGAATCATTCCTCTGCGCATCCTCTTTATCTCATTTCTCTGCCCGCACCGGTAAAAAATTCCTTACCCTCACTCCAAAAAAACCAACAACCCGTCTTATCTTGACAGCCGCATCAGACTGCCGACTGCCGACTGCCGACTGCCGACTGCCGACTGACGACTGACGACTAATGACTATCAACTAATGACTTCCCTCTCCTGGACCAAAATAGCGAACCACATCAACGAACTCGACTTCGCAGATAATCATATTGCCATAACGGAAGTAAAAGGAAAAAAAATCTGCATTGCGCGTTGGCAGGATCAGGTTTTTGCCTTTGCTTATAAATGCCCCCATGCCGGCGGTTTAATGGCCCATGGTTATCTCGACGCACTGGGCAATGTGGTTTGTCCGCTCCACCGCTATAAATTCTGTATGTCCAATGGCCGCAATGTGAGCGGTGAAGGCTATTTTCTAAAACACTGGCCGGTAGAAATCCGGGAGGAGGCAGTTTGGGTGGGAATGGAAGAACCAAAAGGTCTTTTTGGCTTCTTTAAATAGATCCTGCTGATTAACTACACTTTAGAAGAAAAAACTGCAGTAACTCACAAATCAGTGACAATTCACTATTTTTTTCACTCCGGCATTATAAAATACAGTTGATATACTTCTATAATTCATTCATTTGCCTCAAAACCCCTGTTTACCAAGCTATATACACTACCTTCATCTTTCCTCATTTTAGTTGTTGCGTTTTAGCTTCATCTTTCCTGCAACAATTGTCATTAATTACGCACTTTGAAATTATACATCAAAAATATGGTCTGCATCCGCTGCAAAATGGTAGTAAAGGATGTTTTGACCAGGATGGGACTACATTATTCTTTTGTCGAACTGGGATCAGCGGAAATTATGGAAACAATTACCCCTGAACAGCAGGAAGTATTCAGAACTAAACTATTAAAGTTTGGCCTTGAATTAATGGATGATAAGAAAAGTGTACTGATCCAGAAAATCAAGAATGTTATTATCGAACTGGTACATTACTCGGATGAACCACTCATTGTGAACTTTTCCGTCTACCTCAGTGAAAAACTGAAATACGACTATACCTACCTCGCCAACCTGTTTTCAGCAGTACAGGGCACCACGATCGAAAAATTTATCATCGCCCATAAAATAGAACGGGTGAAGGAGTTACTGGTGTATAATGAACTGAACCTGACCGAAATCGCCTACATGATGCATTACAGCAGTGTTGCCCATTTGTCCACCCAGTTCAAGAAAGTAACCGGGTTAACGCCTTCTCACTTCAAACAACTAAAAAAACAAAGACGCACCATGCTGGAAAATATCGGAGAATATCCACCGGTACAAACCAGAGAGCTAAACAGGCTGATTGTAGCAATCATGTAACAAAGATTGGCAAGCTTGTAAACAAATATTTCCTAACTGACTGAACTTTAAATACTGCAGTTTTCCCCTGCTGGTCCCTCCCATGAGCATCCTCATTTATTTCATTTTCGCTGCTGTTTTTCTGGTAGCTGCTGCCATCACCGGCTATAGTTTATACACCCGAAAAAGTATACCTGTCTCTTTATTCAGGGATGCCCTAAGAAATGAAAATTGCGGAAATTTTGAAGCCGCCATCCTGGGTTACGAAAATGCACTGACAGAGATTAACAAATCCAGGTTTCCCAGTGGGAAACTCATCCAAAAAATTAATGGGAAACTGAAAGTGCTCCGAACAGTGACCAGTTACGAAGCTAATTTTCATTATGAAAATACAAGATGGCCGATTCCCGATCTGATGCATAGGAGCTTTCATTAAGCCGTCAAAGCCGGCAACAGCTATGAAAAGCATGAAACAGTCATCCCAAATGATCCTGCAGACAACCATGCTGATACAGCTTGAGCATCCGGAATTATACAAATTTCTGGAAGAGATGCCGGTGACCATCCCTGATATGAATGAACCGGTGATGAACCAGCAAATATTGAGCGATTACAATGATTCCCTGACTGTTATGCTATCCAACTATGCCAGCACCCATTCTTAATATAAATACACGTCGATTGTCCCTGAGTTCCCGCCAACATCACAGGGGTAGTTTCCTGATGCCCGAACAGGAGCCTGCTTCCGGTTCCATACAATGGCAGGGTGAGACAAACCAATCATCGCTATTCATTCATACAGATGAATGGAGGGCATATACTAATCATCCGGGGCTATATAGCCCGGCTGAGATTCCAACTGTCAGAGGCTGGTTGATTCATGAAGAACAACGTACCGGAAGGGCAAAAATACAGCCCAGGTAATATCCCTCCTGCCTGAAGATCCGGCACCTGCTTTTTGCGCTGAAAAAATCTGTGAATTTTATAAAAAGCTGTTATAACTGTATAATGATCAGTACTAATATAAAACCCACCTTCAATGAACCCGGCTTAACGATATAAATTTTACGCCATGAGTACCTTAACCCCATCAAACCACCCTTTCGCGAGCCGGCAATTTTTGAATACAGGTAAGGGAGGAGAAGACATTGCCGTCATGATCGAAACTGTACTGGAATCAGTCGCAGTAGAAATACCAACACAAAACGAAAACAGAAGGGATAACAGCAACAGTTTTTCCACTGAAAGCCAGTTGCTGCCTTTAGCCTTGAAACCGATGCCGCTTCCACTGCCAGACCACCTGCTGTCCGAATTACTCTCTATCACTTCTTAATTAAATAATGATGAAACCTAATATTGGTATTACAGAAAATAACCTGCAGAAAAGTACAACGCAATTGTCCATGATACTGGCAGATGAAATGACATTGTATGTGAAGACCAGAAAATTTCACTGGAACATCAACGGTTACAATTTTATGGAACTGCATAAATTATTTCAGGACCAATACAGTTCACTGGAAGAAACCATTGATCAGGTAGCAGAAAGAATCAATAAACTGGGTTGCAACACAATTGGCACCATGCAGGAGTTCCTGGCCCAGACGAGACTAAAAGAATCGCCGGAGGAATACCCTTCTCAAAAAGATATGATCCGTGAATTACTGGGCGACCATGAATCCCTGATTCAGGAGCTGAGGAAGAACATTACCGACAGCAGTGAAAAAAGTAAAGATGCCGGCACAATCGACTTCATGACGGGTATCATGGAAGAACACGAGACAATGGCCTGGGTACTCCGCAGGTACGTGAATTAAAATACCTAAACACAATTTCATGAGAAATCTAACTTTTCATAAAACAGAACAGTGGGCGATTGACCATAAACATAGCAGGATTGGCTTTAAAATCAGGCACCTGATGATTGCACAGATCAGGGGTGTATTCAAAATATTTGACGGAACGATCAGTATCACCAATGAGAATATTACCACTACTTCCATAGACATGTGGATTGATATCGCTTCCATTGATACCGGGAATAAAGAAAGGGATGAACAGCTTCGCGGCCCTGAATTTTTTAATACCGCCTTTCACCCCCGGATGCGTTTTGTGGCTTCTTCAGTTGGCAAACAGGATGAAGAGGGTAACCATCGCCTGGAAGGCAAACTGACCATTAATGGAATTTCCAAAACAGTAGTGTTGAAGATGAGGTTTGGAGCTGTAATGACCGATGATGCCGGAATGGTAAGAAGTGGTTTCCAGGTTGACGGCATTATCAATCGCTCCGACTGGGGACTCATCTTTAAATCACCCTTATTAACCGGTGGTATCATGGCAGGGGAAGAAGTGACAATTTCCTGTGAAATGGAACTGACAAAAATGAAGTCAGGGCTAATAGAAAGCAGCTGGAGCCATAATGGTGACAGCCGGAATGTTTTCTGATCTATTCCATCTGCTTCCGGTCAGGAAGTAGGAAAGCTGTAATGTATTACCCTAATGCTGTAATGATCACGCGCGGCTAAATATTCATCTTTACTATGTGAAAATTCTTTCACAACAAATACGATAAAATGAATACAACAGAACAAAAAGGTAACTGGAAACGACAAAAAGAAAGATTGAAACAAAAATTTGATTCTCTTACAGATGATGACCTTTTTTTTGAAGCAGGTGAAGAAGAACAGATGATGAAAAAACTGGAGCAAAAGCTCGGTAAAACAAAAAAGGAAATTCAGCAGATCATTGCCGGTATGTAAGACCATCAGTTGACGGAAAAAAAACAAATACCGGCAACTTCATCACCCTAAATAAAAAGAAATGAAAAAAATACTTTTATTATCAGGATTCATCCTTGGATCGATCCTGTTCCAGGAGGCTTCGGCCCAGCTCCGCATCAGCATCAGGGCCAATATAGGGTCACAACCGGTTTGGGGTCCATCCGGATATGACAGGGCAGAGTACTATTATTTACCAGAGATCGATGTATTCTACAATGTGTCAAGACGCCAGTATGTGTACGAACAAAGAGGTCGCTGGGTATTCAGTGCCAGCCTTCCCCGCCAGTATCGTAACTACGACTTATACTCAGGTTACAAAGTAGTGGTCAATGATAACCGCCCCTATCGCAACGCCGGAATGTACCGGACCAAATACGCTACCTATAAAAACAATCATAATCAGGAATCTATCAGGAACAGCAAAGACTCCAGGTACTTCAAGATAAAAGAGCACCCGGAGCATAACAACTGGCAGAACCGGAATAGACGCCGGAACTGACAGTTCGTCTTAACCACCAGTAGCTGCAATGTATTACTATCAGTACGACTGCACTGCTGCTGGTGTTTATTTCTTTAAAACAATACCGCCATAATATCATGATAACCCATTTAAAGATACCTATGGATACCGCAGAACTTGAAAAATCGACCTCCCACATCATTGTAGAAATTATTGAATATGTAACCAATGCAGTTGTGATCAAGACCATCATCAAAAAATCGACAGGGAATATCAGTATTATGTCTTTTGACAGCGGAGAAGGCCTCACTGAAAAAACAACGCCCTTTGACCAGTTTGCCCAGATCATTGAAGGAAAGGCAGAATTAATTATAGATAAGAAATCCCATATCCTGGAAAAAGGACAGGGCATCATCATTCCGGCGCACGCTTCCAACTATATCAAACCCAATGGCCGGTTTAAAATGATACTGACGATTATCAAAGACGGATATGAATAACAAATGCTGTTTCGAAGTATTCCTGTACCACAAAAACCGAATGCAATTTTAATGACCATATTTACCAACTTTTAAATTTACGACTATCCCACTCCTTACCATCATCATCGTCCTGATCGTTACCGGGGTTTTGCTTTGGCTGATCAATACCTATATCCCCATGGACCGGAAGATCAAAAATCTGCTGAATGCGGTTGTAACCATTCTTTTAGTGATTTGGCTGCTACAGGCATTTGGTTTACTCGAAGCCATTAAAAAAATCAGGATCTGAACAACTGCCCGGATCAATCAGCTTTTTAAAAAAGGCTTATACCATTGCTACCGATATCAGCTGCTGACCAGCGGTATTGCCTGTTTCAATTTTAATAAATCATCATGCCGAGCGTAATTAAAAATGGGGTGCTGCTGGAAAAAACCTGCCTGGTATTTGAAAACGAAGGCGTGCTAAATCCGGCTGTAATCAGGGAAAATGATATCATACATCTTTTTTACCGGGCCGTTAGTAAAGGCAATTACTCCAGCGTGGGTTATTGCCGGCTGAGTGGGCCACTTACAGTAGCCGAAAGATCCGACTCTCCTTTACTTTTTCCGCAGTTCGACTATGAATCAAAAGGGATGGAAGACCCGCGTATTGTAAAAATTGATGACCTCTATTATTTAAGTTATACCGCTTACGATGGCATCAATGCGCTGGGCGCACTGGCAGTATCAAAAGATCTGCAGCAATTTGAAAAGCAGGGACTGATTGTTCCACAAATTGATTATGAAGCTTTCAGCAGACTGGCCGGATCAAAAGAAATTATAAACGAAAAATACCTACGCTATAATGAACACCGGCATAGTTCCGAAGAGGCCGGAAAGAAAATGCTGCTTTGGGACAAAAACGTGATTTTCTTTCCACGGAGAATCAATGGCCAGCTGGTCTTTCTGCATCGGGTGAGGCCCGATATACAGATTGTAGCAGTGAATGACCTTTCTGAACTGACTCCGGTATTCTGGCAGCATTATTTCCTGCACCTGGAACAATATATTGTACTGTCAGCTCAATACGAACATGAAGTAAGTTATATCGGCGGAGGCTGCCCGCCTATTGAAACCGCTGCCGGCTGGTTGATTATTTATCATGGTGTTCATGATACCATCAAAGGCTATGTATACTCGGCCTGTGCCGCCCTGCTTGATCTCGATAACCCCACCCGCGAAATAGCCCGTCTGCCAGAGCCGCTTTTTAAACCGGAAGAGGAATGGGAACTCACGGGATATGTAAATAATGTGTGCTTCCCCACCGGCACTGCCCTGTTTGGCGACACTTTATATATCTATTACGGTGCAGCAGATGAGCAGATTGCCGTTGCTTCCGTAAGTCTTAGTGCATTGATTGATGAATTACTCTTAAATAAGAAGCCGGATGAACAAAATACAAAATCCATACAATAAGGCCGGGCAACTCATGCAGGAATCCAGTCACAGGGGTCAGCAAAACGGAGATAGTATTTCCAGCACGGCACAACCTGTCATTCTTTTTATCAGCTCCTACCCACCCAGGCAATGCGGTATTGCCACCTATACCCAGGACCTGGTACAGGCGCTGGGAAACAAATTCAACCATGGTTTCCGGCTGCAGATTTGCGCGCTGGAAACAGCCGTGGAAAAACACCAATACCCTGCTGAAGTTCAATACAGGTTGCAAACAGATGATCCGGCTTCCTATAAAGCCCTGTATCAATCCATCCAGGATGATCCATCTGTTTCCCTGGTATTGCTGCAACATGAATTTGGATTTTATGCCAAACAGGAAAAAGCCCTGCATGAATTACTGCATGCATTACAGGTGCCTGTATTAATCACTTTTCATACTGTACTTCCAGAACCGGATACCGCCTTACTGGAGAATGTGAAGGAAATTTGTAAAACGGCGGCCGGCATCATTGTAATGACCCAGCACTCAAAAGAAATGCTGGTACATCACTACTCTATCCCGGCCTTAAAGATTACTGTGATTCCGCATGGCACCCACCTGGTGCCACATAAGGATAAAAAACTACTGAAAGAAAAATACGGGCTGACCGGAAGAAAAGTACTGTCTACATTCGGATTACTCAGTGCCGGAAAAAGTATCGAAACCACTTTATCGGCCTTACCGGCCATTGTATTACTGGATCCTGATGTACTGTTCCTGATCATTGGCAAAACACATCCCGGTGTAATCAGTAATGAAGGTGAACGATACCGGGAATCACTGGTAGCAAAAACAAAAGCATTGAACCTGACCGAACATGTTCGCTTTATTAATGCTTACCTGCCACTGGAAGAACTACTAGATTATTTACAGCTTACTGATATCTATATATTTTCCTCCCGGGATCCCAACCAGACCGTAAGCGGTACTTTCTCCTATGCCATCAGTTGCGGATGCCCGATTATTTCAACACCTATTCCGCATGCGAAAGAGGTTTTACCCCAGGAAGGAAATGTGATCTTTGATTTTGGCAATGCAGCCCAGCTCAGTAAGGCCATCGTGGATTTACTTACAGATGATACCCTCCGGGAAAAAACAGGGATCAACAGCATCCAGCAAACAGCCTCCACCGCCTGGGAAAATACCGCCATTGCCCATGCATTATTATTTGAACAATTATGCAAAGGAGATTTGCAGCTTCACTATTCCCTTCCGCCCGTGAACCTGGATCACTTTAAAAAACTGACGACTTCATTTGGAATGATCCAGTTTTCTGTGATCAACCGGCCCGATATCCAATCCGGTTATACACTGGACGATAACGCAAGGGCATTGGTGGCCATGTGCCGGCATTTTGAACTTACCGGTGACACCGCCGGTCTTCCCTACATTAAAATCTATTTTAAATTCATTAAATACTGCCTGCAACCCGAAGGGCATTTCCTGAACTATGTAAAAGAGGAGCGCTTTTTCAGTGGTCAGAATAACGAAGTGAATCTCGCCGACGCCAATGGCAGGGCGATCTGGGCACTGGGTTACCTGCTCTCCCTTGAACATATCCTTCCCCTGCAGATCATTGAAGAGGCAGATGCCATGATGTCATCCGCACAATTGAATGCCGGGGCCATTCACTCCACCCGTGCCATGGCTTTTGTGATCAAAGGATTGTATTACCGCAATAAAGAAACCAGGAGAGAACAGGATATTGCCATCATCATTGAACTGGCCAACCGTTTGCTGCAAATGTACCGCCATGAAAAAAAAGAAAACTGGCACTGGTACGAAAGCTATCTCACATATGCTAACAGTCTGCTGCCGGAAGCTATGCTCTGTGCCTGGCTTGCAACAGGAAAGCTGGTTTACAAGGAAACAGCCAAGGAATCATTTGACTTCCTCTTATCAAAAATATTTGTTGATGGAGCCATCAAAGTGATCTCCAACAGCAGCTGGCTGCACCAGGGCCGGGAATCTTCCAGGGTATGGCAGGGAGGAGAACAACCCATTGATGTGGCCTATACCATTTTAGCACTGAAGAAATTCTCTACTGTTTTCAGGGACAAAGAATATAAAAATAAAATGAACCTGGCTTATGAATGGTTCCTCGGCAGGAATCACCTTCACCAGATCATCTACAATCCCTGTACGGGTGGTTGCTATGACGGACTGGAAGAAAATAATGTGAACCTGAATCAGGGCGCCGAATCTACGGTAAGCTGCCTGCTGGCCAGACTGGCATTGGAAAAAACACCCTGTCAGACAACAACCCATCAAACAGGCAAACAGGTTTTCATGGAAACAGCATCATGATGCAGATCGTATGTGAATGATACAATGTTTCAGCATGCGTGTGTAACAAATTGTTACCCTTCCTGATTCATCTTTATCATTCAAATAATTAACGATCATCACCTGATTCTGTCAGGAGCATCACATCATGAAAACGATTCACCGATTTTTCCTGGCACTGGCACTTACCGGTGCAATGATCAGCGCCGGTTCATCCCGGTTGTCTGCACAAAGTTCATTTAGTTTCCAGCTTTTTTATGATAACCTGAGTCCCTATGGAGAATGGGTAGAAAACCCTGACTTTGGCTATGTCTGGATTCCGGATGTGGAAGACGATTTTGCACCCTATAGTAATAATGGATACTGGCTGTATACAGATGCAGGATGGACCTGGACCTCGGATTATGAATGGGGATGGGCAGCATTCCATTACGGACGCTGGTACTTTGACCCCTACTATGGTTATGCATGGATACCCGGTGACGAATGGGGACCCGGCTGGGTGACCTGGAGAAGATCTGCTGGTTATTATGGATGGGCGCCGATTGGTCCTGAAATCAGTATCAGCTGGTCGAACAACTATGGTTATAACCAACCCTATAATTACTGGCGCTTTGTACGCGAAAGGGATTTTGGACAAAGAAATATATTCAACTTCTATCTCAGCACATCCGGCAACACTACCATCATCAATAATTCTTATGTTATCAATAATTATTATGGTGAGCCTGACAGCAGGAGCCGATACAACAAAGGCCCCGACCGGGATGAAGTGCAACGATACACGGGAACTTCTTTTAAACCTGCTCTGATTGGACAAAGAGATAAACCTGGTCAAAGCTTCAGTAATGACAGACTAAATATTTATCGGCCAAAAATTGAAAAAGAAAATGGCATCAGCCGCAAACCCGTTCCGCAGCGAACAACCGAATGGAATAACGGTAAACCACAAACAAAGAATAATGCAGATAGCCGGAGCCGGGACAAAAATAAACCTTCCCTTAAAAGCCCGCCGGAAATAAAAGAAAGAACGGATCGAAATACCCAGGCTACGGATCAGCAAAGAAACAGAGATGATCAACCCGGCCGGTTCCCCAAAACAACAGAACCCGCTAAGCCTGCAGTAACAAGGCCAGTTATACAACCGGCTAATGACAGAACTGAAAAAAACAAAAAACCAGCTAAACAACCGACCACTACATTTCCGGAAAGGCAACCGAAAACAGAACAGCCGGTAAGAAATGAAAGACAACCGGCCACTGAAAGGCCGATCAGGAAAGCAGATCTACCAAAGCAACAAAGGACAGAACAACCGGTCAGGCAACCACAAAAAGCACAACCAGTACCTAAACCCGTTATAGAAAGACCTGTAAAGAATGAAGCACCATCAAGACAACCATCTTCTAAACAACCAGCCAGGCAGATCCCAAAAGAGCAGGCGCCCAAACAGGAACGCAAACGCGAAATAGAAAAACCCGTGAAGAATGTTGAACCAGTCAGGTTGCCTCCTGAAAGAGCCCCTTCCAATAAATCAGGTAAAGAAGAACCGGTAAAACAGGGACCCGTCAACAAACAAAGAAATAAAAATGGAATAGATGAGCCTTTACAGGTTATTCGGAAAGAAGAACCAGTTCAGGTACCTAAGACCACCAGTAGCAAAGACCGGAACTTCTGGCAGCAACCTGATATCAGGGAAACTATATCAAGACCACTAATGCCTATGCCCGTTCGGGGATTATCACAGCCTGTAAAAAACGAAGAATGGAATCATACTCCGGCGCAGGAATCATCTGCACCTGTGAAAGTAATACCCTTGAAAAAAAGAAAGATGCGTGGAATTACCCAATTGGAACCCGAAGAACTGGCAGATAATATTGGGAGAGGGTAAAAAATAAACGGTATCATTATTTCATGACAATTCTGCGACAATCCAGCACCAATGTTTTATACATATCATATTAATCCTAAGCGGCAAGTGTGAATATTATAAATTAAACACTCCATCCTGTAATAAAATCAGCTGACGGATCAACCATCTTTGTCTTCCTGATTTTAAAAAAATTTATTTCTCTCATTGACAATCAGCCTTGTACTTTCTCATGAAATCACTTATTCTGATAATTAGTATTCTCTCTTTTGTCTTTTACAAGGCAAAAACCTCGGGTCAGCATATCAAAAGCCAAACTTTACTTCAATATACAGCACCTGATTACATACCCTTGCAACGCCAGTTTATTGACGGGGCATCCAATATTGCAGAACCAATTGTAAGTGTTACCAGTTCATCTGTGATCAGGAATGGCAGCCTTTTGGAAATAATTTATAGGCAACCTGGGTCTGACAGTTTATTTACGATTGATGGCCGCCAAAAACCTTCAATTACGGCAAAAACCGGAAAACGGAGCACCCCAAAAGGTATAAAAGACAGCCTTTTACTGGCTTTAAAGAATTAATCATTTATATCAGGACGTCGAATATTTCTCAATAACACGACCCCGGTTTCTACCGGGGTTTTTTATTGAAAATCCGGCTAAATACCTGTGAATATTATAAGTTATTCTAATGGAGCTGTAACAAGATCAGCATACTTAACCCTGATCTTTACTACTCATCATAAAACTGTCAATTTTGCCAATTCTTACAATTATAATCACGCTGGTTGTTGCCGGACTTGTCCTCTGGCTGATCAACACGTATATTCCGATGGACAGAAAAATCAAATCCATTTTGAATATAGTGGTGGTCATCCTCCTGATATTCTGGCTACTCAAAGTGTTTGGTTTATTAAGCAATGTCAGAGTCTGACAAGGCGATCGGTTCATCCAAACCTTTTTCACCAGATATCACTGATACCGAAATGATCAATTGATATGAAACAAAAAAGAAGCGATTACCCGGTGGCGCTGATACTGGCCACGCTGGTATTACTCATAGCCCTCATTACCTTCTATTCTTACAAGGGCTGAGCCCTGTAGCTTCCAGACCCAGCCCTTTTTTTACCTTTTAAAATAATCGATATGAAAAAGTATTTTGCTTTTCTATCTGTCAGCCTGCTGAGTTTATCAGTAGCCGCACAACAGTACAACAACACCGTTACCATCAACATCAATAGCAGCACCAATCCGCAAATCACCCTGGATGGCAAGAATTACACCCTGAACAGCAGTGTATCAGCTGGCAACAATACCATTATCACGCTTTATGATCTGGCGCAGGGGCAGCATAACCTGCAGGTAAGGCGTTCCTACCAACGCAGTGGTAAACTGGAAAATACCCGAACCGTTTTCCTCCTCAGGCAGGGATACAATATGCGAATCAACCTTACCGGTAACGGTAGTTTTGAAATCATTGAAAAGCCTAAAAAAGATGTGGCCAATAATGGCACCGCCATGACTGATGAGGCATTCGCCATCCTTTTAAGAAGTGTAAAGGTCCAAAATACTACAACCAAAAGGAAAACAGTGATCGCCAATGCCATTGATGACCCTAACCGCTACTTTACCACTTTACAGGTAAGACAGTTACTGCAACAGGTGAATTCGGAAAGTTTCAGACTGGAACTGGCTAAATTATCTTACCGTAAAATCACAGATCAGGACAATTTTTACCAATTGTACAATCTATTTTCCAGTCAGGCATCGCGGCAGGATCTGGAAGACTATGCCAGCAATTACCAGGACGATCCCTACCCTGATGCGGTGGCCATGACAGATAGCCGCTTCAATGAAATATACCAGGAGGCCAGTCGCCAATGGTCCAGCACGATAAAATTCAATTACCTGTCAGCTGCTTTCAATAACAATTCCAATTACTTTACAACCGCACAGGCAAAAAAACTGATTGCCTTGGCGAATAATGAAAGTAACCGGCTTGAACTCGCCCGCTTATCTTACCGGAGCATTACAGATCCCGGTAATTTTTACCAGGTCAATACTCTCTTTAATTCTCAGGCGAGTAAGGATAATCTGGCGGCATATGTTGACAGGTACGACAGGGATATCACCCATCAAAATCCCACGGAGGATGCTGCTTATACCCAGCTATACACAACTATTCAGCAACAATGGCCGGTAGCCACACAGGTGAATTCCATTTCAACGGCCTTTGATAATAACAGTAATTATTTCACCACCAGTCAGGCCAGCCAGCTGATCCAGCTGGTACCTGATAACGGGCATCGTTTACACCTGGCCAAATCGGCTTATAACAGGGTAACTGATCCGGAACGTTTCAGCGATATGTATAGCCTGATCAGTAATGCCGCCCAAAGAAGTGAACTGATGATCTATGTCAGCAAACGCCAGTCAGGTGAGCAGGATATCAATCCAATGAGTGATATGGAGTTCAATAATCTTTATCAATCCATCGAACGCCAGTTCATGCCCAATGAACAAATGACTTCGCTCACTGAAGTATTTAATAAATCGGGGAATTACTTCACGTCGGCACAAACCAAAAAACTGATCCTGCTGGTTTCCTATGAAAGCAACAGACTACAGCTTGCCAAACTAGCTTACCGGACAATCACCGACAGGCAAAGATTTAATGAATTGTATGAGATCCTGGAAAGACAGTCTGCCAGAGATGAACTGGATGCCTATGCAAAGGCGTATAATGATTGATTAAAGAAGCAATAGTTAACCTATCCTATATCAACATAAAAAAATCCGGAAGCCGTTCAATCGGTTACCGGATTTTTCTTTTATTCAGGTGGCTGAGCCTGTATCCGAACCTGCTAATTTATTTCCGATGGCATGCATGAGTCCCGAAACCGGTCCCTGCATTTTATTGGTTCTGTCATCCAGGGTTGAATCATCCAGCATCGCTCCCAGTTGCATGGCCGCCGGCAAATAAGGAAGAATAAAATTTCGCTGATCGGCCATCAGATTTTTCAGATCTAATATTGTTCCCTTCTCCCCTATATCCAGTTTTATTAAACGGACCGATTCTGCAGCAATAGCATTCATCCTGTTACCGGACTCTTCGGCAGAAATGCCGGCATAGTCTGCTACTACCTGAATCATTTCCCCGGGCGCCTTTTCCTGCATCAGGGTCATCCATTCGGGAACAGCTTCATCCTTCAGCAATTTCTCAGCGTTTTCATCTGCCCGGCTGTATTTATATATGGTAATCAATACAGCGGGTATGGCTGCCTGACTAAAGCGATCTTCCGCTGGAAGGGAAGTATCAATGACGGCCTCCTGCGTATTCGCATCCATTTTAATTAATGCCGGATAACCCAGGTTTTGCTGAACAAGACTTACTAAATTAATAGGCATAGAATTGATTTAAATTGAATAAAAATGAACTGCCTTTAAAGGGAGACCCCATTGTAAAAACAGCAGATGGAGATTAATAAAGATCCGGGGAAGGCCGGGAAATAAATTACAAGCTGCTTATAATTCTTTGCAGGATTCACAGGCATTTGCAGGAAATCAACAGGATGTACTTCAAAAAAAAAGTGCTTCCGGAAACCGGAAGCACCAACCAAAACCTGCTGCTTTTATGAGCGCACTAACAAAGTTGTATCATTTTTAATGATTACTATTATACACTTGATACCGGCACTTATATAATTCACAGATATTGACCTTCGTATCACATCCTGCTCAAGGATCCCCCAGGCTCAACTTCAATTCATTGATATCCATCTCTCTCTCTGCTTTTCGGAGTGCATCATCACTGAATTCTCCTTCCTTATGCAAGTGGAGTAGTAAATCTCTCTGAAAATGATTAATCTTTAATCTCTCCTTTAAGAGTGCATCCTGCTGCTGATCATTCCCTTCAACTGGTTCTTCGCCTGTTTTTTTAATGATCCGGATTTCTTTTGTGAGTTGTAAAACCAATAATTGATAATTCGATTTCAGCAGATCCCTTGTTTTGTCCGGTTTATTGGAAGGGTATTCCTGCGCTATAAATTCAAGTGTGGCCGTGGCCAGTAGTAATTGCAGTTCCCTGTCTTCTGAACCGGCATCTTTTTGTGGCTTGATCTTTAACAAACGGACCAGCAAAGGAAGGGAGAGTCCCTGCACCACCAGCGTCATAAATATGACCACAAAAGAAAGGAATATGATCGAATGCCTTTTGGGAAAAGCGGATCCATCGTCCAGTACAAGCGGTAAGGCAAGGGCAGCAGCCAGAGAAATCACACCCCTGGTTCCGGTCCAGGCAACCACCAGCACATTTTTCCAATGATCGTTTTGTCCTTCAACCATTTCTTTCCTGCCTTTCTTCATATAATTCATCCACCAGGCACCAGCGAATACCCATATCACTCTCACGGTAATGGTAACCAAACTGATCAGCAGCCCATAACCCAGCATTTCTATAAAACTATAATTACTAAGATCAGCAATAATGGATGGCAGCTGTAACCCAATCATGATAAATACAAAACCCTGTAATAAAAAAACCAGTATATCCCATACGACTCTTGCCTGCATCCTGGTCCGGAATGAAAAAACCTCCGGTGCTCTCCAGGCAATCAATAAACCTGTACTGACCACTGCCAGTACTCCCGACATATGAAACTGTTCAGCCGTGAGGTAAGAAATAAAAGGCGACAATAAAGTAAAACTTGTTTCCACCACCGGGTTATTCCTGATTTTTTTATAGGCCAGTACAAATACATAGCCTACCAGTACACCGATCAGGATGCCCATACCGGCTACCAGTAAAAACTGAAGTCCTGCTTTCCAGAATACAAAAGTGCCGGTAGTTACTGCAGCAACCGCCGAACGGTAAGCAATTAAGGCGGATGCATCATTGACGAGGCTTTCTCCTTCCAGGATGGTGATGACTTGTTTATTTAATCCCAGTCCTTTGATAATTCCGGATGCTGCCACGGCATCAGGAGGTGATACCACGGCACCCAAAATAAAAGCGAGTGCCCATTCAAATCCGGGGATCAGGTAATGTGCCGTAACAGCTACTGAAACCGTTGTAAAAAATACCAGTGTGATGGCCAGGGCTGCAATGGGACGTATGGATGTCCTGAACTCATGCCAGGAAGTTCTGGATGCGGCATCATACAAAAGCGGGGGCAGGATGATCACAAAAACGATATCGGGATCCAATGCCAGATTGGGCAAGTGGGGTACAAAGCCGATGACCAGTCCTGCCAGCACCAGCAAAACCGGATAGGGCAGCTTTCTTTTATTGGCAATGGCAGTGAGACTGATCAGGATCGCCATGATGAAAACCACAATCTTAAAACTCTCCATATGCGCTCAAGCTACACCAAAGCAGTCAACACTAAACTATTGTTACCGGCAACCTGTGACCAAGTTTTCTCAAAATGATGAGGATCGGGAAATTACAAAACCGAATGTGGGAATTTTATAAGGTTAGTCTGTTTATTTGTAAACAGATGTCTGAAGTCATTGGGAGTGCAGGACGCAGGATTAAAAAATCAACGCTGATAATAAGATCGGTGTTCGCATGACAATAATCAATAGAAATTCTCCTTAAATACGGATATTAGCTCAATCAAATCAAGACGATGACGCGCAAAAAGACTTCCTTTTTCTTCTACTGTTTGTTTTTTTATACCTGCATCGCTGCACAAACATTCAACAGCAAACCAATTGGTCAATCAGGTAACTGGTCGGGTACCCGGCTGGCCACCACTTGTAACGGAGCATTATACAGCATTGATACAACAGGAAAGTTTATCCGAACAAATCTCAGTACCGGTGAAAAGTCAGCAGTGAATGACCAGCATTACGGAAACAGCATCCGGCTCTGGGGAGGTGGTAAGAATTTATTTACACTGGAGAAGGACGGCAGTCTTTATCGCACCCATCCGGAAACCGGGCAGTGGTCGATACTTGGTAAGGCAGGTGACTGGATCAATACCATGCAGGCCGTTCCGGTCTATGGGTATCTTTATTCGGTAGAAAAAAACGGAACGCTCTATGCCACCAATGTCAATACCGGGAATTATATCGCGCTTGGCAAACCCGATTTTGCCGGTTGCGGAGCCCTTTATGAAACAGGTGGAAGCCTATACCTGGGAGGCGCATCCGGTAACCTTTTACAGGTGAGTGAAGCGGATGGAACCTGGAAGCAAATTCTTTCCCCGCAGTCGTTGACTAATAGTATTGCCGGTGCAGTAATCAGTGGCAAGCTTTTTATACTGGAAAAAGATGGCTCACTGATCCGCTATGATGTTCCTGCAGGCAGCAAAACAGTATTGGGAAAAACCAGTTTCAAATTGCCGGTCTTTCTGATGGCTGCCGGAATCAAACTTTACCTGCTCGATGGCAGCGGTTCTTTGCAGGAAATCAGTTTGTAAAATGCCGATAGATTGAAGATCCTCAATTCAAAATTCATCATTCAAAATTTCCCATACCCGCTTCTTCTCCAACCCTACTCACCGGGATTGCATTTATATATTCCGGACCCGCAGCAGGTAAAATCTGTTTATGAAAAATTACTGGTAACCTATCCGGGGCTTCCCTTTCCTTTTTGGGCGAAGGTCTGGCCTGCTGCCCATGCCATGGCCGCATTTTTATTATCCCATCCGGAATGGACCCATGATAAAAAAGTATTGGAAATCGGTGCCGGAATTGGATTACCTTCTTTCAGCATTGCCGGAAAAGCTGCATCGCTGATCATCACTGACCATGATCCCGCTGCAGTGGCTCTTTTAGAAAAAAACATAGCGTTGCTGGGACTTTCCCATGCCAACGCTATGAGTATTGATTGGAATCATTTTCCTTCGGATATATCAGCCGATACCATCCTGCTCAGTGATGTGAATTATGCACCGGAACAATTTGAAGTGTTACTTACCCTGATCCGGCAATGGCTGGATGCAGGAACTACGGTGGTTCTTTCAACTCCGCAAAGAATCATGGGTGTACCTTTTGTAGCAGCTTTAACCAATTACATTGTGCAGCAAAGAACCAGCAGTATTGAAGAATCTGGAGTTGCCACTGATATCAGCATCCTCGTTTTACAAAAAAACAATGCCCCTGCATCATAATTATTGCTTGATGGTCTTGAGTGTACTGATCACTCCATTATATCGGAGATCAACATCTTCACCAGCCAGGACCAGGAGCAGGGTCGGGTTTTGTCCATCGGGGATATGCAGGCGGTACTCGTAGGTTTTACCTGATACACCAGACTTTGCCTGGAAAATAACTTTATCTGTACCTTCTTCTTTTGTTTCTACTATCTGGTAGATCTGTGAATCGGATACTTCACCGGTTTCTTCGTCAAAAATGGTATGTACCAGGATCATGTCTTTAAAGGAGATATGATAGAGTTGTTTTTTCTCTTCATGACCGGATACTTCCTGGCTGCTCTTATTCAGCAGGTCGGTGCTGGTGGAGAAAAAACTAAACTGGGCGCTGGCCAGTTGTGCGGTAAAGGCAAAAACGAGGGCGATCATTAACTTCTTCATGGTAAAATAATTTAATGCAAACTAGTATTCAAAAACAGATCTTGCCATACCCTGTTGCGGGTAGATGCGTTGGACGAATGTTAAAGTAGTCGGGGCCAATCGGAATACCCCTCAATTCTCCGTATTCAGTGTATACCAACCGCTGGAAAGCATTTTGGCATCATTGGCTGGTACCGGGTATAACTCACATTGCTTTTTGCCACGGGTTGCATACTCATACACCCGGTCATACTCCCAGGTCTGGTATTCATAGTAGGCTTTACCGCCGAAGAGAACTGTACGTTTCAGGAAGACCCGCATTTCTATTTTATAAGGGTAGACGAAGCGGCCCTTTATTTTGGAGTCCTCATAACCATTTTGTGCTTTAAAGGAGTTGTAGTCAACAAAAATTTCGTTGTAGTCTTTGAAATGCTCCGCCAGTTTGGCCTTGATACTTTTCTTGATATAGACTTCTGAAGGGCGGCAGGAAAATCCTTTGATCGCCTGTACGGATCTTTCGTAACGGACTTTTTTATCCGGCCCCAGCATGGCCAGGGTAGCGGCTTGCGGTCTGATCCATTTTTCGGGACTGGTAGCCGGGATGTCCATCTTACTGCCATCTGCCAGTTTTACTGCATATTTTTTTGCGACTGTATCCACATCGGTCACGATCGCTTTTTTCCAGCTCTTTTTGGCAGAATCGGATAAGCTGGTATTGACTTCTACTTCCTGATTTTTGGGAAGGATCTGAGCGGAGAGGGAAAAAGGGAATGCGAGAAGAAAAATAAATACAGGTTTCATGGTAAAGGTTGAGGGGTAAATATAAAGAAAGAGGGGCGGGATTAGAAAAAGGAGGAGGGAAATTTAATATAAGGGGGGCTGCGCAAATTAAATACAAGGGCGGTGCTGCGCTTTTGAAATAAAAGGGCGGGGTTGCGAAAATTAAATACAAGGACGGTGCTGCGAAAGTTAAATACAGGGGCGGGGTTACGAAAATTAAATACAGGGGCGGTGCTGCAAAATTTAAATACAAGGTTCCTCTCTTCGTTCGGAATGACATGTTTTTATTTGGGGATAGGTAAATACAAGATTTCTCGCTTCGCTCGAAATAGCAGACTTAGTAGCGTTTGTGTAGGTTTTGAGGGGGCCATTGACCACAGATCTTTTCGTTTAAAAAATGCCAGTCCGGATTTTGGGTTTGGATGAGAGAGAACTTCTTTTCTCTGCTCCATTTTTTGATTTCCTTTTCCCGGGCGATGGCAGACTGGATATATTGAAACTCTTCAAAATAAATGAGGTGATAACAAAAATATTTTCCTGCAAATGATTCGGGGCGGCCCCTATTCCCCCAGTGCTCATTTATTCTTTCTGCTAAATTATTGGTAACCCCCACATATAAAGTGGATTTACCCGGATTGGTCGTGATATAAACAAAGTACTGATGAACACTTGTCTGCATTGCTGTGAAGTTTTATCCCACAAAAATTCGTTCCTACAAATTGCAAACCATGTGTTTTTCAACACAAAAAAATAGAAAAAAGCGCCCTCAAACTGGTATTTCGAGCGAAGCGAGAAATCTTGTATTCCCAGCCCCCTCCAAAGTAACTGTCATTCCGAACGTAGTGAGGAAACTTGTATTTATTTATTCACCGCAGAGAACGAGAGAACAGGGAGATTACGCAGAGAGATTAACCTCTGCGAAATCTCTGCTTACTCCCGTTCTCCGCGGTGAAAATTTGAAGTACCAGCCACCCTCTCAGCATCCGGCTCTTGCTCCATATAATGATTAAAATGCGCACTCATCACCCAGGGCAGTTCCGTTAGTTTTTTAAACGCCTCAAAAAATCCCTCATCAATAATCTTGCTTTCATAGGTCAGCCAGTAACGGTTATACCCCATATCTGCCTGCATATTGGAAAACCCAAGCGCCAGGGCGGCATTCTTGAGTGAATCCGGTTGATTGCCCTTTAACTCCACATACACCTGTTATCACAATAAGTCATAGCCCCTTTTTCAGCTATCGAAAACAACTGCGATACAAAGGAAATCCCTTTATCAGCTTTTAACTGTTTCAATAATTTTTGCCGCATATCGGCACTTAAACTTTCCATGGAGATCCCTCTCCCGTTTCTGGAAATATATACATGTGCCAGTTTTGGATACTGCTTCTGTAAGTGACTGATGATCGAATCAGTCAGCTGGTAAGTGGTTTGCCTCGGATTTCTCCTGATCAAATAATCCGGAATAATCGCATAATGATGACTGATCGTACTAAAAGGCATCAGATAATACCCGATTTTAAGCGTGCGCTCCCCGGGCTTCAAGAGATAAAACTGCTTTTGAATATTATCCGGCAATCCCTGGTAAGGCAGTCTGAAACTATATGAAAGGGAATCGGCATAAGCGAGGATACTATCTGTGGCATCTGTGATATAAAAGGTTTGTGCGCCATTGTCATTTTGCAGAATGGGCTGTTTCCAAACGCCATTCTCCAGGACTTTAAAATGTACTGGTCTCTTCCCATAGCTGTACGCTTCATTGAGCACAGAGAGGGTCAGTTCCTTTGAATAAACGATTTCTGTTAGTTTCCATTCCCCTTTTTCATAATACTGCCATTTTCCGACTTTTAATGAAGTATCAGCATCCTGTACGAAACCTGTAGCCCTGATGGTTCCATCCGGGTAGGTAAAGATTGCTTTTGTAAAGCGGGTATTGGGCCGCTGGGCAATGGAATAGAGAACTGACCCATCCGTTCGGTATGCCACTTTACTATTATTACTCACTACCGGGATATCAATCCCAAATGACAAGGTCGTTTTATCCTCCAGCTCCAGGTAGCAGACAAAGCTATTGGTATTGAAATCAGAGCTGCTGTTCTGCACGATGCCCTCAAAGTACAGCGTTGTATATTGCTTGGGGAGCATGGTTTGGGAAACCGAGAAAAAATTCCGGTGTTGACTCTTTACGCTGACAATATTGATCGTATCCTCACAATAATTATATAACCGGAAACTATCCCTCACCACGATACTGGCATTGGTTCCCTGCACTACTTGTACCGGCAGGCGATGGTATTTCTCTTCAAAAAAAACACAGGCTCCTGCAGTCGGTTTTACCTTGGGTTGATAGGCTGGAAACAATTCTTCGATTTTATCGATCAGTTTCCAGCTGGTATCTTTTAGTTCATAGGTATTTCTGACTTTAGATTTTGGAGTCAGCAGGTATTCTATCCGGCGAAAGGTTTTGAGACCTTCATAATAACGGGTATCTGGATAGCGGCTCAGCAGGGTATCTTTTTCATATTGTTTTTTAGAAGGATTAAAAACATAGCAATCGGTTTGTGTCCGCTCCACAGCAAAAATGGTATCCCGCCAGCGTTTCACCAACACAGCAAAATCAGCTGCTTCTTTTAAAGAACGTTGATAAAAATCATGTGAACTGATCGTCTGCTGATAGGTTTCCTCAAAAAGAACCACATCAGACCGGATCGGAATATCCTGCTGAACTTTCCCGGATCTAGTATCAAATACTTTAACACCCTGCAGGATTCTTTCGGTCCGGTTATAGGCAGCGGGGTTGGTGGACATCTCATAATAAGGACGAAGCTGGTAGATCGGTCCCATTGTTGCCCGCGGATCTTCTCCCATTTGCATTTCTTCTTTTTGCAAAACGATATCAATGGGTTGATAGGGCTGATGATCCAGGTGCTCCACCGGTATGGAGGGTGGAAAATTGTCCAGTATCCCGTTATTACAGAGCCAGAGGGCTTTGTTCAGGGGCAGGTGAACGCTTTGCGACTGAAACCTAAAACCATCTCTGCTTTCTCCTCCCTCTATTTGTAAACGATAGAGTGGCCGGCGCAGGGGATCCTTCATTTTACTGATGTCCATCCGGAACACCACTACATATACTTTTCCGATATTATAAAAATTCCTTCTGATCAGGGGTCTGCTCCCATCCTCTTTTTTCAATGATCCGTTCACCCAGCCCAAAAGGGTATCGTTTCTGGTTTTCCAGACCTTGTTTTCCTGATAAAGGACTTCTGCCGTGACTGCCTTTCCATTCTCATCGGTCAGATAGATTTTCAGATTCTTTACCAGTTCATTGTTACCCGCCTGATGAATATGGAGGGGAAGAGATAATAGTGATCGTAGCCGCATTGCTGGGCGATGGAATGAATTTGAATAAAAAGGAGAGTGGCAGTTAGGATTTTTTTCACGAAGGCTTTTTAAAATAATAATCTATCTCAGATGCAGGAAAATATGTTTTTCCACAGGATGACCCCATCTAAATGGAGAAAATCCTCTTTCATTCAAAACAAATATAAACCCGTAAAATCTCCGCAGTTGCATACCTCAACCGGCGGCGGGCGCTGATTCATGAAGCGGATGATATATTTAACAGGCGGCTGGCGGAGGTTCTTTGAACAATCTGCTTTCTTTATAGTTGCAATCGCAGTCCGATTCCCATTTGCTGTTGCAACTGCAGTTGTTTGCTGACATCGTGATCGTAGAGCAGGTCCAGGACAAACGTGCAGGAGAATTTTTTGCTGAACATCATGCTGAGGATATTATTGGAAAACACATCCACATGGTTGGGGTCCCGTTTGTAATTGCTGAAAAGATCGAGGCGGCTGACCAGGTTTATTTTTTCAGAAAAATGTCGGCTATAGTGTGCCGTGATATAGGCCCCGATTTCGGTATATACTCGATGGAATGAATCCACCCCAAACTTATAATTCGGATAAAAATCCCGGTCAACCTTTGTGACCCAGCGAACGGTGGCTGGCGTAACGAAAATGGAGAAATAGGATTTTTCTTCACATCCTTATAATCCAGTCCAAAAGAGATCAGGGCCTTACCCGGAGAGAGAATATTTGATACCTTGAAGTGAAAATCCGACACATAGTTATATCCCGGAAAAAGCTGGGTATTGATATTTCCCAGAAAACCATAGGTCAGGTGTTTGTTGTTCCCGATTGAATGATCCAGTTCAACGGTAAGGTCAAAGCGGTCGGTGGTTTTCCTGAACTTCTTGTAGCTGCTGGCATAGACCAAACCCAGTTCCAGATCCAGGTAAGCATCAAATGTATATTTCCCTTTTTTGTGATGAACCGCTTTATTGAGTATGGAGTTGATACCCATCAGGAAATTCTCCCCGCCATTATTGGTGCCGCTGCGCATGGACTGGTTCACATTCAGGATAAATAGGCCGGTTTTTTTCCAGCCGGTAGTATCCAGTTCCAATTTCTTTTTACTATTCAGTTTCTTCATCTCCGTTACTACCTGGGCATCGGAAGCGGAGACAAGTAGAAATAAAAACAGGAAGAGGCTAATTGCTCTCATAAATTGGTGGCGTATCCACCAAAAATAAAGCTAAAAAGCGTTCAGTAAGTGCTCCCCTTTTCGATCAAATTAAAAGACTTGTCTGCTATTGTAACACCAGCGAATTCCGCCCATCCGCCATTAACAGTATAGAAACCTTTACCGGTCTGCCGTTTGTCTGGGCCAGCCGCAACTGATCCATGATCCCTGCATAGTGAGAAACCGGTTTGGTAACATTCCCATTATTATTGCCATATCTAACGGCTGGATAAAATTTCTGGTCAGGCTCAAACCTGATAAACAGCACCGCAATATCTGACCCCTCTTCCGGTACAATATCCAGTTTCAGGTAAAACATGGCATCGGTGTTAGTCGTAATGGGTATTACATTTTGCGGATCGTTGATAAAAAAGTAAGAGTATCCTTTAACATAGCCCTGCTGTCTTACTCCCGGGCGGCTGCTAAATTCTGATTCGAAATTTTCGGGGGTGAGTGGTGGTTGTTGGGTCATTGTTGAAAATTGTGAAGTATGATAATTCCTGATAAATCAGTATGTAATTTACGATTGTGACTGTCTGTAAGATTCACTGATCAGATAACTTAGATAAAATAATAATACGATGATCATTAATAGAATACTGCTGCATGAATTCCTTATTATTCTGCGTGAAGAATTTTACATAAAAGCTGTTTATTTTAAATCGGGTATACTCCACTGAAACTTTAGAAAAAATAACATTTGTAGCAGAATCAGTCAATTTGTCATTGGTAAAAGACAAAAACCACTTTCCTGTATCTGAGTTGCTTCTATATGTATTATCGTCCATTACGAATAAAGTATCCGGAATCGCTCCTTTGGTCATCTCTTCCGCTTCTCGAAGATTATACTTCAAAACCTCCCATTTTCCTATAAGGCGTTCTTTGATTTTAGTCCGTTCTGAAACGGGTGGAATATTGTCTTTTGCAGAATTACATGACCACAAAGAAAATACTGCCAAAAGGGAGAAAAAATTGAAATTTTTCAATTTTGTTTATTTTACTTACTAAGCTAAATATTAATTCCTTAAAACTAAAAAACCTGCTCCCTACTAGAGAAACGGCTTTTTAGTATCTTTCTATAATTGAAAATTTTGCCCTAACTTGGACAAGACCAAATAAGGTAAACAATGCTGGGCGAAAAACTTAAGGAGTTGAGAGAAGCCAAAGGTCTGGTGCAACGCCAGGTGGCTGCCGAACTAGAGGTAGACACTGCATATGTTAGCAAGATGGAGAGCAATGAAAAACCGGTGA
The DNA here is from genome assembly GCA_016720745.1 of Chitinophagaceae bacterium. GTDB lineage: Bacteria > Bacteroidota > Bacteroidia > Chitinophagales > Chitinophagaceae > JJ008. The sequence continues at coordinate 144,342 of JADKKA010000006.1, read as the reverse complement.
GCCGTTCACATTTGAAAAAACTATCGGAACTTTTAGGAATTAATGAAGAGGAGTTGCTTACAATTTGGTTGGCAGATAAGGTTTATGATATGGTGAAGGATGAAGATTTGGCATTGAAAGCATTATCTGTAACAGAAGAAGAATTGAAAATTAACCCTAAAACGAAAAAAGCTCGGAAATAAATGAACTTAACAATAGGACAACGTATTTCAACCCGGGGTGAAGATTTTATCATCACTAACTCCAACGCTAACTATGATGGCTCTTGGCTATTAGAGGCAGAGGGTATTAGCGAATTGGTAAAAGGAAAGCGTTTTACATTCGATTCCAACATAGATTCAGACATCAAGCCCATTGATCCCAACCACACAAAGTTGATAGCTGACAATGATAGTGGCTACCGCAAAACAAAACTATTTCTTGAAACACAAATAAGAAACGCTGCTGTATTTTCTGAAAAAATTACCATTGCAAATAAAGCAGCCATTAATCCGGCAGAATACCAATTAACACCTACTCTTAAAGCATTGCAACTTCCAAGACCACGGCTTTTGATAGCAGATGGCGTTGGATTAGGTAAAACTATTGAAGTCGGTATTTTTCTTTCTGAATTGATTAAAAGAGGGAAAGGGAAACGCATAATGGTGCTGGCTCCAAAATCGATTCTTGCACAGTTTCAGCAAGAACTTTGGCATCGCTTTGCCATTCCTTTGGTTAGGTTGGATTCTGAAGGTATTGCCAGAATTAAATCTCAGCTTCCTTCAAATAAAAACCCTTTTGAATATTACGATAAAACAATCATTTCAATTGATACTTTAAAGAACAATGCCAAGTTCAGGCATTACATTGAAAAATCAAGATGGGATGCTGTAGTTATTGACGAGTGTCATACTGTAGCAAATGATAAAAGCCAACGTGGTGATTTAGCTCAACTTATTACTACAAAGTGCGAATCATTGATACTTACTTCTGCCACACCACACAATGGTAGAAAAGAAAACTTTGCCAACCTCATCAACATGATTGAGCCTACTGCCATTCCTAAAAGTGGTGAGTACGACAAATCACATGTTGAGCCATATTATGTTAGACGGTTTAAAAATGATATTACTGATGAAACAGTTCGGGCAAATTTTCAGGAACGCAAAATAGTTCGGAGTTCTGCTAAACTGAGTTCTGCTGAAACTGACTTTTTACAATATCAGCAAGAACTAAAATTTAATGCACTTAATGCCTTGAAAAATGGAAAGCCAAAAGAAGATTTTCTATTTTCTGTTGGAATATTCAAAGCTTTTATGTCTTCGCCAAAGGCTGCATTAGAAAGCATTCAGAGAAGAATTGAAAAAGTAGATGCAACAAAAGCTAAGAATGAATTTGCCTCTGAAAATTTAGAGGTATTAAATGACCTAAAGGTAAAATTAGAAACAATCCTTAGTACTCATTCCGATACCAAATACAAAAAGCTAAAAGCCACTTTACTGGAATTGGGTTGGACAGGAACAAAGAAAAATGACCGCTATGTAATTTTTGCTGAAAGGATAAATACACTGGAATACCTTAAAGAAAATCTGCAAAACGATTTTAAAATAGCAGAAGACGCCATTGCTTTTTTTCATGGTGGTTTATCAGATACCGAGCAACAAGCCATTATTGAAGATTTTGGAAAAGAGGATAGTTCAGTTCGTTTATTGCTTTGCTCTGATGCAGGTTCGCAAGGCGTGAATCTGCATTTCTATTGCAATCGAATGTTCAATTATGATATTCCCTGGTCTTTAATTGTATTGGAACAGCGTAATGGTCGTATTGACCGGTATGGCCAAAAGAAAACACCTTTCATTCATTACATCATTGCAGAATCAGATATTGACGGATTAAAAACCGACTTGCACATTGTGGAACGCCTCACTCAAAAAGAGGAAGTAGTTTACAAAACATTAGGCGATGCCGGTTCCGTAATGAAGTTATACGATGCCAATAAAGAAGAACAATTGGTAGAGCAAGCCATCATGAACCAAAACGAATCTTTCTTAGAAGATTTAGATACAAAGATGGCAGGCTTCGACTTTAATACCTTGTTTGCTAATCAGGATGATTCTACTGCGGTTACAATAACAGCTAATCCTTACGAAACCAATTTGACCATTTACCCAAGTGAAGCTAAATTCTATTCTGATTTGTTTGAGCAACTTTCTTCTGCCAATCAAATTAAAACAGAAGATGTAACGGTACAAGATGGTTATCTCGAAATATTGAATACAAAGGATTTGAATCAAATTTTATTTGACCTCCCTCCTGAATCGAAACCAAAGGTCAATCAACTTTTCAAATTATCGTTGGATAAAGATTTGGTGCAACGAGCCATTGAAGATGCAAGGAAAAAGAAAGGAGAATGGGCAGAGTTTCAAATATTGAATGAACTGCATCCGGTAATTAAATATTACATGACTAAGCTGGAAGCAAGTGTGGATAAAGATGTTGCCTTGGTTGCCAAAACAAATCGTGTTCCTGCTAAAACTTCATGGTATATTTTTCAAGCACAGGTTTCTAATAACTTAGGTCAACCTGTTGTTGCAGATTTTTTAGTTGTTGGGTTAAATACTGATGGTAGTGTTTTCAGAAAACCGATTCACTTATTTGATTTCATTAATGAGTTTAAGTTGCAAGAAACAATGCATACTGAAAACATTTCTGAAAATGATTTAGCTGCATTGCATAAGCTATTAGTAAGGGCAGTGACTTCAGTTACAAGTTATATGAGTACCGAACAAAAACAACTGGAAGTGAAAATGGAAACCAAACTAAACGAGTATGAGCAAAAATTAGCGAATTGGAAAAACGATGCTTTAGAACAATTGGAATTGGACTTTAGCGATAAAACCATCACTCCATTCTTCTCAGGAAAAAAAGATTCCAAAAAAAGGGAAATAGAAACGATACTTAGTTCAACAAGCCAGTACAATAAAAATATGACATCCTTACAAGGCGATGCTTATTTGAAAGTATTAGCAGTATTTTTTAATGCGTAAATCAACATGATAAAATTCATTCAAAATATAGGCGAATACTTTTCATCGAATTACTTTGATGAAGACTTCACTTCAAAAGTGTTGAGTAAAACGGGCTATGCAGCTGAGGACATCAAAGATTTTAATAAAAGGGTTTCTCCATTAAAAGATAAGTTCTTTCGCTTTAAACAATTATTTATTGAAGACAAGCTGCGTACTAAAGATAAAATTTATGAAAGCCACCAGTTTCATACAGCACTATTAAATGCATTAGGCTACGATGGCAATCATCCTCAATACAGCAACTTGTTTCATCTTTCCGAAAATGAGGTAATACCCGTACGACATATTTTGCACAGAGGCGACAAGGTTCACCTGATGATAATGGAAATGCAAGCCTTGATTAAGGAAGATGATACCGACCCGGATGGCTTGTTTGAGCAACGCTACAATGTAGAAGATGAAACGCAAAACAATCCCCCTCAAAAATACCACCGCACCCAATGGGACAGGGTGTTTCAAGTTCCTGCTCATTTAAAAATATCTCCGGTAGTTATTAATAAAGCCATCTCCGAACTGTTTTTATTTGAACCGCACCTGCGGCCTAAATACATTTTGTTATTGGCCGGCAATATTGTCTATCTGCTTGAACAGGAAAAATGGTTCCGTGGTAGCTATTTGGTTTTTGACTTGGAAGAACTATTCACCGAAGCCACTGCCAACCGCAATGCCAATTACTATGCATTGCTTTATTTTCTGTTAAGCAAAGAATCATTGACCCCTGAAAGCAATATGGTATTGCTGGACCAGTTGGATGAGGACAGCCACAAATCTGCTTATGAAGTAACCAAAGACCTAAAGGAAGGTATTATTCATGCCGTGGAAGCTTTGGCTAACGAAGCCTTGTATTTTCAAAAGAATGTGTTGCAGGAAGTGTTTGATGAAACCGATGATACGTTTGAACAAGAAATAAAAGACGATTGCCTCAATATCATTTACCGTTTGCTGTTTGTGTTTTATGCAGAGAGCCGGGAAGATTTAGATATTCTCCCCAGCAACGATCCCATTTACAACAAAGGTTATTCTTTAGAAATGCTTCGTGATTTGGAGCAAGTGCCACTCTATTCTGAAACCAGTCTAAACGGATATTTCTTTCACGAATCTTTGAGCAAATTATTTGAAGTACTAAGTTCAGGGTATCGGGAAAAAGAAAACGGACAAAACAAAAGTTTCAAAGTTCGCCATATAGATTCTCCTTTGTTTAATAACGCCAAGTTGCATCACCTGCACAAAGTGAAATTTCGCAATAAGGTATGGCAGGATATTATTTGCAGGCTATCATTAAGCAAACAGCAACGCAACAGAACAAGAGGGCGAATTTCTTATGCCAACCTGGGCATTAATCAATTGGGAAGTGTATATGAAAGTTTACTGGCATACAGAGGTTTTTATGCGGAGCAAGATTATATAGAAGTACATAAAGCCGATGCACCCAACGAAGGCACTTACTTAGTGCCTCGTATGCGTAGAGATGATTTTCAGGAAAATGAAATTCTGAAAGACTCTGCCGAGCATGATATAATTACCAAGAAAGGAACTTTCGTTTATCGCCTCAGTGGCCGTGACCGACAAAAATCGGCTTCCTACTATACACCGGAAGTGCTTACCCGTTGCACGGTAAAATATACCCTTAAACCTATATTGGAAAAATTGGATAAGGGTGAAATGAAAGCCACCGAGTTATTGGAGTTGAAATTATTAGAACCAGCTATGGGTGCTGCTGCCTTCCACAACGAAATGATCAACCAGTTGGCAGAAGCATACCTTACTTATCGCCAAAAGGAATTGAACAAACGGGTTGCCCCTGATTTGTTTAAGGAAGAACTGCAAAAAGTAAAAGCCTATATAGCCACCAACAATACATACGGAGTGGATTTAAACCCAACGGCTATTGAATTAGGCAAACTATCACTTTGGTTGAATGTGATACACAAAGACATGGAAACACCTTTCTTCAGCAACCGCCTGGCAGTGGGCAATGCGGTGGTTGGTGCATGGCTAAAAGTGTATAAAGAAAAAGATATTGCTGAAGATTTAGATGCAAGAGGAATAACATTAGCAAGACAAACCAAAAAAGAATGGTGGGATATAGCCCCACGGCAATTGGAATTTAAACCCAACAAGGAATACGATAAAATAAAACATGGTCGTAAGTCGGATGAAATTTACCATTTCCTGTTGCCCGATAAAAACATGGTTCCGAGTGCAGGCATTAAAATGCTGAAAGCTGAATACGATTCCGAAAGCAAAGCAGTAACTAAATGGAGAAAGGATTTTTGCGAACCAATTAAGAAATCGGAGTTGGAGCAACTCAGAAAGATTTGCAATAAAGTAGATGAATTGTTGGCAGAATTTTACCGCTTTCAGCGTAGCATTAATTTGCAAACCGCCAACAGACATAACATATTTGGAGCACTTAAAAATTCGGAACAAGCTGCTATTGACCTCCGCAGCTATGACGAAAAAGAACGCCTGGCCGACCAACGCAATCGCCACAATGCACCTTACTTTAAATTAAAAATGGTGATGGATTATTGGTGCAGCCTATGGTTTTGGGATGTAAGGGATGCCAAAGATTTACCAAACCGTCAGCAATACTGGCAGGATATTGCAGCCATTTTAGAACTGGACTTGAATGCAGTTGATGTCAATGAAGCAGTGAAGAAAAAAGCACCATCTATTGCGGCAGGCATACAACCGAAGTTGTTTTTTACCGGAGGCGAACAACTTGCTTTGGGCGAAGAAACTGATAATGCCACTGTATTTGCAGAGGCGGTTGTTGAATACGCCAACCGCAAAGATTTATATGACAACAACCAAAGGCTGGACATGATCAGCCAATTGGCTAACAAATATTTTTCTTTCACCCACAACTGGAATTTTTAGATGTGTTTTGGGAAAGAGGTGGTTTTGATTTAATAGCCGGTAATCCGCCCTGGTTGAAATTTACATTTGAGGAAAAGGAATTATTTTCTGAAATTATCCCGAGATAATCATAAAAGATTTAACAGCACCACAAATCAAGGTTATTGCAAGCCGAATTTTTAAAGATGAAAATCTTAAATTTAGGCATTATATAAATGAATTGATTGAAACAGAATCATTAAAGCATTTATGAATGCTTGGCAAAATTATCCCTAATTAAAGGGCAAAAAACCAATTTGTACAAATGTGTTTTAGAAAATGGTTTTATTTATTAAATAAATGGCTTTATGGGTATAGTTCATCCGAAAGTATTTTGATGACCCAATGGCAAGCCTTTCGAAAAGAAATTTGTCATGCTTAAATATCATTTTCAATTTCAAAATGATTTAACTTTTTTGCAGAAGTTGGTCATAGAATGTTATTTGGAATAAATTTATTATGGTGAACAAGGAAATATTTTTTTCAATTAATAAACAACCTTTTTCACCCCTCAACAATTGATGGTTGTTTTATTCATGATGGCTAAGGTATTGTGGAGGTATTAAAATTAAAGGTGAAGGAGAAGATTTTGTTTGGAATATGAAGCCTCATAAAAAGAGTAATTAATTTATGACGAAATAGGCTGAAATATTAGCTTAAATTTTTGAAAGTCAAGATTGCAACGAAATTCAATTAGTTATTGCATACAGAAGTATTATAGTGCTTTAAAAAATGCAGGAATTTCAATATACGTGTAAAAATTTTGAATACATTATCTCAAATGGTTGGCATGAAACAAATGATGTAAAAGATGGAATAATTAAAAAGATACTAAATATCCATCTTATTAAATAGTTGAATTTATTTATAGTGGCCCACATTTTTTGTATCAAATCCTTTTTATAAAACACCAAGAACAATGTACAGAAAAGCACATTATGACATAATTGATTTAAACTATAATGAGAATTATGTTCCAAGGACTAATTTTTCCCAATTAATAAGAAGATATTTTAAATAGGTTTATAATTCAGTCTGAAAGAATAAGGGTTCAATGAAACTGATAATGGTTTGATATTATTATAAAGCAGCTAATTCAAAAATGCTTAATCAAGCTGCTGAAAGAACATTACAAACTGCAATAATTCCCTCCAAATCATCCATATTGATCATTTATTCGGTTACTTTTCAAGAACTAAATTATTAGTTGAATTCATTATTTCTACTCTTATTTATGATTTTTTAAATCAACTGGAAAATCAAATTTTATGATAGACAATTATAAATATTTTCCAATTTTCTTGAGAAAAGTATAAACATCACTTTTATTTACACGCACTTAACTTCAACTGCCTAAATAAATACTATGCCAACTATGGGAAAAAATGGAATAATATTTTAAGCAGACAATTGGAGCAAACAAGATGAAAGGCTAAAACCATTCAACACTCTTACACCCAAATGGCAATGGAGTACTCCTTTACGCAATTGGTTTGAACGCAGGCAGGCTTTGGTAGAAATTGATGTTATTACCGCATTGGCATTGGAATAACCTTAGAGGAGCTCATACTCCTTTACAATGTACAGTTTCCGGTATTACAACAAAACGAAGATGATACCTGGTACGATACCCGAGGCAATATTGTATTCACTTGCAGCAAAGGTTTGGTAGGTGTGGGTGTAGACAGGCCTGTATGGGAAACCATCCGCCACCTAAAAGCCGGAGAAACCTATGAGCATACCATCACCAAAAGCGAATTATACAAAGGCAAAAAAATAACCTACCAAGCTCCTTTTGATAAGTGTGACAGGGTGGAGGATTATAAGGTGGCATGGGAGCATTTTGAGAAAATATTTAAAGAGAAGTAAAGTATGGAAATAAAATCAAATAAAGTATTAAGGCATAGTATCAAAACTATAGATGGAGCGGATAATACCCCCAATACCGATAGTGATTTTATTGGGGATTTATATAAAGATGGGAAGGCAATTAAAAAAGGATTTTTCTCGGTATATCATGGAATTAAGCCAAATATTGCAGGGTATCTTCACGGTCTTTTAAAGATTGCAGAAGACGGGCAAGCGATTTATGAGTTTATTCAAAATGCTGTAGATTGTAATAGCAGACATTTTTGGATTTACTATAATGATGATTATTTTTTGGCGATTAACAATGGTGAGCCTTTTGAAAGAAATGATATTGCTTCAATTTTAAACATAGGTCAAAGTGAGAAACAGAATCTTATCGAAAAAGAAAGATGTGATAAGATAGGACGATTTGGGATTGGTTTTAAACTTGTCCATCGACTCGTTGGCGAAAATGATGGAAGTTCAGAGTTAACAAAAATAATCAATGGTGAAATAAAGGGACCCGTTTTATTCAGTTGGTCAAGATATTCACAGCTTGAGAGAGTTCTTTCTTATAAGAGTGCAGATAAAATTAGGGCAACTTTCATATTCTCATAATCCAGAGGCCTATGAAAATTCACCTTGGTTATTTAAAATACTTCTCACAAATTTTCCTGTTGGCCCATCTGAAATAGTAAAAGATTTTAACTACCAAAACTTTACACCTTTCCTGCCAGTGAATTGCTTGAGATGCAGCAATTTATTAAAGATAAATTGGGCAGCAATTTGAATGATAAAGTTCTCGTGAATAAGGGTAGTTTATTTTTTATTAAGCTAGGAAAAGGAAAAGCGGATAGGCTTCGTATGGAGTCAGAATCTTTAGAAACAGGAGTAAATAATTCAATGAGTTTTTTTAAAAAACTTCAAAAAATAACCATTAATGATACAGAGATAACAAAGAAACACATTGAATGGCTAAATTATGAAATAGGCCAACAAGAAAAGGAGTTTCAAGAAATCAATCCGGAATACGAATTTTGTCCTATAAAAATATCTATTGGATTTAAGACGAAAAATGAACAGATTCTTTCAATCATAAAGCAACCAAATTTTTATAAGTACTTTCCATTAGGAGATGAAACCAACAAACTTGGATTAATTGTACATTCCGATGCTTTCGATATTGAATCGAATCGAAGAAAGTTACATAATAGCAACAGAAATGAAAGGTTAATCAATGCTATAACTAATAGGGTTGTTGAAACCCTGGATTCTCTTATTAATGCCAATGACGAAAAATACAGATTCTTATTTTTGTCTATTCTCCTTTCAGAATCCAGCCAAACAGAAAGTAATGAAAATACATTAAATTTTATCAATCCCCTAAAAGCCTTCATCAAAAATAATGTAGTTACAAATAGTGGGTACATCCAATCGGAGAATGTTAAAATTAAAGCATTTAAGTTTCCTCTTGAATTAAAAGATGTTGGTTTTGAAAATTATCAATGGTTTGCTTGGAATGATGAGTCATTTAAGGAGGCATGTGAAACTGCCATTTCGGAATTAGGTATTGAAAAATGGGGAATTAGACATTTATTAAGCAATTCAGATGGTCAAAACATAGCCACCTATTTAAAAGCCTTAAACAAGATGAGTATATCAAGTTCATTAAAGAGCTGAAATCAGAGGATTTGATTAAAAAGTTTAAGAGAGAAACTTATTGAAGCAGCATGGCTTTTAACTCAAAATGGAAATTTGGTAAGTATTCAAAATGTAATTAATAGTGAAGTGTTTCTTATAAAAGATATCAGTCCAGAAGGAGCTACAATATTTCAAAAGATATCTAAAGATATTATTTGTCCTGAGTTAAATTTTGCACACAGCTATATAGTTGATATTGCCGGCCCGATAGAAACTTCAACAAAAACAATCAGTGATTTTTTATGTCAGCAGGAAACCGGTTTGCTTATTAGTTCTTTAACATTTGAGGAAAGGACATACTTAAATGGCCGAAGTTAATAAGGCTGAAGAACCGATTACATTCTTGCCATTATTCAAATCAAAAAAACAAGGCGGTTCATTAAAGCCCCTAAACAGTCTCATTTCAAATAACTGCGTAGGATTACCCCCCTGGTTAAATGATTTTGTGATTGATACTGATGAGGAAAATGCATTAGGTTCAACATTTCAAGCACAGCTATTAAAAGAGAAGGATTTATTGGAGAAGTTGTTTTGTAATCTTGAGAGTTACAATGGAATAATTGCCAATATCAATACTGAAAACATTGCTGAGTTTTATACTTATCTCTTAAAATTACATGAAGCAAAACCAGAAGATGCAAATATTGATTTCTCTAAGATACCTTGGGTCTTTATAGAATCGAACTCCAAATTTGCTCTTGCATCGTCCGTTTATTGGCCTGAAAGTATCACTAAACTTTCCGCCTCTAAATATGCTTCAGTTAAGTCAATCTTGGAAACTATCACAGATGAGAAGTTGCCACATCAAGCAGCCTTACAAATAAAAGCACCTTTCGCTTTAGGTGGCAAAGATTTTAAACTTATTGAAATTACACCTAAATCAAACTCATTTGATGTAATTGCTATAAACGACTTCTTAGATTGGTCAGATGCCAATGGGGAGAAAGAATTGTTGAACCATCTTTTATTTACTAAGGATGGCGTTAAATTCTCTACAGGTAAAGTTACCAGTACATCAACCTATTATACTTCAGATGAAAGCCTTATTAAATTTATTGAGTCAGCAGCAATCAGTACGAAGCTGAGTTTGTTTCCGCAAGAACTATATACTAAAGAAAGATACAAAATAGGTCTACTTGAAGGCGTTTCATTGTTGAAACATTTGCTTGAAAATGGTCTTTCCACGCCTGCAATCGCCAAATATATCCAAGGTGCAAATGATGCTCAGCTGTCTCTTCAATATTTGGAGATGCTTACTGAATTAAATATTGAAAGTTCTAAATCATACACAATTGAAGATGCGGAATTTAAAATTTTGAAACTGGTATCAAATCATATTCTTGATGATGTAGCAAAACTGGATAACTTCAGGGAGAAGGTCAGCCTGGATGGGATCAAACTTCTTGAAAAGGCTGTATCAGCCGATATAAGGATGTTTGATGCTGAAAATAAATTTATCTATCAATTTCAAAATATTGAGCTAAGTGATATACTTCCTGGATATAAGGGCAAAACCTATCCAGTTTCAGAAATCGTTGAGCTATTTATCGATTTTAGGGATGCTGAAGGTTTAAGAAAAATTTTCAAAGCAAAAGGTAGAGGTACGAAAAAAATTTACTTAGAGTTACTTGAATTAAAATTACAGACTTACAATGCGGCACAAACGTTATTCTTGTCCTATTACCAATCACTTTACCCTACTGAAGCTGTTTTAGAAGATAAAATCTTTTTTACAATAGATTCAGAAATAAACCGAGAAGCCTACAAAAAGGAACTGCATCTGTTCTTAGATTATTGCGTAAAAGAAAACAGTTATATTGCTTTTGTTGCACAAGGGATTTTAACATCATTTAATCCTATAAATTTAGTAGCTACGGAAGAATATGCAATTGAAGTCGAAAAGCTTCCAATGTGGTTAAGCGAATGGGTAAACAAATCAGAAAGCGATACCCAAAAAGCATACTTAAAGCTTATTGGTATAAATGATGAAAGTAGTCCGATAGTACTTTTTCGCAAAGCAATAAAAGAAGCCGAAGTGGAACCAATGAGCGTGAATTGTGCTTTAATTAATAACGATTTATTGTTGATTAATACACTTTTATGGCTATCAGTTCAGAACACTGTCAATGGCTTTAATATAAATAAAGACGTATTACAACCTCTGTATCTAAAACTCCTAAACAGAAAGGTACCCATAGTTAGACTGTTGATTCCGGCTTTACAGAATTACCAGGATGATTCATACTTTCTACAAAGTATGAAAGAGGGAGATGAATTACATTATATGAATGAAAGCTGGGGTGAATATAAAGAAACCATCTTTTCTGTATTGAAATCAACTAAAAGGATTACTGATGATGTACTTCCTAAAGCATATCGTGATACCTTGAAAGTTATTGAGAAGCCATTTGAAAAAATGTCTGACAATGAAAATATAGTTTCAAAATCAAAATCCTTTGATGAAGAATATTATCAGGAATGGAATTTGAAAAGTCAGTATAATATTCAAATTTATGATGGTACACAGCTTCCGTATTTAATTAAATATAATGGCATTCTAATCAACACATTAAAAGATAAGTATGCTGATTGTATTGATAACGTGTATTATGTTGTTGAAAGTAAAAAAGAATCTATTTTATTTTATCTGGAAGGAATTTTGCCCGAATCTTCTTTGAACGCCTTAAAATTGCATAAACAAAATCTGATTGAAAAGGAAAAAGAAGCAGAGAAAAAAATACAATTCACAGAAGAAGAATCTGCTGTTTGGAAAAAACTTTTTGGCAATGAAATTCCTGAGGCATATTACCAAGACATAAACCTTGCTGCTTGTGTTTCAGCCTTGGTTGCTTTAGATAAGACTGGGTATGATGTTTCCAAAGCCGAGGTGAATTTATCCAATACCCATTTGTTTGCTCAGATTACACCGGTTTACAAGAACGATTCTAATGAAGAACTCACAATCATGTGCAGATCAGCTATTGGAGGCATTTTATACCTTACTGCACAAGCTTGGGAAAGGTTGGGAAGCAATGATATACATCTGTTTGTAAAAACCGGCCAAAAGGAAAATAATTACCATTTATTTCATGAAAAATGATGTTTTAGAAATTAGCGATACTAAATATCAAGTATTTCGTGTAGAAGCATCTTCAAACAGTTTAACAACGGATGAAATCCTAAGTGGCGAATTTGCTAAAGATAAAATATGGCTAATTCTTAAAATGAAGGACAATGAAAAATACAAATCAATTTTTGAAGGTGGCATTAAGCGAAATGAAGAGAATCCTGATTATGACAATGTAAACACTTCTGAAAATTCAACCTACTAATGAAGATACCGCAGGAGAAACATATAGCATTTTACGAGCAGCAAATAAAAGCTCAGGAAGACAAGTGGCGTGAATACGCTGATTGTGCTATGAATATTCTCATTCAAGAAAAACGTTTGTTTATTGGCAGGATATGGGGGGTGCAGGAAAGTCATGGTAATGTTGTATTGCGTTTCAATGAAGGTGAAGTCCCAAGAATGAAGCAACCTTATTTTCTTGGCTTGGTAGGTTCTGAGGCCCCAGAGAATCCATTAACATGGAAATTTTCTTATAAGACCTTCCGAGAGTCAACACAGCCGAGATATTACTCAGGTGTTAAAGCGGACATCTACACAGTTACATATTGGAAAACAGAAGGAGGGAAATCCTATGTTTTAGTTTCGGGCTTTGACTTGGAGGTACTATCCTCCATTAAAGAAAAGTATTTAGATAGAAAGATTCATCCATTAATTGTTGTTGCAGAAACGGATCCACCTGTGGAGTATTTAATTCGACTCAAAGAATTTGTTTCAAGGAATGAAAACGATACTATACTAAATTTAGAATTGAATGTGTCAGAAGAAAATTGGAAGCCAATCAACCTGAATAATGAAAAAATGTAACAAATGATGTTGTTGAATTTATTGAGAAGCAAAAAGACAAACATAATACAAGGTCCTCCAGGTACTGGTAAATCATATTTAGCTGCGGAGCTTTGGACTATTATTTAAAACAAGGGAAATCCATATGTGTAACTGCATTAACAAATAAAGCACTAATGGAAATTGCTTCCAAAGATGGGTTAATCAATTCTCTAAGTATAGGAAAAGTATACAAAACCAATTTAACCGGAGATGAATTGAAAGATATTCCGAAACTAAAAAAGGTTGAATCGTTTACGCCAAAATATGGTGATTTGCTGTTATCTACTTACTACAAGTTAGCACAAAAGCAATCAGAGATTATTGAAGGTTCTAAGCGATTTGATATACTCATTATTGAGGAAGCATCTCAAGCCTATTTAGCCACAATAGCCATGTTTAGTTCTATTGCCGAGAAAGTTTTAATTATTGGTGACCACAAGCAGTTAACACCAGTTGTCCTTAAAATAGAAGAGGCTAAAACCATTTTTGAAAAAATCGAAGGAGTAATTAATGGTTTACAAACTTTTGCATTTAACAATAATGAAGTATCCTATCGCTTAACTAAAACGAGAAGACTAACATCAGATGCTTCTAAACTTACAGGTTTGTATTATGACAATAGTTTAGAAAGCATTTCTGATAAGGAAGGTAACACTGATTTTGTTTCAAAGTATAGAAATCTATTTCATGAAAATGGTGGAAATAGCATTGCAAAGCTTTCGTCAGCAAGAATTGGCTTCACTGAGCGAAACATCTTCAATTTTATTTGTAAAATATCAAGAGAAATATTTGCAAATAACCCTAAAATAGAAATAGCACTACTTACACCTTATGTACAAGTAGAATCAGAGTTATATACTCAGTACAGCAAAATATCAAACGACTATAAATTCATTACCATAAATACTGTTCATAAAATTCAAGGCTTGACTACAGATTTAACTATCTTGTATTTACCCCTCACAAATGCGGCTTTTGATTTGAATGATAATTTATTCAATGTAGCTACAAGCAGGGCAACACTAGGTACTCTAATTATTACCTATGAACATATTGATTTGGCAAGTTCAGTTTCAATTGAAACAAAACAGTTAGTTACAAAATGTAAAAATGTGAGTCAAGAATTTACAAAACAATTTAAAGAGGAAATAATATAATGCTGCCATTACAACAAGCATACGAAGTACAACATTCCATACTGGAATATCTAAAAGCTACTTTTAGCTTTAAAGATAAAGCCGTGCATGAGGCATTTTACAAGTTTGTAACCGATGCGGAAGATGGCATTTTTAAAGGGCCTTATGTTTCACTGAAATTGCCATTCGTAAAAGCAACCGATGATGAAATCATTCCATTGCAAATTGCTCCGGGTTTTCCTCCCTATGACCATCAATTTAAAGCATTCAAGCGGCTAACTACACAGGATAATCATAAGCCCCAATCTACATTAGTTACAACTGGCACATCATCTGGTAAAACAGAATGTTTTTTGTACCCGATATTAGACCACTGCTATAAAAATATAGATAGAAAAGGAATTAAGGTAATTATTCTTTATCCTATGAATGCCTTGGCAACTGACCAGGCTAAGCGTTTGGCAGAAACCATTTGGGGTGATGACAGATTAAACGGGAAAATTACCGCAGGCTTGTTTATTGGTGAAGGTAAAGACAAGAAGAAGTTCCCGAAAGAAATGGGTGAAAACCACATCATCGAAAACAGGGATACCATTATTGATAACCCACCAGATATATTATTGACCAACTTCAAAATGTTGGACTATGCCTTATTGCGTAACAATTATCACAACCTTTGGAACTATAATTTAGAAGATGCTTCTTTACTCCAGTTCTTAGTATTGGATGAATTACATACCTATGATGGTGCTCAGGGCACAGATGTAGCAAATCTAATCCGCAGATTAAAATTAAAATTAGGCATTGCTAAAGGGCAGGTTTGTGCTGTCGGAACTTCTGCAACTATTGGTTCAGGTGAGGATTCTATTCAACTACTTACTGAATATGCCGAAAAAGTATTTGGAGAAGCTTTTGACAAGGAAGCCATCATTACAGAGAACAGGGTATTGGTAAATGATTTTTTTGATTTGCCAGATGATAGTTTAGAGAAATATATTCCACGTCAGATTGGTTTACTGGAAAGCCGCTTAAAAGAAAATGAAACATACGCAAATTATATAGCCCGGCAGAAACGCTTATGGCAAATGCCCGATAGTTTATATGAAGTTCAGTTGGGCGAAGAACTAAAGAAATTGAAGTTAATGAAAGACCTAATTTCATTAACAAGCAGCAATATTGTGAAACTGGATGTATTGCTTAAAAAGTTGGCAGATTTAAATCCTGATTTCAAAAGATTGGCTGAATGGGATGCCGACAATGAATTAAGTCCGAGAGAAGAAGTAATCAATTCTTTATTGGCTTTAATTAGCGAAGCAAGGATTGGCAGCACAAAAAAATTCCCATTCCTTTATTTACAAATTCAAATTTGGATAAGAGAACTGAGTGGTGTTTTAAGAGAAATAAATGAGCAGCCAAAATTCACTTGGAAAGATAAAGTAGGTGATAAATACGAGCCTAAAGCATTACCATCCTATTACTGTAGAGAATGTGGAGCAAGTGGTTGGTTAGGCGTAAAAGATGATAACAAAAATCATTTCTTCCACGATCCTAATCAGGTATATGAGTACTTTTTTAGCAACTATAAGAATATTTATTTCATCAATACACCTAACCACAAGCATATTGAAGAGTATGAACCCAACAACCAAATAAACGACTGGATGCATGTGGCTGACATGAGCTTGCATGAAAGAGAAAGTGAACATACCATCAGAATACATGCAGTAAGGAAGTTAAAGGAAATGAAGGCAAGGCATATTTGCCCGGAATGTAATACCGAAAATGCAATGGGTATTATTGGTACAAGAGTTGCCACCTTATCATCCATAACAGTTAGCCAGGTATTGGCATCCGACCTTGACCCAAGACCTGAAAAATATCGTAAAATATTAGCTTTCACAAATAGTGTGCAGGATGCTGCACATCAGGCTGGTTTTGTAGAAGCAAGAAATTATCGTTTTACATTCAGGGCATCATTCAAAAAATAATTAATCAAAATCAAGGCCTGTTCGTATTTCAGATTTGCAAAATCAATTTACTGAATATTGGAAGAATCACTCAGATTCTACCGGCCTGAATCAAGAAGAAGCGTTTTATTATCGTTTTTTCCCAGCAGACTATCATGGTAAGGCAGATATTGATATTGATTACCGTGATGCTGCAAAGAAATTCATTCCAACTTTCAAAAAAGAATTTGATACCCGTATGCATTGGGAAGTTTATCTGAATTTGGTTACAATGCCATGATAGGTAGAACGCTGGAAAAATCAGGTGCATCAGCTGTAAAATTTGATGAAGAAAAATCAGGGCAATATTTCCTGCTATGCAGGAGTGGCTGAATCAGAAACAACCTTGCCATGATTGAGGAAAAAGATTTACTGCCTTTTGTAAATGGTATTTTACAGAGTAAGAACAAGAGGTGGTATTGACCATGAATATTTAAGTAAGTTCAGAAATGCATCCTTGAAACTTTGGGATTTGAATTGGATGAGAGATAACCGACATTTTTAAATAAAATGTTTCATCCAAGAGCAAGGTTTCCAAGATTGCTTACCACCAAGGCACATGGCCAAGGTCTTTTAGATTCTACTTATACCAACACGAACAATTGGTACAGGAGTTATTACCTCAAGTCGTTTCCATTAGCTTCAGGTTACCATGAACTGGTAAATGATTTCTATAAAAAATTGATAGATACATTTACTACCATCGGCTTAATGAATAAGCTTGGTGATGAAGAAATTGAAAATTATGCCATTGAACCTACAATAATATTGGTGGAAAATAAGGTCGCCAATCATGTTTGCGATAGCTGTGGTTCAAAATTATTTGTTGCAGCTTCCGATACTATTTCAATACATACAAAGTGCTTGGATTATACCTGCACAGGAACATATAGTCAAATTCAGAAAAGTAAACCCAATTATTATCAGTTGGTGTATAACCGTAATCTGTCGCCTCGTATTTATGCATCTGAACATACTGGTATTTTAGAAAGGAAGGATAGAGAAAACAAAGAAATTGATTTCAAAGAAAGACCGAAATACAATTCTTTAAACACCATCGTTGCCACATCTACTTTAGAAATGGGTATTGATATAGGTACGTTGAATACAGCCATCAATAATTCAGTTCCCCCCTTAACTTCTAATTTCCTGCAAAGGGTTGGTCGTGCTGGCCGTACATCAGGTTCAGCACTCATTACCAATTTTGCTCAAAGCAAGGCACACGATTTATTCTATTATGGCGAGCCAAAAGATATGATGGAAGGTGAAATAGCAACACCGGGTTGCTACCTCGAAGCAAAAGATATTTTGTACCGCCACTTTCTTGCTTATTGCTTAGACAATTGGTCATCTGCTGATCCCAAGAAAAATAGTATTCCGGGCAGGTTGATTTCATTGCAATTGTCAAGAGCAGATTTATCGGCTCCTGAATTTTTAGCGAATAGAATTATCTCTTTTATCAAAGCAAAGGAGAAATTTCTCCTTACCGAATTTACTGAATTTTACAAGCCTGATTTAGAAGATTCCAAAGCACTGGATAACCTTAAATCTTTTTACTGGAGGAAGGATTTTACCTCAGGTTAAAATCAGTATTCACAAAATTGAAAGATGAGTACAAATACATAACTCAAACCATTAAGGAAATTGATGCAGCTATTAAGTTGTTGCCAAATGATGAAGAAAGGAAAGGATTAGAATCTGAGAAAAAAGCACTGTGGGGTTTAAAAAGATTATTGGATAAACGTTCGATTCTTGAACACTTAACCAATGTAGGCTTATTGCCTAACTATGCTTTCCCCGAAACTGGTGTTACTTTAAATGCCTGGGTAAAATCAAACAAAGCAAAGGCAAGTGATAACATACCAACAGATAAACAATTTGAAATTGTAAGGTCTTCAAAGTCAGCTATACGAGAGTTTGCCCCTGATAATTACTTCTATTCACAAGGTTTCAAGTTTGCTATCTCTGGGCTTAATACATACGATTGGAAAGACGTTGGGACTTTGCTTGTAAAACGTTTTTGTTCTAACTGCGACCATATCGCAGATAAAGTAACATCAACTGAAGCTCATTGCCCTAAATGCGGTGATGCCTCTTGGGCATCAGATAAAAACCAACACGTTTTTATTAAATTAAGCGGTGTTAAATCTGTAAACTTCCGTGACAAATCTTCATTGGATGATAGTTCAGATGATAGAGATTCCAATATTTACAGAGTTTCAAAACACCTTAAATTCGACAGCAAATCCTTTCAAGGTGCATGGGGTATGAAAGAAATTCCCTTTGGAATTGAGTATGTAAAAAACGTTGACATAATTGAATTAAATCTTGGTCTTTCATCTGCCGTTAATGCAAATAAAGTTATAATTAATCAGCATGAAGATGTCCCATATCACGGCTTTGTTACTTGCAAGCAATGTGGTAAAAGTTCTTCTAAATTTAATCAACGTGATTACAAATTTCATTATGGCTATTGTAAGCACAAAGACAGAGAATATACAGGTGTTAAGGATGATGTTTTTGAGGAAGTATTCTTGTTTAGGGAAATTAAAACAGAAGCATTAAAAGTATTGCTGCCAGTGCAGGAATTTGAAAGCGAGGCAACAATAAATATGTTCAAAGCAGGATTGGAGTTGGGCTTAAAAAATACTACAAAGGAAATCCTCAACATTTAAGCATCATTAATTATTCAGAATACAATGCAAAGAATAGCCGCTTTGATAAATACCTTGTGTTATACGACAATATTCCGGGTGGTACTGGCTATTTAGAAAAACTATTTAGTCCTTCTGATTTCACAACCGTAATATCAAAAGCTTATGAAGCCATAAGGGATTGCAGTTGAAAAGCTAACGGTAAAGATGGATGCTATCGATGCATATACACTTACTCCAATCAGTTTATTCAAGACGAACTGAGCAGGGCTAAAGCTGAAATTTTATTTAAGAAAATAGTTGACAAATCAGATGCATGGGAAACCTATACAACGGGCTTGGGGGCATTAACCAGTAATGGTCAAATCGAGGAAAGCGAATTGGAAGACAGATTTATTAGAAGTCTAAGGAATCATCTCCAAAATCAGAACCCACAGGATTTTAAATTTGAAGATTTTATTGAAAATGGTATTGTCAATTATAAGTTCAAGATTACTTCAGGTGATTATTCTTTTTATTATGTTATCAGACCTCAATATGAATTAGGACCAACAAACGGGGTTAAATACAACACCCGTTCTGATTTTTATATCTCACTAAGCAGTATTGAAAAGGATGGAATGGCTATTGAAGATGATGGCATTTTATCATCAGTAAAAGGAATTGCAATATACTTGGATGGTTATACATTCCATGCAACTGAAGAAAATTGCAGGTTCTTTGACGATTTGAAAAAACGTGTGGCAATTGTTGAATCAAATTCAGTAATTAGTTGGTCGTTAACATGGACAGATATTGAAAAATTTGATGCCATTGAAAAAGAAAACGATAATCAATCTAAAGAATTTAAAAGGGATAGCTTATTTATTGATAAAGTAAAATACAGAAGCTCAGTTGATGCTTTCCGTCAAATTCTTGGCAATGCATACCTTAGTGATTCATTTTTTACTTGCAAAACTCTTTTGACAGATTATTGTGGCTTTTATCAAATCCACTTGAATCTAAAATTTATTCCAAAAGGATTGGTTTTGTTGATTGCATTAAGACAGCAGAAATTTGGAATTCCTCAGTGGATTCAAATAAAGTTGATGCAATAATAAATGACCCTTTTATCCATAATAGATAGTAATACTATTACTAAAGATAGAACAAATGGCAATTTTTATTTACTCCCAGAAATTAATTTTGAGTGCTGAATTTGTAAAAACAAAATTAGGATTTAGAGTTTCTGATTTTTCAATGAAGAAACGAATTTATTTAAAATTCTTTATCAACATTAGACAAGACATCTTTAGGGAAAATTTCTGGCAACTATATAATTTGATTCCAAGGGCAATAGCATATTGAATATTTAATTTTATTTGAACATGAAGTAATCTCTACATTTCTATAAAAGGCTTCTTCCATCCCTGTTGTTCCCGATAGACATCGGGAAGGGACTAATGACCAACCATATAGCTATCGGGAGAGCTAAAGAGGCGTTCTCTAAAACAAAAAAGCCCCACATTTCTGTGAGGCTTCTTCCGCTCCCCCTGTTGGACTTGAACCAACGACCCTCTGATTAACAGTCAGATGCTCTAACCAACTGAGCTAAGGAGGAATTTTTGCAGTCCGTCAGTCTTTAGTCGTTAGTCATTAGTCGGGACTAATGAGGCGGCGATTTTAGACCGGAGACCCCCTTTTGGTGCCTTTGCCGGGGCCAGGGCGACTTAAGGGGCAGCAAAAATAGGAAGTTTCAGGGTTTTAGGGAAAATAAAACCAGGGAAATTTTGGATTTTTGGGGTAATGGATGCCCTGATTATCACATTAGTATGCCTGGCCGCCCTGATACTGACCGCACCCTGGGTATTTGGGAGGAAAAAACGGCCAATAGCCCCGCGGCCCATGCCCGATTCCTGGAAAGCCATCCTGGAAAGAGATATCCCCTTTTACCAGGCACTGACCCCCGCCCGCAAGGCGGAATTCGAATCCAGAATGATGCATTTCCTGGCTACCACCCGGATCACCGGGGTGCAAACCAGCGTGGAAGAAATAGATCATATCTATATAGCCGCCAGCGCCATCATCCCCATCTTCGGCTTTCCTGACTGGGAATACCATAACCTCCATGAAGTACTGCTCTACCCCGATGCCTTTAATCATGATTACCAGCTGGCCGGGGCCAACCGCTCCGTACTCGGCATGGTGGGTAACGGACCCCTCAATAACCTGATGCTCCTCTCCCAGCATGAACTCAGACAGGCTTTCATCAATAAAACCGGTAAAAGCAATACCGCCATCCATGAGTTCGTCCACCTGATTGATCAAACCGATGGCAGCATTGATGGGATACCGGAATACTTTCTCGATAAACAATATGTACTGCCCTGGTTGAAACTGGTGAAAGAGTCAATAGAGAATATCGAACAAAACCGGTCGGATATCAATCCCTATGCGATGACGAATGAAGCTGAATTTTTTGCGGTGGCGGCGGAGTATTTTTTTGAGAGACCGGAGCTGCTGAAGAGTAAACATCCGGGGTTGTATGAGGTGATGGGGAGGATATTTCGGTATGATGATTTTGCTGCGCAAAAAAGAAATGGGAACGCGGATGACGCGGATTGAGCGGATGAACGCGGATTTTTATTTTTGCTACGCAAAATAAGAGAGAGATTTAACCGCAAAGAAACAAGGACGCAAAGGGACGCTAAGACATCCCTGTGCACTAATACTATTTCGAGCGAAGCGAGAAATCTTGTATTTCCCTTTCCCCTAACCAAGGCCTGTCATTCCGAACGGAGTGAGGAAACTTGTATTACGGATTTTGATTTTGCTGCGCAAAAAAGAAATGGGAACGCGGACGCCGTCGGCCAAAGCCTATGGCGCCGGACGATGACGCGGATTGAGCGGATGAACGCGGATTTTTTTTTTTTGCTGGTAGCTTTGTTCGCCCTGCCTACCGGCAGGCAGGTTTGTGGGAGAAATTCACCGCGGAGAACAAGAGAGCGCGGAGGTTTCGCAGAGGGATCTAAACGGATATTGATTTTGCTTCGCAAAAAAATGGGAACGCGGATGACGCGGATTGAGCGGATGAACGCGGATTTTTATTTGTTGCTTCGCAAAAAATTATCCCGGCAACACCGTCACTACTACCCTTTGGTAACGGGTCAGGGCTGGAATACCATTATCAGTTACCGCTACAATGATATGGATCGTCTCGGGTTTGCCGACTGGCGGAGCTACGAACCAGGCATTGGCCTTCCTGCCGTCAATGATTTTAATCGGACTCCTGGATTCATATGTCCCCACTTCCCGATAATAGATCCATTCATAACCCAACTTGTTGCCGTCGGGATCTGTGGAGGCTGATGCATTTAATAAAACCGTATCTCCGCTTTTGACCATCCATTCATTGGCATGTGTCAGTTTTGCTACAGGCGGGTGATTGGCATTTTTATAGGACTGCGTTGTCCAGTCGATCCGCGCCGCAAAATCATTTTGGTATGCCTGCCGCCATCTCCAGATCGTGGCTTTGTTACTGGATTGATACGCACTATCCTTTCCCATTACTTCATCTTCTGCATTAGACCAGATCGGCCTTGTCTCGGGTTCATAAAACCATTTTTGCAAACGGGGTGTATAGTATTCATACCGACCGCCCCAGCTGCCATAATCGGGATGCTCTGAATTACCCAAACCATTATTGATCAAATACAAAAAACTGGGGGTATCTCCCTCCATCAGGTACTTGGTCTGCGGATGCTCGGCACCCAAGGGTCCATGGTTCTTTCTGATATTTTCATCCAGCCAGGGATTATCCACGATACTGAAATCTGCTCCCGAAAATCTTCCGTGAAATTTATCACCACTGATACCGGTCCAGGTAGCATGATGATAAGCCCCACGGTCATTAGTACCCGGACTGCAGATATAAAATAAACCAGGAAAAGTTTTGCGAAGCCAGGGCCCCGAATCATCCTGATCAGAAATCGTATAGACCCTTAAACGGGAAATGATTTTATCAACTGCATCGGGATTACGGGTCATCCTTAATTTCCAGAGTGCCTGGGCCAGACAATTGGGCCCTCCCCATACCAATACCCAAATGGGACGATCATCTTTTTTATCAATCGTATTGATGATCCATTCTGATCCCTCACTGTCTTTTCCCTGTCCTACTGCATTCATTCCAAAATCAGCATAGCCTTCCTTGATGATACTTTTAAAATAATTGGAATCAGGATAGCCCTTCTCATGCAATAACAAATTATCCCGCACTTTTCCATAAGCCGATACTATTTCCCGGATCCGCCAGGCCGCAATCTTCTTTTTCTGATGCACGGATGTGGTGGCAATCAATCCCTCCACATCCCAATGATTGGCATAAGTAAGAAAACGCACCATGGACTGTGCATCATCCGGCTCGTTCTCAATATCAGTGAGTACCAGTACCCTTAATTTTTCAGAACCAGTTTGTGCGGATACCATCAATCCGCTCAGTAATGCCAGGAACAGTGTCCCGAATTGGAGCTTCTTCATGCGTTTCAGTTTACCAATGATCATTTCCATTTTTTTTGCCAGCTGCTGTATTTTTTCTGCAATGACAAATAGGATTCCGTGTACCAGCTATAGCCATTGCGCCGCTCGGAACCGATTTCAGCCAGCGTATTTTTTTTGATCCCATCCCGGTCACAAAAAAAAGGCAGGCCTGTCTCCAGGTCATAAAAACGGGCCAGTAAGGGAGGGGCATTCGCATCTTCTACCACTACCTTATTCCGCTTGCCATCCGGGCCCGGCTGATTATCCACTCTGATCCCCGTTACCTTATGTTCATCCAGCCATTGCATTGCAGCATTAACAGCAACAATAATTTCTTTGGAGGGCTGATCAATCTCCAACAGTAATTCAATGATGCCTACCGATTCTGCTCCGCTGAAGGAGGCCAGTTCATAAGCCCTGGCATTCGCAGGCAATAATGTTACTTCATCATGCTGCGCGCACCAGACCGTCGGCTTACTATTGATCCTGATCTGTGTTTTCAGGATACAATCGATGCCTTTCTCATAAGCTATCCTTGCCTGCTCTTTCATTGCATCCGGCAACGACAATCCATCATAAGGCGCCGTCATTGTAGCCACAGCCCGCAATAATTTCAACACATTCACCATGGCATTATCGTTGTAGGTGATATGGGAGGCATAGTTCACCGAATTCCCTTTGCGAAAAGGATAAAACTGCGGCCAGCCCCCATTGGGATACTGGGCTTTTAGTAAGTAGTCAAGCCCTTTTTTAAAAGCATCCTGATACTTTGGTTCCTTTATCTGCCGGTAGATATTGGCCAGGAAAATCATCTCCATCGTCGTGGCCCCATTATCAATGGTAGCGCCGATTCCATTCCTGCCTTCGATTACGGTTGCACTGTCTTTTGCTGTCAACGGATGATGATAGGGTTTGTTCTTGGCCCAGCCACCAATCTCCTGCTGACAAAACAATACTGTTGCTGCCACTTTTTGTGCATCGGGAGACCCATACCATTCTGCCGGCATCTGTGTGGCCACTTTTTTCCAGGAATAATCCAGGTAGGAATTGGTCTTACCCGTACCTGTTTCCTGTGCCATAACCTGCATGGCTGAAAGGAATGATATTGTAATAAATATTTTTTTCATACTGCTATTGACGAAAGAATTTTCAATTTCGTTGATATTGCTTTTTAGGTAACCAGCTCCATCTTCTTGCCCAATCGGTCAAATAGGCCACCCGGTGTTTGGAAATGGTTTTGGCTCCCTGCTGGGTTTCTATAAACAGATCATTGTCTGACCGGTCGCTATACCAATTGTCACCTAATATATAATCATCCTGTCCGGGTTTCCCCGGCCATGGATTGACACTTACATAATGAAAACTCAATCCATTGATTTCCGGTATGGAACTGATGATGCGACAGATCCGGCTCTCTGTTTGTTTGGGGGAATAGCGAACAGCATAGGTCCCATTCCCGATATAATAGCCCGGCCATTCCTGTCCCGCTGCTTCCATCCGAAAACAGGATGAATCCGGATGAATAGTAATGGATGGCCCTTTGAAACGCCATTCAATCACTGCATAAGTAGCTACAGTATCCGCACTGGTAGAAATGCGGTTGAAGATGGCCCTGGCACTTCGTCGAATGGGTGTAAAACTACCGCCCCAGCTTTCCCCCGTGGGATCATTGGGATCTCCGTATAATAAATAAGCGAGTGAAGGAGTATCACCCATTTTAATGACACCACCATAGTACTGCACAAAATCATTGCCCATGGCACCATGACCGAGAATATAATTTTTGTAAAATGCTTTTGATTTCAGGCTATCGGGAGAATCAGGATCCATGAACCAGCCGCGGTAAGTAGCATTGGCTTCAATGAACCACAAATCCGGATGATGGGTGGCGATATAGTCATAGGCATTCACGCCCCATTTTTTATTCGGACCACCAATCCAGTAGACCCTGATATTTTTTTTGATATCGGGCGCATCATGCAGGGCCTGTGCCAGATCTTCCAGTCCGCCCCATACCAATACCCACAAAGGTTGGGTTGATTTTTTCCTTGCACAATGAATCAGCCAGTCGGATCCTTCTGTTGGTGATGCATATCCTTTATAAGGAGCAGCGGCGATGGCGCCCTGTTTGGTTATTTTGATCAGTGATTTCGTTGTTGGAAATCCTTTGGCATGGCGTTTCAGTTCTTTCCGGTCCTGCCCGTACAGACGAATCATTTCCAGAATATTTTCTTTCCTGCCTTTTATAAAAGAAGTAGAGAGCAGTCCTTCAATTTGAAACCGATCAGCATACATCAGCAAATGAATCATGGACTGGTTATCATCCGGATCCGTTCCACCGATATCGGTGCTGATGAGGATGCGGGGTTTGGAGGCAGACTGTGCCTGGCTATACTGACAAACAGAAAAGAGTGCCAGCAGGAAAAAATATTGTCGGATGATTTTTTTGATAACGATATATTTTGAAACAGCCTTTGATACCTCGAATATTATTCGAAACCCTTGACAACATCTGAACCTCTCGACTCTAGACTCTCTCTGACTTCAACCGACTATTAGACTATCTAATCTTTAGGATTGGTTCTGACTTACAGCCTCCCTCCATCCCTCATATTCCTTTCTCCACTTATCCCCTGGCACAAAGTACTGCTCAGACCTCTTCATTTTTTTCAGTGATTCCAGGTCCGGGTACAATCCAATCTTTAATCCCGCCAGCAAGGCTGCTCCTAAAGCAGACACATCAGCCATACCAATCGTGGCGACTTTTTTCTGTAAGAGATCAGCTAAAAACTGCATTACAAATGTATTCGCCGTGATACCGCCATCTGCATTCAGTTCCTGCAGTGCAATACCCGCATCTTTCTCCATTGCATTCACTACATCGCGGATCTGGTAAGCAATTGATTCCAGTGCTGCCCTGACGATATGATTTTTCTGTGTACTGAAACTCATGCCGGTTAGTGATGCTCTTCTGTCCATCTGCCAGTGCGGGGATCCCAGTCCGCTGAATGCCGGTACCAGGTAAACGCCGCCATTGTTCTCCACGGCCATGGCCATGGCAGCGGTTTCTTTACTGTCATTAAATAAACCCAGATTATTTTTTAACCATTCGATAGTAGCACCACAGGAAACAATCACTCCTTCATAAGCGAAATCAATCCGGTTATGCATACTCCAGCAAACAGTAGTCACCATTCCATTGGCAGATAGCTTCGGCGCTGAACCGATATTCATCAGGATACTGCTGCCGGTACCCATGGTGGCTTTGGCGGTACCGGGTTCAAAACATCCTTCTCCAAATGCGGCGGCCTGTGAATCACCGATCATGGCGGTAACGGGAATAGCCTGCGGGAGTAATCCGTTGATATCAGTAGTACCGAATGAATCGGAAGAAGGTTTGATACCAGGTAACTGAATTCCTTTCAGTCCATACAATTGAATCAGTTCCTGATCC
The DNA here is from genome assembly GCA_016720745.1 of Chitinophagaceae bacterium. Classification (GTDB taxonomy): domain Bacteria; phylum Bacteroidota; class Bacteroidia; order Chitinophagales; family Chitinophagaceae; genus JJ008. The sequence continues at coordinate 117,101 of JADKKA010000006.1, read as the reverse complement.
CACTGCAGGGTATGCAGGTTAAAGAATAAAGTGCGGGAAGCATTGGTATAATCGGTTGCATAGGCGGCGCCTTTACTGAGCCGGAACAATAACCAGGTATCAATGGTGCCAAAAAAGGCCTTCCCGTTTTGAATCGCTGTTGCTACGGCAGGATTATTTTGTTGTAACCAGATCAGTTTGGTCGCTGAGAAATAAGGATCCACTTTTAATCCGGTCTTCTGCTCAATCATTGGGGCATGACCAGCATGAGTCAGCTCCGCACAAATAGCAGCGGATCTTTTGCATTGCCATACAATGGCAGGATGTAATGGCTGTCCGTTTTTATCCCAGACCACAAAGGTTTCCCGCTGGTTGGAAATACCAATGGCGGCAATATGATCAGGCTTGAATCCTTTGGCCGAAAAATCAGCCAAACAATTCTTTACAGCGGTTATTACATTCTGGTAAATCGCTTCCGGATCCTGTTCCACAAAACCTTCTCCAAAATAATTCGTTAACAAAGCTTCGCTGCCTTTGGCAATGGCTTTACCCTGTTCATCAAATACAAGGGCCTTGGTGGAACTGGTCCCCTGGTCAATGGCTAAAATATATTGCGGATGTTGACTGATAGTTTTTGTATTTAGAATGATTAATCTTTTTTATCACCGATCTTATCAATCACTACGGCTAACAAAATCACAGCACCTTTCACCACCTGTTGCCAGAAGGGAGAGACATTGAGCAATACCAATCCATTATTTAATATGCCAATGATTACAGCACCGATCACGGTACCCCATACACTGCCACGACCACCATTGAGAGAAGTACCACCAATCACAACGGCCGCAATGGCATCGAGTTCATAACTGGTTCCGGCATTGGGTTGGGCTGAATCGAGTCGGGAAGTAACAATCACTCCACCGACTGCAGCTAATGCAGCACCAATGGTATAGACGGTCATCTTCACCCGATTGATCCGGATACCGGAAAGTTTAGCAGCTGTTTCATTACCACCAATGGCATAAATATATCTGCCGAGTCTTGTCTTACTACAAATGAATGCGGCCAGTAATACCACCATGGCAGCAATCCATACCGGGATCGGAATACCAATGAAAGATCCGGCACCGATCACCGCAAAGTTTTCACCGAGATTACTTACCGGATGACCACCGGTATACAACATGGTAAAACCACGGGCAATGGTGAGCATGGCCAGGGTGGCCACAAAGGGCGGTACTTTGAATTTAGTAATCACGAATCCATTGATCCATCCCAGTATGGCGCCGGCGATCAATGCGGCGAGGATGGCACCCAGAATGGTAAAGCCAATCCAGAGATCAGCAGCCGGCACGGCAATGCCGTTTTTAAATAATCCCGCCGTAATCGCACCGCATAAAGCCAGCACAGATCCCACGGATAAATCAATGCCCCCGGTGAGTACGATCAATGTCATTCCCGTAGCAATACAAACATTCACGGCTACCTGTCGCAGTACATTGATGCCGTTAGCCGTGGTGAAGAATTTATCCGTCAGCAAACTCAGTACAATACAAAGCAGGGCCAGTGCAATCAGCGACTGAAACTTTTGTAATTGTTTGGTGAATGGAATAGAAGTCGTGGTCATTTATGCAGTTCGGTTTTTTGTATAGCGTGTGATAATATTTCCTGTTCTGTTGCCGTGGCTCCAGACAGGTTGGCTGTGATCCGGCCATCATTCATCACCAATATGCGGTCAGCCAGGGCCAGTATCTCCGGCATTTCTGAAGACACCATGATGATCCCCATTCCTTCCGCTGCCAATGACCGCATCAATTCATAGATCTCTGATTTGGCATTGATATCAATTCCGCGGGTGGGTTCATCGAGTAATAAGACAGCTGGTTTGGTAGCCAGCCATTTGGCAATGACGATCTTTTGCTGATTACCACCACTCAGGTTTTGTACGGCGGCCTGGGCAGATGGCGTTTTGATCCGCAAGCTGTTGATATATCCGGTGGAGAGGGCTTCTTCTTTTTTACGATCCAGCACCAGTCCCCAGCGTTCGAGCAATTGCAGGATCGTGATCCCGATATTTTTATTGACGGATTGATTCAATACCAGTCCCTGTAATTTCCGGTCTTCCGGTACTAATGCAATACCCGCTTTGATGGCATCGGCTGGTTGACGGATTATATATTTTTTTCCTTTCACGGTGATATCAGCACTCATGGTTGCGGGATGCAGACCGAAAATAGTTTCCATCAGTTCGGTACGACCGGCACCCATCAATCCGTAGATACCGAGAATTTCTCCTTCTTTTAATTCAAAGGAAAGATGATCTAGTCTGTTTTTATTTCCCTGTTGTAAACAAAGATTCTTTACTGATAATAATGTTGGTGCCTCGCCCGATTTGGTGTAGCTGGTTCTGGCGGCAATATCACGACCCGTCATTTTCCGGATCAGTGATTCCTGCGTGGCATCCTTCATTTCTCCCTCATCAACCGTATGTCCGTCTCTTAATACCACGTAGCGATCTGCCACTGCAAAAATTTCCTTGAACTTATGGGAGATATAGGCAATGGTCTTTCCTTCTTTTTTTAATTCTTCAATAATAGAGAACAATAGTTCTGCTTCCTGGTCGCTGATGGCAGAAGTTGGTTCATCCATGATAATCACCGACGCATTGGAGTGAAGGGCCCTGGCAATTTCAACCAATTGCTGCTGTCCTACTTTTAAGTCGGCTATTTTAGTTTCAGGCTTAATAGTCAGATGAAGCCTGGCTAGTAACTGACTTGCTGTTTCATTCATTTTCTTTTTATCCAGGATTCCAAGCGAATTGGTAAGCTCTCTTCCCAGGAAAATATTTTCTGCAATGCTGAGATGGGGTACCAGGTTCAGTTCCTGGTGGATGATGGCAATACCGGCGGCTTCTGCATCCCGGGTGCCGGAGAACTGTACCGGCAGTCCGTTACAAAGAATTTGTCCTTCATAACGGGTATGCACACCCGAAAATATTTTCATCAGGGTGGATTTACCGGCCCCGTTTTCTCCGATAATGGCTGTTACCTTTCCCGGTTCCAGCCGGAGGCTGATATCCGCGAGGGCTTTAACCCCACCGAAATGTTTTGATATATGTCGGGCTTCCAGCATTATTGCATGATTTGCAGACGAACCGGGAGCAGTTCCATCTGATTCCATTTCACATGTTCTTTATTGAATTCCACGGCGGCCACTACCTGTACCTTATCCCCTGTTTTTACTTTTTGCCGAAAAGCGGGTAAGACTGTTGTCCGCACCAGCTTATTCAGTTCTTCCGAAATGCTGTTCAGTTCGGCAGTATTGGGAAAATCCTTTACATCCACCAGTGCGGATGCATCCCGGATCGCATTACCATAAATATATTCGGTGGCCAGGGTGGCGGTCAGACTTGAATCGCCGGCTGTAATCTGTAACACCAGATCATCTTCATTTACGGCAGTCACCTGTCCTTCGACGCTGATCAATGCATATCTGTAATTCCCGATCCCGAGGGCATTGGTATATTTTGTAAAAGCTTCCTGCTGATTGGCCGCCACTGCCTGTATGAAATCAGGAAGGTGGACGGCGCTATCCATTTTTGCGGGCAATTGTTCTTCCCATAATTTTTTGGCGAAGGCTACCGCATCAAAGGATTGCTGCTTTTCTTTTTGGACCACACTGAGTTTCCGGAAATAAACCGATTGAAAGCCCAGCAAACCTGCTATGGCAATCAGAATAATATATTTTACTGCTTTTCTCATGCTGGTTTATTTTTTTCCGTAGGCCGTATAATCGGCAATATTGTTAGCGGTCACCAGTTCCACCATCACGGGAATTTTTTTAGGGAAGTCCCTTCTGCCCTTAATATACTCATCAGCAAAAATGGCTGCAGTTTCTGCCATCACTTTGGGGAATTGCATTCCGGTGGCGGCGATTTTATTTTCACTGATGGATGTGATCACATCTTCTGCCCCATCGAAACCAAAAACTTTTACCTTGTTGGCCTTACCGGCGGTGAGCAGGGCCTGGTAAGCGCCGGAGGCCATACCATCATTGCCGCAAAACACGGCATCAATATCGGGATGTGCCTGTAAAATGGATTCCATTACTTCCATGGCTTTGTTGCGATCAAAGTCTGCACTTTGCTGGGCAACCATGGTTAATTCTTTATAGTTATCTACCACACTGTGAAATCCTTTGGAACGGGCCCAGGTATTATTGTCGCCAACCAGTCCGAGCAGCTCCACATATTTCCCTTTCTTCTTTAATTGCTGGGTAAAATATTTGCCGATGGCCACCGAGCCGGAATAACTATCCGATAAAATTTGTGAAGTGGGTGCCTGCGCATCATTTACTTCACGGTCCATGCAAAAAACGGGGATGCCTGCTGCTTTGGCTTTGAGTACATTGGCCACCGAGCCATTGGCATCAGTAGAATTGAAAAGAATGGCATCAAAATCCGAGACGATGATATTATCAAAATGATCGCTTTCCAGTGCGGTATTATTCTGGGAATCAAAAATTCTTGCCTCATAGCCCAGTGATTTGGCTTTTGCTGCGGCGGTTTCTGCCAGGAAAACAAACCAGGGATTATTGAGGGTGGCGACCACAACGGCCATGGTTTTTTTCTTGCCGCTATCTTTTTTGGATGTACATCCTGGAAATAACAACAGACTTCCAACAAAGAGGAAGAAAAAAATATTTGCAATCGTTTTTGCATACAGCTGTTTTATTCGTTGATCAATTCTTTAGCCGCTGAATCCAATTGATCAGCTTTGATATTTATTTTTTCCAACAATCCTCTTCCTGTTGAGGCAATTCCTTTTTCACTAATCCCATAATGTTCAAAAATTTCAAGCTGGGATCCCGTCACTGTATATTCATCGGGTATCGCCATGATCCGGAATGGCAGGCTGACTTGCTGCTGGAATAAATAAGCGGCGCAGGCTTCACCCAGTCCGCCATTTACATGATGTTCTTCTACGGTGATCATCGCTTTACATTTTGCTGCCAGCTTTTCCAGTAAAGCAGTATCCAGTGGTTTGATTGTATGCATACTTACCACTGTACAGTTAATCCCTTCTTCTTTCAGTCGTTCGGCAGCCTGCAAGGCCGGATAAACTGTTTCTCCGCAGGCAATAATGGCCAGGTCATTGCCTTCTGTAATCACCCTTCCTTTTCCGAATTCAAACTGATCCATGTTCTCCGTCTTCAGAGGAGGCATTGGTTTTTTTCCAAAACGGATATAGACAGGCTCGGGCAGAGAAGCAGCCAATCGTATCGCAGCAGCTGTTTCAAAATTATCAGCAGGTGCGATCACTTTAATATTATGAATAGCCCGGAGTGCGGCAAAGTCATGCAGACTATGATGGGTACTGCCCAATGCCCCATAACTGAGGCCGGCGCTGATCCCGATTAATTTCACCGGGTTATCGCTATAGGCAACATCATTCTTGATTTGTTCCAAGGCTCTTGCCGTGAGAAAACAGGCTGGTGATACAGCAAATACTTTTTTACCGCAGGAAGCCAGTCCGGCTGCGACGCCCACTAAATTTTGTTCAGCGATTCCGACTTCTACCATTTGTTCAGGAAATTTTTTTCCAAAGGGAACCAGTTTCCCGGAACCACGACTATCGCTGGTGATGGCAATAATATTTTTATCTGCCGCAGCCAGTTCCTGCAGCGTTGCTGAAAATATATCCAGATTGGCCTGATAGTTATTTGTATTGGGTTGATCCGCCATGATTATACGTTGGTTAATGCCAGGTCCAGTTCCTGTTGCGCTGTTTCATATTGTTCTTTATCGGGTACACCATGGTGCCATTTGAGCTGGTTCTCCATAAAGCTTACACCCTTGCCTTTTACGGTACGTGCAATGATGACAGAAGGTTTTCCTTTTTCAAAGGGCAGACTGTCAAATGCTGCTTTCAGTTCTTCCACATTATTGCCATCCACTTCCCTTACTGCCCATCCGAATGATTCCCATTTTTTATCCAGCGGATCGGTATTGCAAACATCCCTGGTGGCCGCTGTGATTTGTAATCCGTTCTTATCAATAATGGCACAGAGATTATCGAGTTGATATTGGGCGGCACTGAGTGCTGCTTCCCAGTTACTTCCTTCCGGCAATTCACCGTCACCCATCAGGGTAAATGTGCGGTAAGACCGCTGATCCATTTTGGCAGCGAGGGCAACCCCCACACTGATGGGCAATCCATGTCCGAGGGCCCCGGTATTCTGTTCAACGCCATTCACTTTTTTGGTGGGGTGACCGATATAGTGCGACTGATAACGGCAAAGTGTTTCCAGGTCTTTCTCCGGGAAAAATCCTTTATCGGCCAGTACTACATAGAGTGCTTCCACACAATGACCCTTACTCTGGATATAGCGGTCGCGGTCGGGTGAATGAAAATTCGACGGACTTACATTCAGTACTTCATTGTACAATACATTCAGGATATCGGTACAGGAGAGGCTGCCACCGGTATGGCCGGCTTTTGCTCCCATGATATATTTCAGGATATTCTTCCTGTATTGAATTGATTTTATTTTTAGCTCCTTCGTCGTCATTTTACTTATTCAACTTATTAAGCATGTACATAGGTTTCCCAACCCAGGTAATTTTCAAATGATTCTTTTAATATGGCTGCTGTTTTACTGGCATTCATCACCACATGGTGTTCAAATCCGTTGCGGCAGACATAATTCATTAGTCCCTGCAGGTTATTGATTTGTGCCACAGCGCGGTTACCAAATGTTTCCAATGCATCATTGGTCAGTTCGCCTTCACCGATATAGGCCTTGATCACGCCTTTGCAATCATCGGTACTGATCCGGCCATAAGTTAATGGCATGGCTGGTGTGCGTCCATCGAGTGCACCATAGGTATTTTCGGTACCCACGCTGGTTCCCAGGATGGGGGCCGTGCTGATCATGATATCCGGCAAAAAAGATTTGGCCCAGTTACCGCAATGAAAGAGCACACATTTACTGTCGTCGTTGGCATAATTATTATTCCAGTCGACCAGGGCAGAAGGCGACCCGCTGGCGAGTTGCATGGCATACATACTGAGGGTACCGGTTACATCCACTTCACAGGCGGAGGGCAGCATGTTCTCACTCATCATACTCATGCTGGTACATACATTGCAGCCATAGTTTTGTTGCAGGGAGGTCCAGCATTGAATGGCCGTAGCATCCAGTACATTGGCCTGCATGAATTCTTCCAGCACTACATCCAGTTTAGCGATTTGTACCAGGCGATCATTGGGCGTTTTACCTGTATTCGCATAGGTATGGATTTTTTCCAGCTTTTGTTTTACGGATGCATCAGCTGCTGTTAATTTATTGGCATTGCCTAAAATCTCAGAGAGATCAATGGTTGTTACAGAAATTCCGTGTCGCTGTAATAATTTTTCACTGTATCGAACGGTATTAAAGGCAGTTGGACGAGCACCTACCGCACCGATCCTTACTTTACGTAGCCCATTTACCACACGGCAGGTGGCAGTGAATTGATTCAGGTCCTCGATGAAAGAAGGATCTTTCAGACTAACCACATGTTTGGTAGTGAGAGAATATTTGATACCGTACTGATAGAGATTATTACAAACAGAAATTTTACCGCACCAGGCATCGCGGCGGTTCACCACATCCATCAGGTGAAGATCATCGGGAGAAGCCTGTACCAGCACGGGCACCTGCAGTCCTGATAATTTGATGGTATCGGCCACTCCTTTTTCATCTCCGAAATTGGGGAGTACGACGAGGATACCATCAATTTCATCCGCATGCTTGCGAAAGAGGGCCGCGCATTTTTGTGCTTCGGCGAATGTTTCCACTCCTCCCAGTTTACTATCGGTATCTGATAGGAGAATGGGCGTAATATTCAGTTGCTGAAACAGGTCAATGATTTCAGTGCGTGCTGCGGCCACCAGTTTATCGGGAAAAAAGTCCCGGTTACCAATGATGACGCCAAGTGTTGTTTGTTTTTTAGTCACGGTATTAGCTTGCAATGATTAATTCGATATCGTTATCGGTTAGTAATTGTTTGTGTTTTTCTTCAATGCCGGGATCGGTGATGATATAATCAATTAGTGAGAGCGCACCCAGACTGGCGAAAGCTGCTTTTCCCATTTTGGAAGAATCGGCTACGAGGTAAGTGGTATCAGCTGCATCGATCATGGCTTTCTTTACCACCAGGTCACTGATACTGGGATAGGTTAAACCCGCTTTCAGTGATATACCGGCCGTGGCCAGGAATAATTTCTGCGCATGTAATCCTTTAAAGAAGTCGGCTGCTTTTTGTCCGGTCAATGAAAGCGTGGGTGGTTTAAATTCACCACCGGTCACGATCACTTCAATACCGGGTTCAGCACCGAGAATCAGGGCGATGTTCAGGGCATTGGTGATGACGGTAAGATTTTTTCTTCCCTTTAAACCTTTGGCGATTTCGGTAGTGGTGGAACCGGAGTCAAGAATAATGGTATCACCTGCTTCAATAAACTCCAGGCATTTTTGTGCGATCAGTGCTTTTTTGTCAAGATGCTCCTGGTGCGTGAGGGAGAAGGTCTGCACCTGGTCTTTCATATTTTTCAGGTAGGCCCCTCCATGTTCGCGAATGATCAGGCCATCTTTTTCCATTTTCTCGAGATCCTGCCGGATGGTTACTTCAGTAACCTTGAAGAGTTTGGCCAGGGCGATCACTTTGGCAGAACCATCCTCGCGGAGGAGCTCCATGATTTTCTCTCTTCTTTGAATGGCCAGCATAGACTAGCAAATTACCATTTTTTGAAAAGCAAAGGAAAAAAATCACAAATAATCGAAAGAAAATGCAAATATTGACAAGAAATCGAAATTAAATGTATGATATACAATTAATTTATATATATAAGATTATTCCCATTTTAACTCCAAATGGGTATCCGTTTTGTCGGTTTTCGTCTTTAGCGGCAAAGTTCCAGGATTAATTCACTGTATTCCGGGTATTCAGAGCAGAGATTTGATCTGCTTGGCCAGTTCGAAATCCGCAAAATCAAAACCGGGAGCCACGGTGCAGCCTACAAAGCAAAATTTACTTTCTTTCGCAGGGCGGCTGGCAAACCAGCAATTGGCCGGTACTACATATTGAAAAAGCTGGCCCCGACTGCTGTCGGGACCCAGGGTAATAATCGTCAATTGCCCTTCCGATCCTATGATAAATACTTCCAGCGGATCACCCTGGTAAAAATGCCAGCACTCATCACTTTTGATCCGGTGAAAAGCGGAAAAGTTGCCCTGTTCCAGTAAAAAATAGATGGCAGTAGAAAACACCCGGTCTCCTCCAAAACGGTCGGGTAGTGCTGCAGCAGGAATGATTTCTGAGCTGCGATAGCTTTGGGCATACCAGCCTCCTTCGGGATGGGGTTGGAGGTTGTAGTGGGAGATTAAGTTTTGGGGAGTCATGGAGTAAAGATAGGCATGTAGGTTTCACCGCAGAGAACAGGAGAGCGCGGAGTTTGCGCAGAGATTTAATCACAAAGTCTTAAGGTAAACATCTCTGCGAGAACTCTGTTTACTCTTTTCTCTGCGGTAAAAAAAACGCTTATACCTCCTACTCTTTATCCTTAAAAAAAGTATCCCCCTTGATCAACCACGAAAATCCAAAAGCCAGCAATGCAATCGTCTCCAATGTAAACGTAGGTTTCAGGAAACGGATTTTCCGGTAGAGATCAACCGGTAACCAATAAATACCAATGATCCCTACTATACAAACCACGATCACCCAACCACAGATTTTATAAATATTATTCCGGGTTCTTTTGGCAACAGAGGGGCGGCCGGGTTTGTTGGTCTTGGTGAATTGTACCAGCGAGAAATAAGCAAAACTGGAAAAAAGAAGTGCAGCTGAAATATAATGAATGGCATTGGAGACATTGCTTTCCAGTTGCGACATCCGGATACAGCTGGTACTGGTATACTCTCCAAAATTTGTTGGAAAGATTGCTACCAGGAGGGCAAAGGATCCTGCAATTTTGGCGGTCACTTTATCTCCTTTATCATGCCCGTTATAAGAAAAAAGAAAAAGCGATACAGCGCAAAGTGTGCCAACAAAAAGATTCCCCAGATCGGTATAATAAAAATGACTGATGGATGGCGGGAAATCACAGCCGGCATCGAAAATGAAAAAACCAATCAATAAAGCGACTGGTAATGCCATTCCCAGTATCCCCACCGCTTTTCGGAGGGTGAGATAGGAAATGACAAGCGATTGGTTATGATCAGGTGAATTTGCCATAGTACCTAAATATAGTTTTTTCAAACGTTTTGAACCTTTTATTTAATATGGTTTATGGACAATTAATCGGTATATTCAGTAATGCAAACATCCGGACTTATAATAGTCATTTCAGCTGTAGTGGTTATTCTGTTCTTTGTTCTTCGTCAGAATTTTAAAGACCGAAAAAAACTCACGAACCAACTGAATCAGGATTACAAAAAATCAAAAGACGAAGAAGGCGATATTGATATTGATGAAATCAAGCACTAAGCTTTTCGCTGTTTTCTTTTTTGTTGCCAGTCGCGGATATTCAGCCATACACTCAATACTGCACAAAGCAGAAAAATTACCAGCGTGGCTTTCTCCACCAGTTCCGTATCAAAATTCTTTCCCGTTAGTTTCAGTAATAAAAAATGAATATAGGAATGAGAGCGGTCGTGGATACCCATGGCCTCTCTTACCTGCCAGTGCCAGTCGGTACAGGCACAGTAGCCCCAACCATACCAGATACCCAGTATAAACCAGGAAGCTGCTGTCAACAGCAAAGTAAACAAATGCCATTTTCTGGTTTTCCGGAAAGCCCAGCCTGTCATATTAAACAGGGTAAATGCTGTATGAAAAACAATAAAGAAAATATTGAGAAAGGGCAGCCACATCGTACAAAGTTAAAGGAGGTTTTAATAAGAGGTCAGCGCTTCTGTTTGATCTGGTTCCTGGTACTTGTTGAAAGTCCCGGTTATTTTCTCCTTCCTGATAATCGATTACCTTCCGGATATGAAATTTTTTCCGCTGATATTCACCAGCATCCTGTTTCTTTTCAGTTGCAAGGATCCCGGGATTGCAAAACGTAAAGCCGCGCAACCGGAGATCAATCCCCGCAGCAGCTGGAATGCCGTTGCACCCAAAGCATTTGCTACACATGTACCCGTCCGTATTACGGTACACCACGAAGGCACTAAGCTATTAGCCACCGATGATGCCATCCGGAAAATCAAGGGCATTCAAACCTGGGGCATGGGACCCGACCGCAAATGGGCCGATGTACCCTATCATTTTTTTATTGCACCCGATGGTAAAATATATGAAGGAAGAGATATCAATACGGTAGGCGAAACCAATACAGAATACAATCCGGCCGGTCATCTGCTGATTTGCTGTCTGGGTAATTATGAAGAATACGAAGTCCCGGAAGCGCAATTGCAATCACTCATCCGCCTGATTGCCTGGTGCAGTACGACTTATAAAATACCTGCTGAAACGCTGGCCACGCATCGTGATTTTTCCAAACAAACCACCTGTCCGGGAAAAAACCTTTACAAATACTTTGAAAGCGGGGTGATAAAAGAAGGGGTGAGGAAGATTTTGGGGAAGTAGGATTGGGTATTAGGAATTAGATATTGGGTATTGGGTATTGGGTTCCCGAGAGCTTTCGGGAGAAAAATGAACAATTGAACAAATGAGTGAAGAATGATGAATTTTAAAACCCCCACTAGCCGAACCCCACTAGCCACTAGCCACTCGCCACTAGCCACTCGCCACTCGCCACTAGCCTACATTACAATTTAATATCAAACCTCCCCTCCGTCACAGCAATCGTCTTCGTAGCATCAATATCATTCTCTGCATTAAACTGAAAAGTTCCGGAAACAATTCCCGCTACTGTGTCCAGCTTTGTGATCGTAATTGAACCGGTCTGTGCGGCGGAAGTAATCCACTCATCCAGTGGGGTTAAGCGGCGTTTGACATGATATGCATAACTGGTGGGTCCGCCAGGATAACTTGTATTGGTATTCATCAGGTAGGTACCCGTTCCTGTTACATTATAAATTTTCATCTCAAATTCTGTTTCCGTGGGGGTGGAAGAAAAATTTTGGGCCGTAATCACCAGCATGGTACCCAGTAAACGGGCTTTGAGCAGATCGCTGTCAGGAATTCCGGCAAAACCCTGGGGAATCCAGTTTTCTCCGTTGATCTTCAAGCCAAACGTGTTAGCGCCAGTCTGGGTGGCCGCCGGCAGCTCCTTAATCTCCTTTTTCTTACAGGAAATGAGCAGGCCAATAGCAAATATTACAATCAGTGCTTTTTTCATATATAGTGGATGCTGTTTGATAAACGGGATTTGAGTGACTTTGGTATAATAAAGCACAAATCGTGCTAATTTTTTAAGCGCCCCCTACCCCTCCCGCTGTTTATCTTTGCAGCTTTCAAATATGACTATGAGCCAGCAAACCATCCGACAGATTGAGATCTATAAATTATCCGTTCCACTGATTGAACCCTTTAGTACTTCACTCGGCACTGAATATGCCGCAGAGAATGTGCTGGTGAAAATATTTACCGAAGAAGGGCTGATTGGTTTTGGAGAATGCAGTCCCTATATGCCCATCAATGGCGAAAGCCAGGATACCTGCTTTATCGTAGGCCAGTATTTTGCCAAGGCCCTTATCGGCCGGGATGCGCTGGACATTGAAGGGAATATTGCCCTGATGGATGGTATCATATATGGCAATACCAGTATCAAGAGTGCTTTCGATATTGCCTTTTATGATATTGCTGCACAAAACGCAGGCAGACCGCTTTATGCCTTCCTCGGAGGAGATAAGAATAAAACCATTATCACTGATTATACGGTCAGTGTAGGCGATCCCGATAAAATGGCTGCTGATGCAGTTAAAATCAAAGAAAGAGGTTTCCCGGCGATCAAAGTAAAACTGGGCAAGGGTGGTTTACAGGATGTGGAACGGATCCGCGCCATTCGTGCAGCCGTGGGCAATGAGATCCCCCTCCGGATTGATGCCAACCAGGGATGGAAAGTAAATGAAGCCATTGAAACCCTGAATGCACTGGCCCCTTTTAATATCCAGCACTGCGAAGAACCCATCGCCCGCTGGAAATACCTGAAGCTGAAAAAAGTGAAAAAAAATTCACCCATCCCCATCATGGCGGATGAAAGCTGCAGCGATCAGCATGATGCAGAAAGACTGATTGAACTGAATGCCTGTGATTATTTCAATATCAAGATTGGTAAGGCCGGAGGCATTTTTAATGCCCTGCAAATTGTAAAACTGGCCGAAGCAGCCGGTATTCATCTGCAAGTGGGCGCCATGCTGGAATCAAGAATTGCCATGACCGCATTTGCCCATTTCTCCCTTTGCAGTCCATTGATTGAACATTATGATTTTGATACCGCACTGATGTTTAAAGAAGATCCCGTAAGCGGTGGTATCATTTACAAAGATGGCGGCGTGGTGGAAGTACCGGATACGCCCGGACTGGGTGCAACAGTCAGTGATGATAAACTGGCGATGATGGAGAAAGTGATCATCTAAAATGATCAACTACAAAATGATAGCATGTTTGTAATTCATGCCTCCTAATTCAGCAAAACAAATGCTCCCCAGTAATTGGATTGCGGATATTGTATCCTGGTGGCTTTCTGTGCCCTTATAAAAGCTTCCTGTGCATCTTTTGACTGGATCCAATACTCATAAAATTTTTTCATCAGCAGGCGTGTGGCCTGGTCATCTACTTTCCAAAGACTCATGATGATTTTTTTAGCCCCTGCCACCTGAAAGGCCCGGCACAAACCATAGACCCCTTCTCCGTTGACGATTTCTCCCAAACCGGTCTCACAGGCACTTAACACCACCATCCCGGTTCCCTGCAGATCCAGATTCATGGCTTCATAAGCATACAATACACCATCATTTTTATTTCCCAGTTCCAGCTCTGTTTTGTTTGCTGCTCCTGACCCATTCAGATAGAGTCCGGACCGGAGTAAAATATTATCCTTTGCTTTTGATACCTGAATGCCGGTTCTGATATACTCCGGATTGCTATAAAAAAATCCATGCGTAGCCATATGCAGCAGACCGGGTCTTTTTACATTCTTTATATTCTCTTCCGTTGCTTCCAGTTCCATATAAATCCTGATCAGCATCTGTGTATTCAGCACAATACCTATTTCATTCACTTCTGCAAGCGTTCCCGGAAGGGGAGGTACCAGGGAGCCTTCTCCAAAAACGGGTGAGCCCAGTAAAACTGCATTACTGTTTCCGGGTTCCGCTGCATTAAATCCGTTCGCCAGTATTTTGGAACTGGATATATACACCAGTTTGTAGCGGTCCAGCAAATAACTGCTGTCTCCCCGCTGCAGGGTGTTCAGGTTGATGGTATTGTACATTCCATCGGCAGAAAAATAAATAGTGCGGCTGTCACCGAGTTCTTTTTCCAGTGGCTGCCATAAATCGGGATAAGAACGGTTATCCGGCAGGTTTTTCAAAACAGATATCCGGTAGGTTTTTGGCGCCTGCTTCTCCAGTGCCGCTCCCTTCAGCAAACGAACCAGTCCGGGAGCCTGACTATTATTCCGAAATACAAAGGCCGCATATTCCGGCTCGCCTTTATTGCTGCCGTATTCATTCATTACCCGCATCACTTCCACCACGGCTTCCCCTTCGTTCAGCTTTGTACGTACCTGATCAAAGCCGGTTTCCTGCTGCAGATAACCTGTTGTAAAAACAGCGGACCTCCGTGATAATTCTTTTTCCATGGCATTCGCCCTTCTTTCCATCTCAGTCAGATCCAGTTTATCTTCCTTCAAATCCTCCAAAGGTGAACTGTAATAACTGGCCAGCTCATTTTTAAGATCCAGCCAGTTGTTAAACAATCGCTGAGTAGCTGTATCAGTTCCATTCAGGATCGCTTCCCTTGTTTTACGGGTGGATTGAATGATCATTCCCTTTGTTTTCAGCCAGATTTTATAGGCATCTTTTAACAAGGACTGATTGCCGCCCGCGGTATGAATAACAAATGACAGATAGGCATCCAGGTTGGGCTTGAGGCTGTTCCAGAAAACTGATTTCTCCGGTTCACTCATGGTATTGAAAAAACCATCAGCCAGAAAAATAAATCCATTAATCGCTTTTGTATAGGCTTCTGCAGCCCTGGCATTATCTCCGAGTTGTTCGTTACATACCGCCAATTTGATCAATGCCCCTAAATAATCCTTGTGTTTTTCACCTAGTACCGATTGGCGGATCGATACTACCTTCTCAAATACGTCCCTGGCATCCTGAAACCTGTTCTGCCGGATCAGGTAATCGCCTTTATTTTCCAGGGCTTTTGCATAAGTAGGATGCTCATTATTATACCGCTGCTTCACTTTATTGGCAACCTTATCCAGATAGTCTGACAGATCCGGATTATTTTTTTGAACAAGAAAAGAACCATAGTAAACCAGCACATTGTTATAGTCGGGATGATCTTCAAAACCTTTTGTTTCCATTCCACTGAGGGCCTGCTGATAAAATTTCTCTGCTTCCTCCATGCTGCCTCCCTCCTGCGCCAGTAAGGCACGATTGGTAAGGATTCTTTCATAATCAAAATATTCAGGACTTAGTGCTTCCTTTCCTCTTTCCAAAGCCTCATCCAGCAGCTGCAACGCTTCCTTTCTTCTTCCCAGTTCGGCAAGCAGCATGCCCTTATTATTTAAAGCAATCACATATTGAAAAGAGCGGTCAGTAAAAAGCTTTTTAAAAGTAGGCAGTATATAATTGAATATTTTTTCCGCTTCATCATATTGCCCCAGGTCTTTTTTTAAGACCGCCAGGTTATGCAGACTGCTGATGTATTCCCGGCTGGTCCGTCCAAACTTCGCTGCTCTTGCCTGCATGGACAAATTCAACAATTCCCTTGCCCTGGTGAATTTGCCCCGGGTCTGGTATAACAAACCAACCGTATTGACCCCACTGGTAAACATTTTCATGGTCGCCTGATCCATTTTGGTCGTATCTATTACGTTCATCATCAGGGAATAAATACCCCATACATTTTTGCCTTCAACATCAGTTCTTAAAGGAAAGAATGGCAATCCGGAATAGTATCTCGAGATGGCATTGAAATATTTTCCATTGAAGAAAGCTACATCCCCGGAACCAAAAAAAGACTGATTGATATAGACTTTCAATTTGGATCCGTCATAAGCCAGCTGGCACTGATCGGCAAAGGAGATCGAATATTTCAGCTCTGTATAATTCCGATCGGTATTAACCGGTATCTGCCCCAGGGCATGATCGTTTAATAAAATAAACCATCCGGTAATAAAGAGAAATAAGCGTGCTGACCGGTTAAGGTTCATTCCTGTGGATTTGATGATATTAAGTAAGTTAATTTTTTCTTTGATAAGGGAAAAAGAATTCGGTAATACCTGCCATATAAAAAAGCTGTGCCAATCGCCCATTTTTTGTACTTTAAATAAAAATCATGTACTTATCCAAAGAGATACAGGCATATCATCAGGCATTGAGCCATTCAGATCAGACCATCTGTAAGCTATTGTTTGTAGAAATTTGCCGTTACTTACCGGATGCCGACTATAAAATCTGGCATCGTCATCCGGTCTGGTTTCTCGATGGCAATCCTATTGTCGGGTACAGCAAATTAAAGGACAGTGTACGGCTGCTTTTCTGGAGCGGACAATCTTTTGAAGTGGAGGACCTGCAGCCCGAAGGCAGTTTTAAAGCAGCCGAATACCGGTATACAGATGCCACAGAGGTAAATACCAGACAATTAAAACGCTGGCTGGGATTGTCCAAAAAAATACAGTGGGATTATAAGAATATTGTCAAGAGAAAAGGGAAACTGGAGCGGTTGAAATAATCCTTGCTGCAGCAATCTAAGTTTTCCGCCCTGCTACCCGCCACTATTAAATGGAGGCATGAACCAAATACCCGTCCGACAAATCAGGCAAGCCCTGACCGAGCCTGCACTCAGCGGCAGTTTTAGTATCCGGGACATCGGTCCTTTACTGAAACAGGATGATATGCTGCAACCCCTTCACCGGCATGAATATTATTTTATACTTTATCTGGAAAAAGGGAAAGGAGAACATATCATTGATTTTGAAAAATATGCCGTCCGCAACGGTACCGTCTTTATCATGCGCCCAGGGCAGGTGCACCAGTTACTGCTGAAAAAAGGTAGCCGGGGTTTTTTATTGGAATTTGATATCCGCTTTTATGCCCCGAAAGAAGAATCATTAAAACGCTTTTTCAGACAGGCCCTTTATAAACCCTGCTGCCAACCTGCGCAAACCAAATTAAAAGTATTAAGCAGTATCCTGCAGCAAATCAACAATGAATACCAGTTGCAGGAGAAAGGATACCCGCAAATGATCAGGTCCGGACTCGATATGTTCTTTATCAGCCTTGCCAGAGAAAGCAGGCAGCGCGAACCAACCAGGGAACCGGGTCATGATTATTACCAGGAAAAACTGGAAGAACTATTATCCTTGCTTGAAAAAAATCTGACAAAGGAAAAAAAAGTAGCTGTCTATGCGAAGTTGATGCACCTGAGCTCCTTTCAGCTCAATCATATTACCCGAAGCAGGTTGGGCAAGACCTGTTCGGCATTAATTGATGATATGATAGTTCTGGAAGCAAAAAGGCAATTACTCGCCACTCATCAGCGTATCAACCAGGTTGCAGCATCACTGGGTTATGAGGACAGTTCTTATTTCATTCGTTTTTTCAGGAAGCAAACCGGTTATTCACCAGATTTATTTCGTCAAAAATTCAAATAAATCCTGCCCAACTTCATATTTGTCCTGCAATCGCCTGTAATAGTGATTTTAGCTTTGTGTTATCATTATTCATTAAAAAAGACAAACATGAAAACAAAAGCAAGACTGATGGCATCGCTCAAAATCTGGGTTGTTATCTACCCTTCCATTACTATTTTCCTGTACCTGCTGGGCCAGCCCCTTTCGGTACTACCGTTGTACCAGCGTACTTTTATTCTTACCATTTCTCTGGTACCCTGGATTGTATTTGCGGGTGTTCCATTTGTGGACTATCTGATTCGCCGGATGAATAACAGAAAGGCTCGGGTCAGTTGATGGATCATCTAGACAAGAAATTCCCTGAGCTGTATTTTTTCTTTATTGAATCTCTTAAAACTTAAAAAGCATATGATACAGGAAGCCAACAACTTTGATGTTATCATCATCGGTGGCAGTTATGCAGGGCTGTCTGCTGCCATGGCATTGGGCCGCTCCCTGCGAACAGTGCTGGTAATCGACAACAACCTGCCCTGCAACCGGCAGACTCCCTATTCACATAATTTCCTGACACAGGATGGGGAGACGCCTTCCTCTATCCGTCAACTGGCCGCAGAACAAGTAGCAAAATATGATACAGTACAGTTCATCAATGGAACGGCATCAGCGGCGACTGCAAAAGGAGATTCCTTTCTTGTGAAAACAAAAGAGGGAAATAGCTATGCAGCCCGAAAACTCATCTTTGCTACCGGCATCATTGACAAACTCCCAGATTGGGAAAACTTTGCTTCCTGCTGGGGGATCAGTATCCTTCATTGTCCTTATTGTCATGGCTATGAAGCCCGAAACAAAAAGACCGGTTTACTGGCTAACGGGGATCATGGTTTTGAATTTGCAGGCCTACTCCGGAACTGGACAGCTGATTTAACGGTATTCACCAATGGGAGGAATTCATTTTCCCCTGATCAGCAAAAAATACTGGCCGATAAACAAATACACGTAATTGATCTTGATATAAAAAGTATTGCCGCAACGAAGGGTAAGATTCATCAAATTCTTTTTGCAGACGGTACCAGTTTTGATCTGGATGTACTTTATACCCGTCCTCCTTTTGAACAATCCTGTTCCCTGCCTGCACAACTGGGATGTGAAATCAATCCGGATGGATACCTGGTAACTGATCCGTTACAGAAAACATCCATCAAGGGAGTATTCGCCTGTGGTGATAATAGTTCCCGCATCCGAACCGTATCGCATGCAGTGGCCATGGGAACCGTAGCAGGTTTATCCCTGAACCGGGAACTAGCCGATGAATCATTTTTACCAGCGCTTAGTACCTGAGCTCTTTAATGCATGGTTGTTTCTATCTTTATGGCAAATCTCATTTATGTCTTCAACATCAGCAATCGCTATTAAAAACGCCACCGATCTTTGGTTCAAACAGCTGAGCCGTGTATCTGCCATTTTTGATGCCAGTACCGATGCACAACTTGAAGCCGAAATTGCCCCCGGCCGCAACAGTGGTTACTACCTGCTGGGGCATCTGACTGCTGTACATGATGCGATGTTACCCTTATTGCGCATGGGTGACCGGCTTTATCCCGAACTGGAAGAACCCTTTATCAAAAACCCCGATCGTTCCGGTTTTCCCCGGCCGGATCTGGCCACGGTAAGAAATCAATGGGCAACCGTAACCGCTACTTTGAACAAAGGGATTGCGGCACTTTCATTTGACGAATGGATGGAAAGACATGCTTCGATCAGTCCGGAAGATTTTGTAAAGGAACCTCATCGTAACCGTTTCAGTGTTTTACTCAGCCGGATAGCACACTTAACTGAACATATCGGTCAATTGCTATGGATCAATAAGTAAAAAATTTAATGTCACCCGAACAATGTCCAATTATCATTCAAAACTTACCATTTAAAATTCAACATACCTCCCTCCCCCACTTGCCACTAGCCACTGGTCACTAGCCTCTTTATAATTTTTTGCCCGCCCGCCCGCTTCAGCCTATCTTAGAAAGATATTCTTTTACTATGCATTGTAAAGACCATGAGGAATATCCGGACAACAGCCGTCGGGAATTCCTGAAAAAATCAACCGCAATGGCTGCTTTCGCCGGTCTCTCCCCTTTGATTGTGAAAGCAGGAGAGAACGATGAAAAAATAGCCGCCTTTTTTGAAAAAGTCCCTCTTGAACTGGAGATCAATGGGAGTCCTTATAAACTGGATGTAGAGCCCAGGGTCACCCTGCTCGATCTCTTAAGGGAACAACTGGGTCTCACCGGTACCAAGAAGGGTTGCGATCACGGACAATGTGGTTGCTGTACCGTGCATGTGGATGGCAAAAGGATTAATTCCTGTTTATCGCTGGCCGTCACCAACCATGGAAAAAAAGTGACCACCATTGAAGGCCTTGCCAAAGGAGATGAACTGCATCCCATGCAGGAAGCTTTTATGAAACACGATGGTTTTCAGTGCGGCTATTGTACACCCGGACAAATCATGAGCGCCGTGGCCTGTATCCGGGAAGGACATGCCAATAGTGCCGAAGAAGTACGGGAATACATGAGTGGTAATATCTGCCGCTGCGGTGCTTATCCCAATATTATTGACGCCATCATGGAAGTAAAAAAAGGAGGGCAAAGCGTATGATCAATTTTGAATACACGAGAGCCGGAACCATCAAAGCTGCCAGTGAAGCCAGACAGAAAGATGCTGCCTCGCAGTTTATTGCGGGTGGAACCAACCTGGTGGACCTGATGAAAAAAGGAATCCTCGCTCCACAAAGACTGATTGATATCAACGGTCTTCCGTTGAAAGAAATAAAAACAGATGCCAAAGGAATCAGTATCGGCGCCCTGGTGCCCAATAGTGTGGCAGCAGAAAATGATGCGGTTAAAAAACAATTCCCGCTTTTATCCATGGCCCTGAATGCCGGTGCTTCTGCTCAATTGCGCAATATGGCTACCGTGGGAGGCAATATCATGCAGAGAACACGCTGCTCTTATTTCTATGATATCAATCTCCCCTGCAATAAAAGAAAACCGGGATCCGGATGTTCCGCCATTGGTGGCTACAACCGTATGCATGCCATCTTTGGTGCCAGCAATCAGTGTATTGCCGTTCACCCCAGCGATATGTGTGTGGCATTAGCCGCATTGGATGCCACGATCCATATCAGCAATGCAAAGGGAGAGAAAAAAATACCCTTTGCCGATTTCCATCGTTTACCCGGCACCAGCCCTGAACTGGATAATAATTTGCAACCGGGTGAATTGATCAACTATGTTTCTATTCCGGCCAACAGCTATAATAAATCATATTATCTAAAAATACGCGACCGGCTGTCCTATGCATTTGCCCTCGTATCGGTTGCTGTGGCTCTGGAAGTAAAAGATGGCAGGATCAGTAAAGCAGCCATAGCCATGGGTGGGGTGGCGCATAAACCCTGGCGCTTAACCGCAGTAGAGCAATTCCTGATTGGGAAAACTCCGGATGCAACTGTATTCCAGGAAGCCGGGCAAATGGCCATGCAGGGTGCTACTACCTATGAGCACAATGCCTATAAAGTTAAACTGGGGAAGGCTGCCATCATAGAAGCTTTGACAAAAGCGACCCGATAAACCAATTTATTCTACTTTAATAAGTAATGATATGGACGAGATACTGAAGCAGGATCAAAAAATATTTGCCGATGAAGACCGGGTGGACGGTCTGGCCAAGGTAACGGGCAAGGCAAAATTCACAGCAGAACACCGGCCTGCGGGTTTGGTCTATGGCGTTTATGTAACCAGTACCATTGCACGGGGTTATATCCGCAACATGAACCTGCTGGATGCCAAAACTGCACCGGGTGTGCTCGATATTCTTTATTACCTGAATGCACCTGAAGTTCCCGGATATAAAGCAGCAGACAGAAGCAAGAATCCCAATGCCCGTGATTACAGCGGATTCAAAATTTTCCAGAATAATATGATTGTCAGCAATGGTCAGCCCATTGCCCTGGTGATTGCCGATACATTTGAAAGAGCGGTTCATGCAGCATCCCTGGTGAAAGTAGATTACCAGGCCGAAACGCCATTTACCGATTACGAAACGAATAAAACCAATAGCTCCCGTTTAAAAGACAGGGGCGAATACACCCGAAAAGAAAAAGATGCCTGGAAAAATGCGGAGGTAAATCTTGAAGCGGAATATACCCTCCCCATCGAAACCCATAACCCGATGGAAATGCATGCCACCACGGCTGTATGGGAAGGAGAAAAGCAACTGACCATCTATGATAAATCGCAGGGACCAAAAGGAGTACAAAGCGAACTGGCCCGGATGTTTGGACTTGATGAAAAGAATGTAAAAGTAGTGACCGAATATGTGGGCGGTGCTTTCGGAAGCGGATTGCGCAGCTGGCCACATGTGTATGCTGCCGTGATGGCTGCTAAAAAAGTAAAGAGACCGGTTAAGGTTTTACTGAACAGAGAGCAAATGTTCACCATGGTGGGCTATCGTCCCTGGTGCTGGCAAAAAATCGGGATCGGTGCTTCCAAAGACGGAAAACTCACGGGCATTACCCATCATGCAGTCAGCAATACTTCTACTTACGAAGATTTTACAGAAGGCATTGTAGGTGTGTCACAGTTCCTTTATGATTGTCCGAATGTAAATACCAGCTATAAAATTCTTCCATTAGATGTGAATACGCCCACCTGGATGCGGGGACCTGGTCCTGCATCAGGATGCTTCGGACTGGAAAGTGCATTGGATGAACTCAGTTATAAGCTCGGCATCGATCCTGTTGAACTCCGCCTGATCAATAATGCGGAACTGCATCCGCAAAGTAAATTGCCCTGGACCAGCAAGTACCTGAAAGAATGTTTGCTGATGGGTCGTGAAAAAATTGGATGGGATAAAAGACCCAAGGTACCAGGCAGTCTGAAAGAAGATGGTATGCTCACCGGTTATGGTGTGGCTGTGGGAGTTTTTGGTGCCGGAAGAGGTTCGGCCACTGCAAAAGGGATTTTAAAATCGGATGGAAAACTGGTATTGCAAAGTGCGGTGAGTGATATGGGACCGGGCACTTCTACGGCCATGGTACGTATTGGCAGCGAACAAATGGGAATGGATGAAAATAAAGTGCGTTTTGAGCTCGGTGATACTGATTTTCCCAATGGACCCACCCAGGGTGGCTCCGGTTCTGCCACCACCATTGGCACAGCGGTGATGGCCGTATGCGATGGGTTGAAACAAAGTCTGAAAGAACTGGCTATTGAAATAGCTACCGGTTTCAGCGGACTCAAAGCAGAAGACATCAAATATGAAAGTGGAAAGCTGGTATCTGCAAAGATGCCACAGTGACTATTCACTTCACAGATTTGATTAAACAAAGCGGCAAACCCGAGATACAGGTATCCAAGAGTACCCAGGGTGCGGCCTTCCGCGATAAATATGTGGCGAATTCATTTTCCGTGCATTTTGTAAAACTGCATGTACATCCGGTTACGGGTGTGATCCGGTTGAAACATATGGTATCCGTTGCCGATGCCGGTAAAATTATCAGTGAAAAAACAGCCCGCAGTCAGATGGTGGGTGGCGCCGTGGGTGGTATTGGTATGGCCATGACCGAAGAAACGCTGATTGATCACCGTTATGGCCGTTATATCAATGCCAATTTTGTGGACTACCATGTTCCTGTTCACGCCGATGCACCGCCAATGGATGTGTTATTTGTGAATAAAGCAGATATGATCATTAGTCCGACCGGTGCCAAGGGCATTGGCGAAATTGCATTGGTGGGTGTGGCCCCGGCCATTATCAATGCAATCTATAATGCAACTGGTAAAAGGGTACGGACGCTGCCGGTAACGCCGGATCAATTGATTGGATGATTTTGCTGCGCTCGAAGAGTCCTTTGGACAAAATAAGAGAGATTCACCGCAGAGAACATGAGGAAAGAGAGTTTTCGCAGAGATTTTACCGCTAAGTCTGCAAAAAAATATTCTCTGCGAAAACTCTGCGCTCTCTGCTTCTCTGCGGTAAAAAAATACTCCCCTCATCACTCTTCCAATATCAAATCTCCTACATTTGCTTCCTTTAACATGTCAGCCGCTCAAAAGATCATCATCATAGCCGCACCCTCCGGGGCCGGAAAGACTTCTGTGGTACGTCATCTTTTGAAAGTGATGCCGGAGCAACTGGCATTCTCCATCAGTTGTGCCACCCGTTCTCCGAGAAACAATGAAAAACACGGGGTGGACTATTATTTCATCAGTGTAGACGAATTCAAAGACCGGATCAACCGCAGCGAATTCTTGGAATGGGAAATGGTATATGCGGGAAAATATTACGGCACCCTGAAATCTGAAATGAACCGGATCTGGGATACCGGCCGTTCCCCTCTGTTGGATGTAGATGTAAAAGGGGGGCTGAACGTTCAATCATTATACCCCAAGGAATCACTTTCTCTTTTTATTGAGCCGCCTTCACTGGAAGAACTGGATAGAAGATTGCAGGCCCGGGGCACCGAAACGGAGGAATCGCGGAAATCCCGGCTCAGCAAGGCTGCTTATGAAATGACTTTCAAACACAAATTCGACCATATCATCATCAATGATAAACTGGACCGGGCCTGTGCCGTCGCCGAAAGACTGGTCCGGGAGTTTCTATCCTTAACACACTGACACTGAATACAAATCCCCTAAGGATTCTCGCTTTCAACTTTCAATTTTCAACTTTCAATTCCCCCAGTGTTATCTTCGTACCATGTTTTCCGTGAATTCGATCATCTTTTTTATCCTGACCCTGCTCCTGATGGCATTTTTTGCCGGCATCGAAATGGCATTCTACAGTGCCAACCGGTTGAGCCTGGAAGTAAAGAAAAAACAGGGTGGCAGCAGTATGCTGATCCTCTCCCGTTTTATTGAATCCCCTGCCAAATTCCTGGGTACCACCCTGATTGGCTTTCATTTATTCCTGGTCTTTTTTTCCCTCCAGATCAGCACTTTCATGAGTCCGGTATGGGATTACCTGGGATTGCATCTTACTTATGTCCGACTGGTAGCCGAAATCACGCTGGCCACTTTTGTGGTATTGGTTTTTGCCGGTTTTATACCCCGTGCTTTCTTCCGGGCCAATAGTAATAACTGGCTCATCCGGCTTACTTATGTTTCCGATTTTTTCTACCAGATGTTTGCGCCGGTAGCCACCGGACTGATTGATTTATCTGAATGGTTACTCAAATATGTATTCAATATCCGGATTGATTCCAACAAAGAACCCATCAACCGGAGTGATCTGAAAAACCTGTTTCAGCCGGGAGAAGATGAAGAAAGACAGGAACGCAATACCCAGTTGCTGGAAAATGCACAGGAACTGCCGAAAGTAAAAATCAGGCAATGCCTGGTTCCGAGGAAAGAGATCATTGGTATTGAGAGCCATGCGGGCATGGAAGAGCTGAAGCAAAAATTCATTGAGACCAAACTCAGCAAGCTGCTGGTTTATGAAAACAATATTGACCATATTATCGGATATGTACACCAGCTGGATCTCTTTAAAAAACCGGAATATATCCAGGATGTGCTGCTGCCCATACCAGCCGTACCGGAAAGTATGAGCGCCAGTGACCTGATCAGTAAATTCACCCGGGAAAGAAAAAGCATTGCCTGGGTAGTGGATGAGTTCGGGGGAACAGCCGGAATCATCACAATGGAAGATGTACTGGAAGAACTCTTTGGTGAAATTCAGGATGAATATGATACTGAGGAATTCGTGGAAAAACAACTGGCCGAAAATGAATTCATGTTCTCCGGCAGATTGGAGCTGGATTACCTGGAAGAAAAATACGGATTTGAATTTGGTGAAGAAGATTCAGAAACCCTTTCCGGCTATATCATCAACTACCATGAAACAATTCCCCACCTGAAAGAAAGAATCATTATTGATGATTACGAGTTTGATATCCTGAATGTAAGTGATACCCGGATCGAAACCGTCAAAATGAAGAAGCTGAAATAATCCGGCAAAAAGATGCTGTTCCGGCCGATGGCATTTGTGGAGGCCGGCCAGGTTCGGGCGACTTATCTGGTCTAAATAGCCTCTGTAACAATCCCTTAACCCCCTATCTTTGCTCACTTCAATCATTCCATGGCCCTTCTTGACTTTTTAGGAAAACGTAAACAAACCAACGATGCCGGTGGGGATATGTCATTTATTGACCACCTGGAGGAATTACGCTGGCATATCATCCGCTCCGTAATAGCGGTACTGATATTTTCTATCACGGCCTTTATCTTCATCAACAATGTAGTGGATGATATCATTTTTGCCCCGGCCAAACCTGATTTTATTACAGCACAATGGTTTTGTCAGATCGGCCGGAAAATCGGGATGGGCAACGGACTTTGCTTTGGGAATATAGAAGTGAAATTTCTGGAAACAACCATGACCGGACAGTTCATCTCTTCCTTTACCGTGGCCTTTGTCTGTGGCTTTATTGCCGCTTTTCCCTATATCTTCTGGGAGTTCTGGAAATTCGTTCGTCCCGCGCTTTCCCCTGCTGAAAGGAAAAAAACCAGGGGAATCATATTCTGGGTATCCCTGCTTTTCTTTATGGGTGTGAGCTTTGGTTATTTTATCCTCACTCCCTTCATGGTGAATTTCTATTTCAGTTATAAACTGAGTGACCTGATTGAAATCAAACCCAGTTTTTCCGACTATCTCGAAAACCTGACCTATACTACCGTGGGGGTTGGTTTATTATTCCAGCTGCCCCTGCTGATCTATGTGCTCGCCAAGGTTGGATTTATCACGGCAGCCTTTCTCCGTAAATTCCGGAAACATGCCATCGTGGTCATCCTGATTGTGGCGGCCATCATTACTCCTACTACGGATCCTTTTAGTCTGGGTATTGTTACCATCCCCCTCTATCTCCTGTATGAAGCAGGTATCAACATTGCTGCAAGGGTTGATAAGGCCCGTGCGAAGAAAGATAAAGAATGGAGCTAACCCCATTGATCGGGTAAATATTCTGTAATTTTGCATCTCAGACTGACGACTGACGACTGAAGACTGAAGACTGAAGACTGACGACTGAAGACTGAAGACTGAAGACTAAGACTATCGACTAACGACTAAAGACTTCCCTCATGCATTCCCCATTTGACCTGAAGAAACCCATTGCCATCGGAAGTGATCATGCAGGTTATGAATATAAAGAAGACCTGATCTCTTTTCTGGAAGGCAAAGGATTGCACTTTAAAGATTTCGGAACACATAGTAAAGACTCGGTGGATTACCCTGATTTTGCCCATCCTGTGGCGCTGGCTGTTGAAAAAGGAGAAGCCGCCTGTGGCATCCTGCTTTGCGGAACGGCCAATGGTGTAGCCATGACGGCCAATAAACATGCAGGAGTCAGGGCCGCTATCTGCTGGGGTGAAGAAATTGCCAAAGTGGTCAGACAACATAATGACGCGAATATTATCTGTATTCCGGCCCGCTTTGTAAGGGAAGGAGATGCGGAAAAAATGGTTGCTCTCTTTATAACAACGGATTTTGAGGGCGGAAGGCACCAGGGCCGGGTGAATAAGATCGCCTGTAGCTGATTCCGCCTTTCATCAATTTTTTCAAACCCCTTTGCATAAAGGGGTTTATTTTTACCACTACCCCCGGCGTTTACCAACTGTGGGTACAATACCATACAAAAAACAAATATGACATTGAAAAAAACGATTGCCCTCGCCCTGATCTGTTTACCGGCGATGGTCAATGCCCAGAAAAAAGACAAAGCTGCTATGCAGGCCGCATCCAGCATTACAGCGGAAGACATGAAAAAACACCTGTACACCATCGCCAGTAAGGAAATGGAAGGCAGGGATACTCCTTCTCCCGGACTGGAAAAAGCGGCCAGTTATATTGAAGCGCATTTTAAAGCATTGGGTTTAACCCCGGGCAATAATGGCAGCTACCGGCAGTACTATACTTTATACAAAGACTCCCTGATTGGTGCATCTCTCAGCGTTAATGGTGCTTCACTGGAACTCAATAAAGATTTTCAACCTCAGGCCAACAGTTATGCTGCTGAAATGCGTTTTTCAGAAGCTGTTTTTGCAGGCTATGGTATTGTGGACGGAGAAGTAAGAAATGATTACAAGGACCTGAAAGTGGCGGGTAAACTCGTCATCATCCTCGATGCTTTACCTGCAGACTACAAACCAACTGTACAGGGAAGAAACTCCCCGGCCTCAGTATTTGGCAAACTCGAAGCCGCCATGAATAAAGGTGCTGCTGCAGTGATGATTGTCAATAGCGGATTTCCCCGCAGACCCGGAACTACCAACAGCAACTGGAGCATGAATGGTGGATACCGGCCCAGCCAGCCTCCATTTACATTCAATATCGGAACAGATGCAGTGGCAAAAATCATGGGAGAAGACGGAAAGGATATTTTCAACAAGATGAAAGCAGGATCCCTGAGCAATAAAATCTATCCGGCAGAAATTACCATGAACTATGCCAAGACCAGCACCACCACCCAGGTATCCAATGTACTGGCTGTACTGGAAGGAACAGATAAAAAAGATGAATTTGTGGTACTGACGGCCCACTATGATCACGTGGGAAAAAGAAATGATACCACCATTTATTATGGCGCCGACGATGATGGCAGCGGTACGACAGGTGTCCTGGAACTGGCAGAAGCATTTGTAAAAGCTAAAGCAGCCGGCAAAGGCCCCCGCCGTAGTATTTTATTCATGACCGTTAGCGGAGAAGAAAAAGGATTATGGGGAAGCCGTTATTACTCAGAACATCCTGTTTACCCGCTCGACAAAACCACGGTGGATCTGAACATTGATATGATCGGCAGGATTGGTACTGAATACCTGAAAGATAAAGATTCTACCAACTATGTTTATATCATTGGTGACGATAAACTGAGTTCTGATCTGACCCCGATTACTGACCAGATGAATAATATGTATGTCAAAATGAAACTGGACCGGAAATACAATGATCCCAGCGATCCCAACCGATTTTATTTCCGCAGCGATCATTACAATTTTGCACAAAAGGGCGTGCCGATCATTTTCTATTTCAATGGCACCCATGCCGATTATCACCGGCCAACAGACACACCCGATAAAATCAATTATCCCATGATGGCGAAAAGAGCCCAGCTGGTATTTTACACCGCCTGGGAAATGGCCAATCGCAATGAAATGCTGAAAAGAGATATCATTCTGGAAAAACCAAAAGGGTTTTAAGAGCCGATCAAAAACATATTGAAAATCAGCAGCCCCGGCCGAAAGGACCCGGGGCTTTTTCATCTTCAATTGAAAAGCTGGTCATGGTGGATTAAACTTTTCAAACAGGCCCCGGTCTATTCTCCTGTACCTGATTGAAAACATTAAATAGATAATCATGAAAAGGAATCAAATCGTAAAATCACTTGTACTGACCATTATGCTTTTTGTTGCTTTCTCTGCCACCCAACATGCCAGTGCCCAGGGTCGTCATGGGGTACGTGACCGGGTGGAAGATGTAAGAGACAGAAGGGAAAATGTACGCGACCGCAGAGAAGATGTGCGTGATCGCAGAGAAGACGTACGCGACAGAAGGGAAGACCGCCGGGATGCCATGCACCAGGGTGGTGTACGCGACAGAATGGAGGATGTGCGTGACAGAAGAGAGGATGTGAGAGATCGCCGGGAAGATGTGCGTGACCGCAGAGAAGATGTACGTGACAGAAGAGAGAACCGCCGGGATCGCCGGTTCTGATGTATTAGTCCTGTTTTTAATCCATCCCTTTTATATAAATCGACCCCGCCATTTGGCGGGGTTTATTATATTCCCCTACCGCCGACTGTCGACTACTGACTGAAGACTGCTGACCGACGGCTGTTGACCGACGGCTGTTGACTGACGGCTGTTGACTGTCGACTGTCGACTGTCGCCTGACAGACTGAAAAGCCCGGGTCGGGAATTTTCAATATCTTAGAAATAAAAAAATATGTCAGACAACCAACACCCCACAACACCGGAAACGCCAAAGGAAAATGTGATTTCAGAGTATGTCGATGGTGTGAAGAAAATGGAAATGCAGGGATATGAATCAGGTATCAAAAAAGCGAGAACGGCTTTGTTTGTAACCGCTTTTCTTGTGCTGCTTGGTGAAGTGCTTACCATTTCCATGGCCGGATTAGAATGGACCCCTCTGATGATAGGAATTGTTGCCATTGAGGTCGGCATTTTTGTGGCACTGGCTTTTTGGACAAAAACAAAACCTTATACCGCTATTGTCGTTGGGCTTATTGTTTTTGTACTCTACTGGGTTGCCGCAATTGCGCTGAACGGATTGGAGAATGCCTACAAAGGCGTCATTGTAAAAGTGATCATTATTGTTACGCTGGTACAGGCCATCAAACCTGCCAAGGCCTGGGAGGATACGAAAAAGACATTGTAACAATAGCAGGAAAAAAATCAGAAACTTAAGCAAACAAAACTGCCACATTTCGACAAGCTCAATGTGACAGTTTTGTTTGCATGCTGGTCTGCTATTAAGGAAGCATAACCGTCATAAAGTTGAACATTTTCATATCTATTACCAGCCCAGCACCCATGCAAAGATCAGCGGGGCTACAATGGTGGCATCACTCTCTACAATAAACTTGGGTGTATTGATATCCAGTTTGCCCCAGGTGATTTTTTCATTCGGCACTGCACCAGAATAAGAACCATAAGAGGTCGTGGAATCACTGATCTGACAGAAATAACTCCAGAAAGGCACATCATGCCATTCCAGATCCTGGTACATCATCGGCACTACACAAATCGGGAAATCACCGGCGATACCGCCTCCGATCTGGAAAAAACCAACTCCCTTACCGGCAGAGTTATTCCGGTACCATTCTGTCAGCCAAACCATGTATTCAATTCCGCTTTTCACCGTACTGGCCTGTAATTCTCCTTTCACCACATAGCTGGCGAAAATATTGCCGGTGGTACTGTCCTCCCAGCCTGGTACTACAATTGGAATATTTTTCTCTGCTGCGGCTACGATCCAGCTGTCTTTCGGATCAATTTCATAATACTGCTGCAGTTCACCACTCAATACTACTTTATACAGGAACTCATGCGGGAAAAAACGTTCTCCTTTTGCTTCTGCATCCTTCCATTGCTTCACCAGGTGTTTTTGCAATCTGCGAAAAGCCTCTTCTTCGGGGATACAGGTATCCGTTACCCGGTTATAATGATTCTCCAGCAGATCCCATTCTTCCTGCGGAGTCAGATCGCGGTAATTGGGAATGCGTTTGTAATGGGAGTGAGCAACCAGGTTCATCACATCTTCTTCCAGGTTGGCACCGGTACAACTGATGATATCCACTTTTCCCTGGCGGATCATTTCGGCCAGTGAGATGCCCAGTTCGCCGGTACTCATGGCGCCGGCCAGGGTAATCATCATTTTTCCTCCTTCATTCAAATGTGTTTCATAGCCTTTGGCTGCATCCATCAGGGCAGCGGCATTAAAGTGACGGTAGTGATGCTGGATGAATTGTGAAACGGGTCCTTTGTTCATTTTAAACTTTTTAAAAGGTGACCGCCTTCTGATCCCGAATAAACGGGAGACTTTGCGAATACTTTACCGGAATAAAACAGGCTGAGCTGTAACCCGGGAAAGAGCCGCAAAAATACAGGTTTGTGAAATAAAAAAAGCCCTGCTATTAGCAGGGCATTCTCAGGTTTCTGATTATCCTTATTTTATTTTTTCCTTTTTGATCAGGCTCCCACCGGCATCCAGCTGTAATTTATACTGCCGTCCTGCATCAACAAGACGTAAAATATAACTGGTCGTGCTGCCCATGGTTACTTCACATACTTCGAGTACATCAGGCTTTACAAAGCGCTTATCAACCGAGCGGGTAACAGCCAATGGAAGCTGGCTGTAAAAAATATTACGGGCGCTTCCCTGTAATTCCCCGTCTTCATTGAAATAAGCTTCCGAACGGTAGCCATCATAAATGAAAACTGCTTTGAGCATTTCCCCTGTGTTGACCCAGCTGATCAGCTCGGCACCGGGAAATTCTTTTTTGAAATTGGCTTTTGCCTGTTCGCCGGAGGGATCCGGATAAATAGAAGCGTTGGCTGATGTTGCGGCCATCGTCACAAAAAGTGAGAAGGCGAATACTGTTTTTTTCATGGCTTAAGGTTTAATGATTAATGCTATTTGATTTGCTGATTCAAAAATAGGTTCTCTTCAAAGTGAAGTCAAGTGATTTGTGATTGCCGGAGGGCTTTGTTAATGATATTAACCTGCAATAACATTACACAACAGTTTTACAAAAAGAAGGAGGGATAAAAAACCCCGTCCCTTACAAAAGGGAGCGGGGCTGTTTTTACCACACACCAAAACTTTCTTCGCTATAAAGAACTGACTGTTGAGTTCCCGTCAGGATTTTTTTACTTTTTTGTATTGATCCCAGTCCCTGGCATTATCTGATTTCAATACAATCGACTGATCGGCATCTTCGATTGTGATATAATAGGTAGTTCCTTCACTGGTAGCTGCCTCAAAGAGATTACTGATCCAGTAGGGTTGGTAATTCTTTTTGAGATCCGCCTGCAGGGCCAATGGCAAATCCACCGGGCTGATAAAACGGGCTACACCCAGCAGCTCTCCTTCTGTATTGTAATACGCAGTAATATGCTGCTCGTTATAAACAAAGGATGCCTGGTAATAATTGACGGCCAGGGTCCAGGTAATGTCTTTTGCCGTTGCAAATTCTTTTTTAAAAGCACCGAGTACACGGGCGTCTACTTCTTCTGAACCGGGATTGGCATTAACGGCACCTAAACTCACTACCAATACACCCAGTAATAACATGATCTTTTTCATACAATTTAATTTTCTGTTCAATTTCTTTCAATGTCTGACGTGTCAAAGGTAGATTGGGTTACACCCGGCTACAAGCCAATTATGTCAAGTGGAATTTTGATGAGATCAACGGGTTGCATTGTTAACAGCATTTAACAGTACAGCCATTCATCAGCCTTTTAACAGCATACAACACGTGTTTCACTGCCGTTGGTATCAAAAAAAGGATTCCATGCTTGCCGGATTGATTTTTTATTTAGATATTTGTCTAAATATATAATTAAGAAAACCATGAACAGTGTTTTCAAGGCCCTGAACGACCCGACCCGCCGGGAGATTCTGCAATTACTGCGACAGCGGGATATGACCGCCGGTGAGATTGTGGAGCAATTCAATATATCCGGGCCCAGTATTTCCCATCACCTGGACCTGCTGAAACAGGCCAACCTGGTGCAGTCGGTGAAAGAGGGACAGTTTATTTATTATTCCCTTAACACAACCGTGGTTGATGATATCCTGAAATGGCTGATGCAATTCAAAACCAAAAAGAAATAAAAAGCTACTGATATGAACAGCTTATTAAAAAAAGGAGTCTGGCCCCTGATGGCCGCACCTGCCGTCTACCTCGCCATTGTCTGGAAAAACTTACCGGAAAAAGTGGCCATGCATTTTGATCTCAAAGGCAATCCTGACCGCTTCGGGAGTAAAAACGAATTGATCACAACCGTAATCATTATGATCCTGGTGAATATGGTGGTCTATCTGCTGCTCACCAATATCTGGCGGATTGACCCCAAAAAAAATGCTGCCGAAAACAGGAACCGGATTTCCACCATCGCTTTTGCAACCGCAGTGCTGCTTTCCGCAGTAATGTGTATGATCATTTACAGTGCTTCCAAAGGCAATATCCGGTTCAGCGCCGGACTGATCTTCAGCGCTGTGGGTTTATTCTTTGCCATCCTGGGCAATTATTTGCCCAATATGAAACCCAATTATTTTGCCGGCTTCAGACTGCCCTGGACACTCGAAAATGAAGAGAACTGGAGAAAGACCCATCAATTGGCCGGAAAACTTTGGTTTGGCGGCGGAATTTTGCTGGCTGTGATATGTCTATTTCTTCCTGCCGAGCTGGCCATCATTATATTTTTCACCATCATGGTAACCATTACCCTGATTCCCTGCGTCTATTCTTACCAATTATTCCGTCAACAGAAAAATAACCAGTCTTAATCAGTAAATTTAAAATATGCTACAAAGAATGTTTCTTGTCCTGCTGCTTGGTACTGCTTTTAGCAGTATTCACGGACAAAATTCCAAATTCACCGGCTCCTGGGAAGGGGTATTACAGGCAGGGATAGAAATCAGGATTGTATTTCATATCGAAGAAAACGGCAAAGTAAAAGCCGATAGTCCGGATCAGTCGGCCTTTGGCCTGACATGCAAAGACGCAATAATCAAGAATCAGGAAATTCAGATTGAGATCACCGCTGTAAAAGCTTCTTTTTCCGGCCGATTGATCAATGATAGTACCATCGAGGGGACTTTCACCCAGGGCGCTGACCTGCCCCTTACCCTGAAGAAAACAAGTAAAACAGACCAACCAAAGACCCCTGAAGCACTGAAAAGGCCGCAGCAGCCCCTTCCTCCCTTTCCTTATCAATCAGAAGACCTGATTTATGCTAACGCCGATTCCAGTCTTCGTTTTGGTGCCACTATCACTATTCCCGAAGGAAAGGGACCCTTCCCTGCCGTTGTGCTGATCTCCGGTTCGGGTCCGCAAAACAGGAATGAAGAATTAATGGGCCATCAACCCTTTGCCGTACTGGCTGATTACCTGACCCGCAGAGGCTTTATTGTATTACGTGCCGATGACCGCGGGGTGGCAAAAAGCACGGGAGTTTTTGATAAAGCGACCAGCAGAGATTTTGCCGATGATGTGAACACCCATATCAATTACCTGCTGCAAAGAAAAGAAGTGAATAAAAAACAAATCGGATTGATCGGCCACAGTGAAGGCGGAATGATTGCACCCATGGTGGCAGCTGAGCGGAAAGACATTGCTTATATCGTATTAATGGCCGGGCCCGGTGTTCCATGCATGGACCTGCTGGTAGAACAAAATATTGCGATCTATCAATCATATGGCATCCCCGAAAATGCGGCGGCAGCATTAAGACCGGTATTCAAAAAAATCGCCACCGCAGCCACCCAGTCACCTGATATGAAAACAGGTTTCACCCAGGCATCCGCAGCGGCTGAAGAATGGGCCGCCCAAACCGATACCGCTACCTTACGCTTACTGGAAATGACGCAGAAAAAAGACAGGGATAAATATATCCGTGAACTCATCCTGACGATGTCCAATCCCTGGTTCCGGTATTTTCTTTCTTTTGATCCCGCCCCCTATTTACAACAACTCAAATGCGCAGTACTGGCTATCAATGGTGGAAAAGATATACAGGTCTTACCCAAACAAAATCTGCCCGGTATCGAAACTGCATTGAAAAAAAGTAAATCCAAAAACTATCTGGTTAAAGAATTACCCGGACTGAATCATCTTTTTCAAACCTGCAAAGAATGCACGATTGAAGAGTACCGGGCGATTGAAGAAACCATCGCCCCCATTGCGCTGGAAACCATGGGCGACTGGCTCCAAAAAATTGTAAAGCAATAAATGAATTACCTGGCACATGCATACCTGTCATTTGGCCACCCCGGTGTGCTCACCGGTAATATGATCAGTGATTTCGTAAAGGGAAAAAAGAAATTTGATTACCCCTCAGAAGTACAACAGGGTATTGAACTCCATCGTGCCATTGACCAGTATACCGATACCCATATTGCTACCCGCGAAGCCAAACAGGTCTTTCGCGCCCATTACCGGTTATACAGTGGTGCTTTTATAGATGTGGTGTATGATCATTTCCTGGCCAACGACGAATCGGAATTTACAGAAGAAAGCCTGTTTGCATTCAGCCGGGATACCTATGCAGCCTTAGACCGGCAGGAAGCCTGGATGCCCGATCGCTTTGCCCATATGTACCCCTTTATGAAACAGCAGAACTGGCTGTTCAACTACCGGACCCGCTGGGGTATTAAAAAAAGCATGGGTGGACTGGTAAAAAGAGCGGCCTACCTGGAAGACTATCACACTGCTTTTACCATTTTTGAAGAACACTTCCAACTGCTGGAAGATTGTTATCGTCATTTTTGGGCCGGGATGAAGCCTTATGCAAAATCCTGTTTCGATCAGTTATCCCTGTAACATTTGGCCTGGTTCAATCGTTTTAACAGCCAAATCAGAAATAGGCTAATTTTGCCTACTCAAAAACCAGATTATGCGAAAAATACTCCTGTTGGTGGCTTTCTTTCAAATGGCATTCTTCTGCCTGCTGGCTCAAAACAATATCCCTCCGGTTGATAAATCACCGATGGATATGAGCTATTTCCCGGTCAATTATCCGGTATTGAAAATCCAGGATAAAGCAACTGAGCCCCTGGCAGCCAGGGTATTGTACAGCCGCCCGCAGAAAGCAGGCAGGCCCATTTTCGGGGGACTGGTTAAAAGCGGAGAAGTATGGCGACTGGGAGCCAATGAAGCAACAGAAATTGAGTTTTTCCGGTCGGTAAGGATCGGGGGTAAAAAAATAAAAGCCGGCCGCTATACATTATATGCCTTAGTGAATGAGAGTAACTGGACCCTCATCCTCAATAAAGAAACAGATACCTGGGGCTCCTTTAAATATGATATTAAAAAAGATGTGGCCAGGGCAGAAGTAACCATGCAGAAAACCGATAGCCCGGTTGAAAATTTGTCTATGTATTTTGAAAAGACTGCCTTAGGCTGTAACCTGAATATTGCCTGGGAAAATACCCGGGTGGCTTTACCCATTGTATTCTGATACCACTATGAATAAAATTGTTGTTGTCCTGTTTTCACTCTGTCTGCTGGTTGCCTGCAAAGAGCAAAAAAAACAACCAGTAGCCAATCCTGTGAACCTGCCTGTAAACGGGAAAGACAATCATCTCCCCCCTCTTGAAAACGGAAGCAACCAGTATAAAGATGTGGATGTATCACCTTTGGATATGTCTTATTTCCCGGTAGATTATCCCAAATTGAAAACAAATGACTCCACCATTGCTCCCCCGCTGGCCCGTGTGATTTACAGTCGGCCACACCTGCAGGGTCGTCATATTTTTCATGAAGTGCTCAGTTATGGCGAACCCTGGCGCATGGGTGCCAACGAAGCCACCGAGTTACAACTCTTTACCAATGCCAGCATCCAGGGCAAACCCATCCGCGCCGGCCGGTACACCCTTTATTGTATCCCTCAGCAAAAAGAATGGACCATTGTCTTCAACAGCAATACTGATTCATGGGGATTACAACAGCTCCATTCCAAAGACGTCGCCAGTTTTACCATTCCGGTAGAAGAAAAAAATCAGTCGCTCGAGTATTACACCATGCTATTTGAAAAAGCAGCAAAAGGTGCCAACCTGATGATGGCCTGGGATAATGTGGAATTACGTCTTCCCATCCTGTTTCAATAAGCTTTTTTTATTTACCTCACAGTCACCCTTTATTTGGATATTTGTCTGGCATGTGCGGCATTGCAGGCATCATACAATCAAATCCCGGAAGGTTTCAGTTATCACAGCTGCAGCAAATGACGGATGCTATTGCTCATCGCGGTCCTGATGGAGCCGGTGAATGGTGCAATCAAAACAATACGGTATTACTCGGTCATCGTCGTTTATCCATTATTGATCTCAGCAGCGCCGGAGAGCAACCGATGCATTACCTGGATCGTTACTCCATCGTTCACAACGGTGAGATATATAATTATACAGAGCTGAGAAATTTGCTGCAGCAAAAGGGTTACCAGTTTCGCAGCCAAACCGATACGGAAGTGATTGCTGCCGCCTGGGATTACTGGAAGGAAGATTGTTTACAGCATTTCGACGGCATGTTTGCCTTTGCGATCTGGGATCAGCAGGAACAGGAATTATTTGCGGCTGTTGACCGCTTCGGTGAAAAACCATTTTATTATACACTGGAAGAAGATGCATTAGTTTTTGGGTCGGAAATGAAAGCCCTCTGGGCAGCAGGTATTAATAAAGCCCCCAACCTGCAAATGCTTTTTAATTTTATCACGATCGGCTATACCAGCAACCCGGAAAAAAAAGAAGAAACATTTTACCAGCAGATATACCGGTTACCGGCCGCCAGTTATTTGGTCTATTCACTTCCCGATCAGTTGCTGGAGATTCAAACCTACTGGAAGATTGATCCGGAAAAAGAACAAAGTTCCATCAGTGATGAAGCCGCCATCAGCCAGTTCCATGAATTATTTCAAAGATCTGTCAGCAGAAGAATGCGCAGTGATGTTCCCATCGGAAGCAGTCTTAGTGGCGGACTGGACAGTTCTTCTATTGCCGCCATGGTATATGCGCTCCGCAGTTCCAATTATTCCGGCAAGGCATTTACCGCCGCTTTTCCCGGATTTGAAAAAGATGAAAGCAAGTATGCCAGACAAGTGGCGGATCGTTTTGAATTAGAACAGCATCTTGTAAATATTACTGCCACGGATCTGATGCAGGACTGGGAAAAACTTTGCCTGCACCAGGAAGAACCCTTTGGCTCCTCGAGCAGTTATGCCCAGTATAAAGTTTATGAACTGGCAAAAGAAAACGGCATCAAAGTATTACTCGACGGACAGGGAGCCGATGAAATACTGGCCGGTTATCACAAATATTATAAATGGTACTGGCAGGAACTGT
The DNA here is from genome assembly GCA_016720745.1 of Chitinophagaceae bacterium. Classification (GTDB taxonomy): domain Bacteria; phylum Bacteroidota; class Bacteroidia; order Chitinophagales; family Chitinophagaceae; genus JJ008. The sequence continues at coordinate 78,656 of JADKKA010000006.1, read as the reverse complement.
TTAGAAAAAGTAAATTAAACCGCAGCGGTGAACGAAAAGCAACCCTTGAACTGGGCATTAACGAACCCTTTACATGGAAGAACAGAATTGCTGCCTGGTTTCCTTCCTTCGCCAGTATTGTGATCGAAAACCAATACCTGGCCAAAGCACTGGCACATCCGGATCTAACCAAAACATTTGTACAGCAACAAAGCCGGGATGCCTATTACACGCCTCCGGATCATTTTACCTTAAATGGTGTATTGCATTTCAACAGTTTTGTACATGGCTTAGAGGAACTGCTTCGTCTGGCCGACCGGAACTCCATGGCCCATGGCAGAGAAGTGCGTTTACCTTTTCTATCACATGAACTGGTTGAGTTTTTATTCAGTCTTCCTTCTCATTTCAAAATAAGAAAGGGCCGTACCAAATGGCTGCTCAGGGAGTCTATGAAAAATACACTGCCCGAAACCATTACCTGGCGAACAGATAAAGTGGGCTTTGAACCACCACAACAACAATGGATGGAAGATAAGACCGTGGCGGAAGCCATCCGGGCCGCCAAAGAAAAACTGGTCACCGAAAAAATCCTGAAACCGGAAGTACTGGATAAAAATATTCGCCCTCAGGCTGCGCATGATCCGGGAAATGATGACTGGCGTTATCTATCCGCAGCATTGCTGTTTAAATGAACCTATTTCATCATCTTTGCTCATTAAAATGTCAACATGAAACCCGCTACCAAATTTATCCATGCCGGTGCACATCCCGATCCCTCTACCGGTGCCATCATGACGCCTGTTTACCAGACTTCCACTTATGTACAGGAAGCACCCGGCGTGAACAAGGGTTTCGAATATGCCCGCAGTCAGAACCCTACACGCAAAGCATTGGAAGAAGCACTGGCCATCATTGAAAATGGACAGTTTGGACTGGCTTTCAGCAGCGGTGTGGCTGCCACTGATGCCGTCATTAAATTATTATCTCCCGGTGATGAAGTGATTTGCGCCAATGATATGTATGGCGGTACTTACCGGCTCTTCACCAAAGTGTTTGAACGTTTCGGCATCATCTTTACTTATGTAGATACCACCCATTCAGAAAATGTTGGCAAAGCCATCAGCAGCAAAACAAAACTGGTTTGGCTGGAAACACCTACTAACCCGCTGATGAATATCACGGATATAGCCGCCATTGCTGCATTGACAAAACCTAAAAACATCCTGCTGGCGGTGGACAATACTTTTGCCTCGCCCGCTTTACAAAACCCCCTCGATCTCGGTGCCGATATCGTGATGCATTCAGTGACCAAGTACCTCGGCGGTCACAGTGATGTAATACAAGGAGCCCTGGTGATGAACGATGCGGACCTGAGAGAGAAATTATATTTTATTCAAAAGAGTTGTGGCGCAGTTCCGGGCCCCATGGATTGCTTCCTGGTATTAAGAGGAATCAAAACCCTGGGGGTACGCATGAAGGCCCATTGTGAAAACGGCCGTATCATCGCCAACTGGCTTCGGCAACATCCCAAAGTGGGAAAAGTGTACTGGCCTGGATTTGAAGATCATCCAGGCTATGCCGTAGCTAAAAAACAAATGAAGGATTTTGGTGGCATGATTTCTTTCGAATTAAAAGATGACAGCGTAGAAGAAGCCAGGAGAGTTTTGTCGGCTACTCATCTTTTTTCACTGGCAGAAAGTCTGGGTGGTGTGGAATCACTGATCAATCATCCGGCCAGCATGACCCATGCTTCTATTCCAAGAGAAGAAAGAATCAAAAACGGCCTCAGTGATTCCCTGATCCGCCTGAGTGTGGGGATCGAAGATGCGGATGACCTGGTGGAAGACCTGGCCAAAGCAATTGGATAAGCCTTTTTCCCAATTCATACGAAACCCCTTTTCTACCCGGAAAAGGGGTTTTACTTTTACCATTGATGGAAAACAGTTTTTCTCCATACCGTGATTTCTGGTTGCGCCTGGGCGTTTCTTTACTGCTCAGCTTTTTCTTTGTCTTCCTGGGCACTGATTCCTTTTCGGATATTATTAACGGAAAATATTTTCTTTCTGATGTGCTGGCCGGTTTCTCGATCAGTTTTATCGTTACATCGCTGATCAATCTGATTACTTCCTATCTCGATCAGCAATACCCCTGGCATAAATATTTTACCACCCGGCTGATCTATCAATTGATTGCTGCCGTGGTACTGCCTGCACTCTTTGTGCTTGGATTCATGTATACTTACCTGATTGTTTTATTAGGGTTTAAAAAAGAAGAAGTACAGTTCTTTTTTACGGAATTCCCGATTTCCATCCTCTTTATCATTTTCTGGAATGTGGTGTATGTGGGCTATTATTTTTACCGGGAGAGTAAAAAACAAAAAGAAGAACTAATCTCTCTGAAACAACAATTATTCACGCTGCAAAATATACGAACCGGTGCCGATGTATTACCTGCAGCGCCCAATGATCCGGGTTTTGAAGCAGAGGAGGCAGAACTCATTCCTCAAAACCAGGGACAGGGAAAAATCCGTTTACTGGTAGCCGTATCAGGCAATAAGAATATCCCGATTCCCGTTGAAAATATTGCCTGCTTTTACAAGACGGGCAATTATACCACCCTCAAAACATTTCAGTCCGATACTTATCTGCTGAACCATAGTCTGGACGAACTGGCCAAACTGCTTGAAGAATCCCTTTTCTTCCGGGCCAACCGGCAGTATATTATCAATATCAAGGCCTGCCATTATTTCACCAACGAAGAGAATGGTAAACTGGCCCTGCACCTTCATCCACCACAGGAAGAAGAGGTGATCATTAGCCAAAAACGAGCTGCCGCCTTCAAAGAATGGCTCAATCCCTGATTTCGCTGAAATTTCGACGCGGAATTTTCCTATTCCGATGAAAGATTTCAGTCTTTCAGGCTTCCATCTACCTGCTTCATCAAAGGACCCCCTTTTACGGGTTCTATTTTTGCCCCATAGTCATGAAAACAATTTCAAACATTTAAACAAGCATTTATGAAAAGAGGATTAGGCATCACAGTGATTTCAGCCATTTTGGCATTCAGTTCCTGTTCAAAAGAAAGAATCAGCGGACATGGTTCCACTACGACAGAAAACAGGAATATCAGCGGATTTACAGCGATCTCTACTGCAGGCAGCACCAATATCTATGTTTCTCCGGGCGCAGCTTTTAAAGTGGAAGTAAAGGGATACAGCAATCTCCTTCCTTATTACGAAACCAAACTGGTGAACAATACCCTGCAACTGGGTTATAGAGAGGGGGTCAATGTAAAAAATGACAACACAGAAGTCTTTGTCACCTTGCCTTCATTGAATGGACTCAGCCTGGCAGGATCAGGTAATATCAGTACCAGCGGCAGTTTCCCTTCGGTAACAGACTTCAATGCCCGTGTTACAGGATCAGGCAATATCGAATTTAGTACCGGGAGCTGCAGTAATTTTTATGCAACCATTGACGGGAGTGGCAATATCAGGGCACTGAATATGGTGGCAGATAAAGCAGAGACCAATACTTCCGGTAGTGGCAATACCGAGATCACGGCCAATACAACGCTGAAAGTACGGATTGCCGGTAGCGGAAATGTGTACTATCATGGTACACCGGTTATCACTACCAATATTTCAGGCAGTGGCGCCGTGATTCCGCGTTAAGCATTAAAGGAATTAGGCTATACTTGCAGGACTACTGTAAGTATGCATCAGAAAAAAATAAAAGAACTGCTCGACAGGAAGGCTGAGGAATACAATCAGCCTTCCTTTATTGCTTTTGATCCTGTTGCTGTTCCGCATCTATACAATAAAAAACAGGACCGGGAAATCGCCGGTTTCTTTGCGGCCATATTTGCCTGGGGCAACCGAACCACCATCATCAATAAATCCAAAGAACTGATGCAGCTGATGGATCATGCCCCGCATGCATTCTGTCTGCAGCATAGTAAGAAAGACCTGCAATCCCTGCTCTCCTTCAAACACCGGACTTTCAACGCAACTGATCTGCTTTATTTCATCGAATTTTTCAAAACGCATTACAGCAAGGCTGATTCTCTGGAATCGGCTTTTACCATGCATGGCGATACCATTGAATCCATGTTAACTGGTTTTCATCATTACTTCTTCTCACTGGAACATATACCGGAACGAACCCGGAAACATATTGCCAGTCCGGCAAAAGGCTCCGCCTGTAAAAGACTGAATATGTTCCTGCGCTGGATGGTAAGAAAGGATCAGCACGGGGTAGACTTTGGTATCTGGAAAAATATCTCTCCTTCCAAACTGATCTGCCCGATTGATCTGCATGTGGCCCGTGTGGCCCGGATTCTGGGATTACTAAAACCAGCGGGCAATAAAGAACAAAACCCCGGTTGGGAAACCGCCATTGCCTTAACGGATTATTTGCGAACTTTAGACAGCGAAGATCCCGTGAAATATGATTTTGCCCTTTTTGGACTCGGCGCGATGAACAAAAAAGGGATTACACTTTACTAATGAATCATTCTCAACAACAGGAACTGGCGGATCTTTTACAAAAAGATGCCGGACTGATACTGTCTCCACAAAAAAGTATGGAAGCCATCAGAATTGCCCTGGCTGATCATGTGAACCAGCTGATCAATACCGACTTTGACCGGCTTGTATCATTGCTTTATCGTATTGATGTACCAGAGAAAAAAATGCGGCAGCTGCTCGATCAGCAGCAGGGCGAAAATGCACCCTTACTGATTGCCGATCTGATTATTGAAAGACAATTACAAAAAATAGAAAGCAGGAAGCAATTCAAAAAAGATGACCCGATACCGGATGATGAGAAATGGTGAACTATTCCAGCGCCTTCCCACCCAGTAAAATGGCATAAGCATCTACCCGGTGGTATTCATAGGCTCTTCCGAACAAAGCATCGGCAGACAAAACTGTATCTATCACTGATGGGGCTGTACTGGTCAGCAACCGGAGATGTTTTTCACTTTGTACATATTTATCATCCTTACCAATGATATTCGTTTGCTCGAGTAAATCCCCTGCTAATTGCAATAAATCACCGGCATCCAGTGAAAGTTCTTTGATGTGCAGGGCCTTATCCAGTCCAATAGACTTGGCAATCAAACCCATCCGGGTATGATCAGGGAAAGAAGGCGCAATATCCTTATCAATCGTATAACGTTCTGCGTTGGGAAATTTTTCTTCCAGGTCCTGTACAAACGCAGCATTACCTGCTGCAGGTGCGCCAAATGTGATCAGCTGTATGTTTTGTTGTACAGCCCCTTTTAATTGTTTCTTCAGGTAGCCTGCCAGTGGATAAGCGAGGTTACCACCCAGGCTATGTCCGGTAACAACCAGCGATGAGCCCGCGGGAATTTTCTGCTCAATAAAATCCAGCAGTGACAAACCCGTTGTTCCATCTTTTAGTTGCAGCAGGTTTTGAAAACCAAGATAAGTTCCCCGGGAGAGATAGGCTTTTTTCACAGTATCGGCATATTCCCATTTTTTCTGGTTAAAGACATTGAAGTCCTGCAGGATGAAATTCTGGAAACCTTCGTTGCTAAATTCAATCAGCGAACCCCGGATCACCAGGGCGTATTGCAGAGAATCTTTCTTTTTAGCGATATAGGCAAAATTGCCATTGACGGCCTGTGGCTGAAAAACCAGTTCAAATCCGGGCGCATATGTCAGTAAAGTATCTTTTAACCCGGGCTTATACACCAATTGATTCAGCAGTACTGTTTCCTTAGCGGATAAGAAAGAAGCCGATTCCTGTTTTTTTCCCTTTGACTGACAGGCTGCAATGCAAAGTGGAAGGATCAATAACAAAAAATGCAACTTTTTCATAACGCTTTAAATAAAAATCCCGCCATTTTCTGGCGGGATGGATTGATTAATATTTTACTTACACATCAGGAGTTGGAAGATTTCTTCTCAAACATCAGTTCTTTTACTTTCTCTTTATCTTCTTTTTCTCTTTTCAGATCAAACATGGTCCCAAAAATATGATCCCATAAAGTAGAACTCACTCCGTATCCATTATGTTCATTTTTATAATGATGCAGGTGATGGTTTCTCCAAAGTGGTTTCATCCATTTAAAAGGAGGGTTCCAGGCATGGATGGCATAGTGCATGGTACCATACATCAGGTAACCGAGCAGGAATCCGGGGAAGAACATGAATGTATAACTACCGATGAGCAGATAGGTCAATCCAAACAAAGTGGATGAAATAATAATACTAGGCAAAGGCGGCATGAATAAACGCTGCCTGTCGCGGGGGTAATGATGATGATTCCCATGAAGGGTGTACACAAACTTGATAGAACCCGGCGTTTTGGGTACCCAGTGAAAAATAAAGCGATGAGCGATATACTCAAATAGTGTCCAGAAAAACATACCCCCAAAGAAGACCAGCAGGATGGTACCGGTGCTGTAATTGTATTTGGTGGCTGCCAGGTAAATAATATAAGTCAGGATAGGGATATACATACCCCAGATCACAAGCGGATTGGCCTTGGTCAGTGCTTCAAGGAAATCACTCTTGAAGAGCCTTGCCTGCCCTTTATTATGTATTTTTTCGAAATGCATGGCGCAAAGATAAGGAATGAATCGGGGGTCAGAAATTGTATAACAGGCTGATTTTAATCAGTTTCAACTAAGTTGTCAACCCGTTGAAACTGATAGCCTTTGGCCTTTAAATAGCGGACCAGTTCGGGCAGTTTCCGGTAAAATTTATCGGTCCTTCCCGGGCCGGCCCCGACATGCATCAGCAAAATAAACCCGTTCAGTCCGGCCGGCTTTGTTTGCTCATATTGCAGGATGGAGGACAGTATTTTTTCAGAGCTGCGGTAGTTTTTATCATTGTCCAGGGTATAGTCTGCATGACTGAGGGTACCGGGTGTATAATTGATCAACTGAATCTGTAATTCCTTTGACCAGGCAGCGATACTATCGTTATACCATTCATAAGGCGGTAAAAAAATATTTGCTTTTTTAATATCAATCCCCAGCCGGGCCATGGCGGTATAATTATCGGCCAAATCAAATCGAAACTGCGATTTCGTTACGAGCAGACTGTCGCGTTTGGACCAGTCGCAATACAATAAATGCTGATCGGAATGTGGTCCCAGATAATGTCCTTCTTTATACAGTTTACGAATGATGGGATGAAAGTCCGGGTTCCGGTAAAAATCACCGGTGAAGAAAAAGGAAGCCTTGATATTGGCATTGTCCAGGTATTCTTCAATTTGCTGTCCGCCCTCAGCAAACTCATGACCGGTAAAGACAAGAGCGATTTTCTTTTGCGAGCTATCTCCTCTGATGATGGCGCCGCTAGACCTCTCCCCCTTACCCCTCCCGATTGCTATCGGGACCAAAGGAGAGGGGCGTGCTGCCTCCTGCGCAGCTAATAAATAAATAAGCGAAGCGGTTCCATCCATTGTAGGTTCATTGGTACTGTAGTCGCCATAATCATCATGATAAACAGCCAGGTCACTTTGAAATGCAGCATATTCATCGGGTTCAAACAATTTGATACCGATCAGTCCTTTATAAATACTGGTGTACACCGGACCATCTACCAGTCCGCCATCAATCGGGTATTTTTTAATATGGGTGAATGCAGAATGCGGATCAACCGGTGTATCTCCCCAATTGGGTAAGCCATATACCATGGATGTTCCCCAGGGATTGCAACCAAATAACCAGTCAATATTGGCTTGCATCAATGCTTCATAGCTTTTATCTGCTGTCAGCTGCTGGTACCAATAACATTGAATCGCGAATGAAGTAGTGAGATTATTACTGCACCAGATAAAGGGGATGCCGCGGTAGAAAGCGTTTTGTTTGGCTTTGTTCCAGACGAGTTCAATACCTTCTTTATAATAGCCCGTTACTTTTTTAAACCCCTCTTTTCGATCCGGAATCCTTTTATTTGCTTTGCGATTTCATAATGACCAGGATTGATAAAGGGATACCATTGATAATGACGGGCTGTATCTTTACCCAGCCAGGTTGTGACAGGTTCCAGCCGGGAAGATTCAAATGCTTTTTTTCCATAACTATTTTCATCTACTTTCTTTCCCGGAAGTTTCATTAATTGGTACATCGACGCATTGGCCAATTCCAGGTCATCCACCCAGTTTTCTTCGGCATAGATATAAGGTGATTTGACAGATGCCGTTTGAGTAAACCCGGTTTTGCGTGAAGCAAATACATAAGCTGTCATTGCTTTTTCCGAGAGCAGATTTGAGTAGGCTGATTCAACAGGATCAAATAATATACTCCCCAGTGCAAAGGCACTTGAGAATTTAGCTGCCGTTGAGGTAGTTCCCGTTGTGGCATTCATGAATTTTCCCCGTTGCTGTGGTTCACCACTCACGAAATAGACCGGTCTTTCCATTCCTTTCCCATACTGTGTATCCTGTGTGGGCATCCGCATATTGATATGATCGCGGTCGTCTCCTATTTGGTTGAACATCCAGTCATCCCGTGGATGCATTTTCAATAACCAGTCCAGTCCCCATTTGGCTTCATCCAATACATCGGCCCTTCCGTTTTTACCATCCAGTCCGTTGGACTGTTTTTCATCGGTAAACACTTGTGGAAAATCGCGGTAGGCAGCCAGCAAGTGCCAGGTAGCATTGGCAGATGTGGCACTGTATTGTAAATAATCCGAAGCATCATGCCAGCCACCCACCACATCAATATGGGTACTGTCCTTGATCCCGGCTTTTTCGCCATATAACACATATCCGTCGTGGGTATGACAGCTGTCTTTGAGATAGGGATTGAAACCGGTTCTTTGCTGCCGCATATAACGCAGGCAAAAATCAGCTGCGCCTTTGTACACATCGTTTCCAATTTCAAATTCAGGGGAGCGGGCATCGGTTGTTTGTAAAAAATATCGCCCGGGTTTTTTGAAAGTAGAAAAATCCAGCCGAAAAGTTTGGGCAAATGGACCATAGGCGCCGAAGTCCTTACCAGCATTTCCGGTATAGACCGGCTTTTGCGTCACTGCATCCACCAGGGTAAACTTTGATATGACCTGCTTTGCTTCTTTTCTGCACCAAACAGCCACTTTTACAGCAGCCGGTGTATAACCCAGCTGGTTGATCCGGATCCAGGCGGAGGGTTCTTCCCTGGGCCAAAAAGAAAGCAATGGAAATAAAAGAAGGAGTAGGCCTTTATTCATTCCACCAATTTACAAACAAGCTGCTAACTTAGCATCCTTATCTGTGAACAAAATCAATTGAATTTATATGAAGCTTGTCACGTATGTTAAAGAAGAAAGAGAACAACTGGGTGTACTGATTCAGGATACGATTTATGATATGGAAGTATTGCATCCCGACCTGCCCAATAGCATGAACCTTTTTTTGAATTACTGGGAGGATTATTTTCCCGTAGCCCAGGCTGGTGAGATCTTATTAAAAGAAGGAACCCGTACCAGCAACCGTGGCGTATTACTGAGCGAAGTGCAACTCATGGCACCGGTACCCTTTCCCACCAGTTGCAGAGACGGCTATGCCTTCCGGCAGCATGTGGCAGCTGCACGTCGTAACCGCAAAGTGGAGATGATTCCTGAGTTTGACCAGTACCCGATTTTTTATTTTACCAATCATCATAGTATCCAGGGCCCCGGCGAAATCCGTTGTATGCCTGATCATTTTGAGAAACTGGATTTTGAGCTGGAAGCTGCCATTGTGATCAGTAAACATGGAAGAAATATCAAAGCAGAAGAAGCAGATGAATACATCGGCGGGCTGATGATCATGAATGACCTGAGTGCCCGACGCCTGCAGATGGAAGAAATGCTATTGAACCTGGGGCCTGCCAAAGGAAAGGATTTCTCTACCGTAATCGGTCCCTGGCTGGTGACAATGGATGAACTCGAAGAATATGTTGTTCCCTGCAAAGAGAATCATACCGGCAAAAGCTGGAATCTGTCCATGAAATGTTTTGTGAATGGTAAACAGGTAAGTGATGGCAACCTGGCTGATATGGACTGGACCTTTGCTGAAATTATTGAAAGGGCCTCTTACGGAGTTGATCTCTATCCCGGTGATGTGATTGGCAGCGGCACGGTAGGTACGGGATGTTTCCTGGAACTAAATGGCACCGGCAAACTAAATGATCCCAATTATGTGGAGCAATGGTTGCAACCCGGAGATGTGGTGGATATGGAAATTGGGCAATTGGGGAAATTGAGTAATACCATTGTGGCGGAGGAAATGGACCCGATGGCTATCGGGTGGAGTATATTGGGGAGGAAGAAATGAGGTTTTTCACCGCAGAGAACAGGAGAGCGCTGAGTTTACGCAGAGAGAATCAGAAAACAACCTGGAGTATTTCAGAAAAAAACAGTTTTTTAAGAGAAAAAACACGGAGCAATAATCAATTTCAAAATAACGCTATTAATAACTTGCAATTGTTGAAGTATGGTATTTGATTCATTTGCAAGAATATGATAGCATGTTATCAAAAATAGATTTAAATAAAATCGGGGGAGTTATTCTAGATTCCTGTTTAGCAGTTCATAGAATTCTGGGGCCGGGATTACTGGAATCTGCCTATACAATTGCATTGGTAAGGGAATTAAACTTAAGAGGTCTATTTATAAGAACACAGGTTCCGGTTGAGCTTAGTTATAAAGAAAAGCCTTTGGGGAAAGTTTATGTTATAGATATTTTGGTAGAAGACGAAATCATTCTTGAGATAAAATCTGTAACTGCTATCGAGCCCATTTTCAAAGCTCAACTTATAACCTATCTTAAGTTGTACCAGAAAAAACTGGGATATTTGATTAATTTTAATGTCCCTCTTCTTAAAGAAGGATTTCATCGAATTGTATATCAGTTCTAACTCTGCGAAATCTCCGCTTACTCCTGTTCTCTGCGGTTAAAAATAAACTATGATACTCAACCTCCAGGACCTCTCCCCCCAACAAAAACAATACTACCTCCAACACGTCGTAGCCCCACGCCCTATTTGCTTTGCTTCCACGATCAGTAAGGATGGCGAGGTGAATCTCAGCCCCTTCAGTTTTTTCAATCTCTTTTCTTCTAATCCGCCGGTGGTGATTTTTTCACCTTCCCGGAGGGTCAGGGATAATACCACCAAGCATACCCTGCAAAACGTACTGGAAGTACCCGAGGTAGTGATCAGCATGGTGAGTTATGACATGGTGCAGCAGGTTTCATTATCCAGCTGCGAATACCCGGAAGGAGTCAATGAATTTACCAAAGCAGGTTTTACCGAAGTACCCGCCAGCATCGTACGACCGCCGCTGGTAAAAGAAAGCAAGGTGAACATGGAATGCAAAGTGCTGGAAGTAAAACCGCTGGGATCAGAAGGCGGTGCCGGCAACCTGGTGATTTGTGAAGTATTAACGATGCACATTGACGATTCCCTTTTCGACGAAGAAAAAAAACTGGATCAGCGAAGAATTAATCTGGTGGCAAGGCTCGGGGGCGATTGGTACTGTTGGGTGGATGATCGCAATCTTTTTCGGGTCGAAAAACCCAATACTCAGTTGGGTATTGGCGTGGATGCTTTACCGGCCGGTATCCGGAACAGCCCCATCTTAACCGGGAATAACCTGGGACAATTGGGCAATGTAAACGTATATCCTGTTATTGACCCGGCATTTGAGGACACCCACCTGAAACATATCATTCAGTATTACAGCATTAACCCGGCAGATATGGAAAAAGAGCTGCACCGCTATGCTAAAAAATTACTGGATAAAGGCCATGTACAGGCAGCCTGGCAGGTATTATTGGCAGTAGATTAAATATTGTTTTTCAGCGTTTGATTTTCTATCTTTAGATAGCACCATAAAACCGCTGTTCTATGCGTAAAACAGCCCTCCCCCTTCTACTCATTGCATGCATCCTGTCAGGATTATTTTCCTGTGTACCCCAGCAAAAAGTAATCAGCAGTAAAAAGCAGCTCACTACCCTCGACAGTCAGCTGACGGTTCATAGTCAGAACCTGAAAAAGCTGGATGAAGTCAGACAGAAAAAAGATGATGAAAACGGAATTGACAGTACAGCGAATGCCCGTATCAAAAATTTTATCGACAAAACGGATAAGGAAATTGATACCCTGATCAATCAGAATACCATCCTGATCAACGGTACCGAAGTAGATAAATCCGATTGGGACCGGCTGAAAAAAGTATTGTCTTCAACAAGGACAGCTGAACAGCGCATCAATCAGAAAATATCATTCCTGCAGGATTTGCTGAACAGGAACATGGTAGTTAAACTGGACCAGGATGTCTTGTTTCAGCCCGGAAGTTATAATGTGAGTCCGGATATGGTTAAAAACATGACCAAATTATTTGAGCCAGCTGCGGCAGAGATCGACCGTTTTACAACGAAGTATCCTGATTTCCCCCTCTCCCTGGTCATTACATTTAAAGGCTATGCAGATGGCACCACGATTGGAGAAGGATCAACCTTATACCGTTCGCTGAGAGAACGATTAGCGATGACGAATAAAGAACCAGACGCCAGGGAACTCAATAAAGAATTATCCAGGGCCAGGGCCGAAGCAGTATGGGTGCTGTTTAAACAATTCGCGGCTACGAAATCCCAGAACGGGATCTATATCAAGAACGTACTCTACATGTTCGAAGGAAAAGGAGAAGGCTTACCGGATCCAAAAATAGCAGACTATAAAGTTGATGATCCCCGCAGAAGGGTGGTATTGTTATTCTGGAGTTTATTTCCGGATTGATTTATTGCAGAGAGCTGCGTATATAATCAAAATAAGCAGCTGCATTTTTCCTGGCAGCCCTGAAAACCCATTTGTGTTTTCCAACCAGGTCGGGGCCGGCAGCCAGTAAGCCACTCATGACGGTCCTTTCTGTAAAAAACTCGCAAACCATCTCCTTCCTTTCAATATAGGTCGAATTCTTTCCAGCCAGTAAATAATTAATGGTAGTACAAAGATCATAACGGGCTGTACGTTTTTTTGAGCCATCATCCTGCCTTTCTACTTCTACCTCTGTTTTTACAAATTCAGCCTCCACATTTAAAATGGCCATTACAAAGTCAGCCTGCTGTTGTACCCTGAGACTATCCAGCCTGTCTGTACTACCGCTCAAATCAGTAAACTTATTATCTACCATACTTCCCATTCCGGTATTTGACTTTTCAATCATTTCAAGCAGATAAAATCGCAGGCTGTCTGCTACTTCAGAGAGTAACTCTTTTTTATTCTTCCGGAAGCTGGTGGATGCCGGGTCAAAACAATTGACGACCAGGATTCGTAGCCGGGGTTCGGATGATTGTGCCAGCAGCAGATTGCTGTTGATGCAACAGAATAGAAGCAGCAGCTGAAAACTCGTTTTCTTCATTTGTCGCTAGGCTGATGACTCAACTTTCTCAGATGAGCCAGGTGTGAAATAATACCAGTAAAGAAGCCTGTTTCATTGGGGCGGATCTGGTTCTCCTGCAGAACACGGTACAGGATCCTGTTCAGTTTAGGGTAATGCACATGGTGTATATGCGGAAAAAGATGGTGGGCAATATGGTTATTAAAGCCGCCGAATATAAAATTAGCCGTTTTACTGAAGGGGTAAAAGTCATTGGAGCTTTTTACCTGATTCATGAACCAGGAAGAAGGAATATAGCCTTCCTCATCTGCTTTAAAATAAGCGGTAGCTTCTACATGGTGGGTCATGAAAAAAGTAAACAACAGGAATAAAGACTGCACGGCATGCATTAGCAGAAAAGCAGCCAGTACCAGGTACCAATCCATGCCACTGAAATAAAGTGGCAGGAATAAAAGGTAGCCCAGGTAAAATACTTTCTGCAGCCAGAAAGAGACATGATACCAGAATGGTTTCGTTGGTTGGCATCGGCAGTCTTTTGCATAAATCAAAAAGTCCTTGATAAAAACCCAATAAACAGAATAGGTCATATAGGCCAGCGGTGCATACCAATGTTGAAAACGGTGATACCAGCGCCAGTGACTATCCGGTTCCACCCGGATCAATGAGGTGATCTGCAGGTCTGTATCATATTCCTTTACATTAGGGGCATAATGATGTGAGTGAATATGCCGGTATCGCCAGGCTTCCGCATGCGCCCCCACCAGGCTGTAAATAAAAATGAAAAAGCCGCTGTTCAGGGATTTGCTTTTAAAAACCGTGTTATGTGAGCAATCATGGGCATAATTAAATCCAAACAGGACGGCCGACAAACCATAAGCTGTATACGCTACAAAAAATATTACCGGTTGATCTGTAGTATAGATCAACAGGTAAAAGAAAACAACCAGGAAAAGATATACGAGGAACTTCAGCAGGAGTAAAAAAGTCGTTGCCCGGGGATTGATTTGCAATTCACTTTCAATTCCCTGGTACACCAGCTTCATCAGCCGGCTGTCATCGCTGATATTAATATGCCGGTCCTTCAAATGCAAGGGGTTGGGGTGATGCCGACTGTCCCATTTTTTTCAGGAATCGAAAATGAGCCGCCAGGGCCCGGTGATAGGGCATTTCCATATATACAATACCATGCTTCCTGCATACTTCCCGGAAGAGGGGTAGTATTTTCAGGTAATGGACATGACTGATATTGGGTAACAGATGATGAAGGGCATGGGCATTAAAACCGCCGAGTGTCCAGTTAAAAAATACCGACCCCGAATTATAATCCACCGAGGTAAGCATCTGCAACTTGGGCCAGCTCATGGAAAGATTCCCATTATCATCTGGTTTGGGATGGTGAACATAATCGGATAAATGAGAAACACCCAGCACGCCTACAAATATCACCGACACCATGAAATGGTTCAGCAAAAATGCCAGCAATACCGTTCCCCAGCCAAAAGGAAGCAGGAGGGCCGGTAATACAATCATATAGCCGATATAGAATAGTTTAAAAAAGATCAGTTTCGCTACTTCATTCCGCGGAATCCTGATTTGAATCGTGCGGCTGGAATAATTGAAAATCATCAGTGTTTCCCTGAACAGAAACCAGTTCAGGGAATAGAGCAGGTACAAAAAAGGAGTATAAATATGCTGGAAACGATGGAACCATTTCAGTGCTTGGGTATCGGTCATCCGTACTGCGGGATTATTCAGCACATCAATATCACTGCCTTCAACATTGGTATACAAATGGTGGGATTCATTATGGTTCTTACCCCATACATAGGCATTATTCCCCTGCAGTTGAAAACTGAGTTGAAACAGGAGCTTATTCCAGAACTTACTTTTCACCGCCACCCCATGTGCTGCATCATGCGAAATATTAAAGGCAGTCAGCAGAATGGATAAACCCAGCAGCAGGTAAAAAAGATAGAATGCCCCCGGAGTCCGGCTATTAATCATCAAAACATAAAATAGAATATCCAGTCCGAAATAAAGAAAGATTTTAAACCGCATGATTCCATTTCCTTCCCGGCTGGTTTGGGTGTTTGTAAAATATTCATCCAGTCGTTGCTTCAGCTCTTTATAGAAAGCCGTGCCATTATCGGGGTGAAATTTCAGTTTGATCATTTTATTTATTTTAAACCCAGTCTGGCCATCAGGTTTTCCCTTTTCGCCTTGCTCACCGACAGTTTTTCGCCTGTTTTCAAAACCACATAGCCTCCGTCCGTTCGCAGAAACTGTGAAATATAATCCACATTTACCAGCGAGGAATGATGTATTCGCTGAAACATTTCCGGGGGTAGCAGTTCCTCCACATCCCCCAGTGTACGCGAAATCAGCATGGGTTTTTTATCCAGAATCAGCACTTTGGTATAAGCTCCTTCCGCGCTGCAATAAACAATCGAGCTTACATCCACAAATTCATACCCCTCTCTTTGTGGAAGTGCTATTTTCTGACTGCCTGAAGGTTGTTTTATATTGGCCAGCAGGTTGGTGATATGTCTGACACCCGAACCCTCCTCCATCTTTTTTTCCACTTTCTTAACCGCTGCTTTCAGATCATTGGCGTCAATCGGCTTCAGCAGATAATCAACGGCACTGATCCGGAATGCTTTGGCGGCGAACTCATCATGGGCGGTGGTAAATATGATGGAGAAATTGATTTCACCCAGCAGGTCCAGCATTTCAAAGCCATTCATCCAGGGCATTTCCACATCCAGGAAAACCAGGTCGGGTTGATGCAGCTTTATCGCCTGTAACCCATCTTTGGCCGAATTGCAGGTATCTGCTACTTCAACGATGGGACAATTCAATTGCAGGTCCCTGAGCAATGCCCTGATACAATGCGGTTCATCATCAATAATTATAGCCCTGATCATAACTGTTTTTGAAATTACGGGTTTTGACCCTTCTGATGATTGAAGTTTGGCAGTTGGCCAATTTGATTTAACAATTTCTGTTTCCTGTAAAGTCATTCATATTCATCCTTATTCTTCTACGACAATGCTGATAACCACTTTAGTACCAGTGGCTTTGCCTTCATTATCCCGTTTATCTGTATACTGAAGACTGGCTTTTCTTTTTTGCAGGATATTATCCAGCAATAACCTTGACTGGGTTAGATTGACACCCTTGCTATGATGAACTGAAGTTGACTTGTTTTTCATCAGCCGGGAAGCTTCCCTGCCGATTCCATTATCATCAATGACTATTTCGATATTCCTGACCTCCATTTGAATTTTAACCAGTAACTCGCCACCGGTACCACGGGGAACCAATCCGTGCCAGATGGCATTTTCAATAAATGGCTGTATGATCAGGGCTGGAATAGAAACCGATTTGAGATCAATATGCTCATCAATTTCAATGGTATAGGAAAAGCTTGCATCAAAACGCATGGCTTCCAGTTGCAGGTAGTGACGGCAGGTTTCAATTTCATCAAACAATGTGATTTCATTTTTATCGGACTGACTGAAAAGGTTTCGGATCAGTTTGGAAAATGTCGTGAGATAGTTCACGGCCTTTTCCTGTTCTCCGTCCTGAATCAGTGATTTGATGGAATTCATGCAATTGAAAACAAAATGTGGATTCATCTGGGCACGGAGGGCACGGGCCTCGAGCTCCACCATTTCCTTTTCTCTGACCAGTTTTTGCCATTCCGCATTCTTGTTGCGTTGATCATAATGAATCAGTGTATAAGATAAGTTCCAGACTACAAAGGGCACGGAAAAAGTGAGCCATTGTGAAACCATGCCCCTGATACCGGCCAGCTCAAACCGCAATATGGCTGAAAAAACCCGGGGCAATAAACTCTCTGCCCCAATCAGACAATAAAAGAACACTGTAAACAAAATCCAGAACAGGATTGTAAAGAATGCCGTTAATGCGAAAAGAAAAAAAGCCTGCTGACCTAAACGTAGTTTCATCAGCCCCCAGTAAATGATGATTGCCCGCATCAGATGAGTAAGGGTGATACCGCAAATAATAATCAGCAGAGCAGCCAGCGCAAAAACAAAAAAGGGAGTTGAACTATTTGTTTGCTTCAGTGCTTCCACTGATGTATGCAGGAGGGCAAAACTTCCCCACCCGGCCAGTTGCCAGGTCAGGTATCTGGATTGCTGAAATGAAAATAAGGCTTGTCTAAGAGCACTCATTCCGGAATTTTTAGTGTGATAATAACTTTTGTCCCGGCAGCCGATCCCAGTGAATCATGTTTATCGATCACTTCAATACCTGCTTCCTGCTGTCGAAGAAGATTATCCAGTTCAATCCGGGCCTGGGTCAGATTCACTCCTTTACTCTGGTGGGCGATATTGGATATGGATTTATTCTGCAACGATACCTGCCGTCCAATACCATCATCATCGATGATAATTTCAACCTGATCATTCTTTCTTTTTATAACGAGGGAAAGTTTTCCTCCGCTTCCCTTAGGAATGATTCCGTGCCAGATGGCGTTTTCAATAAATGGCTGGATAATTAAAGCCGGGATAAATACTGATTTTAAATCTATCCCTTCATCAATTTCTATCTCATATTGGAATTGAACCCCAAATCGCATGGCTTCCAGTTGCAGGTACAAGCGGCAGGTTTCCAGTTCATCATAGAGGGAAATTTCTTTCTTGTCTGCATTGTTAAAAAGGAATCTGATCAATTTTGAAAAAGTTGTCAGATAAACAACCGCTTTCTCCCTTTGATCTTCCTGTATAAGCGATTTGATGGAATTCATACAATTGAATATAAAATGCGGATTCATCTGTGCCCTTAACGCCTTTGCCTCCAGTTCCAAAAACTGTTTTTCATATCCCGCTTTTTCCCTTTCCTGTTTTCTGATTACACGGATACGGAGTTGCAGCCCGAGGAATAAACCGGCCAGGACCAGCAACATGAGCAGCACTTTAAACCCGATTGTTTGCCAGAATGCCGGCTCAATAATCAGGGTATAGTTTACGGGATTGATATCCCAGTTCCCGCCCTGCAACCTGGCCTTAAGACTGAAAACGTATTTTCCAGGAGGTAAGCGGGAATAAGCTACTTCCCGTCTGAAATAAGTGGCAAAATGCCATTCATTATCATAACCAAACAACTGATAAGCATATTCCACCCTTTCAGGAAAAACATACTCAGGTACCGAAAAAGAAAATCGAATACTATTCCTGGAATATTTTATCCTGATTTCCCTATCCTCATCATTTAAACCTGGCTCGTAAACAATGACTGTATCCGCATGAACATTATTTACCCTGGGTTTTAATGTGAAATTATTTTTTACAAAATCAGGTATCCGGTAATACTGAACGGCATTTGACAGCCCAAGCACCAGGTGATTTTTGCAGTACATGATTGCATAGGGCCTGACATGTTTCAATCCATTGGTATGATTAAACATCAAAGAATGCCGGGTAGTATAGTTGTAAACCACAATACCTGAATTTCCCTCCAGTATCATATAGTCTTTCCCGCCGCCGGAAATATAAGTGTAGTTCTCCGGCAACAATCCCCGGGATCCAATAGGAAATGAGTCAACACATTTCAAAGTCTGTGGATCAATAATCCGGATTCCCTGATTCACACGAAGCACCCAAATTCTACCGAGATCATCCAGCGAAAATTTTACAAGCGGCCTGCCACTTCGGTCAGGTCCCAAAAATGCATCCGGGCTGATGATGTTTCTCTTTTTTTTCTTTAAATCATATTGTATGGTCCCATAATTATTGGAATAGTAAACCAGGGACCTTACAGCATCATATAACAAAGGCGAATTAGTATTTACATAATTTCCCTCATAGTCAAATTTCACGATAGCGGCAGTATCCGTTTCAAGACTTTTGTGGTTAATGACATATAGATTCGCATTATCCCCCTGCATCATAATATCACCCTCCCGGTTGCTGAGCATAAAGTAAAACTCTCCCTTTTTCTCCAGCCAGGCCAGAGAGGGTAACACATTTCTGATATAATCGAATTTCTTCCGGCCCGGCATTAAAATGTACGTTTCGTGACCGGTAACCCAAATTCTCCCGCTGCCATCAATCGTAATTTTGTCGGTACAGGTTTCATTTAATGTATACCTGTTCGTATACAATGGTGTTGGAATAATTTCCAGCAGTTTAAAACTGCTGTCAAAAACATATACCCCGGAGGAATGCCTGACTGCACCGTAATACCGCTTTGTAACTGAATCATAACAAATCCCTCTTAATTCATTGTTATTATAATCCGGTGTCAGCTGCCGGCTGATATCGGTGGTTTGCAATCTGGCATAATCAGGCATAGTTGTAACAAGGGCCCCGTTGCGGATCAGCCAGAGATTCCCTTTGCGATCAGGCGACACAAAAGTTACTTTATCATCAGGCACAATCATTTCCTTTATGTTGACAGGATAATGCATACCGGTATTGGGATCAAAAATGCCGGACTTGTTATTATGGGCACCTATAAAAAAGTAGCCATTACCCAGCCTGCAAAAGGATGGACTGACTTGTCTGGGAACGGCATTTGCAAAGCCTGCCACTTTTTTATTGAGGAACATTTGTACAGCAGAAGACCGGGCATTGTATTTTCCCAATCCTGACGACCAGCTATTAAACCAGATGATGGAATCATTCATCACTTCCATTTGGATCACCTCATAATCCTTCTTTACCGTACCATCTACTGAGCTGACAGGGTTATTGACGAAAAAATTCCTGGTAATCTTCTTCGTATTCTTATTGAATAACTGAATCCCCTGAAATGTACCCAGCCAAAGCAGGTTCTCATCTGAAAAATGCGGGGCAATAGCACGAACGGTATTCTCGGTTCTGTTTTCCCAGTCAGCATGCTGGGCTGTATTCAAATTGAAATGGGAGAATCGGGTTGATGCTGTTTCATATACTAATAATCCCCGCGAATTTGTGCCCACAAATACAAGCTTACGTTGCTGATCATAATACAGACTGGTGATGCCATATATATCCGGCTTTCCAGATTTATTAAATCCCAAATTCACCCCTGATAAGGTTTTCCTGGCCCTGTCAAAATAGATCAGTCTTGTCCTGGTACCGATATACAAATTCTTATTTTCATCTTCCGTTATCGTATTTATCGAATTCAACTCCAGTTCATTGGCTTCTGTTTTGTTATTATGATACAGCACGCTGGTGCCATCAAAGGAAGTGAGACCCCCGGCTGAGGAGAACCACATGAGCCCGTCACTTGAAAAATAAAAATAGTCAGATGTAATAGATGGCAGAAAAGGGTAATTCACTTCACGGAAAGCAAGCTGAGGAATATTATTTGCCTTCTCACCCGCCTCCTGTGCCACTACAGATACCGGCCCCAAAAACAGCAAGGCCAGGATGATACTGTAAAATCTCATTCTCTAAAGTACAAACAAGGGATAATAATACATTAGGGAGATTTAGCCGCCAGCTCATTTAAATTGGCAATTAACTCGATACACAGCAAAACAGACTCCTTTTGAACCCGCTATCTGACTGTACATCAGTCAAATCAAATCAGGCTGCCACAAAATCTGCCCGGAAGGTTACCAAAACGCAAATTGTTATGGTGACAAAATCAATAGTTTTCATTAAACTATTCCTATGCTGAAGTCTGTTTCATGGACTGCACTATTGATCATTTGTATCATTCCCGTTTTTTTCACAGTAACACTTTCTGCACAGCAGACGAATGACAGCATCACTTTAAATGTAAGGACTACCGACTCCGGATCACCTGATTCGATCCAGTTTAAACAGAAGAAAAAGAAAAGAAAAAAAGATCATTCGCTGACCGACAGCTCCCGTAACAACACAACCACAAAACCGCCTTCCTACACTCCCTATAACAGTCCGCCTGTTCAACCTGCTAAGGTGCCTGATAGACAACCAGGCGCTGTGATACTTCGGGACATAATCAACAATAAGCGAAAAAACTAACTGCTAATCCGAAATGATGATACATAAAATAACTGCCATCCTCCTGATGAGCCTCGCCATTTCCCTTTCCGGCAAAGCTGCTCCACCTCCTTCCGGTGCAGCAGATTCCAGTTTGCTGGTAAGTAAAATCAGGATTACACTTACTAATAACAGGATCATCAGAGGCAATATCATTTCATATGATAGTAACTCTGTCAGTATTCGTACTCTGACAAAAAAAAGGGGAGCAAATCAAAATTTGAGTCATATTGAAATTATCCCCTATGACCAAATTCAATCCCTGAAACGGCTGGGATGGGGCTTCTATTTTTTGATAATAATCGCTGGCACCGGACTAACAGCATTGACCATTCTGGTAACGAAAGGCAGTAATAATTTGTTTGCTGAACCCGGTTTTGTTCTAATCGGTCCCGTCCTTGTCCTGGCCGGTTTGTTCGGGCTCTTCTCCAAGAAAAAATTCAGGATTAATGGAGAAAAAGAGTCTTATCTCCGTTTTATCAGGCAGCTGAGAAAAGTATAGTATTTAATACAGAAGAATAAGTTTCGGCAGCATTCAATCCACTACCACTTCGCCCCAAATACCTTCTTCAACAAATCCGTGGTTCGGGCCGCAATATTCTGCCGGATATTTTTTTCTTCTTTACCAACCAGGTCAAACAGGGCCTGTACCGCTTTATCGGTTACGTGACCCGGCAAATCCGGATTAAGCTTCTTGAAGGTAGTAGGGAAATTATTATAAGTCGTCACCACATCTCCATAAAATTTGGTGGCATCCAGCTTGTCAAGCGATGACTTGATCACCGGTAAAAACGCCGCAATTAATTTATCAGTCGTCTTTACCCTGAAAAAATGGGTAGCACTGGTATCCCCATTCTTTACCAGTCCGATGGCATCCGCAATACTCATGTTCTTGATGGCATCCACAAAAATGGGTTTGGCATAACCTGCTGCATCTTCTGCCGCACGATTGATCTGAAGAATCGCTTTATCTACCATTTTACCCATCCCCACATCCCGGAGTGTCTTTTCAATTTTTTTGGCATCATTTGGCATCAGGATTTTATAGAATGCATCCTGAAAAAAGCCATCCTGTTTATTGAGTTGTAAAACGGCCTTTACCAGTCCCTGCCCCAGGGCTTCCTTAATCCCCTGACCCGCTTCAGCTTCAGTTACGCCCTGTCCGGTGGCACCGGGAAGCTGGGAAAGCACATCACAACCGGTAAGAATCATGCTAAAAAAAGACAGACCCAATATTAGTTTTCTCATGAATATTTTTTTTCGATCAATAAAGTATTGGATGCAACTTACTCCAATTCCTGCTAATGATGCGGTTTTTGCAGCCGGAGTTGCGTAGCGCAGGTATTTTTCGATGCGTTTTTGTGAAAATCCCGGTACCCGGAAACAGGCTACAGCTTCTTCAGACCCAGGCTCTCCATCAGGAAATCCTTTTTAGATTTTGAAACAGGTAATTTTTCCCCTGTGTCCAGAACCACATAACCACCATCCGTTTTGAGCAAGTGCGTAACATGCAGAAGATTCACCAGGGTGCTGTGGTGTATTCGTTGAAAGGAATGGCCGGCTAATATCTCTTCAATATCACTGAGTGTCTTTGAAATAACAATTTTTCGTTTGTCCGTAAGAAAAACATGGGTATAGGACCCCTCGGCTTTTGCATAGATAATTCTTTCTGTTTCTATAAACTCAAATCCCTCTCTTCCGGGGAATGCGATCCGCTGACTGTTCTCTGGCTTACGGATATTTTGAAGCAGGTTATTGATCTGGGCTGTCCCGGTTTTCAGGCGGATCTTCTCTTCCGCCTTAATAATGGCCTCCTGCAATTCCCTGTTGTCAACCGGTTTCAGTAAATAATCAACGGCGCTCAGCCGAAAAGCCCTGGCCGCAAAACTGTCATGGGCGGTAGTAAAAATGGTTACAAAACTGATCTCATCCAGTAATTCCAGCATTTCAAATCCGTTCATCCATGGCATTTGTACATCCAGGAAAACAAGATCAGGTTTGATCCGCTTAATATCCAATAAACCCTGTTTAGGCGAAGTTGCCGTCGCGACAATCTCAACAGTGGGGCAATATTTTTCAATATCGAACGCCAGGGTTTCAATACAGTTCATTTCATCATCTATGATCATGGCCCTCATCATGCTTCTACAATTTACAAAATATTACTGCCGCCACAGGCGGCAATTTTTTAAACACCGGTTCTCTGTTTGTCTGTTGCTGATCCTGTTTTCTAAATAACAACGGTCTTAACGGATGGAAAAAGTCAGGATCACGGTGGTGCCGGCCGGCCTGCCATCTGGACCAGTTTTATCAATGATTTCTATTGCATCTTCCCGGTCATTCAAAATTTTATCCAGCTCAAGGCGGGATTGGGTCAGTCCGATTCCTTTCGACTGATGTGTGGATTCAAATTGTGCTTTATAATTTTCAGATAAACCACGGCCAATCCCATCATCATCCACCACACACTCAATAGTTGCCCCCTTGTTCTTTACAGATATAAAGACCCGGCCGCCCGTTTCTTTAGGGATCAGCCCGTGCCAGATTGAATTTTCTATAAACGGTTGAATCACCAGCGCCGGCACTTTGATGTCTTTCAGGTCAAGTTCCTGATCTACTTCGAAAAGGAAATCCACCTTATCTCCAAAACGCATTTTTTCCAGTTCCGTATACAGCCGGCATGTTTCCAGTTCTTCATACAGACTAACCTCCCTTTTATCAGAATGCTGAAACAGGGTACGGATCAGTTTTGAAAAAGTTGTAAGATAGATGGCTGCAGTTGTATTCTCATTCTTATTGATCAGGGATTTGATGGAATTCAAACTATTGAAAATAAAATGCGGATTCATCTGCGCTCTTAAGGCCTTTGATTCCAGCTCCAGTAGTTCTTTTTCATGACTTGACCGTTCCTTTTCTTTTCTGCGTACATAATTGATCCTTCGCCTGACTCCGTAAATCAACAACCCGATTCCTGCAAGGGCGCAAAGGATCCGGAAAAAAATGGTCTGCCACCAGGCTGCCGAGATTGTAATAATATACTCACTGCTTTTAGTACTCCAGTCTCCGCCCTGCACCTGCGATCGAAGATGAAAAATATACTTGCCGGGAGGAAGTTTTGAGTAAATAATCTTCCGGTTAAAGTAATTGGTATAGTGCCATTCACTTTCAAGGGGTGTTAATTTATAAGCATACTCGATCCGCTCAGGAAATAAGAATTCAGCAGCAGAAAAGGAAAAAGTGAGTGTGCTTTGAAAATAAGGCAATTTGATTGTACTGTCATTTTCAAGGCCCGTTCTTACATATACCTGCGCAGTATCCGCTTTCACACTGCTCAGGTAGGGGTTGACAGTTGACGTATAATTATCCAGGTTCGAAAGCCTGAAATACTCAAACCGGTCTTGCTGGCCAATGAACAAATAACCATTACAATAGAAAAAAGAAACATTCTCAGGACTGGATAATCCGTTGGAGCGGTCCAAAAGAAAAGACTGTTGCTTCTTTGCATCATAAATCACCACTCCATTCTGTGAACGAAAGAGCATGTAGTGATCCGATCCGCCCACCATCGCGGTAAAATCCGCCCGGAACAATCCCTTTGTTCCAAACAAAACGGAGTCAATACAGTGCAATGACACAGGGTCAATAATACGTATCCCGTACTTGGGTATCATCAGCCAAATCCGCCCGGCTGCATCCAGTGTGGGGGTGCAGATCGCTTCTGTACGGGGGAGATTTCCAAATAAAGCCTCCCTGGAAAGAACCCGGCTTTCTTTATTCCCGATTGCGTACTGGACAATTCCTCCCCCCTGTGTAAGGTATAACAGGTTTCTGTTTCGATCATACCAGGCAGATGCATCCTTAATATGCATCAAATCCTTTTTCATTTCCGGAATCCGGATCGTATCTACCCGTAGCGTTTGATGGTTCAGGTGATAAACCAATCCACCTGATTCCTGAAAGAGGATATTGCCATCAGCTGTTACGGTCAGATCATTGAACCGGTCTTCAGTTCCCAGCCAGGCAAGGCTGGGGAGTTTTTTTTCCACCGGCTCAAACCGGGTTTCTCCCTGCTGCAATACATGCATTTTCCATCCCAGTGCCCAAAGACGACCGCTTCCATCTTTTGCCAACCTGAGATCTATCGAGGTTCCATAATTATAAAAATTATTGATAAGTGAAGTGGGAATTATTTTTTGCTGTACAAAATCCCGGTCAAATACATGAACACCGGTTGAACCATGAAAACATCCGTAATACAGCTGACTACTGCTATCATAAAACATTCCCCTGAGTTTGGGTGCCACTAAAGAAAATTGGGTATGGTTAGGGATGGTTTTAGATTTGAAGCGTCTGTTTTCGGGAACAGCTATATACAAAAGCCCTTTCTGGAGCATCCATATATTCCCTTTGCCATCAAATGACAGGTATCTTGTTTGCTCCTGCAGATAGTCATTACCACTGATGTTAAAATAAGTGGCCTGGTTGAGGCGGGTATCGTAAACGGCTGTTTTACCACTGTGAATACCAATGAGCAATTTGTCAGGGGATAAACGGAGGAAACCCGCCATCACATAGCCATAATATAAATCTTTTGCTTTATAGAGGGCATCCCTGCCGAATACCAGGTAGGCCTTGCCAGTTTGTACAACATACTTCACCATACCGCCTGTCCATGAATTGAACCAGATCAGGCTGTCCCCCTGAATTTCCATATGCTGCACATCGAGACGCTGTTTATCTGTACTTAAAATTTTGTTGTATTTATGTGTTGTTTCCGACGCAATCATAAAATTCTGGGTGAACGTCTTTTCTTTTCTGTCAAAAAGATAGATCCCATGATAGGTCCCCACCCAGAGTTTATTCCGATCAGTGGCATGGCTGGCAAAACTGCAGACGGTATTGAAGGCCCGGTCCGTCCAGCTATCGATCTTCGAGGAATCCAGATTATAATGCTCCAGTTTTTGAATAGCCGGGGAGTAGATAAATAATCCCCGGTTTCCTGCGCCGGCATACAATATGCCTTTTTCATCCAGGTACATGGCTGCGATGCCAACGTCCCGGGTAATATGGTCATCCTTGTAAGTGTATGTTATATTGGTAATTTTTTTTGCCTTTCTGTCAAAATACAATAAGCAGGTACTCGTACCAATATAAAAATTATGATCCCTGTCTTCAACCATGGCCCAGATTCTGCTTAATTCATATTGGGTGGTGAGCTGCAGGGGAGAGTGATACACAATATCGGACCCATCAAAAGAGGTGAGCCCCTGAGATGTGGAGAACCACATTTGTCCGTCCTGTGAAAAAAAGAAATACTGAGAAGTGATCGTTGGCATAAAGGGGTGGGTCACCTGCTTGAAGACAGGAACCTGAACTGCCTGTGCCCGGATCAGATTCAGAAATGCAGATCCGGAAATCAGCAGGAACCATAAAATATACCGCAGCCGACCCATGGTTGAAAATGATATGTTTATTGCGGAATAAAAAAGAATGATCCGCCGTTAAGACTGCACCTCATTCCCTTCTGCTAAGGTTCATTTTTTTCCTCATTCCAGGGTATAAAATACAAAGTCAAACCTGCTAACCACAAAAAGCAGGACTGCTATATTGGGATTCAGTCTCATTTTTAATACAACCTTACTTTGAAAATATCCTTCCACATTAATAACCTTTATCATGAAAATGCTGATTAACGTACTCAGCCTTGCTGTACTATTCACTTTTTCGTCTGGTTGCAAAAAAGAAAGTAAAAACACAACTCAAAACTTTATGCGGTTTACCCTGAATGGTACCCATGTGGGTTGCGATAAAAATTTTGGAGCTACGTATAAAACTACTTCCGGACCTGATGCAAATATCACTTTTCATGCCGGGTGGGATGATAATGCACTGGATTTTCAACTATTTACGTATACCACTGATATCACTCCCGGTCAGTATGTATTTGCCCCTAACAAGGCCTATGCAGCCCAAATATGGCCACAGGGAACCGCCACATCGCCTGGCATTCATCCCAGTTATATTGCGGGAACTTTTGTTCCGTTTCCAACCATAGAGGGTTCGGGTCAAATAACCATCATCGAAATAAATGCTGACCATATCAGCGGGAGCTTTGACTTTGTGACCGGAGTAAATAGCGGGACTGGTCTTTCCATGACAGTTACTGACGGACTGTTTGATATCAGAAGGTAAAATTGAATGAAAGACAGTTTGTTTGTCAATTCTTACATGACTACTATAAAGAAGGAAAAAGATCCCGCAAAAGGCTGCTCCCGGTTTAAACAGAATTAGTCTATCATCATTATAAAAACCTTCAATTATGAAAGTTCTTTACAATCTGGCAGCTACCTGCCTGCTCTTTTTTTTCTTTGCCTGTTCGAAAGAAAAAGACCAGCCAAATTTTTTAAAAATGAATGTCAATGGAAGTCCGGTGGAATGTAATACCGGTTTCCGTGCCACGAAAGGAGCTGCAGGAGACAAGACTATTTTTTTCGAAGGGAAAAATGCCCAGTATTCATTTAACTTCTTTTTAGACGGACAGGGCAGTGATATTACAAGTGGCAGTTATGATTTTGTTACCGGCATCCAGCGAAATGTAACTATGTACGAAGGAACTGATGGTTATGGTGCCGGTTATTTCTTTTGCCTGGTACCTCCCTGTCTCCTGCAGGGTAGCGGAAGAATAACCATTCAGGGAATTGACAAAAAACATATACAGGGAACCTTTGAATTTATAACCGGGACCAGTACTGCTACCGGGCAATTCAAAACGGTTAGCAACGGGACTTTCTATATCAACCGGGATTGATGTTCAATTTTTAAATACATCAACCCTGTCTCTTGCAAGAATAGCAATCTCCCTTTCCGCTGTATCATAAACCTTAACCAAATATTAATTCATGAAAAAACAGCTCCTCATTCTGTTTATGCTTGCCTCCTTCAGCAGCAGCTTTGCCCAGGGTCTGACAAAAGAAGATTATCTGCGCAGGTCAAAAAATCAAAAAAAAACCGCTTGGATCCTGTGCGGGACGGGTGCCACCCTGATTCTGACTAGCCTGATCGTTTACCCCAACAATTATTCATTTTTGGGCTTTAATAGTGCTGCCGAACAAAGACAGGCCAATAGCGCAGGGGTCTTATTTACTGCCGGTGGTATCTGTGTGCTGGGCAGTATCCCCTTTTTCATCCTCTCAGGGGGAAACAGAAAAAAGGCAGCTGCCCTTTCCTTTCGGTTAAACCGTTTCCAGGCACCGGGAACCGGCTTTGGTTGGTCCGTTTACAGACCCTCTTTGGGCCTGCAAATTGGCTTATAGGCCCCGGACCAATACATTTTACTGTTAGAAAAGCGCTTTTTGCCCAAAAAAGTCCTTTTACAACGCCCCTTTTTTTGCCGAAAGCAGGGGCTTTTTTCTTTGTTCTTGACCCCACTTCCGCTAATTTTGCACTGGTTTTGAAAAAGTTGTTATCTTAACCCAAATTTTCCGGACAACCGGCAAATTGGCTCAAAAAGTCTAACTGTAATTCCCGAAAGGGCGCCACTGCCGAAAAGCGAAAGGAGTAGGCAAACCAAAATAACTGATATGAAAAAAGTATTGATTCTTTTCATTGCTGCCCTGAGTTTATTTCAAATGAAAGGCATTGCCCAAAAAGCCCAGGTGGGTATTTCCGGCGGCGTTTCTGTAGCCAATGTATATGGTGAACTGGGTGGTCTCGATAACCGCGGTGATGCACGTGCCGGTTTCACACTCGGATTAGTAGTTAACACACCGATCACCAAGAAAGGGCTTTACTTCCAACCCGGTATTCATTATGTTCAAAAAGGAAAATACACTGTGAAAAATGAAGCTGTACGGGAAGCTGACGCACTGCGTTATGCCGACCTGCTGCTGAATGTGGTTAAATACTGGGGATCTGAATCAAAAACCCGTTTCTATATGGGCCTTGGCCCCCAGATCGGCTTCAACCTGCCCTCTAAAAAAGTGAAAAAAGAAGATGGCAACCGCACTGAACTCCGCAGCATCAACTTTGGTAATGTAGCAGCTTCCGACTACCGCGGTATCGATTATGGTGTGAATGGTTTACTCGGAGTACATTTCAAAAAAGGACTTAGCTTTTCCGTGAACTATACATTCGGACTCCGTAACCTGATCCCTGAAGAACTGCAGGCTGGTAACGATCACCTCCGTAATGGCGCAGTAGGATTCCGCCTCACTTATTTCCTGCCCAATACACCTAAAGAGAAGAAAGAAAAGAAGAAAAAATAATCAGCTCCGGCTATTAAAATACAAGAACCCTGTCCCGGAAGGCGACAGGGTTTTTCTTTGCAGGCTCCCCCCCTAACCAGTACCTTTGCCGCTTCAAAGAATTAACCATTTTCATGAGTACATTACATTTATCCGAACAGGAAACATTGCGCAGGGAAAAACTCGCCGAACTCATCATGATGGGTGTCGAGCCCTATCCTGCCGCCCTGTATCCCGTCAACGCCTATTCCGATACGATCCGGGAACAATTCAATGCTGAAAATAAAGACCAGTTTGCCGATGTTTGTCTGGCAGGCAGGATCATGAGTGTAAGAGATATGGGCAAGGCCAATTTTGCTGTAATACAGGATGCCCATGGCCGTATACAGCTTTATCTCAAAAGAGATGATATCTGTCCCGGTGAAGACAAATCCCTCTACGATATCGTTTGGAAAAAATTGCTGGATATCGGAGATATCATCGGCATCAGGGGCTATGTATTCATAACCAAAACCGGTGAAACTTCAGTTCATGTAAAAGAACTGACCCTGCTGAGTAAATCACTCCGCCCCCTGCCCATTGTAAAAGAAGCCGACGGACAAACCTTCGACGCCGTTACAGATCCGGAATTCAAATACCGTCAGCGTTATGCCGACCTGATCATCAACCCGGCCGTAAAAGAAACATTTACGCGCCGTACCAAAATGATCAACTCCATCCGCGAATTCCTGAATAACCAGGGTGCCCTGGAAGTAGATACCCCGGTACTGCAAAGTATCCCCGGTGGTGCCGCAGCCCGGCCCTTTATGACCCATCATAATGCACTGGATATTCCGCTCTACCTGCGAATCGCCAATGAATTGTACCTGAAAAGACTGATCGTCGGCGGGTTCGACTGGGTCTATGAATTCAGCCGCAATTTCAGGAACGAAGGGATGGATCGTACCCATAACCCCGAATTCACCATCCTGGAATTTTATACCGCTTACAAGGATTATTTCTGGATGATGGAAACCACCGAACAACTGCTGGAAAAAGCTGCTATGGATGTTTGTGGTAGCACCGAAGTACCCGTAGGAGATAAAACCATTTCATTCAAAGCTCCCTTTAAACGCATCAGTATTTTTGATGCCATTCAGGAACATACCGGTTTTGATGTGAGCCGGATGAATGAAGAACAACTCCGCTCTGTTTGCAAACAACTTCATCTCCATGTTGACAATACCATGGGCAAGGGCAAACTGATTGATATGATCTTCGGTGAAAAATGTGAGAAGACCTATGTACAGCCCACTTTCATCATCGACTATCCGGTGGAAATGAGTCCGCTGACCAAAAAGCACCGCGACAAACAAGGCCTTGTAGAAAGATTCGAGCTGATGATTAACGGCAAAGAAATCGCCAATGCCTACAGCGAATTAAATGACCCCATTGATCAGCGGGAACGTTTTGAAGAACAGGTGAAGCTGATGGAAAGAGGCGATGATGAAGCCATGTTTATTGATAACGATTTCCTTCGTGCACTCGAATACGGAATGCCGCCCACATCAGGAATCGGCATTGGAATCGACCGGCTCTGTATGCTGCTCACCAACCAGGTATCCATTCAGGATGTATTGCTGTTTCCACAAATGCGTCCGGAACAACCTGCCGGCCCAAAAACAGAAGAAGCAGAGAAAGAATAAACAATATTTCATTCCTAGACCCCGTGATCATGTGCATGTTATCCTGAGCTTGTCTCCTTCGACAAGCTCAGGATGACAACAAGCTCAGGAGACAAGGACAGGAGACAAACCAAGGATGACAGATATACGACTCCCTCTTCCCTTTATTAACTGAACGCGTATGAACAAAGCAGCATTACTACAGGAATTACAGGCAGATAATTATGTAATGCTGAAACCCTCACCTGTTCACGGGATTGGTGTATTTGCCATGCGCGATATTCCCAAAGGCTGCCGGAGTATTTTCTCCAAAGGCACAGGCGGATGGGTGCGGCTATCTTTTGAAGAGGTGGAACAATTACCGGCACATAGCCGGAACCTGATTGAAACGTACTGCCTCTATGATGAGACCCATTATTTTGTTCCCGATTATGGGTTCAAATTAATGGACCTGGCCCTCTATCTCAATCATTCTTCCACTCCTAATATTGCATCAGTGAATGAAGGCGAAGAATTTGAAGCCCTTCGGGATATCAGCACCGGAGAGGAACTGCTGGTGGATTATGGGACGATTGCTGAAGGCCTCAGCGATTATGAATCAGTCCACAAATAAATCCGTATACAATTTAGCACCCGGCACTACGGCATAAGGTTCCAGATCGGTAATCCCTTCCTTTGCCAGCACCTGCTCATCAATAAATAAATTACCCGTGCATTCAGCAGCCGGTTGCCGCAGTATGTAGTAAGCGGCATCTGCGAGTATCTCCGGTGTACGGCTCATATTGGCCAGCATGCTTCCTCCTAACAAATTACGGACCGCCGCTGTATCAATCGTGGTCCGGGGCCATAAAGCATTGGCCGCAATACCATCTTTTTTGAATTCAGCAGCCCATCCAATCGTCATCATACTCATGTTGAATTTGGTCAGCGTATAGGCCACATGTTTTTCAAACCATCTTGGGTTCATACTGACCGGAGGAGAAAGCGTAAGGATATGGGCGTTGGTTGATTTTTTCAAATGCGGAATACAGGCTTTAGTCACCAGGAAAGTGCCCCGTACATTGATGCTGTGCATGAGGTCAAATCGTTTGGCTTCGGTTTGTTCCGTTGTGGTCAGCGAAATGGCTGATGCATTGTTAACCAGGATATCAATACCCCCAAATTTTTCTACGGCCTGATCAACCACCTGCTGTATCTGATCTTCATAACGGATATCACACTGTATCGCCAGGGCTTTTCCACCGGCGGCTTCAATCTCTGCTGCTGCAGAAAAAATAGTACCGCCCAGCTTCGGATTTTCTTCCACACTTTTTGCAGCGATTACAATATTGGCTCCTTCTTTAGCTAGTTTTAGGGCAATGGCTTTTCCGATTCCTCTTGTAGCACCTGTAATCAGGGCCGTTTTATTGGCAAAACTCATGGTATTGATTTTGCGATGAAGATAAGATTTCGGCCCGCAAACCGAACATCTGTTCCGTTGTTCTACGATGAGCAGGCAGGATTATTACGCAGATCGTATAAATCCGGCCCCATCAGAAGGCCTCTATTTCGGCAATGGCAGATAATTTGAATATTTTGGATGACCCGTTTCTGGATCCAACTATGTAAAACCAATTTCTAGTTCAGGCAGCTCTACCGTCCGTATGAAAACTGGTTTAGGCCCTGCTTGAATGGATTTCAACCTCCCGTGGCACAACGGGAGGTTTTTTAATGCTCCGGTAAAACGGGTTTGGTCTGAACTATTTCTTCAATTCGTTGCATGACGGCCTCATCCAGTTTAGGCAAGGCATCCAGCGCCTTCAGGTTCTCCAGTAATTGTTCTTTTTTAGTAGCACCCAGAATAGCCGTGGTAACATTGGGATTCCGGATACACCAGGCAATACTCATGGCTGCCATGGAAATACCCAGCTCGTTGGCCAGTGCTGTCAGTTGTTTCACCCTGGTCAGCAAACTCTCCTTGATCCAGCGATCCCGCAACCAGTCGAACCCGGTTAATCCAAAACGACTATCGGCCGGTATCCCCTCATTGTATTTTCCACTGAGTAAACCGGATGCCAGCGGGCTCCAGATAGTGGTCCCCATGCCCACGGTTTTAAAGATCATCAGGAATTCATTCTCCACTTTATTTCGCTCCAGTAAATTATACTGCGGCTGTTCCACCGAAGGCCCGATCAATGCATACTGATGTGCCACACGGTGTGCTTCCATGATTTCTACTCCGCTCCATTCACTGGTTCCCCAGTAAAGAATTTTTCCCTGCTGAATCAGGTTATGCATGGTCCATACCGTTTCTTCAATTGGTGTTCCCTTATCCGGACGATGACAAAAAAACAAATCCAGGTAATCCAGTTGCAATCTTTTCAAGGCCTCTTCACAGGCTTCCGTCAGGTGTTTGCGGCTCAGTCCGGTCTGGTTCGGTTTATTCTCCTTCCCTCTCCATCCCCAGAATGCTTTGGAAGAAACAGTATAGGAAGTCCGGTCCCAGTTCTTTTTCTTCAGCACCCGGCCCATCATGTTCTCACTTTCGCCCAGGGCATATACTTCGGCATTGTCAAAAAAATTGACGCCGTTATCATAGGCAATGCCCATCAGCTCATCGGCGATGCTGTCATCAATTTGTTTATGAAAACTAACCCAGCTCCCAAATGAAAGTACACTGAGCTGTAATCCTGTTTTTCCCATGCGGCGGTATTCCATATGTGTGGTTGGTGTCTGACGCCTATAGGGCGTCTGACAATTTAATTAATAAGCGTCAGATGCTCTTCGAGACATCAGACGCAGACGCTCTTCGAGACGTCAGACGCAGGTAAACGCTATTTCGGAAAGCCCCCCTCCGACACCTGTACAGTTCCGGTAGGCTGGTTAAAAATGACACTGCTAAGATCCTGTGTGGCGGTTAAGCCCTTGCCCCCATAAATGTTTTTTCCAATCCCATGATAGATCGCATACTTATCCGTATAAAACATTTTACTGTTTTGGTCCCACCAGAGATCGGGGCTTCTCAGGGTATCTCCTTTTACGGTGATCACAACCACGCTGTCGCGGAGGTAGACTTTATTGATGCTTTCAAAATATTTTCCATAGCGTGCGTCGAGCCGGGATTCTATCTGCGTGCTGTCATCATAAAAATCCACATGCAGGGTTTTGGGAAACTCCACATAAATGGTATCTGCATAAAAGCGGATCATTTTAGGTGCTTTTAAACGGGCCTTCATCACACCATTCTGGCTCAGGTAACTCTCTATATCCGTTGCCTCTTCCTGCATGATCACCTTCTTGGTCCAGTCCTTTACCTTGTCGGCATCATTTTCACAGGCCAAAAGAAAACAGCAGCCCGTAAGGATAGCTGCTGCGTAAAGTATTTTATTATTTCGCAAAAGGTTAATCATACTTGCGTTTGATGAACCAGATATCGCTGAGTGAGAAACCGGCAGAGACCCTGAACAGGCTTTCCCTGACCAGGTTCTGGCTGTTACCACGCTTGATATATTCAAATGCTAAATTGATACCGGATGACTGGTTCGGACTTAAACGATTGTAATTACGTACCGGTAAACCAAAGCCCATGGTAATACCATAGCTGGGGAGTTTGTTCTGTACATTGATATAATCCGGACCGGTAAAGAATCCCCAACGGTAAGTTACATTGCTGAAATAACTATCACGTGGGATGGGGATGATATGTCCGCCCAGTCTTACTTCAAATTTATTTCTTACAGAATCCGACTGACCATAAATACGATAAGATTCCCAGTTCTGGGAATTGATATCCAAACCGATCAGCCATCCGCCTTTCTTTTTATAATCGGGAAAGCGCTGTAAAGTGAAGCCTGCTGTAATGGTAGAAGGCAGGATGATTTTTCCTTTGATATCTTTTACTTCTTCCACACTGTCCAGTCGCAGGTCACCACGGTTCTCATCATATACCGATGTTTCGCGGATGCGGTCCTGAGTGGCATTCAGCTTCTGGCTCCAGGCACCATAGATCCCTGCAATAAAGACCATGTTCTTGCCCTTCAGCGGTTTGATATACTGCAAACCGGCGTTGAAATTGATATTGCCATAATTGGTCCTGGTTTCAAAATTTCCGGTAAAATACTGCACACTGTCATTCCGGAATTCACGGCGGTTACTGCTGAATCTTTTGCCAAACATATAACCGGCATTGATCCCCAGACTCAGACTTTCTTCCAGTCCGTTATGAGATATTTTTTTAAACACTTTAATACCGGTACCCACCGAAGCCAGGTAAGCCCCACCATCACCTTCAAAACGGGTGGTTACACTATCAATCGGCTGACCTGACAGTGGATCAATCAGTCTTTCTGCTTTGAAAATTTTATAGCTCACCCTTGAAATGGGACGCAATCCAAAACTCAATCCCCAGTTTTTCTTCAGGGGAACACCTACTTGTACATAGGAGAACAAAAAGTTGTTGGCGGTAAATTTCTTGGCAGGATTATCCTCTCTCAATGTCCGGCTCTCGAGGTTGATCCCGATATCCAGGATCGTCCTTCCGGAAGAAAGTTTCTTGGAGCGGAGTTCCTTATTTCCTTCAAAATTGGAATAGGAGGCCGGATTGTTGAAATTGATCGATTGGAGATCAATATATCCGGCAGAAAGTCCGGCCATACCCCGGGTATTAATATGCGTTCCTGGCACCAGGTCGCCAATACCATATCGGGAATAAGGTGAATTATCCTGCCCGGAAACAGGCGAAAATCCGGTAAAAAGCAAAATCAGGATCGTCATGAATAACCCCTGTCTGGTGACAGTTGAGCAGTATAACGTCTTGATTATCTTAGGGGTTATTGACTTCACTGAGTGCATACAGACCTTTAAAGATTAAATCAGGGTCTGCAAATATCTTGTTTTTAAGGTGGGATGCCAAATACACTATATCGCCCCCGGTTAACAGCACGTTAAAGTTGCGGAACCGCTCCCGGTAAGCCTCAATAAAACCATCGATCTCTTTGGCCATTCCCAGCACCACACCAGACGTAATATTGGTGGTGGTATCATACCCGATCAGGGGCACATTGCTGTCGGCCTTCACCAGGGGCAGTTTGGCCGTGTAATAATTCAGGGCCTTAAGCCGCATTTCCATCCCGGGTGAAATGGCCCCACCCACAAACTCATGGAATTTGTTGATGAAATTATAGGTGATACAGGTTCCCAGTCCGATCACCAGGTTATGCTGACCGGGATAATAATGCACGGCTGCAGCAGAGAGGGCCAGGCGATCAGCACCGATGGTTTCGGGTTTCCCAACCGGAGTGGTAAAGGCAACCTTGGTATGGTGACTGAGTTTATGAAATTTGGTAGCAGCCGTCAGTATTTCTTCCAGCACCGGATTATGATCAATCACGGATGAAAGAATGGATTTAGCAGGTTTGTATTTCGCGATCAGGGGCTGAATGGTTTCGTTTGCATCATCGGGCAGGGTGATGGCTTCCTGTATCTCGGAGCCTTCAAATACCGCTACCTTTTTACGGGTATTGCCAAAATCAAAACAGAGGGTGATTGACATGCTTCAAAAATAAGTCTTATTCCCTTCCGTCAGTATTTTCAAAATGTCAAACACTTGTGCTTATATAAAATAAAATACAGTTCGGTTTATAAAACTCCGGAAGATCAGGCAGCATTAAAATCAAAAACAATAGTAAGATTATTCGCTTCCCTTTTTGTAATGTCTGACGGGTTTTCCCCACACATCCCCTTCCAAATATTTCGAGAGAAACAAGTTTATTATGCGCCTGTATTTTGATTACAGATTAATATCAAACCCACTCAGGTTTTTAAAATGTCCGTTCATTTTGATTTTTTCTTTCAGCTGCTCCATCCCCACCGCCATCGGAATGGCTTTGGCCAGGAAACGCTTGAGGTATTCCTGCCTTTGCTTTTCATCCGGCAGTCCCAGTAATTCATATTCCTCTTCCAATGATAAGCCTATATGGTGCGCCACATCATAAGCACGAAGCTGATCATCCGGCTTTTTAAAATCCTTGCTTAGTTTCAGTAATTGGTGCAGGTCACGGATACTCTTGATCACTTTTCGCATCAGTTCCGGAATACCTGTATCGTTCGTTTCAGGATAATTCACAATGGCCCCGCTGTATAATTTATCCGGTATCTCCCGGATCAGTTCCAGTATCCTGAAAATCTGCACACCCCGGGTACGAATATCCATTTCTCCATTATCATGCACTTTGGAAAGCTCGGTGATCTCTACCAGGGAGCCATAATCCTTGAGTTTATTATTGATCACGGTAGGAATACCAAATGGTTTTTTGGCTTCATGACATTCTGTGATCAGTTGTTTATACCGTGGTTCAAAAATATGCAGGTTCAGCTCCTCACCGGGATACACCACAATATTCAGCGGAAATATGGGAATGAAATTCGTCATTGTATATCAAGAATGTTCCTGTTTTTTTGTTTGATACATTTCTTCCAGCAGTTTGTATTTCCTGGCAGTATAGCCCGCCAGTATGCGGGCCGTCTGATACCCTTCCTTGCCATCCAGGAATCCCAGTTTAAAAATATAACTGCTCATAAAACTAAAGACCGGTGAAAAGAAACGTTTCAGCCAGCCGGATC
Organism: Chitinophagaceae bacterium; assembly: GCA_016720745.1. Classification (GTDB taxonomy): domain Bacteria; phylum Bacteroidota; class Bacteroidia; order Chitinophagales; family Chitinophagaceae; genus JJ008. The sequence goes on along the minus strand of JADKKA010000006.1, from coordinate 40,840 downwards.
TTTTACCCTGCCGGTAATATTTTTCTGCCCCCAATTGAGCATACTGCTCCATCTTTTTCTGATAGGCTTCCACCGACCGTAGTGTTCGGTGCAGGATGAATCCTTTGAGTCTTACTGTAACCGTCCCCTCCGGAATGATCAACTGCTCATGCACCGGTGCCTCATCCCAGTTCACCTGTTTCCGGTTAAACAAACGGACATGGTAATCGGTTCCCCATTCTCCAAAACGAAGGGGCTTCTCTTTAAAATAATTCCGGAATGCCATTTCATATACCGTGGGAACTGCTGGAGCCTCCCATTGCTGCAGGGATGCATATAATTCCGGATCCACGGCCTCATCGGCATCCAGAAAAAGGACCCAGTCGTAACGGGCCAGTGACAGGGCCCTGCCTTTGGTCTTTCCAAAACCTTCCCAGCTCCCTTCCGTCAGCTTTGCAGCAAAGGATTTTACAATCTCCTGCGTGCCATCGGTGCTGCCATTATCATATACCACCAGGTCATCGGTGAGTCCCTGCAGACTTTGCAGGGTCAGTCCGATCACCGGCGCTTCATTCTTGCATACAATTACAACAGAGAAGGGCTGCATCAGCTGCAAATATTCAACTTTTCAGCATTGGCGCCCTTTGTTTTTCAGTAACCGTGAAAAATAAAATGTGTAAGTTGCCTTTCAATCAATGAAGGCATGAACTGGCAGGCACTTACAGAAGCAATACAGGCGGGCGATATCCGTTCCCTGGCGCGTGCCATTTCGCTGGTAGAAAATGAGTATCCCGGTTATGAAGAGTTACTGGCATCATTACCGGCATCATCCACTAAAATCATCGGTATCACCGGCCCTCCCGGTGCAGGCAAAAGCACGCTCGTGGATGCCCTGATTGGTTTGCTCACGGCTGAAGGAAAAAAAGTAGGGGTGCTTTGTGTAGACCCTTCCTCCCCCTTTAACCTGGGTGCATTATTGGGCGACCGGATTCGCATGAATGACTGGTACACGCATCCCAATGTGTTTATTCGTTCCCTGGCCACCCGTGGTTCTATGGGCGGATTGCATCCAAAGATTATTGAGATCTGCGATCTGATGAAGCTATTTCCCTTTGATCATATCATTGTGGAAACGGTGGGGGTCGGACAAAGTGAAATAGAAATTGCAGGACTGGCAGATGTAACCGTAGTAGTGGTGGTGCCTGAGGCCGGAGATGAGATACAAACCATGAAGGCCGGTTTGATGGAAATTGCTGATGTATTTGTAGTCAACAAAGCCGACCGGCCCGATGCCAATCAATTTGTGAGCAACCTGCGACAGATGCTGGCTCCTGCATTCAGCCGGAATTATCATGAGATTCCTGTGGTGAAAACAGTCGCTTCCCAAAAAGAAGGAATTGCTGAATTACTTAATATCCTTCAGCATGCAGTTCAAAAAGCACATGTCTCCGAAAAGCATAGCTGGCTGCTGGCAGAGAAAGCTTATCACCTGATCGAACAAAAAAGAATGAAGGATGTTGATAAAGCAGCATTGAAAAAAGAAGTGGAAACATTGTACCTGCAGGGGAATTTCAATCTCTATAAATTTGTGTCCGCAAAATAAACGCATGGAAATAATACCCAATATAGGATTGCCCAGAGTGGCTGCAGAAGAACCCGCCGGTATCACCGTACAACCCGGAAAGGTTTATTCCTGGTGCAGCTGCGGATTAAGTGGCAGCGAACCTTTTTGCGACAGTGCCCATAAACAGGTGGAAGGAATGCCTTACCGCAGTGTGAAAGTAATGTTTGACAAAACAGAAGAAGTCTGGTTTTGCCAGTGCAAGCAAACCAAAACCCCTCCTTTCTGCGACGGAACGCATAAAACACTCCGTAAATAACCCAAAACAGCAACGGAAATTCAGTCGAAACAAGGTTATTAAGACCTGTGGAATTTCACTATTTCCATACTGGCAGGATCTGCCTAATTTTCTGAAGCAGAACCAATCACCTGCCTAGCCTATGCCTGTTTGGCGACCTCTTCGTTTTATACTGACCATTTGTGCGGTCTTCGGATTCCTGTCGCGGGGGGCCGGACAAACCACTCATATCAGTGGAGTAGTCAATACCTATCACCAGGTGATTGAAATTTTCCCTTCCAAATCCTGTTTGCGTGTATCCAACCCTGCAGGATTATCGATCAACAAAATGGTGATGGTCCTGCAAATGAAGGGAGCATCGATCAGTACGGCCAATAACAGCAGCTTCGGAGATACTACTTCCCTCAATGGTGCCGGCTTTTATGAAGTAGGCACGATCTGTTATATCATCGGCGATTCCATTTTTCTTTTTCATGATCTGCTGCATAACTATGATGTGAATGAAAAAGTGCAGCTGGTGCAGTTTGCTGAATATTATTCTGCCAATGTGATGGATACCGTAAAAGCCCAGCCCTGGGATAGTGCCGCAGGAACCGGTGGAGTGATTGCCATTTATGCAGATCAGGATATTACTTTAACCAAACCCATCTGGGCCGATTCATCCGGTTATCTCGGCGGCAGTTACCTGCTCAGTGGTGGTGGCTGTAGTAATATAGTCCCAGCGACGGGTTATGCTTATACGGCATCCAGTCTCGGACCTCAGAATGGAGCCTATAAAGGGGAAGGCGTTGCAAATCTCGCCACCAATCAAACCGGTGGCCGTGGTGCGCCTGTCAATGGAGGCGGCGGAGGTAATAATCATAATAACAGTGGAGGGGGTGGTGCTAATTTAAGTGCCGGAGGAATCGGGGGAGGCAATTCCAGTTCTTTGGGATGTGCCACCACCATTCGCGGATTGGGTGGAAAGGCATTGGATAACTGGCAGGGTGCCAAAATTTTCGCCGGTGGCGGTGCTGGTGCCGGTCATTCCAATAATGGATTTTCATCGGTACATGGCGGAAGAGGCGGCGGTATTATTTTTCTATGGGCCAATCAGCTCAATGGCAATAATGAATACATCAGTGCCCGGGGTGCCAATGGCGGAAGTTCTTTATCGGATGGAGCCGGTGGCGGTGGTGCCGGTGGAACCATCATCATGAATGTGGCCAGTTACAATGGCAATGCCATCATCAGGGCCGATGGCGGACAGGGAGGAAATTCGGCAGATGGCGGTACAACCGGCCGATGTTATGGCGGTGGTGGTGGAGGAAGCGGTGGTGTGGTTTATTTCAGCGGAGCCACACCTGTCGTTACGGTATCCATTGCAGCTGGCAATGCCGGTGTGGAAAGCGGAAGGGATCCGGGTTGTGCAGCTGCACAGGCTGCCGGTGCCGGTAGTACAGGAGTCATCAACCCCAATTATACTTTTCGACGTTCCACCAATCCGGCCGGCTATTGTCATTTACTGCTTCCGGTGGGATTAATTTATTTCAGGGCAACTGCATTGCAGCAGTCGGTACTCCTGAATTGGGAAACCGATGATCCTGCTGAATTACAGTCATTCATTGTTGAAAAGAAAAACTCGGCAGGTGATTGGGTATATCTCCACACACTAACGGTGATCAATAACCGAAATAAATACAGCTATTCCGATCTCTTTCCTTCAAAAGGATACAATTATTACCGGCTGCGGATGATTGAAAAAAATGGCAGTACCAGTTATTCCCCCATTCGGCAAAGCTGGTGCAGCGGCGGGGAAGAAGGGCTGGATATTTACCCGAATCCGGCTTCTGGTGAAATCAGCATCAGAGGTAGTTTTGACCCGGCCTATCCGGTGCAGGTAACCGATATAACGGGCCGGGTTATTCTTGAAAAAAGGATCAGCAGTACGCCATTCCAGCTCAGTCTGCCCGGGCTTCCTGCCGGATTGTACCTGATTCGTTACCGGAACTTCAGTAAAAAACTGATGATCCGTTAAACTATTACCGGTTCTTGCCAGTCTTTAACAGCTATTTTTGCGCTGACATCAACTAACTGGCATGCAGGTATTCGACTGTTTTACTTTTTTCAATGAACTGGAACTGCTGGAATTTCGTTTGAAATTCCTGGATCCCTATGTCGATTATTTTGTGATCGCCGAATCCAATCTTACCCATGCCGGTCAGGAAAAGCCTTATCATTTTCAAGGGGCCAAAGAAAGATTCAAACCATGGGAGAAAAAAATCATTTATATCCCGGTCAGCCAATCCACTGGCGGACTGGTTTTTGAATCGCAGGATCAGTATAATCCGGCCAGTGCCGCCTGGAAACTGGAGAATGGCCAGAGAAATGCATTGCTGGGAGCGGCCACCCAGATGCAGGATGATGACCTGGTGATCATGGGTGATCTGGATGAGATCCCTTCACCGGCGGCCATCCAAAAAGCAAAATCAGCCGGCAAGCCCATTGCTTTCTCCCTGCTCTTTCATTATTATTTTCTCAATTGCCAGAATACCGGGAACAGCCGCTGGTGGAAAGGCTCAATTGCTTCGGATGCCCGACAGTTTCGGGCCATCACGCCACAAGGTCTGCGGGATAAAAGAGATGAATATCCATCCATTCCCCATGCAGGCTGGCACTTTTCATTCTTAGGTGGAGTAGAAAAGATCAAACAAAAACTGCAGGCATTTGCGCATACAGAATTCAGCAAACCGGAATTTACCAGTGAGGAAAATATCCGGGAGGCACTTAGCAAGGGGGAGGATATTCTAAAAAGAGACGGGGTTCGTTTTCAATATATGCCGTTGAGTTATTATCCAGAGGTCCTTCAACAAGTGATGAAGGCCTACCCGCAATTGCTCCACCTGCCACCAACCCATTTTTTCAGAAACTGCTACTATACTTTCAGAAGAATACTGAAAGCACAATACTGAATTGCATCAATCAACCAACATACAACCCCTGGTCGCTATTGTACTCTGTACTTATAATGGTGAGAAATATCTTCGACCCCAGTTAGATTCTATCCTTTCACAAAGCTGGCAGGTATTGGAAATTATTATTTGTGATGATGGTTCAACAGACAGCACCCCATCCATCCTGCAAGAATACCAGCAGAAAGACCAACGGATCCGGTACCAGATCAATGCCAGTAATCTGGGTTATAATAAAAATTTTGAGCAGGCATTTCAAATGGCTACAGCAGACTATATCGCCATCAGTGATCAGGATGATATCTGGGAAAGCAATAAAATAGCAATCATGATGGATTACTGGAAAGATGATTCCCTTTTTATCTTTTCCTTATCCGGCACGTTTACAGATGATGATTTTAAAAACAGAAAGCCCGCACCTGATGTAAACTATACTCCTATCCGGCATTTGCAGCAGCTGGTATTCAATAGTCCTGTCCACGGGCATGCCTGTATTTTCCGTAAAGAATTACTGGCCCATTGCATCCCATTCCCCGATGATATTTATTATGACTGGTGGATGAGTATGCATGCGGTACGTTTATCTGTTATTCCCTGTGTGCCGCAAACCCTCACCTGGCACCGGCTCCATGCTGCCAACAATTCCAAAACGATCTTATCGCTAACAGATCGTGACAAAAGAAATCAGCAGTTAAGAAAACAATTTGTACATGCCCTTCAAGTTTTTCTGGAGAGAACCGGTGTGTCAACTGAAGATGAAGTATTCCTTGACCAATACAATCATCTGGCACAAACACTGGATGGAAAAAAAATCTCCTGGCCCCTGTTCCGCCTGATTCTACGTAACCGTGATAAGATATTTCATTATAAAAAGAAAAAGCCCCTGTTGATCTTCTCACAGATCAAACATGCATTGCAATTGGCTAAAACGGGGGTTTTGTAAGAATTGTAGCCCGTTGCTAAACGCTGAATAATCGAAGTCACTCTGCAATCTCGCAGTTTGTCACCCCCAACAGCAAGTGTTGGGGTTCTTTCGAAGAGATTATAATCTTTTGAAATGCGCTAAGAAAATATCAGCTCTTATTATTCTTCCACCAGCGATAACTGATATAACCCACAATGGCAAAGGGGGTAAAAGCGAGATAAAGAATACCGGAATTCATTCCCTGAGCGGGTTTTTCTCCCAGTTGCTGGGCCGTCTTGGTACAGATGGAACACTGGGCTCCTGCTTCTATTGCCGCAAAAGCAAATAGCAGTAAAAACAACCCGGTCATCATCCATCTTTTCATCTTCGCTGAGTTTACTGCAAAGATACAACCGTTTTCAACCCCTGCAAAGCAGGAAGAAGGAGAGCAGCATAATTCCCATTTTTGCCCATACCCAGCGATTGGTATGAAAATGTCTTTTCCGCCCGGGCCGGAGTTCTATATCAAATTTTTGCCATAAGCCCTGCAGGTAGCCATGTTGCAGACAGCAAACCAGATAACCCATTTGTTCCGCCATTTTAACCAGCCAGCCATATCCCCATTGCCTCCAGGATCGCCTGCCTTTTTCCTTTGCTTGTTTAATGATATAGAGAATTGCATCCGCCACCAACAAACAAACCATGATCCCCAGCCAGTTGATAATACTGACCCCGGCCATATAGGAAAGCGGGGTCAGCAATAGCAGCAGAAAGATCATTTCTGTGGTATTAGAAAAACGCCATTGTGCAAATGCGGGATGACGGGTAATCAGCCAGTAATTGCCCCGGCTATACCGGAAGGGTCTGCTGAAATCAGGACGCCCATCATGCCACCAGGGATGATCAATAATCGCAGCAGGAACAGCGATGATCCGGCCACCAGCCTCTTTTTTTACCTGTATGGCAAAATCCACTTCTTCTCCTCCATCCTTTCCAAAATTTTCTGAAAAACGAATGGATCCTATTTTATCCCGCCGGTACAGCATGCTGGCACCCACGGGCCAGGGTAATTCCTTTTCATTGGCCGCGAGCTGAAAAAAATGAGTATAGCCGGCATCAGTCAACGCTTGTGTAAAATCATTGACCGGAGCCGGAAGTCTGACTACTCCACCAAAAGCAGTAGCAGCCGGTTCATCCAAAATAGCACGGGTGAATTGCAGGAGTAAATCAGGAGCTGGTACAATATCATCATCCAGAAAAAGTATCCATTCACCCATCGACAAATCAATACCCCGGTTTCGGGTATAAGAAAGTCCCCGGTTACTTTCATTCCGGGAAAATTGTAAACGGCCATCATGGATCAGTTGCTGGATGCTTGCAGGTATGGCAGCAGTAGGATGATCAGCGATCAGGTAGAACCGGATATTCCAGTTCTCCGGTTGCGCCAAAGAGACAATCGCAGCAATCTGCTGATCGTTTTGATCAAAGCGATAAGAGGGGATGATGACATCCAGCGAAAGGGAACTGTCGGCTACTTGTTTCATATCAGGCAATCGAAAAATACGGATGCAAAATTAAATACCTGATGCCTATTCACAAACGACCACTTCTATTTAATACATGGGATATTCCGGCCATTAGCTGCGGAGCAGGCGGTCCGCTATTTTTTTGAACGCCTCTCCCCATGCATCCCAGTTCAATTCCTGTTCAAATAATTGCCGGCTTTGCTGTTTCAATTGAGTGAGCTCCTGCTGGTTATTCCACAGTTGACTGATCCGTAGGGCATAGTCAGCCGCACCTGCCGCAAGGGGTAATGCATAACCATTGATTCCACCTCTTACATAAGTACCCACTCCGCCGGTATTCGTGCTGATGGAAGGAATGCCATAAGCCGCTGCTTCACAAAAAACAATGCCGGCACATTCTGCGCGGGTGGGCAATAATAAAAAGTCTGTATCCAGAAAGATCTGATGAAGCTGCTGCATTCCTTCCGCTTTGTTTTTATCCAGAAAAGGAATCACTTCAATTCCTTCCTCCGGCATGATCTCTACCGGTGGCACACAGCCAATAATCCGCAATGTGGCTGATGTATTTTCTTTCTTCAACAGACGAAAAGCTTCCAGGGCAATCGCTCCTCCTTTTCGCTCCCAGTCTACTCCTAAGAAAAGTAACCGGCAGTTACCTTGTTGCGAAGAACCAATCTCCCCTGTCATAGGCACCTGATCAAGATTGGCGCCACAGGGAACAACAGTTATTTTTTCATCCGCCATACCATAATCATGAATGGCTGATTGTTTACACCAGTCTGATGCCAGCATACAATGCGCTGCTTTTTGGAAAGCACGCTTATCCAGTGCAATCCCCTGCCGGATATTATAGTCAGGCAGGTTGCTGAAACTTTGGTAATATCCCTGCAATTGCTGAAAGGTCGCATCCGTCATGTAGATAATCGGAATATCAGTTTTCACTTCAGCGATCATTTGCGAAGAGGCGGAAACAAATAAAATATCAACCGGATTTTTTTTCAAAGCTGCTGTGAGCCGGCGACTGAAATAACGGGCATAAGCAGACAGAAATTCTACTGAACTTTGCTTGCCAAACCAACGCCGGTTGATACTTTTCTGCATCGTCAACCATTCCTGCAACAACTTGGGAAGCGGAAACTGAAAGATCTCTACTTCGCCGTATTTTTTTAATTGCTGATAGGTATAATAAGCGGTGCCGGACCATGTTTGTTTATCGCGGGGATCATATCTGGCAGCAAATCCGATTTTCATATCAGAGGAATTTCCGGGCGATGAGGTTATAGGTAGTATCTTTTTCGCGGATCATTTCCGGACTCAGTGCCGACATATAGGGCTCCCAGGCAAATGATTCCCAGAGATGGTGTACATAGGCTTCAGGAAATGCATGCTGTTCTGCAAACATCATGGCCAACCCTTCCTGATTATACAAAGGATAATGAAAAGCATAGGGCCCCAGTTGGGTCAGTTCATCAGGATGTTCAGCGGCCAGACGCTGTGGCACCAGTACGGAATGTTCATTCCAGTATTTATCACGACCAGTGGAACGAAAGTTTTTATACTCCTCCAGCCAGCGGTTGATAAAGCGGCTGTTCTTTTGGGCCAGCAGTACTGCGTTGCAGAGCCCGGTTGAAGCAACTGAATTTTCTTTCGTCCATCCAAGTTGCTTTTTCAACTTTTGCCGCCAGTTGCGGGGAACAAAAGCTGCTTTCAATTCCTGACCGATGATAAATTCATGATGATACAAGCTGGTCAATGGACGAACAGAAATCGTATCGAGGTCGAGATAAACACCACCTGTTTCCTGCAAGGCCTGTAAACGAATAATATCAGCTTTATGCGCCACATGTAACAAAGGATTACCCATGATGCTTTCCGGTGCCTTTACCTGTTTCAGCGTGAGCAATGGTTTGGCCTTTTCCCACCATTCTCCTGTGGGTTCATACTGGTAATGAAAAATAGCGGCATCGGGCTTGTTCAGCTCTACTGCAGATTTTACTGCCAGGTAATGTACCAGTGAAAAGGGCTTGCCCCCGAAATCGGGTGCCATACCAAAAACAAAATGGAAAATATTAGGAATCATTGATTGGCCCATTTTTCACGGATATGCGAACGATCCGTATGATCAGTAAATACTTCCTGGTTGAAAAGGAATTTTTTGCAGGCAAATGCCTGCAGCTCTTCTTTCAATACCAATGCCGTGAGCAGGTTATCGGCCCGGTAAGTAACCGGTGTTTGGGCGGCCAGTAATTTTTTAGCTCCTTCCAGACTAACAGCATAAGCATGCGTGCAATCATGAAAGCCGGCTTTCCACAAGTGCGGACTGAAATTTTTAGGCAGGCGGTTCTTAATCATGCGCAATGGCATTTTGCTCAATCCGATAAAAGCCAGGAGCCGGTACCAGGCATTTTGCCATTTTTTTCCTGCGGTCAGCTGATCATTTTTCAGATAGCCGAGGTAAAACAAATCCCAGTCGGCCGGCAATTCCTGTAAGCAGGCTTCGAGTGCAGCAAGGTTCTGTTCATCAGGTACTACATCATCTTCCAGCACCAATACTTTTTTCCACTGCTGATCGATCATGGCCTGGTAGATCATGCGGTGAGATAGGGAGCAGGCAATTTCACCACTGTTCAATGGTTTGAAATAATAGCCGGGGGCGAGGGTATTTTTTTTATTGTAATGATAGAGCTCCCGGATGGATGATTCGGTCAGCTCATTTTTATCGGCTCCATAAAAAAAAATCAAATTGAATTCCCTGCAGCCGCTGCTTCACTTTTTCATGCCGGTCTGTAAAACGGGGAACGGTCAGCACCAGTACTTTATCAAAGTAAGATTGTAATAATTGATTGGTGCGATGTGTGTCGGGCATTGGAGCAAATGTAGAAAAAGATAGAGAGATTCACCGCAGAGAACATGAGAACGCCGAGTTCTCGCAGAGCTTTAATGAACAGTTTAGAGACAATTCAGGCCTAACAACTATTTCGAGCGCTCGCAGAGCTCTGGGGGCTAAGCTTATAAAAAAATTGATACCAATTTTAAAATCTCTCTGCGTAAACTCCCTGTCCTCATGTTCTTCGCGGTGAATATCTCTCTTTTTGTCCATAGGACTCTTCGAGCGCATCAAAATCACTCCCCCAACTTCAACACCTCCCTCCCAAATTTCTCACACTCCCTCATCACCGATTCCACATCCTTCGATTTGATATAAGACCCGATCACATGATTCCCTGCATTGGGAATCGCTACCTGTCTCTTCAGGTTTTCAGGCGTCCCCAGCTGATTGAACATTCTTTTCATCGCAGACACTTTTACCACATTATCCTGCTGTTTTTCATCCTTATAATAATAAAGCAATAAAGTGGGTTGTGTTACTTTCCGGAAGGTTGATTCCTTCATGGTGCTTTCCAGTAATTCTTCTAATTGTACCAATGATGTGGTAGAATACCAGTTATTCCAGTACTGCGCATAGATCGCTGTGGTATCCTCCACTTTCCGGTGTTTACCTGTTACCAAATGCGCAATCTGCAATCCCCATGGATTATTCAGTAACCAGGCATTGGGATCATTGATCGCAATATTGGGAGAAAGCAGGATCAGTCCGGCGATATCAGGATATTCCGCGGCCAGTTTCAAAGCCACGGTACCACCGGTGGAGGTAGAAAGCAGGATTACTTTTTTCCCCAGCTGTTTGCCGATGGCATAAGCTTCTTTGGCTGATTCCCATAAACCCGTTGCAGAAAAGCTGGCCAATGGATCGGTTGTATCCACACCATGGGCATCCAAACGACTCAGGTATAAATTGCATCCAAACTGCTGGGCAAATTCATAATGCACCGGATCTCCTTCTTCCTGTGATGCGCTGAATCCGTGGAGATAAACGACAGCATATTCCGTCTTTTGTTTCACAGAATCATTCATCCAGATGATCCTTGCCTCATTATCCGGTTTCAGCTTGTGTTTGCTCTCCTGATTTTTGATAAAGCCCTCCAATGCAGCCGGTTCGGCAGGGATAGCGGGCATTACGAGACTGTACTTTGGTTTTGAAGGTTTGGGTCCGAGCAGATAAACGATAATCAGCACTAACAGGATGAGGCCAAACCATTTAAGGAACTTCATAGCACCTATTTTGCTAAAACTACATTAAATACCGCTTTATTCTGGCATTAAGTCTCCATTAACTGCCCCTTTCGTTTGCTCCCCCCGCTAAATTGATGTACCTTTGCCGCTCGTTTGACGGGGGAAGTTGGAAAGTTAATAGGTTGATAAGTAAACAGTTCATTATCAAACATTTAGCGATCGTGTATGGGTTATGCGGGATTTGAAGAATTAGAAGTCTGGAAGAAAAGCCGGGCGCTTAAGCTGGAAATCAGGGATCTGGTTAAATCTTTTCCCCCCGGAAGAAAAATACAGGCTGACCGATCAGTTAATCCGAAGCTCACGATCCGTAAGCAGTCAGATTGCAGAAGGACATGGCCGAAGTACCTGGCAGGAAAAGATTAGATACTGTGTAATTGCCAGAGGGTCTCTCAGTGAAGTATTAAATCATCTGATTGACGCATATGATGAAGGTTTCATCATCGAAGAAAGATTAAATCATTTCAAAAATAAAATCACTGAGGTAGAAAAGATGCTGAATGGGTATATCAAATACCTGGAAAAGAGAGTCCCTGCTAAATAGTAGCCCCTTTTCAACTTTCCAACTTTTCAACCTGTCAACTTTTAGCAAATGGAAATCAGAAATATAGCGATCATCGCACACGTTGACCATGGTAAGACTACCCTGGTTGACAAAATCTTACACACCACAAAAGTATTCAGGGATAACCAGGAAACCGGTGACCTGATCATGGACAGCAATGACCTTGAAAGAGAGCGTGGAATCACGATCTTCAGTAAGAATGCTGCCGTTACTTACAAGGGCGTTAAGATCAATGTAATTGACACCCCCGGTCACGCCGACTTCGGTGGTGAAGTAGAAAGGGTTTTGAAAATGGCCGATGGTGTTTGTCTGCTCGTGGATGCTTTTGAAGGTCCCATGCCCCAAACCCGTTTCGTATTACAGAAAGCCCTGCAACTGCACCTGAAGCCGATTGTGATTATCAATAAGGTAGACAAAGAAAACTGCCGTCCTGATGAAGTGCATGATGCTGTATTTGAACTCTTCTTTAACCTCGATGCTTCTGAAGAGCAGCTGAACTTCCCTACCTATTATGGTTCGGGCAAGAATGGCTGGTTCAATGATTCATTAACGCAGATCGATAATATCAATCCCCTGCTGGATGGTATCATTCAATATGTGCCACCACCCAAAGTGAATGAAGGTCCGCTGCAAATGCAGATCACTTCACTGGATTACTCATCCTTCCTGGGTCGTATTGCCATTGGAAAAGTAAGCCGCGGTGTGATCAAAGAAAACCAGCAGATCGCCCTGATGCAGGCTGATGGCAGCATCAAAAAGCAAAGGGTTCGTGAACTCTATGTGTTCGAAGGAATGGGCAAGAAGAAAGTTACAGAAGTAATTGCCGGTGATCTTTGTGCCGTGGTAGGACTGGAAGATTTCAATATCGGTGATACCATTGCCGATGCAGAAACGCCCGAAGCATTACCAGTGATCAGTGTGGATGAGCCGACCATGAATATGCTTTTCTCCATCAACAACTCGCCTTTCTTTGGCAAGGATGGAAAATTCGTAACCAGTCGTCACCTGCGTGATCGCCTGATGAAAGAAACAGAAAAGAATCTGGCCCTTCGTGTGGAAGACAGTGAGGAAGGCGACAGCTTTATCGTATACGGACGTGGTATCCTGCACCTGGGTATCCTCATCGAGACCATGCGTCGCGAAGGATATGAACTCACGGTAGGACAACCGCAGGTAATCGTGAAAGAACTGAATGGTGTGAAATGTGAGCCTTATGAGAACCTGGTAGTGGATGTACCACAGGAATTTGCCAGTAAGGTGATTGACCTGGTGACCCGTCGGAAAGGTGAAATGCATGTGATGGAAACCAAGGGTGAAATGCAACACCTGGAATTTGAAATTCCTTCCCGTGGTTTGATTGGTCTTCGTACCCAAATGCTGACCGCTACAACCGGTGAAGCCGTAATGGCCCATCGCTTTACAGAATACAAACCCTGGAAAGGACCAATCCCAGGCAGAAATAACGGAGTGCTGATTTCTAAAATTCAGGACAAGACGACGGCTTATTCTATTGATAAACTGCAGGACAGAGGAACATTCTTCGTAGATCCAGCCGAGGATGTATATGCCGGTCAGATTGTGGCAGAGAATGTAAAACCCGGTGACCTGATTGTAAACGTAACTGAACAAAAGAAACTCACCAACCACCGCGCCAGCGGCAGTGATGCAGCCACCAATATTGCTCCTAAAACCCTGCTGACCCTGGAAGAGTGTATGGAGTATATCCAGCAGGATGAGTGTATTGAAGTAACGCCGAATTTTATTCGTATGCGCAAAGTGATTTTGAATGAAGATGAAAGGAAGAAAGTGCAGAAGAAAATGGAAGCCGAAGCGGTGTAAGCAAACAAATATATTTTTTAAAAGCAGACCAGAGTGTCTGCTTTTTTTGTGTAGAGAGTTAACCGCAGAGAAAAGAGAACGCAGCGTTTACGCTGAGTAGTTAAAACTATCTCAGCGAAATCTTTGCGACCTCCTGTTCTCTGCGGTTAAATTCTTACATTTATCTAAACAACCACAACATGCCCAATCATTTTTCCCGCCGCGATGCCCTCAAAGCCCTTGGATTCTCCGCTGCTGCCCTGCCGCTATCTTCCTGGGCCCGCAATGAAAAAGGGGAACGCATCATCCTGCCGGATAATCCCCTGCACCGCCCGGTTAAAAAACCGGTAACGGCCATCACCTGTGGTGCCGGTTCGCGTGGAAATGTGTATGGTAACTATGCCGTGCAATATGCCGATCAGCTTGATATTGTTGGGGTGGCCGAACCCATTCCCATCCGCAAACAACGTTACAGTTCAAAACATAATATACCCGAGAGCAATCAGTTCAATACCTGGGAGGATGTATTCAAGCGTCCCAAGTTTGCCGACGCTATTATCATCACCACACCGGATGATCTGCATTACGGTCCCTGTATGGCTGCACTGAAAATGGGTTATGATGTATTGCTCGAGAAACCGATTTCTCCCAGTGAAAAAGAATGCCGGGATATTCTGGAACTGGCCAAAAAGAATAATCGCATTGTAGCCGTCTGTCATGTGCTGCGCTATGCCCCTTATTTTGTGAAGCTCCGCGAACTGATGAACAGCGGTGCTATTGGAGAAGTGATCAGTGTACAACATATGGAACCCATTGAGCATACGCATATGAGTCATTCTTATGTGCGGGGCAACTGGCATAACAGCAAGGCTACTACTCCCATCATCCTTGCCAAATCCTGTCATGATCTGGATATTTTAAAATGGATGGTGAATAAACCGTCGCAACGTATCCAGGCCTTTGGCGACCTGAAATGGTTCCGCAAAGAAAATGCCCCGGCTGGCAGTACCGCCCGTTGCGGCGATGGTTGTGCGGTGGAAGCGGAATGCCCTTATTCTGCACAAAAACTATATTACCGCAACCGCCAGCGTACCTATGTATTTGATATGCCTGATGACAAATCAAAACACGGTGAGTATATCCTTGAAAAACTGAAGACCACCAATTATGGCCGTTGTGTATATAAAATGGAAAACGACCAGCCCGATCATTATATCTGCAATATTCAGTTTGAAGGAAATATCACGGCCGCATTTTCCATGGAAGCCTTTACTTCCTATGAAGGTCGCCGTACCAGGGTGATGGGCAGTATGGGAGATATTGTAGGTGATATGAGTTCCTTTACCCTCACTGATTTCCGAACCGGTAAAAAAACAGAATGGAAACAGGATACCGACGGACATGGTGGAGGCGACTGGAGACTGGTAGCTGACTGGATCCAGGCAGTGGACCAGCAAAACCCGGCCTTACTTACTTCGACCATTGATGCATCTATTGAAAGTCACCTGATGGGATTTGCCGCAGAGAAAAGCAGGAAGGAGAATAAGGTGGTGGACGTGAAAGTGTAGGCTTGATGAACAGCCAGCGCTTTCTTATTTCTCCCTTTGCAGCTCAATGATTTTCTGATACACCTTCCTGACTTCCGGGATCAGATCAATGCTGGGGCCATACTTATATCCCGGCCACCATTCCATCCCATTCATCCAGCTCATCATTATGTTGCGTGGACCGATTCGGATGGTTCCGGACCCATCTCCTTTTTCATCAAATTCAATATCTGAAAGGGTTTTGATATTGAGTGACTTTACCGACTTCTTAAAAATCCCGGATTTGATAATGATCCGGTCGGCGGTAATGCCATAGACTGTTTTCTCGCGCATTTTGGCATCAATGATAAAACGGCCAAAGACAAAAATCAGTCCGACGACCACAAATGGTATCCCGAACATGGCAAAGATGAATGGCGCTCCGGATCGCAGGGCCGTGGTAAACCAGAAGATGGCGAAGCCACACCATAATAAACTAAAAGGAATCAGGAAGATATCTGCTGTCCGGAAAATAACCCCTTTTTTAGGCTGTCCTGACCAGATTAGTTTTTCATTGCTGTCCAGATGTTGTTGCAGTTCAGATGAAGTCAGAAAATCCATTTGTCAAAATATATAGTTAGATGGTTTTGCTTTAGCGACAAACAAATGTCGGCATTTAGTAAATGAAAAAGAAGTGTATCGATACTATCAGCTACTTTGTTTCGTTTAAAATCAGCCATTCCTTCAACTGCCGCCGAATCCCTTCCTCTGTTCTTTCTATATACTGATCCTTACTGATACCTTCCGCAGTATGAAAATCCAGCCCATCTGACTTTTCTTCCCAGATCGTAATATAATCTACGTAACAGGACATCAAGCCCAACGCATCACACTCAAACTCCGTTTTGTTGATCATGGCATTCATTTCATCGAAACCCTGGTAAGTATCAACCTCCTTTTCTGCAATCCTGTTAGCATAAAATGCAACCACCCTTGTCAAGGCTTCCTTTCTTTCAGGCAAAACAAGTCCAAGCTCTTTCAATGCCAGTCCAAAATATTCACGCAGTTCAAATGCACTGTCCTTTTCACTCTTGCCCGCAAGCATCCGGAGTGAGGCCGTATCATATCCTTCCTCCATGGCGGTCATGGCAATATCGGGCAGATCTTTGTCTGTCTTAAATCCCAGCGAATAGGCCGCTATTTTTTGAAGAAAGGTCAACTTAAAAAATTTAAAGATCCGGTAAATTGTTCTCCAGTCATATTTTCATTCAGGTATGCAAACAGGAACCGCCCCATAACTATTATCTGATGGGAATATAATTGCCGAAACGGGTAAAATTTGAAAACTGAATCAGCTGGCCTCTTGGCAGAAAACAAAACCTCTCAACGTGAAAATTGCATTGTTATACTTTCGACAAAGTGCAAATGAGCCAAAGGCCCCACAGATAAAAGAAAAAAAAGTCAACCCAGTTTTCGAATGATAAGATGCTGACATTTCTGTTCTACAATTCGCTGCATCCCTTTTTTCACCCATTTGTAAATTAAGCTTCCAACAGCTAAACTGTATCTGTTTTTTGCTTTATTTCATTATATCCATGATTTCATCCACGAAAGGATTAACATGTATTTCTTTCAGTGCGGCATATCGTTTTTTATCCTCAGCCGCCTTCTCAGCCAGTTCATATTTCATTTGCTGATAGGTGTTACGGGCTTCCTCATTTTTTTGTAAATAATCCCTGAATAAAAGATGTCTCTCCAGGGCCGGACTGTTCAATTTACAAACGTAAAGGTGATGAACAATGGTATCCAGTATTTCATTCGAACCATTCGCATTTCTTTTAAACACATCCCGGTCTGCAATACCCTGGTTGCCGTTATGGTAGTAGCCAATTTGAATTAAACCGGATTTTATTTTTTCGAATGCTTGCCCCCCAGCGTAAATAATATCGATATCAATGATGGCTTTGGCAGCCAGACCGGGTACGGCCGTGCTGCCCACATGTTCGATGCGATAGTCGATGCCCTGCAATCCTTTTTCGAGCTCGGCTTTCAGGTTTTCAAAGTCGGGTATCCATGAAGAGGAGTATGGTTGAATCAGCATGTTGGTTCAAAATAAATGATGTGGCTAAATTTTCACCGCAGAGAACATGAGTAAATGAGTTTTCGCGAGAGATTTTACCCGGCGGACTCTGCTTCCCGGAGAATTTCACGCCCGAAGGGCCTCTGGGCAGAGAATTGAAGCCAAACTGCCCTCGCGAAACCTCTGCTTCTCCCGTTCCCTGTCGGCCATAGTGACCTAATCAATTGATTAAAGATAGAAAATGAAGCACTGATTCCATGCTTTGTAATTGATCCCATTGCTACTTTATCCTGTACTTAGTCTTATTTCTGTCGCCAGTCTTTTTAACAAGTTTATTGCTGACGGCCCATAAAACATCCCGGCTGGCGGTAGCCGGAGAAATCATTTTAAAATAGTTCATATAATCTTTCCTGGTAAATTCCTTTACCCCGCTTTCCAGAAAAATATGCACCCGCTCCGGGCCGGTAAGCGGGCCTGATCTTTCGGTCAGCAATTCATCCAGTGAATCACTTAATATTTTAAGCATGAATCCTATAAAATAAGTGGATTGCCCCTGTTTATCACTGATGGAAAGTGCCTGATAATATTTTTTCTGATTCCTGGATATCAGTGTTTCGAAGGGCAGGAATTCTAATACCGGGTATTGCTGTATTAGTAAAAGCGTCTGCCAAAGCCTTCCCATTCTTCCGTTGCCATCCGCAAAAGGATGAATAAATTCCATCTCGTAATGAAAAACACAACTTTTAATCAGGAGCAGTTCTTCTTTCTTTTTCAAATACCGGAAAAGATTCTTCATTAAATGGGGGACATTCGAAGCCCCTGGGGCCAGATGAGTAATGGCCGCCCCTTTTACAATCCCTGCGCCAGATTTTCTGTATTGACCTGCATTGCTAATTAAGCCCTTCATTAAGGTTTGATGTGCTAATAAAAACGAGACTTCACTGAAGGGGTTGAATTTATTTAGCTGATCATAGACTTTAATTGCATTGGTCACTTCCCGAATATCCTTTGCCGGGCCGAGTACTTTTTTATTGTCAATGATGGCCGTAATCTGATCAATGGATAAAGTATTACCCTCAATAGCCAGGGAAGCATGGATAGTTCTTATCCGGTTTCTCTTCCGAAGAGAAGGTGCCTGCTTAGTAAGAAATGAGGCATTAACAGCTCCAATTTTCTCGGAGACGGCCGCGACCAGTTGCAGGATATTTTCGGTTATCGTATAAGGGGGTTTCAAGTGATAGTATCATTTGATACTATCAAAAATAATCTCTTTTCAGCACACTGCAGATAAAAGCGTCCTGGTTCTTTTAGAAGAATGCAATTCCTTTTCCTTTTAAAAAAACCACTGCGAGCATGGCGAAACACAGCGCAGCTCCTTGCGTCTCTTAGCGTCCTTGTCCATAGGACTCTTCGAGCGGTTAAGTTTCTCTCTGCGTTACCTCTGCTTCTCTCGTTCTCTGCGGTGATATTTCCTTGCGTTTCCTTGCGCCCTCGTGTCCTCGCGGTTAAATCTCCCTACGGTGATATTTCACGCCCGCAGTCCCTCTGGGCAGAGAATTGAATACAAGGTCCCTCACTGCGTTCGGGATGACATGCTGTGGGAAGAGAGAAAAAAATACAAGATTTCTCGCTTCGCTCGAAATAGTAGTGAGGGGTAGTTCATCCTTAATACACTGCGTCTCTGACCCGCTGCGAGAAACTCTCCTCGCGGTAAAACAATCTCTCTCTTCGTTGAAGCCTACTCACTTACTACAAGGATACATCCTCCTGATAAAGAAAACACCATCAAACACGCTTGTCCAGTCAGTCTTCATATACATATGTCCGAAGCCTTTTAGGTTGAACTGTTCCCCTTTATTCGCTCCTCTTTTCCGGTAAGAAAGAAAATCCGTAAACGCATACTCATACCCCTCATTGATCCATGTTTCAAAACTGCCTTTCTTTGGCTCACCGACAGTATAATCACCTTGACCCAATCGTCCGGCCTTACCGCTGCCTGAACTGAATCCGAGAATATAAGTGCTATCCTTCCATACCGGATCCCTCGAAAAATAAGCCCCCATGGTATGGATGGTCCGGTCGTAACGGCCAGGCATGGAATCTTCAAAACGGGCAATATGGTAACTGGCAGCCCATACGATGATCTTCTCCTTTGGATACTTGTAGCGCAGCAGCCATTTCAGATTTTCTGCCATCTGGTAATCGCGGTTGTTTGAGGCGAAGCGGTATTCCTTTTGTGAGGAGCGAAAGGAAAGATATTCCTGTCGCAGATTCTCTATCACCTGCATCCAGAAATCATGAGGGGCAAAATGCTGCGCGGCCTGTTGATACAGGGTATTCAAATGTGTCCAGGTACGGCCATACCAAATCGTATCGGCGGGTACACGGCCATACCAGTTTTTCATGGAATCAATCCCGGCCAACAGCTCTGTACGGTAATATGGTTCGCGGGTAATGGGCAGTTGGGCTGATTGCAATACACTGTCGAGCAAGGGAACCAGTGAGCGCCTGGAAAAATCCAGGATCAGCTGGTTATCGACTCCTGTTACAATCAATGGCTGCTTCGTTTTCCAGGAATCAGGAATGATCTGTTTAAAAAGGGGCAGGCAGGTATGACAACCGGTCCAGATCGGAAAAATATTCCTGCGGATAAATTGACTGATACTATCCGGTGTCTTGTTCAGGCGGTCCCAGCCTTCGTTTAATCCAAAAAAATCACTCTCAAATGCCAGTACATTGAATCCTTTTTTTTCATGGAGGTAACGGATCAGTCTGGTCTTGGCCAGAAAGGAAGGAGCATCTCCATGATCCTGTTCTCCCAGCATTACAATCCTTGCATCACCGATGGCATTCCCAATCGCGTCCAGGTCTTCTCCATAGGCTGTATCCGGTGACAGGGTCTGCACCCGTATTGTATTTTCCTGCACATATTTTTTGATTGAATTTTGTCCGCTCACATACTGCAGCAGGGATAAAAAAAGAAAGCAGAGTATGGATTGACGCATGGGTAGAACCGTGATTTTACTTATTAACGATTGGAGCCATTCAATATGCGAATCGCTTAGTCTAAATGATTTTATCAAACCTGGTGAAAATGTCAAATATGATTGAGAATAACGACAATCATACTCCTTTAAAAAAACCACAGCGAACAAGGCGAAACACAGCGGCTCTTCTTTGCGTCTCTTAGCGACCCTGTGTCTTCGCCCAAAGGGCCCTGCGGGCTGAAATATGAATACAAGTTCCCTCACTGCGTTCGGGATGACATGCTGTGGGGGAGAGAAAAAAATACAAGATTTCTCGCTTCGCTCGAAATAGTAGTGAGGGGTAGTTCATCCTTAATACACTGCGTCTCTGACCCGCTGCGAGAAACTCTCCTCGCGGTGAACCCCCACTCGCCTCTCACCACTCGCCACTCGCCCCCCTACAGTTCCCTCACCCAAATATTCCTATAACTCACCAAACAACCATGATCCTGCAACACCAATGCTTCCTTCTCCCCATGCTTTGTATACTTCGGCTGCCCGATATACACCGTCTCCCCCTTCAACTCCACATTATTCTGCACCAGTACGCCGTTTTGTATCACCGTTACCCTTGCAGCTGATAGCAGACTCCCATCCTCCCCAAATTTTGGCGCCGTGAAAATGATATCATAGGTCTGCCATTCCCCCGGCGGCTTACATGCATTCACCAATGGGATATGCTGTTTGTAAATACTGCCTGCCTGTCCGTTGCTATAAGTCCGGTTATTAAAATTATCCAGTACCTGCACTTCATAACGGCCCATCAGAAAGATGCCGCTGTTGCCCCGGTTTTGTCCGCTACCGCTTACCTCCGCCGGTGAGCGCCATTCCACATGCAACTGACAGCTGCCAAATCCCTGCTTTGTCTTTATATCTCCCTTGCCCTTCGCCACGGTCATTACCCCATTCTCCAGTGTCCATTGAGCCGGGTTTTGTTTTAGATCCGACCAATTAGATAAATCCTTTCCATCCAGTAAAACGATTGCATCCGAGGGAGGGGCCTGCGGATTGATGCCGGGAGTGATCAGTTTTGGTTCGGGGGTCCAGACTTCTGTTTCCTCTGGTTTTTGGGAATAAGCAATACTGGGGACTAAGAAACAAATTGCTAGCAGATAGATGATATTTTTCATAAAAAACAGTTTCAAATTTTGTTATATGATAAAATTATAGCAGCCCGGGATTACAAATTCGCAATTTATACGCATTTACCCAACCTGCAGATTACTCCATTTCACTTTACCTTCTTCTCCCTGCCAATCAGATCAATCGTATACACCAGTTCAGCATCCCTGTTTTCCAGGACATCTATGATCCTTGGTTCCACAAAATGTGTTGGCATAACACCTCTTCCGTTATTGTTGGCTTTGCTGGTCATCACAAACTGTTTTGTAGGAATCTGCAACTGAATTTTGGAATTGGGCAGACTGATATCTTTACTAAACCCGTTGATGACATGGGGATTTCCACCTGTCTCCTGGCCAATGAATGTGGCCCGCTTATTAACCTGTAAACAAGAGGATACAATCCCTGAATTAGAGAAACTGCCTCCATTGATTAATACATAGAGCTGTCCCTTATAATTATTTGGTTGGGGATCATGCAAACCCAAGGAGGGGCCCTTGCAGGGTTTCAGCTCATGATCATCCACACAATAATATTCCTTCACAATTGAAAAAGGCTTGTCCAGTAAATAGGAAAGTAAATAAACGCCGTTTTCAATATCCCCGCCCTGGTTATTTCTGAGATCCAGTATCAGGTTATCTGTTTTGCTATTTTTAATCTGCTCAAAAAAGGAGCTGATTTCTTTGTCAAAATTTTGTTTGTACTCCTTCCTTAAAACATCGTTATGAAAATCCTTGATGGTCAGTACCGCATAGCGATTCTCTTTTTCCAGACTAAGCGTAAGTCCTTTGTTTACCTGGCTTGTCAAAATGCTGGCAGGATAATGCTGTTGCCGGTAATAATAAATGCTGTCCCTGGGCAAGGCCTTCACCACAGTCGACTTTTCCTGTCCTTCCGATTTATACCGGATGGCAAAGCTATCCGGCTGCCCGAAAATAAAACTGTAATACTGCCGGAAGTAGTTACTTATAATCCATAACGGGTAAGTCAGATTATCCCCGTCTCTTACCTGTCTCTCACAGAGCTGTTTGATAATATCTGTTGCGGCTACCTGATTTATACTCGTGATCTCTGCACCGGCAGGAATGGTCCGGTCTCCGGTACAAACCATTTGTGTAAACAATTGGTTATTCCTTATGGCAAAATGATATGGAAGATAGTGGTTGGCGTTTGTTCCTCCCGGCAAGAGGATGGTATGACCATCTTTAATAATGGAACTGATGATGCTGATATGCTTATAAAATTCCCGCCCGGTAAGCGGCTGGGATATCCCGTTTTCCAGGCTGTCAAAAACATGATCAATAACCGATTTAGCACTATATAAATAAAGACCCGGGTGATTATTCTCCAGTCTGGTTTTTAAAAATTGAATATCAGCTTTTAATTCAGCTATTGAATATACTTTATCCTGGGCGATAGCAGGCTGCCCGGATAATGCATTGATTGAAAAAAACAGCGCCAGTAAAATACTATTAAGCTGTTGTCTCATTTGTAGCTGCTGTACGGCTGTTTTAACTGGCATATCAGTCAAAATATACGAAACAATAGGCTTTTAGGGAAATTCCATTGCAACAAAAGCTGAACTCCGCAATCCCAGCTCAGGTCAGATTAGATTTATTTTATTCTCGCCTTCGCCAGTTTCATTACTTTCTCAGCCTGCTCCTGAAACACAATTGGATTGACTGTTTTCATACCCGACTCCTCTGTATGCACGAGGGCATTATTCAAAAAGTAGTATTTGCCGTAAAGTGTACGATCTCCGGGAGGGTTCAATACAATCATTCTTACCCTGACTAATTGCTCATTCAAAAAATCATAGAAAGTCTCAGCTTCCCTGGTGGTAACAATTGCCTCTACCACCTGTTTACCATCCTTCTTAAAATAA
Organism: Chitinophagaceae bacterium; assembly: GCA_016720745.1. Lineage (GTDB taxonomy): Bacteria > Bacteroidota > Bacteroidia > Chitinophagales > Chitinophagaceae > JJ008. Next base: position 17,468 of record JADKKA010000006.1, on the reverse strand, counting down.
AAGGAGGAATAAGCAGAATCAGTCTGGTAATCCATCCGGAGTGTTTTTTTGAACCCGCTTTTGATTACGCCATCCAGGGAATCAGCCATCACTTTGTTTTGGGACATCGCAATTGTTGAAGAAATAAGGGCCAATAGCGTAATTGCGGATTGCTTCATTACAGCTTTGATTCTAACAATCGATGCCTGTCGCAGACTGGAAAAACATAAACGACCCAATTTCAGAACCATGCGATGATGTAGTTTTTAGTGATCTTTGGCAACAGTATCCTGTATTTCGCCAAACGCCGTATTGTGTTTAGTTCATTTTTCCCCAGGCGGATATAATAAAATAATTTTTACCCAAAATATAAATTTCAGAGGTGGAAGTCCTGAATATTTCGCCCTAGTTTCTAATATGTTTAAGTGTGAAATTCTTTACAGCATCCACTTTGTTTAAATACTCATCTATACTTTGTGTTATATAATAATCCGGAAGAACTCCCTTTTCAACCGGTAATTCGGTTGCTGTGGATATATGCGTATTATTCGCCACGGAGACTACTAATTTTGTATTACTCAGACGCGTCAGCATTTGTCCGGCCGTACAGAATTGATTGGACCCTAACTCCTCTCCTATAATTGTCCCCAAATGGTGGTTTTTGACTAAACTCATAAAATGCCCCGTCGTAGAATTCCCATTTCCATCTATTAGAAAATAAACTTTTCCTTTAAAGCGATTACTGAGAGGTTCAATAAGTTCCTCCCCGTAGATTTTATCCGATTTACCTTCAAATTCTGCCTTTGAGTAGTAGGTAAAAGGCTTATTCATCAGGTGCTGAAGCAAGTAAATACTTGGATACTGGGAGCCGCCCCTGTTATACCTCACATCAATAATCAGGTTAGTCAGTTTTTTATTATTGATGATATTCATACTACTGTCAATAAATGCTTTGAAAACAGGATAACTATCCCATTCATAATAATTGAACGATGCGATAGTTAAAACAGCAGTGCTCTCGTCTATAATTTCCAGGCAAAGGTCTTTTAAACAACTATTTAATGAGGCATCATATAATTCAGTAGCTATCCTTTCCGCTTTATGCAATTGAAGTGCACCCGATTTCCCTTTTACAACAATTTCAAAGCTATTGGGCAACCCTAAAGCATAGGGTATCAATGCAGCAAAATAAGTATTGAAATGCTGTGCTTTAAAAGTTTGAATATTGGCTTGTGCAGGAATATGGTCAAAAATATCTGAAATAACTGTTGCTGTTTCAACGCCATTGATACTCAATATCTCGTCCTTTACCTTTACCTGATCTGAGTTATTCATTGGCCCCACTACAAATAACTGCTTATTTACCCATCTGACTTGTAAAGGGAAACTATTTGCTACAGGCAACATAGCATATTCATGGTAATCGTTTTGCATATTGGAAGAAGCTGTATGGGAGCAAGCCAGACTGGCAATAATTGCATTACAATGCCAGGCAAATTCGGCGTAGGTGGTCTTTTCAGTGATCAATGCCTTTTTGCTCTCAACATTTTTCCAAAACTGGTCCTTGCTGATAAATTTCAGTGCGTGTGGATGAATGGCTATCAGCTTTTTACCCAATTGGTCCAAATCTTCCCAATACTCTTTTTTAGCATACAACTTAGAAAACTTCTCCCCTGCAGGCAGCGGTTTACTATTGGGGCTTTTAATTTGCTCAATCACATCTTCTGCGTGAAAATTATCAGGATTCATCCGCAATGACTGCTCATAATTCTGAAGCGCCCGACTACTATCTTTTGCCTGAAGATATGCTTCGCCCATGCTGTCAAATGCATTAGCTGAATTAGGAAACTCAGCAATAATGAGTTTAAAAATGGCAATAGCATCCGTTAAATTATTTCCCCATAAAAAAGAATATCCGTAGAGTGTTAGCTCTGTTTCATTTGCAAAATCATACAAAGCCGACTGTTCTTTCTTGAGTTGGTGATATAGCGCGATTCTTTCCGCAACCGGCAAATGATCGTTCTCTTTAAGCTTGGTGACAATGGATAATTTTCTTGTTTGGATTTTATCAGGTTCTGATTGATTTACTGCAGTCGGCGCAATGGGTTTATTGCCACATGCAGAAAACAGAAAACAAATTAAAACTGATAAACAAATTACAAGTAACCTGGTCATATTGTCTTTTCTTAAAACAGACTACTGAATTGTATTCTGTTGTTCAAGTGAAGTCGAACTAAATTACACAAAGGCCTGGTGGAGGGTGCTTGTAGGCAAGCCTAAAACGACCTAATTCCGGGCTGAACTAAGATACATAATTACTTTTCAGAAAATGCATCACGACATGTACTATCGCCCAACCCTGAATTAGCTCTTTGCTGTTCTCATTGTATTGAATGATCACCATTGCTGGAACCGTATACCAACCTGCTGATCCGAAATGGCGAATTCCTTTGCACCCCAGGGTCGCATGGTTACTTTGTCAAGATTCGGGTGCAATAAATGAGGATGTGATGCCGCCACTGTTGAATAGACTTCTTCTATATTCTCCGTTACCAGCCTTAATTCCGGATAATGTTCTTTCGCTAATTGTGCATCCTGAAAAAGCATGATGCCGATGCCATCCTTTCTCAATACACAGAAAGGTTGTGATGTATTTAGATCTTTATGTGCAATTTCAAATTGCAGACAATCGACAAATAATTTGAGTCCGTCTGAAAGATTCGTATAAAAAACACTGGGCACTAATTTTGTAAAATTCATGTTGCTGGTTTTAGAAACATTAGCGGACTACAAATTACTTAAACAAAATGAAGGTGAGTAGGAATAAAAGCGTTTGGGGAATATTGGGGGGCTGTATAAAATATCGGAGCAGGATTTTCAGGATGAGAGGATTGGCAGGATGATGCTTCGGATTGAAAATATGCTTGAATTGTAAAGTGGTTGCTCCTAAATTAGTAAGTAACCCAATTGAGAAATAGTAGGCGACTACATAATTCCTGGCCTGCATTTAAACCAGCAACTCATTTTTTGGACTGCAAAGCTTTGTCAATACCATCAATTGCTTCTTTTAGTTCAATGGTCCAATAACCGGCTTTGCCATTGTCCCAGGCTTCTTTCCACTGATTATATCCTTCTGAAAAATCCGGAAGACTTTCATTCTGTCCCACAAGATTTGTTACTGATTTTGAAATGGCAATTTCAGAATAAGGCAAGTGCCCGATGAAATTGGTATAGCCTGTTGCGGATTGTGGGCTACTAATTTTCACATTGTCAACTCTTATGTGAATGATAGTGTCCCCTTTCTCATACTTTTCAATTTTCAGTATAGTCAATGTGGAACTATCTTCCCCATTTCTGTTGGCATATTTCCAAACCTGTCGGACTTTAAATTTTTCTGATACCATAGTTTGCTTGTTTTTTGGGGTCCTGCCCTTTTCCTTTTGCAAAAAAGCTAAAAATACTGCTATAAAACTGGAACAGGATTTACAGGATTTCAGGATTTACAGGATGATTGATCATTTACCTGATTTTGGGAGGAACGGGATTGCGCTTCTGGTTGAAGACTTTTTTGAATTGTAAACTGGTTGATCCGAAATTTATCAGTAACCCAATGGGGAAATCGTAGGCGACTACATAATTCTTGGCCTGTGCCAGGTGCGCATCTTCCAGATTGATGACGGCTTTTAATTCAACGATCACCTGACCCTCCACCACAAAATCTGCTCTTCTCGTACCTACCTTAATTGAATCGTAGTAAATATTTTGTGGAATCTCTCTGCCAAAATTCAATCCGGCTCTTTCCAATTCAATGGCGAGGCATCTTTGATATATCACTTCCTGAAAGCCATTACCCAAGGTATTGTGCACCTTCATGGCACAGCCATTGATTTTATATGTTATTTCATCCAGGCTCATATCCTCATATTCTTTAACACTTTAATCCTGCTACAAATTGTCGGATCAGGATTTGCGGGATTTTAGGATGAACAGGATTAATGCCCCTACATAGCACATCCATTAACCTTATTAATGATTTCATCCAGCCTCATCTTCACCTATCCTTCCAACGTTTACATCCTGCCAATCCTCCCATCCGCAATTATCCTGCCAATCCTCCCATCCTGTAAATCCTGCTCCGGACCTGTATTATCCTGAAAATCCTCCCATCCCGCAAATCCTGCTCCGGACCTGTATTATCCCGCCAATTCTAACAACCTACTCCGGACCTGTATTATCCTGAAAATCCTCCCATCCCGCAAATCCTGCTCCGAATATAGAAAAATACCGCCCCAAAAAAATATTTCGCACACCCCCTCACCCATTCTTATACACCGACATATACAAACCCGGCCGCGACGCCGTTTCAAAAGCAGCCGGATAGTCCTTGCCGGTTAAATCATAGACGATGAATAACTGTTCCTGCTCCATTTTATAACGGGCTTTGAAATGTTTGCCATTATTCACCCCCTCTTTTCCGTAGATATCCATGAGCCCGTCCTTGTACTGCAGCTGACCCCGGTCCACACTTTCCGCGCTGACCATATAGGTGGAGTCCTTGATCACCAGTCGCTGTGACTGATAATAAGCAGCGGGCAGATCCTTTCCACCCATTTCCTGTTTTACCGGAATCCAGTTGCCATCGAGTGTTGGTTCCATCGTTGTTGATTTTTTAGTGGAGGCACAGGCCGTGAGCAGTACCAGGCTGCAAATAGTAATGAGTTGACGCATATGTAAATTTTTATTTTTCGTTGCTGTAGTAATAGCGGGATGGGTAACCAGTAAGCCTTACCTAATGTATTAATTTTTCTTCGGATTAAAATAATAGACCGGTCCGATCCCTCATCCCAAATCGCTGATCGGTTTGATGGGAATACAAAGTTCCATATCAAAATAATCGTGGCGGTTGATCAGGCTTTTATCCCGGTATATCTCCAGACTGCCGGCATGTTCCGGTTCATACTCACTGTTGATCAGCCAGTGGTTGAAGAGAAAATAAAAACCGGTGGCCACCTGCCGGATATCACCGACTGCCCTCGTGATGGCGTAACGGGTGGCGGGCAGGGTCAGGAATTCAATCCTCCCGCTCCGCTCGGGTTGCAGTTGTTCCGGAATGGTCATGCAGACCTCATACCTATATTGCTCCGCCGGTGTCACCATGGGATCATCCACCGACATCCCGAAAATCGTTTCGCTGGCAAAGAGCTGATGTGCCCGGGCCCATTCAATCATTTCTTCATAAGCCCCTGGCACCAATCCCTTGCCAAAGGCGTTCATCAACCGGATATAGGCGATTGTTCTTGCGGGCAACTGCCGGATCTCCACCGGAAACATTTTTATGAGCTCCTCTTCATCTGTGCTGCAAAGGAAGGAATGGAAGGGCATAACCGCTTTGCTGATCTTGCTATTTTCAATGGGATGGCCGCTTCTGTATTGGGTGGCCGAAAAACCATAGTATTGTTTAAAGGCCCTTGAAAAAACAGCGGGTGAGGAGAACCCTGATTCATAGGCAATCTCCGCCACCGGCTTCCTGGCGAATTTCAGTAAGCGGGCCGCTTTCTCCAGTCTGAGTCGGTTGGTAAACGCATTGACTGTTTCCCCCGTGATGGCCATAAAGATCCGGTGAAAATGAAAGGGCGAGAAATTCGCCACGGCCGCCAGCTCTTCGATGGAGAAAGACTGGTTCAGCCGGCTATTGACATAGTCAATGACCTGGTTGATCCTGTTGTGGTAGATGGCGTTGGATTTGTTCATCGAGGCAGGTTAACAGGTTGGTAGGTTGATAGGTTGACAAGGGCTTTCATGCAATCCGCTTCCCAATATCCGTATTTCGCTACATCAATCTGATCAGTTTGTCCTGATGTTAGCTTTCTAATCTAGCCTATAGGTCCAGTAAGTCTTAACCTCAAATGCAAATGCTACCATTCCGGCGGAAAGGTCTTCGCCCCTTCGATATAATAGTAGATCGCCGTTCCAAAGCCTTGCTCCGGGAGAATATTCGGACTTTGCTGTATGATAAATGCCGTAGCGATGGCTGCCGACTGGGCCATTTGCTCAAAGCTTAGTTCATATTTATTCATGATCTCCAGGGCCGGCCCCTGCAAACGGCCAATGACTTCCACAAAACTGCCCGAGGGCTGTTTATCGCTTGACCCGGAGACTTTGTTGTTATCGATGGATACACCCATATTCTGCAATACCGCATAAGTGATATTGACCAGTTGCGGACCTTTGACATTCGCCTCCTCCGAGAGCACAACAGTTCCCGGACTGGCGTCGTTTACAGTAAGTCCAAAAGACCGGAACAAAAAGCTTCCCGCCAACCGGGCCGTACTGGAAATAGCATCCGTTGTATCAATTTCCCTGGAGCCCTTTCCGATCACACGAACTACGGCTTCCACAATATCGCCGACGGCATCGTTTTGGGGTTGGGTGATTTGCATTTACTTTTATTTGATGTGAAGAAGGTTAGACCAGGTTTTTACCAGCCGAACGCTGATCCAGACTGCTTTCAATCGCTGACCCTTTTCATGATTAGTCATTATTGATGTCATCATCTTGAACCATTACAAAGTCCCTTTGGCAAAATTCGGATAAACATTTATGAACCTGGGTAACATCCCTTGTGTGCTGCATATCAAAAATGATTTCTGTACGTGCACCACAAAATGGGCAGGTTGTGGGTTGATCTGTGTATATAAATAATTCTGAATACAATTCCATAACATTTTACAATTATATCGATGCCTTTTGTAAGGCTTTATAATCATTCAAACACCGTCATATAAGTCATTTTTTTGAATAAATGGTTGTATTGCTAATACTAATTAAATATTCAGCCATTCTATTTGCCTCATAATCTGCATAGGTTTTGTCAAAATAATTAATATAACTCAAAAGCTCTTCTACTAAAAGGACCTTAACAAACTTAAATTCTTCTCGCGGCTTTGTGCTTGTTAAAACAATTAAATTACGAATAGAATTTTCTTATCCCCCAATGATGAGTATCTAAACTTATGTGGAATTTATTCATAGGGCCATTAAGAAGCTTGAATAAAACAAACTGCTCCTCTTAATTTGTTGCACTGGTGAACTGTAATTTCATTTTCCTGAGACTGCTCACTCCAGTTTTTAGTTTCAATCAGAAAAATGCCCGATGGGCCTATAATAAATGATCAATTTGAACAGATTTTATGTACTCATTTTCATTCTTATTATAAATGGCTGGCGAAAAATGAACCGAAAAATCATTGATTAATATAAACTCATCACTTAAATCCTCCAAAAATTTTACAACTTTCTGCTCTCCTAATGCACCATAAATAAAGCTACTTAACTTATCAACTACAACTTTTTTACGATGTAGTTCGTTTAACTCTATTTCTGCACTTTGAGAAACAGCTGTTTGAAATTTCTCCTTTATAAAGTTATGTCGGTCGCTCTTTTTTTTGATACTCTTTTCCAGTGAGCCGATTAGAGTATTAGCCTCCTTATCAAGGACGCGAACAGCTCGTACACTCTTTCTTTTAGATTGCCAATTTTGAGTTTTCCTTACTATTTTCCAAAGTGAATTATTTTTCTTTCCATCATCGGCGAATTCAGATAGTAAATTCAACCTATTTTGTTCTATTACGATCAAATCGTCATAATACCTTCTTTGCTTTTGAATATTTAGTTGTAAGTCTTCCAAATCGAATTCAAGAGCTTCTTTTTCATCCACTATTAACTTTCCATGTTGCTCGATTAAATGTTGCCTCAAACTTGTAAATGAGTTTCTAAAATTAATCACCTCTCTTAAGGATGAGAAATCATGAATATTATTGCTATTCAAGCCATCTTTTAAAGCTTTTAAAGAGCCTATTGTATTAACCACTTTACACATTCCAAATTTTTCAAATTAAAACTTTTCAAATACTCAACATGCCGCCGATTAACAATAGATTTACTATGGTTATTAAAATAGCTTTTTATCGAACTATGTTCCTCATTAGCTCGGTCAAACTCGATGTAAATGGAAACGCTGAAGCCCTCCCTGACGAATAGTTACGAAGCCTTCTAAAATCCCAGTTTACACTTTGAAATTCTTTATCCGCTACTAGTTCAATTTGAATAACCAGATAATTATCTTGAGATGGATCAGGATAGCCCTTTTTTAATAGATCATCTTTAGAATACACTTTTGGACCTTTACTAATAATTCTCCATAAATCACCCGATCCTTTATTACCTGCAGTATGGAGCAATAAATATTTAGAACTTACGGTTTCTTTATCTAGCACAAGCGAACCTGCACCTGAACCCATTCTGAAATTATAAAGTCTTGTCCGTTTAATCCACTCATATTGTTCCTGCGAATTGTAATAACCCACTAAAACATAGGTGTCGTCAGGAATTAAGTCTCTATTGTTGTTGTAAGGTTCCGGTAATAGTTCTTTGACCATATTGTCAAAGTCAGGTGGATTTTTATAAATGTCAAATGTTCTGAAGGCAATTTTCTCACGCTGTGAAGCTCGATTTATGAAGTGCTCTACTATTTCAAGAATAAATGCCTTCAGTTCACCGATTCCGCTGTCAGTTTTAGATGGCTTAACCGGAAACGCTCCAAGTCCGGGAATAATTTCATGAAAACCTTTTTGATTGATGGATTTGTCCCCGGGATATAAAATATACGCACCCCCTGTTCTTCTGATAGCATCTTTATAGGCATGCATTTTCAGTAAGTCTGCATTTTTATAAATACCCTTTCTATTTTCAGCTTTCTCCTCGTCCAGGTCATTATCAGAGTTTTGTTCTAGAAAATCGGTCAGGTTTGCTATTTTGTATTTTGCATCAAAATGCACATGCACAATCAGCTCCTGCTTTTCAGCTTCAGCCTCTGAAATGCCGTAAGGCCAGAATGAAAGCGTATAGTCGGGGCGTAAGGTTGTTGTCCAGCTACCAGACTCTGGATATATTTTTTTTCCGCTAAATGACCGGTTGTAATTAAACCGGACATTCAACTTTCTGCTACCTGAATCATAAACGCCTCGTAGCGCTGTGAATTTGCCTTGCTTTATCTGAAGATTCAGGCCGTCAGGAGTTTCATTAATTAAGTCTGAAATGTCTTTGGACTCAATTTCAAATATAGACTGAAACAGGTCCAACAATTTGAAGAATAGCCAATACTCATAAAGTGTGGCAATGTCCTTTTTCCCCCCGCTGTATATATCATCTCCGCCTTTCCAGATGAGTTTGGCGGCAAGGTCAAACATAAGCCATACACGCAATACTTCGCGGTAACCTTCTTTTCGCTGTAATATCGGACTATTTAGTTTTAAGGTTGTCGGCCTTAAAATGTCTTTGAATACAGTATGGTGCAAATGACTTTCGAGCTCACGAATCATCAAGCCTGATTCGGTTTCCATTTTTTTATGACCGAATTCCTTTGCCTTACTGTTTATGTCTGTGCAGAACTTGAGAAAATTCTCAAGTGCATGTTTTATAAAACGGTTTTCAGGAGTATCAACTGAATCTGTTTTTCTATTGGTAGTGATTCGCTCCGGCAATGTATCAATGGCGTAACTTCTCAGATAATGAGTTTTCGGTAACTTGGTTCGCCTGCCGCCTTTTAGTATTTCCTTCATATTGGCATTTGAAAGTCGCCTGGCGTTGCGAATGTCTTTCTCTTCTGTGGTTTCCTTCCACTTTGTTACTGGCGCTGTAACTATTCGGTGAACCGCCTCGGTAAATTCATCTGTGCCAATCACAGATTTGATGAAAGCAAATTTCTGATAAAGCGTTTGACTATCTTTCGTATAATCAATTTCAAAATGTTGCGAAACAGGTGAGTTGGCCTGCAAGAGTAGGTCGGTACATTTTTCGGTAATGAACTCAAGCATATCCCGGTAATCACTACGATATCCGGATTTTACAGACTGAATTTCAAGCTCAATTTTGCAAAGCTCTTCCGAAGTTTGCCTATCTAGCAGGGGAATGGAAAGTGTACCCACAAATATATTGGGTGCAATAGTCCCGAGATTTGCAGTTCGTTTATGCTGCTGAATGATGTTTTCTCCGATATCGCCAAGCACAAAGCCAGAATCACTAATCTGGTAATCGTAATAAAAAACCTTCCACGAGCTGATACCGGGCTTCATTATTGTCGGTTGCGTTTTCCGCTACATCAAACAAAGTATCGGGCCTGCGAGCATCTATCCATAGCCGCAAACCTTTCTTTATGGAGTCTAGAGTGATTTCTATGTTTGAAACTGACTTCATTTATTAGGCTTCGGCAAAGCTTGCAAATCCATTGTCAATGGCACCGCGATACATTCGAGCAATTTTTTCAAGCGAAAGAGGATAAAGCACATTTGTACCTTTAAAGTCAAAATCTGGTTTTTCAAATACTTCCTTAATGATGCTTAATTTATCTACAACACATAGCGAACCTAATGTTTCCAGTACCGGACACAATTTTTCTGCGTGAACCGTGCAACTTAGGCAACAATTTCTGTATGATTGCAATATCAACCTTTGATTAGTTGTAAGCGTATTGTCCAAAACGGTTAATTGATGGATCAGACGCAGAATTTCGTTTGCACTACGGTACCCGAATTCCGCCCCAGTTTTTTTCAATTCGCCAAAGAAATTAACCAGGGCTGTATTGATAACATTACTATCCGATACTGTAAATTCTTTGTTTGCCGCCATATGTAGAAAACTAGTCGCCATACCTGCCCCCTTTCCAGTGAGCAGATCAATATTAATAGGCTTTATATTCTCTAAAAAGGCTTTCATTTCCTCTTTTGTAACCCTAAACTCAATGGTATTGGCCCTATCCAGCACCTTGGGGCTGAACATATGAGTAGTTTCGTCAATATTTACTGTGCCGATTATAAACAGATTTGAAGGCAGTTTCAATGCTGAAGGAACTCCATTATCAACAGTACCTCAGCATATAATGGGATACTCTCTTGGGATTCCATTGTGCTTAAAAAATCGGCAAAATAGCGCTCGACATGACTCAGATTCATCTCATCCAAAATAAGAAAATGAGGTAAATCAGTTTGCTCAGAGGCCCTCATGATTAAATCAAGTACCCCACTTTCGGGCTTTACATACTCTTCTGGTTTCAAGGCATTGGGATAGCCTAGTAAAGGTTCCCGATTGGTCCAATCCGCTCCAACAGGAATAATGCAATATTGGCTTGGATCCTGACAAATCCACTTGACAAAATTCTGTGCTAATTTTGTTTTCCCGGAGCCAGAAAGTCCAGAGAGGATAACAAAAGGTTTAGTCAAAAGAGAAGCGACGAGTCTAGTTAAAAATAGATTCTCAATGCTAAAACCCACAGAATCGCAAGCTTTTCGAAAATCCTTAATTGTACTCCCAAAAGTCACCTTTTCTTTAATTGGGCTTTTGCCAGGGTACAGTTCATCTAGATTTGAATCTGAAATTAATAATAGCTCTTTTATTCTATCACCAGAATAGAGAGTCTGAATAAAAGGTGCTCGTTTCAATTCGCTTGGCTTACTCTGAATAAAGAAAGGAGATTCTAATGAAAGATATAAACTATCCCTTCCCTTAACGCCAAACTGTGTCTCAATAGCCTTAACTAAACTTTCAATTGAATAATCTTCGCATTTGATAACCTTACTTTCATTAATTGAAAACATTTGCTCAAGTTCATTAATACGAATATTACACTCATTGACAAATTTGTTAATGAGAACCGACGAATTAATATCTGAATCAAATAATTCAAACTTTCCATAAAATACAGAAGCATCAAGTAAATTAGGGGCGGCTTTTTGAGTAAATTCTACAAATCTATCTTTCCAAAACGCAGAAAATTTAACATATATTGGATAATCACCGTACGCGCTATTCTCGTTTAAATTAAAATTAAATAATCTATCTAAAAAGATCATTACTGATCGAGAACTAACCGCATAAGTTTTATTTGCAACAATTGCTTCATCAATTGATGCAATAATGTAAGGGTTCCCCAAAACTTATTATAAGTAGTTTTTGATAGACTAGCAATAGCACTAACAACAGCGATTTTACTAATTTTCATAATTTAAAGCTTTTAACATAGATTTTGCAACTTCGCGAACTACTGGAAGTGCAATACTATTGCCAAGTTGACGATATGCTTGATTATCTGATACTGGAAACTTAAAGCTATCTGGAAACCCTTGTAAACGCTGTGACTCTAGAACAGACAACTTTCTTTTAAGATCCCATAGCTTAGGAACCCTATTGAAAATAATAGTTGGTGCATATGTATTCAAACAGCAATAAAAAGCCTCTTGAATTTGTGTTTTTGCTACATCCCCGATATGAAATCGAAGCGACCCATCTGGCTTTTGATATGAAAAAACTCCATGCCTTCCTTTTTTTGTATATGGCTGGTATTTTGAACTATCGTGCTTAACTCGTGGCGCTCTACTTACATTTTTGAAATGAAAATTTATTTTTTCGATTTCCATTTTTGGTAATTTCAGAGCAGGATCGTTGTTTTTTTTGTCAATTATCTTCGAAAGTGTAACAATTTTATTATTGCCAGACGGAAATGAAAATTCAACATCATTGAGAAAACCAACACAATACCACCTTTCTCTTTTTTGAGGTACACCAAACTTTAAACTATCTAAAATTTGCCATTTTACATAATAGCCAGCTTTCTCTAAAGCGGAAACAATTGTTTCCAGTGTTCTACCTCCATCGTGCGACTTAATACCCTTTACGTTTTCTAAGAGAAATGCGATTGGCCTTTTTGCCTCTAATATATTTAAGATTGAAAAAAAAAGTGTGCCTCGTGTTTTATCCTTAAAACCCTCATTTTTTCCTGCGTAGCTGAACGGTTGACATGGAAATCCTGCACATAAAATATCAAAATTTGGAATTTCTGAGATATTTAAAGCTGGATCAGTTATATCTTGATTAAAGTTCCCCTTCTTAAATATTCCTGGTGAAATACTTTTAAAATTATACTCATAGGTTTGGCGGGCATATTTATCAAGCTCTGAGGCAAAAACGCATTGTCCACCTAGTTCATGCATGGCTATATGAAATCCGCCAATACCCGCAAATAAATCAATGAACGTGAATTTTTTTTTCTTCATTTATTTTTAATTTGTCAAATCTATTCTATTTAAAAAAGCCATCCCATTACAGTATATACTTTTATGAAAGTAATGTAAGTTATAGAAGTTGATTTTAATGTAATTATAAATTAATAGCTATTTGCAAATTAAATAAAAAAAGAGTATCAAACATAAGCAATCTACTTTCAAAATAAAATTATCATTGACGACATATACTATAGTTAATGACAGAAGCTGAATAGGGAATTGGAAGTTTAGCATAACTTTGAGATCCGGCATAGCAGAAAACCACATGTAGGACGAGTTTTCTTGTCTATAAAAAATCATACGCTTTTAATCCGTACTCCTTGTTCTTGTAATTTCAATAACTCACGAAGCTTAGGCATATCTTTTCCCCTCGAAGAACAAAAAGCTAGCATGTCGTATTCTATTTTACGATGAATGCTCTCGGCATTGTCGGAAATAGATTTTATTTTCTGAAATAATTCCAATATTTCATTTTCCCAATTTTTGTCATGTTGGCTATCAGACATAGCTTTGTGAACCAACCAATTTCTTTGCTCTAGAAAGCTATATAGTTTATCTTGTAGAGATGTATCATACAGTTTTTCTTTGCTTGCAATATTAATGGCCATACCTAATGTGTAATTTTGGTGCTGCGTTAAGACTTTGTCAGCCTGTTCCTTTGTTGCCTCAGGATTCATTTTAAGAGTAATTGAACAGCTCAAAGCCTGTTCAACCATTTGGATTTTCCATATAGCTTCTCCTACGAAAAAATATAATTTAATTTCATTCTCGTTAGCTGGTATTTTCATAATGTTTTCTCTCATATGCTTTTGGCTTAACAGCGAATTTTTGGTAACTAGTTTGAGGTCTTCAAATTTCGACTAACGGTAGCGGCTTGACGCAGGGCTTGTATTTTATAGCTGTCTGCCTGGGAACTGAAGTTAATTGAAATACTGATGATGAAGTTGACAACTAAAAGCCAAATAGAATTTGGTCAATCCCGATATTAGCTGATAATAGTACAACTGCCGATTGTTATTCCGTCCGCCAGCCTTGGGGCAAACATTATGTTGGTGCCAGCTTATCTCATTTTGCTTTTAATCTGGTCAATAGTGTCAATGTAATATTTGTTCCAGTCATTTTTATAGTTGTCCGGCTTGGGTTTTACTACAGTAACATTTAATGAATTCAAAAGTTCTTCTTTTTCACTTTTAATGTGTCTGTCGTAGAAGAAGATTTTGTTTTTAACTAAGGGGCTTGTCTTATCTTCGTGAATAATTCTTGCTCTTTTCGTTAATATCCACCACAAATCTGTTTCACTATAATCGAGAGAAAGTCCAATAATATGAATATTCGTTGTGAAAACAGTTCAGCCCATGAACGATTGTCAAACTCCTTAAGTTTAAGTTTGTCTGTGATTTTTTTAACTTTAATTTGCTTAGAATCTTCTTGAAATTCATAAGTTCCTTTTACGTAAGCGTCAAGCTTGCTTACAGAACCACAGTAATGGTCTAACCTAACATAATTGAAACTGGAGTGTCTATTTCTCCATGTATGTTCCAGATTTTGCAAACTTCATTCTCTCGTTTATCTAAAATTCTGGTTTGCCGACGAATGCTATAAATGTCCTCTGTGCTATTATAACTTAGGGTATTTCTCGGTTTGAGTAATAAAATTCCTAAAGGCATAGTCATAATTTGTTGTCAGATAATTCTTACACTTCAGGTAGAAAAGCATTTCATAAAATTCGTTTGTCTCAATAGTTGAAAGTAGTTCCGCAATAGAAAACTTAATATCAAATTCTGTCTCTCGAATGTCTTTTACTGCTTTGTTTTCAAAGACAGCTCTTTCATAAATGAATGTATTTGGCAGTTCGCCATTATCAAATTTTGCTTTTCCTTTAATTCTGTCCAAAAGGTCTGTCCACGGGATACGATTTTTACTCAAATTATTAAGCCCGTTGCCAAATAGTATTGTGTCATTCATTGTTTGTAAGATGTCTTTTTAACTTGCCACCAACGTTCAGAGCTTTCTGCTGTGATGGTTTTTATAATGTCCAGCCCGGAGCTGAAGCTCAATTGAAATATTGATGATGAAGATAAGAACTAAAGCTGAATAGAATTATGTCTGCCGCAAACGCTGCTGATAGCGAATAAAAAGATGAGGATTTATTCGTCAGCCAGCATAGCAGCAAACTCCATGTTAGCGGTTCGGCTTTCTATTTTTTCTTTCGTCATAAATTTATTTGTGTTACAATTTTTGAAAATGTGTCTCGGAACTTAATTGTATTGTCAAGAAGCCAATCTAATGCTTCTTCAACTTTTTGGGGATCGTTAAAGTCTGTTGGGTGTAACAATACAATTACCTTATCTCTATTTTCTGGGTTAGGATTCCATTGCAAAGGTTGTCCGATTGCCGTTTCAATTTCTACCTTTTTACTTTCTAAAAACGGAAGCATTGTATTAGCAATTTTGTTTCCAATATAAACTCTAACTCCGACTGTATTTACGTCCGTGTTACAAGTGTTAGAAATATGAATGTTGCTTTTCCCTAAACTTACGTCAAACCAGTATTGTGGTCGTGGTGTCTGCAGAGAAGGAATTTTCTTTGTCTTTGCAAGTTTGTCTTTAAACTTATTCCAAAACTCAAATTGAAATTTCCTGTTGTCAGAAAGCTCATCATTTGCTTTTGACCTTGCTGCTTGTCTAACAGCTTGGTTTGGTTTGCTTACAACGTTGAAACGTAAAGCAGCATTGCTGTTGTCAATTTGCCAAAGTTCAACTTGTACACCAAAAATTGAAATTTGGTCGGAGGTGTGGTCGTTTAACCAATCAAGTGCTTTTTTATGTTCTTCTGTAAAGTCTGTTGCAATCCAAATAATTGTTGAAGCGTATGTTGTTTGCAAACCAAGGTGTAAAGTCCAGGTTTCATTTGTCCATTTTTGTCGTGCTAGTACTGTTTTAAAAATTCAAAAGTTCATTGTCTGATTTTATTTTCAGGGGTGTCATCTAAATGACCGCTAACTCTCACATTGACGAAATCTCGCCAGTATTAAAGCATTTCACCCACATTTCCTCTAATTTAAAGAAATTCCCCCACACTCCCCCTACCACTTTCGGTAATTTCCCCCTTCCGAAACCCGTACCCCGCCCGGGTCAGGCCCGAGGTGACACCAGATCCCACAGGGCAGAGCAAGTCCAGGGTACGCCCCAATCCCCTCCCCGCAACCATTTCATTCACAACTGTTTCATTTCCCGTGCATTTCTTATCTTCCCCTTCTAAATTCCGCTTGCTATGTTCCAATCAAAAATCGCCGGGATCGGGATGTATGTGCCCGAAAGAGTGATGACCAACCAGGACCTGATGAAGTATATGGATGCTCCGACGAATGGATCAGGAAAGAACCGGTATCAAAGGAAAGACGATATGCCCACCGGACCAATGAAACCACCACCGCCATGGGGGTGGAAAGCAGCAAAATCGCCATCGAAAGGCCGGGATTACCGCAGGATAATGACTTTATCGTGTTCGCCACCCTCTCCCCCGATTATTATTTTCCGGGATGCGGGGTACTGCTCCAACGCGCCATGAAAATGAAAGAAGTGGGCGCCCTCGATGTCCGCAACCAATGCAGCGGTTTTGTATATGCCCTCAGCGTGGCCGATCAGTTATCAAGACCGGCATGTATAAAAATATCCTCGTGGTGGGAGCAGAGAAACATTCCTTCGGACTCGATTTCAGCACCCGTGGCCGCAATGTATCCGTGATCTTCGGCGATGGAGCCGGCGCCGTGGTTTTGCAAGCCACCGATAATCCCCAACAGGGCATCCTCTCCACCCACCTCCACAGCGATGGAGCCAATGCGAAAATCCTGGCCATGTATAACCCGGGTACCCGCCTGCAATCACTGGAGCGGAGAAACCAGACCTTGGCGGATTTTAAAGATGCGAAATCGGTGACATGTTCGTGACCGCCATGAAATGATTGATCATGCAGAGACTTCCCCAACATGGATAAGGACCAGCCGTATTCAAAATAGCCGTTGAAAATTTCACAGGTGATCAGAGAGGCATTGGAAAAATAATTTACCCAGACCAGCGATCTCAATATGCTGATCCCCCACAGGCCAACCTGCGGATCAGCCGGTTTCGTGCAAAGAAACTCCGGACTGAGAGATGATCAGATTGTATAATAATATCATGCGGTACGGGAATACCACCGCGGCCTCCGTACCCATTGCACTTTGTGAGGCATGGGAGAAGGGATTGGTGAAGGAGGGGGACTTGGTTTGTCTGGCGGCGTTTGGGAGTGGGTTTACGTGGGCGAGTGCGTTGTTGAGGTGGTAGAGAGATTCACCGCAGAGATCAGGATAGCGGGTTTGCGCAGAGATTTAAA
>JADKKA010000005.1 GCA_016720745.1 Chitinophagaceae bacterium | reverse complement strand
TGTTATTCACATGATTTACCAGTCAGGTTTACATAATTAGTAAATTAATGTCGGACGGATTTGGCCGGGTAAAAAAATACCCTATCTTCATCCGATTCAAGGGGCTGACTTTATGGCATAACTGCTTTATGGTCAACCAGATGGCTGAATATTTGTTATCAGGTTCAGGCGACCCAGGCCGGGTCTGATCCACAAAAAGAAGAAACAAAATGGCATAAAGAAAGCAAAGGATATTTCCTCATCATTGAACCAAAGGAGTCTGTTCGTGGGCAAAAAGATGTTCCCGTTACCCTGATTTGAATTTGGAGAATATGAAAATGAGGGATTGTGCGAAAGTAAACGAAGTCGTCAAGCAAATCCTTAGAGGAATACGACAGGTGGATCCGTTTCAGTTCCGGCATTTTCTCTGCTTACGCCGATCCATCAGCGGCCCGGCGGAAAGCCAGTAAACCGCGGCGTTGGCGCAGGTCAGGAAGATAAGTTCTAAAAAATGCATAATATCCTTTCCAGAATCGTCGCAACCTCGGTACAACCAGTTTGAAATTATACAGCAAGGAAAGCAGGAGTGCAAGAGCAAGAAATTCCTGAAGACCTGGTCAATGGAACCTGGGGTTGGCAGGCATGAAAGATGATATCAAGGAAGGTCGCAACTGGTGCAAAAGAAAATTCGCCTTCTTTATTAATGATGTGATGCTGACGGTGAAACCCACTTTCGCCAATCTCAGTGCGGCGATTGATCTGGCCTTGAAAAAGGTGAAGAGTAAACCTGCCGCCAAGAAAGCAGCTGTGGAAAACCGGAAACAAAGAGTTCGATATATAACTTAATAAAAACCTCGCAATTGCGGGTTTTACAGAAAGAACTTCTTTATTACCAGTGGCTGTTGGAATAAGAGGGCTTCCGTACTCGGTGCGGCCTTTCTTCACGTGGCTTAGCAATGTCACTTTGATAGAACGGCCTCAACTGTGCTTCATCCAGCCTCAGGAACGTTCTTTCTGTCCAACTGCATCATCGCTCATTTCAACAAAACCAAACCTGCAGTGCGCTTGGTGTATTTGTCCGCATATACTTGAGTGGAAATAACTTCTCCGTACTTGGCAAAATAACTCCTCAGATCTTCGTCCACCACGGCGAAGGGGAGATTTGTTACAAAAATGTTCCTTACAAAAATTAACTTTAAAAATACTTGAGAAAAACGCAACGTAAAGAAGACTCAAACTATTAGCAGAAAAGATGATTTCACTTTACAAAATGCTGTCGAACTCAAATTAACTCTGCAAAGATACGACAGAAACCGTTATGAAAATCATGATTATTTTCCAAATTCCAGCTTTATTTAACATGACACCGGAGTCTTTTGATGTAATTGTAGCCGGTTTAGGTTCGATGAGCTTCCACTGCCTGTTATGAACTTTCTAAACGGGGTTACCGGGTACTGGGACTGGAACAACAGCAAACACGCCCATGCAAATGGGTGCGTATGGCGGACAAAGTCGGATTATCCGCAGTTATCTTATTTTGAACACAGCGATTATATTCCCCTGCTCGATAAAGTTTATGAAGGATGGCATCAACTGGAAGCCATAACAGGGGAACAGGTATACTATCCCCTGCGGCTTTATTGTATTACGGACCTGCTGCAGATCCCATCATGCAGGGTGTGAAGGCCGCCCATGATTTTAAAATTCCTTTACAGGCAGTAGCTGATCAAGCTCTGTCTTTATCCTTTGTAGAAAAAGAAGGCAATGAAGCCTGGCTGGAACCTGCAGCCGGATATTTGCTGCCGGAAAAAGCAATCCGGTTATTCCTGAATGAAGCAGCAAAAGCAGCTGCCGTTTTACATACCGGAGAAAAAATAATCAGCTGGAAAAAAAGGGGAGAAGGGATTGAAGTTCTTACCACGAAACAAACTTATTATTCAAAGCGACTCGTCATCACCGCCGGCCCATGGGCTGCCCAACTGATTCGTGAATTGTCTGTTCCATTAATTGTAACCCGTCAGATTATCCTGTGGGTGGAAACAGATCAGCTACAACAATACCAACCCTTCCGATTTTCCCTGCTGGCTCATCGCTGCCGAAGAAAGAAAGGAGCCTGGTATGGTTTTCCTTCTCTGGATACATCAATCTGTCCTGGTCCGCAAGGTTTAAAAACTGGCCCCTTCATTATCCTGGTGCAGACCCCCACGCATGGATATATAGTCAAACCGAATTATTGCTGAAGATGAAATACAAGCAATCCAAAAGCATGCAGTTGAAATATTTTAAACCGGCAGGTAATAAAGTTTTGGCTGCCAAAACCTGCCTGTATACGAATTCATCGGATGAACATTTTATTGTTGATCATTTACCGGGCTATGCTGGTGCTGTAACCATTGCCTGTGGTTTCAGCGGACATGGCTTTAAGTTCGTGCCGGTGATTGGCAGGATACTGGCCGATCTGGCCATGGATGGAAAAACAGATTTACCAGCCGGTTTCCTTGGACTGCAAAGATTCAGTAAGCTTCCTGATTAATCGGAAGGTGGTTCTGTGTTGTTGAAGATATCCCCGTTATCATCTTTCTCTTCTGATACCAAAAACTATAACGCAGGTTGATCCCGGAATCTCCGCGTATCCCAGTAACGGGTAACAAAAGCATCCACCCACCCTTTGCTTAAGGGTGAAGTCGTTTTATTACTGTAAAAGATATCGTTCCCATACTCGGGTGACCACCGGCTTTTCTACGAACTTCCGGTTGATACTCGTGTTGAGTGCCCCAAAGGAATTGAGTTCATAAAACTGCCGTCCTTTAAACGCCAGAAACCATTTAAAGTGATCACTGATTGTTTTATCCACTTAAAAGTCTGGTAGGAAAGAAGGCCCGGTAAATCTCTTTAAAGGAAAGGTTTGTTCTCGTATAATCCCTGGTACGAATTATGATTGTATTGTGCACCGGCTACGAAGAAATACCTTCCACCCGGAGGCAGGGCCCCTAAACCTCGGAAATACTATTCCTGGTTTTTTGCCCAGGTTATCATATGTGCGGTAGACGACAGTATTACTGCTATCAGCCTGGTAAATTACATTGGTGAAAATATCTTTGGTATCATTTACACCCACCGCCAGTATTGGCCGTTCATCCACACTGATATTGGCCTATAGTTTAGCTTGAACTGCGGACGCTAGCGCAGGATTGCCCACTTCGGTAAGGTACGATCCACATTACGGGCGTGTTGATTGAGCTGGTCATAACCCGGCCGGTTGATCGTTCTGCGGTAAACCGAAGTCCGCAGGTCATAACCGGCAATCTTCATCAGGTTTTTACTAAGATAGATATATGGAAACAGGTCCGTACGATGAATCGCAAAACTGGTATCACCCGGCACCGTCTGTCTGCCCTTCATATTGGTATTCTCCAGTCTTAAGCCTGCCTTGATCACAATATCTTTTCCAAGTGTTTTGGAGCCCTGCAGATAGGCCGAATTGATATTTTCATCATAGCGGAAAGTATTGGTACGGCCGATATCTTTATCCGGTTGTTTCCGTTCTGCCGGAAAATATTCGTTTCTTTCCTGAAGGTTTTGCATGAAGCTTTGGCACCCGCCCCTCGCAGCGGGTAAATCTTTTCATTTTCAAAACGGATATCTTCTTCAGGTTGAGGCGGTGCCGGTGGCCAATTTCCGTTCCATCCCCGCTTGGTAAAAAAGGAAACCGGAAAGTATATTCCGCATTAAATCCTGGTCGTGGTACTGTTACGGCTATAACTGTAAAAATACTATTCTCCCATTCGGACCCTGCTGAGTCCAGTTTTTTGTGCCTTCAAGCCTGCCTGGTACTACAGGGAGCTGCCTGGGTATTCACCTTGGTTCAGGCTGTGACTATCGGTTGCTGACGCTGATGGTTTGAATAATATTGCGGTTCTCACTGTTGTTATTAAATGTATTGAGACTGGCACCCGGTTGCAAAATCAATATCCCATTTTTTACCTGCGGGAAAGACAAGACTATAACTGCCAAAATAAGTATCACCGGGATAAATGGTATTTGCGTCCTGGAACAAGAGCGAATCGGGGGCAAAAATCCGGTTGGTACGGATCCTTTCGAAACTGTTTCTCTTGCTGTAGTTCAGGTTAATGGAAGATGATTTCTTACCGTCATTATTGTTCAGGGGTAAAACCGGCAAACTGATTGCCATAAGTGCCCTGCTGCAAGCCGGCAATATACTGCCGGTCATGCCGATTTTTACGCCTTTCTTCAGTACCACATTCACGATCCCCCGCTGCTGTGCATCGTATTTGGCGGAAGGCGTGCAGACGATTTCAATTTTAGCAATGGCACCGGGGGGCAGGCTTTCCGCATGGTGCAACATCTGCGGCACTCATCCGCATATCCCGGCCATTGATTTGTATAGCTGCGGGTGTGAGGCTGCTGATATAAATATTACCATCCTGGTCCACAAATAATCCCGGCGTTTTTTCGATTACTTCATAACCACTGGTGGAAGTGGCTCCCAGGTTTCCGGGATCAACGATGGTTTTATCATCCTCCTGCCGCATCAATGGTTTTTGCGATCGTACCACGGCTGTCTCGAGGTTTTGCCATCGGATCCATGGTAAAAGAAAAGAGTTTTATTGGGTTGGGTGGATGCCCTTTTCCAGGGCTGGTAATTCCAGCAGTGATCTGACGGTATACTGTCCAAAACCAACCGTAGAAAAGCGAACAGTTCCGCTGCTATCGGCTGTTTTGGTTTGCCGGAAACTACTGTCGGGGAAACTGATCAGGCTAATACTGGCAAAGGAAACAGGGTCTTTTTTGGAACCGGTTACCTTAATGGTAATCGTGGTTTCCTGAGCAAAGCCTGGAAGCCCAGGAAGAGCAGGAAAAAGGAGGGGTACCGGCAGGGCACGGAAGACAGGTGTTGATTCATGGCTGTACAGTTAGCGATGCGCAAAAATAACCATCATGGTCTTTTAGAGGCATTTCTGTTGAAGAACTATCCTGATTTCTGTTTTTAACCTTTCCGGTGCCTTTGTTTTTTGCTGTGGAAAATGCTGGCTTCATCAATGGAATGGGTGCTGTGTATATCAGATTCTTTTTTGGCCAGTGCGGCCAGACTGATATAGAATTTTTTGATAGTCTCCAGTTCCTCTGCAGAAATATCTTCTATATTCACCAGCCGGTTACTGGCTGTTGAACTGGCGGCAATCAGTTCATTCAGCTTCAGCTGCAGGGCAACGGAATCCTTGTTTTGTGATTGCTGGATTAAAAAAACCATCAGGAAGGTAATTACGGTTGTACCAGTATTAATCACCAGTTGCCATGTATCTGAATAATGAAATAGTGGGCCGGTGATGATCCAGACCAGGATCACCAACACCGCCATTATAAAAGCAAGGGGTTTCCCGGCTGCTTTGGTGATCCGGGCAGAAAAACTTTCAAACAGCAGGTTGATTTTCTTCTTCATAATAAAATAATTTTGGGGAGATGACTGTTTATAATCGCTACTGATTTACTACGATGAGGATACAATTTACCACAACCATACAGAAATTCGGGGCCAAAGGGGAAAAGACAGGCTGGACCTATATTGAGATCCCGGCCGACCTGGCGCAGCAACTCAAGCCCGCTAATAAAAGGAGTTTAAAGTAAAGGGTAAACTTGACAAACACAGCATCAGCCGTTTATCTGTTTTACCCATGGGAAACGGCCTATTCATCCTGCCGCTGAATGCCAGCTTAAGGAAAACCCTCGGTAAAAATAAAGGCGCCATGTTGCAGGTCAGCTTGCAGGAAGATAAAAGCGATTTTGTTTTTAATCCTGATTTCATGGAATGTCTCGCTGATGATCCCACTGCAAAAGCCTTCTTTGAATCTCTCACCGGCTCGCACCAGCGCTATTTCAGCAAATGGATCGACAGCGCCAAAACAGAACCCACCCGGGTAAAAAGAATTACCATGGCAGTAAATGCGCTGGCAAAGAAATGGGGGTATGGGGAAATGATTAGAGGGGGGAGTGGCTAGTGAGGTTGGGGTTCGGCTAGTGGGGTTGCGTTTGTTGTCACTTCATCATTCTTATCTCATTTGTTCGTTTGTTCTTATTTTGGCAAGAGGCTAGTGGCGAGTGACTAGTGGGGTGTCCGGCCAGAAGAATGTCAGGTTGTGGGTAATAGGGATTGAGTTGGCTGTCACTTCATCATTCTTATCTCATTTGTTCGTTTGTTCTTAAATGGCGAGTGGCTAGTGGCGAGTGGCTAGTAGGAAAAACGAAAGCCTTTATCGTTTAGCCTTCGAAGAATAGTTGGCCTAGTTTCTCCCCTTTAGGGGCTGGGGGTGGCGAGTGGGAGTGCGGCCCGGTCCTTTAGCGAACGCTTCAAGGGAGCAAATACTCATTGAATCATGAAATTTTCTGTGAGTAAGAAAATGCTCAACGCTCAATTTTCAATGCTCAATGTTCATTGCCTTCTAGGAGTCGTAGGATAAACTCAGCGGAGAACCATTTGCAATTTGTAGAGTCGTCGAGACCGGATTAGCAATTAGCGACCAACTTTAGACTGCAGCTGATAACTTGAACATTGAAAATTGAACATTGATTATTGAACATTCTTTTGAGAGAGGCGAGTGGCTAGAGGCGAGTGGCTAGTGGGGGTGTCGCCCGGGCCATCTGCTTGTCATTCTGAGCTTGTCGAAGAATGTTAAGTTGGGAGTGGCTAATAGGGATTGAGTTGGCTGTCACTTCATCATTCTTATCTCATTTGTTCTTCTGCTCTTATTTCATCCCCTCCTCCACTACTTTCTTCCGGACTTTCGGGCTTCCCGACTTCCCAACTATTTAAACGGATTACTAAACCTCACATCCGTCGCCATCGTCCGATCGGTCAGTGTTTTTAAAAATGCCACCAGTGCCGCTTTATCAGCTGCAGAAAGATTGGCCTGACGGGGTAAACCGTTAGGAAGCCTTAACTGAGGGAAAGGTTTGGATGATTTCTTACACCGCTGCTATAATGCTCCACCACTTCTTCCAGTGTGGCAAACCGGCCATCATGCATATATGGTGCGGTCAGTTCTACATTGCGAAGCGTGGTGACTTTAAATTCACCATCTCTGTTTACATTGTTTGTGACGGCTCCAAAGCCACGATCAGTAGTAACGGCATCCAAACCATTGTTTTTTTCCTGCGGAGCAGTAAATGTTTCGGATCCATGACAGGCCGCACATCCACCTAGATTGGGAGTCAGGAATACTTCCTTCCCCCTGTTTTCCTGTGCAGTGAAGTTCGGATAGGGTGCATTGGGTGGAGGCGCAGGGGCATTGGGAAGGGCCGATCTGGCTGTATCATATCTTGATTTGTAAGAAATCACGGAACGAACAAACTGTGAAAGTGCCAGTGAAATACGGTTGCTGGTAATCGTACTGTCGCCAAATGCTCTCTGAAACAAAACAGGATAATAGGCCAGTGCTTTCAGCTTTGTTTCAAGTGCCGGTAAAGTCATTCCCATTTCCACCAGGTCCTGGATCGGCATCAGGGTTTGATCTTCCAGGGTCGCGGCACGCTGGTCCCAGAAAAACGTCCATTGGGATAATAAGCAGCATTAATGATGGACATGGAATTTCTTCCGGTCAATCCGCCATTAAAACCGTTACTCTTTACCACCGGATCAGAAAAGCCACTGGCCTGTTTATGACAGGAAGCGCAGGAAATGGTATTATTCAGCGAAAGGTTCTTATCATAAAACAATACCCTTCCAAGCGTGGCTCCGTTATCGGTTACCGGATTGTTACCCGGCGTATTAATTTGACCAATAATATTGGGGAGGTCAGGTAGCCTGGCAGGGGCTGATTGGCATAATTAAAGGGGTGGCCGGCAGGTTCAAAACGGCAGCTACCGCATCATTGGGTAAAGGAGTGGGAGTGGGGTTGGAGCCGGTGTAACAGTACTATTCTTCCTTATTACAGGCTACTAATACAGCAATACCTAAAATACCGACGGCAAAAACAATCTGGTGGCGTTTGGCTAACATCAATGGGTGGTTTGAAGTGGCTTTGACTTTTATGCTACAAAAAGGTTTAAAGTAAATGCATTTTTGGTGAATTGTACAAGAGGCAAGGAAATTTGGCCTTTCCTTGCGGGATCCTTAACCTTTTTGTCTTTTATTTGCAGTATGAGTTCCATATCCTCCATCGCCGGTTTTCAACAACCTTTTTTATTGGGGTAGCCGGTAGCGGCATGAGTGCCCTGGCCCAGTACCTGCAGGGTATTGGGAAGAAAGTGTCCGGCAGCGATCGTTTTTTGCCCCGGGTCAATACAATGAAATCCAGGAAAAGCTGGAAGCGGCAGGCATCCGTTGTTTTGTACAGGATGGAAGCGGGATCACTGCTGATACAGACCTGGTGGTGGCTTCCACCGCCATTGAAGACACGGTGGAGGAAATTCAAAAAGCAAAAGCATTAGGTATTCCGGTGTTGCGTCGTTCAGAACTGCTGGCCCTGATTGCAGCCAGTAAAAAAACAATTGCCGTTGGTGGCACCAGTGGCAAGAGTACCACCAGTGCCATGCTGTTTGATATTCTGGAAGGAGCAGGTATGTCGCCAAGTATTATCAGCGGGGCCGGACTAATCAGCATCATGAAAGAAGGAAAGATCGGCAATGCCAAAGTGGGTGAAGGGGATTGGCTGGTGATTGAAGCCGATGAAAGCGATGGATCGATTGTACAATACAAACCTGAAATTGGTTTATTACTGAATATTGATAAGGACCATCAGGAAATAGATGAACTGTTACGGATATTCGGCGTTTTCAAAAGCAACAGCCGTTTTTTTTTCAGTGAACCGGTCACATACATTGGCCGCCGGTTTTTCAGCGGATATACAAAGAGATTTTTCCTCCGATGAAAATATTGCAGCGGGTTACCAGGCCCTTGATTTCAGACAGGAAGGATTTAGTATACAGTTCCGGGTGAATGAACAGGATTTTCAGCTGCAGGTGCTGGGCAAACACAATATGGAAAATGCCCTTGCAGCAACAGCGGTCGCGGGTTCGATTGGTGTTTCCATGAAAGATTGTGCTACGGCGCTCTCCAAATACGAAGGGATCTATCGCCGTCACCAGGTATATGGTCAGAAGAATGGCATCTGGTTTATTGATGACTATGCGCATAACCCGGTGAAATGTGCGGCAGCGATCCAGGCCTGCCAGCCGGTAGCTTCTAAAATCATTGCATGGTTTCAGCCACACGGGTATAAGCCGACTAAATTTCTGCGGGATGATTTTGTAAAAGAAATCGCTGCCGTGTTAAGACCGGAAGATGAGATCTGGATGAGTGAAATATTTTATGCAGGAGGCACGGCTGTTAAAGATATTTCTGCCAATGACCTGATCAATGACCTGAAAGCATTAGGTAAAAATGCATATTACTGTGAAAACAGGGAACAGTTCCTGGAAACAGTCCGGCCACATCTGCATAGCGGATCTGCCATCTTATTAATGGGGGCCAGGGATCCTTCACTGGAAAATTTTGCCAAAGCGGTCTGGAAAGAATTATAAGGCTAGTGCCGCAACATTTTCTTTCGCTACCGGCAGGAACATATACCAGCAGAGTGCCATCAGTAATCCGGGGTGAGGCATTTCTCCCAGGGTCTTATCTTTTTTAAAGTATACATCAGCCATACCGGAACGGGCGGTTAATCCGCAGGACACAACCGGATGTTCGGGATCATCTTTAAATAAAAAAAGTTCAGCCAGTGGATTATTCCGGGTACTGTAAAAGAATTTTTCATTGTTGACCTCGATGTATTGCTGTTTATTCTCCTGACCGAATTCGCCGATCTTGATACCGTACTCACTTCTGATCACTGTCTTGTTCCGGCGAAAGCCTTCCTTACGTACCAGGAATACTCTTTTTTCTTTATTGCATTCCACCCGCGCCGAATTGGAAAAAGGATTATAAACCAGCGTCAGTCTTTTTTCATCATCCTTATACAGGTTATAAATTTCCTGTTCTGCTGAAGCTTTAACTGTTTCCCATCTCATAGTTGTCGGTTTTTAATCTGTTAGCGATAGAAAAGGTAGGAAGCTTTCGCTGGGATACAAGCCGGTAACATTAATTTAATACTAACTTCATATTGCAGCCTGAAAGGGCCCAAAAGGCAATTTCCTCAGGAAATGCGGAACTTTAACCGGAATCAAATATTTAAAATGATAATATTAAAGGAAAAGAACGGGAATTCCTGGAGAGGGCCATTCATTTGGCAAGACAGGGAATGTTATCAGGCAGCGGTGGTCCTTTTGGTTGTGTGATTACCAAAGGGGAGGAAATAGTGGGAGAGGGCTTTAACCAGGTCACTTCTTCCAATGATCCCACTGCCCATGCCGAGGTTGTGGCCATCCGCCAGGCCTGCAGCAAACTGGGTACTTATCAATTGAAGGATTGTGTGATCTATACCAGTTGTGAACCCTGTCCCATGTGCCTCGGTGCTATTTACTGGGCCCGTCCATTGCGGGTGGTCTATGCCAATACGCGTGAAGAAGCAGCTGCCATCGCTTTTGATGATGATTTTATTTACAGAGAAATTGGTGCCGCCATGGAAGACCGAAAGATTCCATTTGTACACAGCCCGCACCAACTGGCCAGGGATTTGTTTAAGGAATGGGATGAGTGGGAAGGAAAGACCCTGTATTGATTATTCTCCCAGCAATCTTTTGATCACGATATAGCTCATCACGAGCAGCAGGATCAGGATCAGGATCGACATATACAGCCAGGGCTGGTCCTTGATCTTCATTTTCTCCCGGCGTTTTTTCTTCTTTTCTGTTTTCTTTTTCAGATCGCGGTTCAGCATCTCTACCATATACTGCAGCTGCTCTTTGTCCCTGAACTCCTGCAATCCTTCCAGGGCTTCTGCATTGAATTCATCATCCAGCAATTGCTTTTCCAGCTCATGATGCTGTTCCTCCGGTAACCTGCCTTTCAGGTATTCCAGCAATTTTTCGGAGTCCACCTCCGTAGATAAATTGGATAATATGTTTTTCAGATTGTCTGACACTGCTTACTTCTTTTGCTGCGCTTCCAGTTTTTTTTCAATGAGTATTTTCAAATTACGTTTCCCATTCTGGATATAACTTTTTACCTGTAACATACTGAATCCGGTCGTGTCGCTCACTTCCTGATAGCTTTTTTTCTGCAGGTAAAACAAAGTTACACATTGCTGTTGCTCCGGATTGAGTTCTTTCAGGGCATCGGTCATCAGGTCATAAGTCAGGTCGTCCTGTTGCAGGGCACGCTGATCCGGGCTGTTTTCTTCCGGTCCATTGAACCGGTCGGTGATTTCCACGGTCATTTTGCCCTGTTTTTCGCGGAGTTTCATCAGGCAATGGTTCTTGGCGACCATGTATAACCAGGATTTGAAATATTCCACTTTGTACTTGTGCAGTTCCTGGATCACTTTCAGGAAAACCTGCTGCACACTGTCCTTGGCATCTTCTTCATCTTTCAGGTACTTCATGCATACCCCCAGTAAAAGCAGGGTATATCGTTGCAGGAGGATACCCAGCCACTCATTGTTGTGGTCATCATGGAACTTTTCAAGCAGTTCCTGATCGGTCATATGTGCGTAAGGGCTGGCTGACAAAGGGCAGTTCAGGTTTGTTACCACTAAGATGCAGGAACCTGCGGATTGAACAAAATTTTACAAACCAATTCCCTGATTTATTTTCGGTAAAATATCAGGAATGGAATATGCAATCATCCGGGTACCTGCTGCCGCCCTCCGGCGCAAACCCGGACACCCCAGAGAAATGGTGAACCAGCTGCTTTTTGGTGAGGCGGTGAAAGTCCTGCGGACTAAAAACGAGCAATGGGTCAAAGTCCGGAGCCTGCATGATGACTATGAAGGCTGGCTGACGAGCTCCATGCTGATACCGGCCAGCAAGGAAGCGGTTAAAATGAACCATCCGGTGGTTACAACCGGTTTACTCGATAGTTTGATGATCGGCAATGAAAAAATGATGATCCCTGCCGGATCTACCCTGCCATTTTTTGAAGCAGGGAAAGGGAAGTTGGGAGAAATGGAATACGTTTTCAATGGCTATTCCAGGGATCGGTTTTCGCAGGAGCCGGCTACAGCATGGATCATTCAACTGGCAAAAACCTGGTTGCATGCACCCTATCTCTGGGGAGGAAGAACGATACTGGGAGTGGATTGCAGCGGATTTGTACAGGTCATTTTTAAGCAGGCAGGCATTGACCTGCCCAGAGATGCTTGGCAACAGGCCCAGATAGGCAAACCGGTAAAGAAACTGGAAGATGCCCTTCCGGGTGATCTTGCTTTTTTTGATAACAGGGAATCAATTGTACATACCGGAATCCTGCTGGGGAATGGGGAAATTATCCACGCATCAGGCAGTGTGAGGATTGATGATATCAACTCGAGGGGCATTATCAATCGGGAAACCGGAAAAAGAACGGCCCGCTTAAGAGCTATCAGGCGGGTGGTATGATTAAAAAAATCCCCTGATCCATTTCAGGAATAGGGTATCCCAGCTGAGCATTTTAAAGGCAGTATAAAAAAAGGATGATCGCGAATATTTTTTTCAGTAATTCCTGATCAATATTGATGGCCAGTTTGCTGCCAAAATAAGCACCTGCAACAAAACCGATCGCCAGTAGTCCCACAATTTTAAGATCAATGGGTGCCCCTGTTTTCTGCCCGTGATGATAATAATAGACAGAAGCAAAAATCACCACCGGCAATGTGAGTACTGCCAGTGAAGTGCCTTGTGCCTGGTGCTGGGTATACTGCAGGAAGAATACCAGTGCCGGCACCATCACGATTCCTCCGCCCACACCCACCAGTCCGCTTAATACACCCGCTCCCAGCCCAATCAGCAGGGTAGTGATGATCAGTTGTGTAGCCATATTATTTTTTTGAAGGGTTGCCATTATTTTCGGAAGGTATCTTTATACCGGTTGATCGCTGCGGTGATCACTCGGCCGGCAATCAGCTGATCCTGGAAATTATCAATCTCCACTTTTTTTATTTTCAAGCACTTTATATTGCTCAAAGAAATTTTTGAGTTCCAGCAGAAAATGCTGCGGCAGGTCTTCCATCCTTGAAAAATGATTCACCGACGGATCATTGCTGGCCACGGCGATGATTTTATCATCTGTCTGGCCCTGGTCAATCATCTGCATATTGCCAATCACATTGGCTTCAACCAGACAGAGTGAATGAATGGACTGTGAACAGAGTACCAGGATATCCAGCGGATCCCCATCTTCTCCCAGTGTTTGCGGAATAAATCCATAATTAATGGGATACTGAAAGGAAGAGTAAATCACCCGGTCCAGTTTCAGCAGGCCGGTGTCTTTATCCACTTCATACTTGGCTCTGGAACCCTGTGGTATTTCAATCAGTGCATTGACTGTGGAGGGTGCTTTTGCGCCATAATGTGCGCCATGCCAGGGGTGTAGGACGGTGAGCATAATTTTTGATATTGGGTATTAGATATTAGTTATTGCTTTATCCGCCGAAGCCTTGGCGAAGGCGGGGTTAAAAAAAAGAAACAAATAAAAAGAAACAAGAACCAAATAAATAGAGACAAAGTTAGAAATTAAAAGGCTCGCCCGGGCGTTAGTTGACTAAAAGAATTGTTGGCCTTGGTTTGGGCGAAATCGGGAAAAAAGAACCAAATAAAAAGAAACAAGAACCAAATAAATAGAGACAAAGTTAGAAATTAAATATATCACCTGGGGGGGCACTTGTATTATGTGTTGTCCGACTTTGTTTTGATGATGCGAAAAAAGAATCAAGAAACAAGATAGATGAAACAAATAAAGGAGAAGCGGCTGGAAAATTAAACCAACGCCCAATCTGAGGCCTTTTAATTTTCCTCTTTTAATTTTTTTGGTTCTTGTTTCTTGTATCTTTTTTTGTTTCCCCATGGGGGTCCTTTGGACTTGTGTCTTGTATCTTTTTGTTTTCTCTATAAGTTTCCTCTGACCAGTTTCATTCCGATCCAGGTTAGCAATAATCCCCCGATTACACTACCCGCAACATAGAGAAAGAAGAGCAGTAGTTTCTGTTCCCTGATCAGACCGATACCTTCCAGACTAAACGCCGAGAAAGTGGTAAAACCTCCGCAAAGACCGGTCATGAGAAATAATTTCCAGGATTCATTGCCGTCAAAAGTTTTGAAACTGAGTCCCCAGAAAATGCCAATCAAAAAACAACCCGCCATGTTCACTGCAAAAGTACCCCATGGGAAGGAATGCAGGTACTGTAAACTGAACCAGCGCTGACATAGATAACGGGCCATACTGCCGATGCCTCCGCCCAATCCTACCAATAACAGATTTTTTATCATCTGATCGTATCTTTTTCAATTGGTTTGGACACCAAAGTGTCCGCATCGTGTTCATAGAGATATTTCAGATCAACCAGCCATAATCCATTAGCCCGCATCACCCGCAGGGTATCGGGGTCATTTTTAAAAGAGTTGGAATAAATAATAATACTCACGGAATCATTCAGTTCTTTAACAGGTGAAAAAATACGGATACTGGCACTGCGGTAACCATTCCGGGTACCCTGGTCAATATTTTGAAAAGCTCTTTCTGCAATATCCATATAATTGGTATTGACAGAATCCTGCAGCATGTAACGACGGGCCTCATCGAATTTGCCATCGAGCGCTGCCCGGATGAAATTGCGGGCCGCATCAATATTGTTTTCGGAAGCGGTACTTTCTTTTTTGGGGTTGTCCTTACAGGCAGTAAGCAAAGTAAATACAAGGGCCAACAGTAGGAGATGATTGAATTTCATAGTTACAAAGTAATGAAATTTTAACGGTCAGACTTCAACATTGTTAGACCCCTCCGGGGTCAGCATCCGCCAGATGAGATTGTTTGTTACCGGAATTTTGCCCAGCCGGGGCCTGGTAGAGTGAATGTGTGTTATAATAATGTCTTTTGCTCTCGAATAGCCGCCTCATACTTATTCGATACAATTATCATCGGAACAAAAGTTGAGTGTAGGTTCAATAGCTAGTGCTAAGACCGGCGTAAACCTGGAAGTCAGGTTTTTCCAGCCCCGGAGGGGCATAATGTCGGTAATAAAGAGACTACTAAAGAGTAGCCAGACCCCAGAGGGGTCTAATAAAATGAGAATGAGTAACGAAAATCCAATCCTGGAGTCCCATCCAGTTAATATAATATGAAAATGTGGCTAACAGTTGAAATCAACCTGCCCGTATTGCAATCAGTACTGCGGCAGCCGGCTCAAAAGGAGACGCCTTTATGAATCGTATTAGCAGACAGTAATTTATTAAGCAGGGAATAAAAAAACTGTTCACCCTTCGACAAGCCTTCAGGTGAACAGTTTTCTCTGGTGCCTTTTTATCCGGATGCACCTGAACCGAGTAAAAAACTTATTCTTTATTTTCTTTCATTACATCTTTCAGCTCATTCTTCATCTCATCCAGTTTCTGCTTCAGCGTATCGCCGAGATCCTTCAGTTCATTAAGAGTGGTATCAGTTATATCTTCCTCTTTGAAAAGGTCTTCCCCTTTATCTTTTTTAGCATCCATACCCATTTTCATCAGGGTGGACATGGTAAAATCAACCTTCCAGTCACCGTCTTCTTTTTTCAGCGGGAATTCAACAGTTTCTTTTTTCTTAGTATTGGTAACAGACACGGTGGCGTTATCTCCGTCGATCTTGGCGTCGCCAACCAGCATATCTTTAAAGTCATCTTCTTCTTTTACCTCGCCTTCCTTGCCTTTCATTTTTTCTGCGGCTTCAACACCCTTTTTCATCAGGTCCATCGTGCCTTTACTGTCTTTGGTGCAAAGTTTAGCTGCACCATCAATATCTTTTTTAGCCATTTTTTCAAAGAAGGCTGTCAACACGGTCTTGGGATCTCCGCCTGCGGCCTTGTCTTTTCCTTTACATCCGGTAATCAGCAGGGCAATAAATCCCGCCATCAATGTTACAATTGCAATTTTTTTCATAATGATAGTTTAGGGGTCAAAAGTAATACCTCCCCGCCTGATTAATAAATAAAGTTTTGGCGCCTTATCAATTTGCTGGCAGGATGCAGAAATAAGTCATCTGTGGTCACCCCATAGGGAATGGTGTCCATTCGTACATAAGAAGTCAATGCACTGTCAACTGCCCGGTTCAGCGATTTGAAAACAAACTCGGCACAGTACATTTTATCATCAGATTTATAATCAAAATATAAATCGAACCGGATACCGGCCCTGTAATAGGCCCTGACTGTTTCCTGGAGTTTCTGATTTTGGGAGGGCTTCAAAGGAAAGCGGTAAACAGCAATGGCATTATTCTCGGCAGGATTACAAAAACTATCCAATACCTGCCGCATCAGGCGCTGCGAGGGATTATAGGATCCACCCAGGGCATGGTACACAAAGATGCTGTCGTTTTCTACCATCAGGATACCGCAATGGGAAAAGGATGTGTCTTTACGGTTAAAGCTCCGGGCCGCACGGCTTACTTCATCCATCCCGCTCCTGAAAATCATATCTCCGGTTTGCAATGAATCTTTGAGGGAACTGATCAGCCGGTAATTGGCGGCCATTTTTTCAGGATCCGGGGCAACCGGTTTTGGTGCAGGTGTACGGCAGGCCAGCAATAAAAAAAGGGATGAAAAAAAGCTGATATAGTTTTTCATCCCTGCAAAATATTGTATTTGCGCTAGCCTTTATGTTCCCGGGCCTTCCTTTTTTGAGATGGGAGGAGTGGGGCGGTTCAGGTCCTGCGGATTTTCCTTTTCGTATTCTTTGTTATAAGCCCGCAGGATATGTTTTACCAGGCGGTGACGTACCACATCTTCTTCATCCAGTTCAATATGACCGATGCCATCAATATTTCTCAAAATCCTGGCGGCGGTCGCCAAACCACTGCGCTGGTTACGGGGCAAATCCACCTGGGTCATATCACCGGTGATTATGGCCTTGGCATTGGAACCGATCCTAGTCAGGAACATTTTCAACTGCAGATCGGTGGCATTTTGTGATTCATCCAGAATGATAAACGCATGATCCAGCGTACGGCCACGCATATAAGCCAGCGGGGCGATTTCGATGGTGCGGGTAGTCATGTAATATCCCAGTTTGTCGGCCGGGATCATATCATCCAGTGCATCATAAAGCGGACGCAGGTAGGGATCAATTTTTTCTTTGAGATCACCGGGCAGGAAACCCAGACTTTCACCGGCTTCCACTGCGGGACGGGTAAGAATGATCTTTTTTACCTGTTTATTCTTGAGGGCTCTTACAGCCAATGCGACTGCTGTATAAGTTTTTCCGGTACCCGCGGGTCCGATGGCGAAAACAATATCGTTCTTCTCCGCCATCTCCACCAGCTTTTTCTGGTTGGCAGTCCGGGCCCGAACGGATTTACCATTGGGACCGAATACCAGTACTTCATTGGGGTTCTTTTCGCGGAAATGATCAATGGTTTCTGCATCGTCGCCTCCCAGGACCTGTTCAAAGTAATTCTGGCTCATGTGCCCGTTGCGTTCCAGGTAGGTAACGATCAGACTGATTTTTTCACGGGCCGCATCAATCTGCTCGGGTGCGCCGCTGAGCTTGAGCTGTGTTCCTCTGGAGAGGATTTTCAGGAGGGGGAATTTCTTCTTAAGAATGTCCAGTTTACCGTTGTTAACACCAAAAAATTCAATAGGGTTGACGGTTTCGAGGTTGATGATCGTGTCTGTCAATGCACTTCGGATTTATGTTTCACCATACCGGCGAAGGGCGGTACCGGATTGATTCTGTCTCCCGGTCTTTGCCGGAAGCTGGCCCTCTCAATTCAATATTACTGATCAATTATTTCCCTTCCTACAGATAATTATTCACAGTTGTTAATACAAAAGACAGGCCTGAAATTGTTTATAATGAATTTTTTAGTAAGGAACTGACAGAAATCAGTCTTTTCCCTAAGGGAGATCAAGGTAATTGACCAGATGAAAACTAAAATTTGGATCATGACAGAAGAAATAAAACCAATCAAGAGAAGTGCGCAACTGGCTCCCCTGAGCCGGGAACATCACGACGGTTTGCTTTTTGCCTGGAAAATCAAGCAGGGGCTGGAGAACAAAACCCCGCCTGAAACCCTGCGCAATTATGCCCTCTGGTACTGGCGCCATCATATCAAGCCTCATTTTTTTCAGGAAGAGAGGATCCTGTTACCTTACCTCCCTTCGGATAACCCCATGACCCATCGCCTCAAGGACGATCATGATCATATCCGTGAACTGGTATTGGGCCTCGATGAACATGCAGACCGCCGCTCCCTGCAACTACTTTGCGATCTGATCAATCATCATATCCGCTTCGAAGAAAGAGAACTCTTTGCCTACCTGGAAGAAAAGCTGACGCGGGAAAAACTGGATGAAATCCATATCCAGCTGGAAAAGCACCCGCTGGGTCATGAAGAATGGAAGGATGAATTCTGGGTAGTAAAACATTAAATCCCTGTTGAAAAAATCGTATCCCGGGCATGCTGCTCTTTTGCAGCATGCCCATTCTTTTTGCAGGCAGGGTAAACTGTTTTACCTTGTTAAATAAATTGAAAAGCTGGTTTGAAATAGCCAAACCCTGCCAAACTTGTTCAATTTTTGCAGGCTGATGAAGCCACTACGGATGACGAAACACAAAATCTACTTCCTCGCTGCCTTTTTGCTGCTGTCCCTGATTTCCCAGGGGCAGTTGTATAAGATTTCGGGTATTATCCTCGATAACAAAAGAGAGCGTCTGCCACTGGCCAGTGTGGAGATCAAGGAGCTAAGAAAAGGCACGGTGAGCAAGGATGACGGGTCCTACGAATTTTACCTGGAAAGAGGCCGCTATGACCTGGTGGTAAGCATGGTGGGCTTCAAACCCAAAGTGGTCAGCTTCTTTATTAATAATAGTGATGTAACAGAAAATGTGGAACTGGAACCCGATGAGTCTTCCAATATGCAGGAAGTGGTGATCAAGGCCAAACTGCGTGACCGGGCCGAGGAAATCATCAAGAATGTGATCAGAAATAAAGAAACCGTACTCAATGCCATCGGTGATTATTCCTGTAACGCTTATATCAAGGCCTTTCAGCTCGATTCCAATTATACTCCTAAAAAGGAAGGGGATTCAAGTCTGGCCACAGATTTCAGTAAAATGGGACTAACTGAAGTGGTGCTGCATGTGGACCGAAGCAGCAGCGGACAACTGAAAGAAGAAAGGCTGGCCGTGAACAAAAGAGGCGGATCCGAAAGTCTGTTTTTTTTATCTGCACTTGATGGTGATTTTTTTATTTATGATAACCTGATCAAAGCGCCACCGGTTTCCAAGATACCCTTTGTATCTCCTTTAAGTTACAGCGGACTGATGGCCTATCGTTTCAAGACGCTGCGAATTGATCGAACGATAAAACCCAAAGTGTACACGATTGCCATCCGCCCCCGGCAACTCAGTAATGCGACTATCGAAGGGGAAATCAGTATTCAGGACAGCACCTGGAATGTAATCAGTGTCAATTTTCGCCTGCCGCCAGCCCATATGCCGGAATATGATTACATGGAAGTGAAACAGGATTACGACCGGATTGGTGATAGTGCAAGGGTGATCACCAAACAGCAGTTCATTTATTATACCAAGACAAAAAAGGGAAAGATTTACGGAGAAACAACCGTGCTTTTCAATGGATATGAACTGAGAAAGAATTTCAAAAAGGGACATTTCGGACTGGAGATCAGTTCCACTGCCCAGGAAGCATATGAAAAGGATTCAGCTTTCTGGACATCGGTGAGACTGGAACCCTTATCGCGTCAGCAGGATTTATATGCGCGGTACCAGGATAGTATTGCACTTTATATGAAGAGTGAATCCTATCTCGATTCCATGGACCGGGTATTGAATAAAATCACCTGGAAAAAGATGCTGATATTCGGTCAGATCTTTAATGACCATAAAAAAGAAAGGATGTGGATCCTGCCGCCGATCACTTCCATGCTGCAGCCGGTAGCCTTTGGTGGCGCGAGGCTGAAACTGGCGGCGGCTTATCGAAAGACCTATTATTCCCGCAGAAATTTATCACTCGAAGCAGATATCAGTTATGGATTCAGGAACCGGGATGTGAATGGTACCATATCGCTGGAAAGAAAATACAATCCCTTCAAAAACGGGAAGTATCGGTTTAAGGCAGGGAGAAATTTTGAATTCATCTATCCCGGTGATGCCTGGGTCAATGTGCTGAAGCGAAGCAATATCTATCTCAATAATTCATTTGAACTGGGACATGAACTGGAAATTGTCAATGGACTGACCCTGATGAATGATTTTGAAATTGCATTGCGGCGTTCTGTTTCTAATTATAAAGTGGGAAATAATGCCGACAGTATATTTGGTATTCCCAATGAACCGCCGGTGCAGTTTGATCCGTATAATGCTACTTATAACCAGGTTCGTTTGTATTTTACTCCGAGAATGCGGTATGCGAGAGAACCCAGGGAAAAAATATTTCTCGGCTCCAGGTGGCCCACTTTTTATGTGTTGTGGAAAAAAGGTCTCAAAGGATTATTCAAAAGTGAAATTGATTTTGATTACCTCGAATTCGGTTTATTCCAGAATTTGAATTTAGGGGTGGCCGGTAATACCAGTTATTTTATCAAGTCAGGTGATTTTGTGAATAGTAAGGACCTGCGGGTGATTGATTATAAATTCATGCGCCAGGGTGATCCGCTCTTCTTCCAGAATCCCAGAAGTAATTTCCAGGCATTGGATTCCACCTTCCCGGTTTTCGATCGTTACTTTCAGGGAAATATCGTACATGAATTCAATGGGGCCCTGCTAAGTAAGATTCCTTTCTTCAAGAAATTAAAATTGCAGGAGATTGCCGGTGGCGGTGTGCTGATTGCGCCAGAGCGCGATCTGCGGTATGCCGAATTCTTCGCGGGTATTGAAAGAGTATTTAAATGGCCTTTTAATCCGCTCACCCGTTTAAAGCTGGGGGTGTATGTGGTGACCTCGGTGGCGAATAAATTTAATAATCCGGTGCAGTTTAAGATTGGGTTGACGACATGGGATCGGTTTCGGAATCGGTGGAGGTAGTTTTACCGCAAAGGCGCTAGGGCGCAAAGGAACGCAAGGAGAGATTCACCGCAGAGCCGCAGAGAGCGCGGAGTTTGCGCAGAGATTTAACCACAAAGGCCCGAGGGCGCAAGGGAACGCCAAGATAATCGGCGGATATTTTTTG
Organism: Chitinophagaceae bacterium; assembly: GCA_016720745.1. Lineage (GTDB taxonomy): Bacteria > Bacteroidota > Bacteroidia > Chitinophagales > Chitinophagaceae > JJ008. The sequence goes on along the minus strand of JADKKA010000005.1, from coordinate 6,453 downwards.
CGGCCTTTGCGTTCTTAGCGGGAAATACTCACCGCAGACCTGCCTTCCGGCAGGCAGGGCTCTGAGGTCGCTAAGTTTACGCAGAGAAAATTCTCACCACAAGTCATCATAACCTGTTAATTATTTTAGAAAATACCTCATTCTGGTTCCGGGGATGATCGGGAATGGATTTCCCGGTCTATTTTCCCGCCCTGCTTTATGAACCGGAAACTACTACTGCTATCTTTCATTCTATTTATAGCTTCAATACAAAGCTATTCTCAGTCCCGTAAGGTTTTTGGTACTATAATGAACGCCAATCTGGAGCCGCTGGCTTTTGCTACGGTGGAGGTGAAGGGATTTAAACAGGGCAGTATCAGTAAGGAAAACGGGCATTATGAACTGGAACTGGAGCCGGGCAAATTTGATCTGATCGTCAGTATGCTGGGTTATAAAACACAGATGGTTTCTGTGATCATCCGGAAGGATAGTCTGGAACAGAACATCATACTCGAAGCAGCAGATGCCACCACACTCAGTACGGTGACCATCAAAGGCAAACTGAAAGACCGGGCGGAGGAATATATCCGGAACGTCATCCGTAACAAGGAGGCTATTGAGGCAGCCGCCGGAAATTACTCTTGTAATGTTTATATCAAGGCGCTTCAGGAAGATTCCGTAGGTATGAAGAAGGCCAAAAAAAGTAAACCGGCAGATTCTCTGAAACAAGCCTTAGAATCCAATGAACTCAACCGGATGGCCATGGCAGAAGTGGTATTACAGCTGGATAGGGGAGAAGGGAAAAAGATAAAAGAAGAAAGGACAGGTGTCAGTAAAAGAGGTAATGAACAAAGTCTGTTTTATCTCTCCACAATGGAAGGCGATTTCAATATTTATCAGAATATTATCAATGCCCGCACTATTTCGCCAACACCCTTTGTCTCTCCGGTCAGTTACAGCGGTCTTCTTGCGTATCGTTTTAAAATGATCAAAACGGAAACGGTCAATGGCCGGAAACAATATACCATCAGCATCAAACCCCGGCAGTTGAGTAATGCTACGGTTGAAGGCGAAATAACCATTGCCGATAGCAGCTGGGTGGTATTGCATACCCGTTTGCAGTTTCCAAAGTATCACCTGGCAGAGTATGATTTCTTTGAAGTGGAGCAGCAATATGAATTCGTGGATCAGAAAGCATGGATGATCAGCAGGCAAAGCTTTACTTATAATGCTGTTGCTGATAAGAGAAAGTCATCAGGCAAAACAGTAGTCAGCTACCGGAATTTCGAACTAAATAAAAATTTTCCAAAGAATTACTTTGGAGTGGAGCTGAGTGCTGCTTCGCAAAAAGCCTATGAACAGGACAGTAATTTCTGGAAGTCTAACCGTACTGAACCTTTAACCGCAAAAGAATTGCGGTTTATCCATTTCAAGGACAGTGTGTACCAGGCCACCCATTCCAAAGACTATCTGGATTCAGTGGACCGGGTGATCAATAAATTCCGCTGGCAGAATATTGCTTTCCGGGGACAGACCCTGAACAACCATGAAAAAAGAAGGCAAATGCGATTTCCTTCCTTGCCGGAATTATTTCAGCCCTTTCAACTGGGCGGGTTAAGGATCATGCCCAATTATATGTATACTAAAACCTGGGAGTCGAGGAAAAACCTGACCCTTTTTGCTAATCTCAGCTATGGGATCCGTAATAAAGATTTAAATGGAAATATCCGGCTAAACCGGATGTATAATCCCTTTAACCGTGGCTTTTACGAGATCAATTTGCAGAAAGATTTTGCCTACATCTTCAGCGGTGATGCCTGGATCAATATGATTCAGCGCAGTAATATTTACCTGAACCAGGGCATTGGATTAAAGCATGGGCTGGAAATTGCCAATGGGCTCTATGTGTTTTCGGATATCGATCTTGCTTTCCGGCGTTCGGTAAGTAATATTAAAACAGATAGCAAAATTGACAGCCTGTTCCCAGATATATTGGATAATAATCAGGTGACGGATTTTGAATCACACAATGCAGTATACGGTGAGTTAAGGCTGGAGTACACATTCCGGCAGCGCTATATCCGCGAACCCAGGGAAAAAATAATCCTGGGATCATCCTGGCCAACGATGTATGTGCAATGGCGGAAAGGCCTGCCGGGTATCATGAAAAGTGTGGTGGACTTTGATTATCTCGAATTCGGGTTGAAGCAAACCGTTAAACTGGGAACAATGGGTACTTCCAGTTATACCCTGAAGACGGGTTCCTTCCTGAGCCGGAAAGACCTGCGGTTGGTAGATTACAAATACCAGCGAAGGGGAGACCCCCTGCTCATGCTGAATCCATCTGAGGCTTTTCAGTCACTCGATTCTACCTTTCCCATCTTCAATCGTTTTTTCGAGGGACATTATGTACATGAATTCAATGGAGCCTTCCTGAATAAAATACCATTCTTTAAAAAAATCGGGTTAAGGGAAGTGGCAGGCGCCGGTTTCCTGGTAGCCAAAGAAAGAAACCTGCGGTATGCAGAGTTATTTACCGGCGTGGAGCGGGTGTTCAAGTATCCTTTCAACCTGCTGGGAAAATTCAAGGTCGGGTTTTATGTAGTTGGATCAGTTGCCAATCAATTCCGCAGCCCGGTGCAATTCAAGTTTGGCATTACAGCCTGGGACAGGAAAAGAGGGAGATGGTTTTGATCAACCCATGCAGGCTTTCAATGGAAAATTTAAATCAGGCTGATCATTCCCAGTATCTGAGTGTTCTTTTTTCCAGTTCAAAGGGCTTTCGACTTTTTTTCAATGTCGGAGAACACTCTTAAGTAATTTTCGCCGGTAATTTTCTTTAATTCGGTTTTTGTCCAACCTCTTTTTGCTAATTCAACCAGCAGTTTTGGAAAGCATGAAACGTCTTCCAGACCCTCAATAGTATACTCAATACCATCATAGTCACCGCCAATGCCGATGTATTCTACGCCAATTAATTTTTTTACATAATCAAAATGATCGGCGATATCGCTGATAGAAACCGTGGGTTTGGGGTTTTCAAGCTCCCATTGGTCCATTACTGTCCTTAATTTTGCTTTATCGCCAGGAAATTGCTTTTTGGTGGCATAATAAATGGAATCTCCTGTGTTGACCCAATTTGCAAATTTATTTGTCGTATGATCGGGAACCATATCAAGCATAATGAGTCCCTTGTTGGCTTTTAATCTTAGTAGAATCGTGTCAGGGACATTACGGTTAACATCACAAAGTTTTCTTGCATTTGAATGGCTGAATATTACAGGGGTTTCAGTAATATCAAGAATGTCACTCATGGTTTTGGCAGACGCATGGGATAAATCTATTAGCATTCCCAGGCGGTTCATTTCCTTCACCATGCTCCGGCCTAACGGCGAAATTCCGTTATGTTTTGGTAAATCATCACTGCCATCTGCTAAATCACCAGTGGTATATGTAAATGTGACACAGCGTAGACCAAGCTTGTAAAAAAGCCTGAGGTTAGAGAGCTTGCTTTCTAACCTATCGGAACCTTCCAGCATGGGCAGGATGGCGATTTTTCCATTCTTTATAGCTTTTCGCATGCCATCAGCGCTTTGTACAATCTGCAAATCTTTGTTATACACTTTCTCCAGTCTAAAAAGTAAATCGTATGCATCCAGAAAGGATGATAGCGAGTCTGAATAGATGTTCAATTGTACTGCACCAACAGCTCCATTTCTCCAACGTGGTATATCGGTTTGTCCTTTACTCAGGGTATCAAGGGGATAGTCCGCGATATCCTCCGGGCATTTGGGTAATTTTTTATAGTTACAGCCAAAATACCAGGCAAATAAATCATTATGGCCATCAATGATCGGCGACAGTTTTAAGACATGGTCCACCAATTTTTTCGCTTTCTGATCAGTTTTGACATATCTGCTGGTGACAGAATTTTGACCACTGCCGTGAAGGAATCCGGAACAGCATATACTAAAACATATTATTTTTCTGATAATCTTCATCGATTATAGTGTTTGTTACAAATGCGGCTAGCGTATCCGGTATAAAATAGATGTCAAATAGATTTTCTTTCCACTGAAAGAGTTGCTGGTTAAAGTTATTTCTTGAAAGTAAGAATTCTGCCTCAAATTAATTTGCCATACTATTCCCTACAGCATGTTTGCGCATTGAAAACTTAATCGATATAGTACCATAAAGCATAGCAGGGCGAATAGGAATTTTCCCCCGACCTGCCTGCTGGTAGGCTGATAGCTATCGGGTTTTCAACTCTCCATTTTCCATTTTCAATTACTCTTATGCGCTTCCATATCGATCTCGATCAGCTGCCCCTTGATCGCCAGGCCTTTTACTTCCAGCCAGGTGCCGGTGGGAAACTGCTTTTTGTAGATGGAATTGCGGAAGCCGGAGACCTTTATAAACTCATCCATATTAGTGGTATATACATTTTCTACTACCACATCATCATACGTATAGCCATAATGCTTCAGGATCTTTTCCAGGTCGCTGTAGCAGTTCTTCATTTGCTGTTCCATATTGCCAGGAGCCACTATCACTCCGCTGTCGTCCATGCTGACTGCGCCAGAGATCTTCAGGTCATCCCCGATTTGAACGGCGTGGGAATAACCGTATTCTTTTTCCAGTTTGGGTCTTAGCAGGAAGTACTGGGGACTGTCGACTTTTTCTTTTACTACTGTTTTTTCGGTGTTGCCTTGTTGGCAGGAGCTGAGCAGGAGGAGGCCTGCAAGAAAACTGGTGGTTGAAAGAAAGAGTGGTCGCATGTGGGGGTGGTTTTGTGTTTGGATGAAATGATGTAATTGAAGTTATGTACTATTATTGAAAATTGAACCCCAATAAAGACCGCTGCTCATTCTTTTCGGGGTTTAGAAGTTCATATTATTTGCCCGCTTCATGCGTCAGCCTGTCCAGTTCTTCTCTAAATTTTCCAGTGTTGTTTCAGCAAACCCTGTTTCCCGGCTGGATAACTCAAATTGCCGGCTTTGTTTTTGTAAAAGATGATCTCTGTTTTTTTCTTACGGCTGAAAAAGGAACGGTACCTTTCCACCCTTACCCGGCAGATATCAAATGGAAGTACTACTTGGTGTTCATCATTTAAAGGAGAACGGAAAGAGGCCCTGACTTCCCTTCTTGTATTGTCAATGATTAGTTGGTCGGGTTTTTCTTCATGCAGACTATAAATGAATTTTATAAAAACAATTGCACCAGGAATAATGAATTCATTCAGCAATTTTATCTGCATGTTGAGGATTTCCAGAATCAGCGCGGCAAGATACAGAAGTGCTATTTCAAGAGTAAGGATTTTGATACTCCGAGAACAGGCGCGGTGGCTTATCGGAATTATAGATAAGCATAGATTCCGTTGCTTTAATTTCTTACTAAATTAAGGAATAGAACTTGTAAACATTTACTTATTGAGGATATTTGGTTTTAATTTTTGGGTCATTATTACTTATCAACTGATTCAAAACAGTAAAAAAAATTAAATGTGGGCTTGTAGTAGGGGAAGCAAGTGCAAGATTATTGCATTGGCTTTGTTGTATTTATTGTGTGGTGTTTCAATTTCCCCAGTAAAAATGAATGGCATTTTTGCAGGATTTGTTATTTAATTTTTTTATTTCATGGATTAAATATGAAAATTCTTTAACTTGAATTAGGTTGCCAGATCTGGTCAGTCTTACCCTACTAGCGAAACATTGAGAAGTTGGTATTTTTTCAATAACAGCTAATGCAAATGTCTAAGCTTATGGCTTTTATCTTGCGACTATATAAATACAAATTGAATTTGTGTTCGGGGAGGGTCGGCTAAATATTTATTTATTTTGTCAATTAGTAAAGGCTTGTATTTAGTAAATAATTCCCTGTGATTTTTCAACTACTTCAAAAAGTATAAAATTTCGAAAATTTGAAAAAAAATATTAAGTCAAGTGAATTCCAGATAGCAATTAATTGAGGCTCATTGCTGGGTAAACAAAAATAAATTATCTAATATGGGAGAAAGTAGTCAAAATTCACAATTAACTTCTAATAGTGGAAGTAAGAAAAGGACAAAGAGTAAAACCGTGGGCAAAAGCCAAACTAATATTTTATTGCCAGCAGTAGTTGGGATACTTTCAGTTGTTGTTATTTTTATTTCTATTGTTTTAATGCCATGCCCTACTAAATCCCAGTATATTGTTTTTCGAATTATTTTGTCTTTAGGCGCTGCCGGTATTGCCGCTATCATTCCAGGTTTTTTTAAAATACATAACAAATTTGTTACAGCAGGAGGTGCTTTAGGTGTTTTTGTCTTAGTTTATTTGTATAACCCTGCATTAATTGATACTAATGATAAGTGCTCCGACGCTTTTGAGTTAACTGTATTTGTACACGGAAAGGAGGGGAAAGGCCATCTACTTTTGAAAAACAGGGGTAATGTTACACTAAGGCTGGAGAATTCTACTATAAAAAGCCAATTAA
>JADKKA010000004.1 GCA_016720745.1 Chitinophagaceae bacterium | reverse complement strand
TATTCAGGTAAACAAGAATTACGGACAATATAATCCCGACTTTAGCAGACTGATGTTAATACTACTCAGATATATGCCTTGCAAAACCACAAAACAGACGAGGCTTTATATTACCATACATATTCCTACAATACTGCTATCAGGGTATTCTAAGACAAAAGCCCGGAGACCATAAATACACGTGTGGCCAGAGCAGGGCTAAGTTGAATATTACAGGGCACCCGGAAATTGGGTATTGGATATGCTCAGGAAGTATATCATATGATGTGAAGAGTATGAACTCCGGATAGTAGCGGTTCCCTTTTTTATTCCTTTGTATTTTGGAAAGAGGAAAAACGCACCTTTACTTAAGGAGTAAGTAATCGCAGACAGCTTTTTTAATAAAGCGAAGGAATTTGCAAAAGCCCAAGTGGGTTACCTCCTGTTTATATTGAAGTCTTGAACAACACGGCAGTTCTTTATGCCCGGCAGGGCGATACTTTCAGAGCAGGTATTGCTATTTCTGAGATCGTATCCCCTGCAGTCTAAACATTTACCCGGCGACACCCAGCCATTGATAAACAATGGGAAAGTCCAGTACTATTGAGTGAAGAAATGGGAGCTCAGGATGTAGTGGCAGGCTACCTGATGGCGTACTCAGGAACTAAAGTTGCACACATAAGGGAATTGATCAACTTCTCAGAGTACGGAGAAAAACAATTTCCCTTTGATAAAAATGTATCTCTGCTGGAGCATATCAATAGCTCTGCTTATAATTACAATACGACAGATGAAATATCTCTGGAAACCGTTACCTTATGAATGCAGCGCTTAAATCCTTAACTCTTTCCGATACCTATAGAATGTTGCAGGATGCCCGGGGCTCAAAAGACCAGGCATTATTTCCAGGTGCACAAGATGGATTCGCTTAAAACATGGTTGAAATACCAGTACAGTCTGCCGGCGACGAAAAGAAGCAAAGAACTTGATTGGTAAGACTAGAAAGTGATTTTCTTGAAAAGTCATTGCGAAAAGACCTGAATAAAAGTAATCAACAAGACGCTTTTGAGTATGGTTTTGAGATTAACGCTTATAAGAAGAACCTGGCACCGGATGAGGGGCAGCCATTGAATTTGTCAGATTCAGGCTTCGGTTAAACAGATGGACCGGATAGTGTAATGTATGGCTACTATATTTTGAAGAAGAATGAGACTATGCCACAATTCATACCTCTTTTGAAAAAAACAATTGCAAAAATTTTCGACAGTGCCGGCACCACTGCCACCAGTATGGTCAGCAAATTTTACCGGGGCGGTGATATAAAAATAAAAAGGCTGCTGCGGCTCTTGGAGCTGAATTGTACAAACTCACCTGGCGTCCACTGGAACCCTACCTGTCAGGAATCAGGGGTAAAATAAGCTACGCCCCTGCCGGAAAACTATACAGTATCGCTTTTCATGCCATGCCTGTTGATAGTGGCAGACCTCGATGGATAAATATATTCTGCAGCAGTATACCAGTACAAGACAGGTAGCCCTCAGTAAAACGGAATCAGAAAATAAAAAAGTAAGAAGTATAGCATTGTTCGGCGATCCGTCTTTTTCACTTGACAGTAACGCCATGGTTAAGTTGAAACGCCCGGGCCAGACAGCATCTGACCTAATATACACCCCCTGGCAGAGGTACAAGAGGTGGTAGTTGGATTGATCTGCCGGGTACTGCCATGGAAGTGGAAAAAGTGAAGCAGTTGTTTGAAAAACAGGAGCTGAGCGCAAGCCTTTTTACAAAAACGATGGCAAGTGAAGAAAACCTGAAAAGCCTGAGCGGCCATTCCCCTCAGGTATTGCATATTGCCACACATGGATTCTTCCTGTCTGAGCCAAAGAAGGAAGAGAACCAGGGTACACTCAACAATAAGGATACTTATACACTTGCTGAAGATCCTTTGTTAAGAAGCGGATTGATATTAGCTGGTGGAAACCGTGCCTGGAGTGGCAAAACACCCATTGAGGGTATGGAAGATGGTATTGCAACCGCTTACGAAATTTCCCAGTTAAATCTTTCCAATACCGAATTGGTTGTTCTCAGCGCCTGCGAAACTGCCCTCGGTGATGTAAAAGGAAACGAAGGTGTTTTCGGATTACAACGTGCCTTTAAAATGGCAGGCGTTAAAAAAATGATCGTGAGCCTCTGGCAGGTACCTGATAAAGAAACAGCGGAACTGATGACTGCCTTTTACGGTTATTGGCTGAAAGGAAAAACCATCAACGAAGCCTTTGCACAGGCCCAGACTGAAATGCGGAAAAAATACAGTCCTTATTACTGGGCGGCATTTGTACTGGTGGAGTAATACCTTGTAAGTAGAAAAAAACTATATTTTAAAAAATAAGAAAATGAAAAAAACAGGTTTAGTTATTGTATTTGTTTGTTTGCAGGCATGTCTCTTTGCGCAGTATGGCAGTGTGGCCGTTTTTGAAAACGGGGCCGATCAAAAATTGAAAAGAGTCAGAATATTTCCGGTAAAGTGTACGGTTAACAGCATGCATGATTCCGCGTATAGAAATATCAAAAGATCAGTGAATACTTTTATGAATCTGGATGGCAGTTTAGTGTCTACAAAATTTTATATTCCTTTCACCGCTTTTGAAGGGGCCAAAAAATTTGCAATCGATGAATACATTGGAAAGAAGGAGGCAAAAAAAGTACTCTTTGTCAATGAATCAGAGGAGTTATTGCTGGATTACAGCGGTAATGTAGTCTCCTCGAATATCCAGCAGAAGCCAATCGGTATCATGGTGATTTATTATGGTGATTTCAGCAAAACGAATAACGGATTATCATTAAACTCAGCCTATGGTTATACGATTTATGGCAAGCCGGGCTTTAATGAAAGGGACCTGGCCACCAAATTAGCTGCTAAAGTGCTGGGCAGCACCAATTTCACTTATGAATGGCTGCCGGGTAAAACCATGGACTATGCAAAAGGAAAAGTAGAGAAAGCAATTACCTTCAGGGATAATGGAGATTACAGGGTGAATTGATTTTCGAGTCACTTACATCCACGAAATTTCGATTGAAAACCGGCCATGTCAGATCCGGCCCTTTGTAAAGACAAAAAAACCCGGACTTCAAAAACCCGGGTTTCAATTTTATAGCTTATTATTTTTATTCTGCTTCTGCCACCACTTCCTTCACCTCGGGAATCATTCTTTTCATCATGCCCTCGATACCCGCTTTCAGGGTAATCATAGAGGAAGGACAACCGCTGCAGGAGCCCTGCATCATCAGGTTCACCACACCGTCCTCATAACTCCTGAACTGAATGGCACCACCATCCATTTCAACTGCCGGACGTACATAATTATCCAGCAATTCCTTGATCCGCTTTACCACATCATCATCATCAGCTGCCACTTCATTGCTGCTGCTTTGTTTTACAGCGGCCAGTTCTTCTTCATTGATCACGGGCTTGCCTTCTTCCAGATAGTCTTTCAGGAACTGACGCACAGAAGGAATCACATCATTCCAGTCAGTTTCACCGGTCTTGGTCAGCGTTACAAAATTGCTGGCAATAAACACGGCCCTGATAAAGGGGAAACCAAAAAGCTCCACCGCCAAAGGCGAGGGCTTGGCAGTTTCTGCATCCGGAAAATCAATGCTCTTGCCCGGATACAGGAGTTTATTGGCCACAAACTTCATGGTTTCGGGATTGGGCGTCATCTCCGTATAAATGCTGATAATGGGATTACCTGTCTTGATCATAATGCACAATATTTTATTCCATGCCGGTTACAATTCCGGCGGACATACAAAATTAACGAAACTACCCGGGGAATGTTTACGAACTCAGGAAAGCTCCAATACGGGTTTTAACCCCAATCCGGCCTTATACGTTGAAAAAGAAAGGTTTATTCTTTGAATTTCCCGGTTTTCTTCAGGTATCGGATCAGGATATACAGCAATACCAGTAATCCCAGGAAGATGCCCAGCAGCAGGTTTCTGCAATTGTTATCATAACCACTGAACTGAGGATAGTTCAGTAAAAGGAGTAAAACAATGCCGCAAAGCCAGATAAACTGGGTGGTATGCTCCTTTAATATCCAGCGTTTCCAGTTGAACTGCATACTGCGAAGGGTGGCAGATAAACCAGCCATCCGCGGAAACCAACGGTTCACTTTTTTACAGTACTCATCAAAGCCAGGTCCGAATTTTCCACGCAGAAAATTTTCCTCCGCTAATACAATGGCCTGGTAAATGAAAAGAAAAACCGGGATCATGATGGCCACATAGAAAAGTGAATTGGCGAGGATACCCACGCCCAGCAGCATGAGGATATTCCCCACATACAAAGGATTCCGGCAATGATTGAAAATTCCTTCAGTAACTAATCCCTCTGCATAAGGCTTACCCTCTTTTCCCCCGCGTACAATATAAGCCAGCCCGATCGTGAGTCCGCGGATGAGCTGACCCAGACAGGTGATCAATAACCCAAGGGCAACCGGCCATATATAATAAGTGCTGCCAAATTGCGCCGGAGAAAACAGGGGCCAGGAAGGAATAAATAAGGCACCGTAAAAAAGGATAAAGATCCAGTTACGATACTTGAAGAAGAAATTGCCGATACTTACCATTAGTTGAATGAAAATGAAAAGAAACAAGATACAAGAACCAATCAAACTTCAAATGCAAAAAGAAAATACCGGCCTGTGAAGTGGTGTTTTTGTTTTGAAATTTGGTGCTTATTTGGATCTTGTTTCTTCGGTTCTTGTTATTTTTTTAAAAATTATTTTTTTGTAGCAATAATCCCCGCAAAATTGTACCACTTAAAAAATACTTCGCAATGACCGAAACCCTGATCTCTCAGTAAAGAAATATTTTCACTCAGTTTATAAGGTACCAGCACATTTTCCAGCGCTTCCCTTTTCTGGGAAATTTCCATTTCGCTGTAATTGTTGCGGCGTTTGTAATTATAATAGTAGTCAATAAAATCACGGTTGAAATTGCTTTCCTCCGCCAGGATTTTTTCCACCAGGATCAATACACCACCCGGATTGAGGCCGTCATAAATATCTTTTAAAACCTTTTCTCTGTAAATGGGGCGAACAAACTGCAGGGTAAGACAAAGCACCACCACGGAAGCATTTTCAATCTTTACCCCATGGGCCAGATCGGCACAACGCAATTCATAAGGGCGGGAAAAACCCAGTTCCATCAGTTTGGATTTGCACTTGTCCAGCATTTCCTGCGAATCATCAATCCCGATAAAGCGAATTTGCTGGTTCACCATGGTGTTCATTCCAATCATGGTGGTACCGGTGGAACAACCCAGGTCATATACAAAGCTTCCTTCCGCTGCATGATTAGCAGATAGTTCCGCCATCATCCGCTGGATCTCCCCGTAGAAGGGAACTGAACGGTTGACCATATCATCAAAAACCTTGGCTACATTGGCGCCAAACTTAAAATCACTGGCTTTTTCTATCTCGTCCCGGAAGACTTCATCCTTACCCATAGATATAAATTAAAGCTGCAAATTAAATCTATTTCCCGGCAAGAAGAAAAGTTAATAGGTTTGCGCCCTGCTATGGAAATCAGTGACCGTTCCTTCATCAACTTCTAAACCCCTAAACCTCTCAACTACTCAACCCCTCCACAACCATGAACAAAATCTACCACCTCGGCAATTGCACCACCTGCCAGGCTATTATAAAAGATACCGGAGCAGATCAAGCCGGATTAACTATGCAGGATATCAAATTTGAAAAAATCACCCCCGCACAGCTGGATGAAATGAAAAAAATGGCCGGTAGTTATGAGGCCCTCTTCAGTCGCCGGGCACTCAAATACAAGGCACTGGGCCTGAAAGATAAAAAACTGGAAGAAAAAGATTACCGCAAGTACATACTCGAAGAATATACCTTTCTGAAAAGACCGGTGACCATCATCGGCAAACAGATTTTTGTAGGTAATGATAAGAAAACAGTGGCCGCATTAAAAGAAGCCCTGACCCGGTAAATCCCCGCTACATCAATAGCAGAATCAGTATCTGTGCCGCCACAATCCGCAGGATCATCGTAAAAGGATATACTGTGGCATAAGTAACCGATGGAATATCACTGTTCGTCAGCTTGCTCGCAAAAGCCAGTGCCGGAGGATCTGTAGAAGAGCCGGCCAGTAATCCGCAGATTTCAAAAAAAGTCTTGCGAAAATATTTTCGTGCAATGATCCCGAATAATAACAAGGGCACAACAGTGATGAGGATTCCCATCCCGATCCAGGTCCATCCCCTTCCATCTGCAAAAGCAACCGGCAGGTTATGACCACTTCCCAAACCCACACTGGCCAGGAACAAACTGATTCCCAGTTCGCGAATCATCAGGTTGGCACTGTTGGTGGTATAATTATTCAGGTAAAAGAGATTCCCAAAACGGCTCAGGGTTAATGCTATAATTAAAGGTCCTCCTGCCATTCCCAGTTTCACCGCCACTGGTACATTGGGAAAATGAAAAGGGATACTGCCCAGAATCACCCCCAGTACAATTCCCATGAAGATGGGAGCCAGGTCCGGCACTTCCAGTTTTTTCAGCGAATTACCCAGGGCTTTAGTGGCCATTTGAATTCCTTCCTGTGTGCCCACCACTTTTACGGTATCACCCAATTGCAGAAACATATCACCATGTGGTACCATTTCAATACCGGCCCTGTTTAAACGGGTAAAAGTAAAATCATGCTGGTGTAATTCAGGTTGATCTCCCAGCCGGCGATGGGTGACTTCTGCGCGGGTTACCAGGATCTGTCTGGATAAAAGACTACTGTCTTTCGCTGCTTTTAAATCCAGCTCACTTGGCGGCCCAACCAGTAAACGCAGATCATCGATCTCATGACGGGAAGCCACGATCAGCAATACATCATTTTCTGCCAGAATCAGATCAGGGGTAGGGGTAATGATTTCATGCTGATGATACATTCTTGATACCACTACCGGTTCTTTCAGCATTTCAAATAAGCGGCGGAGCGGCTGACCAATCAGTAATTTGTTTTCCAGTTTCAGGTGTACAGATACCGGCCGGTTGGCTCTTATCACCCCCAGTTTGCGGTGCAGCTCCTGTTCTTTTTCAATCGTTACCCCGAATATTTTTTTCAGCAATAAGATGGCACCAATAATTCCGAAAACCCCCAGCGGATAAGTAACCGCATAAGCGAGAGTAATCAGGGATGGATCGGCTACACTTACATGAAGATCAGATACAGCCGCCTGTGCAGCTGCCAGCCCCGGTGTATTCGTCACGGATCCGCTCATCACACCGGCCATGACAGCAATATTGTTTTTGCTGACTAAAAAAAGAATCACCGTAATAAGTACCCCTGTGCTTACAATTCCCAGGGCCAGTAAATTATTACTGGTGGCATTTTTTTTCAAGGATGCCCAGAAACCGGGACCCACCTGCAATCCCACCGCATAAACAAATAATACCAGCCCGAATTCTTTCAAAAAATGCAAAGTATTCTTATCTGTTTCCAAACCGAAGTAGGAAAAGATCAAACCGGCAAACAGTACCCAGGTAATACCAAGGGAAACACCGGCAATTTTTAACCGGCCCAGCCAGATACCGGCTGAAATCACCAGACCGTAAACGATCACCGTTTGTGCAATGGAAGTATTGGTAAAAAGATCATGTAACCAGCCTGGCATCATTAAAATTTTAAGTGCATCAGTTTTCCCGCAGTATTGTACTGCGGGAAATAACTGATGTTCGAAGCAATCGGTAAAGGTCTATCCTCTTTCAGCCTCCATCCTCCATTTTTCAGGAGAACGCCAGAGCGCAGAGAGCAGCAGCTCTCTCATAAAGAAGATTTCTTTCGGCAATTTATCATAAGTTCTTTCAAAGAGTTCTTCGTGAGAAAGCAGTTCTTTCTTACCAGCTTCCCGGTCAACGGTCATGATCTTTTCAAAGTCCTCTTTGCTGAAATTTTCCATTCCGGTCCAGTCCATGTCTTCATAACGTGGCATCCAGCCCAGCGGACTTTCCACAGAAGAAGCCCTGCCACGAATCCTTTCCACAATCCATTTCAATACCCGAACATTTTGTCCGAATCCGGGCCACATGAATTCTCCTTTTTCATTTTTGCTGAACCAGTTTACACCGAATATTCTTGGCGCATTGGGAAGATCACGGCCAAACTGTAACCAGTGATTCACGTAATCACCAATATGATATCCCATAAATGGCAGCATGGCAAATGGATCACGGCGCACTTTGCCGATTTCTCCAAAAGCTGCAGCCGTCATTTCACTTCCCATGGTGGTGGCCAGGTAAACGCCGAAGCTCCAGTTGAATGACTGGTACACCAATGGCACGCCACTGCTTCTTCTTCCTCCGAAAATAAATCCTGAAATGGGGACACCTTTGGGATTATCCCAGTCACTGTCAATAGCAGGATTCTGCATAGCCGGCGCTGTAAAGCGGGAATTCGGGTGAGCCGCGGGTTTTCCTCCCTGCGGATCCCATGGTTTTCCATGCCAGTCGGTCAGTCCTTCGGGTATTTCTTTGGTCAGTCCTTCCCACCAAACATCTTTATCCGCTGTGATGGCCACATTGGTAAATATGGTATTCGCCCGGATGCTCTCCATGGCATTGGGGTTCGTTTTATAATTGGTACCTGGTGCTACACCAAAATAACCGGCTTCAGGATTGATGGCATACAAACATCCATCTTCCCCTTTATGGATCCACGCTATATCATCTCCCACGGTACTGATTTTCCAGCCTTCAAATTCTTTAGGCGGAATCATCATGGCAAAATTGGTCTTGCCACAGGCACTCGGAAATGCAGCGGCTACATAAGTCTTTTCTTTTTCAGGTGATTCCAAACCGAGGATCAGCATGTGTTCGGCCAGCCAGCCTTCTTCACGTCCCATTACTGAAGCGATCCGGAGTGCAAAACATTTTTTACCCATCAGGGCATTACCACCATAACCGCTACCGTAAGAAACAATCACTCTTTCCTCCGGGAAATGGGAAATATATTTTACATCGGGATTGCAGGGCCAGCTGCTGTCTTCCTGACCTTCTTTTAAAGGCGCCCCAACCGTATGCAGGCATTTCACGTAACCCTTGTTTTTCAGATAAGGAAGAATTTTTTCTCCCATCCTCGTCATAATATACATGTTCACACATACATATTCAGAGTCGGTCAGCTGTACGCCATAACGGGAGAGCGGTGAACCAACCGGTCCCATGCAGAATGGAATCACATACAGGGTCCTTCCCTTCATACAACCCTGCATCAGTCCTTCCAGGATTTTCTTCATCGCTACCGGCTCCATCCAGTTATTGGTTGGGCCTGCATCTTCTTTTCTTAAACTACAGATAAAAGTTTTGTCTTCTACACGCGCCACATCGCTGGGGTCGCTGAAGCAGGCAAAACTATTGGGCCTTTTTTCAGGATTCAATGGAATAAATGTGCCTTTCTGCACCAGTAACTGGCAAAGCTGGTCATACTCTTCTTTGGATCCATCGCACCAGTGTACTTTATCTGCAGCGCAATAAGTGGCAATTTGTTGTACCCATGTTTCCAGCTCTGCGCGGGCAGGAGCGGTTTCCATGGCAAGAAATGGAGTCTTGGCTGACATAAATAATGTTTTAATGAATCAAATAATAGGCGGGCAATCGCATGTATCAGGGATGGCAGAAATCGGAAGAATGTAAAGTTCCGCTCTGCGGCACCCTGTAACAATGCCCTATATCATCCTTCGGCATGATAATAATTAGTGATAGCGTACGGCTTAACCGGCTTTTTCTGCCCGGGCTCTTCTTTCTTTCCTAAAAAGATTCCACGCAATTAGCAAGCTCATCAGCATAAACAAAGCCCCCAGTTCAAACGATACACCCGGAAAATGAAAGGGTGCATTTTTACTGGTAAAATAAGTAAAGAGATTGTTCATGATCATCGGACCAATGATCGTGGTTAAACTCATCAAACTGGTTAGCGCCCCCTGCAAGGCCCCCTGCTGATTAGGTAATACATGCTCGGCCAGAGTTGCCTGTAGCGATGGACCGGCAATACCCCCCAAACAATAAGGCAATAAGAATACAAACATCAGCCAACCCTGATCGGCCAGTCCAAACAGGATAAGCCCCACCGTGTATAAAGCCAAACCGAGGTAAATACTTTTTTCATTCCCCAGTTTTGGATTTACTACCCGGGTTAAACCACCCTGTACGGCACCAACCAGTAATCCCACCACAGCCAGGGATGCACCCACAATCCCTTCTGTCCATTTGAAACGGTAAGTCGTATAAAAACTCCAATTGCCCTGCACGGCTTGTGCAGCCAGGTAGATCAGGAAATAACAGAGTGCCAGTCCGCTGATAGAAGGTGTTTTACGAAGAAATAATAATGAACCGATCGGGTTCGCTCTTTTCCATTGAAACTTTCGGCGGTTCTCCGGAGCCAGAGATTCCGGTAATATAAAATAGCCATAGAGGGCATTCAGCAAACAAAGACCGGCTGCGGCATAAAAGGGAGCTCTTGTTCCCAGTCCGGCGAGTAAACCGCCCAATGCAGGACCAATGATAAAACCCAAACCAAAGGCAGCCCCGATCATTCCAAAATTTTTGGTTCTGGTTTCCGGGGTACTGATATCTGCGATATAAGCAGCGGCCGTGGTGAAACTGGCACCGGTGATACCGGCAATCACACGACCCAGAAATAACCAGCTATAATCAGGGGCAAGGGCCAGAATGATATAATCAATGCCAAAACCCAGCAGGGAAGAAAGTAATACCGGTCTTCGACCAAACTGGTCGCTCAGATTACCAATTACAGGAGCAAACAGAAACTGAGTGAATGCATAAGCCGCAATCAGCAGGGCACCATCCGCGCTGGCCTCATTCACCGGAATCCCTTTTAATTCAGAGATCAGCCTTGGCATTACCGGAATAATCAGCCCCCAGCCCATGACATCAATGAGCAGGGTAATGAAAATAAATCCGATCGCAGCGGGGCGGTTTCCGGTCATTGTTTCTGTTAAGTCACACAAAATCGGATAAATTATCCAAGGCAAAAAAAAGACCGCCGATTGGCGGTCTGTAAAAAGAGATGTGATACCGATTATTTCAGGGTCCTCATATAATTTACAAGAGACCAGATATCATTGGCATCCGGAATTTTCTTTTTGTAAGAAGGCATATCATCCCGGCCCTCAGAGGTTTTATAAAACAAGGCACCATCGGTCTGGGACTGGAAAGTAGCTTTGGTAAAGTCACCACAATCAGTATCCAGTTGTGAAGCTTTTGGTCCATCACCTTTGCCTTTTGTTCCATGACAGGATTTGCAATGCTGACTCCAAAGGGCTTTCCCTTTTTCAATGGAAGCGGCATCACCCTTCAGCGGATTTACTTTATTCTTCTGTGCATCGGGTACGGGCCAGGGTTTTTGCTGAAAAAAAGATTTAGTACCAAAGGCCATAAAAGCCATGGCAGTCAGACCGAGAGCAAATGTTGAAAGTTTAGTCTTCATGATTTTTGTTTTTTTACAGTTTAAATAGTTGATTATGTGTTGAGTTGGTTAGTTTTTTTGAGGTTCCGTATGGGGTTCTTCTTTCCGCAGGCGAAACATTTCATATACTATGACGATGTAATGCCCCCAAACGGCTGCCATCAGTACAATAAAAGTTATCAGCATCCAGAGCGGAGGGTGACTACTCCATAAAGCACGGGGTTGTTCTACAGATTTATTGGAAACTGCAACACCCCAGGGCTGTACGGATGAAGCTTCCAGGTTACCGAATGTTTCGTTTTCATCTACCCGGCCGATGATGGTCAGGTTGCCTTTTTCATCACCGGGAATACCATTGGGAAATTCTATTACCGCTTCCCCGTTTTCATCAGTAGTGGCTTCTCCCAGTTTTTGAGGCTGGATCAGTCTTTTTACAAAAATGCCTACAGTAGCATCTTTTACCGGGTTTCCTGCCCCATCAACCAGTTTCACCTGCACACTCATCAGTGAATCTTCTTTAACCGGGGTGATTTCCAGTTTAGCCTTTTTAAAAGATAAAACTTCTTCTGCTGGATCCATCATCTTATTTCCGGCAAATACTACTTTGAAGTTGAGTTTACCTTCGGCATCAGCAGGAAGGCTGTCATTTTTTATAGTAAAGATGGCCTTTCCCATTCCGTCGGTGATCACATGACCCAAAGGAATTTCTTCTTCTCCGTTCACGGCAAAAGCCTGCAGTTTCATCCGGTATAACTGGTAAAACTGTCCGTTTGCTTTGGCCTTGAGGGCTGCTTTGATGATGATACTGTTATCAGCTTGCTGGATACCGGTCAGGCTGATGGAAGGGGAAATCATTTCCGGAGCGGCTGCTTCCTCTGTTGTGGCAGCGACTGCTGTGGTATCAGTTGCGGCAGGCTGTGTAGTGTCGCCCTGTGCTTTTAACAGCAGGGGACTAAACAGCAAACATAAAAGCAGGACCAGGATGCCCCGCTCTTGGCGCCGGGCTGGTTTATTGTTTGATGCAAATAGCGTTCTCATAATACTTTTTTATGCTGGTTGAATATCTTCTTTGGTGGCGTTGGTCAGTTCAGGTGCTTTCACATGTTTATGGGTATGGTCTGTTTCTTCCAGTCCGGATACCGGTACAATGGTCACAAACTTCGACATCAGCAGGAAGAACAGGAAGAAAGAAGCCAGACCGGCACCAGTCAGTAACCATTCAGGCCAGGTGGCTGAATATTTTACATATTCCGTACGCGTATCCTGCATAGGAAGCAGGGTGGATTCTAAAGTTGGCACAATGATCAAGTATCGTTTCACCCACATGGCCAGCACCATGATCAAAGCCGCTGCTGTGATCCAGTTGGTTTTGCGGGTAGCAGGAATCGCCACTACCAGGATCGGGAATACAATACCGGCCAGGTTGGCAAAGAGGGTCCACCAGCCATATTCCTGCGGACTAAATAATTTATGGATCAGCTCGTTGTCCCATTTTTCAGAACCAAACCATCCGGTGAAATATTCAGAGAAGGTAAAATAACCATAACCAGCAGCCAGTACCATCATGGCATATCCCATATAGCGGAAGATCTGATCAGTAAGGTATTGATCCAGTTTGTGAGACCGGCGATAATACCACATGGCTACGATCAGTACACCGGTACCGGAATAAAGGGCACCTAGTACGAAATAAGGTCCGAAAATGGTGCTATGCCAACCCGGACGCAGGGTCATTCCAAAAATCCAGGAAAGGATGGAAGCTACAATAATGGACAAGGGAATCATGATAATGGCCATCAGGTTCTGAGAAATGATCAGGTGTCTTTTCTGACTGGCACCTCCACGATAACCAATGGCAAAAAACTTATAGAGTTTTTGTCTCCATTTGGGGCCTTTCAAACCTGCATCTCTGTAAACGGCCAGGTCCTTGATCAAAGCCAGGTATAAAAACAACACGGCACCTGCAAAAAAAGTAACCACTGCCATTACATCCCAGGTCATGGGCGACTGGATACGCGGATAAATAAACAGGTGGTGCAAGCGATCGAAGCGGCCCACACACAGTAATATAAAGATGGGGCCTACGATCACAGAGATAATGGTCATCATTTGCGCCAGCCGGATAAAGGGTTTTCCCCAGGGCACTTTGAGCAGGTGAAGCACACCGGCAATGATGGCACCGGCATAGCTTAATCCGATAAAGAAAATAAAATTGACGATGAACAACCCCCACACCACATTATCACGCATCCCTGTTACACCATGTCCTTTGGCGATCTGCAGGTACAATGCGTAGGCGCCACCTGCGATCCAGATCAGGAAGAAAAAAGTAAGTAGCCAGTTCAACTTTCCGTATTTTTCTAAAAACGGGCGCTGATGCTGAAAAGCTTTTTGCTGATATGAATTGAGTTCCATAATAAATACTTTGAAGATGATCAGTTAACCTTTTAGTCTTTTTGTTTATCCGGCTCCATCACTGATTCGAACCGTTTTTTAAGATTGGAATCAAGGTCTTCATAACCTCTTTCCACAGGGAACTGTCTGTCTTTTGGCGGCAGGTAGTACACCCTGGGTTTGGTACCCAGTTCTTCCATATAGCGATAACCGCCTTTATCTTTTATCAATTGGGTAAAACTGACGGTTTCCTCTCCGTTACAAACTGCGTCTTCATTTTCATCACCGAAATAGAAAACACCATTCGGACAGGCTTCCACACAAGGAGGGAGCAGGCCTTCACGGGCACGGTCCGGACAGAAATCACATTTTTCGACAGTACCTACTTTAGCTGGGATACCGGTTTCAGGGTTATAAGCCAGGTCGCGGATATCGAGTGATAATTCCGGTTCATTCCAGTTGAACACCCTGGTGGAATAGGGACAGGCGGCCATACAGAATTTACAGCCGATACAACGGTTATTATCAATCAGCACTAATCCATCCTGCCTTTTGAAAGTGGCATCTACCGGACAAACCTTTACACAGGGCGGATTGTCGCAATGAAAACACTGTTTGGGGAACCAGTAGGGAGCTGCTTTGTCACTGTCTTTTAAAAGTTTGACAGTTAACCACTCGGTTTCTTCAGGCCGGTAATGCCATTTCTGACAGGCACTGATACATTTACGTGCATTTTTACAACGGGCCAGATCCACTACCATCACAAACTTTTTACCCGCAATACCTTCCCGGGCTTCCAGTTTGGATACAATGGCCATATGTTCCTGGTGGTTGAGATAAGAAGAATCTATTTCTACGATTTCTCCTTCTGGAGATAAGAGTTTTACCTTATCACCGGTGGCTGCTTTTTTAGATGAACAGGAGCAAGCCAGGCTTCCGCAGGCCGTAGCGGCCAGTGTGGCAATAGCAGCAGTTTTTAAAAAATCCCGCCGGCCCTGTTCATTGATCTCTTCTTGTTTCATATATATAATATGGTAGTGATGAATAGATTTAATCTTTGGAAGGGTTCTCCATCCAATTGTAAATATCCTGGCTGCTGGCTTTTTGACGATTGACACTCGCATCAATCACGTCTTTGTCCACTTCAACCAGTTTTCCATCAGGCGTCAGCATTTTTATTTTTGCTGTTTCTTTTTTGCTGATCAGGGAGGAAAAAAATTGTCTCCTTGATCCTGCATTGTCTTTTTTGTTTCCCATTTTCTTCAGTTTTTAAGGCTGATGCAACTTATCCAGCTTGTCAGGAGCCTTCCATGACAATTGTCATTTTTATCTGTGAGTATTATCACAAACCATCTTTTTTGACAGAGTTTAGTTGTGCGTGTGACAAAAGTCATATTGACCGCCTATATATGTCATGTTACTGTCATTCAGCCCTGAATACTTTTGAAATCGTGGTTGAAGAAATTATTGTGCAGAAGGAATTCATTAGTAAACTAACGTTTTATGAAAAAGGTTACAGTTATCCAGGCGATCACACTTTTCCTGGGCGTTTTTTTCCTCACTACTTCGCTGTACCAGTGCAGAAAGACAGGAGACCTGATTAAGGATCTGAACAGGGCTTATACCGGCGGTGCCGATTCTTCCCTGTTTTCTTCATTTTATGACAACACCACTGTTGCAGAAGCAGATTTGACACCCGATGTAAATGATGTAATCAAAGTTCGCGGTGTTCAATCCATTGTTCGCGAATATTGCAATACCGGCAACTGCCATGGCGGAAGAGTGAATCCCCGCTTCGAGACTTATGCCGATATCATGAAGTATGTGGTTGCCGGCAATCCTGAAGGCAGCAAACTTTGGGAATTTGTAACCACCAATGATTATGACAAAGCGATGCCTCCGGTGAACTCCAATCATGAACTGGGTACTACCGACAAAGCCATCCTGTATAACTGGATCCGGAATGGTGCCAAAGAAAAGCCAGACCTGGCGGATTACAGACCAGCTGCTATCCGTATCATCAATGATGGTTGCGGTTCTGCCAACTGTCATAACCAGGCCACTGCTACCGGTGGATGGGCCAGAGGAGGATTACTGGGAGCTCTGACCACAGCGGATACAACTACCTATCTCTATACAAACCCGGTATCAGGTTCTATCACTTCTTATTGTCTGATCAGCAATTCCACGCTGCGGAATACGGTATGGAATGCCTATAAAGACAGCGTACGTAAATTTTATAGCGATACATTGGCCAATAACAGCTTCAGACCCTGGAAAAAATTCTCTACACCAAGGTCAGCTGCCAGTACCCGTGGCCCGCTGCAAACCTATGACGATATCTTGCTGGATGTATACTATCCCAAAGGACAACGCAGCAGCAACAGTATACTTTACACTAACCCCAGCACACTGGTTACTTATTATGTAAGTGGTAATCCGCTGAATACAGCCAGTGCCATGATCTCCCGTGTGGATTCAACCATTTTGGTAGCGAATCCTTACACCGGTGTTTACAGCAGCAGTCAACAGGGTGGTATGGCGTATGATGACGGTGGACTGAAACCATCAGAGATTGCGATCATCAAAGCATGGTACTTTGCTGATCCTAATATTCCTTCTGTATGGAAATATGGCCCAACCGGCGCAGGTATCTTCAAATACCGCAAAACCGGAAACATCATTCTGCCATAAACCCTCATTAACTACTTTAAAATTTCAGATATGAAAAAGAAAATAATACTGGCAGGTGTGATGACTTCCATGATGGTTTATCTGCTGTCCTCCTGCTACAAGAATAAAGAAGATATCCTGGAACTGCCCCGCGTTTCATTCCGGAACGAAGTGGTACCTATTGTAACGGCTGGTCCCTGCGGTTGCCATAATACAAGCGTAACCATTCGTGCGGTGTTGTTCTCCGATCAACGTACCAATACCATCTTTTATGATGCCATTCTGGCCAGACGCTCCCAGTTTGAAGCATGGGTAAATGGCGGCTCACACCCCGGTGGCGGACAAATTGATTTCAACCCCAGCGAAAAAAATATCATTAAAAGGTGGATCGCACAGGGTGACCCCTATGATGATGGCGCCGGTTGTACTGTTACAGGAGCACTTACTTATACACGTGATATCGTGCCCATTTATACCAGTAGTTGTAAAGGCGCCACCTGTCATGGCGGCATTGCAGCAGCACTGGATTATACCAAAATGGTTACAGCTAAGGACAAACTTACTTCCATCATGAATAGTGGTGGCTCTACTGGTCACCCCGGTGGTGCATTAAGCCTTACAACCTGTACCATTAATAAATTCAAAGAATGGATTGCACAGGGACAGCCACAATAATGGCGATCAAATCCTGTACAAACTAATCACTAACAATTAAAAAAGGTATTATGAAAAAGATATTGCTGCTTCCGGTTGTGTTCCTGGGTTTGATTTTGTCAACCATGGCACAGGATGCCCCGGAAGAAAAAGCGGCGCCTGCTAAAAAGAAAGTAAAAGTAACTTTCAATGCTACCAAGATTGTTAATCAGCAAAGCGTTGAAATAGTCAGTAAGAGCACCCTGCAGTTCATGGTCTCCCACCACTTCAGCTCCCTTTGGTTAAAAGACGGTGGATCCCAGAACCTCGGGCAACTCTTTGGTATCAACTCCGGTGTGGCACAAACCTATCTGTCATTCGATTATTCACCTGCTAATTACCTTAACCTCGGACTGGCAGCAGCAGGCAGATCCCGTTACGAAGGCTGGGCGAAGTTCAGAATCCTTCGCCAGGAAACCGGAAAGGGCGGCATGCCAATTTCTCTGGGCTGGTACTCTTTGGCTCATGTAAATACTACCAAAGACCCCGATATAACCCTGTCATGGAATAAATGGGCTTTTGTACACCAACTGCTGATCGCCCGCAAGTTCTCTGATAAGTTCTCCCTGCAGGTAATGCCAACGGTAGTGCATTTCAATACTGTTCCTTACGGTATCAATAACAGTAATATGGTGTATTCTCTCGGACTGGCAGGTAAATTAAAAATGACTTCCAACAAGAACCTGACTTTTGAATACAGCCGCCAGCTGAACATGCACGAGAACCTGATCACCAAGAGCGGAGCGGTAGTGAGTTATAACCCTGATTTGATTTCACTGGGTCTGGAACTCAATACCGGTGGTCACCTCTTCCAGTTCTTTATTGGTAATACTGTACAGTCATCTCTGGTTGACCAGCTGGCCCGCAACCCTATGCGGCCGGATGACAGCTATAAAAAATTCAATTTCAGTAATGTGTCCTTTGGTTTTACCATCAACAGGAGCATGAGCCTGAAAAAAGACAAAGAATAACTTAAGGGAATCATAGATTGAACGGGCCGGGTTTCTACCCGGCCTTTTTTATTTTTAACCGCAGAGAAAGGAGAGCGCAAAGGTTACGCAGAGAGATTTAACGGCTAATCCTCATATTCGCTGTATTGAATTTTGCAGGCAAGAATAGAAATATCTCAGCGAAACCTCTGTTTACTCTTTTCTCTGCGGTAAAATCACTTTAGCAGCCCCCAAACAAAATAGCCTCTCACTTGTTTCCCCCGCAAGTATTATCTTCCACATATGCTATTCGAATTTGGCTTACAAAGCTCGCTGCTGCTGGTTTTCTTTATTCATGGCCTCGTATATGCCTTTCTTTTATACCGAAAGGGAAAGGTCAATGAAACACGTGCAGATCAATGGTTGAGTTTATTTTTACTGCTCTGTGTATTGTATATCAGCCCCTGGATGCTGGGCTTTGGCGGCTGGTATGATAACCAGCCCTACCGGGATATCCTTTTCTATGTTCCCTTTCAGCAACTCTATTTTATCGGGCCCGTCATCTTTTTTTATGTGCAAAGCCTGTTGAATCCTTCATTTCGTTTTGGAAAAAAAGAATGCTGGCACCTGCTCCCCGGTATCCTCTACCTGCTATTTAGTATCGTAATGGTGGTGACGGATAAACTGGTATTTAAAAAATATTTTTTCCTGGCCAACGGTACCGACCCCGATTTTGATACCTGGTACCAGGTCACCGGGTTTGTATCCATGTTCACTTATTTTATTCTCTCCCTGCGGTATTATAGTCTCTATAAAAAACTGATCGTACAACTGGTCAGTTATGCAGAAGTAGTGATGTACCGCTGGGTCCGGAATTTTTTAATGGCCTTCCTGATCATGTTATTGGTGCGGGTGACCTTTTTTATTCTCGGCGAATTTTTCAACCTCTGGTATGGGGATATATGGTGGTATTTTATGGTCTTTGCCCTCATCTTTTATTATATCGCCATTACCGGTTATGCCAATTCAGTGGAAACCAGGGTACCCTTCAGGGCCAACCTCGTCAGTTACAAGCCCACCCTGCTGCTGGAGCAAAGAGGGCCGGGTATCGATGAAAACCAGTACACAGAAGATGCGAATGTCATCGATATTGTAAGCGATTCAAAAGAACAGAACCAAAGCAGTGAACTGGTTAGTCAATGGAAGCCCAGACTGGAAAAAATGATGCAGGAGGAAAAATCCTACCAGGATCCCGAACTCTCCCTCACACAAATGGCCAAACTACTGCAAACCAATCCTTCTTTGTTATCCATGGTGATCAACAAAGGTTTCAGCATGAATTTCAATGATTGGGTAAACAAGTACCGGCTGGAAGAAGTCAAATCTTTATTTGAAAAAGGAGAACATAAGAAACAAACCCTGCTTTCTATTGCCTTTGAATGCGGGTTTAACTCCAAAGCCACTTTCAACAGGGCTTTCAAAAAAGCCACCGGTTTAACACCCCGTGAATGGCTCAGCAAACAATAGTGGCCACACCCTATACCATACAAAAACCCGCCCGTGGGTATATGCATTATATCCAGCTCAGCGCGGCTGATGTGAAAAGACTGACATCAGGTGGAAATAAAAGGATCATCTGTCAGTTCAATGATCAATACAAGATCCATGCAGCCATCATGCGCACCAAAGAAGGGATGTATTATGTGATGATTGGCAGCCAGCACCTGAAAGCCCTTCAACTCAAAGCGGGCAGTATTGTAAAACTGCAACTAAAAAAGGATGATACGGAACTGCAGTTTTCGGTACCGGAGGAATTTGCGGAGGTCCTGGCCACGGATCCGGCTGCAGAAAAAATATTCAATACACTCACCCCTGGTAATAAAAGAGGACTGATCGCCCTCGTTAATATGGTGAAGTCATCCGATAAAAAGATTGAACGATCCCTGCTCATTGCTGAAAAACTAAAAAAAGGGGTCAGTAGTCCTGCTAAAGTGATGCAAAAGCAATAAATGATACGACAGCAGAAATGTTGTTTAACTTAAAGAAAAGCCCTGCGGGTAAAGAGATTTAACCCTGCCTGCCGGCAGGCAGGCGTTCAATCCGCGTCATCGTCCGCCGCCATAGGCTTTGGCCGACGGCTTCCGTGTTCCTCTCTCTATATATCGTGTAGCGATATTACACGCGAAGCGAGAAATCCCCTTCCAATTTCCCATGGCCCTGAACAGGTTAGAAGAATTAATACCCTTTCATAAGATCTGATACTTATTCTCCTGGTCTTAAATGATGATTTGCAGCGACCAGCCCTTCCCGCCACTGCATTTTTGTGTCCTACATCAATAAAATGAAAGTCATGAAAAAATCAATGTATCAGTTCCTCTTCGGGTCTTCTTTGAATGATAACCGAATCCTCAACCTGGGCTGGCTCTTGTTCCGCCTTCACCTGGGAATAAGTATCGCCATCCATGCCGGCTGGCCTAAAATGAATACATTGGCAGCACCAGGCTGGTTCAATGATCAGGTGGCCGGACTCGGATTTACTTTTCCCTCACCGGCATTCTGGGCTACCCTCGCTTCCTGGGGTGAATTTGTCGGGGGTATCGGAATTGCATTGGGGTTACTCACCAGATTCAATGCCCTTCAACTCGTCTTCCAGTTTTTTGTGATTGCCTTTTTATGGTATGACAATCCGGAGCCATTAAGTGGTATGTATTTCCAGAACACCCTCTTCATGGGCTTCCTGCTGGTGCTTTTCGCCGGTGGCGGAAGGTATTCACTTGATCAATGGATTGTAAACAGAAAAAAAATCAGCAGCAGGCCAATGATCAAAACGGCTGTGGCGGTGATACTGGTAATGGGTAGTCTGAATGTTACGGCACAGAACAAACCGCTGAAAGGGTCAGGCGTGCTGCTGAGTCAGACATTCAACTACGACAACTTTGAAAAAATAAACATCAGGGATCTGCATGGTAAAATCAAGGTGGAATTGGGCAAACCTTTTTCGGTTTCGGTGACTATTGATGATAACCTGAACAGCCTGCTTCGGGTATCCAATAATAATGAAGAGCTGAAAATGGAACTGGAAGGAAATGAAAATAACCGGATGTATATCGAAGCAACGAATATTAATATAAAAATCAGCATGCCCGCGCTCACCGTATTAAAGCATTTTGCCAACAGCGATATCAGTGTCGTTGGTATCAGTGGCCGGTCAATACAAATAAAGGGCGGTGGCAACGGTGATATCATCCTGCAGGGAAATGTGGAGGAAATGGATATTGAAAAATCTGGCAACGGTGATTTGAAAGCCGGTGAATTATTAGCCAATAAAGTCAGGGTACAGAAATCCGGGAACGGAGATGTATTGATCAATAGTCCGAATGCTTTTGTCGCCAATGGCAGTGGCAATGGCGATGTGGTGAATCATAATGAAGGAAGACCGGCATCCGGTTCGGGGATTGACGGAAATGGTGAGATCCGATATAAAAACCAACCAACTGCACCGGCAATGCCTGATAGTAAAAGAGTGCAGGTAAGAATCAATAATAAAACGGGCCACTGGATGGAACTGGTGGTGAAGTACCCCGGTAAAGGATCCTATGGTATTGATCTGAAAGCTTATGGTTCTGTCAAAGAAACAGTACCGGTGGGCACCCGGTTTTATCAGGAAGGCAGAACAGATCAACCGGTGTATGAAGTAACAGCAGGTGAGAAACAAAATTTTTCCATTACTAAATGAAACCAATTATCATGAAAACATTTTTTATCAGTCTGTTGCTGGTCCTGCAAATCCATAGCCATGC
Organism: Chitinophagaceae bacterium; assembly: GCA_016720745.1. Lineage (GTDB taxonomy): Bacteria > Bacteroidota > Bacteroidia > Chitinophagales > Chitinophagaceae > JJ008. The sequence goes on along the minus strand of JADKKA010000004.1, from coordinate 19,994 downwards.
ACAAACAGTGATCAGTCAGAAGGATTTTAGTCCCCTGGCAGGTAAATGGACCGGCACCCTGATCTACCTGGATTATACCAGTATGGATACGGTAAGTATGCTGGCTAATACGATGATTGAATTATCGGGTAGTGACAGTTTTGATCAGTATCTGTACTATTCAGCTGAACCGGACAAGAATAATAAATTCCGGTATACCATCAGTGCTGACGGAAAAAGCTGAATGAGATGACTCTTATGGAAAAAAAAGCTGTTAAATGACGGAACCTGGCAGCTCGTATTGGAGAGCAGGGGAGTTGATGGAAAAAACATTTTCTATTACTAAGATGGTAAGATTTGATGGGGAGGGGGCGTATTTTCAGAGGCATCGGTATCTGTTTGGAAGATGAGGTTATTCACCGCAGAAAAAAAGAGTAGCTGAGATTTCGCAGAGATATTATTTATTAGTTGAAATCTATAACCGGAATATATTTTCATAATATTTAGGCATCTCTGCGAAACCTCTCCGTTCTCAATTCTCTGCGGTGAAAAAAACTATTTAACCTCCTCAAATACCCCCGTCTGCTTATTCTTCCTTACATTATCCCAATTAAAATACCTTCCGTTCATCGCCACATATACCCCATGTGGTAATGACTGCGCAAAAGCCAGTGCACTGCCCAGGTTAAACAAACCATCCGAGCTGCCGAACTTGATGGGAATCATCGCCCCTGTGAGTACAATGGTTTTATCTTTTATTTTATCGGCCAGTACTTTAGCGGTTTCACTCATCGTATCAGTACCATGCGTTACCACGATCTGTGTTTCCTCGCAACTATGACATTGATGGGCGATGAGGGAGCGATCGCCATCCGTCATTTCCAGACTGTCGATCATCATCAGTGTTCGGATTTCCACGGGTACCTGGCAACGCCCTTTCTCCAGCAGCTCATGCATGTGTGTGTCCTTAAAAATAACTGCCCCGTGATTTCATTGTATTCTTTGTCGAATGTGCCCCGGTGATAAAAATGCGTACAGCCATGGTATATTATTATACCGTGAAGATAACTGAATCAAAAAACCGGGGCTGATGCTAACGATTGTTATTGTTTAACCAATCGGTGAAGGAGATAGAGAATTTAAAAAAACTGGCCTGAAAATTTTGCAGCTGTTAAGAAAATCTTAACTTGGCCTGCCTTTAAACAAAAAAAAGGTCCTTCCGTAGAAACGGACTGACCTCTAACGATTGCTTGCCATATGAAAATCTTCGAAATGCGGGTTATGGCTGATTCACAGCTTTAGAAGATTAATTTTTACCTTTGCTTCGACCTCTAACGCCCCACAGAACAACCGGGGTAAACTTGCCTCCCAACGATTGCTTGCCTATGTTTTAATCTTCTGACTCAAAAGTAGGCTACCGCATTTTGTCCTTCAAACCAATTACGGCTGTATTTCAGCATGCCTAAGGGGGGGTATGGACCGTGAAAGCCTTACTGGGAGCGGATTTCAGGAAAAACCCGGTATGATGCCCAACCGCACAAATGACATAGTATTTCAGCTCATCAAATCCCTTGAAAAGGCGGAAAAACGCCATTTCAAGCTCTATATCAACCGGAGTTCGGGCAATACGGACCTGAAAATCGTGCGTTTATTTGATGCTCTGGATAAGCAGTCCGACTACGAAGAAAAAGCCCTGCTTAAAAAGTTGAAGGATGTGACCAAGCCTCAGCTCTCCAATCTTAAAATCCATTTGTACAAACAGATCCTGGCCAGTCTGCGATTGCTGAAAAGTTCTGATAGTCTGGACCTGCAGCTGAACGAGCAGTTCGATTATGCGCATATCCTTTATAAGAAAGGATTATTTATACAAAGCCTGCGCATCATTGACAAGGCTAAGGAAACGGCCCGTAGTAATCAGAAATATTATTTCCTCCCGCAACTACTGGCCCTCGAAAAAAGAATTGAGGGATTGCATATCACCCGCAGTATGGAGGACCGGGCGGATTCTTTATCAGCGGAGGCCAATGAAGTCAATAACCAGATTGATAAAGTCACCCGTTTATCTAACTTATCGCTCAAATTATTCAGTTGGTTTGTGCAGAATGGTCATGCCCGTGATGAGTATGATGAAAAGGATATCCGCAAGTTCATGACCCAGAACCTTCCAAGTGGGGCGGGTAAGGAGACAGGTTTTTACGAGAGATTGTATTTCTACCAGAGCTATACCTGGTATGCATTTATCCGCCAGGATTTTTACAGTACTATCGCTATGCACAAAAGCAGGTGGATCTGTTTGAAGAATTTCCATTGATGAAAAGGGTGGAGACCAGTCACCACATCAAAGCCATGCATTATCTGCTCAATGCGCATTTTGATTTGCGTAATCACCGTGAGTTTGAACGGGCCCTGCAGCAGTTTGAGCAGCTGGCACAGACGGACAGGGTGAGGGATCACGATAACTTCAGGATACAGGCATTTATTTATATCAGTCAGGCCCGGATCAACCAGCATTTCATGCGGGGATCATTTAAGGAAGGACTCACCATCATTCCGGGAATTGAACAGGAACTGGAGCAGAATGATTTATTCCTCGATCGTCACCGGGTACTGGTGCTCAACTACAAATTCGCCACCATGTATTTTGGCAGTGGTGATTATGATACCTGTATTGATTATTTGCAGAAGATCATCAACGACAATACCAACCTGCGGATTGATCTGCAGTGTTATGCCCGTGTATTACATCTCATGGCACATTTTGAACTGGGGAATGATATGCTGATGGAATCACTGAGCAAATCAGTGTATCGCTTCATGTTAAAAATGAAAAACCTCACAGCAGTGGAGCAGGCCATGTTTAAATTCTTAAGGCAATCCATGCCACTCAGTCCCCGCCAGCTCATTCCCGAGTTTGAAAAATTATTGCATACCATCAAGCACCTCGAAAAAGACCGTTTCCAGACACGGTCCTTTGCTTACCTGGATATTATTTCATGGGTGGAGAGTAAAGTGTATAAGAAGGGGATGGGGAAGTGATTGCAGAAAAATACCTGGCGAGTAAAAGGAAGTAAGGCGAGTAGCAAGTGGCTAGTGGGGCTTTCTTTGATACGTTGGTTTATCTCTATGATTGGGATCGGTTGATAGAGGGGGTGGTGAATGGCGAGTAGCAAGTGGCTAGTGGGATATGCTTTGTAGCGGGGGTTTATCTCCCTGAGCTGTTTCTTTTTTTTGGATGAATTTATCGGGTGGCTGTTATCCAGCGCTATTGGTTGAGGTGTTCGCTTGTTGTCACACTGAGCTTGTCGAAGTGGGACTATCAAACTGCCGCTTCTCATGTCACACTGCTCGTCTGCCGTAGTAAAAGAAGCCTGGTCAATATTGCCCTTCATCTATTTCTGCATGCCCCAGCGGGGCAAAACCTCGGTAACAAAGGGTGCATGATGAGGGAACAGTGCCCCGGCGGGGCACAACAAAATGCTGCAAAAAATGAAACCACTGCGCACACTGTGTCTTTCCTGGTAGCTAACACTTCACCCGATCTGTATCTCTGTTAGTAATAAAATATGAGCTTTATCTTTCAATTACTTTCCAAAATCCGCCTTCTTGCTTCACCAGATCAATCACCACATCCTTATACTTTTTGCTTCCCATCACAATAAGCTGAAAACTGGCACTGCCGCTTTCTTCTCCGTTCCTGCTGCTGATTTGTACGCTGCCAAGGGGAAACAATCCAAAACCCTGGATAGTCCCTATTTCTTCCCTTAATCTTTTATCGTTCTCCAGTTCATCAGTGGCAGCCTGGTATGCATCAGAATTTTTAAGCAGATACATGGTAACAGGTGCAATCACCAGAAAAAGGATCAGCACTACAATGCCAATCATAACCCAGATGGTTTTCTTTCCCTTTTGTATCCTGCTTTTGCGCAGGTCAAACCAATATGAGAGCAGGGCCATGATCAGAACGATCCAGCCCAGGATCCGGCTTTCCCAGAAAAAATAAACAGGAATCAGCCGGCTGCTGATGCCAAAAGCCAGTAAAAGAATGCCGGAGAACAGGATGAATTTGCTGCGGGTGGACATGGGGTGGTTTGAATGATGCTTAACTAAGGTAAAGTAATAAGTTAGCTTGAAAGGAGTTTATTCTTATCAGCGATATATTCCTGGCTAAAAAATAAATTTCCGATGGCCTCAATTGTTAATCCATGAATACTCGATTCCCTGAGCAGATCCTCCATATCATAAATAACAAGTGATTTATTTTCAATTTCTATTTTCTCCCGTTTGTTTTTCTTTTGTCTCAGTATGGATTGCGTTCTGAACTTTAATAACTCTTCTTCGTTCACTGAATCTATTAAAAGACCAGAAAAAAATCTGTGGTTTACCGGCCCGCAATAATTCTCTCGTAAAGGCCAAAGGAACCAACTCCTGAATATATTTCTTTGTGATTCCAACCTCCTCATATATTTCCCGGTACATATCCTCCAAAATAAATTCACAAAAACTGAGACTTTCTCCCTGTTTAAAATCTTGAGGGAAATCCAAAGCTCCGGATGCTGTAACATGTATGCCTCCTTCAAATAAAGCTAGACTTTTTTTAGTGGAGTGAATGAGTGGTTTATATTTCGATCTTTTAGGCAGGTAGGGTACATAGTGTTTCCCTTTTTTAAAATATAAAATGCAGGAAATACCAATCGTATTAGCCAGCAACCCACATGATAAAGGGGGTAGCTTATTACCGTACTTATCAGTTAAATAATTTCTCAAAGTTGAAAATCCTTTAATTCCATGGGCAGCCCAGTCAAGTGTTAGATTAGATTTTACCTGATCACTGTACTTAGCGTGTTGCATTTTTAACTCTAGTATTTCATTATTAACATTGATATTTAGCCTGGACAATCGAACGATAGATCCATCGTTACTCATCTTATTTTTAAACGCCTCGTACGCTTTGGCTTGAAATGACTGGATTGTGTTATTCGGGACTTTCAATTGAAATTTCCCCCTTTCCATTGTTAATTTTATTTTTTGAACCTGATCAAGGGTTTCTGACACATTTCCGGTATAAAATCTCGATATAATGGAATACGGAATTTCTTTGCCTGCAGTAATTTCTTTGTCATACACCTCTTGTAGGAAACTAACATCTTCATTTAAGAATTCTTTTTTTGTAAAATGAGTTTTTATAGATTTCCAATTGTTAAAAATGTATACTAGAAGGTCTAAAGTGGGTTTGATTGACATGAGCGAAACTTGGTAATGTATAATTTTCCAGATGGTTATTTAAATATAAATTAAAATGTCAATTTCCCCTTAACCAGTTACAAAACTGCTTTCAAATCCCGGTTATATGGGGTTATATTGAGTAAACTTAAGTTCCGGCAGCAAACGGGATTTATGCTGTATGACTCAAGTTATATAGAATGGAAGCAGAATTTGGGTGTAAGTCTAATACTAGTATGTTTTGAACCTGGGTAACCCTCCATTTCGTACTTCGACATTCGTATTTGAGTTTTTCACTCAATCTCCAACCTTTCCGCCCACTCTATTCCATCTGGTAAGTGCTTATTGCACAATTCAATATGTACAACTCTTCTTTTCTGTTCATTGGTAGATCTGCCTGAGCTATGCAAAAGAAGAGGCTTCATGATCATCACTCCGCCAGCAGGTACCGCACAACTGAGTTCTGTTTCTTCCTCCCAGTTAATTTGCTCTGGCCGGTAAATCTTTTTGAGATGAGAACCGGGAATAACACGTAAAGCCCCGTTGTTTTCATCGGTATCATCCAGATGAATCCGGATCGTTGTAATCTGCTCCAGCAATTCCACGGGCGCTTGCACGGCAAACTGGTTTTGCTTTACAGTCCAGGGTCCATAGCCCGGTAGTTCCAGTTTTTTATCTACTGAAATGGTCAGGTCCTGATGGTATGACACATACCAGTTCGATAAGGCGGGCTTGTCAAAATAAATACTCTTCACCACAAAATAATCCATTCCTATTTGTTCCCGGATCAGTGTTTTCAGTTGCTCAGTAAAAATCAAATGGATTGTTTCGGGCAGCTCTTTCAAAAACTGCCGAATGGCAAATAAGTCTGCGGATTTGCGAAAGGTTGGATTGGAGGTATTGGTTTGATTAATAGCGTAAAGGATCAATTGGATTTCCTCTGGCGTGTAGATATTGGGGTGAAGGGAGAAGCCGTGGAGTGAAAAATTATTTTGCAAGTGGATAATTTTAAAATTTGAAATAGCTTAATAATAAGTACCAATAAAAAAAATTAACTTATAGAACGCTCATTGTTTTGAAATTTCAAAAATTCATTTGCCTAAGCGTATAGTTATTCTTCATATGCAGTTGTAGTACACATGCCCCCAATTCCCTAACTTCCCCCCATGAAAAAATTACTCCTTTTTCTCCTTATAGCCAACAGCTTTATCTCCCGGGCACAGATCAATCCCGATCGCATCAACATCGCCCGCGATTCCTTCGGTGTACCGCATATTTTCGCTCCCACCGATCCGGAAGTGGCTTATGGAATCGCCTGGGCCCATGCCGAGGATGATTTTGAAACCCTGCAAATGGTGGTACTGAGTGGCAAGGCCAAACTGGGGACCGGTCTCGGCCGCAAAGGAGCCGAGGCCGATTATGTAATCCAGCTCCTGCGCTGTCGCCAAACCGTGGATGAACAATGGCATACCCTGAGTCCGGATTTTCTGGAACTGATCAAAGGGTATGTGGCCGGCTTAAATGCCTATGCCAAAGCCAATCCTTCCAAAGTCAAATACAAAAAAGCATTTCCCTTTAATGAAAAGGAATATATGACGGCCGTGGTTTTTTCCGTCAGTCTATTTTGTGGTGTGGATGCTATCCTGCCGCAAATTCTGGGTGGTAAAGTAGCCACACTCCCTGGATTTAATACCGATGGATCCAATGCCTTTGCCATGAATTCGGTAAAGACTACAACCGGTGAATCCTTTCTGGCTATCAATGCCCACCAGCCGAATACCGGTCCGGTTGCCTTCTATGAAGCCCACCTGCAAAGCGAACAGGGATGGAATATGCTTGGCGGACTCTTCCCCGGCGGTTGCCTGATTTTCCATGGCACCAACGAAAACCTGGGCTGGGCACATACCGTGAACTACCAGGATAAGATAGATCTATTTCAACTTAAAATGAATCCCGCCAATAAAAACCAGTACGAGTTCGACGGACAATGGATCACACTGGAAGAGAATAAGGCAAGACTGAAAGTAAAAGGCATCCCTATACGCATTGGTAAAAAAATCTGGTGGAGTAAATATGGTCCAACCCTCAAGACAAAGAACGGCACATTCTCCCTCCGAGTTCCTGCATTGATGGATATCAAGGCCCTGGAACAATGGTACCGGATGAATAAAGCAAAAACTTTACCGAGTTCTACAGTGCCCTGCGCATGACTTCCCCTGCCCATGTTCAATATTACCTATGCCGATCGATACGATACGATCTTCTATATCAGCAATGGGAAAAATGCCCCGCCGGAATCCCGATACCAGCTTCCACTGGAAGAGCACCCTTCCGGGGAATACCAGCAAAACCTTATGGACGGAATTTAAAACCGTGAACGAACTCCCACAATATATCAATCCGCCCTCGGGCTATTTATTCAATACCAATCATTCTCCCTTTCTGGCTACTGATCCAAAATATAACCTGAGTCCCAAAGGTTATGATCTCAACGATGGTTATGAAACCTATCATAATAACCGCAGCCAGCGGGTAACCGAACTGATCAATGGCGATAAAGTAGATTATACCCGGTTCAAACAAATCAAGTTTGACCAGCAACTACCGCAACAATTAAAGTATATCTATGGTATCGACAGCATGCTGAACCTGGATACGGCAGATTTATCTACCAGTCCGGGTATGTGGACCCTGATCCGGAATTTCAGATCCTGGGATCGCAAAGCAACTGCCGATAGCAAGGGCGCCGGCATTTTTATGCTGATGTATTTTTATCTCGCAGAAAAATTAAAAGGGAGTCCGCCCAGACAAATTACCCGGCATGAAGCCATTGGCACTTACCAGTATGTCTATGATTATATGATGAAACATTTCGGGAAAACTGATCTCACCCTCGGTGATATCCAGAAACTGGTGCGGGGTGATGATGCAAGACCAGCCTGGGGTTTTCCGGATGTACTCACGCCCTCTTTCTCCGAACCCTGGACCAATGGCATGCGCAAGGTAACGGGCGGGGATGCTTATATCTGTTTTGTAAGGTATCAAAAGGATGGCAACCTTCCCTTGATTGAATCCGTCAATACATTCGGCGCCTCTATGGATCCGGCCTCCCCACATTTTAAAGATCAGATGGGGATGTTCCAGGCGCAACAGACGAAAAGGATGACGCTGGATAAAGGGGAAGTGATGCGGAAGGCAGAAAGGGTTTATCACCCAAAGTGAAATACGAAGGCCGAAGTTCGAAGGACGAAGTGGCTAAACCAGAATCTATCTTTGCGCCCTGGCGTCATTGCGGTTAAGTCTCTCTCTGCGAAACCTCTGCGCTCTCACTTCTCTGCGGTTAATAACCTATATTCGTTCACCATAAAAACACCCCATGCAAAAATTCATCCTCAGTATTTTTTGTTCCATTTTTAGCCTCTTACTGCTGGCCCAGCAACCCAAGAGCAATCTCACCATTTCCAGCACCAGCAACAACAATATCCGTATCACCCTGAATGGTTATAAATATACCCTGCAGGATCGCAGCACCACTTTCCAGGCCCTGCAACCCGGTAATTATCCGCTGGTGATTTTCCAATGGAAAAATTCCTGGAGAGGCGGTGGTCAATATGAAAAAGTATATGATGCCAATATCCGGTTGAATCCCGGGAAACATCTCGAAATAACCGTGATGCGCTTTGGTAAAACCAGCTGGGATGAAGGCAATATTGAAACTGATAACTGGGCTGATCGTACGAATAACCCTTACCCCGATGATGATAACCGCAACCGAGATCGCGACCGGGATAACAGAAACGTTGAACCAACGATTTACAAAACAGATGCTACTCAGTTTGCCATTATCAAAAGAGCTGTGAACAACGAAACCTTTGATGATGATAAACTCAGAATGGCCAAAGTGAGTATGAAAGAAGCATCACTGAGCATCAATCAGATCAAAGAACTGTTGAATTTGTTTATTTCAGATGACAGAAAACTGGAACTCGCCAAATTCGCATATGATAAATGCTGGGAGAAGAACCTTTATTTCAGTCTGTCTGAAGCACTGACATTCAGTTCGAATAAAAAAGCGTTGATTGATTTTATAGCGGGGAAGTAAATGTTCACCGCGGAGAACAAGAGAAACTAGAGGTTACGTAGCGTTTTTTTGTTTATCCCTCTGCGAAAACTCTGTGAACTCCTGTTCTCTGCGGTTAACTCCCAATTCGTAACTTGCGCCCATGTTAGATTATTTGCAGGGACTGAACGAGCGGCAGCGGGAAGCCGTACTCCATAAAGACGGACCAATCATGATCGTAGCGGGGGCCGGTAGCGGCAAAACCAAGGTACTCACCACCCGCATTATCCACCTGATGGCCGGTGGAGTGGACGCTTTCAATATTCTCGCCCTCACTTTTACTAATAAGGCCGCAAAAGAAATGAAAGAGCGGGTGGAACATATCCTCGGCAACGGGGAAGCCCGTAATTTATATATCGGTACTTTCCACTCCGTCTTTGCCCGCATCCTGCGTTTTGAAGCAGATAAGATCGGTTACCCCCGCAGCTTTACTATCTATGATACCGATGATGCCAAATCAGTTGTGAAGACTGTCATCAACGAACTCAACCTCGACGATAAACACTATAAGCCCAATATTGTCTATAACCGAATTTCTTCTGCGAAGAATGCCCTGGTGGGCCCTGCAGAATACCGAAACGATTATGGGTTGCAGCAGGAAGACATGCGGGCCAACCGTCCGGCCATCGGACAGATCTATGATGCCTATGTGAAGCGCTGCTTCAAAAACGGCGCCATGGATTTCGATGATCTGCTATTGAAGTTTTATGAATTGCTGAAGAATGTCCCCGAGGCCCTGGCAAAATACCAACACAAGTTCAAATACATCCTGATTGATGAGTACCAGGATACCAACCCCGCCCAGTATGAAGTGATCAAACTCCCTGGGCGCCATGCACGAGAATGTATGCGTGGTGGGTGACGATGCCCAGAGTATCTATTCTTTCCGCGGGGCCACCATCCAGAATATCTTACAGTTCCGCAAAGATTATGATGATGTGAAAATGGTGAAGCTGGAACAGAATTACCGCAGCACCAAGAGCATCCTGCATGTGGCGAATGAAGTGATCAAGAATAACAAGGGGCAGATCGAGAAAGTCCTCTTTACCGAGAATAAGGAAGGAGAGAAGATCAAGCTGATCCGCACGATGACGGATAATGACGAAGGAAAATTTGTGGCCGACAGTATCCAGGAACAAAAACTCCGCAATCATTACAGCAATAAGGATTTTGCCATCCTCTACCGCACCAATGCTCAGAGCCGGGCTTTTGAGGAATCCCTCCGCCGCATGGGCATTGCCTATACCATTTATGGAGGCATCAGTTTCTACCAGCGCAAGGAAATCAAGGACCTGGTGGCTTATTTGCGGATTATTGTCAACTCCAGAGATGAGGAAGCACTGAAACGGATCATCAATTATCCGGCAAGGGGTATTGGCAAAACCACAGTAGACAAACTGGTCCTGGTGGCCAATGAGCAAAATATTTCCATGTGGGATGTGCTTTGCAATGCGGCGATGCATGGTTTCAAGGCCGGCACTTTATCGGCCATTGATGAATTTGTAATCATGATCAAGAGCTTTGCCAGTATGCTCACCAAACAAAACGCTTATGAAGTGGCTTTCCATGTGGGTAAGCAAACCAACTTCGTGAAGGAACTCTTCAATGATAAAAGCACAGAAGGTGTACAGCGGTATGAGAATATCCAGGAATTACTGAACTCTATCAAGGAATGGACGGAGAGTCCGGATAATGAAGACGGTGAATTGGTGGACAAGGGACTGGCTTCTTATTTACAACAGATCACATTACTCACGGATGCGGATGAAAAAGATCCCAATGCGGATACGGTGAAGCTGATGACCATCCATGCGGCCAAGGGACTGGAGTTTGGTTGTGTGTTTGCGGCCGGACTGGAGGAAATGCTTTTCCCCAATGCCATGGCCATCAATACCCGGGAAGAGCTGGAAGAAGAAAGAAGATTATTTTATGTGGTGGTGACCCGTGCCAAGCAAAGGTTATGGATCACTTATGCCAATACCCGTTATCGTTTTGGTCAGCTGGTGCAGAATGAACCAAGCCGCTTTATCGAAGAGATTCCTGAAGATTATCTCGACCGCAGTTTTGCCGGAGGCGGATTGAAGAATCAGTCGGGCAGCCACTGGGGCGGAGGCAGTGGGTTTGACAGAATGAAAGGATGGGGAAATAATTCAAATAATGATGTGCGGGATGCGGAGAAAAAACATGGTCCGGCGCCCGGTAAAAAAGCGGCCAGTTCTACACCCTCTTATCTCGCTACGAAAACAACGGTAGCTAAAGTCATCGAACATACGCCTTCTGCTGATTTTGTAGCCAGTGATACTTCCAACTTACAAGCCGGACAAAAGTAGAACACCAGAAATTTGGTTTTGGTGAAGTGATGAAAATGGAAGGGGCAGCGCATAATCCAATCGCCACTGTGAAATTTGAACACAATGGCGAGAAGAAGATCATGCTGAATTATGCGAAGCTGCGGATACTGGAATAAAGCTGTTCCATTACTGAATTAACAATTTACTATCAGTAACCCTTCTAAATTTGTCAGGAATACGAAACAGTATTCCACCGCCAACATTTATGCTCTCCCGCCGCCAAAAAAAGCTCATCACTAAAATTGCCGTATTCACCTTTCTGGCTACCGCCCTGGCTATTGGCGTCTCTTTATTGTATAAAACTCTCACCCGGCGCCGGCCCAGCTTTGTTCGCTACCCCGAATTCGGGATCAGTATGCCCGAGAGTTATTCCATTCACGGGATTGATGTCTCCAAATATCAGCATAGCATTGCCTGGGAGGAAGTAAAAGCCATGAAGGTGAAGAATATCCAGCTTGGGTTCGCTTTTATGAAAGCCACGGAAGGTATTGCCAATGATGACCCCAAGTTTAAAAGAAACTGGAAAAAGGCAAAGGATGCTGGTGTATACCGGGGTGCCTATCATTTTTTTATCGGTTCCAAGGATGGGAAGATGCAGGCCGAACATTTTATTGACCGGGTAGAACTGGAGCCAGGCGACTTGCCACCGGTACTGGATGTGGAGCAATTGAACGGTGCCACCAGCGACCAGTTAAGAAAAGAAGTCAAAAGATGGCTGGAAACGGCCGAGACCTATTATAATGTAAAGCCGATTATTTACACTTACGTTGATTTTTATAACCGGCACCTGGGATCCGAGTTCGACAATTATCCTTTATGGTGGCCCACTACTATCAGCCCGTACAACCCCGGATCAACCGGGGCTGGATTTTCTGGCAGCACAGCGACAGAGGAAGAGTGAATGGGATCAATGGTCCGGTTGACTTCAATGTCTTCAGTGGTGACTCTCTGGATTTCAAATTACTCCTGATGCGCTGAACAAAGAGGACTGGCGTCTGTTTATTATCTTTTTTGTATAGATGTAGAATGAAAAAGAAGCGAGCTTAAACTATATTGAGTCTTGCCCCAATCTATGTAGTATGTCACTCCCAACAATTACTGTTGGGGGTCTTTCGAAGCACATAGCTTATCCCTGGGATTTCATCTAACAGCTAATACCGTAACTTAACAGCAGAAACAATTGTATGGAAAGAGGATGGGACCCCGAAGTGACCAGGTACCTGAAAAAAATCATGAGCTCGATCAGCTATGGTTTATTATGGCTGATGACATTCGTGGGGCTGGGCATGTACAAGGGACTGGCTTATGAATCCGGCTGGACAGGTATCCTGTTTTATGCCGGCATGGGGATTGCATTTTTCCTGCTGATCCGCTTCCTCTACCTGACCTGGCGGGGTGAATTTAAAAAATGAAAATACCCGGCACCGGGTAGGGAGTTCCCCGCAAATTCATTTACCTTGAAACGGTATGGAGCTTCGGATATTTAGCAAACGAATCATGATTGCCGGCACATTCCTGATCTGGACGATCAAGTACGGGCTGCGACCCAATCTGGTATTCCCCGATCCGATTAGCTTTTTCCTGGGTATCGCCCCCAATTTCCTGGGATCTTTTCTTTTGCCATTTGGCGCCTGCTGGTTCTTTGGCGGAAGAGAGTGGTACCTGTCCCGTTTTTTTCGTATCCGGAATCAGGTGGAACTCAAACAGTTCTGTCTGCTGGGTTTTTTACTCCTGCTGATCAATGAATACCTTCAACTGATACCTGTATTCGGCAGGACCTTTGATTATTATGATATCCTTTTTTCGATAGCGGGCCTGGGTCTTGGCTACCGGGTATTCGGCCGAAAGCTGCAACAAACATTCACTTTATCTGCTTAACTGCTGTGATCGGCTACGATCACCCATTGTCCGTTTATTTTCCTTACCAGCAGATTATAATGTCCGCTGATATCCCCGATGCTTCTTTTGAGGTACCACTTACCTACGATAAAATAGTATTGTTTGGACACCCGGATCATTTTGATCTGTTTGGTCGTTAGTTTCCCCATAGCCGCGGTATCCGGATAACCTTTTTTATAATTCTCCAGCGTGTTCTGATAACCATAGGTCACGCCGCTCTTGCCAATAAACATCAGGGAATCATTTTCCCAGTAACCTTTCATGAAACCACTGACATCACCCCGGTTCCAGGCCTGATTCTGGGTCTCCAGCATTTGAAGGATGGCTTTTTCATCTTTAGACTGTGCTGCCAGCAGGTAACTGCTGCATAATAAGAATAGGCTGAGCAGGAGCTTCATGATTTTTATTTTGAGGTAAGTTAACTAAAAGAAGGGAACCCGTTAATGGTTGCAGTCATCACTATGGGCATGATTATGTACCCGGCAGGAACGGTAATTGATCAGGTGTGCCGTAATGATCAGGATTACGCCAGGTATCAGCAGCCACAACTGGTATTCATGAAAAACCTGTTTCAGTACCAGCAGGGTAAAGCCCAGTGAAAAAATCAGGAAGGGCCGAAGACTATGGTGGTGTTTTTTAAACCCGTGATAAAAAGAATAGGACCCCACTACAAATGCCAGAGCGATCATTCCCACTTCAAAACCGGGGTTGTCAATAATATTCATCCCAAACAGGGGCAGACTACTCAGAAACAAAGGCAGGAGCGCGCAATGAATGGCACAGGCCAATGAAGCCCCGATACCCAATGCATCCCAATTGATTTTAAGTTTCATGCAGCCTGCAAAGATACGAAAAAGCAACAATGTTGCAAAATGAAAGGTCTTCCTTTGTTAACTTTGCCTTCAAATCAAGCGGTATGTCAAAAAAGGGATGGATTCTGGTGGGTTTTTTTTCGGTGCTGGTGCTGGTATTCTATTTCGCCCTGACAAAGCTGATCCCCGGCTTTGATAAAAAGAAAGTGGCGCCGGTGAGTACAGTCAAAGCTTTTTTCTTTACCAATCAGGATGGGCAACAGGTGACTGAAAAAAATGTTGCCGGTAAAGTATATGTGGCAGAATACTTTTTTACCAACTGCAAGGGCATTTGTCCGAAGATGAATAATAATATGCGGCTGGTCTACGATGCCCTGAAAGATGAAAAAGATTTTCTGATTCTTTCCCATACCTGCGATCCGGAGAATGATACTGTTCCCAGAATAAAATGGTATGCTGATTCCATGAAAGTGGATACCAGAAAATGGATATTCCTCACCGGACGTAAGGACAGTCTGTATAATATGGCCCGGGGCAGTTATACCATTGATGACCCGGCCAATAACATGAAGAATATTGATGATGATTTCCTGCACACACAGTTCTGGGCCCTGTGGATAAGGCCGGTGATGTACGGTATGTGTATGACGGATTAAAAGAAAGTGAAGTAAAGCAGCTGATTAAGAAAGCGCGCAAATTGCTTGAAGAGGATCCGGAACAAATCATCAAAAGAGAAAAAGAACAATAATGCAACTGGCACAAAATATAACCCTGGCCATTGCCGCCACACTCAAAAAACATAACCTGAGTGTAACGGAGAGCCGTAAACGAATTTTGCAGTTATTCCTGGAAGAGAAGGGAGCACTGGCCCATGGTGACATTGAAAAAAGGGCCGGTGAAAAATTTGACAGAGTTACCATCTACCGCACCCTGCAAACTTTTCTGGAAAAAGGAATCATTCATAGCATCCCCACGGCAGATAATGCCATCCGCTATGCGCTTTGCAAGGACCAGTGCTCCTCTGGTCATCACCATGATCATCATATTCATTTTATCTGCAATAACTGCCAGCGTACTTATTGCCTGGATGATGTTGTAACCCCCGAAATCAAAATGCCCAAGGGCTACCAGGCCAGTCATGTGGAAGTGGTGGTGGAGGGGGTGTGTAAGGATTGCAGGTGAGAATTGAAAGGTGAAAATTCAAAATTGAAAATGGCTTAACCGGGAGGCATGCCCTGAAATACGCCTTGCCCTGTAGGGATGCAGGCAGGCATGCCTTAAACCTCCCCTCTGCGTAAACGCTGCGTTCTCTGCGCCTCTGCGGTGAAAATTTCTTTATCTGGACCTTGCCCCTACCGCCTTCGCCAAGGCTAGGCGGGGACAAAAATAAAGCCCCGCCAGAAACAACGGGACTTTTTGGTTAAGGCTCTGATTAGTAGCTATGTGAAAATGCAATGAAGCATTTTAAATTCGAATCCAAAAATAGGTGCTTAGAGGTACATCTTCCAAATTTAGGGCATACCACTTTTGTGGTATTTTAGTTAAGAGCATCCAGTTCTTCTTTAACAAATTGCATCAACTCACGGATAGCGGCAGGTGAAAAGTCGAAAGAGAGCCCGGCCGCCTTAAAAAGTTCGGGCAGGGTGCGTGTACCGCCCAATTCCAGTGCCGAAATATAATGTTGCAACGCCATTTCCGGATCCAGTTTATACTGCTTCCATAAACCAATGGCACCCAGTTGCGCAATCCTGCATTCGATATAATAAAACGGTACTTCAAAAAGATGCAGCTGTCTTTGCCAGCCATATTGCCGGTAGGTATCCAGTCCGCTGATATCAATCACCGGCGAAGTAAACTCATTCAGTATACTCACCCAGGCCGACGCTCTTTCTTCCAGACTATGCGAAGGATTTTCATATACCCAGTGCTGGAATTTATCAATTGTGGCAATCCAGGGGAAAATCGTGATGACTCTTTCCAGCTGTTGTTCCTTGGCTCTTTTTAGTTCTTCAGTTGTATTGAAAAAAACAGTCCAGTGATCCATGCTGAATAATTCCATGGACATACTGGCCACTTCCGCAATCTCAGTAGGGTATTCTTTGAAACCGGTCAATTCCAATTCATGAGCGAGGAAAGAATGAATCGCATGGCCGCCCTCATGCACCATCGTGGTAACATCGTCCAAGGTACCGGCCGCATTCATGAAAATAAATGGCGCACCGCTTTCCGCAAGCGGACAATTATATCCTCCCGGCGCCTTGCCCTTTCGACTTTCCAGATCCAGATGTCCCATTTCCTTCATCTTCCGGAGACAATCCCCGAAAAATGGTTTTAACTGATTAAAACAATCAATGGTTTTTTGGGTCAGCTCTTCGCTATTGGAAAATGGGCGGAGCGGATTGATTCCGGCAGGTTCTGCTTCCACATCCCAGGGCCGAAGGGTATCTAACCCCAGTTTTTTCTTTTTGAGTTCATATAACTGGTTCACCAGCGGCATCACATGCAGTTTTACTGCTTCATGAAACTGGTAACAATCTTCTTTGCTGTAATCAAACCTGCCCAGTTCGGTAAAACGAAAATCACGGTAATTACTAAAACCCGTATTCAATGCTACCTGGTGACGTTTTTGCAGCAAATCGCTGAACAGGGTATTCAGTTCTTCTTTATCCTGTAATCTCCGTTGATTAATCTGGTGATAGACTTCTTCCCGCAGACTGCGATCCGGGTCTTCCAGGCATTTGGCAGCCTGTTGCAAAGTATATTCCTGTCCTTTGACTGTGACCGTCATCTTTCCCGAGATCACACCAAACTGTTGCTGCATCACATTCAGTTCTGCCTGCAGGGGAATATTGTTTTCACGAAAGAGATCGATATTCTTGCGCACATTCCGCAGGTAGGTAAAATATTTCTCCTGTCCAGCTGACTGCTCAAAGGATGATCCACCAGTTTGCGGTTCAGCTGGTCGGAATAAGGCTGGATCTTCGGCTGAATCTCCATCATGAAAAAAGTAAAAGCCTCTTCCAGCGTTTTGTTTTCCGTATCACAGGTCATCCGGATCTGCCGCCAGCAAACATCTTCACTGATAACCGCTTCCAGTTCACTGGCATCTTTTTTTGGGGGCTTCTTCCACAGCAGGGTTTCTTCCGGAGCTGCTACTTCTTCAGCTTCTTCCTCTTCCAGGAATTTCGCTGAGTTTTAATTCCACTTTATTCTTTTTGAGCTGGCTCAGCCATTTCACCATTTTCTTCATATCACTGGCATACACTCTTTCAAAATCCATATCGGGGTAACTTTTCAAAATATTTTTTTGATGGCGGCCGCATCTTTTTCATCGGGCAGTTTAACCCCTGCGCTATCCATGGCCTTTAGGTACTTCCACCAGGTTCACATTATCCTGAACGGTATAGATTTGATGCTTTCAGGTGGGAGAAATTGTACCCGGCTGGAAACGAAACGGGTAGTCTTATCTTCCAGGGAGCGAACGATGGCGCCATCTGTTTTACTGCTGATCAGTTCAAATAAACCGGGTAATCCGGTCACGGCAACGAGCTTGCTGTATTCCATAAGTTTTGTGATTATTAAGGGGATGCAAGATACTTGATTCCTGCAAAAGGTAGATTTGAAAATTATAGAGCCCCTTTTCGGAACGGTTTTGCTATTTTCAGCGTCCTATTTGACGGAAACACAATTTTAATTCACAATCAATATTTCATGAAGAAAGTATTATTTGTCCTGACCGCCTTTTTTGGCCTGGCCATGGCGGCTTCTGCCCAGGGTGGCGGGGGTTTTCCACGCCGGACGGCTGAAGAAAGGGCGGCATCTATCCACCAGAAACTGGATAGTGCCTTTAAACTGGATGCAGCCACCCTGGCCAAAGTGGACACAGCTCTGACAGCTTTATATAAAGCCCAGGATGCCAAAAGAGAGGAAATAATGGCGGGCGGAATGCCAGATCGGGAAACCTTTCAGGCTGAAATGAAAAAATTCTCTGATGCCCAGGCAGAAATCCTGAAAGCTGTACTGAATAAAGACCAGTATGAGATCTGGAAAGAAAAGATTGCTCCTTCCATGCGCGGCCCAAGGCCTGGCGGTGGCGGCGGACCTCCTCCCGGTGGTGGTAACTAATAAGGTTTTGACCTAAGAAACTCAACCGTTTTGCTGAAAAGCAGGGCGGTTTTTTTATTTTATTTGGTTAAAAGGTAATAGCCTGTGACAGACGGACTACTAAACAAGCGCCCGGCTTTGTCTATTGATAAACCACAGCCATGAGAAAAATATGCCTTATTCCCATCCTCCTCTTTTCATTAGCGCTTCAGGCCCAGCTGCCCTGTTCCAAACCCGCTTTTCGTCAGTTTGATTTCTGGATCGGCGAATGGGAAGCATATGGCCCGAAAGGAGCAAAGGCCGGCGACAGTAAAATCAGTGTGATACTGGATAGTTGTGTGATCCTCGAAGAATGGACCAGCGCCAATGCACAGCAGGGATTGATCTATACCGGCAAAAGCTTTAATTCTTACAATGCTGCGACCCGTCAATGGCAGCAGACCTGGACAGATAATACCGGTAATACCACCGAATTTTTGCGGGGGGAGGGGGCGGATGGTAAAATCATTTACTATGCCGATAAAGTATTCGGACCAAAGGGAGAACAGTTTATGCGAAGACTTACATTTACCAAACTGTCGGCAGATAAAGTAAGACAGTATGGCGAACGCAGTGATGATGGCGGTACAACATGGGTGGTTGAATATGATCTGGAATACAGAAGAAAAATGAAACATACTGCATTTGCCATATTCATCTTTGTTGATGCTGATTGGCAATGGCTTTGCCTTATTTAAAATGTTTACTGAGAAACAGGAATTTCTTTCGAAGTTCCCAAGACTTAGTGAACAGGCGTTTCATCTCTTCCGGTTACTTTCTTTATTGAATATTGCGGGATTGGTTGACTCTGGTTTTATTTCAAACATGGGCTGTCTGGCTCAGCATAGTCTGCGGACTGGCAGTGATCATATTTGATCTTTTATTTCGGGATCTATTATCATCTCTATGTGGCAATAATATCCATAGCTATACTTTTTGTTTCATTTTCCGGTACTGGAATGCCTTTTAAATGAGCAATTCCCGTGATAAACGGCATCTACTCACCGGTAAATTTCTGTACCTTTAATCGGCCCTGAAACTTCCGCCAAGCTTTAGGGGTACGGATTATCAACTTCATAACAAACAACCAACATGAGAAAACTGCAATTATTTTTCGCTGTTCAAATCATCTTTACAGCCTCTCAACGCACAAATGGATGTACTTTCTAGTGGTGGTAATCTCAGGCTATGTTTCAGAAGAAGTGGGTATCACATCACTTACTATTAAATATGGCTGTCCGGATGTAAACAAAAAGAGAAGGCAAAGTATATGGGAAGGAAAGCTGGTTACCTATGGTTTCAGCATTACTAATTTTATAACCAATGGCAATACTCTCTCCTTGGTGGGCTGGGAAAGCATGAAGCCACAACCATCAGTTTTTGAACATGATGTAAAAGTGGAAGGGAAAGATATTAAAGCCGAACCTATGCTTTATTTAAGTCCATAGGTGCTGATAAAGTCACCCTGAT
>JADKKA010000003.1 GCA_016720745.1 Chitinophagaceae bacterium | reverse complement strand
TTCCATTGAACCACCGGTGTATGCTTCCCTTCGCCTGAAAAAAGTTTTTCGTTTTGAACCCGTGCCTGCCGGTGTGAATCCTTCACTGATCAAAGGGGGACAAGCCAATCTCTGGTCCGAACAGGTAACCAATACCCGTCACCTGCAATACATGATCTGGCCCCGTGCTTTTGCCATGTCCGAAGCATTATGGACCGCAAAAGAAAAAAGAGATACGACAGAGACTGGCTGGAATTATTTTGTAAAGAAAATTGAAAAGCATTTCGATCGCTTCGATAACGCCACCATAAAATATGCGCGAAGTTTGTATGATCCTATTGTACAGGTGAGCAAAAAGACAGCAGCACGTATACCTTACATTTATCAACCGAGGTAAGCGGACTGACAATCCATTATAGTTTTGATAATTCCTTTCCTGATCAATATTATCCGGCTTATCAGGCTCCGTTCATTATCCCCAATGAAGCAACCAATCTGAAAATGATTACTTACAGGGAGAAGGAACCCATTGGCAGGCTGATGGTGATACCGGTTGCTGATTTGAAGAAGAGGGCTAAGTAAAAAAGGAGAGGGCTAACTCAAGGTTGGATTAGGTCATACCTCAAAGACCCCCAACAGCAAGTGTTGGGGGTGACAAACTTTAAGCCCGTAGCGAGTCTCAAGTATTTGGCGCTTACAACGGGCCTCCACGAACGTCATACCGGACCCCGGATCAGGTCCGGGGCAAGCTCTGACCCGGTATCTTTAAAATGTTAAGCGAATAACAATCTCCTTTGAAAGACCCCGGATCAAGTCCGGGGTGACATACACCTCGAGTGTGACAAGACTCAAATTATTTGGCGCTTGCAACACTCTTCGAACCTTGAATGCCCCACATTTAATCATAAAGCAAATCAACCCTTCCACGCACCAAACAATTCTTCCGCCTTTTGAAAGCGGTATTGAAAAATGCCTTCCAGTTTTTTCTTGATAAAAAGGGAATTGGCAATTCTTCCAATGAATCCCAGCGGATTCTTATAGTGAATAATATCCGTCATCTCCACCCCACCCGGTATCGCTTTGAAATGATGCTGGTGATGCCAGAGTGAATAAGGGCCAAAACGCTGCTCATCAATAAAGAACTGTTTGTCCTTTACCTGGGTGATTTCCGTCATCCAGTAAATGGGTATCCCTAACAAAGGTTTGACTTTGTATTCAATGATCTGACCAGCATACATCAGCGGACCATGGTATTTGGAAATGACTTTAAAACCCATATCGGGTGGCGTAATCGCCTGCAGATTGGCCGGATTGCTGAAAAATTCCCAGGCCTGATCAAGAGAAACCGGTAATCGCTGTACTTTATAGATGGAATGGGCCGCCATGGTTTGCAGGTTTTGCTGTAATAACCCCAAAACATACATTAAGTTCAGCGCTAAGCACTTTCTTTTTACCAGATACCGGGCGGTACCCCCGTTCTCAGCTCATGCTGGAATTCCTTTGGCGCCATTTGCAGGATATCGCATTCCAGCTTGCGGTGCAGATCACTATAGTTGGTATATATACCGTCTTCCCGGAGACTGATCCTTTCATTGAATATTTCCAGTCTGACCGGGCCGGAATGAATCAATATCCCGGAATAACCCATCATGGTTTCCACCGGCTTATTGATGACAGGTAAGGATTTGATATGAAGCAACAGTTTGTCCAATTCCTCCTTTGTCATCGTCCAGGAAGGATTGATCCGGCCGGAATAGAGACAAACTGTTGCAGTAATGATATGATTTGTGTCAGGCAATTTTAATATGGCCGTGTATGACCTGCATAAAGGTACAAAATTGTGTATAGGGACCACGATCTGCTGTCCTTGGATCGGTAATTAAATTGTTAGCATTGTCCGTGATCCTTGCCGCTGTACTTCCAGGTTTATGACTCCATCTTCCATTCGGGCCCTTGCGGAACCAGTGAAAATCTGAATTCGGCGCAATCACCAACGCTACCAGGTGTCCCTTCTTCGGACATTTATTATCTGCATCCGGTAAATCCACCAGCTGATCCGCAATCGCTCCATCCTTTGCACTCCTTGATCCCGCTGCCACAGAACAACTGGAAAGTGATGTGTATTGTTGTCCTGCCGCCTTACCCGGTTGGGCATATGTATCACTCCGGTAATTGGAGGCATAGTTATAACAGTTGTTGTTACCCTGAATCGAGCTACCATCATTCCACCAGGCCAGATCCGGATCCGGTGCACAGAAACAAGCTTTCCCAATCAGTGGCGGCCATAATACAGAAGGAATACGGGAGATCTCTTCATACTTGTTCCGAAAACGTTTCATTTCCTTTTCCAGGTATTGCCGGAACTCCGTTTTATCACCGGTACCCGTAAAACGACCCAGTTTCCCCAATACCATTTCTTCCAATGCTTCACCGGAAAGCTCGGAATAACTGTCATTGGTAAACAAATGCTGATGGGTTACCTGCATGGTAGCAGGCAATCCACCGGAAGCCCTCCCGATTTGCTCAATGATCATCCCACGGTAACCCAGGTTCCCGGGAGCCTGCACCGTTTTATTCGTGATTTTTTTCATTTTGGATGCATTGCTCAGCAGGTCCATGATCTTGGTAGCTGCCGCATCCTCGATTTCAATGACCGGATTAGGCCGGCCACTGAAAATGTCAATCGTTACGCGAAGTTTCATAATAGAAGGTTTAAGGTGATTAATAAGGGAAGGTATACTAGTCCCCGGGACCAGACAATACCGCAAAGCGGTAAATCATTTCAGCAACCACCGCCACTGTTTTGCTGAATATTGACCTAAATTCGTCTCACTAATCAGGAATACAGCCCCATGCCGGTGAACAAAGAACAGCTTGAAAAAAAATTCAGAGAGGAATACGAAAAACTCAATGAACAGCAACGCCTGGCCGTTGACCATATCGAAGGTCCCGTGATGGTGATCGCCGGTCCGGGTACGGGCAAGACCCAGATCCTCGCCAGCCGCATCGGCAGAATTTTATTAGATACTGATGCTGCCCCTGAAAATATTCTTTGTCTCACGTATACCGATGCCGGTGTGGTGGCCATGCGCAAAAGACTGCTCCGCTTTATCGGTCCCGATGCCTATAAAGTAAACATCAGCACTTTCCATGCTTTTTGTAATGATGTGATCCAGGAAAATCTCTCCTGGTTTGAAAAGACGGCCCTCGATCCCATCTCCGATCTCGAGAAAGTACAGCTCTTCAAGGAACTGATTGATTCCTTTCCGAAAAATCATCCGTTGAAAAGATATCGTGGAGATGTCTATTTTGAAGTGAATAACCTGCAGTCGCTGTTCAGTACGATGAAAAAAGAAGGCTGGACACCTGCCTTTATCAATGAAAGAATTGATGCCTATCTCAACGACCTGCCCAACCGCGATGAATTCATCTATAAAAGAAAATACAAGAACTTCAATGCCGGTGACCTGAAACAGGAGAAGATCAATGAAGAACAGGAGAAGATGGAAAAACTCCGGGCCGCCGTGGATGAGTTTGACCGCTTCCAGCAACTGATGCGCAAACGCAACCGCTATGATTTTGATGATATGATCAACTGGGTGATCCGGGCCTTTGAAGAAAATAAAAATCTCTTGTCTGCTTACCAGGAAAAATTTCAATACATACTGGTAGATGAATACCAGGATACCAGCGGTACCCAGAACCGCCTCGTGGAACTGCTGATCAGTTACTGGGATCAGCCCAATGTATTTGTGGTGGGTGATGATGACCAGAGTATTTATCGATTCCAGGGTGCCAACGTGGAGAACATGATGGATTTTGCCCACCAGTACCGCGATGACCTGCTCACCGTGGTGCTCACCAATAATTACCGCTCTACCCAGCCCATCCTCGATGTGTCCAAAACACTGATCAACCGCAATGATGAAAGACTGGTCAAAAAAATTGAGGGACTCAGCAAGGAACTGTTGTCCAGTAAAGAGGAACTAAAAAATCTGCAGTTATTACCACAGATCCGGGAATATGAAACACAGCGACTGGAAATGACCGGTATCGCCTATGAAGTACAGCAACTGGTAGCCAAAGGGGTTCCTGCCGGAAGAATCGGTATCATCTACAAGGAAAATAAATACGGGGAAGAACTGGCCCAGTATTTCAAACTATTAAAAGTACCGGTGTACAGCAAGCGACATCTCAACCTGCTGGAACTGCCCCTCACCCGAAAAATATTATTACTGCTCCGCTACCTCGCCTCCGAACACGATGTGTCCTACAGCGGCGATGAAATGTTATTTGAGATCCTGCATTTCGACTGGTTCCATATTCCTTCTCTCGAAGTAGCCAAACTAAGTGTGGAAGCGGCCGAGAAAAGATATGGTGGTGATAAAACTTCCATGCGCCGGATTCTTGCTGAAAAAGCAGCCGCCCCTCCGAAGGATTTATTCAGCACCGGTTTGCACAGTGGATTGGTCAAAGCATCCGCCGTGATCGAACAACTGATGAGTGATGTATCCAATCACAGTCTGCGGCAATTATTTGATCAGCTGGTAAGAGAAGCAGGAGTGCTGACCCATATCATGCAAAGCCCGGATAAACATTGGCAGCTGGAAGTACTCACCGCGCTCTATGATTTTATCAAGGATGAAACCCACCGCAATCCCCTGCTCAGCCTGGAAGGACTGGTGAACCTGATCGATATGATGGAGCACGAGGGGATCAGTCTGCCCCTGGTACAGGTAAGCGGGAGTGATAAAGGCGTGAACCTGATGACGGCCCATGGTTCCAAGGGACTGGAATTTGAATATGTCTTTCTTGCCGGTACCAATTCCGGTTTCTGGGAAAAGAAAAGAAAACCCGGTGGTGGTTATAAATTACCGGATACGATCTTCTCTTCCGCTCCTGCTTCCAGTGAAGAAGAAGAACTGCGCCGTTTGTTTTATGTGGCACTCACGAGGGCCGAACAACATCTCAATATCTCTTACAGTCGTTTCCGCAATGATGGCAAGGAACTGGAACCTTCCATGTTTATTGCCGAGATCCGGGATCAGCATGATTTACCGATTGTACCCGTGATAGTAGATCCGGAAGTGATTGCACAGTTTGCGGCATTGAGTTTTGGGGAAGCACAGGCGCCGGAGATCAGTCAGCTGGAAGAACAGTTTGTGAGCAGGGTGCTGGACAAATTTGTGATGAATGTAACGGCATTGAACCAGTACCTGAAATGTCCGCTGGAATTTTATTTCAAACATGTGATCCGTATTCCTTTTTCCAAAAACGATGCTACCGAATTTGGATCATCGGTACACTGGGCGCTGGAAAAACTGTTTCGCAAAATGCAGGAAGATCCGAAGGAACAGTTTCCGGATAAAAAAACCTTTATCGCCGATTTTGAATGGTACATGCACCGGCACAGGGAAAGCTTTACCAAAGAACAGTTTGCCCGGCGAATGGAGAATGGACAGGATATCCTGGATAAATATTACGACACTTATATCACCCAGTTCAATAAAGTGGTATCCATTGAACGGAATATCCGCAATGTGACCATCAGGGGTGTGCCCATCAAGGGCAAGATTGATAAACTGGAATTTGACGGCAAATCGGTGAATGTGGTGGATTATAAAACCGGTGATCCGGACAAAGCCATTCCCAAGATCAAGGGGCCATCTGACAAGTTACCGTTGGGCGGTGATTACTGGAGACAGGCGGTCTTTTATAAAATCCTGGTGGATAATTATGAGCAGAAGGGATGGAAAGTGATCAGTACGGAATTTGATTTTATTGAACCGGATAAGAAGAAGCAATACCGCAAGGAAAAAGTAGTGATCAGTCCGGAAGATATTGATACCGTTACGAACCAGGTCACCAGTGCCTGGGAAAAGATACAGCAGCGGGAATTCTATACCGGCTGCGGCAAGGAGGATTGTCACTGGTGCAATTTTGTCAAAACAAATAACCTGGCCATTGCCCTCCACGATATCGGGTCGGATGAAACGGAGGATTAACAGGATTTTCAGTGAATCCGGGCAGCTGCGCCGCCTCCTTTCCGTGGAAACCCGTTAAGTTTGCAGACATTTGCGGTGTTCATGAAAAAATTCCTTTTTGTATTGCTGATGGTACTGCTGGCTTTGCAGCAATTATATACCCTGCCGGGCTGTGCCAATATTGTACCGCCATCGGGTGGGCCAAGGGATTCTTTGCCGCCGATACTCGAATCAGCCACCCCCGCCGATTCCAGCCGCAATGTAAAGAGCACGAAGGTGACCCTGAACTTTGATGAATTTGTGGAGCTGCAGAATGTACAGCAGGCCCTGATCATTTCTCCCCTGCCCAAAAATTTTCCGGATGTAAGTTTCAAGCTGAAGACGGTTACGGTGAGGATGAAGGACAGTCTGGAAAGCAATACCACTTATACCCTGCAGTTTGGGGAAGCCATCAAGGATTTTACCGAGGGCAATGTGCTGAAGAATTTCAATTATACTTTTTCAACCGGTCCTTATATTGATTCATTGGAATTAAAGGGCAATGTGGTGCTGGCAGAAAATGGCAAGACCGATACCACCCTGCTGGTGATGTTACACAGCACGGGTGATGACTCTGCGGTGGTAAAGGAAAAGCCCCGTTATATTACAAGGCTGGATAACAAGGGAAACTTTCTGTTCAAGAACCTCCCTCCCAAGACCTATTATCTCTATGCATTAAAAGATGATGGCGGCACCAGGAGGTACATGAGTGAGAAGCAGCTTTTTGCCTTTGCAGATTCTGCCGTGCGTATATCCGGCAAGAATGCACCCGTTACTTTATATGCTTATGCCGGAGCAGCATCACCCACGGCTGCGAACCTGGCCACTTCACTGAATGCCAACCGGCCCAAGAAGAATACGAGCGGAGAAAGCCGTTTAAAATATACCACCAATCTATCCAGTGGACAGCATGATTTGCTGAAGGATTTTATCATGAGCTTTGAAGAACCGCTGAAAACATTTGATTCTCTCAAGATCCGTTTGTATACTGATTCCAGTTTTAACCCGGTAGCTGCTTATCGTTTTGTGCTGGATACCCTGAGCCGCAACCTGACCCTCTTACATAGCTGGAAGGAGAATACCAGATATCATCTCGTGATGGACAAGGAATTTGCAGCTGACAGTGCCGGAAGAAAATTACTCAAGACCGATACCCTGACCTTCCTCACCAAAAAACTGGCCGAATACGGTTCCTTCAAAATCCGTTTCAAAAACCTGGACATTCCGTTAAACCCGGTGCTGCAGTTACTGAGCAATGATGTGCTCTATCAATCCATCCCTTTAACCGGCAACGAAATCAGCAAGGCCCTCTTCCCTCCCGGTGAATACGAATTACGCATCCTCTACGACCGCAACAAAAACGGCAAATGGGATCCGGGCAATTTCTTTGGAAAAAAACTACAACCCGAGCTGGTGAAACCCGTGAGCCGGAAGATTACTGTGAAGGCGGGTGGGGCGAATGAGTTTGATATTACGTTGTAGGGGACCAAAGTATTATCCGGGGCATTATTTTTTTATATCACCATTCATCATTTCAATATCTTAATAGTTATACGCAATTAGATGGAAGAAAGCCTCAAAAAAGAATACCTATCGAAAGTTGACGAAAACATAAATAAATATGGTTTTCATATTACTTATGTTTTTGAAGATGAAAAAGGACCTTCTTTTGTTATTCAACCGGTCTCTTTGAAAACTATCAAATACCTGAAATTTTCATATCAGGCTTACCACAAAATCTATCTTTTGATCTGGTTGGAGATTATGCGAAATATTTTAGAGGGAAAACGGTCCCTTTATATCAAAAGATAAATTCTCCAACTGACTACTTTGAATTCTTAGTTTTATTTATAGAAGCGGAAAATGAGCAATTGAAAGAGTATGTTTATTCGAGCATTCGCTATTATGGCTCAAAAGAATACAAATATTTACAGTTAATCTATCCTGATACTGATGGTTTATTTCCGAATGAAAAAGGTTATAATTATAATCAGGAAATATTTGGAGAGCTAAATAACTGCGTATAATATCGGGTTTGGCGCAATGGCGGCTTTCCGAACACATACTGATCGTCCCATTCGCTAATCAGTTTCAGCTACAGGCCATCCGGATTTCTAATGAACAACCGCTAAATTTGTAACCTTATACTTGATCGGGGGCGGCAGCTCTAGGCTGTCGGAACACTGGATACCGCCACAGCGCCAAGCCCCGCTCGTTAGCTACTCCAAACCATTTTCTCATCCTAAAATAAATGACCAACAATTTCATCATCCCCGGCCTTCGCAATTCCGGGCTAGAACACTGTCAAACATGTTTTTATAAATCCGGCTCTCGAAATTCAAAATTGCAAAATAAAAAACAAATAGTGACATTACATTACAACCACCCAAACTTTTCAATCAGCCTTTCTTTTTGATTGCGGGCCACCGCTACACTCTGCCCGTTGGATAGTATCAGGTAATTGCCTTCCCCTCTTACATACTTTTTTATGTGATCAAGATTGACGAGGTATTGACGGTGTACCCGTAAAAAATTCCTTTCTTCCAGCACTTCCTGAATATCACCTAATGTTTTCGCCACCAGGTATTGCTGACTGTCGGTAGTATGAAAACGGGTGTAATTATTTTCGGATTCACAATAAATAATATTCTTTATTCCAACAAAGGTTACACCGTTCTGGTAAGGCAGGGCAATTTTATCGGGAAAATTCTTCTCCGGGTTATGCACCTGCTGTTTCAACATGCTCAACTGTTGTTTATCCGGCCAATTACGCTTCTCTGCTTTTTGCACTGCCGCCTGAAGATCTTTCGCATCAATGGGTTTTAGCAAATAATCCAATGCACTATACCGAAAAGCTTTTACAGCAAACTGGTCATAAGCTGTTACAAATACCAGGCTGAAAGTGATGTTGCCAAATTTTTCCAGCAACTGGAATCCATTCATCACCGGCATTTCAATATCAAGAAAAACAACACCGGGTTGTAATTCTTTTATCTTCAGCAAAGCATCTTCACTTGCTGTGCATGCTGCCACTACCTGCACCTGCGGGCAATACATTTTCAATTGCAATGCCAGCAGCTTTACACAATCAGGTTCATCGTCTATAATAATTGCTTTAAGCATAAGATTAAACAGGTATTTTAATAATCACTCTTGTTCCGCAGGCATTATCCAGGCCATCTTTGAGATCAACCACCTCCACTGTTGCGTTGATATCATATACCTGGTTTATCATCTCTATTCTTTCCGATGTCATTTTTAAGCCAAATGATTTTTGTTTTGTAGCAGATTTGCTTTTATAAAGGGCCGCTTGCTCCCGCCCCACACCATCATCGGATATTTCTACCAGCAAGCTGCTCTCTGTTGGTTGTGTGATGTTGATTACAATATTGCCACCTTCTTTCTTTTGCATCAGCCCATGCCAAATGGCATTCTCCACATAAGGCTGAATGAGCAGCGGTGGCAATTCTGTGTATTGCTGGTCAATGCCTGAAGATACGTTTATTTGATACTTTACTTTTTCCTTGAAACGCATAGCTTCGAGGTCTATGTAAAGTCGTAAAGCTTCAAGCTCCTTTTGCAGCGCAATTTTTTCTGTACGGGAATTCTCCAGTACCAAACGTATCAACTGTGAAAACTTAGTAAGGTATTCAGCCGCAGCCATTGAATTATTCTCCAGTGTATACAGGTTGATAGAATTGAGGCAATTGAAAATAAAATGCGGATTCATCTGTGCTCTCAGTGCCGTCATTTCCGTTTCCGCAATTTTTTGTTCAAATGAGGATTGTACCTGTTGCAATTTCTGTTCTTCAACTAATTTAATTTGTTCTTCCAATTCTGCAGTACGCTTCGATAGTTCACCCTGCAATTGCAAGTTATATTGTTCCTGTAAATTATTTTTTTCGATCAATACCAATTTACTGCGGTAAGAAAGGGCAAATGAAAAACAGATTGCCTCAATGGTAAGACCCAGCAGGGAATAAAACGGAAGGAATACCAGTACCATCGTCATTGCATTCCATTTCCATTGAATATTGATAGCAGGAAAAATAAGTATGGGCATACACCAAAGCACCAGCAAACTCAATAATCCGGTAAACATGAACCACTTTACTTTTTCTTTACTAAATACAGTAAGCACTAATAAGATAATATTCAATACAGATACCGGGATAACGGAAACAAAATAACCGTAATAGTCAGTAAACACAAAACGACCAGTACGCATGGTAATAAATGCTATAAGCATTTGAGCAATGGCAACCGCCATTAAAAATTGTACTCCCCTCCATACTTTTCGAAATTGTGAAGACAGTTTCAGTATGTTGCCGATGAACAAGCTGTACATCACTGGTATTAAAAATAGAAAAATCGAAAAAACAAGATCATGAAAAAAGGAGGAGAACATGTCAAGCCCCAGTCGGATATCCATCCAAAAAAAGCCGGTTAAAAGGGCAGAAAGGGTATAAGCGATGTACCAGAGAAACACCTTATCCCTGTAAAGGTAATATTGGTATATTGCAAATACGGTAATAAACAAGAGACAGCCGGTGAGCAAGGCAAGGAAAAGAAAAACAAGGCGGTTCATTTTCAGGCCGTCTTCTAAAGCATTCATATAACTAAAATGGGGTTCTAAACGTAGTGCAGGTGGTACCATGTGGCCCTGCCTGTCTTCCGTTCGCAACCAGTATGTTTCTGTAGCGGAAGGTGCTAATTCGATTTGTATATATGACTTTTTAAGTGACGGAACACTGGATTCATATATACCACTTTTCGCTATTAATCCACCGGAGGAATATAATCGGATAAAATAATGAGGTGAAGTAATCACCCGGAGATGAATGGTATCTGTTGCCGACTGGTTGCTGATAGAAACCCTATACCATTGAATCAGCAATGGCCTGTTTGTTGGATGGCTGGCCAGGCCCATGTCGAAAGGCACAAAGACCTGTTGCTGAACTTCCTCAAAACCTAGAGGACTATCGGTAGTTTCTTCGTAGAACATACAATAGCTGGCAATATCCATGCTTGTATTCCATTGTGGTTGACTTTTGAATACAATGGTATCCTGTGCAAAGAGATTTAACCCGCTGCAAAGCATAATAAAAATATAGAAACTGAGCCTTTTCATTTTCAGCATTAGCTAAAGTTAATCTATAGCCGATCAACCCGGTAATACTGATGGTAAGCAGTTGTTTTCTTGAGGGAACGGTTACAGAGGTTCATTACGTTGATAAAATGGCCACACCCTCAATAAAGCCGTCAGCTACCAGTATGCACTTTTCTTTTCTGTCCGTCCCTGCGAAATTTATCTAAACTATATAATTATGAAACAGCTAACACACATCTTTGTCCTTTTTTTATCTGCAGTACTGATAGTTAATGCTGTAGCTGCTCAGCCACCAGCCGGCAAATACAATACAGACAATTACCCGGAAGACAGAAAAGCAATTGATTCGCTTAACGGCTATGATCCCTCCAACTTATTAAATGATGACTTAATATCCGTAGGCCCGGAAGGAAAAATATCTTATGGATTTGTACAATGGACTACCCCTGTTCCAGGGCTCGAAGATTTCCGGTTTAAATCTTTTACTCCCATGCCTGGTATGACTGTATTAAGAGTGTATAACGGCGATGCAGCTGTACGGCATTCGGTAATAGATGTTGTTGTTACAAGTCCTACCAAAGGAGATTTTGCTTTACGGGTAATACGGACTGAAACCTATATCAAAACAAACGGTAAATGGCATTTAGTATACGGCCAGGGAACAAAGTGGTTGAATGAGGAAGAATTCAAACTTTTTATGAAGCAGTCGCAGGAAGCAGCAAAAAATAAGTAAGGCTAAAAAAATGTTACAACATCCAAAAGGTGTGAAATTGAAATAGCAACGACTCAGGGTTCATGAATGTAGCTCTGTTATCCGTAGTCTTCCCCCTGTTCTCGCTAGTCTTCTCCTCAATCTCCAACCCTCTTTCAAACTTTCCAAATTACAGGGTTGTTGTGCTGATGTCTGTGACTCAGCAACAACCCTGTTTTTAATTGCACATACGAGCATGATTCATACACTTCCTAATCATGCCAATCAAGCTGAACAGTAAATTTGTATCTTAGTGAAGCGCAGGTGCTTTGTCATTTAACTTTGCCATACTTTTCTAAGACAGTTATCACTGAAACAATTACTACTTACTATGAAATTTCTTTTATTCATTGTATGTTTCGCTTTACTTAGTATGTTGGCCCAAAGTCAACAGCCCAGCTATACACCCAAACATTTTGTAAAAGTTAAGGACACTTCGGTGTTTAAATCCGTTCATCCTGCCAATAGATTTGTACGGGCTTTCGTGGTTACCGAGGTAAGTATCTGGGATCTGGATGACGATAATAAAACATTTGTCCGTGGGGGCGAAACGGCTTTGGTTTGTTTTGAAGGTCAAATTAAGAATAACAAAAATGAAGGGGTCTATTCTGCCTATTTAATTGATAGTGCTAATCACTCAAAAAGATATAAAATTTATGAACAGACATATAAAAACGGGAAACTGAACGGGCAGTGGAGAACCTTTTCACTTCGCGGAACTTTGGTGAATTTTCAGACTTATAAAGATGATAGTTTAAATGGTTTGACCAAAAATTTCTGGATAGATGGAAAAACCATAATGAATGAACAGGAATATTTCAATGGCAGGAGTAAACATACCGACAGAGAGTTCTTTAATAACGGGAAAGTTAAATCTGAAATATCGGTTGAAAATGCTCAACTGAATGGTACCGGAAAAAAATATTACGAAGACGGGACGATCCAGGAAGTGGCAAATTTTAAAAACGGCGTTTTCCATGGCTCACAAAAATATTATTACCCAAATGGGCAATTGTGGAGCGATTTAATATATAAAGACGGAAAATGCTGGGAAGCTATTGCCAACTTTACAGAAAAAGGTGTAAGACGAGATGCGGGAACTCTTCGAAACGGGAATGGTACAGTTATTTACTATAACGAAGATGGTTCAGTCCGGGAAATTCAGAAATACCAGAATGGAGAAGAGATAAAATAATAAATTAGAAGAAATCAGGTCTCAGACGAATAATAAAGAAGTAAATCAGAAATTTCCTAACTAATTGCCAGTGGCACGTTTCCTTGAAGCTAACCATTCCATATAAATACTATCCATTCAAAGTCTGGCTAGGCAGCTTGTTAACCGGCTCATTTTTAGGAATCTGGCTTGATTTTATTCGCCAACCAAACAAGATATCTTTCGAATCTATTTTCTTTATCCACTATTCCTATGTTTTATGGGAATTTTCGCAACATTACCGGCATTCGGTATTTACTATGGAGCATACCGGCTCTTAATAAAAAGGCCTAAACCGGAGTTTGTTATCAAACTAATTTTAATCCCCTTGTCAATTGCCGGAATATTAGCTAGTTTATATTTCTTTGGAGGTGTGGCTATGCTCAGCCCTGGCAACCGTGATGGCTTTCTTTTAACTGCAGTATATTGTCTGGCAGCTCTGTTTTTCGGGCTTTTTTTTTACTGGCCTTCCAAATCATGATGTCAAACTCCCCTATTCTCCGTAGTCTTCTCCATAACCTCCTACCCTTTAAAATGATATAAATTATAGTGGTGTTTTGCTGATGTCTTTAACTCAGCACCAAACCCCTACCTGCGATTAATTTACGTAACAAAGTAAACTACCTGAACAAAAATAGTTTCTGACAATTGACGCAATACTGATTGGGAGAGAAATGTAGTATATTTAATAGTTAGGCACACTACCATTTGACACACCCTGTAGTTACAGACAAGGCAAGCCGGAGATATATACTATGACTAAGAAAATACTAATCCTGATTTACCTGAATTTCTGTTTAAGCCCTTTCAAACCGGATGCACAGTCGCCAACTGAATTTCCCATAAAAACAATTGCTCAATTACAGGACACAATAAATAATATTTTAACAACGGAGCATCAAAGCGCTATCATGCTGGCAGTTGTTACCAAAGACACTATTCTTTTCTCCAATGGATTTGGAATTGCAAATATTGATACCAAACAAAAAGCAACCAGTCAGACACTTTTTCCAATGGCATCCATTACTAAAACATTCACTGCTTTAGCAATAATGAGATTAGTAAGACAGGGGAAACTATCACTCGATGCAGACCTTTCCAAAATTGCGCCTGAAATAGCTTTTACTAACAAATGGGGAAAAAATAATCCAGTCAAAGTAATTCATCTTTTAGAACATACTTCGGGCTTCGACGACCTTCGTTTTAATACTTTTTGGAACAATGATTTAAACATAACAGAACTACAAGCAATTGAAAAATGTAAAACCTCAATGCATTGCAGGTGGAGACCAGGTGAAAGAGAAGCGTATTCAAATATTGGCTACAATATTCTGGGCTATTTAATTGAAAAGGTATCAGGGCTAAAATATGAGGATTATCTGAAAAAAGAAATCCTCTTACCTATCGGAATGACAAACAGCAATTTTATAATCCCGGTAAAACCAAATTCAGTAAACGCTACTCCCTACGAATGGAGTGGTACCAATTATAAGCAAATCCCGTTTTTACAAATTTATGGAAAGGGCTCAGGAGCATTATATTCCTGTGCAGATGATATGGCAAAGTTTGTAAAGTTTATGATCAATAATGGCGATGCTGAAATTGAACAAATGGAAATTCCTGAAAGCTCTCCTGCTGCCAGGTCAGGTTTAAAGACAGGTTATGGTAAAGGAATTAAAGTTGATTTCCTGAATTATAAGTTTCCTTTTTATGGACACGATGGAGCAGGTTTAGGTTTTAATTCCCGTTATGCCTACAACAGAGCGTTAAAAGCAGGCTTTGTTATTTGTTGCTCAAATCCGAATTTATTTTCTGATTTATTGATAAACTATCTAACCGACTCTTTACAAACTCCCAGGCCAATCCCTGCAATATCAATAAGCAAAAACACATTAAAATCCTATGAAGGATATTATCAGCTAAAATCACCACGTTTTGAAATTCTGAATAAATACTTAGAAGAATTATTTCACGGATATCATATTGAACTGAAAGGCGATAGTTTACATTCTTCTGGCTTTAAAAGACCGGACCAGGTATTACTACCAGTAACATCCACTATTTTCAGGAAGCCGAATGAAAATTTACCATCATTTCTATTCACAACAAATCAGGAAGGGAGTAAAGTATTGTATGAGTGGGGTACTTATTATGAAAAAACCTCTTATACAAAAATACTGGTCACTAAAATTCTGATATTGGGTAGTTTGGTTTGTGGACTATTGCTTTTTCTAAGCACCCTATTCTGGTTATTCAAAGCCCTATTCAAAAGACTAACCTGGAAAGAGTACTACAGAAGAAGTTTATCAGGCTTTGCTGTGCTTTCATTAATTATCGCATTTTCTTCCCTTGCATATATGTCTGCAAATGTTCCATTAATGGGGACGGTCAATTTTTTCACTATTACATTCTACCTTGGAACAATACTATTTGCAGCCCTGAGTATAGCCGGTTTCGTTATGACAATCAAAAGGTTTGGGCAAATAAAAAACAAATTCACAAAATGGTATTTATTAATAACCACGACCTGGTTATTGGCATTAGTTGTTTTCTTTTACCACTATGATTGGATAGGACTAAGAATGTGGAGCTACTGACAAACAAATAGAGCAGCAAAAAGAAACTCTGTCATCCGTAGCCTTCTCCCAAACCTCCGTCCAACTTTCAAACATTTCAAATTATAGGGCTGTTGTGCTGATGTCCCTATAGCTATCGGGATTGACTCAGCACGAACCATGTTTACAATTTACTCCTTCAAATAGGATTCGCTCATAATAAGATCTTCCTGCCCACACCCGACTGTAAATCTGTATCTTAGTACAGCCCGGGCGCGGGGTCGTTTAAGTTTATCAATCCACATCAAACCCCAACCCCAGGTTGAATTATATGAAAACATGTCTCACATTTATTTTCATTTTAATTTCTATCCATTGTTTTTCACAAAAGGAAACAGCAGCTATTTATAATTATTCTAGCAGAAACAGCTATAAAATAATAGACAGCTTTTTTAAACTCGAAAAAAATGTGGATTTTGAACTGATTATTCAAACATATTTGTTTAGACGCTCAGGTGCTGATTTTTTTGTTCTATCATCAAAGAACAAATTTTTGACAGCCCGCTTTTTTAATCAAATCCATAAAGACAGTGGCTATGCCTGGAGGGAATACCCTTTATTAGATTCTCCCAAAGTGGTATATGACAGATTACTTGCCAGTGGCTTGCGAAATATTGATTTCCAGAAAAGTATAAAAGACAGTTTAGCCAGGAAGCACGAATTTTTAATTCTTGATGGGGTGACCTATAATATCCAAATAACCGAAAAAGGTCAAACCCGTACTTTCAATTTCCATTGCCCTAAAACCTGGGCAAATAAATTTCCAGAAATAAAAGAGTTTACTCAGGTTGCAGAACTACTTAAAATAATGTATTTGGCATTTGGTTTTAAGGATCACATAAAATGTTAGTCAACTGAACCTGGTATCAGGTATGGTGAAAGCCCTTATCATTATACCCACCCTGAACTGTAAAAAAGTACCTTAGTATAGTCCCGGGCGCGGGCTCGTTTTTTACACCAGCC
Source organism: Chitinophagaceae bacterium (assembly GCA_016720745.1). Lineage (GTDB taxonomy): Bacteria > Bacteroidota > Bacteroidia > Chitinophagales > Chitinophagaceae > JJ008. Next base: position 23,938 of record JADKKA010000003.1, on the reverse strand, counting down.
TGCCACAGGCTCCAGCCCCTGGCTGTCATTGTACATCCTACCCGGTAGGGCAAATGAGTCAGTAATGAAAAAGTATAATAAAAAAAATAACAGACAAGAATCAATATGATATGAAAATCAAAATAAATAACAGCCTTTCATTTTTTTGGGTAAATATGTTTACTCTTTTCTCATTATTAACAATACCAGTATTTGGAAAAGCACAGGTTGAAATTCCTAAAAATGATTCGGTATCAAAAAACAAAATTGCTGAAGAAAATTTTATTTTAATCAATGGTATTGAACAATGGGTAACAATCAAAGGAGAAAGTTCAAAACCCATTATCTTATTTATACATGGAGGTCCGGGAAGTCCGATCAGTCCATATTCAGACAATCTCTACAAGGATTGGGAGAAAGATTTTATTATTGTTCAATGGGACCAGCGAGGAACAGGAAGAACTTTTGGACGATACGCTCCTGAAGAACTTACGCCAGCATTTTTAACAGCAAATCCATTAACAGTTGACCTTATGACAAACGATGGAATTGCGTTATCGGAATATCTTTTAAAGCATTTAGGGAAACAAAAAATTATACTATTTGGAACTTCATGGGGTTCAGCACTTGGAGTAAAAATAGCTTCAAAGCGGCCAGACCTTTTTTACGCCTATGTTGGACATTCACAAATTGTTAATCCTGCTATTGACATAGCGTTTTATAATAAAGTTTATAAAATGGCAGAAGGCAAAAATGACAAGGAGGCTTTAGAAATACTAAAAACAATAGGTAAACCACCATACGACAGGGCAAATAAAACGGGTCAGTTATTCAGGATTATAAAAAAATATGAAAAGGAAAACTCAATTCCTGCACCCGATAGCTGGTTTGTACTTTCTCCTGATTATGATAATGCAAAAGACAATCAAAATCGAAGTGATGGCGATGACTATTCATTTGTAAATTATACAGGTGACAGTAAATTGGGGGTTCAGGCGATGAGTACAACTATTAATTTACTGAAAGACAATTTAGATTTTCAAATTCCGGTATATTTAATACAAGGCAATGAAGATATTTTAACAGCAAAAGAAAAAACAAAAAAATATTTCGATAAAATAAAAGCTCCAAAAAAGAAGTATTATTTATTGCCTCAAACTGCTCACGGTTTTAATTTGTCAGTTTTAGAAACACAATACAAAATATGTAAGGGTATAAAATTGTTGTAACAGCATAGTGCAGACAATAAAAAACGAACCCTCTTACACATCCTGTAATTGACAGGACTGTTATACGGATGTCAAAGAGACATACCCTTCGCCTTTGACACCTAACCAGGTATTTATATTGTCAGTAAAAGACAGAACCCGTAATTTACTATTTAAAATAAGTACCATGAGGGTAACCATCTGCTGCTGCATACTGATACTGGCCATTTTTTCCGGTTGCAGCAACCCAAAGGAAAAGAAATACGGGGAGCTGACCGAAGCAGATTACAAAAAAGACACGCTTCAGGTTAACGGTGAAGAAGTGGCCCTCGAAACAGCCACCACTACCGAAGAAGAGCAGGAGAAAACTCCTTTTGGTCCCAAAGAACAAGCCTGGCTCCACGAAAACCTGGAGAAAGCCCGGCTTTTAAAGAGCCAATACTGGGAAAAACCCATGCCTAAAGACAAAGAATTCATGCCCCATATACTGGATGAAGTGTTTGAAAATTGGAAATCCGATCCTTCGCCCACTAAAAAAAGTGCCGAATTTGTAAGTGAGGCCTTCGGTGCAGCTTTTGGCCAATGGCTCGTAGATCATTACCAAATGAAATGGCTGGTCGTAAATGATGAATACGGAACCGCCTATGCGGTGGAACATCAGCAGTATAGTCTGATCGCTTATCCGGTCTCCTCGGTTAACAAGGGGATCGACCAGGACAAAAAAGGCCTGTTCAGGGGGATTGAACTTACTATACAGGAAAACATCAAAGCGCTGCAATTGGAAGAATCAGCGACTAAAAAATAAATTCTAAAAAATTATTTGCGAAACTGAATGGTTGCGCATATATTTGCAACTGATTGGTTTCACATATTAATTTACAGAGAATGAGAAGAGATATTTTCCAGGCCATTGCCGACCCGACCAGGCGGGCCATTATCAGCTTGATTGCCTTACAGGCCATGACGCCTAATGCCATTGCCGAAAACTTCAATTCCACCAGACAGGCGGTGTCAAAACATTTACGCATCCTGACAGAATGTGAACTGGTAAAACAGGAACAGAAAGGAAGGGAGATTTATTACACATTGGAAATCCAAAAAATGAAAGAAATAGATAAATGGCTGGAGCAATACCGGAAAATCTGGGAAGGCCGGTTCAATCAGTTAGACAATCTCTTATCAACCATTAAAAAGACCAAAAAATGAATAAGCTACCCACAGGTCCCGGGGGACTTTTTGACTTTACAGTCGACAAATCCACCCATTCGGTTTTAATCAGCAAAGTATTTGAAGCCGAACTTTCCCTGGTCTGGGATGCCTTTACCAAACCCGACATGCTTGACCAATGGTGGGCCCCCAAACCCCTGGTATCAATAACCAAACAAATGAACTTTGAAGAGGGGGGAAGCAGGTTTTATTCGATGGTATGGCCGGACGGACAGGAACACTGGGGACTGAAAAAATACACCCTCATCCAGCCCAAAACCAAAATAAAATGGTTGTCTTCCTTTTCCGACAAAGACGCAAACATCAATCCCGAATTACCTACTTCAGAATGGGAACTGAATTTCAGTGAAGAAAATGGCCTCGATGGCAGTCAGCAGACAACAGTCTATATTGTCATCAAACATAAAACACTGGCCGACCTTGAAATGGTTATCAAAATGGGATTCAAAGAAGGCTTCAGCATGACAATAAACGAATTGGACAATTTATTACCAACATTCAATCAATAACAAAATGAAAAAGTACACACTTATAGTAACCCTGGCTTTAATGGCAGGCCTGATGAGTTGCGGAGATGCTAAGCAGAAAGAGCAGCAAACCAATTCCGCTGATACAATATCCAATCAGCCTTCAGCCACTAAAACTGCAAGGATACCTCAAAAAATAACACCCAGTCTTTGGGTTGATAAAGATGCAAAAGCCGTAGTGGATTATTACCTCTCCATTTTCAAAAATGGTAAGATGAAAGAATACCACCAATACAAAAATCCGGCAGAGGCAAAAGCGGCAGGGGGCGCGGATAGTTTTGAAACAGCGGTGATGGAAATTGGTGATATCGAATTTAGTATCCTGGCTGCCGGTCCCTACTTCAAGTTTAATGAATCTGTTTCCTTTGTAATCAATTGCGAAGACCAGGCAGAAGTAGACTATTACTGGGATGCTTTAACCAAAAACGGCGGAGAAGAAGGTTCCTGCGGTTGGTGCAAAGACAAATATGGTTTATCCTGGCAGGTGGTTCCGGTTGAATATTTTGACCTGATCAACAGCGCTGATCCGAAAGTGAGAGAAAAGGCAATGAAAAACACATTAACACAGAAAAAACTTATCCTCTCAGAACTCAAATAAGTTGAAAGATATCATTATCAGAATAATTCATTTAGTTTTGGATTATAGGATACTATTTTCAATTTTTTCTTTTTAAAGTATATCAATGAAACAAGACGGAATGAAAACACTTCTGCTTACTTGTTTACTTATCTGCTCATACGCAACAACATTTGCCCAAAAGCCAAAAACCGGCACTTATACTTATGCCATCGCTTTTGCAGAATGGGATGGAAAGTCGCTCGGCGCTTCCTGCACAGTTATCATCAAAGGAGACAGTATCAGGGTTTTTCGAACAGGAACAGGCGATGTAACAACTAAGGAGGCTGAATTGATTGACAGCGGACTCATCATGAAACACAAAAGCGGGAAATGGATTATAGGACATACTCCCAAAGACAAGTATGCAAAGGAAATCGGCGGCTGCTCGGACGGGCCTTCGGAAATTAATTTTAAGAAGAAGATATTCTGGCTTTGTTGATGGAGTTGCGTAAAATAAATGACTTGAGAAGACCAGGATCAAACCTACTTCGCTGACTAGTAAATTTGTATCTTAGTATCGCAGCGCAAACTTTCTCATTATTTCACTGCAATCTCCTTAACCCGACTGCAGGGCCATTTTGTTTAAAATGCAAGACCAAATGAAATCCGTAGAAACAAAGCACTTAAAACTTATTCCCTGCAACCCTGACATACTAAAATCGGCTATACAGGGAGATGAAGATCTTGCCAAATTTTTACAGGTTACGGTACAGGAAGCCTGGACAGAATTTGGAACAGGCCCTTTACAATATTCTTTTGATAAACTAACCAAAAGCGAAGAAGAAAAAGGCTGGTGGTCTTACTTTCCAATTTACAAACCAGAAAACAAACTGATTGGCAGTGGTGGTTATAAGGGTAAACCGACAACAGAAGGAGTGGTTGAAATTGGTTATGAAATTGCCCTTCCTTATCGTAATCGCGGACTGGCTACTGAAATGGCGAAGGGACTGATTGAAAATGCTTTAAAAGATAAAAGTGTAAAAACAATTATAGCGCATACACTAGCGGAGGATAATCCTTCAACAAAAGTGCTACAGAAATGTGGATTTGAAAAAGTACAGGAGATCAACGATCCGGAAGATGGGTTGATTTGGAAGTGGGAGTTAAATATAAAATGAGACTTGATCCGCTTGCAATCATGGTCTGCTTCTAAAACGCCAACATCCTTTCACTTGCGACAAAATATAAGTTGTACTGCTAAGGACACTTATTTTTGTTACATCAGAAACCCATGAAATTCAAACCCACCATCCTCACGATCTATTCACTCCTCTTCCTGGCGGGTTGTATCGGCTTTACACTATTTAATTATAATGAGTTATCAAAAGGGGAAGGCTGGGGTGTTGTCGGCATGATCGGACTCTTTGGATTCGGGGTTTTGCTTTTTGTGATAGATATTGTTATCCGAAATCTGTTTAAGAATAAAACAACAGCTAATATCATTGGACTGGTGGTAGCTGTTATAGCGACAGTGCTGGTTTTTAAGGGTGGGTTATTCTCCTGATCAAGGCTGCAAATATTTTATTTCATCAATAAGATGCTTTAAAAAAATGCAGGAGTGGCAGGCTACAGGACTTTCAAAAACCGGTAGCGATGTATTATGCTGCTGCAAACCGCTAAGCTTCTGTCCGGAAATATTGCCAAAGGCAATAACATAAACCTGCGAAACTAAAAGTTTCGCAGAGCGTTGCCCCACTTGCCTCTCCCCTCCCCCTACTAGCCGAACCGCACTCGCCACTCGCCACTCGCCACTCGCCACTAGCCTCTTCCCTTCTTAACATGCTTCGACAAGCTCAGCATGACATGGTATAAGCCCGGGTGCAGCCATTCCTTCTTCCGGACTTTCCGACTTCCGACTTTCCGACTTTCCGACTTTCTTAAAAAAACCCAACTTACAAAATATAAACAACTGATTTTTTTCGCATAATTTTAAGTTCTACGATTTTATAAACACTTATACCAGATTATGAAAATCCGTTTCATTCTATTAATATCATTTATCTCCTGGCAGTCAGTTTCTTCAGCACAGTCATTCACATATACAGCCAGGGAAACAGAAAGTATTCATGACAGTCTCAAAAAAAGCAGGTGGGATATCGGAGGCAGCTTATCGAAATATAGTTTCCGGTATATGTCAGAGTTTTTTCCAACCGCAATGATTCAAAAATCTAACCAGCCCTACTTATTTCGAAGTCAAATAAAAAATTCACTCAATGATATCAAGTTGAAATCCGGGAGTACTACGATTAGTTTAGATGACTACTTGAAGAAATTACATATCGCCGGTTTTATCGTCATCAATAAAGGAGCTATCGCTTTTGAGAAATATTATTCCATGCTTCCGGAAGACCAGCATACTCTTCAATCTGTAACAAAAGTTATTACTTCCACATTAATTACCAGCTTAGTCAACGAAAAGAAAATTGATCTTACTCAGTCTATAGACAGATATATACCCGAATTAAAGGGCACAGACTGGCAGGGGATTAGCGTAAAGGATATTCTCAACATGAAATCAGGAATGGATATCCGTTCCATTGATTTTGAAACAGGACCTTTTACCAACCCACAACATAAAAATTACCAGTTAGAATCTGCGCTGGGAATTTTACCAAAGGCAGACAATACACCATCTTCTGTGTACTCCTTTATTGCTGCCATGAAAAAAGATACGATTCCTGGTTTAGAAGCGGCCTACTCCAATATCAATACTTTTGTGCTGGGCTGGCTAGCTGAAAAAATTACAGGGCAGAAATACTGTGATATGGTCACCGAAAGAATATGGAATCCCATGGGAGCCAGTTCCAATGCCTATACATGTCTTTCCGATCAGGGGATCGCATGGCCGCATGGAGGTATATCTGCCACACTACGTGACCTCGCCAGATTTGGAATGATGTTCACAAAAAGCGAAATCAACGCCAAAAAAGAAAAGCTGATCAGTTTCGCACAACTAAAGGAGATTTTTGATGCTAAACCAATCAATAACCCTTTCGGCCCCCTGAAATGGGCCTATCAATGGGATATGGCAAATGATGGAGTCATGATGAAGGCCGGTTTTGGCGGACAAGCTTTACATATCAACCCTGAAAAAGAAATTGTAATTGCTTATTTCAACTATATTGATAAAGGCTGGGATATGAGTTTAATTTCTGATGCGGCATTAAGTGAGATTATGAAAGTAGTTTCGGCTGATTAATACGAAACTTGCAGACGATCCTTTGCTTTATAAAATTTTGGCCAAGCTCCAACGCAGATCCACTTTCAATTTTCACTTTTCAACTTTTAATTCCCCTACTCGCCTCTTGCCTCTCCTTCCTTAACATGCTTCCCTTCGATTCCTCAGCGTAAACTAAGCTCCTGCCTTCGCTAAGGCTTCGGCAGACAAGTAGAAATATTGCCAAAGGCAATAACATAATCCTGCGAAACTAAAAGTTTCGCAGAGCGTTGCCCCACTTGCCTCTCCCTCCTTAACATGCTTCGACAATCTCAACATGACAACCCTGAGGCCCGGGTGCAGCAATTCCTTCTTCCGGACTTCCGGTCCCGATAGCTATCGGGATTCCGACTTCCGGACTTCATCCCCACTCGCCACTAGCCACTCGCCTCTCCCTACTAGCCACTCCTCACTAGCCACTAGCCTCTCCCACCCCTAACCCCTAAAGGGGAATAAGCCGCTCCAATTCAGACCCGCTTTCAATTTTCAACTTTCAATTCTCAACTTTCATTTCCCTACTATCTTTGCCCCATGCAATTCTCCTCCTCCCTTCTGGAAAATGCAGTGAACGAATTTGCCAAACTGCCCGGGATCGGTAAAAAAACCGCCCTGCGACTGGTATTGCATTTACTGAAACAGGATAGCAAGGAAGTAGGTCATTTCAGTGAGGTCATAGCCAGAATGAGAAAAGAAATCCGCTTCTGCCAGCGCTGCTTTAATGTGGCCGACGGTGATATCTGTTCCATCTGCGCCAATTCCATGCGCAAACAGGATGTGATTTGTGTAGTGGAAAGCATCCGCGATGTGATCGCTATCGAAAGCACCCAGCAATTCAATGGCACTTATCATGTACTCGGCGGTGTGATCTCGCCGCTGGATGGGATTGGGCCGGACCAGTTGAATATTGAATCCCTGATCCACCGGGCTGAAAAAGAAGAAATCAACGAACTGATCTTTGCCCTCAACCCCAATATCCAGGGAGATACCACCATTTATTACCTGCAAAAGAAACTGGCTGCCGTGGCCAGCACCCATGGCCGCTCCATTCGCATCACCACCATCGCAAGGGGTATCGCTTTTGGCGGCGAACTCGAATATGCCGACGAAATGACCCTGGGCCGCAGTTTACAGAACCGCTTACCGGTTGAAAACTATGTTTCCCGCTCCTAAACAGGTATTTATGAGGCCATTGTGCCCATCAGCCGGTACTTGATAATTCTGTTTTTATAGTGTAACTTTGCACCCATATTCAGGCGGATTTGTTTATTGTTCGGCCTTCCCTCAAAACGGGTTAAAAACGGAACTAATAAACGTCAACGAAACTCCTCATTGGTTTCCCAGCGTTTATCAGTTCACAAACTATCAAGTATGAAAACAATCCAGGATTGTTTGAAAGAACGCATATTGGTCATCGACGGAGCCATGGGTACCATGATCCAGCGCCATAAATTAGAAGAAGCCGATTACCGGGGCGAACGCTTCAAAGACTGGCACTGTGATGTAAAAGGAAATAACGACCTCCTCAATATCACCCAGCCCGATATCATCATCGGTATCCATAAACAATACCTGGATGCGGGAGCTGATATCATCGAGACCAATACCTTCAGCAGCACCACTATCGCTATGGCGGATTATGAAATGCAATCCCTGGCCTATGAACTGAATGTGGCCGCTGCCCAATGCGCTGCCAAAGCACGTGATTTGTATTACGCTGAACATCCCGGTTGCGAGCCCCGCTTTATTGCCGGTGCGATCGGACCATTGAATAAAACACTGTCCCTTTCTCCGGATGTCAATAATCCCGGTTTCAGAGCCGTGACTTTTGATGAAGTGGTAACCGCTTATTATGAGCAGGTAAAAGGACTGGTGGATGGTGGAGTTGATCTCCTGCTCGTGGAGACCATCTTTGATACCCTCAATGCCAAGGCCGCCATCTTTGCGATCAAAAAATATTTCCGCGATACCAAAAAAGAATCGCTTCCGGTTTCTATCTCCGGTACCATCACAGATGCTTCGGGTCGCACCCTGAGCGGACAAACACTCGAAGCATTCTATACTTCCGTGATGCATGCCAAACCTTTGAGTATCGGTCTGAATTGTGCCCTCGGAGCCAAAGAAATGCGGCCGCATATTGAAGAGCTGTCGCAGATCGCTTCCTGCTATGTATCCGCCTATCCCAATGCCGGTTTACCCAATGCCATGGGTGAATACGATGAACACCCGGCTGATACGGCGCATTACCTGGAAGACTGGGCCAATGAAGGCTGGGTGAATATTGTGGGTGGCTGCTGCGGCACCACACCGGATCATATCCGCCATATCGCCGAAGAAGTAAAAAAAATCAGTCCCCGCCGGCTCCCGGTGGTTGAAACCAGTTTTGCATGAACACCGCGCAACTACTGCTCATATTATCCATTGCAATACTCATTGTCAACAATTTTTCATTCCTGAAAAAGCTGTTTACAAAAAAGAATACCTAATGTCCGACACTGTTGTTATCAAACCATTCTTAAGATTAGCAGGTTTAGAACCCCTGGTCATCCGGCCGGAAACCAATTTTGTAAACGTGGGTGAAAGAACCAATGTAACCGGTTCCAAAAAATTTGCCCGCCTCATCCGCGAAAATAATTACGAAGAAGCCCTGAGCGTGGCCCGCCAGCAGGTGGAGAGCGGCGCCCAGGTACTCGATGTAAATATGGATGATGCCCTGCTCGATGGCGTACTGGCCATGACTACATATCTGAACCTGCTGCAAAGTGAACCCGATATCGCCCGGATCCCCATCATGATCGACAGCTCCAAGTTCGAGATCATTGAAGCCGGATTGAAATGCGTACAGGGAAAATGTATCGTGAACTCCATCTCGATGAAAGAGGGAGAAGCGAAATTCATCGAACAGGCCATTACCTGTCAGAGCTATGGAGCTTCCGTGATCGTGATGGCTTTTGATGAAAAAGGACAGGCCGACAGCAAGGACCGAAAAGTGGAGATCTGTCACCGTGCTTATAAAATTCTCACCGAACAGGTGGGCTTTGATCCCCAGGATATCATTTTTGATCCCAACATCTTTGCCGTAGCTACCGGACTGGAAGAACATAATAATTACGGCGTTGATTTTATTGAAGCCACCCGCGAAATCAAGGCGCTGATGCCTTTGACTAAAGTGAGTGGCGGGGTAAGTAATCTTTCCTTCTCTTTCAGGGGTAATGACCATGTAAGGGAAGCCATGCATTCCGTATTTCTTTTCCATGCCATCAAAGCCGGTATGGATATGGGTATCGTGAATGCGGGTCAGCTCGTGGTATATGATGAAATTGAACCCAAGCTCCGCGATCTCTGTGAGGATGTGATCCTGAACCGGAATAACGATAATAACGAAGCCACGGAAAAACTGATCGGTTTTGCAGAAACCGTCAAGGCCAAGGGTAAGGTGGAAGTAAAAGATGAAGCCTGGAGAAATGCCACGGTAGAAGAAAGACTGAAACATGCCCTCGTCAACGGCATCACTGATTATATTGATACCGATACGGAAGAAGCCCGGCTGAAATATCCCCGGCCCCTGGATGTGATCGAAGGACCACTGATGGCCGGAATGAATGTGGTGGGTGATTTATTTGGTGCCGGCAAAATGTTCCTGCCGCAGGTAGTGAAAAGCGCCAGGGTGATGAAGAAAAGTGTGGCCTGGCTCACGCCTTTTATTGAAGAAGAAAAAAGAAACAACCCCCTCGCCAGTCAGGGTAATGCGCCCAAGGTTTTACTGGCTACAGTAAAGGGTGATGTGCATGATATTGGTAAAAATATTGTGGGTGTGGTTTTGGGTTGCAATGGTTATGATATTGTTGACCTGGGTGTGATGGTGCCGGCAGATAAGATTCTGGATACTGCTGAAAAAGAAAAGGCAGATATCATTGGACTGAGCGGACTGATCACCCCTTCACTGGATGAAATGGTGCATGTAGCCCATGAAATGAAACGCCGGAAGATGACCCAGCCCCTGCTGATTGGCGGCGCTACTACTTCAAGAATGCATACTGCGGTGAAGATTGCGCCGCAATATGATCATGGCGTGCTGCATATCCTGGATGCCTCCAGAAGTGTAACAGCTGTGAGTACCCTGCTGAGCAAGGAAAAAGAAGTGTTACTGAAAAAGACCAGAGAAGAATATGATGCCCTGCGCACTCAGTTTGGAAATAAGGATAAGAAGAACCTGATTCCTTACAGTGAAGCAGTGATTACCAAAGAATATTTTGATTGGAAAAGTTATAAACCAACAAAGCCCCAAACTGATGGAGTGAAAGTGCTGAAAGGATATGACCTGGGCACTATTGCCCGTTATATTGACTGGGGTCCTTTCTTTATTGCCTGGGAAATGCCGGGACATTTTCCCGAAGTATTAACAGATAAGATCTTCGGAACAGAAGCCACCCGTTTATATAATGAAGCGCAGAAACTGGTGGAGAAGATTGTGGCAGAAAAATGGTTTAGTGCGGATGGGGTGATTGGTTTCTGGCCAGCCAGCAGCAATAATGGGGATACCGTTACGCTCGAAACAGATAAGGGTGAAGTAAAACTGGAAATGCTTCGTCAGCAATTGAAAAAAGCCGTAGGACAACCCAATTTCTCTCTGGCTGATTTTGTTTGTCCGGCAGAACTGGGAAAAGATTTCATGGGCTCTTTTGCCGTTACCATTCATGGTGCCAAACAGCATATTGACCGTTTTGCGGCCGAGCATGATGAATATAATAAAATCCTGGTGCAGGTACTGGCCGATCGTTTTGTAGAAGCTTTTGCTGAATGCCTGCATGAAAAAGTGAGAAAGGAATACTGGGGTTATGATGCCAATGAAAATCTTTCCAACGAAGAACTGATTCGTGAAAAATACAAAGGTGTTCGTCCGGCCCCGGGTTATCCTGCCTGTCCGGATCATACGGAGAAACTGAAATTGTTTTCGCTGTTGAATGTCACTGAAAATATTGGTATTGACTTAACCGAAAGTCTGGCCATGAATCCCCCCGCTTCTGTATGCGGCTGGTATATTGGTCATCCGCAAAGCCATTATTTTGGTTTGGGTAAGATCAACCGCGATCAGTTAGAAGATTATGCAAAACGCAAGGGCATGAGTCTGGAAGAAGCGGAGAAATGGCTGAGGCCGGTGTTGGAGTAAGCTGGGTGTGTACTAGGTCATACCGGCCTTGAGCTCCAAAGGAGTCCTATGGACCGGTAACTTTCAATAGACCCCCAACAGCAAGTGTTGGGGGTGACAAACTATAAGCCCGTTGCGAGTCTCCGATTATTTGGCGCTTGCAACGGCCTCCAATACGTCATGCCGGCCTTGAGCCGGTATCTTTAGAATGACAAACAATTAGAGTGCGGAAAGACCCGGAATATTTTGAGCTCGCAACAGGCCTCCACTACGTCATACCGGCCTTGAGCCGGTATCTTTTAAACATCACTACCACTCCTCCGCTAAATCTTTCATTTCTGGATTTTCTTTTCTAATCAAATCAATCTTCCAGTTTCGTTGCCAGTTTTTCAATTGCTTCTCACGACTGATAGCATTCCGAATACTTTTGTAATCTTCAAAATACATTAGAAAAAAAGCATTTGTATTTGGATGTGAAGATGCTACCGTTTTCAAAGCGATGTTGCCTCACGCGTTTTACCAGATCATTTGTTACGCCTATATAAAAAACTGTTCTGGTAAAGTTTGAGAGTATATATACGGAATAGGTAAAGGATCTACTCATGAAGTAAAAATAAAGAGCAGTTAAAGACAGGGAAATAATCGTACAGTTAAATGGGGCTGGAATTAATTGCATTCTAGCGGGGGGGCCCCCGGGGGGCCCCTTGGGCCCCCCCCCCGGCTTTCCTTGGCCTCCCGGGGGGGGGCCCCGTCTTTTGGGGGCCAAACAATACGCTCAAAGACCCCGGGTCAGGCCCGGGGTGACGTAATGCAAGAATGTGGCAAGACTCCGAATATTTTTAAGCTCACAACGGGCCTACACTCCGTCATGCCGGGCTTGACCCGGCATCTTTAAAATGATAAGCTATTATCGTAACGCTTCAAAAGACCCCGGGTCAAGCCCGGGGTGACGTACTCTAAGAGTGTGGCAAGATTCCGAATATTTTAGGCTTGTAACGGGCATACACTACGTCATACCAGCCTTGAGCTCCAAAGGAGTCATATGGACCGGCATCTTTCATAAGACAAAGTTCACTTCAAAAAGATCCCCGCCCCTTCTAATTCTTTTCTCAACTGCTCCGCCGACTGAAAATGTACCGAACGGATACCCAGTTCCTCCGCTGCTTTTACATTCCGTAAATTATCATCAATAAATATCGCTTCAGCAGCATTGACTTTATATCGATCCAGTAACAATTGGTAAAATGCAGGAAAGGGCTTTCTGGTCTTCTCCACCCCACTCACCACCCTGCCATCAAACCATTGCAGAAAATCATAACGTACCAGCGCGATATTAAACAAATCAGCCTGCCAGTTGGTAAGCGCATAATGCCGGTAATTGCCTGAATCGATCAACTGACGAAAGATATTGACTGTGCCATGGATAGGACCATTCAGCATATCCGTCCAGCGACCATAATAATCGCGGATGGCTTTCTCCCAATCAGGAAACTTCCCGACCAGTTCAATAGTGGCCTCCACAATCGATCGGCCCTCATCCTGTTTTTCATTCCAGTCGTGGGTACAAACATGCGAGAAGAAATATTCTTTCTTTTCCTTTGATTCAAAGTAGTTGTCTGTAAAAACATACTGCGGGTTCCAGTCGATCAGTACACCGCCCAGGTCCCAGATAATCGTATTCACCGCCATGTTATTGGTGATTGTATTTTAGTTTGAGGGCAATCATAAAACCCGACATCCCCAGCATCACAGCATTGGTAAGAATGATCACCCAATTGTCCAGCATAAATCCATAGACCAGCCACATGATTTCATTCACAAAAGCAATGATGAACATATTCAGGGAAATATCCTTGGCTGATTTGGATTTCCATGTTTTGATCACCTGTGGAAGAAAGGTAAAGGCCGTTAATGCACCGGCCGCATACCCGAGGATATCTGCTGAACTCATATTTAGTTTTTTGTTGGTTTCTTTTTAAAAAGGTCTTTGATTGATTTCAATAAACGGGAAGCGTCTTCTCTTGATACTGCTGCACAACTGATGGCACATCCCCCGCCAGCTGCCAGTTTGATATCGAATGGCTGGGCTGTTCCGGGCAGGATGACTTTTTTCTCAATCACATAGTCTTCCGGATTATTCTGCCAATGCGCATTGGGACCGTCGCGATAGATCGTCAGCACATAAGACTTTGTATTATCCAAAAATTCCCCGGGTTTGATACTGATCGTTCTTTCCTGCTCATCGGTAATGGCACCGAGGAACCAGTCGTTTTTGTTTTTAGCCTTTCTGGCGATCACAATATAATCACCCGGTTCGGCATCGAGAATTTTTGTCTCATCCCAGTCTACCGCCACATCCTTGATAAACTGAAACGCATCGGGTTTTTGTTCATAGTTCTCCGGCAGATCGGCCGCCATTTGCAGCGGGCTGTACATGGTGACATACAGGGCCAGTTGTTTGGCCAGTGTGGTATGTACCTGTTCCTTTTTCTCCGGGTTATAATAGTTCATTTTGATTTTGAAAATACCCGGCGTATAATCCATGGGGCCACCCATCAACCTGGTAAAGGGCAGAATGGTTTCATGATCCGGCATATTGCCCGCGCTCCAGGCATTGAATTCATTACCCCTGGCAGCTTCACAGGCCATCCAGTTGGGATAAGTGCGATGCAGACCTGTTGGCCTTACAGGCTCATGTGCATCCAGCATAATCTGATAGGCGCCTGTCTTTGCAGCCACTCTTTCATAATGATTGACCATCCATTGACCATCGTGGTGCTCACCTCTTGGAATGATCCTTCCCACGTAACCTGTTTTCACCGCATCATAGCCATGTTGTTTCATGAAACGATAGGCTGTATCCATCCATCTTTCATAATTGGTTACGGATCCGGATGTTTCGTGGTGCATGATGATCTTTACACCCTTTGATGCGGCGTATGCCTGCAATTCTTTTACGTTGAAATCGGGATAAGGCGTTACAAAATCAAAAACATCTTCTTTCCACTGACCAAACCAGTCTTCCCATCCGGTATTCCATCCTTCCACCAGTACCCCATCAAATCCATGCTTGGCCGCAAAATCAATATACTTTTTTACATTAGCTGTATTGGCACCATGGGGTACACGGGTAGCCTGCTGACTGCCTACCTGTCCGCCACTATAATCCCAGCTGCTCTTGCCCACATGCATTTCCCACCAGATGCCTACATATTTCACCGGTTTGATCCAGGATACATCAGTGAGTTTGCTAGGTTCATTCAGATTTAAAATCATTTTAGAAGCGAGGATATCCGTCGCCTTATCACTCACTACAATAGTCCGCCAGGGTGATTTGGCCGGGGTACGCAAATAGGCTTTATTGCCAACGGCATCGGGTACCAGCTGCGACTGAAAACTAAAATTGGATTTATCCAGTACCAGATTCATGGCCGGATAATTTACAAGGGCAGCTTCATGGATATTGATATAAAGTCCATCGCCGGTTTTCATCATCAGCGGTGTTTGCACGGCGTTCTTATCAAAAAAAGTCTTGGCATGTATTTCCTGTGCCATTCCGCCACCACTGGCATCCACTTCACTCAGTTTACTGGTGTAATAGCCATATTCATTGGTGTCATAGTCGCCGGGAATCCAGAAAGTCTTGTGATCACCCGTCATGCGGAAACGGCTCAGTTCATCGGCAATAATAAAATGGTTGAGACCTGGCTTGTTCCGGAAATTCATAGCGGAAACCAAAACCGTCGTTGAATACCCGAACAATCAGGTTCAATAAAATATTATTGCTATCCTTTAGTTGAAGCGTGAGTTGATTGTACTGATTCCGGATTTGTTTTTTGTTCTCCCCATACCGGTGTCCAGGTATTATCTGTTGTTTGCAGATTGCTGGCAATCACCCTGAATCTTTGCAGGCTGATCGCCGGATTTTGCAAGCGGAAACCGATACCTGGTTTGCCGGCTGTGGAAAGTAAAAAGGGCCGGCCATTAAAGTCCGCAGCAAAATCCTGCTAATCATTGTGATTTTTTTGTAAAATTAGTTTTGTTTGATCAGCTATCGCTTTTCAAATAACCACCACAAACGTTTCCGGGGCCTGACTTTATAATTGGTCGTGATATAATGATTGATATGTTCCATGGCCTCATCCACATTATCGGTGATCAGCACCAGGTCCAGGTCTTCCCGGGAAATGGTACCCCGGGCGGCCCATTCTTCGATACATTCTTTTAAAGACTGATAATATTCTGTTCCAAAAAGCACAATGGGGAAACGACTGATGGTTTTGGTTTGTACCAGGGTAAGGGTTTCGAATAATTCATCCATGGTGCCAAAACCTCCGGGCATGATCACAAAAGCATAGGAATACTTAACAAGCAGAACTTTTCTGACAAAAAAATGCTCAAAAGTGACTGACCTATGCAGATAGGGGTTCTCCTTTTGTTCAAATGGCAGCATGATATTGCAACCCACCGAACGGCCTCCGTTTTCAAATGCTCCGCGATTGGCGGCTTCCATAATACCGGGACCGCCACCGGTCATGGTTGTAAACCCGGATTCGGCGATTCTTTTCCCAAATTCCCTTGCCTGCTGATAAAAGAGATGGTCTTCTTTAAACCTTGCTGAACCAAAGACCGTGATACAGGGCCCGATAAAATGCAGGTTCCTGAATCCTTTGATAAATTGCCAGAAAACCCGCCAGGCAAAGCCCAGTTCATAGCCCTGCTCTTGGGTCCATCGAGGTATACATGTTCTTTATGCGGTATGATCGGGCTGTTCTTGTTTTTTGATGCTGCTTCCATACTAATAACTAAATTGCCAGACAATTTACTCATTATTAAACCCCGTCTTCGATAAAGGGGTGTTTTTTTATTCGAAAACCAACTGACCATGCGGATCATCTCTTATAATGTGAATGGCATCAGGGCCGCCATTAAAAAAGGATTTATTGACTGGCTCAAAACTGATCCTGCCGATGTGATATGTGTGCAGGAAACCAAGGCCGTGCAGGGTGATGTGGACCTGAAAGCCCTGGAAGCACTGGGATTTCATCATTACTGGTTCAGTGCACAAAAAAGGATACAGTGGAGTGGCGATCTTTTCCAAAATCAAAGCAGATAAAGTAGAATATGGTTGCGGTTTTCCGGGTACGGATGATGAAGGAAGGGTGGTACAGGTGGATTTTGGAGATATCCGCCTGATCAATGCTTATTTTCCCAGTGGTACCAGCGGAGATGAACGGCAGTCATTCAAATACGGATGGCTGGATGATTTTTTAAAGTACCTCAATAAACTGAAGAAGAAATATCCCAAACTGGTTCTTTGCGGGGATTACAATATTGCCCATCAGGAAATTGATATTCACGATCCGAAAGGAAATAAAAATTCATCGGGCTTTTTACCGGCAGAAAGGGAATGGATGACAGCGTTCCTGAAAAGTGGCTGGATTGATACTTTCGTGAATTTCATCCAGAACCCCATCGTTACAGCTGGTGGAGTCAGCGCTTTCCTTCGGTGAGGCTGAACAATAAAGGCTGGCGGATCGATTATATCACCGTTACAGAACCTTTGAAAAAACAATTGAAAGACGCTGAAATTTACCCGGATGTAAAGCATAGTGATCACTGCCCGGTTTATGTTGAGGTTAAACGCTAACACATGATCATATATAATGTCACTGTAAAGTAGATTATTCCATTGCTGATGCCTGGCTGAGCTGGTTACAGCAGGAACATATTCCTGACATCATTGCCACGGAATGTTTTACCGATGCCAGGATCCTCCGGCTGCTGGAAGTGGATGAATCGGACGGAATTACCTATGCCGTTCAGTACCATGCCAACAGCAAAGCTTTGTATAACAGGTACATAAAAGAATATTCGACGGGGATGCGGAATAAGAGCACGGAAAAATGGGGGATAAATTTGTGGCTTTTCGTTCCGTGATGGAGATTGTGCATTGAGTGTGCAAAAGAAAATGAGGGTACCGGGAATTTTACCTGCTGACACAATGGGCTAAAACCCTTGCCAGTTGCGGATTTTACCGCATGGACTTTTTTTAATATTTAATCCAACATTTTTTGCTGCTGTCAAAAACCGTCTAAATTTGCCAGGTTGCAAACCAAAAAAGATAAACATGAATAAGGCTGATCTGATCAATAAAATTGCTGATGATACCGGGATCACTAAAACACAGGCTAATGAAGCATTGGATTCATTTATTGAAGCAGTAACCAAAACTTTGAAAGCTGGAGGAAAGGTAACCCTGGTTGGTTTTGGTACCTTTCTGATCTCTAAAAGAAAGGCCCGTAAAGGACGTAACCCGCAAACCGGAGCTGAAATCACGATTAAAGCAAGAAAAGTTGCTCGTTTCAAAGCGGGGAAGGAACTTGCAGCCAAATTGTAACCGATACTACCTGCTGTATAACAAGCTCCTGCTTTTATATGCCGGAGCTTTTTTTTAACCCGAAATAAAATCAATTAAAATGGGAAGAGGAGATAAGAAAACCGCTAAGGGTAAACGTTTCAAAGGATCTTTTGGTAAAAGCCGTCCGGCGAAGAAAGCAGCTGTGAAGAAAGCAGCGAAGAAAGCCTGAGCTGTTTCGAATAGCTGAGACCGTATTTTTCTTGCCACTAACGCACTAAGACACTAAGCAAATGTGATTCAAATCTTTGTGTCTTTGCGTCTTACTGGCATTTTTATTTGCCACGATTACATGAAGAAAACTTTCTGAATCAACTCTTTGTGCTTATTCGTGAATTAGTGGCTTTTATTTTCGCCACGAATTCACCAATAGATACGCTGAATTAATTCTTTGAGTTGTCACAGGACCCTGCGGGTGGCATTTGTTTTTGCCACGAATACGAAGCAAAATTTGCAATGGGAGGTTTTATTTTTCGCCACGAATTCACGAATAAAATCATGACTCACTTCTTTGGTCTTTGAGTCTTCGTCCAAGGACTCTGCGGGGGCAAAACCTCTCTTTGAAAACTTGATTTTTATGGGGCCAGTCGCTCCAGTTTCCAATCACCGCTATCCAGCAGACTGTACTGAAGTCGATCATGTAAACGGCCGGGTCTTCCCTGCCAGAATTCGATCATTACTGGTTTTACCCGGTAACCTCCCCAATGTTCGGGGCGGGTGATGGTTTGTCCTTTTAAGGCCTTTGTTTTTTGTGCATACTCATCATCCAGCCATTCTCTGTTGCTGATGACCTGGCTTTGTGGTGATACGAGAGCCCCTACCTGACTTTCCCAGGGCCGGGAATTAAAATATTCACTGCTGGCTTCCGGTTCCAGTTTCTCTACCAAACCGGTAATACGTACCTGTCTTTCCAGTTCTTTCCAGAAAAATACAAGACAGGCCCTGGGGTTTTCAATAGTTGCTGCCCTTTAAAGCTGGCATAATTAGTAAAGAAGGTAAAGCCCCTGTGATCAAAATCTTTCAATAGTACAATCCTTGCAGCTGGCATGCCATCAGCGGAAGCAGTGGCCAGGGTCATGGCATTTACTTCTTCAATTCCTGCTTTCAGGGCCTGCTTCCACCATTTACCGAATTGGATAATCGGGTCAGCGGCGGCTTTTTTTTCCAGTAATTTTTTCCGTGAGTAAGTCTTACGAATACCGGCAATATTTTCTTTCATCGGTTCAGGTTTTGTGGCAAAGATAATTGGAGGAGGTAGCTGCTACCAATAACAAAAGGCCTTTAAAGGCCTTTTAGAGATGATTTTATCAATTTGACTGGCTCAGGCATTTTGTTGTTTCCTGGCCAGTTCATTTTTTCTTCTGCCAGGATATTCAGCATGCTTTCCAGCTCACCGATCCTTTTCAACTGGCCTTCCAGGCTTTTATTGGCATTGGCAACGGACTGCATATCATTATTCAGTTCTTCCAGGTAGGCTACTTTTTTCTGCAGCTGCTGGCGCTGAAAATTGGATTCCCTTAGTTTATCCTCTGTTTCATCCAGAGAAGATTGAAGAATCAGTATTTCCTGTGTAGCGGCCTGGTATTTATGTTTCTGTTCTTCATAATCCCTGACCATCCGGATATGTTCTTCTTTCAGGTCTTCAAATTCCAGGTTCAGTTTCCGGGAACCGGAGACCTGGTTTTCCAACTTCTGAATTTTTTCCTGTAAACCGTTGAATTCAAGATAGGCGCTTTCCAGTCCTGACTTCATTTCTGCCGTCAGTTCCTATTACTGCCTCACACTGTTAATCTCTTTTTCTTTCTGGCTGAGTTTAAAGCGGAGTTCATCTATTTCACCGGTGAGGGCCTCATTGCTTTTCAGGATCTCCTGTTGCTGTTCTTCGGCTTCTTTGATGATATCAATCTGACCCAGGAGAAGACTGATTTTATCATTGTATTCTTTCAGATTATTCTGGGCCTGAAAGAGCTGGTCCATATAACCGGCTTTCCCGGTAGCGGCAGGCGCAGATAAAGGCTGCTGATTCCGGAGTGTTTCCAGTTCAGCCTGGAGTTTTTTATTGCGGATCCGGGTTTCTTCCGCTTCAATGGAATTGATATGATTATTCTCTTCGGAATCGGCGAGTTTCTTGCGAAGAAGTTCCAGTTCTTTTTCCCTTATTTCGATCTCATTAAAATAACGGAGCTTCCAGTCTTCAGCCTCTTTCTGGTATTGTTTGATGGCTGCGGGTGAACTGGACTGGAGGGAGCGCTTACTGGCAATAAAGAAGTGAATGGTGACACCGAGCACGATGGCTCCCAGCATCAGCACAACAATTTCTACAATGGAAAGGCTCAATTGGCTATCCATACACAGTAAGTCTGGTTGTTAAACTATTAAAAATTATGTGAAATCTACTTAATAGTTTTTCACAAGCGGGATAATGGATATCCCTGCAAGTTAGTAGTTACTGCAAACTGTGAAATAGGAAATATACCTCGTAATTATCCCCTGACCAGGGTTCCCACTTTTCTCCGGTGACCACACGGCGGAGATTTCCTTCCTTATTCATGTTGAAGACAATGATAGGGAGATTGTTCTCCATACAGAGGGTAAAAGCAGTCATGTCCATGACCCTGAGGTTATTGGTCAGGCATTCCTGGAAACTGATGACATTGAATTTCGTGGCTGTGGGTCCTTTTCGGGGTCGGCAGTATAAATACCATCTACCCTGGTGCCTTTGAGAATCACATCGGCATTGATTTCAATGGCCCGGAGGAACCGGCTGTGTCCGTTGTAAAATAGGGGTTCCCGGTTCCCGCACCGAAGATCACCACCCGGCCCTTTTCCAGGTGACGAATGGCCCGGCGGCGGATATAAGGTTCTGCAATCTGTTCCATTTTGATGGCACTCTGGAGGCGGGTATAGATGCCCACTTTTTCCAGTCCGGCCTGCACTGCCATTCCGTTGATCACGGTGGCCAGCATCCCCATATAATCACCATGGGCCCTTTCGATACCGGTATCGGCCTCGTTCATACCGCGATAGATATTACCACCGCCAATCACCACCGCTACCTGTACGCCCAGTTCAGTGATTGACTTGATATCATGAGCATATTGCGCAATAACATCGGTATCAAATCCAAAACTTTATCGCCCATTAATGCTTCGCCGGATAATTTGAGGAGGATGCGTTTGTACTTTGGTAACATGGGGAGTGTTTTCAGCCGAAGGAATCCTCGGTGCCGCGAAGATACGGAAATCAATAAAGCATCATTTTAAACTGCAATCCAAAAAAAATGTTTTAGGTAAATACATGTAGCTTGTATCCAATGACTGCTTTTTTAAATCCCTGTTTCTCCCGGATAATGGTTTCATCGATGTTGAATCTAAAGGTAACCCTCGGTTGACAGTATCCTCTCCTGTTGTTCTGGCTGAGCAGTTACTTTATGGTACCCGTACGGGCAAGCCAGTAGCCGAAACAGAAAAATGCCGCGGAGCTGGATCCGGTGCTGCTGGAAAAGTCTGCAGGATCCGGGACAGCTCTCTGGCTTTCTGGCCGAACATATATAATGGATTTACCCAAATGTGGCGCTGCAGCGAATCCGGGCCTTGTATCAGCAAAGGGAAAATTCTTCCGATCAAAGTAATTTATAGTGGCTGGTCAGCCGGTCAGTCTGGGATAGGATTGAACATCATTCGTTCTTCTGCCATCAAATGGGGGCCTGGGTTACCTGCGAAATCCTTTCCGGGAAAATTTGAAAGATTCAGGCTGCGCCAAAGGGATTTCCGGATTCATTTTTGCACTCAATTGCGGTGCGAAAAGTTGTCCGCCCATTGCTTACTACAAAGCTGATCAGCTCGACCGGCAATTGGAAATAGCCACCAGGAATTATTTTGAAACCGAAGTAACATATGATAGCCTGACCAATCGGGTTATGCTGCCGGTATTATTCAGCTGGTTCCGAGGGTGATTTTGTCGGGAAAGAAAATATACAAACCGCTGGAGAAGTACCAGTTGATACCAAATAGAAGCAGGCCAACCATCCGATATCTTCCTTACAACTGGGAGATATCAACTAAGCGGAAACAGAATAACCGTTTTTTTATTTTTCGCTTTCACCGAATAAACCATCGGGATCTTTCCTCTAACTTTGATATGCCATTTACTGGTTTCAAATTCAATTACATTCCGGAAACAGGGGTAGAGAGTACATGTGTTCATTGAACTGCTCAATCTGTAAACCGGCTCCATCAAAGCGCATTCAGTACTTCGCTGATACTATGATTCCAGCCATTCCTTTCCCCTTGATATCCGCTGCTCTGTCGGTATATGTCCCCTGGTTCTCGTGGTAATAATCACTTCCTTGTTCTCGTAGGAATAAGCAACTGGGTAAACCTATCATCAAACATCCAAAAACCACTGGGTGTGAAATTCAGCGATATAAAACAGACCGTTGTGGTTTCAGTTTCAGCCACCACTCTGTGCCCAGGGGCTGCAGATCAGGCAGCCAGCCAATAGTACTGCATGATGAAAAATAATATCAAACTGTCCGCACATGCGGCAATTCTCGTGTCCAGTACATTGCAACAAACAAAACTTGCATCCAAAAACCAATTTCGGTATTCAGTTTTTTGGGCTTCTCTTGCTGATGGCGGTATCTGAGAGATCCACCTCGGTAATCGCTGGTGCCTGGCGGGCCTGCCAGTCCAGGCTATCCATTCCAAAATGGTATCACAGGTGCAGCATGGTTTTGCCTTTAACCTCCCCAGTTCGCTGAGTTCGATAGGTGTTAAGACGGTTTCTCCTTTGAACCCTTCCAGGTTATAAAAGGCAGAATCGAGATGAACGGTGGTGCGCTGGTTCCAGAGTTCCTTATTGGTCTGGAAATAATCGGGCTTTTGTTTCCATGACTCAAACTTAGATAAACAGGCCGAGTTGTAAAATCACCCCTGGTAGTTAGATCAACGTTTCTGCCGTACACTACATTTCTTCTGGCTGTCATTATCACTGCTTGTCAAAAATCTGTACCTTCTGTGGCTTTTAGCAGATTAAGGCAAATTTTATTACTGGTTCCGCTTTTTTTATCGGTCTTACTGCTGCTGCCTGAAATTCCTGCAAAGTTTCATTGATGGCCCGGCCACAGATAACCGAAAAGCCGATAGCTTGCTTGACACTAAGTGACGTTATCATTTCCGGTTTAAACGGATAGTGCCATCTCATTTTTCAGAAAGGAATTCCTTTTGGCCCTGGTCAAGGGAAATAGTCTTTTAAAGATTATCTATTACATAGACCTGGCCCGAACCTACTGTCTCAAAGGAATCCAACCCTTTCTCTTGAAACCATCCAAAAGCAAGACCTTTTCTTGGATCCATCTGTTCCGGAACTGAATAAAGCCATTTATCATTTAAGAACAGCATGTTTTTTCAGACCCGAATCAATCTGATTCGTCACTGTACCATTAAGGATATTGCCGTGAAAGTTGCATTCCCGTGTGGTTCCCTATGAAAACTGGGTGGTATATGAAGGAACATCGAACCTGTTTCTCAAAAAGTTTTGTATGGGACAAGGCAGAACAATACCTGCCTGGGGATATGCTATTACAAACCTACCGG
>JADKKA010000002.1 GCA_016720745.1 Chitinophagaceae bacterium | reverse complement strand
CTCCCGCGTCGATCCGGATCGTGGCATCTGTTGAAGAATAATAAACGTTGATGTTTGCAGAATCAATCTTATAAAAAGTATCATCTACCGTGAATTTAAATTGCGGCTTATTAGGCAAGGTATCCTTATCGAATGCTTTGTTTTCAATAACCCGCGGATCAGGATTGGGCTGTGGCTGCTTCTTATCGCTGCTCCCGCAACTATTAAAAATCACTAACGCAATGACAATACTGATCCCGGGGCTGTTTATTACTTTTTTCATATTTACTGATTTATCAACTGTTGTAACGCAAGTAAGTATAACAGCAACAGTATTCAGTGCTGGAAACAGGCAACGGTTATTATGGGGAATGAAACGGGGATCCGTCTTTATCTGTATGCGTCAAGGTGTCCTGAATTGAAGTAAGGGAACGGCAGATCCGGTATGTATCCGGCGGGATTGGAGCAGTATTCGGTAAAGAATTAAAATCAAATGAAAAACCAGCCCCTTTTTATTAGCTTTAGCCAACTATCCCCTACAGATGAAAAGGTTTATCATCATCGCCTCTCTCTTTTTGCTAACCGGTACCATCCTAAAGGCACAGGATGTCTTAAAATTGACTCACTGAAGAAAGTGCTACCACAGAAGCATCGAGACACGGTTACACTGAAAAAAACTACCTGGTACTGGCGGTCAGCAGACTGCAACCCAATAATGCAGAAGCTAAATTCCTGATCCTTGACTGGATCATTGACAAATCAAAAGAAAATAAATACCAGCAGTATGAAGCCAATGGTTATTACTGGAAGGCAGTAACTTTTATGATCACCGGTCAGTCCGACAAATCCGTTGAATGGTATACTACTGCCATGAAGCTGGCCCACGATATCAATTATCTCTATCTCGAAAACAATTGCAATATCGGCCTCGGCGCATTCTATTTTAATAATGAGCAGTATGATAAGGCCCGCAGCTATTTTGAAAAAGTGATTGATATTTCCCTGAAAAATAATTTCACGGCGGCACTTACCAGTGCCTACCTCAATATGTCCAATGTCATCTTCGGCGCAACCAAGCATTTACCCAGCCCTAAGTATGATGAGGTGATTCATTATATGAAACTCAGTCTGAAGTCGCTGAAAAAAGACAGGACACTGTCTTCCTCATCAAAGCCAATACAGGCATCGGCAGCATGTATAATTTAAAAAAGGAGTACGCCTTATCCGAGCGTTACATGAAGCAGGCTGGTGTTTATCTTGCTGTACCCAAATGGGAGTACCTGGGATCCAATTTTTACGGCAACCTTGGGGAAGTTTATAAAGTACAGAACAAATACAAAGAAGCGATCGAAAATTTCCAGAGAGGCCTTGTCATTCTGAAAAAATATCCTGACCCCGACCTGGAATACAAATATTATGGTTCGCTGGCAGAACTCAGCGAAGCTACCGGTGATTATGCCAATGCTTATCAGTACCAGACCAGGTATTCCTCCCTCCGGGATTCCTTACTGAATAGCGAAAAATTCAAAGCCTCGGCAGAACTGGATATTAAATACCAGCAGGCGGTAAAGGACAAAGAGATCAGCCGTTTGCAGGCAGAGCAGAAAATCAGGCAACTGGAATCCGAAAACAAAAGGCAATCATCGCCGGTAACCTGCTGGAAGCAAAACGAAAAGAAGATGAGATAACAATTCTGTCAAGGGAAAAAGAAGTACAGGACCTGCAGTTACAGCAACAGAAAGAGATGCTGGCCAGGAACCAATTACAGGCAAGGGCCGACTCTCAACAGATTCAGTTAGGCTTCCAGCAATCATTGCTGAAAGAAAAACAAATCAGCAACCAGCAACGCACGCGCAATTACCTGATCGGCGGACTGGCTTTGCTGGGATTGCTTGCCTTTGTACTGTACCGGAATATTAGTGCAAGAAAAGGGCCTATACCCAACTGGAAAATAAAAGTCAGCAGATCAAGGAACAGGCCCTTCAACTCAGCCGGCAGGCCAAACTGATTGCACAGTTCCAAAGCCAGATGAACCCCCATTTTGTTTACAATGCCCTGCATAATATCCAGGGGTTGGTGCTGAGTTCGGAAATCCAGAAAGCCAACAAACAAATTCAATCACTGGCCCAGCTGATGCGCAAAACTTTTTCAATGCAGAAAAAGATGATATCCCTCTTGAGGAAGAAATCAACTACCTGCAGAAATATATTGAGTTTGAAAGCACCGCTTTTGACCGCCCCCTTGAATTCCAGGTAAAGGTGGATAAGGAAGCGGAGCAGGCCCTGATTCCCCGATGATGATACAGCCCTTTGTAGAAAATGCCATCAAACATGCAGAATTAAAAAAGTGGAAAATCCTTATATCAAAGTATTGATTCAACTGGAAAATGATCTGCTCAGTATCAGTGTACGTGATAATGGCTTGGGAATAAAAACCGGTGAATCAGGTTTTGAAAAACTCTCTCATTCCATGTCGGTGATCAAATCAAGGCTTGACCTGATCTTTCAGGGTAAGGCAGATGTTTCCAATAAACCTGTATTTGCCGTAAAGACCGTTCCCGAAATTGAAAGTGGCACCCTGGTCAAATTCTACCTGCCCCTGAACTATAACTATTGAACAGTATGCTAAGAGCCATTATTGTTGATGATGAAAAACTGAGCCGGAATACACTCAAAAAGTTACTGGAACTCTATTGTCCGGCCGTATCTGTAGTGGGGGAATCTGAAAGTGCCGACCAGGCCACTAAGCTCCTTGAACAAGTAAAGCCTGATCTGGTTTTTCTGGATGTGGCCATGCCGGGAAAAAACGGAATCGATTTTCTGAAGGGATACGGAGAGATTAATTTTGAAGTCATCTTTGTAACCGCACATGATAAGTATATTCTCCAGGCCATCCGTTTTGCAGCAGTTGACTACCTGCAGAAACCCGTGGATGAACAGCAACTGGTTAATGCTGTCGCCAATGCTTCCAAAAGAATCATGCAGAAAACCGCCAGCCAGCAGGTGCAGTCCTTTCTGCACAATATGCAAACCATGAACAATCCGCAAGACCTGCAGCTTTGTATTCCAACTGTCAAAGGATTCCAGGTTGTGACATTGTCCGATATCCTTTATTGTGAGGCGGAGAATACCTATACAAATATTTTTTTCAAGGATGGAAAGAAGGTACTGGCCAGCCGTCCATTAATGGATTATGAACTGATGCTGCAAGACTCCCAGTTTTTCCGTATCCATAAATCAACCCTGGTTAATCTGAAACATATCCGGGAATACCAAAAGGGGGAAGGCGGTTTTGTGGTGATGAGTAATGGCCGGGAACTGGAAGTGAGCCGGAGAAAAAAAGAAATGTTTATTGCAAGGATGAAGGAGACGTTTAAGTATTAGAGAAGAAGAATCAGATAATTCTAAGAATCAAAAAAGGGCAAAAAAAATGATCGCAATAGTTGCGATCATTCCAGCGGAGACCGAGGGATTCGAACCCTCGATACGGTTTCCCGTATACACACTTTCCAGGCGTGCCTCTTCAACCACTCGAGCAGGTCTCCGTTTCCTTCTTTTTTCAGAAGGGCAGCAAAAATACCTCATATGCGCTCAGATTCCGAATAAATTTTTGGCATTGGCCGTACAAATCGCAGCGATTTCCATTTCGGGCATCGCATATATCAAGGCCAGCTTCTCCACCACATATTTCAAATAAGCCGGCTCATTGCGCTTGCCCCTGAATGGTACAGGTGCCAGGTAAGGTGCATCCGTTTCCAATACTAAATGCTCAGGGGCAATAGCTGCCAGTACTTTGTCCAATCCGCTGTTTTTAAAGGTCAATACCCCGCCAATCCCCAGCTTACATCCCAGGTCAATCGCCACTTTTGCCTGGCGTTCATCGCCGGAAAAACAATGAAAAACACCCTTTAATTTTCCTTTTTGCATCTCTTTCACCACGGCTAAACATTCCTCCGTAGCATTCCGGGTATGCATAGAAAACGGCAGGTCAAAATGAATGGCCCATTCCAGCTGCTCACGCAGGGCCAGGTACTGCTGATCATCAAAACTCCGGTCCCAGTAAAAATCCAAACCCATCTCCCCCACCCCCACAAAACCGCCTTTTTCCAGGTATTCCCGGGCTATCTTCAGCTCTTCCCTGAAGTTTTCTTTTACGGAACAGGGGTGCAGGCCCATCATGGGCAGACAATTTTCAGGATGGCCAGCCGAAAGTCCCAGTAAGCGTTCATGCGATCCGCTGTCAATTGCCGGCAGCAACATCTTTGTAACTCCTTCTTTTACAGCTCTTTCCAGCATTAATTCCCGGTCTGAATCAAACTCCTCCACATAAAGGTGGGTATGGGTGTCCACATGCGTCATCAAATCAGCTTATTTTGAGGGCAAAATTCAGCTAAAAACTTTAAGAAACCTTTAAACCTTAGCCAATTAAAACCATCCTAGGTTAGATATCCAATCAACTACTTAAAAGTTAACTGCATGAAATACAGTTTTAGTTTGACAAGGGCAGCCATTGTAACGATCGCTTCAGCCCTGTTTTTTATTGCTTCCTGTAGCAAGGAAAAAAGCCAGTCTGCCACCAACGAAGAGGAACTCCAGGTGTCCCAGGTTTCCGGCGAAGCTGAAGGAGAAGCAGAAGGAACCTTCAATGAATTTTTTGATGATGTAATGGGTGTGAATAACGATGTAGGCGTAGCCGGATCCGGTGTTTTCTTCGGCCGTACTGATAGCCTGACTCCCGTACCCCGTTGCTTCACCATCACGATTACCCATCCCAATAACACTCCTTTTCCCGCTGTAGTTACCCTCGACTTCGGTACCACCGGTTGTCCCGGCCCTGATGGAAGGGTTCGTCGCGGTAAAATCATCACTGAGTATTCTGCCCGCCTGATTACACCCGGTGCAGTTGCCACCACCAGTTTCGAGAATTTCTTTATCGATAATATCAAAGTAGAAGGTATCCACAAGATCACTAACACTTCCGAACTCCCTGCTGTTCCTCGCCGCTACCGGATCCAGGTGATCGACGGAAAGCTGACCAAACCCGATGGCAATTTCATCGAATGGAACAGCACCCGGGTGATTACCCAAATCGAAGGTGTACTTACAGAATTACCAAGGGATGATATCTTCAAAATTGAAGGTTCAGCCTACGGAAGAGTGAAACGCGGAAACCTTCTTGTACGTTGGGAATCAAGCATTACCGAGCCATTGATCCGCCGCTTTACCTGCCGCTGGATTGTAAAAGGAAGAATCAGGAGTGTAAGGGCTAACCTGCCTGCTAACAGCCCCTGGATCGCGGTTCTTGATTTTGGTGCCGGCAATTGCGACAACCAGGCATTGCTGACGATCAACGGGAATACCCGCCAAATTACTTTGCCGTAATTAAAAAATTATTATACCTTTAAACCAGTTTTCATAGGGTACGGATTAAAAACGGGCCAGGGTTTCTACCCAGGCCCTAACTTTTTTATCCACAAAGCCAATTTGGCAGTCCCTTTTTACCCTATTTTCTCAAACTGAAATCCCTCTTTCGAATATTTTTCCAGTAATAAAGGCAGACAATAGCTCATCCTGTCCCAGGCTTTTTCACTATCGTGGAATACAATAATATCTCCTGCCCGGATCTTTCCGCTGATGCGTTGGTAACATTTTTCCGGACTTAATTCCTGCACCCAGTCGCCCGCCAGAATATTCCACATGACGATTGACCAGTCGCGGTCCTTATAACCTTCTTGTTTTAATTTCCGGATCTGCGAACGACTGATCCTGCCATAAGGTGGTCGGAATAAAGGGGATTCAATAAAGGCTGTTGCTTCTTTGATATCCTCGAGATAATGATCATCAGCTGATTTCCATCCATTGATATGGTGCTGGGTATGATTCCCTGTGGCATGCCCTTCCTCCAGCAACTGACGATACACTTCGGGATATTTCACCACATTTTCCCCGATACAGAAAAAACTGGCTTTTGCATTGTATTTCCGCAGCTCATTTAATATAAATGGAGTGATGGTTGGATGCGGACCATCATCAAAACTCAGGTATAATTTTTTTTCCTTCCCGGGCATATCCCATAAACAATCCGGATACAATTTTTTCAGCCACCAGGGTGTTTTCACCAGGAAATGATCCTGTCTGAAAAAAGGCAGCAGGGCTTTTTTCTTCGCTTTCTGGTAATGCGGGGCGATAAAAGTCATACCCGCAAATTTAACCCAAGCCCCGCCCCTTTAAGAAAGAAAATTTCAACGTTTAAATAAATCAGCCAACACAGCGAAAGAGCAGACCTATTGCGGCTCCTGCGTTTTATCTTTGCAGTCTTATGGAGAAAAAAGTCAGGGTTCGTTTTGCACCAAGTCCCACCGGCGGTTTACACCTGGGCGGTGTACGCACTGTATTATATAACTACCTTTTTGCCCGCCGGCATGGCGGTGATTTTATTGTAAGAATCGAAGACACAGACCAGGGCCGTTTTGTTGCCGGTGCAGAAGAATACATTTTTGATACCCTGCGCTGGTGCGGATTGGAACCAGACGAAAGTGTACAGCATGGTGGCGCTTTTGGCCCTTATCGCCAAAGTGAAAGAAAAGAAAGCTATCGCCAGTATGCCGAGCAACTGATCAGAGATGGTTATGCCTATTATGCATTTGATACACCGGAGGACTTGGAAAAAATGCGGCAGGAAAATAAAACCAGCGAAAATCCTTCTCCACAATATGATCACAGCATCAGAATGAAAATGAGGAATTCCCTTTCACTCTCTGTTGATGAAACCAAACAATTACTCGATGCAGGCACCCGTCATGTGATCCGGATTAAAATGCCTGAACATGAAACGATCCGTTTCACTGACATGATTCGCGGAGAAGTCAGCTTCGACAGCAGCACGGTAGATGATAAGGTTTTGTTGAAAGCAGATGGGATGCCTACTTATCATTTAGCCGTTGTGGTGGATGACCACCTCATGCAGATCACACATGCTTTTCGCGGAGAAGAATGGCTGCCCTCTGCACCCGTACATATCCTGCTCTGGAAATATTTATTCGGACTCGATCAAATGCCCCAGTGGGCCCATTTCCCTTTGATCCTGGGTCCTTCCGGTAAACTCAGCAAAAGAGATGGAGCGAAATATGGCTTCCCGGTCTTTGCCATGAACTGGACCGATCCTAAAACCGGTGAACTCACGGAAGGATTTAAGGAAAAAGGATTTTTACCCGAAGCCTTTATCAACTTACTCGCCCTGCTGGGATGGAATGATGGTACCGAAAAGGAATTATTTACAAGGGAAGAACTGATTGAAAAATTTTCGATGGACCGGGTGCATAGTGCTGGTGCCAAATTTGATTATGAGAAAGCCAAATGGTTCAATCACGAGTGGATTAAGCAGTCGGAAGCCGGGAGTCTGGAGTCTGGAGTCAGGTCGCTGCTGGCAGCAAATGGACTTGACAATATAAATAGTGAGCAACTTCAACAGGCGATAACATTGGTAAAGGATCGTTGTAACCTGCTTCCTGATTTTGTACAACAATTGGGTTTCTTTTTTGTAGCTCCCGCCCAATGGGATACGGATGCCGTTAAACCAAAATGGAATGAGGCAAAAAAATTATTCTTTGCCGAGCTGATCCGCAATTATGAGCTGGCGGCAGTTTGGGATGTAGTAACATTAGAAAATAATTTTAAGGAGATAGCTGCCGCCAATGACCTGAAACCGGGTGAACTGATGCTGCCCTTCCGGATCATGCTGGTGGGCGGGAAATTCGGCCCGGGTGTTTTTGATATCGCCGTGATACTAGGTCGGGAAGAAACTATTGAAAGGATCCATAAACTGATTAAAAATCTAAACTAGCTGCAAAGTTTTTACCCTGTCTATTAGCATTAAAACCTGCTATAAAAAACCAGAATGGCCCACACACACTAAGAATAAAATATGAACTACTTACCCTACGTATAATTTAGGAATTCATTTTTTACGAAGATTCATTTGGTTTAATGGAAAGCTGACTATTATTTCCTTTTGTATCTTTCCGTATGATCAAAAGAGAGCACCCAGGCTGGCCGCTGATTCTTTGTCTTGCTTTTCTGAAATTCATTCTTCCTCTTTTTCAACAGGATCCCCAATTTGAGTTACAAAGGGATGAATTTCTTTATTATCAGCAGGGACTACATCCCGATCTGGGTTATCTTGAGAATCCCCCTCTACTTTCTTATCTCGGCGCGATCTCGTCATGGTTCGGCGGTTCAGAGTCATGGATAAAATTCTGGCCCTGCTTATTTGGTGCAGCCACTGTTGTGGTAACATGCCTGATAGCTGCTGAATTGGGGGGTAAATTATTTGCCCAATTCCTGGCAGCCCTTGGCGTCAGTACCGGGGCTTTTGTAAGGGTTCACTATCTGTTCCAGCCCAATTTTCTTGATATCTTCTTTTGGACCTTAGCCCTCTATTTCGTTATTCGATTTATTCAAACAAAGGATCATCGTTTCATTTTTTACCTGATGGTTAGTCTGGCCCTGGGTTGGTGGAGCAAATACTCTATATTTTTTATAGGAATGGCGATACTGTTGGGTTTCGTCCTTTCTGCTCATCGTAGTGTATTGATAAAAAAGCAGAGCTGGCTGGCACTACTGCTTGGCTTAGTGATTGTATTACCCAATCTTTTTTGGCAATACAATCATAACTGGCCATTGCTAACACATATGAAAGAGTTGAAAGAAACGCAACTCAGACTCATAAAAAAATCGGATTTTATCATCGACCAGTTCATGATGCTGATGCCTGCCCTGGTTTTGTGGTTATCTGGAGTGGTTTGGTTGTTGCGACAGGCAGCCTGGAGGATACTACCCATTATTTATTTTTCCGTCATCATGTTCTTACTATTCGGAAGTGGTAAAGGATATTATGCCCTTGGTGTTTATCCGATGCTTATTGCAGCCGGCGCAGTGTGCTGGGAAAGAATAACAGGAAAAAGGATATGGATCAGGTATGTTTTCACAACCATCATCATTTTCCTCAACTGGCTGATCATGCCCATGCTACTTCCTATCTGGAAGCCCGGGAAACTGGAAGCTTTTTATAAAAAAATCGGAATTGAACATAAATGGGAGGACCAGCAAAATCATTCGCTTCCACAAGATTATGCTGATATGCTGGGCTGGAAGGAGTTGACCCAAAAACTTGAAAGATTCTATACGACCCTGCCGGCAGCAGCAAAAGAGAACACAATAATACTGGGTAGACATTATGGCCATGCCGGCGCCATTAAATTTTATACAAAAGACCGGCAACTGGCTGAAAAAACTTACACGGATGTAGGATCATTCCTGTTATGGATACCAGACAGTATCCAGTTCAGGAATATTATTCTCATCGCCAGAAGGATGCCTGATAAAGATGACAAAGTTTTTAGGCATTTTGAAAATAGGACAATAATTGATTCAGTAACAAACCCCTATTCCCGCCAATTAGGTGACAAGATCATTTATTTTGAAAGCCTGGACTCTTCCGGTTATAGGATTGCCATTGAAGATTTGAGGAAAATGAAAAAGCAATTCAATCAATAATCAGACATCTAACATGACTCGTTTATTTTCTACACCCGCTGCTGCAAAAAATTCTATTTATTCCGGGGAATATAGATACCTATAGATGCCAATTCCTTCTTTTTCCCAAGGTTTCCGCCCATTCCGTAATTTTGCTGTATATAATTACTCCATGAACAGACCCATTCGCGTATTAGTAGCAAAGGTTGGCTTAGACGGCCACGACCGCGGGGCCAAGGTCATTGCTACCGCTCTCAGAGATGCCGGTATGGAAGTAATTTATACCGGGCTCCGGCAAACCCCGGAAATGGTAGTAAATGCCGCCCTCCAGGAAGATGTGGATGCCATCGGGATCAGTATCCTGTCCGGTGCCCACAATACCGTTTTCCCCAAAGTCATCGCCCTGATGAAGGAAAAAGGCCTGAACGATGTACTCCTCACCGGCGGTGGAATCATCCCGGATGAGGACATGCAATCCCTCCATGAACTGGGTGTTGGAAAATTATTTGCTCCCGGTACCTCAGTTTCGGTCATCAGTGATTATATTAGAGGATGGGTACAGGAACACCGCAGTTTCTGATTTCCCACCCCAACGATTGCTTCCATCCATTTACCGATTCATCATGCCGTAAACATTCTATTGCGTATGGAAGGTTCCTCCTTATTAAACGATTACCATATTCCGCCCCGGGTATGGGATGAAATGTTCAGTGGCAAAGGCATTCGTCCGGCTTACCGGAACATGGTAGCCGCCATTCAGGATCTTTCTGCCGCAGAAATGACCCATAAAGACGAACTGGCCAAGAAATTATTCATGAGCCAGGGCATCACATTTACCGTGTACAGCAGCGGGGAAGGCATTGAAAAGATTTTTCCCTTTGATATCATTCCCCGTATCCTGGAAGCAGCAGAGTGGAAACATATTGAAGCGGGCATCAAACAAAGACTGAAAGCACTGAATATTTTCCTGAAAGATATTTATACGCACCAGTTCATTATCCGGGACGGTATCATTCCGGCCAAGCTGATTTATTCCTGTCCCAATTTTGTCAGACAGATGGTGGGTGTGGATGTGCCCTATGATATTTACACGCATATCTCCGGTATTGACCTGATCCGGGATCATGATGGCACTTATTATGTACTGGAAGACAACCTGCGTACCCCCTCCGGTGTATCTTATATGCTCGAGAACCGAAGCATCACTTACCGGATTTTTCCCGATCTCTTACCTAAAAACAATGTCTGTTCGGTAAAAGATTATCCGGACCTGCTGTTGAAAAACCTGATGTCGCTGGCCAGTCGCCAGAAAAGTGACCCCACTGTAGTATTGCTCACACCTGGTATTTATAATTCCGCCTATTTTGAACATACCACCCTGGCCCGTTTAATGGGTATTGAACTGGTAGAAGGAAGTGACCTGGTAGTAGACAATCACAAAGTATATATGAAGACCACCACCGGATTAAAACAGGTGGATGTGATCTATCGCCGGGTGGATGATGATTTTATTGATCCCCTGGTTTTTCGTCCGGATAGCATGCTGGGGGTTCCAGGAATTTACGGTGCATACCGTACCGGTCATGTGGCTATTGTGAACGCGATGGGCAACGGTGTGGCCGATGATAAAGCTGTTTATTCCTATGTGCCGGCCATGATCCGGTATTACCTGAATGAAGAACCCATCCTGAAAAATGTTCCTACTTACCAGCTGGCTGATCCCGGGCACCGGAAAATGGTGTTTGAGAATATGCCGAATATGGTGATCAAAAAAACCAATGAATCAGGTGGCTATGGTATGTTAATCGGCAGTGCGGCCACCGAAAAACAAATGGAAGAATTCAAAGTAGCCATTGAAGATGATCCCCGGAGTTTTATCGCCCAACCTATTATCAATCTTTCTTCTGCACCCTGTTATATCAATGGGGTATTGCAGCCAAGAAGGGTCGACCTCCGGCCTTATGCTCTTTATGGACCCGATGGCATTGATATTGTACCGGGCGGACTGACAAGGGTGGCACTGAAAGAAGGTTCACTGGTGGTGAACTCTTCACAGGGTGGTGGCAGTAAGGATACCTGGGTATTGGAAGAAACGGAAACTCCTAACCCCACCCCCACCCCATCCCTAACCCCTAAAGGGGAATAAGAGAAATAAGCCTGAATGGGAAAACATTAAAAACTGAGAATTAAAAATAAAATCAAAACATGCTGAGTAGGGTAGCTGATAGCGTTTTCTGGATGGCCCGTTATATGGAGCGGACCAATGGCATGCTGCGGATCCTGCGTACCAATTATATTTCATCACAGGATGAAGTAAAGGATTTCAGCTGGCGAACCCTCCTGCGTAATTACAGTGATGCCCCTGCAGCTGAAGTGGAAGCCATTGGGAATAATTCGGTAAAAGTATTGCATCACCTCCTGCTCGACCGGCACAACGGAGCTTCGGTAATTAATAATATTACCCGAGCCCGGGAAAATGCAAGAGCTGTGCAGGACCATATCACCAAGGAAGTATGGCAATGTCTGAATGATTATTACCACCTGATCCGCTCCAAAGAAATTTATGAGCAGGTATCCTCCGGTGATCCGGTAACTGCCCTCGATAGTCTGATCCATCATGGCATGCTCTACCATGGCACGGTAGATATAACAATGGCCAGAGGAGAAGCTTTTAATTATCTCAACATCGGTAAGTTTCTGGAGCGGGCCGTGTTGTCAGCCGATATGCTCAATATCAAACTAACGGAGCTGGATTATGACCTGCAGAGTCCGGTAGAAGTAACTGCCCTCCGTTATCTGTTATACTCGCTTTCCGGCTATGAACTTTACCTGAAAACACATCGGGGGAACTTCCAAACAGAATTTGTACTGGAACAGGTGATCCACAACGAACATTTTCCGCATTCCATTTCCTATTGTCTGAAGCAATTGTTCAGGTATTTCGAGAGACTTGAAACAGAAAGCCTCCCGGAAAGCTATAAACAGCTGGAATTCCTGATTGGCAAAACCATGAATAGTGTGAAATACAGTTCGCTCAAGACATCTGACAGCGAGGGACTGAAAAATTTTTTAAGGCAGATCCGACAGGAACTCCTGAGTATTGCTGCTGCTTTTAACCAATATTATTTTGGCAATTCCTGAATTGCTGCAATTTTACAATCATGCCGAAGTACCGTATCAAACATATCACCCGCTACTCTTACCCTTCCCCTGTGATCGACAGCGCTAATCAGGTCATGCTTTTTCCGATAGATGATGAGATGCAGGAAGTAAAAAAACATGAACTGCTCATTACCCATCAGCCATCGGTGGAAGTGTTTACTGATTATTTTGGCAACAAAGTGGGAATCTTCTCCGTGATCAAACCGCATAATCAGCTGACCATCGAATCTATTATTGAGGTCATCACCAAGGAAGCACTGGTTCCGGAAACAGGTATGGCAGCAGAGACACAATGGGAGAATCTCTCAACCGTAAGGGAGCAATTCCCTTATATGGATTTTATGTTAAGGGAAACCTGTGAGGCAGAAGATGAAATCATGGCCGTGGTTCATTCGTTTATGGGAGATGAAATGGCTCCCTTTCCCGTCGCTGAAAAAATGGCTTCCTATGTTTATAACCATTTTGAATATAAAAAAGGAATCACCAGTGTGGAAACACAGGTGGATGAGATTTGGAAAATCAAGGCTGGCGTTTGTCAGGACTTTGCCCATATATTATTGGTGATGCTCCGGATGGTGGGCATCCCTGCGCGTTATGTGAGTGGTTATATCTGTCCCAAGAACCACGAACTCCGTGGTGAAGGAGCGACACACGCCTGGGTGGAAGCCTATATTCCTTTTCATGGATGGATTGGATTGGATCCTACCAATAACTGTATTACCGGTGACCGCCATGTGCGTTTAGCTGTAGGCCGGCATTTTACGGATTGTACACCGGTGAAGGGAACCTATAAAGGTTCTTCTGCCCATACCCTGGAAGTCTCGGTCACTATTGAAAACGGGCAACCGGTACCTGCTACCGAAAATCTTACGCCTGTATTTACTTATCAGGTTCATAATCCCGCTGTACCCGATAATTCCTACCGCCGCTTTATGGAGATGCAGCAGCAACAACAGTAAACAATGTTATGCTATCTTCGTTTTCTCAAATTCAAAGTATGAGTTATACGACCCTGCTTGCTGCTCTGGAAAACGGCATTTATACCATCACAATCAATCGTCCCGATAAACTGAATGCCCTCAACCGGGATGTATTTACTGATCTCAACCTGGCACTGGATGAAATTGCTGCCAATCCCGATATCAAATCCGTGATCATTACCGGTGCCGGACCCAAGGCCTTTGTTGCCGGTGCCGATATTTCAGAATTCAATGCACTGGATAAAAACCAGGCCATGGCACTGGCCAAAAGAGGACAGGATACATTTGCGCGTATTGAGCAATCCACTAAACCCATCGTTGCTGCCGTCAATGGTTTTGCCTTAGGTGGTGGTTGTGAACTCGCCATGAGTTGTCATTTCCGGATTGCTTCAGATAATGCCAAATTCGGACAACCGGAAGTGAACCTCGGACTGATCCCCGGTTATGGAGGTACACAAAGACTGGTACAACTGATCGGCAAAGGCAGGGCCATGGCTTTATTGATGAGTGCGGCCTTGATGGATGCGGCCACGGCCAAACAAACCGGACTGGTGAATGAAGTCACTACTCAGGAAGAATTAATCACTTATACCCGCGGAATACTAGAGCAAATCAATTCCAAAGCCCCGCTGGCCGTAGCCGGTTGTATCAAAACGGCGAATGCCGTGTTTGATGAATCAACAGATGGCTATGCCCTCGAAATAGCTGAATTCGGAAATGCTTTTGATACAGATGACCGTAAGGAAGGGGTGGCGGCATTTTTGGAGAAAAGGAAAGCGGTATTCAGTGGAAAGTAAATAACAACCACCGCTCGTTGTCACACT
The DNA here is from genome assembly GCA_016720745.1 of Chitinophagaceae bacterium. GTDB lineage: Bacteria > Bacteroidota > Bacteroidia > Chitinophagales > Chitinophagaceae > JJ008. Next base: position 20,743 of record JADKKA010000002.1, on the reverse strand, counting down.
GAGCTTGTCGAAGTGAGACTTACAGACCACAACTCCTGGTCGCACTTAGCTAACCGTTGTAATACTGGTTATAAAAAATTTAAAAAATACTTCCGCGTTTTACGTAACCGCCCTTCGACAAGCTCAGAGTGACAGGCTTTAAACCACGACGCGCCCTCTAACGCTCTTCACCCCTTTTAGGGGGGCTTGCTATTACTTTTCAATCAACTTCTCATCCATCAAATAAGCCGTTACATTAATCACATTATCCATTCCCTTGGCATCTTCCAGGTAAACCGTAAAGGAAGTAATCGTGGCTGGTTTAAAAGTCAGGATTCTTTTCCGGCCCACACTGCTGCCGCTGATTTCCTTCACTACTTTCTTTCCGTTATTCATGACGATGCGGAAACTACGGATGGTTTGACCCAGGTGTATGGCTTCCCTTAGAATAATACAGTTGATCTTTGTCGGCTGGGCCATCTCCACAATAAAATTCTGCAGATTAACGCTATACGCCTGGTTGTCTTTATCCATAGAACGCAGGGTCATTTTTTCCTCTGGTAATTCTTTCCGGCTGAACTGGTAAAAAGTATTCGCAGTTTTCAGCAGGTTCTCGGCAAAACTCTCATCTCGGAGTTTTTTGAATCCGGTCAGTGCCATTGAATCGGATGGATGAATCAAACCCCTTGCATCAGGCGGTACATTCAGCAGGAGGTTTGCTCCCCGGCCAATTGATTTCAGATAGATATCAAATAACTGCTGCGGTGTTTTTACTTTTTCATTTTCTGATTCTCTCCAGAACCAGCCCGGACGGATACTCACATCACATTCGGCTCCCATCCAGACCTTTCCCCTGTAATTACCCCTGTTCAGGGTATCGGTTGGCGGCGCACCCAATCCTCTTTTAAAACCAACGGTATCCAGGAAATTCCAGTTCGGGTTACCCGCAATACCATTTTCATTTCCTACCCAGCGTACATCCGGACCAATATCACTGAAGACAACCGTCTTGGGTGAATATTGCTTCACTGTATTTTCAAAACGTTTCCAGTCGTACACCTGTCTTTTACCATTGGGTCCTTCTCCATTGGCACCGTCCCACCACATTTCCCATATCGGTCCATAGTTCTGAAAAATCTCTTTCATCATGTTTACAAATACATCATTGTATTTGGGGGTGCCGTAATCAGGATGGTTGCGGTCCCAGGGGGAGAGATAAACACCGAATTTCAAACCGTATTCTTTGCAGGCCTGGGATAATTCTTTTAACACATCTCCTTTGCCGTTCTTCCACTTGCTTTCCCTCACGGTATGTTTGGAGTATTTACTGGGCCATAAACAAAATCCATCGTGGTGTTTAGCCGTGATGATGATGGCTTTGGCGCCAGACTCTTTGGCGATTCGGCACCACTGCCGGCAGTCGAGCTGAGCAGGATTAAAAATATCTTCCGGTTCAGTTCCCTCTCCCCATTCTTTGCCGGTAAAAGTATTGGGTCCGAAATGCATGAAAATATAATACTCAGTGTCATGCCAGTCGAGTTGTTTTTTAGTAGGGACCGGCAGATCATTGAACTCTTGTGCAAAAATTGTGGTAGCGGACAGCAGGAGGAAGGACAAACAAATAGATTTCATCTGGTCGGGATTATTTTTTCATTTTAAATACGTACAGTATAGGATCAGCGATCGGATGTTGGGCCGTATAAGTTCTACCCATCAGCCTGGCAATGGTTTGAGCGATTTGCTGCTGGTAAAGTTGCACCGGTCCTTTTACTTCTTCCCGAACCGGGGTGTCAGGTCCCATTACAGCCATCCAGATTTCATGTGCATCCTGGATTTTATTATTATGACTGGTCCATTCTTTTTTTATCAGGTCACCACGCCCATGATCGGTGGTAATCAGAAGGGTGGTTTTATTCCGGTATTGCGGATCACTTTGCACCCAATCCCAAAGCTCTTTGATCCAGGTATCCACCTGTTTGGCGGCATCAAGGTAGGATCTGTATTTACCAGCATGAGCCCATTCATCGGTTTCTCCATAAGCAATATACAATACCCGGGGCTTTCTGGTTTTTACCCATTCCAGCGCTGCATGGTGGGTGAAAAGATCAAAACATTCTTCTTCATGCCAGGGCTTGTAGGAGTCCGCCAGCATTTTATTCAATTTTTTTTCTGTGGCAGTGGGTGTTTTTCCGCCGGTAGGATTCATACCTGAGATCACAGGAATCCCGCTTCTATCTTCGTTTAAAATCCGGTCAAAAGCTTCCCAGGCACCAAAAGCGGCCACCCGGTTCTGTAATCCTTTTTGCCGGTTCAGGAATTCCAAAACGGTCACATGCGGATTGGGCGGAAAACTATTGGAATTAATAGCAGTATCCGGATAGCCGGTAAAAATTTCGTTATAGCCCGGGTAGCTGAACCAGTAAGGGTTGGCATTATCCATCCGGCAATCCAGTTCACGATTGCCAAAAACCTGTCCTTTTTTGGCGATGGTTGACCATAAAAAAGGCATCAGCTTTTTTCTTCTTTCCTGCGGATCAGGGTGCCAGTAATGTTCAAATATATAACTGCTGTCACCTTCATTCCAGTCAGAGCGGTTGGCAATAGCAGAATCCATTCCTTTGAATACTTCCTGCCAGCGGAAACCATCCGTGGTAATAATGATAATATTTTGCGTCTGCTGCTGGGCAAAGCAGGCAGAACCGATCAGCCAAAATGCGAACCCCAGAATTTTTTTCATTCAAGTAGCTTAACCTGTCTCAAGAATTTGGTGTTTCCCGGTTTTACAAAGGAAAGAAGGGCAGCAACAGCGGCGGGGATGATCCGGGCCAGGGTTTTTGCAATGGCAATTTAATAAGGGAAACTGAACTACAAAAACCGAAAATCAATTATCTGATAAGGGTATTGGCCTACCTTTGCGCCACCAAAGGCTAAACCAATGGCAGTCAATGCCGGTAACGCATAAAAATTTTATAAAGACTTTATAAAACCTGTTAAATATGGAATTCAGGATTGAAAAAGACACCATGGGCGAGGTAAAAGTACCTGTTGATGCTTATTATGGTGCACAAACCCAGCGCAGTATTGATAATTTCAAAATTGCCCAGGATATCAACCGGATGCCTAAAGAAATCATCCGCGCTTTCGCTTATCTGAAAAAAGCGGCTGCGATTACCAATAATGAAGCGGGTGTATTACCTAAAAACAAATCGGTACTGATCGGCAAGGTTTGTGATGAGATCCTGAAAGGAAAACTGGATGATGCCTTTCCCCTGGTTGTTTGGCAAACCGGAAGCGGTACCCAAAGTAATATGAATGTAAACGAAGTTATTGCTTACCGCGGCCATGTATTAAAAGGGGGTCAGCTGACAGATAAAGATAAATTTCTGCATCCCAATGATGATGTGAATAAATCACAATCCTCCAATGATACCTTCCCCACGGCTATGCATATAGCTGCATATAAGATACTGGTAGAGACGACTCTTCCCGGTATTAAGAAACTCAGGGATACTCTGGCGGCCAAGAGTAAAAAATACATGAAAGTGGTGAAGATTGGCAGAACCCATTTCATGGATGCAACTCCATTAACCCTGGGACAGGAATTCAGCGGTTATGTATCCCAACTGGATCATGGCATGAAGGCGATTAAAAATACGCTGTCTCATTTAAGTGAGCTGGCCCTGGGTGGCACGGCGGTGGGTACCGGGATCAATACCCCGGAAGGATATTCAGAAAATGTAGCGAAACATATTGCCAAATTAACAGGACTTCCATTTGTAACGGCGGAAAATAAATTTGAATCCCTGGCCGCACATGATGCCATCGTAGAAGCCCATGGAGCTTTAAAAACAGTAGCAGTGAGCCTGATGAAAATCGCCAATGATATCCGCATGCTTTCTTCCGGGCCCCGTAGCGGTATTGGTGAAATTTTTATTCCGGATAATGAACCCGGATCATCTATCATGCCTGGAAAAGTAAATCCCACGCAATGTGAGGCACTCACCATGATCGCTGCCCAGATATTGGGAAATGATGTGGCCATCAATATTGGTGGTGCCAATGGTCATTTTGAGCTGAATGTTTTCAAACCGGTGATGATTTATAATTTTCTGCACAGTGCGCGGCTGATTGGCGATGGTTGTGTATCCTTTAATGACAGATGTGCGGTGGGTATTGAACCGATCGAAGCCAATATCCGGAAACACGTTGAAAATTCCCTGATGCTGGTGACTTCGCTGAATACAAAGATCGGTTACTATAAAGCGGCCGAAATTGCACAAAAAGCGCACAAGCAGGGTACCACCCTTAAGGAAATGGCGGTGCAGCTTGGTTACGTTACACCAGAGGAGTTTGACCAATGGGTGATACCGGCTAAAATGGTGGGTAAGATTTAACACTTATACAGCATTGACTGAGCCGGAAATCAGGTAATTTTCCTATCGTAAAAGATGAAATTTTACCCCTTTGGCTGAATTTTCCCGGGTAAATATTTGCATCCGGAAAATGAATCGTATTACCTTGTATGAACAATTGATCCACTATCCTGTTAAACCCAAAAAGTCCTACTATGAAACAGAACGAACCAGTCTCCGTTGCTTTGGCAACTAAAAAGGAAGAAAAATCCCCTTACTTAAAGTCTGTGCTTTCCGGTACTTCAGGACTGAATGGTCGTGTGGTGCGTATGGCTATTTCTGACCGGCTGGCCGCTATCCGGTATATTCAGGAAAGTCAGTGGCGAAAGAATTTTTCCCGTGGTTAAAATAGTATCCGTTTAAACCCTGAGCATAACTAAAACAAAACCCCCGTGAGGGGGTTTTGCTTTGGTACCTGGTTAAACTTTGCAAAAGTGTTTCAGTACTTCACAATTTTCTCTGTTTGTACTTCCATTCCATTGCCGTTATATAATTTCAACAGGTAAACACCGGGTTGCAGTCCGTCAACGGATATGCTGAATTCATTTTTGAAACTGGTTACTTCTTTTACCAGTACTGATGCCATATTGTACAATTGTACTTTTAATGGTTTCTGCAAAGCCCTTTTTCCCCGGATGCTGATCTGGCTGGTAGCAGGATTCGGATATACTTTCACCATATCATTTACCCTCACTGGATTCCTTTCCGTTTCATTCAGCGGAAGTAAAATACCTGTATACGTATATTTCATGATGGTACCCGGGTTATCCAGTGTATTCGTATATCCTGAACTGGGGCCTGATGTGGATCCCGAATTATCTGTGATCACATAAAACTCAGTGCCGGATGGATGTATAGCAATATCCCTGAAACGGTTTGTGGTATTCCAGTACTCAATGCCTGATCCGGGAATGGTTAACCCATCCGTACTCAGCTGGTATCTTATTACACTCCCTCTTTTTAAACTGGTAACCAGCAGGGAATTGGACCATCCGGGAATCCCTCCCAGTCCCTTTGTATAAATATCCAGACTGGATGGACCAATAGTGGGCCAGCAAATAAAATAATTACCCAAACAGGCAGGATCCTGAAAATTATAGCCTGTGGGTACCGTATAGATTGTCTTTAAGGGATCCGTTAAATCGGGATGACTGTAGGTACTTTCCTGGAATTGCGGAACGGATGCAGGAATGGTATAATCGTTATACGATAATGATCCGCAGGGTGTAGGTGCAGAGGAACCCCATTGACCATATACATAAGCAGCATTGTCATTATAGCCGGCTACCCGGGGCCATCCATAATTTTTACCTGCCGTAACCAGGTTGATCTCATCATCGGATTTAGGTCCGTGTTCATCGGCATACAATTTTCCATCGGGCCCAAAGATGATCCCCTGCGGATTCCGGTGACCATAAGAAAATATATGGCTCCTGGCTGCAGATTCGGGCCCTGCCTGATCCGGGTCAATCAGTGGATTGTCCGCAGGAATGGTGCCATCCAGGTTCATACGCAATATTTTTCCCTGGTATTTAGTATAATCATTCGCTGCTACTTCTGCGGTAGTTGGTAAATCCAGGGAGCGGATGATACTGCACATATTTCCAAACTGATTATTGCCCTGGTCACCAATGGTATAATATAATTTCAGGTCCGATCCTATTTTCAATCGGCCGGAATTATGATCATTACTTCCCTGCAATCCGGTAATCAGGTCAAAGGCAGATGCCGGATTCAAAACACAGGTAGTGCCAAGCGTGTAGGTGTACCTCGTAATCTTTGTCCGCCTTTGTACGGGTATGCCCGGATCATTATCGTAAGTGTACGCCAGGTAAACAAAATCTTCGCTGGTACCCTGTCCGAAATGCGGATGAATGGCCAGTCCCATTAAACCATCCTGACCGGCTGATTGGTACACGACAGCAGAAAGATTCAGTACAGTTCTTCTGCCTCCATTCACCGGGCTTACGACCACTACCCTTTTTCCCACCCGTTCTGTAACCCACAATGAATCATTAGGTCCATAGGTGATCTCATAAGGAAAATTAAATGTTGATGAAGGCACCAGTTGCGTACTGCTGAATGGCTCGCTTTGTGCGAACGACTGCTGAAAAAAAAGCAGTAAGATACTATGCACTACAAATTTGCCAATTTTTAGGATGGTTTTTTTCATACCTGGATTTGAAATTAAAAATACCCGGTAAACCTGCAAAATGCAATAGGTGTTTTCATGTAGATTTTTGTGCCATTAACTAAGGGAAAATTAGGTGAATTTTCCTATTGATTTGAGCGGCTGATTGATCTAATTTTAGCCTATTATTCAGCCTCTGGCTGGAAATCCATCCATGAAAAAACCAGTGACAAAAAAATCCGTCATTCTATTTTTTGTCTTCACTATTTTGCAGTTAATAACAGGATACCAACTGTTTTCTCAAAATATTGATTTCGGGAAAAGCTATGTCAATGTGACCAAAGGACTGAATGGCGGTACAGTGGAGACAGGCGATACGCTGGAGATCAGGGCATCACTTGTTGTTCGCTCAGGAACATATGACAGTTGCCGTTACCAGGATGTAATTCCGGCAGGTACCAGTTTCATCACAGGTACGATCAGGGTACTCACCAATGAAGGAAAAATTTACAAACAGTTTACGGATGGTTATGGGGATGATCCGGGATGGATCACCGGCAGTAATGTGACCATACACCTGGGCTTTAATGGTGCAGCTGCACCCGCAACCGCTTTTCGCAGAGGCCGTGTAGCGAATTCACATAAACCCTCCAATTTTGGGAGTAGCTGTATCATGGTTGCCTCCTTCCGTGTTCGGGTTACCGCTGCAAATGGTGCATTCATCAGTTCCGGTGGCGGCAATATGACTTATAAAAACGGATCTTCTGCCATTACCACATTTACTTTTCCCTCCAATACCATTGCGGTGTATACCAATTACAGTATTTGCTCAAATACGGTAGGTACCAATGCGCTGGGAACAGAGTTCAATGGCACATTTGGCAGCGGGCGACCACGCAACAGGGGCTCTTCCACCAATGTTCCCACCGGATACACTTACCAGGTTTTTACCACCAATAATCCGAATGACTATAATTACGGAATTGCGAATAATACATCCACCCGTACTAACTATACCACTTCGAATGCATGGGCTATACCTGATGCTTCCTCTCCCACGCACCGGGTATTTCAATTATGGGATATCATCGGAGATCATACCGGTGCTGCTTCCCTTTCAGCGGGAAATCCGCCAGCAGATACAGTAGCCAATTCCAATGCGGGTTATATGCTGATTGTGAATGCTGCCTACCGGATTGACTCTGCTTTTCAACAAACCATTACTGGTTTATGTCCAAATACTTTTTATGAAATATCCTGCTGGATGCGGAATATTTGTTCCAAGTGCAGTTCCGACTCAAACGGTAAGGCAGCCACCAGCAGCACGGGTCCTCCCTACTATATCCCCACCGGCCCCGGCGACTCATCCGGTGTGGCACCCAATATTACATTTGAAGTAAATGGTATCGATTACTATACCACCGGAAATATTCTTTATACGGGCAATTGGGTAAAAAAAGGATTTACCTATTTAACCGGTCCTGCCCAAACCAGCTTCACCCTTAAATATTTTAATAACGCACCAGGCGGAGGCGGTAATGACTGGGCACTGGATGATATCGCTGTGGCTACCTGCTCCCCGAGCATGATCTATACGCCGAATACCACCCCGATTGTTTGCGATAGCAATATTCTGACCATGACGGATACCGTGCGATCTTTCTACAACAACTACGTGTATTACAAGTGGCAGCGAAGTACGGATGGAGGTGCCACCTGGGTGGATGTGACGGCTGCATTCGGTCCGGTTGCTCCTTACTGGAATGGTACAGAATGGGAATATGTTAGTACATATATCGTTCCTCCGGCAGCAACACAGGCGGCCAATAACGGCGATATGTACCGGCTGGTGACCTCTACCACACTGGCGAATCTCACGGATCCGTTATGCAGTTTTACAGATCAGGGCAGTATCGTGACCATCGAGGTGATTGATTGTGACGTACCTCTGGCCGCTAAGTTTCTTCGCTTCATGGGGAAAAACACAGGCATAGCACACCTGCTCGAATGGATCACCGAAACAGAAAATGAACCCCTGGTATTTGAAGTTCAAAAGAGTACTGACGGACTCAACTTTCAGTTGATTGGTACTGTGGAAGGATCCAATAATATTTCAGAGCCTGCCAATCATTATTCTTTTGTCAACCTGAACATCAATGGCGATGAGCGGTTGTACTACCGTATTGTGATGAAGAACCTCTCAGGTCAATCCACTGTTTCCAGAACCATTCTTTTGGGAGACGAAAACCGGCCATTGATGTTTTTATCAGTGATCAATCCTTTTAGTTCCCGGTTGAGTTTTGATGTACTGTTTACCCGGGCCGGTAAAGCAAAGGCGGAACTGGTAGATGCAGCGGGAAGAGTGGTCGCAGCCGGGAGTATACAATTACCCAGGGGCCCTGCAAACTGGAGTTAGATAACACGGATCAATTACCTGCAGGCTTGTACTATCTCCGTGTAATCGCTGAAGACAAAATGCTGAAAAAAACAGTACTGAAACAATCCCACTGATAATTGAAAGCAGCAGTAGTTTCAGGATACCTGTACTTTATCACTGACTTCCGTACTGGTTTCAATGGAAGCGGAAGGCTGATCCGACACTGCCTTTCTGAAAAATCTTTTCTGGAAAATCAACAGCGTAATCACCCCTACAGAAATAGAGGCATCTGCAATATTAAAGATGGCACTGAAGAATTCGAAATTGCCTACTTTGAAAATGGGGAAGTACAACATATCCACCACACTGCCGTGCAGGAAAGAAGAATAGCCATTTGAAGAAACACTGGCCACCCCGGAGTATTGCAGGTAATCGCTCATCGTGGGATCATAGGTGAGCCCTTTATCGAAGATCATTCCGTAAAACATACTATCAATCAGGTTACCGAGTGCACCTGCATAGATCAGTGAGGCACATACAATAAATCCCCTGCTATAACGCTGCCTCACCAGACGGCCCAGGTACCAGGTACCAAAAATTACTGCCGCCAGACGGAAAAGGGTCAGGATGACCTTACCCGTTTCATTACCGAATTTCCAACCCCAGGCCATACCCGGATTTTCAATAAAATGAATCCGGAACCAATCCATTCCAAATACCCTGTAAACTTCCCCGGTAGGATAATGCGTTTTGATCCAGATCTTCAGGAACTGGTCAACAAAAATGATCGCCGCAATGATCAGTATGACATGCCTGATCTTCAGGGATTTTATCATAGCTGCAAATATACAGTTTTAGCCTGCCCGGTCATTTTGGATTCTGTTAAAGGTCATTCCTGGTAATAAACCCTTCGTACCCGCTGGGAAATGCCGGTCATGATTTCATAAGGTATCGTTCCGGCCGCTGCAGCCAGGCTTTCTACGGGAAGACCGGGTCCAAAGATGATTACTTCATCTCCTTCCTTCACACCGGGAATACCGGACACATCCACCATGAACATATCCATACAAACCGTTCCAATTACTTGTGCTTCCTGTCCCCTGATCAATACTTTTCCTGCACCATTTCCCAGGCGTCTGGGATATCCGTCTGCATAACCCAACCGGATAGTGGCAATCAGCGCATCATGATCCATCATTCCTTTTCTGTTATAACTCACCGATTCACCACTGGCTACTTTTTTCAATTGGGCAATACTTGATTTTAATGTAGCCACCGTTTGCAGGTTGAGTTGTCCGGACCGGGCACTGTCGATACCATACAAACCAATTCCTAAACGGATCATATCCAGTTGCAGATCCGGGTGTCTGACAGCAGCGGCAGAGTTGGCGATATGCCGGAGAAAATGGTATCCGGTTTTTTCCTGCAATTCATCCGCCGCTTTCTGAAAGAGTTTAAATTGCTGAGCAGTGAACTCATCATTGGCGGCTTCCTCACTGGCTGCCAGGTGCGAAAAAACAGTTTGCAGTGTAAAAGAAGAAGTGGACAAAAGGATATTCGCCAATTTCTCCATTTGCCCGGCAGGTATACCCAGGCGGTTCATGCCTGTTTCAATTTCAATATGAATGGGATATTGCTGAAGCCCTTCCTGTCTTAAATACTGATCGAATGCCTGCAGCAGTTCCAGGGAATATAATTCGGGCTCGAGCCGGTAACTGGTCAGTAATTCAAAGGATGTTTCATCCGGGTTCATTACCATCACCGGCAGCCTGATTCCGGCTTTACGCAATTCCACTCCTTCATCAGTATAAGCTACTGCGAGGTAATCCGCTTTATGGTATTGCAGGATGCCTGCGATTTCCGCTCCGCCACTCCCATAGGCAAATGCCTTGACCATGGCCATGATCCGGGTATGGGGCCGGATGAGTTGCTGATATACTTTCAGGTTATGGGCAATGGCCGACAGGTTGATCTCCAGTACCGTTTGATGCGCCTTGAGTTCCAGCAATTGCACAATGCGTTCAAAAGAAAAAATCCTGGCCCCTTTCACCAGGATGGCTTCATCCCTGAAATGAGAATGCCGGAAGGCTTCCGTAAAATCAATTGTGTTTTTATAAAAAGCCAATTCCCCGATATCCGGTTTGGAGAGAAATTGTGGTAAGTAATCTGAAATTTTTTCGCCGATAGCGATCAGCTTATTCACCTTGTGCCTGATGAGTTTTTCCGCCACCTGACTATACAATTCATGATCCGGCAATGCACTTTGCAAAAAGTCGGAAAGGATGACTGTTTTACGTATCCCTGCACTTTGCTGATCCAGAAAACCCAGCGCAATTTCAAGTGAACTGATATCAGTACTATAACTGTCATTGATCACTATGCACTGGTTGATTCCTTTTTTCAGTTCCAGCCGCATGTTCACCGGGTGCAGCCTGCTCATTCTTTGCAGAATCTGTTCGGGTTTTATGCCGAGCCGGAGCATCACACAACAACAGTGAATAGCATTTTCCACCGAAGCATCATCTGTAAAAGGAATCGAAAATTCCACATCACCCTCCACACAGGTCAGGCTGATATGGGTGGACTGTTCCTTTTTGATATGACCTCTCAGCAGAAAATGATCCTTGTCTGTATCACCCCAGGTGAGTATGCTGATCTGGTCTCCCAGCATTTCGAGTACTTCTGTTCGGTTGGCAAAATCAAGTGAACGGCCAATCACCGTATGACAATGCCTGAAAAGAATGGCTTTTTCCCTGAACTTATGGTCGGCATCAATAAACCCTTCGCTGTGTGCTTCCCCGATATTGCTCAATACTCCGATGGTCGGCTGAATCATCCGTTCCAGACGCAGCATTTCACCCTGTTCAGAAATACCAGCTTCGAAAATCCCCAGGCTGTGTTGTTCATTCATCGGCCAGATACTCAGGGGCACCCCGATTTGCGAATTATAACTTTTGGGACTACGAATAATATTGAAATCTTCATTCAGCAGCTGGAATAGCCACTCTTTGATGATGGTCTTGCCATTACTTCCTGTGATGCCAATCACCGGTATATCAAATTGCCGACGATGATGGGCAGCCAGTAGCTGCAAGGCCACGAGCGTATCAAATACTTCAAGCATAATGGCATCAGGGCAAACGGATAAGTCTACCGGTTCGCTGATCACAAAACACCTGATACCTTTCTTGTATAATTCAGGGATAAACTGATGCCCGTCACGACGGGGGCCTTTCAATGCAAAAAAAACAGCGGTAACTGGTTCGTATACTTTCCGGCTGTCCAGCAGAATATTGTCGATCACCAGTGTTGAGTCGGGCACCTGTTCGGCATCAATGATGCGGGCAATATCAGCTATGTTGTATTTCAAAGTAGTTTACTCAGATACTATTATCCTCAATATCAGGAGGGGAACCTTTTTTCTGCATGAAGATGGAATAGAAAATGGATCCGCTGATACAGGTCAGGATCACTCCCAGTGAAATAAATACCTGTACCTGTTTATCGATCCATTGATTGATCCAGTGTTCGGCCAGCATTTTCACCCCGATAAAGACCAATACAATCGCAATGCCCTGCTGGAGATAATCGAATTTACTGACTGCACCCCTTAAGAGGAAAAACAGGGAGCGTAAACCCAGTACGGCAAAAATATTAGAGGTATAAATCACCAGCCGGGCCATTGGCTCATAACCGGGTGTCTTGGTATCAACAATACCCATCACGGCTGGAATAGAATCCAATGCAAAAACAAGGTCCACCGCAGCCAGCATGATCACTACTACAAACAGGGTGGTATAAGCCGGACGGCCATTCTCGATAATCCGGTATTTTCCATCACCGTCATGCGGAACCAGCGGCAGAAATCTTTTGATGAACCGGTAAATCTTACTGTCCTGCGGTTTGAACTCTTCATCCTCATTCGCCGTAAACATTTTATATCCGGTATAGACCAGGAATACGCCAAATACATAGAGTATCCAGTGAAATTTTTCCACGAGTACCACACCGACAGTGATAAAAATGACCCGGAAGAGAATGGCCATCATGATCCCGATCAGCAGTACGCGGCCATAATGCTTTTCTTTAACGGCAAAGGCGGAGAAAATAAGGATAAAGACAAAAATATTATCAATACTCAGGCTCCATTCCATCAGGTAGGCACTGAGATATTCAAGGGCCGGTTTTTGCCCGTTTTCAATCCACATGAATACAAAAAATGCCAGTGCCAGTCCTACCCAGAAAAAAGTCTGGTACAATGCCTGACGAATGGTCACCTTCTGATTTTTTTTGCTCAGCAGGCCCAGATCAGCCACGAGGGAGGCGATAAGAATCGTACCGAAAACAATATAGGTGATCTGATCTCTTGTCATTTTGCGTAAATGTTGACCGGCAAAGTTAGCCCCTTATTACCGTTCTGATCTTTGTTTATGCGGCGTATTTTCTTTTTCTGATTTCATGGTACAACCAGCCCAGTATGATCACGAGGATCACCGGTAAAGCAATATTGATCAGTTGCCAGGTTGTTTTTTGTGCCTTTACCTTTTTACTATCCAGTAACCGGAGTACAATATCCTTGTTCCTGGTTTCACTGATGGCCGGGTTGCTGACCAGGTATTCCACACAGTTTTGCAGAAACTCCCGGTTGGCGACCGGTATAAACCATTTTCCTAATGCGGATTGTTTCAGGTATTCGGTATAGGTATATTTATTCCAGCCCATCTGCAGGGGTTCGGGCTGGCTGCCGGGTTCTCCGTTTGGCAGAAAATCATTCAATACCATATCACCATCACCCACCACGATTATTTTGTTATCAGATGAGGCTGGCAGAAATTGTGTACCTGCTGCTGCCAGGGTATCCGCTTGTGCTTTCGTGATCCGGTTGCGGTACAGGGATGTAAATTTTCCTTCCAGCAGCATCGCTACAGGGATCGCATTCTTTTGAATTTGGCATCTTCCGGAACATCTTTGTTTTCATTCAGACTGATCAGGGCCGGGGTGCTGATGATCCTGGAATTGGGAGAAGTAACCAGCAGGGGCTCTTTTTTTACTCCTTCCACCTGGATGGTATCAATGGAGTTGGCAAACTGTGCCGCCACATAACCCTGTCCCTTTGATAATTTTCCACCGGCAGGCAACAGCACCGGATAATAATTCCAGCGCAGGAACTCCAGTTGCGGATTCCCACTCGTGCCCCCTACTACAAAGGGAATGGCATCACACTGCAGGTCCATCACCAGGTCGGTATTGATACGGAGGCCGTATCTGAAAAAAAGATCGGTGAGGTTGAGGTTGCGGTCGTATGCAATGGTCTCCGGTTTAAGGGCCAGACTATCTCTTTCAGCTATGAGGTTATCAATAAAACAAAGCAGTTTACCACCGCGCATCACAAACTGGTCAATCTTCAGCAATTCATCTTCCGTAAAAGGTATGCTGGGTTTCACAATCAATAACAGATCTACTTCTGCAGGTATACGCGGACTTTTATTGATATCAAGAATGCCGAAATGATAGTGATCCTGCAAGGTCATTCTTAAATCAAAGGTCCTGGCATCAGCGGGCTCGCCATTCCCAATAGAATAAGCCACTCCCGGTTTCTTTTCGTTGGTCAGACGATCGAGTGCCTGCGCAAACTGGTATTCCATTAATGCCTCCGCACTATTGATTTCATTCTGCGACATTTCCCGGCTGACGCCCGGGTATAAATTAACCAGTGATTGCCGGCCTTTATAATTGATCACGGCCACCGGGAAAATAATATTGCTGCTCTGTGTTTCATCGCGCTGAACAGTCAGGTTGATGGGAACGGCCCCCATATTCACCAGGGAGTCGCCATACTTCATCGTTCTGCCCGGAACGGTTTCCAGTGGTGAAATAAAACGGTAACGGATACGCGAACTGTTCCGGTCTTTTAAAAGTCCGAGGAACTCACGGGTGTATTGGCCAGTTTCCGGAAACCTGCGGGGAACTCCCCTTTCAGGAATACATCAATTTCTACCACATCATCCAGTTGTTTCACCAGTTTGCCGGTTGCGGCACTGAGGGTATATCTTTTCTCTGGTAAGATCTATCCTTGCCTGTAAAAAAGTAGCCAGGTAATTGATGAGAATAACCCCTGCGAGGAGCATGATCCACCAGTACTTTGAGGCCAGTATTTTATGGACAATTCCTTTCATCTTACCTTTTTAAGAGATTGCGGCTGGTGATGGCGATACAAAGGAAGATCACCGAAATAAAAGTAAATGATATCGCGGGCATCGATTAATCCCCGGCTGATGCTGCGATAATGAAAATCGATGCCAGCCATTTCCACATAATAGTCAGCTCCACCCGAGAGAGCCGGCAACTTGCTGATGGCATTGAATCCATAATACAGCAGGGCGCAAACCAGCAGGCCCGCAATAAATGCCACTACAGAATTACTGGTAAAGCTGCTGCAGCAGATGCTGATGGCTGTAAAAACAGCGGCCAGGAAAAAAAGACCGATATAAGCGCCCATCGTGGCTCCCATATCAATACCTTCTCCGGCAGACAGTTTCTGAATGGAAATAATATAAACCAGGGTCGGTAATAAAGCGATCAGTACCACGATCAGACTGCCCAGGTATTTGCCCCAAACAATTTGAGAACGGCTGAGTGGCCGGGTTTGTAGAATCTCAAAAGTGCCGGTCTTGAATTCCTCAGCAAAACTGCGCATGCTGATGGCCGGAATCAGTAATAAAAGAATCCAGGGAGCCAGTTGAAAAAAACGGTCAAGGGTGGCGTAACCAAAGTCAAAAATATTGTCGCGGAAAAAGAATAGGAGGACGCCATTCACCAGCAGGAATACGATAATCGCAATATATCCTGTCAGGCTGCTGAAAAACTGGCGGAGTTCTTTTTTACAAACGGACCACATGGGGATTGGTAATGGTGCAATTTAATGACTATCAATGATAAGAAACAAAAAACAAATCTCAAGAAACAAATAAAATACAAATTCAAAAATTCAAAATATCCACCGGTTCAGCTGTTATGAAAAAAAATAGCGGATCATGGGACCCGCATTTTAATTTTTATCTGGCGATTTCTTGTTTCTTGTTATTTGTTTCTTTTGATTTTTCATCAGACAGCAAAGCTCTCCCCGCATCCGCAGGTTCTGCTGGCATTGGGATTACTGAAGTAGAATCCTTTACCATTAAGACCATCTGAAAAATCAAGGGTGGTATTTACCAGGTATAAAAGCTCTTCAGATCGGTGACCAGTTTCACTCCATTGTCTTCAAATACCTGGTCCATGGGTTTTGTTCGTTATCAAAATCCAGTTTATAGCTCAGCCCTGAACAGCCGCCTCCTACCACTCCTACTCTTAAAAATAGGAAGAGTCATCGGCGATGCCGGCATCAGTCATGAGCTGATGTACTTTGGCTTTGGCCTTATCACTGATATATGCTATTGTCTATTGCAACGCTCATAATTGGCGAGTGGCGAGTGAGTAGTGGCTAGTGGGGTTTCCGCAAAAGCCAGTAGCCCTTTTAATTTTAATGAATGACTCCTTCTTCGAATTGCAGTTCATCCATACCATTTTTCTTGCGGTAATCATTGATCGCCGCTTTGATGGCATCTTCTGCCAGTACGGAGCAGTGGATTTTTACCGGGGGAAGGTTTAATTCCTCCACGATTTCCATATTATCGATCTTGACAGCCTCGTCAACTGTTTTGCCCTTCAGCCATTCGGTGGCCAGGAAGAAGAAGCGATGGCAGAACCGCAACCAAAGGTTTTGAATTTGGCATCCCGGATCACGCCGGTTGCTTCATCCACTTCAATCTGCAGACGCATCACATCACCGCATTCCGGTGCACCCACCAGACCGGTACCACATTGGCCTTACTCTTATCCAGCGTACCCACATTTTTGGGGTTCTGGTAATGATCGATTACTTTTTCGCTGTATGCCATAAGAAAATTATTAATTAATGATGTGGGAATGTGAAAATGAATACCTATTTCAAATTCCCGGTAATTTATAAATTATCGTTTCAACTTCATCTCATTTCCTCATTCTCACATTCCCACATTTCCACATTTCCACATTCTCTAATGATGCGCCCACTCAATCGTATTCAAATCAATTCCCTCTTTATACATTTCCCAAAGCGGACTCATTTCAGGAGTTTGTTCACCGTATTACTTACCTGCTCTACGGTAAAATCAATCTGCTCTTCTGTGGTAAAGCGACCCAGTCCAAAACGAAGGGAGCTATGTGCCAGGGTCATCTCCCAATCCTAATGCTTTAAGCACATAGGAGGGTTCCAGAGAAGCCGAGGTACAGGCAGAACCGGATGACAGGGCAATATTCTTATTGAAGCCCATCATCAGGCCCTTCTCCTTCCACGTATTTAAAAGAAATATTAGACACATGGGGCAGGCGATGTTCCTGGTCGCCGTTGAGATAGGCTTCTTCCAGTTTCAGTAAAGAAGTTTCCAGTTTATCTCTCGCACCCGCAGTCTTTTCCTTCTTCTTCCATTTCATTCATACAGATCTCGCAGGCTTTTCCAAAGCCAACGATACCTGGTACATTCAATGTACCGCTGCGCATACCTCTTTCATGTCCGCCACCGTCCATTTGAGCTGTTACTTTCACACGGGGGTTTTTCCGGCGAACATAGAGGGCACCAACGCCTTTGGGTCCGTACATTTTATGTCCGGTAAAAGCCATCAGATCGATGCCGTCTTTATTTACATCAACCGGTATTTTACCAACGGCCTGGGTGGCGTCGGAAAAAACAAGTACACCGTGTTTGCGGGCAATCGCGCTGATAGCCTGCATGGGGTTAACCGTACCGATTTCATTATTGGCGTACATAATGGCAATGAGCACCGTCGTGGGTTTGATAGCCGCTTCCAGTTCAGCCAGGTCTACCAGGCCATTGTCCTTTACTTTCAGATAGGTTACTTCACCGCCTTCTTTTTCGATATGCTTGCAGGTATCCAGAACCGCTTTGTGTTCGATATTGCAGGTGATAACGTGGTTACCCTTGCTGGCATACATTTCATAAACGCCTTTAATAGCCAGGTTATCTGCTTCTGTGGCACCGGACGTAAAGATGATTTCTTTGGGATCGGCGCCTATCAGTTTGGCTACCTGTTCTCTTGCATAGTCAACGGCTTCCTCAGCCTACCAGCCAAATGAATGGTTCCGACTGGCCGCGTTGCCGAAATTATTGGTGAAATAGGGCAACATGGCATCCACCACCCGTGGGTCGCGGGCGTGGTGGCATTATGGTCTAAATAGATTGGGAATTGCAACATGGTCGATGTCCTCAGTTTTTGTTTCTTTCAACACAAAATTAGCCCAAATTGTTCTCAATGAAAGGGCCTAATTTCGTTTGAACAGGCCGAAATTCGGCTTTCGGAAAGCCTGCGATCACCGCTGTAAGTATGACAAAAATCGAGCATATCGGCATTGCCGTCAGGAGCCTGGAAGATGCCGTCCCCGCTACGAAAAACTCCTGAATACCCCCTGTTATAAGACCGAAACGGTTGAAAATGAAAAGGTGAACACTGCTTTTCCAAACCGGCACCAATAAAAATAGAATTACTGGAAAGTGCAGATCCGGATGGGGTGATTGCCCGTTTTATCGACAAAGGGCGAGGGCCTGCACCATATTGCATTTGAGGTAGCAGATATCTACAGTGAAATGGAAAGGCTCAAAAAAGACGGTTTGTACCTCCTCAAGTTCCGAGCCTAAAAATGGGGCGATAATAAGCTGATCTGTTTTTGCACCCCGAACACAGCAGGTGCCTGGTAGAGCAAAGTTGTTATGGACAATCAAACCGGATCCGGAGCGTAAACTTATTGGTCAGCTTTTCTTCCATTTCTTTCTGCATTTCATTCTCAATCAGCTTCATATTATTCTTCCGGGCAAAATCTTTCTGGGCGCTTTGGAAGCGGATCAAAACCCTTTTCTTCGTCTTCAATCTTTTTACAATGGCCGGTTCTGTCTTCAATCTCCTGTGAAGTACCATCCTGTTCTTTACGCAGGTGGATCATCCGGTAATCTGTATCAAAAATCTTTTTATAAAACCAAAGATATTCTGCTGCATTCCTCAGACTGGAGTCACCTTTAAAGCCGGCATCCCCTTGATATCCTTGACCATGGTAGCGGTTTCTTTTACATACCCATCCAGCATGCCTTCTGCTGAATCGAGATCATTTTCGGCCACGCTGATGATTTCATAATATTTTTCCATCAGGGTCGTTAGGAACGTATAATCGTTGTACTCAACAGCTGATTTATATGTGACTCAGTTTGGCATTTGGGGTTTCATTTTTAGAAGTCAAGTAATACAAACGATGGTTGTCAGCAGCAACAAATGCTTTTTCATGGTAGGTTGTTTTTGGTTTTTAGCTTTTCTCATCACCCGGAGAATCAGAATTAACGATTCCCATTTTTTCCACGGCCACCTGTGCTGCGATTTGTGAGCATCTTTTTTATTAAAGGCTTTTCCTTCTCCAATATTTTCACCGTCAGTACGGCAGCACAGTAAAAAGTCACCGGCCATTCTCAGCTTTCGTTCAGGTCTCAAATTCAAGCAATCTTCCGTTTTATTGGCCCAGCCGTATAATTTGTTCTTGTGGTTGATTTCCAGATTTTCGAGGTCATCCATGAACATATGCGGGATGATGATGCATTCATTGACCCATTTGGCTGTTTTTTTATAGCCTGGTCCAGATAATCGCGCCCACAAGTGCTTCCAGGGTATTTCCGAAGATCTGGCTCACTTTCGGGAGCTGTCCATTTTATTGTAGAGCGTAATTTTTTTTGAGGCCCATCCGTATGGCAATCTCGTTCAGTTGTTGCCGGTTCACTCATTTTGCTCCGCATTTCAGTCAGGAAGCCTTCTTCACGGTAAGGGTATCTTTTAAAAAGATAATCGGCAATCAGTGCGCTGAGTACGGCATCACCGGGTATTCCAGGCGTTCATTATTCTCATCTGCCCCTTCCCGTACGAACGGTGGGTGAGTGCTCTGTTTATAGGTACATTGCCGGGCTTAAAACCAAGGGTATTCTGGGTTCCTTTTTGAATAGGTACCGGCATGTTTCCCGGAAAAATTTAAAAAAATCCACGGGCTTTAAGCTACGAAGAATTGTTGAAATTGCTGTTACCGGTTCCTTAACCGTTGTACTTCTTTACGATTACGCAGGCATTATGCCCTCCAAAGCCAAAAGTATTGCTCAGGGCGGCTGACTTGTCGCTGCTGTGCTTTGTTAAAAGTAAAGTTCAGTCCGGGTCCAATTGCGGATCATCCAAAATGATTGATCGCGAAGTGGTCGACATCGCATCACGGCCTTAATACCGGCAATGGCCTCACAATTACACCGGCGGCGCCCAGGCAATGACCGGTCATGGACTTGGTGGCAATTGATATTAAGCTGTAAGGCATGTTCACCAAATACGTGGGTAATAGCTTTTACTTCGGCCCCATCACCAATGGGGGTAGACGCCCATGTATTGGTAAAACGATTTCGTCTGCATTCATACCCCTCCTCAGTGCTCCAGCATTACGTTTCTGCTACCGAGGTCCCTTGGGGTGGGGCGGTGATGGTGTTGGATCTGCTGCTTTCCGCCTCCCAGCGATTTCCCCAGTAGATTTTGCTCCTCTTGCTTTGTGGCATGTTTCAGTTCTTCCAGTACCAGCATCCCGGCTGCCTCCCCCGTTACAAACTCGTCCGGTCTTAATCGTGGGCGGCTGGCTGTTTTGGGGTCATCATTTCTTTCACTCATGGCCTTCATGTCATTAAAATCCACCACACCGGCTTCAACTGATCACGGCTTCGCTTTCCTCCGGTGAGGATCACA
>JADKKA010000001.1 GCA_016720745.1 Chitinophagaceae bacterium | reverse complement strand
GGAATATGAGGAGGAATTGTATGAAGCACTGCGGCAGGATCTGAAAAAAAGCCGGGAAGAAAGCTGGGTTACAGAACTAGGATTTGTGATCGCAGAAATCAATGCAGCTCTCCGCAACCTTAAACGCTGGATGCGTCCCGAGCGAAAAAGTACCAATCTCGTCAATTTGCCTTCATCCAGCCGGGTGATGAAAGAACCTCTTGGAGTAGTGCTGGTGATCGGGCCCTGGAACTATCCCTTTATGTTATTGATGAATCCGGTGGTAGGAGCGATCGCAGCTGGGAATTGTGTGGTGATGAAACCCAGTGAGTTTGCACCCGCCACAGATGCGGTGATGAAAAAGATGATTGAGCAACTCTATCCGCCAGAATATATATTGTATGTTCAGGGAGAGGGGCAGCGGGTGATTCCATCCATGATGCAGCAATTTAGTTTTGATCATGTTTTTTATACCGGCAGTACTGAAGTGGGTAAGATCATTTATAAAATGGCCGCAGAAAAACTGGTACCTGTTACACTGGAATTGGGAGGGAAAAGTCCCTGCGTGGTAGAAGCTGATGCGAATATTAAAGTGGCCGCCAAAAGAATTGCCGTCACAAAATTTTCGAATGCCGGTCAGATGTGTGTGGCACCGGATTACCTGCTGGTGCATGAGTCAGTACTGGAACCCATGCTGGAAGCGATCCGGGATTTTATACCCGTGATGTATTCAACCAAACCGGAAGAAGATGATGGGTATTGCCGGATCATCAATGAAAGACAATTCGACCGGATTGAAAAGTATTTAAAAGAAGGCAAACTGGTTTGTGGCGGCAGAACCGATAAGTCCAGGCTGTTTATAGAACCAACCGTGCTGAGAGATGTTGCTCCGGAGGCAGCTGTGATGAATGAAGAAATATTCGGGCCGGTGCTGCCGGTAATTCCTTTTCGCAATATGGAGGAGGCAATGCAGATCATCCGGCGTCATCCCAACCCGCTATCATTTTATGTGTATACTTCCAGCCGGAAAAAAGAGGAGGAATGGCTGCAGGCAGTTCCTTCAGGCGGTGCCTGTGTGAATAATTGCAGCTGGCACCTGACCAATCACCACCTGCCTTTCGGAGGCCGGGGCTTCAGCGGTACGGGCAATTATCATGGTAAATATTCTTTTGATACATTTAGTCATGCCAAAGCAGTGATGAAAACCCCTTCCTGGTTTGACCCGAAAATCAAATACCCGCCAATGAAGGGGAAACTTAAAATCTTTAAATGGGTCATCCGATGAGGAAACTAAAACGCTTTCTGCTTGTTCTCTTCATACTGATTGCTGCTTTTGCAGTATATGTGGAAATTGTAAACCGTAACTCTAAAAATATGACCTACCGGCAGAAAGTATTGAAAGCAGTGTATCCCGCGTTGATGTGGCTGACCAGGATCACCGGAAAAAATTCAAAGCAACTGGCTCATGAAAAAGTGCAGCCCCCTGTTTCCTTTTATCAGTTATCAGCCCTGGCCAATAACGGTGACAGCATTTCTTTTGAAAAATTCAGAGGCAAAAAAGTGTTATTGGTGAATACCGCCAGTGATTGCGGATATACCAACCAGTATGCAGATTTACAGGAATTGTCTGAAGCCTATCCCGAAAAACTGCTGGTGATTGGATTTCCAGCCAATGATTTCAAGGAACAGGAGAAAGGCACTGATGAGGAGATTGCCAGTTTTTGTAAAGTGAATTACGGAGTGAAATTCCCGATCATGAAAAAGACCGTTGTTATTGCCCAGTCCGGCCAGCACCCGGTTTATCAATGGTTGACGGATTCGGCCAAAAACGGCTGGAACAGCAAAGCCCCCTCCTGGAATTTTTCCAAATACCTCGTGAATGAAGAGGGCGTACTGACCCATTATTTTGATCCTTCTGTTTCCCCAACGAGCAAAGCAGTAAAGGATGCCATTCAACAATAACAACATGTTTAATAAGCAGGCGATCGAGCACTATTTTAATGCGGAGAAAAAAGAAAGCCTTTTTTTTATCGGGATCGGTTTGCTGGCCCTGCTGCTGGCAATGATTTTTCTTTTTGGATGGCCAGGCTCTTTTTACAAGGGTGCTGCCATTCCTTTGGCGTTAGTGGGTGCCCTGCTGGGAGTTGTGGGGTATACGGTATACCGGCGCAGTGATGCAGACAGGATCCGGAATGTATATGCATTTGATATGAATCCTTCAGAACTAAAGGATAAAGAGTGGCCGCGGATGCAGCAGGTGATGTTTAATTTCCGGATTTACCGCTGGACGGAAATCGGTTTATTACTGACAGGGGCCGGACTCTATGTTTATTTTATCCGTGATATCAACAATGATTTCTGGAGAGGATTTGGATTGGCCCTGGCGATTATGTCATTGATTGCCTTGGTGGCAGATTATTTCGCTGAAAAAAGAGGAAAACAATACCTGGATGGACTCCGTATTCATCTTAAGGGATGATTCCTTCCTTTCTTTGTTGCTCGAGCAGAAAATTCATCCCAAAGCTTAATTTCTTAGCCGAAGGTGATTTGGCACTGAGGGCACGCCAGAACGGGGTGATTTGTGCAAGAGCTTTTCCATTTTCATATTCTTCAAAGGCGGCTTCGGCTACAATTCTTACAAAAATGCCGGTTGTAACAGGGCAGGTATACTGGGCATGGTATTCCGCAGCCAGATCTTTGCGGATTTGCCGGATATCTGCAAAATGACCTCTTGGAATCTGCCGGATATACTGATCCACAATCAAAGGAGTGGCAATCAGCATACTGGCTCCCGGAGGAATATCAGCAAATCGTTTGGTGGTTACTTCTTTTTTGGGCTCCCAGTCAATATGTAGTTTTTCCTGCCAGGATTTTTTTCTGCTTCCTGCTTGCTGATCAGGCTTTTCCGCCTTCTTTTTAACCACCTTTGTCATTGCATGAATTTAATCAAATCTAAAACATTATAATTATTATGGCAATGAATGATATTATCGGCTCAGTTGGGGTGGCACTCATCCTGCTGGCCTATTTTCTGGGAACAGAAAAGCTCATGAAGACAGACAGTAAAATTTATTTTGTCCTCAATATCATCGGGGCCGGACTGGCCACAACTGCATCCCTGATGATTGGTTACTGGCCATTTGTAATTCTGGAAGCTACCTGGACACTTGTTTCGTTATACGGACTCATGAAAGCCATGAAAATCAGTATGACTTAACAGGCCACTTATGAACGAATAAACACGCGACTAGCATTGCTTGGAAATAATTATTCGTGAATTCGTGGCGAAAAAAATTAAGCCACTAATTCACGAATGAATTTTTGGTAGGGATTGAGCAAGAATAGTCATTAGTGAATTCGTGGCAACAAAATAATTAGTGGCTGAACACCGGGGTTAATTCACCGGGCAGTTTTCGTGGTAGTTAATCAGTTCGATCGGGGTTTTTTCAAACTGGTGGCCTTCGTAGATCACCGCCATTTCGTCCAGCACTGCATTGATCTCTTCTTCCGTTTTTAGTGTCACCAGTCTGTTCCGGAATTCTTTGATATTGGGTAAGCCTTTAAGATAATTCGCATAATGCCTCCGCATTTCATTGATGCCGACTACCGGACCTTTCCAGCTGACAGATTGTTGTAAGTGTTTACGGCAAACTGCAATCCTATCCTCAATGGTTGGCGGGGCTACATGTGTGCCGGTCTTTATAAAATGTTTGATCTCGTCGAATATCCAGGGGTAACCGATGGCCGCTCGACCAATCATGATACCATCCACTCCATATCTGTTCCGGTATTCAACTGCTTTTTCAGGGGAATCAATATCACCATTTCCGAATATCGGTATCTGGATGCGGGGGTTATTCTTCACTTTACCAATCAGGGTCCAGTCTGCCTCCCCTTTGTACATCTGGGTACGGGTTCTGCCATGTATCGCCAGTGCTTTGATCCCCACATCCTGCAGGCGCTCTGCTACTTCTTCAATGTTTTTGGTTTGATCATCCCAGCCCAGTCTTGTTTTAACGGTAACGGGTAAAGATGTTGACTTCACCACAGCGGCCGTCAGTCTTACCATTAAATCAATATCTCTCAACACGCCTGCACCTGCTCCCTTGAGTGCTACTTTTTTTACCGGGCAGCCGAAATTAATATCCAGCAGATCGGGGTTGGTCACTTCTACAATTTTTGCGGCTAATGAGAGGCTTTCTTCGTCTCCGCCAAAAATCTGGATACCCACGGGGCGTTCATAATCAAAGATGTCCAGCTTTTTCCGGCTTTTGATGGCATCCCGGATCAACCCTTCTGAGGAAATGAATTCAGTGTACATCAGATCGGCCCCTTTGTCCTTGCAAACAGCCCGGAACGGGGGGTCACTGACGTCCTCCATGGGAGCCAGCAGTAGCGGGAAATCAGGTAGTTGTATGTTGCCTATCTTTACCAAATTGAAAGAAACACCCTCTTTTTACCGGAGGGATGAATTTGCAAATTTACAACCTAAAAACGGCAAAAACGAATGAGGGGTTTTATGAAGACCAAGTCGGCTTCGAACCAGTTCCTGATCCTGATCAGCGTGGTATTGGTTTGTTTTTTTGTACTGGGCATTGTGGGTACGATTATCCTGTCTTCTGTTTCGGGTATTGGGTTAAAAGAAATGGCTGACCCCTCCAAACTGGACCTGACCAAACCGGTTTATATCAATATGCTCCGGGGGATGCAGGCGATTCAGTTTGTGAGTCTGTTTGTTGCCCCGACCTTTATCTGCACCTGGCTTTTCAGCAGGGAGAATAAAAAATACCTCGGATTGAAAGCCCCTTCTCATCCGGGTTATATCATCGCCGGTGTCGGCGTGATGTTAATCGCTATTCCATTCACCGGTTGGCTGGGTGAACTAAACCGTAATATTCCTTTTCCGGAAGGGATGGCCAGTTGGATGCATGAACAGGAAGTGGATGCAGCCAGAACCATTCAGGCATTATTATCCAGACATACGCTTAGTGATCTGTTGCTGAACCTGCTTTGTGTGGCAGGATTTGCTGCGGTTGGGGAGGAATTGCTTTTCAGGGGAATGGTCCAAAGACTGCTGATAAAAATGTTTAAAAATCCGTTCATTGGTATCCTGGTATCAGCGGCTTTGTTTTCTGCCATGCATATGCAGTTTTATGGTTTTTTTCCCAGATTGGCCCTGGGTATTCTGCTGGGTCTGATCTACTGGTATAGCGGAAGCCTATGGGTGGCTATGCTCGCGCATTTTATTTATGATGCCGTGCTGATCATTCTGGCATATAATAATCCATCCATGCTGGCTGATGAAAGCAGTCTGCCGATGAAAAACCTGATCCTGGCCGGCAGTATCAGTTTTCTTTTCGTGATTCTGCTGCTGACCTGGATGCGGAAAAAATCAGTCACCAGTTTTGAATCTGTATATGCAGGGGATGCTGTACCGGTGAAAAACCATCCCTTTGATTTTGATAAAAACACTCCTGAATAAATTCGCAGCCCACTGCTGTAAAGAGATATGGCATTTAACTGGTCCACCTTCAAGACAAGATCCCTGACTGCCCTGGTATTTGCGGCTGTGATGCTTACCGGATTACTATGGAATCATTGGAGTTTTTTTGTGCTTTTTTCCATCATTCATTTTGGTTGCTGGTGGGAGTATTTTAAGCTCACTGAAAAAATCCACCGCACTTCTTTTCATATATATACCAAACTGGGAATGATGCTGGCGGGTTATGGTATTATGCTATGGCTCAGTGGACCGGTGTATCAGATCAGTCAGTATAGTTTGAGAGATAATTTATCCATGCCTGTTTCTGCTGCCGGATTTATTTTGATGATCATCGGTGTTTTAAGAGGGGATGCGGTGAATGTAAAAGGGTATGGGATGGCCGGATTGGGGCTCCTGTATATTTCATTGAGTTGGGGGATGATGATTGACCTGGCAGGATATCCGCATGATTTTTTTTACAGCAATGATTTTTCGTTCGGAAGTTTTCCAATTGTATTTGTAATTGTTCCGGTGGTATTGATTGCTGCTATCTGGATCAATGATACGATGGCTTATATTGTCGGCTCATTAATCGGGAAAACACCACTTTCACCGGTATCTCCCAAAAAAACATGGGAGGGAACTGTTGGAGGTATTCTGCTCGCAACACTTGTTACCGGTCTTTTGGCCAATCGATTCGCTCCTGTCAATTTTCATGCTCCGGGCTGGGTACTGGAAATACCGTCCCGTCACTGGTACATCATTGCTGGTATTGCAGCGATTGCCGGAACATTCGGGGATCTGCTGGAATCTAAGTTAAAAAGACTGGCCGGTGTAAAAGATAGCGGCACCCTGATGCCCGGGCATGGAGGTTTTATGGATCGCTTTGATTCCATGCTCCTGGCCACCCCGGCGGTATGGATTTATGTCCGTCTCCTGATGGCATAAACCCGGGTGATGGATGACCCTTTTCCATTTCCTATATTTGCCGCATGACCATCCACAAAGAAGGCTATAAATCCATTGCCATTGCGGTGCTGCTGTTCAGCATTATCAATGTCCTGTCTTTTTATTTCCTCAGCTATTCTCTCCCGCTGATCAGCTGGTTGCTCTTTGTGATCACGGCAGGGATGCTGGCCCTGGTGATTTCTTTTTTCCGCATTCCTAAAAGAGTACATACTACCGGTGAAAACATGATCATTGCTCCGGCAGATGGCAAAGTAGTGGTGGTAGAAGAAGTACAGGCTGATGAATATTTTACCGATCGCCGGATCCAGGTATCCATCTTCATGAGTCCCCTGAATGTGCATGTAAACCGGAACCCCGTGAGTGGAGATGTACTCTATAGCGAGTATCATCCCGGTAAATACCTGGTAGCCTGGCATCCCAAATCATCTACGGAGAATGAACGTCATTCTGTGGTATACCGGAAAGATGGAAAAGAAATCCTGGTTAAACAGATTGCCGGCGCCCTCGCCAAACGCATCTGTAATTATTTAAAACCCGGCATGAATGTGAAACAGGGAGAAGAAATGGGTTTTATTAAATTCGGTTCCAGGGTTGATCTCTTATTGCCGCTGGATGCAAAAATCAATGTAAAAATCGGAGATAAGCCAAAGGGTGGGGTTACGGTGATTGCTACCTGGTAATTGATAGTTGAAAATTGAAGATTGAAAATTCACAACCAGTCTGCTTTCCGGAATGTGTAAATGGGTAAACTGGTAATATTATTGCAGTTGTTTGCCTCTTTAGGAGAATTACAAATCAAAAAATCCTTTCTAGCTCCCTTAATGAAAAAACGGTATAGGTAGGTTTTTCTCCTTTTACCAGTTCAATTTCTTTATTCAGGTGATTGACATGCACCTGGTCAATTCCGGCATTGACGGCTCCCAGAATATCAACATCAATGCTGTCGCCGATCATGATACTTTCTTCCGGTGCTGCCCCTGTTTTTTGAAAGGCGTAGTCAAAAATTGCTTTATGGGGTTTGAGACTATTACTGCCTTCAGAAGTGATTACCGCACTGAAATAATGCTCCAGTCCTGAATTTTTTAATTTCCCATACTGCGTTTTTTCAAATCCATTGGTGATCATGTGGAGCTGATAGGATTTTGCCTGTAAGTAATTCAGTATTTCAATGGTATAAGGAAATAATAGCTTCCGGGTGGGCAGCAGGTCCAGGAATCGCATTCCCATGTCCCGGGCCAGGGGCTCATCAGCAATTTTAAAATCCAGCAGGGCCAGCCACATCCTTTTCCAGCGGAGCTCATCTACCTTGATATAGCCGTTGCGGTAGCGGTCCCATAATTTATCATTATGCACAAGGTAATTCCGGTGAAAAAGATCAAAATCATGGATGCCCCGTTGATCCAGTTGAAGGTCGTTGTAAAGCTCCAGCAGGGTTTGGCGGCTATTGGCTTCAAAATCCCAAAGGGTATGATCAAGGTCAAAAAAAAGATGTTTGTATTTCATTAGTTTGCTGCTTGTTCACTTCGTTTCACTATCAAAAATGAAGAAAGAAGGAATAATTTTTTTACAGCCTGCTTTTAGTAATTTCGGCTGCTACACTCAATTTGCAGGCAAAGAAACCGGAAATATTTAAAACGCTTAACCAAATTTTCATGAACATCGCGATCACAGGTGCATCAAAAGGAATCGGAAGGGCCATTGCTGAAATTTTTGCCGCAGAGGGGCACCATCTTTTTCTTTGTGCCAGAAAAGAAGCCAGTCTATATCAGACAATGGAGGCCTTGCAAAAAGCCTATCCTGCTGCCATTATCAAGGCCAAGCCATTCGACCTCAGCCGGCCGGCCGAAGCAAAAGCTTTTGGTACCTGGTGCCTGGAATATGGTGTGCCGGATGTACTGGTCAATAATGCCGGGGTTTTTGAACCCGGTTCTGTTCACAATGAGCCGGAAGGATTACTGGAAAGCCAGATGGCCAGCAACTTGTACAGCGCTTATCATGTAACCCGCACTGTTCTTCCCTGGATGATGGAGAAAAGAGCCGGGCATATTTTTAATATTTGTTCGATTGCCTCCCTGCATGCTTATCCCAATGGCGGAGCATACAGCATCAGTAAGTTCGCCCTGCATGGGTTTAGCAAAAACCTGCGGGAAGAACTGAAACCCTTTGGTATCAAAGTAACGGCCGTGCATCCTGGTGCGGTGATGACTGATTCCTGGGGCGGCTTTGATAACAGTAAGAAAAGGATCATGGAAGCGACCGATATCGCCAAAATGGTCTTTGCCGCTGCCCAGCTTTCACCACAGGCCTGTGTGGAAGATATCCTGATCAGGCCCCTGCTGGGTGATTTGTAAGCCGCTGATCGCCTGATTTTCCCCTCCCCTGTAATTTGGATGCGTATTAGGGTTTCTCCTTCTATATTAGTTGTTTCAAATGAAGCGCTCCACCCTTTTTTGGCCCTTATTTTTAATTTGCACTACTGTATTCGCCCAACCGGTATTTAGAACGGAAGCACCCGGTAAAACAGTGGTGGCAGGCGAGGCATTCCAGATCCAGTATATATTGGAAGGAGGAGAGGGCAATGCCGTATTGCAGGCACCTGTATTCAACGGATGTCGGGTGAACAGTGGCCCCAATATATATCCCGGTCATAACGGCCTCCTGTCAGTAACCAATTACGTATACACCCTCGAAGCCAACCGAACAGGTAAACTGATTATTCCTGCGGCCAGTATATCCATCGGCAATACCGTTTACCGGAGTAATCCGGTTACGCTGGAAGTAATCAGTAAGGAAGAAGATACCAGGCGGAAAAGCAAAGACGGCGCATCAATGCAGTCTGATTATTTACTGCGACCGGGTGAGGATCCTTACCGTAAAATCCGGGAAAATCTTTTTGTCAAAGTGCAACTTGATAAAAGCCGTTGCCTCGTTGGAGAAGCGATACTGGCCACATTTAAACTCTATTCAAGACTCGAATCAAAATCAGATATAATTAAAAACCCGGGGTTTTACGGATTCACGGTGTATGATATGGCCGGACTTTCTGACAAATTAGTCGCCACAGAAAAAATAAACGGCCGCCTCTATGATGTACACACCATCCGCAAAGTTCAACTGTATCCCCTGCAGGCCGGTGCATTTACCATTGATCAGATGGAGTTGAAGAACAGGGTGGAGTTTTCCCGCAGCAGGGTCAATAAAAAAACGGAACAGCAAATCGCAGAAGGGATGCTGGGTGCCGAAGAAGAAACGGCACCGGAAGAAGGGACAGAAGTGTTTGAGACCAGTATGCATACCGAGGCGGTATCGGTAGAAGTGGAGCCATTACCAGAACTCGGTAAACCCAATCGTTTTACAGGGGCTGTGGGTCGGTTTACAATCAATGCTATTTTGCCTCAAACCAGTCTGGCAAGAAACGAACAGGGATTTCTTGAAATTCGAATCAGCGGGAAAGGGAATTTTACTCAGTTGGATGCACCTGTCGTGAATTGGCCTTCAGGAATTGATGGATTTGAACCCACCGTGAATGACGAGTTGGATAAAACTTCTTCTCCTTTACGGGGAACAAGGACTTTTAAATTTCCATTTGTTTGTTCCGCACCCGGGACATACAGTATTCCATCGGTCAGCTTTTCTTTTTACGATATTGACAGTAACCGGTACCGGACGATTGAAACGGTCTCCCTGCTACTGGAAGCTGGTGCCGCACCCAAAAAAGAAGAGGTGCAGGCATCGCAGGAACTTTCATTTGAGGAAAGAAATGAAAAAGCAGCCCGAACCGCCGGAATCATTGCAGTTGTACTGCTGCTGCTGGTAATTGGCTACTGGATATTTGGAAGCAAAGAAAAAAAGCCGGCGGCCGAGGTCGTCGTGGAAACGAAATTGATTCCTGCTGCAGAAAGTCTGCTGCAGCCTTTACAGGATATACAGGCATCAGATCACCCCACTTTTTACAGATCCCTGCATAGTCTGATCTGGAACCTGTTATCTGCTGAATTCGGCATTACCGGCAGTCAGCTGAATAAGCAGGAACTGGCGGAGAAAATAAATAACCGTTTAAATGAAGGGGATAGTTCAGTGAAACTGTTGTCCATACTCTCCATCTGTGAGGCCGGTATATATACCAGTGCCAGTCTGGATGATGACAGGGATGTATTATTGCAGGAAACAGGTGAGATATTGAAAAAGATAGGGGTGCTGCAGTAAGCAATTATTCTGCGTATTTATATCCAACCCCTCTTACGGAATGAAAATAGCGGGGGTTACGGCTGTCTTCCTCAAAATACTTGCGAAAATTCAGAATAAAATTATCAATGGTGCGGGTGGTGGGATATACATTGTATCCCCAGACAGACTGCAGGATTTTTTCCCTGGCCACCACTTCATTTTTGTTTTCAATCAGCAGTTTGAGCAACATGGTTTCTTTTTTGCTCAGGGCTACTTTTTCGCCATTGGCCAGTGTAGCTTCCTGTGCCCTGAAATCAACAGTGTGACCACCAAACTGGTAGTTATCGCCGATGCTTGATTTGTCCTGCAGCTTTTTATTCTTATCAATCAGCTTATTCACGCGAAGCAGGAGTTCTTCCAGGTTGAAAGGTTTGGTGAGGTAATCATCTGCTCCTTTTTTCAAACCCAGTACCCGGTCGGCACTGCTGTTTTTAGCGCTGAGAATCAGAATGGGGACTTCATTATTACTGATCCGGATGGTTTCTGTAACATTGATACCATCCATTTCGGGGAGCATTACATCCAGGATGATCAGGTCAAAATATTCTCCCTGAACGGCATTTAAGGCAGCTACGCCATCGAAGGCAGAAGTAACGGCATAACCTTCCAGTTCGAGGTTTAGTTTGAGGGCTTCGTGGAGATTCTCTTCATCTTCCACCAACAGGATGGATGTTTTCCTTTCTTCGCTCATGTCTTGAAAATAACGGCAAAATTACTGCCGGTGGGTTCATTATTTGTCACCGAAATGTCCGCATTATGATCTTTGGCGATGATACTGCAAAGGTAGAGACCCAGTCCCGTACCCTGCTTTTTTCGGGTAGCTTCATTTCCGATCCGGTAAAACCGCGAGAAGATTTTTTTCTTTTCCTCATCGGGGATGCCCGGCCCTTCGTCACGGATCTGCAGTTCGATCCCTGAACGGTATTTTCGCAGAAAGGCGGTTACCCGGGCATCTTTGGGGGAATACTTGATGGCATTTTCGATCAGGTTATTGATCAGGATCTGCAAGAGCAGCGGATCTCCTTTGATATCGGCATCCGGTTCAATTTCATCCAGGAATTTTCTGTCGGGAAAGCGGTTCCTGAAATCCTGTATACAATCTTTCAGCAGACGGGAGAGATCCAGTTCTTCCTTGGAAGATTCATACCGCCCGCCTTCAAGCTGGGAGGCGATCAGGATATTATTAGTTAGAAAATTTAAACGGGCAGTTTCATCAAGTGCGTTCAGGATGAGTTTTTTCTGTTTTTCGGGATCAAGTGTGTACTTTTTCAGGGTTTCCAGGTTCAGCCGCGCAACGGAGATGGGCGTTTTTAATTCATGGGTGACGGCCATCATGAAATTTTGCTGCTGCTGCTGCAGGTTGAATTGACGCCGAACCGAACGGAATACAAAAAAGGCGCCCACCATGATCAGGATCAGAAAAGCCACTCCTTCACCCAGGTACTTGGCATTATTGCGATCACCCTCTGCTTTGATCGTGGCAAGGATTTGATTTTTGTCCTGTCCGGATTTTTGTTGTTGCAGGATACTCAGTTCCTCCTTTAAATGCTGGATTTGCCTGTTTTGATTTTCCAGAGAAATAAACCACCAGGCTAATGCGGCCACGATATAAAAAAGCAGCAGCCAGTAAATAATGGTGACACGCTTTATTTTTTGTTGGCTGTTACCCGACATCAGGGTTGTTTTTTCTCAATGCGGAGCCCCACATTCAGCACATGCTCCAATGGGTCTTCCCGCATGATTTGGGATATGGTAAATGTGTAGGTTCCCTTTTTTCTGAAATAATAACCGGTTCCATCGGGCGTCAGTGCAATACGGTGATCAAAAATATCATCCATTCCTTTTCCTTTCCAGCCTTCCTCATCGGTACCGAGATTCAGGTCAAAGGGGGCGTTTTGAACTGTATCCTGTCCGGGTTGTTGCGTAGCCAGGTTCAGGTAAATATTATTGAAATGGTATTTGTCGCGATGGCGCAGGGTGATAAAAAGTTTATAGGGTGCCGCCGTATCAGTGATGGTGAAACTAAAAGAGGGTTTAAAATTACTCTTCCACTGGTGGCCCGGGATATTGACTGTTTTTTCATACAGGTCTACCGTCTGACAGGAGGAAATGGCCAGCAGGATGATAAAAGCGGCGGGTAAAATGGTCCGAATGCTTTTCAATGAATATTTTTTACAAAAATAATCAGGATGCAGGAATTAAAGTATGTCCTCAGGGATTTTCAGGTAACCGGATGCTTATATGAACCACTACAGCACATTTAAAACCTGTTCCTTTGCTTTCTCCAGTTCATCCTTCATCATTACCACTGATTTCTGGATCGTCGCATCATAGGCTTTGGAACCGGTCGTATTGATCTCACGGCCGATCTCCTGCAGTACAAAGGAGAGTTTCTTGCCCTTGGACTCTTCGGGTTCTGCCAGCAGGGTTTTAAAGTATTCACAGTGATTTTTAAGCCGGACCTGTTCTTCGCTGATATCAATTTTTTCAATATAGTAGATCAGTTCCTGTTCCAGCCGGTTGCCGTCGTAATTATCCTTTCCCACTTTTTCTTCCAGTAGTTTGGTAAGGTTATCCCTGATCTTCTGCTGACGAAGCGGTTCCAGCCGGGTTACTTCATCCTGTTGTTTCTGGATATTGCTGATCCTGGTCAGCAGGTCTTCCTCCAGCACTTTTCCTTCTTCCAGCCGGTGATGGTTCAGGTCATCAATGGCAGCAATCAATACCTGCTGAAAATCGGTCCATTCTTTTTCACTCAGGGTATCGCCGCTGGGGGTGATTACTTCCGGTAATTTAACCAGTGTACTCAGGATATGAGAAGGGTCAAGGTTCAGGGCTGCGGATAATTCTGCCAGCGGCTGATAATAAGCTTTAGCCAGATCCACATTAATTGTAACTGGTTTGGCACTACCGGTATCCTTGAGGCTGATCGTACAATCTACCGTTCCCCTGCCCAGTCTTTCAGATAGTAAACGGCGGATATCAAACTCAGAAGGTTTTAAGATGCTGGGCATCTTTAGTTGCAGGTCAAACTGTTTTCCATTAAGAGATTTAATATCAACCAGGAAAGTTTTGTCACCTACATTCCTTTCGGCCCGGCCAAATCCGGTCATTGATTTCAGCATAAATTTTATTTTATCCCGTAGTAAAATCCGGGTCTTGTAAAGGTAGTTGAATTGATACTTGTTAGCGTGGTTCTTATCGGTTCCTGATGAAGTGGTGCAGATGGAACTGCTTTAAATTAAAAATCCCCCTCCGTTTTGCGGAGAGGGACATTTATATGGATGGGTTAGTAAGTACGGGAAATAAATTTCCCGACACAATATTAAAAAGAATTTTTATGAACAAAAAAATATTTCAAGAATATTTTATTAACATTTTAAAATAGGTTGTGGATAATGCAGGTTTTATATCACTTTATTTCTTTCATGTAGTGGTATGAATCGCATGAAAAAGGATCAGGATAATTGTTGCATCTCGTATCAGTCCTTTTCAATTTATCAGTTTTTTTCAATTACCGTCATCATGCATGTTAACCATATGATCAGGATCATGCATGTGATGTTCATTGACATAATACGGGATGAAAGTGTCGTTAGTTGTTTTTTTCATAGGTAAAATCCTGTTTTATTGTTCATTCTTATGGCTCAGAGTTAATTTACCCGTCCTGCATCCTGCTTGTTAACTTTGCAGGGTGATATTCCGGACAGAGAGCAGTCATCCATTTAATCAGTTAAATATTTCAGTATGCATTTTGAAAACCCGGTTCCGGTTGCAACGATTGCACAAATGATCGGTGCAACACTGATCGGCAATAAAGACGGGATGGTAACAGGTATCAATGAAATCCATAAAGTGGAACCTGGTGACCTGGCATTTGTAGATCATCCCAAATATTATGATACCTGTATTCAGTCTGCCGCCAGTTTTATCATCATCAATAAAGCCGTAGCTGTACCGGAAGGGAAGGCCCTGCTGGTAGTCAATGATCCTTTTGAATCCTATCTGAAGATTGTGCAGTTTTACCGGCCATTTTCGCCTTCCACTAAACTAATCAGCGATACTGCAGTAATCGGAGAAGGTACCGTGCTGATGCCCGGAGCTTTTGTGGGACATCATGTAAGTATCGGAAAGAACTGTATTATCCACCCCAATGTCACCATACTGGATTATTGTATCATTGGTGATGATGTGGTGATCCAGGCCGGGACCGTGATTGGCAGCGATGCATTTTATTATAACAAAAAGACCAACCGGGATATCCATTACCGCAAAATGACCAGTTGTGGCAGGGTGGTGATCGGAAATGCTGTGGAGATTGGTGCCAACTGCACCATTGATCGCGGTGTAAGTGCTGATACATTGATCGGCGATGGCACCAAGATGGATAACCTGGTGCATATCGGTCATGATACCGTGGTGGGAAAGAACTGTCTCTTTGCCGGACAGGTGGGTATTGCCGGTGCTACCACCATTGAAGACAATGTAATTCTCTGGGGACAGGTGGGAGTCAGTAAAACACTGACGATTGGTAAAGATGCCGTGATCTATGCGCAAAGCGGGGTCAAGGACAGTATCCCGGGAGGTAAAGTATATTTCGGCTCACCGGTGGAAGATGCCCGTGAAAAAATGAAAGAGTTTGTATGGATTAAACGAATCCCTTTGTTGTGGGAAAAAGTGATGGGAAAGGAGAGAAGTCGGGAGTCTTGAGTCTTGAGTCGAGTCGACAGTCTTCAGTCAGCAGTAAACAGTCAGCAGTCATCAGTCGACAGTCTGTCAGTCGATCAGTCCATCAGTAGGTTGCTAGGGGTGTAGTCGTAGGGTAATTGGTCCCCGAGGTTTTTCCAACTCCAGTATCCCTGGTTCACCCAATCTTTCTGGTCATAATAATATCCGTTTTCCATGATGGCAATGGCTTCGCGGATATCAATATAAGAAATCAGGAAGGGGATATTACGGGGCAGCCCCATTTTTTTGCTGTATTCCGGTTCCGGTCTTTTTTTGGTATAGGTGATGCTGATTTTTCTCGGAAAATAGATTTCCACTTCTACCGGTCCCGCGGGAACATGATACAATACACTATCCAATCCCAGACTATCCCTGGTGTTTACAAAACTGTTGTAGTAAGCAGAGTCATATACATTCGGAATCTTATTGAATTTCTTATCATCTTTTTCATCCAGCAGGTCCACAATCCAGCCCTCTTCAGTCAGCGTACTGTCGTAAAAGCTGCGCATAAAATGCAGCCGGGATCCTTCGAATGCTTTTTTCCGGGCCTGTGCCCAGATTTTTTTCAAACTATCCGTTCCTTCCATTTCTGAATAGAGGCAATAGCCCCGGTAAATACTGCTGTTGCTGTTATAATAATAAACAAAGGAGTCCAGCTGATAATGCAGGTTATAACCCAATGCCTGGTTGGCTATTTTCACCGGTTCGGTCGCCAGCACTTTCAGGCGGTTGGTTCTTTTATAAAAATAAAACTTCAGGGCCTCCGGGTTGAGCAGGGTGCAGCGGGCGCCATTGGGCGTTGACCCGATAAAATTTTCCATGAAGAAGCTGCCATATTTCGACAAACCATCAGTTACTTCAAAGCTGTTGCGTAATACTACTTCTCCCATGCTTTTTTCTTCTTTGGTCATCAGTACAACCAGCTTGTTGTTATCAGATACCCGGATCGTTTGAGTCTGGTAACCGGTATAACTAAAAATCAGGTCATAACCACCCGATTTCAGATTCAGCGTAAACTCGCCCTGTTTATTGGTGGCCGTACCCAATGTGGTATTCTGACAAAAAACGGAAGCAGCACCCAACGGCTCTCTGGTGGTTGAGTCCAATACGGTACCACTGACTACAAATTGTGCCTGGGTGGAAACGGAGGCTGCTGTGATCAATATCAGCAGGAGGTGTTTTATTTTTTGCATGATCGGGGTTCCGGTATCTTTTTTAATCCTGCTCAGCTCTTGTATGCAGGATGAATCATAAAAGGATAAGGCAATTGTCTGTTTGTGATGGAAAGATAATATCTAAAGCCGAATGGTTGCAATTACCGGGCCGGGTTCTGGTATTTTTCACAGGCTTTTTGAATGGTATTTAGCAGAGGGGTAAAGGAAAATCCCGGTAATGCATCCAGTATTTTCTGGTTCTCAAAAAATGTCTGGCTGCAGGCCACTTTCGCACTCTCTTTGGTCAGCAGGGGTTTTTTCCCGGAAAAAAGGGATTTGAATTTTTCCATCCGCCAGGCCAGTCCGAGTAAAAAGGGACTTGCTTTTTTCGAAGGTCTTTTCTTTCCAAAGCCATCTGCAATGGTTTCCTGTAATTGTTTGAAAGGCCAGTTCTCGCCATTCACAATAAAACGTTGGCCGGAAATATCCGACTCCATCATCAGTACGGCAGCCCTTGCTACATCTTCCACATCCACAAACCCGTTGATACCGGGTGTATACCAGGGAAAGCCCTTGTAAATATTTTTGAAGATGGCGCAACTGCTGCTGTTCCAGTCGCCATAACCCAGAATAGTGCTGGGGTTCAGGATTACCGCTTCCATGCCTTCGCCAATTCCTCTCCATACTTCCAGTTCCGCTTTGAACTTACTGCGGGCATAATGGGTATTGATCCGGCTGTCTTCCCATTTTTTTTCTTCATCCACGTGGCCGCCACTGCTTGTTCTGCCCAGCGCCGCCACTGAACTGATATGTACCAGCTTCCTGATATTTTGTTCCAGCGCCATATTCACCACATTGGCCGTGCCATCCACATTCACCTGGTACATTTGTTTTCTTTCATTCTTTAAAAAAGAAACAACTGCTGCTGAATGGATGACCATGTCTATTCCCTGCAGGGCATCTTCCAGTGAAATCACATCCAGTACATCTCCTTCCACCCACTCTGCTTTTTGCAAAATAGCAGGATCAATAAAGGAGGGTAGGCTTGCTTTACGGCGTATGGCCCGAACGGAATAGCCTTTGCTGATTAATTCTTTAATGATATAAGCACCCAGGAATCCGGTGCCGCCGGTCACCAATACCCGGCCGGGTGGAGGATTTGCTGTTGATTGGCTGGGAGAGGGGGCCGGTGTATTCAATGTTTGGTTGACTTTAATGCAAATAAATAATTAAGAATAGCGGTAATAACCTTCACCGGTTTTTTTACCCAGTTTTCCTTCCTTCACTTTTTGTTCCTGGATAAAAGATGGTTTTAATCTTTCCGGTGAATCCAATTGATCGTATACCGAGCAGCTGACGGCATAATTGACATCATTCCCAATCAGGTCCATCAGGCGAAAGGGTCCCAGTTTGAATCCGGTTGATTCCATCAGTCGGTCTATTTGTTCCATCTCCGTCTTACCTTCTTCTGCCAGGCGCAGGGATTCAATATAAAAAGGCCGGGCTACCCGGTTCACAATAAACCCGGGCGCATCGCTGCAAAGTACAGGTACCTTACCCATTGCCTTTGTTAACGCCACCACCGTATCCGTTGTGTGGCTGTTGGTCAGCGGGGTATTGACCACTTCCACCAGTTTCATGATGGTGGCGGGATTAAAAAAATGCATACCGATCACCCGTTCCGGTCTTTGTATCCCTTCGGCAATCCTGCTAACAGATAAAGAAGAGGTATTACTGGCAAATATGACTTCACTGTGATTGAGTTCTGCCAGCTGGTTGAATAAAGCAATTTTCAGTTCCGGTTTCTCAACGATTGCTTCAATAATAATATCGGCGAGGCAGTCCTGCAGGTCGTTCGTAAATCGGATCCTTCCCATTACCCCCTGCATCCAGTCGGTAGTGATTTTGCCTTTGGCCACCAGTGATGCCAGGTTTTGCTGAATGCTTTTTTTTGCTTTTTCCAGCACGGATTCATTCAGTTCATACAAAATGGTATGAAATCCGGACTGGGCCGCAGCCTGTGCAATCCCGCTGCCCATGGTGCCGGCACCGCAAACGCAAATACTATTGATTGTCATCATCACTGATTGGCTGTAAAGATATTACAGTTAGATGGATACATTTCGGCTGTCTGTAAATATGATAAATTGACCGGATTCACTTACCTTAAACAAAAATTTCCACCATGGATAATCAGCAAATACCTGCTACTCCGGTTTATCAGCCAGGACCACCAGCTCCCGGCATGTTTGGAACAAAGATTCCTTCTTCTGTATCATTTGTTGTGGCCGTATTATTGTTTTTGATGCCCTTTATTGATATCAAGTGTAATAATATGTCGCTGCAAACAGTCAGCGGTATCCAGCTGGCCACGGGATTTAAAATGAAGAATGGCAGTTCCAGTAATTCCTTCCTGGATGATATTAAAACGGATAAGGTGGATGAAACCATAACGAAGACAACTACCAAAACAGACAAGAAAGAACCTAATCTTTATGCCATGGTTGCCCTTGGACTGGGTGTACTGGGTCTCCTGCTTTCCTTTACCAATGCCAAAGCCGCTATCGGTGGTGCCATGGTAACCGGAATTGCTTCTGCCGGATCACTGATCGGGATGATGCTGGATATTAAAAAGAAAGTGAAAATGGATATGTCATCCGGTGGCAATAAATCAGGCAGCGGGGGAGGACTGGATGATTTTGGAAAAGAGCTCACGGATAAAATGAATATCAGCGTTGATTTTACACCCTGGTTTTATGTAGCTGTCGTGGCATTTTT
Organism: Chitinophagaceae bacterium; assembly: GCA_016720745.1. Taxonomy (GTDB): domain Bacteria; phylum Bacteroidota; class Bacteroidia; order Chitinophagales; family Chitinophagaceae; genus JJ008. Next base: position 479,683 of record JADKKA010000001.1, on the reverse strand, counting down.
AGCGGCTGCTTTTTTCTGTTACAAACGGATGAGTTCAATGCGGTCATGAAGAAACCCAAACGCAATCACCACTAAACCTGATAATATGAACCGAAAAATCCTAACGATCATTCTGGCTGTTTTACTGATTGCCAGCTTCTTCCTGCCACTGGGTGCCACTGGAAGCACCAGTGCCTTTGATGTCGTACAACTGCCATCATTTGGGAACAGTATCGAAGCTATTTTAATGAAATACCTGTGGCTGGTCATGCCGCTGAGTGGCATCATGCTGCTGATTGGCGCCCTGAACAAGGAAACTTATTTCCTCGGCAGAGGGCTTTGGGCCATGCTGCCTCTTTTGGCCCTGTTGATGCTGCTGATTGGTATCCCCATGATGCAGGGTGCTGCGATCGGAGATATTTTTAAAATGATTACCAAGACCTATGGAGTTGGTGTTTGGGTAGCTCTGGCAACTTCACTGGTGCTGGCCATTTACTGGCCCCGGAGATAGTTTGAAAGCAAATCATTGAAAAAGGCTGCTTGAGGCAGCCTTTTTTTTATTCCGGTCGTTCTGTTAGCTTTGCGCAGCTATGAGGAAAATTGTCCGTACAAGGATATTATTATTCATCCTCATTTCAGTACTAACAGGAACAAAAACCTTTTCGCAAACGGCGGAGGAGTGGGCAAGAAATGTTAACTGGGATGGAGTAAGTCACTGGTCAAAGTACATCGTTACTACGGCAGCCAGGATGGGACCCAATGCCCTGCCAGTTCCTTTTATCAGTAATGGCAATATCGACAGTACCACTTATGCCGGATCCTCTTTCAGTTTACACAAGATGAAAGGTGACCGGTCCATCGATCTATCAGTTTATGGCAATTACTGTATTGTGAAAAATCTTGTTTCCGTTGATATTTCCTATGAACCGGTGGAATGGTACAAGACCAGTGATTTCCTGAAAAAAGAAAGACATGTATTTTACCAGACTTATTATGACAATAAGGCCCGGGGTGATGTGCACCTGAATTTAAATATCAAAATGTTCCGGAAATGGGAACATAAACTGCAGATGGCGCTGAGGTTTGGTTACCGATATCCGGCTTCATCGGGTCTGGCCTCTGCCCGATACACCGATGGGATGGGCTATTACTTCGACGTTTCATTTGCCAAACCGCTGAATCCGCATCTCAAATGGATTGGCATGACCGGTTTCTACTGTTGGCAGTTGAATGGGGATGGACACCGTCAGAATGATGCTTTCTTATTTGGTTCAGGACTGGAGTGGAATAAAAACAACTGGCATGTCCAGGGTTATGGCGCCGGTTACCTGGGTTATTTAAATGGCACAGGTGATAAGCCCATTGTGCTGCGGGCACATATTGAAAAAAGGCACCAGCAATTGGGATTCCTCTTCCGCTTCCAGCAGGGGATTCATGATTTTAAATACACTTCTGCCGAACTGGGAGCTAAATACTTCTTTAAAAGAAATCCACCGGTACTTAAATAGCCGAAGTAAACTGTTTCAGGAAACGAACATCATTTTCACTGAATAAGCGGATATCATTGATGCCATACTTGAGCATCGCAGGTCTTTCAATCCCCATTCCAAATGCAAAGCCGGTATATTTATTTGGGTCAATACCACAATTGCTTAACACATTCGGGTGAACCATGCCGCATCCAAGGATCTCTACCCATCCGGTTTTTTTACAAACGCTGCAGCCATCGCCACCGCAGATAAAGCAACTCACATCCATTTCGGCACTGGGTTCGGTAAAGGGGAAATAAGAAGGACGAAACCGCACTTTTACATCCTTGCCATACATTTCCTTCACAAAAAAGTAAAGGGTTTGTTTCAGATCGGCGAAAGAAACATTTTCATCAATATATAATCCTTCCACCTGGTGAAAAAAGCAATGGCTGCGGGCACTCACGGTTTCATTGCGGTACACCCGGCCGGGATAAATACCGCGGATGGGTAATACCCCTTTTTCCATTTCCCGGATCTGCACATTACTGGTATGGGTGCGTAATAAAAAAGCAGGGTTTTGCTGGATATAAAATGTATCCTGCATATCACGTGCCGGATGGTGTTCCGGTAAATTCAGGGCACCGAAATTATGCCAGTCGTCCTCTATCTCCGGTCCTTCCGCCACGGCAAATCCCAGTCGCTGGAAAATAGAAACAATCCGGTTCCTCATCAGGGTCACGGGATGACGGGAGCCAATAGGCAGATCATCTCCGGGCAGGCTCAGGTCAATGCTTTGACCCGCCTGATCTCCGGCATCGCCGGTATTGGCTTTGAGATCAGCAAATTTCTGTTCAATGAACACTTTGAATTCATTCAGGAGCTGACCCGCCTGTTTTTTGTTCTCCGGGGCCACATTTTTCATTTCACCCATGATCTCTTTCACCACTCCCTTGGTGCCCAGCCATTTGATCCTGAAATCTTCCAATGCCTTTGCATCAGCCACATTTTCCTGTCCGGCTTCCAGTTTATAAGCTTCAATCTTATTCAGCAATTGTTCCATAGGGCGCAAAGATAGGAAAATGGCTAGTGGCTAGTGACAAGTGGCAAGTGGGGGTCGGCGTGTGGGGGAGCAGCTGTTATTTCATCATTCTTAAATCATTTGTTCGTCTGTTCTTTATTGGGGGATTGGCAAGTGGCGAGTGGCTAGTGGGGAGTGGCTAGTAGGGTTCGGCAAGTGGGGGAGCAGCTGTTACTTCAAAATTTTTATTTCATTTGTTCGTCTGTTTTTTATTGGGGGATTGGCAAGTGGCGAGTGGCGAGTGGGGAGTGGCTAGTGGGGGTAGCAGCTGTCACTTCAAAATTCTTATTTCATTTGTTCGTCTGTTCTTTATTGGGGGATTGGCTAGTGGCGAGTGGGGTTCGGCAAGTTGGGTAGCAGCTCTCACTTCATCATTCTTATATCATTTGTTCATCTGTTCTTATTTCGGGGAGAGGCAAGTGGGGTTCAATACCCAATACCCAATACCTAATACCTAATCCCCAATCCCTCTCTCCCCAATTTCCTATCTTCGTCCTATGTCAGACCATTTGCAAATAGCCGACTTTCTCGACCCTGTAAATATCCATGAAATATCCCATGATGAGGGATACAAGGAGGGGCAATTGGGAAAGAGTATTGCCATTTATGATGAGGAGTTTCCGGATCTGGATGAGGCACAGATTGTGATCATCGGTTGCGGGGAACAAAGGGGTAGTGGATTGATTCATGGACATAGTGAGGCTCCGGATATTATCCGCCGGCATTTTTATAATTTATATTACTGGCACCAGGATATTAAAATAGCGGACCTGGGGAACATTAAGGCAGGTTCCTTATTTACCGATTCCTATGCGGCCCTGAAAACCGTGGTACAGGAACTGATCGGGGATGGAAAAACCGTGATCATCCTGGGTGGATCGCATGATCTCACATTATCACAGTACCAGGCTTATGGGGAACATAAAAAACTGATTGAAGCCAGTTGTGTGGATGCCATGATCGATCTGAATCTGGATTCACACTTCAGGCATGAAAATTTCCTGATGGAAATGCTCACCGGCGAACCCAATTTTATCCGGCATTATAATCATATCGGCTTCCAGAGTTATTATGTACACCCGCGGATGCTGGAAACACTGGATAAACTCCGATTTGATTGTTACCGGGTGGGCAGTGTAAAAGAGAATATTGATGAGATGGAACCTGTGATCCGGAACAGCAGCATGCTGAGTTTTGATATTTCGGCCATCGCTTATGCCTATGCACCGGCTACCTCGGCTTCTCCCAATGGTTTCAACGGCGAAGAAGCCTGTGTGCTGATGCGGTATGCGGGGATGAGTCCGAATATGAGCAGTATCGGTATTTATGGCTACAATGCCATGCATGATAAGGATGAACTCACGGCCAAGCAGATCAGTCATATGCTCTGGTACATCCTCGATGGCCGGAGCCGGGGAAAAAGAGAAGCTTCGCTGGATGAAAGAGATTCCTTCAACGAATACCATATGGCTTTTGCCGAAGTGGAAACGGTTTTTATCCAAAGCAAGAAGACCGGCCGCTGGTGGATGCAGCTGCCCGATAAAAAATTCATAGCCTGCAGTTACAAGGATTACCTGATGGCGAGCAGTAATGAGATTCCGGAGAGGTGGTTAAGGGCGCAGGAGCGGGGATGAGGGAAGTCGTTAGTCTGAAGTCGATAGGCCCCCGTCCCCTAAAGGGGAGAAGTGAGTCGGGAGTCAAGAGTCGAGAGTCGGGAGGCAGAGGGGGAAACGGAATTGAAAGTTGAAAATGGAAAATTGAAAATGATCGGCCGAAATCAGTTGAGTCGAATGCGTATAACATTAATCCTTATTGCTCTCTTATTCGGACTGGGCTCCTGTTCGGTACAAAAGCAGATTGCCAAATCGGCAAAGGCAGCGGTGCTGGACAATAAAGCTCTGCAGGCAGCCCATGTGGGGATCAGCATTTATGATCCCACATCTAAACAATACCTCTACAATTACCAGGGCGATAAATATTTTGTTCCGGCCAGTAATACCAAGATACCGACCTGTTATGCAGCGATGAAGTATTTGGGGGATAGTTTGGTGGGGTTGAAATACGGGTACTCGGAAAGCAAGAATCCATGGGATATTGTATTGGCAATTCAGCCAACTGGGGATCCGACTTTATTTCATTCTGATTTTAGCAATCATCCAGTCTGGGATTTTTTAGAGAATCATACCAAAGACATAGACAGAAATAATTTTGCTGTTTTGGATACTGTTTGGAGAGATCAACGCTGGGGAAGCGGTTGGTCATGGACAGACTATGAGGCTGATTATATGGCTGAAAGGAATGTTATGCCAATTTTTGGCAATATAGTTGATGTCAAACTCAATTCTCCCGAACACAGAGATATTGAGAATCCTGCATCTCCTCAACTAAATAAAGTGAAACTGTTTAAGACTCAGCATAGTTTGTTCGACTCTCTGCTAAATAGTGAGACTTATTTGGTTTCTCCGGATAATTTGCTTTCAAAAAGCCCTGGCGTACAAATAAGAAGAGAAATTGATAATAACAAATTCTGGATAGAAGCAACGCCCAAAAGGTTTAGTGCTATAAAAATTCCTTTTGTCACTGGAAATGAATACGGTTTTTGGACTAACAGCGCAAGTGTAACATTAAAGATCATTGCTGATAGTCTCAAGTGTTTTTTTGGGACTTTGCGTCCCCGATCTGGAGATACTACTTTTGGATTCAACTGCTATGACTGTGGGACAAGAAGTTTGAAAATTAAAAACTGGTACAAAATCCACTCCCAACCCACCGACTCCCTCCTCAAACCCATGATGCATCGCAGCGATAATTTTTTTGCAGAGCAAAGCCTGTTGATGGTGAGCAATGAAAAGCTGGGATTGATGAGTGATGAGAAAATTATTGATACCCTGCTCAAAACCGATTTGAAAGACCTGCCTCAAAAACCCCGGTGGGTCGATGGTTCCGGACTCAGTCGTTATAATTTGTTCACCCCTCAGAATTTGGTGAGCATCCTGAATAAAATGAAGAATGAATTCGGGATGGACAGACTGAAAGTCATCTTCCCCACCGGCGGCGAAGGCACGATCAGCAGTTATTACCGCAATATGAGCGGGTCCATCTTTGGCAAAACCGGAACCCTCTCCGGCGTAGTGGCTTTCAGTGGTTATTTATATACTAAGAAAGGCAGGCTCCTCATCTTCTCTACCCTCGTCAATAACCACCAGGCCTCCGCTACTGATGTAAGAAGAGCGGTAGAGCAATTTTTAACGGGGATCAGGGAGCGATATTGAATTTTTTCACCGCAGAGAATTGAGATCGCTGAGTTTACGCAGAGATTATTTGAATTATCTCTGCGTAAACTCATTTTCTCTTGAATTTCCAAATTCTCTGCTCGGCAGGCAGGTCTGCGGTGAAAAAAAATCCCCACCCCACCCAACCCTTTCCTTCCGCCACCAGTATATGTAGAAAAGCCTTTTATGCGGAAATGGAGTTTATTCATCAGTATACTTTTACTCTTAACTCGTCAAAGCGCTGAAGCCCAGTGCAATTCAGCTTTCAACCACAACATCTCCGGCTCCGGTGCGAATTTTACAGCAGTAGTTGCTGCCCCTCAGTTTTATCATTTCTGGACATTCGGGGATGGGAATATCGGATCCGGCAGTACTACCTCACATATTTATAATCTTCCGGGCACCTACCAGGTTAAACATACCATTTATGATTCTCTGGGTACCTGCCGGGATTCCACCACGGAAAGTATTACCCTGAATTTTACCCCTGTTTGTCAGGCATCTTTCTATACAATATATGATTCGGTGACTTACAGTTATGGAATCTATTGTTACTCTAACTCAAATCCTTCGGCAACACAAATAAGAAATTATACCTGGCGGGTTAATAATGTAGTCGTGGGAGGTAATTTAAGTCATTTATTTTTCCAGCCTTCCCCCGGGAATAATACCGTTTGCCTGACCATTGAATCGATGGCCGGCTGTACGGACACCTATTGCCAAACATTCCAGGTTCCGGCTTCCTGCAACCTGAACCCGACTTTCACACATACAGCGAATCCTGCTAACAGAAAACAAATCAGTTTCTCGCCTTCTACCAATGGAAATACATTAAGGTACCTCTGGAATTTTGGCGATGGGTATTCCTCCGTAGATCGCCAGCCAGTGCATACTTACTATACGGCCGGAACCTATCTGGTGAAACTTTCCGTCAGGGATACCATCAGCAATTGCCTGGATACAATTCGTCAGCAGATCACTGTGCAATCAGGTCCGGAAGACAGCTGTACTGCCTCGTTCAGCTATTCGCTTAATAATTATGGACTGGCACAGTTTACTGCTCATAGTAATCAACCCATCAGCACACAATTCTGGTCCATTTACCGTTATGCTGGTGGTGACTCTGCATTTATCAATACGCCGGATCCATCATACCAGTTCATCGATACCGGTGCTTATCTGGTTTGCCTGACGCTGACGACCAATAGTGGTTGTACACGTACTTATTGTGAATATGTATATGTGGGCAATGTTCAGGGGCGTTTTGCAGAAAGGATTCCGGCTTTTCCCAATCCTGTGTCCAACGGACCGGTACGTTTTAGTATATATATCGGCAGACAGGAAGAAATTAAAGTGACGGTAACTGATTTATATGGGAACCAGGTTTTGGAGTCGAGACAGACAGGTTTTAGAGGCAGTAATCTGATCAGCATTCCAACAGAACGACTGGGAAAAGGACAATATTTTGTGGAAATATGCGTAGGGTATCGGTTAAACAGAAGTATATTTCAAAAGCTATAAGTCAACCGGCGGAGATGATTTGAGCAAGGAAGAAGCGCACATATTACACATCATTGAAGGTTGTAAGAACGACGACCGCAAAGCCCAGGAACAACTGTACCGCAGTTATTACAGGGCCATGATGATGCTTTGTCTTCGCTATACCAAAAATGAATCCGATGCCATGGAAGCGCTGAACAGCGGTTTTTATAAAGTGTATAAAAATATCAGCCGTTACGACAGCCGGAAAGCATCGCTGTATACCTGGATTCGTACTATCATCATACACAGTTGCCTGGATATGGTTCAAAGCAACCAAAGCGTATCGGGCACAGGGGAAATGGAGCAGGCGGCCAATATACATGTGCCGCCTGCTGCTATTGCTGCCCTCTCCGCTGCAGAAATCCTGCAACTGGCCCGTGCACTGCCTCCTGCTACTCAGGCGGTATTCAACCTGTATGTGATCGAGGGTTTTACGCATCCGGAAATTGCCAGGCTCATGAATATCAGCGAGGGTACCAGTAAATGGCATTTATCAGAGGCAAGAAAAAAATTACAAAACATGATAAAGACAGCAGGGAACCATGAATGAAAGGTTACCATATGAAACACAATTAGCAGAACAATGGTCCGCCACCACTGTCGGGGCCGATTTTCTCCTGCCGGATGAAAACATGGCCTGGGCCGATATGCGCCGCAGACTGGATGAAGACGAAGAAAGAAGACCCATTGCCTGGTGGAGATGGGGCTGCCTGGGCTGGGCCCTGTTGGGTGTACTGGCTGTTGGCGCCGGCTGGTATTTCCTGCAACCACAACAATGGTTCCGCAATAATCAAAAAAATGAATCTGTCATCACGAAACAAGAACAACTTCCAACGAATACAATTCAACAGGAAAAAGGAAAGCAGCCAGTAATGAGTAATCCTAACGGAGAACAGCCAACCGGAACAAAACCTTCCAATGATTCAGCTGATCAGCAGAAATCAAAAGGGCAGCTTGTGAATAAAGAGAAACCGATCCCTGCTCCAGCATTAAAACCATTGACAAAAGAAACCGGCGATATTGCTCTGCAATCGGGTGATCGGAAAAAGCAAAAGAAAACTAAAACAAAAGGAGTAGAGTTGCCCGCCACAATCACCAGGGCCCGAAAGGAGAAAGTTAAACCGAAAACAAAAGAATTGAATCAATCCGATTCCAAAGTAACTGATACAGCCCAAAAGAGTGAAAATCCGCTCCCTCAAAAACCTGAATCGCCAGCGGAGACAAAGAAAGATACGGTGCAGGGAATACAAAAAGATACCGTAGCCATTCAAAAGCCCGTGGAAAAGAAAGATGCTGTGATAGTAAAAACAGGAAAGGAGAAGAAAGAGCAAGAGGTAAAAGAGAAGACAGCCTTGGTCTTCTCAGCAGGATTAGGACTGCACCAGCAAATACCCCTGAGCGGACAAACCTTTACTCCCTATAGCTCACAAGGCCGCAAAGCCAGTCTGGCTGATTATCTCCCTTCGGTATACCTGCGACTGGAGAAAGAAAAAAAATGGTTCCTGCAAGGAGAGTTTCGTTATGGAGCCCCGCAGTACAGCAAACAGTTTACTTACCGGCAACAATTGGTGCCGGATACGGGTAGCAATCCCCAGTACTCCACATTAACTTCTTACGGTTTGAAAAAGACATTTTATCACCAGTTGCCATTGACATTCCATTATTTCATCCGGCCGGGCTGGTCCATTGGTGCCGGTATGCAATGGAACCTATTTAAAAGCGCCATCGCAGAAAGAGAAATTAACCGGAAAAATAATTTTACACAAATAGATTCCATCGTCAGCCGATCCATTTTTAAGGAAGATACCGCAGGGTCGGTATTTAAGAAAACCTACTGGCAGGCTGTAGTAGAAACACAATACAAATGGAATCGTTTTTCCTTCGGGGCCCGGTATGCATTCGGACTACAGCCCTATATTCAATTTACCTTACCAGGACAACCACGAAGGGAGGAAAGAAACCATGCCTTGCAATTATTTATACGGTATGAATTATGGCGGCAAAAAAAATAATGCAGGAGTTGAACAGCCCTTGCTGGTTGACTACTTCCCAAACATCCTTTCCAGCTGATCCTGTTTAAACTCCAGGTAAGTGGGATTGCCATCCGGGGAAATATTCGGCTGTTCGCAGGCAAAAAGATCCTGCACGAGGTGACGCATTTCTTTTTCACTCAGCATTGTTCCGGATTTGATGGATTGTTGCCTGGCCAGTGAACGAATGAGTTTTTCCCTTTTGGAAAATTTTACCTCCGGGTTGAAATGCTTGTATTGCTCCAGTAAAATATCAATCACATGTTTTTCATTCCCCTGTCCCACATCAGCCGGTGTACCCTGGATTACATAAGTATTCTTCCCGAAAGGCTCAATGATATAGCCGAGGTAATGCAAATCAGTCATGATTTCTTCCATCACCGCCGCATCTGCCGGCGCCAGTTCCAAAGTGGAAGGAAACATACTTCGCTGAGTGGCTACGGGTTTATCCTTGCTTGCTTTTAATAAGCCTTCATACAAAACCCGCTCATGGGCAGCCTGCTGGTGTATCAGTATAAATCCATTGGCTGAAGCAGTGATGATATAAGTGCCCAACACCTGACTGCAGGAGATCTCTGTTTTGAATCCCACTTCCTGTGCGGGTAGCGGATCTATAGATTTTTCAACAGAACCAACGGTTGGCCCGCCGGTCCCGGCTTCATAAAATTCTTTCCAGTTTTTTAAATCACCGGATCCGCTGCGTTCAATAAAATGCGCCTGGTTTTTTTGGGTAAACCCTTTAAAGATGGAACCCGAGGCTGCCGCAGATTGTTTATCAGAAGTAAAAGGCTGCTGGATCGCAGATAATTGCTGGATAGAAGCATCCAGATCAAAATCAAGCGTGGGTGTAATGCTGAACTGAGCCAGCGCATGTTTTACGGCCGCCTGTACAAAAGCATAAATGATTTTCTCATCTTCAAACTTGATTTCCTGTTTGGTCGGGTGCACATTCACATCCACCTGGGTAGGATCCAGGTCAATGAATAATACATACATCGGAAAACTGTCGGGGGCAATCATTTGCTGGTAGGCCGACATCAGGGCATGGTTCAGGTAAGGACTTTTAATAAACCGGTTATTGACAAAAAAATACTGATCACCTCTTGTCTTCTTGGCGGTTTCCGGCTTCCCTACAAAACCGGTGATATTCATATAATCCGTTTCCTCCTTCACCGCAACCAGCTTGGTATTATAGGTTGATCCCAGTAATTGTACAATCCTTTGTTTGAGGCTGCCGGCTTCCAGATAAAACAGCTGCTGGTTATTGGCTGTGAGGGTAAATTGAACTTCGGGGAAGGACATGGCTACCCTGGTAAACTCATCCACGATATGCCGCATTTCAGCGGCATTGCTCTTCAAAAAATTCCGCCGGGCCGGCACATTGAAGAAAAGATTTTTCATGGCAATGCTGGTGCCATTGGGGGCGGCTACGGGTACTTGCTGTTGCACCAGACTGTTCTGTACTTCAATATAAGTACCTGTTTCATCTGTTGCTCTTTTGGTCTTTAACTCCACTTGTGCCACCGCAGCAATAGACGCCAGGGCCTCACCCCTGAAACCCATGGTGCGGATATGAAACAGATCATCAATGGTTTTAATCTTGGAGGTGGCATGCCTTTCAAAACACATCCTTGCATCCGTTTCACTCATGCCACTGCCGTTGTCCACGACCTGTACCAACGATTTACCAGCATCATTGATGATCAGCTGGATTTGCGTGGCTCCGGCATCCACCGCATTTTCCAGCAATTCCTTCACGGCACTGGCCGGTCGCTGAATTACTTCACCGGCCGCAATCTGATTGGCAATATTATCGGGGAGCAGGGTTATCTTATCCGTCACAAATCCAGGTTTAGCCGGCAAAAATAACTAATTCATTTTTAAGGAAGTTTAGGGATTCCTTTGGGCCAAAATGGGTATTTTTAGTACTCATTCTATCACTTAATTGTTTGCTATGAAGCTGATCAAACCGGTCTTCCTTTTTATCGTATTCCTGCCACAATTCCTGCTGGCCCAGTATAAAAGTGACCTGAAAAAGGAACAATGGGTCGATAGTGTGTTCAATTCACTCAGTAATGAGGAGAAAATTGCCCAGCTGATGGTGGTCAGGGCCCACTCTAATTTAGGGGCTGACCATGTGGCTAAAGTGACGGAGGATATCCGCAAGTATAATGTGGGAGCGCTTTGCTTTTTTCAGGGCGGGCCGGTCAGACAGGCTAATCTCACCAATTTTTACCAGGGAATTGCCAAAACACCCCTGATGGTAACGATTGACGGGGAATGGGGATTGGGGATGCGCCTGGATAGTGTGACCAAATTCCCCTTTCAGTTAACACTGGGTTCCATCAATGACGAGAGACTGGTATACACCATGGGTATTGCCGTGGGAGAACAATGTAAAAGAATCGGGGTGCATGTGAACTATGCGCCGGTGGTTGATATCAATAATAATCCGAATAACCCGGTGATTGGGTATCGTTCTTTTGGGGAAGACAAAGACAAAGTATCCCGTTATGGGGTCGCCTATATGAAAGGAATGCAGGATGCAGGCATTATGGCCTGCGCCAAACATTTTCCCGGTCATGGTGATGTGGATGTGGATTCACATTATGACCTGCCCGTGATTAAAAAATCAATGGCCCAGCTCGATTCCATGGAATTGGTACCCTTTAAAGCGGTGTTTGATGCCGGTATCGGTAGTGTGATGATTGCCCACCTGTCAATACCTGCCATTGATAATACAGCAAACCGGGCCACTTCTATTTCCAAAAACAATGTAACAGACCTGCTGCGGAACAGCCTGCATTATAACGGACTTACTTTTACCGATGCCCTGGAGATGAAAGGGGTGGCCAAGTATTTTCCGGATGGTGTGATTTCCGTGGAAGCCCTGATTGCCGGTAATGATATGCTTTGTTTGCCTGCCAGTGTACCCGAGTCCATCGAAGCCATTAAAAAAGCCATTGCCGATAAAAGATTAAGCTGGGAAGATATTTATGTCAAAACCCGGAAAGTGCTGGCGGCCAAATATAGTCTGGGTTTGAATAAAACGCAGTGGGTGGATACCAATAATCTGCTGGCTGACCTGAATGCGAAAACAGATGCGATCCGTTATGAAGTAGCCCGGCACAGTATCACTTTATTGAACCAGGCCAGTACAACCGCTTCAAGAATGGACTATGCCGTAGTGCCGCTGACAGCTGCCCGGAATTTCGGTAATGAAAAAACCGGACCCGGAAAGATTGCCTATATCGGTATCGGTTCAACAGAACTGAACGATTTTGGAAAGAGAATGCAAAAAGATTTCGGGGCAGATGTGTTTACCTTTTCATATAAAGACGGACAAGATAAAGCAGATGAAATACTCAAAGCCGTTCCTAAAGACGGTAAATATGATGTGATCATTGTGGGTATACACAACTACGCTCTGAAACCAGCTGATAATTTTGGTATAAGCCCAGCTGCCATTAATTTATACAAGCAGTTGAATTTTATCAAGACGGTCACCATGACTTTTGGCAATGTCCTGGCCACGAAGAATTTTTGTGATGCCTGGACCCTGCTGGCCTGTTACCAGGATGATGCCATCACCCAGCAAGCGGCAGCCGATTACCTCTCCGGTAAATTTGAATTACAGGGAAAACTGCCGGTTTCTGTTTGTCGTTTCAAATTTGGTGCTGGTATTGTCAAAAACGAGAAAGATGAATCCTGGCACCGTTTAGATCAGTTATCAAAAGCTGACTCCATTGTTTCAGCAGCCATTTCACAGAAAGTATTTCCGGGTTCTGTGGTGCTGGCCGTGCATGAAGGAGAAATTGTGTACCATAAGGCATTTGGCAATTATCAGTATGAAAAATCGCCAGCGGTGAGCCCGGAAAGTATTTTTGACCTGGCATCCGTTACCAAAATTTCTGCTACCACTGTATCTGTGATGAAGCTCTATGAGCAGGGAAAGCTGGATTTAAAAAAAAAGTTAGGTGACTACCTCCCCATTGTCAGGGGTACCAATAAAGAGAACCTGGAAATAGATGATATCCTCCTGCACCAGGCAGGGCTCGTGCCTTTTATTCCTTTTTACAAAGAAACCATTGATGAAAAAACCGGGGTGCCTAATCCGGCCATCTACCGCGAAAAACCGGAAGCGGGATTTACCGTGCGGGTAGCGGATAATATTTACATGCGCAACGACTGGGAGGATACCATGTTTGCCCGCATCCTCAAAAGCCCATTGACCGCAGCCGGCAAATATGTATACAGTGATAATGATTTTATTTTTCTGGGTAAGATCGTGGAGCAACTGACAGGGATGAAGCTGGATGAGTATGTACAGAAAACCTTTTACCGTCCGATGGGAATGGCCAGTACCGGGTTTAAACCCCGGGAACGTTTTGCCAAAGAGAAAATGGTGCCTACAGAAACAGAAAAACATTTTCGGCGCCAAACCACACAGGGAGATGTGCATGATGAAGGAGCTTCTATGTTTGGGGGCGTAGCCGGTCATGCCGGATTGTTCTCCAATGCCTATGACCTGGCCATGTTATACCAGATGCTGCTGAATGGTGGTGAATTTAACGGTAACCGTTACCTGAAAAAGGAAACCATTGACCTGTTCACTGCATATCATAGTAAGAACAGTCGCCGGGGGTATGGATTTGATAAACCTGAAAAGGACAATGCCATCCGGAAAGAGCCCTATCCTTCTTCTATGATTTCTTCCAGTGGCTTTGGGCATACGGGTTTTACAGGCACCTGTGTGTGGGTGGATCCCAAATACAATATTGTCTACGTTTTTCTTTCCAACCGTGTTTATCCAACAAGGGATAATAATAAACTGGGACAACTTTCCATCCGGGGTAAAATACAGGATGCGATTTATATGGCGCTGGGAATATAAGTGTTATTTAATGCCATCATTATGCGTAAATGGAAACTCTTGATAGCCGGTATAATTACATTTTCTGACATTGGTGCACAATGGGAGAGAGCTCAGGTTATTGATAAGAAGATTAAATCTACAACAGTCAGTTATTGGCTGGAAGATTCCAGTAAACAAATAATTGTCAAAACAATATTTTCAGTAAACGGGGATGACTCTCTGATTTACGATAACGGAGAACTCTCATTTAGTTTCAAATCAAAATTTGGAGAAAAGGGAAAGGTTGTAAGGGTTGAGAGATATGATCATTTGAACAGACTCGATGAAATACACATGTATGAATATGATGTAAATGGTAGTTACACAATTGAAATTATAGCACAAGGTGCCGGAACTATCCTTTTTTCAAAGTATGATAAGAATCATAAATGCCTGCAGCAGGAATTTTCAGGTGTTGAGACTTTGTTTTACGAGTATAATGACTCAGGTTATTTGTCAAAAATGATGTATGCCCGTAAAAAAGATATACCAGTGGAAATTGCTAAAGTGATAGTTGACGCTGAAGGGAATATGGAAAGTATTATTGGAATCGGTGAAGTGGCTTCCACGACTAGTTTTAAATATAACCATCTGGGGCTAATTTCAGAAAAAGCAAGGGTTGTAAAGAGCAAGGATGGTTCAGAGACTAAACAGATAGCTTATTATACTTATGAATTACGGTAGGGTTTATTTATGGGGATATGCACGTCCTTTTTGGCTGCTGTCATTGGTAAATCACTGTACAGTTTACAGATATTAATAAATTCCCTTGTTAGGTTAAGTTGATATCATCGCTTGCTAAGTTGGTAAGAAGTAATCGCCTCTCCTTGGTTTATTTACAATAAAAATGAAAAGAATCTTCTTGTCTGTTGCAGTGGCAGCAGTGCTGGTTTCCTGTTCTTCCTCCTCTTCGGGAAAAGTAGAAAAAATGACCAATGAAATGTGCAGCTGTTTTAATAAAATCAATGACAGCCTGCCTCCAGAGTCCTTGAAACTATTCAATGATGTGGCTACGGCAGCCAATGCCGGGGAAGCATATATGAACGGATTAAAGCAAATACCGGAAGCGGTTCTGCTGAAAATGAATGCGGCCCTGATGATGGTGGCAAAACCCGGTACAGCAGTGAAGACCTGTTTAGAAGAAATGGATAAGAAATACAAATCTATTGGGGGCGAAAAAGTGGAAATAACCCGGAAAATGGTGGATGTCCTGAAAAAGAGAAAAGACAGCGAGTGTAACCTGATGCTGGCTTTAATGCGGATTGAACTGGAGAAGCAGGAAAAGGGTAAAAAGTAAATTGGAATGAAAGACTGACTCAATCTGCAGTAATACCAGATTGAGTCAGTCTTTTTTTTATTTCAGGTTCTCACATACCATCTCGTCCTTACCTGCCAGTTTGAAACGGGAATTATCGAATTTCCCTCCCAGGTAATCCTGGAACAGATCCACTTTGATGATCCAGCATCTTCCCTCCGGATCTTTGGCGCCGATGGCAGTACCAAGGTGCCGGTATTCCGGATTGCCGCTGATTTCATTTTTCTTGATGTACCAGTTGGCTGATAATAAAGATTGTCTGACCAATGTATATCCCGGGTACTCCCTGGCAAACCATTTGCTGAACCAGCCTTCCCATTCGGCATTTTGTGCAACGGCTTTGGGCAAGTACACATTGGCAATGGCTTCATTTTTATTCGACTTGATAGAGCTGAGCATGGTTTTATTATTGCCATATTTGCTGATACCGTTTTGGGCAGTCTGCATAGCTTCTTCCAAACCGGGGGTAGCCGGAAAGAATGATTTTACTGCTTCCAGGTAGGCCAGGTTGTTTTTAAGTTGCTGTAAGCATCCTTTTGCCCGGCAGAGAAGATTCTCAATTGGCTCTTTGGCGTTGCTGTTATAAGATCCCTGTTTTTCCAGCTGCTCAATTTCATAGGCCAGATCTGCATTGAGTTTGCTGAATCCATTCTTTTTGTAATTGTCTTCCGCTATTTTCATTTGTTTGGGATCGATCGGCATGGATCTGAACTTTTCAACAAATGCTTTGAATTGTTCTATCCTTGTATCTGCCAATACTGCAAAGTCATTACAGGGGGAATTGTAAAAGTAGTCCCGCAATACTTCGGGTGTGGTCAGGTATTTCAGGAAACGGGCTGTTCTTTTTCCCCGGGCGGTATCATCCAGCACTTTCTCATAGGGGTTAAAGGCCGGATCAAATTTTGGATTTTCTCCTCTTCCGGGTTGGGCCTGGGAAGAAGAGACGATTATGGTCATGTAACAGATAAGAAATGTATTTTTTTTCATCATTATTTATTTTGTTGTGTTGGGAATGTTTTCGCAGGGTACTGTGGTGGGCGGTGAAGGCATCGTGAGATAGGCAGCGCCATACTTGCCACCTCCTTCATACACAGATCGCACCGTTCCCGCTGCAAGGGCACAGCTTCCATCCGCTTTTTTGATGGCCATATTGACTTCCAGCTCTTTATTCAGTGGGATATCCAGTATATTTTTTTCAATCACCCAGTTACTGACAATATGCACTTTTACGACGGTTAGTTTATCCGCCGCCCAGCTGGATTCGTAGGAGTTCTTGACCATTTTTTCAATGGCAGGATCGCTGGCTACCGCTTTTTTCATCCGCAGGCTTTTCACATAATCAAGTTGATTCTTTTCCATTTTGGCGATATAATCTTCCCGGCTGCCTTGTTTCGTAATAGCGGCATCTAATCCTTCCAGTTGTTCCTGTAAAGAGATGGCTTCGGGGTAGAGCCTGATCGCTGCATTGATATAGGCTTTGTAGAGATAGAGTTCCTGTAAGAAGACCACCGCACTCATCACCCGGTATTCATCTTTGGCGCTGGCCGCTTTTTCGATAGCAAAGGCTGCGCGTTTTGAAATGCTGACAACATTGGTGTAATTGCTTTTGAGAATAGCGGCAGTGGGTTTCGACTGGATGAATTCAGTCACTTTTTGATCAAACTCGGATATAACTTTATCACTTTCTGCCAGTGCTGCCAATACAGCCGGTTTACTGTTGGCCAGATCGCCGGGTATATTCGGCGAACCCTTGGAGAAAAGAAATGATTCGGTAAACAGCAATTTCATTTGCTTCATCGTGGCTTCCGCGCCACCACGGGTATACCCCGAGGGCTGGGCCCTGGCCGCAAAACTGAAAAGCAGGAACGCAAAAAGGGAGAGGGGGATAGTTTTCATGGTTTTTTTTAAACGGAAAACTATTCAGCTTTCATCGTTCTTTTTGACTAAACCAATAATCTACCATCCTGCATCAACCGGTACAACAGATTTTTAATAAGTGCCGGCCTCGTCGATGATATTTTCACTGACCACGGTCACATCCTGCAGCGACGGCCGGCCTTTCCCTGATTGGAGTTTTCCGGAAACCACTAATTCATTTCCCTTGTGTAATTGCTGACAGGCTTTTGCCTGCTCCGGACGGATGATGCAATAGAGCTGACTGGTATCGGTTCCGGGGGTATCACTTTGTAGAATAATAAGGGATTGTCCTTCTTTTTGTTCGCTGCCGGTATAAATTCCCCTGACGGTAAAGTTCAGCTGCGCATTCCCGGGATCAGCACTGAGTCTGATACACTCCGCAACGGAAAGCAATTTTGACTGGGAAGGATTTTTTTTAGAGCTGGATTTTTCCCTGCGAAATGCAAAAAGGAGTATCAACAGGGCCAGGGCAGAAAAGATCAGGTAGTAACGGATTTTTTTCATTCCTACAAAGTAGTGAATGGATAGGACGCCTTTAGGGCTAATATATCACAGGGTGATTTGTATTTGTAAGCGTAGCGATTGATTTAACAACCGGTTTGAAAATGATTCCATTCTTGCTGATACAGATATTAAAATGAAAGGCTGACTGGTTAATTAGCCTTATTTCATCCGCCCTGAGCTTATAGCTTTGTTTTAAATAAAGGCGATGCGGCCAGTTAGCAGCAAAGTGATTTTATTGACGTTATTCCTGTTTTCATGTAAAGTAAATACCGGAACGGACAACAAAAAGAAAACCGTAGCAGTGCAGTTTGATTGGCTGATTGATACGGCTGCTGTAGTAACGAGGGAAGATGTATTGGCCGCTGCTGCTCAGCTTCGCCTGATGAATAAGTCGTATAACATGGAAAGGGATCCAAATGAAAGAGGCCTGTATTACCGGATATTACAAGCCAGAACTTTTCTTCACCAGAAGATGGCGCAGATACTGGATACCATTCCGGGACAGGAACGGGAGCCTTTTTTGAAGCAATTCAACGCCCTGATGCCTGAATAAGTTGATGATCGAAAAGTATGTACTTAAGGTTGGGAGGTATCTCTATACAACCCATTTTGGTTAATAGTCCATTGATGTGGAAAGTCAGCCTGCTTTTTCAAAAGCGGGCTTTTTTTTGCCCTTTTTTCAGCCAATCACTTATTAAAAATTGATGGATACCCGTTAGCGCAGGGCTCCAATCTATGAAACTGGTATATTACCGGCCTGCTGCAGGGATAGCTTTACAAAAAAGCAAGGGTGCGGATACAAATCAAAACAGCTCATCATTATTTATTGCTGGACCACGAAGGTCATCTGTGCGGGGAGCTGATGTATGCCCATGCAGATATGAAGATGGCGCAGATCAGGGCTGATGAACAGCTGGTAGAGATCAGGTACAGCCAACCGGGCAGATGGGTGAGTATGGTCAAGGCACAAGGTTCTGGCCATAAACAGTTTTTAGCGGCCCTTCGGCCAGGCGGAACGATCAGCCTGAATCAAGCCTCCCTGCGCCGGAATTATACCGTTCGGAAAAGCGGGAAATACAATGGCCGTTTTGATCTGGTGAACCGCAAAAAAGAAGAACTACTGACCATTCACCCCCTGATAAACTGGAAATTCCGGGGACATGAATACCGCATTCAAATCAATGAGGAATACAGGCTGGAATGCAGTTCTTTACTTATTTTACAGGCAGTCCATTGTGTAAACTGCCTGCTGGGAATCATCAATGGAACAGCTGTACCGGCACTGGTAGATGTATAAATTTATTTTATGAGAAGAGTGGTGGCTTTACTGCTGATGCTTCATTGCGCCATTTTTGCTGTGGCACAGGAAAACTGTTCCTGTGCCGGGATTACTGATGTTAACAGGAATGCGCTGGATGCAGACAGTCTGTTAAAGACAAAGCAGCCTGCCTGTGTAATTCAGGGTTTTCGCATTAAAGGAAGGGCTTTGCTGATCCGGCGGGAACTGGACTCAGCCGAAATCTTCTTAAACAAAGCAATCAATTTACTTGAAAAGCAGGGATGCCCGGAAGATGAGTTTCTTATTTTTTACCAAATGCTGGACAATTTGTACGCCAATCGTTCGGATTTTAAGGGCGCTATTGAAATGGAGCTGAAAATAGTCTCCATTTTTGAAAAGAGAAAAGATACATTGAACTACTGCAGGGGGCTGCTGAATATTTCCAATATTTTCAATGAGTTTAAACAAACAGAGAAGGGCATTGAATATTGCAGAAAAGCCATTGGGATGATTAACCGTTTGAAAAGTTCCGCAGAAAAAGCGGTCCTTTTGGCCAGAGCCGCCCAGCGATATTACACCTACTATAAGCAAAACAACCAGCCAGCTTATCTGGATACCACAGCATTTTATGCAGAGGCCGGGCTTTCCATTGTCAGAACAATTCCTTTTGAAAAAGAGTCTTTTATTACAGTCAATAGTCGTTTGATTGCTGTAGCAACTGAGAAAAAAGAGTATGATAAAGCTCTTTTTTATATTGACCAGAACCTGAAACACCTCGACCGCCGGGTTGATTTCCCTGAGCTGTCGGCAAATTTTAAAGATAAAACCAAGATATATTTCAGCAGGAAACAGTTTGATCTGGCAGCACAGTTTGCCGATTCCACACTGCACTATGACCAGTTGCTCAAATCGCCGGCCACCATCGCAGCTACTTACCTGCTGATACATGATATCGCAGAAGCTTCAGGCAATCATGCACTGGCGCTTACTGCCTATAAAAAGGAAAGATTGATCGCAGACAGCATTGGCACTGAAGAAAAACTGGCAGCAGTGACTGAGTTGGAGAAAAAGTATAACCAGGCAAAGAATGAAAAGACCATCCGGGAGCTGGCCCAGCAAAAACAGATTTACCTGCTTTTCGGCCTCGCCGGCCTGCTCACTGCACTGGTAATTGCCTTTTTTCTAAGGCAGCAATCCCTGAAGCATAAACAAAAAATCCTGGAAACCGAACAGCGGCTGAACCGTGCCAGAATGAATCCCCATTTCTTTTTCAATGCCCTGGCTACCTTACAGAGCTATGCAGTACGTGAAAATGACGGGGAAGCAATTGCCGCCCATCTTTCCAAGTTCAGTCATATTATGCGGGAGACGCTCGAGAGTACTTACAAAGATTATGTTACCGTTGAGCAGGAAATGATTTTTTTGTCAGAATACCTCGATGTGCAGAAAATAAGGTTCCCCAAAAAATTTGAATACAGCATTACAGCAGATAAAGAACTGGAAGCTGACCTTGTTCAGATCCCGGCAATGATCATCCAGCCTTTTACCGAAAACAGTATTGAGCACGGCTTTAGTAATATAGATTATTCCGGGCGGATCAGTATTCATTTTGCCGGGGTGGGTAATGAATTGCTGGTGACTATTGATGATAATGGAAAGGGGCTGCCCACTGGTCCTAAACAGGAAGCCGACCATATCAGCAGGGCCAGTCAGATCATTCGTGACCGGATTTATTTGCTCAACCTTAAACTGAAATGCAACGCCAGCTTTAGTATAGAACAAAACAAAGAGGGAAAAGGGGTACAGGTAAAAATTAAACTCCCTTTACTATTTTTAAATAACAACCATGAATAATATCAAAATACTGATCATTGATAATGAAGAAGAGCTAAGGGCTGGTCTTCGGGCAATGATCAGCAAAATTGCAGGGGCAGATCAGCAGATTGATGAAGCGAACGGTGTAGCATCCGGTCTGGAGGCCATTCGTACACTGGAACCTGATATCGTTTTCCTGGATATTGAAATGGAAGATGGAACAGGTTTCGATTTATTGCAGCAGGTCAGCGCACCCAAATTTCAACTCATCTTCACAACCGCTCATAACCAGTATGCCATACAGGCATTTCGGTTCAGTGCCCTGGATTATTTATTGAAACCCATCAACCCCGATGAGCTTCGCAGCAGTCTCACAAAGGCGATGGACAATATCAGCCGGCATGATATAGCCGCACAACTGACCGTGATGATGCAGCAGCTTCACCAGAAAGTGGATCACGAAAGAAAGATCGTCCTCAACGATAAGCAGTCCACTTATTTTGTGCCCATTGCCAGCATCCTTTTTTGTGAAGCCGAAGGGCCCTATACCCGTTTTTTTATCAGCGGGGGAGACCCGATCCTCGTTTCGAGGAACCTGAAAGAATTTGAAGAAATGCTTACCCCGCTTGGCTTTCTGCGTACCCATCACTCTTATGTAGTGAATCCGGCCAGAATCAGGATGTATGATAAAACAGACGGTGGTGCCCTCATCCTGGACTCAGGACATAACGTACCGCTCAGCCAACGCAGAAAAGATATCGTACTTCAGTCTTTAGAGAAAGATAATTCCAAGCCGGCGAAAAAGTGATTGCCTTTTATCTATCCATTGAGTAAGGTTTTGCCACAAAGGCACTAAGGCACAAAGAATAGCGCCTAAATTTTACTTTGCCAATTGAATTCGTGAATTCGTGGCAAGCATTAATTCGTGCATTCGTGGCTATACATCCTTCGTGGCCCCCATTAAAAAAGCCCCGATCGAAATCGGGGCTCTGCAGTTAGTCTTGATCACTCTATTTACCGGTACACCACAATCTTCTTCGCAGCCAGTTCTCTTGATTTAGTATCGTAGACTTTAACGATATAAACACCAGCTGGCGGGTTGCCCAGGTCCACATCAATCCGGCTATAAGCATCAGCTGTTACAGATAAACGGCTGTAAAGCAGCTGCCCTGCACTGTTGAATACCCTTACTGTCACTGGTTCTCCAAAACTATTATAGTACCTCACCTGGAACCTGCCGTTATTCGGACTGGGATAGACCCAGATTTTCGGTGATTCAAGCGCAGAGAGTACAAGTGTACCAGAATTGGATACACAACCATTGAGGTCGGTGTAGGTTAACTGGTAAGTACCCTGGTGATCTACTGTGAGTCCGTCCAGTACTTCATTTTGGGCGCCAATAACCACATTGTTATTTCTTCTCCATACATAAGTACCCCCCGAAGGACTTACCGTTGATTCAATCGTCGTGTTCTGCGAAGGAAGCAATTGGCTCAGCGGGCTGAAACGTATAGACACAACAGGTAGCGGATTGACAAATAAACTGGCTGCTGCGGAATTAACAACGCTGCAAAGTCCATTGAGCACCACCCGGTAGGTAGAAGCGTTATTAGCAACTGTAACATTGTTTACTGTAAAGCTGGATGCGTTAGCGCCTGAGATATTGACCCAGGTGTTCCCATTCCATTGCTGCCATTGGTAAGTAACCACGTTGCTGGCCGTAACAGTATAGGTGACATTACTACCCGAACAAACGGTTTGAGTGGCAGGCTGTGAACTGATCACGGGCAGTTGTCCGTCCAGTACCGTTACAGTAAATGAGCAAATGGGAGAAAGATTGCCTGCAGCATCTATCGCTCTCCAGCTAATCGTTGTACTGCCGATTGGGAAGGCAGAACCACTGGCCGGACCGCTGATCTGTTGGGTGCTTACACCCGGACAATTATCAGCGGCATTCACGGTATAATTAACAATAGCGGTACAGGATCCGATGGGTGTAGTCACGGTAATATTAGAAGGGCAAATAACCACTGGATTTTCCAGATCCCTTACTGTTACTGTATAAGAACAAGTGGCTGTGTTTCCGGCAGCGTCTTTCACAGTATACGTAACCGTTGTTACCCCTTTGTTGAATAAACGGGTACCGGCAAAATTAATTCCGGTGGTAGCGGAAGCACCTGTGGTAGCTCCGGATAAGGTCCAGGTTAACATTGTTGTCGCACAATTATCTGCAATAGTCGGATTAGGTGTTACCACGGTGGCAGCACAGATACCGGGATCAGTATTTGCCTGAATGGAAGCCGGACAGGTAATAGTTGGATTTTCCGTATCGTTTACCGTAACGGTAAAAGAGCAGGATGCGGTTCCGCAAATATTGGTAGCTGTCACAGTAACCGTAGTAGTGCCCACATTAAACAAAGAGCCGCTGCCATTTCCGGAACCACTACCGGAGGTAGCACCACTCAAAGTATATGTAAGATTGGGTGCCGGTGCACCGGTTACAGCAGTGTTGAAAGTAACAGTTGTGCCACAAACCCCGGTTGTATTATTCGTAACAATATTAGCAGGACAAATAATAGTTGGCACGGCATTCACCAGTACGGTAGCGGTGATGGGTGCCCCGGTACAGCCGTTAAATATTGGGATGATCGTGAATGTTACTGTGACGGGTGTGGTAGTGGTATTGAATAATGTCCCGGTAATATCACCCGTGCCACTGGCAGTAATACCCGTTACCGAAGCATTGTTATCTCTGGTCCAGTTAAATGTAGTACCAATGATTGAGGATGACAGCAGAATATCTGAAATGTTACCGGAACATATGGTTTGTGTTACTGGTGTGGCAATTGCTACCGGCAGGTTTTCATTTACCGTAACGGTAACGGTAAACGGCGTGCCTACGCAACCACCAATACTTGGCGTAACGGTAAAAGTGACGGTAACTGGCGCATTGGTTGTATTCGTCAGTGTTCCGCTGATATCTCCATTGCCGACTCCCGGAATACCGGTCACGGTGGCCAGGTTATCACGGGTCCAGTCAAAACTAATGCCGGGTACATTTCCTGTAAATAGAATGGGATTGATCGCCGTCTCCGAACAAACGGTTTGTGATGCCGGATTGGCCGTACCGGTTGGTACCGGACTTACTGAGATGGTAAATCTTTCAAGTGTACCCGGACAAGCAGGTTGTAAGGGTGATACTGCTGTGACGGTAATGATAGCCGTTTCAGTGCTGTTACCTGCATTGATAGCAGTAAATGATGGAATATTTCCAGTACCACTTGCGGCCAGGCCAATGGATGGGTTGCTGTTGGTCCAGTCATAAGTTGCGCCGGCAATATTACCGGTAAAGTTGATGGCGGAAGTGTTATTACCTGTACAAACATTTTGACTGCCAACCGGATTGACAACCGGAGATGGATTAACAGTGATTGCAAAGATTTCCGGTGAACCGGTACAGGCAGCTCCGGGTGTACAGCTTGTAGCAAGATCCTGGATCTCGGTTAATGAAAGCATTCTGCCATATAATCTGAATTCGTCTAGAAACGAACCTGCCGTTAACGGGGAAGATTCTCCAAAACCAATTCTCATCCTGAGATTATTTGAATTTGTCAGGTCTACAGGGTTTAAAGCGGTGACACTGCCAACCAATACGCCATCTACATATCCATCTAGTACAAGTGTTGCGCTATTATAAACGATGGTAACGCTTTTAGGGACAGATGATGTGCTTACACCTCCGGGAATATCCAGATTGGGGAAAGTTGGTCCAAGAAGTCTTATGATATTATTTGAACCGTTGATAAAACCATTCACTCTTACCGCACCAACCGATGTTGGAATATTAAAGATCCCGGATAGTGAAGTGGCAGAGAGATTGGCGTTTCTGAATGATATTGACCATGAGCCTGAGTGGTTTGGTTGCCAGTTTGTATTTAATACATCTGCATTACTGCCTCCTCCTATGAAAGATCCACCGCAGATTGGTGAGCTTCCTTGTGAGGCGGCACCTCCAATTGTAGCACTAGCTGTTCCTGCTGGTGGGTTGCTGGACAAATTTGGAACCGATGTGCCAGCCCCATCAAATTTGTAATATAAAATATCTGGAACAGCGGAACCAAATGTAGGTGTAACTGTAATGGTACTGGTAACGGGGTTGCCACTCGTATTTACAGCAGTAAACGAGGGGATATTGCCACTGCCACTTGCTGGTATTCCTATTGAAGGATCGCTATTGGTCCAGGTATAATTAGCGCCGGGTACACTACCGCTAAAATTAATGGCGGAAACAGCTGCATTATTACACACAGTTTGACTCGCTATATTATTTACATTCGGTATGGGGTTTACCGTTATCGTAAATACCTGGGCTGATGCCGTACAACCCGGACCACCTGTAACAGATGGAGTTACCGTTATAGTAGCCACCTGTGTACTGGTCGTTGTATTTAAGGTCGTAAAAGCCGGGATATCTCCGGTACCGCTTGACGCCAGCCCTATCGATGGATTGTCATTGGTCCAGTTAAAAGTCGCACCGCTTGTGCCTGTAAAATTGATGGCAGCTGTTGGAGAACCGACACATAGTGTTTGATCCGCAGGATCATTCACTAGCGCATCAGGATAAACCGTGATAATAAAAGTTATCGGAGTTCCTGTACATGCAGGATTTCCAAAAGAAGGGGTCACCGTTATTGTACCGGAAATAGGAGCATTGGTGCTATTTGTAGTTGTAAATGCTGGAATATTGCCTGATCCGCTGGCGGCTAAACCAATCGCAGTATTTGAATTCGTCCAGGTATAGATGGTACCATTAACAGCACCTGTAAAATTAATTGCTGATACGGGGGTATTTCTGCAAACTGTTTGGTCTGTAATGGTATTGACGGTAGGTATAGGATTGACCCTGATGATAAACGATTTGGAGGAAGAGGCGCAAACCGGACCTCCCGGTAAGGTTGGTGTAACAGTGATTGTCGCTATTAATGGACTGGTTCCTGTATTTGTTGCAGTAAAGGAAGGGATATTTCCAGTGCCACTGGCTGCTAGACCAATTGCCGTATTATCATTGACCCAGCTAAATGTGGCCCCTGCTGTTCCTGTAAAATTAACTGCATTCGTGTTGGTGCCACTGCAACGGACTTGACTTGCAGGAGTGTTAACGACTAAATTCGGATAGACAATATTGTCAAAACCCTGGCTGGGTCCTATGCAAACCCCACCAGCCGTACAGCTGTTCACTAATCCTTTTACTTCCGGCAGTGCAATTGCCCGGTTATACAAGCGAACCTCATCAAGTAAACAACCGCTAACCATTGAGCTGTTTCCTCCCGGAGCTGATCCGCCTCCTATATAAAAAATGCTGGAAACAATATTCACTGAGTGGCCGGAGGTAGAAAGTGTGGTGGTAAGCATTCCATCCACATATCCTTTCAACTGATTGGCATTTCTATCGTAGACGATTGTGATTGTTTTTTGGGCCGGACCTGTCGAGCCTTCTATGATCATGGATGCGGGAAACCCTGTTGTGGAAACGGTATATGTTAAATAGAATCCGATGGAAGGAGTATAGCTGACCACAATTGGCGAAGTCCCGATCACTGAACCTATTAACCTGTAATCATCGGATCCGGTTGCAGGAAATCCTGCGGCCTGAAACGAAAGCGACCAGGAGCTATTGCTCAGGGAAGGTGCCCATCCGGTATTAAAAAAGTCGGTAGTATTAGGTGTTGTACTGGTGGTTTGCAAAGATCCTCCACATATGGTATTACCTCCCTGAAACATATTTCCATTCAGCGTTCCCGTTGTTGTGCCTGATGGTGGATTGATGGCTAAGTTTGGAGCATTGGCTCCCGTTCCATTAAACTTATAGTATAAAAGCTCAGGTTTTGCAGATGTTCCAAAAGCCGGAGTAACGGTATATGTGCTGGTAATTGGAGCACTGCTACTATTGACTGTTGTAAAAGAAGGGATGTTCCCAATACCTGATTCTGCTAATCCTATTGAAGGGTCAGTATGACTCCAGGTATAAGAAGCTCCACTAATTGTTCCGCTTAATGTGACAATAGGGGTGGCAGTATTATTACAAAAAATACCATCTGGGATGCTGTTTACATTTGGTATCGGGGTTACAGTGATTGTAAATGTTGCCGGCGCACCGGTAGATGGTGTTACAGTGATCGTAGCTGTTACCGGAGCTGCAGTAGGATTGATGGCTGTAAAGGGGGCAATATTTCCTGTTCCGCTTGCACCCAGTCCAATTGCCGTATTATTGTTTGTCCAGGTAAAAGTGGTTCCGGAAACTGTGCTGGAAAAGACAATAGTATTTGTCGTTGCACCACTGCATATGGTAACATTGTCTGGTTGTATTACATTGAAAGGGGAAAAACGGTCTCTGGTAAAATTGTTTTCATCAAGTGTATAACCAGCCCTGATGGTATTCGCAACGCTGATCATTAAAAGGACAAGAAGGTAGATTTTTCTCATAGAGAAGATTTTTAAATAAATGATAGCCTTTTGTAAAAGGCAGGATTCCTTCATAAAAATATCCTTGCTATTCATCTGTTTCGGGGCAGTTCAACGCAATGAGCCCCACCCTTAACAGGTGGGGCTTGATTGTTAACAGCCGATTTTAAAAGGGGCAGTTTTCGTTTGTGCTGTCTCTTAACTCATTTTAATCCGATCAGATCAGTTTTATTTATAAATGAATGTCACGGAGGTTTCGCGTTTTTTCAACAAATTATCGTTGTCTTCTCATCCGCATATAAGACCATGCCTTCTGTATTTTATTCTTCCCGAATCAGTTTTCGTATGTTTTCTTCAATCAGCACTTCAACTCCCTGACCGAATCCCGGTAAGGAGAAAGCTATATTTCCTTTTTTGTCTACGAGGTAAAAACAGGGATAGCCCTGTATGATATAGTTCTTTGTTGTAGTGTCGTCTTCCGGAAATATGACCGGATACGGCATTTCATATTTTTTAAGAAAGGACCGGAGTTGCGCTTCCTTTTTATCAACCGGATTTACTCCCAGTACCACTACGCCGCTATCCGCATACTTCCGGTAGATTGCTTTGATATGCGGAAAAGACAGGATACAAGGCGCACAGGCCATATAAAAGAAATCAATCAGTACGACTTTTCCTTTATAATCATCCAGTGATATTTTCTTTCCGTCAATATTTTTGCCCGATAAAGCAGGTGCTGTTGTTCCATTGACTAACTGTTCTTTTCTTTGATAAGGTTCGTAGTTTTTTAGCCGGTAATAAGCAGGGGCATCGGTAATATCGTATTTCTTTTTAGTGTCCGGCCAGTTGATGGAATAGGTTTTGAGCGTGTATAGGGCATATTGCTGCATGGGCATATTCCCGTTCATCATGTCAATCGTAGTGGCATATTGAATGGGCAGGTAATTATCCTTAATAATCCAGAAATCGAAGACTACCTGTTTGACTGCAAAACCGGAAGTATTTGATTTTTCTTTGTTGATGATTCTGATATGGTAACAATCCCGGCCTTTTATTTTTTCATCTTTTTCGGTAATAAATAAATTGGTCGTATCCGTGAAATCTTCCCCGCTGAAGAATAATGGTTTACTCCTTGCTGTTAAAGGCCTGAAAAGATCGGCTTCTTTTATTGCTTTTTTTACTTCAGCAGGCCAGAGTTCTTTGCTTAAGATGTTCCCGGTACTGTCTCTGGCGAAGAGATAAATAAAATCCTCGCCAGAATAAATATAAGTATGTGAAAGTTTTTTCTCCCAATGCCTTTCCACCCTGAAGCTGGCCGGACTGATACTATCAGATTCCAGTTTCGAGTATTTGCAATCGTATTTTGTGACTGTTGTGTCCGTGCTCATCAGACCTTTAAATGTGACGTCCATTTCATAACTCCCCCATTGAATGGTTTTGCAAAATGCTTCTGCTTTTTTCAGAATGCTGACAGCATCCTGTGTCATGGCTGAACCGGATAGAAATAATACAAACAATAAAAACAGGCTATACTTTTTCATGCTAAACAGTTAAAGAGTGATCAATACTGAGACAGTTGAAACTCATTTCAATTTAGATTTTCCCCGAATCCAATTTGGTCATGTTAACAGCTAATGAGCCTTGTTTAATAACGCCAACAGTATTATATACAGTTGACCCTGGTTTTTTTTAACTTAGGTCTTTTAATCATGCTGATTAACCTGCATACACATCGTCAAACCAAGGAAGGGGAAAAGTCTATCCGGAGTCTTTATGAAAATTTCGGCGAAGCGGCTGAGCCGGGTTATTATTCAATAGGCGTACACCCCTGTCATATCAGCAAACCCTGGCTGGCGCAGTTCAAAGAAATAAAGGACCATAGCCGTCTGAGTAATGTGGTAGCGATTGGAGAAACAGGACTGGATAAAATTTGCAGTACAGAATGGCCATTACAACAATTGAGTTTTACCGCCCATATTCAATGGGCTGTTTTCCTGCAAAAGCCATTGATCATTCATTGCGTTAAAGCCTGGGATGAAATATTTGCAGCACTAACTAAAGAAAAAGTGTCGGTGCCCGTTATTTTTCATGGGTATGCAAAGAATCTTCAGCTGGCGCAGCAAATAACCCGGCAGGGTTACTACCTTTCTTTTGGAAAGGCATTGGCGCAGGAAAGGTTACAACAGGTGTTGAGTGCGATACCCGTTAATCAGTTTTTTCTGGAAACCGATGATGCGGATATTGAAATTGAAACAGTTTACGATTATGCGGCTGCTGCTTTATCAATTGACCGGATTTCACTTAGTTTGCAATTACAAAAAAACGCAGAGGCTGTATTCGGCCCCTCTTTTATAGTATGACAAAAGATTTGTCCTGGTTATCCCGTACTAAATTATTAATCGGCGAAGCCGCCCTGCTGAATCTTGCCTGTTCCCATGTAATGGTGGTGGGTTTGGGTGGTGTGGGTTCTTATGCAGCTGAATTTATCGCCCGTAGTGGTGTCGGAAAAATGACCATCATTGACGGGGATGTGGTAGATCCTACCAACCGCAACCGGCAATTGCCGGCCCTGGCGACCAATCATGGTCAATCCAAAGCCCTGATCATGGAAGAAAGACTGAAAGCCATCAATCCCGAACTGGAAATAAAAGTGATCCGTGAATTCATCAACCCGGAAATGGTGCTGCAACAGCTGGATGAAAAACCGGATTATATCATTGATGCAATCGACAGTATCACTCCCAAGGTGACCTTCATCAGACTGGCCCATGAAAAAGGGTTAAGGGTTGTCAGCAGTATGGGAGCAGGCGCCAAGCTCGATCCTACCCGGTTAAAAGTGGTTGATATCTCTAAAACCTGGAACTGTCCCTTTGCACAACAAGTAAGAAAATACCTCAAACAACATAATATCCGCAAAGGAATCAAAGTGGTGTTCTCTCCCGAGCAACCGATTAAAGAAAGCCTGATGCTGACGGATGGAAAAAATTATAAACGCTCGGCTTATGGAACCATTTCTTATTTACCGGCGGTGTTTGGAGCCGTAGCGGCTTCCGTAGTGATCAGAGACCTGATGAATCAATAAAGAATTACTGGTTCTCCTTGCCCTGATTGGGATTATTAGGTTTCTGCTGATTATTCCCGCCCTGCTGATTGCGGTTTTGATTACCACCCTGCTGACGCCCGGGATTATTGGGCCGCTGCCCCTGTTGATTACGGTTGGGATTGTTTTGCTGTGATCTTTGCTGTGGCCGGGGTTGATTGCCCTGTTGTTTATTTTGCTGGCCCTGCTGCTGACCTTTATTGCCCTGTCCCTGTTGACCCTGACCCTGCTGTCCTTGTCCCTGACCTCTTTGTCCCTGATTGCGGTTGGGCTGCGATTTTTCTCTTTGCTGTTGTTTCTTTTTCTTTTCTGCTTTCTCCAGGGTGCGTAAGCTGATCTGTCCTACGAGTTCAACCATTTCTGGTTCTTTCTCTGTTGTTTTAGAAGCAGCGAGGTCTACCGGTTCCAGTTCTTCCGGACGAGTACCCTGCTGATTCAATGTTTTTATTTTTCTGACCCTTTCCAGACTCAACGGATATTGTTTATTGCTATCCGGCAGTGTATACCACATCAGGTTCTTGAAAATATCTTTTTTGATCAGGAAGGCATTGCCCTTGGCGACCTGCAGTACATCACAATTTTCAGGGAAATGTTGCAGGGCATCGAGATAAGTATCCAGCTCATAGTTCAAACAACACTTCAATCTGCCGCACTGTCCGCTGAGCTTGGTCTGGTTGATGGATAAATTCTGGTAACGGGCAGCAGCGGTATTCACTGATTTGAAATCGGTGAGCCAGGTGCTGCAGCATAATTCACGGCCACAGCTGCCAATACCACCCACTTTACCAGCTTCCTGGCGGGCACCAATCTGGCGCATCTCTACTTTTACCTTGAATTCGGAAGCATATACCTTGATCAGTTCCCTGAAATCCACCCGGCCATCAGCGATATAAAAGAAAGTAGCTTTTCTTCCATCGGCCTGCATTTCCACCTGACTGATCTTCATGTCCAGTCGCAGTTGCTTGGCAATGGCCCGGCTGCGGATTACCGCTTCGGGTTCACGGGCTTTGTTCTGGTTGCGGACTTCAATATCACGGTCCGTGGCCCGGCGTAATACTTTTTTCATCTCGGGGTTGTCTTCCTTTGCCCCTCTTTTCTTCATCTGCAGCCGCACAATTTCACCGGTCAGGGAAACTTCACCTACATCAAAACCACTCACGCCTTCCACGGCAATCAGGTCTCCTTTTTCAAAATGCTGTAAAGTAGTGTTGCGGAAAAAGTCTTTTCGGGTTCCCTGGCTAAAGCTTACTTCGATCACTTTGCAGGCACTGTCCAGGTCGGCAATGGGCAGGTTGCGCAACCAGTCGTATGCATTCATGCGGTTACAACCGCCGGAACTGCATCCGCCATTGCTTTTACAACCATTTGGCTTACCGCCGGTAGCGGTTCCACATCCGGAACAACCCATGCTGCTGTTTTAGTAAAAATTAATTGAAGAGGAAGATGAACCCTGGGTCAGATGGCGGATGGATCCCTGTATTATTCCCGGAGCCATTTAGGCAGACTCCTGTTCTATATGGCTGAACAAAGGCTTGAATACCTTTGATTATCAATACTATATAGATTTGAAAATGAATACATTACTGTGCGCACTCTGATTCCGGGATGCTGTTCACTACTCACTGTTTTCCCCACACTCTCCCTCAATCCATCAAAAATACAATCTTATCCTGAATAATATGGTATAGTTTAATGGTCAGGGCATGAAAGAGCATTTTGCCATTGGCATTGCGTTCGATGTAATAACTGGCCCGGTCCAGCTCCTCAATAATGGCCTGTTGCTGTTCTACTCCTGCAATTTTATTCAGTCTTTCGGCAAAATCCTTTTCGGTACCAAATGCCCCGGGGGCATGACCCATGGCCCGGAGCAGGACCGCCTGTTCCAGCAGGTGATTGAAATAGCGTAGAAATTGTTTTTGCTTTTCCCGGCCCAAACGGCTGATTTCTTCCACCCACTTGGTCTGGGCCACCGGACCGGTTTTCAAAATCGCATTCAGCCATTCCCGCAGCAATGCCTGCCAGTCTTCTTCCGCATGTTGCACCAGTTGCAGGGCTTCGCGGTAATTGCCATCACTTACACTGGCCACCTGCCGGGCGATGGTTGGATCGGTATGATTCCTGCTGATCAGGGCTGATTCAATATCATTTATTTCCAATGCAGGAATCCTGATCAACTGACAGCGGCTGACAATCGTAGGCAGCACCAGTTCCTCATTTTCTGCGACCAGGATGAAAAGTGTATTGGCCGGCGGCTCTTCAATAATCTTGAGCAGTTTGTTTCCCTCTTTGTCCAGCTCCTCGGGCATCCACATCACCAGTACCTTGTAATCCCCTTCAAAACTTTTCAGACTGAGTTTTTTGATGATCTCATCACATTCCTTCGCCGTAATCTTTCCCTGGCTGTTTTCTTTTTCTTTGATCATTTCGATCCAGTCGAAAAGATTGCCATATGAATTCAATCTGATGAATTCCCTCCACTCTGTAATGAAATCTGCGGCTACTGGTTTTTCACCCGGCTTTTTGGTAACCGTAGGATAGGAGAAATGAATATCCGGATGCATCAGCTGATTCGCTCTCTGACAGGCCGGACAAACCCCACAGGCATCAGTTACCAGGATTGCGGCTGCAGGAACAGGTTCCGGATCGCCGAACAAAGATGGCCCCGCAGCTGCAGCATTATTTCTGCCTGTCACTTTTTCACAAAGCAGGTACTGGGCAAATGCCAGGGCCAGCGGCAATGCGCCACTGCCTTCCTTTCCAAGGAAGAGCAATGCATGACTCAGCCGGTTATGGTGTACCAGTTCGGCGAGCTGTCCCTTCACTGCTGTTTGTCCAATGATATCTGAAAAACGCATTTCAACTAATGATTAACACCGGCAAAAGTACTAGGTTCCGGAGTTTTGAATGACAGTATATTTTTTCTTCCGGCGGAGGAACTTTTTTTCCAGTAGTTCATAAGATAATGCTGCAAAGACAAAAGTGATCAGCAGCGCTACTGGTAAACTCCATGGAGTGGTACCGGCTGCAAGCCCTCCTTTGAAAAGTTGAAAGGTAATGATGAGTGCCACGATATGGTAAACATAAAGCCCATACGAAATCCTGCCCAGGTAACGAATGACCGGGTGCCCCAAAGCACTTATCAGCCAGTTTCTGCCCGAATATAGCCCGGCAAGTAAAAAACAGGAAAATCCCAGTGCGATAAAAAAATACAGAGGGATTTGGTTGAGCCCAATAACAGCCCTTTGCGGAAAAATCAAATAATTTACCAGTAAAAAGAGAATTCCCGATAGCAGGTAAACAGAGGAGTGAATTTTTTTCAGGTACTGATCATAAAACCCTGATCCAATAATAACACCCGCCAGAAAGCAGTCTCCGGATGCAGGTAATGTATAAATATAGGGGTGCAGCCATCCATTCCAAACGGCTAAACATCTCCAACAGATAAATAGAATCAAAATAAGTGTAAAAAGGAGGGAGACCTGTTTGCGGGAAAGTTTTTGCAGCCAAACCACAAAAAAGGGTAATACAAAATAAAACTGTTCTTCCAGGGAGATACTCCAAAGATGAAAGGAAGCGAAGTTGGGATTATAATTCTTCAGCGCGCTGATCCAGTTATCGGCAAATAACAGGTTGCCTGCCAGTCGGGGTACAGAAACAGGATAACCGGGATAGATAATTGATAAAAATAGAACCAGGAAAAGATAAAAAAAGTAAAGCGGCCATATTCTAAGTATCCGCCGCATGAAGAATTTACGTTTGTCGATAACACCGGTTGTGTTGAATTCAGTTACCAGTAAACGTGTTATCAGAAAGCCGCTGATCAGAAAGAAGAATTCAACACCTATCCAGCCATATTCATGAAGGACGGGCACAGTAAAAAAATTGAAATGCCTGAAAAAAACCAAAAGAAATGCAAGTAGGCGCAGGCCATCTATAAATGGATAATCTATTTTTTCGCGTTGCATTACCCGCAAATGTCGGATATCAGAAACGAAAAAAGGCGGTCTTGTTGAAACCGCCTCTGCTATTGTCAATGAGATATTAATTCAGGTATTTCAAAATGTCCTCACTCATAGGAGTGGTCCGCGGGCTGAATGTGGCAATCAATTCACCCTGTTCATTGATCAGGAACTTACCAAAATTCCAGGTGACCGGATCAGTAAAACCCTTGGCCTGGGCCTGTGCTTTCAGATATTGATAAAGCGCATGGGTGTCATCTCCCTTCACAGAAATTTTTTCAGCCATCGGGAAGCTGACCCCATAATTCTTTTTACAGAACTCTTTGATATCGCCGTTGGATCCGGGCTCCTGTCCGCCAAAATTATTGGCCGGGAATCCAATGATCACCAGTTTGTCCTGGTATTTTTTGTACAACGCTTCCAGCCCTTCATACTGAGGGGTTAAACCGCATTGAGAGGCCGTATTAACGATCAGTATTTTCTTTCCTTTGTATTTAGAGAAATCAATAGACGAGCCATCCAGTCCCGGCACTTTGAATTCATAAATAGAACCGGCCGTCATTCCGGCAGCGAGGAGTAATGTGAATATCAATGTTTTCATTGTTGATTTGTTTAACTGATTAACAAAACTAATCGAATAAAGTTGCCCCGGGTTGCCTCCGGACAGATTTATGTATACTTTATTGCTTTTCAAAACAACCCAGATCCGGTACACCCACGGCTCTGGGACGACCATCAAGATCGGTAATAATACCTGTATTCACCCCCTTGTTGATGGCTGCTGATCCGGTTTTCAGCCTGAAATCAAAGTAATTCCGGTTGGTATTGATACTGTCGAACTGCGGAGGCTGGTTATTAATGATCTGCGTCATCGTTGAATTCGCAGGATTGGCCTGTACTTTCCAGAGATTATAATCAAAGTTGACAGTAAAGGCTGTATTCCCGACTTTTTCAACCACCACTTCATCATTCACCAAACCGTTCTCTCCCCAGAAAATACAATTACGGAACAGGGCTGTTAAACCGGAAGAAGTGCCATTGGCATAATTACTTAAAAAGAGTACGGGGTTTTTATGTTCTATAAAACGGTTAGCATAAGTAACAACTGTGCAATGTGTAAACTGATAATCGCCGCCCTGTGCCAGTTGTAAATTTTTACCGCAGTTACTGATCAGGCAGTTCCGTGCCCGGAGACTGGAGTTCAGCGCAATGATACCGGCATCATATACATTATCAATCACTGTTTCATTGAGTATGAGTTTGGGATTGGCATTAGGAGAAGGATCTGCCAGACCGATACCCTGGTAAGCGTTCCGGATCACCGCATAATTCAATACATTATCTTTTGAATTGGTCAGGAAGAAAATCCCCGGCCAGCCGGCAGGATAATCCCGGTATGGATCATCAATCCGGTCGCTCTGGAAATAAACACGATCAGCCGTGTCTTTTAATCCGTTCACCTGCAGGGTACCATTCACCAGGATGGGCGCATCAGCATGTACATAAATTCTGCAGCCCTTATCAATGGTGAGTGTCTGGTTAGAGTTGATCCGGAGTGATCCAAGGATCACATAAGGACGATCATTCAACCATGTTGTATTCGTACTGATCACCGCATCACGCAGAAAATGCGCATTCTGTCCCCATGCTTCCAGTTGCACTTTCCGGTCCCGGCCATTATAACTGAACTGAATGCTGTCGCGGATGATAAAAGGAAGATTTCCTGCCCCGGGGTTTACATTCACCTGTACAAATACATAGATGCTATCATTGGCTGCAATATCCAGGTTATTGAATTGTGTACCGATCACGCCGTCCACATTCATTTTAAAAGCGGAAGCATTTCCACCGGCCAGTTGCAGGGAAGTGATTTTCAGTTTCTGGTTATTGGCATTGATGATCTTTAATGTCCGGTAAGTAGATCCCGCTGTTACAAAGAGGGTGTCGAATTTTAAAGTGTCAGCAGATGTTGTCACCTGTGCATCCGGGGAACTGATATAAGATTCCTTCCGGCAGGAATACACTAATAATAAAACGGATAAGGCAAATAGTCCGGCAATTCTCATGTTCCTCAAAAATAGTCCAAGTATTTGATATTACCGGACTGCATAACAAAGTGCTGCCACATATAGTTCAACCGCTTCAGACTGCAGTAAAACCGTTCCGCAGGCTTCCAGTGTGGCACCGGTAGTAATCACATCATCTACCAATAATATTTTATGATGT
Organism: Chitinophagaceae bacterium; assembly: GCA_016720745.1. Taxonomy (GTDB): domain Bacteria; phylum Bacteroidota; class Bacteroidia; order Chitinophagales; family Chitinophagaceae; genus JJ008. Next base: position 442,818 of record JADKKA010000001.1, on the reverse strand, counting down.
TGGAGTGGCCGGGTATTCATCAGCAGGAATTTTCCTTCCATATTCTTCCATCTTTCCATCCGGCCCTTGCGGGTTTGTGTGGAAGTATAAAGTGGTCTGGTCACCACATCCTGCCATACCGGTACGTTGATGATGTCGGCGATTCCTTCACAAAGAAGCGTGGCCTGGTTATACCCTCTTTTTTGTTCCCGGTCAGGGAATAAAGGGAGTGGTACCAGGGCATCAACTGGAAAACGTCCTGATTGTAATAACTGCAATCCCATGATCCTCCCCATTTGCCGGCCCAGTTCCCGGTTCCCTTTGTATTTTAACTGGTGCAGGATATGCTGAACCATCGATCGCTTGGTAAAATAATAATGAGCAGTAGCTGCCTGCAAAGGCAATCTTCCCCAGAATGTTTTTTCTACCGGGTTACCGGGTAATCTTTCAAACAGGGTTTCAGGCAAAGCAGCCAGGCAACGAAAACACAATTGCGAATCGGTATGTAAACGGTCGCTTCCGCATCCGGCACAGCAATGCGGGAAGAAAAGATGCAGGAATGCCTCTTTCAGGTTGTTGAGTAAATGCATGGACAAAGAAAAAAAATCAGATCCGGTCCGTCAGGGGAGAAACACCGGGAATCAATGATTTTTTTCCGGCAGAAAAAGGTATTGATACAATTCTTCTACCCGGGCCATGGTGATGACTTCGATTTGATAGTCATTTCCGGTGAGTCCTTTTTTACCGGCGCGGCCGGAAGGCAGGTTGTATTTGGAGACAATGATTTTTTCAAAGCCCAGTTTTTCTGCTTCGGCAATGCGTTGTTCAATTCTGTTTACGGCACGGATCTCACCGCTCAATCCCACTTCACCCGCAAAGCAGATTTTCTGGGAAAGCGGAACATCTTCATAGGAAGAAAGCAGGGCACAGAGTACGGCCAGATCAATGGAAGGATCTTCTACTTTCAAACCACCGGCAATATTCAGGAACACATCTTTTACGCCGAAATGAAAGCCGCCTCTTTTTTCCAAAACGGCAAGTAGTAATTGCAGTCTGCGCAGATCGAATCCGGTAACCGTTCGCTGAGGCGTGCCATACACAGATTGGGTAACCAATGCCTGTACTTCGATCAGTAGCGGACGCATGCCTTCTATGGTAGCAGCAATGGCGATACCACTCAGCTGTTCTTCTTTTTGGGTAATCAGGATCTCACTGGGATTTAATACAGCCCGCATGCCCTGATCCGTCATTTCATAAATACCCAGTTCGGCGGTACTGCCAAAGCGGTTCTTTAATGTGCGCAGGATACGGTAAGCATAATGCCGGTCGCCTTCAAACTGCAATACGGTATCCACCATATGCTCCAGGATTTTCGGGCCGGCAATACTGCCGTCCTTGGTAATATGACCAATCAGGAAAACAGGTGTATTGGTTTCTTTGGCGAAACGCTGAAACTCTGCGGTACATTCCCGGATCTGTGATACACTTCCCGGGGAGGAATCAATAAAACTGGTATGCAGTGTTTGTACTGAATCTACAATCACCAGTTGCGGTTTCAGGTTTTTGATTTCCTTAAAAATTACCTGTGTGGATGTTTCTGTCAGCAGGTAGAAATCATCATTCTTCAATCCCAATCGGTCAGCACGCATCTTGATCTGTTGTTCACTTTCTTCTCCGCTGATATAAAGTACTCTAACGGATTTTAACCATAAACCGTTTTGCAAAAACAAAGTTGATTTTCCAATTCCGGGTTCACCGGCCACCAGTACCAGACTACCAGGTACAATGCCACCACCCAGTACACGATTGAGTTCTGTATCGGCCGTTTGCAATCTTTTTTCTTCACTGCTTTTTACATCTTTCAGTGAAATGGATTTTCCCGTGCGTTCATCACCGGAATAATCTTTCCATTCTTTTGTACTCTTGCCTGTATCTTTTTGCACCAGTTCTTCTACAAATGTGTTCCACTGACTGCAGGATGGACATTGTCCGACCCACTTCACACTTTCATATCCGCAGTTCTGACAAAAAAAAGCTGACTTGATCTTGCTCATGCGCTAAAATTAAATGATTGCAACGGCTGTTTTGCAACAAGGTTCAAATGTTTGACACAAGTTGAAATGAAAACAAAAAAATGAATTGGAATGAATCGAAAAATTAGTGCAGAAGCTGTTCTTGTTTTTCGAAAAAAGAAGTGAAAATGTCTGAATGTAAAAAGGGCCAATCTTTCGATTGGCCCTCTTACTTACTAACCCATTAAATTCTATTGCTAAGTTACAATTATGACCCACATTTCAAAATAATTTTTTGATCCTGTGCATAAGTTCCGGCGCTTAAAATCCTGTTTTTCAGGGCCGGTAAGTCATTTTAAAATGGCTTGTATTAGACTGATAATCAATATTATATGTCGATAAAATTTTCGCGGTTACTGAACCCGCAAGCCCCGCTTAATTTTCTTTTCCCGCTTTCGAAATGACAAAACGACGTAAAAAAAACAGGGGGTCGGATTGGTAGCAAATTTGATGATATTATTCATCTAAAATGAGTAAAAAATGATGATGTCAAGCGAGATTTTTATCGTTTCCCTGGTCTTCCTGGGAATCAGTTTTTTGGTGTCCACGATCCTCAAACAAAAGTTCACCCGGTACAGCAAGATTGGTCTGGCCAATGGCCTGTCAGGCAGGGAAATAGCCGAGAAAATGCTCCGGGAAAACGGGATTTATGATGTAAAAGTCGTCCCCGGCGAGGGCTTCCTCACCGACCACTATAATCCGGTCACTAAAACGGTGAGTCTCAGCCCCGAAGTGTACCAGGGAACCTCGGTTTCAGCGGCTGCCGTGGCTGCCCACGAATGCGGCCATGCCGTGCAGCATGCCACCCATTATGGTCCACTGATGCTGCGCAGTAAACTGGTACCGGCCGTTCAGTTCAGCTCCATGCTGGTGAACTGGATCCTGCTGGCAGGAATGATTGTGATTGCCGTTTCCAATAACCCTACGATACTTCTCGTAGGTATTGTGGCTATGAGTATCACGGTTTTATTTACCCTGATTACCCTGCCGGTGGAATTTGATGCCAGCAAAAGGGCCCTGGCCTGGTTGAACCGGACCAATATCACTAACGGGGAGGAATACCCGAAGGCCAAAGACGCATTAAAATGGGCCGCAACCACTTATGTGGTGGCTGCCCTGGCGGCAGTGGTCCAGCTGGTACAATATATATTGATCTATATGAACAGCCGGGACCGGAGCTGACAAATTGCAGACAATCTATTTTAAAAAGCCATGCATCATTCTGCATGGCTTTTTTTGTCATTAAGGAATCGTTAAATACTTTCGCGACTTCTTAAAAAACAAAACATGAGTAAAAAAATTAATGTGATGTTGGCGCTGATGTTTTTTGTGACCCAGCTGGTCTGGGCGCAGAACAAAACGCTGACAGGAAAAGTGACAGACAATAACGGTGCGCCCATTGCCGGGGTATCGGTTGTCGTTAAAGGAACTACCAATGGAACCTTTACTGGTCCTGATGGTACATTCTCCTTTACCGTACTGGACAATGCAAAAACACTGGTAGTATCAGCCGTTGGCTATGCTTCCCAGGAAATTGCCATTTCAGGAACCAGCTTCCAGCTTTCTTTAAAAGTAGCAGAAGCACAAAACCTGGATGAAGTAGTAGTAGTGGGTTACGGTACCAAGATCAAGAAAGACATTACGTCTTCTGTTGCCAAGGTAACCTCCAAAGAATTCCAGAACCTGCCCCTGCCCAGTTTTGAGCAGGCACTGCAGGGAAGGGCTTCCGGTGTATATATTAATACAGGAAGCGGTAAGCTGGGACAGGGACTGAATATCCGTGTAAGGGGTATCTCTTCTATCTCTGCCAATCAGCAACCCTTTGTGGTAATTGATGGAGTACCTGTTGTGAGTCAGTCACTCGGTAGTGCTACCGAACCTGATAATCCGCTGGCTACCCTGAACCCCGATGATATTGAAAGTATCGAGGTACTGAAAGATGCCTCTTCTTCTGCTATCTATGGAGCCCGTGCTTCTAATGGTGTGTTACTCGTTACCACCAAGAGTGGTAAGCAGGGTCGTACCAAACTGAATGTTGGTTTCTTCACCGGATGGAGTGAGCCTACTAAAAAGCAACAATTCCTGGATGCTACGCAGTACCGTGAACTTTTCACTGCTGCTGCTGATAATATGGGTTATGTAGCTGCTGATGAATTTGAAGCAGAAACCGGTACCACCGACTGGAATTCCACCAACAATACCAACTGGTCCGATCAGGCTTTCCAGGAAGGATATATCCGTCAGTACAATGTATCACTCAATGGTGGTGATGCCCGTACTAAATTCCTTTTCAGCGGAAGCTTTAATGATCAGAATGGTATTATCCTCGGTAACAGACTGACCCGTGCCACGGGTCGTGTGAATCTGGATCATACTATCAACAAAAATTTTAAAGTAGGTGCCAACCTTTCACTGGTACAAAGTAACAACTACCGCGTACCCAGTGATAATGCATTCAGCAATCCTATTCAGCTGAATGCCCTTCCTCCTTTGCATCCTTTACTGGCTGCAGATGGCAAGAACAACCAGGCTACGCTGTATTATAATAACCTCATCGAGGTAGAAGATAATAACCGGAACCTGAGCAAGACTTATCGTTCTATCAGCAGCATCTATGCTGAATGGAATATTATGCCGAACCTGCGTTTCCGTACACAGGCTGGTATTGACTGGAATAATCTCCAGGAAAATCAGTTCCTTGGCCGTCGTACCCTCGATGGAGCTCCTGAAGGATATAGCTACGACAACCAGGTGACCAGCAGTGTATTCACCAATACCAATACCCTGCAGTGGAATAACAAAGCTGCCGGCAATCATAATATCGACGCCCTCGTGGGTATCGAGTACCAGCGTGGTATTGCCAATGGCGCCAGTGTGGAAGGCCGTGCTTTCCCCAGCGACCGCTTTACCCGTATCGCCAATGCAGCGATCATCTCCAGTGGTTCTTCTACTGAAACACAGTTCCGCTTTATGTCTTATTTCGCCAGAGCGAACTATAAATTCAAAAACAAGTACCTGCTCGGTGCCAGTGTAAGGGCCGATGGTTCTTCCCGTTTTGGTGCCGACAACCGGTATGGTCTGTTCCCTGCTGTTTCTGCAGGATGGATTATTTCTGAAGAGAGTTTCCTGCACAGCAATCGCGTACTCAGCTTCCTGAAACTGAGAACCAGCTATGGCCGTACCGGAAATGCCGAGATCGGAAACTTCAGTTCACTGAGTCTGTACACCAGTGCAGCTTATGCGAATATCGCCGGTCTGATCACTTCACAAATCGGTGTACCGGGTCTGACCTGGGAGAACACCGATCAGTTTGATATTGGTCTTGATTTCGGATTCTTGAACAACCGTATCTCCGGTGAGATTGATTATTTCAAAAAGAACACCAAGGACATCCTCCTGAATGTTCCCCTGCCTGCAACGAATGGTTATACCAGCATCACCAAGAATATCGGTGACATGACGAATTCCGGTTGGGAATTTGTTCTGAACGCCAATATCATCCGTTCCTCTTCTTTTAACTGGACTACTTCCTTCAATATCTCTACTTACAAAAATGAAGTAACCAGACTGGTTTCTCCTGTACCTCCCGGAGCCCGTACCCTTGGCCGTCTGGCTGTAGGAGCGCCATTCGGACAGTTCTACGGAAGAAAATACATGGGTGTTGATCCCGCAAACGGAGATGCATTGTATATGCTTGCCGACGGATCTACTACGAATGATTACAGTGCAGCGGTTGATACCGTACTGGGAGATCCCAATCCTGATTTCTATGGTGGATGGAACAACAAATTCAGCTACAAAGGATTTGACCTGGATATCCAATGCCAGTTTGTAAGCGGAAACGACCTGTACAATATTGCCGGTTTCTTCCAGAGTGTAAACGGAGATTATTTCGATAACCAGACTGTTGACCAGCTGAACTACTGGAAAAAACCAGGTGATGTAACTGATATTCCCCAGCCCCGTTTGTATGATGGTAACGGTGCCGGTAAGAGCAGCCGTTGGGTGCAGGATGGTTCTTATTTCCGGATTAAGAGTGTGAACCTCGGTTATAATTTCCCGCGCAAGATGTTGCAGAAAATCAAAATTGATAATGCAAGATTGTATGTAGCGGCACAGAACCTGTTTACATTCACTAAATACAAAGGCTATGATCCCGAGGTAAACGCCACTTATATCGGCAACCTGAACCTGGGTCATGATTTCTATACCCCGCCACAGGCCCGTACGATTACGCTGGGTATTAACCTTGGATTCTAAACCTTTAAAAAACAGAAGATGAAAAATATATTCAAAATATTACCGCTGGCTGCCCTTCTGACTACCGCCTCCTGTAAAAAGGTGCTGGAAGTTGAACCGCAGCAAAGCATTGATGCGGCCACGGCCCTTCAAAATGACCAGGATGTAAATTCTGCCGTAGTAGGTTGCTACGCCCTGATGGGTGGTGGTGCACTCTATGGTACCAATTTTTTAATGTTACCTGATCTGCAGGGTAGTGAAAGCTATTGCAGCTGGAGAGGAACTTTCCAGAGTTTCCGTCAGGTGGCTTCCAAAACCATGACCAGAGACAATGCAGAAGCATCCCGTACCTGGATCGCGGCATACAGGGCCATCAACAATGCGAATATTGTGCTGGCGAACCTGACTAAAGTAACAGATGCATCACTTCGTACGCAGTTAGAAGGAGAAGCGCTCTTTATTCGTGGTATCCTTCATTTTGAACTGGTGAGATTATATGGTCTGCCTTATGATCCCGCTACTTCCAATAGTCAGCTCGGTGTGGTGATCAAAACCACAGCGGCAACGGATGAAGCAGCTGCTTCAGAGAATATTCCCCGTTCTACCGTGGCCCAGGTATATACCCGGGTGCTCACTGATCTCAATGCTGCTATCAGCAAACTGCCTGATGATAATGGCACCCGTGCAGACAAATACACTGCTCTGGCCTTCCTGAGCCGTGTGTACCTGCAAATGGGGAACTATGCAGCTGCCCGTGATGCCGCCAATGAAGTGATTGCTTCCGGTGCTTATGAACTGGCTCCAATTCCGCTGATTCCATTTACCAATAAGAATACAGCAGAGTCTATCTGGGAAATCCAGCAGAATGAGCAGAACAATGCCGGACAGGCTAATGATGGCATGGCTACATTCTTTGCCAGCCTTCCAGGTATCGGTCGTGCGGATGTGAGGATGAATACAGGATTTATTGCCTCCAATTATGTAACTACGTTTGATCTTAATGGAAAATTGATTGACTCTTTATCAGATATTCGTTATAGAGACTGGTACTATGTTGGTACTGGTGCAAGGCCAGGAAATACATATTGTTTCAAATGGAATGCATTTGAACAAAACTTGCCTGTAATTAGAATTGCCGAAATGTATTTGATAAGGGCGGAATGTAATTTTCGCTTAGGTACAACGGTAGGAAACACGCCTTTAGCAGATATAAATATTGTTAGAGTTAGGTCTTACCCTAAAGGTGTTTTAGTGTCAGTTACATTATCTGATATTCTTTCAGAAAGAGTAAGGGAACTGGCTTTTGAAGGTCTCCGGATCCACGATATCAAAAGACTGAAAACCGCCACCGGTTCTTTTGCTTGGAATGATAATAAACTAGTATTCCCCATTCCTCAAAGAGAAGTGGATGCTTCTTTAGGAGTGATTGTCCAGAATCCTGGTTATTAATAAGAAACTCGATTCAAAAGAAAGGGCTGCCTGAGAGGGCGGCCTTTTTTGCCAAAGCCCCTAACCCCAAAGTAAAGGGGATTTGAACCACTGTACAGTAAAAAGGAGGGCTTCGCTCCGAGCGAGTCTCCTGCTTCACTCAACGCATCCCAACCCCACTCATCTCCTCAAACAACTTCACCAGATCCTCCTCCTTTTTCAGCTTCAACTTGTTTTGCTCCAGCACTTGTATTGATCTGGGTGGCATATTCCGGTAAAGCTTCAGTAATCTTTTTTGCATCGGCTTTGATCCGGACCATTTTTCCCGAAGGGGTGAATACATAGTATTCGGAAAAATCGCGGATGACTTTCTTTTTCGGACGGTTGATTTCTTCTACTTCTACTAACTCTTTGCGGTAAGAACGCAGCAATTGAAAGGAGGAATCAGTCAGCACTTGATAATAAGTCTGTGCAGTAAAGCGATCAATCGCCGGATAACCATTGCGGAAATAACCATAGCGGGTTTGGCCCTCCAGCAAACAGCTGATTTCAAATTCCTTTACACTGTCGGCAAAAGCCATTTCCGTGTTGTTGCGGTTGAAGTATAATTCCTGGTTGTAAATATTGAATTTGAGACTGAGCCCGCTGACGATCCTGTTTTTATTCAGCAGCACTTTGCCATTGCACCATTCCTCAGTCCAGAAAAAACTGCCCTCGGCATCTTTGTCGGCATTGGCCATGATCGGACGACCATCCGTATAATCCACAAAAAATCCGGAAGAGGGAGAAATAGCAGGCTGGGGACCAATCCGGCTGGCGAGACCTGCAGGTTGGGCACGGGCCACACAAAAAATCAGAAGGGCCCCAAGGAATAAAGTCCATTTTTTCATACTACTACCAATGGAAATAAGACCAACTCAGTGCGCGGAATGCTGCCTGGTCAGAGTTTGATCTCTTCTTCATGCTGATCGAAGAAACGGTATTCGGTCAGGTGGTAATTGCTGCTGGCTTCCACTTTGATCTTCTGCCCGAATTTTTTCTTCCACTTGGAAACCTTGTTGCTCCAGAACCAGCCCTTGGTGAGATAGGCATGCAGGATCGGGTGCACCACCAGTTTTAGTCCGCTATGCTGATGCGTGATCAGATAGCCAACATTCTTTTCAATTTCATCCTCCAGTAAAAGAGTAGAAGAAATTTTACCAGTGCCATTGCAACTGGGACAAAGCTCCTGCGTATTGATATTCACTTCCGGCTTCATTCTTTGCCGGGTGATCTGCATGATGCCAAATTTGGAAATAGGGAGTACCGCATGTTTGGCGCGGTCGGGTTTCATGAATTCCTCCATCTTCTCCATCAGCTTGCGCTTGTTCTCGGGGAGTTTCATGTCTATAAAGTCCACCACAATGATACCACCCAGGTCACGCAAACGAAGCTGCCGGGCTATTTCATCCGCTGCCTCCAGGTTGGTCTCCAGGGCATTCTGCTCCTGGTTATTGCTCACACTCTTGTAGCCGCTGTTTACATCAATCACATGCAGGGCTTCGGTATGTTCAATGATTACATAAGCACCACTGTCCAGGTTCACGGTTTTACCAAAAGATGATTTGACCTGCTTGGTGATACCAAAAGAATCAAAAATGGGAGAACCATTCTGATAAAAAGAAACGATATCTGCTTTTTCAGGAGCAATCCGCTGGATATAACTCTTGGTGTCCGCGAATATATTCCGGTCGTTCACCACAATTTTATTAAAGTCCTCATTGAGGAGGTCGCGCAGAATACTGGTGGCCTTGGTTTGTTCACTCAGCACCCGGGTCGGAGGTGCCGCCCCTTTCAGGTTTTGCATGATGGTCTTCCACATCTGCATCAATGCCGTTAAATCCTCATGCAGTTCAGCTGTATTCTTTCCTTCGGCGGCCGTACGTACGATCACCCCGAAATTTTTGCTCTTGATAGACTCCACAATCTTCTGCAGTCTTTTCCTTTCTTCTGAAGAATGAATCTTGCGGGATACCGCTACAATATCATTAAAGGGAGTGAGTACCACAAAACGACCGGGCAGGGAAATCTCACAGCTCAGGCGGGGACCCTTGGCTGCAATAGGTTCTTTGAGGATCTGCACCAGGATATTCGGTTTCCCGTTCAGTACCTCATTGATCTTACCGGTTTTGATGATCTCCGGCTCCACGGTGAATTTGGAAAAATCAAGTCCCTGTTCGCCCTTATCGTTCATACACATGGTGGTGAACTTGAGGAGGGACCGGGCATAAGGACTCAGATCGGTATAATGAAGAAAGGCATCTTTCTCAAAACCAACATCCACAAAGGCAGCATTCAGCCCGGGGATCAGCTTTTTCACTTTTCCCAGGTACAGGTCTCCCACAGCAAAACGTGCATCGCTTTTTTCGCTATGCAGTTCTACCAGCTTCTTGTCTTCCAGCAGGGCTATCTCAACACCCTGTGGGGCTGCATTAATAATAAGTTCTTTGTTCATTACAGCTTAACACATGAAAAACACCTTGATGCTGTAAAACACCAGTTGCACTACATCCGTATGGAATGCTGCAGAAATGGGCCAATTGCGAGTAAATTGAATGAATGATCCAAAGGAAAAATCTTTGGGCAAACTTATACGGCAAACAACCGGTGGACTGGGAGGCTAGCAGTCATTAGTCCGTAGTCGTTAGTCTTTAGCCCGTTAAAAAGGGACCTCGCCCTTCTGTATTGACTAATGACTAACGACTTAAGACTATCGACTATTTATTCCTCTTTTTATGACGGTTCTTTCTCAGTCTTTTTTTACGCTTGTGCGTCGCAATTTTATGACGCTTCCTTTTTTTACCACAAGGCATAATCAAATCTTTTTTTAATCTTGTTTATAATAAGTTTTACTATCCAATAATTCAGGAACCTTATTTTTTCAGTTCCGCAATTCTTTGCCTGATCGCTGTTGCCACTTCTTCCTGTTTGGTCAGCGGCAGGCTTTGCTGGTACCAGCTGATGGCCTTGGCCTTATCACCGGTCCGCTCATACACTTCCCCTAAAAGGAGGCAGGCATCCAGGTTTTTAGGATCCATCCGGACCACTTTTAGAAAACGATCCAGCGCTTTGTCATATTGTCCGGAAAGCAGTGAACCCTTTCCCAGCATCATCTGGGCGTAGATATTGGTACTGTCTTTATCCGCTACCTCCCTTACTTTCAGAATTCCTTCCATCGGGGTGGCAGAAATACCGCCAAACAAATAAGCACCGCCGAGTCCGATTTTAGCCGAATCGTTGGCCGGATTGATTTGCAAAGATCTTTCAAACAGGTCCTTGGCCTGCAGGGCCTTCCACTTTCTTCTTTCCGGCACTTCGTCGGCTTGCAGGTTATCCAAAAATTGCTGGGCGGCAAAGGTGAGGCTTTTTTCCGAATTTTCCAATCTGGCTGCTTCGGCCGTATACCAGGCCCAGGGTTCGAAGATCCGGGCCGAATCTGACCAGAATTTGGCCAGTTGGTGGTACACATGGATCTGCTGGTCTTTTACATCCCCCCGGGAGATCGAATTTTCCAGGGTAGTGATCCGGACCACCTGATCCGGACTCAGTTGTTTTTTGGCCATGGCCAGGATAGTGTCGGCAGTAATGTTGGTTTCCGTGCCATGGTCATGACCGTCATTGGGGCCATGTGCTTCCGCTACCGGGGCGGCTTTCTTTTTCGGGGTTGTCCGTACAAAAAAGTAAGTGCCGGCTGTCAGCAGCAGGGCAATACCAATGGTTATAATCTGAGGTTGCTTCACTCCGGGTAATTGAGCGGCAAAGGTAGTACTAAATCGCGTGGCGGGGTGAAGCTTTGGGCCGAAACCACCGTTTACTCATTTTCCGTCCGGGGCCCTGTTTCTCCTGTGTACATTGCTTAACTTTCTACTGTAAATTCGATCCGCTATTTGATCAAATTCAAAAACCAACGTATGCGTATTCTTCTTCCCATCATCCTGTTCGGTACGGTATATATGGCCGTTTCCTGCAAAGGCAAAGAAAAAGAGCCGGCAGTAAAAGAAACAACCAATGACACGCTGAGTCAGTCCACTATGGCCGACGATAGTTCCGCCCAATATTTCCGCGGGGCCATTGATAATCAGTTAGCCGAATGGAAACAATCTTTCCAGGGTTTTCAGATAGATTCTTTCCGTTTTTCACAGCGGACTTCTTTCAAAGAAAAAGAAGTTCAGGATACGGCTGATATGAAGGAATTGCTGAGTCTTTTTGGTCCCTCATTGGCGTTTACATCAGACAGCAGTCAGTACCTTGATTTATTCAGCGCCGGTATGTCATTGGAAAGAAGGGGAAAAAAATTAGTTGCCATGGCGGATGTGGACCAGGCGGTAACCCTCTGTAATTTAAAAACCGGCAAATGTAAACAGATTGCATCCTTTGGTCCTTCAGCAGGAATAGAAGAGGCTGTTTGGTTGGATGCTACCCGCTTTATACTGGCCGGGACCATGCATAATGATGATGGAAAACCACAGGCATTTGTATTGATAGGTGATACCGGTAAAGAAAGCTACAGCTGGTATGAATCAACTATTACAAGGGCGGCCTCTACAGATTATACTGCGAGTGGAATCAGGAAACTGAAAATAGATGAGTGGGAATAAATCTTAATCTTCTGAATCTTCACCGGGGCCGGCATCCGGCTTCGGTTCTTTCAGTTTTTTAACTTCTGCCACAAATTCTTTGGCAGGCTTGAATGCAGGTATATAATGTTCAGGGATATGTACCGCAATATTCTTTTTGATATTACGACCGATCTTGGCTGCTCTTTTTTTGGTAATAAAGCTGCCAAAGCCGCGGATATAGATATTTTCGCCAGCGGCAAGGGTGTCCTTTACTTCCTTGAACATAGTCTCAAGAGTAACAAGCACATCTACCTTCGGTATGCCTGTTTTTTCAGATATCTGATTGACCAGGTCGGCTTTTCTCATGTTGCAGGTTTTTGTGGTTTTACAAGGTCTAATTTAGAGCAAAATAATATGATATTCAACTAAATAGGTATAATTTTTTTAAACGGTACTGATTTTTGACCCCCAAAACATCAGTTCCAGTACCCAAAAACATGAAAAAAAGCGGTTCTGAGATCCCCGGATTTTCCTTTTCCCGGCTTTTATTGAAGTGGAACCGGGACCAAAACCGGCGGGAAATGCCCTGGAAAGGGGAAAAGGATCCCTATAAAATATGGCTCAGCGAAATCATCCTCCAGCAAACCCGGGTGGAGCAGGGATGGAAGTATTACAATGATTTTGTCAGGAATTTCCCAACGATTCATGATCTGGCCCGGGCCAGTGACGAAAAAGTGCTGAAATGCTGGGAAGGACTGGGCTATTACTCCCGCTGCCGCAACCTGCTGGCTACGGCCCGTTTCATCAGTTCCGAACTGAGCGGACATTTTCCAGATCAGTATGAAGCCATTCTTTCCCTGAAAGGGGTGGGGCCCTATACCGCAGCGGCCATTTCCTCCTTTGCCTATAACCTGCCTCATGCGGTGGTTGATGGTAATGTGTTCAGGGTACTGGCCAGGGTGTACGGGATTAGTCAACCCTCCGACAGTACGGCTGGTAAAAAATATTTTACAGCACTGGCTGAAAAATTACTGGACCAGGATCAGCCCGGACTATACAACCAGGCCATCATGGATTTTGGGGCCACTATTTGTAAACCGATTGCCCCGCTTTGTACAAGCTGTGTTTTTAAGAAATACTGCAAGGCATATCAAGAGGATAATATTGCGGCCTATCCTGTAAAAGAAAAAAAGATCAGGGTTACAAAAAGAAATTTTTATTTCCTGGTACTGGAATACAAAGGGCAGATCGCTATCCGGCAGCGAATGGAAAAAGATATCTGGCAGGGACTATTTGAATTTCCTTTGCTTGAATCTTCAGCAGCAATTTCTGATAAAGCACTGATCAGGCAGGCGGCAACCCATCAATGGCTGCATGCCGATTCCGCATTGATACAATCCTTTTCTCCCTGGTACAAACAACAACTCACCCACCAGCTGATCAATGGACAATTTGTGCGGATCCGTTTGAAAAAAAAGCCGGCAGTACCCGGCTTCTTATGGTTGATCAAAAAAGAGTTGAAGCGTTATGCCTTCCCCCGTTTATTCCGGGAGTACCTGGAAGCTTTATAAGGATACTATCTAAAAATGAATGCCACTCAGCATTTTCTACAAACCGGGATCATTTAAAAGGCACCCGGACCGGGGCCTGATTTATCACATTGTTAAAACAATAGTCCCCCGTTCTTTTTTCCTGTTTTCACTGCTAAAATTGCTTTAACTTTAAGAGGCAGCTGCCCAACCCGGACGAATACAATCATTTAAAGTCAATTAATATGAGAGGCGTTAACCGAGTGATGCTGATTGGCAACCTGGGGAAGGACCCGGAAGTTCAGCACCTGGAAGGGAATATTGCCGTTGCAAAATTCCCCCTGGCTACTACTGAAACCTTTAAGGACCGAACCGGTAAACTGGTATCCCAAACGGAATGGCATACCGTAGTGTTATGGCGCGGACTGGCCGAGCTGGCACAGAAATACCTCCACAAAAGCAGTCTGGTTTATATTGAAGGAAGACTCCGGACCCGGAGCTGGGATGATAAAGACGGGCACCGGAAATTTGCCACCGAAGTGGTGGGCGATAACCTGATTATGCTGGATAAAAGAGCAGATACCCCCGGACAAGCCCCTTCCGGCGAAGGAGGAATGGAGGGGATGAGTGGTGAAATGCCCATGGGTGATCCTTCAGAATCCCATCCTTTTTAATCATCCGTTACAAATACAATAACTTTGCAGCAGCATTGCAGGCGGGCCATTTGACCTGCCTTTTTATTCACCAAAAAACCAAGCTTTGGACAGCAGCCCCTTACCAGGCTTTGTAACTGATCACCTGCTTTATTTTTTTCTGGCAGCCAATCCGCAGGCTACCACTTTTCTGGCTGTTGCCCTGGTGGTAATGCTCCTTCTTATTTTTACCATCTCAGGTGCAGAAGTGGCCCTCTTCTCCTTAAATCATAAGGACCTGAATATGCTGAAGACCAAACAGCATGCTTCAGCCAAAAGAATTGTCGGCTTACTGGAAGAACCCAAAGAAGTATATGCTTCCCTGTTGATCGCGGGAACATTTGTCAATATCAGCATCATCGTGCTGGCTAATTACCTGATCAATCAGTTCCTGCCACTGGAAAAAATCGGCAGCATCGGTTCCCTGATGATCAAGGTACTCAGTATCGCTTTTGTCCTGGTATTTTTTGGAAAGATATTACCCAAGGTATGGGCCACGCAGAATATTCTACGTTTTGCCTATGGCGCTTCCTTCACCGTGGAAGCCCTGCATTTATTACTGAGAAGGATCAGTCGCTGGATTGTTTCATTGGCCGATGGCATTGGAAAAAGAGGTCGGTGCCAATCGCTCCGATGCGATGAGTCTGCAGGAACTGGATGAAGCCATTGATATCAAAACCGATGAGGAAGCTTCGCCCGAAGAAAAGAATATCATGAAGGGCATTGTGAAATTCGGGAATATCAGCGTCAAGCAAATCATGCGGAGCCGGCTGGATGTAAGCGGGGTTGATTACCAGTCGGGTTTTAACGCCGTGATCCGCCGGGTAGAAGAACTGCATTATTCACGCTTACCGGTGATGTACCGCAACAGTCTGGATGAAGTGGCTGGGATCATCAATACCAAGGACCTGATCCCCTTCCTGAATGAAGGAGATGATTTTAACTGGCACCAGTTGATGCGGCAGCCTTATTTTGTACCGGAAACAAAACTGATTGAAGACCTGCTGAAAGAGTTTCAGCAAAAAAGAATTCATTTTGCCGTGGTAGTGGATGAATTTGGCGGCACCAGTGGTATTGTAACCATGGAGGATATTCTGGAAGAAGTGATCGGGGATATCCGCGATGAATTTGATGAAGAAGAAAGCGGGAATAAAAAACTGGATGACCTGAATTATCTGTTCGAGGGCAAGACCATGATCCATGATATGTGTAAGCAAATGAAACTGCCCATGGATACATTTGACGGGGTGAGGGGGGAGAGTGAATCGCTGGCCGGGCTGGTGCTGGAACTGGCCGGAGAATTTCCAACAGTTAATACAGTATTAAGTGCCGGTGATTTTGATTTTACGGTAACCCAGGCAGAGAATAACCGCATCCGTCAGGTAAAAGTGACGATTAAACCGAATCTTACAGCATGAAGCAGGCATACAGGTATTTCACGGTAATTTTTGTAGTGATGGCCATACTGACGGCCTGTAACAGTGATTATTCAACCGGTAAAAAGAAGGGCTATTTTAAGATTGATTTCCCGGAGAAAAAATACCAGCTCTTCGACCGGCCGGGTTATCCCTATACATTTGAATACCCGGTATATGCCAATGTGATAAAGGATTCTACTTTCTTTGATGACCGGGCCGGTGACTGGTGGGTGAATATTGATATCCCCCGTTTTGCGGGTAGGATCCACGTGAGTTATAAACCGGTGAATGCACAAAACAATTTTGATTCGCTTGTAAGGGATGGTTTTAAAATGGCCTATAAACAACACGTGACCATGGCCACCGGGATCAATGATAGTCTGATGCGTACGCCTAATGGCGTCGAGGGTATCTATTTTTCACTGGGAGGAAATACCGCCACGGCCAACCAGTTCTTCCTTACCGATTCTACCCGGCATTTTTTAAGAGGGGCCCTTTATTTTGATGCGGCACCCAATGCCGATTCGCTGGGGATCGTGAATGATTTTTTGAAAAAAGATCTCCTTCACCTGATCAATACCCTTCGCTGGAAAGAGGCAATTCCACAATAAAAAAACCCCGGTAAATTAACCGGGGCGGGTAGGGACTGGATAAGGCTGTCTGAAATTTATTCTTTGGATGCGGATTTCTTTGGTTCTGATTTTACTTTTTCAATCAGTACTTCTTCTTCGGGCATCCGGCCACGACTGAAAAATTCCTTTCTTATTTTTTTCTTCTTCACCACTTTGTTTTCACTGGCTGGTTCGGGACGGTCAGTATTATTTTCAATGGCCTTTACCGTGGAAGCTGTTTTTTCTTCTTCGCTCACCGGTTCAATCACGGGGATAAGCTCTTCTTTGGGTTCAGTCTTTACCCTGTTACTGATGACTTTCTTTTCCTTTACAACCGGTGTACTTGTTTTTTCTTCGGCAACCACTTGTTTTTCTTCCGCAGGAATAACGGCAACGGCTTTTTGCTGCTCTTTGTACATGTCCTGGAAGGCTTTTTTCTGATGGGTTTGTTTATAATCTACAAACCCGTAAATACTGGCGCCGATCATTAAAGTGGCGCCGACGTACAACATTGATTTCATGGCGATGATTTTTAAACGTTTAAAATAAAGGTGAACGATCAGGCCTGGGTTATGTCATACCGGGCTTGACCCGGTATCTAGATTGAAAATGATTTTAAATAATTCCGGCTCTGTTTCCAGATGATCCATTCTGCAAAAAGCATATTCCCAACCACACTGATCCAGAGGGAGAGTTCGTAGTTTTCGAGATGCCCCCAGTCCAGCAGGTAGAAAATGATATGAAATACCCTGAAACTGACGGCGGTCATCGCCATGGCATAACTGCGCATCATCCAGACTTTATGGGCAACCACATTTCTTTTGTGGATGGTGCTGAGTCCGTAAAGCGTAGTAATAAACCACCAGCCGGCCATGAACATGAACAGGGCTCTTTCCAGAAAACTGCCCTTGGCGAAAAATGACATATACAATCCGGTAGGTGCTCCCAGAAAAAGGACCACAAACACATAGATTTTGCCGGAGAAACGGTGAAGGGCTGTTGATTTTTTAAGCAGGTAACGGGAGAACTGTATCAAAGCTGTCCCTATACAAAGTGCACCGGCCGCAATATGAATATAGAAGCAGAGATTGTACATATTGCTTTCGAAAAGCAGGCTCCGCTCTTCTATAAAGGAGAAATTCCTTTCAAAACTGAAGTAGGGAATGGTATTATAAATAAGCAGCAGGCTGAACCCGGCTACCGGTACCCAGAAAAGCATCTGGAAAAAAACCCTTGATGATCGCTGCAGGGTGGTGATTCTGCTATTGTGCATACAGTCGGTTGTGTACAGGGAGGATGCGGGTGATTGATACTGTCCATAAGGATGGGCTGTTACAAGTTTGTTAAAGGAATGCTTTCCGGCTGGAGGCAATTGCTTAAATTGGTGCTCCAGTTAATTTTTTTGCATGACAATCAGGTTCATTCGAATTTTATGCATTGGCCTTGCCTTTATGACAGTCCTGCGGGCTACTGCCCAGGAACCAGCCGCTATTGATTCCATGAAAAGAGCACTGTCTGCAGCAGCCACTCTGGAACAAAAGGCATACTGGTACGATAATTTATCCCGTACCATGATGAATGTGAATCCCATGGCGGCCGATTCACTGGGAGAGAGGTATATTTTCATGGCAGAGGAAAGCCGTGACCGTAAGTTGATCTATGATGCCTTTGTTTCTAATGGGATCCGCTGCGGGTATTTCAGGAATCAGCGGAAATTTGTAGAAAGATCAATTGATTATTTTGAAAAAGCACTGGATGTGGCCCGTCAGAACAAGATGGATAAAAGGGCCGGGGCTGCCCAGCTTCTGCTGGCGGATATGTATCTCGCTGTTCCGGACAAGGACAAGGCCCTTCGGCTGGCGGCTGAAGCCAATTCAAGAATTTCCACGTTGAAAGACGATAGCCTGAAAGTAGAGGCCAATAATGTATATGGCAGGGTGTACCTGGCCAGGAACGACCGGATACTCGCCCTCCGCCACCACCTGATGGCACTGGATATTGCCGAAGAGATAAAGGCCGATGACAAATCAACCAAAAGGATGAAGAGCGGATTGATGCGGAATTGTTATCTCAATCTGTCCACCTTTTATACCAGCATTGGTGATTATGATAAAGCCATTGATAAATACGCGGAAGCATATAAAATGCTGGATAACCTGACCGATCGGAAAGTACCGTACCAGCGCTGTATTGATATCAATGCCATGGGCAATCTTTTTGCCATGAAGAAAAGCTATGATATTGCGATCAGTTATTTTGAACGATCGATCCGGATGGCCGATACCCTGAAATTTGCCAGCTTAAAACTACCCGGTTATGTGAGTATGCTGAACCAGTACCTGCGGATGGATCAGCCGGGCAAAGCGCTGAACTATCTTCTGTCCAAAGAAGGACAAAGCCTGAAAGTTTTTCTCGATACGTTTCGGATGGCCGGGGTCATGGACCAGGCTTTTGCATTTGTGTATACGGAAATCGGTCAGTACGATTCCGCCCGGAAATACTTTGACCGGGCCCTGCCCTTTTTTGAAAGCAATATGAATGAAACCAACCGGGTCCTGATCTACCTGCAAATGGGAAAATTATTTGCTAAAACAGGAGAGTCGGCCAGGGCCATTGAAAGTTATACGAAGGCAAAGGAAATGGGAGAAAGAAACGGCATCCTGGAAGTAGTGAGGGAAGCTGCCAGTCACATGGATACCATTTACCGGCTGAAAGGGGATTACCGTTCGGCCAGTTTGTATAATGGGATTTATTACCAGTACAAGGATAGTATTGAAAAAGAGAAAAAAGTACAGGAGCTCTCTCAGGAAGAAGCGGAAGCAGAACAACTGCGAACAGAAAGACTGGAAAAGGAACAGGAAGAAATAAAGCGGCGTAATAATAATATCCAGTATGTGGGAATTACACTGGGGATCGTATTACTGTTTTTAGCCCTGGTGATCCTTGGTATGTTTAAAGTATCAACTGGACTGATCAAGGCGATCGGGTTTTTTGTTTTCCTGATGCTCTTCGAGTTTATCTTCCTGATCTTTAAAAAGAAAATTTATTCCATTACACATGGGGAGCCCTGGAAAGATCTTTTATTCATGATTGCCCTGGCAGCCCTGCTGGTACCCCTGCATCACTGGCTGGAGCACCGGGTATTGCATTACCTCACTTCGCATAACCGTTTGACTTCTGCGGGTCAGCATATCAGAAAAAAACTGTTCCGGCGTACAAAAGAAGACTTTGACTCAACCAGCCCTTAACTTTGCCCGAAACCGGAATATGATTGTAGTTGATAATATACTGATCAGTGATGATGTAGTGGAGAAGCAATTTGTTTGTGATCTCGATAAATGCAAGGGCGGATGCTGTGAAGATGGTGATGCCGGCGCCCCATTGGAAGATGAGGAATTGAAGATCATTGAAGAGATGGTGGAAAAAGTAAAACCTTATTTATCAGCGGCTGGCCTGGCAGAAATAGAGAAGAAAGGTAAGTATGTCTTTCACCGGGAATTTGGCTGGGTTACACCCACACTTCCATCCGATAATGAAATATGTGTATATGCCACCCGTGATCAAACCGGTATGATCAAATGCGCTTTTGAACAGGCTTTTTATGCCGGTATCATTCCCTGGAAAAAACCAATCAGCTGTCACCTCTTCCCGATCATTATCGAAAAAGCAAAAAAGGGCGGGTACGACCGGATGAATTACGAAGCCCGTCCCAAATTATGCAACCCTGCCTGTTCTCTTGGTAAAAAACTAAAAGTTACTACCTATGAGTTTCTCCGTGAACCATTGGTAAGAAAATACGGAGAAGCATTTTACGAGGCACTGGATAAAGTAGCAAAAATGAAAGCCGGTAAAAAAGCAACAACGGAAAAATGAACGAAAAAGCAGCGGCATTTATAGCGAAAAGCACGGTGAAGGCGGCGGACAAAGAACATCGCCGCAAAATCAATTTCAATATTGGTAAATACAATGCCGTAGTGCCAAAGGGCAAGGAGCAATTCCTGGATGTACATCTTGCCCGCGAAAAAGCCAAGAATATCAAATGGAAAGCCATTGAGACCCTTGACCAGCAACTGGAAACCTTTGAAGCCATGATCACCCGTCGCGGTGCCAAAGTGATCTGGGCTGAAGATGCGCAGCAGGCACTTGATGCCATCAAAAAAATCTGCGACGAGAAGCAATGCAAAACCCTGGTGAAAAGCAAGAGCATGGTCACCGAGGAAATTCACCTCAATGATTTTCTGGAAAAGAACGGAATTGAAAGTGTGGAGACCGACCTGGGGGAATATATCCAGCAATTGGATGGGGAACCTCCTTACCATATCGTAACACCGGCCATGCATAAAAGCAAGGAAGATGTGGCCAAACTCTTTGCTGAAAAACTGGGCACAGATCCCAAAGCTACTCCGGAAGAATTAACCCTGACTGCCAGAAAACTTCTGCGGGAAAAATATGTACAGGCTGAAATCGGTGTCACCGGTGCCAATTTTATTGTAGCTGATATCGGTGGTATTGCCGTTACAGAAAACGAAGGGAATGCCCGGCTCAGCTGTTCCATGCCCCGCACCCATATTGTGATTGCAGGGATTGAAAAAGTAATTCCTTCCCTGAACGACCTGGGGCTGTTATGGCCACTGCTGGCCACTTTTGGTACCGGTCAAAGGGTTACGGTTTATAATACGGTGATCACCGGTCCCCGCCAACCCGGCGAATTAGATGGCCCGGATGAAATGTATGTGATCCTGCTGGATAATGGCCGTACGCATATTCTGGCCAATGAAAAACAAAGAGAAAGTCTGTATTGTATTCGTTGCGGTGCCTGTTTGAATGCCTGCCCGGTTTATAAAAATATCGGAGGCCATACTTATGCAGCTCCTTATAGCGGTCCGATTGGTTCGGTGATTACACCGCAGTTAAATGAGATGAGTGAATGGAAGCACCTGAGTTATGCTTCTTCCTTATGCGGGAACTGTACCGAGGTTTGCGCCGTAAAAATCAATTTACATGAACTCCTGCTCGAAAACCGGCATGAGTCTGTTGAGGAAGGCGATGCCCCCTTTGCAGAAAAAATGGCCTGGAAAATGTGGAAGCAGGGAATGCTCCACCGCAAATGGATGAATGTAGCCGGAGGAAAAACCAAGAACTGGGTGGTGAATAAACTGGTGAAAGGCTGGTCGGCCAGCAGGGGAAAGATGGAGTTTCCACAAAAATCTTTTAATCAGCTTTGGAAAGAGAAGGCATCAAAATAATCATCCCCCGTTTATAAGCCGGAGGATGATTAATGGATTGTAGCTTCTTACTCAATTGGAGCGCTTGCGCTGTTCGTTCGCCAACTCTTTTTCCTTGATCTTATACAACAATTCCAATACCGGTTTAATCGCCATTGGGTCTTTATTCAGTTGAAGGGATTTCTCCAGGAAATCTTTGGCTCTGGCATCATTACCTGTTTCCAGGTAACCTTCTCCCAGACTGGAAGCTGTATTCGCAGATTCCGGATAGAGCAGGTGGTTCATCCGGAAGATTTGTAAAGCAGCTGTCTTTTTTTCCTGTTTCAGCAATAAATAGCCCAGACTATTCAGTTCATGTTCTCCGCTCAGCTGATGTCTTAATTGTTCGGCCAGTCCACGGATACTGGTATTCTCATTCGTCAGGTACTCTTCCTGCAGCCATTGCCTGATGATTGCATGTGAAGAATAATTGGGCTGATAAGGATTATTGCGAATGATGTCCAGCAGATCTTTTTCCAGAGAAACCACGGGAAACTCATTGATGCGGTTGATCTCTTTTCCGTCCCGGTAAATGATGAAGACCGGCACACGGAAGATGCCCATATCAGCTTCTTCATGACCCGGGCTTTGTTTGTACAGTGTGTCACTGCCACCGACTCCGATCAGTTCCAGTTTCTTATCAGGGAATGAAATGCTTTGCAATAGTTTTAAAAACCGTGGTACCTCTCTCTTGCTGTCACCGCACCAGCTTCCGAAGAATACTTTGATCCGTATATTCTCCATTTTTTCATTTCGTAATTGGTCGGTTATTTTTTTATCGGGATTGTACTGATCAAAACCCGGGTTGAACCAGCTGCTGAATGGCGCTTTTTGCAGGCTGTCCCGGTTGCAGGCACCCATGATGATTACTGGTTTTTCTGAAGTTGTTTGTGCAGATGTATTTTGTTTGATAGCCGTCAATGGCAATGCCATTAACAGCCATTTGAATATGCTGTTCATTGTTTTGATTTAAGGTTGAAAAGAAATAAGTAAGAATGATGGATCGGGCGCAGTAATTTTTATTGCCACGAAGACACAAAGACACTAAGAAGGATCACCGATTTTCTTCATGTGGGTTTTCACTGTAAGGCCCTCAGCGTTAACTCCGCGCCCTCATGTCCTCTGCGGTAAATTTCTCTTTGCGCCCCTGCCTGCCGGCAGGCAGGTTAGCGCTTTGCGGTTAAATCTCTCTCGTTTTTGCAAAGCAGAATCCGGCGGCTTCCACGCAGCCTGATAATACCCCTTTAACTTTGCAGACTCGTTTTTCAATATAAAAACGTTACTACTGCTTATCAAACTGTACAATGTTGTTGTGGAAATTTCGAAAAACTCATCCATCCGTATCAGATGATGGGAGGGTGTATGATTGGGGTTGGGCAGATTGTCCGTGGTTTTATCAGCCAGTTTCTCACAATCACAAACCTGACTGGCAGGCCGTATCAGGTTCATCGCCCGGCATTCCAGGTAGGGGAGGTAGCGGGCCATTTGCGCCAGGGCGAAAATGGCAATCAATCCTATTGCAGTTAACTGTTTCAGACGGGGTTTTGGTTGTATTTGATTAGTCGGTCAAAAACAGAAAAAGGATGCACCCGCTTTGTTTTCACCTGCAGGAAGTATATTCGTTTGTCAACAAACCCCGATCATGCTCCTATTCAGTCCGACCAACAGCCACCGGCTCCGCTACATGGCCGATTTTACCGGCAGGCTGCTGACTGGGGAACCAGCCAGGATCACCAGTGACCGGGATGAATTTATAGCGGCCGGTACTATCCGCATCAATTACAGCGATCAGCGGCTCACAGCAGATGAATGCTGGATCAAGCCACATCCATTATTATTCGAAACCGGAACCAGGGAGCAGGGGCCTGTATGCACAGATTGGCAAATGCTGCCGGTATTTTTCCAGACCGAAGGAGATATTCCCTTTGATATTTTTGCTGCAGCCTTTTACCTGATCAGCCGGTATGAAGAATACCTGCCGCATCAGCAGGATAGTTATGGCCGTTATGCCCATGAACAATCATTGGCTTATCGCGAAGGATTCCTGAACCGGCCGGTTGTGGATGGCTGGATGCAGCAATTCAAAATGCTGATCAGGAAATTATTCCCTTCTGCTGTATTAAAAACGAATCATTTTAAATGGGTTCCTACTTATGATATTGATGAAGCATATTCTTTTAAATATAAAAGCTGGACCAGAAGCGCCGGGGCTGCCCTGCGGGATTTGCTGAAAGGAAGTTTTGCGCATTTTGCCCAGCGAAGAAGAGTGCTGGATGGAAAGGAAGCAGATCCCTTTGATGCTTATGCCTGGATCAATGACCTGCACCGGCCTTATCAATTATCTCCTGTTTATTTTTTCCTGGTAGGGGAAAAGAATGGCCGTTATGATAAACAGATCCTGCCTGCCCAGACAGCGATGCAGACCCTGATCCAACAACATGCTGAGAAATATTCGATTGGTTTGCATCCATCCTGGCAAAGCGGGGATAACAGCACGCTGTTGCAAAAGGAAAAAGAAAGACTGGAAAGAATATCAGGTTTAAAAGTGACCGCCTCCCGGCAACACTATATCCGGATGAAACTTCCCATTACTTACCGGCAGTTACTGGAAGCCGGTATCCGGGAAGATTATTCCATGGGTTATGGATCTGTGAATGGCTTTCGGGCTTCTTACAGCAATGCATACTACTGGTATGATCTGGAAAAAGAAGAACAGACTGCATTGCTACTGCACCCATTTTGTTATATGGAAGCAAACTCTTTCTTCGAACAAAAGTACACCACCTTACAGGCGCTGGATGAAATGCATTATTATTTCAATGAAGTGAAAAGAGTGGAAGGGACGCTGATCAGCATCTGGCATAATACTTTTCTGGGGACAGCTCCGCTGTTTAACGGATGGCGGGAACTCTATGCGCAATTCACAAGAGAAGCTGCTTCTTAAATCCCTTCTGCCTCGGGTTGTTCCGGTGTGGGGACTGTCTTGAAGGCCCTGTTTACCAGGTATACACCCAATAAGGTGACCAATCCGCCAATAATGATAAAGATGGTGACCTTTTCACCAAAGACTACCCAGCCGCATAGCACCGCTACAATGGGATTGACATAGGCATATAGCGAAGCCTGTTCCGTAGGGAGATTCTGCAATGCGTATAAATAACAAATAAAGGCGATCAATGAACCAAAGATGATCAGGTAGGCGATGGCTGCCCAGGATTCCCAGGGAATGGCTGAGAGCGGAACAGCCGAGCCGGTGGCGGTAGTGAAAGCTGTAAGACAGATGCCTGATATCAACATTTGTAAACCCAGACTGAAATAGGGATTATAACTGGCAGCCTGTTGTTTGGTATATAGGGTGGCAATGGCCCAGGTCCAGGTAGCGATAATCGAGAAGACAATCCCCATCTGAAATTTGGGATCCAGGAAATCGGTGAGATGATCATAAAAAATAACACAGACTCCGGCAAAGCCCAGCAGCATTCCAATAACCGCTTTAGTCGGCATTTTTTCTTTTGAAACAAATAGCCCGATTACCACAATCCATAAAGGGAAGATCGCACCGATGATGGCGCCCAGTCCGGCAGATATATGATATCGAAGAGCCAGGGTACTCAATCCATTGCTCATGATAAAATTCAGGAAGCTGAGTACTAAAACCGGTCTCCATTCTTTGCCTTTAGGGAGTGGAATTTTTTTGTAGAGGAAAAAGCCAACATATAAAAAGCCGGCTATCAGTTGCCGGATACTGGCCAGTTGAAGGGCCGGCATATGTTTTACTCCTTCTTTGGAGGCAATCCAGGTAGTACCCCATAAAAAGCAAACCAGGGCAAGGGCAAAAATGGCTTTGGAGCGGGTTCCTTTTTTGTGAATGGTCAGGGGATTAAAGACCGCTAATTTTTTAAGGTAATCAGCAGACGTATTCAGAATGGTCCTGTGAAAATCAAAGATATTCATGTCCCTTCCGCCCCCGGCGGCTGATTTAATGGTTAATGCCTGAAATGGCGCATCCCGGTGATCACCATGGCCAGGTTATTTGCTTTACAATAGTTAATCGAATCATTATCCCGGATGGAACCGCCCGGTTGAATATAAGCAGCGATACCTGCTTCATGTCCCATCTTCACACAATCATCGAAAGGAAAGAAAGCATCACTGGCCATCACGGCTCCTTCCAGTCCGACAGCAAACTGTCTCGCTTTTTCAATCGCCTGCCTTAAGGAATCAATCCGGCTGGTTTGTCCGCAGCCTTTGCCAATCAGTTGTCTGTTTTTTACCAGGGCAATGGCATTTGATTTCAGGTGTTTGCAAATCAGGTTGGCAAATACCAGGTCATCTTTTTCTGTATCTGTGGTATCCCTTCCTCCTGTTTCTTTCCACTCTGTATAATTACCCTCATCCGTTTGCTGAATCAGCACACCGTTGAGGATGGATTTAAATTGAACCCGGTTATCGGGCAGGGCCAGACTTTGCAGTAAGATCCGGTTCTTTTTTGATTTCAGCAATTGCAGGGCTGATTCATCAAATGCCGGGGCAATCAATACTTCAAAGAAAATTTCATTGATGGCTTTTGCCGTTGCTTCATTGATGGTGCCATTGGTTACGAGTACACCGCCAAAAGCACTTTCCGGATCACCGGCAAGGGCCGCTTCCCAGGCCTGATCAACGGTAGCTCTTTGTGCCGTACCGCAAACATTACTGTGTTTGATGATGGCAAAAGAAATGGTATCGCTCAAACTGTTCAGGTCCTTGATCAGTTGCAGGGCGGCATCCACATCCACTAAGTTATTATAGGAAAGTTCTTTTCCGTTTAACTGGCTGAAGAGTTTTTCAAGTGGCCCGTAAAAACGACCGGCCTGGTGCGGATTCTCTGCATAGCGAAGGGAATGAGAGGGAGTGGCGGATTCCAGAAAATAAGCTGAATCATGCTGCCCCTGCAGGCTCTGGCTGAAATATTTGGCGATGGCCACATCATAATGGCCGACTACTTCAAATGCTTTTAAAGCAAATAGCTTTCTTTGTTCAAGCGTGGTTTCCCCTTTTTGTTCTTTTAGCAGGTTCTCCAGTGTGATATAATCTTTTTTGGCAGCTACCACTACCACATCGCTGAAATTTTTAGCAGCAGCACGGATCATGGAAGGGCCGCCTATATCAATTTTTTCGATAATGGCTTTCTCCTCACTGGTGCTGGCTACTGTTTCTTCAAAAGGATAGAGATCCACGATCACCAGGTCAATTTCAGGGATATTGAAATCCTTCATTTCCTGCAGGTGGGTGGTATCATTTCTTTTGCCAAGGATTCCTCCAAACACGGAAGGGTGTAAGGTTTTTACTCTTCCGCCCAGGATGCTGGGATAAGAAGTGAGTGACTCTACCGGCGTAACGGGTATGCCCAGTCCTTCAATAAAACTCTGTGTGCCACCGGTGGAATAAATCGTAATACCGAGTGCCGACAATTCTTTTACAATATTGTCCAGTCCGTCTTTGTAGAATACAGAAATAAGTGCCGATTGGATCTTTTTGCTCATAAAAATTAAGAGGGGTTGGGGCAGGCAATGGTCAGAAAGTCTGTCATGCCCGGGCATAACAGACAAGGCCGCAAAACTAACCTAATTCAGGTTCATCACAAAAGCCCCTTTTGTGCTTACATCATGGAAGGGAATTTGGAGGGAATCGCAGTCTTTTAGCCAGTAATTTTTTTTCCAGGCGGGGGCTGTCCCAACGCTTACTACCTGCCGGATATCAAGGGCCGCTATCAGTTGGGACATATACAACCGGGGGTTGCCACTGATGATCAGCACATCTATTTTTTGTCTCTTGGCTGTGGGTGCGTATTGGTAACCAGGGCTGAGTAAGAGGATTCTTTTATCATGAAATGCAAACATGTTATGCTGCTGGCGGAGTTCCGGCAGACTGGCAACAGGTTTTGCCCTTTGGATAATCCGGGATGGGCGAAGATGAAATTGCTGGATAAAATCATTGACGGCACCATTGGTATTGCCAGTATGGAATAGGTTTCTTCCATCTATAAAATCAATGGCGGTTTTGCCAGGTACATTGTAAACGATAATCTTCTTTTGTTTTTCGGATTGCAAAAAGGAATAGGAACGGATCAGCAGGAAACAGCAGGTAGTTAGTAAGCCGGCCTTTAAAGCTTTCGATCTTTTTTCCATGAGCCAGTAACTAAAACAGGCGATACTGCCAAAGAGGAAGACTACCTGGACCTGATTGATCAATAGTCCGTCCCATACTGCGCCCGGTAATTTTTCAATGGAAGTAACAGCATGATTCATCATCCTGATCAGCCAGCCAATCAGTTGGCCCAAGAGAAAAGCGGGGCCGGGCAGCCATGCGATCACACAAAGGAGGATGGCAGCGAGGAGAATGATACTGGAGAGGGGAACGGCCAGTAAATTACTCAGGAAGAATAGTGTGGGAAACTGGTGGAAATGATAAATACTCAGGGGAAGGGTGAGTATTTGTGCGGCCAGGGTCACTGCATTCATCTTCCAGATAAAATCAACCAGTTTATTGGGGAAGTAAAGCAGGTTATAAACAGGACGCATAAAAATCAGGATGCTGGCCACCGCGGTATAGGAGAGTTGGAAACCCAGGTCCCAGAGCCAAAAGGGGTTGATCAGCAGCAGAATGAGGGCGGAACAGGCCAGGCTGTTGAATGTGGTATTTTTTCTGCCCAGGCTTTCCCCGGCAACGATCATCGAAAACATCAGGGCAGAACGCAATACAGAGGGTTGTGCGCCTGCCAGCAGACTGAAAATCCAGAGGCCAGTGATGACGAGCAAAGGATGCAGCCATTTGCTTTTTCTTTTTTTTAAAAGTGGTAGGAAGAGTAGTCCCAGCAGCCAGTAAATGATACCAAGGTGTAATCCTGATATGGCAATGATATGCACCACGCCGGTATTGCTATAGGATTGTACCAGATCTTTATCGAGATCATCTTTATAACCAATCAGCAGGGCTTCGGCCAGTCCTTTTTCTTTTTCACCTGGGATGTATTTCCTGAGCAGGCGGACTAATCTTTCTCTGCTGCTAATCAGCCATTGCTGTAGGGGGTTTATTTTTTTTTCCTGGAGGACTAAAAAATGGGTTGGTTGAAGAAAACACTGGAGACTGATACCGCGGAATAACTGATACCTCGCGTAATCAAATCCTCCCGGGTTACCGGATGACTGTATGGTTTGTAAATTATTTTTTATCAGTAAACAGCTGCCATAGGACAGGGAAGATGCGGATGCGGGCAGGGAACCGGTGCTGTCTTTTTTGAAATAAAGGATGATTTGTCCTTTGAGTGGTATTTGTTTTTCCTTGGAGAAAGCTGTCACTACGCTTGCTTCTGCTTTGAATGAGTTGGTTTTGCTGACAGGGTTTTCATTCAATTTTACCAATAAGAAATCGGCTTTGTATTGTGGATCTCCGGCCCTGCCGGGGTGGTAGCGGATATCTTTCATCCGGGTAAGCAATCCACCGGCTGCGAGGAAGATGATCAGGATGGAGATGCCAGTGACGGGGCGAAATCGGTACAATTTGAAAAGTGGCAAAAAGAAATTGCAGCCCCAAAAAATGGAACCGCTGATCAGAAGTATGATCCAGAAAATTGGGGATACCTGTACCTGCCATTGCAGCCAGCTGCCTGTTGCAAAAGCCAGCAGTAGTTTGATAAAAGGTGATTTCTTCCAGAAGAAATGGCCGGGTTGTTCCATACCGGAAACTACGAAGGGGCCTCACTTTCTCCCAGTAATCGTACAGTTAACGGAGCATTTTATTCAGGAGTACAATTTGGCCGGTATGGTAAATGGCATGTTCTGTTAATCCATTCAGCAGGAATGCAAAATCATAATTCCGGCCTTCCACTTTTTCCAGCAGCCACTGGTCATCTTTTATTTTTTGCAGGCGGCTGATAATTTTCTGGTGGATTTTTTGGAACCTGATCATTCCATTTTCCCAGGTATGGGTACGGGGTTGTAAAGTACGCCAGTCGTTAAGGGCAAGGGCATCGGGGTCGAAAGGTTTTTTCTCTATACGGTCTAAAATGAATGTGGCCCAGGTATTCATATGCCAGAGCAGGGCTTTCATGTTATGAGAAGCACCCGGAGGTTTCAATCCTGTTTTGGATGGGTCAATTTCCCGGAGCAGGGATAAAATGGATTCACCAAACCAGGGTTCACCACTGATCACATTGGCGATTCTTTTTGCAATGGATTGTATTTCTTTGTTCATCTGCAAGGAATTGAATAAGTAAGGGCCGTAATTTGACGGGTAATTTTGATAATATTTTCACGGTTTTTTTCCGGTATTCTTCCGGTATTTTTTTCCATTTTTTACCCGTATAGATTTGATTATCTTCTATTTATAAATAATTATAATTTGTAATTGATTAATTCTCATTGTTTTAACTGAGGTTTTGAGAAATATTGGCAAATAGCTTTACAGGGTTAATCAAACTTGAGCAAACCTTAAAAATTAAAGCTATGACAACAGTAGAAAAGAAATCAGGTAAAGTTGGAAAATTTGTTGGTACTGAACATGTTGAAACCGTTCGCCGCAATTACAGGGAACAGCGTTGGGTGCAGAATTCAAAGCGGATTGGAAAGCCTGATTCCCTGAGTGTATGGTTCAGTCTGGAAGATGTGGAAGGTTTCCTGGAGAAGCTGAAGAACCATGGGGGAGATGGCATTCGTTTCTACTTTGGGGCTTACGATACCGAATATGCAGAAAAACCATTGTATGCCGGCCGTCAGACCATTGTGATGGTGGGTACCAGGCAGAAAGAAACCGCGAACGGGGAGATCAATAAAGACATGTACATCAGTACAAAGGAAGGCACAAGCATTCTTGCTTATAATGTTGGTCGCCCTTGCCCACCTTACTGCAATACCGGAGATGGAATGGATGATCTCGGCATTACGATCGTGGATAAAGGCGATGATGGGTTAATCATCGTCTGAATTTTAAAGCCTATTAACCCCCAGGACCTCCCCACAAGGGAGGTCTTGTTTTATATACTACTTTAGCAACTTAATCTAACTATGGACTTTCTTCCTGTTTATATTTACTTTATAGCGCTTAGTTTTCTTGTCAGCATCTATAAACTCAAAAAAAATTCTCAGTTCTATCTAAAAATTTTTTCACCATTTCTGTTTCTTACTTTATGTGTAGAAGCCTATGCTAATTACCTCTCTTCTATCAATAAATCTAATATTGTTATTTATAATTTTTTCTCTGCGTTTGAATTTTGTTTCTACCTTTTTTTGATAAGCTTTATAATCCAGGTAAGGAAAATAAAAAATCTTGCCAGGTACGCTGCAGGCATTTACGGATTACTTGCCGTATTGAATATTCTGTTTGTACAGGGAGTTAACACCTTTCACACAACCACTTACGCCGCCGGTTGCCTGATTATTGCGAGTTTTTGTGTCAGGTACTTTTATGAAATTTTCAGAATTCCCGGTGCAGGTAAACTGGAGAACAACCCGGCATTCTGGATTTGTGCCGGCTTGCTTTTCTTTTATTGTTGTGGATTTCCGCTTTGGGGGTTGATGAATATTTGGAGTAAATGGATTGTTATTGAACTAGAAACATTTAGTGGAATCAATTATTTATTGAACAGTTTTCTGTATTTACTTTTCACCATAGCCTATTTATGCAGCAGAACCAGGAACTCTATTTCATTGTCATCATAGGTATTCTACTGGGACTTTTGCTGGTCAGTTTTATTATCGGTACGCTTATTTTATACAGGCGCCGGCAACAAAAGCAGGATCAGGAAATGGCCCGGGTAAAAGATATGTATGAAAAAGAAGTGCTGCACTCGCAGCTGGAGATCCAGGAAAATGCTTTCCGGTCGATTTCACAGGAGCTGCATGATAATATCGGCCAGTTACTTTCTGTGGTAAAACTCTCTTTATCTACCCTGCCGCTGGAGAAAGACCATAAGGCGGCTCCGCTGGTGAGTCATTCCCAGAAAGTACTGAACAAGGCCATCATTGATCTGTCCAATATCACCAAGAGTTTGTATACAGACCGGATCACTGACCTGGGGCTGGCAGAATCGATCAGTTATGAGCTGCTGGCTGTGAAAAATACCGGGATGTATGAAACTGAGTTTACAGTAACGGGTGATGAATTCAGGTTACCGGAAAAGACGGAGATTTTCCTCTTCCGGATGTTCCAGGAAATGCTCAATAATATCATCAAACATTCTGCTGCCACCCATATAATGGTCAGCCTGACTTACCATCCGGATGGTATTTTTGTCATGAGCGTGGAGGATAACGGAAAAGGATTTGATGTAGAGCAGGTTCGCTCCTCCCTCTCCTCCGGTAAGGGGGTGGGATTGAAAAGTATGTTCAACCGGGCTAAACTAATGGGGGCGGAACTGAAAGTAGTCAGTAATTTTAATAAAGGCACAAGACTGGAAGTGAAATTTATATCTAATCTATAATATGAGTAAAGCGGTCAGGAAAGTCAAAGTGATTGTTGCGGATGATCATGTGTTGATGCGGAATGCATTATCCAGACTGGTAGGTACACTGGAAGGCTATGAAGTGCTGGCGGAAGCGGATAATGGCCGGGACTTAAAAGATAAAATTCAGCAGCACCTGGTTCCCGATATTGTATTGCTGGATGTGAATATGCCTGAAATGGACGGATTCCAGACTACGCAGTGGCTGCATAAAAACTATCCGCATATCCGGGTGCTTGTGCTGTCCATGCTGAGTGATGAAAGAACCATTATCAAAATGTTCCGTTTAGGTGCCAAAGGGTATCTGTTGAAAAATACGGACCCGGAAGAGTTGAAAAAAGCCCTTGATGCCATCGTCGCAAAAAACGTGTATTTATCAGATTATGTTTCGGGCAAGCTGGTAAGCGGACTGAATAAATACACTGAACTGGATGAGAAGCCTGTATTCCTGGTTGAAAGAGAAAAGGAATTATTGCGCTGGGTTTGTTCCGAACTGTCCTACAAGGATATTGCAGAAAAAATGAACCTGAGTCCCCGTACAGTGGATGATTACCGGCAGGCACTCTTTACCAAATTGAAAGTGCATAGCCGCGTTGGTCTGGTGCTTTATGCCATCCGGAATGCACTGGTAGAAGTCTGAGTAGTTTATAGTACGGGAACCATGGATGATAAATCAGTGGTTTTTTCCAGGCCGGCTGTGCGAACATTTCTTTCCACCAGTTGCCGGTAAGATATTCTTTCCACCCTGCTTTTCAACCAGCCCGGATAATTGAAAATACTCACGCTCATCTGCTGCACAGAATTGGTATCGTTTGCTTCAAATACTTCCAGGGCTTTTTTGTATTCTTCTGCTTTTTTCCTGCTGTCTTTCATGTAAAATGTCCGGTGCAGACACTGCACAAGTGCTGTTTCAAAGGGCTGCTTCTTTTTCCTTTTTAAGAAATAGGCATGGGTGGAACGGTATTCGGAATCAAAAAGGCTGCTGTCATTCATGGAATAACTGATCAGCAGTAAGAGGATACGGGCTACCGGTGTATGTTCATCCCGCACCCCGTCCCGGAACCATTGAATCCCTCGTTTGGTAAAATAGAGTGCATCATTGTATTGTTCCAGTACAAAAAAGCCAATCCCGAGAGAGAGATTAACGGTACGGTTCAGATCGGCATTCAGTAAGGGCTCCCAGCTGAGATAGCGGTTCTTCATCTGTGTCACCAGTTTTTTTACCTCATCATAACGGGCGGTTTTATTGAGAATCTTGTTCAGGGCCAGGTATTTGATGGCTTCGAAATTGGCCCTTTGTATCGGTTCATCCAGTAGTTTATTCAAGGGGTCATTGAATACAGTTCTGACATAATCATAGGAACCCTGCAGGATACCTGCATAGTTGATCATATAGAGTACTTCGATATAATATTCACCATGAGAGCTGAGGAAGCGGTTATTTTTTTTCCAGTCGCTCAGAACTTCCTGCAGTAATTCCAGTGATACTTTGATTTCACCCAGCAGGTAGAGCAGCACGGCCCGGCTCATCCGGTAGTAGTGGCCATACCAGAATGACTGGTTGGCGGAAGGAGGAGTACAACGGCCAATATTTTCCAACAGGGAGTAAATCTTTTCGCTGAGCGCTTCATCAATATCATAGTGCGCTTTCCGTTTCAGGAGCAGGGTTTCCGTATAAATATCGCGAAGGGTAATCATCTCCGCATAAGTTTCATAGCTCATGACCTTCTCGCCAAATATGGAAAACAATTCATCGTAACTGGTATGCAGACTGCTGAACAGTACCATCTTTTCAAACTCTGTTTTCAACAGATTCAGCATAGCAAAAGATTCCAGGCTGCGGGCCAGTGGTACTGCTTTTTTCCAGGTGGCATGTGCTTCCTCGAGTAATCCCTTTTTCCGGTATAGTCTTACCAGCTGAATCATCCGGTATAAATCATCACCTGCATTCTTCCGGCTATCATAGGTCAGCAGTGCTTCACAAAGCTGCTGGTGCAGGTAATGCCGCTGGTAAGCAATATTCTTTGCATGCAGGGCCGGGGCGCATTTTTTAAGAATGGCATCCTCATTGTATTTTTTCTGACTGGCAATTGCATCAAATAACTGCAGGTGCAGGGGCTGTTTATCGGAGGCGGCTCCGGAAAAATTCCTTTTGAAAAAAAGTTTTTCCCCGCTGCTCATTGCATGGACAAAACGCCATATTAAATCAGAAGCCATTTTTTTGCAGGTTATTTAGTTGCGTAAATTACGAAAAAATGAAATAGATGAACCAAATCATAGGAAACTGTTTATCATGTAATAGTATGATAATCAGTAGTTAAAATTTATTTTTCAATAAAAGTATAAAATAATGAACCAAATATTATTTAAAAATTGTAATCGGCCCGGGGCAGGCGAATCTTAGCTTTATGGTACCAAATTATTGAATACAAGCCACCAGTAACAGCATTATCACAACCAAAACCAACTGCTGTTCTCAGACCATTAACCATTAAACCTGAAACCCCTTACAGTGCTACTGTAAGGGGTTTTCCTTTATGATTTTCTGACAGGCTGTTGGTCGCTTATTTACTCAGGTACATGCTCCTGTCTTTGTACAATTGTCTGAAATAGGGATCTCTCAGGTTTTTGATAAAGCGGATCGCTTCACCTGTTGATTTCATTTCAGGCCCCAGTTCCTTACTCACTCCCGGGAATTTATTAAAGCTGAATACCGGCTCTTTGATCGCAAATCCATCCAGGTGCTTTTCTTCCGGTATATCACCCACACTGATTTCACCGAGCATGACCTTGGTGGCATAGTTCAGGTAGGGTTTGCCATAGGCTTTGGCAATAAAGGGAGTGGTACGGGAGGCCCTCGGATTGGCCTCAATCACGAATACCCTGCCCTCTTTAATGGCAAACTGAATATTGATCAATCCTTTTACCTGGAGTGCGAGGGCAATTTTCTTGGCATAGTCCACCATGTCCTGTATTTCCAGCGGAGAGAGGTTGAATGCAGGTAGTACGGCATTACTGTCGCCCGAATGGATACCGGCTGGTTCAATATGTTCCATAATTCCCATGACATGGAATTTCTCCCCGTCACAAATCGCATCAATCTCAGCTTCCTGGCAACGATCGAGGAAATGATCGATCAGGATCTTATTTCCGGGTATATGTTTGAGCAGACTTACCACTGCTTTTTCCACTTCTTCGTCATTGATCACGATCCGCATTCTTTGTCCG
Source organism: Chitinophagaceae bacterium (assembly GCA_016720745.1). GTDB lineage: Bacteria > Bacteroidota > Bacteroidia > Chitinophagales > Chitinophagaceae > JJ008. The sequence goes on along the minus strand of JADKKA010000001.1, from coordinate 407,280 downwards.
CCCAGTACATAAGAAGGACGTACCAGTACCGGATAACCCACTTTGTTGGCAACCGTGATGGCATCATCTACTGAATAAGCCGTACCATAATCAGGGTAAGGAATATCCAGTGATTTGAGCATATCACTGAAGCGGCCACGATCTTCCGCAATATCCAGACTGTCATAAGAAGTACCGATGATCTTTATTCCTTTCGCATGGAGTTTCTCTGCCAGTTTCAGGGCTGTTTGTCCGCCCAGCTGCACAATGACGCCATAGGGCTTTTCATGTTCAATCAGTTCCCAGAGATGTTCCCAGTACACCGGTTCGAAGTAGAGCTTATCGGCCATATCGAAATCAGTGGAAACGGTTTCAGGATTGCAATTCACCATGATGGCTTCATACCCACATTCCTTGATCGCCAGTAAGCCGTGAACACAGCAATAATCGAATTCAATTCCCTGGCCAATACGATTGGGGCCGCTGCCGAGTACAATGATTTTTTTACGATCTGATACCTTGCTTTCGTTGACATTCCCTTCTTCAAAAGTGGAATAGAAATAAGGGGTCTTCGCTTCAAATTCCGCGCTGCAGGTATCCACCATTTTATACACCCGGGTAATACCGGCTGCCTTTCTCTTGTTATAAATATCTTCTTCGTCACCATGTTCCAGGATCCGGCTGATTTGTTCATCACTAAATCCGTTGACCTTTGCTTCCCGCAACAGGTCGAGCGGCAGGTCGGCCAGATCGTATTTGGCGATTTCCTTTTCCAGGTTACAAATCTTCTGGATTTCATAGAGGAACCAGCGATCGATACCGTTGGTGGCTTTTGAAATCGTACTTACAGAAATACCGGCCATCAGGGCATCCTTGATTCTGAAAATCCGGTCCCATTTCGGGGTCTTGATATATTCCAGCAGGTCATCTGCATGCATCAGGCTCTTGCCATAGTAGCCAAGGCCAACTGCATTATTTTCCAGGCTCTGACAGGCTTTTTGTACTGCTTCGGTAAAACTTCTTCCGATGGCCATTACCTCGCCCACACTTTTCATTTGTAAACCGAGGGTATCATTGGCACCTTTGAATTTGTCAAAATTCCAGCGGGGGATTTTAACAATCACATAGTCCAGCGCAGGTTCAAAATAAGCGGAAGTGGTTTTGGTGATCTGGTTCTCCAGTTCATCCAGGTGATAACCAATGGCCAGTTTGGCTGCTATTTTAGCAATGGGATAACCGGTGGCCTTACTCGCCAGGGCAGAGGAACGGCTTACCCGGGGATTGATTTCAATCGCGATGATCTCTTCATTATCCGGGTTCAGGGCAAACTGCACATTACAGCCTCCGGCAAAATTGCCGAGGTCACGCATCATCATGATGGCAGTGTTGCGCATCAGCTGCATGGCGGTATCGCTAAGGGTCATGGCCGGAGCTACCGTAATAGAATCACCGGTATGTACGCCCATGGGATCGAAATTCTCTACGGTACAAATGATACATACATTATCAGCGGCATCACGTAATAATTCCAGCTCAAATTCCTTCCAGCCCAATACTGCTTTTTCTACCAGCACTTCATGGATCGGGGAGGCCTGGAGTCCGCGGTTCAATGCTTCATCCAGTTCATCTTTATCATGAACAAAACCACCACCGGTACCACCCAGCGTAAAAGAGGGCCGGATCACCAGGGGGAAACCGATTTCCTGTGCAAACTCCTTGCCTTCGAGGAAGGAATTGGCAGTCTTAGCCTGGGCCACTTTCACGCCCAGCTGGATCATCCATTGGCGGAATTTTTCCCGGTCTTCTGCTTTATCAATGGCTTTAATATCCACCCCGATCAGTCGCACATTGTATTGTTTCCACAAACCAAGATCTTCGGCTTCCTTGGCCAGGTTCAATGCCGTTTGTCCTCCCATAGTGGGAAGCACCGCATCGATTTGATTTTCCTGAAGAATCTGTTCAATACTTTCAACAGTGAGGGGCAAAAGATAAACCCGGTCTGCCATCATGGGGTCCGTCATAATGGTGGCCGGGTTGCTGTTGATCAGAATCACTTTCACTCCTTCTTCCCGTAAACTCCGGGCGGCCTGGGTGCCGGAATAATCAAATTCACAAGCCTGACCGATAATGATGGGTCCGGAGCCGATAATGAGTACCGATTGGATCGAATTGTCTTTTGGCATTTTTTGTTTTTAAATTGTGGCTGGCAGCAATCCTGCGGTAAAACATCCTTGTCCGTTGGACAAATTGCGCAAAAGTAGGGGAAAGCAGGGGTATTGACCGGTGGAATTGTGCTTTTTTTGCTCACATTTTACCGGGTTGGGAAGATCTGCATCGGCTTGGGGATTTTCCGGTATTTCAGGGAATACTGGTCGTCATATACATTATGTTTCCGGTTGAGCATTTCAGCCAGCAATTGCTTGAAATCGGCCGGGCTGTTGAAGAATTTTTTGGTCGAAAAACTTTCAGTAACCGCTTTTACATCCAGGGTATCATTTCTTTTATCAAAGGCTGACACATAGAAAACTTTTTGTTTTCGCCAGACTCTTTTCTTCTTTTCGATTTCTTCAATATTGATCCAGCCTTCTACATTCATGAAGCGCTGATCGCCGATATAGGAAGTATATCCTGTAAATAAGGATGTATCAGGTAACACCATATCACCTTTGATGGCCTTGCCATACCGGATAATGGAGTAAAGTGAATCGGATTGCGGACTGATCTCGAGGGCTTCGATACCAAAGTAATCACTTCCGTCTTTCACAATACCATACCAGTAGCCCAGCAGATTACTATCCACCGCTTCCACCGGTCGGGCTTCCATCGGCACAGTTGACTCAAAGGGACATGCCGCCAGTAATGTGCAAAGCGGCAGGAGCCAGAGGAATGATTTCTTCACCATAACAAGTTGAAAAGATACAAACTTGTTGGGAAAGGATGCATAGGTCTCTATGATTGTTCTCTATAGTGGCAGATATGCTGTCAAATTCAGGGACTTTGCCTGTCTTTGTAATTCGTTTAACATTTTTGCGATCAGACAGGGGGCATCAACCTGTTCATTCTTACCCTTATCCCCCTATTTTTGTGTATGCCACTTCGATTTTTTATCTGGCTGCTTTTTTGCAGCTATTCCCTATCCATACAAGCCCAAACCTCGCCCTATCCCCGGAACTATTTCCGTAATCCCATGGGGATTCCTCTTCAGCTCTCAGCTAATTTCGGAGAACTAAGGCCCAATCACTGGCATATGGGACTGGATATCCGCACGGAAGCCAAAGAGAACTACCCTGTGTATGCAGCCGCAGAAGGCTATATCGCCCATATCGGTGTCCGCGCTTCCAGTTTCGGCCGGTTTATAATTATCCGGCATCCCAACGGACTGTCTACTTTGTATGCCCACCTGAATGATTTTTTCCCGGCACTGGAAGAATTTGTGAGAGCTAAACAGAAAGAAAAAGAAAGCTGGCCCATAGAACTGGATTTTACCAAAGAACAATTTCCCGTAAGCAAGGGCGCATTTATTGCCTATAGTGGTAATACCGGCGGCTCGCAGGGTCCGCACCTGCACTTTGAGATCATGGATACCAGGACTGAAAAAAGATTGAACCCCCTGCTCTTTGATTTTGGATTAAAAGATGATGTGCCACCCACCATCAGTAAACTGGCCATCTATGACCGCAGCAAATCGGTTTATGATCAAAGCCCGCTTTTTTATAATCTGAAAAATACAGACAGTGGGTATATTATTCCCAAGATACCAGTGATCAATACCGGGTTGAAAAAAATCAGCTTTGCCCTTGCTGCAACCGACCGGCTCAGCGGATCCAATAATCCCAACGGGATCTATTCTGCCAAACTATACCTGGATGAGGAACCTCAGGTAGCTTTTATTCTCGATAGTATCAGTTATGATGAAACCGTGTACATGAATGCACATGTGGATTTTAAAATGCGTTACAATGGTGGTGGTTTTATCCAGCATCTTTCCCGTATGCCCGGCGACCTGGGTGCCGCTTATCATCCCATTAAAAATGATGGTGTGATCGAATTCAATGATACGCTGCTTCATGCAGTGAGCATTGATGTTTCGGATGCCCATGGCAATCGCTCCACACTGAATTTCATGATCCGATATTATGACAGCCTGTCCAAACCCTCCACTGTCATCACCAAACCATTGGTGATAGCTCCCAATATGGTGAGTGTAGTGGAAAAGCCGGGATTTGAAATGTATATCTCGGATAAAGCGATTTACGACACCGTGTCAACCGTTTATTTTGTTACCGGGTCTGCATCACCCTATGCTTTTTCTGATATCCACCAGGTGGGTGAAGGGTCGGTGCCGGTGCATGATGATATGGTGGTGCGGCTGAAACTAAAAAAGAAAGTACCGGAAGAATGGCAGGATAAACTGATTATCCTCCGTGGTGACCGCAAGGGCAGTACGGTGCGTAAAGCGGTGTGGCAGGAACAATGGCTCTCGGCCAAATTCAGCGATTTTGGATCTTATCAGTTACTGGCAGACGTGATGCCTCCCCAAATTAACAGCCTGGGTAGTGGTGATACTGTGAACCTTAGTGCTGCCAGCCGTATTGTTTTTACACCCACGGATAATTATGGGATCAAATCTTTCAAAGCGATCCTTTATTCCTGCACAGCTGATACATTGGGCTATCATTGCAGCGGGGATTCGCTCAGTGCCGGACAATGGCTTCGTTTTACCAATGATAAAGGCCGGAACTGGATCTACCGCTTTGATGAAACCTGTCCTTATGGAGTACACAAGCTAAAGGTAACCGTGGAGGATCTCGTAGGTAATAGCAGTACCAAAGAATGGTGGTTCAAGCGTTATCCTTATACTCCACCTCCACCGAAAAAAGCCAGCAGCAAAAAAGGCAAGGGAAGCAAAACGATCAAAAAAGCTACCGAGAAAGCCAAAAAAGATGTCAAGAAATCGGTGAAGAAAACAAAAAAATAAGTCATGGCTGTTACATTAAAGGAGGGGGATCCGGCACCGGTTTTTTCAGGGAAAGACCAGGACGGGAAAAAAGTATCACTAAAAGATTACAAAGGGAAAATGCTCCTGCTATATTTCTATTCAGAGGCCGGTACACCCACCTGTACCCTGGAGTCCTGCAATCTCCGTGACCATTACAAAGTCCTTTTGTCAAAAGGTATCGAAGTGTTGGGGGTCAGTCCGGATACGATCAGCCGCCAGAAAAAGTTTGAGGAAAAATACCGGTTACCCTTCCGGCTGATGGCGGATGAGGAACATCAAATCACATCAGCCTACGGGGTGAGGGGGATGAAAAAATTATTCGGAAGAGAATACATGGGCATCCTCCGGACCAGCTTCCTGATTGATGAGAAGGGAAAGATTCTACGGGTATTCCATAAGCCCCGCAACAAAGCCCATGCAGAAGAAGTACTGGCCTCGCTGGGAAAATAATGACCCGGTTTCTTCATTCCATTTTAATATTAATAAGCAACCCGTTTGCCTGCTGTTACGATAGGGGGAGTACATAAAACTCAATTCGTATGCAGAAGGCATTAGTAGCAGCACTGGCTTTCCTCACCCTCCAGGTATCCGCACAGGAAAAAAAAGAAGCAAAACCCGTAGAGATTTTCAGTTCTACCAAAACCATCAATGCCCGAACTACGGAACTGGTGGGAAAGGGGAAACTGGATTTCAATGTCTCCCATAATTTTGGGGATGTTGGCGGTAGTAATGGCGGTATCAAAAGATTTTTCGGGTTGGATAATGCATCCGATATCCGGATCGCTTTTACCCTGGGGCTGGGTGACAATCTTGACCTGAATATTGCCCGTGCCAAAGGTGCCGGACCCCAGCAGCAATTATACGAAACCGGGATCAAGTACCGGATCATGCAACAACGTGAAAATGATCCTTCGCATCCGCTTTCCATTGCACTCTTTGGGAATATGGTAATTGCTGCCAGTCCGCAGAGTGCTTTTCCCAACCAGGACAATAGTTATGACGGACTGGGTGAAAGAATGAGCAATGTACTCCAGCTGATCCTTGCCAAAAAAATGGGAAAGATCAGTTTTCAACTCAATCCCACTTTTGTAACCCGTGGTTATGCGATCAGTTATGACCAGAAAAACTTTTTTGCATTGGGCGGTGCCCTGAAACTCCCATTAGGAGGCCGGGTGAACCTTTTACTGGATTATTTCCATCCCTTCCGGAGTGAGACCAGCAAGAATGCTTTCAAAACAAATGACAATATTAAATTTCATGATCCTTTAGGTGTAGGATTCGAGATCCTGACTTCAGGACATATCTTCCGGCTCAACTTCACCAATGCGACCGAACTGCTGGAGAACAGGTTCATTCCCCGCACCATTACCAGCTGGGGCAAGGGTCAGTTTAGATGGGGCTTTACGATTTCCAGGAAGTTCAGATTGTGGACAGCGAAGTAGGAGTAAATTATGTTGAATTTTGAATGATGAATTTTAAATGTTGTGGAAGGACTCAAGACTCCCGACTCAATTCACCCATTCAATCGTTCCGAAATCAAATGCTTCGGGAATGGCATGTGCTGTTTCCAACTGACCATTTTCATTAACGCCATTGATCATTGCTTCAAATACCCTGTTATCTTTTCTGAGTTTTACTTTTTTTCCTTGTTTGTATAAGTACTGGTTATACTTACTGAAAATATTTCCCGGACCGGTGGTCAATAATTCCCGGTAGTAAAGATCAACATTGGTAACAATGGCCCGGGCCATTTGAATGGGCTCCCATTCTTTGCCGGTGATTTGTTTCAAGGATACCGGATTGGGCAGATCGGATGGGAATTCGGTCTGGTTGATATTGATCCCAATCCCGGCAATCGCCCAGTTCCATCGGCTGCCAGATTGCTCATGACTACCTAACAGGTTTTCAATCAGGATCCCGCCTGCCTTTCTGTCCTGCCAGTACAGGTCATTGGGCCATTTTATGGTCAGCTCATCCGGAATATAGGTGGCCAGGGTTTGCCGAACTGCCAGGGCAATTGCTGCGCTAAGTTCAAATTGCCGGTTAATTGGAAGCGAAATTGGCTGTAGCAGGATGCTGACTGCCATATTTTGCCCCTTTTCACTGATCCATTGCCGGCCCCTTTGGCCTTTTCCGGCCCATTGTTCATGGGCAAAAACGACCTGGCCATGTTGTGCCATTCCTGCATGAATCAGCTGCCGGGCATAGTTATTGGTGCTGTCAACCGATTGCAGTTCAAGGAATGGCGAACCGATACCGGCATAGGCCGGTCCTTCCGGGTTTGATTGAGGGGCTTCTGACAATTAATCGCTATTTTTGAACCAGTAAACTTAAACTAAAAACCTAACACGTTCAATATTTGGAACAATTGGCAGTCTTGACCAACCGTAAGAAGAAAAGTGCAGTCCGGTTAACGAGGAACTCAAAAATCATCAAAACCATTCTTGCTGCGATCCAGGAAAAAAAGGGACAACATATTGTGTCTCTTGACCTGCGTAAAATCAATGAAGCAGTGTCTGATTTCTTTATTATTTGTGAAGCTGGAAGCCAGCCACAGGTAAGGGCCATTGCTGAGCATGTGGAAGACCGCGTTAAAGAAAACTGCGGAGAGAATCCCTATCGTCACGAGGGGTATAGTAATCTCCAGTGGGTCCTGATTGATTATGTAAACGTAGTGGTACACGTAATGCTGCCGGAAAATCGCAAGTTTTACAGGCTCGAAGAAATGTGGAGCGATGCTTCAGTGGAGAACCATGAAGACTAAGCTTTGTTAAATTGGAAGCCGGCCTCAACTTTTTATCGTTTTTATCATTAAATAGCAGAATACTACATTCATTTTATGTCACAAGACTCAGGAAACAGGCCCAGGTATGACAGGCGTCCAGGTCCGGGAGGAGAAGATCCTAACCAGGCGCCGCGGAAAGGCCCCCGCTTCAGCATTTACTGGATCTATGCCATCATATTTGCCGTACTGATCGGTTTTTCATGGTTTGGCCCCTTCTCAAGGAACATGGCTAAAATCAATGAACTTGATTTTAAAAGCATGATCGCTGCCGGTGAGGTAAGCAAGTACACCATCATTGATAATAAGAAAAAGGTCAAAATTTTTCTGACCAAACAAGGATTGGTGAAGTATGCTGATAAACTCAAGAAAGGAGTCAGCGGAAAAATCAGCGAGGAAGGCCCCCATATGTATTTTGCCATCACCAGCGGTGATAATTTTAAAAAGGGGATCGATGATTTTTATAAAGACAATCCCTCTGTGGTTAAAGTCCCTTTTGAAGTGGACAATGAGCGCGATATTTTCGGTGGCATTCTTCAATTCCTCTTTCCCGTTCTGATCTTTATTGGTCTCTGGATCCTGCTCATGCGGAAAATGAGTGGTGGTTCCGGCGGCGGCGGTGGTCCTGGTGGTATTTTCAATATTGGTAAATCCAAAGCCACATTGTTTGACAAAGGCACCCGTGTCAATATCACATTTGCTGATGTGGCCGGATTGGATGAAGCCAAAGTGGAAGTGATGGAAATCGTTGACTTTTTAAAGAGCCCTAAAAAATATACCAATCTTGGTGGTAAGATTCCGAAAGGAGCATTACTGATTGGTCCTCCTGGTACCGGTAAAACCCTGCTGGCCAAAGCCGTGGCAGGAGAAGCACAAGTGCCTTTTTTCAGTCTGAGTGGTTCTGATTTTGTGGAAATGTTTGTAGGAGTTGGTGCCAGCCGGGTACGTGATTTGTTCAAACAGGCGAGGGAAAAAGCACCTTGTATCATCTTCATTGATGAGATTGATGCCATTGGTCGTGCCAGGGGAAAGAATGTGATGATGAGCAATGATGAAAGAGAAAGTACCCTGAACCAGTTACTGGTAGAAATGGATGGATTTGGTACCGATTCAGGTATCATCGTCCTGGCCGCTACCAACAGACCGGATGTACTGGATACAGCCTTATTGCGTCCGGGTCGTTTCGACCGTCAGATCACAATCGACAAACCCGATCTGGTGGGAAGAGAAGCGATTTTTAAAGTACACCTGAAGCCCATTAAAATTTCCAAAACACTGGATATTCATAAACTGGCAGAACAGACCCCGGGATTTGCCGGTGCTGATATTGCCAATGTTTGTAACGAAGCCGCATTGATCGCTGCCCGTAAGAATAAGGAAGCCGTGGATATGCAGGATTTTCAGGATGCAGTGGACAGGGTGATCGGCGGATTGGAAAAGAAAAACAAGATCATTTCTCCGGAAGAGAAAAAGATCATAGCCTATCATGAAGCAGGACATGCCATCTGCGGATGGTACCTGGAACATGCTTATCCGTTACTGAAAGTAACCATTGTGCCAAGAGGTACAGCTGCGCTGGGTTATGCGCAGTACACGCCAAGAGAACAATATCTCTACAATACCGACCAGTTGAATGATCAGATCTGTATGACCCTCGGTGGAAGGGCCAGTGAGGAGATATTCTTCAAGAAAATCTCCACCGGTGCCCAGAATGACCTGCAGCAGATCACCCGGATTGCTTATTCCATGGTCACAGTATATGGAATGAATGAAAAGATCGGCAATATCAGTTACTATGATCCACAGCAGGAAAATACATTCACCAAACCTTATTCCGATGAAACAGCCAAGCTGATTGATGAGGAAGTGAGAAAGCTGATTGATGAAGCGTATGAAAAAACAAAACAGCTGCTGACGGAAAAACGAGAAGATGTGGTGAAACTGGCGCATGCCCTGCTGGAAAAAGAAGTATTGTTCCAGAGTGATGTGGAAGCATTGATCGGCAAAAGGCCTTTTGAGGAAAAGAAAAGCCTTGGTGTGGAAGAGTCAACTGAGCCGGTAGCGGATGAAACGATTCCTGTTACCAGGAGTGAGAATGAAGCTAAACCTGATGGAACTATGGGCGGACTGGATATGTCGCCTACTGTGTAAGTTAACCAAGCGGCATGAACGTATCTCCTTCCAAGGAAAATATATTGAAAAGGATTCGCAAGGCGTTGAGTCATTCAACGCCTTTGCCTTTTCCGCAAAGTGAGGGAAACCAGCCTGTCTTTCATCCCCTGGATCAGGAGCCCGAAGTGGAATTTGCGGAACAGTTTACCAAACTCCAGGGTAAATTCATTTACTGTATCAATCAGCAGGAACTGGCTTTTCAGCTGGCCAGCCTGATTAAAAAACAGGACTGGCACAAAGTCTATTGTCAGGAAGACAAACTGGTGGCTGCTGTTGCTGGTCAGTTAAGTGACCGGCTGGTTAAAACGGATCTGGCTCATTGTGATGTATCCATCACCGGTTGTGAATACCTGGTGGCCCGTACCGGAAGTATTGTGATGAGTGCCGCTGATCCGGGAGGCCGGGCAGCCAGTGTATATGCACCCATTCATATTTGTATCGCTTTTACCAGTCAGCTGGTATATGATATCCGGGATGCATTGCAGGCGGCAAAGGAAAAATATGGCCAGCACCTGCCCTCCCTGATCACCCTGGCCACCGGACCCAGCCGCACGGCCGATATCGAAAAAACCCTGGTAGTGGGTGTGCACGGTCCTAAAGAAGTATACCTGTTTCTGGTAGAAGCATAATCTCCGTCATCTCTTCATTTCTGAGCAACTTGTATCTTTACGGGTATGAATAACCATCCTGTTAAAAGAATTTTTGTGTACGGCTCACTGCGTAAAGGATTTCAGAGTCCTGTATACGAGTATATCAGCCGTTTTTTCAGTTATGAAGGAGAGGCCCGCGTGAGGGGCAGGCTATATGATATGGGCACCTATCCTGCCGGTATTCCGGATACAGATGATGCATTTATTATAGGAGAGTTATACCGGATTACCAACGAAAATGAGTTCTCCTGGGCCCTCGGTCAGCTGGATGATTACGAAGGAGTATCCGTTGAAGAAGGAGAAGTTCCTTTGTATCGCCGGGAAATCACCAGTGTTTTTCTAAATGGGGAAGTGACGGAAGCCTGGATTTACTGGTACAGTGGTGATGTGAGCGGAAAGCCTGCCATTGCATCCGGCGATATGCTGGAGTATCTCAAACAGCATAAATAAACATTAATCATTATGATGAAGCCCGTTTCTTCCTCCCTGGTATTATTGTGCCTGACCCTGTCCCTGTCTTCCTGTTCTTTTCATTGTCAGGTAGGTAATGGTACCGCTGAAGAGAAAACAACTCCCAAAGTAAAAGACGAGATGCTGTTGTATAACGGAATAGAATTGGATGCCCGCAACATCAAGGTATCTACAGCTTATCTTGTTACCAATGATGACAAGGGAGATCGGATTGATGATGATAATGTGGTAGATCTTGAAAAAGGGGTGAAGCTGATTCTCCTGATTAAAGAGGGATGGAAAGAAATAGAAGGTAAGGTTTGGCTGGATGCCAGTATGCTGGTGACAAACAGTAGTAGTGAAACTGTCCTGGAAAAAGAGAATATGTTCGCCAAGTTCGGGGAGGAAGGGGTTTCGGCAGAAGATGCAAAAACAATTGGCCTCTCTGTTAATTTCAAAGGATGGGATTCGGCCAAACCGGATACTTATACCGTTCGTTTCAAAGTCAGTGATCAAAAGGGAGATGCATCTCTGGAAGGTTCCTATAAGTTATATACCCGCTAACCGTGTCAAAAAAAATCTACTTCCTTTCTGATTTTCACCTGGGAGCTCCGGATCATGCCGCCAGCATTGAACGGGAAAAAATTATTGTGCGTTTTTTGGATGAAATCAAAAATGAAGCTGCCGAGATTTTCATTGTGGGTGATATGTTTGATTTCTGGTACGAATACAAAAAAGTAGTACCCAAAGGATCTGTAAGACTATTAGGCAAGCTGGCTGAATTGTCAGACGCCGGGATTCCGATACATTTTTTTGTCGGCAACCATGATATGTGGATGCGGGATTATTTTCAGCAGGAGCTGAACATGCCGGTATATTTTGAGCCAAAAGAATTTGAAAGGAATGGTAAACTGATCCTGGTGGGTCATGGTGATGGACTGGGCCCGGGCGATCATGGGTATAAAAGACTGAAAAAAGTATTCCGCAATCCGGTGAGTAAATGGCTATTTGGTATCCTGCCACCGGTTGTTGGCATGGGCATTGCACATTATATGAGCCGGCGAAGCCGGGCCCAGACGGGCGGTAAGGAAGAGATTTTCCTTGGAGAAGACAAAGAATGGCTGATCATTTATTGCCGGGAAAAGCTAAAAGAAAAAAATGTTGATTTTTTCATCTTCGGGCATAGACACCTGGCGATTGATTTTCGTCTTTCTTCCACTACTGAAGAGAAAACCGGTTCCAGGTATATCAACCTGGGCGACTGGATCCGGTATTATACTTATGCGGTAATGGAAGGAGATCAGATCACACTGAGGTCTTATACCGGCCAGGATGAAAAAATTATTCGTCGCTGACATGAAGAAAAAATTAGCCATACTCTTTATATTATTTCTGCCACTATTGCTGTCTGCGCAGTCGGATACCAGTTTCCGTTTGTTAAAAATGGTGCAGGGTGATTTTATAGATTTTTCAGTGGACAACCTGGATAATATGTATGTGCTGACCAGCCGGAACCAGGTGAAGAAATTCAACAGCAATGGCGATTCGGTAGGTATTTACAATGACGTGCGCAAATTCGGGCAGGCTACACTGATCGATGTGTCCAACCCGCTGAAAGTATTATTGTATTACCGAGATTTTGCCACCGTCGTCATGCTGGATCGTTTCCTGAATGTGGTGAACACAACTGATCTGCGTAAACAGGGAATTTTACAGGCCAGGGCCATCGGGCAATCTTATGATAATAAGATTTGGGTCTATGATGAACTGGAAGCCAAACTGAAAAAAGTGGATGAGGATGGAAAGCTCCTGCAGGAGACTCCTGATTTCAGGCTCCTGCTCATTGAATCGGTGAGTCCGGTGAAAATCGTAGATGAAAATAAATATGTTTACCTCTATGATCCTGCCAGGGGAGTATATGTATTCGATTATTTCGGAGCGCTCAAAAACGCCATCCTGATCCAGCAATGGCAGAATTTTAAAGTCAGCGGCAAATATATTTACGGCACTTTGGCCGGTAAACTCTACCGCTATGAGATTAAATCAGCCCTCTATGATGAATGGCCCCTGCCGGATGCTGTAAAAGAAAGCCAGTCTTTCAATTTCAGTTCTACCCGGGTATATGCGCTGAAAAGAAACTGTGAAGGACAAAACAGTTGCCTCTACATTTATACCATCCGCTGAGGAAGGCTCCTTCCAATTCAATATTTTTACGTTTCAAATGGAAGCACATGAATGAATTCATGAACAGGATATGGTATGAAAATATGGTGAGGGATTACCTGATCATCGGAGGGATCATTCTCTTTGTCTGGTTCCTGAAAAAATTCATCTCCCGGTATTTGGCCGGACTACTCTACCGTCTCGTGCACCAGGTATGGAAGGATGTAGATAAGCAGTCCTTTATTCAGCTCGTAGTGAAGCCGCTGGGTCGTTTCCTGGCCATTCTGGTTACTATTGTGGCGCTTTTTAAATTGAAATTCCCGCAGGAATTCAATGCTGATATTTACAAATACACCGTAAAGGAAGTCATTCATTGTGCCGGTAATATCATCCTTATAGTTTCATTTACCAGTCTGCTGATCCGTATTATTGATTTCATCGCCCTTATCCTCGAAAAAAGGGCCAACCTGACTCCTGACCAGAGTGATAACCAGCTGATCGTCTTCTTCCGGGATTTTTTTAAAGTGATCCTGGTGATCATCGGTGTGATGATGGTGCTTCGATATGCTTTCGGATTAAATGTGGGTGGATTATTAACCGGGCTGAGTATCGTGGGTGCTGCCATCGCCCTGGCCCTGCGGGAAAGCCTGGAAAACCTGATTGCGTCCTTTATCATTTTTTTCGACAAGCCCTTTATTACCGGTGATCTGGTGAAAGTGCTGAACATTACCGGTACCGTGGAAAAGATCGGACTGAGAAGTACCCGGATCCGAACGGATCAGAAAACACTGGTAACCGTACCGAATAAACAAATGGTGGACAGCGTGCTGGATAATCTCTCCCTTCGCAGCCAGCGCAGGGGGGACCTGAAACTGGAACTGGGTTTACAAACACCGGCGGCCCTGCTGGAAGAAACAGTAACTGGTATTAACCGTATTCTTGGCCGGAAAGAGATTGAATCATTTCATGTACATGTGGCGGATATCACCGGTCAGGCCATCATTATTCTGTCCGATTATTACACGGCTCCGCTTACCATACAGGAATTCAATACCATTAAGCAGGAAGTCAATTTGCAAAGCCTGCGGCTGTTGGAGACTTTAAAAGTAGAACTGGCCGGGGCCAGTACAGATATCCGGTTAGTGAAGGGGGACTGAGTATGTTACTTCAGCAATAATTCACCCAGTTCCTTGTCGAATGATCCGGAACTGCCGTATTCCACCACTCTCCCGATTTCTTTTCCCTTTTTCATGACGATAATCGTCGGCACATTTGTAACGCCCAGTGCATCACAAAGATGACTGATCGTTTTTTTATTCCGATCCACACCGATCAGGGTGATCCGTTCATCGGAAAAACCAGCTGCATCAGTAAGTTTAAAAAGACGGGGAATGATAAAATGAGAGTCTTCACACCAGGTACCCATGAATACCAGCAACTGCACGGAATCCTTTTTTTGCTGAAAGGCTTCTACAGCAGCAGCCGGGGGCGTGTAAATTTTTTGTGCCTCTGCATACCACCGGAATGAAGTATCACTGGTGAGGAGTTGTCTGGAAAGAATTCCCTTCAGTGTTTTTTCATTGGGCCTTTCAATCAGGGTGCTGTACTGCACATCGGATATAGTTTGTGCCATCAGCAATTGGCTGCACAGGAGGGTAAGGATAAAAACGGGCGCAGTCTTTTGAATCATTTTTCTCATGGTTGAACATTCACTTGGTGTAACAAATGTAAAAGCAGGCAGGCAATAGATGAGGCAGATAAAGTTAAAGTTGCAAATCCGGTCAGAGATTCGCCTTTAATTCCAGCAGGAAACCCCTGATTTTTTGTAAGGAATGGATCGCAGCAAATTTTTCTTCGGCTTTTTTATTTTTCTTCAGGTAATCCTTGGCACCTTCAATCGTGAATTTTCTCCGGCGGAGCAGGTCATAAATCAGCACCAGGTTTTTAATATCCACCGGGCGGAAAAAACGATCTCCTTTCCGGTTTTTCCGGGGCTCCAGGATATCGAATTCTGATTCCCAGTAACGGATCAGCGATTGGTTTTCGCGAAACATGCCTGCTACCTCTCCTATGGCATAATACTGTTTTTTGAACAGGATCTCATCTTCGGGAACCTGGATGAGGTCGGCACTCAGGGCAATTTCTTTCAGCGATTTGCGGCCTCTTTTTCCGGTACTGTTTTTTTGCGGTACAGGTTCTTTCTTCTTCACCCTGAAAACAGCCACAGGCTCGCTCACCACCGGTTCAGTTTTGGTAACAGGAACCGGAGCCGGTTGAACCGTTTCGGCAGGTGTTTCTCCTGCTGAAAAGTCAAAAGTGATTTGAGTAAGCGATTTGGCCATAAAAAGTAAAGGTAACATGCCTGCGGGTAACCCGGCCAGCTAAAGGGCTGCTGTGGAAAAATGACAGTGGAGGAAATAAGGAAGTTTCCTTTTAATCCAGGCTTTGGTTACTGGCAGCCGCTTTTTTCAGGATCTGGTCAAATTGTTCTGGCGAGAGATCGTTATAGAAATAATAGATCGGGTCGATCTTCTCTCCGTTTTTATGCACTTCATAATGGCAGTGCGGCCCGGTTGATTTACCGGTGCTGCCAACCCATCCGATCACTTCCCCTCTCTTCACCGCCTGTCCGGCCCTCGATTTCACCCGCACCATATGGCCATACAAAGTTTCGTATCCATAACCATGGTTGATGATCACATGGTTGCCATATCCATTGCCTGTGTTGCCGGAGGTTGAAACGGTTCCGTCAGCCGTGGCATAGATTGGGGTGCCCTGGGGGGCAGAGAAATCCAGACCGGCATGGAATTTTGTTGTTTTATAAACCGGGTCAATCCGGTAACCGAATCCGGATGCGATCCGGTTCAGGTCTTTATTGCTCACAGGCTGTATGGCCGGTGTTCTGGCCAGTAATTCTTCTTTATTCTTCACGAGTTCTTCTACTTCATCATAGGATTTTCGCTGCGCTGCAATCCGGCTATTGAGATTGGAAATGGTAGCAGTAATGGAACCAACGAGCTGGTGGTCTTTGATTTTTTCCACTTTGGCGATTTCCTGTTTCACTTCCAGTTCCTTGGCCCTGGCACTATCAGGAATGGGATTGGCTTCAAAAATGGCCCGGTACACGTCATTGTCCCGCTTTTCCAATTCCCGCATCTGCCGCTGGATGGATTCCAGGGTATCTTCCAGTTCTTTGTAATTATCACGTAAGGCCCGGTTCTGCTGATGCAGAATTCTTTCCTGCGGTGACCCCACAAAGCGGAAGGCCAGATAGGAGATCAGGGCAGCCGTAACAAGGGCAGCGGCAACAAAACCAAACACGCGCAGCAGCTTTACCCGCAATGGCGTTTCCAGCTTCTCGTAACGGAGCGTATTGGTATTATAGTAATACTTGATCTTCTTCATGGATGCCTTAACCCGGTTACAGGCGGCTTAAATGCGGCCTGAATAATTTACCTTTGCGACCCCGGCCAAAGTCCCTGAAAGGGTTGTTTTTTTGAACCGGGTCTGTGCTGCCTTTAGGCAGGCAGGCAAATATAGACTCATAAATAGCAAAAATCAACCCGGTTTCTGCTGAGGGCTAAGGTAAAAATGCGGTAAATATCCACGATACCCGATTGTTAGCTTTCGCAGGAATAAAACCGAATAAGATGACAGCGAACGAAATAAGACAGGCTTTTCTGGACTTTTTTAAAGAAAAAGGTCATACGATCGTGCCTTCGGCCCCCATTGTGGTCAAAGATGACCCTACCCTGATGTTCACCAATGCCGGGATGAACCAGTTTAAGGATTATTTCCTCGGGAATAAATTCCCTCCGTATGGACGGGTGGCCGATACCCAGAAATGTCTTCGGGTTAGTGGCAAACACAACGACCTGGAAGAAGTAGGCGTGGATACCTATCATCATACCATGTTCGAAATGCTGGGTAACTGGAGTTTCGGGGATTATTTCAAAAGAGAAGCCATTACCTGGAGTTGGGAACTGCTGACGGAAATTTATAAAATTCCGAAGGACCGGCTCTATGCCACCGTTTTTGAAGGAGATGCCAAAGAAGGATTACCTGCTTCCGCCATTGCTCTTGCGAAGTGGCAGGAATTATTGCCGGAAGATCATATCGTTTATGGCAATAAGAAAGACAATTTCTGGGAGATGGGAGATACGGGTCCATGCGGCCCCTGCAGTGAAATACATGTAGACTGCCGTCCGGATGAAGAAAGAAGTAAAACACCAGGGCACCTTCTCGTGAACAAAGATCACCCACAGGTAATCGAAATCTGGAATAATGTATTCATTCAGTTCAACCGGAAAAAAGACGGATCCCTGGAACCACTTCCTGCTACTCATGTGGATACGGGAATGGGACTGGAAAGACTGGTCAGGGTCTTACAGGGGAAAGCCTCAAATTACGATACCGATATATTCACTGGTACCATAGCGGTAACTGAAAAGATCAGCGGAAAAAAATATGATGGTTCAGATACAAAAGAAGCCATCGCTTTTCGCGTGATTGCCGATCATATCCGGGCGATTTCATTCACCATTGCTGACGGACAACTTCCATCCAATACCGGTGCCGGCTATGTGATCAGGAGAATTTTGAGAAGGGCCGTACGGTATTATTTTTCATACCTGGATTATAAGCAACCCCTGCTCACTCAATTGGTACCGGTACTGGCCAAACAATTTGAAGGGGTATTTCCGGAATTGCTGCAACAGTCAGACTTTGTTGCCAAAGTGGTGAAAGAAGAAGAGGAAGCTTTTTTGCGCACCCTGGA
The DNA here is from genome assembly GCA_016720745.1 of Chitinophagaceae bacterium. GTDB lineage: Bacteria > Bacteroidota > Bacteroidia > Chitinophagales > Chitinophagaceae > JJ008. The sequence continues at coordinate 389,308 of JADKKA010000001.1, read as the reverse complement.
TAAAGGGCTTAAAAGAGTGGATGACCTGGTGGGTAAGGGTGAGATTTCGGGGAAGGATTCATTTGAATTATATGATACCTATGGTTTTCCTTTTGACCTTACCCAGTTGATTGCTGCAGAAAATAAACTGAAAGTGGATGAGGCCGGGTTTCATGAGGAAATGAAAAAGCAAAAGGACCGCAGCCGGGCCGCAACCGCCGTGGATGCGGAGGACTGGGTGATATTAAAAGAAGGATCCAATCGGTTTGTGGGGTATGATTCACTGGAGGCCAAAGCGTCCATCATCAAATACAGAAAAGTAAAAGCAAAAGGGAAAGAGCTCTATCAACTGGTCCTGGATCAGACTCCGTTTTATGCCGAAAGCGGCGGACAGGTGGGAGACAGGGGTATTCTGACCTTTCATCAAAGTTCCATTGCTGTTGTTGACACCAAGAAGGACAATGACCTGATTATTCATTTCACAGAAACAATTCCTGCTGATCTGAGTGGTGAGGTGAATGCCAGGGTAGATGCCGGCACCAGGAAAAAAACAGAACTCCATCATTCAGCTACCCATTTGCTCCATGCTGCCCTGCGAAAAGTGCTGGGGAACCATGTGGCGCAAAAAGGATCCTTGGTGAATGAAGCACATCTGCGTTTTGACTTCTCTCATTTTGCCAAAGTAACTGAAGTAGAAATTGCACAAATTGAAACCCTGGTGAATGAAAAAATCAGGGAGAATATTCCGGTTGTGATTAAATCAATGCCCAAAGAAGAGGCGATGAAACTGGGGGCCATGGCCCTTTTCGGAGAAAAATACGGGGATGTGGTCAGGGTAGTGATCATGGACCCGGCTTATTCAGTAGAACTTTGCGGAGGAACCCATGTGGGTGCCACCGGGGAACTGGGTTTATTCAAATTAACCAGTGAAGCCGCTGTAGCTGCCGGGGTTCGCCGGGTAGAAGCGGTTTGTGGTAGTCAGGCAGAAGCCTATGTTAATCAGCAGTTGGGGCAGATCAGTTTGCTCAAAGAGACATTGAAGAATCCAAAAGACCTGCAGAAAGCAGTTGAAAGTCTGCAGGAAGAAAATGCGACCCTGAAAAAGCACCTCGATGCAATGGAAGCCCGTCAGCTGGTGGGGATCCGGAATGAATTACTGGAAAAAGATGAAATCATTAATGGCATCAATTTTATCGGTGATATAGTTGAAGTCAGTAATGCAGATGCACTCAAGAAACTCTGCTTTGATCTGAAGAACCATCTGCGGGATCATGTAGCTGTGCTGGCAGTGAACCTGGGAGGTAAACCCTATGTGGCCATTGGTATATCTGAAACCGTTGTAGCAGCCAGGGGATTGGATGCCGGTAAAATTATCAAGGAACAGGTAGCACCGCTGATCAAAGGTGGTGGGGGCGGACAAAAAACACTGGCAACAGCAGGCGGACAGGAACCCGGAAAACTTCAGGAAGTGATCAGTGCGGTAAAACAATTACTGGGATAAAGGTTCAGGACCAGATATCTTCTTCATCCTCCTCTTTTAAGCGGGGATTCATTTTTCTGTTTTCCCTGTAAACCTTTATTGCCAGAATCACCACCCCGATAAAAAGGGCGGCACAAGCGCCGAATACTATATAAGCCATAACTCAGTCATCTAAACTTTAATCAGATACCCAAAAGTCTGGTTTTAATATTCCTGGCCAATACCACTTTGTGGTAAGTAAAACTACTCGACTTCGTATGAGCATGCACGTTATACTGGAAACAGAAAGGCTGGTCTTCCGGGAGTTTACCGCAGCAGATGCCCCATTGATTTATGAGTTGAACCTGGATCCGGAGATCACCCGGTATACCCTCGACCCGGTCAGGGACCTGGATCATGCTGCTGAAATTCTGCACAGTGTCATCCTTCCTCAGTATACCTTGTACAATCATGGAAGATGGGCCGTACTACTCAAACCAACACTGCGTTTTATTGGCTGGTGTGGTTTAAAAACCAGGCCGGAACTGGCAGAAGTGGACCTGGGTTACCGGTTCATGAAATCGGCCTGGGGAAAAGGATATGCAACTGAAGCGGCAAAAGCCAGTCTGCAGCATGGGTTTGGTCAACTGGGGCTCGACCGGATTGTAGGGAGGGCCCTCACCGGAAATGGGGCTTCCATTCGGGTTTTGGAAAAATGCGGGATGAATTTTATCGGTGAACAGGTGGTGGAAGGACTGCTTCACCGGACTTATGAGGCCCTGAATCCGCTCATCCGGTTATAAACCCGTTGAAAGGAAGGACCGGCTTTTAACATTTCCGAAACATTTCGTATTTCAGAAAATGTCTTTATATTTGACTACGAAACTTAACGTAGTTCAAACTAAAAAGTGAAAGTCATGAAGCAGCTCCGGATCAAAAACATTTTTGTATTGACAGCTTTTGCATTGGCTGTACCTGTAACCATTCTCGCACAGGAAGATGGTAAAACCGATAAAGAGAAATCCAATAAGGATAAAACAGAAAGAAGGCATATTACGATTACAACAAAGGGTGACCAGCAGGAAAAGATCACGGTGGAGATCAATGGTGAAAAAGTAACCGTGAATGGCAAACCAATTGAAGAGTACAAGGACAAGGATGGTGATATCTCCGTCAATGTCAATAAGCTCAGGGGGATGGAATCGCTGAGTTATTTCCGTACACCGAAAAGCGGGGCCTGGAGTTTCAATGGGAATGATGATGTAACTGCTTTCGGTGGAAACGAAAACAGGGCCATGCTGGGTGTGACCACTGAAAAAGTGGAAGAAGGAGCCGAAATTACGAGTGTCAATAAGGAAAGTGCGGCTGATAAAGCAGGATTGAAGGAAAATGATATCATTACCAAAGTGGATGATGCTACAATCAGCAGCCCCGATGATTTGTCGGCTGCAGTAAAAAAACACAAGCCGGGAGATAAAGTGTCGATCAATTATCTCCGGAATAAAAAAGAACAAAAGACAACAGCGGAACTCAGCAAATGGAAAGGATCCACATTATTTGGATTTGATGATATGGGACAAAATTTCAAACTGAATATGGATCAGTTCAACTTTGATAAAATTGCTCCTAAAATGCAGCCGTACAGTACTGTTCCCTCTGATGGATACCGGTCATACACAATCGCCAGTGGAGCTCCCAAACTGGGTATTTCCGTACAGGATACCGATGATGGAAAAGGAGTTAAAGTGGTGAATGTACTGGATGAAAGCAATGCCGAAAAAGCCGGTATTAAAGAAGATGATATTATCACCCAGGTGGATGACAAAGCGGTCAACAGCACGGATGAAATTGCGAACCTTCTGAAAGAAAAGAAAGATAATCTGACCGTTAGATTTAAACTGCTCCGCGACGGAAAAACACAGAATATAGAAGTTAAAATGCCAAGAAAAATAAAGACAACCAATCTCTGATTTCAGCAGATCTCCTGAAAATGCCCCCGGCCATACCGGGGGCATTTTCTTTTATACAAACCTTACCAATCCCCTCCCTCAAATCCGCTAATTTTGCCTGCCCGCCGTAGCTTTAGCGAAGGCGGGCTGCCCGTTCAGCATCGTTGGTAAGTGGCTTTAGCGAAGGCGGGCTGCCCGTTCAACGACGACAGGTAAAAAGCTTTAGCGAAGGCGGGCCATTCAAAGCCTTGGCGAAGGCAGGCCACCCGTTCAGGCGCCTCATCCACACAAGTGGTGAAAAAATGACAGATTACAATAAATATGAAACAGTCGTAGGACTGGAAGTACATGCCCAGCTGCAAACAGCCAGTAAACTGTTTTGTGGTGACAGCATTGCTTTTGGTGCAGCACCCAATACCCATATCAGTCCGGTCACACTCGCTCATCCGGGGACCCTACCCGTCATGAACCGCAAAGCCATTGAACTGGCTGTAAAGATGGGTTTGGCCTGTCACTGTACCATTGCAAAAGAAAACTGGTTTGCGAGAAAGAATTATTTCTATCCCGATCTTCCCAAAGGATACCAGGTAACCCAGCATACAACCCCGATCTGTGAAGCAGGTTATGTGGAAATCAGTGCAGCGGATGGATCCAGTAAGAAGATCCGGCTGAACCGCATTCATATGGAAGAAGATGCCGGTAAAAGTATACATGATGCGGATGAGCACTACACCCTGGTTGATTATAACAGGGCCGGTACCGCACTCATTGAAATAGTAACCGAACCGGATATCCGCAGCGGGGATGAAGCCTATGCCTATCTCACGGTAGTAAGAAGACTGGTACGTTACCTCGGTATTTGCGATGGTAATATGGAAGAAGGCAGTATGCGCTGCGATGCGAATATTTCTGTGCGCCTGAAAGGGGCAACAAAGTTGGGTACAAGGGTGGAAATCAAAAACCTGAATTCCATCCGCAATGTGAAAAGAGCCATTGAGACCGAATCAAAAAGACTGATCGACCTGCTGGAAGCCGGATCAACCATCATTCAGCAAACCCGGAGTTTTGATGCCAATACAGGTACCAGTTTTGCCACCCGGGAAAAAGAAGATGCAGATGATTATCGTTATTTCCCTGAACCGGATCTGGCTCCTTTTTCACTAAGCGATTCCTTTATTGCGCAAATCCGGGAAAGCATCCCGGCATTACAGGAAGAAAGGATTAAAAAGTATACAACATCTTACCAGCTATCAGCCTATGATGCCGGTTTGCTGACCGAGGAAAGAGAACTATCCGATTATTTTGAACAGGTCATTCATCATACCGGTCATTACAAAGCAGCTGCCAACTGGATATTGGGACCAGTGAAAAACTGGCTTAATGAAAACAGTACGGATATCACGGATTTCCCAATGGGCCCATCCCAACTGGCAGAACTGATTGGAATGATTGACAGCGGTCAACTTAGTTTTACCGTGGCCGCATCCAGGTTATTTCCCCTGATGCTGAAAAACCCGCAAGCTGACCCTGCCAGCCTTGCCCAAACCCATAACCTTCTCCAGCAATCCGATGGGTCAGCTATCGGACCGATTATTGACCAGGTATTGCTGAAATTTGCAGATAAAGTAGCTGAATATAAAAAAGGAAAGAAGGGTTTGCTGGCACTTTTTGTTGGAGAAGTGATGAAACAATCCAAGGGAAAAGCAGATCCCAAACTGACCAATGAACTCTTACTCGAAAAATTAAAAGCCTGAAACAATCATACAATATGAAACGATTATTACTGGCAGTATTGCCACTGTTATTCCTTTATTCCTGTAAAGAAAAATCCGGAGAACAAAAACTGGAGCTGAATGGGGTGATCACCAACAACAGCGCCAAAATGATTTATCTGGAAGAAGTGCCCATGACAACGATGCAACGTGTCATCATGGATTCAGCCGTGCTTGGGGCTGATGGTAAATTCAAACTGAAAACAACCACGGGAGAGGCCAGGGTGTATAACCTGCGCCTGGACCAGAGCAGTTATCCCCTGGCAGCCGTGATCAACGATGCCAAAAAAATTACCGTGAATGTCAAATTCAGCAAAGAGAATACCCAGTTCCCGGAGAGTTATGAAGTAAAAAACTCACCGGTGAGCCAGGAGTTGAAAGATTATGTCACGGCATTCAATAATAAATTTCAGCTGATCATGGCCGAAGCCCGTCGCTACGACAGCCTGGGCCGCGCCGGCGCTACCAGTGAAGACAGCAGTCTGCTGGCGATCCGCAATACCGTTTCAGGGATTGCAACTGATATTAAGACTGTCACCATGGATGCCCTGAAAAAAAGTAAGAACCCGGCACTCTCCATGTTTATCCTTGGTTATTATCAGAGTACGTCTAATATGCAGGGATCGGGTCTGACTGGTCTTACCAATGATGAAGTGATTCAGATTGTACAGGAAGCAGCTACTAAATTTCCTGAACACCAGGGCCTGATCGCTATTAAATCCTCTCTCAGTGCTACACCACAGGGAGGACTGATAGGCCAGCCGGCTCCGGACTTTACCCTTCCCGATCCAAATGGAAAACCGATTTCCCTCAGTTCATTCAAAGGGAAATATGTGCTGGTTGATTTCTGGGCTAGCTGGTGCGGGCCCTGTCGTGCAGAAAACCCCAATGTGGTGAGTGCTTATCAGAAATTTAAAGACAAGAATTTTACGATTCTCGGAGTATCCCTCGATCAGCCGGGAGGAAAAGATGCCTGGATGAAAGCGGTAATGAAAGATAATCTCACATGGACCCAGGTCAGTGACCTGAAATGGTGGAGCAGTGCCGTGGTACCACTGTATAAAATAGAAGGGATTCCTTATAATGTGCTGGTAGATCCGCAGGGGAAAGTCATAGCTGAATCATTGCGTGGAGCAGACCTTGATAAAAAGCTGACCGAACTACTGCAGTAAAAAAAATACGAAGAATAAAAAAGGCCGGACATTGTTCCGGCCTTTTTTGTAAATGCTTTTCCGCTTTATTTTATTTTCTTTCTTTTAATCAGTTTGGCTGTAATAATCTTTACATCTTCCATAGGCCGGTTGGTATTACGATTGGTGCTAACGGCAGCAATTTTGTCTACCACTTCCAGACCACTGACGATTTCTCCAAAAACGGTATATCCCTGGTCCAGATGAGGGATACCTCCCAGTGTTTTGTACACTTCCCGTTGGTTTTCAGGTATCTTCCTTCCACCCAGTCTGTTTTTTTCCATCATGTCCAGTTCCTCATCCGTAAATTTTTTTCCCTGTGCCAGATAAAACTGACTGCCGCTGCTGGCTTTCAGGGGGTTTACCTGATCTCCCATTCTTGCTGCTGCAATCACCCCTTTTTTATGAAATAGGGTTGGCCGGAATTCGGCAGGAATTGTATAAGCAGGTCCGCCATTGCCCAGTTGTTGTCCGGGCTGGGCAGTACGGCTTTCCGGATCTCCTCCCTGAACCATAAAATCTTTAATGACCCGGTGAAAAAGCAGGCCATCGTAATAATGCATTTTAACCAGCTTCAGAAAATTGTCGCGGTGCAGGGGGGTAGAGTCAGAGAGACGGATCCGGATATCTCCCATACTGGTTTGCAGCAGCACATCTCTTTTCCGGTCTTTCTTTTTTACCGTTGAATCAGATTGTGCCAATAACGGAGCTACTGAAAGGAATAAACCCGTAATGGCCAATACAAATTTCTTCATATCATAAAGTGTTTTGTTCAAAATAAAGGAGCACATGATCCTTAATGAAATTTTCCTGTTCGGCCGGATTCAGTTCGGGCATGGGTTTTAATTGCTTATAATGCGGCCATCCATCCTCATCCACCAATTCCAGTTCATAATAACCACTGGGACTGAGCAGGTGGCAAACGGCTACATGCATCAGGTCCTGTTTTTCTTCTTTTGTAAATTTCTCCCGGAACTCACCCAGTTCCTGCACGCCAATCAGGAATAGAATGGCTTCCAGATCGGGTTTTTTCCCAAATCGCTCAGCCAAACCGGCTTCCAGGTTCCACCACCGTTGTTGCAGGTCATCATGTACAAACATAGCGGCAAAGATAGTGCTGACGGCACAACCGGCATCTCCATTATCTTTGCGGCTCCGGAGCCTTCCCTTTTATTGTTAAAACCTCCGGTAAAAAGGAAATAAGATGTTGCAGATACAGGTAATCAGGCAGGATCCCAGCCTGATCAAAGAAAGACTGGCGGTAAAGCATTTTGCAGACAGCGGGCTGGTGGATGAAATTGTGAGCCTGGATGAAGAGAGAAAGAAACTACAGCTGGAATCAGACAATACCCTTGCAAAGGTCAATAGTGCTTCGAAAGAGATTGGTCAGCTGATGGCCAAGGGACAGAAAGAAGAAGCGGAGAAAAGAAAACAGGAAGTAGCTGCTTTTAAAACAGCCCTGCAGCCTATTGCGGATCAGCTGGCCGCTACTGAAAAATTACTGCATGATAAAATGGTCTTACTGCCCAACCTGCCTTCATCCAAAGTGCCTGCCGGAAAAACACCGGCTGATAATGTGGTGGTAAGAGAAGGGGGTGCCATTCCTGTTTTACCTGAAGGATCTGTTCCTCACTGGGACCTGATTAAGAAATATGATATCGTGGATTTTGAGACCGGTGCTAAGTTAACCGGCAGTGGATTTCCGCTTTATAAAGGAAAAGGGGCCAAACTGCAAAGAGCATTGGTACAATACTTCCTCGATTTTAATACAGCAGCCGGTTATACGGAATACCTGCCTCCACTGATGGTGAATGAAGCCAGTGCCTATGGTACGGGCCAGCTACCGGATAAAGAAGGACAGATGTATTATATGCCGGCGGATAATTTTTACATGATCCCTACATCCGAAGTACCGGTGACCAATATTTACCGGGATACGATGCTGAAGGAAACCGAACTCCCGGTAAAAATGACTGCATTTTCTCCCTGTTTCCGCAGGGAAGCAGGCAGTTTTGGGGCTGATGTGCGTGGACTGAACCGGGTACATCAGTTTGATAAAGTGGAAATCGTTCAACTCACCCGTCCGGATAAAAGTGAAGAAGCCCATGATGCCATGGTGGCCCATGTGGAGCAACTTCTGCAAACACTGGAACTGCCTTATCGCATCCTGGCTTTATGTGGCGGTGATATGAGTTTTGCTTCCGCACTCACTTATGATTTTGAAGTGTACAGTGCCGCTCAGCAAAAATGGCTGGAAGTAAGTTCCGTATCCAATTTTGAAGCTTATCAGACCAACCGGATGAAGATCCGGTTCAAAGACAGTGATGGTAAAACCAAACTGGCTCATTCCCTTAATGGCAGTTCACTGGCCCTGCCCAGGATTGTGGCCTGTTTACTGGAGAATAACCAGACAGCAGAAGGAGTAAAGCTGCCGGCTGTATTACAACCTTATTTTGGTGCATCGCTGATTAACTGAATAAACGAAAAGGATTTACCAGAGTCTCATTAGCATGAAAAAATGCTGGCTGATTGTATTACTTTTTTCCTGTCAGAAGAAGGCCGTGCCGGTTATAACGGGCAGGGAAGCTGAATTACCCCGTAAAACGGAATTCATCTATCCACCAAAAGCAACGGTAGCCCCTGATACTTTGTTGGGTAATCGCTTGTTTACTGCCAGATGCGGTCGTTGCCATGGTTTACCTGAACCCAAACAGTTTTCAGCAAAAAAATGGGATGATATCCTTCCCCTGATGTTTCCCCGTTCCCGTTTCGATAATGAAGAAGCCCTGCATGTGCGGGCCTATGTACTGGCTAATGCAGAGAAGTAGTGGCATGTATTTTTTTAATCCTTCGGTTCATCACATAAAACCAGGCGGGTGGTACCAGTGACAGCAGCATCATGCCCGGATAACCCGTGGGCATTTGCGGAGCATCATCATGGTGACGGAGCACCTGGTATTTGCGGCTGGCCATATAATGATGATCGCTGTGCCGGCTGAGCTCAAATAAAAAAATCCGCCCCAATACATGGTCACTGTTCCAGCTATGGGCAGGCATGGCCCGCTCATACTTCCCATCCCCGGTTGCTTTACGCTGCAATCCGTAATGTTCTATATAATTTACTGTTTCCAGCAGCAGGATACCGATCAGGGCTGCTGCCAGGAAATAGAGTAATACCTGTGGCCCGAACCCGACATAAATCAGCAGCAGGAATGCCGCTTGTATCAGGGTAAACTGTATCATTTCATTGTAAAGTGAAAAGACTGCTTTGCCCTTTTTCCTGGTTTCAGCATTGGCAATATGCCAGGCACTGGTATAGCTGAAAATTATGGTGCGGAAGAAAAAAAGATAGAGCGGTTCATTATACCGGGCACTGCTGGGATCATCAGGAGTGGCCACTCTTTTATGGTGGCCTTTATTGTGCTCAGTAAAAAAATGCATATACAGCGAAGTCAATAAGAGCGCCTTGGCCAGGGATTGTTCCCATGGGTTGATCCGGTGACCCAGTTCATGTCCCACATTGATACCAAATGTGCCACATAATAAACCCATCACGGCTGTTCTGCCCAATGCATCCTGCCAGCTGAGCAGATCCTCTTTCATCCCGCTCAGGTAAAAATAAAGGGCGGTGTACTGCAGGATCACGATGATATATAAAAAAAGATCATATACAGGATTCTTTCTGGCCAGTTCCTCTTCTGCTGCATCCATGTTGGCAGGATCAGGTTGTAACAACAGTTCCAGCAAAGGAATGAGGATCCAGGCTATCATCATCGGAATCCATATCGTCCAGCCCCTGCTGTTAAAGGAATGGATCGCTCCCGCAAAGAAGATAAAGGGGATGATATATTTAAAAGCCCTGATTCGCATATCGATTCTCTTTCAAATGTAGAAAATAAAGCAGGGTTTTTTAACGTTTTACGTCTGTATTATGGCCCGGTTTTTAAACTAATTCCTTCCCAGTCAGTCTCAACCTTTAAATGAAGCTTCATGTCATTGAGTAACCAGTTGAAGAACCAGCATTTGATGTGGCGTGCCGGTTTCGGCCCCGCAGTGGAACAACTTCCGGATCTGTCCAAATTCACGCCCAAACAGTTCTATAAAGCCCTGGTCAAAGCCTCGGACAAAAAGCCTGAATTCATTGATGTAGCGGATGATTACCTCAAAGGCCTGCTGATGGGAATTGAGGAAACCGGTCGTCAAAAGAAAAAGGAAATGGACATTGAAGATCGTAAGAAGGTGCAGCAAAAGAACCGGGAAGGAGTTCGCAACCTGAATTTGTTCTGGCTCCACAATATGGTGAACAGCGCTTCTCAGTTAAGAGAGAAAATGGCTTTTTTCTGGCATGGACATTTTGCCTGCCGGAATATCAATATTTTTTACCAGCAGGGATTGCTGGATGTGCTGAGAAGAAATGCATTGGGCAATTTCGGTACCATGCTCAAAGAAGTATCCCAGACAGCTGCGATGCTGAACTTTCTCAATAACCAGCAAAACCGCAAGGACCACCCCAATGAGAATTTTGCCAGGGAAGTAATGGAACTCTTTACCCTCGGCCGTGGCAATTATACCGAAAACGATATCAAAGAAGCGGCCAGAGCATTTACAGGCTGGAGCGCCAATATGAAAGGTGAATTTGTATTTCGCAGATTCCAGCACGACTTTGGCAGCAAGACCGTATTGGGTCGTACAGGCAATTTTGACGGGGGAGAAGTGCTGGATATTTTATTGCAGGAGAAACAAACAGCCCGCTACATTACTCAAAAGATCTATCGCTTTTTTGTGAATGAAAAACCGGATAACGATAAAATCGACTGGCTGGCCGATCGCTTTTTCAAAAACAATTATGAGATCGCGCCGCTGATGGAAGATATTTTCACGAGCGACTGGTTCTATGAGGATAAAAATATCGGTGCCCTGATTAAATCACCCGTAGAACTGATGGTAGGAATCCAGCGGATGCTGCCCATGAAACTGGAAAGCGAGGATTCACTGATTCTTTTGCAGCGGGTGCTGGGACAACAATTGTTTTATCCGCCCAATGTTGCCGGCTGGCCCGGTGGCCGAAACTGGATCGACAGCAGCAGCCTGATGATGCGGATGAGGATACCTCTGCTGATCAATGATACCGATCAAATGAATATCAGTCCGAAAGATGATGACGACGCCATGATGGGTCGTAAGGATGGGGAACCCGCGATGGAGATGGCCAAAAAACAGGGAAGCAAGCAAAATGCAATGGGAAATGGAGGAAAGCGTCAGCAGATCAATGCTGATGTAGACTGGAAGCCCTATGTGAAATATTATGAATCAGTTCCAAGAGAAAACCTGGAAGCGAGCATTTCGGCCAATCTGCTGCAGGTGAAAAGCCAGGTGGGCACGGAAGTGATTAAACAGCATTCCGATCAGTCCGGCCGGGAGAATTTTATTAAGACAGCCACTTTGCAGATCATGAGTACACCGGAGTATCAGCTTTGTTAGGTGAGAACATTAAACGTCAGACGTTAAACGTCAGACGGGAGAAGATCTAAAAAGATAAAAATTATTGTAAATGTATATCAGGCGTAAAGAATTCATCCAGGTAGGATCGCTGGCCACCGCTTCAATGATGGTGCCCAAGTTTCTGAAGGCATTTGAAGGAAAGGCCATGGTTCCTCCCGGTAATAAAGTAGTCGTTGTTCTCCAGTTAAGCGGAGGGAATGATGGATTGAATACCGTGATCCCGGTGCGCAATGATTTGTATTATAAAGCCAGGCCCAAACTGGGGATTGAGAAATCAAAGGCGCTTACGCTAACCGATGAAGTGGGAATTCACCCGGCATTAACAGGCTTTAAAGAATTATTTGATGATGGCAGTTTGTCTATCCTGAACAATGTAGGTTATCCCAATCCTGATCGTTCGCATTTTCGCAGCATGGATATCTGGCATACTGCGAGTCAGTCTACCGATTACTGGACCACCGGCTGGGTAGGCCGCTATCTCGATGCACAGTGCAAAGGTTGTGACAAACCCACCCAGGCCATTGAGCTGGATGATATCCTGAGTCTTTCCCTCAAAGGAGAGCAGCTCAAGGGAATTGCAGTAAAAGATCCCCGTCGTTTGTATGGTACTGCTAATGAAAAATTCTTCCGGGATGTGATGAAGAATCACAAAGCCGCAAACCATCCTGCAGGTGACCAGCCCGTTGATTACCTGTATAAAACAATGGCGGAGACTTTATCCAGTGCTGATTATATTTTCCAGCAAAGCAAAATGCATCCGACCAATGCCAGTTATCCCAGTACCGGTTTGGGAAACAGCCTGAAAACAGTGGCTTCCCTGATTTATTCAGAGATCAATACCAAGGTATATTATGTTTCACTGGGAAGTTTTGATACCCATATCAACCAGGATAATCAGCAGCAACGCTTGTTTACGGAAATGAATGATGCGTTAAAAGCCTTTGTAAAAGACCTGAAGCAGAACAACCGTTTCAATGATGTGCTTTTCTTTACTTTTTCTGAATTTGGCAGAAGGGTGGCACAAAATGCCAGCAATGGTACGGATCATGGAACGGCCAATAATATGTTCTTTATCAGTGGCGGCTTGAAACAGAAAGGTCTGATCAATGAAATGCCCGACCTGGGCAATCTGGATGAAGGCGATTTAAAATTCAAAGTGGATTTCAAGAATGCCTATGCCACGGTATTAAAGAAATGGCTGAATGCAGATGACCGGTCGATCCTGACCAAACAATACGATTACCTGAATTTTATCTGACGGGTTTATTGCTTTTTCCGGAAGCCAAAATACAATCCGGCTCCTGCCAGCAGAGCACCTGCAAGGATCAGGATCCACAGCTTGTTTTGTTCATTGCCGGACACAGCTTCCTTGTCCGCATGTTTTTCTTTTTCGCCATTCACTAATTCTATTCCTTTTTCCAGCAGGTCTTTTCCTTTTTTCAGCAAATCATCTTCGTTTCCGAAATGAGTGGCCAAATCGGGAATGGGCATGTTTTCTGCTTTCAGTCTGGTTTCAACTGTCTCGATAAGGGTATCCAGTGAAAGTTTTTTATCGGTATCATATTCTGCTCCGATGCGCAGTAGTACCCATTCCTGTTGCCATTTTTTTTGCTTCCTGATATAGGCTGCTGCATCACGCAAAATAGCGGCCATCATCAAATCGGGTCGTGGCGTAAAGGGCAATCTTTCTTTGAGCTGGTATACAACATCGCTGATGATGGTTTCTTCATCTTTTTGCAGTTGATCGAAATGAAGCACCGGATGGTTGATCCACCAATTGGCAGGTTTGTTCTGTAGTTTGGCTTCCAGCACCTGGATATGGAACCATTCGCTGCCCTGGTGCGATTGGCTGTTCAGCTGCATGGCCCGTCGGATATATTGCAGGGCTTCTTTGTTGCGGCCGGCCAGTTCGTAAGCGGTGCCCAGGTTGGCGATCACTTTGTATTCGTTGGGTTTCTCTTTATTCAGTTGCTCCAGTATAGCGATCGCCTCTTCTGTTTTGCCCATCCTCAGACTGGCCAGGGCCTTGTCGTTTTGATTTTCAAACAGATTCAGTTTATTGCTGATGGCATCGCTGAGTCTGTAGAATTCCTGTAAAAGAACCGACTGATCGAACCCTTTCCGGAAGCGGAAAGAGGCGAGCTGATTATCTTTCAGATACTCGGTGGTATGAGCATTACTGCGGTAGCTATTGCCACAGGGGAAAAGCAGGGCAGGGACTAACAGCAGTATAAACAGGATACTTAGTCTTTGCTTCATCAGCGGTTTATTTTTTACTGGCCGCAATCCTGTAAAGAATGAATGCCAGTGCAGCAAAGAAAAGGGTTCCCAACAGGAAGTATCCGCTCTCTCCAAGTCCGCTGTTGCCGGAAAGAGAATGTTCCAGACTGACATTGGTCAGGAATTTTTCTCCACCCGATGAGGCACCTATAAATGCAATAATGACTCCTGCGAGTGCACCTCCTGCCACCAATCCGGTGGCAAAAAGATTGCCCTTGCCCAGTTCTTCTTCTTCCGGTGTTTTATGAATATTGAGTTTTTTCTCTCTTCTGTCAACCAGTGCTTTTACCATACCGCCAATAAAAATGGGTAATGTGGTAGAAAGGGGCAGGTAAGTGCCTACTGCAAAACTGAGGGATTTGATATTACAGAGCTCCATCACGATGGCCAGAAAAACGCCCACAAAAATGAATTGCCAATCGAGGTCTTTTGCCTGTATGCCTTTATCTAATGTAGCCAGTAATGTGGCCTGAGGTGCCGGGAATTTTTCTGTTCCAATGGCGTTGGTTATTCCCTGCTGGATCATTTCAGTGCTGGGGTTATTCAACACCTGGATGGTTAAGCCGATTACAATTGATGAAACGATGGCACCAACAAATAAGGCGATTTGCTGGTTACGCGGGGTAGCGCCTACCAGGTAGCCGGTCTTTAAGTCCTGCGAAGTAGCACCTGCATTCGCTGCTGCGATACAGATCATTCCACCTACCACCAGCACGAGTGGCTCATAGGAGGGTCCCGACCATCCCACACTCAAAAATATCAGACTGGTGCCCATGATTGTCGCAATGGTCATCCCACTGATCGGATTATTCGATGAACCGATTAATCCTACAATCCTGGAAGAAACTGTAACGAATAAGGCACCAAATAAAACAACCAGGATACCGATCAGTAATTTTTGTCCGAATCCATCACCCGGTACCTGTGGAAGCAATGCAATTAATGCTACCAGCCCAATGCTGCCAAATCCTACTACTTTCAGGTTTAAATCTTTTTCTGTTCTTAATACAGCACCCGCATTTTCCTTTGATAGTTTCAGTGTTTTAATACTTGATTTCACTGACTTCACGATGGTGGGTAAAGTTTTGATCAGGGTAATGATACCGCCAGCCGTAACAGCTCCGGCACCGATTTGCCGGATATAGGCATAGTAAATGGCCGCAGAATAATCGTTAAAAGTATGGGCTACCGGATCCCATCCGCCCTTACCACCAGCTTTGGTTATATCAGCGAGGTATCCCAGCTTGTGTAATTGTGAGGCAATCAGGTTGGGGTCAATAATGGTGGCCAATAAAGGGATTAATACAAACCAGCTCAGTACACCACCGGCAACCAGTACACCGGCAATACGGGGACCAATGATATAACCCACACCCAGGTACTCAGGTGTGATTTCTCCGCTGATTTTTGCAGAGGGGAAAAACTTATTGGTTTGCGCTGAGATTTTATAAGGTACTTCGGCAATAAAATGAAAAACTTTTTGAAGGGTAGCATATAACAATGCGATGCCCAATCCCCAGAATGCTGTTTTAGCAAAGTCACCACCTTTTTCACCTGCTTTCAATACATCGGCACAGGCCGTTCCTTCAGGATATGGAAGATTGTCGTGTTCATTAACGATCAGTGCTTTTCTGAGCGGAATCATGAGTAAGGTACCCAGCAGTCCACCCACAATTGCGAGAATCAGGATCGTCATATAATTAAAATACTCTGCGCTGTCCTTGGAAGTCAGAAATAGGAAGCCGGGCAGGGTAAAGGAAACACCGGCAGCAATACTTTCTCCGGCTGACCCTGCTGTTTGAATAATATTATTTTCAAGGATGGTTGTCTTGAAGAATCTTCTGCCAAGTGTGATGGCAATAACGGCAATAGGGATGGAAGCGGAAACGGTAAGTCCTGCTTTTAAGGCCAGGTAAACGGTGGCAGCACCAAAGATGACACCGAAGAGGCAACCGAGAAGAATAGATTTTACGGTCAGCTCCTTCATTTTTGTCTCAGGAGCTACAAAGGGCTTAAACTCTTTTTGTTCCGCCATAGCAGTTAGGTTTTGTATTGGTAAGATAAGGAAAATGGGGGAAGGCCGAAAGACCGGAAGTCGGGAAGTCGGGAAGTCAGAAAGACCGGAAGATGGACTACTACAAACCGATTGGATCCACTGATAGCGAACGCCGACTCATGACTCTTGACTCATGACTCTAGACTCCATACTCCCGACTCAATTCACTCCCTTCTCCCTCATCACTTTATTCAGCCACTTTAAAAGCACAAAGAGTAAAACAGCAGCGGCACCCAGTAAAATAAAATTCAGCCAGAAATAGCTGGCTTTATTTTCGTACTGGTCCCATTTACTGGCCAGGATCCCACTGAGTTTGTTGCCAATAGATGTAGAGAGAAACCAGCCACCCATCATCAATGAAGTGATACGGACCGGACTTAATTTAGAAACTAGCGATAATCCCATCGGGCTCAGGAAAAGCTCTCCGATCGTTATCACACCATAACTGCCAATCAGCCACCAGACGCTTACCTTTTCGGCACCGTTATTACCCGCTTTTACAGCAGCAACCATTACCAGCACCGATAAAGCAGAGATTAATAATCCGAAAGCGATCTTAGTGGGAGTACTCGGTTCTTTTCCTTTTCGGCGGAGCCAGGTAAATAATGCCACGATCAGTGGTGTGAGGGCAATGACCCAGAAAGGATTGATAGATTGACTCAGGCTGGGTAGCCAGGCATTTACAGTTTCTCCTTCTTTGGGTAATTTTTCAGGAGGAATATTTTTAAAATAAGAGGGGTAGCCCAGTTCTTTTACTTCTTTGCCATCCACTTTTACTTTGCGGAACTGGTGATCGGTTTTAACAACAGAATCCAGTTTGTAGGTAGTGTTGACCGCTTTATCAGTTTGCTTTAAACTGCTAAATACATTTCCTAAAACCCCTTGCACTTCGCGGTCGGTATAACGACTGGCCCAGGTATTTAAGGCAGAACCATTCTGTTTGAAAATAGCCCAGAATAAAATAACCACCGCAAAGATGGAGAGCATGGCACCCATGGCGGGTCTTTCTTCCTTGCTACTGCGGATGAGTAATGCCGTATAAAAAATCAATACGGGGATACAGGCAAATATGAAGGCATCGGTAGAGTCAGAATCAAAAATATAGTTATTTCCTGTGCCGGTACCCTTGAGATAATAACCTATAACGCCGAAAATAAGAGAAGGCAGAATCACGATGGTCAGGATTTTCCAAAGGGGCATATCGCCTGGCTGCAGGGGCTTTCTCACATCATATGCGATATAATGCCTGGTACCGGCAATAAATGTAATCACACCTATGAACATACCCACACCGGCAGCGGCAAAAGCGGCCCCCAGCCAATCATGGTATAAAGGGCAGCGCCAAAAAAATTGCAGACAAAGGCACCCACATTGATCCCCATGTAAAAAATATTATAGCCCTCATCTTTCTGGTGCTTGTGTTCAGGAGTGGAGTACACATTGCCCAACAAAGTGGAAATATTAGGTTTGAAAAATCCATTGCCAACAATTACGAGTGCCATGGATACATACAACATGGTTTCGTTATGAATGCCCATAGTACAATAACCGACACCCATCATCAAACCACCCAGGATAATGGAACGGCGGTAACCCAGGTAACGGTCGGCGATCAATCCACCCAGGAAAGGGGTAAAAAATACAAGGGCAATAAAGGTTCCATATAGACTGGCTGAATCCTTTTCATCCATATTGAAGCCTGCCACAGAATCTTTTAGATAGAGCGTGAAAATCCCGATCATCAGATAATACCCAAATCGTTCCCACATTTCAGAGAAAAATAAAAAAGGCAGGGCCTTTGGATGCTTCTTCCACATAGCTGCAATTTTTTTGAACAGGTAAGATAAAGAAATTGGGATTAGGGCAAACAAAAAGGCGGCTCCGAAAAGCCGCCTTTTGATAAAAGGTTGAACAGTTTATGCAGATCCTGTTTTATCCCTTACAATTTTATCCAGTGATTTTACTTTGGCAAAGATGAGCAGCCCGCCCAGGATGGCGGCCACAGCAATAATGCCGAAGAAGATTCTTTTATCCGGCATCTTATCCCAGAAAGTGGCCATCACACCGGCTACTTTTCCTCCTAATGAAGTGGAGATAAACCAGCCTCCCATCATCAGGGCGGTTAATCGGGGTGGTGCCAGTTTGGATACAAAGGAAAGTCCGATCGGGCTCAGACAAATTTCACTGACGGTAAATACCCCATAGGTAAAGAATAGCCAGAAGGAACTTGTTTTGTGGGTATAAATGCTGGGAACAGACATCACGGCTAATACCATCACCAACGCACTCAATCCTGAAATCACCAATGCCCAGGCAAATTTGCTGGCCGTACTCACCGGTTTGCCTCTTTTAGCCCGCCAGGCAAAGAAGATAATCAGTAAGGGGGTAAAGGCGACAATAAAAAACGGATTGATAGACTGGAACAGTTCTGTGTTTCCCACTTTGGCTACTCCACCAGGAGGCCACTTGTCTTTTGGTATGTTTACAAAATAAGGATCCGGTCCCATAGCTTGTATAGCATGTGTTCCGGTGTCTACCCTATTGCCTTTTGCTGTTATACCATAAATAGCAGTATCATAGACTAGTTTGTCCTTTTTAGTTGAGGTGGTAATAATAGTATCCTTTCTGACTATTGAATCTTCATCTTTTACTACAACCATATGCTTGTCTAGTTGGTCGCCAAGCCGGTTTGTATCAGAAAGTGTTTGTAAAGTGTAGACTGCATCAGCAGGCTTCTCCATGAATTTTGGGATCGATCTGTCAGTATGCGACTCCGCCCAGATGGTTAACCCGGTTGAGTTCTGATTATAAATGGTCCAGAAAATAACTGAAACAGCAAATACAAATAAGAGGGCACCAATTCCTTTTTTATCATCTCCCTTTTCTTTTCTCCAAAGATTGACATAGAAAATGATAACAGGGATACAGGCAAAGATGAAGGCGTCCGCAGAGTCACTACCAAAAATGTTAGAGGGGAGGAACCATCCCAGTGCGGCAAAGACAATCATTGGAATAAATACCGTACCCAGTATTTTGGAGGTAGGCATGTCTTCTGGCTGCATCGGTTTTTTTACATCATAATTTTTGATATGCTTCAGATTGAACGCGAGTGCAATCAGGCCAATAATTAATCCAACACCAGCCGCAGAGAATGCAGCCTGCCATCCGATCCGGTTCCGGAGAATGGCTGCCACGAAATTGCAGAAGAAGGCACCGATATTAATACCCATGTAAAAGATATTATAGGCATTGTCCTTCAACGGCCGAAGATCTTCCCTGTTGTACATATTTCCCAGCAGGGTGGAGATATTGGGTTTAAAGAAACCATTACCCACGATGATCAGCCCCATGGCGATATAGGCGGTGTATTCCCCCGGCAATGCAATGGTCAGATAACCTGCTGCCATCAGGGCGCCACCAATGAATATTGATTTGATATATCCCAGGTAACGGTCTGCCAGTAATCCGCCGATAAAAGGTGTCAGATAAACCAGGGCAATGAATGTTCCTACTACATCCGCACCCATAGCTTTTGGTAATCCTTTTCCGGAACTGTTGGTCATAAAAAGAAAAAGGATACCCACCATGAGGTAGTATCCAAACCGTTCCCACATTTCTGTAAAGAACAATACATATAGACCCTTCGGATGCTTGCCGGTTTGTGCAGGTTGATTCATACAGCTGTTTTTGAGTTGTTACTAATCAGAGTGTCCTAATTGTTAAGGCTCAAAATACAGAAATTTACTTAGCTGCTCATTTTTTATCATTAACTTTCAAAGATGTACCCGATATTCGCAAAGCTTTAAAATTCAAGATTAACCCATTATGCGAATCCTGCTCTTAGGCTCAGGGGGAAGGGAACATGCCCTTGCCTGGAAAATGTCCCAAAGCCCTGAATGTGAAAAACTTTTTATCGCCCCTGGCAATGCAGGAACGGCCCAATGTGGCACCAACCTTCCTGTTTCCCTAACCGATTTTGATGGCATCCGGAATGCCTGTAAAGAACATGCTATCCAACTGGTGGTAGTAGGCCCGGAAGAGCCCCTCGTTAAAGGCATCACCGATTTTCTGATCAGCGATCCGGCATTAAAAGATATTGATGTAATCGGGCCCGATCAGCAGGGTGCCCAGCTCGAAGGCAGCAAGGCCTTTGCCAAAGCATTCATGATGCGGCACGATATTCCAACCGCCGCTTATCAGGAATTTACACTCGATAATTACCAGGACGGAGTAGAGTATATCAAAACACACCCCTTGCCCATTGTGCTTAAAGCAGACGGACTGGCAGCAGGTAAAGGTGTCGTGATATGTGAGAACCGGCTCGAAGCTTTTGCTGAATTTGAACTCATGATCCAGCGTGCCAAATTCGGAGATGCCGGTAAAAAAGTAGTGGTGGAAGAATTTTTAAAGGGAATTGAAATTTCTGTTTTCGTGCTTACCGATGGAAAAAATTATGTGATCCTCCCGGAAGCAAAAGATTATAAAAGAGTAGGAGAGGGAGATACCGGTCCCAATACCGGTGGCATGGGCGCCGTAAGTCCGGTTCCTTTTGCCAGATGCCGCCCTCATGAAAAAAATTGAAGAGAAAGTCATCCGCCCCACCGTGGAAGGATTAAAAAAAGAAGGACTGGAATACCGGGGTTTTCTTTTTCTCGGCCTCATGATTGCCAACGAGGAACCCTACATGATTGAATACAACTGCCGGATGGGCGATCCTGAAACGGAAGTGGTGATCCCCCGCTTAAAGAATGATCTGGTGCAATTGCTCGCCGCCGCTGCCAATCAGCAGCTGGACCAGATTACCATCGAAACGGATCCACGCACCGCCTGCACGGTAGTAGCAGTGAGTGGTGGTTATCCTGGTGAGTATAAAAAAGGAATTCCCATCAATGGCCTTGCTGATGTGAACCCGGCCGATAGCATGGTATTCCATATGGGTACTAACAGCGAGAATGGCAAAGTGCTCACCAATGGTGGCCGGGTCTTCTGTCTCACTTCCTATGGACGGTCCATTTTTGATGCCGTAGAAATATCCAAAGAAGAAATGGAGAAGATCTCATTTACCGGCATGGAATACCGCCGGGACATCGGCTACGAATTTGAATAAAGGCAATCTGCAACAGGTCGGCTACTTTTGCAAAAACCAACGATATGCCCGGTGCCGTTCAATACCACGATTACCTGCAACTCGATAAGATCCTGCAGGCACAATCCCCTGAAAGCGATAAATACCAATTGCCGGCACATGATGAAATGCTGTTTATCATCATTCACCAGGCCTATGAACTCTGGTTCAAACAGCTGCATCATGAAGTGGATTCCGTACAACAAATCATGGGCCGCCCTGCCCTCAATGATAATTCCCCTGAACTGCAAACGGTCGTGCACCGCCTGCAAAGATGTGTAACCATCTTACGGGTACTGGTTCAGCAGATTGATATCATGGAGACCATGACACCGATGGACTTCCTCGATTTCAGGGATATGCTCCGGCCTGCTTCCGGATTTCAAAGCTGGCAGTTCAAGGAGCTGGAAGCCAAACTGGGACTGGGTTTTGACGAACGTCATGGCCGGGAATATTATACTTCTCAGTTAAAACCTGATCATGTTGACATCATTAAAAAAGCAGAGGCGCAACCATCCTTATTACAACTGCTGAATAAATGGCTGGAAAGAATGCCCTTTTTAAAAGAAGGAGCCGACAAGGCCTTCTGGGAGAATTATAAGAAAGTATATACCGAAGGATTGGCAGATGCAGAAAAAGGAAATAGCCAGGTCTTTGACAGCATCTTTGAAAATCCGGATGAAATGCCCGGCCGTCATCTGTCGCCAGCCGCCTGCAGGGCTGCACTCTTTATTTTACTCTACCGAGGATACCCCTTGCTCCAATTGCCTTTTCAGCTGCTGAATGTATTACTGGAGATCGACGAACAACTCAGCTCCTGGCGTTACCGGCACATGAATATGGTGCACCGGATGATCGGCACCCGTATTGGTACCGGTGGCAGTACGGGAAAGGATTACCTGAAAGCTGCTGCAGATAAGCATTATATTTTTAAAGAAATTGCCCAGCTAAACAGCTTCCTGGCCGAAAGAAGAAAACTGCCGCAACTCTCCACCGCACTGGAGAAAATGCTGGGCTTTGTGGCTGCCTAAAAGAACCGGTCATTCGGCGTGAATGTCCTTGGCTTCGTCTGGAAAAACTGATCCACGATCCGGTTGAAATCATCCTTGTAGACAAGCGGGGTACTATGTCCGGAATTAGGCAATATCCAAAGACTGGCCCCTGGAATATTTTTCCAGATCAGTAAAGTATGTTCCGGTTTAATCACATCATTATCTCCTCCAATGACCAGGGTCGGGGCCTTGATCTGCTGCAGTTCAGCCGGACTGATATGCGGTTGTTCGATTAGTAACCGTAGCAGTTTTAACTGCATTGAATCTTCGTAGCTTTTATTTTTCTTATTCTTCACCATGAAATACCCCGGCTTTACCAGGTTCCATACTTCCTTAGGGACCGCCGTGGTATCTGGTACCAGGTTGGCACCGGTAATGGCCATCTTTTTTACTTTCTCCGGATGCCTTAATGCCAGCAGGATGCTGTTGATGCCGCCATCACTCCAGCCTACTACATAGGCCGATTGAATTTTCATGGCTTCCAGCAAGGCCGCATAATCATCTGCCATCATTTCATAGGTCAGGGAATCTTTGCGGTCTTCGCTACGTCCCTGAGAACGACTGTCGGCCACAATCACTTTGTATTTTTTGCTGAAATAAGGAATCTGGTACAGGAAATTATTGATTGATCCACCGTTGCCATGAATAAAGAGCAGCGGCTCACCCTCTCCATACACTTCCACATACATTTTCATGCCGCGGATTGTATAAAAAGAACCATTCTTTGGTTGATTACCATAGGGAAAGTTGACCGTATCCATGGCATCCTTTTCCACTTGCTGACGGATTTTTTCTATATCCTGTGAGGAAGCAATAAAACTAATCAGGCTGGCCAGCAGTAACAGAGGCAGTTTTCGCATCAGTGTTGATTTGTAAACAATGTAATCAATAAAAAAGCAACCGGCAATGGAAGCCGGTTGCTTTTAACAATATTGAATCATTGATCAGAAGGTATAACGAATGCCCAATCCACCCCAGCTGCTCGCAAAACCCCGGTTGTCGCCAAATTCAAAAGAGGGCTGCCAGTCTAGCGAGATATTAATCGGCGCGCTGTTGAATTTGTAATCAAGACCAATCACGCCATCTACCCCAATAAAAGTACCATCACCATATTTGGTATTGTAGAAACCGATATGTGCCCCGGGTCCGATATACCATTTCAAACCCGTAGCACCATTGATGGGTCCGTGAATCTCATATAACCCGGTGATTCTGGAGCCACGGTTCCAGAAATAACCGATCAGTTCCAGTGCAGCATTGTCCTGAACAAAATGCTTAAAACTGATGCCCCCGCCATCCCAAACCTTTACCCCGAGTGCCGTTCGGTAAGAAGAACCAGCAGCACTTTTACTCTGGGTGTATCCAATAGTTGTCAATAACAAGCATAGCATTACAATAATGACTTTTTTCATAAAGAAGTTTTAATGAAGCATTCAATGAATAAAACCTCCCTGTGCCATTACTATGCCAAAATGCCGTTGAATGAGTATGAATCAGGATCAGTTCTTTGGGTCCCTGACATACAGGAGAATATAGATGCAAATAACAATTCCTGTGATGGAAGAAAGGAGGAAACTGGCACTGCTGCCAAAGCCGGTCCAGATCGCTCCCGCAATCAGACTGGCGAAAAAAGCACTGATACTTTCACAGCTGGAATAGAAACCAATAGCGGTGGCGGTATTGGCTTTGCCTGATAAATTGGTAATCCATGCCTTGATGACCCCCTCTGTGGCGGCGGCATACACACCATAAACAGCAAAAAGAACAAAAATCAGGGTGATGGAGGGGCTTGTTGCGAAGCCGCC
The DNA here is from genome assembly GCA_016720745.1 of Chitinophagaceae bacterium. Lineage (GTDB taxonomy): Bacteria > Bacteroidota > Bacteroidia > Chitinophagales > Chitinophagaceae > JJ008. Next base: position 365,139 of record JADKKA010000001.1, on the reverse strand, counting down.
ATAGACAATCGCAAATAAGAAAAACCCGAGCAATACCGTTTTTTTAAAACCCAGTTTATCGGCCATTGAACCCATTGGATAGGCTGCCAAAGCATATACCAGGTTGTAAAAAATATAGGCAGCAATCGTGATACTGTCGGCATTGAAAACCGTTCCGGCAATCTGAACCGTTTCAGTTCCGATGCTGGATTTGGTCAGCAGGAGCAAAAAAACATCCGAACTGTTGAAAAGGGCAAAAACCAGGAGGGCCGGAATTAGTTTCCTGTATCCCGGACTGGCAATTTTCCAATAACCAAAAAAGGAGAAAAAATTCCCCCTTCCCAGTGTGGAGACAGGATTTCTTTTTTCTTTCAGCAGGAAAATCAACAGAACAGATAGTATACCCGGGATAAAAGCCAGGTAAAACAGGGTGGTATAGGATCCCGGGTAATAGAAAAGGAAAATCAGGGCGATAACGGGGCCCACTGCGGCACCTATCGTATCCATTCCCCTGTGAAAACCAAAGACCCGGGCCTTGGTTTCCGGGCTTGCTTCTCCGGCCAGCAGGGCATCTCTGGCACCGGATCTTATTCCTTTTCCCAGCCGGTCGGTGGTTCTGACCAGAAAAACCCAGAAAGGGCTGGTAAAAACCGCCATCAGGGGCTTGGAAAGGGCCCCCAGCAGGTAGCCCAGTTTTACAAAGGGCAAACGCAGTCCTTTTTCATCACTAAGCTTACCAAAATAACCTTTGCTGAGTCCTGCAGTAAAACTTACCACCCCCTCAAGCAGCCCGATCAGCAAAACACTGAATCCAATTTCCTGGAGGTAAACCGGAATCACCGGATACAACATTTCACTGGCAATATCTGCCAGCAGACTAACCAGGGAAAGAATCATTACCGTGCGGCTGATGATACGCATGGAATGAAGTTAATCGAAATTGGGTAATGAGTTCATTGGTTGACCAGCCGGAAAAATGGCAATGGCATGACAACGCAAATTTCCCAAAGCGCATTAACAAAAAAAACTAACTCTCCGGGGAGTTTCCCTTTGATAATTCAGATTATTTCCTCCACCTTTGCCCTCTATAATCCAAGAAAAATTTAATGGGACTTTTTAACTGGTTTACACAGGAAATAGCAATTGATTTGGGTACAGCCAATACCCTCATTATACATAATGATGAAGTTGTCGTGAACGAGCCCAGTATTGTGGCCCTGAACCGCAATAATCCAAAGGAAGTGCTCGCCGTAGGGAAGAAGGCATTGATGATGCACGAGAAGACACATGAAAGCATCCGTACCGTCAGGCCATTAAAAGATGGTGTGATTGCAGATTTCAATGCTGCGGAGTTAATGATCCGCGAACTGATCAAACTGGTATATCCCAAAAAACCACTTTTTCCTCCCAGCTGGAGAATGATGATCTGTATTCCTTCTTCCATTACGGAGGTAGAGAAAAGAGCGGTACGTGACAGCGCAGAACAAGCCGGTGCAAAAGAAGTATACCTGATCCATGAGCCAATGGCAGCTGCCCTTGGTATTGGAATTGATGTGGAAGAACCTGTAGGAAATATGATCATTGATATCGGCGGTGGTACAACCGGTATCACGGTAATTGCACTCGCTGGTATTGTTTGTGATCAGTCCATTCGTATTGCCGGAGATGAATTCACGGCTGATATCATGGAAGCACTTCGCCGCTATCATAGCTTATTGATCGGAGAAAGAACAGCCGAACAAATCAAGATCCAGGTGGGTGCTGCGATGAAAGAAATTGATAATCCGCCGGATGATTTCCCGGTGAACGGACGTGACCTGGTGACCGGTATCCCCAAACAGATCATGGTCAGCTACCAGGAAATTGCCGAAGCACTGGATAAAAGCATCTTCAAAATTGAAGAAGCCATACTCAAAGCACTGGAGCAAACACCGCCCGAACTGGCTGCAGATATTTATCGCCGGGGTCTCTATATCACTGGTGGTGGTGCCCTTTTACGCGGATTGGACAAACGCCTCAGTAATAAAATCAAATTGCCGGTTCATGTAGCAGACGACCCGCTGAAAAGTGTGGTAAGAGGCACAGGAATTGCACTGAAGAATTACGACAGGTATCCATTTGTAATGCGTTAAAACGGTCAAACCCCTTCCGGGGTCAGGGGTATGCGTAACGTTTTTCTATTCCTCAGCAGGTACCGAACCTTTTTTACCTTCCTCCTTTTGCAGGTGGTAGCCCTCTGGTTTTTGGTCAGCTACAACCGCTTTCACCGCGCCAAATTTCTGGGTATTGCCAATGAAGTCACCGGCAGGGTGAATACACAATATAATAAGGTAGAGGATTATTTTACTTTGAAAGAAGAAAACAGAAGGATCCACCGGTTCAACGACTCTCTGCTGAATCTGCAAAAGAGCAATTTTGCCAAACATGATACTTCCGGGCAACTGATAGAAGAGACTACTCCATTTGATACCCTCGGTCATTACCGCCGCTATTATGCGAGGCCAGCCACCGTGGTTTACAACACGGTCAACTCACAAAAGAATTTCATCCAGGTCAACCGGGGCAGTAGCCAGGGTATAAAGGATAATATGGCCGTGATCAGTTCCGACGGGGCCGTAGTAGGAGTGGTAGTGAACACCAGTCCCAATTTTGCACAGGTGATGAGTCTGCTTCATGTGCAGAATTCTGTCAGCGCCGCCCTTAAAAGAAGCGGTGATTTCGGAACGGCTGAATGGGATGGAAAAGATCCCCGCTTCCTGGTGCTGAAGAAAATCCCCAAAACCGTGGAAGTGAAAAAGGGTGATAGTGTGCTCAGCAGCCCGGTGTCCTTTAATTATCCTCCGGGATACCTGATTGGAACCGTGGCCGAAGTAAAACTGGATAATACCACCGGGATGTACCAACTCCGGATCAGGACTGCAGCCAATTTCAATAACCTGCAGCAGGTACATATTCTGGAGAATCTGGATTATACTGAACAAACCGGACTGAACCAGGACACCCGAAAGAAAATTGAAACCGCTCCCAAAAACCCAAAGTGAACGACTTTCTAAAAAATACAATGCGATTTGTCCTGTTCATTTTTGTACAGGTATATGTGCTGGACAAGATCCCGCACCTGCATAAATTCATTACACCCTATATCTACTACCTCTTTATTCTCTGGCTTCCCTTTTCTATTTCAAGGCAATGGTTACTCATTACCGGATTCGTTACCGGACTGACACTTGATTATTTTTCGATGACACCCGGTTTGCATGCAGCAGCCTGTACCCTGGTGGCCTATGTGCGTCCCTTTATCATCAATATCCTGACTCCCCGTGACAGTAGCGAGTTCAATTACAAAGAACCTTCTCCGCTGGCCATGCAATGGACACCCTATGCGGTTTATGTTTTTATCCTTACCCTCCTGCACCATGGCTACCTGGTATTATTAGAGTGGCTAAGCTTTGGCAGCTTCTTAGATTTTCTAATCAAAGTGGTAGCTACTACCGGGATCAGTCTGCTCCTCATTTTCACTGTGGAATTGCTCTTTCCAAGAAAGCTCCGGTTCAGGACAAATACGGCCTGATCAAAATTCCTGCATAGCAATTTTTCGATTTCGCATTTTATTTTACAAATAGATTTGGAAACCCGCTTTTCCAATTCGTACATTGCAGTTGCATTATTTTTCCCATACCTCAGCAATCATCTCAACATTTTTTAGCGGTCTATGCCTGTGTTCAACCAATCGAGGAGCCGTATTATACGACTGATCTTCCTGCTCGTATTTCTGGTCATTGCCGGACAATTATTTTATCTGCAGGTAGTGTCGGGAAAGTTCAGGCAGATGGCGGATGATAATGCCATTCTTAAAAAAACCATGTATCCTCCCCGTGGACTGGTCTTTGACCGTTACCGGAAACCCATTATCAATAATACACTCACCCATGACCTGATGGTAACCCCGGCCCAGTTGAAAGGGATCGATACTTTTTTTCTTTGCCGTTTACTGGAAATTGATACAGCTGAATTCAAAACCAGGGTGATTACCGCCATCATCAAAAACTCCTCTCAAAAGCCATCTATATTCGAAGCCTCCCTTTCTCCCCAGAAATTTGCGCGGATCCAGGAAAACCTCTGGCGTTTCCAAAAAGCGTTTTATGTACAGGAACGCCCCATCCGGTCCTACCCCTATAATGCAGGCGCTAATATCTTTGGTTATCTGGGTGAAGTAGATACGAATTATCTGAAGAAGCATGATGGTGACGGATATGTAAGCGGCGATTATGCAGGAATGACCGGGCTGGAAGCCAGTTATGAAAAAGCCCTGATGGGCGAACGAGGGGTACAATACCTGATTAAGGATAATTTCAGTCGCATCCAGGGCGCTTATGAAGGAGGTGCCATGGATAAGGAAGCGGTGGCTGGAAGTAACCTGTACACCAGTCTGGATATTGAACTCCAGGAGCTCGGCGAAAAACTCATGACCAATAAAGTGGGGTCCATCGTTGCCATTGATCCCAAAACAGGAGGCATTATTGCCATGGTCAGTAGTCCAACTTATAACCCCGGCTACCTCACCGGGCCCGAACGAAGAAGACATTTTAATGAACTGTACCGCGATGCCCGTCTTCCACTGCTGAACCGTGCCGTGAATGCGAGCTATGCACCCGGTTCTACATTTAAAACATTACAGGCCCTGGTCGGACTGGCAGAAGGTGTCATCAACACAAGAACCACATTTAGTTGCGGTGGTGCATTTTATGGATGTGGTAGTGCTAAGCCCATGGGCTGTCTGGATCCGGGTACTTATTATCTGTCTACCGGAATTACCCACTCCTGCAATACTTATTTTGCCAATGTGATGCAAAGGGTGATCAACAACCCCAAGTATCCTTCCATCGACAGCAGCCTTCGGGCCTGGAATAATTATATGTCGGCTTTTGGTCTTGGACATAAACTGGGTGTGGATGTGCCAACTGAAATAAAAGGGATGATCCCTACGCCGGAGTTTTTTAATAAACAATACGGTTCAGGTAAATGGGGTTTCTGCACTTTCCGGTCAGTGAGTATCGGGCAGGGTGAGGTCACCGCCACCCCTTTACAGGTAGCGAATGAAATGGCCTATATCGCCAATAAAGGCTGGTACTATATTCCGCATGTGGTGGACTCTATAGAAGGAGGCGACAAATTTGGTCTCCTCGAGAAGTACAGGGAGAAGGTCAGGCCCATTGATCTGGCCGATAGTATTTTTGAAGTCGTACACCAGGGAATGCAGGGGGTAATGGAAAGCGGTACGGGACGGGGTTCCAGGGTTGAAGGAATCAATATCTGTGGTAAAACCGGAACCGTAGAGAACTATTACCGTGGAGTGAAACAACCCAACCACTCTTTCTTTGCGGCTTTTGCCCCCAGGGAAAATCCAAAAATCGCCATCATGTGTGTGGTAGAAAATTCGGGCCGTTACGGGGGTACGTATGCGGCGCCGATCGTGAGTCTGCTGATCCAGCAATATATCAATGATTCTATCGACAATCGCTGGAAGCCCAGGATGGAAAGTATCATCAAGACCAACCTGATTCCTAAAATGATGGTGGATAAAATGCGGCAGCAGGATTCTATCCGCAAAGCCAAAGAAGAAGAAAAAGGACTGAAGACAGAATTAAAGAATATCAGCGACACTTTACAAACGGAGGATAACCTCACGGAAGCCGAAGCAAGGGTATCATTAAAAAAAGATGGCAAACCGGCAAAGGATACCAGCAAACAAAAGCCTTCTCCCAAAGACATGATCCTTCCCGACAGTTCCAAAAAGAAAATGGTGATGGGCAGGGATACCGCTAAAAATGATATCAATCAATGAACCAGCGGAATCCGGCCATATCAAAGGGAATCGACTGGAGCCTGGTAGGTATTTACCTCTTACTGGTAGCGATCGGACTGACGGCTATTTTCGCCGCTACCTACAAAGAAGGTGACCCGGTACTCCAGAGTTTTTTACGATTCAAAACAGATTACAGCAAACAGTTTTTCTTTTTCCTGATTGGCGGAGGTATTGCGCTCTTTATATTACTGACTGATTCCAAATTCTTTGCCGCCACCGCCAACCTGGGATATGCCTTCGGCATTTTTATGCTGATGCTGGTTTTTCCCTTTCACTCCAATATAAAAGGAACCCAATCGATTATTAAACTGGGCGCATTCAATTTCCAGCCGGCTGAGTTTTGTAAAATTTTTGTGGCCCTTGCATTGGCCAAATATCTATCCCGACCGGAAACTGATTTCACCAAGACAAAATCACAATTCCTGGCCGCCGCTATTGCTTTGTTCCCGGCTGCGATTACGATCCTGCAAAGTGAAACCGGACTGGCCCTCGTGTATTTCTCTTTTTTTATTGTGATGTACCGCGAGGGGCTCCCTTCCATCATCCTGCTCATCGGGTTTGCCGTTGCTGCACTAATCGTAGCCACGATTGTGATCGAGCCCAATATACTGGCATTGGTATTAACGGGTATTGCAGCCCTGGTGATTTATGCATTAAGCAGACAAATCAAAAGAAACCGCGGGCTCTTATTCATGATTCTGCTGATCTGGGCGCTTTGTGTGGGCGTACAGCGATTTGCAGTGCCCTATATCTTTAAAAATGTATTGCAAAAGCACCAGGTAGAAAGAATCTATGACCTGTTTGGGAAAGACAATCCCTATGAGCCGGTGAAAGAAGGTGTGAATGCGCAGGATCTCAAAAAGAAAAAAGAAAGCGGTACCAGTTATAATGTGCGGCAATCCAAAATAGCCATTGGCAGCGGTCGTTTTTTTGGAAAGGGTTTACTGAATGCCACTCAAACCCGTTATGACTTTGTTCCCGAGCAACGTACCGATTTTATTTTCTGTACCGTTGGGGAAGGATTTGGTTTTACCGGCAGTATGGTATTGCTGGGTTTATACCTCATTCTATTATTCCGGATCGTGACCATTGCCGAAAGACAAAGAAGTACATTTAGCCGTTGTTATGCCTATGGTGTGGCGTCCGTATTTTTCTTTCATATTGCGATCAATATTGCCATGACGATCGGACTGGCACCTGTGATCGGTATCCCGCTGCCTTTTATCTCCTATGGAGGTACTTCGTTACTCACCTTTACCATCATGCTTTTTATCCTGATCCGTCTGGATGCCGACCGGCAAATGGTTTTGCGCTGATAAGATGGACCCGCGCATCCCCCTCATTTATTTTATTATCTCTTTGGTTCTCGTCATCTTTGATCTTTATAACAGCTATGAAAATTATCCCGCTCTCGGAAGGCACATTCACCATTGATCAAACCAAAAAATTCATCCCATTTGATGGTTCGGCTGATGATTTAAAATCAAGACCGGCCGGTAGCCTGCTGGTGGAAATCCAGCCTTTTCTGGTAATCACCAGCCGGGATATACTCCTTCTGGATATGGGTCTTGGTTTTGAAATCAATGGCACCCTCCAGCTACATCATAACCTGATGGAGGCAGGGATCAATCCTTCGGAAGTAACAAAGGTCCTGCTCACCCATTTGCATAAAGACCATGCCGGTGCGGCCGGTATTGAAAGAGCAGGACTGGGTGAAAGACTCTCATTGCCCAATGCCCGTTACTATGTACAGCGAACGGAACTGGCTTATGCTTTTGAAAAAGGCTTTCCTTCTTATATCACTGAAGAACTGGAATGCCTGCGCAATAATAACCAGGTGGAGTTGCTGGACGGTCCGGGAATGATTGATGGTTATATTGAATATGCAGTTTCAGGAGCACATGCTCCCCACCACCAGGTATTCTGGATCAGGGAAGAAGGTAAGACCATCTTCTTTGGCGGTGATGAAGCACCGCAACTGCAGCAAATGAAACATCGCTTTGCGGCCAAATACGATTATGATGGAAAGAAAGCCATGGAGCTAAGACAACAATGGTGGCAGCAGGGAGAGGTAGAAAAATGGACCTTTCTTTTTTACCATGATGTGAAGCATCCTTTATGGGATTTTGGAGCAGCTAAATAATTTTAGGTAGCGGCATAAAAAAACCGGCGAGGCCGGTTGAAATATTTCAATTATTCTACGATCGATCGATTCCGGCGAAGCGGCCGGCTCTCCAGTCTTTCTCTTTTATTTTCCCGGATCATGCGCACTACTTCCTGTCTGAATTCATCTTCATGTTTGAAGACCCGGTTGGCCCTTTGTTCATCCATGATCTGACGGAATTCAGTACGGTAGCGAATCCGCAGGTCAATGATCTTTTGCTGTAATACCAGACGATCGCCTTTGTAGCTTCGGTGAGTTTGGGCAAATTCCCTGAAGTAACGCACAAAGATGGGCGTGAATTTTTCAGCTTCATTGCGGCTCAGGTTCAGGCGGTTTTGAATATACTCCTGCATCCTTTCGCGGATCTTGCTTTCCTGCGGATTGGCATCATCCGGTTCGGTTTGGGCCATACCGGTGGCCAGTGAGCCTATAAAAACGGTTAAGATGAGTAAAAATTTTTTCATGATCATTTCTGCTTTAATTGGTCATTAACACTTCCCCCACGTCTTCGGTCTGTTCCCGGAAGTCTTTCAATTCTTCCTCTGAAACATCCTGCAGCAGTTGTTGAATTTCTTTGGACTTGGTTTCAGGATTCACCTGGGCGGTTTCAGAACCGGTTAAACCGGCATCAAGAAAATCAACCAGGTCATCCTGTTCTGTATCGTTCAATGGTTTGATATCTATTAAAACTTTACTGAAAACTTTGATACCGGCTTCGGCATCATTGTCCTGTCTATTCAGTAATAAAAAGCCTGCCAGAAATACTACACCAGTTACTACTGCGGCAGCGGCATAACGGAACCAGCTGCGACTGGTAATCGCAATCACTTTGGCTTCAGTAGCTGATTCTTTAGCAGCGACATCGCTGGCCAGACTTTCGAAATAACCAGCCGGTACATGGAAAGGCATTTCCTTTTTCAGGCTGCCCAGCAAAGGAGAAATAGCAGCCGTTTCATCCTGTACGGTAGAATGGTCAGCGGTACGTACTGCCTGTAACATCCGCTCAGCCAGTCCATCGAAATAACCAGCAGGCACCTGGTAAGGCATTTGTTTATCTACAGTATCAAGTATGGTATGCTCATCCGATCCCATCACTTTTTCCAGGCGTTTGTCCAATTGCTCAAAATAACCGGTGGGTACTGTATAGGGCATTGATTTGGACAACCGGCTCAATACCGGGGAGAGCAGTTCCAGCTCTTCCGAAGCATTGGCTGTTTCCAGGGCCCTGATTCGCTGCATCACCTGACCGATCAACCCGTCAAAATACCCGGCGGGTACAGTATAGGTTTGACCAGACTGGTAACCGGCCAACCGGCTGTTCAGCTCTTTCAGTTCCTGTAATATGTTGTCTTTTTCTGTCATGATCGGGTCCCGGTTTCCCGGGTTTTCATCCTGTTTTCGCAGATACCTGCAATAGTAAGATGGTTTTCAATAATCAAAGTTTAATGATTCAGCATGTAATCCTCAATTTTTTTAACAGCATGATGATAACTCGCTTTCAGGGCGCCCTCACTGGTTTCCAATACCCGGCTCATTTCTTCATAAGGCATCTCGTCATAATACCTTAAACTAAATACAACTCTTTGTTTATCAGGCAGTTGCTGAATTGCTACTTGCAATTTCCATTCCAGTTTGTTGGCATCAAAATGCTTGTCGGCCTTGATTTTATTGCTCAGTCCGCTTTCCACATCGCTCAGGCTCACGGAAGCTCTTTTCTTCATTTGTTCCAGGTAGGTCAGGCACTCATTGGTGGCCACCCGGTATAACCAGGTATAGAGCTGGCTGTCTTCCCGGAAATTCTCCAGTCCGTTCCAAACCCGGATCAGTACATTCTGGAGCACATCATTGGCATCATCATGATCCACCACCATCCGGCGGATATGCCAGTATAATTTCTCCTGGTACTTACGGATCAGGCTGGTATATGCTTTTTCCTTCGTAACGGGGTTACGAAATTGAACGAGCAATTCGCTATCGCTGGTTTGGGTTAAGGACATTCGTCAGGGGCTTTGAGTAGGTTAGAATATTGGAAACCGGATATGTTTAAATAGTAAACTTACTTAAAAGTAAAAAAGCAGGTCCATTTTTAAAAGAACCTGCTTAAATAAGTTTATTTCCGGGGTTTTTAACTGTTTTTTCTGGCCATCACCTTTTCGGCTGCGGCAATAATGTCCGGAACATCCAGTCCGTACTTCTTCAACAGCTGGGCCGGGGTACCGCTTTCGCCAAAAGTATCCTTGGTTCCTACATATTCAATGGGTACCGGACAATGTTTGGCTGCAACCTGGGCAATTGCATCTCCCAGTCCGCCGATGATATTATGTTCTTCTGCTGTAACAGCACATTTTGTTTTGCGGAGCGATTGGATCACCGCTGCTTCATCCAGTGGCTTGATCGTATGGATATTGATCACTTCCACACTGATTCCTTTTTCTTCCAGGGCAGCGCCGGCCTGGATGGCATTCCATACCAGGTGTCCGCAGGCAAAAATGGTTACATCTGTTCCTTCGGAGAATTGCTGGGCTTTGCCGATTTCAAATGGACGCTCTGTTGTAAAAATAGGCCATGAGGGGCGACCGAAACGGAGGTACACTGGTCCCTGGTAATCGGCAATGGCCATGGTGGCTGCTTTTGTCTGTGCATAATCACAGGGCACGATAACCGTCATACCCGGGAGCATTTTCATTAGTCCGATATCTTCGAGTATCTGGTGCGTGGCACCATCTTCACCAAGGGTTAATCCTGCGTGGGAGGCGCAAATTTTTACATTCTTGCCACTGTAAGCAACAGACTGGCGGATCTGGTCATAGACCCTGCCGGTGGAGAAATTCGCAAATGTGGTGGTAAAAGGAATCTTGCCGCCAATGGTGAGACCGGCTGCAATACCAATCATATTGGCTTCGGCAATACCAACCTGAATAAAGCGCTCAGGAAATTCCTTGATAAACTGGTTCAGCTTCATGGAACCCAGCAGGTCTGCTGTCAATGCAATGATATTGGGATTGCTGCGGGCTGCTTCCACAATCCCATCACCGAAACCGCTGCGGGTATCTTTACTGCCGGTGGACTGAATATCTTTTAAAGCCATGATAAACGATTTGTGCCGCAAAAGTAGGGGATCGAATTGAATAGGGACTGATCCTGCCGGGGAGGGGATAAAATCAGTTCAATTCTCCGGGAATACTGCCAAAAACCGTGGCATCTGCTTTCAGGCGAACCTCCCATTTCCAGGCCGAATCCATGATGTCCTCAATACTGAATTTGGGTGTCCATCCCAACACATCTTTAGCCAGCTGGTTATTGGCATAAACGGCTACCACATCTCCCGGGCGCCGGGGACCAATTACATAATTCAGTTTTTTTCCGCTCACTTTTTCAAAGGCCAGAATGGCTTCCAGCACGGTCACTCCTTCACCACTACCCAGGTTGAAGACTTCACAAGCCTTTTTATTTTTTCCCTGTTCCAGGTATTGCAATGCCAGGGTATGGGCACTGGCTAAATCACAGATATGTATATAGTCACGGATATTAGAACCATCCCGGGTGGGGTAATCGTTACCATTGACCTGTAATTTGGGTATGCGGCCGATAGCGGTTTGGGTGATAGCGGGCACCAGGTTCTGTGGTTTTCCCAATGGCATTTCACCGATGGCGGTGGAAGGGTGGGCGCCTGCCGGATTGAAATAACGGAGCAGGATACATTGGAGTTCCGAACTTTTACAAAATTCATTCAGTATCTGTTCACCCATCTGTTTGGTGTAACCGTAGGGTGATTGGGCCGGTTTGGGCGGCGTTTCTTCGGTAACAGGAACCTGATCGGGTTCACCATACACGGTACAGGAGGAAGAAAATACAAAATGAGGTACTTTGAATTCCTGTACGCATTTCAGGAGATTAATGAGGGAGACCAGGTTGTTTTCAAAATAGAGCAATGGCTTTTCTACTGATTCTCCAACGGCTTTGAAAGCGGCAAAATGAATGATGCCGGTGATATCAGTATTTTCCTGGAAAACGGCAAAAGTGTCGTCGAAGTTGCAGAGGTCTACTTTGTAGTTCTTGATCTTTTTCTTTGTGATCTGTTCTACTCCTTTCATGATCACTTCACTGGACCGGGAGTTGTTATCAATAGAAATCACGTCGAACCCGTTCTCAACGAGGTCAACGATTGTGTGCGATCCGATGAATCCGCAGCCGCCTGTAACTAGTATTTTACTCATAAAAAATCCTCCTTCTGGAGCCCTGTGGGCCGACAAAAGTCAGGATTTTTTATGATAATACTATTGATGTTGTTAAAAGAAGAGCCGGGCAATGGTATATACACCTGCGGCTAGCAGTGCACTGATAGGAATGGTCAGGATCCAGGCCCAGAGCAGGTTAACGGTAACACCCCAGCGAACAGCGGAGAGTCTTTTGGTGGCACCCACACCCATGATAGAACCGGTAATGGTATGGGTGGTACTGACAGGGATCTTGAGTGCTTCGGTGATAAAAAGAGTCAGGGCACCCGCTGTTTCTGCAGCCACGCCTTCAAAAGGAGTCACTTTGGTGATTTTGGTTCCCATGGTTTTTACAATCTTCCAACCGCCACTCATGGTACCCAGACCAATGGCCAGGTAGCAGGAAATGGGTACCCAGTTCGGCATTTCCTTGATACTGCTGATCTGGCCACCGGCGATCAGCGCAGCGGTAATGATACCCATTACTTTTTGTGCATCATTACCACCATGTCCGATACTGAATGCTGCAGAGGAAACCAGCTGCAGTTTTTTAAACCATTGTGTGGCTTTATGGGCATTCAGGCTGCTCAGATAAAGCGAGAAAACCGCCATTACCAGCAGGATAAATGCCAGCAGGATCCACTTGAAATTTTTGGAATAGAAGATAACCTGTGTAATATAACTTTCGTAATGGGTTTTTTTGGCGAGTACTTCCCGGTTAAATTCAAGACTGCTGTAAAGGAATATCGCAACAAATATGATTACAATGACTGAGAAAATCTTGGAGGTCCATCCTTTCTTAAAGGAGCTGAGAAACCAGAGTGACATTACAAAGGCCATGAACATCCCAATCAGCGGAGCTATAAAAATAAAGGAAGCCGTTTTGATGATCACGGATGAATTGACAGCGCCAAATCCGCCTGCCGCAATCGCCGCACCGGCAAAACCACCGATCAGGGTATGGGAGGAGGAGGAAGGGATGCCCAGCCACCAGGTCAGCAGGTTCCAGGCAATGGCTGCTATCAGTCCGGCAAAAATCACCACCATCATCTTGGCATGGGCGGGGTCAGTTCCGGCGGGGTCAATCATGGCCGGTTTTACCGTTTTGGCAACCGTATCGGCTACCCCATGATCTTTAAAAATAAAAAAGGCCACTGAATTAAATAAGGCAGCCCATAATACCGCCTGAAATGGGGTCAGTACCTTGGTAGATACCACCGTGGCAATGGAATTGGCTGCATCATGAAAACCATTGATGTAATCAAACAACAATGCCAGAACGATAATCGAGATCAGAAAAGTAGTCATAACAGGATGTGATCGTTAGCAAAAAAGGTTAAGCATACTTGATAATAATGGATTCAATCACATTACTGGCATCCTCACATTTGTCGGTCACAATTTCCATTACCTGGTAGATCTCTCTTTTCTTGATCACTTCTTTGGCATCCGGTTCTGTTTCAAAGAGGCGTTCGATACTGAAATCAAATACATCGTCTGCCTGGTTCTCAATGCTGTTGATCTTCACCAGGGCTTCGGTGATATTGCGCATATTCTTCATGTCCCGGAGTTCTGTTACAGCTATTTTAACCTGGTGTGCGCCTTGTTCAATCAGTTCAGAGAATTTCTGTAACCCGATATCATTCGGGTTTACTTTATAGAAATTGATCTTCTTGGCAGAAGCATAAATATAATCGGCAATATCATCCAGGGAAGTGGCGAGATAATGTATATCCTCCCGATCGAAAGGGGTGATGAAATTACGCCCCAGCTCGGTAAAGAGGCTATGGGTCAGTTCATCATTGGCATGTTCCAGGTCTTCAATCTGTGTAATGAGTTGTGCTCTTTTATCGAAATCAGGTTCCGCCACCACATCACGGAGCATGGATCCCATTTTGGCGACATTTTCCGCTACTTTTTCGAATAATTCATAAAACACTTTGTTCTTCGGCATGAAGATCTTTAGAAAGGATTGCAATGCTGCCATTGGTTTAAGTTTTTTCCGTTTAAAACGGGTTTGTTTGCGAAAATACCAGCTTAACCAGGTGATCCACCCGACAGAAGCAGAGTTAATAATTATTTAATATAGAGATAATAATTCGATAATGTTCAGGTAACAAAGAATTTTTATCGCTACTGCTATCTTGCGCTCCGGTATTAAATAATTATTACCACATTGTTATTAAATGAAAAATTTTAGGTTAACACTTGTTTTCCTTGTTTTTACAGGGATCATTCAGCCCAAAACCTTATTAGCACAGCGGTATCTGGCTGATATTGATTCATCTTTTTTTATCAAGGATACCGTCAGGCCGGTAATCAAGCGATTTGAAAACCTGCGGATTACGGGGTATATCCAGCCACAATTCCAGAAAGCGCAGTCAGATGGTGCTCCCTCATATACCGGCGGTAATTTTTCTCAGTTTTCCAGCAGCCGGTTCATGCTCCGCCGGGCCAGGGTGAAGATTGATTATGTTCTGCCATCCAAAAGCCGTTACCCCAAAGCCCTCTTTTCCTTTCAGATTGACGCCACGGAAAGAGGAGTGATTGTACGGGATATGTTTCTGAAACTGTTTGAAACCAAAAAGAACGTTTTCTCTCTGACGACAGGACTTTTTGCCCGGCCTTTCGGATATGAGGTCAATCTTTCTTCCGCCTTTCGTGAAACCCCTGAAAGAGGTCGTATGTCGCAGATCCTGATGCCTTCCGAGCGGGATATCGGGTTGATGGTGTCTTATGAACCACAGGAAAGAAATCACAAGCTGTCGCATATTAAGTTTGATGTAGGCTTTTTCAACGGTCAGGGTTTGTCAGGAACCACTGATTTTGATGATCACAAAGACCTTATTTCAAGATTATTTATTAAGCCCTATACCCTTGGTAAAGGAGAGTTGTCCGGCGGACTTTCTTATTTACGTGGTGGCTGGAAGAATGGAACCAAATATGTTTACAGAAGTGGAATATCAAACAGTGGTGATCAGGTTTTTGTAGTTGACTCTGCTGAAAAGAATCTGGGTACTTCATCTCCCCGTCATTATTATGGAGCCGATATACAGTTTAAACTGCATCATGGATGGGGTGAAACGGAATGGCGTGCGGAATACTGGTTTGGTACTCAGCCCGGAACGGCGGCATCTACCACCAATCCAGGCACTTTACCCAATTCTAACGGGCAACCTGTACCAACATATGTGAGGCATTTCGATGGGGTATTCCTGCTATTTCTTCAAAATATTATTAATAACAGGCACCAGCTGATGGTCAAGTATGACTGGTACGACCCTAATATCAGGGTGCATGATCTGGCCATTGGTAAACCAGGATCCAATCTGACGGCTGCGGATGTAAAATTTCACACCCTTGGCATTGGATACCTGCATCACCTGAACCCACAGACCAAACTCATTTTTTACTACGATTTTGTAACGAATGAAAAAACAACCCTGTCTGGTTTTCAGTCAGATCTCAAGGACAATATTTTCACCTGCAGGATTCAGTTTCGTTTTTAGCCGGCTTAACATTCCGGTAATATTAGCATCATGATTGCTTAACATGGCGGTAACATGCGGGTAACCCGGGAGATACACCTTTGCGGCAAATAAACCGACTATGTATCCGAGGGCGAGATTGCTGTTTTTGATAAGCTTTTTTTCACTGGTTTCAGTTATTACTGCTGCACAGGGCATCCGCCTTACCGGTAAGGTAACGAACACCAAAAATGAACCACTTCCGGGTGCGACCGTGCTCATAGAGGGCACCAGCCGGCAGGTGGTAGCAGATGTGGAGGGGAAATTTTATATCAGCCTGGATGCCGGGAAAAAATATACCCTGCGTGTTTCCAATGCAGGTTATGAATCCAAGCTGGTGGCTGAAGTAGATGTTACATTGAACCAGGACAATTATATCGAGATCGTTCTATCAGAGAACGCAAAATCAAATCTTGAAGGCGTCGTGCTGAAGACGACCACAAGACGCCAGGAAAATACCGCAGCCCTTCTTAGTTTTCAACGCAGCAACACCGCATTATCCAGCGGGTTGGCTGCCGATTTTATTCGCCGCACTCCCGATCGTAATACCGGTGAAGTGTTGAAAAGGGTTAGTGGTGCCTCTATCCAGGATAATAAGTTTGTAGTAGTACGCGGGCTGAGTGACCGTTATAATGCTGCTGTGATCAACAATGCCCAGCTCCCCAGTACCGAGCCTGATAAAAAAGCATTTTCCTTTGATGTGATCCCTTCTTCACTGATTGATAACATCATCATCAATAAAACAGCCACCCCTGAACTGCCTGGCGAATTCGCAGGCGGATTGGTGCAAATCAATACCAAGGATGTTCCCACCCGTGATATGCTCAGCGTTGGTATTAGTCTGGGGTTTAATACACAGTCTGTTTTTAATGATTTTACCAGCAATAAAAGAAATGGCACCGATTTTCTGGGATTTGATGATGGCAATCGCGGACTGCCTGCCGCCTTTCCGGATAAAGCACAAAACTTCCGCAAGGGAAGTCTGGCACAAAGACTTGAATGGAGCCGGCTTCTGAACAGTGATAATTATGCGGAACAAAATAATACGGCCCTTCCTACCCAGACCTATAATATCACCTGGGGCAAAAGCACCCGGTTTAAAAACGGGGCCACTCTTGGAACCATCTTCTCCATACAATACCGCAACAGTATGCTGCAGTACAATGTACAAAGGAGATTACACGAGCAGGATGGCAATACCCTGGTGGAACTGGAAGATCGCCAGAACAAATACAGCGTAAATGCCGGCGCTATTGCCAATATCACTTATGTGAAAGGGGCTCATAAGATTTCATTCAAGAATCTCTTCAATCAACTCTTTGAAGATAATTACTATGTCCGCAGTGGTATCAACCGGGATCGTATCCAGGATATCAGCTTCCGTTCTTCGGTGCTGAACCAACGCTCGTTGTATAGCGGACAACTGGAAGGCGATCACCAGATCACGAAGAGTGGTATCAAACTCCGGTGGAATGGCAATTTTGCCTACAACTGGAAATCACAACCCGATCTCCGGACGATTTCCTATAACCGGGAAACAGGTACCAATAATCCTTTTGAATACAACGATGATGATACCCGGCGCTTTTTCAGTGACCTGAAGGATTATAGTTATGGAGCCAATGGCGCCATTACCATTCCTTTTACACTGGGCAAGAATAAACAGACTTTTAAAGCCGGAGGGTCCACCCTGATCCGTATCCGTGATTTCAAAAGCCGGATTTTCCAGTATGTTCCTGCTTCTGCTACTTCATTCAACAACGCAAAAGAGCTCCTGCCTTTTGATCAGATTTTTACGGAGTCCAATATTGGCAACGACGGATTTGTATTGAATGAATTCACCAATAACCAGGATAAATATTTTGGAGTATCTGTGCTGAATGGCATGTTTGGCATGTTTGATAATAAATTCGGAACGAATATCAGACTGGTATGGGGCCTCCGGGTGGAGAATTTCCAACAGTTCCTCACCACAAGAGATGTTACAGCCAAAAGGGTAGTGGTGGATACGGATAAATGGGACCTGCTTCCCTCCTTTAACTTTACCTATTCTCCTGGGGCGAAGCATAGTATCCGGGTGTCCGGCAGTCGCACCGTGGCCCGTCCCGAGTTCAGGGAAATTGCCCCTTTCTCCTTTTATGATTATGAAGCCAATTTCGGCGTCAATGGTAATACCGGTTTGAAAAGAAGTTCTATTCTCAATGGTGATATCCGTTATGAATTTTATCCCAAGGGTGGGGAAGCCATCACGGCCGGTGTGTTTTATAAATCCTTTGATGATCCCATTGAGTTACGCCTCGATCCTTCCAGTGTGCTGGATCGCAGAAACTATAGCTATACCAATGCTGATAAAGCCTATACGTTGGGCGCGGAACTTGAAGTGAGGAAGAACCTCGACTTTATTCACAGCAGTTTCACCAATTTCAGCATGTTTGCCAATTTGACTTATATCTATTCCAAAGTATCCTTACAGGGCTCCGCTCCCACTTCAAGGCCTTTACAGGGGCAATCGCCTTATCTGCTCAACATTGGCTTGCAGTACAACAGCAAGAAAGGCGGTTGGGCCGGATCCTTATTGTACAACAGGATCGGACAGCGTCTGGCCCTCGTTGGCATTACTGATCTCGGTTTTGCAGATGTGTATGAGCGTCCGAGGGATCAGGCAGACTTCCAACTGAGCAAAAAAATCATGAAGGAAAAAGGGGAGCTCAAACTGACATGGGCTGATATCCTGAACCCTGCTTATTATTTCTATGAGAATATAGATACGAAAAAAGCTTACAGTGGAAGTAATGACCGGTTGTTTAACAGTTATCGTCCGGGCTCCACGATCACGATTGGATTCACCTATGATTTCTCTCTCGGTAAGAAATAAGACATTAAAAATTTTAAAATAAAAAACGTAAGTATGAAAAAGTTGCTTCTCGCAGTGTCTCTGGTATGGGTTATTGCTGCGGTTTCCTGTGTTAAAGTGAATTTTGATGATGGTGATGATACCGGAGGGGGTGGAACCATTGATCCCAACAGCAATGTGATCACTGGTGTGATTTCTTCCAGTAAGTTTTATGCAAAGGGAAAATGGATACTGAAAGGGTATGTGTATGTAACCAATGGCGCCACTGTTACATTCGAGGCAGGTTGTATCATCCAGAGTGATGTAACCGAGAAAGGAGCCCTGATTATAGAAAGAGGAGCTAAACTTATCGCACAGGGTACTGCGGGTAACCCGATTGTATTTACCAGCGGCAAACCAGTTGGTTCAAGGGCTCCCGGCGACTGGGGTGGTATCATTCTGCTCGGTAAAGCACCTACTAACAGACCCCTGGATCCGGCACCAACAATTGAAGGTGGTGTAGGTCGTCAGTATGGTGGTACAGATCCGCTGGATGAAAGTGGAATCCTTCGGTATGTACGGATTGAGTTTGCTGGTATCGCAGCCGAGCCAGGTTCAGAAATCAATGGATTAACCCTGGGTGGTGTAGGTTCCGGAACAATCATTGAAAACGTACAGGTTTCTTACGGAAATGATGATGCTTACGAATTCTTTGGTGGTACCGTGAATGCCAAAAACCTGGTGGCATTTGCCACAGCAGATGATGATTTTGATTTTGACTTTGGTTATACCGGTAAAATCCAGTTTGCTGTTTCCTGCCGTAAGCCTGATTTTGTGGATGCGGGCGATGCCGGAAACGGGGTTGAGTGCGATAATGATGCAACAGGTACATTGGCTACTCCAAGAACCAGACCACAGTTAAGCAATTTCACCATCGTGGGACCCAATGATGCAGTGGGTACTGCGGCTAACCATAATTACTCGCTTCGCTGGAGAAGAGCTACCCAGTTTGTAATGCGCAATTCAGTGATTATCGGCCATCCGGATGCAGGCTTTTCGATGGAATCAGATGCTACATTGAATGACTACTATGTCAACAATATATCAGAGTTTAAGAACAACCTGATTTTTGCAACAGCTAATACCTATCGCTCAGGTAATGCTGCTATTGCAACAGCTACACAGGTTCAGACAAAGGCGGAAGCAGATGGTTGTGTGACGCTCGCCAATACTGCAGCGGCTCAATTGACAAGTCCTTTCTTTTCAATTACCCCTAACTTCCTGCCGGCTACGGGATCGCCTGCACTTGCAGGGGCAAGCTTTACAGGTATGAATGCCTTCTTCACCACAACCGCCTACCGTGGTGCATTTGGTACCACTAACTGGACCAGCGGCTGGTGTAACTGGGATCCGCAGAATACAGTGTATTAATAAAGTAAATAATTTTAATCTCAACGTTCCGGCCAACACCGGAACGTTTTTTTTTGTAGCCTATAGATATGATGATACTGTCAACAGTATTTGTTTTAAAGCTGTATAAGTTATTTAAATCTGAAGCGGAAAATTACCGGGATGGCTGATAGGCATATACTACTTCGAAACCGGTTTTGGCCAGGGAGGGGAGGAGCTGGCCCAGGGCAAGGTCTTCCTGCTGCGGAGTGGGATCGCATACAGAATATTTTTCACCATTGTAAAGAATGGATTTGCCAATAGGTTTATCAAACTTGATGGCAATGGTTACATGCTGCGGATATGCCAGTACGATCATAGGCAGATTGTAAATCTCCCTGACCAGGAAAAAAAATAAAGCAGCCCTGTCCTCACAATCACTTTCTCCATATAACAATGTTTGTTCCGGGCTTAAGCGCTTTTCGGCACCAAAATGTTCTGCATCGGGTTTAAACAGAAAAGCATAACGGGTAAAGCGCATGAGATAATCCACGCCGCTCTTCACCGACATGCCGCTGGTGTTTTTTTTGAGCAGGGGTATCAGTGAACGATAGGTTTCCTGGCTGAGTGGGATATTGAAATAGGAAGCATAATCGAGTACCGGGTAATTGGCAAAGATGGTTTTAACAGCCGGATTCAGTTTGATGGTAAAATGATAATCGTTCTGGTAATAATTGAAACGGATATCCTTTTCCTCATACACGGCCGTTTTAAACTCAGGCAACTTGGTTACTTTATAGGAAAAGGGCTGTCCGGTTTCAGGAGCCGTCAGATTCAGTTCCCGAAAAGACTCGGCATTGAAATCAATATGATTGCCATAGTCATGATAATTCAGGCAAACATATTGCCGGCCATCTTTATAATAGGCCGGAATATTGTACACCTGATCATCAGTCCTTACATAAAACAGAATCTTTTCATCAGATATTTTGATCGTGGCATCAAAGCCTGACCGGGTCAGTAAAAACCATTTATAAAGGGTATAGCGGGGGTAATTGTCCAGTTTGGGACTGATGGTACCGGCGGTTTTACGGATCAGCTGGTAATAAAGCCAGTTGTCCAGCTGGTACTTGTCCTTCAGTTCCAGCAGGCTGTTAATCAGGGCACTGTAGTCCTGGTTATTGAGATGGTTGACAAATTCAGTGATCGCCCCGGGTGAAATCAGGCTGTTTTCCGCAGTACTAACTAAAGGCAGTGCTGGTAGCTGGATTTTTTCTCCAAAAAAATCAATATCCAATTTTGCCTGCTGAGCACGGGGAGCCTGTAAACACAAGAAAGCAAGCAGGGGTAATATGAAGTACCTGGTTTTCAAAGGCCGATCCTTAACATGAAAGTTACAAAATGGTAACAATAAAGTAATATTAAGTTTTTGGCGGGTTGAGAAATGCCACTTAAAAACTTGGCCGGCAGATTGTATATCTTAGGGGCTAAAATTTCACCCTTGCGAACAACTCTTCTGCTTCTGTTAGTTTTTCTTGTTTCCTGCAGCCGTTCCGGCCTTAGTAAAAAACTGGCGGGATGCGACAGTCTGGTCATCACATTCAATGCGCCGAATAAAGATTCGGTTATTCAGCAAATCGGCACCACGGAGACAAAGGCCATACAAAAGCTGGCGGGTTTTCTGAAAGGAAAAGAAACCGAATTATATAAATGCGGGTATGATGGGAATATGCTCTTTTTTAAGGGCGGCAGACAAATCATGCCCCTAGTGTTCAAGTTCCGGGAGGAAGGCTGTCAGGCATTTATCTATGAGCTGGATAATAAAACAGTCAGCACAGCTATGGGGAATGAAGCCGTTAGTTTTCTGAAAAGCCTGCTGGAAGGGAAGAATTGGTACTAATTCAGGTTATACATCCTGCTCATTAAAGGATAATTCAATCCTGCTGATGCCGGACTGAACCTTCCGGCAGTGAACGCCTGCTTTATCGAGCATATTTCTGGAGGCAATAAATACTTCATTGCCGGCATATTTATCTGACAAATAAATAACTTCTGATATCCCGGCCTGTATAATCGCCTTGGCGCATTCGTTACAGGGGAAGAGGGCCGTATAAATCCGGCAACCATGAAGGTCCATGCCGATATTATTTAAAATGGCATTGAGTTCGGCATGACAAACATAAGGGTACTTGGTTTCAAGGAAAGCACCCTGTTTATCCCATGGGAATTCATCATCATTACATCCTGCCGGGAGTCCGTTATAACCCGCTCCCACGATTTTGTTTCTTGGATTCACGATACAGGCACCCACTTGTGTGCCGGGGTCCTTGCTGCGACGCGCAGATAAAAGAGCAACTCCCATGAAATATTCGTCCCAGGAAATATAATCCGTTCTTTTAGTCATGGGGGGAAGTTAAAAATAAAATCAATCTCTTCGGGTGTCAAGGGTAAATCCCACAGTAGTGCCCAGTCCGGCCGTACTCCGCACATGAATCGTTTGTCCATGCGCTTCAATGATGTGTTTACAGATGGCCAGGCCCAGACCACTGCCACTTACATCAATACTCCGCCCTTCTTCGGTGCGATAAAATCGTTCAAACAAACGTGGCAGGTGTTTCTCGCCAATACCTATGCCATCATCAGTTATTTCAATGAGGATATGCCTTCCATCTGTATTATACATACTGGAAGTAATCACGCCGTTGATCTTGCCATATTTGATAGAGTTGCCAACCAGGTTATTCAGGACCTGCCTGATTTTTTCCTTGTCGGCATAAACACTCAGCGGAGCCTCACAACCTTTCTTGATCAGGCATTGAATGCCCATTACATCCGCTTTCACGGCAAAGCTTTCAAAAACATCCCTGACCAGGTCCTGGATAATAAAGTTTTCGCGGTTCAGCACCAGTTCCCCTCTTTCTAGCCGGGATATTTCATCGAGGTCATTTAGTAAATGGGTGAGCCGGTCTACATTTTTCGCCGTTTTTTCAAGAAATTTCCGGTTGACCTCCGGGTTGCCCAGTGCACCACCTAGTAAAGTATCTACATAGCCCTGGATGGCAAATACCGGGGTTTTGAATTCATGGGAGAGGTTCTGAAGAAATTCTTTTCGGAACTGTTCATTCTTCCGAAGCAATTCAAGTTCCTGCTCATTCGCTTCTGCCCAGGCTTCCACATCTTCCCTCACTTCATCGATCCCCTTCTGCGGTAAAACGTATTTATAAAATGTTTCTTCCCGCCTCGTGGCCTTGGTTTTATTGATGAATTTATAAATGAGTTTGATCTTCCGGTAGATAAACCGTTCGAGCATAAAAAAAATCAGGAAATAACTGCCGGTAAAAATGATCAGGAAGGATCCGACAGCCCAGACCCAGCTTTTTTCGGCAATATAAACGAGGATACTTTCCGGGATGGCCAGTACCAATGCCGTAAAAAAGGCAATTTGTTTGGGGGAAAGATTTTTTACCGAAAACATACTGCGAAGGTAATGGGAGTAAGGAGAAGTGAGACGTCAACAGTGAGACCTCAGAGTTCAAATTTGTAGCCAACACCTTTTACGGTGGTGATACAATCAATCCCCAGTTTTTGCCTGATCTTCCGGATATGTACATCAATGGTACGGTCACCCACGATTACATCATTACCCCAGACCTGGTTCAGGATCTCATTCCGCAGAAAAACTCGTCCGGGTTTCAAAGCGAGCAGGTAAAGCAATTCAAATTCTTTCTTTGCCAGAATGATTTCGGTATCCCCGACTTTTACTATAAAACGCTCGGGATCTATCGTCATGTTCTCGATGGTCAATACCCTTACTTCCGTTTTGTTGAGGCGGCGGAAAAGCGCATTCACCCGGCTCAGGAATACCTTCGGACTGATGGGCTTACTGATATAATCGTCTGCACCCGTTTCCAGTCCTTTGATTTGTGTGCCTTCATCATTCACAGCCGTCAGAAAAATGATCAGGGTATCTTTAAATGCGGCTTGTGCCCGCAGGAGCTGACATACTTCCACGCCTGTTTTTTTAGGCATCATTACATCCAGAACAATCAGATCGGGCTGGTTGCGCCTTGCTTTTTCTAATGCTTCATCCCCGTCCTTGGCTGTAAAAACCTCATAGCCTTCGTTAGACAGGTTATATTTCAGGATCTCGAGGATATCCGGCTCATCATCCGCAATTAAAACTTTCCGTACCCTTGTTTCCATGTATTCAAATGTTTGCGCAAACCTAAAGGGAAAATATTGGGGTGTAAAATGAGGCACTGCTCTTTACACAGACTTAATAAAAAGTTAATAAACCATTATTCCGTCATAAAGTGCTTTTTCGATTTAATTCCCTGAAGATACAGCTATTGGCAGCGTAACAGCGTCTGGATCAATATGGATTCAACCGGGCCATTTAACCCGGGCTTCCTAACTTTGACCTTTCTATCCTTATGCAAAGCAGCGTCAAAAACCTTATTATTTGTGTTTTCCTCAGCCTGGCCGGTAAAACAGGAGCACAGGGCGTCAGTTTAGCCGATACACTGACGATCCCCGGCACTTATAAACCTGCCCAGAACCGTCAGTTATGGCACGACCGTATTGATCAGGAGCAAAAAAGCATTCTTGCCGGGGATGGTATCGCTGATAACAGCTTCACCCCATCCAAAGATGATGATGTGAACTACCTGCTCACCCGCTCACTGGTGAAAAAAACCGATGCCCTGCAGTTTCTTTATGAAACCGATAAAGTACTCGAGCACCGTTTAAAGGTGAATTATCTCTCCGGATTGGAAAACCTGCTGAAATACTTCAGACAGAACTGGAAAAATAAAACAGATCAGGGGACGAATCCCGTTAACCTCCCCGCCATCATCAATACTTATGAAACCTGTGTGCTGCTGGATCGCGATAACCAGTCTGTCAGGGCCGCCATCGGTAAATTGCCCTATGATGCCGGCATGGTTCTGATTAATGCGGGTATTTTTAGCAAGAACCCTGGATTTCAGGAGGCTAAAAATGACCTGGTACTCAAATACTGTATCCTCCATCCTGAAAAAACATTCAGTACGCTTACCCAAAGCCCGGATGTGCCCTTTGCCGACAGTCTGATCCGGATAGTGTCCAGACAATACCCCAAACAACTCTATGATTATTCCCAGGCCGGCAATAAACTGGGTGCCCTCATCAGGGGAATCAGCGATGATATTTTTATCAAGAATGTAGTACGGATGTCCAGAAGCCGTGACGGACAACAGTATTTCTGTTTCCTGGATAATATCATGAAAGGCAGATTGAGTTTCGAGGAGATTGATGCAGCAAAAGGTGACTCAGTTCTCTATTACAAACTATTGGTCAAAACCCGGATGGATTATGCCCAAAGGCTGCTGGATAAGGATACAGCCTATGAATATGAAACGCTCACCCAACGACTGGAAAGAAAGGCCCGGGAAAATTTTGTCAATATCATCAATGGATTACATGATGAACGTAATCATGATATCCGTTTCAGGAATATCCAGTCTTTAACCGCAGAGGAACTTTATTATCTCGCTGTAACCACTGATGGTTCTATTTATACTTCAAGTTTTGTGAAAGGCGTCTATCCCCTGATGATGAAAAAGATCAATAACAAGGGAGATTCATTGCTGCTGTCTTTGCATTTCGACCGTTACCGGAAGTTTATCAAAATGTGCGCAGGTTTTAATACCCTCGATGATTTTTTGTCCAGTTTCCCGGCCCGTAAAAACCCGGATGATGAAAGCGATGCAGAAAAACTGATGAAGGCCTTTGTGGGCAGATTGGAAGCTGGTACCGGTACAGAAGACGGAGTGGATGTGGCCGATTCCTATGCCAGTGTTGCGGAATCCATGAAACCACTGGCCACAGAAATGCTCAAAAATATTCAGCGGAATTACCAGCGAAATGAAAATGCAGGTAATAAACGCGGAATGGCGATCTATAATATTTTGAATAAACTTTTCCTTTCTGCAGATACTACCCAGCATATTGATCTTACTAAAGAACTCGGTATACCGCCGGTGTATGAAGTTCCTTTTCAGGCGCTGGCCAATGACAGCGGAAGGGTGATTGTTCAATTGTTTATATATGGAGATCGCGATGGAATGGGCGTTTTCCCCGGACTGGTCAATATGTTCAACAATGCCAACTGGAAGATTGATGGCAGCAACAAACAATGGGTGGCCATTAACTCTGCCAAGGGAAAACCAGTAACACTTTATATGAACCGTCCGCTCCCGGAGGAAACAAATGAAGATGCCGAAGCACAGAAAGCACTCTGTACTTTTTTGGATAAAAATAATATAGTGCCTACTGTCACCATCAACCGGGGGCATAGTTATAATGCGCCTTATACCATTGAGCAAATGTCAATGGCCTCCAAAATTGTTTTCATGGGTTCCTGTGGCGGTTACCGCATGATCCATGATATCCTGGAAAAAGCCCCCGATGCACATATCATCGGTACCAAGCAGATTGCTGATGCACCGGTGAATAATCCCTTTCTCCGGTTGATTATGGAAAAACTTCGGTTAGGCAGCAATATCGACTGGATTCCATTCTGGGCAGAACTGAGCAAAATGGCCACCGATCCGATTTTTGCCGACTATGTTCCTCCACACAAAAACCTGGGAGCGCTGTTTATTAAGGCGTATAAGAAAGCAATGGAGAATTGAAAATTCGAAGTGGAGTGACGATCTGATTTGATAGCGATGGAAAGCTTAGTTTTGTGCCTTTTCTAAATCATTATTTTGTCGGCACCCAAAAAAGCATTTTTTGATTTTGCACTTCTGCGGAGGGTGTTTCGCTATGCATCGCCCTATAAAAAGAAATTTTATCTCTCCGTAACCCTGGCAATCCTGCTGGCTATTATTACACCGGTCAGACCCTTTCTGATTCAGCTGACCGTGAACAAGTATATCGCCAATGAAGCCGTGGCGATGCTGATCAATATTACTTTGTTTCAGGTGGGATTGATACTGGTGGAAACGGCCATGCGTTTTCTTTTCTCCTTTACTACTGCCACACTGGGGCAATCTGTGGTAAAAGATTTAAGGGTGGAAACCTACCGCAAGATCATGGGTTTGAACCTGAGCCAGTTTGACCGGACCCCGATCGGGACACTGACCACGCGGACGATCAATGATATTGAATCCATCAATGATATTTTTTCTGATGGGTTGGTGCCCATTATTGCGGACCTTCTATCTATTGTTTGTGTGCTGGGCTATATGTTCTGGGCCGATTGGGAACTGACCCTGATCGCACTGATTCCCTTTCCCATTATCATCATTGCGACTTATTACTTCAAAGAGAGTATCAATAAATCTTTTTACAAAGTCCGGAATGCCGTTGCCTCACTGAATGCATTTGTACAGGAACACCTGACCGGTATGGCCATTGTACAGGCATTTGCGGCAGAAGACCGGGAGTACGAAAAATTTAAAAAAATCAACCGGGAACACCGGAACGCCAATGTCAAAGCCATTTTTGCTTACTCGGTATTCTTTCCGGTAGTGGAGATTGTACTGGCTTTGGCGATCGGCCTCATTGTGTGGTGGTCATCCAAAGAAGCATTGCAGTTACAGGAAAGTCAGCAGGGAACCGTGATCGCTTTTATACTTTGTTTGAACCTCTTGTTTCGTCCGCTCCGGGTGATTGCCGATAAATTCAATGTGCTGCAAATGGGCATTATTGCCAGTGAAAGGGTGTTTAAAGTACTGGACAATCCGGATGTGGCAGATGATAAGGGGACCCATGCTCCGGCCTTTGTAAAGGGGAGTATTTCATTGGAAAATGTCTGGTTTTCTTACGAAGAGGGCCGTCCCGTACTGAAGGATATTTCATTCAAAGCTGCACCCGGTGAAACCATTGCCATCGTGGGGCATACCGGCAGTGGCAAAACAACCATCATCAGTCTGCTGAACAGGTTGTATCATATCCAAAAGGGGGTGATCAAAATTGATGACAGAAATATTGATGAGTACCGGTTGGATAGTTTACGCAGGAATATCGGTGTGGTTTTGCAGGATGTCTTTCTTTTCTCCGGTTCGGTGATCGATAATATTACCTTGCGCAATCCCGAAATCAGCAGGGAACAGGTAATTGAGGCTGCTAAACTGATTGACATGCATGAATTCATCATGCGGCTCCCCGGAGGGTATGATTACAATGTAATGGAAAGAGGGGCGACGCTTTCGCTGGGGCAAAGGCAATTACTCTCTTTTATCAGGGCCATTCTATATAATCCATCAATTCTGATCCTGGATGAAGCCACTTCATCGGTTGATACGGAGAGTGAAATCATGATCCAGCATGCGATTGATACCCTGATCAGTGGCAGGACTTCCATCGTGATTGCTCATCGGTTGTCGACGATCCGCAAAGCGAGCCGGATCATTGTGCTGGATAAAGGTGAAATCAGGGAAATGGGCACCCATGATGAGTTACTGCAAAAAGGGGGCTATTACAGTCAGCTCCATGCCATGCAGTTTGAAAAAAAGACGGGAGCTGCGGATAACTAGTATGCTTGTATTACACTGACTTTCAGTGATTTTTACAGATATACCCTTACCCGTTTCAAATAATAAGCCAGCGCTCTGAAAAATTGACAAATTCCTTTGATCACCGGCCCATATTCAGGGGTACACCCTTATCTTTGCGGCAAATTTCAGGGCAGGTATGAGATCAAGGCTTATCAAATCCTTTACTGTAGCGGTTTTCAGCGTTTTTTCACTGATTTTTTCTATGCCGGCGCAAGCCCAGCATGGAGAGGGTGAGCAAGCGCAGCAACAAGCCGGTCACCAGGAAGAAGGTCATGGAGATGCGAAGAAGAAAGAATTGAATATCGGGGAAGTGATTTTTGAGCACGTACTGGATGGACATGAGTTCCATTTTTTCGGCAAATCCCTCCCCCTGCCTGTTATTTTATACTCCCCCCAGAAAGGATTTACCAGTTTTATGTCTTCTGCCTTCCACCATGGTGAGCATGAGCATGAAGGGTACATGATCCTGACCAACCATAATATTGAAAAAATGGGGCTGGATCCTAAAAAATTCAAACCTGAAACCATTGTAGCGGTAAAGGACGGGGTGATTGATCCTTCAGTTACGGTCTATGACCTGTCTCTCACCAGAAATGTGATCCAGATGATCCTGGCCCTGACCCTTTTTGTAGTGATCATGCTCCGGATTGCCAAAAGATACAAGCAGGGTACTGGTGTTACTTCGGCTCCCAAAGGTTCTCAAAGCCTGCTGGAACCAGTGATTACTTTTGTAAGGGATGAAGTGGCCAAACCCAACCTGGGTCATAAGCAGGAGAAATACCTGCCTTATCTGCTGACTGTTTTCTTTTTTATCCTGATCAATAACCTGTTTGGACTGATCCCCGGATCGGCCAACGTAACCGGTAATATTGCGTTTACGGTTGTGCTTGGTGTGATTTCTTTTATTGTGATCATGTTCAGTTCCAACGGGCATTACTGGGGTCATATTTTCAACCCGCCGGGTGTACCGCTGGGCGTGAAGTTCATCCTGGTGCCAGTGGAGTTCCTGAGTGTGTTCATTAAGCCCTTCGCCCTGATCATTCGTCTTTTTGCCAACATGGTGGCGGGTCATATTATCATTATTTGTCTGGTATCCCTGATATTTATTGCCGGTCAGCTGAACACAACAGCTGGTTGGGCCGCTTCACCTTTTTCAATCGGCTTTACCGTGTTTATTTACATGATTGAAGTACTGGTGGCCTTTTTGCAGGCTTTCATTTTCACGATGTTAACAGCGGTATTTATCGGGCAGGCTTTTGAAGGGGAGCATCATCATGATGAGGCGCATGCGGCTCATCACTAAAGAAGTATTTTTTAACTATCAATAATTGTAACATGGATTTATTTCTCTTAGCAGAAACAGCTAATGCAGGTGGTGCAATCGGTGCAGGTCTTGCTGCGATTGGTGCCGGTATCGGTATCGGTCAGATTGGTAAAGGCGCTGTAGAAGCGATTGCCCGTCAGCCGGAAGCGTCTAATGACATTCGCGGTAACATGATCCTGACTGCGGCCCTGGTTGAAGGTGCTGCTCTGTTTGCGATCATCGTTGGCTTCCTCGCCATGGTAATGTAATACCGGCGGGAAAAAAATTACTGCATCCAATGCACAGGGCGGAGGATGCAGTTCTTTCAACCCAAATCCCTGAAGAGGTTTTTGGGCTGATTTGTAAGAACTTAAAGCGATCTTGAACATACAGATGGTTTATCCCCTGAAACCATTTATGCGATCAAAAGCTATTAACCCCCCTATAGGGGATGGGGGTAAATGAACTACCATGGAATTATTGCTTCCTAAAATTGGATTACTGGCCTGGACCCTGCTGGCATTCCTGATTGTATTCTTTATTCTCCGTAAACTGGCCTGGCCTGCGATTATCAAAGGACTTCGGGAAAGGGAGAATACTATTTCCGAAGCACTGGCAACTGCCCAGAAAGTGAAAGAGGAAATGGCACTGATGAAGAGTGAAAATGAAACCCTGCTGGCCAAGGCCCGTGAGGAAAGAGCTGCCATGCTGAAGGAAGCCAGGGAAACCAAGGATCGCATCATCAATGAAGCCAAAGAGCAGGCTAAGACTGAGGCGAATAAAATCATTACCGAAGCCCAGGCTGCTATTAATACCCAGAAGATGGCTGCCCTGACTGAAGTGAAAAACCAGGTTGGTAAACTGGTGATTGAAGTGAGTGAAAAAGTATTGAGAAGAGAACTGGCCAATAAAGAGGCGCAGGAAGCCCACATCAAAGGAATGGTGGACTCCGTAAAACTGAATTAATAAAATGTGTAAATGTGTAAATGTGAGAATAAGATACTGCATTCCATCTTCACATTCCCGCATCCTCACATTTTCAAATTAAATTACTTATGCCAAACCCGCGTTTAGCTGCCCGTTACGCCAAATCACTGCTGGATCTTTCCCTGGAACAGGGCCAGCTGGAGCAGGTGTATGCTGATATGCAATGGCTGAATGCCGTTTGCAAGGCCAGCAGGGATTTTGTGAATATGCTCCGGAGTCCGGTGATCAGCAGCGACAAGAAAATCAAGATTGCTGAAGCAGTTACTAACGGTAAAATCAGTGTGCTGACAACTTCCTTTAATAAGTTGCTCATGAATAAGCACAGGGAAAGTAACCTTCCGGAAATCGCCACTGCTTTTATTGCACAGTATAAAGCGTATAAAAAAATATTTACACTTAAACTGACTACCGCCACGCCGGTAAGTGATGCCATTCAGCAGGAGATCATCAGCCAGGTAAAAAAGACCAGCGTGATGCAGCAGATTGAACTGGAGACAACGGTGGATGAAAAACTGATTGGTGGATTTGTATTACAGGCCGGTGATCAGCTGATTGATGCCAGTATAGCTTATGACCTTCGCCAGATTGCCAGACAGTTTGATAACAATGATTTTATTTACAAAGTGAGATAAGTATTCATAAACGATAAATTGGATAATATGCCAGAAATTAAACCAGATGAAATATCAGCGATACTGCGCCAGCAGTTGAGCAATTTTAATGCAACAGCCGACCTGGAAGAAGTGGGAACCGTGCTGCAGGTGGGTGATGGTATTGCCCGGGTATATGGTTTGGGAAATGTGCGTTATGGTGAGCTGGTCGAGTTTGAAAGCGGAGTAAGAGCAATTGCCCTGAACCTGGAAGAAGATAATGTAGGTGTGGTACTGATGGGGGAGACCGGTGGAATTCAGGAAGGTTCTAAAGTGCGCCGGACCGGCCAGATCGCTTCTATCAAAGTTGGAGAAGGAATGGTAGGCCGTGTGGTGAATACCCTCGGTGAACCAATAGATGGCCGTGGCCCTATCACCGGAGAGCGTTATGAAATGCCCCTGGAGCGTAAAGCCCCTGGTGTTATCTTCCGTGAACCTGTAAAAGAGCCCCTGCAAACCGGTATCAAGGCGATCGATGCCATGATCCCGATTGGTCGCGGACAGCGTGAGCTGGTGATCGGTGACCGTCAAACCGGTAAAACAGCGATCTGTATTGATACCATTATTAATCAGAAAGAATTCTACCAGGCTGGTAAACCTGTTTATTGTATTTATGTGGCCATCGGCCAGAAAGCATCTACCATTGCCGGTGTGATGAAGACTTTACAGGATGCCGGTGCCATGGAGTATACTATTATTGTAGCAGCTTCTGCATCTGACCCTGCTCCTTTGCAGTTCTATGCACCATTTGCCGGTGCGGCCATCGGAGAATTTTTCCGCGATACCGGTCGTCCGGCCCTGATCATTTATGATGATCTTTCCAAACAGGCCGTAGCCTACCGTGAGGTATCCCTGCTGCTGCGTCGCCCTCCCGGACGTGAAGCTTATCCTGGTGACGTATTCTACCTGCACAGTCGTTTGCTGGAAAGAGCAGCGAAAGTGATCAGTGATGATAATGTGGCGAAGAACATGAATGATGTACCAGACAGTATCCGTCACCTGATTAAAGGTGGTGGTTCACTGACAGCCTTACCGATCATCGAAACACAGGCTGGTGACGTTTCCGCTTATATTCCTACCAACGTAATCTCCATTACGGATGGACAGATCTTCCTGGAATCAAACCTGTTTAACGCTGGTATCCGTCCGGCGATTAACGTGGGTATCTCCGTAAGCCGTGTGGGTGGTAATGCCCAGATCAAATCCATGAAAAAAGTAGCCGGTACCCTGAAACTGGACCAGGCTCTTTATCGTGAGCTGGAAGCCTTCTCTAAATTCGGAGGTGACCTGGATGCAGCTACCAAGAACGTAATTGATAAAGGTGCCCGTAACGTGGAAATCCTGAAACAGCCCCAGTATACACCGTTCTCTGTTGAAAAGCAGGTGGCGATTATTTACCTGGGTACACAGGGTTTACTGAAAGATGTGGCCGTTAAACATGTAAGGGCTTTTGAAGACCACTTCCTGATGGAAATGGAAAACAAAATGCCGGAACTGCTGGCAGAATTCAAAAAAGGAAACCTGCCGGAAGATGGACTGAAGAAAATGGTGGAAATGGCCAACGGGCTGATTCCTCAGTACAAATAAGATTTAAGCATAAAAGAAAATGAATCCCGCTGTTTACAGCGGGATTTTTTATTTAGCTGGTTAACCTTGATAGAAAAAGTACTAACTCCTCATTTTGCAATTAACTGATAGCCAGTGCACCTCGTATTTTTACGAATAGAAATACGATATTTTATAAGAGAAAATCCTTACAAAACTTGCAAGTAAAAAACCTGCGTATTATGTTTGTTTCAGAATCGAACGAATCCTAAGAAAACAACGTAATCCGACTATGAAACAAAATTACACCAGACAAGGTGAGTACAACACTGTCTGCATTTCAACTTACAAGTCGGTTTTCATTGGGATCTGAAGATAAGTTCGGCAATTAATCCTTATTTCTTACCCTAACCTGAAAACGATGAATCAATCTTTACTTACTACTTCTCTGTATCGCAAATTATTACTCCCCTTATTTCTTTTTAGCTGTTCATTACCTGTTTTTTCACAGCAACCCAAAGACCTGGTATTTGGAAATGGTATGCTGATGACCGGGGCTCCCGGAACGGATAATGCAGTTTACTTTTTTTCAGGAGTAAATGCCGGTATGGATGCATTTGTAAAAATTAAAGGGCGTTCTGATGCAGCATTAACCCTCATTGATATTGATAATTCCGGAGCTGGTTATAGTGGGTCATTTCAACCACAGATCGGGATTGGGACTTTGTCTGCTGCTACTTCCTGGTGGATGGAATTTGAAGTAAGTTTTGTCAGAACAGGTACTTCACAAGCGGCCAGTTTTCCTGAAATGCACGCCAGTGCCATTGATATTGATGGAAATGGATCCGCCATCAGGGAACAAATCGCATTTTTCGGGGCCTCGTCTTATTTGCTTGAATCCATCTCTTCCCTTACCGTGAATAATATTACAGGAACCATCAGCCAGCCTTCAATGGCAGGAATACAATTCACTGGTCCGCTGACCAGCTACGCCGGTATGGATTCTTCCTTGCTGGATGTTATTGGAACAACCAGGTATATCAATACGAATATGATTACTTTCCGTATAGGTGGCACTACTACCGGGTCTGCCGGAAGCAACGATCGTGATTATAGCATCCGTTTCAGGGACCTTTCTGCCAGTTCACCATTGAATACGCTGCCCGTTACATTTGCCTCTTTTACAGCCACATTGAATAGTAATAAGAAAGCCGAATTACATTGGACTACCGCTGTTGAAATGAATACAGCTCATTTTGAAATCGAACGCAGTCTGGATGGTATTCAGTTTAGCAGTCAGGGAATAGTATTGGCGTCCAATAACAGCAATAGTGACAGGAACTACCGGTTTACAGAAGAACTTGGTTTGATGAGTGCGGGTATGGTATGGTATCGTATCCGGTCCGTTGATCAGGATGGAAAGACCATGGTATCAGGCACACGTATGATCAGGATATCAGGTAACAATAATAAAGCTGCCAGGCTCTCCTTGTATCCCAATCCGGCCATACAGGCGTTAAGCATTACTATTCCAGCCAACTGGCAGAATAAAGTGCTGACTTATGAAATTGTTACCATCGCAGGTCAGGTAGTGAACCGGGTACAAAGAAAAAACAGCAGCCAGACTGAAACATTGAATATTCAATCAGTGGCAGCAGGCAATTATTTTGTTTTAGTAAGATGTGAAGGACAGGTCATCAGTGAGAAGCTGGTCAAATTATAAAGCCAACATCAAGCTCTTTCAAAGCCACTTCTGAAAAGGAGTGGCTTTTTTTATTTTGGAATTCATTTCAACAGGCTTTGATCTTCAATGATCTATAAGCGACATCGTATTATTACTGCATAAAATACGGTAATTTATAAGAAATAATCCGCGTAAAGCTTGCAAGTAAAAAAACTGCGTATTATGTTTGTATCAGAATCGAACGAATCCTAAGAAAACAACGTAATCCGACCGTGAAACAAACTATCCGCAACAAGGGAATTTACCTCCCTGCCTGTTTCAGCAACAACATGTCGGCTTTCATTGGGATCTAAAGAGGAGTTCATCAACGTAACCTTATTCATACCCTAATCCTGAAAACGATGATGTCAACTTTACAATCAACAAAGCAAGTAGTTAAACTTGTCTTCTTTACTGCAGTTCTCGCAGTTTCTCAGCCGATGATGGCTCAAAATTCAAATCAATTGAATTTTGAAAACGGTTCACGGTATTCCGGAAACGAAGGTGAGGACAATACGGTTTATCTGTTTCCTGATGTGAATGAGACAATGGATGCGCTTGTTAAAATTAAGGGTCGCTCTTCTGCATCCGTTACATTATCTAATATTGATGTTACCAGCACTGGTTTCAGCAAAGCTTTTCAGCCACAGATCAGCAGAGGCAGTGTTACCGGTTCAAGCAGCTGGTGGATGGAATTTGAAATAAAATTTGTGAATAAGAATACAGAAGATGCTGCCAGTATTGCTGAAGCTTATGCTACGGCGCTTGATATTGACGGGAACGGTTCCAGGCTGAGAGAATGGGATGCATTTTATGGTGCAAGTTCTTATACCCTCGAGTCAACCACACAACTGCAGGTGGCTTCTGTTACAGGGATCCTCAATCAGTTAACACTGGCGGGCAGACAATTCACTGGTGTACTGTCTGATTTTTCAGGAATTGATACCACTGCCACTCAACTGATGGCGACGAATAAATACATCAATACGAATACAATCACTGTACGTTTAGGCGCCACCACCACAGGCTCCGTCAGCAACACCAACCGGATGTACAGTGTTTGGTTTAAGAATTTTGCCTACAGTGCACCGATGAATACGCTGCCGGTAAAACTCGCCTCTTTTACAGCTACCCTGAACAACAACAACAAAGCAGATCTGAAATGGACCACTGCATCTGAGATTAATGTCAGCCATTTTGTGATCGAGCGCAGCATTGATGGGATCAATTTTTCTGATGCCGGTATCGTTTTTGCCGCAGGAAATACATCCGCAAATGTGAATTACAGTTTCACTGATAATCTTTCAGCAGTGGGCGCAACTGTTATCTGGTACAGACTTCGTTCAGTGGATATGGATGAAAAGACT
Source organism: Chitinophagaceae bacterium (assembly GCA_016720745.1). GTDB lineage: Bacteria > Bacteroidota > Bacteroidia > Chitinophagales > Chitinophagaceae > JJ008. The sequence goes on along the minus strand of JADKKA010000001.1, from coordinate 329,046 downwards.
GAACTGTCTGCCACAAAAATGATCAGGATCGGTACAAAGAATGAAGCAACAATCAGTCTTACCGTGTATCCCAACCCGGTTAAGCAGGACCTCAGAGTGACCATCCCGGCCACCTGGCAGAATAAGAAACTGGTGTATGAAATGATAGCCATTTCCGGACAGGTGGTAAGCAGGACGCAATCAAACAGCAGCAGCCAGACCGAAACTTTAAATGTACAGTCACTGGCACCGGGTATTTACTACGTAAGGGTAGCCTGTGAAGGACAAATGCTCCAGCAAAAGATTGTGAAGCAATAAAAATATTTCAGAGAGGACGGTTAAAGGCCACTTCATTTATTGAAGTGGCTTTTTTTTTGAATCTATGATTTACACGGAGTTACAGATATTGAATAAACAGGTATCGTAGATTTACTGCAGGAAATACGGAAAATGTCTAGAAAAAATTCGCGAAATACTTGCAAGTAAAAAAACCAAGTATTATGTTTGTCTCAGAATCGAACGAATCCTACGAAAACAACGCAATCCGACCTGTAAAACAACTATCTCTACCCGGGAATTTACTCCTGCCCGGTTTACACCTGTCAAGTCGGTTTCATTGTAATCGTGGTAAAGTTCAGCAACAGAACAGCTAACAACATGTACCCAAACCTGAAAACGATGAAAACAACTTTACTCCGACTGAACAATGTACTGGCCGCTTTGCTGATGGTGATTTTACCAGCAATTACAAATGCGCAGTTGTCATCCCTAGAGTTTACTGCAGGAGCAGGTAATCCTTCCACTAGTGGCGCCACTGTTGCCAGCCAGGCCATCAGCTTCCAGGCGAATATCAATAACCCTGTAGGTACTTCTTTTATTCCTTTTCTGCCTGTTGTTACTACTACGTTTTCTTTCAGCAACCAGCAATATACCAGTGTACCCACTTCTGAAATTGCAACGGGTACCGGTTTGAGCTTTGGTGCAAATATTAATAATGCAGCGACCGATGCGGCAAGTGTTTCCGTTTTTGAAAAGATGAGTCTGATCTCCACTCCGGCGAATAACAATTTTACCTCAGTAGCCAATGGTACTGCAGGTACTGGGATCGATATCGCTACCAACAGGGCCGTTACTGTATTTAGTTCAGTTCGCCCGCTGTATCATAGTGCTGCTGTCACCAATAGCCGTTATTACTACGGTGATATCACGATCACTTTCAGCGTACCTGTAATTAATCCGGTGATCCAGTTGGTTGGCTTGGGTGGTTATTTTACATCTTCAGGAAACACGCTCGGCTTTTCTACAGAACTGGAGTTAGCCAGTGCCGGTGTAACATTGCAGAAAATCTCAGGTTCATCTGAACTGCAGGTGACTTCAAATAAAATCCTGAATAATGCGCCCAGTCCAAATTCAACAACAGGTTCAGGTGCAGCCACCGGTTCAGTAAAAGCCACTGGTTTTGTATCTCAGATCAAATTCAAAGTATATGTTCGCGGAGATGGCGGAAATACAAGATGGAGCAGCAGTTCCATGCACCCTGGCGACCTCTGGATGATTGGTGTTTCTGTTGGTTCTTCTTCCGCTTTACCCGTACCCGTTAAGTTATCCTCTTTTACAGCCACATTGAACAACAACAAAACAGATCTCAGGTGGTCCACCGCCACCGAGATCAACGCCAGCCATTTTGTAGTGGAAAGAAGCCTGGATGGTGTTAATTTCTCCGATGCAGGAATGGTATTCGCCGCAGGAAATTCAACTGAAACACTCCACTACAATTTTTCAGATAACCTGCAAACTGTTTCTGCTGCTGTGATCTGGTACCGGTTGAGAACAGTGGATATTGACGGGATGACTGAATACTCTGATACCCGCATTATCCGGATCGGTAAAATGACAGAGAAGAACATGACCATCCAGTCATTCCCCAACCCGGCCACTACTGAACTCAGAATCAGTATCCCGGCAGACTGGCAGACTAAGAAAGTGCAGTATGAACTGATCAGCCTTTCAGGACAGATCGTAAAAAGAGTACAGGCGAACAGCAGCAATCAGACAGAAGTGATTTCAATTGCCACACTCGCTCCCGGTATGTACGTTGCCCGCGTAAGCTGCGGAGACCAGGTAGCTCAGCAAAGAATTATCAAGCAGTAATAAAAATATTTTCAGTTCAGGACGGTAAAAGGCCATCTCATTCATTTGAGGTGGTTTTTTTACATTTGGGAAAACCACATGAAATTCTCCCTCCTTTTTTTGACCACCCTGCTATTTTGTGAAGTTTCCTTTGCACAACAATCAGCATTTCCAAAAGACTGGGTGGGTAACTGGAAAGGCGAGCTGATCTGGATGCGGAGCGGAAAAACGGATACAACCCGCGTACCCGTTCAACTACGAATACATCCTGCCGACAGCATCAATACTTATACCTGGCAAATTATATATGGTTCAGCCGGAGAAGATAACCGGCCCTACCTGCTCAAACCGGTGGATCCTGCCAAAGGCCACTGGGTTGTTGACGAGAAAAACGGGATCCTGCTGGATCAGTTCCTGATTGGAAACAGGCTCTGTGGAGCCTTTACGGTACAGCAGTCAACCATTATTAATCAATACTGGCTGGAAGGCAACCGGCTGATGATTGAGTTTCTTAATGTTGGGGCGCATACGCTTCACAGTACAGGAAAGGGAACAGAGGACAGCCCGGTCGTCAACAGCTATAAAGTTGCCAGTTATCAAAAAGCTGAATTAAGAAAGGAGAACTGAGTTAAGGTGACGTATTTTTGCGCAAATTGAAAAGATGAGACTGGTCAGTTATTTCCTGTTAGCTACATTCCTTTTTTCCTGCGGTCAGAATAATGTGAAGCAGGACAAAAGCCTGAAGAAATATTTTGATGAACACAAAGCAGAAGGCTGTTTTGCCCTGATGAATAATGCCACCGGGAAATTTACAGTGTATAACCTGGGGCGTTATCGCGATAGCAGCTATCTTCCGGCCTCTACTTTTAAAATCGTGAACTCCCTGATCGGACTGCAAACCGGTAAAATTGTAAACGACAGTATGGTGATTCCCTGGGACGGTGTCAAAAGGTTCCGGGAAGAATGGAACAAGGACCTGACCATGTACGAAGCCTTCCGGGTGTCCGCAGTTAATTATTACCAGGAAGTGGCCAGAAGAATTGGAAAAGATACCATGCAGTTCTGGCTCGACAGTCTGAAGTACGGCGTGAAAGAAGCCACCGAACAGGTGAAAATCCGAAGCAGCGTTGACAGTTTCTGGCTCGATAATTCATTAAAAGTGACCCCGGATCAGCAACTGGGATTAATGAAACGCCTGTATTTTGATCAATTGCCTTTTTTCAAAACATACCAGGAAATGGTGAAGCGGGCCATGCTTTTTGAAGACAATGCCAATTACCGGATGGGATATAAAACCGGATGGGGATTTACCGAAAATGGACATGCGCTGGGTTGGGTACTGGGCTGGATCGAAGAAAACAAACACCCGTATTTTTTTGTGCTGAATCTGGAATCGCCTGACCGGGACTTTGATATGTTTAAAATACGTATGAAAATCCTCACTGATATTCTGAAACAACTAGGCTTTTTCGAAGGAAAAATGTAAGCCGGCTCCTTTTGGTTCAAAACTTGATATATCTAACGGATTGGACCTGACTTTTCAATATAAAAACCTGCGCTGGCCCTGGCTGATTTTGCTGGCATTGCTCCTTTTATTCGGCATTTATCTTATTTGGAAGAAAAGAACCCTGCGGAAAACAGGTGAGCTCCGGTTATTGCAACTACTAACTGCAAGCTATTCTCCCACCCGCTTTTACCTGAAATATTTCCTGCTGTTCCTGGCCATCACTGTCGGTATACTGGCAGCCATGAATCCCGGGAAAATCAGCGGACAAGAAAAGCAGCAAAGGAAAGGAATCGACCTGACCATTGCGCTGGATGTAAGTAAAAGTATGCTCGCAGCCGATATCAGTCCCAGCCGGCTGGAAAAAGCCAAACAGTTTATCAGTAAACTGATTGACGTCATGCCCGATGACCGGATCGCCCTGGTCCTTTTTGCAGGTAAAGCTTATATGCAGATGCCGCTCACTACTGATCATGGCGCAGCCAAACTTTTTGTAAGTGCAGCAGGTCCGGAAGCCATACCCGGACAGGGTACCGTGATCAGCGAAGCCATGGACATGGCCAGCCGGGCTTTCAGCAGCGGTGAAAAAAGATTCAAATCCATTTTGTTGATTTCCGATGGAGAGGATCACGATCCGGATGCAGGAAAAAAGGCAAAAGAACTGGCCAGTCAGGGCGTCATGCTCATTACTATCGGAGTGGGATCTGCAGAAGGCTCGGTGATTCCTGACCCCCTCACCGGATTGGATAAAAAGGATGCATCCGGTAATACCATCATCTCAAAACTGAACGAAGACCTGTTAAAAGAACTTGCGACTACCACCAACGGACTTTACCTGAATTTGCAGGGTACAGAACCGGCCGTAAATGCGGTAAAATCACAACTGAGCCAGATTGAAAAAAAGGCTTTTAGTGATCAGTCACAACTTCAGTTCCAGGGTTTTTTTATCTGGCTGGCCGCTGCCATGCTTTTATTATTGCTGGTGGAACCATTTGTAAAAGGAAAAAGGAGGGTGCTGGCATGAAACAACTGATCATCGTTTCTATTTTACTTATTGCCTGCAGCCAAAACCTCTGTTCGCAGCAGGTAGTAATGGACATTGAAGAGGGCAATGGATATTATAAAAACAATGAATACAGCAGAGCCGCTGATGCCTACCAAAAAGCAATGGCCGCAGATCCTTCCAGTAAAACCGCAAAATTCAACCTCGCCAATACGCAATACAAGCTGGATCAAAAAGTGGAGGCGGTCCAAATGTTTACCGCCCTGACCAGGGATGCCCGGGAAAAGGATATCCGCGCCAAATCATTTTATAATAAGGGTGTTATCCTGAGCCAGCAGAAAAATCTGGAAGAAAGTATTGAGGCTTACAAGAATGCGATCCGGCTGGACCCTTCAGATAAGCAGGCAAGGGAAAACCTGCAAAAAGCCCTCCTGGAACTTCGGAAAAAAAATGCAGCTCCCAAAAAAGATAATAAACAGGACAAGAAAAAACAGGATCCAAAACAGCAAAAGCAGCCTCAGTCCCGTATGAGTCAGAAAGAAACGGAACAGCGACTCAAATTACTCCAGCAAAAAGAAAAAGAAGTACAGCAGCGCCTGCAACGTGATAAGGCCGGCGAGGGTGGTTCCCGTCCCAAAGATTGGTAAACAATGCTGCTCCATTGTTGTTAGATTTGCGTTATGCAATCCTATTGTGCTGCACTTACAGCTTATCAAAGGCTCAGAACAAGGGAAGTAAATATCGGCGGACTCCTGCTGGGAAATCTGCATCCCATCCGGGTGCAAACCATGACCACCACCGATACCATGGACACCCTGGCCACCATCGAACAAAGTATCCGTTGTATTGAAGCCGGGGCCGAGTTGATCCGGATTACGGCCCCTTCAAAAAAAGAAGCAGAAAACCTGCTGGCGATCAAAAACGGCATCAGGGAACGGGGATTCCAAACACCCATCATTGCCGATATACATTTCACACCCAATGCGGCAGAAATTGCTGCCAGGATCATTGAAAAAGTGAGGGTGAATCCAGGGAATTATGTAGACAAAAAGAAATTTGAGCAACTGGAATACACCGATGCCGAGTATGCTGCTGAAATTGATAGGATCCGCGAACGGTTTACACCGCTGGTGAAAATTTGCAAAGAATACGGAACTGCGATGCGGATTGGTACCAACCATGGATCCCTGAGCGACAGGATCATGAGCCGATATGGTGATTCGCCCATGGGGATGGTGGAAAGTGCCATGGAGTTTCTGCGCATTGCCAGGGGAGAGTCCTATCACAATATTATTCTGAGCATGAAAAGCAGTAACCCGCAGGTAATGGTACAGGCTTACCGCTTACTGATCAAAACCATGCAGGATGAGTTTGGTGAAATCTATCCCCTGCACCTGGGTGTTACAGAGGCCGGTGATGGGGAAGATGGCCGGATCAAATCGGCTGTTGGCATCGGCACCCTGCTGGAAGACGGAATTGGGGATACTATACGGGTATCTCTTACGGAAGATCCTGAATTTGAAATTCCGGTTTGTAAAGACCTGGTGCAGAGATATGAACAGGGCACAGGCCATTCCACCTATGCGAGCCTGGAACCCATTACCAAAATTCCATACAACCCCTTCGAATATAAAAGAAGAATAAGCTTCCCGGTAGATAATATCGGTGGGAAACAGGTACCGGTTGTAATTGCCGACCTGAGCCGGATCGAAGAAATTGGTCCCGAACACCTGCGCAGTGTGGGGTATGATTATAATCCCGTAACAGACAAATGGAATATCAGTGACGGAGCAGCTGATTATATTTTTACAGGTCACCAATTGCTTCCTTTTTCCTTACCCGGTACCCTGAAAGTGATTGTGTATCCCGCCACCTGGCAGGAAGCGGCTGATGCCAAAAAATATTTCCCCATCTATAGTGAGAAAGGTTATCTGGAAGCAGAACAAAAAAGTGAACAGCTTAATTTTGTAATGATCGATTGCTATAATGATGGCCAGCCTCCTGCTGATTATTCCGTACCGGAATTATTAGGGAAAGATGAATCGGTCGTATTCTGCCTCAGCTCTACAAACAGAAATGCCATGCAATCTGTCAGACGGATGCTGATTGAATTCATGGACCGGGATATTCAAAATCCTGTTGTACTGATGACGGATAGCAGTTGGTATACACCGGATGAGCACCTGATTCATTTTGCGGGGGAAACCGGTGCGCTCTTACTGGATGGTATGGGAGATGGAATTTGTTTGGGGTACAGCAGCAAGGCAGCCATGGATACGGTGAAGGCAAAAGGACGAACCTACCTGCCGGTAAATGATATATACCAGTTTACTAATAACACGGCCTTTAGTATACTACAGGCCACCAGAACCCGGATTTCCAAAACAGAATATATCAGTTGCCCGAGTTGTGGAAGAACCCTTTTTGACTTGCAGGAAACAACAGCAAAAATCAGGGCCGTTACGCATCATCTCAAAGGAGTAAAAATTGCCATCATGGGTTGTATTGTCAATGGCCCGGGTGAAATGGCAGATGCTGATTTTGGTTATGTAGGCAGCGGACCGGGGAAAATTACACTGTATAAAGGCAAAGAAGTCATTAAGAAAAATGTGAGCAGTGATATTGCCGTCAATGAACTGATTGAGTTACTCAGGGAAAACGGCGCCTGGATTAACCCTTCATCCAACGAATGAAGTCACAACCTGTCATATTCGTTTTCTTTGGTGCACTGGCACTACATATTGCCGGTATGGAAACCGGAAATCAGTGGATGCAGTATGTTTCCAAACCAGCGCTGATGCCCTTGCTGATGATTTATTTTGCAGCCAGCACTAACAGTCAGTCCAGCCCCTTGAATAAATGGATCCTGCTGGCACTGTTTTTTTCCCTGGCAGGTGATGTGTTGCTGATGTTCCAGGAAAAAATTCCGGATTTCTTCCTTTTTGGGCTGGCGGCCTTTTTACTGGCGCATGTTTTTTACATTTTTTTCTTTCATGCCATCCGTGTGAAGGAAGGAATCAAGGCAAAGCCACTTTTGCTATTGCCAGTCACCATTTACTATGCAGGGCTGATGTTCTGGTTGTCGCCCTATCTGGGGGAAATGGCGATGCCGGTAAGGATATACGGGTTGATCATCAGTTTTATGCTGATGCTGGCTTTGCATATTTTTTATATCCGGAATAAAAAAGCAGCTCCGTTAATGGTTGCAGGGGCCCTGCTATTTGTACTGTCTGATTCCATTCTGGCCATCAATAAATTTTATATGCCTTTTGATCTGGCGGGTACGTTCATCATGCTGACCTATGGATTCGCACAGTACCTGATTGTACAGGGTGCTGTGAAATATATACAGGCCGGAAAAAAATAATTAAAGTCTATTACTTCTTCTTATAACAATGCTATGCAGCAAACAGATTTTTTAGTGATCGGTTCGGGAATTGCGGGACTGACCTATGCGCTCAAAGTAGCCGCACATTTTCCAGACCGGAAAGTACTGGTGATGACCAAGGCCACAGCTGATGAAACAAATACCAAATATGCGCAGGGTGGCATTGCAGTGGTCAATGACATGGAGAATGACAGTTTTGAAAAACATATTGAAGATACCCTGATCGCCGGTGATGGTTTGTGCAGCGAAAGAGTGGTGGAAATTGTGGTAAAAGAGGGGCCTGACCGGGTACAGGAGATCATTGACTGGGGAGCCCGGTTTGACAAGGAAAAAGATGGGGATTACAAGAGAGGCAAAGAAGGCGGACATTCCGAGTCCCGCATCCTGCATCATAAAGATGTTACGGGAAAAGAAATGGAAAGAGCCCTGATTGAAGCTGTAGCTAATCAGAAAAATATAGAATTCATCAAGCATTGTTTTGTTATTGATATACTGACCCAGCACCATTTGGGTTACCTCGTGAACAAAGCCACTCCGGATACAGAATGTTATGGGGTATATGTATTGAATCTCCAGAACAATAAAATTGAAAAAATACTCGCCAGGGTAACCCTGCTGGCTACGGGTGGCAACGGACAGGTTTACCGGACTACCACTAACCCTTCTATTGCCACCGGTGATGGCGTGGCCATGGTTTACCGTGCAAAAGGAAGGGTAGAGAATATGGAATTCATCCAGTTTCATCCCACTGCTTTATATGAACCCGGTGTAAAAGGCCAGGCCTTCCTGATTACAGAAGCTGTGCGGGGTGACGGAGGTATTCTTCGCAATAAAAACGGGGAAGCCTTTATGGAAAAATATGATGAAAGAAAAGACCTGGCACCCCGCGATATTGTGGCAAGGGCGATTGATAGTGAAATGAAAAAAACCGGTACCGAACATGTGTGGCTGGATTGCCGGCATTTTGGGAAGGAGAAATTTATAGAGCATTTCCCCAATATCTATGAGAAATGCCTGAGTATTGGAATTGATATCACCAAACACATGATTCCGGTATCGCCGGCAGCACACTATAGTTGCGGCGGGATTCAGACGGATGAATGGGGAAGAAGCAGTATCCGTAATCTGTATGCTTGCGGAGAATGTGCGTCTACCGGTTTGCATGGCGCCAACCGTCTCGCTTCTAATTCATTGCTGGAAGCCATGGTATTTGCCCACCGCTGCTACCTGGATATCACTGAAAAACTGGAACAGATTTCCATTATACCGGATATCCCAGACTGGAATGCGAAAGGTACATCCGAGCCCCGGGAAATGATCCTGATTACCCAAAGCCTGAAAGAATTACAACAGGTGATGAGCGATTATGTGGGGATTGTCCGCAATGATGTGCGTTTACAAAGAGCCATGCGAAGACTCGATCTGCTTTGGGAGGAAACGGAATTGTTGTACCAAAGCTCCACACTTTCGCCCCAGCTGCTGGAATTGAGGAATATGATTACGGTAGGATACCTGATTGTGAAAGGGGCTACCTTCCGTAAAGAAAGCCGTGGGCTGCATTTTAATACAGATTATCCGGGTAAGAGTCACCTGGTGCAGAACATTGTGCTGTAGGGGTTATCTTTGCCCATCATGTATTATGTTGTTTACGGTATTTTATGGTTGTTTTCCCTGCTGCCACTAAAGGTCCTGTATCTGTTTTCCGAGTTTTTTTACGGAATGGCATTTTATGTTTTCAAGTACCGAAGGAAAGTGGTATTGGATAATTTGCAGATTGCATTTCCGGAAAAATCAGCAAAAGAGCGGGTGCGGATTGCTAAAAGTTTTTACAGGAATTTTATAGATACATTTATTGAAGCGGTCAAGCTCATCTCAATGAGCGACCGGCAGATTGAAAGACACAGTACCGGGGAGTTTGAATTAGTCAACAGCCTTACCGAACAGGGAAAAAATATACATGCAATGGCGGGTCACCAGTTTAACTGGGAGTTTGTAAACCTTCTTTTTGCGAAAAATCTCAAAATACCATTCGTAGGAATCTATATGCCGATCAGTAATAAAATACTGGATCGCGTATTTTATAATATCAGGAAACGATATAGAACAGTGCTGATCTCTGCACAGGATTTCAAAAATAAACGGCATGAAGTATTTGCCAATCAATACACGCTGGGTTTGGCTGCTGACCAGAATCCGGGTGATCCTTCCAATGCCTACTGGATGGATTTTATGGGAAAGCCGGCACCATTTGTAACCGGACCTGCCAAAGGGGCTGTAAAGAATAATACAGCTGTTTTAATGGTGGCATTCAAAAAAGTAAAAAGAGGGTACTATCATTTTTCTGTCCGTTTGATTACAGAAGAAGGTTCTCAATTTAGTCCGGAAGAGCTAACTTATATGTATAAATGCAGACTGGAAGAAGTCATCCGGGAGGATCCTTCCAATTATCTCTGGAGTCACCGGCGCTGGAAACATCAGTGGAAGCCAGAGTACGGAGAAATCTATTCATTCAAAAAATAATGGTCAGCTTAACCGCTAAATTCTAGCCACGAAGGCACTAAGGCACAAAGATTGGAGTCTCTTTTTTATTTAAATCTTTGTCCAAAGGACTCTTCGAGTGCCTTCGTGGCAATATATCTATTGCTGAAGCCGTTGCCTTTTTACAAAAAGGCCCGATTATTTGCTTTTCTTTTTCCACTTCTTTATCTGCAGATAATCCAGGAAGTAAATCACTTTCAGGGAAAGATTATTATTGTCGTCGGCCTGCATGGTTTTATCGAAGTTTTTGAAATAGCCGTGATCGGTGGTCCGGTTAAAATCATAGGCGGCATTTTTCCAAACAATATTGATAAAGCTGCCCGGAGCATACTGCCAGGTAAAGACGGCATCTACATTGAATGCATTATAATTCTGGTCTACATCCTGGTTAAAGCTATTGTTCGGGGCCAGTCCTCCATCTTGTTGAAGGGTGTAAAAGCTTTTATAATGTACTTCACTCCAGTAATGGCGTACCCTGGTATTGATACTCATTTTGCTGCTAAAGCTGTATTTGATATTCAGGATATTTTCAACACTTTCTACGTCTCTTCTGCCAAATATTACATCACTGCCGCTGATGGCAGCAAAACCGGCATTATTTGTCTGCGGTGATACATTCAGGTTATGGCTGATGGTGAGTTTATTATTAAAGCGGTAACGGTTGCCCAGGCTCACGCTGTAACGCAAACTGTTGAAAAGGCTTCTGTCTATAAACATGGTTTCTAATGAAAGCGAATATTTTTTAGCATTATTAGTTTCAAACCAGATACCAATAAAATAATTGGACCATCCTCTGAATACTTTTCCTGGGACCCGGGGTTCGTAGTAGTTATTGCCCTTTGGTTCATAACCGGTAAAGAGACCGGCATACCAGAGATTCTTGAGCTGTCCGTTTACGTTGAAATTTAAATTGGCCGCCTGAAAGGAGCCAGGGTTAAGTCGCCGGGAATAAGTAAGGTTAAAATTCATGAAAATATTATTATACCAGTTAGTGGGTTTGATCCAGCGATATCCGACCCATGCATTGTGGTCAACGTAATTGGTATAAGTAAAATAACCCAGATCATTGCTGTTGAATTTACTGTTCACCAGCTCCTGGCCAACATTGAAATTAAAACGGCCGCTGGTTTTGCCAAATGAAAAGGAGTGACTGTAGCCGCTCTGGTTTTTGCCTCCGGGGAGGAAGCCAATCAGCTGACTGACCGCCAGTTTGCCACTTACATTCCAGGTATTCTTTTTTATCATTCAGGCTGAATAATCCTGCCGTAACATTGGCATCATAATCTCCTCCGCTGCGCCATACATTCGTATTGACCAGCGATACACTGGAGTTATTCTTCATGGTCTGATCGAGCACAATTACACTGTAATTGGTCAGTGGATCGATCATGACTTCCCGCTGTTGTTTGGTATTCGGATCTTCCAGAATAGCGTAGCGGGTATTGGTGATTGCATTCAGTACCCCGATGCCCAGTCCTTTTTGGGTACGTCCCGATATCTTGGTGGCATTGATCAGTTTGGATTCGGAAGGTGTTTTTACAGGAATTTCGTTGCCACCATTGATGTATTCGTCAGCCGAGTGCAGTAATACAGGATCGATACCGATTCTTCGGGCATAAAATAAATTTCCCTTGCTGAATAATTCGGTGCCTTCGGTAAAGAAAGGCCTGTTTTCCGTATACTTTACTTCAAAAGGGGTCAGGTTCAATACCCTGTTATCGCTCACCACCTGGCCAAAGTCGGGGATCAGAGTGGCATCCAGTGTGAAAGCCTGATTGATTCCATATTTTACATCCATTCCTCCGTTGACAGAAGAAGTCCAGTTTTTTTCACCGGGCTGATTTGCAGGGAAATGATTGACATAGGTGGAAAAATAGGGAGAGAATTGCAAACGGATCGGTGGTTTGATATTGGCGATGCCCGTCCAGATACCTTCCTGTGTCAGAAATCCGTTCACATTGGGGTTGATCGGGTTCCAGGTATACTGCTGTTCTGTTTTCCTCCTTCTTCTGGTGATATTGATCCCCCAGTTCTGTACTTCTTTTTTACCAAAACGGATGGCAGAATAGGGCAGGAACATTTCAAAACTCCAGCCATCTTTATGAATGACGGCTCCGCTTTCCCAAACGGCATTCCAGGAAAAGTCTTCATCGTTTCCGTTTTCACTGGGTGACATCTTTGCATCCCATTGTTCACCAAGGGGGGTGATAAAGTATTCGAAACCGTTTATTTTATCGTAGTAGGTATCGAAAATGATTCCGATATAGTCATTGGTCCCAAAACCATCTCTTCCGGATAATTCTGTGGCAATACTGTCTTTGGTTCTTTCGTAACAATAGCCGCCGAAATAGATCCCATCATCACTGTACATCAGATAGGCGACGGTCCTGTTTTCAGGTGCTTCTTTTTTGCCAACAGTAGGTCTGAATTCAACCAGATCAGACATGATCGCGGCATCTTTCCAGGCATCTTCGTTGAGCAATCCGTCTATTTTTACAGGCTGACTGGTCCTTTTGGCCGGCAATTCAAGCGGTTTGGGGGACTGAGCAATAGAACTGCTGCACAATAATAACAGCAGCCCATTGGTGAGAATGGTTTTGATTTTCATGACTATACTTTAACAGCGGTTAGGGCTATACTAAACTGGCTGACAGTTTATGACGAAGTACTTTGTATTTTGTTACAGGAAAACGACAGAAATACTAAGTCTTTCGTAAATCAAAAATAGCTGCCAAAAGAGGCTGGAAATTTTTATTTATCTGACCGGTGACAAATTCCTGACGAATGGTGAAAAAAGGGGGTCGTTAACGTTTTGTTTAGAAAAGAAAAGGGGCTAACATGACTGTCAGCCCCTTCATCACAGGTGGGTGGTTTTATTATTGTTTGATCATTTTTTCAGAATAGGTAAATCTTTCCGATGTAACAGTTAATAAATAGTATCCCGGGGGCAGGTGGCTTACCGGTAAACTGCTTCCGTTATTACCTTCCTGAAGTGTTATATTTTTTTGTAATACTTCGCTGCCGGCCGCATCCGTTATCCTGAGTTGGGCATTTTCCTTACGACCCGAGTACACCTGAACCTGTACAATATCGCTAACCGGGTTGGGAAAGAGGCGCAGGGTGAGGAGGCTGTTATCGGTGGTAACAGCAATGATCCTGCTAAAGCGGAAACTTTGATCTTTATCGGCCATTTTAAGCCGGTAAAAAACGGTTTTGGCCAATGGTAATGCGAAGTCGGTGAATTGATAATACTTTGCATCTGTAGCATCACCTGCTGCATTTACCTGTCCGATTTTATTGAAAAGATTTCCATCGGTGCTTCTTTCAATGTCGAAATGAGAGGTATTGGTTTCGGTTAATGTATTCCAGGTGAGTTGAACGGTATTTTGGCGTTTGCTGCCATTGAAATCGCCCATTGTCAGCGGTAATGCATAAGGCATCAGTCCCTGGATTTCCGACAGGCTGAGTGCCCTGTTATACAATCTCATTTCATCTAATTTGCCACCAAATGGATTGTACCGGGGAGGGCTAAAGGAACCATAGGCCATGGCCCCTGCAATCATATTAATAGGATAAACCGGGGAGGTCGTTCCTTCTGCGGCAGATGCACGAAGAGCTCCGTTAATATAAAGGGAAATCGTGCCATTATTTCTTACTGCAGCCACGTGGTTCCAACGTCCTGGAGTAAAATTGGTGGTGGTGGCACTACCTACCGAATTATTTTTATAGTTGAACTGCAGGTTCCATACACCAGATACAGTTGACCAGAGCCAGACGCCCCAGCCACCATAATTCAGGCAGTTGTCTATCAGGCCTGCTGTACTTGATCCATTAAAGAAAAAGCTAAAGGAAATGGTGAAATTGTTGGTTCCTGAAAAATCGAGATTGCCATTATCAACAAACTCGACGTAGGAATTCAGGTTGCCGCCAAATTGTAAAGCGGAATTAGGTGCCCCGGCATTGTTGGTGCTGTAACTCGTACTAACAGCACTGGCCGTAACATTTGCTGGTCCGGTATTGCCGGCATTGCCGCTGAATTTAAAATGAGCGATCATCCCTGCGTTGGTTTGACCCCATACGGAGAAGCAAAGAAAACAAGCGGTCAGTACAGCGATAAACATGAGTAGCGTTTGCCTGAGGTTCATATGTAATTTATTAATTGATAAAAAAATGCCGGTCTCTTCAAAAATTATTGAAGGGTATCCATGGCGAATTACTAAGTGTAAAAATGTAGTACGTACACGCTAAATATTCAGGTGTAAGCACTGAAAGTGGAGAGGGTGAAAAAACGGGAATAAAAAAACCGGCAGTTTTGCCGGTGTAATTACAGTTTAAAACGGGTGGTCTGATAATAGTAAAGTCAAAATCCGGGAAGCTTAAACCGCATTGATATAAACCGATTTCAGCAATTTCTGTTGTTCTGAAAAATTAAACTCGTGTTGCAGCGTTTTCTTCTTGAACTCAAACCGGATATCACTACCAGTTTCTGCATTTTTGACTTTTACTGCAATGGTTCCGTTGGCTCTGTTTTCGATGCCAATTTCCAGTAACAAATCGGCATTGCTGTAGGGAAATCCGCTAACGAAAATTGTCCCAAGTTCCTGGAGTTCTGTATCTTTTTGCCAATACTGGCATAGAATTACGGCGAATGAATCAGAAGATCCGGTATCGATCTTGTAAATTATTTTTCCGGTAACTGGCAGTGGGGTGTTTCGGTTGATGACTAAGTCTACCTGGCCGGTTTCAGGGCTTTTTAAACCGATATTGTAAGTGCTTACTGTCTGTAACTGTATCCCTGCTTCGAAGCGATTCGCATTTTCATCTAAGCTACTGGCATAGAGTGCAGCTCCTTTGGCCACACTGGCAAGCGGCTGGTGATAAATCAGTTTTTGCTTATCCGGGTTTATTTTCTTTTGCCAGTAGTCGTACACGAGATAACTGTTACTCGTGCCACCGATCAATATAATTTTATTGATGTCTGTGAAGGACATTCCCAGTGAACGAAGGCAACTTTGCACCGCTTTTTCGGTTTTTTCAATTAGCTGGCTTGCTTTTAAACCATAATCTGCTTTATTAAAGTGGCATTGAAAAATTTGTTTATGGAAGGAGAACCACTTTGTAATGTCGCCCTCATCTTTTGTGTTAAGTTTTATTTTGATTTCTTCTGAAAGAAGCAGTAATCGGTTGTAGAGAAGAGGATCGTCCGGGAAAGCCCTTTTTGTCACCATTTCAAAATTGTTCCTGATCTGATCTGCAACGATTGTGTCAAATTCTTTTCCTCCAATATTTGAAATGCCATCTTTGGCAATTACGAATATTTTATTATTGCTTTTCGTGATAATTGTCAGATCAAATGTGCCTCCGCCAAAATCATATACCATTATTATTTCATCTTCAATTTGTTCAACCTGATGGCTGTAGTATAAGGCTGCGGCAATGGGTTCATCTATAATAGCTGTTAGTTCCATATCGGCCAGTTTGGAGGCCTCGATTACCGATTTACGCTGTGTGTCATTGTAATGAGCAGGAACAGTGAGTACCATTTTGCTAAATGGTTCTGGCATAAAAGAGGAGGCGTCGTGTTGTACTTTCTTTAAGAGGATGGCGGCAAGGGTTTCACTGAACCAGGGGTTACTGTACTCGTCAACAAAGACAGGGTTATATGTACCAAAGTGCCTTTTAAAGAAGCGGTGAATTTTTTTTGAAGGGTAAAGTTCAAAAAGATGTTGTGCCAATTGCCCTGCGAGGGCTTTTTTCCCGTCAAAAAGTATGGCAGAAGGGGTTGATTCGCTTTGCTTGTTATTCAAGTCAGGAATCAGCAAGGGCACATGATCTCTGGATAAAGTGGATGCGACAGTATTGCTTGTGCCTAAATCAATGCCTAGTACCATAATTTATTCATTTTTATATGTGAGAGTCAACGGAATTTTTTTACGTTATCACAGCCTGTCTGACTTCCGGCATCGCAGGCTTTTTTAAACCATTCCAATGCGGTTCTTTTGCTTTGTTGCACACCTTTGCCAGTATTGTAAAGACTACCCAGGTTATTCATGGCTGAAGGGTTACCCATTTCTGCGCCACGGGTATACCATTTAGCAGCTGCTGAAAAGTCGGGATTTGAAATACCTTTCCCGTTCTGATACATTAGACCGAGATTGTTCATGGCATCGCTATTGTTATTGTCGGCCGCTATTTCATACCACTTAAGTGCTTCGGTGTAGTTTTGGGAAGTAGCAATACCCTCCTCATAAAATGAAGCAAGGAAAAAGGCCGACTCTTTCACATTGTTACTTGCGGCTTCTTTAAAATTTTTAAAAGCACCTGTATAGTCTTTTTCTTTCAATAGTTTCAGTCCTACATAATGTTTAGCTCTGAAGTTGCCTTTATTGGCAGCTTTTGACATCCACTTATTACCATTTATCGGGTCTTTTTCTGTTCCATTTCCTTCCAAAAGCAGAACTGCCAGTTTGTACATACCGGCAGCGTCTTCGAGATCCGCTGCTTTCTGGTACCATTCTGCTGCTTTTACATTGCTTTTCGAAAAGCCATTTCCATTTTCATACATCTCTCCAATCATTGTCATGGCTTCTGCCACACCATGTTGTGATGCTTTTTGCAGGTAATCGAAGGCTTTTTGGAAATTTTTTTCAGTGCCTTCACCCGCATAATACATTCTCGCAGCAGATAAATGTGCACCAGGATAATCTGCATTAGCTGATTCGAGAAAGAGCTCCAAAGCTTTTTGCAGATCTTTAGCGGTACCCCAACCCTGTTGGTAACAACGGCCCAGATTCCATTGACCAGCAGGGTGTTTTTTGGTGGCAGCAACAGCGAAAAGATCAAAAGCTTTTTTGAAGTTTATCTCCACACCGTTTCCAGTCAGGTAAAGTCTGCCCAGATAATTGGAGGCATCTGCCTGGCCTTTGAGAGCTGCTGCGGTGAGCCACCGTACGGCTAGTTTGGTATCTTTTTTTGACGGCACCAACTCCCCGAAATAAATGGTACCCAGCTTATTCATGGCATCAGCATCGTCGTTTAACTCTGCTGCCTTTGTAAAGTAATAAATGGCATCATTATAGTTATCGCCAAAACCTTCCATTGCAAGGTTGGCAGTAATTGCATAAGATTGCGGTTGACCCGCATCGGAGGAACGTTTAAAATAGCCAAATGCTTTTATTTTGTCTGGAGGTAAATGCAATGAAAGCATTTTGCCAATTTCCAGCAAGGTTTCAGCGTCGGCCTCTTCGGCTTCGTTTGCTGCTAACTCAACTGCTTTATTATACCAGTCCTCATATTGTGATAGGTCCTGACTGATATTTCCTGCACCGGTTTTGAATGCATTGACAATTTTGGCTATTGAAAATAATTCACTTTTGTCGGCTGCTTTTCTATACCAACCATAAGCTTCACCGAGGAATTTCTTTGATTCGTAGCAAACTCCAAGCATCCGCATGCTGTACATGTCCCCTTTTTCGGCGGCTTTTTTGAACCAATCAATGGCTTTATCCGGATTCTTTGCCACTATATCGCCAGTGAAGTGTATAGTACCAAGTTTTACGTAAGCATTTATATTTTCCTGGCTGGCGGCTTTTTCGTACCATTCAATCGCTTTAGAATTATTTTTTGGCACCATCTCCCCGGTAAAGAAAATATCTCCAAGTTCCAGCATGCTTTCGTCGTTTTCCTTATCTGCAGCCTTGTACAGAAATTCCATGGATTTGTTGTAGTCCAGAGACACGCCATATCCATTTTTGTACATAATTCCCAGGTTATACATGGCCATATCATTGCCATATGCTGCAGCAGTATCAAAATAGGCAAAAGCTTTTTCCATATTGGGGGGGAGGGCATCACCTTCAAAATAAATTTTCCCTAATAAACATGCGGCACTTCCATTTTTGAGTGCAGTGGCTCTTTCCAGGAATTCGACAGCCTCGGTGTATGAATTGTTTTTGTATGCTTCGAGGGCTTTTTTGTAAAGCTCAGATCCCGATTCACCTGTGGCGGGAGTAAGTGGGCAGCCATTATTGGTCATTGGCCCTTTTTTAAATGGGCATATATCCTGATCATCGATGATGCCATCTCCGTCACTGTCTTTATTTTTTATGATGACGGAGGGTTTGGAATTGTTTATATTGGTTTTTCCGGTAGGAGGGCTAATGCCTGCACCGGTAGTTTTAGCTTTGATTTCTTTAATTTTCTGACTCCATGCATCCCGGGAGGCCAGAACCAGAAAGAATAGCAGCAAAAATGCCTTCATGATTTGTTATTTACTGAGCTTTAATGTTTGTTTTGCCTCCTGAAATTTAGAAACCGCCGAACTAAGTGAGCGTTCTGCATTTTGAATCCCTTTAAGTGAATTCTCAATGGCCATTTGATTTCTGGATTGGGTGTTTTTTTCCTGCGCTAAATGCTGCATCTTTTTATCAGTTACTGTCCTGAGTGCTTTGTCGACTTCAAGTGATATTTGATTGGCTACATCTTTTAACCAGGCTGTGATATTCTGAACCCAGTCCCTGGAGGCCTCAGAATAAATTCTTTTTCCTTCCTGAATTATATTTTCTTTTGCTTTAGCGGTTTCTCTGTCTCTTTCCTCTTTTCGTTTTCTGGGAATTCTCTTTCTAAGATCATGGATTCCGTATACGATTAATGCAGCCGTGATCATCGCTGTTCCCAGCTTTACCCATGTGGCTATACTTTTCAGAAATTTTGCAAAAGGACCACCAAAAGTGCCATCAGAGGCACTGGCGATCATATTTAGCGGTGCCAGCAGTCCCACTACCACCATCATCAGACCGGTATAATCACGCAAAGCCACAAAGTATTCCATAGCTCCTTTCTTGGTCGTTTCACCCTGGTAAATTCGTTGAATATAGTTGCTGCTTTTCAGGATTCTTTCATTGCTAACGAGCTGGATACCGGAAAAATCACCTGGAATTGTTAGTTTAATTTTTTCCTGTATCAGGAGGTTAATTTTTTGAATGATATCAGATATAATTGTATCAACATATGCTCTGTCTTTATTGAATTCCCGTAAAAGAGCCGTTTCATTTTCCTGAAGAAAGCTTTCAGTAATTTGAGCAGGTAATGTGGTTTGGAATTTTTCGCTTTTTTCTGCGAGTTCCTCGTATTGCAGGGTATTGATTTGTTCCGCAAAACTGGTTGTGGATAAGGCAAAGAATCCGACATTGGGTTTGTTCAGGTCTTCATATTTCTGGCGAAAGGATTTTTCCAGTTCTATCAGATTCTTTTGAAGCAACTGTTTGGAGTAGTTGGTTATTTCGGTACTTATATTCTGCGTTTCTTCTTTTCGGATAATTTGACTGTCAAATGAATTTGTCAGTTTTCTGGTTTGGAGAATGCTGTTTTCCCGGGACACCGTTTCTTTCATTAACTCTATTAATGGCTCCAGGCTTTGGGCCATTCCAAGCCGGATACAAATTTCCTTCTCTGCAGGTGTCAGGGCCTGATTCAGTTCAGTCAGGACAGTTTCGGCGCCAGGAGCTGTTTTCATATTTTTATATATGATTCTGTCTGCACGGCGAAATTTTAAGGACAATTCTCTTTCCATTGATTCTTTGCCTGTGTAGTCTAAGACCCAAATGATTTTGTATTGATCTTTTCTGCACCTCAGCAGGCGGTCTAAAATATTTCTTTCCATGAAATCGTCATCGATCACCAGAATTGCAACCGATGTCAGGAAGATAGGGTAGGAAACAGGTGTAAAGGATTCATTTGGGAGAAAACGAAGCTTAATTTCTCCTATGGATTCTTGCCGAAATTGCTGTATAAGTTTCCGTACTTCGGCCACTCCGGTTTCGCTATAGAATACGTCAATCCAAAGGTTTTTCTCTTCAACTATTTTCTGACTTTCGATCTGGGCTGTTTCAAAGAATCCGGTCTGGTTACTGAAGCCTACATCTTTCTGCACCTGACCGATCAATGCTGGTATAAATTCAAACTGATTCATAGTTTTCTGTATTTAGAGGTCAATAACGACTGTTTTCAGGTATACAGATTGTTCTATTTCATCTGTAATTTCTTTCAGATTGCCCTGGTGATTAATCTTGAAAACCAGCTTTGTCATACCAATTTGTAAAGTGTCACCTTCATGGAGCAGGGTTTTTTTGCTGATTCTTGAAGGGTTGGCGTTTAGAAATATCCCATTGGTACTGCTTTTTCCCTCCAGCTCGCCTATGTCATACACATAATTTGTATTACTACATTCAATTACCGCATGCCGGCGACTGATGTAATTGTCGTCAATAGATAAAATATCAGGACCTGATGAACTGGACTTTCGGCCAATAATATTCCGGCCGCGGTGTAAATTATAGGTAGTAGTGGGTTGGTTTTCTGTATGGCTGATCAGCCAGGCCACAATGGGCTGCTGGTCCTCCAGGTGGCTGCCGGAAGAAGGGCTCTTTTCCTGCTTCTGCGAATCTCTTCTTTTTTCAACGATGGGATAGGAGACAGCAGAGGTGGGACTTGTATTTACTTTACTAAAAGGGCTGTGAAATAACTGCTGATGAATATCCGACAGCTTCTGCAAATTCAACTGATGTAATTTTTTTATAAAATCATTTGGCGCATTCTCCAGTAGCTGAGAAAAGTATTTCATTTTTTCATGGATTCGCGTTTTCAACTCTGCTTCTTTGGCAGTTGGTGCGATTTCAAGGAATTCAAAAATTTCTTCTTTTGTCATATTTTAAGTTTATGAATCTCCGCCGTACATGTATTTACTTCTTCTCTTGTCAAGCGCCACTTCTTTCCAGTACTCTGCACTGTTGGCAGCCTGTTCTGCTTCCTGAGCGGCTAATTCGGATCGGGAAGAGCTTTCTGTGGTTTGGGAGAGAAGTTTTTTGCTGTCTTCATAATCTGTAAAAAGACGTTCCCCATAAATTCTTGCTTCTTCCCGGCTGTCTTTCGCCTGTAATTCATTCGTGTATGCTTTGTCGGCTTCTGCTTTTGCTTCTGGTTCCTGCTGTGCGGCTCTTTGTTTGGACTGGGTAGAGTCGTCGGCTGCTGTATTTGCTCTGGCACTTTCTTTTAATGCAGCACTGCTGTAGGTTTTGGCCTCTTCTGCATACTGGGTAGTTTCTTTAAGCTGTTGCATGGTACGATTTGCATCGCTTTTTATCATGAACAGGTCCGAGTCTGCATTTACTCTGGCGTAGTCGGCCGCCTGGGCATCTGCTGCTGCGCGTTGTTTTTCTGATTCGGCTGTTGTTGCATCATCTGTCAGTTGCATCCTGGCCCTGTCAGCTTCTGCCGCATCGGCCTGTATATCGTTTTTAATACTCTCAGTCTCAGCCGCCAGTTTTTGTAATTCCTGTCTGGCTGTTTTAGCTTCAAGCGCGTCATTCTTTGTTTCCTCTTTTGCCTTGTCTATTTCCTTACTTTCTGCAAGGATCTCTTGTTTCACTCTTTCTAGTTCCTGGATATCCGGTCTCAACTGTTGTTTTAACCTTTCTGTTTCAGTTGAAAAGCCAAGAACCATGGTCTTTTGCCTTTCAACTTCATTTGATGAGGTTAGCCCTTTTTGCTTTTCGCGTTCAGCTTCCTGAACATCGGCTATAACTTTTTGTTTGCTGTTTTCGGCTTCCTGGGCATCTCGCAGGGCGTCTTGCTTTTGTTTCTCAGCTTCCTGTGCATCAGTCAGGGCATCCTGCTTAATTCGTTCTGTTTCTTTTGAAGTGTTCAACGCGTCCTGTTTCAATCTTTCCGTTTCCCGGGCATCAGCTTCCGCATTTGTTTTTGATTGTTCTGCTTCTCTGGCGTCATTTAGTGTCTCGTTTTTCAGTTTTTCAGTTTCATTGGCATTGGTCAGTGCTTTTTGTTTGTTTTGCTCTGTTTCCTGTGCATCACTGATCGCTTCCTGTTTTAGCTTTTCTGTTTCCTGTTGAGCGGCCTGTGCCTGCTGTTTCAGTTTCTCGGTTTCCTGTGCATCGCTGATGGCGTTTTGTTTCTGTTTTTCAGTTTCCAGCTGAGCGGCCTGTGCCTGCTGTTTTAGTTTCTCGGTTTCCTGTGCATCGCTGATGGCGTTTTGTTTCTGTTTTTCAGTTTCCAGTTGAGCAGCCTGTGCCTGCTGTTTTAATTTCTCGGTTTCCTGCGCATCACTAATGGCGTTTTGTTTTTGTTTTTCTGTTTCCAGCTGAGCGGCCTGTGCCTGTTGTTTTAATTTTTCGGCTTCCTGGGCGTCTGCGATCGCATCTTGTTTTTGCTTTTCTGCATCCTGTGCATCGCTTGTGGCATCTTGTTTAAATTTGTTGGTTTCTATTGCATCATTTATTGCATTTTGCTTTTGCTTTTCAGTTTCCTGTGCTTCTGAAACAGCTTGTTGCTTATACTTTTGAATATCCAGCTGGTCGGCAATGATATTTTGTTTTGCAGTTTCTGTTTCAGATGCATAACCCTGTGCCTCCTGTTTTAGGTTTTCAATAAACCGGTTATCATCCCGTGCAGCCTGCATGGCCTGCTCTGCCTGAAGGGATTCTGTTTTTGCAAGAGAGAGATTTTGTTGAATAACGGCTACATTGCCGGTAGCCGTTGATACAAGCAGGCTGGCATTTTCGCTGGTCTGATTATAGCCATGCACTTTTCCTTCGAGCAACTGTTCGATTAAGAGAAGCTCCTTTAAAATGCTTTTGGCGGTTTTTAAGATTTCTTTTTCAGCTGACATATCACGCTATTTAAATGCTATTTGCTGCATTTTCTGCTCTTCTTTCTGCTGTTTGTGCGTTTCGCATGCTTTCTTCGGCATCTCTTGCTGCTTTGTCTGCACTTGAGGAATCAGTTTGCATTTCGCCAACAAATCGCTGCGCTACATCCATCTCATTTTTTGTCTCACTGGCATATCTTGCTGCATTACCGGCAGACTCCATAGATTCCTGGGCATACCGCCTGGCATTTTCTGCAAACCGGTCTGCATCCTCCGCATTCATCCTTGCCCGTTCAGCAAATTGCTGCGCTTCATCAGCCTCTTTTTTAGCCCGGTCAGACTCTGATTGAGCCTCTTTGGCTTCCTGTTGTGCTTTATCACTGGCGGTTTCTGCTTCCTTGACTTCCTGTTGTGCTTTCTGTTTCAGTGTCTCTGTATCTTTTGCGTCCTGTTGTGCTGCCAGTCTGTATGTTTCAGTTTCTTTTGCATCCTGTTGAATAGCTTGCAGAAGCCGTTCAGCAGCTTGTGCATCTGCTAATGCATCTTGTTTGTATTTTTCAGAATCTTTTGCATCCTGAAGTGCATCCTGTTTGAATTTTTCAGCTTCTTTTGCGTCGTTTATAGCATCCTGTTTTGCTTTTTCAGCTTCTTTTGCATCCTGAAGGGCATCCTGTTTTGCTTTTTCCACTTCTTTGGAGTCAGATAAGGCGTCCTGTTTTAATTTTTCTGTCTCGGCTGCATCCTGCATTACATCCTGTTTAGCCTTTTCTGCCTGCTGTGCGTCATTGACTACATCAGCTCTTGCCTGCTCAATTTGCTGTGCATCCTGTAAAACATCATTTTTTGCTTTTTCAGCTTCCTGTGCGTCATTCAGTGCGTCTTGTTTGGCTTTTTCTGTTAGCTGCGCATCCTGTGTGATGTCCTGTTTGAGCCGTTCCGTTTCTCTGGCATCAGCCAGTGCTTCCTGCTTGGCACGATCTGCTTCCTGGGCATCTGTTTGTGCATCGTTCCTGGCTTTATCAGCCGCTTGTGCATCAGCTTGTGCATCTGATTTGGCCTTTTCAGCTGCTTGTGCATCGTTCATGGCGTCCTGCTTAAATTTCTCGGCTTCCTGCGCATCACTAATGGCGTTTTGTTTTTGTTTTTCTGTTTCCTGCGCATCATTCATGGCATCCTGCTTGAATTTTTCTGCTTCCTGGGCATCACTCATAGCCTGTTGCTTCTGCTTTTCCGTCTCCTGCGCATCATTCATGGCATCCTGCTTGAATTTTTCTGCTTCCTGGGCATCACTCATGGCCTGTTGCTTCTGCTTCTCTGTCTCTTGTGCATCATTCATGGCATCCTGCTTGAATTTCTCGGCTTCCTGGGCATCACTCATGGCCTGTTGCTTTTGCTTTTCCGTCTCCTGGGCATCACTCAGCGCATCCTGTTTGAATTTCTCGGCCTCCTGTGCATCACTCAGCGCCATTTGTTTCTGCTTCTCCGCTTCCTGTGCATCGCTGATAGCCAGTTGTTTTTGTTTCTCCGTTTCCTGCGCATCGGTCATGGCCTGTTGTTTCTGCTTTTCCGTTTCCTGCGCATCAGCAATAACATCCTGTTTTAGTTTTTCTATTTCCTGCGCATCCGAGATTGCCTGTTGCTTTTGTTTTTCAGCTTCTTGTGCATCAGCAAGGGCAGCTTGTTTATTTTGTTCAATGATCTGTGTGTCTGTAAGGGAATCCTGTTTCAATTGTTCTGTGCTTTGCGCATCATTTTTGGCGTCAATAGCACATTGCCTGGCCAGGTCAGAAGCTGATTTGGTATCAGTGATGATCACCTGTATTTTACTCTCAAAGCTTATAATTTCATTATATGCATTATGGGTGGTATGTTCGTAACTGAGAATCTTTTGCTTCAGTTCTTCTGCTTCTACCAGTATTTCTTTGAGGTGCTCTAGTATTTTATCTGCGCTTTCTCCCATTGTTATTTTTTGTATTCATTTTATACTGATGTCTCCGTTTATTTTCTATTCCGGAGGATAAAATATGTCTGTTGGTGGCGGGTAGTTTATTTTTGTTTAGTTTCCGTATGCTGGTCAGGGATGCCTGTTTTAAAGTTTGATCTCCTGGTATTACTGTCAGCTGTTATTTTGCTTACTCCTGTATCTTTTGGAGTTTCAATTTTTTTAGAAGCTGGTTTTCCGGGAAGCAGCAGGATGGCAGCTGCAAGGCTCACAAGCAGTATTGCCAGCAGGTAGATCCATTTTCTTCCTTTTCGCTGGCCCGCATACCGAATCAGCATCATAGAGTAGTTGTCCTGTGTATGGCCCGCACAAATTGTATTGATAACAGCAGCATAGTTGGTTGTCTGTTTGGCTGATTCATTTTTAAAAATTTGCATTAATCGTTCTTCTGTACATTGTTCCAGCAACCCGTCGGTACAAAGAAGTAAAAAGTCGCCTGCTTCCATTTTTTTGATTTCATGCAGTTGAATATCTGCTGCATCTGTCTTTTGGTGCAGGCTTTTGGTTATCACATTTTTCTGGGGATGATGCGCTGCTTCTTTTTCAGTGATTAACTGGTTGTCGACCAGATCTTGTACCAGGGAGTGGTCTCTTGATCGGAATAGTATTTCACCTTTACGAAAATGATAGATACGGCTGTCCCCACACCAGGCGAGGAAGGCTGATTGATTTTTTATCAGCAATGCTGTGAGGGTGGAGCTTGCATTTTTGCCTGTGGGATGTTCTGTTATGAAATCCTGGAGGACGGTTGTGAACTTAAATAAAGAGTGCCCGATGCATTTTTTGAAGGAGGGGAGGTGCTGGATATTGATATATTGGCTGCATAAAGTTTGGTAGAAGCTCTCCACTGCTTTTTGAGAGGCTACTTCCCCGAAATTATTACCACCTACTCCATCGCAAACTACAAAAACAGGTGGTTTGCCCGGGTGGACAGGAGAGATGGCATCTTCCAGATTTTCCCGGTTCCCGATTTCATTTAGAATATATATTTCGTTTTGCATAGTTATTTATTTGTGCTGTGCGATCCTGAATCCTATGGTTTCTGATGCCAGGTCCAATCGGTCACTATTGCGGAAAGTCGGGCTAATCAGCTCCACTGCGTTTTTATAGTCACCACCCCGGAGTACTTTATTGGAATCCGGTGGTATGCTTGTGCTGTTGTATTCCTGGTATCCTTTGTACCAGTTGTCGCACCATTCGTATACATTTCCGTACATATCGTACAGGCCATTTTTAAATGGTTTTTTTTGTTTTACAGCCTGAAGGGACTGACTGTTATTTTTTGTCCAGGCATAGTCTTCAATCCTGGTGATGTCAGGGTCTGGCCCGTACATTTTAACGGCATATTCCCATTCTGCTTCAGAAGGTAGCCGGTAGGCTTTCTCTGAAGAATTTCCGGCAATGCTGTTTAGTTTAGTAATGAATTGCTGTGCTTCTCTCCAGGATATGTTATAGGCCGGTTTAGCCGTATCTGCTTTGGCAGTAAACCTGCCATCCTGCATTACTTTTTCCCAGAGACCCTGTGTTACCTCCGTATTCAGTAGTTTAAAATCTTCAATAGGTGTATCAATGGCCGGGCTGCAGCCACATTCCGGAATCTGATTGTTGTCGCCAAGGCTGAAAGAGGTTTTTCCGGTTCCTTTAATTTCAACCATATTCTGGTTCAGATCAAACAGCCAGGCCGGGGTGGTATGATCAGTTATTGTTGAAGAAGTGTCAGACAGGTTCTTCTTCTTCTTTCCTGCAATGAACAATCCGGCTGTACCTGCGGCTAACACAAATAGCACTAGTGCCAGTATTTTAATTTTTTTACCGGAGCCGGTTGTAGTAGTTGTTGCCGGCTGTTCTGTTGCGATTTCCGGGGCACTTGCAGACGTCCAGTTGGAGGGAAGAACCTTTGTATCTTCTGCTGGGCTGTATTTAACAGGGAATTCATCCATTTGGATAACCCTTGTTGCCTCATTGTCGGTAAATGAACTGCTTTTGGCCGGGGTGGCAGGAGCATTTGATTTTGGCAGATGGGTGCCACGACTGCTCTTTTTTAAAATGCTGATTAGCTCGTCAATATCTGAGGTTCTTTTGTTGGCATCAACTACCAGGCATTTTTCGATCAGTTCTCTGAAAGGCTGGTTGATTTCAGAGAGTTTTTGATGAATATTTTCGAGATGAACAATTTTATTGATGATTTCACCGGGTGAAGTTTCAGCAGATTTCCCTCCAAAGATGTATTCCCCTTTAATCAGGTTATAGACCATTACACCAAAGGCCCACACGTCCACATTGTAGGAGATTTTTTTGTTGATACCATATTTCTCCGGACTAAATTGTTCAGGGGCCATGTATTCTACTGTACCCAGCAGCATGGAGGCGCTGGTATTGCCTGAGTCCACTGTTTTGCTGATACCAAAATCTGCAATTTTGGGTATGAGGTTATGATTATTGTCTCTGGCCAGCAGGATGTTCTGAGGTTTTATATCCCGGTGTATGATACCCTGGCTGTGCAGGTATTTAAGTCCCTCCAGTATTCCGGTTAATATATGTGCCAGTGTTTGATCATCAGGTTGGTGATACTTCAGATAAGCATTAACCTGGCCTTCCACTGCCAGTTCCATAATGCCAATCTGGATGTTTTCTTCCTGTCCGTGTATGTCTGTATTGGTGATACTTTCGATCCCATAGAATTTCACAATATTCGGATGGGACAGCCGGATGACTCTTTTAATTTCATTGGTGATATTATACTTGGTAGCGGCATCAGTTGTATGGAAAATTTTAGCGCTACATCTATTTCAAGTATTTTATCATGCGCTTTGTACACTGTGGCAAAACCGCCTTTCCCGATAATATCAGTTCGGGGGTCATACACGTATTTATTGAACAGTTCCAAGGTGGCGGTGGTTTTTGTTTTTGCTAATGATGACTGTGCAAAAGGGGGCCTGGTAAAACAGGGGCATTATTTTAAAAGCCGGCTGCATAGACATGCAGCCGCTTCTGCTGTTGACTGCTTATGAGAAATATCAGAATATTCCACGCTTCTCACTGAGAGGTTGTTTGCCTTCTCCTTTAAGGATTTCGTTTGTTCGCTTGATTCGTTTTGCGGCTCCGAAAAGAATGGCATAGCTGATGGTGAAAGAGGTATTCTTCATGCCGACCTTGGTCTCGTTTTGCGGCAGGTTATAAGGTGATGTACGGTTGACAGTGTATTGCTTCAGTCCCATGTCTTCATACCGGATGGTCAGCAGTCCGCTGTTTTTGCTGAATTGAATTCCACCGAAATATCCAATACCCGTTTTTTCTTCAGGCCCCAGGAACCCATAGTAAGCGTAGGCGGGAGTGCCTGTTAGCATATCGGCATTTTCATCCCTGGCTTTCAGGATAAGATTTAAGTTTGCGCCACCCACCAGTGAAAATTCGCCTTTGGCCAGATAGTCGCCCAGTAAATTGATTTTGAGTCCAACCGGAAGATTAACTCCAAACATATCAAATTGATAAAATTGTTTGTCCTGGCTGTTATAACTAAAGTCATAGTCTTTGTTCTTCGCCTCTGTGTTTACGGTAAAAAGGCCTGGAGTAATCGTCAGTCCAATGAATTTTCTCATATTGATGTTTATCGGAAAGCCGATGGAGAACAGGGACCCTTTGTAATCTCCTTCTTCAATCTGGTTTGAACCATAAGTTGAAGTAAAAAACCCGAGTTTGTATCCGTTTCCTGCGATCACATTAATTTTTTTGGAGCTGGATTTGGAAGGCCCTGAGTTCGCTGTTTTTACCGTGGTTCCCGTTGTGCCATCCTGGGCACAAATGGTCGTCAATGCAAGGACTGTAAAACTGATGGTGGCGATTAATTTTTTCATGATTGTTAGTTTTTTACTTGTTTGAAGAAGGTTCTTTGAGTGGTAGTTTGATAATGAAAAGGAGGTTTATTTTTTGCTATGTCAATTTGTTACAGATAGTATGATGTATGCTGGCTTAATTCACCCGCCATCTTTCGCCGGTATAGGTCCAGGCACCACCCGCCGTGGTTCGGCCTACGAGGTAATAATTGCCGGCGGGTAAATTGACTTCCCAGAACCCGGGTGCTCCGCCGGAATCCATAAAATATTCGGAATAGTATTGAAAGCTGCTGTTGTTCTGGAAATTGCTTAGTTGATTTTCGTGAATGATATAAGTCACTGTATTCACACTGCAGCCGTCGATAAAATACCTGAATCCATTTTGGATGGTAAAGGCTTGCCAGAATTTTCCGCCGGTAGGTTGAGCCGTTACATCCTGGAAGTAGGTATCATAAAATGAAACCCTGTCAGTGGCCGGGAAAGTGAAGATATTATCAAGCTCCCAGCTCCATTTGTTGGGACCGGTGTTTGTGTTTCTTACTCCCAGGTAATAGGTACCTGGTGTCAGTGTTACCGTTTGGGTGCCATGCTGGTTATTAAAAAGACCATAAGCCGTGAAGGATTGCATGCTCGTGAAATTGCTGAGCTGGCCGGGTACAAATATTCCGGCCTGTACTTTGTAGGAACTGGCCAGCCTGAAATAAAAGGTAGTGGTGCTGCTGATGGTAAATTGCTGGTAAGCATAAGCTCCAAAAGCGGCGACTGAGTAATCCTGACTGGCCATAAAAAGCGTAGACGGGGTTGTTTTGGTGGGTGGTTGTGTTCCCCCTCCACCTGTGCCGCCACCTCCGGTACCGCCTCCGGATCCACCTCCCGGATCCGAGATAGGATCCTTGGAGCAGGATAACAGCCAAACGGGTAACAAAAGGAGGGTTGCAATTACAATTTTTTTCATACTGCAGTAGTTTTTTGATAGTTATTAATGGCTTCAACCCTGTTTCTGGCGTTTACTTTTTTGTAAATGTTTTTACAATGTTTTTTTACGGTATCAATGGAGATGGATTTTCGGGCGGCTATTTCTTTGTATAGCAATCCGGTGGTCAGCAGTTCCAGAATGGCGCTTTCTTTAGGAGTAAGACCCTTTATTTTTTTTTTCATGTTTTGGTGCCTGAATGTAAACGGCTTACTTGTTTTGAAAAATGGCTCTTTTGTGTACCGTTAAAAGCAAATATGAAACGCAGTAATTCCATTATCAAGGGTACTTTGACCGTTTTTTGAAGGGTGAAAACACGGTATAAAAAAATAGGGTGATTTTCCCGTGGCCAACGCCGGTTCAATTGATTATTCTTGCAGGAACTGATTACTTGGGGTACAAAATCATTTATGACTAATAAGGATACCAGGGAAAAAGCTTCCGGTCTGTTTCCGGGGAATTGCCGGTCATTATTGCATTATGCCGAAAAGGAAATCTATGAGAACATCACCCAATGCCTTTGTTTGGCAAAAATGCAAATAGCAGGCGTAGAATGGAAAAGCAGGAAAGAAGCCATGGCCAGAATAGGGGAGGCAAATCTTTTACTGGGGAAAGCTGTGCAGGATTTGCGTAAATTGGCCAGAGAACTAGCGATATTAAAGGATAAAAAAATACAGGAATGATAACTATTGCCCTGGCAGATGATCATGTTTTACTCCGTAAAGGGCTGGCCAGTCTGGTACAGAATCTGGGGTATTCAGTTTTATTTGAGGCCGATCATGGGCAGGAGCTGGTGGATAAGATTCAAACAGGGGCTGATCCGGATCTTGTACTAATGGATATAAATATGCCAGTGAAAGATGGGTATGAAACTACCCGATGGATCAGGGAAAATAAACCCCTGGTAAAAGTGCTGGCACTGAGTATGTATGATGACGAATCTGCAGTGATCAGGATGTTGAAGAGTGGCGCCCGGGGGTATATTCTAAAAGATGCTGAACCTGCCGAACTCAAGGCTGCCCTGGATGCAGTGATTCAAAAAGGATTTTATTATTCTGAAATGGTTACCGGCCGGCTGGTTCATTCTGTTGCGGGTGATGATGATAAAAACGGGACTAACAAACTGTTGAACCTGACTGATCGGGAGACAGCATTCCTTAAACTAGCTTGTACAGAATTGAGTTATAAAGAAATAGCGTCCGAAATGCACCTGAGTCCAAGAACCATTGACGGTTACCGGGATGCCTTATTTGAAAAGCTATGTTTAAAGACAAGAACAGGGCTTGTTGTTTACGCCATTCGGCATGGCATATACCAGTTGTGATTAAATTTTCTGTAACACAATCCTTGTCCCTTTTCCTGGCTCACTAAGAATGGAGGCCTGGTAGCCCACCAATTTAGCCCGGTTGCGAATATTCTGAAGGCCGTATCCGGTTCCCGGCACCAAACTTTCAAAACCCCTGCCATCATCACTGATTTCAATCTTCAGCTTTTTATCTGGCTTGCTGCATTGGATAATAATATTGCTGCATTCGGCATATTTCAGGCTATTGTTAATCGATTCTTTCATGATCATGTAAAGATTTCTTTTTTCTTCCTTTCCGAATTTTACTGAAAAGGATTCATCTTCCATTACAGCACGATATTGAATTTTCTGCGCAAAACAAAGAGGTTCGGCAAATTGAGTCACACGTGTAAGAATATCGCCTAAAAGATCTTTTTTATCATCCAGCACCCAAATAATATCCCGAACACCATTGATGGCGTCTTGAGTACCTTGTTTAATCAGGAGCAGGTGATTGGAATTGTTTTTGTCCATCATCGCCAGATTACTGTGTACCTTGATACTGTTGAGGGTACTGCCCAGGTCATCATGTAGATCACTGGCCAGCTGGTTACGGATTTTTTCTTCCTTGCGAAGCTGGTTGACACGAATACGGTATAATCCGTAGACAATAGCAATCAAAAATAATGCGATTAACGACTTAAACCACCAGGTCTGGTGCCATTTGGGGAGAATATAAAATTGAATTTCAAGAGGGTTGTCACTAAAATTTCCAAATGCGTTTTTTGATGCAATATTTATATAGTAGTTGCCATATCCTGTAATGTTAATATCTATTTTATTTAAATCATTTACGGGAATAAAATCGCTGTCTCTACCGGCAGAAAATTTATAAAAAAATTTTCGTTGTGAAGAGCTTGGAAATTCTGTGGAACAAATATATAAGGTAACAAGTTTCGTTTTTGAGGGGAGTGTAATTCTGTTCCAGTTAAGCCCATATAAAGTCTTTTTTTCGGATCCTTCATAGTACTCAATTTTGTAAACATACATTTTTTGAGCAAGTGACTTGGCTTTGATGAGCAGTGTATTAATTTCTGTAAAGCCATTAATGCCGCCAAAGTAAAGCTTGTCTCTGTTTTTAAAATAGCCTTTTTCGTCAAAAGAATTATCCTGCAGACCATCTATTGCAAAAAAATTCTGGCAAGTTTTTAAATGGTGATTGATTCTGGAAATACCCATGTTGGTGCTTACCCATATTATACTGTCATTTTCAGGCAAAATGCCATAGATGCTGTTATTGCATAAGCCATTATCTTCTGTTATATAATCCCATTTTTTAGTTTTTTTATCCCAGCTGTTTAAGCCCCCGCCATACGTTCCGAACCATATTTTATCTTTTGAGTCATAAGCGTCAAAGAAAATCCCTGCCAGTGGTCCTTCTTGTCCATTTTTATAGGGGAAAATGAGGGTGGCTTTTTCTTGAAGTCGATCAAACATAGCTATATGACTGTCAAATAGTAGCCATAGATTCCCTTCATTATCAGGTTTGATATTATGGATATGGTTCTCTGGTAATAGTCCATTGTTGTTGGTGCCTTTCTTGAATTGGACGATTTGATGTTTTTCGCGGTTCCACTTGATAAGTCCTTCTTCCTCTTCGCTTGCAAAGTAGGCAGTATGGCCAAAAGTGCTCGCATTATTAAAATAATTATTGACGAATGGTTTCCATTCGGGAAATTGGTCTGTCAGTGCTTCTTTCGAAAAAATATTTGAATGTACAGACCAGAGGAATTGGCCGTCGTCTGTTGAAATGATATAAAGGCTCTTATTTATCCTGTATGCAAAATGCACTGTGCCATGGCCACCCGATCCGTTAACTAGATTTGTAAAGCCGTTTTCCAGATTTGTAATAAAAAGACCGTTTTTCCCTGTTGTTAGAATATTGGATTGATCAAGGGTATCAATTGAGTAAATATGTTCCAATGGGACACCGGGGTTTCCTGTAAAAGCCCGGAAAGGGCTAGGTGACAATGAAGTTACCTGCAAAGATTTTGACCCGCTAACCCATAAATTCCCCTGATTGTCTGCAAATAAGTGAGAGATAGGATTGGGCGTATAGCTGTGTATTAGAGGACTGGCTTTGATTGTCTGACAATCGCCGGTTATAAGTGAAATTTTCCCAATCCCTGAACTGGAGCCATACCATAAAGTGATGTCGGTTGCATGTTTGGCTAAGGAAGTCAAAGTTGTTTGTCTGGAAAAGGGGATATTGAATTTTCGGATGGTTGTCCATTTGTTGTTTTTGATCATTCCTTCAGTGATCGAATGTTCAAAGCAAATATAGACGCGGTCGTTAACAATCAGGATATCAACTATTTCTTCAACGGTATCAGTATTGTTAATAACAGAAGTCGGGATTAAATTTTCTACTTTCTTACTGGTAGTGTTAATCAGGGCTATACCGAAATTTCTAACCCCAATTGCCATTGTATTTGTGCTAACAGGCTGGATAAATGTAACATAAAGGGGGCTTTTAATACCCTCTATCTGGCTTATCCTGATTTGTTTCTGTCGATATGGGGAATATATGAGAAGTGATTTATCATTGCCCATCCAGATTTCACCATTTGAAGCGTATTGAATTTTGTGCATCCACGTACTTCCAACTGGGATTGATTTTTGGGTGGTATCATCGTTTAAAAAAAGGTTTTTGGAAATAAGCGTACTGCTGCTGATGATGTTAATTCCTGCAGGGAATGTTGAGACCAGTATGGAGTCGCCTGCTCCCATACACATATCTAGTATATAGTTCTCTGAAAGGCTTTGTTGTGATTTGCCTTTTTTTAAGATGTCAAAATTTTTTCCATTATAACGGTAGAGTCCATCTTGTGTAGCGATCCATATGAATCCATGCGGATCTTGTAAAACTTTTAAAATATTGTAGGATGTCAGGCCTTGTTGAAATGAAAAACTATTGAAAATATGCTGCCCTAACCCTTTAAAAGGGGCGAAAACTAGGGCCATAAGCAACAGAAAGAATATCCGGACTTCAAACATATAATTAAAAATAAGTAATTAACTTCCGATAAATAAAAACAAATGGAAGGCACAATAAAAAAGCTTTATAAAAAAGGGCCGTTACCAGACGCAAATTGGACGATTATAATCTACCTGAATGGAGAGAGTGATTTGCTGGACGATGTTAAAAGGAATTATAACCAGATTGCTAAATATGGAAGTGATTTTGGTAATGTCAATTTTGTGGTTTTATTCGATGGGTTAAAAGTACCGAAGGTAAAGGCAAGGAATGGGGCGTCATGCAATTTGCCTCCAAGAATTTATTATGTTTCCAGATTTGAAGAGTTTAAAGATGATAACTATTTGCAGGAATTTCCAAAACAGGAAGATTTGTCAAAACCAGGCAATCTTGCATTGATAATCCGTCGCATAAAAAAGCAATTTCCGGCAAAAAAATTCGGATTTATTTATAATGGTCATGGAGGGGCAGGCGGACCTGCAGTGGATGACAATCCTATGATGGTTAAACTTACTACAAGACAGTTACATGAAACTGAAGAGGCGCTAATCAAGCGATTGAAGCGGAAGTATGAAAAAGAAGGTTGGGAGCTATCGGGGACATGTACACATGTTGATAATCCAGAAATCATACTTGCTGTTTTTATAAAAGAAAAAAGCGAGCGTTTCCTTACCTATCAGCAAATGGGCACCGAATTGTCGAGGAGTGGATTTAGCCAGGAGAACGGGCTTCTCGGCTTTATTTGCCTGGACTGTTGCTGGGGTCAGCAATTCGAAACGGCTATTTGCTTTAGAAATGTCACCCGATATTTAATTGCATCGCCTGATGAGGCAGCTTTATTGGGGATTGGCTACGAGGATTTTGCTGAATTTTTGCTACAGAAACATGCAACAATTAAATATGATGAACTTGCTAATAACCTGGTAGGTATCTACTTTAAGAATAATTATGATGATTATCTGGCTTCGGAGGAGTTTAGTTATATGGGGGTTTCGCTCAGTTGCGTAGATATGGGTCCTGATAGTAAGGAGTTGGATCAATTTGGGCGAATCATACGTGATGCCGCTTATTGGAAAATGGACCACCTGGCTGATTATCTTTTCTATAATCTCGAAAGATTATGGAAAGTAATTTGGTGGGCCAGACATAAGTGTGTTGATTATACCTACATGGATGATCCAGACTTTTATGGTACTTATAATATTGACCTTTTGTGGTTTTTAGAGAATTTACTTCACTACAATCACCTTTATGGCAGGCGCGCTCAGCTTATCGATACAGAATTGCATATAAGGGTGTCCCGCCTACAAACCGAATTATCCATGAGGTTTGTTAAAAGCAATCTGGCCAGCAATTATAAAGGCCTTGAGGTTAATTCAACAATGCCTCAGCTGGGTGGTAAAGGAATTGCAATTACATTCCCGGTAACTGAGCTTCAGGTGGATAATTCGATTTATGGCAATGATCTGGTATTTGACGGGAATAAAAAATGGAAAAGATTTGTTGAAAAATTCGCCGCTTATAACACCAGTAATATAAGCAGACTTAATGCCGAAAAACATTTTAGAGCAAACAAGGTTAGTAAATGGAATTTTCAAAAAATATAAAACTCTTTAGCAAATTCAACATAACGGACTGATTTTGCTCAACCAGGCTTTTGCTCAATATTTCTTAATTTGCCCCCATAAACTTTACAACTATGTCCTCAGCCCCTGCCGTTTTCTGGCCCCATAGCGAACACTGGAGCGTGAAAATTCCCGCCCAGACCGATCATTATCGTATGCCCATCATGGAAGAAAAGGGATACGCCATCATGAAAACCCTGGATATCTCGCATATCCCTGAATCGGAATGGCTTGACCTCGTGTATATGGACTGGAAAAGCGGCGGCGATACCAATTTCGCTCCCCTGGCTTCCTGCGACGGAACACTGGAGTGCAAAGGCTTCTGGGAAAATGGTAAGCCCGATAAACATGCCCTCTTTACCCCCAATATTGATAAATGTCCGACCCTGATGGCCTATATCAAATCCATCCCGGCGAATTTCGGCAGGGTAAGGATCATTAAACTCGAGCCTCAGAACCATGAACAGGCCCTGCGTTCCGTACACCGCGATGATAATAACCGGCTCAACCCCGAAGGAGAAGGCTGGGTGGTACGGATGTGGATCGAACTAACCGATAACCCGGACAGCTATATGCTGCTCTATGATAGTGATGAAAATAATCTCCCGATCCGGGAATCAGAAACCCATGTGCCCATGCCCAAAGGCGCGCATTTTGTGGTGGACTCACAGCGTTTATGGCATGTTGGCGTACACAACGGAACTAAACCAAGGTATGCCGCCATCATCAGCTGTGAAAGTACCCCGGAACTGGATGCCTGGATCAAGGCAAAAATGAATTGACCAGTAGCAATCAGCATGATTTTTACATACAGAAGGCACTTAGAAGAGAAATTCTATTTCTATTCTAAGTGCCTTCCGATTTTATACCAGATCTGATAAAAGAGACGATTGATACCATCTCCATTGATCAGTTCAGCACACTCTTTTCTTTTACAATCTCAGCCCGTTCCTGTTCCTTGATTTTACCCCATCCACCCACAATGTTTCGCAGGTTGTGAATCCCCTGCCGCTTCAGCATTGAAGATGCAATGACACTCCGGTATCCGCCGGCACAATGCACATAGAGATTTTGGGTTTCTTCAATATTGGCCATGGTACCCGGATCAGTCATCTCGTTTAAGGGAAGATTGATAGCATCTTTTAAATGCCCATCGGCAAATTCAGTTTCCCTTCTCACATCCATCACCACCAGGTTAGGATCATGTGGGATATCCATCATCAATTCATCAGCTTCCACATCAATAATCATATCAATCGGTTCCCCGCTTTGCTGCCATTGATCAAACCCTCCTTCCAGGTATCCATTTATTTTATCAAGACCCACCCTTGCTAAGCGGATGATGGTTTCTTTTTCTTTACCGGATTCCGTTACCAGTATGATAGGCGTGGAAAAGGATAATAAACTTCCGGCCCACTCTGCAAATCGACCTTCCAGTCCGATGAAAATGGAACCCGGTACAAATCCCTGTGTAAACTGATCCGCATGACGTGTATCGAGGATGATACAATTGGCTTCTTTTTCTTTTTTGAATGCTTCCACAGATAAAGCAGTTAAACCTTTTGTAAGTACCTGATCCAGCTGATCGTACCCTTCTTTATTAATCCGGGCATTCACCGGAAAATACTGCGGAGGTGCAGGGATTCCATCTGTGACTACTTTGATGAATGCTGCTTTTGATTCCGCCTGCAGGGCGTAATTATATTTTTTCTGTTCTCCAATGGTACTAAATGTTTCCTTTCCCAGGTTCTTTCCGCAACTGCTTCCGGCTCCATGGGCGGGATAAATAATCACTTCATCACCCAATGGTAATAACTGCCGCTGAATACTGTCGTACATCATGCCGGCCAGCTCATTCATACTTAGCTCTTCTCCTTTCTGGGCAAGATCCGGACGACCCACATCACCCACAAATAAAGTGTCACCGGTAAAAACACAGTGGTTATTACCGGTCGCATCCTTCAGTAAATAACAGGAAGATTCAAGCGTATGACCGGGGGTGTGCAGGACCTTAATCCTTAACTGACCCAGTACAAATTCTTCACCGTCTTTGGCAACATGCACAGGGAATTTGGTAACCGTACCGGGACCATACACAATCGGTGCACCCGTTGCCTGACTCAGGTCAATATGACCACTTACAAAATCGGCGTGAAAATGGGTTTCAAAAATATATTTGATCCTGGCCTTCCGGTCATTGGCCAGTTGCAGGTAGACATCTATATCCCGAAGCGGATCAATGATGGCAGCTTCCCCATCGCTTTCAATATAATAAGCGGCCTCGCTCAGGCAACCTGTATACAATTGCTGAATAAACATGCGCAAATAATTAAGCCGTAAAAATACTGCTTTATTTGATGAGGAAGAAAGGGCCCGTTTTCGGAATCGGTAATATATTGAGGAACCGGAACTAGTCCAAAAGATTGCCTACCAGTTCATTGACCTCCTGTAAGCGATCTGTATTGACAGAATAATAGATGAATTTTCCATCCCTTTCTGTTTTTACAAATCCTGCTTTCCGTAAAATGGCCAGGTGCTGGGAAGCTACTGATTGCTCCAGGCGGAGTTTGACATATAATTCTGTAACAGTAATTTTTCCCTGTTCATCTATTTGCTTGAGCATTTGCTGACGCAGCTTATGATTGATGGCTCTGAGAACCAATGCTGCTTTCTTAATGTTGAGCAGATTAATGGTCAGCGCCCCAGGCTGGTCACTGCCGGTATTGAATGTAAGGGAGTATGTAGTCATTGCTGGTTCAGTTTATAAAAAAAAAGAGATTATTCCGGCCTGTCTCTATGTGTTTAACTCTTGTTAAGACGGAATAATATATCAATCCTTTCGCGCCGGACTATAAAATTCCTTTATATATAAAGGCTCACAATAGGCAAGGTCTGCAAACTTATTTTCCAATAATTGTTTTTGGGATAAACGGGCTAATGAGACGCTGAAAGAACTATCTGCGGTAAATACGGCATGAGGGTTTTGAATGATATTTTGCAGTTTTTTGCTGCCATTTCCACAAAAAAGGATTGAATGTGAGTCAAGTAACTGAGAATAAGAGCTTGTATCAAGGATCATTGCATGGGGTACCATTCGTACTGTCATATTTTTGTCATAAACTGCGGTGAACACTTCCATCCTTCTTGCATCAATCATTGGACAGATCAGATCTGTTGCTTTTTCAAGCACTGAATCAGCAATTATTTCAAGTGTTCCCACACAAATCAACGGAATGCCCAATGCAAAGCAATACCCTTTGGCTGCTGAAAGGCCAACCCTTAAACCGGTATATGACCCCGGTCCGTTACTCACCGCCACCGCTTCCAGTTGCTGTAACTGCATATTTGTTTTTTGGAACAATTCATCCACAGCAGGATGTAACCAGGAGGCATGGTCTTTTTGTTTGTCATTGGTTGACTGCTCAATGATGCGGCCATCCCGGGCCAGACTGATACTGGCTGTTTCCAATGCGGTATCAATGTTTAGAATCAGGCTCATTTGATGGCAGCCTCCTGCTGCAATAAACGGGATGGCTGGTAACGGTTAGCTGTTGTTGTGAGTTTCAATAAAAGTTTTTCAATTTCACCAATACCAATCAGCTGACCCCAGGCAAAAGGACCATGCGGGTAACTGGTGCCTAATTGCATAGCAGTATCAATATCTTCTTTGGTGCTTACGCCTGCTTCCAGTGCCAGGTAGGCTTCATTGATGATCATGCTGATTACTCTTGCTGTTATCAATCCCGGCTGATCCGGTACCCATTCAGGTTTCCGGTTTAAATAAGACAGTAATTTTTCAATAACAGATTTCGTGGCTGCATCAGTTTCGCCCAGTTCCATCACCGAACGCCCTAACATTGTTCTCCAGCCGTTGAAACGAACGACTTGACCAGGTAAACGGATATCGCAACCACAGACATCATTCAGCAGGTATAAAGCAGATTGCATTTCTGTCAGGGCCGCTGTACGGTTTTCGGAGGAGTCAAATAATAAGTCGATGCAGGCATCAAAAGAACCGGAAGCAACCGGGGCACTCATCCACTCAATTTCAAGGCCTTCCTGCAAGCCCTGCGCCAGCAATTCTGCTTTTAAGTCTTCATTTGTGATCACAGCGATCCGCATCCCTTTTTTTTACAAAGAAAATGCAATAAACGATAGAAAAGACGGGAGGGCTAACTGCTTTCTTTTCCTCCAATACTAACCGGAATCCCCTAAATTCGTTGCATAACCAGCATGAAACCATGAGTAAGACGATTATTAAAACCACCAATGCCCCGGCCCCCATCGGCCCCTATAACCAGGCCATTTTTGCAGGCAATACCCTTTATATTTCCGGACAAATCTGTCTGGATCCCGTTAACGGGGAACTCCGGAATAAAGATATTCAGGAGGAAACACACCAGGTAATGCATAACCTGAAAAATATTTTACAGGAAGCAGGAATGGATTTCAGCGATGTGGTAAAGACAACCATTTTTATCACAGATATGCATCAGTTTGGCGCCGTTAATGAAGTATATGGCAAATATTTCGAAAACAGGCTTTCTGATCGCCAACCAGGATTCCCGGCCAGGGAAACGGTACAGGTATCTGCGCTTCCCAAATTTGTTAACGTTGAAATCAGCATGATTGCCGTGAAATTATAAACGGCATTTCCCAACTCAACCATGCGAAGGCTGTTGCGCATATTGCTGTTAAAACCCATTTTATGGGCGGCAGCTAAATTTTCTTCTAAGCCTGAACGTGAAAGGATTTTTAAAGCACTTTCCAGTTTACAGGATTCAATAGAAAAGGAGCCTGGTAAAAAAGGACTGGTGATACCCTTTGCAGCAGCAGCGGGTAAATTCATCATCTTTTCTGACCATCATAAAGGAAGCAGGAACGGGGCAGATGATTTTGCCGCAGCTGAATCCAATTACCTCACAGCACTCAGTTATTATCATGCCGCTGATTTCTATTATATCAACCTGGGTGATAGCGAAGAATTATGGGAAAACTATCTCTGGCAAATTAAAAAGCCCAACCAGCAATGCTTTGAAGCGGAAAAAAAATTCCTGGACCATAACCGGTATATTAAAATCTTTGGGAATCACGATTTATTCTGGGACAATGATCCGCTGGCAGGCTGGCAGTTGAAAAATATTTATGGTGAAAAAGTAAAAGTATATGAGGCGCTGATCTTAAAGACTTCCATCGATCATCCCGGTTCCCCGGAATCATCATCCCCACTGACGATTTTCCTTACCCATGGGCACCAGGGTGATGCCAGCAGCGATGGCAATTGGTTCAGTAAATTTTTTGTTGCCCGAATCTGGGCACCCCTACAGGCCTATCTGCGGATCAATCCCAATACTCCCGCCTACAATGCCGAAAAGAAAACCCTGCACAACCATCTCATGTATGAATGGTCGGCCGGACGATCAAACAGTATCCTGATCACGGGGCATACACATCAGCCGGTGTTTGCCTCACTGACTCATCTGGAGAGGTTGTACCGTAATATGGAACAGGCCCTGCAGGCAAAGGATGAAAAAGCCATACAGGAAGCAAAAGCAGGAATTGCACAGTATGAAAAAGATTTTACTGCAGTGGCAGTACAATACATGCAGATGGGGCCTACTTATTTCAATACTGGGTGCTGTTGTTATGCCGACGGAGATATAACCGGGATCGAAATTGCCGATGGTGCTATCCGCCTGATCAAATGGTCGGCCAGTAAAGGAAGAGAGCTGTTGGAAGAAATGCGATTGGAAGAACTGGTGAGGCAACTTCTTGCTAAATCAAACGAGTGGGATGTTGTAAAAGCAAAACTGCCACATGTCGATAAACTCAATGTGACAGTTTTTTGCTGATGTTGATGTCATATTGAACTTGTCGAAATATGACATTAAAAGAAATCCTGTTTTAAAAAGCTTTCTTCTTCCAGGTATTATTATCACGGTTCCATTCCGGAAGTTTTTTATCAGGATCAATAATCACTTCTTTGATTTCGCTGGTGCTGGGTACGCCAAAAACATATCCCGCGCTTCGTTGCCAGATTTCAACCGGGAAATCTATCCGGTGTTCTTTTCCGTTTTCTTCTTTCACCAGTACCGTTACCGGCATGGGCATTTTTTCAAGATTCAGGAGCGCTATTTCAGCGCCATTAGCCGCATTATCTTTGTGTATTTTACGCCCTCAACGGTCATGTCCAGCTTCCAGTTATTAAGCACCCAGGAACGCCAGAACCAACCCAGGTCTTCGCCCGATACATTTTCCATGGTATGAAAGAAATCCCATGGTGTGGGATGTTTGAAAGCCCAGCGGCTCACATATTCCCTGAAAGCGGCTTCGAATCTTTCTTTTCCTAATACCTGATCACGCAGTGCCGTCAGCATCTGTCCGGGTTTCATGTAGGCGGCAATACCAAGATTATTCTGATTAATTACATCCGGGGAATTGAACAAACCATCCATGCCTTCTCCGAAAGACATTTTTACCATGAATGGAGCATTGGGATCGCTGAAAAAGCCACCCTCTTTGAACTCTCCTTTATTGAAAGCCTCCGTTGAGCCATCATTGATGAACGTATTGAAACCTTCATCCATCCAGGCATATTTTCTTTCATTGCTGCCAACAATCATCGGGAACCAGGTGTGCCCGAATTCATGGTCAGTTACACCCCATAATCCGGAACCGGATGCACCAAATCCGCAGAAAACAATCCCCGGATATTCCATACCTCCTACAATACCTGCCACATTGGTAGCGGCAGGATAAGGATATTCAAACCATTGCTTTGAATAAAATTCAATACTGGCCTTCGTAAATTCTGTGGATCGCTGCCAGCCGTTTTTCTTGATGCTTTCAACAGGGTAGGCGCTGATCGCCAGGCTTTTTTTACCACTGGGCAGGTTGATCTTCGCTGCATCAATTACAAATGCTTTACTGGCAGCCCAGGCCACATCACGGGTATTCGTAATTTTAAATTTCCAGGTCAGGTTAGTTTGTTTAGGTCTGGAAGCAGGATCTTTTATTTCTGCTTCGCTGCGAATGGCCACTGTTTTATCACTGGCTTTTGCAGCATCCCATCTTTTTACCTGTTCAGCGGTATAACATTCCTGTGGATTCGTCAGTTCACCTGATCCTACCACGATCATGTCCGCCGGAGTGGTAACAGTAAAATCAATATCTCCATATTCCAGGTAAAACTCACCCTGTCCGATATAAGGAAGGGTATTCCATCCCTGGATATCATCATACACACAAAGACGGGGGAACCACTGGGCAATTTCATATACCCATCCGTTCTTTGTTTTCAATCGGCCCATCCGGTCGGTGCCATATTCAGGAATGGTAAACTCAAACTGAATAACCAGTTTAGTTTTGCCACCAGACTTTAAAGCTTCTGGCAACCAGGCCTGGAGGCGGGTATCAGTTACATTGTATTTGGGAGTAAATGTTTTGCCATTGCTTTCACCGGAAATGGATTTGATCACATAACCATCCGTGAATTTGGCATTGGCCCAGCGACCGCCGGATTCTGTGGTAGTAGCAGTCGCCCGGGAATCTTTCCGGTAAATATTCTGGTCCAGCTGGAGCCAGAGAAATTTCAGGTTATCCGGACTATTATTCGAATAGGTAATTTCTACCGTTCCGCTCACACTGTGTTTGGCGGTATCCAGACTGCAATTCACTTTGTAATCAGCCCTGTTTTGCCAGTACTTTGGTCCTGGTTCACCGCTG
The DNA here is from genome assembly GCA_016720745.1 of Chitinophagaceae bacterium. GTDB lineage: Bacteria > Bacteroidota > Bacteroidia > Chitinophagales > Chitinophagaceae > JJ008. Next base: position 285,363 of record JADKKA010000001.1, on the reverse strand, counting down.
GCACTGCGATAATCATTTCCCGGATAAGGATAAAACTGAGGATGAAAAGCTTCCCGGTGATCGTAAATGGATGTAGTTACCGGTTGATCCTGGGCATGGGCGATCAGGAAAAAGCACCATGCTACGAGCCCCAACACTAATTTCTTCATATGTTACTTTCGTTTTATGGGTGAAAGATAACTGAAATGAAAGGATGGTTGCTACCGTTCGCAGGGTATTTGCAATTTTTTAAGCCAAATCAACTAAGTGAAGTAATCAATGGAGTTGCCTGGTTTATGGAAACAGGGATTCTGCAATCGCCACACTTGCTGGTTTACCCACATCCACCAGTTTATCACCGCTATGATTATAGCCCATGATCAGGTGCTGAGGGGCCAGGGTGAGGTACACATCAATCAGGGAGAATTTACCGGTAAAACCGGCCGCTTCCATCAGCCGGAAAATATCATATTCAAAAACGACCACACAGCTATAGGCTAATTCGTGAGCCACTGTTTCTTCCGGAATAGCAATCCGGGTTTCACCGGTTTTATTGTTCTTCCATCCCACGAGCCGGTAATCTTTATTGAAAAGCAGGTTGCGCGAAGAGGGTCTGCTGCTGACGCCAAAACTAATCAGTGATTTTTGTTGCTGATGAAAGGTCAGCAGGTCATTGATGTTCAGATCGGTCAGGAAATCCGCATTACAGGTTACGAACCTTTCTCCCGGGTTAAAAAGATCTTTCGCTTTTAATAACCCTCCGCCGGTTTCAAGTACCTCTTCTCTTTCGTCACTCACCAGCAAATCGCTTCCCCATCCGTCATTTTCTACAATGGCCATGTCCATCTGATCGGCAAAATGGTGCACATTCACGATTACTTCCCGGATACCATATTGCCGCAGGTATTCGATATTCCGTTGCAGCAACGGTTTTCCATTCACCAGGGCCAGGGCCTTGGGATGGGTATCCGTCCAGGGTTTAAAGCGGGTGCCGAGTCCGGCAGAAAAAATCATTGCCTGCATGGTAATATCTTCATTAACTGATTTGGCAGAGGCCAGTGAAGGTTGGGTCACCTCATTTATAGTGATTGCCCAGCCTTTGATAATTATTTTTTATCAGGCAAGGGGTTCTGCCAGTTTTTGGCTTCCTGAACAATATGCCTGAGTTCTATTTTTACCTTGAATTTATTTTTCAGGTGACGGGCCATTGCATCGGCGGCATAAACACTCCGGTGCTGTCCGCCGGTACAGCCAAAACTCACCATCAGACTTTCAAATCCACGGTTGATATATTCTTCTACCGTGGTGTCAACAATATCAAATACACTATTCAGAAATTCCGGCATTTTGGATTGCTGCTCCAGAAAATCTTTCACTTCTTTATCCCTGCCGGTCTGGGTTTTCATCCGGTCCACCCTCCCAGGATTCAAGATGCCCCGGCAATCAAATACAAACCCACCGCCGTTTTCCGTGTCATCCGCCGGTATTCCACCATTGCGATAAGAAAAACTGGAGATCCTCACCACAAGCGGTGTTTCATCCGTTGCCTGCGTGGGGGTAAACTGCTGTATAATTTCATCAGCCACACAGATATCCAGTACTTTCCTGAATTCCGGTACAGAAATACCCATGCTTTGCTTACCAAAAAACTCTTTCAGATTGCGCAGGGCCAGGGGGATACTGGTGAGGAACTGTGCTTTTCTTTCAAATAAGCCCCTGAAACCATAAGCTCCCAGAACCTGCAAAAGCCTGATCAGTACATAGCCATTGAACTGACTGCGGAAAATGGAACGATCCAGTTTTTTACCAATGGTTTTTTCAAAAGAGTTCATATAATCTTCCAGCAGGTCATTCTTCCATTCTTCCGGTAAATTGGCCCGGGCCTGCCAGAGCATGGAAGCTACATCATACTGCGGGGCACCCTTCATGCCACCCTGATAATCGATAAAGTATGGCTGGTTATCCCTGATCATGATATTCCGGCTCTGAAAATCCCGGAACATAAAATATTTATACTCTGTATGGGTGAGATAATTACTCAAAGCCTCAAAATCATCAATCAGCTTCTGTTTATCATAAGGCTTGCGCAGGGCATCCAGGAAATAATACTTGAAGTAAAGCAGGTCGGCCATGATGGCCTGTTTGCCAAATTCTTTATTGGTCAGACATTTATTGTAGTCCAGTTTATCATCTCCCTTTACCTGTAATAAGGCCAGAGCCTGCAGGCTTTTCCGGAATTGTTCATAGACCTCATCGGTAAGCCCTTTTGATTCCAGCTGGTTCAGCAGCGATACATCACCGAGATCTTCCTGGATATAAAAAAGTTTATCGTCACTTACAATATGTATAGCCGGTACCGCCAGTTTTTTATTGCTGAAATTTTCAGAGAAATAAAAAAAAGATTCATTCTCCTTGATATTAGCACCATAAGTGCCGATCAGGGTTTCTTTCTCGCCATGTAAACGAAAATAACGACGCTCACTGCCGCTTTGAGGCAGTACATCCACGGACACCGGATCCCGGCCTGTCCACTTTTTATACAATGCTGATATTTCCCCGATCAGGTGCTGCATGCGGCAAATGTAGGTAAGAGCCTGCAATTGCGGTTATTGGAAGCACTAACAGGCATTAGCTTTTTCGGTTAAATTTGCATTTTACCAACAACTATGAGTTATTCTCCTACCAACAAAGTGCGGATTGTTACGGCGGCCAGTCTGTTCGACGGACATGATGCGGCTATTAATATCATGCGCCGGATCATGCAAAGCAAGGGGGCCGAAATCATCCACCTGGGTCATAACCGGTCCGTTAAAGATATCGTGGAAACAGCCATTGAAGAAGATGTGCAGGGGATTGCCATCACCAGCTACCAGGGCGGGCATGTTGAGTTTTTTAAATACATGAAGGACCTGCTGGAGGAGAACGGTTGTGGGCATATTAAAATTTTCGGTGGTGGAGGTGGTACCATCCTCCCCGAAGAAATTGAAGAATTACACCGCTATGGAATTGCCCGGATTTATTCTCCGGATGATGGCCGGAAAATGGGACTGGAAGGCATGATTGAAGATGTGATCCGGCAATGTGATATCACCCTGAACGGGCAGGCTGAGTACAGCACTCCCTTGCAACTCGGCGAAGTAAAAGATGTACGGAAAATCGCCCGGCTGATTACGAATGCGGAGAATAATATTTCCCCTGGTCCGTCTAAAACTGAAGCCGATAACAAGGAAACCAGGATCCCTGTTTTGGGTATTACCGGAACCGGCGGGGCGGGTAAATCATCTGTTACCGATGAAATTGTTCGCCGCTTTCTCCAAAACTTCACGGAAAAAACCATCGCTGTCATTTCCGTGGATCCATCCAAAAAGAAAACCGGAGGTGCCCTGTTGGGCGACCGGATCCGGATGAATTCCATCAACCACCCCAGGGCCTATATGCGCAGCCTGGCCACAAGGGATGATAATACCGCATTGAGCGCCGCGGTTCAGGAAGCGATTGATATCTGTAAGTCGGCCGGTTATGATTTTGTGATCCTGGAATCAGCCGGGGTGGGACAAAGCGATGCCAGTATCCTCGACTATTGTGATGTGAGTATGTATGTGATGACTCCTGAATACGGAGCTGCCTCACAACTGGAGAAGATCAATATGCTGGATTATGCTGATCTGGTTTGCATCAATAAGTTTGATAAAGCAGGCGCACTGGATGCACTGGCCGATGTGCGTAAACAATATAAAAGGAACCACCAGCTGTTTACCGCCAAAGATGAAGACCTGCCCATCATCGGTACCATGGCCAGCAAGTTCAATGATGATGGTGTGAATCACTTGTTTGAGTGCATGCTGCAAAAAGTCAGTACTAAGACCGGTATCAGTTTTGGAGAATTTCATTTTGCAGAAACAGCCAAAGTCTCTCAGGCCGTCATCCTCCCTGGAAGGGTGCGCTATTTGTCAGAGATTTCGGAGAATAACCGGAATTATGATCAATTGGTAAAAGAACAGGCGGCAATTGCATCAATTATATACAAACTCAATGGTGTAAAAGAAGTAATGCAGGCAGCAAAAGCTGATGCATCTCTTTTGGAAGAACTGGATAAAAAGATGCTGTTTTACCAGGAGCAATTAACACCGGTGAGCCGTAAATTAATCACCAACTGGCCGGAGAAACAGGCAGAGTACCAGAAAGATTTTTATGAATATACGGTAAGGGATAAAGTGATCCGGCAACCCATGACGAGTAAAAGTTTAAGTGGAAGCCGTATCCCCAAAGTGGTGTTACCCAAATACCGCGATTGGGGTGATCTGCTGCAATGGCAGGCCCAGGAAAACGTGCCTGGTCATTTTCCTTTTACAGCCGGTGTGTTCCCGCTGAAAAGAGAGGGAGAGGATCCTACCCGGATGTTTGCCGGAGAAGGCGGTCCTGAAAGAACCAATAAACGTTTCCATTACGTTAGTGTGGATCAGCCGGCTAAAAGATTATCAACGGCCTTTGACAGTGTGACTTTATACGGAGAGGACCCGGGACATCGCCCCGATATTTTTGGAAAAGTTGGTAACAGTGGCGTGAGCATTGCCACCGTGGATGATGCCAAGAAATTATACAGTGGTTTTGATCTCTGTGATCCGAGAACATCCGTATCCATGACCATCAATGGTCCGGCCCCGATGCTGCTGGCTTTTTTCATGAATGCCGCTATTGATCAGCAATGTGAAAAATGGATCGAAGCCAATAACCAGTGGTCGCTGGTGGAAGCGGCACTAAACAAAAAATTCCCCGATGGGAAAAGGCCGGTATATAATAATACATCTTCTCCCGATACATTGCCGCTTGGTAATAACGGACTCGGACTAAAACTCCTGGGTTTGAGCGGAGACGAAGTATTGCCGGCGGATATCTACCAGCAATGCAAGGAAGCTGCTCTTCAACAGGTAAGAGGAACGGTACAAGCTGATATCCTTAAAGAAGATCAGGCACAAAACACCTGTATCTTTTCTACTGAATTTGCATTGAAACTGATGGGAGATGTACAGGAGTATTTTATTCAGAACAAGGTCCGCAATTTTTATTCTGTCTCCATCAGTGGTTATCATATTGCCGAAGCCGGAGCCAATCCCATTACGCAGTTGGCTTTTACACTGGCCAACGGATTTACCTATGTAGAGTATTACCTGAGCCGGGGAATGAATATTGACGATTTTGCACCCAATCTTTCTTTCTTCTTCAGCAACGGCATGGATCCGGAATACAGTGTGATCGGAAGAGTCGCCCGCAGGATCTGGGCCAAGGCCATGAAATATAAATACAAGGCTAATAAGCGCAGCCAGATGCTGAAGTACCATATTCAGACTTCAGGCCGTAGTCTGCATGCACAGGAAATCGATTTCAATGATATCCGGACCACTTTGCAGGCTTTGTATGCGATCTATGACAATTGCAATTCTCTTCACACCAATGCCTACGATGAAGCGATTACCACGCCAACAGAAGAAAGCGTGCGAAGAGCCATGGCCATTCAGCTGATCATCAACCGCGAACTGGGATCTGCCCGTTCAGAGAATTTTATACAGGGTTCCTTTGCCATTGAAGAACTCACTAACCTGGTGGAAGAAGCAGTATTAACAGAATTTGACCGCCTGACCGAAAGAGGAGGTGTACTCGGTGCTATGGAAAGAATGTACCAGCGCAATAAAATTCAGGAAGAAAGTCTCTATTATGAACACCAGAAACATACGGGTGAATACCCGATTGTAGGTGTGAATACCTTCCTGAATAAACAGGGTTCCCCCACGATTGTACCGGCAGAAGTGATTCGCAGTACGGAAGAAGAAAAAGAGCTGCAGATCACCAATCTTGAATTATTCTGGAAGCGAAATGAAGGAAAAGCGGAGACTGCTTTACAGGAGCTCAGAAAGGTAGCCATTCAAAATGGTAATCTTTTTGCCACCCTGATGGAAACGGTGAAGTATTGTTCACTGGGACAGATTACCCATGCATTATATGAGGTAGGAGGGCAGTACAGGAGGAATATGTAGGGATTCCTTTTTCAAATGCTACCTTCGCTACTTTCCAAAAAACAACCCGACTTGAGATTTACCGAATTCAATTTTTTACCCGAAGTCTTAGAAGGCATTGAAGCGTCCAACTATGAAACCGCCACCCCCGTTCAGGAACAGGTGATTCCACCCATTCTGGAAGGAAGGGATGTGATTGCTTCTGCACAGACCGGAACCGGTAAAACAGCCGCTTTTTTACTGCCAGTGATGAACCGCCTGCTGAAAAATCATGTAGACGGACATACCGGTGCCCTGATTGTGGTGCCCACCCGTGAACTTGCTATTCAGATTTCCCAGCATATTGAAGGCCTTTCTTACTTTACCCATCTCAGTTCCATCGCAATTTATGGCGGAAGCGGGGGTGATAATTTTGTAGCCGAGAAAAAAGCCTTGCAGAATGGCGCCGATATAATTGTTTGTACACCCGGCAGAATGATCGCCCATTTGAATATGGGATATGTCAATATGAAGGGGCTGCAGTTCCTGGTACTGGACGAAGCAGACCGTATGCTCGATATGGGATTCCAGGATGATATCAGCAAAATCATCAAGGCATTGCCTGAAAAAAGGCAAAACCTGCTTTTCTCTGCCACCATGCCCGATAAAATCCGGCAACTGGCGAAAAAAATTCCTCCACCACCCCGCAGAAATTAATATCGCAATCTCCAAACCACCGGAGAAAGTGGTGCAGAAGGCCTTTGTGATTTATGAACCGCAGAAACTGCCACTGATGAAGTGGATTCTGAATAATACACCTTATAAAAACGCGCTTGTTTTTTGCAGCAAGAAACAAACCGTTAAACAGCTCCGCCGTGAACTGAAACAGGCCGGTTTTACGCTGGAGGAAATCCATAGCGACCTGGAACAGTCACAAAGAGAAAGTGTATTAAGTGCATTCACCAGCGGACGTATCCCCCTGCTGGTCGCCACTGATATCCTGAGCCGGGGTATTGATATTGATACCATTGACCTGGTGATTAATTATGATGTACCGGGTGATGGGGAAGATTATGTACACCGGATTGGTCGTACGGCCCGTGCCGAAGCAGATGGGGTGGCTTTTACCCTGGTAAGTGAAAAAGAACAAAATAAATTCGCAGCCATTGAAAGGCTGATCGAAAAAGAAATAGATAAAGCCGTGATACCGGCTGAATTAGGGCCAGCACCGGCCTATCATCCCCGCCAAAAAAGCAGCGGAAACAGACCAAAAGGACGATTTTATCGTTCTTCTAACAGTCGGAAAAAATAAAAGAATTAATTTTAAGAATGCAGGTGACTACCACTCATCAGGTATTGAAAACCATTGTTCTGTCCATCCTGATCCAGGGCACAATACTGGCCGTACAGGCCCAGCCCAAGGATAATGGAGGAAATACAAGTAATAAGGACTACCTGCTGAAGTCTAATTCCGTTCCGGGGAAAGATTCTCTGGATGCCACTGAAGAAAAGCCCGTTAGCGGTGGTGCTGGTTCTGTTATGGCCAAATATGGCCGGTCGAATCAGTTATATGCAAATATGGTAGATTCTCTTTCCAAAGTATTATTCCGTTATCCCCTGGTTGACTCTGCCGGATTAACTTATGCTGAGGAATGGGTGGGAACGCCCAATATGGGATTAAGAAGACCCAATTATGTGATCATCCATCATACCGCCAATAACAGTTGTGATGAAACCCTGCGCGAATTCACCCGCACCGGTGGAAGAGAAGCCAGTGCACATTATGTGATTTGTAAAGATGGAACGGTTCACCATATGCTCAATGATCTGCTCCGCTCACACCATGCCGGTGAAAGCAAATGGGGAAATAATACCGACCTGAATTCGAGCAGCATTGGCATCGAAATCGTCAATAACGGATTCGAGGCTTTTACAGACGAACAAATCAGCAGCCTGGCTGTATTACTTGAAAGACTCAAAGCAGCCTATAAAATTCCTGCAGCCAATTTTATCGGACATGGTGATATTGCTCCTACCCGTAAAGGAGATCCCAGTTCCAAATTCCCCTGGAAACTCATGAGTGAAAAAGGATATGGACACTGGTGGGATGATACCACCGGGGTACAGGTACCTGATAACTTCGACTACCTGATGGGTTTACGCATTATCGGCTATGATATCTCTTATCCTGCATCTGCACTTATTGCTTTCAAAAGGCATTTCATGAGTGAAAATAACGGAACGATGAATGCCGCTGTTCGCAAGATCATCTTTGTGCTCTACCGCAAATTTGAATAAGCCATTTACAGATTGTGCCTGATTCTGGTAACTTTACCGGATGAAAAATATTTCCCTCCTTTTATTATTTGTTGTGACCAGCTTACTGTATAGCTGTAAGGAGTCAAAGCATGCTGCTACCAACAAAGTATATAAACAACAGGTAAAGGAATATGCAAAAATCCTCCGCGAATACCCGGTACGGGATTCAGCAGGATTGAAATACGGTGCTGATTGGGCAGGCACCACCAATTTTTCCATGCGCAAACCGAATTATGTAATCATCCATCATACGGCACAGAACGGAGAGGAGGAGACTATCCGCACTTTTACCCTTCCCCGTACACAGGTTAGCTCCCATTACGTGGTGAGCCGGGATGGCACCGTGCATCATATGCTGAATGATTTGCTGCGTGCCCACCATGCCGGTGTGGGCAGATGGGGAAGCATTACCGATATGAATAGCTGCAGTATCGGTATTGAACTGGATAATAATGGAAGTGAACCCTTTTCCGATGCCCTGATGAACAGTCTGGTTCAATTACTGGAACGACTGAAAAAAGCCTATAATATTCCCACTTCTAATTTCATTGGTCATCTCGACTGGGCCCCGGGCCGCAAAGTGGATCCCAGCCGTTATTTCAACTGGCAGTTGCTTGCTGCCAAGGGTTTTGGTCACTGGTACGATACGACCGGTGTAACAGTACCCGCAGATTTTAATGCGATATATGCTTTAAAAATGATTGGATATAATACCGCAAAACCGGAAATTGCCATCCAGTCTTATAAAATACACTTTGTGCCAAAAGATACCAGCAGGGTATTGAATGAAACAGACCGGAAAATTATATTCAGTCTCTTGTCCAAATACCAGTAAAACACTGATTAATTTTTATTGGATACAGGCCCGGTAACTGCCGGGGGTGATGCCTTCGGCTTTTTTAAACAGCCTTACAAAATAATTTACATCGGCAAAGCCACATTGGTGACTAACCTGGGTAATGCTGTTCTTTTGATCTGCCATCAGTTGTTTGGCCAGTTTGATCCTTTCCCTGTTGATATATTCCAGCGGACTCACGCCGAATTGTTCCCTGAACCAGCGATAAAATTCATTGCGGCTCATATAAGCTTTCCGGCTAAGGGCATCCACAGCTATTTTATCGGTGAGGTTTTGCTGAATAAAATGAAGGATATAATGTAATCTGCTGTGATTGTTTTTATCGGCTGCTTCCTGACTAACCTGTTTGAGATGCTGGCTTTGCAATAAACGGATCAGTAATTCTTTCAGGTTGAGGTCGGCATAAATGTTTTTGGCTTTCTCTCCACTGCTGCAGACCCGGATCAGCTTATTGATCAGATCGGTTACCTCTGTATCATTATCAAAATGGTATTGATTGAACTGCAGCTTCCAGTGATGCTGCCTGTCCGGGTCACTGTTGTAATAATCATTAAGGTAATTCAAAGTGCTGTTGATATACTTCGCATCCACGGCAAGTGCAATACACTGAGTGGGGTTGTCGATCCTGGCCTCAGGAAAATCTATCACCATGGTTTCATCCGCTGGTACGATTACTGTTTCACCGGGCAGGTAATTGAAAGCCGGTTGGTCGAAAAGATGCATCACTTTCTTCCCGCGAACCATGCTGGTGATCACAAAATCAGAAAAGGTAAGTGGCACCCGGTAGGTCTCCTGATAACTCTCAAACACATTGAGTTCACAGTTCTGCAGGTTAAACACACGCCGGTTTTCTACCAGAGTTTGCAGGTATTTGGGATGAGTCAGTTCAATTTTATGCAGGTAATTCCTGGCAGGCATAATCGTTAATCAGCACCAATAATAGTAAAATCAGATTAGCGGCCAAATGATTCGGGTACAATTGTGCTATAAAAAAGTACAAAATTGACCTAAAACAACCGGGGAAAGAGGGAAGTTGGCTTATTATTTAACGAAAAAAATGCTTGTCTATGAGTAAAGTAACAACTGCTGCCCCCCAATCTGTTGTGGCAGCCAGACCTTCTTTCCGGGAAAAATATGATCATTTTATCAATGGCGAATGGGTAGCTCCCGAGGGTGGTGAATACTTTGAGAATGTTTCTCCCATCGATGGAAAAGTGTTTACCCATGCGGCCCGTGGCAATGCAAAAGATGTGGACAAAGCCATTGATGCAGCGATAGCCGCTTTTCCGGGCTGGAGTAAAACTGCAGTGGCCACCAGAAGTAACCTGCTTTTAAAAATTGCACAGGTGGTTGAAGACAACCTGGAGTACCTCGCTATTGTGGAGACCATTGATAACGGAAAAGCAATCCGGGAAACCAGGGCTGCTGATCTTCCGCTGGTTGTTGATCATTTCAGGTATTTTGCCGGAGTCATCCGCAGTGAAGAGGGCACCCTGAGTGAGCATGATGAAACAACGGTCAGTATCAATCTGCATGAACCGATTGGTGTGGTCGGACAAATCATCCCCTGGAATTTTCCATTATTAATGGCCGCCTGGAAAATAGCTCCGGCACTGGCGGCAGGTTGTACCCTCGTAGTAAAACCGGCTGAACAAACACCTACCAGTATTATGTGTCTGATGGAACTGATTGGTAAAATCTTACCGAAAGGTGTATTGAATATCGTAACCGGTTTTGGTATTGAAGCCGGTAAACCCCTCGCTTCTTCCCCCAGGATCAATAAAGTGGCCTTTACCGGTGAAACAACCACCGGGCGACTGATCATGCAATACGCTTCAGAAAACCTGATACCAGTTACCATGGAACTGGGTGGTAAGAGTCCTAATATCTTCTTTAAATCTGTGGCTGATGCAGACGATGCATTTTTTGATAAGGCCATTGAAGGGGCTGTGATGTTTGCGCTCAACCAGGGAGAAGTTTGCACCTGTCCTTCCCGGATACTTGTGCAGGAAGAGATCTACAGCAAATTTATGGACCGTGTGATCCAGCGAACCAAGGCCATTAAGCTGGGTAACCCACTGGATGGAACCGTAATGATGGGAGCTCAGGCATCGGAGGATCAGTACCGGAAGATTCTCAGTTATTTCAATATCGGAAAACAGGAAGGTGCCGAAGTACTTTGTGGTGGTGAAGCATTTCACCAGAACAGCGGACTGGAGCATGGGTATTATATTCAACCCACTATTTTCAGGGGCCATAACAAGATGCGCATTTTTCAGGAAGAGATCTTTGGACCGGTTACATCCGTTACAACATTTAAAACCGTGGAAGAAGCCATTGAGATTGCCAATGATTCTCTCTATGGATTAGGAGCTGGCGTTTGGACCAGAGATGCCCATGAATTGTACCAGGTACCCAGGGCTATTCAGGCGGGACGTGTTTGGGTGAATTGCTACCATGCTTATCCGGCACATGCTCCTTTTGGAGGATATAAGAAATCAGGATTTGGCAGGGAGACCCATAAGATGATGCTGAATCATTACCGGCAGACTAAAAACATGCTGATTTCTTACAGCAAGGACAAACTGGGATTCTTTTGATCATTAAAATAAAACGGCTGTCTCAGAAGTATTCTAAAATTTCTGAGACAGCCCTGTTTTTATGAAACCACAACGTGTAATAGTAACCAGCGAAGCGGCTGCCCTGATCCAAAGGCTGAAAAAGGAACATGGCCCTTTGATGTTTCATCAAAGTGGTGGATGCTGTGATGGCAGTCAGCCCATGTGCTTCAAAGAAGGAGAATTCAGGATTGGGGGTTCGGATATTTGTCTGGGTGAAGTAGAGGGCTGTCAGTTTTATATGAGTGCAGATCAGTTTACCTATTGGAAACATACACAACTCATCCTGCATGTAACACCCGGAAGGGGCAGTAGCTTCTCCCTCGAAATTCCTTTGGGAGTCCGGTTCTATATCGAATCAAGGATGTTGACCGAAGGGGAAATGCAGGCCCTGGATAGCGAAAACTAACGGGGCATTTATTATTGCAGTTCCCCTGCCGGCTCGTGATCTTTATACAAATCCCTTAAAATGGACAGTTCTTTTTTCATTTGTATCAGCACTGCACTATGCGGTTGGGAGCGGATCAGGTTTTTTTGTTCAGCCGGATCTTTCTGCAGGTCATATAGTTCCCATTCATTCACCGTATAAAAGTAGATCAGCTTATATCGTTCACCCCTTACGCCGAGGTGTTGCAACACTGTATGATCTGCTTTGTCCTCATAATAATGGTAGTACAGATTTTTTCGGTTGAGCGTTTTCTGTTTGCCGCTTATCAGAGGTACCAGGCTAATGCCCTGCATAAAATCAGGTACAGGAATACTGGCTGCATCCAGCATGCTGGGGGCATAGTCAATGGATTGCGTGAGTTGAGAAGTTGTGGTTCCGGGTTTAATTTTTCCGGGCCATCTCATCAGCAGTGGTGCATTCATGGATACATCATACATCCATCTTTTGTCAAACCAGCCGTTCTCTCCCAGGTACATGCCCTGATCACCGGTGTAAATCACCAGTGTATTTTCGGTTAAGTTCTGCTGATCCAGGTAGTCCAGCACTCGCCCTACATTTTCATCCACTGATGCCACACAGGCCAGGTAGTCCTGTAAATACCATTGGTACTTGTATTTCAATAAGTCTTTGCCGGATGGTTTTTGCTGTTGCAGGATCCTTCCTCTTTCTTCATAAATTTTTTTGATACTGCTTCTCTCCGGTTCTGGTATCCGGTTGAATATGGCGTTGTAATAATTGATTTCAGCTGCATCGGGTTTTAATAATGGATTGTCCATGAGGTAAGCCGGATCTACTTTCAGGTCGCTGCAAAGTTTCATATCACGCAGGATGGTCATCGTTTGCAGTCGCCAGGCGGTGCCTTTGCCAACGGTATCGTTATACAAAGTGGCTGGCTCCGGAAATGTTTTATCATGATACTGCTGGATATATTTCAAGGGGGCCAGAAAATAACGATGCGGTGCTTTGTGATGAATATGAAGCACAAAGGGTTTGTTGCGGTCGCGCTGGTTCATCCATTGAATGGCTTCATCGGTAATGACATCTGTGGCATAGCCATGATAGGTACTGGTATCGCCCTGCATATTGATGAAACGGGGTTCCACATATAAGCCCTGTCCCGGTAGGATTTTCCAGAAGTCAAAACCCGTAGGATAGGAGTGCAGGTGCCATTTGCCGATCAGGGCAGTCTGGTAACCATTTTGCTGAAATATTTTCGGCATGGTTTGCCGGGATGAATCAAACCGCGTACGGTTATCCTTAACACCATTTAAGTGCGAAAATTGTCCGGTGAGCAATGTGGCCCTGACGGGTCCGCAAATAGAATTGGAGACAAAATTCTTTTTGAATAAAAGTCCTTCTTTGGCAAGTCTGTCAATATTGGGTGTATGTATCAATTGTTTGTTATAAGCACTGATCGCATCGGCATCATGGTCATCACTCATGATATAAATGATATTGGGGCGCTGTTGTGCCAGGCAGGTACTGCTGAACAATAGCGTAATAAGTAGTGATCTCATGCCTTTTATTTCGCAGTAAGTTATATAGTTTTGAATTCATAAAGCACCAGTATGGAATTTGGAAGGGTTCAGGAGGATTTATTAAGTAGCATTGATTTTTCGCTGCCGGCCTCAGCTGCTTTGAATCATGAGGTATTAAAGACAGGGTTACCTTCAAAACAGCAATGCTGGCTGGGTTGTTCCAGTTGGGGACAACCGGGTTGGGTGGGCAGGATCTATCCTCCAAAGACAAAAGAGACCAACTATTTATCATTTTATCCGCAGCATTTCAATACGGTAGAATTGAATGCCACACATTATCGTATTTGGGGAGAAGAGCATGTACAGAAATGGGCTGCTAAAACGAAGGGAAAGGAATTCAGGTTTTGTCCGAAGATGTACCAGGGCATCACCCATCGTGGCAGTCTGAGCGGTAAAGAAGCCCTGATGGATGAATTTTTAAAAGGCATCCTTGCTTTTGGGGATCAATTGGGTCCCGTATTCATTCAGTTAAGTGATCAGTTCTCTCCTTCAAGAGAAAAGGAATTATATACTTTCCTTTCCTCGCTGCCGCAGGATATCCGGTTCTTTTTAGAGTTAAGACATCCGGCCTGGTTTCAGCAACCGGTGCTGGATCAGCTGGTGGCAGCACTCAATGAAAGAAAAATTGGTTTTGTACTCACAGATACTGCTGGCAGAAGGGACTGTGCCCATATGCGGCTGACGCTTCCTGAAATTTTTATTCGATTTGTAGGATATAATTTTCATACAACTGACAAATCCAGGTGTGATGCATGGATTCATCAACTCAGGGAATGGTATGCCGGTGGACTGGAACAAGCATGGTTCATGTTGCATCTCGGGGAAGGAGGCAGTGAGCCGGATATGGCTGCTTATTTCGCTTCTCAGTTGAAGCAGCAAACAGGAATCAGCATACCGGTTCCGGTTTTTTCATCATTGTTCTAGTGGAGGGAATTCGCCTTCCATCACGGCAATAACAGAATCATCATCATTTTTTCTGGTGCGGATGGTATGCACGGGCCAGGCCAACATTTCACTGGCGGGATATCCAGCTTCCAGCATGTCCCGGATGGATGCATCACTCAGATCTTCATTCAGCCATTCAATTGCTTTTTCTTTTGTCAGGATCACCGGCATCCGCTCGTTGTTCGGACCTGCATTATGAATTGCGGCCATCAGTGAATTGGCCGGTTGGGTGATGATGGTGAAGGTCCCTTTCAGTTCACCGGTTTCCGGATCGGGCAGTGGAGAATAATTATACAATCCTGCAAAGCAGAACAGGGGTTCATGAGCAGCTTTGATAAAGTAGGGGAGTTTTTTCTTTGTGCCGATATCGCGATGTTCAAAGAAGCCAGTACTGAAAACGATGCAACGTTGTTTTCTTAAACGGTGCCAGACAGAACGTTTGTCATCCAGCAGCTTTTCACTGCGTGCATTCGCCATGCTGTTCCGGTATTCTTTGATCTTTTCGGGGCTGTTCATGTAATCGGCAATCAGTCCCCATTCAAAGAGATGAATTTTATAATCACCGCTTTCTTTGATTAATACCGGCCAGGGGCTGAACGATTGTGCTACTTTATGATAAGTGGGTTCAAAGGGAAGGCTTTCATTATAGGGAATATTCATGTAATCGGCGATCAGCCGGATATTACTGAAGAAACTCATGTCGTAGCACATGCGCTGAAGTTTTCGATGTCATTCAAATGTACTTCAGTTTGCTGGCCCCTCCATAATAAGGCGATGAATAATTCTCCATATCGTTCTTTCAGGGTTACCTGCAGTTTGTCCTTGGGAGAATAATTCCACCAGGGCATCCGGTGCCTTACAAAATTTCCGATTTTCAGTTTCAGCATGGCATTGGCCTTCCATTCTTTTGGGAGCAGGTTGATATAGATCCGGTATCCCGCTGGCTGGTTGGCGGCGATCAGTAGCTTCTCCAGATCCTCGGGTTTAGTACTGTCATAGAGGCAGCGGTAAGGATCTTTAAATAACAGCCGCATATGTCTTTCGGCTCTTTCCTTTTCTATTTCGTGATGAGCATAATGCGTGAGCAGTAAAGGCAGATCGTCTTCGCTGAGCGCATCTTTGCCCCGCGGGTAATGCTGGCGGACAAAATACATGGGTTGCCGCAGCATGGCTCCGAGCAGTTCGGGACTGAGTATGGTAAAGGGGTTATACATATTATGGTACTTCGTAGAGTTCATCCCAGCGGGTGGTGAATCTTTTGCTCCGCATTTCCTGTCGCATTTTCCAGTTTCTTGTTAAACCCGAGGCGACGTATTTCACGATATCATCGCGCTGGCTGAAATTGATATTGTCCATGGCTTCCATCAGGATGCGGCGGCGGTTTTCCTGTCCATCGCTGAACAGATTAGCCTGTATGGAATGATCGGGTACCAGTTGGCTGAGTATCACACCGGCTTTCAGGTATTTGACACCGGGCTGGTAGAGGAGTTCGGTCAGTGGCAGGGCATGGCGGATCAGTTCACTGGTATCAGAACTGGCATGGGGAAGGATGCAGTACTGGTAGCGTGACTGCGGATTGTATTCATAAGCGGCGCCGCGGTTCCCGTTGGTCACTACAAATACCTGGATCATGCCGGCGGCGCAGGACTGGCGGCGTAATTTTTCAGCGGCTCTTGATGTGTAAGTGGCCACGGCTTCTCTTATTTCGTCGAGGGAAAAAACAGGTTTGCCAAACATGCGGGTGGTGGCGATCATTTTTTTTACTTCCAGCGGATCTTTCATGGGGATACAGGGAATGCCATTGAGTTCGCGGATCAGTCGAACACCCACTACACCGCCCATATTTTTGCGGGCCCATTCTTCCGGCATCTTGCTGAGTTGCCAGCCATTATCGATCCCCATCTGGTGCAGTTTGAAGGCAAATTGCCGGCCCACTCCCCAGAGATCATCTACCCGGGTTTTTTCAAGTGCTTCCCTGATCTCATCGGCTGTTTGTAAAACCATCACGCCCCTGCTGCCCTGTTTATCTTTTTTAGCCAGCCGGTTCGCCGTTTTGGACAAGACTTTACTCGGAGCCACACCAATAGATACCGCGATGCCGGTCCATTGCTCCACAGTTTGTCTGATCTCCATGGATACCTTGCTGAGTTCATCGGGTGGCAGGTGACTGAGGTCGAGGAAGGATTCATCTACGGAATACACTTCCACTTTTTCTTCGCCTACCAGTTTGCGGAGGGTATCCATCACCCGCATACTGAGATCGCCATAAAGGTTGTAGTTGCTGGAAAAGACGGCGACCTTATTTTTTTCAATGATCTCCCGGTTCTGGTAATAGGGAGCGGCCATCCCCACACCAAGTTTTTTGGCTTCATCACTGCGGGAAATAATACAGCCGTCGTTATTGCTCAGCACAACAACGGGATGGTTCAGCAACGATGGCTTGAACAGCCTTTCGCAGGAACAGTAGAAATTGTTACAGTCGACGATTGCTTTCATACCCCTGACCCCTAAAGGGGAATTAGTCCGGTGAGTGAAATTGTTCCGGTCCGGAATTGCTGAACGGGGATGCTGATTATTCAATTCCGGATTTTTGTTGATTACAATAAGCGGTGATTGTTTTAATTACCGCTTCAATATTGGTTAGTACCTGCTCGTTGGTGAAACGCATCACCCTGATTCCATCAGCTTCGATTAATTTTTGTCTTTCAGCATCTGTTTGCCTGATATCCGCTCTTTCATGGATTCGTCCATCTACTTCTATTGCCAGTTTTAATTGATAGCAGAAAAAATCAGCGATATAGATACCAAGCGGATGTTGTCTGCGAAATTTGAATCCGCCCGGCTTTGTTCTCAGGAATTCCCAAAGCTTTGTTTCTGCATTTGTCATGTTACTCCGGAGCAGGCGGGCATTTTCAAAAATGAGCGGGCCGGCTTTGTAAAACATCTTTTTTTCCATCATTCCAGATTTTTGTCATTCTTGAAATCAGTAGCGAGTAAACTGTTTAGCCCTCACTATAACATCGTGTTCCCTTTTTTACCTTACGCATCCCCCCTTTAGGGGGCAAGGGGGTGGGGGCAGAGGGTAGGGGTGTAAGGTCTTTCACCGCTGACGGGGTCTTCGACCGCCGTCAGGGTGACATCGGATGTATCACATACGTCACTACGCCCCACACGGAAAAATTGCTGAACTCCGCCAGATTGATATTCTTGTACCGTTCGTTTTCGGCAATCAGGAATGCCGAAGAAAAATTTTTGTGAAAGCGGCGCACCAGCAGTTCGCCGTTCAGGATGGCCACAATCACTTTTCCGTTGACCAGCTTCACCGATCGGTCCACGATCAGGATATCGCCATCGAAGATGCCGGCTTCCTTCATGGCATCGCCTTTCATTCTGAAAAAGAATGTAGCAGGTTTGTTGCGTATCAGCTGCTCGTTCAGGTCAATGCCCCGCTCCATATAATCATCTGCGGCTGCCCCAAAACCGGTGGCATTGGCTGTCTTTACCTGCTGCTGTGTGAATTGCTTCGAGCCTTTGTAAGCTGCCCCATAAAACAGGTCCTCTCCGTCCATAGCTAAGAATTTGCCCCTGCCCGCAGGCGGGAAGGGAGGTGAAAAAAATATTTCAAAAATTTAATGGGGTTATATTTTGTAAAGCTAAATAATTTAGTAAATTAGTGCTAAGAAAAATGGGTAAATATTTTTGAGACCTAAAAAGAGGCGATATGGAAAGCATTGTGAACACGATTCCCGGTTACCGGGTGTATGAGTACCTGCTGGTGCTGAGGCCGCATGAAGATTTATCCGGCCGGATCATTAAAATCAAGGAGGGGTTTGCAGAAAAATTTAAGACTGGTCAGGCCACTGGTGGGAAGCCTTATCTGGCACTGGCCAGTTTTAACCAGCTGGCCATGCTGGAGGAACGGATTATGCATGCCCTGCACAAAGTGGCCATGGGTTTTCCGCCTTTTAAAATAACGCTGAAAGATTTCGGGAGTTTCCCGGCCCATACAATTTACCTGAACATAACGAGTAAGTTACCTGTACAGCAGCTGGTAAAAACCGTGCGTACGGAAGCGCAGCGGCTGATGAAAATGAATGAAGAGAACAAGCCCTATTTTATAATGGAGCCGCATTTCAATATTGCCCGCAAGCTCAAACCCTGGCAATATGAAAAAGGATGGCTGGAGTACAGTCAGAAACATTTCACCGGACACTTTATTGCTTCCGGAATGCAGCTTCTGAAAAGACCGGCCGGCGAAAAAAAATACCAGCTGGCGGCTGGCTTTTCATTCGAAAACCTTCCGGTAACCACCAAACAGGGGGAACTCTTTTAGCCATCGAATACCCGGATGATTGATGAGAATTGTGGAGCAGGAATGGTTCATCCGGGTATTCATGGCTAATCCAAATGGTAGTGACATTATTAATTCCTGCTCAAATTCCAGAACCGTTTCAATCCCTTTATTCGTGCATTTGTGGCAAATAAATCTTTGTGACTGTATTAGTGTTTACTCAAAAAGGGCAGCTTCAATTCTAATAATCTATTCGTGCATTCGTGGCGAATGAAATTTTAGAGATAGTATTAAATGTTGCTCAAAAAATGTAGCATCAATCGATTGGTTTATTTATTCGTGTATTCGTGGCGAATAAATCTTTGTGACTGTATTAGTGTTTACTCAAAAAGTGCAGCTTCAATTCTAATAATCTATTCGTGCATTCGTGGCGAATGAAATTTTAGAGATAGTATTAAATGTTGCTCAAAAATGTAGCATCAATCGATTGGTTTATTCGTGTATTCGTGGCGAATTTTTATTTAGTGGCTAAAAAAATTAAAATAGTGCAGCAGCCCTTAAAACAAGACCACTTCAAAGTGGCCACAGGAAAAAAAGAAGACCAGCCGGCCTATCTCAGTGGCCGGGGAGCCCAGATCAACACCAAAAACCGCTTCCTGAAAAACGAAAATACACGGGAGCATATTGAAGGTATTGATGACTGGGAAGAAAGTAATGTAACAACCAGTTACCTCGAACAGGAAAGTAAAACCATTGTCAACAAAGTGGAGAGCCCCGATGTGGGAATGAGTTACAGCATGAATCCCTATGCTGGTTGTGAGCATGGTTGTATTTATTGCTATGCCCGTAATGTTCACGAGTACTGGGGCTACAGTGCCGGATTGGATTTTGAAAGAAAGATTATCGTCAAAAAAAATGCGCCGAAGCTGCTCCGTAAATTTCTGATGAACAAAAACTGGGATGCCACGCCCATCATGCTCAGTGGCAATACCGATTGTTATCAGCCTGCTGAACAACAGTACCGGCTCACCAGGGGGTTGCTGGAAGTTTGCAATGAATTCAATCAGCCGGTAGGAATTTTAACAAAGAACTCCTGGATACTCAGGGACAAGGATGTGTTGCAGGAAATGGCAAGAAAGAAAATTGTTTCGGCGATGGTATCCATCACTTCTTTCAATGAAGATCTGCGCAGGGTAATGGAACCGCGCACCACCACAGCAAAGCAAAAACTGAAAGTAATTCAGGAGCTCAGCAGTGCCGGTGTAAGAATGGGTATCATGATGGGCCCTATGATACCGGGACTCAATGAACATGAGATGCAGAGAATCATGAAAGCTGCCAGGGATAATGGCGCCAGTTTTACGGCCTATACATTTATCCGTTTAAATGGTGCGATTAAATTATTATTCCACGACTGGCTCTATAAAAATTTTCCTGATCGGGCCGATAAAGTCTGGCACCTGATCGAACAAAGCCATGATGGAAAAGTGAACGATTCCCGCTGGGGTGTCAGGATGCGGGGGGAGGGAAGTATCGCGCAAATGGTCGCACAACAGTATAAAAAATATGGAAAATTATATGGGATGAATGCGGAGGAATGGAGTTTGGATCGGACACAGTTCAGAAGACCGGGAGGACAAATGAAATTGTTCTGATAATATTTTTTTTAAAATTTATTTCAAAAAATTTGGCAGCATCAAAAAATAGTTTCATCTTTGCAATGCAAAAAATAAAAAATGCGCCAGCAACTGATACATATTGAAACATCAAATTGGTTTAGTCCCAAGGGAGATCATACCAGTTGCCGGGCATGTACTGCTTCAGAATAAGTGATAAAAAACGAATTCGATCATACAAACCCCGGCAAATGCCGGGGTTTTTCATTGTCCGCCATAGCTTTGGCGAAGGCGGGTAATATAAAATAGCTTTAGCGAAAGTGGATAAAGTAAAATGGCTTTAGCGAAAGCGGGTGCCTGAAATATTATTTCAGCTATGATATCTGCTTATGCCATAGCATTTGTGAAGGCATATGTTCAGGTGAAAAGAAAAAAATATTTTTCTCTTGTGTAAAAACTTGAGAATTGAATCTAAAGCGGTAACAAAAAAAGAATGTTGAAACAACTACGACATAAACGATTTAGTAAAATAATGAATGACTGTAAACTATCAGGTCATGATTATACCACGGTGCTGGTAGCAGGAAATGCTATGCCCATTGGGAATACGATTGATCTGAAATACGAGCGACCAGGAGAAATTTTTATCTAACCTGCATTTGGCAGGTGATAATAGACCCGGTCGCTGAAACGACCGGGTTTTTTATTGCTGACCCCGTCAGCCTCCGAAGGAACTGACGGCGGTTAGAAAAAAAGAAATCAGGGCTGATGAAAAAAATTGAAGTCGGAGTGATCAGCCTTCGCTAAAGCTACGGCTGATGAAAAAGGAGGTAAGTATGAAATTTTTAATCATCGTACTGGCCATTCGGCTGATTGTTGAATGGATAACCGGTAAAACAAATAAGAGCAATGTTCAGGAAAACGGAATGATGAATGATAAAATTCGTCACCCGGCAGAATATGAACTGCGATAAACGAATAGATGCAGAAGGAGGAATAAAGTGTCCCCTGTGAGATGCAGCAGGGGCACTTTTAAAAAACTAAAATATAGGAGCATTCCGTCCCGAAAGCTTTCGGGAGGCCGGATACTTCACCTGGAATGAAGAGGCTGCAGGTTCGAATCCTGTCTCCTATACGATTTGTAATAATTGGGAGGTGCAATGGCAGCATTCCAGGCCCTGACCCTGGTGGTAATGATTCGAGTCCATTCCCAATGACAAATGTTGGCTCTAGCATATTTGGTAATGTATCCGTCTGTGCAACGGAAGAACAGGGTTCGAGCCCCGGAGTCAACCGATAAGGCTGGGTGTAGCGAAATAGTCTTGATAAATTTTGTTAAGCAGCATTGTTCACTTAGCCTGAACAGTTGATGTTGAACATAAGATGTAACTGCGGCTTAGAGTAATGGCAACTCAAAGGTCTCATAAGCCTTAGTCACAGGTTCAATTCCTGTAGCCGCAACCAAGATGACTTAGCTCAATGGTTCAGAGCATTACGCTGATACCGTAAAGGTTGATGGTTCGAGTCCGTCAGTCATCACAGTATTTGCCGGGCATGGAATCAAAATGAAAATTGGCTTGTAGCTCAAATGGCAGATGTACCCGGCTTTTAACCGGGGGGTTGTGAGTTCTCCCGATAATTATCGGGATCACCAGGCCAACAAGGATGAATAGCTCAATGGCAGAGCGTCCCGTTGTTAACGGGAGGGTTGAAAGTTCGAATCTTTCTTCATCCGCTCTCACCCGCCGAAGCCTTGGCGAAGGCGGGTCACGGTAAATAGCCTTGGCGAAGGCGGGTGGCTTAAAAAGCTTTAGCGAAGGCGGGTAGTAATAAAGATCCCTCGCATTGCTGTAGCAAAGACGGGGGGCTAAAAAACTGTTTGTGATAAATACAATTCGGTGATGAGAAAATGAGGATCAGCCAGTATTTGTCATCAACAAAAGGTGCTTTGGCAGAATGGGTATATGCACCGGCTTGAAACACCGGATATCGTGGTTCAATTCCACGGGGCACCACAAAATGAATGAAAGATTTTAAATGGAAGTAAAATGGAACAGGAACAGCAATGGAAAAAATGGAGCGGGCAACCGGTCAGTGTACCAATCGCCGAAGAGGTAAATCGGGTATTGATGCAAGAAAGAGCAGCTGGTTATGAATTGAAAGTCTGCATTGGAACCGATAGCCAGGTAAAAGGACGAATCACCGAATTCGCTACCGTGATCGTGTTTATCCGGAAAGGAAAGGGAGGTTTTATGTATGTAAATAAACAAATCACCCGACAAAGGATGACGATCAAAGAAAGGATGCTGATGGAAGTTCAGAAAAGTATTGAAACAGGCTATGGCCTTTGCAATATTTTCAGTCGCTACCAGGTTGACATGGAGTTGCACGCCGATATCAATACCAACCCGGCTTTTAAAAGTAATGACGCTTTGAAAGAAGCCATGGGCTATATCCTGGGAATGGGTTTCGCTTTCAAAGCCAAACCGCAGGCCTTTGCCAGCTCCAGTTGTGCAAACAAGGTAGTACAGTAAAAAAATTAATGCTGATGTAGATATCAGTACAAAAAAATAAAAGTTATGGAAATTATGATATTGTTAGTGTTAGTATTTATTGCCTGGGCCATCAACTTGTTCCGGTATCCTATAAGGGTGTTGGCCGGAAAATTGAAAAGGCTATTCAGGGTATGGACCGGAAAACAAATTCCGAACATATTTGAACATCATTACCTCGATGGCAGATTGTTCTATATGTACCGTTTCAAAATGGTTCCCTGTATCAAGTTTGTAAATGAAATGGATATTTCACAGGCCTTTCGTTTCATGGAGGATAACTGCAGGGAACTGACGCTTGATATTTTTCAGTCATCTTACCTGAACAGAGAGCAAAACAAACAGGAGTTCTCTAAAACAGTATTTGTGCTGAGGAATAAACTGGTGGTGGAACTTGCCGGCGAATATGCCCGGATCTATCATCCGAACAACAGATACGGTGAAGCGGATGAAATTGTAAAAGCTTTTACCGCCTATAAAACACCGGAAAAGGAGAAAGAGTTTGAAATTAATATCATTACCATGTCGCGCGATGGACTGGAACTGAAACGCCTTGATATCAAACCAACTGTTCTGGATATTGATCTGTACTACAATGATGATTTCAAAGAGGTGGATGAATTAATCAGGAAGAGGCTGGGACAACAGAATGACAAAGGGATCGTGCTTTTACATGGTTTACCCGGTACTGGCAAGACAACTTATCTGCGACACCTGGTGGGTTCCCTTGATAAGAGGGTGCTTTTTGTTTCTCCATCTGTTGCTGGTAATCTCATGAACCCGGAGTTTATTGATTTGCTGATCGATAACCCCAATTCGGTGTTGATTATTGAAGATGCAGAAGATATCATCATGGACAGGAAGCAAAGCCGCAATTCTTCGGTCTCCAACCTGTTAAATATCAGTGATGGGTTGCTCTCTGATTGCCTGAGTGTACAGATCATCTGCACATTCAACAGCGCCATCAGCCTGGTTGATTCTGCGCTGATGAGAAAGGGAAGACTGATTGCAAGGTATGAGTTTACAAAATTGGGGGTAGATAAGGCAGAACGACTTAGTAAGCATTTAGGGTTCGCTGCTGAAATTACAAAGTCAATGACCATCGCTGAGATCGCTAACCCGAATGATAAAGAAGAAACCATCAGGCAAAATGAACCAATTGGTTTCCGGGTCGGAGAGACAATGATGAATTAAGTTCTTTAAAATACTGCTAAAGAAATTTAGCAAAAAAGCTTGCTTCACGGCAAGAAGGATCAACTCGTATTGAATGCAAACCGGATCAGTGTTTTCAAAGCACTGAAGTGCAGCGGTAATAACCGGCTGTATGCTGTTGCTACAGTATGATTGACCCTCCATCATCTGTGGGTCATGGGTTCAAATCCCATCCGGGTCTTGTATCCGGTAGCTCAGTGGTAGAGCAACAGACAATCTGCGGGTTCGAGCCCCGCTGCTTCTTTGATAGAAGTATGGCGAAAATGGTAAACGCACAGGACGAGGGATCCTGCTAACAAGCAGAAGTACACCACTTCTCAAATGGTGAACCAACAAAAGCCGCTGCTGTTTGCCGGCAGGGGACGGGATCATGATTGATTCGGACCCCGCAATCTGCTCTTTACCTGCAGACCGGTACAGCGCTTATGAACGTACGATCACTTTGTTACCTTGGAATGATAGCCCCGGCTTTCAGGATGTGGAAACAAACTGGTGGAATCAACAGGGTGGAGACTGGCCTCCGTAAAGTAAGGATGGCAGACCGCAACGGCTTTTTTAATTAAGTCATCTGCCGCAGATAAAAGACGATTGTCTGAGTAATACTGCGGCCCAAAACAAAGAATATGAAAAAAGTAAATGTAAACGAATGGCAGGTTGCCCTTGTTTTCAAAAACGGAGCTTATAAAAAAATGCTCCTGGCCGGTAATTACTGGTTCTGGAAAAATGAACAGGTACTCATCTATGATATCACCAAGCAGTTTGTAGCACCAGTTGAATTGAACATCCTGTTACAGGATCAGGCACTGGCAGATATCCTGCAGGTGATTGAAGTAAAAGAAAGCGAGATCGTATTGCAGTACGAGAATGGACTGTTGAAGCAGGTGTTCAGCGCCGGTCGCTACGCCTTCTGGAAATCAGTGGTAAAGAATGAATTCATCCGGGCCGATATCAGTCGGGTAGAAATTGATGAATCCATTGATCGTTCTCTGTTGTCGAAAGCACCTTTGAACAACTGGGTACGGAGCACAGAAGTACAGAGTAATGAAAAAGCGGTATTGTTCATGGATGCTAAAATGGTCCGGCTGCTTGAGCCAGGTATTTATTACTGGTGGAAGAATCCGGTATCCATCCAGGTGGCAAAGGCTGATATGCGCCGGCAGCAGATGGAGGTCAACGGACAGGAAATCCTGACCCGGGATAAAGCGGCGCTTCGGATCAATGCCTGGCTGCAGTACCAGGTAACTGATATTGAGAAAGCCCTGGTACAGAATAAGGAGTACGAAAAACAATTGTATGTGGCTGTTCAGCTGGCACTGCGGGAGTATATTGCAGCATATAGCTTTGATGAATTGCTGGAGAAAAAAGAGAGCCTGACTCCTTTTGTACAGCAGCAGATTCAGGACAAAGCAGTAGCACTGGGTGTGGAATTGTATGGTTTTGGTATCCGGGATATCATCCTGCCAGGCGATATCAAAGAAATTATGAACCAGGTTCTGGTGGCGGAGAAAAAAGCACAGGCCAATAGTATCATGCGCCGGGAAGAAACAGCCAGCACCCGAAGTCTGTTGAATACTGCCAAACTGATGGAAGAAAATGCGATGCTTTGGAAACTGAAGGAAATGGAATACGTGGAAAAGATCGCAGACAAAATCAGTAATATCAGCGTAAGCGGTAATGGTGACCTGGTGAGTCAGCTGAAACAGATCTTTGTGTCACCAAAATAAAATTAGTCAGGCCATCAACTGATGATGGCCTGACTTTTAAAAGAATTGATATGAAAAAATTAAAAATTGAAGGAAAAGAACTCAGGGCAATTGGTTATCCGGAAGGACCGGTGATCAGTGTTGTCATGAACCTGGTGCAAAAAGAATATAAACACCAGTCAAAGGAGGATGTGATGGAATTATTGAAGAAAGTACTGGCCAGCCCGGTAGAATATAAGGACGATGCGGTACTGGCACTGATCGCAGAAAAATTAATGCCTAAACCGGTATCGGAAAATGCGGAACTCTCATTGAACCAGCAGGGGATACAATTCAATGTATTCGGACAGGAACATATTGAAGAAGGTGCCATGCATCAGATGTACCAGGCTGCTAAATTACCCATTAGTGTTGCGGGGGCTTTAATGCCCGATGCCCACAGTGGTTATGGCTTGCCGATTGGCGGGGTACTGGCAACAAAAAATGCCGTGATCCCTTATGGGGTAGGAGTGGATATTGGTTGCCGGATGTGTCTGAGCATTTATGATATTGATCCCAAAGAACTGGTGCAGAAAGAAAATTTTTTCACCAGAGAATTACTGGAGGCAACTGTCTTTGGAAGCGGTGCACAGTTAGACAGGGCAGCGGATCATGAAGTAATGGAAAACGATCTGTTCCGTGAACTTCCATTGCTGAAGCACATGCATGGCCGTGCCTGGAAACAACTCGGTACCTCAGGATCCGGTAACCACTTTGTGGAATTTGGTGTGGTTGAAATCGGGGAGAAGGATGCGATACTGGGAGTGGAAGCAGGAAAATATGTGGGGCTCTTATCGCATTCCGGCTCAAGGGCATTGGGTGCCACGATTGCCAATCACTATACCAAATTAGCCATCAGCAAAAGGCGTTTGCCGCAGGAAGCAAAAAACCTGGCCTGGCTGCAGTTGGATGAAGAAGAAGGAATCGAATACTGGAATGCCATGAACCTGGCCGGAGATTATGCATCTGCCTGTCACCATATCATCCACGCTAAAATTGCGAAGCAACTGGGAAGACGCCCGGTGAAAATGGTGGAGAACCACCACAATTTTGCCTGGAAAGAAGAGTGGGAAGGGCAGCAGGTGATCGTTCACCGGAAAGGAGCTACACCGGCTGGTAAAGATGTGTTAGGTGTCATTCCCGGATCCATGACTGCCCCTGGTTTTATTGTGAAAGGAAAAGGAGAGATGGCTGCTGTGAATTCTGCTTCTCATGGTGCCGGAAGAAAAATGAGCCGGACCAAAGCCATGGAAGCTGTAAGTGATAAGCAGTTTAAAGATGAAGTGGAAAAGCATGGCGTAAAATTGCTGGGTGGTGGAAAAGATGAATCACCGTTTGCTTACAAGGATATCGAAGTGGTGATGCAGTCGCAAAAAGCATTGGTAGATGTAGTTGGAAAATTCACGCCGAAAATTGTGAAGATGGATGGCGCCAAACACAGGTCCTGGTCCAAAAAAAATCAAAGGGAAAAATTAACCGGAGATGAAGTGGAAGGAGAATAAGAATGGGATTTATTTTTCTTTATCATCCAATTATCCTGCTTTGATTGACAACTTGAGCATTGATAATTGAACATTGAATATTGAGCATTTTCTTTTAGAAGAGTTTGCTCAATATTTATGTTTCCTTTTTTTCTCATGAAAAAAAAGGTATTCTCATGCCATTCTGGATCTACACTTTCACATAGATCTTCTTCTTATCCATCCAGTAACAAATGGCCCACATAAAAAGGATAACGGCAATGGCATACAGCAGGGACCCGTTTTCTTTGGCGCCGGGAATATGAATCAGTACTTTTTTATACAACCAATTCCAGGGATTAACGCCATCTCCCAAACGAATCAGGGCAAATCCTTTGGGTAAAAAAGCACTCAGGGCAAACACAAATAAGGCGTTCTTGCCAAATACATCAAAAAACCGGGCCAGTCCGCCCTTGATATTTTTGAACTCGATCATATAAATCATCGTCGCAATGGTGATCATGGCCAAACCGGAAGTGTACACTACATAAGAGCTGGTCCATATTTTTTTATTGATCGGAAAAACCATGTCCCAGCAGAAACCTGCCAGCAATAAGCCAACACCGGCTGCAAATAGTCCGGTCACCATTTCATAGGTCTTGCCTTTCTGCTGTATATAATTACCCACCATATACCCAAAGATCACCTGAACAATGGCAGGCAGGGTACTCATGATGCCTTCAGGGTCAAATGGCATGCCTTCTCCCTTGTACATATGTGCTTCTCCCAGTAGAGCATTGTCTACGGCATTACCAAACCAGCCTTTCATACTATAAGGATCCGCCGGGTCGCCTAAAAAATAACTGAGCATCCAGTAAAGAATCAATATCAAAAGTCCCAGGTAAAAAGCTTTGCGCAGCTTCAGGTAGTAAACGATGATGGCAGCAAAAAAATAACAAAGCGCAATCCGCGGTAATACACCAAGTAGTCGAACACCTTGCGGTTGTCCTTTATCATCTGTGAATTCCCAGGGCTTAAACACAAGATGATCCCCGCTCCATTTTACAAAGGGCCACCAGGTGAGAAAAAGTCCAACAGCAAAAATGAGCAGACTGCGGGTCGCTACTTTTTTCCAGAATACGGCATCCCCGCCCTGTTCCAGCCGCGGCATTACAAATGCCATGGCATTACCCACAGCAAATAGAAAAAAGGGAAACACCAGGTCAGTGGGGGTTAGTCCATGCCAGGGTGCATGTTCCAGCGGATCATAAATGGATCCCCAGCTACCCGGGTTATTCACCAAAATCATCAGGCAAACAGTGGCTCCGCGAAAAACGTCGAGCGAATAAAATCGTTGGTTCAATTGGCAGGCTTTGGTTGAAGATAAAAAAGTTTGGGGAAATGGGAGGTGGCTAGTGGCGAGTGGCGAGTGGCTAGTGGGGTTCAGCGAGTAGGGTTCGGTGAATAGGGGTTAGGAAACCACAGTGGGGGTGGTCGTTTAGTAATTCGATATTTAGTTGTAATACTTTCTCCCCTTTGGGGGGCGGGGTTAGAGGTGGTTGAAACTTCATCATTCAGATTTCATTTGTTCATCTGTTCTTATTTCGGCTAGAGGCTAGTGGCGAGTGGCTAGTGGGGTTAAGCGAGTAGGGTTCGGTGAATAGGGTTCGGCGAGTGGGGAAAGGAGAAGCTGGTCGTTTAGTAATTCGATATTTAGTTGTAATACTTTCTCCCCTTTAGGGGACGGGGGCGGGGTTAGAGGTGGTTGAAACTTCATCATTCAGATTTCATTTGTTCATCTGTTCTTATTTCGGCTAGAGGCTAGTGGCGAGTGGCTAGTGGGGTTAAGCGAGTAGGGTTCAGTAAATAGGGATTAGTGGTGCCTGAAACTTCATCATTCAGATTTCATTTGCTCATCTGTTCTTATTTCGGACAGTTTCTCCCCTTTAGGGGCTGGGGGTTTAATTTTAAACCTTCAATTTTCAATTTATCTCTACTTTTAATCTATGTCCAATCCGCAAATATTCATTCACCCCACAGCCGTAATCGACGAAGGCGCCCAAATCGGTGCAGGTACCCGTATCTGGCATTTTTGTCACCTGATGCCGGGCAGCCGCATAGGGGAGCGTTGTGTACTTGGACAAAATGTATTTGTAGATAATAATGCCCTGATCGGAAACGGCGTAAAAATTCAGAATAATGTATCCGTTTATAATGGCGTAGAACTGGAAGATGATGTTTTCCTGGGGCCTTCCATGGTATTTACCAATGTCATTAATCCAAGAAGTTTTATTGAAAGAAAACAGGAATTCAGAAAGACCCTGATCAGAAAAGGGGCTACCATCGGGGCCAATGCCACCATCCTTTGTGGTATTGAAATCGGCGCTTATGCCATGGTTGGGGCAGGAGCCGTGGTTACGAAATCAGTGCCGGACTATGCGCTGATGACCGGTAATCCGGCCCGTCAGACAGGCTGGGTAAGTAAGGCCGGAAATACGCTTCATTTTGATGAAAAAGGGGTTGCCATTTGCCCCGAATCCGGGGGAACTTACAAGTTAAAAACAGATCGGATCGAAACCGACAAATAGTTATCAACTTATGGGAATAATTCCCTCATAATTAGCGTATTTTATCTTCAACCCACTCCCATTCTTCACCTATATTTGCTGCCAGTTGCCACATCCAGCCTGGGTTAAACCAGATTGGTTATCTATCTAATTGATAATCAGTCATATAAATTAAAATATGTGACTGAAGTGGCGAAGCTCTATAATGAAGAATTCAGTCCCCACCCGAAAATGGCTCGCAATTTACACCCGTCCAAGGTGGGAAAAGAAGGTGAACCAGCTGCTCACTGAAAAGGGTTTTGAAAGCTACTGTCCGTTGAATAAAGTACGCCGGAAATGGAGCGATCGAATGAAAGTGGTGGAAGAGCCGCTTTTCAAATCATATGTTTTCGTAAAAGTGAGTGAACAGGAGCGGTCGGCTGTCAGGATGACTAACGGGGCCATCAATTTTGTATACTGGGATGGCAAACCCGCCATTGTGAAGGAAAGAGAAATCAGTGCGATCCGGCGTTTCCTGGATGAGCATGAACAGGTAGAAGCCAGACCGGCCCACCTGAAATTGAATGACAGGGTCCGTATCACCAATGGAACATTGATGGATCATGAAGGAAAAGTACTGGCACTCCGGCATAAAACGGCCAAAGTAGCCATCGATAGCCTGGGATATATTTTAGTCGCCTATATTGAAAGAACTAAACTAACTTCGGCACAGACAATTAAGAGCCAGTCCTGACAAGGAGGAAGCACTTTGGTCTGTGCCATTTTTTATAAAAGACACATCCATGAAATTCAACCGGATTCTTTTCCTGCTTGTCTTTCCCCTTTATTTTTTTTCCTGTAAACCTGCCCAGCAATTACCGCAGTACCTGGAAGGTGTAACTGATAGCACAGGCAAAGGGGCTGTTAAAGTAGCCGACTGGCGGATTCAGAAAAATGACCTGCTGTCGATCCAGATCGTGAGTCTCAGTTTGCAACCTGAAAAATCAGACATTCCCTACAATCAGCCCGCCAATGCCGCTGCAGGCGGACAAGCCGGATACCTGGTGGATAATGATGGCAATATTATTCATCATCGACTGGGTGTTATTCATGCAGAAGGCCTGACCAAGAATGAACTGGCTGCCGAAATCAAAAAGAGGCTGACCACACCCGTAGAACTGTTATCTGATCCAACGGTAATTATCCGGTTAACCAATTTTAAAGTCACCATATTAGGACAGGTAGGCAGGGAAGGGCCAATTAGTGTGCCGGGCGAAAGATTAACGATACTTGAGGCGGTCGGCCTGGCAGGAGGAATTTTGGAATATGGGAAAAAAAATAATCTAAAAATCATCCGGGAAGTCAATGGCCAAAGAGAAACCGGTCTGATTGATCTTACATCAAAAGATATTTTTGATTCTCCTTATTATCACCTGATGCAAAACGATGTATTGATTGTGGAAGCATCCAGCAGGAAGCAAAAAGATGAAGAACAGGCTAAGACCATGCAGAAGATTTCATTTGCATTCAGCCTTGTGACCATTGCCGCCACCCTGACCAATATTTTTATCAGGAACTGATTCAGCACCTTTATCCTTCATAATGCAGGAAACTAATCATAACAACTTCAATAAAAGCGAACTCTGGAGCCTGAGCCTCCGGGATCTCTTTTATAAGTATATCAGGTTCTTACCCTGGTTTGTACTATCGGTAGCACTTTCTCTTTTCGGGGCATATGCTTATTTGCGCTACGCAACGCCCATTTATGCAACCGGTGGAACATTGGTAATTAAAACGGAGCAACAAGGCGGGCGAAGCGATAAATACGATGATATCTTTGGAGGAGGAAAATCCCAGAACATCCAAAGTGAGATTGAAGTGCTCAGATCCAAAGCACTGATGATGCGGGTGGTTCAAAAAAGGAATCTGCAGTTCAGTTATTATGTGAAAGGGAAGATTAAAACAGCCAATATCTATAAGACCAGCCCTTTTTACCTGGAAGTCAGTTCTCTCAAAGATCCCGAAAGGGGATTTACCATGAAGATTAAAGTAGTGGACGAAAGCGGGTTCAGGCTCAATAGTGAAACAAGGATTATTCCATTTAATCAGCAATTTGCGACTTCGTATGGGTCATTCAGATTGATGCGGAATTTAGCATTAGGATTATCCAAGGATTATAGTATCGTTTACCAGCCATTGGCTTCAGCTGCGGCTGTTTTCGCTGGTTCTATTCAGGTGGCACCAAAATCGGTTGGTACCGGTATCCTGAACATTGCCATGCAAAGTCCAAATCCCATGCTCGCTGCGGACGTGATTAATCAGTTGATGGATGAATATGCCGGATATACCAGGGAGTTGAAAAAAAGAACCCAGGATTCCTCCCTTGCATTTATTGAGGACCGGTTAGCTACCTATGGTCGTGAACTGGATAGTGTACAGGATCAGTTATTGCGTTATTCACAAATGAATAATGTAATAGATATCTCCAAGCAGTCTTCTGCCTATTTTGAAAACATCAGTAAGGCAGATAATGCCATCAATGAACAGCAGCAGCAATTAAATACAGCTGACTTTATTGAAAGTTATATCAGGGATAAAAAGAACACGTATAGCCCGGTCCTGGTTCCATCCTCATTAGGTCTGAATGATGCCACCCTGAATGGGCTGGTGAATGAATACAACCGGCTTCAGATTGACAGGCAAAGTATGCTGGATGGGAATATCCCACCCGGAAACCCGGCGATCACTGAATTGACTCAACAGGTGGAAAAACTCCGGATCAGCCTGATGGAAAACCTGATCAATATCAAAAAGTCCTACCTGAAAACAATCAGCAACCTTCGTGAAAACAGCGATGTATCACAGGGGCAGTTACAAAGTTTGCCCTATAAAGAAAAGGGTTACATGGACATCAAACGACAGGTGGATAATAAGCAGATCCTCTATAATATCATGTTGCAGAAAAGAGAGGAAACGGCCCTGTCAAGAGCATCGACCATAGAAAATTCGCAGATCATCGAAAGGGCTTATCCCAATTCTACTCCCATTAAACCAAGGAAACGATCTATTCAAATCATGGCCATTCTGATCGGCCTGGCTGTTCCTGCACTATTTGTTTTTGCCGGGGAAGTATTAAATGATAAAGTGAGCACCCGTTTTGACGTAGAAAAAATTACTAATGCTCCCATTCTGGGTGAAGTAGGTCACTCATATTCCGATCATACCCTGGTGGTGAATAAAACCACCCGTAGCATGGTAGCCGAGCAGTTCAGGATCATTCGGTCCAACCTTCAATATATTGTCGGGAAAAGTGACAAAACAGCCATCCTCGTTACCTCCTCTTTCAGTGGGGAGGGAAAATCATTTATCAGTACCAATGTGGGTGCTGTTATGGCATTGGCGGGTAAAAAAACAGTGATCATGGAGCTGGATATCCGGAAGCCAAAAGTATTATCTGGTCTGGGTATGCAAAAAGGACCCGGTATCACCAATTTCCTGATTGGGAAAGGAGATTTAAAAGACCTAGTCAGACCAGTACCCGATCATGAAAATCTTTTCGTCCTGGGTTGCGGCCCTGTACCACCGAATCCTTCTGAATTGTTGTTAAGTCCGAAAGTGGACGAAATGTTCGCCTGGGCCAAAGAAAATTTTGATGTGGTGATGGTGGATACGGCACCCGTAGGAATGGTCAGTGATGCACAAACCCTGAGCAAGTATGTGGATTGCACCCTTTACCTGGTTCGTCAGGGGCATACTTTCAAAAAACAGGTGACATTGATCGACGAATTTTATAAAGACAATAAACTTCCATCCGTTTCCATCATCATCAACGATGTAAAGATGAAACCCGGTTATGGTTATTATGGTTATGGCCGCTATGGCTATGGCTATGGTTACGGGTATGGCAGCTACTACGAAGAAGAACACCCACCCAAGAATTTTGCGGAAAAGGTGATCGAAAAAGCAGATCCCCGGAACTGGTTTGGGAAAAAAATAACTAAAAAATCATGCGTATTCTGATTACAGGAGGAGCCGGTTTTATCGGTTCCAACCTGGTGGAAGCCCTGTTGAAACTGGAAACGGTTTCATTGGTAAGGGTGCTGGATAACCTGGCCACCGGTTCTGAAAAAAATATTGCCCCCTTTCTTGGCAATCCCCGCTTCGAATTCATGGAAGCCGATATCCGTGATTTTGCTGCCTGCAGCAAGGCCATGCAGGGCATTGATCTGGTGAGTCACCAGGCTGCACTCGGGTCGGTACCAAGATCCATCAATGATCCCCTCACGACTAATGAGGTGAATATCACTGGTACACTCCATGTTTTTCAGGCTGCTTATGAGCAAAAAGTAAAAAGACTGGTTTATGCAGCCAGTTCTTCCACTTATGGTGATCATCCCGGTTTGCCTAAAGTGGAGGATAAAATCGGCAACCCATTGTCTCCTTACGCCGTTACCAAATACGTCAATGAATTATACGCCGGTGTTTATGCTTCAGTTTACGGCATGAACCTGATCGGGCTCCGCTACTTTAATATATTCGGACCAAGGCAAAATCCGGGTGGACCTTATGCCGCCGTTATCCCCCCTATTTGCTGATGCATTGTTGCAAAGCAAATCGCCCGTGATCAATGGCGATGGTTCCCATAGCCGGGATTTTACATTTGTAGATAATGCAGTTAATGCCAATATCCTGGCACTTTTTACCGAAAATACCGCAGCCCTGAATCAGGTTTACAATATTGCCTGTGGCGAACAAACCAGCCTGCTCCAATTATTTCAATACCTCCGCGAAGCTGCAGGAACCGATCTGCAACCCACCCACGGTCCTGAAAGAAAAGGAGATGTGCGCCACAGTCTGGCTGATATCTCAAAAGCAAAAACCCTTTTGGGTTACGAAGTAAAAGTAAATGTGCAGGATGGATTGAAAAAGACATTCGATTGGTACAAGGAAGTTAGTGAGCTGGGAAAGTAATGTTGATCCTATCTGCGAAACTCATTAATCTCCTGTTCTCTGCGGTAAAAAAATCTTAGATTCTCTTTGTCGCTAATTGCGTGATTTAATTATTTAACATGGGAAGTAAAAAACTATCCTCATCACCGGTGGGGCCGGATTCATCGGCTCACACGTAGTGCGCTTATTCGTCACCAAGTACCCGCACTATCATATCGTCAACCTGGATGCCCTTACTTATGCCGGCAACCTTGAAAATCTGCGGGATATCGATCAGTTGCCTAATTATAGTTTTTGTAAAGCGGATATACTCGATACCGCTGCCATTGATGCCATCTTTACCGAACATCAACCCGATGCCGTGATCCACCTGGCCGCCGAAAGCCATGTGGACCGCTCTATCCTTTCTCCTTTGGATTTTGTGTACACCAATGTCATTGGTACGGTGAACCTGCTCAATGCAGCCAAAAAGCATTGGGCCGGCCATTTCGAAGGCAAAAGATTCCATCATGTTTCAACCGATGAAGTATTTGGTGCCCTTGGGAACACCGGATTATTTACTGAAACAACCAGCTATGATCCGCATTCGCCTTATAGTGCTTCCAAGGCATCCAGTGATCATTTTGTGAGAGCTTATCATGATACCTACGGACTGCCCATTACCATTACGAATTGCTCCAATAATTACGGCCCCAATCATTTCCCGGAAAAACTGATTCCGCTTTTCATCAATAATATCATCAACCGCAAACCACTGCCGGTTTATGGCGATGGGTTATATACCCGCGACTGGCTCTATGTCATTGACCATGCCGTGGCCATTGATACCGTATTGCACGATGGCAAAACAGGAGCGACCTATGCCGTGGGAGGATTCAACGAGTGGACCAATATTGACCTGGTCAAACTGCTTTGCCGGCTGATGGATGAAAAACTGGGAAGAGCCACCTGTGAGAGTGAACAACAGATTACTTATGTGAAGGACCGGCCCGGGCATGACCGGCGGTATGCTATTGATGCCACTAAGATCAATACAGAGCTGGGCTGGAAGCCATCTGTAACATTTGAAGAGGGATTGTCTATTACGATCGACTGGTACCTGCAGAACACCGCCTGGTTGCAAAACGTTACCAGCGGAGCTTACACGGAGTACTATAAAAAAGTGTACGGGTAGTAATTTGTATTAGCTTTTATCCGGTACAGCAGCTACAGCTATTTGTTGGCCGGCGATTAATGCCGGAACAATTGTTCAATGACGGGTCGCGCTGGTTCCTGCACTGATAGCGATTTACCTGAGATTTTTTTCATTTAGTTCACTTCTTTAATACGAGACTTGTCAGTTGGTTGAAAAGCCAATGATCAGGGCTGAAATATAATTATCGGGAGACAGGCAATCAATTGGTTTTGAGTTTGATGGTTTTAGGGTTTTGTGAATTCAGTATTTCATGTAAAGGGGTTGAATGGGATTAGGGCTATTGCTGCATTTAGCGTTGTAGCCGCTCATATTATACACGGGCTTGAATTTTTTGGATTGCCTAAACGAGAAGGCCTTGAATGGGCGGACGAGTTTTTTACTCTCAGTGGATCTGATAACATTTTAAAATCAAAGGAAAAGTTTAAAGATATTAGTATCCGGAAATTTTATGTAAGAAGAATACTGAGAATATGGCCACTTTACTTTTTTTACTTAATTGTTAGTTTAGTTCTATTGTATTTCCTGAGTGGTTATGAAATAACAGGGAATGTCCTTTTTTACTTTTTTTTGCTGGCAAATGTTCCCTATATACTGGGATTTCAATTTCCGGTAATTGGACACTTTTGGTCACTTGGTGTAGAAGAGCAATTTTACTTATTTTGGCCCTGGGTAGTATTAAAAGTAAAGAATACACTGAAATGGGGGGGTATTAGCAAAACGGCCCCGTTTTCTGTATTTGAAAAAGAATTTTCAGGTCACTCATTTACAGTTATTCTTCGGAAATACGGGTCATCCAACCTTGAACTAAATGACTGGAAAATTCTATCCCGATTCACTGTTTCCATCAATTGTGCCGTTCTAACTATTGAAAAACCACTTGCGTAAAACTGCAGGTAAGTATTTTACTGTCAGTCTTGGTTTTAATACGATTTTTTGTCATCAGGATATTGTTCATTTTCACAGTCAACGTTCCTTCCTGTAATTTGAAAGAGATTTATACAAGTCAATCCCCGCATTAGCTGGATAGGAAGTGCAACTTCGAAACGCCGGCGTATAATATCCGGGTTGTCTTAAAAGTGTACTGTAAAATTTCATGAAAGCCATCCATCTTCCGGGTCTAAACGGATTAAGAGCTATTGCTGCCATTGCAGTAGTGCTGTCTCATACCCTTTTATTGGGAGTGCAACTGGGTTTGCCGGCGAACCAGCAGGGTACTGATTTGGCAGGTTTTGGCGTCAGCATCTTCTTTTCTTTGAGTGGGTTTCTGATTACTTTTCTATTATTAAAAGAAAAGAAACATTTTGCTCGAATCAATATCCGTGCTTTTTATATGCGCAGGATTTTGCGGATCTGGCCCCTCTATTATTTTTACCTGATTCTTGTATTGCTTTGTTTGGGCTGGCTCGGTCTGGAACGGCCGGAGGGCTCAATTTGGTTTTACCTCTTTCTTTGTGCCAATATCCCATTTATACTGGGTGCCGAAATTCCTTTGTTGGGACATTACTTGGCACAGGGGTGGAGGAGCAGTTTTACCTTTTCTGGCCCTGGATTGTTAGCAAGGTTCGTTCCATCAGGCTTTTCCTGATCTGGTTTATCGTTTGCTTTTTTACTTTTAAAAACGGGATTCAGGCTACTGGATATGTAAAAGGGTATTTCAATCCCTTACCTCATCGTACATGTGACCCGGTTTGAGTGTATGGCCATTGGCGCCCTGGGGGCTGTTTTTTGTGTGGAGGAGAATGCTTTATTTAACAGGATCGTCCGGCACCGCCTGGCACAAGTACTCGCATGGCTGGCAATCCTGCTGATGGCTTTCAATCGCTTTCATGTAATCTCAATGATCGATAACGACCTGGTCGATGTGATTACAGTTGTTCTCATTATTAATGTGGCTCTGAATCCGCAAAAGCTGATCGGTCTGGAAAACAGGGTTTGTGATTTCCTGGGCAGAATTTCATTCGGCATTTATGTTTATCATCCCTTGCTGATTATGATTCTTGGCAAATTTGCCGGATCCTATTTTGCCGGTCTGGATATAACGCTTCGTTACACAGTCGCATTTACAGCAGTATTGCTGACTACGATCCTGGTAGCCTGGCTGTCCTATGAGTTGTATGAGAAAAAAATATTACGGTTGAAAATAAAATATGCGCCGGTTCCCAGTTCGGCGGATAAACAATAAAATTTAATTATGAAAGGAATCATCCTCGCTGGCGGGAGT
The DNA here is from genome assembly GCA_016720745.1 of Chitinophagaceae bacterium. GTDB lineage: Bacteria > Bacteroidota > Bacteroidia > Chitinophagales > Chitinophagaceae > JJ008. The sequence continues at coordinate 246,885 of JADKKA010000001.1, read as the reverse complement.
GGTACAAGACTCTATCCCATCACCAAAGCCATCAGTAAGCAGTTAATGCCTGTTTATGATAAGCCCATGATCTATTATCCGCTTTCCACACTGATGATGGCGGGGATCAGGGATGTATTAATTATTACAACACCTGAAGACAGTGCTCAGTTTCGCCGGTTGCTGGGCGATGGTAGCCAGGTAGGATGCCATTTTGAATATGCTGTTCAGCAGGTGCCCAACGGACTGGCGCAGGCATTTGTGATTGGCGCGGACTTTATCGGGCAGGACAAAGTAGCGCTGGTGCTGGGGGATAATATTTTTTATGGTGCCGGAATGGGGACGCAGCTAAAAACACTCAATGATGTAACAGGAGGTTACGTGTTTGCCTATCATGTAAGTGATCCGGAGCGTTATGGTGTAGTGGAATTTGATCAGGAAATGAAAGCCCTGAGTATAGAGGAAAAGCCGGCAAAGCCCAAATCAAATTTTGCTGTTCCGGGATTATATTTTTACGATAATTCAGTTGTTGACATTGCGAAAAACCTGCAGCCCTCAGCGCGTGGGGAATATGAAATCACGGATGTAAACAGAGAATACCTGCGCAGGGGAACCCTGAATGTGGCCCTGCTCGACCGGGGTACGGCCTGGCTGGATACAGGTACTTTTGATTCGCTGAGTGATGCCAGTGAGTTTGTAAGGGTGATTGAGAAAAGACAGGGGTATAAAATCGGATGTATTGAAGAAGTGGCCTTCCGTTCAGGCTTTATCAATAAAGAACAATTAGCTGTACTCGCAAAGGATTTAGGGAAAAGCGGGTATGGCATTTACCTTGAAAATATTATAAACGAATGAGTCACCGCATCATTATAGAACCTGGCCGTTCAGAGAAAAATTACTGGAAGGATATCTGGCATTACCGGGAATTGTTTTATATCCTGAGCTGGAGGGATATCAAAGTCAAGTACAAGCAAACGGTATTGGGTGTAGTATGGGCCGTTCTTCGGCCTTTACTCACTATGATTGTTTTTACTTTTGTTTTTGGTCGTATTGCCAAAATGGATGTTCAGACTACCGTTCCTTATTCAATAATAGTATTTGCAGGATTGCTGCCCTGGCAGTTTTTCTCTAACGCTATTACGGAGTGTAGTAACAGCCTGGTGGGCAATACCAATCTGATCACGAAGGTTTATTTCCCCCGGATGATTATTCCGGCCAGTTCGGTGATAACCAGCTTTATTGATTTCTTTATTTCCTTTGTTATACTGATAGGTTTATTCCTGGTGTACGGGTATATGCCTCCCCCTGAAATAATGGCGATGCCTTTATTCTGGATCCTGGCATTTCTGGCATCCTTCGGCCCCGGTTTATACCTGACGGCATTGAATGTAAAGTATCGTGATTTTCGCTACATCATTCCATTTATCGTACAGTTTGGGTTGTTTATTTCCCCGGTTGGGTATACCAGCGCACAGATCCCGGAAAAATGGCACTGGCTTTATGCCCTGAATCCAATGGTAGGGGTGATTGACGGATTTCGCTGGTGTATTGTAAAAGATGCGCCCAATCCTTTCCTGCATTACCCATTTTATATTTCTCTTGGGGTCATTTTTGCTTTTTTCTGGCTTTCCATTTACCAGTTCAGGAAGATGGAGAAAAATTTTGCCGATTTAATTTAACAGCAATAATCAAGTCCAATTAATAAATATGTATACTGAAATTTCAAAATGCAGAATTAGCGGAAGTGAAAATCTTCAAACTGTGCTGTCACTCGGGGAGCAGGTGCTGACTGGTGTTTTCCCCAAATCTCCCGGCGAGCATATTACGAAGGGGCCTGTAGATCTTGTTTGGTGTCCTGATAGTGGATTGCTTCAATTAAAGCAATCTTATAGCGCGGAAGAAATGTATGGGGATAATTATGGATACCGGTCAGGATTAAACAAGTCGATGGTTAATCATCTGACTCAGAAAATTCATCAAATCGAATCCTTTGTTAGTCTTACAGAAAATGATATTGTTGTTGATATCGGCAGTAATGATGCCACTTCTTTAAAGGCGTATAAGTCGAAATGCAGAAAAGTAGGGATCGATCCAACCGGAAAAAAGTTTTTAGCCTACTATACAAATGATATTAGTCTGGTTCCTGATTTTTTTACTGCGGCAAATTTCAACTCAGTTTTTCCTGGTGAAAAAGCGAAAGTCATTACTTCCATTGCCATGTTTTATGACTTGGAAGATCCGGGTCAGTTTGTAAGGGATATACAGGCTGTGCTGGCCGACGATGGCATATGGCATTTTGAGCAAAGTTATATGCCTGCCATGTTGAGAACGAATTCATACGACACATTGTGTCATGAACATTTGGAGTTTTACTCATTGAAAGTGGTTAAAGATTTATTGGAGAAATATGGATTGAAAATCATTGAAGTGCAAACCAATGATATCAATGGTGGAAGCTTTGCCATTACGGCGGCCAAAAAAGAATCAGCCTATGCCTGTAATGATGCAGTTATCAATTGGATGCTGAATCAGGAAAAGCGGATGGGCCTTGATACGCCACAGCCTTACCTGGCTTTTGCTGAAAGAATGAAGACGCATAAGGAAAATTTGAATGAACTGATTCATTCCCTTGTGGCTGCCGGAAAAACTATTTTTGGATACGGGGCTTCAACAAAAGGAAATGTTTTATTGCAGTATTGTAATATAACAGCTGCCGAAATGCCATATATCGCAGAAGTGAATGAGAGTAAATTCGGAACGTATACACCGGGTACTTTGATTCCGATAATTTCAGAATCTGAAGCTAAACTCCTCAAGCCGGATTATTTTCTGGTGTTGCCCTGGCATTTCAGGAACGATATATTAACCAGGGAGAAGGCTTTCCGGGAAGCAGGGGGAAAGTTTATTTTCCCGCTTCCTGAAATTGAAATCGTTTAAATCGTTCATAAAAAGACAAAGAAAGTATAATGAAAAACAGCTCTTATAACGGGTGTAACTGGTCAGGATGGATCATACCTGGCTGATTTATTGTTGGAAAAAGGATATATCGTTCATGGAATTAAGAGGAGAAGCTCTTTAATCAATACCGATCGGATTGACCATTTATTAATGGCCGACAACCCTTACCGGAGCAATTTTTTTACACATTATGGTGATTTGACGGATTCGTCAAATGTTACCAGAATTATTCAGCAGGTACAGCCAGATGAAATTTATAACCTGGCAGCACAAAGTCACGTAAAAGTGAGTTTTGAAACTCCTGAGTATACGGCGAATGCTGATGGGATTGGTACGCTGCGGTTGCTGGAAGCAATCCGCCTGCTTGATTTGGTTGGGAAAACGAAGATTTATCAGGCTTCAACTTCTGAACTTTACGGATTGGTTCAGGAAGTACCACAGAAGGAAACAACCCCCTTTTACCCGCGATCGCCCTACGGTGTGGCGAAACTATATGCCTATTGGATCACTGTTAATTACCGGGAAGCTTATAACATGTTTGCCTGTAATGGTATACTGTTTAATCATGAAAGCCCTTACCGGGGGGAGAATTTTGTTACGAGAAAGGTCACCCTTGGGGTGGCTAAAATTGTAAACGGAATTGAAAATCAAATTGTATTGGGAAATTTATCGGCAAGGAGAGATTGGGGTCATGCGAAAGATTATGTTCGGGCCATGTGGCTGATGCTTCAGCAGGAAATTCCGGATGATTTCGTTATTGCAACAGGCCGTACAACTTCTATCAGGGATTTTCTCCAAATGGCTTTTTCTAATGCGGGTATTAAAATCGCCTTTGAAAAAGAAGGGGTACATGAAGTTGCGATTGTTACTGAAGTTGAAGATGCATCCTGTAAAGTACATACGGGTCAGGTTGTGGTTTCTGTGGATCCTAACTACTACAGACCAACAGAAGTAGACTTGCTGATAGGTGATCCTTCGAAGGCAAAACAGCAACTTGGCTGGCAGCCTGAAATTGCCCTGGAAGAGCTGGTAAAGGAAATGGTTGAAAGTGATATCAGGTATTGCCGGAATAACTATAGATGGTAAAGTATTATATAGTGAACTAAATTATTAGTATGTCAGATGCAATTATAAAGGTTAGCGGTCTTGGTAAGAAATACATCATTTCACACCAGGGCAGGGAGCCATATGTGGCTTTAAGAGATGTGCTGAGTAAAAAGGCAAAAAGTTTACTAAATAGTGAAAGATCTGTTGTAACGAAGGAAGAATTCTGGGCGCTGAAAGATATTAATTTTGAAATTCAGAGTGGGGAAGCTGTTGGAATAATTGGTCGTAATGGTGCAGGGAAAAGTACTTTATTAAAACTACTAAGCCGCATCACTGAGCCATCAACCGGAAAAATTGAACTGAGCGGACGAATTGCTTCTCTGCTGGAAGTGGGTACCGGCTTTCACCCCGAGCTGACTGGTCGTGAGAATGTATTTTTAAACGGTGCTATTTTGGGTATGGGGAGGGCGGAAATCAGAAATAAATTTGATGAGATTGTGGATTTTGCCGGAGTAGAAAAATTTTTGGACACGCCAGTGAAGAGGTACAGCAGCGGCATGTATGTGCGACTTGCTTTTTCCGTGGCAGCACATCTGGAACCGGAGATACTGGTAGTTGATGAAGTGTTATCGGTGGGGGACAGTGAATTCCAGCGTAAGTGCCTTGGTAAAATGGATGATGTAAGTAAAAAACAGGGACGTACGGTGTTATTTGTGAGCCATAATATGGGAACGATAATGCAACTGTGCAACCAATGCATATTGTTAAAAAGCGGCGGTGTAGAAGATATCGGGGAGCCTTCCAGAATTGTAGAGGAATATTACAAAAACGAAAAAACAGAAAGCTACCATAAAGAACATTCGGATGCTGATATTTTTGTAAAACAGGTTTTTCCCTGTGATAAAAGTGGTAATCCCTCTATCAATTTTGCACACCTTGAAGATATTCGGTTACGGATGGTGATAGGTGTAAACAAATATGCTGATCATCAGAATATTGGTGTTTGTTTGTTGCGGCAGGATAAGAAAAGAGTATTTACGGTGAACAAATCATTGCAGCCTTTCTATAAAAATGGTGATAAAGAGATCGTGGTGGATTTTATTATTGAAGGCGGATTGATTGCGCCGATGGATTATTCTTTTTTGCTGGCTTTGAATACAAAAACAGGTCAGATAACCTATGACTGGCTGGCAGATGTTTGTCCGATTAAGGTATACGATGACGGTACTGATTTTTCTTTTACCGAAGGCAGTGATTATGGAGTGATTATTTTAAAGGATAAGTGGGAAAGGATAAAATAAATATCATATGATTCAGAAATTAAAGGATTTTATAAGAAAAATAGTTTATAAAATTGTAGCTCCACCTTTTGTCCCTCCCACATTTTCACAGGCTGGAGAGGATGTTATTGTGCGGTTTTTATTTTATGATTATGGGGTATCGAAAATTGAGTACCTGGATCTTGGGGCTCATGCCCCGGTTTACAGTAGTAATACTTATTTATTTTATCGGGAGGGTTTTCGTGGTGTTTGTGTTGAGGCTGACAAGAGTTTAATACCTGCTTTTTACAAAGATCGCCCTGAAGATAAAATTCTGCATGCGGGTGTTTCAGTTTCAAAGGATAAAGAAGCAGAATTCTATATTTTCGATGTTCCCGGAATTAACACTTTCGATAAGGAAGAAGCTGAGTTGCGGATGGCTTCAGGTAAGTTTAAATTGGTGAGTGTTGATAAGGTGCCGATATTAAGCATCAATGATATTATTAAGGATAATTTTTCCGAATATCCGCATTATTTAACTATGGATATTGAAGGGCTGGATTTGGCTGTTTTAATGTCGTTGGATTTTCAAAAATTCCCTATCCCGGTTATTTGTGTGGAAACATGCGCTTATAGTGAAAATCATATCAGACCTAAGGTTCGGGATATCATTGACTTTATGCTAAGGAATAATTATGAAGTATATGCTGATACATATATCAATACAATATTTGTAAATAAGAAATGGTTTAATAAGGAAATATAAAGAGGCTGGCTTGCATGACTAATGATAAGAAAAGAATTGTTATTTTATTTCCATACCCGTGGTTTCCTCAAGCGCCAACGATTTTGGGCTTGTACGATTACCTGAAGGGGAAGGCCGAGGTTAAAATTTTAACCTTATACAACCCTAAACGGGGAAGTATCCTGGATAATCCGGATTTTATTTACCTGAATCAATATAAGACCCGTCAGAAAGAGTGGTTCGAAGTGAAGCGTAGCTATTTTGCTTACCAGTTGCTCAAGTTGAAACGTATCATTTGGAGGAGGGCTGAAAAGAAATACAAAATCTTAAATACAGACTGGTTACTATATGGTCATGCCATAAAAAAGTATTTGAAACAGTTTCCCGCAGATGAGATTATTGCCGTTGATCCCGCTCCGGCTTTTTTATGCCAAAGGTGGGGTAAAAGCTATCATTTTTTGTCTACGGAACTGCAAACTGAACGATTAATGGAGATGAAGGATCTGGATATTGCTTCTATTAGATCTGTTATTATACAAAATGAGCAACGATTTAATCTGCTTACAATTGAAGGGGTGAAGCAATTGAATCATGTTTTTTACATTCAAAACGCTCCTGTATTTAAAATGCCGGAGAAGAGAACAGTTCCTTCTAATCGGTTAATATTTGCCGGAGGGTTATGGGATGGGTTCGGTTTTAAGCATTGCCTGGCACTGATAAGAAAGTATAAAAAATATACCCTTACACTGAAAGGAACTCCTTTAAGCGATATTGAGGCCTGTAAACAGGAGTATGCTGAAGAAATAAAGGAGGGGAGGCTGGTGATTGATACGGCATATGCTTCAAAAAAGGATTTTGACGAATTGTTGCAGGAACATAGTATTGGGTTTTCTTTCTATGATACAGGGCATCCTGAAATTGCAAAGAGTAAGGAACATTATTTAACGGCACCTTCAGGAAAAATGTTTACCTATTTTGGGTTGGGGATACCGGTAATAGGGTCGTTTGGACTAAAAGAAATAGATTCCTTTGAAGCGGGCATTACCTTGCAGGATTTTAGCCTGGATAGCCTTAACGCTGCCATTGAAACGATACTGGCTGATTACAGTACTTATAGCGCCAACGCATTAAAAGCGTCTTCATTTTATAGTTTTGATAAAATGGTAAAGCCATTTGCCGATTTTATTCTTGACTGATTTTCCTGATATATAAAAAGATGTCTGTAGCAAAACTTAAAGTTGCACATATTGTATATAGCCTGAGTATTGGTGGTGTAACAAACATTGTAGAAAGGCTGTTGCGGGACAAGAAGGAATGGCAGGATCTTGTGTTGATTGTACTGGCCGATCCTGATGCCGGTTTGTCCGAAAGCTATTCTTGTTCACGTTTTAATCTCAAGGCGTCTATTCCGGACGTATATACGCTGAAAGGTTTTTTAAGTATATATTTCAATCCCCAAAAATATTTTTCAGCTATTGTTGATGACCTGGTGGCTATTGTCGAAACTGAAAAAATCAATGTCTTTCATTTTCATGGTTTGCCCAAGGATTTGCCCATTGGATCTTTGCTACAGCAGAGAGTCAGGGATTTAAAACTGGTATATACGGATCACCTGATGCGTATTGCCGAAAAAGAGTATTCCTGGCTGACCATTAAAATACTTTCCCGTATCTACAGAAAATTTTATAAACCCTATCATGTAATTTTTGTGTCGAAGGCCATCGCCAACAGGGCAGAAGAATTGCATATCGTTAATAAAAGAAAATACGCTGAAGTCATTGAAAATACTGTCGATCTCAGCCGTATTACCCAAAAAACTGACTACAATTGTAAAGGGCTCTTCAGGATAGTTTATGTATCCAGGATTTCAAACGTGAAAGGCCATTTCCTTTTGCCCGAAGTAGCAAAAATTTTAATCTCCAAATATCAGACTACTGATTTTTGCTTTCATTTAATAGGGCCCGGGGAGCTCACGGAAAGTCTGCAGGAGCAGATAAACAACATGGAACTGGGAAATAAGTTTTTGCTGGAGGGCCCAAGATCAAATGTTCAGGAAATACTGGCAGGATATGATATGGCAGTATTCCCTTCTGAAAAAGAAGGACTCCCCGTGGCTTTACTGGAAAAAATGGCGGCTGGAATGCCAGTTGTGGCATCTGATATACCAGAAATCAAAAATGTAATTCAGGACCCGGAAGAAGCACTGCTGTTTCCTGTTAATAATGCAGCGGCCTGCGCTGCTCAGCTTTATAGGCTGATGCAGGATCAGCAACTGCGTAATAGAATTGGGACGACTGGCCGAAAAGCAGTAGAAAACAGGTATGCAGCATCGCTGGCTGACCGGTATGCTGCTTTTTATAAGAAAATTTTTGAATAGGATCACCACATCATGGACAATTCAGTATTAAAAATAAAATACCTGCATGGCAGGCCGGGGGCCCATTATACCCATGCCAATTTTGCAAAACAGGTGGGAGCAGATTTTGAATTCATCGATTTTAAATATCGCTGGCAGGACCAGAACAAAGGCTTTTTTTACGTCATCCGCAGCTGGTTTTACTGCGCCAGGAATTATACAGACCGGAAAAAGTATAATATTTTTCTGATTGATAACCTGCATTTTCCGCCTGTGATCATGAAATGGCTGTACTTGAAAAAAAAGCGGCAGAAAATCGTCGTGTATCTCGGTAGCCATACCATGTATTCACTTTATGCAAAAAAATTTTCCCGGCTCAACCTGATCGCTCACCGGTTCGCCCTGAAATCTTATGATGCTATTATCTGTGAAGGGGAAATGGCCCGTTTTTTTGTAAACGAGGTACTGAAAAAGAAAAGACCTCCCATATATACCGTATTCAACGGGATTCCGGAATCTCAAAACCTCTCAAATACAAAAGAAAAGGAGATTGCAGACGGAAAAAAATTACTCTTTGTCGGCTCCTATAATAATGCCTTTCGCTTTGAATACAAAGGAGTGGATATGATGCTGGAGGCTTTTGATAAGGCCTTTCAGCAGGACCCCGCACTGAGTTTTACACTGGTAGGTCATCCCTTTGAGGAAAGACTCAGGTTCTGTCTGGATAAAATGAATCCCGAAGCAAGGAAGGCCATAACAATACTCGATTATACTGAGAACCTGCAAGACCTGATTTTTGATCACCATATTTACCTGCACTGTTCGCGGGGAGATGCATTTCCCACTACCGTACTGATTGCATTGTCAGCGGGTATGCCTACAATCGTCAATGAATTAAACGGTACCCGGGAAGCCGTTGCCAGGGTAGACCAGCGTTTGGTATGCGGTCAGGATCCTGCAGATATTGCCGATAAAATTATCTGGTACACCAGACTGAATGATGCGGAAAAAGAACTGATACGGACCCGCTCCAAAATAGTGAGTGAAGAATATTCAGAAACCAGAGCCGTGACCCGCTTTAAAGAAGTATTTGAACAGGTGAAAAAAGATCTGTTTGAAAATCAGTTATAATATATGAAGATTTATATTCTGGGTAATGGCCTAATCGGGGCTACACTGGCTGACCAACTTTCAGTGGCAGGACATGAAGTGACCGTTATATCAAGGACTGCTTCCGGTCAAAAAGGATCCATTAGGTATCTTTCTCATGAATTGAAAGACATAGCCGGGGATGCATCTCTTTTGTCCGGTGCAGACCTGCTGGTACATGCCATGTCATCATCCTCACCCGCCAGTTCCATGAATAATATCTGGCAGGATGCCTATGACCAGATCCTGCTGAATATTCAGTTATTTGAAACTTTATCTTCATTACAGAGTAAGAAAATAGTATTTATTTCTTCCGGTGGAGCCGTGTACGGTCATCCCTTGAATGAAAAGGTGGATGAAAATCATCCTACGGACCCGGTTTCTGCTTACGGTGTAGGAAAACTTAGCGCCGAGAAATATCTACAGTTATTTGGCTACCAGCGGGGACTGGATTACCTGATCCTCCGGCCATCCAATGTTTATGGCTTTATTGAAAGCATCCGCAAACCCCAGGGAGTGATTAGTTATTTGCTGAACAGCGCATTGAATGATAAACCGTTTCAGCTTTGGGGATCCCTGGACAATCACAAGGATTATCTCTATGTAGAAGATCTGGCGGATGCCATCAGCCAGGTAATCAAAAAACCGGGACAATTAGGAGGCAGATGTTATAATATATCTTATGGAGTACTTTCCTCCCTGGGTCAGATCATTCATATCATAGAAAGTATTACCGGAAAAACCATTCATCTGAACCAGGGAGAAGAAGCCCGTTTTGATGTAAGTAATATTGAAGTGGACAGCAGCTTGTTTAAAAAGGATTTTAACTGGCAGCCGAAGACCGGTATTGAACAGGGCATATCCCTTATTTTTGAAAAACACTTGCAACAGCCATGAGCAGTAATCATTGCCCCTTTTGCGGATCAGATCAGTTCACCGGATCGGTTTATCCCCGGAATGTTTTCAACGGAAAAACCTTTGACTATATCACCTGCCGGAAATGCCGCCTGATCTATTTAAGCCCCCTCCCGGTACAAGAAGACTATGAAGCCATGTATCCTCCCGCTTATCAGGACAGCCAGGTTGATACCTGTATACATCCGGATCTGTATAAAAAATTAAACGGTCTTCGCTTCAGTTACGGGTTTCAGTTTGATCAGCTCCGGAAACTGGCAGGGCCCCAGGCTCATATCCTGGATTACGGATGTGGTGCCGGCAATTTTATTGCCAATGCCATCCATCAGGGTTTTACCTGCTCCGGAGCGGAATTTAATCCGTTTTATCTGACTATACTCAAGGAAGGAATTCCTGACGCAACTTTTTATGAAATCAACGAATTATTGGAGGGGAATCCTGTTCCCTTATTTGATGTGATCAGACTGAGCAATGTGCTGGAACATCTCATTGCACCTGTTGATGTGCTCGGAAAACTAAAACAATACTTGCGGCCAGGCGGTATCTTCCTGATCGAAGGTCCGGTGGAAGATAATTTCTGCCTGGCAAAAAAGTGAGAACCGTTTATTTCAGCATCCGAAAATGGTTACAACCAGGCCGTCAGGTATCCGCACCACCTTATCATATCTTTTTATCCAACCGGAAAAACCAACGTGAACTCTTTCGTACCTGTGGTTTACAGGAACTGCTTTTCCGGATCGCAGAAGATCCCTGGCCTTTCCGACTTCTGTGGCCGGTGCAAAGGGTGGTGGAAAAATCACCGCCATTATTGCAAGAGTGAGTATGTTTTTCACCAGAGTATTCAACCGCAACTGGGGCAATATCTTTATTTATATCGGAAAAGCGTCAGCATAATTGTGTATGAACAATAGTCTGAAAGAGGGAAAGAAGAAAACGGTATTGCTCTATTATTTTCCGAATAAACGATCAGTGGCGATTGAAACCATTTGCCGGGAAATCAATCAAACAGGGCACCGGCTGATCGTTCTCACGCAATCTCACAAAGGGGATTTTCATGATGCGCTCGATGACATGGGAGTGGAATATCATATTAAAACTTATCAGTTTCGATTCTCACTGATTAATTATCTGTTTCATTTTTTCTACCTCATCCGGTTTTGCCGCAGGCACCGGATTGATGTGGTCTGGAGTAACCTGAATCAGTGTAACCTGCCAGCCATTTTTGCCAATTATTTTATAAGTGCAAGGGTGGTAGTCTTCAGGCATCATTTTCACGCCAGTATCAAAACGGAAGGTTTTGCTTCTGTGAATAAGAATGAAAGAAGGGTGGACAGGCTGGTCAGCCGGTTTGCGAAAGAAATTGTGGTTCCTTCCCTGGAAGTGTATAATGGGATGGTGAACTATGAGAAGGTTAAAAAGGAAAAGATCAGTATTATTCCCTATATATACGATTTCAGCCGTTACAGTAAACCTGATCCAGTGGAAGTGGCAAAGATCCGGGAAACCTACCCGGCGCAATTACTGATTTTAACAGCCTCCCGGATGATACCCATGAAAAGGCATCTGCTGGTTTTACCTGTATTCCGTAGACTGATCCGCTCCGGTTTGTCCGTCAAAGTATTGCTGCTCGATGACGGGGAAGAACGTCCGAAGCTGGAAAAGTATGTAAAGGACGAAGGACTGGAAGCGTCCGTTTTTTTCTGGGGTTCAGGACCAATATCATTGATTATCTCTCCGCTGCCGACTTGCTGGTGCATCCGTCTTATACAGAAGCAAGCAGCAGCCTTGTTAAAGAATTCGGACTGATGAGGAAACCGGTGATTGTTTGTAGTGGAGTGGGAGACTTCGACCAGTATATCATTAATGGGACGAATGGGTACGTGGTCAACCCGCCTCATGAGGCTGAAGAGTTTGAGAAATATATCCGTTTCGTATACAACAATCAGGAAGCTGCCCGGCAGGCTGGCAATGAGTTACGGGAAAGCGTCTTGAGTATCTTCTCGCCGAATAAAGCGACTATGGATCTATACTTGGCTAAAATCTAAATGATGATGTCATTCACAGATTCCCCTTTAGTATCGGTTATTATTCCTGTTTACAACGGGGCTAAATATATTGAAGAGACCATTCGGTCTGTACTGAATCAGACGGTCAGTAATATCGAAGTGTTGGTAATCAATGACGAGAGCAAGGATGATTCAGCCGTAGTCATCGGGCGAATACAGGATGAGGACGGAAGAGTGAAGCTGATCAATAAGACCAATTCCGGTGTGGCCGATAGCAGGAACAAAGGCATTGAACTGGCAAGAGGAAAGTATGTTGCTTTACTGGATCAGGATGATGTGTGGGAGTCTATCAATCTGGAAGAAAAGATCAATGCTATCAACGAAGGAGACCGGCATTGGGCCTTTAGTAATATCTCATACATTGATGCAGAAGGGAAACTATTGGAGAAGGAGGACCAACTGGTCCGGGATGATTTTTACCGGAACCTCCTTAAATGGGAAAATGTGATACCGGCTCCTAGTGGGAATATTCTCGTGTTGAGGGAATTTCTGGAAAATAACATACGTTATGATACCCGGATACCCTATCCTTCAGACAGGGACTTCTGTGTGCAGCTGGCAAGGAAAGGAGAGCCTGCATTTGTCAGCAAAAACTATGGCGTTACCGGATACATGGGGAGAGCATGAGCATGGTGAACAAAAGAATTGTAATCGAGATGGAGAAGATGTATGACAAATACCGGAAAGAAAATTATTTCCCGGATAAAAAACAAAAGTGTGGCCCTTTCAAGGGTATACCTGATGATGGCAGGTATCTCTATACGATTCACCAAAGAAAGAGGTAAAGGGGTTCGCTTCCTGTTTAAGTCTTTCCTGGCACATCCGGTATATTTTGTTCGTGCGATGTTTGGGAAGCTATTAAAACGATAAGGTGCCTGAGCAAACAAAGGAATGAAATGCATAAATATCGTATTTTCCCCTGTCTTGGTACGGTGGTTTTACGATGAAGTGTATTGTAGTTCTGACCGATTTCCCCATTTACTTTCCCCGCAATCTTTTCAAATCTGTGAAATTGAAGTAGTTTGCAGCAGCAAAAGAGAAAATCCAATTGCTGTGAAAAAACTATACTTCATACTCCAGTGGAGTGCATTCCTTGCATTCAATTTTTTTCTACTGCTGACTGTTTATCAGTTAGCAATGAAGGATACCAGCACTACAAAAATTGGGTACCAGGCTCCTGTATATGATCAGCAGGAAGAATATGATCCTTCTCTCTTGCGGTTAAATTCCATGAAAAAACTGGAATTGTATTGCGATAGTCTGTTTGCTGAAAAATCTTACCGGGATACAAAACTTAAGTTTGAAGAGGAATATCCTTCAATTGTAACTGCAGCCATCAGCAAAAGGTTCTTTCATGGCTATTCCGTGTATGGGTTTAACGACAATTTTGTAGCCGCCCTTTTATCTTCCATGGTCAGTGTACAGGGACTAAGTGCCATTGTAATTCCTGATGATATTATAAAGTTCCCCTATGCTGCCTGTAGTCAGCAATCCATTTTGGTGATGGATATCCTCCGGAAAAAAGGATTTAAAACCAGAAAAGTTGGTTTCCAGGGGAAAAAGTACGGGCATTTTTGTTTTGAAGTGTATTATCAGGGATCCTGGCACTTTTTTGATCCCGATATGGAGCCGGATGCTGCCGTACTGGCCGCATACAACAGGCCTGGTATTGAGTTCCTGGCCCGTAACCCGGGTGTACTCGAGACTGCCTATAGAAAGTATGCAAAGGACATGGTACTGGATATTTTTCCAAATTACCATCTTGGTATCGCGAATGCAGCATTAGCACCCAAGGCTTCACTTTTTCATCGTGTAACAGGTTTTCTGTCTTATACCATGTGGTTTTTCTTCTTAATGCTTTTTGTCTGGGCAAGAAGAAAATTAAAAAATGCCAGGGCAGCAGTGGGCAAACAACCCGCTAAAATAGCCGTGATGGATAATGTGGCTTATCCGAGCCGTTTTGCACTTTAACTGGCACACTTGCCATTTGCCTTTTTCTCTTTACCACTTTATTAGTTGGAATGACTGGCCTTCCTGATTTTTTCAGGCTCATTTACCTTTATTTTATTTTATATGTGCGGAATTGCAGGTTTTGCAGATTTTAATCGCCAAACTTCGGAAGCGACTTTGAGAAAAATGACTGATGTGATCAGTCACCGGGGTCCTGACGGAGATGGTCATTATATGAATAATGGGGAGGAAGTCTGCCTGGGACTCGGACACCGGCGGCTTTCAATCATTGACCTGAGTAATGCGGCTTCCCAGCCCATGTATTATAAATCGCTGGTGCTGATATTTAACGGTGAGATTTATAATTATGCTGAAATCAGGGCTGAATTGGAAGCAAAGGGACATCAGTTTGTTACCCATTCAGATACAGAAGTGATCCTGCATGCATATGAAGAATGGGGCGCCAATTGTTTATCCCGCTTTATCGGGATGTATACTTTTGTGATTCATGACAAGGACAGTAATCTTTTGTTTTGCGTGCGGGACCGGGCAGGCGTAAAACCCTTCTTTTGGTACTATGCCGATGGGTTGTTTTTGTTTGGATCAGAACTCAAATCTTTTCATCAGCATCCCGGTTTCCGGAAAGAACTGAATACTGATGCCATTGCAGCTTTTATGCAGTTTGGCTATGTCCCCACCCCACATTGTATTTTCAGAAATACACATAAACTTCAGCCAGGTCATCAGCTTACCTTGAACCTGGCTAACAAAGACATCAAAATCGGGCAATACTGGAATGTGCTTGATGCCTATAACCAGCCCAAACTGGACATCAGTTTACCTGAAGCGATCAGTGAGTCTGAAAAAATACTGGAAAAAGCATTTCAATACCGGATGGTGGCCGATGTGCCGGTGGGTGTTTTTCTGAGCGGCGGATATGACAGTACCTGTGTAACCGCATTGTTGCAAAAAAACAGCGGAACGAAAATTAATACCTTCACCATCGGGGTGCATGACAAGGGGCTGAATGAAGCACCTTTTGCCAAAGCAACAGCTGCCCACCTGGGTACCAACCATACAGAGTATTACTGTACCAGTAAAGAGGCCCTGGAAATTGTGCCAACGCTGCCTTTTTTTTATGATGAACCTTTTGCCGACAGCAGTGCCATCCCCACCACACTGGTATGTAAACTGGCCAGACAATCCGTTACGGTTGCCCTGAGTGCTGATGCAGGTGATGAAGTATTTGCCGGTTATAATAAATACGATTATATCGCGAGGGTTAAAAAGAAACTGAATAAAGTTCCCGGGCCTGTTCGGAGAGGGATGGCAAAAATCATGGAGTATGTGCCGGCCCACCGGATACCGATCCTGAACCGGAAGCCACTCTTTACCACGCGCTATAAAAAAATCATGCACCTGCTCAAGGATAACAGTGCCAAAGAACTGTTGTTCAACATGAGTTGTTTGTACCTGCCGGATGAACTGAACCGTTTATTCATACAGCAGCCAGGGTCGCTTTCCTCTTATTTTGATGAACAGCTCGACCCGGCATATACAGATGACCTGAGCTATATGATGGCCATCGACTATAAAACCTATATGCTGGATGATATCCTGCAAAAAGTGGATCGTGCTTCCATGTCGGTAAGTCTTGAAGGCCGTGAACCCTTCCTGGATCAGCATATCATTGAATTTGCCGCCCGGCTTCCATCTGCTTACAAGATGCATAATGGCATCAAAAAATATATTCTCCGGCAAATTGTCCATCAATATGTTCCCCAGTCAATGATGGAACGGCCTAAAATGGGATTCGGGATTCCAATCGCCGCCTGGTTAAAAGATGAACTTCGTCATTTTGTTGATGAAGCTTTTGATCCTGCTTTTGTACAGCAACAGGGAATTTTCCGGCAGGAAGAACTGGATCAGTTAAAAAAACAATTCTACGGAGGGAAAGAACAATTGTACACGAAAGTCTGGTACTACCTGATGTTTCAACTCTGGTATAAGCAATGGATGTAAAAATCAAAAAAGTCTTATTTATATCTTACGACGGGATGACTGATCAGCTTGGACAAAGCCAGGTCATACCCTATTTGGCCCGCCTCAGTGCTTTGGGATACCATATTACCATCCTGAGTGTGGAGAAAAAAGAAAAATACCTGAAAAACGGGGATGCGATCCGGCAGCTGCTGAATCGCTCCGGAATTCAATGGGAGTTTCTCTACTTTTCCACCCGGCCGCCCTTTCTTTCAAAATTGTATGATCAATTCAAATTAAACAGAAAAGCAGCGGAGCTATACAGAAAAAACAAGTATAACCTGATTCACTGTCGCAGTTATGTGGCAGCCGATGCCGGTGTAAAAATCAACCAAAAGTTTGGGGTTCCCTTTCTTTTCGATATGCGTGGATTTTGGGTGGATGAGAGAGTGGATAGCGGGTTGTGGAATCTGAAAAATCCCTTGTACCATTTCCTGTACCGGCGGTATAAAAAAAAGGAAAAAGTTTTTTTGAAAAAATCCGCACATATTATTTCCCTTACGCTGAATGCCAAACAGGAGCTGGCCCTGCAGTATGAGGTGCCGGATAAAAAGATTACAGTGATTCCCTGTTGCGCCGATCTGGATCATTTTGATTATACCCGGGTAAATACAGCGGATCAGCTGCAATACAGAAAGCAATGGGGGATGGGGGAGCAAACAAAAATTATTTCCTATCTCGGTTCGCTGGGGGGCTGGTATATGACAGGTGAAATGCTTGACTTTTATCAGCAATACAGGGAAAAAGAACCGGACAGTCGTTTTTTATTTATAACACATGATCCGGCAGTTTCTATTTTGAAGCTGGCCGCAGAAAGAGGCATTCCTGCTGAATCGGTTATTGTTCAGCCAGCGAGCAGAGATCAGGTGCCGCTTTTTTTATCACTGAGTAACTGGAGTGTATTTTTTATCCGGGACCTTTATTCCAAGAAAGCTTCCTCACCAACCAAGCAGGGAGAAATCATGGGAATGGGAATCCCGCTTTTATGTAATGATATCGGAGATACCGGAGATATCGTCAGGAAGTCTGAAAGCGGATTGGTGATTGCAGCTTTTTCAAAAGCTGACTATGCCAATGCGATCGAAGAGATGAGTGTACCTGCTAAGTTTAATCAGCAACTGATAAGGGAAAAGGCTTTTTCCTTCTTTGATTTGGATACGGGTGTTGAACGATATCAAAAAGTATATGAGGAGGTGATGAAATGAAGTTGCTATTCATGGCGCCATACCCGGTGGATCAGTCGCCTTCCCAGCGTTACCGGTTTGAGCACTATCTGCCGGCGCTGAAAGAGGAGAATATTACATTCCATTACAAGCCATTTTTGGACAAAAAGACCTGGAGCATATTTTTTAAACCCGGTTTTGCATTGCGGAAAGGATGGGGTGTGATGTGGGGTTATCTGCGCCGCTTTGTATTGCTGTTTACAATTCCTGGTTACGATTTTGTTTTTATTCACAGGGAAGCGGCGCCATTGGGTCCTCCTGTATTTGAATGGATTATCGCGAAAATATTCCGGAAGAAAATTATTTATGATTTTGATGATGCCATCTGGATACCCAGCACCTCTTCTTATAATAAAGGAGTTGCCTGGCTGAAAAACTTTTCCAAAGTGTCCAAAATTTGCAGGTGGTCCTATAAAGTAGCTGTAGGGAATGATTTTCTGGGCGATTATGCCCGTCGTTTCTGCAAGCAGGTCATCCTGCTGCCCACGGTTGTTAACACAACAGCGGTACATAATCAAACACAGGATCAGGATGTGGCCCAACCGGCCATTGGCTGGACCGGTACTTTTAGTACACTGAAATTTCTGGATATCATCCTTCCGGTACTGCAGGAATTGCAGCAGGAAAACGGATTTATTTTTTATGTGATTGCTGATAAAGACCCGGTTTTGCCCTTAGCCCGGTATCAGTTCATCCCCTGGTCAAAGGAGTCTGAAATAAAGGACCTGCTTCGGTTTCATATCGGTCTGATGCCACTTCATGATGATGATTTGTCAAAAGGTAAATGTGGTTTTAAAGCCATTCAGTATATGTCTTTAGGCATCCCGGCGGTAGTGTCACCAGTTGGTGTTAATTCAGTGATTGTGAGCCATGGCGAAAACGGATTTGTTTGCAATACTCCGGAGGAATGGAAAAAACAGCTTTTAATACTCCTCCAGGATCACGAACTTCGGAAACGAATGGGTCAGTTGGCGCAGCAGCGTATCCGGGATGAATATTCAGTAAGCGCTACCCGCCCAATTTTTATCAGCCTTTTCAGCTGACCTGATCAATTTGCAGGCAGCGAATTTTAATTATGTCACTCCTTACCGTATTTTTTTCAGCAACAGACCTGGCGGTTTTTCCGCTCTGTTTCCTGATTATGTTTTTTATTGTACGGGCCAAGGCTGCGAAGTACAAAGATCAGCGGATCAAAATGCTCTATTTCAGGGGTTTCTATTTTAAGATTCTTTGCGTCTTTGCTTTTGCCTTTCTTACACAGTTTTATTTTAAAGGAGGGGATACCGCATTATTTTACCAGGGCACCCAGGATCTGCGGGCAGCCATCAAGGATAATCCTGACAATTTCAAACTGGCCATGCTGACACCCAAGTTGACAGTCAAGAGCCCATTGTTTGATTATTTTTACTATGATGGCTATGAGGGTGACCTGACCTATAACTATATGTTTTCCCAGGCCAATTTTTTTCCACCCAAACTGGCCCTGATACCATCGTATTTATTCTTCAATAGTTATTTGTGTATTTGTCTCTGCTTTGGATTTTTTGCTTTGGCGGTTGTATCCGGTTATTTAAAACCTTTTATCATTTTTATCCCAACCAGTACCGGGAAATTGCATTAGCCTGTTTGTTTCTGCCTAGCGTGATTTACTGGAGTTCGGGGCTGCTAAAGGATCCGGTGACATTTGGCAGTGTAGGATACATTGCCTATGCCTTTCTGAATATTTTCGTTAAAAAGGAAAAGTTCTTTTGGTCAATTGTAATGATCATCTTCTGCGGATTCCTGCTCTTTGCCATTAAAGTATACATCCTCCTTGTTTTAGTAATGGCCTTGCTGATCTGGCAATTTGCCGAAGTCAATAAATTAATTGAGAATAAGACACTGAGAAAAATTTTTGCGGGGATGACTTTTGCAGGCAGTATCGGGCTTGCTTTTTTCCTGCTGCAATACCTCACTTCATTTGAAGCGGCACAACAGTATCAGTTTGATAAATTCCAGGGCAATGCGGAGTATCAGCGGCAGATGTATGCCGATATTGCCCGTAGCACGGGTGGAACAGATTCTCATTTTACTATTAATACTTCCAACCCAATACTGATGGTTTTTGGAGGAATCACCGCTACCTTCTTCCGGCCCTTTCTTTGGGAAGTCAACTCGCCCATCGCCCTCTTGTCCTGTGCGGAGTCCTCTCTGTTCTTATTTCTGACCCTGTTCTTTATGTATAAAAAGGGAGTAAAATTATTTTTCACCACGGCTTTTTCTGATCCGCGGACACTCATGTGTTTTGTATTCGCCTCTGTTTTCGCTGTTGCCGTGGGGGTTTCATCTGCCAACTTTGGAGCCCTGTCCCGGTATAAAATTCCCTGTATGCCTTTTTACCTGATCATGGTAATTCTGATCTATCAGAAAGCAGGCCTGAAATATCCCGGATGGTTTAATAAAGTAATTGATTTTGCAGTACCACAACAACGAAGAAGATTCTGATCCTATGCCCAAACTGATCCGGATTACTACGGCTCCTCTCTCGCTGAAATACCTGCTCTCGAACCAGATGCGTTATATGCATGAAAATGGTTTTGATGTTTTGATGGTAAGCAGTGATGGGAAGGAATGGCCCGATCTGCTGGCTAATGAAAAATGCCCTAACCGGATTGTGCCGATGACCCGGCAGATCACACCATTCAAAGACCTGGGTTCACTCTGGCGGCTTTATCGATTATTCAGAAAAGAGAAACCGGATATTGTACACTCGCATACACCTAAGGCGGGATTGCTGGCCATGCTGGCGGCGAAACTGGCCGGAGTAAAGATCAGGATACATACGATTGCCGGACTCCGGTTCATGACGGCAACGGGTTTCAAGAAACGCATCCTCGTGTTCATGGAAAAACTGACAGCCAAAGCTGCACATCATGTTTGGCCAAACAGTTTTTCTTTATTGGAATATATCAGGATCAACAAACTGGTCAAACCCTCCAAGCTACAGGTCATGGGACAAGGATCCAGCAATGGAGTGGATCTTTCCCGTTATTCTCCTGAAGTATTGAAGCCAGAGATACTGGACGAAATCAAAAAGATGGTCGGTTATGATCCGCAGTATCGCTACATCCTGAACATGGGAAGAATTGTGAAAGATAAAGGGGTGGAAGAAGTATTACAGGTATTTGATCAGCTCAGTAAAGAAAATCCGCAATTAAGACTGATCGTACTGGGTGCATTTGAAGATGATCTCGACCCGATTTCAACAGCAGCCAAAAATATACTTGAAACAAATCCGGCCATCATCCATATCGACTGGAGCGACCAGGTGGAATACTTTATGCATATTGCTGAATTACTCTTACATGCTTCATACCGGGAAGGTTTTCCAAATACCCTGCTGCAATCCGGTGCCATGGGCTGTCCGATTGTTTGCACCAATATTGAAGGAAGTGTTGATATAGTGACCCACGGGGAAACCGGATTGATCTTTCAGCCCGGACAAGCTGTTGACCTGGACCAAAAGCTGCGGTATGCCCTGCAACACCCGGATGAAATGAAACAATACAGCCGGAACCTGCGTAAAAAAGTAGAAGATAATTTCAGTCAGCAGTACCTTCATGAATGTATCCGGCAGCAATACCTGTTATTACTGAAAAAAAAACAGGGCATGAAATAACCATTAGGATAATGCTGCTAAATCAGCTGCCAATGAATAATGGTGATACTATGTGGCAAAATTAATCACCGCCAAAGGCGGTATAGTAAATGAGAATCACATGAAAAAACCAGTGGTGATTATCGGTTATTCGGGACATGCGCATACCGCCATTGACCTGTTACATGAAAGTGGATTCCAGGTAACCGCTTATTGTGATAACCAGCCCAAGGAACAAAACCCATTCGGACTGGAATACCTGGGATCAGAAATGGATGAAGCCGTGCTGGAGAAAATGAAAGCCTACGATTATTTTATCGGCATCGGTAACAACAATCTCTTGCGCAGAAAAGTATATGAACAGGTTTCTAAAGTATTGGGAGAGCCTGTGAATGCCATACATCGCAGCGCGGCCGTTTCACCCTCGGTCGTGATGACCTGCGGGCATTTTATTTCTGCTAATGTATCAATCAATGCCCTGACCAGACTGGGTAAAACTGCTGTTTGTAATACCGGCTCCGTCATTGAACATGGCTGTGTGATCGGAGATCATACTTTCATCGCACCTGGTGCTGTATTGAACGGGGATGTTACTATCGGAGATAATACATTTGTCGGTGCGAATTCCGTGATCAAACAGGGTGTTGTGGTTGGAAAGAATGTGATCATCGGTGCCGGAACCGTGATCATCAGGGATGTACCGGATGGGGTGACCATTGTGGGTAACCCCGGAAGGATCATTAAAACACAAGTATAATTTTGTACAAACCTTTCTCAAATATTAAGTGAGTACCATGGAAATCATTTTACAGGCTGTCTCCCGCAGTCCGATCACCAACAAAGATTATCCAATACCGGCAACCGTCAATGACCAGGCTGGTATTGATCAGTTTTTATCAGTCCATCCCGGAAAAAAAGTGGTAGTCGTGCAGGGGATGGGTTTTGTTGGATCTGTGATGGGGCTGGTGGTGGCCAATGCATTAACCGAAGAATATGCTGTGATCGGTATTGATCTGCCTACTCCCTCTTCCTACTGGAAAATATGTTCGATCAATGAAGGTGTATTTCCGGTACTGGCCAGCGATCCCAAGATCAGTGAGTACTACGCCAAGAGCCGGGAGAAAAAAAATTACTACGCAACCTGTGATCCTTATGCTTATAGCAAGGCGGATGTGGTGATCGTTGATATCAACCTGGATGTTAAAAAACAAACGGGTCCGGGCCATGAACTGCTTGATTATACTGTGGACCTGACACCATTTAAAAAAGCAGTGGAAAGTATCGGCAATCATTGCCGTCCCGATGTACTGGTGCTGGTGGAGACAACCGTGCCTCCGGGAACCACCGAAAAAGTAGTAAAACCTTTACTGCAGGAATGCCTCCAAAAAAGAGGATTATCTATCGATCAGCTGAAAGTGGGTCACTCTTATGAAAGAGTGATGCCCGGTCCTAAATACATTGACTCTATCCAGAATTTTTACCGGGTCTTTGCCGGTACAGATGATGTGAGTACGGAAGCTGTTGAAAAGTTTCTCCGCACCGTGATCCGCACGGATGAATTTCCATTGACCCGTTTAGGCCATACCAACGCAACTGAAATGGCCAAAGTGCTGGAGAATTCTTTCCGGGCCATGAACATTGCCTTTATGGTAGAATGGAGCCGATTTGCAGAAGAAGCATCAGTAGATATTTATGAAGTAGTGAATGCGATCCGGATGCGGCCGACCCATAAAAACATCATGTTACCCGGTTTGGGTGTAGGTGGATATTGCCTCACCAAGGATCCCTTACTGGCCAGCTGGGCAAGAATGAATCTGTTTAACAGCAGTGATCCGCTCCTGCAAAGTGAAAAGGGAGTAAGGATCAATGATAAAATGCCGCTCTATGCTTTTGAATACCTGCAGTCACAGTATCAGGGTTCACTGAGCGGAAAGAAAGTACTACTGCTCGGTGTAAGTTATCTCAACGATGTGGGGGATACGCGCTATACCCCGGTGGAAGGTTTTTACAATCAGCTCGAAGCAGCCGGTGCCATCATCACCCTGCATGATCCGCATGTGCTGTACTGGGAAGAGAAGGATACCTGGATTACCCAGGATTTAACCAAACTGCTGGAACAGGACTACGATATCATTACGATAACAACCGGTCATAAGGAATACCGGTCTAATCCTGCTTTACTGGCCAAAATGCTGGAGAAACAGGAAGCATTTATCTATGATACCATCGGGGTGCTGACCAATGAAGAAATCGGTACACTGTCTGGTAAACATAAGGTAAGAGTGTTGGGCAGGGGAGATTTGCAGCAGTAGTTTTAACCCGGTTTTTCCGTGAATAAAAACGGGCAAAAGCGGTTTTTTTCTCATTACTGATTTCAGAAAAGCCTTCAGTTTTGGTTCCGTCACTTTAATGACGGTGCCCATGCCTGATACCTATACTCAAATTCATCTGCAATGTGTCTTCGCCGTGAAATACCGGTTAGCCCTGATCCATCCTCTTTGGGAAGAGCTACTTTATAAATATATCGCAGGGATCGTCAGGAATCAGGGGCATAAATTACTTGCGATTAACGGAATGCCGGATCATATACACCTGTTCCTTGGTTTAAGGCCTGTCCAAGCAGTATCAGACCTGATGCGAGAGATCAAAGGAGACTCATCTTTATGGATTAATAAACAGGGGCTGGCGGGGGGACGTTTTAAGTGGCAGGAGGGCTTTGGTGCATTTTCTTATAAAAAGTCTGATGTACCGATGATATGCGGGTATATCGCAAAGCAGAAAGAGCATCACCGGGTAAAAAATTTTATGCAGGAGTATCAGGAGTTACTCAATGAGTTTGATGTGAGTTTTAAAAAGGAGTATCTCTTCCATGAACCGAAATAGATAGCTGTTCTGCCCCGCTGGGGCAGGCGGTGGTTACCGAGATGATGCCCCTCTGGGGCAGGCGCCCGACTGTTATGAGCAGTTGCTGGCACTATGTTCCTGTGGAGCATGTTGCTGAGTAGCCAGAGTTGTCGCCGATGTTCTGCCCCGCTGGGGCAGGATACCTCGAAAGTAAGTGGCGTTAGTTACCGACATTATGCTCCTCAGGAGCAGATTACTGAATAGCCAGTGTATTTTTTGTTTAACAAAGACTGTTAGGATGCAATAGTCCCGGAGGGACCTGATCCTGGTAGCAAATAAGTTCCCACATTGAACATTGCCCCAGCGGGGCAAAACAAATTCAAAAACATTTTTCTGCCAGAATTTTAGAATGTGGCTGTTTATTTATTTGATTTTGTCTGGATTGCTATGCTACGCTGGTCCCGGAGGGACCCAGTCCCGGTAGCAAAAAAGGCCCCAGATTTAACATTGCCCCGGCGGGGCAAAACAATATCAAAATTCATTTGTTCCCATTATCGTTTAATTTGCCCCTTGGCGGGAATATAATTTTACAAGTATGTCAAAAAAAGTGTTGATTTTAGGTGGTGCCGGATTCATCGGTTTCAATGTGGCCAAATACCTGGCGAAAAACCGCGATTACGAAATCACCATCGCCGATAATTTCATGAAAAAAAACAGGGACGATGAATTTGATGCCCTGGTGAAGGATTACCATATCCGGCTGATCGAAGCGGATTTTTCACAAGCAGAAGCATATGATTTGCTGGACAATGCCTATGATCAGGTATACATGATGGCTGCACTGGTTGGAGTAGATAACGCCAACAGCATGCCACATGAAGTCATTCGTATCAACACCGCCCTTACCTTGTTTACGTTGGAATGGATTCGCCGATCCAAAATCGGGAAGGTTGTCTTTGCTTCTACCAGCGAAAATTATGCAGGAACAGTAGATACATTCGGCTATGCTATTCCTACTCCGGAAGAAGTACCACTGACGATAAAGGATATCGCTCATCCCCGGTTTACCTATGCCGTTACAAAGATCCTGGGCGAATCCGGCTTCCTGAACTATGCCAAAATGCTGGGTTTCGAAACCACCATCATCCGTTATCATAATGTGTTTGGCCCGCGTATGGGTTTTAACCACGTGATCCCGCACCTGGTCATCCGGTTCCGGAATAAAGAGAATCCTTATAAAATATATGGCCACGATCAAACCCGCGATTTCTGTTATATCACCGATGCGGTGGAAGGAACCGTGCTGGCCATGGAAACAGCAGGTACCAACGGACAAATTTATCACCTGGGTACGGGAGTGGAGATCACGATTGAAGAACTCACCAGGGCTACCGGCGAAATCATGAGTTTTGCAGGGGAGTATACCAATGCCCCAACTTATCCAGGTTCTGTATCGAGGAGAAGTCCGGATATCACGAAATCCAAAAAAGAACTGGGCTTTACGGCCAAAGTGAACTGGAAAGAGGGACTGAAAGAAACAGTAGACTGGTACAATGCCTATTTCGATGCTGGTAAAACCGTGCCCCATCAAATTGTTTTTCAATAAATCCTATCATCATTAATCCTGTTGCATGTATCCCTTCATCAAAAGGTTTTTTGATATTCTGTTTTCGCTGATAGCACTCTTATTGTTGTCACCTGTTTTCATTCCCATTATTATCCTGCTTTTGCTTACCGGTGAACATGAAGTGTTCTACAGGCAGGATCGGGTGGGGTACAAAAACCGCATATTCGGCATTTTGAAATTTGCCACCATGCTCAAGAATAGTCCGAACATGGGTTCAAAAGACCTTACCATGCGCAATGACCCAAGGGTGACCAGTGTGGGTAGGTTTCTGAGGAAGTCGAAGATTAATGAACTGCCGCAGCTGATCAATATTTTGACAGGGGATATGTCATTCACCGGCCCCAGGCCCCTGATGAAAAGCGGGTTCGACAGGTATTCAGATGAGATGAAGGCCAAAGTATACAATGTGCAGCCGGGGCTGACCGGAATCGGATCCATAGTTTTCAGAGATGAAGAGCTGATTATTACCCAGAGTAATCTGACACCGGAGGAATGTTACCGGGATGTGATATTGCCTTATAAAGGAGCGCTGGAAATCTGGTACCAGCAACACCGGAATTTTTATACAGATTTCATGATCCTTTTTCTCACAGCCTGGTATGTTTTTTTTCCTTCGAGCAAACTGGTATATAAAATATTTCCTGGTTTACCGGAAAGAGAACAGGATAAAAAGCCGGCAACGATCAGTTAAACCAATCAGTGATGTTGAGTATTTTTTCAAAATCCAAAAAGGTCGATTCGGCGGAAGTGTACGGCTTGCTGAAAACCGATATGCATTCCCATCTGATTCCGGGAGTGGATGACGGGTCACCTGATTTGGCCAATTCCCTGAAACTGATCAGGGGATTACACGAACTGGGTTATACCAAACTGATCACCACCCCGCATATCATGTGGGATATTTATAAAAACAGTGCTGGGAAGATCACTGAAAAACTCGGCCTGCTCAGAGAGGCTGTTCAGCAGGAAGGTATTCCTGTTGAGATTCAGGCAGGGGCAGAATATTTCCTGGATGATCATGTGGCGGAACTGCTCAGCAATAATCAACCGCTCCTGAAGATCAGCGGCAATATGGTGTTGACTGAATTTTCCATGGCATATCAGCCCCATGGTATTAAGGAGATCATATTTGATATGCAGATGCAGGGTTACCAGCCGGTGATTGCCCACCCTGAAAGGTATTCCTACCTGATACAGAACAAAGGGTTTTATGATGAGTTGAAAGATATCGGATGCCTTTTTCAGTTGAATATTTTATCGCTGGGAGGTGGGTATGGAAAAACCGTACTCGAGCTGGCGCAGTACCTGCTTAAAAAGGATTATTACGACCTCTTGGGTACAGACCTGCACCATAGCGGTCATCTGGAGGCTTTGCGGCAACAATCCGTTCTGCAACAGGTAAAAAAACTGATGGAAAGTGGCAGGTTCCGGAATAGCGGACTTTGACCTTCCCACCCCATTCACTGAAAAAGTTTGGCAGTACTGCCAAACTTTTTTTATTTTAAGTTGTAGCTATAGCATATGAACGCTTTTACTATCAAGGATCTGGAGAACCTGTCGGGCATCAAGGCACATACCATCCGAATCTGGGAGCAACGCTATGGTTTTCTGAAACCTCAACGTACTTCTACCAATATCCGCTATTACAGTAATGATGAGCTGAAAGCTGTTCTCAATATTGCCCTCTTGAATAAATACGGGTATAAGATTTCCCATATTGACCGGATGCCACCTGAAGAAATCAGCAACCGGATTTTATCCCTTACCGATCCACGTGCCGTACAGGAAAGAGTGATCAATGAACTGGTACAGGTGATGGTGGATATGGATATGGAGCGGTTTGAAAAAATTCTGACCGGATATATTACAACAAAAGGGATGGAGAGAACGATCAGCCTGATCATTTTTCCTTTCCTGGAAAAGATCGGTATCCTCTGGCAAACCGGTCATATTAATCCTGCCCAGGAGCACCTGGTCACTAATGCCATCCGGCAGAAGCTGATTGCAGGGATTGAAAATTGTTCCTCTTCCATTGGTATTGATAAAACCTTCCTCCTCTTCCTGCCCGAAGGGGAGCACCATGAGCTGGGATTGTTGTATATGTACTTCATGCTGAAGAGCAGGGGAATCAAAGTGATTTACCTCGGGACAAATGTGCCCATCAACGATATGGCTTTTGTGGCGAACCTTAAAAAGCCCAACCTGGCCTATATCCACCTGACCAGTACCGCTACCAATTTCAATTTTGAAAAATTTCTGCATAATGCCAGTGCCCGTCTCCAGGGCATCAACCTGGTTGTTTCCGGCCATATTACCCTCAGTTACCGGAAGTCCATCCCCCCCAATGTACAGTTTAAACGCTCCCTTTCCGAAGTAATGGAATTCTTATCTATGCTTTAAGCGCTGTATTTCAGCCAATTATCTTAAAATATTTTGTTTAATCATTTAATTGTAAAATTTAAACAAAAAGCTCTCTGCGCATGTTTTTATTGTTTAACTTTACTAAGTCAAAAATTAAACAATATGTCAAACCCGGAATTCAGTCAGCTGTTGGTTAGTCAGGCCGATTTTTTGAAGCCCTTTGCTATTAACCTTACCAGGGATACAGAAGCCGCCAATGATTTGTTTCAGGAAACCCTGTACAAAGCACTGGCGAATCAGGAGAAGTACAATACCGGGACCAATATCAAAGCCTGGCTGTTTACCATCATGCGGAATATTTTTATCAATAATTATCGCCGCAAAGCCAAGCAGAAAACCATCTTTGATAATAGTGGAACAGATTACCTGCTCGATAACAAACAGGTAACCGTGAGCAATGCCGCAGAATCAGGCATGCGGATCAAAGAAATAAAAAAAGCCATCGATGAGCTCCCCGAAATATTCAAAACCCCATTTTTATTGTATTTTGACGGGTATAAGTATAACGAAATAGCTGATGCGCTCCATGAGCCACTGGGTACCATCAAAAGCAGGATCCATTTTGCCCGTAAACTCCTGAAAGAACAGATCAGCCGTTTTTAAAACACACCTGTTGGAACAACGTTCAGTTATTGTGATCGGCAGCGGATTTGCCGGATTGTCCGCGGCTTCCTTTATGGCAAAGGAAGGATGGAAGGTTACTGTTATCGAAAAGAATGATACCCCCGGTGGTCGGGCCCGGCAACTCAAAGAAAACGGTTTCACTTTTGATATGGGCCCCAGCTTTTACTGGATGCCGGATGTCTTCGAACGCTACTTCAACCAGTTTGGAAAAAAAGTATCCGATTATTATACCCTGCACCGCCTGGATCCTTCTTACCGTATTTACTGGGACCAGGGCTATACCGATCTGCCGGCCAGTTACGAGGCCCTGCAACAGGTTTTTGAATCCATTGAACCGGGTAGTGCCGCTAAACTCGATAAATACCTTGCAGGTGCCGCTTATAAATACGAAGTGGGCGTGAATAAACTGGTGTACAAACCCAGTCGTTCTATCACTGAATTCATGGACTGGCCAACCATGAGCGGCGTTTTTAAGTTGCAGGTTTTTTCTTCCATCAGTAAACATATTGCCAAATATTTTCAGCATCCCAAGCTCAGGCAGATCATGGAATTTCCCGTGCTTTTCCTGGGGGCATTGCCGCAGGATACTCCTGCCCTGTACAGCCTGATGAATTATGCTGATATCAAGGGAGGAACCTGGTATCCGCAGGGAGGTATGTATGCGGTAGTACAAGCCATGTATAAACTGGCCCTGGAGCTGGGAGTGGAATTCAAATTTGGCGAGAGTGTCAATAGTCTGATGATCAAAGGCGACAGGGCGAAGACCGTAGCCACCGAAAAAGATTATTACCGGGCCGATGCTGTGATCAGCGGAGCCGATTATCATTTTACAGAAACCAGGCTGCTGCCCGAAGAATGCCGCAGTTATTCTGAGCGTTACTGGAAGAAGAAAGTAATGGCGCCTTCCTGTCTTCTGTATTATGTGGGTTTAAATAAAAAACTGAAAAACCTTCAACATCACTCCCTGTTTTTTGATGTGCCATTCGATAAGCATGGGAAAGAAATATACAGCGATCCGAAATGGCCAACTGATCCTTTGTTTTATGTAAGCGTTTCATCACTCACCGAACCGGAAACGGCCCCTGAAGGTTGCGAGAGCATTGTATTCCTGATACCAGTGGCATCCGGACTTGAAAATGATTCGGAAGAGTTAAGAGAAAAATATTTTCATATTATTGCTAAAAGAATGGAAAAACATACCGGGGAGTCCATCCTGGATGCTGTGATTTATAAAAGGACCTATGCGGTTTCTGATTTTATTACAGACTACCATTCGTTCAGGGGGAATGCCTACGGATTGGCCAATACCCTGATGCAAACAGCTATTTTCAGACCGGCCTGCCAAAGTAAAAAAGTTAAAAATCTTTTTTATACAGGTCAGTTAACCGTACCGGGACCGGGTGTTCCGCCCAGTTTGATCAGCGGGGAAGTAGCTGCCCAATATTTAATCAGGAAAATGAGATAAATTATCTATATTGAGACAATGGTAGAACTGTTCCATACCACCAGCGAAAGTTGCAGCCGCATTATCACACAGCGTTACAGCACATCTTTTTCTTCCGCTATCAAGATGCTGCATAAAGACCTGCGCACGCCCATTTTCAATATTTATGGTTTTGTACGTTTCGCCGATGAGATCGTAGATACTTTTCACGATCATGATAAGGTTGCGTTATTAACCCAATTCAAAAAGGAAACCTATGATGCCATTGACCGGGGTATCAGTTTAAATCCGGTCCTGAATAGTTTTCAGCTCACGGTCAATGAATTCAATATTGATCTGAAACTGGTGGATGCATTTTTTCGCAGCATGGAAATGGATCTGGAGAAAAAAAACTACGACTGTGCCGGTTATAAAGAATATATCTATGGCTCTGCCGAAGTGGTAGGCCTGATGTGTCTCTATGTTTTTTGTGAAGGCAAGCAGGAACTTTTTGATCATCTGGAAGCACCCGCCCGTTCCCTGGGTGCTGCATTTCAGAAAGTCAATTTCCTCCGGGATATCAAAGCAGATTTTAATGGCATGTCAAGGGTTTATTTCCCCGGTTGCGATTTCAATAATTTCACAAAAGAAGATAAACTGAAGATTGAAGCCGATATTGAAGCCGATTTTAAACATGCTTATGAAGGCATCTGCGGACTGCCTTTCAAAGCCCGATTTGGCGTTTACGTTGCCTATAAATACTATCTCTCTTTATTTAAAAAGATCCGGAAACTGCAACCTGCCAGGGTGCTTGAACAAAGGATCAGGATCCCCAATTACCACAAAGCCATGATCATTATCCGGGCGGGGGTTAAAAACCAGTTACGGTTGATTTAATATGGATTATTCGAAGGTTATACTGGTGGATACCCGGGACAGGGTCACCGGAACGATGGAAAAAATGGAAGCACATGAAAAAGCGGTATTGCACCGGGCTTTTAGTGTTTTTCTATTCAACTTAAAGGGAGAAATGCTGTTACAGCAAAGAGCACTCACCAAATACCATAGTGGCGGTTTATGGACCAATGCCTGTTGCAGTCACCCTGCCCCCGGCGAGGAAACAGCAACTGCTGCCAGAAGAAGACTGGGAGAAGAACTGGGACTTGATCTGGAAGTAAACAAGGTCTTTGATTTTGTTTACCGTGCTGAATTCGACAACGGGCTGACGGAACATGAGTTTGATCATGTTTTTACCGGTAGTTGGGAAGGACCGATTCAGTTTAATCCCGATGAAGTGATGGCAATCAGGTATCTATCCATGGAATCGCTGAGGGAATCGATGGAAAAGGAGCCGGAAATTTATACGGCCTGGTTCCGGATCGCTTTTCCCCGTATCGAAGAGTGGTATAAAAAACATTTTAATTCAAAAGCGGACTAATTTTGCAATCATGATGGTCGTTTATTACATACTGATTTTATTGGGCACCTTCCTGGTCATGGAAGGGATCACCTGGCTCACTCATCGTTTTGTGATGCATGGATTTTTATGGATATTGCACAAAGATCACCACCAGGTCAGACCGGGTGTCTTTGAAAAAAATGATCTCTTTGCTTTCATTTTTGCCGTCCCCAGTTTCCTGATGATTTATTTTGGCACTTATGATCATATCTGGTGGCTGCAGTCAATCGGCTTCGGCATCATGTTGTACGGCTTTGCCTATTTCATGGTTCACGATGTGATCATTCACCAGCGCTTCAAATGGTTCTCCCGGAGTAATCATACCTATGTTCGCGCTATCCGCTGGGCCCATAAAATGCACCACAAACACCTGGGTAAATTTCCCGGCGAAAGCTTTGGCTTCCTGCTGGTAAGTAAGAAGTACTGGGATAAAGTGCGCCGCGATAAAAAACTGATGGCCGGTAATGCCCGGGTAGAATATGCACCGGAAAAAGATACGGCAACTGCCAACTGAAGATCAATGTAAGTGTTCAAACACTCCACCTGAATTCATCTCAACAATACGATTATATTATTGCAGGGGCTGGCTGTGCCGGACTCAGCCTTGCTGTTCACCTCATCCAATCCGGACAATTCAGTGATAAAAAAATCCTGATTGCTGACCGCGACCGGAAAGAACAAAACGATCGCACCTGGTCATTCTGGGAAACGAAGACCGGCATATTTGAACCGATTGTTTACCGTAGCTGGAGCAAGACCTGGTTTCATAGCAAACAGTTTTCAAGACTACTGGATCTGTCTCCCTATACATACAAAATGATCAGGGGTGTTGATTTCTATGCGTATTGTCTGGACCTGATCCGCCAGCAACCCAATTTCACCATTATTCACGGAGAGATCAGTCAGATCAGCAATGAAGACGGGAAGGGTGTATTGCATTGTGGTGGCAACAGATACACCGCTGATTTTATTTTCAGCAGTATACTATTGGAAAAACCAGTCATGGGTAAAAAGGATCATTACCTGCAGCAGCATTTCAGGGGATGGATCATTGATACCAGGGCGGACTTGTTCAATCCCGAAGAAGCCACACTGATGGATTTCAGGACCGGGCAGGAAGCCGGAACCACTTTTGTTTATGTGAAACCCTTTTCGGCCAACCGTGCACTGGTGGAATATACTTTATTTACAGAACAGCTGCTGGCATCAGATGCTTATGATGAAGGGTTAAAAAATTATATCCGGCAGTTTATTGGTACGGAAGACTATACTATTACTGAAGTAGAGAATGGCATCATTCCCATGACCAATTACCGTTTCCCTTCCGTGGATGGGCGGATTATTTTTCTCGGAACAGCGGGCGGACAAACAAAGGCTTCCAGTGGGTATACTTTTCAGTTTATACAGAAGCATGCTGCCAGACTGGTACAGAGCCTGATCAAAAAGGGGAATCCTTTTGTATCAAGGCCCGGCGGACCTGTCCGTTTCCGGTTTTATGATAGTGTGTTACTGCATGTATTAAAAAACGGACTGGTACCCGGCGATAAAGTCTTTACCGACCTCTTCAAAAAAAATAAACCCCAGCGGGTGCTGAGGTTTTTAGATAATGAAAGTTCTTTGGGTGATGAGTTGAAGATTATTTCTTCCCTGCCCACCTGGCCTTTTCTGAAAGCCGCCATCCGGCAACGGTAATTACTGGTCGGGGTCCATTTGCATGAACTCTCTCTTCACTGCTTTCAGCATACTGAATAACTGGGCTACCTGGATCATCAGGAGTACCACCAATGCCAGCAATACATACCAGGGCAGGTTAATCGCTTTGATCATGGTGCCATCGGTTACAAATTTCTTATTATAATATTGGGTCAGTGCGGAGCCAAATGCCATTCCTACCAGCAGGAAAGACAACAGGGAGAACACCACTTTGAGGAACATGATCCGCATAGTGGAGTAGCCGACTTTAAAATTTTCCAATATGGCTGCAGGAATGATCAGTACCAGTGCGATCCAGCTCCAGTTCTTGCTGAACCATTCATCCCGAAGGGTCAGGTTTAAAACCAGGATGATCACAATAGACATCAATCCCCAGGGGAAAAGCAGGAAAGTAGAGGGTTTGGTTGGTTGGGTTGGCATGATGATGATTTTATGGAGGGAAGTTAGGTAATTTTTGTAGAAGAAAGAAGGCATTTGGCTAGTGGCTAGTGGCGAGTGGCTAGTGGGATAACGGGCCTCAGGTTTGTCATGTTGAGCTTGTCGAAACATGATTTAGGTGAACGGTTGAAATCGACCTGCCTACTAATTGGAGTGGAGCAATCGGAACTGGAAATCAGGACAGCAGAAGTTTGTAGATCGAATAAATCTCTCTGCGTGTATTTCTCTGCGTCCTTTGCGCCTCTGCGGTGAATAAACCCTTCCACAAACGCCAACTCCTCCTCATTATCCGGAATTTGTTTATTTTGAGTCATAAGCTTTCTCAAAATGAACATGATCACCCTGGCCGATCAGCTGGACACCGGAAAAACGAATATTTATTTTCTCAAACGTTTTTGGTCCAAGCAAATCCTGCGGAGAAATGGCCAGTTGGCCGTAGATACACTGCTGGAGGAATGGAAAATGGATACGGCCCTGATGGATGCACTAGGACTGGGAATTGAGCAGACCATCGTGTTTCTCTATCAGCAAAACCCAGGTTTTGATGCATTTGAAGACTGGGTATTACAAATCAATCAGGGATACATCTCGCAGGAAAGAATAAACCGTTTCAATTCCCTTATTTACCGCAACCCCGAAAACCCTGAACCATTGCCGCCTATGGATCCTGTTTTAAGTAAAGAGGATTGGTTGTTTTGGGAAGAGCATGGTTATATTATCATTCCCAATGCCATTACACCGGAACAATGTGCTGCCACGGAAGCATTAATATGGGAGCATATGGGGATAGATAAAAATGATCCATCCACCTGGTACCAGGAGCACAAAGACCGGCAGGGCATCATGCTGCAGTTATTTCAGCACCCGGTACTGGAAGCCAATCGTCATTCTCCCCGTATCCGAAAAGCCTATGAAGAATTATGGGGGCATACAGATATATGGGTGAATACAGACAGGGTGGGATTCAATCCTCCGGAAACCGAGTAAATGGCATTTCCCCGGTCCGGATTTGCACTGGGATGTAGTTTGAGTTTGCCAATCCCCTTTGGTTTGCAGGGGATCTTATATTGACCGATACCGAAGCAGAGCAGGGGCCTTACATTGGTGCCGGGATTTCAGCACCGCATTGAAAACTGGATACATGGCCTACCTCCCGGCATTGATCCCCGTTATGAAGACCTGCATGCATTAGGTTCCGTTCCCCTCGCCGGCAAGGCCGGCGATTTTATTATCTGGCATCAAGCCTTACCACATGGCAGTCGTCCAAACCGCACAACAAAACCGAGACTGGTGCAGTATATTAACTGGCAGCCGGTGGAGAGGGAAGTGAAGAAAGAATGGAAATAGGGAATCTGACAGGTAAAACTGGAAAGATTTCCTGATTTAATCCCTTTTTAATTCCCTTTTAACCCCCTCTTTTAGCTGGCAGGCTATATTGCCTCAGCAGGTTGATCACAAAACCTGTAAAAGCAATAATATGGATACAGCTATTATCGAAGTAAGGAACCTGACGTTGGATGATTATAATGCACTAAAGGAATCAATGCAAAAGGCCTATGCAAGCCTGGGTGGACAGTATTGGAAAGAAGAGACGCTGAAAAGATTGATTCAGAAATTTCCGGATGGACAGATAGTGATCACTCATAACGGAGATGTGGTAGGTTGTGCATTGTCAATAATTGTTGATTATGACAAGTTTGGAGACAAGCATACTTACCTGGATATTACAGGAAATTTCAGTTTTGATACACATGACCCGGATGGCGACACCCTGTATGGTATCGAAGTGTTTGTTCATCCTGATTACAGGGGTTTACGGCTGGCCAGGCGTTTATATGATTCCAGGAAATTGCTCTGTGAGCGAATGAATTTAAGAATGATCATTGCCGGCGGGCGTATTCCCAAATATGATATGTACGCCAATGAGCTTACACCAAGGCAATACATTGACAAAGTGCGGAACAGGGAGATCCTGGATCCAACGCTCACCTTTCAGCTGTCCAATGATTTTCAGGTCAAGAAAATCATGCGGAATTACCTTCCGGAAGATAATGAGAGCAGGGGCCATGCCACTTTGCTCGTTTGGCACAATGTATATTATGATTCGGAAAAGAGTATCATACTGAGGAAAAAGGATATCATCAGGATTGGATTAGTGCAATGGCAGATGCGGCCATACTTTAAGCCCGAGGACCTGTTGCAACAGGTGGAATATTTTGTTGATGCCGTTAGTGATTATGAATCAGATTTTATCCTGTTTCCTGAATTTTTCAACGCACCCTTGATGGGCCTTTTTAATAATCTTGACAGTCATCATGCTATCAAAGAACTCGCGCATTTCACCCCTCAGCTGGTGGAGGCGATGGGTAAAATGGCAGTATCGTATAATGTCAATATCATAGCCGGCAGCATGCCCGAGTTGAGGGATGATAAAATGTATAATGTCTGTTACGTGCTTCAGCGGAACGGTAAAACTGACAAGGTGGATAAGATTCATATCACCCCCTCTGAAGAATATGATTGGCATATTCAGGGAGGAAATGAGATAGAAGTGATTGAAACTGACGTGGCCAGGATTGGGATACAAATATGCTATGACGTGGAGTTTCCTGAAATGAGCCGCATTCTTGCGGAAAAAGGGATGCAGCTGTTATTTGTGCCCTTTCTGACAGATACCCAGAACGCCTATAACCGTGTCCGCTTTTGTGCACAAGCCCGTGCGATTGAAAATGAATGTTTCGTAGCTATTGCCGGGAATGTCGGCAACCTTCCAAAAGTTACTAATATGGATCTGCAATTTGCACAATCAGCTGTACTGACCCCTTCCGATTTTGCATTTCCTGTGAACGGTATTAAAGCGGAAGCTACACCTAACACGGAAATGATTGTAGTGAGTGACGTGGATTTGTCCCTGCTTACCGAATTACATAATCATGGCAGTGTTCAAACACTGAATGACAGGAGGGTTGATTTATATACCCTCAACCAGCTGATAGAAAAAAAAGGATTCCCGGAGAATACGCTGTTGCATTAACCCAGTAATTTTCAATAAAGTTATGAATTGGCTGCATAGCGTTTTTTATATCAAGGACGATACAGATTATAATCATACGGCCATTGCGATATCTGATGGTATCCGGGTTAAGGGATTGAACGTATGGCTCATGATATCCAGCGCGCTGCTGGCATCTATCGGACTGGACACCAATTCCACTGCCGTGATCATCGGTGCCATGCTTATATCCCTTTGATGTCCTCCATCCTGGGAGCCGGATTTTCAGTGGGTGTCCAGGATAAAGAACTGTTTATACGTTCAGTGGCAAATCTTTTTTACATCACTTTCTTCAGTCTTCTCACTTCCGTGGTTTATTTCCTGATTACCCCACTGGGTGATCCAACCGCAGAGATCATGGCCAGGACACAACCAACAGTTCTGGATATCGGAGTTGCTTTTTTTGGGGGCATTGCGGGCATAATTTCAACGAGCCGGAAAGAGAAGATCAATGCCATTCCAGGGGTAGCCATTGCCACTGCGCTGATGCCCCCGCTTTGTGCGGCAGGTTTTGGGCTGGCAACCGGAAGATGGGAGGTTTTTGGCGGTGCTTTTTATTTATTCTTCATCAATGCCGTCTTTATAGCATTTTCCACGTACCTGATTGTTAAACTGCTTCAGTTTCCTTTAAAAAATTATGTCGACAAGGCTAAACAGAAACGGGTGGCCAGACTGGCATTTCTGGTAGTGATTCTGGCCAGTATACCCAGTTTCTGGTTCCTTTATACGGTGTATCAGAAAAACAGAACAAAACACATTATTCAGAATAATCTCATCAGCGATTTCCATTATAAAGGAAATGAAATTCTGAAGTGGGAGATCGAGGACCTGGATACTGTGATCTTAGTAAAAACATTTTTTTCCGGCCAGCCTGTTTCGGATTCGGTAAAGCGTTTTTATAACAGCAGGCTGCAGGAGTTGGGATTAAAGCGTTACAAGGCCCGTTTTTTCCGTATCAACCTCACTAAAAGTGAAATGGATAAGATGACCAGCGAAATGACAGAAGCTGTTGTGAAAAATATCGAAGTACAGAATGCACGAATGAGGGATTCCGCTCAGGCATTACGTGATGAAATTGACCAAGGACTGCTTTACCAGGAAGTAAAGGCATTATACCCCGGTATTCATGCGCTGGGAGTGTCGCAGATGGAGATAAAGGGGGGCTTACGGACGGATACTATTTGGGCAGCCTATCTGCAATGGGATACTGTAATGACAGGTGAAAAAAGAAAAGAAGCCGGCTCCACATTAGAGCGCTTTCTGAAAGCGAGGCTGAGAACAGATTCCGTTCTACTGCAGCAGGCAGATAAAGGGAAAGTACCCTGAATCTATTTAAATCAGTGTATCGGCCTGTAACCAATAATGGAAATAACAGCTTCATCCAATGAAAGTTTATGCTATAATGGCCACAACCATATCCATTACATTCGTTTGGGTGGCTCCCGTCTTCAGCAAACGGCCATGTCTGGAAAAAAAATCATAGGAGTTAAATGTGGAAAGCGCTGAATTAATGGAGTCGGTGCTGATCTCTTTATTCAAAAACATATCCGAGTCGATAAAGGCACCGGCTGCGTCTGTAGGTCCGTCTGTGCCATCTGTGCCTGCACATAGCACAGTAAGTTTTGCCCTGTTGCCCCATTGGGGTTTTAATTCATGGAGGATACTTAATGCCAGATGCTGGTTTCTTCCGCCATACCCCGCACCTTTTACTTTTACTGTTGTTTCACCGCCCCAAAGAAAACAACAAGGAAGTCTTCCCTTGTATCCTATTAAGGTTGCTGAAATCAGTTGTACAGCTGTTGTAAGGCTTCCGGTCAGTGGCTGGTCTGATTTTATGACAGCCATTCCTGCCTGTGTAATAAAAAAAGCGGCTTCTTCCAGTGCTGTTTGATTGCCGGCTATCACTTCATTGGTTGTTGCGGTAAAAAAATGACTTCCGGGTTTCGGGGTTTCATTCACTCTGCCCGCAACGCCGTCCTCCAATCGTTGCAGAATGGAAGGAGGGGTTTTTTCCCGTATACCATACCTGTCAATTACTGATAAAGCATCTTGAAAGCCGGAGGAGTCTCCGGTAGTCATGCCGCTGGCAATATTTTCCGGGTTGTTTCCGGGAACATCGCTGATGATAAGGCTGATCAGCGGGGTGGGGTAAATTAATTTTACAAGCTGGCCTCCCTTAAGATGGCTTAAATGCTTTCTGACAATATTTATTTCATGTATACCGGCACCTGAGTTTACCAGCAATTTGTTAATCGTGGTTATCTCATCCTCAGTGCAACCTGCCGGAACATCTGCGATCAGAGAGGATGCGCCACCACTGAGCAATAATAAAACGAGGTCATTTTTACTGAGAGAGCTGATCTTTTGAATTAACATCTTTCCGGCAATGAAGCTGTTGCGATCCGGATAAGGATGCCCGGACTCCAAAACAGTAATTCTCTGCAAGGGTAGGGCATGTCGGTATTTGGTGACACAGAGTCCGTCTGTTACCAGGTCTTTCAGTATGAATTCCGCAGCTGCAGCCATCGCTCCTGCGGCTTTTCCACATGCAATCAGAACCAGCTTTTCGAGCGAAGTAGTATCAAAACACCTGCCTGAAATGTAGAGATTATTTCCTGAAACCCTGATCCATCTTGGTAGTAATATTACTGGGTGTACTGCATTAATTGAATGCGCATATATTTTTTCAATGAAGTGGTATAGCATTTTAGTTCTGTGCAAATTATTAACTCAAAATTTGTGTAAGGGCAACAGCTGCCCTGTATGTTAAGGGTGCAATTTTTCAAAAAGGGGAACTCCGCTGATCCTTGGTTTGATATATTGAATTTTTTCATGCAGCGCCTGTACTGTTTTAAACAGGCAACTGTTGCCGATGAACCTTTTGTAATTATCTCTCAGCTCAAAAAAGAATTCACCGGTTTCGGTTTTCCTGATCTCTGGTTGGTAAGTACCGCATAATGCTGTTTTGGCGATTTCTATATCTGCGATAGCCGAATCTTTCTCAATGTAGGGTCCGCCCATCAGGATAAAGCGGTGAAAATCGCCAACCAGCCTGAAATAAAAATCCGCTGACGAATCCTTATAAACTTCAAAGTGCATCATGGGTCTTGTTTAGACGTTATTAAATGGGATCATTTAAGGTTTCCGAATTATTCACGACAAGTCAATAGTCCATGAATCCGGTAAATAGTTTTGCATCAGTTTGATTCAGTTCCTGCATTGTTTCTCGGAGTGGAAATTCATACTGTAGCCAACCGGCCAGTTGTGATCGCCCTTAACAATGAACTTCCAGGTTTCGGAATCTGCTTTTTCAATCAGGAGCTCTTCCTTTTTTGAAATCTTATTTTTTACTGACCGGATGGCTTCCTGACATCCGGTTTTATTTTCATAGCCATCACTGGAAAGTATATTGTGACCCGTTTCCGCAATAACACGGTAATAATAACGCCCGTTGTGCCTTTTAAAAATGTCAAATCTGGTCATGGAGATATGGAAAGTAGACAAATATTCAAT
The DNA here is from genome assembly GCA_016720745.1 of Chitinophagaceae bacterium. Taxonomy (GTDB): domain Bacteria; phylum Bacteroidota; class Bacteroidia; order Chitinophagales; family Chitinophagaceae; genus JJ008. The sequence goes on along the minus strand of JADKKA010000001.1, from coordinate 206,447 downwards.
ACACGGATTAAACCCGGTTTAAATTCAAATTAAAAGGGAATTAAAAGCAGGTGTAAATTGTTTTAAAGCGGCATTTCGTGGTATTTTTGGGAATGCCAGATATCAGTTCTTATACCTTGATTATTGCAGCCTGTTTACTGGTCATCCTGTCTTATTTGTTTAATCTCTTGTCCAGGAAAACCGGCATTCCGTCTGTTCTGATGCTGCTGATACTGGGCATAGCCGTAAGGGAAATACTGGCAGGAGCCGGAAAAACATATACTGTGCCTTCAAGGATGGTTGAGCTCTTTGGGATATTGGGTCTGATAATGATTATCCTGGAGGCGGGTCTTGACCTGAATATCAGCAAAAACAAGCTTAAGCTGGTCAGGAATGCTTTTTTCTCAGCTACTGCGATCCTGGTGCTTTCTTCCACGGCCTTATCTGCATTTCTCTATTTTTATCTCAGGGAAGACTTTATAAACTGTCTGATTTATGCCATTCCGCTTTCTGTAGTTTCCAGTGCCATCGTTATTCCTAGTATATCACACCTGAATGAAACCAAAAAGGAGTTCCTGGTTTACGAAACATCGTTTTCAGATATCGTTGGGATATTGCTTTTCAATTATATGATTGCGGGAAATCTGTTGCATGGGATGAATATTGCTTGGTTTTTCGGGTCTATTGTCCTGTCTCTGGTAATCAGTATACTTTTATCTCTGCTGATCCTGTTTCTGCTGACTCAGATTAATACCAAAGTGAGGTTCTTCCTCGTATTTGCTATTTTGATTTTTTTATATTCTGGAGGAAAAGAACTGCATTTACCTGCACTGTTCATCATCCTGTTGTTTGGTGTGATTGTCAGTAACTGGCAATTCCCCTTTTTCCAACGTCTCCATGGAAAGATTCCTGCTGATAAGGTGACCGACCTGACACATTTGCTTCACTCTTTGACAGCGGAAAGCAGTTTTCTGATCCGGACCTTTTTTTCTTCATATTCGGTCTTACCATTAATATCCGGCTGATCGCTGATCTGGAAGTGGTACTAGCCGGATCCGTCATTGTATTGATCCTCCTGGGTATCCGTTATATCTACCTTCGGTTCTTTTTGCGGTCGCATATCATTCCGGAATTGTTTTACCTGCCCAGGGGGTTAATCACTATCCTTCTGTTTTACAGCATACCTTTAAAAAATCAGCTTTCCCGCTTCAATGAAGGGATATTGTTTTTTACGATTCTGGCAACCAGTGTGATCATGATGATTGGCTCAATCGCTTATGGCAAACCTGAAGTGGAAACTATTAACGATGAAATACCGATAAATGAAAATTAGATATGGAAGAAATCAAAGTGCTGATTGTTGAGGATGAGAAAAAAATTGCCGACAGTATTGCCAAAGGATTGAGGGAACTGGATTATCACGTGGAAACGGCATACGACGGAAAAATAGGGCTCAGGGTATATGAAAACGGGGACTTTAATCTGGTGATAACAGATATCAATCTTCCCGGTATCAACGGATATGAACTCTGCCGGATCATCCGGAGCCGGAATCAGCAAATCCCGATTATTATGCTGACTGCCCTGAGCACAACAGATGATAAGATTGAAGGGTTTGATGCAGGGGCGGATGATTACATGGTGAAACCATTCGAATTCAAGGAATTGATTGTCCGGATACGGGCATTGTTGAAAAGAACTCTGAACCAGCAGCTTCCTACAGGTAATATTTTAAAAGTAGCTGATCTTGAATTGAATGTAGACAGTAAGGAAGTGACCCGTTCAGGGAGCCTATCAGCCTTACGGCCAAGGAATTCCAGCTGCTTGAGTACTTCATGAGGAACCGGAACAGGGTATTGTCCAGGGGTGATATTGCCGAAAAAGTATGGGATCTGGATTTCGATACCAAAACCAATGTCATTGATGTTTACGTGAATTTTCTAAGAAAAAAACTTGATAAGGATTTCAATGAAAAGCTGATCCATACCCAGGTGGGTATGGGTTATATTATGAAGGATCATTAAAATGAGTATCAGGTATAAAATAGCATTTTTGTTTGCAGGACTGGTTTGTTTCATCCTTCTTTGCCTTTGTACAGCCGTTTATATGCTCAGTGCCAGGGAAAGAAGTAATTTGTTTCATACCAGGCTGAAGAACCGGGCTACCGCTACGGCAAATACGGTGGCACATAGTAAGGATGGGAATTTCGGTATCCTGGGAATGCTTGACAACTCTTCTGTGGCTTCCCTGCAGCATAAAACCATCATGGTACTCAATTTTCATGGCAGCCTCGTTTATCGTTATTCTGATAATCCCGGCCTGGCTTTTAACATGTCGCCGCAAGTAGTTGAACAAACAAAGATCAGGGGTGAATACTATTTTAAAACGGATAACCGGGAGGCATTTGCCATTCACCTGGTCAATTCAGATAACAATTTTATCGTGGCAATAGCTGCAGAGGACATCGATGGGGCTGCATTTTTAAAAAATCTCCGCAAACTCCTGACCTGGTCGTTTATCATAGCTGTTCTGCTTTCATTTATAACAGGGGTAGCTTTCGCCAGGGCTATTTTAAGTCCGCTTGCAAGGATTATCAGTGAAGTAAAACTGGTGAGCTTAAATAACCCATCGCAGCGAATCAGGGTGCCGGATAATAAAGATGAATTGCAGGAACTGAGCAAGACTTTTAACGAATTGCTGGATAAGATGCAGGAGTCATTCATCATACAGCGACGCTTCATATCAAATGCTTCTCATGAACTCTCCACTCCTCTTACTGCTGTTTCCAGCCAGTTGGAAGTACCATTGCAAAAGGACAGGAGTGAAGAAGAATACAGGCAGGTGATGAAAAGTGTTGAGGAGGATGTGAAGAGCCTGCAACAGCTTACCCGCAGTTTGTTGGAAATAGCCAGATCCGGATCGCAGGGCAGCCTGGAACTGAAAATGGTGCGGATTGATGAGGTTCTTATGAAAGCTGCTTCGGATGTACAAAAATTAAAAGAAGAATACGTTGTGCAGGTCGACTTTGAAACATTTCCAAATGATGAGCAAATGCTGACAGCCTTTGGAAATAGCGACCTGTTATATATCGCTTTCAGAAATTTGTTTGAGAATGGATGTAAATATTCAGACAATCATTCAGCCAGGGTGCTTGTTTCTTTTAGTAATACTTCAGTAGTCGTACTTGTTAAGAGTTTGGGCGATATTATTTCCGAGGCGGATATCCGGAATATATTTCATCCATTTTTCAGGACGGAAACGGTTAGTCATAAGCCTGGTTTCGGTCTTGGTCTCACCCTTTCAAAACGGGTCCTGGCCTTGCATAAATCCACGATAGAGGTGTCCAGTAACCCATACGAGGGCACTACTTTCACCATTACGATTCCCCATTGCGGTTTTTATCCACAGGATAGAATTTAATGCTGTTTTAACCAGTTTTTAATCCTTCGTCTGCATTTTACAGGTTAATGCAAAGAATGTTGATTTCCTCAGTAATGGCGACATCCATTGTTTTATTGGTGGTGACCCTTGTCATGACCCTGAATGGAAAAAGAAAACTTGCACAGGAAAAAATCACGCTGATACTAAAAAGCGACTCCCTGCATATCCAATTGCTGGAATCGAGGGAATTGGTCACTTACTTATCCAAAAAAATAGATAGTCTAACACAAAAAAAGTAAGCATAACATGGTTAGTGTAATTATTCCCGCTTTGAACGAACAGGATACAATTGAGAGCGTCATCCAGTTTTGTCAGAGAGAATCTTTAGTTTCAGAGATTATTGTTGTAGATGATAAAAGCACAGACCGAACTGTTCAGGTGGCAGAAGCAGCAGGGGCAAATGTGATTATCAGTGATGTACGGGGTAAGGGTGTATCCATGCGGGATGGGATTAACCACTCAGAGAACCAGGTACTGGTTTTCCTCGATGCAGACATTCAGCCTTATCCCGAACACGCAATCCGCAAGCTGGTGAATCCCATCCTCGAAAATGATTGTGATTTTACAAAAGGAGCTTTTGCACGAAATGCCGGTCGTGTGACTGAGCTGGTAGCGAAGCCACTCCTTAAAATATTTTTTCCCGAACTATCGGCTTTTCAGCAACCCCTGAGTGGAATGATCGCTGGAAAGAAGTCCTTTCTGAATAAGGTAGATTTTTTTACCGATTATGGAGTGGATGTAGGGATATTAATTGATATGTTTCTGATGCAGGCAAGAGTAAAGGAGGTAAACATCGGTTATATTGAAAACAAAAGCAAGCCCTGGCAGGCGCTGGAAAAATGAGTGGTGAAGTGGCTAAAGCGATCGTAAGGAAGGCTTCAATGCGCCAGACAAATTATGTAAGCCTGGAGGAACTGGGTACGGTAAATATGATAACAGGTCAGATGGAGAACGTGTTGAAAGAGGAATTACAGTCTTTGCGAAAGATGTTTGTTTTTGATATGGATAATACCCTGCTCAGGGGAAGATTCATTGATACACTGGCAATGAAATACCAGTTCCAGGCAGAGTTGGAAAAATTACGGGAAATGGAGCAGGAACCCGCCGTAAGGACCAAAAGAATTGCCAAATTGGTAAAGGGGCTGTCTAGGGGAGACATTCTTCAGGTGGCCCCCGGAAACCCGCTGGTAGACGATGCTGCCGATGTTGTGGCTTTAGTTAGAGGGCAGGGAAATATTGTAGGGATCATCAGTGATAGTTACCAGGTTGTGGTGGAAATGGTAAAAAATAAGCTGGGTGCTGATTTTGCAATTGGAAACCGGCTTGAATATTTTGAAGGTAAAGCAACCGGGGAGGTGATTATCCCTTCTTTATTTTACAATAACCTGGAAAGCAAATGTGGTCATTCCATTTGCAAAACAAATGCACTTATGCATATTGCGCATCGGTATCAAATCAGTCTGAACAACTGTATTACAGTTGGGGATAGCGAAAACGACCTTTGTATGATTGAAAAGGCAGGTATGGGTGTTGCGTTTTGTACAGATAATGATCTATTGAAAGAGAAAGCCGACATGTTCATCAGCGATTATTCATTCAAAGCACTTTTACCACTGACCGATGCATCTTGAAAGTCTTAAGTCAGTTACCGGGATACCTGTTATTCCGGCTTTGGACTTTCGGATTCAGGTAGTATGATTTCTTCAATACTTCGGGTCAGCCTGCTCTTTTCGGCTGCCAGAGCTACCAGATGGCTTTCCACCGATACTTCGATGGAAGAACTGAGCAAGGAACCGTCCTGCTGATAAATTGCCTGCAGCCAGTCTTTGATCAGGCGGTTATCACCACCTCCATGAGCATCAGTTTTCATTTTCCAGGTGGTTTGCTTCCTGGTTTTGAAATTGGTCACAGTGAAATTTTCCATATTACCGTAAATATCACCTGCAGATCCCATGATTCTGGTTCTTCTTCCTTCGTAGGACACATGTGCTTCCATTGAAAAGGCGGCAGTTGCTCCGTTGCGGAATAAAAGATTTACGGTCAGGTGATCGGGCTGGTCATTATCCATCCGGTACACACATCGGCCGTAATCGGTTGTTTTGAGTTGCGATAGAATATAATCATCCCAGTAATCCCGGTCATCAGGCATATCAAAAACATAAAGCCTCTTTTTGTCCCTTAAATAAATCTGTAGAGCTGAATAGGCGCATGTTGACTCTGCTTTGCAATTGTCCGTACATCTTTCAGTGCTGCCTTCCGGTGCATTTTTGGTGGTGAACCATTTAAGGTTTCCAAAACAATGAACATCTTTCACCTGGCTGTTTACCAGCCAGCGGATAATATCCGTATCATGGCAGGATTTGGCAAGCACAATGGGAGTTGCTGTCTGACTGCTACGCCATTTGCCACGCACATAGGAATGGCTCATATGGATTTGTTCTATCGGCTCCATGTGCTGGATACTGATGATATCGCCCAGCAAACCCTTGTTGACAATTTCTTTCAGCTCACGAAAATAAGGGGAATAGCGCAGCACATGACACACGCCGGCGATTCTGCCGGTTTGTTTCACTTTCTCCAGGATCAATCGGCATTCCCTTTCTGTTGGGGCCATGGGTTTTTCAAGCAGGATATCATAGCCGGCTTCCAGAGCTGCTAAGGCCGGTTCGGTGTGCAGATGATCGGGGGTGGCGATGACTACTGCATCCGCGAATTTCGGGATATTAAAAACCTCATTCCAGAAAGTGAAACATGATTCATTATTCAACCGGTGTTTTTTCTGAAATTTTTTCAAGCGCGTCTCGCTGATTTCCGCAACCGCAATAATGGTCATTTCATCTGGATGTTGGAGCGCATAATCAGCATAAATATTACCGCGATGTCCGGCACCGATCAGGATTACAGAAACAGGTCTTTTAAAAGGGATATGACTTGGGTTCTCAAAAACATCTTCACGAAGCCCAAATAATTCCGCTACATCCTTCCATCTTCCCTGGATTCCATTTGCCAACACGTTGATAGAGCGCAACAGCTTCCTTGATAAAATAAACTGGCGCAATGACATAGCTGTAATTGTTTTAACTGTTGAGACAAAACTATCCCAAAATTTACTCGCACACGATCAGCAGCTGTATTTTAATCAGATTTTAATGAAGACTTAATTATGGTTTTAATACCTGAAGCTAATATTACAAAAAGTATGAGAGATGCAAAAGCTGTTTAACAGAATTCTGGTGCCGGTAGATTTCTCCAGGCGATCCGCCAAAGCAGTTGAAAAAGCTGTTGATCTGGCAAATGAATACGATTGCAGCATTACACTATTACATGTCATATCAATTAATCCTTATATGGCGATGGCGGTTTCAAACGGGCATTTATCTATCCCTTATATCGCAATTGAAAACAGGAGTGAATTGCAATTCAGGCTGGATAAGATCATCAGAAATGCTTCCTCTTCGATGAAACGGCCTGATATACGGTCGGAAATAGTTTTGGGAAGCTGGGATGAATGTGTCATCAGTTATGTACTTAACAACAGGATCGACCTCGTGCTGATCGGGCAAAAATCCGTTTTCCCGGGAAAAAGAAGAATGTTTTTAAATCCGGACAGAATTGCTATGCGTACTCAAATGCCGGTAATGACAGCACCGGTGAACAAAAAACTGGTGAAGCTGCTTTCGGTATTGATCCCGGTCACTGATTTTCTTCCGGTCAGAAAACTAATGTATGGTATATATATGGCAAGATTGAACAATGCTACCATAAAACTTTTATCGGTTCGTACAAAGAAGAGTGAGGAACTCAGTGATTTTTATCTTAAAAAATCCTATAGGCTCATCAATGATAATTGTGATGCCCAGATTGAAATGGAATGTATCGAGAGCAATAATACGGCAGATGGTGTTAGCCAGTATTTGAGCAGAAACCAGGCAGACCTGATGATATTGAATCCCGGAACCCAGACCAGGATGCCCGGAATTTGGTCTTCCCTGTTCGGACGTGTCATCCAAAAGTATATTCAGGCGCCGGTATTGACGATTACCCCACTTTAAAAATGAAAACAATGAAAAGAATATTAATTGCTTTTTCCATGATGTCCGCAATGTCGTCGGTTTCATCCCAGACTTTGGATGAAGCCAGCACACACGTATATTACCACCGGTACCAATCGGCCATTGCTGCTCTCAAAAGCCTTCTTCAAAAAGGTGATCATTCACCGTATGTGTATTATTGGCTGGGAGAATCTTACTTAAAGCAGGGATATAGTGATAGTGCTGCTATTTATTTTCAGGAGGGAGTCCGTTTATTTGAGGTAAATCATCTGTCAAAAAGGAGTATCCGCTAGTCTTTATCGGTGAAGCCCATTTGCTGCTGGAAAAGGGCGATAAAGAAAACGCAAGAAAGCAGATGGAGGAAATGCTGCAGTTAAGAAAGTACAAGGATCCGGTGGCATTGCTTGCAGCAGCCAGGAGTCATATCAATAGCAAAAATGGGGATGTTGTTTGGGCTTTGGAAATGCTGGATAGGGCAGCAGATAAGGATAGGAAAAACCCGGATATTTATATGGCTATGGGTGATGCATACAGGAAACAAATCAACGGATCAAAAGCGGTAGTGAGTTATAATCAGGCTTTGGCGTTGAATCCGTCTCTTGCTGAAGCCTATTATAAGAAAGGACTGATTTATAAATCACAAAATAATACCGAAGTATTTGTTGAACGGTTTACGGAGGCTGTAAAAGCGGATTCGCTCTATGCGCCAGCTTTGTATGAGTTGTATTACTATTATTTCTACAAGGATTTAAACAAGGCTGGTGAATTGCTGGCACGTTATCTCAGGAATGCTGATCCATCCATTGAGAATGAGTATATGCAAACCGATTACCTCTACATTACCAGGAAATATCCGGAAGCTATAGAAAAGGCTAACCGGATAATTTCAATGACCGGAATTGAAAGTAAACCAAGATTGTACAAGCTACTGGCTTACAGCAAAGCGGCATTGGGTGACAGCATGCAGGCGGAGGAGAGTATGAATAAATATTTTAAATACCAGGATCCCGCGGAATGTATTTCAAAGGACTATGAGCTGATGGCAAAACTCTCAGAGGCCAATTATGCTGATAAATCCAGATCACTGAAGTGGTATAAAGAGGCTCTGCAAACGGAAAGTGACCAGGACGCACGCCTCGGCTACATGCAATATCTGGCAGAAATCGAAAAGGAATTGGGAAACAGGGATCAGGAAGCATTTTGGCGGGAGGGTATTTATCATTCCAGGGAGCGCCCAACAAATCTGGATGTCTATCATTGGGGAGTATCGCTCTATATGGCTGCAAATTATCAAAGGGCTGATAGTGTATTCGGAATCTATTCGGAAAAATATCCTGACCAGATTTACGGGTATTTGTGGCAGGCCCGTTGCAATGCGATCATGGATTCTACGATGGAGAAAGGGCTGGCAGTCACATTTTATACAAAATTGCTTGATGTTATCGGGCCTGATTTGAAGAAGAACAAGGCTACTGTCATTAAAGCATATGGCTATCTGGGCGCATATGAAGCAAATATCCGGAAAGATTATCCAGCTTCACTAGTCTATTTTGAAAAACTGCTTATGCTTGATCCCGAGAACAGCGATGCTCAGAAATATGCAGGGGTACTGCAAAAATGGATAGATAACGGAAGCAATACCGAGCCTGAAGAAAATAATAAACCTTAAACATGGAAAATATGCGCGTGATTATCCAGACAATAAATTGTTCAATAACGGACGAGCTGAAAAAGAAGGTCAAATCCCGGTTTATCAAGTTCAACAAATATTTCACCAGGATCATTCAAACAGTGGTACTTATCAGAAAGGACAGCCAGGATAAGAAGAAGGGATATCATTGTGAACTGATTTTGTCCAAAAAAGATAATAATTTGTTTACCATTGCAAAAGCAGGAAATGCTGAAAAAGCTGTTACGGGGTCATTTGAAGGGATGCGGAAGCGGTTAAGAAAAATGAAAATGAAAAAACAGAGGAAATACAGGTTATCCGGGTTACTATTGTCCGACCAGTTGCAAACAGCAGAAGAGGCGTGATTGCCCTTTAATATCTTTACACAAAATAAGTGAACGTTTTAAGCTCCTTTCTCAGCAGGTTTTTTATAAATGTCAGGACAAGACTGACCCGTCCGCAGTATATTATCCTGGTGGCTGTTATTACCGGTTTTTCAAGCGGATTGATGGCAGTTTTGCTTAAAAACGATGGTTCATTATCTGCAACAATTCCTGCATGAACTGGGTTGGTATTATATTTTGTTCCCGGTTTTAGGGTTGCTGCTGACGGTATGGCTGGTGCAGCTATTCTGGAAAAATTCCTATGAAAAAGGCATTGCAATGGCTTTAAGGGCAATTGCCAAAAAAGCTTCTTATATCCCCACCAGTAATACCTACAAACATGTTGTTACGAGTTCACTCACAGTGGGGTTTGGAGGATCTGCCGGTCTTGAAGCCCCGATTGTGGCAACCGGATCCTCTTTTGGTTCCATGTTTGGCAGGATTACAGATCTGAATTATCAGGAAAGAACATTGATGCTTGCCTGCGGGGCAGCAGCAGGTATAGCTGCCGTTTTTAATGCGCCAATCGCAGGCGTAATTTTTGCCATTGAAATTCTGCTGGCTGAAACGCTGGTGAGTTATTTTATCCCTTTGATGATAGCATCTGTTACCGGTGTGCTTTGTTCTAAAATTTTGCTGAATGAAAGTGCGCTTTTTAATTTTTTATTGGAACAGGATTTCAATTACCTGAATGTGCCTTATTATATTTTTCTCGGGATTCTGGCCGGATTTATATCCCTGTACTATGCAAAAATTTTCAAATTTGTAGAAAGAAAAGTCCATTTCTACCAATTGAATGCCTATGCAAAAGCTTTGTTAGCCGGGGTGCTGCTGGTTATCATGGTTTATTTTTTCCCCCCTTTATTCGGAGAAGGATACAAGAGCGTTTCGTATCTGGCTAATGCAAATACGGATAACCTGATCACAAATAATATTTTTAATCTTGGCAATAATAATGTGGTGCTTCTTTTTTTTCTTGGATGTATCATACTGCTGAAGCCCGTGGCAGTAGCGATCACACTCGGATCCGGGGGCAACGGGGGGAATTTTGCGCCATCCCTGTTTTCCGGGGCTTTCCTGGGTTTCTTTTTTTCAAGACTGGTCAATGTTACCGGAATAGGAAAGATTCCGGAGGGGAACTTTAGTCTCGTGGCGATGGCAGGATTGCTGAGCGGAGTGATGTATTGCCCCCTGACTGCCATTTTTCTGATTGCAGAAATAACTAATGGATACGGATTGTTCATTCCGCTTATGATAGTTTCCGCGCTTTCTTTTTTTATCGTAAAACATTTTGAGCCCTACTCAATGGAGACTAAAAAACTGGCAGAAGAAGGAGAAATATTTACGCATCAGAAAGAGAAAAACATCCTGACCACAATCACAATTGATACTATTTTGTCTGATGAATACAGCAGCATTAGTAGTCAGAAAAACTGACAGACCTGATTGAAGTAATAATGACCAGTGATAAAAATATATTTGCAGTAGAGGATGATAAAGGAGTTTTTTGCGGGATCATTGAACTGAATGACATCAAAATTTTATTGTTTGACAAATCGAACCACGACCAGGTTTTAATCCGGCAAATTATGAAAAAGCCCCGGGCGATGATCTATATTGATGAACCTGTTACTGCCGTAATGGAAAAATTGGATAATGCCCAGTCCTGGTATCTGCCTGTAGTCAACCGTGATAAAAAATTTATCAGCTTTATCTCCAAGACAAAATTATTTAACCGATACCGGGAGATTCTGGGGGCCCAGTCGGATATCTACGAAAACAACGAAAGATAATATGAATCTTTTTCTGATTATCACTATCCTGGTCTGTATCACGGCAGGGTTTGCTTATTTTAATTCCCGGTTTCTGAAATTGCCAGATTCAATCGGCATGATGCTTGCGTCACTGGTTTTTTCTGTTTTGCTGATTTCCATTGGAACTTTGTTTCCGAGCATATTCAGGATTGCACAGGGATTTATTGCTCAGATAGATTTTGGTGCGGTTTTGCTTGAAATCATGCTGAGCTTCCTGCTTTTTGCAGGTGCCCTGCATACTGATATTTCTCTATTAAAGAAAAATTACCGGGCGATCTCTGTCTTCGCTGTGATCGGGGTTTGCATATCTGCCTTACTAACAGCGGGTATGTTGTATGGTTTGTTCATACTGTTCGGGCACCCGGTTAATTTTATGTATTGTTTTTTATTTGGAGCCCTGGTAGCTCCCACCGATCCGATAGCAGTATTAGGTATTCTTACCAAGGCAGGAGCACCAAAAGATGTGGAAATTAAAATTGTCGGAGAATCTCTGTTCAACGATGGCATAGGAGTTGTTTTATTTCTTTTCCTGGTCGAGATCATTCAAACAGGTACCGGATCAGTCTCGGGATTCCAGGTAATATGGTTGTTGATCAAGGAAATCGGAGGTGGTGTACTCCTGGGATATTTATTGGGATATCTGGGATACAGGATGATGCGAAAGGTTGATAATTACCAGACTGAAATTTTTATCACGCTGGCCATGGTCATGGGAGGATATGAGCTGGCTAGTCAGCTGCATTTTTCTGGTCCGCTGGCAATGGTGGTGGCCGGTCTTTTTACAGGTAGCCGTTCTAAGGAAAAAGCGATGAGTGATATCACGGAAGTATATGTTGATAAATTCTGGGAGCTGGCTGATATTCTGCTGAATGCCATACTTTTTGTTTTGATTGGCCTGGAATTACTGGTACTGCAGATTGATAGCTGGTACCTGATCGCGGGGGTAATCGCCATCCCAATTACTTTGTTGGCGAGGTATTTATCATTGTTGGTTCCTTCTGTACTGCTGAAGAAATTTATCGGTACAGACCATAAAACCATCCAACTGATGACATGGGGTGGTCTGAGAGGCGGACTTTCAATCGCCATGGCCTTATCACTGACAGATCCTTTTCCAAAAAATCAATTCGTGTTCATGGTGTATGTGCTGGTACTCTTTTCTATCATCGTACAGGGTTTATCCATGGGAAGATTGGTTAAAAAATTGTTTTAGCTTGACTTGTTGCACTTGTTTGCTTTTTTGAGACAAATTCTTCCTTCGGTACAACATTTTTACAAGTGATAATTCTGAATTCAAGAACAGGAATCGAATGCTGACAAGGCAAAGCCAGTCAGCATCCCGATTGCAATGCCAGATAGAACCTGTATCTGGAGTATTGTCCCCAAAGTATTGTGGGGATTATACTATCCATTGACAGGCCAGCTCATCAGATATTCTCTGTCCCAAAAAATACAAGCAATTAGAAAATAAAAACCCCGGTCAAAATAACCAGGGTTGCAGTAGCCTCGACAGGACTAAATAATTTATTGTGAATCAATTATCTTACAAAAAACCGTAAACGAAACCGTAAACTGTCGTTTTTTCGCTTGTTTTACTGTGTCAAATACTCTGGTATAAAGATACAAATACTCCCGCTAATTATCATTTGTGTGCTCTGTTTTTCTATTGGTATTTTTAAACGAATTGACAAGTCCTTTGTTCTATCTTTTCATTCATTGATCCTGTTGATTATCGTTAATCTCAATTCCCATTATACTATAATTGGATTCTCTTCTGGTAGCATTCGTATCAATAGTAGATTGAACTGATCTTAATTCCTCTATGTATTCTTCGGGCAGTTTGTTTTGCTCTGCTCCCGACAAAATAAAATCCCTGTACCAGTCAAATGGTCGCATATTCTCATTGATTGCACCCGGATCAGCCACATAGACCTGCACATCTTCATCCTGGTTGTCGCTATTTTTTACCGTGATCGTTGTTTGGTTATAACCCTGACCCAGTCCTTCAACTCTGTCAAGATTTGGTTTTTCGTTATCATCGATCTCATAAATCACGCCCCAAACTACATCATTCTCATCGCCAGTAAAGACAATATTGCCCTTTGATGAACCGGTATTAGATACCTTATTGCATCTGAATTTATATCCCTTTATTGAGGCATTTGAAACCTTTACCGCCGAAGGAGTCCTCTCCTGTAACCGATCAATATTCATATTTGAACCGTAAGCGAATGTTTTCATCTTTTTTTTACAAAGTTCCGAAAATGTTACATTATCCCAAAAACAGGAAAGCAGCCTTCTTTTATTAACTAGCTGATCCAAGTTGTGACGTTGCGGTACTTTTGCATTATAAACCGTTAGTATGGAAAAAGAGTTTCCGCTGGAACGCGATGCCAAAGGTGACGTGAAGCTAAACATTGGAAAAACCGACTGGGAAAAAATCAGGAAGTCTCAGTACACGTACATATTTCATTACTATGATGAAAAGAGGGGACGTTTCGTCCCTTACTTTGGCCTGTTTAGCTCCGCAGATGAGAGGATGGAAAAGGCAAGAAAAGATCCGGAGTTTTTTGAAAAGCAGTTATACTGGACACCAGATAGACCACCCTATGATTTTTTTATCAGGTACCACAACTGGCAGCTCGCGATGCTTGTGGAGTTTTTCAAAGAAGTTTTTGAAGAACGTGCTTTTATCGAAGGGTACCAGCCAAACAATAAATATTACAGAGTTATTCTTGCCAAAGCAAAACATGATGAGATAATTAATTGCATCAATGATTATGGTCTGCTTTCAATTCGTGACTTGCTCTTTGAAGTAATAGCAACTGCACAGCATAAGTATGTCGAAGAAATCGCCTTTTGGGAAAGACCTGAAATGCAGAAGCTGGTAAACACCGCAGAGAAGGAAACAAAAAAAGCCATTGCGGTCATTGAAAAACTGGACACAAAGGAGTGGGAAAGGGACGAACCTGGCGCTAAACCACCTTCGGAGCTGAAATATATCAACTTTGTTTTTAATGATGGCGCCATAAAAATCGAGCACGCTTGGCTGGCCAGCGAGTTTATTGATCATTTTAAAAAGTATTATGGTGATTTGCATTATAAGGACTGGAAAATGGATCTTGAGCGCTATCCTGAAAGGTTCGAGGATAACATAAAAAAGCAGCAGTTTAAATACAAACTTGCAAAGTCTTTTTATAACCTTCTTACCAAAACAAAGATTTTCCCGGTTTCCCCAGGGGAGCCGACACCAAACAGACTGATGCTCTGTATCGCCAGACTGATTGAGTTTTGCCTGATACCTGTTGCAGGGCCGGATGAGATAGATGAAATAAAAATTAAGAACATCCGCAATTGGCTCAAGAGAAAAGAACTGGAACCTGCGCTCACCTATGCAGAAATACCAGCTGATAAGGAACGTCTGCTGAAATATTTTGAGAAGGATTTTATAAACATCACTGATGAAGTAAAGAGCCGATGCTATTTCGATCGGATATTTTTTAAGTAAAAGGTTTAAGGTAGATCATCTTGTTCATGATCTCGTTCATATTGCACAGTCTTTAAAGGAATACGGTTCGCATATCGGTCACCAGATGATCGGTGACGGGAGACCATTCGAACCCACGTTTCCAGAGTTTATAGCGTTCAGTAAACTGATAAACGGAATTAAGGAGGGGAGCAAAATTACTTCAATAAAGTTTAGATTGGAAGGTGATGAAAAAGAATATGAAATATCCCAGCGCCTACCAATGTATTTGATCGAAGAAGCCCTGAAGGAGTATTCGGAAGATCAGAAGGTGGAGTTCGATACAGAGCCGGTTCAGACCACTGTAACGCGCCCTGACCAAAGATCCTTTAAAATTCAAAAGGCGGATAGGTTCATGCAGCCTGAAGAGCGATTTATGGTAAGGATTGTAAAGTCGTTTTACGACTACCTGCTTGCTGAAGCACCACCTGCAGGCGATCGTGATTTTATGCCCTCTGAAAGGTATTATGCACTTATTGCAAGTATGCTACAGGATACCTGGTTTTTATCATCAAATGCACCCCGAATGGTTCATCATTCAAAAGGTAAAGCAGTGGCATAAAATGAGTATTCCGGATAAGAAAACTCAGGTTTAAAAACCTCATAAGTGGCTGTGTATCAACAGGAACAAAAGGTCTTCAAAGCACTGATCCCCTGTTCCTTACTACGTTCGCAATTTGTAGTTACTTGTACTTAATAAATCAAAAAAGTAAGAAAGATGAGTACAAGGACTAACAAAACAGAACAGTTCAACATCCAGTTTTTAGGCATGAAATTTAACAGCACCAACCCGGGTAAAACAACCATTATCATTCTGATAATGTTATTGATTTTTTTTCTGGCCCTGGTGGTTTTACTTAAGGCTTATATTCTTCCTGCTATGGCAACAATTGGTGGTACAAAGGCAATTGGTTTAGTCGCTACAAAAACATCCATTTTGAGAAGATGGATTTGGGGCAGATCACCGTAAAACTTAGAACGTTGACCTAATTTTACAATATGCCGGAAATCCATTTTCATCGTAGTGTAGATTCTTTTTGGAAGCGCAATAAAGATTATTGTAACAGGAATTACTACGCAGTTGAGTCGTTGTGGAATATGGTGAACTGGCACAAGGCAGGTCACGAAAAAGTAAAGATTACTGCAGCGTTTAACATTGAGGGATCTGATGTTTTTGGGCTTTGGTCTGCTCCGTCTTTGATGATCTATGGGACCCAGTTTGATGAACCAATAATTAATGAGCTTATCCGCGGAATTGATCCAGGCAAAATGGACCATGCGTCTGTTACCGGACAAAGAGAATTGGTATTAGGGGTATTAAAGCAAGTAAAAAATAAGAAGACAATAATCAGTGAACGAAATGTTTATGAATGCAAAGAAGTTCGTCCTTTAAAGGTTCAAGTTCCTGGAGAAATGCTATTTGCAGATATGAATGACATTGACACATTAAGCGAGATGAGTTTTCAGTTTCAAAAAGAAGAATATGGCGACAGGTTAGAAAAAAACATTGATGAAATGCGCAATGAAGTGGTGATTCCCGCCATTCGAAAACAAAATTTACTTAAGTGGGTGGATAAAGGAGTAATAAAATCTATTCTTCAGGTATCAATATCTGACGTGAACGCTCCCAGCATTATGCATTTTTTTACCAAAGAAGAAGTGCGGAAGCAAGGTTATGGTTACGCGTTGGCATGGCACGCAACTAATGATGTTCTGTTCGAATACGAAAGCTGTGGATTGGTTACAAAGAGGAATTACATTCCCTCCAATAAAACCTTTCAAAATGTCGGATATGAAAAAGTTTATGATTGGATCAAGGTCATCGTTGAACCTGCACGTCAATAAATAAGAAAAAGTTTCAGATTTAGTCAGGATCACCTTAAATATTGGAAATCAATATCGTTACGGAAAAGACCGTAAACTGTTCGTTTTTTCTATTATGTTAAGAGTCAAATACTCTAGCATCAAGGTACAATTTTTCAATATTACGGCGAGATTACTTTCCTGAATTTTGTGCAACAAAATATTTCTGAAAAATGGCAACAGGAAGAGATGATGCAGGGACTATGAACAGTGAGAAATATGCTGTTGTCTTTGACACGAATAGTTACCGGAATTTAATTCGGTATACTTCTTTTGAAGATATCGAAGCTAGTATTGCTCAACTCAAAGAAAAGGAAGCACGCAAGAATATTATGGCGAAAGCCACCCCGGTGGTTGCTTCGGAAATGCTTGCTAATTTAGCGGGACCAGGGAAAAGTCCACATTATGATGATTGCCTTAAAGGACTAATAGCGATGGCCAATCATTGTTGTGAAGAGGCTGAAAATACAATGCATATTATACCCCTGCCTTATTTACACCTGGCGATCAATTTTTTTGAGGTCTCGCCACCTTACGCGGAATTGATAACAAAAAATATGGCGGGCGTCATTGGGGATTTTAAAATTGATTATTTGAAAGCGGTTGAAGGGCATCTTTTGAAGGAAACATTTACTAAATTAAAAGACTATATCGATGGAGAAGAACCAAGATGGATTAGAGAAGTGGAAAGTTTTATTGAATTAGCACGCCACGAAGCACTCAAATCGAATCCGTCAATTAACGGGAAAGACCTACGTGACAAAATGCTGGAGTTTATCGACAGTGGGCTTTTTGTGCCAAGGATCTCGATGGCCATCATCTTCTCTCTTGCAAAGTCTTTACAAATTAAAATGAGCGGAATTGAACCTGCTACCAAAGGATGGATATTGCCTCAGATGTTTCCCCTGTCTGTTGCATTTTACCAGTGGATTTGTCGAAAGATCGTGATGGACAATATCGATTTGCGAAATAAAAAATCACGGGAAACGCGTTGGAACTGGAGATGGGATTACGAAGTTTCATTTTTGATGAATGATCACCTCCTAAATGGGCGGATTGTGTTACTGGTTACATCGGATAAGGATATGACCAAGATGTTGAAGAAATATGGGTATGGTGGAAGAGTGATGGATCTAAATAAGTATATAGAGTTTCTGGATATTTAGACTTTGATTCGTATTAGCGCAAGTCGTCAGTTAACGAATTATGTGTAATCGAGTACTATAATTTAAACTATGATAGTACATTAGTGTGTTTGAATCCCCAGAGTGGATTCGAAATCACATTCCAACATAATGATTTCGAATAATAATTTGTTTTACTCGGGTAAAATCAATAAATGTATGCAGTTTACGGCTTTTACAGCAGCTGACTTGCCCCCCAAAAAGGTACTTTTTTAGAGCCACTTTCAGCCCAAAAAAATTGATTTTTTTTCGATAAATTCATTATTGATCCGACGCAAGAATGACTTATACTACTATGGAATATACCTTCGATATCGACACACTTAAAAATCTTTTGAGTGCCTTACGTGAACAGACACAGGCGCCGAATTTTTCGGCTTCTGAGAAGCTAACAAAACGAATAATAGCCAAAGGGTGGGCCTTTAATTCCGACGTAGAAGACCTTATTTATCATCATGATAGCCGGTTAGGCGCATATCAGATAGACTTAAAAGAGATTGCCGCTTTAATGGGGATTCATTGGGAAACTGTTTGTTTTCGGCCAAAATCTAATTCTAAAAGTGTTTGTGAATTTGATGCAATCAGGTGTGAGGATGCAGCTTTGTTTCTGATCCTTTTAGAGCGTTTGGGATTTCAGACAAACCCGGATTATTTTGTAGAACAACTTTTGCCCTCGCTGAAATCCAGAAAAAAAGAGTTGCTAAATAACGCTGAATTAGAGATATTCTGGTACAGGACTACAAAGAGCAAGTGTGCACCCTTGACGCTCAAAAACGGGCAGGATTGGAGAAAAACGAAAGAGCTAGATTCCTTTAAAACTCTTGCTGGTTACACTATAACAGTTCGGGGTATTGGGAGTGAACCTAACGAGATTGAAATAAGGTCTCCCAAATACAGAAGGCAAGCCGCTACAACCCGGATTATTTGCAAAGTATGTGGTGTAGAATGGAGCAAAGGTGATCCTGACTCCAGTGCCGCACATCGGAAAGAACATAAAAAGAGGTTACTTTACCTGGATCCCCAACCTGTCAAGGAAATGTGTATTGAATTAAGTGAAGGTACCGAACCGGAACTGGTGACTTCTCTCTCTCCAGCTTGGAAACACCGGGAAATGTATTTAAGAGCGGTGGCTTTCAGAAGAGAGTTTCACTATG
Organism: Chitinophagaceae bacterium; assembly: GCA_016720745.1. Classification (GTDB taxonomy): domain Bacteria; phylum Bacteroidota; class Bacteroidia; order Chitinophagales; family Chitinophagaceae; genus JJ008. Next base: position 187,382 of record JADKKA010000001.1, on the reverse strand, counting down.
ATTTTGTTCAATGGCAAAGTGCCAAAGGCATCAGTGATCCGAAAGCACGTGGTTACCTATTCGTCAATGATAAAAAAATTATTGTTGGAGCATGTTCCTTCCGGTACCAGGAATCCAAAAGCAAGCAAAAGTTTTGGGCATTGGACTGGGCCTGGATTTGTCCAACAGAACGGCGTAATGGGCACTTGAGTAAAAGATGGCCGTATTTCCGCAAGCAGTACGGAGATTTTTTGGTTACATACCCCGTTTCTGACCAAATGAAATCTTTTCTGGAAAAGAAAGGGGAGTTGCATTTAATGAACGTTCCTGATTAAAATGGGGATTGTTTCTCGTTTCGAAAGCTGAAATTTCTCAGATGATCTGCAACAGAGCCATCTGACCCTCCCTTCAAAAAACCTCTTTGTTTTAAATTAACCTTTGCCGCTTCTTTGGAAACGCCAAAAATAGTTTCCAATTCTGCCAGAAGTGTCAAGGCAAGTTTTGCATTCTGGATTTGATGATCCCAATATATAAACCCTTTTGTGATTGATTCACGTTTAAAGTAGTTAATTACTGCTTTTTCAAAATACAAGGATGGCATTAACAGAAGCGAGGCAAACTTATTTGCTTGTATTTCCATTCTCTTTAAAACATCAGCAGAAATTCCCGGGCTCATGATTTCTAATTCGTCATTGTCACTACTAACTGCCAAATACTTTTTCAAAACACTGCCATGCAGCACAAGATGACCAATTTCATGCGCCAATGTAAATCGCCATCGGGGTGAATCCTTTACCAAGTTAGGATTTATATAGATAGCCAAAGGATCATATTCAATTTTTCCTATAACCGCACCTTGAAAAACTCCAGCTTCGTCAAATCTTATGTCAGCATCATACATTTCAGATATCCGTCCGCATAGTTTCTCAATATTCAGTTTGTAATGGTCATAGCAATGATTAAAATTGAGTTCAGCAATCCGTTCTTCTATTTCTGCATCACTCTTGTACTCAATTTTCAGATCCTTAAGGGGAGGAAAATACTGATCGATCACCCCCAAAAACATAAACAAATCCTGGATACTTGTAAAGGCCGTACCTTCTAATGTAATTAATACGGGAGTCTGAATTGGCTTTTTACCACATATCAATTCTTCCTGGTACTCGCTTTGGCCAGCATAATACTTTGCATCCTGCCGGTGATTGATCCATTCTATTTCATTGTTGCTAGTAATCCGCACAATACCTATCTTCCTGGTTTGCGCAATCTTCAGTGCGCTTTTTTGAAATGGAGAAGTTGTTACCATTATCGCTTTGTGCCCGCCAACCTGCTTAACCCTGTCAGAAAAGGACTCTACATCGCCTACCTGCACACTGTTATCATAATTCTTGCATTCAAATAGGGTCAGCAGCGAATAAGTTTCAGCACCCTGAAAAGTTGTTTCAATTGCCATATCAAAAATGATGTCTGCTTCCCGGTCTTTAGAATAGTATTTCCGTTTTCTGAATATTTTACTGGATTTTCCGGGCACATAGAACCGATCGTCACTCAGCATCTGGCTAAAGAGTTCAAATGATTTTTCCTCCAGCACATCACCCTTCAGGTAGGTATTTAATTTCTTTGACAATTCAGGCTTTTAGTATTTTATAAAATTACTGTTTAATTCAGCGTCATCCGTCGATAATTATTTGTTCTTGGTCATGCCCTCTAATCCCGGCGTATTTAATATTCTCTCGATTTCCATTTCGATTATCTCAGTTACCTCTTTCTTTACATTCCGAAAATTTTCATTTACCATTTGTGCGGTTACATTACTGATTAAGGGAAGTGGTTTATATGCATTTGTTTCCTGATTCAGTAATTCATAGTTGTTTATTATCTCAGAGTGAAAAGATTTTAATTTTATTTTATTCGTGGGATCGTCTGCGACCATTCCCACAAACTCACCCGATGAAAGTCCGGCTATCTTTGATTGAGGAATCGCAAAATCCAATTGACTTGATTTGCTCACTGATGTATCAGTCCTGTTGATAGAGATACTCTCTTTCACCTGGTTGATTTTTCCGAATCGTTCTGACAAAAATTTGGAGGTTTCACCGGTCACCTGTCCGCTGATAATATTTCCAGTAATATTCATGATGACTGAGGACTGATCGGCACCATAATCCTTTTTCAGTTGACTAAAATCCTGGATTCCGAGGCAGGTAGCTACTTTGTTGGAGCGTGCAGTCGCAATTAAACTATCAATGTCATTAAAAAAGATGGTGGGGAACTCATCAAATATCAAACTTGACTTCAGCTTATTTTTTTGATTGACCAGCTTAATTAAACGGGTCACGTATAAGGAAAGAACAGCCCCATAAATCTGCTGCTTTTGCGGATTGTTGGCAAGGCACACGATCTTGGGCTTATCCGGGTCATTAATATCAAGGGTAAAATCGTTTGCTGACAGTACCCAGTAAAGTTGAGGAGAGGATAGCCGGGCCATCCCGATCTTGGCACTGGCAACCTGACCTTCCAATTGTTCCATCGCATCGTTCTGATAGGCGGATATGAAAGGATTAATAAGGACCTCTATTTCCGGTTCAGTCCGAAGTACTGAAAATAGTTTTTCATAGTCCACCTGCATCAGTTCAATCACATGCGGAAGAGTCAGGAATTTGCCACCCTGGTATTTTTTCAGGAACCAGATAATGGCCGTTAAAAAGTTGATCGGTGACTCTACAAAAAAGTCACCCTGTTTGGTGATCCAGTCCCGGTTCAGGCCCATCATAATTGAACGGGACGCTTCGGTGGCATCCGTTATATCGAACATGGTGGAAGCATCCAGCGGATTACAGCGGTGACTCCTTGAAAGATCATCAAAATTGATGGTATAGAATTTCGGTTCTACTTTATAGCAGCTCTTGTTCTTCAGCAAAGTATTGTATGCAATTTTGGTCAGGTCGTCGTATTTAAAATCATAGACCAGCATGGTAAACCCTTTCCGGATATGTTGCCGGATAATATGCTGAATCACAAAGTAGGATTTACCAGCTCCGGGTGAGCCGCAAACGAGTAGCCCCCGAAACGGATTAATGATATTGATCCAGCTTTTTCGGACCTTACCCCTCAGGTTATACTGTGCAGGAAGATTGATCGAGTATTCATTCTCCAACAACCGTTCTTCCTGGGGGAATGTTTCATTTAACTCGTTGAAAATATCCTTTCCCAAATTCACCCTGATATACCGGCTGAGCAGGTTGCCACCCGCCAGCACCAATAAGAACCCTGTTCCTGTCAGGATCATATACCCGGTTGCCAGTTGCTCCACAGGGCCCTGAAAGCGTAGAATAAGGGTACTGGAAAAGTAAAGACTTAGCCCCAAAACCAGGTAAATCAGGATGGATCGGGGGTTGATATTTTCGGATTTTTTGCCCCTTGCCCCCAGCAAGGAAATCCCCAGCAGCCCGAGGGCAATCAACTTAGATTTCAGAGGCGTGCTATAGAGCCCAGTAAGGGCAATATTTTGGAGGAACTGGTCGCCCCAGGGGGAACTGAGCCCCCAGCGTTCAAAAGCCCCGTAGCAGTAAAAATAACAATGCAGGAGCAGGACCAAAATGGCCCCCAACCGGGTAAAGTCCAGGATTTTTCTGAGGCCCGCTTCATTTTCGCCGGTTCCGGATGACATAGGTACTTATTTAGGGTTAGGATTGCGTTTTTTCTTCTTTTTCTTCAGCAGTTCACCAGGAACCCGGTTCAGGTTCTTTTCATGCTCCAGCAGTTCTTTGAGCAGGCCGTCCTGGGAGGGTTGCGACCCGGTAGTTTGAGAGGGCTCTTTGCTTTCCCCGAATCCCTTTGTCTGGGCGGTTTCAGGGGCGGTTTTTTGGGCTTTTACCGAGCCATTTTGCCCCGACTCCATCGAAGTCCGGATACCAGCAATACTGTAGGTCTTGCCTATATCACTGCCGTTAAAGACAGCCTTGGTCCTGTAGTCAATAAAAGTAATCCCGAATACCAGCCCCTCTTTATTCTCGCGCAGGACGGCTTGTACCCCTTCTTTTTTCAGGGCAATAATCAAAGCCTCCAGGCTTAACGGAGATTTGGCCAGCACCCAGTCAATGCAGGTCTTCAACCTTTTTTTATCGGGCTGCCGGAGGGTCTCATTTTCTGCGAATCTTATCTCCAGGTTTTTCAGGGTGGGTTTGTTATGAATCAGACTGGCTTTAATGGGTACCCCAACCTTATTACCCTTTCCATCCAGCAACCTGTAGAAAAGTCCACCTGACTTGTATACGATCCCTTTCTCCCGGCCACGATCAGCCTCCACGTTATACTGCCGGAGGATGGCGTTCAGTTCTGCCAGCGAAGTGTATTTAAACTGGTTGATCACCGCATCCAGGACATTGGTAATCGAACGACGGGTTTCAGATTTACCGTATTGTACTTTCTGTACATCCACGGGCCGGATCCCCACAACCTGTCCTGTTTTTTTGCCCTGCGCCGGGATCAAACCAAAACTTTTCTCCAGTTCTTTTCTTGCCTGCTCGGATTGGTTGCGGCCGATATTATAAGTATCAATACGCTTTCCATCCGGCTGGATACTAGTGGTCAGGATATGGATATGTGGATGACCGGCATCGTGGTGCTCATAGACCAGGTAAGGTTGTGACCCGAAGCCGATTTTTTCCATATAGGCCGTTGCGATCTGTGTGAGTTTGCCCCCCGAAAATTTCTCGGATGGGTCGAAGTTTAAGGAGATATGGAGTGTATTGGATTTTTTTGCCCTTTCATTTCTTGCAATCAGATCCTGCATCCGCTCCATTTTTTGTTGGAAATTCATCTGGTTAGCTTCCAGCAAATAGTTTCCCGCGAAAAGGCATACTGCTTTTTCCTTTTGGCATTTCTGCTCATTATAATTTAATGCCCTTTGCAAACTATGCGGGCTGGTTATTCGGACGACCATTGCCGGTGGATTTCATTTAGTTTCTGAAATATTCTTTCCGTCAACTGCAGGAAATTTTGATGAATCTCTTCATGTGAATTCACCCACCATCTTACCTCACTGATATGATTTAATGTGTGGAGTTTTTTAACAGCCTGGTTGTAATTATTCCCGATGGCGTTCAGTTCTTTTTTCAGCCCGATCATTTCATGTAAAAACTGATCGGCGGATTCGTTTCTGACTTTAATAGTTACAGGCTTTTGCAGCAGCACATTGCGTGCATACTCGCTTAGTTTTCTATGCGTGGATTGGGAAAATAATAAATGTATTTTCTGGTACTCTGCGGGCTTGACCCGAAAGGAAATCCAGGAAGGTATTTTTTGCTCACTCATCACGATTCATTTTCACATTATCTCCGGCAAAAGACAAGCACTGTTTTTTGCCGCTATGCCCTTTAAGCTTCTTTCCCCATAGTCCCGCCGACTCCGGAGGCATAGGGACCAAGATGCAATTGTGCAACAATTGAACATCTTGCCGGTTGCAGACACAGCAACCTTTGACCTTGTAAAGTTAAACTGACCGATTCCGATAATAAACACCTGATCAAATTCTGATTAGCTCCTATCAGCGAATAAATAATAGTTTTGAGAACGATTTTTTAATAAATAAAAATGTGAGTTATGAGCAGTGCAGTAAACAAAGAAAAAGCGAAGATTTTTGAAACCATTTTGAGCAGTCCTGGAATGACTGAAAAATGCAAGATCGTTTTGCATATGAGCCGTCAAAATATTATCCTTCTCGGCAGGCTACTGGAAACCGGATTACTGACTTCCAAAAATGAGCCCACTGACGAAATAATAAGTGCTTTACCAAAGGAAGTCAGTGAGGAACTCAGGGAGATGCATACCGAGATATTAAAGAAAGCCGACCTGACGGAGTTTTATGAGAAACTCAAATCTATCCAGGCATAATCCGGCTGATAGCCGATCCTGATCAGCCCATTTTCTGTATCTTTCGAGACAGCATTTTTCCTAAAAATCAGCCTGTTTTGATGACTACCGCAGAAATCCTTAAGGCAATAACCGACCGGTCAAAATTTGAAAAGATTGGTAGTGATATTCTTCGCAGAAAATATCCTGAGCTAAAGGATTTGATCGAAGCAGGGTTAAATGAAAAAGGAGAATCCGTCCGAAGCCCGGTTGATGCCTTTGCTCCGATAAAAAAAGATCTCTACGGATACATTGAATACACGACCGATGATTCCAACCTGGAAAAGAAGTGGCTAAAAGAAGATCCTAAAAAACCGGGAAACGATGGCGACCTGATAAAAGCCTTACGTATAGTACGGCAGAAGCGCCTTACAAATCCGGAATGTGCATTCCAGATTTTTCTGGTGACCAACCAACGGGTCAGCGTGGAACTTGAAAATAAAGTTCAGGAAAAGGTCCCTGAAAAATTTATTGAGGTAAAAACTATCGAGCTTTCTAATCTCGAAGATTTCCTGGATAACGATCCTGTCGGTCAATACCTCAGATGGAAGCATTTGGGCATCAGGGCTGTACAGTTGTCACAGTCTTTGCTAAGAGAAATTTCTCGTGAGAATCTTGCCAATTACAGTCAGGCCATTTTCACCGAGGAGTCTTCACTTGTTGACACTTCTGCCGTTCAAAAGTTGTCAAAACAATTAGAGAAGTTAGCCACCAAATTGGCTCTTTTGGTTGCTCCTTCCGGAGGGGGAAAAAGCGCAGCTTCTCTTAGCCTTGCAATGAAAGCTTATCATGCCGGGGAAGTAGTCTTGCGCCTTGAGCCAGGTATAATCGCCGATTCAACAGGAATATTTGATGCTATTGAGCGTCAATTAAAGCGACATTACCCGGACTTATTTATTGGTAAGGATTTATTACCACAGTTATTGGCTGGATCGCCATTAATCATCATCGACGATATCAATAGTAATAATCCTGGTGTTTTACTGGATAAAATAATTTCATGGACACAGGTCGCTGAACCGGATAATTTAAAAATGGTATGTCCCGTTTGGCCGCAAAATATCGGGTTGATAAAAAATAGCGCCGCAAAAGAAAATTTTTATCAAACCCTCAAGCTCAATACTATCAACCGGCAAGAGGGTGCAGAGTTTATTAAGCAGCGGCTTTCCAGGCAGGGATTGTCCTTGTCGGATTCGCAGATCATTGAGATATTAAATGTGACCAGGCAAGACCCGTTGTTAATGACTTTGTATTTGGACAGGATCATTAAAAGTGGTGGTTTTATCGCCAATCATGGCCAGCAGATCATTGAATGGTATGTCCAGGAAAATATTAATGATTTATCCAGCAAAGCAAGCCTGACAACGAACCGCTTTGTATTGGTCCTTGATGCGATAGGTTATCATATGCTCAGCAATCGTGACCTGCATCCAACTTATTCTTCGCTAAGAAAATATTTTAGAGATACAGGCCGTGATTTTGACAGCTTTGAAAAACTGGCCGTGAACAGGAAGTTGTTTCATGCAGAACCTGATGATAGTATCGTTTTCAGGCACGACCGCATCAGAGATTATTTACTGATTGTAAGTTTACAAAATCTTCTTCCGAACGCAGCTAATTACACTTCAATCATCGAAGACCCCTATTACTCACAATGGATCGGAGCAGCCATTGCAGGACAGGAACTTTCTGATTTGCAAATTGAACAATTGCTATCACTCAATCCGCCTGCTGTTTTTCATTCTTTGAAATTTCTCCAGGGAGAGAAACACCAAAATTATTTTGACCGGATTGCCGGTAAAATCAACCAATGGAATGCTCAGATTCGTACCAATAATATCACGCAGGAAGTATACCGGTCTGCCGCATTTGCCCTTCTCGGTTTTGATACGAAGGATGTAATGAAAATAACAAAAGGTTTGCCTGAGTGTTTAGAACTTTATCTCGCCCGCTTCCGCAATGGTGAAACCACAGAAGGCATACGTTATTATGCCTGTCAGGAATGGTTTCCCCCGAGATCGTTCAATTACTGGCGAGATATAGTGCTCGATCATGTGCTGCAATTAAACTTTGAAAAAACGCTTAATGATGTTGAATCGCTATTAAATCAAAAGCTCACCGATAAAGGTAGATCTCCTACGTATTTACTTGCTGGTTATCTCCGTTCTCCGACGTTGCTGCCTTCGCTACAGAAGCACTGGAATAGCAATAAAAATGAGAATGAACTGCACGTCTATCTATGGGCAATTTTGAACTGCTTTAATGGCGAGAATCTTTCAGTGCTTTCAGATGCGTTGGATTACTGGGCAACGCTAAAAGTGGACCCTAACAGAAAGTACCAAAGCCGTGGAATTAAAAATGATGTGGTGCATGAACTAACTGGCATCCGGTGGGAGTTCACGGACGAACAAATCAACCACCTGGTGATGCTTAGTGAAAATCCTATATACGCACAACTCATTTTTGCTATTATTAATTTCCTGGATTCTCCTGCTGCACTTGGAGCTGTCATCAAGCGGCTAACTAATCAGGGCAGTCCTATAGAGCAAGAAGTTTTCTCAGATGCAGCTTTCGATGATGATCGGTGGGATGTAAGAAGAGGACGATCTAAGCTATCCGAACCAACAAGAGCATTTTTATTTAATCATTGGAAGGACAAGACCAATCCTGAGAAAGAACGTTACCGTGCTTTCAGGTATTGGTGCGGTAATGAAAGCGATGCCATCGTGCTTGCAGAATTAAAATCAATTCCGAAGGAAGATACAGCCATTTATGAATTCTCCCTGAATTGGCGGCGCAGCTTAAGGGATATGACAGTCGTTCCGGAATATTTACAACTTGCAGAGAAGGACCTAAATTATATGCTGCAGGCGGATGAAATCTGGAACCCGGATGTTAAAGCCTATTTCAAAAAATTTCTTGCGAAGACTATCCCGGAAACAAATCCGGTCCGCATAGGGGCAGCTATTGAAGTCCTTCGAAAGATCAATCAAGCAGATGCCGAAGAAATCCTTCTTGAATTTTGGGATAACATCAGTTGGGTAAGCCACGGATTTATCATAGCCTTACTGATCGCTACTCCCAATACCAGACAGCTTGCCGCAGGGGAAATAAACCGCTTAGGCTTTGGACATTGGGACCGGGTAAAGGATTATTACCAGGGGCCGCTGCGGGGTTATTTTATTATTCCTGATGTGCCGTGGAACCTGACACAGGAAGAAAGGACGAATGCGAGTTTTATGGCAGACGAATTCAGGCATATTCACTTCCTGTTTGGCAATCTGGTTGATCCAGGCAACCGGCAAATTTCTCTAGCAAGGCTCGAAAGTCTACAACCTTATTTCGAGCTGATGGAGGATCACGGTTTATCAGAAATCGCCAGGCAGTGCCGGCTATCGAATTACCCGGAATGGGTACAAAAGATTGCATCGTATCTGAGCAAAGAGTCTAAGAAAAACGTATTGCCAACTCAAGACGACATTGTGGAGGAACTAAGGCATTTGGAAATATCTAAACAGGCATTTGACTTTGATCAGTATTTGGAAAAGCTTTCTGGCCGTTTAATTGACCGGGACCAGTTCGCTATGTGTTTAGCAAAATTTGCCCAATCAGCTAATAGCTTTGCCGGCCTAATTATTATTTGCAGATCACTTGCGAAGATGGGGACAAGAAAGCAGATTCCCATTATTGAGAATTATGTAATGACGGAGGAACAATATCATGATAAAGCAGCGCCGCTAAAAGCCAACACGATTTATATAATACTCCGCAATAGTCTCCTTTGAAATTCTTATGGTTCACTCTGGTTTTGAGACATGGGCAATCACTTCTTCAAAACTTAGTTCTTTATGATCTTCCCAGAAATTAATAATGGCCCATCGGGCCTTGTACATGACATACGGCACTAATTCTTTCATTTTAATATCTGAAAAACCATTAACATAGCCGCTATGTAATTCGGCATTCCTGATTTCCTGTAATTCCAGGATCAATGACTTAAAGTATAGATCCCATTTCTCGCGGTTTTTCTTACTTTTCGTAGTCAAGTAATATTGTATTATTCGTCTCAAAAACGGATGTTTAATCTGCGGCAAATATTTCCTGATCGGAAATTTTAGGTTCTGCCGATATCCTAATTCTGAACCAAGCAGTTCCAGGGTAGATTGATCAGGACCAAATTCTTCCGAGTATTTACCGTGAGCTGCACCAAAAAATAAATTCCCGATGTGTAATAAAAGCCAATCTGTGAACTGACTGGTTTTATTAGACAGGATAACGGAAAATCTCGCTCTTATGCCTTCGTTGCTGACATTCTGCGACCAGAACAAATTCTCGATATATTGCCAGAAAAGAGAAACTGGCCCTATAGTATCAGCTTTAATAAATACCTTTTCATTGTGAAGTAACTGGTTATTGGGGCCATGATCTTTAAGTCGCACGAAAGGTGAACTCACTAACCTGTCATGTTTGAATTTATCCAACCATTCTATTTTCCCGTTCATCCAACTGATATTGGCATGCCAGCCCCGTCCCTTAAAATCTTCAGTAAACAGAAAATTGCCAGGTTCCAACTGAAGATTTGTGTCCAGGTATCCATTCAACAAGTGTATTTCTTCCTCCACTAATTGCACACCCTCCAGGCTTGTTGTTTTCTTGCTCTCATAATTAAGTTCAATATAGGCAAGCAGTTTGTGCCTGCCGAAAAAGCGGGGGTACATTTTAGCGAAACGATGCTGTTCACGGTCTTTCAACCTGAGACTTTTTTTCAGCTCCCGGAATTGCGGATGAGCAGGAGAAATAAATGTTACCCTATTCAGCTTTACGAAAAAAGAATTTTCCAGTTCCTTCCCAATATTTGTCCGATTGATCACGTACACAAAATGTCCTTTCCGGTGCCGGGGATTTATCATGAGATTTTGCAACCCTTCAAACTGTTTTATAAAATCCCTGTTGTTAAGATAATCCTGCGCCGTATCCTGATACGATTCATCCTTATTATGTTCATATATATCCAAGGGAAATGGAAATTCGTACATATTTGATGACAGAATCCGATCGATATATTTATCTACTGATTTTTTGGAATGATTGTTTAGCCGGAACAATGAAACTAACAATTGCGTATAGAACTCTATTCCTTTTCGGTGCTTTTGTAAACTATGCCGACATACAATAAATTTGGTGAGATTGGAAAATAATAGACCAAAAAGCGAAGTTTCAAGTTCAGTTTGTACTTCCTCCAATTCTGTTTTGAAACCCGGGTTAGCTTTTAACCATTTCACCTTCTTACCGGCGGTGCCAGCCTGGTTATACAGGTCGTAGCTAATTTTTACTGCCTCAAAAGATGGAAAGTGCTTCTTTAAAAAATTGCCAAAAAAATGGGTTAGCTGCTGAAAATGGTTATCAATATAGTGGGGGCTACGTTCGATATTGTTGTCAATCTGAAATACAATCTTGCTGATATACGATATCGGATTATCAAAAGGTAAGTCCGGCAACTTGCCCAGGAATTCGTTGGAATAAAGAAAATAATCCGCGAAGTATCGCATTTTTGCCTGCAGATTCGGATTGGGATTGGTCAACCAATTTAGTTTCATTGGTAAAGAAAATTTAAAATTTAACTTACAGTAACCCGGTAATGCAGATTTACAAATATGTGATAAAGGATCGTTCCACTACCATGTTCCGACATGCAGACTTTTATTGCAGATTTGCTGTAGCCAAGTTTATTACTTATTTCAGTAACCGCACCTGTAATTTCAAAGCCTGTGGGATAGGTAGTTGATGGAAGTATCTCATCGCTATATTTTTTCCAGTTGCTTTCAAAAACCCCGGGATTTTCGCTCAAGTCATAAACTAACAGGGTGAACGCTTCACGCTGATGATGATAATTGAATATTTTCTCAAGATGCGACTTGACGGATGCAGGGTTCCGGTAAATAAAAGCTTCACATACCATCATCACCCGCTTGTACCGGTTCATTATGGGCAAATCCCTTTCACCCGGCTGTTTACCCCCTATACCTGAATAGGCTCCCCTGGACTGGTCGCCGACTTGCCAGCCCCATGGATTGATCCGTGTATCCAGCAGTAGTTCCATGAGATCATTGTACTTATTTTCGTCTTTGATTTCTTCAATTGATTTTATTTTTTCCAGTAATTTATCAGCCGCAAGGATGATTTCTTTGACGATAAACTGATTCAGCTCTAACTGTCCATTTAAGTTTTTAGGAAATATTCTTATTAGCTTTCCTGGTTCAGTGTTGAATATTCTGGCATAATGATTCTTTAGTTCATCTATATCGTCAACCTGGCTGATTCTTTTTTCAAAGTCTTCTATAAATCGGATGTCCGTTATATCACTGAACTGATGATAGGTTTTTGCAGAACTGACCAATTGAAGAGCCTGGGCAAATTTTTTCTGATCAATCAGGCTTTGCACCATGATCTCAAGTACTGCGGGTTTCATCCGGTTCGGGAGGTCCAGGCTTTTATAACGGGTATCAAGTTGATCATAGTCGCCTGTTTTGCTCAAGACTGTCATGACGTTTTCTGAAAGTTCTGGCTCCAGATAGTCCAGTGTGTTGTCTGTTATATCAGATTCAACTTCTTTCCATTCTTCCAATGCTTCCTGATAAAGAGTTATTTCATTTGTTGTCATCGCCAGATTAATCTTTGCTACCATTCTGTTCAGGGCAAAGGAGGGGTATTCGGGATACTGTTTGACGAGTGCATTAAAAATTGTGTGTGACTTTGCGGGGCCCGTTTGTATACATAGCAACCCTTTATAGAATTGCTTGTAATCGGCGGGACGCAGTTCGCTAGGGCTTTGATAATTTAGAACTGGCTCGGAAATCGCATCAAGCTGAGTCTCCGAATTTTTAAAATAGGCTGCCAGTAATTCCGCTTTGTAAAGAACCAATTGATACTCTTTTTTATCCCTTCTGGTCATGACTTCCTGTCTCCAGAATTCGATAGCCTTTTCTATCTGAGGTAATAACTCAGGATGACTGGATAGGTTAGTAACAGCATGCTGAATTTCCGGTATCCAATTGTAGTTCTCTAAAAAGGTTTGAATATTAAGTCCCTGAATTTTTTTTATTAATTTCTGTTTCACGCCCTCCGATTTTACTAAATCAAGTAACGTGAGCAGTTTACTAATATCTCCTGTTTCGCTGATCGTGTTAATTATAGTATCCCGGTTAGAAAACCAGTTGATCGCACGGGCAATTTGCGGAAATAAGGCTTCTTTATCGGAGACCTGAAACCTCCATTCTCTGTTAAAGTCGAATAAATCGATTTTGCCCCTTATGGGATCGTCTTTGATATGGATTCTCAGGAAATCAATTATCTGGGACTCAATTTTTTTCTTAATAATATGTATCTCATTTTTTTCAAATCCGTATGGCAATACTGGTTGCAATAAATTTCGTAGAACCTGCAGCAGTACTCCAATATGGGTACGTAATTTGTCGGCGCTGAATTTGTTTTTTTCATGATAACGGTCCGGTGTCTGTTCAATATCAATCCGGGGAGATAAAAACTGATTAAGAAGACCGTTTGCATGGATAAAGTAAATGGGATAGATCCATTCAATGAAATGAAGGCGCTCGATTTTCTCGCTCCACAGTGGAATTCTCAACTCTTCTTTTTCTTCAAAATGATTATACTTTTTAATTTCAGTTACCTCTATACTTTTTAAATATCTGTTCAGAAATTCCTTTGTCAAATGACCAATAGTTTCACTCATTGGCCCCTTCTGATCATGATACTTCCAGTAAGTACTGATTTTGAGCAGCCAGCACATGGCATCCCACTGGAGAATTGGAAACTGGACCGTGCCGTTATTATACAACGGTTGGCTTGAATATTCCATGATAATCGTTGCCAGTTCCGGGTATAATGCAGGAAGTAAATACTCCGACTGCCTATGGTTTGTCATGTATGGATGTAACCGGCTGTCCTCAAGCAAACCCAGAACAAGTAGTTCCTTTGTACGATGCTGTTCCTGTGTCTCCTGTTCCCGTTTGGTGTTGCTCCGGTTGTAAGGAATTTCATACTTATTATTATTCAGGCTGCGATAAACCTGAAATATTTTATTGGCAGCCTGCCATTTATCTTGTTTTGGGAGTTGTAACAGAAAGAGAGCGGTTGATTGTTTCCAGAGTTCTATATTCATCATTTGCTTCTGAGAAGCAAAAAAATCCAAATCATCCAGCAGTAGAAAAGCAACGCTTTCCAATCCTTTTTCCATTATCAGGTAAGGAATAATCACCGGACGATCTTTAATTATAAACCGTGTAGTTTCCCATAACAGAAAAGGTTTTTGAAGACCTGATTCCAGCAAACGAATGACCCTGTGATAATTTATTTTAGTATCAGGGGCTGAATCGGGCTGTGATTTCTGGCTATACTCATCATCGTATTTGACAATGGATTTTATCAGGTATGTGAGTAAATTCCTTGAATCCTGTCCGTATAAGTAGGTTATAGAGGCTTTTTTTTCCCATCTGTTAAAGCTGGTCAGTAATTCATAATGATCTGTGGTATTTAATGTGAATTCCCCGGAGTTGATGGCCCTTTCTAGGGGTAATAGGGAATCATATCTCAACCGGCTATCAAGACAAACTTTTCTAAACTCATCTTTCGATCCTTTTATGTCAGTGTCCGTCATGACCAAATCAAATGCCGTATTGAGAAACCTGGTTGCTGAATTCCCGGTCATGTATAAAAAGGGATCCGGCCACATCGGCCAATAAAGGAGTTTCGTCAGCCAGGTTTTTAATCTCTGTGTATCATCTGCATATGTATCATCGCTGATTATTAGTTCCCATAGTAAGCCGCCGATCTTATCTTTCAGTGCACTCCAGTACCCTGGTTCAGTATTGTAAAAGCCAATTTGATAATGTACATCAGTTTCCGTGATGACTTTTTGCTCAATAAATGCCCTAATTGATGGTATTTGGGGAAATAATAATTTGAATGACTTATGCAGTTCATCTAAATCTTCTCTTTTTACCATTAATGTTTTTACGTCAATGTTTTCTTTAAACTGTTCATAGGCGGAGATAAATGCAAAATCATCCCAGTGGTCAATGTACTGTTTAAAGTAAACCTGAAAGTCGGCATATTCAATCAGCCCCTCTTTTGTCGAAGTCCATTTATTGAAAAAAACACCTTTCCGGTCCAGCTGCATATGATATTGGCGCTCATATAACTCTACTGCTGATTCGATATGATTTTTTTCAACTGTTCTTTTCCCGCTTTTTTCATGATTTTGCTGAAATTCCAGCCAAAACAGGATTTCATTTTTATATTCACTAATTTCATTGAACCGGAAGCAAAGAGAACTAACCCCACCTGTGACTTCCACAAATCCAAGAATGTTTCTCAGCCAGCATTGTTGGAAAAGGGTGGCATCATCTATCAGAATATTATTTGAATTTTGATACCGTTCTTTAAAGTCTTCGTACTGCTCAAAAGATTTGTATAAGCCGAGCGGTTCGGCCTTATGTATTAGCGTAGCAAAGAACCGGGAGGCCTCCCAAGCAAGATCGGCATCGCAAGCTCCTTCATCTTTTGGATATGGATGTTTTTCGGTTTTGGCCTCGCTGATAATTTCGTTTAAAGCGCTTACAAGTTCCTGCATTATACTGTTTTTAGTAATGGACTATAAAAATACTACAATATACCAGACAGGGTTTGGGCAGACCAATGCCAGTTATAGAGTTAAAAAGGGCTTAAAGCCGCCCTTCATCAGCGAAGCTGAGATATCCCTCGCTTGTTAGGATAATATGATCCAGCACTGTTATATCATGAAACTGTGCCGCATATTTGATTTTTTGGGTTAGTTCTTCGTCTGCCCTGGAAGGTTTAAGACTGCCTGAAGGATGGTTATGGCTGAGGACAAGGGAGCAGGAACCCAGCCTTAAGGCTGTAGCAAGTATGATCCGGGGATCAGCCACAGTACCGGTTATCCCGCCACTGGAGACCGTCATCAGTTGAAGAACCCTGTTGGATCGGTTCAGAAATAAGACTTTGAACTCTTCCACCAGTTCAATCTTTTCTTCATTCCAGTAGTTTTTTAAGATGTCGTAACAATCTTTTGAGGTCCTGATCAGCGGACGTTCAGATACTTTAACGGTGACTTTTCTTTTATACACCACTTCGATTTCTGATACATTGTTCAGCATTTCCAGGCTTAGTTTGTTTTCCATAATCCATGTTTTTAATGTTTGAAAAATTGATTATGAAACCTTCACCGGTTGCAGCCGAATTTGCGCAAGGAGGAGCGGAATAAATGACAGCCATGCGCTAAGCCCTGTGTTTATGCCGAACTCCTTGCCAGCATATTGCAGGCGAAAACCGAACTTTGTGTAATGATAAATGAGTCAACCGCCCCTTTATTAACCATGGATGAAACCTGGACTGTCTTTGATAATGTATCAACGGACAGGGGGGAGTTCATTAAGAAATTCGTACCGGAGATTTATTTGCGTCCTGAAGTCCACAGTGACACGAGAGAGAATTTCCGGCTCATCCGGAAACTGCTGGAGCATAGCTATTTTGAATATAAGTTCTATGATCTGGGGGCCTTAAAAACCATGTTCACGATGGAGATGGCGCTTAAACTCAGGTACCAGGAGATCAATAATGAAAAATGGGGAGAAGGAAAAAAATTGGTCCAACTTATTAAGTGGTTTGAGGATCGTAATTACTTTGAAGTCTATAACCCGGAATATTTAAAATCCCTGCGAACCATCAGAAACGTGATGGCGCACCCCTATGAACATACATACAGCGGACCCCACTCCTCATATTTAATTCAGCATGTTATAGACCTGGTGAATGGACTTTACGAAGATCCGGAATTGTGCAAACAAAGAATGGTTACAACTATGAGTATAATATCCCTCCTGGAAGGATTCAAGGAGGAGATTAAAGTATATGGGAAAGACAATACTTATCTCGCCCATCGTGCCTGGCCGGGATTCTTGAACAACAAAGGCTGTAAAGAGATCCTTCATTTTTATTATAAGCCCTGGTACGAGATTCCCAAAGAGGATTTAACAACTAACCAATGGGGGCTTTCTCCAACGGTGTATTTTAAAGCCACTAGCTATACAATAAATCAGGACCATCTGTTATTAAAAGATGAAAGTGGCGATGAATTAATGATCGGAGCTATTACAGAACAGCATGAATTGGAGGAATTCCGGAGATGGCGGCAGGAATATGAAAAGTTTAATCAGCCTACAGGAGATTATTTATTCACCCATACCAGGATTACGGATACATTCCTGATGCACCTTAGAGAGTTTCATAAGATATAGTTGAGAAAAAGAAGCAAAAAGTTTATTCAGCCAATAACAATAACCCAAGCTGCCCCGCCCGATACTGAAATCTGCCACTATATAGCGGGGCAGCTTTTTTACCTTTTAAAAGGGCAGCCCGTCGCCGGGCTGCCTGTGTTGTTTTAGTTCATAAAATCCATACAAAGGTTAAAGGCCTTCTGTGTCCGCAGTTGTGCCGTACCTCCGTATAAAAGGGATTTCAGTTTGCTTTCGTCGTCTTTGTAATTACGTACATTCTGAAAATACCCGGTCACGGCATTATAAGCCCCGAACAAAGTACCCCGGGTGGTTTCTGTTTGCTGGGTGGGGCTGCTCATGGCATATTCAAAAACGGAATTGCACATGTTGTTAAAGCAGGTGGACAGTTCATCATACTGGCCTTTTTCGATATTGTCCAGCACCTCTTTATTTGGCACCATCGCCAGTTGAATCAATCGCAGGAGTTCCGGGTCGGTTACTTTTACTTTTGTCCAGCGGTTAAAGATGCTATCCAGTTGCAGGGAAAGCTGGTTAGAAATTCCCATTACTTTATGGGCCTGTTCCAGTCTTTCTTTTGCATTGGCGGTATGCCTTATTTTGATACTGTTGGAATGATTGCGAAGGGCTGCATTGAGGGTATTATTACAAACAATACGGACGGGTGTAAAGGCGGCGGTAATACTTCCAAAACCATCGTGGGAAGTGGTCAGAAATAAATACTGCTCGATTAAGTCCTCCCGGCCTACTTTGATATAACCGGGGAGTTTGGCGGTGATAAAAATCCGCTCACCTTTTCCGAGTGCCCCGGCGGTTTCATACTGGATACCATCGCCCCCGACAATAGAATCAAAGAAACTGAAAGCATCCCGGTTCTGGATGATTTCATAATCCTTGCCCACTACTCCGAGTACTTCCCCGGTATCGGGCCGCATGGTGGCCAAATGGGTTTTAATCCGCTTGGTAAAATCCATCGGCTGACCGTCTGCATTATAACAGGTAGTATAAATATCCTGCTTTACCACTTCATAATCCAACCCGGCAAACCGGATGGCTTCGGCACTGGTCGGATAGTCCTGTACAACCTGGCCGAGCCCGTGCCAGGCTTTTTCTTTCACGGAGAAAAAACTGTGTTGTCCTGTCTGTTCGTTGAAATTGATGTTATGCGCCATAATTGATTACCCAGCATAATTTATATCCCGCAGGCGGTACTGCTGCGGTTTAATGAGAATAAATAAATCAGAATGGTAAATCCTCCACCGGTTCAGTAATATCGGCCGGTGCGGGTAAGGTTTCAGTAGTACCCTTACCATGCAGTTTGATACCGTTCACATGAAAATCCAGTGAGCCCTTTGGCTCTCCGTCTTTGTTCATCCATGCACTGACCGAGATACGCCCCTGCACTTCCACCAGCGTTCCTTTGGTGAGATACTTTGCGATACCCTCCCGCATCCAGTAGGAACAGTTCACATAGGTGGTGAGCTTTTTCACCTCCTGCGAATCTTTGGGTTTGTAACTGTCATTAATGGCGATACTGAACCGTACCACTTTACGGTCACCTTTCACGGTGTTGACCGTTGCGTTTGCTGTGATTCTTCCTGTTAGTTCCATAACATTTAATTTTTGATGAAAAAAAATTGTTTTGTAAAAGAAAAAGGGAAAAAAGAAAGCTTTGGAAGAATGCGGCTGTCCTGCCGGCAAAAAGGAAACGGAATAAAGGAAGGGTGTGGGATGGGTGGGTGTTTATGCCGTAGTCTTTTTGCAGCTTTTTAAGATTCGCAAAGCCGCATAACTTCGCTTTCGCATGGGGTCCCTTTTCTTACAAAACAGGACCTCGCCAATCAACTACCTTCAGTTGTGTAATCCTGCTGTTGACGCCGAAGCATGAGGCGTGAACAGCCAATATACCCTGAAGGCATTGTATCCGAAGGATGAGGATAGTATGCCGGTCATCTGCCAGTTGATAGCTGAGCAAAAAGATGAACGGAGCGTCGCAAGAAAAGATGCCATGAAAAACAATAGCCGGAAAGAAAACAGAAAAAAGATCAATCAGCCAACAATGCTTCTTTATATTTACTGAGTGTAGTATAGATTACCTGTACAATACCTCTCATGCTGTGATCCAGCGATGACAGACCATTTAACTGAAAGGCATAAAATGCTTCACGAAGCGGCTGGTATTTTTCTTCTCCCTTATCCAGATGTATACCGCCCCGTACATATGCATAAAATTTAAGAATATCCTGAACGGTATAGGGGTTCTCCAAAAAGTACAGGCATTTGAATTTAAGAAAAGCATCTTTCTTTAACTCCACCGGATTACCTGACAGACCCGGATTAACCTCTTTCCATTCAATAACCGGTAACAGACCGGATTCCTTCTCATGCCACTCATCCCCATTCACGCAATAAGTAATTGGCAATTGTTTGTCCTTATTAAGCATATCCACTAATGGCTGTGTATCGTATAAGAGAAAACGAACAGGATTACTTGCCTGAATCAGGGAATAATTAGAAGATTCAAGATGATATCTTTCCAGTTCATTGAACTTCTGTAAAAACATATTCTTGTAATAGGTAATACTGAATTCCATCGCGATGTAAAAATACGAGTTTTCAAAAGCGGGTCGTTGTAGTGTCTGGCTTTCTGGGATAGAAAATTTGGACAGAATAGGCCCACAGGTTATTAATCTGTTTCAATGGGCCGGGTGAAACTAATTCCCCTTATTCAACTTAAAGGGACTGTTGTCAAGACTGGTTTTGCAAATGTAATTATGTAGAAGTAATAGTATCCAGGAACAGATAAAGAGCAGAATTATGAGAATCAGAATTGAACTTGAAAAAACAGTTATAAATAAACTTCGGACCTACTAGTGGATAATTAATATAAATTTGCTCAAATGTTAGTACAGATTAATATTGTAAATACTTAATTGAATTTTTAATATTATATTTTGGATAATTGATATCCCGGTAGAGTCACATGTATATTAGTTTGACTGGAAATCTGTTTAACCTCCTGTAGATTCAATATCCATCATTAAAGAAGCGCTGATGATAGCCATTAGTGGCATAATGCTGGCAAATATGATATAAAATGAACCTGTTAAAGTCATTCGGTAAATTTCTAAGTCGTTTGCTGAAAGCAGTTTTTCTACCCAAGAAGAATTGTTGTAAGTAATTCATAATCATGTATTAAAATTTATTTTATAAACATTTAGGGCTCTATTCCAAAAAAATAACTATACTTTTGTTTCGTATTCATGAAAAAGTTCATCGTAGCCATATTAGCCGTTTTATACCTCGGTACTTCAACCGGGGCAACGGTGCACATGCACTATTGCATGGGCAAACTGGCTGATTGGGGTTTGGGGCACAATAAATCCAAAACTTGCGGGAACTGCGGCATGGAGAAGTCTGAAGAAAAAGATAATGGCTGCTGCAAGGATGAACATAAGTTTGTGAAGAATGACAATGACCAGAAAACTGCTGAGTCATTCGTTACTAATTTTGCATTACAGGTTATTGACATACCGGTTGAATGTTTTACCAGTTCAGAAATCCTGGTTTCTTCTGTTACCGAAAAACATCCTGTAAGTCACGCTCCACCCCGAAGTAGCGGCGTTGCGGTGTACATCCGCAATTGTACTTTCCTTATTTAGAGATTATACTCATTGATGAGCCAGGTGTTCCTACACCGGGCTATTGGCATTTCTATATGCCGTTGTAATTCGTTTTCCAACATAGTAAAACAATAAAAAATGAAATCAGTAAAAATGCTGATGATGGCAGCTTTGACCATCATGTCTGTTTCTGTATTTGCTCAGGAAAAAGCAGGCAAAAGAGACACATTGAAGCACACAAAACTTTATACCTGTTCAATGCATGACAGCATAGCTATGAAAAAGCCCGGTAACTGCCCGGTTTGCGGTATGAAACTGGAACGTTCACCAAAAGAGCAAATGAAAGCTGAAGTTGTAAAAAACTACTCCTGCCCGATGCACGCCGATGTGGTAAGTAATAAACCGGGAAAATGCACCAAATGTGGAATGGATTTAAACCTTTCACCAAAAGAAAAAATGAAAATGGAAGTAGTAAAAGCCTATGCATGTCCAATGAAATGTGAAGGCGATAAAACATACGGTAAAGCCGGTAAATGCCCTAAATGCGGCATGGATTTAAAAGAAAAGAAAGAAGATCACAGCAATCATCAACATTAATCAAAATCAAAAATAACTATGAACAAGATAATTTCAGCAATTGCAATTGTATCTGCACTTGTTTTTTCAGCCTGCAGCAACAGCAGCCCTAAAAATGAACATGAGGGGCACGATATGAGCAAAACGAGTACCGACACAACACAGCATGTATCTGCAACAGATGATAAGGATGTAAAGGCAGTTTCTGTTGTTTTTACGAATGTAGATGCCAAAGCAGCAGCATCCATAAAAGAAATTGTGGACCATTACCTGCATATCAAAAATGCCCTGGCCGGTGATAATGCCGGTGAAGCTGCGAGTGGAGCAAAAGCAATGGAAAATGCTATTGGCAAACTGGATAAATCATTATTGACGGCAGAACAAAAAACAGCCTACGATGCCAACGAAGCAGAAATGAAAGAACATGCAGAACATATAGCTAAGAACGGGGATAATATTAAGCATCAGCGGTCACATTTTGTAATGATGAGTGAAGTAGTTTATGACCTGGTGAAAAACTTCGGTGCTGGCCGCCCTCTTTATCATGACCATTGTCCAATGGCAAGGGACAACCAGGGTGCCATGTGGATTAGCGAAGTAAAGGAAATTAAAAACCCGTATTTCGGTTCCGGAATGTTCAAGTGCGGCAGAGTAGAGGAAGTAATTCAATAATGATTAATCAAACATCATGGTTCAGAAACTGATTGAACTGGCTTTACGCAACAGGCTGATTGTGCTGCTCCTGGCAGGCGGCCTGTTTGCGTATGGTATTTATTCTGTTAAGCAAAACCCGATTGATGCCATTCCGGATTTGAGTGAAAATCAGGTTATCGTCTTTACCGAATGGATGGGTCGAAGTCCGCAGGTAATGGAAGACCAGGTAACCTATCCTTTGGTTAGTAATCTGCAGGGTATCCCAAAGATTAAGAACATCCGGGGCACATCTATGTTCGGGATGAGTTTTGTATATGTGATTTTTGAAGACAATGTGGACATCTATTGGGCAAGAACAAGAGTACTGGAACGACTGAATTTTGCACAGCGGTTATTACCGCAGGGTGTAACCCCCACATTAGGGCCTGATGGCACGGGTGTAGGTCATGTTTACTGGTACCATTTAGATGCGCCGAAATTGGATCTGGGTGAGCAAAGAGCCTTGCAGGACTGGTATATCAAGTTTGCCTTGCAAACAGTGCCGGGTGTTGCAGAAGTAGCTTCATTTGGCGGATTTGAAAAGCAATACCAGTTGGTGGTTGACCCGGTAAAACTGCAGTTTTACAACATCTCGCTGATGGATGTAATGAATAAAGTAAAAGCGAATAACAATGATGTAGGCGGCAGAAAGTTTGAAATGGCAGATATGGCCTATATCATTCGGGGCCTCGGCTATATAAAAAGTAAGGAGGATGTTGAAAACATTGCACTCGCAAACTATAATGGTATCCCGGTTAGAGTAAAAGACATCGGCACAGTACAAATGGGTGGTGATTTACGTCTCGGCATCTTTGATATGGATGGGAAAGGTGAAGTGGTGGGCGGCATTGTAGTGATGCGGTATAATGAGAATGCCAATAAAGTAATTGAAGCTGTAAAAGCGAAAATGAAGGAAGTAGAAAAAGGATTGCCCGAAGGGGTGACATTTAAAACCTCCTATGATCGCAGCACTTTGATACAGGAAGCTATTGATTCGGTAAAAGGAACACTGATTGAAGAGATGATTGCTGTATCTCTTATTGTTCTTATTTTTTTATTTCACTGGAGAAGTGCTGTAATTATCCTTATTCAATTACCTATTTCTGTAGCGGCCGGTTTTATATTCCTGGAAATGTTTGGTATTTCATCCAACATTATGTCATTAACAGGTATTGCACTGGCTATTGGCGTGGTGGTAGATGATGGTATTGTTATGGTGGAGAATGCTTACCGGCATATCAGTGAAGCGCAAACAGCAAAAATTAACTCATCCGACAAAGCATAAATATGGCAAAATGGCTCAAAAGAAATAAAGACCCGCTGACACCTGAAGAACGGAGTGAAATTATTGAGAAGTCATCCAAACAGGTGGGCCCAGGTGTATTTTATTCTACCATCATTGTGGTTACTTCTTTTCTTCCGGTATTTCTGCTTACGGGTATGGAAGGCAAGCTCTTTCATCCGCTGGCATGGACAAAAACGTTCATCCTGCTGATCGATGCTTTTCTTGCTATCACTTTAACTCCTGTACTGATTTCATTTTTTCTCAAAGGCAGATTAAAGCCTGAAAGTGCCAATCCTATTACAAGAACGCTGGAAAGAATCTATACCCCAATCCTGAAGTGGTGTTTGAAGTGGCGTAAAACCACCATTGCGGTAAATATTATTGCCCTGGCAACCGGCATCATAATGATGACAAGGCTCGGCTCTGAATTTATGCCGCCGCTGGATGAAGGTTCCTTGCTCTTTATGCCTGTTACATTACCCGATGTGTCCAATTCAGAAGCTAAGCGACTGCTGCAGGTGCAGGATAAAATCATCAGCACTGTTCCTGAAGTTTCACATGTACTGGGCAAGGCAGGCCGGGCAAATACGGCAACGGATAATTCACCTATCAGTATGATAGAAACCATTATTCTGCTGAAGCCAAAAAGCGAATGGAGAAAGGGAATGACGAAAGATGGTATCATCAATGAGCTAAATTCCAAAATGCAGATACCGGGTGTTACCAATGGATGGACACAACCTATTATTAACCGTATTAATATGCTTTCAACAGGTATTCGGACCGATGTTGGGTTGAAAGTGTATGGACAAAACTTAGACAGTATTTATGCCTTTGCCCAAACTATCAAAAAGCAATTGGAAGGTATTGAAGGCATAAAAGATTTGTATGTGGAACCCATCACCGGCGGTAAGTATGTTGACATTGCAGTGAAACGGGAGGAAATTGGCCGGTATGGACTGAGTGTGGATGATGTTAATACGGTCATTGAAAGTGCATTGGGAGGGATGAAGCTTACTACGACGATTGAAGGCCGCCAGCGCTTTTCAGTAAATGCTCGGTACGGTCAGGATTTCCGTAATAACCTGGAATCATTAAAGAGGTTACAGGTTCAGACGATGAATTTCGGTCCGATTCCCTTAGAGGCCGTCGCAGAAATAAAACTCAGCGATGGACCGCCAATGATTAATTCAGAAAATGCCATGCTCAGGGGCACCGTTCTTTTCAATGTAAGAGAAAGAGATTTGGGAAGCACCGTAAAAGAGGCACAGGAAAGATTAAACCAGATGATAACTAAACTTCCTAAAGGATATTTCCTGGAATGGAGCGGCCAGTGGGAAAACCAGATAAGGGCTAATCGTACATTGAAAATGATTTTGCCAATAGTCATTATCATCATTTTCATGGTATTGTATTTCACTTATCATTCTTTTAAAGAAGCTGCTATTACGATGATAACAGTTCCGTTTGCATTGATCGGTGGGGTTTTCATGGTTTATTTTTATGGCATTAATTTATCCGTTGCGGTGGCAGTAGGTTTTATCGCCTTGTTCGGGATGGCTATTGAAACTGCTATGCTCATGACAATCTACCTGAATGAGGCCATGAATAATATGGTGGCAAAACACGGCAACTCCAAAGCAACTTTAACACCAGCTATCATTCGTGAATTTGTAATAGAAGGTTCAGCAAAGAGATTAAGGCCAAAACTGATGACCGTATCAGTTGGGCTTTTTGGTTTGATACCCATTCTCTGGGCTACGGGTGTGGGCAGCGATATAATGCGTCCCATCACCATCCCCTTAATTGGCGGTACACTTTCATCTACCATTTATGTACTACTGATTACCCCTGTCATATTTGAAATGATTAAGGAAAGAGAATTAAAACGTAAAGGTAAAATTGAATTAATTGATGTTAAAGAATAAACTAATCCTGGCATTGTTTGCATCTGTGGTTGCTGGCAGCAGCCATTCGCAAATCTTAAAACTGGATGCTGTTATTGACAGCATCAAATCATCGCATCCTGTGGTTAAAATGTATGATAATGAAATACGTTCCATGGATGAAGCGGCTAAGGGTGCAAGAAGCTGGATGCCGCCGCAGGTAGGCATCGGCCAGTTTATGACACCCTATGATGTGCGGCTTTGGCATCGGGAAGGCGATATACCGGGTATGGGTTCTGTGATGGTATCCGGCGAACAGATGTTCCCCAACCGAAAAAAGCTGGACGCAGATGAAAGGTATATGAAAGCTATGTCATCCGTGGAAAAGGAAAGAAAGAATGCCACACTCAATGAATTGATCAATGATGCAAAGCAGTTTTTTTACGAATGGATTATCCTGAAAAAGAAACTCGTGATACTGAGTGAAAACGAAAGGATTCTGGAATTCATGATTAAAAATGCGGAGATACGATATAGAAACGGGTTGGAGAAAATAAGCGCCTATTACAAAGCAAAAGCAGCATTGGGTGATGTAAAGAATATGCAACTTATGTTTGAAGCCGACATCAGGGAAAAACGCATCCGCCTTAATTCATTGATGGGCAGAAATGCCATGATAGAATTTGATATTGATACCACCTATTTATTAAGCGATTATTCAGCGCTTGTTTTTGACAGCACATTATTCTACACTAACCGGAGTGACCTGAAATCTCTAAACAAGGAAATCAACCTCACATTGCTGAAACAGGAAACAGAAAAAGCTGCACTCAAGCCCCAGTTTGGTATACGCTACGATAATATGATTGGTTTTGGCGGTCAGCCTATGCAGTACACCATCATGGGCATGGTACGGATTCCGATGGCAAAATGGTCATCTAAAATGAACAAGGCTAATATTGAAAGCCTGAAATGGAAAACCTATGCCATACAATCACAAAAGGAAATGATGGTGAATGAATACAGCGGCATGGCCTATGGCATGAGAAATGAACTTGATTTAAAGAAAAAGCAAATAAAACTATACGAAGAAAATATTATTCCTGCTCTGCGGAATAATTACAAGACCATGCAACTGGGTTATGAGCAGAACACAGAAGAGTTATTTATGCTTTATGATGCATGGGAAACGTTGAATATGAAACAACTGGAATATGTGGATCTGCTCAACCAGGCATTGAAACTCCAGGTAACGATTGAAAGAATTATTGAAAAAAATTAAAACACCGCTGTATGCAAAGAAGAAACTTTTTGAAAATATCAGGCCTTAGTGCCGGTACGGTAGTAACAGGTGGTTCATTAGCCGGATTTCTGGTCAGTTGCAGTGGCTGTAAAAAGGAACATCACATGGGTTTAATGACGGAACCTGTAATGGTAACCGAAGGTGATTTTTCAAAACTCCTTTCATTTCCCGCTCAGGCTGGATTGAATCAAACGCTTACGGCCCAGGCCACAACTGCCAATTTAAAGGGTACGACTATACCAGTATTAGGTTACCAACCTAACAGCCTGCTCGGCCCTACTTTCAAAGTAAATAAAGGGGATGCAGTGAATATTCTTTTACAGAATAATTTATCGGAACATACCAATATACATTGGCATGGCTTAAAAATTCCGGCGTTGATGGATGGCCACCCTGACCAGTTGGCCGATGCAGGCAGCAATTTCCGATATCAGTTCACGGTAAATCAACGAGCTGGTTTAAGCTGGTATCATCCGCATCCTCATGAAAAAACCGGTAAGCAGGTATTCCAGGGATTAGCTGGTTTATTCATTATTAATGACGCAGAGGAATCTGCGCTGAACCTCCCATCTGGTCAATACGAAATCCCATTGGTGATACAGGATAAACGCATCACTAATAGCGGAATAACTTATAATCCTTCTATGGAAGAAGTAATGGCTGGCTATATGGGTGACTCAATTGTAGTCAATGGCATTTACTCACCTTATACAGATGTATCCACCCGGTATTACCGCCTTCGCTTATTGAATGGTTCTAATGCAAGGGTGTACAACCTTGCTCTCAGCAATAATGCCGACATAATAGTAATCGGTAATGATGGAGGCCTATTGAAAAATCCGGTTACTATAAAAGAAATTTTGATTGCGCCTGGTGAAAGATTGGACGTATTGGTCAACTTTAGCGGAGTAACAGTCGGTACTGAACTATTTTTAATGAGTAAAGAATTTGTACAGGGTGGCGCTGCACAGGGTAAGCAATCTTTCAGAATAATGAAGTTTAAAGTAACATCCACAGTTACCGATCCATTTACAGTTCCTGCTAACCTGAGTGTAATTAGTAATATCCAGGTTTCATCAGCAGTAAAGACAAGAACATTTGATATTTCAAATGCAATGGAGCATCATGGATATCCCATGAATGACGGCATGCAGATGCGGCACCGTATCAACGGCAAATTATTTGACAGCAACCGTATTGACGAGAATGTTGCTGCCAATACTAATGAAATTTGGGTTTTTGACAACAGCAAAGGAGATGAACCACACCCTATGCACCTACATGGGGTATTTTTCCAGGTGCTTGACCGAACGGGTGGCAGGGGAACCAGGATAGCTTCAGAAAGCGGATGGAAGGATACGGTACTGGTAATGCCGGGTGAAACAGTAAGAGTACTTGTTCCATTTGAAAGCAATACCGGAAAGTTTGTATTCCATTGTCATAACCTGGAACACGAAGACGATGGCATGATGTTACAATATCAATTGAGTTAACCGGACATAAAATGAAGAAATTACTTTTATTCAGCCTCCTTGCTTTAATTGTTGCACTTGTAGCCTGTAACAGTGATAAGGATTCCCATAAAGGCCATCTGTCAGACGGGGCTAAAGAAATGTACACCTGCCCCATGCCGGAAGATTCAATCTTCAGTGATAAACCCGGCACATGTCCAAAGTGCGGAATGGACTTGGTGAAAATGGAGGATCATAATCAGGAAAAGGAGAAAGCAGAATACACCTGCTCCATGCACCCCGAAGTAATAAGAGACAAACCCGGTGCTTGCCCAATCTGCGGAATGGACTTGGTGAAGAAGGAATCTGCCAACAATAATCCGGGTGATATTGAAATGGGATCATTGCTAAGACCAACCAACGAATTTGTAGTGTCATCCATTCCTGTTACCACCATTGAGCAACGGGGAGAACAGATTGAGATTGAAGCCCTGGGCAATATTGCTTATGACACAAGGCAGGTGGGAAGTATCTCAGCAAGAGTGTCAGGCAGAATTGAGAAGTTATATGTCCGCTATCGTTATCAGAAAATTGCCAAAGGCCAAAAGATATTGGATATATACAGCCCTGAATTACTTACTGCACAGCAGAATCTTTTGTTCCTGTTAAAGAATGATGCAGAAAACATCACATTTATTCAGGCTGCAAAGGAAAAACTATTGTTATTAGGTATGAGTAATGAACAGTTGGGGCAGGTAATAAAAGCCGGTCAGCCATCATTAACAATTGCTGTGTACAGTAATTACAGTGGACATATACATGAAGCAGCCAACGATGGCGGCATGAATAAAGAACCTGGTAATATGAGAGATATTTCTCTGATTACTGAAGAACTGACTTTGAAGGAAGGAATGTATGTGCAGAAGGGGCAGTCTGTTTTTACTGTTTTCAATCCGGACAGGGCCTGGGCTATATTAAATATATATGGCGAAAATCAATCGATGGTAAAAACAGGGAACACAGTACGGATTGTACCGGAAACTGCACCGGGGAAAGATTTCCGGGCAAGTATTGATTTCATAGAACCCTTTTACCGTAAAGAAAGTAAAACACTGACAGCCAGAGTATATTTCAATAACAGTGTTTTAAAAATCCCTGTTGGCAGCCAGGTGAAAGCAACCGTTTTCGGAAATACCAAAGAAGCTTATTGGTTACCAAAAGATGCTGTGCTTTCGTTAGGTATAGATAAAGTAGTGTTTCAAAAATCAGATGGAGGTTTTAAAGCGATGAAGATAATTACCGGCATCATTCATGAAAAACACATACAGGTGCTTAACGGGTTAACAACGGCAGATTCTGTAGCACTCAATGCACAATTCCTTATGGATAGCGAAAGTTTTATCAAAGTTAAAAACTGATTATGCGGTATATCACTATTATCACATTTCTATTATTTGTTCTGGCATCCTGCAAGAATAAAAATAAAATAGCAGCAGACCCCGACACTTATTATACCTGTTCTATGGATCCGCAGGTGGTGGAATACAAACCTGGCAAATGTCCCATTTGCAAAATGGATTTAACTCCGGTAAAGAAAAAGAACGGGGAGAATAAAGATGAATTGCAATTAAGCGAACAGCAAATTCAGTTAGGGAACATAACGACAGATACTATTAGGAATGGAACAATTGGCGACCAGTTGATTTTAACAGCCACATTGAATTTTGACCAGATGAAAACAACCTCGGTCAGTTCAAGAGTAATGGGCAGGGTTGAAAGATTGTTTTATAAAAATATGGGTGATTACGTTAAAAAAGGTTCACCCCTGTATGAGATTTACAGCGAGGATTTAAACAATGCAAAGCAGGAGTATCTTTTAGCATTGGATAAGAAAAGGGCATTTTTTGCTGAAACGGTGATTGACTTTGACCAGTTGATTCAGAGTGCCAGAAACAAACTGCTGCTTTGGGGTTTAAGTGAACCACAGATAGCAGAACTGACACAAACAGGAAAAGCATCACCAACCACTACATTTTACAGTACAGCAGGCGGCTATGTTACACAACTCGATATTCGGGAAGGTGATTATGTAATGGAAGGCGGTACAATTGTAAAACTGGCCGACCTTTCCACCTTGTGGGCAGAGGCACAGGTTTATACATCGCAAATGGCAGAAATAAATACCAACAGCATGGCTATCGTTCAGTTGCCTGATTTTGACAATAAAGAAATCAAAGGAAGGATTGAATTTGTAAACCCGGAAATCAATCCTGACACACGAATCAATCTTATCCGGGTTTCCATCCCCAATCCGGGCAATCAGTTAAAACCCGGTATGCCTGCTTATGTATTATTGAAAAGTCCGCAGCGAAAATCAATAACCCTGCCGGTTGACGCAGTCATCCGGGATGGCAAAGGGGCAACTATTTGGTTACAGACGGAAAAAAACACATTTAAAAGTATAATGGTTCAGCCAGGTCTGGAAAGCGGTGATAGAATTGAGATTAAATCAGGTTTAAAAGAAGGAGATATAGTTGTATTAACAGGTGCATACCTTCTGCACAGCGAATATGTATTTAAAAAGGGAGCAGACCCAATGGCGGGACACAATCACTAATCAATTACTACATTATGGCCGAAGCAAAATATGTATCAGCATTACGGTTTAGATGGCTTACACCGCTATATGATTTTTTTGTCGGCGTCACCATGCCGGAAAGAAGGATTAAGCAAACTTTGATAAACACATCATTTCTCACTGATTATGCTGCAGTGCTTGATTTTGGTTGCGGAACAGGCACACTTACTATAATGGCAAAGGCGCATAGACCTTCAATCAATATAACCGGTATTGATATTGATAAGACGATACTTAAAAAGGCTTCTGAAAAAATCGGGGAGAAAGGAATGGAAATAAAGTTTATAGCGTATGATGGAGAACATCTCCCTTTTGCTGATTCCAGCTTTGATCGTATTATTTCCTGTCTGGTATTTCATCATTTAGATACTACAGTCAAGCAAAAAGTGCTTGCAGAGTTATACAGAGTATCCAAAACCGGTGGGCAGATTATAATTGCAGATTTTGGCCGTTCAGCATCATGGTTTCAACGGATGTTATTTACTCTAATCCGTGGCTTAGATGGATTTAAGCCGACTGAAGCCAATGCGAGGGGTTTGATGCCTTCAATGATAAGTGATGCCGGATTTAATTATTCCGGAATAGAGCAAAAGTTTAAAACAATATTTGGCGAGGTTCAACTATTCAAAGCAATAAAACAATACTAAAATATGAAAAAGTCTTTTGTAACTGTTATTGTAACTGTTGTCTTTTTTCTGATTTATACCACAGGTGCTGCCCAGAAGGCAGGAGAAGTTTGTTATAATCCAAATCTAATAAAGGATACAACCAAGAAAAGCATTAAGTCAATGGCTTATGCCCTCATTAATGGTGACAGCATTAAAATCAATTATCATTCACCCGGTGTTCGTAAAAGAATTATTTGGGGTGGCCTGGTTCCCTTTGATGAAGTATGGGTTACCGGTGCCCATGATGCAACAACACTGGAAATACCCAAAACATTTGTGGTAAACGGAACAGAAATACCAGCAGGCAAATATGCCATTTTTACTATCCCCGGTAAAGATGAATGGATTGTTATTATTAACAGGCATTGGAAACAACATTTAGCAACCGAATATGACGAGAAGGAAGATGTCGTAAGAATCAAAGTAAAGCCAAAGAAAAATACTCACAAAGAACGGTTGCAATATTTTGTAGAAATTACAACAGACAAAAGTGCAAAGATTTCTGTGGCATGGGAGCTGCTAAAAATCGAATTTGAATTAAAAAATGTAAATTAAGTATCATGAGAAGAATAGTATTATTTTGTGTATTTGCTTCATGTGCTTGGTTTCAATCATTTTCACAAAGCAAAGAAGCTGGTACAGATTTGGCTGAAATCAAAAAATATATACGGAATACGGATACAATTCCGGTTTCGCCAAAAAGTAAAGATAACCAAGCTGTCAAATTGGTATTAAAGCAATATAATAGTGCTATAGAAAAACTGGATATGACCAGCACAGAAGCCTTTTTCAGCAAAGACTCGAAAATTTATGAATCAGGTGAAAGTAAGGGGAATTATGAGCATTATATGAAGGACTATTTGATACCTGAATTAAAGAAGTTTAAATCTTTCAAATTCAATGATTATAAAGTGGAAGTTATGTTGGTTGGCAATTATGCATTTACTACTGAAACCTATAATTATAGTATTGTTATTGCGAAAGACAATACTGAACTCAGGAGCAAAGGTGTTAGTACAACCGTTTTAAAGAAAATAAAAGGAGGATGGAAGATTATGATAAGTCATAGTTCATCAGGAATATAGTTTATATAAATAGCAGAATATGGAATATCAACAACGATACACCTGCCCCATGCACCCAGAAATAGTTCAGGATAAACCAGGTGACTGCCCCATATGCGGAATGAATTTAGTTCTGCTAACCAGTATGCAAAATGAAGGTCATTCAAATTATCATAAGCATACTAAAGTTGATAAACATATAAAACAAGAGCAACAAACTAATCCGGTTATAAACATTAATGAAGTAAAAGGTTTTCAGAAATATACCTGCCCCATGCATCCGCAGATTGTACAGGATGAACCAGGCAAATGTCCTTTATGTGGCATGACGTTGGTGCCACTTTCAAAAACAATATCGCATAGTGGTCATGGGTCGCATTCGTCAGGAATTGCCGATTTCAAGAAAAGGTTTTATGTTGTTTTGGCGCTTACTATCCCCATCATGCTGTTATCAGAAATGATACAGCACTGGTTAGGTATTCATTTCAGTTTCCCTGGTTCCAAATATGTACTTTTCTTTTTGTCATCCATTGTTTTCTTTTATGGTGGATGGCCTTTTTTGAAAGGATTGGTTGGAGAGTTGAGAGCAAAGAATCCGGGAATGATGACACTTGTGGGCTTTGCCATTTCAGTTGCCTATATCTACAGTGTAGCAACCGTTTTTGGGTTGAAAGGAATGGATTTTTTCTGGGAACTGGCTACACTTATTCTGATCATGCTGTTAGGGCACTGGATTGAAATGAAATCGGTGGCAGGTGCATCAAGAGAATTGGAGTTGCTGGTTCAATTGATGCCCGATGATGCCCATCTTGTACATGGTGAGCACATACTGGATGTCAAAACTGAAACACTTAAAGGAGGGGACATCATTTTAATAAAACCGGGAGAAAAAATTGCAGCGGACGGTATCATTACGGAAGGGAACAGTTATCTGAATGAAAGTATGCTCACCGGTGAATCAAAGCCGGTTGAAAAAGGCGAAGGAGATAGTGTTATTGCCGGGTCTATCAATGGGAATGGAGCCATTAAAGTAGCCGTATCACATGGCACAAAGGATTCTTACCTGTCACAAGTAATAAAACTGGTGCAGGATGCACAAAAATCTAAATCCAAAACACAATTGATAGCTGACAGAGCAGCCCGTTGGCTAACGTTGATTGCTATCGCTGCAGGTATCACCACTTTTCTTGTATGGTATTTGTCGGGTAAAGATTTAGCTTTTTCCATTGAGAGAATGGTAACTGTTATAGTCATTTGCTGTCCCCATGCTTTGGGGTTGGCTGTTCCCCTGGTGGTGGCCAAATCAACAGCTTTGTCAGCAAAACATGGCCTGCTCATAAAGAACAGGACTGCCTTTGAAAATGCGAGAAAAATAACCACCTTAGTTTTTGATAAAACAGGAACACTTACTATCGGAAAATTTGAAGTATCAAAAATCATTACCACCTCCGAAGAGTTATCTGAAAAGGAGTTGTTGAGATACACTGCTGCATTGGAACAAAACTCAGAGCATCCAATAGCCACAGGTATCATTCAAAAAGCAAATGACTTATCCATTCAGATTACAGCAGCTGAAAACTTTAATGCCATAACCGGAAAAGGAATAGAAGCTACTTTTGAAGGGAAAGATATTAAAGTTGTAAGCCCTGGCTATCTTTCAGATAAGAGCATTGCAATACCCGATAATTTTCAGGCTGATGCAGCTGAAACAGTCGTGTTTGTTTTAGTAAACAGTAAACTGGCAGGTTATATTTCATTGTCAGATCAAATCAGGCCTGAATCTGCAGAAGCTATTCAAACTTTGCATCAGATAAATATAAAATCAGTGTTGCTAACCGGGGATAACAGAAAAGTAGCAGAGACTGTAGCCGGTAAGTTAGGGATGGACAGCTTTTTTGCTGAAGTGTTACCGCATCAAAAATTGGATAAGATAAAAGAATTGCAGGATAAAGGAGAATTTGTTGCTATGACAGGAGACGGCGTCAATGATGCCCCGGCGTTAGCTCAGGCCGATGTCGGTATTGCAGTGGGTTCGGGTTCTGATATCGCTGCCGAAACAGCGGGAATTATTTTAGTAAACAGCAACCCCAGGGATGTTGTTTCATTAATTCAGTTTGGTAAAGCTACTTACAGAAAGATGATTCAGAATTTGATCTGGGCCACAGGCTATAATATAGTGGCATTACCATTAGCGGCAGGTGTGCTGTATAAATTGGGAATTTTGTTAAGCCCGGCAGCAGGTGCAGTCCTGATGAGTGTGAGTACAGTTGTAGTGGCAATCAATGCAAGCCTCTTAAGGGTTAAATAAGCCATTCACTAGCACGGAGTAAGGTTTTCGAAATCAGCAAAAACAGTCTGATTTACACGTTTTTGCAACTATGATGACATTTTTATAGCCCGTTTTAAAAGGAATTACCAGTTATACCGCTATTTTTGTAATGATGAAGTTATTATTCCTGTTTTTAAGCTTATACCTGCTCGTACTGTCCTGCATTCCCTGTAATGACAGTAAGGAATGTAATATAGCAACTCCGGTAGAAGTTTATGCGTCGAACAATCACCAGGAACATAACCATTCCAAAGAAGCCTGTACGCCATTTTGTACCTGTTCATGCTGTGCGGCTTCTGCATTTTATAACCCTATTGGTAAAGCACAGATCGTAAAAGAGGATTTCCAATCTATAAAGTACCCCATTCATAACGAGAACTTAAATACAGAAGTTTCCTATTCCATCTGGCAGCCTCCCAAGATAGCTGCTTAACTCTCTTTCCTCTCAGTGCAGCAATCATGCACTGACTATTACATTATTTCATTTCGGTTTCCAAGAGGTTATGACTAAGAAAGGAAAGTCTATAACCCGCAGCAAACCTGTTTACAGCAAGATCAAAGACCCTGTAAAACCCATGTGGATGCGGGTAACTAAAATTGTTACACTGATAGTGCTTGGTGCTATTATGGTAATAGCAATAGCTGCGTATATGATGAAATATTATCACCTTATTTCAAATCACAAATAAAGACATGCTTAATAAAATTATTCATTTCAGTATAAGACATAAGCTCATCATCGGGTTGATGACACTGGCACTCATTATTTGGGGAGTGTGGAGCGCAGGCAAACTACCTGTGGATGCTGTACCGGATATTACTAACAATCAGGTACAAATTATCACAATTACCCCGACATTGGCCGCACAAGAGACGGAACAACTGGTTACTTATCCGATAGAGCAAAGCCTGGCCAACCTTCCCGATCTGGAAGAAATGCGATCCATATCAAGGTTTGGGTTATCGGTTATCACCGTAGTATTTCATGATGACATTGACATCTATTTTGCCCGTCAATTGATAAATGAAAAGCTAAAAGAGGCGGAGGAGAAAATCCCTAAAGGCTTAGGCACGCCGGAACTGGCCCCGGTAAGTACGGGCCTGGGAGAAATATACCAATACATCATTCACCCCAGAAAAGGGTCAGAGGATAAGTATTCCGCAATGGACTTACGTACCATGCAGGACTGGATCGTTGCTCGGCAACTATACGGAACTCCAGGTGTAGCCGAAGTAAACAGCTTTGGCGGTTTGCTAAAGCAGTATGAAGTAGCGGTCAACCCCTATCGACTTAAAGCAATGAATGTAACTATAGCTGAAATATTTTCTGCATTGGGAAAGAATAATGAAAATACAGGTGGGGCATATATTGATAAAAAACCAAATGCCTACTTTATTCGGGGGATTGGACTAATTGGTTCAATGGAAGATATTAAGAATACGGTTGTAAAAAAGGTCAACAACATTCCTGTTTTGGTTAAGGATGTTGCCGAAGTGCAGTTAGGGAATGCGGTCCGGTATGGTTCAGTTACCTACAATGGAGAAAAGGAAGTAGTGGGCGGTATTGTAATGATGCTGAAAGGCTCAAATAGCGCCGCTGTTGTAGAACGGGTAAAAGCCAAAATGGAAATCATCAAAAAAGCAATACCAGATGATGTGGTGATTGAGGCATACGTTGACCGAACAAGTTTGGTAAACCGGGCTGTTGGCACAGTAAAGACAAACCTGGTGGAAGGCGCATTGATTGTAATATTTATATTGATTCTCTTTCTCGGTAATATCCGTGCTGGTTTGATAGTGGCTTCTGCTATTCCTCTATCCATGTTATTTGCATTAGGGATGATGCGGGTATTTAATGTCAGTGCTAACCTGATGAGTTTGGGTGCAATTGATTTTGGATTGATTGTGGACGGTGCAGTTATTATTGTAGAAGCAACATTGCATTTTTTGGTTGTGAAAAAAATAGCAGGGAAACTGACGCAGCAGCAAATGGACGATGCAGTAGAAAGCAGCGCAAAAAAAATGATGAGTTCGGCAGCTTTCGGACAAATCATTATACTCATTGTTTACTTGCCAATACTTTCGTTACAGGGGATTGAGGGAAAAATGTTCCGGCCAATGGCAGAAACAGTAGGCTTTGCCATTTTAGGGGCATTGATACTTTCACTTACTTATATTCCCATGATGTCGGCATTATTTCTTTCAAAGAAAACAAGCCACAAGAAGAATATTTCTGATAAACTGATGGAGTTCTTTCAGAGATTATATACACCGCTTATCCGTTGGGCAATCAAAATGAAATATGCGGTTGTAGGCGGCGCAGTTGCTTTATTGGCTGTTGCTATAGTCATCTTCAGCAGGATGGGAGGTGAATTTATTCCGCAGTTACAGGAAGGAGATTATGCATTTCACTGCATCTTACCACAGGGAACATCCTTAACACAAAGCGTGGAAACATCTATGCAGGCCAGCCGCATCATCAAATCATTTCCTGAAGTAAAAATGGTAGTAGGTAAAACCGGTAGCGCCGAAGTTCCAACCGATCCAATGCCACCCGAAGCATCAGACCTTATCATTATGCTAAAACCAAAAAGCGAATGGACAACAACAAAAGATTATAATGAACTGGCAGCATTGATGATTGAAAAATTAGAAGTAATACCCGGCGTTTTCTTTGAGGCATCACAACCTATTCAAATGCGATTCAATGAATTGATGACAGGTGTAAGACAGGATGTTGCTATAAAGATATTCGGAGAGAACATTGATACGTTAGCGGCTTTGGCACCTAAAGTTGCACAAGTGGTACAATCCGTAAGAGGAGCAACAGACCCGCAGGTAGAAAGAACTACAGGTTTGCCACAAATCACTATTCAATATGACCGGGCAAAGATAGCTGGATATGGTTTGAATATTGAAGACATCAATCATACTGTCAGTACGGCTTTTGCAGGTGAAGCAGCGGGAGTGGTTTTTGAGAATGAAAGAAAATTTGATTTGGTGGTGAGGCTGGACAGCGCAAGCCGTACTTCCATTGATGATGTAAGCAATTTATTTGTAGCAACCCCTGATGGTTCACAAATTCCATTATCACAGGTAGCTTCTGTATCGTTTAAGGAAGGCCCTGCACAGATAAGCCGTGAAGAAGGAAAACGAAGAATTGTAGTTGGCTTTAATGTAAAAGGCCGTGATGTTGCCAGTGTGGTCAAAGAGATACAGGAGAAACTGATAGCTGAGGAAATTCTTCCGGTGGGCTATTATTATACGTATGGGGGCACATTTGAAAACTTGCAGGAAGCATCAGCGAGATTAAAAATTGCTGTGCCGGTTGCGCTGGCTTTGATTTTTTTGTTACTCTATTTCACATTCGGGTCAGCAAAAGAAGCATTACTGATTTATACCGCCATTCCTATGAGTGCTATTGGCGGGGTGTTTGCTTTACTGTTAAGAGGAATGCCTTTCAGTATTTCAGCAGGCGTAGGATTCATTGCATTGTTTGGTGTGGCGGTACTAAATGGTATTGTTTTAATCAGCACATTTAATCAGTTAGAAAAAGACGGAATGAAGGACATCATTCAACGGGTGTTTGAAGGAACAAAAATCCGCTTACGTCCGGTATTAATGACTGCTT
The DNA here is from genome assembly GCA_016720745.1 of Chitinophagaceae bacterium. Classification (GTDB taxonomy): domain Bacteria; phylum Bacteroidota; class Bacteroidia; order Chitinophagales; family Chitinophagaceae; genus JJ008. The sequence continues at coordinate 149,013 of JADKKA010000001.1, read as the reverse complement.
CGGTAGCAGCTTTGGGTTTTATTCCGATGGCATTATCAACTGGTGCGGGCGCAGAAGTACAAAAACCCTTGGCCACAGTAGTAATAGGCGGATTAATTACTGCAACATTCCTGACACTGGTGGTATTGCCTTTGCTTTATATTATTTTTTCAGCAAAACGGAAAACAAAAGTGAAACCTGTAACCCTATTCATTGCAGGTATGCTGACCCTGACAATTTCAAATAATGTAGATGCCCAGCAACCCAACGTAAAAAGAGTAAGTATTAATGAAGCGATTGCACTGGCAAAAAATAATTTGCTGTATGAAATAAATAACCAGCAAATCAATAGAGGGGAAGCACAGATTAAAACAGCAACTGCCTTTTCAAAAACGGGTGTATTTGCAGAAAATGAAGATATGCGGCCAAGTGATAACACCGGGATATTAAAAATCGGGGTATCACAAAGCATTGCATGGCCGGGCCTGAATAAAGCACAAAAGAATCTTTACAATGAGCAGTTGAAATACTACGAGGTAAATACGGCCGCTATTGATGTTGAAGTAAAACGAGATGTAAAAACTGTCTACTACCAGCTTTGGTATTTGCAGGATAAACAACAACTCTATCACAGGTTGGACAGCATTTACAAATCATTGAATGACGCTGCTATTCTGAAAGTAAGAACAGGTGACAGTCCGGGTTTAGATAGTATTGCTGCTAATGTAAGGATGATGGAACTAAAGGCTTTGATACAGCAGATTAGTAAAGAAATTCAGATTCAGCAGCAATTATTATCGCAATACCTCAATACAAATGAATCCTTGCTGCCGTTAATAACACCATTAGAGAGACTGTCGATGCCCGGCACTATATCTGACAGTCTTCATCCTTTGCTGGCATTACAATCGCAAAATATCAATATAGCTGCCGCAGGTATTGGAGTTGTGAAGAATCAAAACAAGCCTGAGTTCTCAGGACGTTTCTTCAGTCAGCGTTTGTGGGGTGCTAATGACCCCTTTACCGGGTTTTCGGTAACAGCAGCTTTTCCATTATTTGGCGCAGGTGCTTTTAAGAATAGAATAAAAGTTGCGCAAGCCGATATGGTCGTTCAGCAAAGACAATTTGATTATAGCAAACAGGTTTTAAGCACAAGGCAATTACAGATGCAGCAGGAAGTGGAAAAGAGTCGCAGCCTGTTATTCTTTTATGAATCAACCGGGTTAAGACAGGCAGAAGAAATTATAAAAGCTGCCACACTTGCATACCGTGCCGGAGAAATCAGTTTTGCAGAATTATCACAATACCTGGCACAGGCAATTGAGATTAAAAAAAATTATCTTGAAAATTTGAATGCTTATAACCAGTCAGTCATTCAATATTACTATTACATCAATCAATAAAATAAATACAGATGAAGAAGTGTTTTATATTAACAATCCTTTTCGCAGGTCTTGCAACCTTTGTTTCTTGCAGCAGTAAGGGTACTGCTGAAACGGCAACAACAGAAGAAGGCCATACAGATGAACATGCAAATACCAACACGGCCATACTTACGGATGAACAGATAAAAAGCATTGGCATTGAATTGGGCGTTATAGAAGAAAAACAATTGACAGCCTCTCTTAAAACAAACGGGGTTTTACAAGTACCTAATCAAAACAAAGCAAGTGTAAATTCCTTGTACAGTGGTGTGATTAAATCTTTGCTAATCCAACCGGGTAATTATGTGAGAAAAGGACAGACAATTGCCACAATTGCAAACCCTGATTTTATCCAGGCTCAAAGCGAATACCTCAGTGTGAATTCAAAAATCGTGTTGGCGGAATTGGAAGTAAAAAGACAGAGAGATTTGAATGCAGGCAATGCAGGAGCTTTAAAAAATCTTCAGTCTGCGGAAACAGAATTAAGAACATTAAGAACGCTAAAATCAACATTGGAGCAGCAGATTAAATTGATGGGCATTAATCCCGAAAGACTTTCTAATGGTAAATTGATTTCTGTTTTGTCAATTTCAAGCCCTATCAGTGGCGTAGTAAGTAATGTAATAGTAAAAATGGGAAGCTACGTGGATGTAAGCACACCTGTTGCCGAAATTGTTGACAACAGCCAGTTGCATCTTGATTTGTTTGTTTATGAAAAAGATTTGCCCAAATTGAAAAATAATCAACTCATACACTTTACACTAACCAACAACCCCGGCAAAGAATATGATGCACAGATTTATTCATTAGGCTCCTCCTTTGAAGGTGAAAGCAAAGCAGTAACCGTTCATGCAAAAGTGCAGGGTGATAAAACGGGCTTGATTGATGGCATGAATATAACAGCAGTAATTAGTTTGGAAAATCAAACCTTACCGGCAGTTCCAACTGAGGCCATAGTAAATGTGGCAGGCCAGGATTATATTTTTATTGTATCTGAGCAGAATGGAGAAGAAGAACATACAAAGGATAGTGTAAAACATGATGTAAAAGCAGAAGCAGGTCACAAAGATGAAAAAGGAATAACCTTTGAGAGAATACCTGTTGCCAAAGGCACAACTGATGTAGGATATACGGAGATTACTCTGCTGAAAGAGATTCCGAAAGACGCGAAGATTGTAGTGAAGGGCGCATACTTTGTATTGGCAAAAATGACCAATTCGGGAGAACATGAACATTAAGTACGGGCAAAAATCTTAAATAAAACACTCATGCGATACATTATAATATTAAGCCTGATTCTATCGTGGAATTATGCTGATTCGCAAAACAAAATATTTTATAATGCAGCAGATGTATATAACTATGTAGTACCTGAGCAGGGAATAAAGAAAATACGAACACCCTGGGGCAATCACGGAAGATTTCTGCTGCTGATTAAGAATGATGAAAGCAAAACAAAAATCAGGAAAAAGGGCTTATGGGGTTTCCAGAATGCACAAAAAAAGTTACTTCGGTTTTCTCAGGGGAACACTTACGAGATTGTTGAGAGCATCGCCCTTGTGATAATTTATAAAACGTATAGTCCGAAACCTGTTTATTACTTCAGCGAAAGTTTAGAAAGCAAGGTACTATTATTGGAAAAGAAAAAAATGATAAAGACACTTGGTATTGATAAGTTCAATCAATTGTATAAAAAATCGCCTTTAATCAGAACATTGACCTGATATAAAACAGCATGTACTCAATTTTTGTTGGAAGTTTATTGATCAGCCTGCTTCATGCAGTGATTCCCAACCATTGGTTGCCGGTATTGGCTATTGGCAGAAAAGAAGGCTGGAGCCTGGCAGAGACCACACGTATTACTTTCATTGCAGGTATGGCGCATGTAATCAGTACAATAGTTATTGGCGTGCTGCTTGCTATGATAGGCAGCGAACTTACCACACATATCGAGGACTTTACTAAAATAATCGGCCCTTCTATTTTGATATTGATTGGACTTTATTTTGTCAGACAACATTACACTCATCATCATTTTCATTTGGAGAAAAAGCAAATTGAAAGGAAGAGCAAAGGTGCTGTTGTCGGCGCATTGGTCATTGCTATGTTTTTGTCTCCCTGCATGGAGATTGAAGCTTATTTTCTGCTTGCAGGTGGTAAAGGCTGGTATTTCCTTGTTATGATTGCTGGCTTATATACAATCATAACCATTGCAGGAATGCTGGTCTGGATAAGGATAGCTTACAAGGGATTACTAAAATTAAACTGGCACAAATGGGAACATAATGCCGGAATTATTACCGGCCTTGTATTAATTATTACAGGAATTATTTCATTTTTTATTAATTGATTCTATATGGCACACAATCACGATGACATAAAAAATGCAGCACAAGATGGATGTTGCGGTACAGACGAGAAGACAAATACAACAAAAGTTGTTCCATTGCATTCATCCGGCGATGGTCATGATCACGGAAAAGAGGACAAAGATGAACAAGGATGGAAAACTCATTGGGATTTACTTTTGGCGTTATTCATACTTATCGTTTTACTTTTATTGGAATACGGTTTTAAAATTGACTTGCCTAAAATTCCATCTTTGATCATAAACCTGATTGCATATTTATTGGCAGGCCGAAATGTTTTAGACCTTGCTTTCAGAAAGTCAAAACGGGGTGACATTTTCAATGAATTTGTTTTGATGAGTGTTGCAACTATTGGAGCATTTGTAATTGGTGAATATGAAGAAGGTGTCGCAGTAATGGTATTTTACCAGATCGGCGAATGGTTCCAGGATGCCGCTGTTAATAATGCAAAGAGAAGTATCAAAGCCCTGCTCGATGTAAGACCTGATGAAGTGACAGTGATAAGAAATGGTTTACCGGTCGTTGCAGATCCGTCTATTATTGAATTGGGAGAAACTATTCAGGTGAAGCCCGGGGAGAAAGTGGCATTGGATGGCGAATTACTTTCAGAAAATGCTTCATTCAACACAGCCGCATTGACAGGCGAAAGCAAACCTGATACAAAATATAAAGGCGAAACCATCCTTGCCGGAATGATCAACCTGAATACTGTTGCTGAAATCAAGGTAAAAGCGCTATTTAAAGACAGCAAGCTGAGTAAGATATTAGAAATGGTACAGGACGCCACAGCAAGAAAGTCACAAACACAGTTATTCATCAGCCGCTTCGCCAAAATATATACGCCTATTGTATTTTTCCTGGCCGTAGCTGTTTGCTTTGTTCCGTACTTCTTTGCAGCAGATTATAATTTTCAAACATGGTTCTATCGTGCATTGGTTTTTTTAGTGATTAGTTGCCCCTGCGCATTGGTAGTATCCATTCCGTTAGGATATTTTGGAGGTATTGGTCTTGCATCCCGTAATGGAATTTTATTTAAAGGAGGAAATTTTCTCGATGTAATGACAAAGGTGAATGCTGTAGTAATGGACAAAACCGGTACACTTACAAAAGGGGTTTTTAAAGTGCAGGAAGTTGTCGCTAATGGTATTGATAAAACTGAGTTGGTTAGACTGACCGCAGCATTGGAAAAAAATTCAACTCATCCCATTGCAAAAGCTGTGACTGATTATGCTGATGATAAAACCAATGGCGTAAAAGCAGAAGAGGTGGAAGAAATTTCTGGTCATGGCTTAAAGGGGAAGGTTGACGGAAAGCAGGTGCTGGCAGGCAATGTTAAACTGTTGAGGAAATATAATATTGCTTACCCGGCAGAAATTGAAAATATAGTTGATACAATTGTAGTAACGGCTATCAACAATCAGTATGCAGGATACATTACCATTGGGGATGAAATAAAAGAAGATGCAATACAGGCTGTTAAAGACATGCACAGTCTTAACATCAGAACCGTCATGCTTTCAGGCGATAAACAATCAGTAGTAAATGAAGTAGCAAAGGCAGTTGGCATTGATGAAGCTTATGGAGATTTGCTCCCGGAAGGTAAAGTGGAGAAAGTACAGAGGTTGAAAGATGAAGGAAAGCATATAGCTTTTGTGGGGGATGGTGTTAATGATGCACCGGTAGTAGCTTTGGCAGATGCAGGGGTAGCAATGGGCGGGTTAGGAAGCGATGCCACAATTGAGACTGCAGATGTAGTGATTCAGAACGACCAGCCACACAAAATAGTTTCTGCCATTAAAATCGGAAAAATCACACGAAATATCGTTTGGCAGAACATCATCATGGCGATGACCGTAAAGGTCTTTGTACTGGCTTTAGGCGCTGGCGGAGTCGCCACCTTATGGGAAGCAGTCATTGCTGACGTTGGGGTGGCTTTATTGGCTATTCTAAATGCGGTGCGGATACAAAGAATGAAGGTTTGAAAGACGGGTTAAATTATTAAATAATTTGTATTTAAGTATTTGCTTAAATAATGATTTGCTTTATCTTTACCTCATGGCAAACAATACTTGTATCAGGCTATTTGCAGACCATGAGCAAATAAAAAATTGTAAAGAAAAATTAAAAACTGCCCAAAAATCTTTTGCAAGCCTTTCTAATATATTGGCTTTAGCTGGCAATGAGGTAAGATTAAAGATTATCTATTTACTGGAAGAAGAAAAAGAATTATGCCCCTGCGACCTTGCTGATATTTTAGGCATGAGTATCCCCGCCGTATCTCAACATTTAAGGAAATTAAAGGATGGGAATATTGTTGAAACCAGGAAAGAAGGGCAAACAATTTATTATTCCCTTACACAGGAAAATCTAAAGATATTAAGGCCTTTCTTCAAACATATTAATGTACAAACTCAAAAACTGGAAACAGTATGATAAGTATAAAATCAACAGGCACATTTACAAGTGCAGGTGTTCTTACTGCTATTGCAGCTTCGCTCTGCTGTATCACACCTGTTATTGCATTGCTTGCCGGTAGCAGCAGCATTGCTGCAAACTTTTCATGGATAGAACCGGCAAGACCTTATTTGATAGGTTTATCAGTTGCCGTATTAGCCTTTGCATGGTATTTGAAACTAAAACCAGCTAAAACAAATGACATGGATTGTAATTGCGAAACGACTAAGAAGACTTCATTCCTTCAATCCAAAACGTTTTTGGGAATAATAACTGTTTTTGCTGCATTGATGATGACTTTCCCACTTTATGCAAAGATGTTTTATCCGAAACCGAAAGCAGAAACAACAGCATTTGCAGTGGTTGATAACAAGCAACAGATAAAATTTACTATACAAGGTATGACCTGCGAGGCTTGCGAGGAGCATGTAAACAATGAACTGTCTAAAGTAAACGGCGTATTGGCTTATAAAACCTCTTATGTAACACGAAGCAGTTTGGTCACTTTCAACAAATCTAAAGTTGATGTAAAGGCAATAGAAGCCGCTATCAAGAAAACAGGTTACAAAGTGAAAGCCATATCATGTTGCGACAAAAACTAATAAAGAATGGAAAAGACATTAACACTACAATCTACGATCACTTGCCCCGAATGCGGTTTTCAGAAAGACGAAACTATGCCCACAGATGCTTGTCAATATTTCTATAAGTGTACAAATTGCGAAACAATGCTAAGGCCAAAGCAGGGTGATTGTTGTGTATTTTGCAGCTATGGCACAGTAGCTTGCCCTCCAATTCAATCGAACAAATCTTGTTGTTGATAAATATTGACATTTCGGTGTCTTATCTGCTCACCAGTAGGCTATTGACTACTTTAAAACTTACTGTAACCTCTTTTTTGCCCGTCAACTGCAGCGTATAAGTCTGATCGTATTCTTCAATAGATGTTACTTTAATGCTGTTACCTAATGAAATCGCATTTTTATCCAAATAATTCAGAAAAACCGGAGAATGATCTGTAACACCAGTAAAGGTCCCTTCTTCACCAGCTTTAAGAGAAGAAAGTAAAACAGATTTTGATTTGGGTAAGACACCATTTGCATCTGGTATTGGATCACCATGAGGGTCGGCTTTGGGGAACCCTAAGAACTTATCCAGTTTATTTGTAAGATCTTCGCTGTGTATATGCTCTAATTGTTCAGCCAGGTCATGCACCTCATCCCAGCGAAAACCCAATTTATCAACCAGGAACACTTCCCAAAGCCGGTGGTTACGGATAATCCCCACGGCCACTTTTTTCCCCTTTTCTGATAACTTAAAGCCTTTTGACTTTTGGTAGGTCACCAATTTCTTCCCTGCCATCCGTTTCAGCATATCGGTTACAGAGGGAGCATGTACGCCCATTACCTGGGCAAGGGCTGAAGTAGCCACTACTTCACCGTTGGTTTCCTGTAACTTATAAATGGCCTTGAGATAGTTTTCCTCGGTAAATGAATGCACAGTTCTAATTATTTTGGTGAAGGTAATAAAATAGGTATAAAAATTAAATTAGATTAGCCTAAATTTACTTTTATTGCGACCTAATATTGTAATTTTACCTGCCTTACGACAAAATGAAGAAATTTAAAATCATAACTGCAATTGTTCTGGTCATTACAAGTGTAGTGGCGTGTGAGAAAATATTACCGGGAACTCCTCCCGGTGACGAACTGCTCGACGGACCAGTGGAAGGACTTAGTTTCGAACAGAACCGTCAGTTTCTTGCTGGGGATGTAGCTTTTAATGATGAGATATTCACTTCTCAAAACGGCTTAGGTTCCATCTTTGTGGCTACGAGTTGTGGTAGTTGTCATGCGGGAGATGGCAAAGGACATCCGTTTACTACCCTCACAAGGTTCGGGCAAACGGATAGCACCGGCAACCAGTATCTCCATCTCGGCGGACCACAGTTGCAAAACAGGGCTTTACCCGGCTACACTCCCGAACAAATACCGGCAGGTGCTACATTTTCAAAATTTACACCTCCAGCCAATACCGGGTTAGGTTTCCTGGAACTTGTTAGCGATGCAGATATCCTCGCAATGGCTGACCCAAACGATGGAAATGGTGATGGGATTAGCGGTGTCCCGAATTATGAGTATCTGCCCTCCTTTGTAAGTCCTTTCTCTAATGCAATCCCAAGAAATGGGAAGTATATCCACCGCTTCGGAAAAAAGGCGGCTGCTTACAACCTGTTACATCAAACGGTAAATGCCTATAACCAGGACATCGGTATTACATCAACGTTTCAACCAAAAGATGTTTATTCAGGCTTACATATAGATCCTGAAGTTTCTGATCAAACCATCCACAATGTTGTTTTTTACCTGCAAACACTAAAAGCTCCTGTACAACGCAATCAGAATGATGCGGAAGTTATACAAGGCAAGAGTCTATTCATACAAACAGGATGTGAAAGCTGCCATAAGCAAACATTAAAGACAGGAACTTCACCAATTTCTTCCTTGTCCAATAAAACCTTTCATCCTTATACTGACTTACTGCTTCACGATATGGGCCCGGCTTTGGATGATGGCTATACTGAAGGCAGTGCCAAAACATCTGAATGGAGAACACCACCACTTTGGGGGTTGGGTTTATCGCCTAATTCACAAGGCGGGCAATACTTTTTATTGCATGATGGAAGAGCAAAGAGTATCGAAGAAGCAATACTCCTGCATGGAGGCGAAGGTCAACAAAGCAAAGAAAGGTTTCAGCAGCTTTCCGTACAGGAAAAGAATAGCCTCATAAAATTTCTGAAATCGTTGTAGTATCATAATAAACATGAACAGAAAAGAATTTATAGTCAAGTCTTGTGCAGCCTGTATTGGCGTTACGGCTTTATCAACCGTATTAAGTTCCTGCGCTGCCACCAAATTCGTCAACGGTAAACTAATTAAAGACGGTATATTGATGGATGCAAAAGAATTTGTTTTAAATGAAAAGGGTAAATACCGGTTGTATGTCGTAGTGAGAAATGATTCTTTACTCTTCCCCATTTGCGTGTACCGCTTTAGTGATAATGATTACTCCGCTATCTGGATGCAATGTGCTCACCAGGGTGCTGAACTGAATGCAGCCGGTGATTACCTGCAATGCCCTGCACATGGTAGTGAATATGATAATCGGGGTAAGATGACAAACGGGCCAGCCGACAAGGATCTGCGGACTTTCCCCGTGACGATTGATAACAACCAACTCTTTATTGATTTGAGAAAAGTATGAGACAAGCTTTATTTTTATTGCTATCCATTATTACTTCTTATACCGGTATTGCACAGATTGATCCTGTGTTGTTACGGAAGACAGAAAAGGATACGTCCGGCCTGTTATTAAACATGGATGCTGTTTATAATCGCCCCTTTCTTCAGTTAGGTAAACTGCCGGTTGCACTAGGTGGATATGCTGAAGCCAACTACCAGTACTTGCAGGAAGACGGCATTACAGAGGGGCACCAGTTTCAAATGCGGCGATTGACGTTGTTTGTTTCTTCTTCTATTTCCAAACGAATTAAGTTTTTAAGTGAAATCGAATTTGAAGACGGTACCAAAGAAATCAATATTGAATTTGCATCGGTTGATTTTGAGTTTGCTCCTCTCCTGAATATGCGGGGCGGTATTGTCATGAATCCTATTGGGGCTTTTAATCAAAACCATGATGGGCCTAAATGGGAATTTATTGACCGTCCTATTTCCTCTACTCAAATGCTCCCTGCTACCTGGAGTAATGTGGGCTTTGGGGTGTTTGGGAAAAAGTCAACAAAGGATTGGGTGTATGCGTATGAAGCTTATTTCACCAATGGTTTTGATGATAAAATCATTGATAATGCAGAAAATAAAACCTTTCTTCCTGCCAGCAAAGAAAATAAAGACAGGTTTGAAGAAAGCTTCAACGGAAGCCCATTATTTACTGGTAAGGTGGCAATACGAAACAGGAAGATTGGCGAATTGGGATTATCCTATATGGGCGGGATATACAACAAATATGAGGAAGATGGATTGGTATTGGATAAGAAAAGAAAGGTTAACGTATATGCTATAGACTTTAATACTACGCTGCCTAAAATCAATACTTATATTAATGCTGAATGGGCTTGGGTGAATGTAGATGTACCCGAAACTTATACCGAACAATTTGGTAAAAAACAACAAGGCGGCTTTATTGATTTTGTGCAGCCAGTTTTTAAGAAACCCGTATTTGGTTTTGAGAAATCGGTTATTAACGCTGCTTTGCGTTTTGAATATGTGGACTGGAATAAAGGGAATTTTAAATCCACCGGGGACAATATCAGCGATGAAGTATTCTCCATCGTTCCCGCTATCAGCTGGCGGCCTACTGCACAAACAGTAATACGGCTGAACTATCGTTACAACTGGCAGAAAGATATTTTGGGAAACCCTCCGGCTAAGTTGGCGGGGATTCAGTTTGGAGTAAGTACTTATTTCTAAAATATCGGCGCAGTTATTCAGTTTTTCTAAACAATATTCTTTTTATATCAGTTTTTGGAAAAGCTTTGTCATGCAGGTTATAATATTTTGGGGGTGATTTAATTCATAACCAATGATGGATATAGCAGCAAATTGTTATTAGATGTCAAAATAGTAATCTGATCAGGATTGAGGAAAGATTTTATCGTGGCTGAGTTTTTTGAAAGCCATACACTTTTTTAGCACCTTGTAGTTTCAGTGTTGATGAGTTTAAATAGTATAGCAGCATCTTTCATTGTAAGTTTGCTAAAAGTAAATTGAAGATTTACATTTTTATTATTGTGAATAAACGATGATGCTTAATTTATAGCTATTACCAGGCTACCAAAATGCCGTTGGCTGATTTTAATCTGGGCAGGGATTGTTTGTATAGCCCAGCCAGCTTTTGTACATTTAGGAAAACTTATTTTTCACTTTGATAAACAAAAACATATACTAAAAGCCGAAATTCCATTTGATCTACGATTGATCTATGATTCGAATAAGCCTGTCCTCCGGTGAGCCGCTCCACCTTAAGCCATCACCGAACCGAAAATTCACGGGGCTCCGGATTCCCGGCAGCATTTTATATAGCTCAGACAGGGCCGGTCATTCCGTATCCCTGCATATTTACCAGCACCGGCTTTATACGATTACACTCCGGCAGTTTTATTTTGCAAAAGCCGTGCAGATTATCACTGCTGAACCCGACAACTGGTTAAGGCTGGAGATACCGCTGAGCGGAAAGCTTTCAGTTATATCCAGGGATGGCAACGAAATTCAACTGGATCCGGGTGCCTACCATCTTTCCGACCAGCCTGTTTTTGCCAGTAATCATTCCGAAGGGGAAAGTAGTATTTACGCTTCCCTCCATTTTTCCCCTGAACTGATTGCCGGGATCGGGAGCGGTCAACCAGTCGGTACCCGGCCACCCGGGCCGGTGCCTAAAGACCTGCTTGAGATGCTGTATGATATCCTGAAATGCCCTTTCCAGGAATCCCTGAGAGACTTCTACTATGCCAATAAAGTCCGTGAGATCCTGTTTGCTCACCTTGTGTCCCTTCCAGTTGTTTTACCCGGTGAATTGAGCCCCGAACAGATCGCCCAGATGTATGAGGCCGACCGGATCATGGCCAATAACCTGGATGGCAAAATAACCATCCCTGAACTGGCCAGAAAGCTGGGGACCAATTTTGTGACGCTGAAGAAAAACTATGAAAAGGTATTTGGCATCGGGTTGTTCCCCCGGTTGATGCAACGGAAAATGGAGCATATCAAACTGTTGCTGGAAAAAACCGACAAACCACTGAAAGAAATCGCCGACCTGTCCGGATATCAAACCTTGCCGGGCTTTATTAATGCCTTCCGCAAGCGGTTTAAGATGACCCCCAATGACTGGAGAAAAGAGAGGCGGGGGTTTTAAAGAGAGCAGGCATAATGAAATTGTCACCTTGCTTATTGTGTTGAACAACAATACCTTACAAGCAGCCGTCTATTTAGCCTGAATATATATGCTGGAAGTTTGTTTTAATGTAAATAATATTTTACAAATTATGATATATTTGTAAAATATAATTATCATTATGAAAGGTAGGAAGCCTCAACTATTGCCGAGCACCGCTAAAATCCTGACAGAACTTGGTGAGAATATTAAGCTGGCCCGGTTACGCCGCAAGTTAAGTGCAGAGCAGGTGGCAGAAAGGGCCAATATCAGCCGGCCAACCCTGCACTCCATAGAAAAGGGCCTGCCGGGGGTTGCTATGGGCTCCTATGCCCAGGTGCTTTTTGTATTGAACCTGGAAAAGGATTTATTAAAAGTGGCAGCGGATGATTTACTTGGCAGAAAGCTTCAGGATGCAAAATTGACAGTAAAGGAAAGGGCACCCAGAAAATAAAGATATGGCAGCAACAAATTCAAAAAAAGAAATTCAAGTATATGCTCATTGGCTGGGTTTACAAGCGCCTTCGCTAATGGGTATATTGTCCGTTACAGCATCGAAAGGAAAGGAAACCTTTTCTTTCGAATATGCGGAGGAATGGTTGCAATCCGGCTTTTCCCAAATGATAGATCCAGACCTGCAACTTTATTCAGGAGCCTATTATCCACGGGATGATAAACCCAATTTTGGTGTTTTCCTGGATTCATGTCCTGACAGGTGGGGAAGAGTATTGATGCAACGAAGGGAAGTTGCTATAGCAAAACAGGAAGGCAGGGCTGCAAAAAAATTACTGGAATCAGATTTTTTATTAGGCGTATATGATGGGCACAGGATGGGTGCACTGCGTTTTAAATCAGCGCATGATGGCCCTTTCCTGAACGACAACAAGACAATGGCTGCTCCACCATGGACATCGCTACGAGAATTGGAGCATGCGAGTTTAAAATTTGAAGAAGACAATACAGATGACCCGGAATACCTGAAATGGGTGGATTTGTTGATAGCCCCTGGTTCTTCTTTAGGAGGAGCCCGGCCAAAAGCAAGTGTGGTGGATGAACATAATAATTTATGGATCGCAAAATTCCCCAGCAGGAACGATGATAAAGATATAGCAGCCTGGGAAATGGTAACCAATCAACTTGCCATAAGCGCAGGGATCAATGTCGCTCAAGGAAGGTTGCTGCAGTTTAACAACCGCTATCATACCTATCTCACAAAACGTTTTGACAGGACCATTGCCGGGGAACGGATTCATTTTGCCTCTGCCATGACCTTGCTGGGTCATATGGACGGAGAGGATGCCTCCGGCGCAAGTTACCTGGAACTGATGGAGTTTATATCCCGGCACGGCGCTTCGGTAGAAAATGATCTCGAGGAACTTTGGCGAAGAATTGTATTCAGTATCTGCGTTAAAAACACCGACGACCACCTGCGTAACCACGGTTTTTTACTTTCGGAAAAAGGATGGCTGCTTTCCCCGGCATATGATATTAACCCCAATGAATACGGAAAAGGGCTAAGCCTGGCTATCACAGAAACAGATAACTCACTGGACCTGGATACCGCCATGGAAGTAGCGGGTTATTTTCGTCTCTCAGATGATAAAGCTGCGCAGATCATACAAGATATTTCCACTGTGGTGAAAGACTGGAGGAAAGTGGCAACAGCCTATAAAATTGCTACTGCTGAACAAGAAAGGATGTCTGCAGCCTTTACTGGTGCAACTTAACTCCAGCATTTGATCCATTAATTTTGATAAGGATTCATTTTCCCTTTTTTCCACCTGACTTAGGATTCATTTGCTGCCCCCGGTTTCCCTGGTTTTGCGAATACTGTTTGTTTGTACCCGATGTGCCCTTGTTGACGTTCTGCTGATTGGCACTGTTATCAGCAGGCTTGATTGCTTTTGACATAGTTTTATTTTTTGTAAAACTATTAAGTCCGGACACAATAGAGTCCAGAATGTAACGAAACTGATTTTTTTGTAACGAACTAATATGCCGGTACGCATTCTTTTTTGCAATAAAATCTGCTATGTAGCTTTTTGAGATTTTAATACGGGCATATTTTTCGGAAATCCCATGCGCCATTTTATCAATAACAAGTTCTGTACTCACCAAGTCATAATACCTGATATTGACGCAGCAACTCCGGTTGACCTGGCAAAAATGAAAGTTGCTCTGGTCCAGATGTTTCAATAATTCAGGGAATCCCGTTTCTGTATAGATTACATCAGTCACGGTTTCATCGCCACCAACATACGAAACCGGTTTGTTTAGTAAAATCACCTTAGTCCTTCTCTTTGAGAATAACCCAACAATATCACCCACATTAATCTGAAATGAATAGCCCTGGTTTTTAAAGGATCCTTTTACAACGACCGGCGGCGGTTTGAGTAAAATGGAATACTCGTTCTGGATGGTCTGAAGATCATCAAAAAGCTTTAATGCCCAATCTCTTTCATAGCTCTGAAGCAAACGATTCTTCTCGCTTATTTCATTCCTAAGGAGTTTAACCGTTGCTTTTAATTTCTTTATTTCGGCATCGGGTGATGTATGGGATTTTTTCATGGCCTGAAATAAGATGCAGGGGAAGTTGACCGCCGCACAATTTTATCCTATTTGACTACTCTGAGAAGATAGCCTGTATCAATAAGAAATTGATCCATCCGTCCTCTGGCTTTCCTTAAATTTTGGCTGTTCACTATTGGCGATGAAGGCCTGCTTATTGTCAAAATCCTCTGCATCCTTCTTTTCGAAATAGCGATTAGTTGTTCGAGCTGCTCTTCTGCTTCCTTTACCCATTTATTCCTAAGTTGCACCTGTTTGTTTTAATTCAACAAAAATTATAGTTGAGTTAAAACAGGCCCCATCGCATTGCTTTGCTGGCTTGCCGTCTGGCCGGATAATTGTAATGCAATGATCGATTGCGGTAAATGTCACATCATGCCGGTCTTCATTTTCTACTACTGCAATCCACTTTGTGCCATCTGCCTCATCTATATAAGCCGGGTTTGCAGCTGGTGGCGGGTCATCACAAAGTCCAAATACTTTCCGGCTGGAAGAAGTCTGGCAGCCAGCTTCAAAAAAGTTAATACTCATAAGGCCTGCTGGATTTCTAACAGTTGTGCAAATAGTTCGTTGCTTTCAGCTAGTTGCTGGTTCAGGTAATTCTCGTCGGAAGGCAAGCCATTATAATCCATAAGCCTGATGATAGTCCCATCCTTTTCATTCAATTCATAAATAACGAGATCATCAGGATGTATCGTAGAATTCTTCGGAATGATGTCATGGAATTTCTTTTCCAGTTCAGGGGTTCTTACCTTGTCTTTCAGCAGATGGGCTTTAACAGCAATGGTCAGGTAATTGATTAAATAGGGACTATGGGTGGTCATCACCAGTTTGTTGCCCCTGTTAATATTGTTAAATGCGGTTAAACTGTTTAGCATGCCCCGCTGCGAACTGGGATACAGGTTTTGTTCCGGCTCTTCCACAATATTAATAAAGGCAGTTTTGGTAAACTCTTTTCCCAGTTCTGACAGTGCTATCCTTTTTAGTTCATCTGTGAGGTTTGGATTATCATTGATCTCTTTAAAGCGTTTCCGGAACCGTTCTCTCTGCTCACTGGTCAATAATTCCTTTGCATTGGCACTTTGTTTTTGAACCGAGTCAGATAAATACCATGAAACCAGAAGAAGAGGGACTATCGACTGGAACCCGCTGGAGGCTTCTGTCAGTTTAATCCGGTAGTCTTTACCCTTAATATAAAAAATATCGTTCAGTTTGTTATATTCAACATAGGTCTCTTCATTTACCGGTAAAAGCATGGGCGATTTCATGGCCTGGCCTGCATTGATCATCTCTGTCACCATTTCTGAAAGCGAAGGAGAGATCTGTTTCAGGGCTTTTGGTGTCCGTACATTGGCCATAAAATTCCTGTCGGCAGGCACATACATAATTTGAGGAAGAGAATAACTGCCATTGTTAGCATCAGTGATCGTCAGGTTGCCATTTTCATACAGCATATTATAGGATTCGCCCCTGTAGTCTATAACCGCATTATCCGGCTTGGGAAAATAATTCTCAAGGCGATGGTAGGTGAGGTATTGATTTTTGAGTTTGTTCTTCCGTTCAAAATATCTTTTGTCGTAATCACCTCTTGTCAAAGCTTTTTCTATCCAGGTAAAAGTGGAAATCAACTTAGCCACCACACTTTTCCCACTGCCCTGGTTTCCGATAAACAAGGTCACCTTCTTTATATCCATCCAGCCATCATCCGACTGATAGCCCTCCCGAATCGGACCGAAGTTTTTTATTTTGATTTTATTCATTGCTGCAAAAGTAAATTTAATTAAAGCCAATACCTATTAACCATTCTTCTCAATCAAGCAGGAAGGCCCATTAAAACATATTGTTTAGTCAAACCCCTCCGAAAAAAACTCCTTCGGCGTCATACCAAGGCCGTCAATAATCTTTAAAAGGGTACGCATTCTAATATCATCGTAATTCCCAGATTCGTATTTTGCCATCCCTGTTCGGGATATTTCAATGTCATAGGAGAATAATTCATATGAATTAAATCCCTTTTGTTTTCTAACAGTTTTAATTCTCTTACTTAATTTTTGAAGAAAAGAATCATGATCAAAGTGCCCTAATGAAGCTTTTAGCCTTTCTTTCCTTTTTTTTGTTTTTGCCATCCTGCAAATAACAGGATGGGTATTTCATATATAACCCCTTAATATAGGATGCTTTATAAAATACACTTTATAGTGTACAAAAATATTAATAATTTGCTAACTTAGCGGAAATAACAATATTGCGAATTCTTCAAAAAGGAATTTGAAGCTTTCGCTTTGAGTCTCGCTATTGAAACGTCGGAAATTTCAAAGTCACGAGATGATAAGCAAGGGCTCACGTTTAGGCGTGGGCTCCCTTATTCGTGACTAGGCCTCCGACGGCCTCAATAGCGGTAAGTGGAGTTCCACGTCATTTTTTTTCATTAAACCCCACTATAAGACTCCCTGGAATGTCAACATTGAACTGCTATATTGCTTCGGCTAAAAGGAACACAGGACCCTTTATTTGCTGACTCCTTCCAGCGGGGAGAGGAGGCGGCCTTTGACTGCCTTTTCCGGGAATATTTTTCTACACTTAGCTATTTTGCCAACCGCATCATCTCCAATCCCGATACTGCCGAAGACCTGGTGCAGGATTGTTTTGTACAGCTATGGCAACGCCGGGAGCGGTTAAGTCATATAAAAGCTATTAAAAGCTACCTGTACAGTTCTGTGCGAAACCAGTGCCTGAAACACCTGGAAAAGCAGAAAAGGAAGGTTGGGTTAAATGAGCCGGTCAGAAATGAACCCAGTATTGAAGTAGCTGTTATTGCGGCTGAAACGGCCAGGGAACTTTATCAATTCATCGATTCGCTTTCCCCATCTCTCCGGCAAATCATCCGCCTGTATTATTTAGAAGGAAAGTCCAACAAAGAAATCGCCGCCCAACTCAATATTGAACCCGACACCGTAACCCGGCAACGCCTGCGGGCCATCATGGCACTTAGGAAAACTAAAATTTCACTTTGATTAATTAAATGTCAGAAAAAAAACCGGGATTCGTATGTCCGGCATTTTGTCCTTTCCGGATCATATACCTACGGCGCCTAACAATTAAATTTATTGTATGAAAGCTTCGGTACCATACCAGGCAGAACTTGAACAAAATTTCAGGGCAGCATACCTGATCAGCCAGTTCATCCAGGAAACTATTTCTGAAGAAGATGAAGAGGAACTGGACAGGTGGATGCAGCAAAGTGAACTCAACATGCAGATCTTCGAGGACCTGACGGACGAATCCATGGTCCGTGATTTTTTGACATGGTACGCTGAGCGGGATACAGAACGAAAACTGGAGGAGGTCAAGAGAAGATTACAATTTACAAAACCAGGGAAAGTGATCCCTATCTGGCGATATGCAGCCGCAGCCTGTGCGGTATTGTTATTGGGTGCAGGGATTTATTATTTTGGCCTTCGGGGAAATGAATCAACTGTTACTTCAACCGGTACTGAAACAGCGGATATATTGCCCGGTAAAGCCTCCGCCACACTAACATTGGCCGATGGTAAAAAAATTGACCTGACCAACCTGCGGGATACCATCATTAATAACGAAGTGCGGATTGTGAATGGCACGGTGGTTTACACAAGTACAGTATCAGCACCTGAAATGCATGAAATAAGTATTCCCCGCAAGGGTTTTTATGAACTGGTATTACCGGATGGCAGCAAGGCCTGGATCAATTCCAGTTCTTCTGTACGGTATCCTTCCCGGTTTACCGGAAACGAACGGCGGGTCATGGTAACAGGAGAAACTTATTTTGAAGTAGCCAAAGATGCTGCTCATCCCTTTATTGTATCGGTAAATGGAGTGGATATTACAGCACTCGGCACTGCATTTAATGTGAATGCTTATCCCAATGAGGACGGCTTACGTATTACCCTGACAGAAGGAAAAATAAATGTTAATGCTGCCCAGCGAAATGAACAACTCTTACCGGGGCAACAAATTATTATACGACCGGGCGAATGGGAGATCAGAACAATTGACATTTCCCCGGTTGTTGCCTGGACAAAGAACCAATTTAAATTAAAGAATAGCAGCATTGAAGAAGTGATGCGGATGGCGGAACGCTGGTATGATGCCAGGATTGTTTATAAAGAGAAAGTAACCGATCATTTTACCGGAACCATTGACCGGAATGTACCTATTTCCCAATTGCTGAAATTACTGGAGGCAACCGGGCAGGTGCATTTTCAAATTGACGGTGAAACGATTATTGTCACTCAGTAAGGTAATCCCATAAAAAACCGGGTTGTGCGCTAACACTTCCCGGCGTGTCTGGGTTACCCCAACTATATCGCGGAAACGATTATTGATTAACCCAAACAACCCAAAGCTATGCTTTTAACCCCAAAATGGAGACACCGATTCTTGCGCAAAGTGCTACTATTAGTTTTCCTTTTTGTATCCCTGAACGGGCTGACACAAACATTTACGTTTTCTTTTCAACGGGCTTCCCTTGCCAGGGTTTTTGCTCAAATAGAGCAACGGAGCGATTACCGGTTCCTGTATTCTGAGGAAGTACTGGCCCTTGGCAACCCGGTCAGTTTTACCGTCAACAATGCTCCCCTTGATTCTATTCTCCGGTTATGCTTTTACCAGCAGCCGCTTGGCTATAGCATGGAAGGAAAACACATTATTGTCCGAAAAAAGATTATTGAAAAACCAGTCCCGCTTACAAGGGAATTGCGGGGAAAGGTGGTTAATACCGAAAATGAACCGCTTGCGGGTATTACCATCAGTATCAAACAAAGCGGAATGGCCATGGCCACCGATGTTCATGGCGAATTCTATTTCATGAATTTACCAGCGAAAGCCACCTTACTTGTCACAGGTGGTGAAATTGTGCCGCAGGAACTGGAAGCCAGTTCCAACAGTTATCAATTGATCGTGGTGCAGCAGCGGATGAGTGTGTTGGATGAAACCATGGTGATAGCATACGGCAAGACTTCAAGGCGGCTTAGTACCGGGACTGTTTTCAGTGTGAAAAGCAATGAGATAGCCAAACAGCCCATTTCCAATCCCTTGGCCGGTTTGGTGGGTCTGGTGCCCGGTCTTCAACTGACACCATTAAGCGGCAGTCCGGGTTCACAATACACTATCCGGATAAGGGGGCAGAATAGCCTGGTTAATGGGAACGATCCCCTGATCGTGGTAGATGGAATACCGTACCCGGTTACCACCATAAATTCTTTCAGCGGTGCAGGCGTTTTTTCGAGTCCTCTAGCGATATTAAACCCTGACGATATTGAAAGCATCGAAGTGCTTAAAGACGCGGACGCCACAGCCATCTACGGCAGTAGGGGAGCGAATGGTGTAATCTTAATCATCACAAAAAAACCGACAGCAGGGAAAACCCGGGTTCAGGCAAGAACATATGGCGGCTTCGGAAGGATCACACGCAACCTGGAACTGCTTCAAACTCCTGATTATATCCAGATGCGACGCGAAGCATATCGAAACGATGGAACGACGCCGACAACAGCTAATGCACCTGACCTTCTTGTATGGGATACAACACGAAATACGGACTGGCAAAAGGAATTTATTGGCAATACTATGCGTGTTTTTGATGGAAAGATAGATGTTAGTGGTGGCAATGCGCTCACTCAATTCCTTTTCAATACCGGTATACACCGGGAATCAACAGTATTGCCGGACGATGATTTTGGAGAAAGGAAATTTTCGGCAGGTGTAAATATTCACCATCATACTGAAGACAATCGATTTGACTTAAATGTCGCTACGACTTATTCAAGAAATGACACTTATTTACCCCAGGGAGATTTTACAAGTCAAATCCTGATCGCTCCTAATGCTCCTGCTTTATACAAACCAACAGGTGAACTTAACTGGGAAAACTCTACCTGGCTTAATCCTTTGAGTACTTTAAGGAAGACCTACCGAAGTGAATCTGAAAGTTCAATTAATACTATTTCTTTAGCGGCTCGTCCTCTTCCGGGATTTGAAGCTAAGGTTACTGTCGGTTACTCTATGATTCGTGCTAGCGACCGAATCAGAACCCCAAAATCATCTTTCGACCCAGCCCAGAATGCTTCAGTATCTGCAGGATTTGGAAGTAATATGATCAATACGCTAATTATAGAGCCACAAATCAATTATAAGCGTGACTTAAAGTCGTTACGACTGGAAGTACTTACAGGCGGAACGATTCAATCAACTTCCCAGAAAGGACTTTCACAAACAGGTACGGGTTATCCCAGTGATGACCTCCTGAATAGTTTGCGTGCAGCCGCCACCGTGACTACCAACGGAGAAACCAACCTCTCTTACCGGTATACTGGGTTATTCTCCCGAATCACTGCAAGCCTTAAGCAACGATATTTGCTTACGTTAAATGCAAGAAGAGATGGTTCAAGCCGGTACGGACCGGAAAGCAGATATGCGACTTTTGGGTCGGTTGGTACTTCATGGGTCTTTTCGAAAGAGAATTTTTTATCCAAGTCCAAATTAATCAGCTTCGGAAAAATTAAATTTAGTGCTGGTGTTACCGGTAATGATCAAATTGGTGATTACAATTATTTCGATTTGTATACCCCGTCACTTTTCCCCTATTTAGGTATAACACCTTACCAGCCAAACAAGCTTTATAATCCTGAATATAGCTGGGAAAAGGTTTATAAAGTTGAAACAGGTCTTGACTTGGGGTTCTGGAAAGACCGCGTACTGATCGGGCTTAATTATTATCACAATACAACGGGCAATCAACTTGTCCAATATCCATTGCCTCCGAGTACCGGGTTTACAGGTATATTGAGGAACCTCCCAGCAAAGATCCGAAATACCGGTGTGGAGATAGTACTGAGTACCGTTAATATCCAGCAAAAGAATTTAAAATGGTCGACCTCGTTCAATCTTACTATCCCGAAGAACAAGCTACTGGCGTTCGATAATCTGGCCAACTCTTCCTATGCCAATACGTATGTTATAGGAAAGCCCCTGACTATTGCTAAACGCTATTTTAACCTTGGTGTAGACCCCCAAACCGGAATATATATTTACCAGGACGTTGATCGTGACAACAAAATATCGGCCCCAAACGATCAGCAATCAGTAGTTTTTACCGGCCAACAATATTATGGCGGCTTCGAGAACGTCATTCAATATAAAAAGTTGACAATAAGCTTGAATCTTCAATTCGTCCGGCAAAAAAATGCAACCAGTTATTTATCTCTGTTCGGCCGGCCCGGAACAGTATCAAATCAACCTAGGCTTGTGATGAATCGCTGGCAGCATGCTGGAGACATTACCTCCATTCAGCGTTTCAGTAATTCCAACAGTCTTGCTACTACAGGCTATTCCAATTTAAGATTAAGTGATGCAGCTTACAGTAACGCTTCATTTATCCGTCTTCGGAATCTATACTTGTCTTATGAGGCCTTAAAAACAAAAGTTGGTGAATTGCAGGTTTTCCTACAAGGGCAAAATTTGTTTACCATCACTAAATACCAAAGTTTCGATCCTGAAACAAAATCGTTGATGCCTCCGCTTAGTATGCTTACGCTGGGATTGCTGTACAAACTTTAAAAAAATTAGCTATGACAAGAACTTATTATATCCTTTATCTGGCAATTATTCTTTTAACCTCCTGCAAAAAATACCTGGATGTAGGTAGTCCTGATACACAATTGACCGGAGAAACATTATTTAACTCTGATGCAACGGCGACTGCCGCTTTGCTAAGTATCTACTCCCAAATGGAGTCGTCCGGTTTGGCCTATCAATCTTTCTTAATTTTCGGAACAGCATCGGATGAAGCTGTTAACTACCGCACTGCTGCAGACGCGGTGGCGATATCCAACAATAACATTACTCCCGATAACGGACCTGTTACCAACATGTGGAGCAATTATTATTCTTATATCTACCAGGCTAATGCGATCATCAGGGGTGTTGAGAAGAGCAGCAATATTACCCCTGCTATTAAAAATTACCTGTTAGGCGAGGCTTATTTTATCAGGGCATGGTGTCATTTTTATTTGCTCCAGTATTTTGGGAATATTCCCTTTAACACTTCCACTGACTACAGGGTCAATCTCGCACAAGTTCAGGAGGATGCTAATGGAATTTACCCGAAGATTATTGCTGACCTTACAACCAGTTCAAACCTGGTATCGAGCCACTATCTAAGTGCAACGAACAATATTACCACAGAGAGGGTGCGTGTCAATAAAGCCGCGGTAATGGCGTTGCTTGCCAAAGTATACCTGAATGCAGGCAACTGGGCGAAGGCAGAAGAAGCGGCGAATTATGTTCTTGCTCAATCATCATATTCCTTAACCAGCAATCTGAATAATGTTTTCCTGAAAAACAGTTCAGAAGCCATTTGGCAATTGCAGGCAAACATTGCCGGATTTAATTCCTATGCCGGAGGTACGATTCAGCCTACCAGTTCTACACCAACGGTTATAAGCCTTACAAAAAACCTGATCGATAGTTTTTCAGCCGGTGACCAGCGAAAGATCAACTGGGTAAAGACCACAACAGTAGGTGCCAATACTTATTACTGGTGGTATAAGTATAAGGTTGGACAAAATGCACCTTCAATTACAGAATATACAATGATGATCAGGTTGGCGGATATAATTCTTATACGATCTGAGGCGAGAATGGAGTTGGACAAGCTAAGTGACGGATTGGCCGATCTGAATGTTATTCGTTTACGGGCCGGATTAGCAGCGCTTTCAACGCTTACAAAAGAACAATTACGGGACGCTATCTATAAAGAACGTCGCTGTGAACTGTTCGGAGAGTTTAGCGACAGGTGGATTGATCTGAAACGAAGCGGTAAAATCAACACTATACTTGGAAACATCAAAGGAAGCAACTGGGTAAGCACTGATCAATTGTTTCCCATACCACTTATCGAGATGCTGAGGCATCCCGGCATGCAGCAAAACCCCGGATATTAAAAATTAGAAAATGAAACGTATTCAAGTAATAATCGCTTTTTCCCTATTTTTTTACGTAACCGTTTTCGGGCAAAATGATTATAGGAGAAGGCCCTTTCCTTTCAAAGATCTATCGACAGAATTTCAAAAAGAGGTCAATAATTCAAAGCCGCGTATTTTCTATTTATTTTCTTCTGCCTGTTCGGGTGCTTATGATCCATTGCTTCGTTTGAAATCACTCCAGGATTCAATTGGGGACCAATTACAAGTGGCATTAATCGGCAGAAACAATTACAAAACACAGACAGATTACAAACACTATAAGGAGTTTTATCACTACGAATTCCCGGTTACATTTGATACTGCTATCTTTAAAGCTTTACTTATCAGGTATGATCCTACCCTTGTATGGGTCAATAGTGAAGGAGAAATTATAGCGCAAACTGGAACAGCCGTTGTGAATCAGGAAAATCTATTTCAATTCATTCATAACGGAATTCCACCCAAAGTTCATAGCAACAAGGTATTAGGCCCGCCCAATATTATTTACGTAAGCAAACTTTCAGAAGGACAGGATGGCGTACTCTTAGACGCACCCTTTGCAATAGAAAAAAGGATAACTTCCTTCCAGGCACAAGCTGCTACGATGGAACAGTTATTCCAACTGGCCTTCCTGAAAAGGAGAATGTTATACTATGGGGACTCCCTATATGCACAAATAGAAACTACACCCGTGCTGGAAGATTTCTCTTCTACTGACTCATTATTACTTCAAAAAAAATACAATTACTCTTTTGGATGTACTGATTCCAAGCAGACCGACATTACTGAATGGATGCAACAGGACTTGCAGCGGATTTTTCCTTTTAAAGCCCGCCTGGATATCAAACAAATGCCTTACTGGGCTTTTATCGCTATTAACGGTGATACCACAAAGGTCGCTACCAAATATAAAGTAACCTCAGGGGTTGCGTCTAACACTGAAATTAAGGTGAACAACTGTGAACGATTTAATCTTCTTGTTCAACTTCGTCGTTTCTATCCATTTGATCCGGTTATCATCGATGAAACAAATATGAAGGGCAATATAGATATTCAAATCGAAGGAGTATTATCAGATTTTGCCACCTTAAAAGCGCAGCTAAATAAAAATGGGTTTGATTTAGTAAATAGGGAAAAGCCGACCAAGGTTCTTGTACTGACTCCAAAAAACGAAAGCGTTACAAGGCATTAACCTTGTAACGCTACGAAAACTACTCGTTGTATTTCAGTTCATTGCCAGAGGTGGCAGACATGGATTTGTACACTGTAACCAGGTCGTTAGGAATAGTCGGGGTTTCCGGGTTATCGATCTGGCAGACAATTGCAGATCCCTCAGGACATACAGCAGACGCTTCAATCGCATGCCAGCCATTGCTGTCCTGGAAATAATATTCATCCTGCTCACGGTTAGTGCCGGAACTGAAGGAACTGAATGTAATCGCCAGCACTGCGGCGAAAATCGCAATCAAATACTTTTTCATGTTTCAATATTTAAACGGTTAATGCCTACTATATCACAGGTGTTCGGCTACTCCTGTTTATCATGATAAAATGTTTATTCCAGTAGCAAGCTAATATCCCAGCCAGCAGGAACCCGCTGTTAAGAACCAGGTGCTCTTTCCAGTTCAACTGCTGGAGTACACCCCCGCAGGAACATGGGAGTTCTTCCATGGTTGCAAGTATGAATGCCACGTACAACGTGAAAATTCCCATTAACCCGGTACCGGTCAATAATCCATAATGTCTTGTACGGGGGATGATCAGCAAAATGGCTATGGCTATTTCCATGGCAGGAATCATTCCTGCAAGCAGGGTGGCATAGGGCCTAAGTACCGGCGTATGCGATATTGAACCGATAAAGAAAGGAATATCCCTGAACTTCATA
The DNA here is from genome assembly GCA_016720745.1 of Chitinophagaceae bacterium. Lineage (GTDB taxonomy): Bacteria > Bacteroidota > Bacteroidia > Chitinophagales > Chitinophagaceae > JJ008. The sequence continues at coordinate 123,386 of JADKKA010000001.1, read as the reverse complement.
ATCGCTGTGTACAAAAAAAGCAGCACATAGAGGGCTACAACAATTTCAATGTACAGTTGTTTTGGCAGCGATCTTTTCATATACTAAATCTCAGCTAACGATTCTGCACTTTGGTTATTCAAAGTGAAAAGATAGTTGCGCTATTTGTTTGCATAGGATTTCACTTTGAAAAGCTCTTGTATCTGTTTGAACAACTAAAGGACTTCACCAACTTTATATATTTCACTTCTCATTTGAACAATATGCGAGCCGTCATGCAACGATTATATGAGAAAATGGAAGAAAGGATACGGGAAATCCAGACAGAATCATTCCCACTACTGAAGGAGACATCCCAGTGCATTAATGTATGCCAGGAATCGCTTCAGGAGCTAAGAAAAATGGTGGAGAAAAACCCACTGAAGGACAGCAAGGAAGAAATTGAGTTCTTCAAGGAAATGAAACCCAAGTTCTATTCTCAGTTTATTTATTACGTCAAAGTATTTCATATTGAGATTAACCGGCCCGCAGCCAGCGACAAAGTCCAAATTGCTTATTTGGAATCGCATCTCAACCGGATCAAGCATTTTTTTGATAATAACCTAGATTTCTATCAATACTACAGAAGCGGGGCCACGCATTTTGATGAAGTCTATTTTATCAGGGGACAGGAAGATGTACGGCTCTTACCGGATGATCTTACGTTGAGCATAGATCATAGTTTCTCCACGACACAGAGTTATAAGGTCTCCAAACTGTTTGCCTATGAACTTCTCCGCATCTATCTTAATACAGCAATATCCTCTATTCAGCTGACGGATCCCCCTGAACCTAAAAACATTGAGAAGAAACTACAATGGACCGGTGCTAAAGTTTCGCTGATCGAGCTGATATATTCCCTGCAAACAACCGGTGTGATCAATAATGGTACCGCCGATATTAAGCTCCTGACCAATTTCTTTGAACGAACCTTCCAGGTAGATTTGGGAAACGTTTACAATGTTTTCCAGGAAATGCGTATCCGTAAAAAAAACAGGACCAGTTTTCTGGATCAATTGAAGGAGCGGCTGATCCAGCGGATGGATGAAGCGGATGAAGGTTATTAGAAGGGTTACCTGGTCACTTGTTTCCCCTATTGATGTATTTCCACCACACAGTATTACCTCTGCTATTCAGGAATTCTGATTATTTCCCTCTTATCCGAATATTTATTTCTCCCGACTCGGGAACATCTATTGAAAGATCGCTTTCCCGCCAGCCCATATTTGCATTACAAACGAAACGACATGTTACAAAACATTTCCTGGTCGCAATTCTGGCTGGTTATTATCCTGACAAGTTTTATCTATTATTTCCTTATCTGGATCATAATCTATAAGGCAAAGTTTTCATTGCCCAATTTAAAACCCCGCATTTCAGATGCTGTATTCAGTTCCGGAACTGATGGGGAGGATATAAATGTTATCCTTCGTGACCTGGAAGGAACATTTGCGAACAAACAGAATAAAAGTGAACTCATCCTGGCATTACAAAAGAAGATCCAATCCTACCAGGAGATAGAAGACCCCGGTTTCCGGGACTCGATTAACCGGTTTATTCTGTCAGAATGCCAAAATAAATGCTCCATCCGTCTGGGAGAGGATGATCTGAGGACCCTATGGAAATGACGTGATGGAGCACCGCACCCTATTTCCCCATATGGGAACAATATAAATGAAAACTAAAATCTGAGAGTATGAAAAAAAGGAGTCTGTTCTTTTTGTTAATGATCATAACCGCCTGTGCATTTGCCCAGGATGGCAATGCCGGTATCAATGAAGCCAATACAAAAGTCCGAAGTTATTTCGCTTCAGGCACCAACTTGATGTATGCTGTTGGCGCGGTGCTTGGTTTGATCGGCGCCGTAAAGGTTTATTCAAAATGGAACAGCGGTGACCCGGATACCAGCAAAGTTGCTGCTGCCTGGTTCGGGTCCTGCGTGTTCCTTGTGGTGGTAGCCACAGTCATCCGAAGCTTTTTTGGTGTGTAGCCCTCCCCAACCCCTCCCTGAAAGGAGGGGCAATTTAAAATGATTATCAACAATTAAATCAATACTTATGAAAATGAAGTTTATTCTTTTGCTTGCATTGCTCTGTATGCATTTCTTTGGGTTTACACAGTATATCGGTGTTAGAGCAAGATATACTGAAACCAGATTGGTGGATGATTCACCCAATCCCCCGAAAAGAGAAAACCGGTTGATACTTTCCTTCTTTACAGTCAGTTTTAATGGCACACAGAATGTATTTACGCCTGTTGTATTATCCAATTATGATATCTGGGTGTATAAACAGGGATTGCAATATGGTAATGTGATGGGTGGGGTTCTGGATTCCACGGGTAATAATTACCCAGGCTATGCCTGGCCAGCCCCTAAAGTCGTTTCTTATTACAATACCCTTGGGCTGAACTATATTGATTGTGATCCCAATGCTGCCACACATTATGTAGTGAATGGCCATGAACTGGATTGTGGCTTTATCACGGTTTCTTACTGGGATGTGGACGGAGGTACGGGTCAGCCGATTGAATGTTTTCCCGCCCCGAATATTTGTTTGCCCTGGTATGATTTTATGCATCCTTATTATTTTAATCCGGGCAATGTCAATTTCAGCCCGGAGTCCGTATTCCCTGGGCCTCCCTATAACCTGTATAATTTTCATTGTGGTGGCCCGCTTCAATTAGTGCGGAGGGGATTGCTATCTTATGATACAAGCGGAACTGTCGTATTGCCAGTTCGTTTTGCCAATGTCAGGGCTGAGATTGACGCAATTGACCGGGTAACCATTTCCTGGTCCAATATGACTGAATCCGAGATTCAACATTATACCATTGAAAGTTCATCGGATGCTGTTGTCTTTCAGCCAACCGGAACAATACTACCTACCGGTAATAGTGGAGAAAGGACTGATTATACTTATTCCAGCAGCCAGACAGCAGCAATCACCTATTACCGGATCAAGGCTACTGAAAATTCGGGCAGTGTTTTATACAGTAATGTGGTGGTTGTAAGAAGAAATATCCCGGTCACTGCGACAGATCAGTCTTTCAGCATTTATCCCAATCCTGTTACCGGAGCAGAATTGTCCCTGCGATTAAAAAATGCTGATCCGGGAAGGTATATTCTCACGGTTATTTCACCTGATGGGCAAGCTGTCCGAAACAAGTTAATTGATCATATCAATGGCGACCTGATCCGGCAGATTGATATGAACGGACTGGCTCCGGGTATTTACCAGCTCGTACTGCGCAATTCCAGCAAAAATTCACTCAACAATTCCTGTATGTCAACTAGTGTATATACTGTAAATAAGGGCATCAACCGACCGATAGAATTCAAGGGACTGAAGGCGCAATATATCTGGTACCTGGGTGGCGGCTTACTGGCCCTGTTGATCCTGTTTGCCATCCTGTATATCTGCGGGGTTAACACATTTATTTGTTTACTGATCATCGTTGTTGCAGGAACGGGTTTGTTTATGCATGTCTATAAACTCAGCCGCCAATACGGGGAGCATGGAATGATGAAAACCCTGGCGAGAAGATCCGTTCCATCGGTTGTAAAAATCTATTCAAGAAAAACCTTCACCGGACTGTGGAAAAACAAATAAAAGATATACTACCCATTTTTGGCGTGGAGCATGATTGCATTTTGTCCAAGCAAGGTGATGTTACCATTGCTTATGAAGTGCAACTACCCGAACTCTTTACCTTGTCAGACCAGGAGTACGAAGTATTGCACCAAACCCTGATCCGTGCCATTAAGATACTTCCTTCGGGAACCGTCTTTCATAAGCAGGACTGGTTCACCGAATCCAAACATGCTGCAGATTTCAGCGCTATCGGCGTTAGTTTTTTATCCCGTGCCAGCGAACGGTTTTTTAATGAACGGCCTTACCTGGATCACCAGTGTTATATCCTACTGACCAAAAAGCCAGCCGGGAGAAAACCCGGTTCCTCTCTATTTTCCAATTTACTGCGGCGGTCCATTGTTCCGGAGCAAACATTGAAGCCACAGCTTTTACAGGATTTCCTGGATAATGCGGGACAGTTTGAACGTATTCTCAATGACAGCGGGTTAATGCAATTGAAAAGACTTACCAATGAAGAACTGAGCGGTGAACAACAATACTGCGGACTAGTAGAACGATACCTGAACCTGCAACCCAATGAAAAATCCTTTATTCTCCATGATATCAGCTTTGATGATGGCCTGAAAGTCGGACCCAATCATTGCCAGTTGTTTACTCTTGCCGATGCCGCTGATTTACCATCTTATTGCGGTTCCCGGATCAACTATGACAAGTACTCTACAGATAAAACTAAGTTCAGTGTTGGCTTTGCCTCTCCATTAGGGCAACTGTTACCCTGCAATCATATTTATAACCAGTACATTTTTATTGAAGACCCGCAGAAAACGATTCAGAAACTGGAAAGCAAGAGACTCCGGCTGCATTCTCTGAGTGCCTATTCGAGAGAAAATGCCATTAGCCGGGATGCCACCAATGAATTTTTGAATGAAGCCATCAGCCAGCAAAGACTACCTGTGAAATCCCATTTCAATGTGTTAGTGTGGACGGATAGTAAAGACGGGTTGAAGGACACAAGAAACCTGGTATCATCAGCCCTGTCCCAGATGGATGCGGTACCGAAGCAAGAGCTGTCGGGGGTGCCTCAGATCTTCTGGGCGGGCATACCGGGTAATGAAGCCGACTTTCCCATGAATGATTCATTTGACACATTTGCTGAACAGGCCTGTTGCTTCCTGAACCTGGAGACCAATTACCGGTCATCGGTTTCTCCCTGTGGAATCCGATTAGGCGACCGGCAGTATGGCAAACCGGTGCATGTGGACATCAGTGATGAGCCGATGAAAAAAGGCTTGATCACCAACCGGAATAAATTTATTCTGGGGCCTTCCGGAAGCGGAAAGAGTTTTTTTACCAATCATATGGTGCGTTCCTACTATGAACAGGGAACACATGTTGTGCTGGTGGATGTAGGGCATAGTTATAAAGGGCTTTGCCAGCTAGTGAAAGGATATTATTTCACTTATGAGGAAAAGAATCCCATTCGTTTCAATCCCTTTCATATCGGGGAAGGCGATATGCTGGATACCGAAAAAAAGGAAAGCATCAAGACTTTATTACTGGCTCTTTGGAAAAAGGATAATGAAACGTTTAATCGCAGCGAGTATGTTGCACTTTCCAATGCTTTGCAGCTTTATTATACCCCCGCCCCTGAAGGGGAGAAGGAAGTTTTCAAATGCTTTGATACTTTTTATGAATTTCTGCAAACCGATTTTGTTGAAGTACTGAAGCGGGATGAAGTCAAGGAAAAGGATTTTGATGTTTCAAATTTTTTATATGTACTCCGGCCATACTATAAAGGTGGCGAATTTGATTACCTGCTGAATGCCACCGAAAACCTGGACCTGTTACAGGAACGATTTATCGTTTTTGAACTGGATAATATCAAAGATCACCCGATCCTGTTTCCTGTTGTTACGATCATCATCATGGAAGTGTTTATTTCAAAGATGCGGAAACTGAAAGGTATCCGTAAGATGATCCTGATTGAGGAGGCCTGGAAGGCGATTGCCCGGGAGGGTATGGCAGAGTATATCAAGTATCTTTTTAAAACGGTCCGTAAGTTCTTTGGCGAAGCCATCGTAGTAACCCAGGAGGTAGAAGATATTATTTCCTCCCCGGTGGTGAAGCAGGCCATTATTAATAATTCTGATTGTAAGATACTTCTTGATCAGTCCAAATACCAGAACAAGTTTGACCAGATCCAGGAATTACTCGGGCTGACTGAAAAAGAAAAAGCCCAGGTGCTTTCTATCAATAAGGCCAACGATCCCGGTAAAAAATATAAAGAGGTTTTTATATCCCTTGGAGGTATGCTTTCCAAAGTTTACCGGGTGGAAGTATCTGCAGAGGAATACCTGGCCTATACAACAGAAGAAACTGAAAAATTCAAAGTAATGCAACTGGCCGAGCAATTTAACGGGAATATAGAAAAAGCGATTACTCATTATTTAAACAATAAAAACCAAGTATTATGAAGCGAATGATTTGTGTGTGTTTGTTAAGTACCCTGCTTTTCGTTGCCTGCAAAAAGAAAGAGCAATCCGGAACTGAAGTGGGTAAAACTGCAAATGCCGCGGCAAAGATGGCTGTCTGCGGCAAGGAAATATTAACTGATAAGCCCGTAAAGGCAGGGGAAACCGGTATCATATTGCCGGCGGGTACAAAACTGTGTATCACTCCGGATAACATGGAAATAAGGGTCGAATTGCCTGAAGGATATGCTTTTCTTTCTAAGGAAATATCGTTTACAGAGAAGGCACTACCGGTGTTTGCCACTTACGCCTGCTATTGCAGTGTGGTGAATAATGCCTGCCAGGTATTTTATGCGGACGGTCTTGGCTTTGGATGTCTTCAATCATCCTGTACAGGGTCCTGTACCGGAAAGTTTACCTACAAAGGCTATAGTGTTGACCGGGTGATCCATCTTGCAGATAAGGAAGCATTTTTCAGTTTGCCGGAAGTGCAGGAAATGATCCGGGTCATCAGCAACAATGTTTCTCCGCTGGAGGCCTATGGTAAATTTTCTGTACTGGGTGTATCATTCTATCTGGTACAGCAGGAGAAGGTTTTTCTTGAAAAAGCAAGTTGTGACTGTGAAGGTACCCAGGCCTGCATGTTAAAGGTGATTAATCTCCCGCCAAGAACGGGTGAACCAGCAGCTAAGAAAATATATTTCTGTGAGGGTGGTTGCAATGGCTGCGAACTGACCATCAATTAAAGAAGATCTTTTTCATGTCCATTCCTGGTTGCGGCTATACAGGATCGTCCTCCCGAAATTTCGGGAGGACACCTGTATCCATAAAAATTAGTGTATGAAAAAATTAATGATAACGCTGGCGATACTTCTGAGTGTGCATTGCCAGGCCCAGTTTCCGATAGCCGAGATTATCAAAGCCGGTATCAAAAAAGTGATTGTGGCGGTTGACCTGAAGATCCAGAAACTCCAGAATAAAACGATCTGGCTGCAGAATGCCCAAAAAACCTTGGAGAATGTTTTATCCAAAACGAAGTTAACAGAGATCAGCGGTTGGGTGGAAAAGCAGCGAAAACTCTATGATGAGTATTTCCAGGAACTAAAGAAGGTAAAAAATGCGCTTAGTTATTATCACCGGATCAAAGATATAATTGAAGACCAGGTGGCCATGGTAAAGGAATACAAGGCAACCTGGGCCCTGTTCCGGCAGGACCGGAATTTTTCGGCCGCAGAACTGGAGTATATGAGCGAGGTCTATACCGGAATGCTGGGAGAAAGTGTCAAGGCTATTGACCAGTTGCTCCTTGTTGTGAATGCCTTTACCACCCAGATGACTGATGCGGCAAGGATGGAAATTATCAATACAGCCGCTGATGAAATGGAAAAGGGGTTCATGGACCTGAAAGAGTTTAACAACCAGAATAAACTTATCAGTCTTCAGCGGGCATCTGCGAGAGGTGAGATCGAATATATTAAAAAATTATACGGATTAACCCCCAACCCCTAAAGGGGGGGTAAAATACATTATTATGAAAAAGTTACTGATACTGCTGACACTGGTTATTCACAGCACCTGTTTTTCACAATCACAGGAAGCCAAGCAACTCCTTCTGAATGTAGAAAAACTGGCTCAGCTAAAACTCATGCTCTCGCATATGAAGACAGGTTACCAGATTCTGGAGAAGGGCTATACCTCAATCAAAAATATTTCTCAGGGCAATTTCAACCTGCACCGGGATTTCCTGGACGGATTGTTACAGGTCAGTCCTGCTGTAAAGCAATACAGTAAGGTTGCGGACATTATCAGGGTTCAATTGAAACTGGTGAAAGAAAGTAAAGCTGCACTCGCAGAATTCCGGGGCACCAAACAATTTACGATAACTGAAATCGAGTACCTGGGAAATGTATATGCCAACCTGCTGAAAGAATGTCTGAAAACACTGGATGAACTGGCTATGGTGGTCACGGCAGGTAAACTTCGTATGAGTGATGATGAACGGCTGCAGGCTATTGACAAAATATATGATGAGGTGATGGAGCAATATACTTTCCTGAATGAATTCAATAACGGCACCGCTATCCTCTCTCTGCAACGAGAAAAGGAGAAGATGGATATTGATTTAATGAGAAAGGTCCACGGTTTAAAATGAAACTATGAGAGTATTTGTGAGATTGATTTGTGTGTTGGTGGTTTTATTATTGCCTTCTGTGGCGGATGCCCAGATCGCCACCCGTATACGTTCCATGCACGAAGTGCTGGAACAACTTTATGACGATATGATGCCTTTGTGCAGCCGTTTAATAGGTGTTGGAAGGGGTATTGCCGGTTTTGCTGCCACCTGGTATATTGCCACCAGAGTATGGGGGCATATTGCCCGTGCGGAGGCTATTGATTTTTATCCACTGTTCCGGCCCTTTGTGCTGGGTTTTGCTATTTTGATTTTCCCTTCCGTTATCCAACTCATCAACCAGTTGATGAAACCCACCGTTACCGGTACTGCCCAGATGGTAAAAGATTCCGATGCAGCCGTAGCGCAATTGTTAAAGATGAAGGAGGATGCCATCAAAACAACAGCCTATTGGCAGATGTATGTGGGTGAGACCGGAAGGGGCGACCGGGATAAATGGTATAAGTATCATTACGGAGATAAAAAGAAGGATGGCTGAAAAGTATCGGCAATAATATCCGCTTTGCTTTTGACAAATTTGGCTATAACCTCCGTAACCAGATCAAACAATGGATGGCAGAAGTATTAAAGGTATTATTTGAGGCCGCTGCTCTTTGCATCAATACCATCCGCACTTTTTATATGATCGTTCTGGCGATCCTTGGCCCGTTGGTATTTGGTATAGCGGTCTTTGATGGCTTTCAGCATACCCTCACCGTATGGATCGCCCGTTATCTGAATATATTCTTGTGGCTGCCGGTTGCCAACATCTTCGGTGGCATCATGGGTAAGATCCAGGAGAATATGCTCAAAGAAGATCTGCAGCAGATAGCCACTAATGGTGATACGTTTTTCTCTACCACCGATACGGCTTACCTGATATTTATGATCATCGGGATCATTGGTTATTTCACAGTCCCCTCCGTGGCAAACTATATCATCCATGCAGGTGGTAATAATGCCCTGCTGCAAAAAGTAACCAACATCATGAGCACTTCTGTCCGCAATACCGCCAGCGGATCAGCGTCGATGACAAAGGATGCTATGGGTGCTGCATATAACCGGTTGGCTAATAGTATGGCTGACAGCAGCGCCTCCGGTGGATATTTCAAAGATAAAATTGAAGGAAAGTAAATGTTCAGAACAACTAAAAATATAGACACCGCATTCCGGCAGGTAAGGCTTTTTTCCATTGGAGTCTTGGTTGTTTGCCTGATACTGACTTTGTTCATCAGTTACAAAAGTTACCAGTTAGCGAGTCAGTCGCAGCAAAAGATATTCATCCTGGCGAATGGAAAGGCCCTGGAAGCTTATGCCGCTGACCGGAAGGATAATATACCGGTAGAGGCCCGTGATCATGTAAAGATGTTCCATCACTATTTCTTTACGATGGATCCGGATGATAAGGTGATCAGCAATAATCTGACTAAGGCGCTTTACCTCGCCGATGGTTCTGCCAAACAGCAATATGACAACCTGAAAGAAAATGGGTTTTACACGAACCTGATTTCGGGAAATATCAGCCAGGAGATACAGGCGGACAGTATCATCATCAACACCAATGATTACCCGTACTATTTCCGGTACAAGGGGCTGCAGAAGATTATCAGGCCCACCACCATCGTCACACGAAGCCTGATAACGGAAGGATACCTGAGAAATGTTTCCCGTTCAGATAATAATGCCCATGGGTTTTTGATCGAGCGGTGGAAAACGCTGGAGAATGCTGACCTAAAAGTTGAAAACCGGCAATGATGTTTTGGAAACGAAAAAGAAAGGAACCCAATGAAAATCCGCTGCAGGACAAACTGGCCCGAAAAATTGCCGGTGGTTTTGTACTGGTGCAGACCAAATTCAGTGATATGATGAATAAACGATTTGAGAATATGCCGGCCCGGCGGTTAAAGATTTTCCTGATTGCCTTCTGTGTTTTCAGCGGAGGGCTGAGTCTGTATTTTTTTGTTTCTGCAATAGTAGCTAAACCCAGACCGGCTTTTAAGATCGACCAGGTAAAAGTGCCGCAGCATTTTGACCGTTCAGGGGACGAAGTGATGGAAAACGAGATGCCTGAAGATGTTTACCATGAAATACAGCAGTACCGGTATTATATGGACAGTATCGGAGAACCTATTCGTCCGGGCTTACAGGATTCCATGCGGACACTGGAAGAATTGTATTGGCAGCAACAGAAGTAAAGTTGAATGAGGAACTCAAGATAAAATTAATAACCAGTAAAAATGTGTGTATGAATAGCAATGTGAAGCAAAGAAAATTACTGTTGGTGTTGCCCCTGCTGGCGATACCGTTTCTGACCATGGCTTTCTGGGCCCTGGGTGGGGGAAAAGGAAAGGAGAAAATGGCTGTAAATGGCCCCGGTCTGAATCTTGATCTGCCTGATGCCCGGTTGCAAGAAGATAAATTAATGGACAAGCTCAGCTTTTATGAGAAGGCGGATAAGGATAGTATGCGAATGGCCGAGTGGATGCGAAGTGATCCCTATTACAGAAGGGATACGAGCCCGGTTTTTCCCCATGAACTGGAGGAACTGACAACAATGACCGCAGAAAAATATAACCAGCGGTTAAACAGTTCCCCTTACGAGGGGAATACCAATAAACCGGAGGACCAGCTTTTGCAAAAGTTGCAGTTGCTTGAAGCGGAAATGAAAAAGAACAGTTCCGGCCATTATGAAGAAAAAACAGCACAACCAATATCTGGGAATGAACTTTCCGCTGAACTCGACCGGCTTGAGCATTTACTTAAAGTAAATAATGGTTCCTCAACCGTAGATCCTGAAATGAAACAATTAGAGGGTACGCTGGATAAGATACTGGACATCCAGCATCCGCAGCGGGTCAAAGAACGATCAGCCCGGAATAAGGAAGCTGTCTATGCCGTCCGAAAAACTTCGGTCGCTGATACTATCGTAAAAGGGTTTTACAGTTTCAGTGAGGAAAAGGAATTTGAGGCTGCGGAGCAAAATGCCATTGAGGCGGTCATTGCCGGTAACCAAACTATTGTCAATGGGGCTGTAGTAAAGTTTCGGTTGCTGAATGAAATTTATATCAACGGAAAATTGATCCCGAATGATATACTGGTATCCGGTATTGCCTCCCTGGATGGGGAAAGGCTCCAGGTGGAAATTAATTCTATCAGGTCCGGCAAATCCATCTACTCCGTAAAACTTGAAGTCTTTGATATGGATGGGTTGCCCGGTATTTATATACCGGGAACCATCAACCGGGACGTGGCTAAAGAATCCCTGAATAACTCACTCTCCCTGGCTGATGTCAGTTCTCTCGATCCCTCTTTTAAAGCCCAGGCTACCACCACTGGTATCAGCGCCTTAAAATCACTGGTGAGTAAAAAAGCCAAGTTGATCCGGGTGCAATTAAAGGCAGGCTATAAAGTATTACTCAACAATAAAAATCAAAACCCATGAAACAAATCTTATTTATTCTCATTGCCTCAATGAATGCAGCTTTTGCACAACAGCCTTTATCCATCAGCACGGAAAAAACCACTTCGCTGATCTTTCCCTTTCCTATTAAGTATGTGGACCGAGGAACCAGGGATATACTGGTACAGCCGGTAAAGGAAGATGAACGTATCCTGCTGGTGAAAGCAGCCAGTAAGCAATTTGCGGAAACGAATCTGAGTGTGGTAACCGGTGACGGGAATGTCTATGAATTCACCGTGAACTATACGCCGCAGCCTTCCGTGCTGGTGCTTCATTTGCCCCCTAACAAAAAGGCGACGATCTCGGCTTATGCTAATGCAATACTGAACAATCCCCCGAGAAGAATCTCGAAGGTGGAGCATGGAGCTGTGATTACCAAGTTGTCCGGCATTTATATCAAAGACGATGTGATCTATTACCAACTGGAGATACACAATCATTCACCGCTGGACTTTGATATTGAACTGCTGAAGTTTTTCATTACCGATAAGAAAAGGTCGAAACGAAGTTCTGTACAGGAAAATGAACTGGTGCCCTTGTATGTGGCGGGCAACAGGTCGAAGGTGAAGGCTTATAACTTCTCCGTTGTGGTGGTGGCGCTGGATAAGTTCACGATACCAGATGCGAAATTTCTCCGTATTCAGCTCATGGAGAAAAACGGGGGAAGACATTTTAACCTGAAAGTATATAATGGACAGATCCTGAAAGCAAGGATGCTGCCTGAACTTAATTGAACTATGGAAAAGAGTCATGTCATATCAGACAGCCTGTTCAATGAAGCGCAGGCAGAATTTGCCATAGGACGCAACTGGATTGCCTACAATACCAAGACCTATTTCCTGGACAATGCAGATATGTGGTTCTTCCGGGATAAGGATGAGGCCATTGAATTTGCTAATGATAATATCAGTGACGTTGATTCCTATGCTGTGATCTACGCGAATTCCATGATCTCGCTCATGCGGCAATTGCCTTATGGACAAGACATTCATTTTAACCTGACACAAAAGGAACTGGAGGAACTGTTCAAATCAATTGACTGGCAGGATGCATTCTATGACCCATTGCATGATACCATTGAAGCATCAACGGAACAGGAGAAAGACGACCTGGCCAAGATGGAAACCCTGCTTGTTGAATGGGAGAACCTTTACAACAGGGACCCCGAAGCTGCCCTGCAACTGGCAACTACTTACTGGGAAGGGCATCCAATGCAAACTTATAAAGAAGATTTTCTAACAATTAAATATGACCTTATGAACGAACGAAATTTCGATTACCTGAAATCTAATATCAGGAATCATGGCTTTGGCGAGACGCTGGGGCCGGAACTGGAAAAAGCCCTTAAAGAAGGGCAGGCAGAATTTACCCTGGAGTTTAAGACTGAAGTGAATAAGCGGGAAATGGAAGCAACGCTTTATTTCAAGAAATCCAATGAATCCGACCTGTACTTTTTCAATAAGTACGATACCCGCCTGAAAAATGAAAAGGATGAAACCATTGCCCAAACCTTTTACATTAATAACGGATGGGGTGTAACACTGAAAGAGGCATATAACCTGCTTAACGGTCGTGCGGTGCACAAGGAACTAACGAGCAAAGACCAGGAAAAATACCAGGCCTGGATACAACTGGATTTTTCTGCCAAGGATAAGCACGGTAATTATGAACGAAAACAGTTCCACCAGAATTATGGCTATGACCTGAAAGAGGCTTTAAGCTATTATCCTATCAAGGAGATGCAGCAGAAGGAAGACATGGAAAAGCTGATCCGCTCGCTGGAGAAAGGAAATGTTCAGATGGTGGCCATGCAGGTTTCCGGTAAAGATGCAAAGATTTTTATTGAAGCTAACCCGCAATACAAAACCATCAACCTTTACAACAGTAAATTTCAGCGCCTGGACCAGGAACAGCGTCAGGAACTGATGAACAAACCTGAATTAAAAGAGGGCAAAGAGCAAGGCAAAGGGAAGGAAAAGGGTCAGGAGCTGGGAAAGGAGGACCAGCCCGAAAAAAAGCAGGGTAAAGGCCGTAAAGTAAATGGAGGTGCTGCCGGTGAGGATAACGGCTTTGTAACCAAGAAACGCAGTTCGAGCAAAAAAGGACTGGGTATTTAAATGCCGGGTTGGGCTGACTGGCAGACATTGTTTTACCGGAAAGCCGGTGCTGATAACCGGATCAGCCCAACCCATATCAGCCTGTACTTTGCCCTGCTGCACGAAGCTGGGCATACCCTGGCCATTCCTTTTTACCTGCAGCGTACCATCGTGATGCAAAAGGCCAAGATCTGTTCCCCCGTCACCCTCAACCGGTGTTTAAAGGAATTGCACTTATACGGGTATATTGATTACCGGCCGAGTTATACGCCGGGCAGGAGTATGGTGGGGTTGATTGATTTGGATAATGAAATTGTGTGATTGAAAATGTGCAATATGGAAACGCTTGTGAATGTTGTTGTGGTGCCTGAAGCCGACTGGCAAAAATTGCTTCAAGGGCAAGCGGAACTGCTTCGGCTAGTACAGGAATTAAAAGGCACAATACCTGTTACAGCCGCCATAGTTCCCTTTATTACAGCGATGGAATTTATGCAGGCTGTACGGATCGGACGGACCAAGTTTGACCAGTTGGTGGCGGCGAATAAAGTAAAGACGATCAAGAAGGACCGGAAGATTTATGTGCCGGTTGGGGAGATAGAGAGATACTTCAACATAGGAAATCCATAAACTCAGGCTACAATGACATAATTTGATTATTGGGAAATGTCACTGATATTCAGCAAATTGCAATGCCAATAGGCATTATCGATTTGTGGGAAATCAAAGTATTATAGAACCAATAAAAGCAGCGACAGAATTTACTTGTTTTACAAACAGGTCCCTGTTCATCACGGGCAAAGCTGGAACCGGCAAGACTACTTTTTTAAGATCGGTTCGTGAAAAATGCTCAAAGAAATTAATAGTACTTGCGCCAACTGGCATTGCGGCCGTTAATGCGAATGCGCTTACAATTCATTCCTTTTTTCAGTTTCCGTTTACTATCCTGGATGAAGAATTTTATAAGAATTCATTTCCACGTTACAATGAGGCGAAGAAGGAAGTTATTGAAGAAATGGAGCTTTTGATTATTGATGAAGTGTCAATGGTTAGAGCGGACATAATGGATGCAATTGACAGGGTACTACGCTATTACAGAAGAAAAGATTCAATTCCTTTTGGTGGAGTTCAATTAGTGATGATCGGTGATCTATTCCAACTTTCACCTGTGCTTAATGATCGGGATGCGGAAACTATGAAAAAGATATACCCGTCACCGTTTTTTTTTGAAGCCGATTCAATCAAGCGACTGGATTATGTAAGGATTGAGTTTACCTCTATTTTCAGACAGCTCGATAGCCGTTTTATTTCACTGCTAAACAACGTGCGTAACAACTCATGCAGTGATGATGATTTGACAGTATTGAATAAGCGATGTATTTATCCTGCAGAAGATACCGGTGAGTATGTTTTTCTTACAACTCATAAGCATAAAGCAGCCAGCATCAACAAGGAAGCCCTTGACCAATTAAGTAGCCCGTTAGTTTTATCAGAAGCAAACATTACGGGAGAATTTCCCGAATCTTCTGACCCCGCTCCCCGCAAATTGGAGATGAAGGTTGGGGCCCGGATCATTTTTACAAGAAACGATAGCAGTGAGAGAAAAGAGTATTATAATGGCAAAGCAGGCACAATAGTACATATTGGGGAAGATCGGATACGGATTCGGATAAATGAATCGGACAGCATCGACCTTGACCGATCAACGTGGATAAACCGGGGAGCAAAGTATAATATTTTATCAGGCAAAATTGAAAATACCGAACTGGGCAAGTTCCGGCAATTCCCTGTCAAACTGGCCTGGGCTATCACTATTCACAAGAGCCAAGGAATGACTTTTGACAAAGCAATTATTGATGCTCAGAATTCTTTTGCCCCCGGTCAGGTGTATGTGGCATTGAGCAGACTGAGAACCCTTGATGGGCTTTTTCTTCAAGCTCCCTTAACAAGAGAAGCGATTCAAACAGACCCTCGTATTGTCAGCTTTAATAATGGAGCGGCTCCAACTAAAGATTTGGAAAAAACATTATTTACCGAAAAGCTATCATACCGGCATCATTTATTATTCAAGTTATTAAGTATAGAAAAATTAAACCGGTTTGTCCAGACCTTCTGTGGTAAATATCATGAACTTTTATTTGCGGATTCGTGTAAGTCCATTTTAGAAGATTTAATGGCAGTATCCACTAAGTTCAATGTCCAACTTGCTCATCTTTTAACTGTTGCTGAAGGAGATCGGTACAATGTGGTTCATGTTCGGATAAAAAAAGCAGTTGAATATTTTACTGAAGTAGTTGACAACAAATTGATTCAACCTTTACATGAATTTGCATTTACAGTCAAAGAAATAAAAAAGAATGAACCACTAATTGCAGATTTAAATTTGCTTCATGTCCTTTACACTGAAAAAAAGGTTGAATTCGGCACTGCAGTTAAACTAATTCAAGGGTTCATAAACAGTACAGAGACAGAGTTACTGCTTGAAATGATAAATACTCAGTATGAAAGATTCGAAAAATCAGTTTTAGAAATAAAAAAGAAAGAGCCCCAAAACAAAACAACCACGCAAAAGACCACACTGGCCCTTTTTCAAAAAGGGCTGACAATTGATGAAATTGCTAAAAAACGTAAATTGGATCGGGGAGTTATTGAAGATCACCTGAAAAGTTTCATTAAGTCGGGAGAAATAAGCCTCAATCAATTGGTTACCCCGGAAAAAATCCGACAAATCCAAACTCTTCGGCAAAAGAACCCTTTATTGACTGTTCACGAATTAAGGCTGGAACTTGGAAACGAGTTTAGTTTTGGAGAAATCAGGGCTGTTTTGGAAACCCTGTAACCTTATTGCATTATAATAAATAGAGAATGATTAATTACGATTACCGGACGATACTACAATTTATCTCTGAGAATTCCCCTAAAGGGTTGGAATTGCTTTATTTACGGTATGGTAAGCCGTTTTATTCCTTTGCTTTAGAGCGTTGGAAATTTTCTGAAGATGAAGCTACGGAAATTGTTTATAAAACATTGGAAACCTTAGTGTTGAAGCTTCCTAATTATGAATTTGGGTCCCAGGCTTTATTCGATGGATTTCTTTTTAAAGTGTTTATCAATTTTTTAAAGCAGAAATACCGGGAGACCAGAAAAAGACAATTGCCGCAACTTGAGTTCTTTGACCTGGAACAAGAATTTGAACTGCCTTCCAATGTTCAGAATGCTTTAAACAGGCAGTCTTTTTCGGAATACTATTCCTCTGACAAGTTGGAAAGTCCGGCCATGAAAATCCTAAAGACTTCCCTGGAACAGTTGGAGCAAATGGACAGAGATATTTTGTTACTGCGGGCCCAGAACTATAGCTATGAAGAGATAGCCGGAATGCTGGGTATTGAAAATAAGCAGCTGAAAGTGAGACACCACCGTGCTAAACAAAAATTGATAAATCTACTTAACGAAGCGAATATTTAAATTATGAATAACCCAGCTAGTATCGACCGTTTTGACGAGATGTTGCGACTGATTTACCTGGACCAGGTAAATGCCATGGACCCCGATCATACCCAGCAAGAATTGTCTAGGATGATTAACAGTAAAGAGGTATCAATATCGCCGGCAAATGAGGAAATAATAATGTCAAAATTGACAGCCCTAATGCAGCAGCCCTCCTTGGGTCAATTAATCCAGTGGGCTATGAAAGAAAGCAATGTTGAGGAAAAATTGCTGGTAGAAAAGACGGGGCTGACTCCGGTTCTAATTAGTGAGTTAAAGAACGACGCTGTCTATCCTAATAATGTACCTATACAGGTCTTTAAGAAATTGGTTATGGCACTGGAGTTATCGTATACGAATGTAAGGGCTGCTGTGCTGAAAACATTTGGTCAGTTGAAGCAACAGATAGGTTTCAATGATACAACTGCATTTGGATTTATTCCCGCATACCGGAAAGGACATGAACAGTTGAATTATGAATCAGTCAGGATGGATAGCATCTCAGAGGGTAACGAATTATTTGAAAACGAAGAAGCATTAAATAAATACCTGAACCGGTTAGAGGAATTAATGACTGAATAAATTGTTATGACAAAGAAAGTTCAATGGGACAATACTGCGGTAAATATGTTGCGGGAATGCAACAGGAAGTATTATTTCTCCCAATTGCTTGCCTCCAAGAACCGGTCTAACCCGTTACAACGAAAGGTTCATGAGTTAAAAAAAATGCAAACACTTTCTATGTGGCAGGGAAGCGTAGTGGATAAATTCATGGAGACAGTCATTATCCCGAAAATCAACAATAAGGAAACGCTGGACTTCGATTCACTGGCCGATGAAGCTGTTGAATTTGCCCAAAAGCAATTCGATTATTCCAGGCAGAGAATCTATACAGATCCCATAGCAGGAAAGCTGGAGACTGCATTGGATTTCTGCATATTGGATATTCACGAACAAGGAAAAAGCTATGAGGAAAATGAAATAGCGGAAGCCTATATCAATATCAGGGCGGCGATTACAGGATTGCCTGAAATCCGGATGCCTGACGGACAAACCTTGCTTGGATTTTTGAAACAATGCAATGCTCTTACTCCGAACGTTTTCACTTGGAAAGTGGAAATTGAGCAAGCCGCGGTAAAACCACAGATTGACCTTTTGGCACAGTATAACTGGAAGCCGGTAGTTATCGACTGGAAACTATCCCGAAGCTATTTAGCGGACTATTCCCGTCAGCTTATAATCTGCGGGCTGGTCGTATTCCTGAAAAGGTTGGAAAATAAAGACAAACAGCCCTATGCTTATGAAGATATTCAGCTTTTTGAAGTAAACTTATTCAAAAGAACGGTCAAGCAACATGAGTTTACTGAAGAGCGTGCCAATGATATGATTGACGAGATTAACCTTACCAGCCGGGATATATTATTGCTGCGGGGGAAAGATGAGGAGCCGGATATTGATGACTTTGAGGGAACTGACAATGATGGCTCCTGCAAAATCTGCAGTTACCGGTCTATTTGTGCTTATTTATATCTTAATAATAATAGTTATGACGAGAAAGCATTTGCTGAATTTGTTCAGGCTACCCAATCTGCATGAACTGAATTTTTCATACAAATTGGTGAAGACCGACTTAAAATCGAGCCCGGATAAAGAGGAAGTTTTTAACAAGCATTTCCGCAAAGCTGGTGAACGCGTAGCTTCCATCATTGAGGGGCCGGTTGCTGTTGTAAAACGTGATGGAACATGGTTTATTGCTATCCCGGAGGATCGTACTTTTGGTGAATCACGGGTTGATGTTGGTCCGTTTGTCGTTACCGTTACCGAGTTGCCTGATGTCTATCGTGTAAAGCCAACGGAGTTTTTTCAATATGGCAATCTTCCTATTGTTATCAACTTTCTGGACTTTGAAATCAGGAGGCAGCTTGGCAATAATAAAGGGATTTGGAAATTAACTAATTCCCATTTTCTGTACCGCAAGCCATTACAATCGAATGAAGATTCTTCCATTGAAGTTTATGGTGGCTTTTCCTATCGGCTGGTTTGCTGGAATGGAGTTATCTATGTTTGTCTGAACCTTACTACCCGGTATATTGATAAGTATTATCTGTCCAGGTATGTTAACGGAAAGAACTTTGATGTATTACTTAGAAAACTTTTTGGCCGAAGGGTGGTTTATCAAAATGGTGACGATTGGTATGCAGCAGAAATTCAAGGATTTGGAAATCCTCTGAAAGAGCACAATTTTATTTTTAATGGGGCAGAAACGAATGTGTTTGATTTCATTACTCAGAAAACTCAAAGGCATCGTTTCCAGGCTCATCAATTATTGAAAGAGGATCATCTTGCTCTTCTGTATACCTACCCAGGCCGGTCAATGGAGGCACATAGCGGTGCCACTTCTATTGCCAAACTTATTCTCAGTCCACAGGATAAACAGGTGAGAGCATTACACAAATACTCCATCAAGGATCCTTCGCGCCGATTTGAAGGGATTATTCATAGCATTACTACCTTTTTCCAGGGACTCAAATTTAATGGCCATCCGTTGAGAATCGAAACAGAATCGGTGGAAGAATATATTAATAGTTTCGAAGTTCCGGCTTTGAAATATAAAAATGACCACATATTAAAACCGGGGCACTACAGTAAAGGTGGAAATGTTAAGTTGCGTGAATATGGACTGGAGCGCAAACAATTTCTGGAAGATAACGGGATATTGAATAATTCTGATTTTGATCCACAATGGCTGATTGTGCCCGACTTTATGGAAAAGGAGCAGGTGGAAGCATTCAAGAAAAATGCAGAGCATTTATTGAAAAAGCTCGCTCCGAAATTTGCTGAATTCAAGGTCGTGCGCTTTAAGGCAAGAGAAGGGTTATCGGCTACCTTCCAGATACAGGAAATCGAAAAGGCGTTGATTGAGAAGAGTGCAACAAGCGGCTTTGCCTTATTTATTATTCCTGATCTCGGACGGGACGCGAAGCGCCTTGCCAGCACTTTTCACGATTGCTTGAAAAGTAAGTTCTATCCGGGCTTAAAAGTCCAGTGCGCCTCCGCATCAAAGATCATGAGTTACTTCCACCCGTTCGAGTCTTCTTTGGACAAAAAGGTACGTGAGTACAAGGTGCCCGAGGAAGCGAAACCCAGATTCAGGTCTTACCTGTTCAACCTTATCATGGAACATCTGATCATGAATAGAAAATGGCCTTATGCATTGGGAAAAGACCTGCATTATGATGTATATGTTGGGATCGATGTTCATGGCCGCCACGCCGGATTCACTTTCTTTTTCAAAAATGGAGAACATCAGTTCTTTATTCCTATTTCTGTTCCTAAAAAAGCCAGAGGCAGAAGAGCTGAAAAACTAAAGGCTGATTTTTTGTACGAGCATATTTATGAAAAACTTAAAACATTTATACCCCGCTATGCTCTGAATCCTAACGGTATTGTGTTTATGAGAGACGGACGCAGCTTTGGCGAAGAACAAAAAGCCCTCGAAAGGGTGGTGAATGATCTTGCGGCTGATAGATTAATAAATAAAGCCACAGTGAAGTTTGGCGTGGTTGATCTTTATAAACAAAGCTCTATCCCTTTCCGGATTGCCATGAAGACAGATAACTATGACCAATTGGACAATCCGGTGACAGGGGCCTATAAAATCATTAGTGCTACAGAAGGATTCCTGTTCAATACCGGCTATCCCTTTCAGTTGAGAGGTACCGCCAAGCCGCAACATTTACGGCTTCAATCTGGGAATCTTGATTTTTTGAAAGTTCTGGAAGATGTGTTCTGCCAATCCATGCTGGCTTATTCAGCCCCGGATAGAAGTAGTTCTCTCCCAGTGACGATTAAGTTGATTGATACCTTATTAAAGCCACTAACTGCTACCTTTGACATGGTAGAGGAAGATGAGGAAGAGTTGGATGAATCAACATTAGAATAACTATTCAAAAAATTATTATGAGCGATATCAGTGCATTGTCGAATCAATACGATCAACTGGTCGATATTTCAGAAAAAATCAATAACTCAGTGATCGTTTTTAAAAAACAAACCTTGTTGCAGGATGCGACCAGCAGGACAAAATATCCAAACCTGAAAATTTCATCGGATGAAATTGCCCAGGCAAGCGATAACTTATTGGTTTTTTTGTTGAACGTTTTTGATTTATTACATGATGATACCATTGCGGAAAAGAAATTTATACCCCTGACCGTCATGGATGACTATAAAGCGAGGCTTCGAAAAAATGTTTACTTGGACGAGGACCTGAAACGTCTTCAAAAACATCTGCAGGAAAAGCAGACTGTTACAGAGGCTGATCTGCAGTCGATGGATTTTCTCGTTGCTACCCTGGATACGGAAAGAAACAATTTGTTCAGGAAATTAAAAACTGCAAGAGGATGACGCAGTTTTTAACAGGTATTTTTGTTGATCAGGCTAATGCAGCACTGAAGATGCTGGCCCGTCTTAGGGGTGATGGGATTAACCCTGAAATTGATAAGGCTTTTCTTGCACGTACTATTCAGCTGTTGGAGCAGCTGCACCAGGATATTACAAAACTTATTCAATCAGGAGATCTGGAAATACCCGCTCTTGCGAGTTCTACGATTGTAAAGTATAATACGTTTACTGAAAGACTACAGACAATTGAACTATTCCGTTACCTGGTGATCATTAATTACGGAGAACCTGAAAAATACTTTAAGAAAAAAATTACCAGGATTTACAAAGAGATTAATTGTCTTCAATCCGAGCCAATAATTACAACGATCAGTAACTCTGAAAGCTATTATTGGGCATTGCCTTCCTATAATATTATTGCAGTTCCCACCGGTGAGGAAAAGAATCTTCTCAATCTTCCAGACCTCTATCATGAAATTGGGCATCTAATCGATAAACAGCATAGGGCAGATCTGCGTGATGGCTTTCTTCCCACACTTGATAGATTTTACCGGGATGGAGAGCAACGGGTTGTTGATGAACAGCGCGACCCAAAGTTGATTTCTTTTTACCGTGACAAACATGCGAGTTGGCTGAATGGCTGGATAATGGAGTTTACCTGTGATTTTATAGCTACTTATCTTGTTGGACCGGCATATGCCTATACAAATTTAAAAATATCGACGCTTAGCAGCGGTAAGGATCGAATTTATGCCGATTTTCCAAGTCACCCTTCAGATGAAGCGAGAATGCGGGCTGTTTTTTATATGTTAAATCAACTTGGATTTAATAAAGAGGTTAAACAGATAAACCAATTGTGGCAGGCGTTTCTTTTAAGTACAAAGAACCCAGTTCCGCCCAATTATGGTGAGATTTTTCCGCAGGTATTGATCGAATCCTTGGGTCAGTCTGTAATTAAGGGTTGTCAAAAGATTGACCTACGATCTTATCCAGAACAGTTGAGAAAATTCGATTTACCAATATCAAAGATTCTTAATGAGGCCTGGACTGAAGTTCTTGCTAATTCTCCTAATTATAAGGACTGGGAGGAACAAAAAATCACAGCAATCGGAACTATTATATAGTGTGACCTTTAAATTA
Source organism: Chitinophagaceae bacterium (assembly GCA_016720745.1). GTDB lineage: Bacteria > Bacteroidota > Bacteroidia > Chitinophagales > Chitinophagaceae > JJ008. Next base: position 100,551 of record JADKKA010000001.1, on the reverse strand, counting down.
TAAATATATTCAAAGCATTCATCTTACTGGTTTTGTCATCCGGATTGCTACATATTTTAAATCCCCATCGCTTCAAAATCCACCCGCTTTGTTCCTTCCACTATCTCCGGCAAATTGACATCATAGTAATTCCGTGTTGTTTCCTGCTTGGTATGGCCCATCATTTTAGAGAGCACAGCACCTTCTGCCCCGTACCTGATCCATAACTGCGCATTGGTGTGCCGTGCTACCTTATTGGTAATATTTTTATGGATACCGGCCATTTTTGCGATCTCTTTCAGGTTACGGTTGTAAACGGGTTCCTCGACCAGGTACTGCTTATCGAATACCAACTTATCTGATGCCCTGGAGCGATACCGTTCTAATATAGTTTGCGCATAAGGGAACTTAAAAAGTGGTATGATTGTTTGATTTCCGTTCTTATCTCTTGCACCGAGTATCACATGACCATATTCTTCATCCATTTGCAGATGATCTTTTGTAAATATCAACAGGTCTTTAAAATAATACCCGGTATATATCTGGAACAGGAACATATCCCGGTCACGTTCCAGGTGTTGCTGGTTTTCGGTAAATGTCAGGGATTTCCATTTCCTCACTTCCTGTAAATCCAGAAATGTTCTTTTTGCTTTTTGTACCCGGACATTTAATCCATCAAACAGAAATTCCATTTGCTGTGGCGATATATAATTCTCCCGGCGGGCATGACGGATCACTTTTTTAAAAGCTTCCAAATATTTTTTTGTCGCTGCACCGCCGAGTTCCAGTTCGGTTTGCATGAAGCGGCTAAAATCCCGGAGTAGTGTATTGTCAATCTCCGCAAAGAGGATCTGTTTTTTAAACTTCTTTAAATGCGTAAGCGTGGTGGCGTATTTCTTAATAGTGTTAGGTTCCAGTTTTTCAGGAGGCCGGCTGATATAGCTTTGCATGAAGTCCAGAAAACTTTTATTATCTCCTTTATTGGTAAGGCCGGCAATGATACCCTCCACAGTTACCGGCTTGCCGAAGTTGACCGTGCGTTTGATGTACTCGTTAATGAGCCCTTTGATCTCGATGATCTTATTATTGATCTCAAAGGCGAAGGGGTGATTTTGTTTGATCCAGGCACCTTCTTTCCCTGCCCATTGATCATGCCTTATTTTGATTGGAGTTGGGACCCGGTAATACCGTGCAAAGTTCCCCTGCTTAATACGGATATGCACCGGATACAGTCCGGATTTATTGTTTTCATTTCTCCAGTTCATCACCACAGCAATACTCGGGATACTCACCATACAAAGGTCGTTTTTAGATTTCTTAAAAAAACCGTAAACAAAACCGTAAACGAATTAACGGGAGTTCACGGGAATTAAAAAGAGTACTTAAACGCAGAAAACCTTACCAGTCAATGACTTCGTAAGGTTTTCTGTTTTTTTAATTCCCATTAATTTAGCTGGAGTGTAGCCTCGCCTAGAATCGAACTAGGATCTGGAGCTTCGTCCCCACAGTATTGTTGGGATTATACTATCCATTGACAGGCCAGCTCATCAGTTGTTAGCTATTCGGAAAATTGCAAACTGATAAAAAATAAAAAACCCCGGTCAAAATAACCAGGGTTGCAGTAGCCCCGACCCTCCCAACGTCGAACCAGATTATGGAAGATTTGAAGACATTGGGGGACTTTGGGTGACAATAGCATTAAATAACCGGAAATCAAATGTTCGACATTTCCATTTGTGTTAAAAAGAGACATCCGCTAAATTCATTCATAAAATAACTACATTAATTCCCAGAGATTCGAGTTTAGATTTAAACTGCAAAGAAAGAGATGGCACGGAAATTAAAAGGTTATTTCGGGCTCGGCTAATGGCAACATAATTTATTCGATGCTCCTCATTATTTTCTAAGTCAGGAGCAAATAAAAATGACAACTCTTTCCCTTCATTAAATGCACCTTTATCGTCTTTATCTAAAACGAGGATTACTGAATCAAATTCTTCTCCTTTTGCTTTGTGTATTGTACGATGCTTGCCTGCTTCATAGAGGTTTTTTACTGCCAGAGAAATATGATCATAATCAGTAGATTCATAAAATGTTTTTGCTGCACCTGTACTTAATTTGGAAAGAGATGCAATACCCTCTTTAGTAATAAGATTATATAAATCAATTACTTTTTTCCCTTCATATTGATTCTGATTATCTAATAATATTTTTAAACTTTTCAATGAATTTTTCTTATCAACTATAGTCTTATTGTGATTATAAATCTTACCTATTGTTTTTTAAGGAATCCTTGTAATATCCCATTTTAGCATACTCAATCGCCTTTGTTGCGTTTGAAATAACCCGACGACGAGTGGAATTTGAGTCTTTCCCCTTTAGTTCAGCCAATAAGTCTTTATGAACGCCCGCTCCTATATTTTTCTTTAGACTGTTGGCAGTCATGTTTTCTCTACTTAATGTTACTAACTCAATATCTGAATACGACGCTTCGGCCCATCGAAGAGCAGCAATTTTATCTCCTACTAATACTTGAATGAGCGATTGTGAAGCATTTCTTTTAGCATCTTGCTTTAGTTTTGGTCTAACAAGATTAAGTAACTCTACTATTTGATTGCTACTTCTATGATTATCTTTTATTTCAAAGGAAACAATTCCAGGTAATATGAAATTTTCAAGCTGACCAGGTGCCGCACCCATAAACTTATAGATTGACTGTGCTTCATCTCCGACAATTCCAACTATAGTCTCTTTTGCTGAAATCCGTTTGAGGATTTCAATTTGGATAGGACTCGTATCTTGAAATTCATCAACTAAGAAATATGGGAACTGAGCTCTCAGTACTTCTAAAGCGAAAGGCAACTTCCTAATAATTTCAAAACTAAAGAACAGTACATCGTCATGGTGTAGTAGTCCTTGCTTCCAAATCATTTTCTTGTATATCAAATACCCTTCATTTTTGAAATTGTAGGTCTTTGACTTTTGTGGAAAAGGGGGTGCGGGAATTAGACTTCCATTTGCATCGAATTTCCATCGAAGTTTTTCGAAAGCTTTCACAATATCTTTATCGTCCAGATAATTCTGACTTGTTGCAGATTTCCAATCTTTTAAAAACTGATAGCCAGAAAATAAGATTTCATCATGCCCTCCTATTTCTTTTGCATTAAGATCATAGTCAGCAGCAATTAGATGAACGTAAGGTTTTACAAGATACTTGTATAGAAAACTATGAATAGTACTTATTTCGAGCCGGCCTCCGTGGTCTCCTACACGTTTCAGAATTGTTTCTGTTGCGACATTGGTAAATGTTATACAAGCAATCCTTCGTTGGATTCTTAATCTTCTGGAGTTATTTAAAATATTTTTTAGATGATTGACAAGAAAACGAGTCTTACCGGCACCTGGTCCAGCTAACACTTTAAAATGTTGCTCAATATCAGAAAGCAGACAATCTGCGTTGATAATTTCTACGGGCATGTCCAGTTAATTGCATCAGTTAAATACTCAGGTACAGTAAAGAGAATTTTTGGATTTGCTTTTTGATTCATTTCAAGTTTATCCGCAATCTCAAGAGCGTTGCCCCCTTTTCCAACACTATTTAGGTATCGTGCAGCCAGCAATGCTTTCATTTTGGATGAATCGTCCCAATCCAATCCTTTGCAGTCTTTTAAGGATTTAAGTATGCGTTCGTTTTCTGCACTTTTTAACATCAAATTTTTTGCAATCACATAATCAACGTCATGTCCTTCCGCATACGCTTTCTCAATGGACGCTATTTCATCTTGATTGATTGTGCTCTCTGTAATTAAAAGCTTACAAGATGGATTATCAAACATTAATTGATATTCTAGTGTTTTCCCGTATACAGTATGCTGAGAAAAAAACCGAATATTGGGATGCGCCGAATATTTGGTAATTAGTTCAGTTGCATGAGTGGAATATTCATATGTATTATCTTGTTCCACTTCGAATGGATAACATTTTTTGGCACTATCGTTTGTTGTTTTATTCTTTCTTGTAGGATCTCTGTCAGTTATACAGGCTACTTTTTTATTAATAGTAAAAGCTTTTGTACTATCAAATATCTTCAAAAAATGATCAAAATATCTTCCGCCTATATGAATGGTGGCTGTATGGCTGTCTTCCAAACTTTTATTATTACACCTTGCAAGGGTAGGTAGTAATAATTGTTCAGCTATGCCTTCAACCAGTATTATATTTCTTGCAAACAACATGTCAGACCTAGTAGCATCCAAGAATCGCTGAACATAGGCTTTAGAGTTTTTACCTGCGTCGTCATCAGTAAATACTTTACCAGGATAACCAACATTCAATTTTCCGTCATCTAATGTATGTAGGCAGATAATCTGATCTAATCCAACAGCTGCAGTAATATTTGTAGAATGTGAAGTAATAAAAACTTGCCTTGCCTTTTGACTTTTATTATCGTGCAAAAATTTTAGAAATTTATATTGTAGAGAAGGATGTAAATGTGCTTCAGGCTCTTCTATCACAAGGACTGGGAATACCTTTGCGTTGCTCCCTAAGTAATCACCATTAGTATCTACTTGCATTTTTGCAAGTAACAGGGACATATAAATAAGATTATTATAACCGAGACCATTATGGGTGGCAGGGATTTCAATCCCTGTACTGTAGGAAATAATTAGACGTAAAGCAGAATATAGTTCAACTTCTGATAACTGGCCGTCAAACTCGGGCTTTGCACTATTAAAGGCGGCACCGGTATCTTCTGCATATTTCATTATATGCTCTCGTCCCTTTTCCATTCTTGTGCGAAGGAGTGCGATCAAGGATTGCGCTCCCTCAGAAAATGTCAATTTATGAGCAGTAATTTCTTTCAACTTTTCAGCCAAAGATTTAGCAGAATCATTTTTATTTCATAATCCATAAAAAAGTCAATGACCTCCCTAAGCAATGTATTTCTTCCAGTAAACATGTCTCGCTCTACATCTCGAATGGCATGTAAAAACTGATAATCAAATTTATTAAGAGCTTCTGTATCTGCTGTAGCTTGCAAATCAGGATTGCCTCCATATATTTTGGAAAGATATTTTCGAAGGAATTCATGCTTTATTGTAAGCCAAGCACTTTTCTTATCCTCAGCTTTCAATTTGGCCATTTGAGTTATATATTCTTCATGCTCGGATTCAGGCAGAAAGAAAACATAGGTTAACATGGCAGTGTAAGGTTCTTGTAGTTCAGTTAACCACGGTGAAACCGTCACGAGATCGTCACCCATAAGATCTTCGCCTATACTTTGAACTATTGTAAGTGTAATAGTAATTTTTGGTGGAATGGCTTGGAGTTGTTTAAAATCAATATACTTGTTAAAATCATCTACTTCAAGTCTGCGGCTGCTTTTATTATCAAGAATTAATGAAAGTGCTTTCAACAAATTTGTTTTACCTGCATTATTGTGGCCTATAATTACATTTACGCCCTCATTGAACTCAATGGTGGTATCGTGATAATTTCTAAACCCTTGAACTCGGATGCTTTTAATATGCATTATGCTAGATTTTGATTCGCTTTTATAGTTACTAAAATTGAATTATTACTTAAACGAAAAAGCAAAAAACTTGATTCAATTGGAATTTTGCGAAAATTATTTCGTCTTCAAATCTCATTTAGGGCAATATAACATTCTAAAATTCGAATTAATTAAAAATAAAAAAGTATAGCCAAACATGCTATACTACAAACAGGGTATTTTGTTCTTAACTGCAAGTTCATACGAAAATGCTTATTTCACCCCCCTGATTAAACCTCCCCATCTGCACCGCCTTCCCTTTCTCCGGCACCTCAATCACCACATCGACATCATGCTGAAAAGTATTGGCTCCACGGAAGGCCCCCATTTTGGTAGTCTGAAATATGAAAATGAATGACTTAGATGGGTTAAAGGCTTTTAGCCTGCTTAAATCTTCCGGGGTCAAACCCAATTTGTTTACACTGTCCAGGAAGATAAAATCATAAAGGGAAAGGTTCTCAGGCAGAACGGATGCTACATATAAATTCGGGTGAGCAACATCCTTATCGTTGAGCTTCTTTTGGAGTGTCATATCCAGTCCTTCTTCCTTGGCCACATAAAGTACCTTCCCGTGGTTTCTGGCCAGGTAACCGGCAAAATCAATGCACAGATAAGACTTACCCATTTTGGGCTTGCCGAATACCATTGCTGTGAAGTTGGACGAAGGATCTCCGATCAAATCCAGCCATTTACCTTTCAGGCCAATGGTCTCAAACTGCAGGTTAGCAAAATCCATACTGTTCATGATGGCCGGCTTTTCATCAAAGCCGTTCAGTTGGTTACATGTACAGCCTAAAATTCCTTCAAGGCCGTTCAGTTCGTTCCTTTCAATGGAAAGTGTTTTTTGTGTGGGATCATCCAGAAAGCTTTCCAGGTTTTTAGTGATGCTAATTAGCTCATTCATGTACGGGTCATTTGCCGGTATTAATTTCTTATCTACCATCCGGGTAATACGTTTCAATAAACCATCAGCCTTTTTCTTCATGCCCGGTTTGCCGTTCATGTTAATATATGCTTTGATAAAACTCACAGACGGCATGACTTTTTCTTCTTTCACCAAAACCTTCATTTTCTCTAAAGTATCAGGTTTTAATTCCAGGTGAATTTTGCCCTTCATGCTGTTATACACTTCTATCAGCTTACCCTGGATATAGCGTATCTGCTCGGCATAGGTGGAAGTTTTACGGATGCGTTTTTCTACGATGGCTTTTTGCAGCGAGTTTATAAATCGCAGTATATCTTCTTTCGTTTTTGTCTTGTCATTCAGGTTTACAAAACGGCGGATAAAACGCAGTTCTTCGGGAATGCGCTCCACCATCTGAGGCTGTGGCAAGGGTTGTTTATCTTTTGCTTTTGGAGCAGCCTTTTCTTTGGGTGTTATGCCTTGCCTGCGCATGGTTTCCTGAATAATTTCATCATGCTCCTGAAGTTGCTTTTCTTTTTTCGTTTGTTTCTTTTCAGCTTTGGTATTACTGCTTACAAACTCATTCAATTTGGAAAGATATATGTCAACTGTCTTTTTAATCGCCTCACTGGAATGATAAGATACCCAGCTTGAACCATTTGCTGTTGCTTTGGTTACAAACTCATGGCCCTTTTTGAGCGCATCAGGAAAAGAAGAAAAATCAAGCGTATTTACTTTATTGAAATAATTATCTATTGTAATCATAAGGTGGGATTTTTATGCGGCTAATAATTCAAGTTCAAGGGCGAGGGCTTCGGCTTCCAGTTCCAGCATGGCTACCTCGTTTTGCGGCTCTTCATCATCCGGGGGCAGTTCAATTCGCTTTCTGTTGGAGTAGGTGATTGCATCATCTTTCAGGTCTTTCAATTGGTAAGATTGCATCGTAACTGAACAACCGTGCCGGGATTGCAGTATCTCCAGCAGCTTGTCCATGTTTTTTTCCGGCAGCATGGCCACCATTTTATCCGACACTTTCTCGAAATTGTTTTTCTCTACCAGTTCCAGGATTTCTTTGTCCAGGTATATATCACCGCCCCGTGAACGGGATGCAGAAATAATCAGTTTAAAGTAATTCCCCGTTCTGAAAAAAGATAAGCCGTTATTGGTAACGATATGACTGTTCTGTGTTATGGACTTTATAATGGGTGCAGCTTTTAAAATAGGTACAACCACTTTATCCTGCACCTGCTCGCCAGGATTCCAGTTTTCGGGCATCAGGATACCTTTCTTGGTTTCACCGTTCAGTGTAGTATAGCTTACCAGTTTTCCTTTGAAGTCTGAAAATGCTTGTAACAGGTTTCCGGTAATGATATGCCGGATGCGCCGGTCGGTATTATTTTCCTTAGTGTATTTCTCCCACTCATGCAGCAGTACATTCATGCTGGGCTGCGACACATCAGCACTTGCTCCAATGATAGTCATAATGTCTTCTGAATAAGAGGCAGGAATAGCCAGGTATTTTGAACTATTTGCAATGGCTATGCGCAACTTAATGGCTGAAGGTGCATAAGGGTTCTTCTTTTTCTTATCTACCACAAAACCCAGGAATACTGCTGGAACCAACTCGTTACCGCCATTATAGGTTTCAATGGGGTAGCGAATATTGCGGCTGATATAAAAAAAGCGAAAAGCCTTTTCCAGGTATTGCTTGCGATTATCAAAAGTCTTGCGCAGGTTTTGTAGCTGCAAATCCCTCGCTCCTGTCAGTTCTTTTTCCCTTTCTGTGATCGCCTGCCTCCAGGCTCCTTCGCCCTGTTTGGTAAGTATCTTTTGTATTTTCTTTTCATTGGGAATATTACGGATCAGTTCCTCGTATTTGGTATTTGTTTCTGTTTCCTCCAGTTTCAGGCGGTCCGATACCGATGCTTCGTATTCCTCCATTAGCTCATCTTGAACTTTATGTGGGTCTTTAGCTTTCAGTGATTCGTTAATCAGGTTCTCCAGTTCGGTTTTCGTGAAGGGCTTTTTCAGCACATTTGCCCTGACGGTTTCCAGCGTACTGTCTTCCCCAAAAGCACTGTCACTCCCTTTACCCATTTTTATCACTTTGGCTGAAACGGTTTCCGCTTCCAGGTTCATAGCTTCCACTTCCAGGTCATAGTCTCCGATTTGCTTCAGGTACTCTACATAGTCGTTGTATCGTTCTGCGATCTCATTGTAAAAATCCTGTTGCATTTTAGTAGAAAGTACGGCCACCCGGCCAGACACTTTATGTGCTGCATCTTCCAGGGTTTGCGATTCATTACTGCCGCTATCCGTCTTTGAATTTTTTAAATGTAAAGGATCATCGAGCAGATCATTCACTTCTTTATTTTCCAGCAGGTAGTCTTTTACAATCTTATCACCGTATTTATTCAGAAAATCCGGCACATCCAAAATCTTGGTGGATTGTTTCTGATTAGAAGTGGTGTTTGCATCGAGTGATTTCAACTTCTTTTGAAGCATCATCATGAGCCGCTTTTCAGCAGGGATAGCGGAGGTTACATAGTCATAGATGGGCTTCATGATTTGCCCGGTACGGTTGATACGTCCACGTTTCTGTACTTCTGTATTAATATCCAGTTCTGCCTGCAAAACAATCATCACTCTTTGTTTCACCTGCTCTTTAGAAACTTTGGCTGTGGGTATTGCGTGTGCTGATGCGCCGGTACTTCCGGATTGGTTAATCATCAGCACATCCACTTCATTGTTATTGAACTGGCGAAAAGCGTCATTGGTATTAATGCGCTTACGGGCAAGTATCAACGCCTTGCTGCCTTTCCAGTTAAGCTGCATTTCAAATTTCCGTCCCGTTACTTCAGCCACAGTATGACCGGCAGCTTTGATTTTTTTGATGATTACATCAATCGGTGAAATAGTAATACCTGTAGAAACAGCATTTATCTTTTCCAGGATTCGGTGATACTCGATTTGTGCATCGGTGAGAGATTCGCTGATCTCAAATTTTTGTGGATGGAATTACCATCCACATCTTTTTCAGAATAACGCAGCACACCTTCCAATCCTCGTTTCAAGACTTCGCTAAAATCAGCATTGATGGTATCTCCATCTCCAACCGTTGAGCCATGCTCATTTTCCATTGATTCAATAAAGCTCCCCATTGTAGAAGCAAAAGCAATGACGGGCTTTTTACCCTCCTTTAATCTTTTTATAGCTTGTTCTGCAACAGCTTCTGCCTTGAGCGAAAAAAGCATCTGGTTAATTACCTGGAATACTTTGGAGAAATAAGGCTGGTTATCTACGCCTGCCTGGGAAGTGCCTTCCCGCAGCTCTACTTCTTTTCCTTCGGCTACCGCAATCTTATCGAGTTCCTCTACCTGCGTATCTACGAAGTTTGACTGAAAGGCAATAATGTCCCGAAGGATTTCTGTGATATTGTCAGCAATGGCACGGTGTTCTTCGGTCTTGGTATCCAGTGAAAGATAATTTACTTCTACGCCTTCAAAACTTCTTTCACGGCGCACCATTTGACCTTCAGCTACAAGCTGTGAAGACAAAACTTCCTGCAAAGCCACACCGCCTCTTGTGATTGCTTCCACCAGATCATCCTTACTCATATTGCAATCAGCAATGGATGTTTTCATTGCATAGATGGGCATATTGTCTGGTCGCTTGGCAAAGGTTGCTGATAAGAAAACCACACCCTTTGTTTTAGCAACCACCCCTTGCAAAAATTCACCAGTATTAGATGAGCCGCTGGAGTTATGCGCTTCATCCATGATGAAAATATTATCATCTGCAATGGCACGGAGAAAGTTTGGTTTCTCCGGTTTCTTTTCCGGCGAGTTGAATTGAGAATAGGTAGCCAATACAAAATCGTATTGTGTGGGTATTGTTCTGGAGCTGATAATATTTTGTTGTTCGGTGGTTGAAGGAGCCTGGTACATTACTTCCCCATCTTCATTCTTTATATCGGTTTTAGATTCCTTGCTGTTTACAATCAGCGGTTTTAAATGGCCGGAACCAATAGCAGATAAGTCACGGTAAATATCAGAAAACAGGTTTGCTTTCTCTGTAAGGAATACGGGCTTTACCCCCTGGTTCACTGCATAGCGGATCATGGCTGCCGCAACACGGCCTTTACCGATGCCGGTTTGGTCACCGATAATCATGCCCTGTCCCCTGGCTTCAATATTGTAAATCGCCATTGCCACGGCATCAATTTGTTCTGCAGATAATACTTTACATAAAGAGGCTTTGTTTGAGTATTTTAGGCGGTGGCGTACAAAATTGTCTATATCACCACCAACTTCAGCTTTAATACTAAGCAAGGCTTCCCTGGTTTCAAAAGCCATGCTATCGGGAACCTGAGTATTCAGTACCACACAGCTTTCCGATGCTGGTTCATAGGGAGCGGCCAGGGTTTCATCCTGGAATAGTTTCATCAGTGCCGCAGCTTCTTTTTCTAAATGTTGTTTTATCGTAACAATTTTCATAGCTGGATTTTGGTTTGTTTCCATTGCATCCATCACCCGGTCATATAAATCCTCGAAGGTCTTCACCACAACATCTTTATCGGGGTTAAAGACCGGAGCTGCGCCCGATACTTCCGGCTTTCTGCCGTTTATGAGGATCAGCCTGACATCAAAAGAAGTTCCCTGCCGGGAATAAAGTTTGTGACCATCAATATTGATAACATCCGCTACATGATAGCGGCTGTAGAGATAGTTAAAGAAAATACGGTTCTTGCCTGAAGTGATTCTGCCCTTGGCATCCCAGGTAGTGTGCCCCCGATAATGATAGCGGCTCTGCCATCACCAGCCATACAATCCAATGCCCGTAAGGCCATTACATGCTCCAGTGGCTTTATGGGAAAAGTATCGAACATCACTTCGGTTTCCATTTTTCCAAAAGGAGGATTGGTCATTACGGCTTTGAAATTCCGTTGCACATCAAAGAACGGCTTGGTAGCATCCCGGTTCCATACGTTAGCAAATCCTTGCGTTTTCAAATTGTGGTTTCTGAAGCTGTCCAGTTCATTTACATAAACTCTCTCTGGCTTGGCTGCTATGGTTAACAGTCCATTTCCGGCTGAAGGCTCTAAAGCGAATCCGCCATTAAATTGCAGTTTATCTATTTCACAGAAAACTCCCGCCAGATAACCAATGGGTGCAGGTGTGGAATATTGTTGCAACAAAATGCTTTGAGAGGTGCGGTGAGATAAGTTCACCTGGTTATGGTAAAGTTCCACTATTCGCTGGAATCGTTCTTTGACTGTTCCTTCGCTATGTGCCAGCAGTCTTGCCCTGTTTACAATGGCGAGTTCAGTCAGCTCTTTTACTTCGTTCTTATCGGTAATGCCAAAGGATGCGGCAAGTTTTTCAAGAGAGATTTTATTATGCTCCTTCTTTGTAGCTAAATCTCTTTCTACGGCTGTTACAAAAAACTGTTCCTTGTTGTTCAGCCCATCAAGACCCAGCAGTCCTTCGTCTGCAAAGGAGTAATAGCCTTCTTTGGTAACGATGATATGATCGAGCAGTTTTACATCCATCAGCGAAGATCCTTGCTTGATCTTGTCCGTCAATTGCTCATCTGCCCTTGAGGGTTTAAGATTACCGGATGGATGATTGTGTGCTATCACCATTGAAACAGCGAGCGCCTTTAAAGCTGTGGCCAGCACAATCCGTATATCAGCAACCGTTGCATTGATGGCTCCCTTAGAGTGTTTGTAATAACCGATAATCTCGTTTGCCTGGTTCAGATAAAGCACAATGAATTGCTCCTGTAATTCCATCTGTCCTTCTCCAAAAGTGTTACGGATAAAATCAGCAGCATCTTTGGAACTAGTAATTTTTCCAAACTGTCGCTTGCCACTGCGAGTATAAGAAACGGCTAACTCCGGAACATCTATTTCCGGAGTTTCGCCAAGCACTATTTCAGGTACGGTTGAATAGTTCATTTTGCCAATCAGCTATTTATTTTACTGGTCCGCCCAATGCCAGGTAATTAAGCTCAAGGCGTTGATCCCAGATATTATCAAATAATTCATTTCCATCAGCCCATTCCAAAATCACAATATCATTTGTGGCGAACCTTGTTGTTTTTTGAATTGACCAGACAGCCTGATTGGGCAGCGATCCCATATTGGCATACCCAACATAGGTGACTAAAGGGTTGGATTCATCAATTCGCATGATCTGGCCATTGCAGCAACATTTCAGGTTACTGATAGCTATTTTTATCTCGGTCAGTGCGGACAGGATGCCGCTCAGTAATTCAATCTGAATATCCTGTTTCTGTTCCGTTGCCAGCCCGCCACCATTATTTTTCAGCATTGCATTGATTGCATCCCGCAACGCATAAACGTCCGGTAACGCTGCCGGAATAGTCACTTCCGTGAATTTGATGAAAACGTTTTTAAGCGCACCCGATCCGATATCCAGTCGGATAGTATTATCCTTAATTGTGTCAATGGTTTTGATATGCGATTTATTGATCAGTAGTACGCTGGCGGCGTTTATAATCCGAATTGATGCGCCGTCATCGATTATTTGTGTTGCCATTGTTTTTTTGATTGTTATTTTGGTTATTGTTTTTGATTATTTCAGCGATGCCCTCTCCAATGAGTGACCCGATAAAACCTCCCACCATCACAAATGGAACCGCATCTTTTCCAGATTCCTTTGCATAGGCATAAGAGAGAAGGGAGGTAATCAGTGTGGCCGAAGCCACAATGCTTTTTTCTTTCATGCCTTTTATTGGTTTGTTAGTGTAGTAATTGTTTGGCCGCAAGACCGGAGATAATCAGTAAACCGGCGTTTTTCATTTTGCCCCAGAACCGGTGTCGTTTGAATTTCTTTCTTAGCTGCTTAACTTCTTTTTCAAGAGCCAGTTGTTGGGAAAGGTTTTGCGATAGTGTTGTTTTGAGCGACTGGTATTGCGAGAGCTTCAACACAATTGCAGAATCCCTGTTTTGTACCTGTGCCCCCAGGGTCTGTATGCTGATCTGGCTCAGGCTGTCCTTTTCAGTCGAATAAATAATTAACTGGTTGGTAAGCCAGGCAAGCGAATCACAGTTGCTGTAATAACTGGCTGTATCATTTTCCTGTTTGAAAATGCTTTGCCGGTCAATTAATGTGTACACCTGTTGTTGCAGTTCACCGTTCTTTCTTTTGGCCTTGTTTAATGCCGTTTCTGTTTGTTTAAGTCGGCTGCCCAGGCTGTCATTATGCTCATTCAGGGAATCCTCTTTTTCACGGTACTGCTTTTCCACCTGGGCCACCTGCTCTTTAATTGTTTCAGCACTGGCCTGCACTGTTGCAGCCGGTATATCGCTGTCGTCAGCATTTCGGTGAAAAAGCTGGCAAAAGGAAAAGCCAATGGTAATGCCGATCAGGAGTGTAATAATTGTTTTGAAGTTTTTCATCTTATTGGTTTTGATTATTGTCAATGGTTGTTTTCTTTTCAAGGGAATAGCCGAAACATCCGGCACCGATCAAACTGGCAAATGCGTAGAACATAAATTCCGGCATTGTTTTGCTGAAGAATTGCTGGGCAATCCAGCTTATCAAAAGCGCCAGTATGAGTAAGGCGATAGCCACTTCACGAAGTGAATAGCAGCCATTCTTATCCTTGAATAGTTGTGTGAGAAATGTTTTCATCAGGTTTCTTTTACGATTTGATAAGTGATTAAACCAAAGGCTGCGGCAATACTTAAGCCTACCAGGTCAAACACTAATTTTTTTTTGCTTCACGGACTAAAGCCCTCTCATCAATCAATGTGTAGGTAAAATCATTACCGTACATGGTTTTGTGCCTCTGGGCGAGTTGCATGAAAAGATTAAAGTCGGCAATATTGGCAAACACTTGGCAGCCTGCGGAGTATTTCTCTACATACTTAGTAGTTCCGTTTACAGAGGCATGATGGATATTAACTCCGAATATGCCCGTTTGCTCCTTGCCGTTATTGAAGTCCAGCACTGCATCCCGGTTATAGTCACGAATCACTGTGATAGGCCGCCTCTGTGTCAGAGCCAGGTATTTGCCCCGGTGCATCCCAATGCCGTGGGAACCGATATACTGACCGTGTTTTACGATGGCTGTGCCTTGTGGATTCATCAGGTTGCGCAGCCAGAAAGTACCGGGATCAGTGGTAGCCGGAAACTGGTGGTATTGCCAGTCCCCTGCATTGTTTTTGTAAAATACATTGATAGTATCATCAAAGCGATTAGGTTCTGTGCTGTTGGCACGAACGCCCACAATATTCAGTTCAAAGGGGCGTGAGTAAATCTTGTATGCTTTTGCAAGCATAGTATTCTGAATTGCAAGTAACATAGGTTTGGATTTTTATTGTTTGTTTGAGGTAATCGGTTATCCGGCTTTGGACAGGTTCAGGTCAGGCTCATAATTTTTTATCCAGTCCTTTACATTAAAGCCCGGTGAGATAGAGCCTGGCTCCAGTTCATCATGGCCTACAATGGCGGCACTGGGATATTTGATAGACAGTGCCACGATTTTATTGAACAAGGCTTCTTCCTGGTTAGGGGTTTTGGTATCACCCAGGGTGCCGGATTTATTCCTGCCACCGGAGTAGGCAATGTGGATGGCTTCGTTATCCACCTTCTCCACGTTTTTGATAATGGTGGAATCGGGATGAACTCTTTTTATCTCACCTGTGCGCTCCACCACATAGTGATAGTTTCCATAGAACTGTGAAACCTTCGGGTCAAATGTGGCAGTGCTGTGTACTACGATGTAACGGATATGTCTTTTCATTTGCGTATTTTAAAGAGATTGAATAGATTTTGTATGTACTAAAAAGTGTTTGCCGTTGTTTTCAAAAAGCGTGTAGTCAAGCCGTTTGCTGACTTCATTGCCGAGTACCATTTTAGCAGGAACCTGAATGGTTTCAGATGAGTTGACCCAAACGGTTGCCGGTTCAATCGTTACAATACTCACCCCGTCAAATCCGCTCAATGACCACTTGTTACCGTCAAACTGTAGCCCCATCCGCAGGAACTCAAAGCGTATGGCCTGTTTCTGATCTTCTTTAGTAAATGTGTTGAATAGTCCGTTTACCAGGGTTTGCCTCACCCCGCCACCCAAGCGGTAGTTTTTAAATTCATCACTGGTTGTACGGTAGTCCTCCTTGTTTTTAAGTTGTTTGAGTAGATTGATGGTGCCTGTAAAATCTCCTTTGGATGCAGCAGCGAATATTTGCTGCGCCAGTGATGTACTGGCAACTTTACGCCCCTGCATCAGCACATTGTAAGTACTCTCGTCAATGCTCGGTGGCATTTTGAGCTTCTTCAGTGCGGCAGACATTTCAGGGCCAAAGTCGCCATCTGCGCCGTAACGTGGTAATATCTGCTTGCCAAACTTTGCTATCAGCATTTCCTGCATAGCCCTTACTTTATCGCCCTTGCTGCCCCGCTTCAGCGGAAAGCCATCCTTGCTTACGGGGCTAACGTCCACATAGGGGTTTTCATAAACAGGCTTAGGCTTAGGTTTTTGATTTTGGCTTAATGATCGGATGGTAAACAGGTGTGTCTGTTATCACCGGAATCGGATCAGCTACTGTTTTGCGCTTGAAGCTGATATCTGCATCGTTGTCTTTATTAGCGGCTTTTTTCTTTTTGTAATACTGCCAGCCAAAATACCCCAGTATTCCCGCTGCGCCGACCGCTAGGGTGGTAATCACAATTTTTTTCTTCTGGCTTTTCTTATTGGTGGATTTTGATTTCATAGTTGGATTATGCTTTGGGTTTCTTGGCAATAATGTTCATCATCGGGACGATTTCATAAAACTCCAGTTCGCTTTGCAAGTCTTTCATCAAATCATCATTGTACTCTTTCTTGTAAGCAAGTGCCACTTGTCCAAAAGCCGCCTGCGTGGGGATCTCCATGAACACGGCTTTGATGGCATCTTCGTCTGTTCCAGGAAAGGGGCCATAAGTGATATTGAAAGCAGCTCTCAACCGCTTTGCCCAGGACAAATACTGATTGGCAGATAATGCCGGTGGAAGAACTTTGTTACCTCTGTCCGGTTTTGCAGCGATGATCGCCAGCATCTCATTATACTCCGTTGAGGTCAACTCATCCTGCATGTCTTTCATCAAACTCCTTGCATATAATTTTTGATACGAGTTGATGACCTTACGAAATACTTCCTTACTCGGAACGGCCTGTAATGTTTTGCGAATCGCTTCCTCATCAGTTCCCCAGCCAAACCACATATCATTATCAAAAGCCATTTTCAGTTGCTTGGCCATTGTGGCTTCATTGCCTTCTTCATAGGTTTTCTTTTCCTCACTGTCAGAACGGACTTTGCGTACCAGGCGGCGGCCAATAAAGAAACTACCACCCAAAACAACCACACCCAGCAAGCTGTATGTGATTATTTCCTTTGGAGTAAACCCCTCATGGTTATGGGTAGTAGTTTCTGAGTTCATAGGATACGGATTTCTAAAAACAAATCATGAAAACAATTAAACTCCGAGATACTTTTTAGCCAGTGCCGTTTTCACCGGATCGTTCACAATCGTGTGAGCCAGTTTGGTCAGTTCCTTTTGGCTGAGTTTGGAAGCCAGCGTAGTTAAGGCCGTCATCTTCGCATCAGCCTCGGTTTCTGTTTTTGCTTCAATGGTTATTTCATACTGATATTTACTCATGGTTACGGATTTTTAATGTTCAATAATTCTGCGACCGGTGTTACCTGCGAAGGATCAGCCATCAGTTCATTCAGGATGCCGATAACAGCAATCAACTGCGGCTCATCAAAGCGGCTTTGCAGTTGCCTTAATGTGGCCAGGTATTGTTGTTCTTCTTCACTAACTGTATTTCCATCTGGGGTCTTTTTCTGAAAACTTGCTTCGCCTTGTGGTTGCGGTGGTTCCAGTTGTTTGGTTTCTTTATTACCTACACCACCCAGCCCCAGTCCACTCAGCACATCAGCATTCTTTTCAGCAAGTCTGCCAAGTACCGCAGAACCCAGTTCCACCAGGTCAATATTTTTAAGCTTGTGTTTATCGTTACCTGCGTGCTCCAGTTTTTCTTCCAGTTCTTCAATGTAGTCTTCGGCATCATCCAGTTTCTTTTTGGTTTCTTCCAGTTCCTCCTGCATCCGTTTTACTTCATGTTCCCGGTCTCTGGCCGAAAGTTTTTCTTGAATGATGTTTTCAATATCACCGAGGCCATTCAATCCTTTTCCTGTTTCAGTTGTTTTACATAAAAGCAATACTGATCGTTGCGGGGGGAGAGATTTGAATTATAAATAACGATGCGGACTTTTTCAGTATCCTCATTCATGTAATATTCATAATTGTCAAAATCTTTCGGGTCTTCAGTCTTTGGAACAACCTTCAGGCTGTCCACAAATATTTCATAGGGCTTGGCATGACCTTTTGCTGTCATATCCTCCAGGTAATGCCGCAGCTTGTCAATCTTCAGTTGGTCGTAATTGTCGTGTGTTATGGGCATTGCTCTGTATTGTTTGGTATTACCTGAATAAATCTTGCATGTTGGGTAATGATGGAGTAGTTCCGTATTCTTATTTCTCCCTGGTGTTCATACTGCAATTCATTTACGTTATCTGTGCTGACATCGAAAATTCCGGTATCACTTTTTACAGCAATACACTCTGACGGTTCAACCAAAATGAATAATTGATTTTGGCCGTACACTTTAATCTTCCCTTTGGATTTCAGCACAAAATGCCTGAACTGTGTACTGTAATTATCACCATGTCCCAGCTCACTCATTCGTCTTGCTATATAATCAAGTGCCAGGTTTGTTGTCATTGCTTATCATTTGTCGTTCAATCCAGATATAAAGCATCACTTTGTAACTGACCTCATATCCCAATACCTCACCGATGCTGTCTTTGAAATATCCATTGATGACAGTACATCCGCAGATATTCAAAGGGTCTTCCTCTCTTTTCGTTCCATGTGTACAGGAAGGGGAAAAATCAAAACTGTTGCCATCCGGCGGTACGAATATTCTTCGCAATCCCAGCCTTCTTTCGTTTGGCGGGTCATAGGGGAAGACTTTTAATTCGCCTGCACCAATGTTCAGGTCTCTCTCAAAAATCTCCTTTGCATAAAATATATCCGGCCTTCCATTGGCTTTGAGTTGTAATACCCCATCAGGTTATTTCTCTCAATTAAACCTGAACCAGCCAGCAATGGTGAGAAAGCATAAGGCGGCGAATCCAGAATAAGTAAACCAGTTTCAACACCAATGATATTTATGGGTGTCTCTTGGCAGCTTTACCTGAAAGAAGTTTTGCTGACTTCTTCTGTTGATACCAATGGCTTGTATAAGTACCTGCTCTTTCATTATTGCAACACACATTCTACATACAGTGAAACACGGTAGGGTACAAATACGGCACGGGTATCATCGGTGTCTTTATAGTCCACTTTGATCGTTCCATTACCTGCGGGCTGATTACCCATGTCATAGTAGCGGTTATTGGGAGAAACGTTGATGCCTGATAAAAGCAGTTTACTCTCATAATTTTCCGGAAAGATCTCCTCTTTGTTGATCTCCACTTTTTGCGAACCCCGGTAATACAACAAATCATCTTTATCAGAGGTAAACAGGATTCCCTTCACGGAAACAATGTTTTTATCCAGTTCAAATGATTTACTGAAAACCTTATTAGGCTCGGTTACAGGAATATCAAATCGCTTCTTTACTGTTTGCATAGGGTACGGATTGTTCGGATTCAGTTATCAAAAGCAGTTACTACCGGCAGGGAGTTATTACCCATCCCTCCCCGCCGTTTTCATCGGGAGCTTGCACCCCCGATTCTATAGCAACTAAGTTTATATTACGGTGTTGTGATAGTGCCGTGCATGGCCGCATAGATGTAGGTGTTCTGCGGAATACCTTCCATTGTTCCCAGCTCCACAGTCATTTCAATCAGCACATCATCATGGATCAGCCTGGGGTTAGCCAGTTTGTAATAACCCAGCGGCACATTGCGGTTGTTGCCTGATTTGAAAACAGCATTGCTGGTTTCCGGCACAATCTGCTTTTTATTGCTTTTCAGGTTAAACTCACCGTTGGCAATAGCAGGAAAATCTTCCAGCCCCTTATAATTGGTGGCAATGATTTTATCCTTGCTTGCATCGGCAGAAGTACCCGCCAGCAGGATGATACCACTTACCAGGAAAGCCTGGTTTTTGGGCAGCTTGGAGTTGCTGATATTGCGCAGACCGATCTCTTTGTCATCCTGCGTTTCAAACAGCTTGATGGTTTTGGAGGTTACCGGTTTGATGGAGTAGATAATACTGTCCGCCAAGCGCAGCTCCCCTTTTACCAATGCTTCTTTGATGTTCACCGGCAGTTCGCCAAAGAACTTTTCCATTTCGGCCCTGGAGCCTTTGCTCGGTGAGCCTGTGTTGGAAAGTTTGGACACCATCCGCAAACGCTGAATGGGATTCATTTTGCGTAAAGCACCGAGCAGTTCGCCGTCCTCCACGCCTTCAAGGCCCAGTAAGGCACCCTGGTTATTGTATTCTTCAATTCCTTCTAAAAGTCCTAACATGATAATTGGATTTATTCGTTTAAAATTTGTTTTGAAAATGTTGAGGGATTAGTAAAGCCTTTCTTCCCATTCGTCACCATCTTCCATTTCAGGAAGTGCGGCTCCGCTCATTTGCTGAAACTGCATACCGCTTTCAATCAACTGATCTTCGATGGCGTTCAGGGCATTCAGACCGCCGTTCAGGTCATTGTTGTAGTTGAAGTATTGCAGCTCTCCAAAGCCGTTGGTGGCAGCGGGCAGCAGCCGATTTTTGTTTGATGATCTTGTCCAGGTAGAGCTTTTCAGAGAAATTCTCTTTGTAAGCCATTAGCCTTTCTTTTACTCCATCCAACCCCTCCAGGCCATTTACGGCTTTGCTTTTCTGAAAGCCATTGGCGGCCATCATACCGATGCCAAGAAGTGTGAGCAAGCGGTTTTGGGTGTAATGCCCAGTACCAGTTGTAATGATACCCACGGCAAGCGATGGCCGTCCGATGGCTGAACCGATCAGCCCGCCACCCAGTACTGCCACCAGCAGATCTTTACCGGTTTCCAGTACTGTGTTTTTTACATTGCCCTTGGTGGGAAGTTCTTCATTCATGCCCTTCAGGAAATTTTTCTTGCGGGCATTTTGTTTGTATTGGTTGTTTTGTTTTGCCATTTTTAGTTTTTTAGCGTACGGAATATGTTAGAGCAGGGCTACTGCTTTTTTCTTTTGATACTTGCCTTTGCCCCGCTGATGTTTCTTTCTTTTTTTGTAGTTGGGAGTGCCGGACAAATTATTAGGTGGAGGTGAAGATTTGTTTTGTGTCTTTCCACCCTTCATCAGCGAGTAGCCGATGCCAATGATGGTTAATCCTCCCACACCGATGGCTACCGGCTTCAGCCATTTTTTATTCTTTTCCCAAAAGCCGGGATTATCACTGTTATCCGCAGGATTATCTTTTGCATTTATATTGGTCACAGGCGCATCCGGATTGACTGCATCATTTTTTATTGTCACCACCGGTTCACTGCTGGTTTTTACAATCACATTGTTTGCGGGTTCTTCAGTCGGTACAGGCAAGGACTTATCCGGGTTGTCTGTGTTTTCAGCAGCGGGTTTGGTAATTACCGTAGGCACAATACCAGGTGTGGCAGTTGGCGGCGGCAGAGGAACAGGATTTTCTTTATCCGCTTCTTCATTTTTCTTTTCATCAAAATCCTCTGCTTCTTTTGTTTTCTTCTGGAAAATATTGCCCACATCTTTGAGCATCGCAACAATACCGGCTATCACACCTGCTGCGGCTGCAATACTTGACAGGGTAATCGGTTCACCGAGTTGCCCCAAGCCTTCCATGCCGTTTACGTTTTCATCGTAGTAGATGTCAGTACCCAATAGCTCGGTCATGGGAGTATAGGCAGTCATGTATTCCACCCCTTCCAGGTCAAGCATTCCAAAGCCGTCAAGACCATTCACTGCTTTGTCCTTATTTCCCTTACCACCGAGGATAGCTTTCTTAAGATTTTTCGGATTGCCACCTGCACCGTAGAATATTTTTTCCAGTTTCTGCCTTGCTGCAATCAGCTTTTGAAATTTTACCGGATCAATACTCTTTGCCGATGCCTGCTGTGGTGAAAGGTAACTCCAACGAAGACGGCCTGCCGCATTACGGATATTGAGTTTCATACTGGCAAGGATGCCATTGCGCAGCAGTACCGTGGCCGGGTTAGCCTTATTCACCACATTGAGCATCTTACCCAGGAATTTTTTCTTCTTGGGCTTGGGGTTTCCATCGGGGATCGGATTTTGGTTTTCGATAGGATTAGATGGAACAGCCTGTTTTTTCTTTTTCAAAAGGCCGGGCATTGATTTTTTCGGCGAAAGCATTTTGGGGCTTTTCATTGGAAGGGGTTTCTTTCCTCCGGCACCCATTCGCTTTTGAATGATGCGGCCCAGTTCTTCCATGCCATCACCGGGACCATTTATTTCCAGGCCATCATCAAAGCCGCTGAGATATTGTAAATCCATAGGATAATCTTTTTTTTCACTAAAGGGTACTTCATAATTAAAGCGGTCAGTCACGCAATCAACGGTGATATAACCATTTCGAAAAGGCACGATGGGGTAGATGTGCTGAAAGTAATCACGCTGGTATTTGGTGATGCGCAGCGTGTGCGGTATGCCGAGATTGGACAGGATACTGGATATAAAAACGGAATAACAGTCACAATCTACCCCGGAGAATCGGTCGTGCCAGGCTCTTGCCGGGCTTCTTATTTGTTCATAGCCCTCTGCATCTTTTTTGTAGTTGATATGCTCATAAACAAAATGCCAGATATTTTTACAGGTTTCATAAGTGTTGTTAGCTTTAAGCAGGTTCGCTAATTCTTTTGTCTGGTAGAGTGTTTCATTCACCACATTGGGAATAAAGTCCACCGTATGATACACATTCGCATTGCTGCGGATAGTAGCGTTATTACCATCGGCCACAGGGAACAGGTGATCGTATTGCCTGCCGCTTTTGATATTTCTTTTTTTGCCTGCTTCCACTGTCGTTATTTTTTCAAAGTGATCTCGTCATTGCTTTCATAGGGAAGCTGCGTCCATCCCAGGTTTACGGTTGTCATTACCTTGATGGTGAGTTTAACCGGCTTTTTGTTTTGAAGGTTTTTCAACACATCACTGGCTATTGAAAAGAAACTACTCACTGGTATTGTCACCAGCATTTTACTGATCACCACTTCACCGTAGGGTGGAATTTTAATGTCTTTATTCACTGCCTGGCTGCTGCCCAGTGTGGTGCCGCCGGAGATGATTTTAACAAAGGGGAACTTTATCGAGAAAGTCCCCTTTGTTGGGTTTTTCAAAAGGACATCAACTCTCACTACAATGGCGTTCCAGGTGATTTCATAGAGATTGGCAGTAGGAATGATTTCCAATTCAGCCTGAGTTTTCTTCAGACCCCGTACATAGCCTACCACAGCTATCACACCTGCACCCAGCAGTGTACCAGTTAATATTTTTGAGGCAGCACTCATGGTTTGCTTTTCCTTTTTCGGTCAATGTAATCAGCGGTCAGTTTGTAGCCGAGCCAGATCGCACCGCCCACAGCAGCTTTCACTGCATAGTCCAGTAAGCCCACAAAGTCGAGGTTGGCCAGAAATAGCACCCGTTAAAAAATGCTGCTGGAAGTATTTTCGGTTGTTGATTTCGTTTCCATAGTTAAAATTTTAAACAGCTTGTTTTTAGTGACTGGCCATGGTACTACCAATGATATTTTTTGCGGCATGCCGAGTGTGGTAACAATGCCCTTTACTTGGTCAATGGTAAAATACGTTTCTTGTCTTTTCCATATTCGGGGCCTTGGCATCAATCCACCTGCGCATGGTTTTAGAGCTCACATCATAGATGGCTGCCAGATCCATGAGGCGGTAAGGCCGGATTAGCATGTTCCCCTGCTCATCAAAGAATTTTTTTTCTGTCTTCTGCATCTTGCTTAGTTGTTACACAATTGTTGAATGGCCACCACCTGGAAAAGGTTCAGCAAACCAGGCGTTTCTTTTTCAATGAAATATTTACGCCAGTACTGGTAATTCTGTATCGTTGGTTCCTGGCTGAATTCCAGCACCGCTTTAGCCATTGCTTTAATTCATTTTGTAATTGGGTAATGATTCCCGAACTGTTCTGATCTCATGATACCAGGCTCTTGTTCCGGCAAAACCGTTTTCATTTTTCTGTCCAGCCATACAGATGGCAATGGAATATAGCGGGCCGGATTTTTGCTTATAATACCTTGCCAGTAAACCCGTTGGCAAAAAATGGAGAATGCTTTTGTTGGACTTTTACCAGCCGAAGTATTCTGCAATTTTTTCTTTGCCGGTTTCAATTTCTTTCGAAAATTGGTACAGTTCAAGAGGCTGCTGTAGGCAAAATTCCAGGCTGCATTGATCAGGGGAGCCAGGTCTGTTTTTTCTTCATTGGCTCCTTTTACAACCCTCATGGTGGGCTGTTGTGTTCTTAATTTTTGTGCTGTTTGATGTCTCATGTTGTTTTATTATTTGATGATTTAATTCCGATTGACAACACAAACATACTATGGGGCATAAGGGTCACTTTCCACTTTGAGCAAGTTTCAGCAAGTTGTTGTAAGTATTTGTAAGTACTTGTTAGTTTAGGCAGGTTTTGTCTGCTATTGTCTTATGAGGGTTTTGCGTGGAACGTAGGTGTGGATGTTATTTCAGGGCATAAAAAAGCCGCTTTTGTGAAAGCGGAAACATTATTCTAATTTGATGTAAAGGGCAGTACTTCTCTATATCGTTATACACTTGTTTGCAATTGTTGTTCAGGCATTTCGTCATACGTCTTGCCGTTTAAAAGCTCTGCCATTTGCTTTTTTATTTCGCCCTCCCATTGTTTGAAAAAAAGTGCACGTGTGATTTTTCGCATTGCTCTTGAATATCTAAAACCCAGTCAGCGTTCATTGGTCTTGGTCTGTGCCCACTTTCACCACCAACAATAACCTAGTCTATTTTCTTTAAGTTTAAGTTTGGCAATGGCCCAATTAAAGGTTCGCAGGATAAAAATTTTACTCTTGCTTTTGTCTTGCGAAGAAAATCAATACGTTCTATAACCTTTTCATTCTCTACTGACACACCCATCCAAATATTATGAGTCCATTTAAGTTCTTTGTGAACTTCAAAAAGTCTTTCAGCCCTTTTTGTTAGAACTTGAAATACATGATTAGGATTGTCATTCATTACTTTGAAAACTTGCTTAATAAAGTCAAGCGGTATGTCCTTATGAAAAGGTCGCTCATTGAGTTACAAAAACAATTTTTGATGATTTCCAGGTGTAAGGTATATTAAGTTGGTCAGGATGCGTTCTGACTTTAAAAGCGTCTTTATATTTTTCAACGCCCATTGCTTTTAGTCTTTTGGACATTATTTCTGCATAGCAGAATTTACATCCGCTTGAAATTTTGGTACCGCCCGTTGTCGGGTTCCAAGTCATTTCAGTCCATTCTATTGATGATTGAGCCATTTTAGTTGTTATATTTTTTCACAATATCGTTGCCGATTCTTTCGGCAGTTTTATTGTTTGAAGTTAAGAATAAATGATACATTATTGAGTTGCTTGAGTTTTTCAATTCGTATGGTTTAGAAACAAATTCAAAAACTTCTTTCAGTCTTGACTTATAAAGTTTTGCAGAGTTTTCAATTGCATCCTTCTCTTTTTCAACAAAAGTTATGTCTTCAAATAGTGTTGCAGTTTTTTTATAAAAGCGCTTCTCAATTTCTTCTCGACTTAATCCCAAGAAAATTTCAAGTTTCTCTAACCAAGCATCAGAAATCTGTCCATTCTTTTTAAGCAGTCTGTTTACACCAAGTCCTGTTGGGACAAGTATCCACATATCAAGAGGAAGTCCTCTAAGACTTTCAATTGAACGCCATTCAACTTGCATTCCGCAGGGTCAACATATGCAAGTGTTCTTACATTTTTATTTTTGGGGTCACGAAGAAAATTGGCTAAGTCAATAATTTTTTGTTACAGTCGTCACAAACGGTATAGATTGTTTTTTAAGGAATGCATTCTTTGTATTCTCTTCAAGAAGTGCAAAATTCTTAGGGTCTTTTTCAACGAAGTAATAGCTGTCAAAGGTCGCGGGTTTGAAATTTCAATAATCCGCCTTGCAGCACCTACGGTTATATCAACATCAACTTTTTTTGTCTTTTACAATAAAACCACTACTCCGGAGCCAAATCAAAATACATAAGTTTAAAAAACTTACGTTCTTTCATTATTGCCAAATACGCTTTGCGTATTCAACTAAAATCTCAGAT
This sequence comes from Chitinophagaceae bacterium, assembly GCA_016720745.1. Classification (GTDB taxonomy): domain Bacteria; phylum Bacteroidota; class Bacteroidia; order Chitinophagales; family Chitinophagaceae; genus JJ008. Next base: position 74,757 of record JADKKA010000001.1, on the reverse strand, counting down.
TTTATTTTTGTCCAGTCACCGCCAAAATTGTTCATATGTTGTTTGTTAAAATGTTTGTTATTGTTTTACGAACGGTCGTCATGGCCTTTCAAAATAGCTGATCTGATTTATGAAATCCCTTGTTGCCCACAAAAGTCAACAATGATTTTATGTTTAGGTAACTTATTAGTACGCAATTTGAAATTAGTTATAGCTCCAGAAATATGCATTAAAGCAATACTTTTAAAATCTCCACTTACATAGTCTTTATTGTTTTCCTCTCCATGATGTTTTAATTCATTGCGGGTTTTGTTTCGGTAAGAAATATAATCTTCAATCCCCAATAAATCCTTTGTAAGGTCATACATTGCTTCGTCAATTTGTGCTCCTATTGAACACTGGAGCATTTTTACTTTTTGCAAAATGAAACAGGAATGCCGAAAAAGCTCTTCGGCAGCACTTGCTAATGTAATTGCTGAAATGAAATTCTTTTGATTAAAAAGTTCAATTGCCGTTGTTAATTGAATAAATGCAATTTCTTCTTTTAAATATTTAGCCATACAAAATTATTTTATGAATTACTCTTCCACTTTACCCGGCAAACCCAGCTTCTCAAAATAATCTTTATTTGAAGGGCAGTATAAAGCCTTCCAATCTTTTCACCAACGGCCGCATCATGCCGGTGATCCAGTTTTTCATGGTACGGTTGGTAACCCCCATAAATCTGTGACAGTTCCGTTAAACTGTACGGTTTAATTTCAATCCTGTTGCTTGTAATACTCATCGGTAATCTTTTAAAACTGTTTATAAATCCGGGTCAGTAGTATTTTTATCCTTCGCAATAATCGGGTCCAGGCATAATATTCCAAATAATCGGTTGCTTCAATGGCCAGCAGGGTGCAGGTTGAGTAACACCCAACTTTGTTTTCCCATATAATCTGCCAGCAGGCGGCGCATCAATTTCGGATTCTCTTTGGGAATATCCAGTTCCTGCGGTTCCCGTCTTCGTATATTTTGCTGGTTGAACTGTTGTACCAGGTATCGCTTTTGGTTGGGCGTTAACAAACCCAGGTCATCGGCCCGGTAAAGCAGGGCAATCATACTCACTTTCCATTTCCGTTTCAGTTCACCTAGCAAGGGTAAAGTGATCCCGTCTTTAAAGTCCTGGATAATTTCCTTTTCGGCTTAAGCAATTCGGCGGCAAACAGGTTGGCTTCATGGTTAATATCCTGTCATGCGGCACGATGGTAAAAGTGTGCATGATCAGGTGGCCCAGTTCAAAAGCCGGAAAAACGCTGCCGGTCGCCCAAAAGACTATTGTTCAAAAATATGATGGGGTATTTATCATCCGTAAGCATACTCCGGCTGTCTACCCGTTCCGTTCCAAAATCAAAGCTGTTGATGATAACATTGTTCCTCAATTGCTTTGGTAAGATTTTCGATGACTGGAGTGGTTATATTCCATTTCTTCCTCGCAGGGTGGCAATCTTTTGGGCGGTTTGGTTGCCTCTCACTTCAAATACCGGTAAATCCGGCAATGACATGTCCAATGATCGGGTAATAATTTGAACATGACGACGGATGATATTTATTTGAGCCTCAATTGGATAGATCAGTTTAGCTGGCACGTGCTGTCTTTTCCGGTAGCTCAGGTTCACCGGCATAATATCTCCCTGCTGCATAAAAAACTGTGGAGAAAAATGAGTAGCCTCAGATAGAGCTACCAGGGTTTCTTCATTTACATTGGTTTCGCCGTTTTCCAGCCTGGAAACGTTTGCCTTGTGCAGATGGATCTTCTCGGCCAGTTCCGTTTGGGTGAGGCCCCCTGGCTTCTCTTGCCAGTAAAATCATGTTTGGATTGATCACTTGTGTCATATTCCTTTCATTTAATCGGGGGACAAACATAAGAAGTGTTTTTGTAAATTCATAGTAAATGTTGCGAAATGTGGATAAATATACTAAATGTTTTAGTTTTTGTGTTTAAGATTCTGTTAGGATTCTTTGTAATATTTTACTAAGTTTGACCTATATTGGACAAGACCAAATAAGGTATATTATGTTGGGCGAAAAATTAAAAGAATTGCGGGAAGCAAAGGGCCTGGTACAGCGCCAGGTTGCTGCTGAACTGGAGGTAGACACTGCCTATGTAAGCAAGATGGAAAGCACTGAAAAACCGGTGAGCCGAACGCATTTGAAAAGCTATCGGAAAGTCCACGAGTGGATTACAAAATATACCCAGACAGGGAAAGTTATCTATCGTGACAGGCTATTTTACAGTTGGTGCATTGGCTTATTTATCTAAGGCGACAAAGGACAAAATTGATGAATACAAATTCATACTTGGCGACATTGTAAACTTCGACTTTGACAAGGACAGAGCACTTGACCTTTTAAACGAAGACATCAACATTGACGCTTCTTTGAAATTAAGTAAGGTAGCTCAAGAGGCGGTTGCCTTTTTAGAACTTGAAAAAGTTTTTGCTAAAACATTAGAACCAAATTTTTGCCACGCAAAAGCATATCTATACAAACACAACGACAAAGACCCACAAAAGGACTACTACATTTCAGGTAGTTCAAATTTGACAGAAGCAGGAGTTGGTTTAAAGACGACAAACAATGTTGAATTAAATATTGGTAGTTTCGGTTCCGATCCACAATACAACGAGTTACTAAAGTGGTTTGAAGACTTGTGGGCAAGACCGCAAGCCCACGATTATAAAACCGTTGTTGATGGCAACGGTGGCGTTAATCGAATTCCTTTCAAACAATACCTGATTGACGAAATCAAGAAGATTTTTACCGAGTATTCGCCAAAGCAACTTTACTATAAAGTTTTGTTTGAACTCTTTGGTGACGAATTGCTGCTTGAAAAAGATAATCCCGAATTTAACCGACAAATTGGAAGACTTGAAAACACGGTAGTTTACAATGCACTTATATGAATTTCAGCAGAAAGGAGTTCTGAGCTTGATTAAGATGCTTCAAAAACACAATGGAGCTATATTAGCAGATGCTGTTGGTTTGGGTAAAACCTGGACTGCATTGGCAGTTATGAAATTCTATCAATTGCAAGGTCGTGAAGTTATTTTGATTTGCCCAAAGAAACTGCAATACAATTGGAGAATTTATCAAAAGAATCAAAACTCAAAATTTGAAAAAGATCAGTTTGAATATTTCCTTGAGATTTCATACCGACCTTACGGATGACTTGATGGAGAAATACCACGACAGAGCGGACAAATTGTTTATCAATGAAAAGCCCAAACTGTTTGTGATTGATGAAAGCCACAATTTGCGAAACGATAAATCCAAACGCTACAAATTTTTGGTTGACCAGATTCTTTCACAAAACGAAGATGTAAAAGTGCTAATGCTTTCAGCAACACCAATCAATAATTCGTTGATGGACATTCGGAATCAATTCAAATTAATTGTTTGCGGAAATGCAAAAGGTTTTGAAGAATCATTGGACATTAAAAACATTGATTACACTTTCAGGGCAGCACAAAAGGCATTCAATGAATGGACACAAGAACCCGACCCTAAAATCGGTGAGTTTATTAAAAAGTTACCACCTAACTTTTTCAAACTAACCGATTCATTGACTGTTGCCCGAACTCGGAAAATGATTGAAGGACATCAGGACGGATTGAAATTTCCTAAAAAAACAAAACCCGAAAATATTTTCGTTACACCAAAGCAGATTGGCAACTTCGAGAGTTTTGAAGAATTGTTCGACCATTTTCCGCCAATGCTTTCAGGTTATCAACCTTCATTTTATATTGACGAATTTGAAGATGCTGACATATTACACGATGAAAAGCAACGTGACCATTTCTTGGTAAAGATGATGTATATCTTGTTGGTGAAACGGCTTGAATCCTCTTGGTGTTCCTTTCAGTCAACTACTGAAAAAATATTAGCTCATCATCAAAATGCACTCGACAGAATTAAACAATATCAAGAAACTAAAAAGGAAACAGGTTGGAATGAAGCCCAACCTTCTCTATTTGATGACGATGATATTTTAGCTCAAATAGAAGATTTTACTTTAGGCAAAAAACGTAAAACCCGATTGATGGATATTGACCGTTCGGGCAATATTGAAAATTTCAAGAAGGATTTAAAAGCAGATATTGAAGCATTGCAATTGTTACAATCAAACTTAATTCAGTTTGAACGCAAGATTGCTAAAGAGATTAAAAAGCCGAGAAACCACAACAGTGAGGATGATAAACTCGAAACGCTAATAAATAGAATTGTAAAAAAAAGACAAGCAGGTGAAAACGGAGGCAACGCCAAAAGTGTTGATTTTTACAGTTTATAAAGACACAGCATTTTATTTGTTTGAGCAACTAATCGCAAGGGGTTTTAACAATATTGCTGCTGTAAGTGGGGACACTTCCAAAGTTTGGAACGAAGAAGGCGAAACCAAAAAGTATGAACCTATTTTGGAACGCTTTGCTCCTTTCACAAAATTATTCCGTGAAAAAGAATGGGCTTTTGAACCATCAAGCAAAGAACTTTCTTTAAACCAACAGTTTGACGAATGGCAACATTGGATTGCAGAGAACGACAAACGGACTTATGAAAAACTGCAAAACCCGATTGATATTCTAATAGCAACGGATGCTTTGAGTGAGGGACAAAACTTGCAAGATTGTGATTTGGTAATCAATTACGATATACACTGGAACCCAGTTCGTGTTATTCAGCGAATGGGTCGTATTGACCGTTTGGGTTCACCAAACACAAAAATATTTGGTATTAATTTCTGGCCATCAAACAACATCAATTCATATTTAAATTTGCAAGGCAGAATTGAACAACGAATGGCAGCGATGAAGCTGGCAGGTTCTGAAGTTCATTTAGATTTTTCAGATACCTTCAAAGAAATGGCTGAAGATGAAAATCTGGAGCAGAAACAAAAGCAAGAATGTTAGAGCAAATGCAATCGTCTTGGGATGAAATTGAAACCGAGAAATCATTGGGCTTTGATGATTTCTCTTTGGAAACTTTCCGTCAGGAGTTATTAGAAGAACTGAGAAAGAACGAACAGTTTTATAAATCCCTACCAAACGGCATATACACAGGTTTTAAAGCCATTCAGGAAGTTTGCCCACAAGAAGGAGTGATTGCCTTATTGGGCTATCCAAGCAAACCTGCCAAAGCCAATAATTTTGAATACAAAGGTTACGAACTCATTTACATTGACCATTCGGGCAAATCGGTATTCTTAAACCAAAAAGAAGTATTGGACGCTTTGGCAAAACACAAAGAAGAAATTCGCTTTGTGCCAAAAGCAATTGACCAAGGCGAACCAAAATCAATTGAGCATTTATCTGCTGCATTGTCCACTTGGTTGAAAAGTCAGGCAACAGAAGAAGAAGTGCAGGAAGATGGAACAGTAAAACAAAAAATGGGAAAAGCTTCACTCGATATGTTGAACAAACTGAAATCAGGAAGTAAAACCACCATTCAAAAATTAAAAAATGAAGGTTCTGCTTCGCAGAAATTCAATAAAGACAATTTCGATTTAATCACTTGGTTTATCATAAGCAACAAATGAATTCAATTATAAAATTTCATACCGATTCATTCATCAATGCTTTAAAAGCATTTTTTGAAGAACTGAAAGTGCCAGTTGATTATTTGGCTGATGAACCTGCTTCGCCTGCCGATGTTTTAGGCGATAGATTTAAAGCGTCTGATTTCGTTTGCCAACAGCGAACGCATTAAATACAAACAAGAATGGCGTGAAGGTGAAAAAGTAGGCAAAGTTTCATTGTTAAAAGACATTGACACAAAACAACCGCACAGAGGACATTTAGCCATTCTTAAACAATTGGTGATTCCAACCACAGGAAGCAAAGCCGTTAAGAGTTTCACGCAGTTGTATTACTACTGGCAATCGGTATTCTCCATTTCAGTTCTCAACAAGAATTTTTATGAAGACATTATTGCTTGGTTCAACAAGGCAGTTAAGGACATTAAAATTCCTGACCAAACCGCAGGTTCTGAAAAGCACAAAGATTTTACAGTTCGCCTGATTGCCCGATTGATTTTCATTTGGTTTTTGAAAGAACTAAAAGTAGTTAAAGATGATTTGCTACTTCCCGAATTTGATAACGGAGAAGACAACGATTTAATAAAACCGAAATCAAAAGGAACAGCATACTATAAATTCATTCTTCAAAACCTTTTTTTCAATGCACTGAACAGCGAAAAGAAAGACCGTGATAAAAAAGTGTTTGATGTGTATGCTGCCAACTTTGCCGATGAAAAAGCCATCAAAGAAGCTATTTTCTTTTCTCCCTTATCTCAATGGTGGTTTGTTTGACATTCACCCGAATGACTGGTGCGAATTAGGAAAAGTAAATAATGCCTTTGTCGTTCCTGACTTATTGTTTTTAGACAAAGAAAAAGGACTGAACAGCATACTTGCCCGATACAAATTTACCATTGCAGAAAACACACCGCTTGAAGAAGAAATTGCCGTTGACCCTGAAATGTTGGGTAGAATTTTTGAAAACCTGTTGGCAGAGCAAAGCGATGATACCAAAGAAGCAGCCCGTAAAAATGCAGGTGCTTTTTATACGCCCCGTCCTGTGGTTTCTTATATGTGCCGTAGCACTTTGTTAAAACATCTCGATACTGAAATAAAAACTGAAAATAGCAAAACCATCATTCACAAACTATTGGAAACAACCGTGCTTGATCCAGCTTGTGGTTCTGGTGCTTTCCCAATGGGAATGTTGGAAGAAATGATGCAAGTGTTTACCACCGTTGACCCCGAAGGAAAAGTGTGGGTAGCAGAAATGATGAAATCGAAAGACGAGCAATTCAGAGAGCATATTTCTGAAATGTTTGCCGATGGACAAATTCGTTATGTAAAGAAATTGGGTTTGTTGCGAAGTTGTTTGTTTGGTGTGGACTTGTTGGAATATGCCATTGAAATAACCAAACTTCGTTGCTGGCTTTCGCTGATTGTAGAACAAAGGGTTGATTTCAGCAAAGAGAATTATAACCTGAAACCTTTACCCAATCTTGAATTTAAGTTTTATAAAAAAAATTCCTTGTTCCGTTTTTATAAAGACAGCAATCTGAATGAACTCATTGACCAAATTGACAATGATAAATTATTGAAAGAATTGGTGAATCTCGAAAACCAATACTTCATTGCCAAAAGCGACCGACACGGAACCAAAGAAGAAATAAAAGAGAAAATTGTAAAACTGCTGGAAAGGGTAGTTGACAGCAAAAGCGAAGCAGTTACAAAAGAATTAAATTCAGTTCGTTGGGCATCAATAATCAATTCAAACAGAGCATCAGAAAAAGAGATAGCCAAACTACGAAAAAGGAAAAAGCATTGCTGAAGAATTGGGCAACTTGGCAATATTTAAAACACAATCAAAGATTATTTTATTGAAAGGGTTGTATTCCCTGGCATTTTTAACAAAGAAAGCAAAAACCCTGGCTTTGATATTGTGATTGGCAATCCACCTTATGTAAATACCAAACTCATCAGCAGTATGGGCATCAGCAAAAAACTGGAGGAAGAATACGGCTATTGCGATGACCTTTACAACCATTTTACTTTCAGAGGGCTTGAATTGCTGAAATCAGGTGGTTTTTTGAGTTACATTACTTCGGACACTTTCCTTGACTTTGCAAACCAAAAAGAATATGCGAATGCATTTTCTTGGGAATTGCAGGAAGCAACTCTGTCAGAGGGCAAACAGATTTATTTGGCGAACAATTGCAGAAGCATATTCCTATTGCAAACCCCGATTTGTTTGGCAACAAAAAATCGGCTGCAAACCAGTTTGATTCCTGTAAAAAACAGAAAATGTTAAACCATCAATTTTTGCCTGAATGCCGAGTAACGGAAATAATCAATACACCAAAAGCATTTGCAGCATTGGTGGACACAGCCATTTTCACGGTTAAGAAAGAAAGAGCCATTGATAAACCTGAAATGGTTTACATTGACATTAGGAAACCAAATGCTGAATCCTTCAATATTTCAGAAGAAGAATGGAAACAGATTCGGACTTCAAAAGAAAATCTATCAGGTTGGGAACGTATTTTAGATAGAACTTTCAGTGCTTTAGGTCACGAAACACCCAAGTGGAAAAATTCTCATACTTGCGATGGCGACAAAGTTTTTAAAGACGAGAATTCAACTTTACTGAAATTTAAAGTTTCATTTGAACCATATCGTAAAGCAATAAACTACGCTATTTTCTCACCAACGGAATACAACTGCCAAATTTTAGAAAAGATAGTAAAACCGGCCAGACCTGTTTTTGATACTTGGTGGAGTAAAATTGAAACATCAAGAGAGATTGAAAATAATAGAGATGCAATCAGAACCCATGTTAAATCAATTAAGCCAGGTGGAATTGCACTTATCGGATTGTTAACTGATGGAGGACAAGGTTTAGCAACGGGAACAATGGAAAATTTGTCGGTTACGGTTCCTCATCTCGTTTTGCTGATAGATGCAGGAAACAAGAGTTCAAAAATTATGGAAGGCAATAAACGATGAGCCAAAATCAAACGCAAATTTGACATTTTATCTGATTGCGGTAGCATTGATGATGTGAAAGATGTTTTAGACGTTTTGAGGGAACCTGAAATTTGGGAATTGTTTGATGGCATCAAAGAGAAATTCGGTTTGCGAATTTTTGGCAAAGGTTTTATGTATCGAATCATTCCAGATTCAATGATTTTTGATGTTGAAAATATATCCGACAAACAAAAACTGGAAGGAATTAAAGGAAAAGAAACTTTCGTTCCATATGACAAAGGCGATAAAGAAAGGAAATCGTTGGTATTCAGAAACCCCTTTATCTAATTGAATGGAGTGAAGAAGCAGTAAATTGGTTGAAAAGCCATTCAGGGCATAGTGGTGTTGGAATGCCAGTGGTTAGAAATCCACAATTCTATTTCAGAAATGGATTTTGTTGGAGTGATGTTTTAAATCCGAATTCTACTTATGTAAAATGTAGATTAAAAGGGCAGTCAGTTAATGACGTAAAATCTATGTCATTATATGATGAAACTGAACTTGGGGATAAATACCTAGTGACTTTCATCAATTCATATTTAGGTTTCAAAATAATTCGAGAGTTCTTGAATAACACTGTTGCCATTCAAATGAATGACATTCGTAAACTCCCAATAAAAATACCATCAGAGAAAGAACTTAAAGCTTTCAATAAAATGTTTGATGAGTGTTTGGCTATTAAGAAAGAATACTTTGCAGGAGAAATAGACCGTGCAGAAATGAACACCCAACTCCGCCCCATAGAAGCCGAAATAGACGAAATGGTAAACCGCTTATACGGCATAGAAGCCAAAGAAGAAATTGTATTGGATGAATTGGAGGAGGAAGTTTTAATAACAGACGAAACGGAAGAAGATGAGGACTGAAAAATATGTAACTTGATATAATGAGCATTTCAAAGCAATTGATAAATGGGTTTATAGAATCAGAATTGGAACTGTTCAAAAATCAGTTTGAAGAAAGTCCTATCCCCGCGATTCAAGAGGCCAGAAGTTTGTCAATAGCGTGGATATGCTATTATTTTAAAGATAGTATTACCAATGAAAATTCAGCAGCGATAATAAAATTTGTAGATGATGTTTATGTAAGTGAAAATTACAGGGAAACATGGATGGTTCAGAATCTCAGCACTTCAGGCAGCTGCATTTATTCTTACTACAGATATACATTATGCAAACAGTCTGATTCAGAATATTGATTGTGGGCAAAGTTGGGCAAGAGGGTATATAATTGAAAGTGCAAGTATCATTTGTCCTTTGCTCTCATTCAATAATAAATATTTAAAAGGTGCGACAGAAACTAATATTAAGTATTCACACGTATATTACGAAGAAAATGTTATTCTTTATTTATCCACCAAGGGAGGGTGATAAAAAAGAAATTGGTTAGAGCATCAACTAATTTCAGACGAAAATGAATATCATAAAGAGTTTTTCAATGAACTTAAGAATTCCGGAAAACTTTATAAATCTGGTTTTTTATTATGGCATTTAGTAAAGCAAAATCTTATCTAATTTTAGAATATTCAATCAGCCTATACTAGCTAAAATTGATGCAAATTTGTTTGAGGAAACCGAGCTTAATTTTAGCGAATTGGTTGGAATAGAACGGGCGCATCCTTTAAATGATATCTATATTGATTTAAGTTTTTTAAATAGTGACAAATAACCCTCGCATTATGCAAGCGCGATTCCAGATCCACACAAACCAAAGTTCAGAATATAGCTTTGCGTGGGAGATTGCAATACAAGTGCTAAACTCCGTAAGTTACAGAAATTATACTATCGATTTTCGACTTAATAAATAATCAAGAATAAATAAAGTATACTATATGTCATTCTACAAATACATCACCGAAGAAAGCCGTACCGATTCCAATGAGTTAAAAAATACCATGGAAGAGGTTGTTCTAAAGCTTAAGAAGCATAATACAGATGAAATAAAACCCGGTATTTTATTGGGCATGATTCAATCTGGTAAGACCAGGGCATTTACAGGAATTATCGCAAAATGTTTTGATGAAGGCTACGATTTAACTATAATATTTACTAAAAATTCAGTAGCATTGGTTGAGCAAACAATTAAACGGTTGAGAAGTGAATTCAGAAGACCTGTTGAAGCGAGTCGTCTGTATATATGGGATGTTATTAAATTGCAAGAGGGTCAGCTTACTGGCTACATACTTAGAGAAAAAAATATTATTATAGTTAAAAAGGAGCAGAAAAACCTGAATGCTTTGGAGGTATTATTTAATGATATTCAAGAATTAAAAAATAAAAAGATACTGATCGTAGATGATGAAGCTGATCAGGCGAGTGTATCTTTTGCAACAGATAAAAGTAAGCCGGATGGATTTGATTTGGGTTCAGTTTCAAAATCAATATCTAAATTACGAGCTAAACTAAAAAAGGGAGCCAGTTTTTTGCAGGTTACAGCAACTCCTTATTCGCTTTATCTGCAGCCCGAACACGGAAAAATTAATTTCGAGGAGTATTCTCCGCAACGTCCGGTTTTTACCGAGCTATTAAGGCCCCATGATGCTTATATTGGTGGCGAATACTACTTTGAGAAATCGTTGGATTTGGCTTCGCCGGCATCTTATATGCATGTTCAGGTAGATAAAGAAGAACTTAAGACACTAAATTTTGTAGGTCAAACGAATCGCTATGATTATGATCAGCGACTGAAGGATAATTTATTGAACACCAAAAATTTGAAGGTTTCCGATCATCCATATTAACTTATTTGGTGGGTGGTGCTATTCGCCGGGATCAGGAGCATGCCGAGGATTTATGGAGCAAGCCTTACCATTCAGCCTTTCTGATTCATACTTCAACTTTGCAGAAAGTTCATAATGCTCAAAGGGAGCTAGTAAATCTTCTAATCAAAAAGCTTACCGAACTAAACAAGGCTGAACTTAATGATATACTGAAACCTTTTTACCATCAACTTGCCTTTTCGATACGAGCTGCAAATCTTACGGTACCTCGATACAGTGAAATCAGCGATACTTTATTTGACGCTCTGAAGAACAGACACGTGGGAGTAGTTGAGGTAAATTCTGTAAACCAAATATCTGAATTACTTGGGGAAGATGGTCAGCTCCGCCTCGATAACCCCTATAATATCTTTGTCGGTGGTCAGTCTCTCGACAGGGGCATTACGATTGATCATTTAATTGGCTTCTTTTATGGCAGAAGCCCCGGAGCATTTCAGATGGATACAGTATTACAGCATTCACGGATGTATGGCAGCCGAAGTAAAGAGGATCTGTCTGTGACCCGTTTTCATACTTCAATGGATATTTATGAAGCCATGAGAAACATGTACTGGTTTGATAAAGATCTGAGAGAGGGTATCGAACGAGATGGTGATAAGGCAATTGTAAAATTTATTGCCAAGAAGGGTAGCCAGATTATTCCCTGTGGCCCTAATAAGTTGCGGGCATCCTGTATATTGTCGTTTAAGGCATTCAGTCGCATGCTTCCTATTGGTTTTCAAACCCGATCAATGACTGATATTAGAAAGCACATTGAAGAGATTGATAAAATAATCTTCCAATATGGTAATGGAAGGGTGAATTTCGAAGTGCCAGCTGAATTTGTTTATAGGATAATTGATCTTATTTTGGATACTTACACTTATGAGCCCAGGTTCAATAATGTTGGATTGGATTGGGATACTGCTCCTTTCAAAAAAGCGATTGATTTGGGCATTCAAAAGAATAAACGAGATACTGTAATTATTTATCATAAAGTTGACAAAGAAGCCAGCCGCTATAAGCCCGAGAGAAAAACATTTACCGACGCACCTGATGATGGTCGTACTGACTTGCCAATATCCAGGAAGCTAGCTAAAAAGGGGCCGGTCTTAATGTTATTAAAGGAGAAGGGCCGTGAAGCCGATGGCTGGCGCGATGCGCAATTCTACTGGCCCGTATTAGTAATGCCAGAGAATATGCCTAATTACGTCTATACAGAGGAATAAATTCTTTGTGACAAATGAATATTCGTTTAAAATGTGGTGTAGAAATTATTATAGAACCAATTTTGCATGGCAGATACGATCCAAATAACTTAGTTTCACTCGAGAGTGCTTTCTTTGTAACTAAGAATGGCAGTTTTGGAGGTTTTTCTTATGCATATGCACATCGGTTTTATCCAGAAAATACTCATTTACATGACGGGGCTATGTATCTGAGCGAACTTGGCGATATAGATAGAAAAAATTACAAGTTTATATCATGGGTCAATAGGGATTTGGAGCCGAATTTAATTGCTACGGAAATTGTAAATACGGTGTCAGATTCTTCTGAATTGATGAAGCAAATACTACTCCTTTCGGAAAAATATCAATGGAAATCTATTAGATTGTGTCAACTGGTGCATTTAAATAGCAATCAGAAAAATATTTTTGACGGAATCGGTCAAGCTTTGCATAAATATTATTCTACCAATCTAACTCCATTTGTCAGATCGGTGAGATTTGTGATTGATGGTAAGTATGCAATGCAATTGGAAATGGTTCTTAAATTAAGCTTACAAATGGGTAATTTGACCTAATGCCCCTCAAAAAACTCTACTCCACCTACCACATCACCAACTCCGGTGAGCTGAAGACCAGCCAGATTCTGGAGTTGGAATTGTCGTACCATCCCGGGTAATGGCAGTTGATCCATTCTTTTTTGAGAGGGGAATCGAGTAAGGATTCGGCAGGGGATTGTGATTTTATTTTGGTGGGTGAGAAGGGTATTGTTGTTATGGCAGTCAAGGGAAGCCAGTGAAAACTGCAGGACAACCGGTTCGTGCAGAAAAAAGGAGAGGATTGGATCAATAAAGAATAGTCAGGAAAAATCACGTAGAAAGAAACCAAAGGGAGTTTAACATTAAGTGGGTGGAATTCGTTGAAAGTAAGCTTTCCTGCCCGTTTGCGATATATTGTAAAATAGCTACATTTGTAACATATCAATCAGGATATGTCATTCGATGCAACATACCCCTTTCCTTTGCCGGAACTACCACCAAAGTTGGATTCCGGTCAGAAAACCCTGGTAAAATGGCTTTTAAAGGCTCGTACCGAGCTTGGAGAGCTCAAAGGCTATTCTCATGCTCTTCCTAATCCAGGATTGCTTTTAAGCCCTTCTATCCTTCGGGAATCCGTTGCCAGTTCCGGAATAGAAAACATAAATACTACGGTTGAAAAGGTCTTGGAACAACAATTGTTTCCGGAATCAGAACAGCGAATCGAAAACAAAGAGGTTTTGCGGTACCGGGATGCGGTCTTGTACGGTTTTACCGGAATGAGGAAACTTCCAATCGGTAACCGTCTTATTTTAGGTATCCACAAAGAGCTCCTGGCAGAAAATAGCCACGGATACAGAAAAACGCAGAACCGGATTGAGAATTCATCAACCGGGAAAGTGCTTTATACACCACCTTCATCCGGAGAAATAAGCAAGCTGATTGCAAACTGGGAAAGTTACATTCACAACCAGGCCGACGAAACAGATCCCCTTATTAAGTGCGCCATTTCTCATTATCAGTTCGAAGCAATTCACCCCTTCGGGGACGGTAACGGCAGGACAGGTAGGATACTCATGGTATTGTATCTTGTGCAAGAAGGCTTACTGAGTTTTCCGATGATATACATCAGTGGATATATCAACAAACACCGTTCGGAGTATTATCGCCTGTTGAATGAAGTCACTTCAAAAGGGAAGTGGACAGAATTTATTGAATACATGTTGAAAGGTTTTTACCTTCAGGCAAAGGAGACAAAGGAAGTTCTGTTAAAAATAATTGCATTGCACCAGGCAATGAAAGAAGGAATCAAACAGAAATGTCCGGCAATTTATTCTTCTGATTTGGTTGAACAGTTGTTTGCAATGCCAATCATCACCCCTGTCCGGCTCGGCACTTTGTTAGGCATACACTATACAACAGCCACCCGTCATTTAAAACAACTTGAACAAAAAGGGTTCCTGGTCAATCAGCAAGTGGGTAAGTACCAGTTATACATCAACAAGTCGTTGGTAGAACTTTTAAGAAGCTAAAGGAATCACAAGGTTCCTGGACTCATTATTGAAATGGAAGTTTTTCAAACGTTATGCCCCTCAAAAAACTCTACTCCACCTACCACATCACCAACTCCGGTGAACTGAAAACCAGCCAGATGCTGGAGTTGGAATTGTCGTACCATCCCGGGCATTGGCAGTTGATCCATTCTTTTTTGAGAGGGAAATCGCGGAAGGATTCAGCTGGGGAATGTGATTTTATTTTAATTGGGGAGAAGGGCATTCTTGTATTGGAAGTGAAAGGCAGCCAATGGAAACTGCAGGATCACAGGTTCAGTCAAAAAAAGGGAGAAGAGTGGATCAATAAGGAATCGCCCTTTGTTCAGGTGCGAGAGAACAAGTCGGCACTGATTGATATTCTCCATAAGAATGGAATCAAGGATGTCCTGGTGGCCAATGCTGTTGTTTTTCCGGAATGTACTTTCCCTTTGCAGGATCCACCTGATCCTTTCTGGCACCTTGGAAAGGCAGAGGAAGTTTCCCTCTCGCTTTTTTTGGAAGAAGTATTGGAAGAACAATTTGCTCTACAGACGGTGACAAATGGCCTGAGGTTAAATGTCCTCAGCCGCGACAGGATGGAGCAGATCTCAAAGCTGCTCTGCCCGCAGGTTATGCCCAATGAGGTTTTGGCTCATCTGTTGCTCTCCCAGGATGAGGCCAAACGCAGAGCTTCCGATAACCTCAGAATTTTGGATGGCCTGAATGAAAACAAACGCATTCTGATCCAGGGTCCTCCGGGAAGTGGAAAATCGAGTTATGCACTCGCTATGGCGGCCCGGAAGTCGGCAGAAGGCTATAAGAAGATACTTTATCTCTGCTGGAACGAATTGCTTGCAGCCTATAATAGTTACAAACTGCAGGAGCTAGGTATCACAGGTGCAGAAGCCTGGCCTTTTTACCGGTATGTCTGTTACCTTATGGAAGAGGCCGGTTTGAATCCGCAGGACCTGCCGTTTGAGAAATTAAAGGAGCCAGGGGCTTTGCTGAAGGCCCTGCACGAAGCGCTGGATTACCTCGAGAGTGCCGGGAAGAAACCAGTGTACGATTACATCATCATCGACGAAGCGCAGGATCTTTTTAACAAGGGAATTGATGACGTCGTCAACCGGCTTGCGGCGCCGAAGGACGGCTTGATTCAGGGCAGTTACATCATCTTCTACGACAATACCCAGGCTTTCCGGCAATCCATCGACGAGGAACGATACCGCGAATCCCTCAACTGGTTCCGGGAATATGCCGCCATTTACCAACTCTACCACCGCTATCGCGGCACTGCCGGGGATGGGCTGTATGAATTCATTTCCGACCTCGACAGCCGGAGCATTGACCTGGAGAGGAAGTACGGAGATGATGTGATCATCCGGCGCTGGAAAGACGAAGCGGAAGCGTTGCGGCTTTTAGATAAAACGGTGAATGAGGTAAAGAACCGCGCCGGCTGGAAGCCGGAGGACCTGGTGGTGCTGTTTTCATCCAATCTTGTTTCCGGTTTGTCGCCCCGTCAGCGCCCGCTGGATGAGCAAATGGATCTTCGTCCGGAATACGTCCGCATCACACCCGGGAACCTTTGTTCTAAACTGGATGGCGTCAAATTCACCACAGCCCTCTCTTACAAAGGCCTCGAGCGCGACGTGGTGATCCTGGTCATGAAAGATCTGTATGACCAGAGGATAGATACCTTATACCAGCTGCTCATCGGGGCTTCCAGGGCAAGGATCAGGGTGTATGTGTTGGTGGGGGAGTGAGGAAAAAATTGAATGGAATGAAGCCTTGCACAGGGTGCTGATCAGGGCAAAAAAAGAAACCTGAGAGAAATCTGCGGGTAAGGATGGAACAGGTATCCTCAAGGGTGATTAGTTGACGATCGCTGCAATAGAATAAGCTTCGAGAGCAGAAGTGATTGTGTGTTCTGAAAAAAGTACGATAGGTTTTCAGGAGGATTAACGGTGAACATTTGTACTCTTTAAACTGATGGAATAGGTCTTAAACAATAGTCACGATAAAGATGAACCGAAATAAAAAGGCAGCCTTTGAAAAAGCCGTCGGACAGCTGAACTGGCCGATCATTCTAAGTATTTTGAAAATATTGCCAGGGAGCAGTCCCATGACGGAAGAAGAGCAGAAAGCCGCTTTGCTGAATTTAATAAGTACTGCTTACGAAAACAGTCTCAGGGAATTGCAAACGCCTATCTGGCTCATCCGGTTCAAAAAGGATTTTAGCAGGCTGGAAATCTTATTTGTTCCTCTTCAAACCGTGAAACAACTTTCATCTGGTTCGGCTGTGAGTGTTCCTTCGGTGGAACCGGAAGCGATGGAGTTACTGGCACTTCGTGAATTGCTCCTGAATGCGGAGGCGAAGCAAAATTACGAGCTGTGCGCAAAAGTGCAGCGGCGCATCGAGGAACTGGAAGGAAAGGGCGAAGATCATACATGCAGCGATTCAGAGAGGGAATGAATGCACTTTACGCAATCAGGATTGTTGTGCGTTGAATGATGAAAATCATTAAAAAATGGACTCGGAGGAGTTATTATTGGTGCACTTTAAGTATAGATTCTAGTAAAATATTTCAAATTAAATTTTGTTGATATGTCCAATTACTATGTGACACTGAAGAGGGCAAGAATCGTTTACAACGAGATCATTGTGATGGTTGAAGCCAAAGATCCGGAAAGCGCCGCCATTCAGGGCAGGAGTTACAAAGACGGGGAGTTCATTGATAAGGGGCCTGATGTGGAGGGGCCTGTGATCGATGTTACTGAGATTGTAAAGGTGGTGAGGACTTGAGGATTTAAAAATACTATTCAGACATTCGATAATTAAATATTATCATACAATGACAAAAAAGGAACCCAAAACAGAATGGTTTCCCAAAAAATGGGAGAAAAGTTCCAGCCAAGATTGTTCGATTGAAATTATTGATATTTTAGAAAGTACGAAGGACGACCCCTTATTTTTAAATTATTATAATTATGATACATATAAATCATTACCTCCTCTGGGTCGAAAGACTCAAGGTACATATATAGAAACGGAGCTCCTTAAAAAACTCTGTGGCTCAAATTGCGATCAACAGGAATTCCGTAAGGAAAACTGGTTATTGAAAAAAAAATATAATGAATTTATAAAATTTATTAAAAAAGAAGTGGATTCTGGTTCCTTTTTTAAGGGGCTTGATAAAAAAAATGGATCTGAATTTGATTTGATCTGTTTATTAGGACACCGCTTATACATTATTGAGCCAGATGCTAATCGGGCCGATCAGGTTGCAAAAAATATTTTTCGCGTATGGCTTTGCTTTACAAGCAAAACAATATCTATAATGAAATTCATTATATTTCGTATTGTTACAAAGGTCACAAAAGAAATAATACGAATGAAGTAAAAGTTTATTTTGAATTGTGCAGGACATTATCTGATTTATTGTCTGATAAAAGGGAGGACTCGTATCCTTCCGTTTATTTTTATGGATGGTACCCGGATTGAAGGGGATAGATGGAAAATTTGGAGTTTTCAGAATGCTTTATTTTGCCCTCTATATTAAACAGTTGATAACTAAATTATATATTCGTAATAGCGTGGTTCCGGAAATGGATAATTTAAAAATATCGTCGAATAGAGTGTCTACAGATTGATATGATACAAGCTCAGCTTTTCATATGCAGACTGAGTATATTCGTGAATGAAAGTATTATAAAAACGATGGATATTTAGAGCAAGACTAAAGAAAGTTTATTCAAAAAACGTTTTACAAAGAACACATGTGTGATTCTGAAAGAAACAATGCTGTTGACGATGATACCCTCATCGTAATAAAGCAGAATATCCTTCATCACATCTGTTCGGCCACCGGTGTGCACGAACCCTGGGATTTTCTGAGCCTGCAGGAACTGATTTTCCGGATGCAGATATTTTTTCCGGAAATGCTGATTCAGATCAGCTACGGCGATGGCGCTTATTTCTTCTCGTTCTTTTACAATTCGGTGCGGCATTTCGTCGGCCTTCCCGACCTGATCCGGTTGGTTCACAATGCGGACAAGGGAAAGTCCTCCCTGGAATCAAGAACAGAAGTGACCGCGGACATGGTGAACTGCAAATCGGGGTTCATCGCGCGCTGCATCCAGGAGGGAGTCATGATCCTCAGAAGATCGGCATTCAATAAAGACAAACTGGACTATTTGATTCTTCCGGAATTTCCACTGGGGGAGCATGGCCGCAACCGACAGGTGGACGAGGATGTTTTTGCGAAACGCATAGCATACAAAATATTCGGATACTGGGTTGATGAACCCGAAGAGGAATGAAAAATTAATTCATTTTTCCCCACAGTTTCTTTATGGATTGCTTTTCGTGTCCGCCGGAAAAAGTTCTTTGTACACCTCATAATCAATACGCACCACGATAGAGATCCTGTTGGGGAAGGGGTTGGGACCGAGCGTGGCATCCCAGTAACTGCGCGTTTGAGGAAGGAGATATACCTTGGCATAGGCGGAGCTGAACGATTCCACAGCATCGCGGATAGATTGAATGTCGACGCCCGAAAGGTCGGCGCATTCAAAGAACAATGTTCTGAGCAGGGGTTTTTTTCGGGTCTTTTCCCGAACGATTTTTACATGAGTTTTCAATTCTGCACGTACCTTGGATTGAAGCTCATCCAACTGATTTTCCAATTCACCGGGCTTGAGAGCTGAAAAAGTTTTGCGATTGCCGGAATTTTGGTTTTCCGGGTCTTCTTTTGTCATGGCCGGACTATGTCCGGGCATTTCATTCCCGGGAAGTGATTGTTCAAGCAAAGATGCGAGGAACGTGTCTTCATTTCCTTCCACCGCAGGATTCCTGCGGCTGCGGAACAGGGTGAGGTTGCCCCAGAAAGGGTTTTGTCCGTTTCGCGGAAGGAAGATTTGCTTTTCTTCGAGAATGCAATCTTCACCGAGACGGTATTCCAGCCAGTAACGCATATTGTGTTCTTCGCCCGCATAGCAGATATGCGTGAAATGTCCTTCCGGCACGATGTCGCCGAAATAAGCGCAGTGTTCGCCTTCCGCAGAACAGAAACGCGCCGGCATATCGAGACGATAACCGTTTTCAAATTCGATTCGCTCGCGCTCCCATGCGTCCGTATAAAATAAGCGCATAGCGGGGGGACGACGGTGCTCCACCGCTTCCCAGCTGGTGTAACCGCTCACCACGAACGTCCCGCTTCGGCTATCGACGATTTGAGTGCTGCGGGAACTGTCGGTGCCGAGCAACTCGTAATGAAAGTCGTCAATTTTGCGGGCCAAAGCCCTGGATGCAGGAACCAGGTTCACGGAGTTTTTTCCGTACTTCCCGGCTATTTCTGCCTTGACACATACAATATACACTCCATGGGAATTGTTGGACATGCTGCCGGTTTTTGGGGTTATGTAAATAACACAAGAAAGGAAAAGGGCCGGGGGAGGCCCTTCTCTTTAGATGAAATCGCCGCGTTCATACCCCTTGCTCAAAAGGAGTTTGCGAAATCGCTCTTGCGCATGCTTCAATTCATTCCCGACCCAGGCAGTTGTACGACCCAAGGCTGCGGCAATTTCAGAATACGACATCTCCTTCCAATACCTCATCTCAAAAAGAGTTCGGTCCTTCTCCGAAAGATAGGCCTTCATTTTTTTAATGATCTCGGCGTCAAAGCCGGCATCTTCGGGTAAAATACAGGCTGAAGAATCGCTTGTCCCGACCTCATCGTCACCGCAGGAATAGTCCTCCGAAGGATTCGTTACGGCCATGTTGTCATCAAATTCTTCCGTTCTTTTGTTTTTGTTTTTACGAAAGATATCCATCGCAATATTTTTCACGATGGTGAACACCAGGGCCCTGAATCGCAGATGAGCATAGGAGCTTACGGGTACTTTTTCATACACGCGAAGCATTGCCTCCTGCGTGGCATCTTCGGCTTGTTCCACATTATTACGAAAATAGCGCATCATCCTGTCATAGACAGGTTTGTGGTACAACTTGTAAAATTCAGTAAACGACTCCGGATTTTTGTTTTTCATGTTTTCAGGTTTTTTAGGTTTGATGATGAAGGAACCGGCCGGAACATTTTTCGGGTTTAGATCCGAAGCCTGGCTCCAACGAGCTGCCGGAGGCAGGAAAACATAAAAAATACTCTGAAAAGGCTGTTTGAATTGCTTGTCAGGGAGAAGCAGAAGGAAGAAGGGGTGGAGTTGTGTGTCATGTTGGTTCTGTATGGTGGAGTTACGATTGTGTGCAGAGGTTTGTCACAGAATAGTGCTGCTTTGGGTGAAATAAATTTCACTTCTTCAAATTCCGGGTTCCGGAAACGGGCTGATTGGTTTTATTTCTTTTCATGGTTTCGATCATTTGCTTTATCCTGACGGACCGGATCTCTGTTTATATCATCCCCTTGAAACTATTTTCTGCCGGTCCATTTCAACCAGTACGTATCGCCCGGCGGAGGGCCCGGTCAGTCGCTGCCGGCCATGTACTCCGGATGTTTGAGATAGCAGAACTTGTAATAGTTGAGACAGATAAACAGGCAGGCGGTATTCTTATTCTTTCTGCGATTTTTTTGTTCATTCCTGAGAAAACCCTTGGGAACGGCGAATTCGAGGGACATGTAACCGCCCGTGTACTTTCGGATGATCTCGCGGATGCCGGCATGGTCGATGGAGTCCATGTTCGTACATTCCATAAAAATGCCCAGTCTGAACCCGCGGTAAATGCGGATGACCACATCTTTTATGCTGATGCAGGAGATCATTTCCGTCATGATCTCCTCTTGTTGTGCTTCAAGTTCGCGATAGGCAGAACCGATGAGGAAGTCAACACTTTTTGTATAGTCCATGTTTGTTTTTTTATGGTTAACTGTTTGGAGTTGGAATTATATCATCAGCGCGTAAACTTTTTTTATCTCACCAGGGCTCGATGTTCCCGGCCATGAAAATTGCGCGCAAGGATGCAATCGCGCGTTTCATCACATTCGCTGTTGCGGCGGTGGAAAGCCCGATGGCCTTCGCGATCTCCGGATTTTTCATATCCTCCATATAGCGCATAAGAAGGACCTTGCGATCCCTGGGCCTTAATTTCATAATGCAGTGACGCATTAGATCCATCACCATCCGATTGTGGAGGAGGTCTGACGGATCCGCACCGGCTTGAAGTGTGCAGGTTAGTTGGCTCTCGTTTTCATCCTCATCCGCATAATTCCATGCGGTAGAAAAATCAACGGGAATATTCCTTTTGTTTTTCCTGTAGCGGTCAATGCAGAAATTTCTGAACGCTGTATATATATAGCCATTGTAATCCGGAGGGCAGATGCGTCCTTCGCTGACTTTGATGGAAAAAGCAAGAAGAAAATCCGAAATGGCATCTTCCGCTTCCTCCTTCACCGTGCTGAAGCGGCGATGTATGTTTAAAAAGGCTTTTCCTTTCGACATGAAGAGGACAACAAAAATCTCCCCGGCAGGGACACCGGAACCGATATTTTCTATTTTGTTGATCATGGTGATGGGGTTTGGGTGAGTGATGGGCATAGATATCCAGGGACAGAGGCAGAAGCCTTTGCAGGGAGCCACGGGGTGGCAAGCCATGACCGGTTCCACCGGGGAACCGGAGGCCGGTATTACAAGATCAGGGGTGAAGCTGTGGGGCTTCGGTCAGCAAAACCTTTCTCGGGGCGGACAGACATGTCCGTAAAAAAGAAGAAAGCAAAACGAATGAAATGTAAGATAGCACCGGGTGTGTTCTTCATCCTATCTGTTTTGGTGTTGGCTACGATCAAATGGAAAGAGCGACGAACAGCAGCTCCGGAACGCATGCATCCCTTGCACTGGCCAACAGCGTCCAATGCAGTGGCCAGGGCTCTGTCGGCCGGTGTAGGGAAGAGGAGGAGTGTTTTTCTTTCGTTCACGGTACAAATGTAAATCAAAAAACACTTCAATGCAAATATAAATGATTAAAAATCAAGCAGTTATGATTAAATAAGTAGAACATACCCGGATGTTTAAGTATCATGTAAAATTTCGAAACGTGAAAAGGGGAAGGGGTTAAGAATCAGGGAGATTTATTTTACACGAAAGCAGTACCCGGAGAAAAAAGGTGGCTGGGAGTTTTGAAAAAAAATGTGTGGGTGGGAGAGGTTGGGTTATTTTCGAAGGAGAAATGAGAATTCAGGTTGCACGACCTACGTACTATAGTTTACTTTTAAACTCATCGTGTAACTTTGAATGAAATAAAATTATTTGGAATGTCCTTTATTACAGGTAATAATATTACGTATTTATGAAAAATGTCTGTATCAGTCCAATTAAAATAATTTATGGATTTCCAGAACTTCAATGTCTACAGGTCCTCGAATACCGACATAATTCTGTGCACTGTTAAATCTATATTCATGAGGATAGGTCACAAGACCAGCTTCCACCGGATTGTGATGAATGTATTGAATTTTACTCAATGTAAATTTCGGCTCAAAAACTTCTTCAGCATGACTCCCGTTTTGCCAAATTTGATATTTGGTATTTAATTTATTTTGTTGGCCATGATGACTAAATTTTTCGAGTAAGAATTCGCGCCTGCTTTCTCTTCCGGTAAGGATCATTGAAATAAGTTTTCCGGTTGTATATTTTTTAAAATCGCGAACGATGTCGCTCAGATTCCCTTCTTCAGCCCGGCACAATAAATGAATGTGATTTGTCATCATCACATAGGAAAATATTTTCAGTGATTTCTTCCGAATGCAATAGTTTAAACTTTCGCAAAGAAAATATTTGTATTCCGGCCTTGTGAAAACATCAATCCAGTCAACCACAGTGAATGTTACAAAATACGCTGCATCCTGTTTGTGGATTCTATACGCATGTCCCATTCCACAAATATTTTATTATTCATTGAAAAAATAAAACCCAATAAGCTGGTTCTTATAGTATGTATTTTTAATTCGGAGCTTAAAGATTCTTGGGCAACTGAAAATCTTTACTACTATAGCAATTCAATCTAAGTCCGTAAGCACTATGCAACAGAATTGAATAAAATGATTATATTTCTAAGGTCTTAGTCTTAATAACGGGCCAAGTCCTCTGACGCACAGGCTTGCGTTAAAGACTTGGCCCAGCGGATAAGTTATTCCGACAGAAGGTCCATATGCGGTAGAAGTCGGCAAGAAATTTATTGTGATGCACGTCCATCCCAATACTTCGAAAGCCCGGCGGGAAGAGTTAATGCGTGAATGGTATCGCTCCGAGTTGAAGCATTTGTTGACCGGCATCATAGAAAAGTGGGAGAAAAAAATGGAGCTTCGTCTGGACGACTGGCACGTACGTCAAATGAAGACCAAGTGGGGTTCTTGCAATCCGAAAAAGAAGCATATCCTTTTGAATTTAGAACTTGCCAAGAAACCCATTCACTGCATCGAATATATTGTCGTGCATGAGCTGGTACATCTTCTTGAGCGCACACACAATGAACACTTCGTCGCTCAGATGGATCGCTTTCTGCCTAATTGGAGGAGGCTGAGAGATGAGTTGAACAAGTTGCCTGTGAGTCATGTGGAGTGGGGGTATTAGGGAATTTTGAATTTTGAATTATGAATTTTGAATTATGGGTGAAGGGTGAGGGATAATATGTTGTTGTTTTATATTAGGAGTTTTTTTTTATGACAAATAGAAAAAAGAAATCGCGTAATTTGGTACTTCTTTCAGTAAAGCCGGCGAAAACGGTGGAGGAGTTTGTGGACCATTGGCGTGCTTATTATCAATACGGTGATTCAGAACGGTACAGTTTGAATATTAAGGCCAGGAAATTTACTCCTACGAATTTGCGGGAATTGTATCGTTGGAAGAACGGGATGACCTTGGAGGGGAGTGGAACAAAAGAGAAGTCACTAGAGAAAAAAATAGCATCGAAGACAAGAAAGATCAATCAGTTCAAGTTAGCGAAACGGGTTGACCAGGATACGTTCAACAATGAGTTTGCGAATATCAGTGCCGTATGGAGAATTTTTCTGTTGCATATTATCAAACCCAGGGTATATCCAATGTACGATCAGCATGTACACAGGGCATATCTTTTTATTCACGGCAAGGATTGGTCGGGTATTCATAACAAAATTTCAAATGAGAAAAAGCTTCAGTTTTATTTTGAGCATTATTACCCTTTTGTCAAACAATTAAACTATTCGAATTTAAAATCGCTGGATGAGGCTTTATTTGCGTTTGGGCAGTATTTGAATATAAAGAAACAGGGGGTAAATTTGTGGAAATAGTTGCACAATGGTATATTAACATTACATATAATTTGTTGTTAGCGGGAACCGTTGGGGATTGTGCTAACTTTAAACATGGAACGAGCATACAATAAAGTAAAAGGAAAATTATTTTAACGATAAACCTGTCTTTGAACTAAAAGGTATTTTCAGACATGAGTGCTTTAATTATTCCTTGTTACATAAAATCAAAGTGGGACATTGACTGTTTAAATAGATTATTTGATAGCGTTCAATCACAGACGAAACGCTTTGACAAAGTTTATCTTATTGACGATGCAAGCCCATTGAAATATGAACTCCGACACGACTTTGTTGAACAAATCATGCTCATAGAAAATGGTGGACCGGCCAAAGCAAGGAATGTTGGCATTGACAAAGCACTTGCTTTAAACATTGAGCATTTACTTTTTACGGACCATGACTGTATACTTGATAAAGAATGGAACGAGCAAATTACTTCCTTCTTATGCAGGACAGACTTTGCGGCAGTTGGCGGTATGACTTACGCTTGGGGCAAAACAATTCTTGATTACTATCACGAAATTAACGGGACCTTGGCGGGAAAATGGCTTCTTCCTGAAAGAAAAGAATTGTGGTATATGCCTTCACTTAATTTTGGAATGAAAAAATTTGCAGCCGAGGAATTTCCGTTTGACGAAAGATTTCCGACAGCAGCTGGTGAAGACGTTGATTTGTGTTTGCGGCTTCGCAGCAAATACAAAATTGGTTTTTGTCCGACTGCAAAGTTGTGGCATGACTACGGTTACAAAAATTCCATTTCTGGTTTTAGTAAGTTCATCAAGCTGTTTAAGAAATATAAAAGTTCAAGTGCGACTGTTTACGAAGGACACACAGTTCTGATGTGGGATTCATCCGAATCAATTTATAACGGCAACATGACATGAGTCTAATATACAGGCGCAAATCAAATAACCTGAGTTTTAGTCATGTAATCTACGATTACATTGGAGAGATTAAACCTTTCGTGAAACGGGTGCGGAAACCGCACTTGCTTATACCAATGGTCCTTTTCAAATCTATTGAGTGGGGAATTTATCGTTGGTATAAAACTCCAATCAGAAGATTTTACGGAGTGAAAGGAAACGAACTAATTTACATGATTACAAACGCATGTAATGACCGTTGTCCGAAGTGCGGTATTTGGGAACGACCAGAACCCCGTGACCAACATCTAATGATTGGACATTTCATCAATTGTTTGAAGCGACTTCATCACAACTTGTATCAAGTTACTTTGACAGGAGGAGAGCCGCTTCTTTTTAAAAAAGATGTGATGCTAATTGCAGAGGAAGCAAAGAAGTTGAATGTTCCAATGGTAATTGTTTCCAACGCAAGATTCGTTGACGAAGAGTTTTTAACGAGATACAAAGCTCTTGGACACATACTTGTAATTTCAGTTGATTCAGTAGAGATAGAAAAATGGAATGAGTTCAGAGGTAAAAGAAACTTTGACATCGTAATGCCTAAGATTATACTTGCTAAACAAATCTTAGGCGACCAACTTAGAATTCAGTCGGTACTTTCAAAGGAGTCAACCGATGAAATTCCGAAAGTGATTGAGTGGTGCGAACAACAAGGCATTCAACACAACACACAATTGTATCAGGACTTTGGTGCTTACAATTGGCATAATCCAATTAAAAGCGAAACACTCAGTTATGATAATGAAACACCTTGCGCAGCTCGAAAAAATATTTGTGTTTATCCGAATGGAGATGTGGTAAAATGTTTTGACCATCGGAGAATTCCCTTAGCGGAAGAGCCATTGGGTAACATTGCAAAACAAGATATTATTGAAATTCTATGTACAAAGCGTTCAACCGAAGTTTCAAAAGTTATGAAGACCTGTAATCTTCCTTGCAAGAATATGTCTTGCAACAAACCACAAACACATTTATTCAATTGATGCAAGTAAAGGCTGATTTGATAATTATTAGAGGGGCCCCTGGTTCAGGAAAATCAGAGACATCAAAAAGTATGTCAAAATATTTTCCGAAAGGAGTGCGAATAGAAGTGGATACAATTCGCAACATGGTAATTTCAGTTGATTGGAGAAATCAGCAAGAGCATATTGACATGCTTCAAGCGTCTATCAAATTAGTTTTTGAGTTTCTGCATTTTGGTTTTAGTCCTGTAATTGTGATTGATACTTTTAGCGGAGATAAAATCAATCGCTATCTTGAATCGCTTTATCTGCATGATGAAAAACTTTCGATAAAAATATTTGGACTTTATACATCAGATGAGGAGTTGAAAAGAAGATTGGACTTGCGACCAAGTCGAGAGTTCAAAGATTTTCTGATCAGTAAAAAACTAAATGACGATGTTCTCAAATGGAAACTCGACAATGAATTTCAAGTGGATACAACAGTGCTTTCGCCGGCCCAGACAGCAGAGAAAATATTCGAACAATATAAACTATTAATTTCACTTCTTTGAATGCAAATTGTTAAGTATAATATTTTGCTCATGCGTATCTAATTGAACAAATTATAATGAAATTTACTTTGAGATAATCAACTTAGAGTGCCGGATACGTTCTGATGAATTATCGAGAAATACGCACTGGTAGATTCCATCATCCAAAATTCCTGTTGAAATTGAGGTTAACGTACCTTCCAGTTTTGCAGAGTAAACAGTTTGCCCTAATGCATTAATTATGTTCAGATATGTTTCTGATTGAGATTCCGATGTAGACTGAATAGTAATTGTGCCGGATGAAGGATTTGGGAAAATAACAAATGACGGAGTGTTCTTTGGAGTGTAATCTAACCCGGTAGATTGACAAAGAATAGTTTCATTCACAAATACTGAATCTGTTACCATAGAAATCAACTGAACATAGTCTTGTGGATTGGTCCAGACGATACCGGTATCAGTAATTAAATTGAATGTAGTATCGGTAGTTACAGTTTCCAGAAAATTACAATCACTGCCACCATCCTGAGTGGTCTTAACCACATAGCAACCATTGGAGCCAAAGCCGGATGCATCCCCTGTGAAGATAAAGCAACCATCCGGCAGATTTAGAAACGATCCACAAAAATCAGAACCAGAACTACCATATAAATGTGACCACAGTACGTTACCAGATGTATCCAGACAAACCAAAGCGTCATCAAAATTAAAAGAACTGGAATTGGCATTCCCAAGTGTTATGATGTTTCCATTTCTGTCAATTGCAAGCTGATGCATACGGATTTGATCACCGCCAACTGATGAGAAGAGTGTTTTAGCCCAAAGGAAATTTCCTGACTTATCCGTTTTCATGATTATTTTATAGTCGCCATCATTGATTTCACCGGTTAGAACTAAACCGGAATCTGGAAGTTGAATAACATCGTATGCATAATCTTCAGCTCCGCTGTCATAAGTACGGTTCCATTCCGGGATTCCCTGGCTGTCGGTTTTAATGAGAACAATATCGGTCCCTAAAGTGCCGGCGCCAGCGATGACATATCCGCCATTAAGTGTAGGTTTTACAGAAATACCGTACGCAGCTGCATTTTCATATACCCTTGACCATAATTTGTTACCATTTTTATCGAGCTTAAGCAAGTAGGCATCCTCGAATCCGCTGAAACTGGATGTTTGCGCGCCTATAATACATCCACTGTCAGGAGTTGGAATAATTGTTTGAGTTAAATCAAGTCCATTTCCTCCGGCAATAAGTGACCATTGAATAGTTCCATCTTCATCTGTCTTTATAACCAGGAGATCTGCGGACAATCCGCTTCCTGTACTATCTAGAGAACCGGCCATGATGTAGCCTGCATCCAAGGTTTTGCAGGCCATAACAGACTGATCAAAATATTGCGTGCTATACCTTTTTGACATGATAGGTGTGCCATTCCGGTCGGTTTTTAGGAAAAGTATGTCCGTTGTATTTGAAAAGGAGGAGTCAACAATAGTGCTGATGATTACAAACCCGGAATCGTCTGTCTGCATTGGATAACCCATGCTCATCGAAGAACCTGATTCGTATATTTTCTGATAGTTTCCGGAAGCATTAGCTTGGTGGAAATTAGATATAGAAAGGAGGGTAAGTAGAATAAATGGGAAATGGTTTTTAATCATGGAAAAGAAAATTTAAATATATTTGATGTATAATAGCGTGTCAAAAATATGTGGTATTCAAAAGATAATTAAAGCCAGAGACCAATTAATTCAATTCAAGGTTCAGCCAATGCAGGTATGACGATCAAGTTTCTATTCAACAACCAACTTATGAATAAGTCGTTTTGTTTTATTTATAACGACTATAAAATAAACGCCTGGTATGTCATTTATAGCAATTTCTTTAGTAAAAATTCCATTTCTATTTGAAATCCTATCTACATAAATTTCCTTACCTAATGAATTGAACACTACAACTTTACCTTCTTGAATTTCATCATAAAACTCAAGTATAAATTTTCCGTTTGAAGGATTTGGATATAAATTTATTGAATTTTGCACTGTGCTCAGCAGTATACTTGTAGAGATTGTGTCTCTATAGAAACTATCTGTAACTACGGAGCTCCATTGACCTAAATCATCCTGGAACTGAAAATGTATATAATGATTTCCAATTGAAAATGAGGTGAGATTTAAAGTGTCATATAATTCTTCATTTGTTAACGGAATTATAAATGTTCTATTGGTAATTCCAGACGTATCATTGTCCACCCAATAACGATAATTGCTCATTTGATACAAGCCACTTCCAGAAATTCCTGATTTATAGATGAACTCACTCAGAACAGAACTCCATGTACCACCCATATCTCCAAATCGAATATGCATGGAATGTAGGCCGTGACTAAGAAAAGTTGCGGTCAAAGCTGCATTTAAAACGTAATTTCTGTTTGGTGAAATCAAAGATGTGGTAGCAGAAGAGTAATCATTGTCAAACCAATATTCATATTTTGAAATACTAGAGTTCAACACCGGCATGCTTGAATAAACATAAATGTACTTACTCAAAACAGAGCTCCAATCCTCATTTTGATCCTTGAAACGAAGATGTAGCGTATGTAATCCAGTCGAGAGGCTTCTTGTGTTAATATTTGTGTTTAGATTTAAAATGGCTTGTGGAACTAAGGAGATATTAACAATGCTTGTAATAACTGTGTCGAACCAATACTCATATTCAACAATTCCATTGCTGACATTCGGAATGTTAGAAGTATAAAATGCATGCCATCCTGCTAAAGTGATTAAATTATTGCTAATAAACTCAATAAACATTTGTCCTCCTGAGGAGGAAATAACAGGTGGTAAGGATGCGCCAGAAAAGGAGCCGAGTAATGGAGCAGAGTCATCACCACCATCATAAACATTTACAAAATCAATCCCACTTTCTGTATTGAAAGTGGTAAAATTGAGGTTAATATTAAATGCCCCAGCAGGCCGAATTAACCATGTACAATGGGTAAAGTTAGCATAATCAGAGGTATCACTTCCATCCGAAAAACTACCATTTGGCGAAGTTAAAACATTGCTACTTGAACAAAATGTATTGACAATTGTAGAGGAATAATTTGCTGTCCATCCGCCTGCAGTGATACTTCCATCAGTGGAAAATCGAACCAATAGACAGCCGCTGGTTGATGAAACACTACCAGGCAATGTATTTCCAGTCCACTTGGCTAATAGAGGAGATATGACTGAGTTTCCGTCATAAATGTATACAGTGTCATTCGGGTTACTTACATCAAAAAATGAAAAATTAATGTGGATGTTGGTTGCGCCACTTGGTTGAATCAACCATTTGCAATCAGAATTACTACTATAATTACTTGTTCCACTTCCATCAGTAAAAGTTCCTGATGATGTACTTAAATATGTGGTTCCTTGGCAATACGTTTGAATAGCTCTGAAAGTGCAGTTAAAAGCATATGGGGAATATACCGTCCTTGATTCTGTAATGCCAGAAATTACGATGTAAAAGGTGCCAGCTGTAAGAACGGCATTTAGGTTTAAACTACTTTTTTTATTGCTATTGACATTCAAAATATTAGTTCCACTTGAATTATAAATGCTGACTGTAAATATTGAAACAGGAATGTCATATACCTGCAATGAAAAAGTACCACTTGAAGTGATATTAATTTGATAGCCATCATAATCTCGCGAACCAGATGTACTTTGATCAGTTATAGTTCCATAATATAATTGATCTGTAGAGATCTTAAATGTGTGGCCGGAGTTAAAATCAAACGGCTCATCAATTGCTTGAATGATTTTCGAAAATTGTTTTGTCAATTCTGAATGCCATAATACCCCGGATGTTTTGGGCCAAGTATATACTTTTGCATTTACAGAAATATAGTTATTAAGATTTGCATTGTTTTCTAATACCACCCCATCACCCCCTAGAAGATCTCCAGTGCCTACTACACATGCGTATGATAAATCAACCGGAATACTTCTATTATTAAGACCTATGAAGGGTTGGCCTGAAACAACTCCATCACAATTTACATCAGCATTAAAGAATAAGCTAAAATAACTGTCTACCATATAATTTAAGTCTTCAACTCCGCCAAACAAGTAAGTGCCTGGTGCATCACGATTCGGGTTTGGAGCTCCGAGTGGCCAGTAATATGAGTAGGCATAACCGGTTCTTAAATCTCGAACTGCTTCTGAATTCTCGTCAATAACAATACCGAAATCCGTCGCATTACTTCCTCCATGTGGCGTACCAATGGTGACAAGCTTTGCTACATGTTTAAGTCCATCATTTTGTTGAAACAAATTGCCATTTTGCAAATACTCACGTGCAGCTAGTCCTCCCATGCTATGACAAACAAGCAATACTTTTTCCCTGCCTGTTATAGCTAAGACGTGCTTTATTGCATCGCGAACTGCTAAACCTTGTTTAACGATACCTGCTTGATTACTTTTGTAATCAATATCATGAGCTGTACCGAAGATGTCAACATCAAAATTTATAGTAAAGAAGTCGCCTGGAAGGAGATTATTCGTATCAGTCCAATCTCTGTAGTCACTAGTAAGATTCGAAGTAAAATTGTCTCCATCCTGATTCAAGCAAAAATCTAAACGACCACCATAGGAAAGACCATAAAAATAATTTAATGAATCAATCATGTTGATCCATGTTTCATCACTACCGTTCAACCCATGAATAAATATTATTGGATATGGAATATTCTGTTCAGCCCAAGCTAAGTTTAGTGTTATTGGGCTAGAGATATTCTCATTATTACTCAAATCCTCACCTGGAATTTCATCTAAAACATTTAATTCGATAAAAATATACGCTACACCAGGGCTAAATGTATATGGTATAGGATGTACATATTTTATAACATCACTTACGGAACCGGCAGGTAACCCTTCAAGAGAAATTTCGCCCATGAGTTGAGCGTCAGACCTAAATGTTGTTGGGGAGATATAGATGCCAATATGGCTTGAAGAGGCTCCGAGAGTACCGAAATTTTGAACCTGAAAGAAAATGGTATCAGTCTCCCCGATATGAAGGTTCATAGGACTTAAAACCATAGGTTGGTTAAGCATTAAATCGGGCTGACCATACACTAAGGAATTAAATACAATTAAAAAATTAAATATCAGAAAGCTTCTCAATATAGATGTGATTATATGGCATTGAAATAAAATCTTAGTGATCTTGAGCCCCAACTCTAATGTTGATATTTAAATTACCGTTTGCATTTGTTACAGATGGAATATTCTGAAATTGAACATGAGGGTTATACGGTACAGAGCCATCCTTCCAAGGAGAAAAGCCTCCATAAATGCCAATATCAGTGCCGTCAGTTCCGGCATTCTTTCCCGGACATGTAATAGTTAGATAGTAATCATCTGTATATGAATAAATTGAACCTGATTGATTAATGAAAATATCTGACACATTTATTTGATTATTCAAGGAAATTAGTTGACCCGAAAATATATTTGAAGTTGAGTTTGTAATATTATTATAGCAAAAATTATTACCGTTAATTGTACCATTCATAAAGATATTATTCTCAATAATATTTGACCCGCCATTGATTTGATAGGCATAATTCCCAAGAAATATATTGTTCCTAATTATACAATTTGAAAATCCGCTACTAGTGCCTCCAAGAGTACCTGTTATGATGGAATTCTGAAAAGTATTTAAAGACGAATAACCATAATATACATTGATATGATATCGAGTTATACATTCGTCAATAATTACTCCTGAAGTTGTCTGATCGAAGCTAATACCATACAAATTGCACCTTTTAATTAATATATTAGATGCAATTGAAGATCCAGGTAAAATATAAAATTTGATATATCCACTAAGATAGATTCCTATCAAAGAACTATAATCTGCGCCTGCTCCAAAATTAATATCTCCGCTTAAGTATGTTGAAGAAGTTGCTGTGCTTGAGTCTGGATTATGACCAACTCCAATTAAATTAAGTCTTTTTTCAATATTAATAGTTCCGATAATAAAAGTTCCCCCTGGTATATAAATTGTTGAACCATCTTGGGCATTAGCTACAGCTGAGTCAAGTCGATCATAAAAGGTATTTGTACTGCCAAATTGAACAGCAAATACAGGCTGTGAATTCGACTCAATATAAAAAAAGGACAGTAAGATTACTAAATGAACGACGACATTATTAGTTTTTGTTTTTGGAAATAATTTTTGAGATTGTTGCATTGTAATGTTCTATGTTATTGTATATATATCATTGATTTGGGCTGTATAGAATATAGTTATGCTTGAAAATATTTTAATTCACCTCATCCTCAAAGCATGCACCAACCTCACCTCCCCCAGAACAGGATTACTACATCCTCCCACATAAATCACCGGCCGATAGATGATCCATTCTCCCGGTTGTAAGTAAAGAATTTGATGACTGAATCCGACCATGGTGGTTAGACCAGTATCGGCAGGGGTAATGGTTCGGCAATACACCAATGTTGGTTGTGACCAATGGAGCAGATCTGTGCTTACCCGGTATGAAATGTCAATGACAGCATTTAAAGGAGCATTCACTACCGAGCCGCCTATCGTTATAGAATACAAATTTGGTACAACCATGTTTTGACCATAGGTGAATACACCCATGCCTGCAGCGTACGGACAAGGTCGCGCTCTTTCAAAATCACCTGTGTTCATTATTGAATCAGGATTGATAGTCGGCAAAGCCTGTTCAATTAAAGCCTTATCTGATGAGGGATCTGAGAGTTGGTTTTCCTTTGTACAGGAGAATAAAATGGCTAAGCCGAATAGAGAGAATAAAATAAATTTCATAAAAAGAAATATTTATAATTCGAAAATTCAGATCAAATATATAATTTGAATTTTATATTGTACATGAAGGATCATAAAATAAACGACCTTTCCATAATTAATTTTTAAAGCAGACGATTTGTTAAAATCGCTTTAGAGGTACTCTTTATTTCTGATGATGTAAATCATATTTTTATTTTTGTCAAACTTGGCGATTATTTATTAATTGCATGTTGCACCTTATGTTTCAATATATCTGCTAATTTTCTTAAATTCACTGTAAATAGATTACGTTTTAACATTATACCTTTGTTCTGTTGATTTCAAATTTTAAGGAATATTCAAATTCTTATGTTCAATATCGGTTGGGTTTTTTATTCTGAAAAGCAAAGAGAAAATCTGGAAACGATCATTAGCATGACCCAGGAACCCGGGACATTGGATGAATTGGGTTTAGGATCGGTGCGTGATGGATTTGCAAATTTGTTCTTCCCCGGAACAACAACAATCCAGACCAGGGCGAAATACTTCATTTTGGTGCCATGGATTCTCAATGAGATTTACAGAAAAAATGATGATTTCACAGCTTTCAGAACAATTCTTAGAAGAGAGGAGATAAGGGTTATTGAATTACTTCTCAAGACGGAGGATCAATCAGGCTTGATAGGGAAGGAGGCAAAAGAGCGACTGAAGCGAATGCCGTCTTCGATTTATTGGAACGGACTCAAAACCTACGGAATTATTACTCAGGATCTTGATCTCTCACAGGTTCGTGAATTTTTCAAACGGCGAAAAAAATTTGAAGACACTTATACGCCTCGCCGAAACACAAGAGAGGACCTCATGGCTGATGATTTGCGGGAATTAACCGGTAATCAATACCTGGTATGTGAAGGATTTGAGAAATTACCGCAGATAAATGTTGAATTGCCCTTAACAAAAGAAGAAGCACAGTTTTTAAAAGTTAAAATACTGGAATCTGTTCCACAATCCCTTCTTGCATATATTCTTAGGGTTAACCTGGATGGAATCCTAAAGGTTTCTTCATTCGAAGAAATGGTGAAAGTTTTGGGTCCACAGGTTCCTCTTGCTTCTGAGCAAAAGCTGGCCGTTTTGTTTGATAAAATCATGCAAGGCGCTTATATCAGGTACAATTACCTCATCAGCCGCTCTGCCGGATACAGCGATCAGGACGATTGGGAATTGAGATGGAGCTTTTACAAAAATTCGGTTTCACAAATAGATGGTATTTCACCTTCCATGTTTGATGGAATTTATAGGAAATTTAAAATATCAAATCTGACTTCAGATTTTTGTCGGGCCTGGATAAATGGGATTTTGGATTTTGAAAAAAACTCGGAACAGCTTGACAAGATTATTTCTCAAAGAGAATTCAAATTGAAAGGGCCATCCCGATCAAGGCTTTCGAATCGGACCGTAGCGCAAAAAGCAGTTTTACCAATAGGTATTTCGTTGAATGATGATTCATCTGTAAATTATTTAAGTTATCGCTTTGCCGTTGTTCAAAGACTCCTGGCAGATATTTTTGAAGGACTCAGGAAATAGAAATTATGAATAAGGACGATAATAAGTTTGAATTTGGCGAATTGTTAACTATCAATGAAGAAGGATACAAGTTTGCCAGGGCGATTGGTACTACATATTCGCTTGATCTGAAAGCACTGATCGCAGTTCCCGTAGCATTTCGTTTTTCCGGTGCACTTGACGCGGAGTCCTTGAAAGATCCTTTTCAATTGTTTTTATCACTGAAAGACACCGCGGATAAAATTGATGTTTTTTGCCAATTGGGTGGAATCAGTGCCAATACAAAAGTCATCGCTTGTATAGATTCCTGGAACGATCCATACATGAAATATTAATTCCGGAAGGGAAAGCTTTTCATCCAAAGTTATGGGTTGTCCGTTATGAACACGATACCTTACCTGCCCGATACAAAGTAATTGTTTTGACAAGAAACCTGACCTTTGATTCCTGCTGGGATATGACGGTGATGATGGAAGGGGATGTGAATCCAAACCCATCAAAAATAGACGGGAAAACCAATAAGCCACTTGCCGATTTTATCGAATTCCTGTATACGACAAGTAAACGGGATGTTCCCAAACAGTTTTTGGATGAACTTCTGTCGGTAAAATTCCGTCCGGTTGGAGATGATGAATTTGTGGATTTGAAATTTTTTCCTGGAATCCCGGGAAGTAAAACACAGATCGACTTATTTACCAAAGGCAATTTTGACTGTGATGAGATTGTTGCGGTTTCTCCATTTGTCAGTGATGGAATTGTAAAAATTCTAAAGTCCAGTACAAAAAAACTAACTCTGATCAGCAGACTTGATACATTTAAAAAACTGGATGTTTCATTATTGAAAGATGTAGGTTGTTTTCGGATTAACGATCAGATTGTAGAAGGATCTTCAAAACTGGAAGCTGAAACTGAAGGGTCTTCTATGGAAGCAGACCCGGTTATGGGTTCCGAAAATCAACTAGCAGATTTCAAAATGCCCAATGATCTTCATGCCAAGGCATTTTTGTTCAAGTATGGAGCAGCGTATGATTTGTATATCGGTTCTGCTAACGCGACATACAATGCACACCATGGAAATATTGAGTTTATGGTGATGTTGAAGGGGGAGAGGAGAAATTCGGCACAATA
Source organism: Chitinophagaceae bacterium (assembly GCA_016720745.1). GTDB lineage: Bacteria > Bacteroidota > Bacteroidia > Chitinophagales > Chitinophagaceae > JJ008. The sequence continues at coordinate 37,933 of JADKKA010000001.1, read as the reverse complement.
TTTTAAAGATTCATTTTTCAGCGAAAGTGAAGATTTTATCATTCCTTATGTACCGGACCCTCTTTCGGAGATACCTCCACCGGATGATCTGGAAAAGGAACTTGATGAAGCATGGAGATGGATGCTTTCAGTTTTGCCATTGGTCAAATGTGAAGCAGTTATAAATGATGAAAATGATTATGATTTGATCGTGGATACTTCAGCTTTTCCTGCCTTAGAGGAAGGTGTTAGTATTTCAATCAGGCCTTTTCATTTGCAGGAAGATTTGGCAAAAAACCTGAGCAGTTCTACAACCAAGCAGGTATTTTCTCACATAGATCCTGCAGACCTTTCTTGTTTTTTTATTATTGAGCTTACAATTAAAAGTGAAAAGGGAATAAGTAAAGCGGCAGTATTTAAATTGCCGGTTTCGAATCTGCCGGAAAACAGAGAAGAGTATGTTGTTCGTTCGCTTTTTAAAGACAAAAAGAATTTTTTTCGCTTGCTTAGAATGTTGCTTTCCGAAGACCTTGTTGATGCTATTCTTGGATCAGTGGATGAAGATGAAACAAATGCGCCCGGAGAAGGCTGGTCTGCTTATTCGGGGTCGATGCACCTTTATTTGAGCGATTGATGAAGGCCGCGTCACGTGACAGGAAAAAGTTGACAGATATTGACAGGATCGTTTCGATGTTCGATCAGGAAGAAGGTAGTGTACATGTAGTATCTGACAAAGAAATTCTGGAGTTTTTAACTATGTGGAAGTCGTTTAAAATGATACTTGAAAATCAACCAGCCAATGTTTGAGTTAAAAGACTTTCAACAAAAATCAGTAGATTATATTTACAGTCGTTTGAAAGAAAAGGACTGTCAGAGATTTTTGTGTGCTGATGAAGTGGGACTGGGAAAAACAATTATTGCCAAAGGAGTAATAGACAGATTTAAAGAAGTGAGAGGCGGAAATCTCAAAGTATTCTATATCTGTTCCAGTCAATATCTTGCCCGACAAAATCTTGAAAAACTTCATCCGGATTCTCAAAAGAAATCAATCAGTCGGCTTACCGAATTGATCTTGTACCCTGATTTGATTGAAAAAAGCAATGGGCTTTCCATTCTTCCATTATCACCACAGACCTCTGTGGATATGAATTCACGGGGTGGTATGTTGAATGAACGTATTATTATTTATCAGTTGCTAAGAAATTCAGGTTTGTTGCCCGGAAAACGTGAGACCACCTATGAACAGGTTTTGAGTCTGGGAATAAATAATTGGAGTGAACGAAAAGATAAACCGGGTTATACATTTAAGGAATTTGATCCGAATGTCAGGGATCGTTTTTATCAACTTTTAAAATCAAAAAGTGAAGTCCTGCAATTGATGTACGATTGTTTTGACAGGATTTCTGGTGATTACCGGAAACTAATTGGTGAATTGCGACAAATTCTTGCTACAGCAGGATTGGAATCACTTAAACCGGATTTAATCATCCTGGATGAATTCCAGCGTTTTGCAGATATTTTGAAAAGGAGCGAAGAAGACGATGCTACAGATCTGGTGCAGGCATTGTTCAGCAATGATCATACGGAAATGCTCATGCTTTCTGCAACACCCTACAAGATGTACACGATCAGGGAAGAGAATCTGGAAGGGAATTCACATTATGATGAGTTTCAGTTTTTGATGAAATTTTTAATGCGGGGAGATTACCAGGCTTTTATTCAGGATTGGACGAAATACACAGAGGCAATGTTGTCTTTGCGCTATTTCGCTCCAGATGAATTGGGCGAAATCACAAACAGAGTTGAGCGCTGGTTGTATAAATACATTTGCAGAACTGAGCGAAATATCGCCTATGAGGAATCACCTGAACGATCTCTGCTTCATTCGAGAACAGTGGTTCTGGACATTGATAGTCGTGACCTGAGTAACTTCATGGCAGCGGATCAGATTGTACAGAAAATAGAAGCGAATGACCAAAGTATTTATTCTCCTCTGGAGTATTGTAAGACTGCTCCATTCCCGCTTTCCTTTATGGAGAAATACAAATTAAAAAATCTCTTCAGAGAGTTGTATGATGAAAAAAATCCAGGTTTGCTTGAAGCCACAAAGCTAGCCGGTACATTTTTACCATTTGAATTGTTAAATTCATATTCACTGAAGGATTTTCCAAATGCAAAGATGAACTGGCTGATCAGGGAAAGTGTCGAGCCGGGATCTCAATTGCTTTGGATTCCCCCTTCCATGCCTTATTACAAATTAGAAGCACCTTTTCAAGGCAAGGAGGGTTTTTCCAAGACAATGATATTTGGAAAGTTCGCAGTTGAGCCTCGTGCTATTTCAACAATCGCATCTTATGCTGCAGAATGTTTTACTACCGGAAATCCGGAAGCAATTAAAATAGCTCCTTCAAGTCAGGTCCGTCAGTATTTTGCAAATGATAATTCGGTAGAGGAAGGGACAGATCAGTCGGATGCTGAGGAGATAACAAAACAAACGCGGTTGCCACGACCTCGTCTTGTATTTAAGAATGATGATTCTTCTTATTCTTTATTGAGTTATTGTTACCCATCCTGGAATCTGGCTGATCTGGTAAATTCAAACCTGAAACTAGATCCGGAGCAAAGTCTTGAGTCAGTGAGGAACAACATTGGATCAATGATTAAAGCAGATCTGCAGGGAATGGAATCATTTGTTCAGCGTCCTGCAATAGCAACGGATGCAAGATGGTATCTTTTTGAATTGTTATTTCTTGATTATAAGAACCATCCTTTAAAATTAAAAGCGATTTGCTCCGAGGATTCGGATTATGATATTGATAGCTGGGAAATGAATAAGAACCTGAACCAGCTGTATAAATGGATGAAAGTAATTGATCACTCCGGACCAACAGGCCTGGCAGTGGAATTGGGTTTGGGTTCGATTCCGTTAAATCTGGAATCTACCCTGGCTTCAATTGCATTAGGGGGAAGTGCTTGTGTCATGTTGCAAACTTTGTTAAGCAATGTTACAATTGGCGCAGAGCTTTCGGATAATTTTGTGTTTCCCTTATTATTTACTTCCAGTGTTTATTTTGCAAATGCATCCCGTTCCTATTTTAATTCACCGGAGGCGATTTCAATTATTGATCTAACCAATTCGATTGCGAAATCCGACTATTGGCTTGCGGTTATCAATTATAATATGAATGGATGTTTGAGAGCTGTTTTAGACGAATATTTCTATATGCAGACAGATGGGAATATTCTTCTTAAAAGAAAGGAGTACAAAAAAAGGACCCGGTTATTATTAAAATAGTTGAGACACTTGCATCAGTACTTTCCATCCGGACATCCACCCTGGATGCAGACCTGCTAAATTCACGTGGACTTATTCAAAGGGAGGCACTTCGCATACATTACGCGATTGCATTCATCGACCAACAGGAGACAGAGGATACCAATAAGCGTAAGCAATCGGTCCAGGATGCATTTAATTCACCTTTCCGGCCTTTCATTCTTGCAACTACTTCTATCGGACAGGAGGGGCTCGATTTTCACAAATACTGTCGGGAATTGATGCACTGGTCATTACCCGACAATGCGATTGATCTTGAGCAAAGAGAAGGGCGGATCAATCGGTACAAGCATTTTGCTTTGCGATTGAATCTTTTCGAAAGGTATAAAGGGCAATTGAAAACCGGATCAATTGATAAATCTCCATGGGCTATGCTTTCTGCTATGGCAGAAAACGATCATATGTTAAGAGGAGATAGTGTCAATTAGTTCCCTATTGGCATGTTCCACTTGTGAAATACCCATTGGAAAGAACGGTGCCTCTTTACCCATTTTCCAAGGATGGTTTTCATTTGGAGCGTTTGTTAAAAACGCTGATGGTTTACAGAATGTCTTTGGGACAACCCAATCAGGAAGATTTGGTTAAATACCTATTGCAGAATTTTAGCGAACAGGAGCTGGAAACCTATAAAGCCAAACTCATGATTAATCTCAGTCCGGTTGCATATGCTGAAAGGGCAAAGGAAGAGAAGCTGGATGTAGTTTGAGTGTTTTTGAAATATTTAATGAAATAGCACCACACGTTTTAAATATCTTATATGAAACAGGTAGGAGTGAAGACAAAAAAATCTGAAGATAATTACTCTTTCGCTGAACACGTTCACCGATTTGCGGTATGGACTGCAGCCAGAGCTGTTCAAAGGAATTTTACTACCACTGAAAATATTCGAGAAGCCATCGAACAAACAGATCTCCAAAATCTGTTTTTCAGAAAAGATATTAATTCCCCCGAGCAATTTGATAATTTTCATGAGAAGACCTGTGATAAATTGATTACGGAATTTAGAAAACAAGGAATGGTTCCCAGTTATGGCAGGGCTGCTAAAATTGTTGCAATTTATATTAAAACAGTTATTGTTATTCCCGAAAAAGGTAAAAGCAAACTCAGTAAAATCGCCCATCCTCCAATAGACAGAATTCTTTTGCACAACCTGGATTCTAAATATCCTGAATTAAAGTTAAAATCCCGCAACTGGACAACTCTCAACAAAGTGGAATACTTTAAGTTAATTAAGAAATTTAGAGAAGATTTTGGAGATTGTTTCTGGAAAATTGAGGTAAATTGGTTTTCTTAACATACATGCGATAAATTAATTGTATTTATCCTGTGCATTTGAAATGGAATATTTTTAAATTTGATTTTGAAGAATTGGATGGTAACTTATTTTAACAATTATTTTAATGAGACATTTTATACTAACATTTTTCGCAGTATCAAATTTGTTGTTTTGTTTTGGTAAGGAGAATTCCTTTCGGTCTCCGATTTCTTGTGGAAATGATTCAACAATTATTTCCTCCGGATATACCCTGGACTATTTCAATAATACGATAAAGATTCCGGAATGAGTTCCTATTGTGGTCAAAATGGGATGCCTTGGACTAATCCTTTTTGTGGAAATGGATTCTGGGATAAGACGGATACAATTTATACGACAACAGGCTTAGTTCAGGAAATTCTTGTAAGCGAGGGTTCCCTGTCTGGTTGGATGAATAAACGATCAGTTACGTTTACCTATTCAATGACGGATAAACTTACAGGTGAGTATGAGAGGGTCTGGAACGGTGCCGCATGGGATTCTCTTTCTGTAAAGACCTATCTGTACAATGTGAATGACCAGCCTATTGAATACAACTCTTATTTCAGTGTTTTGGGGCTGTGGACAAATGATCTGAAAACAGAAACAGTATATCAAAATGATCAGCCCTTCTCAAAAATATTTTACCATGGAAATGGTTCATCATGGTTGAGCGATTCAATGTTTGTCTTTACTTATACAGGCTCTACAAGAACTTCGCTGGAACTCAGTTATTGGGACACGCTGACATCTAATTGGCAAGTTTTTTCTCTGGCCCCATATCAACTGCAAGAGGGGAACTGGAGTGCCCGCATTGTCAAATTAATTCCTGTGATCGTTGATAGTGTTGGTGCTGTAGATACGTTGTACTATGATCTTGATTCTTTGGATGCAACAGTTTATTGGCATTCATTCACCTATACATCCATCGACACCGTGACTTTCATAATACAGAGGCATATATTTATAGTTATGATTATGATCTTTTTAAACGATGAATATAAACTGATGATATCATCCGAAGGTCTCTATTCTTTGGATCTTTTTAATGGTGATTCATTGTGGTCCGGAATTTATCGTCCGTATGTTACAATCTATACATATGATGCGGAAAATCGACTAATAGATATGGAGCTAACCGGGGGCTGTACCAACCCCTGTGGAAACAATTTTCAGAATACTTATGATTCTGCGGGTCATTAATTCAATACCATGAACAAATGTGGATCACGACTGCAGAAACAAATACCTATGTAGAATATTCTTATTATAATTCCTCCGATATTGGAATTTTTGTTCCCAGATGGGATATTGATCCGCCTGTTTGTCCGGGATCTGTTTATCAACCTAATTTAATAGTCGCAGGTGGTTGTCCGCCATATCAAATCCATTGGTATCCATCAACCGGTTTGTCTTCGGATACAATCACCAATCCTGTGATTGAAGTGAATGATAGCATGACATACACTGTTATTGCACAAGACAATGCCGGCAATATTGATACAATTCAGTACCATGTCTCACCTGTTTTTTCGACCAGGGTAGATGTTGATTCTTCGACTTGTTCCGGACCTATTAATTTATCCGTCCAAAATTCAGGTATTGTAAGTTATCAATGGTACGAGAATGGTCAGATAATACCCAATGCAAATTTATCTGCCCTGGAAGTGACTCATCCAGGAGATTATTTTGTTGAAGTTACTGGCAACTATTCTTCAGACTATTTCCAAGGAGGGGTCTGCACCGTACAATCGGAACTCATTCATATTTCCGGACCGGAAATTCAACTTTCGGGAGATACATTATTCACTTTGTCATTTGCTGACCATTATGAATGGTATTTGGATGGGACACTTTACAGTTCAGGAGTTCTTTCTTATATAATTCCGGGCCAGACAGGAAATTATGTGGTGGTTACATATGATTCACTCGGGTGTACAGGATTTTCCGCATCTTATTATTATGCTACTACAAATCTTCAAAATGAAATATCAGAGAGTGAAATATATATCTTTCCAAATCCAGCTTCTGATTTTGTTAGCATCAACATTCCTGCAGGTCATGTGGGGTCAGAAATAATATTTTTGGATATTACCGGAAAAGAAATTTTAAAAGAGAAATTGATTTCCAAAAGCACGATGTGTTCCGTTGCAGACCTTGCAAAGGGAGTATATGTAGCCATTATTCAAATTGAAGATCAACGGTTTTATGAGAGGGTGGTTGTAGGGTTATAAATTTGCCTTTGATGGATATATTAAATATCAAATTGAAGTAATTAACCTAATAAGTTTGACAGGCTCGTATTTGTTTTGATACTTGTTTCAGTATTGTGTTGAACAAAAACACAGATTCAGAATTTCAAAAAAAGAAGAGCATACAATTATACATGATCAAAATTGAATTTAATTTCTAAACCTATGAAAAACTCCTTTTTGCCAATCCTAATAGTAAATTTTATTTTGTTCTCATCTATTGATTCAATAGCTCAGCTAACCTGGGAGAGAAAAGCTGATTTCCAAGGGAGCTCAAGATGGATGGCTACAGCTATGGCAATCGGAACTAAAGGGTATGTTGGATTTGGTGAGGATAGCATGGCATACTCTAATGATTTTTGGGAATACGATCCAACCAATGATTCCTGGACTCAAAAGGCAAGTTTTATTGGTTTGCCTAGAACATTGCCAATTGCTTTTTGTATTGATAACAAAGGATATGTAGGAACTGGTAGCACAAATTCCTTAAGCATTTGAATATGATCCAGTGTCTAATACCTGGACACAGAAAGGCGATTTTCCCGGTACTGCCCGTTATGGCGCAGTAGGTTTTTCAATAGCTTCAAAGGGATATATCGGAATGGGAAGTGATGGAACTTTTCTTCAGGATTTTTGGGAGTATGACCCTTTATCCGATACTTGGACACAGAAACCGGATTTTCCCGGAGGCGCAGTAAATGTTGCAACAGCATTTACAATTGGACAAAAGGGATACGTCTGCACCGGAAATAGCTCAACCGGTTCAGCTGCGGCAAATTTTCTTTATGAATATGACCCGGCAACTTCGACTTGGACCCAGAAAACTGATTTACCCGGACAAGGAAGATGGCATGCAGTATCATTTACGATTGATAATTTTGGATATGTAGGCACTGGTAAAACTCCTGGTTTACTAAATGACTTTTGGAGATATGATCCACTTTTTGATACCTGGTTGCAGGTTGATTCTTTTGCTGGAGGAATTCGCGAAAGAGCGATAGGTTTCAGTATTAACAATCGTGGATATGTTGGTTTAGGCTCAGATGGTATTAGTTATATGAATGACTTTTGGGAATTTTCTTTACATAATTCTCCATGCTTAAGTGCTACACTTCCGTTAGGACTTACGCAAGGACTGATTAGTTATTGGCCATTTTGTGGGAATGCAAATGATGAAACCGGTAATGGAAATGATGGCGTAGTAAATGGCGCGACTTTAATTCCAGATAGATTTGGAAATCCTAATAGTGCATATAGTTTTGACGGACTTTCAAATTTCATTACAGTTTCAGATCCGGTAAATAATTCACTTGATTTTCTAGGAAATCCTTTTTCAATTAGTGTTTGGATAAAAACAAGTCAGGATAACGGTCCATTAATCACTAAGCAGAACTCCTCGATTGCAAATGTAAGTGGCGATTATAACATGGATGTGGCCGATAGGAACGGAAGAATTGCAATGGGTTTTGGTTCAGGCTTAGGTTGTGCCAGGCATTCAACAGATACAGTAAATTATGATAACTGGACTCATCTTGTGGCCATTTATAATGCCCCAACATCTGTTGATATATATGTGAATGGCGTTCTATCCAATGGCATTAATTCGGGCATCGGAAACTCACCAGGAACGCTTGCCAATTCACCAGAAGCACTTCTTTTCGCGAAGGGATTTGGAAATTCATTTTACAATGGTTGTTTGGATGATATCGGTATTTGGAACAGAGTATTGTCTCAGCAAGAAGTGACACAGCTTTACAATTTGGGTCTTTGTTTCCAAACAATTACTGTCACCGATACACTCATTATAAATGCTAATTTAACCGGTTTCAATCCTATTACCTATCAAAATTCTATCAAAGTCTACCCGAATCCATCCAACGATCACATTACAATTGATTGTGGTAGTAACTACAGTACAATGAATGGGTATACTATTCGAATTGATAATACTCTTGGTCAAACGGTTTATTCAACTTCGCTTACTCAACAAACTTTTATAGTTGATCTCAATACGTGGACAGGAAATGGTGTTTACCTGATTTACCTGTTGAATGCCCAGGGTATTGCGATTGATGTGCGGAAAATTGTTTTGCAATAGAACTTCCAAAGGAATTACTATGGTAGATTTCGTTTGAATTATACTTTTGTTAAAGTTGAAATTCTCTTTTCATTGAAAATTTTGGTATAAATTTTAAATGGTAAAACTGGAAATTTGTACCGAAGGTTTCGGAAATTTGTAAATACAGGCACTTCCTTTAAGTAGTATTTCTCTTGCTTCTCTGACATTATGTTTCAGATATATTAATTACACAGATCTTCAGCATGATGGTCCGGCTATATAAAATTGCAGATTTGTTAAAAATATCATTATCAAGGAGCGATTCAAACGGTTTGAAATGAAATGAGGGGGGGGGTACAGGGGGTAGAAATGAGAAGCCGATCCAATCCAAGGCGCATTAGTCAAGGTAGTATGTCAACGATAAACTTCATTAATAGCTAAGCGCCAAATTTGGGGCATTCCCCTGTATCTCTCGAAAAAATTTGAAATTAGATCCCACTTACAATTAAGATGAACTTTGTGCCAATAATAAATTCATCTATCCTAGGAAAAGTCACGAAAAAAAATAACTTTGCATTAGAATGCCGGTTTATTTGTGTCATTTTTTATTTGCACAATACAATTCTTCAGGCACATGCATCACAAATTCCTTCTGTTCATATTCCTTGTGTTTCCGTTTTTCAGCTACTCACAAAATGCTTGTACGGATTTAACTATTTCTGTTAATGCACCCGGATTAGTAGTGAGTTGTGAAGATTACGTTTTGATTTTTCATATTCATAACGCTTCAACAACTACAGCTTATTCAAATGTTGGACTGGCTATTAAATTTGAGATGGATAGTGCAGTAATTACTACACCTACTGGCACTCTAAATGGGAATTATCGTACTTATTTTTCAAGTACTATTGATACGGGGGCTACAGTTAATGATACAATCCGGTTTCGTTACGATTGCCATTCAATTTCACAAAATAATCAACTTTTGCTTCCTATACCCGCAAGCGGGATGACAGATTCTGTGATGGTTTTCATTCCAGGAAATCAACCTTGCCTTTCGAACGCTTTTCTACATAGCTATACTCTTGGATCTCCCTATTTAGAGAGTAATTTTGAATCAAGTTTATCAGTAAGAGGCTGGACTTTCGCCAGCCGATCTTTTAACTTGATAAACAGGGGCTCATCAAGTTATTTTGATAATTATTTTGCATTTAGTGATACTTTGAATTCAATCGGATCTTCATTTATCCATATACTTAATGCAAAAGTATATGTCAACTCAAATCTACTTTCTGTCATTCCCGCTACTGATACGGCTTCGATTTCATTTTCTTTTGACTCTATCGCCATGCACATAATTACAGGCGACACATTAAAAATTGTTGAGAATTTTGAAATCTTAGGCTGCCCTGTTTCCCCTGCAGAATCTCAGATTAAATATGAATGGGGCTGTTCCCGCAGCGAAACTTGTATTTCAATTACCCAGGCAATACTTGTGTCATTTGAAGGTGTAGAAGAAACCTCAAATGTTTTTTTTACACGATTATTACCAGGTGATTCTACTGCACAATATTGGGACAATAGCTGTACAGGAGACATCACTCACTGGCGTTTTCTGATTGAAAATCGGGATAATATTAATTTCAGAAATGTCCATCTTTATTTTTCGGTAACACAAGGCAGTATTCCGTTTTACACATATATCCTTAATGATTCTCTCCACCCAATTTTATTGGGTCAGCCTGTTTCTTTCGATTCAGTTTCTTATTTAAGGGATCAGTTTACAGATTCCCTGCCACATTGCCTGAATGATAATATCAACGCCATCTTCTATGCTGATATTTTTTTAGATACACTGTGGAGTGGCTTTAGAGACACCCTCAGTTTTTATACTTTACGATGTTGCCCTGATGATGAAAACATTGACAGTACTTCTAATATTGATGAATACGATCTGTTCAACAAGACTTTGTCCTTTAATCATTGGAATTTATTTTTGAAAGGTATTACAGCTTGCAATGATAGCTTAACGCTGATTTCAAAACCTGCTGGTGCATCCTTGTATGGCACAAGCTCATTGAGTACCAATAATGGAAATGGAGATCTTCATTTATCTCAGGATTTTTTTTCTACCGTATCAGATATGTATGTTCCGCATGGTCAACCTGCCGGTACCTCAAGAGTTTGTTGTACGGAATGCAGGGTTTGATTATTATGGTATCAGTAGTTATTTTGATCAGCAACTTTTTCAGAATACCGCAAGTGCGAGTCCAACTGGTGCATTACGAGTGATTATTCAAATGCAACCAGGTTTAAATTTTGATAATACTTTTGTTCCATACCTGTTTTCGGCCACTAACGGAGGGGATACTTTGTTCCCGGTGTCAGGAAATTTTAATCAAATTGTTTCTCCAGATACTGTTGGTGCCGCATGGGAAGGAATATACCAGTTCAACGCAGCTCATTTTCCGACTTATGCATCCTTTATGGATTTTATGAATTATTCGTTTTTCATTATCGAATGTTCCCCTCGTGTATTCCTGAACCCTATGAGCCGGCTACTTTTTCTGCAAAATTTTATCTTGTACCATTACCAGGATCAAATTGTGATTCCTGTTTCATTCCGCTTGCTAAAACAGGAGGCAGAATTCGCATTCACTGTCCTGGTTGTAAGACTTTTGGTATAGAAACGGTTTCTTTTAGTTTAGAACGATCAGAACAATCTCTGGGCTGGTATGATTCGGACGATGATGGTTTAGCTGATTATCCGATGGCAAGACTTAGTGATACGAGCGCTGTAATGCTCTCGAGCATCCGGAGAAATTCATCAATGGTAAATGATCAGTTAATTGCCTCACAACATGGTATTTTTCATAACGGTGATCAAAACTCATTTCATAACCTGACATATGATTATTATCGTTCGACCCATGATCCACTTTCATATTTGTACATGGAACAAATTATTCATTTTAGTGATACGGGCAAATTTAACCTGATTCCAGATTCGGCAGTTTTAACTATTTACCCAGATACATGCAATTGTCCTTTTAATTATTCAGTCAACATTTCTTCCATCCGGCACGATAGTGACCGATATTTTGTCCGGATTCCAATGGATAGTGTCATTCTTTCGACTTCCGGAAACTATCATATACATGTTGATGATGAGTTTGATTTCAAAATATTTTATCACGTTTGCAGAAATTACCTTCATGGAACTTCAAACATTTTCGAAAACAATTACTTTGATGCAGATCCGATCGCAGCCATGTACTTTTCGGATATTGTTCTCACAGATGCCGCACTTTTAACGCACAACAACGGAATTTACACCGGTGATGAAGGATATGTCCAGATTTGTGGTTCTCCGCTCACGGATACCTGTCATTACAGCGCTGACTATCTGAATCCGGATTGGTTGTACTTCTGCGGAGCGTTTGGTTGCATTCATCGTTTTTATTCTGTTCGATCTGGCACTTCCTCATATTGGAATAATCTGCCAACAGCAACACCTTGTGATAAGTACAATGTAGTACCATTGTTTCCAGAAATGATGAAGTTGCGTACATCCCTTCTTTTGGGTGTAGCTCTTCGGGTACAGTACAATCCATCAGCCTAACTACTGTTGATACAGTACTCACTCTGCCATATCTTTATAACGACACTTTAGATTGTGTGATGCAGGATTCATTGCCGTTTCTTACGCTTAGTTCGTTTGGCACAACAACGGTTAATTCCCATGAAGTTGAAATTAATTTTCAAATTTCAAATCGGACAAATTCTTTAAATTGTACCGCATCAACAAATACATGGCTGTATATTCCTGTTAATTCTTTTTTGCGAAATATTACTTTAACGAGCCAGACAGCTGGTTGCCCTTTATACGGTTCAACATTTTCTGCTGACTCAAACAATTTTTTTGAGCTGGGTCTGATTGAGTGTAAAAATCCAGGTGGCAGAATATGTGATTATTTGTTAAAAGCAAATTATGATTCATGTCTTGGCGTAGGACATCATTCATTACCGGTATCCTACGGGTGGTATTGTGGGGCCTATCCGAATACACAACCCAGATACCCTGCTGATCTGAGTAGTGATATTTGTTCGCATTATCCTCAGCAAATGATCAATGTTGATGAGAGGGGTGTTCAATTGGCGGAATACAATGATTCCCTTTTTCAACAACCTGCAACGTTTGCGCTTTGTAACAGCTATCAATTTGAAGCCTGTGTGGAAAGCGATGGAGCAGGTGTTCGTGATTTTATCGCTCAAATCTACTTACATGATTCATTGTTGATTCTTGATACAAATAGTGTCTTTTTGGTTTACAATCATGGAACATCATCAACGCAAGTATCAGTAGATTCTGTAGGTTCTTCACATTATCAAGTAGACTTAAGTGCTTACGATAGCTTACTAAATTCGTCTACACAAGAACTGGCTAATGGAGAATGGATTTGTTTGCGATATGCTGTAACACCCGTCTGCGGCTATTCCAATTCGAGAATGCCCGAAGTCAGATTTGGAGGAGTTTCATTCTGTGGCGGAGTAATTCCGGATTCATTAAGTATTTCTACATTCAATTGGACTGCGGATGGAGATAGTTGTTCATCCTATTGTCAGGGAAATTACTACATCACGATCAACCCGGTTCAGCCTCGGTGTAGTGGTAGTGTAGCAACAATCTCAACGAGCATTACTGGCGGGATAGCCCCGTATAGTTATGACTGGAATACAGGCGACAGTCTTTCCAGTATCATTGTCAGCCCAACTGTCACCAGCATTTATACAGTAACTGTTACCGATGCAAACGGACTATCGGTTACTCAAACTGTTACGGTAAACGTCCTTCCTTATGTGAATTGCTGTGTGCCTTCCGGATTTGACTTTAATAGTGACTATAATTTTTCCAATATTCATTCATCATCATTGGGCTATGATTCAATTACTACGCAAAATATTATTCTGATTAACGATACGTTTACGGTGGATCATGATTTTGCTTTCAGAAGTTGTACGAATATTGTGATGGGGCCAAATGCCGTGATCAACATACTCACGGGAATTAATTTTATTTTGTATGACTCCCACGTTTATTCGTGTAATCAAATGTCGCAAGGGCTACTTTCTCAACGAACTTCATTTGTCACTATTTTTGGATCGACAATTGAAAACGCTATTTATGGCATACAAGCGAATGATGGTACTTATTTAGATGTGAATCAGGCTGTATTTAATAACGATTACATTGGAATCTATTGCCCGACAGATTCAGCATCTGGAAGTACTATTGTCTACGGACATGTCATCAATTCTACTTTTTCTTGCACGGGCACACTACATCTTACTACTCCGTATCCAAAGCCGATGCCATTGAATTTTTCTAAAACTTTTACCGGGATTTACCTTGAAGACAATGCATTCTTCGATATTGGTTCCGGTTCAACGTATCCAAATATTTTTGAAGGGTTGAACAATGGCGTGAGAGCTATGCGCAGCAATGTCAATGTAGAAAGAAGCCGGTTTTTAAGGATTCAGAATTACGATAATATCACTTTCGGAAATGGTACTGGTGTAAGTTCGGCTTTTTGTAATGGTTCTGGTGTATATGTAAATGGTATTTCCGGTTATTCCGCTTTGACACAACGTGGTTTGGATAATCCGGCTTTAAATGATTTCGTGGACTGCAATTATGCGGTAGTCGCGTTTGCGAGTAATGTTAAGTCTTCCAAAAATTACGTATTCAATTGTGATTGGGGCATCCGAGCCGCATGGAGTCGGAATAACGACGTACTTATACTTGAAAACCATTTGGATTGTAATAAGTACGGGATTGTACTGCAATTTACGGATGGCACTCTTCATACGAGTGTGTATCACAATGAAATCGACATCGGCAGTCGTCATGCCTTGAATGGTTCTGCGAGCATAAGTGGTAGAGGAATTTACATCTGGGAAAATCAGGGTGCAAATCCGAGTAGTTCTATAGAGAGGAATAATGTTAGTCTGCACAACTATGCGAAGAACGGAATTGAAATTACCGGAGCCAACAACTATCTGATTGATCACAATTCTGTTCAAATGGGAGTGCACTCCTCGAACCTTAAGGGAATAGTGTTGCATCTTTCAGATTACAACACACTTTCCTGCAACAATGTCTATGGACTGAATAGTTCGTACACCAACCCTTCAGAATCTGCAATGGAATTCTGGGACAGTAAATCGAATGTGATTAATTGCAATTCCTTCGATAATACTTTCAACGGACTGGTATTTGTTGCCAACTGTGCAGGCGGAAGTGGAAACGAAACTGTGGTAAGAGCCAATGACTTCAACGATCATTACAATGGTTTATTTTATAGTGGTTCAGCTCATGTAGATGAGCAAATTTGTAGGGGAAATTGGTGGTGGAAGGATGTGTATGCCGGGTTTGCTGCCCAGAATTTAGATTCTGCTGCAGCCCCATTTGAACAAGTTTTTGTAGATTCCTCAGGGCAAACTTTTTCCAATGGTGCTAATCATACCAATTTTCCTGATACATTAGAAATTAATCCTAGAGATTGGTTTCGATTGCGTGCTCAAATTGATGATAGTTGTAATATAGACACAACACATCATTCAGAGTGTTCTTTGATTCCGTATTACAGTAAGGAGTCAAGCAATTTATATCTTGATATTCTTGCAGCTCAGGGTCAAATTGAAAGTTCCGAGTTCGATGAAGAGACCAAATGGAAAGCACGCGTGGCTTTATATGAAAAGTTATTGAAGCAGCCTGAATATTTGGATTCGAGTCAATATCTGGCTGACTTCTACATAAATATGGCAGGTACCATGATCCAGCACATAGCTAAAGTTAATGTGGAGCATGAGACTTTATTTTCAAATCAGGAGACTGTATCTACCATTGTAGAACAAAACTCATTTCAAATTTATACTCAATCCGAAATGATCAGGCTTTGTGACAGTTTGCTTACTATTGATTCGTTGACAAATCAAATCCGCGATAGTCTAAAGTTCCAGGTGCAAAATTTGCGTTCCAGTATTGCGAATTTGATTTATTACAATTTAGCAGCACTTCAAAGCATTGATAGTACAATAACTATCAATGCTGATTTGTTGAATACTGCCAATGAAGAAATTGTGAGTAACAAGATTTATGAAATTAATCAAGGCATAGTCAATGAAATTCGAATAAAATGTACAGAGATCATACGGCCTGATTCATTGCAGCCATACACTTCTGAATTGATTTCTATGGCGGAGCAATGTCCTTTATCAGGAGGCCCTGCTGTTTATTTAGCACGTTCGCTCTATTCCTGGTTGAATCTTGATGTTGAATACAATGATGCCCAAATTTGCATCCAGAATGGTTTAGTGCTTAGGAAGCGTAACGATTCATTTTTACCTGAGTTTATTGTATTTCCAAATCCTGCTGAAAATGAACTCAATTTAAAATACACTGTTGAGGACGATGTGAAATTCGAATTGATAGATCAATTAGGGGCGGGTTTTACTTTCAGAAATACTTCTTAAAGAAGGTAACTTAAAAACTATCAAAACAGAATTTCTGCCTCCAGGTATTTATTTCTATCAACTTCAATCTATCAAGGGGCCACCGGTACACGGTGGACGTGTAGTCATTATACGTAACTAAATTAAGCTACGGTATGAAATATTTATTTACATTCCTTTTTGTATTGCAACTTAATGTGCACTTCTCAAGGTCAGGATAAAATCTGGGTAATGGGTTATGATTGTTGTGTTTCGAATTGGCATGGGATGAATTGGGATTTTAATTCCGGATCGTTAGTGATTGATACCGTAACTCGCTACATGAACATTGATGTGACAAATGGTGAAATTTCGGATGTTAATGGTAATCTGCTTTTTTATACAAACGGAATTTATATTGCGAATGCCCTAGATGACACAATGTTAAATGGCAGTGGGCTCAATCCCGCTGATTTTACAACTGCACATGCACCGTACGGATTGACACTCCCTCAAGGAAATTTGGTGGTTCCGTTTCCTGATGACTCAACCAAGTATTATTTATTTCATGAAACGATTGATGATCGATTCAGTTCATATGCATCTTTTTACCTTTATTATTCAATAATTGATATGGCACTTGACAGTGGACGTGGTGGTGTTATTCAGAAGAATACAGTCCTGTTCAATGACAGTTTGGTGCCAGGGAGAATAACAGCATGCAGGCATGCTAATGGTAGAGATTGGTGGGTTGTTACACAGAGATATGGTTATGGTGGTATTTTGGAATATTTAATTACACCATCGGGAATATCAGGACCTTGGAATTTTAACAGCACTTATCATGAAATAGGAGTGGGTCAATGTTTGTTCTCGCCAGATGGATTAAAATTTGCGTATTATGAAGCATATAATGATCTGGATATTTTTGATTTTGACAGATGCACTGGGTCGTTCAGTAATCTCATACATGTAGATATAAACGATGGAGCTAGTCTTGGTGGAGCTGCTTTTTCTAGGAGTGGAAGATATTTGTACTTGTCCAGTATGGATTATATTTATCAATTTGACATGTTAGCGTCTAACATTCCGGCCAGTCAATTAACAGTTGCCGTCTGGGATCATTATTATTCTCATGGGTTAGCTGCCGATTTCTACCTTTCATATTTAGCCCCGGATGATAAAATCTATATCAATTGTGGTAATAGTACGACTGAAATGCATGTGATTAATTTCCCTGATAGTGCCGGCACTGCTTGCGATGTTTGTCAACACAGTTTTAAGCTCCCTACCGTTAATGCGGCCACAATACCTAATTATCCCAGCTTTTTCCTCGGCGCTGAAGGTGGAACGCTTTGTGACAGTCTACCCACAGAAGTGAGGCCCCAAGTTTTAAAGCAAATGGAAGTTGAACTTTTCCCTAACCCTGTTCGAAATCTTTTATATATCACAACCGGAAGCTCAGCGACCTGGAGTGAAATATCAGTGTTCAATATTTTCGGACAACGAATATTTGTTCCGATTAATGAAATAAAAAAAGGAGAATACCAGGAAATCAACACATCATCATTAACACCTGGAGTTTATTTGCTTGAATTGAGATCAGGAATGGGTAAAGTTGTAAGGAGGTTTGTGAAGGAATGAAATGTACAAATTGTAAAAGGGTTAAAGTGCCATATTTTTAACTAAATAATATTTTGACGATATCCACAGGGGAGGGTAAAGGTAAAATTTGTCAGATGTTGATTTCGTTCAAATTACCCTGAAAAACACTCAAATTCGCTATTTTTTGCAATAAAGAGTTCGGAATTTGGCCAGAAGGCGCTACATTGGAGTGGAAGTGTATGTGTAAGTGCAAGTTTCAAAATCCTTGAAACCTAAAACTTCCACTTACACTTCCACTTTTTTTTTGTGCCACTATTTGATCTGGGAGAGTTAGTGGATGTGTAAGTGTAAGTTTTAAGTTTCAAGTACTTAAAACTTAAAACTTAAGACTTACACTTCCACTTCCACTATTTTTTAACCCTTCATTTGGAGTAGAAAAGTTAGTAGATGTGTAAGTGTAAGTGCATGTTTCAAGAATATAAAACTTCCACTATATTTTCCGCCTTTATTTTTTTTCAGTACTTATTAAGTTTTTTTTGTTCACCATCAAACACAGTTTTTACTTCCCAACTTTTTGTCGGTGTTTTGAAATTAAAACCACACGATGTTCGATTTTGAAAAATTACTTGTTTACAAAAAAGCGACAGTCTTCAATTCGAAAATTTATTCTTTGCTTTTAGCAAATAAAAATATTGATAGGGAATATCGGGAACAACTTAAGAGGGCTGCGTTTAGTATTCCTTTAAACATAGCTGAGGGAACTGGAAGAACTGCCAGAGCAGATCGACGACGTTTTTATGTAATTGCAATTGGTTCAACCTTCGAATGCGTAGCGATTCTTGATCAGCTGAAAACGCTCAATTTCTTGTCTGAAGAAGGCTATTCCGAAATTTATTCATTCGCATTTGAGATGACCAAAATGTTGTTTGGATTGGAAAAAAGTTTGAGGTAAAAACTCAGGAAGATAAGTGGAAGTGTTAGTGTAAGTGTAAGAGTAAGTTTTAAGTTTGAAGTACTTGAAACCTGAAACTTACTCTTACTCTTACACTTTTTTTTGTAAGTCTGCCGGCGCACAGGCTTTCGCTAAAGACCAGGCCCAGCGGGGAATCAATCCCCGAAAACTACTTTTAGCCATTGAACTGATATTCCGGAGGCAGACTCTAATTCAACTCTTCCAAAATAAGTTCCGGAAACTAATTTATCCCTGTCAATTGTGATTGTGGATTGTTCCTTTTTGAATTCTTTTACCTTTCTCATCTGGGCATCGTACAAAATAAATCCAATTATATTTTCATTCCCTTTACATTCAATTACAGAATGATCTCTTACTGGATTTGGGAAAATGCGAACAGCGTAATCTTCCTTAACATTATTCAATCCCACAAGCACCAAAGTATACGGCTGAGAAACAACCAAACATCCATTGGAATCAGAATACGACACTGTGTAATCGCCTGAACTGAGAGGAGTAATTGTATCCCCTGTTGCTCCCGGAATTAAAATACCATCAAGATACCATTCTTGTGTTCCACTATAAGAAGAAGTTAAAATAGGTGATTGATAGTTAAGAAATGGAGGAGTCGTTGGAGGAAAAAACTGATATCAATCGTATCTGAAACATCACTGCATCCGAGAGAATCAATTGCAAGCACAGCAACCGATCCGGTTGAAGTAATCATCGTAAATGATGTAGTGTCACCGGTTGACCATTGATAAGTACTGGCGACGCCGGCATTCAGAATCAAAGTGTCCTGATCGCAAACAGAAATGGAGCCGTTGGGTGTTACGCTAATATTAAAATTATCTCTGGAGATTATTTTTGTGCCTGGTACAGCTGGACAATTTCCATCAACAATTTCAAGAGTATAGGTTGCAGGGAAAGTTACTGCAAGGGAATCTGAAACAGCTCCGGGAATGATGTTCGAATTGTATGACCATGTATATTGCCAGTTGGGGTTTGTATTGACAGAAATGAGATACAAAGTATCACCGGGACACAAGATCTGAAGCGGACTTGCCATCAGACTTACTGCCGGAGGTTGCGGAGAAAATTGGGCAGTGTAAGCAGCCATCGCATCACAACCTGTCAAAGAATCCGTCAGGTAGAAAGAATACAAACCATTTTGAGTAATGAATAGATTGTCAGTATTCGCGCCGGCAGAATCGATTCCATTTATCTTCCATTGATAGGCATAATGTCCTTGAAAATGGTTTCCATACAATTGTAAGGTGTCGCCCAGGCAATATTCTAAAACAGCTGGTTGTATTCCGGCATAAGGACTCGCAATCATTGAAACAGTCACAGTATCTGAATATGCATAACATCCGAATGAATCGGTCATGCTATATAAGAAACTTTTAGTCGCGCCGTTCATGGAAAAATACAAAGTGTCTGTATTGACCATATACTGAGATCCGGAACTTAGGTACCAAATATAAGTGTATCCCTGTTGTGCCGTTGTTGTAATCAGTATGGTATCAGGATAACAATGTCCGGTTAATTCAGTTGTATCAATTGGAGACGGAACTGGCAATGGTCTTACGATGACTGCAACATTCCTCGTGAAAATATTTCCCAGTGAATCTGTGATTGTGAGTATGTAATTTCTATTTGAACTCACTGAAAATTCCGGAGCCAAAACTGTATCGGAAGAGAGTCCGGTAGTTGGTGACCATGAATAACGCAATGGTTCTTTTGCATAAACCACCAGCGCTCTCGGCTGAACAGGAGCGCCGGCGCAGGAATAAATTGTATCTGAAATATCGATAACTGTGGAATCTGAAAGGAAGCGATAATAATAGCATTCATTCATAAATCCTGCTGATCCCGCGGAATTGCGGTGAGATCTGGAAAATATAATATGTCCCAGATTATCATATTCATTGTATGTATAACTTGAATTACCGTTACCGGAATAACTATTGATAATATAATCTCCATACGCATTATAGGAGTAATATTGGTGTGTGGTTGAAGAGTCCTGAAGATTAAGAGAATTGCGACTGAGGGTTCTGTTTGAAGAATCACGAACAACTAAAGCTAAATTCCATACATACCAACCACTTCCCATCTGCCACCAATAGCTTTTAACGCTGTCACTTTGAAAGGCGACATCATATGTTGTTACCCTTCTTGTGTCAGTCCCTACCCAGCTTCCTGATGTATTATCCCAAATCTCATAATACTCATCAATCACTCTTTCCAAAGTGTCGCGGATCACTACGTGCCGGCTATGATCAACCCATGCACCTGCCCAATTTTCGCTGCTTTCACCTATGTAGTACCAATTCGAATCCCATCTCATTATTTTTCTCTCCACAGGATTCCAATTACTTCCATTCAATATCCATGTTATTGAAACCTCCTGATGTGCTATTGAATCCATTTGTATACTCTGCGAAGAAGTGTTATGTCCGGATCTGGTATAAATGGAATCAACTACACCCTGCATTGAATAATGAGACAAAGTGTAAACATTTGAATCCCATACAGCATTAATGACATTCCACATTTCAAGTTGATTAAAAGTTCGGTTTCCTGCGGAATCGTATGCGTAAGTAGATTTACATATTGGAGTCATTGATCCACTTGCACTGTTATATGAAATCGAATTGATAACCTGACCAAGGTTATTATATATATGAATAACACTGTCATCTGCTATAAAATTTGCTGCAGGATAATCACCGGATGCATTGGTGTAATATTGCAGAAGTCTAAGTGAGTCATAACGTTCAATGTGTCGTGTAGTCCCATTCCAATTCGGTGTGGGCAGCCGATTGTCCAATTCGTTGCAGTACACGTAAACGAGGGAGTCCGGAGTAAGGGCAGAGCTGAAGTCGGAGAAAAGAATGAGAAAGAAAATGAAAAGTAAAATTGCTTCATGTCGATTTTATCTTATTTAAATTAAACTACAAAAATCATTTGGAAAATTATCATTCATGAAATCTTTATTTTATATCCTTTGAGCATTAAGGTACTAATTTAATCATATTTTCTATGATTTCGAACATGCGAAAGAAATGTTTTGAACGTGTTTGAATAATTAAAAATCCACATCGTTTTAGCGCAAACGCGAAATCATCAAATCCATTATCTAAACAATTTACCTTCCCATGCAGAATCCGCCGGGCCCGGTCTTTAACAAAAGCCTGTGCGTCAGAGGGAGGTTCTTATGTTGCTAATAATTTAAACCACAATAGGAATTCAAGATAAGGTTGTAAACAGTATGCTGCTGAAATGAATAAAATGATTAAATTTCTAAGGTCTTTGTCTTAATAACGGGCCAAGTCCGCTGACGCGCAGGCTTTCGTTAAAGACTTGGCCCAGCGGGAAGGAGGAACACCATTTTTCCCTGTACTTCTTTCAAATTCCGACATTTACTCAAGTTCTAATTCCAATTTTTCTTTTAATCTACTTTCACTGGTTGAAATAGTTCATCCTATGAGTTTCTGAAAAAAAATAATTCATAAAACCGTTACATTTTAATTATTAATCTAGGAGGTTCATACTCGGTTTTTATATAATACAAACCATTTGAGTATCCTGCGAAGGATATTTGTTGAAAGGTACTTGAAACTCTGAATTCCATTATTTTTACACCAATGCCAGTATAAATTGAAATCAATTCTCCCGGTTTTAAATTATCTAGATTAAGTACCGAATTCAAGGGATTCGGGTAGATTGAAATAATAGTATCGTTTACGAATTTATCAATCCCGGTAGAAAATCCAAGTTTCACAATCCAAGCATCAAAACAACTGTCGGGATCGAAACAATTTAATCCTCCATGATTTCCAGTGACATCACCGTCAAATGAATTCGAATACCCGGAAATTAGAATATCACTGTTATCCAATGATACAACTGAAGCAGGATGATCAAAATACGAACCACCAAGACATTTTTGCCACAGTAAATTCCCTAATGAATCTATACAAATTAACCAATTGTCCATCAAGCCATGAAATCCTGTCACCTCCCCATCATCTGACAAAGTTTCACTCAATATTATTAAACCACCACTTTCCGTTAATTTCATAGAAACGGGATAGTCAGAATTAGATCCTCCGAATGAATTTTGCCATACTATTTGTCCTAGGGAATCGATTTTAACGACCCAGGTATCGAAGTACCCATGATTGTTTGTTACATCACCATCATTAGACATCGAACCACCAGAAACGAAGTATCCACCAACTCTATCTGAAATTACACTAATGGCTTGTTCATCGAGCGTTCCGCCAAAACAATGTTGCCATACAAATTGACCAAGGCTATCAATTTTTACAACCCAATAATCGGTATGACCATGCGTTCCAGATACATCTCCGCCATCCAATTCAACATTTCCTACTAATACATATCCACCATCATTGGCCAAACAAATATCACTGCATTGATCATAATAAATACTTCCTAAAGTTTTCTGCCATTGCAGATTTCCGGAAGAATCTAATTTTACAATCCAAAATCATCTGAACACCCGCTACAACCATGTTGGCCAATAACGTCAACATCATTTGAATTAGAAATTCCTGCGAGAATAACACCCCCATCATTCGTAGATTTTAGAGATTTTAAGTCTTCATTTTCAGTGCCACCTAATACTCGTTGCCAAATAACATTTAAATTACTATCAGTTTTAACAATCCAATAATCACTGTTTCCTATACAACCTGTAACATCTCCATCACACGAACTTGTTACTCCACCAATATAAAATCCACTTTCATTTGTAAGATCAATGGATGCTGCGCTTTCTCCTGCACTCCCTCCGAAACATTTTGAATGAATTACATTTCCAATACTATCAATCATTAAAACCCAAAATCTGAATTGCCGTGATTGTTGGAAATATCTCCATCGTTTGACAATGCTGCTCCTGCCAATGAAAAACCGTTATCAGTTAAAGCTTTAATTGATATCTGTGCGTCAGAAGATGTGCCACCAAAAGATTTTTCCCATAAAATAAGTGGCGCTTGAGAACATGCACTACCCAGACTTAAAATAATATCAAAAGTGTAAAGCAATATTTAATTTTATTATTCATGATCACAATTTTACAAACTTAGAAAAATTGGAATTATTTATTTTAATAATATAAATCCCAGGATTTAAATTGTGTACATCAAATTCATCTGTACTAGATTTGATTGATTTCCAATATACACAATCTCCAATGGAATCATACACTTTCACAACATCTCCAATCGCTGCATTTTCAATAAATAAAGTGTTGGATACTGGATTAGGATAAATGGAAAAATCGATCCCCTCATTAGTAATTTGACTAGTTAACCTAGCAGTGCACGGATAACAATCTGCAGGACAGGTAGCAGGTATATTTGAAAGACACATATAACAATTATATGCATCTGTGACCTCATTCAAATAAGGTGCTCTTCTTAATTTATTGGTGCATGGAAGATTGGGGAGAATTTGATGATTTGTGAAATAAAATGGTGGGTAAAAATCATATGAGCCATTACTTACCGTGTACAAGTTATTATTCAAATTATTGAAATTATAAATCGATCCAAGTGTATTATTAACTCTTAATCCGTAATTATAGAAATTGCAACGCTGCAATGTGACGAAATTCCACGGGTCAATACCCCCAGAGAAATATGCAATTCTACTTTCCTTATTACTAATAAAGTCACAGTCCTGAAACAATGTTCTAGCGCAAGCTTGAAATTCAATCATGTAACCTGCATCTGTATTAAATGGAGGTCCCACACAATCATCGTATATATTATTATTATGACTAAGATTATTATATTCTTCAATAAAACGACACTTTGAACCAAACAATCCAGAAACTTTTACAAATTTTGTGTTGTTATTATTTGTGCATGTTTGGCAATCTCTTGCTGGATAAGGTGCAGTTACTGTTCCATAAAATTCACAACCTTCAAATTTAAAATTTGGGTTAGGAACCATGATAGTGTATGTAAAAGCTGGAGTATATCCTTCATTAGCGGCAAATTTACAACGAGTAAAAACGTGATTTTTTACATGCACCAAAAGAATTCAAAGCAGATGCTTCTAGCCCACAATATTTATTGTACATGAACTCACAATCAAAAAATTTACCAACGCCAATTGAGTTGCCCCCAAAATATTCAAAATCAGCACCAACCAATTCGTGGCTACTAAATCTACCGACAGCGTTGTAATTGAACTGAGTATTAGTGAAGGTAATCACACTTCCACTTCCCCAATCTAATCCTACACGATCATTCTTATTAAACTTGCTGTTACTAATGGTTATATCCAGGCTATGATGAAATTTATAATAGGGGTAGTAATTATCAAGAATGACAATTCCATCCCTTCCAAAATTATGAACATTTAGATTATCAATGGAAACATATGTTGAAGTCTGCAGTGATATGCCATCCGATGGCAATTGAATTCCATCACAATAATGTCCTCCATACATATAATTTTCATTATTGCCATCAAATTCAAGGTCTCTAACTATAACATTTTTACAATTTCTAAGAACTAAAAATGAACCTGTAAATGCACAATACGGGTATTGAAAAGCTCCACATTGAGATAAATCACAACAGTTGCCTGTATTGAATATGTATCTATCACCAGTTGAAGGATCAAACATTCCAAATCGCATACAATTCTCAAATTTAATTTTAGGAGGAGTACCAACAACTTTTCCTTGAATCACCAAATCTTCACAATTATTGAAACACATAATATCTTGACCTGTTAGATAGAAGCCACCACCGCGACTTTGTTCCCCGACGATATAAGTTCCAGGAGGAATGTTTAATATTCCGTGCCCATTTCTTGCATTAAAAAAATCAACAGCTGCAGAAAATGCACAAGTAGAATTATAATTCCCAGTAGGGTCAGCGCCAAAATCCAGATAAATGTCTTTGTAACAATATCCTGTTCCACATGGGCTTGGACTTTGAGTTTGACACACAACGGAAGGATTAGCATGATAACACCCATTAAAATAAGAAGCGATTCTCAATCCTTGACTAGTCTGACAACCATTAGCATCAGTTACAGTTAATGTAAGTTCCAATTGGTACATTGTATAGATCCGGTCCTGTGTATTGCTATTTGACCATTGATAAGTATATTCCGGAGTTCCTCCTTCAACTTGTGAATATACATTTCCATCAGTTGAACTATCAGTTGTAGGGGGATCATATAATAATGTAATATAAATTCTTGGAGGATCATAAATATTAACCTGACCCATAGTGGAACAGCCATTATTATCTGTTACCCTAACCTTGTGTATTCCTGCAATAAGATTACTAATGGTATCAGTATTAGTACTATCAAGTAGCCATAAATATTGATAAGGGCCATTTCCTGATGTAACTTCTACTTTTGCTTTACCATCATTCCCTTCAAAACATGTTAGATTGGCTAAATTAAATACTTCTATAGCAGGACCACCATTTTCTAAAATTTCAACACTATCTTTTATCATACACCCATTAGCGTCCGAAATGATCACAGAGTATTTTCCTGAATTTAATTGAACAATAAAGGAATCAATTGAACCAGAAGACCATTCGAAATGATACGGAGGTACACCACCAGATACAACACAAATCGCATTTCCAGTTGTTTGGCCACATGTTGTATTATTAGAAATCATTGTCGATGACATTTGGCTTGGTTCAGGAATGGTAATGGATTTGAACATTTTACATTGATTAGAATCTTTAACCATAATTGTGTACATACCTGAAGGGATATTAATCAATGACGGTGTTGTGTCAATTGAGTTTATCCATTCATATTGAAATGGACCATTTCCTGAAATTACATGTGTAAAAATAGCGCCAGTGTTTGTGTTCGTACACATTAAATATTTAATGCTATCAACATTTATTTCTGGTCCTGATGAATCAGGTAGAGTTAAAAAATATTTCTGAACACAGTGATTAGAGTCTTTTACCAGAATTTCATATATGCCAGATGTTAATTCAGTGGCTACCGAATCATTTCCTCCATATGGGAACCAATTATAAAAATATGGAGGTTCTCCCCCTTGCAAATGAATAGTAGCAACACCATTCGAATCTCCGCATGATGTTGAGATTGATGAAAAATTTGCAAAAATAGAATCTGGTTCAATCACAGCACAAGAATCATAATTAATACATCCTGAAGGATCAACCATTGTGAACAAATATGTCCCTTTGTTTAAATTATTTCTTAAAGGCTTGTTATCGCCAGGAATTGACCATACAAATTTATAGTTGGTTAGGTCGATATTACTTTCTATTGAAATACTGCCATCGGCTGCTCCAAAGCAACTGATATTACTTATTTTTTTGAATAAACTATTGTGGGACATTCTTGAATGCCTGCGACAAATTGAGTACACCCAGAATCCGTTGAAGCTGTAAATCCTGGCAATAAATTTACTTCTGTCGTAGAAAGAATATTCACAGAGGAATTATTTGTTACACTAACATGTCCGGATGAATATGGAACAATAATTTCTCCATTGTAAAAATAAGTCTTTGAAGTTGTTAGCGGTGTATCAATAATCGGTGCACTTGGTAACTGAGCAAATACTTGATTATTATGCAAGCAAAACCCAAGCAAGATAAAAGCGACAAGAAAACGAATAATCTTTTGCATGGCAAAATAGTTTAAGAATTGTTCAACATTACTTTTTCACTTGCACAGAAAGTGCATCTAGTTTGGTGTTCAGATTCACGTTTTCGGATTGAAGCTTTTCAATCTTTTCGTTTTGCTGAACCAAGTAAAGTGTCAATTCCTCAATCTTTTGAAGAAGTTTTGTTTGCATTTCACCCAAGCTGTTCCCGGATTGTTCAACTTCTGAAGCAGAAGGAATCTCAGGTAGATGCTTATTCTGATTTATGAATTGTTTCAATTCATGCAGCGGCATCAGTTTATATTCCGGCTTGAAAACAAAATCTGGCCAGGTTGAATGTAGTTTTACTTTCACTTCTTCACAAATAATTTTTCCATTTACGGCCAACTTGTACCCGGAAGGGATTTGTGAAGTACCAATTCCAACATTCCCTGTTGTCGGAAGATTGTAAATATCATTTGTATGGTTACAATAATCTGTCACCCATCTATTTGTTGGTGTGACACATGGTTGCTGACTTGTACCGTGTGATCCAATTCTTAAAACACCTTGACTATCCACAAATACTGATCGAAGACTGTCGCTCGAAATGGTGTCCACTTTTAAGGCACTTTTTAGCTCTACCATTCCTGTACTATAGATTCTCAAGCGTTCTGTTCCGTTAGTCCGGATTCTGAAATCTTTATTGTCATTTGTGCCGATATAGTTTGAGTCTGCATTTGTTCCGGCATTTCCTTTTACAGTCCAATCTTCTCTATCTGGTTGTGTAAGTGTAATTTCTTTCGATTTGGTACATCCATTTACATCAGTGACGACAAGAGAATAATTTCGTGCGATCACCGCAGAAAGGTTGGCAGTTGTTTGGCCGGTATTCCATAAGTAAGTGTATGGACTCACACCACCATTTGCATTACTAGTGACATAACCATCTGAACAATTAAAGCAACTAGTATTCTTTCCATTACCATATGTCGTAGCTGCGAGGTCGTAATTTATTGCGGCAGGTTCTGTCAATACGATTGAACGAGTAAGATGTGCGGCATTCGCATCATATATTTGAACAGTGTAAGTACCTATCTTTAATGAATCTATGGAATTTGTAGTGTCTCCAACATTCCATGAATAAGTATAAGGAGGAACCCCACCATCGACTGTTAAACTTAAACTGCCATTGGATCCTCCATAACAAGAAATATTATACCCATGTTGCAAGGGACTTGATAAACTAACCACATGAAGTGGTGTTGGTTCAGTCATAGTAAAGGAAGCAGTATGTGTACATTGATTATCATCTGTGATAGTAACAGTATAAGTTCCCGCGGTTACGCTTCCCAGATTTTCTTCGTCAATTCCATTACTCCAATGAAAAGTGTAGGGTGGAGTACCTCCGGAAGGGCTTAAATGGATTTGTCCATCATCTGCACCTTGATAAGAAATATTATATCCTCCTTCGTAAACCGTTAATTCCGGTGAAGTTGTTATAGCTGTTACATCATAAATTTTTGCACTTTTGAATGCCGTGTCATTATTTCCATCGATTACAGTGAATACATAATCACCTTGAACAAGGTTCGTGATTTTTTTGGTATACGCGGTGAAAGTTCCGTTAGTCCATTGATATGAATACGGCGGAACTCCGCCAACTATTACGGCCTCCATTGCTCCATCATGCACTCCATGGCAAGTAATGTCAGTTCCGCTTGGATACTTAATAATGGTGATGACTACATCCAGGTCAGAGCCGTGTGATAAGTTTGAAATAAGAATGAAAGTGAATAGGAATAAAATGTAAATGATTGAATTCTTTTCATGATGAATTTCTTTTTGAAAATGTTTTGGAGACTATTTGCAATTGCTTCCACAATGTATACAAATTAATTACTGGATTAACAACTGAAAAGTTGGTTTCGCCAAAAATGACAAAGGACGAGAAAAAGATTAATAGTCTACTTAAATTCTATTTAGACTGATTATAAATTACGGTTCAAATCCTAAAAGTTAAGGCAGTTTTCATTAGTAATATTGTATAGTATTGAACCAAGTTGAAAATTGAATTAGTTAGATACACTGATCACTTTTTTCCATTTATTATTTAACTCAATATCATTGGGATGCCTTTTGAGATTGCATATTTTAACACACCAATGATGTTTTGGAGTGAGTTACTTTTATTATTTTATTTCTATAATACTCAACTGTTCTTGGGTATGCTGCTGAAAAGAATAAAATGATTATATTTCTAAGGTCTTAGTCTTAATAACGGGCCAAGTCCGCTGACGCACAGGCTTTCGTTAAAGACTTGGCCCAGCGGGGAATTTATTTATTGTTTCTATGTTTCTTACCCCGAATTACTTCGAAACAATAATTTTCCGCTGGCACACAGGCTTTCGTTAAAGACTTGGCCCAGCGGGAGTATGTAATGGCAATAATACAAATTTTCGTGAATTCTGAAATAAAAATATAGAGATAAATTTCATATATGCATACAGTTTGAATGTATTATCTTGATCAGTTTACTAATTTGAACCGTCAAATACAAGTAGGAATTATGCAATACATATCAATTGATATTTGTGGATATGTGAAATTTTAATCAATTGTGAATTATACTTTAAAAAAAGACTTTATTATAGATTGTTACTTATTTATTGTTTCCAGTGTTTCTTATCCCGAATTACTTCGCAACAATAATTTTCTTTGAATAAATCAAATCAGAATTATCGAAAATGTTAATCTGATACAGACCGGAAGAAAGGGTCATCGGAATTTTTAGAACTTCATTTTTCTGAATGAATGCATGTTGTTGTAAACTTCATGTCCATTGATATCTCTGATAATAACTTTCCCTTCAAATAGATCTTTATCGGTATTTACAAAGAGATCTCCTGCGGATGGATTGGGAAAATCTGTAGATTAATTTTTGATTGTCCGGTTGAAAGAATGCCGGTTTGTGAATCAAGTTTCAGAGCCCAAATATCACTGTTTATGCTATGATTTCCACTGACATCATGATCATTGGAATAGGTATAACCCGTTAGAAGCACAGACCCATCATTATTCGCGCAAATTCCATAAAGATCATCCTCTGCTGATCCTCCCACAATAGTGGACCAAATTGGATTTAGAGCTGTATCAACATGAAGAATCCATCCATCGAAATCACCGTAATTATTATTTACATCTCCATCATTTGATAAACTGGAACCGGTAATGATGATAGAACCGTCGATTGATTTGGAAATTCTCCAGGGCGAATCTTCATCGGTTCCTCCAAAACACTTTTCATGTAGTATTTGTCCGGATGCGGAATCTACAACCACAGTCCAATAATCTCCATTGCCATGATAGCCGGTTACATCTCCATCAAAAGAGTATGTATTGGCTGCAAAAAAATATTTACCTCCGGGGAGCTTGCAGACGTTGGTAGTCATGTCATCTTCCGATCCCCCATAAACTTTCTCCCATTGAAGATTACCCAGATTGTCAATTTTTGTAAGCCAGATATCTGCGGCACCGTGATTTAAACTCACATCATAATCGTCAGAAAAGGCATAACCTATTACCATAAAAGAATTTACCGAGTTTTTCAATTATTTCATAGGCAACATCATCATCGGATCCTCCATAGGTTTTGATCCAATTGATGGTTCCTGATAAATCCATTTGTAATACAAATTCATCCATCCAGCCATGATTCACGGTGAAATC
The DNA here is from genome assembly GCA_016720745.1 of Chitinophagaceae bacterium. Lineage (GTDB taxonomy): Bacteria > Bacteroidota > Bacteroidia > Chitinophagales > Chitinophagaceae > JJ008. The sequence goes on along the minus strand of JADKKA010000001.1, from coordinate 6,588 downwards.
TCCATCTGAGGATTCTGTACCACCGCAAACTAAAATTTTATTTGATGAATTTACCAGGACACTTAAGGGGCAATCGTATTCTGCTCCACCGACACTTTTCTGCCACTGTAAATTTCGAGAGAATCAATTTTAAATATCCAGATATCTCCGTTACCATGATTTCCGGTAACATCTCCATCGTTAGAGTCAGTATTGCCGACGACAATGAATCCTCCATCCGGTGTTTGAGCCGCATCTAAAGCTATGTCGCTTGCACTGCCGCCATATGATTTTTCCAGACAAGATTTAAATTTGAATCAAGCCGTAATAGCCAAACGTCATCAAATCCATGCACTGTAGTATTTGCAAGGTCGCCATCAATTGAACTGGTCATTCCAACAACAAGGAATCCATTGTCTCTGGTCTGAATCAGGTTCATGCTTAAGTCGTCATCAGATCCTCCATAACAATGTTGCCAAGAAATCGCTGCAGTGGCTGATTGAAAGTTCAAACAGGAAAGGATACAGGAAATTATGATGACAATTGACCGGAATTTAGTGAAGGGATAAAATTCGATGTTGTTCATGTGGAAAAGAATTAATGATCCTAAGTACAATTGCTGCTTCTGATTCAGCAGAAAATGGAATATCAATAGTAATTAAATATAACTGAAAAGAAAAGGTTGGATCTGAAAATTAATAAAGTTCAAATATGAAATTTATATGGATTACATGCATAAGTTTATCCGTAAGTTATTTCATTGAATTCATACATTTATTAGGCTTTTGACTTAGAGTAGGGTCAAGTCCGCCTGCGCACAGGCTGGCGTTAAAGACTTGACCCAGCAAGCAAGTAGAATTTCATTGAACCGGTTATTGCCCGGTAAAATATTTTCTTCAATACATCCAGATAAGCCTGCTCAACTTGCATCCCCAGTTCTTTTGCCTTTAATGCATCCTGCAATGCCTGATCGTATTTTTTTCAGAATGAAATAATTTCCGGAACGATTGTAATAGGCTCGTGCCAGTTGGGGATTGTATTTGATTGCATCTGAATTATCGCGAATGGAAAGCTCGTAATAGTTCATAGCTTCATTCATATTGCCGGCATCCTGATTTTGTTTCGCCAGAAAATAATTGGCGAGTCCGCGATTGTAGTAAGCATCCGAGTAGTCGGTTTTTAGTTCAAGAGCTTTGTTCAGATCACGAATGGCTTCGGGATACATTTGTTTGTCGATATAACCTTTGCCACGACCGCCATATCCTTTGATGATGTTCGGGTCTTTTCCGGAGAGCGTCGTCCCAGATGCTGATGGTGTCTTTCCATACTTTACAACGGGCATTGGTGATACTGCAATTGACAATCAGAAAAGAAAAAGAGCGGATGCTGCAACCGGATACCAGGTTTTGTATTCCTGTTTTTTCGGTTTTGATACAGGAAGTTTATTCCTTCTCCAATTAAAAGAAAATGCCGATATAAGGAATATAGGTGTATCGTTCCGCCATCATCGCGCCACCGACAGGAAGCAATTGAAGGATCAGTGCAATGCTGAAAGTAAAAAACAGGAAACCGAAAAATATTTTTTTGTTTTGCGTAAACTGAAGAATGCCAAAACTAAAAGCGCAAGTGATAAGATTGGGAAAACGATGTACCATGAATAAGTTCCGGCTTTTGGATAATCATAAAAGTTGAAAGTTGAATTGGTAAAATGGATTTCCAGAAATAGGTGATAAAGCTGTATCCTGCGAAAAGGAATCTGTCGTATAATGGGCGTACAGTGGTGACGATTGCTTCAAATTCATTCTGAGCCTGGATGGCTACCAATCCGGCGATGACACCAACTATAAGGAAAGGAATCTTTTCCAGGATTACTTTTGTCCGGGTTAATTTTCGGTTGAAATAAAAATCCAGCAAAGGAAGAATGCCAACCATGGCTACCGCCATCGCTTTACTCAGCAAAGCTAAAATGAAGAAAATGAAACAAAGGATATAATACGCGCTTTTCTCTTTCGTATATACAATATGTAAGTGGACAAAGCCGCCATTTCGAAAAGACAATAGAGTAAATCTTTTCGTTCGGAGATCCAGGCAACACTTTCGACATGCATGGGATGAAGTAGAAAAAGCGCCGCAGTGATGGAAGCTACCAGTATTCTTCCTGAAAGCAACCAGATAAATAAATAAACCAGAATGCCATTGATTAAATGCAGGGAGTACATTGTTGGTGTGGTAGGTTTTCGGATCAAGCTTGCTGATTTTGTATTCAACCGCATACGAAATCATGGTGATCGGATGGTAGTTTCCCATCACATATCCTGTATGCGGAGAAAAACTTTTTTGATGAATGCTGAATTCAGCTCCCGGATGTCGTTGTTTTCGGTGATGTAATTGCTGTCGTCCCAGCCGGTGATTGAGTTTTTTCAGGGCGGAGTATAAACAAGATAGGTGAGGATCAACAATGGAATAATGGCCAGCCATTTCAACCGGGAAGGTGGGGACTTTTCTTTAGATGAAGTAATTTTTCCGGAACCGCCAGGAATATTTTTCTTTTTCGAATTGGACATATGAATAAATGAAAAACAAATTATTTCATTGAAATTATTGCTTATTAAAACTGTCGGTTACCTGAGTGCCGTCAGTCTGTTCAGACAGGTTTCTTGGTGGAAAATAAGTGTTGTATTTCCAGAAGAGCAAGAGGGCGAAAATCATGAGTATGATTTGTCTTCTCAGAAATTCTGAATGTTTGCCTATGATATAGCCTGTGAATATTAAAACAAATAAAAGCGCTGCACCCAGAATCAGCATAAAATTAGCATCAGGCCAGTGCTGAATTTTAAAGAGGATTCCGATAGTCGCGATACTGCAGGCCATTCCGCCAACACGGCTTCTCATATCAGGAGGCGGGTTCCTTTTAATATCATTGCTGTCTGCAGAAAATAAATTGTTGCCAATGCCCCAAGCGAAAAGACCAGCAGCATCCCGCTAAAAGGCCAATGCATTATTTTGAAGAGCATACCAAGGACAGCCACCGAAATGCAAATTAGTTCCAATTTCGGAAGTAAAGATTTTGGAGCGGGAGGTTCCGGGCTATCCAGAGGGAGTAGAATAAGTAATCATGTAAATGTTTAGTATTGAATCATCCTTCGTAAATATATTTATTTTATTGAACATCGTTCAAAATAAACACAAGAATGTTTGTTTTGAAATGTTGGCCCCGATGGTGCTAAGCAGAATTAAACTACCTTCGTTCAATGATTGAAATAGGTAAATACAACCGACTGAGAGTGAAAAGTGCCGCGACCATTGGCTTGTACCTGAGTGATGGTGAAGCGGATATTTTGTTGCCCATAAAGTATGTACCTGAAGGGGTATCTACAGGAGATTTTCTGGATGTGTTTGTTTATCTGGATAATGAAAACCGTCCTATCGCGACAACGCTGAAACCAAAAGCCTGCGTCGGAGATTTTGCATTTCTTATAGTGAAAGATGTGAACGCTCACGGTGCTTTTCTGGATTGGGGAATCGCCAAGGATATATTTGTTCCTTATGCGGAACAACGTACGGGAATGGTAAAAGGAGGGAAGTATCTCGTTTACCTCATGATCGATGATGTTTCCGGAAGAATTTCTGCTACGTCGCGATGGGGAAACACATTGAAAAGGACGCTGATTACGAAGAAGGCGATGAGGTTTCCTTGTTGATTGCCGAAAAAACTGACCTGGGATATAAAAGCAATCATCAACAATCGTCATGAAGGTTTGATTTACGCGAATGAAGTATTCTCCCGGGATTCAGGAAGGCGATTCTCTTCGCGGGTATATCAAACTTGTTCGAGAGGATGGAAAAATTGATTTGCGTTTGCAACCGGAAGGTTATGACGCAGTGCGGGAAGCGATGAATGTAATTGTGGAGCAACTTGAAGCGAATGCCGGACTGATCGCATTAGGTGATAAAAGTTCGCCTGAAGATATCTACTCCCGTTTTAAAATGAGTAAGAAGATTTTTAAGAAAGCGATCGGAGGTTTGTTCAAGGATCAGCGGATCGATTTATCGGATCATGAAATCCGTCTGCTTGAGAATACTGAGGAATAATCGAATTTATCAGGCTTTTGTCGGCCTGCAGGATTTCTCAGGTATTCATTGAAATACCGCAAAAATAGCTTCCGGCAAGGGTTTGTAAGCTTTTCCGCCCTATATTTAATTCTTTTTTTATATTCGCATTGCTCCCCCTGCGCATCACTGCTGTCATCGATTTCTGAATTTATTGGATGAAATTTATTTCCCGTTTGATTCCTTCACGCGGAGGCAAGGGTTATTGCCTTTTGTGCCAAAAGAAAATCCAGCTTATAATAGGATTTATTTTTGTGCAGATGATGGCTTGTGCTCAGCAATTGGATTCGATTCATTTGTTTGCGTACAATCTTTTGAATTATCCCGATAATGCTGCAACAGCCGCAGATACTACTCTTGAAATCCATTTTACAGAACTATATTTTCGAATGCCAATCCGGATATTCTTGTTGTTGAAGAATTAAATTCCGAAGTCGGCATGAATATTTTACTGACAAATGTTCTGAATGCGAATGCAAATAATTATTCAGTCGGTACTTTTCTGGATGGTCCGGATACTGACAACGGAATATTTTTTAAATCATCAAAATTTATTTTTCTCGACAACAAAGCTATTCAAACGGATCTGAGAACGATTAATGAATTTTCATTGATTCATCTTCTTTCCGGTGATACAATCAGGATCTATGCAGTACATCTCAAGGCAAGCTCCGGAACAGCGAATGAAGCAAGCGTGCTGTGGAAGCGGATAGCTTGCGAAAAGTAACTAACGCTTTGCCTGCAGGCAGTAATTTTATTGTTTGTGGTGATTTTAATTTTTACGCTTCTTCCGAAAGCGCATATCAGAAATTACTTGCAGTTCAACCCCGCGAATGAAGGTCATTTTTATTGATCCGATTGTGATGAGTGGAACATGGAACAATTCTGCTTATGCGATGTATCACACACAATCTACCTGAACCCGTTCTTTTGGCGGTGGTTCAAACGGTGGAGTTGATGACCGATTTGATATGATTATGTATTCTCAGGCCATCCAACAGGCAGGCGGAATGAATTATGTTCCAAACTTGCATTACAATGATTCAATCAATAAACAGCCCAATAATTCTGTACCTGTCGCCGTGGCAAATGCATTGCACAATGCATCGGATCATTTACCGATCAGGGCTACATTTACTTTTGAATACGGGACTGTGCAAACAATTGGACGCAGGAATTATGGCGCTTGTTTCACCATCAGCTCAAAACTGTGTAAACTCAGATCAGCCTCCTCACCATTAGCATCAAGAACTTTTTCAACTCGACTCTCGATTTTGCAAATCATCCACTTGATGTGAGAATACATGCAATAGATCCAAATTCTTTGAGTCGCACATTTACTCAGACAATCTCATCCGGATCATTGGGAGCAGGAGCTGTGATGACGTTCACATTTGATTCATTGTATACAAGGAATTTATCCGGTCTTATTCATTCACAGGAGGGCGTACTTTCGTCCGGAGATGTAAAGACGGCAACGATACTTGATGCAAGCCAATGCACAGGTGCTTCTCCGGCCGTGAGCGTTACACCATCCGGACCATTGATGATTTGTTCCGGCCCAAACATTAACAGCAACTTCCGGTTTGTCGTATTTGTGGGACAAAATGAGCGGCGATTTCCTCCATTTCGGTATCGGATACCGACAATACGCGGTGACAGTTACAGTTGCGGGTGGATGCATGGCAACCCGGCTCCGGTGGAGGGTTTATTCAGGCGTGAGTAGCTTCATCGGCTACATTTCTTCATGAATCCATGGGTTCTGGTAGGCGGTACAACTTTAATATCGTTTCGGTGTATGAATCTCGCGAATGGTTTCGATAATGATAGTCTTTACGATGTCGGGAATGGAGATGTACGGAATACTTCTTCTTCATTGAATAAATGCCCTGCAGCCTCCGGAGGAGCAGAAATATTTTCTTACCAATACTATCGGTAAGAATTTTATAATATCGAATCAATACTTCCGACTGAAATAACATTCAACTTTCTTTGGTGTTTTCAAAGGTTCTACTGCTGCTAATGGATCTGAATTACAGGTAATGCTTAGTACGGATGGAGTCACCTTATTCTTCCCTTTCTTTTTCAGCATTGGGTCAACTGCATCAGCTGACTGGAGCCAATGGACAGCAACGCGGACTATCTCCGGCAACTTCAAATTTGCGCATTCAATTCCGGCAAAAATGGCACCGCATCAAGCTAGATAGACGATGTTTCATTGATCTATTCAGCGGGTAATCCTGTAATTGGCTTCCAGCGGTTCCTCTCTCTGTTTTTGCCAGGTGGTGACCGTGTTATTTTAACTTCCAGTCTGGGTAGTTTTTATCTGTGGAATACAGGAGAAAGGACACAAAGTGCTTCTCTGTTAATTCAAGTGGAAAATTATACGGTCGAAGAAGGCGCTGGTATCCAGCCTTTGCCGTAACGGTGAATCCATGGCCGACATTTACCTTAAACTTAAAAGCATTTATTGAGGGATTTTATCTGGGAATCAATCCA